>NZ_CP045121.1 GCF_011492965.1 Rubrobacter marinus | reverse complement strand
GGGGCGAGCCACCGGCTACTTCACCCAGGAATCGACGATAGCCTCGACGACGTCGCGTCCGAGGGGCGTGATCTGGCGCTTCCCCGACTCGGCCCCGGCGACGAGACCGTGCTCCTCCAGCACCGAGAGGTCCCGGTAGGCGGTGCTGACGCTCATCTCCAGCTTCTCGGCCACCGTCGAGGGCCCGACCTCGCCCGACTCGAGAACGGTGATGAGCGCCTTCTGCTGCCTCTCGGAGATGTTCATCTTCGGTACGGCGTCGGGGTAGCGCCTGGCCTGCGCCGTGGGGCGAGCCGGCGCCTCGTCCCTCGCCTCGGGCTTGGCCTCCTTGTTCACACGAATCGTCGCCACCGTACCGCCCCCGATGTTGTCCTCGATGGTCACGGTACCCCCTACCTTCTCCGCCACGGCCTTGGCAATACCCAGGCCCGCACCGACCCCCCGGATCTCCCTCGTAGCCTCCTCGGAGGCGCCGGAGAAACCGAACTCGAAGGCCCGCACCTTGTCCCCTATACCGGGACCTTTGTCGGAGATCCTTACCACGTTCCCTCCATCGAAGACGGAGATGACGACGCCCTTGAATCCCGCGTGGATCAGGTTCTCGACGAGCTCCTGGACCGCTTCCTCCGGCACCTGCCCCGTCGCTTCCCGAACCTTCTCCATCACCACCCGCGAGAACTTGGTGGCCGCGGAGCCAGGGCCGGCCGCCGAAACCTCGCTGACCTCGGGCTCCCCTCCGTCGGGGTACACCGCGATCTTCACGCCGATGCCAGCGTCCCCAAAGTCCCTGGCTGTCCTCGCGGCGTTCATCATCCCCATCGCGGGATTATTACGTACCCCCCACGAACGCGCTAGAGCCGAGGAGTGGAAAAACGTCTTTTGCAGGTAATTGCATTTTTTATCCACATTTTTTTCCACAGGGTGTGGATAAACTCCTCTGATGCACGCAGCGGAGCCTTTCTACGGTCCGTACAGCGCCCTATAGCCCACGCGTCGGAGCCCCCACACCTCCGTACGGGAACGCGTTTTGCAGAGCTTTTCCGATCTCGAGCCAGACGGCGGGCGCCACACGAGGTCGATCGGAACGCCTAGAGAATTATTGGATACGTCTACCTGCTTCGGATATACTGTTTGGGTTGCAATGCATTTATCGCGAGAATCTCGAGGAGTGTCATGAAGCGTACCTATCAGCCCAACCGTCGTAAGCGCGCGAAAACGCACGGGTTTCGAGTTCGTATGAGTACCGTCGGCGGCCGGAGGGTCATAGCGGCGAGGCGTCGTCGGGGACGCAAGCGGCTCGCTGTCTGATCTTTGCCCCGACGTCGAAGTACAAGCCTTACCTCCTCGCTGGAATTTGAGAGGGTTTATCGTGAGGGCTCGGTGTACAGGGGAAGATTGTTCTCGGTACATGCCCTGCCCAACGGGTTCGGCGAGCCGAGGCTGGGGCTCTCGGTCTCGAAGAAGGTCGGCTCTGCTGTGACCCGTAACGGTGTTCGGCGAAGGCTGAAGGAAATTTTTCGGTCTTCCAGGGACGGGTTGCCGGGCGATCTGGACCTGGTGGTCTCCGCCCGTCCGGCCGCTGCCGAGGCTTCTTTTCAAGAGCTGGATGACGAGTTTTCTCGCTCCTTGAGCAAGATCCAGAAGACCAGGGGTATCGGGGAAGGCGCTTAAGATGAGCCCGCGTAACGCCGCGGTAGCTGCGATCAAGCTGTACCAGAGAGCCATCTCCCCGATGCTTCCGAATTCCTGCAGGTTTTACCCGAGTTGCTCCGAGTACACCCTCCTGGCTATCAGGAAGTATGGTGTGGTCAGAGGCGTCCTGATGGGTTCATGGAGGATAATGCGCTGTAATCCTTTCTCGAAGGGTGGGTTCGATCCAGTGAGATGAAGAGGCTTCTATGATCAACTTTTTGGAACGAGTTTTTAGTCCCCTGACGAACTTGCTGGGCACCGGCCTGGAGTTTTTTCATGCTCAGGGTCTGCCCTGGTGGCTGAGCATCGCACTGCTCACGATAGTAGTCCGTACGTTGCTCTTCCCGCTCACGCTCAAGCAGGTCAAGAGCATGAGGGCTATGCAGGATTTGAAGCCCGAGATGGACCGGCTCCGGGCGAAGTACAAGGACAACCGTCAGAAGCAACAAGAAGAGTTGATGAACCTCTATCAGGAGCGGCAGGTCAACCCCTTGGGGGGCTGTCTCCCCCTCCTCGTTCAGATGCCCATATTTATCACGATGTTCTACGTAATCCGCGGTTTCGGCGAGGAGCACCCGGACTTCGTCGAGGGCGGCATTCTGTGGTTTCAAGACCTCACCCAGGCCGATCCCTTTTATATTCTGCCGGTCGTGTCGGCCGTGACCATGCTGGCCGCCTCAGAGATAACCGCCAAGAACCTCGAGCCTCAGCAGCGGTGGATGATGCGCATTCTTCCGGTGGTCTTCACGGTGTTTCTCCTTACCTTCCCCGCCGGCCTCTTTATGTACTGGATCACGTCGAACCTGGTCACGCTCGTACAGAACTACCTGATCTACAACCACGGTCCTGGCAAGAAGGTTCCGGCCGCGCCCGATAAGGAGAAGGCACCTGCTCAACCAGCTCCCCGTGCCGCTAAGAATCAGGATTCTTCTGCGCAGGAGGGCAACGGGCGCAAGGCGACCCAGGTAAAGCAACCGTCCACCGGTGGTAGGAAGAGGAAAAGGAGAAGATGAACGGCGACAAGCAGGAGTTCTACGCCGAGTCTGTACATGAAGCCGTTTCAAAGGCCTCCGCCAGCTTGGGCATCTCCCCGGAGCAGTTGCAATACGAAGTGCTGGACGAAGGCAGCTCTGGCTTCCTGGGTATTGGTGCCCGTGATGCACGTATCGTAGTAACCGCTCCCATCTCGTCTATAACGCCTTCCTCTGAATCCGAAGCAGTAGTAGTTCCTGCTACGTCCGAGAGGGCTCCTGATACCTCTGAAGTCGAAACGCCCGAAGTAGACGTGGTACCTGAGGATAGCGGCGTTCTCACGGACGCCCCCGAAGGGGAAGCTCCCGTGCCCGAGGATGCGCCTGAGGATTTGATCCTGGCGGTCGATGGCTTCGCCACGGAGCTCCTTGAGAAGATGGGCTTCGATGCTACTGTCGACGCTTATGATGCGGGAGAGGTAATAAGGGTCGATATAGCCACGGCGGAGACTGGCCTACTTATAGGCCAGAAGGGCGAGACCATCGATGCGATCCAATACCTGCTCAACGTCTTCGTGTACAAGAGCCGGCCTTTTCTGAAGAGGATCACGGTAGATACAGAGGGTTACAGGCAGAGGAGAGTGGAAGCGCTCCAGGGTATGGCCCATAGGACCGCCAGACGTGCTCAAAGGGAGAAGCGACCTTTGAACCTCCCACCGATGCCGGCGGCCGAACGCCGCGTTGTCCATCTCTACCTCAAAGAGAATCCGAACGTCTCGACCTCGAGCGAGGGGGGAGAGGACGACCGGCGAGTAGTTATCACCCCCAACTACTAGCAGAACGTTTCACGTGAAACGGATCGGGCGCCAAATGTTTACGCACAGAAACATTTGGCGCCCGATCCGTTCGTGTCTCTGGATGGAGTGTTTCACGTGAAACACGAGCACACTATCGACGCCGCCATGCGGCTGCTTGATGACCAGGCTTCTGAGTGGGGGATCGGTTTAGGGCCTGAGCAGCTCGGTCTCCTACGACAATACGCTGACTCGCTTGCCAACTACACGGCAGCAAACGTTATCGGCACCAGGGAACCGCAGAGGATCGTGCTCGATCACATCCTGGACTCATTGAGCTGTCTTACGCTCGGTGGCGAGCAATGGCAAGGGAACCTCTTAGATGTGGGATCCGGAGGCGGACTACCGGGAATTCCGCTTGCAGTTGCGCAGGCCGAACTATCTGTGACCCTTCTTGAATCAATCGAGAAGAAAGTCGTGTTTTTGCAGAAAGTGCGGGACGACTTGTCGTTGACGAATCTAACAATCCACAGCGGGCGCGCTGAGGAGGCAGGAAGGAAACGAACCTTTCGGGACGCCTATGACGTAGCTGTGAGCCGCGCGCTTGCAGCGCTTCCGGTGGTTGTCGAATATTGCGCGCCTTTCGTGCAGGAGGGCGGTTGGGTGCTTGCAATGAAGGGACGGCTCGAGCAGGATGAGCTGATCGCCGGAGAGAAAGCAGCCCGAAAACTTCAAGCGGAGTTGCATGAGGTAACTCAGGTACGGCTAATGCCCGAGTTGGAGCAGAAACACCGTCAGATCGTGGTCTTTCGTAAGACAGGCCCCACTCCGACAGGTTACCCACGTAGAATCGGACTCGCGAAGAAACGTCCGTTAGGCACTCAAACCAGGGGCGAGCCGTAGTGGCTCCATGCTAATATGCGCTCGTGACCAACGTCGTAGCTATCGTGAACCAGAAAGGCGGGGTGGGTAAGAGCACCACCGCTATCAATCTATCGGCCTATCTCGCCACCTTAGGAGAGCGGGTGCTCGTGGTCGATATGGATCCTCAGGGCAACGCTACGAGTGGCCTCGGGGTGAGCGTGAACGACGGCAGTTGTATGTACGACGTGCTCCTCGAAGGCAAACCGCTGGAACAGGTCGCGGTACCTTCCGAAGTCGAGGGGTTATCGATCGCTCCGGCGACCATCAACCTCGTAGGAGCCGAGGTCGAGTTGGTATCGGCGCTCGCCCGGGAGTTCAAGCTGAAGAGGGCGGTAGACAAGCTGCCCGAGGGGTTGTACGACCGAGTCGTCATAGATTGCCCTCCGTCGCTGGACCTTCTGACGCTGAATGCACTCACGGCTGCGCACGAGGTCTTGATCCCTATGCAGTGCGAGTACTACGCGCTCGAGGGGCTCACGCAGCTCATGCGCAGCATCCGTATGGTGCGTGGGGAGTTGAATCCGGGCCTCAAGGTAGGCGGAGTGCTGCTGACCATGTTCGATGCCCGTACGAACCTGGCTCATCAGGTGGTCGACGAGGTCAGATCCTTCTTCGGCGATCAGGTATTCAGGACGGTGATACCGCGTAACGTCAGGTTGAGCGAGGCTCCGAGCTTCGGCCTGCCCGTGGCATTGTACGCACCCAAGAGCAGTGGTGCCGAGGCCTACGCCGCGGTTGCGGAGGAGGTCGTCGGTCGTGGGTAGGCGAGGGCTGGGCCGTGGGTTGTCCGCCCTGATCTCGACCGGAGAGAGCGTAGGTGGGCTGAGGTTCGAAGAGGTGCCGGTCTCGGCGATACGTCCGAATACCCACCAACCCCGGCGGAGCTTCGGGGAGGCCGGTATACGGGAGCTGGCGGCCTCTATCCGGGAGGTCGGAATCCTCCAGCCGCTCGTGATTCGCGCCACGGAGAACGGGTTCGAGCTTATCGCGGGGGAGAGGCGCCTCAGGGCCGCGAAAGAGGCGGGGCTCGACCGCGTTCCCGTCCTTATACGCCAGGCTGCGGAGAGCGAGTCGATGGAGCTTGCTCTGGTCGAGAACCTGCAGCGCGAGGATTTGAACCCCTTGGAGACCGCTGCCGCTTATCAGGCCCTCATGGACAGCTTCGGCTTCACGAAGGAGCAACTGGCCGAGCGGTTGGGGAAGAGCCGCACGGCCGTCACCAATACCTTGAGGCTCACGCGACTTCCGGCCTCCATCAGAGCGCTTATCCTGGAAGGAGAGTTGACGGAAGGCCACGCTCGGGCTCTTCTGCCGTTGGAGGAAGAAGGCTGGATGTTGCGGGTAGCCGACCGGATCATCACGGAGAAGCTCTCCGTTCGGAGGACCGAGGAGATCGTACGCGAGGAGCTCGCCGACCCCGAGCCCCAGGACGTCCAGGAGCGCAGCCCCCAACGCAGACCCGAGGAAGAGTACGGGGACGCATCTCGTCGGCTTCAGGAGGCCCTCGGACTACCCGCGAAGGTCAAGGCGAGCCGCAAGGGCGGTAAGATCGAAATTCGTTTCCGTAGCGGTGAGGAGCTCGAGGGCCTCCTCACACTACTTATCTCACAGACCGTATCTGAGTAGGCGTTTTAATAAGCCGCTTAATAGTCATATACCGCTTGATTTAACCTCGGTTACAAAGGATGTAAGATCCTGGAGCGCGGTCTGGAGGCCGTGCACGGTGCGGTTTGCTTGTTGCAGGGGGGAATTGGATGTCTTTTAGGGGTGTGAGAGCGGTCCTGCTTTCGAGCGTCGTGGGTCTGACGGTTCTCTTTGCCGGGGTTGCGTGGGCGGAGGGTGACGAGGCGAAGGGAGACGGGGAGAAACCCGGAGCCTTGGAGTTGAGGTCGGAGTTGCGGCGCCAGGAGAACATGCTGGATCGCACAGTGGGTGGGCTCGCGAATGTCGGCGAAGATCTGGAGAAGTCCCAGGAACAGGTAGAGGGGGCGAAGGCTCGCCAGAAGGATCTCGGCAGGCGGGCTCGAAACCTGGAAGCCACGCTCGAGGAGCAGAAGGAGGCCTCGGCCTGCTCGCGTGCCCGTCTCGAAGACAGGGTACGGGCCGCTTACAAGGGTGGGGATCTGGAGGGGCTCTTGTTGTTGCTGGAGGGTCTCTTCGGAGGGGGCGATGCCCGAGGCAGCACCGCCGCCACCCTGCAAGCTACGCGCCTCCTAACCGAGAGCAGTAGAAGCATACAAGGCTATAAAGCCAACGAGCAGAACCTCGAAACCACCCTCCGGCAGCTGGAGCAGAGCAAGGCGGAGTACAGGGAGTTCGGCGAGGAGAGCCAGGCGCTCGTCGAGGAGTTAAAGGGGCGCGAATCGGAGCTGCGGGCCTCGGTGGAGGGGTTAGGTTTGGAGAGGGATCGGTTGGAGGAGCGCCTCGCCGAGCTCGAGGCCGAGGAGGAGGCCGGCCTGCTGAAGAGGCCGCCGGCGACCGGTGGGGGTGACAGGGTCGAGCCGCAGGAGGAGCGGGACGACAAGCCGGACGCGGACGAGGAAGAAGCGAGGGAACAGGCCAGGGAGCGGGAGCTCGAGATCGCACGGGAGGAGATCCAGGCGCAGCCCGTGGAGCCGATCCCTTACGAGGAGTACGTGCGGCTCTACAGGGAATCGGCCGAGCGGTACGGGTTCGGAGGGGACTGGTACGTGCTGGCCGCGGTCGGGAAGATCGAGTCGAACCACGGCGAGAACATGGGACCTTCCAGCGCCGGCGCGATGGGGCCGATGCAGTTCCTTCCGTCGACCTGGAGCTCCTACGGCGTGGACGGCAACGGGGACGGAGAGACCAACATCCTGGACCCGCAGGACGCCATCCCGGCCGCGGCGGCGTACCTGAAGGCCGGCGGCGCCCCCGACGACTGGTACGCGGCGCTCTTCACCTACAACCGGGCCGGCTGGTACGTCGAAGAGGTGCTGGCGATCGCCGAGAGCTACCGGCGCATCCACGGCGACGACAGCGTGGGTCCGTACCTGGAGCCCGTGACCGCGCCGGCCGAAGAGGCGCCCTCCCGTACCCGGCCCGCGCCTGAGCCGGCCGATCGCCCCGACGTCGACGACGTCGTCCAGGAGGAGCGCCCTCCCGACGAGAGGACGCCCCCGCCCGACGCAGAGATTCAGCCCGACGACGAAGCCCTCCCTACGGAGGAAACGACGGCACCCGTACCGGAGGACACGGTCTCCGGCGGTGGCACGACGATGGAGCAGTACCAGGACTAGGTCCCGTAACGAGGCGTTTTTGAGGACGACGCCACGCCACGATGCGGCGCCATCTTTCTTCCGTTTCGGGGTGGCGGTCCTACCGAGTAGGGTAGGCCTCCTTGGCTTGCCGGCTGCTACTCGGATCGCCGTCGCGACCGAGCCTCTCCGACCAAGTGGCCCGCGGATGTTTGGGCAGGTTGCCCGAAGAATCGGAGGGAGGGCTTACCTAGCATAGGATGCCGCTGATGATCGGAAGTTAGAAAGGTGGGAAGAGGTTGTATTCATCTTTGCTGCGCGTTGCTTCGGTAGCCGTCGTGCTGTTCGGCGTGGTCTTGGGTGCGGGCTGCGGGGGCGCGGCCGGAGATGCGCAGGGGGGAGAGCCGCCGGAGGGCGGGCAGATCACCGTCCTCGCGGCATCTTCGCTGACGGACGCCTTCGAGGAACTGGCGGGTACCTTTCGGGAGCAGAACCCCGGCACCGAGGTAAGGACGAGCTTCGCCGCGAGCTCGGAACTGCTCGCCCAGGTCCAGCAGGGCGCGCCGGCCGACGTCTTCGCCTCGGCGTCGGAGAAGAACATGGACACCGCGGTAGAAGAAGACCTCGTGGGCGAGGCGTCCGTCTTCGCCAGGAACCGCCCCGTGGTGATAGTGCCGGCCGACAACCCGGCCGGTATCGGGGGGTTCGAGGACCTCGCGGAGGCCGACGCGCAGCTCGTGCTGGCCGAGGAGGGGGTTCCGATCGCCGACTACGCGACGGAGGTGCTGGCGAACGCGGACGCGGAGTACGGGGACGGCTTCGAGGAGGCCGTCACGGCCAAGATCGTGTCGCGGGAGGCGAACGTTCGGGCGGCGGCGAACCGTGTCGCTCTCGGCGAGGCCGATGCCACCTTCGTGTACGCCAGCGACGTCACGGAGGACATACGGGACAGGGTGGAGGTCATAGAGATCCCGGAGGAAGTGAACGTCGTGGCGACCTACCCCATAGCCGCCGTGCGGGCCTCCGAGAGCCCCGAGCTGGCGCAGGCGTGGGTGGACCTCGTCCTCGGCGACGAGGGGCAAGACGTGCTCGAGGAGCACGGGTTCGAGCGGGCGGACGAGAGCTGAAGGGAAAAGAGAAAAGGGGGCGCCCGAGCCGCAGGTTCGGCGACTCGCTGGCTTCAGGCTTCGCGGTGGCGGCGCTCGCGCTGCTCGCGGGGTTTATAAGCCTGCCGCTCATAAGCCTCGTCGTCTGGACGGTGGACGAGGGCTCCTGGAGGGCGATGGCCTCGCCCGTCGCCCTGGAGGCGCTGTACCTCAGCATCAAGACCACGGCCGTGACGATGGGGATCGTGCTCGTCGTCGGTACCCCGGCGGCCTACCTGCTCGCCCGGGCCGAGTTCCCGGGAAAGCGGCTCGTGAACACGCTGATAGACATACCGGCGGTGCTCCCGCCCAGCGCCGCCGGTATCGCGCTCCTGCTCGCATTCGGGAAGATGGGGCTGCTGGGAGAGCAACTGAGCTTGTTCGGGATCCAGCTGACCTACACGACGGCGGCCGTGGTGATCGCCGAGCTCTTCGTGGCGTCGCACTTCTACGTCCGGCAGGCGGCGGTGCGCTTCGGCAGGGTGGACCGGGACGTGGAGGACGCCGCGATGGTGGACGGCGCGGATCGGGTCACGGTGTTCCGCAGGATCACGCTGCCGCTCGCGGCCCCCGCGCTCGTGGCCGGGGCCGTGACGGCCTGGGCGCGGGCCCTCGGGGAGTTCGGCGGCACGATCATCTTCGCCGGCAACTTCGTGGGTACGACGCAGACGATGCCGCTGGCGATCTTCGCCGCGCTGGAGAGGGATTTCGACGCGGCAGTGGCCCTGGCCGTGCTGGTCTTGGGCTTCTCGTTCGTCGTGATCCTCACCGCCAGGGTGCTGACCCGCAGGGCGGAGGAGTTGGAGGGATAGGGGGCAGGACGAGCGGCGTACGGCGCCCGTCCCGCCGAGCCGGTGGCGTTAAGCCACGTCCCCGTCGTTCGTCAGGAGCATCACGTCCGTCGCCTTGACGAGGGCGGTTACCTCCTTGCCCGGCTCGAGGCTGAGCTCGTCGGCGCTCTCGCGGGTGATGAGGGCGACCATGTTGTTGTCCCCCACCTGTATGCTCACCCGGGCGGCGGCCTCTCCTTTAACGACCTCGGTGACCCTGCCGGGGAGTCGGTTACGCGTGCTTATCTGCATCCGTGTTTCTCCTTTCTTCGCCTTCAGCGGCCAGCAGTCCGAGTTGCAGGATCAGGCCTACCTCCGGGTTTTTCAAGCCCTTGCCGGTGAGTCTCTCGATGCGCGAGAGGCGGTAGAGCAGGCTGTTGCGGTGAAGAAAGAGCTTGTCGGCGGCCTCGCTGGCGTTCGCGCCGCAGGCGAAGTAGACCCGCAGGGTTCGCACGAGGTCGCTCCCCCGCTCGCGGTCGTACCTGAAGAGCGGCTCGACGAGGGCTCGGAACGGCGCGAGGTCCTTCGAGCGCGAGAGACGCGTGAGCAGGAGGTCGGGATCCATCCTTCGTGTTCTAACAAACGGCCGCCCTCCGTGCTAAAAAGCCTGCGCAGACTGGTTCGCTTCTAGCCGAAGGGGGAGAGGATGGGTGTTTCGAGGGCCGAGATGTTCCGCAGACTGCTCGACAGGGACCCGGAGAACCCGATGGTCCTCTACTCCCTGGGCACCGAGCTCTTCAAGGAGGGGAACCACGCCGAGGCCAGGGAGTACCTCGGCCGGGCCGTGGAGAACAAGCCCGACTACTCGGTCGCCTACCGCACGCTCGGCCGGGCGCTCTTCGAGCTCGGGGAGGACGACGAGGCGACGAGGGTGTTCGCGAAGGGGCGCGAGGTGGCGCAGGGGAACGGGGACCTCCAGACCGTCAAGGAGATCGACGTGTTCGTGCGCCGGCTGGAGAAGCGGCGTGGGGGAGGGGCGTAGGCCGGTCCCCGTCTGCTAGGATCGAGCACGTTTTGGAACGCACGGCGGGACCTACGGTGGGGATCTTCGTGGACTACGAGAGTCCCCTTGCGCGCGTGGTCGCCGGGTCCATATGGACCGGGCTCTCCCTCGCCGCGCTCGGAGCCGGGTACACGAAGACCACCGCCCGCTGGGAGAGCTTGAGGGAGGAGCGGGTGCGGGAGGGCCCCGGAGGCCCGCGCTTCAACGTCTTCGTCGTCGGGCAGGACAGGCCGGACGCGGTGGACCAGATCTCCCCGGTCGGGGACAGCGCCGTACCCCACCTCTACGGCGTGGTGGTTGCCGTCCCCGACCGGCCGAGCCCCCTGGCGGGCTCCCTCCTCTACCAGGGGGTCGGGAGGCTCACGGAGCGGGACGTGAGGGCCGGTTCGGTGGAGCCGGCCCTGCTGCACCCCTCGCCGAAGGAGTGCGAGTCCTACGCCAGGAGGCTCCTGGAGCGCCTGCAGGGGACGGCGTAGACGGCCTAGAACGCCGTCTGCTCCCCGTCCGCGGGGATGAGGACCCTCCTCCCGGAGACCTCCGCTTCCGCGAGGCTCGAGCGGAGCTCGTCGCGGCCGAGGAGGCAGTGGTTTATGGCCTCCATGTGCACGGCGACGACGGTCGCCCCGCCGGCGTGCCGGGCGACCTCGGCCACATCACCGGCGGTCATGGTTATGGGATCTCCCTCGTTGAACCGGGCGGCGCCGGCGTTCACGACGACCACGTCGGGCGCGTGCTCCGCGAGCGCGTCCTCGACCTCGGGGCACCAGACCGTGTCCCCCGCGACGTACAGCGTGGGCTCCCCTGGGGCGCGGAGCACGAACCCGGATACGGGGGCCATGAGCGCCCCGATCTCGCCCGTCCCGTGCCTCCCGCCGGTCCGATGGACCTCGATGCCCTCCCAATCTAGGGAGCCCTTCACGGGGAGGACGTTCGCGAAGCCGTGGGAGGAGATCTTCTCCTCGTCCTCGGGCTGGCAGAGCACCGGAAGGTCCTTGCGAAGCTCGCCCGCGGCGGCCTCGTCGAAGTGGTCGGCGTGGGTGTGGGTGACAAGCACGGCGTCGACGGGGGAGAGGTCGAGCTCCGGGAGCCCGACGAGTGGGTTCCGGCGGTCGTTGGGGGTGTTCTGGATCGGCGGCATCGCCCCGGGCGGGCTCAGCATCGGGTCGACCAGCAGGGCCTTGCCGTCCAGACGGACGATCAGCGTGGCGTGCCGGACCAGCCTTATCTCCACTTCGGTCTCCTCTCGCTACGGGTACATCACGACGGTTGGTACCATACCCGGCTATGCGCGACGTGAAGGGCCGGGATCTTGGAAGGTAGCCTCGCCGCCGCTCTGGTGGTGACCGGGCTCTTCGCCGGGCTCGCCTATGGCCTCGGGATGGTGAGCAGGGGCGGAGCCCTCGGCGGGCTCTTGGTGGGGACCGCGATCTACGCCTCCCTCGGCCCCGCAGGCTTCGCCGTCCTCGCGTTCTTCGTCGTCGGGGGCTCCGCCCTCACCCGCGCCGGCTACGGCCGCAAAGAAGAGAGCGGCGCCGCCGAGGCGCGGGGCGGGCGCCGGGGCGCCAGAAACGCCGCCGCCAACTGCGGCGTCGCCGTCGCGTGCGCCCTCCTCGCCGCCCTGACAGGGGACGAGACCCTCGCCGCCGCCTTCGTGGCCTCCCTCGGCGCGGCCTTCGCCGACACGTCCGAGTCCGAGGTCGGCGGGCTCGCCCGGCGAACCCCCCGTCTCATCACCACCCTCCGAAAGGTCCCGCCGGGGACGGACGGGGCTGTCTCGTTGCCGGGGACGCTCGCGGGCGTCGTCGCGGCCGGGCTCACCGCCCTCCTCGGTCTCGCGCTCGGTCTCGTGGACGGGCCGGGTGCCACGCTCCTGGTGGCCTGCGCCTCCTTTCTGGGGACCGTGGCGGACAGCCTCGTGGGGGCACTAGCGCCGCGCCTCGGCAACGAGATCACGAACGTCCTGTGCACCCTCGTCGCCGCGCTCCTGACGCTCCTCCTCTCCTGACCCACGGTCGAGTACGAGGCGGGTATGGTGCGCGTTTACCTCCTCCCAACGCTCGCCATAGCGGCGGCGTTCCCGACGGCGGGGACGCGACGGGTGCGGGGGCCGGCAGCGGCGGAAGCCGCCTGCTGAGGACGCTCACGTTACGGCTCGGCGGGCTTGGTCCCGCCGCGTTTCTGAACGGGGGCGCCGATGTTATATTGGGCGTATGCGCGCGGAAGTCTCACAGGCCTCGACCACCGGCCGTCGACTATAGCCTCCCGCGTCCTCTCCGCCTCCCGAACCGCCAGATAGCACCGCAGAAGGAGCCTCCCGTGAGCGAGACTACCAGCAAGACCTACGACCCGACGGCCGTGGAGCACCGTTGGCAGGAGAGGTGGGCCGAGTCCGCCCTCTACAAGACCGACGAGGACCCGTCGAAGCCGAAGCATTACGCGCTCACGATGCTGCCCTACCCGAGCGGCGACCTGCACGTCGGGCACTGGTACGCGATGACGCCGTCCGATTCTCGGGCGCGCTTCATGCGGATGCGCGGCTACCGGGTCCTCTTCCCGATAGGCTTCGACGCCTTCGGGCTGCCGGCCGAGAACGCGGCGATCCGTCGCGGCATCCACCCCAGGAAGTGGACGTACTCCAACATAGAGAACATGCGCGGCCAGCTCAAGCAGATGGGGGCCATGTTCGACCTCGACACCGAGGTCGTCACCTGCGACCCGGAGTACTACCGCTGGAACCAGTGGTTCTTCCTCAAGTTCATGGAGAAGGGGCTCGCGTACAGGAAAGAGGCGCCGGTGGACTGGTGCCCCAAGGACAACACGACGCTCGCCCGGGAGCAGGTGGTCGGGCCGGACCGCCGGTGCGAGCGGTGCGGGACGCCCGTCGTAAAAAAGAACCTCGCGCAGTGGCTCTTCAAGATCACGGACTACGCCGAGGAGCTCCTCGACTTCTCCGGGGTCGAGTGGCCCGAGCGGGTCAAGACGCTCCAGACCAACTGGATCGGCCGCTCCGAGGGCGCCGAGATCGCCTTCGACGTGCCCGGCTACGGACCGATAGAGGTCTTCACGACCAGGCCCGACACGCTCTTCGGCGCGACGTTCTTCGTGGTCGCCCCCGAGCATCCGGCGGTCGAAAAGATCACGACGCTCGAGAGGGAGGCCGACGTCCGGGCCTACGTCGAGAGCGCGGGCCGGATGACGGAGATCGACAGGACCGACGTGACGCGCGAGAAGACCGGCGTCTTCACGGGGGCGTACGCGACCAACCCGGCGAACGGCGAGGCCATCCCGGTCTACGCCGCGGACTACGTCCTCCTCGGGTACGGGACCGGCGCGATCATGGCGGTCCCCGCCCACGACGAGCGCGACTTCGAGTTCGCGAAGAAGTACGGCATCGAGATCAGGACCGTGATCGCCCCGCCGGACTGGGACGGCGAGCCGCTCGCCGAGGCCTACCCAGGCGAGGGCCTGATGGTCAACTCGGACGGCTTCGACGGGATGCCGAACACGGAGGGCAAGAAGGCGGTCACGGACGACCTGGAGGCGAAGGGCGTCGGGAGGGCCGCGGTGACGTACCGGCTGCGCGACTGGCTCATCTCGCGCCAGCGCTACTGGGGCACCCCCATACCGGTGATCTACTGCCCCGAGCACGGCGCCGTCCCCGTCCCCGAAGAGGACCTCCCGGTCCGGCTCCCCGAGGACGCGGAGTTTATGCCGACGGGCGAGTCGCCCCTGAAGCTCGACCCGGAGTTCTACAACACGGAGTGCCCCGTGTGTGGCGGCCCGGCGACGCGCGAGACGGACACGATGGACACGTTCATGGACTCGTCGTGGTACCAGTACCGCTACCTCTCGCCCCACTACGACGAGGGGCCGTTCGACCCCGAGGAGGGGGAGAAGTGGCTGCCCGTGGACCAGTACACCGGCGGCATCGAGCACGCCGTCATGCACCTGCTCTACACGCGCTTCTTCACCAAGGTCATGCGCGACCTCGGGCTCGTGAGCTTCGACGAGCCGATGACGAGGCTCTTCAACCAGGGGATCATCCTCGGCGAGGACGCCGAGAAGATGAGCAAGTCGAGGGGCAACGTCGTCAACCCGCAGGAGTTCGTCGACCGCTACGGCTCGGACGCCCTGCGCTGCTTCCTGATGTTTATCGGCCCGTGGGACCAGGGCGGCCCCTGGGATAGCCGCGGCATCGAGGGGATCGCCCGCTTCCTGAGGCGCGCCCACTCGCTCGTCGCGGGCGGCGACGCCTCCGGGGGCGAGGCCGACCCGAAGGAGCTTCCGCGCCGGACTGCCCGGCTCGTGAAGAAGGTGACCGAGGACCTGGAGGCGTTCAGGTTCAACACCGCGCTCGCCTCCCTGATGGAGCACACGAACTACCTGCTCGCCGTCAAGAAGGAAGCCGGCGAGGAGGAGTGGCGGGATGCCCTTCGCGCCTTCGTCCTCCTCCTCGCGCCGCTCGCGCCCCATCACGCCGAGGAGATGTGGGCGCTCATGGGGCTGCCCTACAGCGTCCACGTGCAGGAGTGGCCCGGCTACGACGAGGGGCTCGTGCGGGCCGAGGAGATCACGCTCGTCGTCCAGGTCAACGGGAAGCTCCGCGACCGCATAGACGCCCCGGTGGACATCTCGGCCGAGGACGCCAAGGAGCTCGCGATGAAGAGCGAGAAGGTCCGCTCCCACGTCGAGGGGCGCGAGATCCGCAAGAGCATCTACGTGCCGGGGAGGCTCGTGAACTTCGTGGTCGGCTAGCGTCGGGGCGCGGTCGGAGAGAAGGGGTCGGGGGCCTAGACGTCAGGCCCCGACCCCTTCGGGTTGCCGGATCTAAGATCGGGCGCTAGTCGTCGCCGAAGAGGGAGCCCATACCGCCCCCGCCGCCCCCGCCGCCGTGGGAGTGCTCGGGGACGGTCGGGCCTTCGGAGGGCTGTATGAGGACCCAGCCGGGGCCCTCGAAGGCTATCTGGAAGGTCTCGCCGCTGCCGCGCCCGAGGAAGGTCTTGAACGAGACGTCGCTCCGGACGCTGGTGCGGACGTTCCCGCTCCAGGCGATGGCGGAGTCCGGGTCGGCGAAGGTGGGGTTCGAGGTGTCGAGGAGGACGGGCTCCCCGTGGCTCGTGACCGCGACCTTGCCGGTCCCCTCGAGGACGACGTTGAAGAGGCCCCCGGCGAGGCGCCCCGCGCCCTCGACGCGACGGATGTCCCAGTCGACGTTGCCCTCGAAGGCGAGGATGGAGTCGCCGTTTACCGTCATGCGCTCGTCGTTGAGGTCTATGACCATGATCTTGCGCGCATCCTGGGCGAGGAAGAGGTCGCCGGTGCCGGTGCAGGTCATAAGCTGGACGCCCTCGCCCGTCATGGCCTTCTTGAAGAAGCGCCCCAGCCCGCCGCTCTTCTGCTCGAAGCGGACCCCGCCCTGGTAGGCGACCATAGATCCGAGCTTGGCCTGGACGGTGTCGCCCTCCAGACGCACCTTGAGGAGCGAGGAGTTCTGCAGGGTGAACCTGCCCGCCGGCGTTACCTCCCGGAACTGTTCGAGGTTGGTCTCGCTCATCTGTCTGCCTCCCGTTTCGGATACGTAGAACGATACTACCCCCGTACGCGGGGCCGGTCCAGAAGTTGCTAGGGGCCCACCCGATTCGGCGCCGGCGGTGGGGAGGCGGGCCGGGCGAAGAAGTGGCCCTGGGCGTAGTCGACGCCGTGCGCGGAGATCCAGCGGTACTGCTCCGGGCTCTCGACCCCCTCGGCGATCACGATCACGCCCAGCTCGTGCGCGAGCTCGATGAGCTTGCGGGCGATGGAGGCCTTGTAGGGCGCCCCCCCGTCCCGGCTCACCAGCCCCATGTCCAGCTTGACGAAGTCGGGGCTCAGCTCCGCGAGGAGGTCCAGCGAGCCGTAGCCGGAGCCCAGGTCGTCGAGGGCGACCCCGAACCCGCCCTCGCGGTAGTAGTCGACGATGTTCGCGAGGTGGACGGTGTCCCTGATCTGCTCGCCGTCCGTCACCTCGAAGACGATGCGGCCGGGCGGGATACCGGAGCCCTCGACGGCCTCCATCGTGCTCCTCAGGCAGTACGCGGGGTCGTAGACCGAGGTGGCGTTGAAGTTGACGAAGACGTTCTGCCGGATGCCCTGCCGGGCGGCCTCCTCGATGGCCCTCACGCGGGCCGCCCGGTCGAGGTTGTAGAGGAGCCCGGCGGCGCGCGCCGCCCCGAACATCGACCCCGGCCCCACGAGGGCGCCGCCCTCGTCGATGCCGCGCAGCAGGCACTCGTAGGCGAAGACCTCGCCCGGGTCGGCGACGGCGACGATGGGCTGGAAATGGACGGCCAGCTTCTCCTCGCGCATGATCTTCTTGAGCCATGCCTCACGGGCGCAGTTCAGGAGGGTGAAGAGGTCCTGCATGCGGGAGAGCGCACCGAGATCCACGCGAGCGCCCTTCTCGACGAGGATGGCCCGGCAGTCCCTGAGCTCGGCCTCGGTCATGCCGTCCAGCAGGGTGTCGCTCAAGCTGGATAGCCCGCTCGGGCAGAGCTCGACCGCCAGCACGTCCTCGAGGGGATCGCCGAACGGGAGCCCCGAGCCCCACAGTAGACGCCGCAACGTCCCACGCGTGTGGGACAGCGGCGGGGCCACGTAGAGTACGCCCTCCTCCGGCGGCTCCGCCGGTAAGTTCTCGCAACGGCTGCACTTGCTCATCGACCAGTCTCCGTCTTCGGGTTCTTAACCCTGTTATCGGAGAGGGGGGCGGATTACTTTAGCGGCGTGGTCCCCTACGGGACGTCAGAACATCCGGCCGCCGAGTGGGACGCCGCGGTCCGGGGCGAGCAGGACCACCTCGCCGTTCTCGTCGGGGACGCCGAGGACCAGGACCTCGCTCTTGAAGCCCGCGATCCGCTTCGGCGGGAAGTTCACCACCGCCACCACCCGGCGCCCGACGAGCCCCTCCGGGTCGTAGTGCGCCGTAAGCTGGGCGCTCGTCCTCTTCTCGCCGATCTCGGGCCCGAAGCCCACGAGGAGCTTCACGGCGGGCTTGCGCGCCTCCGGAAAGGGCTCGGCCTCCAGAATCTCCCCGACCCTCACGTCGACCTTCTCGAAGTCCTCCCAGGAGATATGCGACATCCCACCCTCCATCTAGAAATTAGCCCGGCAGAGACCGGAGTAGTCTACAAAGCCTTCGCCCGGGAGAACCGAGCGGCCGGAGAGTTGTACGAGAGAAGGAGGGCGAGCCGTTACCGGAGAGCCGCGATGGCCGGCCCCGCAGGCGGAGCCCAGCGGGGGAGCGGCGGCCCGGAGAAGACGTGCGTCGCGATCCAGCCGGGCCGGGGGAGATCGGCCGGATCGAAGCGGCGGTCTACGGCCTGAGCCCCCGCGAGCGCGAGGTCAGCGACCCTGTGTTCCGTGGCGCCTCCACGAAGCAGATCTCGGCCTCCCTCCGCATCTCGGAGTACACCGTCCGGGACCACCTCTCCAACGCCTTCTTCAAGGCGGGGAGGCGGTGCCGCGGGGAGCTCGTCAAGCGCCCCTACCTGGGCAACGTTTGAGCGTTGGGGGAGGGCCGGGAGGCGTGTTGCCCCGGGAATCCCTTAAGCGACGCGGTCGGCGCGCACGACGAGACGCCCGGACTCGGGGCCGCCCCCGTAGAGGCTCGGGCCAATAGTCCACCAGTCGTTCGGGGTCTCGGTGCAGGTCTGGAGGGAGACGACGTCCCGGCCGGGGATCGCCTCCATAACCTGGCTGTCCGACGGCGAGACGGCGAAGATCTCTGTAACCTGGTACTTGTAGACCCTGCCCTCCGAGTCCTCGAGGAGGACCTCATCGCCCTGCTGCATGAGGGGGAGGTTGTAGAACTGGTAGTCGCTCTCGGTGCCCGGCCAGCCGATGCGGTGGCCGGCGATGTACGTGTTCGTCGACTCGTCCTCCCACGGGAAGCCCGTCCCGGGGACCTTGATCGCGCCCTGCCCCAGAGCCTCCTCGGAGGAGTCGTTCCTCACGGTGTGGCTGTAGACGCCGAGCTTGGGGACGGTGAGGTACATGGTCGGATCGTCGGGGGTCCTGGCGGCCTCGGCGGCGGCCCGCTCCTCCTCAGCCCTCCGCTCTTCGGCGGCCCGGCGTGCCTCCTCTTCCTCGGCGGCGCGCTGCCTCGCGGCCTCTTCCTCGGCCCTGGCCTCCTCCGCCGGCTCCTCGGAGACCGCCCGCGGCGCCTCTTCGACGGCCGGCTCCTGGACGCGCTCTACCGTCTCGGAGCCCCCGCTCAGGGCGGAGGTGATCCCGGAGAAGGCAAGCGCCCCGAGGATCAGGACGAGAAGGCCCGCGAAGATGAAGCCACCCGTCCGCCTGCGCTGCCTGAACTTGCGCATCTGGCTCGGGCGGGTCTTGCGCTGTTTCGTGTCCATAAGCGACATAGGGACGAGTGTACAAAATCATGCGCAGAAAATGGAGCTTTTGTGATGGTTTTGCAGAGCTATCCGAAAATTTCGGCTCGTGAGACGGGCAGATCGTGCGCAACGAGGCGAGCGCGACGCCGCTGTGCTAACCTGGGCCGAGCCCGACGAGGGCCGCGGGAGAGAGTCGCGGGGAAGGGGAACATCGCGCGACCGCCGAAGGTGAAAGGTTCGTGGCAGAGGCATGCCGCGGCCGAATCTCTCAGGCAAAAGGACCGCGAGCCGGAGGGCGTCCTGGAAAGTTCGTCCTGCCGGCCGAAGGGCTGCGGGACGGCGCCGACGGGGTAACACTCTCAGGTTTGGGACAGGGCGGGAAAAACGAGACGCTCACCCGAAAACCAAGGGGGTAGTACCGCGTGGCGCGATTCACACCGCACACCGAAGACGACGTCCGGGAGATGCTGGAGGCCATCGGGGCGGGGACGGTGGACGACCTCTTCGCCGACGTCTCGCCGAAGTTCGAGGGGGAGCTCGACCTCCCGCCCGCCCTCTCCGAGTACGAGGCGCTCGCCGACGTCCACGGGCTGGCGAGAGAGAACGTCGCCGGGCTGCCGATCTTCCTGGGGGCGGGGGCGTACGACAGGATCACGCCGTCCGCCGTCGGGGCGATCACCTCCCGCGGGGAGTTTCTGACCTCCTATACGCCCTACCAGCCGGAGATCAGCCAGGGCGTCCTGCAATCCATCTTCGAGTTCCAGTCCGTGATCTCGGAGCTCACCGGCCTGGAGATCTCCAACGCCTCGGTCTACGACGGCGCGAACGCCGTCGCCGAAGCGGCCCTCATGACCGCCCGCCAGAGTGGGCGCGACCCAAAGGTGGCCGTCTCGAAGGGCCTGAACCCCCGCTACCGCGAGGTGATAGAGACCTACGGCGTCGAGACTGTGGAGCTCCCGTTCGAAGGGGGAGCAACGAGCTTCTCCGACGTCCCCGGGGACGTCTCCGGCGTCTTCGTGCAGAGCCCGAACTACTTCGGCGCCGTCGAGGACGTGCGGGGGGCGTCGGAGGCCGCGCACGCGGCGGGGGCGCTCGCGGTCGCGGTTTGTGACCCGATCTCGCTCGCAGTCCTCGAGGCCCCCGGCAAGCTCGGGGCGGACGTCGCGGTGGGGGAGGCCCAGCCCCTCGGCATGCCGCTCCTCTTCGGCGGGCCGTACGCGGGCTACATGGCGACTAGACCTGAGTTCGTGCGCCAGCTTCCGGGGCGCATCTGCGGGGAGACGGTGGACAAGGACGGCAAGCTCGCCTACGTGCTGACGCTCCGGGCGCGCGAGCAGGACATCCGCCGCGCCCGCGCCAACTCGAACATCTGCACCAACCAGGCCCTCACCGCGCTCGCCGCGACGGTCTACGCCGCTCTCATGGGGCCGGAGGGGTTGCGGGAGGTGGCGGAGCTCTCCCTCTCCAAGGCCCACTACCTCGCCGACAGGTTGGGGGCGGCCGGTTTCCCGCTGCGGTACCCGGAGGCGCCGTTTCTGTGGGAGTTCGCCGTCGAGGTGCCGGACGTGGGGAGGGCGAACGCGGCGCTCTTGGAGAACGGCATCATCGGGGCCTCGACCTCGGCGACGGGGCGATGCTCGTCGCGGTCACGGAGAAGAGGACCAGGGAAGAGCTGAATCGTTTCGTGGAGGTGCTGAAGAATGCTGGGTAGTTTGATCCGGGACAAGGGCCGCGAGGGCCGGCGGGGATTCACGCTGCCGAAGTTCGACGTGGAGAGGGTGGAGCTCGAGGAGGTCCTGCCGAAGGGCGCGCTCCGCGAGGAGAAGCCGGGGCTGCCGGAGGTGGACGAGCCGACCGTGATCCGCCACTACACCAACCTCTCGCGCCAGAACTGGGGCATCGACACGAACTTCTACCCTCTGGGCTCCTGCACGATGAAGCACAACCCTCGCGCCAACGAGGCCGCCGCCGCGGTCCCCGGCTTCGCGGGGCTTCACCCGCTCCAGCCCGAGGGGCAGATCCAGGGCGCCCTCAGGGTCATGCACGAGATGCAGGGCTTCCTTTCTAAGGTCTCGGGGCTGCCGGCGGTCTCGTTGCAGCCGATGGCCGGCGCCCAGGGCGAGCTCACGAGCATCCTGATGGTCCGCAAGTACTTTGAGGACGCGGGGGACACGGGGCGGACGACCGTCCTCGTGCCGTCCACGGCACACGGGACCAACCCGGCGACCGCGACGATGGTCGGGTTCGGGGCCGAGGAGATCGGGCTGGACGAAGACGGCTGCGTGGACGTCGAGGAGCTGCGCCAGAAGGTAGACGGGTCGACCGCGGCGCTCATGATCACCAACCCCAACACCCTAGGCGTCTACGAGAAGAACATCGCCGAGATCGCGGACATCCTGCACGAGGCCGGGGCGTTCCTGTACATGGACGGCGCGAACGTGAACGCGATCATGGGCCGGATGCGTCCCGGTGACGCGGGCGTCGACATAATGCACTTCAATCTCCACAAGACCTTCTCGACCCCGCACGGCGGCGGCGGCCCCGGCTCCGGCGCCATCGCCTGCTCGGACGCCCTCGCGCCGTTCCGTCCGGACCCCGTGGCGGAGGCTGCCGCCGACGGGTACCGCCTCGCCCGCCCCGAGAAGACCATCGGACGGGTCGCGGGCTTCCACGGCAACTTCGGCGTCTTCCTGAAGGCCTGGAACTACATCAAGATGCACGGCCCGGAGCTCAAGGACGTGACGGACATGGCGGTCCTCAACGCCAACTACGTCCGGGCGCGCCTGAAGGGGACTTACCGGGTCCCCTACACGGGCCTCTGCAAGCACGAGTGCATCGTCCAGCCCCCGAAGGGCAAGAAGGCCCTCGACGTGGCGAAGGGGCTCATCGATCACGGCTTCCACCCGCCGACGGTCTACTTTCCGCTCGTCGTCAAGGAGGCGATGCTCATAGAGCCGACGGAGACGGAGTCCAAGGAGACCCTCGACGACTTTATAGGGGCGATGCTGGAGCTCGCGGAGAGGGCGCCCGAGGAGCTGGAGGAGGCCCCGGTCAACGCTCCGACCCGCCGCCTCGACGAGGCGCGCGCCGCCCGCAAGCTGAAGGCCCGGTGGTAGGGATGGCGGAAGAGACCCTCCGCCGCACCCCGCTCTTCGAGGAGCACAAGGCCCTCGGCGCCCGGCTCGTCCCGTTCGCGGGCTGGGAGATGCCGGTGCAGTACGAGGGGATCAAGGCCGAGCACGAGGCGGTCAGGACCCGCGCCGGCCTCTTCGACGTCTCGCACATGGGCGAGGTGGTCTTCAGGGGCCCGCAGGCGGAGGAAGCGGTGCAGCGTCTCGTCACCCGGGACGTCTCCCGCCTCGCCGTCGGCCAGGCGGGTTACGCCGCCGTGTGTCTGCCCGACGGCGGGACGGTCGACGACGTTCTCGTGTACCGGACGCCGGACGACTTCCTCGTCGTGGTCAACGCCGCGAACCGCGAGGGGGACCTCGCCCACTTCAGGGAGCATACGCAGGACCTCGACGTCGAGGTGGCGGACGAGTCCGACGACTGGGCCCTCCTCGCGCTCCAGGGGCCCGAGGCCGCGGCCATCCTGCAAAGGTTCACGCAGACGGACCTCTCCGCGATCAAGTACTACCGCTACGAGGTCGGGGAGGTGGTGGGCTCTTACGCGGTGATCTCCCGGACCGGCTACACCGGCGAGGACGGCTTCGAGCTCTACGCACGGCCCGACGCCGCCGCGGAGGTCTGGAGGAGGCTCGTGGAGGCCGGGGCGACGCCGGTGGGCCTGGGGGCGCGCGACACCCTGCGCCTCGAGGCCGGCATGTGCCTCTACGGGAACGAGCTCGACAGGGAGACGACGCCGCTGGAGGCCGGGATCGGCTTCGCCGTGCACCTGGACAAGCCCGTGGAGTTCGTCGGGCAGGAGGCCCTGCGCCGGGAGAGGGACGAGGGCATGAGGAAGAAGCTCGTGGGCTTCGAGGTCGAGGGGCGGGGCATCGCGCGCCACGGCCACGAGGTGGCGGCGGGCGGCAGGACCGTGGGCGAGGTGACGAGCGGGACGCAGTCGCCCACCCTCAACCGGGCCATAGGGCTTGCGCTCGTGGAGCCGGACGTGGAAGATTCGTTCGAGGTCGTGATCCGAGGCAAGGCCGTGGCGGCCCGCGCCGTGGGGCTGCCGTTCTACAAGCGAGAGAGGTAGGGGAGAAGCCGTTGAGCGTTCCTGGAGAGCTGCAGTACACCAAGACCCACGAGTGGGTCCGCATCGAGGGCGAGACCGCCACGGTCGGCATCACCGAGCACGCCCAGGACGAGCTCGGCGACGTGGTCTTCGTGGAGCTGCCGGAGACGGGGCGCACCCTCGACGCTGGCGAGGCCTTCGGGGCCGTCGAGTCCGTAAAGGCCGTCTCGGACCTCTACGCACCGCTCGCCGGCGAGGTCGTCGAGGTCAACGACGCCCTCGGCGACAGCCCCGAGAAGATCAACGAAGACCCCTACGGCGATGGTTGGATCCTCAAGCTCCGCGTCTCAGGCGAGGGGGACCTGCTCTCCGCCGAGGACTACGACAAGCTCCTGGAGGATACGGATTAGGGGAGGCCCCTCCGAAGGGACCTAGCGGAACAACGGGACGGCGAACCGCCACGCGAGAAAGACGACGAACCCCACGATCAGGAGCCGCGTGAACATCACGGCCGGCCCGCGCTCGTCCTTTACGAGCGTCCAGATGCCCGCGATCCACAGCGACACTATCAACGCGGCCATCACCGCTACCGGCAACCCCTGATTCAACAAGTCATCGATCATGCCCACGTTATCGGCCAGGGGCGCGCGACGCTTTAACGACGCGCCCCCCACAGAGCCGCACCGACCGGGGCCGGGGTCCGGCTACGCCCACGCGAACAGGGACGGGTAGAAGCAGGGAAGAGGCCCTGCGAAACCCCTCGAAGATAGCCACCGCGTAAACCGTTCGCAGCTTTCAAGTAACAGTTTAGTAACACTTTGACCGGAGCCCTTGTACGCCTTCTGTAACGTGTTAGTTTCATTAGGTGCGTTCCGCACGCAGAGCGTTCGGGACGGGTCGTCAGCAGATCCTCAAGGGAGGTGTGATGTTCGGTAACGTAGGTATTGCAATGTCTGGTAGGGGGCATCGCGCCCTCCACGGCGCGGGTCTCGGTCGGCTCTGGAGGTGGCTCTCCGGGTCGATCTCGGGGATCCGGCGTCGGTCCGCTGCGGGGACGCGTAGGATCCGGGGCAACTGGTGGGCCGTCGTGCAGACGGCGGTGGCGGCGAGCGCCGCGTGGTACCTGGCGGCTCTGATACTCGGTCACGAGACCCCGTTCGTCGCGCCCATAGCGGCGGTTATCGCGCTCGGGGGGACGATCGGGCGGGAGGGCCGCAGGGCGTTCGAGTGGATCTTCGGGGTCGCGCTCGGGCTCGCGATCGCGGACCTTTTGATGATGCTTATAGGTACGGGGCCGGTTCAGATCGCGGTCGTGGTCGGCCTCGCGATGGCGGTCGCGCTGTTTATAGGGGGCGGGGCGGGCTTCGTGACCGAGGCCGGGGTGTCGGCGATCCTGGTGATCACGCTGGACCCCTCGACCGCGGGTCCGACGCCCGACCGCTTCCTCGACGCGCTCGTCGGCTGCTGCGTGGCGCTCGTCGTGCATCTCGGCTCCCCGGTCGATACCAAGCGGATGGTCGAGAAAGCGGCGCGTCCCGTCCTCTGGGGCCTCTCCCTCGCGCTGGAGGAGACGGCCGACGCCCTCGGCGACGGGGACCGCGAGAAGGCCGAGCACGCCCTGCGTGTGGCCCGCGGCCTCGACGAGGAGGTGGACGGGCTCAAGGACATACTGGCTGCCGGGTACGAGGACGCGCGGCTCTCCCCCAAGGCGCGAAAGGCGCTGGGCTACCTGGGCTTCTACGCCGCCGCCGCCGACGGGATCGACCTAGCCGTCCGCAACACCCGGGTCCTCGCCCGGTCCGCGGTCTCGGCGGTCCGGGGCGGCGACCCCGTCCCCGAGGACCTCACCGAGGCGGTAAGAGACCTCGCGCGTTCGGCGGAGGCGTTGGCCGCGCAGCTCGAGGAGCCTTCGCGCGCCACGGGGACCGGCTACTTCGCGCTGGAGGCCGCGGGCAAGGCCAGGACCGCGCTCGGGGAGCGCAACGATCTCGAGACGAACATGCTCGTCGGCCAGGTGCGCTCCACCGCCGTCGACCTGCTCCAGGCCTCCGGGATGGACTCCGAAACGGCCACGAGCGCGCTCGACGGCGCCGCCGGGAGAGGCGCCTGAGCACGGCCGGCGGGGGAGCCCCCGGCGTCGGGCTCCCCTTGCCGAGCTTCTCCACACGGGTACCGCAGCACGACCCGTCGCGGTACCCGTGTGGCCGCGTAATATCCAGGGTATTAAAGTGCGTCCGTCGGGTCGCGCGAGACGTGGCCTCAGGGAGGCAACCAGAAGGGTGAGACCTTGGATCTCGAAACCAGAAACGCAGCGTCGCTCTCCGTAAATACCATCAGGGCCCTGGCGATGGACGCGGTACAGAAGGCGAACTCCGGCCATCCGGGTACCCCGATGGCGCTCGCCCCGCTCGCGTACACGATCTTCACCAGGTTTCTCCGCCACAACCCCGAGAACCCGCAGTGGCCCGACCGCGACCGCTTCATCCTCTCGGCGGGCCACGCCTCGATGCTCCAGTACGCCCTCCTCCACCTCACGGGCTACGACCTGACCCTGGACGACCTCAAAAACTTCAGGCAGTGGGAGTCGAGGACGCCGGGCCACCCCGAGCACTTTCTGACGCCCGGCGTGGAGACGACGACCGGGCCCCTGGGGCAGGGCTTCGCCACCGGGGTCGGGATGGCGATGGCGGAGCGCTTCCTCGCCGGGCGTTACAACCGCATCGGCCACGAGGTCATGAACCATCACGTCTACTGCATCTGCTCCGACGGCGACCTCATGGAGGGCGTCGCGAACGAGGCCGCCTCCATCGCCGGGCAGAACGCCCTCGGCAAGCTCGTCTACGTCTACGACGACAACCGCATCACCATCGACGGCACGACCGCCCTCTCCTTCGACCGCGAGGACAAGGCCAAGCGCTTCGACGCCCTGGGCTGGCACGTCCAGCACGTCGACGACGTCGAGGACCTGGAGGCCCTCGAGGAGGCCATCCGGGAAGCTCGCGACGAGGAAGAGCGCCCGTCGCTCGTCATCGTCCGCTCCCACATCGCCTACCCGGCGCCGAACGCCATAGACACCTCCGCGGCCCACGGCGCGGCCCTGGGCGAGGACGAGGTCCGGGCCGCCAAGGAGGCGATGGGCCTCGACCCGGACGAGCACTTCGCCGTCCCGGACGAGGTCTACGAGCACATGGATCAGAAGAGCAGGGGCCGCGATCTCGAGGGCGAGTGGAACGCGCGTTTCAGGACCTGGCAGTCGGAGTTCCCCGAGCTCGCCGAGGAGTGGGATTACGCCTGGAAGGGCAAGCCCCTCCCCGGTTATCAGGAGGCGCTCCCCGTGTGGGACGCCTCGGAGACGGAGAAGCTCGCGACGCGCAAGGCCGGGGCGGCGGTGATGAACGCCTTCAAGGGCTACGCACCGACCATGATCGGGGGGGCCGCCGACCTCGTCGCCTCCACGAGCACCGCGTTCGAGGGCGGCGGGATGTTCTCCCCGGACCACCCGGGGCGCAACATCGCCTTCGGGGTGCGCGAGCACGGGATGGGTTCGGCCGTCAACGGCATGGCCGTGCACGGCGGCATGGTCAGGCCGTACGGCTCGACGTTCCTCATCTTCTCGGACTACATGCGCCCGGCGGTGCGCCTCTCGGCGCTCATGGGCATCCCTGCCGCCTGGGTCTTCACGCACGACTCCGTAGCCTTGGGGGAGGACGGCCCGACCCACCAGCCCGTCGAGCACTTCATGGCGCTGCGCGCGATCCCCAACCTCACCGTGATCCGTCCGGCCGACGCGAACGAGACCTCGATGGCCTGGCGCTCGACGCTCGAGGCCGACGGCCCGGTCGCCCTGCTCCTCACGCGCCAGAACGTCCCCGTCGTCGACCGCTCGAAGTTCGCGCCGGCCGAGGGCGCCCTGCGCGGCGCCTACGTCCTCGCCGAGGCCCTCGGCGGGGCCGACGAGCCCGACGCCATCCTCGTGGCCTCGGGCTCGGAGGTCGCGGTCGCTCTGGAGGCGAGGGAGCTCCTCACCGGGCAGGGGGTAAACGCGAGGGTCGTGAGCATGCCCTCGTGGGAGATCTACGACGCCCAGGATCAGGCCTACAAAGATTCCGTGCTGCCGCCCTCGGTCGAGGTACGCGTCTCCGTCGAGGCGGGCGTCCCGAACGGCTGGGAGCGCTACGTCGGCTTCCGCGGGGCGAGCATCGGGATTGATCGCTTCGGGGCCTCGGCCCCCGGCGAGACCGTGCTGGAGAAGCTCGGCATCACCCCGGAGAACGCCGCCAACGCCGTCCTCGCCCTCCTGGGGCGCGGCGAGCGGGTTAGCGAGGACGAGGGTACCCCGGCCGTCGAGGGGACCGACCCCTCCGAGGGGCACTCCTAGGGGCGGCGAGATCCCGAGAGGTTCATTGCGGGCGGGCCGTAGGTGGCCCGCCCGCCTCTTTGGCGACGTCTTCCTCCGCGCGCCCGTTGCGGGTGTAGACTGGCACGATGATCGGTATAACCGCGTCGTGAGCCGTCCGAGATCTGAGGAGGAAGGCCGATGAACGAGCGTTTGCAGAGGCTGTCCGAGGCGGGGCAGAGCGTCTGGATCGACTACCTCTCCCGAGACTCCATAAGGGGCGGGGAGCTCGAGGGGATGATCGAGAGCGGTGTCGTGGGCGTCACCTCTAACCCGACCATCTTCCAGAAGGCGATCGCCGACTCCGAGCTCTACGACGAGCAGTTGAGGGAGCTCGCGGAGGAGGAGAGCGACCCCAAGGAGCTCTTCCTGGGCCTCGCGAGCCAGGACATCCGGGAGGCTTGCGACCTCATGATGCCCGTCTTCGAGAGGACGAACCGGCTCGACGGCTTCGTCTCGCTGGAGGTCTCGCCCGACATCGCCTACGACACCGCGGCGACCTACGAGGAGGCCAAGCGCCTGCACGCGATGGTCGACCGGCCCAACCTGATGGTGAAGATACCCGCGACGGAGCCGGGGCTGGCGGCGATAGAAGACATGATCGCGGGCGGCAACTCCATAAACGTCACCCTGATCTTCTCGCTCTCGCGCTACCGCGCCGTCGCCAACGCCTACGTGCGGGGCCTCCAGCGCCTCGTCGCCGGCGGCGGCGACCCGTCGGGCGTGGCGAGCGTGGCGAGCTTCTTCGTGAGCCGCGTCGACTCCGAGGGCGACAAGCGCCTCGACGAGATCGGGGGCCACGACGACCTCAAGGGCCGCCTCGCCATAGCGAACGCCAAGCTCGCCTACGCCGCCTTCGAGGAGATCTTCTCCGGCGACGACTGGGAGTTTCTGGAGTCCAAGGGCGCCACGAAGCAGCGCCCCCTCTGGGCCTCGACCTCCACGAAGAACCCCGACTACAAGGACACGATCTACGTCGACAACCTCGTCGGCCCGGACACGGTCAACACCATGCCCTCCTCCACCCTCGATGCGTTCATGGACCACGGCGAGGTGGACCCGAACGCCCTGAAGCAGGGCCTGGAAGAGGCGCGCAAGCTCGTCGGCGAGCTCCGCGAGGCCGGCGTGGACTACGAGTCGGTGGTCGAGGTCCTGGAGCAGGAGGGCGTCCAGAAGTTCGCCGACTCGTTCGACGAGCTCCTGGAGGTCATAGGGAACAAGAGCCGCCAGGTGAAGGGCCAGTCCGCCGGCCAACCGGTGA
The DNA here is from genome assembly GCF_011492965.1 of Rubrobacter marinus. Taxonomy (GTDB): domain Bacteria; phylum Actinomycetota; class Rubrobacteria; order Rubrobacterales; family Rubrobacteraceae; genus Rubrobacter_F; species Rubrobacter_F marinus. The sequence continues at coordinate 4,127,703 of NZ_CP045121.1, read as the reverse complement.
GCTAGAAGGGCAACGAACGTCGGCCGGCACGCCGTCCCTGGCGTACCGGCCGACGAGCTTTCTACCGAAGGGAGAACGCGTGGACGTAGGTTTCTATGGTCTCGGCAGGATGGGCGCGAACATGACCCGGCGCCTGGTGAAGAACGGCGAGCACCGGGTCGTCGCGGGCAATCGCTCCCCGGGGCCGGTGGACGAGGTCGTCAAGGACGGCGCCGAGGGGGCCTACTCCATGGAGGAGCTCGTCGAGAAGCTCTCCGGCGACGGGCCACGCGCCATCACCGTGATGGTCCCGGCCGGCGACGTCACCGAGCAGGCGCTCTTGAAGCTCGCCGACATGATGGACGAGGGCGACATCCTTATCGACGGCGGCAACTCGTACTTCCGCGACTCCGTCCGCCGGGCGGAGATGCTCGGGGAGAAGGGCATACGCTTCCTGGACCAGGGGACGAGCGGGGGCGTGTGGGGGCTCCAGGTAGGCTACTGCCTCATGGTCGGCGGGGACGCGAGCGCGTTCGAGCACGTCGAGCCCGCGCTCAAGACCCTCGCCCCGCCGAACGGGTACGCCTACCTCGGCGAGGCCGGGGCCGGCCACTTCACCAAGATGGTCCACAACGGGGTCGAGTACGGGATGATGCAGGCCTACGCCGAGGGGTTCGAGATCCTGGAGAAGAGCCAGTACGACTTCGACCTCAGGGCGATCTCGAGCCTCTGGAACCAGGGGAGCGTCGTGAGAAGCTGGCTTCTGGAGCTCGCCGAGAACGCCTTCGAGCAGGACGGCCACCTCGACAGCGTCCGCGGCTACGCCGAGGACTCCGGCGAGGGCCGCTGGACGATCCTCGAGGCCATAAACGAGGACGTCCCGGCGCACGTCATCTCGGCCTCGCTCTTCGCGCGGTTCGCCTCCCGCCAGGACGACTCCTTCGCCATGAAGGTCATAGCGGCCCTGCGCGGCCAGTTCGGCGGGCACGCCATCCAGGAAGCTTCGACGAAGTACCCGGAGCAGAAGTAAGGGGGAGCCCGAGTGGCCCAGACCCAGATCACACCGGAAGCACTGCGCGACGACAGGCGCCTACCGAAGGCGCCGGAGCCCGGCGCGATGGTCATCTTCGGGGCCTCGGGCGACCTGACGCGGCGCAAGCTCATCCCCGCCCTCTACGACCTCGCCGCGCAGCGCAGGCTCCCGATGGAGTTCGCCGTCGTCGGCCTCTCCAGGAGCCCCATGAGCCACGAGGAGTTCCGGGACCGCCTGCGCGACGCGCTCGAAGAACAGCGCGACGGCGGGGTGAGCGACGACGTGTGGGAATCCTTCTCGAAGGGCATCTTCTACCTCGCCGGCGACTCCAGAAAGCCCGAGACCTACGAGGAGCTCAGGGGCTTTCTCGGGGAGCTCGACGAGGAGCGGGGGACGCAGGGGAACCGGATGTTCTACCTCTCGTCCTCGCCCTCGCTCTTCCCGACGATCGTGGAGCGGCTCGGGGAGGCGGGGATGAACCAGGGCGAGGGGGGCGGGTACGCCCGGATCGTGATCGAGAAACCCTTCGGGCGGGACCTGATGAGCGCCAGGGAGCTCAACGCGGGGATACAGCGCTACTTCGAGGAGCGCCAGATCTACCGCATCGACCACTACCTCGGCAAGGAGACGGTCCAGAACATCCTGGCCCTCAGGTTCGCGAACGGCATCTTTGAGCCCATCTGGAACCAGCACTACGTGGACCACGTCCAGATCACCGTCGCCGAGGACATAGGCGTCGGCACCCGCGGCGCCTTCTACGAGGAGGCCGGGGCGCTCAGGGACATCGTTCAGAACCACCTCATGCAGGTCCTCTGCCTCACCGCTATGGAGCCGCCCGTCGCCTTCGACGCCGAATCGGTGCGCGAGGAGAAGGTGAAGGTCCTGAGGGCGGTCCGCCGCATGGACGACGGGGAGGTCGAGAGGTCCGCCGTGCGCGGCCAGTACGAGCGCGGCTGGGTCTGGGGGGAGGAGGTGCCCGGGTACCGCGAGGAGGAGGACGTCGATCCTTCTTCCACCACCGAGACGTTCGTGGCGCTCAGGCTCTTCGTAGACAACTGGCGGTGGGCCGGGGTGCCGTTCTACGTTCGCGCCGGCAAGAGGATGCCGAAGAAGGCGACGGAGATCGCCGTGCAGTTCCACGCCGCCCCTCACACCCCGTTCTCGCGGAACGGCACCGAGGGGCTGGAGCCGAACGTGCTGGTCATAAGGGTGCAGCCCGACGAGGGCGTCTCGCTGAAGATCGGGGCGAAGGTGCCGGGCTCCGGCTTCGAGGTCCGCTCCGTGAACATGGACCTCCTCTACGGCTCGGCCTTTCTGGAAGAGGCGCCGGACGCGTACCAGCGCCTCCTCCTCGACCTGATGCTCGGCGACCCGACGCTGTTTATCCGCGCTGACGAGACCGAAGGGGCGTGGAGCATCCTGGAGCCCGTGATGAAACACTGGTCCGAGAGCGGGGAGATACCGTTCTACCCGGCCGGGACCTGGGGACCCGAGGAGGCCGACGAGCTCCCGGAGCGCGACGGCCGGGGCTGGAGGCGGCCGTGATCGGGGAGTCCCGGGCGATACCGGAAGGCGGGGGCGCCATGTCCGTCGCGGAGATAGAGCGGGGCCTCGCGCGCCTCAGGGCGAACGACGACGGCACCCTGGGGGCCCGGGCGAGCGTCTTGAACCTCATCGTGGTGACGGACGAGGAGTCGGCGGAGGGCGTGGCCCGCATCATAAACGAGCTATCGGGGCGCTACCCGTCCCGTGCGCTCGTCATGATCGCCGACCCCGAAGAGGGGCGGACGAACCTGGAGATCGGGCTCTCCGTCTTCTGCAACACGCGGGGCGGCGCGGGCACGAACGTCTGCGCCGAGGTGGTGACGATCCACGTCGAGGGCCCGCCCGCGGAGCACCTCGAGAGCCTCGCCGGGCCCCTCCTCATCCCCGACCTGCCCGTCTTCCTCTGGTACCCGAACGGCGACATCCCGGCCTCGCCGAGGTGCGACGGCATGGCGGCGCTGGCCGGCCGCATCGTCCTCGACACCGGCGCCGTCGAGGACACGGAGGGCTCCTTGAGGGCCGTGGCCGAGCTCGTAAGCTACGAGGAGACCCCGGCGGTGGGGGACTTGCAGTGGGCCGCCCTCTCCACGTGGCGCTCCCTCGTCGCGGACCTCTTCGCCCCCCCCGAGAGGGCCTGCGAGCTGGGGAAGATCCGGCGGGTCGAGGTCCAGTACGCCCCGGATGCGAGGAGCCGCGCGCTGCTCTTCTCCGGCTGGCTCTCCTCCTGCCTCGGCTGGCGCCCGGAGTCGGCGTCCCGCGCGGAGAACGGCGGGCGCGAGCTCGTCTTCTCCGGTCCGTCGGGCCCCGTCACCGTCCGGCTCACCCCGAACGAGTCCGACGCGGCGCTTCGCCGGGTGCGGATCTTCTGCGACGACGAGTACACCTTCGAGGTCTCGCGCAGCAGGGAGTCCACGGACGCCCGCTCGGCCGTCCTGCGCGGCGACGAGGTGGTCGGCGAGCGCACGGTCCACCTCGGCCCCTCGGATACCGGCGCCCTGCTCGGCGAGGAGCTCCGGCTCGTCGGCCGGGACGAGGTCTACGAGGCGGCCCTCAGGCGCGCCGTGGAGATCCTGGGCCGGTGACGAACCCCGAAGTACGAGTCCACGAGGACATCGAGGGGCTCGCGGAGGCCGCAGCCCGGCTCTTCGTGCGGGAGGCGAACGAGGCCATTGGAGGGTCCGGCCGCTTCGCCGTCGCCCTCGCCGGCGGCTCGACCCCGAAGGCGACCTACGAGATCCTCGCCTCGCGCTACGCCTCCCCGTCCGACCTCGACTGGAGCAAGGCGCACGTCTTCTTCGGCGACGAGCGCGCGGTCGGGCCGGACCACGAGGACTCGAACTACCGCATGGCGCACGAGGCGCTCCTCTCGCGCGTGCCCGTGGGCTCCGTGCGCCGCATGCGGGGCGAGCTCCCGCCCCCCGAGGCCGCCTCGCTCTACGAGGAGGAGTTGACGACCTTCTTCGGCGGGCCGCCCCGCCTCGACCTCGTGATGCTCGGCATAGGCGACGACGGGCACACCGCGAGCCTCTTCCCCCGCACCCCGGCCCTCGACGTGGACGATCGCTGGGCCGTCGAGAACCCGGTCCGGAAGCTCGGGACCACCCGCCTCACGCTCACCGCACCCGCGATCAACGCCGCAAAGAACGTCGTCTTCCTCGTCGCGGGCGAGGGCAAGGCAGAGGCCCTGAGGGAGATCCTGGAGGGAGACGCGGACCCGCGCGACTACCCGGCGAAGCTCGTGCGCCCCGCGAGCGGTCCCGTCTGGATGGTAGATAGGGCCGCGGCGGGCCTGCTGAGCTGATGCCAGCCGGCCTGGTCTCTTACCGCCAAAGCTTACCGCTAGACCTCCTCGCGCGTATGTAGCCGTACCTCGGTGCTGGCTTCACCGGGCGCGAGCCCGAGCTTGGAGCGCACCCGCCGCCGGCATCGCGTCCGAAACCATGAACCTGCCCCGAGTAGAGATGAAGATTATGAAAGTTATGTTTAGGGCTCCGGCGACCCGGGGTAGGTCTTATTTCGACGTGAAAGCTACCTCCCTGGAGGTAATTATGTTGGAGAAGCAGCAGCTTAGCGCTGCCCAGATTGAGGAGCAGGCCGGTTTCGAGTTGCCCGACCGCGAGATGATGGCTCTGGTCAACATCCAGGTCTTCGACGTCCTCAACAACAACGAGGTCGTGGTGCAGGTGCCGATCGGCGTCGCGGCCAACGTCTGTGGCGTGGACGCCAACGTCCTCGCGCAGCAGAACGCGGACGCGCCCGTCGATTGCGACGCGACCGTCCAGCAGCTGCCGCGGGCTTTCCAGTAATCGGGGGCTCGACGCTCTCCGTAGCCCTTCGCTGAGCTTCGAGTAAGCGGCGAGGGTTGGCGGGCCGGGGTCACCCGGCCCGCCACTTTGGCGTCTGGGCGTCGGACCGATCTTGGCTCGACCGGAATCAGAATCGAATACTGCGCGGGAACGTCGGAGGCCTCAGGAGGTCGCTTCCGCGGCCCCCGAGCATCCCGTCCTCGCCGACGGCGTGGAGCTTATAGGCGAGATGGAGGAGTCCGGCTTCCGGGATCGTCAGTGGCTCGCCAGGCGTGGGGACCGCTTCGTCCAGCTCTCCGAGCTGCTCTACCGCGTCGCCGAAGAGGTCGACGGCGGGAGCACGCACGAGGAGATGGCCGAGCGGCTGACGCGTTCGACGGACTGGGCCTTCACCGCCGAGAACGTGCGCCAGATCGCGCAGAGCAAGCTCGTGCCGCTCGGGATTCTCGCTCCCGAGGACGGCGAGGCGCAGGGCGTGCGATCCGGCGGCAAGGGCGCCTCCCCGCTCGGGGTCAACGCGCGCAAGGAGCTTTTGGGGCCGGGAGTCATAGATCCCATCATGGGGGCGCTCCAGGGCCTCTTTCACCCTTTCGCCCTGGTGCCGATCCTCGCGGTCGCGGCGCTCGCGCAGGCGTGGGCGTTTCTCGCGCACGGCGTCGGGGGCGCGTTGCGAGAGGTGATCTACGCCCCCGGTCTTATCCTCGTCGTGCTCGGCATCCTGCTCGTCTCCGGCGTCGTCCACGAGTTCGGGCACGCGGCCGCGCTCAGATACGGGGGCGGCAAGGTGCGCGGGATGGGGGCGGGCCTCTACCTGGTCTACCCCGTGCTGTACACGGATACGACGGACGCCTACCGGCTCGGGCGCTGGGCCAAGGTTCGCACCGACCTCGGCGGCTTCTACTTCCACCTGATCTTCGCCCTCGGCCTCGTGTGCCTCTACTGGGCCACGGGCGGGGAGTTTCTGCTCCTCGCGGTCCTGATGATAGACATGGGCATCCTGTACCAGTGCCTCCCCTTCGTCCGCTTCGACGGCTACTGGGCGCTGGCCGACCTCACGGGCATCCCGGACTTCTTCTCCCAGATGGGCGCGTTCTTGAGGAGCGTGATACCCCTGAAGCGCTGGAGGGGCGCCAGGCTGCCGGAGCTCAAGCCATGGGTCAAGGCGGTCTTCGTCCTGTACGTCGCGACGACCATCCCGGTCCTCGCCCTGCTCCTGTACTTCCTGATCACGCGCCTCCCCGTCACCGTGGCCGTCGCTTGGCACTCTCTGACGCTCCTGGCGGGGGAGTTCTCGCTGGCGCTCGGCGTCGGCGACCTCGTGGGCATGGCGTCTTCCGGTCTACAAGCCCTTATCCTCTCGCTCCAGTTGCTGGGTATCGTGTACCTGCTGTACGCCCTGGGCCGTACGCTGACCGTGGTGTTGCTTCGGCGATTGGGGAGGCTACGCGACGGGACCGCGGTCGGGGCTCGGGCCGAGTGATCGCGTGTTCCGTCGTAGCGAGGCTACGCGAAGGAGACCACGGGACTGTAACTCATACGTCCAGGCGTGGGTCGTAAGAGAGAGGAGACGGGTCGGGCGCTTAAATTGACGTGAAAGCAGCTGAAGAGCGACAAAGCGCGCAGCTATGTCCGACCCGTCTTCGGTTAATTCTACGGCAAAAGGTGCGCCCCGGATCACCCCTGGCGCACCTTTTTCGGCGCGTCTATCGAAAATACAGAATTCTCTGTAGGTGCGGCTATGTGTTTTTGTAGAGTCGCCGCCCCTAGAAGAAGCGCTTCAAGAGGCCGATAGCGCCCTGCTTCCACGGCACCCGGTGGGAGACGCCGGAGGCGTTCTCGAAGCGCTTCCGGTTCTCCAGGTACCAGCGGAAGTTTCTGAGGAGGGCGTCCTTGTTCGAGAACTTCGGCGCGTACCCCAACTGCTTCTTCGCCTTCTCGATGGAGACGAAGGAGTCCTTGGAGGCCGTCTCGTAGACCCACTTGTAGAGCGGGGAGACCCCGAGCCGGTCGAGCACCCTGAGGCCCACGATCGCCGGAGCGGCCGGGAAGCCGACGACCTTCTTGCCGTGGCCGGCGTGGTCGAGGACGACCCCGTAGTCCTCCTTCATCGTCGTGAACTCCTCCGCCCCGATGTTGAAGGTGTCGTTGACCCGGTCCTCGGGGAGGGTGAGGGTGAGGTGGATGGCGTCGCACAGGTCCTCGACGTCGAGAAGCTGGTAGCGGTTGTTGCCGCTCCCGATCATCGGGAAGTTGTGCCCGGTGTACGCCCAGTCGTAGAGCAGCGCGAAGACCCCGAGCCTCTCCGGCCCGATAAACGACTTCGGACGGATGATCGGGACGACCATGCCGCGGGCGCGGTACTCCAGGCAGACCATCTCGGCCTGGATCTTGGCCTGCCCGTAAGGCCCCACGCCCTCGAGCTTGTCGTCCTCGTAGAGCGGGTGGTGGTCGGGGATGCCGTAGACGGCGGTCGACGAGATGTGTGCGACGCGCTTCACCCCGTGCCTCCGGGCCGTGTCCAGCACGTTCCTCGTCCCCTCGACGTCCGTGGTGTGGATGTCCTCGGCGGAGTAGAGCGGCAGGGCCGCCGCGGTGTGCACGACGAAGTCCACCCCCTCCATCGCCCGGTCGAGGGCCGCCTTGTCGCGGATGTCGCCCTTCGTGATCTCCACCCGGTCCCGTTCCGGGTAGTCGAACTCCTCGACGTCGAACGAGGCGCAGGCGAACCCCCGCGCCATGAGGTGGCGTATGAGGTTGATCCCCAGAAACCCGGCGCCGCCGGTTACGAGAACTTTCTGTCGGTCCATATGAGAGGAATCTCCTTAAGCGTAACAAGCCGTCGCAAGCGCGCAATTGTAGCATGCAAAACACGACGCTCGTTAAGCCTTGCTCGCGGTCTGGGCGAAGATCAGACGCCGCAGCCGCAGTCTTTGAGGAGCCGCGCCGCCTCCGCGCGGCTGCGGACGCCGAGGGTCTTGTAGGCGGCGCGCAGGTGCTGCTTCACGGTGGATTCCGAGAGGTAAAGCTCCCGGGCTATGCGGGCGTTGCCGGCGCCCTCGCACACGAACGAGAGGATCTCGCGCTGGCGGGGGGAGAGCGAGTCGGCGGGCGAGGCGCCATTGCCGAGGATGAGGTGCTCGAGCAAGCTCCTCGGCGCCGCCATCTTCCCCTCCTCGGCGACGTCGACGGCCCGCACGATCTGCTCGGGGCGCATCGCGGCGTGGATGTAGCCGCGCGCCCCGGCCTTGAGCGCGGACCAGGCGAGGGGCAGATCCAGGCCCAAGCTCATCACCAGTACCGGGGCGTCGGCGCCGAGCTTCTTGCGGGCCTGGTCGAGCTCCTCGGCGAGGCGTTGCGCATCCTCGGCGTAGACCACCAGCGCGGTGAACTCCTGCTCGGGGGCTTCCTCCCCGATGTACACCTTCGCCCTGCCCGATAGTATCCTCGCCAGACCCGCCGCCAACACCGGGGGAAGCGCGTCAGCGCGAGCCGCGGATGCCGCCTCGTATCTCTATTGTTCGTCCTCGACGGCCTCATACATACCTAGCCTCGCGAGCCCCAGACCGTTCATGCGCACCCTTTCTATCCACCCTATTCACCCCGAACATACCCGGAGATATCGTAACTAGCAACACTTTTGACGATCCGACCCCGCGACGCCCGCCGCCGGCGGAACGTCGCGGCGGGGAGTTTCGGTCCCCGCGGCCGTATCCTTGGGGCGTATCGCCCAGGACGTTCTCGGTAGTACCCGGGCGCATCCTCGGGCGCACGTCGGCGGGCGTCGTGTCGGACTAAGCCCCCTCGGGGGCATGCGTAGCACCCTCGGAAGCACCCGTGGCTAGCGTTAGGGCTCTTTCTCGGGCCGCGGGGCCCGTTCGGGTCCTATTGCTGTTAGTGTCGCGTCGAGAAGGTAGATACGGACCTTCATCCATGCATAACGTTGTTAGAGGAATCGGGATCGGTGGGTGGCAGAAGTGGGAGAGGTGCGAGCAAATCATGGTTGAGACCTTGACGGTGCGTCCACCGGTCGGATCGAGCGCCGGCCGGGGGAGCACGAGCCGGACCGGGAGTACCGGGGGCGGGGGACCGAGATGCAGGCCGTAACCGTGTTGGTAGTGCTCACCGTGTTGTACGTGTACGCGATGGCCGTGCTTTCGACGCGGTCGGTGGCGGCAGGCCGAGGGGGCTCTTGCGCGGAACCATTCTTCGTCCTGCTGGTGCCCGCGCTCAACGAGGAGGGGGTGATCGGGCGGACGCTCTCCAGCCTGCTCGGCCTCCGCGGGGATTTCGTGGTCCTGGTGATCGACGATGCCTCCGACGACGGCACGGTCGACGCCGTCGTCCCGTTCACCGCCGACCCCAGGGTCCGGCTCGTACGGCAGCCGCGGGAGCAGGCCAGGCGCGGCAAGGGCCACGCCCTGAACGCCGGCTGCGCCGCCGTGCGGCGGATGGACCTTCTTCGGGGGCGCGCCCCCGAGGACGTCGTAGTGGTCGTCTTCGACTCCGACGCGCGGGTGGAGCCGGACTTTCTGGAGAAGGTCGCCCCGTACTTCGCCGACGACGAGGTCGCGGGCGTGCAGTCCGCCGTCCGGATGTACAACGCCGATCATAACCTGTTGACGTTGTGGCAGCACCTGGAGTTCGCGGTCTGGGGCAGGATTATCTGCGGGGCCAAGGACCTGCTCGGCAGCGCCACGCTGGGCGGGAACGGCCAGTGCGTGCGGCTCGCCGACCTCTACGCCCTCGAGGACGTCCCCTGGAGGCCTTCCTCGCTCACCGAGGACCTGGACCTCAGCCTGCGGCTGCTGGCGAAGAGGCGGCGGTTGAGGTTCTGTGCGTCGGCCGCGGTCTTGCAGGAAGCCGTTCCGAAGCTGCGCTCGCTCGTTCGCCAGCGCGGCCGCTGGTTGCAGGGGCATCTGGCCTGCTGGCAGTACCTGCCCACGCTGCTCGGCAGCCGCCAACCCTTCCACACGCGGTTGGACCTCCTGATCTTCCTGCTGCTCCCCGTGGCGTTCCTGCCGATCGGCCTCGCCAGCATCGTCTCGTGGCTCTCCTTCTCGTTCGGCTCTTACAAAGGGGACGCACCGCACCTAGTCGCGTGGTACCTGCTGGCCTTCCCGATGGCCCCGCTGGTGATGGTGTCCTGGGGGCGGAGCGCCCGCCCGCCGCTGTGGCGCCTGCTCCTGCACGGGCACCTCTTCACCTTCTACTCCTTCGTGTGGTTCGCGGCCGGCGTGGTGGTTTATTGGCACGTGCTGCTCGGTCGCCGGGGCTGGGCCAAGACCAGCCGCGTCTCGCCCCGCCTCTTGCCCCCCGCCGAGCCGTGCCCCCAGACGCCCATCGTCGAGCTTCCGAGGTAGACGCCATGCCCAGAATCCTTGTCGTAGTAGGCACCCGCCCCGAGGCGATCAAGCTGGCGCCGGTCGTACTCGCCCTGCGCGCCCGCGGCGACGAGTTCGAGACGGTGTTGTGCAGCACGGGCCAGCACCGGGGGATGCTCGACGGCGCCCTGGAGGTCTTCGGCCTCGAGCCCGACGTCGACATGGACCTCATGTCCCACCGCCAGACGCTCCCCGACCTGACCACGCGCGCCCTCGCGGCGATGGACGCGGTGATAGGGCGCTTCCGCCCGGACCTCGTGGTGGTCCAGGGGGACACGACCTCGGCCATGGTGGGGGCGCTGGCCGCCTACTACCGCCTCACCCCGGTGGCGCACGTCGAGGCGGGGCTGCGCACGGACGACCTCTACGAGCCGTTCCCCGAAGAAGGAAACCGCCGTCTTATCGGCGTCCTGGCCGACCTGCACTTCGCCCCGACGCCGCACGCCGCCCGCTGCCTGGCGGACGCGGGGGTCCCGGAACGGCGGGTTCTGGTGACGGGCAACACCGTCATCGACGCCCTGCTCCACGTGCGCGAGAAGGACCGGCGCCCCCCGGTCTCGAAGCCCCCGCGCGAGCGTCGCCGCCACAGGCGCCGCCGCGTCCTGCTGACGATGCACCGTCGCGAGAACCGCGGCGCGCCGCTGGAAGCCGTGTGCTCCGCGGTCCTGCGGCTCGTCGAGCGCAACCCCGGGGCTGAGGTGGTCTTCCCCGTCCACGCCTCGCCCTACGTGCGCGAGCCCGTCGGTCGCATCTTGGGGGGGAACGCCAGGATCCGCCTGGAAGAGCCCGTGGGCTACCGGGACTTCGTCCGCCTGCTCGACTCCTGCCACCTCGTCCTGACAGACTCCGGCGGTCTCCAGGAGGAGGCCCCCGCCCTGGGCAAGCCGGTGCTGGTCTTGCGCGACAAGACGGAGCGCTCCGAGTCCGTGGAGGCCGGTACCTCACGCCTCGTGGGCACCGACGAGCGGGACGTGCTTCGCGCGGCCGAGACGCTGCTCCGCGACGGGCACGCCTACGGGGCGATGGCACGCGCCGCGAACCCGTACGGCGACGGCCGGGCAACCGCCCGCATCGTCGCCGCCCTGCGCCACCGCTTCGGGCTCTCCGCAGAGCTACCGGGGTCCTTCCTGCCGCGCGTCGCGTCGGGCGCGCTCGTGGCGGACGGGCCCGTGGAGGAGGTCGCATGAGCGCCGGTCGGCTTCGGGTCCTGCTGGTGGGCTTGCTGCTGCTCGTCGCCGGCCTGCCCTACCCCCGGGCAGCGGAAGGCGCCGAGGGCTCGCCCGAGCGAGGGGGCGAGGAGGGTCCGGCCCCTGGTGGCCCGAGCGTCCTGATCGTAAACCAGGAGTGGCCCGAGTGGCCGCAGGCGGACGACCAGATCGGGCCGCAGCTGGAGATGCTGCTGCGCCACTTCACGCCGCGCACCACGGTCGTCGACGCGGCGGAGTACTCGGAGGGGCAGCTCCGCTCCTACGATCGGGTGGCGGTCGTCGGCAACGATCCCACGTCGCCGCTGCCCGCCCCTCTGCTAGAGGATCTCGCACGCGCCGACCGCCCGGTGCTCTGGCTGGGGTACGGTCTCGACCGGCTCCCCAGGTCCCCCGCCTACGGCTTCCACCTCAAGCCCCCCGGCGCCGGCGACGCCCCACGCTGGGTCGAGTACCGCGGGGAGCGTTACGGGGCCGTGCTCGATGGCTACGAGCCCGTCGGGGTCGTGATCGATGAGCCCTCCGCGCGGGTGCTCGCGTCTTACGCGGGCTCCTCCCCCTCGCCCATCCCGTACGTGGTCAGGGGGGGCAACCTCTTCTACGTCAACGGGCTTCCGGCCACGAGCACCGACCACCCGGAGCCCGAGCTCGACGGGCTGCCGCTCGTGCTCGCCGACGTGCTGCACGAGTTCTTCGACACCCCCGTCAAGGAGGCGCGGCAGGCGCTGATACGGCTCGAGGACGTCTCCGTGCACGTGGACCCGCGGCGCATCATCGAGGCCACGGACTACCTCCACTCCCGGCGCATCCCGTTCTCGCTCGGCGTGATCCCCGCGCAGCGCTTCAAGGACGGGTCGGTGGTGGCGTTGAGCAAGAAACCCGAGTTCGTCCGCGCCCTGCGCTACGCCCAGGACCGCGGCGGGACGATAATCCTGCACGGGTACCACCACACCTTCGGCTCCGGCGAGGACTACGAGTACTGGGACGAGGTCAGGAACGCGCCCCTGAGGGGCGAGACCTGGGAGAAGTACGCCGCCAAGACGGAAGACGGCATCCGCATCCTCAGGGATCAAGGCCTCGAGCCGCGGTTCTGGGAGACCCCGCACTACGCCGGATCTCCGCTCGCCTACGAGGTCTTCTCCCGCTACTTCTCGCATGCCATCGAGAATCGCGCGCCCCTCGGTTGGCTGCCCTATCCCGCGGGTCCCGACCCTTACGGCCAGACCCTGATCCCGGAGAACCTGGGCTATATCAACCCCGAGCAGGGGTTCACCGTGGAAGCCCAGCTCCGCCGCGCCGAGGCCCTGCGCGTGGTGCGCGACGGCTGGGCCGTAGGCTTCTACCATCCGGCGAACATCCCGGTCTCCGAGCTCGAAGCGTTGGTCGAGGGCTTGCAGGAGCAGGGCTACGCCTTCGCCGACCTGCGGGCCATGCAGACCGAGGTCCGCTACGACTACCGGCCGGGACCCCTCGCCCGCGCGACGACCTGGCTGAAGATCGACGTGGGCCTGTACCTGTCGGCGTTGAACCTGAGCCTCGAACGCCGCTCGGCCTGGTGGCCGACCCTGCGGGCCTTGCCCTGGCTCACCGCGGTCATCGCGGTCATGATGGCGGCTTTCCTTCTGCGCCTGCCCGCACAGTGGCGCTCCGGATCCGCCGCAAGCAGCCTCGTCGAGGTCCCGCTCGAGGCCGGAGCCCGCGGGAGATCCCTCCGCCCTCCCATCCTGCTCGCGGCCCTGACGGCCGCCGTAGCGGTCGGCTTCTGGGCCTCGGGCGGGCGAGAGAACACCGTCTCCGCCAGCCCCGAGGACGGCCCTCTCGCCGGGTGGAGCGGCATGGACTGGACCGTCAAGTACGACGGCTACGGGAAGGTGGGCGTCGAGAACGGGGCTGCGGTCCTCGCCCCTAAGGCTGCGCGCAGGCCCGTCGAGACCCACGCGGCGCTCGCGCTCGCCGGGGACCCGGCCCTGCGCGACTACAGCTTCGAGGTGCGGATGAAGTTCGAAGATCAACTCCGCCGCAACTCCCCGCCGAACACCTGGGAGACGGGCTGGGTGTTCTTCCGCTACAAGGCCGAGGACCGCAGCTACTACCTCGTCCACAAGACCAACGGCCTGGAGCTCGGGAAGCTGGTCCCGCCCAAGGGGACCGGGCAGGTCTTCCTCGCAACCAAAGGCAGGCCACGCGCGGAGCCGGGGCGTTGGTACGACTACCGCATCGAGGTCCGCGGCCCGACCATCCGGGTCTACGTGGACGACGAGCTGCAGATCACCTTCACCGATCCCTACCCCATACGAAGCGGACGCGTGGGTCTGTACACCGAGGATGCTCGCGTCTTGTACCGCGATCCCACCGTGACCGGGCTGCCGCCCGCGCCCTGAGACATGTCCCGGCGAGCGAGCGCGGCCACCTCGCGGACGGGGTTAAAGCAAATCGTCGGAAGTGCCGATAAGTGTGGGCAAGGAACGTGATTCCGGCCCGCCGGGGCGTGCCGGCGAGGGGGTTTCGAGTTGTCGAGACGAGCACGATCGATGCCGGTCACGGCGCGGGTCCTTTGTTGTCAACAGAGCGAGCGGGGCGGTTTGGGGCGTGAGCATAAAGCAGACAGGGAAGCCGGCGAGGTTAGGTCCGTTCGAGTCCTTGAAGCGCGGTCTTAAACTACTGGCGAGGCGCGGCCAGCGCGTCTCGGAGGCGCGTTTTCGGACGGCGATCGAGCGCAGCCCGATGGGCATCCACGTTTTCGCGCCGGACGGACGGCCGCTCTTGAGCAACGCCGCCTGGTCGGAGCTGTGGGGGCTCCCGGGGGGCGAGGAGGCCGACGCCAACGTGTTCCGGGACGAGCACGTCCGGGCGTCGGGGCTCGTCCCTTACGTGGAGGAGGGGATGGGCGGCGAAGCCGTGACGACGCCGCCGCTCCTGTACGACCCGGAGGCCGTGGGACGCGAGGGCAGGAAGCGCTGGTTCGAGGCCTCGATCTACCCGGTGAAGGACGACGACGGGCGGGTGCTCGAGGTGGTCCTCCTCCTCGAGGACATCACCGAGCGCCGGGAGGTCCAGGACGAGCTGGAGAAGAGCGAGGAACGCCTGCGCTCGCTGGTGCGCAACGCGCCGGACATCATCACCGTCCTCGACGGCGACGGCACCATCCGCTACCAGAGCCCCGCGGTCGAGCGCATCCTGGGCTACGGGGCCGACGAACTGCTCGGCAAGGACATCTTCGACTACGTGCACCCGGAGGACCTCGGCTTCGTCGGGGCGACGTTCTCGGGCGGGTTCGACAGCCCCGGCGCCGTCAGCGGCCGCCTCGAGTACCGTCTGAGGCACAAGGACGGCTCCTGGCGACACCTCGAGGGATCTCGACCAACCTGCTCGACTCCCCCGGGGTGAACGGGATCGTCGTCAACTCCCGCGACCTCAGCGAGCGCAAGACCCTGGAGGAGCAGATCTTCCACCAGGCCTTCCACGACGGGCTGACCGGCCTCCCCAACCGCGCCCTCTTCCTGGACCGCCTGGGGCACGCCCTCGCCCGCCTCACGCGCAACGTCGAGCCGCTCGCGGTGCTCCTGATGGACCTGGACAACTTCAAGGTCGTCAACGACTCGATGGGCCCCGAGGCCGGCGACACGCTGCTCGCGGAGGTCGCGGCCAGGGTCAAGGACTGCGTCCGTCCCCAGGATACGGTCGCCCGCATGGGCGGGGACGAGTTCGCGGTGCTGCTGGAGGACGTGCAGGACCTCAAGGGCGCCGTGCGCGTGGCCGAGAGGGTGACCGAGGCTCTGGAGGCGCCGTTCCCCGTCGGCGGGCGCGAGCTGTTCGTGTCGTTGAGCATCGGCGTGGCCGTGGGCGCTACGGGGGGCGAGTCCTCCGTCGAGCTCTTGCGCGCGGCGGACCTCGCCCTGCGCGGGGCGAAGACGAGCGAGGGCGGGGCACGCTACCGGGTCTTCGAGGAGAGCATGGACGCCGGGGCCTTCGCGCGGCTGGAGACCGAGGACAACCTTCGGAGGGCCATCGCGCGCGAGGAGCTGCAGGTCCACTACCAGCCGAACGTCTCCGTCGAGACGGAGAAGATCGTCTTGATGGAGGCCTACGCGCGCTGGGAGCACCCGGAGCGGGGGACCCTGGAGGCGAAGGAGTTTCTCGCGGTGGCCGAGGAGACCAACCTGATAATCCCCCTCGGGGAGGGGGTGCTGCGCGAGGCCTGCCGCCAGGGCGCCGAGTGGCAGGGGCGCTACCCCGAGCGCGTAGCCCCGAAGATAAGCGTGAACGTCTCTCGCAGGCAGCTCGCCAACGGGCAGATCACCGCGACCGTCGCGGAGATCCTGCGTGAGACCGGTCTGCGGCCGGGCAACCTGTGGTTCGACGTCGCCGAGGGGATCGTGACGGAGGACGAGGAGATCTCGGGCAGGCTGCTCGCCCTCAGGGAGCTCGGGGTGCACGTCGCCGTGGACAACTTCGGGGTGGGCAGCTCCTCGCTCTCGCAGCTCAGGCGCTTCCCGGCCGACACCTTGAAGATCGACCGCGCCCTGATCTCCGGCATCGACGAGAACCCGCAGGACAGGGCGATCGTGGCGGCGGTCGTAGCCCTGGGTCGCGCCCTGGGACGCACGACCATCGCCTGCGGCGTCGAGACGGCCGAGCAGTTCGCCCACCTCAAAAACCTCGGCTGCGACCTCGCCCAGGGTACCTACTTCTCAAAGCCGCTCCCGGCCGACGTGGCGACGACGCTCCTCGACGTCGAGCTCGGCAAGTCGGATGCCGTGAGGCAGTAGGGCCGAGCCCTTACATGCCGCCGTTGCGGACGAGCCCCGCGGCCTCGGTCCTGTTCCGGACGCCGAGGAGCCTGTAGGCGGCGTAGAGGTGCTGCTTGACGGTGGACTCCGAGAGGAACAGCTTGTGGGCGATCTGGGCGTTGGTCAGCCCATCGGCGACGAGGCCCAGGATCTCGCGCCGGCGGGCGGAGAGGGTGTCGGGACAGTGGTGCACGGCGTTCTCGACCACGTACTCGAGCAACTTCCTCGGGGCCACGACCTCGCCCCCTTCGGCCGCGAGGATGGCGCGGAGGATCTGGTCGGGCTGCATGCCGGCGTGCAGGTAGCCGCGGGCCCCGAGCCGTAGGGCGTTCCAGGCCAGCGGCAGGTCCATGTACGGGTTGAAGACGAGGATGCCGGCCTCCCGCTCGTGCAGACGCACGTGCCCGATGCTCTCCGGGAGCTGCTCCGCGTCCGCGCAGCACAAGACCACCGACGTGGGACGGGGCTCGGGCGGGGGACCGCCCCACCCGAAGTAGACCGGAACCTCCTCCGAGAGGTTGCGCGCCAGACCCACCCCCATCACGGTCTCGGCGGGATCGCAGACCCACACCGGTCCCGTGCCCTCGCATACCCCACGAGCCCGCGTAGCGGCGGCTCCTGTCTCTAACCTCATCTTCCTCTCCCTCGCTTACTCCCTGCTCCGCGCGCCAGCCCGTCGCAACGCGCAGTGCACCACCGGTTCCCACCGTCCTCCTAATACTGTGGTGCTAGCCGCCCCGCCACATCACTCAAATGTACTATCTTTTACACCAAGCCCTAGCCGTCGCCCCGATCACGCCTCCCCCGGTATTAGAACTTCCGTAACAAAAAAGTACCCAAACGCGCCACGCAGCGCTTCGGCGTCTTCCGGCCTTATCGCACGAATGCTAACAATATGACGAAAGATACAAGCGATGGAGGTGCGGCCTGAGCGAACGAGGAGCGAGAAGCTTGCAAAGGCTACGAGGAGCGTTACGTCGAGATGTCCATTCGTAAGGAGGTACGCAGCATGTCGAGAAGCACCGAGCGAGGTTTCGGCATGAGTGGCGTAGGACCGAGGCAGGCGCACGCCCTCGCGCTGGCGCTGGCGCTCGCGGCGATGATGAGCTTCCTGATCTGGGGAGGAACGGCCCAGGCCCAGAGCGGCCCCGGCGGTAGCGGCTCGGACGGAAGCGCGATGGACAACAGCGGTTCCGGCTCCGGCGGGAGCGGCGGAGACGATAGCGGCCCCGCAGGCAGCTTGAGCAGCGGTGGATCCGGCTCCGGTAGCGGCGGTTCGGGCGGCTCAGGCGGTGGCGGAGCCGACAACGGCGGCTCCGGCGGCGGAAACAACGTTCAGCTCCCCTGCGACGGGGACAACAGCGGCTCCTACCGCGACGTGGAGTGCGTCAACGGACAGCCCGCGCCCACCGAAGACGGCATAGGAGACTTCAACGAGCACCGGGATCACTTCTGCCCCAACCCCAACGTCGCGGCCTGCAACCAGGCACCCGTCGACCCGGTGGACCCGGTAGACCCCGTCGATCCGGTGGATCCCGTCGACCCGGTGGATCCCGTCGATCCGGTAGACCCCGTGGATCCGAACAACCCCAACAATCCCGTCGACCCGAACAACCCGGTGGATCCCAACGACCCGAACAACCCGCCGGACATCGTCGACCGTCCGCCGGGTGTAGTGTTCGACGACGATCCCGACGTCGTGTTCGAGGATGATCCCGACGTCGTGTTCGGCACGCCGGCCGCCGCGATCAGCACGCCAGCGGTCGTGAGCCTGGGCGAGGCCGCCCTCACGGAGGCCGCGGCTCAGACCCCGGCTGCGGCGGCGCCCGCGGCGGCGCAGTCGGCCGGTGCGCCTGCCGGCGCTGCTGCTGCTCCTTCCGGTGGCGGAGCTACGCCTTCCGACGGCGAAGCTCCCGTCACGGTGCTCCCGAGCACCGGAGGCCCCGCGCTCCTGGCGCCCATCACCGGTCTGTTCCTGGTTGTCTCCGGCGCCCTCGGGTTGCTCTCCAGGAGGATCTACTCCTAGGCGGCTGCCCCGTGGTCCGATCGACCTCCGAAGGCCCCTCCGCGAGGAGGGGCCTTCTCGCGTGCCCGTGGCGGAGACCGAGGACGATCGGCCCTTGTGGGTAGGCCGGCGCTACTGTTGCTGGCCCTGGCGGACGATCTCCTCCAGCTCGCCCTGCAAGGCACCGAGCGCCTCCTCCGGCGCCACCTCGCCCTTCAGCGACCGGACAAACTGCGTGCCCATCTTCAGGGACATGTCCGAGTAGTAGGGCGAGATCGGGCGCGGCCGGGTGTTCTGGATCGCCTCCCGGCCGAGCTCGGCCACCCGGACCCCCTCCAGGACCTCCCCGTCCTCGTAGAGCTCCTCGCGCGTCGGGAGCACCGAGCCTTCTATCGAGCGGGTCTTCTGCTGCTCGGGGGCGCTCATGAATGTTATGAACTCGTAGGCGGCGTCGGCCTTCTCTGAGTTGGCGTTGAGGAAGAAGTTCCAGCCGCCCAGCGAGCTGTAGCTCTGGAGGCCCTCTGCGGCCACGGGAAGCGCCGCGATGCCGATCTGACCCGGGTCTATGTTCGACTCCGCCGGGTCGGAGGCGAGGGCGTACATCCGGGGTACGTTCCTCATAAAGACCGCGTCGCCGCTCAGAAAGATCGTCGCCGACTCCTGCTCCTTGTACTGCGAGACCCCCTGCGGGGCGACGCCGTCGGCGAGCATGCTCCGCTCTATCTGAAGCCCCCTGCGCGCCTCGGGGCTGTCTATTATGACCGTCTCTCCGTCGAGGACGTCCCCGCCGGAGGTCCATATGTACTCCAGCGCGTTCACGACCCCGCCCTCGTAGTCCGCCCCCTGGAAGACGTAGCCGTACCTCGTCCCGGAGTCCTGCCTGACCCGCTCGGACATCTCCTTGAGCTCGTCCCACGTCCTCGGGGGCTCCGAGAAGCCGCTCGCTTCGAGGAGGTCCTGGCGGTAGTACAGCATGCCTGCATCCGTGTACCAGGGGACGCCGAAGACCTTGCCCTTGTAGGTGTTCGCCTCGATGGTGGCGGGGAGGAAGGCCGCGCGCTCCGACTCGGGGAAGCGGTCGGAGAGGTCGGCGATGTAGCCGTTGGCCGCAAACTGGGCCGGCCAGATCACGTCCCCCCCGATCACGTCTATGCTCGTCTCCCCGGACTGGAACTCGGTGTTGAGCTGGTCGAAGTGCTGCCCGGAGTCGGCGGGCATCTCCCGCCAGCTTACCCGGATGCCGCCCTCGTTCTCCTCGTTGAACCGGTCTATGAGCCCCTGGACGCTGCCGGTCGGGTCCGGGAAGAACGAGAAGACGATCTCGTCTCCCCCCGCGCCGCCACCGCCCCCGCCGCAGCCCGCGACCCCGAGGAGGGCCGCGCCCGCGAGGCCCGCGCCGCCGAGCTTGATGAACTCACGACGGCCTATCTTCTTTCCTGCGTGTGGCCCAAGACGCCCGTTACCCCGACCGGAGTGCATCGCGCACACGATTCGTCCCCCTCTGCTCCTGTCGTGCATCTTCCCCGTCAGGGAGTATACGTCAGGTAAGCTCTCAGGCGCTCGAAGCATTCCGCCAGCAGCGGCAGCTTTACGTGCTCGGCCCTCTGGTGCGCCTGGGATGGGCTGCCGGGGCCGAAGTTGGCGGCGGCCACCCCCTCCCGGCCGAAACGGGCGACGTCCGTCCAGGCCTGCTTCGGCCGCACCTCCAGGGCGGGCAAGTCGCCGCCCCCCGCGATAAAGGCTTGCAGCAGGGGGTGCCCCAGCTCCGCCGAGCCGCTCGGCGCGAAGTCCACGACCTCGAACGAGGCGTTCGAGCCCCTCAGGAGCCCCTCGAAGACGGCCTCCACGTGGTCCCTACCCCGCCCGGGGGCGAAGCGGTGGTTGACGTTGATCCAGAGCTCGTCGGGGACGACGTTCTTGGCGCTCCCGCCCCGCGCCATCGTCGGGACGACCACCTCGTAGAACGCAAGCCCGTCGACCACGACCTCTTCGGCCGGGCGCTCGTGGAGCGCCGCGAGAAACGCGCCGGCCGCCGTGAGCGCGTTCTCCCCCTGCCACGGCCGCGCCGAGTGCGAGGGCGTCCCGTGGAAGGTCACCTCGATCTGGGCCGTGCCGATGCAGCCGGCCTCCAGGGCGTTCTCCGTGGGCTCCAGAATGATGGCGAGCTCCGCGTCCGTCACCCACGGGCATTCCTCGAAGACGGCCTCGAGGCCGTTCTCGGCGTAAGGACCCTCCTCGTGCTCGTAGAACACGAAGACCGGCTCCGCCCAGGAGGCGCCCCAGTCGAAACCCTCGAGCAGCGCGAGCATCACCGCGTCACCGGCCTTCATGTCCGAAGCCCCCCGGCCGTAGACGAGTTCCCCTTCCTCGCGCACCTCGATGCCCCCCTCGGGCTCCGGCACCGTGTCCAGGTGCCCGGCGAAGACCAGCCGTTCGCGCGAGACGTCCGGGCTCGTGCGGCTCAGGATCAAGTTGTTCTCGACCCTCTCGGCCCGCCAGCCGGGCAGCCCCCCGACGCGCGCCTCCAGGTCGTCGCAGAGCGTCTTCTCGTTCCCGATCACGCTGGGGCGCTCAAGGAAGAACAGGAGGGCTTCGAGCATCCTCTCCTCGATGGAACCCTCCCTCACACGCTCACCCCGAACTGCCTGAGCGCCTCGTTCAGCGAGGTCTTCTGGTCCGTAGACGCCTTGCGCTGACCGATGATCAGGGCGGTCTGGAGATTGTAGGAGCCGGCCGGGAACTCCTTCGTGCGGGTGCCGGCGACGACGACGGAGCGGGCGGGGACGCGGCCCCTGTAGACGACCTCCTCGTCGCCGGTGACGTCGACGATCTGGGTCGAGGCCGTGAGGACCACGTTCGCCCCGAGGACCGCCTCCTCCTCGACCCGTACCCCCTCGACGACGATGGCGCGCGAGCCGACGAACGCCCCGTCCTCGATTACGACCGGCATCGCCCCCGGCGGCTCCAGGACGCCGCCGATCCCCACACCGCCGGCGAGGTGGACGTTCCGCCCGATCTGGGCCCCCGAGCCGACCGTGGCCCAGGTGTCGACCATCGTCCCGCTGCCGACGCGCGCCCCGATGTTCACGTACCCCGGCATGACCACGACGCCCGGCTCGACAAAGGCCCCGTAGCGGACGGTCCCGGGCGGGACCACGCGCACGCCCGCCGCGGCGAGGTTCTTCTTCGTCGGGATCTTGTCGTGGTACTCGAACGGGCCGGCCTCGATCGTCTCCATCTTCGCGACGGTGAAGTAGAGCGAGATCGCCTTCATCACCCACGCGTTGGAGCGCCACTCGCCGTCCTCGCCCTTCTCCGCCACCCGGAGCTCCCCCGAGTCGAGCGCGGCGATGGTGTCGAGGACCGCTCGCTCGTACTCCTCGCCGTCGAGCAGCCCACGGTTCTCGAACGCCTTCTCTATGAGATCCTTCATGCCATACCCCCCGATTCGAAGAGAGCTACGTGTCGAACCGCGCCAGTTTAGCAGGACGACCCGCCTGTCCCCTCAGTCCCACTCGTAGCCGAAACGCTCCATGAGCGGCGCAAGCTCCTCCCTTGCAAGCTCCCGCTCTTCCTCGTCCCAGGCCACCCGCCAGGCCCCGCCGCCGGGGTCCGCGATGTGGTCCCAGTGCACGAGATGGCGGGGGTCGGTGCCGCCCGCGGCCAGCCTTCCGGTGACGGCGCGCTGGGCGGCTAACCCCGCCGCCTCCGCCGCCTCTCCCGCCGCCTCGGGGGCCCACGGCAGGCCGAGACCGTGGGACATATCTTCCAGAGAGCCTGCGGCATCCCCCACCAGATCCTCGTAGCGCTGCACCAGAGCGCCGAGGGCTAGCCAGACCTCCATGTGCGCCAGGTTCTCCCGCCATTGCGAGCTCTCGAAAAGCTCCGCGAGAGGACGGCCGAACTTTCGGGACATCGAGTAGGCGACGTCGCGCCAGTCGCGCACGGAGTAGACCGGAGCGATCAGACCGCGCTCGGCCAGCTCGGACCAGACGCGCTCGGCCCCGCCGAAGTCCTGAAAGCCGCCCACCGCGTGATGGCTCTTGGCGACGGCCAGCCCCATCGCGCCCACGATGCCCCAGAGCCCGCGCCAGAGGCGAGCCGCCTCCGGCGGGTCGAGCAGGCCGATCCTGCGCCCCCCGTTGACGCGCTCGACGTACTCGCCGATAAGGTTGTATTGAAGCGTCGAGCCCGAACGGTAGCCCCCGCAGGCGAGCACGAGCCGCCCCTGCTCGCGCACGACCCCGGCGGTCGTACGGGCGCTGCCCTGCTCCACCTACCGAACACGCCCTACGACGAGCGCAGGGTTGCCCACCGGAGATCCGAAGCAAAAACCACTCGCAGACACAAATACTCTCGATACCTTCTCAAGCTTGGCAGTCATGCCGTCCGTTATACCCGGCGCGTCCCCCGTTCCCTCGGTAGAAGGACTACGTCCTCTGAAAACCAGGCTTCGGAAACACGACAAAAGGAGGGGGCCCGACATGAAGTCGGGCCCCCTCCTACCAGCACCTCTTCGAGCGGGGCCGCGCTAGCGGGTCATGCGGAAGGCCGCGAGACCGGCGGCTGCCAGCACCAGCCCGGCGAGGGGGAGAAGGAGCGCGAGGCCACCCGTGGTGGGGAGTGCCTTCGCCGCGACGGAGAGGATGCCGGGCTCTTCGGCCGCGTCGCCGGACGGGCCGGCGGGCGTCTCCTCGGAGGCGAGCTCGATGGCGACGGTCTCTTCCGCTACCTCGTCCTGGATGGTGGTCGTCTCGGGGGCCTCCACGGGCGCGACTTCCTCGCCTCCGTCCACCGTAACCTCGACCGGGCTCGGGGAGCCGGTGGGCACGGCCTCCTCGCCGGCGCTGACTTCCTCGCCGCTCTCGACCCCGGCCCGCTCGATGCTCTGCACCTGCAGGTAGCTTCCGCCCCCGGGGACGAGCACGAACTGGCCGGTGACGCTTACCGTCTCCCCCTCGAAGGCGGCGAAGTCGAAGTCTCCCTCCATGTAGTGGCCCTCCTCGGGGGAGACGGAGAGCCCGTAGACCGGAGTACCGTCGGCCTTGTCGTCCAGGTACTCGACCACGCCGGTACCGGCGAACTCTTCCCCGAAGGCCTCCTGCGGCTCGTACTGCGCCTCCGCGGCCGTCTCCTCCGCGAGGGGCTCGACCGAGTCGACGAGGATTACGGCGCCCTCGAGGTGGCCGAGCTCTCCGTGCAGGGAGACCTTCTGGCCCTCGAACGAGGCGAGGTCGACCCCCTCGCCCTCCTCGACGTGGTAGAAGCCGCCCGCCGTCTCGTCCTCCATCTGCCACGTGGGGGTGCCGTCCAGTTTCTCGACGCCGGGCTCGAGCAGGCCCGTGATCGTGGCGCCCTCGCCCGTCCACTGAACCGGCTGCGGGCCGACTACGCCCTCCTGACCGCCGTGCGCGAGCGCCATCGGCGCCGCTACCGCGAGTACCATCGCCACCAGCGCCGCCAGAACAAAGAACCTCTTCGCCATACCCGCCCACCTTCTCCGGTCTACGGCGCCCCGCGGCGCCCATGATGGGCATCATGAGAGGAACGGATTACATCCCGGTTACAGCTCGTGCGGTTTTTCGGTAACGGTTTGTGTAATCTCGGGGCGCTTCAGCGGAGCAGCCCCTCCCAGCGCTCGATCGCCTCCCTGCACGCCTCCAGCCTGGGGACGAGGGCGACGCGGAAGTAGCCCCCGCCGCCGGGCCCGAACGAGGAGCCGGGCGCGACGAGTATCCCTTCTTCGAGGAGCCTGAGGGCGTAGGCCTCGTCGTCCCCGCCGTACTCGTCCGGCACCCTGGCCCACAGGTAGAGGCTCGCGTTGGTCTGCATCCATCGCAGGCCCGCCCGTTCGAAGAAGCCCGTGAAGAGGTTCCGCTTCTCGGTGAAGACTCGGTTGCGCGCCTCGACGTGGGCGTCGTCGCCCCACGCGGCGGTCGCGGCGGCGTACACGAAGCCCGGGCTCGCGGTCCCGATGGAGGGGCGCATCCTCTTCAGGGCGGCTACGAGCTCCTCGTCCCCGGCCATCATCGCCGAGCGGTAGCCCGTCATGCCGCTGCGCTTGCTGAGGGAGACGAAGGCGAGGGTCCGCTCCTTCGTGACCTCGAGGATGGAGGGCGGCGCCTCGCCGGAGTAGACGTCGTTGTAGCACTCGTCCGAGAAGAGCAGGATGTCGTGCTCGCGGCAGAAGGCGGCGAGCTCCTCCAGGTACGAGAGGCTCGCCACGGCGCCGGTCGGGTTGTGGGGGTAGTTGATCCAGACCGCCCGAGTCTTCCCCGGGTCGATCTCGCGGATGGGCAGCAGGAACCCGTCCTTCTCCTCGAGCTCCACCGGGAGCGTCTCGCCCCCGGCGAAGAGCGTCCCGCGCTCGTAGACGGGGTAGCCGGGCGTGCCGTATGCGACGCCGCGCCTCTCGTGCGACGGGTGCAGGAAGGCGAGGGGCGCGTGGAAGACCGCCTCCTTCGAGCCCGAGGCCGGGATGACCTCCCTGTCCGGGTCGAGCCCGACGCCGAAGCGGCGCTCCATGTAGCCGACAAAGGCCTCGCGCAGGGCCTTCGTGCCCCCGGCGCTCGGGTACTGGCTGACCTCGGGGACGCCTTCGATAAGGGCGCGGCGTATCCCGTCGTCCGTCGGCTCTCGGGGTCGCCGGCGCCGAAGTCGAAGAGCTTTACGCCCTTCCCTTCGAGCTCGGCCCTGCGCTCTTCGAGGCGCACCAGCGGGTAGGCGCCCAAAGACTCGAGCACGGGGTTCAGGACCAGGGGGCTCTCTCGGCCTCGGGGCCTCTCTTGCGGCTCTTCATCTCTCCCTTACGTCGCGGCGGATTACCCCACGGAGTATATTCCAGGAGCCCGGGGTGCTTCCCGAGTGCGGTCGCCGGGTTTCGGACCCCGGGGGCGGGATACATAGCATAAGAGGGGCGCTCCAGCGCCCTTCTACGGTACGCCGAGCAGGAGGAGGTAGGTCTTGGACGACTTCTACTACGGGGAGGGCGGCCTCCGTTGCGAAGGCGTCGCCCTCGCGGAGATCTCGGAGAGCATCGGCTCCCCGACTTACGTCTACAGCTTCGCGGCCCTGGAGAGGGCCTACCGGGAGCTCGAGGAGGCGTTCTCGGGCCTCGACCACCTGGTCTGCTACGCGGTAAAGGCGAACGGGAACCTCTCGGTTCTGAGGACCCTGGCCTCCCTCGGGGCGGGGGCGGACATCGTCTCCGGCGGCGAGCTGTACCGGGCGATGAAGGCCGGGTTCGACCCGAAGAAGGTGGTCTTCGCCGGGGTCGGGAAGACGGAGGCCGAGATCATGGCGGCCCTCGGGGAGCGCATCCTGCTCTTCAACGTGGAGTCGGCCTCCGAGCTGGAGCGGCTCGAGGAGATCGCGGGGCGCTTCGGCAAGCGGGCGCGGGTCTCTTTGAGGGTCAACCCGGACGTCGACCCGGGGACGCACGCGCACATCTCCACCGGGCAGGGCGAGAGCAAGTTCGGCATCCCCATCGACGAGGCGCTCGTCCTCGCCGAGAAGATCGGGCGGTACAGGTGCGTGGACCTTATAGGGGTGCACCAGCACATAGGGTCCCAGATCACCAAGATCGCGCCGCACGCCGAGGCCATCGAGAAGAGCGCGGGCCTCGTCGAGGAGCTCAAGCGCCGCGGCTTCGACATCAGGTACTTCAACATCGGCGGGGGGTTGGGGATACGCTACAGGGACGAGGAGGTCCCGTCCCCGAAGGAGTACATCGACGCCATCCGGCCCTCCCTGGAGGCGACGGGCGCGAAGATACTGTGCGAGATGGGCCGCTACATCGCCGGTAACGCGGGCGTGCTGCTGACCCGCGTGGTCTACCGCAAGAAGAGCGGCGCCAAGAGCTTCCTCGTCGCCGACGCCGGCATGAACGACCTGCTGCGCCCCTCCCTCTACGACGCCCACCACGAGGTGCGCAGCGTGAAGGAGAACGGTTCGAGTTCCCTGAAGGCGGACCTGGTCGGGCCGGTCTGCGAGTCCGGCGACTACCTGGCCCGCGACCGCGAGCTCCCCGACGCCGCCGAGGGGGACCTGCTCGCCCTGATGGGGACGGGGGCCTACGGCTTCTCCATGGCCTCGAACTATAACTCCAGGCCGCGCGCCGCCGAGGTGATGGTCAAGGGCGACCGCTGGGCCGTCATCCGCGAGCGCGAGCACAACGCGGACCTGATCAAGGGCGAGGTCGTCCCGGCATTCCTGTAACGTCCCGGGCCTCGCCCCCGAGGTGCAGAGACGCCGGCTGGTCGGGGCATCCGAAGACCTCGGATGCCCCGACCAGCGCCGGTGCTACTGCCCTCCTCCTTCCAGCTGCTCCCTGCCCTGCTGTACGCCTTCCCTCGCCCGCTGTTCGGCCTCGCGGGCCCCTTCGCCCACGCGCCGCGTAACCTCCTGCTCCAACTGCGTTCGGCCCTTGTCGACCTCCTGCTCGACGCGCTGCCTGCCTCTGTCCACCTCTTCTTGCGCCCGCTGGCGGATCTCTTCTTCCACCCCTCCGCAAGCCGCCGCGCCCGACAACGGGACGAGGGCGACCACGAAGAGGACGAGGAGTTTTCTTCTCACGCCCGTCCTTCCTGCATAGAGGGACTACCTCAACGAAACCCTTACCCCCGCGCGGGCTCCCGAAACGCTCGCCCCCGCCGGCCCGCCGACGGGCCGAGCCCTGTTGTAGTCTCCCCGTACGGCCGGAGAACCGCGTTGCTCGTCGCTAAGGAGCTAAAGCTTTCGCGTCCGTGAGACGATAATCTCGGGTACGCGGCAAGGATCTTGTTGGAGGGAGCTGACTCTTTGGAGACGGGGCACGGGGCGGTAGAAGACGGGACCGTCAAGCTCTCCGAGGTGCTGTCGGCGCTCTCTTACGTGCTGGACATGGTCGAGGGGCAGCCCGCCGGGCACGTCCTGAGGTCCTGCTTTATCGGGATGAAGGTCGCCGAGAGGCTGCAGCTCACCGAGGAGGAGCGCTCGGCGCTGTTCTACGCCCTGCTGCTCAAGGACGCGGGGTGTTCCTCGAACTCCTCTAAGGTCGCCGCCCTCTTCGAGTCGGACGATTTCCGGGCGAAGAAGGCGCTGAAGACGTCCAACTGGAGCCGGTTGCCCAGGGCGGTCGTGTACGTGGCGCGGACCGTGAGCCCTGAGGGGTCGGTGTGGTCCAAGGCGCGGCGCTTCCTCGCGGTCGGCATGGAGGGTCCGAAGGCGGCGCGGAACCTCGTGGAGATACGGTGCGAGAGGGGGGCGGACATCTCGCGCTCCATGGGCTTCCCCGAGGAGACGGCCCGGGCCATCCGCGCCCTCGACGAGCACTGGAACGGCGCCGGCCACCCGGACGGCCTGAAGGGCGAGGAGATACCGCTGCTGGCGCGCATCTGCGGCCTCGCCCAGACCGTCGAGGTCTTCTACACCGCGTACGGGCCGACGAGCGCCGAGGAGATGGCCCGCACGCGCCGCGGGGAGTGGTTCGACCCCGCCCTCGTGGACGTCTTTCTGGCCGAGGCCCGGGCCGGCGGGCTGTGGGGGGCTCTGGGCGAGCCCGATCTGGCGCGCTCGATCTCCCTCATGGAGCCGGCCGACCGCGTCATCGCGGCGACGCCCGAGTGGCTGGACCTGACGGCCCACGCTTTCGCGAGGATCATAGACGCCAAGTCCCCGTTCACCTACCGCCACTCCGAGGGCGTCGCCCGCGCGGCGGCGAAGATCGGGGGGCACGTGGGCCTCTCCGAAGGGAAGGTGCGCGACCTGAAGAGGGCCGGTCTCCTGCACGACATCGGCAAGCTCGGGGTCTCGAACAGGATCCTGGACAAGCCCGGGCGGCTCACGAGCGACGAGTTCGCGAGGGTGAAGAGGCACCCGGGCCTCACCTACGAGGTTTTGACGCGGGTCGCCCCGTTTCGGGACATCGCCGACACGGCGGCCAACCACCACGAGAAGCTGGACGGCTCGGGCTACCACCGGGGGTTCGCCGGCGAGCACCTCTCGCGGTGCGACCGCATCCTGGCCGTCGCGGACATCTTCGACGCGCTCTCTCAGGACAGGCCCTACCGGGAGGCCATGCCGATGGAGAGGGTTCTGGAGATCATAGGCCGGGAGAGCGGGGAGAAGCTCTCCCCGGAGAGCGTGAAGGCGCTCGGGGAGCTCGTCTCGAAGGGGGAGCTCTAGGGTGAGCGGGGCGGAGCCGGCCCGGTCGGAGACCCTGGAGTACCTGAGGCACGCGACGGGCTACGACGCAGACGGCGTCTTGCAGGAGCTGGTCGACGACGTGCGGGGCATCTTCGGGGCGGACCTCTGCATCGTCCACCTCATGCTGCGGGACGGCATGTACTTTCGGGCCTGGTCGGGCCCGCTGCCGGAGGAGCTCGCGCAGTCCAAGATCATCCCCAGGGAGATGAGCATGTGCCCGCCGGTGGTCGAGGGGGCCTCCCCGCTCGTCGTCGAGGACCTCTCGGAGTCGGAGGGGTACAGGGACCACTTCGTCTGCAAGGTCGGCGGGATGCGCTTCTACGCCGGCACGCCGCTCTTGACCTCAGCGGGGACCGCCATCGGCACCCTCTGCCTCATGGACCACGAGCCCAAGGGCTTTACCGAGGACGGGCTCGAGACCTTGCAGGCGTTCGGCAGGGCGGTGGCCGGGAGGCTCGAGACGCTCGGGGCCCTCGGGCGCGAGCGGGCGCTGGGGGAGGAGGAGGCGCGGCGCGGCCGGGAGCTCCGGCGGGTGCTGGACTCCTCGACGGACATCATAACGACCGTGGGGCTGGACGGGGTCTTCCGCGCGGTGAACCGGGCCTGCCGCACGGTCGTCGGTTACGAGCCGGAGGAGCTCGTCGGGAGGCTCCACACCGACCTCGTGCACCCGACGGACCTCGCGCGCGTCCGGGAGGCCACCGGGGTGCTCTCCCGCGGAGAGCCCGTCGTCGGGTTCCAGGGCCGCTACCTCCGCAAGGACGGTGGGGTGGCCTGGGTCGAGTGGAACGCGACGGCGATCCCCGAGGAGGGCGTCTTCTACTGCGTGGCCCGCGACGTGAGCGAGCGCAAGAGGGCCGAGGAGGAGCTGCGCCACGGGCTGGAGCTTCTGGCCGCGACCATGAGCTCCCTCGGCGAGGGGGTGTACACGGTGGACGGGGACGGGCGCATCACCTCCCTCAACCCCGCGGCGGAGCGCATGCTCGGCTGGTCGGAGGCGGAGCTTCTCGGCAGGGACATGCACGAGACCGTCCACTACCGGCGCGCCGACGGGAGCCCCCTGCCCGCCGAGGAGTGCCCGCTGCTGGAGGTGCTCCGTTCGGGCGAGGTCCGTCGCGGCGACGGGGATTCGTTTGTGCGGAGGGACGGGACGTCGTTCCCGGTCTCCTACACGTCCTCGCCCATCGAGAGGGACGGGGAGGTAGGGGGCGCGGTCGTCGCGTTCAGCGACGATACCGAGCGCAGGCGTGCCGAGGACGAGCTCCGGCGCCAGATGGACCTGTACGAGACCCTGCTCGAGGCCCAGAGCGCCGTGGGCGAGGGGCTCGTGATCCTGGAGGGCCGCAGGATCGTCTACGCGAACGACGCCTTCTGCCGCATCAGCGGCTACGCCCCCGGGGAGCTCCGGGAGCTCCCCTCGCTCTTCGAGCTGATCCCGGAGGAGCGCCGGCGGGACGCCCAGGAGAGGCTCCAACGGCGCCTGATCGGCGAGAGGTACGAGAGCCACCTGGAGACCGTCCTGCTCCACAAGAGCGGCCGGCGGGTCGACCTTGAGGTGGGGGCCAAGCTGCTGCGCGAAGACGCGCCCCGCCTGATCGTGGTGGCCCGCGACATAAGCGAGCGCAAGGAGGCGGAGCGGCGCCTGCAGGCTCAGTTCGCCGTGACCTGTGCGCTGGAGGAGGCCGCGACGCTGGAGGAGGCGTCCCCCGAGATCCTGCGGGCGGTCTGCGAGAACCTCGGCTGGACGGTCGGCGGACTCTGGGAGGTCGACGGGCGGGCCGACGGGCTGCGCTACGCGCAGACGTGGCATGTGCCGCTGGCCGGGGGGCGGACGACGGGTTGGAGGGCTTCGTCCGGGGTTCGCGGGATGCCGTCCTCCGCCGCGGCGAGGATCTGCCCGGCCGCGTGTGGGCGAGCGGCGAGCCGGCCTGCACGTCCGACGCCGGAGAGGGCGCTAGCTCCCCTCGGGCACGCCTGGCGGGAGGGCGGGGCTGCGCGAGGCGGTCGCGATCCCCATCCTGTTGCGGGGAGAGGTCGTGGGGTGATGGAGTTTTTCGGCCGCGAGGCCCGGGAGGCGGACGGGGCCTTGCTCGAGACGCTGGGCGCCATAGGGATACAGACGGGACAATTTATGGAGCGCAGGGAGGCCGAGGAGACCCTGCGCTCCAGCGAGGAGCGGTTCCGGGGGACCTTCGAGCAGGCCGCCGTGGGGGTCGCGCACGTCGGCACGGACGGCCGGTGGCTTAGGGTCAACCAGAAGCTCTGCGAGATCCTCGGCTACGGGCGCGAGGAGCTTCTGGGGAGGGACTTCGGGAGCCTGACCCACCCCGACGACCTCGGGCAGGACCTGGACGGGCTCGGGCGCCTGCTCTCGGGCGAGGCGGAGACCTACGTTAGGGAGAAGCGCTACCTCCGTGGAGACGGCTCCGCCGCCTGGGTCAACCTGACCGTCTCGCTCCTGCGGGGGCCCTCCGGGGAGCCCGAGTACTTTATCTCCGTCATCGAGGACGTCACCGGGCGCAAGCTCACGGAGGACGCGCTGCGGCGGGCCGAGGAGAAGTATCGCGGGATCTTCGAGAACGCCGTCGAGGGCATCTTCCAGGCCTCCACGGACTGGCGGCTCCTCACCGTGAACCCGGCGATGGCGCGCATCTACGGCTGCGGCTCGCCGGGGGAGATGATCTCGGGTTTCTCAGACGCGGGGAGGCTGTTCGGCGACCCGCAGAGGCGGGCCGAGCTGGAGCGATCGGTGCGCGAGCACGGCTCCGTGGCGAACTTCGAGGTACGGGTCTACCGCAAGGACGGCGGCGAGATCCGGGTCTCGGCCAACGTCCGCGCGCAAGGCCCTGGAGGAGCGCCTGGAGCACCAGGCCTTCCACGACGCCCTGACCGGCCTGCCCAACCGCGCCCTCTTCCTCGACCGTCTCGCCCACGCCCTCGCCCGCACCGACCGGCGCGACGACTCCGTCGCGGTGCTCTTCCTCGACCTCGACGGCTTCAAGAACGTCAACGACTCCCTCGGGCACGAGGTGGGGGACGGGCTGCTCGTGGCGGCGGCGGAGCGCATCGAGGCGAGCGTGCGGCTCGGCGACACGGTGGCGCGCCTCGGCGGCGACGAGTTCACGGTCCTGCTGGAGGACGTGACGGGGGTCGGGGAGGCGATCGGGGTCGCGGATCGCATAGCGGCGAAGCTCTCCAGCCCGTTCGAGCTCGCCGGGGAGGAGGTGCTCGTCACGAGCAGCGTCGGCATCTCCGTCAGCGCCACCGCCCACGACCGGCCGGAGGACCTGATGCGCGAGGCGGACCTCGCCATGTATCGGGCCAAGGAGACCGGCAAGGCGCACCACAGGGTCTTCGAGGAGAACATGGGGGCGGAGGCCCGCGACCGCCTGAAGCTGGCGGGCGATCTCCGGCGGGCGATCGACGGGGACGAGTTCAGGATCTACTACCAGCCCCTCGTGGTGCTGGACGGGGAGAGGCGGGTCGCGGGAATGGAGGCGCTGCTCCGCTGGGAGCACCCGGACCGCGGGCTGCTCGTGCCGTCCCAGTTTCTGCCGGTGGCCGAGGAGACGGGGCTCATCCTCCCCATCGGGATGTGGGTCCTGGAGGAGGCCTGCGAGCAGGCCAACGCCTGGCGCAAGGAATGGCCGGAGGGACCGCCGCCGATGCTCTGCGTGAACCTCTCGGCGAAGCAGATGCAGGCCCCCGACCTCGTCGAAGACGTCTCCCGGATCCTCGCGAGGACGGGCCTGCCCCCGGAGTGCCTGGACCTCGAGATCACGGGCGACGCGCTCGCCGGCGACGGGGGCGCGCTCGCCTCCCGCCTGCGGGAGCTGAAGGCCCTGGGCGTGAAGCTGACGGTCGACGACCTCGGGGGGCAGGACGCCTCGCTCTCCCTCCCCAGGCGTCTCCCGGTCGACTTTCTCAAGATAGACCGCTCCGTCATCGACGGGCTGGGCCGGAACCCGGAGGACGCGGCCGTCACCTCCGCGTTTATCGACCTCGCCGACGCCTTCGGCGTCACGGTCATAGCGGAGGGCATCGAGAACGCCGAGCAGATCTCGCGCCTCCGGGAGATGGGGTGCAAGCTCGGACAGGGCTACCACTTCTCCCCCCCGGTCCCGGTCCCGGAAGTCCCGTGGCTTCGGGCGCTACGGGGCGCCTAGCCCCCTACCGGTCCCCGGACCCCTTCCTCTAGAGCGTTCGGGCTCAGGCGCGCCTGTTGCGGGCGCTGGAGCGGGCGCCCCCGCGGCGGTTCGTGAGCAGGAGGGTGAGCCTCGGACGGCCGCGGGCCAGGGAGTTGTCCAGGGAGAAGGCCTTCGCGGCAGGGCTCAGGAGGATGACCAGCGAGATCAGGGCGACCAGCAGGTTGATGTTCAGAAACTCGGGGGCGCCGAGCCCCGTCCCCAGCCGGGGGCCGCCGGCGGAGAAGAGGAGCGCGAGGCTGAGGAAGATGCTGCCGAGGGCCGCGGGGTTGGTGAGGAGCCCGAGGACGAGGGCGAGCCCGAGGAACAGCTCCCCGAAGCGCGAGAGCTGCGCGAAGAGCTCGGCGTTCGGGACGACGAAGCTGCGCATGATCTCCTGAAACCACGGGGGCGCCGCCGCGATGAACCCCCCCGCGTCGAGGCTCGCGGCGAACTGCTGGGGGAAGCTCGGGCTCAGAAGCTTCTCCAGCGCCCCGTTGAGCCAGACGGCCCCGATCAGGATCCTCACCCACGCCATGCTGTTCACCTTGTGTGCCTCCCGGAAGAAGGTACGGTTCGGCCCGTATTCTACGCATGCTCGCAAGACTCGGCCCACGAAACATTACGTCCGCAACATACATACCTATTTTGTCGAATCGTGTATAGACTCCCGTTGTTGCGTGAAAACCGAGGTCCGGAGAGGGAGGAGCGCGTTTTGGCCGAAGAGCAGTTGTCGCGGGCGAGGTTTATGCGGCTGAGTGCGGCGCTGGGCGTGGGTGCGGCGAGTGCGTCGGTGCTCGCCGCCTGCGGTGGCGGCGGGGGCGAACAGGGCGGCTCCGGCGGTGGGGCCTCGCAACAGGCCACCGACTCGGGCGCCACCGGGGGGGTAGAGGGCGCGACGCAGGCCTCCGGCGAGACCGCCGCCGAGACGACGGCGCAGCAGCAGGGTTCGCAGGCCGGCGCCATCGCCAGCGAGAGCGAGGTCGCCACCGGGGCGGCGACGGAGTTTACGGACTCCGCGGGGCAGCCGGCGGTGCTTGTTCACCTGGACAACGGCGATTTCGTCGCCTACTCGGCCGTCTGCACCCACGCCCAGTGCACGGTCGCGTACAACAACGGCCAGCTCGCCTGCCCCTGTCACGGGTCGGTCTTCGACCCGGCCAACGGCGCCTCGGTCGTGAACGGCCCCGCGAACACGCCCCTGCCGGAGATCCCGGTCGAGGTACGCGACGGACAGGTCTTCACGGCCTAGAAGGACCACTTCTTCGCCCCCGGTGCACGGCAGGAAGCCGCCGGAACGCGCGGTCCGGCCGGTGTGCCGGGGGCCTCGCTCTGCGGGAGCGGGCCCCCACCGATGGCTGTCGGCTACGGGCTAAAGTAGAATGCGGGCATGGACCCCATGGAGGGCAGAGAAGAGCGAATAGGGCTCGGTGGGGCGGCGGCGATTCTCGGCCGGTCGCCGAGCACGGTGCGCCGGTACGTCGCGGAGGGCCGCCTGCACGCCGAGCGCGGCGTACGGGGCGGCTACAGCCTGCTCTTGCGCGAGGTCGAGGAGCTCTCGCGCGTCCTGGGCGGCAACGGCGCCGAAGGGGCTGTCGAGGAAGAGGAGGTCTTCGAGGGCGAGGTCCTCGGGGACGACTTCCCCTACGGCGAGGAGACCTCGTCGCGCCTGCCGGCGGTGCCGTTCGAGCGGTACGAGCGGCTTTTGCAACAGGGCCAGGACTACAAGACGCGCCTCGAAGAGCGCAGCCGCCAGATCGAGGAGGTCCGCAAAGAGCGGGACGCCGCGCGCACGGAGATCGATCGCTTGTGGACCGAGATCGAGCGGCTCAACCTGATCGAGTACCAGCGCGAGCTCCAGGAGAAGACGATCTCGACGCTGGAGGAGGAGAAGGCGAGGCTCGAGGAGGAGCGCGAGCGCCTCATCAGGGAGCGCGTGGAGATCGTCGAGGAGAAGTCCGCCATCTCCGAGGAGCGCACCCGCCTGGAGGCCGAGATCCAGGTTCTCAAGAACCGCGGCTTCTGGGCCCGCCTCTTCGGCGGCTGACTCTCCCGTCGACCCCGGCCGATGGGGCCCTTTGCTGCTAAAGTCCGTCCGCGTGGAGCCTGCCGACACTAAAACCCTGCTCTTACGGGCTCACGGGCTGGCGCTGCTGCGCGGCGTCGTCGACTCCCCTGCGGTCCGGGAGGGGCTGGTCCTGCTCGAGCTGCTGCAGAAAGACGGCCCGGACCCGGCGGTCGTGGCGGAGGTCTGCGGCCGGTGGTGGCGGGAGATCGCGGAGGCGCCCGAGCACCTGCTCCCCGACGCGTGGCGGTCCTACCTCGTCCATCGCATCCTCGAAGACGAGAACCCCTTCTCGCTGGGGGCCGAGCGGGGGGAGCTCGCACCCACGCTCCTGGAGCAGGCCCGCCGGGAGCTTGGGGTGTTGCGGGCGCTCTTCGGGTTCGGGGCGGAGGCGCTGCTCGGCGCCGTCGAGGGGCGGCGCCGGAGCTCGCGGGGCTGTGGACGGCGCCCGGGTTCGAGCCGACGCCCGGTCCCTCGCCCCGGCGCGAGGTGGCCCGGTCCCTCGCCGACGCTCGGGACTGGGGCGGGCAGGCCGGGGGTCTCGCGGAGTTCTTCTCCCGCCACGGGGCGGGTGCCTTCGGGCGCCACGCGGCGTTTCGCTGGCGCGACGGGGGGCTCTCGGCGGTGCCGCGGCCGGACCCCACGCGGCTCGCTGGGCTCGTGGGCTACGAGCGGGAGCGGGGGCCCCTGATCTCGAACACCGAGCGGTTCGTCGCCGGGCTGCCGGCGCACCACGCCCTGCTCTACGGTCCGCCCGGCACCGGCAAATCCTCGACCGTCAAGGCGATAGCGAACGAGTACGCCGACAGGGGGCTGAAGGTCGTCGAGGTCGCCAAGGAGGATCTGCGCGAGCTGCCGCTGGTGCTCGACGTGTTGCGCAACCGGGGGCCGCGCTTCGTCCTCTTCGTGGACGACCTCTCCTTCGAGGAGCACGAGGTCGAGTACAAGGCCCTGAAGGCGCTCCTGGAGGGGAGCATCGAGGAGCCGCCGCCCAACGTCCGCGTCTACGCCACCTCGAACCGCCGGAACCTGATCCGGGAGAACTTCTCCGACCGCGGGGAGCTCGGCGACGACGTCCACGCCCGCGACACCATGCAAGAGAAGCTCTCCCTCTCCGCCCGCTTCGGCCTGCGCCTGACCTTCGCCGCCCCCGACCAGAGGCGCTACCTGGAGATCGTCGCGGGGCTGGCCGGGGAGCGGGGCATAAAGATGCCGGAAGACGAGCTCCAGGAGCGCGCCCTCCTCTGGGACCGCTGGCACGCCGGAAGGAGCGGGCGCACCGCGAGGCAGTTCGTGGACGAGCTTGAGGCGGAGCTCGGCCGCTAGAGGAGCAGCTCTCCCTCGCAGACGTACTCGGCGGGGCCCGTCATGTAGACCGGCTGCTGTGCGCCCTCCCAGCTTATCTCGACCGAGCCGCCGTCCAGGATCAGGCGCACGGGGCTCGTCACCAAGCCGCGCGAGATCGCCGCTACGGCCGTCGCGCACGAGCCGGAGCCCGAGGCGAGGGTCTCGCCGGCGCCGCGCTCCCAGATCCTCATCCTGAGCTGTTCCAGAGACCGTGGATACGCGAACTCGACGTTCGTCCCTTCGGGAAGGTGGGGTCACGCTCGATCCCTGGTCCCACGTCTCGGAGGTCAAGCGCGTCTACCTCGGCCTCGCTGTCCAGGAAGGCGACGGCGTGCGGGTTGCCCATCGAGACGCGCGAGAAGCGGAAGCCGCGCAGCTCGGCGTCCTCCCGAGGGACGGGGGCCCATGTCCACCCGCGAGGAGCCGTCCTCGAAGAGGATGACCTTCTTCGCGCCGGCGCCGGTGTCCATCGTGAGGGCGTCGCCGTCCAGGATCTCGTAGTCCCGGGCGTAGCGGGCGAGGCAGCGGAGGCCGTTGCCGCACATCTCGGAGGGGGAGCCGTCCGAGTTGAGGTAGACCATCTTCAGGTCCGCGGAGTCCGAGGGCGCCGGGATCAGCAACCCGTCCGCGCCGACGCCGAAGTGGCGGTCGCAGACCTTGCGGGCGAGGGCGCCAAGGTCCTCCACTTCCTCGACCTCGCCCGGGTCGAGGATGATGAAGTCGTTGCCGGCGCCGTGCATCTTTGTGAAGTGCAAGTCTCGCTAACGTCCTCTTCGGGCTCCCATGTCTCCCGCAGTTTACCGCCTTTGATCTCTCTTACCTCTACGCCTCCTCTCGAGCGATGAGGGAGCCTCGACCCCTCCCGGCGTTCACACGTCAGCGCATCAGAGCCACCCACGCGAGCTCCTTGCTCTCGCGTCGCGGCCCGGTATGGCCGCACGTCAGACAACGGGCCCTGTAGCCGCGGTCGGTGGGGATCATGGCCAGCATCGTCGGCCAATGATCGCATGAGACAGGATGAACTATCTGAACTGTATTTGTTTTCACAGTGGTCAACCTACCCCATACCGGGGGTCGTAAGACGCCGCGGGGAGGTTCGAGCAAGAATTGCACCGAAGTGTGCAGGCGGGGTACATACCATCGAGCAAGCGTGAGAAGCGTCGCGGTATGTAGGATTCGGGTAAGACAGCGTTCCTGCCGCGATCTGGCGAGGTCGCGGCAGGAGAGCATAATCGGCCAGCGGGGCCACGGGGAAGATCCCGATCGGTACGGTTCGGGCCTGGTTTGCCGGGTGCCGGGAGAGGAGAGGGAGCGATGGGGGAGCACGGCGAGGTTTGTCTGCAGGAGGAGGTCGGTCGCCTGTGGGACCTCGGGCTCCCGAGGACGAGATAGCCCGCAGGATGGAGGTGGACCCCGGTTGGGTGTCGAGCGTGGTGGCGATGATCTCGCCCAAAGGCTCGCGCGGCGGGAGCGAGAACGGCTAGAGAGACGGGTTTCCGGACGGGCTTGTACCCCTTCGGAAGAGGCCCCAGATGTACGTACTCGGGTAAATGCCGTTGGGAAACGGGTTGGATAGCCGTATGTTTCTTGGGTGAAATCTGCCCGTTCGACATATCGTAGGAGACGTCTCGGGGCGCTGTTCGTCGCTACCGCCGCGGTCTTTGCCCTGTACACGGGGACCGGGGCCGGCGCCGGGACGCAGCCCGTCCGGTACACCGTCTCGCCCGGCGACACGCTCTGGGACATCGCCGTCGCCCACACCCCGTCCCGCGAGGACCCGAGGCCCGTCGTGGAGATCATCAAGGAGGCCAACGACCTTTCGGGGACCAGGATCCACCCGGGCATGACCCTGGAGCTGCCCCCGGTCGAGTAGGGGCCCGGAGTCCCGGGCCCCGCTTCTACCCCTCGCTACTCTTCGTAACGGCCGCCGAGGTGCCTTGCGAGGAACCTTTCGGCGGCGGCGTAGAACTCGAGGCGGTTCTCGGGCCTCGCGAAGCCGTGCCCCTCGTCCTCGAAGAGCATGTACTCGTGGTCTATCCCCTTCTCGCGCATCGCGGCGACGACCTGCTCGGCCTCGGCCTGCTTGACGCGCGGGTCGTTCGCGCCCTGGGCGACGAGCATCGGGATCTGGATGCGATCGACAAAGAAGAGCGGGGAGCGGCTCTTGAGGAACTCCTCCTCCGTCTCCGGGTTGCCGACCCGCTCGTGGAAGATCGAGAGGAGCGGCTTCCAGTACGGCGGGACGCTTTGGATGAGCGTGATCAGGTTGCTCGGACCCACGATGTCCACGGCGCAGCGGAAGATCTCCGGGGTGAACGTGGCGCCAACGAGTGCTGCGTAGCCGCCGTAGGAGCCCCCGTAGATCGCGACGCGCTCCCCGTCGGCGACGCCCTCGTCCACGGCCCAACGGACCGCGTCCACGAGATCGTCGTGCATCTTGGCGGCCCACTCCTTGTTGCCGGCGTTGAGGAAGTCCTTGCCGTAGCCGGTCGAGCCGCGGAAGTTGACCTGGAGGCAGGCGTAGCCCCGGTTGGCGAGCCACTGGGCCTCGGGGTCGTAGCCCCACCCGTCGCGCGCCCACGGACCCCCGTGCACGTTGAGCACCATCGGCATCGGTCGCTCCGGGTCCCCGGGCGGCAGGGTGAGGTAGCCCTCTATTACCAGGCCGTCGCGGGAGGTGAAGGAGATGGGCTCCATGCGGGCGAGGACATACCCGGCGAGGTCCGGGCGGGCGTCGAGGAGGTGTGTGCCCGTACGGGAGCTCCGGTCGTAGGAGTAGTAGGAGGCGCCGCCGTCGTCGGCGGTGAACGCGACGATCCAGCGCTCGTCGGCGCGGTCGCGGCTCGTCACGGCGAAGTCACCGCGGTTCAGGCCCTTTATCGCCTCGAAGTCTTCCCGGATGGCGTCGTCGAGGACCACCCACTCGGTGCGGGCGCGCTCGACGGCGGCGGCCTGGGCCTCGCGCGTCTCGGGGTGGATCATCACGTCGCCGACGTCGTAGCGCGGGTCCTCGACGAGCACCTCCGTCTCGCCGCTCGCCGGGTCGAGGACGACGAGCCGGGCGGCGTTCGCCCCGCGCGAGTCGAAGAGGTACATCCCCTCTCCGCCGGGCGTGAACCCGACCGGGCCGCTCGTCAGGGCGTCCTCCTTCCCCCAGCTTACGGCCTCCTGCCAGTCTCCTTGCGCGCTGTCGCGCAGGAGCAGGATGGAGCCGCCCTCGGGGGTGGACGTCACCGCGCCGCGCACCTCGAAGTCGTGGTCGGCGACCCAGCCGACGACGTTGCCGGGGTTCTTCGCGACCATCTCGAGCTCGCCCGTGCTCAGGGTCAGCTTGTACGCGTCGTGGAGCTCGGGGCTCTCCTTGTTGAGGCCCACGAGCAGCGCGTCCGGGAAGCGCCGGCTCCTCTCGATGGGCTGGGCCTGCACCCCTCGAACGGGGTCAGGTCGCGGTCCTCGCCGCTCGTCGGGTCGACGGCGTGCAGGCGCCAGTTCTCGTCCCCCCGCTGTCCTGGAGGTAGAGCACGTGGCGGTTGTCCTCCGCCCAGAAGTACACGCGGATGCCGCGGACCTCGTCCCTCGTCACCGGGACGAACTCATCGTCGCCGACGGGGCATCGGCGGGCCCGACGTAGACGTTCAGGACGCCGTTCAGGGGGCAAGGTAGGCGAGGCGGGTCCCGTCCGGGCTCAGGCGCGGCTGCGCCTTCTCGGGGTTGCCGAAGAGCGTCTCGCGCGGGATGAGGGGCGGCATGGAGGTCCTGGTATCGGTCATCTCTTCCTCTCTCTCGTGGCGTCGCGCAGGAGTTTAGCGCGAGTTCTCCCAACAGGAAGCGTAGATAAGATACGGACGCAGGGACTGCCCCGAGGACGGGGACTGGCGCGGAGGCGTGCTAGCCGGCGTCGAGGACGTCGGACATGGAGTAGAGGCCGGGTCCGGCGGTAGCGGCGAACTTCGCCGCACGCATGGCGCCGTCGGCGAAGGTGCGGCGGGAGAGGGCGCGGTGGACCACCTCGACCTCCTCGCCGCCGGAGTAGAAGATCAGGCGGTGCTCCCCGACGACGGCCCCGCCCCGGAGGGCGTGGATGCCGATCTCGCCCTCGGAACGAGGCGCCATCCCCTCACGCCCGTACACGGCGACCTCGTCGAGGTCCTGCCCGCGACCCTCGGCGGCGGCCCGTGCCAGAAAGAGCGCCGTCCCAGAGGGGGCGTCCTTCTTGTTGCGGTGGTGCGTCTCGACGACCTCGAGGTCGTAGCCCCGAAGCTTGGCGGCCATCTCCTCGATGACCTCGCGGAGGAGGTTGACCCCGACGCTCATGTTCGGGGCGAGGACGATGGGGACGGCCCCCGCCGCCTCCTCGACGCGGGAGTGGTCCTGCGCGGAGAGCCCCGTCGTGCCGATGACATGAGGCTTGCCGTAGGAGAGGTGCTCCACGGTCGCCTCCGGGGTGGTGAACTCGACGAGGACGTCGGCCTCCCCGGGCGGGTCTTCGGTGGCGGTGACGCCTATTCTGCCGGCGCCCGCGAGCTCGCCGAGGTCGGCGCCGAGCTCGGGTGCCTCGGGCTCGACGGTACCCCGACGAGCTCCACCCCTTCGGTCTCCAGGGCGGCGCGGCAGAGCTCGCGGCCCATGCGCCCCGCCGCCCCGATCACGGCTACGCGGACGGCGTCCGCCACGGCCCTAGAGGACCTCTTCGGGGTGGGGAGGAGGTGGGGGACGGTCTCCATGACCTCGCGTAGCTTCGCAAGATTATCGTCGGCGAGCGGGACCATGGGGAGGCGCATCTCGTCGGAGCAGAGGCCGAGCAGGGAGGCGGCGGCCTTGACGGGGATCGGGTTCGTCTCCACGAAGAGCGCCCGGAAGAGGGGGAGAAGCTCGTAGTGGAGCTCGCGGCCGCGCTCGAAGTCGCCGTTCAGGAGCGCCGCCACCATCTCCGAGACGGCGGCGGGGGCGACGTTGGAGGCGACGGAGATCACGCCGTTGCCACCCAGGGACATGATGGGCAGGGTGAGGGAGTCGTCGCCGGAGAGGATGGCGAACTCCTCGCCGCAGAGGCGGCGTACGTCGCTCGCCATGTCCATGGAGTGGGTCGCCTCTTTAGTTCCCACGATGTTCGGCACCTCGGCGAGGCGGGCCGTGGTCTCGGCGCTTACCGTCACGCCGGTGCGGCCGGGGATGTTGTAGAGGACGAGGGGGAGGCTCGTATTCTCGGCGATGGCGGCGAAGTGGCGGTAGAGGCCCTCCTGGGTCGGCTTGTTGTAGTAGGGGGCGACCTGAAGCGAGCCGTCGGCGCCGGCCTCCTCGGCCATCTTGGTGTACTTAATCGCCATATCCGTGGAGTTGGAACCGGTGCCGGCGATCACGGCGACGCGTCCGGCGGCGACGCGCACGACGGTCTCGATGACGAGCCGGTCCTCCGCCTCGGAGAGGGCTGGGGTCTCGGCGGTGGTGCCGCAGGGGACGAGGCCCGAGACTCCTCCCTTGATCTGGAACTCGACCAGCCCCTCGAGGGCCTCGACGTCGACCTCCCCGTTCCTGAACGGGGTGATGAGGGCCGTGAACGCGCCGCTAAACATCTCTCTCCTCCATTCCTTCGAGCTCGAAGTCCTCGTGCAGGATCCGAACGGCCTCTTCCACCCTCTCGGCGGGCAACACGCAGGTTACCTGTATCTCCGAGGTCGAGACCATCCTTATGGGTATCCCCGCCTTCCCCAGGGAAGCGAACATCCTCGCCGCGTAGCCGGGCCGGTTGAGCATCCCCGTCCCCACGACGCTGACCTTGCCGAGCTCCTCCTCGCCCTCGACCTCGCCGCCCAGAGAGCCCGCGACCTCGCCGGCGAGCCTGAGGGCGTCGCGGTAGTCCCCGCGGCCGACGGTGAAGGCGATGTCCGAGGCCCCTTCTTTGGGGGCGCTCTCCACGATGACGTCGACGGAGACCCCGCTCTCGGCCAGGGGCGTGAAGACGCGGCTCATCGTGCCGGGGCCGGTCCTGATGCCGGTGAGGGTTATGCGGGAGACGTCGAGGTCGTGGACGATGCCTGCCAGGGTCTCGCGGGTCTCCAGACGCTCCAAGTTGCTGCCCTCCCTGATGACGGTACCCGGCTCCTCGGAGAAGGAGCTCCTGACGTGTATCTCGACGCCGTACAGCGCCCCGAGCTCGACGGCCCTGGGATGCATGACCTTCGCCCCGCGCCACGCCATCTCGGCCATCTCCGCCGGGGAGATGAGCGGGATGCGCCGGGCGCTCGGGACGATGCGCGGGTCGGCGGTAAAGACGCCGGTGACGTCCGTGTAGATCTCGCACCGCTCGGCGTACAGGGCCGCGGCGAGCGCGACGGCCGTCGTGTCCGAGCCGCCGCGTCCTAGGGTAACGACGTCGCCGACGGCGTTCATCCCCTGAAAACCCGCGACGATGACGACCTGCCCCTCGTCGAGGAGCTTCTTCATCCTCTCGGTCCTTATGGTCGAGATGACGCCGGAGCCGTAGCGGCCGCTCGTCTCCATCCCGGCCTGGGGGCCGGTGAGCGAGGTGGCGGCCACCCCACGGTCGTGCAGCGCCATCGCAAGGAGCGCGACGGACTGGCGCTCGCCGGTCGAGAGGAGCTGGTCGATCTCGCGCGGCGAGGGCTCGCTGGAGACCTCGTTCGCGAGTGCTAAGAGCCTGTCCGTGGTCTTGCCCATGGCGGAGACGACCACGACGAGACCATGCCCCGCCTCGCGGGCTTTTCTGACCCGCTCCGCTACCGCCTTTATGTGCTCGGCCGTCGCGACCGAGCTGCCGCCGTACTTCTGGACAACGATGCC
Organism: Rubrobacter marinus; assembly: GCF_011492965.1. Classification (GTDB taxonomy): domain Bacteria; phylum Actinomycetota; class Rubrobacteria; order Rubrobacterales; family Rubrobacteraceae; genus Rubrobacter_F; species Rubrobacter_F marinus. The sequence continues at coordinate 4,084,877 of NZ_CP045121.1, read as the reverse complement.
CAAGGACGCCACCTCCGATCTCGCCATAGCCTAACGCAACGGGGCAAGGACTGTCAGCACCTCTCCCGCAGGTTCAAGAGCGTAACCCGGCCGCAACGCCCCACGCAGAGTGGATCTACTCCACAGCAGAACGTCGCCGCAAGGGGGTCTGGAAAGCAAGAAAGCCAGCTCAGACAAACTGTTACCGAAAAACGCACCTTTCTGTTACCGGGACGTAATGTCACATCCGCATCATGCTCGTCATTGGGGCCGACGGGGCTTCCGGGGACGAGAGGAGAACGGTCGTGGCGAACAGGCTTGCGGTTCTGACGGCGGCGGCAGCAGCGATGATGGCGATAGCGGTCCCCGCCTATGCGCAGGAGGGGGCCCCGTCGCAGGCGGCGCAGGGCGCGGGTGAGGCCCAGTACCAGATCGAGCAGCCCTCCACCGGGGCGGCCTCGGTGACCGGCGAGGTGGTCGAGCGGGGCGGATATTTTTACGTCGTGGATGGCGCAACGAGCAAGGAGTACGTGCTCAACGGTGCCGAGGGCCTGTTCGCCCCGTTCGAGGGCGAGGTCGCAACGGTCTACGGCACGGCCGATTGCACCGTCGCGATCTGCTCGCTCGAGGTGGAGGGGGTCAGGGGGCTCGAGGAGGAGGCCACGATCGTCGGCGAGGTCGTGGAGATCGGGGGCTGGCAGCACCTCGTCGACGACGCGACGGGCACCGAGTACTACCTCGTGGGCAGCTTCGACAGCGTCGAAGAGGCGGAGGGCCTCGCCGGCGAAAGGGTCGAGGCGACCGGGGTGACCCAGTGCTTCACCGACGGCCCCGCGTACGGCTGCACCCTCGCGTTCTCCTCCATCGAGCTCGTCGAGGAGACCGGTTCCTCCGAGCAGGAGATCGTCCCGGCGGGCGGTCAGGGCGTCGACCAGGCCACCGACGCCGCCGAAGTCGCTGCCTCCGAGCAGGATACGCTGCCCGCTACCGGTAGCGGAGAGGGCATCGTCTCCTCCGCGGCGAAGATCCTCCCCTCCACGGGCGGCATCCTCCCGATCGCGGGCCTGGCCGGGCTCCTGATCCTCGCCGGCGGCCTCGTGACCCGCGGCATTCTCAACCGCTAAGGACGATCACACGCGTCAAGGCGAGGGGGCCGGTCCGACCGGCCCCCTCGCCTTTTGCGCTCCAGAAGCCGGGCGACCGCCCGCTTCGCTTCTGGCGGAGCTTTGAGGAGAACTTTTCAACCCCTGGACGCGGGGCCGTCGGGCTCGATGGGGTAGACGAGCGGGGGGAGGACGGCGTCGGGGTCACCGCCCAAGCGTGTGATCCCCTCGCCCCCGACGATCCCGTGCAGGTGCGACTGCACGGCGAAGACGGCCCGATCCTCGACGCCGCTGCCCAATGCTTCGAGGAGCGGCAGGTGCTCCGAGGCGACGTCGGCGAGGTCGCCGTAGGTGGCATCGTCGAGGGAGAGGGCCATCCGGACGAGCCCGCTCAGGGAGTGGAAGACGGAGGAGAGGTAGCGGTTCCCCGCCGCGGCGCACAGCTCCTCGTGGAAGCGGACCTCGGCGTCGACGACGCCCACGAGGTCGCCCTCCCGCGCGGCGCGCTCCATCTCCCCGACGAGGGCTTGCAGGGGCTCGAGGGAGGCGTTCTCTCGCACGATGAGGCGCGCGGCGAGGCTCTCTATGGCGCCGAGCAGGTTGTAGATGTCGGCGAAGTCGCGGGCGGTGAACTCGCGGACGAAGGTGCCGTAGCGCGGCTTCTCGACGACGAGCTGCTCCTCCACGAGCCGCTTGAGCGCCTCCCTCACGGGCGCCCGGCTGACGCCCATCTCCTCGGCGAGCCGCGTCTCCACGAGCCGGTCGCCCGGCCCGAACTCGCCCCGGATGATCGAACCGCGAACCGCTTCGTACGCCCCATCCGCCAGAGAACCGAGCTTCAGCCGCCCCAACCGGGGCCTCCCGCCCGCGCCCCCGTCGGCGACATCGTTCCGCATCACGCCTCCTGCCCTTCCTCGACCGCCCCAGTATGCCCCATCTCTACCCCGTCGCCCTCCCCTTGATCGTCGACGATCGACTGTATATTATTGCGGCTGGGCCGGGAAAGCGAGTCGGGAGAAGCTTATGGACGTCATGCACGGTCTCGAGGGGAGCGGGGCAGGGAGGGGCTCGCGGGGCGGAGAACCTGCTCTTGCACTTCACGCCCTTCGCCGAGGACTGGGCGAAGCTGCCGGTGATCGTCTCCGGCGAGGGTTGCTACGTGACGGACGACAGGGGGCGTTCGTACGTGGACGGGCTCGCGGGTCTGTTCACGACGCAGGTCGGGCACGGGCGTTCGGAGCTTGCGGAGGTCGCCGCCAGGCAGATGAAGGAGCTCGGGTTCTTTCCTAATTGGAGCTTCCAGCACCCGCGGTCGCTGGAGCTGGCCCAGAAGCTCGCGGAGGTCGCGCCGGGGGACCTGAACAGCGCGTTCTTCGTATCGAGCGGCTCGGAGGCCGTCGAGACCGTCATAAAGCTCGCGCGCCAGTTTCACAAGGCCAACGGCGAGCCGGGGCGGTACAAGATCATCTCGCGGGACGTGGCGTACCACGGGACGACGATGGGCGCGCTCTCGGTGACGGGGCTGCCGAGCTTCAAGGCCCCGTTCGAGCCGCTGCCGGCGGGTTTCTTTCACGTCAGGAACACGCAGCAGGACCCGGAGGGTGCCGCGGACGCGATCGAGGCGATGATCGAGACGGAGGGCTCGGACCAGATAGCAGCCGTCATCCTGGAGCCGGTGCAGAACGCGGGCGGATGCCTCGTGCCGCCGCCGGACTACTGGCGGCGGGTGCGCGAGATCTGCGACCGGCATGGGGTCCTGCTCGTCTCGGACGCCGTGATCTGCGCCTTCGGGCGCCTCGGCGAGTGGTTCGGCATCGAGCGCTTCGGCGTCGTGCCGGACATGACCTCCTTCGCCAAGGGCGTCACGAGCGGCTACTCGCCGATGGGCGGCGTCATGGTGAGCGACAGGATGGTCGACGTCCTGAGGCGCAACGCCCCGATGTTCTCGCACGGCTCGACCTTCGGGGGACATCCGGTCTCCAGCGCGGTCGCTCTGGAGAACATGAGGATCATAGAGCGCGAGGGGCTCTTGCAGAACGTCCACGCCCTCGAGGGCCACTTCGGGGACGAGCTGAAGCGGATGGCGGAGTCTCACCCCATCGTCAAGGACGTCAGGGGGATGGGCTTCTTCTGGGCGGTCGAGGTCAACCCCGAGAGGGCGGACGGGACGCCCCTCACGGGCGACGAGTACCAGCGGTACTTCAAGGGCGTCCTCAGCAAGGCGCTCCTGGAGAACGGGCTCGTGTGCCGCTTCGACGACAAGGAGGACCCGGTCATCCAGTACTCCCCGGCGCTCGTGGCCGACAGGGAGATTCTCAGCAGGATCGCGGAGATCACGGACAAGGCGCTCACCGAGCTGGAACGGGAGCTGGGCTACCGGAGCTGAGCCGTTGAGCGCCACCCATGACGTGGTCGTGATCGGGGCGGGCCTCTCCGGCCTCGTCGCCGCCCGCGAGCTCGCGGGTAAGGGCCTCGACGTCGTGGTGCTCGAAGCCCGGAGCCGCCCCGGCGGCCGGACGCACACGACGGCGGTCGGGGGCGTCACCGTCGACCTCGGCGGCGAGTGGGTGGACGACGCGCACGGGGAGATGAAGCGCCTCGTCGCTGAGCTGGGGCTGGGGCTCGTCCCCGCCGCGCGGCGCAAGGAGGAGTCCCTGTGGAGCATCGGGGGACGCACGACGGGGGAGATGCCGCTCTCGGACCGCGACCGCGCCGTGTACCGCAGGATGCACGAGGCCCTCGGGGAGGCGGCAGATGGCGTGGACCCGGAGGCGCCCTGGAAGGGTGCCCCGGGGGATCATGACCCCAGCGTCGAGGCGTGGCTCAGGGCCGATGGGATGAGCGAGGGCGGCCTGCACGCCGTCGAGACGCTCCTTTCTACGTGTGGGTCCACCGTGCCGCTTGCCCGGATGTCGTTCTACTCGTACGCCGTGAAGGTGGCGACGCGCGGCGGCCCCGGCAAGGGGAACGAGTACCGGGTCGAGGGCGGGGCCGGGCGGGTCGCCGAGGGGCTCGCGGAGGGTCTCGGCGAGCGGGTGCGCTACTCCTCGCCGGTCGTGGGGCTCCGTCAGGACGGCGGGGTCGAGGTACGGTACGGGGTCGCCGACGCGCTCCGGACGCTCCGGGCGGGGAGGGCGGTGCTCGCGCTCCCGTTCACGCTCTACGGGGGCATCCGGTTCGACCCGCCCCTGCCGCCCCCACTGCGGGAGCTCGCCTCCGGGGAGTGCTACGGCGTGGTGCGCAAGATGGCCTTCGTCTACGACGGACCGGTCGAGGCACCGGCGCTGGCGGTCACCGACACGCCCCTGGGTTACCTGTGGACGGTCCGCGGCCCCGGGGGGGAGACCGGCGTCGTCTCCTTCGCCGGGGGACGCCCGCTGGAGGCCGAGCTACGTCTCCCGGGGGAGGAGCGCGAGCGGAGGGCCGTGGCGTTGTTGCGGGGGATGTTCGGTCTCCCCGAGCCGGGGACGGTGACGGAGGCGGCCTGGTCCGAGGACGCATGGTCCCGGGGCAGCTACTTTATAGCCGGGCCCGGGGACGCGGTGCGCCTCGGCGCCGCGGGGAGGTCCTTCGGGCTCTTGCACCTCGCGGGGCGGAGGCCGTGGCGGCGGCGCCGAGCTTCATGAACAGCGCCGTGAAGGGCGGGCTGAGGGCTGCCCGGGAGGTGGCGGCGGAGCTGTCCGGAAGGGGGCTCCCGTGTCGTAGGCGTCATGCGGGTGGGACTCTTTTGCGGGTTTTCTTGGGAGAGGAGAGTGGCAAATTGGAGAGCGTGAGGGCCCCGGAGACGGGGGAGAAGGGACTCAAGAGCAACGCCATAGGTTTCGGTGAGGCCCTGATCATCGGGATCGCCTCGACCGCGCCGGCGTATTCCCTGGCCGCGGTGATAGGGCTCGTCGTCGTCACCGTGGGGGCGCAGACGCCGGCGGTGCTGCTGGCGTCGTTCGTGCCGATGTTCTTTATCGCGGCGGCGTTCTACTACATGAACCGCGTGGATCAGGACGCCGGCACGACGTTCTCGTGGGTGACGAGGGCGATGGGGCCGTACGTGGGCTGGATGGGCGGCTGGGCCGTCAGCGTGACCGGCATCCTCGTGATCGGCTCCCTCGCCGACGTCGCGAGCCGCTACACGTTCCTGCTCTTCGGGTTGGACGGGGCGGCGGAGTCCAAGGGGGCCGTGACCGCGCTCGCCGTGGTCTACATCGCGCTGATGACGCTCGTGTGCGTGCTCGGGATAGAGCTCTCGGCGAGGTTGCAGGACGTCCTGATCGTCGCGCAGGTCGGGGCGCTGCTGCTCTTCGCCGTCGTGGCGCTCTACAGGGTCTTCTCGGGGGTGCGCCGGAGACCTCGATCTCGCCCGAAGCCTCCTGGTTCTCGCCGTTCGCCATCACGGACTCGACGGCCCTGATCGGGGGGCTCTTGATCGGGGTGTTCATCTACTGGGGCTGGGAGAGCTCGGTGAACCTCACGGAGGAGACGCAGGACGGGGCGACGAGCTCCGGCAAGGCCGCCGTCGCCAGCACGGTCATCCTGCTCGTCACCTACGTCGCCGTCGCGACCGCCGTGGTCGCCTTCGCGGGCCTCGGGACGGTGGAGGAGTTCGCCGACGACGATGCCATCCTCTCGACCGTCGCCACCGGCGTCCTGGGTTCTCCCTGGGACAAGATCGTGGTGCTCGCCGTCCTCACCTCCGCCCTCGCTTCGACGCAGACGACCATCCTGCCGGCCTCGCGCACCTCGCTCTCGATGGCGTTCGCCGGGGCAATGCCGCGGTCCCTCGCCAACGTCCACCCGCGCTACCTGACGCCGCACGTCGCGACGATCGCGATCGCCGTGCTCGCGACGGCCTGGTACGTGCCGCTCAACATCTTCTCGGAGAACTTCCTCTACGACACGGTCGCCGCCCTGAGCCTCATGATCGCCTTCTACTACTCCCTCACGGGGTTCGCGTGCGTCCTCTACTTCCGCAAGGAGCTCTTCAAGAGCGCGAAGAACTTCTTGTTTATCGGGGTCGCTCCGCTGCTCGGGGCCACCCTGCTCGCCTACCTGTTCTTCCGGTCCCTGGTGGACCTTTCCGACCCCGGCGCCTCCTACACCGGCGGCTCCATCTTCGGCCTCGGCCTCCCGCTCGTCGTGGGCCTCGGGTTCCTGCTTCTCGGCGCCGTCCTCATGGTCGTGTGGCGCGTGATGGGCAACGAGCGGTTCTTCGGCCGCCGACCGGAGACCGTCGACCCGGAGGTCGCGGCCGGCAGGACCCGGGTCCCCGAGACCGTCGGCGCCCCGCCGGAGAAGGGCTAGGCGGGGATGAGCGGGAACAACGGGCGCATGGACGTCATCAACCCGGCGACGGGGGAGACCATCGAGGAGGTCCCCGTCTCCTCCGCCGCCGAGCTCGACACCGCCGTCGCCGCGGCGCGGCACGGCTTCGGGGAGTGGAGGGGGGTCTCGGGTCTGGAACGGGCCGAGATCTTCCACGAGGTCTCGCGGACCCTGCGGGAGGCCGCCGACGAGCTCGCGACGCTGATGACGCACGAGGGCGGCAAGCCCTACGTCGAGAATCACGACGAGGTGGGGTGGACGACGGCCTGCTTCGACTACTACGGCGAGCTCGCGCGCGACTCCGTCGGTTACCTGCCCGCCCCGATAGAGCCTCAGCAGCTTGCCCTCGTCGTCAGGGAGCCGGTGGGGGTCGTCGCGTGCATCGTGCCGTGGAACTACCCGCTGCTGCTCGCGGCCTGGAAGCTCGCGCCCGCCCTCGCCGCCGGGAACGCCGTCGTCCTCAAGCCCTCCGAGGAGACGCCGCTCGCAACGCGCCGGATGCACGCCCTGATCTCCGGCCTCCTCCCCGAAGGGCTCCTGGGCGCGGTCTACGGGGCCGGGGAGGTGGGGGAGGCGCTGGTTCGCCACCCCGGCGTGGACATGGTCGCGTTCACCGGGAGCCAGGAGACGGGACGGAAGGTCGGGATGATCGCGGCGGAGCGCCTGATGCGCGCGAACCTGGAGCTCGGGGGGAAGGACCCGTTTATCGTCTGCGACGACGTGGACGTGGAGGTCGCTGCCCAGGGGGCGGTGTGGGCCGCGTGCCTGAACGCGGGCCAGGTCTGCACCTCGGCCGAGCGGTTCTACGTGATGAAGCCTATAGCCGACGACTTCGTCGAGGCCGCGAGGAGCTTCGTCGAGGGGCTGAAGATCGGGGACCCTATGGACCCCACGACCGACGTCGGCCCGCTCATAAACGAGGGGGGGCGCGGCAAGGTCGAGCGTCACGTCGGCGAGGCGGTGAGGGATGGCGCGAGGATCGTCGCGGGCGGCGAGCGCTGGGGCGAGCGGGGCTTCTTCTACAAGCCGACCGTGCTCTCCGGCGTCGGGCCCTCGATGAGGGTGATGCGCGACGAGACGTTCGGGCCGGTGGTGCCCGTCGTCGAGGTCGGGAGCCTGGACGAGGCCATCGAGGCGGCGAACTCCGTGCCGTACGGGCTCGGGGCGAACGTTTATACGAGGGACTTCGAGAAGATGCTCCGGTGCATGCGCGGCATCCGGGCGGGCACCGTCTGGATCAACGACCCCCTCACCGACAACGACGCCGCCCCGTTCGGCGGCTACGGCGGGAGCGGCATCGGGCGCGAGCTCGGCCGCGAGGGCCTCGAAGCCTTCCAGGAGACGAAGCACGTACACATCGACCCCAGGGTAGAGAAGAAGGAGTGGTGGTATCCCTACGGGCGCGACGACGAGCCCGGGAGGAGGACGATCTAGCATGGCCGAAGACAAGAGGCCGGAGCTCGTGGCGGAGGGCGTCTACCGCGTGGATGCCATCGGGCTCTCGAACGCCATCAACATGCTGCTCTTGGAGAACGACGACGGCTGGACGCTCGTGGATACCGGCGTCGGTTCGAGCGCCGGGCGCGTCCGGGGCGCCCTGGAGGCGCTCGGTTCCGGGCCGGAGGACCTCAAGCGCATCTTCATCACCCACCATCACGACGACCACACCGGCGGGCTGAAGGGGATTTTGGAGTGGGCGCCTCGGGCCGAGGTCGGAGCTACGCCGCACGAGGCGGAGGTGATCTCGGGCCGGAGAGCCCTGGATCCTCAGAGCAACGCCTTTCTGCGCTACATGTCGCGTGGCGCGGAGCCGCCTTCGGTGCCGGTCGGCAAGGTGCTGCGAGAGGGCGACCTGGTCTCCGGTTTTCGTCTGATCTCGACGCCCGGACACACGCTCGGGCACGTCTCGCTCCTGCGCGACGCCGACGGCCTGCTGTTCACCGCCGACGCCTTCGGACGCCTGCCGCTCAAGCTCCGAGTCGGCGTGCGCAAGGCGTTCTGCGCGGACCCGCCGCTCGCGAGATCCTCGGCGGCGAAGCTGCTCGGGGAGGAGTTCGCGACCGTGATCCTGGCCCACGGTTCCGTTATGCGCTCGGGCGCCAGGGCGACGCTGCGCGCCGCCGTGGACCGCTGCAAGTACTAAGGAGAAGGAGGAGAGCATGGAGACGAAGGTGAGGCGGCTGAAGAACTTCGTGGGCGGGGAGAGCGTCGACCCCGTCGATGGTGGTTTCTACGGTCTGGAGAACCCGTCGACGGGCGAGAGGTTCGCCGAGGCGCCGGCCTCCGGCAAGGCCGACGTGGATCGGGCGTTCGAGGCGGCCGAGGAGGCGTTCGAGGGGTGGCGCGACTCGACGCCGGCCGAGAGGCAGCTCGCGCTGCTCCGGATCGCCGACGCGATCGAGGAGCGGGGCGAGGAGCTCGTGAAGCTGGAGTCCGAGAACACCGGCAAGCCCATCGGGCTGACGATGGAAGAAGAAATCCCGGCGATGGTCGACCAGATCCGGTTCTTCGCCGGGGCCGCCCGCGTCCTCGAGGGCCGCTCCGCCGCGGAGTACATGGCCGGGATGACCTCGTTTATCCGCCGCGAGCCCGTCGGGGTGTGCGCCCAGGTGACGCCGTGGAACTACCCGATGATGATGGCCGTCTGGAAGTTCGCCCCCGCCATCGCCGCCGGCAACACCGTGGTCCTCAAGCCCTCGGACACCACGCCGGTCTCGACCGTGATGCTCGCGGAGATCGCCTCGGAGTTCCTGCCGGCCGGGGTCTTCAACGTGGTCTGCGGCGACCGGGAGACCGGGCGCGCCCTCGTCGAGCACCCGACGCCGCAGATGGTCTCGATCACGGGCTCCGTCCGCGCCGGGATGGAGGTCGCGAGCGCCGCCGCCAGGGACCTCAAGAGGACCCACCTCGAGCTCGGCGGCAAGGCGCCGGTGATCGTCTTCGACGACGCCGACCTGGAGCTTGCGGCCGAGGCGATCTCCGTCGGCGGGTTCTTCAACGCCGGTCAGGACTGCACCGCCGCCACCCGCGTGCTCGTGGCGCCGCGCCTGCACGACGACTTCGTCGCCGCGCTCGCCGAGCAGGCGAGGGGGACGAAGACTGGCGCTCCCGACGACGAGGACGCCCTCTACGGCCCCCTGAACAACGCCAACCAGATGCGCCACGTCTCCGGCATGGTCGAGCGGCTCCCGGACCACGCCGAGGTGGTCGCCGGCGGGCACAGGGTCGGGGAACGTGGCTACTTCTACGAGCCGACCATCGTCTCGGGCCTGGAGCAGGACGACGAGGCGTCGCAGAACGAGATCTTCGGCCCCGTCATTACCGTCCAGCGCTTCTCCGACGAGGACGAGGCGGTGAGGTGGGCGAACGGCGTGCAGTACGGTCTCGCCTCATCGGTCTTCACCCGCGACCACGGCCGCGCGATGCGCGTCAGCCGCCGCCTCGACTTCGGGTGCGTCTGGATCAACACGCACATCCCCCTCGTCGCCGAGATGCCCCACGGCGGCTTCAAGCACTCCGGCCACGGCAAGGACCTCTCGATGTACGGCCTGGAGGACTACACTCGCATCAAGCACATCATGACCAACCTGGAGGCCTGAGAAGGTACCGGTCACCGGTACGGAGGAGGAACCGAAATGAGCAGAGTGGTAGGCGTACCGAAAGAGATCAAGAACATGGAGGGACGCGTCTCGATGCAGCCCGACGGCGCGGCCGAGCTCGTCCACCACGGCCACGAGGTCCTCGTCGAGCGGGGCGCGGGCCGAAACGCCGGCTTCCCCGACGAGGAGTACGAGGCCGCCGGGGCGCGCCTCGTCGACGGCCCCGACGAGGTCTTCTCCTCGGCCGACCTCATAGTCAAGGTCAAGGAACCCGTCCCCGAGGAGTACGACCGCTTCCGCGAGGGGCAGGAGCTCTTCACGTACCTGCACCTCGCCGCCGACAAGGGGCTCACCGAGTTCCTCCTGGAGCGTGGGGTGAACTCCATAGCCTACGAGACGGTCGAGACGCCCGACGGCTCGCTGCCGCTCCTGACCCCCATGAGCGAGGTCGCCGGCAGGATGGCGGTGCAGGCCGCAGCCCATCACCTCGAGAGCCCTCAGGGCGGGGCGGGGCTGCTCCTGGGCGGGGTGCCGGGGACGCCCGCGGCGAAGGTCACCATCATCGGCGGCGGGATCTCGGGTACCGAGGCGGCGAAGATCGCGGTGGGGATGAGGGCGATCGTGCGCGTCCTGGACATAAACCCGAAGAGGCTGGCGTACCTCTCGGACATCTTCGAAGGCCGCGTGGACCTGGTGATCCCCAACAGGGCGAGGACGGCCTCCTACGTCGCAGAGTCCGACGTCGTGATCGGCGCCGTCCTCGTCGCCGGGGCGAAGGCCCCCAAGCTCGTCTCGCGCGAGATGGTGGCGAGCATGAAGCCGGGGAGCGTGGTGGCGGACATCGCCATCGACCAGGGAGGGTGCATCGAGACGAGCAGGCCGACGACGCACTCGGAGCCCACGTACGTGGAGGAGGGGGTGGTGCACTACTGCGTGGCGAACATCCCCGGGGCGGTGGCGAGGACGTCTACGCTCGCCCTGACGAGCGCGACGCTGCCGTACCTCCTGAAGATCGCCGACCACGGGATCGAGGGGGCCGCGAGGAGCGACGAGGCGCTGGCCAGGGGACTCTCCACCCTTCGCGGAGACCTGGTCTCCAGGCCGGTCGCGGAAGCCTTTGGCTTCTCCTACACCGACCCCGCCGCGCTCCTGAATTAAGCGACGAACGAGCGCGGCGAAGCTTGCTCGTGGAGTGGGCCTAGCCGCGCGTTGCACAGAAGGGAACACGCACGATCTCCGCCGCAAGCGGCGGTACGGACCGGGCCCCGCGTCGTACTTCGACGCGGGGCCCGGTCCGTGCTGATCCAGGTCGAGGTTGCTCTACGGGAGCGGCTGACCGCCCGTGACGCCCAGGGTCTCGCCGTTGACGTAGCTGGACTCCTGGGAGGCGAGGAAGACGAAGGGGGGTGCGAGCTCGGCGGGCTGTGCGGGGCGGCCCATGGGGTTCGTGCCGCCGAATTGGGAGACCGTCTCGCCGGGCATGGAGGCCGGGATGATCGGGGTCCACACCGGGCCGGGGGCGACGGAGTTGGCCCTGAGCCCGTACTGCGCGACCTCCATCGCCAGACCCTTGGTGAACGAGATGATCGCGCCCTTCGTCGAGGCGTATGGGAGGAGGGTCGGCGAGGGCTGGTAGGCCTGGATGGAGCACGTGTTGATTATGCTGCCGCCCGGCCTCATGTGCGGAATCGCCGCCTTCGTGAGCCAGAACATGGCGTAGATGTTGGTCTTGAAGGTGCGGTCCAGAAGCTCGGTGGAGATGTCGGAGATGCCGCTGACGGTCATCTGGTGGGCGGCGTTGTTGACGAGGACGTCGATCCCCCGAACTCGTCGACGGCCTTCTGGATTATGGCCTGGCACTGGGCCTCGTCCTGGATGTCGCCGGGCATCTTCACGGCTTTTCTGCCCGCCGCCTCGACGATCTCGACCGTCTCCTGGGCGTCCACCTCCTCCTCAGAGAGGTAGGAGATCAGGACGTCCGCCCCCTCGCGGGCGAACGCGAGCGCCACGGCCTTGCCGATCCCGGAGTCGCCGCCGGTGATGATCGCCTTCTTGCCGGTGAGCCTGCCGGTGCCGCGGTAGGTCTCCTCGCCGTGGTCGGGCCTGGGCTGCATCTCCCCCTCGGTGCCGGGGTGCCTGTCCATCTGGTCCTGCTCGGGGTACTGCGGCTGCTGGTACTGCGTCCTCGGGTCCTGCTGCGTAAACTGGTCTGACATCTTCCTCTCCCTTTCGTCTGCGAAGATCCACCGGTGTTCGCGGGCCCTCTCTCGTCGGGCTGCCCGGCGTATGCAGCACTTGCCCGGTGCTCCACGCCCGCAAACTGGCCCGAAATATGCACGCGGCGTGGCCCCGTGCGCGCCGGGACTCGGCGAGAGCATTCCGTCCACGCCCGCGAGATTAGAATGGCCTGCTGAGGGTATTTTGCTGTTTCCTGAAGAATCCGGTTCGGGCCCACGAGCCCGCTTCGTAATGGGTAGGAAGGTGCTTAGATGAGCGACGAGCAGACGCAGCAGGGGGTCACCGACGGCACGCGCGACGGGCAGGCGCGGCACGGTGTCTTCGAGGGCTACGACAACGGGGAGCAGCCCCTGCAGTCCTACACCGTCCTCGCGGGCGTCTTCAACCTGATCTTCGCGGTCTTCGTGCTGCTTACGAAGGGCACGGGGCGGCGGTTGCCGGAACGGGGCGTGGGGACGAGAGACATCGTGCTGCTCGGGGTCGCGACGCACAAGCTGAGCGACCTGATCGCCAACGACGCCGTGACCAGCTTTATCCGCGCCCCGTTCACCGAGCTCCAGGAGAAGGAGAGCCCGAAGAGCGTCGACGAGGAGCCCCGGGGCACGGGCTTCCGGCGCTCGATCGGCGAGCTCGTCACCTGCAAGTTCTGCATGGGGCAGTGGATCGCCTCCTTCTTCACCTACGGCCTGGTCTTCTCCCCGGCCGTTACGCGCCTCATCGCGAGCATCTTCGCCGTCGTGACCCTCTCGGATCACCTCCACCAGTCGTACAAAGCCCTCAAGAACAGGGCGTAGGGGACCGACCGTGCCCAGCGAGGTAGTCGTCGTCACCGGGGCCTCGGCCGGGGTCGGGCGCGCGACCGTGCGGGCCTTCGCCGAGCGCGGCGCGAGCGTCGCCCTGCTCGCGCGCGGCACGGACGGTCTGGAGGGCGCCAGGGAGGAGGTGGAGTCCCTGGGCGGACGGGCCCTCGTCCTGCCCGTGGACGTCGCCGACGCCGGGGCCGTGGAGAGAGCGGCGGCGCGCGTCGAGGAGGAGCTCGGGCCCATAGACGTCTGGGTCAACAACGCGATGACGGTGGTCTTCGCTCCCTTCAAGGACCTCACGGCCGAGGAGTTCCGAAGGGCCACGGAGGTGACGTACCTCGGCTACGCATACGGGACGATGGCGGCCCTCAAGAGGATGCTGCCGCGCGACCGCGGCACGATCGTCCAGGTCGGCTCGGCCCTCTCGTACCGGGCCATCCCGCTGCAGTCCTCGTACTGCGGGGCGAAGTTCGCCATCAGGGGCTTCACGGACTCCCTGCGCGCCGAGCTCAAGCACGACGGGAGCGGGGTGCACGTCACCATGGTGCAGCTTCCGGCGCTGAACACCCCGCAGTTCGGGTGGTCGAGGACGAAGCTCCCCTACCATCCGCAGCCGGTACCCCCGATCTACCAGCCCGAGGTCGCCGCCGAGGCGATCTTCTGGGCCGCGCACCAGCGCCGGCGCGAGGTCTACGTGGGCGCGTCCTCCGTCATGACGATCCTCGGCAACAAGGTGGCGCCGTGGGCGGCGGACCTCTACCTCGCCCTCACGGGCTACGACGGGCAGCAGACCGGAGACCCCGTCGGCCCCGACCGCCCCGACAACCTCTACGAGCCGGTCCCCGGCGACCACGGCGCACACGGTGTCTTCGACGACGAGGCGTACGGCAGCAGCCCGCAGCTCTGGGCCACAAAGAACCGCCGGTGGCTGGCCCTTGCCGGTGCCGGCCTCGCGGGCGCGGCGCTCGCCGCGGCGAGGAGGAAGGCTTGAGACCGGAGGAGCTCAGCGAGCAGTTGCGCAGGGGCTCCGGGGAATATCTGGAGCGCCGGCGGAAGATAGCGCGCCTCGCGCTCGTGGCGGCGGGATCGATGGGCGTGATCTCGCTGTACCAGCTCGGCGTGATAAAGCACCTGCCCGACCCGCCCCTCTCCGTCTTCGACTCCGACAAGGTCGATGCCTCGGAGGAGGCCTACGCCCTGTTCCAGACGCCCGACGGCCCCATCGGGCTCGGCAGCTACGCGGCAACTCTAGGCCTCGCCGCGATGGGCGGCCGGGACCGGGCGGAGGAGCACCCCCTCATCCCGCTCGCCCTCGCCGCCAAGGTCGCCTTCGACGCGCTGCAGGCCGGCAAGCTGACGGTCGACCAGATCACCAAACACCGCGCCCTCTGCTCCTACTGCCTGGTCGCCGCAGGCGCGACCTTCGCGACGGTCCCGCTCGTCCTCCCCGAGGCCCGCGCCGCCCTCCGCGCCCTCAGAAGCGGCTAGGCGGGACGGTTGGACCGCGACCGTTCCGTAGGGGATTACGGCCTCCTCTCCGACTGCCAGACGGCGGCGCTCGTCGGCAGGGACGGCTCGGTGGACTGGTACTGCCCGCCCCGCTTCGACGCCCCCTCCGTCTTCGCCCGCCTCCTCGACGAGGGGGGCGGACACTGGTCCATCCGTCCCACGGGGGCCTTCGAGTCCGAGCGCGCCTACCTCGAAGACGGGATGGTGCTGCGCACCGAGTTCAGCGCCGGGGGAGGGAGGGCCGCCCTCACCGACGCGCTGGCGCTGGAGGAGGGGGCGCGGGGGCACGAGATCGGGCGTCGTTCCCCGCACGTCCTCCTGCGCCGGATCGAGGGCCTGGAGGGCGAGGTCGAGGTGGAGGTCGAGTTCGTGCCGCGCCTGGAGTACGGCCTGACGCGGCCGCTCCTGCGGGCTCCGGATGGGGGTACGAGGATCGTAGCCCGCGCCGGACCGACGGAGCTGCACCTCTTCGCCGGGCGTCCGCTCGACGTCGCCGGGACGGAGGCCGGGGGACGCTTCGTCGTGCGGGCCGGGGAGAGCGTGGACTTCGCCCTCGCGTACGGGAGGGCGGCCGGACGGATCGGGGAGCCGCCCGCGCCCGACGTCGGGGCCGCGCTCGAGAACGCCCGGGAGGGATGGGCCTCGTGGTCCGGGATGCACAAGGGCTACGAGGGGCCGTACAAAAGCGAGGTACACCGGAGCGCCCTCGTCCTTCAGGCGCTGACGTACGTCCCGAGCGGGGGCATCGTCGCCGCCCCGACCACCTCGCTGCCGGCGGTGGAGGGCGGCGAGGACAACTGGGACTACCGCTACGCCTGGCTGCGCGACCTGAGCCTCGTCCTGAGGGCGCTGTGGGTCGCGGCGTGCCCTGACGAGGCCGAGTGGTTCTTCTACTGGATAGACCGCGCCGGCGGCGGCTGCCCGAGCGGGCAGCTCCAGATCATGTACGGCGTCGAGGGGGAGCGCGACCTGACCGAGCACCTCCTCGGGCATCTGGAGGGCTTCCGGGGCAGTGGGCCCGTGCGGGTCGGCAACGATGCCTGGTCCCAGAGCCAGCTCGACGTCTACGGGGAGGTACTAGACGCCGCCTACCTCCTGCGGGACGGGCTCGGCGAGGAGTTCGACCCCGCGACGGCCCGCCTGCTCCGCGTCCTCGCCGACGGGGCCGCCGGGGGCTGGCGGGAGCCGGACTCGGGGATGTGGGAGGCGCGGGACGCACAGCGCCACTACCTCTCCTCGAAGCTCATGTGCTGGGTGGCCCTGGACCGGGCCGTAAAACTCGCCCCGCGCCTCGGGGAAGAGGCGGATGTGAGCCGCTGGAAGGGGGCCCGCGAGGAGGTCCGCCGGGCCATCCTGGAGGAGGGCTGGAACGAGGGGGCGGGCGCCTACACGGGCGCCTTCGGCTCCGAGCGGCTCGACGCCTCCGTCCTCCTGATGCCGCTGGTCGGCTTCCTGCCCGCCGAGGACGAGCGCATGGAGGCCACGATCCGCAAGATACAGGACGAGCTCGCCCCCGACGGCCTCGTCCACCGCTGGGCCGGGGACCCGAACGGCTTCCTCCTCTGCACGTACTGGCTCGTCGAGTGCCTCGCCCGCTCCGGGAGGATCGAAGACGCCGTCGAGCTCTTCGAGAGGACCGGCGCCCGCGCCAACGACCTCGGGCTCCTCGCCGAGCAGGCCGACGCGCGGACCGGAGAGCTGCGGGGCAACTTCCCCCAGGCCTTCTCGCACGTCGGCCTCGTAAACGCCGCTTGGCGCCTCTCCCAGGCCGGGGTCGAGTGACCCTCGCCTAAGAAGCCCCGGCTCTCGCCTCCCCGGAGATCTCGTCGAGGGTCCGCCCCATCGTCTCCTCGCCGAGGACCAGCACGTCGAGGGCGATGACGAGCAGGACGGCGGCGAAGACGACGAAGACGGCCCCGGGCCCGAACGTCCCGCCGCCTAGCATGAGGCCGACGAGGTACGGACCTACGATCCCGCCGATACGGCCGACCCCGGCCGCCCAGCCCGCCCCCGAGCCGCGCGCGGCCGTAGGGTAGAGCTCGGGGTGTACCCGTAGAGCACCCCCACGCCCCGAGGTTGAAGAACGAGACGAGCGAGCCCCACAGCACGAGCTCGACGGGCGCCGCGTCCGCCCCGAGGCCCCGGAGGCCGAAGGCGAGGGCCGCCGCGGCGCTCCCGAGCAGGTAGGTAACCAGCGTGGCCTTGCGGCCCCACCGCTCGACGAAGTACGCGGCACTAAAGTAGCCGGGGATCTGGGCGAGCGTTATGAGCAGCACGAACTCGAAGGACCGCACGAGCCCGTAGCCGGCGGAGGTGGCGAGAATCTGCGGCAGCCAGGTGAAGATGCCGTAGTACGAGAAGACCATCCCGAACCACAAGACCCACAGCATCGCCGTCCGCCGGGCGTAAGGCGCCGACCACAGGAGCCCGAGCCCCGTGCCGCCCCCGGAGGGCGCGACGTCGCGCCGGTCCTCGTCCGTCCCGTCGTACTCGACGCCCAAGGACGCCGCGGCCTCCCGCGCCTCGGCGTGGCGGCCCTTGCGGAGAAGATAGCGGGGAGATTCCGGGAGGCGGCGCCTGAGGACGAGGGCGTAGAGGGCGGGCAGGGCGCCGATAAGGAAGGCCACCCGCCATCCGTACTCCGGGATCACGAGGTAGCCGATCACGGCGGCCAGGATCCAGCCGTACGCCCAGAAACTCTCCAGGAGCACGAGCATCCGGCCCCTCTTCTTGGCCGGCGCCACCTCGGCGACGAGCGTGCTCGCCACGGGCAGCTCCCCCCCGAGCCCGAGCCCCGTCACGAACCGCAGGAGGAGCAACACCCCGTACCCCAGGCGAGCGCCGTGAGCCCCGTCGCCACCGAATACACGAGGAGCGTCGAGATCAGGACGGCCCGCCGACCGTACCTGTCGGCGAGCACCCCGGACGCCGCCGCCCCGACGAACATCCCGAACAACCCGACGCTGATCGCCGCCCCCACCTGCCCCTGCGAGAGCCCCCACTCGCTCGCCAGCGCCACCAGCACGAACGAGAGCAACCCGATGTCCATCGCGTCGAACATCCACCCGAGCCCCGAGAGCAGCGTCACCCGCCGGTGCCCCGGCCCCACGGGCTGCGCGTCCAACCGCTCCTCCAAACCCAACGAACCCCGCAAGACCCTACCCCCTGACCAGAACCTCGACGCCGCAGAGCGCTTGCAACTCCCGCCCCTCCGCTTGCTACACGAAAATGTTACAATCCAGGCTATTTGTAACAAACATAATCATAGTGTATCACGGTCGGACAAGGCGGCGGTGATGGTGGTCACCGGGTGCGCGTGGTGCCGGGGCTCCGCCCGGGCCGTTGGCGGAAGGGGTGCCGTACGCTCTTTCGGCGCCTACGCTATCTCGTGCAGCTTCACCGGCAGGCCGTTGCTGGGCCTCAGGGTGAAGCTGGGTTCGGGCTTTATGTGGTGGCCGGGGGCCACGGAGAGCGTGAAGGACTGGGCGACCGTGGCGAGCACCAGCGCGGCCTCCATGGCGGCGAAGTTGACGCCCACGCACCCGCGGGGGCCGCCGCTGAACGGGAAGTAGGCGTAGCGCGGCATGTCGCGCGGCGGGCGGTCCATGAGGGTGGCGTCGCGAAAGCGCTCCGGGTCGAACCGCTCCGGCTCGGGCCACAGGTCGGGGTGTCGGTGGGTGACGTAGGCGCTGATGATCACGCGGTTGCCCCTCGGGATGCGGGCCCCGTCGACCCGGTCGGTCTCCTTGAGGCGTCGGGAGAGGCCCCAGACCGGCGGGAAGAGGCGCATGGACTCCTGGAGGACCATCCTGGTGTAGGGGAGTCGGGGCAGGTCCTCGACGGTCGGCGTGCGCCCGCCGAGGATATGTCCGAGCTCGTCGCGGAGCCCTCGGGCGGCCTCCGGGTGGCGGTCGAGGAGGTAGAACGTCCAGCAGAGGGTGCGGGCCGTCGTCTCGTAGCCGGCGCCCATGATCGTCAGCACCTCGTCCCTGAGCTGCTTCTCGGAGATGCCCTCTCCGTTCCCCGTCTCGTGGGCCGCGAGGAGCATGTCGAGCAGGTCGCCGCCCATCGGGTCTTCGCCGTTCGAGGGGCCGGCGTCGCGGCGGGCTTCGAGCATCGAGCGCACGATCTCGTCCATGTCGCGGATGCCCCTGCGGTAGCGCAGGTTCTTGGGGGTGGGGACGCCGAAGGGGATCTGGAGGAACCTGCCCGCCCTGTCGAAGCCGAGGCGGAACACCAGCGAGAGGGCCTCCTCGCCCCTGCTCGCCTCCCCGCCGAGGGCGGAGCCGAAGAGCGCGCGGCCCACGATCTCCAGCGTCAGCCGCGACATCTCCGCGTTGGCGTCCAGAACGTCGTCCCCCGCCCTCAAGCGTTCGCGCCAGCGGTCGAGCGTGGCCTCCGTCGCGTCCGTCATGGTGCGGGCCATCCCGTCGAGGCGCTTCTTGTGGAAGGCCGGCTGGATCAGGCGCCGCTGCCTGCGCCACAGCTCCCCCTCGCTGGAGATGAGGCCGTGCCCAACCATCGGTTCGAGGTGCTCGTAGCCGTCCTTGAGGTAGTTTGCGGGGTTCTTCTGGAGCACGTGCTCGACGTGCTCCGGACGGAAGAGCATGTAGATGGGGTAGGGCCCGAGGTGCATCTTGACGAGGTCTCCGAGGTCCGCCCGCGCCCTGAGCAGCAGGCCGAGCGGGTCGGCGCGCATCTCCCTTGCGCAGCCGAACGGGAAGGTCCCGCGCAGATAAGGGACCGGCCTCGTCGCCGTACCGCTGTACCCCGAGCCCACCAAAACCTCCTTCTACCGTCCCTACGACCCCCGCCGCAACGGCCTGGAGCCCGCAGGCGACGTCGCGTTGCCGAAGCCGCGAGGATGCACGAGACCAGCATACCGCAAGGCGTGGAGGCGTCCAGAACGGAGCGCCCGGCGCTTTAGCGCGCGCACCGGGCGATGATCTCCTGCGCCTCCTCTGCGGAGCGCCAGCCCAGAAGCTCGACGTCTTCGTCTCCTTCGAGCTGCTTGTAGGTTGAGTAGGGAACAAGAACCTACTTATGGCACCGTTCGAATTCACCACAAAGAAGCCGAAGAGGCGCCGATCCTGCTTCCCTGTCCGTCGACCGGTTGCAGGCTAAATGATACAATAGGCACAGCAAAAACCGGCGAGACGGGAGGTCAGGGATGAGCATCTTTCCGGCAAAGATCCTGCTAGCAACCGACGGCTCCGCCGATGCGGAGCTGGCGCTCACGACGGCGGTAGACCTGGCCAACAGCACCGACTCCGAGCTCCACCTCATCACCGCCGCACCGGGTGCCCCCGACCCGGTGTACGCGACGCACGAGGGCAGCTTCCACTACGAGACCTACGAGGAGGCGATGCGGGCGGTCAGGCAGGACGCCCAGCACATCCTCGACGAGCAGGTCGAGAAGGTAGAGAGGGCCGGGGGGCGCGTGGCGGAGGCCCACCTCAAGACCGACGAGCGGCGGGACCAGGCTATCGTGCACCTGGCCGACGAGATCGGGGCCGGCCTGATCGTCATGGGCAGCCGCGGCCTCGGCGGCCTCAGGCGCGCCCTCATGGGCAGCGTCTCCGACTCCGTCGTCCGCCACGCCCACTGCCCGGTCATGGTGGTGCGCCACTGAGGAGCTCCCGACGGAGATCCAGCCGGCCGAGGGGCCCGGGAGAGTACCCGGGCCCCTAGCCGCGAGGTGGGATATCGCTAGCGGGAGATCCTGCGGGCCAGCAAGCCTCCGGCGAGGAGCAGCGCGCCGGCGAGGACCGCGATCGGCGAGACGCCGCCCGTGGCCGGGAGGGTCCCCGGACCCCCGCCGGAGCCGCCGTCCCCGTCGCAGAAGGAGATGCTGGCCTCGAAGGTCTTGTCCTCGTCGAAGAGGACGGGCCCGAAGTCCTCGATGGTGGTCGCCACGAGCGGGGCCTGGGGCTCGTCGCTTATCGGGTCGAGCCGGTCTATGCGGGCGCCCTGCACCGTGCCCCGTTCCACCGGCAGGCTCGTGGTGAACACCCCGTCGCCGTCCCCGTCCAGGAGCGCCCCGACCGCCGACGGTGCCTCGCCGACGCTCGCGGAGAACCCGGTCTCCGCCGGGGGCTCGCACTCGACCGCCAGCGCGAAGGTCGCCGTGACCGTATTCGGCGGGCACAACTCGGGGCTGGCGTTCGGGGCGTCGCACCCGCCCGCGGGCTCGATCTTGCTCACGTTGAGCACGACGGACCTGATCACGACCTCCGTCGTGCCGTAGGCGGTGACCCGTTGCCCCAGCAGCGCCGCGAAATCGAAGTCGCCGGCGAGGTAGTACACTCCGCTCGTCGCCTCGTCGCGCAGGCCGTACTGCGTCGCGCCCTCCACCGCCGTACCGAAGTCCTCGACCACCCCCGTGACGACGACCTCTTCCCCGGAGTACTGTCGCGGGTACTGTTGCCCCTCCTGCGCGAACGCCGCTGAGACCCCGATGGCCACGAGGACCACGCCCAGCAGCGCCGCCAGGACCATCAACCTGTTGGACATATCGCTCCCTTCCCCAAACCCCGGGCGCCCGCACCGGTCTCGGCGCCCCATGAGTTAATTGTGGCATAGAGACGCGGTTGCAGAAAGGACGTTCTTTGTAGAAGGTTCCAGGGGAGAGGACATCGAATCCGGAGAGGAACAGGACATGACCGAGGGGCTGATGCGGGAGATAAACGAGGCGTACACGAAGCTCTCCGCCGCATCCGAAGGACTGGCAGAGGCGGATCGCGAGCTCTCCGAGTACGTACGCAGGGTGCGCGTGGACAACGCCGAGGCCCTGCTGGAGGCGAAGAACGAGCGCACCGCGAACCTCTACCTCGAAGGGATGCTCGACACCGACGAGCACCGCGCCCTGAAGGAGGCGAGGGACCGCGCCGAGCTGGACCACGGCCACGCCCGCCGCGAGGTCGAGAGGCTGCACCTCGTCGTGCGTCTCCTGGCGGCGAACCCCGAGGGCACGTCCTGAGGCCACGGGCCTCGCGGCCCGATACGGCACGCACGCTGGAGCCGACCCTTCGATTCCCCGCCCGGCGACCCCCGTGCTTCGAGCCGGCGTCCGCGTGGGTCTCGTCCCGAAATGCTGCCTCGAACCGAATCGAGGGTTTGGAGACGCCGCTCCGTCCGGTACAAGTGTAGGGACGTGAGAGCAGGGTCCCGCGAGAGCGGGGCACGACGAGCGAGAGGAGAGGCGTGAACAAGACGGAGTTGATCGAGAAGCTCGCCGAGCGGACCGATGCGCCCAAGGCCGAGGCCCAGAGGCACTTCGAGGCGTTCGAGGAGATAATCACCGAGACGCTCAAGGGAGGCGGAGAGGTCCAGATCACGGGCTTCGGCAAGTTCTACGTGCAGGAGCGCAAGGCCCGGGAGGGGAGAAACCCGCAGACCGGGAAGAAGATGCAGATCCCGGCGAGCAAGTCCCCGCGTTCAGCGCGGGCAACGCCTTCAAGGAGGCCCTCTAGGCGGCACCCCTACATCTAAGGAGAAGGGCCCGCTCGGGTGGGCCCTTCTCCTCGCGGCCTCTCTTAAAGACCGTTGTCCCACTGATATTGGATAGAGCAGGTAGGACGTTAGAGCAAGTGGTCGCTCCGTTGCATCTGTAAACGAGATTTGAGGCTCGGCGAACCGACTTTAGAAACCCCGTAGAGTGCCGTTTGCTCTGCTAACGGACAACCGAGCGTGTGGGCATCCAGCCCGCTTCTTCGAGGTGCTCCCACGCGACAGCAACGTGTTCCTCGCCAAACAGGTCGCCCTTGCGGGGGCTCCAGTCTTGCACTATTCGCAAGGCCTCCTCAAACGTCGTAGCGCCTTTATGTGCGACCGCCCAATGAACAGTCGCTAGAAGCTCCATACCGTAAGGGGTCTCGAAACCCTCTATAAGCGCTGCGACCCTCTCCAAGTGACCCTCAGTATCGGGATGATCCCGCAGGTAATCCTCTGCCTCCCGCTCCGCCCCGGGTAGCAACTCGATCTCGGACCTGCCGCTCATACCGCCGAGACCGGTTATGTAATGCCCTTCCAGCGTCTGAAGCAGGAACCTGAGCTCGTCTGCGTAGGGACCAAACTTACCCGTCTTGAATTCAAGGCTCAGGGAATCTTCGCCCGCTACCTGTGCAAAGTAGGCCAGCTTCTGGGCCACGAGCCGCCCCACCGTATAGTGGGAAGCCTTGTAAGCCGCGATCAGATCCAACATGACGGCCCGTGCCGGGGTGAGATCTGGCTTAGGCCCTTCCGTGCTGATAGCGACGGGACCGGACGTGACGGAAGGCTCGTATACGTACGCGCGAACCCCTGGCGCGTGGGCGAAGGCTTCCTGGATCAGCGGGCGCACCTCGGTCTCCCAATCGAGCCCGCCGTTGCCGCAACCCAGGGGAGGAATGGCTACAGAGCTTATGTCCAAGCGCTTTATCTCGCGCAGCAGGTCATCGAGCCCCTCACGCACGTACTCCAAGCGCGATTTCTCTCGCCAGTGCTGCTTGGTCGGGAAATTGATGATGTAGCGCGGGTTGGTCAGCCTGTTCATAGGAAATGTGAACATCTTGCCGATCTCGACCTCGCCCCTCTTGTAAGCTCGTTCGTAAGCCTTGAAGTTCTCTTTAAACTTCTTTTTGAACTGCAAGGCTATTCCCTTGCCCATGACCCCCACGGTGTTCACCGTATTGACCAGGGCCTCCGCGTCGGCCTCCAGCAGGTTGTCGCGGCGATACTCGATCATGCCCTCGTCGCTACCCATTGTTTCTTTACGCAACACAATGTCATTATACAGAAGCTAGGGGCCTCGGCTACACCAGAGCTACCCTGACGGGTAGTACCAGCCAGGGGCCACTCTGACGGGCCTTGCAAGGTCGGGCCACTCCCTGGCTAGATGGTCGTCCAGCCTACGCTTGACCTCCGTGTGCCTGACAGCTAGAAACTCTACCGCGCTCCATGGGAAGGAATCATGTACCAGGAACTCGGCCTGCCGACGGCGCCTCCTGTCGGGGTATGCCTCGGTATCGGTCCACATGGTTGAGCCCATTACCTGCCAGTCGACCTTGTCTAAATCATTCAGATTGTTGTAGAACCGCGATAGTTTGACGACTGGGTGTCCGTCAGAGAATACGAACTTCAAGGCTTCTTCCTGAACGCGCCGAACGCTGGAGACCAGGTAGATCAAAGGCATGGTATTGCTGTCGTAGCCCTCTACTCCGCCCTTAGAGATCACATACATCATCGGCGAGCGGGTGGCAAAGTAGAAGGGTACATAGTCGTGTAGTATGCTTCCGGGCTCGCAATCGACCTGCTTGTTCCGACGCCTCTCCTGGATGTTATCGTGAGAGACGTTCACCAACTGGTCGCCGTTCGGGAGTCGGGCTTTGCAACGAAGGCGGCCTGCGGGCAGAATCGCGGGGAGGTTCTTCGCGTGCGTGAAGTGGTAGATGGGTGTGTCTAATCTACCTCCCAACACTAGAAGCGCGGCATCCTCGGAGGAGCCGTGGACCACAACAGGTCCACCTCCTCGGTGGTGAGGCCGTAGGCGGCGTTGACGAGCTCCGAGAGGCGGGCCTCCAGCCGTGCGGCCTCAGTGCGTCCCTCCCTCACCGGCTCGGCGGTCTCCTCGTAACCGGCGCGCAAGGCCTTCAGCCTGGCCGGGGTTAGGGGACCTTCGCTCTTCGGTCGGCGCTTGCGGACCTCCGCGACGAAGGCGTCGGGTTCTAGGCGAGCGTAGTCCTCCAGCTTCCCGCCCGGCTTCTCCACCCCGTACTCGACCCGCAACCAGTCCAGCAAGTCGCGCCGCGCCTCCTGCTCCGAGCGCGTAATAGAGACCAGACGCCCCACTGCGTCCTCAGCCTCCGCCCGCGTTTTATCCGTGGGCGAGGCAATAGGAAGCTTTTCCATAAGCACACCTACTGGGCTCAACGCCTCGTCTTTCATGTGAGGCAAATGTCGCCAGTTATGCCACCACATGAGCGGCGAGTTGAGCACGGCCGGAATCCAAAGGTTGTTCGAGGATAGGAAGAAGCCCTTGTTGTTGGTCAGCAAGCCGCTAGTATCCAGGCCGTACTGCGAGTGGAATTGGATCTCCTGGTACATAATCTTCGGCCTCTCGAAAGCGTCGTAGTAGGCGCAGGACCTGAGCTCCCACCAGTAGCGTCCCTTGTCCTTGCGCTTGCGGAGCTTCTCCTCCAACGGCTTCATATGAGAGTGGAGCGCGGGGTAAGTTCTCTGGAAGACTTCTTCGGCGTTATCGGTACCGCTCCACGGCCAGGCGTGGTCTCCGCTCGATTTGAGGACGACGATCCACAGACCCCGCCACTCGGGCGACCAGCGCTTTATGTCCTGGCCGCGCAGGTACGGCTTGATGACCTCCGCCGAGCGCGGGTCCTCCCGCACGAGCCTGTCCTTCGTCGCCGTGTCGATCAGGAACGCCTCGTTGAGGCCGGTTAGGACCCCTCGATACGGCTTCACCCCGGCGTACTCGGCGAGGGGGATGCCCCTCTCCCGGATCTTCTCCATCAGGTCGCTGACGGCGGAGGCTTCGAGGCTCCAGGCGGAGCTGCCGAAGCGCTTCTTCGGCACGCGGTGGGCATGCTCCTCGACGTAGGTGGCGAGGTCTACCTTGTTCAGCGCCTCGCGGGGGAACTCGACCACCCGCGCCGTCTCCTCCGCGCTGCCATCCCCTGCTGCTTGCCTCTTCAGGACGACGATGCACGGGAAGACGTCGGCGTCCGGGAAGATCGGGGCGTGTCCGAAGTCCACGATCTCCTCCAGGGCGCCGCTCCGGGAGAAGAACCCCCGCAGGGGCTCGCCGTAGCCCGCCCTGAGCCACTTGTTGGTGACGATGTAGGACATCCGGCCCCCCACGCGCAGCCGCCTCAAGCCCTGCTCGTAGAAGTACACGTACAGGTCCGCGACCCCGTGGTAGGTCTCCGGGTAGGCCCGGGCGAGGTACGGCTTGAAGGGCCCTAGCGCCTCCTGGCGCACGTAGGGCGGGTTCCCGACGACGGCGTCGAAGCCCGCGCCTTCCCCCAGGGGTCGTCCCTGCCGGTCGAAGAAGACCTCGGGGAACTCCAGCTCCCAGTGGAAGAAGCGCCGCTCGCGCGCCGCGCTCCCGGCCGCGTCGAGCCACTCGTCGAAGCGCGGCGGGGCGTAGGCGACTCGGCCGGAGGCGTAGTCGGCGAGCGGGCGCCACATCGAGCCGTCCACCTCGACGCCGAAGGAGGTCGCGGTCGAGAGGTCGGCGAGGCGGGCGTAGCGGCGCGTCAGGCTCTCGCGGAGGCGCGCGTAGAGCTTCTCCTGCTCCTTGACCTCCTCGGCGGTATCCGCCGGGCTCTCCTCGATAAGCCACATGCTCCCGACGGCCGTGCTCACGCTGCGCCGGAAGGCGTCGTCCTCCAGCATCGAGAGCTGGGCGTCGTCCACCTTCTTCGCCTTCTTCCTGCCTCCCTTGCCCCCGACGGGCGCGAGCACCGAGACGTCGGCGCCCACCAGGGAGTTCCCGCAGCGGAGGTGGTGGTCGAGGAACGAGAGCGGGCGATCCCTCGCCACCGTCGCGAGCCAGAGGCTGAGCTTGGCGAGCTCCACGGCCAGCGGGTTCAGGTCCACCCCGTAGACGCAGGACTGCGCCACCCGCCGCTTCCAGAACTGAAGCTCCGCCTCTGCGTCCGTCTCCGCGTCCACCCCGGCATCCCCATCCCGCGCGACGCCGAGCTCCACGAGGAAGCGGGCGATGTACTCGGTGACCTCGACGAGAAAGTGGCCGCTGCCCATCGCGGGGTCCAGCACGTTGAGCGCGAGGACGGCCTCTACCTTCTCCCGGTCGCCCTTCGCGCCCGCGACCGCCTCCTCCAGCACCGGGCCGACCGTCGCCTCGACGATGTACTTCACGACGTAGTCGGGGGTGTAGTAGCTGCCGGTGGCCTTGCGTTCGCCGCTCTCGTTCACCAGGGCGACCGTCCAGCCGTCCTCGGGCGGAATCCCTTCGAGGTGGTACTCCAGCAGGCCCTCGTAGATCGTACCGAGGTGGCGCTCGGCGAGGTCGCGGTAGTCCACGAACCTGCCCCCGACGCGCGCGAGCCGGTCCACGGCCGCCCTGAGGTGCGCGTCGCCGACGACGCACGACTCCAGGAACGGGTGGCGTTCGGGGTCGAAGAGGCCGCCGTTGAACGTCGCCACCCCAAGCGGCGGGCTCCCCGCGTCGATGATCCCGAAAAGCTCCTTGAGGCGGTACCAGAGGGTCGCGCCCCCGGGCAGGAGCGGCCGCCCGCTCTCGATGCCGCTCGCTGCGTCGTGCTTGATCGCGTAGAGGCCGTAGTACTCGCGGTACTGGGTGTTGGCGCGCACCGGCAACAGGTCGCGCGCCTCGGCGTAGAGGACGAAGAGCAGCCGGTACAGCAGGATCAGGGCGTTGTCCTGGACCTCGGCGAGCGTCTTCTCGTCCGTCGAGAGACCGTTGCGCGGGTGATCCAGGAAGCCCTGCGCCAGATGCCTGAGGGCCTCGTAGACCTGGCCCTTCAGCGCGTCGCCGACGCCCAGCGAGTACTCGACGCTCCCCCGCAATACCTCTTTAGCCGAGAGCGGGGCGCCCTCGTCGAACGCCGCCCGTCGGAAGAAGGCGTAGAAGTACAGGAACGCCTCCGGGTCGTTGCCTTCGAGGAGCGCGGGCAGGTCCGCCTCGTAGAAGCGGTCGAGCTTGTAGGCACTCTCCCTGTGGTACAGGCGCCAGAGCCTGCCGTTGGTCAGGATGCCCCACTCGACGCCCGAGTGTTGCATGTAGAAGGAGATCTGGTACGAGGGGTTCCTGTTGTCGAAGGGGTCCTTGCCCTCCTTGAGCGCGACGTCCAGCGGACGGTCCCAGCGCTTCGCGTCGCCGACGGCGTAAGCCCCGGCGGCTCGCACCGCGTCTTCGTCGAGCACCTTGCCGCCGGCCGCGTCCCGAGCGGCGGCGCTCGGATAAAGCACGTAGTCGGGCGTCTGCGTGCTCCCCGGGACCTTGAGCGACGGCTGCACCTCGAAGGCGTCGTGCCCCAGGGCTTCCAGCACGGGCCGCACCCAGGCGTGCTCCGTCTGAGCCTCCTTCTCGCCCGTCTTGGGGGCGTAACTCTCAGAGACGCCCCGGACCTTCTGCATGACGGCGGTGGCTTCGCCGAGCAAGGCATGCCAGTCCTGGCTGTCCGGTAGAGCTTCATCCAGGTAGTGATCCGAGAAGAGCCCGTGGTTGCGATGCGGCCGCGCCTCTCGCGGGTCGGTCGTAAGCATGACCAGAGTTTAGTACGGTCCCATACTACGCGCCCACGCATCCATGCCGCGCCGCGTAGAACGCCGGTCTAGAATAGCCGGATGCGACGCAGGAGAAACGAACCTACCGGAGGCACGACGCCTCTACGCCTCTCCCTGCGAACTGCCGGCGCGGCGCTCCTCGCGGGTGCCTTCCTCTACGCGCGTTACGTCGAGCCCCAGTGGGTCGCGGTCCGCCGGCTGGAGCTCACCCTGCCGCGCCTCGCCCCCGAGTTCGACGGGTACCGGGTCGTGCACATGAGCGACGTACACATGGACCGCTGGATGACCCCGGGGCGCCTGACGGAGATCGTCGGCCTCGTGAACGAGCAGAAGCCGGACCTCGTCGCCGCGACCGGCGACTTCGTGACGTACTCCCCCCTCTCCTCGACCGTCCCCCTGGCGCCGCTCCTCGTCGAGCCCCTCGAGGGTCTCCGCGCCCCCGACGGCGTCGTGGCCGTCCTCGGCAACCACGACCACCGGGCCGGCGCCGGGCGGGTGCGCCCCCACCTCCGCAGAGCCGGCATCGTCGAGCTTGCGAACGAGGTGCGTACGGTGCGGCGCGGCCCCTCCGCGCTCCACGTCGCCGGTGTGGACAGCTTGTACATGGGCCGAGACCGGCTCGGGGCCGTTCTGGATGGCCTGCCCGGGGAAGGCGCCGCCGTGCTCCTCGCGCACGAGCCCGCCTTCGCCCTCTCGAGCGCCGCCACCGGCCGCTTCGATCTGCAGCTCTCCGGACACTCTCACGGCGGGCAGGTGCGGTTCCCGATCCTCGGCGCCCCGATCTACCCGCGCCACTCTCGTCCGTACGGGGACGGCCTGTACGAGACCAGGGGGATGTACGCCTACACCAGCCGGGGGCTCGGCACGGTGCTCTCCCGTCTCCGCGCGAACTGCCGGCCCGAGGTCTCCGTCCTCACCCTCCGCTCCCCGAAAGGCGGCCAACAGAGATGAGCAAGCTTCCTCCGCCGGCGCAGTCCAACCTCAGGGTCTACGATCGGGTGGGGCCGCTCTACGACGCGGTCATCGCCCCCGTCTCCGGCCGCGCCCGGGAGCAGGCCGTCGCCGCCCTGGGGCTCCGGCCCGAAGGTCGGTTGCTCCTCGCCGGCGTCGGGAGCGGGCTCGACCTGCCGCACCTGCCGCGAGACGCGCGCGGCCTCGGAGTCGACCTCAGCGACGGGATGCTCCGCCGCGCCCGCGCCCGCAAAGGGGAGCTGGGGATGCCGAACTTCGAGCTCCGCAAGATGGACGCGCAGGCCCTGGACCTTCCGGACGAGAGCTTCGACGCCGTCTACCTGCCCCTGATCGTCACCGTCGCCGCCGACGGCCCGCGCGTCCTCGCCGAGGCCGCCCGCGTCGCGAAGCCTGGCGCCCCGCTCGTCGTCGTGGACAAGTTCTGGCCCGAGGGGAGGGGCAGGCCCGCCCCCGTGCGCCTGGCGAGCCGGGTCCTCGGGGGCCTCGCCACTCATATCGACCGGCGATTCTCGGAGATCCTGGCCGGCGCGCCGCACCTCGAGGTCGTCTCCGACGAGCACCTCGCCCTCGGCGGCTTCTTCCGGCTCGTCGTGCTGCGGAAGCCTGCCCGCTAGACGCTAGCTTCGGGCCCTATGCCCCGGCGAGCAGGTCGCGGTCCGCGATGATGACGCCGTCCTCGTCGGAGTAGAGGTACTCGCCGGGCGAGATCTCGACCCCCGCGAAGGCCACCGGCTCGTCTCGCTCGCCGATCCCCTCCTTGGCGCTCTTTCTTGGCGAGGTGTTCAGGGCCTTCACCCCGATGGGGAGGAAGGTGATCTCCGCCGAGTCGCGGACGCAGCCGTGGACGACGATCCCCGCCCAGCCGTTCTCCCCGGCGAGCGCCGCGAGGTTGCCCCCTACCAGGGCGCACCTCGTCGACCCGCCGCCGTCCACGACGAGCACCCGGCCGCGCCCGTTCTCCTCGAGCGCCTCGCGCACGAGCACGTTGTCCTCGAAGACCCGGACGGTGGAGACGGGGCCGCAGAACGCCGCGGCCCCGCCGTAGTCCCAGAACACCGGCTCCGCCACCCGCGCCTCCTCGCCGAACTCGTCGCAGAGATCCGTCGTCGCGAACCCCCTCGTCTCCTCCACCTAAGCCCCCGATCCTCGTTCTGGATTCCGGTTCGACACCAACTTCGACGCCACGGCCACCGTCCGCTCGACCACCTCGGCCGCCGGCACGGGACGGGCGAGGCGTGGGGCCTGTCCGGACCACAGCGACATAAACTCCGTCCGGTCCGCCTTGGCCGCCGCCGCCCTTATATCCCTGGTGTGGGCGTTCTGCACGGGGTAAGCCGCCACTTCGGCCCCCTCCATCTCCTCGGTGAAGCGGTTCTTGAGGCCCCGGGCCGCCTTGCCGGAGAAGGCGCGGGTGACGGTCGTCTCCTCCTCGGTCGCGGAGAGCAGGACCCGCTTGTACCCTTCTTGCGCCCCGCTTTCGGGGCAGGCGAGAAAGGCCGTCCCCATCTGTGCCCCGTCGGCCCCGAGCGCGAGCGCCGCCGCGAGGCCTCGTCCGTCCATGATCCCGCCGGCCGCCAGCACCGGAATCTCCACCGCGTCCGCGACCTGCGGCACGAGCGCCATCGTCCCGACGAGCCCACCCTCGTACGGGCCGAGGAAGGTCCCCCTGTGCCCCCCGGCCTCCGCCCCCTGCGCGGTGACCGCGTCCACTCCAGCCGCCTCAACCGCCAGCGCCTCCCGCACGGTCGTCGCCGTCCCGGCCGTCACGATCCCGGCCTCTCGCAACGCGTCGAGATGCGGCCCCTCCGGCACCCCGAAGGTGAAGCTGAAGACGGGCACCCGCTCCTCCAGCACGACCGCGAGCTGGTCCTCGAAGGACTGTACGTAGGAGAGCTCTCCGGGCGCCTCGACCCCGAGCTCCTCGCGGTAGCGGGCGAGCGAAGCCCCGATCTCCTGCGGGTCGTACAGCGAGGGGTCGAACGGCTCCGGTACGAACAGGTTCACCGCGAAAGGTTTGCGCGTGAGCGCCCGGATCCCCTCCACCGCCGACCGGATCGCCGCCGGCGTCATGTAAGCCGCACCCAGCGTCCCCAGACCCCCGGCCTCGGAGACGGCCGCGACGAGCCGGGGCGTCGTCGGCCCGCCCGCCATCCCGGCCTGTACGACCGGATGCTCGATCCCCAACAACCGCGTGATCCTCGTCTCCAAACCTGCCTCCCGCCCGAACCTCGCTCGACCCCGCATTCTAGACAACGCCCCGCGCGACGGCCGAACCCCGCCCGCGAAACGCCCTCCGGCGAACCCGGCGCTTGCGGCCCATTGTGACCCGTGTGATACTCAATGTAGTAGTTTGTTACAAGCGGCCTAGCTTGCAACAAATCCGTGTAGCAACCGGCCCCGGCGGCCGTTACAAGGAGGCAGTGGTGGAGCTTTTGAGGGTCGGGACGGACCACGTGGGGGAGATAAGCCGGCTGAAAGAGGAACTAAACGCGGCAATTTTGGCGCATTATTACCAGGAGCCCGAGATCCAGGACGTGGCGGATTTTATCGGGGACTCGTTGGGGTTGGCGCGTCAGGCGCAGGGGACGGACGCGGACGTGATCGTCTTCTGCGGCGTCCACTTTATGGCGGAGACGGCCAAGATCCTGAACCCTTCCAAGACGGTGGTTCTCCCGGACCTCGACGCCGGGTGCTCCCTCGCCGACAGCTGCCCGCCGGAGGACTTCCGGAGGTTCGTGGAGGAGCGTCCCGGTCACGCGGTGGTCTCTTACGTGAACACCTCGGCCGAGGTCAAGGCGCTCTCGGACGTCATCTGCACCTCCAGCAACGCCGAGAAGGTCATCGCGAGCATCCCCGAGGAGACACCCGTAATCTTCGGCCCGGACAAGCACCTCGGGCGCTACCTCGTCGAGAAGACCGGTCGGGAGATGGTCCTGTGGCCGGGGACGTGCATGGTGCACGTGATGTTCAGCGAGCGGAAGATCCGCGCTCTCAAGGTCCGCTACCCCGACGCCGAGGTCCTCGCCCACCCCGAGTGCGAGGAGCGGGTCCTGCGCGTCGCCGACCACGTGGGGAGCACGACGGCGCTCCTGGAGCGGGCCGTGGCGAGCCCCGCGAAGCGGTTCATCGTCGCGACGGAGCCCGGGATCATCCACCAGATGAAGAAGGCCGCCCCCACCAAGGAGTTCATGCGGGCGCCCGGCAAGGGCCCCGAGGGGGCGTGCGAGGCGTGCAGCGAGTGCCCCCACATGCGCCGCAACACCCTCGCGAAGCTCCACGAGTGCATGGAGAACCTCTCGCCCGAGATCACGCTCGACGAGGGGCTGCGGGTCCGGGCGCTCCTGCCCATCGAGCGGATGCTGGAGCTCCGCTAGTGGAGGCCACGGACCTCCTGAAGGGGCCCCTCGTCCCGCCCACGGCACTCCTCGCGCTCGCCCGAGCCGCCCTCGCCGAGGACGTGGGCCGGGGCGACGTCACCTCCCTGGCCACCGTCGGGCCCGGGCCCGCGCGCGGGCCCGCTTCGTCGCCCGGGAGCCCTTCGTCGTCTCCGGCCTCGGGGCGGCCCTCGCGGTCTTCCACGAGGCAAGCGGGGGGAGGCCCGGTTCTCGGCGCTCGTCGAGGAGGGCGACCGCGTCGAGGCCGGCGCGGTCCTCGCGGTCGTCGAGGGGGCGCGCGGCAGATCCTTGCCGCCGAGAGGGTCGCGCTCAACCTCGTCATGCGCCTCTCGGGGGTCGCCACGCTGACGAGCCGCTACGTCGAGACCGTCCGCGGGACGGGGGCGAGGATCACGGACACCCGCAAGACCACCCCCGGCCTGCGAGCCCTCGAGAAGGCCGCCGTGCGCGCCGGCGGCGGGACGAACCACCGCTCCGGCCTCGACGACGGCATCCTCATCAAGGACAACCACGTAGCGCTCGCCGGCGGCGTCGCCGAGGCCGTGCGCCGGGCAAGGGAGGGGGCGCCTCATCTGCTCAAGGTCGAGGTGGAGGTGGAGAGCTCCGAGGAGCTGCGCGAGGCGCTACGAGCCGGGGCGGACGTTATCCTCCTCGACAACATGACCCCCGACGAGGTCCGGGCCTCCGTCGAGCTCGTGCGCGTGGAGAGCCCGGGCACCGTCGTCGAGGTCTCCGGCGGGGTGAACCTCGGGACCGTGCGGGCGCTCGCGGAGGCGGGTCCGGATCTGATCTCCGTCGGAGCCCTCACCCACTCCGCCTCCTCGGCCGACGTCTCTTTGGAGGTGGAGCCGTGCTAGGCCCGGCCGACGTAATAGTCGTCGGCGGAGGCATAGCCGGGGGCGTCGCGGCGCTCGCCGCCGCGAGCAAGGGCGCGCGCGTCACCCTCCTCACCGGAGCCCCGGACCCCGAGGAGACGAACACCCGCTACGCGCAGGGCGGCATCATCCACACCGGCCCCGACGACTCGCCCGAGCTTCTCGTCCGCGACGTCCTGGCCGCCGGGGGCGGCGATCCCGCCGCGGCGAGGCTCCTCGCCGCCGAGGGCCCGGCCCTCGTGCGCCGGCTGCTGATCGAAGCCCTGGGAGTCCCCTTCGACCGGGAGGCCGGCGGCTTCGAGGGGCTTCACCTCACGCGCGAGGGCGCCCACTCCGTCCCCCGCATCGTCCACCACCGGGATTCGACGGGCCGGGAGGTGCAGCGCGCCCTCACCCGCGCCCTCCGCGCCGAGGAGCGCGTGGAGATCCTCCCCGCGACCGTGGCCCTGGAGCTGATCGTCTCGCGCGGCCGGTGCGTCGGGGTCCACGCCTCCCATGACGGGGAGGCCGTAACCCTGCTCGCGCGCGGGGTCGTGCTGGCCACGGGGGGCCTCGCCGCCCTCTACGAACACACCACCAACCCCCCCTACGCCACCGGCGGCGGCTACGCTCTCGCCCTCCGGGCCGGCGCCGCGCTGCGGGACCTCCACTACGTCCAGTTCCACCCCACCGCCCTCTACGCCCCGGGCACCGCCGGCGACCGCTCCCTCGTCTCCGAAGCCGTGCGCGGCGAGGGCGGGGTACTGCGAGACCCCGACGGCGAGGAGTTCGTCGACCACCCCCTGGGCTCCCTCGCCCCGAGGGACGTGGTGGCGCGCTCCATCCGCGCGATGATGGACCGTACCGGATCCCCCTGCGCCTACCTGGACGTCTCCCACTTGCGGGGGGACTACGTGAGGGAGAGGTTCCCGGACATCCACGCCCGCTGCCTACGGTCCGGCATCGACATGGCCCGCGAGCCCATCCCCGTCGTCCCCGCCGCCCACTACTCCTGCGGCGGCGTGGCGACGGATCTCCTGGGCCGCACGAGCCTGCGGGGCCTGTGGGCGGCGGGTGAGGTCGCGAGCACCGGCCTCCACGGCTCCAACCGCCTCGCCTCCACCTCCCTCCTGGAGGGCCTCGTCTTCGGCCGGCGCGCCGGCGAGGACGCCGCTCGACCGTCGGGCGTCCCCGACGCCGCCGAGCCCGCGCCGCTTCCCCTCCCGACCCGTGCCCCGGAAGGGGCGTGGACCGCGCTCCGGCGCACGATGTGGGAGCACGCGGGCCTCGTCCGGGACGCCTGCGGCCTCCGCCGGGGGCTCGCGGAGGTGGGGGAGTTGGAGGGAGAGTACGGCGGTACCTCCCTCGCCGGGCCGCTCGCCGTCGCCCGCGCGGTCCTGGAAGGGGCCCTGGCCGAGCGCGAGAGCCGGGGCTGCCACTACCGCTCGGACGCGCCCTGTGGTGAGGGCGCCCTCGCGGAAGAAGCCCGCCTATCGGGGGTCTGAGGTTGGAAGATCGAGGCCGAAGAGACGGAGACCAGGACTTCGGGGAGATCGAGGCGCGTTACTACCTCGGTAACCTCCCCCCCGACGAGATGCCCGGCATCGCCCTGCGAGCCCTCGAGGCCGGGTACGATGGTCCCGCCCTCCTGGGGCTCGCGCGTATGAGCGAGCCCACGATGCAGGACGCGGGGCCGCTGTTCGAGCGCGCGCTGGGGGAGGTGGGGCTGTCGCCCCTCCCGGCGAAGGAGGCCGGCCTGCGGGTGGCGGGGAACGTCGCCCGCAAGATGGTCTCCGGCGAGGTGCGGCCGTACGAGGGGGCGTACCTTATATGGACGAAGTTGTGGATGGGGTGCGGGAGGCCGGCCGAGCTCACCCCGTTCGTCGGCCTCGCCTCGCTGTACGAGGCCGACCCCGAACGCCGACCGTTCCACGACGAGGAGATCCTCGCGCGGGCGGAGGAGCTGGCGAGGAAGCGAGAGGAGCGCTGATGCCGATCTACCTGGACTACAACGCCACCACGCCGCTCGACGAACGGGTCCTCGACGCGATGCTCCCCTACCTCAAGGGCGAGTTCGGCAACCCCTCCTCCGCGACCCACGCCTACGGTTGGACCGCCGGGGCCGCGGTAGACCTCGCCCGGGAGGAGCTGGCCGGGGCGGTGGGCGCATCGCCCGAGGAGATCACCTTTACCGCCGGCGCCACCGAGTCGGACAACATGGCCCTCCTCGGCCTCCTCCGACCCGGCGACCACCTCGTGACCGCCGCGACCGAGCACGAGGCCATCCTGGAGACGGTGCACCACCTCGTCCGCGCCGGCGTACGGGTCACGGTCCTCCCGGTCGACGGACACGGCATGGTCCACCCCGACGCGCTCGCCGAGGCCCTGGAGCCCGGGACCCGGCTCGTCTCCCTTATGCTCGCCAACAACGAGACCGGCACGCTGAACGGGGTACGGGAGCTCGCCGAGGTAGCTCACGAGCGGGGCGTCCCCTTCCACACCGACGCGGCCCAGGCCTTCTGCAAGGTTCCGGTGGACGTCGAGGAGCTCGGCGTCGACCTGATGAGCATCTCCGCCCACAAGTGCTACGGCCCGAAGGGCGTGGGCGCCCTCTACGCCCGGCGCCGTCCCCGCCCCGGCGTCCGCCACGCCCGCCCCGAGCCCATCCTCTTCGGTGGCGGCCAGGAGCGGGGCATGAGGAGCGGCACCCTCAACGTCCCCGGCATCGTCGGGCTCGGAAGGGCCGCCTCCGTCGGCGCCGCGTCGCTCCCGGAAGAGGCCGAACGGATACGCGCCCTGCGCGACCGGCTCCACGGTGCGCTCGCCGAAAGCGTGCCGGACCTCCGGCTGAACGGCCATCCCGAGCATCGGCTCCCCGGCACCCTGAACGTCTCCTTCCCCGGCGTCGACGTCGGCGAGTTGCTCGGCGCCCTCCCCGACGTCGCGGCCTCCGCCGGCTCCGCCTGCGCCTCCCTCGACGCCGGTCCCTCGCACGTCCTGGAGGCGATGGGCCTGAAGGACGGTTCCTGGGGGACCGTACGCCTCAGCCTCGGCCGTTTTACCACCGGCGAAGACGTGGAGAGGGCCTCGGAGATGCTCGTGGGGGCCGCGGTGGATCTCCGGTCCGGAGCCGAAGGCGCCGGGTTACGCGGCAGCGGCCCAAGGTAGACTACCGGCATGAACGACAAAGAGATCGAAGAGCGAGTAGACGAGATCCTGCTCAAACAAACCCGCGGCGAGAAGCTAACCGACCAGGAGGAGACCATCCTCGCCTTCACGTACTACGCGGCGAGGAGCCAGCGCACGGTGATCAGGGTGGACCCGCGGTACCTGAGCCCCCAGGAGCCCGAGTAAGCCGAACCTCGATCTGGCTCGGCCCTGCTCCCTCCACGGGGGCGCGAAGGGAGCCGCCGGCCCCATCGGCCGGCGGCTCCCTTCGCGCTGAGTAGGGCTCTTACGCCTCTGCGGTCGTCGGGTCGATCACCGAGCGGACCTCGGAGATCTTGTTCGCCGGGAAGCCGCCCTGCTCGGCGTGCTGGCGGACCAGCGCCTCGTTCGGGGCGATGTAGGTGCAGTAGATCTTGTCGTCCGTCACCTGGCTCTGGACCCACTGTATCTGCGGACCCATCTCGTTCAGGACGTTGCAGGACGTCTGCGAGATGTCCCTCAACTCCTCGGCGGACAGGTTCCCCGCCCCGGAAGCTCCCTCTCGATCACGTACTTGGGCATCGTCTCTCTCCTCCTTGCGTCGCTGTTTCGACAACGAACCTCGTGCGGGGCCGCCTCGCGCCCCGCGGTCTCTCTAGAACGGGTAGGTGACCACCCCACGGCGCCGAGGGCGTACCACGCGCCGAAGGCCACGCCTAGTACGCCCAGGACCGGGACCACCCTCTCGAAGTTTCTCGCGATCGGGCCCCGGCTATGACGAGCCCGAACGCGGTGGAGAGGAGCGCCATGGAGACGGCGGTGCCCACGGCGAACACCACGAGCGCCGCCGCCGCCTCGGCCTGGCTCGAGATGGTCGAGAGCAGGAGGAGCGTGAGCCCCCCCGAGCCGCCGATGCCGTGCACGAGCCCGACGCCGTAGGACGAGAGCGGCGTCCGGCGCGCGACCGCGTGGCCGTGCTCGTGCGCCTCGCTCTCCCTGTGGGAGTGGACGTGGCGGTGCGGGGCCTCCCCGTCGTCGTGCCTGTGGACGTGGACGTGGTAGAGGCCGCGGCGCCACCGCATCAGGAGCCGGACGGCCAGGAAGACGGTGATCACGCCTATAAGAGTCTCGGCGGCCTGCTGCACCGGCTCGGGCAGGAAGCGGTTGAAGAGCACGAGGGGCAGGCCGAGCAGGACGAGGGTCGTGCCGTGCCCGAGGCCCCACAGGAGGCCCATGATCCCTGCTCTCCTGATCTTGTCGTGGTCCTTGTCGGAGGCGATGAGCGTCGTCACCGCCGCGAGGTGGTCCGGGTCGCTCGCGTGCCTCAAGCCCAGGAGCAAACTGACGGTCAGCACCACCCCGACGCCCACGGAGCCGTGCATCAAACCTTCGAGCCAGCCGTCTATCGCGCCCACGGAATCCTCCTCATCGCCCTCAACCGTTCTCCCTTTCCAGCGCCGCCCGCACGAGCTCCCGATCGTGCGCCCAGGCGAAGTCGAGGTCGTCGATCTCCTCCAGGGATACCCACCTCACCCGGCCACGTCGTCGGCGGGCCGGATCTCCCGCCGGAGAGCCTGACGCGGAAGCCGATCGCGAGCACCCAGTCCCCACCCTCCCCGTAGGTGTGCGTCGCCTGGAGCACCGAGTCGCCGACGACCTCGGCCTCCACCCGAGCTCCTCCTGGATCTCGCGCACGAGCCCGTCCGCCGGGTGCTCCCCGACCTCCAGAAACCCGCCCGGCAGGTCCAGGCGCCCCTTCTCCGGCTCCCGCCCCGGATCGTGACGAGCGCCTTGCCGTCCTCCACGATCGCCGCCCCGACCGCGGGCATCGAGCTGCGGTACCAGGACCGGCCGCACAGGGGCACGTCACCCCGCCGCTCTCACGCGGCTCGCTCAACCTTGTGCCGTCCGCCGGGCAGTACCGGTAGGACTCGGTGGGGGAGAAGGACACCCCTCCCCGGCGGCCTCCGTCAAACCCGGCCCCGAATCGGCCCGCCGGCCCGGCCGTCCGTCGGAGCGGCGCGGGGAGCGGTGACGGACCACCATGGCTCGCCCGCCGGAAGCGGCGCCCGCTCGGGGTACTCCTCGACCGATAGCGCCGGGCCTTTCGATGGGCCATAAACCGACCTGCTCCTCTCCCTCGCGACGCCGTGCGTCGGTCCGTTGACCGTGCCGACGGTGCCAAGCTTGCTCCCCTGTGACCGTGCCCCTTCGCGATCGCCTTTCCGCCACGCCCGAGGAGGAGCCGCCACTATTCCACCGGCGCCAACCCGCGTCAAGGCTCCCGCATGGGCGGCCTCGCCGAAGTTGACTGGCATATGGC
Source organism: Rubrobacter marinus (assembly GCF_011492965.1). GTDB lineage: Bacteria > Actinomycetota > Rubrobacteria > Rubrobacterales > Rubrobacteraceae > Rubrobacter_F > Rubrobacter_F marinus. The sequence goes on along the minus strand of NZ_CP045121.1, from coordinate 4,046,370 downwards.
GCCTGGGTACTATGCTGCCCTATCCCCGTACTTTTGCATACAGAGCCACGACGGGATGGCCGGGAATGGAGGAGTGGTCATGAAGAGCCTGGAGAGAAGAGTTGCCCCCGCGGCGCGCGCCGATGCCGGCACCACCTACGCCGAGCCGGAGGCGCCGTCGCGGCGCGCCGAGGTTCCTCACGCGGAGAAGCCGGCCGCGGAGAAGCCGAAGCTGTCGGAGGAGATCGCCATCGAGGAGATCAACATCGACGGCATGTGCGGGGTCTACTAGGCGCCGGACGCACGGCCTGCGCCGGTTCGTCGGCGTAAGCGCCGGATCGACCGTCACCGATAAGAGACCGGGTGCGTAGCGTGTGCCGCTCTCCCCTCCGCGCCCGGTCTCGTCGCGTCCGGCGTCGATACGCCCCCGGCGAGGTGGCCGAAGCAGGGGACCCAACGCAGCCCTCGGGGGAGGAGTAAGGCGATGGGCAAGCTGGACGGGAAGGTGGCCCTCATCACCGGCGGGGCACGAGGACAGGGGCGCTCCCACGCGCTCACCTTCGCGCGCGAGGGCGCACGAGTCGTCGTGTGCGACGTCCCCCAAGCCCTCCCGACCGTCCCCTACCCGCTGGCCAACGCCGGGGATCTCGCGGAGACGGCCCGCATGGTCGAAGACCTCGGCGGCTCCTGCCTGACCGTCGAGGCCGACGTGCGCGACGGCGCGGGGATGCGGGGGGTCGTCCATCGGGCGGTCTCCGAGTTCGGCAGCGTCGACATCGTGCTGGCCAACGCCGGCATCGAGAGCTTCGCAGAAGCCCGGGAGCTGACGGAAGATCAGTGGGACGAGATGATCGCCGTGAACCTGACCGGCGCATGGAAGAGCTGCAAAGCGGCGATACCGCACATGATCGAGCGCCGCGCCGGCGTGATCGTCATAACCTCGTCCATCGCGGGCTTGAAGGGCCTCGCGAACCAGGCCCACTACTGCGCCGCCAAGCACGGCGTCGTCGGCCTTATGCGCGCCCTCGCGATAGAGCTCGCGCCCCACGGTATCCGCGTGAACACGGTCCATCCGAGCTCCGTGGACACCCCGATAATAAAGAATCAGGCGATGTACACGCTGTTCAGCGGGGGGAAGCCGGACGCGACGCTCGAAGAGGTGACGCCGGCTTTCAGGTCCCTGAACCTCATGGACACGCCGTGGATGGAGCCGCAGGACATCTCCAACGCGGTGCTCTGGCTCGCCTCCGACGACGCGCGGTACGTCACCGGCGCGACCCTTACCGTCGACGCCGGCTTGATGGCCAAGTGAGCGGGGCGATTCCGGTCTTGACGGTCGACAAGGCGCTGGCTATCATGGCGCGACGAAATGCCGGGCTGTGGCTCTCTCGCCAGAGCGCGGACGGAAAGGGATCGAAGGGGTGCTTCTGAGCTTGCACGGAGGGTGTCTTGCTCCGGGTCTCAAGCATCTATTCGTGCGTTCGAGGATTTCGGCCTCGTCGCGGGCATTTCTTTGCATGATCAGGCGTAACGGGGATGGGTAACGCGGAACGGGAAGGGAGAGCGTTTGCCGGTAAACATAGAGCAGAGTTACGAGGTGCCGCCGAAGGTATCCGTGCGCAACGAGCGCTTCGGGGGCCTCGTTTATCGTTACGACAACCGGGCGCTCCTCTTCCTGCACTCGCGCCCGTTGGTCGACTTTTTGAAGGGGTTAGACGGGTCGAAGCCTCTGGGGACTGCGCTCGAGGAGTTCGCCGCCGGGAGAGGGTTGGACGATGGTCAGCGCCGGGCGATGGAGAACGCTTTAGGCCAACTGGAGGGGAAGGGAATAATTCGTGAGCTATGATCTGCTGCGCAAGGGGCTTGAGGCCCCGATCTGCCTGACCTGGGAGGTCACCTACGAGTGCAACCTCCGCTGCGCTCACTGCCTCTCCGCCTCGGACCACGCGCGACCCGGAGAGCTGACCACCGAGGAGGCCAAGGCCCTCATCGACCAGTGGGCCGAGATGAAGGTCTTCTACATCAACGTCGGCGGCGGTGAGCCCCTCACGAGGCCGGACTTCTTCGAGCTCATGGACTATAGCCTCGACAACGGCATCGGGGTCAAGTTCTCCACCAACGGGACGCTCGTGGATGATGCGGCGGCCGACTGGATCGCGTCGCGCAACTACCTCGACGTGCAGATCTCGCTCGACGGCGCGACCGCCGAGACGAACGACCCCGTGCGCGGGACCGGCTCCTACAAGCGGGCGCGCAGGGCGATGGAGCGGCTGGCGGAGCGCGGGTTCAAGTTCAAGATCAACTCCGTCCTCACAAAGCAGAACTTCCACCAGCTCGACGACCTGTACGACCTCGCGACCGGCTACGGCGCCGAGCTCCGCCTGACGCGCTTGAGGCCCTCGGGCGCGGCGTGAGCGTCTGGGACGCGATGCGCCCGACCCGCGAGCAGAACCGCACGCTCTACGACTGGCTGCACGCCCACCCGGACGTCCTCACCGGCGACTCGTTCTTCCACCTCTCCGCCTACGGCCAGGAGCTTCAGGGATGAACATGTGCGGCGCGGGCAGGATCGTGTGCTGCGTCGACCCCGTCGGCGAGGTCTACGCCTGCCCGTTCGTGCTCGCCCCCGAGTTCTCCGGCGGCAACGTCCGCGACGAGGGCGGCTTCGCCGGCGTCTGGCGCGAGTCCCCGCTCTTCGAGCACCTCAGGGAGTGGCAGGTCGGCGGCACCTGCGGAACCTGCAACGCCTACGACGTGTGCCACGGCGGGTGCATGGCCGTCAAGCACTTCACCGGCCGCTCGGTGGACTCCCCGGACCCGGATTGCGTCTTCGGCAACGACGAGGGTCCGGCCGCCGCGGCGGGCACCTTCGTCCCGTTGAGCCTCGGGGGCAAGGGGAAGGGTAAGCTCAGCCAGATCAGCCGGGGCTAGGTGCCTCGGAGAAGTCGAGGGTAAACCCCCGCGGCTCGTCCCGACCTCGATTATGATGCCGGGACGAGCCGCGGTCGGCCGTACCGGCGTATCGGAAGGGGCGGCCGGACAGGGGCGAAGCGCCCGGGGAGCACGGGCTGAAAGGGGAAGCGCGATGGCAGGGGATTGGTTCGAGACCGTCACCGAGGCGCAGCGCAGGGCGAAGAAGCGGCTGCCCAAGTCGGTGTACATGGCGTTGTTCGCGGGCTCGGAGAAGGGGGTCACGCTCGAAGACAACATGGCGGCGTTCAGCGAGCTCGGGTTCGCGCCGCACGTGGCCGGGTTGCCGAAAGAGCGCGAGATGGCGACGGAGGTGATGGGCCAGCCGCTCTCGATGCCGGTGATGATCTCGCCGACCGGCGTGCAGGCGGTCCATCCCGACGGCGAGGTGGCCGTGGCACGGGCCGCCGCGGCGCGAGGCGTGGCGATGGGCCTGAGCTCCTTCGCCAGCAAGCCGGTCGAGGAGGTCATCCAGGCCAACCCGCAGACGTTCTTCCAGTCCTACTGGATCGGTGATAGGGCGGGGATGGAGAAGCGCCTGGAGCGGGCCAAGGAGGCCGGGGCCGCCGGCGTGATCCTCACCACGGACTGGTCGTTCGCCTACGGGCGTGACTGGGGGAGCCCGGACATCCCGGACCAGATGAACCTGAAGACGATGCTGAAGTTCGCGCCCGAGGTCCTCCGGCGGCCCAAGTGGCTTCTGGAGTTCGCCAAGACCGGCCAGCCGCCCGACCTCAGCGTCCCGAACATGACCGCCCACGCGGGCGAGCCCGCCCCCACGTTCTTCCAGGCGTACGGGGAGTGGATGCAGACCGGGTCGCCGTCGTGGGACGACGTGCGCTGGATGCGGGAGCAGTGGGGCGGGCCGTTCATGCTCAAGGGCGTGATGCGCGTCGACGACGCCGAGCGCGCGGTCGACGCCGGGGTGACGGCGATCTCCGTCTCCAACCACGGCGGCAACAACCTCGACGGGACGCCGGCGGCCATTCGTGCCCTACCGGCCATAGCCGAAGCGGTGGGAGATCAGATCGAGGTCGTCTTCGACGGCGGCATCCGCCGCGGCAGCGACGTGGTGAAGGCGGTAGCCCTCGGCGCGAGGGCCGTGATGATCGGGCGCGCCTACCTGTGGGGCCTGGCGGCCAACGGACAGGCCGGCGTCGAGAACGTGCTCGACATCCTGCGCGCCGGCGTCGACTCGGCGCTGCTCGGCATGGGCCGCTCCTCGATCCACGACCTCACCCCGAACGACCTCGTGATCCAACCCGGGTTCGAGCGCAGGCTCGGCACCGACTCGGCGACGATCAGGTAAGCCCCGGGAAGCGGAAGGCTGGAACGACCCGTGCCCCACCGCCGGTACGAGCCCCACCCCGGGCTGCGCCCGTCGAGAAGACGGAACGTCTGGCCTCGCGTCCCGGGCCGTGGGCTGGACGTGTCCGCGCGGTGAGAGCCCCGAACGCGGCTTCCGACTCGGGCGCTGCCCCTCCGGCGCCCGAGTCGGGAGCCGTCCGCCTCGACGAAGCCACGCGGGGCGGTGGAGGCCACACGAGATCGGCCCACCGGCTCTCGGAGATGACCTGGCCCGAGGTCGCCGAGGCCGTACGCGCCGGATGCACGACGGTGATCCTGCCGCTCGGCGCGACCGAGCAGCACGGCCCGCACCTGCCGCTCGGAACGGATGCCATCCGGGCCGCTGCGCTGGCCGACCGCCTGGCCGAGCGCCTGCCGGGCTCGCTCGTCGCCCCCGCGCTGCCGTTCGGCTGCTCGGATGAGCACTGGGGCTTCCCCGGCCTGCTGGGCCTCGACGCCGAGACGTTCGCGCGCGTCATACTCGACCTCGCCCGCAGGGTCGTGGGCTGGGGCATGGAGCGGCTCGTCCTCCTCTCCGCGCACGGCGGCAACGGGGACGCCCTGGATCTCACGCTGGAGCTTCTCGGGAGGGAGCTCCCCGACCTCGAGGTGCGGACGAACGGCAACCTGGAGTCCGTCGCCCCGGCGGCGCTCGAGATGGCGCGGCGGGAGGGCATCTCCGCGAGCGATCTGGGCCTGCACGCCGGCGAGGGCGAGACCTCCGAGATGCTGCACCTGCGTCCGGAGCTCGCGCACCCGCAGCGCGCCGCGTTGGGCTTCACCGGCGATATGGAGACCATCCTCGACGACCTCCGTGCGGGCGGGCTGAGATCCGTGACGGCCAACGGCGTCCTCGGGGACCCCACGCGCGCCGCGGCCGATCGAGGCGCCCGCTACCTCGACGCCTTCGCGGACGAGCTCGCCGCCGCGCTACGCCGCGATGCAGATGCAAGTTAGGCGAGGGAGCGCGGATCGCCGCCGGATCTGGGCGGAGGCGCTCGTGCTCGAACCTCGGACCGACCTCCGGGCGAGCCTCGTCGGCGAGCTGGCCGAGTACCTGGACGGGCCCGAGGAGGAGGTCCTCCAGAGGTGCCGTGCGGGGGCCGGAGAGCTCGCCGAGGCCTGGCGGACCGCCGCGCCGAACACGACGGAGGAGGTCACCGCCTTCTACCGAGGGACGGACGCCTACCTGTACGACCTGACGTGGTGGCATGCGCTCGTCGAGGACGAGAGCGCGCTCGCGGGGGTGGAGGCGCTGGAGGCCGCGGCGGGCCATCGCGCCCGCACGGTCCTGGACTTTGGGAGCGGCATAGGCTCGCTCGGGCTCCTCATGGCCCGCCACGGGCTCGACGTGACGCTCGCCGAGATCAACCCCGCCCTCTCCGACTACGCCCGCTGGCGCTTCGACCGGCGCGTCCTGTCGGCGCGCTTTCTCGACGCGGGAACTGAGGCGCTGCCGGAGGCCGCTTTTGACTTCGTCTCCGCGGTCGACGTCCTCGAGCACCTGCCGGACCCGCGGGCCGCCCTGCGCTCGCTCGCGGCGGCGCTACGCCCCGGCGGCACGCTCTTCGTCCACCTGCCGCCCGAGGCGGACGCGTCGCGCCCCATGCACCTGTGGCACGGCACGGGCGCCCTGCTCGCCCATCTCGACGAGGCCGGGCTCTGGCTGGAGGGAGCGAGCGGCTCGTCGCTGGTGCTGCGGCGCGGCCCGGCCCCGCGGTACGGGCTGGAGCGCGGCCTCGAGGTGCGCCCGACGAAGGGGGGATGGCTCCTGTTCTCGGAGCGCCCCCTGATGGCCACGCGCCTCAACCCGCAGGCCGCCGGGCTGCTCGCGCGCCTCGACGAGGAGCGCTCGGCCGCCGGGCTCGCCGAGGAGGCCGGCCTGCCCCTGACGGACGCGGCGGCCTTCCTCGACGGCCTCGCAGATCGGCGCCTCGTCAGGCGAACCTCCCAGGCCCTGCCGGCCCGGTGGCCCTCCGTGACGGTCGTCGTCCCCTCGCGGGACCGTCCGACGGAGACGCGCGCCTGCGCGGAGTCCCTGCTCGCCCTCGACTACCCGGCTGACGGGCTAGAGGTCCTCGTCGTGGACGACGCCTCGGAGCCGCCGCTCTCGGAGGCTCTGGGGGACTTGCCGCTGCGCGTCCTGCGCCTCGATGAGAACGTCGGCCAGTCCGCCGCCCGCAACCTGGCGATGGAGGCGGCGCGGGGCGAGGTCGTAGCTTTTATCGATAACGATTGCCTGGCTCATGCGGGCTGGCTCCGCGCCCTCGTGCCGCCCCTCTGCGAGCCGGGCGTGGACGTCGCGGGCGGGCGCGTCCTCTCGCCCCCTCCGGACGGTAGGATCGCCGCCTTCGAGGCGGTGCGTTCGTCGCTCGACATGGGTCCCGTCGGCGGCAAGGTCGGAGCGCAAGAGCCAGTGGCGTACCTCCCCTCGTGCAACCTGGCCGCGGACCGGGAGGCGCTGCGAAGCCTGGGCGGGTTCGACAAGGAGATGCTGCTCGGGGAGGACGCGGACCTCGTGTGGAGGGCGGCGCGCGCGGGGAGCGGCATCCGCTACGAGCCGTCGGCGGAGATCGTGCACCGCCACCGCACGCGCCTCCTCCCTTTCCTGCGCCGCCGGGCCGACTACGGCTCCTCCGAGGCCGACCTCCAGCGCAGGCACCCCGAGGCCCGCCGCACGATGATGGTGCCCGTGTTGGGGGGTCTGCTCCTCGCCGCGCCCCCCGTGCTGCCGCTCTCGTGGCCGGCGAGCCTGGCCCTAGTCGTGCTCGCGGCGCTCCTCGCGTGCGTCGAGGTCGGCCTCAAGACTCGCCGGCTGCGCCGGGTGGGGGCGCGGTTGCCGACGGGGAAGATCGTGGCGGCGGTGGCGCGCCAGCACGGCGCCGGGCTGTACCACCTCGGGACGAACGTCGTCCGCTACTACAGCCTGCCCCTGCTCGGCGCCTCGCTGCTCTGGCCGGCGCTGCTGCCGCCGGTGCTGGCGCTCATGGTGATACCGCCCGTGGTCGACCACGGGCGCCTGCGCCCGAAGATGTCGCTCGCGAGCTTCGCTTGCCTGTACTGGGCGGAGCTGGCCGCCTACCAGATCGGCGTCTGGCGCGGCTGCCTGGAGCGGCGCACGATCCGCCCGCTCGTCCCGAAGCTGCGGATCGGCAGGTAGGCCGAAGGCGCGTTCGGGAGGAGCATCGGAGACCGCGCTACCGGAAGAACGTGCCGACGACTGGCGCGTCCGTGCCGCGCGCGGAGCGTTCTTCCGGCGCCGGGTCCGGAGGGAGTAGCGGGGGGCTGACCGTTCGTTTACCTTTACTGCTCGACGGGCAGTAAGCTCGGGGAGGGAAAGGAACTTCCTCGAGTATCAGGAGTTCAGGTACGAGGACGATCCGAGGGCACGACCCTAGAAGATTGCGTCGGGGGTCGACACAGTAACCGCTCGGGCTCCTCCCGACTTGAAGGGGGTGGGGACCATGGTTTCCTGCGGCTCGGGCAGAGCTCGGGCCGCCCGAGGGCACCAGATTTTTTGCGCTTGCACCATCCAGCAGGGATCAGAGTAGACCGAGAGGCAAGGAGGAGAGATGAGCGAGGAACGTCAGCAAGGCGAAGAGCGGCGCGAGGCGCAAGAACCCGGCGGCGAGACACCTGCCAGCGCGGGCCAAGACAACAAGAACGTCTGCCCCGAGTGCGGCGGCAGCGGGAAGGTCGATCCGGAGACGACCTGCCCGAACTGCGGCGGGACGGGCAAAGTGGAGGCCGTCGGCTACTAGGCACGGAGCCGAGGACGGGCGTTACGGCCTCGTCGCCGGATCGAAGAGGTAGCAAGCGGCGCTTCAGGGTAGGACCGCAGGCTTCGAGCTAGCCGTCATCCCCCTGGAGCGTCGCTTTGTGGTCGTCGATGGGTGCTGGATCTCCCCAGCCCCCTCGCACTCGTTCGCCGCGGTGAGGCGGTACCCCGCAACGATGGAAGGTGAGGGAGCGTGACCCGGGCGGGAGACGAACTCGCGGAGGTGTGCCGGAGGCTGGTCCGAAAAGGCACGGAGGACGAGGCGTTCCGTCGGGGTTTGCTCGCCGATCCCAGGTCGACCGTGGAGCAGGAGTTGGGCGTCAAGCTGCCGGCGGAGATCGAGGTGAGGGTGATCCAGGGTACGCAGGAGACCTTCTCCCTGATCATCGCACCCGATGTTTCGCCGGACGCGCGGGGAGGCGAGCTCTCCGATGAGGAGCTGGAGGCTTCGGCCGCCGGTTGGCCCGGCCCCTGGGGTAGGTGGTCCATCGAAGGCGAGACCCGACGGGGCGAGGGACAGGGAGTAGACCTCAGGATCATCGGCGCGGGTCTCGGGAGGACGGGGACGATGTCGCTCAAGACGGCGCTCGAGGAGCTGGGCGTCGGCCCCTGCTACCACATGAGCGAGCTGAGGAGGCACCCGGAGCACCCGAGGGCGTGGGTCGCGGCGTCGCGGGGGGAGCCGGTCGACTGGAAGGGGGTGCTCCGGGGCTACGGGGCTACCCTGGACTGGCCCTGGTGCACGTACTACAAGGAGCTCATGCGGGCGTTCCCCGACGCCAAGGTGCTGCTGAGCGTCAGGGACCCCGAGGAGTGGTACGAGAGCGTCGCCGCCACGGTCTATTGCACGTTCAAGATCCACCGCTACCTCACGCACGGCCCCTCCCCCAGGTCCGGCCCGGTGGGCAAGGAGAGCCGCATCTGGGGCGATACGTTCTCCGGGTGGTTCGAGGACCGGGAGCACGCGATCTCGATCTTCGAGCGGCACAACGAGGAGGTCAGGGTGCACGTCCCCGACGACCGGCTGCTGGTCTACGAGGTGGGCGAGGGATGGGGCCCGCTGTGCGAGTTTTTGGGCGTCCGGGTACCCGTAGATAAACCGTTCCCGCGCTCGAACGGATACGCCGCTTTCTGGAACCTCCCGGGCGCGTAGCGGACGCGCGAGGTACCGCAACGCAGATGAGAAGCCCCCGACCCTGCGGGAGCCGCCGGAAGCATCGGTGCTCCAGCTTTTCGTTGCCCTGGAGATGAGTTTGGCACACCGTCGTGCAGCGGCCACGAGACCAACGCCGGCGCTACCCGGGTTCCTCGGGCGGGGTGTGCCTCACGAGGGCTCCAGGATCACCCAGCCACCGAGGTACTCCTCGAAACGGCAGCGCCACCCCGTCTCCCTTCCAAAGGAGATCAGACGCTCCCTGTCGAAGCTCTGGGCGTGGTCGTAGGCGAGGTCGGCCTCCTCCTCCATCGGCACCGCGACGATCACCCTGCGCCGGGCGACCCGGCACGTCTCCCGGAGCGCCCGGCTCGCGTCCAAAGGGTTCAGGTGCTCCATCACGTGCAGGGCGGCGACCGTGTCGAACGAGCCGTCGGCGAACGGCAGGTCGCAGGCGTCTCCCTGTACGAACCTCGCGGGGTTCGCGTGTTCTTGGGAGAGGGCGGCGTCTCGCGCGAGCTCGAGGATCGGGGCCGACAGGTCGAGGGCTACGACCTCCAGCTCCGGCTTCGCCTCCTGCAACATCAGCGGGAAGAAGCCGAAGCAGGTGCCGACGTCCAGCAGGGAGGAGCCCACCACGAGCCGTCGGGCGTGCTCGTAGATCCGGCCGAACACCGCTATGGGGCCGTAATCTTCCGGTAGCGTCCCCGGCGCAACCTCCCGCAGCCGCGAGAGGGTGTTCCCGTAGAACGCGCGCCAGGCCTCCCTCGGATCAGGCGCCGAAGATCGGACCACCCCCGCGAAGCACCGCTCGAACGCGTCGGGTATCGCCACGCGCCCCGGTCGTACGAGCTCGCCCGCCACGAGCTCGGCGAGGTCGTTGTCTACCTCCGGGGGCTCCAGGCCGTGTAGCACCACGGTGGCGTCGCCGAAGGCGAAGACGACGAAGTGGGAAGTCTCGCGTATGCGGTCGGCCCCGTTCGCGAGGACGTCTCGCGCGCCGGGGTTGGCGGCCTCCGAGAGCACGAAGAGCTCCCCGTCCGCGTGCGCCCACCGGGCGGACGGGAGGGCGCGCGCGGCGTCAGGGGAGCCCGACGTTTGCAGATCCCTCCTCCGAGGACTACTTGGTCGCCAGCGCGCCGGCGACCATGCCGTCGACTACCTCGTCGAGCTGGTCGAGGCTGCGGACGACCTCGACGCGGTCGCACACCTGCGCGTAGGTGGGCATGTCGCCGCCGCCCATCGACCAGTACGCGCGCTGCTCGGGGGTGAACCAGATGGTCTGCTGGGCGCGCCGCGACACCTCTTCGAGGACCCAGGCGTTGGCCGGGTTGCCGTTGCCCCTGCCGTCACCGAGGACCAGCACGGTCGTGCGCCCGTTGACGGCGGTCATGTAGTTCTCGTAGAAGTGCTCGAGGGCGAGGCCGTAGTTCGAGTTGGCGTCGACGTCCAGGATCTCCCCTCCAAAGATCATGCCGAGCACCTCCTCGAGCCCGCTGTGCTCGAAGTACTCGGTGACCTCGACGAGGTCCGCGACGAACGCGAAGGTGCGCACGTTGGAGAACAGGCTCTGGAGGTTGTGCACGAGGTGCAGGGCGAACCTGGAGGTGTTGCGCACGGAGAGGGAGACGTCCGCCAGGACGACCAGGCGCGGCTTGTCTACCTTTCTGCTGTGGAAGACCGGCTTGAACGGCATCCCCCCGTACTTCAGGTTCGAGCGCATCGTGCGGCCGATGTTGATGCGGCCCTTGTGCGTGGCGCTGCGCCGGCTGGAGAGCGCGCCGTTGATCTTGCGCCCCAGCCTCCTGAGGAGCTCCTCCATCTGCTGCCGCTCGGCCTCCGTGAAGACGGTGCGGTAGGCGGGGACCATCTCGTCGGCGTGCACGTGCATCTCGCGGTTCTGGGCCATGAGCTTCTCGAGGTACTTGCGCAGAAGCTCTGGCAGGCGGTCGATCATGCCGTCCACCTGCTGGCGCAGCTTCTCGACGAGCTCTTCGTCCAACTCCAGCTCGTCCACCGCCTGCTGGAACTGATCTATCGCCCCGACGGAGAGGTCGGCGTCGAGCATGGCCGCCGGGTCGCCGCTGGCTAGATCTCCCGGCATCCCCGGGTTCTTGAGCCTGCGGACGTTGATCTGGGTGAACATCTTGTCCAGGGCCTGGCTCAGGGCGTCCTGGTTCTCGTTGAGGATAAGCTCCTGGCTCAGGGCCGAGAGGTCGGTCTTGCCGGCCTCCTTGTGGATGGAGTACGAGACCGCCAGATCCTCGGGGTCGAAGAGGTCCGAGATGTCGGCGGGCTTGTCGTGGGAATGGCTGGGGTCGTCGGTCTCCGACGGCTCCTCGGAGATCTTGATCTTCTCGACCTGCGCCGAACGATCGTCGCCGTGATGGTGGTGGTGGCCGTGGTCGTGATCGTGGCCGAACAGGTCCCCCAGGCGGAAAAAGGTCTCGAACACCTCTTCGAAGGCGGCGAGGTCGCGCTCGTGCTTGATGAGCGTCCCCGCGAGCGCCGCCTTCACCGATTCCCGGTCGGAGATGCGAAGCTCCCCCAGGGCCCGCAGCGCGTCGATGGTCTCGGCGGGCGAGATCCTGACGTCCCGCTGCCTCAAAAACCAGACGAACCGGTTGATTACCTTATCCACGTTCCCCGCCGCGGAAAGCCCCGAAGTAGTTGGCCTTGTGGTCCGCGGCCTTCGCCTTGTCGTAGCCGTGCGAATGCCCGTGGGAGTGGTCGTGCGAATGATCGTGGTCGTGATCGTGGTCGTGGCCTTCCTCGCCCATGAGGCGCGGCAACGCCGCTACGGCCTTCTCCACGTCGCGGTCGTACTTCAGGAGCAGCATGAGGGTCTCTTCGACGAGTTCGCGGTCCAGCGACTCCGCGTTGAGGACCGCCAAGGCCTTGGCCCAGTCCAGGGCCTCGCTGATGCTCGGGGCCTTGCGGAGGTCGAGGTCCCGCAAGGAGCGGATCATGTCCACGATCTGCCGGCTCAACTCTTCCGAGATGCCGGGCACCTTCAGGCGCAGGATCTCGAGCTCCCGCTCGGCGCTCGGGTAGGTCAGCGAGAGGTGCAGGCACCGGCGCTTGAGGGCCGGGCTCAGGTCCCGCGTGTTGTTGGAGGTGATGATCACGTACGGCGTCGTGACCGCCGAGAAGGTGCCGAGCTCCGGCACGCTGACCTGCAGCTCGGCGAGGACCTCCAGAAGCAGCGCCTCGAGCTGCTCGTCGGCCCGGTCGATCTCGTCGATGAGCAGCACGGTCGGCTCCTCGGAGCGGATCGCCTCGAAGACCGGGCGCTCGGCGAGGAAGTGCTCGGAGAAGAAGAGGCTCTCGTAGGCCTTGAGCTTCGGCAGCGCGTCGCCGGGGTCCTTTACGTCGCTCAGGACGCTCTTGGAGTCGTCCTTGAGGAGCTGGGTGTAGAGCAGCTGCTTGCCGTAGTCCCACTCGTAGAGGGCCTGGCTCGCGTCGAGCCCCTCGTAGCACTGCAGGCGGACCAGCCTGCGCCCCGAGGTAATCGCGAGCGCCTTCGCGAGCTCCGTCTTGCCCACCCCGGCGGGGCCCTCGATCAGGACGGGCTTCTCGAGCCTCGTGGTCAGAAAGACCATCGTCGCGAGCCGCTTGTCCACGATGTACCCGTCCTGCTCGCGGAAGCGCTCGATCACCTCTTCCACGCTCTCGAAAGTGTTCTGATTTTGCGAATCTGTCTTATTCACGTCGCCGGCGGCGGTCACGTATGCCCTTTCGTCCCTGGTCTCAGCTGTTGCAAAGCTATACTACATGAATCCCACGCAAGGTAAGCGGGCTTACCGCCCGGACCCGGAAGAAGAGGAGGGCCGCCCCGGGGCGGCCCCCCTCGCTGTCACGGGTGATGCTCTGCGCTACGCGCCGGGGATGGCCCGGGCGCGTGGGTAGCCTAGAGGTTGCCGTGGATGCAGTGCTCGACCACCGGCCTGACGCTCTCGAAGGTGCACTCGCGCGGGTTGCCCGGCGTGCAGGCGTCGCCCAGCACGTGGTTCGTGATGCGGTCGATGTCCGCGGCGTCGCCCTTGATCTGCGTCCCCGCGTTCGCGTAGACGCCCTCGCCCATGATGTTCTTGGGGTAGGTCTCCTTGTTGACCTGGGAGAAGTTCTCGGGGATGCCCACGTCCCTGAGCAGCTGGATCGCGGCGTCGAGCCCGGCCTCGGCCATCTGCACGTCCGTCTTGCCGTTCCTCTCCACGCCCATCGCCTGAGCGATGTCCGCGAAGCGCTTGTAGTGCACGGGCATGTTGAACTCCCACACCCGCGGCAGCGCGATGGCGTTGTTCAGCCCGTGGTGGCTGTCGTAGAACGCGCTCACCGCGTGCGAGATCGAGTGGATGATCCCGAGGCCCCCGGAGTTGAACGCCTGCGCCGCCATGTACTGGGCGTACATCATCCCGCTGCGCGCCTCGTAGTTGCGGGGCTCGTACGTGGCCCTCCTGAGGTGCTCGTTGGTCAGCTCGATCACCTTCAGAGCGGTGCCGAGGCTCGGCGGCATGTCGATGCGCGAGACGTACGGCTCGGAGGCGTGCGCCAGGACGTCGAAGCCGCACTGCGCGGTGAACCTCTCCGGGCAGTCGTAGTAGAGCACCGGGTCCAGGAGCGCCAGGCTCGTCACGCTGGCGTCGTCGAAGCCGACGTACTTGTGGGGCTCGTCGCCGGTCGTGTCCGTGATCACGTACGCCCAGCTCGTCTCCGCGCCCGTCCCCGCCGTGGTGCTGACCGCGATGTGGGGCGGGTTGACCGGGTTCTCGGACTTGTTGAAGCCCTCGAACTCGTTGATGTTCCTACCGTCGTGGGCCACCACGATGCGGGCGGCCTTGCACGCGTCGTGGCTGCTGCCGCCGCCGATGGAGATGAAGCTGTCGCAGCTGTTCTCCGAGTACAGCTGGTAGGCGTCCATGACGTTGTAGTCTTTGGGGTTGGACTCGACCTTGTCGTAGACCACGACCTCGATGCCCTGGTACTCGACCTTGCCCTTGATGTCCTCGATGATGTCCGTGCCCTTAAGGCCGGACGTCATGATGAGCGTCTTCTTGAAGCCGAGCTTCTTGGCCTCGACGCCGATCAACTCGTATGCGCCCGGGCCCATCAGCCCGCGCGGTATCGGGTGGAATTCCTTGATCGGGAAATCCGAAAGCCTCCCAACGTCCATACTCTTCCTCCTCCTTCTACGTCACTTTCCCCTGACGATCCTTCTGACGCGCCGGTAGCGCGCTTACGCCCTCCGAATTAGTCCCCCAACGCACCCCTTTCCACGTTTCCAACCGAACTGTTCGAGCAATGCCACGGTAACAACAACCGAACGCGAGACAATGTAACGGCATTCGCAGCCCGGCGCAAAGTTTTGCAGCGATCGACCAGAGACTTACGAGATACGGGTCGCAGATGTATGCGTATTGCAGCTAAATGCGCAATGTGAATATGGATGGGCTATGGGGGTCCATCCGAAGCTAGCCGAAGGCCGGGCGTGTGGCTTTACGGCGGAGGTTAGGGAGCTGTGAGCGGGCGCGGCTTGGCCTCTCCTTTCGTTGCGCCGGTCGGGCTCGTGGGGTCTCTGTACTCTGGGTGCTGGCGGGACCGCGTCCGGCCCCTAACTTCGGAGGCGGGGGGGGGTGGCCTTCGTTGCGCGCGTAATGCCGCTTGTGCTAGGCTTGAAATAGGTAAATCAGTACGAAAGATCGTCGGGCCGCACGGCCTGTGATACTTCTGACTGTGGCCACAAGCGTTTCTGGGGAAGCTGTTGTTTCGGACGTTGAGTGGTGAGCACCGTTCAATGACGGGGGAAAGGAGAGAAGGGGTGCGAAGGATCAAGCTGAGCGTCAACGGCGTCACCTACGAGCACGAGGTCGAGCCTCGGTTGCTGCTCGTGCATTACTTGCGTGAGGGTTTGAACCTGACGGGGACGATGGTCGGGTGCAACACCTCCAACTGTGGTGCGTGCACCGTATTGCTCAACGGGCAGTCGGTCAAATCTTGCACGCTCTTCGCGGTGCAGGCCGACGGGCACGAGATCACGACGGTGCAGGGCTTGCAGTCCAACGGCGAGTGGCACCCGATGCAGACGGCGTTCCACGAGAACCACGGGCTGCAGTGCGGGTACTGCACGCCGGGCATGATCCTGGCTTCCGTGAGCTACCTCAAGGAGAACCCGAACCCGAACGAGGAGGAGATCCGGGAGGCTCTGGAGGGCAATTACTGCCGCTGCACCGGTTACGAGAACATCGTCAAGGCCGTGCAGCAAGCTGCCGGCCAGACGAGCTGAAGCAAGGAGGCGCTGGAGTGACCCAGGCACCGGAACGCTACATGGGGGGCGGGCTACCTCGCAAGGAGGACCCGAACCTCGTAACCGGAAGAGCCAACTGGACCGACAACATCAAGCTGCCGGGCATGCTGCATCTGGCCATGCTTAGGAGCCCCTTCGCGCGGGCGAAGATCACGAAGCTCGACGTCTCGGGCGCCCTGGAGCGGCCCGGCGTCGTCGGGGCGTTTACGGGTGCGGAACTCGCGGATCAGTGGCCGGGCGGGGTGCCGTGCGGAGCGGTGGTCTCCGACCAGCAGAACAGCCCCTTCTTCTCGCCCATCGTCACCGACGAGGTACGCCACGTCGGCGACGTGTTGGCCGTGGTGGTGGCGAGCGACCGCTACACCGCCCAGGACGCGCTCGAGTCCATCGTGGTGGATTACGAGCCCCTGCCGCCGGTCGTGAACATGGAGGCGGCGCTCGCGGAGGGCGCCCCGCTGGTGCACGAGGAGTTCGGCACCAACGAGTGCTTCAAGTACACCGCGGGCGTCGAGGGCATAGACGACCTCTTCGACGCTCCCGACGACACGCAACTGGAAGGCGGGGGCGTTCGGGGCCCCAACGTAGGAGGCCAGGGGGACACCGGCGAGGCTATGAGGCGGGCCGACGTGGTCATCAAGGAGCGCTACATCCAGCAGCGCGTGCTCCCGACCGCCATCGAGCCGAGGGCGGTAGTCGCCTCCCCGGAGCCCGGGCACCAGGGGATCGTGATGTACTCGTCGACCCAGGTCCCTCACCTCCTCAAGATCGTCCTGTCGCTCTCGACCGGCATCCCCGAGAACGAGATACGGGTCGTGGCCCCGGACGTGGGCGGCGGGTTCGGCTCCAAGCTGAACCTGTACCGCGAGGAGATCATCGCGGTCGTGCTGGCGAAGAAGCTGGGCACGCCCGTCAAGTACGTCGAGGACCGTTCGGAGAACTACCAGGCGACGATCCACGGCCGCGGCCAGATCCAGGACATCGAGCTCGCCGCCAACTCCGACGGTAAGATCCTCGGTCTGCGGGTGAAGCTCCTCGACGACATGGGCGCTTACCTGCAGCTTCTGACCCCGGCCATCGCGGTCAGCGGTGCGGCGCTGTTCCCCGGCGTCTACAACTTCGAGAACTTCGCCATCGAGATCAAGGGCGTCTTCACGAACCTGACGCCGACCGACGCCTACCGCGGCGCGGGACGGCCCGAGGCCTGCTTCGCCATCGAGAGGGCCATGGATTCCCTGGCCCGCGAGCTGAACATGGACCCGGCCGAGGTCAGGCGGAGGAACTTCTTCGAGCCGTTCGACGAGCCGACGGCGAACCCGGCGGGCCTGCAGTACGACTCGTTCAACCTGCAGGCGGTCCTGGATCGGGCTATAGAGCTCGCGGACTACGAGTCCCTGCGCGCCGAGCAGCAGCGCAGGCGCGAGTCGGGCGACCCCGTCCAGCTCGGGATCGGGTTCTCGACCTACACCGAGATCTGCGGCCTCGGGCCGTCTCAGGCTCTCGCGGGCCTCGGTCTTGGCGGCGGTGGCTGGGAGGCCGCCAACGTCAGGATGCTCGTGACCGGCAAGGTCGAGGTCGCCACCGGCACCTCGCCCCACGGCCAGGGCCACGAGACGAGCTGGTCCCAGATCGCGGCCGACGTCCTGGGCGTCACCCCCGACGACGTAGACGTGATCCACGGCGACACGGACGCGGTCCCCTTCGGCCGCGACACCTACGGCTCCAGGAGCCTCGCCGTCGGCGGCATCGCGGTGTACCACGCCGCCAACAAGGTGGTCGAGAAGGGCAAGAAGATCGCGGCGCACATGCTGGAGGCCTCCGAGGAGGACATCGAGTTCGAGGGCGGCCGCTTCAGCGTCGCCGGCTCGCCGGACCAGAACGTCACCATTCAGGACGTCGCGGGGGCCGCGTATCTGGCGGCCGATCTGCCGGAGGGGATGGAGCCGGTCCTCAACGAGAGCATGATCTACGACCCGCCGAACTTCACGTTCCCGTTCGGCGCGCACATCTGCGTCTCCGAGGTGGACACGGAGACCGGTAAGGTCAAGCTGCGCGACTACATCGCGGTGGACGACTGCGGCCCGGTCATCAACCCGACCATCGTGGACGGCCAGCTTCACGGCGGCCTGGCGCAGGGCATCGCCCAGGCGCTATACGAGGGCGTCATCTACGACGAGGAAGGCAACCTCGTCACCGCCTCGATGGTGGACTACATGATCCCCGGGGCGCCCGAGCTTCCGAACTTCACGCTGGACCGGACCGTGACCCCGTCCCCGAGCAACCCGCTCGGTGTGAAGGGCGTCGGCGAGGCCGGCACCATCGGCGCGCCGCCCGCGGTCATCAACTCGATCGTGGACGCGCTCTCGCCGCTGGGCATCAAGCACATAGACATGCCTGCCTCCCCGATGAGGGTGTGGAAGGCGATACAGAACGCGCAGGGCAAGCAATCCGGCGACAGGCAGATCGATGCCTCGCTGGAGGCGAGCGGCGCCGACATAAAGCAGGGGAGGTAACGCTAGATGATCCCCGTAGCCTTCGACTACGAGGTCGCGGAGTCCGTCGACCACGCCATAGAGCTGCTCGGGCAGTACGGCGACGAGTCCAAGCTCCTGGCGGGCGGGCACTCCCTGATCCCGATCATGCGCCTCAGGCTCGCCGCGCCCGCGGTCCTTATAGACCTGGGCAAGCTGGAGAACCTGCGCTACGTACGTGACGGGGGCGACCACCTGAAGATCGGCGCCATGACCCGCCACCGCGACCTGGCCTTCAACGAGATGGTCGCGCAGCACTGCGGCATCGTGGGCTACACCGCGGGGCTCCTCGGAGACCCGTCGGTCCAGCACCGCGGCACCATCGGCGGCACGCTCTCCCACGGCGACGCCTCCGGGGACATGCCGAGCGTCATCACGGCGCTCGAGGGCTCGATCGTTGTCCAGGGCCCGAACGGCGAGAGGGTCGTGAAGGCGGCGGACTTCTTCCAGGACTACCTGGTGACCGACCTCGGCGAGCAAGAGGTCGTGACCGAGGTCCGGGTCCCGAAGCTGAATGGGAACACCGGCTGGTCGTACAAGAAGTTCAGCCGTCGCTCGCAGGACTGGGCGATGGTGGGCGTCGCGGCGGTCGTGGAGCGCTCCAACGGCTCCATCGGCTCGGCGCGCATCGCGCTGACCGCCATGGGCGCGACGCCGCTCCGGGCGACCTCCGTCGAGCAGGCCCTCTCCGGGGCCCCTCGCGACGCCGTCGCCGAAGCCGCCCAGTCCGCCGACGAGGGGACCAGCCCGGCCTCCGACAGCGCGGCCTCGGCCGAGTTCCGCCGTCACCTGGCGCGGGTCTGGACCAAGCGCGCGGTTGAGGAAGCCCTGAGCCGTTGAGCGAAGCCGTAAACGGACGCCGGGGGGCCCTGCCCCCCGGCGTTTCGCGTTCCGGGGAGATGGGCGAGAAGCTGCGCGAGGAGAGCTACCTCGCTGGCGAAGGACTGGCTACGGCGATCTTTCTGGCCCTCAAGCTCCAGAAGCCGCTCTTTCTTGAGGGCGAGGCCGGGGTCGGCAAGACCGAGGTCGCGAAGGTCCTGAGCCGGATGCTGGAGACACCCCTGATCCGTCTGCAGTGCTACGAGGGCATAGACGTCAACCAGGCCGTCTACGAGTGGGACTACGCCCGCCAGCTTCTGCACATCCGCACGGCCGAGGCCCTGGGCACGACCGGCGGGGACCGCTCGCGCCTCGAGGACGAGCTGTACACGCGCCAGTTTCTCGTGCAACGGCCGCTCCTCCAGGCTATCGAGCACCGGGGCGAGAACCCGCCCATCCTGCTTATAGACGAGGTGGACCGGGCAGACGACGAGTTCGAGGCCTTTCTGCTGGAGATCCTGTCGGACTACTCCGTGACCATCCCCGAGATAGGGACGGTCAGGGCCGAGCGCCCGCCGGTCGCCATCCTGACCTCGAACCGGACCCGCGAGGTCCACGACGCCCTCAAGCGCCGCTGCCTGTACTTCTTTATCGACCATCCTGACCTGGAGCGGGAGGTCGAGATCGTACGCCTCAGGGTTCCGGACGCCGAGGAGAGGCTCACGCGGCAGGTCGCGAAGGCCGTTCAGCGCCTGCGCTCGATGGACCTCTACAAGCCGCCCGGCGTGGCCGAGACGCTCGACTGGACCGAGGCCCTCGTCGCCCTCGGCGCGAAGGAGCTGAACGAGGATCTGATCGAGGCGACCATGGGCTCGGTCCTGAAGTACCACGAGGACCAGCAGAGGGTCCTGCTGCAGTCGCTGAGCCTCCTCGCGGGGAGCTAGGGGTGGAGCCCGAGGTCGAGAACGTCCTTCCGATGGTCCGGGTAGCCGTCGTCTTCGGCCGTCTCCTCCGGAGGGCCGGGATCGCGGCGGGGCCGGATCGGGTGGTAGGTTTCGCGGGCGCTCTCGAGGAGATCGACGTGGGGGACCGCGACGACGTGTACTGGGCCGGGCGGACGACGCTCTGCTCCCGTCCAGAGGATTTCGAGATGTACGACCGGGCGTTCAAGGTCTTCTGGGAGGGGAAGGAGGGCCTCAAGGTCCCGAGCCCGCCGGGGCAGAAGTTCTCGGTCACGCTCTCCCCGGACTCCGTGCAGCCCCCCAAGAAGAGCGCCGAGAAGAACGAGAAGGGCGACGAGGCGGTGAAGCTGCGCTACAGCCCCGTGGATATCCTCCGCAAAAAGAACTTCGCGGACGTGACGCCCGAGGAGTTCGCCGAGCTGTACCGGCTCATGGCGGACATAAACCTCGCCGGGGCGATGAAGCGCTCGCGGCGCCTCGAGCCCTCGCACAGGGGCCGCCCCGACGCGAGAAGGACCCTGAGGGCCGCCATGCGCACCGGGGGGGAGCCCATACGCCACCGCTACCGCAAGGCTAGGGACCGGCCCCGCCGGGTCGTCCTCCTGTGCGACGTCTCCGGCTCCATGGCCTCCTACAGCCGGGCGCTCCTCAGGTTCATGCACGCGAGCGTCGCCTCGGGGGAGCCGGTGGAGGCGTTCGTGATGGGGACGCGGCTCACGCGCGTGACGCGCGAGCTGACCAACCGCAACCCCGACCGGGCGCTCCGGGAGGCCTCCAGGACGATAGAGGACTGGTCCGGCGGGACCCGGCTCGGCGATACCGTAAAGGAGTTCGTGGACGTTTGGGGCCAGCGCGGGATGGCCCGTGGCGCCGTCGTGGTCCTGCTCTCGGACGGTTGGGACCGCGGGGACGTGGAGGTTCTCGCGGACGCGATGCGGCGCATACACCGCCTCGCCCACAAGGTCATCTGGGTCAACCCGCTCAAGGCCGCCCCCGGCTACCAGCCGCTCGCGCGCGGGATGGCCGCAGCACTTCCCTACGTGGACGTGTTCCTCTCGGGCCACAACTTCGAGAGCCTGCAAGAGCTCGCCTACGCCGTCGCCGGCGCTTCGGCCGAGGACTCCGCCACGAGCCGCTAGAATGGTCGCAAAAAGGAGGTTTTCGCTGTGAACCCCGTGATAGAGAAGATCGCAGGTTGGCGCGAAGAAGAGAGGAAGGCCGCCCTGGCGACGGTGGTGAAGGTCGAGAGGAGCGGACCCTTAGGGCCGGGGACCTCGATGGCAGTCTCCGAGGACGGGCAGGTCGTGGGGTCGGTGAGCGGCGGGTGTGTGGAGCCCGCGGTCTTCGAGGAGGCGATGGCGGCCATCGAGACGGGGAGGCCGAAGCTCTTGACTTACGGCATCTCGGATGATGAGGCGTTCGGGGTGGGGCTGACGTGCGGCGGGATCATCCACATCTTCGTGGAGCGGGTGGACTGGTGAGCATAATCAGCCGCTGGCGCGAGCTGCTGGCCGAGCAGTCGCCGGTCGCGGTGGCGACGGTAATAGAGGGTCCTGAGGCTTCCTTCGGCGGCAAGCTCCTCGTCACCCCGGACGACCACGAGGGGAGCGCGGGGAACGAGGACCTCGACAGGGCGGTCGTCGAGGCGGCCCGGGGGTTACTCGAGGGCGGCAAGACCGAGACGCGCCACTTCGGGCCGAGGGGTCAGCGGCGCATGGAGGACGTCGCCGTCTTCGTGCAGAGCTTCGCGCCGCCGCCCAAGATGTACGTCTTCGGGGCGATAGATTTTGCCTCCGCCGTCGCCAGGGTCGGGAAGTTCCTGGGGTATCGCGTGATCGTCTGCGACGCCCGGGCGGTCTTCGCAACGCGCGAGCGCTTCCCCTCGGCCGACGAGGTGGTCGTCGCCTGGCCCGACGAGTTCTTGAAGACGGCCGAGGTGGACCGCCGGAGCGTAATCTGCGTCCTCACCCACGACCCGAAGTTCGACGTGCCGGTGCTCAAGGAGGCGCTGAACACGGAGGCCGGGTACATCGGGGCGATGGGGAGCCGCCGGACGCACGACAACCGGACGGCCCGCCTCAAGGAGGAGGGGGTCACGGACGAGGCGCTCGGGCGCATCAGCAGCCCCATAGGCCTGGACATCGGCTCGCGCACCCCGGAGGAGACGGCGGTGGCGATCGCGGCGGAGATTATCGCGTTCCGGACGGGGCACGCGGGGGGACGCCTCGCCGAGCGGTCCGGTCCGATCCACGAGGCCGCGCCGGACGTGGCCCCGTCGCCGGACGCGCGGGACGCCGGGCGGAACACGGCGGGGGCGGCCCGAGACCCGCGGTGAGCGGGGTCTCGGCCATCGTGCTCGCCGCCGGCGCGGGGAGCCGGTTCGGGGGCGGCAAGCTTTTGGCCCCGTTCGGGGGGCGAACCCTGATCGAGACCACGCTCGACGGGCTGCGCGGGGCGCCGGTGGATGAGACAATCGTTGTCGTCGGATCCGAAGGGGAAAGGTTGCGCAGCTTGAGCGACGCATACGGGGTTCGCGTGGTCGAGAACCCGGGCTGGGCGGAGGGGATGTCCACCTCGGTGCGCGCGGGGCTCGGGGCGTGCTCGTCGGGGTCCCGCGCCGCGGTCGTCGCCCTGGCGGATCAGCCGCTCGTGGGGGCGGGGCGGTGGGGCGTCTCGTCGAGGCCTTCGAGGGCGGGGCACGCGTGGCGGTGGCGACCTACGGCGGGGAGCAGCGCAACCCGGCGCTCTTCGCCAGGGAGGTCTGGCCGCTCCTGGAGCGCGAGATGTCGGGGGACAGGGGGGCGAGGGCGGTACTCGCGCGCCACCCGGAACTGGTAACGGAGGTACCTTGCGATGACGTAGCGGATCCGGGCGACGTGGATACTGTGGAGGACCTGCGGCGCCTCGAGGAGGAGCTGACCGCTCCCGGGCGTGGCGGGATTATCGGTCAAAGGAGGAACCGATGAAGCTGAACAACGAGTTTACGGTCAACGTTCCCGTGGAAGAGGTCTGGAACGTGTTGCTGGATCTCGAGCGCATTACCCCTTGCTTGCCGGGGGCTTCCCTGACGCAAGAGACGGGCGAGCGCGAGTACGACGGGGCGATGAAGGTGAAGCTCGGCCCCGTCACCCAGCAGTACAGCGGCACGGTGAAGATCCAGGAGGCCGACGAGTCCGCCCACCGGGCGGTTCTGAGGGCCGACGGCAAGGATGCCCGGGGCCAGGGGACGGCTTCGGCGACCATCATCTCCACGCTGCAGGACGAGGGGAACGGCAGCACGAAGGTTCAGGTCGAGACCGACATGCAGATCACCGGCCGCGCCGCGCAGTTCGGCAGGGGCGTGCAGCAGCAGGTGTCGGAGAGGCTGCTCCAGAGGTTCGCCGACTGCCTGGAGGAGGAGATCCAGAACGGAGGCGCTTCTAGAGGGTCTTCCCTGGCGGGTGCCCAGCCGTCGACGAACGGTTCCGGGGGCGGCCAGGCTCAGTCTGCCCAGCAGGGCGGCGGTCGTCAGCAGGATGAGGTCGAGGCGCTGGACCTCGGCGAGGCGAGCCGCGACGCGGTTATGGAGCGGATCAAGCCGCTGGTGCCCCTCCTGGCCGGCGCCGTCGCCCTGGTCTTCGTGCTCCGTCTGCTCAGGGGCGGCGGCAAGTCTTCGTCGCCGTCGTCGTCGGCGGCGAGCTTCTCCCGCTCCGGCGCGCGCGGCGAGTTCGAGGCGCGCCTGCGGTTCTAGAAGCTTCTCGGAGGGGGCGAGGGCCGGAGGATACGGACGGCGACGCCCCTCCCGGGCGTCGCCGAAGATGCTTCGGACTAGAAGGACGAGGGCGCCGGGCTCATGAGCCCGGCGCCCTCGTCCTTGCTCACGGCTCGGGTGGGGCGGCTCGCCCCACGGCCCTGCCTACCGGTACCGGGCTAGCCCCCGTTCAGCCTGCTCAGAAGGTCGTCTGCCCTGGCCACCAGGCCGGACTGGCGGAGCGCGTTCGCCACCGAGCCGTACACCCAGTTGTTCTCCTCGGCCCTGTCCAGTCCCCTTGCGATCGGGCCCTGCCCGCTCTGGCCCGCCCCCGACTGAGGGGCCGTCTGCCCTGCCGCCGCAGAGGGCTGCTCCTGCTCCGCCTGCGCGGTTCCCGCCTGTTCCTCGCTGACCGGTCTTATCAATCGCCGGTCGTTGACCGCCCTGAATAGGGGCTTCTCGTCCTCGGGTCTTCTTTCTCGTACTGGCACTAATGCCCTCCTTCCCCGGTGGGTGCTTCTGCAACACGCTTTATACCCTTAAACACGGCCCGGCGCAGGGACGTCCGTCGCGGCGGGGAACTCGGCACCCCCGAGGGGCTTCCTGGTGGGCGGCTACCGGGAGGCAGGTACTGGTTCGCTCCGCCGATGCCGTCATCGAAGGGAGAGCGACGCCCGGGGACGTATAGAAGACGCGCCAGAGCCAGAGGGCTGCGTTGTAGATCGCTCGGCCTCAGCGAGTTGTGGCCGTCGGCGGCGGTGTTCGTGGTGAGGGGGCGGGGGCACCGTCGTACCCCCGCCCCCTACTTACGGGCGTCCTTGAGGATCTCGAAGATCTCGGCTATGAGCGCCTCGCGCTTCTGGGGCGGGAGGTCCCTCGGGTGGATCGTCTGCTTGTCGGACTGGAGGTTACGGAGCTGGGCTTCTTCGCCCAGGTACTTGTCTATGAGGCGTACTACGGCGTCCACCTTCTCGCGGGGGAGACCGTCGCCACCGCGGGTCAGCCTGCTCCACATGCGCTACCCCTTCTCCTGGAAGCCTTGCGGGCGGATTATACCCCGCGCCGCGGAACGGTCGTGCGGCGGGCTTGCATGGGGTATGCGTAGCCCCTACGCGGAGCGGGAGGCGGCGGAGCGCGGGAAGGAGTGCTCGCGGGCGGGCGCGAAGCCCTCGGGGTGCTGCCAGGCGTAGGTGGTTATGCGGAGCTCCGTGTCGTCTATGGTGACGAGGTTGAAGCTCGACGGCCTGCCGGCGCGCAGGCGGTTGGAGATCGTGCCGGCGGTCGAGATCACGATCCCGGGCGCGTACTCCTGGACGGTGTGGACGGCCTCCTGATGGTCGTGGCCGCAGAGGACGAGCTCGGCCCCGAGCCTCTCGAAGGCCTCAAGGGCCTGCTTGGTGTTGGCGAGCCCGTGGCGGCCGGAGGTCTCGCCCTTTATGGGGTTGTGGTGGATCATGACGATGCGCGCCGCGTCGGGCGCGGCCTTCGAGAAGGCCTCCTCGACCTTTTTGAGGTCGCGCTTGTTGACGTGCCCGATCACGCCGAGGTCCCTGAAGCGGCGCGTCAGCGAGCCGCGCGCGATGCCGTGCGCCGTGTTGCAGCTGGCGATGACCGCCCCCGGTATCTCAAGGGAGGGGTTCAGCTCGGGGGAGATGTACCGGATGTACTTGGAGTACTTGAAGTCGTGGGCGCTCCGTCCGACGAGGCCGACGGCCCCGAGCTGGCGGGCGACGGCGCCGATCCACCGGACGTCGTGGTTGCCGGGGATGACGATGACCGGCGCGATCTCCTCGATGGAGTCGAGGTAGGCCCTGGCCTTCAGGAACTCCGAGGTCGAGCACCGCTGGGTGAGGTCGCCGGAGACCGCGACGGCGTCCGGCGAGATCTCCGCGATGGAGCCCTTGAGGGAATCGAGTTGCGCCGCTACGGCCGGCCGGCCGAAGTGCAGATCCGAGGTGTGCAAGATTTTCACCACGGGGCGGAAGTGTACCCCAACGGGCGGTTTGGGGAACCCCCCATCCCTCCGGGCCCCCTAGACCCTCGCCAGAAAGCCCGCGAGGGCGGCGTTGAACTCCTCCGGGGCCTCGAGGTTCGAGAGGTGGCCGGCGTTCGGGAGGGCGACGTAGCGGCTGTCGGGGATGCCGGAGGCCATCCTCTCCATGACCTCCGGGGTGGAGATGGCGTCCTCCTCGCCGCCGAGGACGAGGGTCGGCACCCCTATCTCGCCGAGCAGGTCCGTCGAGTCGGGGCGGTCCCGCATCGCGCCGAGGGCCGCGACGACGCCGTCGGGGGAGCTCTCGAGGATCATGCGCCGCACGTCTTCGACGACCTCGGGCTTGTTCTGGAGCGTCTGTCGGGAGAGGAGGCGCTCCATCTGGAGGTCCGGGAGGATCTCGACGCCCTCCTCGGCGACCCGGCGGGCGAGCTCGCGCCTGGTCTCCCGAGCCTCCTCCGTGTCCGGGTCGGGGCGGGTGTTGGCGAGGACGAGCGCGCTTATGCGCTCGGGGAAGAGCCTGAGGCACGCGAAGGCGACGTAGCCGCCCATGGAAAGGCCCCCGAGGGCTACGCGCTCGAGGTGGAGCCCGTCCAGAAGCTCGCGCACCCCTTCGGCGTAGTGGCGAACGTCGGGCTGCGCGCAGGGACGCGGGGACCGGCCGAAGCCCGGGTAGTCCGGGGTGATGACCCGGCGCTCGCCCTCGAGCGCGCGTACCTGCGGGGCCCACATGCGCCGGTTCAGGGGGAAGGCGTGCAGCAGCACGAGCGGGTCCTTCGGCCCCGATCCGCTCTCCCCGTGCGCCATGGGCCCGTCGCTCGTACGGTACTGTCTCATCCCCGTCTCCTCCCCGATCCTGATAAACCCTGCCGAAGCGTCGGCTCCACGTACACTAGCATCTAACCTAGAATGGGGCCCGTATGGTGCGTGCGTGACGGGCGAGAGCGGCTTCCTGAGGGTCCTGTACTCGGGCCTCCTGGTGGGGGTAACGGCGGTGTGGGGCTGGACCTTCGTCGTGGTGGGGGAGGCCATAGCCCTCTACGGCGTGCTCCCGTTTCTTGCGGTCCGCTTCGCCCTCGCCGCCGCCGCGATGGCCCCGCTGGCGAGAAAGGCCCCGCCGAGGACGCTCGCCGCGGGCGGCGCCATCGGGCTCGTCCTCGCGGCGGGCTACCTCTTCCAAACCGCGGGCCTCCTGTTCACGACCCCGACGAACGCGGGGCTCATCACCGGGCTCTTCGTCGTCTTCGCCCCCCTGGCGGACCGCCTGCTCTTCGGGGCGCGGCCCTCGCGCGGGGTGCTCGTCGCGGTGTCCCTGAGCCTCCTCGGGATGGCCCTGCTCGCGGGCGGCGGCCCCGACGGCGCCAACTGGGGGGACGTCCTCACGCTCCTGTGCGCGGGCGCCCTGGGGGTACACATAGCGCTCCTCTCCCGCTACGCCCCGTCCCACGACGCCGGCGGGCTCGCGTTCGCCCAGATTCTCGCGATGGCGCTCGTCTTCTCCCTCTCCTGGCCGCTCTTCGAGCCCCTCAGCCTGCCGCCTCGGGAGGTCTGGGTCGCGCTGCTCGTGACGGGCCTACTCGCCTCGGCCGGGGCGTTCTGGGTGCAGACCTTCGTCCAGCAGCGGCTGCCCGCGGCCCGCACCGCCGTGATCCTCACGATGGAGCCCCTCTTCGCCGCCCTCTTCGGGTACTGGCTCGCGGGGGACAGGCTCGTCGCGGTCCAGATCTTCGGGGCCTCCATGATCCTCTCGGCGCTCGTGATAGGCGAGGTGCTGCCGGTCCTGCGCCGGGGCAA
This sequence comes from Rubrobacter marinus, assembly GCF_011492965.1. GTDB lineage: Bacteria > Actinomycetota > Rubrobacteria > Rubrobacterales > Rubrobacteraceae > Rubrobacter_F > Rubrobacter_F marinus. Next base: position 4,019,013 of record NZ_CP045121.1, on the reverse strand, counting down.
GTAGGGGTTTAACCCACTCTTCAAGGGGAGTTCACCGCCCTGAAACAAAGCCCTGTAGGCTTGTTGTTACCCTTGCATCCGTTGCGGAAGGCCAGGTTCTACGGGGGTAGACGGATGGGCATCAGCGGGAACTGGGAGCACCGGCGCGTCGAGTCGGTCTCACGTATGGGCGAGATCGACCGCAGGACCTTCGTGAAGCTCTCGGGGGCGAGCGCCGCGGCCCTGATCCTGGGCTTCGGACCGTTCACGGAACAGGTATGGGCGGCGCCCCGTTTCTCGGACTACCCGTTCAAGCTCGGCGTCGCCTCAGGGGACCCGGCCCCCGACGGCGTGGTCCTGTGGACGCGCCTCGCCCCCGACCCCCTGAACGGCGGCGGGATGCCGGACAAGAAGGTCCCGGTCCAGTGGCAGGTAGCGAGCGACGAGGGCTTTGGGAGCGTCGTGCGCGAGGGGACCGAGTTCGCCCGTCCCGAGCTCGCCCACTCCGTGCACGTCGAGGTCGAGGGGCTGGACCCGGGGCGAGAGTACTACTACAGGTTCAAGGCCGGTCCCGAGCTGAGCCCCGTGGGGAGGACGAAGACGACGCCCGCCGCGGGGGCGACCGTTGCGGGCATGAGCTTCGCCTTCGCCTCGTGCCAGCAGTACGAGCACGGCTACTTCACGGCGTACCGCAGGATGAGTGAGGAGGACCTCGACCTCGTCGTCCACCTCGGGGACTACATCTACGAGTACGGCCCGAACGAGTACATCGCCCCCGGCGGGAACGTCAGGAACCACGTGGGGCCGGAGATCACGACGCTCCCCGACTACCGGCGCCGCCACGCCCAGTACCGGACCGACGAGGATCTCCAGGCCGCCCACGCGGCGTTCCCGTGGGTGGTCACCTGGGACGACCACGAGGTCGAGAACAACTACGCCGACGAGATCCCCGAGCGCAACCAGTCGGTGGCCGCGTTTATCCGGCGCCGCGCGGCGGCCTACCAGGCCTACTACGAGCACATGCCCCTCAGGCGCGCCTCGGTCCCCACGGGGCCGGACATGCTCCTGTACCGGCGCATCGCCTACGGCAACCTCGCCGAGTTCAACGTGATGGACACGCGCCAGTACCGAGACGATCAGGCAAACAACGACGGCACCAAGCCGCCGAACGCCCAGTCCGAGGACCCGAACCGCACGCTCACCGGCGCCGAGCAGGAGAGGTGGCTCTTCGATGGGATCTCCGCCTCCCGGGCGCGCTGGAACATCCTCGCCCAGCAGGTCTTCTTCGCCCAGCGCGACTTCGACTTCGGGGACGGAAAGAGGTTCAGCATGGACTCCTGGGACGGGTACGGCGGCTCCCAGAACAGGGTGACCGACTTCCTCGCCTCCCAGGATCCGCAGAAGAACCCGGTGGTCCTGACCGGCGACGTCCACGCGAGCTGGGCGAACGAGATCCTCACGAACTTCGACGACCCGGGCTCGCGTCCGGTGGGCGTCGAGTTCGTCGGAACCTCCATCACCTCGGGCGGCGACGGCTCCGACTTGCGGGCCGACACCGCCCAGACCCTGGAGGAGAACCCGCACATCAAGTTCTTCAACAACTACCGCGGCTACGTCCGCTGCAGCCTCACCCCGGAGGAGTGGCGGGCGGACTACCGGGTGCTCCCCTACGTCAAGCAGCCCGGCGCCCCCGTCACGACGCGAGCCTCGTTCGTGGTCGAGAGCGGCAACCCGCGCCTCCAGACCGCGGACACCAACCGGGTCCCGAACGCGGCGCGCTTCTCGCCCGAGGTCGAGGCGAGCAGGATCGAGGCCCAGGAAGAGGCCGCCGAGAAGCAAGAGCGCAAGCGGCGGAGGCGTTAGGCATGGTCGCAACGAAGATTTTCGGTCGGGGAAGGAGTCTGGCCCTCCTCGCCGCGCTGGCCCTCGCGGTCGTCGCGGCGACCCTGGCGGGGCTCTCGCGGACGGGGCAGGCCGCCGCTCCGTCCTCCGGCGCGACGCTGGCCTACGAGGCGGAGTCGCTCCTGGAGAACAAGCCCGCCACGGCGCCCCTGCGGGCGCAGGGGAACTGCTGCGGGATCGCGTGGTCCGGGGACGCCCAGCTCTTCTTCCTCGCGACAGAGCCGGGCGACACGTTCACCGTCGCCTTCGACGTGCCGGCGGGCGGCTCCTACGACGTCTCCGCCTACCTGACGAAGGCGCGCGACTACGGCTCCTACACCCTGGCCGTCGACGGCAAACGGCTCGGAGGGGTGTTCGACGGCTACAGCCCGACGGTGACCCGGACGGGGCCGGTACCTTTAGGCGGCGTGGGGCTCAGGAAGGGGCGGCACGAGATCACGCTGACCGTCACCGGCAAGAACCCGGCCGCGAGCAACTTCTACGCCGGCCTCGACCTCTTCGTCTTCGAGCGCTCGGCGAAGGGGTAGCCCTTCCGGACCGCGAGCGGCTGTAGAATGGCGGCTCGTCAGGGAGTTTTTCGGGAGGTTCTATGCCGCGCGTGGTGGAGGTGCCGGAGTACGAGGTACACGACGAGGTGCGGGTGGATCCCGCCCGCACCGCCCTCATCGTGGTGGACATGCAGAACGACTTCGTGAAGGAGGGCGGCACGCTCGTTGTGCCCGACGCGGAGGCCACGATCCCGCGCATACAGAGCCTCCTGGAGCTCGCGCGGGGGAGCGGGATGCGGGTCGTCTACTCGCAGGACACCCACACGGACGGCGACCCGGAGTGGAGCATCTGGCCGGAGCACGCCCGCGAGGGCACCTGGGGCTGGAACATAGTGGAGGAGCTCGCCCCTCGCGAGGGCGAGGCCGTGATCCGCAAGGTGCGCTACGACGCCTTCTACGGGACCCACCTGGACCACTTCCTGCGCATCTGGGGCGTGGACACGCTCGTCATCTGCGGCACCGTCGCCAACATCTGCGTCCACTACACGGCCGCGAGCGCGGGCCTCCGCTGGTACGACATCGTCATCCCCAGGGACGCCGTCTCGGCCCTCGACCCCTTCGACCTCGAAGCCTCCCTGAGGCAGACCGCCTTTCTGTTTAACGGCAGGATCTCGACGAGCGAGGCGATAGGGGCCAGGGACGGCAACGTCTACCGGAGCAAAGTCGAAGAGGCCGCCGCGGAGGCCCAGGGGGACGTTCAGGCCGCAGAGAAATAGCGGCCGGGCCTTGGAGCCCGGCCGCCGGAGTTTCCGTCGTTGCAGACGACCTACCTGGAGCCTGTTTTGCGGACTTGAGAGTTGAGGTGCCCGCGTATGCTCTCAGGCGTGAGAGAGAGTTACGCTACCGACCTCTCCCGCAAAGAATGGTCTAGCTATGTCGCCATCTACCCGAGATGTCGAGAAACGTGAAGATGGCTCGTCGTCTACTTTCCGGGCTGAAGCCGCTGGTACCACGGCTAGAGAAGATCTGTGCGGACGGAGCCTATGGCGGCGAACCCCTCGCGGAGTGGTGCCGAGACGAGGGCGGACGGGAGCTAGAAGTCGTTGGACGCGACAGGGAAGCTTCCGGCTTTCGGGTAGAACAGAAGCGATGGATCTTCGAGCGGACCTTCGGCCGGCTCGGCATGAGCCGCCGTCTAGCCAAAGAACTACAAGCGCGAGGTCCAGACCGGCGAGACGCTCATCGAGGTTGAGCTCTGAGGCGGTGACCTGTACGGGGCATACTCTGGTTGGCTAGCGATAGGAGTCCGACGATGCTCCCGTCGATCGGCTACGGTCGGATCCTCCCCTCCGGCCGCGCCGACCGGACATCATCCGCCGACCGGAAACTGGGGATCGTCCGCGCCGAGAACTTCGATGGTGAACCCGCCGGGGGCGTCAAGGTAGAACGTCCAGGCGCCGTGGAATCTGCCGGGAGACTTTACCTCGAACCCGTCGTCCTTCAGCCGCTGATTTATCTCATCGACCTTCTCTTCGCTCTCCTGCGCGAAGCCGACGTGGAAGGTACCCGGATACTCGACCTTTTTGCCTTCCATCAGGGTGAGGAACAGCCCGTCATCGTCGGACAGCGCGGCGAAGGAGTCGCCGCGCGTGGCCGCGCACCGTAGCCCGATGTACGTCTCCAAGAACTCCCGGGCCTCCCCGACGTCGGTGACCGTGAGATTGAGATGGTTTAGCTTCATGCTGGTCTTTTGCCTCCTCTGAAATCCTTACAGACCTTCACTCCGGAGATCGTGAGCCGTCATGGATCAAGCGTCAGAACTCGCCGACGGGTCCCTGCCTTGCTCGTCTCATTCGAGGCTCTCCCTTAGCCGGCGCAGCACCAGGGCGGCCGTTCGCATCTGCTCCGGGTCGTGCTGCCCTCCGATCCGGTTGGCCCACCGGGCCTGCCGTCTCCCTATGTAGTCGAGTGCTTGTTGGCCCTTGGGGGTCATCGTCATGAGCTTGGCGCGGCGATGGTGGGGGTTGTCGGCGTATCGCACCAGCCCGTCGGCGGCCAGGAGGTCGGCGGTCCTCTGGACGGCCTGACGGGTGAGCCCCATCGTGCGGGCGACCTGGGCGACCGAAGCGGGCCCTCCGGCAACCACCCCCAAAACCTGCCAGCGCGCGCTGGTCTGCCCCACGGGAGCCGCTATGCTGTCCCCCGCGTCGATCAAGCGCCCGTTGAGCCGGAAGACCTCCAGGATTATCTCGCCAAAAGCATCAGCGGCGGTGGTCGGCTCATCCATACGACAAGATACTGTCATATTGACAAGAGTTTGTCAAATCTACGAATTCGGTCTCCCAAAGAGGCGACAAACTTGCGTTTTCGGGCAACATGCCAAGCCCGTGAACACGTTTTGATGCTCGTTCAACTGGCCCGACCTTCCAGTCTGCAAAACAGGCTCTCAGTTGTCGTCCCCGTCATCCGACTGATCGTCGCCCTGGTCATCCGACTGATCGTCCGACTGGTCGTCGCTCTGGTCGTCGGCCTGGTCATCCTGACCGTCCTCGGCCTGGTCTTCGCCCCCGTCGTCGGCTTGATCGTCGGCCTGGTCTTCGCCCTGATCGTTGACGGGGGCGTCGTTGGCGGGCGGGGCGTCTCCCGCGTTCTCCTGCGTGCCCGTCCCGCCGCAGGCCGCGGTCATGAAGACGAGCGCCAGCAGGGCCGCCAACCAGATGGACGTCCTCGTTGCTCGGCCGCTCCCCGTTTGGATCCGCATGTTCCGTCGCCCCTTTCGAAGGTGGGTTTCTTTTACGTGAAACCATTCTCGCCGGGGAGCGTTAAACGGGAGTTTGCGAGCGGTTAGAAGCTTCTAACGCGGAGGTTCGAGCCGTAGCCCGTCGTTGACGCCGCTCCCTAATCCTTGTCGGTGGCTACCTGTAGGGGTGGATGGGAGGTCGGCGACCAGGGGCAGGCAGATCCTCATCGTGGTGCCTTCGCCGGCGCGGCTCTCGGCCTCGATGCGTCCCCCGTGCGCCTCGACGATGGTCTTGGCGATGGGGAGCCCGAGGCCCGTGCCGCCTTGTTTGCGGCTGCGGGCCTTGTCCACCCGGTAGAAGCGTTCGAAGACGTGGGGCAGGTCCTCCTCCGGGATGCCCGGGCCCTCGTCGGCGACCTCGATGCAGAGCTCGCCGTAGCCCGCGAAGGAGGAGAGCGAGACCGTCCCGCCGGGCGTGCCGTACTTTGCGGCGTTGTCCGCGAGGATCAGGACGGCCTGCTCGATCTGGCCCGGATCGATGCGCAGCCGTTCCTGGCCTTCCAGTACCTCGACGTGGGGCTCGGCCCCCCGCTCGCGCACGAGCACTTGCACCCGCCCGGCCAGCTCTGCGAGGAAGGGCTCCGCGCTCACGACCTCGGCCTTCATCGGCAGCGAGGCCGAGTCCGAGCGGGCAAGGAACAGGAGGTCCTCGACCAGCCGGGACATGCGGTCGGACTCCTGCAGGATCTCCTCCAGGATCTCGCCGTGCTCGCAGTCGCGGTCCATCTGCTTGCCCACCTCGGCGTTGACGCGCAGCACGGTGAGGGGCGTCCTGAGCTCGTGCGAGGCGTCGGCGAGGAAATCCGTCTTGGCCTTGGAGGCCCGGGCGAGCGCCGCCGCGGCCTCCCGCTGCCCGGCGTACAACCGCCTGAGCTCGCCGACCACGCGCACCACGGCGTAGGCCAGGGCGGCCCCCATCAGGAAGAGCCCGATCATGACCGCTATAAGGAGGAGCCGCGCGTTCGCGTTGGCGCGGTCCACCGCCCCCAGAGACTCCGCCGAGAGCTCCTCGCCGAGCCGGTCTATCTCTTGCGCCTGCTCCTCGAGCGCCCCGAGCAACGCCAGACCCCGGTCGCTGGCCTCCGTGAACGCCTCGGGGTCCGAGTCGCGAAGGTCGAGCGACGGCCGGAAGACTCCGTAGTACTCCTCGGCGGCGCGGCGCATCTCCTCCGGCTGCGCCACGCCGGGCTCCGTGATGCCGATCTCCTCCAGCTCGTCGATCTCCTGGAGCAGCCGCGCGTAAGCGTCCTCGTAGGCCCGCAGGCCGCCGCGGGACCCCCCGACGAAGGCCAGGTTGCGGTGGTAGTGGCGGACGTCCAGCACGGCGACCCGGAGGTCGTCGCCGTGGTCTTCTACCTCCACGTCGTACCCGAGCGCCTTGTCCGTGACCTCCTCGACCCGCCCGTTGACCGCGAGCCCCACCACGCCGACGAGGGCGACCGCGCAGAGCAGGCCGCCCACCGCCGCGACCACGACGCGCAGAGGCTGAGACCATATCCTACCGAGCCACTCGAGCCAGGACACTCCGTACCCCCCGGGTCCCTACGCCGTACGTTCTTTCAAAGAACGTGCATTATACTCCGGGTTCGAAACTATGAAGATCCTGGTGATAGAAGACGAGGCTCCGATCGTGCGCGCCCTCGAGCGCGGCTTCGCCGCGCACGGGGATCTGGTCGTCAGCGCGGACAACGGCGAGGACGGCATCGCGCTCGCGATGGACCGGACGGTGGACTTCGTCCTGCTGGACATCTCGCTGCCGGGGCGGGACGGCCACCAGGTTCTGGCGCGCATACGGGCCGTGCGACCCGAGGTGCCGGTGCTGATGCTGACGGCCCGCGACGACCTGGAGAACAAGGTCAGCGCCCTCAACGCCGGGGCCGACGACTACGTGACCAAGCCCTTCGCCTTCGAGGAGCTGTTGGCGAGGATGGGGGCGCTCGGCCGCCGCGCCGAGCCGACCGGCTCGCAGCTCGAGGCGGGAGACCTCCGGGTCAACCTCCTCTCCCACCGCGTGTGGCGCGGCGGGAAGGAGATCGAGCTCTCCAGCAGGGAGTTCGCCCTCCTGGAGTTTCTGATGCGAAACCCCCGCCAGGTTCTCTCGCGCCAGCAGATCCTCTCGGCCGTCTGGGACTACGCCTTCGACCCCGGCTCGAACGTCCTCAACGTCTACGTGCGCTACCTGCGCAGCAAGATCGACCGCTCGGGCGAGCCCTCCCTCATCTCCACCGTGCGCGGCGTCGGCTACCGCTTCGACCCGCCGGCCGATTCTCAGTCGTCCTCGTAGTAGTCGTCCGCTCCCTCCGGATCGTCCCCGTCATCGTCGACCACGTGCTGTTGGGTCGCCGGGGCAGGGCGCGCGGGTTGCGGGGGCGCGGCCTCGCCGTCGGGGCCGGTCAGCTCGATCTCCACGACGACGGGGCTACGGAGCGCTTGAATCTGGACTAAGGCCTCCCGCTCGTCCCTCACGACGAAGAAGTACCACTCCTCGGGCGAGAAATCGAGGTCCGCGACCGTCCAGCCCCTGGAGTGGAAGACCCCGCGGTAGAACGCCCGGATCTCGTCCGGATCGGCGTCGGAGGCGTACTCCGCGCTCGTCCTCGCGAGGCCGTCGAGCTTCTCGTGCCGGTACGCGACGCGCGTCGAGCCCGGGTAGCGGGGGAGACCGTCGGGGTCGCTGCCGGGGACGTCCGCTTCCGGGACGGCGGAGGGGACGGGCTCCTCCGCCGGCGTCGTAGAAGCCACGGGCGCCTGGGGGGGCGGTGCCGTCGCCCCCGGTCTGCCCGGCCCCGAGCCGGAGAGGGCCCATCCCACGGCGAAGGCGGCGAGGATCAGGGGCAACGCGAACACCGCGACGATGAGCGCCGCGTTCTTCACGGGACCTTCGGGAGGGGAGGGGCCGCTACTCGCCGGAGGTTCGTTGGGGCATCCTTTCGATGGCAGGCCTGCGGCTGGTCTCTCGGATCTTACCGACTCGCCGAGCGCCGGAAGCGAGAGTGGCGTTAGAGGTGCGTTAGAATCGTCTTATTCAGGGCTTCCTCGGCCGGACCTCAGCCCATGAAATTCCTGGCCGACGCGCCTCTCCTCGGCGTTTTGTAGGGCGTTTTCGCGGCTCCAGCCCGGGGTTTTCGCGCTCTTTCTCGCCGATTCGGAGCCGCGGGGTTTGGTGTAAAGTCGGCCCCATGCATCCTGTTGCGGCTACAAAGGCGACGAGCGCGGAACGGCGTCGCGCCGAGCACCGCGTTCGTCGGAGCCGGGAGCCCGGTGCCGCGCGCTAGGAGGTCGTCCGGGTACGGCTCGGATCGGGACCTGATCGAAGCCTGCCGCGAGGGCGATGCCGGCGCCTGGAGCGCCGTGCTGGACCGCTACGAGCGCCTGGTCTTCTCCATACCGCTCGGCTACGGGCTCTCCCGCCACGACGCCGCGGACGTCTCCCAGATCACCTTCACCATCCTCCTCCAGAGCCTCGACTCGCTGCGCGAGGACAGCAGGCTCGGCCCCTGGCTCGCCACCGTGGCCCGCCGCCACACCTGGCGCCTCATGCAGCGCGGGCTCCGCGAGGGCCCCAACAGGGGCGAGGACCTCGCCGACAGCGCGGTGCTGGTCGGCAAGGGGGGCACCGAGTCGGTCGAGCACTGGGAGACGACCGAGTGGCTGAACCAGGGCCTCTCCCTGCTCAACGAGCCCTGCCGGAGGCTCCTGACCGCGCTCTACTTCGACGAGACCCAGCCCTCCTACGCCGAGGTGGCCGAACGCTTGAACATGCCCGTCGGCAGCATCGGCCCCACCCGCGCCCGCTGCCTCAAGAGCCTCAAGCAGGCCCTGAACGCCCCGTAAGCCGCGCCGGCCGGGCGGCGGAAAGGAACTTCCCGAAGATACGTCGAACGCGCGTATCTTTCGGCAGCTCTGCTAGCATTCATGGGGGACGAGGGTCCTTAGAGTATCTCGGGGAGAAGAGGATGACGCAGCCCAGAAAGATCGCCTTCGACCGCCTCGCCGACTGGGTCGAGGGTCGTCTCCCCGAGGAGGAGGCGAGGGTCGTCGAGGAGCAGATGAGGGACGCCGACGAGGAGACCCTCGCCGAGGTCGAGTGGCTGCGGGCGTTCGCCCGGGTCAGCGAGGGGACCGTCTTCGACTCGCCGCCCCCGGAGGTGCGCGAGAAGCTCGAGCGCCGGTTCGAAGCGTTCGCGGAGGGTCGGAGACCCAACCTCTTCCGGCGCCTGGTCGCGAAGCTCTCTTTCGAGGGCGGCGTGCAGCCGGCTTTCGGCGTGCGGTCCGCCGGAGCGCAGGAGACCCAGGGCCAGTTCACCTACACCACCGACGCCGCCGACGTCGTCTTGAACGTCCTCCGGCGCCCGCGCGACGGCCGCCTGGACCTCGACGGCCAGGTCTTCCCCGCCGGTGAGGCGGAGCCCGCCACCTTCAGCGTTCAGCTCCTGAGCGGCGAGCGCGAGGCCGGCATAACCACGACCGACGAGCTCGGCGAGTTCGTCTTCGAGTCCGTCGTCCCCGGCGAGTACGAGATCCTCGTGAGCGGCGAGCGGGTCGAGATCCAGATCCCGGCCGTAGAGCTCCGCCTGTAAGCGATGGCCGAGCCCTCCGGCAACGGGGTAGCGCCCGCCGTCGTCGAGGAGCTGCTGGCCCTGCCCACGCCCGAGGGACAGGCGGCGTTTCTGCGCGGCGCCGGGCTGCTGAACGCGGAAGGGCTGAGTCGGCTGCTCGACGTCGCCGACGACTCGTTGGGGAGCGATCCGGCCAGGGCCCGCCGGATCGCCGAGCTCTGCGTCGAGCTGGCCGAGAGGGCTCGCGCGCCCTCCGCCGTGCCAAGAGCGAACTACATACGCGCCGGATCGCACAACGCGAACGGCGAGTTCGAGAAGGATCTTCTCCTCACCAGAGCCGCTCACGACGGATACGTCGCCCTCGGGATGAACCTGGAGGCGGTGCGCACCAACGTGGGGAAGATGGACGCGCTTCTCCTGCTGGGACGGTACCAGGAGGCTCTCGACGCCGGGCGAGCCGTTCTGGACGCCCTGGACGGCAAGGGCGAGCTCGCGCTCTCTCCGACGGGGGAGCAGCGGGACCTACTGGCCGCGCTCGTGAACCAGAACCTCGGCGTGTGCCACGAGTACATGGGCCGCTACGAAGAAGCTCTCGGCGCCTACGCGTCCGCCGAAGAGCGGTACCAGGCCCTCGGCATGACCGAGCACCTCGGCGAGATCCTGGGCAACAGGGGCAACGTCCTCTGGCACCTCGGCCGAGGCAGCGAGGCCCTGGAGGCCCACGAAGCCGCCGCCCGCATCTTCGGGGAGGCCGGTCTTACCCTGTCTTATGCCAAGACCCTCGTCAACATCGGGGCGGCCCACCTGCGTCTCGGCAACTACACTCGCAGCCTCAACGCCCTCACGCAGGCACGTCGCCCGCTCGACTCCCTCGAAGCGTTGGCGGACAAGCACCTTCTCCTGCGCCACCTGGCTGACGCGTACCTTGCGCTCAACCTGTACTCCGAGGCGCTGGCGGCCTACCGGGAATCCGAGGGCTTGCTGAAGACCGCGGGATGGCGCACGAGCGGGCGCAGGCGTTGTGGGCATGGGCTCGGCCTTGACCGCCCGGTGGGAGTTCGAAGAGGCCGAGGGGGTGCTCGCCGAGGCCGCCACCCTGTTCGCCGCCGCCGGCAACGTCCCGCTGCTCTCCGGTGTAGTGCTGGAACGGGCCTCCCTGCTAGAAGCTCAGGGGATCGCGAAGCCGCCCTGGCGCTGGTGCGCCGAGCGCTGGATCTCATCTCGGGGGAAGACCTGCCGGTACAACTCTTCTACTCCCACCTGCGTCTCGCGGATCTGCTGACGGACGCGGCCGAGGCCGAGGCTTCCCTTCAAGAGGCCCGGCGGCTCGCGGATCGGTTGGCGCTGCCGCAACTGCGCTACCGGTCGAACGAACGGCTGGGCCGCCTGCGTCGGTTGCAGGGTCGCGACGAGGAGGCACGGGCCCTGCTGGAGGCGGCGGTGGAAGAGATCGAACGCCTGCGCGGCACCGTCGCTCAGGACGCCATGCGCGCATCGTTCTTGAGGGACAAGACCGCCGCTTACGAGGGCCTGTTGCAGGTCAACCTCGATCGGGGCGAGGCGGACGTCCGGCGGGCGTTCGCCGTGGCCGAGCGGGCAAAGTCCCGCGGGCTGGTGGACCTGCTCGTCGGCGTCGCCGAGAAGGAGAGGGGGGTGTTCGCGGACCCCGAGTCGGAGGGACGGCTCCGGGCCCTGCAGGCCGACCTCAACGCTACCTACAACGAGTTGCTCGGCATCCCCGCCGACGGCGAGCACCAGGCGTCTCCGACGGATCTGCACGCTCGGGCCGCCGAGCTGGAGCGGGAGATCAGCCTGCTGCGGCTACAAGTGCCGGCCACCGCCCCAGATCCGTTTGTGGCCTCCGAGCCGCTGGAGGACACGCTGGGCGCTCTGTCCCCCGACGTAACCCTGGTCGCCTACCACGTCGTCGGAGACGAGATCATGGCGTTCGTCAACGCTCGGGGCCGCGTTCGCGTCGCCCGGCACCTCGGCTCGGCGTCTGCGGTACAGCGCCTCTTGCGACGCCTGATGGTGCAGTGGGACCGCATCCGCCTGGGCGCGGGGTTGGCCGGCCGGCACATGGCGCTGCTCGAAAGGTCGGCGCGGCAGGTACTGGCCGCGCTCTATGCCGAAGTGGCGGCGCCGCTCGAACCATTTCTCGAGGAGGCAGAGAGCCTCGCCTGCAAAGGCGGCGTTTCCGCGCCGGAGCTCGCCGTCGTGCCCCACGGCCTGCTCCACCAGGTGCCCTTCCACGCCCTGTTCGACGGCGAGCGGTACCTGATCGAGCGTTTCGAGGTCTCCTACGCTCCGAGCGCGACAGTGTACGCGCTCTGCCAGGAGAGGGTGCCCGCCGACTCGGGCAGGGCCCTGGTCCTCGGCGTAGAAGACCCCCTGATACCGGCCGCGATGCTCGAAGCCCGCGCCGTCGCGGAGCAACTCCCGGGGGCCGAGATACGCGACGGGAGTCGGGCCACTCTGGTCTCCCTGCGGAGCGAGCCGGCCGGCTGCGACGCCCTGCACCTGGCGTGTCACGGCCTGTTACGCTCCGACAACCCGATGTTCTCCTCCCTCAAGCTGCACGACGGTTGGCTGACCGCCGCCGACGCGATGGACCTCGACCTACCCGGCGCCCTGGTCGTCCTGAGCGCCTGCGAATCGGGGCGGAACGAGGTGATCGGGGGCGACGAGGTGATCGGCCTCACCCGGGCGTTCCTCGGCGCAGGGGCGGCCACGCTCGTGGTCAGCTTGTGGCTGGTGCAGGACGAGACGACGGCCTCGTTGATGCGCGACTGGTACCGGCGGCTGCGAGAAGGAGAGGGAAGGGCCGCCGCCCTGCGCGCCGCGCAACTGGAGATCAAGAAGGGATACCCGCACCCCTACTACTGGGCGCCCTTCGTCCTCACGGGGAAGCGCTAGCCCGCGAGGTACCACTCAGGGTTCCGCTCCGCCAGATCCTCCGTCCCAGCGCACGACTCGTCACTGGCCAACGCAATACAACGAATACCGCGAGCAATGCCGTCGAGCCGTCGACGACCTTGCCGCCGTCGATCTTGCGCACGCCGCGTACCCGTAGGAGAGGCAAAGGGCAACCGTATAAGAGCTTCCTAATTCTCTTCTAACCAAGTTTTAACGGCGTGCGTAATACCATCCATGTATCAAACACTTCTCGACAGCGCATAGCTCTTGGAGCAGGGTACGAGAGCTCATCCGACACGGGGGTAGGATCGTGAGAAGCCAGGCTATACGACGAGCTAGTGCGACGCCGATCACCGCGCTGTTGCTGTTGGTGCTGTTCGGCGTTCTCGCTCTCCAGCCCGACCCGGCGCGCGCCCAGGAGAGCGACGGCGGCGAGTTCGTCGACGGCGAGATCGTCGTGAAGCTGACCCCTGGCACGGACGTAGCCGCCGTAAACCGGGACTACGGCACGCAGACGAAAGACACGTTCCTGGGTAGCGCGCGCATCTACCTGCTCGGGGTGGCGGACGGCGAAGGTACGGAGGCCAAGGCGGAGCGGATGGAGGAAGACGGGCTACGCTTCAGCTACGCCGAGCCGAACTTCGTCACCGACGTCCCCGAGGGCAAACCCAGTTTCAGGGCCCGCGCCGACAGCGCCCCCGCGCCTTCGTCCGACCGGGCGCCCTACGGCGAGCAGTACGCGGTCGGCGCGCTGAACCTGCCGTGCGCCAACGGCATCAGCCGCGGGGCGGGTGCCGTGGTCGCGATCCTCGACACCGGGGTGCAGCAGGGCCATCCGGATCTGAGGGACAGCCTGGTCCCGGGATACGACTTCGTGGACGATGAGCCGAATCCGGAGGAAGAGCCCGAGGGTACGATGACGGGCCACGGCACGCACGTGGCCGGGATAGTGCACCTCGCCGCGCCGGACGCGAAGATCATGCCGCTGCGGGTGCTCGACGCGGAGGGCCGGGGCAACGTCTTCGTGATCGCCGAGGCCGTGCAGCGGGCCGTCGACCCCGACGGCAACCCCGCCACGGACGACGGCGCCGACGTGATCAACCTGAGCCTCGGCTCCTCGACGCAGTCGGAGCTTCTAGCGGACGTGACGGACGACCTCTCGGACGACGACGACGTGGATGCCCTGCGGGGCGTCCCGGCCGAGGGCGTCGTCGCGGTGGCCTCGGCGGGCAACGAGAGCGCCGAGAGCCTCGTCTACCCGGCGGCCGAGGCGGGGGTGCTGGCGGTCGCCTCGGTCGGGGAGGACGAGACGAAGTCCGATTTCTCGAACTTCGGCTCCTCCTGGATCGACGTCGCCGCACCCGGCGACGACGTCTACAGCGCCTTCCCGACCGACCGTTACGCCTCCTGGGACGGCACCTCGATGGCCGCCCCGTTCGTCGCCGGGCAGGCGGCCCTGATACGGAGCCGCGAGGGCTCGAGCACCCCCGCGGCGGTGGAGGCCCTGATCCGCGAGACCGCCCGCCCGCTGGACGCCAAGAACCCGGCCTACGCCGGCAAGCTGGGCGCCGGCCACGCGGACGTCGGCGCGAGCATGCAGAAGCAGAGCGGCGGCAGCGCATGCGCCTCCCCGCTCAACCCCCGCCCCGAACACGACCCCCCGAGCGCCCCCCTCCGAACACGGCCCCCTCGATCTCCGCCGTGCGCCCGACCCCGGGCTCGCGCACCTTCGACAGGACGCCCGTCGTAAGGGCGACGGTCAGGGACGCCCAGACGAACCTGGCGAAGGGCAACATCAGGTTGTTCGTGGACGGGCGCGCGGTAAAGACCTTCTCGTACGACCGCGCGACGGACCGTCTGAGCTATACGAGCGGCCGGCTCTCCTACGCCACGCACAGGGTGAGGATGGTCGCCACCGACGCACGGGGGGCCGCCACGAGCAAGACCTGGGCCTTCAGGGTTGCCCGGCGCTAGAACGCCCCGAACCGCATCCCCGGTAACGAGCGCCCCGGCCTCCCGAGGAAGTCGCCAAGGCCCGGCCGAACGCCGCCGGCTCGTCAGCCCCTCGGGCACGGCTCGCCTTCGTCCGGCGTGGCAGCGGCGCCCTCCCGTCGGGGTTCGTGTCGACCGGCTGGCTTCTTCGTGCAGACGGTTGCGCGCTTGCCCCTTGCGGCCAGGAATCGGGGGCCTGGCTTCGCCCCGCCGCCGGCGGACGCCGTCTGACGCGCCGCGTTTCATGAGGCAGTTTCGCTTGTTGTAGAAGACACGAATATTTAACTATTTTTTAATCTCCCGCCTCGCACTTGTGGGGTGCAAGGCGAGAGCCCCAAAGGGACGTGGACCGGCCGGTTCCGGGGGCACAAAGGAGAGGAGAGCATATGTTGAGGAGATTTCTGGCTATGGCGCTCGCGAGCGTCTTGGCCCTGGCGATCGCGGCGCCGGCCGCGCTGGCCGAGGAGAGGGTGTGCAGGGGGACGATAGGCGCGGTCACCGTGGACAACGTTAGGGTCTCGTCCGGGGCGGCGTGTACGCTGAACGGCACCAGGGTCGAGGGGACCATCAAGGTCGAGAACGGCGCGACGCTCGTCGCCAACGGCGTCCGGGTCAAGGGCAACGTGCAGAGCGAGGGCTTCCAGGGCGTCCGCCTCGCCAACGGCTCCGTCGTCGTGGGCAGCGTGCAGCTCAAGAACGGGCTGAGCGGCGGCCTCGCGAGCGTGTCTTCTACGCGCATCAACGGCGACTTGCAGTTCGAGGCGAACCGTGCCCGGGTGGAGGCGAGCAACAGCACGATCCTCGCGAACCTGCAGGCCGTGCAGAACACGGGCGGGGTGGTGCTGACGAACAACACCATCTCCCAGAACCTCCAGTGCAAGGAGAACAACCCGCCCCCGACCGGCGGCGGCAACGTGGCGGGCGACAAGGAAGACCAGTGCGCCGCGCTCTGATCTAGCCCGGCGCGGATCCCGCGGCTCCCCCGACCGGAGGAGCCGCCGGCCGGAAGAGAGGCCGTCCCCACTCCTGAGGGGCGGCCTCTCTTCGTCCCGCGCGAGCCCGCGTATTTTTCGGTGGGGGTTCGCGCATTCGTCGTTTAACGACCGTGAAACAAAGGCGATCCAGAACCAGGAGGCAAGGTGGGACATCGGGAACGTACTCGAATCAGCATCTTCGCGGCGGGAGAGCCGGGGGGCGGGGCGCGCCGGCCGGGGGGGAGCCGCGGACCCTGCGCCGGTCCCTCGGTGTTCGCGCGGTTCGACGAGGCGGGGGCGACGCGTTCCTACCGCTGGCGCACGCAGGCGGCGGGCGAACAGGAGCCCTTCTCCGTGTCGTCGGGGGCCGCCGGCCGAGGGCACGTCGACGGGCCCGATGACCCCGCGCGCCTCAGGCCGACGAGGCCGGCGAGCGGGTCGCTACGCATCGTAAGAGAGTTCTAACCCCGATGTTAGGCGTGTTTAACCGTGCTGTAACAGACTCTTGAGGCAACAACGGAGGCACGGTCGAGGAGAGGCTTCGTGGCCGATCCTTCCGGGTCGGGAGATCCCGGATCGGGAACCCCGAGCCCTCCCATCGACCACCGACCGAGAGGAGAGCACGATGGCTTTACGCGTTCTTGTGGCACCGTCCGGTTTCAAGGAGAGCCTCGAGGCCGAGCAGGTCGCCGAGTGCATCGAGGAGGGCGTGCTGCGGGTCGTGCCGGACGCCGAGATCTCGAAGGCGCCGATGGTGGACGGCGGCGAGGGCTTCACGAAGACGCTCGTGAACGCCACCGGCGGCACCCTGCACGAGGTCACGGTGACGGGCCCGGTCGGGGAGCCCGTGGAGTCGTACTTCGGGATCCTGGGCGGTGCCGAGGGCACGCCGCGTGTCGCCGTTCTGGAGATGGCCGCCGCCGCGGGGCTGAGGCTCGTGCCGCGGGACCTCAGGGACCCGTCCGGGACGACCACGTACGGGGTGGGGGAGCTTATCCGCGCGGCGCTCGACGCCGGGGCCGATTGTATCCTCGTCGGCTGCGGGGACTCGGGGACCACCGACGGCGGCGCCGGGATGGCCCAGGCCCTCGGGGTACGCCTCCTCGACCGGGCCGGCAACGAGCTCGACCGGGGCGGGGCGGAGCTCGCCCGGTTGGACAGCGTGGACCTCTCTGGCCGCGACCCGCGCCTCGACTCCGTGCCGATAGAGGTCGCGTGCAACTGGCACAACGTCCTGTGCGGGCCCAGGGGGGTCGCGAGGGTCTTCGGGCCCCAGAAGGGCGCTACGCCCGAGGCCGTCGAGAAGCTCGACGCGGCGCTCGAGAACTACGCCGCCGTGATCCGGGAGCAGGTCGGCGTGGACGCTCGCCAGATGCCGGGCGGCGGGGCCTCCGGCGGGCTGGGGACGGGCCTGCAGGCGCTCGTCGGGGCCACCCTGCACCCGCGCTACGAGATCGTCTCGCGGTACCTGGAGATCGAGTCGCTGCTCGAGAAGGCCGACCTCGTCTTCACGGCCGAGGGGGGCATAGACTTCCAGACGCCGCGCGGCAAGATCCCCGTCGAGATAGCCCGGCGGGCGAAGCGCTACGGGCTGCCGGTGGTCGCCATCGTCGGGACCGTCGGCAAGGACGCCCAGATCAACCACGACCACGGCATAGACGCCTACGTCAGCATCCTGCAGGCGCCCGTCACCCTGGATCAGGCCATAGAGCAGGCTTGCGACCTCGTGACGGTGTGCGCCGAGGACGTAATGCGGCTCGTGATGCTCGGTCGGGAGCTGGCGCCCGCGTCGCCTTCGGGCTTCGGCGAGGAGCTCCGTCCAGAGGGAGCCCCCGCTGTCTAGCGCGACGAGAACCAGCCTCTGGGAGCGCGTAGACGCGCGGCGCGTCGAGATGCGCCGCGCGTCGGAGGCGCCTTCGGCGCCCGCGCCGCCCCGGCGGTTCCGCTGGGTGGTGGACGCGATGCTGCCGCTCGCGCTCTCGATCGTGGCCGGGATCGCCGTGCTCCTGCCGGCGTCGCTCCCGTACGAGGCGCGCGTGGCGCTCTTCATCTTCGCGCTCGCGGCCATCCTGTGGTCGACCACCAAGATCAACGCGGCGTACGTGGCGCTCGCGGCGCTGACCGTCGCCGTCATCACCGGCGGCAGCCCCCAGGAGAGCCTCTTCGACGCCCTGGCCTCGGACGTGGTCTGGCTCATGATAGGGGCGTTCGTGCTCGGGGGGGCCATGCGCGCCACCGGCCTCGCAGCACGGCTCACCGGCTTCGTCGTCGCGCGGGCCTCCTCCGTGCGCGGCATCCTGTGGCTGCTCACCACGGTGCTCATCCCGCTCTCGTTCGTCATCCCCTCGACGAGCGGCCGGGCGGCGGTGGTCATGCCGGTCTTCCGGAGCATCGCCGACGCGGCCGGGGACAAGAAGATCGTGCGCGCGCTCGCGCTCCTGATGCCGACCGTCATCCTGGTCGCGACCATCACCACGATCATCGGGGCCGGCTCGCACCTCATCGCCAACGACCTCCTCGCCCAGATCGCCGGTAGGAGGATCTCCTTCGCCCAGTGGGCGCTTTGGGGGACGCCGTTCGGCGTCGTCGCCAGCTACGCCTCCGCGTGGGTGATCATGCGGCTCTTTCTCGACAAGGACCGCCTCGACCGTCGGCTGGAGATCCCGCGCGAGGCACGGAGCGCCTTCTCCAGGGCCGAGAGGATAACGCTCGTGGTCCTGACGCTGATGGTCGGGCTCTGGCTCACGGAGGCCTTCCACGGCCTGGAGATCGCCACCGTGGCGGTCGCGGGGGCGCTCTTTCTGACCCTGCCGGGGCTCGGGGTGATGAGCTGGAAGGACGGGCTCAAGTCCGTCTCCTGGAACCTGATCGTCTTCGTCGGCGCGGCGCTCGCCCTCGGTGAGGCGCTCATAGAATCGGGCGCGGCGCAGTGGATCATCGACAACCTGTTCGCGGTCAGCGGCATCGCCGGGGCCCGCTCGGGGACGTTGATCCTGCTCATCGTCGCCTTCGTCTCGCTGACCTCGCACATCTACATGACCTCGCACGCGGCGCGCGCCGCCGCGCTCGTACCGCCGCTTCTGTACCTCGCGGGCAGCCTGGACCTGAACCCCGTCGCCGTCCTGTTTATCGGGACGGTCGGGATGGACTACTGCCTCACCTTCCCGGTCTCCTCCAAGGCGCTCCTGATGTTCCAGGAGGCCGGCAGCGAGACCTACGGGCCGGCGGACCTGCTCCGCCTGAGCTCGGTGCTGCTGATAATCCACCTGGTCCTTATCGTGGTCTTCTACTACGGCTACTGGCAGTGGACCGGACTGGCCCTCTAGGATCTTGAGGAGCGCATGAACCTTCGACGCAAACTCTTCGTAACCTTCGGAACCCTGGTGTTTCTGGGCCTCCTGGTCTCCGGCATCTCCATCTGGGCGACGATCCAGTGGAGGGCCACCGGCGAGGAGCTCCAGCGGCACTACACGCGCAGCCTGGAAGCCCAGAAGGTGCAGGGGGCGACCTTCCGGGCCCTCAAGGAGGTGTCGGACGTCCTCGCGCAGGGGGATACCAACGCCCGCCAGGAGTTCGAAGGGGCGATAGGGGCCGTGGATCAGGACCTCGACACGTGGGCCAGCCTGGCCGACACCGAGGAGGAACGGCGGCAGGTCGAGCAGGTCCGCACCTCCTACGAGAGGGTGGTGCGCGACGCGAACGAGGTCTTCGACCTGGTGGAGGCCGGGCGCACGGAGGAGGCGCAGGCCCTGGCCGAGAGGCGGCTCGAGGTCCAGCAGGACCCGGGGTGCCTCAGGGACCGCCCGCGCCCCCGGAGCAACCCGACGAGGACGAAGCCCCGGAACCCGACGACCTGCGGGACGACGAGGAGCTCGAGGGGGGCGGAGGAGGGATCCGGTTCGAGCTCGTCGGCCTCGTGCAGGAGCGTCCGGGCGAGAACAGCTTCCAGGCCTTCGAGTCCGCGACCGACAGGGCCATCGCCTCCGACCAGAGGGCGCGCGAGGACGTCCT
Source organism: Rubrobacter marinus (assembly GCF_011492965.1). GTDB lineage: Bacteria > Actinomycetota > Rubrobacteria > Rubrobacterales > Rubrobacteraceae > Rubrobacter_F > Rubrobacter_F marinus. Next base: position 3,999,392 of record NZ_CP045121.1, on the reverse strand, counting down.
GGCGCAGACGCAGAGCACCCGGAGGACCGCGCAGCTCGTCCTCATCATCGCGGCCTTCGGCACCCTGTCGCTGCTCCTGCTGCTCGCGGCGTACCTCGCCTCCGACCTCTTCCGCCCGCTGCGCGAGCTCAGGCAGGCGCTCGAAGACGTCGAGAAGGGGAACCTGGACCGGCGCGTCGACGAGGAGCGGGCCGACGAGCTCGGCGAGGTGAGCCGGGCGTTCAACCGGGCGATGGAGGCGATCTCCCGCCGCGAGGGGATGACCGGGTTGGCCCTGACGGCGGCGGACGAGAGCAGCGACGGCCCGGCCTGGCAGAGCGCCCCCTCCAGGGTCACGCTGCACCGCCTCGTCTCCAGGCTGCGCTCGAGGATAGCCCAGCTCGACGCCGCCGGGAGCAACGGCCACGCCGCGAAGCAGGACGATCTCGTCGAAGGGCTCGAGGGGCTCTCGCAGGCTATCGCCCGCATAACCGAGTTCGGCTTCCCGCTCGACCTGAACCTCTCGCGCACGGACATGCGGGCCCTGCTGTACAGGGTGTTCATGCGCTTTCAGGACGAGTTCTCCGAGCGGGCCGTCAGCATCGAGCTGGACATCGCACCCGAGGTCGACCACGCGACGGTGGACCGCCTCAAGCTGCGCGAGGCCGTGGGCGAGCTCCTGCAGAACGCGCTCTCTGCCCTGCCCGAGGCCGGCGGCCGGCTCGGGCTCCGCTCCCGCGTCTCCGAAGACGGCACCGAGCTCCTGATCGAGGTCGCCGACGACGGCGAGGGGGCCGACCAGTCGCTTATCGACGAGGCCTTCGACCCGGGCTCGGACCGTTCGGACGGCCGCCTCCGCGTCGGCCTCGCCCTCACCAGGGCTATCGTCGAGCAGCACGGCGGCGACCTCACGGTCGAGAGCGTCCCCGGCGGGGGGACGTACGCGAGGATCGGCCTGCCCCTGCGCGACTAGCGCACCCGCGGCGCAGATCTCCCCGGTTGCGCCGCGGGTGCGCTAGACGCTATAAATATAGCTATTGTGGTGAGCGCTCCCCGCGGACGTGGGAGAGAAGGGGCGAGGAGTGAGGCTACATGCATACGATGCTCGCCTAGAGGACGCCCGGGGCCCCCTCTGTTCGAGGGGCGTCGGGAGTATCCGTCGTCGGATCTCAGAGGGGTAAGGTGGGCAAGATAATTCTCCTGGTCGAGGATAACCCGGACGACGAGCTCCTGACCCGTCGCGCCCTCAAGAAAAACAACATCGGCAACGAGGTGGTGGTCGCCCGCGACGGGGCCGAGGCGCTGGACTACCTGTTCGGCACCGGGGTCCACGATGGCCGGGACCTGAGCGTAATGCCGCAGGTGATACTGCTGGACCTCAAGCTCCCGAAGATCGATGGCCTCGAGGTCTTGAAGCGCCTCAGGGGGGACGAGCGGACCAGGCTCCTGCCGGTCGTGATCCTGACCTCCTCCAAGGAGCAGCAGGACCTCGTGGACGGCTACGGCTACGGGGCGAACAGCTACATCCGCAAGCCGGTCGACTTCGCCCAGTTTATAGAGGCGGTGCGCCAGCTCGGGCTCTACTGGCTGGTCTTGAACGAGACCCCGAGGCGGGGAGGCTAGGGGCCCGTGAGCCTCCTCAGAGGCCTGGCGGCGCACCTGCGTCACGCGGCCCTCGCCTACGCTGTCCTGCTCGTCGCCATCATCCTTACCCTTCTGGCCTTCTACTACGTGCGCCAGAACGTCGAGGCCTCGGCCCGCGTGCGCTTCGACGACACCGTGCTGACCTCGCAGGAGGCGATCGTCCGCCGCCTGGAGCGCTACGTCAACGTCATGTTCGGGGCCCGCGGGCTCTTCTCGGCCTCGACCGAGGTGACCGAGGAGGACTGGCGCGGCTTCGTGGCCAGCCTGGACCTCGAGAACCGGTTCGAGGGCATACAGATGCTCGGCTACGCGAGGGCCGACGGACCGGACTCCTTCCCCATCACCTACGCCGCGCCCCTGAACGACGCCAACGGCGGCCTCGTCGGCTACGACGCCTACGCGATGGCGGCGGACCGCGCCGCCATGGACCGGGCCCGGGACGGGGGCGAGGTGGAGATGACGGGCAAGACCTTCGTGCTCTCCGAGGCCCCCCGGAGCGCGCTCGGGGACCTCGTGCTCGAGACGGGGGTCGTGGCGTACCTGCCGATCTACCGCAGGGGCGAGCCCGTGAGGACCGTCGCCGAGCGCCGGCGCGCCCTGGAGGGGTTCGTCGTCTCCTACCTGCCCACGGACCGGGTGCTCGCGGGCATCGTGGACGAGTCGTACGACCCTTCGGTGGACGTCGAGGTCTACGACGGCGCGGGGCTCACCCCCAGGAACCTCCTCTACGACAGCGACGGCGTCCAGCGCGCGAGCGAGGGCCAGACGGCCTCCGGAAGCTCCGGCGGCGCCTTCGCCGAGGTCACCGATCTGCCCGTCGGCGGGAGCGCCGCCGATCGTTCCGCGCGCGACGACTCCGTGCCGGTCGACGTGGCGGGGAGGGAGTGGAGCTTGTATTTCGAGACCCTGCCAGAGTTCGACCGGGGCGAGAACATCAGGCTGCCGCTCTTCGTGCTCCTCAGCGGCCTGGGGGTGAGCCTCCTGCTCTTCGGCATAACGTACATGCTCGTGCGCGCCCGGCTCGGGGCCGAGGAGGCCAGCGCCGGGATGGAGGAGGCCAACCGCGAGCTCGAGGTGACGAACCGCGAGCTCGAGGCGTTCTCGTACTCCGTCTCGCACGACCTGAGGGCCCCCCTGAGGAGCATCGACGGGTTCTCCCAGATTCTGCTCGAGGACTACGCGGACGACCTCGACGAGGAGGGGAAGGACTACCTGGGCAGGGTCCGGACCGCGAGCCAGCGGATGGGCCGCCTCATAGACGACCTCCTCGGCCTCTCGCGCGTCACCCGCGGGGCCCTGCGCCGGGAGCGGGTGAACCTGAGCACCGTCGCCCGCGAGGTCGCCGACGGGCTCCGCGAGTCCCGGCCCGACAGGGACGTCGAGTTCGAGATCCAGGACGGCATCGAGGTCCACTGCGACCCGCGCCTCGTGAGGGTGGCCCTGACGAACCTGATCGGCAACGCCTTCAAGTTCACCGAGAAGGAGGAGCGGGCCAGGATAGCCTTCGGGGAGGACCTCGAGCTCTCGTCCCGGGGCCGCGTCCCGGTCTACTACGTGAGGGACAACGGGGCGGGGTTCGACATGGAGTACGCGGACAAGCTGTTCGGGGCGTTCCAGAGGCTGCACGGCTCTGGGGAGTTCGAGGGGACGGGGATAGGGTTGGCGACGGTGCAGAGGATCGTGCACCGCCACGGGGGGAGGGCGTGGGCCGAGGGCGAGGTCGGCCGCGGCGCCTCCTTCTTCTTCACCCTCCGCCCGGGGCTCCAGATCGACCCGTCGCACCTCTCCGGGCGCGAGGGGCCCGAGAGGGGCCGGGTCGCGGTGACGGCGACGGGGGAGGCGCGCTCCGTAGGAAGGGAGGGCGAGGGGCGGCCCTTGCGCGTCCTGCTCGTCGAGGACTCGCCCGACGACGCCCTCTTCGTCCTGCGCGAGCTCAGGCGCGGCGGATACCGGGTCTCCCACGAGCGGGTCGAGACCGCGGGGGCATGCTCGCCGCCCTCAAGGGGGGCGAGTGGGACCTCGTCATCTCGGACCACGCCATGCCGCGCTTCAGCGCCCCGGCGGCGCTCGAGCTGCTCCGGTCCGGGGACTGGCCCGACCTGCCGTTCATCATCGTCTCCGGGCACATCGGGGAGGACGCGGCCGTGAAGGTCATGAAGGCCGGGGCCCAGGACTACGTCCCCAAGGACAACCTCGCCCGCCTCGCCCCCGCCGTCGAGCGGGAGCTCGAGGACGCCGAGGAGCGCCGCCAGCGCCGCCAGGCCCAGGAGGCCCTCAAGACCGCCGAGGAGAAGTACCGCGGGATCTTCGAGAACGCCGTCGAGGGCATCTTCCAGACCACGCTCGACGGCCGCCTGCTCACGGCGAACCCGATGATGGCCCGCATCTGCGGGTACGACTCCGCCGAGGAGATGGTGGAGACCCTCTGGGACATAGGGAGGCAGCTCTACGCCGAGCCCTCCCGGCGCGAGGAGTTCGCCCGGCGCATGAGCCGGGAGGGCAGGGTGTTCGAGTTCGAGGCGCGGTTCCTGCGCAAGGACGGGAGCGCGATCTGGATCTCCATGAACGCCCGCGCCGTCCGCGGCTCCTCCGGCGAGGTGGTCGGCTACGAGGGCACCCTGGAGGACATCACCGAGCGCAAGGAGGCCGAGGCCGAGCTCCGGCGCAGCCTCGACCGGCTCATGGCCATCCACGAGGCCGGGATCATCCTCGGCTCCACCCTGGAGCCAGAGGAGATCGGCACGCGCCTCCTGGAGATCATGCGTAGCATCTCCGGCCTGAACGCGGCGGCCATCTCCATCCGCGGCGAGGACGCCGAACCCGTCTCGGTCTGGCGCTCCATCGGCCTCGACGGAGCGGGGCGGGGGGTCCGCGAAGGCCCCAGGGTTCGGGAGGCCATCGAGACCGCGCTGCGCGACGAGGCCGCTCAGGTCTTCGCCCTCGCCGGTCCGGAGAGCGGGTTCGCGACGGGCATCTGCCTCCCCCTCATGGTGCGGGAGCGGGCCGTCGGGGTGCTGGAGGTGTACGGGCCGGGGGAGCTCGCCGACGGGGGCACCGTGAGCATCTTCGAGAGCCTCGCCGGGCAGGCGGCGAGCGCCTTCGAGAACGCCAGGCTCTACGGGGAGCTCATGGAGCGGGAGAAGAAGCTGCAGGAGCTTGTCGGCAAGATCCTCGTCGCCCAGGAGGAGGAGCGGCGCCGGGTCGCCTACGAGGTCCACGACGGCCTCGCCCAGGTCGCCGCCGCCGCCCACCAGCACCTCCAGGCCTTCGCCCACTTCCACCCGCCGCCGACCGCGGAGGGCCGGGAGGACCTGGACATGGTCTCGACCCTCGTGCGCCAGACCGTCGGCGAGGCGCGGAGGGTCATCGCCGACCTCCGGCCGACGGCCCTCGACGAGTTCGGGCTGCGCAGCGCCATCCGCCTCCACCTCGACGCCCTCAGGGCGAAGGGGTGGCGCATCGGCTACGAGGACGCTCTGGGCGACGGGCGCCTCCCGGCCTCGACCGAGACCGCGATCTTCCGCGTCGTTCAGGAGGCGCTGAACAACGTCGGCAAGCACGCGGGCACCACGCGCGTGGACGTCGCCCTCGTCCGCCGCCCGCAGCGACCCCTCGGACCAGGGGAGAGGGGCGGCATCCAGTTGCGCGTCCGCGACTACGGCAAAGGTTTCGTGCCGGTCGACGGCGCCGGGGCCGGTCCCGGCGAGAGGGTCGGCATGGCCGGGATGCGCGAGAGGATCACCCTGCTCGGCGGCGTCTTCCGGGTGGCGAGCCGCCCCGGCGTCGGCACCCTCGTGCTCGCCGAGATCCCGCTGCTCGGCGACCCCACGGGCAAGACCGTCGCGGACATCCTCTCGCGCCCCGCCAACAGCGACCCGCTGGACGCGCACGCGGGCTAACGCCCGGCCCCCCTCGAGCGTTCGGGCCAAGCGGTCCCGAGAGAGCCCGCACCCTACCGCTCATCGCCGCCGGGCAAGACGTCGCGTGGTGCCGTCTCCGCGCGCCCTGGTGGCCGCCCGCAGAACGCAAAGAGCGGGGCCCCCGTCCTGAGACGGGGGCCCCGCGGCGCTATCCTCGAAGTTTTACGCTACGTGGCGCGCGGCTGCTCCTGGGTCGGGGTCGCCTGATGAAGCTCCTTCTCTATGTTGCTGATCCCGGTCATGGAGCGGACGTAGATCTCGTCGTAGTCCGTCTGGAGGCCCGCCTCGCGCTCCCTCTCCGCGCCGCGACCGCCGAGGACGGTGCCCAGGTAGCAGCCCAGGAAGCCCAGGGGCACCGAGACCAGGGCGGGGTTCGTCAGCGGGAAGATCGCCGAGGCCCCGGTGACGATCCCCGTCTCGCCCAGGACGTTCGGGCTGATGGCCACGAGCAAGACCGCGCTCAACAGACCCGTGAGCATGCCGGTCACGGCCCCGGTCGTGTTGAACTTCTTCCAGAAGATCGTCAGCAGGATCACCGGAACGTTCGCGCTCGCCGCGACCGCGAAGGCCAGCGCCACGAGGAACGCCACGTTGAGGCCCTGGGCGAAGAGCGCCAGGACGATCGCCGCGACCGAGATGGCGACGGCCGTGATGCGGGCCATCCGGAGTTGCTCGCGCTCCGACGCGTCGCCGCCCTTGATGACGTTGGTGTAGAAGTCGTGGGCGAAGGCGCTGGAGGCCGCGAGCACGAGGCCCGCGACCACGGCCACGATGGTGGCGAACGCGACCGCCGAGACGAAGGCCAGGAAGATCGGGCCGCCCAGGGCGTCCGCGAGCTGCGGGGCCGCCGTGTTGCCGGCCGGGTTCTGGGCGGTGATCGCGTCGCGACCCACAAAGATCGTGGCGCCGTAGCCCAGGATCGGGGTCAAAAGGTAGAAGAGGCCGATGATCCAGGTCGCCGTCACGATGGAGGAGCGGGCCGTCTTCGCGTCCGGCACGGTGAGGAACCGGATCAGGATGTGCGGGAGCCCGGCCGTGCCGAGGACGAGGGCGATGTTCAAGGAGATCACGCTGAGGCTCGTGGTGAGGTCGCTCGGCGCGGGCGGGTGGAGCGCCTCGAAACCGACCTCCTGCTCGACGGCGGAGAAGAGCGCGAGCGGGTTGAAGCTGAACTGCGCGAGCACCAGGATCGAGAGCGCCAGGGTCCCCACGACCAGGAGGACGGCCTTGACGATCTGAATCCAGGTCGTCGCGATCATGCCGCCGAGCACGATGTAGACCGTCATCAGGATGCCGATGATGATCACCGAGATGGCGTAGTTGATGCCGAGCAGAAGCTGGACGAGCGCGCCCGCGCCGACAAGCTGGGCGATCATGTAGAACATGCTGATCGCGATGGTCGAGAGCGCCGCCGTCGAGCGCACGCTGCTCTTGTTGAACCGGCTGGCGAGCATGTCGGCCAGCGTGTACTTGCCGAGGTTCCTCAAGGGCTCGGCCACCAGGAGCAGCACCACGAGGTAGGCCACGAGGAAGCCGATCGAGAGGTAGAAGCCCGAGAAGCCCGACAGGGAGATCGTCCCCGCGATCCCGAGGAACGAGGCCGCCGAGAGGTAGTCGCCGGAGATGGCGAGGCCGTTCTGCCAGCCGCTGATCTTGCCGCCCGCGACGTAGTGGTCGCTGGTGGACTTGTTCTTGCGCGCCGCCCAGGCGGTGATCCCGAGCGTGAGCGCGATGATCAGACAGAAGAAGATGATCGCTATGACTCGATCGTTCACGCTACTTCACCCCTCCTTCGGCCGCCTCTTCGCGCGCTTGGTCCACGAGGTTGTCCCACTTGTTCGCCCGGTTGACGTAGACGTGCATCAGGATCCACACCATCGCGAACTGCGCGAAACCGTAGACGTAGGCCCACGTGAGCGGCCCCGCGGCCCTCGTATTTAGCACGGTGGTGAACGCCGCAAGAACCGGCAGCCCGAAAAAGAAGACCAAAAAGAAGATGGTCGCCGGGACGATGAATGCTTTCCTTTTTCGTCTTAGATCTTGAAACGCCGATGTTCGCTCTACGCGAACCCACTCTTCGTGCCTATCCACAAAACCCCTTTCCCCTGTTTACCGCGCCCGTGAGCGCGGCCGTCGACTCCTACTCCTTCCACTTGGTGCGGCACTATATTGCAAACACAACACACGGTCAACGAGATACGAAGTACCGCGCCGGAGGCCCCGTGGGGTCGTTCCGAAGCCCCCCATTCTTCTCACGATAAAGCGGCGAACCCCCGGAGCCGTCCTGCCTCCGGGGGTTCGCCGCTTGCGCTGGTGCCACTTCCGATCCGGGGCGCGAGCCCCTGACCTTTACGCCCTGGCCTCGCCCGTCCGGGCGCCGGCGGCCTCCGGGGCTTTCGGGGGCCGCATGATGAGCGCGACGATGGCGCTGACGGCCATGATCCCGGCGATAATGTAGAAGGCCGGGGCGTAGGAGCCCGTGGAGTCGTGGACGTAGGAGATCAGGAGCGGACCCACGACGGCCGCGAAGCTCCAGGCGGTCAGCAGCAGGCCGTAGATCCTGCCGACGTTGGCCGAGCCGAAGTAGTCCGCCGCGAAAGCAGGCATCGTGCCGAAGCCGCCGCCGTAGCAGAGGAGGATGATGCAGGCGAGCGCGGTGAACACCACGTAGGAGGTGCCGATGATCGGCATCAGCACGAACAGCGCCGCCTGGATCACGAACATCGTGAAGAAGACCCACTTGCGGCCTATGGCGTCGGAGAGGGCGGCCCACAAGAATCGTCCGACGCCGTTGAAGATGGCGATGATGGAGACGAGGGCGGCGGCGGCGGCCGTGCCGGCCCCGGTGATCTCCTCGGTCATGGGCGCGGCCTCGGCGATGATCGAGATCCCGGCGGTGACGTTGAGGAAGAGCAGGGCCCACAGCGCGTACCACTGCCAGGTCCTGACCGCCGCGCCGAACTCGTAGTCTACGGCCGAGCGCTCGCTGGAGCCGCTCGTGTCGGGCTCGAACCCGGGGGGCTTGTAGCCGGCGGGCGGGTTCTTCATGAACAGGCCCGCGCCCACGACGACGACGAGGTAGGCGATGCCCAGAACGGCGAAGGTCGAGAAGAGCCCCACGGACTCGATGAGCCGCGGCGCGATCTGGGCCGCGAGGATGGCCCCGCCGCCGAACCCGGCCACGGCGATACCCGTGATGACGCCGCGCTTGTCCGGGAACCACTTGACGAGGGTCGCGATGGGCACGATGTATCCCAGCCCGATCCCCGCGCCCGCGATGACGCCGTAGGTCAGGTACAGCAGCGTCAAGCTGTTGTCGGCAAAGCTGGTGAGGAAGATGCCGAGCCCGTAGAGCACGCCCGACGTGATCGCGACGGTCCGCGGTCCCACCCTGCCCATCCAGATGCCGCCGGCGAAGGCCGCGAAGCCCAGCGTGAAGATCGTTATGGTAAACGCGAGGTTCACCGGAGAGACCTCGACCCCGTACGCCTCCGAGAGGGGCTTCCGGAAGACGCTCCAGCCGTAGACCGCGCCGAGCGCTAGTTGCATGACCACGCCTGCTACGGCGATTAGTACCCTGTTGCCTCCGGCCGCGCCAGATGCCTGACTTGCCAAGTTACTCCTCCGTCCACAAATAAATTAGCCGTATACGAACCGCCGGTTTCTTGCGCCACATACCTGTCGTCTTGCTACCTCCTGGTCGGGCTGCGTCGTCTCTTGGCTTGAGGGGACTCTACCCTTCGAGGGGAGACTGTACCCCTTTGGCGTGAACCCATCAAATCCGCCGCATGAGTTGGACTGACACGAACCTTTCGGGCTACCTCTGAGCCCTACCAGGTCGCAGGCTGCGTGTGGACCGGAGCGAAGGGAGAACCCCGGCGGAACGAGCGGCCGGGGTTCTGGGCTTCTACGCGAGCGGTGGCGCTACGCTCTCGCCTCTCCCGTCTGGGCGCCGGCGGCCTGAGGGGCCTTCGGGGGACGGACCACGAACGGGACGATGGAGCTGACCAGCATGAGCGCCGCGAGGATGTAGAAGGCGTTCTGGTAGCTGCCGGTAGAGTCGACGATGTAAGAGATCAGCAACGGTCCCAGGACACCGCCGAAGCTCCAGGCGGTCAGCATGAGACCGTAGATCTTGCCGACGTTCGCGGAGCCGAAGTAGTCGGCGTTGAACGCAGGCATCGTGCCGAAGCCTCCCCCGTAGCAGGAGACGATGATAAAGGCGAGGATGGCGAGCATGAAGAACGTGGTGCCGATGAGCGGAATGAGGAAGAAGCAGAGCGCCTGCAGCAGGTACATGGTCAGAAAGACCCACTTGCGGCCGATGGCATCCGAGAGCCACGCCCACAGGAACCGGCCCGCGCCGTTGGCGATGGAGATGATGCTCACGAGGCCGGCGGCGACCAGCGTGCTGACGCCCGTGATCTCCGCCGCCATCGGCGCGGCCTCGGAGATGATGGCGATGCCGGCGGTGACGTTGAGGAAGAGTAGCGCCCACAGCGCGTACCACTGCCAGGTCTTCAGGGCGCCGCCCAGCTCGTAATCCACGCCCGAGCGCTCGCTGCTCTCGTCCGTCTCCGGCTCGAACCCGGGGGGCCTGTACCCCTCGGGCGGGTTCCTCATGAAGAGCGCCGCGCCGACGACCAGGACGAGGTAGATGACGCCGAGGATCGCGAACGTCGGGAAGAGCCCGAAGCTATCGATGAGAAGCTTCGCCACCGGCGCCGTCACCAGCGCCCCCGCGCCGAAGCCCGCCACGGCGACGCCGGTGATAAAGCCGCGCTTGTCCGGGAACCACTTGACGAGGGTCGCGATGGGCACGATGTAACCGAGGCCGATCCCGACCCCGGCCAGCAGACCGTACGTCAGGTACAGGATCGTGAGGTTCTCGGTCGCGAAGCTGGCGAGGAAGATGCCGAGCCCGTAGAGCACGCCCGACGTGATCGCGACGGTCCGCGGTCCCACGCGGGCCATCCACAGGCCGCCGGCGAAGGCCGCGAAGCCGAGGGAGAATATGGCTATGCTGAACGTCAGGTTGACCGCAGAGACCGAGGTACCGTAGTTCTCCGTGAGGGGCGTTCTGAAGCTACTCCATGCATAAACCGCGCCCAACGCAACCTGCATGACCACGCCAGCTATGGCTATGAGTACCCGGTTGCCTCCGCCCGAACCGGCTGCCTGGCTTGCCATTGGCTTCCCCTTCTCCCGATCCCTACAACGGCATCACTCTCATTGCGTAATAATCCTATCAAATCCCGCATACACGTTGAAGCGGCCACCGCGCATGAAGCCCACCAGGGTCATGCCGAACTGGCGCGCGACGTCCACGGCGAGGCTGCTCGGCGCGGAGATGGCGCAGACGATGGGCACCCCGGCGGTCAGACACTTCTGCAGGATCTCGAAGGAGCTCCTCCCGCTGACCTGCACCAGATGCTCGGAGAGCGGAAGTTTCCCCTCCAGAAGCGCCCAGCCCACGAGCTTGTCGGTGGCGTTGTGCCTCCCCACGTCCTCGCGGAGCGCCAGGAGGTTCCCCCCGGCGTCGAACAGGGCCGCCGCGTGAAGCCCCCCCGTGGAGTCGAAGAGCCCCTGCCCTTCCCGCAGCTTCTCCGGCAGCGAGGTCACGACGTCGGCGTCCACCCCCGGGCCCGGCGGTATCACCGAGCAGCCGCGCAGTTCGAGCTGATCCAGGCTCTCCTTGCCGCAGACCCCGCAGGCGCTCGACGTGTAGAAGTGACGCTCGAGGGGGCGCAGGTCGTACTCGCGCCCCGGCCAGAGCTCGACGTTGACGATGTTGTACTGCTGGTCCGCGTCCACGTCGACGCAGTAGCTGATCTTCTTGATGTCGTCGCGGGAGGAGACGATCCCCTCCCCGTACAGAAAGCCCGCCGCGAGCTCGAAGTCCGAGCCGGGCGTGCGCATCGTCACCGCGACCGTCTGCTTCCGTTCGCCGGAGATCAGGCGTATCTCCATCGGCTCCTCGGTGGCGAGGACGTCCGGTCGCACCCGGGCGCGCCCGTCCTCGACCACGCGCACCCTCGTCTTGGTCTTGCTCCCGCGACGGGCCTTGGCCCCCGCTTTCTCCAGCATTCGCTCTCCACTCGTCCTTCTCGCCTATCCATGCAGGAGTGTATCAGCGTGCCGTTTTGCGGAACGAGGCGTCGGGAGGATGCTTTGCCCTCGGCCGTGCGCCGCGGGCCCGGCCCCCGCAACCGGGACGAGAGGAGGGGCCGGGAGTTTCCCGGCCCCTCCGAACCTCGCGGCCCTACGGACGCTGTCGGTTAAGCGTTGATGTAGCCGTTCGGGTTGAGGACGTACTTCTTGGCAGCACCCTTGTCGAAGTCCTGGTAGCCCTGCGGGGCCTCTTCGAGCGGGATCACCGTGGCGTTCACGGCCTTGGCGATCTGGGCCTTGTCGTACAGGATGCTCATCATGAGCTCGCGGTTGTACTGCATCACCGGGCACTGGCCGGTGAAGAACGCGTGGCTCTTCGCCCAGCCGAGGCCGAAGCGGATCTTGAGCGTCCCCTCCTGCGCCTCCGGGTCGGCCGCCCCCGGGTCGCCGGTCACGTACAGGCCCGGGATGCCCAAGGAGCCGCCCGCGCGGGTGATGGTCTGGACCTGGTTGAGGACGACCGCCGGGGCCTCCTCACCGGCCTTCGCCGACGCCTCGAAGCCGACGGCGTCGACCGCGCAGTCCACCTCGGGGATGCCGGTGATCGCGGCGATCTGCTCCGTGATCTCCCCGCCCTCGCCGACGTTGATCGTCTCGCAGCCGAAGGACCTAGCCTGCGCCAGCCTGTCGTCGTTGAGGTCGCCGACGATGACCACGGAAGCACCGAGAAGCTGCGCCGAGTGGGCCGCCGCCAGGCCGACCGGGCCCGCGCCCGCCACGTAGACCGTCGAGCCGGTCGTCACCTGCGCCGTGTACGCGCCGTGGTAGCCGGTGGGGAAGATGTCGCTGAGCATCGTGAGGTCCAGGATCTTCTCGAGCGCCTGGTCCCTATCCGGGAACTTCAGGAGGTTGAAGTCCGCGAACGGCACCATCACGTAGTTGGCCTGGCCGCCCTGCCAGCCGCCCATGTCGACGTAGCCGTAGGCCGAGCCCGCGCGGGCCGGGTTCACGTTCAAGCAGACGCCGGTCTTGCGCTCCTTGCAGTTGCGGCAGCGACCGCAGGCGATGTTGAACGGCACCGAGCAGATGTCGCCCTCTTTGATGAACTGGACGTCGTCGCCGGCCTCGACGACCTCGCCCGTGATCTCGTGCCCCAGCGTCTGGCCCACCGGCGCCGTCGTCCGGCCGCGCACCATGTGCTGGTCCGAGCCGCAGATGTTGGTCGAGACGACCCTCAAGATGACCGCGTGCGGCGCCGCGGCGCTCCTGTAGTTCATCGCCTCGGCGACGTCCTGGGGCACCTCGAGCTTCGGGTAATCTATGGGCTCTACGGCCACCTCGCCCGGGCCCTTGTAGACCACTACCTTGTTCTGGTCAGCCATGCATTCCTCCTGAGATTGCTTGGATATCGGCTTGCTGAATCGTCCGTTCGCGACGCCGGCGCCTCGAGACCCCCGCCAGAAAACGGCGGTGCGCGACGCAGCCGACGACTGTTCCCTGCGGACCTCCCTTCCCTATGCTCACCACAGCTCCTCCGCTCGCACCGTAGCAAAGCCTCGAACCCGGCACAACAGCGCCGGTGCCGCCTTCAAGATTCTTAAAGAGATAGCGCACGGCTTTGTGAACGCGCAATGGTTTCGTGCGGGGTAAGTAGTGGTTACAATGGCCCCTGGGGAGAAGCAGCACCCAATATACGAAGGAAGAGAGGAGCGAGGCGTGTTCCTTAGGTTGACGGACACGGACGGCTTGTGGTCGAAGCTGAAAAACCACGTCGGCGTGAAGGTGAAGCATCCGGTCAGCGAATCGACCCGGAACCTCCGGGCACGCATCCACGACCCGGGTGTCCAAAAGACTACGAGCGTCTGTCCGTACTGCGCGGTGGGCTGCTCGACCCTGGTGTACCACCGGGACGGACGTATCCTCGACATCGAAGGGAACCCGGAGAGCCCGATCAACGCGGGCACGCTCTGCCCGAAGGGCTCGGCGACGTACGGGATGCACGTCTCGCCGCACCGCTGGACGACCGTAAAATATCGCAGGCCCTACTCCGAGGAGTGGGAGGATCTCGACCTCGAGACGGCGATGGACATGATCGCCGAGCGTCTCAAGAACTCCCGCGACAACAACTGGCAGGAGAAGCAGGAAGACGGTAATCCCCTCAACCACTGCAAGGCCGTCGCCTCCATCGGCGGTGCGGCCATCGACAACGAGGAGAACTACCTCATCACCAAGCTCTTCCACACGATGGGCATGGTGAGGGTCACGAACCAGGCGCGCATATGACACTCCTCCACGGTGTCCGGTCTGGGCATCACGTACGGTAGGGGCGGCGCAACCTCCTCCCTCATGGACCTGCAGAACTCCGACTGCATCCTCATAGAAGGCTCCAACATGGCGGAGGCCCACCCCGTGGGCTTCCGTCACCCGATGATCGCCAAGCGCAAGGGCGCGAAGCTCATCCACGTCGACCCGCGCTTCACGCGTACTTCGGCGCTCTGCGACATCTACGCGCCGATCCGTCCGGGGACGGACATCGCGTTCCTCGGCGGGCTCGTCAACTACGTCATCCAGAACGAGGCGTACTTCAAGGAGTACGTCGTCAACTACACCAACGCCCCGACGCTCCTCTCCGAGGACTACGAGGACATGGACGACACGGGCATCTTCGTCGGCTGGGACGAGCAGAAGCGCACCTACGACTTCAACAAGTGGCGCTACGAGGGGATGCCGATCTCCCCGGCCGTCGGCGGCTCGCAGGGTGCGATCACCGGCGAGGCGTACTCCAACCGGGTCGGCCAGTACGACGGGGCCGGCGAGTTCCCGACCGACCCGACGTTGCAGCACCCGCGCTCGGTCTTCCAGGTCCTCAAGCGCCACTTCTCCCGCTACACCCCGGAGATGGTCGAGAAGGTCTGCGGCACGCCGAAGGAGTCGTTCCTCGAGGTCGCCAAGACGATCTGCGAGAACTCCAACCCCGACCGGACCACCTCGATCTGCTACTCCGTCGGCTGGACCCAGCACTCCAAGGGCGCCCAGCTTATCCGGACCTCGGCGATCCTCCAGCTTCTGCTGGGGAACATGGGGCGTCCGGGCGGCGGGATCATGGCGCTGCGCGGCCACGCGACCATCCAGGGCTCGACGGACATCGCGACGCTCTACAACATCCTCCCGGGCTACGTCGCCATCCCCGACGCGAACAAGACGCACAACACCTGGAAGGAGTACCTGGAGACCGAGACCGCCCACACGGGCTGGTGGAGCAACTTCCCCAAGTACGCCACGAGCATCATGAAGGCGTGGTACGGGGACGCGGCGACCCCGGAGAACGACTTCCTCTTCGACAAGTTCGTGCGCATCAACGGCGACCACTCCTACTACCCGACCATCATGGCGATGAAGGACAAGGAGGAGGGGCAGGGCGTCGAGGGCGCGTTCGTCTTCGGGCAGAACTTCGCCGTCGGCGGCCCGCACGCGCGCCTGGCGCGCGACGGACTGCGGAACCTCGACTACCTCGTCGTCCTCGACGCGTTCGACATCGAGACGAGCGGGGTGTGGAAGCTCGACGGCGTGGATCCAAAGACCGTCGGGGTCGAGGTCTTCTTTATGCCGGCGGCGCTCGTCGCCGAGAAGGACGGGACCTTTACCCAGACCCAGCGCATGGTCCAGTGGCACGACAAGTCCGTCGATCCGCCGGACGACGCGCGTAGCGACGCGTGGTTCGTGTACCACCTGGGGCGCAGGATCAAGGAGCTCTACAAGGACTCCACCGACCCGCGCGACGAGCTTATCCAGGCGATGACGTGGGATTACGGGCACGAGGGCGACCGGCAGGAGCCGATCATCGACAACGTCCTCCGGGAGATCAACGGCTACACCGTCGCCGACAAGAAGCCGATCAACTCCTTCGTCCAGCTCAAGGAAGACGGGACGACCGCCTGCGGGGCCTGGATCTACTGCGGCATCTACAAGGACGGCGAGAACCAGGCGAAGAACCGCGAGTTCGGTGAGGCCCCGCACGCCAACTGGGGCTGGGCGTGGCCGCTCAACCGGCGCATCCTCTACAACCGCGCTTCGGCCGACCCGAGCGGGAAGCCCTGGAGCGAGCGCAAGAAGCTCGTGTGGTGGAACGAGGAAGAAGAGAAGTGGAACGGGATCGACGTCCCCGACTTCGAGCCCGCAAAGAACCCGGATTACCGCGCCGACCCCAGCGCGGTCGGGCAGGCCGCGATCTCCGGAAACTCGCCGTTCATCGTCAACGCCGACGGCAAGGGCTGGCTCTTCGCGCCCGGCGGCCTCAAGGACGGCCCGCTCCCGGTCCACTACGAGCCGCTCGAGTCGCCGGTGCAGAACCTCATGTACAAGCAGCAGTACGACCCCGGCGTCAAAAAGTACGACCGGCCGGACAACCCGTACAACAAGCCCATGGACCCGAGGTACCCGTACTCGATCACGACGTACAGGCTCACCGAGCACCACACCACCGGGGCGATGAGCCGCTGGATCCCGTGGCTCGGCGAGCTCCAGCCCGAGTCGTTCGCGGAGATCTCCACGGAGCTCGCCGCCGAGAAGGGCATCGAGAACCTCGACGACATCACGGTCATCACGAGCCGCGGCAAGCTGCACACCAGGGCGCTCGTCACCGACCGCATCCCGGTCTACGACTTCGACGGGCAGAAGCTGCACACGATCGGCCTCCCGTACCACTTCGGCCCGAACGGGCTGGTCACGGGCGGGTTCGTCAACGACCTGATGCCGGTCAGCCTGGAGGCGAACGTCTCCATCCACGAGGCCAAGGCCTTCACCTGCAACATGGAGAAGGGGCACCTGTAGTGGCGACGATCGAGGAGAGGCGCAGCCGCGAGGCCATGAACCACGAGCTGATGAAGCTCGCGGTCTGGCTCTCCGAGCACCCGAAGGCGGTCAGGAAGAACCTCAAGCCGATACGGACCGCCGTCATGCTGGAACCCGGGGTTTATTGGAACTCCGGGGTCCGCATGATCGAGCGGCTGTACAGCCCGCAGCACGTCGCCCTCGGCCACAGGATGTACCGCATAAGCCACGATCCCGCGGCCCCGGTCGAGGAGATCCGGCGCAAAGTCCTAGAAGGGAAGTAACGAGTGGCGACAGGATTCCTGACCGACACCACGGTCTGCATAGGCTGTAAGGCCTGCGAGGTTGCCTGCAAGCAGTGGAACCAGCTCCCGGCCGACGGCTACAACCTCACCGGAGCCTCCTACGACAACACGGGCCACCTCTCCGGCACCACCTGGCGGCACGTGGCGTTCATCGAGAACCCCAAAAAGCAGCGCCGCCTCTCCGGCGACGTCGACCTCATAGCGCTCGCCGAGGACGTCACCGAGACGCTCCCCGGCAACGCCGAGCTCGACGGGCTCGGGCGCTGGAACTTCATGAGCGACGTCTGCAAGCACTGCGTCGAGGCCCCCTGCCAGCAGGCGTGCCCGACCGGCGCGATCATCCGCAACGAGTTCGATAACGTGTACATCCAGCCGGACGTCTGCAACGGCTGCGGCTACTGCGTCCCGGCCTGCCCCTACGGCGTCATCACCCAGGTGCCGAACGACGGGCGCGCCTTCAAATGCACGCTCTGCTACGACCGCCAGCGCGACGGCCTGGAGCCCGCCTGCGCCAAGGCGTGTCCGACGAACTCGATCATGTTCGGGGACGTCGAGGACCTGAAGGTGATCGCGGCCGAGCGCGTCGCTACCCTGCACGCCAAGGGCTACGACAACGCCTTCGTCTACGGCACGCCCGAGGTCGGCGGCACCGGCGGCATCGGCGGCAACCACTCCAAGTTCATCCTCATGGACGACCCGGAGACCTACAACCTGCCGCGCCACCCGTTCATGCCGCAGGTAAAGGTAAAGGGCGCGTTCGTGGCGAGCTCCATCGCCGCCGCCGCCCTCACCGCCGTCGTCGCGCTGGCGTTCAGGGACTAGAGGGGGGCATATGAGCGACATCTCCAGCGAGGCCCTGGCGGCGGGGAGGGGGGAACAGAACGGGAAGGTCCAGACCTCCCACCACCCCAAGACCGACCCCAAGCAGGACGAGAAGAAGGGCTACTACGGGATACCGCCGATCAAGCGGGCCCACTGGACGTGGCAGATCCCGGTGTACTTCTGGCTCGGCGGCATCACGGCCGGCGTCGCGCTCTTCACGGCCGTGAGCAAGCTCGTCGGCAAGGAGGACCCGGCGGTGACGAGGCTCGGCCGCTACTTCGCGGTCGTCTCCATGATCCTGAGCCCGGTACTCCTGATCTGGGACCTCGGCCGCCCGGAGCGCTTCCTGAACATGATGCGCATCTGGAAGCTGCGCTCGCCGATGTCCAACCAGAGCTGGTCGCTCGTCGCCTACGGCAACGTCAGCGGCATCCTCATGCTGAAGCAGGCCGCCGAGGACGGGCTCCTGGGCCGCGGGGGGATCGCGAGGCTCGTCGCCAGGCTCGTTCCCCATCGCGTGCTCCAGGTGCTGGCGCTCCCGCTCGCGCTCTTTATAGGGTCGAACACGGGGACGCTCCTCAGCGCGACCTCCGTCCCGATCTGGGCGCGCAACTGGATGCTCATGGGGCCGACGTTTCTCGCCTCCGGCGTCTCGACCGGGCTCTCGTTTATCTCGCTCGTCCTGAACCTGCTCCGCACCGGCCGCAAGGACACGCACCACACGCTCCAGCGGGCGGAGAAGGTAATGCTGCTCGTGGAGTCGGGGCTCATCGCGGCCTCCCTGGCGCGCATGAGCCGCTGGGGCAAGCCGCTCGTCACCGGGAAGATCGGGGCGCTCTTCGTCGGCGGCACCCTTATCGGCGGCATCGCGGCCCCGCTGGCGCTGCTCTCGGGCAAGGAGACCCGCAACAAGAGCATGCTGACCTCGGTCCTCGTCCTGCTCGGCGGCCTCGCGTTCCGCTTCGCCGTCGTCCTCGCCGGCCGCAAGAGCGCCGACGACCCGCAGGCGTACTTCAGCTTCACCCGCGGCGAGAACGCCCCACAACCCGGGGACAAGATCTAGGATTCTTAGGTAGTAGTCCGGGGTCGGGCAGGAGCCCGGCCCCCCTCCCTTTGCCGCGAGCCCCTCACCGAGGCGTACGCCCGCGGCCTGAGCCGGAGCACCGAGATCCTTCGGTCGGCAAGAAGCTGCCCCGGCTCGAAACGCGCATCCGAGACGCTCACCTCGACCGACGTTCGGTGTGGCACCGGGAACGGACGGGGCGAGCGGGGCCGTCGCTGCTCCGTCTACCTTACGTCCGGTCCTTGCCTGCGCTCGGTTCGTGCGTCCGTTCGGCTACCCCTCTGCCCCGTACTCCTCGTCGGTGACCGGTTCCTGCCAGCCGGTGCCGCCGTCCGAGGTTGCGGCGGGGTTGATCGCCAGGTGCAGCATGGGGTTGTCGGGGGCGGCTCCGTGCCAGTGCCGCTCGCCGGGGGCGAAGTAGACGACGTCGCCGGGCCCTATCTCGACGATCTCGCCACCCTCCTTCTGGGCGCGTCCGGTGCCGGTGATGACGTGGAGGATCTGCCCCTCCGGGTGCGTGTGCCAGCGGGTGCGCGCGCCGGGCTCGAAGAGGACGCGGGAGACGGCGACGTCCGGGGACCCTTCCGGTGGCGAGGCGTCCCGCCAGACGGTGCCGGTGAACCACTCGCCCGGTCCACGCTGCGACTGTGCGCCTATCGCCGGTATTACCCTCACGGTCGGTCTCCTTCTCTTATGGGCGGCCCCGCTTCCGGGGCCGGCTCGTTTGCCTTGCTCGCGGTGTCGCCGGTGCGCGAAACCGCGTCGCTACGTCCAGGTGCGGCGTACTCTACGCGAGGCGGCGGTCGAGTACCCTGCTGAGGTGCACCTCTCGGGGATCCTCCGTCCCCGCGGGGACGGTCTTGCGGATCTCGAGCCGCGCCTCGCGCCCCCGCATCTCGATGGCGCCGACGTGGTTGTCGAAGCAGGGCCTCCCGTGGGTGAGGCGCCACCGGATGCCCGACCGGCCCACCCCTGCGGCGCGGGCGAGGGCCTCGAAGATGGCCTCCCCGGCGCGCGACCAGCCGAAGAGCATGGCGAGGCGCTCCGGGGTGCCTAAAGTGTTGCGCAGGGGCGAGCAGACCGCCTGGTAAACGGCGCTCGCGAGGTTCGGAGCGTCCTCGAGCTCGGCCTCGGCGAGGTAGCCGTGGTGGACGTCGCCGGAGAGCAGGACGATGGAGGCCGGCGGGCGCCCGCGCTCCCCGGAGCCGACCTCCCTCAGCAGGCCCACGAGGGCGTCGAAGGAGGAGCGGAAGGCGCTCCAGTGCTCGAGGTCGATGGCTTGTCGGAGCACCTCGCCGACCGGTGCGGCGGCCCGGCCCCAGGCGCCGGCGCAAACCGCCTCGTTCCAGGACTCGGCGTGGTGGAGGCCGGGGGGGAGGAGGACCGGCAGGGAGGTGCCGATGAGGAGGTGGTCGAAGGAGCCCGTGGCCTTCTCTTCCAGCCAGGCCCACTCCTCGGGGTCCAGTATCGATCTGCGGCCCTCTTCGAGCATCCTCCCCGCCCGGGTGTCCACGACGAGGAGGCGGGTGTTGCCGAAGTCCCTGTGGTAGCTCCAGCGGCTCCCCTCGGGCTCCCGGTCCGTCTTGCGGGCGAACTCGCGCAGGATCGGACCGGCGTCCTCGGATGTGCGTACCCTCGCGAAGAGCTCGTCGCCCCGCAGCTCGTCCGGCGAGAGGTTGCCGATGTGCTGGTAGATCCAGTAGGACATGAACCCGCCGGTAATGCGCTCGTGCCACCAAGGCTTCCGGCGCATCTTCTCGAGCCAAGCCAAGGAGGTGTTCCAGTCGTCGTGCACGTCGTGGTCGTCGAAGATCGTGGCGACCGGGACGGTGGAGAGGAGCCAGCGGAGGACCGGCTCGCTCCACGCGTCCCAGTAGAGGTGCGTGTACTCCTGGAAGTCCGCGACGGTGTAGCCGGGCTCGCCGCTCGTGCCGCGCCGGGAGCGGATAAACCCGCGCGTCCCCGGCGAGACCTCGTCGGCGTAGATCTGGTCCCCCAGCATGAGCAGGGCGTCGGGCCAGCGCTCCTGCGGCTTGTCGAGCATCTCTTGCGCCAGGGCGTGCAGGGCGTCCGCACCACGGCCACGCTTGTCCCGCTTCTTGGTCAGGGTGTACGGGGCCTCGTTGGGCAGCGAGATGCGGCAGGAGCCGAAAACGATCCCGAAGGGCGTCTCGGGGTCGTGGGCGCGGATGGTGCTGGGCGGAAAGGCCGAGCCGGGCTCGGGCCAGCGGTGTTCGCCGTCGAGGAGGACCTCGTAGGGGTAGACCTCGCCGGGCGAGAGGCCGGTGACGTGGACGAGGGCGTAGTAGTGGCCCTCGACGTGGAAGGTGCGGGCGCGGTGCGAGGCGCCGTCGCCGACCCGCACCTCGACCTCGCAGGCGCCCTCCGTCTCGACCCAGACCGTCGCCTCGCTCGTCCCCGCGTAGCGGAGGAGCGGGCCGAGTACCAGGCCGGGGCTCACGGCGGCGGCTCTACCGTCGTGCCCGTCTTACGCGAGGCCGGTGACGCGGGCCATGATCGGGATAAGCGCAACGATAAGCAAGATCCCTATGATATCGAAGACGATCCCGGAGCGGACCATCTTGGTGATCGGGATCATGCCGGAGCCGTAGACGACGGCGTTCTGCGGCGTGGAGACGGGCATCATGAAGCCGAAGGAGGCGCCGAAGACCGCGGCGAGCGCCGGGATGACCGGGTCGAGCCCCGCGGCGGCGGCGATGGGGATGACGATCGGCACGACGATCGTCGCCGACGCCGTGTTGGAGGTGGTCTCGGAGATCAGGATGGCGATGAGCGCGGAGACCCCGGCGACCGCGAGCAGGCTCGTAACGCCCAGGGTGTTGGCGATGCCGTTGCCGATCACGTCGGCGAGCCCGGTCGAGGAGAGCAGCGTGCCGAGCGCGATGCCGCAGCCGAAGAGGATCACCGTGCCCCAGTCTATGCGCACCGCCTGGTTCCAGTTCATGGTGAAGCGTCGGTCGCGCCAGCTTACGGGGAGGATGAAGAGGAGGGCGGCGGCGATGATCGCCACCGTCCCCTCGTCGAGGCGGTCGGTGACGGCGCCGTAGACGGCCGAATCCTGGCCGAGCACGAGCGCGAGGACGCCGGGGAGGACCCAGAGCGAGACGGCCACGCCGAAGACGATGAGGGTGTTGCGCTCCCCGCGCGAGAGCCCGCCGAGCTCGCCGCGCTGCTCGTTGATGTAGCTCTCCGCGCCGGAGATGCGGCGGACCTCGGGGCGGTTCAGCAGGATCAGGATGACGCACAGCGCCGCGAACATGATCAGGCAGATCGGGGCGGCGGTCGCGACCCAGCCGAAGAACGTGATGGTGGCGTCGGTCTCCTGCTCGATAAACTCGATGCCGATGAGGTTCGGCGGGGTGCCGATGGGCGTCAGGAGGCCGCCGACCCCCGCGCCGTAGGAGATCATGAGCATCAGCGCCGTGCCGAAGCGCAGGCGGCTCGGGTCGGCCCCCTCGGAGCCCTCGGCCTGCTCGCTGACGAGGCCGCCCAAAGCGCCCATCATCCCCAGGCCTATCGGCAGGAGCATGGCGGCCGTCGCGGTGTTCGAGATGAACGCGCTGATCAGCGCCGCGATCGCGCCGAAGGCGATGATCACGCCGTAGGTAGACTTCGCCACGCCCGGCAGCGAGAGCACGCGGAAGGCGAACCGCCTATCTAGCCCGTGGGTCATCATGGCCTGGGCGATGATGAACGCCCCGATAAACAGAAAGATCGTATCCGAAGAGAACGACCCGTAGACGTCGTCGCTGGAGGCGACCCCGAAGACGACGCACATCGCCAGGGCGAGGATGGCGGTCACCGGGATGGGCACGGCCTCGGAGAGCCAGTAGACGATGGTGAAGGCCAGGATGGCGGCGAGGGTCTGCTGCGCGGGCTCCAGGGGCAGGGGAGCGAAGTACATGGTGAGAAACACCAGCGGTCCTATGAATAGCCCCAGCGTCTGGCGTGCCCGCTCGAACCGCTCCTCGGCCGGGCTCAGGACCTCCCTCTGCTCGTCCAGGGTCCGGTACGTACCGCCCGGCCTCACTGTATCGGCCACGTATTCCTCCTCCGAGTTGTCTCCCTTACCCTTCTTCGGAGCGGAAGCATACCACCTTGCTTAAGGGCGCGCTGCGCCCTTGGATCAGCCCGGGACCACGCCGAGCGTGTGCTCCGCCACCGCCTTTAGGGAGCCCCGCTTGGCGAAGACGGCGCGCTGCCGCTCCGCGCCCGAGCCGCCGTCCACGATCCCCAGCACCCCCTCCAACTCCTCCTCGCACCCCAGCTCCCCGGAGATCGGGCGCAGCCTCCGGACGAGGTCGCGTGCCTCCTCCCTCGCCCCCGCGGCGCGTCCGGTGGCGAAGTCGTGGAAGGTGGCGTCGAGGCCGTAGCGCGTGGCGCGCCACTTGTTCTCGTTCGTGAGGAGCGGGTCTTCGGGGACGAACGCTTCTTCTGCCGAGTGGGCGACGAGGCACTGGATGAGGGCGGCGAGGGCGCCGGTATTGGCGGGGTTTGTCTGGGCGTCGAGGGCCCGCACCTCCACGGTGCCGAACCTGGGGTGGGGCCGGACGTCCCACCAGCACCAGGTGTAGTCCGGGATGCTCCCGGCGGCGACCAGCGCCTCGACGTGCCCCTCGAACTCCCCCCAGGTGCGGAAGGCCGGGGGGAGCCCCGAGCGCGGGAAGAGGTCGAAGATCTTGATGCGCGTGGAGGCGAGGCGAGTATCTTGTCCACGCCAGAAGGGGAGTTGGCCGAGAGGGCTAAAAGGAGCGGCACCCTCCTCGCGAGGGCGCCGACCGCGCGTATCGCCGCCTCCTCGTCCGGGACCGCGACGTGGACGTGCAGCCCGAAGATGGCCTGCGTCCTCGCCACCCAGCCCATCTCCTCCTCGACCCTCCGGTAGTGCTCCCCTCGGCGACCGGCCCGTCGGACGGGTCGCTGAACGGGTGCGCCCCCGCCGCCGCAAGCCGCGCCCCGCCCCCCTCGGCGAGCGCCCTCATGCGGCGCCTGAGCCCCGGCAGCCCGGCCGCCAGCTCGGAGACCGTCCGGTAGACCGGCGAGCGCATCTCGAAGCAGGAACTCGAAAGCTCCGAGGTGGCCAGGCCCTCGTCGTTCGGCCCCCTGGCCGCGAGCACCCCCTGGATGAGCGGGGCCAGGCCCAGCGTCCCGGGGTCCAGGAGCTGAAACTCCTCCTCGATGCCGACGGTGTACGGCGCGGAAGCGCCAAAGCTCGTCTCCATCCGCCCACTGTAGCAGCACGGCGACGCCCGTTTGCCTACCCTTTACGGCCGTAGCCCCCCGGTTCCCCGCTCGACCACGGGGAGACCAAGGCGTTGGAGGAGGATCAGGGGGCCGCGGAGGAGGGGTTGGCCGGGATCACGGGTGCCCGGCGTCCGTCAGCGGACGCCGGGCCTGCGGTTGAGCACCGCCTGGATGCGCCGGGCCTCTTCGAGGTCGCGTACGGCGTCCCAGAGCTTGCCCTCCGGCACCGTGTTGTGCCAGTGGTCCGACCTGTATCCGTAGCGCCGCTTGAGGGTACGGACGGAGTCCTTCGTGTATTGCAGGGCGAAGAGGAGCCGGCGCATCTCGTCCGCGCGGCGCGGCAACAGGTTGTGGCGGCTCTCGGTCCACCAGGAGATCTCGGGTCGCGCCTCCGCGCCCGAGGCGAGTATCAGGTTCGCCTCCCACTCCACGCGCAGGGCGTCCATCTCGAACGTCCTCGGCAGCACGCTCAGCGGCCCGAGGGAGAAGGAGTCGTCGGCGTCGAAGCCGAAGGTCTTCTCCATGAGGGTCTTCAAGCGGCCTTCCCCGAGGTTCTCGTAGCGGGAGCGGAGGGCGAGGAGCTGCTCGTCCGAGTACGCCTTGAGGCCCTGGGCCGTCGGACGTTCGGGGTCGAGGCCGCCGCGGCGGAGGACCCTGGAGAAGGCCTTGTGCGAGCTCAGGCTCTTCAAGAGCCAGACGGCGTAGCCCCCGAGCCCGAGGACCAGCCCGACCGCCATCGAGGCGTAGAACGCCTCCGGCGGCGGCGCGACGCCCTGTCCCTCGACCAGGCGCGCCCCGAAGATGTTGTAGAAGAGGACCACGGCGGTCGTCGTGGCGACGAAGACGGTGAAGCCGAAGATCATGAACGCCCCGAGCCGCCTGAGCGGCGGGACGCACGAGGAGGCGAGGCCCTCCCACGCAATCCTCTCCTCGGCCGTTCCGAAAGAAGCTGTCCTCGTCCTCTCCACGAGCAGGAGTATAGACGCAACCCCCGCCGCCGGTTGAGTTAGAGATCACGGGGCGCCGGGAGCCGCGCGCGTTTCGCCCCACACGAGCCCGGGTAGGCCGCTTGCGGGACGTCAACCACGAGAAAGGCCGCATGGAAGAGCAGGGCAAGTTCGGAGCCCCCAGGAAGACGGAAGCCCCGGAGCGTTCCGGGGAGTCGGGGATCATCATATTCGGCGGGGGCGGGAGGTCGGGGCCGGGCTGCCTTTTCTGGATCCTGATCAGCGTCATCCTCAGCGTGACGCTGACGGTGATCGGCAACCTGCTCTTCGTGGTGTTCTAGGGAGACCCCGCAAGCACGCTGATCTCCCGTCCGGCCTTCGCCGCGACGGGCCCGGTCAGGCCGCCTGTTCCCTGGCGAGCTTCGTCTGATCTCGTATCAGGCGATCCAGCCACGCGAGGGCCGGGTCTTCTTCCACGACGCGGCCGGCGTTGACGTACCAGTTGAGGGCCTCGCGGTGGTTGCCGAGGCGGCGGTTGAGCTCGCCGACGAGGTAGGTGGTGATCGCCAGCTCGCGCCCGGCGAGCGCCTCTTCCTTGAGCGCCCGGATAAAGTACCGGACGGCCCGCAGCTGGAAGGTGCTCTCGAAGGGGCTCTCCCCCTCCTTGCGGCAGACCCAGGAGGCGCGCAGGCAGAGGTCGCCGAGCTCGCGGGTCGGGAGGGCGCGCTCCTGGCCGCAGATCTCGGCGGCGTGGAAGGCGAGCCAGGGGGGCGGGCTCGCGCGGAAGACGCGCAGGAGGCCGTCCTCCTTCAGGCGCTCCTCCAGGCCGTAGAGCTCGGGGCCCGAGGGGTCTATCTCGTCGAAGTCTCCGCGGGCCGCGAACGAGCAGGCCGGGCACATCGTGACCTCGCTCTGGATGATGCGCGAGCCGTCGGAGAGGCGGCCGGGGAACTTGGGGCAGAGGTCCGCCTCGCGCCCGACCGTCGCGTACGTCGTTATGCGCGACGCCCTGAACACGTACCGGCACACCGGGCACTGGGTGTAGATCTGCTCGACCCTAGCCACGGGCGCAAGCTCCGAGAGATGGAAGGCGCAAGCTTCTGGATTCGACCCCCAAAGTCTTTCGAGTTTACCATAAGCCCCGCGAGCCCCCGCCCGACGCCTGTATACTCCGCGGGGAGCGCGTTGTGGGGTATCTCTAGGGGGACGAGGCTTTGGAGAGGCGCACCAAGAGCGAGGCGGAGGTAGCGTTGGAGCTTATGCGCGTCGTCCTGGAGCAGGCCGGCAACCGGCGCCTCTCGCCGACCCGGACCCTCGCCCTCTACCACCTCTGCAAAGAGGCCGTCGCCTACGCCCCGGAGGGCCCCGTAACGGCCGACTACCTCGAAGAGAACCTCAAGAAGCTCCTCCAATGAGCGGCCGTTAGCGGCCGGGTCCCCGTCGTATCTCTGCCCGGAAGCGTTCCTCTATAATGTGGCCGGTCAGGATACTTTCGGAAGGGAGATCGTCGTATGCGCAACCCCAAGCTGCTCGGGCTGATGTTGATCGCGGCGCTCGCCGCGGCAGGTTGCGGCGGCGGGGGTGGCGGCGGCGAGGGTGGCGGCGGGGGAGGCGGCGAGGAGGCCGTGCGCGCGGCCATCGTCACGGACGTCGGGGGCCTCGGCGACCAGAGCTTCAACGACTCGGCGAACGCGGGGCTGGAGCGGGCCGGCGAGGAGCTAGGCGCCGAGACGGACGTTCTCGAGTCCGGCTCGCCGACGGACTACGACAGCAACCTCACGCAGCTCGCCGAGAACGGCTTCTCGCCCGTCTTCGCCGTCGGGTTCCTGATGACCGACTCCGTGACCTCCATCGCCCCGCAGTTCCCGGACACGAACTTCGCGATCATCGACTCCGTGGTCGAGGCGGACAACGTGGCGAGCCTGACCTTCCGGGAGGGCGAGGGCGGCTACCTCGCGGGCGTCGTCGCGGGCCTCATGACGCAGGAGGACACCGACTACACCACCTCCGAGGAGAACGTCGTCGGCTTCCTCGGCGGGCAGGAGGGCGCGCCGCCGGTCCAGAAGTTCCAGGCGGGCTACGAGGCCGGGGTCGAGGCGGTCTGCCCGGACTGCGAGGTCATCGCGCAGTACGTCGGCAGCACGCCGGAGGCCTTCAACGACCCGGCGCGCGGGCGTGAGATCTCCCTGCAGCAGATCGACGGGGGCGCGGACATCATCTTCCACGGCGCCGGCGCCTCGGGCGCGGGCCTCTTCGAGGCGGCCACCGACGAGGGGATCTTCGCCATCGGGGTCGACTCCGACCAGGCCCAGATCGTCCCCGACGCCCCGATCCTCACGAGCGCCCTCAAGCGGGTGGACAACGCGGTCTTCCAGACCATCGAGCAGGCCCAGAACGGCGAGTTCCCCGGCGGCCAGGTCGTCGAGTTCGGCCTCGCGGAGGACGGCCTCGGGCTCGCGCCGTTCAGGCGGTTCGACGATCAGGTGCCCCAGCCCGTCAAGGACCAGATCGACGAGGCCCGCCAAGGGATCATAGACGGCGAGATCACCATCCCCGACGCCCCGCAGTAGGGGACGAGTAGGGAGCGGTTCCTCGGGATGGCCGAGACGCGCACGAGGGGTAACGGCCCGGGCGCCCCGAAGGTCCTCGAGATGAGGGGTGTCACGAAGACCTTCGGGACCGTCACGGCCAACGACGACGTCTCGCTGGCGCTGCACCGCGGCGAGATCCTGGGCCTCCTCGGCGAGAACGGGGCGGGGAAGTCCACCCTGATGAAGATTCTGTACGGCCTGTACAGGCCGGACTGGGGGACGATCTTCGTGGACGGCGAAGAGGCCCAGATTCGCGACCCGAAGGACGCGGTGCGGCGCGGCATCGGGATGGTGCACCAGCACTTCACCCTGATCCCGCCGCTCACCGTCGCCGAGAACATCGTGCTCGGCGCGGAGCCCAGAAAGGGCGGGGCCCTCGACCTCGATCGGGCCGTCAGGGAGACGGAGGCCCTCTCGGAACGCTACGGCCTGAGGGTCGACCCGCGGGCGCGCGTCGCGGACCTCTCCGTGGGGGTGCAGCAGAGGGTCGAGATCCTCAAGGCCCTCTACCGCGACGCCCGCATCCTGATCCTGGACGAGCCGACGGCGGTCCTCACGCCGCAGGAGACCGAGGACCTCTTCCGGACGCTCGGGGAGCTCGTCCGGGACGGGCTCTCCATCATCCTCATCACGCACAAGCTCGGCGAGCTCCTGGGCGTCTCCGACAACATCACCATCATCCGCGACGGCCGCGTCGTCGACACTGTGAAGACCTCGGAGACGAGCGAGGGAGCCCTCGCCCGCCTGATGGTCGGGCGCGAGGTCCTGCTGCGCGTCGAGAAGGGGGAGAGCGCGGCCGGGGAGCCGCGTCTCGCGGCGGAGGGGCTCGTCGTGGCGTCGAGCACCGGGGCGACGGCGGTACACGGGGTGGACCTGACGATCCGGGCGGGCGAGATCCTGGGCGTGGCGGGCGTCGACGGGAACGGCCAGGTCGAGCTGGCCGAGGCCCTGGCCGGCACGCGCCCCGCCCAGGAGGGCCGGGTCTACCTCGACGGCGAGGACGTGACGTCTCTGGGGGCCGACGCGCGCCAGGAGCGGGGGCTCGCCTACGTCCCCGAGGACCGCTCCCGGAAGGGGCTCGTCCAGGACTTCTCCCTGTGGGAGAACAACGCGCTGAAGACCTACGACGAGCCGCCGTTCTCCGGCAGGCTGGGCCGCATCTTCCCGAAGATCATGCGCCGGCGCGCCGCCGAGAACCTCAAAGCCTACGACGTGCGCCCGAGCGACCCGGACGCGCGGGCGGGGTCGCTCTCCGGGGGGAACCAGCAGAAGGCGATCCTCGCCCGCGAGCTCTCCGGCGACCCCGGGGCGATCATCGCCGCCCAGCCCACCCGGGGGTGGACGTCGGCGCCATCGAGTTCATCCACCGCCAGCTTCTCGAGCAGCGCGGGGAGGGAAGGCGATCCTGCTCATCTCGCTGGAGCTCGAGGAGGTCCGCTCCCTCTCGGACAGGATCGTGGTGATGTACGACGGCCGGATCGTCGGCGAGGTCGGGCCAGACGCCACGGACGAGGAGCTCGGCCTCCTCATGGCGGGGCGGGGGAGCGGGGTAGGGGGGCGTTGACCAGGCGCCTGCTGACGGGGGCCGGCGGGGCGCTGCTCTTCCCGGCGCTCGCGATCCTGATCTCCTTCGCCATCGGGGCCGTGATCATCCTCGCCACCGGCAACAACCCCATCGCGGCCTACTCGGCCCTCATCTCGGGCGCCTTCGGGAGCCCGGCCGCCATCGGACGGACGCTCGTGAACACCACGCCCCTGATCTTCACGGGCCTCGCGGTGGCGGTGGCGTTCCGGGCGGGGCTGTTCAACATCGGCGGGGAGGGGCAGTTCTACATCGGGGCCGTCACGGCGGCCTGGCTCGGGGTCTCCTTGGGCTTTCTCGGACCCGTCGCGCTCCCTGTAGTCCTCGCCGCGTGCGTCGTCACTGGCTTTCTCTGGGGGGTCATCCCGGGGGTCTTGAAGGCCTACTTCGGGGCGCACGAGGTGATCACGACGATCATGCTGAACTACGTGGCCATCTACCTGACGGTCTACCTGGCGCTGAACCCGTTGAGCGGCGGCGGGCTCGTCCCCGGCACGGGGAACGTCGCCGCGGCGGCTCGCGTCCCCGTCCTCGGCTTCGGCCTCGGGCGGGCGAACCTCGGCATCGTTCTGGCGCTCGTGGCGGTGGTCGTGGCGTACCTCCTCTTGTGGCGGACGAAGAAGGGCTTCCAGCTCCGGACCGTCGGGCTCTCGCCGGGGGCGGCAAATTACGCGGGCATCCCCATCGGCAGGAACGTGGTGCTCGCGATCGCCATCGGCGCGGCGTTTGCGGGCCTCGGGGGCGGGGTGGAGGTGATGGGGGTGTACGGCAAGATGGCCGTCCCGTTCGTCGCCAACGTGGGCTTCAACGGGATCGGGGTGGCGCTGTTGGGGAGGACGCACCCGTTCGGGGTCGTCTTCGGGGCGCTCGTCTTCGGGGCGCTCTTCTCGGGGGCGCAGGAGATGCAGTTCCAGACGGACGTGCCGCTCGACCTCAGCGAGGTGCTGCTCGCCGTGATCCTGCTCTTCGTAACGGCCACGAAGCTCGTGGAGTTTATCCTCGGCAAGCGCGCCCGGACCCTGGCCTCCGGGACCCGGCTGGAGAGGGGGCTTGGGTAGGGTTGGAGGAGTTTCTCGCGACGCTCGGCGCGATCCTCGCCGCCACGCTCCGGAACGCCACGCCCCTCATCTTCGCGGCCCTGGGCGGCATGTTCAGCGAGCGGAGCGGGGTGGTGAACATAGGCCTCGAAGGCCTCATGCTCATCTCCGCCTTCGCGGGCGCCGTGGGGGCCTACTTCTCCGGCAGCGCGCTCGTGGGCCTGGCGACGGCGCTCGGGGCGGGGCTGCTCTTCGCCCTTATTCACGCCGTCATGTGCGTGACCTTCGAGGCCGACCAGATCATCTCGGGCACCGCCATTAACCTGCTCGCCCTGGGCGGCACGGGCTTTCTGATGGTCGTGTTCTTCGGCTCCGGCGGCACCACGCCGCGCGTCTCGAGCTTCGAGCCCGTGAGGATCCCGGGCCTCGCGGACATCCCGGTAATCGGCCCCGCGCTCTTCGAACAGAGCCTGCTCGTCTACCTGATGTACCTCCTCGTCCCCCTGACCTTCTTCGTGGTCTTCCGGACGCCGTTCGGCCTGCGCCTCAGAGCCTCCGGCGAGGTACCCGAGGCGGTGGAGACGGCGGGGGTCAGCGTGGCGCGCATGCGCTACTTCGGTGTCCTGCTCTCCGGCTTGCTCGCGGCCCTCGGCGGGGTCTACCTCTCGATGAGCCTCCTCTCCGCCTTCACGGAGAACATGACGACCGGGCGCGGGTTTATCGCCCTCGCCGCCCTGATCGCCGGCCGCTGGAACCCCATAGGAGCGACGGTGGCGGCCCTGCTCTTCGGCCTCGCCCAGGCGATCACGCTCCGCGTCGCACAGGACGTAATCCCCCTGGAGTTCGTCCAGATGCTCCCCTTCGTCTTCACCATCATCGTCCTCGCGGGCTTCGGCGGCCGGGCCATCGCCCCCTCCGCCCTCGGCAAGCCGTACCGCAAGGAGTAGCTGCGCCCCCCAAGCGCCGCGATGCCTACTTTAGAAGCCGACCTTTCTGCCCTCCCTCGGCTCCTTCCCCTTCTCCTCTTCTGGACCTTCGTCGGGCTTCCCCGCAGGTTCCAGGTACTCGACGCCGCCGACGAGCATGCGGGGCTCGGTGTTCAAGCCGGCGGCGAGCTTGCGGATAGTGGTGGGGTAGGCCTTGCGCCGGCCCGTCTCCAGCTTCGAGATCGTGTCGCGCGCCACCCCGCTCCGCTCCGCCAGCTGCTCCTGGCTCATGATCGCGCGCCGCCTCAGGTCCCTCAAGTACGGAAGATCCAAGCTCTCCTCCTAAAACACTGCAAAAAACTTGCACAAATACTTTAACAATGCTACGCTGTTGTAGTATAGCGTGGTCAGGGTCGGCAGAGAAGGAGGCTCGTAGATGCAGCAGGATCCCCGTATGGTCATCCCTTACGTGACGGAGCAGAGCCCGCGCGGCGAGCAGACGATGGACATCTACTCCAGGCTCTTGAAGGACAGGATCATCTTCCTCGGCACCCCGGTGGACGACCAGGTCGCGAACGTCGTCATGGCGCAGCTCTTGCACCTCGATTCGGAAGACCCGGACCAGGACATCAACATCTACATCAACTCCCCGGGCGGCAGCGTGTACGCGGGGATGGCGATCTACGACACCATGCAGTTCGTCTCGTGCGACGTGGCGACGACGGCGCTGGGGATGGCCGCCTCGATGGGCGCCTTCCTGCTCGCGGCCGGGACGAAGGGCAAGAGGAGCGCGCTGCCGAACACGCGGGTGCTGCTG
Source organism: Rubrobacter marinus (assembly GCF_011492965.1). Classification (GTDB taxonomy): domain Bacteria; phylum Actinomycetota; class Rubrobacteria; order Rubrobacterales; family Rubrobacteraceae; genus Rubrobacter_F; species Rubrobacter_F marinus. The sequence continues at coordinate 3,967,553 of NZ_CP045121.1, read as the reverse complement.
CACCAGCCGAGCATCGGCGGGGGGCTCGGGGGGCAGGTTTCGGACGTGGAGATACACGCCCGCGAGCTCATGCGCACCAAGCAGCGCCTCAACGAGCTTCTGGCGAACATGACCGGGCAGCCGTACGAGAAGGTCGAGCGCGACACCGATCGCGACTACATGCTCGGCGCCAAGGAGGCCGTCGAGTACGGCGTCATCGATCGGGTCGTCGACCGTCCGGGAGAGAGCTCCGGCTCCGACAACGGCTGAGAGACGGGGCCGCCTCGGGGCGGCTCCAGGGGAGGTGACGGGGTGGATCCGGGGAAGTTTCTCGTAAGGGCGGCCGAGCAGGCGTTCCGCTTCTCCCATCCGTGGAACCCGAACTCGGAGATCGCCGGCGTTCGGCTTGGCTCTCCCGTCGGAATGTCGCGCGTCGGGGTGAGCCTGGCGCGCGTTCCGGCCGGAAAGGAGTCGTTCGCCTACCACTCCCACTACCGGGAGGAGTGGTAGGCGTGATCCCCGGGCGCGGCGTCGCGGAGATCGACGGCGAGGAGTTCGAGGTGGGCGCGGGCGACTTCATGGGCTTCCCGGCCCCGCAGGTGGCCCACCACATGCGCAACCCGTACGAGGAGGAGCTCGTCTACCCCATGGGCGGCGAGGCTCTCGACGCGGACTTTCCGCGGCTGGGCAAGCGCATGGTGCGGCGCGGGGAGAGCGTCGAGATCTACGACTCCTCCGACGCCAGGGACTTCGGGCCGCTCGAGGATGCACCCTGAAGGAGGGGACGGGCGCGGTGCAGCCGTTGTACGACTACATCCACCAGGGCAGGTGCTACCGCTACGGGGTCGGCTGGTGCCGCATCCGGATCTACGGCGGCGCGCCCGGCGACGCCCCCGTCGTCCTCTGCACGGACCTGCCCGAGGGCCGGGGGGAGGAGATGGTCGAGCGGCTCGCGGCGGAGGTGGTGCGGGACCGCTTCGACGGGCTCCCGGACCTGCCGCGCCCGCTCTTGTGGATCGAGCACCGCCCCTCCCGCAGGGGACGCGGCCCCGGCCGCTACCACCTGCTCACCTTCCCCACCTACAAGCCCCGCCTCGAAGGGGCGGGTTTCGTCCGCCGCGTCACCCTAGGCGCCCCGAGCCGCGAGGAGCTGACGCCCCGCGAGGTGGCTTCGCTGACGGGCGAAGGAGACCTGCGCTCATAGGGCCCGGGGTAGCGGGAGAGTAGGGGGTGGCCCGGGGCGCGCTCGGCCCGGAGTACCGGAAGCTGTGGGCGGCCAGCACGATCTCCAACCTGGGGGACGGGATCACGCTCGTCGCCGGACCCCTGCTCGCGGCGACGCTGACCCGGGACCCCGTCCTCGTCGCGGGCCTACTCTTCGCCCAGCAGCTCCCCTGGCTGCTCTTCTCGCTCCCGAGCGGCGCCCTCGTGGACCGGCTCGACCGCCGGCTGACAATGGGGGCCGTGGACCTGTTCCGGTGCGTGATCCTGGGCATCCTGGGGCTCGCCGTGATGGCCGACTGGGCCACGCTGCCCCTGCTGTACGCCGTCTTCTTCCTCCTGGGGACCTCCGAGACCCTCTTCGCCAACGCCTCGTTGGCGATCATGCCGTCCGTCGTCGCGAAGGATCAGCTGGAGAAGGCGAACGGGCGGCTCTTCGCCGCGGAGCTCGTCACGAACCAGTTCGCGGGCGGCCCCATAGGGGGCGCGCTCTTCGCCGTCGCCGCCGCGCTGCCGTTTCTGCTCGACGCCGGGACCTTCGCCGCCTCCGCCGCCCTGGTCCTCGCGCTTCGGGGACGCTTCCGCGTCTCGGAGGACGGGGGCGCCCGGGGGACGAGCTTGTGGTCGGAGATAGCGGAGGGCGTGGGATGGCTGACGCGCCACCGGCTCCTGCTCGCCCTGGCGCTCATGCTCGGCGCGGGGAACCTCGTCTTCTCGGCGACGTTCTCCGTCCTGGTGCTATACGCGCAGGACGTGCTCGGCCTCGGCGGCGTCGGCTACGGGCTCTTGCTCACCGCGGGGGGCGTGGGGGGTTTTCTGGGCTCCCTGCTCGCCGGGAGGATCGGCGCTCTCCTGGGCACGGGCCGGGCTCTCTTCGCGGTCATGTTCGTGCAGGGTCCGGCGTTCGCCGGCGTCGCCCTCAGCGGCAACCCCTTCGTCGTGGGGGCCATGATCGCCGTCGACGGCTTCGCCGCCTTCTCCTGGAACGTCCTAACCTTCGCCCTCCGCCAGACCCTCATCCCCGACCGCCTGCTCGGACGGGTGACGAGCGTCTACCGGCTGATAGGCGTCGGTAGCGGAGCCTTCGGAGCCCTGATCGGGGGCCTCCTCGCCCGGAGCTTCGGGCTCTCGGCCCCCTTCTGGTTCGCGGCGGGGGTGATGCTCGTCGTCTCACTCGCCTCCCTGCCGTTCGTCAACAACAGGACGGTGGCGAAGGCCAGAGACGCCGCGCAATAAAGGGCCTCGACCCTGGTGCTCCCGGAACCCAGGGTGGGGGGGCGATCCCGGATCGCTCCGCCGAGCCCGTATGATGGTGACGAGGCCCCATACCGGAGGTGAGATCTTGAGCGAGGCCGGAGAGAGACGTACCGAGTACGGCATCAAGCAGGTCGGGGAGCGCTACTTTCCCGTCATCGTGGACAAGGAGGCCGGCGGGCACTACGAGATCAGCAACCCGCTTACCGGAGGCTCCCTGAGCTACAAGTCCGCGGAGCAGGCCGAGGCCTACATAGAGCGGGCCAGGGCGCAAGAGCAGGGGTAGGGCGCAGACCCTGGAAGAACCGAAGTACGGGAGACGGGTGGCCGGGTCGAATCTAGCGGGCGGTCCGCTTTGTGGGGATGGCCGATAAGGCCTCCGAGGCGATCGGACGGGCCCTGCTCACCCGCGGGGTCGAGACGTTCTTCGGGCTCCTGGGGAGCGGCAACTTCGCCGTCGCGGACCCCGTGCGCGGCGGGGGTTGGGTTCTACTCCTCCCGGCACGAGGGGGCGCGATGGCCGACGGGTATACGCGCCTCGGAGCGGGTGGGCGTCTGCAGCTGCACGAGTCCGGGTTTCACGAACAGCCTCACGCCCGGGCTCGCCACGGATACCCCTGCCAGGGCGCTGTCCGTCGTCGCCCCGCTACGGCTGACCGGCAGCCCCCTCGCGCTCGTGCCGCGCGGCTAGGTGAGGAGCTCCTCGAAGCCCGCCTCGTCGAGTACGGGGACGCCAAGGGAGTTGGCCTTCTCCAGCTTGGAGCCCGCCTCTTCTCCGGCGAGCACGTAGTCGGTGTTCTTGCTGACGGAGGAGGTGAACGTGCCGCCTGCCTCCTCAAGCTTCTCCACAAAGTAGCCCCTGGGGCGGCTCAAGGTACCGGTTATGACGACGCGCTTGCCCGCAAGAGGGCCATCCTGAGGGCCCGCGGATTCCTTCTCGAGGTTCAGGCCCGCGTCCTTGAGGCGGCGGACGAGGTCCCGGTTGTCTTCGAGGGCGAAGTAGTCGACGACGGCGCGGGCGACGACCGCGCCGACGCCGTTGATCTCCGTCAGGGCCTCGACGGTCACGCCGGCGAGCAGGTCGTCGCCGTCGAAGCGTTCGGCTATAAGGCTCGCGGTCACGCTCCCGACGTGGCGGATGCCGAGGGCGTAGAGGACGCGCGAGAAGGGCTGCTCCTTGCTCTTCTCGATGGAGCGGACGAGGTTCTGGGCGCTCTTCTCGGCGAAGCCTTCGAGCGGCTCGATCTCCTCCGCCTTCAGGCCGTACAGGTCGGCGACGTCGCGTATGAGCCCGAGGTCGAAGAGCTTCGTGGCGACCTTCTCGCCGAGGCCCTCGATGTCCATCGCCGCCTTCGTGGCCCAGTGGATGACGTGCTCTAAGGCCTGCGCGGGGCAGCGGGCGTTCACGCAGCGGGTGACCGCCTCGCCCTCGGGCCGGCTGACCGGCTCCCCGCAGACGGGGCAGACCTTCGGCATCTCGAAGGGACGCTCGTCGCCCGTGCGCTCCTCGACGAGGGCGCGGACCACCTGCGGGATCACGTCCCCCGCCCGCTCGACCACGACGAGGTCGCCGACGAGGATGCCCTTCTCCCTGACGTAGTCCTCGTTGTGCAGCGTGGCGCGCGAGATCGTCACGCCGCCGACGTTGACCGGCTCGAGCATGGCCTGCGGCGTCAGGGCGCCGGTGCGCCCGACGTTGATGATGATCTCGTTGAGGCGCGTCCGGGCGGCGAGCGGCTCGAACTTGAACGCGATGGCCCAGCGCGGGGCCTTGGCGACCGAGCCGAGGGCCCGCTGCTGCTCGCGGGAGTCGACCTTTACCACCACCCCGTCGATCTGGTACCCGACCGACTCGCGGTGCTCGGCCCAGTAGGCGCACTCCTTCGCCACCCCCTCGATGGAGTCGTGGACCTTGTAGGGGTTGACGCGCAGCCCGTAGCCCTTCAGGGCGTCGAGGGCGGAAGAGTGGCTCTCGTAGGGCTCGCCCCCCTCGCCGATGCCGTAGCAGAACATCGTCAGCGGCCTCTCGGCGGTGATCTTCGGGTCGAGCTGGCGGATGGAGCCCGCCGCGAGGTTGCGCGGGTTGGCGAACGGCCTCTTCCCCCCGGCCTCCTGCCTCCCGTTGAACTCGTCGAACTTGTCGAGCGGGATGTAGACCTCGCCGCGCGGCTCCAGCACCCCGGGCGGGTCGTCGGAGAGCCCCTCGGGGACGGCGCGGATGGTCCTCAGGTTTGCCGTCACGTCCTCGCCCACCGTTCCGTTGCCCCGCGTGGCGCCCCGGACGTAGCGGCCGTCCTCGTAGCGCAACGAGACCGCGAGCCCGTCTATCTTGAGCTCCGTCACGTAGCGGAGCTTCTCTATCTCCTCGTCCTCCCCCAGCAGGCGCCGGACGCGCGCGTCCCACTCGTGGAGGTCGTCGAGCTTGCGGGCGTTGGCGAGGGAGAGCATCGGGACGGCGTGTCGGACCTGCTCGAAGCCCTCGAGGGGCTCGCCCCCCACCCTCTGCGTCGGGGAGTCCGCGGTGACGAGCTCGGGGTGCTCGCCTTCGAGGGCCTCGAGCTCGCCGTAGAGGGCGTCGTACTCGGCGTCGGAGACCTCCGGCGCGTCCTCGACGTAGTAGCGGCGGTTGTGGTAGCGGATGCGCTCCCTGAGCTCCTCGATCCTGCCCCGGATATCTGTCCCCTCGGTCACGGGGCGATTATACGCGTACCGGCGCGGTCTCCAAACGGCCGGTCAACGCCCCGGAGAGGTAAATGTATACTCCGCCCAGATGAGCAAGAAGGTCAGAAAAGAGCTTCAGGAGCCCGAGGTCTTCGAGGGGGCGCTGCGGGAGGAGATCTCGGTCTCCTCCGAGTTCGTGCTGCCGATCTCCGTGCTGACCCTGCGCGTCGGGGGCGGCTGGAGCGACGAGGCCGCGCGCCGGGCGCTCGACGCCCTGCGCACCGCCGACCTCGTCTGCCGGCCGGAGCCCGACGAGATCCTCATCGCCCTCCCCAACACGGAGACGGAGGACGCCCGCGTGGTGGAGGAGCGGCTCCGCGCGGCCGTGCCCGAGGCCGCCGTGGGGGTCGCCCCCTTCGCCCGGGGCGATACCGCGGAGAGCCTGATCGAACGCGCCCGTCTACCGAAGAACGCCTGATACTCCTTGACGCTACGGATGGTGCCGGCATGTTGAGCGTCACACCACGGGTTGCGGGCGCCGGGTGGCGCGGGACGTTCTCGATGCGTATCATGCCCCGATCGTGACCGGCAGAGCGAGAGGGGGGAGGAGCGCCCGGGTCCTCAAGGGCCTCTCGCTGCTCTACCTCTTCGGGATCGGTCTCTCGCTCCTCCTCGTCCACGGCGACTCCTACAATCCCGCCGTCTCTTTCGTGCCCCTGTACCTGATCGTCTCCGTCCTCGTGACGGCGGCGGTCGCCCTCCTGCTGCTCCCGAAGGGACAGTTCGGCGAGGGCTTCTGCGTCTTCTCCTACGCCCTCTACGCCGTCATTCTCGCCGCGGCGACGTTCTTTACGGGGGGCGCCTCCAGCGAGCTCTACGTGCTCTTCTTCCCGCTGCTCTTCGCACCGGCGCTGCACGGGACCTGGAGGATGGGCCTGCCGGTCCTGGTGGCCGTGCTCGTGAGCTACGCCCTGGCGATGCTCCCCGACGTCCTGGACGCCGTGGAGGGCTCCGGCGCGCCGGCGCTCGTCTTCTTCAGGCTCGCCGCCTTCGCCCTGACCGGGGTCTTCGCGCTTGCCGCGGCCGGGGGGCGGGGGGCGTCCGAGCCCGACGACGGCTACGCCCTCGACGAGGACGGGTCTATGCTGCTGGGGACGGTGACGTCGGAGATAGAGGCGCGCCGCGGGGCCCCGGTCGGGGTGCTCCTGGTGGACCCCGGGCACGGGGTCGAGGACGTGGACCTGCTGATGGACCGGGTGCGCGGCAGGATCGGGGAGCCCTTCCTCCTCGGGGAGGGCTCGGTCTTCGGGGTCGTGCTCGGCGGGGCGAACGAGGGGGCGGTCGAGAGCGCGGCGAGGCGGGCCCTCGCCGCGGCGAGCTCCCTCGGGGCCGAAGAGACGCGGGCGGGGGCGGCGATCTACCCGCGCGACGCGAGGACGGCGGGGGACCTGCTCGTCGCCGCCGGCCAGGCCCTGGAGACGGCGTTCGAGATCGAGAGCCCGAGCGCGATCGTCCTGGCGGGCAGAAACGTCGCGAGGACCGAGGGCACCGGCACCTACGGGGCCGCGCGATAGGGGGCGACTCCCCCGCAAGCCCTTCGCGGCGAAACCTCCTGGAGGGGTCGCTCGTACCGGGGTTGGGAGAGGGCGATGCTATAATCTCTCCCAGGATTCGGGCTTGTTCTTCGACCCTTTGGGGGTAGACGGAGGGTATGGGAAGGTTCACGAGGGCGGTTCGCGGTTTCTTCGGCAGGTTCCTCTCGGGTGTGGAGGGACGCAACCCGGAGATTCTCCTGGAGAACGCCGTCCAGGACGAGTTGAACAACTTGAAGAGGCTCCAGGTCGCGACGGCCAGGACGATGGCGTACGAGAAGATGCTCGCGAGCGACGCGGCCGAGAAGAGCAAGGTCGCGGTCGTGAAGGAGCGCCAGGCCCGCGAGCTCACCGCCCGGGGGCAGCGGGAGGCCGCCATAGAGGTCGTCCAGCAGAAGCAGGAGGCCGAGACCCGGCTCAACGAGCTCGAGGGCCGTCTCGTCGAGGCCCGGCGCAACTCCGAGGAGATGGAGCAGGCCTTCCGCGAGCAGGAGCGCCGGTACAACGAGATCGTGCGCGAGCGGGCGGCGCTCATGGAGGAGCACCAGCGCGCCAAGGCCCTGCGCGCCGCGAACGAGGCGCGCTCGTCGGTCTCGCTCGCCGACTCCAGCCGCGACCTCGACCGGGCCCGCCAGGCCATAAGGCAGGCCTCCTTCGAGGCCCAGGCCGTCGGCGAGCTCGGCACCAGCGAGACGGAGCGCCAGATCGCCGCGGCCGAGGTCGACCTCAAGCGCCTCGACGCCGAGCGCGAGCTCGAGATGATGGAGATCCAGATGGGCATAAAGCCCGCGGGCTCCCTCGGAGATGGAGCGGAGGGCTCGGGCCGGAAGGCGGAGCATGGCACGGGGGACGGTACGTAGGTGACCCGAAGGCGTAACGGTGGGTTGTCGAGGCTCGCGTACAGGCTCGCGCCGTTTGGAACGTTCGCTAGCCTGGGGGCCACGGCGGTTTATGTCGAGGCATGGCCTCTCGCGGTCGTTCTGGGCGCCGGGTCGTTTTTTACGGGCAAGCGACTCCTCGACCGCAAGGGGAACGAGCGTCGGGAGCTCTCTCGCCGGGCGCGGGAGAACGTTGCCATGCTGAGGCAGGTGTCGCGCATGGACAAGGTCGCGGCCCCGCAGATGAAGCGGCTCATCGCTCTTCAGGAGGGCGTGCTGGAGAGCTTCGCGCTCGTGCCGGAGGAGTACGGGCTGCTCCTCTCCGATGATCTGAGCACCGTTTTGGACGAGGTCGAGATGTCGGCCGTGCTCGCGCGTCGCAGGGCGGCGCTTAGGGCTCACCTTGGGAGCGTTGATAGGCGGGTCGTTCAGGGGCGTATCCGCGAGCTTCAGGAGGAGGTAGCGGCGCTGGAGGAGGGCTCCGCCCTGCGGGCGTCCTTCGAGGCGGCGCTCGAGGGGCGTCGCGGCGAGCTCGCGGCCACAGACGCGGTCCCGGCGGCGATAGGCACGATCAACGCCCAGCTCGAGGGGATCGAGGGTCTGCTCGGCAACCTGCGCGGCGAGCTTCTCGCCCTCGACCCGGGCCTCTCGCCCTACGCGCTGGAGTCGGGGCTCGTGGCGATAAAGGACAGGGTCTCGTACTTCCGGCGCGGCCTGGACGAAGCGACGCGGAGCCTCGAGGCGGGGCTGCCGGAGGAGGCACCGGTACGGTGAGCGAGCGCAAGGGTTTCTTCGCCAGGCTGTTCGGGGGAGGCGGCGAGGACGAGGGGGAGACCCGGATGTACTCCGCCGAGGAGCTAGGGACGGAGGAGCGGCGCGACGAACCGCCCCCGCGCGAGATCGAGCAGCACCCCTACGGGTTCACCGTCGAGCGGGCGGCGGAGATTATCGACGATCTGCCGCCGGACGTCTCCCCCGAGAGCGCGGTCCGCATCGTGCGCGGCACGCTGACGGCCGCGGGCATCAAGGTCGAGGACCTCGAGCGCTCCACCCGCGCCAGGGAGACCAAGCTCCGCTCGGAGATCGGATTGGCGCGCGGCAGGCAGGAGGAGCTCAAGGAGAGGGCCGACGAGGTCATCCGCTCCCTCCAGGACGAGATCCGCAAGGCCGAGCAGGCCCGCGACAACGGCATCAAGGAGGAGGAGGGCAGGATCTCGCGCGCCAACACGGGCCTCGAGGACATCAAGCGGGTCCGCCGCTTCTTCGACTTCCCGGTGCAGGAGGACGCGGAGGAGACGACGCAGGGCGAGGTCATCCGCCCCGCGAGCGACGACACGCAGGTCTTCGAGCCCTTCGACGACGACGCCGACGATGTCGACCAGACGCGGGTCCTCCGGCGTCCGAGCTCCCTCTCCGACGCGGATACCGACGCCGGACAACGGTGAGCCTGGGCCGCCGCCTCGGACGCCTGACCCGGGGCTTCGTCTCCAGGAACATCGGCGAGGAACGTTTCAGGGATGCGGTCCGCTTCGGCCGCGAGCGCGGCGAGACCCTCAAAGACGCCCTCGGGGCCGCGCGGCGCGCCGCCGCCGAGGAGTGGCGCGCCGCGGAGCAACGCCGGCGCGCCGAGGAAGAGGCCAGGGACGAGCAGATCGCCGGTGAGCGGTCCGACGACGGGCAGCGGAGCTCCGCGCGCGCCACGTGGCGGCCCTCCGGCGCCTGGCGGGACGTCGCGCCCGGTTACGTCCCGAGAAGGTACCCGCCGGAGGTGCTCGTCGCGTACCACAAGCTGGGCCTCAACCCTGGGGACGGGCTCGACGCCGCCAACAGGAAGAGGCGCGAGCTCGTCAAGCGCCACCACCCCGACAGGTTCGTAGACGGGGACAAGAGGGCCCGCGCCGAGCGGCTCACGGCGGAGATCAACGCCGCCCACGACGTCCTGGAGCGCTACCTGCTCGGGGCGTAGAACACGGCCTGTCAGCCTGCTGGTCGAAACCGGGTACGCCGTCAGCGCAGAGGGATCTGCTCTGTCGTCGTTACCCTGTCGTCCTCGCAGCGCGCCACGTCGAGGGCTTCGATCTCCCCCGCGATGGAGAAATCCCGGTCGTTCAGGCCGTCGGCCAGCTCAGGACCAGCAACGGCACGCGGATACCCCTCGGGACTAACTCACCAGTTCGCCGCGGACTATGAGGCGTTTCTCGAAGGTCGGGATGGGGGTGCAGGTCTGGAGCGAGACCACGGTCTTGTCGGGGACCGGGTAGGTGATCCAGTAGTCCTCCGGGCGGACGGTGAGGAGGTCGAAGACCTTGAAGGTGAACTCCTTGCCGGCCAGGTTCTTGACGATGATCTCGTCGCCCGGCTCCATCTTGTCGAGCTCGTAGAAGACGTAGGGGATCTCGGTGCGCATAAAGCCCAGGGCGTGGCCGACGATGACCGTGTTGGAGCCCTCCTCCCAGGGCGCCCCGGTGTCCTTGAGGTGGATGATGCCCTTCTGGTCCAGTTCGACCTGGCTGTCGGCGGTCGGAACCTCGATGTCTTCAAGGCCGAGCTTCGGGATGCTCAGCGTGATCTGGCCGCCCGAGCCCGCGCCGTCCTGGGCGCTCGCGCGCCTCTGGGGGTTCGCCCGCTCGCCTTCCGGGTTCTCGCCCAGAAGCGTGCGGGCGTTCTCGACCTCCGTGGGGCGCAGGTCCAGGGACGCGGTCTCGGTCCTCGGGTAGGCGGGCAGAGCGGCGAGGCCCAGGAGGGCGAGCGAGACGAGCAGCAGCGAGATCTTGAAGCTCTTGAACATCGCCCGGGATTATATAGCTATCCCCGCAAAACCATAGGGAGGGCGCACTCGCAGCGTCGTCCGGCTACTTCCTCACGATCTCGGCGCGGACGATGAGGCGCTTCTCGAAGGAGGGCTCGGGCCAGCAGGTCTGGAGGGAGATTATCTTCTTGCCCTCGACGGGCTTCGTGACCCAGAAGTCGTCGGGGTCGACGATCATCTTCTCGTAGACGCGGTACTGGTAGGTCTTGCCGGAGGCGTCGCGGACGGTCACGCGGTCGCCCTTCTTCATGTCTTCGAGGTCGCGGAAGGCGTAGGTGACGCGACTCCCGGCGTAGCCGATGGCGTGGGCGGCGATGTACGTGTTCGAGTCCTTCTGGTACGGGAAGCCGGTGCCGGAGAGGTGCATGATCCCCTCGCGGTCCAGGTAGGACTGATCCGGCGAGTCCCCGACCTTGACGTTCTCCAGCCCGAGGCGCGGGATCGTGAGCATGAGCTTCTTGCTCGGCGGCGCGGGCCTCTCCCCGGGCTTGTCCTCTTCGGCGTCGTTCTCGGACGAGCCTTCGTCCTCCGGACCGGGAAGCGCCGGGGTCTCCGCGTTCTCGCCGTTGGCCTCGACCCCGGCCACGGCGCGGGCCTCGTCCCTCGAGGAGGCCGGTTCGGCCTGAGCCGCCGGCGAGGGGCCGTAGGCGAAGAGGGCGGCGAGCGCCAGGAGGGCGGCGGCCGACCGCACATACAGTTTGGGGCTCGTGGACATCGGTCCTCCTCATGCACGACGCGCCGGGGCACCGCCGGGCGCGCGGGTATTTACGGTTAGAATATATCCATGGAAGTACTGCCCCTGGTAGAGCAATTCAGCGCATATCTCGCGGAGGATCCGAACACTTCCCCTCGCACCGCCGAGTTCTACGAGGCCGATCTCAAGGAGTTCGCCCGTTTCCTGGAGGAGAAGGGGGTGGGCGAGATCGAGGAGGTGGGCGTGGGGCTCGTGATGGAGTTCCGAAACTACCTGCTCGAAGGGAAGCGGAAGCGCTTCACCGTGTACCGCAAGGACGCGGCCGTGCGCCGCTTCCTCGACTGGGTGCGCAACAACACGGACTCGTCGCTGGACTTCGACCCCATAGAGCCGATGCACCAGCCGCTGGACCAGCAGATCACGTACCTCGAGGACGCGGAGGCCGAGCAGCTCCTCTCGTTCCCGCAGGGCAGCCTCGATGGGCTGCGGGACGCGGTGGTGATCCGTCTGATGCTCGACACCGGGGTGACGGTCGGGGAGATACGGGGCCTCCTCAAGAGCGACGTCGACCTCGAAGCGGCGCAGGTCGCCCTCGGCGGGCCGGGCTCGCACCTCGCGCCGAGGGCGCGCCGCCTCTCGCCGGAGACCGTCGGGGCCATAAGGCGCTACCTCGACGCGCGCCGCGACGAGACCCCGGAGCTAGTCATAGGGAGGGCCGCCCGGCCGGTGACGACGTCGAAGTCGCTGCAGAACGCGATCTGGAAGCGCTGCGACGCGGTCGGGATGTGGCGCGTCTCCCCGATGGTCCTCCGCCACACCTTCGCCGTGAGGCTCTTGAGGCGCGGCGCGACCCTGAACGAGTTGAAGGACGCCCTGGGCGTGCGCGACACGACCAACATCGGGGTATACAAGAAGTTCGTGTAGGCACGAGCGCTACGAAGACACGGGAGGCCCGAGGATGGCCGAAGGCAACAAGGACAAGGACGTCAAGAACAGTTCGGCGGAGATTATCGCGGAGCTGCTCTCCGACCCGCGGGTAAAGCGGGGGCTCAGGTACCTCGGCGGCGACGAGTTCAAGACCGAGCGCGAGCGCATCCAACAGGCCGCGAGCGAGCGAATTCGGAACATCCGCAACCGCTACCGCACCCGAAGGCGCGACCCCGAGACCGCCGCGCGCGAGCGCGACCTCAGCCTGAGGCTCGCCGAGGTCGAGGCCGAATCGGCCGAGCTCAGGCTGCGCCTCGCGGAGCTTTTGGAGGAAGAGGGCAGGCTCCGAAGCGACCTCGACGCGCTGTAGGGCTCGTCCTCTCCGGGGGCGGCCGAGGAGCAAGCAGAAAAGTTCACATATAAGCCCATGCAAGAGGCCCGCAACCTCTTGTGTAAACCCGTTGTTTCGTGTAAAACGGGTCGACTTCTGTACCCTGTTCCCCTGAGGAGGCGCGTTGACCACCCCCAAGACCGGCCTTTACGACCCTGCATACGAGCACGACGCCTGTGGACTTGGCTTCGTAGCGCGTATAGACGGCCGTAAGACCAGGGAGACGGTCGAGGAGGGGCTGGAGATCCTGGTCAACCTCGAGCACCGGGGGGCGAGCGGCAGCGATCCCGAGACCGGGGACGGGGCCGGGATCATGATCCAGATCCCGGACGCCTTCTTCCGGAAGGAGTGCGAGTCTTCAGGTATCGAGCTGCCGTCCGAGGGCTCGTACGGGGTCGGGGTGCTCTTCGAGTCGAGCGAGAGCGAGGGCTCGGTCTGCGAGGAGAAGTTGGAGCAGATCGCCGCCGAGGAGGGGCAGAAGATCCTGGGCTTCCGCGACGTCCCGGTGGACCCGTCGAAGGCCGGCGAGAACGCGCGCAGCGTGATGCCGCGCATCCGGCACTTCTTTATAAAGGCCGGGGAGGTCGAGGATCAGGACGCCTTCGAGCGGAAGCTGTACGTGATCCGGCGGAAGCTCCACAAGGCCGTCGAGGAGACGCACAACTGCTACGTCGTCAGCCTCTCCTCCAGGACGATCGTCTACAAGGGGCTCCTCAAGGGGCAGCAGCTCGCGCGGTTCTACGCGGATCTTCGCGACCCGTCGGTGACGAGCGCGATCGCCCTCGTCCACGAGCGGTTCTCGACGAACACTTTGGGCTCGTGGGAGCTCGCCCACCCGTACCGCTACGTGGCGCACAACGGCGAGATCAACACGCTCCGCGGCAACGCCAACTGGATGCGCGCCCGCGAGAGCCGCATGGAGACCCCCCTCTTCGGGGACGACATAAAGAAGCTCTCGCCGGTCATCGCGCCCGGCCAGAGCGACTCGGCCATGTTCGACAACGCGCTGGAGCTTCTCTACCTCGGGGGCCGCTCGCTGCCGCACGCGGTCGCGATGATGATCCCGGAGGCCTGGGAGAACGACGGGCTCATGGAGCCCGAGCGCCGCGCCTTCTACCAGTACCACAGCGCCCTCATGGAGCCCTGGGACGGCCCGGCGGCGGTCGCCTTCACGGACGGCCGCTCCATCGGAGCGACCCTGGACCGGAACGGTCTGAGGCCCGCCCGCTACATCGTGACGCGCGACGGCAGGGTCGTGATGGCCTCCGAGGACGGCGCTCTGCGCGTCGAGCCCTCGGAGATCGTGGAGCGGTGGCGTTTGCGTCCCGGCCGGATGCTCGTCGTGGACACGGAGAACAACGAGCTTTTGCACGACGCGAACGTCAAGGGCGCGCTCTTCGCGCGGCAGCCCTACGGCGAGTGGGTCGAGGAGGGTGAGATCCACCTGAACGAGCTCCCCGAGGCCGAGCCCGACGGCCGCCCGGAGCAGGCCGGCCTCTACGATCGCCAGCGGGCGTTCGGCTACACCCTGGAGGACGAGCGGCTCATCCTCTCCCCGATGGCCCAGAACGGCAAGGAGCCCGACGGCTCGATGGGGACGGACACCCCGCTCGCCATCCTCTCCGAGAGGCCGCAGCTTCTCTTCTCGTACTTCAAGCAGCTCTTCGCCCAGGTCACCAACCCGCCGATCGACCCGCTGCGCGAGGAACTCGTGATGTCGCTCAAGATGTCGCTCGGCCCCGAGGGGAACCTCTTCGACGAGACGCCGGAGCACTGCCGCAGGCTGCTCCTCGACGGCCCCGTGCTCACGGGCTCCGAGCTCGAGAAGCTCAGGCACCTCGCCCAGGCGCCGTTCGCCTCGACCACCCTCTCGACGCTCTTCTCCTCGGACGGCGAGGGCGGGCTCGAAGAGGCCCTGACCGCCCTGTGCCAGGCGGCGGAGAGCGCGGTGCAGGGCGGCTCGACCGTCCTCGTCCTCAGCGACCGGGGCGTCGGGCCGCACCAGGCCCCGATCCCGAGCCTGCTCGCGACGGCGGCCGTGCACCACCACCTCGTGCGCGCGGGGATACGGACGAGCACGAGCCTCGTCGTGGAGACCGGTGAGGCGCGCGAGGTCCACCACTTCGCCGTCCTCGTCGGGTACGGGGCGACGGCGGTGCACCCGTACCTCGCGTTCGAGACCATCGAGAGCATGGTCGGCGAGGAGTGGTTCGGCGGCGTGAGCCGCGAGGAGGCCGAGAAAAACTACGTCAAGGCCGTCGGCAAGGGGCTCTTGAAGATCATCTCCAAGATGGGGATCTCGACGCTCTTCTCGTACTGCGGCGCCCAGATCTTCGAGGCGGTCGGGCTGGACGCGGATCTTATAGAGAGGCACTTCACCGGGACGGCCTCGCGCATCGGCGGCATCGGCCTGAGCGGGATAGAGCGCGAGGTCTTGGAGCGCCACACGCGGGCCTTCGCCCCCATAGAGGACGGGGTGCCGGAGCTTCCGGCGGGCGGCGAGTACCAGCTCAGGGCGCAGGGCGAGTATCACCAGTGGAACGCGGACAGCATCGTGCCGCTGCAGCGGGCGGTGAAGACGGGCTCCTTCGAGACGTTCAAGGAGTACACCGACCACTTCAACAGCGAGGCCGCGCGCATGAGCACGCTGCGCGGGCTCTTCGACTTCAACCGCGCGGCGGAGCCCGTGCCGCTGGAGGAGGTCGAATCGGCCAAGGACATCGTGTGGCGCTTCTCGACGGGGGCGATGTCGTTCGGCTCCATCTCGAAAGAGGCGCACGAGACGCTCGCGATCGCGATGAACCGGATCGGGGCGCAGAGCAACACCGGCGAGGGCGGAGAGGACCCCGAGCGGTTCACCCCCGACCCGAACGGGGACCTCAGGCGCAGCGCGACGAAGCAGGTCGCCTCCGGGCGCTTCGGGGTGACGGCGGAGTACCTCGTCAACTCGGACGTGTTGCAGATCAAGATGGCCCAGGGCTCGAAGCCCGGCGAGGGCGGCCAGCTCCCGGGCCACAAGGTCTCCGAGGACATAGCCCGTGTGCGCCACTCGACCGAGGGGGTCGGGCTCATCAGCCCGCCGCCGCACCACGACATCTACTCCATCGAGGACCTGGCGCAGCTTATCCACGACCTGAAGAACGTGAACCCCGAGGCGATGATCAGCGTGAAGCTCGTCGCCGAGGTCGGGGTGGGGACGGTGGCGGCCGGGGTCGCGAAGGCCAAGTCCGAGCATATAACCATCGCCGGACATGATGGCGGGACGGGGGCTTCGCCGCTCTCTTCCATAAAGCACGCGGGGCTGCCGTGGGAGCTCGGGCTCGCCGAGACGCAGCAGATCCTCGTTCAGAACGGCCTGCGCGGGAGGATCAAGCTCCAGACCGACGGCCAGCTCAAGACGGGCCGGGACGTCGTGGTCGGCGCCCTCCTCGGGGCCGAGGCGTTCGCGTTCTCGACGGCGCCTTTGGTCGCGACGGGCTGCATCATGATGCGCGTCTGCCACCTGAACACGTGTCCCGTCGGGATCGCCACGCAAGACCCGGAGCTCAGGAAGAGGTTCGCGGGGACGCCGGAGCACGTCATCAACTTCTTCTTCTTTATCGCCGAGGAGATCCGCCAGCTCATGGCCGAGCTCGGCTTCAGGAAGTTCGACGAGATGGTCGGCCGCGCGGACAAGCTCAAGACGTGGGAGGCGATCGACCGCTGGAAGGCGAAGGGCGTGGACCTCTCGCACCTCCTCCACCGCGTCGAGGTCGAGGAGGGGGTCCTGATCCGCTCCGGCGAGAAGCAGGAGCACGGCCTGGAGAACGCCCTCGACAACGAGCTGATCGAGGGCTCGAGGCCGGCGCTGGAGCGGGGCGAGGCGGTCGAGATCGACTCCCCGATCCGGAACGTCAACAGGACGGTCGGCGGGATGCTCTCGGGCGAGGTCGCGCGCCGCTACGGCCACGCGGGGCTGCCCGACGACACCATCCGCATCAACTTCGAGGGCGTGGCCGGGCAGTCCTTCGGGGCCTGGCTCTCCAGGGGCGTCACCTTCAACCTGACCGGGACGACGAACGACTACGTCGGCAAGGGGCTCTCGGGCGGCAGGCTCGTCGTCGCGCCGCCAAGAGACGTGGGCTACGCGCCCGAGGAGTCCATCGTGGTCGGCAACGTCGCCCTGTACGGGGCGACGGAGGGCGAGGCGTACTTCCGCGGCATCGCGGGCGAGCGGTTCGCGGTCCGGAACTCCGGGGCGACGGCGGTCGTCGAGGGGGTCGGGGACCACGGGTGCGAGTACATGACCGGCGGCATCGTGGTGGTGCTCGGCGAGACCGGGCGCAACTTCGCGGCCGGGATGAGCGGCGGCGTCGCGTACGTCCTCGACGCGGAGGATCGGTTCCGCGAGCTCTACAACCCCGAGATGGTGAGCCTCGAAGCCGTGGAGTCCGAGGACGACGCGGCGCTCCTCAAGGGGCTCGTCGAGAAGCACCTCGAGACGACGGGGAGCACGGTGGCGAAGGGGCTGCTGGAAGATTGGCAGGGCTCCTTGCAGAAGTTCACGAAGGTCATGCCGAACGATCTCAAGCGGGTCCTCCAGGAACGCCAGGAGTCCGAGTTGGAGGTGGTGAAGTAGTGGGGGACCCGAAGGGTTTCTTGAAGATAGGGCGCAAGCCCACCCCGAAGCGGAACGTCGTCGAGCGGATACAGGATTACCGCTACGTCTACGACCGGATGCCGGAGGAAGAACTCCGCGAGCAGGCCTCCCGCTGCATGGACTGCGGCGTCCCGTTCTGCAACACGGGTTGCCCCTTGGGGAACCTCATCCCGGACTGGAACGACCTCGTGTACCGGGACTCCTGGCGGCGCGCGATCGACCGGCTGCACCTCACGAACAACTTCCCGGAGTTCACGGGGATGCTGTGCCCGGCGCCGTGCGAGTCGGCGTGCGTGCTCGCGATCAACGACAAGCCCGTGACGATCAAGGAGATAGAGCTCTCCATCATCAACCGGGCTTTCGACGAGGGCTGGGTCAAGGCCACCCCGCCGCCGCCCGAGGCGCGCACCGGCAAGAAGGTCGCGATCGTGGGCTCGGGTCCCGCGGGGTTGGCTGCGGCCCAGCAGCTCAACCGGGCCGGGCACTCCGTCACCGTCTTCGAGAAGGACGACAGGATCGGCGGCCTGCTGCGCTACGGCATCCCGGACTACAAGATAGAGAAGTGGGTGGTCGACCGCCGCGTCGCCATCATGGAGGAAGAGGGGATCGAGTTCCGGACGAACGCCCACGTCGGCGTCGATCCGACGACGGAAGGGTTGAAGGCCGACTTCGACGCCGTCGTGCTCGCCGTCGGCGCGCTTCAGGGACGCGACCTCGACGTGCCGGGACGCGAGCTCAAGGGGGTCCACCTCGCGATGGACTACCTCACCCAGCAGAACCGCAGGGTCATGGGGCTCCCGATCGAGGAGGAGGAGATCTCGGCCGCGGGCAAGAACGTGGTGATCCTGGGCGGCGGCGACACGAGCGCCGACTGCCTCGGCAACTCCCACCGCGAGGGCGCGGCCTCCGTAAAGGTCCTCACCCACGGCCCGAAGCCCCCCGAGAACCCGGATCACCTGACGTGGCCGGACTGGCCCCTGATC
The DNA here is from genome assembly GCF_011492965.1 of Rubrobacter marinus. GTDB lineage: Bacteria > Actinomycetota > Rubrobacteria > Rubrobacterales > Rubrobacteraceae > Rubrobacter_F > Rubrobacter_F marinus. The sequence goes on along the minus strand of NZ_CP045121.1, from coordinate 3,949,525 downwards.
CTTCACACCTACCCCGCCCACGAGGAGGGCGGCGAGCGCGGCTGGAGCGTCGCCGTCACCGGCTTCTCGGGCTCGGACGGCAAGGTCGAGAGGATGCACGCGATCCAGACGGAGCGCAAGGACGGCAAGACGGAGTACATCGAGGGCTCGGAGCACGAGATAGAGTGCGACCTCGTCCTCCTCGCCATCGGCTTCACCGGACCGGTCCGCGACACGTTTCTGGATGACCTCGCCCTCGGCTATAACGAGCGCGGCGCCATCCCGACGGCGAACGGCGGCTTCGCGACGGAGCAGACCGGCCTCTTCGTCGCCGGCGACGCGAAGAGGGGCGCCTCCCTTATCGTCTGGGCGATCGCCGAGGGGCGCAAGGCGGCCAGGGAGGCCGACGAGTACCTCATGGGCCGCAGCTTGCTCCCCGGCTAGGTGCTCTCGGAGACGACCGGCCCGAGGGTCGGGCCCGACGGCAACGGCTCCCGCTACGCCCGCTTCGGCCGCAAGGAGTGGGCCGAGCTTCGGGCCTCGACCCCGCTCGTGCTCGGCGAGGAGGACCTCGCGGTCCTGCAGGGGATCAACGAGAACGTCTCGCTGGGGGAGGTCGAGGAGGTCTACCTGCCCCTCAGCAGGCTCCTGAACCTTCACGTCGGGGCCACCCAGAAGCTGCACGGGACGACCGCCGCGTTTCTGGGGAGGCCGGGGCCTTCGGCGCCGTACGTTATCGGCATCGCCGGGAGCGTCGCCGTCGGCAAGAGCACCACGGCCCGCATCTTGCAGGCCCTGCTCTCGTACTGGCCGGACCACCCGAAGGTCGACCTCGTGACGACCGACGGCTTCCTCTACCCCAACCGGGTGCTGGAGGAGCGCGGGCTCATGGACCGCAAGGGCTTCCCGGAGAGCTACGACCTGAAGCGCCTCGTCCGCTTCGTCTCGGACGTCAAGGCCGGGGTGCCCGTGGTCGCGGCCCCCGTCTACTCGCACCTCTCGTACGACGTGATCCCGGGCGAGGCGCAGGTCGTGAGCTCGCCGGACGTCCTGATCCTCGAGGGCCTGAACGTGCTCCAGACCTCCGACGGGCGCGGCGGAAAGGGGCCCCAGACGTTCGTCTCGGACCTCTTCGACTTCTCGATCTACGTGGACGCCTACGAGGAGGACATCGAGCGGTGGTACGTGGAGCGTTTCATGATGCTCAGGAGGACGGTCTTCGACCAGAAGGGCTCCTACTTCAAGCGCTACGCGGAGCTCTCCGACGAGGAGGCCCGCCGGGTCGCCGCGGATATCTGGGCCAGGATCAACGGCCCGAACCTCAGGGAGAACATCGCGACCACCCGCGAGCGAGCGCGCCTCGTGCTGGAGAAGGGCGAGGACCACTCCGTGAGGAGCGTCGTCCTCCGCAAGCTGTAGGAACCGTCAGGCCGGGCGCGCCAGCACGATGAGATGGTTGCTGTCGGCGTCGAAGGGCTCCCCCTCGAACCCGCCGTACACCGCCTCGACCTCGAAGCCCGCGAGACCGAGCGCAAGCGCAAGCTCCCCCCGCCCGACGATTCGGATCGTGAGTTCGTGGCCCCGCTTGCTCTCCAGGGCCCCCAAACTCCCGTAGAGCTCGTAGAAGAGTCGCATGTACAGAAGCTGCGAGGCGGGGTCGTAGCGGGAGACGCTGAAGCGCTCCAGCCTCCCCCCATCCGGCCGCTCGCGGGTAAAGTCGTGGCGCAGCGCTGGACCGCCCGGACCGTCGCTCAACTCGTCGGGGGAGAAGGCCGAGACCTCGACGCCGAGAAGCCCCGCGGGCGCGAGGTGCTCTCGGGCGTTGCGCAAGAACGATAGGGCGTCGTTGATGGAGAGCAGGCACAGAAAGGAGTTGAAGGCGCAGATCGTGAGGCCGTAGCTTCTTCCCAACGAGGCGTCTCGCATGTCTCCCCGCACCCACCGAACGGCGCCACCCTTCTCCCGCCCCGCCGCGACCATCCCCTCCGAGGCCTCGACCGCCGTTACGTCGTGGCCCGCGTCCGACAGCGGGATCGCCAGGCGACCGGTCCCCGCGCCCCATTCGACCACCGCACCGTTCTCCCGCTCCGCCAGCGCCAGCCAGAAGGGGAGGTCGTAGTCGTGGTCGTACTCTATGTCGTAGAGATCCGAGAGGGGATCGTACTCGGCCGCCAAGTGGGCTCTCTGCTCCTTTTTCCGTTCGGTGCTCCGCGGGACACTATACAGGCCACGACTGGGAACCCGGCCGAGGGGAGGGTGGCACAAATCGGGGAAAAGCGCTCGACGTTTGCGTCGGCAGGGGTTAAAATATTCCACCGTAACGGTGCCGAATGGTGTAACGGCAGCACGAGTGACTCTGAATCACTTAGTCCTGGTTCGAATCCAGGTTCGGCAGCTTCTCCTGAGCCCCTCTCCCGGGGCTTTCTCTTTGCCCCGAGGAACGGCCCCACGGCGAGGTGCGTGACTGCGCGACCTTCCGGTCTGCCTGGGTGATCCGGCCGTGGTGTCTCCCCTAAAGCAGCGCCGCCATCCGTAGTGCCGCGCTGGTGCAGCCCTTCCGTTTGACGTTCGCTAACTTTTTGTTACTATAGCTACATAAGAATGCGGCCATCTGCCCGAGCGGTCGAAGCTGCTTCTTTGGGGACGGGAGTCCCCGTCCTGATGGTCAGGGAGATGGCTGGTACCGGGGGCGTAAGGGCGCCCCTCGCGAGGCTCGCGAGGGGATGGTTCCGAGCCGTACCCCGGTGCCGGTGAGGATCCCACGAGGAGCAAGGCAGGTGCATGTCTACACAGCACGGCGAGAACAACCGGAGTATCGACCGCGACCGGTTGTTGAAGCGGATGTCCGACGCCAGGGAGAGCGGAGACGGTAAGCAGGTGCAGGGCGCCCTGGAAGAGGCTAAGCGCTGGTTGAGCGACAATCATGTCGGCGACAACTCGGTCCGGGACGCCCAGTTCAGGCTGCTGAGGGCGTTCCCGCCGCTACGCTAGCGTCGACGGGGCCGGCGAGGTCCGACGAGAAACCCTTCGATCGGGTGTAACTAATGTGTCTTTCACGAGGTCGTAACAGGTAGGAGGAAGAGCGAGGCAAGGAGGTGAAGGCACATGCGCGGCGGAACTCTGAGTCTGGTGGTGACGGTTTTGGTGGTGGTCCTGCTGGTCTTGCTGATACTGCAGCTTCTTTGAGTGTGGTGAGGGGGGACCGACCGGCGTAGGAAGGGGAAGGGACGTGCCGAGAAAGACCAGTAGGCAGGACAAGAACGAAGGGGCGATGGATAAGGCCAAGGGCCGCGTAAAGGAGGCCGTCGGCTCGCTCACCGGAGACGAGAACAGAAAGGCCGAGGGGCGCTCGGACCAGAGAAGGGGTACCGGCAAGGAGAAGAAAGGCGCCCTGAAAGACCTACTCAAGTAAGCCGGCGTAGCGTCGGGCCGGAGCCCTCTTGGGCTCCGGCTTTTCCGTGGGCGTACCGCCTCGCCCGCGGAAGACGACGGCGACAGGTAATTCAGGAGGAGGAGATCTCGCATGACCGAGGGGGCGCGCAACCGCAACGAGTTCGCCCGGACGGTGAGGGACGTGGTGGCGAAGATCAGGCGCGAGGGCGGGAGCAGCGTCGGTAGGGAGCGCGTCGAGGGGCTCGGGGAGCGCTTCGGTATGGACCCCGAGGAGGCGCGCAGGGTCTTCGTGGCCCTCAAGGGCGACGCCTGGAGGGGCGAGCTCGTCGGTACGGACGACCCGGCCGGTTGGTCGGCGGCCGAGCTCGAAGACGCACCCTCCACCGCATAACCGCCCTACGGAGCCGCGCGGGAGGGGTAAGAGGCCCCGGGTTCGGAGCGGGGCGTCTCTCCGGCGCCGAGCTGCCCAACGGCCGGTGCTCCGGCCGCGGGCGTCTAGACGCGAGTACCCACCGGAGGGCGGCTTCTGTACTTCCGGCCAAAGAAGAGGGCCGCTGGTCGGTACCAGAGTACGCGGCGCGGGGTCACACCCTCGCCCCCGGCGGCTTCTCCTTCTTCCACACCTCCCCTATCCTCCGCCGGGGTTCGTATCACGCGGTTGGTCCGCCGGGAGCTTCGCGCCGGGGCACTCACGCGGTGCTTCCGGCCGCCTTGGTGCTTCGCTCGCCTCCGTGGGTTTGGTAGGAAAACGGGCAGAGGGGGTATGAGGTCTCCATGAGCCTTTTTCACGCAATCGCGGTGCAACACTTCGAACTGGTCCTGTATGCCTTCACGCTGCTTGCGGGCGTGGCGCCGGAGGCGCTCGCGCTCTTGCAGAGGCGAAGGAGTGGGTTCCGTAGCCGGCGCAGAAGGAGGAGGAGCGGGGGCCTCTTCGGGGCCTTCGGCGCGCTGTTGCTGATCTTCCTGTTCGGAGGCGTCGCCATCCTCCTTCTCGGCGCCCTGGCGCTCTTCAGGCTGGTCACCGGCCGCAGGCGCTAGGGAAACCTGCCCTCCGGCAAGACCGCGGCGGTGGCCGTCTCGTCGTAGCGACCACCGCCTCTCCGTCTGTCGCGCCGTAGCCCTTCTCTACAGGGGCCGCAGCGTGACGCCGGCCGGTCCGGCGACGAGCAGGTGGCGATCCGGGACCTGCCGCCAGGCCGGGTCGTCGTCGAAACGCTCCGAGGCCACCACTACCACGTCGGGGAACGCCCGGCCGTCTTCGAGCCAGTAGAGGGAGTTGCCGGGACCCTCGGTGGAGAACCGGCCGAAGACCGTCGTCTCGCCGTCCGACACGCCCACGTTGAGGGTGGCTGGGGTGCCCAGCCCCTCGCAGGCCGCGGAGACCTTGCCCAGCGTCGCGGCGGTGGCTTCGGCGAGGGCGCCGGCATCCCCGATCGTCGCCCCGGCGGCCCGGATGCGGTCGAGGAGGAGGGCGAAGATCGTCTCGGAGTCGGTGACGCCGAGGAGGCCCGCGTAGGACTCGTCGCTCAGCAGGTCGCGGAGGGGGCGCATGGCGGTCCGGCGGAAGCCCTTTATGGCGCCGTTGTGCGCGAAGAGGTAGGGGCCGGAGGCGAAGGGAGGGACGCCGCTCTCCTCGGCGGGGAGGCCCGGGGTCGCGCTCCGGACGGCGGCGAGGACCGTCCGGGAGCGGATCTTCGGGGCGATGCTGGCGAAGCTCCTGTCGGCCCACATCGGGGCGTTGGAGCGGTAGACGGCGGGCTCGCAGTCCACCTCGGGGGCGTACCAGCCGCAGCCGAACCCGTCTGCGTTCACCACCCCGCTCATCATCTCCTTCGGCGCGTAGCTCTGGACGAGGAGCGAGTGCTCCGGCTCCAGGACCACGGACGAGAGCGGCGTCTCGCGGCGCCCGAGGTAGGCGGCTATCCGGCACACGACGGCCTCCCCGGGGTACGGAGGTGCATATGTTCGCTAGCGATGGGGATCAAGCATCCTTCGCGCAGCGGAAGCCGACGAAGAGCTGGCGGCGGATGGGATAGTCCCAGTTGCGGAAGGTGTTGCGGACGGCCCAGGGCCGCGTGGCCCAGGAGCCGCCGCGGAGCATCTTGAAGTCCGGGCCAAAGAAGACCTCGGAGTACTCGCGGTAGGGGAAGGCCTCGAAGCCGGGGTAGGCGCGGAAGTCGCTGGCGGTCCACTCCCAGACGTCACCGACCATGCCCAAAGCGCCGTAGGCGCTCGCTCCGTCCGGGTACGCCCCGACGGGCGCGGGGCGGAACGCGAGCGCGTCCAGGTTCGCCCGGCCGTCGCCTCCTCTGGGCGCCTCGTCGCCCCAAGGATAAAGCCTCTTGGTACCCGTCGTCGGGTCCCAGGAGGCCGCTTTCTCCCACTCCGCCTCCGTCGGGAGGCGCTTTCCGGCCCAACGGGCGTAGGCGTCGGCCTCGAACCAGGAGACGTGGACGACCGGCCCGTTGGGGTCGACGGGCTCGTCGAAGCCGAACCTCACCGTCCACCAGGAGTGCGGCTCGGGCTGGTACCAGTGCTTGGGCGCGGCTATGTTCTCCTCCTTTATGTACTCCCAGCCCGCCCCGTCCCACAGCTCGCGGTTCGTGTAGCCGCCGTCCTCGATAAAGGCCGCGTAGGCCGCGTTCGTCACGGGGGTCTTGTCCAGGAGGAAGCCGGGGACGTCCACGGCGTGCGCGTTCCGCTCGTTGTCCAGGGCCCACGCGCGGTCGTCGGTGCCCATGACGAACTCGCCGCCCGGGACGTGGACCATCTCGCCGTACGGGGTGGAGCCTTTCGGGAGCTCGACGAGGCTCTCGGGACGGTAGCCCCTGCCCCTCATGAGCCCGAAGGTCTGGAGCAGCGTCTCGTTGTGCTGGGCTTCGTGCTGCAGGATCATGTTGTAGACGAAGCCACTCCGGAGCAGCGGGTCGTCGGAGTCCAGATCCGCCTTCTCCAGGGTCTCGAGGACCGTGCGGCGCACGGCGTCGAGGTAGACGTCGGCGTCGTCGCGCATCAGCAGGTTGAGGGACGGGCGCTCCTCCCTGGGGTGGAGCGAGGCGTCGTACATGTCGTAGAGCTCGCGGTCGGAGAGCTCCCGGCCGTGGGCCTCCTTGAGGAGCCACAGCTCCTCATAGTTTCCGATGTGCCCGTAGTCCCAGATCGGGGGGCTCATGATCGGGTCGTGCTGGGCGAGCAGGTCTTCTCTGGAGATGCCCTTCAGCAGGAAGCGCGTCCTCTCTCGCGCTTCCTCGAGCAGGCCTACAAGGACTTCCTTGGATACCGCGCCACGAGTTTCCATACCCGGAATGCTACACGGCACGTGCGGCTATTCAAAGGCGGGGATCGCTCTAGGGGCGTGCGGCGAGGACCGCCGGGAGAGATCCCGGAACCTTGTCGGGGGAGCCTAGCCCTCGGCGACCCGCAGCACGATCTTGCCGCGACCGTGCCCGGAGTCGAGCCTCTCGTGGGCCTTGCCAACCTCGTTCAGCGGGAGCACCTCGTCGACGAGCGGCTTCACCTGGCCGCGGTCTATGAGGAGCGCAAGCTCCTCGAGCCTCGCGCGCTCGCGGGTGAGGAAGACGCCGTGGAGGGTCTGGTTTTTGAGGTAGAGCGGCGTGAGGTCCCCCTGGGTGCCCAGGATCGTGGCGAGGCGGCCGAACGGCCTGGTGTACGGGATGCTGTTGATGATGGTGTCGCCGCCGGCGGTGTCGAAGACGGCGTGTACCCCGAGCCCGCCGGAGTCGCCCAGGACCGCCTCGGTCGGGTCGCCCTGCGTGTAGTCGAGGGCGACGTCGGCGCCCAGAGCCTTCAGCGTCTCCTGGTTCTGCGTCCCCGCGGTGGCGAAGACGCGGGCCCCGGCGGCTTTGGCGATCTGGATCGCGAACGAGCCCACGCCCCCGCCGCCGCCGTGGATCAGGACCGTCTCGCCGACCTTGACCTGCATCCTACGCACGAGGGCCTCGTAGGCGGTGCCCCCGGCGAGCGGGACGGCCGCCGCCTCCTCGTGGGAGATCGAGGTCGGCTTCTTGGCGACGATGGCGGCCGGGGCGACGTTGTACTCCGCGTAGGCGCCGTTGGAGCCCGGGCCGAAAAGCTCCGGGGTGTAGTACACCTCGTCGCCGGGCGAGAGGTCCGTGACCCCCGGGCCCACCTCCTCGACGACGCCGGAGACGTCGGCGCCCAGCACTATGGGGGCCTCGTGCCCCATCGCGGTGCCGTTGGCCCTGAGCTTGGCGTCGACCGGGTTCGTACCGGCGGCGACCACGCGCACCAGCACCTGCCCCGGTCCGGCCTCCGGCCTCTCCACGTCCCTCTCCTCGAAGAGCTCCGGACCCCCGAACTGCGGCGTCAACATGACCTTCATATCGGCTCCTTTCTCTAATTCTTATGCTCGATGCCCCCCACTGTATGCCACGCGCCCGCCGGCGCCAAACGGACCGTACTGCCTCTCCCCCGGCCCGGTGCTATGCTGGCGAGCGAGAGGGACAGGGACCCGCGCGGGTCCTGCGAGCTTCACGGAGGAGGCCTTATGCAGGGGACGAAGCAGGAGGTAAGGAACCTTATAGCGGGGCGCTGGGAGGGGGCGAACGGCCACGCGACCGAGGCCGTCTACGACCCGGCCACCGGCGAGGTCATCGCCGAGACGCCCCTCTCGACGCGGGAGGACCTCGACCGGGCGGTGAAGGCGGCCGGGGCGGCCTTCGGGCCCTGGGCGGCGACGCCGGTCACGGAGAGGGCGCGCATCCTGTTCCGCTTCAAGATGCTGCTCGAGGAGAATTTCGGGGAGCTCCGCGACCTCGTTACGCTGGAGAACGGCAAGGACGCGAAAGACGCGGGGGGCGAGGTCCGGCGCGGCATCGAGGTGGTCGAGTTCGCCTGCGGGATGCCGAGCCTCATGATGGGCGAGTCCCAGCGCGACGTGGCGCGCGGGATCGACAACGTCTCGTACCGCTACCCGCTCGGGGTGGTCGCGGCGATCACGCCGTTCAACTTCCCGTGCATGGTCCCGCTGTGGACCCTGCCCGTGGCGATAGCGGCCGGCAACGCCTACATCCTCAAGCCCTCCGAGAGGACGCCCCTGTCGGCGGTGCGCCTCGGCGAGCTTCTGCTGGAGGCCGGGCTCCCCGAGGGGGTCTTCTCGATCGTCAACGGGGGCCGGGAGGCCGTCGACGCCATCTGCGAGCACCCGGGGATAAAGGCGGTCTCCTTTGTCGGCTCGCAGCCGGTGGCGAAGCACGTCTACGAGCTCGGGAGCGCGCACGGCAAGAGGGTGCAGGCGCTCGCCGGGGCGAAGAACTCGATGATCGTCATGCCCGACGCGGTGCTGGAGCAGGCGGTGCCGAACATCGTCTCCTCGGCCTACGGCAACGCCGGGGAGCGCTGCCTCGCCGGGAGCGTCCTCGTGGCGGTCGGGGGCGTGGCCGACGAGGTCGTCGAGAAGATCGGGGAGGCGGCTTCGGCGATGAAGGTCGGCCCCGGCTACGAGGAGGGCTCCGAGCTCACCCCGGTCATCCGCGACTCCCACCGCGAGAAGGTCCGCGGCTACATAGACCTCGGCGAGGAGGAGGGGGCGACGGTCGTCCTCGACGGCAGGCAGCCGCCGAGGGAGGAGGGCTTCTTTGTAGGACCGACGATCCTGGACAACGTGAAGGGCGAGATGCGGGTGGCGCGAGAGGAGATCTTCGGCCCCGTCCTGAGCGTGGTGCGCGTGGCCTCCCTCGACGAGGCCATCGAGTTCACGAACGCCTCGCCGTTCGGGAACGCCTGCTCCATCTACACGGAGAACGGGGCCGCCGTGCGCCACTGGCGCGAGCGCGTCGAGGCGGGGATGCTCGGGGTGAACGTGGGCGTCGCCGCCCCGATGGCGTTCTTCCCGTTCAACGGCATAAAGGATTCGTTCTACGGCGACCTGCACGCGACGGGCAAGGACGGGGTGCGGTTCTTCACCGAGAACAAGGTCGAGGTGACGCGCTGGCTCTCGGAGCCCGGCCCCACCCCCGACGTCCAGCGCCCCACCGAGACCGGCGCCTAGAGCAGCAGCGGCGGCGTACCTCCCGGAGCGGCCGGCCCCGTACTCGGGGCCGGCCGCTCTTCTCCCTGCGTTGACCGGGGTTTTGGCATCCCCTAGTCTTCTTTCAGGGTAAGTTGTTCCAGGGGAGAGCGGAAAGGGGAGATCTTGGGGTACGCGACCGATCTTTTGATGGGCGGATGGCATGGCTAGCGCGGCGGCGCCGTCGCAGGGCGAGGTAAGAAAGGTAGCCTTCGCCAGCTTTATCGGGACGGCGATCGAGTGGTACGACTTCTTTCTCTACGGGACGGCGGCGGCGCTCGTCTTCCCCGCGCTCTTCTTCCCGGAGTACAGCGAGACGGCGGGGACGCTCCTGGCGTTCTCGACCTACGCCGTCGGCTTCGCGGCGCGGCCCCTGGGCGGCATCGTCTTCGGTCACTTCGGGGACAGGATCGGGCGCAAGTCGATGCTCGTCCTCTCGCTCCTCATCATGGGGGTCGCGACGGCCCTCATAGGCATCCTGCCGACCTTCACCCAGGTCGGCATCCTCGCCCCGATCCTGCTCGTGACGCTCCGCTTCATGCAGGGCATCGGGGTCGGCGGGGAGTGGGGCGGGGCGGTACTCATGGCCGTCGAGCACGCGCCGCAGGGGAAGCGCGGCTTCTACGGGAGCTGGCCGCAGATGGGGGTGCCGGCCGGCCTCCTCGTCGCGAACCTGGTCTTTATCGCCACCGCCGCGACCCTCCCGGAGGCCTGGGGCTGGCGGGTGCCGTTCCTCTTCAGCATCCTGCTCGTGGGCGTCGGCCTGTTTATCCGGCTCAAGCTGCTGGAGAGCCCGGCCTTCAGGAAGGTGCAGGAGACCGGGACCGAGGCGAACATGCCGATCATAGACGTGCTGCGCACCTACCCTAAGAACGTGCTCCTGGCGATGGGGATGCGCTTCGCGGAGAACGGGACCTTCTACATAACCACCGTCTTCGTGCTCACGTACATAACCACGGCCCTCGGCCTCGAACAGGACGTCGGGCTGACGGGCGTGATCATCGCCTCGGCCATCGGGCTCGTCACGATCCCGCTCTTCGGTGCCCTCTCCGACCGGATCGGCAGGCGCCCCGTCTACCTCTTCGGGGCGGTGTTCTCGATCCTCTTCGCCCTGCCGTTCTTCTGGCTGCTGAACACCGAGGCCACGCCCCTGATCTGGCTCGCCATCATCCTCGGCTTCAACGTCGGGCACGACGCGATGTACGGCCCGCAGGCGGCGTACTTCTCGGAGCTCTTCGGGACGCGGGTGCGCTACTCGGGCGCCTCCCTCGGCTACCAGCTCGCCTCGGTGCTCGCGGGCGGGTTCGCGCCCCTGATCGCCGTCGCCCTCCTGGCGGCGTACGGCTACGGGGCGGTGGCCGCCTACATGGCCGCGATGGCCCTGCTCACCACCGTCTCGGTGATCCTGGCCGCCGAGACGTTCAGGGACGACATCGCCGAGGACCAGGCCCAGGAGCGCCAGCTTATCGCCGAGAGCCGCTAGGGGACGTCTCCACCGGAGCCCCCGGGCCGTCGTGGTCCGGGGCTCCGTTCTGCGGACGGGCGCGGGACCGGGGTGCTGCTACAATCCTGTCAATCACAGCAAGAACGGGGAGGATGCTTATGCGGCCGGAGGACGTCGAGGGCCTGACCGTCGGGGGCTCCTGGATCTCGTGACGGAGCGCCGCCCGGAGACCGACGCCCTGGTCTACGTGGACCGGGGCTTGCGCTACTCTTACCGCGAGTTCAACGAGGTGGTCGAGCGCTGCGCCCGGGCGCTGATGGCCCTCGGCATCCAGAAGGGCGACCACGTGGCGGTCTGGGGCAGAACGTCCCCGAGTGGGTGACGCTACAGTTCGCGACCGGGAAGGTCGGGGCGGTCCTGGTTACGGTGAACCCGGCCTACCGCGCGCGGGAGCTGCGCTACGTGCTGGAGCAATCGGACGCCGCGGCGCTCTTTCTGACGGAGGGCGTGAAGGGCGCGGACTTCCCGGAGATCCTCGCGGACGCCGCCCCGAGCTTCGCCGGCGGCTCCGGGGGCGAGGAGGGGCTGCCGTACCTGAGGCACACCGTGCTCATGTCCGGGGGTGCGGGGGCCCTGGAGAAGGCGCCGTACCTTACGGGCTGGGCCGGGTTCGAGGAAGGGGCCGACGGGGTCTCCGAAGAGGATCTTCGGGAGCGGCAGGCGTCTCTCTCGGCGGACGAGGTCATCAACATGCAGTACACCTCGGGGACCACCGGGTTCCCCAAGGGCGTGCAGCTCACGCACGCGAACATCGTCAAGAACGCGTTCTACATCGGGGAGTGCATGGAGCTCGGGCCGGAGGATAGGGTGTGCATCCCCGTGCCGTTCTTCCACTGCTTCGGCTGCGTCCTCGGCACGCTCAACGTCGTGACGCACGAGGGGACGATGGTGCCGGTGGAGGCCTTCGATCCGGAGATGGTGCTCCGGGCCGTCCACGAGGAGCGATGCACGGCGCTGCTCGGGGTGCCGACGATGTTTATAGCGGAGCTCGATCACCCCGACTTCGAGAAGTACGACACGAGCTCCTTGAGGACCGGGATCATGGCCGGCAGCCCCTGCCCCATAGAGGTGATGAAGAAGGTCGTGAACGTGATGGGGGCGGACGAGATCACTATCGCCTACGGCCAGACCGAGTCCAGCCCCGTCATCACCCAGACCAGGACGGACGACCCCATAGAGCGGCGCGTCGCGACCGTGGGGCGCGTCCACCCGGAGGTCGAGCTGCGGATCGTGAGCCTGGAGACGGGGGAGGACGCGGAGCCCGGGGAGCAGGGCGAGCTCTGGACGCGCGGCTACCACGTCATGAAGGGCTACTACAAGATGCCCGACAAGACGGGCGAGGTGATCGACGACGAGGGCTGGCTGCACACCGGCGACCTCGCGACGATCGACGAGGAGGGCTACGTCAAGATAACGGGCAGGTCGAAGGACATGATCATCCGCGGCGGCGAGAACGTCTACCCGCGCGAGATCGAGGAGTTCCTGTACACCCATCCCGAGATCTCCGACGTGCAGGTCTACGGCGTCCCGGACGAGAGGTACGGCGAGGAGGTCGCCGCCGCCGTGAAGAAGCGCCCGGGGAGCGAGCTTGCCGAGGAGGACGTCCGCGAGTTCTGCCGCGAGAACATCGCCCACTACAAGGTCCCCCGGTACGTGGACTTCGTCGAGGAGTACCCGATGACGGCGAGCGGCAAGATCCAGAAGTACAAGCTCCGCGAGGCCGCGGTCGAGCGCCACGAGCTCGTCGAAACGGCATGAAAAAGGCCGGGGTATTCGCCCCGGCCCTCGAAACGGTTGGAGTTCGGCCTATCGCCGCGCGGTTCGCCCGCCGACGATGGCCCGGTAGATCGCGAGCACGATGATAGCGCCTATGGTGGCTACGATGATCGTCCAGATCAGGCCGCCGCCCCTAGCCCGATCGCATCGGCCAGGAAGCCGCCGACGATCGCCCCTACGATGCCGAGGATGATGGTCACGATGATCCCACCGGGATCGTCGCCCGGCATGATCAGCTTGCCCAACGCCCGGCGATGAGACCAACTATGATCCATGACAATATGCCCAAGGTTACGCTCCTTCTCTCGTAGCTGCTTTCACAAAATGGATTGTGCCCCTTCGTGCGGCTCGCGAAACGCGGGTTCTGGACGGCGGCTGTTATGATCCGTCCACCGGAGAGGGAACAGGAGGTCCGAGAGAGATGCACTTCGATCCTACCGACGAGCAGCGGCGCTGGCGGGACCTGGCCCGCGAGTTCGCCGAGGGCGAGATCCGGCCCCGCGCCGCCGAGCTCGACCGCGAGCAGAAGTTCCCCTACGACATCGTCGAGCGGATGACCGACCTCGGCCTGATGGGCCTCACCGTCCCCGAGCAGTACGGCGGCTCGGGCGGGGACTTCGTGGGCTACAACCTGGCGCTGGAGGAGATCTGCCGCGCCGACACCTCCGTCGGAATAACGATGGAGGCGCACGTCTCCCTGGGGTGCGCCCCCCTCGTCGCCTTCGGAACCGAAGAACAGAAGCGGCGCTACCTCGGAGAGGAGATCCGGGGCGGCAGGAAGCTCTGGGCGTTCGGCCTCACCGAGGAGAACGCCGGCACCGACGCCGGCGGCACCGAGACCACCGCCGAGCTCGTCGACGGGCAGTGGGTCGTGAACGGCTCCAAAAAGTGGATCACCAACGGCGGGACGGAGATCACCGGCGGCGTGACGGCCATCGCGAAGACCGGGACGCGGGAGAACGGCAAGCCGGAGCTTACCGCGATCATCGTCCCCCAGGATACCCCCGGCTTCACCCGCGGCCCCGGCTACGAGAAGCTCGGCTGGCGCGCCTCGGACCAGCGCCAGCTCTACTTCGAGGACGTAACGGTGCCGGAGGGGAACACCCTGGGCGAGCGGGGCAAGGGCTTCCGCCAGTTCCTCTCGACCCTCGACGCCGGGAGGGTCGCGGTCGGCGCGCTCTCGGTGGGCCTCGCGCAGGCGTGCCTCGACGAGGCGCTCGTCAGGGCGAGGGAGCGCCGCCAGTTCGGCAGGAGCATCTCTGAGTTCCAGGCCATCCAGTTCAAGCTCGCGGACATGGCGATGGAGGTGGAGCTCGCGAGGAACATGGTCCTGAAGGCGGCGTGGCTCAAGGACGAGGGGCGGCCGTTCGGGCGCGAGGCCAGCATGGCGAAGGTCTTCGCTAGCGAGGCGGCGAAGCGTGCGGCGGACGGGGCCGTGCAGATCTGGGGCGGCGAGGGGTTCATGGAGGGGAGCGCGGTCGCCCGCTACTGGCGGCAGGTGAAGATAAACGAGATCGGGGAGGGGACCAGCGAGATCAACCGCCAGATTATCGCCCGCTCCCTCCTGACGGACGAGACGGCTACGGAGGCTAAAGGGAAGATGGTGGCCCAGTAGCATGGAACGCTCCGCGAGCGGGGGAGATGCGGCCACGCCGATCTACGCGCTCAACCTCTTCGACCTCGAAGAGAACGACCTGTACCGCCAGTACTCGCGCCGCTCGGTCTCGGCGGTCGGCAAGCACGGCGGCAAGGTGGTGGCCCTGGGCAAGCTCGCCGGCGCGGTCGAGGGGGACGCCGAGCCGCGCACGGCCATGGTCCTCGTCGAATGGCCCTCGCAGGAGGCGTTCCAGGACTTCCTCGATGACCCCGAGCACGCCGACCTGCACCCTCTACGCGAGGGCGGCACGAAAAACTACCTGTGGTGGCTCTACGAGAGCCTAGAGGACCTCCGCCCGCTCCTCGGGGGCCGGGGGCAGGAGAAAAACCCTTAGCTCAGGGCGCCCACGAGCCGAAGCCCGTGGTGTCCTCCAGGATCTGGCGGGCCTCCTCGAAGAAGTCGTAGGGGACGAGCACGTCCCTGGGGCCGGCGGAGAGGAAGTCCGGGATGTCGAAGCCCGCCCCGCGGCGGATGAGCGCCGGGATGTCCGAGTCTGCCAGGATGCCCGTCATCATCATCGCCGAGGTCTCGTTCGGGCCGAGCCTACCTTTACCCAGTCGTCCACGCCATCCAGTGTAGCGCGCCCCACCCCGTTCACCCACGTCCCGTTGGTGGCGCGGGTCCCGGGCGCTGTCTAACATGGCTCCATGACAAGGCTCAAGACCCTGGTGGACAGGGGGGGCGAGGAGTTCGAGGGTAACGCCGCGGCGTACGAGGGCCTCCTGAAGGAGCTGCGCGAGCGCCAGGCCGAGGCTCGGGCCGGGGGCGGCGAGAAGGCGCGCAAGCGCCACGAAGGGCGCGGCAAGATGCCCGTCCGCGACAGGGTGGACCGCCTCCTCGACCCCGGCACGGCCTTTCTGGAGCTCTCGCCGCTCGCGGCCTACGGGATGTACGACGGCGGGGTCCCGTCGGCGGGCATCGTCACGGGGATCGGGCGCGTCTCGGGCCGGGAGGTCGTCCTCGTCGCCAACGACGCGACCGTCAAGGGCGGCACGTATTACCCGATGACCGTCAAGAAGCACCTCAGGGCGCAGGAGGTCGCCGAGCAGAACGCGCTGCCGTGCGTGTACCTCGTGGATTCCGGCGGCGCGTTCCTGCCGCTTCAAGACGAGGTCTTCCCGGATCGGGATCACTTCGGGCGCATCTTCTACAACCAGGCCAGGATGAGCGCGAAGGGGATCCCCCAGATCGCGTGCGTCATGGGCTCCTGCACGGCGGGCGGGGCGTACGTCCCGGCGATGAGCGACGAGGTGGTGATCGTGAAGGGGGAGGGCACCATCTTCCTCGGCGGCCCGCCCCTCGTGAAGGCGGCGACGGGCGAGGAGGTGAGCGCCGAGGAGCTCGGGGGCGCGGACGTGCATACTCGCCTCTCGGGCGTGGCCGACCACCTCGCGGAGGACGACGAGCACGCCCTCGGGATCGTGCGCCAGATCGTCGCGAACCTCAACCGCCCTAAAGAGGTCCCGTGGACGGTCGAGGAGCCGGAGGAGCCCCTCTACGACCCGGCGGAGCTCGTCGGGGTCGTCCCGCTGGATGCGCGCCGTGGCTACGACGTGCGGGAGGTGATCTCGCGGGTCGTCGACGGCTCCCGGATGCACGAGTTCAAGCCGCGCTACGGCGAGACCCTCGTCTGCGGCTTCTCGCGCATCTTCGGCCACCCGGTCGGCATCCTCGCCAACAACGGCATCCTCTTCTCCGAGAGCGCCCAGAAGGGCGCCCACTTTATAGAGCTGTGCTGCTCGCGCGGCATCCCGCTGGTCTTTTTGCAGAACATCACCGGCTTCATGGTGGGCAAGGAGTACGAGAGTGGCGGCATCGCGAAGGACGGGGCGAAGCTCGTGATGGCCGTCGCCAACGCAGAAGTCCCCAAGTTCACCGTCATCATCGGGGGCTCCTTCGGTGCCGGAAACTACGGGATGTGCGGCCGGGCGTACGCCCCCCGGCTCCTCTTCGCCTGGCCGAACGCCCGCATCAGCGTGATGGGCGGGCCGCAGGCGGCGAACGTCCTGCTCACCGTGCGCGAGGAGGCCATGCAGCGGGAGGGGAAGGAGATGACGGAAGGGGAGCGCGAGGAGTTCAAGAAGCCGATCCTCGAGAAGTACGAAGATGAGGGGAACCCCTACCACTCGACGGCCAGGCTCTGGGACGACGGCGTGATCGAGCCCGCCGACACGAGGATGGCCCTGGCCCTAGGCCTCTCGGCCGCCGCCAACGCCCCCCTCGAAGAGACGAAGTTCGGCGTGTTCCGGATGTGATGAGCACGGGGCTTCGGGGAGGGGTGGCGACGATGAACGGGGATGGCAAATGCCGGGCGGCGGAGAGGACGTGAGCCGCCCGAACGCGCCCTTCGGGCGGCTGCTCGTGGCGAACCGCGGCGAGATCGCGGTGCGCGTGATCCGGGCCTGCCGCGAGCTCGGCATCTCGTCCGTCGCCGTCTACTCGGACGCCGACAGGGGCGCGATGCACGTCCGCCTCGCCGACGAGGCCCACCCCATAGGCCCCGCCCCCGCGGCGGAGAGCTACCTGAACGTCGGCAAGCTCGTGGAGGTGGCGAAGAGGACCGGGGCCGAGGCCGTCCACCCGGGCTACGGCTTCCTCTCAGAGAGCGCCGCCTTCGCCAGGGCCGTCGGCGAGGCCGGCATCGCCTGGGTCGGGCCGCCTCCGGGGGCGATGGAGGGGGTCGGGGACAAGGTGCGGGCGAAGGAGCTCGCCCGCGAGGCCGGCGTGCCGACCGTACCCGGCTACGCGGGGGAGGACGAGTCCGAGGACAAACTGCTCGAGGAGGCCGAGAGGATCGGCTTCCCCGTCCTCGTGAAGGCGAGCGCGGGGGCGGGGGCGCGGGATGCGCCCGGTGCACGAGAAGAAGGACTTCGTGGAGGCCGTTCGCAGCGCGAAGCGGGAGGCCGAGGCCGCCTTCGGGAGGGCTCGGTGTTTCTGGAGAAGCTCGTCGAGGACCCGCGCCACGTCGAGGTGCAGGTTATTGCCGACCGGCACGGGGGCGTGGTCCACCTGTGCGAGCGGGAGTGCTCCATACAGCGCAGGCACCAGAAGATCCTGGAGGAGGCCCCCTCGCCCGCCCTGGACGAGGGGCTGAGGGAGGGGATGGGCGAGGCCGCCGTCAGCCTCGCGCGGGCGGCCGGCTACGAGAACGCCGGGACCGTCGAGTTCCTGCTGAGCGGCGAAGAGTTCTACTTTCTGGAGATGAACGCCCGCCTCCAGGTCGAGCACCCCGTCACCGAGCTCGTGACGGGCGTCGACCTCGTCCACCTCCAGCTTCTGGTGGCTTCCGGCGAGCCCCTGCCGCTCCGGCAGGAGGACGTCTCCCCGCGCGGCGTCGCGATCGAGGTCCGCCTCTACGCCGAGGACCCGTACACCGGGCTCCCCTCGGGCGGCAGGCTCCTGGACTTCGCGTCCCCCCAGGGGCCCGGCATCAGGAACGACGCGGGGGTGGAGGCCGGCGACGAGGTCTCCCTGAGCTACGATCCGATGATCTCCAAGCTCATCGTCCACGGCCCCGACCGGGGTGCCGCGGTCGCCAGGCTCCGCCGGGCTTTAGGGGACCTCCGGGTGCTCGGCGTGACGACGAACCTGCCGCTCCTCCGGCGCATCGCCGATAACCCCGCGTTCGCCGCGGGCGAGACCACGACGGGCTTCCTCGAAGGGCACGGGCTCACGGAGCCGGAGGAGGAGCCCACGCCCCCGCGCGAGGCCGTCCTGCTCGCCGCGGCCGGGGAGCTCTCGGGGGCCGGGGACGGGGACCCGTTCGGCGCGGGCCCGTGGCGCCTCGGCGGGGCGACGCGCCTCGCGTACGGGGAGCGCGAGGTCCTCGTCTCCAGAACGGGCACCTCGTCCTCCCTCTGGGAGATGGTCGTGGACGGCGAGACTTCCGTGGTGGAGGTGCTCTCCCCTGCCTCCGTTGGGTCGCTGCGGATCTCCGTCGACGGCAGGCCCGTGGAGGGTGGCTTCGCGCGGGGCGAAGGGTCCGCCTGGGTCTCGCTCGGCGGGGTCTCCTACCGCTTCGGGGGGCTGGAGCCGCCGTCGGCGGAGGGGGATGCCGCGGGCGAGGCGGGCGGGGCGAGCCTCGTCGCGCCGATGCCGGGGACGGTGGTGAAGGTGATGGTGGGGGAGGGCGACGAGGTCGAGGAGGGGCAGCCCCTGCTGGTCCTGGAGGCGATGAAGATGGAGCAGACGGTGTCGGCGCCCCACGCGGGCGTCGTGGAGGCGCTCCCCTACGGCGAGGGCGAGATGGTCCCCGGCGGGGCCGTGCTCGCGGAGGTCGGCGAGCGGGGGGAGGGGTAAGGCAGGACTCTTTGCCTCCCCGGCGGGGCTACCGGCGGGAGAGGACGGTGTCCAGGATCCCGGTCGCGGCCATCGCCTCCACGGGCCGGCCGAAGTGGTAACCCTGGGCCACGTCGCACCCCAGGGAGCGCAGGCGGGCGAGCTGGGCCGGGGTCTCGACGCCCTCGGCTATCACCTCGAGGTCCAGGGCTCGGGCGAGCATGATCATGGCCTCCACGATCGCGGCGCTCTCCTCGTCCGAGTCGAGCTTCTCGACGAACGACTTGTCCATCTTCAGGCCGTCCACGGGGAAGCGCTTGAGGTAGGCGAGCGAGGAGTAGCCGGTGCCGAAGTCGTCGATCTCGACGTGCACCCCGAGGGCCTTGAGCCTGGCGAGCGTGGAGATGTTCTGGGGGACGTCCTCCATGAGGACGCTCTCGGTGATCTCGAGGTGCAGGCAGCCGGCTTCGAGGCCGGTCAGCGCGAGGACCCTCTCGACCTCCTCGACGATCCCGCCCTGCTCTTGCTGGAGCTGGCGGGCCGAGACGTTGACGGCGACGCTGAGGTCGTCGCCGACCGCGCCGTACTCCTCCCGCCACTCCTTCGCCTGCCGGCAGGCCTCCTCCAGGACCCACCTGCCGACCGGGAAGATGAGCGCCGTCTCCTCCGCGAGCGCGATGAACTCGTCGGGCGGGACGATGCCCCGTTCGGGGCTCTCCCAGCGCACCAGGGCCTCGAACCCCGAGATGCTGCCGGTGCGAAGGTCGACCTTGGGCTGGTAGTAGACCGCGAGCTCCTCGCGCTCGATGGCGCGGCGCAGGTCGTTCTCCCTTCTGAGCCGGGCGCGGGCGCGGGCGTTCATCGAGGGGTCGTAGACCACGTGCTTGTTCCTGCCCCTAGCCTTCGCCTCGTACATCGCAAGGTCCGCGTCCCTGAGAAGCGCCTCGGCGTCCTTCCCCTGCCGGTATGTCGCCCCGGAGCCTATGGCTATCCCGACGCTGGCGCTGACGTGGACCTCCTGCCCGGCCATGCGGATCGGCGCTGAGAAGGCCTCCTCGAGGCGCCCGACCACCCGGACGGCCTCCTCCTCGCCGGCGATGTCCTCCAGGAGGACGCAGAACTCGTCGCCGCCGAGCCGGGCGGCGGTGTCCCCCGGCCTCAAGCTGCCGCGCAGCCTCCTCGCGATCTCCACCAAGAGCTCGTCGCCCTCCTCGTGGCCTAAAGAGTCGTTGACGACCTTGAAGTTGTCCAGGTCCAGAAACAGGACCGCCAGCGACTCCCCGCCGCGCTCCGTCCCCGTCAGGGCGTGCGCGAGGCGGTCCATGAACAGGGCGCGGTTGGGGAGGCCGGTGAGGGTGTCGTGGAAAGCTTCGTGCTCGAGCTGCTCCTCCAGGCCCTTGCGCTCCGTGACGTCGAGCATGAAGCCCTGGCGGTGCAGCGGCAGGCCCCGGGGTCCCTGAGGACGTAGGAGGCGTCCTGCACCCACACCGTGCGGCCGTCGCGCCCGATCAGGCGGTACTCGACCTCGAAGGGTCGCCGGAGAGGTTGACCTGACGGATCTCGTCCAGCACCCACTCGCGGTCCTCGGGGTGGATCGTCCTCGACCACAGCGCCGGTTCGGCGAGGTGGTCCTCCAGGCCGTAACCCGAGAGCTCCTCGTAGCGGGGGCTGGCGTAGGTGAGGGCGGGGGGATCGCCGAAGTCCGCCGTGTAGAGCGCGGCCGGCACCTGCTCCACGAGCGTCCGGTAGCGGGCCTCGGCCGCCCGCAGCTCCGCCTCTGCCTCCTTGCGCTCGGTGATGTCGCGGGCGATGCCGAGCACGACGTTGTCGTGATCCTCGTAGGAGATGACGCTCCCCGAGACCTCGACGTCGACCATGGAACCGTCCTTGCGCCGGTAGCGCCTCTCGCCGAGGTCGTGGCGTCCCCGCTCGCTACGCCGGACGTGGGCGTCGATGCTCGTCGGGTCGTCCTCGACGATGTCGTAGATCGTCATCTCCCCGAGCTCTTCGGCGGCGTAGCCGAAGAGCATCCTGAAGGCGGCGTTGGTCTCGAGGATGCGCTTGGTGGAGGCGTCGAAGAGGAAGAGGCACTCCGCCGTCTGCTCCACCACCGCCCGGTAGCGCTCCTCGCTCTTCCCGAGGTTCGCGATGACCCGGGTGAGCTCGTCCGTCCTCTCCTCGACCCTCGCCTCGAGCTCCGCGTTCAGGCGGCGGACCTCCTCCTCGGCCCTCTGGCGCTTCTCGGCCATCTCGTTGAGGGCGAGGGCGAGCTCCCCGAGCTCGTCGCGGCTCTCCGCGGCTATCCTGTGGTCCAGGGCTCCGGCCCCGATCTGCTGCGCCCCCTCGACGAGCCGGCGCACGGAGGCGCCGATGTTCCGGCTGATCGCCGCCGCCCCGCTCCCGATGAGGAGGCCGACGAGCAGGAGCCCGAGGAGCGCGGCCCGCACGTCGCCGACGGTCTCCACGGCCGCCGCCTCCACCCCCTCCAGGTCGCGCCGGGCCGCGACCTGGAGCTCCCCGTCGAGCACCTCGTCCATCTCTTCCCTGAGGAGGGTGAAGCGCTCCGCGTCCTCCCGCAGCTTGTCGTCGATGGAGACCGCCTCGTCGATGCGGCCTGCGGTCTCCTCGAACTGGGTGGTCAGCTGGCCGATCCAGTACTGCTCCCGCTCCTCGAGGTCGAGCTCCCGTAGCCCCTGGACGGTGTTGCGGAAGTCGTCGGTCTCGTCGAAGATCCGGTCGCGGTTCGTGTCCACGGGCTCGCGGAGGTACGCGCCGAACGCGGTCCCCGTCTCGGCGGCGTCCGTCTCCATCTCCGACACCAACTCGGCCTTGGCGGCGCCGGCCGCCCCGTCCCGGTCGAGGTCCGCCTGGATCTTCTCGTCGAAGATGCCGTCCATGCGCCTGAAGTCGCCGTTGATCCGGACGAAGAGCTCTTCTTGCTCGTCCTTGAGGTCCATGAGCTCGTCGCCCAGCTCGCGGTGGTCGTCGAAGAGCTCGCCAAGCCTCCGTCCCGCTTCCCGCGCCTCCCGGGACTCCGCCCTGTCGTCGTAGAGCGCCTTGTTGCGCTCGAAGTCGCCCTGATCCTCGCGCGCCTCGCCGCGGAAGACCGGGTCCTGGGTCTCGAGGTACTTGAGCACCGAGAGGCCGCTCCCGATGCTGTTGATCTCCATCTCGTAGGCGGCCTCGCTCGTGGGCTCCTCGACGGCGCGCAGGTGCGCCAGCCTGTCGGAGACGTCCCGGACCACCCGGTCGATGATCACGCCCGAGACCAGGAACAGCAGCAAGAGCAGGGCGAAGCCGAGCCCGAGCTTGCGCCCTATGGTCATCCCGTTCAGCAAACTCTGGTGCCCCCCCAAAGACCGGCGCCCGGCCCGTTCGGGCGGTGCCGGCTGCCACGCGAAGGGTTACATGCTACCACGACCACAATATGTGGGGAAGACCACGTCAAGGGAGGGCCACCCCTCGACTCCGGGCTCCCGACTCCCCGCTGGTGTTGGGTCCATGCGTAGCCACAAACCGTTATCGACACGTCCGGAGCTTTGCTTAAGCCGGCCTCGCGCGAGCGGGGTGCCGCGGCGGGGGCGCCGCCCCGCACGGACGGCGGAGCGTCCGGGGCTCCGGGGAGGGGGTATTCGGAGGGGGGCTACTCGCCCGGGCGGCCGAAGAGCTCCTCGTACTCGGGTTTGAGCTGGCCGCGGACGTCGTCCATCTCGCCCGTCGTGACCGCTTCCTGCAGGACGAGGGCGACGGCGCGGGCGTGGCGGATGGCCCGGCTCTCGTCGACGCCCTCCTTCTCGGCGACCCTGCGGTAGAACTCGGCGAGCGCGAAGTCCTCCCTCCCGCCCTCGCCCTGCAGGGGATCGGCGAGGTCGCCGGGGATCTGCGAGGCGAGGTTGTTCGGCTCGTTGCCCGCGAGCCGCTCCCTGAGGGTCGCGAGGGTGGCCCTCACCGCCGCCTCGGCCTCCTCGCGTCCCCCGCCAGCTCACCGATCTCGACGACCCTCTTTACGAACACGTCGCGCTGCATGCGCCGGCTCCCTTCCGAGCTTACCTGCGACGGTCCGGGTACCCGGGCGCGAGAACGGCCAAACGGCGGGCTCTCCCGGCCCGGCGACGCATCGAGGGGCGTTTTTCTGGTATACACCCGAGGTTATGGGATGGATCTCCACGGTAGCCGGCCTGGCCCTGATCTTTATCGGGCTCCTCGACGTCTTCTTTACCGTGCTCCACTACGACGGCTTCGGCTTCCTGAGCAGCCGCCTGTACAACAGGCTCTTCAACACGTTCCGGTTCCTGACCCGGCCCCTGCCCCGGAAATACAGGGCCCTCGGGCTCTCCCTCGCGGCCCCGCTCATGGTGCCGGTGACGATCACGGCCTGGATCCTGGTCGTCTCCTTCGGCTACGCCCTCGTCTACTACGACAGCATCGACACGAAGACGTTCTACTTCTCGAGCCCGGGCCTCGAGCCGACCTTTCTCGAGGCGCTCTACCTGAGCGGGACCGCCATCTCGACCGTGGGCTTCGGCGACGTGACCCCCCAGAGCACCGTCTACCAGCTCATCACCATCTCCGAGGCCCTTATAGGCTTCGGCCTCCTCACCCTCGCCATCACCTACGTGATAGGGGTGTACGGGGTGCTCCAGCAGCTCGGCGTCCTCTCCGCGGGGCTCTACCACCAGGCCCAGGATTCGAGCGATCCCCTGACCATCCTGAAGCCCCACTTCCCGAACGGCGAGCACCGGGGCCTCGAGACGCACCTGATGTCCCTGCACCGGGGCTGGTCGAGATCTACGAGGGGGTAAGGCGCTACCCCGTCGTCTACTACTACCACAGCCGCCGGGCCTACCGCTCCCTGCCCTACACGTTCCGAATGATCGGGGGATGGTCGGCGCCCTGCGCTGGGGCCTCCCCAAGGACCACCCCGGCAGCCAGACCCCGTGGCTCCCGACCCTCATAACCGGCCTGGAGACGTTTACGGCCTACTTCAGCGAGCGCTTCATCTCCGAGCCCCTGGAGAAAGCCCCGATCCCGTCCCGTTCGTCGCCTTCGAGGAGGTCCTCGACGGCGAGCGGGAGACGGAGGACCCGTGGCTCCTCCGCTTCCTGGAGATGAGCCGCTACATGGGAGAGCTCGTCCACCTCGAAGGCCCCCCGGACCCGAAGGAGGCCTACGCCCGCTACAACGAATGGCTCCCCTTCGCCCACCGCAACAGGGCCTTCTTCGAGGCCTCCGCCAAGGACCTCGGCTACGAGCTCGACGAGCTGTTCGACGAGCCGGGCCAGAGGCTCTTCTAGCCCTCGGCCTCCCGCCGGGCGTCGTGCGAGCGACGGGTCGAGCCCTCGTCGCGGGCCGGGGCTCAGCTCGAGAGCTGAGCCGCCATCAGCATAAGGCCGCCGTCGACGACAAAGGACTGGCCGGTGGCGTATGAGGCTTTGTCGGAGGCTAGAAAGACCACGAAGTCCGCTATCTCCCGGGCGTGACCGGGGCGCCCGAGGGGCAGGTTCGGCTTCTCGATGGTGGTGGGGTCGGTATCTTCGGCGCCGGTCATGGGGGTGGAGATCTCGCCGGGCGCGACCGCGTTGACCCGGATGCCGTGCCCGGCGAGCTCCACCGCCATCACCTTCGTGAGGAGGCCGAGGCCGCCCTTGGAGGCGCAGTACGCCGACGCCCCGGCGCGCGGAACGTGCTCGTGGACGCTGGTGATGTTCACGATGCGGCCGGCGGTCCCGGCCTCCACCATCCTCCTCGCCGCCCTCTGCGAGCAGAGAAAGGCGCCGTCGAGGTCCGTCGACAGGACCTTGCGCCACTCGTCGTAGGCGAGCTCGAGAAAGTCCCCCGTGGGGTCGCCCGTGCCCGCGTTGTTCACCAGGACGTCCAGGCCGCCGAGGGCGTCCGCAAGCTCGTCTATCGCTCCGACCGAGTCGGGCAGGTCGGTCAGGTCGAGGCGACGGATCCCCCCCCGGCGCCCCGCGCCCTCGACCGCCTCCAGCGTCTCCCGGGCCCCGCCTCGTCCTTGTAGTAGGTGATCCCGAGGTCGTACCCGGCCTCGGCGAGCGCCTTGGCCGTCTCCTGTCCTATCCCGAATCCGAGGCCGTCACGATCGCCACGGGGCTCATCGCCGCCCCCCGAGAGAGCCGTCCGTCGCCGCGAGCCTCACCCTGATACCTCCTGATCTGGGACCGACCGGACGCCTTTACCCCGACCGCTACCGCGCAAACGCCGCCGGCACCCGCCCGCGAGGCGGAACATGCGTGCGGGTGCCCGGTCTCCTCGCCGGGGTCGGCACCACACGCATTACCGCATGCTCCACGAGACATTAAAGGCTTTGCTCCGTTCGGACCGATAAGAGGCCGAGCGGCCGACAAAGGCAAACCCGTCGCGAGGCGGGGACGCAAAGCCACGGGCCTCGACGACGCGCGTCGTCGAGGCAGCCGGGTCCCCGAAGCTTCTCTACGAACCGGCGTACGGTCCCCGTTCTGCGGGGGAGGTGGAGGGCGAGGATGGAACTCGAGAATCGCAGATCGTCCGGAGGTCCCGTCTCCGGATGCGGCCGGGAGCCCCGTGGCGGGGGCGCGGTCGGGGAGGCGTACCGCATTGATCCTCGTGTACCATGGGAGTAGGATGGCGTGGTTCATGATCCGCCGAAACGCGAACGTACGCAGAGCCGTATCGAGGTCATTGCACGCCTGGTTAGCATGCATGACGATGCGTCCCTCGTGCGCCTTCGGGAGCCCTACGGGTGGATGAGGCCAAGAGCGTAGGTTCGAGCGTGGGCGTTCGAGCGGGGGGCCGGCAGCGGGGCGGGCGGCGCTGTTCGTGGCGGCGGTGCTGGCCGCGTCGATCGTCGCGTGGGCGCTCTACGACCTCTCCGTCGAGCGCGGCTCGTTCGCCATGCCCGTCTCCGCGGGGGTTAGCGGCGGCGAGGAGGCGTCGGCGGCGCTGTTGCGGCTCTTCGGCGCGCTGGTCCTGGCCCTGTTCGTCGCCAGCGGCGTCGGACGCCGGCTGCACTGGGTCGCGGCCGGCTTCGCCGTGCTGGGCCTCGGGCACCTGGCTTTCGGTTACCTGGAGCCGCTCGTCAAGGGTGGCCCGCCGCCGCTCCACGAGGGGCTGTACGAGTCCCTGCTCGTGCACGTCCTGGCGGGCGGGCTCTTCGTCGTGGGCCTCGTGCCCAGGGACCCCCCGCTCTTCTCCCGGCGCATGGTCCTCGTCGTGGCGGCCGGGATCCTGGGCCTCGCGCTCGGGCTCGAGGCCCTGGAGGAGCGGGGGATGGCGCCGCCGATGGCCCGGGGCGTCGACCCCGTGGAGGCGTCGGAGCGCGGCGTCTCCCCGCTCGAGTGGCTCACCCCGTGGCACTGGACGCTCGGCGCGTTGCCGCTCGCCCTCGCGGTCGCGGCCGCCGCCGGGGCGGTGCTCCAGGCGGGTCGGGAGAACCTGCGCGGTTGGATCCTCATCGCGGCGGTGCTCTACGCCGGTTCGCAGCTGCACGATTACCTCTGGCCCACGGGCTACGGCGGCATGATCCTAAGCCAGGCGGACGCCCTGCGCTTCGCCTTCGCGCTGGTGGTGGCCGTGGGCGGCGTCCTGGAGCTCAGGCGCGTCGCCGCGGAGCGGGCGGCGTTGCTCGCGGCGGAGCGGGACATCAACCGCCAGCTCTCCGAGCTCGCGACGCTAAGGGCCGACTTCACGGCGATGGTCGCGCACGAGCTCGGCGGTCCCCTCGCGGCGATCCGTCGGCTGACCGAGATGCTCGGCACCGGCGAGGACGACCCCTCGGCGCGCCGCTACGCCGTCGCCGCGATAGAGACCGAGACCGACGCCCTGGACGCCCTCGTCGAGGACGTGCGCTCCTCGGCGGCGATCGAGCGGGAGGATTTTATGGTCGAGCCGCGCCCGGTGCCGGTCGGCGCCCTCCTGAGGGATGCCGAGACCTTCGCCAGGGCGCTGCCCGCGGAGCATCCCGTGAGCCTCTCCTTCGGCGAGGACCTCGAGCCCCGCGAGAGGGTCGTGGCGGACCCGGAGCGCGTGGGGCAGGTCCTGCGCAACCTCCTCTGCAACGCCGTCAAGCACTCGCCGGAGGGGGCGCCCGTGGAGCTGCGGGCGACGCGCCTGGGGGACGGGACAGGACGGGTGCGCATAGAGGTCGTGGACCACGGCTCCGGCATCCACCCCGACGACGTGGTCAGGATCTTCGAGAAGTTCGGGCGCGGCCGCGACGCGGGGGGCAAGAAGGTCCCCGGGGTTGGGCTCGGCCTGTACCTCTCTCGCCGCATCTTGCGGGCGCACGGCAGCGATCTGGCCGTGGACTCGAAGCCCGGCGAGGGCTCGGTGTTCGGCTTCGAGCTGAAGCTGGCGCGGTGAGGGAAGGGGCGCTGTGACGCAGGGGAGAACGGCAGAGGGCGGCGAGCAGACACGGGTCATGCTCCTGGACGACCACGACTCGTTCCGCCAGCCCCTGGCTTTCATGCTCGAACGGGAGCCCGACCTCGCGGTGGTGGCCGAGGCGGGCTCCCTCGCCGATGCCCGCGAGGCCCTCATCGGGCTGTACGAGCGGGGGGAGGGCCTCGACGTCGCGGTCGTGGACCTCGACCTGCCGGACGGCTCCGGGACGGAGTTTATCTCGGAGCTTGTGAGGGCCAACCGGCGCGCGCTGGTCCTGGTCCTGAGCGCGCACTCCGAGCAGGGCTGCCTCGCCCGCGCGATCGAAGCGGGGGCCGCCGGCATCCTGCACAAGTCGAGCCGCATCGGCGACATCACGGACGCGGTCCGCAGGCTGCGCGCCGGCGAGCAGCTCGTCTCCCCCCAGGAGGTGATGGAGGCGATACGGCTCGTCAGCCGCGAGCGCCGGGAGAGCGTCGAGGCGAGGAGGATCATCGATGAGATCACCCCTCGCGAGAAGGAGGTCCTCCAGGCCCTCGCCGACGGCCTCGGCGACAAGGAGATCTCCGAACGCCTCTCCGTCAGCCTCGGCACGACCCGCACCCACATGGCCAACATCTTGAGCAAGCTGGAGGTCCAATCGCGCCTCCAAGCCCTCGTCTTCGCCCTGCGCCACGGCATCGTGCGCGTGGATTGAGACGGACCGCTCGCCCCGGCGATCGCGCCACGAGAGCCCGAAACATACGTAAATTTAAGGAGGTCCGGCGCCTCCCTTCACATTAGACTTCTTTAATGGGCGCCTCCGACGGGGTCCGTCGCGCGACGGGCGAGAGCACGAGAGGGGAGAGGGCCGCGGCTCCGAGGAGCAGCCCGAGGGCCAGGGATGCCATGCGTGTACTGCTCGCCAACGAGCCGCGCGCGTACCGCGACGTCATCTCCGGCACCCTGGAGGCGCTCCGCCCGGAACTCGAGATCCTGACGGCGGAGCCCGGCGAGCTCGACGCGGAGGTGCTGCGCCTCTCGCCCCACTTCGTCCTGTGCAGCCGCGTTACCCCCGTGGTCGAGTCCCGCGCGCCGGTCTGGATCGAGCTGTACCCCGACCAAGCCCCGGGCGCGGTGGTGGACCTTCGCGGCGAGCGCGAGGTGCTCCCCGAGATGCGCTTCGAGAAGCTCCTCTCGACGGTGGACCGCGCCCGGCTCTCCTTCGTACTACCGGCCTAGGGTCCCGGTAGCCCCGGGGCCTAGACCTCCAGGGAGGTCCGCAGGGTGATCGCCACGTTGTTCCTTATGGCGTTGGAGATCGGGCAGGCCCTCTCGGCCTCCTCGGCCACGAGCCTGAACTCCTCCTCCGAGATCCCCTCGATACTCCCGTGGATGTCGAGGTCAACCGAGGTGATCTTGAGCAGCTCGTCGTCGAGCGCAGCGACGGCCTCGACGGTGACCTCGTCGATCTGGGCCCCCCTGCCGGCGAGCGTGTGCGAGAGCGCCATCGCGTAGCAGGAGGCGTGCGCGGCGGCCAGGAGCTCCTCGGGGCTCGTCTTGCCGTCCGGGCGCTCCACCCTGGACGCCCACGTCACCGGGAAATCCTCTATCGCCCCGCTCCCCACGCTGAACGTCCCGCGCCCGCTCGGCAGGTTGCCCTCCCACTCCACGCGCGCCTTACGCTCCGCCTGCGCCATGCTTCCTGCCCTCCTGCTCTCGTCCGCCCCCGCGCCGCGCCAATATAGCAAAACCGACCCTCACCCGGCCCGGAGGGGCCGCCCCGTCACCGAAATGACACAAAATTTTCAAAAAAGTGCCAAAAACTAAAGCAATTTTCTCCGCACGCCGATAATATGCGAGCACGAGATTAACAAGTTCCGGAGGGGGGACGAGTTGCGGCGCATTGCGGTGGTGTGTATGGCGGTTCTTGCGGCCTTTGCGGTATTCGCGACCGTCCGCCAGGACGCGGTCTCCGAGACGTATTCGCAGGTCGTGGACAACTCCGACAAGGGGCGCTTCGCGGCGTCCAAAAGCTGGAAGAAGAGCGACTCGGGGAAGGGCATCAACGGCGACGATTACCTCTTCGCGGCGCCGGCCAAGAAGGGAGCCCACGCCCTGTTCGAGGTCGCCATACCGAACAATGGCCTGTATGCGGTCTACGTCCGGTGGCCCGAGGTGCGCGGCCTCAACGACCGTGCCCCCGTGGGTGTCGAGACGCCTTACGGTACCAAGTGGACCGAGGTCGACCAGCGCAAGGACGGCGGCAAGTGGGTGCGCATAGGCGAGTTCGAGATGCGCAAGGACGAGAAGTTCCCGATAAGGATCTCGCACGACACCAAGGGCAAGGGCAACGTCGCCGCCGACGCCGTCAAGGTCGAGAAGGTTTCCTCCTACGAGCAACCGGCCGCCATCAACAGCACCGGGAGCGCCGCGCCATCAGAAGGCACGCGGACGACGAGCGCGACCGGCGCGGACGTAGCCAGGAAAGCGATAAGCATGGCCGCGGCCTTCAAGAAGAGCGGCGTAAAGTACAGGTGGGGCACGTGCACCAGTACGTTGATGAGCTGCACCTGCTTCACGAAGAAGGTTTACGCTAATTTCGGGATCACGCTTCCCATGGACGAGCTGGGGCAGTCTCGGTACGGTAGGCCGATCTCCAAGTCGGCCCTACGCGCCGGTGACTTGGTGTACTTCAAGGAGAACGGACTCAGCGGTCCTATAACCCACGTCGGCGTCTACGTGGGGCGCAACTCGTCCACCGGACAACAGATGATTTCACACATGAACAGCTATTGGGGAACCACGGTCACGAGCGAGATGAGGTACATCCGCGGGTACGCGGGGGCAAGACGGCTCGTCTAGCATCCCCTCTGCTCGATCCTTGATAACAAGGAGTCCCCGCGTTACGCCAAACCGTCGTAACGCGGGGACTCTCTACTAGGCATCGAAGAGTGTCTCTGCCGAGCACGATGCGTACGATCTGAGGCCCCAGAGCATTCGGGTAGGGGCCGATCGCACAAGTGGTACATGTCCGCCGCGGCCAGGAAGGCGGCGGTGGCGGAGAGGGGCTTAGAAAGGTAGGTGCCCTGCGCTATCTCGCAGCCATCACCTTGTTCGCACAAGTTTGCCGAAGGTGCCGTCTCTGCTGGTCCCTTCGCCCGCGGAACCTGGGGGAGGTATTCTACGTCTTCGTGACACGTATTATTCCGCGCTGCACGGCCAGCACCGCAGCGTGGGTCCGGTTCTTGGCGTCCAGCTTCGCGCAAGCTAACTGCAGGTCGCCTCTCACTGTTCTCTCAGAGACGAACACGGTTCGGGCAATATCCTTCGTGGTCTTGCCCTCGGCGACCAACTGCAGCACCCACGCCTCCCGGTCTGTCAGGATGGTCCCGGCCATGGAGGCTTGTCGGAGAATTGCTAGTCGAGAGGCGACCTCGTGGGAGACGTAGGGCATGCCCTCTGCCCGCGACACGCTGAAGGCGCAGAATGGTTCTTGTTCGGCGCCGAAGGTTGTGCTTGACGACTAATCTCGGGACGAGGCTGGCGGAACCTAGTAGATAAACTTTTGCGGGATGCCCATGCAACCGAGCGAGGCGAAGTCCGCTAGATAAGAGATGGCTCGAAGGCTGGGTGTCAGCCACGACTAATAGTAAAGGTCCGCGACGAGGAAGGCGGCGGTAGCGGTGCTGGAGAGGGGTTCTGAGAAGTAGGTGCCCTGCGCCACGTCGCAGCCCATCTCCCGGAGCTGCACAAGCTGGCGGGGGTGTCGACGCCCTGGGCGACGGCGGTGAGCTCGAGGGCGTGGGCGAGGCCGATGACGGCCGAGACGATCCTGCAGTCCTCCTCGCGCTCGTGGAAGCTCTTCACGAACGAGGAGTCTATCTTCAGGATGTCCAGGGGAAGCGCTTGAGCTCGGCGATGGAGGAGGAGCCGGCGCCGAAGTCGTCGACGGCGAGCCTGACGCCGAGCTTCTTGAGGGCCTCTAGGGTGACGGCGGCGGAGGGCCGTCCTCGTGCAGGACGCCCTCCCTGACCTCCAGCACGAGGCTCTCTGGCGGGAGGCCGGTCTCTTCGAGGACCCGCCGACGACGCCCACGAGGTTCGGGTGCATGAAGTGGCGGCTGGAGATGTTGACGCTCATCGTCAGGGGGTGGCGGTCGGGTAGCGCTCCTGCCAGGACCGCATCTGGCGGCAGGCCTCGCGCAGCAGCCAGCGCTCGATGGAGAAGATCAGGCCGGACTCCTCGGCCACGGGGACGAAGTCCCTGGGGTGGAGGAGCCCGCGCTCGGGGTGCCTCCAGCGTAGGAGCGCCTCCGCGCCGACCATGCGGCTGTTGGAGATCCGGATCTCGGGCTGGTAGTGGAGCACGAACTGGTTCTCCTCGATCGCCCGGTTCAGCTCGTTCTCCAGCTCGAAGTTCTTTGTGGGGTTCTGGAGGACGTCCTCGGCGTAGACCTCGTAGCGGTTCTTGCCGCCCGCCTTGGCGCGGTACATCGCCGAGTCGGCGTTCTTGACCAGGACCGAAGGGTCGTGCGCGTCGGTCGGGTAGAAGGAGATGCCGACGCTCGTCGTGATGAGGAGGTCTTTGCCTTCGAGGCGGTAGGGGGCGGCGATGGACTGGACGACGCGCTCGGCGACCTCGGTCGCGGCCCGGGGGCTCTCGACCTCCGGCAGGATCACGGTGAACTCGTCGCCGGCGAGCCGTGCCACGACGTCGTACTCCCGGACGCTCTCCCTGAGCCTACTCGCCGTCTCTTGAAGGAGCAGGTCGCCGAAGTCGTGGCCCAACGTGTCGTTGATCATCTTGAAGCGGTCGAGGTCGAGGAACATGACCGCGAGGAGCCCGCCGCCCACCCCTTGAGCCCTGCGGGAGCGCGCGATCTCCTGGCTGAGGCGCTCGTAGAAGAGGGCGCGGTTGGGCAGGCCGGTGAGGGCGTCGTAGTGGGCGAGCTTGTCGAGCCGCTCGACGGCGAGCTTGCGCTGGGTGACCTCGTGCAGGACCACGAGGGTGCCGGTGCGCTTGCCGCGCCCGTCGTAGAGCGCCGAGAGGGCGAGGTCGTAGTGGCGGGCCTCGTCGCCCTCGCCTAGCCTTATCTCCTCGTTCGCCTGCCCCTCCCTCTCGTAGCGATCGAGGAGGGCGGTGCCGCGGTTGCCGGCCAGGGGCGCGGCCTTGCCCTGACGGCTCATCACCTCCTTGAAGCTCCCGCCGACGACCTCGCCCGCGCTGCAACCGAGGATGCGCCTGGCCGAGGGGTTGAGGTCGACGATCCTGCCCTGAGCGTTTAGGACCAGGGTGCCGTCGCTCATCCCCTCGACGACGGCGTCGTGCGCGACGGGGGAGAGGTCGAGGAGCTTGTGGCGGTACAGCCCCCACGCGAGCACGAGGCCCGCGGGGACGAAGGTGAGGACCGTGGGGTCGAGGTTCGGCAGGGAGCGGAGCCCCGGGTCCAGCCCGGTCGCGAAAGACGAGTGGGCGGCCCAGGGCCCGACGAAGCCCAGAAGGAGGCACGCGCTCTGCTTGGCGTAGAGCCACTGCGTGTTGCGGAGCATGAGCACGAGCAGCGCCGCGCCCGCGAGCACGAGGAACGCGCCGTAGGCGAAGTCCAGCCAGAACCAGGGCCCGTACTCGAAGCCCGCGATCAGCGCCCGGGGGGTCTCGCGTACGCCCCCGGCCGTCCAGACGAGCCCGTGAAGCCGGTTCGTGGCGACGAGCGCCAGGGTCGTCGCCGGTACGGCGAAGATCAGCGCCAGAAAGCCCCGCGTGAGCCAGCCCACCCTCCCCGTGTACCGGAGCACGAAGACGAACCAGAGGGGCGGGGCCAGCACCAGGACGGAGGACTGGAGCCCGTGGAGCGTGTTCACGAGGGAGGCGTCGCGCGCGCCGAGCTCCAGGGCGTACAGGAGCCCCCAGAGCGCCAGGAGCCAGAGCAGCAGGGCCAGCGTCGTGGCCCCGGGCTTGCCCCGGCGCCTCCATGCGTAGGCGCCGACCACGGCCGGGATCGCCGATGCCAAGGCCGAGATCAGGGCGTATGTCGTCGGCTGCCAGATTATCGGGGGCCTCGAAGCGGGGCGTTGTCGGCGCGGCGGCCCCCAGGCGCGTATTGCGTTGTCGCCAAGCGTCTAGTCACGGTCTCCTCGCGGTCCCCCTCAGGACCACCCTGGTTGCATATTATGACAAAGGCTCGCCGAAGTACACGCCCCTGGCGCGCTTTTCCGAACGGCCCCGGGCATTCGCGACCGTCCGGTCCTCCCTACGGACGGTACAGGTACTGGAGCTCCGGGGAGGGGCTTAGGCCGGCCTCCTCCAGGACTCTTAGGGCTTCTGGCTTCTGCGGGGCGAGGCGGGCCTGCAGAAGCTCGGCGAGGCCGGGCTCCTGCGTGTAGCGGACCACCGTCGCCTCGTCCACGCCCGCGGCCTCCTCCGCGACCCCCGCGGCCGTCTCCAGGTCGCCGAGCTCGTCGACGAGGCCCAGGTCCCGCGCCTGCAACCCGGAGTAGATGCGGCCGTCCGCCAACTCGCGCACCCGCTCCTCGGGGAGGTCGCGGCCCTCGACGATCACGTCGACAAACTCGTCGTACTGCTCGTCGACCAGGTTCTGGATCACCTCCCTCTCCTCGGGGGTGATCTCGCGCGACGGGGAGCCGATGTCCTTCAACTCGCCGCTCTTGAAGACGACCTCCTCGAGGCCGAGCTTCTCCTCCGCCTCCCTGTAGTTGAGAAACGAGATGATCACGCCCAGGGAGCCCGTGATCGTGGACTCGTTGGCGACGATGCTGTCGGCGGCGGTCGCGATGTAGTAGCCGCCGGAGGCGGCCGTCGCGTCCATGGAGACGATGACGGGCTTGCCGGACGACTCCTTGAACTCCCGGATCTCGTCGTGCATCTGGGCGCTGGCGGTGACGCCGCCGCCGGGCGAGTCGACCTCGAGCACGACCGCGCTCACCCTCCCGTCCTCGGCGGCCTGCCTGAGTCCGTCCCTCAGCGCCTCCGGGGTGGCCGCGGGCGTCGCCAGAGCGCCCGTCTCCTCGGAGCCGATCTGTCCCCGCACGGGCAGGACCGCCACCTTCTCCGGACCGTCGCCCGAAATGTACTCCTCCTGAAAGGTCTCCGGGGCGCTGGCGCTGCCGCTGCCCCCGCCGCCCGGGCCGCCGGGCCCGAGCAGCACGACGAGCAGCACGGTCCCGACGGTTAGAAAGAGGAGCGCCGCCGCGATGGCGCCCCCGATCAGGAGCCCCCGGCGTCGCCTCCGGCGGGGCGGAGCCTCGGGTGAGGCGCTCCCGCCCGGCGCGTTGCTTCCCTCGCTCGGCCGCGCGCCGGGCGCCCCGTTCGGGGTGTTGTCCTCTCCTCTTCCCTGCCCGTGACCCGGTTCCACAGCAGCGCCTTCTCCTTGCTTCGTTTACGCGGAATGCTTCAGGGGCCACCGGCCGAACCCGCCGCGCCCGCGACGAGGGCGACGAGGACGGCGAGGACCACGCCCACCAGGAGTATAAGGCCCGCGCAGCCCGCGCAAGAGATGGCGCAGGAGCCCGCGGACTCCCCGTAGCCCACCCGCCGGGCGAGGGCGACGCCCACGACCACCAGCGCCGCGAACCACAACAGGGCCGCGAGCCCCAGCAGAGACGAGAGGAGGCCCAGGATCGCCCCCGCCGCGCTCTCGGGACCGAGCACGACCTGCAGCCCGGACAAAGGGAGCCCGAGGGCGGCGTAGACCACGAACGGCACCCCGGCGACCCCGACGGCGGCGAGCGTCGCGGAGAACGGTCCCGTCCCCCCGAAGAACCGCGTGACGAGGTGCATCAGGCCGGAGACCAGGAGCCAGAAGACGAACGGCCAGACCGCGGCGAAGAGCAGCGCGACGATGGAGAAGGGGACCAGGAGATCCTGCACCTCCGGCGGCACGGGCGCGCCCCCGGCCCCGAGCTGCGCCTCCGCGAGGCCGCCGAAGAACGCGACGGCGGTCGCGACGAGGCTCAGGGCCGCGTAGAGGGCCGTCACCGCGAAGCCCGAGAGGACGCGCCGCTCCTCCGCCACGCGCGAGAGCGCCGCGACGGGCGACCAGATCACCGACAAAGCTCCCAAAGAGGCCTCCCACCAAGAGCCGGGGCTTACGACCGGGGCATCTTACAACAGGGCCCCGAGGAGGCGCCGTGGGCTAGCCCTCGTAGATGTTCAGGCGCTCCGGGTCGAGGGGGTTCCGGCGGCGCTCGCCCTCGCGCTGGAGGATGTCGTCCATAGCGTTCTCGGGGGTGACGGACTCTCTGCGCCACTCCAGGACCAGCCTCTCTCGGTGGCGGATGATCCAGGCGTAGAGGTCGAGCTCGGTGCGGCCCGGGAAGGCGTCGAGGACGCGCTCCTCCCGGATCATGGCCGAGATCGGCCGGTACGAGTACTCGTACCAGTCCCGCAAGACCTCCTCGTGGGAGACGTAGCGCCGCCAGAGCTGGGAGAGCCTGAAGCCGTGCGCCTCGATGTACGTCGCGAGCGTCCCGTAGTCCGCGGCGTCCGAGAACCTGAGCTCTATCTCCGGGAGGACGCGATCCATGGGCAGCCTCTCCAGGAATCGCCTCTGCTCCAGCTTGTGGAGGAGGTCGCGGACGGTCAGGTTCTCGTCGACGGGCACCCGGCTCTTGAGCTCGGTGACCTCGGCGTCGATCATCTCGATGCCCTGCCTCCTCGCGACGGAGACGCGGTGGTTGCCGTCGCGGACAAAGTAGGCGTCCCCGATCTTGTACAAACTGACCGGCGGCAGCTCCTCGGCGCGCATCATCGCCTGGTCTATCTTCTTCCACCGCCCCGCCACGCTCGCCCGCGCCGGCAGGAACGACCGGTCGAAGTCGCGGTGGCGGCCGACGCTGCCCACGATCTTGGAGACGGGCACCACGCGCATCCCGGCGTAGTGCTGCTGCACCGCCCCGATCACGCTCCTGACCTCCTCGAACGAGAGCAGCTGGTTGGAGGCCGAATCGTTCCTGAGGTACGCCCCGATGCGCCGCAGGAAGGCCATGCGCCTCGCCCGCGTAAAGTCCTTGTCGGCCTGCTCGTTCTGGTCCACGCGACCGCTACTCGTCCTTCCTCCGTGGTGGGCCCGAGTCTACCCCAACCCCTCCCGGTACCTCGAGTATCCTGTGACCGTACACGTTGACCACCCGAGTGCTGCCCCGGCGCGTCTCCCGGGCCTCCCACGCCTCGGGCCCGTACAGGTGGACGTGGCCGTGCAGCCAGAGCGGGGGATCGTGCCGGTCTATGAGGCCCAGAAACGTCTCGAAGCCGGTGTGGGCGACGTCCTCGCGGTCGCCGAGCCCGAGGGGCGGCGAGTGGGTGACGAAGACGTCGGGGGCCTTTTTGCCCCGCAGCCTGCCCAGGGCCACCCTCGCCGAGAGGGCGCGCCCCCGGCGGCGCATGGCGCGCTCGGTGTACTGGTTCGGACCGCCGGAGTACCAGCGCGACCCCGAGAGGCCCGCGAGGACCACGCCCCCTATGTCCACGACGCGCCCGTCGAGGGGGACGCAGCCCTCTGGGGCCTTCGGCTCCTCGGGGTCGTGGTTGCCCCGGACGTAGTAGAGCGGCGCCCCCGAGAAGGTGACGACGTACTCCAGGTACTCGAACGGCAGGTCCCCGCACGAGACGACGGCCTCCACCCCGGAGGCGTAGCGGGCGAGGTTCGCCCCGTGGAGGATCTGCTCCACGGTGTCGCCCATCGCGAGTATCTTCACGCCCGTCCCATCGTCCCGTAGAGCATACCGCCTCGGCCATCCCCGGCCCCGATTGCCCCCGTCCCCACGGGGTAGGACGCACGAAGGTCGCCCGACGATTACCGAAAGGACGGTGCCCGTGGCCGGACCCGAGACCCCGAAGCTGATGGTGGACGTCGTCGTACCCGACGGGGAGGGGCGCGTGCTCCTCATAAGGCGCGGCAGCGAGCCCTACGAGGGGAGCTGGGCCCTGCCGGGCGGTTTCGTGGACGTCGGAGAGACGGTGGGGGACGCCGCCGTCCGCGAGGCGAAGGAGGAGACGGGCCTCGACGTCGAGCTCTCCCGCCTCGTCGGCGTCTACTCGGACCCCGGGCGCGACCCGCGCGGCCACAACGTGAGCGTCGCCTTTCTGGCCCGGGCCGAGGGCGACCCGTCCGCGGCCTCAGACGCCGACGAGGCCGCCTTCCTGGAGCCGTCGTCCACGGAGCTGGCCTTCGACCACGCGAGCATAATCTCGGACGCCCTCGCCGCTCCACCGCCAGCGCGATAAAGAGAGCGGAGAACCTGGGCCGAGCGGGCCCTGGGCCTGAAGGCTACAGGCCCAGGGCCCGCTCCAGCTTCGCCCGGTCGAAGCCGACCACCACCTCCTCTTGGCCACCCTCGCTCCGGATCACGGCGACCGGCGTCGTCATGGTCCCCATGCGTTCGAGCTCCACCATGGCGCCCTCGTCCTCGGCTATGTTCCTGACGGTGTACTCGACGCCCTTCCCGCGGAGGAACTCCTCCGTCCTGTCGCAGAACAGTCAGCCGGGTTTCTGCACGAATAACACGACCCCTTCTTCACTTGTCATCGCTTATTTCCTCTCCGTAACCTCTTCGCCCGTGCCCCGTAGAACGGCGCTCGTCCGCTCTACACGCTCACCAGGAGGGCGGTTGCGTACATAATCGCTATCCCGGCCGTGAGACCGCCGAGGTTCGTGCCCGAGAGGGCCGGGGCCTTGGTACGCGCTGAGTCCTTGAGGAGGATCCGCGTGACCTCGTAGATGACCTGCAGGATGGCACCGGCGCCCACGGCCAGGAAGAGGGTGGAGAGGAGGTTCGAGTGGGCGAAGCCCCCGATCCAGGTCCCCAGGATGGCCGGACCCCCTCCGAGGAGCGCCAGCCAGGCGAAGTGCGCGAGCCTAGGCTTCTCTCTGAGGATGGGGGCCGCGATGCCGACGCCCTCGGTGATGTTGTGCAGGGTGAAACCGACGACCAGGAATGTTCCCAGGGCCGTCTCGCCGAGGGCGAACGCCGCCCCGATGGCCAGCCCCTCCCCCAGGTTGTGCAGTCCTATCCCGAGAGCTATGCGGTAGGAGGTCGAGAGCCGGCTCGCCTCCTCGCGCCCGCGCCGGAACAGCCGCTCGGTCCCCAGGAGCCCGAGCAGGGTCAGCAGGGAGACCAGAATCACCAGCGGTATCCCGGAGAAGGCCCCCGGCAGCTGAGTGGCCACCTCCCCGGCCTCCAGCAGCGTGTCCACCACCAGAAAGACCAGAAGCCCCACCGTCAGGGCCAGAACGAAGTTTATGCCCGAGGTGCCGAGGCGTCTCAGGAACGGGAACCACAAGAGCCCCAGAGCCACCGGCACCACCCCGACGTAGAACCCGATGAGCGCGTAGCGCCAGAAAGTCTCCCCCGAGAAGCCCGGTGTGAGGGCCGCCAAAGGCACCTCCGCGTCGAAGGTGGTCCCAGTGTTCGTGATAAGGGTGATCGCGTACGCCTCGCCCTCGACCCACGTGTAGGGGACCTTTATCTCGGTCGAGCCGAGCGACGGGATCGTGTTCCCCGACTCCACCCGAAACCCCGTGAGCGCGTCGTTCACGTTGACCTGGCTCACCGTTACGGGGTCCGGGCCGCCGTTGGTGACGGAGACTACCATCTCGTACTCCGTCGGCAGGGCCACCCGCTCGACGGTGAGGTCCTCGACGGGCGGGAGGTCGTCCCGCGTCACCCCGGCCCCGTTCAGGACGATAAAGGCCAGAAGCACCCCTAGCCCCAGGAGCGGTACGAGCCCCAGAAGCACCCATCCTGGCCCGCGGCTTCCCGGAGCCGCTCTTTCGACGTTCTGCATACCCTTACTCCTCCACCTTGAAGAAGCCGAGCCAGCCCAGCTCGGCGAACTCGTTGACGTGGGCGTGGAACATGAAGCTCCCGGCGCGGCCGTAGGCGAACTCCATGATCCCGCGCTCCCCCTGGGCCAGCATCTTCGTGTCCGTGTACTCCGTCGGCTCGAGCCTGGTCCCCGTGGGGTAGTAGTCGAAGAAGTTGGCGTGGATGTGCATGCTGTTTATGAGGTCGAACTCCGTGAAGTTGGCGAGGTAGACCCGGACGAGCTCGCCCTTCTTGATCTCCACGGGGTGGCGCTGGTAGTGGAAGGCGACCCCGTTGACGGTGTAGACCTCGTTCTCGGCGTCGAAGTTGGTGTCGAAGCCGTTCATGACCATCACCATCTCGTCGGCGGGCGGACGCCCCTCCTTCGGGTCGATGATGAAGACCCCGTAGAGCCCCTTCTCGATGTGCTTTCTGAGCGGCGTCGTGTGGCAGTGGTAGAGGTGCATCCCGAACGGCTCGGCGTCGAACTCGTAGACGTACTCCTGCCCGGGACCGACGATCTCGAACGTCCCGTCCATGTTCGCCGCGTGGATGCCGTGGAAGTGGATCGTGTGCGGGTGCGTCCCCTCGTTCTTGAACGTGACGCGCACCCGGTCGCCCTCCCGGGCCCGCAACGTCGGTCCCGGTACCTGACCGTCGAAGGTCCAGGCCGGGTAGAACACTCCCGGCGCCACCTCGACCTCGGCGTCCCGGGCCACGAGCTCGTACTCGCGGACGGTTCTGCCGCCCTCCTGGCGCTCCTCCCCCAATCGAAATCCCTCAAAAACTTCGAGGGGTCGAACCG
The DNA here is from genome assembly GCF_011492965.1 of Rubrobacter marinus. Classification (GTDB taxonomy): domain Bacteria; phylum Actinomycetota; class Rubrobacteria; order Rubrobacterales; family Rubrobacteraceae; genus Rubrobacter_F; species Rubrobacter_F marinus. The sequence continues at coordinate 3,909,904 of NZ_CP045121.1, read as the reverse complement.
GGAGAGGTCCACGTCCCCCGCCCCCCGTGGCCCACCACGTCGCCGCCGTGCTCGCCCGAGTGGCTACCCTCCTGCCCGTGGGCCGTACCGGCATGCATCCCCGCCGCGACGCCCACAGCGCCCAACGTCCCGTTACCCCGCAGCCCGCAGGCCCAGGGCACCCCGGAGATGCCCAGAGCCCCGGCGATGCCCGCGGTCCGCAGGAAGTCTCGGCGCGAGACCCCGGCCGCCGGCTCGTCTGTATGGATGGGCTCCGCCGCCAGGGCCGGAGCCGCGGCACGCGTCCGTCTACCGGATCTCAGCAGCACCGCAAGGGCCGCCACGAGCGCCGCCTCCGACGCCGCGGAGAGATCCAGCGCCCCCACCCCTCCTACTTCTCCGGCTTGCGGCTCGAAGAACGGTATCCCCGTCGTGCGCGTCACCCCGTACAAGACGAGGAGCGCGAGGTTGCCCAGGAGACCGAGGAGCAACAGAGCCCTCCCGGGGGTCGTGAAGCGCAGCACCACCACGCCGTACATCCCCTGGGCCGCGGCGGCGGAGAGCGAGAAGAGCCCGTACCCCCACCACTCCCCGAAGCGATCCGGCACGGCCCAGAGGTGGGCCAGCGCAGCGACCAGGGATAGCACCGCCGCCGCGTACAAGGTCGTACTTTGATTTCTCACAACCGCTCCCATCTCTTATTTTTAGTCTTAGCTAAACTGTAAACTTGTACGCGCTAATGGTCAAGAGTAGGCATAGCTTGACAAAGAACCTGCCGTGTCTAAACTTGTGTGCGTAGATGTCAGATCTTGCGACAACCCCGCCTTCTTCCTCGATGGGCGACTACGTGAAGGCGATATGGGAGCTTGGCGGTGGGACGGGCACCGCTTCGACCAAGGAGATCTCGGGTCGGCTCTCGGTCGCGCCGGCGTCGGTGACGAACATGCTGGGGCGTTTGCGGGAGAAGGGTTACGTAGATTACGAGCGTTACCGCGGGGCCTCGCTCACGGAGGAGGGGCGCGCCGAGGCCTTGCGGCTGGTGCGGCGCCACCGTTTGATCGAGACTTTCCTGCTCGAGCACCTCGGTTACTCGTGGCAGGACGTGCACGAGGAGGCCGAACGGATGGAGCACGTCGTCTCCGACGACTTCACGGAGCGTCTGGCGGATTTTTTGGGACACCCTGGGCGTGACCCTCACGGCGCCCCCATCCCGACCGCGGACGGGGCGATGGCGTCCGAGGACTCCTTCCCGCTCGGGGAGGCCGCCGGCGGTGAGAAGGTGCGGATCGTCCGGGTCAACCACGAGGGCGCCCCGTGCTGTCCTATCTCGGGGAGCGCGGTCTCGTACCGGGGAGGTCTCTCTTGGTCAAGGAGGTGCGCGCCCTCGACGGCGTCGTCACAGTCGAGGACGAAGACGGCGTCTCGCACCCGCTGGGGGAGTGCTGGCCGGTACGATCCTCGTTCAGGTCCTGGCGGAGGGTGGCGGGACGGCTTCGGCTAGATCTCCTACCCAGGGCCCTAGCGGGAGGTCCTTGCGCGAGATGGTGGTCTGGTGGGTAGATAGCCGCGCTTCTGCGGCTTGTACTACGGCCTTTTGGGGAGGAGAGTAGGTGATAGACACCATAAGAGGGCTGCACCCGATCTGGCAGGTGTTGCTCGCCACGGGCTTCACCTACGGGATGACGGCGCTCGGGCGGCGCTGGTCTTCTTCACGAAGGAGGTCAAGCGGTGGGTCCTGGACGCCATGCTCGGGTTCGCGGGCGGCGTCATGATCGCGGCGAGCTACTTCTCGCTGCTGGCGCCCGCCATAGAGCTCGCGGAGGGCAGGGGATGACGGCCTGGGTCCCCGCGCTCGTGGGCTTTCTCGCGGGCGGCGTCTTCCTGAGGGGGCTGGACTCGTTGCTCCCACACCTGCACCCGGGCGACCCGATGAAGAAGGCCGAGGGGCTGGAGACTACCTGGAAGCGCAGCGTCCTGCTCGTCTCGGCCATAACGCTGCACAACATCCCGGAGGGGCTCGCGGTCGGCGTCGCCTTCGGGGCGGTGGCGGCCGGCTTCGAGGGGGCCTCGCTCGCCGCGGCGGTCGCGCTCGCCATCGGCATCGGCATCCAGAACTTCCCCGAGGGGACCGCCGTCTCGATGCCCCTCAGGCGCGAGGGCATGCCGCTCGGCAAGAGCTTCTTCTACGGCCAGCTCTCCGCCGTCGTCGAGCCGATAGCCGGCGTGATCGGGGTCATCGCCGTCAGCCTCGCCCAGCCCTTGTTGCCCTACGCCCTGGCCTTCGCCGCCGGCGCAATGATCTTCGTGGTCGTCGAGGAGCTTATTCCGGAGTCGCAGAAGGGCGGCCACGCCGACCTCGCCACCATGTCCCTCATGGTCGGCTTCGGCGTCATGATGACGCTGGACGTGGGCCTCGGCTGAGGGAAGAACCGCCGGCCTTCGGTACGTCGCCCGACGGCGGCTCCCGGCCGTAGAAGCGGGGAGGCGTGCGGACCCGCGCCTATTGGGTAGGATAGACGACGCCTCGAAACGGGAGATAGCATGCCAGAGCAGCCAACCGTCAAGTGCCCGTCCTGCGAGGGCGCGATACGGGCCGACGACGAAAGCGGGCTGGTGGACGGCCTGATGCAGCACCTCTACGACAAGCACGGCGTAGAGATGCCTCCGGAACGGGTCCGGGAGAACGTCGCTGCCCAGCTACGGAACGTCGACGGCTACAACGCCCGGCCGATCAGCGGCGCCTGACGGACGCTCTCCGCCGCGCGGAAGCGGCTGTCGCTACCACGCCTCTTCGTTGCGCAGGCCGATCGGGGTGCCTTCTGGATCGGGTCCGAGCAAGACCCTTCTTCGCGCTCTATAGCGCATCTCAAACAGGCTCTGGTTTGCCCTTAGTGGGGATTGCCGTCCGGTCGCGCCCCTTCAGTCCCAGCATCTCGCGTACCTCTGCCGGCGTGGCGATCTCCAGCGAGAGCTCGCGCAGGATGCGGACGATCTTCTCCACCTGCTGGGCGTTGCTCTCGGCGAGCACCCCCTTGGCGAGGTAGATGCTGTCCTCCAGGCCCACGCGCACGTTGCCCCCGAGGATCGCGCCCATGGTCACGAGCCGAGTCTGGTGGCGTCCCGCCGCCAGCACCGACCAGACGTAGTCGTCGCCGAACAACCGGTCCGCGGTCCGCTTCATGTGCATGAGGTCCTCCGGGTCGGTCCCGATGCCGCCCAGGATGCCGAGCACCGATTGCACGAACAGCGGCGGCCGCACCAGCCCCTTGTCGAGAAAGTGCGCCAGGTTATAGAGGTGGTTGACGTCGTAGCACTCGAACTCGAAGCGGGTCCCATCGGCGCCCAGGTCCGAGACTATGGACTCGATGTCCTCGAAGGTGTTCTTGAAGATGAAGTCGCGCGTCATCCGCAGGTAGGCGGGCTCCCACTCGTGCCGGAAGTCGTCCATCCGGTCCAGCGCGGGGAAGAGGCCGAAGTTCATGCTGCCCATGTTCAGCGAACACAGCTCGGGCCGGAAGCGCCGGGCGGCCGCCGTGCGCTCCTCGAGCGTCATCCCGTGGCCGCCGCCGGTAGTGATGTTGATGACCGCGTCGGTGGACGCCTGGATCTCGGGCAGGAACCGAGCGAATACCTCCGGATCCGGCGTCGGCCGGCCGTCCTCCGGGTCGCGGGCGTGCAGGTGGAGGATCGCCGCGCCGGCCTCGGCGGCGCCGATCGCGCTCTCGGCGATCTGGTCCGGCCCGATCGGCAGATGAGGCGTCATCGACGGGACGTGGATCGCCCCCGTAACGGCGCAACTGACGATAACCTTGCCCGTACCGGCCGACGGCTTGCTGCTCATGAGGTCCTCCCGACTCCCCGTTCCCTCCGCGATTCTACCTGTCCCGCCTCCGGCAGCCAAGGCGAACGCCCTACGTAGACCGGGTTCTCCCCGAACCCTTTACGGGCCTCCGCGATCGAGGAGCACCCAGGTATCACCGTCGTTCGGCAAGGACGGAACCGTACCCGGAACGCCTGGGTGTTCTGGATCTCACGCGCCAGCGAGGACGCCACCTCCCGGCGCGCTCGGCATCTCGGAGAGGATCTACGCGCCAGATGCCGGTCGGCGGAACGGGAAGCTGTCCGCGAGGGCCGAGAGCCGGCGGCTTTTAGTTCTTTAAGACCCACGCGGGGCCCTGGAGCGCTCGTCTATACTGCCGCCGCCATGAGGAGCGGGAGCACAACCAAGGCGGGGGCAGGGCCTCCGGGGTCGCGGTCTGGTCCTGGGCGCTCTACGACTTCTCGAACACGATCTTCTCGATCAGCATCCTGAGCTTCTTCTTCCCGCTGTGGCTCGGGACGAGCTCGGGGCGGGGCAGGGATCGTGAACGCCGCCACGGCCGTCTCGGCGCTGCTCGTGGTCCTGACGGCTCCGGTGTTCGGGCCATGGCGGATCTCCGGCAGCGCCGCGTGCCGTACCTCGTCGTGCTGACCCTGGTCGCGGTCGCGTTGACGGCGGCGCTGGATCTGGCGGGGGCGTGCTCCTGGCGGTGGCGCTGTTCGTGGCGGCGGACGTCGCGTACCAGTCGGCGCTCGTCTTCTACAACGCCCTCCTGCCGGGGGTCGCCGCAGGAAGAGGGGCCGGGAAGGTCAGCGGCTACGGGACCGCCGCCGGGTACGTCGGCTCGATCCTCGCCCTCGTCGTCCTGACGCTCTTCGTTACGGAGGCCGTGCCCATCAGGGAGGCCCTGGGGTTCTTCGGCGGATGGATCGACACGGGCGGCGAGAGCAACTCCAACGCCTTCCTGCCGACGGCAGTCCTGTACCTCCTGTTCAGCCTGCCCGCCTTCCTCTTCGTCCCGGACCGGGCGGTTCGGGAGCCGCGGCCGGTGGGGCTTCGCGCGGCGTACCGGGACGTGGCGTCGACGATAAGGAACATGCGGGCCTACGGCGGGGTCGGGACGTTTATCGTCGCGACGTTCCTGTACACCGACGCCGCGAACACGGCGATCGCCAACATGGCGCTCTACGGGCGGGAGGTCTTCGGGATGGGGCAGGGCGAGATCCGCAACCTCCTCCTGTTCTCGACGGTCTTCGCGGTCGTCGGGAGCGTGGGCTCGGGGTACGCCTCCGACCGCGTCGGGCCGAAGAAGGCGCTCGTCGGGGTGCTGGTGGTCTGGATCGTGGCGATAGGGCTCGCGTCGATCGCCCTCGCGCCCTGGATGCTCATGCTCGCGGGCCCCCTGGTCGGGATAGCCCTGGGCGGGACGTGGACCGTCAGCCGGGTCATGCTCGTGGCGCTCGCCCCGCCGGAGAAGCTCGGCGAGTTCTTCGGGCTCTTCTCCCTGGCCGGCAAGCTCTCGGCGGTGATGGGCCCCGCGATCACGGCCGTCCTCCTCTGGGCCTTCGAGGACTTCGGCACGGGCGCCTACCGGATCGCCATAGGCTCCCTCGCCCTCGTCATGGCCCTGGGCCTCTTCGTCCTCCTGCGCGTCCCCGACGCCCGCTCGCAACCGAACGTCGAGGTGCCCGCGACGTAAGACCCTCTCGCCCGCCGGGCCCGCGACACCGCCCGTTCGCTACAATGCCTCCGATGCGAGAGCCCACGGACAGGGAAGACACCACGGCCGCGCGGTCGGCGCTCCGCCCGGCCGGGGAGATGCGGCGTTGAGGAACCTCGCGATCCGCGGACGGGTCGTCACGGACTACGAGGTCTGGGACGGGACCGTCCTCATCGAGGGGGGCAGCGTGAGGGGCGTCGAGCGCGCGGAGCCGGACGCCGACGAGGTCCACGAGTACCCGGAATGCCTCGTCCTGCCGGGCTTCGTGGACCTTCAGGTCAACGGCTCCTTCGGGGTGGACGTGGTGACGGGGCCAGATCGGCTGGGGGAGCTCTCCGAGGGGCTCGCCGCCACCGGGACGACGAGCTACCTTCCGACCGTGATCTCCTCGCCGAGGGAGCTCTACCGGGAGGTGCTCCCCGTCCTCGCGGAAGCGATGCGCGAAGTCCCCTCCGGCGCTGAGCCCCTGGGCCTCCACCTCGAGGGCCCGTTCATCAACCCGGAGAAGAGGCGGGCCCACCCTGTGGGGGGCGTCTCTCCGCCGGACCCGGACCTGCTCAACGAGCTTCTAGACCTCGGGCCGGTCAGGATGCTGACCCTCGCCCCGGAGCTCCGGGGGGCGGCGGAGCTCGCCGAGCTGGCGGGGCGTCGGGGCGCCGTGGTCTCGGCGGGGCACTCGGACGCGCACTTCGGCCTCGCCTACGGCTCGTTCGACCGGCGCGTCGCCGGCGTCACGCACCTGTTCAACGCCATGGGACCCATGCACCACCGGGAGCCGGGGCTCCCCGGCGCCGCGTTCGCGCACCCGCGCGCGATCTCGGGCCTCATCGCCGACGGGCGGCACGTGCATCCCCAGACCGTCGCCCTCGCCTTCCGCATGCTCGGCCCCGACCGCCTCTACCTCGTCACGGACGCCATAGCCGCCACGGGGATGGGGCCCGGCGAGTACCCGCTCGCCTCCCGCCGCACCTACCTCGACGCCGCGGAGGGGATACCCACCCTCAGCGACGGCACCATAGCCGGGAGCATCCTGACGATGGACGAGGCCTTCAGGAACGTCCTCGCCTGGACGGGCTGCACGATCCCCGAGGCCGCGCGCATGGCGAGCGCGACGGGCGCGCGGCTCGTCGGGGAGGGGTCGCGCAAGGGGCGGCTCGCGCCCGGCTACGACGCCGACGTCACCGTCCTCGACCCCGACAACCTCGCCGTCGTGGCCGTGTACAAGGGCGGGGCCAGGGTCTCCCCCTAGCCGCCCTCTCCGCGCACGACGAAGACCGGGCACGGGGCGTAGCGCACGACGCTCTCCGAGACGCTGCCGAGGACGGCCCTCCTCAGGGCCCCCAGGCCCCGGCTGCCGACGACCACGACGCCCGCGCCGACCTCCTCGGCGAGGTTGATGATCTCCTCCGCAGGGCGTCCCAGCCTGAGGTGGCCCTCCGCCACGGTCCCGCCGCCTTCCTCGATCCCCCTCAGCGCCCCGTCGAGGATCTCCCGGGCCCTCTGCCTCAGCTCGGCGGGCTCCTCCTCCGTGTAGGCGAAGTACGTCGGCAGGAACTCGCCGACGTGGACCACGTGGAGCTCCGAGCCCGTGCTGTTCGAGAGCTCGACCGCCGAGCGGGCGGCGAGGGACGCGTCCGGGGAGCCGTCGGTGGCGAGCAGTATCCTGGTCGGGAAGACGGCCATCAGCGCATCTCCCTCGCGGCCTCTTCGGCCGACAAGCCGCGGGCCAGGCGGCTCGCCCGGACGCTGTAGGCGAAGTAGATGATCACGCCCAGGAGCATCCACACGATAAATCGGATCCAGGTACCCCCCGTCAGGCTCAGCATGAGGTAGAGGCAGATCAGGATGGCCAGGATCGGGACGACCGGGACGAGCGGCGTCTTGAAGGAGCGCGGGAGGTCCGGCCGGGTGCGGCGCAGGATCATCACGCCGCCCGCGACGAGGACGAAGGCGAAGAGCGTCCCGATGCTCACCAGGTTCGCCAGCGAGGTCAGCGGGAAGAAGGCGGCCATGATCGCGACGACGATCCCCGTGAGGATGGTTATGCGGTAGGGGGTCCGAAAGCGCGGGTGGGAGCGGGCGAAGTAGCGGGGGAGGAGGTTGTCCCGGCTCATCGCGAAGGCGACCCGGCTCTGGCCGAGCATGAGGATCATGATCACCGAGGTGAGGCCGCAGATCGCGCCTATCGAGACCGCCCCGGCCGCGACGTTCAGGCCGATGGAGGAGAACGCGAGCGCCATCGGCGCCGGGTCGTTGAGGTCGGTGTAGGGGACGATGCCGGTCATGATCTGGGAGACGAGGATGTACAGGATGGTGCAGATCGCCAGCGAGCCCAGGATGCCGATGGGGAGGTCGCGCCTGGGGTTGCGCGCCTCCTCGGCGGTCGTCGCCACGACGTCGAAGCCGATGTAGGCGAAGAAGACGACCGCCGCGCCCGTGATGATCCCCGAGAACCCGAACGTCGTCTGCTCGATGCCCAGGATGGATTGCAAGAGCGGCGCCTCGAAGAACGAGCCGCCCCCCTCGGGCGGGGCCGCCGGCGGGATGAACGGCGTCAGGTTGTCCGCCTGAACGTAGAAGATGCCGAGCCCGATAAAGAAGACCACGACCGAGAGCTTGATGATCGTGACGACGAGGTTGAAGCCCGAGCTCAGACGGATGCCGACGACCAGGATCACGGTGAGGAGCAGCGCGATGATCGCCGCCGGCAGGTTCATCAGACCCTCCTCGGCGCTGGTGATCGCGGTGGGCAGCGAGACGCCGAAGAAGCTGCTGAGAATCTGGGAGAAGTACCCCGACCAGCCGACGGAGACGGTGGCCGCGCCGACGGTGAACTCCAGGATCAAGTCCCACCCGATAATCCAGGCGACAAACTCGCCGATGGAGGCGTAGGAGAACGTGTACGCGCTCCCCGCCACCGGCACGGTCGAGGCGAACTCCGCGTAGCACAGGGCCGCGAGGGCGCAGGCGATGCCCGCGACCACGAACGAGAGCGAGACGGCCGGCCCGGTGTACGTGGCCGCCGCGACCCCGGTCAGGACGAAGATGCCCGTCCCGATGATGACCCCGATGCCGAAGACTATGAGGTCTATCGGACCGAGCGCCTTCCTGAGCTGGAACTCCGGCTCCTCCGTGTCGCGGATGGACTGCTCGATCGACTTGGTGCGCATTATTCCCATAGAACTCCGATCGCTCGACCTTCGTGCACGCCGTCACGGGCCGTGTAGTTGTCCGCCTCTCCCGCAGGTGAGGGGCATTCTATGGGATACCCCACACGCCCGCCAGAGCCCGGATCGGGGCCCCTCCGACCCGGGCATAACCGCCCCGTCACGCGCGAGCGAGCACCGGAAGGAGCCGTAGACCCATGGCCCAGGTGAACCCGATACAAGCACAGAAGTTCCTGAGCGGCGTGAACTACCCGGCGAGCAAGGACGAGATCGTCCAGACCGCCGAACAGCAGGGCGCCGACGACGACATCCTCTCCGTCCTCCGCCAGATCCCGGACCGCCAGTACGACGGACCGAACGCCGTCTCCCACGAGATCAGCGAGGCGCAGTAAGGGAGACGGGCCCGCGAGATCGAGGTAGGAAGGGTGCCGGTCGGTGGGCCTGGCCCCTTTCCTACCAGCGACGCCCTGATCCCTCCGCGAGCCCTCGACAACCCCTACCCGGGTACCTGCTCGCGGTCGAGCCGTTCGCGCGGATCGTAGCGCTGCCCTCCTCGACCGAGTACTCATCCCCTGGCTCGCGCTTGATGATGGCGTGAGGGCGTAAGACACGGAAGACGTTATTACCCCGAAGCGTCGACGCTCGTCGGGCCGCCGAAGCCAGCATACTCGCCCTGCGACTTCCGATGGATCTGTGTGGCGGTTTTCGGCCTACCAGAATTCGCGAACGAGGCGGTGCCCATGCGCAAGCCCTTGAAGGTTCGAGGACTGCGAGCCCGACCACGGCTGCGGGCGTACTTCGATCTCGGGGATGCTCCGGCGGATTGGGCGAGCGGCGTGGAGACCGTGCGCTCCGAAAGTTAACCCGCCTTTTACGCGGCGGAAACCTGCGGCGAAGGCGTCGGTGCTAGCCTGCTCCCCTGGAGCCCTGGAGGGGGTACCGACGCCGAGGAGTGGTACTCCGGCGCGATGTCCGAAGACTACTCCTCTTCATTCTTCCGGCGGCTCGGAGGCTGCCCCGAAGGCGACGATGCCGCGAAAGGAAGACGAATGAGAAGCGCGTTCAAGCTCCCGTGGATGGTGGTGTTCCTGGCCTCGCTCGTGGCCGTGATGGCGATCTCGCTCGCCGGAGGGGAGTCCCTGGCCCAGGAGAACGGGCCGCGGGCAAAGGATAGAGAGTTCCGGGTCATGACCTACAACATCCATCACGGCGCGGGCGCGGACGGCAGGCTCGACCTGTCCCGGACGGCCGGCGTGATCCGGGCCTCCGGCGCCGAGGTCGTCGGGCTCCAGGAGGTCGACAAGCACTGGTCCTCGCGCAGCGACTTCCGGGACCAGGCGAGAGAGCTGGCCGACGAGCTCGGGATGCACTTCGCCTACGGCGCCAACCTCGACCTGGAGACGGCCCGGCCCGACGGGCCCCGGCGCCAGTACGGGACGGCGATCCTCTCGCAGTACCCGATCCTCGACAGCGAGAACACCCTCCTGCCGAGCCCCGAGGAGCAGCGGGGGGTTCTGGAGGCCCTGATCAACGTGCGCGGGGTCCCGCTGCACGTCTACGACACCCACCTGGAGAACGACAGCGGCGGCAAGGACGAGAGCTCGACCCGGGCCGCGCAGATCGCCGGCGTCCTGGAGAGGACGCAGGACGACGACGGGGAACCGGCCGTGATCCTGGGCGACTTCAACGCCGTCCCCGACGAGGAGGAGATGTCCCCATGTACGCGCGCTACACGGACGCCTGGCTCGCCGGCGGCGAGGGACCGGGCTACACGATAGGCGTCAGGAACCCCACCCGCCGCATCGACTACGTCTTCGTCTCCCCGGGATAGGGGTGAACGGCGCCGACGTGCCCCGGACCCTGGCCTCCGACCATCTCCCGGTCGTCGCCGACCTGTCCCTCCCCGGCGAAGCCGTCGGCGGCCTCGCCCCCTGACGCGCCGCGGGTGAGGTAAAGGAGCGTCGCCTAAGAACGAACTCTACGTCTTCTCCACCCTGGCGCGGACGTGGAGTCCGGTCCGGCAGGGCGCGCTCCGGTTCAGCCAAGTCCGGAGCGGGGCCGAGGCGCGGTACGCGAGCCTCGGCCCCGCTCCGACGAGACCCCGAGACGGTGCCGCTACGCGTTTCGGGGCGGGGCGGTGTGGTGGACGACCTTGGTGGTCGTGACCTCGTCGAGCAGCTCCGGGCCGTAGCCGAAGCCGAGGCCGCTCGCCTTCTTGGGCGAGGCCGCGCCGCCGGGGGCGCCGCCGAAGACCGCGTTGATCTTGACGGTCCCTGCCCTGAGCTCCCGCCAGGCCCTCTGCGCGTTCGCGCCGTCGGGGGTGAGCACCGCCGCGGCGAGGCCGTAGACAGTCTCGTTCGCCTTCTCCAGCGCCTCGTCGAAGGATCGGACGACCTCGACGGCGGCGACCGGCCCGAAGGTCTCCTCGTCGACCACCGACATGCCGGCGCGCACGCCCGTGAGAACCGTCGGCGGGTAGAAGGAGCCGGGACCGTCCGGGAGCTCGCCGCCGGAGAGGAGCGTGGCTCCGGCCTCCACCGCCTCCGTAACGTGGCGGTGGATCAACCCGCGCTGGCCCTCGTCGACGATGGGGCCCATCTCCGAGTCGGGGTCGAACCCGTCGCCGACGCGCAGGGTTTCGGCGCGGGCGGTGAGGTTCTTCAGAAATTCTTCGGCGACCTCCTCGTGGACGTAGATGCGCTCTACCGACGTGCAGATCTGGCCGGCGTTCGCGAAGCAGCCCACTGCGGCCTCGCCGGCGGCCCACGCGGGCTCCACCCCGCGGTCCACGATCATCGGGTCCTTGCCGCCGAGTTCGACGACGGCCTTCTTGAGCCCCTGGCCGGCGATCCCCAGGATCTCGCGCCCTACGGGCACGGACCCGGTGAAGAGCACGAGGTCCACGTCCTCGTGGGCGACGAGCGGACGCCCCACCCTCTCGTCGCCCAGCAGCAGGTTCAGGACGCCCGCGGGCAGCCCGTCGAACATCGTCGCGAGCCAGACGGCGGAGAGCGGCGTCTTCTCCGAGGGCTTGTAGACGACGGTGTTGCCGGTGACGAGCGCGGCCCCTATGTAGCCGCAGGCGATGGCGATGGGATCGTTCCACGGGACGACGACCGCCGCGACCCCGTGCGGCTCGTGCACCATCATGTCCGCGGCCTCGTAGTTGCCGTTGAGGCTCTGCCCCCGGTGCAGGGGGCCCAGCTCGGCGTACTGCTCCAGCGTCCCGATGCCGGCCTCGACCCCGCCGAGGGCGTCGTCCACCGTCTTGCCCATCTCCAGGGTGACGAGCTCCGCGATCTCCCTGGCGTGCCCGCGCATCTTGCGGGCGGCCTCCTTGACGAGCACGGCCCTCTCGGCGGCGGGCGTGCGCGACCAGACCGGCAGCGCCGCGCGGGCGGCGGCGACGGCGCGGGCGGCGTCCTCCTCCGTCCCGACCGGGATGGAGCCGATCTGGTCCCCGTTCGACGGGTTGGTTACCGGTATCCCCTCGTCGCCCGTCGAGGGTACCTTCTCGCCCCCGATGAGGTGCGAGGTGGTCTCTTTTATCTGCACGTCTTCACGGCTCCTTCTTCTGGATCCACCAACAACCGCTCTACGGGTACGAGGTCTCCGTCATCGGGGTGACTACAAGCTCGTGGATGACGGAGTCGAGGGGCTGGGAGAGCATGAACAGGATGCTCTTCGCGACGGTCTCGGGGGGCTGGAGGTTCTCCGGCGGGGGCGGCGGGTCGAGGGCGGCGAAGAAGTTGGTGCGCATCCCGCCCGGCACCACGGCCATCGCCCTGACGCCGTGCCCTCGCCCCTCGGAGTGCAAGACCTGGGTGAGGCCGAGGAGGCCGTGCTTGGAGGAGGCGTAGGCGGCGGCGTTCTCCCACCCCTTTTTGGCGGCAGTGGAGGCGACGTTCAGGATCTGGCCGGAGCCGCGCTCCATCATCCCGGGCATGACGTGCTTCGCCAGAAGCCACGGGGCCCTGAGGTTCACGTTGACGACGGTGTCCCACTCCTCCAGCGTGAGCTCGGACGCGCTCCTGATGAAGTCGAGGCCCGCGGAGTTGACGAGGATGTCTATCCGGCCCTCCGTCGCCAGCACGTCCTCCACGCCCCCCTCGATGGAGCCCGCGTCCGCGAGGTCCATGTACAGCGCCCGCCCCCCGCAGGCCTCGGCCACCTCGCCCGCGGCCTCCTTGTTCAGGTCGGCGAGGACCACCCGCGCGCCGTTCTCGGCGAGCATGCGGGCCGTCACCGCCCCAAGCCCGCTCCCCGCCCCCGTAACGAGGGCTACCCCTCCCGCGAAGTTACCGCCCGTCGTGCCTTGCTGCATGAGATCTCCTTCTACTCGTCCAGATGCTTTCTGAGGGTACTTTTTCCGGTCAGCGCGCCGTCTGCGCCGCGCCGGAGGTGGCCCCGGCGGCCTCCGAGAACGCGGCCTCGGCCCCCACGGCGACGCGCTCCCAGGTGAAACATTCCTCGACCCTCCGCCGGGCGGCCCGGCCCATGCGCTCCAGCAGGGGGGCGTCGGGGAGGAGGCGCGCGAGGCGCCCGGCGAGCGCCCCCGGGTCCTTCGGCGGGACGAGAAGACCCGTCTCGCCGTCGGCGACGCTCCACTTTATGCCGCCGACCCGGGAGCCCACGACCGGCGTGGCGCAGGCCATCGCCTCGAGCGGGGTCATCCCGAACGGCTCGTAGTGGGGCACCGAGACCGCGACGTCGGCCGCGCCGTAGTAGCCCCTGAGCTCGCCCTGCGGCCGGCTCCCGACGAAAGTCACCCTCTCCAGGACGCCCAGAGCAGCCGCGAGGTCCGAGAGCCGCGCGGCCTCGGGGGAGGGGCCGGGGCCCGGCTCGCCGCCGACGACCACGAGGCGGGCGCCGAGGTCGGGGGGCAGGAGGGCGAACGCCCGGATCAGGGCGTCCACCCCCTTCCTCGGGACGATCCTCCCGACGTAGACGACCGTGGGAACGTCGGGGAGGCCCAGAGCCTGTCGCGCCGCCCGGCGATCGACGGGCCGGAAGGTCTCGCCGTCCACGCCGCACGGGACGAGCGAGAGCCGTGCGGGATCCGCACCATAAAGGGTGGTGAGCTCCTCGACCTCCGCCGGGCAGGTAGCGAGGATCCGGTCCGCCTCCTCCACGATCCTCATCTCCGCCGCCTTCCGCTCGGGCGGTGAGGTGTCGGCGTCGCCCTGCTCGCGCTTCTTGACCTCGCCGAGGGCGTGGAAGGTCTGCGCGAAAGGAAGCCCGAGGTCCCGCCGGGCCTCGCACGCCACCCAGCCGCTCATCCAGAAGTTCGCGTGCACCAGGTCGTAGCCCGCGTCCTCGTCGGCGGCGAACCGGTAGAACGCGTTCCGGAACTCGGGCATGAACCCGAAGATCTCGTCTTTCGGCACCGCCCTCGCGGGCCCGGCCGAAACGTTCACGACCCTCACGCCTTCGGAGAAGGGGACGACCTCGGGCAGCCCCTCGTCGTCGCGGCGGGTGAACACGTCGACGGGGTGGCCCATCGCCCCGAGGCGCCGCGCGAGCTCGGCGACGTAGACGTTCTGGCCGCCGGAGTCCTCGCCGCCCAGGGTGGCGAGGGGGCTCGCGTGCTCGCTTATCATCGCGAGGCGCACGGCACCTCCTCCCTGAGGGCCACGGCTTCGCGGAAGGCGGCCTCCCAGTCCGTCGCGAAGCGCCGCAGCCCGAAGCGCTTCCCGATCGTCCTGCGCCCGGCCTCCCCGAGACGCCGCGCCTCCCCCGGGTCGTCGAGGAGGTCGCGCATGCGTCCCATGAGGTAGCCGACGTCCGTCCCTATAAAGCCGTTCTCCCCGTCCTTTATGACCGAGACGAGCTCGGTGGTGGCGAGGGCGACGACGGGGAGGCCGATCTCCATCGCCTCGAGGACGGAGAGGGGGAGGCTGGTGTAGCGGATGGGGTTGAAGTAGAAGCGGTAGGCCTTCATCTTCTCGTGGACCTCGGCCTGGGGGAGGTCGCCGAAGCCCCCCACCTCCAGGCTGTTGAAGCCGAAGAGGTCGAGCGGCACCCCCTCCCGCGCCCTCAGGAACACGTCGCCGCCCACGACGCGCCTCCTGCGCGGCAGGTCGTTCACGAGGGAGACGCCCTTCTCCAGGGTGCCGGCGTAGCCGCCCTCCGTGGGGACGACGGCGTGGTCGATGACGCGGGTCGGGGTGCTCCGTGAGTCCCAGAACAGGTCGTTGAAGTGGGTGACGTGGACGAGGAGGACGCCGGGATCGTCCACGGGGTGGACCATGTCGTTGATCCTGCCCTGCGGCGTGTTGTGCTCCAGAAAGATCGCCGGCAGCGCCCGCTGCTCTGCGGTGAGGATCTCCCGCGCGTCCTCGCGGAGGTTCTTCTCGCTCTGGTAGACGATGAGATCGAGATCGAGGTCGCGCACCTCCCCGGCGGGCACGTCCACCGTCTCGTCGGACCACGGGAAGGTCGGGCCCCTGCCGCCGTAGCCCTCTGGCTTGTCCCTTTTCGTCGGGAGGTAGAAGCGGTGCGGGCCGCCGGCGAAGCTCCGCACCAGCGTGTTCAGGTAGGAGCCGTGGATCTGCCAGACGAGCACGTTCACGGCCTCACACCCCCACCCTCTGTTCGCGAGGAGCGAGCCGCCCCGCCGCCTCCAGCACCGCCTCCGCCCGCACCTCGGAGATGGGGTCCTCGAGGAGCACGGCGTGGCGCTCCCTCTCCAGCGGCCCCCAGCGGCCCACGTCCGTCGACGGCCCGAAGACCGTGACGCTCGGCGTCCCCAGGGCGTACGCGAGGTGCGCGGGGCCGGTGTCGTTGGAGACCAGGAGGTCCGCCCGCGAGACGAGCCCGATCAGGGCCGGGAGGTCCGTCTTCCCGGAGAGGTCGACGGCGCCGGGGGCGAGATCGCAGACCCGTCGCGAGATCTCGCGCTCGCCCTCCGAGCCGGTGACGGCGACGGCGTAACCCTCCCGGACCAGGCCGCGCGCCACCAGAGCGAAACCCTCGGCGGGCCACCGCTTCTCCGGCACGGAGGCGCCGGGATGGAGGAGGGCCAGCGGCTCCCCGAACCCCCGCCCGAGCAGCTCGCCCGCGCGCCGGCGGTCCTCTTCCCGGACGCGCAGGCGGGGGATCTCGCCGTCGGAGAGCCCCCCCGCCGCCTCGACCAGGAGGAGGAGCTTGCGCGCCTCGTGCTCCTCGGCGTCCCAGGGGACGGAGACGTCCAGCGCCGGGTACTCGCCCCCGCCGCCCACGAAGCCGGCCGTGCGGCGGGCGCCGAAGGAGGCGACGAGGCGGGTGGACTCGGGGCCGCGGCCGTGCAGGTTCACGGCGAGGTCGAAGTCCTGCCCCCGCATCTCGCGGACGAGCTCCGCCAGCGCGGCCTCGTCGTCCCCGCCGTCGAGGCCGGGGGCGCCGGGGTAGGGGACGAAGCGGTCGATCTCCGGCGCGAGGTGGGGGGCGAGGGCCACGGCCCAGGGGAGTCCGACGAGCGAGATCTCGGCCTTCGGGTGCCCGCGCCGGAGCGCCCGCAGCGCCGGCGTGGACGCGACGAGGTCGCCGAGGTAGAGCCCGCGGAAGACGGCGATCCTCCCTACCACGCCGCCCCCGCCCTCCGGGGAGCCCCGTTCCCGCGCGCCGCGCCCTCCGCGAGCAGTTCCAGGGCGGCGCCGGTCACGGTCGCGGGCGCGATGCCCGTGAGGCACTCGTGGCCGATGGGGCAGACGCGCTTGTAGCATGGCGCGCACGGGACGGGGTGGGTGAGTAGACGGTTCGGCGTGCGCCACGGCCCCCACTGCTCCGGCGGGTTCGTCCCCGCGAAGACGGTGACGACCGGCGTCCCGAGCGCCGACGCCACGTGCGTCGCCCCCGTGTTGTTCGTCACCACCGCGTCCGCGCGCCCGACGAGCGCCGCGAACGCCCCGAGGCCCGTCTCCCCGCCGAGCGGTGCCCCGGCCGAGCCGGCGACCCTCCGGGCGAGGTCCTCCTCGCCGGGTCCCCCCGTGACGATCACCGGCAGCCCGGTCGTCGAGGAGAGCTCCTCGACGACGAGCGCGTAGCGTTCGGCGGGGTAGGTCCTGGAGGAGGCGCTGGACCCAGGATGCACCAGCACGAAGCGCTCCGCCCCGAGGCGCCCGAGGATCTCCGCGGCCTCGTCCTCGTCCTCGGGGCGCGGCTCCAGCACCATCTGCGGCTCGACCGCCGGGAAGCCCAAAGCCCCCGTGAGCTCCAGGCCGCGCAGGGACTCGTGCCGGGGTGGCACGGTCTCCGCGTACCGGTGGCGGTGCGTCAGGAGCGAGCCCGGGCCCTCGAACGACCCGGCGGTGCGCAGCGGGATGCCGGCGAGGTAGCAGAGGTAGGCCGCCGGCAGCGCCGACTGCTTGTAGGAGGTGAAGATCACCGCCGCGTCGAAGCCGCCCTCGCGCAAGGCCTCCATCGCCGCCATCTCGCGCCCAGGGTCCTGGGGGAGCTCGAAGTAGACGTCCTCGTTGGGGGCGCGGTAGAGGATCGTCTCGTCGACGTCCGGGTTCAGGCGTCCGACCGCGCACCCCGCCGGCCCGCCATGAGCGCGAGGTGCGCGCCCGGCAGGGCCCGCCTGATGGCCCTGAACGCCGGGGTCGTCAGCAGCACGTCCCCCATGTTGTCCAGCCGGACGAGCAGGACGCGCCGCAAGTCCGCCGCCCTTGCGTCCCCCCGAAGAGCCGCAAGGAGCCGGCCGCGCCGCTCAAAGCCGCGCCTCCACCGGGCTCTCCGCCGCGTCCTCGTCGTCGGCCTCATCGGATGTGCGCTCGACGGGGAGGGAAGACGCCACCTCCGGCAGGACGACCGCGCCGTCGAACCCGTCCGCGTCCCCGTGGCCCTGCGCGACGAGGACGTCGAGACCCAGCCGCCGGGCGGCCTCCTCGGGACGCTCGTCGCCGAGGAGGATGACGTGATCCACGAAAGGCAGGGCCGCCAGGATCTCCGCCCTGTCCTCGATCGGCAGGACGGCGACCTCCGCGTCGGGGAGCAGGCCGACGACGAGCAGGTCCTCGAGCCCCCTGACCTCCCGGAGCAGGCGCAGGTGGGCGCGGCCCGGCGGGTCGAAGCGGCCCCCCACGAAGACGGCCTTACCCCCCCGCTCCCGCACCCGCCGCAGGTGTTCCTCGAGCCCCCCGCCGTTGCCTTCCTCCGGCCCTTTGGAGAGGTGGCGGAGCAGCTCGTCGGAGGTCACGGGCGTGGTCCCGGGCCTGAGCACCGCCAGGGTCGCGGTCTCGACCCCTAGTCGGGCGGCCTCTACGGCCCCCGCGCCGCCGCTCAGGGCGAGCGCGAAGGCCGCGAGAAAGGTGTCTCCGGCCCCGTTGACGTCCGGCTCCCCCACGGGGCGGCCCGCGACGTGCTCCACGGAGCCCCCCGGCCCCGCGACGGCGACCCCCTGCTCGGCGAGGGTGACGGCGACGACCCGGGCCCCGAGCCACCGGCGCAGGGCGCGTCCGACCTCGGCGCGGTCGACCCGGCCCGGGTCCGTCTCCACGGGGAGCTCCAGCGCCTTCTGCGCCTCCAGGTGGTTCGGGGTCGCGGCGGCGAGGCCCCTCCAGGAGAGGCGCAAGGGGCTCTTGGAATCGAGCACCACGCAGCCGTGGGCCGAATCGGCCAGGGCATCGGCGAGCCCCTGGGTCACCGTGCCCCCGGCGTAGTCCGAGACGACGACGGACTCGGAGCTCTCGGCCAGCGCGCGGGCCCTGGCGGCGAACTCGCTCTCCGCCGCGGCGGGGCGGAGCGGTCCCGTGTCGCCGGAGTCGACGCGCGCCAGGGTGACGCCGTCGGCGACGAGGCGTCTCTTCACCACCGTGGCGCGCCCTGCTTCTCTGAAGATCTCGCCGGTCTCCACCCCGGCCTCGGCGAGCTTCCCGAGGAGCTCGAGGCCCGGGTCGTCGTCTCCTATCGCGGAGAGCAGGGTCACGCGGGCGCCGAGCGCGGCGAGGTTCGCCGCGACGTTCGCCGCGCCCCCGGGGGAGGAGGTCCGCACGACCCCCGTGACGACCGGGGCGGGGGCGTCGGGGGCGAGGCGGTCGGCCCTTCCCCTCTCGAAGACGTCGAGCATCGCGTCGCCCACCACGAGGCAGCGCCGCCCCCGGAAGGCGCGCGCGAGGGCGGCGAGGTTGCGGGACCCGTCGCTCACAGGCGGGCGCCGGCGGCGCTCCCGGCCTTCTCCCCGAGCCCTCCGCCTACCCCTTCCCCGAGGATGTGGCCGACGACCTCCCGAAAACCCGCCGCGCGGAAGTCCGGGGGGAGCGGCGACGGCTCCGGTCCGACGAGGACGGTGCGGGCCCCGGCGCGCTTTCCGGCCTCCACGTCGGCGGCTATGTCGCCGACCATCCAGGAGGCGGAGAGGTTCAGCCCGTGCTTGCGGGCTGCGCGTCGCAGCATGCCCGGGGCGGGCTTGCGGCAGGCGCACTCCACGGCGTAGGGGAAAATCTCGCCCTCCGGGTGGTGGGGGCAGTACTCGAGGCCGTCGAGCGCGGCCCCGTGGGCGTCGAGCATCTTCTGGAGGCGGTCGTGCATCCTCCCGATTGCCGCCTCGTCGAAGTAGCCGCGCGCCACCCCGGACTGGTTGGAGACGAGCACGAGCTTGTATCCCGCCCCGCGCAGCGCCCGGAGCCCGTCCGCGACGCCGTCGAGCAGCTCTATCCGATCGGGGTCCGAGCCGTAGTGGCGGTTCACGATGAGCGTGCCGTCCCGATCCACGAAGACCGCCTTGTTGGAGAAGAGCGCCTCCTCGACGAGCCCGCAGATCGTGTGGGTGAGGACGAGATGCCCGGCCTGGATCGTCGCGGTGTCCGGCGCCCCTATGGTTACGGGCACGTCCATGAGCGGCCCGAGCCTGTTGCCCCCGCCGCCGAGGTAGCCGACGGTGGCGAGGCCCTTCTCGCGGGCGGCGAGCACCGCGCGCGCGACGTTCTCCGAGCTCCCGCTGGTCGAGATGGCGACGAGGACGTCGCCCGGCGCACCGAGCGCCTCGACCTGGTGCGCGAAGGCGTCGTCGTAGCCGTAGTCGTTCGCGACCGCCGTGAGCGAGGCGGGGTTCTGGTGCAGGGCGAGCGCCGGGAGGGAGGCGCGGTCCCGCTCGAACTTGCCCACGAGCTCCGCGACGAGGTGCTGGGCCTCCATCGCCGAGCCGCCGTTGCCGCAGACCAGGACCTTCCCCCCGCCCTCGTAGCAGGCAGCAATGAGCGCGGCGGCCTTCTCGGCCGCCTCGTGGGGGAAGTCCGTGAGCATCGCCCTCGCACGGGCCGCGTACCGCTCCGGCCCGTGCCCGTTTCGGGAGAGGTCGCTCATCCGGCTCCCGCCCGGGGAGCACCCGACGGCGCCACGCTGCGAGACCGGGGAGCAGCGGGGGTCGGCGGCCCGGCGGAGAAGGCGTAACCGGCCGCGCTTGCGCAGGGCGCCGGTCGGGGTATCGGGCGTTCGGTGCGCTGTCTGATGCTCATATGGGATACTCTTCCTTTCTTCTACGGGCGCTAAACTTCTTCTCAAGTCAACGGTCGTTCTCGGTCTAGTTCTGTACGAAGGCTTACGGAGCGCCCCTGGTCGCCCACCGGAGGACGGGGATTTCCGGTGCCTGCGCCCGGTGTCCCACGTTTGTTTCGGGGGAGCGCGGGGGACGTTCGTTGGCACGAAAAACGTCGGTAGACGAGAACAGGAGGGAACATGGAATCCAATCAGGTCACGCCGGAGGGGATCGACGAGACCATCTCGACGCTCGACGGGGGCTTGAGAAACCTGGCGATGAACGTCGCGCTCAACCAGATCGAGGGTTGGCGCCTCAGGCTGGAGGCGACCGGGGTTCCGGAGCTTCAACCGATCGCCGACGGTCTCGCGAGGCTCCAGGACAACCTGACCTCGGACGGGGTGGACCCCGGGACGGTGGGCGGCATCCTCACCGACCTCGGAGACCAGGTCCGGGGCCTCGCCTCGACCGAGATCGGCGGCCCCGTCTCCGGCAGGCTCGAAGCCCTCGCCAGCATCCTCTCGGACGAGGGACGCCGCCTCTCGGGCTCCTGAGCCCCGCCGCCCTGGTACAGAGCCCACCGAGAAGAAGGAGCGCGAGTTGACGTCCGACGACGCAAGCCCAGGCCAGGGAGAACGCGACCCCGCTGCGGCCCCGTCCACGGGCCCGGGAGACCCCTGGCAGGGGCTTCGCGCCTCGGGGGAGGTGTTCTCCCGGGCCGCCGTGCGCTCCGGCGAGGAGGCGCGGGCCGTCTTCGAGGCCATGGTCGGGGGCGGGGACGCGGCCGGCGCGGTCCTGCCCGCCCGTCTCGCGGATTTCTACCGGGCGCAGGCCTTTCTGTGGACGGGGGCCGGGTTCGCGGCGGGCGAGCGGCTCGGGCGCGCGGTGCCGGGGTTCTCGCCGGCCGTCCGGGGCGTGCTGTCGCAGCGCGCGCTGGTCCTGGGCGTGATCGCGGCGGACCTGTGGACGGGGTATGCCGCGCTGCGCGAGCGGGCGCGGTGGTTCCCCTGGCTCGTGCGCGACGAAGACTGGACGCTGCAGCACCGGCGGGGGGCGGTGCGCCTGCTCGACGCGGCCGGCTCCCTCGGGGGGACCCTGATCAAGGCCGGCCAGTTCGCCTCGACCCGCCCCGACCTCCTCCCCACGGCCTACACCCAGACCCTATCGAGGCTCCAGGACCGCGTCGAGCCGCAGCCGTGGCCGGTGATAGAGGGGGCGGTCTCGCGGGAGATCGGGGGGCCCATCTCCGGCGCCTTCCGGAGCTTCGAGCCGGAGCCGATCGCCGCCGCCTCCATAGCCCAGGTGCACCGCGCCGTCCTCGCCGACGGACGCCCCGTGGCCGTGAAGGTCCAGTACCCCAATATAGAGCGTCTCATAGAGGCGGACCTCTCGGCGCTGGAAGGGATCTTCGAGGCCATCTCGCGGCTCGAACCCAGCGTGCGCCTCGGCCCCATACTCGAGTACCTTCGCTGGACGCTGCCTCTGGAGCTGGATTTCGTGCGCGAGGCGGGGGCGATAAGGAAGCTCGGACGGGCCCTCGGCGACCGCGGGGACGTCGCGGTGCCCGGGGTGATCGAGGGGTTGAACACGCAGCGGCTGCTCGTCATGGAGCTCGCGGAGGGGGTCAAGATCACGGACCGCGAGGCCCTGGTCCGCGCCGGCATCGACCCGAAGGAGGTCGCCGAGAAGCTCGTGGACGCCTACGCCGAGCAGATCTTCGGCCGCGGCGTCCTGCACGCCGACCCGCACCCCGGCAACCTCCTCGTCCGCCCCGGCCCGGACGGTCCCGTCCTCGTGCTGCTGGACCACGGCCTCACCGTGGAGGTTCCCGACGGCCTCGCCGAGTCCCTGCGAGCCATGATCCTGGCGCTCGAGGAGGGCGACCTCGACGCGCTGACCGCGGGCCTGGAACGGGCCGGCCTGCGCCTCGGTCCGGAGGTCGATCTGGAGACCCTCCTGGGGCTCGTCGGCGTCCTGCTCGGCGGCGAGCGGACCGACGGGCCGGGCGACGTCGGGGAGCTCGGGCTGAAGCTAGGCGCGAGCGTCGGGAGCATCCCCGTGGAGCTACTGCTCATGGGCCGCGCCATCGGCCTGCTCGACGGCATAACCCGCGGGCTCGACGAGGACCTGGACACGGTGGGCATAGTGGCCCGATACGCCCGGGGCTAGCCTCCCCGACGGACGTCCGCTACATCTTTCGGGCCATTTGCGCGGGTACGCGACCCCCAGAGGTGTCCAGACGAAACCGTCGGGTATAACGCTTGTATGCAGCAGAAACTTCTGAACCGTCGCTACGGTATCTCCGGCCTGCTCGGCACGGGAGGCATGGCGAAGGTCTACCTCGCCCACGACGACGTTCTGGGCCGCGACGTGGCCCTGAAGGTGCTCAGGGAGCAGTACGCGGAGAACGAGGAGTTCGTCGAGCGCTTCAGGCGCGAGGCGCAGGCCGCGGCGAGGCTCTCGCACCCCAACATCGTGGCGACGTACGATCGCGGTCGCTCCGAGGACGGCTCCTACTACATCGTGATGGAGTACGTCTCGGGCGGGACGCTCAAGGACAGGATTGTGCGCGGCGGTCCCCTGGACCCGGATCGGGCGGCGGAGCTGGCGGCGCAGATCGCCGGGGCGTTGGGCGCGGCCCACGATCGGGGCGTCATCCACCGCGACGTGAAGCCCCAGAACGTGCTGCTCACCCACTCGGGGGACGCCAAGGTTACGGACTTCGGCATCGCCCGGGCCGCCTCGGAGGCCTCCCTCTCGGGGACCAGCGTGATCCTGGGGACGGTGAGCTACATGTCCCCGGAGCAGGCGATGGGCAGGACGGTGGGCCGCAGAGCGATTTGTACTCCCTCGGCGTGGTGCTCCACGAGATGCTCACCGGCGGGGTGCCCTTCGAGGCCGAGACGCCGATGGCCGTCTCGATGAAGCACGTCAACGAGCCCCCGCCCTCCCTCCGGGAGACGAACCCCCGCATCCCCGAAGGGCTCAACGCCGTAAGGTCGAAGCTCATGGCCAAGAACCCCGAAGACCGCTACCGGAGCGCCGCAGAGGTCGCGGAGGACTTACGCCGGATCCGACGCGGCAAAGAGCCCGTCCTGGCGAGCCCCGCCCTCGCCGCGCAGGACGCCCCGACGGGCGTCTTGCCCAGGCCCCCGATCGCCGTCCAGAGCCGCCGCAGGCGGTGGCGGCCGTTCGTGTTGCGCACCGCGGCGGCCCTGGTCGGCGTATCGGGTCTCGTCGGCGTGTTCGGCTGGGGGCTCTCCGACTCCGAGGGTCGCCAGCCCGAGGACGTGATCCAGGAGGCCCGGCAGGTCGTGGCCGGGGAGAACGAGGTCTCCAGCGTGGTCGGGCTGGACAGGGTCGAGGCCCAGCGGCGTCTGATCGGGGAGGGCTTCGAGGTCGACGTCCGGATGCGCGAGAGCTCCGAGGAAGAGGCCGGCGCGGTGCTCGCCCAGTCGATCCCCGGCGGACGGGAGGCCGAGAAGGGCACGGAGGTCGTGCTCGACGTCGGCGACGGCCCGACCCCCGTCCCGGTCCCCGAGCTCGCCGGTCTCGACCTCGCGGGGGCGGAGGACGTGCTCGCCGAGGCCGGGCTGGAGGTCGGCGAGAAGAGGGAAGAGCCGAGCGAGACCGTCCCCGAAGGCGTCGTGATCGAGCAGAACCCGCCGGTAGGCGAGAAGATCGACCCCGGCACCCCCGTCGACCTCGTCCTCAGCACGGGGCCCGCAGCTCCACCCCCCGCGACGCCGGCCCCCGAGCCCCCGCCCGCCGAGGCGGCGCCCGCCGAACCCGTCGCGCCCCCGGCCGAACCCGCGCCGGAGCCCACCATCGAGCCCGTGGCGGAGCCTCCGGACGACCAGTACGAGCCCGAGACGCGGCAGTACGAGGAACCGGCGGAGCGCCCGGCGCCCGCGGAGCAGTACGACGAGCCCCCGGGGACGGCGCCGACCGCCGTTCCGCCGGCTGGAACGCCGGCGCCGGCAGGGGTCTACGTGGAGCCCGGGGCGGCGTACGTAGGCCCCGCCCCTCCGCCGGAAGACGGTGAAGAGTCCGAGGGGGGCGAGTTCGAAGGCGAGGAGCTCGAGGGGGGCGAGGACTAGCCGACCGCCGGCGGTCCTCCCGACGAGAGCTCCGACGGCCGGGCGCCGCTTCGAGCGGAGTCCCTAGGCCCCTTGCGCGTCCTTCAGGCGTCCGAGCACTGCCTGCGTGACCTCCTCGGTCGAGGACTCGCCGCCGAGGTCGCGGGTCCGGGCGCCGTCGGCGAGGGCCCCTTCGAGGGCGTCGAGGACGCGGGTGCCGGCCTCGGCGTGGCCGGCGTGCTCCAGGAGGAGGGAGGCCGCCCAGATCGCGCCTGCCGGGTTCGCGATGCCCTGGCCCGCGATGTCCGGGGCGGAGCCGTGGATCGGCTCGAAGAGCGAGGGGTAGGTGCCTTCGGGGTTGAGGTTGGCGGAGGGCGCGATGCCGATGGCCCCGCTGATCGCCGCCGTGATCTCGGAGAGCAGGTCTCCGAAGAGGTTCGAGCCCACGACGACGTCGAAGCGCTCGGGGTTGAGGACGAGCCGGGCGGCGAGGGCGTCGGCGTGCATCAGCGTGGCCTCGACCCGCGGATACTCCTCGCCGATCTCTCGAAAGATCTCGTCGAAGAACGGCATCGTGATGCTGATCCCGTTCGACTTCGTCGCCCCAACGAGACGCCCGCTCTTCTCGGTGGCGAGCTCGTAGGCGTAGCGCACCACCCGCTCGACGCCGCGGCGGGTGAAGATGCTCTCCTGGACCGCGATCTCGTGCGGCGTCCCCTTGTAGATCCTGCCGCCCGAGTCCGAGTACTCGCCCTCGGTGTTCTCCCTGACCACGGTGATGTCCAGGGCGCCGGCGTCGGCCGCGCGCAGGGGGCCCTCGACGCCCCTCAGGAGGCGGGTCGGGCGGAGGTTGATGTACTGGTCGAAGCGGCGGCGGATGGGGAGCAGGAGGCCCCAGAGGGAGACGTGGTCCGGGACGGTCGGCCAGCCGACGGCCCCCAGGTAGATCTCGTCGAACCCCGAGAGGGTCTCGATCGCGTCCTCGGGCATCATGCGCCCGTGCTCGAGGTAGTACTCCGAGCCCCACGGGAACTCCTCGAACTCCAGCCCTACCGAAGGATCCACCGCCGCCCGCATGACGGCGACGCCGGAGGAGATCACCTCCGGGCCGATGCCGTCGCCCGCGATCACCGCTACCCGGGTCGTGCCGTTCGAGCCCCTGGACTGCGCCAAAGCACCCCTCCGTCCGCTCACGCCTACCGAACCGGCCGCAATATAGCACAGGGGTACCGCGGGTCCGGGGCGGCGGGGCGTACGGACCGGCCCCGTTTGGCGGCGAGCCGGGCGCGGGTAGAGCCGGGTTGCTAGACTGAAGACGACGCGGGATCGTACGCCGCACCTGGGATTGAGCTGGGCGAAAGGGACGTTAGGGAATGGACGTAGCTGCGCGCAAGTTGACGTTGGAGCGCCTGGGCCTGGCGCATTACGGGGCGGTACACGAAAACCTGCCCTCCGCCCGCCTTGTGGAGGCCGCCGTCAGGCGCCGCGAGGGCATGCTCGCCGAGAATGGGGCGCTCGTCGCGAAGACCGGCAAGCGCACCGGACGCTCGCCCAAGGACAAGTTCATCGTCGAGGACGACCTCACGCGCGACAAGGTCGACTGGGGGGCGGTCAACAAGCCGTTCTCCCCCGAGGCCTTCGAGGCTATCCTCGACAAGGCGACGACCTACCTCGGCAACCTGGAGGAGCTGTACGTCGTCGACGCCTTCGCCGGGGCCGACCCGAGGTACCGCCTAAACGTGCAGGTCGTCACCGAGTACGCCTGGCACGCCCTCTTCGCGCGCCAGCTCTTCCGCCGCCCCTCCCGCGAGGACCTCGAGGGCTTCGAGCCCGAGTGGACCGTCATCAGCGTCCCGGGCTTTCTCGCAGAGCCCGAGGAGGACGGGACGGCCTCCGAGACGTTCGTCGCGGTGGACTTCTCCCGCAAGGTCGTCCTCATCGTGGGCACGGGCTACGCCGGTGAGATCAAGAAGAGCATCTTCAGCGTACTGAACTTCGTCCTGCCGACCGAGCACGGCGTCTTCCCGATGCACTGCTCGGCCAACGTCGGCGACAACGACGACGTCGCGCTCTTCTTCGGCCTCTCAGGCACCGGCAAGACCACCCTCTCGGCCGACCCCGAGCGCAAGCTCATCGGGGACGACGAGCACGGCTGGTCCGACGAGGGCGTCTTCAACTTCGAGGGCGGCTGCTACGCCAAGACGATCGACCTCTCCCCCGAGAAGGAGCCCCAGATCTACGGCGCCATCCGCTTCGGCGCCGTCCTGGAGAACGTCGGGATGGAGCGCCAGAGCCGCCAGGTCGACTACGAGAACAGGCTCATCACCGAGAACACCCGCGTGGCCTACCCCTGGAGTACATAGAGAACGCCGTCCCCGACGGCCGGGGCGGCCATCCGGACGCGGTCCTCTTCCTCACCGCCGACGCCTTCGGGGTGCTCCCCCGATCAGCGCCCTCACCCCCGAGCAGGCCGCCTACTACTTCCTCTCGGGCTACACGGCGAAGCTGGCAGGCACCGAGGCGGACATGGAGAACGAGGTGGAGGCGACTTTCTCGACCTGCTTCGGCGCCCCGTTCCTCCCGCTGCCCGCAACGGTCTACTCGACGATGCTCTCAGAGAAGCTTCGCGAGCACGGCACCCGCTGCTACCTCATCAACACCGGCTGGTCCGGCGGCCCCTACGGGGTCGGGAGCCGCATCGACATCTCGGACACCCGGCGCATGGTGACGGCGGTCATAGGCGGCGAGCTCGACAAGGGCGAGACCCGCAAGGACCCGAACTTCGGCCTGAACGTCCCGGTCGAGGTCCCCGGCGTCGATGCCTCCGTCCTCGACCCGCGCCAGACCTGGGCCGACAAGGAGGCCTACGACAAGCAGGCCAAAAACCTCGCGGGCCTCTTCGCCTCGAACTTCGAGAAGTTCGAGGCCGAGGTCTCGCCGGAGGTCAAGGAGGCGGGCCCGACGGCCTAGGCCCACTCGCCCCGCATGAACCCCGTTCAGACTCCGCCGCCCGAGCCCTTCGTGTTCGGGCGGCGTTCGTTTGCGGGATGGGCGTTCGCCCCGCCGACGGTCCGTGGCTGAGGGGACCCTGCTCGCGGTCTTCGCCGTCGCCGTCTTCGTGGCGGTGCTCGTGCTCTTCGCGACGGAGAAGATCCACCGGACGCCCGCCGCCCTCATGGGGGCGGTGCTCGTCGTCGTGGCGGGGGCCATCGGGCAGGAAGAGGCGATAGAGGCCGTCAACTGGGAGACGCTGGGGCTCTTGATCGGGATGATGATCCTGGTCGGCATCCTCAGGGGGACGGGCCTCTTCAGCTACCTCGCCATAAGGAGCGCCCAACTCGCAGGCGGCCGTCCGGGGCGCATCCTGATCTACCTTGGGGTCGTTACGGCTGTGCTCTCGGCCTTTCTGGACAACGTCACCACCGTCCTCCTCATGTTCCCGATGACCCTGCTTATCGCCGACATCCTCGACGAGGACCCCGTGCCGTTCCTGCTCCTGGAGGTTATCGCCTCGAACATCGGCGGGACGGCGACGCTCGTCGGGGACCCGCCGAACATCATCATCGGGACGGCGACCGGCCTCTCCTTCAACTCGTTTATCGTCAACCTCGGGCCGCCGGTCGTGGTCGTGCTCGCCGTGACGCTCGCCATCCTGTGGCTCGTCTGGGGGCGGAAGATGCGCTTCTCGGAGGAGAACCGGCGCGAGATCTTCGCACTCGACCCCGCCTCCTCCATCCAAGATAAGGGCCTGCTCCTGCGCGCGGGCGGCGTCATGGTGGCGACCGTGCTCGGCTTCTTCATGCAGGACCTGACCGGGCTCAACCCCGCCGTCGTTGCCCTCGCCGGGGCGGCTCTAGCCATGATCGTGTGCCGCTCCGACGTCGAGGAGTCTCTGAGGGACGTCGAGTGGCCCACCATCCTGTTCTTCGTCGGGCTTTTCGTGATGGTCGGAGCCCTCGAAGCCGTCGGCATCATAGGCGCCGTCGCCGACTACCTGGGCTCCGCCTCGGACTCCCTTGGGGTTACGGCCGTGACGATCTTGTGGGGGAGCGCCCTCGCCTCGGCCGTGGTGGACAACATCCCGTTCACGGCGACCATGATCCCGGTCGTCGAGGGGATAGGCGAGGCGCGCGGCTACGACGCCGCGACCCTGGAGACGCTGTGGTGGTCGCTCGCCCTGGGCGCCTGCCTCGGCGGGAACGCGACGCTCATAGGCGCCAGCGCGAACCTCGTCGTCGCCGGGATGGCCGAGCGCCACGGGCTCAAGATCTCCTTTGTCCGCTTCCTGCTCGTCGGCCTGCCGCTGACGGTCGTCGCGATCGCGATCGCGACCGCCTACGTCCTCCTGTTCCTGGTGTAGGGCCGGCGCTACGGCTAGTAGTACCTGACGAGCACGTAAACGGTAGCGATGACGAGCGAGATCAGGGTTACGGGGATGCCGTAGACGAGGAACTTGACGAACGATATCCGCTGCCCGGCACGCTCGCTCATGCCCGCCACCACGACGTTCGCCGAGGCCGCGATCAGCGTCGCGTTCCCGCCGAAGTCGGCGCCGAGGGCCAGCGACCACCACAGCGGGCGGATCTGGGCCTCGGTGAGCCCCTCGCTCTCGCCGAGCTCCTGGAGGACCGGGATCATGGTCGCCGTGAACGGGATGTTGTCTATGACCCCGCTGGCGATGCCGCTCCCCCACAGGATCACCACCGCCGCGGTCGCGCTCGTGGCGTCGAAGGCTGTGAGCATCTCCGCGATGCCCCCCACCACGCCGGTCGCCTCGAGGCCCCCGACGAGGACGAAGAGCCCGACAAAGAAGAACAGGGTCGGCCACTCGACCTCGCGCAGCACCTCCTCGACGTTGCTGCGCGCGTAGAGCAGGAGGACGGCGGCCCCGAAGAGGGCGATGGTCGCCGCCTCCAGGTGCAGCGTGCCGTGCAGAAAGAAGCCCAGGATCACGGCCCCGAGCACGATCAGGCACTTCCTGAGCAGCACGGGGTCGCGGATGGCGCCGCGGGCGTCGAGGCCCATGACGGTCTCCTCCGACGCCTCGCTCGCCTTGAGCTCCCTCCTGAAGACCAGGTACAGGTAGAGGAGGACGAAGGGCAGGGTGAGCACGACGACCGGCGCGAGGTTGAAGACGAAGTCGGCGAAGGTGAGCCCGGCGGCGCTCCCGATCAGGATGTTCGGCGGGTCCCCGATGAGGGTCGCGGCCCCACCGATGTTCGAGGCGATGACCTGCGTGAGCATGAACGGTAGCGGCGAGACGCCCAGGGCGTCGGCGATCAGAAAAGTCACCGGCACCATCAGGATGACCGTCGTGACGTTGTCCAGGAACGCCGAGAGCACCGCCGTGACGACGGCGAGCAGGATCAGTATCCGTCCGGGCCTCGCCTTCCCCCAGCGGGCGCTCTTTATGGCGAGGTACTCGAAGAGCCCGGTCTTGTCGAGGACGGCGACGATGACCATCATCCCGGCCAGGAGCCCTATCGTGTTCCAGTCGATAAACTCCGTCGCCGCCTCGCTCTGCTCGACGATGCCGAACGAGATGACGACGGCCGCTCCGAGGAGGGCGGCGACGGTGCGGTTAACGACCTCCGTGCCGACGAGCACCAGCACCACGACGAAGAGCGCCACGGCGAAGACCGCCTCCATAAGACCAACTCCCTCCACGGCCTAGACGTTCGCGCGATTATATAATCCTCCGTGCGTATACCAGGAGGTTCTCGTGAGCAGCGGTGAAGGAGCGTCCCGCCGGGGCAGCGGAAGGGACATAAAGCTTAAGGAGATCATGCATCCTGCGGTCACGATCGCCCCCGACGCGACCGAGCGGGAGGCTTTGGAGGTTCTGCTCGAGAACAACGTCCCCGGTGTCCCGGTGGTCGAGAGCGACGGGACCCTCGCCGGCTTCGTCACCGACGGCCACCTCCTGGCCTCCGCGCTGCCGAAGTACTTCGCGACGATGGACGACGTCTCTTTTATCAGCGAGGGCGCGGACGCCTGGGTCCACTACTTCACCGAGTCCGCCGACAGGCCCGTGAGCGAGGTCATGACGCGTAAGGTCTCCCAGATCGACGTCGGCAAGAGCGAGATCGTGGCCGCCCACAAGATGGTCCACGATGGCGTCTCGTCCGTCGTCGTCACCGAAGGGGGCAGGGTCGTCGGCATCGTGAACCGCCTCGACCTCTACGCCGCCATCCTCGGCCTCGACGACGGCTAGACGCACGAGAAGGGGGCCGGCGCCCGAAGGCACCGACCCCCTTCTCCTCGCGAAGATGCTTCTCGGCTAGAGCCGCTTGGCGATCTCGGCGATGTCCTCGGCGTTGACGCCGGGGGCGAACAGCGGCGGGGCCGGGTTGAGGTCGGGCACCTCGCCGCCCTCCGGCGGGCCGTCCTGGACCTCGCGCTCGGAGCCGTCGATCGCGGAGATGCCGTTCCAGATCTGGCCGATCTCCTTGTAATCTTCCGGGCTGAAGCGGTACAGGATCTTGTGGAAGCCCTTGTCCATGAACTCCCTGGCGTCCGGGTAGTTGTTGCTGTCGATCTCCGGCACCGGCAACAGCTTCGTGACGTCCACGCCGGAGAGGTCGGAGAGCGCCTTGGCGTAGGCCTCCTGATGCACGCCGCCACGCACGATGAGGTAGCCGATCATCTTGCGCGCCACCGGGTTCTGGGTGGCCTCGTAGGTCCGGATCTTGCCCATCCGGGCGCCGGACTCGAGGAAGAAGTTGTGCAAGAGGTCCAGTTTGAGGTTGCCGGAGTTGAAGACGTTCTCGCCCGTCCACGCCTTGCCGTCGGCCCCGGCCGGAATCGCGCCCAGGCCGAAGTTCATGAAGTGGTTGGGGTTGCCGGTCATCCCGCTGAAGTTCAACGGCGGCGTGACGCCGTCGGTCGAAGCCTCGGTCTGGTCGAGCAGCAGGTTGATGGTGTTGGCGACGAGCTCGATGTGCCCGAGCTCCTCGGCCGCGATGTTGGCGACGAGGTCGTAGTAGGGCCGCACCTTGCTCTTGCCGCGCATGTTGAACGACTGGTACGTGTAGTTCATGAGCGTCGACATCTCGCCGAACTTCCCGCCCAGAAGCTCCTGGACGATACCGGCCGACTCCGGATCCGCCTGCGTGGGCCTCGGAAGCTCTATCTGCAGCTTGTCTATGCGTAGAAACATACGTTCCTTTCTCGCCGCCCTGCAACTGTCGGACCCTCGCCGGGCCCCGAAACCTCGTGGAGGGCGCTCCGCCACGGAGACCTCCAACGCGCCACTCTCGGACACGCCATCACCCTGTACCCCCGGCCCTATTTTGTCAAACAGGCAATACGGACGCGAAATCACGCCGTTCGGGCCTCTTTTTTTGCCTTTGGGGCACAAGTGTTGCCCTGGTTGCAACTTTGTGGTCGGGATCACGCAGGGTGGTCTTCGGCGGTACACTCCGGGTCATGAACGGCGAGTTTAGCGACGGGTTGGGGATGGATCTGGCGACGATAGGGACGCGGCTGCGGGGTTTGCGCAGGGAGCGCGGCTGGCGGCTGGAGGACCTCGCCGAGCGGACCGGGCTCTCGAAGGCGTACCTCTCCAGGTTGGAGAGCGGGGAGCGCCAGCCCTCCCTCACTGCCCTCTTCGGGATATCCAGGGCGTACGGCGTCTCCTTCTCGGCCCTCTTCGAGCCCGAGCAGGACCCGCAGAACCTCGCCGTCGTGCGGGCGGACGAGGACGGCTTCCAGCGCGGCAACGGGCTGCTCTACTCGAAGCTCTCCAACGGCAGCATGACCTTCAACTTGCGGCCCTTGAGGATCGTGGTCCCGGCCGAGCGGGCGGGGGACACGCTGTACCAGCACGAGGGGGAGCAGTGGCTGTACGTCCTCTCCGGGAGGCTCTGCCTGGAGCTCGGGGACGAGGAGCTCGTGCTCGGTCCCGGCGACGCGGCCCACTTCGACGCGGACAACCCGCACAAGCTCTCGGCGCTCGACGGCCAGGACGCGGAGGTCATCCTCGTGGCCTGCGCCGTGCCCTACCTCCTGCTGAAGAGCTACCTGTAGCGGGCCGCGGCCGCCCGTAGAATTCGGGGATCGTTACCGGAGGGGGGGTAGGCTTTTGATCGTAGACCCGTCGGGGCTGGATCCACAGAGCGTCTACAAACTGCTCATAGGCGCGATCGTGCCGCGCCCGATCGCCTGGGTCTCGACGCTGAGCCCCGAGGGCATCCCGAACCTCGCCCCTACAGCTTCTTCAACGTCGCCTCCCGCAACCCCCGACCCTGTGCGTCAGCGTCGGCGAGCGCCCGAGCGGCGAGCCCTTCCCCAAGGACACCCTGCGCAACGTCGAGGAGACGGGAGAGTTCGTGGTCAACGTCGTCTCCCTCGCCCTCTCCAACGCCATGCACGAGTCCTCGAAGGCGCACCCGCCCAGGACCGACGAGTTCGAGGCCGCGGGGCTCACCGCGGCGCCGTGCGAGGCCGTGGAGGTTCCCAGGGTCGGCGAGGCCGCCGTGAGCATGGAGTGCACGTTAGATCGCGTGCTCCCCATCGGGACCGACAACCTCGTCCTGGGCAGGATGGTCCGCTTCCACATCCGCGACGATCTCTACGAGGATACCGGGCGCATCGACGTCGCCGGCCTCGACCCCTTAGGCCGCCTCGCCGGAAACTACACGAAGGTCGAAACCATCTTCGACCTGCCGCTGGAGGACCTCCGATAAGCGATCGGCTTCCCCCTGATGGCGGGTGAGTAAGCATCGCGGCGCTCGGGTAGGTCAGGGGACGAAACGCAAAAGTCGTATAGGAGTCGTGATGTCCGAGAACGTCGACAAGGTGAACGACGAGGGGGCTTCCCGGGGCGAGATGGGGCAGCGGTACCTGGCCTCCGGGGAGTCGGTCTCGATGCGCCTCTGGGAGAACGAGCAGCCCGGGGAGCCGAAGCCCGAGGCCGCCCGCGAGTACGAGACGGTCGGGTACGTCCTCTCGGGGAGGGCCGAGCTGCGGCTGGGAGGCGAGACGATCCCCCTGGCCCCCGGCGACTCGTGGACGGTGCCCAGAGGCGCCTCCCACACCTACAACATCCTCGAGCCCTTCACCGCCGTCGAGGCGACGAGCCCCCCGGCCGAGGTCGGCAGGCGCGACCAGCCGTAAGGGGGGAACCTCGAGGAGGTACGCCTCGGGGGGCTGAGAGGCGCGGCCGGGCGCGGCCCGTCGCGAACGGTGATGTTCGGGTCAGGCGTCCTCGGCTACTGGAAGAGCCCGCCTACCGTGTACCTCACCCTCTGCCAGATGGAGGCCTCCTCGTAGCCCTGCCGGGCGACGAGGGGGCTGCGGCCCACGCTCTGCCCCCCGATCAGGACCTCGACCTCGCCGAGCTCCTGGCCGGCGCGTGCCGAGGGGGGCGGCTCGTCCGCCGTCACCCGGCGCTCGACCTCCGTGGCCGCGTCTACCGGGCCCGAGACGTCCTCCGTGGCGACGAGCTCGACGGACTCGCCCCTGCGGTAGGGGAGGGGTAGCTCCTCGTAG
The DNA here is from genome assembly GCF_011492965.1 of Rubrobacter marinus. GTDB lineage: Bacteria > Actinomycetota > Rubrobacteria > Rubrobacterales > Rubrobacteraceae > Rubrobacter_F > Rubrobacter_F marinus. The sequence continues at coordinate 3,876,192 of NZ_CP045121.1, read as the reverse complement.
GGCTCGTCGCGGGCGACGAGCGCCTCGCGGTCGTAGCGGCCGAAGCCGTGCTCCAGGATCGCCTGGGCGTCCTCGAAGCGGTCGCCGGGGGCGCCGTCCTCGCTCGCGGCGTCCAGCACGATCGCGATGTACGACTCGCCGTCGCTCTCGGCCGAGGCGGCGAGGGAGGGGCCGGACTCCGGGGAGGTGCCGGTCTTGATGCCCGTCGCGGGCTCGTAGGTGCTGAGGAGTTGGTTTGTGTTGACGATCTCGATCTCGCGGTTGTTCGTGCCGATCGTGGCCGTGGCCTGGCCCACGATCTCGGCGAACTCGGGGTACGCCAGCGCCTCGCGGCAGATCTCGGCCATGTCCCTCGCGCTCGCGAAGTTCTCGGGGGTGTCGAGCCCGGCGGGGCTCTCGAAACGGGTCTCCCGCAGCCCGAGCGCCTGGGCCTCCTCGTTCATGCGGGCGACGAACGCCTCCGTGCTCCCGTCCCCCAGGTGCTCGGCGAGGGCGTAGACGGCGTCGGTGCCCGAGGGGACCAGCGTCGCTACCAGGAGGTCCCCGAGCGTCACGGTCTCGCCGGAGATTAGGCCCACATTGCTGTAGACGAGCCCCACGTAGGACTCGGCGTCCTCGGAGACCGTGACCTCGTCGTCGAGGCTCGCCTCACCAGCCTCCACCTCCCTGAGCGCCACGAGCGCCGACATGACCTTCGTCATCGACGCGACGGGGAGTCCCTCGTCCGGGTTCTCGCCGGCGAGTAGGAGCCCCGTCTCGCGGTCGACCAGCGCCCAGGCCCCGGCCTCTATTTCGGGGGGCGCCACCACCGTCGGGGCCCCTCTTCCTGCGCCGCGGCCCCCGGGGGCGAGCAGGAGGACGAGCGCCAGCAAGAGGACCGGCGCCGGCGCCGCTCGAAGGGGTCTCGCGATGTTCCACCTCTGCCGCACGCGTTTCTCCTCCCGAAGGGTGATGAAAAGTCGGTTCTCGGGGTTATGTTATCTCGGCAAAGGCAAAAGTCGTCATGCATGGCGAGAATGCGGCACCCGGGGTCAGGAGGAGGCCATGAGGTACGGGTTTATCGTAACGTCGGGAGATCCACGCACGGTCGCGAGGCTCGCCGGGGAGGCGGAGGAGGCCGGCTGGGACGGGGTCTTCTACTGGGACGCCATCTCGGTCGGGGAGGGGATGGAGATCTACGACCCCTGGGTCGTCATGGCCACGATGGCGATGGAGACGGAACGCGTGCGGCTGGGCGCGATCCTGACGCCCCCCGCCCGTCGCCGCCCGTGGAAGCTCGCCCGCGAGGCCGCGACCCTCGACCACCTCTCCGGGGGCCGGCTCGTCATGCCGGTGGGCCTCGGCGCCCTCGACGACGGCGGCTTCGCGAAGGTCGGGGAACCGACCGATCGGAAGGTTCGCGCGGGACGGCTGGACGAGAGCCTCCGGATACTGACCGGGTTGTGGAGCGGCGAGCCCTTCTCCTTCGAGGGGGAGCACTACAGGATAGAGGAGATGATCTTCCGCCCGCCCCCGGTGCAGAGGCCGCGCGTCCCGATCTGGCCCGTCGCCGCCTGGCCGAGCCGGAAGTCCATGGACCGCGCGCTCCGCTACGACGGCCTGCTCGCGGCCAAGGTGGGCGGGAGCGCGGAGGAGCCGGGCCTGACGCCGCAGGACGTCCGGGAGATGATGGCCTACGTCGGGGAGAACCGGTCGCAGGATACCCCCTTCGAGATCGTGTGCGAGGGGGAGACGCCGGGGGACGACCCGGACCGGGCGGCCTCCGCCGTGCGTCCGCTCTCGGAGGCTGGGGCGACGTGGTGGATCGAAGCCCCCTGGTCGCCCCCGAACGAGCCCGACGACCTCCGCCGCCGCATCGCCCAGGGCCCGCCCCGCGTCGCGTAGGCCAGCGTCCCCGCAGCACGCCCGCCTTCGCGGGGTTTGACCGGGAATCTGATACGACAGTATCATCATGCCTTCACCAAGGAGCCTGGCTACTCAGGGAAAGGGATGCCATGACGGAGGCTGTGAAGGAAGGCGCGGACCGCGTGCTGCGCGGGGTCGCCGAGCGCGAGAACGGGGTGCCCGGCGTGGTCGCGATGGCGACCGACCGCGGGGGTAACTTCTACGAGGGCGCCGCAGGAGAGCGCGAGGTCGGCGGGGGCGGGCCGATGACCGCGGATACCGTGTTCGCCATCTTCTCGTGTACGAAGGCCGTGACGGGCGTGACGGTGATGCAGCTCGTCGAGGAGGGCGTGCTCGGCCTCGACGATCCCGCCAGGGAGTACGCGCCCGAGATCGCCGAGATCGGGGTGCTGGAGGGCTTCGACGGCTCCGGCGAGCCGCGCGTCCGCCCGCCGAGCTCCGACGTAACCGTGGGCCAGCTTATGCTGCACACCGCCGGCTTCGGCTACGACTTCTTCAACCACGACCTCGTGAAGTACGGGGAGGCCAGGGGCGTCCCGAGCGTCGTCACGGCGACCATGGCGTCGCTGAACTCGGTCCTGCTCTTCGACCCGGGCGAACGGTGGGAGTACGGCAGCAACATCGACTGGGTCGGCAAGGTCGTCGAGGGGGCTCGCGGCAAGCGGCTGGGCGAGGTGATGCGGGAGCGCGTCTTCGAGCCGCTCGGCATGAACGACACCGCGTTCACGATGACGCCCTCCATGCGCGAGCGCCGCGCGACGATCCACCAGCGCGGCGACGACGGGGCGCTCGTCCCGCTCTCCGGTTTCGAGCTGCCGCAGGAGCCCGAGCAGCACATGGGCGGGCACGGGCTCTACGCCACCGTCGGGGACTACATGAAGTTCATACGCATGGTCCTCAACGACGGGGCCGGCGAGCACGGGCGGGTGCTCGAGCCGGAGACCGTCGAGCGCATGGCCCGGAACGGGCTCGGGGAGATGAAGATCAAGGGCCTCCCCGGCGTGATCCCGAACCTCACCAACGACGCGGAGTTCTTCCCGGGGATGCCGAAGTCGTGGGCCTACACGTTCATGATCAACGACGAGGACGCCCCCACGGGCCGCCCGGCGGGAGAACTTGGCTGGGCCGGTCTCGCCAACCTGTACTACTGGATCGACCGCAAGAACGGCCTCGGGGGCTTCTGGGCGACGCAGATCTTCCCGTTCGCCGACCCGGTCTCGTTCACCGGATACATGGACTTCGAGACGGCGATCTACGACGCGGCGGTGCGCAACCAGGTAGCTTGAGAGCACCCCGGTCCCGGGCGAAGGGCCGGAGATCGACGCCCCGGCCCTTCACCTCCCGAAAGGCTCGCCACATCGAAGCAGAGGTTCACTAGCCCCCTCGGATACGCGCTTCAGAGGCGCTCCACAGGATCCTCGTCGAGTGTCTGCCGCGGGCTAGCTCGCGCCTGCGCGTCTCCGACCGTGCCACGTAGCCCGTCGAGTTGTGCGGCGCGATGCTCGACCGGCCCGGATGCGAAACGGAAGCCCCTGTCGGGCCGTACCTGTACAGTAGACGAGACGAAGCCCGACCGGAGTGGGGGCACCATTGACGACGCGGCAGACGGGACGAAGCGGTGATGCCGATGAGGGCTACGGCGTCGCAGGCGCAGCCCCCAGGAAGGCGCGGCGCCGCTCGGCGTCGGTCAGCCTGGGGATAACCGCCGTCCTCGCCACGACCCTCTTCGGGTGCTCGAGCTCGGAGGGGCAGTACTCGCAGGGGCAGTACTCCGGGGATGACGATGGCTACGGGGCCGTGTGCGTGGACGAGGACACGCAGCAGCGCGTCGACGACGACGTTTGCGACGGGACCAGCGGCTTCGCCTGGTACTACCTGCCCATAGGCTCCCGGGCGCTCGCCGTGGGGCAGCGGGTGAGCGGGGGCACCTTCACCCCGCCGGCGGGCGAGCAGGCCTTCCGGGGCGGGGTGCCGCGCGACGGAGGCGTCGTCAGCCGGGGCGGGTTCGGCGGCGAGTCCGGCAGCTTCGGGGGCTGAGGGCCTCGTGCGCAGGCACGACGCCCGGCCGCGGGAGGGCTGGCTCGAGATCGTGGAGGGGCAGGGGCTGACGTACGCCGTCGATCGGGCCGAGGACGGCGGCGCGCGGCCGTACTGGCACGAGGCCGCGGCGTACGAGCTCTCCGAGGAGGAGGTCGAGTACCTGGAGGGGGTGACCGAGGAGCTGCACGCGATGTCGCTTGAGGCCGCGCGGCGCATGCTCGACGACCAGGAGATCATGGCCCGCCTGGGGCTGCCGCGGGCCGCGGCGGGGCTCGTGCGAGCGGGGTTGTCGGAGCCGGACCCCTTGACGCTCTACGGCAGGTTCGACCTCGCGTACGGCGAGAGGTCTCTCGGACCCGCCAAGCTTCTGGAGTACAACGCCGACACGCCGGCCGGGCTCGTGGAGGCGGCCGTCACGCAGTGGTACTGGCTGGAGGACGTAGCCCCCGACCGCGACCAGTGGAACATGCTGCACGAGCGGCTCGTCCAGGCCTGGAAGAGGGCGGCGCCGCGCATCCCGGGTAGCGTGGTCCACTTCGCGGTGGGCGCCAGGGAGCCGAACGAGGACTGGGCGACGGTCGCTTACCTCAGGGACACGGCGCGAGAGGCGGGTTTGATCGACCTCGGCATCACCATGGAGGAGATCGGCTGGCACCACGAGAGGGAGACCTTTGTGGACACCGCCGGGCTCCCCATAAGGACCTGCTTCAAGATGTACCCCTGGGAGTGGATGCTGAGGGAGGACTTCGGGCGCCACGTCCTCGATGGCTCCCTCACGACCTGGATCGAGCCGATCTGGAAGGTCCTGCTCGGCTCCAAGGCGCTCCTGCCCGTCCTGTGGGAGATGTTCCCCGGCCACGAGAACCTCCTGCCCGCCTACTTCGACGGTCCGGGCCGCATGGACAGCTACGTGGCCAAGCCGATGTTCGGGTGGGAGGGGTCGGGCATCCGCGTCGTCCGCGACGGCGCCGAGGTGGAGGCCCGCCCGGAGCGACACGCCACAGCACAGGAGTACGTCTTCCAGCGTTTCGTCGACCTGCCCGACTTCGACGGCAGCCACCCCGTCGTGGGCACCTGGATCGTGGGCGGGCACGCGGCGGGGCTCGGTATCCGCGAGTCGGATCGCCTCGTCACCGACACGGACGCGAGGTTCGTGCCGCACTACATGGACGCGCCCCGATCCACCCCCGAGCAGGTCGCCCGGTGGCTGGCGGAGGACGGGGGAGAGCCCCGCAACACGAACGGAGGAGAGCCATGATCGCAAGCATCGTGTACGCCGCCGCTTACGCCCTCCTGGGCGTCGTCCTCCTGGTCGTCGGCTTCGCCGCCCTGGACGTACTCACGCCGGGGCGGCTCGCGCGGCACATCTGGACGGAGCGCTCCGTCAACGCCGCGATCGTCCTCGCGACGGGGTTTCTCGGGCAGGGCATCATCGTGTTTACCGCGATCTGGACGAACGGCGAGGCGGGGTTCGGGGCCGCGTTTCTCTACACAATGGCCTTCGGCCTCCTCGGCGTCTTGCTGCAGGCCGCCTCCTTCGTCCTCATCGACCTCGCCACCCCCGGCAAGCTCGGCGACGTGGTCTGCGAGGTGCCGTTCCACCCGGCCTCCCTCGTAACGGCCGCGGCGCAGATCTCGGTCTCCCTCGCCGTCGTGGCCTCCATCGTGTAGGAGGACCCGCGGGGGCTCCCGCCGTGATCCCGCAACGATCACGGCGGGACGCGCGTCCCTCTAGGCGGCGAACTGCGACTCGTAGAGGCGGCGGTAGGCGGAGGGGCGGGCGAGGAGCTCGTCGTGGGTGCCTTCTTCTATGACGTGGCCCCGGCCGAGGACGAGGATGCGGTCGGCGCGGCGGACGGTCGAGAGGCGGTGCGCGATCACGACGCTCGTCCGGCCCTCAAGCAGGCCGTCGAGGGCCTTCTCTATCCGGGCCTCGGTGGCGAGGTCGACGCTGCTCGTGGCCTCGTCGAGGACGAGCAGCTCGGGGTCGGCGAGGAGGGCGCGGGCGAAGGCTATAAGCTGGCGCTCGCCGACGGAGAGACGGCCGCCGCGCTCCCTTACCTGCGTCTCGTAGCCCTCGGGGAAGCGCCGGATAAAGTCGTCGGCGCCGACGGTCGAGGCCGCGCGGACGATGTCCTCGTGGGTGGCGCCGGGCCTGCCGTAGCGGATGTTCTCCTCTATCGTGCCGGTGAACAGGAACGTGTCCTGGAGGACGACGCCCATGTGCCTGCGCAGGGAGGAGCCTCGAACCTCGCTCAGGTCCTCGCCGTCCACGAGGATCCTGCCCTCCGTCGGGTCGTAGAAGCGGCTGAGGAGCTTGACGATCGTGCTCTTGCCCGCGCCCGTCTCGCCGACGATGGCGAGGGTCTCGCCCGGACGGATGTGGAAGCTGACGTCTTCCATGATCCTGTCCTCGCCGTAGGCGAACGCGACGTGGTCGAACTCCACGTCGCCCCGCAGGGTCTCCAGCTCCCTCTCCGTCGGGCGGTCGGCCCGGTCGGGCTCCGTGTCGAGGACGGCGAAGACCTTCTCGAGGGAGGCCAGCGTGCTCTGGAGGTCGCTGTAGAGCTGGGAGAGCTGCTGGATGGGCTGGAAGAACATGTTCAGGAGCCCGATAAAGGCGACGAGGGCGCCGACCGTCAGCTCGCCGGCGACGACGCGGTAGCCGCCGTAGAGGAGGACGACCGCGAGGCCTATCGAGCCCAGAAGCTCGACGCCGGGGAAGTACAGGGCGCTCTGGAGGGAGGCGCGGGCGTTCGCGCGGCGGTAGTTTAGGTTCCGCTCGTCGAAGCCGGCCCCGCTCGTCCGCTCGCGGGTGAAGGCCTGGACGACGCGCATCCCGGAGACGTTCTCCTGGAGGTGCGAGATCACCTCTGCGACCGCCTCGCGCGCCGCCCGGTACGCCTTCCAGCTCTGCACCCGGAAGACGGCGGTGATCAGGACCATGACGGGGAGGATGGTCGTGGTCGCGAGCGCCAGGCGCCAGTCGACGAAGAAGATGGCGACGAAGACGCCGATGAGCGTCAAACCGTTCTTGACGAGGTTCTGGACGCCGTCGTTGAGGAGGGTGTTGAAGTTCTCGATGTCGTTCGTGAGGCGGGAGATGATCCAGCCGGCCTTCTGCTCGGAGTAGTACTGTAGGCTCAGGGACTGCAGGTGCCCGAAGAGGGCGTTTCTGAGGTCCAGGATCATGTGCTGCCCGACCCACCCCATCCCGAGGGTCTGAACGTACGACAAGACCCAGGTCGCCACGTTGACGAAGACGTACAGCCCGACCATGAGGTAGACCACCGAGAGGTCGCCGGGGACGAGCCCCCCGTCGATGGCGCGACCGATGATCAGGGGCTCCGCGAGGCTCGCCGCCGTCGCGAGCACCGTGACGAGCCCGAGGCCCAGCATCCGCCACTTGTAGGGGGCGGCGAACGTGAAGAGCCTCAGGAGCGGGAAGCCGAGCAGGTAGCCCTTGAAGCGCCTCACGCCGAGACCCTCTCCATCCGGCCCTCTTCGCCGTACATCGCGTGGTAGCGGCCCCGTCTCTCGAGGAGCTCCTCGTGGGTGCCGGCCTCTACGATGCGGCCGTCCTCGAGGACGGCGATCCTGTCGGCGAGCAGGATCGTCGAGAGCCGGTGCGCCACGATAAACGTCGTGCGGCCCCGGGACTCCTCGAGCGTCCCCTGCAGCGCCTCCTGGATGGACTTCTCCGTCTCGGCGTCGACCGAGGAGGTCGCGTCGTCCAGCAGCAGCACCTTCGGGTCCTTGACGAGGGCGCGGGCGATGGCGACGCGCTGCTTCTGGCCGCCGGAGAGGGTGATGCCCCACTCGCCGACCATGGTCTCGTAGCCCTTAGGGAAGGCCCGGATCTGTTCGTGGATGCCCGCGATCCTCGCCGCCCGCTCGATCTCCTCCTGCGTGGCGTCCGGATTGCCGAAGGTGATGTTGTCCCGGACACTCTCCGAGAACAGGAACGTCTCCTGCGGCACCATGCCGACGTTCCGCCGGAGCTCGCCGAGGTCCAGCCTGCGGGCATCCGTCCCGCCGACCCTCACGACGCCCTCCTCGGGGTCGTAGAAGCGCGCTATAAGCGAGAGCAGGGTGGACTTGCCGCTCCCCGTCGCCCCGACGACGGCGATCGCCTCGCCCCCCTCGACCGCGAGGTCCAGGCCCTTCAGGACGGGGTCGCCCTCGTCCGCGTAGGAGAAGGTGACGCCCCTGAGCTCCACACCGGGGGTCTCGGAGGGGAACGGCGCCGGGTCCTCGGGGGAGCGCACGTCGGGCTCGGAGTCCAGGATCTTGAAGACCCGCTCGCACGAGGCCAGCGCCCTCTGGCCCTGGTCGATGACCATCCCGAAGCCCTGCATCGGCCAGACGAGCTGCATGAGGTAGAGCTGGAAGAGCGTGAACTGGCCGATGGTCAGCGACCCCTCGACGACGGCCCGGCCGCCGAAGAGGATCAGGATCGCGATGGAGGTCGCGGGTATAAAGCTCATCCCCGGGATGTAGAAGGCCCGCAAGCCTCTCGCCGCCATCGTCTCGTTGAGGACGCCCTCGGCCCTTCCTCCGAACTGGTCCTTCTCGAAGGGCTCTCGGGAGAAGGACTTGACGACGCGGATGCCGGAGACGTTCTCCTGGACGGACGTCGTCACGTCGGCGAGCTTCTGCTGCACGGAGCGGAAGATCGGGTGTACCTTCGCCGCGAACCGCCAGGCCGCGAACGCGAGCAGCGGCATCGGGCTGAGGACGATGAGCGCCAGGCTCCAGTTGACGTACAACAGCGCCACCGAGACCACGGCGAGCGTGAGCACGCTTATAAAGAGCTGGAACATCCCCCAGCCGACAAAGAAGCGCACCACGCGCAGATCGTTCGTCGCCCTAGAGACCAGCTCCCCGGTCGAGGCCCGATCGTAGAAGCCGTGGTGCAGGGAGAGCATCTTCTCGAAGAGCGCCCTGCGAAGGCGATACTCCACGACGTGCCCGAGGTAGTTTGTCGAGTATCGCCGCCCGAACCCGAACAGGAACCGGAGGACGGAGAGCCCGAGGATCGCGAGGGCCAGCGGCCACAGGAGATCCGGCCTATCCGGACCGTTCGGCGGGAACGCGCGATCTATGGCGTCGCCGACAAACCAGGGGATGGCGATCCCCGCCACCGTCACCCCGAACGCGCAGACGAAGCCGAGCACCAGCAGGTACCGTCGCCCGCCCGTAAACGACATCAGCCTGTAAAAAGTCTTCAAGAAACCGCCGCTTTCGAGAAATACGAAATCCGTTGCACGGAGCGAACCCGTCGGAGACTACCCGACATTGCTACCCCTGACAGTAATTCTATCCTCCATCCCGGATAGGACAACGCGGATAAACTTGCCACGCGAACGGCGAGCAAGGAGGATGATGAAGGTTCTGGTGACGGGGGCGACGGGGTACGTGGGCTCGGCCGTGGTCGACGCCCTCCTCGCGGCGGGCCACGCCGTCTCGGGGCTCGCGCGTTCGGAGGGCTCGGCCCGAGAGCTCGCGGACAGGGGCGTCTCCGTGGTGATGGGGGACGTGACGGACGCCGGAAGCATCGAGGGAGCCGCTCGCGACGCGGAAGCCGTGGTACACGCCGCGACGACGCACGGTCCGGACGCCGAGGCGGCGGACCGGACGGCCGTCGGGGCGATCCTGAGGGCCCTCGAAGGCACGGGCCGGACGTTCGTCTACACGAGCGGGGCCTGGGTGATGGGGGACACGCCGGAGGGGGTGGAGCTCGCCGACGAGGAGACCCCCATAGACCCCACACCGATGCTCGCCTGGCGCCCCCCGGTCGAGCGGGAGGTGCTCGGGGCCCGTTCGCGCGGGGTGCGCGCCTTCGTGGTCCGGCCGGCGCTGGTCTATGGCGCGGGCGGCGGGGTGGTCGACGAGCTCGTCGGGTGGGCGAGGGAGCGGGGCGCCGGCAGGTTCGTGGCGCCGCCGGGGGGCGAGCCCTCCTGGACGCTCGTGCACCGCGACGACCTCGGGGACCTGTACGCGCTGCTGCTCGCCTCGGAGCTCGTGGGCGGGACGCTGCTCGTCGCGGCCGGGGACGGACCGCACGCGGCCCGCGACGTCGCCGCCGCAGCGAGCAGGGCCGCGGGCGCGAGCGACCGTGCCGAGCCCTGGCCCCTCGACGAGGCGCGGGAGGAGCTCGGGGACTACGCCGACGCCCTCGCCCTGGATCAGCGGCTCTCCTCGGAGAGAGCCCGCCGAACCCTGGGTTGGGCGCCCTCGGCCCCCACGGTCTTCGACGAGTTGCGGGACGGTTCGTACGGGCCGTAGCCGCCGCGCTTTCGGCCCGCCGCCCGGGCGTCCCGCTCTTCGCGTCCCCCGTCCATCCGCCGCCGCAGGCCCGGCATCAGCCGCCGGTACGCCTCGCCGTGCGGCGGCCTCTCCTGCCGACCCTTGAGGATGCCGGCAAGCTACCGGTAGCGCTCGGGCCCGGAGCTCACCGTCGCGTCCGAGTAACGGCGGATGGTGTTGACGGGCACGCCGCTCGGGCGCGAGACCCTGCCTATCTCGTACGGCCCGTCTTTTTTCCGTCCATCGCGTCCTCCCGCTTGACTCTCCCGCTACCGGAGACTCTACGATCTCCCCGAAGGGTCGTCCACGGCCAGGATGCGCCGGGCGGACGGCGGAGCGAAGAGGGAGGATGATATGAGGATCGAAGCCATAGACGTGCTCTCGGGCCAGGAGGCCGCGCTGCGGGCGCCGGAAGGGACCCGCGAGGAGGTCTACCGCCAGCGCGTGGACGAGCCCCTGAGGCGGTTCTGGGAGCCCATGATGCGGTATATGCCGGGGGGAGCGGCCGGGGGAGACGACGCGCCTTCCGGCACCGCCCTGCTGGGTTTCTACGGTCCGGGCGGGGACGCCGGGGAGGGGCTCGACGCGCTCGCGAAGCTGCGAGATGCGGGGTCCCCGGGCGCCTGCGTGGCCGCTCTCGAGGAGGCGGCCAGGGCGCTGGCCCCCGAGGAACACGGGGTGTCCGTCGAGAGCGTCGCGTTCTCGCTGGCGCTCGCGGACCCGCGCCTGCGGGACCTTACGGAGCGCAACCGCGGCTACACGGGTTTCGGCGGCATGATGGGCTACGCCGCGGTGCTCGTCTGGCCCGACGGCTACAACCTGCCCCGCCTGCCCTCCATCTCCGTCCACGAGCTGCACCACAACGTCCGCCTCGCCTTCGAGCCCTGGACGCAGGGGACGACGGTCGGCCAGTACGTCGTGCTCGAGGGCCTCGCCGAGGCCTTTGCGGCGGAGGCCGTCGGGGAGGAGCTGCTCGGTCCCTGGCCGAACGCCCTCTCGGAGGGGGAGCTGGAGGAGGCGCGACCGGTGTTCCGCGACGCCCTGGAGGTCTCGGGCTTCGACGAGATCCGCGGTTACGTATTCGGGGACTGGGCGGCGTCGCGGTTCGGCTACGTACCGCGTGGGTTGCCGGACTTCGCCGGCTACGCGATGGGCTACCGGATCGTGCGGGAGTACCTCGACCGGACCGGGAGTACCGCCGCGGAGGCGACGTACGTGCCGTGGCGCGAGATCGTCGACGGGGCACGATACCTGTAGCGCGATGGCCCGCGCGGGGAAAACAAATACCGTCGCAACGGACGTGCCCACGGCTCGTCCGGAGGACATCTAGATGGAGGTGAGAGGTTGAACCGGAACCTGCGGCCGTGCCCGGGGTGCGGCGCCCTCGTGCCCGACATGACGGGGCCGGTCCACCGCTACATCGGGGCCTCGCCGGGCTGCTGGGCCGCTTTCGGGGAGGTCTCGGGGAAGGAGTACGGCGACTTCCGGTACGCTCGCGTTCACGGGCTGACGGTGGACGCGTACTGCGCCCAGCACCCCGGGGAGCCGTCGCCGCAGGCGATCCGCTCCGTCGCCGTACACCTCGTCGGCCTCTCCCTCCAGATGGAGCGTGACTTGAGCCCCGAGGAGCTCTACGCCGTCCATAAGCGGGTGTCCTCTCTCGCGAAGGAGGGGGAGATGGGCGTCTTCTGGCTGGACCCCCCGGACCTCCCCGGCGGACCGACGATCCTCTACGTCCTCGGCGCCGACGGCCCCGAGGAGCACGCCGAGCGCGTGCGCGAGTGGGCGAGGGCCGTGTGGGAAGCATGGTCGCCCTACCACGAGACCGTGCGCCGCTGGGCGGAGTTATGATCTCGTCAGGAAGGCGCCGGGGCCGCAATCCCCGATAAACGCGAGCGAAACGCCCGGGTTCCGTGTCGCGTATCACGGTCGCTCGCGGCCCCGTAGCTTAGACTGCAAGCATGGAAGAGAGAGCAGCGTTGCGGCAGCCCGTGCCCGGAGACCGTGCCACGGTCGCGGGAGGTTTGCTCAGGATCGAGAAGATCTACCACGAGCCGGACGTCGCCGCCTACGAGCGGGGGTGTGAGATCCTGGCGCGCTTCCCCGACGCCGAGCGCGTCGAGGTGCCGTCCCACTGGAACATCCCCGAGCTTCACGGGGACGAGGGCGGCGTGGGGGAGTGGAACAGGACGAAGAAGACCGTCCTAGTGCTCGGGGCGAAGAAGGGCCTCCAGGTTCGGCCGTTCTACCGAAGCTGCGACTTTATCGCCCCCTCCCAGGCCAACGGCTGCGCGATGGCGTGCTCGTACTGCTACGTGGCGCGGCGCAAGGGCTACGCCAACCCCATCACCGCCTTCGTGAACATCGGGGGGATCATGGGCGCCGTGGAGCGCCACGCCTCCAAGCAGGGGATGAAGCTCGAGGGGACGCAGGCGGACGAGAGCCTCTGGGTCTACGAGCTCGGGACGAACTCCGACCTCTCCGTGGACGCCGCCGTGAGCGACAACGTCCGCGACCTCGTCGGGCTCTTCCGCGAGCTGCCGAACGCCAAGGCGACGTTCGCGACGAAGTTCGTCAACCGCGAGATGCTCGACTACGACCCGCGAGGGGGGACCCGGCTCCGCTTCTCCCTCATGCCGCCGGAGACCTCCAAGCTCGTGGACGTCAGGACCTCGCCGGTGGAGGAGCGCATCCGGTCGATAAACGACTTCGTCGAGGCGGGCTACGAGGTCAACGTGAACTTCGGGCCGGTGATCGTGAAGGACGGCTGGCGGGAGGACTACGCCGGGCTGTTCTCGATGCTGGACGACTGGCTCTCGCCCGCGGCGAAGGCGCAGCTCGCGGCCGAGGTCATCTTTCTGACCCACACCCGCGAGCTCCACGAGGTGAACCTGAAGTGGCACCCGAAGGGCGAGGAGCTTCTGTGGCGCCCGGACCTCCAGGAGTTCAAGACGTCGCAGGCCAGCGGCGACAAGGTGCTCCGCTACGAGCGGAACGCCAAGCGCGCCCTCGTGGCCGAGTTCCGGGAGACCCTCGCCGAGCGCCTGCCCTACTGCCGGGTCCGGTACGCCTTCTAGGAGAAGGCCCTACGGGGCGGTCGCCTCGCCCTCGGGCGGGGCCGCCGGGTTCTCGGTCTCCAGGCGGTCGGCGGCCTCGCGCAGAAGCTGGATCAGCTCCTCGTCGCTCAGGTCGTCCGGGGAGATCTCGCCCTCCGGAGCCCCTTCTCCGGGGGCGGGCGGGGCGGGCGGCTGCTCCCCGGGCGCCGCGCCGGAGGCGTCCTGCGGGGTCGCGCCGGGGACGTCCTCGCCGCGGGCGAAGGCCAGGACCTCCTCGTAGGAGCGCAGGCCGGTCACGGCGCCGTCGCGCGAGTCGACGAAGGCGGTCAGGTTGATGCCGGGGCTGTCGCGGGTGGTCACGGAGAGCATCCAGTACAGGACGTTCTCGTCGCCCTCGGGGCGGACCACGGGGCGGGGCTCAAGGGAGACGACGTTGCCGGTCTCGCCGGCCGGTCCGCTCCGGATCCACTGGAAGTCCGGGTACGCGTTGGTGACGAACCCGAAGGAGCGGTTGGGGCCGAGCAGGGCGGAGTCCAGGGGGCGCTTGTGGACGCTGTACTCCCCCGTGTGCGCGTCTGTGTAGAGCATCGTGTAGGTCGCGTTCGACGGGCCGTAGGGCTCCAGCGCCGTAAACCAGACCGGGCCCTCGCCGCCGGGGAGGAGGTAGGGCATCTCGTTGTCGGTGTTGTCTACGTCCGGGATCTGGGGGACGTCGCGGCGCGTCACCCAGGCGTTCCAGATGCCGTTCTGGTAGGCCAGGGACTCGGCGGCGCGGCGCGCGAGCTCGCCGGGGTAGAGACGCTCGTTCTGGAAGCGCTCGTCGGCGATGATCTCCTCGCGCGTCAGGTCTTCTATCTCGCCGTCGGGGTGCACGACGAAGGTCCCGGCCCAGTAGGGGATGGTCACCGGGAACGAGAGGCGGTACTTGAGGTAGGGGACGAGCATGAGGGTCTCGTCGCCGTCCACGGAGTAGTACGGGTCGGTCAGGGTGACCCAGAAGCGCTCCTGTATGAGCTTCCAGTTGACGTTGTCCGTCAGGGACATGCCCTCGCCGTAGCGGAACGGCTCGCGCAGGGTCTCGACCTCGCCCTGCCCGTTCACCACCGAGACGCCCTGCTGCTGGTACGTGAAGACGTTGAAGCCGCCGTTCGGCACGCGCGGGGCGACGTAGCCCAGGGGCTCGCCCGGCTCCCTCTCCAGCGGCTCGAAGTCTCCGAGGGCCACGCGGGGCTCGTTCGCGCGGTTCTGGGCGGCGCGGGCCGCGACCTCCAGGGGCAGGAAGCGGACGCCCTCGGTCTCGGGGATCTCCTCCAGGGCCTCGGCCTCCAGGGAGTCGTAGAAGCGCACCTGCTCGAGCGCGCCACCGAAGATCAGGAAAAAGAACAGGAGCGCGATCCAGGCCCCCGTCGCCACCAGCGCGGGCCTGCGGTAGCCGCGGCCGAACAGGAAGACGACGAGGATGATCCCGAGCAGGACGAGGATCCAGAAAGAGAAGTTCGCGTAGAAGCCTATAAGCAGCCCGTGGAAGACGGGGGCGGCGAACCAGAACCCGACCGCCAGGATGATGCCGACCAACACGGCGGCGGGCAGCAGGTTGGCCTTGAGCCAGCCTCTCAGCCTCTCGAGGTAATACTCCGGCCCCACCTTGACTCTCCTTCTAACCCACGGTGCCCTTGCGCCCTGATCGTACACCAGGAGAAGCGCGACGGGGGTGGATGCGTGTACAGTGGCACCCATGAGAGTGCTGCCGGAGAGAGGACCGGAGGGCTTCCCCGTCCCGTACGGGGCGCCGGAGGGGTTCGTCGAGCACCCCCACGAGCGGACGTTCGCGGTCCCGTTCCCGATCGGGCGGGTGTGGGCCTGGATCAACGACCCGGCGACGTTCACGGAGGGGCAAGTCTGGCCCTACCGGGTCGAGTTCGTCGAGGGCGGCTTCGAGCCGGGGGTCCTCAACGTCCACCACGGGCCGTTCCTGAACGCGGCCGGCGTGATCGGGGAGGTTAGGGACCCGTCGCCCGGCGCCCCCGCCTACCGCGACCTCAAGTACTTCTACGGCTCCTACGCCCTGAGCCCGAGGCTCGTCCGCCCGACGCGGCTGCGGTTCTGGGCCGAGCCCGTCGCCTCGGGGGGCACGCGCGTCTCCCTGCGGCTGGACGCCCTCGTGCGGCGCCCCTTCGTCCCGGTCTGGGAGCTCTCGCAGAAGATCTTCTGGTCCCGCTTCCCCGTGTGGATGGGGAAGGAGCTCTCGTAGCCCGGTAGGGGAGAGCGCCGCAACGCCGCCCGAGTAAGACAAGACACCTTCTCCCGGAGTTTGCTCGATATCCTGTTCGGGAAGTTGTAGGTCTCGACGTCCACCCATCGGAGCGCCCTTGCGGGCGGGATCCCGAGGGGACGTCGACGGTTCGGGGTGCGGGCCCGGCGAGCGAGCTCCGCGCCGGTCTCGAGAGCACAGAATCAGGGGGATACATGGAACGGCACGGGACGGGCTCTAATGGGTCGCGGGAGAACGGGCACGAGGGACGGCCCGCAGGGCGCAGGATCGGCATGGCGATCGTGGGCCTCGGCGGCGCGGTGGCGACCACGGCCGTCGCGGGCGTCGAGCTGATGAAGCGCGGCCTGATCGAGAAGGACGGCCTGCCGCTGGCAGCGCTCGACGACGCGCTGGTCGGGGACCTCGCGCCCTACGAGGGGATCGTCTTCGGCGGCTGGGACCTCTCCGGCGACGACCTCGCGAGCGCCGCGTCCGGTCACGGCGTCCTGGACGGGGGGCGGCTCGAGGCGGCCAAGCCCGCGCTCGCGGCGATACGGCCCTGGCCCGCGTTCGGCAACGAGGAGTTCTGCCGCAAGGTCTCCGGCGACAACGTCGTCGCCGTCTCGGGCAACGCCGAGGCGGTGGAGGAGATCCGCAAGGACCTGCGGCGCTTCGAGGAGGAGAACGACCTCGACTCGGTGGTCCTCGTCAACCTCGCCTCGACCGAGCGGCGCACGGACCCCACCCTCCCCGTCTTCGCCACCCCGGAGGCCTTCGAGGAGGGGATAAAGGCCGACGATCCCGCGGTCGGGCCGGCGATGCTCTACGCCTACGCCGCGATCCTGGAGGGCGTCCCCTACGTGAACTTCACCCCGAGCGTCGGGGCCGACGTCCCGGCGCTCGTGAAGCTCGCCGAAGAGAAGGGCGTCCCCGTGGCCGGCAAGGACGGCAAGACGGGACAGACCATGCTCAAGACGGCGCTGGCCCCCGCTCTCAAGACGCGGGCGCTTACCGTCGACGGCTGGTACTCGGCGAACATCCTCGGCAACCGCGACGGGCAGGCGCTCGACGATCCGGACTCGCTCGCCTCCAAGGTCGAGACGAAGGGGTCGGTCCTCGACCAGATCCTCGGCTACGAGGTCCCGAACCACGTCGTCAGGATCGACTACTACCCGCCGCGTGGGGACAACAAGGAGGCCTGGGACAACATAGACCTCGTCGGCTTCATGGGCGCGCGCATGCAGCTCAAGGTCAACTTCCTGTGCGGCGACTCGATCCTGGCCGCACCCCTGGCGATAGAGCTGGCCCGCCTCTCCGACCTCGCGAAGCGCCGCGGGTTCGGCGGCGTCCAGGAGCACCTCGGCCTGTTCTTCAAGGCCCCGATGACGGCGGACCGCGCCACCGTGCCCGAGCACGCCCTCCACAAGCAGGAGGAGGCCCTCCTCCGCTGGCTCTCCGGCGGGGAGAGCACGAACGGAGCCTCGAAGAACGGCAGCCGGGACGCGTCCGGCGCCGAGACCCCCAGGGGCCGGTGAGGGCTACCGGAGACGGCGTGGCACCCCGGCGGGAGAGCACGACGGTAGCACCCCTCGTGCCGCTCCTCGCCGAGATGGGGGACCTGAAACGCCTCCGTGCCGCCGACGGCGAGGGCTCCCTCGCCGAGCGGGCCTTCCGCCGCGCCTGGGGGGCCATGATCGCGGGCGAGCCCGCCCGTGAGGTCGCCCTGCGGGAGACGGCCGCCGCGGTGGCCGCCGCGCGGCTCGGCGGCATCGACGCGCGGACACTCCGCCGCTCGGGGCTCGACGACGAGCGGGCCGTGAGCATCCTCCGCCGGAGCTACGACTCCGTGGCCGGCGCCCTGCCCGAGCCGCTCGGGGCCGACCTCCGGGAAGGGTTGGGTCTCCCGAGGGGATCGAGCGAAGCAGAAGATTCCGCGGGGCTACCGTCGTTCGTCGGGGCCCTGGCGCGTCAGCCTCGGGCGGGGGCGACGGCCCCAGGGAAGCCGAGGATCATGCTGGAGCCCCCCGAGAGCCACGCGGAGCACTGCGTGACCGTCGCCTTTTACGGGGTGCTGCTCTCCGGCCACTTCGGGGCGGAACCGGCGGAGGTCTTCCTCGCGGGGCTCGCGCACCACTTCCACAACGCCGTCCTCCCCGACGCCGGGTTCGCCGGGGAGGAGCTGCTCGGCGAAGAGCTCGAACCCATCTTCGAGAGGTTGAACGACGAGGCGATCTCGGAGCTGCCGGAGGGCGTGGCGGACGAGGTCCGCCACGCCCTGGAGCTCGTCGGGCACGCCGGGAGCCCGGGGGCGCGGGCCTTCAACGCGGCGGACGTCATCGACCGGGTGCTCCAGATGCACCACTACGCCCGGGCCGCGGCCTTTACGGTCGACCAGGCCCTCGACGACCTCGACCTCGTACACGAGGGCCCCCTCAAGGGCTTTCACGAGGAGGTCCTGCGGGAGGCCGGTCTCCGCTGAAGGCCCGCGCCGCCACCCCGGTCTCCTGGCCCGCCGGCGCCTTG
Source organism: Rubrobacter marinus (assembly GCF_011492965.1). GTDB lineage: Bacteria > Actinomycetota > Rubrobacteria > Rubrobacterales > Rubrobacteraceae > Rubrobacter_F > Rubrobacter_F marinus. The sequence continues at coordinate 3,858,108 of NZ_CP045121.1, read as the reverse complement.
CGTAGCCCCGGCAACGGCCGGCCGCTGACCCCCGCCGGCCCCGCCACCCTGACGGACGGCGAGAGGCTTTGGCCCGTCGTCGGGGGGATCCCTTACCTCAGGGCCGGCCGCGACGAGCTGGTGGGGTTCGCCTGCCGGGCGCTCGAGAGGGGGGACGAGCGGGCGGCCCTCGTGGAGCTGCTGCGCGACCAGGACGATTGGGCCCCGGACCCGCCGCCCGGACGGGCCGCCGTCGAGGCCCTGGTGGACGGGGAGCCGGGCCTCCGCGAGGCGATGGACGGGCTCGGCTTCGGGCCCGTCGGCGACTACTTCACCTACCGTCTCTCCGACCCCACGTACCTCGCGGGGCTCGCCCTGATCCAGGCTCACTGGAACGCCCCCCAAAGCTCCTTCGAGCTGGCCTGCGGCATCGGGCACTACAGCCGGGACCTCTCGCGCCGGGGCGTGGCGACGGCGGGCGGCGACGTGGTCTTCGCCAAGCTCTGGCTCGCGCGCCGCTACGTCGCGCCCGCCACCCGGTTCGTCTGCTTCGACGCGGCGTACCCGTTCCCGGTCGCGAGCGCCTCGGCCGACCTCGCCCTCTGCCAGGACGCCTTCTACTTTCTGCCCGAGAAGGCCCACGTGGCCGAAGAGCTCCTCCGCGTCTCGGAGGGCGGTACCGTCGCCATCGGCCACGCCCACAACGCCGCCGCCGAGAACCACTCCTCGGGGGCGCCGCTGACGGTCGAGGGCTACGCCGCCCTCCTGCCGGACCCGCTCCTGTACGACGACGCCGAGCTCACGCAGGCGTTCGTCTCCGGGGAGCCGCTCGTGCCGCGCCCCGCCGGCGAGCTCGGCGGGAGCGAGGCCGTCTGCCTGGTCTCGGGCGCGCACGGGAGCGCCGACGGGCCGGATCTCACGCTGCCGCCGCCGGGGACGCCGCTGCTCCCGAACCCCCTGTACGAGGTCTCCGGGGAGGACCCGGTCGCCATGCGTCTGGAGTGGCCGTCGCCGCGCTACGAGGACGAGTACGCCCCCCGCTCGGGCTACCTGCCCGAGGGGCTGGAGGTCTCGCGCGCCGTCCTGGACCGCGCCGCCCGCGGAGCCGTGGGCGCGGACCCCGAGGTGGACCGCCTCGCCAGAGTCCGGGTCCTCCTCGATCTTCCGGGGCGCGCGAGATGAGCGGCAGGGTGCGCTGGGGGGTCGCGGGCTGCGGGTGGGTCGCGCGCGACTACGTGATCCCCGCGCTCCTGGGGGCGGAGAACTGCGAGGTCGTCGCCCTGCTCGACCCCGACCCCGCCGCGCTCGCGGGGGCGGGCCGGAGCCTCGACGCCGTCCGGTACGGGGACACGGAGGCCTTCTTCGCCGCGCCCGAGGTGGACGCCGTCTACGTCGCCACCCCGAACCACCTTCACGCGCCCCTGGTCGAGGCCGCCGCCGCGGCCGGAAAGAGCGTCATGTGCGAGAAGCCGGTGGCGCCGACGCTCGCGGAGGCGCGGCGGATGGTGGCGGCGTGCGAGGCGGCGGGGGTGAGCTACGCGACGGCCTTCGATCAGCGCTACCACGCGGCGCACCGGCGGCTGAGGGGGCTGGTGGAGGAGGGGGCGCTGGGGACGGTCTGCTCCGCGCGGGTACATTACGCCTGCTGGCTCCCGCCGGGCTGGGCGGAGGACAACTGGCGGGTGGACCCGGCGCGGGCCGGGGCGGGGCGTTCGTGGACCTCGCGCCGCACGGGCTCGACCTCGTGAGCTACCTGCTGGGGGAGCCCATCGTCGAGGTCTCTTGCCTCTCGCAGCGGCGCGTCTTCGATTACTCCGTCGAGGACGGGGCCGCGCTCGTCGGGCGGACGGCCGGAGGGGTGCTCGTGATACAGCACGTCTCCTACAACACGCCGGACGCCTACCCCCGCCGCACCCTGGAGATCATAGGAACGGAGGCGATGGTGATCGCGACGAACACGATGGGCCAGACCCCCGGCGGCAAGCTGGAGATCGTGAACCCCAAGGACGGCAAGAGGAGCACGCTCGAGATCCCGGCCGGGGAGGATCGCTCGCCGTTTCTCGCCCAGGTCGAGGCGTACGCCGCCTCCCTGCTCGGCGGGGAGCCCTTCCCGTTCTCTCCGGAGCACGACCTGCACACGATGCGCCTCATGGAGACCGCCATGCAGAGCTCCGGCGAATCCGTTCCGAAGGAGACGGTCCGATGAGGAGCCACGCGGGTACCCCGCACGGCTCGCGCATCCCGGAGGAGTGGCCGCGCGAGGCCGAGCTGCCCGCGTTCGTGTGCACGAACTGCGGCTTCTGGCAGAAGTATTTCGAGACGCCCTCCTCGTGCCCGATCTGCACGGACTACCGCCACGTCCTGCCCGCGGACGGCTGGAGCTTTCTGGGGCTGGAAGGGGCCCGGGAGCGTGGGCGGTGCCTCGTCGAGGAGGTCGAGCCCGGGGTGTGGTGCTACAGGGCGGAGAAGCCCCTCGGGATCGCGTCCTTGGGGTACGTCGTCGTGCGTCCCGGGGGGAACATCGGCTTCGAGGGGACGGGCTGGTACGACGAGGAGGCGCTGGAGCACATAGAGTCCATCGGCGGCATAAGCTACCTCTCCGCCTCGCACCCGCACTGTTACGGGGCGTTGTGGCAGCTCCGGGAGAGGTTCGAGCCGGAGGTGATCCTCCAGTCCGAGGACCTGCCCTGGGCGACGGCCTTCCCGCCGACGTGGACGTTCGACGAGGGGCTAAAGCTCGGCGACGACGCCGAGCTTCTGCGCACGGGCGGGCACTTCGCCGGGCACACGATGCTCTACCTCCCGGAGCGCAAGATACTCTTCGTCGGCGACGCGTTGAAGTTCGAGATCGACCCCACCGACGGGCGCCGCGCGACCGGGGTCTCGACGCACAAGGCGTTCGTCCGCCGCATCCCGCTCACCCCGCGGGAGGTCGGGCGCTACCGGGAGGTCTTCGCCGCCCTCGACTTCGAGCAGGCCTGGACCCCTTTCGATCAGTGCCGCAACGTGGGGCGCGAGGAGGTCCTCGCCTTCCTCGACTCCCAGCTGCGCGGACGCCCCTTCGTGGACGCGGTGCCGCTGTGAGCCGGGGGCCGCCGAATAAACCTCAACCACCGAGACCATGCGGGAGCCGATGCCGTTATGAGAGAGACCGAACCGCGCGCCGTGACCTCCTACCGCGAGAGCCTGCCCCGGGGACGGTGGTCGACTTCGCCTACGAGGGCCTCGACCGCCTGGGCATCCCCGCCTACTCGGCGGCCTTCTGGCCGGAGGAGGGGGAGCCCGTGAACGGCGCGGGCTACGGCACGACGACGGGCGAGGCCGCCATCGGGGCGTTCGGCGAGCTCGTGGAGGATACGTTCTGCGGCGCGTCCCTGGCCCGGCTCCCCCGCGTCCGGGGCTCCTATAAGGTTCTCGTCTCCGAGCGCGGCGAGGCCGGCGTCCTCGACCCCGTCGCCGCCTGCCTCGAGGCCGGCAGCCCCTACGACCACTCGCGGGAGCTCAGCTGGGTCGAGGCCCGGCGCTACCCGTCGGGCGAGGCCGTGCTCGTGCCGGTCGAGCTCGTGGCGTCGCACTTCGGGGACTTGGCCCCCGAGGAGCGGGGGAGGGGCGCGCTCTTTACGCCCATAACCAACGGCCTCGGCGCCGGGCCGAGCCTCGCCCACGCCCTCTCGCACGGCCTGCTGGAGCTTATTCAGCGCGACGGCAACAGCGTGAGCTACCGTGCCATGGACCGAGGGGTGGCGCTGGACCTCGACGAGATCTCCGACCCGGGGACCCGGGCCCTGCTCGAGGGCCTCGACGCGGCCGGGATAAACGTCGTCCCCAAGCTCGCCGCCACGGACTTCGGCACGACGAACCTCTACGTCGTCGGGCACGACCGCGACCCCGAGGACGCCCCGCACCCGATCATGCTGAGCGCCTGCGGCGAGGCGGCCCACCCCGATCGCGAGCGCGCGCTCCGCAAGGCGACCCTGGAGTTTGTCGCCGCCCGCTCCCGCAAGCTCTTCCACCACGGCCCGTTCGAGGCGATAGAGCCGGTGGTCCCGCCGGGCTACCTCGACCACTTCCGCGACCGCCCGCTCGCGAGCGAGGAGGATCGCTCCCTGAGCGCCTGGCTCGACTGGCTCTCCCTCTCCCACGGGGAGATGATGGAGATGCTCGCCGAGCCCGTGCTCTCCGTCCGCTCTCGCAGGGCGTTCTCGAGCCTGCCGCACACCGAGCTCGACGGGGACGACCGGGAGGGGCTCCTCGAGTTCGTGGCGGGCAACCTCCGCGAGGCCGGCCTCGACGTCCTCTACGTCGACCTCTCGCCTCCGGACGGAAGCACGCGGGTGGTCCACGCCATCGTCCCCGGCCTCGAGGTCGAGACGATGAGCTACGGGCGCATCGGGCCGCGCAACCTCAGGCGCCTCCTCGAGCGCGGCAGCGACCTCGTCGGCCTCGGGGAGCCGCCCGAGGGCCGCCCCGAGGCCCGGCGCATCCTGCTCACCGAGGCCGCCGCGCAGGAGTTCGGCGGGCCGGCCTGGCTGGACTACGCCGCGGTCGAGCGCACCGTCGGCCGCCTCTACCCCCTCTACCGCGAGCCCGGCCGCCACGTCGCGGCCCTCGCCCTCGAACGGGGGGCGAGCGCGAGGTGAACCTACGCTTCGCCTACAACACCAACGGCGCCGCGAACCACCGCCTCGACGACGCCCTCGCGCTCATCGCGGAGGCCGGCTACGACGGCGTCGCCCTCACCCTCGACCACCACCACCTCGACCCCTACGCCCCGGACCTCTCAGGCCGCGCCGGAGCGCTCGCGCGCAGGCTAGGGGAGCTGGGGCTCGGCGCCGTCATCGAGACGGGTGCTCGCTACCTTCTCGACCCGCGCCACAAGCACGAGCCGACCCTCGTGAGCCCCGAACGAACGGGCCGCGAGAGGCGCCTCGACTTCTTGTACCGCTGCATCGAGGTCGCGGAGATCCTTGAGGCCGAGGCCGTCTCTTTCTGGGCCGGGGTGCCGAGGGAGGGCGTCGACCTCGACGAGGCGCGCCGCTGGCTGCTCGAAGGGGTCACGAAGGTCGCGGAGAGGGCGGAGGACCGGGGCGTCGTCGCCGCGCTCGAGCCCGAGCCCGGGATGCTCGTCGAGACGCTCGACGACTACGCCGCGGTGGCGCGGGAGGTGCCGGGGCTGAAGCTCGCGCTCGACACGGGGCACTGCCTCGTCACCGGGGAGAGGGACCCGGCGGGGGCCGTCCGCGAGTTCGCGGGCGAGATCGGCACCGTCTCGATCGAGGACATGCGCCGGGGCGTACACGAGCACCTGCCCTTCGGCGAGGGGGAGATGGACGTCGAGTCCGTCGTGTCGGCGCTGGAGGAGACCGGCTTCGGCGGCCTGGTCTGCGTCGAGCTCAGTCGCGAGTCCCCCCGGGCGCACGCGGCCATCCCCGAGGCCATCGCCTATCTCAGAGAGACCGAGAGGGAGGTTGCGTCTTGAGGATCTGCTTCGTCTCCCGGCGGTTCTTCCCGGCGATCTCGGGGATGAGCGTCTACGCCGCGAACCTGCTTCGCGAGCTCGTCCGCATGGGCCACGACGTCACCATGGTCTCCCAGTACCGCGGCGACGAGCTCGGCACGCGCATCTACGGCGGGGGCCCGCCGCCGCCCGTCCCCGGCGTGCGCGTCGTCGGGCTCGAGGCCCTCGGCGAGCAGTGCGGCGGGGACTTCGAGGAGGACGTAGCGACGATGGTGGAGACGATCGTCGCCGAGCACGGCGAGAGCCCGTTCGACGTCATCCACGCGCAGTACGGCTACCCCACGGGCCTCGCCGCCCTGGAGGCCGGCCGCAAGCTCGGGGTCCCGAACCTCGTCTCCATCCAGGGCGGGGACGGGCACTGGGTCGGGGGCTGCTGCGCCACCCACAAGAGGGCGATGCTCGCCGTCCTCGGCCACGCGGGAGCCCTGCTCATCCCGACGCGCTCCTTCGCGGACGAGGTCACAGAGAAACACGGCACCCCCACCGAACGCTTCACCATCATCCCCAACGCGGTCGACACGGCGCGCTTCGCGCCGGTCGAGGGGAGGAAGCTCGGCGAGGTGGGCGACGGGCCGACCCTCCTCTACCACGGCCGCGTCGACCGCCGCAAGGGCGCCCTCGTCCTCCTCGACGCCTTCGCCGACCTCGCCCGGGAGCGCCCCAGGGTGCGGCTCGCCGTCTCCGGCATCGGCCCGGACTCGGACGCCGTGGCGGGCCGCGTCCGCGAGCTCGGCCTCGAAGACCGCATCGACCTCCTCGGCTACGCCTCCTACGACGAGGTCCCCGCCGTGTACCGCGGGGGCGACGTCTTCGTCTCCCCGACCTTCGCCGAGGGCTTCTCGAACACCATCCTCGAGGCGATGGCCGTGGGCCTCCCCATAGTCTCCACCCGCGCCGTCGGCGTCGTGGACTGCCTCCGCCACGGGGAGAACGCCCTGCTCGCCGAGCCCGGCAGCGCCGGGAGCCTCGCCTCGGAGCTTCGCCGCATGCTCGACGAGGCGCCGCTGCGCGCCCGCCTCACGGAGCAGGCGCTGCACGAGGTCCGCACGCTCTACTCCTGGCCCAGCGTCGCCGCGGAGATCGTCGGCGTCTACCAGAACCTCCTGGGGACGCACCCGGACACGGACTGGTCAGCCGACGGCCCGATCGACCCCTGCCGCTTCCGCGAGACCCCGCACCTGCTGTGAGCGTCCGCCGCCCCGCGGGCTCGACGGGCTGAGGGGCGATGGCCGACGGCCCCGACCGCCCGACCGCGCTCTTCGTCTCGCCCCACCTCGACGACGTGGCCTTCTCCTGCGGCGGCGCCCTCGCCCTCCTCGCGCGGGAGGGCTGGAGGACGGTCCTCGCGACGGTCTTCACGCGGAGCGTCCCCGACCCCACCGGCTTCGCCCTCGCCTGCCAGACCGACAAGGGCCTCCCCCCCGAGGTCGACTACATGGCGCTCAGGCGCGAGGAGGACCGCGAGGCCGCGAGGCGCCTCGGCGCGGGGAGCACCTCTGGCTGGATCTCCCCGAGGCCCCTCACCGCGGGTACGGCTCCGCCCCCGAGATGTTCGCCGGGGTTCCCGAAGGGGACGACGCGTGGCGGGACGTCGCCGGGCTCCTCGAGGGCCTGATCCGGACCCACTCCCCGACGTCGTCCTCGCCCCGCAGGCCCTCGGGGCGCACGCGGACCACTTACAGGTCGTCCGGGCCGTGCGCGAGCTGGACGCCCCGGGGCGGAGGTCGCCTGGTACCGCGACGCCCCCTACGCCACCCGCAACCCCGACTCCCGCCCCTCGCCCCTGCTGCCCGCCGGGCTCTCCGAGGGGGCCGTCGACGTAGCGCGAACGCTCGCGGCCAAGCTCTCGGCATGCGCCGCCTACACGACCCAGCTCGGCTTCCAGTTCGGCGGCGAGGAGAACATGCGCCAGGCCCTGACCGCCTTCGCCGACGCCGAAGCCCGCCGGCTCGGCTCGAAGACGACGGCCGCCGAGGCCATGCTGTACCATGGCACCGGCCTACCCTTCCGCTAGCCCACCCGTTTGCCCCCGCCCCGGCCGAAGAACGAGCGGGCGGCGCGGATATCATCCTCTCGGGCACGCAGGAGGCGTGGGCTCCCGCGCCAGGTTCAGGGCCGTATGACGCGGTGCAGATCGAGAACCGGGGGAGGTACGTCCGTCTGGCAGAGCATGTCGTGGACCTGTCCGCGGTGGTGGGTCTCGTGGTTGAAGAAGTGCGGTAGCAGGACGTCCACGGGGTCTTGCACGGTCCTGCCCTCGTTGTTCTCGTAGCGGATGGCGCTCCTTAGAAACCCCTCGTCGATGCCCGCTACGAACTCCTCGATGCGGGCGTCCTCCCTCTCCCTCGCCTCCCCGAGCTTCTCGAACCCCTCGTAGAGGATGGTGTCGAGGCCCGTGGAGGGGACCACCTCGCCCGAGAAACGCGCGAGCCAGATGCGGTCGCCGACCAGGAGGTGGTTGAGGGTGCCGTGGATGCTGCCGAAGAAGGCGGGCCTCCGTGCCTTGCGCTCAGAGTCCGTGAGGCGCGCGCAGGCCTCGTAGAGGCGGCGGTTGGCGAGGCGGTTGTAGGCGGCGAGCATCCGGAAGTGCCCCAACAGCCCGTCGGTCAACCCCGGCCTCCCTCCTGACGATGGCACCGGCACGAGCACGAGCCCGGCGCCCGAATACTCGAAACGATCGCATGTTCGCACGTTCCCGCCATGCCGGCCGAAAGAGCGCGTAGCTTATCCCGAGCGGACGTCGATCGTCAGCACCCGCACGGCGCCAGAAACCCCGTCACCATGGCGTCCACCGCAACGATCCCACGGTAGCGCGCGACGGAGACGCGATGGTTGCCGTCGAGCACGAAAAACTCCCCGCCGAGCTTATATAGCTCCACCGGCGGCAGCGACTTCCCCTTCCGAAGCGCCAGATGCACGCCCCTCCACCTGTCGCCCAGGCACGAGCAGGCCGGCAAGAAGCCGCGGTCGAAGTCCGCGCACCTGCCGACGCTCCCGGAGATCCTCGCCACCTCCACGATCTCGAACCCCCGGCAGCACTCCTCAAGCACGCCCGAAGACCCGCTCGCCTCCCCAAAGCACGCGAGCCGGCCGGCGACGTCCGACCCAGAACCCCGGAGGCCGGCACCGAGCCTCCTCACCCACCGCCCCAACACCTCCCGGCGACGAGCGCGGACAAACCCCCGGTGAGCCTCCTGCCCCGCGTCCTCGCCTCCCAGCATCATCGACGTCTCCGATCTACCCTTGACGAATCAACGTTTGTTGATCTAACATGGTATCAAATATTGTTGATGTAAAGAGGTGAGGCGCTCGTGGGCGAGGAGCTGAGGCGAAGGATCGGGGAGAGGTACGCCGAGGCCGCCCTCGCGGTTCGGGGTGTAGGCGAGGGTGGCGAGGCGTCTTCCTCGTGCTGCGGTCCTTCCTGCTGTGGACAGGACGAGGGGCGTCGACGGAAGGCATGACCGCGGGGAGCTACTCCGGGAGGAGAAGGGGGAGCTGCCGCGTCTCGCGGCCGAAGCTTCGATGGGCTGTGGGAACCCGGTGGCGCTCGCGGCGCTCTCTCCCGGGGAGGTCGTGCTGGATCTCGGGAGCGGCGGGGGCATAGACGTGCTCCTCTCGGCCCGGCGTGTTTCTCCGGGCGGAAAGGCCTACGGATTGGACATGACGGACGAGATGCTGGATCTGGCCCGCGAGAACGCCCGGGAGGCCGGGCGGGAGAACGTCGAGTTCTTGAAGGGCGAGATCGAGGAGATCCCCCTTCTGGACGGTCACGTGGACGTCGTGATCAGCAACTGCGTCATCAACCTCTCGACGGAGAAGGAGAAGGTCGCGAGCGAGGCGTTCCGGGTGCTCAGGCCCGGCGGGCGCTTCGCCGTCTCCGACGTGGTCTTTCTCGGCGAGAAGGCGAGGCTCCCGGAGGGCGTGGTCCGGAGGGTCGAGCTCTGGTCCGGCTGCGTCTCCGGCGCGCTGGAGGCGGCGGAGTACGAGAAGATGCTCCTCTCAGCGGGCTTCGAGGGCGTCTCCGTCGAGGTCACGCACGCCTACGAGCCCGAGACGATCGAGGGGCTCGGGGGACCCGAGGCCGTCCGGGCGCTCCGGGAGGTCCCCGTAGCGAGCGCCTTCGTCCGGGCCCGCAGGCCGGAGGGGAAGTAGGTGGCGCGGCGGGAGCTCGAGGTGCTGCCGGGCGGCGCGCGACGCGACGAGCCCTACGGCGCCGTCGGGGAGGAGCGCGTCGAGAGGCTCGTGGCCCTGGGACGGGCGCTCTCCGACCCGATCCGGGTGCGGATGCTCGGGATGATGGCCGAGGGCCGGGGTTGCTGCCGCCCGTCGCTGGATCGCGCCGTCCCCGCCGAGGCGGACGAGGAGGACCTCGGCCTCTGCGTCTGCGAGTTCGAGGACCACTTCGGCATGGGCCAGTCCAGGGTCTCCTACCACGTGAAGAAGCTCAAGGAGGCCGGCCTCGTGCGGGAGCGAAAGCGCGGCAGGTGGAGCTTCTACTCCCTGAACGAAGACGTCGCCCGGGAGCTGCTCGGAGAGGCGGCCGGACACCTCCGGCTCGGGGAGCCGCGATGAGCACGCGAGTAGGGCCCGCGCGCGGCGAGGACTTGACGGAGATCCTGGCCCTGCTCGAAGGGAGCGGCCTGCCGAGGGAGGGGCTGGAGGGGCATCCGGCGCTGGTCGCGAGGGAGGGGGAGCGCGTCGTGGGCAGCGCGGCACTGGAGCTCTACGGGTCGTCGGCCCTGCTGCGCTCCGTCGCCGTCGCGGACGGGCGGCGAGGCGAGGGGCTCGGCGGTCGCCTGACCCGGGAGGCGCTGGCTCTGGCCCGCGAGCGCGGGGCGAGGCGCGCGTACCTCCTGACGCAGACCGCGGACGGCTTCTTCCCGCGCTTCGGGTTCCGGCCCGTACCGCGGCCGGAGGTGCCCGAGGAGGTTCGGGACTCCGTCGAGTTCGTCTCGGCCTGCCCCGGGAGCGCGCGGGCCATGTTCCTGAACCTCACGGAAGGAGCACGATGAGCAAGAGCCGGGTTCTCTTTCTGTGTACGCACAACTCCGCCCGCTCCCAGATGGCCGAGGGGCTCCTGCGTCGCCTCGCCGGGGACCGCTTCGAGGCCCACAGCGCGGGGACCGAGGCCACGCACGTCCGCCCGCTCGCCGCGAGGGCGATGGCCGAGATCGGGGCGGACATCTCCCGCCAGGAGTCGAAGACGCTGGAGCGCTACCTCGGGGAGCCCTTCGACTACGTCGTCACCGTCTGCGATTCGGCCAACGAGGCCTGCCCGGTCTTTCACGGGGCGAAGCAGCGCCTCCACTGGTCCTTCCCGGACCCTTCGCAGGCGACCGGTACGGAGGAGGAGCGACTCGGGGTGTTCCGCGCGGTGCGCGACGAGATCCGCGCCCGGATCGAAGGGGAGCTGCTGTAGAGCGAGCTGGGTTGAAGCTCGCCACTCGCCCGAGGACGAGAGCGACCGCCAAGAGCCCTTCCCGACCGGGGACGGGCGGCGCGGTCGTTGGCGCTTCCCGTCCCCCATCAGGCAGCCAATCCGAAGGCGACGGACCGTCGCCCCGATGCCCGGCGAACATCCCCGGAGAAGCGAAGTTCCCTACGGGGTACGTGCCTCCCTGGGCTGGATCGGCCGCCGGAGGCACGTACCCGAGCTCGAACTACGACTGGCTCTGCCGCGAGACCAGGCACAGCACGCTGGACCCCATCAGGAGGAGAACCACGCCCGTGGCGACGAGCGCCAGGTCCGGTCCCCGGTGGCGGGCAGCTCCGTAAGGGAGGAGGTGGACGTCTCCGCCGGTTGGACGGGAGCGGCGGAGCTCTCCTCGGGGGCGTCGGCCTCCGGTTGCGGGAGCGCCTCGGTCGGGGGCGCGGAGAACGTCTCCTCGCAGGCCAGGCCGTCGCCGTCGGCGTCCAGGGCGTTGGGATCGCCGGGGTCGGCGTCGAGGACCGCCTGGGCCTCCTCCCGGGAGGCGAAGTCGACGCAATCCAGATCCGCGCCGCCCTCGTACTGGCCTCCGTACTGGCCCCCTTCGCAGCCCTCGGGGAGCACGCACGCCGGCTCCTCCCCTCCGACGGTGTTGCCCTCGTCGTTGCAAGCCACTCCGTCGCCGTCGGGGTCGAGGTTCAGCGGGTCGGTGGAGGCCCCGGGACCCTCGTTCGTGCCGTAGGCGGGGGAGTCGAGCGTCGCCTGGGCCTCCTCCTGGGTCGGATATTCGGCGCAGGAACCGTAGACGTAGGACGTCGCCCCCGCCGCCGGCGCGAGCGCCAGCACGGCCGTTGCGCACAGCGCGACCAGCAGTAGCAGCCTTCTCATGTCGTCTCCTTCTCGCTCCTCGTGGACCTGTGGAGACGGCATGTTATGCAGGCGGCGCGGCTCCGGACAACGCCCTACGCGCCGTTCGGGCCAAAGATCAAACTATCGGCTATTCCTTTTCTACTTTCGGTGGATGCTCCGGGCGCGACGCCTGCGTGGACGCCGCTACTCCTCCGTCCCCCGGACCCACTCCGTCTCGAGCTTCGGGGGTGTGGCGAGGGTCTGGAGGACGACGCAGTACTGCTCGGTCTTCTCGTGGAGCCCCTCGAGCTGTTCGGCCGTCGCCTCGGGGGCGTCTATCTTGAGGACGAGACGGACCGTCTCGAAGCCGACGGGCGCGTCCTTGGAGATGCCCAGGGTGCCGGCGAGGTCGAGGGTGCCCTCGGCGACCGCCTCGATGCTCTTCGTGGGGACGTTCATCGCCGTCGCTACCATCTGGCAGGTGATCTGGGCGCACGCGGCGAGCGCTCCGAGCAGGAGGTCGCCCGAGCAGGCCGCGGTGCCCATTCCGCCCACACCCGCGTGCGCCTCCGCCTCGTAGACCGCGCGCCCGATGTCCACGGAGCAGGACATCGGGGTGTCCGTCTCGCTCCCGCTCGCCCGCAGCGTTATCCGGGAGGAGCCCGGCTCGTCGCGGTACCTCTGCTTGAGGGGCTTCTGTATCGACCGAAGATCCGTGCTCATGCTCACCGCCGTGTGGTTGGCTTGCTTTCCCGCCCCACTATACATGCGACCCATGCCGACGCCACGCGCGGTCATGCCCCCGTGGGTCTACGCGCGCCCGAGGGCCAGGCCGAACAGGTCGTCGGGGTCGGTGTAGAGCTCCGCGAGCTCGAAGCCGCCCTCGCCGAACATCGCCCGCGCGGATTCCAGGGTGAACTTGGTGCTGATCTCCGTCCGCATCCCCTCCCCGGCCTCGAACGCGACCTCCATCCCGAGCGCCTCGACGTGGGCCTTCTGCGCGACCTCCGAGTGGAGCCACATCTCGACGCGGGACTCCTCCCGGTCGAAGACCGAACGATGCTCGAAGAGGTCGGGGTCGAAGCTCGCGCCGAGCCTCTCGTTCAGGACGCGCAGGAGGTTCTTGTTGAAGGCGGCGGTTATCCCCTTCGCGTCGTCGTAGGCGGCTTCGAGGACGGCCGGGTCCTTGACCAGGTCCATGCCGACGAGGAGGTGGTCTCCTTCGCGGAGCCCGGCGCGCAGCTTCCCGAGAAACTCGCGGCGCTTCTCCGGGGTGAAGTTGCCGATGGTCCCCCCCAGAAAGATCACGAGCCTCCCAACGCCTTCGCCGTCCCCGGAGAAGACCCTCTCCAGAGGGCCCTCGAAGTCGCCGACGTAGCCCCGGATCTCGAGCCTCGGGTACTCCTCCAGGAGCCTCACGGCGCTGCCCTCCAGCGCGCTCTCGCTGACGTCGAGCGGGGCGTAGCGGAACGGGTCCGCCTCCTCCTCGGCCATCGCGTCGAGCAGGACGCGGGTCTTCGAGGCGGAGCCGCTCCCGAGCTCGACAAGCTCCCGGCAGCGGGTGCGCTCCACGATCTCCCGGGACTTGGCTTCCAGGATCGAGGCCTCCGTCCGCGTCTGGTAGTACTCGGGGAGCTCCGTTATCTCCTCGAAGAGCTCGGAGCCGCGCGCGTCGTAGAAATACTTGGGCCACGCGGAGAGGTCCTTCGGCTTCGAGAGCAGGCCCGACCGTACATCCTCGGCCATCCTCTTGGGGTCCGCTCCCGACTCGCCGAGGCGCTCGATCCTGGCCCTATCGGTCTCCCAGATCACACCGGTCCCCACGCGGATCTCCTCCCCTCGACTGAAGCCAACAGTGGAAGATCATACACAAACCCCGGCCCGCAACCTCTGGACATGCTTTCGGAGAAGGCACGAGCCGGCGCAGGGTCAAGCCGAAGGGTTACCGCCTGATCGCGCACGGTCGCCGCACGCGAGATCCCTCCGAGCCGCCGGACGATAAGGAACGGCGCCACCGCTTCGAGCGGGTCAAGGCAATGCTCAGGCCCGAGGCGATCCCCGTCGATCTCGCCGAGATCCGCCTGCGTCGGCGGACGACTAGGGCCCTAACCGAGGCTCTCACGGGCCGCCGGAGCAACCCCTACCTGGAGCCCCGATTGCATAGGAAGAGGTGAGCGAGCCTTTATCCGATTACGAGAAGGTACGAGGAGAGAAACGGAACCCTTCTAGCTCCGGGTTGGAAGCTGTATAGGTCCTATTTGGGGCCGTAGCGGGGGCGAGTTGGGAGTAATGAGGCAGGTCGCACAGGGAAAAGCACGCAGAATGCTCATCCAATGTAGAATCCGCCCACTCTGTTGACGGAGCTAGCAACATCGCTACTTTTGTCAACGGGGACGTGCTGACCCCAGGGAGGATGGGCGGTGGAGAGCGGCATGGAAGCCAGATACCTAACTAACAAAGAAGGCGAACGCCTCGGGGTAGTCGTCGATGAAGACGAGTATGAGAAGCTTCGCAACGCCCGCGAGCAGCTCGCGCAAGCGGAAAAGCGCTACGACGAAGCCAGGGAGTTCCTCAAGGAGACGCTGAGGCTAGCTCGATCGCTTGGGGATGATGCCTACCAAGCTGTGCTTGCGCAAATAATGGACGGATTGACAAAGGAAGCGAGCAACTCGGAGCAGGCTCGGGAATACCTGGAGGACTTTGAGGACGTCCTCGCGGAAGTAATAGCCGACGAGGACATGGACCGAATCGAGCGCGGAGAGGCCGAGGTGATCCTCTGGGAGAGATCTAAAGCCCGGCGGCGCGGTGAGCTATAGCCTCTTCATCGAGGTCAGAACTGATAAGGAACTCGGGAAGCTACCGCAAGACGCGCAAGACCGCATAGACGAAGCGATAGACGACCTTGCAGACGATCCCAAACCACCCGCCTCTCGCAAGCTTCAAGGTCGGGAAGGTTACAGACTCAGGGTAGGGGACTATAGGGTACTGTATGCGGTAGACGATACCGAGATGAGGGTAATCGTCACCCGCGTGGGCCATCGCAAGAACGTGTACCGGTAGGAAGCAAGATCACGTTAAGCGGTTCCTTCGGGGCCGCTATCTCGTGGGAGGGATCGTTGTTGACCGAGGCATGGCTCCATGCCTACCATTGGCCTCGTGGGGGAGGGTGATGCAGGCTCCTCTCCGAGAGTGCGAACCAAGGAGAGTTGATGAGACGATTCATGCTTCTAGTCGGCCTGTGCGCGGTGCTCGTGTCGGTTTTGGCGACCGCTGCCTACGCGCAGACGAGCGGACCGAGCGGGGCGGACGGGACCTACAACTGCGTCGACTTCACCGATCAGGGGCAGGCGCAGGAGTTCTATAACAACGACCCCGGCGACACGAACGGGCTCGACGAGGACGGCGACGGGATCGCTTGCGAGAGCCTGCCGACGGCGGTGCCCGGCGACGACGGCGGGACGGTTCTCGTACCGGCCGGGGGCGGCGGCTACCAGTACGTCGAGCCGACGACGCCGGCCACGACCACGACCGCCGCCACGGCGCTGCCGGCGACCGGCGGCCCCTCGTTGGCGCTGCTCGCAGGCGCGCTTCTGGTAGGCGCAGGGCTGGTGCTGCGCCGCCGATAGCGAAAGGAAAACGCGAGGGAGGCCTGCGACTCCCGGGCGACGAAGTAGCGCGGCCCCCTCGGGGGCCGCTTTTCTGTGGGAGGAGGTGACAAGAGTGCCAGAGCAGATGGGCGATCACGCGATGCTGAACGCACAAAACGTTAAGTGCCGCCCGGACCGTAGCCGATTTGGGCGCCCGCTTTCGGCTTCTATGCGGCTGATCGCGGAAGGCGCAACGTCGCAAGCCAGCGCGAACTGTCCTTGGCTGAGGCTGCGCTCAACCCTCGGCCTCACGAGCTCGTCGCCGGAGATGCCGGGCTCCGACGTGAGGAGGTACGCTACCTTCTCGTGCTTGCGTGCAAGGTAGACCGTCGCGTTTCCGTAGAGGAACCGGGCGGGCCGCTGTACCCGGAGCCTGCCACCGTGGGAGAAGATGTGTATGGGGCTTCCAGGTTTGAGCTTGCTGACAGCGGAAACGTCCTCGGAACTCGACTACCTCGAAAGCTCGCCCGATCTAGAAAACGTAGGGCATTTATTCGGACCCTGCGTCAGTACCCGACTTCCTGTTTGCTGCCCGCTCGGACCACTCGCGCTGCGCGACCTGGAGGAGCCCGAGGGAGCCGGCGAGGCCGCCGACTGCGGCCAGGGGCCAGGCGACGGCGCGCGGGTGGCGGGCCGCCAGCGCCGAGAAGCCTAGAGTGCCCGTGGCGAGGGCCGCGCCGATGGCGCGCTCGTAGGTGTTCATGGGGGAGCCGCTCGCGGTGAGGACGCCGCCAACCCGGGAGACCGTCGCGACGGCGCGCGCCCCGCTGCCGCGGCCGCGGGTCCCGCGCTGGGCCCGCCGCTCCACGCGGCTGATGCGGCGTTCGGGGCGGGCCTGGAGCGGCCGCTCTCTGTAGGGGGTGAAGCTCCTGGGCTTGCTCAGCAGGATCTCGCGGGCGTCCGCGAGGTCCTCCTCGAACATCGCCTCCATCTCGGCCCCGAAGGCGCGGTCCTCGGCGAGGAGGTCTATCTCCCAGTTTGTCAGGAGGCCCGAGACGTTCAGGTTCGTCGAGCCGACCCGGCCCCAGAGCCCGTCGGCGACGCTCGTCTTCGCGTGCATCATCAGGCCGCCGTACTCGAAGACGCGCACCCCCGCCTCCAGAAGCTGGCGGTAGCCCGTCCTGCTCAGAAGGCCGATCCAGGGCAGATCGTTCGTCGCGGGCAGCAGTATCCTCACGTCGACCCCGTCGCGGGCGGCGGCCATGAGGGACTGGGTGAGCGTGGGGGTCGAGAGAAAGTACGCGTCGGCGATCCACATGCGATCCTCGACCCCGGCCATGAGAAACTGCAACACCCGCGCGATGCGCGCCTTGCCGGGCTCCTGGATGATCACGCGCACGGCCTTGTCCCCGGCGACGGGCACCTCGTCTGCGTCCGGTCGCTCCTCGTCCGGCAGGGGCTCGCCCGTCTCGTCCCAGACGCCCGCGAAGGCCTCCTCGAGGTCGGCGACCGCCGGCCCGGTGACGCTCACGGCGGTGTCGCGGTAGGGGAGGTTCGTCTCGGGGGAGACCTTGAGCCACTCGTCGCCGATGCACACCCCGCCCGCCGAGGCGTACTCGCCGTCGACCGCGACGAGCTTGCGGTGGTCGCGCTTGAGAAAGTTCAGGGGCTCCCGGACGGCCGGCGGGTTGACCGCCCTCGCCTCGACCCCGGCCTCGCGCATCCTCCTCCAGAACGAGCCCGGCACGTCCGCCGAGCCGAACCAGTCGTAGAGGACGCGCACGGCAACGCCCTCGCGCGCCTTCTCGCAGAGCGCGTCGGCGAAACACCGGCCGATACCGTCCGACCTGAAGATGTAGTTCTCGACGTGGACCCACCTCTTCGCCCCCCCGATGGCCGAGAGCCAGGCCTCGTAGGTCGCGGGCCCGTTGCGCAGGAGCACGAGCTCGTTCCCCCGCCTGAGGGGCGCGTCGCTGACCCTCCCCATCGCCCTGTAGACGCCGTTGACCATGCTCCAGAGTCTACCCCCACGGCCCCGAGCGGTCAGCGGACGGGGTTCGTCCGCCCGGCGGGGAGGTATAACCCCCTTGCTCGACACCCCGAAACCTCCCGGAGGAGCCATGAGGACCAGAGCTTTCCGTACGCCCCGGCGCTTCGCCCTCGCGGGCCTGCTCTCGACGGGGCTGCTCTCGGCGCCGGTGCTCCTGGGGCTGGCGGGGAGCGTCGCGTTCTACCTGCGCCCCATGGCGACGTTCCGGGCGCTCTCGCGCGCCGGGTTGCGCCTCTCGGGCGCCTCGGAGCGGACGGCCGAGGTCCACGGCCTCCCCGTGCGCTACTTCGAGGCCTCGCCGAAGTCGTCGCCGGCGGGAGGGGAGGCGATAGTGCTGCTGCACGGCCTCAACGACTCCGCGGAGACGTGGGCGCGCGTCATGCCGGCCCTGGCGCGCGACCGGCGCGTCCTCGCGCCGGACCTCGCCGGCTTCGGTCGCGTTCCGGTCCCCAGGGAGGGGATGCGCCTCTCGGCGCTCGTCCGCTACCTCGCCGGTTTCCTGGACGCCGTCGGGGTGGAGAGGGCGGTCCTCGTCGGCAACTCCCTCGGCGGCGCGGTCGCCATCCGGTACGCCGTCGAGAACCCGGGACGGGTAAGCCGCCTCTTCCTGCTGGACAGCGCGGGGCTCCTCACCGAGGCCCCGCCCGAGCTCGAGCCGGAGACGCGCGAGGAGGCCCGGGAGCTCGTCGGCATGACCTTCGGACCGGAGGTGACCGCGCCCCGCTTCGTCCTGGACGGCCTGATCCGCTGGGGCCGCAACCCCGCGCACCGCGCCTACATCCACAGCGACGAGCCGACGGACGTCGGCGAAGACTTGAGCCGCATAGAGGCGCCAACGACGATAATCTGGGGGGAACAGGACCGGCTCATCCCGCCGGACCACGGGGCGGAGATGCACGCCGCCATCCCCAACTCTGAGCTGATCCTACTTCCTGGCGTGGCCCACGTCCCGCAGGCTCAGGCCCCAAGGGAGGTGCTCCGGATCGTGGCGGAGCGCCTCGCCCCAGACGGGACGCGGGCTTAATCCTGCTCCGGGCCCTCCTCTTCAACCGACGGGTCGACGGGCGGCGTCCCCTCCCCGGTCTTGCGCGGCCGGTAGACGAACAGGATCCACATGGCAACGACGCCCACCCCGACCGCTGCCATCCCGCCGAACTGCCACAGCTCAGCACCCATACGGTGCCTCCTCCCGATACCCCTCGCTACCCTTCCACGACTCCTCGAAGCGACCGATGTGCTAGGTCATGCGGCCCCGCAGCGGTGCGTAGGGGCTGTTCTTGGAGCCGGCAGACGAGGGGCACCGGGTACGTCTCATGGGCCCGGGGGACGCTCGTCGCCGAACTCCCCCTTCCGGAGGCCCTGCCAGCGGTTCACGTGGTCGAAAAAGTACGCGTCCGCGAGGTCGTCCCACGTGTCCCGCCACGAGAAGCACTCGTAGCAGACCGCGAGGGTCAGGGGGGTGAGGAGGTGCCCCACGACGTAGTGCTCCTCTGGGACCTCGTCCTCGCAGACGGTGCAGATGCGGGAGGTCACCCCCAGGGGGAGGTTGGGGATGCCGCTCACCGCGCGGGGCCCGTCACGCCCGGGGACCGCCCGCTCTTCGCCGCCGAGATCCCCTCCGCCCGATGCGTCAAGGCGCGCCTCCCTGCGGGCGTAATTTGTCGAGGGCGAGGAGGACCGCGGCGACGCCGCTGGAGCTGACGATCTCCCCGGCCTCTATCTTCGGGCGGATCTCCGCGAGGGGCACGGCCTCGACCTCGACCCGCTCGAACTCGTCGAGCTCCGTCGCGGCGCCCGGCTCGACGCCGCGCGCGAGATAGAGGTAGGCCCAGTTGTCCTTGAGGCTCGGGGAGGAGGCCAGGCTGCCCAGAGGCTCCCATTCGCCGCCCGTGTAGCCCGTCTCCTCGCGGAGCTCCCGGCGGGCCGCGTCGAGCGGGTCCTCGCCCTCGTCCACGAGCCCCGCCGGCAGGCCCAGCTCCACGAGCTCCACGGCGGGTCGGTACTGGCGGACCAGGATCACCTCGCCGCTCGCCGTCACGGGGAAGATTATGGCGGCGTCGGGGCGCTCCAGGACGTAATAGGGGTCCTTCACGGCCCCGTCGGGCAGCCGATAGGAGTCCGAGCGGAGGACGAAGTACGGCGTCTCTACGAGCTTCTCGGAGCCGAGGCGCTTCCAGGCCCTAGGATCCGTGGCCGGCCTCCCCCTCGGCCCCGAACTCGGCCCCGCCGGTCCGGCCGTCGTCTTCGCCCCGTAGGATCTTCGGCAGGTCCTTCGTGAAGGCGCTCCGGGCGACGACGCGATCGCAGCCCATCTCCCTGGCGGCGACGGCGAGGTCCTTCTGCACGTGCGAGAGGTACCCGACGACCGGGACGCCGCGCGTGGCCTCGCCGGACTTCAGCTCCCCGAGCAGCTTCAGGGGCTCGAAGCGCGACGAGTTGAGGTCGAGGACGAGCAGGTCCGGCGGGCTCTCGGCCGCGACGGCGAGAAACTTCCCCGGCGAGCGCGGGAACGAAGCCTCGACGCCTATCGTGTTCGCGGTCTCCATAATCTTGCTCTTGAACAAGAGATCCTCGACCGCCGCTACGACCCTTCGGGCCACAAACACTCCCCCTCGCTTCTCGCCGCAACCTATCAAAAGGTATAGGTCGCACATTCTACCCCCCGACCGTGCGGTATCCTAGCCTTGTGGCAGAAAGATACGCCAAAACGGTTGATGGGTTGCGGCGTACGAGGGCGGCGCTCTCGCACTTCGCGCCGTTTCTGGCGCCCCGGAAGAAGGGCCTCCTCCTGGCGCTCGGCCTGCTCCTCCTGGAGACCGTAACCAGCCTCGCGCAGCCGTGGCCTCTGGCCCTGATCCTGAACTACGTGATCCTGGACTACGAGCTGCCGTTCCTCGCTTTCGGCAAGGAGACGCTCTTGGTCGGCATCGTCGTGCTGCTCGTGGTCATCTCGATGGCGAGCCGCGGCGTGGCGGCCTTCCGGCGCTACCTTCTCTCGAAGCTCGGCCAGGAGACCGTCTTCGACATGCGCGACGCCCTGTACAGCAAGGTGCACGCCCTCGGCCTCGACTACCACGGCAAGAGGCGCACCGGCGACACCATCACGCGCGTCACCAGCGACGTGAAGGAGGTCCGGAGCCTCCTCGTGGACTCGGTCGTGGAGGTCGGGTCGTCTTTCCTGATCCTCATCGGGATGCTGTTCGTGATGGTGTGGCTCAATTGGCAGCTCACCCTCCTCGCCCTCCTCACCGTGCCGTTCCTCTTCCTCTCCGTCAGGCGCTACCGCAAGGCGCTCATAGAGAGGATGAGGGTGGTGAGGACGAAGGAGGGTGCTATCGCCTCCGTGATCCAGGAGGCCATAACGGGCATCCGGGCCGTCAAGATCTTCGGCCGCGAGCGCGACGAGATGGCGCGTTTTCGCAGGGAGAGCCGGGAGTCCCTCACGGCGAGCGTCGCCTCCTCCCTCATAGAAGCCAAGTTCAGCATCCTGCTCGGCCTCGTCGGCGGGGTGGGCACCGCCCTCGTGGTGTACTTCGGCACCCGCCAGGTCCTCTCCGGCGCCCTCAGGCCCGGCGACCTGACCGTCTTCGTCGCCTACCTCGGCCTCTTCCTCTCGCCCCTGTGGGCCCTCTCGCGCCAGGTCAACCAGATCGGCAAGTCCCTCGTCTCCGGCGAGCGCATCATCGAGCTTCTCTCGGCCGAGCCGATCGTCAAGGACGCGCCCGACGCCCGCCCCGCCCCGCCTTTCGAGGGCCGGGTGGTCTTCGAGGACGTCCGCTTCGCCTACGAGGACGAGGCGGGGCCCGTGCTGCGCGGCGTCGACTTCGAGGTCGAGGCCGGGCAGCGCGTCGCGCTCGTGGGGGTCAGCGGGGCCGGCAAGACCACCGTGACGAGCCTGCTCGCGCGCCTGTACGAGCCGCAGGCGGGCAGGATCCTCGTGGACGGCGAGGACGTGAGGCGCTACACGATGAAGTCCCTGAGGGATCAGGTCACGTTCGTGCCGCAGGAGCCGATGCTGTTCAGGGCGACCGTCGCGGAGAACATCTCGTACGGCAGGCCCGGGGCCTCGATAGGGGAGATCGAGGAGGCCGCCCGCCTCGCCGGGGCCGACGAGTTTATCCGGGAGATGCCCGAGGGCTACGAGACCGTGCTCTCCGAGCGCGGGGAGAGCCTCTCCGGCGGGCAGCGCCAGCGCATCTCCATCGCCCGCGCCATGCTGCGCGACACCCCGATCCTGATCCTCGACGAGCCCCAGGCCGGCCTCGACGCCGAGGCCGCCGAGGCCGTCGAGGCCCACTGGCGCGAGCTCACCGAGGGCCGCACGACCTTCGTCATCGCCCACGAGCTCAGGCTCGTGAGGGACGTGGACAGGATCCTGGTCCTCGAAGAGGGCAGGGTGGCCGAGCAGGGCACCCACGACGAGCTGGTGCGATCGGGCGGCCTCTACGGGCGGCTCCACGCCCTGCAGGAGGGGTCCCAGGGCCGGGACCCGGTGAGATAAGGAGGTGACGCGGTGAGGGAGATGCTTGTGTTGAGCATCGTGCTGACGGCGGTGGTCGTCGCGATCTACGTCTCGTTCGCGTAAGGCCGGACGCTACGAGCCCTTCGGCTCCTGGTCCTTAGGGGGCTTTCTGCTGCCGAGGTAGAGCGCGCCGCTGACGAGCAGGACGCCGGTCGCGAAGTACAGGAGGTCCAGAGGGCTCCTGTACTCGAGTTGCAGGGCCCGCTGGAAGAACTCGATGACGAGCACCAGCAAGACGAGGCTCGCGATGCGCTCCTTCAACTCGTCGAGGCTCCTGATCAGGAGCAGGCGGGGGATGGTCTCCGACCGCTCGGCGGGGTCCAGCTTGCTAATAAAGAGCTCGTAGAGCCCGAGGGCGAAGATGATGAGGATGGCGGCGATCAGGTACCCGTCCACCGCCTTGACGATGGCGGTGATCGCGCTCGCCCGCAGGTCCTCGCGCTCGTCGGTCCCCAGGCTCAGGTCCGCGTAATCGCCGAGGTACCCTAAAAAGTAGAACACGTCGACGGTGGCGAGGTAGAAGGCTCCCAGGGCCAGCAGGAGCCCGAAGACCACCGCCACGAGCACGATCAGGCGGCTGCCCCACAGCGCCCCCTCGAAGAGGCGCGTCACGCTCGACTCCGGGACGGACCGCTCCCCGCCCCTCTCCGGGGGCCGCTCGCTACCCGCCGCCATCGCCCTCCCCGTTCTCCCGCACCGTGACGTGGGCGACGCGGGGGCCGTCGATCTCGTCGACGCGGATCACGCACCCGTCCACCGAGACCTCGTCGCCGACCTCCGGGGCGCGGCCCAGGGTGCCGAGGACGAGGCCGCCGATGGTGTCGAAGTCCGCGCTCTCGAACCCCGAGCCGAGGGCGCTATTGACGTCCTGGATCGGGATGCGCCCGTCCACGGAGTAGGTCCCGTCCGGGAGCCTGCGCACCGCCGGCTCCTCGTCGTCGAACTCGTCCCGGATCTCGCCGACGATCTCCTCCAGGATGTCCTCGATGGTGACGAGCCCCTCGAACGAGCCCCACTCGTCGATGACCACGGCCATCTGGATCTCCTGCTTCTGGAAGTCCTCCAGGATGTTCTCTATGGAGCGGTTCTCGGGCACCACGAGGACGTCGCGCATGAGGTCCCGGGCCTTCGTCTCCGACTCCACGCCCCCCGCCGACTCCACGGCCCTGAGTATGTCCTTGACGTGGACGGCCCCACCACCCGGTCGTGCCCGTCGCCCTCGTGGACGGGGTAGCGGGTGTAGTGCCCGGAGGAGGTGACCGTCACGAGATCCTTCAGCCCAGGCTCGCCGGGATCGCGACCACGTCCGGGCGGGGGACCATGATCTCGCGCGCCATCGTGTCCTCCAGGCTGAACACCCCGTGAGCCTGGACTCCTCGTCCTTCTCCAGGATGCCCTGGCGGGTCGACTGCGCGATGAGCGTCCGGATCTCCTGCTCTGAGTACGTCTCCGAGCTCTCGGTCGCCGGGCGACCCCGAAGAGGCGGACGACGGCGTTGGCGGTGCCGTTGAAGACGACGACGCCGGGCAGGAGGAGGTAGTAGAAGAACCTCATGAACGGTGCGACGAAGAGCGAGGTGCCCTCGGGCTTCTGGATCGCGAAGCTCTTCGGCGCGAGCTCCCCGAAGACGACGTGCAAAAACGTGATGATCCCGAAGCCGATGGCGAAGGCGACCGCGTGGATCAGGCTCTCCGAGAACCCCAACGCCCCGAGGACGGGCTCCAGGAGCCTCGCTATCGCCGGCTCGCCCAGCGCGCCGAGGCCCAGCGAGGAGATGGTGATGCCGAGCTGGCAGACGGCGAGGTAGCGGTCGAGCTTCTGCGTGGCGCCCCGGACGATCCGGGCCGACGCGCGCCCCTCGTCGACCATCCTCTCGACCTGCGCGCTCCTTATCTTCACGAACGCGAACTCCGCGGCCACGAAGACCCCGTTGAGCGCCACCAGGAGGAGCGCGCCGAGGATGCCGAGCCCCGAAAAGATCAAGCCTTCCAAAGAGACCTCCCCGACGCCCGCCGCCCAACGCCCCACGCCGTACACTCGGCACGGCGCGTCGTTCGATGATCCGCCTTCACGAAGCCACGCCCGCAGCGGCGAGCTTCCCACGGGGCATGGACGGCCGGGGGCCGTCGAAGATCCAACCGTTCAGAATTTCCTCCCGAACCGGCGCGACCCGACGATGATGACGGCCGCGCGCGAGCTCTCGATGTGTCTTGGCGAGGTACAAGATAGCAGAGCACGAATATACCATGGCCTTCGCCCGCCTCTCCACGACCGGCCTGCCGGCAACGACTCCGTCAGTAGCGAAGCCCCTTGTCCAGCTCGTTCAGGAGCGGCTCCCCGCGAGGTAGCGGCGGAGGTTCTCGCAGAGAAGGTCCGTTTGCAGCTCGTTGGTCAACCCGGGCACGTTGTCCGTGGAGTGGGGGCTGACGATCACGTTCGAGAGCTCCCACAAGGGGCTCCCCTCCGGCAGCGGCTCCTCCTCGAAGACGTCGAGCGCCGCCCGGAGAGGCGCCCGTCCCGAGCGCCTGCGCGAGCGCCGCCTCGTCCACGACCCTGCCCGTCCGACGTTGGCGAAGTACGCCCCTCTCTCATCGCCCCTATCGCCTCTCGGTCGACGAGACGCTCCGTCTCCGGCGTGTTCGGCAGCGTGACCGCGACGTAGTCCGCCCCGGCGAGCGCGGTCCCGAGATCTCCCGTCTCGCGGAGCTCGTCCGCGTAGAGCCACGCCTCGTCCCCGTCCCGGACGGTCCGCTTGACGCCCACGATCCTCATCCCGAACGGGCGGGCTCTCTCCGCGATCGCACGCCCGATGCTCCCCATCCCGACGACGCAGAGCGTCTTGCCGTAGAGCGTCTGCGTGTGCGCCTCGCGCCACCGCTTCTCGGCCTTGTCCCGCCGGAGCCGGTCCAGGTCCTTGGCGTGCTGGAGAAACGCCATCATCACGAACTCGGCGAGCGGCCCCGAGTAGACCCCGCTCGCCGTCGTCACGACGACGTCCGAGTCCAGGAGCCCCGCCTTCTCGGCGACCTCCCCGGCCCCGGCCATGCTCCCCTGCACCCACCGTAGCCCCGGGGCGACCCGCAAAAGGTCCTCGACGTGCCCGCGCGGAAAGTCGTAGAGGACCTCGGCCTCCCCGAGCATGGCGAGAAAGTCCCGCTCCCCCTCCTCCGTGCGCCGCCACCCCGGCGGGCCCGCGTGGTCCCCGGCCAGCGCGGGGAGGGACGAGGTCCTCCCGGTAGAGCACGTTCAGCCCCTCCCCGACGCCGCGGATGCGCCCCACGTGCTCCTCCTCCAGGTAGCTCGCTATCACCACGGTGGTCAAGGGGCCTCCCTCCGATCGACGCCGACAGCCCGTCAGCTTGTCAGCTTTTCGCGCGCGGCGCATGTTTCCGGGCCCGCGCACGGCTCCCCTGTTAACCTGTCGCCGTGGACGAGAAGATCGACATCCTCGACGAACACGGGGCGAAGACGGGGCGAATCGCGTGGAAGAGCGAGGCGCACCGGACGGGGCTGTGGCACCGCTGTTTCCACCTCTGGATCGTGGACCCGGGCGACGGCCCGGATGGTCCGTACCTCGTCGTGCAGCGGCGCGCCCCGGGCAAGGAGACGTGGCCGGAGAAGCTCGATGTGACCGCCGCCGGGCACCTCATGGCGGGGGAGGCCGGGCTCGACGGGCTGCGGGAGGTGGAGGAGGAGCTCGGGCTCACCGTCGGGGGCGGCGACGTCGTGGCGCTCGGGACGCGCAGAAACGAGCTGGAGATACCGGCCGGGACCGACCGCGAGTTCCAGGACGTCTTCCTTCTCGTGAGGCGGCTCTCGCCCCCGGATCTCCGCCTGCAAAGGGAGGAGGTCGCCTCCGTGGCGCGCCTCCGCCTCGACGATGTCGAGGGGCTGTGCGGGGGCGAGGCCGTGCCCGCGGAGGAGTGGGCCGACGGGGAGGCGCGGGCGACGAGCGTGAGGATCGAAGACTTCGTCCCCGGCGAGGACGGCTACCTGCTGCTCGTCGCGCGGGCGGCCCGGAAGGTCCTGGCCGGCGAAGAGGCGGGGGAGGCCCCTAGCCCGTCCCCTCCAGAAACTCGTCGGCCTGGCGGGCGGCCAGCCCGGCCCGCCACGCGGCCCGCGGGCGTCCTTTCGTGCGTACTCCGCCCGTTCCCCCGCCAGCCCGGCCTCCCCGGCGAGGGCGTGGAGGGCCCTCGCGGCCCCGGCGGCGAGGTGCGTGGCCGCGAGGGCCGTTCGTGCGTTCTCCTCCGGCAGCTCTTCCAGGGAGGCGGCGCCGAGGCTCGCGACGTCCGCCGCCCGCAGCGCCCCCTCCACGGGATGGGGGTCGGCCGCGCCGGCGAGCGCTTCGAGCTCCGCCCGCAGGCCCCGGGCGAGCTCCCGCGTCACGGCGGCGCGCAGGGAGGGGGCTTCGGCCTCCGGGAGGGACCAGGCCTCCTCCAGCAGGCCGGCCGCGAGCGCGGCTCCCCGCAGGGGCGCTCCGCCCCCGCCCGTGCCCTCGGCCGCTCCTTCTCTCTCCCTCGCCACCACGGGGGGATTCTACCCCAGGCCGGCGTGTGTCCCGATCGATGTGCCTTGTGGGGCCGGCGGGGTTATCATTCAACGCATGAGGATAGCGCTGGCCCAGATCAACACCGTTGTTGGCGACGTGTGGGGGAACGTGGAGAGGGCCGCGAGCGCCCTGGAGAGGGCCGTCGAGGGCGGCGCGGACCTCGTCGCCTTCCCGGAGCTCACCATGACCGGCTACCCGCCCGAAGACCTGCTCCTGCGCCCGAGTTTTATCGAGGAGAACCTGGCGGCCCTCGGGCAGTTCGCCGGCGGGGTCCCCGAGGGGTCGTGGCGGCGGTGGGGTTCGTGGACCTGAACGGGGACCTGTACAACGGGTGCGCCATCGTCTCGGGCGGGAGGTCCTGCACCGCTACCACAAGCGCTACCTCCCGAACTACGGCGTCTTCGACGAGAACCGCTACTTCCGCGAGGGCGAGGGCGCCCCGGTGGTCGGGCTGGACGGGTCTCTTCTGGGCGTCAACGTCTGCGAGGACATCTGGTACCCGGGCGGCCCCGCGCGCGAGCAGGCGCTCGGGGGCGCGACCGTCCTCCTGAACATCTCCGCCTCCCCGTACCACCGGCTCAAGGGCGCCTCCCGCGAGAGGATGCTCAGCGTCCGGGCCTCGGACTACGGCTGCTACGTCGTCTTCTGCAACCTCGTCGGCGGCCAGGACGAGCTCGTCTTCGACGGGCGCTCCGCCGTCTTCGACCCGGGCGGCAGCGTGCTCGCCCGCGCCAAGCAGTTCGAGGAGGATCTGCTCCTCGTCGACATCCACCCGAGGAGGCCTCTTCCACCGCCTCCACGACCCGAGGCCCCGTAAGGAGAACCCGGACCGCGCGCCCAGCGTCGTCCAGGTACCCGCGCGCGGGAGGGTGCGGCCGACTCCCCGCCGGCGGGCGAGCCGCGGGTGGAGCCGACGCTCGGCGAGGAGGGGAGGCGCTCGAGGCGCTCGTCCTCGGCCTCGGGGATTACTTCCGCAAGAACGGCTTCTCGCGGGCCGTGCTCGGGCTCTCGGGCGGCATCGACTCCTCGCTCGCGGCGTACGTCGCAGCGTCGGCCCTGGGCCCGAGAACGTCACCGGCGTCCTCATGCCGAGCCGCTACACCTCCGAGCTCAGCAACACCGACGCGGCGGCGCTCGCCAAGAACCTCGGGGTGGACACGCAGGTCGTGCCCATCGGGCCGGCCTTCGACGCCTACCGGGAGATGCTCCAGGACGCCTTCCGGGGGCTGCCCGAGGACGTCACGGAGGAGAACATCCAGTCGCGCATCCGGGGGAACATCCTCATGGCCCTCAGCAACAAGTTCGGCTGGATCGTCTTGAGTACTGGCAACAAAAGCGAGATGAGCGTCGGCTACTCCACGCTCTACGGTGACATGGCCGGGGGTTTCGCCGTGATCCGGGACGTCCCCAAGACCCTCGTCTACCGCGTGTGCCGCCACATCAACGAGGTCGAGGGGCGCGAGATCATCCCCGACTCCGTCCTCCAGAAGGAGCCCTCCGCCGAGCTCCGCGAAGACCAGCGCGACGTCGATTCCCTCCCGCCGTACGAGGTCCTCGACCCGATCCTCCAGGCCTACATCGAGGAGGACAAGGGGATCGGCGAGATCGTCGCGAGCGGCTTCGACGAGGAGGACGTCCGTAGGGTCGTGAAGCTCGTCGACGCCGCCGAGTACAAGCGCCGCCAGGCCCCGACCGGCATAAAGGTCACCTCCCGCTCCTTCGGCCGCGACCGCCGCATGCCGATCACCAACCGCTACCGCGAGAAGCCGTACGAGTAGCCGCCCCCTCCGGGCGGTCCGCAATACACCTGTACACTAGGGCCTTCTTGCCCCACTCGTCCCGGAGGTCTCTCGGATGAACCCTGTCGCGTTGTTTCTACTCATGCTCGCCATCGCCGGGAGGTGATCGGGACCGCCGGGCTCAAGGCCTCCGAGGGCTTCGTCCGGCTCGGGCCCTCGGTGGTGGCGGTGCTGGGGTACTGCGCGGCGTTCTACTTTCTGTCGTTGAGCTTGAAGCAGCTCCCCTTGGGCATCGCCTACGCCATCTGGTCCGGGCTCGGCACCGTCGGCTCCGTGCTCATCGGGGTGCTCGTCTGGCGGGAGGCGCTGGGGCCGGCCCACGTCGCGGGGATCGCCCTGATCCTAGCCGGCGTGGTCGTCCTCAACGTCCTCGCCGGTAACCCCGGCGCCTCCTAGGGGCCGCCGGACGCGGCGGAGTTCTTACGTGACGTCCCGCCTCCACAAGAGGAGCGCGGCGAGGAGGACGAACCCGACGGCGTAGGCCGAGAGCACCAGCACGGCCCGCTCCGGCTCCACGAGCGGCTCCGGCACCCCGAAGCCCTCCGGGAAGGGGGAGCCGAAGGAGTTCGAGAGGCCGAGCGTGTTCTCCCCCAGCGTCGCCTTGCGGATCCTCTCGAAGGTGTCGCCCTCGATCGGTAGGGTCGCGAGGATGTTCTCGACCGCTAGAGCGTACGCCAGCCCGAGCCCGATGGCGAGCGCAGTGCCCCTGAACAGGACGGCGAGCGCGAAGCCCAGGGAGCCCCAGACCAGCAGGATCAGGGCTCCAGCGCCGAAGCCGCGGAAGAGCTCGCCGACCGAAGGCCAGTCCACGGCCGCCTCCTCCAGCCGGGCGACGGCGAAGCTGCCCAGCGCCGCCGCCGAGAGGGCCAACAGTACGAACAGGAGCAGGAACAGGCCCAGGGCCGCCAGCTTTCCGAGGAGGACGCCGAGCCTGCCGGGCCTCTGGCTCAGGACGCTCTTCAGCGTCCCCCAGCCGTACTCGCTCCCGGCGGCGAGGGCGCCGAAGATGAGGGCTATGGCCCCGCCGATGCCGAATACGCCGCTGCCGAACAGGTTCGAGAGCAAGCTCTCCGGCAGGAGCGCGTTCAACTGCTGCTCGGCGAACGCCTCCTCCTGGGCCCGGACCTCGGGCGGCAAGTCCTCGGGGGCGGGGAGGGTTGGAGACGAAGGAGTAGGTGAGGAGGTAGCCGAACAGGAGGACGACGGCCACGAAGACTGCCGCGAGGATCCAGGTCGACGGGCGCTTGCGGAGCTTCAACAGCTCCGCCGAGAGGCTTGCCCCCATCTCAGACCGTCTCCCTTCCCGTAAGCTCCAGGAACACCTCTTCGAGCGACTGCTCCGCCGGCCTCAGCTCGCTCACCCGGATTCCTGCGCTCACGAGCTTGGCGTTGATCTCGGCGGACCGTTCGGGGTCCGCGACGAGCCTGAGAGTCCCGTCGACCACCGTCGCCTCCTCCACGCCCTCGAGCCGGGCCGCGATGTACGAGGCCTCCTCCAGGGGCTCGGCCCGCACGAGCAGGCCCTCGCGACCCCGAAGCTCCGCGACCGTCCCCTCGGCGACGAGCCTGCCCTTCCTCACCACCCCGACCCGGTCGCAGATCTGCTCGACCTCGCCGAGGAGGTGGCTGGAGAGCAGCACCGTCCTCTCGCCGCTGCCGAGCTCCCGGATCAGGGCGCGCATGTCCGCCATCCCCTTGGGGTCGAGGCCGTTCGTGGGCTCGTCGAGGATCAGGAGCTCCGGGTCCTTCAAGAGGGCCGCCGCGACGCCGAGGCGCTGCTTCATGCCCAGGGAGTACTTCCTGAACTTGTCCTTCGCCCTGCCCTGGAGCTCCACCTCCATGAGGGCCTCGTCCACCCGCCACCACGGGACGTCCGCGTAGCGGGCCATCACGCGCAGGTTGTCCTTGCCGGAGAGGTAAGGGTAGAAGGCCGGCGACTCGACCAGGGCGCCGATGCGCGCGAGCCCGTCGGGGGCGCCGGGCCTCTCCCCGAGGACGCGCGCCCTGCCCGAGGACGGCCGGATCAGGCCGAGCAGCATCCGCAGCGTGGTCGTCTTGCCCGCCCCGTTCGGCCCGAGGAAACCGTAGACCTCGCCGCGCCTCACCGCGAGATCCAGGTTATCCACGGCGGTGATCCGCCTGCCGTAGCGCTTGGTGAGGCCGCGCGTCTCCACGAGGAGATCCTCGCCGGGTGGACGCCCCGCGTCTCCATTCTTCAGAGTACCTGCCGTCAAAGCCCTCCCCTTCCTCTCGACCCCACCCGAGTTCGAGACCCTCCGCACCGACCCTCGCGCATTGTCTCGCCTCGTAGCCCCATCCCGCAACGTCGCCGCAGCGGCCCACGAACCTGATTACGCAACGATGCGCCCCAACGTTGCTCCCCCGGCGCGCAAACCTCGCTTCGCCATGCTCTGCGTGCGGACCTCGCACGGACCGGGACCCCGCGCGACGCACGGTGCTAGAGTGGTCCGCGGTTTGTCGCCGAACGCGGAGGGGTTCTCTTGGATTACCGAAGGCTGGGACGGACGGGGCTTATGGTCTCGGAGCTGTGCCTGGGGTGCATGACATTCGGGCGGGAGCTCGACGAGGAGGGTTCGCGCGGGATCGTCGCCCGGTACCTCGAGGCGGGCGGCAACTTCATCGACACCGCCGACGTCTACGAGACGGGCGTGTCGGAGGAGATCACCGGCAGGGCCTTGAAGGACGTCCCCCGCGACGACTACGTGCTGGCGACAAAGGTCCGCTTCCCGATGGGCGACGGCCCGAACGACGTCGGGCTCTCGCGCAAGCACGTCATCTCCGGCTGCGAGGCGAGCCTCCGGCGCCTCGGCATGGACCACATCGACCTCTACCAGGTCCACGCCTGGGACGCGGCGACCCCGATCGAGGAGACGCTGGAGGCGCTGAGCGACCTCGTGCGGGCGGGGAAGGTGCGCTACGTGGGCGTCTCGAACTTCTCGGCGTGGCAGATCATGAAGAGCGTCGCGACGAGCGAGGCCAAAGGGCTCGCGCGGTTCGTCTGCCTCCAGCCCCAGTACTCCCTCGTCGAGCGGAACATCGAGTACGAGGTCCTGCCGGCATGTCGCGAGGAGGGCCTCGGCGTCATCCCGTGGGGCCCTCTGGGGGGCGGCTTCCTCTCCGGCAAGTACCGGCGCGGGGAGGAGCCCCCCGAGGGGTCCCGGATCGCCGAGGCGTCCGACGACCTCGAGGAGGCCTGGAAGAAGCGAGCCGTCGAGCGCAACTGGCGGACGCTCGACGTGATCGGCGAGATCCACGAGGAGACCGGCAAGAGCTACGCCCAGATCGCCCTGAACTGGCTTCTCCGCCAGCCCGGCGTGACCGCCCCGATCCTGGGCGCTCGCCGCCCCGACCAGCTCGAGGACAACCTCGGCGCCACGGGATGGGAGCTCCCCGAGGAGTGGGTCTCCCGCCTCTCGGAGGCGAGCCGGCCGCCCGACCTTTACCCGTACAACATCATCCGGAACGTCCAGCGCGTCTGATACGATGGTGGCATGAAGGAGCACGAGTTCGACGTGAGGATGACCCCGGCCGCGCGCGACGCTCTGCGCCCCGGCGAGGCCCTCGTCCTGGACTGGCACCGGATGGCGGTCTGCTGCGCGGGGGCGGGGGAGGCGAGCCTCTACGCGATGAAGGAGGAGGGCGCCCGCAAGCGCAAGGGCCTCGTCCGGCTCAAGGGGGAGGCCCCGATCTACGCCGCCCGCGCCATCTTCCCGCACCTCGCCGGCCGCCCGGTGGTCCTCGACTCCAAAAAGACCCTGGGCTTCCGCCGGTTCGTCTCCGACCTGCCGGGCGACTTCGGCCTGCGCGCCGTGATGGGCCGCCTCCCGGAGCAGACGGCCCGCTAGGACGGGGATCTCCGAAAGATTATGTAGACTGGTCGGGACCGTCCGGCGACGCGGGGAGAATGCCTTGCAGCAGCGCAACCTTGGAAGCGAAGGTCTCGTGGTCTCGTCCTTGGGCCTCGGGTGCATGGGGATGAGCGAGTTCTACGGCACGAGCGACGAGGGCGAGTCCATCGCCACGATCCACCGCGCCATCGAGCTCGGCGTCACGTTTATAGACACCGCCGACATGTACGGGCCGTTCACCAACGAGAAGCTGGTCGGCAAGGCCATGGAGGGCAGGCGGGACGAGGTCCAGCTCGCCACCAAGTTCGGGAACGTGCGCGGGGAGGACGGCTCCTTCAAAGGCGTGCGCGGCGACGCGGCCTACGTCAGGGAGTGCTGCGACGCGTCCTTGCGGCGGCTCGGGGTGGACCACATCGACCTCTACTACCAGCACCGGGTAGACCCGGATACCCCCATCGAGGAGACGGTCGGGGCCATGAAGGAGCTCGTCGAGGCCGGGAAGGTGCGCTACATCGGGCTCTCGGAGGCGGGGCCGGAGAGCATACGCCGGGCGAACGCGACGCATCCCGTCTCGGCGCTCCAGTCGGAGTACTCGCTGTTCACGCGGGACGTGGAGGACGAGATCCTGCCGCTCTGCCGCGAGCTCGGGATCGGCTTCGTCCCGTACAGCCCGCTCGGGCGCGGCTTCCTGACCGGCGCCTGGAGGACCATCGAGGACCTGCCCGAGAGCGACACGAGGAGCGGACGTTTCCCGCGCTTCTCCAGGGAGAACTTCCAGAAGAACGTCGAGCTCGCCGACCGCATAAGGGATGTCGCGAAGGAGAAGGGCGCGACCCCCGGCCAGCTCGCCCTCGCCTGGCTCCTCCACCAGGGCGAAGACATCGTCCCCATCCCCGGCACCAAGCGCCGCGAGCGGCTGGAAGAGAACGCGGGCGCGGCGGACGTGAGGCTCACGGAGGAGGACCTGCGGCGCATCGAGGAGGCGATGCCGAAGGGTTCGGCCTCCGGCGAGCGCTACGGCGAGCAGATGATGCGCGCCGTCAACCGCTAAGAAGCTACATCCTGCGTAGCGTCTGCTCGCCCTCGGGGTCGTCGAACCCCTGGCGCTCCATCTCGCCCCAGCCCTTCTTGTTGCGCAGGTAGGAGACCATGGCGATCACCCGCCAGACGGTGTTCAGCTGCCGGTAGCCGAGGTTCTCGGCGACCGCGTACAGCGAGAGCTTCCCCAGGTCGCCCCAGCGGGGGTAGCGCCTCAGGCGCAGCTCCTCCAGAAAGACCGCCGCCAGGGAGAGAAAGGACCCCCACCCGACCGAGACGAGAAAGAACAGCAGGGCGAACTCGGTGTTCAGCACCCCGAGCAGGAGGCTCACCACCAGGGCGACGTACCCGGCGAGCTCCACCAGCGGCCCCAGAAACTCGAAGAAGAGGAAGTAGGGCAGGCCCAAGAGGCCCACCGATCCGTAGGAGGGGTTGAAGATCATGCGGCGGTAGCGGACCAGCGTCTCGATAAGGCCCCGGTGCCAGCGATCCCGCTGGCGGCCGAGGACGCGCAGGGTGCTGGGCACCTCGGTCCAGGCCACCGGGTCCGGGATAAAGACCACCCGGTACTTGCTACCGCTCTTCTTATAAAGCTTGTGGAAGCGGAGGGTGAGCTCCATGTCCTCGGCGATCGTGTCCACCTCCAGGCCGCCGAAGTTCAGGATGTCCCGGCGCCGAAACATCCCGAACGCGCCGGAGACGATAAGGAGCGAGTTGATCCTGCTCCACCCCGTCCTGCTCGCGACAAAGGCCCTGAGGTATTCGACGACCTGAAAGGCCGCGATGGGGTTCCTCGGGGCCCTGACCTCGACCACGCGTCCGTCCCGGATCTCGCACCCGTTCGCCACCCGCACGATGCCGCCGACGGCGACGACGTTCTCCGACTCGATGAGCGGGCGCGCGACGCGCAGCAGCGCGTCCTCCTCCATCACGACGTCGGCGTCGGTGAAGCAGACGAAGGGGTGGCCGGCCGCGCAGACGCCGGCGTTCAGGGCGTCCGAGCGCCCCCCGTTCTCCTTGTCCACGACGATCAGACGCTCCGTCGGGGAGACGTAGACGCCGCGTATGGGGGCGGTCCGCAGCTGCATGCGCACGGGCTGGTCCGCCTCCCTGAGGCCGAACGTCTCCTTCAAGACCTCCAGCGTCCGATCCTTCGAGCCGTCGTTGACGACCACGACCTCGTGCAGCGGGTAGCGCATGGTCAGGAGCGAGCGGACGCTGGAGGCGATGGTCACCTCCTCGTTGTAAGCGGGGACCACGACGGAGACCGGCGGCGAATAGGCGGAGGCGAAAAGCTCCGGGAGGCCGCTGAAGATCTCGCGCCGGGCGTGGTCGGCGACCTCCACGAACGAGACCGCGTACAGCACGAGGTACACGGTGTTGAGCACCACAAAGTACCCGAGCACGAACTGGTTGAACGCCAGGAGGAGGTCTAGGAGCGTCACCTACCGGCCGTCCCCGCGAGCTCCGCGCACAGCGCGTCCTTCTCGGGGCCTTGGGGTATGGACGCCAGGAGGCTTCTCGGGTACCGTTCCGCGCCGGCGTGGATGATGGCCCGCACCCCCCTACGCGCCGTCTCGCCCGTCTCGCCCGGCGCCGCCATCTCCCCGACC
The DNA here is from genome assembly GCF_011492965.1 of Rubrobacter marinus. GTDB lineage: Bacteria > Actinomycetota > Rubrobacteria > Rubrobacterales > Rubrobacteraceae > Rubrobacter_F > Rubrobacter_F marinus. The sequence continues at coordinate 3,823,307 of NZ_CP045121.1, read as the reverse complement.
CAGCGGTCCAGCACCCCCTCGGACTCTAGCGTCGCCGCCGCCCTGTCGCGCGCGAACCGGTCGGGGCTGCCGAGCAGCTCCAGCAGGGCCCCTCGCCCGGCGTCCCCAGCCCGGCGAGCGCGCGGGCGGCGTTGAGCCGTACCCACCACTCCCCGTCGGAGACGAGCCCCCGTAGCACGGGTACGGCCTCGGGGTCCCCGACCATGCCCAGGGCGTTGGCGGCCTGCGCCCGGACCGGCCACGCGGGGTCCTCGGCGGCCCCCAGCAGCGTGGGGAGGTCGCCGGGGTTCGAGATCTTGCCGAGCGCCAGCGTCGCCTGCGCCCTGAGGTCGGTGCTCGCCGCGCCGCGCGCGGCCCGCGCCAGTTCCGCCCGCGCCACATCCGCCCCCAGGTTCCCCAGCACCTGAGCCGCGAGGACCGCCCCGGCCCCGTTCTGCCGGGAGAGGACCTGCGCGAGCGGCTCCTCCGCCGCCGGGCCGACCCGCTGCAAGTTCTCGGCGACCCTGAGCCGCGTGAGCTCGGAGGGGTCCTCCAGGGTGCGCGCGAGGAGCCGGGCGGTCTCCCCGGTCCCGATGCGGGCGAGGGCGCGGGCGGCCACCGCCCGCACCGTCTCGTCCCGGTCGTCGAGCAGCCTGCCGAGCAGCGCGACCGCCTCTTCCCCCCCGAAGTGGCCGAGGTTCTCCGCGGCCCGGGCCCTGTACCAGCGCCGCGGCGAATGGAGCATCCCGGCGTACCTCCGCGCCAGCCCGATCTCCACCGCCGCCTCGGAGAGCCTCTCCCTCTCCGCCCCGATCCGCTCCACCCGGGCGAGACGCTCGCTCATCAGCGTGGCCAGGATGTCCCACTCCCAGGACCGGGGCCACCGGATCATCAACCCACCGGCCCTCCCACTTAAAAAGGCCTCCAACCCGGCCTCCAGCTTCGCCCGCTTGGAGGTCTGCCAACGGCGCTTGACCCCCTCGACCCTTTGGCGGCCACCGTGACCGTCAGGGTGAGCGCGTTCAACACGGCCACCCCAGGATCCCAGCCTCCAACAGCGTGAAGCTCAAGCCCCGAACCCTCAAACGTATCTCGCAAAGAATCGCTCCTACAAACGTGGTCGTCGATCGTTTCCAAAAGAACTTTGATAACTCAGAACAATCCGAAATTCCTACGCTGATTTACGTAAAGACCTCTACGTAAAAACGTATAGGAACTCAATTTATACTATTTTGCGTAGGCGAGTAAAGGGGTTTGCGGTGGCAGTAAAGTACGTCTCGACGGTCAAGCTCGAGCCGGTGGGGGCAAGGTCCGGCGGGCCTACGTCCCCGGTGAGGAGGAGCCGGTTCTGTTCGGCGTGCACAGCGAGATCGCGGAGCACTACGGCGTCGCGCCGGGGCGGAGGAGCCGCACGCCTCCACGCTGGACTACGTCGTCGCCGCGGCCGGCGGCTGACTGCTCGGCACCTTTGCCGGCGCGCTGGCAGCGCGTCAGATCGAAGTGGGCAGCCTCGACGCGGACGCGGTCGGGGAGGTGGAGGTAGAGGGAAGGTGCTGGTGATCAAGCGGATCCGCCAGGTCTTCCGCCTCACGGCGAGCGAGGACGACAAGGGGACGATAGACCGCGTGCTCGGCGTCTACGCGGACTCTTGCCCCGTCGCCCGTTCCCTCAAAGGGAGCATCGAGATCACGAGCGAGCTGGACTTTACCCCGCCTAGAAGCGGTAGAATCGCCCCCAGCGCGGACCCCCGAACCGAGGTCGGGGGTCCGTCATCGTGCAGAGAGACGTTCAGGAGATCTCATGGAGAACAGCGAGAAGCGAGCCAGGATCACGGTGTTCAGCGACTACGTCTGCCCGTTCTGCTACCTGGAGGAGCCGGACCTCGCGCGCGTGAAGCGGGAGTACGGCGACAGGGTCGAGGTCGACTGGCGGGCCTACGAGCTCAGGCCCGACCCCGTCCCCACCCTCGACCCGGACGGCGACTACCTCCACCGCGTGTGGAACGCCTCCGTCTATCCTATGGCCGAGGCCCTGGGCATGAAGCTCCGCCTCCCGCCCGTACAACCACGGAGCCGCAAGGCGCTCGAAGCCGCCGAGTTCGCCCGCGAGCAGGGCTCCTACGACGAGATGCACACCGCCCTCTTCCGGGCCTTCTTCGAGGACGGCCGGGACATAGGGGACGTGGAGGTCATCGTCGACGTCGCGGCCCCCGTCGGTCTCGACCTCGACGATCTCCGGGACGCCCTCGCGGAGGGCCGCTACATCGCCAAGGTCCTCGCCGACGAGGAGCTCTCGCGAGAGCTCGGCGTGAGCAGCGTCCCCACGATGCTCGTCGCGCCCGCCGGAGCCGAGCTCTCGGAGGCCGAGGTCATCACCGGCGCCCAGCCCTACGGCGGACGCATCGAGGCCGCCGTCGAGCGGGCGCTCGGCAGGGGCCGGTAAGGAGTCCCTTGGAACACCGTTGACAAGCCCTGCGGGGCCGGGTAGGGTTGTTAGCGTTGTGATCGAAACCGCGAGAGAGACGAGGAGGTGCGGATGAGCGTCAGGCGACACGTTCTGATTTCGGGACGAGCCATGTTCGAGGGAGCGGTGCGCCCTGATGTCCTCGTTCGCATGAGAACCTGAGCCCCCCTCAGGAATAACTTCTCAGAGCGGCCCCCGGGACATCAGGACCCGGGGGCTTTTCGTTTGCGCGACGGGCCGAGGCGCGACCTCCCGGGGCATGGACCGAAGACGGGTTCGGCATGGGCTTTGTAGGTACGAGGAGAGGGAGCTTCGGCGAGATGTATGGGGACGGGTGGTATGGGGTGGTACGGGACCGCGTCGAGCGACAGCGGGAGGAGGCGGAGGAGGCACGGCTGGCGCGCACGCTGACCCGCGAGCGGGACCCCCTGCGGGTCCGCGCGAGGGCGCGTGCCGCGCGCTGGCTGTTCGCGCTCGCCGTCGCCGTGGAGCGGCGGGAGACCTGGCGCGTCGTGTGGGAGAGGCTCGGGGAGAGGGGACGGCTGTGAACCGGTTGTTGGGCTACGGCAGCGTCGAGGATCGGTGGGGCTCGAGGGCTTCGGAGACGGAGGCCCTCGAGCTCAGGGGCGTGGAGAAGAGCTTCAAGAAGCGGCGGGGGGAGACCGTGCGGGCGCTCGACTCGGTCTCGTTCGCGGTCGGTAAGGGCGAGGTCGTCGGCATCCTCGGGCCGAACGGGAGCGGGAAGAGCACGCTGGTACGCATCGTCTCCACGCTCGTCGTCCCGGACGCGGGGACGGTAGAGGTCTTCGGGGTGGACGCCGTGAGGCACCCGAAGGTCGTGCAGCGGTGCATGAACCGGGTCAGCGTCGAGGCGAGCTTCTTCAAGAAGCTCTCGGCGATGGAGAACCTGCTCTACGGGGCGAAGCTCTACGGCGTCACGAGCCGGGAAGCCAGGCCGCGGATAGCGGAGATCCTGGAGAACGTGGGCTTCGCGCGCAAGCGGGCGCTCGAGCCGATGGAGCACCTGAGCCGCGGGATGCAGCAGAAGATAGCGCTCGCCCGCGCGCTCCTCACCAGCCCGGTGCTCATGCTCCTCGACGAGCCGACCACCGGCCTCGGCCCCCGGAGCAAGAAGGACGTCCAGGGCTTCATCCGGCGCATAAAGGGCGAGCACGACTCCTCGATCCTGCTGTGTACCCACGACATGGACGAGGCCGAGGAGCTCTGCGACCGCATTGGCATCATGGTGGACGGCAGGATCGTCGCCCTCGACGAGCCCGAGGCGCTCAAGCGCCGCTACGCCGCCGGGGCCGAAACCCCCACATTGGAAGAGACGTTCATGACCGCGACCGGGCTCTCCGTCGAGGAGGCCTCGGCCGAGGGGGAGGAGTAGGAAGATGAACGCTGGAAGGGCGACCAGGCCCCTGTGGCTCTCGGAGATGATCGCGATCTGGGGCTACGTGCAGAGAAACTACTTTCTGACGAAGCGCTACCTCATGTGGGAGATCGTCTGGCTCGTCTACGTGACGGTGAACGCCATGGCGATCACGTACATAGGCGCCGGCGCCGCGAGCTTCGGCGGGGGCACGATAGACACCGAGCGGTTCATGACCTACCTCCTGGTCGGGGCCCTTCTGTGGAACTACCTCTCGATGCTCTTCGACGTGCTCTCGGAGACGGTGAGCTGGGAGCGATGGGAAGGGACGATCGAGTACACCTTCATGAGCCCGTCGAGCCGGGTGACGCATCTGCTCGGCATGGGCCTCTACGCCGTCGTCTACGGCATCTTCCAGACGGCCCTTACCCTGGGCGCCTGCTACATGCTCTTCGACCTCGACCTCTCCCACGCGAACTACTGGGGCGCCCTGCTCGTGCTCGCGACGTGCAGCGTCTCGCTCGTGGGGTTCGGGATCGTGGCGGCCGTGCTGCCGCTCCTCTCGCCGGAGAAGGGGCAAGGGGTGAGCTACATCGTCTCGTCCGTCCTGCTCCTCGTCTCCGGCGTCTACTACGACGTGGCCGTCCTGCCGGGCTGGATGCAGGCGATCGCCACCGTCTCGCCGGTCACCTACGCCCTGACCGGCGCCCGCGCGGCCCTGCTCGACGGGGCCGGGGCCGCAGAGCTCTGGGGGAGCATCTGGCCCCTCCTCATCATGGGCGTCGTCTTCGTCCCGCTGGGGATGCTCGTCTTCGGCCTCGGGGAGCGCTACGCCAAGCGCACCGGCAAGCTCAAGAGGAGCGGGTAAGAAGCTACTCCTACAGGCCCTCGTAGATCTCGGCGAGGGGGAGCTTCGTCTCCGGGCAGGGGACGGGGACGAAGCCTCCCTCGCCCACGGCCTCCCCCTGACGCCACTCGCCGCTCTCACCGCGCCAGTGCCGCTCGACGCGGCGCTCGTCCTGGGCCACGATCAGGTACGCCCGGAGGGTCGGGATCTTGCGGTACGCCAGCATCTTCTCGCGCCGGTCGATGGACTCCGTGGAGGACGAAGCAACCTCGACGACGAGGCAAGGCTCGTGCTCGACGAGGGGGTCGTCGCCCTCCGGACCACAGGCGACCATCACATCCGGGTAATAGATGGTGTCCTCGGCTGCTCTCAGCTTTACGGTCTCCACGTACACGCGGCACGGGCCGCCGCGAGAAGCGGTAAGTAGATGGGCGTAGACGTTGCCCACTATCCTGTTGTGCCGCTTGGTCGCTCCGACCATGGCGTGGACCATACCGCCGACGTACTCGTGACGCACCGTGGCGGTCTCTTCCATCCGCAGGTACTCCTCGACCGTCGGTAACCCATGCGGTTGTGAAGGCTGTGACATGAAGCGAGTATAACGAAGGAGAGTCCGGCCACCAACGCAAAGAGGAGGAGGGGCGTCCCCTTCGCCCCTCCTCCTCTTCTCTCTGCCTCGCGGCCCGACCGGGCCGCCTACCCTGGCGTTATCAGGGACAGCGGCTGCCGGGGTTGTTGAACTTCTCGTCCTGTCGCCAGCGGTAGAACTCGCCGCGGTCCATGGGAACTTCGTCCCCGTGCGTCCTGGCGTGAACGGCCAGGTAGCGATCGTAGGCGTTCTCGCCGGAGATCTCCTTGAGGTAGCCCCAGGCGTAGCGGAGGGGCGCCAGTACGGCCTCCTTACTCATCGCTCCGGTATCCGCCTCGGGACCCGCTCCCCGCGCCTACCGGCTCGCGGTCGCGCGCGTTGCCGTCCACGTCGAGGTGCGACTCTTCCCAGGGCGCCTCGCTCATCACGGGCTGCTTGCGGCCGCGTATCAGGCCGGCCCAGACCCTCATCGCGTCGGCAATGATAATGATAATGAGGAGGGCGAAGAGGACCGAGAGGATGCCGTCCACCGTGGAGTTGGTGATGATCTGCTGCACGTCCTCGGCGCTCTGCGCCGTGCCGTAGAGCTCCCCGTTCGCCAGGGCCTCCTGGGCCGCCGAGCGCTGGGCGAAGAAGCCCATCCTCGGGTCGGACGAGAAGATCTTCAGGTAGCTCGCCGTCAGCGTGACGGACGCGTCCCAGGCGAGCGGCAGCAGCGTCACCCAGACGTATTTGAGCTTGCCCATCTTGATCAGGATCGTCGTCCCGACCGTGAGGGCGACCGCCGCGAGAAGCTGGTTGGCGATCCCGAAGAGCGGGAAGAGCTGGTTGATGCCGCCCAGAGGATCGTTGACGCCGACGTACAGGAAGTAGCCCCAGGCCCCGACGATCAGGGCGCTCGCCAGGATGTTGCCCGGGAGCCAGGAGGTGCGGCCGAGCGGGCGGTAGACGTTGCCGAGCATGTCCTGGATCATGAACCGGCCGACCCGCGTACCGGCGTCCACCGTCGTCAGGATAAACAGGGCTTCGAACATGATCGCGAAGTGGTACCAGAACGCCTGAAGCGCCGCGCCGCCGATAAGCCCCGAGAAGATCGCCGAGATCCCGACCGCGAGCGTAGGCGCCCCGCCCGTCCTCCCGATGATGCTGTCCTCGCCGACGTTGTCGGCGGTCTGCTGCAGCGTCTCCGGGGAGACGGAGAACCCGAAGCCCTGCACGGCCTGGGAGGCGGACTGGACCGTGTCGCCCAGAGCCGCCGGCGGCGCGTTCATCGCGAAGTAGACACCCGGGTCGAGGGTGCACGCCGCGATGAGCGCCATCACCGCCACGAACGACTCCATGAGCATCGCCCCGTACCCGATAAACCGGACCTGGGATTCTTTCTGGATGAGCTTCGGCGTCGTCCCGCTCGCCACCAGCGCGTGGAAGCCCGAGAGGGCGCCGCAGGCGATGGTGATGAACACGAACGGGAAGAGCGAACCGGCGAAGACCGGACCCTGGCCGTTGAAAGCGAACTCCGTCGCGCGGGGCATCTGCATCACCGGGAGGGTGAGGGCGATGCCGACGGCCAGGAGGGCTATCGTCCCGATCTTCATGAACGTCGAGAGGTAGTCGCGCGGGGCGAGGAGCACCCACACCGGCAGGACGCTCGCGATAAAGCCGTAGGCGATGAGGGCGAAGGTGATCTGGTTGCCCGAGAACGTCCACGCCTCGGCGTACTGCGAGGCGTCGATGTAGCCGCCGCCGACGATCGCGAGCAGCAGGAGCCCCACCCCGATGAGCGAGACCTCCAGCACCCGTCCGGGGCGGAGGAAGCGCAGGTAGACGCCCATGAACAGGGCGATGGGCAGCGTCATCAGGAGCGAGAAGGCGCCCCAGGGGGATTCGGCCAGGGCGTTGACCACGACGAGCGCGAGCACCGCGAGCAGGATGACCATGATGGAGAGGACCGCGATGAGGGCGGCGACGCCGCCGACCGGGCCTATCTCCTCGCGCGCCATCTGCCCGAGCGTCTTGCCGTTGCGGCGCATGGAGAAGAAGAGCGTCGTCATGTCCTGCACGGCGCCGGCGAGGATGACGCCGAAGATGATCCAGACCGTCCCCGGGAAGAAGCCCATCTGCGCCGCCAGGACCGGACCGACGAGCGGCCCCGCCCCGGCTATGGCCGCGAAGTGGTGCCCGAAGAGCACCCTCCGGTCCATCGGCTCGAAGTCGCGGCCGTTGTTGAGCCGCTCGGCGGGCGTGGCCCGGGTGTCGTCGGTCTCCAGCACCTTTGTCTGGATGAAGCGCGCGTAGAACCTGTAGGCGATGGCGTAGGACGCGAGAGCCGCGAAGAGGAGCCAGGCGGCGTTTACCGTCTCGCCCCTGGAGAGCGCCAGAACTCCCCAACATATGGCGCCGAAGATGGCGACGCCGATCCAGATGGCCCACCGGCCCAACCCGTTGCCCATATTCTCCTCCGAACCTCTTCCCAAAGGCCTACCCCAAACGCGTGCATCCTAGCACAGGTGATGTAGCCGCAGAACTCGCGGGATGCGCGCCGTCCGACGGCCCCGTGGGCCATGCTTACGCCGTTCTCGAACGCGAAGGAAGCGTCGCTCCGTACCGGCGATCGCAGGTCCGGCACGGAGCCGGCGAGCTCTAGGCCGCTCGAGCGGCGCTGCCCTCCAGGGTGGCTCCGCGGATAGGGACGTACGGAGGGAAGGGCCCGAGCCGTACGGCGGCGCTAGGCCGCGACGGCGGGCACAGGGCTAGCGGTTGGGCGGCGTGTCCTCCACGAGGTCGTCGCGCTTCGTGGCGGCCGAGAGGGCGGCGCGGGCGGCGCTCAGGGCGGTCGAGACGAAGCCGGCCACGCGGGCGTCCTCGAAGTCGAGGTCGCCGACGCCGGCGAGGTCCGTGTGGGCGGATTCGAGATGCCTGACGGCCTCTTCGAGGGCCCGTATGCGCTCTGATCTCTCCACGATGATGAGTCCCCCGGTTCGATTGCTGGACCACACAGGGATACCCGGTCGACGGCGGCCGTAACCCCGGGGAGCTCCGCCGGGCTAGAAGCGGGGCGTCAGGAGGCGCGGGGCGGTGAGGCAGACCGCGGCGGCGAGGACGGCGCAGATCAGGGCCGGGTAGACGAAGACCTCGGCGGGGGCCGTCCGCGTGGCGGCGCCGAAGACCGCCTTGAGGGCGTCGTTCATGTACGCGAAGGGGACGAAGTCCCGCAGGGTCGCCAGGAGGCCGGTCGGGCTCTGGTTGCGGAAGAAGCCGGAGAGGTAGATCAGGGGCGCCAGGATGGCCGTGGCGTACAGCAGCACGTCGGCGGGCGAGGAGGTGAAGTTGGCGATAAAAACCCCGAGGCAGTTCGCCGTGAGGAGCGTCGCGAAGACGCCGAAGGTCGCGGCGAGCACCCACACGAGCGGCGCGGGGTTGAAGGCGTAGACCACCAGGAGCGCCGGCAGAAGCTGGATAAAATCCAGGATCGCGTTGACGGCGAGGACCTCGAAGACGATGCGCCGGGGGGAGAGGGGCGTGAGGGCGACGCGCATCAGGATGCCGTCGTTCAGGTCCGCGGTGAGGCTCTCGCCCGCCCCGAAGGTTCCGGCCATGATCGCCACGATCCCGATGACGGCGGCGGCGTACTGGGCGGGGATGTCGCTTATGGCGACGGGCACTATGAGCGCCATGGGGTAGAGCATCTTTATGACGAGGGCGAACCTCTTGCCGAAGAAGAGCGCGACGTCCTTCTTCCAGTAGGCGTCGGGCGGGTTAACCTTCAGCATGGATCAGCGCCTCCCGGTTAGCTTCACGTACACGTCTTCTAGCGACGGCCGGCGCACCGCGAGGTCCGTGATGTCCCCCCGGCCCCGACCACCCCGCGACCACGTCCGCGACGATGCCCGCCCGGTCCTCGCACTGGAGCACGAGCTTCCTGCCCTCCGTCGTCACGCGCTCCACCCCGTTTATCTCCCCAGAGGGCGTAGTCCACGGGGTTTCTGAGGGTGGCCTCGATGCGCCGTATGCCCTCTATCGAGGAGATGAGCTCCTCGGGCGTGCCCTCCTCGACGAGACGGCCCCGGTGGAGGAAGGCGACCCGGTCGCAGAGCGCCTCGACCTCGGCGACCGCGTTGCTGGCGAGGAGCACGGAGACGCCGTTCGAGGCGAGCTCCCTTATCTTCTGCTCGTAGGCGAGCTGCGAGGTGTAGTCCAGGCCGAGGGAGGGCTCGTCTAGGATCAGGAACCTCGGGGCGTGCGCCATCGCCTCGATCAGCCCGAGCTTCTTGCCCATCCCGTAGGAGTAGGTCTTCGCCCGATCGTCCCTGTACTCCCCGAGCCCGAAGTAGTCGAAGAGCTCCGCGAGAGCGGCGTTCGCCTCCTTCTCCTCCATCCCGTAGGCCCGGGCGAAGAGGTAGGCGTTGGCCCAGCCCGAGAGGTCGCCGTAGTGCGTCGGCCGGTCGACCATGAGCCCCATGGCGGCGCGCGCCCTCCGCTTCTCCCGGAGCCCGTCCGCGCCGTTCACCCGGAACGTCCCCGAGTCCGGCGCCATCGCGGTCGAGAGGACGCGCAAGAGCGTGCTCTTCCCGGAGCCGTTCGGGCCCATCAGCCCGAAGACCTCGCCGGGCCTCACCGCGAAGCTGATGTCCTCCACGCCCCGGCCGCTGCTCTTGTAACGGCGGGAGATGTTCTCGACCTCTATCAAGATGGCCCTATTCTAGCGGCGCCCCCGCGCGCCCGTTGTTACGCGCGTCACGTAAGGACGCGGCGTAGCCGTCCGGATGGGCGCGTCGTACACTCTAGACAGTTTGGACAGAACAGGGGCGGTCGGGATGAGTTGGCAGTTGCAGGAGGCGAAGCAGAGGTTCAGCGAGCTCGTGCGGCGGGCCGAGCGTGAGGGGCCGCAGATCGTGACGAGGCACGGCGAGGAGGTGGTCGTGGTGGTGCCGGCGGAGGAGTACCGGCGGATGAAAGAGCGCGAAGAAGGCAAGAAGATGGACTTCAAGGAGTTTCTGATGAGCGCGCCGGAGGGGTTGGAGCACATCGTCGTGGATCGTGCGCCCGACGATTACCCGCGTGAGATCGACCTTACCGGCGAGGATCGCGACGGCGGGGCTTGAGCTTCGTTCTGGACATGAACGTGGTCTCCGAGGCGCGCAAGGGGACGCGGATGAACGTGGGCGTTGCGCGCTGGTTCTCGGCGGTCGAGCCGGAGGAGCTGTACCTGAGCGTTCTTGTGGTCGGGGAGATCCGCCAAGGCATAGAGGGGTTGCGTGGGCGCGACCGGATGCAGGCCGACTACCTGGAGGCCTGGCTCTCGGGATTGCGCCGCAGGTACCTGGATCGCATCATACCCATAGACGAGCAGATCGCCGAGGAGTGGGGGCGCATGAGCGTGCCCTATCCTATCTCCTCCCGTGACGGCCTCATGGCGGCGACGGCCAGGGTCAAGGGGATGACGTTCGTCACCCGAAACACCCGCGACGTCGCCCGGACCGGCGCGCGTCTTCTCGACCCTTTCGACGCCGATCGATGAGGGCCCGCTTCGGGAGGTCCTGGACTGGAGTGTGTTGCGTCGCGGTAATCGTTCGCGCGGACCCATTACAATGAGGCGCAGACTCACAGAGAGGAGCCCGGTTTGGCCGAGAAGCAAGAGATCACCTGGGACCCGGAGGCGGACCGCAGGATCAAGCGGAGCCCCTTCCTGATGCGCCGCTTCATCCGCAAGCGCATCGAGGATCGGGTCGCGTCGCGCGGCCGCACCCACGTCACGAACGCCGACGTGGACGAGAGCGCCGGGATGTACCGCCAGTACCGCTTCAAGTAGCCGGGGGCGCGTAGCGCGCCACCATCTCGGGCAGGAGCTTCAGGGCGTCGCCGTCCTCGTCCACCGTTCCTCCGGGCGCGGCGACGGTGGTCTCTACCTGGTTGCTGTAGGTGCCCGAGGGGAGGATGGCGCAGCCGCCGTAGCGGCGCATGAGGAGGTTCTGCACCAGGATCTCCTCCCCCCTCGGGTAGCGCGGCAAGCTCTCCCAGAAAGAGAAACCGCCGACCTCCAGGAGCTTCTCGCGGTCGTAGAGGATGCAGGCCGCCACCCACGCGACCTTGTAGCGCACGATCTCCCCGTCTCGTAGCCCTCCGGCGGCGTGGTACACGTTCGCCGCGCGGTGCAGGTTCCACCGCTCCCACTCCGGCGTGCCGGGCTCGACGACCTCCGGCCGGACCGGGCCCTCCCACGGCTCGACGACCTGCTGCTCCGGGCGTACGTCGCCCGCGAAGGTCAGGCCGGCGGGGAACGCCCCGACGAACCCGCAAGCCTCCGCCTCCAGGGTACGGACGAGACGCTCCAGCACCCACGGCTCCATGAAGATGTCGTCGTCGAGGTAGAGGACGTAGGGGGCCGTCGCTTTGTTCAGCAGAAAGTCCCGTTGCTCTGCAATGCCCAACAGGGTCTCGCGGTGGTGCCACTCGACGGAGCCGCCGCGGGCCCGGATCACGCGCTCCATCGCCCGCGCGACGGGTGAGTCCTCGGCCGGCTCCGTGCTCTGGTCGGCGACGACGACCCGGAGGTCGGAGAAGGACTGGCCCGCCAGGCCCGCGAGCGTCGTCAGGAGCGACTCCCGCCGGTTGTAGGTCGGCAGGAGCACGTCCACGGCCGCCACTACGCGTGTCTCCCGTTCTTCCGATCCCTCAGCACCCGCTCGTAGACCTCCGCGTGGCGCTCCGCCGTGGCGGTCCAGGAGAGGTTCCGGACGTAGGCGCGGCCCCTCTCCGCGAGACGTTCCCGCTCCGGGGCGTCCGCGAGGAGGCCGGAGACCGCGCCGGTGATGCCGGGGACGTCGCGCCGCTCGACGACGCGGGAGATCCCCCCGCCGACGAGGTCGGGCTCCGGCGGGTCGGAGCGCGTGACGACGGTCGGCAGGCCGTGCCCGAGGAGCGCGAGCAGGGTGCCGCTCTTGAGGGTGACCCCCTGGTTGAACGGCAGCACCCCGACGTCCGAGCCGGAGAGCAGGCGCGAGGCCTCGTCCTCCGGTACGTAGCCCGTCATCGCGACCGCGTCGTCCAGCCCGAGCCTCTCGACGAGCGTCCCGAGTTCGTTCCGGTACGAGGAGGCCTCCTCGCCCCGCAGCGCGAGGCTCTCGACCCCCCGATCAGGAGCAGGCGCGCCCGCGGCCGGGCCTCCAGGAGACGGGCGTGCGCCTTGAGCAGGTTCTCTATCCCCTTGACCGGGTGCAGGAAGCCGAAGTAGGCGACCACCTCGGCGTCCGCGGGCCACCCGAAGCGGGACCTCGCCCGCGCCGGGCCTCTTCCTCGCTGACGGGGGCGACGTCCACGTTGGCGACGAGCGGGATGCGCCGGAGCCTCCCCGCGAGGTGGGGCAGCCGCTCCTTTATGGCGTTCTCGGCCGGGGCGTTGGTCGTGATCAGACCATCGCTCCCGGTGAGTAGGAAACCGTCCTCGCGGTCCCAGAGGCCCCGGCGCTGCCCCCAGGTCTTGGCCCACTCGACGAGCGCGGGCGGCACGCCCGGCGGCTCCCACTCCCACCACGCGTACTCGTGGACCGTGGTGACGATGGGGACGCGGACCCCGGCGGCGCGGAGCAGGGGGGCAGGAAGAAGACGGCGCGCCGGAAGCCGTAGGTGCCGGCGGCGTGCTGGACGTGGACGACGTCGGCGCCCCGCGCACCGCCTCCCGGACCCCCGGACGAGCGCCGGAAGGTCCGAGGGACCCCAGCCGTCCACGACGCCCCTGACCTCGCCGCCCGGCGCCCCGAGGGCCGCCTCCCTCGTCGTGAGCACGACGGAGGAGACGCCGCGTCCCACGAGGGCCTCTCTCAGGCGCAGCACGTAGTGGGCGACGCCGTCCTTCTCCGGCCGGTACGTCCCCGCCACCATCGCCACGCGCGTCAAGCCGTTCTTCCCTCCTGTTCGGCGGCCTCCGTCGTCGGCGGGCATGGTACCCGTTCTCCCGGCGAACTATCCGGCGGGAACGCGAGCGGAGGACCCGGGCGAGTGTTGAAGGACACAACGACACCCCCGGCGCGGTTTTCAATGGCTCCCTTGGCTGCCGAGCGGCGCAGACCGCAGCGGCGGTCGGGGCGTCGTATCCCAAGAGCAACAGGACTATGCGCGGGCCACGCCCTGTCGAGAAGGGGGACTACGGGTTGGAGAAGCAGGGGCCCACGTTGAGCGTGGTGGTGTGCGCGCGGGGGGAGAGAGGCGCCCTCGAGAAGTCGTTGCGTTCCGTGCTCTCGCAGGGCTGGTTGCTGGACGGGGGGCGCGCCTCCTCGTTCGAGGCGATCGTCGTGGACGACGGGGACGGTCCGCCGCTCGACCTCGCGGGGGCGCTGCCGGGGGAGGCGCCGGCCTCCCTGCGCGACAGGGTGCGTGCGGTGCGCACCCGTTACCGGGGGATGGGCGCCGCCCGCTCGGAGGGCTTCGACGCCGCCCTCGGGACAACGTCGCGTGGTGCGACTCGGGCGACGAGTGGAGCCCGGATCACCTCGAGACCCTCCTCGGCTGCCTGCTCGAGTGTCCCGGGGTGGACCTCGCCTACGGCGACACCGTCCCCCGGGGGAGTACGGCGAGGGGGCGCCGTGTCGTCCGCGCCCTTCGACCCCGATCGGCTCGCGGAGGAGAACTACATCCGCGCGAGCGCCGCGGTGTTCCGGACGGACGCCGCGCACGCCCTCGGGGGCTTCTACCCCTGGCTCCAGGCCCACGAGGACTGGGACCTGTGGCTCCGCATGAGCCGCCGGTGCCTGCTCCGTCACGTGCCGGTCGCCGTGGCAAAGGTGCGAGCATGCGCCCGCCACGTTCCGGCCGGGCACCGCCGGCGGGACCTCGAGTGGGTGACCGCCGCCCACGGCCGGAGGCTGGCGCTCGCCGCGAGCGGGGGTGGAGCCCGGCGGGGTGAGCGCGAGAGCGTGGGCGTGCCCGTCGCCGGGCCGCCCACGCCGGTGCCGCCGGCACCCGACGCGGGGGAGAGGGTGCCGTTCGACCCCGAGAGCTGGGGCGACGGTCGACGGGAGCTGGCGTGGCACTCGGTGCTCAGGGCGGACGAGGGCTACGGGACGGCGGGGCGGAGCCTCCTGCTCGCGCTGGAGCGCCGGGGGGTGGACGTGGCGGCGGTCTCCGCCGTTCCGCCGGACGGGAACGCGGTGCCGCGCGGGCTGGAGCGCCTGTTCGAGGGCGGGGAGCGCCGGGAGAGGATCGGCTTCTACTACAGCTACAAGATGCGCCCGAGCACCGTGCGCTGCGAGAAGCTGGCGACCCTCTCCATGTGGGAGAGCACCCTCGTCCCCCGCGACCACGTCGAGGAGATCAACCGCGCCTCCTCCCTCCACTTCGTGCCGTGCCGCCAGAACGTCGAGAGCTTCCGCGCGTGCGGCGTCCGCGTCCCCATAAAGGTCCTGCACCACGGGGTCGACACCGGCCGCTTCCCGTACCTCGAGCGGGACCGCGAGGGCCGCCCGTACACCTTCGGCACCTTCGGCGACCTCTCCCCGCGCAAGGGGATAGACGTCCTCGTGCGCGCTTTCCTCGACGAGTTCGGCCCGCACGAGCCCGTCCGGCTCCTCCTCAAGAGCACCGCGAAGGCGAGCGCCTACGGCGCCGAAGACCCGCGCGTCGAGACCGTCGGGGGGTACCTCGAAGGGGAGGCCCTGCTGGAGACCCTCCGTGAGATGGACGCCTTCGTCCTCCCCTCGCGCGGCGAGGGCTTCGGTCTCTGCGGGATCGAGGCGATGTCCACCGGGCTGCCCCTGATCGCCACGAACTGGAGCGGCCCCTCCGAGTACCTGGACCCCGCCGACGGCTTCGGGCTCCGCTACGGGCTCGCGGACGCGGGCGGCGCCCCGAGCGGGAACGTCCGCTACCACGGACTCTGGGCCGAGCCGGACCGCGAGCACCTCCGGGCCCTGATGAGGCACCTCTACGAGCACCCGGAGGAAGGCGAGGCGAAGGGCCGCGCCGCCGCCGACAGGGTGCGCAGGGACTGGACGTGGGACCGGGTCGCGGCCCAGCTCGTCGGGGACCTGGACGAGCTCGCCCGGGAATAGTTCCGGACGACTGCGATCCGAGCGCGTAGGAGGGGTCTAGAATACTCGCGCCCTCAGGGGCGCGGGTTGCCCTGCAGGCTCCTGTGACGCAGGTCGTCGAGCCGCCTCCAGTGCTCCTCGACGGCCGCCCGTCCGCTCCCGGTGATGCGGATCAAGGTGTTGGTCTTTTTGCCGACGAACCTCTTCTCCACCTCCACGAGCCCGGCCGCCTCGAGCTTGTCCAGGTGACTGGAGAGGTTGCCCTTGGTGAGGCCCGCGAGCCGGAGCAAGAACAGGAAGTCTGCGCTCTCAAGCTCCGAGAGCGCGGTGAGTATGATCAGGCGCGCCGGCTCGTGGACCAGCCGGTCTAGGCCTGCGGGGTTCTCGGCGTTCTCCTTCACCACTCGTCGACGGTCGGACGCATCGCCTGCGCGAGCATCCTATGATCGTAGAACCCGCCGGCGAGAACCACTAGCCCGAACAGCGCGGGCAAGACCACCGCGAAAAAATCGTCCGGTGAGACCCATCCCGTGAGCGGCAGAAAGCTCGCCAACGCGAACAGCGCGCCGGCCACGCCGTAGTGAGCCATGCGTCGCCCGCCCTCGTGACACCAGGCGAACAGCCAAGCCGCTATCGCGAGCCCCATAGTGCTTACGGGCGGCAGGAGGGCGGCATCCACGAACATGAGCACGAGCACCGCCAACCCTGCGACCGTAACGGCCGCGCCGTGGCGCACGATCCCCGGCCGACGGCGAACTCGGCCGAAGGCGCGCCCGTAGTAGTAGCGGCCGATCGCCCAGGAGAGAGCGAACCCGGCCCCGAGAACCAACGCGCCGGAGATCGGCTCCCAGAGCTCAAACCAGGGCCACAGCCCCGCATTACCCGTCGCTATCGCCAGGAAGACAAGCCCGATCGGAACCTTCTTGAGCCCCTGCAGGTCGGCATAGTACCTGGCGAAGAACCTCGCCCGTTGCGCGCTTCCCTCCATCAGCTCGTACCCCCGTTAGCACCGCAATTCGGTTTGTAGTGCAAACTATATTGCGGAGGGCGAGCTCTGTCAAGCGTAGAAGGCGCGTTGTTCTCTTGCCTCCCGCGCCCGTCCTGCTCGGTCTCCCCATGTGGGTTCGTTCGAGTGGGCGCCGGGAGGGCCTAGCCCCTACGCGTGTGCCCTGACCTCGGAGAGCAGCGAGAGGCAGGCGTCTGCGACCTCGCCCGGTGGGATGTCCAGGCACTCCTGGGTGTACGGGCAGGTGAAGGCGTAGCAGGGGCTGCACGACGTCTCGCGGCGGAGCAGGCGGTGTGGCGTGTCGCGCGGGCGCCACTGCCCTTCCAGCTCCGTCCCGGCGAAGAGGACTACCTGAGGGGTCCCGAGGGCGTCGGCGATGTGCATGGTGGAGGTGTTGCTCGTCAGCAGGAGCGCGGCGCCCTCGACGAGCGCCGCGAGGCCCGCGAGGTCGGTCTGCCCGATCAGGTCTACTCCGCGGTCTCCGAGAGGGCCGAGCAGGGCCCCGCCGCGTTCGCGGTCCCCTTCCGTGCCGCTCACCACGACCGGCCAACCCATCTCGTCCGAGACGCGGCGGGCGGCGAGGGCGAAGCGGTCCGTGGGGTAGTTGCGCGACCGGGCGCTCGTCCACGGGTTGAGCAGGAGGTACGGCGAGCCCGGCCCGACGCCGCGTCCCTCCAGGAGGGACGCGACGGCGCCTCGGGCCTCCTCGGGCACCCGGAGGCCGAGGGAGCGGTCCCGGACCCCGAAGCCCGCGTGCTCGACGAGGCGGAGGTTCCTCTCCGCCTGGTGAAGACCGTCCGGGGCGGCGGGCACCTCGTCCGTCAGGACGCCGCCGCCCCACTCCTTGGACTCGCCGAGCCTCAGGGGGATGCCCGCGAGGTAGCAGGCGTAGCCCGCCGGGTGGGGCGTCTGCTTGAAGGAGGTCAGCACGACCGCGGCGTCGTACCCGCCGGCCCCCAGAGCCTCGATCATCTGCAGCTCCCGGGCCGGGTCGAGGGGGAGGCGGCCGAGGTCCTGCCAGACGACGCGCCACTCGAGCACGTCGTCCACCCACGGCAGGAGCGGGGCGGCCAGGCTCCCGCCCGGGCTCGCCATGAGCGTGAGGTGTGACCCCGGCAGGTTCTCCTTGAGCGCGCGCAGCGCGGGACCCGTCATCACCACGTCCCCGATGTTGTCGAGGCGTATCACCAGGAGACGGCGCGCCTCCGCCCACCGGCCGTTCAACGGCCGGCCGCCTCCCGCCCGGCGGGGCGCTCGGCGTTCAGGAGCGCGAGGGCCGTCGAGAGGACGCTCTCCACCGGTAGGTCCTCCAGGCAGGTGCTCCAGGCCTCCTCCTCCAGGGTGCAGGCGCCGGCGTACCAGCACGGCTGCCGGGTGAAGTCCGAGACGTCGCGCTGGGGGCAGGCGGGGTGGCCCTGCAGGTTGGCGTGGGGCGGGGGCTGGCCGTAGCGGCCGTGCCAGGAGGGGCCGAAGAGCGTGACGGTCGGGACGCCGAGGGCCGCGGCGACGCGCGCCGGGCCGGTGTCCGCGCCGACGGCGAGGTCCGCGTGGGAGAGGGCGGCGGCGAGCTCGCGGAGCGTGCCGCGGGGCAGGATCTCCCCCCGGCGAGACCGGCCACGCGCCCGGCCTGGCCCTCGTCCGAGCCCACGGGTACGACGATGCCCGCGCCGAGGCGCTCGCGCAGGGAGGCGCCCAGCGCGCCCCAGTTCCCCTCCGGCCAGCGCTTGACCTCCATGCCGGCGTCGGGAGGAGGAAGACGAGCGGCCGGCCGAGCCCCGAGAGACCGGGGCGGCGGAGGCGCGCTCTTCGGGCGTGAGCCGGAGCCGGGCGGGGCGACGGAGCCGTCGGAGATCAGGCCGTCCGACCGCAGAAGGTTCAGGAAGCGCTCCCCGACCCGCTCGTCCGGCGGGGGGGAGCGCCACAGGTTCGTCGCGGCGCGTCGTGGGACGCCGGAGCCGCGGATGAGGTCGTCTATCCCGTCGTAGGAGGTGTCCGAGACGACGAGGTCCCAGACCCCGCGCGCCAACTGCTCCTCCACCGCCCCGCGGGCGCGGCCGGGCTCGGCGTGGACGACCTCGTCGACGTGGTCGTTCCCCTCCAGAAGCTCGCCGCCGGGCGGGAAGGTGAGGACGGTGAGGCGGGCTTCGGGGTACGAGCGCGAGAGGGCCTGGATGGCGCCCAGCGAGATCAGGACGTCCCCGAGCCCCCCCAGAAGCTCGACGAAGAGTATCCGGCGGACCCCTCCGGGGAGCGTCTCGCCGGACGACCTCGGCCGCCGCGCCGCCGGGGAGGAGGGGGCGGCTTCCATCGGTTGTCCCCCCGGGCTAGCCAGCGTTCAGCTTCTCGCGGGTCGAGCGCAGCCTCTCCTCGCCGGAGCGCGGCTCGGCGTCTCGCCGGTCGTCCACCTTCACCACCGCGTAGGCCCTCCCCGCGCCGAGCTCGAAGACGGCGGCGTGCGCCCTCGCGACGGCGGCGTAGGCCTCCTCCGGGGTCTCGGCCTCTATCGTCGTCCCCATCGCTCCCAGGGTGCACTTCAGCCCCGAGCCCTCGATCGCCCTGACCGCCGCCGCCACGTAGTCGCTGACGCTCGTGGTCTCCGTCCCAAGGGGAAAGATGCTTACCTCCGCTACTACCACGGTTCCTCCTCCACTCGTCTACGGTTCGAGCCCGGCGTCCGCGTCTCGGGTCGCCTCCGGCCGGATGCTACTACCCGCCGGGGGCGGCGGGCCAACCTCGCCCGGCCGCGCGGGGGTCATCCGGTCTCGACGTCGCCGGTGTCCACGCCCAGCACGTCCGTCTGGGCCATGATCTCCGTCACGATCTCCTCCAGGTCCTCCTGCGACGCGACCGACCCGGAGAGCTGCACCACGCCTTCGACCTCCCCGACCACCTCGACGCTCGTCTCCGAGATCAGGTCGGCGATGTCGTCCGCGAGCCCGTCGTTCTCCTTGAGGAGCGGCTCCTGGACCTCTTCGCCGGTGTCCGGGTCGATGTAGACGTCGTTGCGCGGGTAGCCGGACTCTACCGTGTTGGAGCCCTCGTCCTGCCAGCCCCCCGCCTCGTCGCCCTCGCGCTCTATGTCCGCGGGGGGTGCGGCCTCGTCCGGGTCTCTCGGCGAGGTGACGAACTGGCCGTCGTGCGCGCTGTCCTCGTAGCCGTAAAGCGGCCTGGAGGGGGAGTACCCCTCCGGCGTTACCTCCTCGCCCGCGTGCTCGCCGGGCTCGTCGTCCGAGCCGTCGGGGCGATAGACGCCGAAGTCGGCCTCCGCGTCGACCGAGATCGAGCCGATAGGAAGCTCCTGGTACTGCCCATCCTCCGTCTCCACGACGACGTGGGTCACCACGACCTCCCCGTCCCCGGCGTCCCCGGTGATGACCTCCTGGATGCGCCCCATCCCCGTCCCGTCCGGCGCCCGGGCCTCCAGCCCGACCAGACCTTGACCTTCCACTCTTCGCCCTCCTCTGTGTAGTTGTGGGGTTCTTACCCCCCGGCGCCCTCCGGCTCCCATCCGAAGCTCGGAGTTGGTCCCGCAGCACCGGCGATCGTCGCGTCCGCGTGTCGCACCGAGTGCCTCTGCGGAGTGGTTCGAGGGTTGCCTCCGGAAGCGGCTCTCAGTCTTCGGACGTATTCAAAGGCCGCGTCCGGTGTGCGTTCGTGTGAGATCGTACGGGGGCGCAAGGGTTGCGCGACGCCTATCCGGGGAACCATCATATGCGAGGCCGTAGAGACGGGAGGATGGAACAGAAGATGAGCGAACGAGCAGAGCAGCGGCAGGGGAGCCCGCTGGACAGCGAGCGCGGCACCACTACCATCGAGGACGCCGTCGTCAAGAGGATCGCGGGCCGGGCCGCGAACGAGGTCGAGGGCATCCACATGGGCGGCAACGCCGCTCGCGGCGCGGGTGGGCTGCTGGGCAGGGCGACCGGCTCCTCGGGCGACGAGACGCGCGGCGTCTCCGTCGAGGTCGGCAGGATCGAGACCGCCGTCGACCTGACGATGGCCGTGGACTACGACAGGAACATCCTCCAGGTCGTCGGCAGGGTCCGCGAGAAGGTCGAGGAGCGCATCCGGAGCCTCACGGGGCTCCGCATCACCGAGCTTAACGTGACCGTCAGCGACATCCTCTTCCCGGACGGCGGCGGCGGACAATCCGGGCGAAGGGGCGAGCTCGCCGCCGGAGGTTCCTCGGACGACGACTCCGAGGACGACACGGCCCCCGTCCGGCCCCGCGAGCCCGTCAGCCGCGAGCGCACCGGCCGCGAGGACGTGCACGTGGAGGGCACCCCGGTCGACGAGGGCGAGACCGCCGAGCTCAGGCTGGGCGAGGACGTCCGCAAGCGCTCCTCCGGGGAGCGCGGCGAGGGCCGCGGGGAGCGCGGGGGCGAGGGGCGGCGGGACAGGTAAGCCCCCCGACCCCGTCGCGACCGAGCGACCCCCGAGAAGTTAGGCGTTCGTGGCCGGGGACTTGCTCAGGCCCGGCCTCCGGCTCGTGGTCTGCGGCTACAACCCCTCGCTCACCTCCGGGAAGAGCGGGCACCACTACGCGCACCCCGGCAACCGCTTCTGGCGCGTCCTCCACGCCTCCGGCATCACCGACCGCCTCTACCGTCCGGAGGAGGACGAGGCCCTGCCGGGCTCCCTGGGCATCGGCTTCACCAACCTCTGTCCGCGTCCGACGCGCCGCGCCGACGAGCTCTCGCGCGAGGAGATCCGGGCCGGCGCCCTGGAGCTCGAGCGGAAGCTGGAGAAGTTCCGGCCCCGCGTGGTCGCCTACGCCGGGATCGGCGTGTACCGCTGGTTCCGCGCGAAGGGGAAGGTCTCGTGGGGCGTGCAGCCCGAGCCGGCCGTCCCCGGCGTCACCGACGTCGTCCTGCCGTCCCCCTCCGGCCTCAACCGCATGAGCTTCGACGAGCTTGTGGAGCACTACCGCCGGATCGTCCCACTCATCGGGTAGGCCAGCGAAGACGCGAAGAGGGGAGGGGCGAGATCTCGCCCCTCCCCTCTTCGGCTGGTGATGCCTAGGAGACGAACTTCTCGCAGTTGACGAAGCTGTCGTAGGAGGAGTCCGAGCCCTTCTTGACCGTGTCGATGCCCGAGCCGCAGTCCACCACGTCGCCCGCGTAGTCACCGGCGGTGTAGAAGGTGTCGTCCCCGGGGCCCCCGTAGAGGGCGTCCGCGCCGGAGTCGCCCCAGATCGTGTCGTGCCCGGAGCCGCCCTGCACGGTGCGCTCCTCGACCCTGTCGTCGCCGGAGCCGCCGTGGATCTGGTCGTTCCCCGGACCCCCGTAGAGGCCGTCGTTGCCGGCGTCGCCGTAGAGCTTGTCGTCGCCGCCGTAGCCGTAGAGGTTGTCGTTGCCCTCCTTGCCGTAGAGCACGTCCGCTGCGGAGGTGCCCCGGAGCGTGTCGCTACCCGCCGTGCCCGTGAGCGTCGCCGCTATCGCCGTACCCGAGAGCGCCAGCGTGAGGGCCGCCACCGTCAGAACCAGAACCATCTTCTTCGTCATGCCCTTCTCCCTTCGTCGTCGCTTCCGGTTCGTCCGGTTGCTGGTGACGAGAAGAATAAGGACCGTGAGTTACGTCACGTCTACAAAAGCGCAACGATCGGAGTACGGTTCGGCTACGTTTAAATAACAGATCAAATTATCTGATTTGGCGTATTGCATGAAAATGCTCCACCCGTTACCGTGCTAGGCTCGCTGCCTGGAGTGTCGACGAGGGAGGGCCGGAGGAGATGTCGGGGAGCGAGAACGTGGTGGCCGTGCTGGGGACCGGGATCATGGGCGCTGCGATGGCCCGGAACCTGCTCGGGGCGGGTATGGAGGTGCGAGCCTGGAATCGCTCGCGCGAGAAGGCCGAAGGGCTCGCCGAGAGCGGCGCCACCGTCGCCGACAGCCCGGAGGAGGCCGTAGACGGCGCCGGCTTCGTCGTCACGATGCTCGCCGACGCGAACGTCATCGCGGAGGTGCTCGGCGGGGGGACCCTCTCCGGGCTCGCCGAGGACGCGGTCTGGCTGCAGATGAGCACCGTGGGCGAAGGGGGGAGCGAGAAGCTCGCCGCGCTGGCGTCGGAGGCGGGCGTTACCTACGTCGACGCCCCCGTGCTCGGGACGAAGGCGCCGGCCGAGGGCGGGCAGCTTATCGTGCTCGCCTCGGGACCGGAGGAGGTGCGCCCGCGCTGCGAGCCCGTCTTCGAGCCGATGGCGAGCCGGGTCGTCTGGCTCGGGGAGGCGGGGGCGGGGAGCCGCCTCAAGCTCGTGGTGAACAACTGGATCACGGGCCTCCTCGGAGTCCTGGCCGAGACCGTCGCCCTCGCCGAGGCCCTCGACGTCGACCCCGCGCGCTTCCTCGAGGTCATCGAGGGCGGCCCGTTGGGCGTCCCCTACGCGCAGATCAAGGGCAAGATGA
Source organism: Rubrobacter marinus (assembly GCF_011492965.1). Lineage (GTDB taxonomy): Bacteria > Actinomycetota > Rubrobacteria > Rubrobacterales > Rubrobacteraceae > Rubrobacter_F > Rubrobacter_F marinus. Next base: position 3,800,623 of record NZ_CP045121.1, on the reverse strand, counting down.
TGATCGAGGAGGACTTCCCGACGAGCTTCTCGGCGAAGCTCGCCCGCAAGGATACCGGCCTCGTCCTCGAGGCCGCGTCGGAGCGCGGGCTGCGCCCCCTCATCGCCGAGGCCGTGGCGAGGCGTTTCGACGAGGCGATAGGGGCCGGGCACGGCGAGGAGGACATGGCCGCCATCTTCGAGGCCGTCAAGCTCCGCTAGGGGACCTAGCCCTCCGGGATGAGGGTGCCCCGGATCTCCTCTCCCATCTCCTCCTCGGGTTCCTCGCGGGTCGGCAGCGCCTCGACGAACGGCAGGAGCTCGACCTTCGCCACCTCGTAGACGCGCCTGAGCTCCGCCACGGGGTCGGCGTGGTCGTCGACGCGCAGGTCGAGGTAGGGGTAGGGCTCGGTGCCGACGACGCGCAGCGCCGCGCTCTGGCGGCCCCGTTTGTCCCCGCCCGCCGCCTGCCCGGCCTCGAGGGCGCGCACGAGCCGTTCGGGGAGCTTCTCGCCGCGCGCCCCCTCGTAGGCTTCGAGCATCGAGGTGAGGGTCTCCTCGCCCACGAGGAGGTTGCCCGCCACCGCGAGACGGTCCCCGAGAAGTGGCCCCGGTAGTCGTCTGCCTCGGCGCCGGTGTGGACCGCGACGCCGCACACGGAGTCGAGGACGATAAGCTGGCGCTTTCGGGGGTCGCGGTCGAGGGCGATCATGCGGCGCAGGGTCTCCTCCGCGCCGTAGCCGCGCTCGAGGAAGTCCAGGCCGTCCACCGCGAGGAGGGGGTTGGCGCGGGCCTGGGTCACGACGATGCCCACCCCCGCGCGGGCGAAGGTCGTGATCGCGCCTACCGCCGGGAACTTCGTGCTCACACAGGCGCCGAACATGCCCGTCTCCGGGTCGCACGCCGCTATGGAGAAGGTCAACCCATCCCCCTTCCGCTCGAAAGCCTTATATACCCCGCGTCTGAAGCCACAGCTCGAGCAGCCCTATCTGCCAGAGCTTGTTGCTCCCGAGCCGGGTCTTCTCGGCGTTGGGGGCCGCGAGGAGCCGTTCGACGTAGTCCTCCTTGAAGATGCCCCTCTCGCGGGCGGCGGGGGCGTGGAGCGCCTCCCGGACCATCTCCAGGAACGGCCCTTCGAGGTGCTTGAGTGCTGGGACCGGGAAGTATCCCTTCTCCCGGTCTATGACCTCGCCGGGGATGACGCGCCGGGAGGCCTCCTTCAGGACGCCCTTGCCCCCCTGGGCGAGCTTGAGCTCCGGGGGGCAGGCGGCGGCGAGCTCGACGAGGTCGTGGTCGAGGAAGGGGACGCGCGCTTCCAAGCCCCAGGCCATCGTCATGTTGTCCACGCGCTTTACCGGGTCGTCGACGAGCATGACCTGGCTGTCGAGCCGGAGGGCGCGATCGAGCGGGGCGCCCGCGCCGGGGCGGGCGAAGTGCTCCGCCGCGAACGCCCGGCTCACGTCCTCCTCGGCCAGGTACTCCGGGCTGAGGGCCTCCTCCATCTCCGAGCGCGGCCGGTCGAAGAAGTGGGCCTCGTAGGTGTCGAGGCCCGTCCCCCTGGCGTCCTCCATCGGCGGGTACCAGTCGTAGCCGGCGAAGACCTCGTCGGCCCCCTGGCCGGATTGGACGACCTTGACGTGCCTCGCGACCTCCTTGGAGAGGAGGTAGAAGCCGACGACGTCGTGGCTGACCATCGGCTCGCTCATGGCGCGGATGGCGCCGTGGAGGGCGGGCAGCATCTCCCCACCGGAGATCAGCATCTTGTGGTGGTCGGTGCCGTAGTGCTCCGCGACGAGGTCGGAGAACTCGAACTCGTCCCCCTCGATGCCCCCGACCGCCTCGAAGCCGACGCTGAAGGTCTGGAGGTCCTTCTGGCCCATCTCGGCGAGGAGCCCGACGATGATGCTGGAGTCGAGGCCGCCGGAGAGCAGAACGCCCACCGGCACGTCCGAGACCATGCGCCGCTCGACGGCGACGCGCAGGGTCTCCAGGACGGCGTCCTCCCAGTCGCGGGCGGTCATGCCCTCGTGGGCGGGGTCGCGGTCGTACGGGGGGGACCAGTAGCGCTTCTCGCCGCGGGAGCCGTCCGGCTCCAGGACGAGCAGGGTCGCCGGCGGCAGGCGCCTCACGCCCTTGAGGATGGTGCGCGGCGTGGGCACGACGGAGTGGAACATCATGTAGTGGTGGAGCGCCGCCGGGTCTATCGAGGCGTCGACGCCGCCCCCCGCGAGGAGCGCCGGCAGGGTCGAGGCGAAGCGCAGGGCGCCGTCCGGAGTCTCCGCGAGGTAGAGCGGCTTGATACCGAGCCGGTCGCGCCCCAGCACCACCCTCCCGGTGTCCCGCTCGACGATGGCGAAGGCGAACATGCCCTTGAGGCGGTCCACGAAGCCCGTCCCCCAGCGGTGGTACGCCTTCAGCAGAACTTCGGTGTCCGAGGTCGAGAAGAAGCGGTAGCCCTTGCCTTCGAGCTCCTTGCGCAGCTCGGGATAGTTGTAGATGATGCCGTTGAAGACGATCGTCAGGCCGAGCTCGGGGTCGGTCATCGGCTGGGAGCCGGACTCGGAGAGGTCGATGATCTTGAGCCGCCGGTGCCCGAGCGCCACGGGCCCTTGCGCCCACGCCCCGCCGCCGTCCGGGCCGCGGTCGCACATCGTCTCGCTCATCCGGGCGACGGCGCCAAGGTCCGCCGACCTACCCGACGGGCGTACCTCGCCGCAGATCCCGCACATTAAGATCCTCCCCTTCGAAGATAAGAGCCACGCCTACCTCAGTCCTCCAGCACCCAGGTGTCCTTGAAGCTGCCGCCCGCCGAGGAGTTGACGACGCGGGTGCCGGGCCTGGCCACCCTCGTCAGGCCGCCGGGCATCACGTAGCCCCCTCGGGAGCACGAAGGCCCGGAGGTCCACGAACGCCTCCTGCGCCTCCGAGGAGCCGTCGAGGACGTGGGTCGAGAAGTCCAGAAACTCCTGGGCCACCCAGGCGGTGGGGTCGGCCTCTACGGCCTGCCTGGCCTGCCTTATGGTCTCCGCGTCCGCCTCCGGGCCCATGACGAGGCCCTTCGCCCGAAGCCCTCGCGCGGCTTCAGGACGAGCTCCGGCAGGCGTTCCAGGGCCTCCTCCCGCTGTTCGGGGTCGAGGAGGGAGAGGGTGGGGCGTTGGGGAGGATCGGGGCCTCGCCGAGGTAGTGCTCGATCATCGCCGGCACGTACGGGAAGACGCCCTTGTCGTCGGCGATGCCCACCCCCGGGGAGTTCACGATGTCGACCCGGCCCCTCATGTACGCCTCGGCGAGCTCCGGCAGGTCGTTGGGGAGCAGCCCGTCGTCGAAGCGGCGGTAGATCACGTCTACCCTCGACCCGTCGGTCCGGGAGAACACCTCGCCGCCGCGGAGGCCGAGCTCCCCGAGCGTCAGAAGCTTGAGGCCGCAGGTGGCGGCTATCCGCTCGTGCTCGAAGAACGCGGGGTCGTCGCGTCCCCCGCTGACGACCGCGAGCCCCGGCTCCTCGATCCCCGGCGCCGCCGCGGCCTCCAGGGCGGAGCGGAGCGCCCGGTAGTACTCGTACATGCCATAGACGCGGTAGGGCTCGAAGAGCTCCGGGAACGCCGCGAGCCCGGCCCTGCGCACGGCTTCGGAGTAGGCGACCCCGCTCGGCAACCGCGCGTTGTCTTCCAGGACGACGTACTCCCCGCCGCCGAGGTGCACCACGTCAGGCCCGTAGACGCGGACGGGACAGGGCAGCGAGGTCCCGAAGGACGGCCCGCCCCCTTGGGCGTAGAAGGCGCTGCTCCCGATCACCTCGTCGGGGACCGCGTCCCCCCGGCCCTCGTGGAGGTCCGCGAGCCAGGCGTTGATGGCCCGCCCCCTCTGCAAGAGACCGGCCGAGAGCCCCTCCCAGTGGTCCTTCGGGATCAGCCGCGGCGTCCAGTCCGCCGGGAGGATGCGGTCCCCGTCCGGCTCGTCCCCCTCGTCGGGCAGGTTGAAGGTGGCGCCGAGCTCGCGCAGCTTCGCGTTCGCCCGGCCGTGCCTCTCGGCGACCTCCTCGGGCCCCAGCCCCTCCAGGGCCTCCAGGAGCGGCCGGTAGAGCTCCCGGGCCTCGCCGTCCTGCCCGAACGCCTCGTTGTAGTAGCGCTTCCCGACCTTCTCAGCTTCCATCGGTCACCGCCTCCCCCGTCCGCGCCCGTCCGAGCGCCGCGACGTCCCTCTCCAGCCGGTCGCAGGCCTCGCGCACGAGCTCCAACCCCTCCTCCTCGGAGGGCGTGGACGAGAAGTTTCTCAAAAGATCCCGCTCCACGCTCCGGTAACGGTCGCCCTCCTTGAGGGCCTCGGCGGCGGCGGGATCTCCGCAGAAGCCGAGCACGGAGTCGAGGTACGCTGCGACCGCCGGGCTCTCCACGCCCCCCGTCGCCGCCGCGCGGAAGAGCTCGCCCTTCATGTACGCGTGATCGGGGACGAGGAGCGCCCCGTCGACGACCTCGAAGACGCGCCGCCCCTCCTCCGGCACGACCGCGAGGCCCTCGCGGCGCACCCGGTCGGCGACGCCCTTCGCGAGCGCCGAGATCGCGAGCACCGTCCGCGGGTAGGTGCTGTCTATGCCGCGCAGCTCGACGGTGCCGTGGGCGTTGAGGCGCACGGGGTTCCAGGCGGACGAGGCGAGGAGGCCGCCCCCCTCCTCGAAGAAGAGCTCGCGGCTCACCCCGCCCCCTCGAGCGCCCCGAGCCAGGCGTGGAGCCGGTCGAACTGCTGCGCCACGAGCTCCTCCGTGCTCCCGGCGTAGGGACGGAGGCCGCCGACGGGCTCCAGGAGCGCGTAGACGCCCGCGGGGGCGAGCACCCCGTCGCCCCGGTAGAAGCAGGTCCGGTTGGCGAGGCCCGTGCCGAGCCCCTCGTAGAAGGGGCACGAGCGCGAGAGCGCCAGGAGGGCCGCGTCGAGGGAGATGCCGAGGTTGTACGCGTTCAGCAACTCCTCCCTCGCCTCCGGCGTGGACCCGTAGGCCACGCCGACCGTACCCTCCACCGTCTCCGGCTCCACCTCGAGGTGCAGGTGGACGCCCGCGCAGCGCCCGGCGTGCAGGAACCGCTCCCGCCCGACGGCCCGCGCCTGGATCTCGTAGCGGCGCTCGTCGCGCATCGAGGGCTCCACGCGCAGGGGGTAGGTGGCGAGCGGGTACAGCCGGAGCCCGAGCTCCCGCCCCGCCCCGATCGCCAGGCCGAGGTTGCCGACGTACTCCTCCGAGAGCTCTCCCAGCGAGCGCGCCGGGGAGGTGTTGACCTCGACCATGTGCCTGGCACACTCCGGGAGGAAGTTCGAGCCCTTGCCTCCGGCGTCCTCGGCCCTCTCGCGGCAGAGCGCAAGGAGGTCGTCGGCGCGGTCCGAGAGGACCCCGGCCTCGTCCACGAGGAAAAACTCCTGCTCAAGCCCTACGCGACGCACCCCGAAGCTCAAAACGCACCCACCCCGCATCGCCGGCAACCAGACCGGAATCTAATCACAAAGCGCGGCGAACGGGCTGACCGGGCGGCCGATCTCCTCCGGTGCGGGGGCTGCGCCACACCCAAGCCGAGCGGGCCCGTGCGTCAACCGGCGGCGGAGTACGACAACACCCTCTCCGAGGGCCGTACCTCCATCTCCACCCAGCCCTTCGTTTGCCCGGTGGGGGAGATCAGCTGCAGCGTGGCGATCACGTCGCCCCCGAGCCGCAGGTCGAGGTCCCTCACGAGCCCCGTCTCCCCGATCTTCACCCCGATGGCCGGGATGTCCGCGGGGATGGAGACGAGGTCGTACTCCTTGTACCCCACCCAACCCTCATGCGTGCGCGCCGTGTCTTCCAAGGTGAAGCCTCCTGAGCTCTCCAAAACCGCCGATTCAACACGGCCATCTTGCTGGACGGCCCCGCGGACGTCTTTGGCCCGATGGAGGGAAACCGCGGCGGGGAGCGGCGCGTCGCTGGGCCAACCGTACGGGGCCGTTCGGACGCGCACGGGAACGGTTCCTTCCAGAAGATCGGAGGCCGCTGGTCGCCCGCGGCCCTACCTTCGCCTCCTCGCAGGCCGCGGGAAGCGGGCGGGGGCTCCGTCGCGTGGCGATGCGGCGCCCTGGATCTTCTCGCGCGGTCCCGTACTTCGGGTCAGGGGACGGCTACGGGCTTCATCCACACGCCCGGACGGGGCCTCAGCGTCCCCCTGGGCGTCGGTTCCACCGTGCGCCCGGGCACGAGGTCGAGCCGGAAGCGCTGCGTCACCATCGCTAGGACGAGGGTCGCCTCCATGAGAGCGAAGTTGTTCCCGATGCACACGCGGGGGCCGCCCCCGAACGGGAAGTAGGCGAACCTCGGGCGGCCCTCGCCGTTGGCGGGGGCGAAGCGGTTTGGGTCGAAGCCCTCCGGGTTCGGCCACAGGTCCTCCCTGCGGTGGGTTACGTAGGGGCTCAGGAAGACGATCTGGCCGGCCGGGATGGGGTAGCCCCCGATCTCGTCCTCCCCGACGGCCTTTCTGGAGACGACCCAGGCTGGGGGGTAGAGCCTGAGCGTCTCGTCCACCACCGCCCTCGTGCGGAGGAGCTCCTTCAGGTCCTCGACCCCGGGCGGCCTCCCGCCGAGGACGCGCCCGACCTCCTCGCGCATCCCGCGGGCGGCCTCCGGGTTCTTGGAGAGCAGGTACCAGGCCCACGCCAGCGTCACCGCCGTCGTCTCGTGCCCGGCGAGGTACATCGTGGTGACCTCGTCCCGGATCTGCCGGTCCGACATCCCCTCCCCGGTCTCCTCGTCGCGCGCCCCCATGAGCATGCCGAGGAGGTCGTCCCCGTCCTCCTCTCCCCTCCGGCGGCGCTCGCGGACGATGCGGTGGACCGCCTCGTCTATGATCGAGAGCGCCCGCTCGAAGCGGCGGTTCGCCGGCAGGGGCAGGCGCGTCATCCACAGCGGGATCACGAACCGAGTGTCGATCCCCTTGAGCGCCGCGTCGAAGGCGTGGGAGATCCTCGTCCCGTCCTCCCCGACCTCCGTGCCGAACATGGTCTTCACGATGATGCGCTGCGTGAGCAGCGTCATCTCCGACGCGACGTCGAGAGCGCCGCCCGCGGAGGCGCGCGCCTCCCACGCGTCGAGCATCGCCGCGGTCTCCTCGACCATCACCCCCGCGAACCCCGCCAGGCGCTTCCGATGGAAGGCCGGCTGCATGAGACGCCGCTGCTTTCGCCAGAAGGAGCCCTCGCTCATCACGAGCCCGTTCCCCAGCAGCACCGCGACCTTATCGTAGCCCTTCACGTAGTTTTTCGGGTTCTCCTGTAGCACGTGCCGGACGTGCTCGGGACGGCTCAGGAGGTAGCACCGCTGCGACGCGAGGTCTATGCGGGCGACGTCGCCCCCTCGCGCGCGGCCCGGAGCAGCGTGGCGAGCGGGCGCCTCTGAAACTGCGCCAGGTTGCCGACGAGCGGGAGGCCCCGAGGCGGGGACTTCGGCGCCGGCTCGGAGACGGGGGACGGTCTGCTGCAAGATCTTCTTCTCCCGGGGCTCACGGACGTGTATGACAGGAACATAGCAAAGTTCGCCGGGCTCGGGGGCGAAGCCCCGGGCAGGATGTGACCGCGATCTCCACGACGGCGTGGACCGTTCGAATTGGAGGGACGCGCCTCCTGGCGGCTCGCTCCGGGCTAGGGGGCGGGGTTGCCCCGCCCGTACGCCTCGAACTCGGGGCCCAAGGAGGTCTTGTAGATCGTGTCCAGGGCCCGGTCGCCGCCGGCCTCCGGCACGAGGAAGTTCGGCTGGGCGTAGTCGAGGAGGACGAAGGGGACGGGGCGGGCCTGTACCACGCGGCCTCTGTACAGCGTGATCTCCGCGAAGATGCCGGTCGAGGTCTCCTCGGACCAGGACTGGTCGAAGAGGAAGTTGCCGGTGCCGTAGAAGACGGGCTTGCCCCGGTACACCTCCATCCCCTTGGGCCAGTGGGCGTGGTCGCCCACGAGGAGGTCCGCGCCGGCGTCCATCACCGCGTGCGCGAGCTCGACCTGGCCCGGCTCGGGGGTCGCGAGGTACTCGTTGCCCCAGTGCGGCATGACGACGAGGAGGTCGACCCTGGGCCGGAGCCTGCGTACGTCCTCCACCATGACGTCCTCGCTGAGGGGCGCGGTGCCGGGGGCGGTCTCCGTGGCCCAGGCCCACTCGTAGGAGGGGACGCCCTGGTAGTTGAGGACGCCGATCCTCGTCCCGCCGAGGTCGAAGATCATGGGCTCGCGGGCGGAGGCGAGGTCGGTGCCGGCCCCGGTGTGCGAGATGCCGGCCTCCCGCAGGTACCCTATCGTCTCCGAGAGGCCGGGGGCGCCGGCGTCGAGGATGTGGTTGTTGCCCAGGGTTACGCCATCGATCCCCGCCGCTTCCAGGATGGGCAGCAGGCGTGGGTCCCCGGTGAAGGTCGTCGCGTCCGGGTGCCAGGTCGCGCCGCGCACGACCGGGTTCTCGAGGTTGGCGAGCGTGAGGTCGGCGCCCCTCAGGTACTCCCGCATCGCGCCGCTCTCGCCCCGGCGCTCGGCGGTGAACTGGTGGACGACGCCGAACTCCGAGTAGGGGCTCTCCTCGGGCGTGCGCCCGGTGACGGCCGCGTAGCCGCCGTCGAGGGGAAGCCGAGCCCCCTGCCCTGCTGGATGACCGCGTAGCTCTGGCCGCGGTCCAGCACGATGTCGCCGCCCACCACGACCCGCCGCAACTCCCCGGCGTCCGGGACGGTCGCGCCCGCGGGCCTCAGGGGGTAGCCCTCCCCGGCCGCCGCGTCCGGCCGCAGCAGGGCCTGGCCGTCCACCGACAGCGCCTTCACCCGGGGACCGACCTCCTCCCACGGCACGAGCCCGAGCGCCGCCGGGTCCCGGCTCACGCGGTCCAGCACCGCCCCGACGGACTCCATGCCTTCGAGGTCGGAGGGGCCGAGCAGGCCGCTCGCCGCCTCCCGGAGCTCCCGCGGGACCGCGAGGTCCCTCGTGCGCGACAGCTCCTCCATGCTCACGTCCTCGCGGGGCGAGGTGATGTGCGCGATCGGGACGAGGGCGCCCTCCGGCTCCGGTGCTACCGGCTCCTCCGGGGGCGGCCGCGCGGCGGTGGTTCGGGGCTCCTCCGTACGGGCCACCGGGGGGCGAGGCTCGCGGGGCGGGTCCCCGGCCTCCTCGGCCGAGTACAGGAGCGACAGCAGCGCGAGGGAGACCAGGGCGACGAGCGCCGCTGCTACCCGGAGCGCCTTCATAGGGGATACCCTCCCATCTGGACCTTGCCTCCTGCGCACCCCGGATCCTACCACCGCCCATCGGCGGTTCCGGTGTATTCTCGGCAGCGGCCCATAGATGAGCCGCGTGACGGGAGGGTATGTTCGCTTCTCGGGCTAAAGCTTCGGCGCTCACCAGACGATAATCTTTGGAACGGCGGTTTCAGGAAGGCATGCGGTGTGAAGGTTTCTTTGCTGTTTCGCGTACGGAGGGCATCAGGACCAGCTTCCTCCGCGAAGCTGGGAGCGGGTGAGGTCTGATGGCGGAACCCGTCCTTAGGGAGGGCGCGAAGGCCGGGCCCCGGAGCGGGGCGCTGCCCGAGATCGTGGCCGTCTCCAGGAGCGTCTCGCGCGTCGCGGGGGGCGTGGTGGCCGCGATCGGGGTGCTCGTGCTCGCGGGGTGGGCCCTGGACGCCGAGGTTTTGAAGCGCGTCTCCCCCGATTTCGTCGCGATGAACCCGACGGTCGCCGTCGCCTTCGTGCTCTCCGGCGCGGCGCTCTCCCTGTCCGTGGAGGGCCGCCGCCGGGCGCCCTCGCGGGCGTTCGCCCTGATCGTGGTCCTCCTCGGGCTGCTCGGGCTCGTCGAGGCGATACGGGGTCCGATCTTCGGGGGTCTCTCGCTGTTCGGGAGCGAGATCGCGGGAGGGGAGTCCGGCGGGATGGCGACGACCTCGGCGTTCTGCTTCGCCCTCCTCGGGGCGGCCCTTCTGCTACCGGACCTGCGGATACGCCGCGCGTGGCCCTCGCAGGTTCTCGCGCTGGCGGCCATGGGGATCGCGCTCTTGGCCCTGATCGCCTACGCGTTCGGCGCCAGCGCCGTGTACGCCGCCTCGCAGACCTCGATAGCCCTGCACTCCGCCCTCGCCTTCGCCGTGCTCGCGGTGGGCGTGCTCTGCGCGACGCCGGATCGCGGGGTGATGGAGGTGGTGAACAGCGGGGGCGCGGGCGGCGCCATGGCGCGGAGGCTGTTGCCCGCCGTCGTCCTCGTCCCGTCGGTGCTCGGCTGGCTGAGGCTGGAGGGGCAGCGGTCGGGGATGTACGGGACCGAGCTCGGGGCCTTGCTGCTCGTGGCGTCGAGCATGGCCGTCCTCGCCGCCACGGTCTGGTGGAGCGCCTGGCTCGTCGGGCGGCTCGACGCGGAGCGCCGGCTCGGGGAGAGCGCGGGCTCGCGGCTCGCGGCCATCGTCGAGTCCTCCGACGACGCCGTGATCGGCCTGGACCTCGACGGCATCGTGAGAAGCTGGAACGGCGGGGCCGAGAAGCTCTACGGCTACGCCGCCGAGGAGATCGTGGGGAGGCACATCGCCGTAACCGTCCCGCCCGACCGGCACCGCGCCGTCTCCGAGATTCTGGAGAGGTTGCGGCGCGGCGGGGCCGTCGAGCGCCGCGAGACCGTGCGCGTGAGAAAGGACGGAACCCTCGTAGACGTCTCCCTGACGATCTCCCCGATAAAGGACCCGTCAGGGCGCGTGGTCGGCATCTCGACGATCGCCCGAGACTTCTCCGAACGCAGGGAGGCCGAGGAGAAGCTCCGGGAGGCCGAGGCCCGGTACCGCTCCATCTACGAGAACGCCGCCGAGGGCATCTTCCAGACCACCCTCGACGGCCGCCTGCTGACGGCCAACCCCGCGCTCGCGCGCATGACCGGCTACGGCTCGCCGGAGGAGATGGTGTCGAGCATCACCGACCTCGGGCGTCAGCTCTACGCGGACCCCGAAGACAGGTCCGAGTTCGTCCGGCTCGTGAGGCGCGACGGCTTCGTCTCCAACTTCGAGACCCGGTTCCGCCGCAGGGGCGGGGGGACCATCTGGATCTCGATGAACGCGCGCGTCCTGCGCGGGGAGTGTGGGGAGCCGGTGGGCTCCGAGGGGACCGTGCAGGACGTCACCGAGCGCAAGGAGGCGGAGGCCCGGTACCGCTCCATCTTCGAGAACGCGGTCGAGGGCATCTGGCAGACGACCGCCGAGGGGTCGCTGACGACGGCGAACCCGATGATGGCGCGCATCTTCGGGTACGGCTCCCCAGAGGAGATGGTCGAGGACATCTGGGATATAGGCAAGCAGCTCTACGCCAACCCCGGGGAGAGGGAAGAGTTCGTGCGGGCGGTGCGTAGGGACGGCTTCGTCTCCAACTTCGAAGCTCACGTCCGCCGCAAGGACGGGAGCCTCATCTGGATCTCCTTGAACGCGCGCGCCGTCTACGACGATCACGGGCGTCACGCGGGTTTCGAGGGGACCGTGCAGGACGTCACCGAGCGCAAGAAGACGGAGGAGGCCCTGCGCGAGAGCGAGCAACGGTTCAGGAGCTCGTTCTGGGACGCCTCCATAGGCATGGCCCTCGTCGGCCTCGACGGGCGCTGGCTGCGGGTCAACCGCGCGCTCTCTGAGATCGTGGGCTACGGGAGGAGGAGCTGCTCGGGATGACCTTCCAGGACATCACCCACCCCGAGGACCTGGAGGCCGACCTCGACCTCGTGCGGCGCCTGGTCGACGGCGAGATCGCGACGTACGGGCTGGAGAAGCGCTACCGGCACAAGGACGGGCACGAGGTCTGGATCCTGCTGAACGTCTCGCTGGTGCACGGCGCCTCGGGCGAGCCCCTGTACTTTATCTCCCAGATCCAGGACATAACGAGCCGCAGGCACGTCGAGGAGACGCTCCGCAAGAACAACGCGCTCATACAGCTGATCCGCACCGTGGCGACCTCCTCCAATGAGGCGGCCACGATCGAGGAGGCGGTCCAGACCTGCCTGGACGAGGTCTGCTCCTACACCGGCTGGCCCCTCGGCCTCGGCTACATGCGCCCCCCGGGCGAGGACGGCCTCGAAGAGGCCCTGGTCTCCACGGGGATCTGGCACGCCGACGACCCCGAGGGCTTCGCGCCTTTCATGCGGGCGATGCGGGAGATCCGCTTCCCGACAGGGGTCGGGCTTCCGGGCCGGGTCCTCGCCGGCGGGGAGGCCGTCTGGCTGCCGGACGTGACCGAGGCCGAGAACTTCCCGAGGGCCGTCATGGCGCGGGAGCACGGGCTCAAGGCGGCCTTCGCCTTCCCGATACGCGCCGGCGGCGAGGTCGTGGCCGTCCTGGAGTTCTTCTCCACGGAGGCCGCCGAGCCCGACGAGGCGCTGCTCGCCGTCATGACCGAGGCCGGAAAGCAGCTCGGGCTCGTGGTCGAGCGCGAGCGCGCCAAAGGGGCGATGCAGGAGGCCCGCGAGGCGGCGGAGGCGGCGAACAGGGCGAAGTCGGACTTTTTGGCCAACATGTCCCACGAGATCCGCACCCCCATGAACGGCGTCATCGGCATGACCGAGCTGCTCATGGACACCCCTCTGGACCCCGAGCAGCGCGAGTTCGCAGAGACCGTGCGCTCCTCGGGGGAGAACCTGCTGCACATCATCAACGACATCCTCGACTTCTCCAAGATAGAGGCCGGGAAGGTGCGCCTCGAGGAGATAAGCTTCGACCTCACGGCCGTCGTCGAGGACCTCACCGGCCTGCTCGCCGAGCGCGCCCACGCCAGGGCCTGGAGCTTGTCGGCGCCGTCGAACAAGACGTACCCACGGACCTCGTCGGCGACCCGTTCCGCCTGAGGCAGGTGCTGACGAACCTGCTGGGCAACGCCATCAAGTTCACCGAGAGGGGCGAGGTGGTCCTGCGAGCCAGCCTCGTCGGAGGAGCGAACGGCGACGGACGGGCCACCGTGCGCTTCGACGTCTCCGACACCGGCATCGGCCTGACGGACGAACAGCGGGAGAAGCTGTTCCGCTCGTTCTCCCAGGCGGATACCTCGACGACGCGCAAGTACGGCGGCACCGGCCTCGGGCTCGCCATCTGCAAGCAGCTCGTCGGGCTGATGGGAGGCGAGATCTGGGTCGAGAGCGCCCCCGGCGAGGGGAGCACCTTCTCCTTCACCGTGCCCCTGAAGAGGCAGCCGGAGAGCGAGACCGCGAGGACGGCCACCGCGCCCCGCGCCGACCTCAGGGGCCTGCGCGTCCTCGTGGTCGACGACAACGAGACCAACCGCAGGGTGCTGGAGAGACAGCTCGTCTCCTGGGGCGCGCGGGGCAAGAGCGTCGAGAGCGGTGCGGAAGCCCTGGAGGAGATGCGCCGCGCCGCGGACGGGGGCGAGCCCTACAAGTTGGCGATCATCGACATGCAGATGCCGGGGATGGACGGCCTGGAGCTCGCCCGCCTGGCCAAGGGCGACCCCGAGCTCTCGGCCACCCCCCTGGTGATGCTCACCTCCATGGGCCAGCGCGGCGACGGGGACAAGGCGAGGGCCGTGGGCATCTCCGCCTACCTCACCAAGCCCGTCCGCCAGTCCGAGCTGCGCGACTGCCTCACCGCCGTGGTGGGTCTCGGGAGGGCCGTCGAGCCCCACGACTCGCCCTCCTTCATCACCCGCTACAGCTTGAAGGAGGAGAAGAGCGTCCCCGAGGGCCGCATCCTCCTCGTCGAGGACAACCCGGTGAACCAGAGGGTGGCGGCGGCGATGCTGGAGAGGCTCGGCTACCGCGTCGACCTCGCCGACAACGGCCGCGAGGCCCTCGACGCGATCTCTCGCTTCCCGTACCCGGCCGTGCTCATGGACGTGCAGATGCCGGAGATGGACGGCCTGGAAGCCACCCGCGAGCTCCGCCGGCGCGAGGAGGCGGCCGGGGCGAGGAGGACGCCCGTGATCGCGATGACCGCCAACGCCCTGGAGGGCGACCGCGAGACCTGCCTGAGGGCCGGGATGGACGACTACGTCGCCAAGCCCGTGAAGCCCGCCGAGCTCGACGAGGTCCTGCAACGCTGGATCGCCGGAGAAGCCGCGACGGACGATCGGCCGGACGCCGCGACCGGACCGGCACCGGACCCTCCGAAAGGCTCCGTGGACCGCTCCGTCCTCGGGAGCCTGCGCGACCTTCAGGAGGAGGGCGAGCCGGACATCCTCGTCGAGCTTATAGATCTCTACCTCGACGACGCCCTCGCCCGGTTGGAGGGCATACGCGAGGCCGCCGCGAAGGGCGACGCGCACTCCCTGGAGAGGAACGCTCACACCCTCAAGGGCAGCTCCCAGAACATGGGGGCCACGCGCATGGCCGCCCTCTGCGCCGAGCTACAAGAGGCCGGCCGCGCGGACGACCTCTCCCGCGCACCGGAGCTTATGGACCTGCTCTCGGCCGAGTTCGAGCTAGTGAAGGCAGAACTGGACGAGGAGAGAGCCGCGCCTCATCCCGACAGCTCGGGGTAAGCGCGTAGCACCGCGAGCCTAGGCGTCCGTCTCGCCCCCCGCTTGTTTATAGCTGGCGTCCTGTGTGGTTAGGCGTCTAGGGTGCAGTCGGAGAGGGGGCTGCCGATGCAGATGAGGCGCCAGCCGCGCTCGAGCTCGTCGTCGTCGAGGGCGAAGGCCATGTCCTGGTCCATCTCGCCGTCGATCTGGCGGCACTTGCACGTGACGCAGGTGCCGCTGCGGCAGTCGTAGGGGAGGTTGAGCCCGGCCTCCTCGGCCTTCTCCAGGATGTACTCGTCCTCGGCGCACTCTATCGTCACGCCCCTGCGCTGAAAGGTCACCTTGTGGGTCTTCGCCATCTTCTCTCCTCAAGGGAAAGAGGCCCCGACCCCTCTTTAGGGATCGGGGCCTCGAAAAGCTTCTCCTAGCGTCTACAGATCCTTGGCCTCGAAGTCCTCCGGCGGGGCGCCGCAGATGGGGCACTCGTCGGGGGGCTGTATGCCCTGCATGGTCTCGTTGCAGACCGTGCAGACCATCGTGACGGTCATCGGCGGGTGCGGGGCGCCGCCGTCCTCGGCCTCGATCTTCTCGCCGGTGGACGTCGCAAGCTCCGCTATGGAGACCTTGCCGGTGATGACGTCCTCCATCGTGGTCCGCGCCCCGGAGAGCGAGTCCTCGACGAGGGCGAAGTCGATCTCCTTGACGCCGCGCTCGCGGGCGAGGTTCTCGGTCATGTTGCGCGAGATGTTCCTCATGAAACCCTTCGGCGCGCGCTCGAGCCGGTCGATGGCCTCCTGCGTCCACGCGAAGTCCCTGGAGCCACCCTCGGGGACGAGGGCCCCGGCCTTCTGGAACGCCGAGTGGTCGATGGGGCAGGTACCGCCCGTCGTCTCCTGGACCTTCGCCTTGGCGTGGCTCACGGGGCAGCCGCCTGCCTTCGGGGCCTCGGCCTTCTCGACCTTCGGAGCCTCGCGGCCGGTCTCCTCACGGTACTGCTGCTCGACGTACTCCAGGGTGATCGTCGAGTAGCCCTTCTTGAGGGCGCTCTTCTCGACGCGGGCCCGGACGCGGCGCTTCTCCTGCCACTCGTCGAGGGAGTCGAGGAGGGCCTTCGCGTCGTCCGTCCAGTGGAGCTCGCGGCCGTCGTAGACCTCGGCGAGGTTCAGGTTGTCGCCCTCGTTCGTCGTCGCTATCTCGGCGTCGACGGCGTGGAAGTGGGTGGGGTCGGAGCCGCAGACCGGGCAGCGGGCGGGCATCCCCTTCGCCACGTAGCGGCAGACGTCGCACTCGTAGCGGTCCTTGCCCTGGGCGGCCCGACGGATCTCCGCCTGCACCTCCTCGGAGACCCCGACGACGTCGCCCTCGTCCTCGGACTTGCCGAAGCCGCCGCGTCCGCCCTGCAGGATCTCGTCCTTCTCGGAGTGGCCGTTGGAGCCGTTCCCGTTCGCCTTGGCCTTGTCGGCGCTCCGCTCGTCGAAGTCCTTGAAGAGGGAGTCGATGGGCTTCTCCTCGCCCGCGGCCTCGGCGGCGCGCATCTGGTCGCCGATGGCCCGCATGGACTCCATCGCTCCGGGCGGCAGGATGGTCATGATGACCTCGTCGATGACGGTCGCGGTGATGACCGTGTAGCCCTTCTCGATGGCGTAGCGCAGGATCGCGCCGGTCGCCATGCCGTGCACGAAGCCCGGCACGCGGTCCATGCGCTGCAGCGCCTCCTTCGTCCACGTCATGTGCTCGGCGGCGGTGTACAGGTCCGGCGCCTGGTACTCGTAGTTGCCCACGAGGACGTTCGTCGGGAGGTAGCGCATCATGTTCTCGGTGTTCCCGCCGATGTCCATCTCGTCGTCGGAGTGGTAGCCGATGCGGCCCATCACCACGAGCGTCGGGTTGACCTCGTTCACGTACTTCAAGGTCTGCTCGAACGGTTTGCCGGCCAGGAGCGTCGTCTTCAGCTCCACGCCCTCGTCGGCGGCGATCTTCTTGGCGACCTCGAGGTGAGCGGTGTAGATCTTGGCGAGGCCGGAGTCGATGATCTCCTCGTGCAGCTTCTCCTGCTCCTTGAACCGGAAGACCTTCTGGGCCTTGGAGGAGAGGACGCCGGCGATGGAGTGGAACATCGCGTAGTGGAAGTACGGGTCGAAGACCGAGATGGCCTCGACGGTGCCGCCGAACTCGCGGGCGAGCTCGATGGCGCGCTTGAGGCCGCCGAGGGACTTGGCGCTGCCGTCGACGGCGACGACGATGTGCTCGAACGGGGAGCGGTCGAGGTCCTTGACGATCAGGGTGTCGGCCTTGGTGAGACGGCGGACGACGCGCTCGGTGACGGTGCCGAGGACGGTGTCCTTGACGGCGGCCATGCCCATCGCGCCGATGACGACGAGGTCGAAGTCGTTCTCGTTGACGTCCTCGACGATCACCTTGAAGTTCTTGCCCTCCAGCGAGCGGCGGACGAGCTCGACGTCGTACTTCTCGCAGAGCGGCTCGAGGACGTCGATGTAGGAGTCGGTGATGATCTCCAGCCCCTTGGTGATGAGCTGGTCGTGGATCTTGCGCTGGCGCTTCATCTCGTCTTCGTCGCGGAACTCCTCCGGGAGCCCCGACTCCATCTGGCGGAAGCGCACGTCGTGCATCTTCGCGGCGTAGGCGTGGCAGCCCGCGACCCTACCCCCGAAGTGGCGCGCGACGTCCACCCCGATGACGCACGCCTGGTTGGAGTAGTCCGAGTTATCTACCGGAACGTAGATCTCTTTGTACATGTACCCGCTCCCCTAGCTTCTAGGATGCCGAAGAAAAGATCAGCCCGCACCAGAGCACCGGCTCCGAGCCCACGTAATCTACCTTTAAAGGCACCCGGGGGCAAATAAACCCGTTCACAGGCGGGGTATTTCGCGGTCCCCCGCGACGCCGTCCCGGAGGCTTCTGCAAAGCGCGCCCCTCAGCGCCCGCCGGCGGCCTCCAGGATCTCCGCCATCTCGTCGTAGCCGTTGGCGCGCGCGTGCCCGAGCGGGGTGACGCCCTCGCCGTCGGGATGTTCGGGTCCGCGCCGCCCTCGACGAGGAGCCGCACGATCTCGGTGTGGCGCGCGTCCCCGCCGCCGAGGATGACCGCCTCCAGGAGCGCCGTCCAGCCCAGCTCGTTGACGTGGTCGACGTCCGTCTCGGTCTCGAGGAGCCTCTCGACGATCCGGACGTGGCCCGATCGGCGGCCCGGATGAGCCCTGTACCGTCGTACGAGTCAAGACTACGTACGTCCGCGCCGTTCTCGAGCGTGAGCTCCAGCAGGCGCCCGTCGTCGCCGACCTCGCTCGTGGAGATGAGGTACGCGCTCTGCTCGGTCTCGTCCTTGGCGTTGACGTCCGCGCCCGCCCCCACGAGCACCCTCGCGGCTTCGAGGTGGTTCCCGTAAGCCGCGGCGACGAGCGCGGTCCGCCCGTCCGCGTCCCGGGCACGGACGCTCGCGCCCTCGCCCAGGAGCCTCTCGACCGTCCCCGCGTCGCCGCTCCCGGCGGCCGAGATCAACCGCGCGTCGAGCTCCCCGTTCTCCGGGCTGCTCCTCGCCTCTCCCGCGCCGGCCCCGCTCGCTCCTTCCGCGGTGCCCTCGGGCACGGTGGGCGGAGACGGCATCTCCGACGAGCCACCCGGGGACGGGCCGACGCTCTCCTCCGGCCGGGCGCCGCAGGCGGCCGACAGCAGGCCGGGCAGTAAAACGAGCCAGAGGCACAACCACGGGAGCCTGGCCCCGCGTCTGCTCCGCGGGGCCGAGACCTCCTGGCCGCCGGACACGACCCTACGCCGCCTCGCCCGGCGCGGCGGCGGGGTAGGCTCCCTCCTTCACGCGGGAGGGCCAGAGGCCGTAGGCGACCATGCGGGCGGGGATGTCCCTCAAGACCGGCACCCGGAGGAACAGGCGCATAGCGAGCGGCGGCTCGAACGGCTCGTCGGAGCCGAGGGCGACCGCGAGCACGCGGCGCTGCATCAGCGACTGCGCCGCCTGTATGGTCCGCGTCGGCAGCTCGCGGCGAAGCTGCACCGCTCGGAGGTACCCCGTGTCGAGGTCGACGAGCCGATCCTGGCTCTCCCGAAGCGGCCCGCTCAGGATGTTCGCCGCCGCCACGGCGTCCTGGATGGCGTAGTTGATCCCAACGCCCCCGACCGGGCTCATCACGTGCGCGGCGTCCCCTATAAGCAGGAGCCCCGGCTCGTACCACCTCTCGCACCGGCTCGACTCGACGCTGAGCAGCGAGACCTGCTTCCAGCCCGTAAGGTGGACGAGGCGGTCGGCGAACTCGGGGATAAGCTCCGCGAAGCGGCGGTGCAGCTCCTCGATGCCCGCGTGGCGCAGCTCGGGGAACGTCCCTTGGGGATGACGTAGCCGGCCTGCCAGTAGTCGTCGCGATCCAGCATGATCGCGATGCGTCCCCGGCCGAGGCGCCCACGACGCCGGCCGGGTCGCCCTCCTCCCGGGGCAGCTTGAACCAGAGGACGTCCATGGGCGGAGAGGTTTTTATGGGCTCGAAGCCGGCGAGGCGGCGCACCCGCGAGCCGCGGCCGTCGGCCCCGACGGTGAGGACGGCGCGGACCTCGTGCTCCTCGCCGCTCCGGTCCTCGTAGCGGACCCCCCGGACCGCCCCGCCCTCCTCGATAAGCTCCCGCACCTTCGCGCCCATCACGAGCCGGAAGTTCGGGTGGCGCGAGGCCTCCTGCGTGATGAACTCGAGGAAGCTCGTCTGGGGCATCAGGGTGATGTACGGGAAGCGGGTCTTCAGGCGTTTGAGGTTCACCGGCGTGAACGGCCCGGAGGCGGTCTGGAGGGAGAAGGTCTCGACCTTGGAGTGCCGCAGCTTCAGGAGCTTGTCGGCGAGGCCCAGGGTGTCCATGATCTCCATAACCACGGGGTGCAGCGTGTCGCCGCGGAACTCCCGGTCGAAGTCCGGGTGCGCCTCCAGGAGCGTCACGTCCACGCCCTTGCGCGCCAGCAGGAGTGCCAGCACCGCCCCGGCCGGACCGCCGCCCACCACGCAGCACGTGGTCCGCAGAACTCCCGCGTCCTCGTTCGTCTTCACCCCGGTAGCGTGCGTGAGGCTCATGGCTCTCTCCTCTCCCTAGCTTTCGGGCGCCAGTCCTCTCAAAAAGGTCTCCACGGCGTTCCTCAAGTGCTCCTCGTCGGTGAGCCCGTCCTCCACCATCGCCGGGAAGAACAGCTTCCCCGCGAGCTGCGGTATAAGCATCCCGACGAACATCCGCGCCCCCGAGCGCACGTCGTGGGGGCGTAGACGTCCGAGCTCGATCTGGCGCTCCAGGTACCGCTTCAAGAACTCGAGAACGCGCCCCGGCCCGGCCCTGACGAACGCCTCGGCGACCTCGGGGCGGCGTATGGCCTCCCCGATCACGAGCCGCAAAACCCTCGCGTCCATGCGTTCGAAGGCGAAATAAGCCCGCCCGAGCTTCGTCAAAGCCTCCTCGGGCGGCAGGTCCATCACCCTCGCGAGGTCCGCCACCGCCCGCACCACGGGCACCTTCGCCCCAAGAACCTCCTGGAACAAGGCCCGCTTGTCCTTGAAGTACCAGTAGATCAAAGCCGGAGACCGTATCCCCGCCTCCCGCGCGATCTCCTTGATCGTCGCCCCCCCGAAGCCCCGCTCCGAGAAGACCCGCAACGCGGCCTCGATGATCTCCCGCCGCCGATCACCTTCTTCTACGTACTGCTCGCTCATCCAACTCCTTGAACGTCTATTCAAGACAACTCTAGCAGCACTTGAACGAACGATCAAGAGGCGTTCGCAACGGATTTCGGAAGGTTGCGTGGTCCGCGGGAGATCGAGGCGAGTTGCGGTCTCTGTGGCGGCGTGGCCCGGCGCGAGGGCGCCGGTTGACGGCGCCCCGACCTTCGTGGGAGCCTGCCGGCATGGAGGGGAAGCGAGGCCGGGGCGGTTCGGGGGCGACGCGGGAGTTCGTGAGCGTCGTCTCGCCCGGCGCGTACTGCGTGTCGGGCGAGGGCGGGGACTTGGACGAGGCGGGCGAGGGCCTCTTCTTCAGGGATACCCGCCACCTGTCGAAGCTCGTGCTCCTGGTGGACGGCGAGGGGGTGGCGCCGCGGGGGGACGGGTGAGGGGCTCCGTGGCCTCGTTCGAGGGGGAGCGACGGGGGCCGGGGTCCGGGTGGAGAGGCGGCGCGAGCTCGGGGGAGGGATGCGTGAGGAGATCCTGCTCCGCAACGGGACGGGCGCGCCCGTCGAGATTCGGGTCGAGCTCCGTTTCGACGCGGACTTCGCCGACCTGTTCGAGGTCAGGGGCGCGGCGGCGCGGAGGCGGCGCGAGGTGTCGCGGGAGGCCGGGGCCGGGGCCGTACGCCTCGCCTACGAGAACGGGGGCTTCGGGCGCGCGACGACCGTGCGGCTCTCGGGGGAGGGCGTGGAGCCGGTCTATGGGGAAGACGGAGCGGCGTTCTCCCTGCGTCTCGGGGCGGGGGAGGAGCAGACCTTCGTGGTATCCGTGGCGCTGGAGGAGGGGGGAGGGCGGTGCCGTGGGCGCGCGAGCGGCGGGCGCTCTACGGGAGGTCCCCGCGTTGGAGACGGGTCACGCGGCGCTGCGGGAGGCCTGGGCGGTGGGGATCGAGGATCTGGAGGCGCTCTCCTTCGAGGCGGGGGAGGGGCTCCGCGTGCCGGCGGCCGGGGCGCCGTGGTACATGGCCCTTTTCGGGAGGGACGCCCTGCTCACCGCGTACGCGACCGTGGTGCTCGGGCAGGGGCCGGCGAGGAGCGTTCTCAGGGCGCTGGCGCGCCTCCAGTCCGAGGGGTTCGACGACTACCGGGATGCGGAGCCCGGCAAGATCCCGCACGAGTCGAGGCTCGGGGAGCTGGCGGCCCTCGGCGAGGTGCCGCACTCTCCCTACTACGGCACCGTCGACGCGACGCCGCTGTTCCTCGTCCTGCTGAACGAGACGTGGCGCTGGACCGCAGACGACGCGTTCGCGAGGGAGATGGAGGGGCCTGCCCGACGAGCCCTGGCCTGGCTCCGCGAGCACGGAGATTCGGACGGGGACGGATACGTGGACTACCTCTCCCGCTCCGAGCGCGGCCTGAAGAACCAGGGCTGGAAGGACTCCGACCGCTGCATCCTCTTTCGGAGCGGCCGGGAAGCGCGCGGCCCCGTCGCGCTCTGCGAGGTCCAGGGCTACGCCTACGACGCCCTGCTGCGCGGCGCCGAGCTCGCCGAGGCGGCGTGGCACGACGCGCCCCTCGCTCGGGAGCTGCGGCGCGAGGCCGCGGAGCTCGAAGCTCGATTCAACGAGGATTTCTGGATCGAGGAAGGGGGCTACTACGCCCTCGCGCTCGACGGCGAGGGGCGCCGGGTCGACTCGTTGACCTCCAACGCGGGGCACCTCCTCTGGAGCGGCATAGTCCCCCGGGAGAGGGCCGGAAGCCTGGCGGATCACCTCCTCGGGGAGGGGCTCTTCGGCGGCTTCGGGATAAGGACGATGGCCGAAGGGCAGGGCGGCTACGACCCGGAGGGCTACCACACCGGCGCGGTCTGGCCGCACGACAACGCTCTGATAGCCCACGGCCTCTCCCGCTACGGCCTTCGGGAGGAGGCGGGACGCGTCGCGCTCGCCCTCCTCGACGCCGCGCCATCCTTCGGCCACCGCCTGCCGGAGGTCTTCGCCGGTTACTCTCGGCGGGACCGGCCCGAGCCGGTCCCCTACCCGACCTCGTGCAGCCCGCAGGCCTGGGCGGCGGCCGTCGCGCCGCTGCTCGTGCGCGCGGTGCTCGGCCTGGAGCCCGACCGGGCGCGTCGCAGGCTCGTTCGAGGTTGGGACCCTCTGCAGGGCGTGGGGCGCCTGGGGCTACGGGGTGTTCCGGCGTTCGGCGGGCGCCACGACGTGGGTGTATAAGGGGAGCATGAGCTATCCCTACGACGGCGTGGACCTGCGCGAGCACCCGGAGGCGTACCGGATCGGCCGGGGCGAGGAGGGCGTCTTCCACGCCCAGCCCTACAAGGGCGAGCTCCTGCCGCTGTGGAGCTTCAAGACCGTCGAGGCGGCGCGCGAATCCGCCGACGCCATCCACGAGAAGTTCCGGGGTTACGCGGCGGAGGGGGATTTCGTCGGGATGGACGTCGCGAGAAAGTACCTGCAGATGGGGTACACGCGGTCCAGGCGCTACGCGATGCACAAGGGCGGGAACAAGAGCAAGCCCCTGGACGAGCCCGACCCCGAGAAGAGCCGGGCCGCGGAGATCTTCTACGAGAAGTGGCGCGCGGCGGCCGAGGACGACGAGTACCTGAGGCTCAAGGGAGAGTTCCAGCGCCGCAGACGGTAGGCCCGCCGAACGTGCGCGCGAGCGGCGCCTCGGATGGCGAGGGGGCCGCAACGAGGAGCCTACCCCCTGCCCGATGCCCTTTATGAGGGAGAGGCCGCGGCCGGGTTCTCCTCGGAACGCACGCGAGTCGAAGAACTAACTAGAAGCAGTACGCTCGGTCTCCAGCGGAGTCTGGCGCTTCGCAAGCGAGAGCAGGTTTGTGGCGCGTGCGAGAGTCCGTCGCCGCCGATCGCCCCCTCCGCGAGGTGTTGCAGGGGCGCCCGTGTTCGCCAGGCCATACGTACGCTCCCTGATCCCCACCCTCCTGATCCTGCTCCTCGTGCCGGGGATGGTGGTCCTCGTGGTCGTGGAGCGTCTCCACAGCGACGAACGAGAAGTTCGGCCCCTGAAGCTCCGGGCCTCCGAGGGTCTGGCGCGAGAGTCGAGTTTGTGCGTGCAGTACAACGCCCAGGACGCCAGCGCCTACACCCTGGGGCACCTGGAGCAGCGCGAGGAGTACGCCGAGCACGAAGACGCCTTCGACCGCACCGTCGGGAGCTTGCAGGCCGTATCGATGAGGTTGTCTTGAGCACGCCCCGGGTGGCCGAGGGCATCGAGGGCGAAGGCAGATCGAGGAACTCGGGGAGCTGCGCTGCGATCCGGGGCAGGGCTACCACCTGGGCGGGCCCGCTCCCCCGGAGGAGACGACGGCGTGCCTGTCGCCGGAGGTCTGCAAGCTGGCCCCCTGGCGGTAAGCCTTTTGCCTCCCGCCGGGTCTCCACGAACAGAGCCCGCCGCTACGGCCCTCTCATCAGGTTCCGGCCGCGATACTCGCGCCTGGGTGAGCGGCGACCGAGGAGTAACCCGGGCTCGAGGGGAAACCCCGGCGGCGCAACCGGTAGGAGCGCCGGGCGTATCCATGGGTGACGCGTGATTCGGCGATGAGGAGGACGCGATGAGGAGCCCGCTACTGGCGGCGGTGCTTAGCCTGATCCTCTCCGGGCTCGGGCAGATCTACAACGGACAGGTCACGAAGGGCGTCGTGTTTATAGTGGTGCAGCTTATCAACGCTGCCCTGACGACCGTCCTTATCGGCTTCGTCCTCATGCCCATCGTGGGCCTCTGGGCGACGATCGACGCCTACCTCGTTGCGAAGCGCAACAACGAGAGGTACGGCTTCCGGTAGTATTGCCCCTATGGAAGAGCGAGACCTTTTGCTCCTGGAGAGCGCGGTAACCGCCATAGACGAAGCCTCCGCCGCCGTCGCCTCCGAGGTGGAGCGCGACCGGCTCGGCGAGTCCCAGCTCGCTCGCCTCTCCGTCGTCGAGGCGGAGCTGAAGCGCAGCCGCCTCTCCCTGGAGAAGATCATCCAGGAGAACCGCTAGCCCCTCGGCCGGCTTCCCGAAGGGCAGACGCCGAGTTCGGGCGGGAACCCGACGGTGGGGCGGCGAGCCTACGCGGGTGTTTCGAGAAGCTCGCCGAGGTGCCGGTCGATCTGGGGCATGTAGTCCGGTTCGAAGCCGAACAGGCCGAGGTGTCCTGCGACGCTGTCCACGACGCGCAGCTCGCTGCCCGGGACGAGCTTCTGCTCTGCCTCGCAGTCGCGGACGGGGAAGAACATGTCCTCGCTGATCGGCATGACGTACGTCTTGGCCGTCACCCGGCCGAGCGCCGCGCCGAGGTCGCCGCCGGTGAGGCGGCTGACGTCCCCCCGCTGCCACTTCCACGCCATGCACAGAAGGTCGTTGGGGTCCATCACCTCGAAGTAGGCGTCCATGAAGCCGACCTGGAAGTCGTCCTCGGAGGCGAAGCCCAGAGGTCTCCACCCTTCGCCCTTCCAGAACTCCGTCGAGAAGCCCATGACCGACCAGATCCTGGCGTGGCGGTGCAGCCCCTCGCGAACGTCCAGGGGGGAGGCGTACCAGCCATCCCGGAACCCCGGGTCCGAGGTGATGGCCTCTATCAGCGCCTGCGTGAAGATGAAGTCGTGCGGGGTGTTCTTCGCCGTTCCGGCTATAGGGGCCGCCCGCTTGACCTTCTCGGGGAAGCGGACCGCCCACTCGTAGGTCTGCTGCGCCCCCATCGAGCCGCCCGTGACCAGCTCGAGGCTCTCGATGCCAAACTGCTCGCGCAGCAGCTTCTCCTGCGCGCGGACGTCGTCGCCTATCCTGACGTGCGGGAACCGGGACATGGCGTGCGGACCCACCGTGTTGTGGGGCGAGGATGACAGCCCGTTGCCGATCTGGTTTATGACGACGATAAAGTACTTCTCCGGGTTCAGCGCGTGCTCGGGGCCGATGTAGGCGTCCCGGAAGATCTGGTGCGTCCCCGAGTACCACGTCGTCACCAGGATCGCGTTGTCCTTCGCCTCGTTCAGCTCGCCGAACGTCGTGTAGGCGAGCTTGCAGTCGCGCAGGGTGTAGCCCTCTTCGAGGACGAAATCGCCCAGGGAGAACAGCTCGTACGAACCGTGAAACTCCGGCGAGTAGTACGGATTCTCGATCACTTGCCGCTCTCCCTTCGCCCCCGCGCCACCCCGGAGGCGGCGCGCCTGTCTCTTCCACGAATATGATGCCAGTGGCCGAAACCCGGCGCCGCCTCCGCACGCACGAAACACCGGGAGCACGTTTACAGTCGGGGCAGGAGCGGCGCTCCCGGCCTTATCGCCGCTCGTGAATCAACCCCTCGGCGGGATGGAGCGGCGCACACGAGAACGGTGCGCCGCCCTCGCTCTACGGGTTGAGGACGAACCCCTCGTAGTCGTTTTTCGCGATCTCGTCGCACTTCTCCCGGTATGGTCCGGCTCCGCCGAGGTAGGGCATGAAGACGCGCGGCTTGCCGGGGATGTTCGCGCCCATGTACCAGGTGGCGGACTCGGGGAACAGCGTCGCGTGGGCCAGCTCCTGCACGTGGCCGCTCCACTCGTCTTCGGCCCGCTGCGTCGGCTCGATGGTCTCGGCCCCGCGCTCCCGCATGTCGCCGACGATCTTCGAGACGAACTCGACGTGCTGCTCGATGGAGACCGGCATGTTCGTGAGCACCGACGGGCTGCCGGGCCCGGTGATAAAGAAAAGGTTGGGGAAGCCCGCGCTGGTCAGCCCGAGGTACGTGCGCGGCCCCTCCGCCCACTTCTCGCGCAAGAGCCGACCGCCCCGCCCGCGGATGTCGATCCTGTTCAAGGGGCCGGTCATGGCGTCGAAGCCGGTGGCGAAGACCAGGGCGTCGAACTCGTACTCGGCGTGCTCGGTGCGCAGCCCCGTCGGGGTGATCTCCTCGATCGGCGTTTCCTTTACATCCACCAGCTCGACGTTGTCGCGGTTGAACGCCTCGTAGTAGTTCGTCTCCAACGGCACGCGCTTGGTGCCGAAGGCGTGGTCGCGGGGGGTCAGCTTCTCGGCGGTCTCGGGGTCGTCGACCCGCTCGGCGATCCTCTGGCGCATCCACTCGGAGATCGTGTCGTTGGCTTCTTTGTTGGCGAAGATGTCCTGGTAGTTGCCCACCCACAGGCCGAACCCGCCGCGGTCCCACCGCGCCCGGTACTCGCGCTCGCGCTGCTCGGGGGAGTCCTCCAGGGCGCCGCGCTCGATAAACCAGAGCTCGTGCCCGGCGAAGGAGTTGCGGACCCGCTCCCAGATCCCCTCGTAGTCCTCCTTGCGCGCTTTCTTGACCTCCGGGTCAACCGGGCCGTTGCGGGCCGGGATGGCGTAGTTGGCGGTGCGCTGGAAGACGGTGAGGTGCTCGGCCTGCTCCGCGATCAGGGGGATGGCCTGGATGCCGGTGGCCCCGGTGCCGATGATCCCTACCGTCTTCCCGGTGAAGTCCACGCCCTCTTGCGGCCACAGCCCGGTGTGGTACCACTCGCCTTCGAAGGCGTCGCGGCCCGGAATGTCCGGCCGGGTCGCCGCCGAGAGGGCCCCGACGGCGGCGATAAAGAACCGCGCCGTGACGGTGTCGCCGGCGTCCGTGCTTACCTCCCAGACCCCCTTCTCCTCGTCGAAGGTGGCGCCGATCACCCGGGTGGAGAGCTGGATGTCGCGGCGCAGGTCGTAGCGGTCGGCCACGTGCTCGAGGTAGCCGCGGATCTCCTCCTGGCCCGGGTAGCGCTCGCTCCACTCCCACTCCTGCCACAATTCCTTGTCGAACGAGTAGGAGTAGATGTAGCTGTCCGAATCGCTCCTCGCGCCCGGGTAGCGGTTCCAGTACCACGTCCCGCCCACGCCGTCGCCCTCCTCGAAGACCCGCGCCGTGAGCCCCATCTCGTTGCGCAAGCGGTGGAGCATGTACAGCCCCGAGAACCCGGCCCCGACGACGACCGCGTCGAAGTCGGTCGCCCGCTCCTCCGCGCCTGCTCCCCGCTGGTCCTGTTGCGTGCTGGACATGCCTTCCTCCTCCTGGTCGTGGTCCAGAGCGCGCCTCATCTATGCCTCGTCTCGTCGAAGCCCGCCGTCTTCGTCCCACGAAGGCCCGTTCTGGTCCGGCGCGACAACAGTAACCGCCCCGGCGGGGCGCAACATTCCCCATGCCTTCGCGCCGCTTGCCAGACCATCCCCCGCATCCGTCGATCCCCGACAGCACACCCTAAGTAACAAAAGTATCATTAGCCCGGAACGGCGGTCAACCGGATGCGGCACGGCTCTAGTCTGGCGAGGTGCACGTACGAAGCTGCTCGCACATGGCACCGGCCCTTTCCATGCGATCTTCTGGCGGCTACAATCGCGGGGCGACTGCAAGTAATTTTGGGAGCAATGTCGATGCCCGACGCGATGCATCCCACCCGCAAGGCCCGAGGAGGTGATCGCGGCCGGCCGGTCGCCGTCCCCCGCGGGTTTCGCGGCGCGGGCTCCCTCCACAATCTGCCCCTCGAGCTGAGCGGGTTTGTCGGGCGTGAGAAGGAGCTGGCGGAGGTGGGGCGGTTGCTGGAGGAAGCCCGCTTGCTGACGCTGACCGGACCGGGTGGTTGCGGCAAGACGAGGCTCGCTCTAGAGGCGGCACGGGGTCTCGTGGAGGGGTTCGAGGACGGCGTCTGGCTTGTGGAGCTGGCGCCGTTGTCGGACCCTTCTCTCGTGCCCCAGGCGGTGGCTTCGGTGGTGGGAGCTCGCGAGCAGCCGAGACGATCGCTGACCGAGACGCTCTCCGGCCACCTCCGAAGTAGGGAACTGCTGCTGATCCTGGACAACTGCGAGCACCTCATCGGGGCGTGCGCCGCCCTCGCCGAGGGGCTGCTGCGCTCCTGTCCCGGGCTGCGCGTCCTGGCCACCAGCAGGGAGTCCCTGGGCATCATCGGGGAGGTCGCCTGGCCCGTCCCCTCGCTCACCCTCCCCGACCTCCGTCGTCTGCCGGAGGTCGAGAGCCTGCCCCGTTACGAGGCGGCGCGCCTCTTCGTGGAGCGGACGGTGGCGGTGAAGCCGTCGTTCGCGCTCACGGAGCACAACGCGGCGGCGGTGGCGCGTGGGCATGGTCGGCCAGCTCGAGAACCCCCTGCTGTGCCGGTTGCGCGATCGAGTGTTGGCGATGGTCTCGGCTAAGGCGCAACTGAGGCAGCTCGAGGAGGTAGTGGGACATGAGGTCTAGGTAGGAAGAACTCGTCGCAGGACGCCTGCCGTACTGGTCTCGCGGCGCGGCTCCGGCGTCGGGCCGCGCCAGCGGCCGTGGTCCCGCCGGACCTCCCGCGCCAAGGCGGTCCGCGGGCTTAGGATCGGCGGCGGCCTTCGCCCGTTCCGTGGCTGCGGCGATTGCCCCGCCGCCGTAGGCGCTGAGAGGAGGCCGTTGTGGGCACCGTGCTCGCACCCATCAAGCGCTACCCGCTAATCGCGTTCTTCGTCCTGGCGTACGCCCTCACGTGGTGGGTGTATCCCCTCCTGCAGGTCTCACCGCTCCTCGGCCTGCTGGGCCTGGTAGGGCCGGCGCTCGCGGCGACCATCGTGGTCGCCGTTTCCGGAGGCCGGACCGGGCTGAAGGGGTTGTGGGGTCGCCTCTTGCGGTGGCGCGTCGGGGCGCTCTGGTACGCGGTTGCGTTTGGGCTGCCCGCGGCCCTCGCGCTCGCGGCGGCGGGTTTGCATCTCCTGCTCGGCGCGCCGACCCCCTCCCGGCTCGGCGAGCTCTCGGTCCTCGAACTGGTGATCTTCGTCCTCATCGTCGGCGAGGAGCTGGGCTGGCGCGGGTACGCCCTCCCCCGGTTGCTGGCTACGAGATCGGCGCTCGTCGCCAGCCTGGTCCTGGGCTTGCTCTGGAGCGCGTGGCACCTGCCGGCGTTCTTCGTCCCCGGAA
The DNA here is from genome assembly GCF_011492965.1 of Rubrobacter marinus. Classification (GTDB taxonomy): domain Bacteria; phylum Actinomycetota; class Rubrobacteria; order Rubrobacterales; family Rubrobacteraceae; genus Rubrobacter_F; species Rubrobacter_F marinus. The sequence goes on along the minus strand of NZ_CP045121.1, from coordinate 3,771,627 downwards.
CACCCCAGTACGGCCAGCCGATCCCGGCCTTCTTCCTCTTTACCACCGCGTACTCCGTCTTGTTCGCCTGGATCTACCTGCACACCGGAGGCAGCGTGCTTATCGCCACGCTCTTCCACGGCGCCATAAATTTCTTCCAGGGCTACTTGCTGGGCGGGATCCACCCCGCCCGGGAGTACTGGCTGCTCGCGTTCGTGTGGTCGGTGGCCGCGCTCGTCGTCGTGATCTCGAGCGGCACCAGCCTCGTGCGAAAGCCCGACGAAACCGTAAGGGGAGATCCAGAGGTCGCCCACACGAAGACACACGCCGGGATAACCGAGCGGGGCACGCCTCCGTAGGTTCGTTTTCCTCGTGCCCGGGCATACGTACTCCAGCCAGGCAGCGTGCCGCCGCTCCCGTCCGGACACGGCCCTCAGACGGTAACCGTCTGCCGCCACGCCACGGCGTAGCCCCGTCCTTTTGCTTCGCGGATTACGCTGTTCCAGAGCGCGGACCGTTCCGATGGTCCGCGCTCGCGGTTCTCCTCCCGACCCTGGGGCTGCTTATCTGGTCGCGGGCTGCCGTCGTGTAGCGGCGTGCTCTATGGCCCACTCGAGGGCGTAGTCGGCTACCTCCTCCCAGCCGTCGTGCCCGATGACGCTGTAGTGGGAGCGCCCCGGGAACTCCTTGTAGTCGGTTATGGACCTGGTGCGGCGGTAGTGCTTCACGTTGGATTGGTTGACCGCGGGCGGCATGATGTTGTCCTCGCCCCCGGCTATAAACAACAGGGGCGCGCGGTCTTCGTTCCTGAAGTTCACGTAGGTGTCCTGGTGGCCCGGCGTGAAGTTGGCGAGGGGCCCGGACCACACGAGCCTGCCCGACGCGGGTATGTGGTAGCGCTCGTAGACCTCGTCCGACTCCTCCCGCGAGAGGGTGTTGGCGAAGGCGTAGTGCCATTGTTCGGGGGTGAAACCGACGGCCTTGTGGCGGTTGGCGAGGTTTCTCAGGATGGGGAAGAGTGACCTGATCTGCGAGACCGGCACGACCCTGATGCCCTCGGCGGGCACGGAGTCGATGGCTACCCCCGCGGCCCCGTAACCGTGGTCGAGCAGGATCTGCGTGAGCAGCCCGCCCGCCGAGTGGCCCACGATGATCGGCGGGCGATTTAGCTCCCCGATGATGCCCTCGAAGTGCTCGACGATGGCCGGGATGGTGAGCGCCTCGACGGGAGAAGGATCCTCGCGCAGCGCCTCGACCTCTACTTCGAAGCCGGGGTACGCAGGAGCGAGCACGCGGTAGCCGCGGCTCTCGTAGCGATCGACCCACCGCTCCCAGCTGCGCGGGGTTACCCAGAAGCCGTGGACCAGAACGACGGTGTCGGGAGCGTCCGGTTGGAGGGTGTTCTCGTTGGTCATAGGGGTCCTCCTCATAACGGTGACTCGTCGAGTAGAGGTCGGTTGCGCCCGGCAACGCGCGGTCGGTATACGGGCGTACTACCGTTGGATCTCCCGCGTGGAGGCCAGCAGGTGTCGGCGCGGAGCCGATCCCCATGCGTGTGGCCGGGCCGCGGGGCGCGCCGTCGTGGACCTTCGGGGCCGCATATCGGATCGGGCCCCGCAAGTGGCTCGCGCGGCCGCCGGGAACCTACCACGCGGACGGATGACGCTGGAGAAGCTAGTAGGGCTCGGGCCCGAACTCCTCGTCCGGCCCCTCCCCGTCGTCGTAGGGCGCGGCCCGATCCAGCGTGTAGGCGTGGGACACGAAGGCCCGCACCCCGCCCTCGTCCAGCGCGCTCGAGGGGTGCTCGTGCCTCAGGTGCCCGGCCACCCGCCCGACCAGCTCCTCGTCGTCGCCCGCCTCCAGCCTCCTGCCGCAGCCGCAACGCAGTGCCCTGACCATGCCCCGGTCCCCTTTCCTCGCCACGTTCCCACGTCGCCGGATGGTGCCATCCCCCGGGGCCGCTCGCATGAGACAAATGGACTAAATCTCGACCCGCCAGATGCATCTATACGAAGAGAGGTGGAACCCCAGCGATCCTCGATACCCCGTCGCGGGCGTTTCGTACGGCGCGAGACCGAGGTTCTCCCGGACGGATCTCCTGGTCCTCCATCGCCCGGGAAGGAGCTAGCGGGCTTCTAGTTCGCGCACTCGTCGGTCGGGACGGGGGTTCTGCGGTCCTTGGCGAGCTCGACGAGCTGCTGGACGATGGAGGAGGGGATGCCGTAGCCGGCCTTGTCGGAGTCGGCGCGGCTGGCGAAGATGGTCGCGACGACCGCGCCGTCGCCGTTGACGACGGGGCCGCCCGAGTTGCCGGGGCGGACGTAGCCGCGGAAGCTCGTCACGGTGCGCTCCACGGGACCGCGGTTGTAGGCGTCCGAGGAGATGACGCGCTCCGTCTCGCCGGTGCGCCCGCTCCTCACGTCGTACGGGCCGTTCTCCGGGAAGCCCAGGATGGCGACGGGCTCGTCGTTCCCGGGCTCGTCGAGCGGCAGGGGCGGGAGCCCCAAGCCCTTAACCCTGAGGACCGCGACGTCGTTGCGCTCGTCGAAGACGACCACTTTCGCGGGGAGGGGGACGCCCGTGCCCGCGGGCTGGACGCGGGTGGAGAGCTCGCCCGCGACCACGTGCGCGTTGGTGACCACGAGGTTCTTGCCCGCCACCCACCCGGAGCCCTCGACCCCGTAGCCGCAGGCGACGCCGCTGATCCTGACGACGCGCGAGGCCGCCGCCGAGACGTCCGGGTCGCGCGTGACGTTCTCGTCCGGCTCGGCGACGTCGGCCTCGGGGCCCCGGAACTCCGGGAGGGGATCGAGGCGGGCGACGGCCTGGGCGAGAAGGTGGGAGGGCATCCGGTCCCCGAGAACCTGCACGAACGCGGACTCGCGCATGGCGGGGTGCGTGGGCGAGAGGAAGGGGGCGCTGAGGGCCAGGATCGCGGCTACCCACACGAGGGTCAGGGAGAGGGCCGCCCCGAGCGCCGCCCCGCCGAGGCCGTCCAGCCACCGCGACGCCGGGCTCGCGAGCTTCTCGCGGAGGTAGCCGCCCGCCGAGCGGGCCAGGATGTCCCCGATCACGGCGAAGGCCAGGATGCTCGCCAGCGTGATCGCGGAGCCGTAGAGGAGGTCCCCCCGGTCCCCGAGGAGGGCGGGCGCGAGCCTGGATCCCAGCGCCGCCCCGAGCACCACCCCGGCGAGCGAGAACGCCCCGGCCAGGAATCCGAGGCGCGCCCCGCGCCAGACGAGGAGCAGCACGAAAAGGAAGACGAACGGATCGAGTACGCTCACTCGTCCAATTCTACAGTCCCTCGCTCCGGTTTTGCTCTCCCGTCTTATAATCCCTTTTTACGCACGAGCAAGAGGAGCGATGAGGTTGAAGGCCGAACAGTTTATGCCGGACGTGAAGGGTCTCTTCGAGGAGAGGGGCGAGCCGTCCTACCGCCTCGGACAGGCCTACCGCGCCCTCACCCGAGGCCTCATCCGGGACTGGGAGGAGGCGACGAGCCTCCCCAAGCCTCTGCGCGAGGCCCTCGCCGAGGGGGCGCCCGCCGCGGCCCTCGAGCTCCTGCGCGTCGCGAAGGCCTCCGACGGGACGCGCAAGTACCTGTTCAAGACGCACGACGGCCACCTCATAGAGACCGTCAACATCCCCGAGGCCGGGCGCAACACGGTCTGCATCTCGACGCAGGTCGGCTGCCCGATGGGCTGCAAGTTCTGCGCGACCGGGCTCATGGGCATCAAGCGGAACCTGAAGGCGCGCGAGATCGCCGAGCAGGTCTTCGTCGCCGCCCGCGACCTCAAGCCCGAAGGGGAGCGCGTCAGCAACGTCGTCGTCATGGGGATGGGCGAGCCGTTCCTGAACTACCGCGAGCTTATAACCGCGCTCCGGGTCCTCAACGACGGCGACGGCTTCGGCCTCGCCGCCCGCTCCATCGCCGTCTCCACGAGCGGGCTCGTGGACAAGATAAGGCGCTTCGCCGACGAGCCCGAGCAGTTCCACCTCGCCATAAGCCTGCACACGCCGTTCGAGGACGAGCGGCAGGAGATCATGCCCGTGGCGTCGCGCCACTCCATCCCGGAGCTTATGGAGGCCGCCCGCTACTACGTCGACGAGACCCACCGCAAGCTCTTCTTCGAGTACACGCTCCTCGCCGGCGTGAACGACGCGCCCCGCCACGTCGAGGCGCTGGCCACGCTCCTCGACCACCCGCTCTACCACCTGAACCTGCTCCGCTTCAACTGGACGGACACCGGCTTCTCCGCCACCTCGAAGGGCCGCGCGAAGGAGTTCTTGCAGCACGCGAAGGAGCTCGGCCTCTCGGCGACCCTGAGGCCCAGCCGCGGCGGGGACATAGACGCCGCCTGCGGCCAGCTCGCCGCCAAGGACCTCCGCGGGAGGCCGGCGGTGCCCGAGCGCGTCGTGGTCCCGCTGGGCTAGTGCCTTCTTGAAGGCCGAACCAGGGGAGAGGCTCGACCCGCGCGCCCGCTCGCTCTGGCGCGTGACGGGGGCCTTGCAGGCCCTCCCCATCCTCGCGGGCGGCGCCTTCGGTACCTACGTCCTGTACAGAAACGAGGCGGCGGCGTACCTCGCGGCGCTGCCCGTCCTGGCGGCGCTCGCGCTCGCCGTCCTTCTCGTGGTCTTTCTGCCGCCGCTGTTGTGGCGGCGGTGGAGGTACGAGATCCGGCAGCTCGAGGTCGACCTCCAGCGCGGCCTCCTCAGGGTGACGCGCACGCTCGTCCCGATGGCGCGGGTGCAGCACGTCGACACCCGCCAGGGCCCCTTGCAGCGTAGATTCGGGCTCTCCACCGTCGTCTTCTACACGGCGGCGGGCCCGAACGAGATCCCCCAGCTCGCCACCGGGACCGCCGCCGAGGTGCGCGACCGCATCGCCGAGCTCACCCGCGAGGCCGATGAGCTCTAGCGCCCTGGCCGGGATCGAGGAGCGGCGCCTGCACCCGGTGGGGATGCTGCTCTCGGCGATCTCGACGGTCCGGCGCTGGGCCGGGGTCGCCGCCTTCCCCGGCATCGCCGCGCTCGTCAACGGGGAATTCGGGATGAGGACGCTGCTACTCGTGCTTCTCGCCTTCGTCGTGCTCGCCGCCCTGAGCGCCGTCTGGGGCGTGCTCTCCTGGCGCGCGACGACGTACCGCATCTCCGGCGGGGCGTTCCACCTCAAGCGCGGCGTCCTGCAGAAGAGCGAGCGCTCGCTGCCCCTGGAGCACGTGCAGAGCGTGAACACCGTGCAGGGGATCGTGCAGCGCGTCTTCGGGGTGGTCGAGCTGCGCCTCGAGGCGGCGGGGGGCGCGGGAGAGCCCGAGGTCTCGCTCTCCGCCCTCTCGCGCCCCGACGCTCGGGAGCTGAGGGAGGAGCTCACCCGGGCGCGCAGGACCCTCGACGAGACGGGCGAGGCCGTCGAAGAGCCCTCCCCGACCGTCCTGCGAAAGCTCTCGACCGGGGCGCTCCTCGTCGCGGGGCTGACGAGTGGCCAGCTCGGGGTGGCGATCTCGGTGGTCGCCGGCGGCTCGCAGATCGTGGACGACCTCCTGCCCGGCAACCTCGCGGAGAGGCTCTCCGAGGCGCTGCTGCCGCGCACGATCTTCGCGGCCCTCCTGCTCGTCCTCTTCGTCGCCCTCTTCGCGTGGGTGCTCGCGATCTTCGGAACCGTGCTCGCCCACGCCGGCTTCACCCTCTCGCGCTCTGCCGACGGCAAGTACCTGCACATCAAGCGAGGTCTCCTCAACCGCTACGAGACCACGGTGCCCCTCGCCCGCATCCAGGCCGTGAGGCTCGTCGAGGGCGCCCTCAGGCAGCCCTTCGGCCTCGCGGCCCTGCGCGTCGAGAGCGCGGGCTTCGGGACGGAGGAGGGCGTCTCCACGGTGCTCTTCCCGCTGCTGCGCCGCAGCGAGGCCGAGGACTTCCTGCGCTCCGCCGCCCCCTCTTCGCGGCCCCGCTCTCCTCCCTCCAGCCGCTGCCCGCCCGCGCCCGGCGGCGCTACGCCTTCCGGTCGTCGCTGCCCGCGCTGGTCGTGGCGGCCCCCTTCTCGGTCTTTCTGTACCCCTGGGCCTCCTCGCCCTCCTGCTCGTGCCCCCGGCCGCCCTCTACGGGCTCGTCCGCCACCGCGCCGGGGGCTACGCGCTCAACGAGGACCGCGTGATCCTGCGCACCCGGCGCCTCGCGCGCACCACGGTCGTCGCCCCGCGCGGGCGCCTGCAATCCCGGGGCTTCTCCGTCTCCCCGTTGCAGAAGCGCCTGGATCTCGCGACGCTCGAGATAGAAGTCGCCTCCGGCCGGGGCGGAACCGCCTTCCGGCTCACGGACCTCGCGGCGGGCGCCGCCCGCGGCGTCGTCGACGCCCTCTCCGCGCGCGCCGGACGGCCCGAGGAGGGCCAGGGACGGACCGCTTAGGAGTACTCTTCCAGGGCGGTCTCCGAGTAGGAGCCAGAAACCTACGAAGTGGTGGCGAGGGCTCGGCGTACGCGCCAACGTTCTCGGGCCGTTGTACCGACAAGCTATCGGTACGAGATACCGGCGTAAGGGTTCGGAGGGGAGATCGGCGTGGGCGAAGGCGTAGGGAGCGTGTCCGAAGGTTAGATCTGGCACCGTTGGCACCGCTCGGCCGTCGTGTTGTTGGCCGCGGCGGCGCTGGGCACCGGGGTGGCTAGCCGCCGACGAGCCGCCGCGCGAGACCAGGGTGGTCGGCGGCACCGCGGTGCCGGACGGCAAGTACCCGTTCACGGCGTACGTCCGCAACGACGCCCCCGGCACGCTGAACGACTTCGCCTGCGGCGGAACCCTGATCGACGAGACCCACGTGCTCACGGCCGCGCACTGCGCTCGGGTACCGGCGAGCCAGCTTCGCGTCACCGTCGGGACGACGGCGCTGAGCAGCGGTCAGGGCCAGGTTCGCGGGGCCTCGGCGATCTCCATACACCCGCGCTACTCGAGCAGGAGCGACGCCTACGGCGTCGAGGGGACTGGCTTCTCCGGTTCCTCGATCCAACCGCGCGTCAGGTAGAGCCAGAAGGCGAGCCCGGCGTACCGGCCGTAGGGGGAGAAGCGCTCAACGATCTCCCCGTCCGAGACCTCTTCCTTGCCCGCGAGGCGGGCGTAGGTCGGCCTCGTCCAGGAGTCGAGGATGAGGCGGGAGTAGCGGCCGAGCATCATCATGACGTGGGCCGCGGCGTACGGCCCGACCCCCGGCAGCGCGAGCAGGCGCCGCTCCAGTTCCTCGTCCGGCAAAACCTCGGCGGGCGTGTCGAGGGCCTCGAGGTCCAGCGCGCCCTCGACCACCGAACGCGAGAGGGAGAGCAGGTAGCGGCCCCGGTACCCGGCCCGGACCACGTCCCCGTAGAAGTCTTCGCCGGCTCTGGCCATCGCCTCCGGGGTCGGAAAGGCGCGCCCGAGCGTCCCCGTCCGTGGGGCCCCGACGGCCCTCTCGCCGAGGTGTTCGACGAGGGCCCCGATCATCCTGGTCGTGGCGGACCACGCGCAGTTGGTGGTGCAAATGGTCTTCACGACCTCTTCGAAGACGGTGGCGCCCCGGATCATGCGCCCCGCCCCCCGCGTGGCCCAGGCGAGCTCGGGGTCGCCGGCCGCGAGCCCGTAGAAGGGGGAGAGGTCCTCGTCGAGCCGGAGCACGTGGCGCACCGAGCGCAGTATCCGCTCGCCCTCCTCGGCCTCCGGTGCGGGGCCCAAGACGTCCGCGAGCCCGGCCCCGGACCCGTCCGCCCGGATCAGGACGGTGCGCGGCGCGTACCCCCGCACCGGGAGGGTCGCCTCCAGGGTGTCCGTCTCCTCGTCGAGGCGCATCGGCGGCAGGGAAGCGAGGCCGTGCGAGCGGAACGCACGGGCCAGGTCCACCGGCTCGCCCGCCGGGCCCGCCAGGGCAAAGGACGCGCGCCAGGGCCTTCCGTCCATCGTGGAACCTTACGGCCTGCCGGCGACTTCGCCCAAGAGCACCTCGGGTGCCCCGGCGGAGACGTCTATGCGGCGGATCGAGCTCCGGCCCTCGTCGTCCTCTTCGACGGCCCAGAGCTCGTCGAGGAGGGCCGACTCCTGCACGTCGGCGACGTGGGAGATCACGAAGATCTGGCCGAACGTCTTCTTGAGGCGGTCGAGGGCGAGGAGGACGTTGCGGCGCCGGTCGGCGTCGAGCGCCCCGAAGACCTCGTCGAGCACGATAAAGCCGAGGGCTTCGGAGCCCTGGGCGGAGATCATCTTCGAGAGCGCGACCCTGGCCGAGAGGCTGACGATGTCCGCCTCGCCGCCGGAGAAGCGCGAGAGCTCGTAGGCGTCCGAGAGCCCGTCGAAGAGCCTGACCCCGTAGTTCTGGTCGAACTCGATCCTCTCGTAGCGCCCGTCGGTGAGCTCGCGCACGAGCGAGGACGCCTCGCGCTCGAGGTTCGGCCGCACCCTCGCCGTGAGCTCCCGGTAGAACTCCGAGAAGAGCTTGTCCATCTCCCCGAGCCGCGCTGCGCCCGCGGCCTTCTCGTCGGCGGCCCTGCGCCCCTCCTCGTAGCGCCTGAGCTCCCCCTCCAGCGCCTCGACCCTGCTCTGCACCCTGCGCGCCATCTCCCGGAGCTCGTCCCGCTCCCTGCGTAGCTCCTCCCGGGCCGCCTCCCCCTGCGCCACCCTCTCCCGGTTGGCGAGGTAGGCGTCCTCGTCGAAGGCCAGCGCCGTGATCTTCTCCTGCAACGCCCCGGCACGCTCTTTCGCCGCGCCTTCCTCCGCCGTGGCGTCTCCCAGCTTCTCTTCCACCTCCGGGCGGGAGGAGAGGCGCGCCTGCAAGGTCTCGACCTGCCCCCGGAGGCGTTCGATCTCCGCCCTCTCGACGCGCAACTCCTCGTGGCGTCGCGCATCATAGACCAGGCCCTCCCCGAGACGAGCCGCCTCCTCTTCGAGCTCCACCGCCTCCGCGAGCGCGCTCTCGTGCCTCCCCAGCAGGCCCTCGACCCGCGGGTAGGCGTCGCGGAAGGTCTTGAGGCGGCCGGCGCGCGAGGCCGCCTCGGCGAGCGCCTCCTCCGTCACCGGGGCGAGGCCCCTGAGACCTTCCTTGATGATCGCGACGCGGCCGCCGATGCGGGTGAGGGCATCCTGCAAGAGCTGGCCCCGCGCCTCGGCGGCCTTGCGATCTTCGCGCAGGGAGCGCACCCGTTCGCGGACGTCTTCTATCTCCTCCAGCTCCCTCAGAAGCTCCCTCGCCTCTTCGTCGAGGCGCCGGCACTCTTCCCTCGCCTCCTCGGCCTGGGCCCGGTACCCCGCCGCGTCCCGCCGCAGGGTTTCGAGGACCTCGGCGTGCTCGTCCGCCTCGAAGCCCCGGTGGCAGGTCGGGCACTCGGCGACCTCGTCCGAGGACTCGATCATGCGCGCCGCCTTCTCCAGCTTCTCGGCGTCTCGCTCGTCCGCGTCGGCGAGCCCCCTCTGCTGCGCCGACTGCCGCTCCAGCCTGCGCTCCTTGCGCTTGAGCCCCTCGATGCGCCCGTCGAGTTCCCCGTCGTCCAGGTCTCTCAGCGCCTCCTCCAGGCTGGACGCGTGCGTCTTGGCGGCCTCCCAGCCCTCCTTGGCCTCCGCGAGCTCCTCTTCACCGGCGGCAAGCTCCTCGAAACGCGACCGTCGCTCTCGCAGCGAGCCAAGATGGGTCTCGGCCTCCTCGTGGGCCTCCGCGGCCAGCCCCAGTACCTCCGCCGCCCTGCGCACCCGCTCCCCGTCCTCCTCGACGGAGAAGATCCCGGCCCACCCCTCCAGCGGCCCGTCCCCGTCGCCGTCGAGCTCCTCCAGCAGGTCCGTCGCCTCGGAGACGGCCCTGTGGGCGCCGACCCTGCGCCGCTTCGCCTCCTGCTGCGCCCCCTCCCGCCGCTCGTGGCGCCTGCGGGCCTCCTCCAGGCCCCGTATCTCCTCCGCCACCCGTGGCAGTTCCTCCGTGCGGGGGAGGAGCTTGCCGATCGTCTCCTCGTCCTCCTCGAGCCCCGCGAGGCGCGCCTTCAGCTCCGCCTCCCGCTCGGCCGCGCGCTCCCTGGCACCCTCGGCCGCCGCGAGCTCCCTGTGGAGGTCGTTGTGGCGCCGGTAGGCGCCTTCGAGCTTCTCGCCCTCCGCCCGGGCCTCCGCGAGCTCCTGCTCGGCCGCCGCGATCTTCCCGTCCAGCCCCTTCGCCTCGGAGACGAGCCTCTCCCGCTCCTCCCGGGCCTCGCGGAGCTCCTCAGCCAGGCGCTCGTGGTCCGTGCCCGCGAGGATGCTCTCCAGGGCCGCGGCCCCGTCCCTCAGCTCCTTCCGGTCGGCGCGCAGCAGCTTCTGGGCGCCCTCCACCTGGTCTATGCCGAGGATGCGCGCGATCTCGCGCTGCCGCTCGACCCCGGTCACCCCCGCGAAGAACTCCAGCTCCTTCTGCCGGGCGAAGAACGTGGCCTCGAAGGCGGTCCGGTCCATGCACAGAAGCTGCCCCTGCACCCACTCGGCGACCTCCGAAGACCCGCTCAGGTGCGGCTCCACGCCGTCCCCGACGAAGATCTTCGCCTCCGTCTTGCCGCGGTGGAGGGTGCGGGAGACCCTGTACGAGGTGCCCCCGAGGTTCAGCGTCACGTCCACGATCGTCTTGTCCGCGACGGTGCCGCCGCTCCAGGGGATCGCGTCGTTCGCGAAGCGCGGGCCTCCGCCCCGGGAGCCGAAGAACGCCCACAGGATGGACTCGAAGATCGTGCTCTTCCCCGAGCCGTTCCTCCCCACGACGCCAACGGCCCCCTCCGGCGGCAACAGCTCGGTCGGCTCGCGGAACTGCTTGTAGTTCTCCAGGTAGAGCCGCTCCAGGATCACGCCGCCCCCTCCCCCGGCGCGGCCCCGGCGCCCCTCAGGTACCCGAGCCCCTTCTCCAGAAACTCTCCCGCGAAAGCGGCGTCGAGCTCGCCCCTCTCCCTGCGCCCCCCGACGAACGCCTTGAACTCCTCCTCCAGCGACCCGAAGCTCGCCTCGACCTCCCCGTCCGGGTCCGGAAGATCGGCCCTCCCGGACTCCGAAATCTCCAACGAGAAGTCCAGCGCCCGCCGCCTGAGATCCCTCAGGAGCGGGCGGTCCAGCTCCCCGGCGAGCCCAACGGGCGCGTTCACGACCTTCTGGCGGACCATCGCCCCGTCTATGTCGGCGCGGGCGGCCCGGTCGGCGATCGCCTCGTTCAGGTCGCCGCCGGTCATCCCTTCGGCGTCGATCCTCGGCAGGTCGATCATGGGCCGCGCCTCGATGGGCACGTGCTCTATCTCCACCCCGTCCGCCCCGCCGAAGGTGAGGATGGCGAAGCCCGGCTCCGAATCCACCTCCCCGAACCCGAAGCGCTCGGTCGCGCCGGCGTAGTAGGTGTTCTTCTTGTGCTCGTGGAAGTAGTGGTAGTGGCCGAGGGCCACGTAGTCGAAGTCCCCGCCGAGGACGCGCTCCGGCAGGTCCACCTGCCCGAGCTCGTGCCCGTGGACGACGAGCCCCGGCACCGTCCCGTGCGTGACCATGATGTTGATGTCCGCGTCCCGGTCCGGGGTGACGACCACCTGCGCGTCCCCGACCGCCCCGTGCGGGATCAGCGCGAGGGAGAGGCGGATATCGCCGAGGTCTACCGGCTCGTGCTCCACCTCGAAGCCGTGGGCGAAGTACGCCCCGATCATGTTCCCGTACTCCAGCGCCGCCGTCGTGGCGCGCAGGCGCGGGGTCTCGTGGTTGCCCGCGATGCCGTAGTACGGGATGTCCCGCTGGGTGATGCGGCCCGTCTGCTTCAGGAAGTTGATGATCACGTGCGTCGCCGGACGGATGGAGTCGAAGACGTCGCCCGAGTGGATCACGAGGTCCACGTCACGCTCCAGGATGGCATCGACCGCCCGCCGGTACGCCTCCTGCGCGTCGACCTCGCGCTGGTTGCGGTTGGTCTGCGGGTTGAGCTTCGCGTACCTCGTGTAGCCGAGATGCGTATCCGAGATGTGGGCGACCCTTACCAGCGTCCTGCTCCCCTTCTAGAGATCCACGGTCTTGAGACCATTCTACCGTCCGAGAGGTCGATCCCTAGTCCCGCATCCGCTCGAGGCCCCGCAGCACCGCCGAGTTGGCCCGCGTGCGCCGCGTGGCGCCGGGCTTCTTCAGCGTCCGGAGGAAAGCGTTGTAGGGATCCCGAATACCTCCGTCGCCCTGGGACATCGCGTTCACGGCGTCCAGGGCCTCGCGCACCCGTTCGTCCTCCATCCCCGCGATGTCCCCCCGGATGCCGACGAGCGCCGGCGGCTTCGACGTGAGGCGGCGCATCACGCTCTGAACCTCCGTCGCCGTGTCCACGTTGCGGCTCCCGTAGATGTCCGTCCCCTGCTTGCCCATGAGGACCGGCGGCCGGGGGAAGCGGCCGAAGACCGGCACCGCGTAGTGGGCGTGGCGCAACAGGAGACGGCCCTTCTCCAGCTGCAACAGCTCCTCGCGGGTAGTGTTCGAAAAGGAGCGGTAGCTCGAGTTCGTCAGCTCCTCGTCGCCGATGCGGCCGTAGAGGCTCGTCGCGGCGTTCCCGATCACCTCGTCGTCGACCTTGCTTCTGAACTGCTGCGCCCCGAAGAGCGTCAGGCTCAGGTGCCGCCCGCGCGCCGAGATGTCCACCAGCGTGTCCTTCAGGGACGAGGTCCTCGCGGAGCCGGAGGGGGCGTACTTGTTCAGCTCGTCCACAAAGATCACGAGCTTGTCCACCCCGAGCAGCCCCTTCTCGGCCTTCTCCCAGACCTCGTTGATGACCTTCGTGACCACGAGGTCCTGCGGGACACCGGAGAGGTGCGAGATGTCCACGACGCGCATCTCGCGGTCGGAGAACGCGTCCTCCACGTTCGGGGAGCCGGAGTACTCCACCCTGCCGCCGACGAGCAGGCCGCCGCACTTGCTCGGCAGGCCGTTGAAGCGGTTCCAGACCTTGTTGATGGTCATGCGGTTGTGGCCGCGCCAGGACGGCTTCGACTCCTCGTCCTCGAAGTAGTCCTGGATCTCGCGCATCAAGCTCTGAAACTGGTCCTGGGTGTCTATCCCGTCGGCCCGCAGCGTCTCCACGAAGCCCCGGAACTTGTCGTCGTAGTCCGACTGCTCGAAGATGCGCCCGGCGTGCGGCAGCACGTCCCCGAGGTCCCAGACGATGGGGTGGACTATGCCGGACTCGCCGCGAGCGTTCCTCAGGGTGTTCAGGGCAGCTTTTGGCAGATCCGACGGATAAACCGTCCGGTCCCCCTGGTCCATCCCGTGGCGCAAGGGCGCGAAGATGCGGAGCTTCTCGAAGGGCTTCATCTCCAGGCCCAGGGCCTCGTACATCTCCTTCTCTTCGGAGGAGAGCCCGCGCTGGCGGGACCTCTCGTAGCGCTCGGCGAGGTCCGGGTCGTCCTCGCGGCTCACCTCGACCGGCTTGTCCAGGAACAGCAGGTCGGCGCCCTTCACGTTGAACATCAGGGCGGCGACGGTCTTCCCCTCGGCCTTCTGGAAGACCGACGAGATGGTGAAGAGGGCGTGGCTCGTCTTCGTCGAGAGGCCGCTCATGCCGGTGATGTTCATGTGCCCGGCCTCGGGGCCGAGTAGGTAGTCCTCGTCCACGTAGAGGGGGGTGCGCTGGGGGGAGCCGTCCCTCTCGTTGCCGTTCTCGTGGAGGAGCATCGGGATCTTCGTCCCCGAGAAGTCCTCCGAGCCGAGGGCGAACTCGATCGCCTCGCTCGTCGCGAAGTAGACGGGCCCGGTCTTCACCGGCCGCTTGCTCTTCTTGCGCTCCTGGCGGTGTTTCGTGGCGAGGACGCGCGCGCGGAAGACCAGGATCTCGACGCGCTCCGATAGCGCCTCGACCGCAGGGTCCCCGTCGAAGGCGTAGAAGTCGTCGAGGAAGCTCTGGAGGTCGGAGTAGCGCTTCGGGTCGTCGAGGACGGCGACGGCGGTCGCGTCCTCAGCCTCGGCGGCGACGATGTGGCCGATGTCGAGCCGTTTGGCCGCTTCGGATTCTGAGGTCCAGAAGAAGAACTCGTGTGCGGTCGCGGGCTGGTCCTCGCTGGTGACGACGCGGCCGATGGGGCCGTCGGTCCGATCCAGGAATTCCGGGTGCAGCGGGTTGGGCATCTAGTTCCCTCCGTTCGCGGCGAGCCCGCGCTCGAGGCGCGCGAATGCTCGTTCGGAGCCCTGTACCGTGGGCTTCAGGACCTTCTCGACGTACTGTATCGGGTAGATCATCGCGGGCCAGCGCGAGTCGGGCTTCGCGAGCGGGGCCTTTTCGGCCAGGATCCAGCGGGAGATCTCGTCTACCTCCTCGGCCGAGGTCCCGCGCTGCGCCTCCACGCGCATCAGCGAGCCCAGAGCGTCCGCGCCGCTCTGGGGCGGCCACATCCTCATGTACCACGACGTCCGCCGCTCGTTGGGGGGGAGCTCCCGCTGCCACCCGGGGACGAAGCTCGTCGTCCTCATCCCCGGCTCGAGGTCGAGCAGGACGCCTATCTCCTCGCCGGTGAACTCCGGCCGGGCCACGCTCTTTATGAGCCCGACGGCCCGGCGGTTCGACTCCTTGATGTCCCTGAGCTGCCCGTCCACGGCGATCCAGTCGTCGCCGCCGAGCACCCGATCGTCGGTCTCCCAGCGCCTCAGGAGCGCCGTCTCCAGACGCTCGCGCAGCGTCCGCACGCGGACCATCGCGCTCTCCCTGAGCCCGACGTAGTCCGAGGGGTCGGGGTTGGCCGCGTACTCCGTCGAGTCGAGGAGGAGGTCGGGGTGGTGGGGGTCCTCGCCCGGTTCGAGGCCGACGAGCCCCGAGCTCGTTAGCGCCTCCCACAGGGCGGCGACCTTCTCGTCCCCGATGCTGTTCGGCAGGATCACGGCCCGCACCACGACCGGCGGCCCCTCCTCGATCCCCACGCGCGAGAAGCGGCGGTCGCACCGGTTGATGATCGTGGCCGCCACGGTCGTGACGACGATGGGGACCGCCCCGATCCTGCCTATCTCCCGCGTGCTCTGCACCCCGTCCAGGAAGTAGCACAGCTTGGAGGAGCCGTCGGGGACCCCGGGGTCCCTCCAGCCCGGCCTCCCTTCCAGGTGGTCCGGCCCCCCCACGGGCAGCCCCTCGTCCTCCGTGCCCTTTCCGAGCCCCTGCATCTCCATGTCCCCCGCCCCCGCGCCAGCGGAGAAGCGTACCCCATGCTTTCTGGCAGAGGAGAGCGCCCGGTCGATCCGGGCCGCGAAATCCCTCACGGGCGGCTCACGCTTCTCGTCCTCCTGATCACGTGACGCAGTATAAGCAGGACTTTTCGGTTCGGCTACGCCTCGACGTCGGGTTCAGGTACAGGAAGCTCGAACTGCTTCTCGGCGAGCATCACCGCCCGCCGGAAGCTCCGCCTGTCCTCCCGCGTCTGGGCGTAGGCGTCGCGGGCCATCTTCAGGACTTTCTTCGCCTCCGCCCGCTGCTCGGGGCCGTTCGGCACCTCCTTGGAGAACGCGTACGAGAGGTCGCCCCCCTCGGCGGCGTAGAAGTGGAGGTAGAGGCTCCCCTGCCGCCCGAGCCCCGAGAGGGCCGCGTCGCCGCTGACCTGGCTGATGTTGAGAACGGTCCCAGCGCTCAGGGGTTCGCCGTCCATGGGGTAGACGCTCACGGCGAGGCGGACGACGGGGCCGTAAAAGGTCTTGTAGTGCTCCAGCCTGCGCACGATCCGCGCGGGGCCCCTCACGCCCTCGATCTCCTCGGGCTCCGCCGCTACCACGACGTGCCCCTGCGGCGGTTTCATGGATTCCCGGCCCTGCGTCGAGACGACGCGCGCCTGCACGCCCCTCTCCGCCACCGCCGAAGCCAGGCTCTCGCGCACCCGCTCCGGGAGGTTCAGGCCGCCTTCGCGGACCCCATCCGTCAAGAGGCGAACCTCCCGAAGAAGCCCGCGAAGTACGAGATCGCCTCGAAGTAGTCGTCGAGCTTGACCGACTCGTTCGGGGCGTGGATGCGGCTCCCCGCGTTCGCCACGGCACCCGTCATGATCGTCGGTATCCCGAGCTCCGTCGCTATAAGCGAGGTGGGGCCGCTCCCCCCGACCGTCGGGTAGACGACCGCCTCGGCGCCGACCCCCTCCCACGCCTCGATCGCCGTCCGCACGACCGGCGAGTCGACCGGGGTCTTCGCCGCCTCGACCCCGTGCAGGTCCACGACCTCCACGTCGTCGAAGCCGCGCTTTTCGAGGTGCTCCCGGATCAGGGCGACCACCGGGCCGGGGCTCTGGCCCTTGACGAGCCTGAAGTCCATCTTCACGTACGCCTCGGAAGGAACTATCGTCTTCGAGCCCGGGCCGGCGTAGCCGGAGTGGATGCCCGCGATGTTCGCCGTCGGCTTGAGCAGGTACTCCCTGAGCGCCGCCTCGCCGGTGAGGTTCCGGTCCAGGTGGTCCACACCCCACGACTCCCTTAGCGCCGCGTCGTCGAAGGGGATGTTCTTCAACGCCTCCAGGTCCCCCTCCGACGGCGGCTCGGCGAGCTCCATGAGCCCGTCCACCGTGATCTCGCCGTTCTCGTCCTTTATGGTCCGCAGCGCCTGCACGAGCCGCCAGGCGGGGTTCGGGGCGATGCCGCCGTACATGCTGTGCAGGTCGTGGGAGGCGCCCCTGGCCCGCAGCTCGACGTAGGCCATCCCCTTCGTGCCGCAGAAGACCATCGGCCTCCCCGCCTCGTCCTTCATCGAGCCCTCCCACAGGCAGGCGTCCGCCCGGAGCAGCTCCCCGTTGGCCCGGACGAAGGGCGCGAGGTTGGGGCTGCCGACCTCCTCCTCGCCCTCTATAAAGAACTTCAGCTTGAACGGGAGCGGCCCGACCTCCTCCCTATATAGGCGCAGCGCCTGGATGCGGGACATCACGTCGCCCTTGTCGTCGGCGACGCCGCGCGCGAAGAGGGAGCCGCCGCGCACGGTCGGCTCGAACGGGTTGCTCTCCCACTGCTCCAGCGGCTCCGGAGGCTGCACGTCGTAGTGCCCGTAAGAGAGGAGCGTCCGGTCCCCCTCGCCGATCTCCGCGTACACCACGGGATGCCCCTGCGTCTCCATGAGGCGCGCCTCTGCCCCCGCCTCCTCGAGCTTCTGGCGCACCCACTCGGCGCAGCCGCGAAAGTCCGCGTCGTCGCCCTCGCGCGCCGAGACCGACGACATGCGCAAAAACTCCTTCAGCTCCTCCAGAAACGCGTCCTTCGAGCCTTCGACGCGCCCCCTGAGATCCCTCGTATCCAAGACCACCGTACCTCCGTTCCGCTCGCGGAGAGGTTAGCATCTCCGGGCCGTCGATTCGTCGCTCTGCGGCGTGGTCCGTCCCGCGGCTTGCTGCTATATTTGGGGCAAGGAGGATGACCTTGGACCGGAGACCGCGCCAGGACGTGCAACCCCGCGAGCCCCGCCACGCGGGCCATCATCGCGGCCGTCCCCACTCGCACGACTTCTTCGGGCTCGACGTCGGGAAGATGAGCCCCGAAGCATGCGTCGCGGTGGGGGCGGTCGTGATCGTGCCGATCGTCGTGGCCTCGATCCTCTTGCTGACCCTTTTCGAAGAGATGTCGTGGCTGATCTTCGTGTTCGGGTGGGCGATCTTCCCCGCTTTCGGGCTCTTTATCCGGGGCATCGCGGGCGTCGTGGACGGCGAGAAGGATCTGCCCTCCGGGAACGGCAGGGAGCGGGAGCTCCTCGGGGCGTTGCGGGAGCGGGGCGAGCTGACGCCCGCGGGGGCGGCGATGGAGACGTCGCTGACGGTGGCCGAGGCCGGGGCGATGCTCGGGGCCTGGCCGAGGGGGGCACCTCGAGGTCAGGGCGCGCGGCGGGTCCCTCTCTTATGCTCTCTGGGAGACCCGGGGCGTCGCTCTCGAGCCCGAAGAGAGGGTTTGATCGGGGCTACGCATGTTGCGTGCGTGGTATGATTCCCATCCCAAGGTTGGGTAGGCGGGTAGGAGCGTAGATCAGGCCGGATTATGGAAGAACGTAGGATTCCGGAGACTCTCGAAGAGGCCTACGGGCTACGCGACTCTGCCGATTCGCTCCCCGACCGTGACTTCTACCAGGAGCAGGTCTACCGCCTCAGGCGCGAGGAGTACCGGGCTCGCGGGATAAGGACGGAGATCTCCTCCCGCCGCCGCGAGCGCCAGAGCGCCCTCGAGTTCTCCCGCGAGATGTTCTTTCTGGAGGTGGCCGAGATCATGCGCCGCCGCAGCGAGGGCCTGAGCCCCGGCGAGCGACCCTCCCAGAGCGAGGTCAGGCGCTACACGAGCCGCCTCGACACGCACGCCTTCCTGAAGCAGCTCGCCTCCCCGCACTCGGGCGCGGTCGAGCTCTACAGGCGCAACTACCTCGAACTGCTCAGGTCCGGCAAGTCCGCGAAGGAGGCCTACTACCTCTCGCGCGTCATCGGTCTGGCCGGCGACAGGGAGTTCCAGGGCGCCCTGGAGAACGTCCAGCAGACGGGCTACCCGAAGGGGCGCCTCCCCTACGCCGTCGAGAAGGCGGCGATCCAGATCCGGGACCTCCCAGGCGGCATGATCCTGATCCTGCTGACCTTCTTCGCCGCCCTCTTCGCCTTCGTCTGGGCCACGAGGGAGTGGGGCGAAGCGGACTCGGGGACCCTCTTCTTCGTCGCCCTCGGCCTCGTCGCCGCCGGAGGACTCATGCTGATCTCCGCCGTCTTCATCGTCACGTTCATAAGATCCATCAACAAATAGCGCCGCGCCCGAGCGGGCCGCGACTCCTTTCACGGACGGCCCAAAAGCTCCTCCACGGCCTCCGGGTAGGCTTCGAGTCGCGTTCGTCACTCCCCTAATACTTGGCTCCCTGGAACAACCGAGGTGCTCTACCGGCATACGTGCCGGCTGCCGAAGCCCTATGCCGGAGGCATTATGTCCCCCTCCATCGGCTAAAGCATTCGCGCTCGCGTGCCGATAATATGGATGACAACGAGTGGTTTTTGCCGATGAGACGGGAGTGAGCCGACGAGTCGGTGCATGGAGGGGGTTTCAGATGGTCTTGAGGTATGCGTCGGTGGTCTTCGTGGCGATGCTTCTGGCGACGGTCGCAGTTCTGGGAGCATCCGCGGTCCAGCCGAGAAAGGCCGAAGCTGCCGCTACCGTGCCGACGTGTGCCGGCGGGACCATTACGCTGGCGGATTCCGAGAAGCGGTCGCTGGACCTGCACAATCAGGCCCGCGCTAGCAAGGGGCTCTCCAGGTTCTGTGTCGATCCTGCCCTTCAACGAGCGGCTCGCGCCCACTCCAAGGAGATGATCGATAGGGACTACTTCTCCCACAACTCCTACAACGGTGAGACGATGGCCAACCGTCTCAAGAGGTACGGATACACGCCTCGGTCCGGACGATACTGGACGGTAGGCGAGAACATCGCTTTCAACTCCTTGACCGGGACGGCTTCTGCGGACAAGGCGCACAGCCAGTGGATGAACAGCACCGGTCATAGAGCGAACATCCTCAACAAGAACTTCAAGCAGATCGGTATAGGCGCTTTTTACGGTAACTACAAGGGCAGCAACGGGACCATGTGGACCGCGAACTTCGGTTCCCGCTAACGAACGCTGTTCGGAGTTCAGGGGGCGGGGCCGAGGCATCGGCCCCGCCCCCCTCTTCCGTAAATTCGCCGTCACCGGAGCCTCGGTCTCCCAGCTCGAACCCGCGTTTAGACCGTTGATGGAGCCGGGGTGAGATCGCTGCCCCTGCCATCAGCCGGGGACGGTCGTTCGCCTCGTACCCTATAATCGGCGGGATCTGGTTTCGGGTTACGGAGCGTGTTTTTGTCCGCAGAGGGCGCCAAACGAAGCAAGGGTCCGTCCGGGGCCGCGGCGAGGTGGTTCGGCCTCGTCGGCGTGATCGCGGCGGCCGCGGCCCTCGCCCTAGTCCCCGTCTCCGTGGACCCCGAAGCGGCGCTCTCCAACCCCGGCGCGGCCTACTACACGGCGGAGCTGAGGGCGTTCCTCGCGGCCTCCGTCGCGCTCCTCGTCGCCGTCGCGGGCATGGTGGTCTTCGACGGAAGACCCTTGCGGCTCCCGGTGCTGCTCCCCGTCCTGGCGCTCCTCGGCGTCTCGGCCCTGAGCGCGCTCTTCTCCGAAAGGCCCGCGCACAGCCTCTACGGCGACCGGGGCGAAGGGTTGCTCTCGGTCGCCGCCGGCGTCCTGCTCTTCTACGCGCTCGCCCGCGGCCTGGCGTCCCGCTCGCGGCTGCGCGTTTTCCTCGCCGCCGCGGTCACGACGGCGGCTCTCGTCTCCGTGTACGGCATCGCCGAGAACTACGGTTTCGAGCCCGTATCGGGCTGGGGGAACGTCCCCTTCGCGGACCTCGGCCGCTCCTCCGCCACGATCGGCAACTCCCTCACCCTCTCCGGCTACCTGACCCTGTCTATGGGTGCTGCGGCCGCGCTGTGGATGGGGGCCGGCACGCGGCTCCGAAGGCTCGTGTGGCTTCTCGCCCTGGCCCTGATCGGGGCTTGCTGGATCTACGCCGAGTCGAGGGGCGCCTTGTTGGGCGCGGCGCTGGCCCTGCCGCTGGTCCTCCTGGCGGCCCGCCGCAGGATGGGGACCTTGCACCCCCTCGCGGTCCCCGTGGCCGTCCTCGTCGCGGCGATGGCCGTCGCCGTCGCCGCCTCCGCGGCGTTCGGTTTCTCCACGCTCTCCCTCCGCTTCTGCGCCGTCCTCGTCGCCTACCTGGCATTTGTGGGGGCTTTCGCCTGGCTGCTCGAGCGCGGGAGGAGCCGGCTCGCGCTCCTTCTCCCCCTGATCCTGCTGGTCTGCGCCGGCGCCGCCCTCGCCGTAGCCCCCGGCGGTCTGGCCTCTAGCTTCGGCGTGAGCCGCGGCGCTTCAGGCGACGGCGGCGACATAAGCATGCAGACCCGGCTGTACATCTGGCGCGACACCGTCCCCATGATCCTGGACCGCCCGCTGCTGGGGCACGGCCCCGACAACTTCCGCGCCCCCTCCCGCCCCTACATAAGCGACGACCTCAGAGCCCTGATAGAAGACGGCAGGGGGGAGGTCCGCGGCCTCGACCGCGCGCACAACCACCTGCTGCAGGTCGCGGCCACCACCGGCATCCTGGGCCTCGCCGCCTACCTGTGGCTGCTCGTCTCGTACTTCCGCAACGCCTACCGCCGCGGCGGGTGGGTCCTCGCAGCGCTCTCCGGCGCGGTCCTGGCCTACGTGCTGCAGCTCCAGACGGCCTTTCCTTCGGTCGCGACCGACGTCGCCTTCTGGGGCGTGCTGGGCGCCTCGGTCGCGGTAATGCGTCTGAGGGACGCCGAAGACGCAGAGCCAGAGGAAGAGACCGAGATCCTCCCGTCAAGAGAAGGTCCCGCCGCGACCCCTGACGCCGAAACCGTCGTGGGAAGTCGGCGGAGCAGACGGCGGCGCGTTACGGGCGTCGGCCGCGGCGAGTTGCCCGTCGCCGCGGCCGTCGTGGTCCTCCTGGTCGCGATAGCCGTGCCGACCTTCTTGCAGCAGCGCGAGAGGGCCGCGGAGTTCGAGCGCGTCGAGATCGCAGCGAGCGTCCAGCAGGCCGCGCAACGCTACGAACGAATCGGAAGGGCCAGCGGCGATTACCCGGAGGCCGGCGTCTACACGAGCGAGAACCCCATACCGAACGCCAGGGGGCGTCCCGCGTTTCGCCCCTCGCAGGGCATCACGATAACGACGGAACTCACCCCGGAAGGAGGGTTCGTCATGGAGGGTAGGAGCACCTCCCTCGCCGGCACCTTCACGTCCACCTACGACAGCCCCAGGCGCCCCGCGGCCACCACGCAGGACAACTAGCCCGCAAGCGCCGATACGAAAGTCAGGAGGGACCCCCGAGCGGGCCCTCTCCCCGGAGCGCACACATCGAGACGTAGGCAAAGTGCCCGTGGTCGGCCGCGCGTGAGGCGTTTTTCTCGGGGATATGGGTATAAGGGAGCTACGCGAGCCTCCCCGGGCACTAATTTCCCCTCTCTAAAGTTAAGTTTTTTTAAGAAAAAGAGAAAAAAGCTGTGGTTTTCCGTTGACAACGGAGATAGCTGATGGAAAAATGACCCCCGTCATGAAAACCCTCTTTTGAGGAGGTAGAAGTTGAAGAAGTTGATGATGTTGGCGGCTCTCCTGGCCATGGTGCTGGTTGCGGCTGCTCCGGCGCTCGCGCAGGACGCGGTCATCGAGGGCGACGACGAGAGCGTCACCGACGAGACCAGCGCCACCGCCGGCGACAACAGCCAGGTCGCGGTTAACGACTGCGAGCAGGTTCTCGACCAGGTCGCGTACCAGTACAACAACCCGGTCGCGAACATCTCCGGCGACGAGAACGAGGTCGCCCAGGGCGGCAACGGCGTCGACGCCGAGCAGGTGCAGTACTGCGTGAACCTCCTCCAGGGCGGCTTCAACGAGGTCGACGTTGACGAGGACGACGACGGTGTTGTCGAGGAGGGCGAGGGCGACGCCGCCGCCGCCGCTGCCGCCGCCGCCGCTTCCGGCTCCGGTGCCTCCGCTGGCGCTGGCGCTTCCGCTGGTGGTTCCTCCGCTGGTGGCTCCGCTTCCGCTGGTGAGCTCCCGGCGACGGGTGGCGTTAGCCTCCTGACGCTCGGCGCGGGCGCCCTCCTGGTTGCCGGTGGCCTCGTGGCTCGCCGCATCGTTAGGTAATTACCTAACTTAGCACCAGGCGGCTACGGCCGTAACGAGAGGCGGGTCCCTTCGGGGGCCCGCCTCTCTTTGTCGTGCTCCTCCATTTCTACTTCGAGTTTCGCGGACCGCGCTTGTACCTCGGGCGTTTCTTGTAATATCCTCGTTCCCTGTGAATGATTCCTCCGTTCGTAGCGTGTTCAAGGTCGCCGTCGGCTTCGTCGTCGTTGCGCTGATCCTGCTTGCAGGCTCGTTGTATATGTCTGTCGCCTACATGAAACAGGAGCAGCAGCTCGCCGCCGCCGGCGATATCGAGGGGGCGGTGGAGAAGACGAGGGCCGCGGCGCGGTTCAACCCGTTCGACTCCATGCCGCTGATGGTCCAGTCCAACCTGCTCCAGCAGCAGGGCCAGGACGAGGCCGCCGAGAGGGCGCTCCGGGAGGCCATAGATCGGGACCCCGCCAACTACGCCAACTTCGTGTATCTGGGGAACCTCCAGTCCAGCAGGCTCAACCAGCCCGAGGCGGCCGTAGACAGCTACGCTGCGGCGCTCGAGAAGATCCCCAGGGATACGGGTTTGATCTTCGCCCTCGCGCAAGCTCACACGCAGGTGGGGGATCTCGAGGCGGCCAAGCAGGAGTACGAGAAGCTCGTCGAGCTCGAGAAGATACCGCCGCGCGGCCTGTTCAACCTCGGCAAGATCTACGTGCGGACGGGGGACCCGGAGAAGGGCGTCGAGACGCTCTTGAAGGCGAAGAAGAGGGCGAGCGCCAACCTCGAGAAGGCCGAGGGGGCGAAGCGGGAGGAGCGGGAGGCCTTCGTGACCTCGGTGAACCTCGCCCTCGCCGACGCCCTCGTGGTCGAGGGCCGCTACGACGAGGCCCGGGCGGCGCTCGCGGAGAGCGGAGCCGAGCAGGCCCCGGCTATCCTCGAGCTTCTAAACACGGACCCCGAGGGCTACCGGGAGACGGTGCTGAACAGTGAAGTCTGAGGGCTGGCGGTGGGAGCAGAGGGACGACGTCACCCTCTTCGAGCTCCTCAACGCGCTGTGGGGCCGGAGGCTCCTGGTCGGCGGGATCGCCCTGGCGCTGATGCTCTCGGCCACCCTCCTGACCTTGTTCTGGGGACCGGCTTACGTCGCTCGGGCGGCGCTGTCCGTACGGGCCACCGACGACGGTCTCGGACCCGAGGATCCCGTGGCCGGGGAGGCGAACCTGGCCGCTCAGCCCGGCGCCGGGCAGAGCTCCGAGGCCCTCATCAACCGGGTGAGGGACGAGGTTCCCCAGGCCGAGCTGTCCCGGCAGACGATGCAGCGCGCGGGCTGGACGTCGGGCCCGCAGGAGTTCAACGAGAGGCTCGAGCTGGAGAACGACTACCGCGCCGGCGAGATCCTGGTGACCTTCTCCGCCGAGGACGCGGGGGAGGCCCGCCGGGTGGCGGGCGAGTACGCGGAGGTCTTCGTGGAGCGGACGGAGGAGCTCAACCGGCAGGGGCCCGTCGGCGGGACACTGGCCGCCGAGGTCACGGTGGCCCGTGAGCCGGAGCTCCTGAGCGGGAGGGTGTCGACCCCGCTGCTGTACGGGGCCGTGGCCGGGTTCGCCGGGCTGCTGCTGGGGGGTGGGGTCGCCTTCGCCCTCGAGAGCGGGACGCGCAGGTGGCGCGGGGCCCGGGACGCGGAGCTGACGCTCCGGGCGCCGGTCCTCGGTGTTATCCCGGATTATGCGCCGGAGGAGAAGGTTGGTTGAGCTAGGGCCGAAGGTCTCGGCGGAGGCGGCGTGGGCGCTGGACCGGGGGTTCGCGCCCGACGGACCTTTCGGGGAGCTGGCGGAGAACCTGCTCTCGTTGCCCAGGGGGCCCGTCGGGAGCGTCGTCGTGACCAGCCCGGAGCCCGGGGCGGGGCGCACGAGCGTGTGCCTGGGCCTGGGCGCCGCCCTGGCCGGAGGGGAGGCCGGCCGCCGGGTCGCCATCCTCGATTGCAACCTCGACCGCCCGTGCCTGCACCGGCTCTTCGACAAGCCAAACTTCACCGGCGTGACCAACGCCATAGGCAACGGCCGGTCGCCGGGCGCGTACGGTTTCGAGGTCGCGCCGGGGCTGCTCGTGGTCCCCACCGGTCCGGTGCTGCCGGACGCAGAGGCGAGGATGAAGTCCGACGGTCTCGTCGGGGCCGTTCGGGCGATGCGCGAGGAAGCGGACGTCGTGCTCCTCGACGGGCCGGTCGCCGGAGAGGTGCTAGACTCGCCCGTGCTCTCGGGGAGCTTCGACGGGGTGCTCCTGGTCATACACGCCACCCGTACCCCGAAGAGCGACGCCCGCGAGGCGACGGACGACCTGCTCGACGCCGGGGTCAACCTCCTCGGGGTGGTACTGAACGGGAGTGTTTAGGAGATGTTCGGAGAATGACGGATAACGGGATCGAGGGCCGCCCGCGCGAGGGCAAGAACGGCCGTCCGGGCCGCAGGCTCGTGGCCTTCAAGGCCTTCGTGCTCGGCGCGATCGTGGCGCTCACGGCCTACGGGATGCTCAACCGCGGCCTCTTCGGGGAGGAGCGCTGGATCCCGGTCGCGGGCGTGATCCTCGTGCTCGCCTTCTTCACGCTGTTTATAAGCAACTTCTACGCGGACGTTCCCCGCATCGGCTGGGTCCTCGTGGGCCTGATGGCGGTGCTGGTCTTCGTCAAGGGGTTGTCGCTCATCTGGACCATAAGCCCGCCGGAGACCGTCGAGGAGCTGTTGCGCTCGTCGATGTACCTGGCGACCTTCGCGATGGCCCTGGCGGCCCTGTCGTCGAGACGGCTCGTGCCGCCGTTCATGGATGGGTTGTTCCTGATCTCGGCCGCCGTCGGCGGATACGGGTTGTTGCAGAAGACGGACCCGGTCCAGTTTCCGCCCCGGACGGTCGACGCCGTGAGGATCGGCTCGACGATCGAGTACCCCAACACGGTGGCGGTCGTGCTCGGCATGGGGATCGTGCTCGGGCTCGCGCGCATGACGCAGCTTCGGGGACCGATCGTGCGCGGCCTCTACTCCGTCGGCCTGATGGTCTGCTCCCTCGCCCTCTACTTCACGCTCTCGCGCGGCGGGTTGATGGCGGTGGGGGTGGGGATGCTCGTCCTCTTCGCCCTCTCCGGCAACCGCTTGCAGACGTTCGCCAACCTGCTCCTGTTCTCGGTGCCGCTGCTCTGGGTGGTCCAGCAGGCGCAGGGGCTGGAGAGGCTCTTCGAGGTCGGGATACCGGCGCAGGAGAGGCTCGCGGACGGGGCCGCGCTCCGCATCGACGTCGTGATCGCCGCCGTCGCGGCCTTCTTCTTCCAGGCGGTCTACGCGACCCTGAAAGAGAACTATGAGCTCCTGCCGGGGACGCGCCGGGCCCTCGGGGCGGCTGCGGTCGCGATCGTCGTCGTGGGCGTGGGCGTCGTGGGCTACACGGTGGTGAGCCAGCAGCTCCAGAAGGGCGGGATCGCGGGCACCTTCGCCACGGGGATCGAGGAGACCGAGCGGGCCAACGACCGGCTGACCTCATTGAGCTCGAACTCCCGGAGCAAGTACTGGAGCGTGGCCTGGGAGGAGTGGAAGCAGCACCCGCTCACCGGGACGGGGGCCGGGACCTTCCACTACACCTGGCTGGAGAACCGGCCCGGCTTCAGCGGGGTGCGCCAGGTCCACAACGTCTACCTGGAGCAGGGCACCGAGACCGGCGTCGTGGCCTTCGCGGCGCTCGTTGGCTTCGCCGGGGTCCTGGGGCTCTATGCCGCGCGGGGTACCTGGAGGGCGACCGGGGACCGCAGGCTCCTGCTCTCCGGCCTCACCGCCGCCGCGGCGGTCTACCTCGTCCACTCCGTCCTCGAGTGGCACTGGTACGTGCCGCCCTCGACGCTCTTCTTCTTCGCCCTGGCGGCCGTCGCCCTCAAGTACGCCGCCGACGCCAAACGCTGGGAGGATTCCGGTCCCGAGGTGCGCAACAGGCGCGCCGAAGGGGTGGGGGAGAAGCTCCACTAGCGATGCGCGACGTAGCACGACGGCGTGCCACCATGCCCGACTTCCTGGTGATAGGGGCGGCGAAGTCGGGGACGACGTCCTTGTACCACTACCTCAACCAGCACCCGGACGTCTTCATGAGCCCCGTCAAGGAGCCAAAGTTCTTCGCCCTCGAAGGCGAGAGCCCGAGCTTCCGGGGCCCGGGCGACGGGGAGGCCGACGCGGTCACGACGCTGGAGGGCTACCAGGCCCTCTTCGCGGGTGCTTCGAACGAGAGCGCCCTGGGCGAGGCTTCGCCGCTTTACCTGTACCTGGAGAAGGCCGTCAGCCGCATAAAGCACCACGTCCCCGAGGCGAAGTTTATCGCCGTCCTTCGCAACCCCATCGAGAGGGCCTACTCGAGCTTTCTGCACAAGGTGAGGGACGGTAGGGAGACGACCGGCGACTTCGCCGAGGCGCTCGCGCTGGAGGACGAGCGCATACGCGAGGGGTGGGCCTACGGCTGGCACTACAAGCGTCGAGGCTTCTACCACGAGCAGCTCTCGCGCTACTACGAGGCGTTCGGGGAGGAGAGGATCCGGGTCTACCTCTACGAGGACCTCAAGGGGGATCCTCGGGCGTTGCTGCGCGACGCTTACGGGTTCCTCGGAGTAGACGACGCCTTCGCCCCGAACCTCTCGCTCAAGCACAACGTCTCCGGCGTCCCGAAGAACAGGCTCGTCCACTCCCTCCTCAGGGGTCGAAACCCCGTCAAGACCGCACTCAAGCCCCTGGTGCCCGAGGGACTGCGCAAAAAGCTTCTGGTCGACCTGCAGCGTCGCAACCTGGAGAAGGCGCCGCCGATACCGCCACAGACGCGGCGCGAGCTCGTGGAGGAGTACAGGGAGGACGTGCTGAAGCTCCAGGGCCTGATCGGGCGCGACCTCTCGGGGTGGATGCGTTGAGCGACGGGAGGATGCCGAACTTCCTGGTGATAGGGGCGGCGAAGTCGGGGACGACGTCCTTGTACCACTACCTCGCCCAGCACCCGGACGTCTTCATGAGCCCCGTCAAGGAGCCGAACTTCTTCGCGCTGGAGGGGGAGAGGCCCGCTTTCCGGGCGCCGGGGGCGGACGAGAGGATCAACCGCTGGTCGGTGACGGACCCCGACGAGTACCGCAAGCTCTACGAGGGCGCTTCGACGGAGAGCGCCCTGGGCGAGGCTTCGCCCGTCTACCTGTACAGCGAGAAGGCGGTCGGCCGGATAAAGCACCACGTGCCGGAGGCGAGGCTCATCGCGGTCCTGCGCCACCCCGCCGAGAGGGCCTACTCGGGATTTCTGCACCTCCTCCTCAACGGCCGCGAGACCGTGAAAGACTTCGGGGAGGCGCTCGCGCTGGAGGACGAGCGCAAGCGGGAGAACTGGGATTGGATCTGGCACTACAAGAGCATGGGCTTCTACCACGAGCAGCTCTCCCGCTACCGCGAGGCCTTCGGTACGGAAAGGATAAGGGCGTACCTCTACGAGGACCTCGAGGGGGACCCGGCCGGGGTCGTGCGCGACGCCTACGAGTTTCTCGGGGTCGACGCCTCGTTCGTCCCCAAGCCGCCCGCGCGCTACAACGCGACCGGCATCCCGAGGAGCAGGAGGCTGAACGACCTCCTCCGCAAGGACAACCCGCTCAAGTCGGCGGTGAAGCCGCTCCTCCCGAAGAAGTTCCGCCGCAAGCTCCTCCTGAACATGCAGAACAAGATCCTCGTGAAACCCCCGTTCCCGGAGCGGGAACGCAGGCAGCTCGTGGAAGAGTACGCGGAGGACGTTTCGAAGCTCGAGGGCCTCATCGGGCGCGACCTCTCGGGGTGGCTCCGGTGAGCGACGGGAGGATGCCGAACTTCCTGATCGTCGGCGCCCAGAAGGCGGGGACGACCGCGCTCTACCAGCACCTCAAGAAGCACCCGGACGTCTTCATGAGCCCGGTCAAGGAGCCGCATTTCTTCGCCTTCGAGGGCGAGGACCTCGACTTCCGCGGGCCGCGCGACCGGGAGACCCTGGGCCACATGGTGGTCGGCGACGAGGGGGCTTACCGGGAGCTCTTCGCGGGCGCGAACGGCGAGCGGGCGCGGGGCGAGGCCTCGGCGATGTACCTGTACATGGAGGAGGCCGTCGGGGGGATTCGTCGGCACGTTCCGGACGCCAAGCTCGTCGCCGTCCTGCGCAACCCGGCGGATCGGGCGTTCTCCAGCTTTCTGCACATGGTGCGCGACGGGCGGGAGCCCATCCCGGACTTCGGGAGGGCGCTCGCGGCCGAGGAGGGGCGGATCGGGGGGAGGTGGAGCCCGATCTGGCACTACAGGCGCATGGGCTTCTACCACGAGCAGCTCTCCCGCTACTACGAGGCGTTCGGCCCCGAGAGGTTGCGCGTCTACCTCTACGAGGACCTGGAGGGGAGCCCCGAACGGGTGCTGCGGGACATACACGAATTCATAGGGGTGGACCCCTCCTTCGTCCCGGACGTCTCGGCCCGGTACAACGTCTCCGGCGTCCCGAAGAGCAGGCGCCTGCACGCCCTGCACCGGTTCCTGCTCCGCCCGAACCCCGTCAAGAGCGCCCTCAAGCCGTTCTTCCCGAAGGGGCTGCGCCGCCGGATGGTCGAGGGCTCCCTGAACGCCCTGAGGAACCGCAACCTCGTCAAGCCTCCCTTCCCCGACGAGGTGCGCCGGGGCCTGATCGAGGGCTACAGGGAAGACATCTCGAAGCTCGAGACCCTCCTCGACCGGGACCTCTCCGGCTGGCTCCGCTAGGGAGCGCGGGCTTGAGCTCAAAGATCCCGATCGTCGTCTACCGGGACGGCCTGCTCGCGTACTCGGAGACCTTTGTGCGGGACCAGGCCGAGGGCCTCGAACGCTTCGTCCCCTTCTACGCCGGCTCCCGCCGGGTGGAGGGCCTGGACCTGCCCGGGGAGAGGACGGTGGTCGTGAACGGGGGCGGCCCCTTCGGCAAGACCGCCGAGGCGCTCTACAAGCTGCGGGGGGCGGCGCCCGGGTTCTACCGGCGTCTGGAGCGGCTCGGGCCCGCGCTCGTCCACGCCCACTTCGGCCCGGACGGCGTGAGCGCGATGCCGCTCGCGCGGCGCCTCGGCGTGCCCCTGCTCACCACCTTCCACGGCTTCGACGCGACGATGACGGACGAGTACGCCCGGCGCTCCTTCTACCGCCACCGCGCCTACCTCAGGGGCCGGCCGGCGCTCCAGCGGGAGGGACGGCTCTTTCTGGCCGTCTCCGAGTACATAAAGGGGCGCCTCGTGGAGGTCGGATTTCCGCCCGAGAAGATCGTGGTGCACTACAACGGCGTCGACACGCGGTTGTTCCGCCCCGAGCCCGGGGCGGAGCGGGGGCCGGTCGTGCTCTTCGTCGGGAGGCTCGTCGAGAAGAAGGGCTGCGAGTTTCTCGTCCGGGCGATGTCCCGGGTGCAGGAGGCCGTGCCGGAGGCGGAGCTCGCGGTGATCGGGACGGGTCCGCTGCGCGCCCCGCTCGAAGAGCTCGCCGGGAAGACGCTCCGGCGCTACCGCTTCCTCGGGGCGCTCCCGCCCGGGGAGGTGCGCTCATGGATGGGCCGGGCGAGCGTGCTGAGCGTGCCGAGCGTGACGGCGAGCACCGGGGACGCCGAGGGGTTCGGGCTCGTCTTCGCCGAGGCGCAGGCGACGGGGCTGCCGGTGGCGAGCTTCGACGGCGGCCCCATCCCCGAGGTCGTCGCCCACGGGGAGACGGGCTTTCTCGCGAAGGAGGGGGACTGGGAGGGGCTCGCCAGCCACATCTCCCGGCTCCTGGAGGACGGCGACCTCCGGCGGCGGATGGGGGAGAGGGGGGTGGAGCGGGTGCGGGAGAGGTTCGATCTCCGGGAGCGGACGCACGCCCTGGAGGAGATCTACGCCTCGGTCCTGCGCTAGGGGCCGGAGGGCTTTGCTAACATTGCCGATGTTCCGGCGGAAGGGGGCTTACGGTTTCTTCGGACGACAAGGTCAAGGTGCTGTACATCGCGGGGTCGGGGCGGAGCGGCAGCACGATCCTGGACAACATCCTCGGCCAGATCGAGGGCTTCTTCCCGGTCGGGGAGTTCGTCTACGTCTGGAACCGCCTCGCCAACGACGGAACCTGCTCCTGCGGCGCCCGCTTCAAGGAGTGCGAGGTGTGGAGGCCCGTGCTGGAGCGCGCCTTCGGCGGCCCGGAGGGCGTGGACGCCCGAGCGATGGCCCGCGTCCAGAGGACGAGCACGCGCCCCCGCCACATCCCGCTGTCGCTCACGAAGCCCGGCGAGGGGAGGCTCCGTTCGAGGTGGACCGAGGAGTACAGGGACGCCCTCGGACGCTTCTACCGGGAGATCTCCAACGTCACGGGGAGCAGGGTGGTCGTGGACTCCTCGAAGCTCCCGCTCTACGGCCGCGTCCTCGGGGAGGTCCCCGGCGTGGAGCGCTACGCCGTACACCTCGTCCGCGACCCGCGCGCCGTGGCCTACTCGTGGCGGCGCAAGAAGCGGAGCACGCCTGCGGGTAGGGGCCTCGCGTACATGCCCCAGCACCACCCCGTCGAGAGCTCCCTGGAGTGGGACCTGTGCAACGTCGCGGCGGAAGACCTCCGGGACGATGCCCCCGAACGTTACCTGATGCTCCGCTACGAGGACTTCGTCCGGGAGCCGCGGCCTTCGGTGGAGCGCATCCTGGACCTTCTGGGAGAGGAGCCCGGCTCGCTGCCGTTCGTCTCGGAGCGCGGGGTCGAGCTTCGGGGCCCGAACCACAACGTGGGGGGCAACCCGAGCCGCTTCCGGACGGGCGTCGTGGAGCTGAGGCCGGACAGGGAGTGGACGCAGAAGATGAAGGACGGGGACCGCTGGCTCGTGACCGCGCTGACGCTCCCCTTTCTGGCCCGGTTCGGGTACGGCGCCGGGACGGGGGGTTAGGAGCGCCCGCCTATTCCCCTCGGCCCGTATCGCCGGGCCAGGTCACGCGCGAGGAGCACCAGCGCGAAGGGAGGCTCCAGGAGGTAGCGCCTCCAGAGGCGCCGGGGCTCGGCGGCGAAGCGGGCCAGCCACTCCAGGCCGAGGCGCGCCATCCAGCGCGGCGGGGTCGGGACGGCGCCGGCGGCGTAGTCCATGAAGGCGCCGAGGTTCCATATCGTGTTCGCCTGGAGGCGGTCGAGGTTCTCGAGGATCCAGCGCTCCTGGCGCGGCATCCCCATCCCGACCATCAGGGCGTGCGGCCGGTACTCGTCGATCTCCCGCAGGACCCGCTCGTTCTCGGGGCTCCCGGGCGCGGCGTCGAAGTAGCCGTGGTGCGTCTCGACCCGAAGACCGGGCGCACCTTCCCGAAAGCGCGCCGCCGCACCCTCGGGGACGCCGGGCTCCGAGCCGAGAAAGTAGACGCGCAGGCCCTCCTCGGCGCAGGTCTTGAGGACGTGGGGGAGCCAGTCCACGCTCGTCAGGCGGTTCTCGCGCGTCAGGCCGTACCCGAGCAGCCTGCCGGCCCACACGAGCGGCATCCCGTCGACGTGGACGTGGTCGGCGCGGTCGTAGAGCTTTCGGAAGGCGGGGTCGTGGTGGTAGAGGTAGAGGCTGTGGAGGTTGTGGTTGAGGACGAGGTGGCGCTCGTTCCTTGCCGCGGCCTCCCGGATCAGGGCCGAGAGGTCGCCCTCCGTCAGGGCGTCTACCCTGACGCCGAGGAGGCTGTAGGACGGCACGTTCAACGCTCTCTCCGATGCAAGATCTCCTCGACCCTCGGGATCATCGCGCGCAGCCGGGCCTCCCAGCTGTGGCGCCCGAGCACCTCCTCCCTCGCCCTTCGTCCGGCCTCGGGGAACGTCTCCCTGGAGGCGTAGGCCTCGCGGAGGGCCCTTTGCAGGTCTTCGGTGTTTCCGGGCTCGAAGAGGAAGCCCGCGTCCGTGTCCCGGACGAGGTTTCTGGCGTCGTCGTAGGCCGTGGCGATTATGGGCTTGCCCATGGAGAGGTACTCGTAGAGCTTCAGCGGCGAGTGGTACATCGCCCCGATCTTCATCCCCTGCTGGCCGGAGAACCCGGCGTCGAACCCGGCGATGTAGCCGGGCACCTCGTCGAGTGGCGCCCGGCCCACGAAGCGGACCGCCTCACCGAGTATTCCGAGCTCCTGCGCGAGCCCCTCCCACCCCTCCCGCGCCGGCCCGTCCCCGACGACGGCGACGCACACCGGTAGGCTCTCCGCCCGGAGTGCTGCGACGGCGCGCAGCAGGCGGTCGAGGCCCTGCCATTCGAGGAGGCTCCCCACGAACCCGACCGTGAAGCCGTCGAAGAGGCGACGAGGCTCGTGCAGGGCCGGGTCGAAGAAAGCGGCGTCGACCCCGTTGGGGACCACCAGGATCTTGTCCTCGCGGACGCCGGTTTCCCGGACGACGAGCTCCTTGAGGGGCTCGCTCACGCAGACGAGGACGTCGCAGCGGTCGTAGGCGAAGACCTCCAGCCTGCGGGCGACACCCGTGAGGACGAGGCTGTTTCGCTCCGTCTTGGCCTCGTCGGAGTAGAGGCCGCTGGTCTCGAGGATCCAGGGCGTCCCGCCCCGCCGGAAGACCCAGCCAAGGGATTGCAGCACGGCGTGGCGCTCGTAGACCCAGTCGACCCTGCCGGAGAGCTCCCGCCGGGCGCGAAGGGCGTTGAACAGCCCGAGGGCGAGCCGCGTGAGGTCGGCGGCGAGGGTGCGCGCGCGGCTCCCCGAGAGGGCCTTCTCGCTGCCGCCTCCGGCCACGCCTCTCGGCATCCGGTCGCCGACGATGAAGCGGTCCACCGTCCAGCCCAAAGACTCGAAGGCGCGGATCACGCCGAGCACGTGCGAGCGGGGGCCGCCGGCCTCGGCGTCCGGGCGGGTCGAGACCCTGGGGGCGGCCGAGAGGTAGCCGAGCTTCTTCGGGCGCGGGGCGTGTTCGGGGGAGTCCAAGGCGCCACAGTTATACGCCAAGGGGGAGCGGGTCCGCAAGCGAGGGCCGGCCGCGTGGACACCGCGAGGGGCCTCCCGTAGAATAGCCGCTGTTTTCGGGCCAAGAGACCGCGCGGAGGACGGTAATCTCATGAGGGAGACCCTCGCAACCGGCGTGAGGAAGGCATCCCGGGGCCTCGACCTCGCGGGCTCCTACCTCCGGTCCTCCTTCGAGGGGCGCAGGAACAGGGAGCTCTTCGCCGGCGTAGAGACCTACTGCATGTTCGTGGGCTACCCCAAGAGCGGGCACAGCCTCTTCGGCAGCCTCCTCGACGCCCACCCCGAGGCGATCATCGCGCACGAGCAGGACGCCCTGCGGTACCTCCAGAACGGCTTCGGCCGGACACAGCTCTTCCACCTCCTCCTGGAGAACTCCCGGCGCTACGGCGAGGCCGGGCGCGACTGGAACGTCTACTCCTACAGGGTCCCCGGCCAGTGGCAGGGCCGTTTTCGGAGGCTGCGCGTGATCGGGGACAAGAAAGGCGCCCTCTCGACCCTCAGGCTCGACCGGAACCCCGGCCTCCAGGAGAAGCTGCGTAGGGTCGCCGGCGTCCCGGTGAAGTACGTCCACGTCGTCAGGAACCCCTACGACAACATAAGCACCATGCTTCGGGACGGCGTCTTCGACTGGAAGAGCGGCGGGCGGGGGCGGGACCTCAAGAGGAACATCGAGGACTACTTCGCCCTCTGCGAGGCGATGCGGCGCTTCGTGGAGCGCACCGACCCCTCGGAGGTCTTCGAGGTCCGCCACGAGGAGATCGTGTCCGACCCCGAACGCGAGCTCCGGAGGCTCTGCGCCTCCCTGGACCTGGAGGCTTCCGAGGACTACCTGAGGGACTGCTCGGGGATGGTCTTTCGCGCCCCGAGCCGGAGCCGGGAGAAGGTCGAGTGGACCCCGGAGGACGTCGAGTACGTGCGCCGGAGGTCGGAGGAGTTCGGCTTCCTGCGGGGGTACTCGTACGAGGACTAGGGCACGGGCGGGAGCCGGCCGCCGTATAGGGTGGGCGCGTCTACCGGTCGTTCGCGTGGTGTAGGATAGGCATTTCGGCGCGCTAGCGGCGCGCCCGGTTTCGCCGGAGAGAGGTCTGTTGGAGGAAGCCCCCAAAGTAGTAAACGAGGACGTCTCGAAGGCCGACAGCCACGACGGGCGGGTCGGGCAGATCGCGCGCGGCGTCGGCGTCGGCTCCTTCGGCCAGGGGACGGGCCGTATACTAGGCTTCGCCATGCAGCTCGTGCTCGCCCGCACGCTCGGCCCGAGCCTCATGGGCGCCTACCTGCTCGGGACGACCATCGTGAACCTCGCGAACATCCTCTCGCAGCTCGGGATGGACAACGGCCTGGTGCGCTGGGTCGCCCACTACCGGGCGGCGGGCGACGACGCGCGGGTCAAGGGGACCATCGTGCAGGCGCTCATCCTCAGCTTCGCCCTGAGCCTCGTGCTCGCGGCGGCGGTCTTCCTATCGTCCGGGTACCTCGCGGTGCGCGTCTTCGACAAGCCGTTCCTGGAGACGCTCTTGAAGGCGTTCTCCTTCTCCATACCGTTCTTCACCGTGATGAGCATGTCGCTCTGGGCGACGCAGGGCTTCAAGATCGTCAAGTACTCCGCCTTCGTGCAGCAGATGGTCCAGCCCCTGACCGCCCTCGTCCTCGTCGTCGTCCTGTACTTTCTCGGCGCCCCGGTCTTCGGGGCGGTCGGGGCGTACGTGACCTCGATGGTCCTGGGCTCCATCCTCGGGCTCTTCTACCTGCGCAAGGTCTTCCCGAAGATAGCGGACGCGGACGTACCGAGCGTCTTCGAGACGCGGGACCTCTTCAGGGTCTCGGGCCGATGATCGTGGCGAGCTTCATGCGCCACCTCAACACCTGGACCTCGACGCTCGTGGTGGGGGCGTTCGTGACGACGGGGGCGGTTGCCCTGTACAACACCGCCGCCCGGACGGCGCTGTTGGCGAGCGTGTTCGTGATCGCCTTCAACGGCATCTTCTCGCCGATCATCGCCGACCTCTACCGCCGGGGACGGATGGAGGACCTCGACGAGACCTACAAGGACGTCTCCCGGTGGGTGTTCACGGCGAACCTCGTCTTCTTTCTCGCCACCGTCGTCCTCGCGAGGGACGTGATGAGCGTCTTCGGGCCGCGGTTCGTCGAGGGCTGGCCGGTCCTGGTCATCGTCGCCGCCGCGCAGATGTTCAGCGCCTCCGTCGGCTCCACGGGACGCCTCCTCGCCATGACGGATCGCCAGCGGATAGTCATGTACGCCACCGTGGGCACGGTGATCCTGAACCTCCTCCTGAACTTCCTCCTCGTCCCGCGCTACGGGATCGTCGGCTCGGCAGTCGCCACGGCGCTCGCGATGATCGCCGTCAACGCCGTGACCCTCGTGGCCGTCAAGCGCACCCTGGGGCTCTGGCCCTACACCCCGGCGTACCTGAAGGCGATCCTCGCGGGCGGCGTCGCCCTCGTGGCGGCCTACCTCCTGCGCCTCGTCCTCCCGCTCGAGGTAGGGTTCGTCGCGGTGATCGTGGTCGGGGCCTTCTACCTGGCCGTCTTCGCCGCGGGGCTCGTGGCCCTTGGCCTGAGCCCGAGCGACAAGAAGTTCGTCGAGTCCGGCTGGAACGCCGTGCTCTACAAGCTCGGCAGGAAGGGGAAGAAGCGCCGTGCGTAGGAGGCACGAAGGGCGTCGTGTCCCGCGAGCATGGGGCTTCGGGCCTTGAAGCGCGTCGTCAAGAGGCTGCTCGGTTTTTACGGGATGCGCCGTCCCTTGAGCGTCCTGATCCTCGCCGTCGTCGACGCCCTGGCGCTCCTCGCCGGGCTCGCGGTGGCGGGGTACCTCGTCGGGGGCGGGGGGCGGCTGGCGGAGGTCGCGCCGCTCCTGCCCGTCGTGGTCGTCGTCTGGATCTCGGTCTTCGCCGCCCACGACCTCTACGACCGGGCGGCGAAGAGGCGCAACCCGGGGCGCTTATCGGGGCGGTTATGTGGGGCGCGGGGCTCCTGGTCTTCGGGTCGGCGATCTACGAGGAGAGCGGCTTCGGGCTCGGGAGATCCTGCTCTCCGCCCTGGTCGCCCTCGCGGTCTCCGGGTCCTTGAGGACGCTCTACGAGCGCGCGATCGAGAGGGTCTACAGCCGGGGCCTGGGCCGCGCACCCACGATCCTCGTCGGCGAGCCGGCCTCCCGCGCCAGGGTGCGCGAGGTGATGGAGACGAAGCCCGGCTCGTACGTCTGCGTGGGGGAGATGGACCTTTCGGACGAAGGCGGCGTCGACCTCGCGGGGCTCAGGGCGATGCTCGACCGGACCGGGGCCCGAAACGTGGTCCTCTCGGGGGCGGAGAAGCTCGGGGACGCGGAGTTTCTGAACCTCCTGCGCTCGATGCGCCTGCGCAAGGTCCGGGTCGAGGTCGTGCCCGGGGCCGTGACGCTCATGGGGAGCACGCCCGTCCTCTCGGAGAACATGGGCCTGCCGCTCCTGGAGGTCGGCTACCCGCGCCTGGACAACACGCAGCGGGCGCTGAAGCGCATGCTGGACGTCGCGGGGTCGGCCCTCGGTCTCCTCGTCCTCTCGCCGCTCCTGCTCGGGGTCGCCGCGCTCATAAAGTTCACCTCGCCGGGGCCCGTCTTCTTCAAGCAGAAGCGCGTCGGGGCCGACGAGAAGGTCTTTCTCTGCTACAAGTTCCGCTCGATGTACAGCGACGCCGAGGCGCGACAGGCGGAGCTCGAGGCGAAGAACGAGGCGGACGGCGCGATCTTCAAGATGCAGAACGACCCGCGCGTCACGCCCATAGGCCGTTTCATCCGCCGCTGGAGCATCGACGAGCTGCCGCAGCTTATAAACGTCCTCAAGGGCGAGATGAGCCTCGTTGGGCCGCGGCCGTTGCCCATACGCGACTTCGAGAAGATGACCGAGCGCCACAAGATGCGCCTCGCGGCGATCCCGGGGTGTTCCGGGTACTGGCAGATCAGCGGGAGGAGCAACCTCTCGTTCGAGGACATGGTCCGGCTGGACCTCTACTACATCGAGAACTGGTCCCTCGGGCTGGACGTGAAGATCATCCTGAAGACCGTGCGCGCCGTCGTCCGCCACGAGGGCGCCTACTAGGGGCATGATCCGCCGGCGGTGGGTACAATCTGTGGCTTGTAACCAAGTGTGATGCTTTCGCGCGGGCCTCGGCCCGCGTAAGACCGGGAGATGTTGCGTGGAAGAGTTTAACGTAGGGGTCGTGGGCGCCGGGTACGTGGGCCTCGTGACGGGCGCGTGCCTCGCGCACGTCGGGCACCGGGTCCGGTGCGTGGACAAGAACGAGGCGCGCGTCGCCGAGCTCGCCGAGGGGCGCGTCCCGATCTACGAGCCCGGCCTCGAGGAGCTCGTGGCCCGGGGCCGCAAGCGGCTCTCCTTCTCCACGGACCTGCCCGGGGCCGTCCGGGACTCGGACGTCCTGTTTATAGCGGTCGATACACCTCCCGGCGAGGGCGGCTCGGCGGATCTCTCGAGCGTCGGCGCCGTCGCCCGGAGCGTGGGCAGGGCGCTCGCCGAGGCGGAGCGCGAGCGGGCGCGCGAGAAGCCGCTCGTCGTGGTCAACAAGAGCACGGTGCCGGTCGGGAGCGGGGACTACGTCTCGATGCTCGTCAGGGAGGGGGCCCAGGAGGTCGACGGCGGGAACGTCCCTTACCGGGTCGTCTCCAACCCGGAGTTTCTGAGGGAGGGGAGCGCGGTCTACGACTCCTTGTTCCCGGACAGGATCGTGCTCGGCGCCGAGAAGCGCGACGCTCTGGACACCATGAGGGCGCTCTACCAGCCCATCGTCGAGCAGAGCTTCCCGACGCAGCTCGACCCGAGGCCCCGCGACGCCGTCCCGTTCGTGACCACGGATCTGGCGAGCGCGGAGATGATCAAATACGCCGCAAACGCCTTTCTCGCCACGAAGATCAGCTTTATCAACGAGATGGCCGCCCTCTGCGAGCTCGTCGGCGCGGACGTCACGAACGTCGCGACCGGCATCGGCCTTGACGACCGCATCGGGGCGCGCTTCCTGAACGCCGGCATCGGCTGGGGCGGCTCGTGCTTCCCGAAGGACGTAGCTGCCCTGCGCGCCGTCGCCCGCGAGTACGGCCACGAGCCCGCCCTGCTCGACGCCACCGTCTCCGTGAACGAGCGCCAGAGGAAGGCGGTGATCCAGAAGCTCCAGCGGGATCTCCGCACCCTCAAGGGCAAGCGCGTGGCCCTCCTCGGGCTCGCGTTCAAGCCGAACACGGACGACCTCAGGGAGGCCCCGAGCCTGGAGATCGCGCGCCTCGTCAACTCCCTGGGCGCCCGCGTGGTCGGCTACGACCCCGTCGCCGGCAAGGGGGCCGCGGCGATGCTGCCCGACCTCAAGGTCGTCTTCGACCCCTACGAGGCCCTGGCCGGGGCCCACGCGGCGGTCGTCGTCACGGAGTGGGAGGAGGTACGCTCGCTGGATCCCGAAAAGGCCGCCTCCCTCATGGAGGATCCGAAGCTACTCGTGGACGGCCGCAACGTCCTCGACCCCGCCGCCGCGCTCGACGCGGGGCTCCTGTACAGGGGCTTCGGGCGTGGCTGACGGCGGGAGGCGGGCGCTCGTCACCGGCGGGGCCGGGTTTATAGGGAGCCACCTCTGCGAGAGGCTCCTCGGCGAGGGCCACCGCGTGGTCTGCGTGGACAACCTGATCACGGGCTCCCGCGAGAACGTCGCCCACCTCGTGGGCTCCCCGGGCTTCGAGTACGTCGAGAGCGACGTGACGACGTACATCGACGTCCCCGGCCCCCTCGACGAGGTCTACCACTTCGCCTCCCCGCGAGCCCGAAGGACTTCGAGCGCATCCCGATCCAGATCCTCAAGGTCGGCGCCCTTGGCACCTACAACGCCCTCGGCCTCGCCAAGGCCAAGGGGCGCGCCTGATGGTCGCCTCGACGAGCGAGGTCTACGGCGACCCGTTGGTCCACCCCCAGCACGAGGGCTACCTCGGCAACGTCAACCCAGTCGGCACGAGGGGCGTCTACGACGAGGCCAAGCGCTACGCCGAGGCCATAACGATGGCCTACCACCGCCACCACGGGGTAGACACGAGGATCGTGCGCATCTTCAATACCTATGGCCCCCACATGAGGCCCGACGACGGGCGTATGATCCCGAACTTCATCCATCAGGCCCTCTCCGGCTCCCCCTTGACGATCTACGGCGACGGCTCCCAGACCAGGAGCGTCCAGTACGTCGACGACCTGATCGAGGGCGTCCTCCGCCTCATGAGGAGCGCCGAGACGCGCCCGGTGAACATCGGCAACCCCGTCGAGTACACGGTGAGGGAGGTCGCCGAGGCGATCCTGCGCCTCACCGGCAGCGAGAGCCCCCTCGCCCACGAGCCCCTCCCCGCCGACGACCCCAAGCAGCGCCGCCCCGACATCACCAGGGCGCGCGAGATTCTGGGTTGGGAGCCGAAGGTCGGGGCCGAGGAGGGCTTGAAGACCACGATCGACTGGTTCGCCGGAGGGGCGGCAAAGACTGCGGCCGGGGGATGAGGGTCCTCGTCACCGGCGGCGCGGGCTTTATAGGCTCCCACGTCGTCGAGGCCCTCCTCGCCCGCGGCCACGAGGTCGCCGTCGCCGACGACCTCTCGTCGGGGAGGAAGGAGAACGTCCCCGAGGGCGTCGCCCTCCACGAGACCGACGTGCGCACGGGCTGCGCGGACGTCTTCCGCTCGTTCCGGCCCGAGGCCCTCTGCCACCTCGCCGCCCAGATGGACGTCCGTCGCTCCGTGCGCGAGCCCGACTTCGACGCCGACGTGAACGTCCTCGGCACGGTGCGCCTCCTCGAGTCCTGCGTCGCCGGGGGCGTCGGCAAGGTCGTCTTCGCCTCCACCGGGGGCGCCGTCTACGGCGAGCAGGGCGAGTTTCCCGCCTCCGAGGGCCACCCGCAGTACCCCGTCTCTCCCTACGGCGTCTCCAAGCTCGCCGGGGAGCGATACCTGCACTACTACCGCGCCCAGCACGGCCTGCGCTACTGGGCCCTGCGCTACGCCAACGTCTACGGCCCGCGCCAGGACCCCCACGGCGAGGCCGGCGTCGTCGCCATCTTCTCGGGCAACCTGGCGGCGGGGCGGCCGTCCACGATCTTCGGCACCGGCGAACAGACGCGCGACTACGTGTACGTCGGCGACGTGGCCCGGGCGAACGTGCTCGCCCTCGAGGGCGACGCGCCGAGCGGCGCGTACAACGTCGGCACGGGCGTCGAGACGAGCGTGACGGAGCTCTACGAGCGGATGCAGCGCCTCTCCGGGCGCGACCTGCCGCCCGAGAGGGGGCCCGCCAAGCCCGGCGAGCAGTCCAGGAGCTCGGTGGACCCCTCGAAAGCGGCGAGGGAGCTGGGCTGGAAGCCCGAGACCGACCTCGCCTCCGGCCTCGAACGTACCCTGCGGTTCTTCGGGCTTTGTAGCGCCCCGTCCCGTCGGTCCGCGGCGGCGCGCTCGCACGGATCTCGCCGCGCGGCACGGAAGAGGCCCGGGGGGATTACCCCCGGGCCTGCACGCGACCGTCGTCGAGGTTCTTGCCGGGGGCTAGAAGCCGAAGCTGTAGCGCTGCTCCTGCCAGGGGTCGCCGTAGGCGTGGTAGCCGTTCTGTTCCCAGAAGCCGGGCCTATCCTCGGGGATGAACTCGACGCCCCGGATCCACTTCGCGCTCTTCCAGGCGTAGAGGCGCGGGATCACGAGCCGCAGCGGGTACCCGTGCCCCGGCTCCAGCGGCTCCCCGTTGTGGTGCGTCGCGAAGAGCGCGTCCTCCTCGTAGAGCTCCTCCACCGGCGCGTTCGTCGTGTACCCGCCGTCGCAATGAACCGCAAAGAACTTCGCCTCCGGCTTCGGCTGCGCCAGGTCCAGCAGGTGCCTCGCGCTCACGCCCCTCCACACGTTGTCCAGCTTGCTCCACGAGGTGACGCAGTGCATGTCCGCCTTGACCTCGACGGTCGGTAGCTCGTTCCACTCCTCCCACGTGAACCGCAACGGGTTCTCCACGAGCCCCGACATCGCGAAGTCCCAGACCTCCGGGTTGAACCGCGGCGTCGAGCCGTACGTCAGGATCGGCCAGCGGTCCCCGACGAGGTACTGCCCCGGCGGTACCCGCTCCTTGCCGCGCGCGGTGTCGATCTCGATTCGTTCCATACACCCTCCCTGCCGCTTTAAGAAGTGACGATCGCAGCGAGTCTAGCACGGCGGTTTTCTGCGTCCGGCTCGCCGGGTCTCTCCGTGCCGAGGACCATCCGGAACCCCCGTGGAGCGGCCCCGGCCTCCGGGGCGCGGGGTGAGAAAGCCGCCGCGAACCCTTACTTTTTGGGCTTGCGGCCGATGCTCACCATCTCCGGGGTGACGCCCTCCTCCGGGCCGTCGCCAAGCTCCGCGTCGCGGTACTGGTAGACGCCGCGGCAGGTGTGGCCGCCGGTGGTGCGCTTCTCGGTGTAGGAAAGCTTCACGTTCGGGTTGATGGCGTTGACCATCGCCTTCTCGTAGGTCGAAAAGGCCGCGCACGGCTTCACGTCCCAGCCCTCGACGCCCTCCTGGCCCATCCCGCCGAACCACGGGCATCGGTCGGCGTTTATGACGTACTCGCCGTCCTTGGTCTCGGTCAGCGTGATCTCGATGTCGAAGAAGCGGTTGGCGAGCATGACGACGTCGACGGTGTCCTTCATCGTCTTGACGCCGAGCTGCTCGCGCAGGCCCGCGCCCTGCTTCTCGCCGATGCGGCTCATCGCGAGCTTGCCGACCTTCTGTCCGTCGTAGCCGAGGTCGTCGGCCGCCCGGATCATCTCGTCCAGGATCACCCCGGTCCCGGCCGAGGCTGCCTTCCACTTGTACCAGGTCGGGCCGGGCAGCCCGAGGCGCATCGCGAGGCGCGCCAGGAACAGCGGGAGCTTCGGAAGACCGTAGACCTTGAGCCACTTCATAGGAGACCGGTTCCCTTCGTTCGCCTTCTGCCGGTAAGAGATGATTGTATCCGAACCTCGTTGGCCCGGGGCGGGGCCCAAAGGTAGACTTGTGGCATGGATACCGCGCAGAACACCAGGGCAGACGTTGCAAACGTGAGGACCGACGGGAAGCCGGCCGGCCGCGAGCGCCCGGACCCGATGGACTTCCTCGGCATCGACGCGATGCTGAGCGAGGAGGAGCTAAGGGTCCGCGACGAGGTCCGCGCCTTCGTGGCGGAGGGGATCAAGCCGAACGTCGCGAAGTGGTGGGAGGACGCCCACTTCCCCCGCGAGATCGCCCCGGAGATGGGCGCCATGGGCCTGCTCGGCATGCACCTCTCTGGCTACGGCTGCGCCGGCAAGAGCGCCGTCTCCTACGGCCTCGCCTGCATGGAGCTGGAAGCCGGCGACTCCGGCCTGCGCACCTTCGTCAGCGTGCAGGGGTCGCTGGCGATGAGCGGCCTCCACAAGTTCGGCTCCGAGGAGCAGAAGGAGGAGTGGCTGCCCCCCATGGCGAAGGGCGAGGCGATCGGCTGCTTCGGCCTCACCGAGCCCTCCGCCGGCTCGGATCCCGCCGGGATGAAGACCTTCGCCCGCAAGGAGGGCACCGACTGGGTCATAAACGGCTCGAAG
The DNA here is from genome assembly GCF_011492965.1 of Rubrobacter marinus. Taxonomy (GTDB): domain Bacteria; phylum Actinomycetota; class Rubrobacteria; order Rubrobacterales; family Rubrobacteraceae; genus Rubrobacter_F; species Rubrobacter_F marinus. Next base: position 3,728,506 of record NZ_CP045121.1, on the reverse strand, counting down.
CGCTGGATCGGCATGGGCTCCATCGCCGACGTGGCCGTCCTCTGGGCGAGGACCGACGAGGAGGGCAACCCGGTGAGGGGCTTCGTCGTCCCGACGAGCACGCCGGGCTTCCACGCCAAGGACATCACCGGCAAGTTCTCGATGCGCTCCTCCATCCAGTGCGACCTGACCTTCGAGGAGATGCGCCTCCCCGAGAGCGCGATGCTCCCCGGCGTCAAGGGCCTCAAAGGCCCGTTCGCCTGCCTCAACGAGGCACGATACGGGATCATCTGGGGCGCGATGGGCGCCGCCCGAGACTGCTACGAGGTGGCCCTGGGCTACGCCAAGGAGCGCGAGCAGTTCGACCGGCCCGTCGCCTCCTTCCAGCTCGTCCAGAAGAAGCTCGCGGACATGATGATCGAGATAGACAAGGGCACGCTCCTTGCCCTGCACCTCGGACGGATGAAGGACGCCGGCACCCTCAGGCCCGAGCAGATCTCCGTCGGCAAGCTCAACAACGTCCGGGAGGCCATCGAAATAGCGCGCGAGGCGAGGACGATCCTCGGCGGCAACGGCGTCACCCTGGAGTACCCGATCATGCGCCACATGAACAACCTGGAGAGCGTTCGCACCTACGAGGGGACCGACGAGGTCCACACCCTGATCATAGGCAACGCCATCACCGGCATCCCCGCTTTCCGCTAGGGCGGGGAGCTCGACGGGTCAGAGCGCCTCGGGGCGGCCCTCCTCGACGAGGCGCTCTACCTTCTCGACGTACTCCTTGGGCTTCGCCTTGCGCTCCAGGCCTCCGGCGGACATGTAGCGGATCTTGCCGAGGACGTCGCGCTCCTTCCAGCCCCGGTCGTGGTTGCCGAAGACCCAGGCGATGTTGGCGTAGGAGTTGGCGTCGCGGCCGTCCACGAAGTACTTGTCGTTGAGGTAGAGCGTGGTCTCGTAGGCGTACTCCGGGGTGTTTGACCACTCCAGGATCTTCTTCCCCCAGTACATGCGCATGTGGTTGTGCATGTAGCCCGTGTGGACCATCTCCCTCATCGCCGCGTTCCAGTACGGGTCGTGGGTCTCGGCGTTCTCGAGCTGCTTGCGCGTGTAGACGTACTCCCGCTCGTCTCCCTTGTGTTCCTCCAGCGTCTTCTTGGCCCAGTCCGGGAGGCACGAGTAGGAGTCGTAGTCCGGGGTGTAGAAGCAGAAGTTCATGGAGAGCTCCCGCCGCACGACGACCTCCTCGACGTACGAGTCTATGTCGTCCTCGGGCCCGCCCGAGTTCATGACCTCCAGCACCACGTAGACGGGCGAGAGGTGCCCGTAGTGCAGGTACTTGCTCATGTGGGAGACGTCGCTGGTCTGCGGCTGGTTGCGGTGCTCGACGTACTCGGCGAAGTTCTCCTTCAGAAAGCATGCCAGCGCCTCCCTGCCGGCGGTCGCCCCGCCCGTGTACATGCCCCTCAAGGGCCACGCGCCCTCGTCGAGGTCCATGCCGTCGAGGACGGCGTCTATGTCCGAGAGGTCGACACCGTCCTCGACGTCCAGCCCGAGGGAGTCGTGCTCGACCTTCGTGGGCTCCAGCGCGACGAGGAAGTGGTCCAGGTGCTTGTGTATCTTCGGCCGGAGCGTTCGGGCGGCGTGCTCCCGCTTGTTCGAGGCGAGCTCCACGGGGACGACCACGTTCGACTCGACCCCGATGACGAGGCAACCGGCCTCTTCGGCGACGAGCTGCTTCCAGGCCTTCTCGGGCCTCAGGTACGCCCCGTCCGTGACGATGAGGGAGGCGCGTTCGCCGTACCGAAGCGCCACCTCGTCGGGCGAGCCCCTGCCGACCACGAACTGGATCCCCCTATCCCTCAGCGTCTCCCCGGCGTCCTTCAACCCCTCCAGCATGAAGGCGTAGTGCCTGGCGTTCGCCTCCGGGTAGTCGTCCGTGAGCCCGAAGACGGCGAGGAGCGGCAGGCTGAGTTCGTTTGCCCGCCCGGCGGCGTACTCTAGGGCGTCGTTGTGAACGGCGCGCTGGGACTGCTGCATCCAGTAGAGGACGTAGTCTCCGCTCTCGCGGACCTCCGCCTCGTTCAGTTCGTGGACGCGCTCCTCGCGTACCTCGCTCGTAGCCAAAGCTCACCCTCCCGGAATGTTCGTCTTGCGAACAACATACCCGTTCGAGGGGGGAGCGATGGGTGAGGGATCACGCTCCGGCGCATGTACCGGCGAAGTTCAGTAGCCGGGGCGGCCCATCCTGGAGTAGGTGATCTGCTTCCCCGCCTCGACACCCGGCTGGTCGAAGGCGTTGACCCCGTACAACGATCCCGAGATCGCGGTCTGCACCTCCAGCGCCTGGAAGAGGTAGCCGAGGTTCTCCTCGTTTATGGCGCCGAGCTTTATCGTGGAGTTCGGGCGCCCGGCCTCGGTGAGCGCTTTTCGCGTGGCATCGCACTCGACGTTCAGGAGCTCGCCCATCGTGTGCCCGCCGAGGTAGCCGACGCCTTCGAGGTCGGCGTAGGCCTCGGGAATGGGCAGGTCGCGCGCGTGCTCCTCGACCTCCACGATCTCGATGACCTTGTCCTGCGGCCCCTCCATGTAGAGCTGCACCTGCGAGTGCTGGTCCGTCGTCCCGACCGCCCCGTGCGGCGTGGAGCCCTTGCCGTCCTTCCCCAGGGACTCGGCCCAGAGCTGCACGAACCACGCCGCGAGACGGTCGAGGGCGTCGGCGTAGGGCATCATCACCCGCACGTTGCGCCCCTTGTTCGCATCCATGAGGTAGTGGTAGGCCGCGCCCTGAACCGCCGGGTGCTGCGCACCCATCTCCCGGACCTCGTCGGCGCACTCGGCAGCACCCCTGAGGAGGGCGTCCGCGTCGAGGCCGGCGACGGCGGCGGGGAAGAGACCGACCGGGGTCAGAACGGAGAAGCGGCCCCCGACGTTCGGCGGTATGTGCAGGGTCCTCATGCCCTCTCGCGCGGAGATCTGGTTGAGGTAGCCCTCCTCGGGGTCCGTGGTGAAGACGACGCGCTCGGCGTAGCCCTCCTCGCCCAGAACTTCTATGAGGGCGCCGCGGACGACGAGGAAGTTCGCCATCGTCTCGGCGGTGGAGCCGCTCTTGGTGACGACGTTCACCCACGTATTCCGGAGGTCGGCGACGTCGAGGATGGCCGCGAGCGTCGCGGGGTCGGTGTTCTCCGCGAAGTGTACGCGGGGCCCGCCACGGTCTGGGAGCGCGTTGTAGTAGGGGTGGTTGAGGGCGCGCTGCACCGCGATGGGCCCCAGGGCCGAGCCCCCGATGCCGACGTGTACGAAGTCCGTGGCACCCGAGGCACGCACCTCTTCGGCCAGGGCTTTCGAGGGTCCGGGATCGGCGGTCTTCGGGAGTTCGAAGAAGCCGGGCGGGTTCTCGAGGAGCGTCGATGCTGCCCCTTCGAGGCGGGAGGAGAGCCCCTCAAGCTCGGTCTCGGAGATCCCCCTTCCACCTCGACGAGGTTCGTGTGGTCGAAGGAGACCTTTGCCATGCGCTCTACCCCCGTGTTTCGCCTGATTCGCCGTGAACCGATCCGCGACAGTCTAACGGCTCGCGACGGGCCGCGGCCACCCCCCGGAGGAAGGTGGCCGCTACCCCATCAGGCCGGGGTGTTGGAGAGCTCGAGGAAGGAGTCGAGCTCCTCGTCCACGGCGCGCGTGCGGAGCCTGCGCAGCGCGGTCGCCTGGATCTGGCGGGCCCGCTCGCGGGTGACGCCGAGCTCGCGCCCGATCTCCTCAAGCGTGGCGCCCTCGCCCCCGTCGAGGCCGTAGCGGCGCTCGATGAGGTGGCGCTCGCGCTCGGGGAGGGCCTTGAGGAGGCAGCGGACGTGGACCTTGAGCGCACCCTCCGCGAAGAGGTCTTCGGCGCCGGTCTCGACCTCGTCGGCGAGCAGGTCCGAGAGGGAGCCGTCGTCGTCCGCGCCTATCGGGACGTCGTAGGAGACGACGGTCTTGCGGGCGGTGAGGGCGTTGTTGACCCACCCCTTGCTCTTGCCGGTGAAGACGGCGATCTCCTCCAGGGTGGGCTCGCGGCCGGTGGACGACCGGAGGTGCTTGCGGGCGCCGTTGACGGCCCTCTCCTCCTCGGCGGCGTGGACGGGTAGCCTGATGGCGACGGCCTTGTTGGAGATGGCGCGGCCCATGGACTGCTTGATCCACCACGTCGCGTACGTCGAGAACTTGGTGCCGAACTTCGGGTCGAAGCCCCTGGCGGCCCGCATGAGCCCGAGGTTGCCCTCCTGGATGAGGTCCGCGTACTCGAGGCCCCTCCCCGCGTACCCGCGGGCGATGGAGACGACGAGCCTGAGGTTGCACCGGACGAGCTCCTCGTAGGCCGCCTCGTCTCCCGCCTGAATGCGAGCGGCGAGGGCGACCTCTTCCTCGCGTCTTAGTAGCCGGTGTCGTCGCGCCTGCGCCATGTAGAGACCGAGGATGTCCGGACCGCCGCCTGTCCCCTCGGAGTGATTCGATGTCCGCTCTACCCTCTGTTCCATGCCGCGTCCTCCCCATCGTTTCACCCGTTGCTTTGTGTGGGCACCACGATACTTTCGGGCGGCGCGCGGTTACATAGGAAATAGGTCCCGTGGGCGCATGGGCGAATGTCCCGATCCTACTGGTCCTAAAGGACCTACCGGCGCTATAATCCCCGACCGACTTGGGAGGACGGCGCAACAAACAGGGAGGGGAACGACCCGCGCCTATCGGCGAGGTGTTGTCGCGCCTCAAGGAGGAGTATCCCGACGCGCGGACCGAGCTCCGCTGGGAGACCCCGCTGGACCTCCTGGTCGCCACGATGCTCTCCGCCCAGAGTACTGATGTGCGGGTGAACATGGTGACGGAGCACCTCTTCGAGCGCTACCGTGCCGCCGGGGACTACGCGCGGGCGGATCGGGGGCAGCTGGAAGAGGAGATCCGGACGGTGGGCTTCTTCCGCAACAAGGCCCGCGCCCTGATTGAGATGGGACGCGCGCTGGAGGAGGAGCACGGGGGCGAGGTCCCGCGCACGATGGAGGGGCTCGTCGGGCTGCCCGGGGTGGGACGAAAGACCGCAAACGTGGTCCTCGGCAACGCCTTCTCCATAAACGAGGGGGTGGTCGTGGACACCCACGTCCGGCGCCTCTCCAACCGGCTCGGCCTCAGCAGCGAGCACGACCCCGAGAAGATCGAACGCGACCTCATCCCGCTCGTCCCGAAGGGGAGAGGGCCCTCTTCTCGCACCTCCTGATCTTCCACGGCCGCCGCGTCTGCAAGGCGCGCAAACCCGACTGCCCGAACTGCGTCCTCAACGACGTCTGCCCTCGGCCTTCGAGGTCTAGGCCCCGGCGAGCCGCCACCACCCGACGCGCGGAACACGAGGCCGTATAATCGGCGGACGCAACCGGGGGAATGGCAGAGCGGCCGAATGCGCTGGTCTTGAAAACCAGAGGCGGTAAAACGCCCGTAGGTTCGAATCCTACTTCCCCCGCACCGCCCCCTAGCGGCCCCCGCGACGACCGAGCCGCCGAGCTTGCTTTCCATCATGTTAAATTTGTTAGCAAAAGTTAAGAAAATAGAGACTTCGCTGTTTCGAGTGTGTACACTACCGGGTAACTTCCCGAATGGGACGTTGATATGCAGGCGGGACAAGAATGACCGTGTAGGTAGAAGGAGGACATCTCTGTGAAGAAGATAGCTATTCTGGCGACGGCCGCGATGCTGGCCATGCTGATCCTGGTGCCGGCAGCCATGGCGCAGGAGACCACCATGATGGAAGAGACCACCATGATGATGAGCGACACGATGATGGAAGAGTCCACCATGATGGGCGGCGAGGATCTCCCGTCCAGCGGTGGTCCCGCGATTCTTCTGCCCGCCGCCGCCCTGCTCCTGGGCTCGGGCGTCCTGGCGTTCGCCGTTCTTCGGCGCAGGTAGGGGACGCACGACCCTCTTCTAGGGTCTTCGGGATAGGGGAGAGCCTGCACTCTCCTACTCCTACATAAGCCGAGAAGATTTCGGCTTCCGACGGGGACGGCCTTAGCGCCGTCCCCGTCTCTTTGCGCTGAAGCAATCTGCCGAGGTCATGGTTCGCTACCGGGGACGCATCGTAAGGACTTCGCGACGTTTCACGGTCTTCTCGATTGCTTTTTACCTCGAGCTTGCGCGTGAGACTCCGGCGCAAGCTCAGCGAGGACCCCACTCGCAAGCGGTACGCACTATGCGAGAAACGTGCGCCTTGCTTCGCGCCGACGATGTCGAGTACACCCTGCGACGCAGAATAGTGGAGGACTCCGCGTGCTCGGCAAGGAGATCATGCACCCTCCGCGCCGGAAGCTGAGGCACGTTCGGAGTGAGGGTGGGGGCCTCGGCGAACGCGTCGACTATGCCTCGAGGAGCAAGCCGGGGCCCTCCCTGCCCAGTGCCGCGTGCTGCTCGCGGTCCGTGCCCCTCCGTTCCTGCCGGTGGCGACCGGGGCCATAGCGTAGCTTTCGGCGCTCCCATGCGCTAGCATCCGGACGGGGCTGGTACGGGGGTGACGATGAGCCGTGAAGCCATAGAGAGGGCCATGGAAGAGGCCGGGTGGAAGCTCGACGCGGGATTCGTCGACCACCTCGTCGTCGGACACGACAGCGTCGTGTCGATACTGGCCTACCCGTGGTCGTGGAAGACCGACGCTCCGGCGTTCGAGATCTCCCACGAGGTGAAGGACACCACCTACTGGGTCCGAGAGATACCGACCCCGCAGCGGGCCATCGAACTGATCGAGGAGAACGGCGGCCCGGCCGGGGAAGAACGCGGTAACCCCCACAAAGCGGAGAGCGCCGACGAAGGAATGCGGTCATCGTAGACGGGCGAGGGCCGGAAGGAGGGGTGCCCCCGAAGGTCGAGGCCCGCCCGAAAAACTGGCTGGAGGCGGTGGTGCTGGCGTCTCTGCGCGAGCAGGAGTCCTACGGGTACGAGCTGATGCGGCGCTTGACGCGGTTCGGGGCCGAGGCGACAAACCCCGGCACGCTGTACCGGACGCTCAGAAGGATGGAGAGGGAAGGCTGGTGCACGTCCGAGTGGGAGACCTCAAAGGGCGGGCCGGCGCGCAGGAGGTACTCGCTCACCGCCGCTGGGGAGGCGTACCTGGATCTCTGGATCGCGGCGCTGGAGGACTACCAGCGGCACGTCGACGCCCTCTTCAACCTCTACGCTGGGGAGCGGTCGTAAGCTCGAACCGTACGGTCCGGTGCATTGCATACTTCGGACCATTGCGGGGCTACCTGGAGTAGACGATATTGCACGGATGGCGGCACGGTGGCACCTATCGGAGGGCGAGTTGGGAGAGACCCGCCCCATCCTGCTCGCGTTGCTGCGCGACCACCGCAATAATGGAAGAGGGTTCTCGGACCTGAAGGTTGCGAGGCTCGAGGCGGCGGCGGACGCCCACTGGTTCGTCTACCCGGACGACGAGGAAGTGATAGAGGCCTGGAAGGCGTTCTACGGCCGGGTGGAAGGCTCCGCTACCGAAGGGGCCTGACCGCGCCCGAGGCGCCTTCCTGGTCCCCGCCCCGGGCGCGCCGAGGGGGCCGCCTCTTGTCGGCGGGCGCTCAACCGGCCAGCAGGTCGCGTCCCACGGAGCGTACCGGACGCCCTCGATCCCCTCGGTGCGGAGGACCTCCACGAGGCCGGGCACGCACGTCGGCTCGATCTCCTCCAGGGTTTTAAGGTGGGGGCGCGGCTCGCTCATCTCGCGCCCATTCTACGCGTCTCGTGGTGCGCGAAAGGGCCGGAGCCCCGAAGGACCCCGGCCCAAAAACTCGGACTGTCCGGACGATCGCCCTACCTCGAGCGACGTCGGCAGCCGCACCGGCTAAGTCGCCATGGGCCGCGCCGACGGCGCGTCAGTCGCAGTAGCCGTAGGAGCCCATGTCGCTCACCCAGCCCCAGTCGGTGACGACCCGCAGCCTCCACCACTCCAGGCCGTCCTGGTTCGTGCGGAACGTCTCCGGGAAGGAGAAGTAGTGGGTGGGCAGGGGGATGAGGCGGTACGTGCCGTCGCGGTTCATGTAGGAGATGCTGGCGTCGCCCTTGTACTTGAGCTTGAGCACGACCGAGCTGTTGGGCCCGCACGGCCCGTTGGGACCGCCGCTGCTCGTGATGTTCCTCGCCAGCGCGGGCTCCGGCGCCCACAGCGCCAAGAACACCGCCGCCACCACGGCCGCCAGTACCCGCATCCGCAGCGTGGCCCCCGCCTCTCCCGCCTCGCGCGTCTTCCCCATCGCTCCTCCTCGTTCCGCCTCGAGGGGCGCGGGCAGCGTCCCGACGGTCGGGCGCCCCTGACCCCCCTGCTCCTGGACGCCCACCATACGCCGGCCGGCCCCCCGCGTGTTTCAGGCCGGTGAAGCGCGGGTTAACTTCGGCGCAGGGTCTCCTGCCGGTCAACCGCCCGCGACGCCGAGCCGCCGCGCGCCGAAAAGAAGGAGCGGCCCACCCTGGCCCTCACCGACCAGGAGGCCTTTTTCGGGGCCGCGAACGGCGAGCGACTCGAGGCCTTGTGGATCGTGTGGTGCCTGGCCGGCCCGAGGCCCGGCGAGATCCTCGGCGTCGAGTGGCAGGATGTCAGGCTGAACGACCCCGGGACCGACGGCGAGCTCCTCATCCGTCGCTCCTGGTCCGCCACCCTGACCGGGGCGTACATGCGCGAGACCACGAAGACGGGCAAGGGCCGCTCCGTCGCCCTCCTGCCGGAGGCCGCGGCCGCCCTCAAGGTGCACCGCTCCCGCTACCTCGAGGAGCGCGCACGCCACGCCGAGGCGTGGGAGGGGCTGCCGAAGCACCGCGACCTCGTCTTCCCCTCGAAGGGCGGCACCGCCATAGACCATACGAACCTCAACCGCCAGCACTTCAAGCCGCTCCTCAAAAGGGGGGGGGCTCCCGCTCATGCCCCTAAGACCTCAGGCACTCCTTCGCGACGCTCTGGGTCGAGTCGGGGGAGTCCTCCGAGGTCATGCAAAAAATACTCGGGCACTCGTCCATAAAGACCACCCTCGACACCTACAGCAACCTCTCCTCGCGCTACCTCAGGGAGTCCTTCGGCAGGTTCGGGGACGCCCTCGGGAGGACCCCGTAGGGGTCAAGGGTGGGGTCGGGGCCGGAAAGCCGGACCGGCGGGAAAGCGAAAGCCCCGCGTTTTGCGGGGCCTTTTCGAGTGAGCCGCCCAGGACTCGAACCTGGAACCTAAAGATTAAGAGTCTTTTGCTCTGCCAATTGAGCTAGCGGCCCGTACGGCGAGGATTATAGCACTCGGGCTCGGGGTTGCGACGTCTCCTTCGCCCATCGGGGCCCGTGCCGAGGTCGGAGATACGGCTTTACATGTTCCTCTTGAAGGAGAGTAGGAGCTTCTGGGAGCGGCTGGGGTTCGCGGAGAACTCCTCGCCGGTCAGGGGCGTGTTCAGGAACTCGCTGTATTCGGGGATGGAGCTTGCCTCATGGGAGTCGAGGTCCCGGTATCCCATGGACCAGCCGGGGAACTGCCGCTCCTCGAGGGTGCCCTGTTGCAGCAGGATCTCGCCCTTGTGCCGCGGGTCGCCGCCGATCTTCGCGTAGAGCGAGCGGACAGTGCTCTCCTCGCCTTCGAGGACCTGCATGAAGTTGCCGTCTTTGTAGAGCAGCATCCCCGTGACGCCCAGATCGGCGTTGTTCTTGCGGCACTGTGCCAGCAACTCGTTGAGGTCGGCCTTCGATAGGTCCTGTGTGGCCGTGCTTGCGTAGGTTAGAAAAAACACCCGTTACTCCGTGCTAGGTCATCGAACTGTTCACTCTAGTATTACCCATTCCCCGCTTCGATGAGCGCTCCGAGCCCTCGATTCTGAGTCTTCGTTGTGAACGATATCGGGTTTTTGCAGCCGGCACCGGGAGCTCCTACCTTCTAGAAACCTCACGCGCTTGCGTGCACGCCGGGCCATGCTCCCTCGATAGTTTGCACGGGGTGGCGCCGTCCTTTATAATGACCGGCACAAAGCGGAACTCGTCCGAGTACCGCTAAGGGCCGGAAGAGGGTTTCCTCCTATCGACACCGGCCCTTTTCTTCTGCCCGCGATCATTACCCCACTTCCTCCGCGATGGTGAAGAGCTCGTCGGCGTGGCGGCGGACGGAGGTTGCGAGGTCGTCGGTTGCGGTCGCGATGCGGACCCGGTGGAGGGGGGCGTGGTAGCGGAGCATGTCCTCCTCGGAGAGGCCCGAGACGCCCTGCCAGGTTACCGGGTTGCGCTCGCCGTACGTGAGGCCGGGGGAGCGCAGGATCACGCGCAGCCCCACGCTGAAGCGTTTGTTCTCCGGGAGGTCGATGAGGATGTCGAAGGGTCCGGCGACGCCTTTTCGGTAGCGGGTGAGGTAGCGGGCCCAGGCCTCCTCTACCCTGCGCCGCCAGGAGGCGTCGTCGCGCAGGCGGATCAGGGAGGCGTAGCTCGGGTGGCGCTCGTCGAGCTCCAGGGCTCGCCTGTACGGGCGGCGCTCGGTGAGGCGCCTGACGAGGGTGGCGGAGGAGCCGCCGGGCTCGGCGGAGCCGGAGACGAGGGCGAGCGCCCCGGCGTCGTCCTGGCGGACGAGCTCTTCGGCCGAGATCTCGCCGGCCTGCACGGCGTCCTGGACCGCCCGGAGAAACATGGCGGTCGGGACGCGCAGGGCGTGGTGACCGTAGACGTTGTAGTGCATGAGGTAGCGGGCGAAGACGAGGGCCTGGAGGTGCCCGACCCCGGACTCGTCGAGGGCGAGAACGGCGCGGTTGTCCTGCCCCACGATGCGCAAGGAGCTGATGAGCGCCTCGACGTCCATGTTGCCGAAGGGGAGCTTGGCCCCGCGGGTGTCGCGCACCAGGCCGTCGAGCGCCGCGAGGTCCAGGGCGCCCGAGAGCAGGTCCCGGACGAGGTGCTCGGTAGGCGTGAGGTCCCGCAGGGGCGTCCCGATACCGGAGCCCGCATCGGACCCGTCGCCTCCTTGCGCGACCAGGCGGAAGACGTTGTGGGGCTCCAGGTTCCAGGTCTCGCGGAGGACCTCGGCCACCTCGGTCTCCTCGATGATGCGCCGGGTCTCCGCGTCGCGGTGGGCTATGCCCGGGAGGGCTATGCCCTCGACGGCCCAGGGGTGAGGGTACCTGCCCACGTCCAGCAGGAGGGCGGCGGCGAGGGAGCCCCGGACGTCGCGGTCCTCCAGGTAGGCGCCGGAGTCCGTGATCCTCTTGAGGGTGAGGCGGGTGAGGTGGTAGACGCCGACGGCGTGGTCGAAGCCCGTGTGCCGGGCGGCGGGGAAGGCGAAGTGGGCGAAGCCGAGAGAGCTTACGCCTTTCAGGCGCGTCATTGCGGAGGTCTCGAGGAGGGTGCGAACGGCCTTGTCCACGGGGACGTCGCCCCAGACGCCGTCCCGGATCCTGCCCTTAGAGCCCCAGAAGTTCTCCCCAACCGTGCTGCTCGTCACCGACCGCCCCGACCCGCGTCCGCCGGACTACAGTCTCCCCCGTGGGGGTATTCTATACGAGGAACGATCTATACTTTCGTGACCCGGCGAGGAGCCCCGCGCACGGAAGCGTCGGAAGGAGCGAGCCCATACGCGCCGAAGAGCTCGATGTCTTGAGGGGGAGACGGTGGTCTTGAGGCCCCCGCGCGAGTCGGACGTGGAGGCCGCCTACGAGTGGGACCGCGACCCCGAGCTCGCCGCCTGGAACGGGCGGCCCCGATCAAGCTGTCACTCGAAGCGGCCCGCCGCGACTACCTCTCGCGCTGGAAGGATTCGTCCGTCAAGACCTTTATAATCGAGTCGAGGACGGACGGGGACGAGCCGATCGGCATGGCGACCCTGTACGACTTCCGGAACGGGGGCTGCGAGCTCGGCATCAAGATCGGGCGAGACGACCTGAGGGGCCACGGGCACGGCGCCGAGGCCGTGGAGCTCCTCCTCTCCTACTGCTTCGACACCATGGGGCTCAAGACCGTGCGCGGCTCCACGCTCGCCCACAACGTGAGGATGCAGCGCGTCTTCGAGAAGCTCGGCTTCAAGGAGAGCGGCGACGGCTCCATCATCAGCCGCTTCGACAACAAGCGCTACACCGAGCTCTTCTACGAGCGCCGCTGGGACGACCGGTAGAGAACCCGGCGAGCGCCGCCCGCGCGCCGCTACCATGGGTTCCGCGAACACCAGGAATCGCGAGGAGGGCGCCGAAGGACGCGGCGGTGGGTATCTTGCTTACAATACAGGCATGACGGCGACGAAGCTCGAGCTGGACATCCGACGGCGGGGCGCGATGCGCGGCATCCTGACCCTGGGGAGCCTGGACCCCGCCTTCGAGGGGGCGGAGGGGGTGAGCGGCGGGTCGGTCGTGCTGGACCTGCGGCCGGTCGAGTTCGTGGAGCCGGCCGGGCTCTGCGGGCTGGCGGCGCTGCTGGAGTTCCTGATCTCGCGCTCCCGTCTCGTCGGGGTGAGGATACCGGGCCACAACGTGGCGGCGTACCTGGAGCGGATGGATTTTTTCAGGATCTTCGGCCACCGGGTGGAGACGAACGTGGACGTGGCGGCCCTCGAAGAGCGGCGGCGCGGCAACCCGGGGACGCTCCAGGAGCTCATAAACTTCCATTCGGAGGACGAGATCCCGGGGATCATAAACCGCATCTCGGAGATCCTGGAGAATCGGGGCTACCTCCTGCGGGAGCGGGCCGCGATCTGCGCCACCCTCTCCGAGATCTGCGCGAACGCCGTCGAGCACGGCCACTCCCCGTTCGGCGCCTACGCCGCGGTCCAGGCCTACCAGCACATCGTGAGCGGGGGTCGCGGCAAGGGCGAGGAGGTGCTCGTCGCCATCGCCGACGGAGGCGTCGGCGTGCGGGAGACGCTCTCGCGCAACCCTCAATACGCCGAGTTCACGGAGACGGACAACGAAGCCCTGCGCCACGCCCTCAAGATGGGGGTGACGGGGACCGGCGAGATCGGGCGCGGCGGCGGCCTCGCGGTGGTCGGCCAAATCGCCGCCCGCGCCGGCGGCTCCCTCTCCCTGCGCTCCGGCTCCGGCCGCGTCACCTTCTACGGCGACCGGACGAACTCCCGCAACGTCCCCCGGTTCCCCGGCACCTTCGTCAGGGTCTCCCTCCCCAGGAAGGCCCCCGAAGAGCCCGCCTCGTGAACCGCCCCCCCGGACGAGGCGCCCCGGTGCGCAAACCCCGCGTGGCGAGCCCACGCATATAGGGGATAATCCGACGGGTGAATTGCCGAAATTTCATGTTGCGTTTGCTCCGGACACCCTTTATAATCTCCACATATGAGTTCACTGAAGACAGTGAGAGCGGAAACGTTGGCTGATCAGAGGCCGTACGCGGTCTACGACGTGGCGTCCGGGGAGGCGGGCGGCAAGCTGATGGTGACCCGTGGGACGGGCCGCCGGGTGCGAGAGGCGCTCGCGGAGGTCCTGGAGGGGTTGCCGGTGGGTGGCGTGTTGTACGTGGACACGCGGGGCGTGGAGCTCATGGACTACTCGTTCGCGGACGAGGCCGTGGGCGTGCTCGTCTCCCGGGTAGCGTCCGGGGAGTACGGGGACCGGCGCGTGGCGCTGGTCGAGGAGGATCGGGAGCTGCTGGAGAACGTCGAGGCGTCCCTCAGGCAGCGCTCGCTGGCCATGGTGAGGGTGGACGAGGTAGGGGCGAGCCCCGGGATCGTGGGCGACGTGCCGGAGCACCTCGTGGAGACGCTGCGCGCGATCTACGAGGCCGGTTCGATCACGAACGCGGACCTCGCGGCCAAGCTCGGGCTCAACCACACCGCCATGAACAACAGGGCGACCCGGCTCGTGAAGCTCGGCCTGATCCACCGCACCAAGAACACCGCCGCCCCCGGTGGCCGCCAGTACTCCTACGAGGGGATCGCCTGAGATGGCTTCTATTTTTGCCCTTATTCTCACTCATTTCAGTGAAGATAGCGGAGCCGGTGTACGTGCGCCGGAGGAGGTATAGCGGGATGCGCGAAGAGTACATGATCGAGCGTCAGGGCAAGCGGTTCGTGCTGTACGCGGGGCTTCTGGAGGAGGCGCACACGCGGGGCTTGAGGAGCATCGAGACCGAGTTGTTGCAGGTGCCGACGGCCGAGAACGGCGAGCTTGCGATCGCGCGGGCCGTCGTGCGGACGGAGGACGGGAAGTTCACGGGGATAGGCGACGCGAGCCCGCAGAACGTCGGGCGCATGATCGCGCCGCACATCATCAGGATGGCCGAGACGCGGGCAAAGGCGCGCGCTCTTCGCGACGCGATCAACGTCGGCGTCGCCTCCATCGAGGAGCTCGGGGACGATCCCGAGCCGTCCTACGAGTCGCGCAGGGGCGCGAGGCCGGAGGCCGGGAGGGCCGAGGGTGCTCCTCAGTCCGGGGGAGCGGTCGCGCAGGGCGGCGAGGTGTCCAAGGAGTCGCTGCCGGCGACTCGCAAGCAGCTCAACTACCTCGAGGCGCTCATAGCGGACGTCGTCGAGGACGGCCTCCCGAAGTTCGAGAACATGGTCGGCAAGCCCGTCTCCGAGCTCACGCGGGGCGAGGCGAGCGAGTGGATCGGACGGCTCTCCGGGAGGGCCGCGTAGTGGGACGCATGTGGGTGGCCGCTCTCGGCGACGAGACGCTCTACGAGATGGACATGCCGGCCTGCTGCCAGAGGACCGCCTGGGGGCCGACGACTCCTTCGAGTGCCCGTCGTGCGGGGCGTCGTGGCAGGCGCCGCTCCCGTTCGAGCCCGAGGAGTGCGCGTTCGTCGAGCGGGCGGGCGAGGGGAGAGGAAGGGGCCGCTTAAGGTGGCGCGCAAGAAGGAGGCCCTCAGGCCGGACACGACGCTGGCGCCGGCGGGGAGGCCGGAGGACGAGGTCTACGTCCGGGGCTTGCCGGTCTGCTGCCTGGGGTCGTTGAAGGAGGAGATCCTGGCGAGGCCGGGCGGGGGCCGGACGAGCGGAGGATTCTGGGGCTCGAGTGCCGTGTTTGCGGCGAGAGCTGGGTCGTGACGAGCAGCCTCGACGATCGCGTGCTGGGGCGGTTCGTGACGCACGGGGGCCGCGGGTGGCGGTCCAGCCCGGGGGAAGCATCCGGCGGCGTAGCGGGACGCTGCGGGCCGGTAGGGAGAGAGGGGAGAGGAAGATGGCTGAGGACACCCTTACGCAGTACCTGAACCAGATACGGGGCGGGCGGTTGCTCGACGCTTCGGAGGAGCGCGACCTCAGCCGGCGGGTCCGGGAGGGGGACTTTGCCGCGCGGGCGCGGCTCATCGAGTCCAACCTGAGGCTCGTCATCTCCATCGCCAAGAAGTACCGGGGGCGCGGGGTGTCGTTCGAGGACCTGATCCAGGAGGGGAACGCCGGCCTGATCAAGGCCGTCGAGCGCTTCGACCCCGAGCTGGGCAACCGCTTCTCGACGTACGCGACGTGGTGGATCCGCCAGGGCATCACGCGCGCGATCGCGGACCACGCGCGCCCGGTGCGGCTGCCGGCCCACGTCGTCGACGCCCTCTTCCGCCTCCGGCGCGCCGAGGCCGCCCTCAGCGTCGAGCTCGGCCGCGACGCGACCGAGGAGGAGCTGGCCCAGCGGCTGGGCATCAAGCAGGAGGAGGCCCGGCGCCTGCGCGAGGTCGGCCAGCCGGTAGGGAGCACGAACGCCCGCATAGGGGCGGAGGACGGCGCCGAGATGGGCGACCTCCTCCCCGACGAGCGGGCCGGCGACGACTACGCCAGGATCGAGATCGGCCAGTGGGAGGGGACCCTCAAGGAGGCGGTCTCCGCCCTGCCGGAGCGCGAGGCCCGCGTGCTCGAGATGCGCCACGGCCTGGACGGCAGCAAGATCCGCACCCTGCGCGAGGTCTCCGAGGCCCTGGGCATCTCGCAGGAGCGGGCGCGGCAGGTCGAGATCAAGGCGCTCAGGACCATCCGCACCGGCCGCTACGCCGGCACCCTCAGGCGGGCCCTCTCCGAGGCCGTCTAGAGCGATACCCGCCGAAAAAGCCCGGCTCGCGGCCCGGAGGCCCCTCCCCGTAGAGCGACGGGAGGGGCCTCCAGCTTTGCGAGGATGATGTGGATCTTCGGCCTTCCACGGAGGGCTCTCTGGGCGGGAACGGCCGGAATACCTCGGAGAACCTGGCGTCTACGCCGTGACCCGCGGCTGATACGTTGCTCGACCGCGGGTTCGCGTAGATTTTTGGGCAGACTGCTCGATCCAGATGCGCTACCCTTGCCATCGAGTCGTGCGGAGAAGGGAGACTTTTGGAGACCATCGAGCGGGGTCGTATTTCGGGGTTGTTCGATGAGCTGGGCGGGAGCGTGGCGGACGGGTTCCCGGCCATCCACTCGGCGGTCCATCGGACGGGCGGTGGCACGGCTTATCTGAGGGAGCCCGGCGTCGTCTTGCTGGCGAGGCCGCAGACCAACGTGCGGGGCCTCGGGGGCTTTCTGGACGGCTTCGACTCTTCTCTGGGCTTCCCCGGCTACGTCGATGACCCGACGGCTCTCCCCGACTCCTCGCAGCTCTGCAAGACGGCGGGGCAGCTGTGTTACGCGTCGTTCGGACCGCGCAGGACCACGAACGAGAACGCGGCTTCTTACTTCGAGCGGCTGACGTCGGCCGGGCACGGGAGCGTGCTGGAGCACGCGAGCTTCAGCTTCCTGCTCTACGGGATCAGCCGGAGCGTCACGCACGAGCTGGTGCGACACAGGGCGGGGGTCGGGATCTCGCAGGTCTCGCAGCGCTACGTCTCCGGCTCCGTGTTGCGGTTCGTGGAGCGGCCGGAGTACGCGGCGGACGCCGAGCTGCACCGGCTCTTCGAGGAGCGAATCGACGGGGCGGCGGCGGGATACGAGGCGATGGCGGGGAGGCTCCTGGAGAGGCAGGGTCAGGGGGCGGCGCTGCTCGAAGCGGACGCCGCGACCGACGCGCGCAAGAAGGTCCAGCAGACGGCGCGGTCGCTGCTGCCCAACGAGACCGAGGCGCCGATGGTGTTCACGGGGAACGTCAGGGCGCTCAGGCACATCATCGAGATGCGCGCCGACGAGCACGCCGAGAGCGAGATCCGCAACCTCGCCGTCAGGCTCTTCCTCTGCCTCGTGACGGCCGACCCGATCCTCTTCGGCGACTACAAGCTGCAGACCCTCCCCGACGGTACCCACAAGGTGACGACGAAGCACAGGAAGGCGTAAGCCTCGACTGTATGCGGGCGGGGCGAACGTCCCTGCCCGCTCGCCTACGCTTCGGCCGTTCGGCGTCTGCCTTCCGCGGCGGGCCGAGGCCCGGCGAGACGCCTGGTCCGTCGCCAGAACCGTCGCGTTCGGGATCGCCGCGGTCCCCTCTCTAGACTTTGCTCCCTTTCCGGCGCCGGTCGTCCACGAGGCGGCGTACGGTGAAGTAGGCGCCGAGGGCTTTTCTGGCGCGACCGCCGAAGAGCTTCCTGCGGTAGTAGCTGTCGGCGGCGCCCTTCACGCCCTCGGAGATCGTGGGGTAGACGTGGACGGTCCGGGAGAGGTCGGTTATGGGGAGGCCTTTTCGCATCGCGAGGACGACCTCGGCTATGACGTCTCCCGCGTCGGGGGCGACGGCGTGGCCGCCGAGGATCCTGCCGCGCCTGCCGGTCACGATCTTGAAGAACCCGTTCCCTTCGCCGTCGACGATGGCCCGGTCGAGGTCGGGGAGGTCGTGGGTGTAGGTCTCCACGCCGTCGTGTTTCTCCCTGGCCTCGCTCTCCGTGAGGCCGACCCTCGCGACCTCGGGGTCGGTGAAGGTGGTCCAAGGCACGGTCGAGAAGTCCGTCTTGCCCTTGATGGGGAAGAGGGCGTTCTGCAACGCGATGCGCGCCATGTACTCGGCGGCGTGGGTGAAGCGTGGGCCGCCGGTGATGTCCCCGGCCGCGTAGATCCCCTCCGCGGTGGTCTGGAGGCGCTCGTCCACGACCAGGCCCTCCTTGCCGACCTCCACGCCCGCGTTCTCGAGCCCCAGACCGTCCACCGTCGGGGCGCGGCCGGCGGCGACCAGGATCTCCTCGCCGCGCAGCTCGACCTCCTCCCCGGTCTCGTTGCGGGCGACGACGACCCTCTCCCCGTCCTCGCGGCGCGCGGAGACCGCGCGGTAGCCCCGGTGCAGGTTGACGCCATCGGCGGCGAGGGCCCGGACCACGGCCCCCCCGACCTCCGGCTCCTCGATGGGGAGTGGGTTGTCCCCCGAGCAGATCAACTCCACCCGGCAGCCGAAGCGGGCGAACATCTGCGCGAACTCCGTCCCGATCGGTCCCGCGCCGACGATGACCATCGAGGCGGGAAGCCTCTGAAGCCCCAGCACGCTGACGTTATCGAGGTAGCCGGCCTCCCGGAGCCCCTCGACGGGGGGCGGCTTGGCGTGCGAGCCGGTCGCGACGATGGCACTGCGCGCGCTCAGGAGACGGCCACCCACGGAGACCTCGCGCGGGGAGACGAAGGTGGCCTCCTCGCCCAGCTTGACGTCCACGCCGAGGGAGCGGAAGCGCTCGGGGCTGTCGCGCTCGCCGGCCTCCTCCATCGCGGCGCGCATCCTTCGCATCACCGCGGGGAAGTCCACCTCGACCGGGACGGGACGGACGCCGAACTCCGGCGCCCTCCTCATGAGGGAGGCGACCTTGGCGCTGCGGATCAGGGCCTTCGTCGGGACGCACCCGTAGTTGAGGCACTCGCCCCCGAGCTTGTCCCGCTCGACCAGCGCGACCTTGGCTCCGAGCGACGCGCCGCCCGCCGCCGCGACGAGCCCCGCCGTGCCGCCCCCGATGACCAACAGATCGTAGTCCGCCAAACCTCTCCCTCCAGTGATCCAGCCCGCCCCGATCTTCTTCGGGCTTCGCCCGTCGGGACCTGTGCCGTAGACGTGTCTCCTTGATGCTACCCCGGCCCGTACGCGTACACGGTGCAAGCATCTACACGCTACCCGTGGAGACGCGACCGGCCGATCCTCGAGCGGCGATAGCGGGGACCGTGCTTGCGGCGGCGGAGCACGCCGCGCCTCCGGGGGCCGGAGCCTCCCCGGGCGTCCCGTGCGTCTGCTGCGCCCGCGCGTGGACGCTCCCGGTCCCCGTTACGACGCACGCGACCGGATGCTGCGCCTCGCTTCCCGTGAGGGGCTTTTCCGTGCAGCGGCGGTGCTACCATGACGGCGTCATAGGTCCCTAGTGGGAGGGTGAGCGTGGCGAAAAGCTACCAGGAGATGGTCGCCGAGGCGAAGGCCGAGACGGAGCAGACCGACGCGGACGCGGTCCACGGCGCGCTCGAGTCCGGGGAGGACGTCACCGTGGTGGACGTCCGCGAGCAGGACGAGTGGGAGGCGGGCCACATCAAGGGGGCGAAGTTTATCCCGCGCGGCATGCTGGAGTACAAGGCCGCCGACGAGCTCCCGGACAGGGACGCCCGGATAGTGGTCCACTGCGCGGTGGGCGGCCGGGCGGCGCTGGCGGCGAAGGCGCTCAAGGAGATGGGCTACACGAACGTCGCCAACATGGACGGCGGGATAAACGCCTGGCGGGAGAAGGGCTACGAGACCGAGTAGCGGCCCCCCAGCCGCGGCCCGCATACGGAAGCCCCTGGCGGCCACGCTGGGGGCGTTCGTCTTCCTGGGCGTCTTCTGGGGCTCCTTCGCCGTCCTCCTGACCGACCTCAGCCGCTCCCTGGGCCTCTCGCCCGGCCCTCTAGGGCTCGCGCTCTTCGCCGGGGCGGCCTCGTCCATCGCCGCCATGGCCCTGCTCGGCAGAACGGTGGATGCGGTCGGGCGGCGCCCCTTCTTGCTGGCGTCGGGTGGAGTCCTGGGGCTGGGGATAGCGGGCCTCGCCTTCGCCGACGGCTACGGGGCGCTCATCGCGGTCCTGATGGTCCTATACGGCGCCTCGGGGCTCTACGACGTCGGGATCAACGCGGCGGCCGTGGACCTCGAGAGGGCCTCGGGCCGCCGCATCATGTCGCTCTTCCACGCGGCCTTTAGCGGCGGCGGCGTGGCGGGCGCGCTGGCGGCGGGGGCGCTGCTCTCGGCCGGCGTGGGGTACCGGCAGGTCTACGGGCTGGTCCTCCTGCCCCTCCTGGCCGCGCTCCTCGGGGTGGCCGCGACCCGTCCGGTAGCTTCGGAGGCGCCTTCACGCGAAGGGGACGAGCCCGCGCGCGGGCTGCTCTCCAACCTGCCGCTCCTGCTCGTCGCCTCGATCGCCACCCTTGGCCTCCTCTCCGAGGGGGAGATGGAGCACTGGTCCGGGATCTACCTGCGCGATGGGCTCGCCCTCCCCGCGCTCCTCGGCGCCTCGGGCGTCGCCGTCTTCCACGCCGCGATGGCCGCGGGCCGCCTCGGGGCCGCCTGGACGGTGAACAGGCTGGGCAACCGCCGCACGCTGGCGGGCGCCGGTCTCCTCACGGCGGCGGGCATGGCGCTGGCGCTCGCGACCACGGAGCCCGCCCTCGTCGTCCTGGGGTTCCTCCTGGTCGGGGTCGCCCTCTCCGCCGTGGTGCCGATCGCCTTCTCCGTCGCGGGGGACCTCGCGCCGGAGCGCGCGGGGGCGGCAATCTCGGTCGTCACGACCTTGGGCTACGGCGGGTTTCTGCTCGGGCCCGTGATCGTCGGCGGGCTCGCGGAGGTCTTCGGGCTGCGGGCGGCCCTCGGCACCATCGCCGTCGCCGGGCTGGCGATCCTCGTCCTCTCTACCCGCGTGGACGGCGGGCGGAAGGGGACGTATTCGGGGAGGGCCTCCTCCTAGGCCCTGGCCGCGCTCGCCAGCTTCCCCTCGGCGGCCTCCACCTCGCCGTCCTCGACCTTCCTGAAGAGGGGCTTGGCGCCCGAGACGCCGTAGGCCTCGGGGAGCGGGTCGAGGTCCGAGACGCGGGTGATCGGGCCGTCGAAGAAGCCCCGGAGCGTCTCCATCGCTTCGGGGACGTAGGGCGAGGCGTGGTAGGCGATAGAGCCGAGCAGGACCGCGCAGGCGTAGAGGGCGGCGCGGGCCTCGTCCGGGTCCTCCTTGCGGCTCTTCCAGGGGCCGCGGCGTCGAAGAAGCGGTTGGCGCGCCGCCCCATCGCGAGAAGCTCCCGAAGGCGTCGCGCGGCCGCTGCGCGTACATCCGGCGCTCGTAGCGCGCCTCCAACTCCTTGAAGTCCTCGAAGACCTCCCGGGCCTCGTCGGAGAGGTTCTCCGGGCGGGGGAGCGAGCCGTCGAAGTACTTCTCGGTGAACGAGAGGGTGCGGTTGACGTAGTTGCCGAGGGTGCCGATCAGATCGGAGTTCACCCGGCTCTGGAACTCGCGCCACGAGAAGACCACGTCTCCGGTCTCCGGCAGGATGGAGGCGAGGTAGAAGCGCAGGAGGTCGGCCGGGAACCTGTCCAGGGCCTCGTGCAGCCAGACGGCGAGGTTGCGGCTCGTGGACATCTGCATCGCGCGCGGCTCGCCGTCCACGACCACTTCCAGGTTCATGAACTCGTTCGCCGCGACGTCGTAGGGGAGGACGTACGGCTCGTCTCCGCCCTCGCCGACGCCCATGAGCATCGCCGGCCACACCACGGCGTGGAAGACCGTGTTGTCCTTGCCGATAAAGTGGACGAGCTTGGTGTCCCCTTCCTGCCAGTACTCGCGCCAGCGGTCGGGCTCGCCCACGTTCTCCGCCCACTCCATCGTGGAGGAGACGTAGCCGATGGGGGCGTCGAACCAGACGTAGAAGCGCTTGTCCTCGAAGCCGGGCTCGGGGACGGGAACCCCCCACGCGATGTCGCGGGTGATCGGGCGCCGCTCCAACCCGCCCCCGATCATGCCGAGCACGAAGTTCCTGACCGAGTCGCGCCAGTGGTCCTGGCCCGAGACCCAGGCCTTGAGCCGGTCGGTGAACTTCGGGAGGTCGAGGTAGAGGTGCGTCGTCTCCCTGACCTCGACCGGCCCGCCCGTGATCTTCGAATGAGGCTCTATAAGCTCGTACGCCTCGTACCACGAGCCGCAGTTGTCGCACTGATCCCCACGCGCCTCCTTGTAGCCGCAGACCGGGCACGTCCCCTCGACGTAGCGGTCGGGGAGGAAACGGCCCTCCGTCGGGCTGTACATCTGCTTGGACTCGGCCTCCGAGACGTAGCCGCCCTCTTTTAGCTTCTCGTAGAAGAGCTGGGTGTTCGCGGCGTGCAGCGGCGTCGAGGTGCGCGAGAAGTTGTCGAAGGAGACGCCGAAGCGATCGAAGGTCTCCTTCATGTGCGCGTACCAGTGGTCCACCACCTCGCGGGGCGTCTTCCCCTCTCGCTCGGCCGTTAGGGTGATGGGGACGCCGTGCTCGTCGGTGCCGCCGACAAAGACCACGTCCTCCCCCGCATCCGGAGGTACCGCACGAAGACGTCCGCGGGAGGTACGCCCCGGCCATGTGCCCGATGTGCAACGGGCCGTTGGCGTAGGGCAGCGCGGAGGTGACCAGGTAACGCTGTTTCTTCTCGCTCATACCCTAAGAATAGCACTTCGGCCCCCCGCCCTTGCCCGTGTCGGAGCCCACGGAGGAGCGGCGTCCCGGGGTGCTACCATGCTCGCGATGAACCGGGATCAGCCCCTGAAAATCTCCTTCCGCAAGCTCAAGCCCGACGCCCAAACGCCCTCGCGGGCCTACGCCGGGGACGCGGGCTACGACCTCGCCGCCGCCGAAGGGGCGACGCTCGGCCCAGGCGAGCGGGCCGTGGTCGGGACGGGGGTGGCGGTCGTCGTTCCCGAGGGGTACGCGGGGCTCGTGCTGCCCCGGAGCGGGCTCTCGGTCTGCCACGGCGTCTCGCTCGTGAACGCGCCGGGGCTTGTAGATCCCGGCTACCGCGGCGAGCTCAAGGTCCCCCTCATAAACCACGACCGCGCGGAGACCTTCGAGGTCGTGCCGGGGATGAGGATCGCCCAGCTCGTCCTCGTGCGTGCGGCAGAGGCGCTCTTCGTCGAGGCCGAGACCCTCGAGGAGAGCGCCGACGGCAGGGGAGAGGGCGGCTTCGGCTCCTCGGGGACGGGGTAGCCGATGGAGTTCCTCTGCGACGCGATGCTCGGGGGCCTCGCCAGGTGGCTGCGCGCCGCGGGCTACGATACGTACTACGCCCGGGAGGGAACGAACATCGACGACCGCGCGCTCACGGAGAGGGCCCTGAGGGAGGGGCGCGTGATGCTCACGGGGGATCGGGGCTTTCTGGAGCGGGCGCCGGTCAGGGACGGACGACTGGAGCTGCTCCTCCTGCCGCACCTCCCCGTGGAGGAGCAGCTCCGCGTGGTGATCGAGAGGTTCGAGCTGGAGCCGCGCCCCTCCCGCTGCATGGAGTGCAACGGCGAGCTGGAGACCGTCCCCCCGGAGGCCGTCGCCGGCCGCGTCCCCCCCGGCGTCGCCCGGGAGCGGAGGGAGTTCTGGCGCTGCCGGAGCTGCGGGCGCGTCTTCTGGCACGGCTCGCACTGGGCGCGCATCTCCCGTCGCCTCGAAAGGGTGTTCTCTTGAACCTCGCCGGGCGGGATCGGTAGGCCCCGGACCGTGTTCCTGCCCAGGAAGCCGTCGGAGGCGGAGATCGAACGCTTCGTCTCCTCGCAGAAGAACCTCCCGTTCTCCTACGAGCGGGTCGGAGCCACGCGAGGCGATGCGCCGAAGGGTTACGTAGTGGACCGCTACCGCGTGGGGCTCGGGGAGGGCGAGGAGGCCTACGGGCGCGCGAAGGATGCCCTGCGCTCGTGGCGGCAGTTCGGCCTGGGCTGGGTGGGCGTCCGCCCCGACGACGCCCCGGTAGAGGTCGGCGCGACGGTCGGCGTGCTCGCGAGCCACGCCGGGTTCTGGTCCCTCAACCCCGCCCGGATCGTCTACCTCGTGCAGGAGAGCGGCGACGTGGAGCGGTTCGGCTTCGCCTACGGGACGCTCCCCGGCCACGCCGAGCGCGGGGAGGAGCGCTTCGTCGTCGAGCACGACCGCAGGAGCGGCGCCGTCTCCTACAGCGTCTTCGCGTTCTCCCGCCCGAACCACCCGCTAGCGTGGATCGGCTACCCGTTCGCGCGCCTCCTGCAGAGACGCTTCGCGCGCGACTCCACGGAGGCGATGAAGAAGATCGTCTCTGCTTGCGCCGCCGACCGCCCCGGGTAACGTAGTCCGCTCGGACGCTCGCCGCCGCGCGAGCTTCGACCTCGACAGCGGCTTCTCTTCCCTTTGCTAAACTGCCGCCTCGATGAACGCGACCACGCACGCCGTCTTCGGCATAGCGGCCCTCGTCGGGGCCTCGCTCTTCGCGGGAGAAGAGCCCGCCCTCTACGCCTACCCCGCGGCGGCGGTCGCGGCCTGGATCCCGGACGTCGACAACCCCCGCAGCCGCCTCGGCAACGGCCTGAGCCGCACGAAGAGCCCCGTCCTGGACGGGCTGGCGCGGCCCGTGAGCTGGGGCCTGAGGGCGCTCTCGTTCGTGCTGTTCCGCACCGTCGGCCACCGGACGCTGACGCACTCGCTGCTCGGGGTCTTGATCTTCGCGGCCATCGTCTCGCCGCTCGCCGCGCTAGTCCCCGGCCTCTACGGGGCCCTCCTCGCCGGCTACGCCTCCCACCTCTTCGCCGACGCGCTGAACACCAGGGGCGTCCCGCTCCTGTGGCCGATGGGCAAGCCCTTCAGGCTCCTGCCCGGCGGCGTCCGCTCCGGCGGGGCCTCCGAGTTCGTCGTCGCTACCCTCGCGGTCCTCGCCACCGGATACGGGCTCTACGAGCTCTACCCCGCCATCGGCCGCAGCTTCGACGGGTTTCTAGCCCTGACCTTCTAGCCACGCGAGCGCCTCGCGGCTCCTCGGATGCACCGCGCGCCCCCGCTCCTCGGTGTAGGAGATGGAAGATTCGAGCGAGGCCCTCGCCGCCTCCTTCAGGTCCCTCTCCGCGAGCCCGCGCAGGCTCTCGACCCACTCGCCCTCGCGGCCGGGCTCGATCTTGTCCGCCACAAAGACCACGAGCGCCAGCGGCCCCATCCCCTGCGCCCCCGTCGTGTGGACCCGGACTGCTTCGAGGACGTTCCCGTCCTCCACGCCGAGCTCCGTCCGCGCGACCACCGCCGCCACCGGGCCGTGCAGGAGATTCGGCTTCTCGTGTTCCGGATCGCCGACGGGCACGCCGTTCTTCGCCGCTATGCGGAGCAGCTCCTCGCCGTCCGTCTCCCTGGCGAGGTCGTGCAGGAGGCCCGCGAGCCGTGCCTTCTCCGGGTCGAGGCCGTGCAGCCCGGCGAGGCGTTCGGCGGTCTCGGCGACGCGCAGGGTGTGGTCGTAGCGTTTGTCGGAGAGGCGCTCGCGGGCATAACCCGTCGCGGCCTTTAAAAGGCGATCATCGTTCATAACGGATGGGATTGTAGAATAACGGGATGCAAAACGAGAGCACGAGCGCCGAAGCCGCGGCGAAGACGGGGACCATAAAGAGCGCGGAGATCGTGACCATCGGGACCGAGATGCTTCTCGGGGACCTCGTGGACACCAACACCGCCTGGATCAGCAGCCACCTCGCGCCCCTGGGCGTCGCGATCTACAGGCACACCACGGTCGGCGACAACCAGCAGCGCATCGTCGCCGCGATCCTCGAGGCCGCCGCGCGCGCCGACCTCGTGATCACGACCGGCGGCCTCGGCCCGACCTCCGACGACCTGACGAACGAGTGCCTCGCGCTGGCCGCCGGCCGCGAGATGGTCGAGAGGCCCGAGGCGCGCGAGCACGTGGACGAGATGTTCCGGCGCTTCGGCCGGACCCCGAGCCCCTCGAACTACAAGCAGGCCTTCTTCCCCGAGGGCGCGGAGCTTATCCCTAACCCTTTAGGCACGGCGATGGGCGCCCTCCTGGAGCTCGACGACGCGCTCGTCGCGACCTTCCCCGGGGTGCCGAGCGAGATGAAGGCGATGTTCGAGGAGACGCTCGCCCCGCTCGTCAAGGAGCGGACGGATGGCGCGATCGTCTCGCGCATCCTGCACTTTACCGGGATCGGCGAGTCGGCCCTCGCCGAGAAGGTCCAGGACCTCCTCGACGCCTCCGACCCGACGGTCGCCCCGCTCGCCAGCCAGGGCAAGGTGAAGCTGCGCATTACCGCTCGCGCCGCTACGCCGGAGGAGGCCGAGGAGAAGATAGAGCCCGTCGCCGAGGAGATCCTCTCTCGCGCCGGCGAGTACTACTTCGGCGTCGACTCGGAGACCATCGAGAGCGCCCTGGCGAAGCTCCTCAAGAAGGAGGGCGCCACCCTGGCCCTCGCCGAGAGCTGCACCGGCGGCCTCCTCGCCAAGCGCCTCACCGACATGTCAGGCTCATCCGCCTTCTTCACGGAGGGGCTCGTGACGTACTCGAACGAGTCCAAGGAAAACCTGCTCGGCGTCCCCCACGACCTGCTCGTGGAACACGGCGCCGTCTCCGAGCCCGTCGCGAGGGCGATGGCGGAAGGGGCGCGCAAGCTCGCCGGTTCGGACTTCGCCCTCTCCGTCACGGGCATCGCCGGCCCGGACGGCGGGACGGACGAGAAGCCCGTCGGGCTCGTCTACGTCGGGCTCGCCAGCGGCGGAGAAACCGCCGTCGAGAAGCTCGACCTCTCCGCCTGGCGTCGCTCGCGGGAGGCGATCCGGGAGCGCACCGCCAACCGCGCCTTCGACCTCCTCAGGCGCCGCCTCGCCGACGGCGTGAACGCCTCAGCCGATCGTTAGCACGGCCTTGCCCCGTAGCTCGCGCGCGGCCTGCGCTTCGAGCACCCGGGCGGCCTCCTCCAGCCCGAAGGCGTGCGAGGGGGTCGGGTCCAGGGCCCCTTTGGCGTACATGCGCAGCGCCTCCCGGGTGGCCGCCCGCACGGTCTCGGGCTCGCGCCTGAGGTAGCCGCCCCAGTCCACCCCGACCACGGCGGCGCTCTTCAGCAGGAGCCGCCAGGCGGGGGCCTCCGGGATCCTGCCCGCCGCGAACCCTATGACGAGCACCGTCCCCTACCAGGCGACGCAGCGCAGCGAGGCGTCGAAGAGGTCTCCCCCCACGGGGTCCAGGACCACGTCGGCGCCCCCGCCGTCGGTGATCTCCAGAACCCTGTCCCTGACGTCCTCGCGGTCGTACCGGATGAGACCGTCCGCGCCGCGCTCCCGGGCGGCCTCCAGGCCCCGCTCGCTCCCCGACGTCGCCAGCACGGTCGCGCCGAGGTATTTGCCGACCTCGACCGCCGCACGGCCCACGTTGCCGCCGGCCCCGTGCATGAGCAGGACCTGCCCCCGCCGGAGACGCGCGCGGTGTACGAGGGCAAGGTGGACGGTGCCGTAGGCCACCGGGAAGGCCGCGGCCGTGCGGAAGTCCATGCCCTCCGGGAGCCGGAAGACGCTCGTCGCCGGCGCCACGACCTCCTCCGCGAACCCGCCGTGCGGCAGGGCGACCATGACCCCGTCGCCGACCGTCACGTCCCGGACCCCCTCGCCGATCCCGGCGACCACGCCGGAGGCCTCGAAGCCGGGGCTGAACGGGAAGGGGGCTTGAACTGGTAGCGGCCCGCGACCATGAGGTTGTCCGCGAAGTTCACCCCGGCCGCCCGTGCCGCTACCCGGACCTCGCCGGCCGCGAGCGGCGCCCCCGCCACCTCCCCGGCCTCGAGGACCGAAGGAGGCCCCCATCCCCTGCAAAGCATCGCCCTCACCACGACACACGCCCTCCCTCCTCGAGCCGAGCCCGTGTAGTTTAGGCCTCGGCCCGCCGCGAAGAAAGGAGACCGTCGTGGGGCCGCACGGCGGCGGAGCGTTGCCCCAACGGAGGGTCTTTGGGAAGGTTTTCGCGGGTTTCTTCACGTTCCTACCACGAGCAGAACGAGCCGCAATAATCTACTTTTCCGTACCCTTGTCGTACACATGGGCTAGTAGTAGAATCCCTGTCAGTTGAAGGCACGGAGAGGAGGTGATCCAGATAGACGCACCGAGTAGCAGTTGCAGGTATCTTCTGGGAGAGGTGGCTCTGACCTAGGGCCCTCCGAAATTCCCTGCGGGATCCTAGGTTAAACACTTTCCGCCTCTCCACATGTTGCAGGCGGACGTGCTATAAGACCAGATACCTGCGGTACTCAAAGGGTACGGCCCCTGGATCTCTCCAGGGGCCGTTTTTTGTTGCTCAGGGCTGCCGCACGGACGGCGCCCTTTCACCGCTCCTCGATAGGGAGCCAACGTCGGTCGCGCTCGCCGACGTACTCCGACTGCGGCCGGATAAGCCGGCCCCGCTCCGTTTGCTCGAAGCAGTGCGCCGTCCAGCCGGCCACCCTCCCCACGGCGAAGGTCGGCGTAAAAAGCTCCGTCGGCAGGCCGAGGCCGTGCAGGAGGAGCGCCGTGTAGAACTCGACGTTCGTCTGGAGGTTGCGCCCGGGCTTGTGCTCCTCGAGGAGCGCCACCGCCGTCTTCTCCACCTCCAACGCCAGCCCGTAGAGCGCCGCGTCGCCGTCGGTCGCGTACAGAAGCTCCGCCGCGGTCGCGAGCACGTCGGCCCGCGGGTCGCGCACCTTGTAGACGCGGTGGCCGAAGCCCATGAGCCGCTCGCCGCGCCCCAGCTTCTCGCGCAGAACGGGCTCCGCCCTCCGCGCCTCCCCGATCTCGAAGACCACGTCGAGCGCCGGGCCCGGGGCGCCGCCGTGCAGCGGACCCTTCAGCGCTCCTAGCGCCCCGACCACCGCCGAGACGAGGTCCGAGCCCGTGGAGACGATGACCCGCGCGGCGAAGGTCGAGGCGTTCAGGCCGTGGTCCGCCACGGTGGCGAGGTACGCCTCCAGCGCGCGAACGGAGCCGTCGCCGGGGACCCCGCCGCCGAGCATGTAAAGGTAGTTCGCGGCGTGCCCGAGCTCCGGGTCCGGGTCCACCGGTTCCTCCCCGTCGAGCAGCAGCCGGTACGCCGCGACGATCGTCGGGAGACACGCCACGACGGCGAGCGCCTCCTCGTAGGCCGCGTCTCCGTCCGCGGAGGCATCTCCGGCCCGCAGGCTCGCCGTCCCCGCCGCCATCCGCAGCGCGTCCATCGGGGGCGTCCCCTCGGAGGCCGCCGCCCTCAGCAGGTCCAGGGTGGCCCGTGGCAGCGCTCTCCGTCGCGCCAGCGCCTCCCGGAGGTCCGCGAGCTGCCCCGCGTCCGGCAGGGCGTCGTGCCACAGAAGGTAGACGACCTCCTCGAAGGTGGCCCTGTTCGCAAGCTCCTCCACCGGGAAACCCGCCACGGTCAGCTCCCCCGCCGCGCCGTCCACGTGGCTCAGGCGCGTCTCCGCCGCCACGACGCCCTCCAGACCCGGCACGAAACCGGCACCCCTCTCGCTCACGTCTCCTCCCTTCCGTCCCGCCTGAGCCCACCCGTGTCGTACGCGGCTTCGACGTCCATGGCCGGGGTGGCCGCGGAGACGTAGACGAGGGTCTCCTGCGACGCGTTCTCGATCCCGTGCTTCGCCCCCGAAGGGACGTAGACGAGGTCCCCGCTCCCCACCTCCCGCTCCTGATCGCCGACGCGCATCCTGCCCCGTCCCTCCAGCACGACGTACACCTGCTCCGCGTCGTGGTAGTGCAACCGCTGCCCCGATCCGGGGGCGACGTCCACCCACGTCACCGTAAGCCTCGTCCCCGGCACGTCCCCCTTCTGCAAAAGAGCCCGCGAGGCCAGGCCGTACCGCTCCCGCTCCTCCGCCAGATTCCGCCCGAACACACTCGCCTCCTCTGCTTCGCCGACCCTTAGCTCCAGCGTAGGATGATTCGAGGCTGCCGTCAACATTGATAAACAAATCAATGTATAGTTCGGAGGATCGTTCGGTTTCGGGGCTGGGAGGTTCTCCGGTGGGGGACGAGAGGTACTTGAGTGCGCGGGAGGCGGCGGGGGGGTTGGGGGTTTCTCTGCCGACGCTGTACGCGTACGTCAGTCGCGGTTTGGTCCGCTCCGAGAGCGGCGGCGAGGGGAATCGGAGGGCGCGGCGGTACCGGGCGGAGGACGTGCGGAGGCTCAGGGAGAGGGCCGAGAGGCGGCGCAATCCCGACAGGGCGGCGGAGGGGGTCCTGAACTGGGGGACGCCGGTGATGGAGTCGGCCATCACCCTCATCTCCGACGGCCGGCTCTATTATCGCGGTCGGGACGTCCTGGGGCTCGCCCGGGGGGGCGGCGTCGAGGAGGTGGCCGCCCTGATCTGGACCGGCGATCCGACGGCGGCACCCGGCCTGTTCCCCGAGGAACCGTCCGTCCTCCCTGCGCGCGTTCGGGAGGCCCGCAGCGGCCTGGACGACCTCGCGCCCCTGGAGACCCTCAGTGTCCTGCTGCCCCTCGCCGCCTCTGGGGATCCCGCCGCCTACGACCTGCGGCCCGCCGCGGTGGCGAGGACCGGTGCCCGCATCCTGCGTACCCTGGTCGCGATCTCGGCGGGGGAGGCGAGCGGGGACGTGGCGGGGGCCCTGGCCCGTGCCTGGGCCCCCGACGAGCCGGGGGCCCGGGCGCTCATCGGGGCCGCGCTGGTCCTCTGCGCCGACCACGAGCTCAACGTCTCCGCTTTTACCGCCCGCTGCGTCGCGTCCTCGGGGGCTACCCCCTACGCGGCGGTAGCGGCGGCCCTCGCCGCCCTCGGCGGCACGAGGCACGGCGGGCAGACCGAGCTCGCGGAGGCGTTGCTGCGCGAGGCGGGGGACGGGGGGGATGCTCGTTCCGTGCTCGCCGGTCGCCTGAGGAGGGGGGAGTCCATACCGGGCTTCGGGCACTCCCTCTACCCGGAGGGGGATCCCAGGGGGAGGGAGCTTCTGCGCCTCGTGGAAGAGGCCCGTCCCGGTTCTCCAGGCGTCGTGCTGTCGCGGGCCGTCTGCGAGGCGGCGAGGGATCTTATCGGGGAGGAGCCGACCGTGGACCTCGGCCTCGCCGTCGTCGCCCGCGTCCTCGGCCTGCCGCCGGGGACGCCGCTGGCCCTATTCGCGCTGGGCAGGACGATCGGCTGGATCGGCCACGCCATCGAGCAGTACGAGGACGGCACCATGATACGGCCCCGCGCCCGCTACACGGGCGAAGGGCCGCCGCGAGAGCCGGGGGCCTAGGCGGCCGGCGGGATCGGGTAGAGCGCGCTCAGGGCGATGGCGAGGACGGTGAAGGAGTTGAAGGTCGCGTGCGCCACGATGGGCGGCAGGAGGCTGCCCGTCCTCCGGTAGAGGGCGCAGAGGACGAAGGCAAGGGCGAAGAGCGCCGGGGCTATCACCGCCGACTGGTGCAGCGCGGCGAAGCCCGCCGACGAGAAGAGCGCCGCCCCGAGAAACGAGAACCGGTCTACGTTGCGCGAGGTACCGTCCCCGCCCGCCACGCGCGAGAAGAACCCGCCCAGGCGGTACAGGCCGCCGAAGATCGCGCCGCGGAAGACGAACTCCTCCACCGCGGGCCCGAAGAGCACGATCACGAGAAACGCAGCCCCGATCGCGAGCCCCGGGCTCTCCCGCACCCAGCCCCGCAAGCCCTCGAGCAGGGGTTGCTGCGCCTCGTTCTCGGCCGAGAAACCCAGGGCTTCCAGCGCGACCGCGCTCAGCCCTCCGATGACCAGGCTCCCGATCACCGCCCCGAGCCCCACCAGGAAGCCGATCCCGGCTCCCGCGAGAGCGCCGCCCCTGGGCCGCGAGACGCCGAGAGCGTCCAGCCCGTAACCGGCCTTCGACCCGAGCCTGCGGGCCACGAAGACCCCCGCCCAGAACAGCCCCACCGTGAGCAGGATCAGCACGACGTTCTGCGCCACCACCGAGAGCAGCAGCAAGCCCGGGTCGTCAAGCATCCGCGCCACCCCCCAGGTAGACCTCACCCCTGGATTCTCCGCGAAGACCGTCCCGCAGCAGCCTCTCCTTGAGGTGACCGGGCAGGAGCGTGATCTCCCGCAGCTCCTCGGGCCCGACCCAGCGCAGCTCCCGCAGCGTGGGCTCCGAACCCGGCTCGACCTCCGGGTCGCTGCCCAGCGCCGCCTCGCCCTCCGCCTCGACCAGGGCCGTGACGTCGACGGTGTGCCGCCCCTCGCGCAGAAACTCGCTCACGTACAGGACCCTCGCGAAGTGCCCGTCGAGGCCCGTCTCCTCGGCGATCTCGCGCTCGGCGCACTCGGGGATGGTCTCGCCGGGCTCCAGGCGTCCCCCGGGCAGGACCCAGTAGGGCTCCCGCCCCGGCTTGTCGTGGCGCACGAGGAGCAGCGCCCCGTCCCGCTCCATGACCGCCCCAACCCTTATGCCGAAATCCATCCCGGAGTCGCCGCGAACCTTGCTCATGAGCACCGAGTATACAACCCGCTCTCGCGCTTCCGGCGTATACGTTGCCGGCGCCGTCGTGCCCAGGACGGCGCCCCGGGTTAAGCTCCCCGCATGGAAGAGAGGCCGGACAGGTCCGAGCGGCGGGAGGCCGAGGTGCGGGAGCATCTCGCCAACGAGCGTACCCTGCTCTCCTGGATCCGGACCGGGGTCGGTCTCATCTCCATAGGCCTCGTCGTGGAGCGGGCGGGCGCCCTCGCCGGCGTCCAGGACGCCTCGATAGGCGCCTCCGGGATCTTCGGGGTGGCGCTCGCCCTTCTGGGATGCCTCACGCTCGTGATAGGGACGGCGCAGTTTCTCCGTAACCGCCGCAGGATCATCGAGGGAGATTTCACCCCCGCCGTCGCCGCGTACCTCGTCGTCGTCGCGGGCAGCATGGCGCTCGCCGCCGCGTTCGTCGTCTACGTGGCGCTCCAGCTTCTCCCCTGAACCGCCGCACCCACGCCGCTGGCGCTCGGGGGCTGCCTGCCCGGCGTCCGGGCCCCAGGGCCTCCCCGTAGAAACCGGCGCGCCGGTCCCGGGGACGAACGGTTGAGCCGGGCTTACCCGGCGGGCGTGGAGCGCGTGCCGACCTGGCTGCCGACCCAGACGTAGCCGTCCGACCAGATCTCGCGCTTCCAGATCGGGACGATCTCCTTGATGCGCTCTATGGCGTAGCGGCTAGCCTCGAACGCCGGACCTCGCCGGGGCGAGGCCACCACGATAACGACGCTGGGCTCCCCGGGGTCGACCCTCCCGAGGCGGTGGACGATGGAGACGTGTCCCACGTCCCAGCGCTCCTCGATCTCCGCCCCGATCTGCTCCAGCTTCCGATCGGCCATCGGGCGGTACGCCTCGTACTCCAGGTACTCCACCTCGGCCCCGGCGCCCTCGTCCACCCGCGTCGTCCCCACGAACGTCGCCACCGCCCCGCAATCGGGACGGAACGCGCCCGAGACGAGCGCGCCGACGTCTATGGGCACTTCCACGATCCGGAACAAGCGCTAGCCCCCCGAGACGGGCGGCAGCACCGCGACCTCGTCCCCGGCCCTGACCGTCTCCTCCCCCTTCGCGTACTCCCCGTTGACCGCGAAGGCCAGGGTGCCGCGCATCGGCGAGAGGGCCGGATACTTGAGCGTCAGCATAGACCACAGCTCGTCGAGGGTGACGCCGTTCGCCGTGAACTCGGCCTCCCTGACCCCCGCCTGATCTGCCGCCGCCCCGAAGAGCAAGACCTTTACCTGTTCCATAGCGCTGATGGTAGCACCGGGCCAGCCCCCGGTGGGCCCGCTGGCGGACGCGGCATCGAACGAGGAGGCTGGGATGCTATCGGTGGGTCGAGAGGGTTCAGGCGGGGTCGGGGGTGTACTCCGGGCCGACGATGACCTTGAGGGCTCTGGGGAGCACCACGAACTCCGCGGGCTCGTCGCCGATGACCTCGCCGTCGGCGGTGAAGTCGAGGCCGGGGGGCTGGGTCTCGACGCGTATCTCCCTGGCCCGCGTGAAGTACACGCCGTCGTTGTCCAGGTAGTCGGACTTCGCGAGCGCGGTGGGCGTGAGGGCGAGGATGTCCGCCAGCCCGGCCGCTTCGATGATGACGACGTCGAGGAGACCGTCCTCGGGGTTGGCCCTCGGGGCCGCGAGCCAGCCGCCGCCGGCGTAGCGGCAGTTGCCTACCGCTACGTTGACGGCCTGCGTCTCGCGCTTCTCGCCGTCCAGGTACATGACGATCTCGCGGACCTCGAAGTTTCGGGCGACCTCCAAGGAGGCCCTCAAGTAGGAGAGCTTCCCCCACTTGCTCTTGAGGTCCTCGTCGTTGGCCGAGGAGATCTCGGCCCCGAGGCCCCCCGTCGCCACGTTGATAAAGAACCGCTCCCCGATCCCCTCGGAGCGCACCCGCGCCACGTCGAGCGTGCGGACGCGTCCCTGGCGGATAACGTCCTCGGCCGCGTCGGCGTCCTCGGGGATGCACAGCGTCGCCGCGAGGTCGTTCCCCGTCCCGGCCGGCAGGATGCCCAGGGTGACGCTCTCCGGGAACCCGGCCTTGCCCAGGCCGTTGACGACGTCGTTCACGGTCCCGTCGCCGCCGGCGACCATGAGCAGCCCCTCGCTCCACTCCTTCGCCGCCTCTACGGCGTCCTCGGGGCCCTCGGTCTCCACCCATTCGAGGTCGTAGCCGTCGAACTCGGAGCGGAGCTCTTCGGGATCGTACGCACCGCCGCCCGAAGACGGGTTGATGATCACCCGCGCCTTCGTAGCTTCCATAGCCTCACCCTTCGTTGCTCCCACGTCGGGTTGAGTCTACCCGAAACGGACGGGGATCAAGGATCGCGGAGAAGGCGGGACGGTCTAGGAGGCGCGCCGCTCGGGCTCGTCCTCGGGGTCGAGGCGCAGGAGACGCAGGGTCGGCAGCCAGACCTCGCGCCGGGGGCCGCCGTCGAGCTCGACGGCCGCGTTGGAGCCGTCGCCGGAGACGTAGCGCACCTCGCCGGAACCGACGGGCGAGACCACCCGCTCCCCGACCGAGATGTCCGGCAAAAACGCCTCCCGGAGCGCCGAGACGTAGGCGAGCGCCAGCGACCGGCCCCTGTGCGCCCCCTCGTCGCGCCTGTCGGCGACGAGGATGCCCGCGATGCGGTACAGGTTCGCCCGGGAGACCTGCGAGATCAGGCACGCCCGGATCGTGCCGCGCACCAACTCCCCCTCGAACTCCGAGTACTCCTCGCCGCTGCGCTCGAGAATGGCCATGACCCGCGGGAACGCCCGCCGGAGCGCCTCCTCGACCGTCAGCCCGTTCACCCCGCGCTTGTAGACGTGCGGGTCGAGCCGCTCGTCCTCACGCCGCCGCGGTACCGAAAGCCAATCCTGTGCCATGCTGCTCCTCACCTCTGTCATGACCAGATTATACTTCACTGAGACTAGTGAAACAATGATATTCCTTCTGCAAAAGAACGGTTTTTCGCGGTATGGCGGCGTCCTGTGGCGGGCGGGGGTACACTTAACCCAAAGGGCGATGGACGGAGGTTTTGGGTTGGAATCCGGCGAGTTTCTTGAGCGGTTGAAGCGGGAGGTGATCGGGCACCCGGCGCTCGTGCATCCTTTTCTGGAGCGGTTCGGTGAGGGGGATGTGAGCGAGGAGGGGGTGAGGACGTTCGCGATCCAGTACTACCGCCACGTCCGCGTGAGCCGGTTGTATCTGGCGTCCCTCATCTCGAACTGCGGGTACGACGAGCCGTTGCAGCTCGCGCTCGCCGAGATCCTGCTCGACGAGTACGGCCACCTCAACCCCGACGAGACGCACCCGGCGCTCTACCGGCGTTTCCTGCGCGCCCTGGACATCACCGAGGAGGAGTGGGAGGCGCCGCGGACGCTGCCGGAGATCGAGCTGTACGTCAGCCGGCACAGGGAGTTGACGCGCGACCCCGACGTGCGCCTCGGGCTCGGCGCCCTGGGGCCCGCGAGCGAGTGGCCGGTCCCCCCGATCTACGTGAAGCTCTCCGAGGGGCTCAAGAAGGCGGCGGGGCTGCCGTCGGAGGCGCTGGAGATTTTCACTAGCCACGTCACGATGGACGTGACGCACGCGCGCATCATGATGGACGCCATCGCGCCCTACGCCGAGGATGAGGAGGGGCAGAGGAAGGTCCGCGACGGGACGATGGCCTCCCTCGACGCCCGCTGCGTGATGCTCGACGGGCTCTACAGGGCCGTCTACGGCGAGCCCGCGCCGCTCCCCTCCGGTCCCGCCGTCGGGGCCGCGAACTCGTAGCCCGTGCCCGAGCTCCCCGAGGTCGAGACGATCAAGGAGGACCTGCGCGGGCTCGTCGTCGGCTCGACGGTCGAGTGGGTCGAGGTATCGCAGCCCGCCCTCGTCGAGGGTCCGTCGGTCGAGGAGTTCGCCGGCCGTCTGCGCGGGGCGCGCATCGCGGGCGCGAGGAGGCGGGCGAAGCACCTCATCGTCGAGCTGATCGGGGGAGACTCGCTCGTCCTGCAGCTCAAGATCGGGGGGCAGCTCCTGCTCGTCCCGCCCGTCGCCGAGCCCGAGACGGCGGTCATGCTCGTCCTCGGCCTCGACGGAGGTCGGCGGCTCTTTCTCAGGGACGAGACCGGATTCACTCGCGCCCGTTTGTTGGACGCGGGGGAGCTGGAGGCGCGCCTCTCGTCGCTGGGGCCCGAACCGCTCGGGGAGGGCTTCGACGCGGGGCACCTCAAGGGGGTTCTGGGCGGGCGCAGGGTCCAGATCAAGCCCGCTCTGCTCGACCAGAAGGTCGTCGCCGGGATAGGGAACATCTACGTCGACGAGATCCTCTACGACGCAAAGGTCCACCCGAGGCGCAAGGCGAACACGCTCTCGGAGGGGGAGTGGGCGGCGCTGCACCGGGCGGTGAGGGAGAACCTGCGCGCGGGGATCGAGCACCGCGGGACGACCTTCGACCTGTACCGCGACGTGCTCGGGCGCAAGGGGCATCACCAGGATCACCTGCGGGTGTTTGTGAGGGCGGGGCGGCCGTGTCCCTCGGGCTGCGGGGGGCGCGTCGTCAAGGAGAAGGTCGGGGGGAGGGCTACCTTCTACTGTCCCTCGTGCCAGCGTGAAGATGGTTTCGGGGGGGAACAAGGGCTAGAATTGGGAGTACTTTAGGAGAGGAGAAGCAAGGTGGCAGACAGTTTCGATCTGGTGATCATCGGCGGCGGGAACGCGGGGTACATCCCGGCGATTCGCGCGAGCCAGCTGGGGATGAAGGTGGCCCTCATAGAGAAGCGGGAGGGCGGGCACCTCGGCGGGACCTGCCTCAACGTCGGGTGCATCCCCACCAAGGCGCTTTTGCACACGGCGAGCCTGCTGCACGACGCGAGGACCGCCGAGGACTACGGGGTCAAGATCGGCAGCGTCGAGCTCGACTACCCCGCGGTCGCCAAGCGGCGCGAGCAGGTCGTCACGCAGCTCAGGCGCGGCGTTCAGGGCCTCATGAAGAAGAACAAGGTCCAGGTCTACAACGGCGTCGGCTCGTTTATCGAGCCCAAGAAGATCAAGGTCGAGACGCACGACGGCGAGACGCACGAGCTCGAGGCCAAGAACGTCCTCATCTCGACCGGCAGCGCCGTCAACAGCCTGCCGGGGCTCGAGTTCGACGGGGACAGGGTCATCTCCAGCGACGACATCGTCACGGAGAACGACGACTACCCCGAGTCCATCATCATCCTCGGCTCGGGCGCCGTCGGGTCCGAGTTCGCGAGCATGTACAACGACTTCGGGACCGAGGTCACTCTCGTCGAGCTTCTCGACAGGATCGTGCCGGGCGAGGACCCGGAGATCTCCGCCGCCCTCCAGAAGGAGTTCGAGGGCCGCGGCATCAACGTGCTCACGAGCACGATGGCCGACTCCGGGAGCCTGGAGAAGACGAAGACCGGCGTGAAGATCAAGACCGCCCCGGCCGGCCAGGACAAGAAGGAGGGCGCCCAGGAGGAGGGCGGCTCCTACGGCGGGGAGAGCGTGCCGGCCGGCGAGACCGGCGACGACGACGGGACGCTGGAGGCCGAGTGCCTGCTCGTCGCCGTCGGGCGCAAGACCGTCACCGAGGAGCTCAACCTCGACGTGACGAACGTCGAGCTCACCGAGAAGGGGACCATCAAGATCGACGAGTTCTACCGGACCGGCGAGGACGGCGTCTACGCCGCGGGCGACGTGATCGGGGGCTACTGGCTCGCCCACGCCGCCGGGCACGAGGGGATCATCGCCGTCGAGCACATGGCCGGCGAGAACCCGATGCCGCTGGACCAGAGCCTCGTCCCGCGCGTCACCTTCACCCGCCCCGAGGTCGCGTCCTTCGGCCTCACCAAGGCCCAGGCCGAGGACGAGGGCTACGACGCCAGGGAGACCAAGTTCCCGTTCCGGGCGATCGGCAAGGCGCTCATCGAGGGCGAGCCCAACGGCTTCGTCAAGATCGTCGTGGACTCGGAGACCGACCTGATCCTGGGCATGCACGCCATCGGACCGCACGTCACCGACCTCATCACCGAGGGGGTCTTCGCCAAGCTCGTCGAGGGCACCCCCGAGGAGATGGGCATGACCATCCACCCCCACCCGTCCCTCTCCGAGGTGATGGGCGAGGCCGCTATGGCCTCCGAGGGTCACCCGATCCACTTCTAGCTCCGAGCCATCGGCTACGGGGAATCAGAGCGGGGGCGACGTCTCGTCGCCCCCGCTTCTTGCGGAAGGAGCCCCTCGCGGCTCACGGCCGGACGGCTCTTCTTCGGGCGCGAGAGGGGCGGGGTTGCGCGGCTCCCTCGCAGATCTTTGAGGGCTGCGTTCGACCCGGCGCGCGACGGCTTCGGGTTCCGCAACCCCGTCGGAGAGGTCCCACGCCGGACGGGTTTTGGGAAGCTCCTGCGCCCCTTCGACGCCTTCTTGTACGGCAACGGCCTCTGCTTCGGCATGGCCGTCGCGGCCCTCGCGTCGTACGAGGAGGGCGCGGGAGGGACGCCCGTCTCAGATCTACGGCCGACGCCCGGCGTCCTTGCGTCTCTCAGGCGCCGCCACGCCCGGCAGCTCCGGCCGCGCGTCGTCCTCGCGGCCGTCCGGGACTGGCTCGCCTCCGGCGGCGGGAGGACCTACGGTCTGCCCGGCCGGCTGGGGCTGCCCGGTGGGGCGGACCCGTGCGTCCTCAACTTCGGGCCCGCCGCGAACCGGCGGTTCCTCCGCTGCCTGTACCGTGCTCACGCCGTGGTGCCGTACCGCGTCGAGCGGGCCGGTGAGGAGGTCCGCGTCTACGTCTACGACCCGAACCATCCGGGGGACCGGGGGAGGTACGTCTCGTTCCGTGGGGGTGGGTTCTCCTACGCCGGGTTCCGGTCGCGGGAGGGGTGGGGGATCACCCCTCTGCCGCTCTCGGCCGTGATCCGGTAGCCGCGCCGCGAGCGGGGTCGCTCTGCGTCCGTGTTCTGAGCCGTTTGCGCGGCTTCCGGGCCGGGTAACGCGAAGCGTCAGGACGGCGAGAGAGCGAAGGGACCGAGATGGACGGTGGCGAGGGGACGACGGGCACGAGGGACGAGCACTACGACCTGGTGAGCGTGCTCTACCACGCCCTCAAAGAGGCGGAGAGATGCAACGGGTACGCGAACGACGCGGAGGCGGCCGGCGAGGCGGAGCTGGCGGCGTTCTTCAGGGAGGCCCAGGAGATGCAGGTGCGCCTCGCCGAAGGGGCGAAGGCGATGCTCGGCATCGGGGCGGCGGGCGGCATCTCGCCGGGCGGTATCTCCGGGGGCGTGGCACCGCCCTCTTAGAGGCGCGGGGTTTGTCTCCGCGGCGCCGCGGATCGACCGTGGGGAGGCGGCCTCCTCGGGCGTAGAATTACGGTAGTTCGGTTGCCATCCGACCGGGAGGAGCGGAGATGTGCGGCAGGTACACGCTTACGAGGCCGATCGAGGTTCTGGCGGAGGAGTTCGGCATCACGGGGCCGCTGCCGGAGATCCAGCCCAGCTACAACGTCGCGCCGGGGCGCAACGTGGCCGCGGTCCTGGACGGGGGCGAGGGTGGTAGGCGGTTAGAGGTGCTCAGGTGGGGGCTCGTCCCGTCGTGGGCGAAGGACCCGGCGATCGGCAACCGCATGATCAACGCCCGCTCCGAGACCGCGGCCGAGAAGCCCTCCTTCAGAAAGGCGATGAAGGAGCGCCGCTGCCTGATCCTCGCCGACGGCTTCTACGAGTGGCGCAAGATGGGGAACGGCAAGCAGCCCTTCCACATCAAGATGGAGGACGGGAGGCCCTTCGCCTTCGCCGGGCTCTGGGAGAGGTGGGAGAGGGACGGGGAGGAGCTTCGCACCTGCGCCATCCTCACCACCGGGCCCAACGACCTCATGCGCAAGATCCACGACCGGATGCCCGTGATCCTGCCCCCCGAGGCGTACGAGACGTGGCTGGACCCGGACCTGCGCGACCCCGCCCCGCTCGAGCCCCTGCTCGCCCCGTACCCCTCCGGGGCGATGACGGCCTACCCCGTGAGCCGCGCCGTCAACAGGCCCTCCAACGACGGCCCGGCCTGCGTGGAGCCCGCGGCTTAGGGGGCGACGGGGACACAGTACGGGCCCCGGCCGGTGCGGTAGTATAGGACGCACCAGGCGCGAGGAGGTAGAAGAGTGGCCCGCAGAAAGATCTCCCTGAAGGTTCTCGAGAACGGTACCAAGACTTTCGAGGTCAGGCACCGCTGGGAAGACAAGCCCGTGGCCGCGCCGCCCGACGGGGTCCCGACCGAGTACCTTCCCTTCCGCCAGCAGCGACCGGGCCTGCCCGGCTCCCACGGCCGTCCCGGCTGGCTCAAGGCCAAGATCCCGGGCGGCGAGGGGTACCGGGAGATCAAGGACACCATGCGCGGCCTCGGGCTGCACACGGTCTGCGAGGAGGCGCGCTGCCCGAACATCGGCGAGTGCTGGAACAACCGCACCGCGACGTTCATGATCCTGGGCAACGTCTGCACCCGCTCGTGCGGCTTCTGCGCCGTCCTCACGGGCAAGCCGACGGAGCTCGACCTCGACGAGCCGTACCGCGTCGCCGACGCGGCCTCGAAGATGGGCCTCAAGCACGCCGTCATCACGAGCGTGAACCGCGACGAGCTCTTGGACGGAGGCGCCTCGATCTTCGCCGCCACGATCCGCGAGATCCGCGAACAGGTCCCCGGCTGCGCCGTCGAGGTCCTCACCCCGGACTTCAAGGGTGACCGCGACGCCATACAAACGGTCGTAGGCGCCGCCCCCGACACCTTCAACCACAACATCGAGACGGTCCCGCGCCTCTACCCGGCCGTCCGCCCGCAGGCCAAGTACCGCCGCTCCCTGGAGGTCTTGCGCTACGCCAAGGAGCTCAACCCGGACGGCCTCACGAAGAGCGGCTTCATGGTGGGCCTGGGCGAGACTGAAGCGGAGATGCACCAGACCATGCGCGACCTGCGCGACCACGACGTGGACATCCTGACCATCGGCCAGTACCTCCGCCCGACGGAGAACCACTTGCCGATGAGCCGCTACTACACGCCGAAGGAGTTCGCGAGCCTCAGAAAGTACGGCGTCGAGCTCGGCTTCAAGCACGTCGAGAGCGGCCCGCTCGTCCGCAGCTCCTACCACGCCCACGAGCAGACCTCCGACGCCCGTAAGAGAGAGGCGACCGTCGGCTCATAAGACGGTGAGAGGTCTGGCGGCGTACCTTGCTTCTGGTCTTTCGGACGCATGCCATCGAGCGTATGTCGCAACACGGGATCGGCGTAGAAGCTGTCAGGCACGTGCTGGAGCAGGGCGAAACCATCAGGAGTTACCCGGACGATACGCCCTGTCCAAGCCGTCTGGTCCTCGCCTGGCACGGAACGCGACCGATACACGTGGTTGCCGCGGACGGTATTCAGAGCGGCGAGACCTTCGTCATAACGGTTTACGAGCCGACTCCTGCCCTCTGGGAGCAGGACTTTAGGAGGAAGAAGCCTTGAAGTGCGTCGTCTGCAAGCAGGGCAAATTGAGGGCGGGCACGGCCACGGTAACCCTCGAGCGAGACCGCATGATCCTTGTGTTCAAGAAGGTTCCGGCCGAGGTGTGCGAGGTGTGCGGTGAGGAGTACGTCGACGAGGAGACGACGGCCCAGCTTCTGGCCGCTGTCGAGGAGGCGGCTCGGACCGGCGTGCAGGTGGACATCCGCGAGTACGTCGCGGCCTGAACGTATGGAACTGGAGGAGTACATCGCACCACTCGACGTCCGCCGGCTCCCCGGGCTCGTGCCCTACGCCGAGGCCTGGGAGGTGCAGAAGGAGCTCGTCCGTCTCCGGAAGAAGGGCCTCGCGCCGGACACGTTCCTCCTGCTGGAGCATCCTCCGGTCTACACGGTGGGGCGCGCGGCCAAGGACGCGGCCAACCTCGGGGCGGGGGA
The DNA here is from genome assembly GCF_011492965.1 of Rubrobacter marinus. Classification (GTDB taxonomy): domain Bacteria; phylum Actinomycetota; class Rubrobacteria; order Rubrobacterales; family Rubrobacteraceae; genus Rubrobacter_F; species Rubrobacter_F marinus. The sequence goes on along the minus strand of NZ_CP045121.1, from coordinate 3,686,424 downwards.
GGAGTACCTGCGCGCCCTGGGCGCCGAGGTGTTCTGGAGCGACCGGGGCGGGGACGCGACCTTTCACGGGCCGGGCCAGATCGTCGGCTACCCCATCCTGCGCCTCAAGGTGCTGGACACGCACGGCTACCTGAGGGACCTGGAGGAGGTCTTGATCCGGGTGCTCGGGGATTACGGGCTCGGCGCGGGGAGGCATCCGGACTACACGGGGGTCTGGGTCGCGGGCTCCAAGATCGCCGCCATCGGCGTCAAGTTCTCCAGCGGACGCATAACCTCCCACGGCTTCGCCCTGAACGTGACCACGGATCTCTCGTGGTTCGACAGGATCACGCCGTGCGGCATCGAGGAGTTCGGGGTGACGAGCCTCGCCCGGGAGCTCGGCCGGGAGGTCCCGCTGGCCGAGGTGGAGGAGAGGATCGTCACGCGCTTCCGCGAGGTCTTCGGCTGATTTGCTCCCCCCGCGGGTGGGTAGAAAACATCCCGCAACGCAGATGGACATCGGAGAGAAGGAGTCGGGCATGATCAAGGGCATGGCGAACGTGTGGGTGCCGGTGCAGGACACGGACCGGGCCGTAAACTTCTACGAGAACACCCTGGGCCTACCCGTGGTCAAGCGCGACGGTCCCTGGGCGGAGGTCGACGCCAACGGCATCAGGATCGGCCTGAACGGCAGGGAGCCGCAGGGCACGCAGGCCGGCGGCGGGCCCGTCCTGACCTTCCAGCCCGACGATAGCATCGAGGAGACCGTCGAGCAGCTCAGGAGCAAGGGCGTGGAGTTCCCGGCCGAGATCTCCGATCACGACTGGGGCCGCGTCGCGACCTTCAAGGATTCCGAGGGGAACGACCTCCAGCTCTACGCGCCGCCGCAGGGCTAGCCGGAAGGACGAGGGCGTGCCCTTGGGCCAGAGGCTGGCCGCGCGCAGCGAGCTCGGCCCCGACGGCGTTACCACGGTGAAGACGAAGCGGGGCACGCTGGCGGTCGGCGTCTCCAACGGGGAGCCGTTCGCGGTCTCGAACGTCTGCCGCCACCAGGCGGCCGCCCTGGGCGTCGGCAGGGTGCTCTCCGACGGCTCCTTGCAGTGCCCGTGGCACTGCGCGCGTTTCGACGTCGAGACCGGCGAGATGGTATCGGGCCCCAAGGGCCGCATCTACGGCTTTCGTCCCTACTCGAAGGCCGTCGAGGTCTTCGCCAACCTGCCGCCGGTCAAGCTCAAGCGCTACCCCGTGGTGGAGAAGGACGGCGTGATCTACCTGCGCTACGACGTCGCCGCGGGTCCACCGGGCGAGGTCGGGGGCGGACGCCGCTTCCCGCCCCCGGAGTCCGGGAAGGCGAACTAGAGTAAGAGGGGGGCTCCGAGTTCGGAGACCCCCTCTTCTTGGTGCGTGCTACGTCACGCGCTCCCGATGAGCACGCCGGAGGCGAAGACCAGCACGCCGCCCAGGATCACCTGGAGCGCGGACACCACGAAGCTCATCTTGAAGTAGCGGTAGCGGATGGCCGAGATCGCCAGAAGCTCCACCCCGACCACGGCGAACGCCACGTAGAGCGCGACCGAGACGTCGGGCAGGAGGAACGGCAGGGTGTGGAGTATCCCGCCAACGAAGGTCGCGACGCCCGTGATCACGCCGCGCATAGTCGGGTTGCCCCGCCCCGTCAGCGACCCGTCGTCCGACAGCCCCTCCGAGAAGCCCATGCTGATCGCAGCGCCCACCGCCGCCGCCAGCCCCACCAGAAACGTCACCCGCGGATCCCCCGTCGCGAACGCCGTCGCAAATAGCGGCGCCAGCGTCGACACGGAGCCGTCCATGAGCCCCACCAGTGAGGGCTGCACCACCTTCAAAACGAAGTCCTTGCTGTGCCCGGCGGCCGTCATCTCCCGCCCCCCGAACCCCAACCTCTCCATCAGCGCCGCCATACCGGGACCCTCCCCGCCTTCTTCGTCTCATCCGAAAGCAACTCGTGTATTTTACTCGGGACCACCAATAAATCAAGAGTAATTCTTGATTCTGATTGTGGGAACCGTTTGCAAGTGGGGGCGGGTGCGCCGGGGGCTAAAGTTTTTCGCCGAGGGGTCCGAATACCAAGCATGGGTGTAGCAAGACTTTGGAAGGTGGGGTGTGCTCCCTGTAGGCGGCCACTCGGGCAAGATCGTTCGGGGTTGCGAGGCTACGGGTTCGGGCGGGCTCGTGCCTTCTAGGGGCCGGCGTTGGGCGGCGTTCGGGGTGGGCGTGGGCCGTTTGTCTCGCCGTGGGGGCGTTGGCCATCGGGTCGTACTTTTACGCGCCCGCCGGGGCTCAGGGCATCCTGTACAGCCTCTTTGGTGTGGGCGTGGTGGCGGCCATCATGGGCGGCGTCCGGATCAACCGGCCCCGCCGGGCGCTCGTGTGGTACCTGCTGGCGGCGGGGCAGCTCGCGCTGCTCGTCGGGGACGTGTTCTTCCGCAACCACGCGTTGCTCTTCGGGGAGACGGCGCCGTTCCCCTCCCTGGCGGACGTCTTCTACGTCGCGGCCTACCCGCTCTTGATCGCCGCGTTGCTGTTCATGATCCGCAACCGGGCGCCGGGCAGGGACCGGAGCAGCCTGCTGGACGCGCTTATCGTCAGCATAGGGGTGGGCGTGCTCGCGTGGGTGTTCGTGGTGGAGCCGTACACGGAGGACATGAGCGTCCCGCCCGTCCAGCGCTACTTCTCCATCGTCTACCCGCTCCTCTCGTTGCTGGTCTTCGCCGTGCTGGTCAGGCTCGTGACCACGTTCAAGGAGCGGGTGCCGTCGTACCGGATGCTCGCCCTCGGCGTGTTCAGCTTCGTGGTCTCCGACATAACCTACGGGGCTCTGGAGCTCGCCGGCTCCTACCGTTCCGGCGGCGTGGTAGACCTCGGGTGGCTGCTCTCCTACGTTCTCCTCGGCGGCGCGGCCCTGCATCCCTCGATGCGCGTCCTCTCGGAGCCGGCGGAGGGGGTCGGGGTGCGGGCGCTGACGTGGCGGCGTCTCGTTCTGCTCGCCGCGGCCTCGCTCATGGCTCCGGCGATGATCGTGGTCGACGAGGTGCGGGGCGAGCACGCCAACGTGCCGGTCATAGCGGGGGTGTCGGCGGTGCTGTTCCTGCTGGTGCTGTTCCGCATGGAGGGCCTGTTGCGGAGGCTCAAGGAGGTTTCGGAGAGGTACGAGCGGATCGCGGCCCGCGAGCGGGCCCTCGGGAGCGTCGGGACGGAGCTCATGGGCGCGGTGGGCCGCAAGGACATCTACCGGGCTGCGACCAGGGCGGTCCTGGAGCTCTCGGGAGGGGCGTCCGGGGCGCGGGCGTCCATCATGGTGGGGCCGCTCTCGGGCCTCGTCGTCGTGGCCTCGCAGGGCGAGGGGGCGGAGGAGGCCGAGGGGGTCAGGGTGGACGCGGAGCGGATGCCGAACATAGTGCGCAGCTACCGCGAGCGGCGCGTCGTCGAGGTCGGGCCGGCGGACAACGAGAGGGCCAGGGAGACCCTGGGCTTCGAGCCGAAGAGGGGCGCCGTCCTCGTCGGGCCGCTGCTGGTGCAGGGCGAGCCGCGGGGCATCATCTCGGCCGCCGCCGACGGCGACTTCCCGGAGGACTTCGGGGAGGGCTTCAGGGCGCTCGCCTCGCAGGTCTCGCTGGCGCTGGAGAGCGCGATCCTCGCCGAGAGGACGTACCGGCGCGAGGGGGAGGAGCGGTTCAGGTCCCTCATCCAGAACTCGGCGGACATGATCACGGTGGTCGACGAGGAGGGGTACATCCTGTACCAGAGCCCCTCTTTCGGGAGGGTGATGGGGTACGGGGACAGGGTGGGCGTGAACATCTACGCGTCCCCCATCGTCCACCCGGAGGACGACGAGGCGCACCGCGGTTTGATCCGGGGCGCCATCGCGAGCCCGGGGTCCAGCCTGGTGGGCGAGGTGCGCCTGCGGCACAGGGACGACTCGTGGCGGCACGTGGAGGCGACGTTCACGAGCCTCCTGGACGATCCGAACGTCGCCGGGGTCGTCCTGAACGCCCGCGACGTCACCGAGCGCAAGCGGGCCGAGGAGAAGGTCCGGGAGGCCTACCAGAGGCTCGGTTTCCACTTCGAGAACTCGCCGGTCGGGGTCCTGGAGTGGGATCGGGAGATGCGGGTGCTCAACTGGTCCCACGAGGCGGAGAGGATCTTCGGCTGGCGGGCGGAGGAGATCCTCGGCCGCTCCCTCGAAGAGATGCGGTTCGTTCACGAGGACGACGAGGAGGAGGTGCGCGAGGAGGTCGTAAGCCACATGCTCGAGGGCCGGGAGGGGCGTGTCGTCCTCAGGCACCGCAACTACCGCAAGGACGGCTCGATCGTCCACTGCGAGTGGCACAGCTCGGTGCTCCTGGACGACCGGGGCGAGCTCGTCAGCGTACTATCCCTCGCGCTGGACATCACCGAGCGCGTCGAGGCGGAGCGGGCCCTCAAGGAGAGCGAGCGGCGCTTCAAGCAGCTCTTCGACCAGTCCGTCGATACCCTGCTGCTGCACGACGAGGCGGGCAGGATCGTGGACTGCAACGCCGAGGCGTGCCGCTCGCTGGGCTACACGAGGGAGGAGATGCTCGAGCTCTCCGTGCAGGACTTCGCGAGCACGCTGTCCTCCGACGCTGATTGGAGGTCGGAGGACGGCTCGCTCTGGCGTCACGCCTCGTCCGAGCGCATAGGCTCCATCACCGCGGGTTTCCACCTGGCCGAGCACCGGCGCAAGGACGGCACGACCTTCCCGGTCGAGGTACACGTCGGCGCCGTGGACTACGGCCGCCGGCGCCTGTTGCTGGCCTCCGCGCGGGACATCACGGAGCTCAAGCACGCGGCCGAGGCGCTCAGGGAGGCCGAGAAGAAGTACCGGACGCTCGTCGAGCGCACCCCGGCCGTGACCTACGTGGACAGCCTCGACCCGGAGAGCGGCCTCGTCTACGTGAGCCCGCGCGTCGAGGCGCTGCTCGGCTACGGGGTCGACCGCTGGTACGAGGACCCGCTGTTCTTCGAGAAGGCGCTGCACCACGAGGACAGGGACCGCGTCCTCACCGAGCACGCCCGGGCCTCGTCCGGCGGGGAGCCCCTGAGGACGGAGTACCGCATGGTCCATCGCGACGGGCGGGTGGTGTGGGTTCAGGACGAGGCGTTCGTCCTGCGCGACGAGGAGGGGCGCGCCTCGGTGCGCCAGGGCTTCATGCTCGACGTCACGGAGCGCAAGGTGCTCGAGGAGCAGCTCGCCCACCAGGCCTTCCACGACTCGCTGACCGGGCTGCCCAACCGCGCCCTCTTCGCCGACCGCCTCGCCCACGCCCTGCGCCGCCTGGAGCGCCACGCGGACGGGTCCCTGGCGGTCCTGTTCCTGGACCTCGACGACTTCAAGACCGTCAACGACTCCCTCGGGCATACCGCGGGCGACGAGCTGCTCGTGGAGGTCGCGAGGCGCATCTCCTCGTGCATCCGGCAGGGGGACACGGTGGCGCGCCTCGGAGGGGACGAGTTCGCCGTCCTGCTCGAGGACGTCGCCGCCGTCGGGGAGTTCGCGGCGAGGGCGGAGGTGAGCGTCGCCGAGAGGGTGCTCGAGGCCCTGGGGGCGCCGTGCGTGCTCGAGGGCAAGGAGATCATCGTGAAGCCGAGCATCGGGATCGCGATCGGGACGGGCCGGAGGGGCGGAGGAGCTTCTGCGCAACGCCGACGTGGCGATGTACACGGCGAAGAACCGGGGAAGGGGCGCTACGAGTTCTACGACCCCGAGATGCACGCCGCCGTCCTGGAGCGCCTGGACCTCCGCGCCGACCTCAGGCGGGCCGTCGAGGGCGAGGAGTTCGTCGTCCACTACCAGCCCATAATCTCGCTCGGGGGCGACGGGTACGGCTGCGTCCGCGAGGTCGAGGCGCTGGTCCGGTGGGAGCACCCCGAGAAGGGCCTCATCCCGCCGGGGAAGTTTATCCCGCTCGCCGAGGAGACCGGGATCATCGTGGAGATCGGGCTGCAGGTCCTCGAGCAGTCCTGCCGGCAGGTGCGGGCCTGGCAGGACGAGCTGCCCGGCGACTGCGCCCCCCCGACGCTCAACGCGAACCTCTCCGCCCGGCAGTTCCGCCAGCCGAACCTCGTCGAGCAGATCCAGGGCGTGCTGGAAGAGACGGGACTCTCGCCCCGGAGCTTGAAGCTGGAGGTGACCGAGAGCGTCGCAATGGAGAACGTCGACGCCGCCCTCGTCACCCTGCGGCGGCTCAAGGACCTCGGGATACGGGTCGCGATCGACGACTTCGGCACCGGCTACTCGTCGCTCTCCTACCTCAGGCGCTTCCCGGTGGACAACCTCAAGATCGACCGCTCCTTTGTCGGGCGCCTCGAGGACGACCCCGAGTCGGCGGCGATCGTGGCGACGACGGTGAGCCTGGCCCGCACCCTGGGCCTGGAGGTCACGGCCGAGGGGGTGGAGACGGCCGAGCAGCTCGCGCGCCTGCGCGAGCTTTGCTGCGACCTCGCCCAGGGCTACTTCTTCTCGAGGCCCCTGCCCGCCGGCGCGGTCTTCGGGCTCCTCGGCTCCCCCCTGACGCAGAGCGCAGAGCGGCAAGGCGTTTGACCGTCAAATAGGGGGTACGTATAGTTATCCGGCGCGGCGCATCGCCGCTCGCGGAGGGCGTGGCAGGGGGAGGGGGCTCCTGAGAACGGCCGAGAGAGAGGCGGCGGGGCGGTGGCCCCGAGCTAAAGTCTTTCGGTCTCCGGGTCGATAACGGTAAGCAGACGGAAGAGACGTGGCAGGAGAGCGCTAGGCTCTCGAGGCGCAGCGGGGACCAGGAGCGGTTCGGCGCCGTCGGACGGGGTCGGGCCAAGAAGGGAGAGAAGATGGCGGACGTGAACCAGTCGTTGCAGGAGGCCATGAGCCTGGACGGCGCCGTAGGCGCGGCCCTCGTGGACTGGCAGAGCGGGATGACGCTCGGCACCGCGGGCGGGGGGCCGAACCTCAACCTCGACATCGCGGCGGCCGGCAACACGGACGTGGTCCGCTCCAAGCTCAAGGTCATGCAGAACCTCGGCCTCAACGACAAGATCGAGGACATCCTGATCACGCTGACGTCGCAGTACCACCTGATCCGCATCCTCGAGCGCGACCAGAGCCTCTTCCTCTACCTGGCGCTCCACAAGGAGCAGGCGAACCTGGCGATGGCGCGCTACAAGCTCACCCAGATCGAGCGCCATCTCAGCGTCTAGGATATTCCGCTGCGCGTAGAGGGGGCCCCGGGGTGCGACGCCCCGGGGCCCCCTCTCCTTGCCTTCGCCCCTTCTACGCGTGCTGGTAGAGGTCGAGGTCGGCGTGTACGACGCCCTCCTCGGGGTCGTGGCGGAGGCTGAAGCCGAGCTTGCGGCTGACGTTCTGCATGGGGCGGTTGGCCGGCAGTATCTCGGCGGTGATGCGGTGCAGGCCCTCCTCGCGCCCGACCTCGAGGAGCCGGCCGAGCAGGATCGTCCCGACGCCTCGCCTCTGGTAGAGGTCGTTGACGAGCAGCGAGAACTCGGCCTCTTCGGCGGAGACGTGGTTCTTGCTCAGGCGCCCGACGCCCATGATCTCGCGCTCCCCGGTCTCGGGGTGGCGCCGCTCGGCGACGAGGGCCATCTCCCGGTCGTAGTCTATAAAGCAGATCCTCGTGAGGCGCTCGTGGGCGGTGCGCTGGTCGAGGTTCATCATGTGGAAGTAGCGCATGTAGACGCTGCGCTCGGAGAGCGACTCGTGGAACTTGACCATGAGGGGCTCGTCCTCGGGGCGTATGGGGCGCACCGTCACCGGCGTGGCGTCGTCAAGCTCCTCCCGGGAGACGTATTGGTTCGGGTAGGCCCGGATCGCGGTCTTCGGCAACTCCTCCTCGGCCGTCGACGGGTCGTGCAGGACGACGCGGGCGTCGAGGGCGATGAGGCGCTCTGAGGAGGCGAGCAGCGGGTTGATGTCGAGCTCGCTGATCCAGGGCTGCTCCACGACGAGCTGCGAGAAGCGCACCAGGAGCTTCTCGAGGGCCGAGAGGTCGACGGGGTCCCTCCCCCTCACGCCCTTGAGGGCCTCGACGATGCGCGTCCGCTCCATCATGCGCCGCGCGAGCGTGGTGGTGAGGGGCGGCAGGGCGAGCGCCCTGTCCCTGTACACCTCGACGAGCTGGCCGCCGCTCCCGAAGAGCAGGACGGGCCCGAACTGCGGGTCGACGCTGCTCCCGGCGATAAGCTCGTAGGCGTCCCCGAGGTCGACCATCGGCTGCACGGTGACGCCGTCGAAGTGCCCGGGCCCCGCCTTCTCGGCGACGGACGCCTCGATGGCGGCGTAGGCCTCGCGGACGGCCCCGGCGTCCGTCAGGTCGAGCTTCACGCCGCCGACGTCGGTCTTGTGGGTGATCGTCTCGGAGAAGAGCTTCAGGACGACGGGGTAGCCGATGGCGTCGGCGGCGCCGACGGCCTCCTCGCCCGTGCGGGCGATGCGCGTCTCGACGGTGGGGATGTCGTAGGCGGCGAGGATCGCCTTCGCCTCCCACTCGGTGAGGATGGTGCGCCCGTCGTCGCGGGCGTTCGAGATGATCTCCTCGACGCGCTCGCGGTCGGGCTCGTCGTCCCCGGTGGCGAGCTCGGGGTCTCGTAGATGGCGCGCAGGTTGTACGTGTAGCGCCACATGTCCGCGAAGACGCGGGCGGCGTTGTCCGGGTAGTCGAAGGTCGGGATGCCGGCGCGGTTGAGGATCTCCTCCCCGCCGCGACGTCCGGGCCGCCCATCCAGCTCGCGAGGACCGGCTTGCCCCTCGTCTTTGCGTAGCGCGTGAGCCCCTGCGCCGTCCCGGTCGGGTCGGTCATGTCCTGGGGGGTGAGGACGACGAGGAGGCCGTCGCTCTCCGGGTCCCGGGCCGCGACCTCGAGGGTGTTGGCGTAGCGGTCCGGGGTGGCGTCGCCGAGGACGTCTATGGGGTTGCCGTGGCTCCACGGGGCGGGGAGGAGGCCGTTGAGCCCCTCCATCGTCTCGGGCGAGATCTCCGCGAGCTCGCCGCCGCCCCGGATGAGGGCGTCCGTCGCGAGCACCCCCGGGCCGCCGGCGTTCGTCACGACGGTGAGGCGCGGGCCCCTGGGGCGCGGCTGCTTGCCGAGGACCTCGGCCATGTGGAAGAGGTCGGAGATGCCGTCGACCCTGAGGACGCCGCTGCGCGCGAAGGCGGCGTCGAGCACCTCGTCCGAGCCGGTGAGGGAGCCCGTGTGGGACTGCGCGGCGCTGGCCGCCTCCTCGGTGCGGCCAGCCTTTATGACGATGATCGGCTTCGTCAGGGCGACCTCGCGGGCGGCGGAGAGAAACGAGCGGGCGTCGCCGATGGACTCCATGTAGGCGACGATGCTCTTCGTCTTCGAGTCGTCGCCGAGGTAGTAGATCAGGTCGCCCCAGTCCACGTCGAGCATGGACCCGACGGAGACGAAGTGCGAGAAGCCGACGTTCTCCCTCCTGCTCCGGTCGAGGATGGCCGTCAGGAGCGCCCCGCTCTGGCTGAGGAAGGCGACGCTGCCGGGCTGGGCCATCCCGTGGGCGAAGGTCGCGTTGAGCCCGGTGACGGGGCTCATCACGCCGAGGCAGTTCGGGCCCATGACGCGCATCCTGCCGCGGCGCGCGATCTCCAGGATGCGCTCCTCCAGCTCGGCCCCCTCGGCCCCCGTCTCGCGGAACCCGGCGGAGATGATGATCGCGCCGGGCACCCCGGCCTCGACGCACTCCTCCATGATCCCCGGCACCGTCGGGGCGGGCGCCACGATGACCGCGAGGTGGATCTGCGCGGGCACCTCGGAGATCGTCGGGTACGCCTTGATCCCGAGCACGTTGGGCCGCTTCGCGTTGACCGGGAAGACGGTCCCCCCGAACGGGTTGGAGATGAGGTTCCACATGATCGTGCGCCCCACGCTCCCCTGCCGCTCCGTCGCCCCGATGACCGCCACGTTCTGCGGCCTGAAGATCGCGTCCAGGGGCTGCCTCTCGTACCCGAGCACGTCGTGCGCCGGGTCCCCGATCGGCGGCTTCGGCTTCTTCATCTCGACCTTCCTCCAGCGTTCTCTAGCTTGGCCCGCGGCCTCCCCGCAGGGGACGCGCCGCGCGCATATGTTTCTCCTATGTGTATATGCCACATAGCATGCCCAATAGCTGTGAATTTTATAGCCGGCGCGGCTTTTTCTTGCCGCGCGAGCCCGCCCTTTGGCCTGCTACCATCGCGTGCATGCGGCCCACGCCCGTGATCCTGGACGTAGACCCCGGCCTCGACGACGCGGTGGCGATCATGCTGGCCTGCGGGGCCCAGGAGCTCGACGTGCGGGCGGTGACGACGGTCGCGGGGAACGTGTCGCTGGAGAAGACCACGGCGAACGCCCTGAAGGTGCTCTCGTTTCTGGGACGCGGGGACGTCCCCGTCGGGGCGGGGGCTGAGGGCCCGCTCCGGGGGCCGCTCGTCGCCGCGGAGGACGTCCACGGCGCGGACGGGCTCGGCGGTATCCCGCTTCCCGAGCCCACCTTCGGCCCGGACGGCAGGGGGGCCGTCGGGCTCATGGCCGACGCCCTGCGCGAGGCCGCCGAGCCGGTGACGCTGGTCGCCCTCGCCCCCCTGACGAACGTGGCGATCCTTCTGCGCGAGCACCCGGAGCTGAAGGCGCGGGTGGCGCGGATCGTGCTCATGGGCGGGAGCATGGGGCCGGGGAACGTCACGCCCCACGCCGAGTTCAACGTCCACGCGGACCCGGAGGCCGCCCGCGAGGTCTTCGAGAGCGGGCTCCCCATCACGATGGTCGGCCTCGACGCCACCCGCGAGTCCGGCGTCGCGCCGGAGGAGGCGGCGAGGATGCTCTCCCTGGGGCGGATGGGGGAGCTCGCCGCTCGCCTGGTCGGGGCCGTCGTGAAGGGTGGGGGACCGTCCGGCCTCCGGACCCCGCCCGTCCACGACGCGGTCGCGGTCGCCTGCGTGATCGAGCCGGGGATGGTACGGACGCGCCGGATGCGGGTGGACGTGGAGCAGGAGGGCGAGGCTCGCGGCCGGACGGTCTGCGGCCCCCGGGGCGTCGAAGGGAGGGCGTCCAACGCCGACGTCGGGGTCGGGCTGGACCGGGGGGCGTTCTTCCGGGTCTTGTTTCGGGCGCTGGCGAGGCTCGCCGGCTAGCCCGCCCGTTTCCTGACGATGCCTTCGAGCAGGGCGTTGTTCGGGATGCGGTAGAGGTAGCCGTCCTCCGAGCGGAGGACGACCGCGGCGCGGCCCACCTCCTCGACCCTGCCCTCGATCTCGCCGAGGGAGATCTCGTCGCCCACGTTTATCCCCTCCCGGACGTAGGAGCTCGCCGCGATGTTCGAGGAGAGGGTGACGAGCCCGCCGCCGAGGGCGATGGCGGTGACGAGGCCTATCGTGGAGAAGATGACGATGGCGAAGAGGACGAGGACGGAGGTCTCGAGGCCGAGCTGGCTCGCGGCGACGAGACCGGAGATGGTGAGGACGGTCACGAACGCGACGCGCTGGAAGATGCGCACCCCGCGCAGGCCCGCGCCCTCCGCCTCGCGGGCGACGAACTCCGAGAGCCACCCGGCGAGCATGATGCCGCCGATAAGGATCACGAGCGCCACCAGCGCCCTCCCCGAGAGGTTGACGAGCTGGTCGATGGTCTGTTCCAGCGACGCGATGCCGAGGACGCTCAGGGCGCCGGCGAGGCCCGTGAGGATCGTCCCGGCGAAGAGGACCTGTCCCAGGAGGCGCGAGGGGCCGCCGTCGTAGCCGAGCTGCGAGAGGGATGCGGAGGCCCCGGTCTGGTCGAAGAGGTCGTCGAGGCCGAGGGCGTCGAGCAGGCGGTTCGCCAGGCGCTGGAGCAGGAGGGCCACCACGAGCGCCACGAGCATCACGACGACCGCGCCGACGAGCCTCGGGACGAACTCCGTCGCCGCGCCACCCAGGTCGGCCAGGATCTTCTCCAGGGTGTCCATCAATCTCTGCCCTCCCCTAGTAGGCCCGCTGGACGCGTCCTTCGCCGTCCCCACGCAAGCCGAGATAATAAACGAAAGCTTCCACGTAGGCTCGCCCGACGTCGGTGAAGAGGCTCTCCGTCTGGCGGAAGAAGGCCGAGACGTACGCGCGCCTGATGGCGCGGTTCGCGATCGTCTCGGGGGGCTCGGGCGACTCCTGGCCGATGGCGCCGAGCAGGGCCATCATCCGGGCGTAGGAGGCCGCGAGCCGCCGCGCCTCCGGGTTCTCCAAGATCAGGCGCTCCGTCTCGCGCGCCTCCTCGCCCACGAGCTCGCCGGCGGCGTAGGCCCCGATCCTCTCCAGCACGTCCCAGCGCTCGGACCCGATCACGACGCCTCCCCGTCGAGGTTGCGCTCGATCTCGGCCCCTTCGGCCAGCGCGACGAGCAGGGCGGCGCGGCCGCGGCTGACCCAGCCTTTGGCCGTGCCGTCGGGGACGTCGAGGATGGAGGCGACCTCGGCGTAGCTGAGGCCCTCCATGTGCCGCAGCACGAGCGCCGCGCGGTGCTCGGCCCGTACGCGTTCGAGGGCGCGCACGAGCTCGTCCCTGCGCTCCCCGTCGAGGATGGCGGCCTCGGGGTCGTCCTCCCCGCCCGGCTGTATCGGGAGCTGGGGGAACTCTCCGTCGAACTCGCGCATCCGCATGCCCTGCTCCTTGCGCCGGGCGCTCAAACAGGTGTTCACGGTGATCTTGTAGAGCCAGGTGCTGAAGGCGCTCTCTCCTCGAAAGTTGCCGATGCTCCGCCAGACGCGGATCCAGACCTCCTGGCTCGCGTCTTGCGCATCCTCTGTCCCGAGGATGCGCAGAGCTACCCGGTATACGAGCGCCGAGTGCTCCCGGACCAATCGCGCGAACGCGTCGACGTCGCCGCTGGCGGCCCTTCCAGGCAAGTTGTGTTCCCCGGCTGCGGTCACAGCAAAAGCGTCCTCCACCACGCGGACGAACGGGCCGTTCGTACCCCCGGCCCGAGCACACCTTAACAGACGCTCGCAGGCGCGGAGAACGATGCCCGCGAGGCGCGTTGTGTCGCAACGCACCGCCGGCGCGGGAGCCCGTCCGGGACCGTAACGGATGCGAAACCTCGTCGGTCGAAAGTCGTAGACGTTGGAGAGACCCGCCGCATGCTTTTCGGGGAGGCCGGGAATGGGAGAGATCAGGCAGCGTCCGATATTCCACGACGGCGAGGTGGTGGAGCTTTCGGGCGAGTTCGACGTACGGGACCTGGAGTCCCTGCGCGCGAGGCTGGACGAGGCCGGAGAGAGGACGGCGGTGGTGGACCTCTCCGGGGTGACGTTCCTGGACCTGCAAACGACCCGGGAGCTGGCCGTCCGGTTGCAGATCCACGCCGGAAGCCTGGTGTTCAGGCACCCTTCGTGGGCGGTGCGTGCGAGCGTGGCGGCCTGCGGCTACGAGAACTGGTTCCGCTTCGACGCGGAGGGGACCGGCGACGAGACCGCCGCCCGTCCCCTCCGCGACCGCTGCTAGGGGCTAGCTCGTAAAGATCTTGGAGATCACGCCGCGGGGCTTCGGCTTCTGGGTCTCGATGACCCCGGAGATCGCGATCACCAGCGCGGAGAGCGTCGTGGCGCCCGTCCCGAAGAAGGCGATCCAGCGCTGAGACGCCGCCGCCTCCGGCGGGGTGTCGCGCGAGGGCTTCAGCCCGGACTGGATCGGCACCTGGCCGCTCGCGGCCTGGCTCGCCAGCCTCGCGCCCAGGATGCCGGACATGACCCCGTTGAACGCCGCGCCGCCGAGCAGCACGTCCTTGAGGCGCGTCAGGCCGGGCGCCCGGATCTCGGCGTCGTCGCGCAGGCCGCCGAAGCGCCAGGAGGCCAGGGTCGCGGCGATGGCCGGCAGCTCGACGGCGTTGAAGCGGGCCCAGCCCTCGTTCGTCACCCGCCCGCGCTCGCTCTTGTCGCTGATGCTGTCCACGGTGGGGTTCAGCGCGATCTGGCCGAACAACGACCCGCCGAACCAGGTGGCGAGCCCCAGGTTGTGGGTGATCTTCGCGGTGTTAGACGGCTTCGGCACGGCTCTGCGTCCCCTCTCTTCGCTTTCAATGACGGGCGTCGGCCCGTGGATGGAAACTACCCCTCGCAGACGCCGCCAAACGGCGGCGCCGAACGGGACCTGCCCGGCGCACGCCCCGACCCCTCCGGCGGGGACGCCCGGCGCCGTCCGGTCGGGTCCGGGAGGCCCTCGCGGCACCGCGCGCCCGGTTTAGCGGCAACGAGGCGGGGAAAGCTGTCGTACCATGCGCGCCGTGCCTCGCCCGAAGAGAACAGACGCGAAGCCTGGCGAGGGGCGTGCGGGCACCCTTGCCGCTCTGGGCCTCGGGGTCGGCTTCGTCGTGTGGGCCTCGCTCTTCATCTACCGGTCCTCCGTCCTCGCCTTCGACGGGAACCGCTACTTCGTGCTGTTCGACGACGCCATGATCTCCATGCGCTACGGCTGGAACCTCGCGCACGGCCTGGGGCTGGTGTGGAACGCGGGCGAGTACGTCGAGGGCTACACCAACCCCCTGATGACCCTCGTGATGGCGCTCGCCAGCGCCTTCTTCGACAAGTCCGGCGCCGTGCTGGCGGTGCAGGTCTTCGGCGTCGCCCTGATGCTGGCGAACGCCTACCTCGTCATGCGGATAGCGGAGCACCTGTTCGCGGACGAGGCCGGCCGGCACCGCGGCCTCCTGCGCGCCCTGGCCTTCCTCTGCGGGCTGTCGTACTACCCGCTGCTGTTCTGGAGCCTGCTCGGGATGGAGACCGGCCTGCTGGCGGTGCTCGTCTCCCTGAGCGTCCTGTTCGTGCTGAGGTACGTCCGGGACGGCGAGCCGGTGCAGGGGGCCCTCGTCTCCGTCGCCCTGGGCCTCGCGTTCCTGACCCGGCCGGACGCGGTGGTCTTCGCCCTCCCCATCTTCCTCTACGCGTTCTACGGGGTGCCGAAGGCGTTCGCCCCCCCGCGCCTCCTGGCGCTCTTCGGGCCGCTCGCCCTGTTCGTGGCGGGGCACCAGGCCTTCCGCTGGGCCTACTACGGCGAGCTCCTGCCGAACACCTACACGCTCAAGGTCAGCGGCGTTCCGCTGCTCGAGAGGATCTCGAACGGGGCGAGCTTCACCGTGCCGTTCCTGGAGGAGACGTGGGTGCTCCTGGCCCTGGCGGGAGCGGCGCTCCTCCTCGACCGGCGGAGGGGCCCGCTGCTCCTCGCGGGCGTCTTCGGCGTCACGCTGCTCTACCAGGTCTGGACCGGCGGGGACGCCTGGAACCTCTGGCGCATCTTCTCGCCCGCCATGCCCCTCGTGCTGGTCCTGGGGGTCCGGGCGATCCTGCGCGCCGTCTCGGCCGCCTCGGACGCGCCGGCGTACCGGGAGCTCTCCGGCAGGAGCCGCGCCCTCCGGCTCCTGCCCGGCCTCGTCTCGGTCCTCGCGGTCCTCGCGGTCCTCGCCTTCGTCAACCTCCGCTTCGCGCCGGAGATCACGATGCAGCGGCAGTCGGAGGAGGAGTACCTGAACGAGAGGAGGATGAGCGTCGCCCTCGCGCTGCGGGAGTTCACCACGCCCGACGCCACCGTGGGCCTGTTCGGGGTGGGAACCATCCCCTACTACACCGGAGGGCCGGGGCTCGACTTTCTCGGCAAGATGGACCCCCGCGTCGCCAACCTGCCCCCGGACGACGCGTACAGCCGCCCCGGACACAACAAGTTCGACCTCGAATACTCCATCAAGGAGCTCCGGCCCACCCACGCGCAGGGCTTCGAGTGGCACGGCCAGTCCGTGCTCGAGTGGGCCCGGAACGAATACGTGGGCGTAAAGTACAAGGACGCCCACCTGAACCTCCTGAAGGGCTCCAACGAGGTGCGCTGGGACAAACTGGACGCCGCCGTGGCCAGGGGCGAAGCCACCCTCACGACGCCCAGATAGCGCCCGCCCCCGGGCTCCCGTGGCGCCTGCACGCTCCACGGAAGAGCCGGTGCGAGCCGCAGGGGACGAACCCCCGGCGAGCTTGCGGGAGCCCGAACGGTTTCGCAAAAACCGTATGTTTCGCCTGCCGGAGTATTCCTATCCGTGCGGAGCACGGTTATGCTTGTGGCGACGATACGCGAGGTCTGGGCGCCAACGGGAGGGAGACGAGATGCAGAGCAGCCGTTCGATGAGGGCGTGGGCGCTGGTGATGTTTGCGGTGTTCGTCGCATTCCTCCTGGCCGCGTCGGCCCTTGATCGCGGCGCCGAAGCCCAGGAGGCGCCGGGCGTGCTGGCGGGCAAGAAGATCGTCGTGGACGCCGGTCACGGCGGCGGCGACGCCGGGGCCGCGAACGCGAGGTACGGGCTCGTGGAGAAGGACCAGACGCTCGACGTGTCCCGCAGGCTGAAGGCGCTCCTCGAAGCCTCGGGCGCCACGGTCTACATGACCCGCACCGGGGACGGGACCCTCTCCAACAGCGACCGCTACGCCTACGCCAACCGCACCGGGGCCGACATCCTCGTCTCGGTGCACATGAACGGCTCCTCCGACCCCGCCGCGAACTACACCACCGTCCTGTTCGGCAAGTGGAGAAAAGACAAGGCGCTCGCGGTCGCCCTGCTCGACGGGCTCCACCCGGCGCTCGGCATCCCCAGGCGCGACCCCTACTCGTTCGCCTCCGGCGTGCTCCTCAAGAGCGAGATGCCCGCCGCCATCGCCGAGACCGTCTTCATAACCAGCGACGCGGAGGGACGGCTCCTCTCCGACGGCACCGGCGCCCGCCAGCAGCAGATCGCCGAAGCCCTCAAGACGGGCATAGAGGGCTACTTCCGCACCCCGTAAGCCTGCTCGGTCGCGCCAAAGCCCCACATGCAGCGATGGGGTTTGTCGCACCTCTCCAACAAATAGCGGGCCTTGGCCCGTACGGGACACCACCCGCCTCATGCGCTCATCCTCCAAGGCGCAGGAGGCGATCGCGCGCTCCGGGAAGGTCGCAAGAGGCCCAGAAACAAGCTTGTCGACCGACTAGGACGCCCTCATGGGGGCAGTACCCCATTGTGGGTTTCGTACGGGCAAGCTAAGGACGACCTTTCTGCCTAGCGGTGGCAGAGCTGTTCTCGGAACGTGGGGGTAGACGGGAGGGTGTTGCACTTGGAGCGCATGCGGGGACGACGTGGCAAGATCTTCCTTATAGGCCTGCTGGTCGCGGCCGTCTCGCCGGGCGCGGCGATGGCCCAGACCCCGAACGGCTCCCCCGGCGACGAGGCTCCCAGCTTCGAGACGCCGACGGAGGCGGAGGCGGTACCGGGCCGGATCATAGTCAAGTTCGAGGAGGACGCCACGAGCGCCGAGGAGGCCGACGCCCGGCGGGACGAGGGGCTCGAAGAGGTCGAGACTCTAGACCTCGTAGACGCCGAGGTCGCCGAGGTCGAGGGGCAACCCGTCGAGCAGGCCGTCCGCGACCTCGAGCGCCGCCCCGACGTCGAGTACGCCGAGCCCGACCATATCCTCAGCCCCTTCGGTTACGCCGACGAACCGCGCTTCGGCGAGTTGTGGGGCCTGAACAACACCGGCCAGAGCATTGAGGGCTCGCCCGGTTCCCCCGACTTCGACACCAACGCCCTGGAGGCCTCCGGCGTGACGCAGGGAGATCCGAACCTCGTCGTCGCGGTTATCGACGACGGCGTGGACTTCACGCACCCCGACCTCGCGAGCCGCAAGTGGGTCAACCCCGGCGAGTCCGGCGGGGGCAAGGAGACCAACCGACGGGACGACGACCGCAACGGCTACGTGGACGACGTCAACGGCTGGGACTTCGCCAACAACGACAACACGGTCCACGACTCGCGGCTCGACAGCCACGGCACGCACGTCGCCGGCACCATCGCCGCCTCGGTGAACGGTGGGGGCGTGGTTGGCGTGGCCCCGAACGTCAAGATCATGGCGCTCAACTTTCTCGGGACCGGTCCCAACAGCGGCTCCGTCTCCTCCGCGATTCGGGCGATCCAGTACGCCAAGAGCAAGGGCGTGAGGATCTCCAACAACTCGTGGGGCGGTACCGTTTATAACCAGGCCCTGAAGGACGCAATCGACGCCTCCGGACAGCTCTTCGTCGCCGCCGCGGGCAACGGCGGAGCCGATCAGATCGGGGACGACAACGACGGTGCGGCCCCCGCTTACCCGGCCTCGTACACCAGCCCGAACATCCTCTCCGTAGCGGCGGTCGAAAACACCGGCGGCATGGCCTCGTTCAGCAACTACGGCGCCACCTCGGTCGACATCTCCGCGCCCGGCGTAAGCATCCTCAGCACGATACCGGGGCTTCCTACGTCTACTACGACGGCACCTCGATGGCCTCGCCGCACGTGGCCGGTGCCGCCGCCCTGGTCGCGTCGGCGAACCCGTCGCTCCTCAAGAACCCGGTCGGGATCAAGCAGACGATCATGAACAGCGGCAAGCCCGCCCCGAGCACGAGCGGGAGGACGGTGGCGGGCAAGATGGTGGACGCGAACGCGGCTGCCATCGCGGCGGGTTCTGCTCCGCCGCCTCCCGCGGGAGCGCCGGTAAGGAGCGTGGCGCCCGCGAACGCGGCGAAGAACGTGCCCGTGGGGGCCAACGTCAGCGCGAACTTCTCCGAGGCGATGGACGAGGCCTCCGTGGAGGCCGCCGGCGCCTTCACGCTGAGGAAGCGGGGGCAAACCGCGCGCGTCGCCGCCAGGGTCACGTACGATCCGGCGAGAAAGAGGGCGACCCTGAATCCGACCGCCGCTCTGGAGCCCAGGACGACCTACACCGCCGTGCTGAAGGGCGGGCTCAGCAGCGCTAGAAAGGCGTCCGCCACCCCGGCGAAAGACAAGGTCTGGTCCTTCACCACCGGCGTGAGCCCCAGCAGCGATCGCCCCAAGATAACGCAGCGGTCGCCGAGGGGGAGCACGAGGGACAACACCCCGACCATCGAAGCCACCGTCAGGGACGCCCAGAGCGACCTCTCCGCAGAGAACATCGAGCTCTTCGTGGACGGCGAGCAGGTCGAGGCCCGCTACGACGCCGAGGAGAACAGGCTCTCGTACACGCCCTCCAAGGCCCTTGCGAAAGGCAAGCACGAGGTGAAGATAATGGCTACCGACGCCGGGGGAGCGACCGGCTCCAGGACGTGGAACTTCAAGGTAGGACGCGCCGACAACGCGAAGTGGTGGGAGCGCATGGACTGGTGGAAGGGTGGGAATTAGGGCTCCGACCTTCCCGCTGGCGGTACGGGTAGGGCGAGGAACACTGCTACGGCGCTTTTTTGAGCCATACCTTCTTGCAGACGATATGAACGCTCCTCCGTTTTACCTGATGGGGGAGCGCTTTTTGGTGTGTTGGCGTCCGCCAGCGGTATACGGGCAGTGACGGTATGTGTATCATGCCTACTGCACCGAGCCGCCGCGCAATTCGGGAGGGGCGCGAATCCGGGGCGGTGCAGCCGAACCCCGGGTGGGCAGTACATGAGGGGACGGCTCTTACAGAGGTCCCGGTGGGTTGGCGCGAGAGGGCGGTGTGAGTCTTGGTGGGGGAAGCAATACTAAGGAGCAAGACCGTACTGACAGCGCTGCTGGCGGCACTTGGCTTAGTACTATTCCAGCATGTAGCGTGGGCTCAGACTCCCGGACTCTCCATAACCAAAGAAGGTCCTGCAACGGTGGAGCCCGGTGCTAACTTCAGCTACGTTTTGACTGTTACTAACGCGACAGCCACGGATACGCTCGTTGTGGTTAGAGACCAGCTTCCACGGGGCTTAACCTTCGTCAGTTCCGAAGGTGCTAGATGTGACCTCGCGCTTACCGACCCTAGTGGGCGCACAGTGGAATGTGATCCTGTCAACGTTTCGGCTAACGGCCGCGCACAGATAACATTGAACGTAACGGCCCCCTCGACAGCCGGTCCGATTACTAA
Organism: Rubrobacter marinus; assembly: GCF_011492965.1. GTDB lineage: Bacteria > Actinomycetota > Rubrobacteria > Rubrobacterales > Rubrobacteraceae > Rubrobacter_F > Rubrobacter_F marinus. Next base: position 3,666,540 of record NZ_CP045121.1, on the reverse strand, counting down.
CAGCGCGAGCGCGACTTCCACGTCACAGGCGAACCCCACCACGCCAGTCAACTCGAACGAAGTAACCACTAACGTAGTCCCCAACCTTTCAATCGAGAAGCTGGACGACCCGGACCCGGTGAGCGACGTAGAAGATCTGCTCCTTTACACCATCAGAGTGCAGAACCGCGGAGCCAACCCCGTGTCCGGCGTAGCCATTACGGACAATCTGCCGCTGGACGTGGTCGACTTTGTCGAGGTGGAGTCGGACGATTACGTCTGCCAAGTCACCGCCGGTGTCGTCCAGTGCAACGCAGAACGTGCCTTTGGCCCTGGCGAGATCTCCACAGTCCAGATAGTGGTCGAGCCGGAAGTGGCTGGGACCATAGAGAACACCGCTGCGCTTTTCGTTGAGGGAATACGCGGTCCCATCGAAACGGCTACGGAGACTACCACTGTGCAAGCACCAGCCGTTGAAGACGAGGACGAAAACCCCGACAACGGTAATGGCAACGACGACAACGGCAACGACGACAACGGCGACGACAGCAATACCAACGATAGCGACGATGACGACAGCAGCGACAACATCAGCGACGACAACAACGACGTGGATAGGGATACCATCCCCGACAAGAATCTACCCGACACGGGCGGAACGAGTAAAGGTGTTCTTGTCGGGGCGGCGTTACTCGCCCTGTTTGTCGGGTTCCTGACGTGGATTAGTAGATACCGAAGTGTATAAGCCTGCAATGGAGCCTGTTCGAGAAGTATGGACCACAGAGCGGCCCGAGCACGCCTGTTCAGATAGGGATCTGTAGCAGAATGCTTCGGTCCAGGTGTATCATGCGCTCTTATTGCGGGTTTAGAGAGGGGGCAAAGATGGGGGTCTTTAGTAGAACACGTATAGGGCCGGGCCTTCTATTGGCAGGGTTGGTCTTGTTCTATACCGTGTTCGCGTCCACGCCTGCGTTCGCCCAGAACGGTGACCAGGGCAGCAACTGCCCGGGGGCGGAAACAGTGCTGGACGAGTTCACGGGCAGCGGAAACCAGCAAACAGAGACATTCGATATAACTGGCGAGTCGTTCCGAGTAACTTTCGACGTCACTAGTTCCACCGACAATAACGAAGACGCTTTCCTGGGGATAATCGTCAACGACGAGAACGAGGACCCCATCACCACTATTAGCCAGTCTGGTGCCGGCTCCGATTCCTCAATCGTGAATGAGGCGCCCGGAACTTTTTTCCTGGACGTCGTGGCATCTAGCGCCGACTATACGATTACCGTGGAAGACTGCACGAGCGCAGCGAACGGTAACAACGGCGACGATGGCGATGACAACGGTGGGAACGTGAGCGACGACGACAACGACGTGGACGACGACACGATCCCGGACAAGGACCTCCCCGACACGGGTGGGGCGGGCGCGGGCGTCCTTGGCGGGGCCGGGCTGATCGTCCTATTCGCCGTGTTCCTGGTGCGGATCAGTAAATTCCAGAGCCCGTAGCGCTCTGGTAGACGAGTGTAAGGATGCTTCTTAGGATCGGCGTAGCCCTTTCTGTCTTCTCTGTCGGTTTCGCAATAGTGACCGTTATGGTAATTGCCAGCCGCGAGGAGCCCAAAAAGCTGGCGGCAGTCCCGGCGGAGACGACCGTCGAAGAGCCACTAGTTCTAAAGAGGTCCTACGACGGACGATCGGAGCCTCCTCCTTCCGATCCTCCTCCTGCCGAGCCTCCGCCCGAGGAGGCTCAATCTCCGGTCCAATCGACGCCCCTGCCGGCAGATAACCCACGGTGGCCGAGCCCAAGCCGGGTGAGATCGAGGAGGAGCGCCGGTTCACACCGGAGCCCGGTGCGGCGATGACGCTGACGCTACCCTCACTCGGCGTCTACGACGCGCCGGTCTTCGACTCCGACTCCCCGGCGGCCCTGAACGCTGGCATCGGCCACGTACCGGAGACGAAGATGCCGTGGGACGAGGGCACGCAGAAGAACGTCTACCTGGCCGCGCACAGGCTGGGCTACCCGGGGACGGGCAGCCGCTTGCTCTTCTACAACCTCGGCAGGCTCGAGCGCGGGGACGAGGTGATCGTCGAGGGCAGGGGAGAGACCTACCGCTACCGGGTCGCCGAGAAGCTGATAGTCGATCCGGACGAGTCGTGGGTAATGGGCGAGGTGCGTAACCGCGACATGATGTCGCTGCAAACCTGCACGCCCCTCACTACGTTCGCCAAGCGCCTTATCGTGAGGGCCGACCGAATCTAGCAGATTGTCTCGGTTGGTGCTCGGACTTCGGGTCCGAGTCATAACGGCGTTATGCGCGTACCCGCTTAGACATACGACGAGGGGGCCGAGTACATGACGTACTCGGCCCCCTCAACGAGCTAAGGTTATTTGCTGGAGTTACCTCACGGCCCTGCTCGCGTCTATGCGGCCGGCGCCGAACTCCTGGTCTCGTCCGCGGGGGCCGAGGTCCTGGGCGGTGGAGAGGATGCTGCGCCTGATCTCGCGCTTGGACTGGCCTTCTCCGGCGAGGAGCCCGGCGAGCGCCGCGACGTGGGGGGCGGCCATGCTGGTCCCGCTGTAGGAGGCGTAGCCGCCGGGGACCGTGGAGAGGACGTCCACGCCGGGGGCGGCGACGTCGACGTAGCGGCCGGAGCTGGAGAAGGGGGCTCGCCTGTCCCGCTCGTCGGTGGCGGCCACCGCGATGGTCCTGGAGTAGGCGGCGGGGTACTCGCGGTCCCTCTCGCCGGCGTTGCCCGCGGCGGCCACGACGACCGCGCCCTTCCTGTGGGCGTAGCCGATGGCCTGCTTGAGGATACGGGCGGGCTCCGGCCCGCCGAAGGAGAGGTTGATCACCTTCGCCCCGTTGTCCGCGGACCAGATTATCCCCTCGGCGATATCCGAGTCGAAGCCGCCTTCCTCGGACGTCAGGGCCTTGGCGACGAGGAGCTCGCAGTCGGGCAGCCGCCCGCGATCCCGGCACGGTTGTTCGTCGCGGCGGCGGCGATGCCGGCGACATGCGTGCCGTGACCCTCGGCGTCGTCCTCGGCGATCCCGTCACCGTCCACGAAGTCCCTCTGGGCGGCGACCTTGCCCCGGAGGTCGGGGTGGCCGGCGTCGATGCCGGTGTCCACGACGGCGATCCTGACGCCGTCCCCGTCGTCGCCCCTGCTGGAGCCCCACGCCTGCGGGAAGCCGGGCTTCTTCAGGCCGTACTGCTCGGGGAAGCCTGCGTCGTTGGGGGTGTAGGTGGGCCTGCGGAGGTAGTCGAAGCTGACCTCCTCGACGCCCGGCTCGCTCTCGAGCTCCTGCCTGGCCTGCTCGAGCGCGTCCTGGCGCGCCTCGCCCGGCTGCTCGTCGGCCACCTCGGGGAGGGCGACGACCTCGGCGTCGAGGGGCGCTATCTCCTCCTGGACCTTGCCCTCGACCTCCTCGACGGCCCCCTCTTCGGCCGCCTCCGGCGCCCCCTCCTCGTAGGTGACGACCAGCCGCGCCGCGGCGTAGACCTCCCCGTCTTCCGCTTCGACGGCCCCGCCCGGCGGGGCATCCCCGGCCTGGCCCCAGGCCCCTACCTGCGTGAACAGAAACAGCGCGAAACCAAAGACGAAAGCGAGCACGACGGTCGTCAACCTCACCGGAAACAGCATATTCCCCCCCAACCAGAATCTCTCGACGCTCCTCATGTTACCTAACGAGGTGGGGAAGCTAAAGCATTCCTGGAACGGATTGCTACGAATCCGTCGTCGCCCCGCCGCTCACCCGCGGGATCGGGCGGTCGTCCGGAAGGTGCGGTCCGCCCTCATGCGCGTGAGCGAGGTTGTTAGCACGGGCGGCGGGGAAGGACGGGCGGTGGCGATTGCGTTGGTCTGCGCCGTCTCTCCCAGTGGGCAAGCGGGAAGTACCCTTCGGGTAATCCGCTCGTCTACGCTGCCGTGGCCGAAGGGTAAGATCTCCCCGTTCCGCCGGCGCGCGGGGCGTTCCGGGCAGGACGAGGGGGGTTGGGCTGAAGGTTTCGAGGCGTTGGGTGGTAGCGTTGGCGGCGATCGTGGTGCAGGCCGGGTTCGGCTCCTTCTACGCCTGGAGCGTCTTCCGGGAGCCGCTCTCGGCCGTCTACGGGGTGGGCGTGGCCCGCGTCAACGCGGCCTTCTTTCTGGCGAACCTGCTCTCCGGCTTCGCGGCCTTCGGGGGCGGGCTCCTGATCCGGTGGGCGGGCGCTCGCGCCGTCGGCGTCCTCGGCGGCGTCCTCTACGGTGGCGCCATCTTCCTCGCCGGAGTCTTCGGGGAGAGCCTGACCGCGCTGTATCTCCTGTACGGCCTCTCCGGGGTGGGGCTGGGGCTCGGGTACGTCGCGCCCGTGGCGGCGCTCCCCGGTGGTTCCCGGACAAGCCGGGGCTCGCCTACGGCCTCTCCGTCCTGGGCTTCGGCGCCGGGCCCGTGATCGGGGCCCCCGTCGCGCTCGCCCTGATCTCCTGGACCGGCGGCCCCTCTCGGCCTTCGCCGTCCTCGGGCCCGCCTACGCCGTGCTCGTCGGCGGCGCGGCCCTCCTCCTGAGGGACCCCCCGGCTACCTCGCGCCCGCCGCGCGGGGCGGCCCCGCCACGGACCGGCCGGCGCGGGGCTTCGGACGCGCCCTGAGGACGTGGCAGTGGTACGCCCTGTGGGCCATGTTCCTCCTGAACACGACCGCGGGGCTCGCGATCCTCTCCGACGCAAGCTCGATGGCCGTCGATCTGGGCGGGGCGACCGCCGCCCTCGCCTCCGCCTTCGTCGTCCTCATGGCCGTCGCCGACACGACCGGGCGCCTCTTCTGGCCCTCCCTCTCGGACAGGATCGGCCGGGAGAACGTCTTTGTGGCGATGTTCCTGCTCCAGGCCGCCGCCTTTCTCGCCCTCCCCCTCGTCCCGCCGGGGACGGGCTCGTTCGCGGCGTTCGCCGCCCTCTCGTTCGTCGTGCTCACCTGCTACGGCGGCGGCTACGCGACGATAGGGGCGCTCGTCGACGCCTACTACGGCTCCGGGGACGTCGGCACGATCTACGGGAGCATGGTGGCCGCCGCGGGGTGGCGGGCCTCGGCGCGCCCGTCCTCCTCGCGCTCTCCGCGGACGCGACGGGCTCCTACGCCCCGCCCTCTACGCCACCTCGGTCCTGATGCTTCTCGGCGGCGCCATCCCGCTCGCCCTCAGGGCCCCGGACCGCGCCGCCCCTGATCCCCAACACCCCGACGGGCCCTACGAGAAGGGCGCCAAGCCCCCCGAACTGCTACACGTAACGCCCGCGAATGCCCGACGACCTCGAAGCCGGCCCCGGATACCGGTTGCGCGATGAAGCCCCTGTGCGTACGCGTTCGGGGCTTGCCCGAGGCTGCTGCGCCTAGCTCCTGCCCGCGAGCCCGGCCGTCTCCGCGCACGGGGCGGGGTTCGCGGCCTCCCCCTCCGCTTCGGCCGGGGAGACGAGGCCCAGGCCCTCCAGCACCGAGCGCACCGCGGAGAGCACGCCGTCGATCATGGCCGTCGCGAAGCCGGTCTCCGGCTCGTCCCCGGCGGGGTCGGTGCCCGCGGGGCGCACCCTTCCTCGGGGCGGGGTTCGCGGCCGAAGCCTGCCCTCGGCCTGCCGGAACCTCTCCTCCAGCTCCTCGTCGTCCTGGAAGACAAGCTCGCGGGCGGCTCCACGACCGCTACCGGTTCGGGGGCGCCGCCCGGACGACCGGCTCGGGCTCCGGGCGGGCTCGGGCTCCGCCGGGGGCTCGGGGCGGGCGGAGCGGCCTCCCTGGCGGGGGCGGGCTCCGGTTCCTCCGGCGGGGCGGCGCGGGCTCTTCTTGCCGGGGCTCATCCGGCTCGTCTGCGGCGAGGGTGCGCCGGTTGTCGCCGCCCCTGTCGGGCGGGGCGTCGGGCGCCGGCGCGGGCTCGGGCTCCGGGCGGGGGAGCGCCCGTCGGAACGCGGAGGGCGCGGACGGCGTCTATGCGGCCGGTGCCGAAGAAGGGGTCTCGGCCGGAGGGCCGAGGTCGGCGGTGTTGGAGACGATGCGGTGTTTGATCTGCTGGTTGGAGAGCCCCTCTTCGGCGAGGAGCCCGGCGAGCGCCGCGACGTGCGGGGTCGCCATGCTGGTCCCGTTCATGTAGCCGTAGCCGCCGGGGAGGGTGGAGAGGACGCCGACCCCGGGGGCGGCGACGTCCACCCAGCCGCCCATGGTCGAGAAGGACGCGCGGTTCTCCGAGCGGTCGACCGCGGCGACGGCGATCACGTTGGAGTAGGCGCCGGGGTACTGGACGGTGCCGTCCCCGCTGTTGCCCGCCGCGGCGACGACGACGGACCCCTTGTCCCAGGCGTAATCCACCGCCCTCTCCAGGACGCCCGAGGGGGCCGGACCGGTGAGGGAGAGGTTGATGACGTCGGCCCCGTTGTCCGCGGCCCAGATTATCCCTTGCGCCACGTCGGAGTCGTAGCCGATCCTGCCCTGCATCGTCTTGGCGACGAGCAGCTCGCAGCCGGGGCAGCCGCCCGCGACGCCGGTCCCGTTCCCGGTCCGGGCGGCGGCGATGCCGGCGACGTGCGTGCCGTGCCCGAAGTCGTCGTCGGCGGTACCGTCCCCGTTGACGAAGTCCCTCTGGGCGACGACCTTGCCCGCGAGGTCCGGGTGTCCCGCGGCGACGCCGGAGTCGACCACGGCGATCCTGACGCCCTCGCCGCGTGCCGCGTCCCAGGCCGAGCGGAAACCGGTCTTCTTGAGGCCCCACTGCTCCGGGAACCCCGGGTCCGCGGGCGTGTAGGACGCCTCGCGCGCGTGGTCGTACTCGACCGCCGCGACCCCGGGCTCCTCCTCGATCTTCTCCTTGGCGCGCCGCACGTCCTCGGGGAGCTGCCCCCGCCGGCCGCCCCGGCACCGAGACGACCTCGGCGCCGACGGCGGGATCTCACCCTCGGCCTCGACCTTCGTGGCCCGACGGCGCCGTCCCCGGCCCCTCGGCAGACCCTTCCTCGTAGGTGACGATCAGACGGGGCGCCGCTCCGGCGTCCGCGGCGTCCTCCGGGCCCTGACCGAGCGCCCCGGTGGATGCCTGCAACAGAAACAAGAATGCGCAGAGGGAACCCCAGTGCCACGCATAGCCGCCTCGACGAAGCCGTCACGCCCTTCCCCCTCCTACGCACCCACACAAGTTTCGTCCCATGCAACCTTGCCGGACGACTAGATATCCAACTTTAACAGGGCTGCTATGCCGCGGCCAACCCTTGAGGGAGTGTCGAGGCAGAGTGCCCCGTGCGGAGGGGGCGTAGAGGAGGGGCGCCGGGACCGCGCCGGTCGTTCGGGGCGGTCCCGGCGCGGGTGTGCGGGCTCAGGACCTCCCGGATGCGTAGTGCTCGTTCAGGTACTCGACGATGGCGTCGGACTCGGCCATCATCACGCCGCGCTCGGCGTCGACGAGGAACGGCACCTGGTGCGAGCCGCTCAGCTTCTCCAGCACCTCGGACGAGCGGCTGCCCTCCTCCGTGGAGTGGGCGACCCAGCTCAGGCCGAGCTCGCTCAGCCGCGCCCTCACCTTCCGGCTGTAGGGGCAGCTCTCCTTCTGGTAGAGCTCCAGCATGATCCTCTCCTTCCGTTCGCTCCTCCCGGCCCAACACGCAGATTCTATAGGGAGCGCGGGGCGGCACGAGTCGAAACGAAAATCCCTTCGTAGAATGTGGGGCGATGCAAGGTTCGTTCTTCAGGTCTCTCGGGGTAGGCGGCGCTTGAGCGTGGTCGGGAGGGTCGCGCGCGCGGCCCTGGCCCTCGCGGTCGTGGCGGCCATCTGCGTCCTCGGGGTGCTGGCCGTGGGGCCTCGCCACCTCGGCGACGGGCTGAGCGCCGAGGACGTGCGCTGCCCGGAGGGGCTGGACGACACCGGCATCTCGCTCGGCCGGTTCTTCGGCGACGAGGAAGAGGAGCCCGTGAGCGGCGAGGTCAGGGCGCTCTTGGAGGACCCGAACTTCGGGGCCTCGCCCGCGGCGGTCGAGGACCTGAGGGCCGGGATCGTGGACGAGCGCGTCGTCGTCGCGCTCCGCGCGATCACGGCGGAGCACAGAATCTGCGTGGACGCCTTCAAGGAGGGCCACTACTTTCTCCCCGGCGTCGAGGACGGGCCGCTGATCCCCGAGGGATACGGCGAGGCGGGCGGCCTGCCGAACACCCACTACCACGGCCGGGCCGCGGACATATGGGACGTCGACGGCAAGCCCGTCGAGGGCAACGGCAACGACCCGGACGTGCGGGACGTCGGCTGGATCCTCGCCGGCCTCCAGAGGGACGAGCGCCCCGACCAGATTATCGGGCCCCCAGGCTGGACCGAGGCCCTCGACCGCTCGCCTGAGGAGGGCTGGATCCTCGACAGAGACCAGACCGAACTCCACCGCGACCACATCCACCTAGGCTTCAGGGACGAGAACGGCACCCAGAACGAGAGGTAGCCCGAGCCCCCGCGATACCCCGATCCTCCCGCGCCGACTCGACAACCCCGGCCGCCACGCTTCGTAAGCTAGCCGGGGCGTTCCGGCGCGTGCGGGTGCCGTATCCGGCTTTGCGACGGCTCCCCGGCGTCGCCCCACCTTAGGGGGTGCGCGCCTCTTCCAACTGCGTGCGGATCATGACCAGAGAGTCGGCGGCGCGCGCCAGATCTTCCCCGTCCGCCCGTCCGTCGGGGCCTATCCTCACGCCGAAGAACCTGCCGTCATGCGGGTTGCGCCTCAGGTAGTCGGCGAGGCGTTGGGCCACCACTTCGGGGTCCCTAACCGCCACCGCGGTCCCCCGCGCCTCACGCCCCCGCAGCCGCAGGGATACCGGCCTCCTCTCGCGGAAGTTCTTCCACCAGGGGAACCGCGTAAAGGTCGCCAGACCCTCCTCGTCCTCCGCGTAGCCGACCGGGAAAGAGTAGACCTCGCCGCTCCTGACGCCCCGATACGTCAGCACCATCATCGAGGAGCTTACCGGCCGGTGCCATCGCGAGCGCAGCCACGCCCGCATCAGGCGATTGGCCGCCGGCAGGAGGAGCGACCTCCAAACCCGCGTGGATTGCCAGTCCGTCACCACAACGCCTCCCCGGTCGAGTGCGGCGCTACCGAGCCCGGACCGCGGTCGCCGGTGCATGGGCTCGGGTAGAGCCTGACCGGAGCCGAGGGGCCGGGCAAGGAAAGGGTTCACTCGTGCCCCTCGCGGTCGCGGGGCTCGGGCTCGACGTCCGGGGTTCCGGCTCGAACCCCGCGACCGGCGGCGTCAGGGCCTTCCGCCTCGCCGGGGGCGCCGTGGTCGCTCAAGCGTTCGCGATCGGCTTGTAGAAGAACGTGGTGTCGGCAGGAGGGGAGCCTCGTTCTTGTCGCTCGTCGCGGCCCGCGGTCCATGGCGCCGACGATCCGTGGTCTCTCGGGCCTCGTCTACCCTCTTCTCTCTGCTCCGGTCGGGACCGACGCGAGACGGGGTCGACGTCGGCGCGGGCGGACGGCGGGGAGCCGCCGTCCGCCCGCGCGAGGGGTCTGCGGCTCTACGCCGCCTCTTCCATCTCCTCGGAGTAGCTGCCGGAGCGGGCGGCGCCGTTCATCTTGAGGCGGTGGTAGAAGGCCTGCTGGGCGGCCTCGACGTTGCCCGCGTCGCCCTTCCAGGTCTTCATCGGCAGGTCCTGGAGCGCCCTGGCGTAGGAGAAGGAGAGCTCCCACGGGAGGTTGTCGTAGAGCTTGTTCATGGCGTTGAGGTGGGCGGTGGCCTGCTTGTCGCTCTGGCCGCCGGAGAGGAAGACGATCCCGGGGACGGCGGCGGGCACGCTCCTCAGGAGGGTCTCGACGGTGCGGCGGGCGACCTCCTCGACGCCGGCCTGCTCAGCGGCGTCCTTGCCGGTGATGACCATGTTCGGCTTGAGGAGCAGCCCCTTGAGGTCGACGCCGGCCTCGAAGATGCGGGCGAACGTCGCGTGCAGGGTCTTCTCCGTCGCCTCTTCGCACTGCTCGATGGAGTGGTCCCCGTCGATGAGCACCTCGGGCTCGACGATGGGGACGATCTCCTGCTCCTGGCAGGCGGCGGCGTATCTTGCGAGCACGAAGGCGTTCGCGTCGATGCAGTTCTGGGTGGGGATGCCGTCGCCGATGGTGATGACCGCCCGCCACTTGGCGAACCTCGCGCCCATCTCCCGGTACTCCTCGAGCCTCTCGCGCAACCCGTCGAGGCCCTCGGTCAGCTTCTCGCCGGGGGAGAGGGCCATCTCCTTGGCGCCGCCGTCGACCTTGATGCCGGGGATGACGCCCTGTTCCTCGAGGACCTCGGGGAGGAGCCTCCCGTCCGAGGCCTTCTGGCGGACGGTCTCGTCGAAGAGGATGACGCCCGCGAGGTAATCCCCGATCCCCGGCGTCGTGAAGAGCATCTCCCGGTAGTCCCTGCGGCTCTCCTCGCTCGACTCGATGCCGACCGCGTCGAAGCGCTTCCCGATCGTCCCGAAGCTCTCGTCGGCGGCGAGTATGCCCTTCCCCTCGGGCACGAGGGAACGGGCGGTCTTCTCCAACTCCTGCGCGTTCACGGCGCTCCTTCCTGTTCGTCCCGACTATCCTGGGGGAAGCATAGCAAAGGCCCCGGGGCCGAAACCCCGGAGCCTCTGGAGATTCCTGGCTCGGTTACGCCCTGACGAGCTCCCGGTCACGCTTCTTCGGGGCCTCATCCTTGCCGCGGCGCTCCGTCTTGCCCGCCGCCTGGCTCTCGCGAGCCTCCTCGCGCCTCCTGCGGGCCTCTTGCTCCGCCCTGTAGTCCCTGCTCGTGTAGCACATGCCGGAAAATCGCCTCCTCCGGGTCGCCTGTACTCTTGGTTGCGATGTACCCGACGGGCAACCGGCCAAACCTGCGGCCCGCGCGGGCACCGCGCGTCCCCGGCAGGGTCGCGGAGCACCGATCTTCCGTCTAGCCCAGGCGTGCCATCCCATGGGGGCTAGTCACCCGTGACTAGAAAAAGATGGTGCATAAGGGCGCAGACGAGGCCTCGTTTGCAAGACATTATTTTTACATACGGAGGTCGCTACCGGGCGGCTGCGCCGGTGGGCACGAGCACGCCGTCCGGGGTCTTCGTGGCCGTGGCATGGGCGAAAGGACGGACGGAGATGCAAGCAGGACGACGCCGGTTCACCCGCAGGGAGGTACTCGGGCTGGGGCTTCTGGGGGCCGCCGCGTTCGCTCTGCCCCTCGAGCGCTCGGCGAGGACCAAGTTCGGAGATCAGCTGGAGAAGCTGCCGCCCCCCTTCGGGGCGGAGCTGCCGATCCCGAAGCCGCTCCCGCCCACGCGTGCGTCGGCCACGACGGACTTCTACAACATAACGATGAAGAAGGGCACGGCGAGCATCATCCCGGGGCTCCCCACGCCCATCTGGGGCTACAACGGCCAGTTCCCGGGGCCCATGATCTCGGCGAGGAAAGGGCGCCGGGTCTCCATGACCGTCACCAACGACCTGCCCGAGAATACCGCGCTGCACATGCACGGCGCCTACGTGGACGGCGACTCCGACGGCTATCCGGAAGACAAGATGCCGCCGGGCGGAGCCAAGACCTACGTCTTCCCCAACCGGCAGAACGCCCGCACCCAGTGGTTCCATGACCACGTGGCGCACCACACCGCCACGAACGTCTACAAGGGCCTGGCGGGGCTGTACCTCATCGGGGACGAGTTCGAGGACAACCTCCCGCTGCCGAAGGGTCAGTTCGACGTGCCGCTGGTGGTACAGGACCGGTTGTTCCACGCCGACGGGCGGTTCCTCTACCCCTTCGAGGCGGATGACCACAGCACGAACGGGGTCGAGGGCGACGTGATCCTCGTGAACGGCAAGCCCTGGCCGAAGATGACCGTGGCCAACCGCAGCTACCGCTTGCGCATCCTCAACGGCTCCAACGCCCGGGTGTACGGGCTGGCGTTGAGCAACGGCCAGCCCCTGACCGTGATCGGCTCCGAGGGCGGCCTGCTGGAGAGGCCGGTCCGGGTTCGCTCGCTGCCGATCTCGCCGGGCGAGCGTTACGAGGTGGTCGTGAACTTCGCGGGCGTCCCGGTCGGCACGGGGCCCGAGAGCCGGGTGACCCTCGAGAACCTGAGGGCCGACGAGGAGACCACGCGGGAGATCATGCGCTTCGACGTGGCGCGCAGGGCGAGCGACGACAGCACCGTCCCGGCCGTCCTGCGTCCCGCGAAAGACCAGATCGACGACACCCACCAGCCCTGCGTCGAGGCCGATGCCGTCCGGACGAGGACGTGGGTCTTCAAGCGGACGGGCGGGTTCTGGACGGTCAACGGCAAGATCTGGGACGCGCGCCGCGTCGACGCCAGGCCCCGCGAGGGCGACGTGGAGGTCTGGGAGTTCGTGAACAACGGCGGCGGCTGGATCCACCCCATCCACCCCCATCTGGTCAACTTCAAGATCCTCACCCGCAACGGCCGGCCCCCGCATCCGTGGGAGAGCGGGTACAAGGAGACGGTCTTCCTCGACGGCAACGACAGGGTGCGGGTCCTCATCAAGTTCCCGAAGGTCCCCATCGAGGGCACCCCCGGCCCCTACGCGCGCAAGTTCCCCATCCACTGCCACCACATCGAGCACGAGGACCACGACATGATGGCCCAGTTCGAGGTGTCCGGCGCCGCGTAAGACGAGGGGCAAACGTGCCTCCCCGCGAGGAGGGGCTACTCCGAGAGGATGCTCTCCTGGGTGCTCCGCGGACGTAGGGCTCCCGCGCGCGCTCTCTTCCTCGCCCGGCGCCCGAGCCTCCGTGCCGCGGCGAGGACCTCGGCGTACGAGGCCTCCTTGGAGAGCACCTCGCTCGCGCCCGACGCCAGGTACCGCCCGTGCTCCTCCCGCCCCTCGAGGTGGGTGAGGACCAGCACCGGCACGGGCGGGTCGGCCTCGCGCAGTTCCTTGACGAACTCGCACGCCCCCCCGTCCGGCAGCGGTACGTCCACGATGGCGGAATCTACGCGGCCCTCGGCCATCCTCTCGCGGCCCTCGGCCACCGAAGAGGCCTGCGCCACCACCTCGAGGTCGGGCTCCCGGTTCAGCAGGTAGGCCGCGGCCTGGCGGAACGCGCAGTGGTACTCCAAAAACAAGATCAGCGCCATCCTCCGACCCCGATCCTCCCGGCATCGTACGCATGGATCGTGCCACCGAAACGCGGCAACCGCCGCGGGAGATCACGCCCACCTCAACCGCCTCTTTCCCTTCGCCACCCTGCTCCCCACACCCTACCCGGAACCACGAACAAAGCAAGAAAAAGCACAATGTATGCGCACGAGGGAGACGAACCGTCGGCGCCCCGGCGCTCCCTTCGTCCCGGAGGGGGCGGCGAGCTTGGCCACGGCCGCGGGGAGGGGAGGCCGGTACGGTACTCCGGGAGTGCCGCGAACGGTGCGTGTGGTAGGTTTTCGCCGAAGGCTTCGACCGTCGTACGCGCCGCCTCCGGGCGGCGGGAGGTGTTGAGAGATGGCCAATCGCTTGGCTGAGGAAACGAGCCCCTACCTTTTGCAGCACAAGGACAACCCCGTGGACTGGTACCCGTGGGGGGAGGAGGCCTTCGAGAAGGCCAGGGCCGAGGACAAGCCCGTGCTCCTGAGCGTCGGGTACTCGGCGTGCCACTGGTGCCACGTGATGGAGCGGGAGTCGTTCGAGAACGAGGAGACGGCGAGGCTCATGAACGAGGGCTTCGTCAACATAAAGGTGGACCGCGAGGAGCGGCCGGACGTCGACTCCATCTACATGGCCGCCACGCAGGCGATGACGCGCCACGGCGGCTGGCCGATGACGGTCTTTATGACGCCGGACGGCGCGCCGTTCTACGCCGGCACCTACTTCCCGCCCGTGCCGAGCCGCGGGATGCCGGCCTTCGGGCAGGTCCTCCAGAGCCTCTCCGACGCGTACACGAACCGCCGCGACGAGGTCTTGAAGAGCGCCGAGGGGGTCCGCGAGTACCTCCAGGCGGCGAACAACGCCTCCATCCCCCGGACCGGGCTCTCCGAGGGGCTGCTCGACGACGCGGCGAACGCGCTCCTCGGGCAGCTCGACGACCGCTTCGGCGGCTTCGGCGGGGCGCCGAAGTTCCCCCAGGCGATGAACCTGGAGGTGCTGCTGCGCCACCACGCGAGGACCGGCGACAGGGCCGCGCTCTCCGGGCTGGAGCTGACCCTGCGGAGCATGGCGAACGGGGGCATCTACGACGGGCTCGGCGGCGGCTTCGCCCGCTACTCCGTCGACGAGTACTGGCTCGTCCCGCACTTCGAGAAGATGCTCTACGACAACGCCCTGCTCGCCAGGCTGTACCTGGAGGCCTACGAGGCCACGGGCGACGCCTTCTACCGCCGCGTCGCCACGGAGACCCTCGACTACCTCCTGCGCGACATGACGGGCCCCGAGGGGGGCTTCTATTCCGCCGAGGACGCGGACTCCGAGGGCGAGGAGGGGAAGTTCTACGTGTGGACGCCCGCGGAGATCGAGGCGGCGCTAGATCCCGAGGAGGCGAGGCTCGCCCTGAGATACTGGGACGTCACGGAGGGCGGCAACTTCGAGGGGAAGAACATCCTCAACGTCGCCCGTCCGCCCGAGGTGGTCGCCCGCGAGTTCGGCCTCTCGATCGAGGAGCTCGCGGGAAGCATCCAGGGCATCAGGGCGAAGCTCTACGAGGTCCGCGAAGGAAGGGTGCGGCCGGGGCGGGACGACAAGGTACTCGCCGCCTGGAACGGGCTGGCGCTGCGCGCCTTCGCGCTCGCCGCCCGCGTGCTGCCCGAGCGCGAGGACTACCTGGAGGCCGCCCGGAACAACGCCGCGTTCCTGATCGGGAGGATGAAGGAGGACGGGCGGCTCCACCGCTCGTTCAAGGACGGCAGGGCCCGGTTCAACGGCTACCTGGAGGACTACGCCTGTGTGGCCGACGGCCTCGTCTCGCTGTACGAGGCGACGTTCGAGCGGCGCTGGATCGAGGAGGCCCGGGCGCTGGCCGACGCGATGCTGGAGCTCTTCTGGGACGCGGACAGGGGCGCGTTTTACGACACCCCCTCCGACCACGAGGAGCTCGTCACGCGCCCGCGCGACGTCTACGACAGCGCGGCTCCCTCGGGCAACTCGGTCGCGGTGGAGGTTCTGCTGAGGCTCTCGATCGTCCTGGAGCGCGAGGACTACCGGGAGCGGGCCGGGGCCGTGCTGGAGGACCTGAGCGGCGGGATGGCCCAGATCCCGGGCGCCTTCGGCCGGCTCCTCTCGGCGCTCGACCTCTACCTCTCCCAGCCCTACGAGGTCGCGATCGTCGGCGAGCCCGGGGCGCCGGAGACCCGCGCGCTCGCCGAGGCCGCCTTCTCCGGCTACAGGCCCAACAAGGTGGTCGTCGGGGCGCCCGAAGGAGACGAGGCCGCCGTGGCCCTGATACCGCTCCTCGCCGAGCGCCCGACGAGGGGCGGCAAGGCGACGGCCTACGTCTGCGTCAACCACGCCTGCCAGATGCCGACGACGGACCCCGAGGAGGTAAAGAGGCAGCTCGGCGTCTCCTGAGGGACGTTCTGCAAATCAGGTTTCGGGCTGAATCTTGTCACCGGGTCAAGACGCCCAGAGGTTTGTGCAAGCAGGTCGAACCGGAATCGCGACGCCTCTAGTTGCTCGAGGATGGACTACGGCTGGGCGGAAGGCGCGGACCAGCCAGCAAGTACGTCCATAACGTCCATAACGCTGTCTTCGAGATCTTCCCGTCCGGATTGTCGTAGCTCCAGAACGAGCCGCTTCAAGTCCTCATACAACTCAGTTCGGGAGTGGCCTGCGCGAATCATTTGCTCTACCTGACCTTGCAGGACGTCGGAGACCCTCTCGGCTGGCGTAGAGTACGCCAGCTGGCGCAAGTAACCGTACTGTGCTTTGTTTATTTGGTGCTGCTCCATCGCCTTCTCACCTAAGGTCTACAACGGTTCATTCTAGTCAGCGGTACCGACTTATTATCACACGAGTACCGAAACGCTTGCAGTGTTTAGAGACTGCCCGAATCGTGTGTTCAGGAGCGAAAGGGTTGCCACAGCTCTCTAGTCAATCCGAGAGAAGTCTCGCAATCATCCAGATGCATGGGAACTGTTGGTTCTACAAAGCCATGCCGGTCGGGGTTTCTAGGGTCGGGCCTGTACTTGAGATTGGGGGGCAGGTAGTCCGTGTCTAACTCCCAAATCGGATCTCTACCGATGCCACCGTACTCCTCCGGACGTCGATGCTCGGGCAGATTCTCCGGAGGCGGAGGGCTTACGCTCATACCGCCTGTTTCGGGAAGCACGAAGCCTGACGCCGCCACGATTATGTCCGGTCTTCGACCACCGATCCTAACTCCTAGAGTTCGGGCGGTTCTGGCGATCTCCGGCTTACCTTCTTCGTCTGTCTTCATAGCCCTGAGCACCCTCATGCACCGAAGAGCGTACGCTATAAAGGCCTTCGACGCTCCTCGAACGCAACGAGGGGATTCGACCAGATCGGGAGCGCTTGACGAGCAAAGTTCGCTTGGACTGTAAAATTTGTCGACGAATTGGGCGACAAGGAGGAGCCATATGACGGAACGGAGAGTTCCTGCCCCCCACTATGTCTATGACGAAGCAACCAACCTTGAGTCCTTTTCAGTGGCGAGAATGATGAACCTGATCACTGCTCAGGTAGTCTATGTGGAAGAAGTAACTGGCATTCCGCAGCAAGGTGAGGTAGTGGAGTTCCACGTCTTGGGCACGAGCGTTCAAGCGATCGTAACCTATTCGAGCCTTATGAGCTTGCGCGACGGGGTGTTCCTGCATATTCAAGCGACACGCATACAAAATTGATTTAGCTGCACTCGCTCAATTCAAGTTCCGCACAGATCCTCCATGAAATCTAGCGCCTATCTTTCCACAAAAGATCTTCGGCGATTGCTCCACTTGATCTGTTCCTGGACTGCGCTGTTCGCAACCTAACAACTTTCATCAAATGCATCCCGTAAGGAAGGGACCGGCTGTTGACACGAAAGCCGAGAGCCAGTTGCGCCAGTCGCCGAAGAAGGACAGGTTTCTGAAATCTTTTCGGCAGAAGCCTGACCTACGTCCGGGCGACTACCCTGCGGACCGCCGCACCGACGGCGCGGGCGACCGTCGCGGGGTGCCTCCGGAGCATCACGCCCGCGTCCCTGTTGCCGGCGAGGCACTCGGCCAGGGTACGCCGCAGCCGCTCGTCGGAGGGGCAGCGCTCGAAGACCGGCTCCATGAGGTCGAGGCGGGGGAGGCGGTTGACGAGCGAGACGAGCCCCTGGGTCGTGGGCTGGCGGAGGGAGTGGAGCCCTTTGATTTGGCGCGCGTAGCCCGAGAGGAGGGCCGCGGAGAAGTCGCGCCGGCGGTGGGCCTCGTGCGCCCACCCGGCGGCCAGGCGCCCGGCCTCCAGCGCGAAGCCTATCCCCTCGCCGCTGACGGGGTGGCTCGTGCCGCCCGCGTCCCCGACCTTCAAGAGGCCCGCCTCGCTGCGCGAGACCCCGTAGCCGCTCGACGCGAACGTCCGGCTCGCCATCTCTTCCTCGGGCTCCGCGCCGTCGAGCATCTCCGCGACCTCCGGCTCGGCGAGAAACCTCTCGTGCAGGCGGCGGAGGGCGGCCTCGCGGGCGGCCGGTTCCCCGGGCAGGTTGTGCCCGTAGACCGCGACCCCCACGTTCGCGGAGCCGTCGTTGAGGTAGAAGATCCGGCCGTACCCCACCCCGAGGCTCTCTATGTCGGCCGTGAACCAGACCTGCAGGAGGTTTCTCTGGGGCAGGCCGGGGTCCGGCAGGCCGGAGAAGTACTGCCGCGAGACGACCATCGCCGCGAGGCCCTCCTGCCTCCCGCCCTCGAAGCCGCCCCAGCCGCCCGCCGTCACGACCATCGGCGCCGGGATCTGCTCCGGCGCGCCCGACTCGTCCAGGAGCTCGATGCCGCGCGTCTCGCCGGCCGGGGAGCGCAGGACGCGCCGCGCCTCGACGCCCTCCCGGAGGGTCGCGCCGGCCGCGAGGGTGCGTTCCATGATCTTCGGCTCGAACTCGCTGCGGCGGACGACGTAGCCGCGCGAGGCGCGCGGGTCCGGCGGGAGCCCCTCGGAGAAGCGGGCGGTCTTCGTGCGTATGTTGAAGCCCTCGATCACGCCGTGGTGCTCCTCCGCGAGGTAGTCGCCGAGGCCGAGGCGCTCCATCTCCGCGACGGTCTGGGCGAGCATACCGTCCCCGCAGACCCTGTCGCGCGGGAACCGGTCCTTCTCGACCAGCAACACCCGGAGCCCCAGCCTCGCGGCGTAGTACGCCGTCCCCATCCCACCCGGTCCCGCCCCGACCACCACGAGATCAAACCCGTTCTGCATAACGTCTCTCCGTTTCCTGGGGAACCTGAAGCACGAGGTAGCGTTCTACCCCGGGGAGCGGGTTTCTACGGGCGGCCCTGCCCGCCCGCCGGCCGCGCCCAGCCGTCGAGCAGGGAGACCAGGGCCGAATGGTCCCGATCCCCCATCCCTCGCGCCACCAGCGCCCCGAACATCTCGTTTACGAGCGCCGTGACGGGGAGGGGGACCCCGCTCTCCCGCGCCGCCGCGAGCGCGATCCCGAGGTCCTTGAGGTGGAACCTCGACTTCCCGCCCGGGGAGAAGTCCCGCGAGAGGAACTTCTCGCGCTTGACCTCCATGACCTTGTTGCCCGCGAGCCCGCCCGAGAGGACGTCGAGGACCTTCGACGGCTCCACCCCGGCCCTCTCGCCGAGGACCAGCGCCTCCGAGACCGCCTCGATGACGAGCGCCACCACGATCTGGTTGCACGCCTTCACGGTCTGGCCCGCCCCCGGCCCCCGACGTGCGTGACCGTCCCGCCATCGCCTCGAACAGCGGCCTGGCCCGCTCGAAGTCTTCCTTCTCTCCGCCGACCATGATCGAGAGCGTCCCTTCGATCGCGCCGACGTCCCCGCCCGAGACGGGGGCGTCGAGGGTGCCTATCCCCTTCTCGCGGGCCTCGCCGGCGAGCTTGCGGGCGAGGATCGGCGAGCTCGTGCTCATGTCCACGAGGAGCGTGCCCTCCCCGGCCGCCTCCAACATCTCCCCGAAGACCGCCTCGACCTCCGGCGGCCCGGGGAGCATGGTGATGACGACGTCCGAGCCCTCGGCGGCCTCCCTGGGGCTACCGGCCGCGGTGGCCCCTTCGCCCGCCAACTCCTCGGCCTTGTGCCTCGTGCGGTTGTGCAGGACGAGCTCGTGGCCCGCCGCCATGAGGTTCTTCGCCATCGGCGCGCCCATGAGGCCGAGGCCGACGAAGCCTACTCTCATCCGGGCTACCGGAAGAGCGCGAGGGGCAGGTACGAGGAGACGATCCAGTTTGGCCGGTCGACGACCTCGCTGATCTTGAGGTCCACGGCGAGGCTCGCCAGCACGTAGGCCTCGACCGGCTCCATGTGGTAGGTCGCGCTGACGTGGTCGACCATCGCCCGCATGGAGTCCTGCGTGGCCCGCATGAGGTCGGGGCCCACGCCCATCGTCGCGTACCAGCCGGCCCCCTCGGACTTCGGGGTGAGGGGGCCCGGGGTGACGAACTGGGGGGCGCGTAGCTGTCGGCCCTTGATCAGGCCGAAGCGCAGCGCCGCGTACATCGGGCTCTCGATGCCGGTGACGCAGACCTCGCCGTCGCCCTGGGCCGCGTGGGCGTCGCCGCAGGAGAAGAGGCCGCCCGGCACCTGCACGGGCAGGTAGAGCCTGGAGCCCTTGGTGATGTGGCGCGTGTCCATGTTGCCGCCGAACGGCCCGGGCGGCATGATCACGGGCTTCTCGGTGGTGTCCGCCGGGGAGACCCCCATCGTCCCGAAGAAGGGCTCGACGGGTATCCGCACGTCGTCCTTGAAGAGCGTGTAGTCGCCGGTCGTGAGGTCGAAGATCTTGAGGTACGCGTCGGGGAAGTCCTCCGGCAGGAGCCCGAAGCCGGGGATGACCGCCGTCCAGCCCCAGCCCAAGGTGTGGATGTCCACGACCTCGACCTCGACGACGTCGCCGGGCTCGGCGCCCCGCACGCTCACCGGCCCCGAGAGGGGGTAGACGCGGTCCCAATCGAAGGTCGCGAGGGCGTCGGCGGTGGAGTCCGGCGTGATCTGGCCGTCCGACACCTCCCGCGTCTGGTAGACGACCGTGTCGCCCGGCTCCACCTCCAGGACCGGCTCGAGCTCGTTGTCCCAGACGTAGTGGACCCTGTCCCCCGGGAAGTAGTGCGTCCTAGCCACAGCCGGCCTCCTCTGCTCCGTCAACCTCCGTGTAGGGATCAACTCTCGCAGCTTGGGAGCCCCGCGTCCACTTCCCCCTCAGGCTCGATCGCCGGGGTCGGACGCCCCGGCGGGGCGCACCACGACCGCCCCCTCCCGGAGGGCGACGACCTCGACCCTGGTGCCGGTGCTTATGGGGGCGTGCTCGGCTCTCTCCGGCACCGCGCGCCAGCGCTCGCCGTGGACGAAGACGAGGCCGCCCATCCCCTCGACCACCGTTCGGCGGACGGTGCCGACCTCCCCGATCATGCCCTCCGCCCCCGTCGTGACCCTCTCGCGCACCATCCGCCAGTACCCGAGGGCCGCGAGCGCCACGGCGAGCGCCGAGAGCCCCGCCAGGACCCACAGGAGGGCGGGCGGGATCCCGGTCCGCTCCCGAAGGTCGGCGGCTGCTGCACGAGCGCCGCCCCCGGGTGCGCAGCGTGAGACCCTTCGGCTCGACCCGGGTCCCGTCGGCCTCGTCGAGCACCGCCCGGAGGTCCTCCTCGACGTGCTCCACCACCCCGAGCTCCAGCGCCTCGGCCGCGTCGACCGCGGCGCTCTCCCGGACGGCGCTCTCCGCCCAGGCCTCGTCCCTGCCGTGGGCGTCGGCGAGGCCGACCATGAGCGCGGCGGCGTCGTTCGTCACCTTCTCGCCCAGGGGCCCCTCGATCTCCGCCCCCGTCGCGAGGACCGGGTGCGCCGCCCCGAGCCTCGTCTGGGGCGCCATCGCCGCCACGTCGCTCCCCATCGCCACGAACGTCCCTGCGCTCGCCGCCCGCGCCCCGCGCGGGGTTACGTACGTCACCACCGGCACCCCTTCGGCGTTGCTCTCGGCGCGCACGATCCTCTGCGTCGCGTCCAGGCTGCCGCCGGGGGTGTCGAGCTCCAGCACGACCGCCGCGGCCCCGGCCTCCTCGGCCTCGGCGACGACGCGCGAGACGTACGCCGCCGTCCGGCCGTCTATGGAGCCTTCGACCCGCGCGACAAAGACCTCCGGACCCTCACCCTGCGCGCGCGACGCGCCGGCCCACGGCCCGATGAGGAGAAAAGCTAGAAGGACCGCGAGGCGGGCGAGGCGTCGCCCCATGCCCGCGCACCTACCGTCCGTCGTCCGGCGGGCAGGGGCGGTTCGCGTAGCCGCTGCGGAAGGGGGAGACCGCCCCGGTCTCCGGGTCGTAGGAGTGGCGCCAGACGCAGCCGGTGTCGTTCGCCAGGAGGTGGATCGAGACGGAGGTCTCCGGGCCCGTGGTGCGGACGCGGTGGACGTCGTCCCTCGGCGGGAGGAGCCCGTAGAAGTCGCCCCTCTTTACCGTGCGGCTTACCCTGACGGCCAGCTCTTCCCCCTCGGCGTCGTAGACGGTCTCCTCCTGCTCTCCCCTGTAGAGCCCGACGAGGCCCCAGGCGAGGTGGTCGTGGACGGGGGTGGCGGCACCCGGGGGCACGACGAGGGCGAAGAGGGAGAGGTCGCGCCCGGCCGAGCGGAAGAGGAGCCACTGGCCGATGCCGCCGCCCATCCCGCTCTCGGGGACGGGGGAGCGGTACTTCTCAGGGAGCCAGCCCTCGTCCGCGAGAAGCTCCGAGAAGACCGGGCGTAGGCCCTCGACCGCCTCCTCCGGGCCGCTCGCCCGGGAGATCGTCTCCCTGACCCTGGCAACGAACGAGCGGACGGTGGGGGTGTCGAGGACGTACTCGTCCCCGTTGGCCGGGCCGCCGGTCTCCGGGCCGCACACGCTCCGGCCCTCCTAGACCCTCTCCAGGGCCTGCTCCAGGTCCGCGAAGACGTCGTCGGGGTGCTCGATGCCGAGGGAGACCCGGATCAGGTTCTCCTCCACCCCGAGGCGCTTGCGCCGGGAGGGGAGAGCTCGCGGTGGGAGGAGGTCGCGGGATGTATGGCGAGCGTGTAGATGTCCCCGAGGCTCGGGGCCGTCACGCAGAGCTCGAGCGCGTTCAGGAAGCGAAAGGCCGCCGCGCGGCCCTCCTCCCCGTCCCCGGCGGCCAGCTCGAAGGAGAGCAGCCCGCCGGAGCCGTCGAGCACGCGGCGGGCGACCTCGCCGTCCGGGTGGTTCTTGAGGGAGGGGTGGTTGACCTTCGAGACCTTCGGGTGGGAGGCCAGGCGTCCGGCGACCTCGCTCGCGTTCTCGCACTGGCGCTCCATGCGCAGGGGTAGGGTCTTCAGGCCGCGCAGGGCGAGCCACGCCTCGAAGGGGCCCAGAGTGCCGCCGACGAGCTTGCGCAGGGAGTCGAGGGCCCCGTCGTAGGGGGCGCCCGCGACCACGATGCCGGCGGTCAGGTCGCCGTGGCCGGAGAGGTACTTTGTGGCGCTGTGGACGACGATGTCCGCTCCGAGCTCCAGGGGGCGCTGAAGGTAGGGGGTGGAGAAGGTGGCGTCCACGATCAGGGTGGAGCCCGCCTCGCGCGTGATCTCGGCGATCGCCGGCACGTCCGCGACGCGCAGCAAAGGGTTGGAGATCGTCTCGACGACGACGGCGCGGGGCGAGAGCTCGGCGACCTTTTTGCGGACGGCTTCGAGGTCGCACACGTCCACGAAGCGCACCTCGACCCCGGCCGCGCCGAAGACCTGGACGAGCAGCGTCGCCGTCGAGCCGTAGAGCTGCTCCGCCGCCAGCACGGTCCCCCCGCCGCCGAGCTCCGCCGCCGAGAGGGCCGCGTGCATCGCGGCCATCCCCGAGGCGAAGGCGAAGGCGCGGGCCCCGTCGGGGTCGCCGCTACACTCGAGGGCGGCGACCGCGTCCTCGAAGGCCGTCACCGTGGGGTTGCCGTACCTCGCGTAGCTGTAGCCGAACTCCTCGCCGCCCAGGACCCTGTCGGTCTGCTCGATCTCGTCGTGCGCGAAGGTCGTCGAGAGGTGGACGGGGGTCGAGATCGGGTAGAAGCCCTTGCCGCCGCCGCCGTTCTTGCCCCCGCCGTTCTCCCTGGCGCGGCGCTCACCGGCGTGGACGGCACGGGTCTCGAAACGCTTCAATTGCATCCCCTGATCTCATCTCTCGGATACCCCTGGACTCTGGACGAAAACCTGCTTGCCCTATACTAACGCACGAGGGGTCGCCAAAGGCCGCGGCCCGCGGTGTTTCGGAGACGGGGAGCCTTCTTTTGGAGAACAGGATCGAGTACTTCGAGCGGATGCTCGCGGACAACCCGAACAACCCGACCGGCCTTCTGGCCCTCGCCAACGAGTACGGCAAGGCCGGCCGCGACGAGGACGAGGCGGCGGTGTTGAGGCGTTACCTCGACGCGCACGAGGACGAGGGCAACGCGTACCTCAGGCTCGGCGAGGTCCTGGAGCGCCTCGGGCGCGGGGACGAGGCCCGCGCCGCCTACTCCGAGGGCGTCGGCAAGGCGGAGAAGTTCGGCCACTCGGGGATGGCCGAGGACCTGCGCTCGGCGCTCGACGGAGCCCGGGGATAGCGGGGCTTACGCGGCATAAAATCGCCCCTTTCGAGGTGATTGGCGCGCCGTTCGGGGTAAGAACGCCGGTAGGAGATGCGGTAGTATGAGAGAAAGCACGGCACCCGCGGCGGCGCGGGCAGGCCCGGCCGTACAACGGTGGCTCGGCCGGAAACATGCGAGAAGATACGTGAGGGTGTGATCCTGTTGGAAAACCGTACCGAGAGCCAATTCTTCGGCCCGAACCTCGGCTACGTTCTGGAGCTTTACGAAAGGTTCAGGGAAGACCCCGACTCCGTCGACGAGCGGACGAGGAGCTTCTTCGAGGAGTGGGGGCCGCCCAAGGACGTCTCGGGCGCGAACGGCTCGCGCAACGGCTCCGGAGGGGCGACGGTCGAGCTCGACGTGGAGAAGGCCGTCGGGGCCTCCAAGCACGTCCGGCACATAAGGGACTTCGGCCACACGGCGGCGAGGCTGGATCCCTTGGGGAGCGAGCCCCCCGGCGACCCGACGCTCGACCCGACGTTCTACAGGATCACGGACGAAGACCTCGAGCACCTGCCGACCCTGGTGATCGGCGGGCCCGTCGCCGAGCGCACGAGCAACGCGCGCGAGGCGGTCGAGGAGCTCCGCGACATCTACTGCAACACCACCGGCTACGACTTCGGCCACGTGACGAACCCCGAGGAGCGGTTCTGGCTCAGGGAGGCCGTCGAGTCCGGGCGCTTCTACCGCCGCCACGAGGGCGAGTCGGCGAAGCGCCTCCTGATGCGCCTCACGCGCGTCGACTCCTTCGAGAAGTTCCTCCACAGGGCGTTTCTCGGGCAGAAGCGCTTCAGCGTCGAGGGCGTGGACATGGTGGTGCCGATGCTCAACGGCCTGGCCCGCTCGGCCGCCGACGCCGGGACGCCCGAGATGGTCCTCGGCATGGCCCACCGCGGCCGCCTCAACGTGCTCGCGCACGTCCTGGACAAGCCGTACAAGAAGATCTTCGGCGAGTTCCAGCAGCCGGACAAGGGCGAGGACTCCTCGGCCGCCGGCAGCCCCGGCGGGGGCTGGGTCGGGGACGTGAAGTACCACCTCGGCATCCGGGGCTACCACCTCGGCGACGAGGTGGCCGACCAGCACGTGCTCGTCAACCTCGCGCCCAACCCCAGCCACCTCGAGCACGTCGACCCGGTCGTCGAGGGGATGGCGCGCGCCGCCCAGGAGACCCGCGACGGGGCCGGGGAGCCCGGGCGCGACGAGGAGGCCTCGCTGCCGGTCCTCATCCACGGGGACGCCGCGTTCCCGGGCGAGGGCGTGGTGGCGGAGACGCTGAACCTCTCCCGCCTGCCCGGCTACCGGACGGGCGGCACGATCCACATCATCACCAACAACCAGATCGGCTTCACCACCGAGAAGAAGGACGCCCGCTCGACCACCTACGCGAGCGACCTGGCGAAGGGCTACGAGATCCCGGTCGTCCACGTCAACGCCGACGACCCGGAGGCCTGCCTCGCGGCGACGCGCATGGCCTACGCCTACCGGGAGAAGTTCGCCAAGGACTTCATGGTCGACCTTATCGGCTACCGGCGCTTCGGCCACAACGAGGGCGACGAGCCGACGTACACCCAGCCGAAGATGTACGAGACCATCAACAACCACCCCACCGTGCGCGAGGTGTGGGCGAAGACGCTCGAGGAGCGCGGCATCATCGAGCCGGGCGAGGCCGACGCCATGGTCGAAGAGGTCATGTCCCAGATGGAGGAGATCCGCAAGAACCCGGAGAACGAGGAGCTCGCCGAGGAGGACGCGGTCACCGACCAGCCCCACACCCCGCTCGTCGAGGTCCCAGAGACGGCGGTCCCGGCCGAGGATCTCGCGCGCATAAACCAGGCCCTGCTGGAGACCCCGGAGGGCTTCAACCCGAACCCTAAGCTGGAGCGGCTCCTCAACAAGAACCGCGGGGAGCTGAACGGGAGCGGCAACAGGATAGATTGGGGCCACGCCGAGGCGCTCGCCTTCGGGACGCTTCTGGAGGACGGCGTCCCGGTCCGGCTCACCGGCCAGGACTCGGCGAGGGGGACCTTCTCCCAGCGCCACGCGGCCCTCTACGACGTGGAGACCAACGAGCCCTACGTGCCGCTGCAGCACCTCCCGGGGGCGAAGGCCTCCTTCGCGGTGCACAACAGCCCGCTCTCGGAGATCGCCGTCGTCGGCTTCGAGTACGGCTACACGATGAACGCCGCGGAGACGCTCGTGTTGTGGGAGGCCCAGTACGGGGACTTCGCGAACGTCGCGCAGCCGATGATCGACCAGTTCGTCGTCTCGGGGCAGTCCAAGTGGGGCCGGACCTCGGGGCTCGTCCTGCTCCTGCCGCACGGCTACGAGGGCCAGGGCCCGGAGCACTCCTCCGCCCGCCTCGAGCGCTACCTGCAGCTCGCGGCCCACGAGAACATCCGCGTCGCCAACTGCACCACCGCCGCGCAGTACTTCCACCTCCTGCGCGCCCAGGCCGCGCTCAGCGAGAACAAGCGGCCCCTCATCCTCATGACCCCGAAGAGCCTGCTCCGCCACCCCCTGGCCTCCTCCACGCTCGAGGAGCTCACGGAGGGCAAGTTCCAGCCCGTGATCGACGACGCGGAGATGCAGGGGAACGCCGATGGGGTCGAGAGGCTCATCCTGTGCTCCGGCAAGATCTACACGGAGCTCGTCGGGAGCGAGGCGCGGGAGCAGGACGGGGTCACGGCCGTGGCGCGCGTCGAGCTCCTCTACCCGTTCCCCGAGGAGGACATAAGGGCCGTCGTCGAGGGCTACCCGAACCTCCAGGAGATCGTGTGGGTCCAGGAGGAGCCCCGGAACATGGGGGCGTGGTCCTTTATGGAGCCGCGCCTCAGGGAGCTCGTCGACGGCGAGCTGCCCGTACGCTACGTCGGCAAGCCCGCCCGGCCCAGCCCGGCGCAGGGCTCGGCGGGCTTCCACAAGCAGGAGCACGCCGAGATGGTCCGCGAGGCCTTCAAGGACGCGGACGAGGACGCGAGCGGCGAGGACGGCGTCGAAGAGGTTCAGGAGACGGCGCCCGTCGGCGACGGCGGCTCCGCGTAACGAGAGCCGCAGGGCGCGTGCCGGGTCATAGAGGAGAGGGAGAGGTGAAGCGTGGCAGTTGAGATACACGTGCCGGAGCTCGGTGAGTCGGTCACCGACGCTACGGTCGGCAAATGGCTGAAGAGCGAGGGGGAGCCCGTCGAGGCCGGCGAGGCCCTCGTCGAGCTCGAGACCGACAAGATCAACTTCGAGGTCGAGGCGGAGGAGGGCGGCGTACTCGAGTCGATCTCCAAGGGCGAGGGCGAGACCGTCAACGTCGGCGAGGTCATAGGCACCATCGGCGAGGGCGACGGCTCCGCGCCGCAGCCGGAGCCCGAGCAGGAAGAGGCCGAGGAGGAGCCCCAGGAGGCCGAGGAGGCGCCGCAGCCGCAGGCGCAGGAGTCGGCGGGCGAGGAGACGAACGGGCACCGCGAGGACGGCGGTGGCCGGGCCTCCCCGTCCGTGAGGAAGCTCGCGCAGGAGTACGACGTGGATCTCGCCGAGGTCTCGGGCTCCGGCTCGGGCGGGCGGATCACGCGCGACGACGTGGAGCGCCTGATCCGGGAGCAGGGCGGCGGCGGAACCCAGACGCAGGCCCCGGCCCAGGCCCCCGAGCCCAACGGCCAGCGCCAGGAGCAGCCCGCGCAGCCGGCCCCGGCGTCCGAGGACGGCAGGGGCGACCTCGAGGAGCGCGTCAAGCTCACGCGCCGCAGGCAGACCATCGCCAAGCGGCTCGTCGAGGCGCAGCAGACCGCGGCGATGCTCACCACCTTCAACGAGGTGGACATGTCCGCCGTGATGGAGCTCAGGAGCCGCCGCAAGGACGCGTTCCAGGAGCGCAACGGGGTCAAGCTCGGCTTCATGAGCTTCTTCACCAAGGCGTCCATAGGGGCCCTGAAGGCGTTCCCCAAGATCAACTCCGAGCTTCAGGGCGACGAGCTGATCATGAAGCGCTACTACGACATCGGCGTCGCCGTGAACACGGAGCAGGGGCTCGTCGTCCCGGTGGTGCGCGACGCGGACCGGAAGAGCTTCGCCGGCATCGAGGAGACCATCTCCGAGCTCGGCAGGAAGGCCCGCGACGGGAAGCTCGGCCTCGAGGACCTCAGGGGCGGCACCTTCACCATCACCAACGGCGGCATCTTCGGCTCCCTGAACTCGACCCCGATCCTCAACACGCCGCAGGTGGCGATCCTGGGGATGCACAAGATCCAGGAGCGCCCCGTGGCCGTGGACGGGAAGGTCGAGATCCGCCCGATGATGTACCTGGCCCTCTCCTACGACCACCGCATCGTCGACGGCGCCGACGCCGTGAGCTTCCTCGTGCGCATCAAGGAGCTTATCGAGGACCCGGAGTCCCTGCTGCTGGAAGGCTAGGACTTCGACGCTTCGCCTAACGGGGGCGGCTCTCCGGAGCCGCCCCTCCGTTGCTTTGCGGAGGGTTGGCGGGACCCCATTCTCAGGGTCGCGCGTGTTTGGTCCCTGGTCCCCTCTCGTGCAGGAGCGCCGCTGCTACGGGCCCGTGGTCCGTCGCCGGGGAGGGCTTGGTAAAGTACGTCCGGCGAACCGGAGGAGGGATAGGGTGAGGGACGATAACCTCGTCGAGCGGCTGCTGGGGGGGGACAGGCGGGCGCTGGCCCGGACCATCTCGAAGATAGAGGGGGAGGACCCCGCGGTGCCCGAGATGATCCGGGAGATCTACCCGCGCACGGGGCGCGCGATCACCATCGGCTTCACCGGCCCTCCGGGCGTCGGCAAGAGCAGCATCATCGCGAAGCTGATCCGCCTCTACCGCGAGGAGGGAAAGAAGGTCGGCGTCGTCTCGGTGGACCCTTCGAGCCCGTTCACCAGGGGCGCCATCCTCGGCGACCGCATCCGCCTCGCCGATCACTTTCTGGACAAGGACGTTTTTATACGCTCGATGGGGAGCCGGGGACACCTCGGGGGCCTGGCCGGGGCCTCGAGGCTCGCGGCGATGGCGATGGAGGCCTACGGGATAGACGTGATCCTGTACGAGACCGTCGGCGTCGGGCAGGGCGAGGTCGAGGTGGCGTCTGCGGCGGACACGGTGGTCCTCTGCCTCCAGCCGGGGGCCGGGGACGCGGTGCAGGCCCTCAAGGCCGGGGTCATGGAGGTCGCGGACGTCTTCTGCATCAACAAGGCCGACCACCCGCAGGCCAGGGGCGCCGCCGCCGAGGTCCGCTCCATCCTCGAGATCGGCCACGAGCTCGACCCCGACGCCCCGGTGCCCCCGATAGTCCTGACGCGGGGCGACAACGGCGAGGGCGTCGAGGAGCTGAAGGGCGAGATCGAGGGTCACCGGGAGTTTCTGCGGGAGAGCGGGCGGATGGAGGGGCGCCGCCTCGCCGCGATGCGGGAGTTCGTCCTCGCATGGGCGACGAACAAGCTGGAGAAGGAGATCCGCGAACGCCTCTCGCGGGAGGACGCCGGGCTCATGGAGAAGGTCCGCGAGCGCGAGGTCGACCCGATCACCGCCGCCGAGACGCTCTACAAGGAGGTCTAGCCCCCGCCCCCACGGCCGGAGGTCGTAGCCCCGCGGTCCGGGGGTGCCCGCGAGCCGCCGCTGCTCCATGCGGGGAGCCCTGCCCGGAGACCCGGTAAGCGCAACGAGGGGATATACTACGGGCGCGTAATAGATGTTTCTAGCTCCCCTTTTGGGGAAGGAGGAGTGGGAACGTGGACGTCAAGGACGCGCGGGCGCGGCACGAGGTTCTTGGGCTGACCGGCGAAGACCTGCTGAGGATGCATTACTCCATGCTTCTGGCCCGGAGGGTGGACGAGCGGTCCTGGATCCTGAACCGCCAGGGGAAGGCCCCGTTCGTGATCTCCTGCCAGGGCCAGGAGGCCGCGCAGGTGGGGGCCGTCTACGGCATGCGCCCGGGCTACGACTACCTCTACCCGTACTACCGGGACCTGGCGATGACGCTGTTTCTGGGCCAGTCGCCCCGCGAGCAGCTCCTGAGCGTCATGGGCAAGCGGGAGGACCCGAACAGCGGCGGGCGCCAGATGCCCGGGCACTTCAGCGCCCGCGAGTTGAACATCGTCACCGCTTCGGCCCCCGTCGGGGTGCAGTACCCGCAGGCGACGGGGACGGCGCTGGCGTTCAAGGTGCGCGGCGAGGACGGGGTGGTGCTCGTCTGCGGCGGGGAGGCCTCCACGAGCGGCGGAGACTGGCACGAGGCGATGAACTTCGCCGGCATCCACGACCTGCCCGTCGTCTTTCTCGTGCAGAACAACGCCTACGCGATCTCCGTCCCCGAGAAGGCTCAGGTCGCGGGGTCCATCGCGGGCAGGGCCCAGGGCTACGGCTTTCCCGGGGTCGAGGTGGACGGGATGGACGTCCTCGCGGTCTACGAGGCGGCGAGGGGGCGTTCGAGCGGGCGAGGAGGGGGAGGGCCGACGCTCATCGAGGCGAAGACCTACCGCATCACCGCCCACTCCTCCGACGACGACGACCGGCGCTACCGCGAGCGGGAGGAGATCGAGGCCTGGCGCCTCAAGGACCCGATCCCGCGCTTCGAGCGCTACCTGGAGGAGATCGGGGTCCTGGACGCCGAGGCCAGGGAAGAGGTGGACGCCCGCATAAGGGCCGAGGTCGCCGAAGCCTCCCGAAGCGCCGAAGAGGCGCCGCCGCCGGAGCCCGAGGACGCCCTGGGTCCCGTCTACGCCGGGAGGTGACGTTCGTGGCGACGAAGAGCTTGCTGCAGGCCATCGGCGAGGGGCTCGCGGAGGAGATGCGCTCCGACGAATCGGTGATGATCCTCGGAGAGGACGTCGGGAGGGCCGGCGGGGTCTTCCGGGTAACGCAGGGCTTGCAGGACGAGTTCGGGGGCGGAAGGGTACTGGATGCGCCGCTGGCGGAGAGCCTGATCGTGGGTGCCGCCATCGGCCTCTCGGTGAACGGGATGCGGCCCGTGGCGGAGATCCAGTTCGGGGACTTCATCACGCCCGCGTTCGACCAGATCGTCAACGAGGCGGCGCGCTTCCATTACCGCTCGAACGGGGCCTGGAGCTGCCCCATCACCATCCGCGCCCCCTACGGCGCCGTCCACGGCGGGGGCCTCTACCACTCCCAGAGCATCGAGGCCTGGTTCTGCAACACCCCCGGCCTCAAGGTCGTCGCCCCGACGTACCCCGCCGACGCCAAGGGCATGCTCAAGAGCGCCATCCGCGACCCGAACCCCGTCCTCTTTCTGGAGCACAAGCGGACCTACCGCCTCCTCAAGGAGGACGTCCCCGACGAGGACTACGAGGTCCCCATCGGCGAGGCGAGGGTCCACCGGATAGGGGACGACATAACCGTCGTCTCCTACGGCTTCATGCTCCACACGGTCCTGGAGGTCGCCGAGGGGCTCTCCGAGGCGCACGGGGTGGAGGCCGAGGTCGTCGAGCCCCGGACGCTCTACCCGCTGGATCGGGAGACGATCCTGCGTTCGGCAAAGAAGACCGGCAAGTTCCTCGTCGTCGTGGAGGCGAACCTGACCGGGTCGGTGGCGGGGGAGATCTCGGCGGTCGTCGCGCGGGAGGCCTTCGAGTGGCTCGACGCCCCGGTGATGCGCCTCGGGGCGCCGGACGTCCCGGCGGCGCCGTTCGCGAGGCCGATGATGGACGCCTTCGTGCCGGACGCCGCGAAGATAGAGCGGGCGATGCTCGAGCTCGCCCGCTACTGAACACTCGGGGAGGAGGTGGCCGTGGCCCGACCGGTGACGATGCCCAGGCTCGGGGAGAGCGTTACGGAGGGACGATAGCGCGCTGGCTGAAGGCCGAAGGCGACGAGGTCTCGCTGGACGAGCCCCTCGCCGAGGTGGACACGGACAAGGTGAACGCCGAGCTGCCCTCGCCGGTCGCCGGCAGGATCGAGAAGCTGCTCGTCCCGAGGGGACGACGGTCGGCGTGGGGACGGAGATCGCCCTCGTCGCCCTCGCGAGCGAGGGAGAACGCGCCGGAAACCCCCGCCCATGGAGGCCCCCTCCGCCGAAACGCCAACAGAGGAGTTCCCCGCCGCCGACACGGAGGCCCAGCCCGTAGCGAGCGGGGCGGTGAAGCGGAACGGCCAGGCGGCCGGCCGGACGAACGGCCACGGCGTCCAGAGCGCGGAGACGCTGCGCCTCACCCGCTCCTCCCGGTGGTCCGGCGGCTCGCCGGGGAGCACGGGGTGGACATCTCCGAGGTCGAGGGGACGGGCGCCGGCGGCCGGGTGACGAAGGGGGACATGGAGGGACACATCGCGAGGCTCGGAGCCGCTCGAACCGCCACGACGGAGGCCCCACCCGCGATGGAACCCGAACAGGTCCCCGCCCGGGAGAGGGCGCCGGTCTACGAGGGCGACCGGGTGGTGGGGCTGACGAGCATCCGGCGGGCCATCGCGAACCGCATGTCCGAGAGCAAGCGCGAGATACCGCACGCCTGGACAATGGTCGAGGCGGACGTCACGGGGCTCGTGGCCCTGCGCGAGCGCCTGAAGGGCGAGTTCGCCGGGCGCGAGGGCGTGAAGCTCACCTACCTGCCGTTCGTCGTCGGGGCGGTGGCCGAGAGCCTGAGGGAGCACCCCGTGATGAACTCGGTGTGGGACGGGGACGGGATCGTCCTCAGAAAGCGCGTGAACATCGGGATAGCGGTGGACCGCGAGGAGGGCCTCGTGGTGCCGGTGATCCACGACGCCGACGGCCTGAACACCCTGGGGCTCGCGCGGAGGATCGACGACGCCGTGCGCCGCGCCCGGGAGGGCCGGCTCTCGCCCGAGGACGTCTCCGGCGGCACCTTCACGGTCAACAATCCAGGCGCCCTGGGGAGCGTGGTCTCCGTCCCGATCATAAACCACCCCCAGGTGGCGATCCTCTCCGCCGAGGCCATCGTCAGGCGGCCCGTGGTCGTGGACGACGCCATAGCGATCCGCAGCATGATGAACCTGGAGGTCTCCTTCGACCACCGCGTCACCGACGGCGGCCCCGTGCTGCGCTTCCTGAACGCCGTGAAGCGGCGTCTGGAGGGGTTGGGACCGGACGGAGGGGCCCCTGGTTCTCCCCGCGAAGCTGGGGCAGGGTAAGGCCGGAGCCCTGTTGAGGTACCGGGAGGAGGTTGCTAACCTGCCCCCGGTTCTTGGCACACGGAGAGGGCGAGGTTCTGGTGGAGAACGCGGCGGCTGGCGAGACGGGGCGGAGGGCGCTCCGGAAGGCGACGTTGCGCCTCATCCCTCTTCTGTTCGTGCTGTATATCGTGTCGTTTCTGGACCGGGTGAACGTCGGGTTCGCGGCGCTGCAGATGAACGAGGACCTCGGTTTCAGCGACGCGGTCTACGGGCTCGGGGCGGGCATCTTCTTTATCGGGTACTTCGTCTTCGAGGTGCCGAGCAACCTGATCATGGAGAGGGTAGGGGCGCGGGT
Organism: Rubrobacter marinus; assembly: GCF_011492965.1. GTDB lineage: Bacteria > Actinomycetota > Rubrobacteria > Rubrobacterales > Rubrobacteraceae > Rubrobacter_F > Rubrobacter_F marinus. The sequence continues at coordinate 3,633,443 of NZ_CP045121.1, read as the reverse complement.
CTGGATCGCCCGGATCATGTTCACCTGGGGCGCCATCTCGGCGGCGATGTTCCTGGTGCAGGGGCCGGTGAGCTTCTACGTGCTTCGCTTCCTCCTCGGCGTCGCCGAGGCCGGCTTCTTCCCCGGCATGATCCTCTACCTCACCTACTGGTTCCCCGCCCGCGAGCGCGCCCGCAGGGTCGCCTACTTTATGGCCGCCATACCCATCGCGGGCGTGATCGGCTCGCCGCTCTCGGGCTACCTTCTGACCCTGGACGGACTTCTAGGGCTCGCCGGGTGGCAGGTGATGTTCCTCGCCGAGGGCATCCCGGCCATCCTCCTCGGCTTCGTCGTCCTCTACTACCTGCCGGACGGCCCGAACGACGCCCGCTGGCTGGAGCCGGAGGAGCGCGAGTGGATGAGCGGCGCCCTGGCGCGCGAGGACGGGATCAAGGCCGACCGCGGCGGGTACACCACGCGCCAGGCCCTCCTCAACGGCAAGGTCTGGCTGCTCTCGGCCGTGTACTTCGGGGTCGTCACCAGCCTCTACGGGGTCTCGCTCTGGCTGCCCTCATCATCGAGGATCTCTCCGGGCTCGGCACCCTGGCGGTCGGCCTGCTCGGGACGATCCCCTACCTGGCGGGGCCGTCGGCATGGTGATCCTCGCCCGACACTCCGACAGGACCGGCGAGCGGCGCCGGCACGTCGCCATCGCGGCGTTCGTGGCGGCGATAGGCTTGATCCTGACGGGGCGACGGGCTCGCCGGTGGTCGAGATGGCCGCGCTCACGATCGCCTCCCTGGGCATCTACGGCACCCTCGCGACCTTCTGGTCGCTCCCGACGGCCTTTCTGAGCGGGACGGCCGCGGCGGCGGGGATCGCGCTCATCAACTCCGTCGGGAACCTGGGCGGGTTCGTCGGCCCCTACGCGGTGGGGGCCCTGAGCGACGCCACGGGCAGCTTCTACGCGGGCCTGCTCCTCCTCGCCGCCGCGGTCTTCGCGGCCGGCATCCTCGCCCTCGTCGTGCGCCACGACCGAGGGTTGGAAGAGGTGGAAGAGGCGCCGGCCGTGAGGGGCGCCGCGGTCGGCGGGACCGAGCGGGGCTAGCGGGGCGCCGCTGCGGTAAACTCGCGCCATGGCCAGATTCTCACCCATACAGGTCCTCAGCGACGCCAAGGCGCGCGGCGAGCCGGCGGCGATGATCTCGCTGTACGACGCCCCGACGGCCGAGCTCTGCTGCGACGCCGGGGTGGATTGCCTCCTCGTCGGCGACTCCCTGGGGAACGTCGTCCTCGGCTACGAAAACTTCATCTCCGTGACGATGGCGGACATGATCCGGCACACCGAGGCGGTGGCGCGGGGGGTCAAGGAGTCGTCGCGCCCCGGCGTCCCGATCGTCGCCGACCTCCCGTTCGGCAGCTACACGACCGTCGCCGAGGCGGCGAGGAACGGCGCGGACCTGATGCGCGCGGGCGCGCACGCCGTCAAGCTGGAGGGCGCGGGGCCCGCGACCCTCGAGGCGGTGCGCGCCATCATCGAGATGGGGGCCCCGGTCGTGGGCCACCTCGGGTTCACCCCGCAGTCCGCGCTGAGGTTCTCCGGCGTCGTGCAGGGCAAGACGGGCGGGGCCGCCGAAGACCTGCTGCGGGACGCCCTGGCCCTCCAGGAGGCCGGCTGCTCCGCCGTCGTGCTCGAGGCCGTCACCCGGGAGGTCGCGGAGCTTCTGACGAAGACCCTCTCCGTCCCGACGATCGGCATCGGCGCGGGGGCCGCGTGCGACGGCCAGGTCCTCGTCTTCCACGACCTCGTCGGGCTCTCGAAGCGTGCGCCGTTCCGCTTCGTGAAGCGCTACGCCGAGGCCCGCGCCATCCTCGCGCAAGCCACGCGGGACTTCGTCGAGGAGGTGCGCTCCGGCGCCTTCCCGGTGGAGGAGCACGGCTGGTCCATGCCGGAGGACGAGCTGGAGGGCTGGAGGGCGCGCCACGGGGCCGACGGGGACCTCCCGCGCGCGGCCGAACCCCCCGTGCGCTAGCCCATGCGCATCGTCGAGACGCCGGAGGAGATGCAGGCGCTTTCGAAGAAGTGGCGGCGCGAGGGGCGCACGGTCGGCCTCGTCCCGACGATGGGGGCGCTGCACGAGGGGCACCTCTCGCTCGCCCGCGCGGCCCGCGCCGGGAACGACGTCTTCGTCGCCTCCATTTTCGTGAACCCGCTCCAGTTCGGCTCCCGGGAGGACCTCGACAGGTACGAGCGCCCGTTCGAGCGCGACAGCCGCCTGCTCGAAGAGGCCGGCTGCGACGCCATCTTCGCCCCCTCGACGGAGGCCATGTACGGCGCCGGAGGGGGCGCGAGCAGCTCGCAGACCGTCGTCGAGGTCGGGGAGCTCGGCGGGTGCTGGAGGGCGCGGTCCGTCCCGGCCACTTCCGGGGCGTCGCCACGATCGTCGCCAAGCTCTTCAACGTGGTGGCGCCGGATCGCGCCTACTTCGGCGAGAAGGACTTCCAGCAGCTCAGGGTGATACAGCGGATGGTCCGCGACCTCTTCTTCGAGGTCGAGATCGTGCCGGGCCCGACCCTGCGCGAGCCCGACGGCCTGGCGATGAGCAGCCGGAACGCCCGGCTCTCGCCTGAGGAGCGCGAGGCCTCCGCGGCGCTCTACCGCGCCCTCCGGGAAGGCGCGTCGCTCGCCGCCGACGGCGAGCGCGACGCAGGGGCCCTGACGGAGGCGATGCGCCGGGTCTGCGAGGACTACCCGACCGTCGAGCTCCAGTACGTCGCCGTCGTCGACGCCGGGACGCTGGAGCCGCTCCCCACGCTCGACGGGCGCCCGGCGCGCGCCCTGATCGCCGCCTCCGTCGGCGGCACCCACCTTATAGACAACCTGGCGCTGTAACCCGGCCTAACCGGCCGCCGCCAGCGGGCGCCGCCCGGCGCCGAGGCGCTCCAGGGCGAGCCGGTCGGCGGCGGCGTTCGTCGGGACGCCGTCCCTCTTGGAGATCTCGACGACGTTCTTGACGGAGTCGTAGATGCGCGCCACCCGCCCCCTCGCCCTCCCCTCGTCGTAGCCCTCCAGCTCGCCGGAGACGTTTATGAGCCCGCCGGCGTTTATGACGTAGTCGGGGGCGTAGAGGATGCCTCGATCCCGGAGGGCTTCCCCGTGGCGCCCCTCGGCGAGGACGTTGTTGGCGCTCCCCGCGACGACGGAGCACCGCAGGTGCGGCAGCGTCGCGTCGCTCACCACGGCGCCCAGGGCGCAGGGGGCGAGGACGTCGCAGGGGACCGAGAGGATCCCGGCGGGCTCCACGGCCTCCGCGCCGAACTCCCCCACGGCGCGCGCCACGGCGTCCGGGCGCAGGTCGGCGACGACGAGGCGCGCCCCCTCCTCGTGGAGGAGACGGCACAGCCGGTACCCGACGTGCCCGAGGCCCTGGACGGCCACGGTTCGGCCCTCCAGCGAGGGCGAGCCGTAGACCTCCTCGACGCAGGCGCGCATCCCCGCGAGGACGCCGAGGGCGGTAAAGACCGAAGGGTCCCCGGAGCCGCCGCGCGCGGCGTCGAGGCCGGCGACGTGGGGGGTCTCGGAGCGGACTCTCTCCATGTCCTCGGGCGTGGTGCCGACGTCCTCGGCGACGATGTACCGGCCGCCCAAGGAATCCACGAAGCGGCCGAAGGCCCGGAAGAGCTCCGGGGACTTGTCCCGATCGGGATCGCCGATGATCACGGACTTCCCGCCCCCGAGGGCGAGCCCGCTAACCGCGGCCTTGTAGGTCATCCCGCGCGACAGGCGCAGCACGTCCGTCACCGCCTCCTCCTCGGTACCGTAGGGCCACATCCGGCAGCCGCCCAGAGCCGGACCTAAAGTGGTGTCGTGGATCGCGACGATCGCCCGCAGACCCGTGGCCTCATCGCGGCAGAACAGGATCTGCTCGCAACCGAACTCCGCCAACTCCTCGAAGATGGACATGGCCGCCTCCTCTCCCGAAGTGGGGATGATGCCTATATTCTACTACCGGCGCTCGCGGCGGAAGCCCCTCACGAAGGGCGACGGACCACCGCCGCGGTCCCGGATCTACACGACGAGGAAGGGAGGGGCCGCGCCCTTCGGCGCCGCCCCTCCCCTTCTGCCTCCGCAGGGGCCGCGCTCGAACCCGGGCGCGGCCCTGCGGGGGTTACTGCTCTACGATGAGGGCGTTTACGCCCCCAAAGTCGTTAGAACCGACGTCCTAGTTCTCGAGCTCGTCGTCGACACCGTCGCCGTCGAAGTCGCCGAACGCGATGAAGTAGTCGAAGGAGTCGTCGATGCCGTCGAAGTCGGCGTCGTTGAAGCCGCCGAAGAGGACGTTGAAGCTGTACTGCGCCTGGTCCGCCTCGACGCTGTTGCCGCCCTGGGCTACCTGGTTCTCGTCGCCGTCGATGTTGACGACCGGGCTGTTGTACTGGAAGGCGGTCTGGTCGAGGGACTGCGAGGAGTCGTTGAGCGCGACCTGGCTGTTGTCCCCGGCGAGCAGGAAAGTCTCGTTGCTCTCGCTGTTATCGTCGCCCTCGATGGTGGCGTCCTGGGCGTAGGCCGGGACCGCCGCCACGAGAACCATCGCCAACGTCGCCGCTACCGTAGTGAACTTCTTCAACTCTATCCTCCGTAAATTAAGACTGCTGCTTGCTTGTCTCTGCCTGGACGTGCGAACATCTAAAGCCCCGCTCTCACCTCCGTCTCCGCCCTCCCGATTCGGAAGGATCTATCCGCAACAACGAATAAGATAGTAACGCTCGAATGCGTTTAGACAATGGTCCGATAGGTGCAGCAAGCGTGTCCTTCGCATCCGGGCCGGCGCACCGGGGGAGCGGAGAAGCTGGGTGTGCGAGGGTGCGTGGTGCTAGAATCTTCGGCTATGCAGGAAGAGAGGTTGGGCGAAAACACGACCGCAGGCAAGATCGAGGGGCTCTCCCGCCTCCGGGAGGAGGCGGCGCACCAGGCCCCCGAGAAGGCCGTCGAGCGGCAGAAGGAGAAGGGCAAGCTCACCGCTCGCGAGCGGGTCGAGCTGTTGCTGGACGAGGGCACGTTCGTCGAGCTCGACCGTTACAGGGTCCACCGCTCGCACAACTTCGGGCTCGCGGACAACAAGCCTTTGGGCGACGGGGTCGTCGTCGGGTACGGCGAGGTCTCGGGGAGGAAGGTCTGCGTCTTCAGCCAGGACTTCACGATCTTCGGCGGGTCCTTGGGCGAGGTCTACGCGCAGAAGATCTGCAAGGTCATGGACCTCGCGATGAACACCGGATGCCCCATCGTGGGATAAACGACTCGGGCGGGGCGCGCATCCAGGAGGGGGTCGTCTCCCTCGCCGGGTACGCGGAGATCTTCCATCGCAACGTCATGGCGAGCGGGGTGGTGCCCCAGATCAGCGTGATCATGGGCCCGTGCGCCGGCGGGGCGGTCTACTCGCCGGCGATCACGGACTTCGTGTTCATGGTCGAGGAGACGAGCCACATGTTCATCACCGGCCCCGACGTCATAAAGAGCGTCACCGGCGAGGACGTCTCCTTCGAGGACCTCGGGGGTGCCGCGACCCACAACACGAAGTCCGGCGTCGCCCACTTCGCCTCCCCCGACGAGGAGACCTGTCTCGAGGACGTTCGCTACCTCCTCTCGTTCCTCCCGGAGAACAACCTCGAGAGCGCCCCGTACTTCCCGCCCACGGACGACCCCGAAAGGGCGGACGAGGAACTCGCCTCCCTCGTCCCCGACTCGAACAACCGCCCCTACGACATGCGCGAGGCGATCTCGGGCGTCGTCGACGACGGGGAGTTCTTCGAGGTGCAGGAGGGCTGGGCGCAGAACCTCGTCGTCGGCTTCGCGAGGCTCGACGGTCACGCGATCGGCGTCGTCGGGAACCAGCCGGCCGTGCTCGCGGGGACGCTGGACATGGACGCGAGCGTGAAGGGGGCGCGGTTCGTGCGCTTCTGCGACGCGTTCAACATCCCGCTCCTCACGTTCGTGGACGTGCCGGGCTTCATGCCGGGGACGGATCAGGAGTGGGGCGGGATCATCCGCCACGGCGCGAAGCTGCTCTACGCGTTCTCCGAGGCCACCGTGCCGAAGATGACCGTCATCACGCGCAAGGCGTACGGCGGCGCCTACGACGTCATGAACTCCAAGCACATCGGGGCGGACGTCAACGTCGCGTGGCCGACCGGCGAGGTCGCCGTGATGGGGGCTCCCGCGGCCGTCGGGATCATCTTCCGCCGCCAGATCTCCGAGGCCGAGGACCCGGAGGCGAAGCGCGCCGAGCTGATCGCGGACTACGAGGAGCGCTTCAACAACCCGATGGTCGCCGCCGAGATGGGGTTCATAGACGACGTGATCGACCCCAGGGAGACGCGGCCGTACCTCATCAGGGCGCTCTCCATGATCCGGACCAAGCGCCCCGAGCGCCCCCCGCGCAAGCACGGGAACATCCCGCTTTGAGCAGTCCGGGGGGGTTCTGGGCTCGCTTGAGAGGGGGCAGCCTCCTGCCCGCCAGCGGCGGGGGCCGGGCCGCCCTGATCTCGGCCGTCGCCGTGTTTCTGGCTCTGGACGTGCTCGTCCTGCTGGGCTCGGATCTCGCCCTCGGCCTGCTCGTGTTGATGACGGGTCTCGTGGCCGGTCTGGTCCTCGCCGTGCTCGCTACGCTACCGGTGCGCCGAACCCTCGAGCGCGGCGGGTTGGGGAACCTCTTCGGCTTCCTCGTGGGGCTGGCCTCGATGTTCGGGATCGTCTTTCTCGGGACCTACGTGGCGGGCCTGCCCTCGTACCCGACCGCCGAGGCGGGGCACCTCGGGACGGCCCTCTACGGCTTCGCCTTCGGGTTCGGGGCGACGCTGTGCGGGCTCTCCCTCCGTCTGCCCGCCTCGTCGCGCCCCGCCTACCGCGGCACGGCCGATCGCGACGGAGGGGACAGGATCTGGCTGAGGACCGCGTTGATAGTGGTGGGTGCCGCGGCGGGGCTCTTCGGTCTGCTCTTCTTCGCGTTCGTGCTGTTCGAGTACGTGCTCGTGCCCGTTGTCGAGATCTTCGCGTCTTGAGAGCCGAGCCCGGTCCCGAGGAGGCGGCGGCGATAGCGGCGGCGCTCGAGGTGCTCCGTAGGGAGCGCCCCGAGGTCCGGCTACCCAAGCGCGACCGGTGGAGGCTCGCGGGCCTGCTCGGACACGCGCCGCCCCGGGAGATGAAGCTTGCGGGTTCTTTGTGGTCGTACTCTAGTTGGGAAGGCATGGTCTAGGTGTTCGGGAAGGTTCTGGTCGCCAACCGCGGCGAGATTGCGGTGCGGATAATCCGCGCGCTGAGGGAGATGGGCATAGGAAGCGTGGCGGTCTACTCCGACGCCGACCGGGAGTCCCTGCACGCGCGTCTGGCCGACGAGGCGTACCACGTCGGCCCCGCGCCCGCGACCGAGAGCTACCTGAAGATCGAAGGGCTGATCGAGGTCGCCCGGAGGAGCGGGGCGGAGGCCGTCCACCCGGGGTACGGCTTCCTGGCCGAGAGCGCGCCGTTCGCGAGGGCCGTCGAGAGAGCCGGCCTCGTGTGGATCGGGCCGCACCCCGAGGCCATAGAGGCGATGGGCTCGAAGGTCGAGTCGAGGCGCATCATGAAGGAGGCGGGCGTCCCGATGGTCCCGGGGACGGAGGGCGAGATCTCCTCCGTGGAGGAGGTGCGAGCCTTCGGCGAGAAGCACGGCTACCCCGTCGCGGTGAAGGCGTCGGCGGGCGGCGGCGGCAAGGGCTTCGCGGTCGCGGAGAGCGAGGGCGCCGCCGAAGACGCCTACGGGCGGGCGCGCCGCGAGGGCGAGGCGTACTTCGGGGACGGCTCGGTCTACGTCGAGCGCTACCTCGCGGGCCCCCGCCACATCGAGATACAGGTGGTGCGCGACAAGCACGGCAACGCCGCTCACCTCGGGGAGCGGGATTGCTCCATCCAGCGCCGCCACCAGAAGCTCCTGGAGGAGTGCCCGAGCCCCGCCATCGACCCGGCGATGCGCGAGGAGATGGGCCGCGCGGCCGTCGCCGCCGCCGACGCGGTCGACTACGACAACGTCGGCACCGTCGAGTTTCTCGTGGAGGGCGACGAGTTCTTTTTCCTGGAGATGAACACGCGCGTGCAGGTCGAGCACCCCGTCACCGAGGAGGTCACCGGGATCGACGTGGTCCAGACGAGCGTCCGCGTCGCCGCCGGCGAGAAGCTGCCCTTCGCGCAGGACGACGTCGCCTGGCGCGGACACTCCATCGAGGTCCGCCTCAACGCCGAGGATGCCGCCAACAACTTCGCTCCGAGCCCCGGCACCGTCACCGTCTACGAGGAGCCGGGCGGCCCGGGGGTCCGGGTGGATTCCTCCCTGCGCGAGCCGGGCGTCGTCCCGGAGTCGTACGACCCGCTCTTCGCCAAGCTCATCGTGCGCGGCTCGGACCGGCCGGATGCCCTGAGGCGCCTCAGAAGGGCGCTCACGGAGTTCAGGGTCGAGGGGATCGCGACGACGCTCCCGTTCTTCGAGGCGATCCTGGACGACGAGGTCTTCGTGAAGGGGGCCTACACCACGGGCTTCGTCGCCGAGCGGATGGAGGGGCTGAAGATGGAGCCCCACAGCATCGGCGCGACGGCCGACGGCGCGGAGGAGAAGACGGCGCGCGAGGTCGAGGTCGAGGTGAACGGGAAGCTCTTCCGCGTCAAGGTCTACGGGGACGAGGCCGGCGGGGGCTCCGCGCCCGTGGGCAGCGGGGCGCCGCAGCGGCGCGGGAAGGGCGGGTCCGCGAAGCGGCCGGCGGTCTCAGAGGGGACCGTCGCTGCCCCCATGCAGGGCACCATCGTGAAGGTGTTCGTCGAGGAGGGGCAAGAGGTCTCCGTGGACGAGCCGGTTTGTCTGCTGGAGGCGATGAAGATGGAGAGCGAGATCCGGGCCCAGAAAGACGGCGTGGTCTCGGAGGTGCTCGTCGAGGCGGGCCAGGCGGTCCGCCCCGGCGACGCGCTGGTAGTCCTGGAGTAGGGGCCCCCGGCCATGGTCGAGCACGCGGCGGACTTCGAGTGGCGCGGCGAGGGCGAAGAGGCCGAGGTCGCCGTCTACGCGCCGGACGCGGCCGACGCGGACCGCGCCTTCGAGCGCGCCCTCCCCGCCGCGCGTCTCCCCGGCGTGGAGAGCCCCGTCGAGGCGGCGGCCTCCCGTGAGGGCTTCGGCCGGGTCGCGGTCTCCGGAACGCACGCCGCGCCCGACCTCTTCTCGGCCCCGCGCTGGGGCCTCCTGATCGTCGCGGAGGTCCCTGCTTCTTCGCTGGGCATGCCGCCGGAGGAGGTGCCGCGCCTCCTCTCTCGCCGCCTCTCGGAGGTCGCGCTGCCGGAGATCGGGGAGCCCGGGGTCCGGGAGCTCTCGGAGTCCGGCGCCCTCTGGGCTGCGGGCGAGGGCTTTATAGAGGAGGACGACCTCTCCTTCTTCTCGCCCGGTAGCGCGTCGCGCGCGGGGGACCCGGACTCGCTGGGCAGGCGCGCGCTGGCCGCGGGGGCGAGGGACTGGACGAGGCCGGGCGGGGTCGAGGCTCTGGCTGTAGGCGAGATCCTGGACTCCGACGCGGCCGGGGAGGCCGGGCTGGAGGAGGGGACGCTCGCCCTCGTGGTCGGCGTGGGCGCCGAGGACCTCGGCCGGCTCGCGCTCGCCGGGCACCGCGAGCGCATCGTCGCGAAGACGATACACGGGGACTTCGGCGCCCCGAGGGCCTCCCCGCCGCCCCGGTGGACACGGAGGAGGCGGCGGACCTCCGATCGGCGGCCGGGCCGCGGCGGGCTACGCCGCCGGACGCGCCGCCCTCGTCCTCTACGCGCTGCGCCGCTCCTTCAGGGACCTGACGCCCCTGCGCCTCCGTGCGGCATGGCCGTCGGCGGGTTGGAGGGAGAAGACGGCGGGCGTCACGTCCATCGCGACGGGCTGGCGGCGGTGGGGGAGGGCGGCCTGTTCGTCTCGGGGCTGCACGTCGCCACGGGTAAGGGTAGGATGTTTGTCAGCGCGCCGCCCTTCGGGGTGCCGGCGGACGGGGACGGTGGCCCTGGGAAGAGGCCGGTCTGTGCGCGGGCGTGTCGGTACTGGAGCCCCTCGGGGGGAGGTCGGAGGCGAGGCCGTGGACCTCTTGATGGTACGCGAAAGATCCAGCGGCCGGTTCGTCTACGTCGAGACGCTCGAGCGCCGCCGCGGGGAGACGCCCTGGGAGTACGTCCGGCGCAGCGTGCGCCGGGAGGCCCAGGTCCGGGCCTCCTTCGCCGGCGAGACGTCGGAGGTGATCGTCGGGTGGGGGATGGGCTCGGTGGAGGAGTTCATCAGGGCCTACCCCGAGTACGGGCCGCAGGACGAGCACGCGGCAGAGAGCGGATAGAAGGGGAGGAACCCGTGACGGGCGAAGTTCTGGACAAGTTCTCCGGCCTGATCTCGACGGCCCTGGGCCTCGTGGCCGCGCTGGCGTGGAACACCGCGATACAGAACCTCTTCACCACGATCTTCGGTGAGGCGGGGGGCGCCCTGGTGGGCCAGTTTCTTTACGCCATCCTCATAACCGTGGTGGTCATCTTCGCCACCATCGCCGTGAGCCGGGCCGCCGAGAGGGCGAAGAAGCTGGAGGAAGAACAGAAGGGCCTGCTGGGCAAGCTGAAGGAATAGGGGCGGCCGGACCCGCCGCCCCGGCCGCGCTACTTGAAGTCTTCCGGGGAGACCCGGTTCATCCAGTCCTTGAACTTGTCCACGACCTCGTCCTCGGGGGCCTCCTCCAGCGCCTCCTGGTCCTGAAACTCGACCGCGGCCTCCTCGATCACGTCGTCCGCCGCGAAGATGGCGGCACCCGTGCGCACGGCGATCGCTATGGCGTCGGAGGGCCGGGAGTCCACCTCCACGGCGCGGCCGTCGATCTGCAGGTGGATCGTGGCGAAGAACGTCGAGTCCTTCAGCTCCGTCACCGTGATGCGCTCCATCGAGCCCCCGAGCTCGCTCACGAGGGACGCGGCGAGGTCGTGGGTCAGCGGGCGCGAGAACTCCTGGTTCTGGAGCTTCATCAGGATAGAACGGGCCTCCGCCTGGCCGATCCAGATGGGAAGGTAACGGTTCTCCCCCTCGACCTTGAGGATGACTATCGGGCTCGAGCTGAAGAGGTCCAGGTTTATCCCGTAGATCGACATCCGGGTAAAGCCGTCTGCGCTCACTGGTTTCTACGCTCCTCTCACACCGCCGGCGCCGATAGGGCCTCCCGCGGCGGATCTTGAAAAGATTATTTCGTGCCGACCGATTCTACTTCCCGACCCTTGCCCCTTCAATCTAGCCTCATGCGGCAACGCGCCATACCGTGTTGTACAATAGCCGGGTTCGAGCCGCCGTCCTTCTGATGGCGCCGGGCACAAGGGCCTGTAGCTCAGCCGGTTAGAGCGCTTCTCTGATAAGGAAGAGGTCCCTGGTTCGAGTCCAGGCAGGCCCACAAAGCAAACCGTTTTATCTAAGCGGAATGGGCTGAGACAGAGCGAAGGGCCGGGATAGCTCCCGGCCCTTTTTGACACCAACCTGACACCAACGCGTGGATTGGCGCGGTCTGCGCCTCGGGTACGCCGCCGCGACGGGACGTGGGAGCAAGGCGCCGTGCATCGTCACCTTCGGTCCCATTCGTCGAGGGCGCGCCCTGCCTCGTAGGCGTAGCGCTCCATCAGCTTGTCGAAGGCGTCCATGGCGCGGCTCTTGATGCCTGCGTCGGCGGTAGGGTCCGTGTACATGCGAAGGGCGAGCCTCACGAACTGCTCGCCGCCGCGGCGTATGGAGCCTGCCGGGTGCCGGTTGTCGAGCGCGGCCTCCAGCACCTGAAGCGCCCAAGGGGGATCGTCCGGTCCGTACTCCCAGAGGTACTCCGCAAAGTCGTCCTCTTCGCTTGCCAGGGCGCGGGAGGCGGCGAACTCCTCGACGAACCTGCGCACCTCCGGGTCTCCGGCGCCGCGCACGTGCATGAATGCGCCGCCCACCGATCTCCTGACTTGGTCGTCCCCGTCGTCCAGCAGCCGCATCAGGCCTCGGGCGCAGAGGTCCGAGCGCCGGGAATCCATGTTGCGTGCGTAGACCTTTGCCGCGCCGCGTCGCAGGGCCGGCGGTCCGGTTATCGCGGCCTCAGCCAACGCCCGGGCGGTGGAAAGGTCTACGTCCGAGCCCAAAGCGTCCGCCGACGATAGCGCGGCTACGCAGGCGAGCTCGGCGCCCCTCTGGGCGCACTTCTCGTCCGCGTGGCCCATCAGGTCGCGGACGAACGGCTCCATCCTCGAGAAGTGCCTGTAGGAGCCGTAGTACATGAAGCTCGTGGCGTCGTGGTCGCAGAGCAGGGCGGGGTGGCCGTCCATCAGCCTCTCGAACAGCGCCACGGCCCGTCCCCGGTCCTCGGTGAGCAAGCGGTACAGGAGCTCTTCGATGGCGCCCGCGCGCAGGGCCGTCGAGGAGTCGCCGGCGGCGTGCTCGATCAGCGACCACATACGCTCTTCGTCGCCTTCTTCTCTCCGGCTGTCGAGCGCTTGCATTAACGTCCTCATCGAGGCGCCGCGATCCGAGTTGAGGTAGACGCCGGATGGACCATCGCCACCCTGCTCCGCCCGCCTCTCGTCGTCGCCCATGAGCCCGCGGACGACGCCTTCGAGACGATCCAGCATGCCCTCGTTCAGACCCTCGTCGTAGCGCTTCTCGAGCGCCCAGGCGATGGTTCTCCCGATGTGGCGCGTGGGGTCGCAGCCGAAGCGGTCTACCACGTCGAACAACCACTCCGCCGGGGCTTCGGTTTCCGCAAGGCCGTTGATAAAAGCACCAGCGTACTCATCATCCACGTCTTCTGGCGCGCGCATGGCGAGAGCGTGGAATCGCTCGGGTTCTTCTTTAACCCGGCGTTGTAGGCTGGCCGCCAGCTGATGCGCGCCTCCTCTGTGCCACTCGGGGTGTCTGACTTTGCCGCGGTACTTCCTCATGGCGCGCAGCCAGGCCTCGTCCGACATCTTAGCGTGGGCGCCTTCGTCGATGGGCGATCCCACGGCTCGGGCTTCCGTGATAAGCGGGGCTTCTCTGGCCCTGACGCCCGGAAACTTGCGCTCGAGCTCGGCGAGATAGCGCGCGCCGCGGTCGGTTAGGTAGCGGCCGGGGATGGCTTGGAGCAGGTACAGCTGCTCTAGCTTACGATATCGTAGACCCTCCAAGCCACGGTATGGCAGGATGAGATCCCAAGAGACGATGTACGTCTCGAGCTCGGTCCTTCGGGCTTCCGTGAGTAATGGGTAGACGGCCGTAATGAGCTTGCGGCTGTCGTACTGCTGGTGGTCGCCGAGGTTCAGCCGCCGTCTGTCCCCGAGAAGGAACCGTAGGACGTCCCCGGTGTACGCGTCGGGCACCGCCCGATAGACGTGCGCCAACAGCTGTTGCGGGGTTTGGTACGGCATCGCCGCCAGGCGTCCTGCGAGAATTCGGAATCGGTCGCGTTCGGTTCGAGCTAGAGTGGTCAAGGCGTCTATCAGGGCACGAATGAAGATGCTCTGCGCGGGGTCCAGGCAGTCGTACCAGCCGTGGGAGAGCGCGTCCGGGGCAAAGTAGGGCGGTTCGTAGTCCGGTGGGTCCGTCAGACCAACAACCCGCTGTAGCCACGGCAATACGGCTTCGACGAAGTCGCCCGGCGCGGCGCTGCTGGCCGCCTTGAAGGCCTCCTGGAGCGTGTAGTTGTGCAGCGGCATGTCCCGCATTAGGCCACCGCGAGGGGACGACGGGCCGTCCTCCAAGTGTGCGTCCAGGGATCGACCTAGCACGTGCTGTATCAAGCGGCATCCCTCTCGGGGGAAGGCTTTTACCACCTCGTCGAGCTCATGCGTGTTCCCTACCTCGGACGCCGGAACCTCGTGCAGTAGCAGTTCGAAGAGCTCGAGCGCCGCCAGGGCGTGCCAGTCGCGGATACGCCCCAGAACCCAGCTCACACGCACGATCCAGTGGTCGCTACGGCCGAGGAAGGGTCGCAACAAACCGGTGACCGCTTCCTGTTCGAGGTCCACCATCGAGAGGAGGTACGGAACAACCTCGGTGTCCAGCACCTGATCGTCCCGCGCGAGCAGGTCCTCGAGGGGTCGTCCCCTCAGGCGCGCGAACCATCCTGGGTTCCCTCCCAGCGCCTTCAGTGTTCTGGGCCGCGTGGCGGGATCGGCGAGCAGCCTGCGGGTCAGGAGCCACTCGTCGTCCGTCGGGTCTGGCAGAGCGCCGAACCAGCCAAACAGCAGTTCCTTTAGATGAAAGCGTAAGCCCTCTGCGCGGAAGAGGAGGTTCAGCTCTCTTAGAAACGCGGAAGATCCGCTGCCGCGCAGGTACGCGAGCACCTGGACGAGTTGGGGGCGGGCAAAAAGGCCCTGATCGCCCGCCAAGATCTTCTAGGAAAGGCTTCCGCCGCTGTCGACGAACTGCCTCGCGTAGCAATAATCGAAAAACGTCTGGTGCAGGAAGCTCCAACCCGCACCGCTCTGGACGATTACGCCGGCGCTGGCAAGCCATCGCCTAGCCTCTTCCAGGTGCCGAACATCAGAGCGCGCGAAGACCGACCCCGGTGCCGAGGTGCGCCGTTCGCGGTCCATGTAATCGGTCATCAATCGCAGTATTTGCTCGCGTTCGTGAGCAGGCGGTCCCTCGGGATCGGCAACGAGCACGACCTCTTGCCACAATAGGGCGTACAGGTCTTGCAAGGTGCTTATATCGTCGACGGCTCCCCCTACGCCCGAGGCGCCCCGGTCTTCCAAGATCCGTAGGAAGAGGTCCAGATGCAACGGAATACGCAGCAGCTCCCGTGTGGCGGCGGAGAGCGTGCCGAAATCAACGGCTTGGGTGCGGAGGACGTCTGCGATCTCCCCGTCGGTAAGCTGCGGTAGGGCGAACCGCTGAGCCACCTCGACGCGCTTGAGCCTCGGGTCGTTGTTCAGGTCGAAGACCCGACACGAGAACAGGACGCGGACGTTCGGCAACAGGCGTAGCCTCGCCACCGTGCTAAGCACCACGTTGAGGGCCTTCTGATCACGAGCCAGCGATAGCGACAAGGCGTCCACCTGGTCCACGAGAACGGCGACCGGCCCGACGACGGCGCGAAGCGTGCGACGCGTCCCAGCGCACGGCCCAGACGCACGGCCGCCGGCGCAGAGCCCGAAGGCGGCGGCGTAGACCCGCACCCTTCGCGCGGCCTTCCGCAGGCTCTTCGGGGCCTCCTCGAGGACGGCCTCTTCGTCGTCGGGCAAGACCGCATCGTACGCGCGACCGACACGGGACAAAAGCCCAGGCGCGGGCGGGACGATTTTTCCATACCGACGATCCGCTTCCCGGTGTACGCTCGTTCGTGACATGGGCGTTGCTTTCTCTGAGGTACGGCCTCTCATGGAAACGGGACGCAAGACGCTGCGGGTGCTGATCGTGGACGACCACGCCGCCTTCCGCCAGGCCCTCGCCATAGTGCTGGGGGCCCAGCCGGATCTAGAGGCGGCCGGCCTGGCCGGGTCGCTCGCCGAGGCCCGCGGGCTAGTGCGCTCGAGCTGCGGGCACCGGTTCGACGCCGCGGTGGTCGACCTCGGCCTGCCCGACGGGGACGGGGCCGAGCTCGCGGCGGAGCTGGTCCAGGCGGAGCCGGCCGTCGCGGTGCTGGCGCTCGCGGACCGTCGCGACCTCGAACGCCGCGGGCTGACGTTGCGGGCGGGTGCAAAAGAGGTGCTGACCAAAGGCGCCGACCTGGGACGGATCCTCGACGCGCTGAGGCGCCTGGGAACGCGACGGCGGTAGAGCCCGTCCCCGTCGCCCGGCCAGGGGGCGCGGCGGAGATTGTGCCCCGAGCCTTGCGTTACTCTAAGTTGCCCTTTGGGCAGTAACGTTTACGAACGAGTGGGTACACGTGGTACCGCTCCCGGGGAGGGGTTTTAATCGAGATGCGCATCCTGGTCGCCTTCGAGGACGAATACCGCGCCTTCCGGGACGCGATCGCCGGCGCCTTTCGGCTGCTGCGCCCCGCCGACGAGGTGGAGACCGCCGAGCTCGGGACGCTAAGGGAGAGGGTGGCGCGCTTCGACCCCCACCTGGTGGTCACCGGCCTCCCCAACGCGTTCGGCTCCGGTGGCAGGGTCGCGTGGGTGCAGCTCTCCCCCGATCCGAACCGGCCTTCGAGTGTCTGCGTGGGCGGGAGGCGTTGGGAAGCGGCCAACCCCTCGATGGAGGACCTCGTCTCTGTCACGGAGGAGGCCGAGGGGTTGATCGGCGACGAGCGGAGCCCCCGGGCCTGCTAGCGGATCGGCGCGCCGGAAGCGCTACGCCGGGACGCACGGACCGGGAGCCCAAGGCGCCGGGCCATGAGACGCGGCCTTGCCCGGCTCGCGGCCGGTGGCTACCCGTCCGCCCCCCGCGGGGCCGACCTTCGCGGCGGCGGACGGGTTAAAGTCTCTGTGTTCGTGTGACGATAAAATAATGCTATGTCGAACAAGCTGGGGATGAAGGTTTTAGGAGCATCCTCTCGCGGGGGCGGGCCGGTATGACCCTGCTGTCCAACAATGAGGGGTACGGCTCGGTGCTGGCCCAGTTGAGGGATGGCTACTTCGAGGTCGACCTGGCCGGCAACCTCACCTCCTACAATCCGGCTTTGTGCGAGATGCTCGGCCGGACTGCCGAGGAACTGGAGGGGACGAACTACCGCGCCCACTGCGATCCCGAGGACGCGCAGAAGGTCCGCGCCGCCTTCAACGAGGTCTACAGGACCGGCACGCCCGACCCCGGCTTCGGCTCGCGGGCGGTGAGGAAGGACGGTACGAAGAGGACCGTCGAGACGTCCGTGAGCCTCGCGAGGGATGAAAGCGGGGAGGCTGTCGGTTTCAGGGGCATCATGCGCGACGTTACGGATCGCGAGCGCGCGTACGAGGATCTCGCGCGGCAGGTCCTTCGGAACGAGTCGATCCTCAACTCCGCGGGCGAGGGCATCTACGGGCTGGACCAGGCGGGAAGGGTCACCTTCGTCAACCCTGCCGCGTCACGGATGCTCGGCTACGAGGCCGAAGAGCTAATCGGCCGGCCCGTGCACGAACTCACCCACCACACCAGGCCCGACGGGACGCCTTACCCGAAGGAGGAGTGCCCGATCTACGGGGCATTCAAGGACGGGGCGGTCCGCCGCGTCTCGGACGAGGTGTTCTGGCGCAAGGACGGGACCAGCTTCCCGGTGGAGTACGCGAGCACCCCCATCTCCGAGGGAGGCGAGGTGACAGGCGCCGTCGTGACCTTTTCGGACATCACCGAGCGCAAAGAGGTGGAGGAGAAGCTCAGGGAGAGCGAGCAGCGGTTTTACAGCCTGACGGACGCCGCGCTCGAAGGGATCACGATCATCGAACGGGGGAACATTCTCGATGTCAACCGGGCCTGCGCCGACATGTTCGGGTACGAGCCTTCGGAGATCGTGGGTAGGTTCGCGCTGGACTTCGTGGCGCCCGAGTCTCGGGACTTGGTGCATCGCAACATCTCTTCCGGCTTCGAGCAGCCGTACGAGGCCGTCGGGCTGAGGAAGGACGGCTCGCGTTTCGTTCAGGAGATCCACGGGAGATCGTCCACGTACCGGGGCCGCTCCGTCCGCGTCGTCGCGATGCGCGACGTCACGGAGCAAAAGCGAGCGCAGGCGGAGCTGACCAGGGAGCGCGAGTTTCTAGCCGCGGTGTTGGAGAACCTCAAAGAGGGCATCGTGGCCTGCGACGCCGGGGGCAACCTGACGCTGTTCAACCGGGCCACGCGCGAGTTCCACGGGGTCGGCGAGAAGGAGATCCCGCCGGACCAATGGGCCCGCCACTACGACCTGTACCAGACCGACGCTCGTACCCCCATGGACAAGGAGGACATCCCCCTGTTTCGTGCCTACCGCGGTGAGAACGTGCGCGACGCCGAGATGGTCATCGTGCCCAAGGACGGCCTCGTCCGCACTCTCGTGGCCAACGGGCAGGCCTTCTACGACGGCGAGGGGAACAAGCTCGGCGCGGTGGTGGCGATGCACGACGTCACCGAACAAAAAAGGATCGAGGAAGAGCTTCGGGAGAGCGAGCGGCAGTTCAGGGTCCTCACCGATGCGACGCTCGAAGCGATCGCGATCACCGAACGGGGCAAGATCCTCGAGGTCAACCGGGCGTACACGGCCCTGTTCGGTTATGAGCCTTTGGAGGTAGTGGGCAAGTCCGCGCTGGAGACCGCGGCGCCGGAGTCCAGGGACCTGATACGCGACCATATCGCCGCCGGCTTCGAGGGCTGGTACGAGGCCGTCGGCCTCCGTAAGGACGGCACGCGCTTCGACATGGAGATCCGCGGTACGGCGTCCAGGTACCGCGGACGTCCCGTCCGCGTCAGCGCCATCCGCGATGTCACCGAGCGCAAGCGGGCCGAGGCCAAGATCCGGGAGCTCAACGAGGGCCTGGAGCGGCGGGTCGAGGAGCGCACCGCGCAGCTTCAGGCCGTCGTCGCCGAGCTGCGAGAGAACGAAGAGAGGCTTCGCCTGAGCGAGGATCGGCTACGCCTGGCGGTCGGGTCGACGGGGCTCGGGACGTGGGACTTCGATCCCGTTGCGGGAGAACTGAGGTGGGACGATCGCTGCAAAGCGGTGTTCGGCCTGTCGCCCAAAGCCGGGGTGGACTACGAAACTTTCCTGTCCGGGCTGCACCCGGAGGATCGGGAGCGGACGGATCGGATCGTGCAGGCCACCCTTGATCCCGAGAGCGGGGGCCACTTCGACACCGAGTACAGGACGGTCGGGCTTGAGGACGGGGTCGAGCGGTGGGTGGCGGCCCAGGGGCAGGCGTTCTTCGACGAGGCCGGTCAAGCGGTGCGCTTCATCGGCACGGTGCTCGACATAACCGAACGCAAGCGGGCCGAGGAGGAGGTCCGGCAGCTCAACAGGACGCTGGAGCGGCGGGTCGAGGAGCGCACGGTCCAGCTCGAAGCGGCCGTGAGGGACGCCGACGACGCCAACCGGGCCAAGAGCGAGTTTTTGGCCAGCATGAGCCACGAGGTAAGGACCCCGATGAACGGCGTCATCGGCATGGCCGAGCTCCTCCTGGGCACGGACCTCGACCCCGAGCAGCGCGAGTACGCGGACACCGTGCGCTCCAGCGGGGAGGCGCTGCTCACGATCATCAACGACATACTCGACTTCTCCAAGATAGAGGCCGGCAAGATGCGCCTTGAGGTCATCGACTTCGACCTCGTAGCGGCGGTCGAGGAGACGGTCGGGCTTTTGTCCGGGCGCGCCCGCGAGAAGGGCGTAGACCTTTCGAGCTCCGTAGAGCCCGGCCTGCTCGCGGCCCTGAAGGGGGATCCTGGTCGGATAAGGCAGATCCTCACCAACCTCGTCGGCAACGCGATCAAGTTCACGGAAGAGGGCGGGGTGATCTTGCGGGTCCGCCTCGTGGGGGAGGACGCGGAGAGGGCGTTGGTGCGCTTCGAGGTCTCCGACACCGGGATCGGCATGACGGAGGAGCAGAGGGGCGGCCTCTTCCGGGCCTTTTCCCAGGCCGACGCCTCGACCACCCGCCGTTTCGGCGGCACCGGGCTCGGCTTGGCCATCTCCAAGCAGCTGGTGGAGCTGATGGGCGGGGAGATCGGAGTGGAGAGCGAGCCCGGCGTCGGCAGCACCTTCTGGATTGTCCTGCCGTTCGGCAAGCAGGCGAAAGCGGCGCCGGCCGTCCCGCCGCCCCGCGAGGACCTTCGGGGCCTGCGCGCCCTGATCGTGGAAGACGACGCCGAGGACCGCCGGATCCTTCAGGGCCAGCTCTCCTCTTGGGGCATCTACGGCGCCACCGCCGAGGGCGGCCCGCCGGCGCTCGCGGAGCTGCGCTCCGCCGCCGAGAGCGGGAAACCCTACGAAGTGGTGCTCCTCGGCGCGCCAACCTCCGGCACCGACGCTTTGAGGATCGCGCGCGAGATCAAGGGCGACCCTGGAATCTCGTCGACCCGCCTGCTGCTCCTGGTATCGGATGGCCGACGCGGCGACGGGCTTAGGGCCGCCGAGGCGGGGGCGGAGGCATACCTGACGAAGCCGGTCAGGCAGTCCGAGCTCTACGACGCCCTGGCAACCGTGGTGGGAAATCCTCCCCCGGAAGGGCTGGAGGAAGCGCGTCTCGTCACCCGTCACTCGGTCCGCGAGGGTAGGACCGGCGCGGGGGAGCGCTTGTTGCTGGTCGAGGACAACGCGGTGAACCAGCGGGTCGCCACGCGGATGCTGGAGAAGCTCGGCTACCGGGTGGACCTGGCCGCCGACGGCCTCGAAGCGCTCGAGGCGCTCTCCAAAAGGGGCTACGCCGCCGTCCTGATGGACGTGCAGATGCCGAACATGGACGGCTACGAGGCGACGGGCGAGATCCGCAGGCGCGAAGGAGGTCCCGGACGCCGCACCCCGATCATCGCCATGACGGCGAACGCCATGCGCGGCGACCGGGAGAAGGTGCTAGAAGCGGGGATGGACGATTACGTCTCCAAACCCGTCAGGTCGGAGGATCTGGGCGCGGTTCTCCTCCGCTGGGTCTCGCCGGACCCCGAAGACCCGGAAGACGCCGCGGACGATGCGGCGGTCGCTCCTTCCCTCGATGGGCCGGAAGGAGTCCTCGACCGGGCCGTGATCGAGTCCCTGCGCGAGCTGCAAAGGGAGGGGGAGCCGGACATAGTCTCGGAGCTGGCGACGATGTTCTCGGAAGACGCCTCGCTGCGCCTCGCGGAGCTTCAGGAGGCCGTCGACGAGGGGGACGCCGCGAAGGTCGAACGGGTCGCGCACGCTTTGAAGGGGGCGAGCGGGAACATGGGCGCCAAGCTCGTGGCCGCCCTCTGCCACGAGCTGCAAGACGTCGGGAGCTCCGGCGACCTGGCCGGGGTCCCGGGGCTCCTCGGACGCTTGGAAAAAGAACTCGCGCGTGCCATTGCCGCGCTGCTGGAGATCTCGGGCGGCGAGGAAGAGGCCTTGAGAAGCCCCCGGTAGCGAGCATCGCATCCCCCGACGCGCCGCGGCCCCCGGCGCATCGCCGCCCGCTCTTGGGCTCGCCCTTCGCTCCTTAACGGGCCATTTTCCTCAGATGATCCCTTCCTCCCTACTCCCACTCCACCGTCGCGGCATGGCTCAGCGATGGGTTTTTCAATGGGCTATATGACATAAAATTTGCGCAATAAAATTGCTTTCATGATACAGTGCCTGTATGGAGACTTTAGGCACGGCGGGTGACAGGCCCGCAGAGGATCGGGTAGAACGGGTGCTTTCCGGGCTTGGGGCCAAGATACGGCGGGCGCGCAGGGAGCAAGGAATGACTCTTGAGGGGCTCGCGGCCGCGGCCGGCACTTCGGCGGCGCACATCTCGCGGCTTGAATCCGGGGAGCGGCAGCCCTCGCTTGACGGTGCGCTGCGGCTCGCCTTCGGCCTGGGCATGCGCTTCGATGAGCTCTTCGAGGAGCCCGGGGATCCGGAGCCGGGCACGGTGGTACGCGGAGGCGAGGCGCCTGTCTTCCAGGGCAAGGGCGTCCGGTTGCAGCGGCTGGTACCGGAGGCCGGTCCGGAGGGCCTAGAGGCGGTGAAGGTCATCTATCCTGCGGATCGCGTGGCGGATCAGGAGCTGCACGAGCACGAAGGCCAGGAGTGGCTGTACATGATAAAGGGCAGGCTCAGGCTAACCCTGGGCGAGGAGAGGACCGTGCTCGAGCCCGGGGACGCGGCTTTCTTCAACGCCAGGTTGCCCCACAACTTCGACGTGCTCAGCGAGGAAGACGCGGAGGTCTTGATGGTCTCGTGCGTGCCTTGTACCCATCGGCTGGCATCTCCCGAGAGCCGGCGCTCCTTCACCGACGGACACCCGGATCTGAAGGGTCTGCGATGAGGCGGACCGGCTAACTAGTTTTTAGGCCGCGGTGGTGCAAGCCATGAACGGATGGGCGCTCGTCAACCCACGCAACCGGATACAGGTTATTGGAGGCACGGCGGAGAGAGGAGAGGAAACCTACCGATGGAGAACCAGCGTTACCGTGGAGACACCGGCGAGGCGAAGGTCGGCGAGGCAGAGCGTTTCTGGGAGGAGCGCTACAAATCCTCGACGCGGCCCCCTGATGGAAGGCCTAGCTGGGCGCTCGTAAGGTTCGCCGAATCTCTACCCGGAGGCAGGGCTCTGGATCTCGGCTGCGCGCGGGGTGACGATGCCGTTTGGCTGGCCCGGCGGGGCTGGCGGGTGGTCGCCGTCGACATCTCCGCCACGGCCCTCTCGCGGGCGGCGGAGAACGCGCAAACCGCCGGTGTGTCAGACCACATCGAGTTTCAACGCCATGATCTGGCGCGGACTTTTCCGGGCGGTCGGTTCGACCTGGTCTCCGCCCAGTACCTGCAGTCGCCGGTCGAGTTCCCGCGCGAGCAGGTGCTTAGAGAGGCGGCGTCCGCAGTGGCGTCAGACGGGCTGCTGCTCATCGTGTCCCACGGATCGGCCCCGCCCTGGGCGGATCCCGACGCCGCCTTCCCTACCCCCGAGGAAGAGCTTGCAGGGCTCCAGCTCGACCCCGAGTTGTGGCAGAGCGAGTTCGTAGGGGTTCCCGAGCGCCAAGCTACCGGTCCGGCCGGGGAAACCACCACCGTTATCGACAACGTCATCGCCCTCAGACGCACCACGCGGTGAGTGCGATGGACGACCGTCTTTCCCTTTCGGGCAATGGCACACCGAGCGGCTGAGCGTGCCCTAGCGTCAGGCCACTGGCCCAAACGGCAACCCGTCAAGGGCACCGACACCGTGATCGCACTCAAACGCCTCACGCAGTGACTACCCCCTTACGCTCGCCGAAGGCCGTTGCGATCTCAAAGATTTCAAGAAGGAGAACGCCCAAGATGAGCGATAACACCAGCGCCGCCCGTGCCGGTACCGCCGAGGGTTCGTCCACAGGCGGGGCGAAGGAGCGCTCGCCTACTCCTCGTCGTCGTGGTGGCGGCCATGCTGATCATGGCCTTAAACCAGACCTGCGTCAACGTCGTGGTGCCGGACATCCGGCGGGATTACGGGGCGACGCAGGGGCAGGCAGGGTGGGTCGTGACGGGGTATCTGATTGTCGTCGCCGTTACTATCCCGCTCTACGGGCGCGTCGCCGACCTGTACAGTCCCAGAAGGACTTTCGCTTTCGGCCTCTTCATTCTCGCCGCGGGCTCGCTGGCCTGCGCGCTCGCGCCGAGCCTGCCGCTGCTGGTTGTCGGGCGCCTGCTGCAGGCGGCCGGGGCGTCGGCCATCCCAGCGCTCGGCTTCGCCTCGGTCGTCAGGGCGATGCCGCCCGGAAGGCGGGGCACGGCGATCGGTCTGCTCTCTTCGAGCTTGGGCGTCGGCGCGGCCGTGGGACCCGTGCTCGGCGGCTTCGTCGCCGGGCTCGCGGGCTGACACTCTCTCTTCTACCTGACCCTGATCCCTGCCGTGCTCCTCATCCCCGGCGCCCTCCACGCCATGCCCGGGACCGCCGGCGGCGGTCCCGAAAAGCCGGCGGGTTTCGTGGCAGCCTTGCGCCGCTTCGACGTTCCGGGCGGGCTCTCGCTGGCGTTTTCGGCGGGGCTCGCGCTCTTCGCGGTGACGCAAGGACAGGTCGTGGGGTTCGCCAGCCCCGTCTCGTGGGGCAGCTTCATGGTGGCCGGGATATTCGCCGCCCTCTTCGCCCGACGCATAAGGCGGTTCTCCAACCCGTTCGTCGCGCCGCACCTCTTCCGCAACGGGGGGGTTATGGCCGCGTCGGTCACGGCGTTCTTCGATGTTCGCCTACTTGGGGAGCATGGTGCTGGTTCCGCTGATGCTCACCGAGGTCAACGGGCTCTCCGCGGCCGTGGTCGGGCTGGTGCTGGCGCCCGGGGCGCTCGTCTTGGCGGTTCTCTCCCCGGTCGCGGGCAGGCTCTCGGATCGGCTGGGGCCACGGACGCTCGTGCGGGCCGGGCTCGTCGTATTTGGGCTCTCTATGTTCCCATCTCTGCGTTCGCCGCCGGTGCCCCCTCTGCGGCCGTTATGTTCGGCGTGCTGGGCCTGAGCGTGGGCTTCTCGATTGTCCAATCCCCGAACTTCAACGCGGCTGCGGCCTCGCTGTCCCTTGAGGAGAGCGGGGTGGGACTCGGGATATACCAGACGCTCTTCGCCCTCGGCGGTGGGTTCGGGCCCGCCATGGCCGCCACCTTTCTGGCGGCACGCCAGGGGGCCGAAACGGGAGCGATCAACCCCTTCTTCACCGCAAACTCGGCCCCCCCCCCGTACTCTGACGCCCTGCTGCTCCTGACGGCCGCCGCGCTCGTCTCCTTCGTCGCGACTTTCGGCTTGAAGGACAGCGCCGCCAAGGGCAATAAAGGCTGACTACCGCAGGCGGCTGGGGTCGGGCTTCAGCGCGGAACCGCTAGCAAATACACCGGATCCCGCGCAGCCGGAGGCCCGGATCGCCGACCCGCAAAAGGCCGAGGATGGGTAGGCAGATGAAGCGGCGGTGGACCAGCGAAGAGACCGAAGAAGCATGGACACTTGGCCCCTACGAGTACGCCCTGCTCTCGGGCAAGTAGTGTCCGTCGATAACACCGCGTTATCCATCAACGGCGAGGACCCGGTCGAGCTTCGCGCGCTAGAGGAGGTGGACGATCGACGTACATCCACATCGATCTCGGGATCCCGCTCGACCTCCTAGGCCGCAGGGTAGCGATTACGTGTCGGGTTGGTGCGGGCAACGGCGGCGGCCCTTACCGGCGGGCGATGCTCCTCACGAACGTCAGCGACGCGCTCGCCGCCGGGGACAGGGACGTCCGGCTCCAGGCGACGGACGGCTTCGCCGTCGGCGCCGGCGTCGCGAGCTGTCGGTAGGCGACGCCCTCGATCTTCAGGTTGCCGACGGGGGCCGGAAGCAGCGCCACGCCGGCCCGGCCGCCACGAACCCCAAAGCCACCAAGAGTTCGGTCGTTTCCACCGCCACCCCGGGGGCGAAACCGTGCCCTTTGCACGCTTCCCGAAACTGCTCGTTCCAACCGGGCTCCCGTGCCCGGTCGGCGACCACGAAAGGTTCCCCGAACATCGCGTCGAGCCTCACCCGCCTCGAGTCGGCTAGGGGGTGGTACGCGGGCAAGACCGCGACCAGCGGTTCTTCTGCGAAGGTCTCGGCTTCCAGGTCCCCGGGACCGCGGTCGGGGGGCAAATACAGGAACCCGACGTCCAGTCTCCCGGCCCCGAGCGCCTCGACCTGCGCGAGCGAGTTCATCTCGCGCGCGGCGAGCGACACCCCCGGGAAGCGTTCGCCGAACGGACCGACGAGCCCCGTCAGAACCCCGTGGGTGGCGCTTCTCACCACACCCATTCGCACGCGCCCCTCTTCCCCGGAGGTCGCCCTCTAGGCCTCGAGGACGGCGCGCTCGCTGTTGTCCAGACTCGCGCGCGCCCCTCAAGAACGCGCCCCCCGCCTCCGTCAACCGCACGCCGCGGCTCGAGCGCACCAACAGTTGCAGACCGAGCTCCCTTTCCAGCCGCCGTATCTGCTGGGTCGCGGCCGGTTGCGCGACGCGCAGCCGCTCGGCCGCCCGACCGAAGTGGAGCTCCTCCGCCACCGCGACGAAGTACCTGAGATGCCTGAGTTCCATGAGGATCGCTTACCTATCCGTTCGGTACCGCGCTGCCGGGGTCATGACTCTTCGATCCGCCCATATAGGCGAAGGTTGTGAGCGGCGTCCAATAGCTTTTTTGCTTCCGTCGACAACGCCGCGTTATTCGCCGTCGGCGGGGACCTGGTCGGGCTTCGCGCGTCGCGTGACGGGCGGTCATGGCCCGGTCCGGTCGGCGCCGGAGGGCGCGGGCCGAAGAAGACGGGCGACCCGAAGACCGGCGCGATGGCATCCATCCCCAATCACCCCACATTCCGACAGGTCTCGAACATTGCTCAATTTTCTGAACTAAATTAAACAGGACGCGCGGAGGACGGATCCCTTCGTGGTTGGGCCGCGCGTCCGGGTACTCGTGCGCGGACCGGTCCGCCGGCCTTTCCGCCGAGTAGACCTCGCGCGTGCCGGAGAAGGTGCTGCCCGTTGCCGCCGCCTCTGATCACGCTCCTCCGTGCCCACAAACACCCTCTGTGTTATCGTTGGTTTATTTTCTAACACAGTTAAGTAGAGCCGTCAAGCGGTATCGGGCGTTCTCTCGAATCGCGTTCGCGGGTTGGCGCAATGGGGGGTGCTATCGTCGGATACGCACCGGGTCTCTGCGCCGCGCCCATCGATATCACGCTCGCGTGCGCCTCCCCAATCCCGCGCTCAAGACGCCGGCCGCGCGGCCAGCGTCCGGGGCTCCCGGTGCGGTCGGACCGCGTCACCATCCCGTAGAGCAGACCTCGCCGCAACTGCCCGGCGTATGCGTGCCGCCAGTCTGGCAGGAAGGACGCTCTGATTCGGAGGCTTACGAGCCTCAAAGGTCGATGACCGTTCGGGCGATGACGCTGTACTGGCACACGGCGCCTCTGAATCTCTATGCAATCTTGCAGTACCGCCCGAACCTCAAACCTCGCCATAAACCCTGCGACGCGTGGGCGGATTTAGCGTAGCAGGAGTTCGAGGTTTCGAAAAAGCGTGAAACCCTGTAGGTATGGACCGCGATCACGCTCGAGCCCCGAATCTTCCTGCCAACGTCACTCCCGCTATGTGTCGCGCACTTAATGACGAGGTATGCGAACCTAGCCCGATTTCCCTTACGGAAGGCACGAAACCCACATGCCAATTTACGATAAGGAATTGATGTCCTGCGAACTTCGGAGACCGTTCCTTCTAGGACGTACGTTGAATAGAGGGCGGGAGGCCTTCGGAAGGACCTCGCGCCGAGCCGAAGTGGATGGCTTCCTACTCCGCCCCGTAGATCTCCTTCCGGTTCGGGACCGGCCGTCCTACCGGTTATCCTGCGCGGGGCCCGCATCAGTCGGGGGGCGCAGGCCGTCGAGCGCGCTTCGGAGGATTGGCTCGAG
Organism: Rubrobacter marinus; assembly: GCF_011492965.1. Taxonomy (GTDB): domain Bacteria; phylum Actinomycetota; class Rubrobacteria; order Rubrobacterales; family Rubrobacteraceae; genus Rubrobacter_F; species Rubrobacter_F marinus. The sequence continues at coordinate 3,606,471 of NZ_CP045121.1, read as the reverse complement.
GTAACCGGCGTCGCCGGGGATCCTGGCGACGGCGGCGACCATGTCGAGGACCTGATCGATCGTGAGGTCGTCGCGGACCTCGTGGGTGTGTTGTGCGGCGGCGAGCAGCGGCCGTCCGGCGGCGAGCACGCGGGCGCGGTTCTCGTTGAACATCGGGTTGCTGCCGTCCGAGTGCTCGAGCAGCTCGGAGGCGACGTGGCGCTTGCTGGCGTAGAAGGCGAAGAAGCGGTGCAGCCAAGCCATGAACACCGCCCCGGGCGTCTCGCCGTCGACGGTCCCGGCGGCCTCGCAGACGGCGTCGACCTCGTCGGTGTAGAGGGCCTCGAGGAGCTCCCGGCGGCCGGGGAAGTTGCGGTAGAGGGTCGCCATGCCGACGCCGGCGCGGCGCGAGATCTCGGCCATCGACACCCCGGAGTCCGGGTCGGCGAACGCAGCGCGGGCGGCCACGAGGATCTTAGCCCGGTTGCGCTCGGCGTCGGCGCGCCTCGCGGGCGGGGTGGACCGGGGCGGTTGGGATTGGTCCGTGCGCATCGTGATCTCCAAGTGGACAACCTATCCGTTACGGATTATAGTACGGCGGACAGGCTATCCGGTTGCCAACGCACCAGATTCTACCACCCGCCGCGACCGGCTCACGGCAGCGTAAGGAAGGAAGTCTGCATGAACTACAGACCTCTGGGACGCACCGGCATAAGGTCAGCCCCTACTGCCTGGGCGCGATGATGTTCGGCGCCCTGGGCAACCCCGACCACGAAGACTCGGTCCGGATCATCCACAAGGCCCTGGACGCGGGGATCAACTTTGTCGACACCGCCGACATGTACGCCCAGGGCGAGTCCGAGGAGATCGTCGGCAAGGCGCTCAAGGGCCGGCGCGACGACGTCGTGCTGGCGACGAAGTTCCACTGGCCGATGGGGGACGACCCCAACCGGCGGGGCAACTCGAGGCGGTGGATCGTCAGGGCCGTCGAGGGGTCGCTGCGCTGCCAGCAGACCGACCACATCGACCTCTACCAGGCGCACCGACCCGACCCGACCCGAGCGTCGACGTCGAGGAGACGCTCTCCGCCTTCACCGACCTCGTCCGCAGCGGCAAGGTGCGCGCCATCGGATCGTCGACCTTCCCAGCCTCCGACATGGTAGAGGCGCAGTGGGTCTCCGAGCGGCGCGGCCTGGAGCGGTTCCGCACCGAGCAGCCGACCTACTCCATCCTCAACCGAGGCATCGAGCGCGAGGTCCTGCCCGTCGCCGAGCGCTACGGGATGGGGACCATCGTCTGGAGCCCGCTGGCGCAGGGCCTGCTCACCGGGCGCGTCCGCAGGGGTCAGCAGACCGACCTGCGCCGCGCGAGCGTGTTCAGCCACCTCAGCGACGAGCGCCGCATCGACGCCGTCGAGCAGTTCATACCCATCGCCGAAGAGGCCGGAATTACGCTGACGCACATGGCGATGGCGTTCGCGATCTCCCACCCCGGCGTAACCTCCGCCATCGCCGGCCCACGCACCATGGGCCACCTCGACGACCTGCTCGCAGGCGCCGAGACCGTCCTCGACGGCGAGGTCCTCGACCGGATCGACGAGGTCGTCCCGCCGGGGACCGACGTCGGACAGCTCGACATGGCCTACGACCCGCCGGCCATCGAGCGCGCGAACCTGCGCCGCCGGCCGGCTGGCGAGCGCTCCGCCGCCTGAGATCACCCACACGGCGGACGCACCCGAAGCGTCCGTCGCCGAGGCGGCCCGGCGCGACACCGCCCAGCACCATGTGAGAGTTGAAACCCAAGCAAGCGAAAGGCATCAACGATGACGACAACCCCCGAGAGCGCACCGGTGAGCCTGGTCACCGGGGCCAACAAAGGCATCGGCCTGGAGACGGTTCGACGCCTCACCGGCGCCGGGCCCCGCGTGTACCTGGCCGCCCGTGACATCGAGCGTGGTCGCGCCGCCGCCGAGACCGTCGGCGTGCGCCCCATCCAACTGGACGTAACGTCCGACGACTCGGTCCGGCACGCCGCCGAGATCGTCGAGCAAGAAGAGGGGCACCTCGACGTGCTGGTCAACAACGCCGGCGTCACCGGACCCTTGCGCGACGTCCACCGGTACAACGGCGACGACGCGGCCAGGGTGCTGCTGACCAACGTGGTCGGCTACGTCAGGGTGATCCACGCCTTCCTCCCGCTCCTCGAGCGGGCCTCAGACCCGCGCATCGTCAACGCGAGCAGCGGAACGGGTTCGTTTGCGCTGTTCCACGACCCAAGCCGGATCGAGTCGCGCGCTGGCACGCCACTCTACAGTGCGGCTAAATCCGCGATCAACATGCTGACCGCCCGCTACGCGCAGCTACTGCCCGGTATCCGCCTCAACGCCGCCGACCCCGGCATGACCGCCACCGACCTCAGCGGCGGACAAGGTCACCCGCTCGAAGACGGAACCGACGCCATCATCGCCTTCGCCCTCGGCGGGCCCGACACGCCGACCGGAGCCTTTCGCGACCGCGACGGCGATCTCCCCTGGTAACCCAACCAATCTCGAAAGGACCAACCATGTACCTCATCACCGGAGCAACCGGCAACATCGGCCGCAGCGTCGTCGAGCAGCTGCACGCGGAAGGCCACGACGTCCGCGCCCTCGTCCGTAGCGCGTCTCGCGCAGAACTCCTCCCCGATGGCATCGATATCGCCGTCGGGGATCTCGACGACGCAGGCAGCGTCGCCGCGGCGCTCGACGGCGTCGGCGGCGTGTTCCTTCTCCACGCCGGCGAGGGCACGAGCCAGACGCAGATCATGATCGACGCGGCGCACTCCACTGGGGTGAACCGGATCGTGCTGCTCTCTTCGATCGGCGCCCGCCTCAGGCCCCTGCCCATCATCGGCGCGACGCTCGCCGCTCGCGAGGACCTGCTCGTCGAGTCGGGACTCGACGTCACCTACCTGCGACCTAGCGGCCTCTCGTCGAACGCGCTGCGGTGGGCCGAGGGGGTCCGCGAGCACAACCGCGTCGTCGATGCGACCGACCCGGGTCGCGTGCCCGTTGTCGATCCCGACGACGTCGCGCGCGTCGCCGCGCTCGTGCTCACCGAGGATGGCCACGTCGGCGACGGCTACATCCTCAACGGGCCGGAGGCGCTCACCTCCCGCGAGCAGGTCGGGATCCTCTCCGATGTCCTCGAACGCTCCATCGACTTCGTCGACGTCACGCCCGAGCAGCTCGCGCAGGACAGCATCAAGGACGGCACCCCCGTCCAGGCTGCCGAAGCCATGCAGAACCTCAACGAGCTGTTCCGCGCGGGCCGGGCCGGCGTGATCGCCGACGACGTCGAGAACCTCACCGGCGTCGCGCCGCGGACCTTCCGCGACTGGTGCGAGCGCCACGCCGACGCATTCCGCTGAGACGCGGCCCTCCGATCCACGTCCTCTCCTGCGTCTGCACGGTCGTCCGCCGCCTTCGCGGGCGTTTAGCCCGCCGTCGTCCCGACCGTCTCGATCGCGCTGGACCTAGGCTCCCGCCGCGGCCGCGCGCTCTGCCTGACGAACCTGGAATAGTCTTCCAAGATGGTGATCGCGTAGGCCTTGGAGCCGACGAGGCTCTCGTCCAAGACGTCGAGATGACGGACGTCGGCGCTCCGGAACCGGTGTCGCCTCTCGGCCCGGAAGGGCACTTCCCACTTCTACTTGGCCAGCCCCTTGGGTTTTTCGAAGCCCGGCGTCCCTCTTTTCGGCCGGCTTGACGGCTCGCATACGCCGGGCAATAGATGGCGAGGTCTGCCGTAGAGATCCCCGAAGGCGTCGAGGGTCTCCCCCGCGTCGTGGCGGGCGGTGATCCTCGGGCTCTCCCGGCCCATCTCTTCCCTCTCGCGCTCGTTGACGGAGAGGACGCGCGTCAGCGAGGCGGCGTCTTCGACCTCCCCGTCGCGCCCGATCAACCCCGGCGCCGACGAGAAGACTTAAAGCAAGGACCAGAAGGCGTGTAGCGCGGCCGCCCCTTCGCCGGGTCTTGCACCATCCACCAATGGCCCAACCCCTCCAGCACCTCGGTGCGGGCCCCGCCCTCTCGGCGGCGCGGCGGCGGATCTCTTCGGAGCCCAAAAGCTCGTCCCGGTGGCCAGGATGCTCAGGCCGGGTCGCTCGGCGGCGGCTTCGAGGTTTCTGCCCAGCTCGGCCATCACCGGCTGCGCGGCCGAGCGGTACAGCGCCAGGATGGCGCGGCCCATCTCCTCGTTCTGTCCGGCGGCCAGCGGTTCGGCCACCCGCCGATCCATGCCGCGCCCGGCCATGCGCTCGGCGCGCTGCTCCGCGGTGCCCCCCAGCAGCCGGGCGACCGACTCTTCGCCTTCGCCCGGGGTCTGCCACGTTCGGGCGAGGTCGTGCCAGACGTAGCCGGGATCGAACAGGCCCACCGTGTCGGACGCCCAGCTGCGAAGCAGGTCCGGGCGGGCCATCGCCACGTTAACGACGTGCCCGCCGCCCCAGTCGTGGCCGACCAGGTCGACGGGTCTATCGAAGGCCTCCAACTCACCGATCAGCCAGTCGCGATACTCGGTAACCGTGGCGCCGAAGCCGGGCTGGATCGGGGCTCCGAAGCCCGGCGGTGAGAGGCGTACGACGTCATCGCGGCCCAGTTCGGTCAGCAACGGGTCCCATACCGCCTCGGTCTCCGGGTTGCCGTGCACCAGGACCACGGATGCGCCTTCATCCATACCGTTTACCTCCTCCTGTTGCGGGTGCTTGGCCGACGCTACGGATCAGGGCACCGTGGACGTGGCGAGCAGATGCGAGCCCTTCCCGTGGCGAAGAGATGCGCGGGTTGAGAAGCATGACACAGACCGGTCTCCGCGGCCAGCCTGGGTCCCGCTACGCGTCCCGGGCACCGCGGCGAGGTTTCCTACGGGGAGGCTCATCGCGCGTCTCCCGCCCGCGATGCCTCGACGGGATCTACGAGAGCCTGCCCGTCTCCGACGCTGTGGGTCGCCCAGCCCTCGAGCCGGCCCCGGTAGACGAACCCCAGCGAGAGCAGCGCGACGACGCCGAGGCCCGCCGTGACGATCGCGGTCGTCGAGCCCGCCACCGCGCCGGAGGCCAAGAGCACCGTCATCAGCGCGGCCGGTATCCTGCCCAAGACCATCGCCACGAGGAAGCGCCGGAAGGCGAGCTTGGAGATCCCCGCCAGGGCGACCGCGGCGTCGTCCGGCGTGAAGGGGACGAGCAGGACCGCGAAGAGCCACCAGCCCTTGACGTCCAGCCTCGCGGCGTACCTGTCGTGGACCTCCCGGCCCACGAGCCTCGCGACCAACGGCTCGCCCCACCTTCGCACCGCTAAGAACGCCAGGACCGAGCCGACGACCGAACCCGCCAGGCTCAGCGCGAAGCCCTCCCAGACGCCGAAGGCGATCGCCCCCGTCAGGGTGACGGGCGCCGAGGGGATCGGCGCGACGAAGACCTGGGCGACCATCACCGAAAAGAAGACGATCGGCGCGGAGGCCCCGAACGAGAGGATCACGTCCTCGATGATCGTCGCGTACGTACCGGCCAGGAGGGTCGCCATCCCGCCCAGGGAGGCCGCGAGCCCGCCCAAAGGAGCGACGAGACCGCCGAAGTCCGCGCGCAACCCGGGGGAGAGCACGTAGGCCAGGAGCAACGTCCCGGCGACGGCGAGGACCCCCACGAGCCACCTCCCCGCGGACGCCCCGAACGCGGGTCCGCCTCTACCAACCATCGTCTTCGCCATCTCCCTACTCCCTTCTACCGTTCGCGACCGAGGTCGTTTTTTAACTATGGTGAATTGTAGTTAAAGGACGGTCGTGCCCTCGTGCGTCCCCTCCGGCGGCTTCAGCCCGTTCGTTCCCGTCCGTCGGAGGTTGCTGCGGAGGCGACGGAGAAGGCGCCGGATGCGGGCCTGTTGCCACATCCAGGCCCCGGTGAGGATTACGGCGGGGAGGACGGCGGCCTGCATGAGCAACACGAACGTCTCGCTGTCGCGCGCCGAGGTGTAGACGAAGACCCCGATCAGGAAGCCGACCAGAACATGCGTCCACCTGAGGATGGTCCGCGTCGTCTTGTTCGGGTTGCCCATCGCTTTGACCTCCCGATCCTGGTACTGGTGGCTAGGAGCTCTGCCGGGCGTCCGATTCCGGCACGAGCACCACCTTGCCGCTCGCCCGGCCGGAGGCCAGGAACTCGAGGGCTTCGGCCGCCTTGCCGAGCGGCATCCGGGTGCTCGCGTGCGCCTCTATCTTCCTGCCTGCGAGCAGCGAGAGGACCGTCGCGAGGTCCTCCCGGAAGAGCTTCGGCCAGCGCCTCACGTAGTAGAACGTCGCACGCCTGCCGTCGGGCGTGGCGTTCCAGCGGAGGACGCGGGCGAAGATCGGCAGGTACGGCTTGATCCAGTGCCCGGTGCCGGAGAGCGTGGAGGCGGAGCCGTAGGTGACGAGCGTCCCGCCCCGGCGGAGCATCCGGTAGGAGTCCACGAGCCCGGGCCCGCCGACGTGGTCGAAGACGGCGTCCACGCCTTCGGGCGAGACCTCGCGCACCCGGGCGGGCACGTCGTCCCTGTAGTCGACCGGCGTGGCTCCCAGGGCGCGCACGTACTCGTGCTTTCTGGCCGATGCGGTCCCTATCACCTCGGCACCCGCGAGGCGCGCGAGCTGCACGAGCAGGGTCCCTACCCCGCCCGAAGCGCCGTGCACGAGCACGGTCTGCCCGGGGCGGACCCGCGCCGCCCGGTGGATCATCTGCCAGGCGGTGACCCCGTTGGTGACGGCCGAGACCGCGTCGGCGGGGTCGAGGCCCGCGGGCACCGGCGTCACGTCCTTCGCGTCGAGCACGACGCGGTCGGCCCAGGAGCCGGTCTCCGTCAGCGCGGCGACCCGGGCGCCGAGCAGTCCGTCGTCGACGCCCTCCCCGACCTCTTCCACCTCGCTCACCAGGTCGTAGCCAGGCACGAAGGGGAACTTGGGCTGGCCGAAGTAGCGGCCCTTGAGCATCTGCACCTCGGAGAAGGCGACCCCCGCGGCCTCGACCCGGACGGTGACCTGCCCGGGTTCGGGGGAGGGCAGGTCCCGCCGGTGCGCCTCGAGCACCCCCGGCCCGCCCTCGCGCGGCATCACTATCTCGGTCCTCGTGGTCGTTTTGGTCTCTGTGGTCTTCAGCATTGTTGGTGCTCCTTTCGGGGTTGCGTTACCTGGGTACTTACTTGATCGCCGTCTGGGCCAGGGCCTCGCCAGCGCCATAAGTGACGGGTTCCGGGACGATCTCCGGCGTCGGCCGCAGGGCGAGCAGCGCTGGCACCGCGACGGCGACGGCGACGGCGTTGATGATGGCGCCGACGACGAAAGTGGTGAAGGTTCCGCCGGAGATCAAACCCCAGACGGGTATGGACATGAACGCTGCGTAGAACCCCGCGGCCGGCGCGAGGAACTTCACGAGCGCCCGCGGGTCGTAGCGGCGGTAGGACATGTAGAAGCCCAAGGTGTTGCCCAAGACGGCCGGGACGCTCGCCAGCAGCACCTTCACGATGCCGAACTGGGCAACCTCGCCCGGCGCCCCCAAAGCCGGCGGGGCCGCGCCTGCGATCAAGGTGTTCACGGCGAAGGCTATCGCCGACAGGAGCAGGCCCACCACGACCACGGCGGCCGGCCGGATCTCGCCCCCCCGACTAAACATAATGCGGTTCATCTTTGTCTCCTCTTATCGATCAGTTTCTAACATCGTCTTTATATTTGACTTAGTTAAGTAGTGGCTAAAAAAAGGGGGGCTCCTCCCTCTATGCGGCGAGCCACGCGTTCACGAGGTCGCGGGCGGCCTGATCCGTCAGCTTCTCGGCCTCTTCGTTGCCGCCCTGGAGGCGGCCGGCCATGGCGAGGGCCACGAGGCCGTGGAAAGCGCCCCACGCCAGCGTCACTTTGGTCCAGACGTCTTTTGTTTCCTTTCCGTTCTCGACGAGTATCTCCTCCAGCACTTCGGCCATGGTTCCGGCTATCTTCTCTCCTTCCTTCTGCAACTCCATCACGGGGAACGAGACCCCCCCGAGGCCGTACATGACCTGGTAGAGGTCGGGGGATTCGAAAGCGAAGCGGCACCAGGTGCGGGCCATGGCCAGCAGGGCCTCTTCCGGGTCGTTCGAGGAATTCCGGGCCTTCTCGATGGCTTCGAGTTGGCCGGCGTAGCCCTCCCGCACGAGCTCGAGGAGCAGGTCCTCCTTGGAGTCGAAGTACTCGTAGATCACGGGCGGGCTGTACTCGACGTACGCGGCGATCTTGCGGATCGTCACCGCCCGCCAACCCTCCGTCGAGGCAATCTCGCGCGCCGCGGCCAGAATGCCGCTCCTCAGCGTCTGCCTCTGCCTCTGCCCGCGCTCCTTGATGCCCATGATCCTTCTTTCTTCGACCTATGCTCACTGTGTTAACTAAGTTAGTTAAGGCTGTCAAGGGGTAGCGATAGCATCTGGCGCATACGCTAAGTTCGGTACGCGTTCATCCACCCACCGCCGGTACGGTCGGCATGGCCGTGACTTCGAATCGTCGAGCCGCCCGATGCCGCCTGCGCCGTCCCCAGACGTACGGGTGACGGTGGGCGTTCCAGTACTCGACGGCGCGCGAGATTGCCTCTCGATCTGCCGCCAAGTCTTGAAGAAGCGGCCAGCGAGGGCCAACGAGTGGGGGTCTTCCACCACGGCTCGACCAGGTTGGTGGAGAGGGAGTGCGGACGCTGCTTCGACGGCGTCGTCCGTAGCGGCGGACCGATGGAGGTGAGGACCGCCCCCTGCCCCAATTGCCGAGGGACCAGCAAGGTCCTCTCCTGTCGCGGCTCGGAAAAGCGTCGGGATGCGTTGGGCTTGGTGGGCAAGAACGCGAGCGCGGTAGGCGTAAATTCGGGACACTGTGTCGAGAGGAGAAGCATAAGTGACCGAGCACGCTCCCTCCCGACCTTCGCGAACCGGCGACAAACCGACCTCTCTAACGGCTCCGTTGACTGTTGGCCCACACGAAAGCGGCCATGCCGAGGGCAATCTTGTCGGTCGGCGAGCCCAGATCCTTCTCCAAGATCTCTTCGGCGCGGCGCGTCCTGTACCCGATCGTCTTGGGGTGCACGTTGAGGCGCCTGGCTACCTCCTCGTGCGATCCCACGGTAAGCACCAGGGCCAGGGTCTCGGTCAGCCGCGAGCCCGTCTCCGAGTCGTACGCCAAGAGCGGTGCGAGCAGGCCATCCGTGAACGATTCCAGGTGTTCGGAGAGTTCCGGCTTCGCCAGCAAGCTACGCAACCCCACACCGCCAACGTCCGAGACGTATCGCCCGTCGTTGTCTTGCCGGAGCCCCTTGGCGGTCGTGACGGCCTGAAGGAGGCTGCCTTGCAACCCCTCGAAGGAGTCGTAGACGGCGCCGTGCACCAGCCAGAGGGCGGCGGGCTCGAGCGCCTCCAGTAGCGCGTCCCTTACCGCCGAGGGTTCGCCGCGCGCGGGTTTGTCGAGCAGGAAAACCCCGACCGCACCGTTCGTTAAGATGAGAGGGCTCCCAAGTTTGTCCAAGGCGATCTCCTGGGCTACCAGCTTCGCCCAAGCGCGGTTCGCGTTTCCGGCCGCTTCTTCTCCGCCGGCCCAGGCCAACGCCCACACTCCGCCGCCGTCGACGGGTAAGCCCAGACGGCGCCCTTCGCGACACGTCTCCGCAGTGGGCGACCGCATGACTTCTTCGAGCCAGTTGGTGCGCAAGCTGCTCAACCGGTCGTTCGTCTGCTCCGCGCGGTCCAGGACGACGTTGCATGCCGCGGCTACGTCGTCGAGAAAATCCGGCCATCCCGCCGGCGGCAGGGACACCGTGGACCATACGTGAAGGTGACCGCGTTCTACCTCCCCATGGGGTGCCAACGCGACGGTTCGAGGAACTCCGATGCTCGCCGGCGAGCATCGGAGTTCCTCGAACCTATCGGTTCTGCTCGGCGCGTAGGGACGCCCCTCGGCGTTCGTGACGATGGCCGGTCCTCTAGCGAACTTCTCAACCCACGATTCGAGGTCCTGCACCTTGCTGGAGCGCGTAAGGATGCGGCGCAGCTCGGACCTCTTCTTGGCGAGGTACGCGTCGTCGGAGGGGAAGAAGTACCGGGACACCGGTCTCTCGCCGATCAAGGGCTCGACGCTGCGCGCCAGCCGGAGCAGCAAAACGCGCTGCGCCGCGGTAAAACGCGATACCCTTCTCCTGGCCCCGTAGAGGACCGCGCCCGAACCGGGGACCCGACCGCTCAGGGGAACGGAGAGCACCGTTCGGGCGCCTTGCTTGTCGACGTCGTCCCGTACGTCCGGGTGTCGGTACTTGCTGTTAAGGTAATCATCTACGTGAATTGCCTCTCGGCGGGCGAATGCCCGGCCTCCAACCCCTTCGCCTACGGGAAGCTCGAGGTTGAAGCCGGTCCCCGTGGCTCCGATGTGCCACTCTATCTCGATGGCGCCGTTGGCGGCGTCACCCCAGAAGGTGAGATCGGAATCCGACGCCATCCTGGCGGTGTTCAGCAACGTCGGTAGCGCCTGGCCGTCCCCGTCGGTGATGGCTTCTCGAAGTTCCGGTCCGAGAGGATCGTCCGCGCGGTGGAAATAGAGGTGCTCTTTGTACTCCACCTCGAGCAGCATCTCCAAACCCTTCTTGTAGTCATCGACCCCTTTGATGAGCGAAGGTGCTTGTTGCCGTGGTTCCGACCAGACGATCCAGAGCGCCCCCGGAATCGGCGCTTTGGGACGAAGAGGGAACAACAGAGGCCACGCATCGTACAGGTGCGATCGTCTTTGCAGGCACGGCGGCCTCTGTCCGAGAGCATGAACCATGATCTCGAATGAGTCATCTAGACGGGCGGCGATCCAGCGAAGCATCTCCGTTGCAGAAGGCCCCACATACTCTACGGACCAGGAGCCGTAGTCTTCTGCTCGTGGACGGATCAAGGCCGTGCCCGCGACAGGAGCGGCGGTGATTACCTGAGCCAGGGCGCCTCGCAGGGCCGCCGAACGCTCCCGCGGGTTCAGCGCGGCCCGCCTCAGGCAGTCCTCCGCCAGCGATCCAGGGCCTCGTCTCTCGGTTCGCAAGTCGCCCACCTCGACCGGACTGTCTCTGGGGATAAACGTCGGCGCCATTTCTATCCTTGCGGCCATAGTAACAGGAACACCGCTCCCTCATACTTGTTGGCACTGGGAGCGCAAGCGGCGGGTGGCCTCACGGACCGCTCGCCGGGTAGAGGTGCTTCGCTGGGGAAGGGAACGGAGGCGCCCGAGATTGGTCTCTTGCAACGCTACGCGGCCGCAGGAAGGCTCGCGCGCAAGAGCGGGCGAGGACTCTACGAGCACGAGTAGCCTGTCCGACCGAGGAGGAACAGAAGCTATGGACACTGAAAAGAAAACGCCGTTTAGCGCCCGCCGTTAAGGAGCCGAGGGTCACGGAGAAACCGAGCTCGAAGGAGGTGCTGACGCCGACACCAGGATCGCGATGCGCCACACGGCCGAGGACGTCCCCGGACAGATGGCGGCGGTCGGCGGCTTCCTCGTCCAACCAGCGTGAAAGACCTGCGCCCGCGGCCGCCGAGCCACCCCTGAACTAGGAGCGAATACATGAGCCCACAAGCTGCGTACCCTTCCTCCGACGTGGATCTCTTCTCGGACGAAGCCCTGGCGGACCCGTACCCTTACTACGAGCGGCTGCGGGAGGCCGGCACCGCCGTTTACCTGGAGAGTATCGACGTGTGGGCCCTCCCCCGCTACGCGGAGGTCCGGGCCGCCGCCGCGGACTGGGCCACGTTCTCGAACGCTGGTATCGCGCTGACGCCGGAGATGAACGAGGCGTCCGCTGGGACGGTGCTGGGGGCGGACCCGCCCGTCCACGAGGAACGCAGGAGGACCTTGGACTACGGGCTCTCCCCCCGCCTCTTGAGGCAGCATGCCCAGGCCTCCATCGAGCAGAGGACCGAGGAGATCGTGGGGGCAGCGCTTGCGCGGGGCCATTTCGACGCCGTCGCAGACCTCGCGCATGCGGTCCCCGCATCGGTGGTGATAGACCTGATCGGGCTACCGCAGGAAGGACGGGACCGGCTGGCCGCCTTCGCCGACGGGACCTTCAACGCCTTGGGACCGGCCAACGAGCGGACGTTCGCGGGGATGGCTACGTTCGGAGAGCTGTTCGAATACCTCTCCACGGTGGCCACGCCGGACCGTCTCATGCCGGGAAGCATGGGCATGACGATCTACGAAGCGGCCGACCGGGGGGAGATCCCGCACGAATCCTGCGTCTCGCTGATGGCGTCCTACGTCGCCGCCGGTCTCGACACCACCATCCACGCCATCAGCAGCGCCATCTGGTTGTTCGCCCGGTACCCCGACCAGTGGGACCTGGTCCGCGAGGATCCCGACAGTGCGATTCCGATGGCCCTCAACGAGGTTCTGAGGATCGAATCCCCGATCCCTTATTTCGGGCGCCGGGTGACCCGCGATCACGATCTCGGCGACGCGACGTTGCCCGAGGGCGCCCAGGTGATGCTGATGTACGGCTCCGCCAACCGCGACGAGCGCAAGTACAGGGAACCGGAGAGGTTCGACGTGAGCCGCAACCCCACGGACCACCTGGCCTTCGGGCACGGGATCCACCGGTGTGCCGGGCAGGGCCTCGCGCGCATGGAGTTCGTCGCCGTCATGAAGCACCTCGCGCGCGGGGTGCGCCGGTTCGAGATCGAAGGGGAGCCCGAGCGTCACCTGAACAACGATCTGAGGGGCCTCTCTCGACTGCCGGTGAGTGTGGAGAAGAGCTTATGAACGCGGAGAATCGTGGGTCGGGGCGCGACCGACCGGAGATCCGAGCGCGCAGCGGGTCGCTTATCGACCTGTCCGCCCCCATCGTTCCGAGCCCTCCGGAGACCCCGGCGTTATGGAGGACCGACATCGATTACCTGGACCACGCTGGCGGCGCTGCCGAGGCCCAGGCGCTCTTCGGGGTTCCCCCGCGCCTCTTGCGCGACGGGGAGGGCTGGGCGCGGGAGACCTTCACGAGCTTCGGCACCCACAACTCGACGCACGTGGACGCGCCGTGGCACTACAACTCGACCGTCGGCGGCGAGCGGGCTCAGACCATCGATGAGCTGCCGCTGGACTGGTTCTTCGGGCCTGGCGTGGTCGTGGACTTCACGGACAAAGCCGACGGGGAGGCCGTTACCGCGGACGAGATGTCTCGTGCCATCGACGAGGCGGGACACGAATTGCGCGAGCGCGACATCGTGCTGGTGCGCACTGGCCGCGACGCTTTCTACGGGGACCCCGAATACGCCTCCATGGGTCCCGGCGTTACGGCGGAGGCGACGCGCTGGCTCTTCGAGCGGGGCGTGCGGGTCATGGGCATCGATGCCTGGGGGTGGGATCGTCCGTTGCACCTTCAGGCGGAGGAGGCGATCGGGCGGGACGAGAGCGGCATCTTCTGGGAGGCGCACCAGGCGGATCTGCCCTACTCGCAGATCGAGCGCCTCGTCAACCTAGGATCGCTGCCCCCGACAGGCTTCCGGGTGGCCTGCTTCCCGCTGCGGCTCGCTGGCGCGAGCGCCGCGCCGGCCCGGGTGGTCGGGATCCTGGACTAGGTGGAGGCGACACACACGGGCAGCATCGACTTGCACGCGCCGACAAGCTCACCACAGGGGTCCTAGAACTGCCCTGGAGCGTGAAAGACGGCGAAGCCGCGGTGGAAAAGTTCGCCCGGGAACAGGGTTACAACCACCTCCAGGTTTCCGCCATGCTCGGCAAGCTCGTCAGGCCGGGGTACGTTAGAGAAGGCGGCCTCTTCCGCCGGGTGGTGAGCCTGGAATCCGCTGGCCGAAATGTCCTGGAAGAACGCAATCCGTATGATGCGTCCATTGACGCACGCGAAGGTTGGGAGGATCTATGCGCATCGCGAGGTATGAGGTCGCAGGCGTCGACCAGCTCGGCGCGGTCAGGGACGGCGAGATCCTGCCCCTACCCGAGCGCGTCGGGGTGCTCGACCTGCTCGCCATGTCTCCTACCGAACGGGAGGATCTGGAATTAGGCCAGCCCGTTGCGATGAGCGAGGCGCGTCTGCTCTCGCCGGTGGAGCCGGTGACCATCAGGGACTTCGTCACCTTCGAGGAGCACGTCGAGGGCGCCGTGAAAGCAGTCGTAGGAGGCGGGGGGGAGGTAACGCCGGAGTGGTACGAGATACCTACGTTCTATTTCACCAACCCTCACGCGATCACGGGTCCGTTCGACGACATACCGGTGCCTCCCGGCTGCGGGCTCTTCGACTTCGAGCTCGAGGTGGCGGCGGTGATCGGCGGGCCCGGACGCGACCTTACGCCGGAGGAGGCAGAAGATCGCATCGCCGGGTACACGATCTTCAACGACTGGTCGGCGAGGGACCTTCAGGGCCACGAGATGCGCATCGGCCTCGGGCCCGCCAAGGGCAAGGACACCGCGAACACTCTAGGGCCCTGGATTGTGACCGCCGACGAGCTCGAACCGTACCGCCGCGACGGGCGTCTCCACCTCGAGATGACGGTCTCCGTCAATGGGGAGAAGATCGGCGACGACACGCTGGCGAACATGGCCTGGTCGTTCGAGGAGCTGGCCGCCTACGCCTCCCGCGGGACCTGGGTCTGCCCGGGGGACGTACTCGGGTCGGGCACCTGCGGACGCGGTTGCCTCGCGGAGCTGTGGGGAAGAGCCGGCCGGCGGGAACCGCCGCCGCTGAAGGTCGGCGACGTGGTGACTATGGCCGTGGAGGGGATAGGTGAGATCTCCAACCGGGTCGTCGAGGGCACGGAGCCGGTCGCGGTGCCACGGGCAAGGCCCGCCGGGTATCGGCGTAAGAGATGAGTCATCGGGGCGGTCGGCGGGTCCGTCGAGCCCGAGAAAACGGCCCTCTCGTACGGCGTGAGTTCGCCCCTCCGAGGTGGAGGCGGCGAGCGTCGAGGAGTTCCTGCGGCTGCTGAGCGGGCGCGAGAGCACCGAGGTCCCTCGAGGTGAGCAACGCGGTGTGGCCCATCGGGCTGTGTTCGTTGCCCGACTGCTCGACCGGCGGGGCTCCGGCTACGGGTACCCGAAGGTCGGACGCTACGTTGTCGCCGCCTTCGCCTACGGGCCCGACGTGATCTCCTACGAGAGGACCATTTCCAACGCGGTGGAGTTGCTTGGGGTAGCTGGAAAGATCGCGGAGAGGCAAAGAGAGGCCTACGAGGAGGTTAGGACTGAGATAGGGCGCGGTATAGAAGGAGCGGGCCTTAAAGTGCCCGTCCAGGAGGGCCTCCCGCGCCACCCGACCGGCGCGGGCGAAGAGGGATAGGAGAAGACGTGGGGTACGCGACTTGCTATACGGCCGCTCTGGACGCCGATGATGCAGGCTAGGGAGGTATGCCACCTTGACGGCGAGCGGTAGCGGGGGAGATAGGAGGCGGGTCGACGCCAAGGCGGAAGTTTTGCATATCCCTTCTCGCACTCCCCGTTGCGAAGTCTCCTTAGACGCCAAACGACGTTGTCCGTAACCCGCGGTTGCCAGGTACTTGTCGGTCTTTCTCTGTGAAGAACACGAGCGCGGGGTATGCGAATGGTGGTCCAAGGAACCCGACTACATACGCGACGATTGTGTGCGGCTCGCCGATCTAACCCCCAAGGAAAGGGAGGCGCTGCCCGGGTGGTGGTTCACCGTGGACGAGGTAGCCGAGCAGCAGGGCGTCCGCCCGGGCACGGTGCACAATTGGATCCGGCTCGGCAAGTTGCGGGCGATGAAGTGCCGCGCCGGAAAGCGCCGGATCATGGAGGAGGACCTACAAGCCTACTGGGAGGGGCGACCTCCCCCGCAATGTCACGAGGAGCAGGAGAGCGCCGCGGACGCAGAGCAAGAGGAGCGTGATCGCGTCCGCGACGCCGAAGCCGCGAAGAAGTGGAGGGAGGCCGCCGACTTTATCGCCGATCTCGCCCGGGCCGCGCAACACGTGGATGAGTTCGCGGAGTTGGCTTTGCGGGAGGCTGAGCGGCGGTGCCGGGCGGCCGACCTCGGGACGGCACGCTCGAGGTTGAGGCATATGGAGAAACGCGAGCGCGACCATTGGAGCAGGGGCACCCGTTGGAACAATCCGTGGAACGCGCCGCCGTAGACTTCTTCTCAGTAATTTTCGGACGGCCGGCCGGGACCCTGAGGGTTTCACCCCGAATACTCGACGCCGAAGCGGTCCTTTTTGACACCAACGCTGACACCAACCTGGCCGGCATCCCGCGACACCCGGCGAACTCACGAACCTCGCACGGAAGAGAAAACGGCTTAAATAGGCGGGTTTCCGGCACCGGACGGTAGGAGGCGAAGATGGGACGATCTCCCAGATAAGGAAGAGGTCCCTGGTTCGAGTCCAGGCAGGCCCACGTCAACCTCGCGATGACCCACAACCTGACGAGCGGCCTGCTCCTCCCGGCCGCGGCCGCCTTCGTGCTCCTCGTCGAGCCGAGAAAGGTCCTGGATTGGAGGATCGTCCCGAAGGGCGTCGGTGTGTTCCTGATCTCGCTCGTCCCCTACGCCTACCTGCCCCTGAGAGCCCGCATGGACCCGCCCTCGAAGGTCCGGGAGCCGTCGGACTGGGAGTGGGGTCCGAGACCTCGTCACCCGCCGGTACGAGCGTGCTTTCGCGGGAGGGTTTGATCGGCACGGGCCGGACGCCGGAGTAGGCCGTCAGAGAACGTCCGTTTCGTTGCAGCGTGGCGGCGCTACGGGCAGCGAGACACCGGAAGCGGCCGGGTAAGCTGCTAGGATGGCCCCGAGAGGATCTCCCGGAGGAGCCTAGAGTGCCCCGTTTTTCGATACGCCGCACCCTGGCCGTAGGCAGCTTGAGGGCCTTCCTGCGCCTGGAGGCCGGGGTAGGCCGGGAGGAGGCTTCCGGGCCGTCCGGCGAAACCGAGAGGCTCGCCGACGGGCTGCGTGGGGCCCGCAGGACCTCCCAGAAGCGGGCGAGGAGGATCCGCGCGCTGAAGGCGGAGCTGGCCGAGCTCGGGGCCGCCCGCGCCTCCGACGCGAGGCTCCTCGAATACCTGCTCTCGGACGCTTTCGAGCGGCGCGCACCGTGGGTCACCGGGGTACGGATGAACGGCAAGACCTACGGGAGGGGCTCACGCCACGCGAGCCCCCGCCTGGGGGAGTTCTTCCGGGCGTTCCCCGAGGCCTCCAGGGGCAGGGTGCTGGAGCCGGGCTCGCTAGAAGGCGCCATGACCGTCGAGCTCGCCAGGAGGGCGCGGGAGGTGGTCGGGCTGGAGGCCAGGGCGGAGAGCGTGCAGAGGGCCGAGTTCTTGAAGGGGCTCTTCGGCGCGGAGAACGCGACGTTCCACGTGACCAATCTGGAGGAGGACGACCTCTCGTCCTACGGCGCGTTCGACGCGGTCTTCTGCTGCGGGCTCCTCTACCACCTCCCCAACCCCCGCGCCTTCGTCGAGCGCCTGGCCGCCGTCTCGCCGAACCTCTACCTCGATACCCAGTACGCCCGGCCCGAGTGGGACCTCACCACGAGGGAGGGGCTGCGGGGCTGGGTGCGCATGGAGGACCCGTCGGACCCCCAGAGCGGGGTCTCGGGCACGGCCTTCTGGCCGACCCTCGACGAGCTGCGGAGGCTCCTCTCCGAGAGCGGCTACGCACGCGTCGAGATCCTCTCCCTGCTGCCGGACAACCGCCACGGCCCCAGGGTACACCTGGCCGCCAGCCAGTAGGAGGACGCGGCGTCCAAGAATCGGGCGCGACAGAGGGACAACGCGCCTCCCCATCCCTCCAGGGCGCGTCGAGCCTCGTAGGCGTAGCGTTCCTCGGCCTGTCGACGGCGCCCATGGCGCGGCTCTCGATCCCGGAGTCGGCGACCGTCGCATCCGTGTAAAACACGAGGGACCAACCTCACGAATCGCTCACCGCCGCCGCGGCGTAAGGGATCGAGCTGGTGCCGGTTGTTCGGCGCGGCCTCCAGCACCGGGAGTGCCCGCGGTGGGCCGTCCGGTCCGTACTCCCATAGGTGTTGCGCGAGGTCGTCTTCCTCCGCCAGGGCGCGGGAAGAGGCAAACTCCTCGAAGGAGCTTCGTGCCTCCGGGGTTCCGGCGCCGCGCACGTGCGAGAACGCGCCGCCCACCGATCCTCGGGAGCACAAAACCCGACTGCCGGGAGTCCGTGTCGCGCGCAGACCTTCGCCGCGCCGCAGCGCCGGCGGCTCGGGCTCTCGGCCAGCGTTGGGCGCGGCAACGGTACGTCCGAACGTCCGCGTCGGGTTCGCCGCTGGCCCGCGAGTTCGACCTCGCCCCGATTCTCACCGGCGCCCCCGAGGGCGGCCCCGCCGTGACCACCGCCGAGCCCGCGCGGTCCACCCGAAGGCGCCGCGTGGACCGGCGCGCCAAGACGACCGGCGCCACGGGGGAACGACCTCCTCCACCTCGATGGCCTCCGCGGCAAGCGGTGGTACCGTGAAGCGACGTAGCACGACGGATGGGGAGGTAGATCATGGCGGCGTCGAACGTATCTACGAACATCTCGAACAGCATCCTCGATGCCGTGGGGAACACGCCGATGCTGGAGATCGAGGGCATCTACTGCAAGTGCGAGTTTCTCAACCCCTCGGGCTCGATCAAGGCGAGGATCGCGAAGTACATGATCGAGCGGGCCGAGGAAGAGGGCCTCCTCAAGCCCGGCGACACGATAGTCGAGGCGACGAGCGGCAACACCGGCAACGCCCTCTCGATGGTCGCCGCGGTGAAGGGCTACGGGATGCTCGTGGTGATGCCCGAGGGGATGAGCGGCGAGCGGCTCGCCATAAGCCGGGCCTTCGGGGCCGACGTGCTCCTGACGGGCCAGTTCCACGTCAACGCGGCGCTGGAGAAGGCCAGGGAGCTCGGCCGGCGTGAAGGCTACTTCAACCCGGGGCAGTTCGAGAACGAGTGGAACGTGGAGGAGAACCGCACCTGGCTGGGGCCGGAGATCCTGGCGCAGTTGCCGGAGGGCAAGGTCCCCGACGCTCTGGTGATGGGCGTCGGCACCGGCGGCACGCTGGTGGGCGTCGGGCAGGCGTTCCGCGAGGTCAACCCGGGCGTCAAGCTGTTCGCCATGGAGCCTTCGGAGTCGAAGACGCTCCTGTGCGGCGAGATCGGGGAGCACCTCATCGAGGGGATCTCCGACGGGTTCGTCCCCGGCATCTTCGAGCGCCACGAGGGGCTGGTGGACGTCACGCTGACGGCGGAATCCGGGGAGGCCGTCGAGGAGATGCGCCGCCTCGCCAAGCGCTACGGCCTCTTCGTCGGGCCTTCCAGCGGGGCGAACCTCGTCACCGCCAGAAAGGTGAAGGAGGCCCATCCCGAGCTCGAGACGGTGGTGACGCTGCTCTGCGACGAGGGCGAGAAGTACATCCAGGAACACTTCGCCGAGCCCGCCGAAGTTCGGGTAGGCGCAGAGGAACTCTCGTAGGAGGCAGGGACGAACGATCCGAGCTCGCGGCGATCTATCATCGGTTGGACTCTCCGCTTCGGTCTCATGGCAAAGGACGGGGAGCGCGGGCGCCGGAGATAGTGGCGTGACGAGATGGAGCCCGGGGTACACCCGCTCGTACGCCCGCCAGCATCGAAAGGGGAGAAGAGACATGGCCGCGACCGTCCCGACCCCGTCCTCGGAGGACTCGACAGCGGGCCGGCCCCCTCGCTGCTAACCTCTCGGCGCATGTACCTCTACCTGATGGATCTCGCCGGGGTGTTCGCCTTCGCGGTCAGCGGCGCCCTGACGGCCGGGCGCCGGGGGATGGACCTCTTCGGCGTGCTGGTCGTCGCGGCGGTGACGGCCATCGGGGCGGTACGCTGCGCGACGTCATCCTCGACCGGCCCGTCTTCTGGCTCACCGACACCGTCTACCTCTACGTCATCGCCGCCGCGGCGGTCTGCACGCTCGTCTACGCCCGATTCCACAGGCCGCCCGCGTCTCGCTGCTCGTCGCCGACGCCTTCGGGCTGGCGGTCTTCGCGGTGCTGGGCGTGCGCGCGGGGCTGGATGCCGGGGTCTCGCCGCTCGTCGCCGTCATCATGGGCGCGATCACCGGCGTCGTGGGCGGCGCCGTGCGCGACGTGCTCTGCGGCGAGACGCCGCTGATCCTGCGGCGCGAGATCTACGCGATCGCCGCGGTCGCCGGGGCGACGACCTACGTCGTACTGATCGCGTGGGCGGGACCGGGAGCGATAACCCTCACGGCGTCCATAGCGGTCACGCTGCTCCTCCGCCTGTCCGCCGTGCGGTTCGACCTTCACCTGCCGACGGAGAGGCCGAAGGAGTGAAGGGCCGGACCTCTCGTTTGTGTGAGAGCCCGTCCGGGCGTCCCCACATCCCGCGGCCTGCTCGCCGCCGTCCGGCTGTTCCTCCGGGGTTGATGACTTACTCGCGCGAAGCACAAACTCCGGCCAACGGACCGGCCTCCGTCTCCAATTTGGGCAGCGAGACTACGGCGGCGCGCCTGGATCTCCTCGACCGCGGCTTCGGGGTCCAAATAGCCCTTCGGTTCGGTAGCCCCTCCGGCCGCCCCCGTGGAGGCGGCGGTGGAAGATTCGGCCTTCGGTTAGGGCACCGGAGATCCCCTCCGGCGGGGGCCGGGGCGAAGCGCGCCCTTTCGTGTACGGCGCCGTAGCGCCTGGGGCGACAGAGGCGCTACGGGCGGTACCGTCCCGGGCGGGAGAGGAGCTCTTCGGCGACCGGCCCTATCTTGCCCTCGGCCTCCTTACTCGTGGGGCACTGGTGGTGACGCGCGGGTGGACCCGTTTTCGCTCCATCGCTGCTCGCGGTCTCCTGCCGGGAGAACCCCTGGCGTACGCCGTTCTCTAGGCTGGGGTTTTTCTCCGGGGCGTCGTCGCCGTGTGTGCGAGCCCGCGGGCGGTCCGCAGAGCCTCCGGGGCCAGGGACGAGAGTTCGGGGAGAGCTCGACGCAGCAGGAAGGGTCGTGGGGGAAATCCATGCGGCGGAAAGTCTCTTCGAGGGGATGGTGCCCCTGCCCGGCGGGAGGTGGAGGTCCCCGAGGCCGTAGACGGTGTGCTCCGAGACGGGCGGGTTGCCGGTGAGGTTGGGCTTTCGGAGGTTGTCGTGGAGGTGTAGGTGGCGGACGAGGGGGGCCACGGCGGCGCACTCTTCGAGGTAGTCGAAGCCGAAGGCCCTCGCGGCGAGGGCCGCGTGCCCGACGTCGAGGCAGAGGCCGACGCAAGGGTGGTCGACGGCCGAGATCTGCTCGGCGAGCTCGGAGGGCCAGACGGAGTAATCGTAGACTTCTCCGCGCAGGATGGGCAGCTCGGGGTAGTAGTTCTCGACGGCGATGACGGCGCCCATCTCCCCGGCAATCTCCCCGGCCTCGCGCAGGGCGTCCCTCTCGCAGGCGAGCTGGTCCTTCAATCTGTGAGGCGCGTCGCGCGCCCCGACCCTCTGGCCGGCGTGGCAGACCACGACGTCCGCGCCGACGGCACGGGCGAACCGCAAGCTGGCGTCCAGGACGTCGCGCTGGAGCTCCCGGCTGGTCGGGTCCATCAGGTCGATCTCCAACGGGGCATGGACCGTGTAGGCCAGACCTGCGTCGAGCAGAGGCTCCAGGACGCGGTCCAGGCGGGCGGGATCCAGCGCGCCCCGAGGATCGCCCGAGGCTTTGCGGCCACAGCTCCACAAAGTCTGCGCCGGCCTCCTTCACGTATTCGAGATGCTCCGAGAGCCCGAGACCCCGTCCGGGTACGGGTGCGGCAGGTTGATTCCCACGCTTCGAAAAGCCAAGCTTCTCGTCCTTCCTTCGGGGTCCTGCATCGCGCCCGAGTATAGGTTCGTAGGAAGTGAACCGGGTGAAAGGGAGGTAAACGAGGCATGAACAATGCGTGAAATCGGGGCCCTCATGCCCTTCTGTAGAATGGGCGAGGCGAAGATGTTTGGAAGGCTAGCATGGGAGAGGGGTCGGGCATAAGCAGCTACGAGGACTACACGAGAAAATCCGGGAACTACGACAAGACGCGGCGGCCGGTCGGGACGGAGATCTCGGTCGGATGCTTCGCCCACGCGGGCGCGTCGCTCGGGACGCCCTTGGACCGGATGGAGATCCTGGACGCCGGGTGCGGCACCGGCAACTACTCCCTGGCGATGCTCGACCACGTCGGGCGCGTAGCGGCGGTCGACCTGAACCCCGGCATGCTCCGGGTCGCCTCGGAGAAGCTGGCCGGGGCCGAAGCCGAGGGGCGCGTCTCCTTCGAGACCGCCCGGATCGACGAACTGCCCTTCGAGGACGGGCGCTTCGACGGGGTGATGATCAACCAGGTGCTCCACCACCTTCCGGACGACCCCGCCAGAGGCTTCCCGGAACACCGCCGGGTCTTTCGCGAGCTCGCCCGGGTCCTCAAGCCCGGCGGCGCGCTCGTGGTCAACACCTGCTCGCAAGAGCAGCTCCTCCACGGCTACTGGCACTACGGCCTGATCCGGGCCGCCGCCGACGCCCTCCGGTCCCGCTACGCCCCCCTGGACGAGCTGGCCGAAATCCTCGCCGACTGCGGCTTCGAGCTCCGGGGACGCTTCGCCCCGACGGACGCGGCGGTTCAGGGCGAGTCCTACCTCGACCCGCGCGGGCCGCTGAGGGAAGAGTGGCGCGACGGCGACTCGGTCTGGTCGCTCGCCGACGAGGATAGCCTGGAGCACGCCCTCGTACGCATCAGGGATCTGGACGAGCGCGGCGAGCTGGAATCTTACGTCGCCCGCAACGACGCTCTGCGCCCCAGCATCGGCCAGGTGACCGTGATCTACGCGTCCAAGGGCTAGCGAGCCCGCAAGCATTTAACGCGAAATTTACGCAAGGGTTACACTGAGGTGGCGTTGGGTGTCGCGTAGGGAACGCGAGCCGTGGGAAGGAGCAGATGCTACCACCTCAGTTATGGCCCGAGGTAGGGCCGCGGTTGTTGCTGGGCACGGCGTTGTCCGTGCTGTCCCGCGCGTCCCTGCCCGTCGGCACGGGGACCGGCGACGTCCGGGTCGAGCGCCTGAGCGGCGCCCTCACGAACGCGAGCTACAAGGTGATCACCGACGGCGGGGTCTACGTGATGCGCCTGTCCGGAACGGGGACCTCGGGGTTCGTGGATCGGGCGTCGGAGGGACACAACGCGCGGGTCGCGGCCGGCCTGGGGATCAACGCCGAGGTGGTGTACTGCGATCCGAGGGACGGCACGATGCTCACCCGCTTCGTCGAGGGCCGCTCGATGGACGAGGGGGGGAGGCTTGGCCGGGAGCGGGGGGCGCTCGTCCGGGCGACGCTGGCCCTTCGCAAGGTCCACGACGGGGGACGCCCGTTCGTGTCCCGCTTCGACGCCTTCTCGATGATGGAGCGCTACCTCGTCCTCCTGAGCGGGCTGGGGGCACCGGTGCCGGCGGTCTATCAGAAGCTCGCGCGCGGGGCCGGAGCCGTGCGGCGGGTGCTGGAGGAGTCCCCCGTCCGCCTCGTCCCCTGCCACAACGACCCGTGGCCCGGGAACTTACTCGATACGGGCCGGCGGATCTACGTCATAGACTGGGAGTACTCCGGAATGAACGACCCGATGTGGGATCTGGGCGCCCTCTCGGTGGAGGCCGGGCTCGGGCCCGAGCAGGACCGGCAGATGCTTCTGGCCTACTACGGCGGAGCGGTCTCGCCGATGCTCCGCTCCCGATTGTTACTCTACAAGGCGGTCGGCGACCTCCACTGGGCGCTCTGGGCCCTGGTCCAGCACGCCAACCGCAACGCGGCGGAAGACTTTCTGGCCTACGCCCTGGGCAGGCTAAAGCGCTGCAAGGCCCGGATGGAGAGCCCCGATTTCGTCCGGCATCTGGACGTCGTCCGTGCCGCACGAGGGCGGAGCGGTCGCCGCAACCCGGTCCCTCCCGAAGTGGACGCCACGGGCTCGTTGGCCGTCTGACAGAGGCATAGCAAGACGTTGGGGGATGCCGTACGAGCGCCGAGGCGCGAGGGCGGACGCACGAAACCTCGCCTCCAACCCCTCGACGGTACCGTGCGCCGAGGGTGGCGGGACCCTGTACAGACGGGGCGCTCCCCTCGGGCCAATCCGGATCGAAGCGCGGCGCACGGAGATCGACGATGCCCTCGGGGCCGCTTATCCGCTGCAGGCCCGAGGTCGGGGCGAAGGCGACCCCAAGCAGTCGCCGAGTAACGAGCACGAGGTACGGCCGAGACGGCTACGGCCCCGAGGAACCGCTTCTCGAAGCGGCGATCGTCATCAGCGGCGTATCGTCGTTCGTTACCCTTTCACGGAGCCGGCGGTCATCCCCTCGATAAAGTACTTCTGTAGGAAGACGTAGGCGATCACGATCGGTATCGTCGCCACGATCACGCCGCTGAACAGCAGCGGGTAGTCGGTCAGGTACTGGCCCCGGAACTCCAGGAGGGCAAGGGGCAGCGTCTTGTTCACGTCCGTCCGGAGGAAGAGCAGCGGGAACAAGAGGTCGTTCCACGTGATCACGAAGGAGAAAGTCGCCACGGTGGCGAGGGCGGGGCGCGTCAGCGGGAGCACGATGCGGCGGAAGGTCGTCCACTCCGTCGCGCCGTCCACGAAGGCGGCGTCGAGGAGGTCGCGGGGCAGGCCGCGCATGAAGCCGGTCAGGATCATGACGCAGACGGGGATCTGGAAGGCGACGCTTACCAGGATAATCCCGAGGAGCGAGTCCACGAGGCCCAGAGCGTCGACGATCGTGTACAGCGGCACCATGTAGACCTGCGGGGCGATCAAGAGCCCGGCGACGAAGAAGGCGAACAGGGACGCCGCGACCCACCCCCCCATGCGCGAGATCGCGTACGCCGCCAGGCTGCCGCACAGCAGGATCAAGAAGACCGACCCCAGGGTCACGACCACGCTGTTCAGGAAGTAGACGATCATGTTCTCCGACTCGAAGAGCCGGGCGTAGTTGCCGAGGTCCGGGGTCGCCGGCAGGGCGAGGGGCTCGCCGTAGAGCTCCTGGGTCGTCTTCAGCGTGGCGAAGAACACCACGCTCAGGGGACCGAGTATGAGCAGCGCGAAGAGGATCAGGGCGATCTGGCGCGGTATGGCGCGGAGCACCTTCTCCCCCTCCCTAGCGGTCCACGCGCAGGACGCGGAATTGGAGGGCCGTGAGGAGCCCCAGGATCACCATGAACACCACCGCCCCCGCCGACGCGTAGCCGAAGTTGTTGTCGCGGAAGGCGACGTGGTAGATCCAGGTCGAGAGGATCTCCGTCGCGTAGGAGGGGCCGCCGTCGGTGAGCG
The DNA here is from genome assembly GCF_011492965.1 of Rubrobacter marinus. Lineage (GTDB taxonomy): Bacteria > Actinomycetota > Rubrobacteria > Rubrobacterales > Rubrobacteraceae > Rubrobacter_F > Rubrobacter_F marinus. The sequence continues at coordinate 3,581,225 of NZ_CP045121.1, read as the reverse complement.
CGATGACGAGGTCGAACGCCCTGAAGCTCTGGATCGTCGTGTAAGCCACCACGATCGCCGCCGCCGGTGCCAGGAGCGGCCACGTCACGTACCGGAACGTCTGCCAGCGGTTCGCGCCCTCCACGCGCGCGGCCTCGTACAGCTCCTTCGGGATGGCCTGCAACCCGGCGATAAAGATGATCATGACCTGCCCCGTGTGCTGCCAGAACTGCACGAAGGCGAGGCTGAAGATCGCCGTCCCCCGGTCGCCGAGCCAGGAGCGCTGGAGCCCCCCCAGCCCCGCGCGCTCGAGAAGGATGTTCAGGGCGCCTATGTTCGGGTCGTACATCAGGATCCAGGCCAGAGCCACCGAGACCGACGAGATGATGGTCGGGAAGAAGTACAGGACGCGGTAGAAGACGTTGACCCTGGTGTTCTTGACGAGCAGGAGGGCGAGCAGCAGCGAGACCACCGTCTGCGCCACGAGGACGAACAGCGTGAACTTGACGTTGTTCGAGAAGGTCTGGCGGAAGATCCCGTCCGTCGCGAGCCCCCCGAAGTTGCTCAGCCCGACAAACGACGGGTCGCCCCCGGCGACGCCCTCCCAGTCCGTCAAGCTCATGGCGAGGGCCGCCACCGCCGGCACGGCCAGAAACACGCCGTAGATCACGACGGCTGGGAGGAGGAAGAGCAGGAGGGTCCGGCTCTGGCGCCGCCGCCTCGGCCCCTTTCCCGTTCGTCCCGAGAGGGTCAGCCTGCCGGTGGACACGGCCTTTTTCCTACTCCTGTATCGCGCGGTCTATCGTGCTCTGGAAGCTCTGGGCGGCCTCCTCGGGGGCGGAGCCGGAGAGGATGTCCTCCACCGAGGTGCGCATGCCCTGGTCGATCTCCTCGACGGTCAGCTCGAAGCGCGGCTGGAAGAGCAGGCGCTTCTCCCGCCACGGCTGCTGCGTCCGAAGGATCTCCGAGGTGTAGTCGACCTCGCTCAGGGTGAGAAGCTGGCCCGTGTCGTTGGCGTAGGTGGCCGCGTTCTCCGGGCGCGTCAGGTACTCGACCCATTGGCGCGCCGCCTCCTGGTTTTCGCCCTTGGCGTTCACCCCGAGCATGAACGTCGAGGTGTAGATGCCGTCGTACCTGGCCTCTTCGGCGGGGACCGTGATCGGGGCGAGGAGATCCTGCTCGATGTCGGGGTTCTGCTCGGCGACGGTCGCCATCTGGTAGGACCCGAGCGCCATCATCCCGGCCTCCTCCTGCGCGAAGAGCGCCGAGATGCCCTCCTGCGTCGAGCCCAACGGGTCGTCCTGGAAGCAGCCCCGGTCTCTGAGCTCCGCGATCTGGGAGAGCGTCTCGACGTACCAGTCCTCCGTGACCCGCGCCTCGCCCGCCTCGACCCGTTGCCAGATGTCGTCGCTCGGCTGGTTGTTCATCAGCATCGGGTTGATAAACTGGCTGGCGCTCGTGTTTCCGGCGAACGCGATGGGCGCGGCGCCCTGCTCCTTCAGCGCGTCACAGAGCGAGAGGAAGCCCTCCCAATCCTGCGGCGGCTCATCGAAGCCCGCCTCTTCGAGCAGGCGCACGTTGTAGACGGGGATGTTGAAGACGAGCTGGTAGGGGAGCGTGAGCTGCTCGCCGCCCTCCGTGCGTCCGGCCTCGATGAACTGCTCGTCGAAGCGGCCGGTGAACTCCGCGTCCGTGAGGTCCGCGTAGACCCCCGCATCCGTGAGCTGGCGGAACTGGCTACCGGGCTGGGTAGCGAAGACGTCCGCCCCGCGGCCCGAGAGGATCGTCTGCTGCGACTGGGCGGTGTATGCGTCGCTGGGCAACACGCTCTGCTCGACGCGGATGCCCGTCTCTTCCTCGAAGCCCTCGGCCAGCTCCCCGAAGACCTGCTGGTCCTCGCCGCGCCAGTGGAGGAAGGTTATAGCGCCCCCTCCGCCTTCGCCTCCGCCACCTTCTCCTCCTGCGTACAGCGCGCATCCCGAAAGGAGCGTTAGCGTCGTCGCGACGCAGAAGATGGAAGCCAGCCACGCCCGGATCGCTCTCGCCATCTCCGCCCCCTAACCCTCCGCAAGACAAGTCGGCGTACGGTAGCCGAATCTCCTGTCCGGGTCAACAAAAAGCATCGTCGGAGCTTCGCGTTATCTCGAGGTCACGACTCGGAAGCCGAGGTACGAGCTTACCTCGGGAGCGGCCAACGCTCCGCCGGAGACCGGCCGTTCCCCTTCGACGAGTTCCTCGGGAGGGCGTGCAGGCTTTCGTCTTCAGGAACCCGGCGAACCTCACCGATCCCGGCGGACCTACCACGCCGGGCGCACGCGCCGGCGGGGATTGGAGTTGGGGTGAGGGAGTGGTTGGCGAAGTTTGCCCGGCCGGCGACGACGAGGGCGATACGGCAGCGAGCCCACCCACTCCCGTCCACGGGGATCGGAGTCACCGGACAGCACTCCACGCCGATACGGTGACCGATCCGGGAGGAGGCGGTTTTCGAGTCGGAGGCGGAGCGAAGACACCGATCACGGGACCCGGAGCTCAAGGGGGCGTCGGTACATCCAAGGACGAGAACGGTCGTCCGGTCGTAAGCGAGAACGCCGACGTTACGCCGTGGTCTCGGAGGTCCAGGAAACGGTTACGTGGACCCGCCGCGGTGGCTGCACCGGGCCCGCGTCCGTCAGGCCGGGTCCCTCATGGCGACCACCGCCGCGCGCTCGGAGGCTTGACGGCGCTCCTTAACTATGTTAGTTTTTCGATCAACGACAGAAGGAGGTGGGGCCTTGGGCATCGAGGAGCGCAGGCGGAGGCAGAGGCGGCAGCTCAGAGACGGCATCCTCGCCGCCGCGCGCGAGATCGCCCGGGCGGAGGGGTGGCCGGCGGTCACGATCCGCAAGATCGCCGCCCTGGTCGAGTACAGCCCGCCCGTCGTCTACGAGCACTTCGACTCGAAGGAGGACTTGCTGCTCGAGCTCGTGCGGACGGGCTACGCCGGGCAGCTGGGGGCCATCGAGAAGGCCCGCGCCTCCTCCGACGACCCGGAGCAGGCCCTGCTCGAGATGTCGCGCGCCTGGTGCCGCTTCGCGTTCGAGGCCCCGGACCTCTATCAGGCCATGTACGGCCTCGGGGGGGTGTCGTTCCCCGTAGCCGAGCTGAGGAAGGAGGGGGAGAAGATAGCCGAAGCGATGGCGGGGACGCTCGCGGAGGCGCTCGCGAAGTACGGGAAGGAGGAGGAAGGCGTGTGGGAGAAGGTGACGATCGCGTGGGGCACGCTGCACGGCCTGGTCGCCCTGGCGATGGCCGGCCGGCTCCCCGGCGGCGAGGGGGAGGCCGAGCGCCTGGCGGAGCGGGCGGTGCGCGGGCACCTGAGGGCGTGGCTCGACGGCTAGGAGCCCCCTTCTTGACCACGATCTAACGCAGCTCTAAGGACGAAAGCCGTTAAAAACCGAGGTAGCGCGGTGGGTGGCCAGCAAGGGCTTCGAGGTGTTGTCGGGATTTTGGCAACAAGGGGCGGGGCCGCCGAAAGTCCCCGAGAGCGACGTACGCGCTCTTGTACCCGCACGTATTTACGCATTAATACTCACATTTGCGCAATTCGCCTTGACTGTGCGTGTTTTGCTGCGTATCGTTCCGCACAAGGGATACTATCTAGGTCCTGCGCTGTTCGGACGGAAGACCGGGGAGAATGGGAAAGGGGAGGTTCGCGGTGGAGTCCGGCTGGTGTTGCTCTTTGCGGCGTTCGCGGGCGGGGCGTTGGGCGCGGCGATAGGTGGAAAGCCGGCTCTGGTCTTCGCCGGCTTCGAGGTGCTGGTGGAGCGGCCGATAGACTGGCCGGCGGAGGCTTCGACTTCTCGACCAGCGTTGCCTTCGGAACGGTCTTCGGGCCGCGTATCCCGTTCACGGATGGGGCGGCGTTCGCGGCGCGGGGGTGTAGGGCTTCCGGGTCGAACGAAGATGGGGGACACCGGCGGGCGGAGGCCGAGCGGTGGGGTTGTCGAAGGCGGGCAAGGTCGTAGCACGGTCGTGGCCGCTTCGGCGGCGGGGGAAAGGAGCAGAGATGGCTGAGGGCCCGTACCTTATCGGGATAGACGGCGGGACGGGGAGCGTGAGGGTCGGAATCTTCGACCGCGAGGGCACGGCGCTGGCCTTCCACGGCGTCGAGTACGGGACGCGCTTCCCGCGTCCGGGCTGGGCCGAGCAGGACCCGGACGAGTGGTGGCCGTGCCTCGTGCAAGCGGTGAAGGGCGCGATGGAGAAGAGCGGCGTCTCGGCGGAGGAGATCGCGGGTATCTCCATGGACAGCACGAGCTGCACCGTGGTCGCGATGGACGAGCGGGATCGTCACATGCGCCCGGCGCTCCTGTGGATGGACGTGCGCGCCTCCGACCAGGCCCAGCGCATCCGCGAGACCGGCGACCCGGCGCTCAAGTACAACGGCTACGGCGCCGTCTCCGCCGAGTGGATGCCCTCGAAGGCCCTGTGGTTGAAGGAGAACGAGCGGGAGACCTACGACGGCGCGAAGCACGTCTGCGAGTACACCGACTGGATGATCCACAAGCTCACCGGCGAGTGGACGGCTTCGATCAACAACACGTCCATCCGCTGGTACTACGACCGCGACGCGGGCGGCTGGCCGGAGAGCCTCTACGAGGCGGTGGGCCTCGGGGACGTGCTGGAGAAGTTCCCCGAGCCCGTGCTCGACATGGGCACCGTGGTCGGAGGCTTGAGGCGGGAGGTGGCCGAGGAGATGGGCCTCAAGCCCGACACCCCCGTGGCTCAAGGTGGCGTGGACGCGTTCGTGGGCGCCCTGGGCCTCGGGGTGGTCGACCCCGGGAAGATGGCGCTCATCACCGGCTCCTCGCACGTCATGATCGGGCAGGCCGCCGAGCCCCACTACGGCCAGGGCTTCTTCGGGTCGTACAGCCACGCTCAGGTTCCGGGCCAGTACACCGTCGAGGGCGGGCAGGTCTCGACCGGCTCGATCGTCGCCTGGTTCAAGAACGGCTTCGCGGGCGAGGCGGCGGCCGAGGCGAAGAGGCGCGGAGTGGACCCCTACGTGGTCTTGAACGAGATGGCGCAGGGGGTGCCGGTGGGCTCCGAAGGGCTCGTGGTCGTGGACTACTTCCAGGGGAACAGGACGCCGTACACCGACCCGTTGGCGCGAGGCATGATCTGGGGCCTCTCCCTGGGCCACGGTCCTGGGCACGTGTTCCGCGCGATCCTCGAGGGCATCTGCTACGGCACCGAGCACATCTTCCGCACCATGCGCGAGAACGGGTTCGAGCCGGGGGAGGCCGTCGTCGCGGGCGGGCCGACGAAGAGCGAGCTGTGGATGCAGATGCACGCCGACGTCTCCAACGTCCCGGTCTCCTTTACGCGCGAGAGCGAGGGCCCGGTCCTCGGCTCGGCGATGCTGGCCGCGGTCGGGGCGGGGGTGTATCCGGACGTGCAGACCGCCGCCCGGAACATGGTGCATACCGAGCGCACCATCGAGCCGGACGCGGCGCGCCACGAGGAGTACCAGTTCTACGTGGACCGCTACGTCGAGACTTATCCCCAGATGCGCGAGTCGATGCACAAGACGGTGCGCCACGTTGCCAGCGGCGGTGCCGCGGCCGCGGCGGGGGTGTAGAGGGTGGTCGGGGCCGTACTCCGCGGCCCCGACCGATAAGCATTCGATGTTGTACGGACGGAGAGAAGGAGAAGGTTTTGGTTGGAGCAGAGCTTAGGGCCGAGCGGTTATTCGACCGCGAGAGCGGGCGTTCGTTTATCGTGGCCTTCGATCACGGGCTCAGCCTGAGGGTCCCGCCGGAGGCCGGGCGGCCGATGAAGATCGTCGAGAACGTGGTAGCGGGCGAGCCGGACGGCGTCCTGATCTCGCCGGGCTTGCTCGAGAGGTCCGCCCACCTGTTCGCGTTCCGCGGGGCGCCGCTGCCGATCGTGCGCGCGGACTTTATCCACATGGACGAGCGCGTCAAGTACCTCGGCGACCGTCACAGGGTGGTTTGTACCCCGCGGGACGCCCTGGCCCTGGGGGCGGAGGCGATGGTGATGTACCTCGTCTTCGGTCCGGAGGACGGCGACGTGTTCGCGGACAACGTGCGCGCGATCGGCGACACCGCCCGCGAGGCGCACCGGGCCGGCATACCCCTTATCGTCGAGTCCGTGCTGTGGGGCTCGCGCGCCGCCGACAGGCGCGACCCGGACCTTCTCGCCTACGTGTGCCGGATGGCCGCCGAGCTCGGGGCCGACTTGATCAAGACCGAGTACACCGGCGACCCCGAGACGATGGCCGGGGTGATCGAGGGCTGCCCGGTCCCGGTCCTCACCCTGGGCGGCTCGAGGAGCGGCCCCGAGGAGGCCATCGAGGCGGCCAGGGACGCCGTGGGGGCGGGCGCCAGGGGCATCGTCTTCGGGCGCAACGTCTGGCAGGCCGACGACCCCTCGAAGATGTCCGCCCGCCTGCGCGAGGCCGTGCACGGCGCCCCCGTGGGGAGGTAGCGGGATGGACGTGCTCTGCGTGGGCGACCTGTTCCTCTCCTCGGCGCGGTTCAGGGAGGCCATCGAGAAGGAGATGGGGGAGGACTTCGGGCCTCTCCGCGAGGTCTCCTGGGCCGGGGAGACGGCCGAGGACCAGCACCACCTGCAGCAGCTTATGGAGCAGGAGGGCCCGGAGGCCGTGCCGGCGCCGGAAGAGGTCGTCGAAGCCCTGGGAGAGGCCGAGGCGCTCGTGGTGCACTTCGCACCGGTCTCGGAGGCGGTCCTCGACGCCGGTCCGAACTTGAAGGCCGTGATCGTGGCGCGCGCGGGCTTCGAGAACGTGAACGTTGAGGCCGCCTCCGCGCGCGGCATCGCGGTCGTCAACCTCCAGGGCCGGAACGCCTCGTCGGTCGCCGAGCAGACGTTGGGCCTGATGCTCGCCGAGACGCGCAGCATCGCCCGGTCGGACCGCGGCATCCGGGCGGGCCGGTGGCCCAAGGAGTTCCCGCAGGAGCCCTACGACCTCTCCGGCCGCACGGTCGGCCTGATCGGCTTCGGCCAGGTCGCCCGCCAGCTCGCGTCCCGCCTCTCCGGCTTCGGCGTGACGCTCCTGGTCTACGACCCGTACGTCGAAGGGGAGACCATCTCGTCCCACGGCGGCGAGAAGGTGGACGACTTGGACACCATCTTCCGCGAGGGGAACTTCGTGAGCCTCCACGCCCGCTTGAGCGGCGAGACGAGCCGCTTTATCGGCAGGGAGCACTTCGAGCAGATGAAGCCGACGGCGTTCTTCATCAACACCGCGAGGAGCCGCATGGTGCGCTACGACGATCTCCTCGAGGTGTTGAAGGAGGGGCGCATCGCCGGGGCCGGGCTCGACGTCCACGACGAAGAGCCCCTGGAAGAGGGCAGCCCCTGGCTGGAGCTGGAGAACGTGACCCTGACCCCGCACGTCGCCGGAAGCACCTCGAGCGCCTGGGAGAACTCCGTGCGGATGGTGGGCGAGGCCGTCCGGGAGCTCGACGAGACCGGGCGTCCCAGGAACACGGTCAACGTGGAGGAGCTGCAGAAGCGATGAGTGCCTACCTGCTCGGGATAGACAGCGGCCTGACGGTCACGAAGGCCGTCGTCTTCGACGAGGACGGCCGCCCGAGGGGCTCGGGCGCCGTCAACAACGTCCACGAGAGCCCCCGCCCACGCTGGGTCGAACAGGACATGGACCTCCTCTGGGAGAGGTGCTGCGGCGCGATCCGCGAGGCCCTCGACGAGGCCGGGATCGACGGCGGCCAGATCACGGCCGTCGGGGTTACGGGCCACGGCGACGGCGTCTACCTCGTGGACGAGGGGGGGCGCCCCGTCCGGGCCGGCGTCCTCTCGCTCGACTCCAGGGCCTACACGGTCCTCGAGCGCTGGCAGGAGGCGGGCGTTGCGGACCGGGCGCTCGATGTCACCGGCCAGAAGCCGTTCTCGTCGCTCGCGGCCACCCTCCTGGCCTGGTTCAAGGAGCACGAGCCCGAGAGCTTCGAGCGCGCGCGTTGGGTCCTCTTCGTCAAGGACTGGCTCCGCCTCAAGCTGACGGGGGAGTACGCCACCGACACCACCGAGTCGAGCAGCGGCTTCACCGACGTGAACACGCAAGAATACTCCCCGGAGGTGCTCTCCCTCTACGGCCTGGGAGAGCTGCAGGGGAAGCTGCCCCCGGTGGTCGCGTGCACGGGGGTGGCCGGCGAGGTCACGCGCGAGGCGGCCGAGGCGACGGGGCTCGCGGCCGGCACGCCGGTCGTCGCGGGGGCCCACGACATAGACGCCGGCCCCGTCGGCGTCGGCTGCACGAAGCCCGGCCAGCTCACCATGATCGCCGGCACCTGGTCGATCAACGGGGTGGTCTCGGACAGGCCCGTGCTGAACGAGGCCGGGTTGTGCCGCAACTTCGTGGTCCCGGGTCTATGGGCGAACTTCGGCGCCTCGCCGGCCTCGGCGACGAACCTGGAGTGGTTCGTCCAACGCCTCAGCCCCCTGGAGGTGGAGAAGGCGAAGGAGAGCGGGACTTCCCCCTTCGCCTTCGTCAACGAAGAGGTGGAGGAGGTGCTCGAGGAAGAGTCGCGGGTCTTCTACCACCCGTTCCTGTACGGCTCGCCCTACGGCGACGCAGCGACCGCGGGCTTCTTCGGCCTCAGGGGCTGGCACACGCGAGGTCACGTTCTGCGCGCTCTCTTCGAAGGCACGGTCTTCAACCACAAGTGGCACGTGGACACCCTGCGGCCGGTCTCCGACTTCACGCGGGTCCGCCTCACCGGCGGAGGGGCGAGGAGCGAGCTGTGGAGCCAGATGTTCGCGGACGCCCTCGACCTGACCATCGAGATCCCCGACGCCGACGAGGCCGGCGCTCTGGGTGCCGCGGTGTGCGCCGGGGTGGGGGCAGGCGTCTACCGCTCGCTCGACGAGGCCACGGAGCGGACGGTGCGCATCCTGCGCGTCCACGAGCCCGACCCGGAGCGTCACCGGCGGCTGGAGGAGGCCTACGAGACGTACACGGCCATCGCCGAGGCCCTGGCGCCGGTGTGGCCCCGCACGGGCTAGGGGGAGGCGAAACGCCATGAGGAGAACACGATGAAGACGGGGAGGCAGCGATGTTAGCCGCCGTATTCCGCGGTCCCGGTGAGCTGGAGGTCGCGGAGGTTCCGACGCCGGAGATCGGGCCGGACGAGGTCCTGGTGAAGGTCGGGGCCAACACGGTCTGCGGGACTGACCTGCGCATCCTGCGCGGGGAGAAGACCAAGGGCATAGACCGGAACGTGGTCATCGGGCACGAGATGGCCGGCCACGTCGCCGAAGCGGGCAGGAACGTCCGCGGCTACGAGGTGGGGGCGCCGGTGGCGATGGCCCCGGTCATCCCGTGCCGCAGGTGCTACTTCTGCCGGCGCGACCTGGAGAACATGTGCGCCAACGCCAGGATCGTGGGCTACGTCGTGGACGGCGGCCTCGGCGAGTACGTGCGCGTCCCCGCGGACGCCGTCGAGGCGGGCAACCTGTTCGTCGCCGGGAAGGATCTGCCGTCCGAGGCCCTGGCTCTGGCCGAGCCGCTCTCCTGCTGCGTCAACGGGCACCGCCGCTCCGGCACGCGCCTCGACGACACCGTGCTCATCATAGGCTCGGGACCGATAGGCCTGTTCCACCTCCAGCTCTCCCTGCTCGCCGGGGCGAGGACCGTGATCGTCAGCGAGACCTCGGAGGACCGCAGGAAGACCGCGTCGGAGTTCGGGGCGAGCGTGACGGTGGACCCCGCGAACGAGGACCTTTCGGCCGTCGTCGCCGAGCACACGGACGGGTTGGGCGTGGACGTATCCGTGATCTGCATCGGGGTGCCCGCGCTCGTCAACGACGCGCTGAAGATGACCCGCAAGGGGGAGCCGTGAACATCTTCGCGGGCTCGCGGGGCGGGATGGTCCGAGGTGGAGGCGAACCTGATCCACTACAACGAGCTCGTCCTGACCGGCACCTCCAACTCCCGCCGCTCGGACTACGAGGCCGCCATGCGCCTCATAGAATCCGGTCGGGTCGAGGTCGAGAAGATGGTGACGCACAGGTTCCCGCTGCGGGACGCGCTCGAGGCCATAGACAAGACGGCGAGCGGCGAGGGCATCAAGGTCGCGGTGATGCCAGAAGCGTAGTAGGGGGAGATCCGGGCCGTTTCCCCCGCTGAAGCGGCCCGTTTTCGAGGGGCGACGGCGTCTGCCGACCGCGGCGGGGCGAACGCCCCGGGCGCCGTGCTAGGAAGACGCCTTCGGTTGTCCGTAGCCGGTGATCTTGGCGGCGACCTCGGCGACCTGATCCCGGTCGAGGAGGATGGGGCCTCCGGCGAGGCGGGCATGGTAGTAGATCTCGGCCATCTCCTCCAGGGTCACGGTGCGCGAGAAGGCTTTTTCGGGGCTCTCGCCGAGGGTGATGGTGCCGTGGGTCCGGAGCAGGCAGGCGTTGCGCGACTCGCCCAACGCCTCGCTCGCGTTGTTCGCGAGCTCCTCGGTGCCGTAGAGGGCGTAGGGGGCGATGGGCACCCGCCCGTCCTCCGAGAGCGTGGTCAGCATGTAGTGGACCGGGGGGATCTCCCACCCCAGGCACGCCAGCGTGGTCGCGTAGCGCGAGTGCGTGTGCACGATGGCGTCCACCTGCGGCCGTGCCCTGTAGATGCCGGTGTGCATCGGGGTCTCGCTGGAAGACGCGAGGTCGCCCTCCAGGTGGTTGCCGTTCACGTCCACGAGCACCACGTGTTCGGGCCCCATTACCTCGTAGTCGAGGCCGGTCGGGGTGATGAGCACGTCTCCCTCGGGGGTGCGTGCGCTGACGTTGCCCGAGGTGCCGGTGACGAGCCCCGAGGAGACGAGCTGGCGCGCGACCCGGGCCACGCTCTCACGCAGGTCCTGATGCTTCATTCTTTACCTCCAAGCCCTTGTACCTCGTACAGGTTCCGATCAACAACGCGCGACGGTATCACCGCGTACTCGACGGGGGCGAGACCCCCGGGCATCTGCCGGGCGTCTACCTCACGGTGACGGCAGAGGCCGCGCGTCGCGGGGCCGGCCGCGACCACCCGCGCCCGCGGTTCTTCGGGGCCGCCGAGCTCGTGACCGGAGGGCGAGGAGAAACGTCGCCGGAGAAGCGTCTGGTGCCCATGTCGGCCTGTACCGACGCCGGTGCCACGGGTGAGCTCTCCCATCTTCATGGGCATCTCACCCCTGTCCGTCTCGTAGAAATCGCCGCTGCCAATAAATAGCCTCCTTCTACCTCGACGAGCCCCGCGCCTGCGGGCGCGACGATCTTCGCCTCGACTTCAGACCGCGCAAGGCGCCGGCGCCAGGTCAATCCATAAGGATGCCGCCGTTTACTTCGATGACCTCGCCGAGCACGTAGCTGGCGTGCGGTGAGGCGAGAAACAGCACCGCGCCGACGATCTCCTCGGGCGTGCCCTCCCTTTTGAGGGGGATGCCCTGCGCCGCCTCCTCGCGCCTCTCGGCCGGGGTGAACTCCTCGTGCAGCGGCGTGTCGATGCGCCCCGGAGCTACCGCGTTGACCCGGATCCCCTTGGGGCCCAGGTCCTTCGCCATCCCGCGGGTCAGGGTGCTGACGCCGCCCTTGGCCGCCGAGTAGGCGATGGAGCTCGAGCTGCCGCCGGTCCTGGCGGCCATGGAGGAGATGTTTATGATCTTGCCCGCGCCCTGCCTCTTCATCATGGGCAGCACCGCCTGAGAGCACAGGTAGACGCTCTTGAGGTTCACCGCCATCACCCGGTCCCACAGGTCCTCGGTCATCTGCTCGAACGAGCGCCGCTCGACGAAGGAGCCCGCGTTGTTCACCAGCACGTCCAGGCGCCCGAACCTCTCCTCGATCTCCCCGACCATCCTCCCGACGTCCCCGGAGTCGGAGACGTCCCCCCGGACGGCGATGGCGGCCCGGCCAGTGGCCTCGATCCGCTCTACCACCTCCCGGGCCTCGCTCTCGCCCCTGTTGTAGTGGACGGCCACGTCGCAGCCGTGCTCCGCGAGGCCGATGGCCACCGCGCGCCCAATACCCTTGCTGCTACCCGTGACCCACGCTACCTCCCCGGAGAACATCAAGCCCGCTCACCCCCTTCCGGAGACAGCCCCGCGGTGGCGAGCGCGCGTGGGGTGTAGCGCTCGATCCACTCGCGGTACTGGCGCACCTCGCGCTCGGCGCGCTTCCTCGACCAGCCGAGGTGTTCCACCGCTACCTCGGCCGCGGCGTCGGCTACGTCGAGGGCGACGTCGGGACCGTACGCCACCATCGAGCGGCGCAGCAGGACGTCGGCCAGGGTCTGGGCCATCTCCCGGCGGAAGGCGTACAGGACCTCGCAGCCCATCAGCGCCGTCTCCACGGTGGCGGGGGAGGTGAGGGGCAGCTTGAGGGAGGGCTCTCCCCCGGCCTCGGCGAGCACGTCGTCCGCGCGGGCGCCGTAGATCTTCAGGAGCCTGGACGCCAGCATCTCGCTGAGCCCGCTCCTCGCCTTGAACTCCGCGGAGAAGGCGTCGAAGTCTCGTAGGGCACCGCCGGGGAGCGGGACGCGGTCCGTGGCGGACGGGGGAGCCTTCCGGCCCAGCTTCTTGAAGACGGCGTCGGTCGTCTGGCGGGCGAGGTTGCGGTAGGTGGTCAGCTTGCCGCCGATGATCGAGAGGAGGCCTCCGACCTGCGGAAACTCGGCGCTGGCGCTCTTCACCTTGCCGCCAGCGGCGGACCGGCCCTCGGCGTGGTCGAAGACGACGTGGCTGCGGGTGACGCCGCCGGCCTCCCCCTCGGGGTTGTAGGGGAGGGGGCGGACGCCCGAGTATGTGAAGAGCACGTCCTCGCGCGTCAGCTTCGCCTCGGGGATCAGGGCGTTGGTCTCCTGAAGGAGGTACCGGATCTCCCCCTCGTCGCCGACGACGAGGTCCAGGTCGCCCTCGTAACGGATGTCGGTCGTCCCGATCAGATACCGTCCGTTCCAGGGGATGACCAGGATCGGGCGGTTGTCCGAGATGGCTTCGTAGTACAGCACCTCGGCGGGGGCCCCGGGGAAGGGATCGACGACGAGGTGCGTCCCCTTGGTGCCGCCCATGAAGCGCCCGGCGTCCGGTTCGACGCCGGGGGTATCGAGGCTCGCGAGGACCCGGTCCACCCAGGGGCCGGAGACGTTTACGGTAACGGGCGCGCGGACCGTGTACGTCCTTCCGTTGCCCAGCGCGTCGGCGAACTCGACCCCCCGGACGGCCCCGTCCTCCAGGACGAGTCGTTCGACCCGTGCGTAGGTGAGCACGACGGCGCCGTGCTCGCGGGCGGAGATGGCGTTCTCGACCACAAGGCGCTCCGCGTACTCGACCTGGCAGTCGTAGTAGAGGGCGGCGCCCCGGAGGCCCTCCGGGTTCAGGCCGGGCACGGTCCTCAACGCCTCGTCGCGGCCGAGCATCCTGTGGGTTTCGAGGCTCTTGTCGAAGGAGAGAAGGTCGAAGGCGATCATGCCGAGGCGGACCATCTTCGGTCCCCGCTTGTTGTGCTCGTAGATCGGGACGACGAACGGCATGGGCTTTACGAGGTGCGGGGCCATCCGCAGGAGCTTCTCGCGATCGGAGAGCGACTCCCGGACGAGGTAAAACTCGTAGTACTCCAGGTAGCGCAAGCCGCCGTGTATGAGCCGGCTCGACCAGCTGGACGTGCCGCTGGAGAGGTCACCCTTGTCCAGGAGTAGCACTTTGAGGCCGCGCAACACGGCGTCCCGGGCTATGCCGGCGCCGTTGATCCCGGCGCCCACGACTATGAGGTCGAAGGTCTGATCCTGTATGTCTTCGGGTATGCGCCCGGCCATGGTATTTGCCTCCTGATGTGTCTCGTGCTGTGCTGGTCGGTCCAGTCCCGGCGGGCGAGTCCCCGTAGACCCGCTCCGCCACGCGGTCGGCGAGGAGAGGCTCACTCATGCCTCGGACCCGGCCGCGAGCCGGGCTCTCGAAGGGTGGCCGGGGCGAAGACCTCCGCCAGCAGACGATAGTCTTCGCCCCGCGGACGATCCGTTTCTAGCTGGGAACCTCGCTCGCGGCGGCGGCCTCGTCCAGCTCGTCCGACTCCTGGCCCCCGGCTCCGGCGCCCGTCCACATGTGCGGCGCCAGGCCCTTGTCGGCGGCGGCGATCATGTGGTCGTTGAGGGCGCGCCAGCGCGGGTAGAGGTCGTCGTAGGCCTCCTTGTTCTGCCGGTTCGGCTCGTACTCGCTGGCGGTGGTGACCGTGGCGGTCGCCGCCTCGGCGAGGTCCGTGTAGGCCCCGGCGCCGACGAGGGCGCAGAGCGCCGCGCCGAGGCAGGTCGCCTCCAGGACCTCCGGGACCCGCACCCGCGCGCCGAGCACGTCCGAGAGGATCTGCGCCCACACCGGGCTGCGGGAGGGGCCGCCGACGAAGGTGATATCGTCCACCCCGCGCCCGTAGACCTCCTCGAGGATCTCCATGTGTCCCCGCGCCCCGTAGGCGCCCTCTTCCATCACCGCGCGGAAGATGGCCCCGAGGCCGGTCTCGTCGATGGCGAAGGGGCTGAGGCCGACGATGGACGGCGGGGCGTGCTTCCAGGAGCGGGCGTTCATGACGTTCGAGGCGAAGTAGGAGACGCCGTTGGCGCCCGGGGGGCACCGGGAAGCCAGCTCGTCGAGCTTGTCGTAGCCGGTCTCGGTGGAGATGTCCGGGTTGGCGGCCCTGAGGAGCCCGTCGCGGACGTAGCGGGTAGAGAGGCCGTGCACGAAGCCCACGCCCTCGATCATCCAGCGGTCCGGGATCACGTGGCAGAGCGTCCGGAGGCGGATGCCCGGGTCGATCAGGGCGTTGTCGGCGATCCCGGCCGTGAGCCAGAACGTACCGCCTACCACCCCGAACTGGTTCGCCTCGACGACCCCGCCCCCGAGGAGGCCAAGCTGGGTGTCGGCCCCGCCCGCGACCACCGGGGTCCCCTCCCGGAGGCCCGTCTCCTCGGCGGCTCTCCTGGTGACAGCTCCGACCACGACGCCCGACTCGGCGACGCGCGGCAGGAGGCGCGAGATCCCGAGTTCCTCGGCCGTCTCCCTCGACCAGTCGCGCGTCTTCAGGTCGAAGAGGCCCGAGGAGGAGCCTAAGGACGGATCGGTGACGTACTCGCCGGAGAGCTTCTGCAGGACCCAGTCGCCGAGCATCGTTATGTGGCGCGCCTTCTCCCAGACCTCGGGCGCGTTAGCCTCTATCCACCGCAGCCGGGCGGAGGCGGCGATGGAGGTCCAGTCCCCGCCGCGCTTGTAGATCGGCTCGGCGAGGCCGTCCCTTATGAGCTCCTTGGCCTCCTTCTGCGCGCGGGCGTCGGCGTTCGGGACGGCCCAGATCTCCTGGCCCCCCTCGTCGTAGACGACGAAACCCTCGCGCATGCTGGTGGCCGTGATCGCCCTGACGTCCTCGGGCCTCGCGCCCGCCTGGGAGAGCGCGGCCTTTATGCACTCGGTCGCCCGCCGCCAACCGTCCCGGGTGTCGAAGTCCATCCCGCCCGGGTACTCCGAGGCCTTGTAGTTCCACTCCTGCTGCGAAAGCCCGAGCATGCGCCCGTCGGCGTCCCACGCCAGCGCCCTGCAACTCCCGGATCCCGCATCCACGGTCACCACGATCGGCTTGCCGTTCTCCATAATCCTTCTGCTTCCTTTCCCTACCGTTTCTTCCCCTGGCCGTCCCCTCGGCCCCTGTTCGGCGACGCTCCGTCGGCGGTCGAAGCCTGGATGCCGTTTCGGGCGGGGCCATCGCGTTCCCCACGCGATGACCCGCGGGTTCGGTCTCTCTCCCTTATGGGTCGCCTCGGCCCGGGCGGGCTTCGGGACCTTTCGGCATTGCTTTACTCTGCGATCACGCCCTCCTGCTCGATGTCGGCGGCTTCTGCGGACCTGTTCCACGGGCGCAGCTCGTAGGTGGTGCCGGGGCGGTCGAAGGTTCTGCCTTCGGCCCCTTCGGCGAGGCGGCGACGGAAGCTGTGCAGTGGCGTCGCCCTGGAGTCGATCCGGATGTCCAGGACCACCGGTCCTTCGGCGGCGAAGGCGCGCTCCAGCGCCTCGCCGAGTTCCTCGGGCCGCTCGACCTTGATGCCGAGGCAGCCCATCGCGGCGCCGGCCGCGGCGAAGTCGGGCTGGCTCGCTTCCGTCTCGAGGTCGACGGACTGGCGCATGCCGTCGAAGAAGATCTCCTCCCACATCTGCAGCCAGCCGAGGATGCCGTTGTTGAGGACCACGTTTATGACCTTCAAGCCGTTCTGGGCCTGCGTGGCGAGCTCGCCGATGGCGTAGTAGAAGCCCCCGTCGCCGCTGATGGTCACGACGCGGTCGTCGGGCCGCGCCACGGCGGCCCCCAGCGCCGCGGGACACGAGTAGCCCAAGCCCCCCTGCCCGCGCGCGAAGATCCAGTTGCGCCCCGCCTCGGGGGCCTTGAGGTAGGCCGAGATCCAGCCCGCCGAGAAGCTGGCGTCGCTGATGACGACGTCCCTGGCGGAGAGCCTCTCCCTGAGCTCGCGCATCACGCGCGGCGGGGCGAGCGGGACCGCGTCCGAAGCCTCCTCCTCGCGGATCGGGGCGGCTTCCTCCTCCTTGATGTTGCCCACCTCGTCCAGCCAGTCCGCGCGCTCCTGCGGCTCGACGCGGTTCAGCAGGTCCGAGAGCGTCGACTTTACGTCCCCGTTGAGCGCGACGGTCGGCCGGAAGGTGCGCCCCGGCTCGGCCGGGTCTACGTCCAGGTGTATCGTCGCCTGCTCGGGCGCCGGGATCGTCCAGTTGACGCTCGTGTTCTGGCTGACCTTGCTCCCGCACCAGAAGACGAGGTCCGCCCGCTTGACCACCCTGTTGGCGGTCAGCCCCCGAGGGGGTTCAGCACGCCCCGGAGTGGGGCCGGTCTCGGAGATCGAGCCCTTGCCCGTGAAGGTGGTCACGACCACGGCGTCCACGGTCTCGGCCAGCCGGGTCAGCTCGTCGGTGGCCCGGGAGCCGAGCACGCCGCCGCCGGCGACGATGACCGGCCTCTGGGCCCGGCCCAGAAGGTCCGCGGCCTCCTGGATGTCGTCCGGGGGCGCGACGGGACGGTAGGCCGGCGCGCGCGTGTAGCGGTCGTCGATCTCAAGGGCGGTCTCGTCCCCGTCCCACTCGGCGTCCATGACGTCGTGCGGGATGACGAGCGCCACCGGACCGGGCCGCCCGGAGGTCGCCGTCCGGAACGCCGAGCGGATAAGCTGCGGCAGCGACCTCTGGCTCGCGGCCGTGTACGTGGCCTTGGTGATGCTCTTGAGGAAGCTGATCTGGTCGAACCCCTGAGACGCCACGCCCTTGTCCCGCAAGGGCTCCCAGTCGCTCGGCAGCTCGCCGACGATGGCGATAACCGGGACCGAGGCGTTCAACGACTCGACGAAGCCGTCGGTCAACTTCGTGGTGCCGGGGCCGACGGTGACGTCGCAGACGCCGGGTTTGCCCGTGAGCCGGGCGTAGGCGTCGGCGGCGTAGGCGGAGCTCCGCTCGTCGCGCACCAGCATGTGGCGGATGCGCGGCGATCGCTTCGCGATGCCGTCGTACAGGGCGGCCGTCTGCCCCCCCGGCTGCCCGAAGACCTGCTCCACCCCGTAGCGGGCGAGCATCTCCGCAACCATGTCTCCTACGTGAGCCACCGGATCTACCTCCTCGTTTCGCCTGCGATTCGTTGCCGCCGTACTTCGCTTCTCCGTCAAATCACGCGGCAACCCTCCCGTGAAGTCGCCTCCGTGCCCCGAGAAGCGCTCTCGCGGCCCTCGGGACGAGCGGTACCCTTCGTCGACGGGTTCACTCGGTTTCCTCCCTACCCACCGGATGGTTAACCCTCAAAGCCCTCCCCCCGCGGAGCGCGCGCGGTCCAGGAGCCGTTCGACGAAGGCGTCGTCCCACCAGCCCAGGAAGAAGAGCAGGTCGGCGACCGTGAAGCGGTTGCGCATGAGGTGGCAGTTCCCGAGCGCCCAACGGACGACCTCTGGGGAGGCCGGGGGATCCAGCTCGCCGAAGCGCGCGGGCGCCCCGGCCCCGGTCAGGGCCCCGGCCAGCTTCTCGGGCGGGGCCACCATCTCCTTCAGCTCGGCGCGGTGGCGGGGCCAGTCGTTCAGGAACGCCTCGAACGTCTCTCTGTTCTCCCGCCAGCGCACGAGCTTCTTGTTGTAGTCGCCCCAGCACTCGTCGCTCATCGCCCCGGTCGGGTCGATGCCGGCGAAGGCCTCGCGCACCACCGGCTCCATCGCCTCGGGCTCCGGGAAGCAGGCGCCGACGTCGACCGTGGAGGGGTCGAACTCGGCGAGCAACACCTCCCAGGCGGCGGCCACAGGCAGCATCGCGACCCCGACCTGGGCGCCGTGGAAGGCGAAGGGGAGGCCCTTCTGCCCGGCGTTCATGTCGAGCAGGTGGCTGACGAGGTGCTCGGTGCCGGAGAGGCAGGCCGTGGTCCCCGTCACCCCCGCGGCGATCCCCCCGAGCGTGAGCGCCCGCACGAGCTTCTCCAGCGCCTCCGGCTCGTGGCGGCGTACGGCGCCCGCGCTCTCGACGAGGTCCGGGCCGTAGCCCAGGACCATCTCTATGGGCGCCGGGTGGTAGGAGTCGTCCATCCCCACGAGCGAGGCCAGGTACCAGTCGGCGGGGCCGGTGTACATCGCGATCGCGTCGCCGTAGCCCGCGGCGTTCATCGCGTGCGGGGCCTCGGCGAGCGTCGGGAGGTCGGCGAGCAGCACGTCCGGCCAGCGCGAGGGGACGGTGCGCTTGACCCCGCTCTTGAGCAGCACCGAGACGTCGTCGGAGTAGCCGTTTACGGAGGCCGCGGTCTGCACGACCACGAGCGGGGTGCCGCCCGTCTGCGCCGTGGCGACCTTGCAGACGTCCGAGATCGTCCCCGACCCGACGACTACCACGCAATCAGCCCCGGCGACGGCGGCCTCGGCCTCGGCGATGGCCTCCTCGTCGGCGTGCAGCTCGTCGTGGCCGGCGCCCACCACCGCCCTTTCCACCGTGAAACCCGCCTCGCGCAGCAGGCGCCCGGCCATCTCCTTCAGGTCCTCGGAGCCCCGCCGTATCGGCGTGGCGTCGGTCACTAGCACGACGCGCCCGCCTTCGTCCCCGACGAGCTCGAGGACGGCCTCGGGCAGGAAGCCCGAGGCGTCGGGCCCGATCTCGATGCGGCCCATCCCGAGCGGCGCGAGCCTCCCCTCGGGGTCGGCCGCGCGAAGCGCCTCGCGCAGCCCGTCGAGGTCCGTCGGGTCCGCCAGCTTCTCCTCGAACGTCAAACGCTTCCCCTTTCGTATCCGTTCATCTCGACCCTCGCATACCCAGAACGCTAGTCGACGACCACCTTCTTGGCCCACCCGCGGGTGAGCTTGACCGCCTCCCTCCAGCCGGCGTAAAGCTGCTCGCGGCGCTCCTCGGACATCCGGGGCTCGAAGACGCGCTCCTCCTGCCAGAGCGAGGCGACCTCGCCCAGGTCTTTCCACAGCCCGCTGGAGAGCCCCGCGAGGTACGCAGCACCGGTCACCGTGGCCTCGGTGTTCTTCGGGCGTATCACGGGGATGCCGAGGATGTCGGCCTGGAACTGGCAGAGGATCGAGTTCTTCGCCGCACCCCCGTCGACCCTGAGCTCCGAGAGCCCCACCTCGCCCGAAAGGAGGAGCCGGTCGACGACGTCCCTGGTCTGGTAGGCCATCGACTCCAGCCCCGCGCGGATAACGTGGAGGCGGTTGGTGTTGCTGGACATGCCCACGATGGCCGCGCGGGCGTACATGTCCCACTCGGGGGCGGCCAGGCCGGTGAACGCGGGGACGAGATACACCCCCTGCGTGTCCGGCACCTGGCCGCTGTACCACTCGCTGTCGGGGGCCGTGTGCAAGAGCTTCAGGTCGTCGCGCAGCCATTGCATCGTCTTGCCGGAGGCGTAGATGACGCCCTCGATCTCGTACGCGACCTCGCCGTTCACCCCCCACGCGCTGCTGGCGGTCACACCGTCGAGCACCACGGGCTCCGAACCGGTGTTCAGCACGAAGACGCCCGCGGTCCCGAACGTCATCTTCGCGAGCCCCTTCTCGTAGCACGCCTGGCCGAAGAGGCCCGCCTGCTGGTCCCCGAGCACGCCCTGTATCGGGGCCTCGGCCCCGAACACCTGCCCCACCGTCCCGAAGTCGGCGTCGGAGGGAGCACCTCCGGCAGCATGGTGACCGGGATGCCGAACCCGTCCAGAAGCTCCTCGTCCCATCTGAGTTCGTGGATGTTGAACATCATGGTGCGCGCGGCGTTGGAGTAGTCGGTGACGAAGCGCTCCCTGCCGGTGAGGTTCCACATGAGCCACGCGTCTATCGTTCCCGCCAAGAGCTCGCCGCGCTCGGCCCGTCCCCTGGCGCCCTCCACGCGGTCCAGGATCCAGGCGATCTTTGAAGCGGAGTAGTACGCGTCCATTATGAGCCCGGTCTTCTCGCGGACCTCTTGGGCCAACCCCGCCGCCGCCCAGCGCTCGATGACGTCGGCGGACTGGCGCGAGGCCCAGACGATCGCGTTGTAGATCGGCCGCCCGCTCTCCTTCTCCCACACCATCGCGGTCTCGCGCTGGTTGGTCAGCCCGATCGTGCGGATGCCCCGCGGCGAAACCTGCGCCTTCTCCAGGGCGTGACGCATGGTCTCCAACTGCACCTCGAGTATCTCGACCGGGTTGTGCTCGACCCAACCGGCACGAGGGTAATGCTGCGTCAGCTCGCGCGCGGCCTCGGCGACGATCTCGCCGTCCCCGTCGAAGATGAGCGTCCGGGCCCCGGTCGTGCCCTCGTCTATGCCCATCACATAGGTCTTCTCCACCGCTCGTCCCCTTTCCCCGTTCCTCCCGGCCCCACGCTCCCCATCGGTAAACTGTGCGCGCCGGGGACAATCCCTTGTGCGAAACGATACGGATGAAAACGCGCACTGTCAAGGCTTTGTGTGCAGAAACAACGATAAATACGGAAAAACGGGCAGGAGTAACGATGTTAAAGGAAGAGCGGCGGGGTCGCATCCTGGAGATGCTCGGGGTGGAGGGGAAGCTCGTGGCGAGCGACCTGAGCGTGGCGTTGGGGGTTTCGGAGGACACGGTGCGGCGCGACCTGCGCGAGTTGGCGGAGGCGGGCAAGCTCCGGCGGGTCCACGGCGGCGCGCTGCCGCGCTCGGCGGTCACCGGCACCCACGAGGCTCGCAGGCGCCAGGCGTCGGCGGGCAAGGTCGCGGTCGCGCGTGCGGCGGTGGGGCTGGTCGAGAACGGGCAGGTGATCATCCTCGACGGCGGCACGACGGCGCTGGAGGTGGTGCGGCACCTGCCCGCGGGCCTCGAAGCCACCGTGGTAACACACAGCCCGACGACCGCGGCGGCGCTCGCCGAGCACCCGAACCTGGAGGTGGTCGTGATCGGGGGCACCTTGTATAAGGACAACATACTCGCCGTCGGCGCGCAGACCGTCGAGGCGTTCGCCTCCGTCAACGCCGATCTGTGCCTGCAGGGCATCTGGAGCATGCACCCGGAGGTCGGGGTCAGCCACCCCTACTACGAGGAGATGCTCGTCAAGCGCGCGATGATCGAGAGCGCAGACCGGGTGGTGGCGCTGGCCTCAGCCGAGAAGCTCGGCACGGCCTCTTCCTTCGTGGTCGCGCCGGCGACCGCGTACACCCACCTGGCCACCGATCACGACGTTCCGGAGGAGATCCTCGGCCCGTTCCGAGAGCTCGGCCTCGAGATCGCGAAGGGCTGAAGCCCGCGGAGCCGGGGTCATGCCCCGTTCGCTCGTGCGCGGACTTCGCGCAGGATCGGTGTGAGCAGCCCCTCCTTTCGCACGTCGAGGACGCGATCCGCGCGGGCTCGTATCTCCGGCGGGCTGTCCGCGGGCGCGAAGGACAGGGTCGCGAGGTCGAACAACGCCAGGTCGTTCTCGCCGTCCCCCGCGACCACGACCTCCCCTCCGGCATCGGCGCGCTCCGTCCCGTCCAGGAGGGTGGCGAGGCCCTGGCCCTTGTGGACGCCGACGGGGGTGAGCTCCAGCACGTTCGGCAGGGAGTAGGTCAGCTCCAGCGGCAGCCCCGCGGTGCTGGCCTCGAACGCGCGCAGCGTCTCCAGGTCCCCGGCGGTGGCCGCCACCTTCGTCAGGGGCTTCATCGCGTCGGGGTCGAACGGTTGGGGGTCCATGTCGAAGCGGCGGACCAGCGACAGGAGCTTCTCGTCGGGCCGCAGCAACCCGACTTCGTCCAGGCTGTAGATCAGGAAGTTCGCCCCCGTCGAGGCCAGGACGACGCGCATGAGGGCGTCCTGGAGGTCGGGGTCGAAGCAGCGCTGGGCGCGCAGTTCCTCGTTCTCGTCGTAGACCGCCGCCCCGTTCTCCAGGACGAGCGGGAACGGTATCGGGCGACCCACGAAGAGCTCGTAGCGCTCGAACGTGCGTCGCACCGAGTGGAGCGGGCGTCCGGTCGCCGGAACGAAGGCGACGGAGCGCTCGTTCGCCAGGAGCTCGACGTCGGCGGGGTGGATACGGCCCTCGTCGTCCACGAGCGTACCGTCGAAGTCGAGGCAGACGATAGTGGTCCCCTTGTCCTCCCGTCCTCTCACGCCATCCGCTCCCGCGCGGGCAGACGGTCCTCGATCTCTGCCCGCTGACGCCTCCGCCAAAGCCGTCCCTTCCCTACATCTATGGCTCTACCTCTGCGACGGGGTCGACGACGCGAGGGAACGGTGAGAGCACCGCTCGATGTCCGCGCGGCTCGTAATGCCCGAGAGGACGGGGATGGTCTCCAGGCCGCTCTCGATGACCGTGTTGACGTCGGTGTCCGTGTCGTGTCGCCGATCATCACGGAGTCCTCGGGGTGCGCGTCGGCGGCGCCGGGCGCCGGTGTACGAGATCAAAGGTCGTGGCTCCCGCGCATTGTAGCGTTCGCGAGCAGGAGTTTGCATCCGCGGCCTCCTCGGCGTCCATCCATACGAGCTGGCCGGCGCGGGCGGCGAGCCGGTCGGGCGGGGCCTGCGCTCCGGCCTCGCGGAGCCGGTCGTCGGCCACCACCCCAGGGGCAAGGGCACGAAGTCCGCCGCGCCGGACGGAGAAGCGCGGTCTTCTAACGTTTCCCTGAGCGCTCGTCCGGATCGGACCTCGGGATGGCTTGGCGGTAGACTTCGCCCGCGAACCTCAGGTGCTCGCGCATGCGGGATCCAGCCAGGTCTTCGTCCCCGGCTTCGATCGCCTCGTAGATGAGCTGATGTTGCGTCTGGGAGGCTTGCTTGACCTCCGGCATCTCGTAGCGCTCGGCCAGTCTCCTCACGGTCAGATGCACCGAGCCCATAAAGACGCTCAGCATCCTGTTGCCGGAAGCGGCCGCGACCGCGCGATGGAAAGAGACGTCTGCCACCAAACTGTCCGAATCCTTGAGGCCGTCACGCTCGATGGTCTCCTTTATCGCCGCGAGGTCTTCGGGCGTCCGCCGAAGGGCGGCCATCCCTGCGGCCGGTATCTCGATCGCTTCCCTGGAAGCGTGCAACTCCTCGAGCGTCAGCGCGTCGACGTCGAGCAAGAGCCCGATCGACTCCGAAAGGTGCTCCGCTACCCCCGCGCCGTTGAGCGTCCGGACGAACGTTCCGCCCGTCGGGCCGGTGGAGCTCTCCAGCACCCTCATCGCCTCCAGCACTTTGAGCGCCTCGCGCACCGTCGGACGGCTCACCTCCAGGCTCGCCGCGAGGTCCGCCTCCTTCGGCAGCCTGTCCCCCTGACGCAGCTCTCCCGAGGAGATCGACGCCCGAATGCGTGCCGCTATCCGCTCGTACGTCTTCCTCTTGCGCGTCTCGCCGCGCCGCCTCTCCCCGCGCACCCCAGAAGCCCTCCAGTTTTGGCCGGATCCGCAGGGATTATGCCATACCGGCGTATTTGTTTGACAAATACGGATCGGTCCTCTACCGTTGCCGATGTTACAAGAAGCGTAGGGGAGGAGCGAGATGGGGAGCGAGGATCGCGTTTCCGCTTCACAGGCCGGACAGCGCAGGGACGGGCTGTTGCCGGTCCCGAGGGGAGAGGGTTTTCGGGCTGACGTCCTACGTACTGATGTGGTGGGCGTCCTTGATCGTGATCCAGATCTTCGTTCTGGGGCGAACATGATGCCCCGGCGGGGGGCCTGAACATCTTCCAGGCCGGCGTGGTGATGCTGGTCTCGGCGGTGCTCGTGGTGATCTTCTTCTGCATAAACGGGACCCCCGGGCTCAAGTACGGCATCCCTTTCGCCGTGCAGTGTCGCTCGGCGTTCGGGAGCCGCGGTGCGGTCGTGCCGGCGGTCTTGCGCATACTCCCGGCGATCGCCTGGTACGGGGTGGGGTCCTGGATCGGTGCCCTCTCCGTCAACGCCGTGGCGAACACGGTGTTCGGCCTGCCGAACTACACGGCGATCTACTTCGTGCTCTTTACGGCCGTGCAGACCGTCATCTCCTGGTACGGCATAAAGTCCATAAAGCTCTTCGATGCCTCGATGAGCGTCGTCATCTTCGTGCTCATGGCGTTCTTCCTGTTCGTGATCGTGCGCGCCAACGGCGTGGCGTTGCAGGGCGCGTGGTTCGGGGCGGGCTCCTGGGGCCTGCCGTTCTTCACGGCGCTCACCGCGGCCATTGGCATCCTCGCCACGGTCATGCTCAACATCTCCGACCTGACCCGCTACCTCAAGCCCGCGAACGTGCGGACGAACGTCTGGGGGCACGTCCTCGGGGTGGTTCCCCCCTGGATCTTCATCTTCACCATGGGGGTGGTCACCGCGACCGTCGCGGGACAGGGGGATCCGGTCGCCGCCCTGATGGAGGTGGCGCCTTCGGTGGGCATCGGGATCGCGCTGCTCGTGTTTATAGTGCTGGCGCAGGTGACGACGAACCTCACCATCAACATCCTGCCGCCGACCGTCGTCTTCCAGGACATCTTCAACCTCACCTGGAAGCAGGGGACGATCCTCACCGGGGTGCTCTCGGTGGTTACGTTCCCGTGGGTGCTCCTGACGAGCCAGTGGTTCTTCACGTTCATCAACTTCTACTCGGCCTTCCTCGGGCCGATCCTCGGGATCATGATCTCGGACTACTGGATCACGCGTCGGCGGAGCCTCTCCGTCGAGAAGCTCTACGCCTCCCGGGAGGACTCCTACTGGTTCCTGCGCGGCTTCAGCCCCGCCGCCTACGTCGCCCTCGTGGTGGCGTCGGCGATCTCCCTCGTCTTCCTGAACGTTAGCTGGTTCGTCGGGCTCCCGATCGCCTTCGTGCTGCACGCCGTGCTCGTCAGGATGGGGCTAGACCGGATCGGCGAGCGGTCCGCGGCGGAGGAGGCGGTAGGGGCCGGACAGGCGGGGGGAGCCTCGTAACCCCCTGGGATAGGCCGGTCGGAGCCGCCCGGAGCGGCGAGGGAGGACAGGGTGAAGATAAAGATCATCAACCCCAACACGACGCTCGAGATGACCCGCGGCATCGAGGCGGCGGGGAGGCTCGCGGCGCGGCCCGGCACGGAGATCCTGGCGGTCAGCCCGGAGTCCGGGCCGGCCTCCATCGAGTCCTACTACGACGAGTACCTGTGCATCCCGGGGGTCCTCGACGAGGTGAGGAAGGGCGAGCAAGAGGGGGCCGACGCGTACGTGATCGCCTGCTACGGCGACCCCGGGTTGCAGGCGGCGCGCGAGGTGACCGAGGCGCCGGTCGTAGGGATCGCCGAGGCGTCCCTGTACATGGCCTCGATGCTCGCCGCGCGGTTCTCGATCGTCACGGTCTTGCCGCGGATACGCACGATGCTGGAGGAGATGGTCGACGGCTACGGGATGACCCGCCGGGTGGTGAGCATCCGGACCACCCCCCTGTGCGTCCTGGACATCGAAGAGGACCCCGAGCATAGCTGGCAGATGGTGCGCGACGACGCCCGCCGGGCCGTCGAGGAGGACGACGCCGAGGCCGTGCTCCTGGGGTGCGCGGGGATGGCCGACTTCGCCAACAGCCTGGAGGAGGAGCTCGGCGTCCCCGTCATCGACGGGGTGGTGGCCGCCGTCAAGTTCGCCGAGGGGATCGTCGACCTCGGGAAGAAGACGAGCAAGCTGAAGACGTACAAGCCCCCCGAGAAGAAGGGCTTCACCGGGGCGATGAAGGGCTTCGGGACGGCTTGAGCGTTACGGGCAGGATCGGGGTGGCGTTCCTCGGCGAGCCCGGGGTGCCGGAGATGGTGCGCGCGGCGAGGCGCGCCGAGGACTTGGGCTACGAGTCGGTGTGGGTGGCGGAGACCAGGTTCGCCCGGGACGGGTTCGTGCCGGCCGCCGCCATCGCCGCCGCGACGGAACGCGTCAAGGTGAGCACCGGCGTCGTCAACGTCTTCACCCGCAGCCCCGTGCTCCTGGCCACCTCGTACGCGACCCTCGACGAGCTCTCCGGCGGAAGGGCCGTCTTCGGCATCGGGCCCGGTTCCCCGCTCGTGCTCGGGCCCCAGGGGCACGCCTTCGAGAAGCCGCTAACGCGCCTCAAGGAGTACGTCGAGGTCTCGCGGCGCCTGATCTCCGGCGAGGAGGTCCACTACGAGGGGGAGTGCGTGAGCGTTCGAGGGGTAGCGCTCGAGTTCTCGCCGCTGCGCTCCTCGATCCCCGTGTACATGGGCGTCACCGGACCGAGGGCCATGGGGCTCGTCGGCGAGATCTCCGACGGCGTCTTGATGAACGGCTTCACCTCCTGCGCCTACGTCCGCCGCTCGGTAGAGAAGATCAGGGCCGGTTGCGAGAGGGCCGGACGGGGCATCGACGAGGTAGACCTCGCCATCGGCCTCGTCACCTCCGTCGACGAGAGGGGCGACGTCGCCCGCGACCGGGTGCGTCCGCTCATAGCGATGTACCTCAGCCGCTTCCCGAACATCGCCCGGGAGACCGGCTACGGCGAGGACTACCTCGTCCGGGTGCGAGAGAAGGTCTCCGAGGGCGGGCTCACGGCGGGCGCGGCCCTGATCTCCGACGAGATCGTCGACGACCTCGCCGTCGCCGGCACCCCGGAACGCGTGCGCGAGCGCATCGCCGAGTACCGCGAGGCCGGCATCCACTGCCCGGTCCTCTTCGCCGTCGGCCCGGACCTCGACGCGACCCTGGAAGCCCCCCTTGAGGCGTAGCCCTCTTCCACGCGGCGCGCGGCCCGCGCCGCTGCGGAGGCGGCGGAGACCCCCGCCCATCACCCCAAGGGCGGAGCGCTCCGCCTGAAGCTTTCGACGAGAAGACCCGTATCGACAGGAGGACGACGAGATTGCATCTGGTAGGCGTAGACGTTGGGGGGACCTTCACGGACCTCGTGCTCTCCGACCCCGAGGGCGGAGAGACCTACACCCACAAGATACCCACGAGCGGCGACGACCCGTCGGAGGCGGTGATACGGGGCGTCTACGAGGTCTGCCGGATGGCGGGCATCGAGCCGTCGGAGGTCTCGTACCTCTTCCACGGGACGACGACGGCGACGAACGCGATCCTGGAGCACAAGGGGGCCGAGGTCGGCCTCCTGACGACCGAGGGGTTCCGCGACATCGTCCACATAGGCCGCCACCAGCGGCCGCAGAACTACTCCATCATGCAGGAGATCCCCTGGCAGGACCGAGCGCTCGTCAAGCGCCGCCACCGCAAGGTCGTCCCCGAAAGGCTTTCGCCGCCGCGCGGCGAGGTCCTGACGCCGCTCGACGAGGAGGCGGTGAGAGAAGCGGCGAGGGAGCTCAAAGAGGCCGGGGTCGAGGCGGTGGCCGTCTGCTTCCTCTTCTCCTACCTCAACCCCGCGCACGAGGAGCGAGCCCGGGAGATTTTGGAGGAGGAGATGCCCGGGGCCTTCGTGACCACTTCTAGCTCGATCTTCCCGCAGTTCAGGGAGTTCGAGCGGTTCACGACCGCCGCCATAAACGCGTTCGTCGGCCCCAAGGTCGGGCGCTACGTACGGAACCTCAGGGCCGGGCTCAAGGAGGGCGGGGTGCGGGCGGACGTGCACATCATGCGCTCCAACGGGGGCGTCTCCCCCTCCGAGGTCGCGGCCGAGTCGCCGGTCACGCTCCTGCTCTCGGGGCCCGCGGCGGGGATCTTGGGCGGCGCCTTCTCCGGCGAGGTCTCCGGGCGGCGCAACCTCATAACCTTCGACGTCGGCGGCACGAGCGCGGACATAGGCATCGTCACCGGAAAGGGCTTCGAGGAGGCCGGCGCCAGGGACACCTGGATCGCGGGCTTCCCCGTGATGGTCCCGATGATCGACGTCTCCACGATCGGGGCCGGCGGAGGCTCCATCGCCTACGTGGACGAGGGCGGCGCCTTCCGGGTCGGGCCGCGCAGCGCGGGCGCGGTCCCCGGTCCGGCCTGCTACGGGAAGGGCGGTACCGAGCCGACGGTCACCGACGCCCACGCCGTCCTCGGCGTGCTCGACCCGGAGCACTTCCTCGGCGGCAACATGCCTCTCTACCCCGAGCGCGCCTTCGACGCCGTCGGGGGGCTCGCCGGGAAGCTCGGCATGGACGTGCGCGAGGCGGCCGACGGGATCCTGCGCATCCTCAACAACAGCATGGCGAACGCCACGCGCGCCGTTACGGTCCAGAAGGGGCACGATCCGCGCGCTTTCAGCCTCGTCGCCTTCGGCGGCGCCGGACCGCTGCACGCCGTCGAGGTGGCGAGGATACTAGGGGTGCGGGAGATCATCGTCCCGGCCTACCCGGGCATCAACTCGGCGATCGGCCTGCTCACGACCGACCTGAAGTACGACGCCATCGCCACCCAGTTCACCCTGAGCACCGACCCCGACCTCGAACGCCTGAACGCCGACATCGAGCGCCTGGAGGGCGACGTCCGCGCCCAGCTCCGCTCGGACGGCATCGCGCAAGGGGACATCGAGGTCTCCCGCGGGGTGGACTGCCGCTACGTGGGGCAGGGCTACGAGCTCCGCGTCCCGCTGCCGGAGGGGAGATAAACGAGGAGAACGTCTCCAAGGTCTGGGAGCGGATGCACGAGCTGCACCGCCAGGAGTACGGCCACGCCTTCCCGGGCAACCCCGTCGAGATGGTCAACCTCAGGGTCTCGGGGTGGGCAAGACCCGAAGATGAAGTCGGTCCCCTGACCGGGGAGAGGAGCATCGAGGCCGCGCGCCTCAAGGAGGGGGAGGTGTACTTCCGGCAAGAGGGCTCCTTGAAGCCCTTCCCGACGACCTTCTACGAGCGGGACCGGTTGCCCGTCGGGGAGAGGATCGAGGGACCGGCCGTGATCTTGCAGAACGACACGACGACGCTGCTCCCGCCGGACGCCGGTTGCGTCCTCGAGGAGGGCGGGAACCTCGTCGTGGACCTGAAGGGGGAGTGAGCATGCAGGGACGCAAGGCGAAGATAGACCCGGTGACCGCGCAGGTCATCGGGGGGGCTCTGGAGAACGTCGCGATAGAGATGGGTCACAAGCTGGCACGCATGAGCTACTCGAGCATCATCCGGGAGTCCGAGGACTTCGGGGCAGCGCTCCTCGACGCCCAGGGCCGCCAGCTCTGCGAGTCGGTCGACTCCACGCCCTTGCAGCTCGGCCCGATCCCGGGCTACATGCGCGGCATCTTCCGCGTCATGGAAGAGCGCGGCGAGACGTTCGCCCCCGGCGACGTCGTCATGCACAACTCGCCCTACCACGGCGCCTCCCACGGCCCGGACGTGGGCTTCTGCGTCCCCGTCTTCCGCGGCGAGGAGCTTATCGGGTTCTCCTTCACCACGGCGCACCACCTGGACATAGGGTCGCTGCACCCGGGGAGCACCGGCATCGTGGACGCCGTCGACGCCTACGCCGAGGGGCTCCAGTTCAAGGCCGTCAAGGTCTACGACGCCGGGAAGAAGAACGAGGCGGTTTGGCAGATCCTCCGGGACAACATCCGGGCGCCCGGGATGGTGGTCGGTGACATGGAGGCCCAGATCGCCGCCTGCCGCGCGGGGGCGGAGCGCTTCGTCGAGATCGTCGAGGAGTTCGGCCTGGAAGGGGTGAACGCCGCGAGCGAGGAGCTCATGGACTACTCCGAGCGCATGCTCCGCTCGCGCATCGCCGAGCTCCCCGACGGCGTCTACCGGGCCGAGGGCTTTATAGACGGCTTCGTGGACAGCCCCAACGAGAACGAGAAGGACCTGAAGATAGCCGTGACCCTCTCCGTCGAGGGCTCGGACATCCACGTGGACTTCGAGGGGACGGCCCCGCAGGTCGACCTCCCGATAAACATGCCGTTCGAGGGGACGGTGGACGTCGCGGTCTACCTGACCATCCGCTCCATCCTGCTCGACTCCGCCCTCACCGAGTACGTCCCCCAGAACGACGGGCTTACCCGGCCGGTCAGGATCACCGCCCCCAAGGGCACCCTGACGAACCCGATCTTCCCGGCCCCGACGATCGCCCGCTTCTGCCCGGGGAACATCGTCGCCGACACGGTGATGCGCGCCCTCTCGGAGGTCGCGCCCCGCAACGTGAGCGCGGGCGTCGGCAACCTCAAGGTCGTCGCCTACAGCGGCCTCGTCGGCGAGGACTACTGGGTCTACATGGACATCACGGAGGGCTCCTACGGCGGCCGTTACGGCAAGGACGGGATGGACGCCGTGGACACCCTCTTCGCCAACACCCGCAACAACCCCGTCGAGGACATCGAGAGCCACTACCCGTTGAGGGTGGACCGCTACGAGCTCCGCGACGACGTGGCCTCTGGACCCGGCAGGTGGCGCGGGGGGCTGGGCTCGATACGCCAGATCAGCTTCCTCGAGGAGGGCCGCTTCGCCCTCGAAGGCGACGGCCATCGCTTCGCCCCGTGGGGGATCTTCGGCGGCGAGGAGGGGATCGCGGGCGACCTCCTCCTGAACCCCGGCACGGATGGCGAGCAGCACCTCCCCTCGAAGATACCGGACCGCCGGATGAGGGCGGGGGAGACGGTACGCACGGTCTCGCCCTGCGGCGGTGGCTACGGAGATCCCTTGCAGCGCGACCCGGCCCGCGTCCTCGACGACGTGCTCGACGGCTTCGTCTCCGAGGAGAACGCCCGAAAGCAGTACGGCGTGGTGCTCTCCGACGGCGGGGTGGACGCCGCCGCGACGGCGAGCCTGCGCGAGCGGATGGCGGGGGAACGCGCGTAGTGGAGGCGGGGAAGTCCTTCGATCCGAAGACCGCGGTCGACCGGTTGCAGAGGGACCTCGACGCGGTATCCCGATTCAGTAGCGGGGGCCCCGGCATCACGCGCCTCTCGTTCACCCCGGAGTACCGCGCGGCCCTCGACTACCTCGCCGGGGAGTTCGAGGCCGTGGGCTTCCGTACCGGCTACGATCCGGTCGGCAACTTCGTGGCCTCGAACGTAGCGCCCGGCGAGCGCTGCGCCGCGCTCGGTTCGCACGTGGACTCGGTGCCGAACGGGGGCCGCTTCGACGGCACGGCGGGCGTCCTCTGCGCCCTGGAGACTGCGCGGACCGCGCCCGACACGCCCCTCAAGGTCTTCAGCTTCGTCGAGGAGGAGGGCGCCCGCTTCGGGAGCGGGCTCCTGGGGAGCCGATGCGCCGTCGGGGCGGTGACGGCGGAGGACCTCAAGGGGTACCGCGACGGCGCGGGAACCAGCTTCTACGACGCGGCGCAGGGGGCCGGGCACGACCCGGAGAGGGTGGCGGAGTGCCCCGATCACCTGGAAGGGGTCGGGCGCTACCTGGAGGTCCACATAGAGCAGGGCCGGGTCCTGGAGGACGCGGGGCAGGAGATCGGGATCGTCGAGGCGATCGCGGGGGTCCTGCACTTCGAGCTCGAGGTGGAGGGGCGCGCCGACCACGCGGGCGCGACCCCGATGGACCTCCGCAGCGACGCGGGCCTCACCGCCGCCGAGACCGTCGTGGAGATCGAGCGCGCGGCGCGCGAGGCGGGCGGGGCGGCGGTGGGGACCGTCGGCCGCGTGGAGATGTTCCCGGGCGCGCTCAACGTGGTCCCCGGCCGCGCACGGGTGGGCGTGGACGTGCGCGACGTGAGCGAGGAGCGGCGCGAGGGGGTGGTCGGGCGGATCGTCGCCTTCGCGAGGCAGCGCGCGGGGGCGCGGGGTCAGAAGGTGCTCTACAAGGAGCGCCTGCGCAGCGCTCCGACCCCCATGGACGAGGACGTCGTCGCCGGCCTGCTAGAAGCGGCGGAGGGGACCGGGGTAGTGCCCCGCAAGATGGTCAGCGGCGCCGGCCACGACGCCATGATGGTGGCGCACCGGGTACCGACGGGGATGATCTTCGTCCCCAGCCGGGACGGCATCAGCCACGCCCCGGAGGAGTTCACGGAGACCCGGTACCTGGCCCGAGCCGTCGCCGTGATGGTCGGGGCCGTGGGTGGCGTCGAAACCCTCGCGAACCCTCGAAGGCGGGGCGCGTGACGGGCGCGGGGCACGCCAGCGGCCCTCGCGCCGTAAGGACGAGTTAGGGAAGAGGCGAGCGAAGGAGGAGCTTCCGTGAAGCGAGAGGTCGAGAAGAAGATAGAACGAGAAGCCGCGACCGTAACCGAGTTCGGGGCGCACCTCGAGCCGGCGCTCAGGGTGGAGCAGGGCGAGAAGTTCGTGGTGGAGACCCAGGACAACCTCTTCGGCCAGATAAACTCGGAGGACGTCCTGCTCACTGCCGAGCACCTGCCCGCCCTCAGGTACCAGTTCTGGAAGGTCAACCCCGTGGCCGGGCCCATACACGTCGAGGGGTGCGAGGCCGGCGACCTCCTCGTCCTCGAGATAGAAGACATCGTCCCGAGCGAGCGCGGCTGGACGGGCTTCGCCCCGACTTCGGCAACCTCGCCGGCAACGCCGCCTTCCCCGAGCTACAGGAGCCCTACTCCCGCGTCACCCACCACCGCCCGGGCCCTCCGGCACGACCTCCGACGGCACCGGCTCCTTCAACGTGAACCGCGAGGTCACCTACCCCTGCGCCCGTTCCTCGGCACGATCGTCACCGCCCCGGAGCGCGGCATAGAGAACACCCTCGTCAGCCAGGGGCCCTGGGGCGGCAACATCGACTGCCGCGACGTGAAGAAGGGCAACAAGATCTACATGAACGCCTACCACGACGGCGGCCTCCTGTTCTTCGGCGACGCGCACGCGGCTCAGGGCGACTCCGAGTACACGGGCATCGCCGACGAGACGGCGGCCGACACCACGGCCCGCTGCCACGTCGTGAAGCGGAAGCGGGTTCCGGGGGTCTTGCGCATCGAGACTGCGGAGAGCCTCATCCAGGTGGACTCGGCGAGGAACGCCGGCAGCATGGAGCGGGCGCTGAACGGGGCCTTCATAGGCATGATGCAGTGGCTGACCGAGGAGCACGGTATGGACGGGAAGGAGGCCTACCTGCACTTCACCGCCAACCCCGACGTCCGCATACACACCTACCAGTTCGTGGGCCCCGCCTTCTACGTGGTAGGCGTGGAGTTCCTCAAAAAGTACCTCTGATTCTTGAGAGCCCGGAGGTCGAGCGCCAGCTTCTCGACCTCGCTGCCGCGCGTGACCGGACCGGCAAAACGGACAAGTGCAGATGTCGCGCGCGGGCCGCTTCGAGATCCCGCGCGCGAGGAAGGCGCCGGACCTGGGCGTAGGGCGGCGGGCGCTCGTCCAAGAGGGGCCGCTTGTCCGGCCCTGCGGAGGACCTTCAGGGCGAGTTCGTTGCGGGGTCAGATGGTCTGTGCCACCCGTTCTTCCGCGGGGGCGGAGGGCCTCTCCGTCGGGGAGCGGGGGACGAGCAGTATGAGGAGCCCGCCGAGGACCGCGAGGACGGCGAAGGCGTAGAAGTTCCACTCGAAGCCGAGCTGCGAGGCGGCGATGAAGCCGCCGAAGATCGGCCCGAGTATCGCCCCGAGCCTGCCGATACCCAGGGCCCAGCCCAGGCCGGTGGCGCGGCTCCCGGCCGGGTAGTACTGGGCGCAGTAGGCGTTGACGAGGATGGTGGTCCCGATGGTGCCGAGCCCGGCCACGGCGACGAGGGCGTAGAGCCCGAGGACGGGCAGCGGGAAGCTCAAGAGCCCTATGCACATGGCCGCCGCGAGGAAGCAGATCGTGGTCACGCGCTTGCGGCCGAAGCGATCGGCGAGGGCGCCCGCCACCGGCGTCCCGAGGATCGCCCCGAGGTTGAGCACCAGCAGGAACGAGAGCGCCGAACCGAGCGGGTAGCCCGCCTCGCGCATGATCTGGGGCAGCCAGGTGTTGAACCCGTAGACGAGGAGCAGCCCGATGAAGGTGGCGAACCAGAACAGGAGCGTCGGCACGACGTAGCTGCGCGAGAAGAGCGACGAGAGCGCGGCGAGCCTGCCCTGTCCCTCCGCCGAGGCGGCCGGCGAGCTCGCGTCCTCGCGCTCCAGCGGCAGCCCGTAGCGCCGCGCGAGGGCCTCGGCCTCCTCCCATCGGCCGTTCGCCGCGAGGAAGCCGACCGACTCGGGGAGGAACTTCCAGGCGAGGGGGACGAGCGTGACGAGCGGGAGCAGCCCGATCCAGAACATCGTCCGGAACCCGAAGTCGGGCAGCAACACTATCGCCAGCAGCGCGGCGAGGATCCCCCCGACGGAGTACCCGGAGAACATGATCGAGTTGGCCAGGGTCCGCCAGTCGGGCGGGGCGTACTCTATGGTGAGGGCGATGGCGGTGGGGACGACCCCGCCGAGCCCCAGCCCGGCGATGAAGCGGAAGAACCCGAAAAGCTCGGCGCTGGGCGCCATCGCGCACAGGCCCATCGCCAGCGAGAACCACGTGATGCAGAAGAGCATGATCTTGCGGCGCCCGACGATGTCCGTGATCGTGCCGACCACCAATGCCCCGATGAGCATCCCGATGAGGGCGTAGCTGCCGATCGCGCCCGCCTGGACCGGCGTGAGCCCCCACGGCTCGTAGCTCAACAGCGCCGGAAGCACGGCGCCGTAGACGATCAGGTCGTACCCGTCGAAGATGATCGTCAGGCCGCACAGCGCGATCACCCACAATGCCGACCGGTCGTACCGCACCCCGGAATTCCCTCGCTCGGTCAACGCCTGCCTCCTTGTTCCCTTCTTCTCCCGAAAACAGTTTAAGTATAAAATAAACGGGCGTCAATAGTAATATTTCTGTCTAAGGGGTGGTGACGCGAGGGGCGGACTCTGGCAAATTGGAGGGGTCCGGGTTGGGTGGTCTGGGGGAAGGAGCCTCCGTGGAGGGTTATCCGGCGGTGTCGGCCGGGCGTTGCGCGGCTCTTCGGGCGGAGGGGTCGTGTCTTCGCGGGAGGTCCTGGTGCGTGGGGAGAGAGGACGGGGTGGCCGATGCGGGTCTCTGAGGTAATAGGCAGAACGCTGGCCGGGCGGGGCGTGGAGGTCTTCTTCGGGCTCGTGGGCAGCGGAAACTTCTCCGTGGTCGAGGCGCTGCGCGCTGGTGGCGCGAGGTTCTACTCGTCCCGCCACGAGTGCGGGGCGGTCTCGATGGCCGACGGGTACGCTCGGGCGAGCGGCGAGGTCGGGGTGTGCAGCGTGCATCAGGGGCCGGGGTTCACGAACGCGCTCACGGGCCTCACGGAGGCGGCGAAGAACCGGACGCCGCTCGTCCTGCTCGCCGCGGATACGCCGCCCTCGGCGCTCTGGTCGAATTTCAAGCTGGATCAGGGCGCGCTCGCGAGGACGACGGGCGCCATCGCCGAGCGCGTGCGCGGCCCCGAGACCGCCGCCGAGGATGCCGCGAGGGCGTTGCGCCGGGCGCGGGTCGAGCGCCGCCCCGTCGTCTTGAACATCCCGATAGACCTCGTGGAGCGGGATCTTCCGGACGGGGAGGCGCCTCGCGAGCGGCCCGAGCTCCGGGCGCCGCGTCCCGCGGAAGGTTCGGTGGCGGCGGTTGCGGACCTGCTCGCCGCCTCGGAGCGGCCCGTGATCGTGGCGGGTAGGGGGGCGGCGCTCTCAGGGGCGCGCGAGGCGCTGGAGTCTCTGGGCGAGCGGGTGGGGGCGATTCTGGCGACGAGCGCGATGGGGCACGGGCTCTTCGCCGGGAGCCCGTACGCCGTGGGGATAGCCGGCGGGTTCGCCTCGCCGCTCGCCGTGGAGCTGCTCGGGCAGGCCGACGCCGTGCTCGCGTTCGGGGCCTCGCTCAACCACTGGACCGCTCGCCACGGCAGGCTCTTCTCGTCCACGGCAAACATCGCGCAGGTCGACCTCGACGAGGAGGCGATCGGGGCGCTTCACCGGGCCGACGTGGGCGTCGTCGGGGACGCGGGCGCCACCGCGCGGGCGCTGGCGGAGGAGCTGGAGGGGAGGGGGGTGCAGAAGACCGGCTTCCGCACGCGCGAGGTGGCGCGGGAGATCTCCGCCAGGCGCTGGCGCGAGGAGCCGTACGAGGACGAGGGCACCGCGGAGTTCGTCGACCCGCGCACCTTCAGCATCGCGCTCGACGACCTCTTGCCGGCCGAGCGCACCGTCGCCACCGACTCCGGACACTTCCTCGGCTACCCCGCGATGTACCTGGAGGTCCCCGATCACCACGGCTTCGTCTTCCCCAACGCCTTCCAGTCCGTGGGGCTCGGGCTCGCCTGCGGGATCGGGGCCGCGGTGGGCAGGCCGGAGAGGCTGGCGGTCGCCGCCGTGGGCGACGGCGGGGCGCTCATGGCCCTGGGCGAGCTGGAGACCGCCGCCCGCTACCGGCTCCCGATGGTCGTCGCAATCTACAACGACGCGGCCTACGGCGCCGAGGTGCACCACTTCGGTCCGATGGGGAGATCGGTGGACGAGGCCCGGTTCCCCGAGACGGACTTCGCCGCCCTCGCCCGCGCCGCGGGGGCCGAGGGGATCACCGTTCGTAGCCCCGAAGACCTCGCGCCCGTCAAGGAGTGGCTCGGACGACGGGACGGGCCGCTCGTCATAGACGCCAAGGTGAACCCCGACGTGCGGGCCGAGTGGCTCGAAGAGGCCTTCCGCGCCCACTGAGCAGAGACACGAACGCGAAGAGACCAGGAGGAGAGATGCTGTCCAAGAAGAACCCCGTTGCGTCCTTCGCCGAGGCGCTCGCCGGCGGCGCGGTCGAGGTCGTCGACCTCACGCAGCCCCTCAACGAGCGCACGCCGATGATCCAGCTGCCCGAGCCGTTCGCGAACACGCCGAACGTCAAGGTGCGGGAGATCAGCCGCTACGACGACCGCGGCCCCGCCTGGGCCTGGAACCTCCTCGAGATCGGGGAGCACGCCGGCACCCACTTCGACGCCCCGACGCACTGGATCACCGGCCGCGAGGGCCTGGACGTCTCCGAGGTCCCGCCGCGCCACCTCGTGGCGCCCGCGGTGGTGATAGACAAGTGCCCCGAGTGCGAGGCCGACCCCGACTACGTCCTCACCGTCGACGACGTCCGAGCCTTCGAGGCCGAGCACGGACCGCTCCCCGAGGGCGGCTGGCTGCTCCTGCGCACCGGCTGGGACGCCCGCGCCCACGACGCCGAGGCCTTCCTGAACGCGGGGTCCGGCAGCCCGCGATCCCCCGGCTTCGACGCCGAGTGCGCGCGCTGGATCGCCGAGGAGTCGCCGCTCGTCGGCGTCGGGGTGGAGACGGTCGGCATCGACGCGGGCGCGGCGGCGGGCTTCGAGCCCCCCTTCCCGGTGCACTACTACCTTCTCGGCGCGGGCAAGTACGGCGTCACGCAGCTCGCCAACCTCGCCGAGCTGCCGCCGACCGGCGCGCTGTTCGTCGTGGCGCCGCTCAAGATCAGCGGCGGCACCGGCAGCCCCGTGCGCGCCCTCGCGCTCGTCCCGCGCGGCTGACCCCGGGTGCCTGCCGCCGCCGGCTCCAGCAACGTCCGCCCGGCCCGCCGCAGCCAGGGGTAGATCCGGCCTTGCGCAGCCACGCGCGCCCGGCAGACCGCCCGTCGTACCCCGGACCTCGCCACCGGTCGCAAGACGCAAAGCTCGGGGGCCTGCGTCCCGACCCACGAACAAAGTAGTTTAAGTTTAAAACAAATCTGGTAAGGTATGGGCAAACAAGCGATGGGCAAGGGGAAGACATGAGGATCGTTTGCGTCGGTGGGGGGCCTGCCGGTCTCTACTTCGCCATCTCGATGAAGCTCAGGGACCCGTCGCACGACGTAACGGTGTTGGAGCGCAACGCGGCCGGGGTGACGTTCGGCTGGGGCGTGGTCTTCTCGGATCAGACGCTCGGCAACCTCCGCGAGAACGATCCCGAGAGCGCGGATGGGATCCTGGAGAACTTCGCCCATTGGGACGACATCGAGGTGCACGTCTCCGGGAAGGGGAGCGTGCGTTCGAGCGGGCACGGCTTCGCGGGCATCGGGCGCAAGCGTCTGCTGGACATCCTGGCGGCGCGGGCGGCGGAGCTCGGCGTGGACGTGCGGTTCGAGCAGGAGATCGGGGACCTCGGGGCTTTTCGCGACGCGGACCTCATCGTGGCCTCGGACGGCGTGAACAGCCGGGTGCGGGGGCTCTACGAGGAGAAGTTCGGGACGGACGTGGACGTCCGGCGCAACAAGTTCATCTGGCTCGGGACGAAGAAGCTCTTCGACGCGTTCACGTTCGCCTTCGAGGAGACGGGGGCCGGGTGGGTTTGGATCCACGGCTACCGCTTCGACCGGGAGACGAGCACCTGCATCGTCGAGTGCTCCCAGGAGACCTGGGAGGGGCTCGGCTTCGACCGGCTGGGGCCCGACGAGAGCGTCGCCTTGTGCGAGGAGATCTTCGAGCCCTACCTCGACGGGAACCCGCTCATAAACAACGCCCGCCACCTCGGCCGGGCGCCGTGGCTCAACTTCCGGCGCATCAACAACGAGAGGTGGTTCCACGACAACATCGTGCTTATGGGCGACGCCGCCCACACCGCCCACTTCTCCATCGGTTCGGGCACGAAGCTCGCCCTGGAGGATGCGATCTCCCTCGCCAGGAAGCTCCACGAGCACGACGGCAAGGGGGACGCGCTCGCCGCGTACGAGGACGAGCGGCGCCTCGAGGTCCTCAAGCTACAGAGTGCTGCGCGCAACTCGACCGAGTGGTTCGAGAACGTCCCGCGCTACATAAAGCAGGAGCCCTTGCAGTTCGCCTACTCCTTGCTGACCCGCAGCCAGCGCGTCAGCCACGAGAACCTGCGCCTCCGCGACGAGGAGTGGCTCGGGGGCATGGAGCGGTGGTTCGCGTCCCGCGCCGCCGGCGAGCCCGCCGAAGAGCCGGTGCCGCCGATGTTCGCGCCGTTCAAGCTGCGGGAGATGGCGCTCTCCAACCGCGTCGTCGTCTCCCCGATGGCGATGTACAGCGCCGAGGACGGCACCCCGGGCGACTTCCACCTCGTCCACTGGGGGGCGCGCGCCCAGGGCGGGGCGGGGCTCCTCTTCACGGAGATGACCTGCGTGACCCCGGAGGGGCGCATAACGCCGGGCTGCTGCGGCATGTACAAGCCCGAGCACGAGGCGGCGTTCGGGCGCATCGTGGACTTCGTGCACCGCCACACGCATGCGAAGTTCGCCCTCCAGCTCGGCCACTCCGGCGGCAAGGGCTCGACGAAGCTCGCCTGGGAGGGGATGGACGAGCCGCTCCACGAGAACACCTGGGAGACCCTGGGCCCGTCGCCGGTGCCGTGGACCGAGGATCACCGGCCGCCGCGCGAGGTGACCCGCGAGGACATGGACGAGATCGTCGCCGCCTTCGTGCGCGCGACCGAGATGGGGGAGCGCGCCGGCTTCGACATGCTGGAGCTCCACTGCGCCCACGGCTACCTCCTCTCCGCCTTCATCACGCCGCTCCTCAACCGGCGCACCGACGAGTACGGGGGCTCCAGGGAGAACAGGCTGCGTTTCCCGCTGGAGGTGTTCCGCGCCATGCGCGAGGTATGGCCCGAGGAGAAGCCGATGAGCGTGCGCATCTCGGCGATGGACTGGGTCGAGGGCGGCATCACCGACGACGACGCGGTCGAGGTCGCCCGCGCCTTCTCGGAGGCCGGGGCCGACCTCATCGACGTCTCGGCGGGCCAGACCAGCCCGGACGCCAAGCCCGTCTACGGGCGCATGTTCCAGACCCCGTTCTCGGACCGCATCCGCAACGAGCTGGACATCAACACGATGGCGGTCGGCAACATCTTCGAGGCCGACCACGTCAACAGCATCATCGCCGCGGGGAGGGCCGACCTGTGCGCTTTGGGCCGGCCGCACCTCCACGACCCGTACTGGACCCTGCGGAGAGCCGCCGAGCTCGGCTACGACGGCGCGGAGTGGCCCAAGCAGTACCTCTCCGGCAAGGCGCAGCTCGAACGCCTCATCGAGCGCGCCGACCAGATGGCGCAGCTCATATGAGTCGGGCGACCCAGACCAGCGAGGCCTCGGGCGCCTACCGCCTGGAGGGGGCTCACGCCCTCGTAACGGGCGGCGGCACCGGGATCGGGGCCGCGATAGCCGCCCGCCTCTCGGGCGCCGGGGCGCGCGTCACGGTCGCGGGCCGAAGGGCCGAGCCGCTGAGAGGGGTCGCGGGAGGTCTCGAAACCGCCCAGGCGGTCCCGTTCGACGTCACCGACGAAGGGGAGGTAGAGGCAGGGCTCGCGGAGGCGGTAGAGCGCTTCGGCCCGGTCGACGTCCTCGTCAACAACGCGGGCGCGGCGGAGTCCTCGCCGTTCGCCCGCACGACGCTCGACGCCTGGTCCCGCATGCTAGAGGTCAACCTGACCGGCGCGTTCCTCGTGACCCGCGCGGTCCTGCCGGGGATGGTCGATCGCCGCCGGGGACGCGTCGTCACCGTGGCGAGCACCGCCGGGCTCAAGGGCTACCCCTACGTCGCGGCCTACTGCGCCGCCAAGCACGGGGTGATCGGGATGACGCGTGCCCTTGCTCTGGAGGTGGCGCGCAAGGGGGTCACGGTCAACGCCGTCTGCCCGGGCTACACGGAGACCGATCTCCTCGCGCAGAGCGTCGCCAACATCGTGGAGAAGACCGGCGCGGACGAGGCCGGGGCGCGGGCCCGGCTCGTCGAGGGCAACCCGCAGGGCCGCTTCGTCTCGCCCGAAGAGGTAGCCGAGGCCGTCGGCTGGATCTTGGGGCCGAACGCCGAAGCGATCAACGGCCAGGCCATCGCCGTCGACGGCGGGGAGGTCGCGTAGTGCGCGAGGATGCGCACGAGCGGGAGAACATCGTGGCCCTCGAGGCCGCCGCGGGCGGCGCCAAGGAGAAGCTCAGGCTGTGGCTGCGCGCCCTCACGTTCACCAACCTCGTCGAAGGAAGGGTGCGCGCGCGGCTGCGCGACGAGTACGGGGTCACCCTGCCGCGCTTCGACATGATGGCCGCGCTCCACGACGCGCCCGACGGGCTCAGCATGGGCGAGGTCTCGCGCAGGCTCATGGTCTCCAACGGCAACGTCACCGGCATCGCCGAGAGGCTGGAGCGGGAGGGCCTGATCGTTCGTCGACCGATGCCCGGGGACCGGCGCAGCCAGATCGTCCGGCTCACCGAGGCCGGCCGCGCCGCCTTCGAGGAGATGGCCGTCGAGCACGAGGCCTGGATCGCGGGGATGCTCTCGGGGTTGAGCGAGGGGGAGGTAGAGACGTTGCACCACCTGCTGGGCAAGGCCAAGCGCTCCGTGCTGGGCGCCGACGAGGGGGAGGAGAGCGCATGAACACCCTGACGATGAAAGGCCACGCGCCGGACCATTTTCGGTGGGAGGAGTCGGACGGCGTCGCCGTGGTGACGCTGACGGGGGCCGAGCGCAAGAACCCCCTGACCTTCGACTCCTACGCCGAGCTCCGCGACACCTTTCGCGCGCTCGCCTACGCCGAGGACGTAAAGGCCGTGGTCCTCACCGGCTCGGGCGAGAACTTCTGCTCCGGGGGGGACGTGCGGGACATCATCGGCCCCCTCACCGGGATGGACATGGCCGGCCTCTTGCGCTTCACGCGCATGACCGGCGACCTCGTGAAGGCGATCCGCGCCTGTCCGCAGCCCGTGATCGCGGCGATAGACGGCGTCTGCGTCGGCGCGGGGGCCGCGATCGCCACTGCCTCGGACATCCGCCTGGGGACGCCCGGGGCGAAGGTCGCCTTCCTGTTCACCCGCGTCGGCCTCGCCGGCTGCGACATGGGCTGCTGCGCCATGCTGCCGCGCATCGTGGGGCAGGGCCGGGCCTCCGAGCTCCTGTTCACCGGCCGCTCGATGCGGGCCGAGGAGGGCGAGCGCTGGGGGTTCTTCAACCGCCTCGTCGAGCCGGACGCCCTGCGGGAGGAGGCGACGGCGCTCGCCGCGAACCTCGCCAATGGCCCGAACTTCGCCCACGGCATGACCAAGACCATGCTCAACCAGGAGTGGAACATGAGCCTCGAGGCCGCCATCGAGTCCGAGGCCCAGGCTCAGGCGATCTGCATGCAGACGCGGGACTTCGAGCGCGCCTACCGGGCCTTTATGGAGAAGCGCTCGCCCGAGTTCGAGGGGGACTGATGCCCGACCTCACCTACCTCGACTGGCCGTTCTTCGAAGGGGAGCACCGCGCCCTCGCGCGCGACCTCGACGAGTGGTGCGTGGAGCACCTCCGGGACGTACCGGAGGCGCACGAGGAGACCGTGGACGGCCTCTGCCGCGGCCTCGTCCGAAACCTCGCCGGGGCCGGCTGGCTCGACTACGTGGTGCCCGGGGCCCAGGGCGGCCGGCACGACGCGCTCGACGTGCGCTCCCTGTGCCTGCTGCGCGAGACGTTGGGACGCCACCACGCGCTCGCCGACTTCGCCTTCGTCATGCAGGGGTTGGGGGGCGGCGCCATCTCGCTCTTCGGGTCGGACGATCTGAAGGAGCGTTACCTCCCGGCCGTGCGCGAGGGCCGAAAGATCGCGGCCTTCGCCCTCTCCGAGCCGGAGGCGGGCTCCGACGTCGCCGCCGTCTCCACGACCGCCGTCGAGGACGGCGACCACTACGTCATAGACGGCGCCAAGACCTGGATCTCCAACGGCGGCCTGGCCGACTTCTACACCGTCTTCGCGCGCACCGGAGAGGCGCCCGGCGCGAGGGGGTTGAGCGCTTTCGTCGTGGACGCGGATACCCCCGGTCTGGAGGTCGCCGAGCGCATCCCCGTCATCGCGCCGCACCCCCTCGCGCGGCTCGTCTTCGACGGCTGCCGGGTGCCGAAGGACCAGCTCCTGGGCGCGCCCGGGGGCGGTTTCAAGGTCGCGATGGCCACGCTCGACACTTTCCGCCCGACGGTGGGGGCCGCCGCTCTGGGGTTCGCGCGCCGGGCGCTCGACGAGGCGCTGGAGCGCGCCGGGGAGCGCCGCCTCTTCGGCGCCCCGATGGGCGAGCTGCAGATGGTGCAGGCCAAGCTCGCCGAGATGGCCCTCGGCGTGGACGCGAGCGCGCTCCTGGTGTACCGCGCGGCCTGGACCAAGGATCGCGTCGCCGAACGGGTGAGCCGCGAGGCGGCGATGGCGAAGCTCCACGCCACCGAGACCGCGCAGCGCGTCATCGACGACGCCGTCCAGATCTTCGGCGGCATGGGCGTGGTCTCGGGGCACCCCGTGGAGCGGCTCTACCGGGAGATCCGGGCGCTCCGGATCTACGAGGGCGCTTCGGAGGTGCAGAAGGTCATCATCGCCCGCCAGGCTCTGGCCGCGCACGCCGCCGGTGGCGCGGCGGAGATCCAGGGCGCGGGAGCGCGGCAGGGGACCCGTCGGTAAAGGGGGAGAGGAGCATGGAAGGATACAGCGCACACCTCGACACGTTCGCCCGCGACAACCTTCCGCCGCGCGAGGCGTGGCCCGAGTTTGTCTTCGACCTGCCGGAGCTGCGCTACCCGGAACACCTGAACGCCGCCGCGGCCCTGCTCGACGACATGGCCGCGGGCGAGGCGGGGGAGAGGGCGTGCGTCCA
The DNA here is from genome assembly GCF_011492965.1 of Rubrobacter marinus. Taxonomy (GTDB): domain Bacteria; phylum Actinomycetota; class Rubrobacteria; order Rubrobacterales; family Rubrobacteraceae; genus Rubrobacter_F; species Rubrobacter_F marinus. Next base: position 3,537,452 of record NZ_CP045121.1, on the reverse strand, counting down.
TGCCCCGGACGGCGCCTGGAGCTACCGGGACCTCCGGGAGAGGGCCGACCGCGTCGCGCGGGTGCTGACGGAGGACATGGGCCTCGTGCCCGGCAACCGCGTCCTCCTCAGGGCGGCGAACATCCCGATGCTCATCGCGGCATGGTTCGGCGTGCTGAAGGCCGGCGGCGTCGTGGTCGCCACGATGCCGATGCTCCGCGCGGCGGAGCTCGACAAGATCGTCCTCAAGGCAAGGGTCTCTCATGCGCTGACCGACGCCCGGCTGGCCGAGCCCCTCGAGGCGGTGGGGGCGCAGAGGCCGTTCCTCTCCAGCGTGATGACCTTCGGCCCGGGGGGCGAGCTGGAGGAGCGCATGCGGGAGAAGGGCCCCGGCTTCGACACCGTCGAGACGGCGGCCGAGGACATAGCGCTCATCGCGTTTACCTCGGGGACGACCGGCGAGCCCAAGGGCTGCATGCACTCCCACCGCGACGTCCTCGCCGTCTGCGACACCTTCGCGCGCCACATGCTCGACCCCGAGCCGGACGAGGTCTTCACCGGCACCCCGCCGCTCGCCTTCACCTACGGTCTCGGCGGGCTGGTGCTCTTCCCGATGCGCTTCGGGGCCTCGACCGTCCCGATCGAGCAGCCCGGGCCGGAGGCTCTGCTGAAGGCGATCGAGGAGCACCGCATCACCACGGTCTTCACCGCGCCCACCGCCTACCGCGCGCTCCTGGACAGGGTCGGGGAGGCCGAGCTCTCCTCGCTCAGGAAGTGCGTGTCGGCCGGCGAGACCCTGCCGCGCGCGACCTCCGACGCCTGGTTCGAACGCACCGGCATCCGCATCGTGGACGGCATCGGCTCGACCGAGATGCTCCACATCTTTATCTCGGCCGCGGGTGAAGAGATACGACCCGGCTCGACCGGCAAGCCGGTGCCGGGCTACCACGCGATGATCGCCGGCGACGACATGAGCCCCCTGCCGCCGGGGGAGGTGGGCCGGCTCGCGGTGCGAGGGCCGACCGGATGCCGCTACCTCGCGGATCCCCGCCAGGCCGACTACGTGATGGACGGCTGGAACGTCACCGGCGACGCGTACAAGGTGGACGACGACGGGTACTTCTGGTTCCAGGCCCGCACGGACGACATGATCGTCTCCGCCGGCTACAACATCGCCGGACCCGAGGTGGAGGCGGCGCTCATGGGTCACGAGGCGGTCGGCGAGTGCGCCGTGGTCGCCTCTCCCCACGAGGAGCGGGGCAACGTGGTCAAGGCGTTCGTCGTCCTCCGTGGCGGGTTCGAGGGCGACGCGGCGCTCGTCGAGGAGCTGCAGGACTTCGTCAAAGGGCGCATCGCCCCCTACAAGTACCCGCGCCGGATCGAGTTCACCGACGAGCTCCCGAAGACCCAGACCGGCAAGATCCAGCGCTTCAAGCTGCGCGAGCGGGAGATGCAAGGCGCCGGCGCCCTCGGCGGGCGCCCTTGACCCCGGCCGACGCGCGCCGCCGGGAGGAGCCCACCCCCGACGACGCGACGCGACGGAAGAGCCCCGCCGCGAGCTCGGGAACCCGGAGGCTCCAACCGCCGGGCTGGGCGGAGCCTAAAGGCTACGCCAACGGGGTCGTGGCCGAGGGACGGATGGTGTTCGTCGCCGGCCAGATAGGCTGGGACGAGGGCGCGACCTTTCGGGCGCACGACCTCGTCGGCCAGACGCGACAGGCCCTGAAGAACGTCCTCGCCGTGCTGGCCGAGGTCGGCGCCGGCCCGGAGCACGTCGTCCGGATGACCTGGTACATAACCGACCGCGAGGAGTACCTCGCCAACTTGCGGGGCGTGGGCGAGGCCTACCGCGACCTGATGGGACGGCACTTCCCGGCCATGACCATGGTCGAGGTCTCGGCGCTCGTCGAGGGCGAGGCGAGGGTGGAGATCGAGGCCACCGCGGTGGTTCCCGCCGGGACGAGCTGAACGAGGGGGACCGCGACAGGGGGCTCGCGGTCCCCCTCGTTGCCCGTCGCGGGATGGAGAACTAGCGCGCGGAGCGTGGGAGGCACGGATGGCAGAGTACGACGCGGTGCTGGTCGGCAGCGGTATCAACTCCCTCGTCGCCGGGGCGATGCTCGCCAGGGGCGGCTGGAGCGTCTGCGTGCTCGAACGCAACGACTACCTTGGCGGGGCGATCAAGACGGCGGAGATCACCCAACCCGGCTTCCGCCACGACGTGTTCAGCGGCTGGCACCCCCTCTTCGTCGGGTCCGCGGCCTACGCCGAGCTGGGGGAGGACCTGCGCGCCCAGGGCCTCGAGTACCTGAACACGACGCTCCCGACCGGCTCCGTCTACCCGGACGGCGAGAGCGCGTTCCTATCCACGTCGCAGGAGGACAACGTCGCCGAGCTGGACCGGTTCGCCGACGGGGACGGCGCCGCGTGGGAGCGCGTGGTCTCCGAGTTCATGCCGAACGCGGACGTCGCCTTCGGCGTGATGGGTACCGAGCTGTGGTCGCCCGCCGGGTTACGGCTCGCGCTGGGGGCCTACCGCAGGATGGGCGCCCGCGGGGCCCTGGAGTTCGTGGGAAGCGGGCTGTCGACCTGCCGGGACTGGTTGTCGGACAACTTCCGGTCCCCGCGGGCACACGGGCTGCTGGCGCCCTGGGTCCTGCACACGGGGCTCGGCCCGGACGCGGCGGCCTCCGGGTTTATGACGCAGGTCATAGCGGTGGCCCTACAGATGGGCGGCATGCCGGTGCCCAGAGGCGGCGGCGCTCGCCTCGTCGACGCCCTGGTCGCCGTGATCCGGAAGAACGGGGGCCGCTGCGAGACGGGGGCCGACGTCGGGAAGGTGCTGGTCTCGGGGGGCCGCGCCGTCGGCGTCCTGCTCCGGGGCGGCGAGGCGGTGATGGCGAGCGGGGCGGTGATCTGCAACGTCACGCCCACCCAGCTCTACACGCGCCTGCTCGAAGACGGCGACGTCCCCTCGGGCCTCGTCCGGCAGGCCAGGCGATTCCGCTATGGCAGGGCCGGCATGCAGATACACATGGCCCTCTCCGAGCCGCCGCGGTGGGACGGGGACGAGCGCCTCGGACACGCACCCATGGTCCACGTCACGCCCGGGCTCGACGGCGTCTCTCGCGCGGTCAACGAGGCGGACCGAGGGCTCCTGCCGGCCGAGGCCACGGTCGTGTGCGGCCAGCCCCTCGCCGTGGACCCTTCCCGCGCCCCCGAGGGGAAGGGGCTCCTGTGGATACAGCTTCAGGAGCTACCCTCCAGGCCAAAGGGCGACGCGGCAGGGGAGATCGAGATCGGCGACGGCGTCTGGACGGAATCCCTCCGGGAGCGTTACGCGGACCGCATCCAGTCCCGGCTCGCGCGCCACGTCCCCAACCTGGAGTCCGCGCTGCTGGAGCGCGTGGTGCTCTCCCCGGCGGACTTGCAGGAGGCCAACATCAACCTGGTCGGAGGGGACCCCTACTCGGGCTCCCTCACGCTGGATCAGAACTTCTTGTGGCGTCCTCTCGCGGGGCAGCCCTCGCACCGGACCCCGATCGCCGGTCTCTACCACGTCGGCGCGAGCACGCACCCGGGACCGGGACTGGGCGGGGTCTCGGGCACGCTCGTCGCCAAGGAACTACTGCTGCCCCCCATCGCCAGGCGGTTGCTGCAACGGGTGCCGCTGGCCGAGCGGGTTATGAGGCCGCGAGCGTCTGGCACCGCACGGGCACCCAGAGGTCGTGCCTGACAAGCGATGGGTACGGCAGCCATCCGCCGACGGTGCGTCCGTCGCCCTCGGCATGGCCCCCAAACACTCCCCGACGTGCCGGCCGGCCGGAAGCGGACCGTCGGGGCGCCGCTCTTCGCGAACCGGGAACAAGGGACAGGCCCCGCCGAGGAGGAGCCGATGCCGGCTTGACGCGACACCGGCGCTGACCCCAACCCGGCCGGAGCACCCTATGCCTCGGGCGTCCCGCCTCGCAGGCCGCGCCTCATCCTCTCCACCTCGAGCTCCCTGCGCAGCCCCTCCACCTCGCCCAGCAACCCCTCGGCCCTCTCGCGCTCCCGCTCGGCCCGCCCGCGCCACTCGCGCACCTCGGCGAGGAGGCGCTCCTTCTCGTACACCCAGGCCAGCTCCTCCTGCGTCTGCTTCGCGGGCCCGGAGCCCTTCAGGGCGCTCTCGGGGATGTTCCACCGGCCGCTGACCGGGTCCTGCTCGGCCTCTATCTCTCCGGCGGCCAGCCACTCCAGGACGCGCCGCAGCGGGACGTGGAGGATGCGGGCGGCCTCGGCGGGCGTGCGTAGGCCTTCCCCGTTCGTCTCGGGGCGCCCCTCAGCCAAGGATGCTCCCGTAGAAGCACCCCGGTGCCTCATACCGGACCTCGGCGATGCCGCCCCCCTCCGTGCTCACCCACACCTCCCAGCTTCCGCTCCTCCGTCGCCCTGCCGCGCAACGCGCGCGAGACTACGTCCCGGTGCCGGTCACACGCCCGCGAAGCGTACCTCGACCCTCTATTTCCCCGGCGCGTGACCCCGATGGGATTCGGGAAGGTCCCTCCAGGGGTTCGCGAGCGTGGTCGAAGCCCGCCTGCGCCTCCCACTATTCTACGCGTCCGGGCGCGCAGGAGGCCCGGGGCACCGCGATCGGTGCCCCGGGCCTCCTGCGCGAGGTCGGCTCTTCCCCCGAAGGACCCTGGCGCTCCCTACTCCGGGTCGGAGCGTCCGGTCGGGTCGAGTATGCGGTCGCCGTGCCCGGCGTGGCCCTTGAGGTCCTTCTCGGAGACCAGCAGCTCCTTGCCCTTGTGCTCGACGAGGACCTTGCCTGTGTGCTCGAAGAGGCCCTCCGGCGGCTTCTGGGCGGAGAGGTCGGTCTCGGTCGCCTCGCGCGCCTCGGCGGCGCTCATGCCGGCGCTCTCCCTGGCGGTACCCTGAGGCGAGATGCAGCCCACGAGCACGTCCAGCCCCGCGTCGTAGTAGACGACGTCGTACGGGCCGGAGCCGCAGAGCTCTACGACGTCGCGCTGGCCGTCCTGGGCGTTGATCTTGTCGGCGCCGGGGCCGGCCTTGAGGGTGTCCTGGCCGGTGCCGCCTACGATGAGGTCGTCGCCGTAGCCGCCGTCGAGCCTGTCGTTGTTGGCCTCGCCGTAGAGGGCGTCGTGGCCGTTCTGCCCGAGAATCCGGTCGTCGGCCGTGCCGCCGAGGATCTTGTCGCCCCAGCCGGCCTCGTTGCCGCCGTACAGGACGTCCTTGCCCCCGTAGCCCTTTATGAGGTCGGCGCCGCCGTAGCCGTAGACCGTGTCCGCGTAGTTCGTGCCGTACAGGGCGTCGCCGTAGTTCGTGCCGCGCTTCGTCACCGCGTAGGCCGCCGTCGCCGTCAGGGCCACCATCAGCACCGACAGAACCGCCATGGTCGAGATCCTTCTCATCTTTCTCTTCTCCCTTCCCGCTATCCGACTTCCCTCACTCCGACCCGCGAGCGGGCGATGGACCACGGACGCTTCCCGCACGATCCGAAGCGTCGGGACCGGTCCCGCAAGCGCTCGCCGTGAGATGAGCGTATCCGCGGCTGCGGGGTGAGGGTATGGGAAGATGGTCTCGTGCCCTCGTGGGTGTTTGTCCCGGACGGCGATAGCCTCTTCGGGAGCGCCCGGGCCGGGCGCACCCGGTACGTGCGACTAGATCGGGGGACCAGGATTCCGAGAAGATGGTGGTGCTGCGCGGGCGGCCCCGCTACTACTGCTCGCGCCTGTCGTCGGCGAGGTCTTGCAGGGCTTGCCGGGCCTCCCCCGCGGTCTCCCTCGGGGGGCCGACGGTGTCGCAGAGCAGGCATACGGCGACAGAGCCCTCGTCCGTCTGCCGAACGAGCGCCGGTCCGTCGTGTCCGCAGGTGAATCGGGATCTCTTGCCCCTGCCCATCAGCGGACGGTAGAACCTGTCGGGACGGCGTTTGGTGATCCACCACACAAAACGCCCCGGCGAGGTCCTACGCCCCCTAATAGTCCCCCTTGCGGGAGAGTCGCCGGGCGGCGACCCGGCGCGGAGGCGCGAGGATGGACCGCAGGGAATAGGGATCTCCGAGCTCGAGCGGGAGCGCTTGCGCGCCTTCGGTTCTGGGAGGTTTCGGTCTCTACCTGTGTCCGACGGGCAGGATGGTGCGCCCCACCGTGTCGTCGAGCACTCCTGCCGCCGAGGCGTACCAGGCGGCCAGCGTGGTGACGAGGCCCAGGTAGACGCCTGCGCGTACGATCGCGGCGCTCCCGATCACGTCGCCGATGCCCAGCAGGACGAACGTCGCGGTGAGCAGGAGTAAGACGGCGTTCACGGCGACGCTGACCTTTAACGACCCGATCCACACGTACGCCGTGAAGAGGCCCCAGGCGAGAAGGGACCAGCCGACGTAGAGGGGAAGCTGGTCTTCCGGGATGCGGTTGGCGTAGAAGGTCTCCAGCGCCCGGGAGGCGAGCCAGAACGCGCCGTAGGAGGTGAACGCCGTGGCGCCGAAGGTGTCGTTGTTGCGGAACTCGAAGAGCCCGGCGACAAACTGCGCGAGCCCGCCGTAGAAGGCCGCCAGCGGGAAGACCACGGGCTCCCCGGCCTCGGGCAGGAGCCCGGCGTTGAAGAGGCTCAGGAGGAAGGTCGTGAGGGCAAAGGCCGCCAACCCTAGCGGCGCGGAATCCGCCATGGCCGGGGCCTCCTCCTACGCCCCCCGCGCCTCGTCCCGCACGATCTCTCGGATCTCGCTCTCCCCGAGCCCGGTACCTCTCTCCGCCATCTCGACCCCTTTCTCCGCTCCGCGACGCACCAACCGAACCCGCGGGGCACGGCGCCCTCCCGAGACCGTGTGGCCGCCGTCGAACCTCGTGTCCGTCCAGCGTAGGCATGGTCTCCAGAGCGCGCCCGGTCGGGCCCTCCTGATCGAGGTGCCCCGCCGCTGCCGCCTCGGGGCGTCGAGCGCAAGGGGATGGACGTCGGGGTACCGTCGTCCGCGGCTTGTGGCGGGTGGGCTTGCCGCTACCCCGCGCTCACGAGGGCAGGGGGCCCCTGAAGCGCACCGTCGTGCCCTTGCCCGGCTCGCTCTCGACCTCGAGCTGCCCGCCGAGGGCCTCCGCCCGCCCGCGCATCGAGCTCATGCCCACGCCCCCCACGGAGGAACGGGGATCGAACCCCCGCCCGTCGTCGGAGACCTCCGCCAGGACCTGCCCGTCCTCGAGCCGCAACGCCACGCGGATGTTGCTGGCTCCGGAGTGGCGCCGGGCGTTGTTCAGGGCCTCCTGCAGCACGCGCACCAGCCCCTTGCCGGTCTCCAGCGGTATGGTCTCGGCCGCGCCCTCCTCCAGGACGAACTGCACGCCGTAGCGCCCGCGGGCCATCCGGCGGTTCACCTCTATCAAGGCTTCGAGCGAGGACGAGACGGACCTCTCCAGGGTCTCGTCCAGGCGCATCTCGAAGATCGCGGCGCGCAGCCCCTCGACCGAGCGCCTCATGGCCTCCGCGGCGTCGTTCAGGCCGCCGTCCCCCTCGCCCTGCCCGTAGAGCTCCTGGTGGATCTGGATCTCGCTCAGGGCGTAGACCAGATCCGAGAGCACCTGGTCGTGCATGTCGCGGGCGATCCTGCGCCGCTCGGCCTCCCGCGCCTCGCGCAGCGCCTCCTCGGCCCGCTTGCGCTCGGTGATGTCGCGGACGACGACGCACATGGCCTCGCGCCCGCCGTAGGAGATGACGCTCGCGCTCACCTCCACGTCCACCAGCGTCCCGTCCTTGCGCAGGTGGCGCCTCTCGCCGCTGACGTAGACCCTTCTCTCCAGCACCCGCTCGACGTAGCAGTCCATGCTCTCGCGGCCGTAGGGCACGATGTCGTAGAGGGTCAGGGCCTTCATCTCGTCCGGGGAGTACCCGAGCAGGCTCTCGTACACGGCGTTCGTCTCGAAGATGCGCTTCGTCTCGACGTCGACCAGCACGATCCCCTCGGCCGCCTGCTCGACGACCGCGCGGTAGCGCTCCTCGCTCTCCCGCAAGGCCTCCTCCGCCCGCTTGCGCTCGGAGACGTCCTCGTGCATCAGGACGATCTCGTGCGTCTCTCCGGCGGCGTCCCTGACCGGGTAGATGAAGGCTTGCACCCAGCGCTCCTGGTCCCTGTAGGCGGAGGCCCCGGGGAGGGTCTCGTCGGGGACGTAGGCGATCGGCGGGATCTCGGTGGGCTCCCCCGCGAAGCCCCGAAGGACGTAGGGCATCACGCCCTTCTCCACAAGCTGGGGGTCCTCGAGCAGGTTGTAGCCCTCGATGCCCTCCAGGGTCAGGCCGAAAAGCTCCTCCCAGGCGCGGTTGACCCGGAGCGTCCGGCCGTCCGGGGAGAGGATCTGTATGCTCAGCGGGGATTGATCGACGAGGGAACGGAAGCGCTCCTCGCTGGCGCGCAGGGCCTCCTCCGCCCGCTTGCGCTCCGTGACGTCGCGGACGACCGAGCAGACGACCTCCTTGCCGCTGTAGGAGATCACGCTCCCCGAGACCTCCACGTCGATCCTCGTGCCGTCCTTACGCCGGTAGCGCCTCTCGCCGACCCAGATCTGGCCCAGCTCCATGGCGCGCGCGACGTTGCGGTCGACGCCCTCGGGGTCCTGCGGGGCGAGGTCGTAGAGGGTCGTCTGCCCCAGCTCTTCTGCGGCGTAGCCGAACATGCGCTGAAAGGCGAGGTTGGCCTCGAGGATGCGCTTGGTCGAGGGGTCGAAGAGGAAGATGCCCTCCCCGGCCTGCTCGACGACCGCCTGGTAGCGCTCCTTGCTCTCCCGGAGCCCCCGCTCCCTCTCCTTCAGCTCCGCGAGCGCCGCCTCCAGCCGGGCGGTGCGCTCCGCCACCCGATTCTCCAGTTGCGCGTTGAGCTCCCTGATCTCCCGCTCCGCCCGCTTCCTCTCGGTGATGTCGCGGGCGACGAAGAGGACCGTGCCGTCCTGCATCGGCGAGACGGTCCCGTCGAACCAGACCTCGTGCTCCTCGATGGGCAGGCTGTACTCGAGGCTCACCGTCTGCCCCGTCTCCAGGGCCGCCCGGATGTGCCTCACGAACACGTCGGCCTGATCCTGCGGAAAGAGCTCGTGCAGCGTGTGGCCGATGGTCTCCTCGGGGGGCCTGTACAGGAGCGAGGGGTTGGTGGGCGCGATCCTGAGGTAGCGGCCCCCCGCGTCGAGCACCAGGATCACGTCCGTCATCGCGGCGAGGAGCGCCCGCAGCTCGGCCTCGGAGGTCCGCAGGGCCTCCTCGGCCCGCTTGCGCTCCGTCACGTCCCGCACGACGGCGAGCACGAAACGCCCCTCGGCCTCCGACTCCGGCAGGGGCTCGACGGGGCTCAGCGTCAGCTCTATGCTTACCTCCTCGCCGCCCTTACGGACGGCGGGGAGATCCAGCACCGTATAGGAGTCGATGTACGGGCCGTGGCCGGTGTCGCGGTAGCGGGAGAGGCCCGCCCTGTGCCTCTCCTTGAGGCGCTCGGGGACGACCTCCTCGACGCTCATCCCCAGGGCCTCCTCGGGCGCGTAGCCGAAGACCTCCGTGGCCGCCCGGTTCCACAGGACGATGCGCCCCGTGCCCGCCTCCGCCACGATCACGGCGTCGCGGACGTTCTCGAAGAGCTTGCCGATGCCGAGGTCCTGGGGCCTCACCCTAAACCTCCGGGACGTGCCACGGGCTACGCGCCCTCCTGATGCCGGAACCGCGATCTCTCTGCTCCCGCGCCGCCATGATTTCCCTCCTGCACAACATAACCACGATCACCGACGTTGGCAAACCCGCATCTACCCGGGTTCGCCTCCCCCGGTTGCCGCCGGGCATCGCTGCCCACCCGCCCTCGTTGCCCACGGATGCTGCTCTTCGCCTACGCTCGGGGAGGGGGAGCGTCGCTCGCACCTCTCGCGAGACGCTCCGTCTCTCAGGAGGACGCCTGCTGCCCGGTAAAAGTCACCTTGGGGATCCTGCTCAGGTCGAACTCGCGGACGCGTTCCCTGCCGAGGGCTTCGAGCTCCCCGAGGCATGTTTCGGATTCGCGGACGAGGCGGGCGACGTCGATGCCGAGGGACTCGGGCTCGAACTCCTTGAGGCGGACGGCGCCGTTGCGCAGGAGGCCGGTGGCGCCGCGCCAGTTGCCGTTCTTCAGGTGGTAGAAGCCGACGCCCACCTGGAGGATGCCCTGGTAGAGGAAGCGCACCCTGCGGGGCTCCTGCATCCACGCCTCTTCCAGGTACTCGTGGCACTCGTAGAACTCGCCCGCATTGAACTCCTCGATGCCCCTGAGGACGAGTTGGGGGACCGCCTCCGGCGGCCCCCCGGCTGCCCCTATCCGGGGCGGTTCGTCTCGCCGATCTCTAGCCGCAGCAACTCCCGCCGCAACATCCGCCGCGGCTCGCGGCGTTGCCGCTCGCGATGCGGGCGTCCATCATCGGGTTGGTGTTCATCGCCGAAGCACCCGGGGTAACGGAGGCGAAGCTGGAGATCAAACGTCGAGACTCGGCGCCGCCGCACTCGGGGCACTCGGCGGGCTCGTCGGCCGCGCTCATGGGGCGCATGAGATCGAACTGCTCCGCGCAGTCGGAGCACTTGTATTCGTAGAGGGCCATGGGTCCTACCTCTCGGTTGGTCTGCTGGTCTACCGGCCCGGACATTGTACCGCCTTGCCCAAGAGGACGATACGCGCCGTTCCTCCATGCGTGCCCGGCGGCACGAGTGTGAGACGGTGCCCGCGCGGCAGGCCGAGCCGGGACGCGCCGCGAAGCGGCGTTGAAGAACCCCGCTCGTCGGCGTAAACTCAACCCCGATTCCGGGGCCGTAGCTCAGCCGGGAGAGCGCCGCCCTTGCACGGCGGAGGTCAGGGGTTCGATCCCCCTCGGCTCCACTTCTAATATATGTCATTTTGCAGGCAAATTGTTGGCTGCGTGATTTGAGGTACGCGTTCCCCCTCTCGCATTCGACAGTGACTTGACAGTAACCCGCTTCTTCCTCGATAGCAGTGGGGCTAGGCAACACTTGATTCATGGCACAGGTGAACAGGTAAATACTCGAACTGGATTTCTAAGAGGTTTGCTAGCAGCCGTTGAGTCCAACGTATCAGTGATCTCTATACTCCGCCTCCGCTATGCGCCAGGTCCGGAGCCAAGTACCATCATTCCTCATCTCATCCATAAAGAAGGAGGAATCATCAAGAAATCGCCAGTTCTGTTCTGCCCGATGTAAAAAACTCCGAACGTCGACAGTACTTTGAGAGATGCGATGCTCAAGATCCGCGAAAGCGTACATAAATTGACGCCAGCTTGTACCCAACCATGCCCTTCCCTCACCCGAGTCCAAGCCCTCTAATATCTCTAGCCCGAAGGGATTTCTAAGGCTGCTTTCGCTTAACATGTCTGGGTGTCTAGCTCGTATCCTTGTTATGTCTGGCTCCCGCAGAAAAGCCAGCAACGATTCCTCGAACCAGTAGGGAAGTTGACCTCCGCCTCCGGCGCTTTCGTCTTCAAAGCGCGACGAAGTAAATCTGCGTAGGTTGAAGAATTTTCCTGTTGCACACGAAGAGGCTCCAGCAGCTTTCCAGAGCACCATATCTGACGATGTGAACCCCATGAGCACCGGTAATCCTGCACCCTCCAGCGCAGATACAAGTCGCATTGCACCTTTGAGACCTTCTGTGTCAGCTAGTTCCCTTCTTGGAAGGGTATCCCCGCTGATTACGATGTATATCTCGGAAGCTGCCGTACGAGAAGCTATGGAGGCAATTTCTATACCGCGTCCAGGGACTGAGAGGTCAGCAAGCCCCACTATTAGTGTTTGAATGGATCGAACGTCGGTCCCTGCCAATCTCTCATGAAGATAGTTACCACTTCTCACCAGCCTGGAATAGTACTCATTCGTAAAAGAACGAGGGACTATAGCTGGGGAACATGCAGCACTCGGCCGCAAGTTTGCACAGGTGTCCGCGATTCCGTCTACCAGATCTCTCCACCAAGTATCCAAACCCGTATCCGCCGTGTCTACGTCGCTCGGGAAGTAGCTCCACCGTCGGAGCTCGCCCCTAAGCGTCTGTGGGTAATACAACTGCGGATCAAAGATAGTGTCGAAACGGTCAGGAGCGGTCGTAATCTGAGTGCTAATATCGGTCTCAACGTAATTTACGGGGCTTAGTATTGCTCCCGTATAACGAGACAAGTGTTCTTCAGCGAGCAGGTTGCGGGAATCGTGTCCCATTTGGTGGTAGGCAGGCACTACGAACCGTTGCCCTGGTCGGACCAAGCCGCCGCCAACTTCTCGGGTGTCCTGAACCTCTCCACGGGCCAAGGAGAGATCATCTTGCCGAGCGCATTCAAGCCTAGATCCGAAATGTCGTTCCAAAAAAGAGGGCTTGGAGATTCCCTTTTCGCTACTCTCTCCACCAGCTGAGCGGCTGTCTCATTCTCCTCAGAAAACGGATGGTAGCCCAGTACTGATATCGACAAGACAACTCCTAGCGAAAATTGATCAGTTCTCCAGTCGATAAGTTCTTTATCGTTATTCAACTGCTCCGGAGCAGAGAAGTATGGCGTTCCTGGGCCCCGCATAAGCCACGTTTGCGTGAGTGAGCTTTCTGCGAGGTCCCTAACCAAACCCAAGTCAACCACTACGGGTGTCTCCCGGTCCTCCTTGAACATTATATTGTCTGGCTTTAGATCTCTATGAACGAGGCCGTGTGATGCTATGTGCGACACTGCTTCTATCAATGAGTTACCGAACTTCAGTACCTCTTCGACGGGCAACAACCGTTGTTCGACGCGTTCGGTCAACGTACCGCCGGCTAAAAACTCCTCGATGGAGAATAAGTACTTTTGATCCTCTGTATGGAAATAATCTACTGCGAACAACTTGCCTACGTTGGGATGGTCACAACGCTTCATCGCGTCGATTTCCCGTAGAACTCTATCGTCCGTGTTCTTAGGTCTGAAGACCTTAAGAGCGAGAGATGCATCCTCCGAGGGACGCACATGGAACGTTTCCTTGAAAGCTCCCGCTCCAACTTGACTAACGAATTGATAGTTTCTAACCTGGCAAATCTCTCGGGCAATACTCTCTAGCTGAACCTCTGACATAGTTCCCCGTCCCCCGTCACCCACGACAGTGCTTGATCAGACAGCCAAGGCTGTAGAGGGATATTTTGCTGCGCCTCTTGCACTATTGCAACTCCATTCGCTGATACATAGCAAATTCCAACTCCTCTACGACGAAACTCCGATGCGTAGCGCTGAGCTAGCGATGCAGTAGTTTCCGGCAGAACAACGTATGAGCGGTGCGCGAAGCAGGTGTTTCTATAAGCCTGTTGTAGTGCTTGGCGCCACCTGTAGAGTTTGGCCTCGAGAGCTATAATAGATCTATCGTTGTCGATCAGCACGACATCTGTTCTGCCGCGCTGATAAAAGAACTCCAAGCCCACGTCTACAGGGCCCCAGGGAGAATCTATTTGTACGCAATCAAGTAATTTCTCTACAAGAGCTAGCTCGGAAGCAAACACCTGCACCTCTCTTTCGATACCTTAGACTTTACCTTGACACGCTTCACGATTGTCAGGTTAGGAAAGCGCATTCTCCATTTCTTTGGCGGCCTGATCTCCCATACCAGGCAACACGTGGCTATAGGTATCGAGGGTAATAGCCACCGTAGCGTGCCCTAGCATCTCCTGGACTATCTTTGGATGGACGTTTCTTGAGAGCAGAAGAGTGGCGCACGTGTGCCGTAGGTCGTGGAAGCGGATCTGCGGGAGGGCCGCCTTTCTCGTGAGAGGGCGCAAGTTCCTATTGCGTATGTTCGAGGGGTTCAACGGAGCGCCGCTGTCCGTCGTGAAGACGAGACCTTGATCCTGATAGAGGTCCCCTAGCCGGTCCATCTCTTCCATCTGGCGTCCGAGGTGGCCCCGTAGAGCTTCGTTGGCCGCCTTCGTGAGCTTGACCGTTCGGCGGCTTCTCTTCGTCTTCAGTTCCCCCAGCCGATAATGTCCGCTCTCCCTGGTCAGGGTCCGTCTAACGCTGACCTTGCCGGCTTCGAGGTCAACGTCCGTCCACTTAAAGGCCAAGATCTCTCCCTGCCTCATCCCCGTGTGCACGGCGAGCACCCAGAGGGCTTCGAGGTTATCTCCTCTGGCAGCCTCAAGCAGCTTTCTGACCTCTTCCGAGAGGGCCGCATCTCCTTCGGGGCCGGGCGCGGGCGCTGACGGCCTCTGTGACGTTCCTGGGTATCAAGGACCATTTCACGGCTTGCGAGAGTGCCTTGTGGAGTACGACGTGGATTTTGTGCACCGTGGCGGGGAGAGGCCACTGTCGAGCCTGCCTCGGTAGAAACCCTGTACGTGCGCCGGAGTGAGCGCTTTGAGCCTCAGCCTTCCGAGCGCTGGGGAGATGTGCAACTCCACGATACTCTTGTACCGCTCGAAGCTGCTGACCCGGATCGTGTCCTTGACGCAATCGGAGATCCACACGTCCAGAAAGTCCGAGACCGTCATGTTCTCGTCGTCGAAGACGATGCCGCCGTTTCGGTCCGCCATGGCCCTGGTGAGCTTCTCCGTCGCAGCCTTGCGGGTCTTGGCGTAGATGTAGCGGTACTTCGGTCCGCTTGGTAGGTACACGAGGTACTGACCGACCCAGCGCCCGTCCTTACGCTGGTAGACGCTCCTCTCTCCGTTACCGCGCTTGCCCATAGCCTACTGCCCCTTCTTGACGAGCTCCGACGGATCTACTCCAAGAGCTTCCCCCAGTTTCCGCACGGTCCGAGGATGCGCCCCCTGCCGGCCGTCCTCTATGCGCCAGATGGTGTTGTAGGAGACGCCGCTTCTCTCCTCGAGCTCTCGCAGCGAGAGCACCCGCTCCCGCCTCAACTCCCGTAACCGCTCCACGTTGACCTCCATGCCCGACATTTTGCACTGCTACCTGCACAAAATATTACCACAAATAGTAGACAAAAAACACACAAAACTGTAAAATACAGTTGTCGGAAGAGAAATGGCCCCGGCGGTGCTGGAACACCCCGGAGCCCGGACCAAGAGGAGTAAGCTCCTGATCGAGAAGAGGATAGCGCAGCCGAACCAGGACGACCAGGATGGTCTCGGGACCATCCTGGAAATGATGGAGAGGGTGGAGAGGAAGGCCGAGACCTTGATCGAGCCGGAGCTTCGGGACGTGCTGGAGCCGGGGATAGAGAGGCTGCTTGGGGTACTTAGAAGCGGGCTCAGGTACTAGGGAGCCCTGCAAGGGTTACGCCGGAGCCGGGCTTACCGCCCGGCTCCTTTATCTTTGTCGGACGGGGTTGATCCCTGCCTCAACAAGTCGGAGCAGTCCAAACCTTCTTCTGTCGGGGACTGCCGTTCGAGCCGTTCCCAACGTCGCAGACCTTGATTACCTCGTCGCCGTAGTGGTTGATTACTTTCACGGCGATCTTGCCGGTCTCTGGAGCATCGAAGGGACGGCTAACGGTGGAGTACAGGCTGGCCCAAGCCGCTTCGTCTATCTCCACTTTCAGAGTCTTTTTCAGCTTCTCGTACGGTTTGTCCGCGCCGGTAAAGTAGGCGCGGCGGACGATGAAGCTGCCGCCGTTCAGTCCCTCGCTACCACGGTGTCGTAGAGCCCGTAGTGCGTCAGCCCGTGGTGGCTTTCGATGCCCGTGTAGCGCAGGGAGGCGTCCTCGTAGCGGCGGAACGCGAACACCGCCTGGTTCATCTGCTCGGTGTTGAACACCTTCAGCCGCACGAGCAAGTGGAAGTCCTGCACGGTTAGGCCCGTGACCGTCAAGAACAGGTTCGGCTCGAGCTTTGTGATGACGTCCTGAAGGGTGTTCTCGCGGAAGTCGGTCAGGTACATGAACGCCGGAATCCGCGTCGCGAACTTAATCAGCTTCTCCTGAATCTGCTTCCGCTTCGACTTGTATTCCTTCTCCTCATCCGATAGCTCCTTCTTCTCTTTGGGCGTGAGGTCTCGGTCCTTGCCCTTCCCTTTTAGCTCCTTGACCTTCTCGCTCTTGTTGATGATGGTCTCGATGATGTTGTCGCCCAGCGAGCGCCAGCCCTCGATGCGCTCGACAGCGGCAGTCGCCTCGGGATCGTTTAGGACGCGGCGCAGGGTATCGTTATCGACGTTTACGAGCAAGGCACTTTCCCACTTGCGGGCTAACAGTGTCGCCGAGGTGCCCGCCATCGCGATGTCGAGGATGCCGCCCGCGTCGATCTGCGTCATGTTTGCGCCGTCGTAGGCGAGCACGGGCAAGAACGACACGAGGTCCCGGACGGCGTTCTCCGGGTTCGGCTCGTTCGGCGACAACCCGATCCCGTACTCGGAGAGCTGCCGCAGCGCGCGCGTGGGCGCGAAGTCGAACACGAAGCAGACGGGTTTGAGGATCTCCTCCTCGTTCGGGTCGTCACCGTTCGGGTTCTTGATGGACCACGGCGACTGCACGCGGAACGCCGCTTGGAAATAGGTCTCGGGCGACTTCAGGTTGCGCAGCATCAGGATGGAGGACCACTGCGGCACCGTGACGCCGGTGGTGAGCTTGCCGCACGAGAGCGTGATGGTCTTGGAGTCGAACCCGCCCCCGATGGCCTTGCGCACAGGCGGCAGCGCGTGCAGGCCGATGCCCGCCGACGCGCCCGCGGCGACGACCACCTCGTAGTCGTGCCAGAAGGTGTTATGCCGCTCTGCCAGCAGGTTCGCCATCGCGTGGCAGGCGGCCACGTTGGGCATGAACCAGAATGAGTGCTGGAGGTAGGGCAGCAGGCGCACGTCCGAATACGGAAACGGTGGCCGCGTGCTCGTCTTCAGGTACTCGACTGCCGTGGGCATGTACGCGCCGCGGAGGATGTCCAGCCACTTCTGGACGTCGCTCTTGTGCTTGAACTGCGCATTGGCCCCCGTCCCTGATGCCTCGAAGAAGGCGTTGAGGTCGAACTCGTCGAACTCTCCGGCGCTCGCGATCGCGAGCAGCTCGCCGGGCATCTGGTAGGTGAGCAGGCGCAGCTGTGGGAGCGCGCCGTAGGGGTTTCGCTCACCGGGGTGCCCGGCGGCGAATGTCTCTTTGGCGCGCTGCTCGTCCGTGTAGGTCCAGTTGAAGATCTGCTCCTCGATAAACTCGCCGGTGGCGAGCGCGCGGAACGGCGTGCCCGAGAGGTAGAGGTAGGCCCGCGTGGTGATGGGCAAGAACTCGGTCTCGTTTGCGGAGAGCGTGCCGAGGTCTTCGTTCACCACGTCCAGTTCGGGCGCATACTCCACCTTCGCCTCTTTCTTCGCCACCGCGTCGTCCTCGCCCTCGAACAGCTCCTTCGCGGTCTCGCGCCACGCGCCGAAGTGGTATTCGTCGAACACCACAAGGTCCCAGTTGATGGCGTGGAGCCACTCGTTCTTCGCCTTGATGTTGCCGGCCGCGTCCCGCCCGAGCAGGTCCTGGAACGAGCCGAAGTACACGAGCGGGCGTGCGGGGTCGGCGGCGGTGGGGTCAGCGCCGGTGGCGCGGGAGTGGTACTGCCACCCGTCGAAGTCCACGTGCGATTCGAGGTCGGTCTGCCACGCGTCCTCTACGGCGGGC
This sequence comes from Rubrobacter marinus, assembly GCF_011492965.1. Classification (GTDB taxonomy): domain Bacteria; phylum Actinomycetota; class Rubrobacteria; order Rubrobacterales; family Rubrobacteraceae; genus Rubrobacter_F; species Rubrobacter_F marinus. The sequence goes on along the minus strand of NZ_CP045121.1, from coordinate 3,519,920 downwards.
TTGAACGTGACCACGAGCACGCGCCGAGCGCCGAGCCTCCGGGCGAGTTGGTACGCGGTGAACGTCTTGCCGAAGCGCATCTTCGCGTTCCAGAGGAAGCGCGGGACGGCGTCCGAATCCTCCTGCCAGATCGAGCGGAAGTAGGCGTCCGTCTTCTCGACGGCCTCCGCCTGCTCCCGGCGCATCGGGAACGTCTCGTGGTGCGTGCCGGTGAGCGGCTTGCCGGTGCGGAGCTCGGTGAGCACCGTCCTCACGTCGGCGACCGAGCAGCGCATCCACTCCAGCTGGGGGTTCGCGAAGCCCTTCTTCCGGAGCGCCGCGCGCACCTCGTGGTCCGTGATCGGCGTGCCGTCGTCGCGCTCGGCGGGATCGTCCAGTTCGATCCGGTAGTTCGTGATCGCGGCCGTCTTGAGCTGCTCGGCGACCCGCCGCTTCACGTTGCGCGTCGTCTGGCCCACCTTGAGCAGGCCCGCGTGCGCGGCGTCGCCTATAGCGTAGGCGTAGATGCGCGGCCGAACTTCAGGTTTGGGAGCGAGAACTTCCTCGATGGTGGGCTTATTCGCCGTCATCATTGGCGGGGGCTGCTTCATCGAAAAGGGTGTCGTCGTGCTCGGCGACTTGCGACTCGATAAAGGCGATTTCCTCCTCGTTCAGCCCATACCGCTTATAGAGCTTGGCGTCCGTCCACTCTTGGTCAAGCAGTAGATCAGGAACGAAGGCGTATACGTCACGTGTCGCGTGCTGCGTCGCCTTGCGGAGCGAGACGAGGAACCGGACGAACCGCGTGCGGAGGTATCTCGCGTAGTTCCCGGCTTCGACTTCGGTATCGAAGTGGCCAGCCACGAGGTAGGTCTCTGTGCACGCGGTGCCGGGCTCCGCAATGATGGGCTTACTGAGAAACTTGGTCTCAACGGCGGCGCTCGTCCCTTGCACCGCCGTCATCAGGACCTTCCACTTGTCGATCCACTCAGTGTTGATCGGAATTTCCTTGCGGGCAACCCAAGCTACCCGCTGATTGGCAAAAAGCCGTATGGGTACGGGCAGACCTGACGGAGACGTCTTGCCCTTGAAGTTCGTAGCGAGTCCGAAAGGCTTTCGGCTAGAGACGCGGGCATCGAGTGTGGGCTCACCTCTAGCTCTAACTTTCTCCAGAATCGGCACGGCCTCGTTGCGCCGCACGAGGATGTCGTAGGCATCGAGGTGGCGGGTGACCGTCGGCCCGGTCGGCTTGCCGTCCCAGAATGTTTGCACGGTGCACGGGCCTTCGTGATCGCGATCCCACAAGAAGTAAGAGATGCCGCCGCGAATCTTCACGCCCGGGAAGCCCTCATAGAGCTTTGGGAAGTCAACGATGTTGCGCAGGCGCTTGTCGGAAAGCATCCGCTCCCGATACCTGTCGAGCCCCTTCCCCCCCGCCATCCACCGCGAAGGCGTCACGAACACCGCGAAACGCGGATCGAGACCTAGCGCCTTCTCCACGAATAACTGGTAAATTGGCGCCGCGCTTGTGCCGTGCCCACCGTCCTTCAACTGGTATGGTGGATTACCTATGATGACGTCAAACTGCATATCTCTCCCAAATATCTCGGCGCCGCGCGCCTTGATGTCGTCGGTGTGAATGAACGCATAGGCGTGGGTCTCCAAGCCTTCGCCCCTGTCGAGGGTCTTCTGGCTTGCCCCGCAGTACCTGCATTTGCCATCCAACCACGTGTGCTCGGTGCGATCGAACCGGATGTTGCCGATTGCGTCGTCGAAGGAACGGGCGATGGAGTGCTCGCCGTTGGCGTGCTTCGAGCAGTAGACGCTGCGACGGGCCAGCAGCGCAGTGACCTGTGTGATAGCGACGCCGAACACCTGCTGCGCTAGGATGTGATCCACGCGCTCATTGAGGTTCGGTATCTCGTCGGCCAGTCCCTCGGTCAGGCGGTGCGTGATCTCGCGCAAGAAGACGCCCGATTTCGTGCACGGGTCGAAGAACCGCACCGAGGGGTCCGCCCAGAGGTTTGCGCCGCCGTGGTCCGCCGCCCACGCCTCGGCCAGCGTGTCAAGCATCCGGTTCGCGAACTCGGGCGGCGTGAAGACCTCGTCGTTGGAGAGGTTGGCGATGCACGTCAGCACGTCGGGGTTGCGGCCACGAAGTGCAAAGCTGGCTTGCATACTCATTCGTGTTCCTCCGGGCACTTACCGGACGCGTCGGCCAGATCCCGCACCGTCATCGACGGGTAGGTTTTCGTAGGCGCAAAGATTTCGTGCTTGCCCAGGTGGGCGAAGAGCGAATCCTCGGCGCTGAAGGCCGCCGATTGCGTCAGAATGTCGAGGCGGAAGTCGCGCCGCTGGAACTTGCCTTTGCCCAAATACCCCCACTCAGCGAAGGTGATCGGCCGGCGGTCGTGCGTTTGCATGGCGAGCGCGTCGCCGTGCACGAGGTTCTGCGCGAGCACGTAGGACGCCGCGCGGTAGAGATCGTCCGACGCGTCCAGATGCAAGCACTTGGCGAGGATCTCCAGCAGGTTCGCGCGGCATTCCGTGACGTTGTCCGCCAGCAGCTCTATCCCGTATGTGCACATCAATGCGAGAAGGGCGTAGTGCCGCTTCTCGAAATCGGCCTTCCCGAACTTCAGCTCGACTCCCGCGAGCTTTCGCCGCAGGACCTGGACGAGGAAGTTCCCGCTTCCGCACGCCGGCTCCAGAACGCGGGAGTCGATGCGCTCGGCTTCGTCCTTCACGAGGTCTAGCATCGCCTCGACCATCCAAGCGGGCGTGAACACCTCTCCGTGGTCGGCAATACGCTGTTTGGACCGTCCAAGGCTCATGGATTAACCGGTTTTTCGCAAATGGTCTCCACGATCTTGATGGTTATACCTTCATCCGAGAAGCGGAGATGCCTCGTAGGTTCCTTGAAGGGTGAGTTAAGGACAGGGTTCTCTATGACCTCCACGAAACCACCCCTCCGCCTCCTGTTCGCCTCCCCAGGAACTTCACATCTTAGAGGAAGCCGTCACCAAGTTGTAGAGGAATCACCGCATGTTATTTATGTCGTCTCGCCAAACTGTACGGGCTGCCGTCTATCTACGGCGGGGTTTACCTTTGCCACGCCCTCGAAACCGTGGCCGATGAGGTGCAGCATATGGTGAGTAACTATTGCAGCTCTGCTCTCAGTGTCGAGGATGGAGCCCGCGACCCTTCCGGGGTTACTGCGCATTGGAACTTCAAGAGCTTGTTGGGAGCCATGTACCTGCAGATGTATTGGTTGAGAGAGGGGCTGAGAGGCTCCTAACCGAACCGAGAAGGGAGCGCCTCTCCAGTTACATCGCGAAGGATCTGGGCTCTGCCTCGGTTTACGGCACCCGATCGGTGCTCGACACCGACGCTTCGTGCCGTATGCCGCCGACGGGAGCGAGGGGAGGCGAGCATTCACGCCCTGCCTCGCCCCCGCAGGCTCAAGCCTCGTCAAGCAAGGTCGCCGTAGAGCTCGTCCAGCAGCTCCCTCAACTCGCTCATGGCCTCCAAACCGCTCAGCAACCCGCTGTCGATAAACAACACGCTCTCGATGTTCGTCTGCATCTGGCTTGCCTCCTTCCCTCGAGCTTCCCCGAGAGTTATGTGCCCAAAAGCACAAGAAGGAAAACCCCGGCTCGTGTCCGCCCCGCGCGTAAGCTGCGACGAGATCGCCCTCGTCCTCGGCGGCGGAATGCCGTACTCTATGTGGGATCGAAGGGGGCCGGGTGCTCGCGCCCTTCTTCGACGCCGGCGCGTCGGGCTGCAGCCGGCGAACACCGAAGGTCGGTGTGCCGCCGAGATGCCGGGATGTTACGGAGGGGTTGTTATGTCGATGGTCAACGAGGGGGCGACGCATCCGCGGGGGGAGGCGCTCTACGAGGAGTTGCTGTTTATCCACGGCATGATCCGCCAGAGCCTGGACTCGGTCGCGGCGCTCGTCGAGGAGGTCAACGGAGGGGCGCCGGCCGAGGGGATCAGGGCGCGCGTGGAGGAGCTCAAGTCCACGAGCCTGCTGTGGCGGCTGCGGGAGAGTTGCATGCAGTACTGCTACTTCGTCCACCTGCACCACAACCACGAGGACGCCCACTGGTTCCCCGCGCTGCGCGGCCTGAACCCGGAGCTAGACCCCGTAATCGACAGGTTGGAGGCCGACCACGAGCTCGTCTCCCGGTACCTCGACAGCGTGGAGGAAGCGGTCCGGAGGATCGGCGACGACGAAGGGGCCCGCGCCGACCTCGCGTCCAGGCTGCGCGGGCTCTCCGAGCACCTGCTCTCACACCTCGACTACGAGGAGACCAATCTGGGCCCGACCCTACGCCGCATAGAAGCATGGTCTCTGGATAGGTAGCTCCGCAGGGAAACGAGCCGGTAAGAGACGCCGGCGCTCCCGCCGCTCTGGCACTTCGGTAACGATCGCCGCGCTCGGGTAGCCCATAGCGGGTTCGAGGGGGGGCGGCTATGCCGCGGACGTCGGGTCCCAGACCGTCGGCTCCTGCGGCAGCCGGGCCGGGTCGAAGCGGGCCAAAAGGTCCGTGAGGCCCGGTCTCTCCCCGGGCTCGGCGAGGCCGAGCGAGAGGGCCATCCAGCGGAGGACTCTCTCCGGCGTCTGGCCCGTTGCCCTCCGGTTGGCGAGCGTCACGGCGCCGTGGCGCTTGGCGAGGCGCCGGCCGTCCGGACCGAGCACGAGCGGGACGTGGGCGTAGCGGGGGACGGGGAGGCCGAGCAGGTCGTAGAGGAGGATCTGGCGCGGGGTCGAGTCGGCGAGGTCCGCGCCGCGCACCACCTCGCCCACGCCCTGCTCCGCGTCGTCGACCACGACCGCGAGCTGGTAGGCGGGGCGCCGTCGTTGCGCCGGACAACGAAGTCGTCGACCTCGCCCTCCTGGCGTCCGAGCAGCCCGTCTTCGAACGCCGCCCGCGTCTCCTCCGCACGCACCCTCAGGGCGGGAGGGCGCCCCGACGCCTCCTTCCTCGCGCGCTCGGCCGCCGAGAGCTCGCGGCAGGTGCCGGGGTAGCGGTCCGAGGCGGCGATGCCGTGGGGGCCGAGACGGCGGCCCGGATCTCGGCGCGCGTGCAGTAGCAGGGGTAGAGCAGCCCCCCCGCGTCGAGGCGGGCGATGGCCCCCTCGTAAAACGCCCCCCGCTCGGACTGGCGCACGACGGGACCGTCCCAGTCGAGCCCGAGGGCGGCGAGATCCGCGAGTTGGGCCTCCTCGACCCCCGGACGGACGCGCGAACGGTCGAGGTCCTCGACCCGCACGAGAAAACGAGCCCCCGCCGAGCGCGCGAACAGCCACGCGAGGAGCGCCGTCCTGAGGTTGCCGAGGTGGAGCGGCCCGGTGGGGCTGGGGGCGAAGCGCCCGTCCCGGGAGGATGCCCCGACGCCTCCCTCCGGCCGGGGCGCTGGCGAGAGCCCGCTCAACCGCCCGTCCCCCGGCCGCTCTTGTCCTCGAACCCTCGCACCTCCCGCGGAGTCTGCACCCGAACGACGCTCCTTGCAAGACGGCCGCCGGCGCCGGTAGAGTCACGTGCTCGAACGCAGCCGGAGCGTCCTACCGTCCTACGGCGCCCCACGACGCAGTGCCCCGAGAGGAGTTGGAGCCTGGACCCGCATCGCTCGAAGACCTCCCCGGGGGCGGGCGCGGAGCCCTTGCGCGCGATGGAGCGCGAAGCCCGCGCGCGCCCCTTCCGGCCGCACCCCCTGCTGCGGAACGGCCACGCGCAGACGCTCGCGGCGTGGGCGTGGCCGGGGCGCGTCCGCGCCGAGGAGAACCGCGGCGACGAGTCGCGCCTCTTCGAGGTCGAGCCGGGGGTACGCCTCCTCGCCCGCTGTCGCTGGCACGGGGACCGGAGGGCCCGCCCCACCGTCGTCCTCGTGCACGGCCTCGGGGGCTCGGCGGACGCCCCCTACGTCGTCGGCGCCGCGCGCCTCGCCCACGCGGCGGGGGCCAGCGTGGTGCGCCTGAACCAGCGCAACTGCGGCGGCACCGAGGCCCTCACGCCGACGCTCTACCACAGCGGCATGTCCGGCGACCTCGCCGCCGTCGTGGGGGAGCTGGCGCGGGAGGGGCTCTCGCGCATCCTCGTCGCGGGCTTCTCCATGGGCGGCAACCTGGCCCTCAAGATGGCCGGGGAGATGGGGGAGGACGCGCCGCCGTCGCTCCTCGGCGTCTGCGCCGTCTCGCCCGCCCTCGACCTCGCGCGGACCGTCGCGAACCTGGAGCGGCCCTCCAACTACGCCTACGAAAGGGCCTTCGCCCGCGGCCTCCGGGATCTCGTCCTGCGCAAGAAGGCGCTCTTCCCCGACCTCTACGACGCGCGCGACCTCGCCCGCGCGCGCACCGTCCGCGGCTTCGACGAGCTCTACACCGCGCCGTACGGCGGCTTCGGGGACGCCGACGACTACTACGCGCGCGCCAGCGCCATCCGCTCCGTCTCCCGCATAAGGGTGCCGACGCTCGTGATCCACGCCCAGGACGACCCCCTGGTCCCCTTCGCGCCCCTGCGCCGCCCGGAGCTTCGGGACAACCCCTGGGTCTCGCTCGTCTCGCCCCCGCGCGGCGGCCACGTCGCCTTCGTCTCCGCCTCGAGGAGCGAACGCTTCTGGGCCGAGCACCGCCTCGCGCTCTTCCTCCGCCTCCTCGCCGGCGGAGCGTAGCTCGCTCCGCCGGCGAGGAGGCGCTACGGCTGCGCCCGCTACTGCAAACCGTCGCACCGTCGGGAGGGGACGTACCGGCTAGAATATGCCGGTCGTTCAGGAGAGCGGAAGGAGTCTCGTGGCAGACGGGCCAGGTTCGGAGAGCAACGGCGGCTTCCCCTACGACCTGGGCGCCTTCGACCTCGACGGTACGGTCCTCAGGCGGGACCTCACGATCACGCCGGCCACCGTGAAGGCCTTCGAGGCGCTCAGGCGGCGGGGGATGAGGCTCGTGGTGGCGACGGGCCGCCGCTTCGAGGGGGCCTACGAGCACGCCGAGAAGCTCGGCTTCGGCGGCGACGACCCTGTCGTCTGCTACGGCGGCTCGATGGTGCGCAGGATGAACGGCGAGACGCTCCTCCACCGCAAGATCCCCAGGGACGTCAGCCTGGAAGTCTTGGAGTGGGCGGCCGAACGCGGCCTCCACGCCCGCGTCTTCACCGACGGCGGGATAATCATCTCCCCCGAGACCTCGGCCGCCATGAAGCACGTCTCTTACAGGGAGCCGGACGTGCGGATCGTCGAGTCGCCGGCCCGCTGGCTGCGCGAAGACGCGACGGAGGACCCGACGAAGCTCGTGATCGTCGATCACCCGCGCGACGTCCCGCGCTGGCTCGGGGAGGCCAAGGACGCCTTCGCGGGCCGTCTGCACGTCACCCGCAGCCTCCCGCATTACGTCGAGGTCGGGGGGCTCCTCGGCACCAAGTCCGAGGGCCTGAAGTTTCTGTGCGAGCGATGGGGGATAGAGCCCGGGCGCACCCTCGCCTTCGGCGACGCGGACAACGACATAGACATGCTCCGCTTCGCCGGTTGCGGGGTCGCGGTCGGCCCGATGGACGGCGAGGTCCGGGCCGCCGCCGACAGGGTGGCGCCCCCGGTGCACGAGGATGGGGTCGCCCGCTTCGTCGGGGAGCTCGTCGGGGAGGAGGTCTAGTGCCCGAGCTGCCAGAGGTCACGGTCATCGCGGAGGACGTCCGCTCCCTCGCCGGGGGGAGGGAGGTCACCCGTGCGGCCATCTCCCGCGACGACGTCTCGAACGCGGGCGTGGCCGACTTCGGGGAGAAGCTCGTCGGGAAGACGCTCGAGGGGACGGGGCGGCGCGGCAAGATCATCACCCTCGACTTCGGCGACGTGGTGGGGCTCGTGCACCTCGTCATCTCCGGGCGCGTCCTCCGCCTCCCCGGGTGGCGGGAGCCCGACAAGATCCACACCGCCGTCGTGGAGTTCGGCGGCGAGGAGCCGCTGGTCCTCGCCTTCACCCGGCTCTGGCTGGGCTACTTCGACCTCTACGACCCGGACGGGGTGGAGGGGCACCCCCTGATCGAACGCCTCGGCCCCGACCCCTTCTCCGAGGACTTCACCGTGGAGTACCTGCGCGGTATCTTTTCGCGCAAGGCCGCCATAAAGGGCCTGCTCCTGGACCAGTCGATGATCGCCGGCCTCGGCAACATCTACGTCGACGAGGTGCTCTTCGAGGCCGGGGTACACCCCACGCGCAAGGCGAACACGCTGACGGAGACGGAGATCGAAGCGATCCACCGCGCCAGCCGCGACATCCTGTCCCGCGCCATCGAGCTTCGGGGTACGACCTTCGACTCCTACCACGACGCCTTCGGAGAGACCGGCAAGTTTCAGCACCAGTTGAAGGTCTTCACCCACGCCGGGGAGCCCTGCCCCGTCTGCGGCACGGAGATAACAAAGCTTCGCGTCGCCGGGCGCGGCACGCACGTCTGCCCGACCTGCCAGCCCCTCTAGGGGGCGCCGGCCCGCTACCCCCCTATAAGCTCGGGGTTCGCGTCGGCGACCTCGCGGGACCTCGCGTAGGAGGCCTCGGCCCTCTCGTAGCTCTCTTCGACCTCGGAGAGCGTGTCGAGCGCCTGCTCGCGGTCGCCCCTGAGTATGGGGTCGGACTCCAGGATCTCGTAGAACTCTATCTCCGCGGCCTCGGCCTCGAGCTGGGCGTCCATCGCCTCCGCGACGAGCCCCGCGTAGTCCTTGATCTCCGGCTCGACGTCGAGGTTTTGGACCCCCAAGAGCGGCTCCCGCGCCTCTTCGAGCCTGGCCCGGGCCTCGGTCAGCGTCCCGCGCGCCTCGGCGACCCGCTCGGCCTGCGCCTCCGGGTCCTCCCCGGCCTCGATCGCCTCCCTGGCGCCCTCGTAGGTCTGGCGGGCCTCCTCGAAGAGCCGGTCGTGCTCGGCGACCGTCTCGTTCGCCTCGGCGATGGCCTCGTTGGCCTGCTCGCGAGGGCCGCCGGAGGCGGAGCAACCGGCCACGAGCAGCAGTGAGAGGGTTATCACAACGATCGATGCCCTGAGTTCTAGAATATGGCCCATGAGTGAGAGCAGTTTACCGTTTTTCAGATCTCTCCGGTCCTGGATCCCCCGCAGGCTCCTGCCGCCGCGGGCGAGCTCCGCGCTGCGCGGCCGCGCCGGGACGCCCCGCGAAGGAGAGGCCGTACCGCCCGTGCTCGAGTCCCGGGCGGCCGGCATGATCCGGGAGTACCTCCGGTCCCAGGCCACAAACCTCGAGCGAGCCGAACGGCTCGGGGAGCGCGCCGAGCGCCTGGAGAAGGCCGGCATCCCGAGCGAGAGCGCCCGCAACAGGGCGGAGAGGGCGCGCACCGAGGTCATGGCGGGGCTCGCCGCGCTCCGGGGCCGCTTCGTCGAGGCGGCCGGGGGCCGGGAGGGCGCCAGGGCCTTCGATCGGGTGGTCGACCTGCTCTGCCCGACCTTCAAGCCCCTGTACTAAAAGGCAGAGGCCCCGCTCGATAAGAGCGGGGCCTCTGTTTCTTTGTCGCTAGCTCGGGGTCTAGCCGGACCTGAGGGCCTTGAAGATGTCGCCGGCGATGCGGCGGGCCTGGGGGCCGGTCCTCGGGCTCAGGAAGAGGAAGCCCGCGCCGGCGGCCAGGACCAGCAGGAGCCTCCCGGAGCCGCCGCCCCTCTTGCGTACCTTCTCGCCGCGCACCCTCTTCGAGCCCTCCTGGATGGCGCCGACCGCCGACTCGACCTGGTCGCGGACCTTGTCGTCGTCCCAGAGCCTCGCCACGATCTCCTGCGGGCTCTCGTCGGAGAGCTCGTCCAAGACCTTGCGGGAAGACTCGATCAGGACGCGGATGTTGTCCCTGAGGTCGTCGTCGTAGAGGAGCCTCTCGGCGACCGGCCTCGCCCCCGCGTAGGCGGCGGCAAGGGCAGACCCGTTGACAGCCCCCCTCTTCAATTTCTCCGTCCGCGATCTGCTCCCGAACACCTCGTACCTCCCTCTCGCCTCTGCTCACCGACTGCGTCGAACAACGCCAAGCCCTCATCATACCCTTTTCGGGCTTTACTCATTCGGCCCCGTAGGGCCGAAGGGCTCCACCCTGACCCGGAGCTTCTCGCCCTCGACGCTCATGCTCTCCGCGCCGTCGGGGGAGCCGTCCGCCTCGCCGTCCAGCTTGAGGTCCCGGGCCAGGACCTCGCTCTTGAAGTAGTCGCCCCAGGCACCCTCGAGGAGGCGGTTGACGCGGGCGCTCCCGCCGAGCTCCACCGAGACGGTGTCCTCGATCTCGAACCCCTTCTCCCTCCTCAGGGTCTGGACCTTGTGCACGAGCTCCCGCACGAGCCCCTCGTCCACGAGCTCGTCGTCGAGCTCCGTCTTCAGGGCGACGGCGAGGTCGCCCTCGCGCACCAGCGCGTACCCCTCCCGCTCCCTGGGCTCCACCAGGAGCTCCTCGGGCGAGAGCTCCACCCGCTCGCCGTCCACCTCGACGGAGACGCTCTCCCCCGCCGCCGCCCGGGCCCCGACCTCGACCGGCGCCTCCGACAAGGCCCTCCTGATGCCGGGCACGAGCTTGCCGTACTTCGGCCCGACGATCCCGAGGTTCGGCTTCAGGTCGTAGGCCAGGATGCTCTCGGCCTCCCCGAACCGGAGCTCCTTGACGTTCAGCTCGTCGAGCACGATCGGCGCGAGCGCCTCGACGCCCTTTCGGAGCTCCCCGTCCCCTTCCTCCTGCACGACCACGACCTCGCGCAGGGGCTGGCGCGTCTTGATCGCCGCCGCGTTCCTCGCCGCCCTGCCCAGGGTCACGACCCTCCGCGCCGCCGCCATCCGCCGGGAGAGCCCCTCGTCCACGAGGCCCTCGTCGACCTTCGGCCAGTCCGCCAGGTGCACGCTCTCCGGTGCCCCGGCGTCCGCGTTCACCACGAGGTTCTGGTAGATGGCCTCCGCGACGAACGGGGTGAAGGGCGCGGAGAGCTTCGCTACCGCCGTCAGGCACTCGTAGAGGGTGGAGTGGGCGGCCTTCTTGTCGCCGTCGTCCTCGGCCTTCCAGAAGCGCCGCCTACTGCGCCTCACGTACCAGTTCGAGAGCTCGTCCACGAACTCACCGAGCGCCCGTCCCGCCGCCGTAACGTCGTAGGCGTCCATCTTCTCGGTCACGGCGCGGACCGTGAGCTGGAGCTCCGAGAGCGCCCAGCGGTCCATGAGGCTCCGGTTCTCGGGCTCGACGTAGTCGCGCGCGGGGTCGAAGCCGTCTATCCGGGCGTAGGTGACGAAGAAGGAGTAGGTGTTCCAGAGGGTGAGGAGGTGCTTTCGGACCGCCTCGTCGACCTGCTCGCGGGAGAAGCGGCGGGGGTTGCCGGGGCTCGTCGCCGTGTAGAGCGCCCACCGAAGCGCATCCGCGCCCTGCTCCCCGAAGACCTCCCACGGGTCCACGATGTTCCCCCGGCTCTTGCTCATCTTCTTGCCCTCGGAGTCGAGGACGTGTCCGAGGACCATGCAGGTCTTGTACGGGCTCCTGCCGAAGAGCATCGTCGAGGCGGCGAGCAGCGAGTAGAACCAGCCCCGCGTCTGGTCCACCCCCTCGGAGATAAAGTCCGCCGGGAAGTGGCGCTCGAAGCCCTCCTCCGTCTCGTCGAACGGGTAGTGCTGCTGGGCGAACGGCATGCTCCCGGAGTCGAACCAGGCGTCCAAAACCTCGGGGACGCGCGTCGCCTCCCGCTCGCACCCGGAGCACCTCACCCGTACGTCGTCTATATAGGGGCGGTGCAGGTCGTCGGGGACGGGGCCCGTGGCCCTCTCCCCAAGCTCCGCGACGCTCCCGACGACGGTGACGTGGCCCTCCTCGCAGCGCCACACCGGCAGCGGGGTCCCCCAGTAGCGCTCGCGGGAGAGGGCCCAGTCGACGTTGTTGCGCAGCCAGTCGCCGAAGCGGCCCCACTTTACGTGCTCGGGGACCCAGTTTATGCCCTCGTTCTCCCGCAGCAGGTCGTCGAGGACGGCCGTCGTCCGCGCGTACCAGGCCTTTTTGGCGTAGTACAGGAGCGGGGTGCCGCAGCGCCAGCAGTGGGGGTAGGAGTGCTCGTAGTCCTCGGCCCGGTAGAGGAAGCCCGTCTCCCGGAGCTCCTCGACGAGGCCGGGGTCCGCCTCCTTCACGAAGACGCCGGCGAACTCGCCCACGCGCTCGTCGAAGGCGCCGTCCGGCTTGACGGGGTGGATCGTCGGCAGGCCGTAACGCCTCCCCATCCTCGCGTCGTCCTCGCCGTAGGCGGGGGCCGTGTGCACGAGCCCCGTCCCCTCCGTCGTCGTCACGTGGTCGCCGAGGACGACCGTGAAGAGGTTCGGCGACTCCTCGACGGGGACGTACTCGAACGGGCGGCGGTACTTCGTCCCCTCGAGCTCGCGCCCGCTCCTCGTCTCCAGGACCTCGTGCTCGCCCTCGCCGAGGGCCTTCCCGACGAGCTCGCGCGCCAGGATCAGCTTCTCGCCGCCGGTCCGCACGGTCGCGTACTCGACCTCCGGGCTCGCCGCGACGGCGGTGTTCGAGACGAGGGTCCAGGGGGTGGTCGTCCAGATCAGGAGCGAGGTCTCCGGGTCGTCGACGAGCGGGAGCTTCGCGTAGACGCTCGGGTCGGTGACGGTCTCGTAGCCCATCGCGACCTCGGCGGAGGAGAGGGAGGTCTGGTCGCGCGGGCAGTGGGCCGTGACCTTGTAGCCCTCGTAGAGGAGGTCGCGCTCGTGCAGGGTCTTGAGGGCCCACCAAACGCTCTCGATGTAGGAGTTGTTCAGGGTCCAGTAGGCGTCGTCCATGTCCACCCAGAAGCCGAGGCGGGCGCTCATCTCGCGCCACTCCTCGACGTAGCGGAAGACGGACTCGCGGCAGAGGCGGTTGAACTCTTCTATGCCGTATCTCTCCACGTCGCCCTTGCCGGAGAGCCCGAGCTCCTTCTCGACCTGGAGCTCGACGGGGAGGCCGTGGCAGTCCCAGCCGCCCTTGCGCTCGACCCGGAAGCCCTGCATGGTCTTGTAGCGGGGGACGAGGTCCTTGAAGGCGCGGGCGAGGGCGTGGTGGAAGCCCGGCCGTCCGTTCGCCGTCGGCGGGCCCTCGTAGAAGACGAACGGGTTGTCCTCCGGACGGCTCTCCACGGACTTCTCGAAAGCCCCGATCTCGCGCCACAGCCCGAGCATCTCCTCTTCGAGCTTCGGGAAGCTCACCCGCGATCCAACCGCATCAAACGCCATACGCAACGCCTCTCGTATAATAGCCCCCGCCCCTACGGAGGGAGCAACTCCTTCCTCCACCGTAGGGACGGGGCCTCGTAGAGAACCCTCGCGGTACCACCCCACTTGTCCGGGACTCCCCGGACCTCTCGCGTACTCGCTGTAACGGGCTCGCCCGGCCGGACCTACTAACGCCTGGGGAACGGGGGGAACCCCTCGCGGCCCTTCGCTTTGGGACCGGCGGCTCCGGGAGGATCTTCGGGCCGGACGCCGCGCCGGGCTCCCACCGTCCCCGGCTCGCTCTCTCGACGCTCTCCGACCCTACTCGTTCCCGTCGTCGCCTGTAAGGCTTTTGTAGCCGTAAGGGAGCGGCGTGTCAAGGTACGGCGCTCCCCGGGCCCGAAACCCCGATGATGGGCGCAGGAATGATCCGTGCCCCGCGCCCCCGCCGTAGACCATACGTGATCTCTTTTAGAGGTCGGACGGAGGCCCGGTAGTAGACTCTGTCCGTACGGAACGCGGATGTCTTGCCGGAGCCGTACCCGGCGAACAGGGAGTGGAGAGTGGTGCTTTGAATAGGAAGATGAGGGCTTTCGCCGCGGGCGCGGTCGGGGCCATCCTGGCGTTCGGGCTCGCGGAGCTCGTACACGGAATCTACGACCTGGTCCCGTCGGTGTTTCTGGCCATCGCGCAGCGGATCATAGAGCTGACGCCCGGCGGCTTCGCTACCCAGGCGATAGAAACGCTCGGCACCGCCGACATACCCGTGCTCATAGCCTCGACGGTGGTGGGCTCGCTCGTGGTCGCCGGTCTCCTCGGCGTCCTCAGCCTCCGCTCGCGGCTCGCGGCCCTCCTCGGCGTGGTGGGGCTCGGAGCGATCGCGCTCGTGGCCGCCTTCACCGAGCCGTTTATCGCCCCGATCCCGGCGATCCTCACGATCCTGGGCGCCCTGGGCCTCGGCGCCTGGTTCGCGGACTACCTGGTCCGCATGTCCGACCTCCGCGCCGAGACGCCGGCGAAGGGGGAGGCCGCCCCTGCCCAGGACGCGCCCGGGGCCGGCGAGACCCGCGACGCACCGATAATGAACGTCCGCCACAGGGAGGCGCACTCCACCCGCGGCATCGCGGTGCCCCGGAAGAACTTTCTGGCGCTGGGCGGTGCGGCGGCCGTGGTCGGCCTCACCGCCGCGGGGACGGGACGGGCGCTCTCCGGCGGCGGCGGCGAAGAGACGGCCGCGGCCGGACCCATCCAGGTTGGCGGCAAGGGGGGCGCGGCGCTCCACGAGACCCTGCCGCCTCCCCCCGCCGCGGCCTCCATCGACGTCCCCGGCATGCCGCCCCTTATGACACCCAACGACGAGTTCTACCTTATAGACACCGTCCTCTCCTCGCCGCGCATAAACGTCGACCGGTGGAAGCTGAACGTCAAGGGCGCGGTCGAGAACCCGGTCTCTTTTACGTACAAGGATCTGCTCGACATGCCGACGCGCGAGTCCGACGTGACGCTCTCCTGCGTCTCCAACGAGGTCGGCGGCGGGCTGGTCTCGAACGCGCGCTGGACCGGCGTCCTGCTCTCGGACGTGCTGAAGGAGGCCGGGGTGAGCCGGGAGAACATCGGGCGGGCCTCCGAGCAGCTCATCGGCAGGAGCGCGGACGGCTGGACGGGCGGCTTCAAGACGGAGATCGCCCTCGACGGCCGCGACGCGCTCGTGGCGTTCGGGATGAACGACTCGGAGCTTCCGGTCAAGCACGGCTACCCGGTCCGCCTCGTCGTCCCCGGCATCTACGGCTACGTCTCCGCGACCAAGTGGCTCACCGAGATCGAGCTGACGGACTGGGACTACGACGCGTACTGGATCCAGCGCACCTGGACGAAGGAGGGCCCGGTAAAGACCCAGTCGCGCATCGACACGGTCAAGGACGGCGACCGCCCGCAGGCCGGACGCATCCCCATCGGCGGCGTAGCCTGGGCCCCCCACAAGGGCATCGACAAGGTCGAGGTCTCCACGGACGACGGCGAGACCTGGAACGAGGCGCGCCTCGCCGCCCAGCTCGACCCCGACACCTGGCGCCAGTACGTCTACGACTGGGACGCCGAGCCCGGCGAGCACACCATCAAGGTCCGCGCGACGGACGGCGAGGGCGAGACCCAGACCGAGGAGCCGACCCCCCCACACCCCTCGGGCGCCACCGGATACCACACGATCCGGGTCACCGTCGCCTGATGCGGGCCGCGAAACCCCGTGCGGCCTGTACCCGTGGTACCCTGAACCGTAGGGTGAGGTTGAGCCTCTGAGGCGCCGGGAGCGACGACAAACACAGCAGGAGCGGAATCCGTAACCAAAGTGTTTCGCTAGCGCAACAAAATCGTAACATGGGGGCAAGGTATCCGTAATATGGCAAGGGTATAGTTCTGGTTAACCGAGCCCCGGCCGACGGGACGTTTCCCCCCTCCAGAGCCCGTCGGTCGGATCGGTTCTTTTCCCGCAGTTTCTCTCCTTTAGCGTTCTTTGGAGGATCTCTTTGAGGGTCGAGGTGACGCACCCGTTCGATCTGACGCCCGCCGAGGCGCGCCGGTTGCAGGGCGAGCTCGCGCCGAGGGTCGAGAAGGGGCCGCCGCTGGATCTCTCCGGCGTGCGCTACGTTGCGGGGGCGGACGTCTCCACCCAGGGCGACGAGGGCTATGCGACCGTCGTCGTGCTCACCTTCCCGGGGCTCGAAGTGGTCGAGGTCAAGGGATACGAGGCCAGGCTCGAGTTCCCTTACGTGCCGGGGCTCCTCGCCTTCCGGGAGATACCGCCCGTGGTGGGAGCGCTCCGCGCGATCGAGACCGAGGTGGACGCGGTGATCTTCGACGCTCACGGCCTGGCCCATCCGCGCAGGCTCGGGCTCGCCTCCCAGCTGGGGCTGTTCCTGGACGTCCCGAGCATCGGGTGCGCCAAGAGCCTGCTCGTCGGCAAGTACGAGGAGCCGGGCGTCGAGAAGGGGAGCCGGAGCGAGCTCGTGCACCGCGGCGAGGTCGTCGGGCAGGTCGTGCGGACCAGGAAGGGCGTCTCGCCCGTCTTCGTCTCCGTCGGGAACAGGATCGACGCGCAGAGCGCCGTCGAGCTCGTGCTCGCCTGCTCCCCGAAGTACCGGCTTCCCGAGACGACACGTCAGGCCCACAACGCCGCGAACCGCCTGCGGCGCGGCGAGGAGCCGGGCCTCTTCTAGATCCGGACGCCGGGTCGTCGCCTTGCCGGAGGGTCGGGCCGGAGCTAAGATGTAACTCGGGTGACAATACGTCGCCGGGTGGGTCGCGCTCGGGTCGTCGTGCGAGGATGTTCCCGGCGGGGTCCGTAGAGGAAGGTTCGGAGGCCGAACATGGTTGGCGGTTGCTTGTGCGGCGGTGTTCGCTACTCGGTCGACGCGGAGCCCGAGCTGGTCGCGCTGTGCCATTGCGAGGATTGCCAGAAGCAGACGGGCTCCGCGTTCTCGATCCTCGTCGCCGTCCCCGAGGAGAGCGTGCGGATAGAAGGACGTCTCACGGCCTACGAGGGCGTGGGGGCGAGTGGGTGGCCCGTCACGCGCCGGTTCTGTCCGGGGTGCGGCTCGCCCATCCTCAGCGACGTCTCGATCACGCCGGATCTCCTCTGGATCCGGGGCGGGACGCTCGACGACCGATCGTGGCTCCGGCCGCAGATGAACATATGGTGCGACAGCGCCCAGCCCTGGGTGTTTATGGACCGCGCCATCCCGGGTTCGCCGAGAACCCGCCGATCGGCGTCTCGCCCTAGCCCGCGCCCGGCCCGTGGCGGCGGGTGGGGACGATGTTAATTTGCCGTTACCTATTGACCGTGGGTGCTCGATGGGCGCGTGGGTGGCAAACGGGTTAGAAGGGAACGCTCATGGTGGAGATAAGGGGACTGCGCGGCATGAACCGCCGCGACTTTCTCAAGCTGAGCGGGGCGGGGCTCGCGGGCGCGGCGCTCCTCGGGGTGGCGGGCTGCGGGAGCGGCGAGACCATCGGCGGGGGGCAGCAGGGAGGCGGTGGAGGCGGCGAGGGCGGCAGCACCTTCACCTTCGGGCGCGGGGCCGACTCCGTGGGGCTCGACCCGATCAACGTCACCGACGGCGAGTCCCTGATCGTGACGCGCCAGATCTTCGACGGCCTCCTCGACTACGCGCCCGGCACGACGGACGTCGTCCCGGCGCTCGCCACCGAGGTCCCCGAGCCCGAGGAGGGCGGGCGCGTCTACACGTTCACGCTGCGCGAGGGCGTTACGTTCCACGACGGCGAGCCGTTGAACGCCGAGGCCGTCAAGTTCAACTACGACCGCTGGCGCGACACCTCGAACGAGTTCCACGCGGGCGGCGGGAGCCAGACGGCGGATTTCTCCTACTACACCATGTTCGGCGGCTTCGACGACGAGTCGGTCATCGAGAGCGTGGAGGCGGTGGACGAGACGACGGTGCGCTTCAACCTCACGGAGCCGCAGGGCCGTTCCTGAGGAACGTGGCGATGGCGCCGTTCGGGATCGCCTCGCCGAAGGCCATTCGGGAGAACGTCGAGGAGTTCTGGCAGAACCCGGTCGGGACGGGGCCGTTTAGGTTCGAGTCCTGGGACCAGGGCCAGGAGGTCCGCCTCGCGAGGAATGAGGAGTGGTGGGGACCGACCTCCCGGCCGAGGAGGGGGCGGCGGTCCGAGCGTGGATCGGGTCGTCTTCCGCTCCATCCCGGACAACACCGCGCGCGTGGCGGCGCTCACCGGCAACCAGCTCTCCGGGCCGACGGGCTCACCCCCGACGACGTGCCGAGCGTGGAGCAGGCGGGCTTGCAGGTCCTCACCCGGCCGCCGCTGAACGTCAGCTACATGGCGATGAACATGGAGAAGGCGCCGTTCGACGACCCGCAGGTCCGCCAGGCGGTCGTGAGCGCCATAAACATGCAGGAGATCGTGCAGGCCTTCTTCGGGACACGGCCGAGGTCGCCTCGAACATGATGCCGCCGACCGTGCCGTTCTTCAACGACTCCATAGAGCCCTACGCCTACGACCCGAGCGGTCCAGGCAGCTTCTCGCCGAGGCGGGCATGCCCGACGGCTTCGAGACGACGCTCTGGTACATGCCGATACCGCGCCCGTACATGCCCGACGGGAAGGGGATCGCGCAGGCGATCCAGCGGGACCTCGAGGAGGTCGGCATCCGGACGAGGCTCGAGACGCGGGAGTGGGGGACGTACCTCGAGGAGATCGGGCGCGGGGCCCACGACATGTGCCTTATAGGCTGGACGGGGGACAACGGCGACCCGGACAACTTCCTGAACGTCTTGCTGCCGAGCAAGACGGCGACGCCGGAGGACGCCCAGAACTACGCCTACTACAAGAACCCCGAGTTCGACGACCTCCTGAACCGGGCAGCCTCGACCATCGACGAGAACGAGCGCCGGGACCTCTACTTTCAGGCGCAGGAGATCGTCAACCGGGACGCGCCCGTCGCCACGATCGCCTACGCGGAGCCGCCCTTGGCTTCCAGGAGGGCGTGCAGGGCTACCAGCCGAGCCCGACCGGCGGCGAGGCGTTCAACACCGTCGAGCTCTCGGGAGGCGGGGCCTGAGGGGTTCGGGAGAGGCGGCGTGAGGGTTCACGTGGGCGGGGTGATTAAGCCCTGGCGACCTACATCGGGCGGAGGGTGCTCCAGATCATACCCGTGCTCATCGGGGTCTCGATCGTGGTCTTCTTCATGGTGCGCGCCATCCCCGGGACCCCGCGCAGATCCTGCTCGGTCAGCAGGCAACGCCGGAGAGGGTCGCGGCGCTCAGGGCGCAGCTCGGGCTCGACCGCGACCCTATCACCCAGTACCTGATCTTTTTGAGGGACGCGGTGACGGGGGACCTCGGGGACTCCATCGTGACGGGCCGGGCGGTGACGGCCGAGCTTCTGGACCGCTTCCCGGCGACGCTCGAGCTCACGCTCGCCGCACTCCTCTTCGCGGTCGTCGTGGGGATACCGGTCGGGGTGATCGCGGCGGTCAAGCAGTACTCCCTCATCGATCGGATCACCTCGGTCGTCGCCCTGACGGGCGTCTCGATGCCGATCTTCTGGCTCGCCCTGATCTTCGTGGTCGTCTTCACGGTGAACCTGCAGCTCCTGCCGTTCCCCGGGCGGGTGGACGTGCCGGTCCTGAGCATCACCGGGCTCGTCCTCGTGGACTCGCTCCTGACGCTGAACCTCGCAGGCTTCTGGGACGGCCTGCTGCACCTCATAATGCCGGCGGTGGCCCTCGGCACGATCCCGATGGCGGTGGTCACGCGCATGACGAGGAGCAGCATGCTGGAGGTGATGGGGGAGGATTACATCCGGACGGCGCACGCGAAGGGCGTGCTGCCGGCCCGGGTCGTCTTCCGCCACGCGCTGAGGAACGCCATGCTCCCGACCGTCACCGTCATAGGGCTGCAGTTCGGGCTCCTGATGGGCGGGGCGGTCCTCACGGAGACGATCTTCGGGTGGGGCGGCATCGGCCAGATCGCGCTCGAATCCATCTACCGGCGAGACTACGCCATGATCCAGGGCGTAGTCCTCTACGGCGCGACGTTCTTCGTGCTCGTGAACCTGGCGGTGGACCTCCTCTACGCGGTCCTCGACCCGCGCGTGAGGTACTAGGGTGGCCGAGGCGAGGATACCGAAGGGCTCGGGAGGCGGCCCGATGGGCGGCCCGGAGCTCGCCACCCCGGAGACGGTGCGTGCCCGCACGCGGTGGGGCGACTTCAGGCAGGCCTTCCTGGGCAACAAGCTCGCCGTCTTCGGGACGGTCGTGATGGCGCTCTTCGTCCTCATGGCCCTCTTCGCGCCCCTGCTCGCCCCGTACGACCCCATCGCGGGGCAGAACCTGACGGAGAAGTTCGCCGGGCCCTCGGCCGCCCACCCTCTGGGCCAGGACGAGCTCGGCCGGGACATCCTCTCGCGGATAATCTACGGCGCCAGGATCTCGCTGACCGCCGGGCTCGCGGCGGTGGCGTTCGCGACGGTCGTGGGGACGCTCGTCGGGGTAACGGCCGGCTACGCGGGGCGCTGGATCGACTCGGTCTTGATGCGGATCATGGACGTCCTGCTCGCCTTCCCGAGCATCCTGCTCGCGATAGTGATCGTGACGGTGCTGGGGCAGGGGCTGACGAACGCGCTGCTCGCGGTCGGGATAGTGAACGTGCCCCAGATCGCGCGCGTCGTGCGCTCTTCGGTGATAAGCGTCCGCGAGCGCGACTACGTGGAGGCGGAACGGGCTCTGGGCGCCTCGAACACGCGCATCGTCGCCTCGGCGATCCTGCCGAACAGCACCGCCCCCCTCATAGTGCAGGCGACCCTGACGCTCGCGACGGCGATCCTGGACGTCGCGGCGCTCTCTTTCCTCGGCCTCGGGGCCAGGGCGCCCACGCCCGAGTGGGGCGCGATGCTCACCGACGCCTTCCGCTCGGGCTTCGGCGTCTTCGTCGAGGGGCAGCACGCGATCGTCTTCCCCGGCATCGCCATCGCCCTGAGCGTCCTCTCGGTGAACTTTATCGGCGACGGGCTGCGCGACGCCCTCGACCCGCGCCGCCGCCGGTAAGCCCCCGAAGACCCTCCGGCGGAGCGGCCTACGCCCCGTGCCGCCGCATATATCGGCCCGAATCGGGTAGGTAACGAACGGTAAGAGGACGCGACGGACGGAGAGTGATGTCGCATGAATTTCGGCCAAGTTTTTACCTTCGAGCTCGTGCTTGTGGCGCTCCTGGTCCTGGGGGCGATCGCCGGCGCGCTCTACCTCGCCTCCGTGAAGCGGCGCGGCGGCGAGCGCGTGGACAGCTCCGAGGGCCTCTCGGGGAGCTCGGAGCAGAGGGCCGCGATCGACCCGCACGAGTTCTACAAGCGGACGAGCCTGGAGAACGACGAGGACATGAAGATGCACCTCTACTCCGTGGGCGAGTACGAGAGGGAGTTCGGCGGCAACCTCCGCGCGCAGGGCTCCGGGCGCTTCGTGGCCGCGCTGAAGTCCTACAGACCCGTCGGGGACGAGTGGTACGTCCTGCAGCCGGAGAGGGCGGCCCGCGTCCTGGATCTCTCGTCCGAAGACTACGAGGTCGACGGCGAGCACGGCGTGCTCCTGCTCCGCAAGCTCCCGCACGGCCTCCCCATCGAGGCGCGAGACCTCCTGTAAGAGCGTGACCATCCGGAGGGCTTCGTCCGGGGGCCTCCCGAGAAGCTGCTGGACAGGTCGCTGGGGGGAGTCGGGCGCTCTATCTACGGCCCGGCTTCCGGCGGCGGGCTCGCTGTTAGCAATCCGGGGTACAATTACGGTGTTGCGCCCCTATGGTGGGGCGAGGACGGATGCACGAGAGGACAAACCAACAGGACAAAGCACCGGCGCTGGGACACGACCAGCGTCCGCCGATCGGGCCGGCGATCGCCAACTCTCTACGGGAGTGGCCTCGCCGGCCCGAATGTTTTGCCGACGAGGGCTACCCTCGGAGAGGAAGAGGCTATGCACGAGAAGCAACGGGTGGCGGTCGAGGTATCGACGCGCCAGGCCGGGCTCCGCGCCGAACGGACCGGAGGCACGGTCGAGGAGATCCCGAAGCCCGGGGCGCGCCAGGGGCTCGGGGAACTGCGCGACGAGAGGCCGGACCACCGGCCGGAGCCCCTCGCGCCGGACCGGGTCGAGGAGCGCAAGCAGGCTCAGAGGCGGGAGCGCGACCGGGCCCAGCGAGAGGCGGACTGGGAGCAGTTCGTGCGGACGGAGCTGCGGGAACTGGAGCTCCGCAAGAACGGTCAGCTCGGCCGGTCCCTGGGCGAACCGCTCCCCGGGGAGTCGGCGGCGGCGCTGCAGCGTCTCGCCCACGAAGACCGGAGGCAGGCGGAGCAGGGGATGGTGTCCGTGATGAAGAACGGGGCGGTCTCCTACAAGCACGTCGAGGAGCTCTCGCAGGAGGACATGCCGTCCAGGGTCGCCGCCAACAGGTCGCGGACGACGTGGCTCAAGGAGAGGCGGGACGGCTGGATCGCCTCGAAAGAGAGGCGCTCGTAGGAGGAGCCGGCCACCGGATGCGCGTCCCTCCGGTGGCCGGCTGATGGGGCGGCGAAGGACCCCTAGCTCCTCCCTACGAGCGGGAGCCGTCCCACTTCCTGTGCCAGTTCGCGTTCGCCTCCGCGTGGCGTCGCAGGCGTACGTCCAGTGCGCCCGCCCGCTCGTTCATCTCCCGCAGGCGCTCGTCCATGCTCCGCGAGAACTGGCTGGCCTGTCGCGGACGCCACCCGACCCGCTCCGCACGCTTCTCCGCTGCCCCGTCGCGATCCCGATTCCGCACACGCACTCCTCTGCCACTCGTTACGAAAGGTTGGGGCGCTATCCCGAGTCTTGGAGGAGGGCAGGTCGCGGTCCTACGCCTTCGAGCGATGCTCCATCGCTCGATACCCTCATCATACCGCCTCCGCGACTGCCGAACGTCCCCGCCTCGACGGAGCCCGGCTCCCCGAGGCGGCTTAGCTGTTGGGGAGCAACCCCCGGACGTCTACCCGGGGGGACCGCACGTACCGGTACGGCGGCGAGAACGGGCGAAACTGCCGATGTTCCAGGCGCCGGTCTCGCGCCGGGACACCGGCGCAGGGGAGGTGCATCTTGAACGAACATTCGGGTGAGGGCCGCCGCAGAGGGAGCCTCGGGCGCGGGGAGAAGCCGGGAGGGGCGAGCCCGGATCGCGAGAGCGAGGAGCGCCTCGTCGAGACGGAGCGCAGGGCAGAGCAACTCCGGGAGGCCTGGAGGCGGCGACGCACCGCGCCCGACCGGGATCGCCCGGGCAACACGCGGGGAGGCCCGAAGCACTCGACCTGACGCCCGGCCGCCGCCGCGTGCTCACGCACGAGCGAGCCCTCAACGCGCGTCACCACTACGACTCCACGTAGCAGCAAAGCGCCACGGCCCATGCGTCAACGCACCCGTCGCGGTGAGAAGCACGGCACGTGCGCCCCTAGAGCATGCTTCATGGGCGAGCGACCCGCCTTTCGACCCTGTGAGGGATCCGCTCCAACCACCATCCGGGCACCACATGTACCGTTTTTGCTTGCGCAGACGTAACTAATATTAAAGTTTATTAAATATCGGTTTCAACCGCAAAACAACTGATCTGGCTTATCTAAGCGGATTGACCGTATCTCTGGGCCGGTTCGAGGGCGATGGGCGGAGGAGAGGGGGGTTGCGTTGCGGAGGGGCTTTCCCTAGGGTACCGAGCCGTTGGAGGGGGGATCTCCCGAGATCCCACGCAAGAAGACATAGGCATAACAGGAAGGAGTCTGGATAGCGTGCTTTCCAGGACGAAGATTACAGTGCTGCTTGGCCTCGTAGCCATGCTTGTTACCGCGTTCGCGATCTCCGCGAATGCCCAGTCGACGGGGTATGCGTCTTACGGGACCGTGGCGATCGGCGAGGCGCAGGTCGGCAAGCCGTTCGCGTACGGTACGGACGGCCCCGACACGTTCAGCTGCAGCGGCTTGATGCGTTACATCCTCAGGACCAGCGGCATCGACTACGATGCGCCCTGGACGCCGGAGGACTACCTGTACCGCTACGCCCCCGTCGCCCCGGGCGACCTGCAGCCCGGCGACATCGTGATCTACCCGAACTGGGCCACGATGTACGTGGGCAACGGCCAGCTTCTCAACGCCAACGAGTGGCAGGGCGTCGTCACGTACACCCCGATGGCGTACGCCGGCGAGCCCGTGGGCATCGTGCGCCCGTAACGGAAGCAGAGCTAAGGGCCGCTCCGAGCGGCCCCGCCACCAGCGTCGACGGCGGTAGTCCCCACCTCCACGGGGCGCCGCCGTCGACGTCTTGCCGGGTAGCGTCGAACCCGCCCGGCGTCGGCTACCTGGACGGGGGAGTGGTTCGAGTCTACTGCCCCACTCCCCGGGCCTCCTGAAGGACCTGCCATACCTTCATGGGCGAGGCCGGCATGTCTATGTGCGTCACGCCCTCGTGCGAGAGCGCGTCTATCACGGCGTTTACGACCGCCGGCGAGGAGGCGATGGTGCCGGACTCGCCGGTCCCCTTTACGCCCATCGCGTTCGTCGGGGAGGGGGTGTAGGTGCGGTCCAGGGTGAAGTTGGGGAGCTCGGGGGCGCCGGGGATCATGTACTCCGCCATCGTCCCCGTCACCAGGTTCCCGTCCTCGTCGTGGACGGCCTCCTCGAAGAGGGCCTGGCCCACGCCCTGGGCGATCCCGCCGTGGAGCTGCCCGTCGACGATCGCCGGGTTGACCACGGGCCCGCAGTCGTCGATCGCGAAGTAGTCGCGTATCCTGGCGGAGCCGGTCTCGGTGTCTACCTCGGCCACGCAGACGTGGGTGCCGAAGGGGTACGTGAAGTTCGGCGGGTCGAAGAAGGTCTCCTCCGAGAGCACCGGCTCCATCCCCTCGGGCAGGTTGTCCGCGAGGTACGCCGCCCCCGCGACCTGTTGGATCGTCAGGTTCTGCTCCGGGGAACCGGCGACGCTGAAGCGCCCGCCCTCGAACTCGACGTCGTCCTCGGCGGCCTCCAGCATGTGGGCCGCTATCTTTCTGGCCTTGTCGACGACCTTGTTGGCCGCCATGTGGACCGCCACCCCGCCGACGGACAAGCTCCTGGAGCCGTAGGTGTCGAGGCCGTAGGGGGACAGGGAGGTGTCGCCGTGCAGGACCTCGACGTCCTCCGGCGAGACCCCGAGGGCGTCGGCCGCGATCTGGGACCAGCTCGTCACGTGGCCCTGGCCGTGGGGCGAGGTGCCGGTGACGACCTCGACCTTGCCCGAGGCGAGCATGCGTATCGACGCGGTCTCCCAGCCCGGGGCGCCAAGCCTAAGGGCCGCCGTCATCTTCGACGGGGAGAGGCCGCCGTTCTCGGTGTAGCTCGCGAGGCCGATGCCGAGCTGGACGGGGTCGCCCGCGTCGCGGCGGCGCCGCTGCTCGGCGCGCAGGCCCTCGTAGTCGGCGAGCTCCAGGGCCTTTTCGAGGGCGGCGGCGTAGTTGCCGGAGTCGAGCTGGAGGCCGGCGGGGCTGGTGACCGGCTCGCTGAAGGGCTCGTGGTAGTTTCTGTGGCGGATCTCGGCCGGGTCCATGCCCAGCTCCCGGGCCAGGGCGTCCATCGCCCGCTCGACCCCGTAGATGCCCTCGGAGCGCCCCGCGCCCCGGTAGGAGTCGGTCGGGGTCTTGTTGGTGAAGGCGCCCTTGCACTCGACGGAGTAGGCCCCGAAGGAGTAGACGCCGGGGAAGATGAAGGCGGTGAGGAGCGGGATGCCGGGCGTCAGAAGCTGCAGGTAGGCGCCCATGTCCGTGATGATCCTGACCCGCATGCCGAGGAGGCGGCCCTCGGAGGTGGCGGCGAGCTCGACGTGCTGAACCTGACCGCGGCCGTGGATCGTGGAGAGGTAGTCGTCGGAGCGGCTCCCGATCCACTTGACGGGTGCCCCCAGCCGCCGCGCCACCGCGAGGCTTATGACCTCCTCCGCGTACACGTTCAGCTTCCCCCCGAAGCCGCCCCCGACGTCGGGAGCCACGACGCGCAGGCGCTGCTCGGGGACCGAGCAGACGGCGGAGAGCACGCTTCTCAAGATGTGCGGGATCTGCGTCGAGGAGTAGACCGTGAACCCGTCGCCCATGGGGTCGGGGTTCACGACCGTCCCCCGGGGCTCGATCGCGCTTGGCAGCACCCGCTGCTGGAGGTAGCGCTCCTTTATCGTCACGTCGGCCCTGGAGAAGGCGTCTTCCACGTCGCCGGTGGCCAGGGCCCAGGTGTAGGAGTCGTTCGTACCCAGCCCCTCGTGGACGAGCGGGCTCGAATCCTCGAGCGCCGCCTCCGGGTCCGTGACCACGGCGAGGGGCTCGTAGTCGACATCGATGAACGCGAGGGCGTCCTGGGCCGTGTAGCGGTCGGTGGCGACCACGACCGCCACCGGATCTCCGACGAAGTTCGCCTCGCTGCGGGCGATGGGCCAGTGGTTCGGGATCTTTATGTCCTCCGTCACCGGCCACGCGCAGAAGGTTCTGGGGGGCGCCTCGTCGCCGCCCCCGTCGGCGTCGCCTCGGTATCCCTCCCGGAAGCACCGTCCACCTCCAGGGCGTACCCCGGCGCGGCCTCGGCGTCCATCGCGCTCCCGCCCCACTCGGGGCGAGGTCCTCGCCGGTGAACACCGCGACCACGCCCGGCTGCTCCAGGGCCGCCGAGACGTCGATGCTCCTTATCCTGGCGTGGGCGAAGGGGCTTCGGAGGATATCCAGGTGTAGCATCCCGGCAGTTTGATGTTGTCCGTCCACCTCGCCCGCCCGTCAGCAGGGCGGGATCCTCCTTGCGCGGGACGCTGCTCCCCACATACCGCTCGGTTCTCTCGGCCACGCACGTACTCCTTCCCCGGAACAGTCCCCGAACCGCCTACCACTACCGATGATTATGCTGACACTCGCACCCCGCCGCAAAACGGGTAGCAAGGGCACACGGAGACACCAGAATTATGGGCTCCCGTCGTCCGAATGACGGGAGCCCGGGGGAGTACGCGGCAGGCCGCGCCCTACGCTAGCTCGACGAGGTCCTGGCCGGCGCCCACGGGGTCTTCGTCCTCGACGAGGACCTTGGAGACCGTGCCCCCTTCCTCGGCCTTGACCTCGTGGAAGGACTTCATCACCTCGATAAGCCCCACGGTGTCACCAGCGGAGACCTCGTCGCCCTCGTTCACGAACGGGTCGCTCTCCGGGTCCGGGCGGCGGTAGAAGGTGCCGGGCATGGGGCTCTTTATCGTTTGGGCCAAGGCCGATGCTCCTTTGCGGTCGGTTGGTTTCAGGAGATCTTCTGTCCGGCGCGTCCGAACGGCCGGATCTCGATGCCTTTCTCGTCGAGCTTGCGCACGATCGACTCGGCGATGGCGGCCGCGCCGGGGGTGTCGCTGTGGACGCACACGGAGTCCGGGAAGACCTCCAACTCGTTGCCCGAGACGGTCGTGACCTTGTTCTCCGTGAGGGCCCGGAGGACCCTCTGCGCGTTCGCGTCCGGGTCCATCTCCCCGGTTACCCTGCGGGTGAAGACGATCTGTCCGTCGTCGTTGTACTCGCGGTCCGCGAAGAACTCGACGGCCACCGGCTGGTCCATCTTCCGGGCGACCTCGTAGGTCGCGGAAGACTGCATACAGTAGACGACGAGGCCCGGATCGACCTTCTGGATCACCTCTATGATGGCGCGCGAGAGATCCTCGTCGCGGGCGGCGGCCATGTAGAGCGAGGCGTGCGGCTTTACGTGCTGGACCTCCATGCCGTAGAGCCGGGCGAACTCCTTGAGCGCCCCGAGCTGGTAGAGCAGCTCGTCCTGGATCTCCTCCGGGGAGACGTTCAACTCCCGTCGCCCGAACCCCACGAGGTCCCTGTAGCCGTTGTGCACCCCGACCGCGACCCCGTTCTCCTTCGCCAGGGCAATCGTCTTGCGCATCGTGGTGGGGTCGCCCGCGTGGAAGCCGCCCGCCACGTTCGCGGAGCTTATGCACCGCATCAGGGCCTCGTCGGCGCCGAAAGTGTACGGCCCGAAGCTCTCGCCCATGTCGCAGTTGAAGTCTACCTGCATCACGCCTCCCTTCGGTCGGTGTCCGTCAGTCCTTCTCGTCGGCCCCGGTCGCTCGTACCCCGACGGGGGCCGCGTTCCCCCGGCTCTCCGTACCTTTATGACCGGCTCTCACAGCAGGGCCTGCCGGATCTCTGCCATCTGCCGGCGCCGCTCCTCGCGGGCCCGAAGCGCTTCGGCGAGGTCGACGGAGCGGAACCGGGTCTTGTGGTTGGTCGCCGTCTGGGCGAGCTTGTCGCGGTCGACGCTTATGACGGTGCCGATGGTCGCGTAGCCGCCGCCGGTGACGGCGTCGTTCATCAGCACGATCGGCTCGACCCCGCCCGGGACCTGGATGGAGCCGACGGGGTAGCCGAAGTCCACGACGTTCGCGGGGTCGGCCCCCGCGCCCGCGGGCTGCTCCCGCTCCACGAACCCGAGCTCGCCGCCCGGTAGCGGTAGCCGACCCGGTCCGCGTCCGGCGTCACCGTCCACGTGGTCTCCAGGAACGTCCGCAGGCTCTCCTCGGTGAGCCGGTAGCTCGCAAGACCAATGATGACCCTGAGCTCCGCCTCGGCGGGGAACGCGGGGATCTGCTCCCTCGCGACCGCCATGCCGACCCGCCCCGAGCGGTCCCCCGCCTCGCCTACCTCGAGCTCGTCGCCCTCCTTGAGGGCGCGTCCCTCGTGTCCCCCCAGCCCTATGAGGGTGTACGTCGAGCGGCTGTGCAGGAAGACGGGGACGTCTATCCCACCCGCCACCGCAAGGTACGAGCGGGCCCCGCTTCTGAGGTAGTCGAAGGAGAGGACGTCGCCCTCCTCCACGGAGAAGGCCTCCCACGTCGGGGCCTCCTCGCCGTTCACCTTCGGCGGCATCTCGGCTCCGGTCACGGCGACGACGGCGGGCTCGGTAAACTCGAGCTGGGGTCCGAAGTAGGTGATCTCGAGCCCCGCCGCCCCGTCGTCGTTCCCCACGAGGTAGTTCCCGACCTGATAAGAGAAGACGTCCATCGCCCCCGAGGGGGGCATCCCGATGTCGTATTCGCCGAAGCGGCCGGTGTCCTGCACGGTGGTCAAGAGGCCCGGCTGCCTGACCCTAATCGCCATACAGCACCCCCAGGATCTCCTTGTTGTACCCGTGCGGGTCCGCGAGCGAGCGGTCGGGGCGGAAGGTGAACTCTCTCTGGCGGTACGCCCAGGTGCCGTCCTCGACCCTCGAGCGGATCTCGTCGAACTCCTCCCGCTCGATGCCGCGGTAGTTGAAGATGTCGCCGGGCTTGGGGAAGACGATGGAGTCCTGGAAGTCGGGGAGCTCTTGCTTGACGTCGAGGACCGGGCCGGGGCCAGGCCGAAGAGCTGGTAGCCGCCCGCCCCTGTACGGAGTAGACCACCGCGAACCCGCCCCCGAAGCCGAAGGCCCGTTCGGGGGTGAAGGTGCGGGGCCTCACGTACTTCGGCACCTCGACCTGCTCCTCGGGGGGGACGAGCTGGTAGCACCATGGCAGGCCGGGCACGAACCCGATCATGGTCACGAGCCACGGCGAGCCCAGGAGGGCGGCGATGAAGTCCTCTGTCGAGTCGTAGCCGTTTATGCGCGCCGAGTACTCGAGGTCCGTCGACTCCGGGTCCTGGTGACGGTCGCGAAAGCGCATCAGGGCCTCGTGCGTCCAGGGGTCGTTCATCATCACGGGGACGTCCACGACGCGCGTCTCCAGCTCGAAGCCCTCGACGTCTCCGACCTCTTCGTCTATCTCCTTGAGGCGCCCTATGAGCTCGTCGGGGTGCAAGACGTCGGGGTCTACCCGGACCATGTAGGAGGCGTTGGACGGGCAGATGTCCACGATGCCGGGGATTTCCTCCTCCTTGAGCTTGTTCGTGATCGCCATCGCCCGGAAGTTGACCTGCATGCTCATCCCCTCGGCGAGCTCCACGAAGACGAACTCGTCCCCGCCGTAGCTGTAGCGTGCCTGGGGCTGACCGGTCTCGACCTCGTGTGCCATATGTTGTCGCACCCTCCCTTCCTCGACGGTGCCGGGATACTACTAGGGCGGAAAAATCCGGTCAATCGCCGGGAGGGCCCTCGCGGCCGGACCCGCCGCGCCGGGAGGGGTGCTGGGTGCGGACCGTTTCGCGTGGGTATGATGGGCGCCTGTTCGGTCGGGGATCGGGGATAGAGGGGGCGACGCTATGCTGAAGAAGGTTCTGGTCGCGAACCGCGGGGAGATCGCCGTGCGCATCATCCGCGCCTGCCGCGAGCTGGGGGTGGCGTCGGTGGCGGTCTACTCCGACGCGGACGAGGAGGCCATGCACGTCCGCCTCGCCGACGAGGCGGTACGCATCGGTCCGCCCAAGGCCCAGAAGAGCTACCTGAACGTCGAGGCGATCGTCGCCGCGGCAAGGGAGACGGGGGCCGACGCGGTGCACCCGGGCTACGGGTTCCTCGCGGAGAACGCCGGCTTCGCCGCGACCTGCTCGAAGGCCGGGCTGGCGTTCGTCGGGCCCTCGGCGGAGACCATCGAGAAGATGGGCGACAAGTCGGCGGCGCGCCGGATCGCCCGGGAGGCCGGCGTCCCGATAGTGCCGGGCACTATCGGGAACGCGACCCCTGCGGAGGCGCTGGAGAAGGCCGAGGAGATCGGCTTCCCCATCATGGTCAAGGCGGCGGCCGGGGGCGGCGGCCGGGGCATCCGCGTCGTCGAGAGCGCCGGAGAGCTCGAAGAGGCGGTCAGGGCGGCCTCGCGCGAGGCCACGGCGGCGTTCGGGAGGGCTCGGTGTACCTGGAGAAGTTCCTGGCGGACCCCCGCCACGTCGAGGTGCAGGTGATGGGCGACGGGGAGGGGAACGTCGTCCACTTCTACGAGCGGGAGTGCTCGATGCAGCGCCGGCGGCAGAAGCTCCTGGAGGAGGCGCCCTCCCCCGGGATAAGCCCGAGACGCGCGAGGCGATCACCGCGGCCGCCGTGCGGCTCGCCGAGGAGGCAGGCTACGCGAACGCGGGGACCGCCGAGTTCCTCGTGGACGAGGACGAGGCCTTCTACTTTATCGAGATGAACACCCGCATACAGGTCGAGCACCCGATCACGGAGGAGATCACGGGCGTCGACCTGGTGAAGGAGCAGCTGAAGGTCGCCGCGGGCGAGGGGCTCTCGCTGAGGCAGGAGGAGATCCCGCTCTCCGGGCACGCCATAGAGTTCCGCATCAACGCCGAGGATCCGGAGAACGACTTTTTCCCGTCGCCGGGCGAGGTCACGGCCGTCGAGGTGCCCGGCGGCCCCGGCGTCCGCGTCGACACGGCGGTCTTCGCGGGCTACGGGATCCCGCCGTTCTACGACTCGATGGTCGGCAAGCTCGTCGTCCGCGGCTCCGACCGGCACGAGGCCCTCGCCCGCGGCCGCCGCGCGCTCGGGGAGTACCGCCTGGAAGGTATCAAAACCACGATCCCCCTCCACCTCCGTCTCCTC
This sequence comes from Rubrobacter marinus, assembly GCF_011492965.1. GTDB lineage: Bacteria > Actinomycetota > Rubrobacteria > Rubrobacterales > Rubrobacteraceae > Rubrobacter_F > Rubrobacter_F marinus. The sequence continues at coordinate 3,488,734 of NZ_CP045121.1, read as the reverse complement.
GACGAGGAGGCCGTCGTCTCCGGCAGATACGACACCGGATACCTCGAGAAGCTGCTGCGCAAGGACGGATAGCTCTACAAAAGAAGGGGCGCGTCAGGAGGGGGTCCTCCTCGGGCCCGTCGTCCGCCCTTAGATCACCTACCCCGATCGGTGCCCCACGATCTAGGGCCGCGCCCGCCGGGTGGACGCTCTCGTCGTCCAGACCGGGCGCGCCGGGGGTCAGTCCGGCGGACTACTCGCCGGGCACTCGTGGGGTGCCCCCGAACCGCGCTCGAGGCCGAAGCTGAACACGAACGTCCCCCTTACCCCTGCCGCGCAGCCCGCTTCGGCGGGCTCCGCCGCCGAAGGGCATCAGCCCGGGAGGAGAGATGGGAAGGTCCCGCTCGCCGCGACGACCGTCGCGACGGCCGCGACCGAGACGACCGCCGCCATCGTCGCTAACCGCGTGGGCGAGAACACGCCCCGGCGCAGGTGAACGCCGATCTCCGACATCGCGAGGGCCCACAGCGAGATCACAGCGAGCAACACGAGCGACCATATTGCGTACGACATGGGGTGCCAGGAGCCTTTCGTAGCCGGACCTCATTATAAACCCGCCGGATAAACCCCGGGACCGAACGTTACGCACGTCAAGCAAGGGTAACGCTTGACAAAATGACTCAGTTGACACAAATGTAAATACCAATCTATGATTGCCGCCTAACGGGCCTTACCCGGAACGGGGGTGGGGCGAGGCAAGGAAAAAGAGAGGCGGTGGTCCTTGGAGAGTTCAGGAAATCAAGGTCGTGGCGGCACGCTAGGTGTCGACACCCGACCCATCACCAACAAGACGCTGGTGTATTCGTCGATCGTCTGTTTTCTGGCGTGGGTGTTCTCGGTCTACGACTACACGCTCTTCGGGACGCTGCTCCCGCCCATCGCGGAAGACCTCGGCTGGTCGACGTCCTACGCCACCTTCATCGTGACGCTGATCAACGTGGGCATCTTCTTTGTGGCGCTCTCCGTCGGGCCGCTGCTGGACCGCTTCGGCCGCAAGCCGTCGCTGGTCATAACGACCGTGGGCGCGGCGCTGAGCTCGGGGCTGACGGCGCTCGCACCGGGGGCGTTCGCGGCGGCGTACATGACCGTGGTGCGGACCTTCTCCGGGCTCGGGTACGCCGAGCAGGCGGTCAACGCGACCTACCTCAACGAGATGTACGGCAACCGCAGAAACCGGGGCTTCATCTACAGCCTGGTGCAGGGCGGTTGGCCCATCGGGGTGCTGCTCGGCGCGGCGCTCACCGCGGTGCTGTTCTCCAGCGGCCTGATCGGCTGGCGCGGCATGTTCATCGTGGCGACCTTCCCGGCGATCGTGATCTCGATCCTCGCCCTGAAGCTCAGGGAGTCTCCGAAGTGGCAGGCCATGAGGGCGGCCCGCACCCTCGAGACGCAGGGCAGGCGCGAGGAGGCGGTCGAGTTCGCCCGCGAGTACGACATCGACCTCAGCCACTCCGAGGAGTCCACCTTCAAGCAGCTCTTCGAGCCGGACATCCGCAGGCACACCATCTTCATCAGCCTCGCGATGTTCATGAACTGGATCGGCATCCAGGTCTTCGCCGTGCTCGGGACCACCATCATCACGGAGGGCAAGGGGGTCGCGTTCACCAACGCGGTGCTCGTCCTGATCGTCTCGAACGCCGCCTCCTACATCGGCTACCTCTGCCACGGCTTCGTCGGCGACCGCATCGGACGCCGCCTGACCATCGCCGGCGGGTGGTTGATCTCCGGCGTCGCCTACACCCTGATGCTTTTCGGGCCGGACTCGCAGGCCTTCGTGTTCACCATGTACACGGTCGGGCTGTTCTTCATCATCGGCCCCTACGCGGCGCTCCTGTTCTTTATGGGCGAGTCGTTCCCCACGCGCGTCCGGGGGACCGGAGCATCCCTGGTCAACGCCATGGGGCCGCTGGGCGCCATCGCGGGTTCGGGCCTGCTGAGCCTGTTCACCGGCGCGGGCCTCGGCGTGGTCACCGCCGCGTTCCTCAGCGGGGGGCTCGCGACGATAGCTTCCGGGTTCCTCATGTTCGGCACCCGCGACGTGAAGGACCCGCACCAGGCCGAGGTGGTCTCCCAGGACTCCACCGCCGCCCGGGTGCGCTAAGCTGCCCGTAAAGTCTGGATGGAGCGAGCGGAGGGCGGGCCGGTCTATCGGGCCGCCCTCTCTCCTCGAGAGGAGGCAAAGACGTGACCGACTCCGGAGGAAGGGTGGCCCTGGTTACCGGGGCCGGCAACGGGATAGGCCGCGCGATCGCCGAGAAGCTGGCGAGGCAGGGATACAGGGTCGCGGTGAACGACCTTCGGGCCGAGGCCGCCGCCGAGGTCGTCTCGGGGATAGAAGGCGCGGGGGGGCGGGCGACCGCGGCCCCCGGCGACGTCTCCGAGCCGGACGACGTGGCCGGGATCGTGCGCTCGGCCGAGGAGGTGTTCGGGCCGATCGAGGTGCTCGTGAACAACGCGGGGTTCCTGCAGCAGAAGCCCTTCGTGGAGTTGACCTTCGAGGACTTCCAGCGGATGGTCGCGGTGCACCTCGGGGGGACGTTCCTGTGCACGAGCGCCGTGTTGCCCGCGATGCTGGAGCGGGGCAGCGGCGTGGTCATCAACGTCGCCTCGCAGCTCGGGCAGATCGGGGGCGTCGAGCTCTCGCACTACTCGGCCGCAAAAGCCGGGATCATCGGCCTGACGAAGTCCATCGCCCGCGAGGTCTCGAAGGGCGGAGTGCGGGTAAACGCCGTGGCGCCGGGCCCGATCAACACGGAGCTCGTCCTCGGTCTCTCCGAGGACTGGCGGAACACCAAGGCCGCGGAGCTCCCGCTGGGGCGCTTCGGCGAGCCCGAAGAGGTGGCCGAGACGGTGGCGTTCCTCGCCTCGGACGCGGCCTCTTTGTACGTGGGGCAGACGCTCGGGCCGAACTCGGGCGACGTGATGCTCTAGGCTGGGCAGGGAGAACCAGGGGAGCCGGTCGTCGATGACCGGCGGGAGGAGGAGAGCGTGAACGAAGGAGGGAAGCCGACCGTCCTGATAACGGGGGCGGGGATCGGCATAGGCGCGGCGACGGCGCGGGAGTTCGCCGCCGCGGGCTACAGGGTAATCGTGACCGACGTCCTCGACGAGGAGGGGAGAGGGGTCGTCTCCGAGATCGAGGGTAGCGGCGGGGAGGCCGAGTACCACCGCCTGGACGTGACGAACACGGAGCAGGCCGACGCCGTGGTGAACGACGCACAGGGGCGGTACGGGCCGCTGGACGCCGTGATCGCGAACGCCGGGATCGCCCACAGGGTGCCGCTCCCCGAGCTCACGGACGAGAAGTGGGACCAGACGCACGAGATCGACCTCAAGGGCGTGATGCGCGTCTGCCGCGCCGCGGCCCCCGCGATGCGCGAGGCCGGGAGGGGGAGCATGGTCGCCGTCTCTTCCATCATGGGGTGGCCTACGGCTGGGACGAGCACGTCCAGTACTCGGCGGCCAAGGCCGGCATCGTGGGCCTCGTGCGCGGCCTCGCCGTCGAGCTCGCGGGGACGGGGTGCGCGTCAACGGCATCGCCCCGGCTACATAAGGACCGCCCAGGCCCTCTCCGAGGAGCACTCGCTCGGCCCCGCGGGGCTGGAGCAGGCGGCGGAGTTTATCCCCATGAAACGGGTAGGGGAGCCCGAGGACATCGCCGACGTGATCCTCTTTCTCGCGTCAAGCGCGGCCCGCTACCTGACGGGCCAGACGGTGGTCGTCGACGGCGGGCTGCTGGTCGGACGCTACTAAGGCCGGGTAGCGCCGACCGGTTAGGTATGGCCCTGGGGTACGAGAAGTGCCAGACAGGGCCGACGGGAGAACGCGCAGGGCGATCCTCCTCGCAAGCGGAGGATCGCCCTGCCGTCCGTTGGTGACCGCTCTCAGGTCGAGATCATCTTCTTCTCGATGCCGACCCCGGCCGCGAGCGCCCGCTCGTATTCCAGGGGGACGGTCGCGGAGTCCTGGAGGGCGAAGCCCGTCGAGTCGAAGACGGTTATCTCGGACTCGGAGGTGCGGCCTTCGAGCTTCCCGGCGACGACCTCGCCGATCTCGCCCGCGACGTCGTCCTCGGAGATGATCCCTTCGCGCAGCGGGACGTTTATCTCGCCGTCGGTCCGGCACTGGCGGAGGTCGTCGACGAAGATGCGGGCCCTCCCGAGGATGCCGGGGTCCAGTTCCTGGTCCCCCTCCTTGTCCGCCCCGACGGCGGCGACGCGAGTTCCCTCGGAGATCCAGGCGTCCTCGACGATCGGGCCCCTGGCGGGGATGAGGGTAACCACCACGTCAGCGCCGCGCACCACCTCTTCCAGGTTCGTGGAGGTCTTGATCTCGAAGCGGTCGTAGTGGGGCTGCTGGCCCTTAACGAACTCGTCGAGCGTCGCCCGGGAGCGGCTCCAGACGCGCACGTCCTCCCAGTCGAAGACCTCGTTGCAGCACGCGAGGGCGCCCTCGGCCATATTGCCGGCGCCGACGATGGCGAGCACCTTGCTGTCCTTGCGCGCGAGGTGCTTCGCGGAGACCGCCGCCGCGGCCCCGGTGCGCATCACGGTGTGGTGGCTGCCGTCGCAGATGGCGAGCGGGAAGCCGGTCTCGGGGTGGGTGTAGATCAGGATGGAGAAGACGGTCGGCAGCTCGAACTTCTCGCGGTTCTCCTCGCGGATCGAGACCCACTTGCACGCGGCGGCCTCGGGCTCCTCGATGTACGAGGGCATCACCTCCCACTCGCCGGGGTACTTGTCGAGCACGATGTGGCCCTTGGGCTCCATGTAGTAGCGGCCCTCGCCGTGCATCCGGTAGGCGTGCTCGACGCGATCGTTGTACTCGTCCGGGGTGAGCAACCCGACCATCTCGGCGCGACCGAGGATAAGGGTCTTCCGATTCCTCCAACTCTCCACGATCTTCTCCCTCTGCGCGATGTGTACGAACCCGCCTCCGCCTGCCCGCCACGGCGCTCCGTCGGGTTGCCGGAGCGCCGCTCCCGCCGGCGCGTCGCCCCTACTTCGGTGCCCCGGCCTTCCCCCTCGCGATCCCTTCCAGGTAAGCGAGGGCGTCTTCGACGGGGACGACGTTGGCGTACTTGGCCTGGATGTCCACGAGGTTCGCCTCGTGCGGCCCCTGGGCCCGGTCGCCGACGCACTCGCGCGGGACGATCGTCGGGTAGCCGTACTGCAGGAGGTCCACGGCGGTGGCGCGGACGCAGCCGCTCGTCGTGGCGCCGCACAGGATCACGGTGTCCACGCCCTCGGAGACGAGCACCGAGGGGAGGTTCGTCCCGAAAAAGGCCGAGGCGCCCTTCTTCAGGATCACCGTCTCCTCCCCTCGCCGTCCGAGGCGCGGGTCGATCTCGACCCACTCGCTCCCGATCACGAGCTCGCCGAGCGACGGCACCTTCTGGAGCCAGAGCGAGCCGTCCTTGAGGTTCGGCTCGAAGCCGATGGTCGTGAAGATCACCGGGAGGTCGCCCTCGCGGGCGGCGGCGAGGAGGCGCGTCGTCGCCTCCACCACCGCCGTGAGGTCCGAGCCCAGGGTGGCCCTCGTGTCCGTGAAGCCGCGGCTCAGGTCCACCACCAGGACCGCGGGACGCGTCCCGAGGTTCGCGTCGCCGCCGAGCCCCGAGCGCTCGTAGATCTCGCGGGTAGTCTCCTCGCTCACGCTAGGAGCCTCCGGCGCCCGTCAGGTGCTCGCCGAACCGGGCGCGGCGGACGAAGCGGCCGTCGCCGGGGGAGCCGACGAGCTCGTCGTTCTCCACGATCACCTTGCCGCGGACGAGGACGGTGTCGGGGGCGCCGACGACCTCGGTCCCTTCGTAGAGGTTGTAGTCGATGTTGGAGTGGTGCGTGCGGGCGGAGATGGTGTGCTCTTTCTCCGGGTCGAAGACGACGATGTCCGCGTCTGAGCCCACCGCTATCGTGCCCTTGCGCGGGTACATCCCGAAGAACCTCGCCGGGTTGGTCGAGACGAGCTCCACGAAGCGGTTCATCGAGATGCGGCCCTCGCGCACGCCGAAGTGGTGGAGCATGTGGAGGCGGTTCTCTATGCCGGGGCCCCCGTTAGGGATCTTGGAGAAGTCGTCGCGGCCGAGGGTCTTCTGGCCGTCCCAGTTGAAGGGGCAGTGATCCGTCGAGACGACGGAGAGCATGTCGGTGGCGAGCGCGTGCCAGAGGTGCTCCTGGTTCTCCTTCGGCCGGGGGGGCGGGGTGTAGACGTACTTGGCCCCCTCGAAGTCCGGCTGATCCAGGGCCGTCTCGTCGATGAACAGGTACTGCGTGCAGGTCTCGCCCCAGGCCTGCCAGTCGGCGCTGCGGGCGCGGGCGACGGGGTCTATCGCCTCCTTGCACGAGACGTGGACCACGTAGAGCGGCGCCCCGGCGATGCGGGCGAGCTGTATGGCGCGGTTCGTCGCCTCGCCCTCGGTCAGCGGCGGCCTCGTCGCCGCGTGCCACTTCGGCTCGGTCTTCCCCTCGGCGAGGGCCTCCTTGACCAGGATGTCTATGGCGTCGCCGTTCTCCGCGTGGACCATCACGAGGGCGCCGGTGCGGGCGGCGACCTGCATCGTCTTGAAGAGCGTCTCGTCCTCGACCATGATCGCGCCCTTGTAGGCCATGAACAGCTTGTAGCTCGTCACGCCCTCGTCGGGGGCCTTCGCGAGGTCTTCGAGGTTGCCGCCCTTCGTCAGGTCGGTGACGGCGAGGTGGAAGCCGACGTCGATCACGGGCTTTTTGCGCTCGATCTTCTCGTGCCAGGTCGCGAGCGCGTCGGGGAGGCTCTGGCCCGGCTCTTGCAGGCAGAAGTCCACGTGGCTCGTCGTCCCGCCGAAGGCCGCCGAGATCGTGCCGGAGGTGAAGTCGTCGCAGGAGACGGTCCCGCCGAACGGCATCTCCATGTGGGTGTGGGGGTCGACGGCCCCCGGGATCACGTACTTGCCGCGCGCGTCGATGACCTTATCCGCCTGGACGTCGAGCGAGCGCCCGATTAGGGAGACGCTCTCGCCCTCGACGAAGACGTCGCCAACGTAGTCGTCCCCTGCGGTGATGATGCGGCCGCCCTTTATCAGAACCGACATCCTGCTCCTTCCCGCCCCCTCGCGGGGGCCTGTCGTGGTAACGAGTTCGTGCTCTCCGGCCCTACGATCTGCCCTCGGAGAGCGCGGCTATGGCCTTCAGCATGATCTCCGCCCCAGCGCCGCGTCCGCCGGGTCCGAGTCTTCCTCGGGCGAGTGGCTGATCCCGTCCCTGCACGGCACGAAGACCATCGCGCTCGGGACCCGGTCCGCGATGCTCATGGTGTCGTGCGCCGCCCGGAGTGCATCCTCGTGAAGGGCTCCCCGCTCTCTTCCGCCGCTGCCACCAGCGCCCCCACGATACCCTCGTCCAGCCTGGCGGGCGAGAGGGTCTGGCGCTCCCGGTACTCCGCGCTCATGCCGCGCCTCCTCGCGGCCTCCTCCGCGAAGGCGGCGAGGTCTCGGGCGACGCCTCGGAAGGCCTCCTCGTCGGGGCCGCGGACGTCGAGGGAGAAGCGGGCCGTGCCGGGGATCGCGTTTATGAGGTTCGGGGTGAGCGAGATCTCCCCGACGGTCCCGACGGTGCCGCGCCCGGCCGCGGTCGCGAGGCGTTCGAGCTCCAGCATGCACTCGGCGGCGACGAGGCCCGCGTCGAGCCGGAGGTTCATCGGGGTGGCGCCCGCGTGGTCGGAGCGCCCGCGGACCGTGACGTCGGCGTGGACGTAGCCCGCTATGGCGTCCACGACGCCTATGCGCTTCTCCGTGTCCTGGAGGACGCGGGCCTGCTCGATGTGAAGCTCGATCCAGCCGTACAGATCGTCGAGGACGTGGACGGACTCCCGCCAGCGAGCGGGGTCGTAGCCGGCCTCCTCGGCGTGCTCCCAGAACGAGCGCCCGTCGTCCACCGCCCGGAAGCTCTCCTTGAGCTCCTCCTCCGTCACCCTCTGCGCCATGATCCTGCTGCCCAGGAGCATCTGCCCGAAGCCCGAGCCTTCTTCCTCCAGAAACGAGACGAGCTGCAACGGCAACCCGAGCCCGAGCTCCTCGTTCAGCCGGCAGACCTCGAGCGCCGTCACCACGCCCAGGGTGCCGTCGTACTTCCCGCCGTTGCGGTTGGAGTCGGAGTGGGATCCGACGCCGAAGACGGGCTCGCCCGGCGCTCGGTTGCGGGCGACGAGGGTGCCGACAGGGTCCTCGTAACACTCGAAGCCCAGAGACTCCAGCTCGCGGATAAAGTAGTCCAGGGTGTTGCGGTACTCCGGGGTGTAGGCGTAGCGCCGGATCGCCTCGTCGGAGCGCGTGTAGTCGGGGCCCGCCAGGGTCTCGACGTCGCGCCGGATCCTCTCCGTGCTCCCCCCCCGATCTACGGCTAGCTGCCGTGTCGACATTCAGGCTCCTCTCCCTCTCGCGTGGTCTTCGATCTCACTTCCGGTCCTCAGCCGGGGAGGCGCGGCCGGGGTACGTCCAGGGCCGCGCGGCCTCGAAGGCCGCCGCCGCGCGCAGCACGTCGGTCTCGCGGTGGCCGCCGGCCACGATCTGCAGCCCGACCGGCAGCCCGTCCTCGGTGAGGCCGCAGGGCACGGAGGCCGCCGGGTTGCCCGTCAGGTTGAAGGGATAGGTGTAGTACACCCAATCCACTACGCTCCGATGGGGCAGCTCCGGCGGCACGTTCCGGTCGGCGTCGAACGCCGCGACCGGCAGGGTCGGCGTCAGCAGCAGGTCGTAGTCCTCGAAGAACCGGCGCACCTTCTCCCTGAGCGCGTACCTCTCGAAGACCTTCGAGTAGTAGTCGTCGAGCCCCAGGTCCAGGGCCCCTTCGAGGACCTCCGCCACCGCCGGGTCCAGAAGCTCCGGCGAGTCCCGCAGGGCGTCCCTGAGACGCGTGCCCGCGCTCGCGAAGAACTCGGCCCTCCACAGCTCCACCGGGTCGTCCATGACCTCCTCGACGATCTCGACCTCGCAGCCGAAGGACTCGAAGGTACGGGCCGCCCCCTCCGCGAGCTCCAGGACCTCGCGGGTGGGGCGGGCGTAGCCCAGGGTCGGGCTCCAGGCGACGCGCATCCCTCGACCGGCTCGTCGCAGGCGGCGAGGAGCCGGGGGACGGGGGCCGCGACGCTCGCGGGGTCGCGCGCGTCGAAGCCGGCGACCGCTTCGAGGAGCAGGGCGGCGTCGCGGACCGTGCGGGCCAGGGGGCGACGTGCGCGAGGGTCGGGGTGGCGCTCGTCGGGAAGACGGGGACGCGCCCGAAGTGGGCCTTTATCCCGAAGACGCCGCAGAGCGACGACGGGATGCGGATGGAGCCCCCGCCGTCGGTCCCGAGGGCGAAGGGGGTTACGCCTGCGGCGACCGAGGTGGCCGCGCCCGCGCTGGAGCCGCCGGCGGTCCTGGAGGTATCCCACGCGTTGCGGGTGACGCCGGTGAGCGGGCTGTCCCCGGCGGCCTTGCAGCCGAACTCGGTCGTCGTCGTCTTGCCGACGATGCACGCCCCCGCGGCCCGGACGCGCTCGACGGAAGGGGCGTCGGCCCCGGCGACGTTCTCCGCCATGAGCCGCGAGCCGAAGGTCGTCCTCACGCCACCGACGTTGATCAGGTCCTTCACCGAGAGGGGGAGCCCGTGCAGCGGCCCCAACGCCTCCCCGCGGGCGAGCTTCGCATCCGCCTCCCCCGCCGCCGCGAGCGCGAGCTCCGGTGTCGGCGTGACGAAGGCGTTCAGGGTGGGCTCGAGGGCCTCCATGCGCGCGATGCTCGCGCGCACGGCCTCGACCGCGGAGACCTCACCCTTCGCGATAGCCGAGCGGAGCTCCAGGGCGGTCCCGTAAGCGCCATCCATCACGGCGCTCCCCTCCCCCGGACCTGCTACTCCTCCACGATGGCGAAGGCCCGCACCGGCGAGCCGCTCCCGCCCTTGACGAGCAGCGGGGCGCCGTAGAACGTGAACTCGCCCTTGCCGACGAGCTCCTCCAGGTTCACGAGCCACTCCCAGTGGAAGATTCCGCGGTCGCGGCAGACCCGGTGGCTCGGGAAGAGGTCGTTGCTCGGCACGTCCGTAGACGGCCCCTCGACCCCGTGGGCCTTGGAGCCCCGGTCGGCGAGCCAGTGCGTCGCCTCGGCGGTCAGGCCGGGGTTGGTCCGGACGACCTCGGGGTTCGGGTAGTGGCGCCTGTGCAGGCCGGTGTTGAGGAGGACGATGTGGCCGTCGACCCTCACGCCCGACTTCTCCTCGGCGGCCTCGAGGTCCTCCACCCCGATCTCGCCGAGGTCCGGGACGTGCGTGAGGTCGAAGCAGACGGCCTTGCCCATGAAATCTTCCAGCGGCATCTCGTCCACAGAGGCCCCCTCGGGGTTCGTGTGGTACAGCGCGTCGACGTGCGTCCCGACGTGGTCGAGCATGCCCAGGTAGTTTGTCGCGAAGGTCATCCGATCCTCCGGAACGCCGAGCCCGAAGTCCTTCGTCCCTTCGTGCGAGAGCGCCGGCAGGACCACCGGGCTCTGGAACAGCTTGTGTGCCGGCATGTTGTCCGTGATCACCAACGAGAGATCCACCGTTCTCCGCACTAGCGCCTCCTCACCCCAAGAGCTACTCGACCTTTCCCGAGACATTGAACGATATTGTAAGCACAATTGTCAACAGATCCGGGCGAGTGCTCCGGCGGGGCTCTCGCTTCTCAGGCGTTCTGGGCGGGGCGCGGGCGGTTCATGCCGGGGGAGTGGTCCTTCTTGTAGACGAGGAGGGTGCGCTTGAAGGTTATGACGACCGTGCCGTCCTGGTTGTAGCCGGTCGTCTTGACGGTGACGACGCCGACGTTCGGGCGGCTCTTCGACTCGCGCTTTTCGAGGACCTCCGACTGGGAGTAGATCGTGTCGCCCTCGAAGACGGGGGCGGGGAGGCGGACCTCGTCCCACCCGAGGTTCGCGAAGACGTTCTGGGAGACGTCGGTGACGGACTGGCCGGTGACGAGCGCCACCGTGAAGGTCGAGTCGACGAGGGGCTTGCCGAACTCGGTCTGCGCGGAGAGGTGGTGGTCGAAGTGGATGGGGCGGTGTTCTGGGTCAGGAGGGTGAACCAGATGTTGTCGGTGGTGGTGACGGTGCGCCCGAGGGGGTGCTCGTAGACGTCGCCGACCTCGAAGTCCTCGAAGAACCTGCCCTTCCAGCCTTCCCTTACCGCCATGCGTGCCTCCTCTGTCCCCCCGGAGCGGTGCGTCGCGCTCCGCGTCTGGTCTGCGTAACTCTAATGAATCGTCCCGCTCTGTCCTGTATCACCGGAGCCAGCGGTCGAATGCCCCGGAGATCTCGTCCCCACTCGCCCCGGACCTGAGGAGGAGCGAGAGGAGGAGGCGGGCCTTGCGGCCGTCGAGCGGGCCCGCGGGGATCAGTCCGCACGAGATGAGGTCCATCTCGGAGCCGGGGAAGTCGTAGGTCCGCCTCAGAACCTCGCCGCTGCCGGTGCGCGAGGCGAGGACCACCGGCATGCGCGCCGCGAGGTCGGCCAGGGGCTCGACCGTGGACGAGGGCATGTGCCCCCCGCCGGTCGCCTCGACCACGAGCCCTGCGTAGCCGAGCTCCCCGACCGCCGAAAACAGCCTTCCGTCGTCGCCCAGGGCGCCGGCGAGAAGCGCCACGGGGCGGTCCTCGGAGCCCGTCGGGACCCTTACGTGGTGGCGGCCGACCGGGCGCAGCGCGACCCGCGGCGTCCCCTCCGAGACCCAGCCCAACGGGCCGACGGGCGGCGACTTGAAGGTCGCGGTGCTCTGGGTGTGGGTCTTGCGTGCGTAGCGGGCGGCGTGGATCTCGTCGTCGAAGACGACCAGGACGCCGAGGCCCCGGGCCGCCTCGCTCGCCGCGACCCGCACGGAGGCCAGCAGGTTTGCCGGTCCGTCGGCTCCGGGGAGGGTGGGGTTGCGCATCGCGCCGGTCATCACCACGGGGGCGTCGACGTCGAGGAGGAGGTCGAGGACGAAGGAGGACTCCTCGATCGTGTCCGTCCCCTGGGTGACGACGACGCCGGCGGCGCCCCCTTCGACGCGGCGCGAGATCTCCGCCGCCAGCTCCACGAGGTCGTCCACCGTGATCTCCGGCGAGGGGAGCTGGCGGAAGGCCTCGGCCGAGACCTCGGCGGCCTCCGCGATCTCGGGGACCGACTCGACGAGCGCCTCGCCGGTCAGCGTCGGGGTCACGCCCGAACCGCTCCCCGACCTCGTCGAGGAGATCGTGCCGCCCAGGGAGAGCACCGCAATCTGGGGAAGGGTCACCTAACGTCCTCCTTGCTCCTTTGACGCCCGGATTCCCATGTTAGCCGAGCGCCGCGTGGCCGTTCAAAACCCTCCGTTGTGCGCAGTAGCCCGCGGGTTTTGCGCAATTGTACGCACATCTTGTAAGATGCTGCGCGTCGGATAAAGGGGAAATGAAAGGAGAGAGATGGCTCAGAAAGAGATCTTCTGCTCCATCGGCATCGACATCGACGCGGTCGCGGGGTGGCTCGGTTCCTACGGGGGCGAGGACTCCCCCGACGACATCTCGCGGGGCTTGTTCTCCGGTGAGATCGGCACGCCGAGGCTCCTGAAGCTCTTCGAGAAGTACGACCTGCAGACGACCTGGTTCATCCCCGGCCACTCCATCGAGACCTTCCCCGAGCAGGTCAAGATGGTCGTGGACGCGGGGCACGAGATCGGCTCTCACGGCTACTCGCACGAGAACCCGGTCGCCATGACCCCGCAGCAAGAAGAAGACGTCCTCAAGAAGTGCCTCGACCTGATCGAGAACGTCGCCGGCAAGAAGCCCGTCGGGAACGTGGCCCCGTGGTGGGAGGTCTCGAACGCCTCCAACGAGCTCCTGATGAAGTACGGCTACAAGTACGACCACTCGTTGCAGCACCGCGACTTCACGCCGTACTACGCGCGGGTGGGCGACACGTGGACCAAGATCGACTACTCCAAGAAGGCAGAGGAGTGGATGAAGCCGCTCGTGCGCGGCGAGGAGATCGACCTCGTCAAGATCGGCGGCAACTGGTACCTCGACGACCTGCCGCCGATGATGTTCATCAAGGGCTCGCCGAACTCCCACGGCTTCGTCAACCCGCGCGACATCGAGGAGCTGTGGAGGGACCAGTTCGACTGGGTGTATCGGGAGATGGACTACGCGACGTACTGTTTGACGATCCACCCGGACGTCGCCGGTAGGCCGCAGGTCCTCCTGATGCTCGAACGGCTCATCGACTACATCAACGGCCACGACGGCGTGAAGTGGGCGACGATGGAGAACATCGCCGACGACTTCCTCCAGCGCTACCCGAGGTCCAAGCCCAACCACGACCCGGGCCTGAACATGTACGGGATCGACACCCCGGCCGCCTCTTCGTAACGGCCGGGACCCCAGGGGGGCGGCGCGAGAATACGCACCGCCCCCTGTGGACGGAACGACGGCCCGGCTCGGGGTTGTCGTCCGTGCGGCGCGGGCGTAGGCTGCGGTCGTGGTCCATGGCTGGATTTTCTTCGGGAGGTAAGAGCGAGATGTGCGTGCTTTGCGGGCAGGACTTCGTGGCGCAGGCCCATTGGACGGACCGTTACGTCGAGGACCGGGCGCGCGCGGCCGGCCCGGGCGCCGACCCGACCGAGTACCAGCGCGACCGGCGCCGGGACCGGGCGCACCGGGCGGCGGTGACGAACCAGGTGCTCGCCTGCTACGGCATGCGGGTGAAGGATTGGGCCGGCAGCAAGTACCTGCTGAGCGACGGCAAGGGGAACTCGGAGATCGTGCAGGATCTCGGGGCGTTGTGGGCCGCGGCGGAGAAGATCCTCGGCCGCCCGCTCGACCCGCTCGACCCCGCCCTGAAGGAACGGATGCTCGACGGTGCCCTCGCCCGGTAGCCCGACGAAGCGCCCCGTGACGGTCGTCACGGGTTTCCTCGGGAGCGGGAAGACCACGCTGCTCTCGCGGGTCCTCTCCGACCCGTCGATGAGCGACACCGCCGTCCTCGTCAACGAGTTCGGCAAGGTCGGCCTCGACCATCACCTCCTCAGGCGCGCCGACGAGAAGACCGTCCTCCTGGGGCACGGCTGCGTCTGCTGCACCACGCGCGACGACCTCGTCGAGGCCATGCTCGGGCTGCTCGACGAGGAGGGGCGCGGCGAGATCCCGCCGCTCAAGGGCGTCGTCGTGGAGACCACGGGGCTCGCGGACCCCGCCCCCATCCTCTACACCGTCTTCTCACACCCCGTCTTGCAGCACCACTACCGGGTGGACCGCGTGATCTGCACGGTCGACGCCGTGAACGGCGCCTTGCACCTCGACCGCAACGCGGAGTCCACGAAGCAGATAGCCGCCGCCGACGTCGCCGTCCTGACGAAGACGGACGTGTCGGACGCCGGCACCGTCGACGCGTTGCGCGCCAGGATACGCGGCATCAACCCCTCGGCCCGGGTCCTCGAGGCGCCCTTCGGCGACGTGCGGCCGGAGGAGCTCTTCGGGGACGGCTCGACGGACCCGTCCGGGCCGCGTGCCCCGGCCGTGGACCTCGGAGACGGCGGGCACGTCTCCGAGACCCACTCCACCTCCCTGACCTTCGACGGGCCCGTCGACTGGACGGCCTTCGGGACCTGGTTCAGCATGCTGCTGCACGCCCGCGGCGAGGACGTGCTGCGGGTCAAGGGGCTCCTCGACGTCGGAGGGCCCGGGCCCGTGCTGCTCAACGGCGTCCAGCACGTCATCCACCCGCCGGATCACCTCGAAGAGTGGCCCGACGGCGACCACGAGTCGCGCATAGTTTTTATAACGAGGGGCATCCGCGCCGAGGAGATCGTGGATTCGCTGGAGACGTTCTCCGGCCTGATCGGGGCCAGGCCCCAACCGCTGGAGTCGGACGTCCGGGTCTGAGTCCTCCCGCGACGGCCGCTTCGAGCCCGCCATCCCAGGGAGGCTCCTGCTCAAGGAAGCTCGCGCAGCACGCCTGAGACCGAGGCCAGAAACGGCCCTTCGGCCTCCCGCACGAAGTAGTGGCCCCCGGGGAAGCGATGGACCACGAAGGGGCCGGACGTCTCCCGGCGCCATCCTTCCTGGCCGCGCTCGCTCACCAGCGCGTCTTCCGTCCCGGTGTACAGGTGGATGGGGCAACTCAAGGGGAGCTCGGGCGCGTAGGCGTAGGTGTCGACCACCGCGTAGTCCGCGCGCAGCACCGGCAGGAACGCGCGCATGAACCTGTCGTTCGCCAGCGCCTCCGCGGGCATCCCCCCGGAGCGGTAGAGGGCGGCGCTCAACTCCTCGTCGGTGGAGCCGCGGGCGGTGGGGCGCTCCAGCGGCACCGAGGGCGCGTTCTGTGCCGCGACCAGCAGCGCCACGGGCTCCCGGCCGTACAGGCGCCTGAGCACCCGGGCGAGCTCGAAGCCGACGAGGCCCCCCATGCTGTAGCCGAAGATGGCGAGCGGCAGGTCGAGCAGCGCCTCGGTCTCCTCCACCATCGCCTCCACGAGCGAAGACATGCTCGAGACGCAACCCTCGCCCCGCCGCGTACCGCGACCGGGTAGCTCGACGGGGCATACCTCCACCCCTTCGGGCATCTCCGCGCCCCAGGAGCGAAACATGCGCGCGTTGCCCCCGGCGTAAGGGAGGCAGAGAAGCCTCAGCCGGGCGTTCGGCTGCCGCGTCCCGTAGGGAAACCATCTCGTCCTCATCTACCGCGGCCCGTCCGGATCCCCCACCCGGCCCTCCTCGCCGCTACCACCGCCCTCGCGTCCGCCCCCACGGGCCAGAAGCACCCGCCCTTGACGCCCCGAGGAGGACCAGCGCGGCACCGACGGTACCGTGGCGCTCGTTCTCCCGCCGGCCATCTACCTCCTTACGGCATCTCCAACGTCGTCTACTGCCGCGGAAGAGGGGGCGGCGATCGAAACCCCATAACAGGCCGCCGAACGTACCCCACCGGAGCCGACCGACGTTCGGGCGAGAGCCACCCCCCGCCGGAGCAGAGCGACGGGTTCGACCGCGTGCCTTGACCCGGAATTCCGTGCGGCGTAGTGTACCCAAATGTACGCACTTTTGTACCGCCGCGCGTCCGGAGGAGAGGTCGGTGCGGGGGCTCGGGTGCGGCGCAGAGGACCGAACGAGGGCCGGGGTAGCCTGCCTTCGTCGCGTCGGGGACTCGGGAAAGGGGCCGAACAGGTGCTGCATTTGGCGGTAGATATCGGGGGGACCTTCACAGATGTGTGCGTGTTCGACGACGGGAGCGGGACGACGCGCGTCGGGAAGGTATCTTCGACGGAGGATCCCATAGACGCCGTCTTCGACGGCATACGGGCGGTCGGGGTCGAGATGGGGGAGATAGGGTTGTTCTCCCACGGCACGACGGTGGCGACCAACGCTCTGATCACGCGGAGCTTCCCGAGGGCGGCGATGATCACCACGAAGGGGTTTCGGGACGTGATCGAGATCCGTCGCGGCACCAAGCAGGATCTCTGGGACGCCTACAAGGACGTCGCCCCGCCGTACATCAGGCGTCGCGACCGCTTCGAGGTCTCCGAGCGCGTCGACTACTCCGGGCGGGAGTTGGAGCCCGTGGACGAGGAAGAACTCCGGCGGGTGGCGCACCTGATCCGCCGCCGTGGAATAGAGACCGTCGCCGTCTGCCTCGTAAACTCCCACGCGAACCCCGGGCACGAGGAGCGGGTCAAGGAGATCCTCGGCGAGGAGCTCCCCGGGGTCTCGGTCTCGACCTCCAGCGAGGTGTTGCCGGAGATCTTCGAACACGAGCGGTTCTCGACCACGGTGGCTAACGCCGTGCTCTCCCCGCTCGTCGGCGGCTACGCCAGGCGGCTCGCCGAGCGGATGAAGGAGGGCGGGTACAGGGGTGACGTCCTGCTCCTCCACTCCGGCGGCGGGGTGATGACGACCGAGGCGGTCGAGCGCCTGGGAGGGCGGCTCGCCTCCTCGGGTCTCGCCGCCGGGGCCATCGCGTGCGGCCACATCGCCAGGCTCGCGGGATACGAGAACGCCGTGGGCTTCGACATGGGCGGGACGAGCGCCGACATCTCCGTTATGGTCGACGGCGAGACGCGCGTCACGAACGACTGGTACGTCGAGTACGGATACCCGATACGGTTCCCGAGCGTCGAGGTCCTTACCATCGGGGCCGGGGGCGGGTCCATCGCCTGGATCGACGCCGCGGGCTCCCTGAGGAACGGCCCGCAGTCGGCCGGCTCCAACCCCGGCCCCGCCTGCTACGGCCTCGGGGGCGAAGAGCCGACGAACACGGACGCGAACCTCGTCCTCGGCAGGCTCGGGGCGGAGCTTATCGGGGGCGCGATGACGCTGGACCGCGAGAAGGCGGAGGGCGCCATAGGGAAGGTCGGGGGGCCGCTGGGGCTCGATACCGTAGAGGCAGCCCGGGCGGTCGTTCAGGTTGCGAACGCCAACTCGGCCGACGCGATACGGCTAGCGCTCATCCGGCGCGGGCACGACCCGAGGGACTTTGCGCTCGTCGCGTTCGGCGGCGCGGGGCCGCTGCACGGGGCGGAGCTCGCCCGCGAGCTCTCCATCCCGACCGTGCTCGTCCCGCTGAACCCGGGGATCACCTCCGCCCTCGGGTGCCTGCTCGTGGACGTCCGGCACGACTTCTCGGAGATGCGCCTGGTCCCCGCGGACGAGACGGAGCCCCCGGAGATCGAGGCCCGTTTCCAGGCGCTGGAAGGGGAGGCCCGCGAGCGCCTGCGAGCCGAGGGGATCGGGGAGGAAGACGTTCGGCTGGTGCGCTCCGTGGACATGCGCTACCTCGGGCAGTGGCGCTCGCTGGAGATACCTGTGGAGGGAGAGGTCGCGTCCCTCGACGCCCTCACGGCTCGCTTCCACGAGGAGCACGAGCGGCAGCACACCTACAAGCGCGAGGGGCAGCCCGTCGAGATCTACGGGCTCCGAGTCGCGGCCATCGGGACGATCCCCAAGCCCGAGCTCCCGTACGAGGAACCCCAGGAACACGAGCCCGAGCCCGAGAACTACCGCGAGGTGGTGTTCGGCGACGGAGAAGCCCTCCGCACGGCGGTCTATCGCCGGGACGGTCTCAGGCCGGGGGCGAGGATCGACGGCCCGGCGATCGTCGAGCAGCTCGACTCCACGGTCGTCGTGCCGCCGGGGGACGGGGCGGAGGTCGACGGCTACTCGAACATACTGGTCCACGTGGGAGGCGCGAAGTGACAGAGAAGCAGACGCTGGATCCCGTGACCTTCGAGGTCTTGAAGAACGCCCTGACGACCGTCGTGGACGAGATGGCCGAGCAGATCCTGAGGACTTGCCACTCGTTCGTGATCTGGGCGCGCGACTTCTCGAACGCGATCTGCGACGCCGAGGGGAACACGGTGATGCAGGGCACGCAGGACATCGCCGTGCACGTCGGGACGCTGCACTTCACGGCGAAGGCCGTGATCGAGGCTTTCGAAGGCGACATCCACCCCGGCGACGTGTTCGCCATCAACGACCCGTACGTCGGCGGCACCCACTTCAACGACGTGCGCATCATCCGCCCG
The DNA here is from genome assembly GCF_011492965.1 of Rubrobacter marinus. Taxonomy (GTDB): domain Bacteria; phylum Actinomycetota; class Rubrobacteria; order Rubrobacterales; family Rubrobacteraceae; genus Rubrobacter_F; species Rubrobacter_F marinus. The sequence continues at coordinate 3,470,185 of NZ_CP045121.1, read as the reverse complement.
GTCTTCGTCGGGGACGAGCTTATAGCCTTCGCCCAGTCCGCCGGCCACTGGGCCGACGTCGGCGGCACCGTCCCCGGCTCGTTCGACATCAGCGCCAAGGCCCACTTCGGCGAGGGCCTGCGCATCCCGGCGATCCGCATCTGGGACAGGGGGCACTACCGCCAGGACGTCGTCAACCTTCTGACGTCGAACACCCGGGCGCCGGGCGACGTCGAGGGCGACCTGCTCGCCCAGGCCGAGGCCACGAAGGTCGCCGAGCGCGAGATCCTGCGGCTCGTGGAGAAGTACGGTAAGGGCACCCTGCTGACGGCCTTCGCCGAGGTCCAGGACTACGTCGAGCGCCTGACGCGGCGGCGGGTCTCGGAGCTCCCCGACGGGACCTGGGAGACAGAGGACTACATCGACGGGGACCCGAGCGCCGAGGAGGGCCTGATCCCCATCAAGGTCAAGATGACCATCCGGGAAGATCAGATCCTCTACGACCTCTCCGGCAGCCACCCGGTGATCGGGACGTTCCTCAACGCGGGCATGGGCACGGGCTTCTCCGGCATCGTCGCGGGGACGAAGACCTTCTTCCCGGAGGTGCCCCTGAACTCCGGCTTCTACCGCGTGATCGACGCCAACCTCCCGGAGAACACCGTCGTCAACGCCCCGTGGCCGACGGCGGTTACCGGCTTCTGCAGCGGGGCCTACGAGAAGATCATGAACGCCCTCTTCGAGCTGTGGTCGCGGGTGATGCCCGAGCGTGCCCTGGCCTGCTGCTTCAACCTGGAGTACCTCCTGATCGGCGGCCGGGACCGGCGCACGGAGGACGCTCCGTTCTTCATGTGGTACGACTGGATGGTCGGCGGCTGGGGCGGGCGCAACGGCAAGGACGGCTCGAACGCGACCTCGCCGGTCTTCGGCGTCGGACTGGCCGTGCAGCCCTTCGAGGGCCAGGAGCGCCTCTCACCGGTCGTCACCTCGGCCCACCACATCGTCGCCGACTCGGGCGGGCCGGGCCGGTTCCGCGGCGGCTGCGGCGTCGAGAAGGGCGGGACGCTCACCCAGCTCGACGACACGGTCATGTCCTACTGCTGCGACCGGGCGCGCTCCATCACCTGGGGCATAGAGGGCGGCCTGCCCTCGATCCCGCACGGCGTCTGGCTCAACAAGGAGAGGCCCCAGGGGCAGTTTCTCGGCGCCGTCTTCTCCAACGTCGAGGTGGGGGAGGGCGACGAGTTCACGCGTCCCTCCGCGGGAGGGGGAGGCTACGGAGATCCTCTGCTACGCGACCCGGAGGCCGTCCGTGAGGACGTCGCGGACGGGTACGTGACGGTCGAGGGCGCGAGGCGCGATTACGGCGTCGTGGTGAGGGAGGTCGACGCCGAACTCGCGGAGTGGGAGGTGGACGAAGGGGCCACTCGTAAGGAGCGGGCCGAGATACGGGAGAAGCGGCTGAGCTGGCTGGAGGAGGACCCCGAAGCCCTGGCCGCGCGCTACCGAGGCGGAGAGGTGGGGACGAGCGAGCTTATCCGGCGCCACGGCGTGATCCTGGACTGGGGCACCGGCGAGCTGCTGCCGAAGACCACCGAAGGCTTCCGCGCGATGCTCCAGCGGCGCACGGTACCGCACTGGCAGAACGGTTCCCCCAGGGGCTAGGGCCGTATCAACGGCCGCCGTCCCGCGCGTCACCGTGCTGACGCGCGGGACGGCGCCGCCGGTTACGGGACCCGGTCCCTTCCACAAGCGCGTGTTCCCCGATAACGCCACGAGATCGGGCGAGCGCGAAGCAAGGAGACGCGAATGGCACGCAAAGACCCCGGCGCGGTCATTACCCGGGCCACCGTCGAGCACGTGGAGCTCCTCACGCCGATGTTCGACGGGTACCGCCGGTTCTACGGGCAGCCCTCCGACCCGGAGGGAGCGCGCCGCTTCCTGCTCGAACGGTTGGAGAGGGACGAGTCCGTGGTCTTTCTCGCGATGGAGGGCGAGGCGCCCGTCGGCTTCACGCAGCTCTACCCGTCGTTCTCTTCGGTCTCCGCGAAGCGGGTCTGGATCCTCAACGACCTGTTCGTCGTGCCGGAGGCCAGGCAGCGGGGCATCGCCTCCGCCCTGCTGGATCGCGCCGAGCGGTTGGCGGTCGAGACGAGGGCAAAGGGACTGGAGCTGAAGACGGCGAGGGACAACCCCGCGCAACACCTCTACGAGCGGAAAGGTTGGCGGCGGGACGAAGCCTTCCATCACTACTCCCTCGGTGTCTGACCGTTCCATGAGCCCCGTCCGGCGTCCTCGCCGTAGTTCCCGAGCCGGCGAGCACCCGGCCGATCGATGCGGCTCGTTGTCGCGCTGCGCCGGGATCGGGACGGAGTTCGGTGCCGGGACGCCGGGGCCGCTTAGAAGCCCGTCCGTTTTATACGGCAGGACCGGTAGGGTAAGAATAAGTTAGAATTCGAGCAGGGAAAAGGTTTCGGTTCACTCGGCAGAGAGGTGGCGCCAGTGAGACTGGCGAGATGCATAGCCGTTCGACCCTTGCGTAGTCGTGGTTGCGATCCGTCCGTAAGGGTGCTCCTGGTGGAAAAGTGAGGCGTTCGGAGCACAGACGCCAGACCGGGCCTGCCCATCAGCGGCTCTCCGAGGATCTTCGCTCGGCGCTCGAAGAGGGGCGTTTCAAGATGGGCGAGCAGATGCCGACCGAGGTCGAGCTCGCGGAGACGTACGGCGTGAGCCGCCAGACGGTCCGGCGGGCGTTCCAGGACCTCGTGGGCGAGGGCCTCGTGTACAGGGTGGCGGGAAGGGGCACCTTCCCCACCAACTTCTCGCAGCAGCGCCACTACGTGCGCTCGATCGGCGCCATCGAGGACCTGCAAGCCTTCGCCGGCACCGAGATGGAGCTGCTGCAGCGGATCGAGCTGATCCCCGAGGAGGAGGCCGCGCTCCGCCTCGAGCTACCGACCAAGGTGGTGGCCGCGCTGGCGCTGCGGCGTTTCTACGAGGGCGCCCCCTTCGGCCTCACCCACGTCTACCTCCCGCCCGAGCTGGGCCAGCGTCTCGCGGAATCCGAGGCCCTACCCGCCAAGGGCGTCGGAACGGTTATAGGCACCCTCGAGAAGCTCATGCCGGGCACCGTCGCGGGGGCCAACCAGGTCATCACCGCCGTCCCGACCCCCGCGGAGGTCGCGCCGCTCATCGACGGGGAGGCCGGCGAGCCCTGCTTGCGTACGGACCGCACCTACTTCGACACGGAGGGCACCCCGGTCGAACTCGCCATCAGCTTCTACAACTCCGAACGCTACTCCTACCGGCTACAGATGCGCCGGCGGACCACGTGAGCCGCTGGCACTAGCGGTCGGACGCCGCCGGACCGAAGATCCTCCGCCAGCCCCGCACGACGCGCTACGCGTGGGGACGAGCGGGGATCGTAGCGGTTAGGCGCGGGCGGGACCCTCCGAGCCGACCGATCGAAGCCTCCCGAGGACGGGTCCTCTCCGATCGGTGGCAACCACCGAAATTCTTACAAATCCTCGCTCCGAGCTACGACAGGGCCGAGATCTCCGCGTCCCCGTAGCCGAGCTCGGCGAGGATCGAGCCGTTGTGCTCCCCGACCCCGGGGATCGGCCCCATCACCGGCTCCGTCCCCGCGAGCGTCGCCGGCGGCAGGAGCGCCCGCAGGGGGCCCGCCGGAGAGCCGAACTCCCGCCAGCGCCCGCGCGCTTCGAGCTGCGGGTGATCGAGGAAGCCCTTCACGTCGCGCATCCTCGCGTTGGCGATCCCCGCCCCTCCAGCCTCCCCACGGCCTCCTCGGCGGAGAGCCCGGAGAAAACGCCCTCTATCTCGGCGCGAAGCGCGTCGCGGTTCTCGACGCGCTTGGAGTTGGTCTCGAAGCGTTCGTCCCCTGCCATCCCCTCCCTCCCCAGCACCCCGCCGCAGAACCGCTCCCACTCCCGCTCGTTCTGCACCCCGAGGAAGACGACCCCGCCGTCGGCGCAGGCGAACGGCCCGTAGGGCGCTATCGCCGCGTGGCTCGCCCCGCTCCTCCTCGGCTCCTCGCCGCCGTAGCCGGAGAAGTAGGCCGGGAAGCCCATCCACTCGCCCAAGGCCTCCAGCATCGACACCTCGATCGTCGCCCCCTCCCCCGTCCTCCCGCGCCGGAACAGGGCCGAGAGCACCCCCGAGTAGGCGTACATCCCGGCCGCTATGTCCGCCACGGAGATGCCGACCTTGGAGGGGGCCTCCTCCGTGCCGGTGATCGAGACGAGCCCGGCCTCGCACTGCACCAGAAGGTCGTAGGCCTTCTTCTCCGTGTAGGGGCCGCCCCGCCGTAGCCGGAGACCGAGCAGTGCACCAGGCCGGGGTCCTCCCCCTCAGCGCCTCCGCCCCGAAGCCGAGCCGTTCGGCCGCGCCCGGGCGAGGTTCTGCACGAAGACGTCCGCCCCGGCCACGAGCCTGCGCAGCGCCCCCTTGGCGGCGTCCTGCTTGAGGTCGAGGGCGAGGGACTCCTTGGAGCGGTTGAGCCAGACGAAGTGGCTGGACATGCCGTTGACGGTCCCGTCGTAGGAGCGGGCGAAGTCGCCGGCGCCTGGGCGCTCGACCTTGACGACGCGGGCGCCGAGGTCGGCGAGCTGTCGGGTGGCGAAGGGGGCGGCGACGGCCTGCTCCAGCGAGACCACCGTGATCCCTTCCAGCGGCAGCATCTAGAAGGACCTGGGCATCCCGAGCACGTGCTCGCCGACGTAGGAGAGGATGAGGTTCGTGGAGATCGGGGCGACCTGGTAGAGGCGCGTCTCGCGGAACTTCCTCTCGATGTCGTACTCGGCGTCCACCCCGTAGCCTCCGAAGGTCTGCATGGCGACGTTGCCCGCCTCCCAGCTCGCGTCGGCGGCGAGGAGCTTGGCCATGTTGGCCTCGGCGCCGCAACCCTCCCCCCGGTCGAAGAGGCCCGCGGCCTTCTGCACCATCAGGTTCGCCGCCTCGAGGTTGGCGTATGCGCGGGCTATGGGGAACTGCACGCCCTGGTTCTGCCCGATGGGCCTGCCGAAGACCTCGCGCTTCTTCGCCCTTGCCACGGCCCTGTCGAGGAAGAAGCGGGCGTCGCCTACGCACTCGGCGGCGATCAGGATGCGCTCGGCGTTCATGCCGTCGAGGATGTAGCGGAGGCCGTTGCCCTCCTCCCCGATGCGGTTCTCCACCGGAACCTCCACCCCATCGAAGGAGAGCTCGTTGGTGAAGTTGTTCATCATCACCCGGCGCCTCTTGACCCCGAGGCGGTCGCCGGCCTCCCGCAGGTCCACGATAAAGACGGAGAGGCCGTGGGAGCGCTTCTCGACCTCCTCAAGTGGGGTGGTGCGGGCGAGCAGGATCATGAGGTCCGAGTACTGCACCCGCGAGATGTAGATCTTGCGTCCGTCGACGACGTACTTGTCGCCGCTGCGCCTGGCGAAGGTGGTGATCTGGGTGGTATCCGTGCCCGCGTCGGGCTCGGTGACGCCGAAGGCCTGCAGCCTCAGCTCCCCGCTCGCTATCTTCGGGAGGTACTCCCTCTTCTGCTCCTCGGAGCCGTGCCTGAGGAGGGTGCCCATGGTGTACATCTGGGCGTGGGCGGGGTTGGCGTTCGCGCCCGAGCGGTTGGCCTCCTCCAGGATGGCGCAGGCGGCCGTGAGATCCAACCCCATCCCGCCGTACTCCTCCGGGATGAGGGCCCCCAGGTAGCCGGACTCGGTCATCGCCCGCACGAACCCCTCGGGGTACTCGCGCTTCGCGTCCAGGTCCCGCCAGTACTCGTTCGGGAACCTGTCGCAGACCTCCCGCACGCCCTGGCGTAGCTCCTGCAATCCGCGGTCTTCCTTGATCAATGCCGTTCCTCTCTCGTCGTCGTCGTCGTCGTGCGGGTCGTCCCTCCGTCTACCGGGCGGGCAGCAGGTCGCGCAGGTCCCCCTCGTTCTCCAGGTTCCAGGCGCGCTGGATGATTCGTTGTACGTCTTCTGGAGACGCCCCGCCCCCGTACTCCGCCAGCCTCCTCGTCTTCTCCTCGATCTCCTCGCGGCTCAACGCGTTGCCGGGGTCGCCCTTGGGTGTCTCGACCCTGGACGTGAGGCTCTCGCCGTCGGTGGTCTCCACCTCGACGAGACCGATCCAGCGCTCCGGGTACGCCGCGTCGATCTCGGGGTCGAGGACCATCTCGACCTTGTCGTGGAAGGCCCGCAGCTCCGGGTCTCCGAGCGCCTCCTCGGTAAACTCGGTTATCCCCGCGCGCCCCCTTAGCGCCGCGAGGGCGAGAACGAAGCCCATCGAGAACTTGGACTGGTGGATGGTGCGCGGGTCCGTGACCGGGCCGAGCACGTCGATGGCCGCCCCGTGGACGCGGGCCCGGACGCAACTGATGCGGTCCGCGCCGAGGTCGTGCTCGTGCATCGCCCGCAGGAGCGCGTCGGCGGCCGGATGGGTGTGGCGGCAGGAGGCGTGGAACTTGAACGAGGTCTCCAGCACGGCCCAGCGCTCGCCGAAGCCGTCCGTGAGCCTCCGCGGCTCCGCGTCGGAGGACATGCCCGCCGCCATGCCCTGCGCCCCCTCCAGGATCCGCCTCGCCCCCGTAAAGCCGCTCCGGGCTAGGTAGGCGGCGAGCAGCCCGTCGGCCGCCGCCTTCGCGGCGTGGAGCTGCTTGGAGTCGGCGGCGTCGCGCAGAAACTCCCAGAGCCCGGCCGCCTGGGTCCCGGCGGAGCCCAAAGCGTGCAGCATCGTCTCCTCGTCGGCCCCCAGGAGGCGGGAGACCGCGGCGGCGGCGGCGACGGTGCCCGCCGTCCCGGTCGTGTGGAAGACCTTGTAGTGGCTCCGCCCGAGAAAGGCGCCCACCCTCACCCCGGCCTCGTAACCGGCCACGCAGGCCGCGACGAACTCGCGACCCGAGGCGCCGGTCTCCTGAGCGGCGGCGAGGGCGGCGGGGAAGACCACGGTCGCAGGATGAAAGACCGCCCCGTTGTGCACGTCGTCCTGCTCGACGACGTGCGAGGAGGCGCCGTTGACCAGCGCCGCGAAGAGCGGCGACGTGCGCCTGCCGGAGGGGAGAACCTCGCTGGGACCGCTCCGGGGCCCCATCGCGTCGGCGAAGGAGCCGAGCGCCACGACCGGTCTCGCCCCCCGGCCCGCGAGCGCCGACGCCGCCCAGTCGAGAAAGAAGTCCTTCGTGCGCTCCACGACCTCGTCCGGCAGGTCCTCGTAGCGAAGGCCCGCGAGGAACGAGGCGAGCGCCCGAGTGGTTTGCTCCGTCGCGACGGTCTCGCTCACGCTCTCTCCTTCTCCGGTAGTCCAGCGTAGGAACGACCGCTGGCTAGGTTATGCGTCCGCGCCGAGGAACGGCGGTACGCGACGCGTACCTCGAAGCTGGCGCGACCGCGTCCCTTCCGAATCTCCTCCGTAGCCGTCCTACCCACAACCCTCCTTAACCGTGCGGGAGCGCTACGCTCCTCCACGAGAATATGTCAATACAAATACCTCGATGCACAGTACATTTTCGTGACATTGTAAACCCGGGAGGGTTCGGCAACCACGTTGGGTCGTGGATGTTGGGTATCTTCGGGGACGGAGGGGCCTACGAAGCTTGCGCGGAGGGTGCTCGCAGGGAGCTTCGACCTTTGAGCGGCGGCCTATCCCTCGGAGGGGATCTCGGGTCAAGACCTCGCCGTAAAGACGTGGGCGCGCAGGGGTTGCTCCAGTACCCACCGTCCGTGGGCGTCCCTTCTGGCGTGGCGCCGGAAGGCGTCTACAAGCTCGTCGCGGCGCTCGTCGACGACGGGTGCGCGCGCGGGGTCCACGGCGATGATGCGGGCCAGAAACTGGTCGGCGTCCGCGAAACGCTCGCGACGCACGTACTCGGCGCGATCGACGGGTTCGACCGTCCCGCCGTCCAGCGCGTCGCCGACGGCCTTCTGCGCGGCGGCGCGGACGCGCGTCTCGTCCTCGGCCAGGCGCAGCACGGAGAAGAAAGAGCCCGTGGCGAGGGGCTCTATCACGACGATGTTCCCGCCGGGCTTTACGACGCGGGCCGCCTCCCGAAGCGCCGCGTGCATGCCGGGCTCGGGGACGTGGTGGAGGGAGTTCAGAAAGACCGCGCCGTCGAAGGAGCGGTCCGCGAACGGCAGCTCCTGCGCGCCGGCCCGGTAAAACTTCCCCTCGGGGACGGCCTCGCGCGCGAGCGCCAGCGCCTGCTCGTTCGGATCCACCCCGACCACGCGTGCCCCTTGGGCCGACAGAGAACGCGCGAGAACGCCGGCGCCGCAGCCTACGTCCAGCACCCGCTTCCCGGCGAGCGGATCGAACGCCGCCCCTATGACGGCCATGCTATCGGTCTCTCGCGACAACTCCCTCCTCGGCTGCTGCCTCCACGCATCGACGATGCCCCGGAAGCCCCGGCGCTCCGCCCCCGTCCCGGTCCGCGTAGGCGACCGGCTCGATGGGCGGTCGCCCGTTCAGGGCTCCGGCGACCTCTGTCGCGCCCTCCGGGTGCGTCTCCGCGACCCGGATATCAGGTCCGTCCGCCCCGAGCCTCCTGTACTTCCTGGCGAACGGCGGCGGTCAGCAAGAGGTAGTCGACTCCCACGTTCACCATGGAGTACCCTTGCTCGGCGTACTCCCTGGCCGATGCCCCCGAGGTTCCGTGCAGGCCCACGGCGACGTCGTTTCTCCGGCAGGCCTCCCGTATGCGACCTATGGCCTCGCCGTGCTCGGACTTCCCGTCGCCGAGGTCGAGCGGGAGCCCCATCGACAGGGCGAGGTCAGCCGGGCCTATGTAGATGCCGTCGAGGCCCGGGGTGGCGGCGATCTCCTCCACGTTCTCCAGGCCTTCCCGCGTCTCTATCTGCACGATGCACAAGACCTCGTCGGCCAGGGCTTTCGGGTCCTTCGAGCCGACGACGCTCGAGGCCCGGATCGGGCCGTAGGAACGCGCGCCCTGGGGCGGGAAGCGGCAGGCGGACACGGCCCGGGCGGCCTCGGCGGCGCTGTTCACCATGGGGACGATGACGCCCAACGCCCCGGCGTCGAGCGCCCCCATCAGCAGCCAGGGCTCGTTCTGCGCGACGCGCACGAGGGGGGCGGCGCCGGCGAACTTGATCGTCCGGAACATGGAGACCATGGAGGCGTAGTCGACGACCCCGTGCTGACCGTCCACGCAAACGTAGTCGAGGTCCAGGCCGGCGACCAGCTCGATCGCGAACGAGTCGGGGATAGCCGACCAGAACCCGAAGGCCGGACGTCCCGAAGCCCACGCCTCCTTTATCCGATTGACGCTCGCCACTGCCGGACCTCCTTCGGTAGCCGAAAAGCCTACGCCGCAAGACGAGGAGGGACACGGAAATTGTCGCCTGGGGCGCCGGCCCACGGCTTCTCGTCGCCGGAAGTTGCCGGTCTGCGTAACCGTCCACCCTACGGTGATGACGATCGTCGTAGGGGTGCGCCGCCAGCCCCTCCTGCGCGATCGTCCGCCATCGCGGCGGCGGACGTCGTGATCGGAAATGATGTACGCACCACCGTCGCCTGTCAACGCCGCCTCGTACGGGGCGCCCCGTGCGAGCGTACCGGGACGCGTGCCGGAGGAGAGCGTTCCCCGGCCGCGGGCCGACGGGGGAATCGCGGTCAGTGCGTCGTTCGGTGGCGCATCTCCATGCGGTAGGAGTTCTGCCTCGGGTTGTAATGGGAGACGGCGAACTCTACCGGTCTCTCCTCGCTGTCGTAGAAGAGGCGCTCGACGCACAGGATCGGCTCGCCGGGCTCGCAGTCCATCAGAGACGCGGTGCTTTCGGGAGCTAGCACCGCCGTAATATCCACGCTCACCCCGGCGATTGGCAGCGGGATGAAGCGCTCGGCCGCGCCGATGACGGTCCCCGGGCCTTCGGGGGGCAAGCCCTCCTCCCGCATGCGCCTCCCGACCTCGGGCGGAAGGCGTATGTGACTCACGAACAGCGGGCTACCCTTGTAGAACCGCAGCACCGTGAGCTTCGCTACCTCCGGGGTCGACAGCCCGAGGCGGGAGGCCGCCTCCGGGTCTCCGACGATCGCTACGGGGTCCAGCACCTTCATCTCCGTACCGGTCCACGACATCATCTCTTCGAGCGTGCCGATCGAGCGCAGGTACTTGCCGCGCTTGGAGAGCCGGGTGACGAAGGTGCCCCGCCCGGGTACCCGGTAAACGAGGCCGTCCGCGACCAGCTCCCGAAACGCCTGGCTCACGGTGTGCCTGCTGACGCCGTGCTCCGCGACGAGCTGCGCCTCCGTCGGCATGGGCTTGCCGTCGTCGAACCGACCTTCCTCGATCTCCGCCCGGAGCGCCCCCGCCAGCTGCCGATACACGGGCTGCTCGCGCCCCCGCTGCAGTGCCCTATTCAATCTCTCCTACCTCGACCTGACGCCACGAATCCTCACCTTTCGCGCGCTACGACACCCTGGTCCAACCGAGAATATAACGCCGATAGGCCAGATACGCCATTTGCCGCCAACGCGCCCGGCAGTCCCGGAGAAACTCCCCTGAGGCCGCCCTCGACCGGGGGCGCCGGAACACGGTCTCCCCAACGTCCCGAATTTTTTGATGGGAGCTATTGACAGAAAAATGCACGTGCATTTACTATTGCGGCCGAGGCGGAAAATGCACGTGCATTTTCCGCAAGGGAAAGGGTAGTGGAGGAGGAAATCGTGGCCGATCCTTGAGTTTTCTTTGTGCCGGGGAGCCGGAATCCGGTGCGGTTGCCGCTCGATGAATGTCGGGGGCGTGCGGCGGACAACGACCATGCTTCGTCGGTTATCGGGGAGCATCTCGACGGCAGATTCGGAAGTTCAGCCGGTAAGTGACGAGGGTGTTCTCTCGCTATGCAGTGGTCATCTGCCGGGCGCGTGTATCTCGATGCGTGGCGGCATGGACGACTAGGACCAACGGGGAGGTTCTAAGTGGAAGTCGCTCTGTGGAAACGGGCGCTGGCCGAGTTTATCGGCTTGTTTTTGTTTGCTTCGATCGGGTTGATGGTGGTCGCGACCGGGATCACGACCGGGGCGGCCACGCTCTTCGGGTTGTTCGACCTGAGCATAACCTTCGGGTTGGCGATCATGGTCATCATCATGGTCGTGGGGGCCGTCAGCGGGGCCCACATCAACCCGGCCATTACCATCGCGCTGGCGGTGTACAGGAAGTTCCCGTGGCGCGAGGTGCCGGTGTACATCGCGGCGCAGATTGCGGGCGGGGTCGTGGGGGCGACGGTCCTGTACGGGCTGTACAGCGGCCCGATCACGGCCTTCGAGCGCGCCAACAACATCGTCCGCGGCGAGCCGGGAAGCGAGATCACCGCGATGATCTTCGCCTGCTTCGCGCCGAACCCGGCGATCGCCGGTGCCCTGGAGTGGCCCCCGGGCACCGTTACCACGACCGGCGCGTTCCTCGCCGAGGCCTTCGCGACGATGGTGCTCGCCCTCGTCGTGTTCGCGGTGGTGGACGAGCGCAACTCCTTCGCGCCGAGCCTGCCCGTCTTCTCCCTCATCCTCGGGCTCGTGGTCGCGTTCATCGTCGCGGTCGAGGCCCCGCTCACCATGGCCGGCATCAACCCGGCGCGCGACCTCGGGCCGCGCATCGCGATCACGTTCCTGGGCTGGAACGGGGTCTCCTTCACCGGACCCGGCGCCATATGGTGGGTCTGGACGCTGGGGCCGATCTCCGGAGCGATCGTGGGCGGAGCCGTGTGGCAGTTCCTGCTCGGTAGCTTCCTCACCCCACGCCCCGAAGACGCCCTGGCCGCCGGGACCCAGGCCGAAGAACTCGGCTCCCCGACGCCGGGCGGCGCTCCGACGTCCGCCGGAGCGAGCAGGGACTAGCCCGAAGAGAAGGGCAAGGGACGCGGCCGGAGGCACGGGCGGAGCCCGCGCCCGGAAGGAGGGACCGGAGACGACAGAGGTTGCACAAGAGTAGCTGAGCATAGATCGATGTCGCGGAAGACGAACAAGGAGGAAAGACTACCGTGGCGCAGTACGACTACATCGTGATCGGCGCCGGCTCGGCCGGCGCCCCGGTGGCCGCGCGGCTCGCCGAGAACCCGGAGACGCAGGTGTTGTTGCTGGAGGCGGGCGGAGCGGATACGGATTATCCGGACATCGCCGACCCGGGGGCCTGGCCGTACACCCTTCAGGGCACCGAGTTCGACTACCAGTACGTGAGCACGCCGCAGGAGCACGCCGCCGGGCGCGTGGGTGTCGTGCCGCGCGGCAAGGTGCTGGGCGGCACCAGCGCCATCAACGCGCTCGTGTGGGTGCGCGGCCACAAGAGCGACTTCGACAACTGGGCGTACTGGGGCAACTATGGCTGGGACTACAAGAGCGTCCTGCCCTCGTTCCGCAGGTCCGAGAACTACGAGTACGGGGAGAACGAGTTTCACGGCGCGGGCGGCCCGATCTCCGTCCGCCGCTTCCGCGAGGACAACTGCAACCCGGTCTCCCAGGCGATGCTGGAGGCCGCCGTCGAGGTCGGGTACCCGTCCACCGAGGACTTCAACGGGGCCGACATGCAGGGCGCCGGTTACAACAGCGTGACCATCAACCCCGACAACACGCGCTCCGGCACCTTCATGTACTTGAGGAGCGTCCCCTCCAACCTCACGATAACCACGCACGCCCAGGTGCGCCGTTTGATCATCGAGAACGGGCGCTGCACGGGGGTCGAGTTCGCGCAGACGAACGGGCGCAACGGCGGGCTCCAGCGCGCCGAGGTCAACGAGGAGGTCATCGTCAGCGCGGGCGCCATCGACTCGCCCCGGCTCCTCATGCTCTCGGGCATCGGGCCGGCGGACCAGCTCAGGCAGATCGGGGTGGACGTCAAGGTCGACCTCCCGGGCGTCGGGCAGAACCTGATGGACCACCTGCTCGTGGGCGTCGTGTACGAATCGGCCAGGGAGGTTCCGCGCGCCACGTGGGCCAACCACTCGGAGACCACGCTGTTCTGGCCCGACGACGAGCGCGGGGTCGGGCTGTGCCCGGGCATGCAGATCCAGTTTATCCACATCCCCTTCGCCCCCGAGGGCTTCACGGCGCCGGAGGAGGGGAACGGGTACACGGTGACGCCGGGCCCGAACCGCGTCTTGAGCCGCGGCGAGCTCACGCTGCGCTCGGCCGACCCCGACGACATGCCGCTGATCAACTTCAACTACCTCAAGGAAGAGGCGGACCTTGCGGCGCACGTCAGGGGCATCCAGATGTCGCGCGAGATAGGCGAGGCCAACGCCCTCAAGGAGTGGAGGAAGCGAGAGGTGTTGCCCGGACCGGAGCGGAAGACCGACGCCGAGCTGCGCGACTTCGTCCGCCGCGCGGCAAGCACCATCTACCACCCGAGCGGCACCTGCAAGATGGGCATAGACCACATGGCCGTCGTGGACCCGGACCTCAGGGTGTACGGCGTGGAGGGGCTGCGCGTCGCGGACGCCTCGATCATGCCGGCGATCACCTCCGGCAACACCAACGCGCCGAGCGTCATGATCGGCGAGAGGTGCGCCGAGCTTATCCGCTCGGGCATGGGCGTCAACGAGGTGACGCGCGCCCACAGCGTGCGCGACGCCGGTTGAAGGGCTAGACGGCGCCGGAGCGGCGGGCGAGGAGACGCCGCGCGCCCCGCGCCGTAACCGCCCGGATACCGCGCCCGGAGCTTCCGAAGCTCCGGGCGCGGGTCCCGGCATGCCGGGTGGGCGTCTCGTCCCCCGCACGCGCCGCCTCGACCGAATCGAGGTCGGCGGGGGATCGTAGGAGCTATCTGACAGATCTAAGGAGGTTCATTCTTGAAAGCGGCCGTCCTCGAAGCACCGAAACGCCTCGTCATCAAGGACGTGGACGAGCCCGAGTGCGGGGAGCACGAGGCCCTGATCGAGGTGCAAGCCAGCGGGGTGTGCGGGTCGGACGTCCACACCTACCTCGGACACCACCCTTTCCGCAAGCCGCCCGTGACCCTGGGACACGAGGTCGCCGGTGAGATCATAAGGGTAGGCGACGCCGTCGAGGGGCTGAAGGTCGGCGACCGGGTCGCGGTCGAGCCGCACATCTACTGCGGCGAGTGCGAGTTCTGCGCGCGGGGCTTCGTCAACCTGTGCAGAAACAAACGGGTGCCCGGGGTCGGCTGGGCCGGCACGTTCAGCGAGCGCATCGCGGCGCCCGAGGGGGTGCTCCACAAGCTGGCCGACGGGGTGAGCTACGAGGAAGGGGCGATGCTCGAGCCCCTCGCCGTGGCCTATCGGGCCTTTCGCACGGGTGGGATCGGCGCCGAGAGCAGGGTGGCGGTGCTCGGGGCCGGCGCCATCGGAAGCCTGGTGGCCCGCCTCTGCGGGTGGGCGGGGGTCTCCGAACTTATGGTCACGGACGTCAAGGACTACAACCTGGACTTCGTCTCCTCGTTGGGGCCGTGTACGCCCGTGAACGCCGCAGAGGCGGATACCGTGGAGAAGGGGCTGGACCTGACGGACGGGGCGGGGTTCGACGCCGTGGTGGTCACGTCCGGGTCGCGCGGCAGCATGACCGAGGCGGTGAAGCTGTGCAAGCCGCGGGGGGTAGTGGTGGCGATCGCCCTGTACCCGGGGGAGATCCCGTTCGACGCCAACCTGCTGGTCACGCGCGAGATCACGGCGCAGGGGTGTCTCACGTACACCTCCGGCGACTTCGGGGACGTCGCGAAGCTCGTCAACGACGGCGAGATAGACCTCGAGCCCTTCATAACCGAGCGCATCGGCCTCGAAGAGGCGCCGGACCTCTTCGGCCGGATCGAGGGGGCCTGAACCACATCAAGGTCATGATCGAGCTGGACGGGGGGCGCGAGCGGTCTTGAGAGGCCGGGGCGTGGCGGTGTTGATCGTTCCATCGAATTCTTAGTAGAAGGAGGGCTCTCGTGGCCAGGGAAGTGGTAGCGGAGGTCGACGGACGCAAGGTGATACTGATGGATTCCATCACCCACGTGGAGGAGGGGGACACGGACCAGATCGTGGTGTCCGCCTCGCACGGGGGCGTGAGCTCCGGCGGGTTCGCCTCGGAGCACCGGCTCGGCGCGGTCTTTTTTAACGACGCCGGCGTCGGCAAGGAGAACGCCGGCATCGCCGCGCTGGAGATGCTGGAGGGGCTGGGTGTCGCGGCCGGCACCGTGGACAACGACTCGGCGAAGATCGGGGACGCCCGGGACCACTGGGAGAACGGCGTCGTCTCGCACCTCAACGAGACCGCCAGGGCCGCGGGCTTTCGCGAAGGATTGCCGCTGCAGGAGGCCATCGCCTCCGTATACGGGGTCAAGACCTCTTGAGCGCCGCGACGAGCCGGGATCGGGAGGGGGGAGGGTCGTGTCCGCCGACCGCGTCCTAGCGAAGTACCTGATCGAGACCCCCCGCCGGGTGGAGGACGCCGCCGCGTCTCTGGCCGGCGAGCAGTCCTCCGGCACCTTCACGCAGGTACCCGGGGAGACGGAGGACCTGAAGGAGAGGTTCCTCGCCCGGGTGGAGAAGATCGAGGAGCTCGAAAACGTCGGCGCCCCGAGCCTGCCGGGCGCGCTTCCTGCCGACGACGCCGGACGGTACACGCGGGCCGAGGTGACGGTGTCGTGGTCCTTGGAGAACATGGGCACGAACCTTCCCACGCTGCTGACCACGGTCTCGGGCAACCTCTCGGAGCTCAGGGAGCTCTCGGGGCTCAGGCTCCTGGACATCGAGCTGCCGGAGGGCTTCGCGGACGCCCATCCCGGCCCGAGGTTCGGCATAGGGGGAACCCGGGAGCTCACCGGTGTCTACGACGGTCCCGTGATCGGCACGATCATAAAACCGAGCGTGGGGCTGAGCCCGCAAGGAACCGCCGAGCTGGTGCGCGACCTCGCCGAAGGCGGGATCGACTTTATCAAGGACGACGAGCTCATGGCCAACCCGCCGCACTCTCCGCTGGAGGAGCGGGTAGAGGCGGTGATGGGGTCATCAACGAGGTGGCCCAGAGGACCGGCAAGAAGGTCATGTACGCCTTCAACATCACGGACGATCTCGACGCGATGCTGCGGCACCACGAGACGGTGCTGAATGCCGGGGGACGTGCGTGATGGTCAGCCTCAACAGCGTCGGGCTCGTCGGGGTCTCGCACCTCAGGCGCCACGCGGAGCTGCCGATCCACGGCCACCGCAACGGGTGGGGGGTGCTCAACCGCTACCCGTACCTGGGGATGGAGTTCTCCGCCTACGGGAAGCTGTGGCGCCTGGCGGGCGCGGACCACCTGCACGTCAACGCCTTGCAGAGCAAGTTCTGGGAGCCCGACGAGTCCGTCGTGAGGTCTATCGAGGCGTGCCTGAGGCCCATGTTCGCGGAGAGCGACCGGGCGATGCCCGTGCTCTCCTCGGGCCAATGGGGCGGGCAGGCCCCGGACACCTACAAGCTCACCGGGAGCACCGACTACATCTACCTGGCCGGCGCGGGGATCGTGGCGCACCCCGGGGGACCGGGGGCCGGGGTCACGGCGATTCGCCAGGCCTGGGAGGCTGCGGTGAAGGGCATCCCTCTCCAGGAATACGCCGAGGACCACCGGGAGCTCATGCAGAGCCTCGAGAAGTTCGGAAAACTTCGCCGCACCGCGGATAGGGGGCAATAAATGGTTTCTTCGGACGGGCTACTCCTGACCTTCTACGGCGACGACTTCACCGGCTCTACCGACGCCATGGAGTCCCTCGCCCGAGCGGGGATACGAACGATACTCTTTCTGAAGCCCCCCACCCCCGAGGTGCTCGCCGGTTTCGAGGGCGTGGGCGCGGTCGGGGTCGCGGGCGACAGCCGGGCGATGCCGCCCGAAGACATGGACAGGACCCTGCCGGAGGCCTTCTCCAGGCTCAAAGACCTGGGGGCCCCGCTCTTCCACTACAAGGTCTGCTCCACCTTCGATTCGTCCCCGGAGATAGGCAGCATCGGCCGGGCGACCGACCTGGGGCAGGAGATCTTCGCTTCGCCCTTCGTGCCCCTCGTCGTAGGGGCGCCCCGGCTGGGACGGTACACCGTGTTCGGCAACCACTACGCCCGTTCGGGGGTCGACGGCAAGATCTACCGCCTGGATCAGCTCGGCCCGATGCGCAACCATCCCGTTACCCCCATGCTGGAGAGCGATCTGCGGCTGCACCTCTCCGAGCAGACGGCCAAGGAGATCGAGCTCTTCGACATCCTGCAGCTCGAAGGCGACGGCGCGGATACGGAAGAGCGCCTCCGAGCCATGCTCGAGGGCGGACCGGAGATCGTGCTCTTCGACGTTCTCTACGACGAGCAGCTCTCCACCCTCGGGGAGCTTATGTGGAACGGGGCGAGTCGAGAGACGCCGCTGTTCGTGGTCGGGTCGTCGGGGGTGGAGTACGCGCTGACCGCGCACTGGAGGGCTACCGGGGAGCTTGCGGAGCCGCAGGAGTTCGAGGACGCGGGGGCGGTCGAGCAGGTTCTGGCCGTCTCCGGGAGCTGTTCGCCGGTTACGGACGGGCAGATCGGCCGCGCCATCGAGCACGGGTTCGTGGACGTGCCCCTGGATCCCGCCCGCCTGGTAGACCCGGAGGAGGCCCGGGGCGAGAGCGAGGCCGCCGTGGAGAAGATGCTCGACGAGCTTCAGCGGGGCAACAGCGTGATCGCGCACACCTGTCGGGGGCCGGACGACCCGAGGCGCGAAGCCACCGCCAAACGCCTGGAGTCTTTGGGCTACGAGGGGCTCGCCGCGAAGCTGAAGGGCGGGAGAATACTGGCGGAGGCGACGGGGGGCATCTTGCAGGCCGTCCTCGGTCGGTCGGACGTCCGGCGCGTGGCGGTGGCGGGCGGCGACACCTCGAGCTACATCGCGAGCGGGCTGGACATCCAGGCCGTCGAGATGATCGCCCCCGCCGCCCCGGCGCTCCCTTGTGCCGGATCCACTCGAAAGGTGGGACCCTGGAGGGGGTGGAGATCGTCTTCAAGGGCGGACAGATGGGCCGCAAGGACTTTTTCGTGGACGTGCTACGAGGCACGACCAAAGACACCGTCGGAGGAGGTAGATGATGAACGTAGCCGTTTTCGGCGCTGCCGGTAGCATGGGGACCCGCGTAACGAACGCCCTCGAGGACGACCCCGGTTACCGGATGCTCTACGTGGAATCGGGCGATGCCGGGCAGGCCCGGCTGCGCGAGAGGGGGATCGAGCCCACGAGCCAAGAGGAGGCCGTCGGGGAGGCCGACGTGGTCATCTTCGCCGTCCCCGACACCGTCGTCGGCCCGCTGGCCAGGGAGATCGTGCCCTCGCTGAAGGCCGGGACGATGGTCGTCACCCTGGATCCGGCCGCCGCCTACGGCGGGGAGCTGCCGGAGCGGGAGGACATCTCCTACTTCGTGACCCACCCCGCCCACCCGCCGATCTACAACGACGAGACGGACCCCGAGGCCCGCCGGGACTACTTCGGCAGCGGCAAGGCCAAGCAGGCGATAGTCAACGCGCTCATGAGCGGGCCCGAGGAGGATTACGCCAGGGGCGAGGAGATCGCCCGCAAGCTGTGGGGCCCCGTGCTGCGCTCCCACCGCGTCACGGTCGAGCAGATGGCGATCCTCGAGCCCGTGCTCTCGGAGACGGTGACGGCGACCTGCCTGACCATCATACGCGAGGCGGTGGACGAGGCGGCCGAACGTGGGGTACCGTTCGAGGCGGCCCGCGACTTCGTACTGGGCCACATCAACGTCGAGCTTGCCATACTCTTCGACGAGCTCGATTGGGAGCTCTCCGCCGGCGCGCAGATGGCCGTCGAGGAGGCCAAGAAGGACATCTTCCAGCCCGACTGGAAGAAGGTCTTCGAGCCTCAGAGCATCAAGGAGAGCGTGGGCAAGATAACGGCGAGCGGACTAGCCTGAGGGCCTTTCGCGAGGAGGAGGTAGGCTGTGAACGACGAGACACCCCTCATCATCGAGGTTCGGTGCAACGAGTCGGCGGAGCGGGGGGACAACCCGGCGCTGCCCTACGGGCCGCAGGAAGTGATCGAGGAGGGCATCCTCGCCAGGGAGGCGGGCGCCTCGGTCCTGCACTGGCACGCCCGCGACGACGACGGTACCGAGAGAGCGAACGATACCGCGTTGTACCGCGAGGTCATCGAGGGGGTTCGAGAAGGGACGGACCTTCTCCTGCATCCGACCCTCGGCTTTATCAGCACCCAGGGCGACGCGCGGGGCCGCGTACGCCACATACAGGAGCTCAACGAAGACCCGAAGACGCGGGTCGACATGGCGCCGGTAGACTTCGGTGCCTTCGGGGCGGACGTCTGGGAGGGGGGGGAAGAGCGCTTCCTGACGGACGACCAGATTATCGTCAACAGGGTGGGCTACCTGAGGGAGCTGCTCTGCGTGCTCCAGGAGACCGACGTCTTCGTGTACTCGGTGGTCTGGGGCGCGGGCGCGGTGCGCACGGCGCGCAGCTTCCAGCAGATGGAGCTCCTCGACCGATCGACCTTCTGGTGCCTCGGGTTCACGGGAGACGAGGTGCCGGGTGGCCCGCCGCCGACCCTCGCCAACCTCCAGACCTACCTGGAGGCGATCCCGGCCGGAGACCCCTGGACCGTGCATTGCCGCAACGGGGACGCCCTGCCGCTCGCCGCGTGGGCGATCATGCTGGGCGGGCACGTGAGCATCGGCCTCGGCGACTACCCTTACTCCCGTTTCGGGAAGCCGCGAAACAGCGACCTGGTGAGGATGGTCGCCGAGATGTCCCTGACGCTGGGCCGCCCGGTAGCCACGCCGTCGGAGGCGCGGGAGATACTGCAACTCAAACACGCCCAGACCGTTCAGAAGGGCGCATAGACGAGGAGCTCGCCCCGCCCGGACGACCTCGATCGGCGCCGGGATAGAACGCCAGCCTGGTGCCGCGCCACGGGTGGAGAGATCGCTCCCGTTCGGCGGAGCGACGGGTCCCTTCGTACGCACCCGCGCCGGCCTCGGCCTGGCGACGCGTGAAGGAATAGAAGCAACCTCTGAGGGACGTAGCAGGGTGGTCGATGGCGCCGGTGCCATCGGCCGCCTCGGTCGTCGTAAGCGTCGGTCTTCGGCTCCAACGCAAAGGACTCCGTCTCCGAGGTCCCGAAGGACCCGAAACGGCCACGCGCGGGCCCGGACGAGATGCCGGACGAAACGAGCGGCGTCGAGCCGCAACCCCGAAGAGGAGGAGCGGGGGTGGCTCGAAAAGCTCCCCGACCTCGACGACCTGGACGGGAAGCTGGACGAGGGCCGGTACGGGTCCATGGTGCGCGGCCCGGATCGAGCCGGGTCCGGTTCGGAACGCCCGAGGAGCAGGCAGGCCCTCGTCGAGATACGCGAGCGCCACCGGAACGCCCTCCCGGAGTCCCGCGCAAGACCCATCCCCGACGCCCTGCTGCCCGGGGAGCGCCGCCGCATCCACGAGGCGCCGAGCCTCTCCGTTATCGATCATCGAGGCGGGGACCTGGGGTGGAAGCTACTCGTAATGTCTTTGGAGACTTCCTGGTAGTTTGTTGTTTACTACGCTATTTCTGTTTCGGGTGCGATTAATGGATAGTAATGTCATTGTGCGTCGTACGACGCGACCCACCCAACACATCCTGGGGCACGAATGCTTCTGGTCGCGACGGTTTTTGTAGTCGGAAGCGTTGGCCTCTTCATGGTCCGTGTTAGCAAGACTCTCCTGCGCGTTCCGCGTCTGGTACTGCTTTCCGAGCCTACAGAGCGTGTATAGAGGCTCCGCTCTGTCTGAATGTGCTTGTGCTTAAGGTCTCTACGTTCGTTCTCCGATTAGGGGCGGTGCCAAAAGATGGTACGCCGAGACGGTCGAGCGGTTTTCACGGAGAGGCGGTCGACTGAGGAGAATACAACAATGGTAATAAGCTAGGATGACCCATCGTTGTGGTCAGGCCCCACGAGCTTCATGGGCTCCTTTCGACCCAGAGGTTCGCACCTGTAAGCAGTCTTGCGTTCGGCATATTCGAACGCAAGACTTGTTGCGCATACCCCAACGGCCTATAGTTAGCGGCGGTATTGGGGAAGGTTCAGAAACCGTTCGCCAGAAAGTGGGGGCCGGTAGATGCTACAGACTGTTTCAAAGGTTACGCAGGTCCTAGATCTATTCTCGCTCGAAAACCCCGAGTGGAGCGTAGGTGAGGCAGCCAGAACCCTCGGTTATCCGAAATCTTCGGTGTCCGAGCTTATGGCTAGTCTGGCGAACAGAAGGTTGTTGTGTCGCATCGGTAAGGGCAGGTATCGTCTGGGGTGGCGCATCTTCGAGTTGAGCCAGACGCTTTTGCAGACCGCGGAGTTCCGTGTCGAGGCCCGACGGGTGATGGAGGATATGGTCGGGCAGTGGAGGGAGATCATGCATCTTGCCGTGCTGGACGGGGTGCAGGCAGTCTACGTCGAGAAGCTGCAGCCGACCCCGGCGGTGAAGATACTCGTTTCGTGGGCCGGTGCGCGGCTCCCGGCACACTGCAGCGGGGTGGGCAAGGTGCTGCTGGCTTATAGTCCGTGGGAGAACATCTCCGCGAACCTCAGGCACATGGGGATGCCGAAGCTCACGCCCCACACCATCACGGACCTCGACGAGCTGGAGCGCGAGCTCGAGAGGATCCGGGAGCGGGGTTACGGCTACGATATAGAAGAGGTATCGATCGGGCTGCGTTGCGTGGCCGCACCGATCCGCGACTGCGAGGGCAACGTCATCGCAGCGATCAGCTTCTCGGTGCCGGCCTTCCGCTTTAAGGAGAGGGAGGAAGAGTTCACGGAGGGAATTCTCAAGGCGGCTCAGCGTATCTCCGCTGCGCTACCGAAGCACGCGCGTTCTTTGCCGAGGGAGTTGACCACGCTTCATAGATGAGCTGCTCCGCGACAGGGTTGAGGAGCGTGCAGGTCCCTGCCGGATGTCGGGAAGCCTTTCCCTACCGGCGACGAGAAGGACAGCTACTGTCCCGGACCTATCCCGCTCGCAAAAGCTTCCGGTGCATCGTAGATCGCCACGTGCCGGCACATCCCGGCCGAACGATGGAGGAACATGAAGACTGTAGAAAAGAACACGATTCAGACAGGCCCGTACAAGACCTACCTGAACCGGATTGGGCAAGGGAACGCGGAGGCAGTCCTCTTCCTGCACGGCTCGGGACCCGGGGCGATGGCATGGTCGAACTGGCAGTTTGCCCTGCCAGTGTTGGGCGATTCCTACGATTGCATTGCCCCGGACCTTATAGGCTTCGGCCAGAGCGAGCACCCGGAGGACCCTCCCGGTAGCGTATCGGTCTGGATCGACGTGTGGGTGGCGCAGAGCGTGGCGCTGCTCGAAGAGCTTGGGCTCGAGAAGGTCCATCTGGTTGGCAACTCTATGGGGGGCGCCGTCGCCGAGCACCTGCTGGACCGCCACCCGGAGCGCTTCGAGCGGGCTGTGCTCATGGGGACGGCCGGGGCGCCGCACCGCATAACCGAGCAACTTGATACCGTGTGGGGGTTCTACGACGATCCCACCGAAGAGCGCATGAAGCGGATACTCGGCTGGTTCGCCTACGATTCCTCGGTGGTTGGGGACGACCTGGACGCCATCGCGCGCATGAGGCTAGAAGCGGCCATGAACCCGGGGGTGCGGCGCAGCTTCTCCGCGATGTTCCCCGCGCCCCGCCAGCGCCACGTGGACGCCCTTGCCCCGCCCGACGAAGCTCTGGAGAGAATGGACCACCCGGTGCTCCTTATCCACGGGCGCGATGACGGCATCGTGCCGTTGGAGACGAGCCTATATCTGCTGCAGCACCTGCCGCAGGTCCAGGTCCACATCTTCGGGCAGTGCAGCCACTGGACCATGATCGAGTACAAGGACGCGTTCAACAAACTCCTGGCCGACTTCTTCGCAGGCGCCCTATAGGTTCGCCGACAGCCCTACCAAGCCCCGGGCGATTGCTCTCGCCCGGGGTCGAATTTGTCTCCGACAAACCACACCGCAGAGGCGCATCGCGCTACGCTGGGTTGTTCGCGTCGAAGCTCCAGGTGCGGTAGGTCCACCTGTTCAGGCCGTAGTCGTTCAGGCACTCTTCGGCCAGGTCGGTGTACTCCTGCATGAGGCCGCGTATCTCTGCAAAGTTCGCGACGTCGAGGCGTATTTGCTCGTGATTGCCTGAGTAGTTCGCTCGTAGAGCTCGTAGCGTCCGCCGAAATCGGTCCCGATGGCGTCCCAGACGAGCTTGATGCGTTCTTCGGCCGTGACACCCGTGCCGCGGTAGTACTTGTCGATGGGCGGCCTGAGGTCTGAGTCCTGAAAGTCCTTCAAGGCCGACGGGGTAACGAGCGGCTGCTGCCGAGTTGGGTCTCGAAGACCTCCTTTATCTTCGGCCACCTGCGTGGCGAACAGGCGCAGCGTTGCGGCGTTCTCTAGCTTCGGGATCACGGTGCTTCCCGGTCCCGGCTGTGGGTCGAGGGCCATCGCGATGGTGAGAGCCCAGATCAGCTGGCGCCAGGCAACTGCGCCCCCGAGCGAGACCCGGACGCTACGGAAATCGCCGGTCCCGTTCGCCGCGATGCCCTTGGCGAGGAGCCCGGCCATGAAGCTTAGCTTCGTCGCCAGGCGGGTGCCGGATTGAAGGTTGTAGCGGTTCAGGAAGCCGGAGGCGGCGTAGAAGGCGCGGGCCCGGTCCACGTCGCGATAAACCAGCACGTTCTCCCAGGGGATGAACGCCTCGTCGAAGACTAAACCGCGTCGTTCTCGTCGAAGCGGCTGGAGAGCGGGTAGTCGCACGGGCGTGCGCCTTCTCCTCGTAGGAGGTGCGGCAGATCAGCCTGGTCCCCGGCGTGTCCATCGGCGCGATAAAGACGAGCGCAAAGTCTTCGGCCTTGCCCTTCTCCAGGCTGACCGCGCTGGTCTGGGCTACGAACGTGGCGTGCGTCAGCGCCGAGCCGGTCGCGAGCATCTTCGCCCCGCTGACGATGATGCCGCCGTCCGCCTCCCGCTCCACGTGCAGGAACACGTCGGCGACTTCGTGGACAGGCTTGTTTCGGTCGACGGGTGGGTTGATGAGCACGTCGTTGAGGAATATCGCCTTGGAGGCGTAGCGCTGATACCAGTTGACGCGCTCTCCGTGAACGGCCCGTAGAAACCGGGATCGGCACCGAGGGTCGCCATGAACGCCGCCTCGTAATAGGGCGTGCGTCCCATGAACCCGTAGGAAAGCTTCGACCACTCGGCCATTGCGTTCCGCGCCTCAAGGAGCTCCCCGGCTGTGTAGCTCGGCATGAAGAACTTGTGGGTGCGGTTGCCGAACCTGTCCACCCCGGTAAGCCGGTCTCTCTTCTCGGGATCGTGGAGGGCGTCGTAGAGGCGCGCCACCGAGCGAGCCGAGTTGCGGAAGGTGGGGTGGCGGGTGACATCGTCCACCCTTTCGCCGTTTATGTGGACGAAACCGGCGTCCCGCAGGCTCTCCAGGTACTCTTCCCCGGTCAGGAGCCTACCCGTCTCGCCGACCCTCTCCCCGTCGCGGGTGGTCGTCTCGCCCGTTTCTTCCCCTTCCGCCGAGAGTTTCTGATATTGCCGGCTATTTTCTACGATGAGCGCGAGTGCAGCGACGATGGGTTCGTAATCGCCGAACGTCTGGAGCAGCGAAAGGCGCCGTCGTCGGGAGTTACGACGACGGCGCGGAGCGAAGGGGCCTTTAGGGGAGTACGTCTAGCGGCTGCCCAGCAGGGCGTTGGGGCGGCTGCCGTAGGTAAAGAAGGTCTTCGGGGGAGGGTCGCCCAGAGGTTGAACCCGATGTTGGCGACCTCTGGGTCCCAGCGGATCGGCTTCCAGTCAGGGGCGAAGATCATCATCCCGCCGGTCCATATCTCTATACGATTGCCGCCGGGCTCCATAAAGTAGAGGAACCTCGCGCCGCTCGTGGCGTGCATGCCGGGGCCCCACTCGATCCTCCCGCCGTACTGGGGAATGACCGTCGTCGCCCTCAAGAGGTCGTCGGGGGAGTCGAGGAAGTAGGCGGGGTGGTGGAGGAGGCCGCCGTCCTGGTTCTGGTTGTGCATCAGGGCGATGTCGTGGGACTGGTTGGTGACGCTCATCCAGGAGCCAGTGCGCACCCCCTCGTCGTTCTCCGTGTAGTAGCGGTGGAGTATGCCGAGGTTCTCCGTGAGCCACTCCTGCTCGGCGACGACGTCGTTGACGATCACGTTGACGTGGTCCACGCGGCGCGGCACGACCCCCATCAGGGGCGTCTTCTGCGGGAAGCTCGGGAAGGGCGATGCCATCTCGGGGTCGTTCGTCTGGAAGCTCTCCATCTCCCAGTACAGCTCCATCGGGATGCCGCCGGGGGTCGTGAAGCGGACGGCCTCGCCCTGGCCCTCCTCGGTACCGGCAGGGACCACCTGGTGGTCGACGCCCGTCCCTTCGAAGTGGTTCGCGAACTCTTCGAGATCTCCGGGGTCCGAGACACGGAAGGAGAGGTGGCCCACGCCGCGCTCCGGACCCTTCGTCAGGATCATGGTGTGGTGTTCGAAGTCCTGCCAGGCGCGGAGGTAGACGCGATCTCCGTCCTCGTAGCTCACCGTTAGGCCCAGGACCTCGTTAAAGAATCTCTTCGATACTTCCAGATCAGGAACCTGGATCTCGGAGTGCCCGAGATGGGATACCTTCATGGCCGTAACCTCCTCCAACCGACGTTCGTTCTGCCCTTTCGAGGGGATGGTAAGGCTCCCCATAAGAGCTAGCAAGCACGACGTTCGAGAAAGCCGAACGCCGAGTTGTGATGGTGTCGACGGTGGTGTAAACACCTCTTTAGAATGCTCAAGGTAAGCGTACGGAGATAGGTCGAGAGCCGAAGGAACGCAGGGTAGACGGGTTGCGACCGAAGAACGGCCAGCGTAGCGCGACGAAGGAGGGTGGCACGAATGCCGATCAGCAAAGAGAAGAACGAGCGTCTGACTCAGGTGGGACCGGGCACGCCGGGCGGGGAGCTCTTGCGCCGGTACTGGATGCCTATTTCGGCGGTCTCCGAGATGGAGGGGCGCTACACCAAGAAGGTCAGGATACTGAGCGAGGACCTGATCTTGTATAAGGACAAGACTGGTAACTACGGGCTCGTGCAGGAGAACTGCGCCCACCGCAGGGCATCGCTGGAGTACGGCATCATCGAGCCCGAGGGCATACGCTGCATGTACCACGGCTGGCTCTTCAACGAGGAAGGCCGGTGCCTGGAGCAGCCCAACGAGCCCCAGGAGAAGGGGTTCAAGAACCGGGTCCAGCTTAAGGCCTACCCGGTGAGGGAGCTCGGCGGGCTGATCTTCGCCTACCTCGGACCCAACCCTGTGCCGGAGCTGCCTAAGTTCGACCTGTTCACGCGTGACGACGTCATAAGGACGGTTGGGGCCTGCGTGGTGCCGTGCAACTGGGTGCAGATCATGGAGAACTCGCTGGATCCCGTGCATCTCGAGTGGCTGCACGGCAGGTACTTCGAGCAGGTCTTCGAGGAGAAGGGCCGGGACGTCGAGGACTGGTACTTCAGCAAGCACCACCTGAAGCTCGGGTTCGACAAGTTCGAGTACGGCATCATCAAGCGCCGTCTGCTCGAGGGCCAGTCCGAGGACAGCGACGGCTGGAAGATCGGTCACCCGGTAATCTTCCCGAACGTCCTGCGCGTCGGCGACGGGGCGATCCAGACCTTCCAGATCCGGGTTCCCATGGACGACACGCACACTTACCACATCTGGTACTCGTGCTTTGTCGCCCCGGAGGGCGTGGAGATCCCCGAGGACTACCCGATCTCCTACTACGACGTGCCGCTGAAGGACGAGAACGGCAAGTTCGTCGTCGACTACATAGACGGCCAGGACATGATGGCCTGGGTGAGCCAGGGCGAGATCACGGACCGCACCATCGAGCGGCTCGGTACGACGGACCGCGGCATCATCCTCTACCGTCAGATGCTCTTCGAGCAGATGAAGGCGGTGGAGAACGGCGAGGACCCGATGTGCGTCTTCCGCACAACGGAGGAGGCCCAAAACATCCAGATGCCGCAGGAGAAGGAGATCTTCGGCTCGGGGGCCGCGCTCTTCAAGGCCGCCGGGGAGTGGAATACCCGCTACGCCCCGAACCTGCAGGAGATCCTGGACCTCATCCAGGGGAAGAAGGACGAGACGAAGTCGGTAGCCATGAGCTAGATCCGGCTCGAAGAGAACGTTTCGAAAGCGTGCCCCCTTTTGTAGAGGAGGCACGCTTTCGACTATCTGGGCGGCGGGGCGCTGGGGATCATCGGATGAGCGGAGGTTGTGGGGTGAGCGAGGGGAACGGAAGGCCGGCCTTGAGGGTCGGGATAGTGGGCCTAGGGATAGCGGGAAGCTCGATGGTGCCGGCGCTTCAGAAGCACCCGAACGTTCGGCTCACGGCGGTCTCGACCCGCAACGAGGAGCGGGGCAGGAAGTTCGCCGAGGACTTCCCGGTCGAGGTCTACCCGGGTATAGAAGAGCTTTGCGAGAGCGAGAGCGTCGACGCGGTCTACGTCGCCACGCCTACCCAGCTGCACGGGGAGCACGCGATCATCGCCGCCGAACGCGGTAAGCACGTCATCGTCGAGAAGCCCATCGCCGTCACCCTGGAAGAGGCGGGGGCCATGATCGAGGCGGCCGAGCGCAACGGCGTGAAGATGGTGGTGGGCCCGTCGCAGAGCTTCGAGCCCCCGATCCGCAAGATCCGGGAGATCGTAGAGGGCGGCTCCCTCGGCCGGGTGCGTATGATCCACAACTGGTACTTCAACGACTGGATGTACCGTCCACGCACCCCGGACGAGCTCGACACGGGGCAGGGTGGTGGCGTCACCTACCGCCAGGGCGCCCACCAGTTCGACATCATCCGCCTCATCGGGGGCGGGATGGTGAGGAGCGTCCGGGCGATGACCGGCAGGTGGGACGACGATCGCCCGACGGAAGGCGCCCATTCGGTCTTTCTGGAATTCGAGGACAGGACCGCCGCTACCGCCGTCTACAACGGCTACGACCGCTTCCATACCACCGAGATCACCTTCGGCATAGGCGAGGGCGGACCGCTGGTCACGAGCGACGTTTACGGCCGCTCGCGCAAGCTGATCCGGAAGTCCGGCGGCTCAGATGCCGAGGTAGCACTGAAGGACGCGGCAGGCTACGGGGGGGAGCGCGCAAAAAACTACGCGAAGACCGAGCCGCACCACCCCTTCTTCGGCCTGACGGTGGTGAGCTGCGAGCGCGGCGACATCAGGCAGTCGCCGGATGGGCTGCTGGTCTACGGGCCCGAGGAGAAGGAAGAGGTAATCCTCCCCAAGGACGTGACCGGCCGGGACGCCCTGATCGGGGAGCTCTACGAGGCGGTAGCGAACGACGAGGCGCCGCTGCACGAC
This sequence comes from Rubrobacter marinus, assembly GCF_011492965.1. Lineage (GTDB taxonomy): Bacteria > Actinomycetota > Rubrobacteria > Rubrobacterales > Rubrobacteraceae > Rubrobacter_F > Rubrobacter_F marinus. Next base: position 3,441,856 of record NZ_CP045121.1, on the reverse strand, counting down.
GGGCGCTGGGGGAGGGCGAACATAGAGGTATGCGTTGCGGCCCTGGAGTCCGCAAGGGAGAGGAAGGAGGTCTACCTCTCGCACCAGACCCCGGTGCCGGAGAAGGGTAACGCCCTGCCTCAGGCGCGGTAGAGCCCACTCCACAGGATCACGAAGAAGGCCAGCGCCATCGCGAGCGAGGCATAGGCGAACATCGCGGGGATGCCGACCTGGCTTGCTACGACGCCCAGCAGCACGGCGCCCAGGGCCATGCCGAGGTCGTAGGCGCTCCCCAGGGTCGCGTTGGCAGAGCCCCAGTGTTCGCGGGGCGCGAGGTCCAGCACCATCGCCCTGAGAACGGGCTGGGCCACGCCGAAACCCAGGGCCCAGAGGACGGCGGTCACGGGGAGCGTCCACTGGGCTTCGGTGAACGCGAGGACGAAGAGCGAGGCGGCGACGAGGCCGATCCCCGGGAAGAGCAGCACCCCGCGGCGCGCCTGCCGGTCGCTGAGGCGTCCGGTGACGGGCCGCACTACTATCAGGACGACGGAGAACGTGACGAAGAAGGCGGCCGGGTTGCCGAGGTTGCGCTCAAGGGCGGCGAGCGGGATAAAGGCGGTGAGCCCGCCGAAGACGAAGGTCAGGAGCGCGGTGACGACGGAAGGGGTTACGGCCGAGCGCTCGACGAGGTCTTGCAGCCCGAACCCTCGTTTCTCCTTCGGCGGGACGTAGCGGTCCCGTATAAACAGCGCGAGCACGAGGGCGAGTAGGGAGAGCGCCGTCGCCGAGAGGAACGCTTCCGTGTAGCCGAAGGCGCCCGCGAGGTAGAGCCCGATCGCCGGGCCGATCGCCATCGCGACGCTCTGAGAGGTGGAGACGTAGGCTATCCCCTCGCCGCGGCGTTCCCGGGGGACGAGGTCGGCGGCCATCGTGCTCGTGGCGGGCGGCACGCCGCTCCACCCGAGCCCCTGGATTATTCGGACGGCGACGAGCGCTGCGAGCGAGGCGGTGAGGGGGTAGATTAGGCCCGTGGCGGCGAAGAGCAGGACGGAGGCGAGGAGGAGCGTCTTGCGCCCGTACTGGTCTATCGCCCAACCGAGCAGCGGGCGCACGAGCACCGCCGTGAACGTGAGCGTGCCAACCACGAGCCCCACCGTCGCTTCGTCCCCGCCTATGCCCTCCGAGACGTAGAGCGGCAGGACCGGGATCAGCAGCTGGTAGGAGGTGAAGACCACGCAGTTGGCGATCAAGATCTGGACGAAAGGGCGCGTCCAGAGGCGGTCTTCGAACGACGATTCCGTCCGCACCCCGGTAAGTTTTTCGTCAGGCGTGTGCTCTCACCCCTCCGAGTCAGACCAGAATGATGGCGGTGATACCCGACAAGACTAGCACGCTCCCGAGGACGGTTAGGAAGTTTATGCCCTCCTGGTTTCGCAACAGGAAGTAGCTCAAGGGCGTCACCAGGACGGGGGTGGAGAGCGTGATCAGGTTCGCGATGGAGACCGGCATGTAGTGGAACGAGCCGATCGCGCAGATCTGGGCGGTTACGGTCATCGTCCCGCTGAGGACGTACAGAAATATCCCCACCCGATCCGCGCCCTGCAACAGGCTCCAGAACCGCCTGGTCATGGAACTCGTCGATAGGTGCATGATGAGGCCGGCCGTCGCCCCGATGAGGCCGCCCAGGATCGGCTCGTTCCAGTTCTGTACCGCTGCTCCGCGCAGGACGTTCCCCACCGCGTAGGCCGCGGCGCCCGCGACGGCCAGGAAGATACCCGACTGCAACGCGACCCCGGGGCTCGCCGCGGCCCTGAGCGCGGCGAACCTGCTCGCGCGGCTCGGGGTCTCGAAGGGCTCGTACCCCGTCTCCGTTGGCGACGGCTTGGAGAAGGCCCCGGGACGTAGCTCGTCAGAAAGAGGCCGAACAGGATCGTGGCTATCGCGCCGATGTCCAGGAGGGAGAGGCTCTCGTCCAGAAAGAGCCAGGCGATGATGACGGTGAACAACGGGTTGCTCGTCTGGAACGTGCTGGCCTTCGCCGGACCGAGCTTCGCTATGGAGTCGAAAAAGAACCAACGCCCCAGGTAGGTGGAGAATATCCCCGCAAGCACGAAGAGAAAGAACCCGTAGCCGTCCCAGTGGAGGTCGCCCTGCCGGATAAGCAGCTGACCTCCGAACAGTACCGTGGCGAAGAGCACGTTCATGGAGACGGAGATCAGAAATCCGAAGTTGAGGTCGAGCCGGCCGGAGGCGACCTTGGTGACGACGATGTTGCACGAGTAGATGACGAGCGCCGCGATGGCGAGGACCTCACCCATCCCTTATCGTCCCCCGGCCGCGCCGCAACATCGCTGGACAACCGCAACGCCCAGGGTGGATGCTTTCGTCGTCCTTCTCTCATCGTTGATTGATCTGCTAAGGGGCGTCGTGAATTCCACAAACCAATGATGGGCTCTGAGGGAGCTGGGGGCAACAAGTTCGTTCCACCATTCCGAACGGTCTGCTGGTACCCCCTCGGACCCCATGCTATAAGGCTCGGTCAAAGGGAAAGGGAGGTTGCAAATGACGAGGCTCCGTCTCAGCTACGCGAGCACCTACGACTACGACCGCACCCGGGCGCTGGCCGACGGGAGGGTCGTCCCGGACGGCATAGACCTCAACTTCATGGTGCTGCCGACCATCGAGGACGTCTTCTGGCGCACGGCCCGCTACCAGGACTTCGACTCCAGCGAGTTCTCCTTCCAGTCCTACCTGGTGTCGAAAGCGAGCGCGCGCGGCGACACGCTGCCCCTGATCGCGATCCCCGTCTTCCCCTCGCGCGTATTCCGTCACTCCGCGATCTACGTGAACGCGGATTCCGGCATAGAGGAGCCCGAGGACCTCAAGGGGAAGACCGTCGGCGTGCCGGAGTACCAGATGACGGCGGCTACGTGGGTACGGGGCATCCTCCAACACGAGTACGGCGTCCACCCGGAGGACATAGGGACCTGGAGGACGGGGGGGCTGGAGCAGCCTGGACGCATCGAGAAGCTGAAGCTGGACCTGCCCAAGGGAGTTCGGACCGAGCCCATCCCCGCCGACAGGACGCTGAACGAGATGCTGGAGAGGCGTGAGATCGACGCGCTCGTTACCGCGCGTATGCCCTCTTCCTTTATGAAGGGCTCGCCCAAGGTTCGCAGGCTCTTCGAGGACTACGCGGCCGTCGAGAAGGAATACTACAAAAAGACGGGCATCTTCCCGATTATGCATACCGTGGTTATCCGGCGCGACGTCTACGAGGCGAATCGCTGGATCGCGCGGAACCTTCAGAAGGCTTTCGACCAGGCGAAGAACATCGCGCTGGAACAGGCGTATGAGGGCGGGGTGCTCGCGTACTCGATGCCGTGGATGATCCCGGCCATAGAAGAGCAACGAGCCCTCTTCGGGGAGGACCCGTGGCCCTACGGGATCGAGAAGAACCTGGAGGCTATCGGGGCGCTCGCCCAGTATTCTTATGAGCAGGGGCTCAGCGAGCGCAAGGTCGAAGCCGAGGAGATCTTCGCCCCCGAGACGCTCGGCGGGGACTCCAGGGTCTAGGCTGGAGTGCCCGCGCAACGCCGTTCGTGATACTCGAACAACATTTGTGCAGGGGCTTGCTGTGCTTTTTCGTATGGGGTAGCTTTCGGAAAAATCGAACGAAGCACGCAAACGGTTTGGGGAAAGGGAGTTACCGGTGAGTGTGAACAAAGTAAGCGTGGGCAAGACTTGCTCGATCGTAGCTTGTCTCCTGGCTTTGGTGTTCTTCGTAGCGTCGTGCGGGGGCTCCGGTGGGGGAGGCCAGCAGGGTGGGGGCGGTGAGGTAAACCCCGACGACACGTCGCCCGTTCAGGCGACCATGACTGGCGGGTCTTCGTCGGGCTTCTACAGGCTGCTCGCAGAGAGCATCAACAGCGTAATCCGCGAGGAGTATCCGGGCTCCGAGGTCGCCTTCGAACCGGGCTCCCCGGCGGGGGCGCTAGCGCAGGTCGCGCAGGGGCAGGTCGAGCTGGGGGCGGCGATCTCGCCGATCGAGGAGCGGGCGGCCATCGAGGGCCAGGGGCCTTTCGCGGAGACGGGGTCTCTGGAGGGTAAGTATCTTGGCGTTACCCGGCTCTACGAGACGCAGCGGATGCACTCGGTGATGACCAAGGCCTTCGCCGACGAGCACGGCATCGAGACGTTCGCTGACATAGCCGAGAAGAAGCCGCCCCTCAGGGTCGCTCTAAACCAGCAGGGCAACTATCAGAACATCCGTGCCGCCGAGGAGATCTTCAAGGCATACGGGTTCAGCGTCGAGGACATCGAGTCGTGGGGCGGATCGGTCGCGTACCAGGCAAGCGGGGACGGGGTCGCGCTGATGGCCGACCGCAAGGTCGACATGTTCTTCACCAGCATTTTCATCCCGGACAGCCGGATCACCGACCTCTCGCGGACCCAGGATCTGGTCTGGATTCCGATGGACCAGGAAAAGCTGGAACCGATCGCCGAGGACCTGGGCGTGCTGATCGGAACCGTCGAGCCGGGTGAGTACGATTTCGTCGAGGAGCAGACGCCGACCCTCTCCGTCCAGTCCGACATCGTCACCAACGCTGACGTGTCGAACCAAGACATTTACAAGTTCGTGAAGGCCCTGCACGACAACCAGGACAGGATGAAGGAGATACACCCGTCCATGTCCGGCTTCTCTCCCGAGTTGATGGTCAAGGTTCAGGAGCAGGTGGCCCTCCACCCCGGAGCCGAACAGTTCTACAGGGAGCAAGGCTTGCTCGAGTAACGTTCGAAGGTGCGTGGGAAGGGGCCGCCTCGCGCGCGGCCTTCTCCCGTATAGGAGGGGGTAACGGAGGAGGCGCATGAGAGAAGATCGCGAAACAAGGAGAGAGACGACGGGAGGAGCGGAGGATCCGGCAGCCCAGCGCCGTTCCTTGCTCAGCTTCGTCGGAATCGTAGGAGAGGGCAACCGGGTCCGCCCGGGGGGCATCATAGGTTACGTCCTCACCGCTATGGCGGTGGCGATCACCCTTTATGAGCTCTGGCTGGGGGTTGTCGGAACCCACCCTCCCCTCCAGTACAGCATAATCTTCCTCACGGCCATGCTGCCGATCGCCTTTCTCACCACCACGATCTCCAAGCACGTAGCGAACATAACCGCTCTCGACGTTCTCCTGGCTATCGTGTCCTTCGTCTGCTGCGCCTACCTGGTCGTGAACATAGAGCGGTACTTGAACTGGATCCAGGGGCTTACGGCCCCCACTACGCTTGAGACGGTCCTGGGTATCGTGCTGATCGCGCTGGTAGTGGAGGCGAGCCGACGCACGCTGGGATGGGGGCTCACGGCGGTCGTCCTAGGCCTTATGTCCTACACGGCATTCGGCAGCTTTCTGAGCGGAACTTTCGCCCACAGGCCGATAGCGCTGGGCTACTACCTCGAGCAGCAGGTCTTCACGACCACGGGGCTGTTCGGGTCCTCGATCCAGGTTGCGGCCACCTACGCCTTTCTCTTCGTCCTTTTCGGGAACCTGTTCCACAAGGCCGGCGGCGGGCAGCTCTTCTTCGACATCGCTGCCTCGGCCACGGGGCGGATGGTCGGCGGGCCGGCCAAGGCCTGCATAGCGTCCAGCGGCCTGTACGGTTCGATCTCCGGGAGTCCCACGGCGGACGTCGCGACGACCGGCCAGATCAACATCCCGATAATGAAACGCGTCGGGTACACCGGCACCTTCTCAGGAGCAGTGGAGTCGGCCGCTTCGAGCGGCGGTGCCATCTTGCCTCCCGTAATGGGTGCCGTGGCGTTCATCATGGCCGAGTTTACGGGCATCGAGTACGTGGATATCGCGAAGGCGGCGATCCTCACGGCGCTCCTTTACTACCTCGGGGTTTTCTTGCAGGTTCACCACAGGTCGCAGAGATGGGCGATGGGGAGGCTCCCCGCCGACCAGATCGTAGGCATAGTGGCCGCGCTCAAGCGGGGCTGGATGTACCTGATCCCGCTGTTCATCCTCGTCTACTTTCTGCTTGAGGGTTACACCCCGTCCCTTATAGCGGTCGCCGCCATCGCCGCTACCGTGGTGGTCAGCTGGTTCAAGCGCTCGACGAGGATCGGGCCGCGCGAGTTGGTCGACGCGTGCACGGCGACGGTCTTCATGATCGTGGGGCTGGGCATCGCCTGCGCCGCCGCCGGGCTCGTGATCGGCGACATAGAGCTGACCGGTCTCGCCGGCAAGTTCACGTATCTAATCTTCTCGCTTACCGGCGGATTGCTCGTCCCGGCGCTGATCGTCTCGATGATCATCTCGCTCCTGCTGGGCCTTGGCCTGCCGACGCCGGCCGTGTACATCATGACGGCCGCGCTGGTCGCGCCCCCGCTGCTGGAGCTGGGCGTGCCGCTCCTCGAGACCCACATGTTCTTGCTGTACTTCGCCGCCATGTCGGCGATCACGCCGCCTATAGCGGTCGCGGCATTTACCGCCGCGCCAATCGCCAACGCGAACCCCATGGCTATCGGCTGGCAGGCGTGTAGGCTCGCCCTGGTCGGGTTCGTCTTCCCGTTCGTCTTCGTCTTCAGGCCAGGCCTGCTCTTGCAGGGGAGCGTGCCGGAGATCGTGGAGGCGTTCCTGGCTGGCGCGGTGGTCGCCTTCGCTCTCGCGGTGACGGCGGAGGGCTGGTTCGGACGGGGACCCGTCGTGTGGTGGGAGAGGCTCGCGCTGCTGGCGCTCGGGATCTTCGTTATTTACCCGAACCTCGTTACCAGCGCCATAGGTGCCCTGGCGGTCTTCGCCTTCCTCGGGTACAGATACAGGAACCCAAGGTGGGCGCCGGAGCCCGAGCAGAGGCGCCCCAAGCAGGAGCCCGAGGTTCGGGTGCCCGAGCAGACCGTGCCCTCGGGCGCGGAGGCTTACCAGTAGGACGATGGCCGTACCGGAGACGCCAATCGTCTCCCGTACGGCCATGCCGAAGCGACGACGTTGTCGAAACGCACGACGAGAGAGGTGACGAGATGAGCGAGGCGAACGCGACCAACCTCGAGAACGAAGTCAAGATTCAGAATAAGGCTGTCCACTGCCCCAACTGCGGCCAGTTGATGCTGGAGCCCGGCAGCCTGATCAACGAGTACTGGGACTCGGAGGACACCGTCTACTACTGCTGGTGCTCGAACTGCCGCTGGAAGGGCGAGGTTCGGGAAGTCAGCCGCATGACGGCCACCGAGCCGGCGGAGGATTAGCGGCAAACGTAGCGGAGGAACTCGTCCGGGGGCCTGCGGGCCCCGGCGGTAACGTTTTTTGAAGAGACCGTTCTGGCGTCGTGGCTCCATCTCCTACGGGTGGATCATCGTCGCCATCTCGGTCCTGGTGGTCTTTCTGGTCTCGGGCGCTCGCTCGGCGTTCACCGTGTTCATCGCGCCTATGGAGGGGGAGCTCGGCTGGGACCGGGCGACGGTTTCCGGCGTGGCCGCGCTTAACCTGGTGGTCTACGGGGTGACGCAGCCGCTGGCGGGGACGCTGACCAACCGCTTCGGGGCCAGGGCGGTGATGGCCGGCGGTACCGTGCTCGTCGCCGTCGGCTTCGGGGGCCTGTTCTGGGTACCGTCCGTCTGGTACCTGGCCGCTTTCTACGGGGTGCTCTTCGGCGTCGGGGTCTCGTTCGCCTCCCTGATCCCAACCTCCGTGCTGGTCGCGCGCTGGTTCGAGCGCGGGCAGGGGATGGCCCAGGGGATCGTCACGGCCGCGCGCCCTGCCGGACAGACGATCTTCGTCCCGGTCGTCGCGGCCCTTATCCTGGGGTTCGGCTGGCGCGAGAGCTACCTGGCCGTTGGGGTGGCGATGGCCGTTTCCCTCCCCCTGATACTGTGGCTCGTCCGGGAGACCCCGCCGGGCGCGGAGGGCGGCACCGAAGAGGCGAGCCCCGGAGCAACTCAGGAGGCGTTCTCCCTGCGGAGCGCTCTCGGGACCTTCGCCTTCTGGGCGCTCGCCGTGGGCTTCTTCGTCTGCGGCTTCACCGACCAGTTTGTCGCGATACACTTGGTGCCGTTCGCGGAAGGGATAGGCATCTCGAGCGTCACGGCCGCCAACGCCTTTGCCGTACTCTCCGCAGCTGGCGTCGTCGGCTCCATCGCGGCCGGCTGGTTGAGCGATATCTCTTCGCGAAAAGGGGCGCTCGCGATAATCTACGGGCTCAGGGCCCTCTCGTTGCCCCTGCTCGTCCTCGTCGTCGGGAGCGGCGACCTCGTGCTGCTCTACCTCTTCGCCCTCGTGTTCGGGTTCACCTTCATCGCCAACATGGCCCCGACGGTCGGTATAGTGCGCGCCCGTTACGGCCTGCTCTCCACCGGCGTCCTCGTCGGGTGGCTCCTTCTGACGCATCAGATCGGCGGCGCGGCCGGGACATACCTCGGCGGCCTGATCTACGATGGCTCGGGGAGCTATGCTTCGGCGTTCGCGCTGATGGCGGCGGCAGCGCTCGTCGGCGCCCTCGTCAGCCTCGGGATCAGGGAGGCGAGGATCGGGTAGCGGACCGAAAAAAGAAGAGCCGGAGCTCTGCCTGACAGGGGTGGGTGTCGTGTGACGAAAAGGAAGGAGGGAGCCGTGGCAGTAGGGTCGTGGAGCGTAGGGCTGCTCGAAAGGGGGTTACCGGAGCGGGATGGTACTACTCGATGAAGGATCTGCGGTAGGAGACGGCGCGAGACCTGGAGGGTAGGCGTGAGCCAAGGGAGTGCGGCTGCGGAGACGAACGTAAGGGAAGCGCTGGCCTACGGGTGCAAGATCCTGGCTTTGGAGGGGCAGGGGGACATCATCTGGGGCCACGTAACCCTTAGGACACCGGAGAACCCGGAGAAGCTGTACATGAAGCCGGCCGCGATGGGGCTGGAGGAGATCTCGGCCTCCGACCTAATCACGGTGGACCTCGACGGCAAGAAGGTCGACGGAGAGCGCCCCCGGCACAGCGAAGTCTTTATACACACCGAGATCATGCGCGCCCGCCCGGAGGTCGACTGCGTGGTCCACACCCACCCGCCGCACGCCGTCGCCTTCGGTTCCACGAACCGCCCGCTCCTGCCGGTGGGGCACGAGGGCTCACTCTTCGCCGGGGGCCTACCGGTCTTCTCCGAGACCACCGACCTGATCGTCACCCGCGAGCTCGGGGAGGCCCTCGCCGGAACGCTGGGCGGGAGCAACGCCGTCCTGCTCCAGAACCATGGGCTGGTCGCTGCGGGCGGGAGCATCGCCGAAGCGGTGATGACCGCCGTCGTCCTGGAGAGGGCGTGCAGGGTGCAGATGCTCGCGGACGCCATGGGCGGAGCGAGGGCCTGGACTGATCCCGAGGAGGCGCTGGCGAAGAAGAAGCGGATCTACCACAAGCAGGCCCTGGAGCAGGCCTTCGAATACTACGCACGGCGCGTCCGCGCCCTCGAAGCTAGAGGTCTTTAGGCGAGAACCCTCCCCGGCCCGCCTCAAGCCCCGCCTCCGCGCTCGAGCCGCTGCGCTTGGTTGCACCCCGTGAGGGAAGACCGAGAGCGAACGGACGAGAAGCCCGAGGTCCTTACTCGTCGCTTCCGGACATAGCCCTGTCGAGTAGGAAGAGGGCTGCGCTGGCGGCGAGCCAGAGAGCCGCGGATAGGAAGGTGAACGCGTACCCGCCGGCCTGGGCGACGACGCCGAAGAGCGCCCCGCCCGCGCCTATGCCGCCGTTGAACGCGACGTTGTAGAGGGCGTTGACCGTACCGTAGCCTTCGCGGCTTACCCGGGAGACGAGGACGGCGTGAGTGGCGGTGGCCGCGGTCCCGAAGCCGCACCCGAAGAGCAGGGCTACCAGGGGTGGCACGCCGGCGAGCGGTACCAGCGCCAGTAAGAGAACGGCGAAGATGGAGGCTCCCAGGCTGACGGGGAACACGACCGCCGCACCGAAGCGTTCGAGGAGCGTGCCGCCGAGCGCCCGGGAGACGGCTATGGAGGTGCCGAAGATCAGGAAAAAGAGCACCGACGAACCGTTCACCTCCGCCGTCTCCAGGTAGAGCGGGACGAACGTGAGAAGCCCGCCGTAGACCAGCGCCGCGAATGCGAACATCGCGGAGGGGAGGAGTAGCGCGCTCCGGCGGAGCGCCCGGCTCACGCCCGCGCCGCCCGCCGGGATCGGGGGCATCGGTCCGAGCGGCAGTACCGCGGCGAGCGAGAGGAACGTGACGAGTCCCACGAACAGGAACATGTACACGAAGCCGAAGGCGCCGACTAGGGCGAAAGCGAGGCCCGGCCCGAAGATGGCGGGCGCCGAGGCCGCCAGGCCGAACCACCCCACCGCTGCGCCGCGACGTTCCGGCGGGGCCTGCACCGAGATCACCATCGCGCAGGCGACCGCCGCGATACCGAACCCCACGCCCCGAACGAGGCTGAGGGCGGCGACGGATACGGGATCGGGGGTGAGAGAGTAGGCGAACGCTGGCGCGGCGAGTAGCAACACGCTTACCACGAGGAGGCTGCGCGTGTCGTAGAGAGAGAGCAGCCTTGCCATCGCTAGCGGCGTTACGGTGGCCGCGAACATGAAGACGCCCGTGATGGAGCCCGTCACTGCGTCTCCAGACCCCGAGGCTGCGACGTAGTAAGGCGTCAGGACGATGAGCGTCTGGTGGCTGAAGAAGATGCCGAAGGTTGCCGCCACCGCGAACACGAACGACCTCTTCCACAAGCCGGCGGAATTTTTGCCACCGGAAGGCTTGTCCGACATCATGCGGCCTATTGTCGCCAAAGAGAGCCACGCATGCCAGGAGCGTAGCGGCGAAAGCTCGCGGGTGATCCTCGAGCGTTCGTCTGCGCCAAACATCCAGGACATATACGCGAATGCCGAACGGCGAGCGCGACCCGGGGCTCGTCACGGACTTACCTCCTCGAGGAGGCATCTGGCCTCCGGCAAGAGTCGTCGCCCAGCGTTTCGGCGGCGATCTCAAGGTGAAGCGTCCGGGTGGAGATCGGGCATGATCCGACGGCGGAATCGAGAGGGGGGAAGCTCGCATGACGGGAACGGAGGCACCTCCTGTGACCTCTTTCGGGGAGAAAAGCGGTGCCAGTGAGAGCGTCGGCGATCCGGGTTTCTCGGAGGCCACCTGCGTGACCGTTAGGGGACTCGCCTGCTCGGTAAGCACGGTGCCAGCGCTCGTAGGATTCTTCGTTTTGCAAGCCTCTGAGGTTGTACCCTCGCGCGAGCCGTAGTGGAGGTCGCGGGGGCGCCGAAGGTAACGCGCCCGGGGCGTGCGCTTGCCTGGATCTGCGCCGGTCACACCCTGAGCCACTTCTGGCTCCTGACGCTGCCCCCGCTCTTTCCGGCGGTGGCGGAGTTCGACATAATCTTCGTGCAACTCGGGGTCCTGGTCACCCTCTACCAGCTCACGAACGGTCTCTTTCAGGTGCCCTCGGGGTACCTGGCGGATCGGTACGGCGCGAAGCCGGTACTCGTCGGCGGACTGCTAACGAACGGTACGGCGTTCGCGCTATACGGTCTGGCCCCGAACTACGCGGTTCTGCTCGTGTTAGCGCTCGTGGCCGGGGTGGGACAGAGCGTCTTCCATCCGGCGGACTACTCGCTTCTCTCCTCCGCGTTCAGCAAGGAGCGATCCGGAAAGCCATACAGCCTCCACACCTTCAGCGGCTACGCGGGGAGCGCCGTCGCCCCGATCACGGTCGCGGTCCTCTACGCCGCGCTCGGCTGGGAGTGGGCCTTCGCCGCCGCCGGACTCGCCGGGATGATCCTCGCTCTCCTCGTGTCTCTATGCTTGGAGGCTCCCCGCCCCGTCCCGCAGCCCGAGAAGGTGACCCGCGAAGGCGGAACTGGGAGCGGGAACTCCTCGCTCTTCTTGTCGCAGGCGCTCTTGCTGATGTTCGCCTTCTACGTCTTCACCTCGACGGCCAGCTCCGGGATACAGGCGTTCGAGCCTTCGAGCCTTGCGCAGATCTACGAGATGCCCCTGAGCCTCGCCAACGTCGCGCTCACCGTCTACCTGGCTACCCTCTCTTTCGGGATACTCCTCGGCGGTCTGGTCGCGGACAGGGTCAAGAGCAACCACGCCCACGTGGTCGGGGTAATGTTCACCGGGGGCACGCTGCTTATGCTCCTGCTCGCGGTGGCCCGACCGCCGGTCTGGCTGCTCTTCCCGATCCTCGCCGTCGCGGGGGCTTTCCACGGGGTCATCATGCCCAGCCGCGACAAGATGGTGCGCGAGGCGACCCCCGAGGGAAAGGCCGGCAGGAGATTCGGCTTCGTCTCCACGGGGCTCAGCCTGGGAGTGATGGCGGTGCCGCCGATACCGGGCTTCGCGATGGATTCCGGACGTCCGGGCCTCGTGTTCTGGGCCGTGGCCGGGTTCATGCTCGTCGCCGTCCTGACCACCTTCACCCCGAGGCACGGGCTCCGCTGGCGCCCGAAAGGCCGGGTTTCCGGCTGAAGCGGCGCATCCACGGCCGTTATTGCGCGCCGGATTGCATATTCCAGCACCTTGCTGCAAGGAGCCGTAGAAAGGCTAGTAGAAGAGAGTCGTTCGAAATAATCGAACCCAAATACTTGACCCGGCTACCTCGATCTCAAAGAATTCGAGCTCCGAAGCGAGGGAGCGGAACGACCTCGGCGGGGGAAGGAAAAGGTACAGAGAAGCATCGGCTGAGGCCGGCGTAGAAGCGGAGGCATCGAACCCTTGCCTCCGGAAGGTGGTGGGAAACGTGACTTCTGAGATGGATCGGCTCTTCGAGGATCGGGGCTTCGGGATGAAGATCGGGTACGGCGAGAAGCCGGCCCTCGTGGTGATAGACCTGGTTCAGGGGTTTACCAACCCCGAGTTGCCGCTCGGGGCGGACCTCACGCCGCAGCTGGCCGAGACGCGGCGGCTGCTCGCTGCGGCGCGGTCCGCCGGAATCCCCGTGTACTACACGACCGTCGCTTACGAGGAGGGCGATCTGCGCGACGCCGGCATCTGGGCGAAGAAGATGGCCGGGCTCATGACGCTGCGGGAGGGGATGCCCGAGGTCGAGGTGGACCCTTCTTTGGGCCCGCTCCCCGAGGAGCCCGTGATCGCTAAAAAGTACGCCTCGTCGTTCTTCGGGACGGACTTGCTCTCGCGGCTCAACTCTCTCAGGGTCGACACCCTGCTTATCGCCGGGTGTACGACGAGCGGGTGCGTGCGGGCGACCGCGGTAGATGCCTTGCAGAACGGTTTCCGGCCGATGGTCGTACGGGAGGCGGTCGGCGACCGTTCTCAGGCGGCGCACGACCAGAGCCTGTTCGATCTGAACGCGAAATACGCCGACGTGGTCGGGGTGGAGGACGCGCTCGGCTACCTCTCCGGTATCTCGGCCGGGAGGGTAGCCCCCGGGGTCTGAGAACCGTCGTACCGTAGCCCAACAACAAGGGAAAGGGGTTGCCGTGGAGAACACCTCCGAGAACACTCGTTTCGAGTACTCGCCGATCATAGACAGGGAGCCGCTCGCGTGGCCCGGCGGGGCGCGCGTCGCGCTATGGGTCGTCCCGAACGTCGAGCACTACAAGATGGATTGTCCATCGACCTCAATCCACCCGGCAACGGCCGCGCTCGTGCCCGACGTGCTCAACTACTCCTGGCGTGACTATGCGCCCCGCGTCGGCATCTGGCGCATGATGCAAACGCTCGATCGGCACGGCATCCGTGGCACGGTCGCCCTCAACTCAGACGTGTGTCGGTACTACCCACGCATCATAGAAGAGGCCGTCGCGCGCGACTGGGAGTTTATGGGGCACGGGATCCACAACTCCAGCCTGACCACGGGCATCGACGAAGACGCCGAACGGGAGATGATCGAGACCGTCCTCGGGATCATCGAAGGGGCTGCGGGCCGGCGGCCCGAGGGGTGGCTGAGCCCCGCGCTCACCGAGACCGTCAATACCCCGGATCTTCTGGCCGAGGCGGGGGTGCGGTACGTGGCCGACTGGGTGAACGATGACCAGCCGTATCCGATGAAGGTGCGTTCGGGGACTCTGGTCTCGATGCCGTACTCCATCGAGGTCAACGACATCCCCATCTTTCTCGGCCAGGGCAAGTCGGGGCCGGAGTTTGAGCAGATCGTGCGCGACCAGTTCGACGTGCTCTACCGCGAGGCGGAGGAGACGGGGAAGGTCATGAGTATCTGCCTCCACCCCTTCCTCATAAGCCTGCCCTTCCGCAGCCTCTACCTCGACCGGGCCCTCGACCACATCGTCTCGCACGACGCTGTCTGGCTCACCACGGGTGGCGAGATAGCCGACCACTACATAAACAGCTACCTCAAGAGCTCCTAGCGCACGGCTTACGGAGCATGTCCACGAAGGCCCTGGCAGGCCTTCGTGGACGGGGATGCCGCACGACACGGAAGCCTTCGGACGAGCGAGGCTGCCCGCCTCTAGACTGCCGATGCTCGGGGCTATGCCGTAAGGAAGGCGAATGACGTAGCGTGCGGAGGCGATTTCTCGGCGCGGATTCATATAAGTTCTAAGAAGAGTGGAGGGACCCATGGGCGAGCCATTGGAAGAACTCAGGGAGAAGGTGGCGCTTGCGTGCCGCATCCTCGCGATGGAAGGCCTGGTCGAGGGTACGCTGGGGCACGTGAGCGTCCGCGTCCCCGGCACCGACGATGAGATGCTCATCCGTTGCCGAGGAGAGGAGGAGCGCGGGGTACGCTACACCCGCAAGGAGGCCATCCGGCGCGTCGACCTCGACGGCCGCGGAGATGAACTCGGCGCGCGCTACGAGGTTCCCAAGGAACACCCCATCCATGGCGAGACCCTCAAGGCCAGGCCCGAGGTGGGCAGCGTCATCCACGCCCACCCTCCGGCAACCCTGATCTGCGGCATCACCGACCTCGAACTTCGTCCTATCTTCGGCGCCTTCAACATGCCGGCCGCTCGCATGGCGCTGGACGGCGTCCCCGTCTTCCCGCGGTCCTTCCTTATAAGCCGTCCAGAGCTCGCGGCTCCCTTGCTGGAGACGATGGGGGAGAAGCACGTCTGCGTGATGCGGGGGCACGGCGTCACCGTTACGGGAGAGACGGTAGAGGAGGCCACTGTGCGCGCCCTGAACCTCAACACGCTGGCCAGGATCACCCTTGAAGCCGCCCGGACAGGCCGGCACGCCCCCGACATCTCGCCGGAAGATGCCGCTGAGTTGCCGGATCTCGGGAGCACCTTCGACACCAAGTGGGTGTGGCGCTACTACACGAAAAAGCTGGAGGTCGAAGAGGCCAACTGGAGGGCGTAACCGGGGACGCGAAGGAGCGCTGATGCGTTCGGGATCCGCAGCGAAACCAGAGTCGGCACGTTGAGTCGTGGACCAGTGCGAGCATGTTGATCGTGCCGAACGTGTCTATACACATGTTCGAGACATCCCGTTCGTCAATGCCGAATTTTCTGATTGCCCGTCAGAGTGTTTTCTTTTACTCTCCTACCGGGATCGGTTGAGGATGGCAAGGGAGGCGGGTATGGCGGATATCAAGGTATCCAGTGTATACGAAGAGCGAGTCAAAACCCTGCTCGAACGCGAGTGGGGCATGCTTATTGGCGGAGAGGTAGTGGCTGCCAGGGGTGGCGAGACGATAGAGACGACCAGCCCCGCCGACGGACGTTTTTTGGCAAAGGTTCCTTTCGCTCAGAGGGAGGACGTAAACCAGGCGGTTGCGGCAGCCAAGGAGGCTTTCCCCGCCTGGCGGAAGACGCCGCTGGTGGAGAAGGCGGCGAGGATGAGGGCATTCGTCCGGGTGCTCAGGGAGCACGCCGAGGAGCTCGGGATCCTTGATGCTATAGACTGCGGCAACCCGGCGAAAGCCATGATCGGGGACGTGGGGATGGCCTGTGGCGGGCTCGAGTACATCTCCGGCGTTGCCATGGAGGTTAAGGGACAGACCCTCCCCTCGATGGGCGAGAACTGGCTCCTGACCCGCAGGGAGCCCTATGGGGTGGTGGGCAGGATCGTTCCCTTCAACCACCCGATACTGTTTATGGCGTGGAAGATAGGGGCCCCGGTGATGACGGGCAACACGCTCGTCCTAAAAGGCCCTGAGCAGGCTCCTCTGTCCTCCATGTACTTGTCCGAGATCATGAAGGACGTGTTCCCTCCCGGGGTGGTCAACATCATCTGCGGTGACGGACCGACCACGGGAGATGCCCTCGTCCGGCATCCTGAGGTGAAGCGAATAGCGCTCGTCGGCAGCGTCGAGACCGGGCAGAGAATACAAGCATCCGCCGCGGAGGTGGGCGTAAAGCACGTGAGCCTGGAGCTCGGGGGCAAAAACCCCATGATCGTTTTCCCGGACGCCGACCTCGACGAGGCTGTGGAAGCAGCGGCCTTCGGGATGAACTTCCACTGGTGCCAGGGCCAATCCTGTGGCTCGACCTCCAGGCTGTTCCTGCACGAGGAGATACACGACGAGTTTCTGGAGAAGCTGATCGAGCGCGTGAAGAAGATACGCATCGGCCATCCTCTGGATCCCGAGACGCAGATGGGGTGTCTCGTCTCGAAGGAGCACTACGAGAAGGTGATGGGGTACGTGGAGCTCGGCAAGAAGGAAGGGGCCCGGCTCGTCCACGGCGGAGGAAAGCCGGAGGGGGAGGGTTTCGAGGACGGCTACTTCCTCGCGCCCACCATCTTCGACGATGTGACCATGGAGATGCGCCTGGCAAACGAGGAGATCTTCGGGCCCGTACTCTCGGTGCTCAGGTGGTCGGACAGGGAGAAGGTTATACAAGAGGCCAACGCGGTGGAGTACGGCCTCACCGGCGCGGTGTGGACGACGGACATACGGACGGCCTTCGAGGTCGCCGATGCGCTGGATACGGGTTACGTGTGGATCAACGGCTCGGGCTCTCACTTTCTCGGGGCGCCTTTCTCCGGTCACAAGAACAGCGGGACGGATTCGGAAGAGGGTATCGAGGAGCTCCTCAGCTACACGCAGTCGAAGACCGTCAGCATCGGGCTCGGCGCCGTCAAGGCGAAAGAGCCCTCCAGAGGTGGTCAGGCTTAGAGAGGCGGCTCGCTCGTGAGTGAGACGAGGAACGGTGCGCAGGTTGCCGTAGAATCCCTGCGGCGTGAGGGCGTCGGTTACGTCTTTGGGCTCCCTGGGACGACTATCATGAACCTGATCGACGCCTTCGCCCGGCAGGATGAGATCCGCTACATATCAACCCGGCACGAGCAGGTGGCGGCCTTTATGGCGGATGGCTACGCCCGGGGCTCCGGGGGGATCGGGGTGTGCATGGCCTCCCGCGGCCCTGGGGCTGCGAACATGACCATCGGGCTGCACAACTCCTACGCTGAGTCCGTACCCGTCCTGGCGCTCGTCGGTCAGGTGGCGGACGATATATACCACCGCGAGGCCTTCGAGGAGATGGACCTCGTTCGCTTCTTCGAGCCGATAACCAAGTGGTCCCTGGAGATCCACAAGGCCGGCCGCATCCCCGAGCTGCTCCAGCGCGCCGTGCGTACCGCCCTGGGCGACCGTTCCCGCCCCGTGATGGTCTCTATCCCGCTGGACGTCCAGATGCAGCCCGTGCCGGAGCCCGGTTTTCAGCCCCGCTTCCGGCACCGGGGCGCGGTCCCGGAGGGCTCCGAGGTGGAGGCGGCTGCGAAGCTGCTCGAAGCCTCCGAGCGTCCGGTGATGATCCTCGGCGGTGGAAGCCTCTCCTCGGGCGCAAACGCACCGGCGGTCCGGCTGGCGGAGACATTGCGGATGCCCGTGGTCACCACCTGGCTGCGCAAAGACGCCTTCCCCAACCGCCACGAGCTGTTCTTCGGCTCGTTGGGCTTCGGGGCCGCGGAGACGACCGAGCGGCTTGTGAGAGAGGCCGACGTAATCATCGCCGTCGGCTGCCACTTCTCCGAGTTCGCCACCAAACGCTGGACCCTGCTCTCGCCGGGTTCGAGGCTGATCCACGTCGACTCGGACCCCGAGGAGATCGGCAAGGTATACGTGCCCGAGATCGGGCTTCAAGGCGACGCCCGGCTGACGCTCGACGCTCTTCTGGAGGTCGTCTCTGGTCTAGAGCTACGGGCTGGGCCTGCGGATGAGCGGGAGCGGCGCCGACGGGAGTCGCGTGCTCCGTACGAGGAGGAGACGCGGCTGCCGGAAGAGAGGGACGCGGAGCCCGGGGTGCCATCCGGGGCGGTGGTCCGTGCCTTGCAGTACGTCCTGGACAGCTACCCGGCGATCGTTGTTCAGGACGCGCCCACCTTCGGCGTGTGGATGCAGAAGTACCTGCTCTTCGACGAGCCGGGCAGCTACTACGCGGCGGCCGGGGGCTCGATGGGGTGGGGGCTGCCGGCGTCTTTCGGTTTGCAGCTCGCGCGTCCCGAGGAACGGGTAATCGGCGTGATCGGTGACGGTGCCTTCTGGATGGTCGCGCAGGATCTGGAGACCGCCGTCAGGGAGGGTATCCCTACCGTCACGATAATCACGAACAACTTCGCCTACGGGAACACACGAGATCGTCAGAAGTCCGCCCACGGCGGGCGGTACCTGGGCGTCTTCTACGAGAACCCTGACTTCGCGAAGTTCGCCGAACTGCTCGGGGCGCACGGCGAAAGAGTCGAGAAGGCGGAAGAGCTGCTGCCGGCGGTCAAGCGCGCCCTAGCCGCCGGAAGACCCGCGGTTATAGACGTGATCCAGGACAGGCACGAGGGCCTGCCACCGGGTCTCGCGCCGCCAGAGGCGAAGTGAGGTAGAGGGGATGAAGGTTTCGGAAGGTGAGACTGGCCGCGAGGCGGTCGAGCTGTTCGCGGGGAAGGCGCACGAGTATGGGGAGGGGAGCCGCAAGGTGGTCCGCGACGGGGAGACAGAGATCGGGGTCTTCCGCGTAGACGAAACATTCTACGCATACGATAACTATTGCCTGCATCAGGGTGGACCGGTCTGCGAGGGCGTGATCATCGGGAAGGTCGAGGCGGTGCTGGACGAGGATGGAGGCGTAATCGAAGAGCGGTTCTCCTACTCGGAGAACCACATAGTCTGCCCGTGGCACGGTTGGGAGTACAACGTGGTGACCGGAGAGTGCGCGACCGACCGCCGAATGCGCCTCAAGAGGTATGAGGTGGTACTTCGAGGAGGCGAAGTCTATGTCCTCTGCTGACCCGAGAGGCGTGTCGGAGTTGCGCCGGGCCGTGGAGGATTTGCTGGCCGAGGGGGCTGTAGGAAACGTGCCGGACGAGGAGGCGGGGAGGTTGCTCGCCGCGGCCGTGGAGCTTTATGCCGCCAAGCGGGAGGGGGGTATAGAGCCCGGATCCTTCCCCGGGGTGACCGCTACGGGCGTCGTGGTAACGGTAACCGATCTGCTCGCGGCGGCGGAAATCGAGCTCTTCGAGTTAGGGATGTGGCAAGTGTGGGGGAGACCATGATGGAGGTACGCGTGTGACGTTGCGCTCTGTGGAAGTTGGGGAGGGGCTCGATACACGAGAACTGCTAGCGCACGCCTCTCGACAAGCCGAGGATCGAGGTTACTCGAACTTCACGATCGTGGACGTGGATTCTCACCACTACGAGACCGAGTCGTGGGCTGAGATCGCAAAGTATATCGAGAGCCCGATCATCCGCCATCTGGCCGGGGCCGGAGGCGTCAGCAAGCTCACCGGACAGTCTAGCCTGATACCTTCGCAGATCGGCAACCAGGACCTCGCCGGAAGGATCTCCCGCTACAGGATGCGTTCGCTGGAGAAGGCCGAGGGTAAGGACGTCCACCGGGACGTGCAGCTCATCCGGCGGGCTATGAGCATGATGGGCATCGACTACACGATCATCTTCCCGACGCCGATGCTCAATCTAGGGATGCATCCGCAGGTAGAGATGGAGGTTGCTGTTGCCCGTGCCTATGCGCGCTGGATCACCGAGGAGATTTTGCCCGCTGACCCGACGATAAAGACCATGCTCTACTTGCCGTTCAACGACCCGGAGGCAAGCCTCAAACTGGTGGAAGAGTTCGCCGACAGGCCGGGCGTGGTGGGCTTTATGGTAACGACCGTCCGGTACAGGCCGGTGCATCACAACTCTTACATGAAGATCTACGCGGCCCTGGAGGAACGGGGGCTGCCGCTCGGCTTCCACGCGGCTTACAGCTGGCAGGAGAGGGCGATGGAGCAGCTCAACAAGTTCATCTCCGTACATGCTCTTGGGTTCCCCTTCTACAATATGATTCACTTGACCAACTGGGTCATAAACGGCCTGCCGGAGCGTTTCCCGGCTCTAAAAGTAGTCTGGATAGAGAGTGGTCTGGCCTGGATACCGTTCCTGATGCAGCGGTTGGACAACGAGTACATGATGCGCTCTTCGGAGGCTCCACTGTTGCAGAAGAGGCCCAGCGAGTACATGCGAGACTTCTACTACTCTTCCCAGCCGATGGAGCAGACTGGGAACATGGAGGTCCTGAAGATGACCTTCGAGATGATCGACGCAGAGAACCGCCTGCTCTACTCGTCGGACTATCCACACTGGGACTTCGACCTGCCGAGCGTCATTTACGATCTACCGTTCCTCGATGAGCGGGTGAAGCGGCGGATACTCGGCGGAAACGCCTGCGAGCTGTTTGGTCTCGAAGACGCGAAGACGCGTGGTCCCGCTGGTGAGAATAGGGAGCGTGTCTGATGCAGAGCGGAGCGGCGCAGACCACAGCAGAGGGGAAGACGCTGTTAAAGATCCAGGATCTCTCATTCCGTTACCCTGGCGAGAGCGCTGACGAGCTTGGGATCCTTGCTCTGGAAGGTATAGAGGTCGACGTTCGCGAGGGCGAGTTCGTCTCCATAGTCGGGCCGTCCGGGTGCGGGAAGTCCACCCTGCTCTCCGTGGTGGGTGGGCTCGTCTCCGGCTTCGAGGGGAGCGTGAGCATCCGGGGGGAGGAGGTGAGGAAGCCGCACCCGGACATCGGGGTGGTCTTTCAGGAGGACTCCACCTTCCCGTGGCGTAACGCGCTGCGCAACGTCGAGTTCGGGCTGGAATTGCGCGGCGTCCCGAAGGAGGAGCGGCGGCGAAGGGCGCAAGAGATCCTGCGCCTGTTCGGGCTGGAGGGCTTCGAGCAACGTTTTCCTGGACATCTCTCCGGCGGCATGAAGCAGCGGGTGGCGATAGCCCGCACCCTCGTGCTGGAGCCTGAAATCCTGCTCATGGACGAGCCCTTCGGTGCGCTCGACGAGCAGACCCGGATCATCCTCGGCGAGGAGTTGCTCCGCATTCAGCAAGAACTGCGCCAGACTGTGTTGTTTATCACCCACAACATACAAGAGTCGATAATGCTCTCCGACCGGGTCGTGATCTTGAGTGCCCGACCGGGCCGGATCAAGGCTGTTATGGATGTGGACTTCCCGCGGCCGCGCGACTCGACCCTTATCTCCAGTACTCACTTCGCCGAACTCGTCGGCAAGATTTGGGCTGTTTTGCGGGATGAGTCCTTGAAAGCTTTCGGGCAGGATAGCCAGAAAAAAGAGGCCAACAATGCCTAAATTGATCCGAAGGTATGCTGCCATAGTAGTGATTGTCGTGTCCGCTGTCGGTTGTGGTGCAGTCGAGGAGGCCAGTCAAGGTGGTGGGCAGGAAGGCGATCTCGCCCCCGTGCGGCTCGCGATTCCCCATCGGGCTCTCTTCACGGTTGGCTTCCCAGTCTACGTAGCTCAGGAGCAGGGCTACTACGAGGACGCGGGGCTAGAGATCGAGACCACCGTCACGAGTGGCGGCGGGAGCACCGTGCAATCGGTGATCTCGGGCAGCGTGGACATTGCAATAGAGACCGGAGCTCTCTCGGTCGTCGGTGCTTACGCTGAAGGTGCTCCGATAAAGATCATCTCCGACTCAACCACCGGGATTGACGTAATCTGGTATGCCAAGTCTGACAGCCCCTACGAGACTATGCAGGATCTCGCGGGGCAGAAGGTCGGTTTTAGCTCTCCCGGCTCCTCGACAGACCTTGGTATCAATACGATGAACGACATCCTGAGGGACGAAGGGCTCGAAGAAATCTCCGGAGAGGCAGTCGGCAGCCCGCCCGACCAGTTCACCGCCGTGCAGACCGACCAGATCGCTTCTGGATGGACCACGCCGCCGTTCTTCCTCGAGGAGATCAACAACGGTGATCTGAAGACGGTGGTAGAAGGCTCAGAGCTCGAAGAGTACAGCGATGTCGCCATCCGGATCAACTTCGCCAACGCCGACTACGTGGAGCAGAGTCCCGAATCGGTGCGTGCCTTCCTCGATGCACACCAGAAAGCGTGGGATTGGATCTTTGATAACCGCGAGGAGGCGGTACAGATCTGGAAAGAAGGGGGCGAGCTCGAGCAAGACACCGAAACCCTCCTAACCTCCTTCGATTATTACACGCCCGAGCAGGTAGAACTCTATCCGCTCAGTGGGCAGGAAAAGATCGTCAAGGACGCTATCGAGTACGGGTTCCTCGAGGAGGAGCTTTCCGAAGAGCAGATGCAGGATCTGTTTGACCTACAATACGCCCCTGGTGCAGAGTAGAGGAGGGCGTTCGTGAAGCGACGCAAGGCTCCGCCGCTGTACCTCGCGAGGCTGCTCCTGGTGCTGACTCTCCTGATACTGCTCGAACTAGCCATACGCATTGGTTTGATCAACCGTTTTTTCGTGGTGCTCCCCTCGGAGTTGATCCCGCAAGTGCTGCGGGATCTGGTGGACAGGGAGTTCCTCACGCTCGTAGGCATCACGTTCTACGAGACCGCGGCGGCCTTCTTGTTCGCGAGCGTGGTAGGCGTGGGGATCGGATACCTGCTCTGGCGTAGCCGTCGTCTGGGTGTCGCATATGAGCCGCTGATAGCTGGCCTGTTCGCCTCACCGATCATCCTGCTCTACCCCATCTTCCTGGTCATCTTCGGGCGTACGCCCCTGGCGATCATCGCCCAGGGAGCGATCTTCGGCGTGCTGCCTGTCATCCTTTTTACCCGCCAGGCTTTCGCCGGGGTGAGCCCGACGTTGCTCAAGGTTGCGGCGAGCATGAACCTATCGACACGGGACCGTTTCCGCTACATCCTGCTACCGGCCGCCGCTCCTACCATCTTCACCGGGCTGCGGCTCGGACTGACCTACATACTCATTGGCGTGGTGGCGATGGAGTACATAGTTCAGATAGGCGGCCTTGGCAAGCTTGTGGCGGAGACCTCCCTGCGCCTGAGCACTGACGAACTGTACTCGGGGATCACGCTAGTCGTGGCGATATCGGTGCTTTTCATCTATCTGACACAGCGTGTCGAGAATGCCGTGAGGAGATAGCGTGAACCAGTCTCTCAAGATTCAGCTTGGAACGATCATTCTGGTTCTTGCGCTGTGGGAAGTTCTGGGACGCAGCGGGTTAATACTGCGCGAGATTTTCCCACCCTTCAGCGAGGTGATGACGAGTCTTGTGGAACTACTCGCCTCAAACGATATGTGGCTGCACATTATAGTGTCCGCGTACGAGATCGGTTGGGGATTCGCAATCGGCTGTGCCCTTGCCCTACTCGTTGGTGCGCCGCTCGGAACAAGCGACTACCTCTATCGACTTTTCGACCCGCTTTTCTACTATCTGGGCGCGATACCGAAGATAATATTGCTCCCCATTTTTATCCTTACCCTTGGGGTCGGGGTGGAGTCGAAGATAGGAATCGCGGCCCTCTCGGCGTTCTTCCCGATCGCAGTCAATACCGCCCTCGCGGTGAGGGAGGTAAAACCGATCTTTGTCCGAGCAGCGCGTTCGTTAGGGGCTAGCCGAGGGCAGATCTACTCCAAAATTTACTTGCCCTCGACCTTTGGAGCGGTCCTTTCCGGTATGCGGCTTGGACTGGGTGTCGCCATAACCGGCGCACTTTTAGCGGAAACCTCGGTGGCGCAGGCTGGGCTAGGGTTTCGTGCGATAGAGTTCTACGCACAGTTTCGAGTCGCCGAGATGTACGCGCTCATATTCCTGATCTTCATCTTCGCGCTGCTCCTGAATGCGGCTCTGGCCCGTCTGATCCAATGGACCAACCGATACCAGATCGGCGGTGATGGGCGAGCCCCGTTCTCCTGATGAGAGAGTAGGTGAACACAGTCTGTTCGACCAAACCGAACAGATAATTGCGTGGAAAATTCCGCTTCTATATCGTGCTCCCTGTTGCGGAACACCTGGTTTCGAGGCTTGGGGAAGGTAGGGTAGATGCCTTATCCGAAGAAGAGCGCGGCTGCCGTGTTGAACGAGTACAAACAGCCGCTGGAGGTCCGGGAGATCGACGTTCCGGAGCTGGAGCCCGACGCGATGATCGTCGAGGTAGAGGCGAGTACCATGTGCGGCACGGACGTACACATCCATCAGGGTGAGTACGCCAGCGCCGGTCTCTCCAAGCTACCGCTCGTCATGGGGCACGAGATAGTGGGTCGCATTGCAGTGCTGGGGAAGGACCGCAGGACGGACGCCCTGGGCAGGCCGTTGCAGGAGGGCGACCTCGTGGCGTGGTCGTACGCCTGGTGCGGGCGCTGCTTCTGGTGCACCATCTCCAAGCAGCCGACGGCGTGTGCGAACGCACGGATGTACGGCTGGGGCTCGGCGGATCAGTTCCCGCACCTGACCGGTGGGTTCTCCGAGTACGCCTACGTAATGCCGCTGTGCGACGTGGTCAAGGTCCCCGAGAACCTCGATCCTGCGCTCGCGGCTTCCTCCACCTGCGCCTTCCGCACCATTGTGCACGGCTACGAGAAGATCGGAAAAATCGAAACTATAGACACCGTCGTGATACAGGGCAGCGGACCTGTCGGGCTGTATGCCCTTGCCTTCGCCATCCAGTCCGGGGCGCGACAGACGATATGCATAGGCGCTCCCGCGAGCCGTCTGGAGCTCGCCGGGAGGTGGGGCGCGAACCATACCTTCGACATCGGGGAGACCGATGTCTCCGAGCGACGGGAGAGGGTGCTGGAGCTGACGGAGGGCCGCGGTGCCGACCTCGTCGTGGAGTGCAGCGGCGCAGGCGCGGCTTTCGTGGAGGGGATGAACCTGATCCGCCGCGGGGGACGCTACCTCATCCTTGGCCAAGCTGACCCGAACCCCGTGGAGATCAGTGGGACGTACTTCAACCTGCGCCAGCTGACCGTGGCCGGGACCATGAGCGCGGACATCTCCCACTACTACCGTGCCCTGCAGTTCCTCAGCGACCACCAGGAGAAGTTTCCGTTCCACGAGCTGCTCGGCAACAAGTACGGGCTCTCCGGGGTCAACGACGCGCTCGAATCCATGAAGGCCATGCGCGAGGTGAAACCGGTGATCATCCCTAGCATGCAAGGTTAGCTCATGACAGCCAAGAGGTCCCGGAGCGCGGTGCTTGAAGCTCTCGACAGCATCGCGATGCGCGAGTTCCCGGTCCCTGAGATACGCGAGGACGACGCGCTCATCGAGGTCGAGCGGACCGGCATATGCCACACCGACGTGGATCTCCTTCACGGTGCCGTCAGGTACGCAGATCTGCCCTTGATCCTGGGGCACGAGATCACGGGCCGGATCGCGAAGATCGGACCGGTCGCCTCCCGTCGTTGGGAGGTGGTCGAGGGCGACAGGGTGGCGGTGGAGGCCATGGTCCGGTGTGGTTTCTGCCGCTCTTGCATAGAAGGTAGCTACCGTTATTGCACCGAGCGCGTCGGCTACGGTACGTTCGTCTCCGCCGAGCGCCCGCCTCACCTGTGGGGGGCGTACAGCGAGTGTATGTATCTGGCCCCCGGGAGCCTGGTCCACAAGCTGCCGGATGATCTCTCGCCCGACCTCGCTATCCTGCTCAACGTCGCCATCTCCAATGCCATCCAGTGGACGATCAAGCAGGCCGGTGTGCGTCTGGGCGACGCGGTGGTGGTACAGGGGGTAGACCCGATCGGTCTCTCCTGCGTGGCCGTGGCGCGGGAGGCTGGCGCCGATCCCGTCGTAGCCACCGGCCTCGGCATCGACGGCTACCGCCTAGAGATGGCCGCTTCGTTCGGTGCCAGCGCGGTCCTCGACGTGGATAATGAAGACGTGGTGGAGCGGGTGAGTGAGCTCACCGGCGGCGACATGGCCGACGCCGTGATCGACGTGACGGGGAGCGGTCAGGCGGTGCGTAAGTCGCTCGAACTGGTGCGGCCGATGGGCACGGTGATCAGCGCCGGCGTTACGGGCGACGGGACGCTCTCTCCGATGCCGCTGGACACCTTGCTCTACAAGGAGATCCGTCTGCAAGGCGTCTTTACCAACGATAGCTGGTCCATGCGCCGGGCCATCGACCTGGCGCGCCAGCACAAGTACCCGTTCGAATCGCTCGTGACCCACCGCTTCCCTCTCGAGAGGGCGCAAGAGGCCGTGCTCACCGCCGGACGGGAACTGCCGGACGTCTCACCGATAAAGGTGACGATCGCACCGAACGGAGTTTGAGTGGGAAACGTGACTAACGTCAAGCTGGAAGGGAGGAGTCGCGCATGACCTACGTCATTGGGGTGGACGTCGGCGGGACTTTCACCGACGCATTCGCCGCCGACGATAACGGGAACATCGTCTCGGCCAAGGCCCCGTCGACCCCGGCGGACTTTTCGCGCGGGGTATTGCAGGCAGTTACCGAGCTCGCCAACCGGCTGGACCGGCCGGTGGAGCAGCTGTTCGGGGAGACGTCTTATATCGCGCACGGCACCACGGCGACCCTGAACGCCCTGGTGACTGGCAACGTCTCGAAGGTCGGCTTCATAACCACCAAGGGGCACCGCGACTCCATCTACATCATGAACCTGGAGGGCCGCTACGCCGGCCTGGGGCCGGAAGAGGTCCGGGACATCATCGCCACGCGCAAGCCCGCGCCCTTGATCCCGAAACGCCGCGCCAAGGAGGTCACCGAGCGCGTCGACTACAAGGGCTCCGTCATGGTTGCCCTGAACGAAGACGAGGCGCGCCAGGCCGTGCGCGAGCTGCTCGACGAAGGGGTCGAGGCCATCGCGGTATCTTTGCTCTGGTCCTTCCTCAACCCGGCGCACGAGCGGCGCATCCGCGAGATCGTGCACGAGATGGCCCCCGATCTCTACGTGGGGCTGTCCAGCGAGATCAGCCCGCGCATCCGCGAGTACGCGCGCAACGCCACCACGATAATGAGCACCCAGGTCGGCCCGACGCTGCGCGACTACCTGAAGCCGCTCAAGAGCGACCTGACGCAGATGGGCCTGCAAGCTCCGTTGTTGATCATGCAGGGCTCCGGCGGGACCGTTTCCGCCGAGGAGGCCCCGGGTTATGCCATCACGACGATCGGGTCGGTGCTGACCGGGGGCGTGGTCGGGGCGACGATGCTGGGCGAGCGGCTGGGGCACAAGAACATCATCTCGACGGACGTCGGCGGGACCACTTTCCTGGTCGGCCTCGTGGTCGATGGCGAGGCCGTGTTCACCAACACCACGACCATGAACCAGTACAACCTCAACGTTCCGATGATGCAGGTGAACTCCATCGGCAGCGGCGGGGGTGCCATAGCCTGGCTGGACGAGGGCGGCAACCTGCGGGTAGGTCCTCGGAGCGCGGGCGCCTCGCCGGGACCGGCCTGCTACGGCGCGGGCGGCGAGGAGCCGACGGTCACCGACGCCGACCTCGTGCTCGGTATCATCAACCCGGACTTTTTCCTCGGCGGCAAGAGGCTCCTAGACGTGGAGCTGGCGAAAAAGGCGCTGAAGGAGCAGATCGGCGATCCCCTGGGCCTCAGCGCGGAGGAGGCCGCGGCGGCGGTCTTCGAGATCCAGAACGCCCAGACCGCGGACCTCGTGCGTAAGGTCGTGGTCGAGACCGGGTACGACCCGCGCGACTTCGCGATGTACGCCTTCGGCGGCGCCGGGCCCGTGCATTGCTTCGCCTACGGCGCCGAGCTGGGGGTACAGGAGATCGTCGTGCCCCTGGGCCAGACCGCCGCGGTCTTCTCGGCCTACGGGCTCGCGGCGTCCGACGTGGTGCTCTCGGCCGAGCTCTCCGACCCGGCCAACTTCCCGGTGGGCGCCGAGAACCTCAACAGCAACTTCGAGCAGCTGGAGAGGGACGTTCGGGCGCGGCTGGATGCCCAAGGGGTCAAGTTCGCCGACGTAACGGTGCAGCGCGAGATCGACATCCGCTACACGATGCAAATCTTCGAGGTGCCGACCCCTGTCAAGAACGGCAAGCTCGACGAGGGGGACATCGCCCAGATCGCCGCAGATTTCGAGGAGAAGTACGCCACTCTGTTCGGCAAGGGTACGGGCTTCAGCGAAGCGGGGTTTCAGTTCATCACCTACCGGGTCTTCGCCACCGGCCACCTGCCGTTCAAGCCCCAGCTGCCGGAGGCGCCCAGCGCGAACGGCTACACCGCTAAAGGCGCCCTGAAGGAACACCGCAGAGTTTTGCTCGATACGCGCCTCGGATGGCGGGAGACGCCGATATACGACTACGGCAAGCTGGCCGCCGGCCACGTCCTAGAAGGCCCCGCCGTCGTCGAGGCGCCCACTACTACCGTGGTGATCTCCGCCGGCTCGACGGGCTCCGTGGACCACCTCGGCAACGTCGTTATTCGCTACGGGCAAGGAGGAGAGTAATGGCCTTTGTGCCGGTCCCCGGTTCGGAAGTCTTCAACAGCCGCATCCTTCCGCTGGAGGAGGTGATCAAGGGTATTCCGTCCAGCGTCAAGCTCCACTCCGTCTCCGAGGAAGAAGTCCAGGCCGTCGATCCGCTCACCTACGAGGTCGTGCGCCACAGGATGTGGGCGATCACGGACATGATGGGCGAGGCGCTCAAGCGGATGTCCGGCTCCCTGGTCGTCACAGAGTGCAACGACTTCGACGTCGCCGTCACCGACGAGTACGGCGACGTGGTGCAGGTGGGGCTCTTCAACACCGAGCTCGTCGCCTCGATAGACCTCGCGGTCAAGTGGATCCTCAAGAACCGCGCGGAGAATCCGGGTATCGAAGAGGGCGACATGTTCCTCCTGAACGATCCCTGGGTCGGCGGCGGCCTTCACCAGAACGACGTGGCGCTGCTCGCTCCCATCTTTCACGACGGCAGGTTGTTCGCCTGGACGGCGGCCGTTGCGCACCAGGCGGACCTCGGGGGCGTCTCCCCGGGGAGCTGGACGCCGCGCGCGGAGAACGTGTTCTGGGAGTCCCTGCCGACGCCGCCGGTCAAGATGGTGAAGGACTACCAGATCCAGCGCGACGTGGAGGACGTCTACCTGCGGCGTTCGCGCGTGCCGAAAATCGTCGCCCTGGACCTGCGCGCCAAGATGGGCGCGAACATGGTCGGGTTGGAGCGGATAAGGGCCCTTATCGACAAGTACAGCCCCGACACGGTCAAGGCGGTCATGAAGCGGCAGATGGACGATGCCGAGCACCGGCTGCGCGAGAGGCTGAGGAGCATGGAGGACGGCACGTGGCACGCCGTCAGCTACCAGGAACAATCCAAACAGGGCGACCGCGGCGTGCACAAGATAGTGCTCACCATGACCAAGAAAGACGACCACCTGACCTTCGACTTCACCGGCACCGACCCGCAGTCCGGCATGATCAACTGTACCTACACCGGCATGTACGGCGGCATCACGGCCGCCATGCTCCCTGTCTTGTGCGGCGACATGCCGTGGGCGGCGGGTGGCCTGGTGCGCTGCATAGACATCGTTAGCGAGGAAGGCACCCTCAACAACTGCACGTTCCCCGGCGGTATCGGCAAGGGCTCGGTGGCCTCGGCGTGGGCCACCTCGAACGTCGTCACGGAATGCCTCTCGAAGATGCTGGACACGCACATAGATCTCAGCCAGAGGACCCAGTCGGTCTGCTGCGGCACCTGGGACCTGTGCGTGATGGCGGGTCTGGACCAGCGCGAGCAGCCGTTCGCCACCATGATCACCGACTCGATGGGCGCCGGGTTCGGCGCCGGCTCAGACCACGACGGCGTGGATACCGCCGGTCTGCTCATCATTCCCATGGGCAAGATGCCGGACGTGGAGATGAACGAGTTCGTGCTGCCGATGCTGTACCTCTGGCGCCGAGAGGAGACGGACTCCGGTGGTCCGGGCAAGTTCCGCGGTGGCGTCACTGCTTCGCTCTGCTTTATCTCGCACGACACTCCGGCGCCCATGGCGCAGGTCATCTCGGGTTCGGGCAAGGCGGTGCCGATGAACGTCGGCCTGGCCGGAGGCTACCCCGGCAACACGCAGGTGGACCTGACGGTGCGCGACGCCAACGCGAAGGAGCTTTTCGCGCGGGGGATCATCCCCGGCTCGCTCCAGGAGATCGAGGGCCGTCACGAGCTGAAGTCGTGCGAGGAAGAGAGCTACCTCGCCCCGGGGGAGGCGCACTACATGTACTGGCAGTCGGGCGGGGGCTACGGCGATCCGCTCCTGCGCGACCCGGCGGCCGTCCGGCACGACGTGGAGGAGTTCAAGGTCTCGCTGTCCGCAGCACGCGGAATCTACGGCGTGGTCCTGGACGAGGACTCTCTGGAGGTGGACGCGGCCGGGACCGAACGCATCCGGGACGAGATTCGAGACAACAGGCGCCAACTGTCGAGGCAGGGAGGAGACGGCAATGGCCACCACGCGCATTGACAACAACGTAGGCTACGTCGAGGAAGGCGGCGAGCGTAAGGTAGCCTGCAACTACTGCTCGCACGTGCTCTCCGAAGGGTCCGGAGACGGGCAGGACTACCTCGGCAGCCTGGCGCGCTACGAAGGCCCGGTGAGCATGGCCGGCCCGCAGGTGTTCGCCGATGCTTTCGCCTACATAGACGCGAAGGTCGTCTTTCGTCAGTACTGCTGCCCGAACTGCTTTACGGCCTTTTTTACGGAGGTCGTGCCGGAAGCCGACGAGATAAGGCCGTTGTAGGGATGGGCGTACCGCGGTGAAAGTACTGGTTACGGGTGGCCTGGGCGTCAACGGGGCCTGGGTCACCCGTAAGCTTATCGAGCGCGGGCACGCGCCCGTGGTGTTCGAGAACCGACCCGACCTCTCGCTGGTCGGCGATCTGGGGGACGGGTTCGAGCTGGTGCGCGGCGACATCAACGACCTGGCCTGCCTGGTGCGGACCTTCCAGGAGCACGAGGTCCGGCGTGTAATCCACATGGCCGCCCTAATGCCGTCCGGCGCGCAGGACGACCCTCTCAACGGCTTTCGCGTCAACGCTTTCGGTACGGTGCAGGTCCTGGAGGCGGCGCGCATCGCCGGCGTGGAGCGCGTCGTCTTCACCAGCTCCCGTGCTGCATACGGGGAGATCCCGCCGGGCGAGTTCGGGCATCCGAACTACCGGCCGGTGGGTGAGGATCATCCCCTCAATCCCTCACTGGTGTACGACGTGTGTAAGGTGGCGAGCGAGGGGATGGGCATGAACTACCAGCGCAACTACGGCTTGCAGTTCGTCTCCTTGCGCTTCGCGACGATCTTCGGGCCGGGCAAGCTGGCCCGTCACGGCAAGGTCTCCATCCACAGCCGGATGCTGGAGGACTCCATGGCCGGGAAGCCGGTCCGTATAACCAAGGGCGGCGAACAGCACGACGACATCATCTACGTGGACGACGTCGCGGAAGGCATCGTGCTAGCCACGCTCCACGAGCGACCGAAATACTCGGCCTACAATATCGCGAACGGCCACGGCTACGCGCTAGAAGACTTCGCCGATGCTGTACGCAAGATCGTGCCGGACGCCGACATAGAGATCGGACCGGGACTGGATTTCTTCGACATGGGCGTCAACTACTATGCGGTCTTCGACACGACTCGCGCCCGCGAAGATCTCGGCTTCGAGCCGAGGTTCTCGCTGGAGGAGGGCGTGCGAGACTACGCCTCGACCATGCGGCGGCTGGGTTTGTAACCGCCGCCGTCGAACGAGAAACCGATCGTGCCGAGACCTTGGGCCGCTGTAGATGTCCCGGGGCTCTAAAAATCCGGCAACGAGTGTTTTTTTGCGGTGCGCAATGACACCGTACCCTCGGCCCTCCGCTCGCCGCTGTCGTGCCAGGCCCGGTGCCGGCCCTGGCACCGGGCCCTTGTTGCAGCAGACGCCTCACCGCTACGCGTCTATGCATTAGCTTTCAAATAACGCCAAATTCTCGGGAGGATCTCGGCGTTCAACCCGTCCCAGTACGCGAACTCTTCCTCGTCCAGCGCACGGGGCGTCCCCGCGCTCGCCGCGTCCCGGTTTATCTCCGCCGAACGCTCCAGCACCCACATCCTCGAGACTGCCGCCCCGATGCTCTCGCCGACCGTTACCGCCCCGTTGCCGCGCATGATGACTCCGTGGGCGCTTCCGAGGGACTTCGCCAGCGCCTCCCCGGCCTCCCGGCCTCGGATCAGACGCGCGTCCTCGTAGACGGGCACCTCTCTTCCGACGAATGCCCCCTGCCCGTGCAGGGGCTTTATCGGTACGCCGGCGGAGGCCAGGGCCGTCGCTACCGGCGGCTGGGCGCGGCAGATGCCGTTCAATTCCGGACGGGCGTTGTAGATCGCCCAGTGGACCCACACCTCCCCGGGTACGCCCTCGGGGAGCTCGTCCCTGTCCAGCGAGACCTCGTGCAGCACGTCGCCGTGCCACAGAGAGCCCAGGGGCACGGGTGGCGTTATAAGGAAAGCGTCGGCACCCTGTCGGGCGGAGGCGTGGCCGAAGGCGGTTACGAGGCCGTGCGCGGACAGAGAACGGGCCGCCGCGAAGATCTCCTCTCGCACTACGCTCTACCCCCGGAGCAGATCTTAGAGACCGCCGAGAAGGCGTTTGCGGCACACCCGTCTGGCGTCTGTGGGCCCGAGGATGCATCGGGGGTTTGCCCCGGCCGCGTGAGACCTACCCGCATGGCGGCGCTCACGTCTAGCTTGCTTCCACTGCTCACGTTTCGTCCACGAAGCCGAGCTTGCTGTCCTCGGGCTGCACGTGTTGGAAGACCATCCGAAGGCTCGGCGGGCGGGTTCCGAGCTCCTCGTTGAAGATGCGCGTGGCCCTCTCGATAAAGGCCCGCTTGCGCTCCTTCTCGAGGGGCTCCTCCCTCACGTAGATCACCTCGACCATCGGCATGGCATCTCCTTTCGGTATGGACTGGGATCGGCGGAGGTCGTACGCCCCGGAGTGCTAGCCCGGAACCGCCGCTACGGCCGACCATCGTACTCCTCGCCGTCCACGGCATCGGGTAGCGCGAACTCGCCGTCGAGCGCGCTCGCACCCTTCACCGCCCGCTTCCCTAGCTCATATCGTTCCACAAACTTCGACGCTGCCGCAATGCCTGCGTTCAACATAAGCGAATTCGGTAGCTTGCTGCCGGGGGACTTGCGTGCCCTGGTGTCGTCTCGATGATCGTTCGACATTCGCGAACGAGCGAGTTGTGCCGTGATACGGGTGGCAGTAAGGTGCTTTCGAGCGTGAAAGGCTGGTGCGGGAAAATGCGGACGGCGCGCGAGGTGGGGCTGGTTCTGGCGGAGAAACTCGAACTCGTGGGGTCGTGTCGTGTTCCGGAGCCGACGGGGTCGGAACCCTCTGGAGATTCTCCGTTCCGGCTCGCCGCTTCGTGGAGAGTGTGCGGGGGCCAGACCGCCTGCGCCGTTGTGGCCCGGATGGTCTACGGGAATTTGGGTTGCGAGCAAGCCGGGTGTTCGGGCCGCGTGGGGCAGAAGGGGGTTTAGGGTGGAAACATCGTCTGACGGGCGGGTAAAGGTCGGGATCCTGGGGTCGGGCAACATAGGCAGCGACCTCATGTACAAGCTCCTCAAGGAGCCCGGACACATGGAGCTGGCGATGGTCGCCGGTATCGTCCCGGACTCCGAGGGCCTCCTGAGGGCCAGGGAGGAAGGGGTAGGGGCGAGCCACGAGGGGATAGACGCGATCCTGGAGGACGAGGAGATCCAACTGGTCTTCGACGCCACGAGCGCCGGGGCCCACGTCCGGCACGCGAAGATGCTCAAGGAGGCCGGCCGGATCGCCGTGGACCTCACCCCGGCCGCCCGTGGCCCGTACGTGGTCCCGGTGGCGAACCTCAACGAGCACCTGGACAAGGACAACGTCAACCTGCTGACCTGCGGGGCGCAGGCCACGACGCCCATGGTCTACGCCGTGTCGCGGGCGACGTCGG
The DNA here is from genome assembly GCF_011492965.1 of Rubrobacter marinus. Lineage (GTDB taxonomy): Bacteria > Actinomycetota > Rubrobacteria > Rubrobacterales > Rubrobacteraceae > Rubrobacter_F > Rubrobacter_F marinus. Next base: position 3,407,832 of record NZ_CP045121.1, on the reverse strand, counting down.
TCTTGTATGCGGAGATGGTATCGACCGTCGCGAGCGTCTCGGCGGGGCCGGGGACGCGCCAGAACATAGACGAGTTCACCGTCACGACGGCGCGCGGGCTGGAGCAGATCGGGGGCGCAAAGTACGGCAAGGCGATCATCGTCCTCAACCCGGCCGAACCGCCGATCATAATGCGCAACACGGTCTACGTCGTCCCGGAGGACGAGGACTTCGACGAGAACGAGGTGATCCGCTCCGTCGAGGAGGTGGTCGCGCGGGTGCAGCGCTACGTTCCGGGCTACGGGCTCAAGAACGAGCCGGTCTTCGACGAGAAGGAGACGCCCTGGGGCAAGAAGCGCGTGGTTGTCCTGTTGCTGGAGGTCGAAGGGGCGGGGATTACCTGCCCAAGTACGCCGGCAACCTGGACATCATGACCTCGGCGGCGAGGGGGTGGGCGAGCGGTTCGCCCGACACCTCCTGGCCGACAGGGAAGGGGTGGCCTCGTGAGGGAGGCGAAGGCGGCCCGAGGATCACGGACACCTCCCTGCGCGACGGCTCGCACGCGATGGGCCACCAGTTCACCGTCGAGCAGGTCCGCAGCGTGGCGCGTGCCCTGGACGAGGCGGGGGTACACGTTATAGAGGTCACGCACGGCGACGGGCTCGCCGGCACCTCCATCCAGTACGGCTTCTCCAGGACGCCGGAGATGGACCTGATCTCCACGGCCGCCGAGGTCTGCGAGCGGGCGCGGATAGCCTCGCTCCTCGTCCCCGGTATAGGCACCGTCAACGAGCTCAGGGAGGCGGCCGAGCGCGGTACGCAGATCGTGCGCATCGCGACGCAATGCACCGAGGCGGACATCTCCCGCCAGCACTTCGAGATCGCCAAGGGCATGGGCCTGGAGGCGATCGGCTTCCTGATGATGGCGCACATGCGCGAGCCGGCGTTTCTGATAGAGCAGGCGAAGCTCATGGAGTCCTACGGGGCCGACTGCGTGTACGTCGTCGACTCCGCCGGCGCGCTGCTCCCCGAGGGCGCACGCCAGCGCGTCGCGGCCCTCAAGGACGCCCTGGAGTGCGACGTGGGCTTCCACGCTCACGACAACCTCGGCGTGGCCGTCGGCAACAGCATCGCGGCGCTGGACGCCGGAACGGACCAGCTCGACGGGTCTCTGCGCGGCCTCGGTGCCGGGGCGGGAAACGCGCCGACCGAGCTTCTGGCCGCCGTCCTCGACCGGATGGGGGTAAACCCCGGGCTCGACGTGTTCGGGCTGATGGATGCCGCCGAGTACGTGATGGCGCCCTTCATGCCGTTCCAGCCGTTCCCGGACAGGGACGCGATCACGATCGGTTACGCGGGGGTGTACTCCACGTTCCTGCTGCACGCCAAGCGGGCGGCGGAGCGCTACGGGATCGACCCCCGCGAGATCTTGGTGGAGCTGGGGGCGAGGCAGGCCGTCGCGGGGCAAGAGGACTGGATCCTGGACGTCGCCATCGAGCTCGCTCGCAACAAGGAGAAGGAGGGCGTGGCCTAGAATGCCCGCATGTCCGGCCGAAGAACCTTCGAAACCGGTGGCATGCCGCAACCTGGAGGTGCAGCTTTGGGACCGCTCGTTTACGGGAGCGTGGTGCTGACGGAGACTCTGGAGGGGAGCTGTTGGGAGCGTCGTGCTCACCGCGGCCTAATGCGAGCCCAGGCAGCAGATGAGGCGGTAAGGTCGAGGTTCATTACGAGGAGGAGGGCTGGGTGCTCGTCATAAAGACGACCATGATGGAGGGTCGCACGGCCGAACAGAAAGAGGCCCTGATCCGACGCCTCTCCGAGGTCGCCGCCGAGGAGCTCGGCTGGCCCGTAGAAGACGTCCGCGTGGTCATATACGAGGTCACGAAGCAGGACTGGGGCATCGCCGGAAGCTCGGTCTTGGAAAGGGAAAGGAAGGCGAAATGAGGCCGGAAGGCGAGGTAGGGGCACTGCTCGAACGCGTCCGCGAGGCGCGTACGGAGCGGCGCGTCACCAGGAAGGGCGACGTGGCGGTGGACCTCGACGACGCGTACGGGGTGCAGGCCGCGCTCGGCGAGGGGAGGGAGTTGAAGGGGTACAAGCTCGGCCTCCTGAGCCCGGCAAAGCAGCAGCAGATGGGGGTGGACGCCCCGATACACGGCCGCGTCTACCCGGAGATGCTGCTGGAGAGCCCGGTCTCCCTAGGTCAGTTCGTCCAGCCGCGCTTCGAGCCCGAGCTTGCCGCGGTGCTCAAGGACGACGTTCCGCCCGGCGCGACGCCTGGTGCCGCTCTCCTCGCGGTCGGCGGCGTCTTCCTCGCCATAGACCTTCTGGACAGCATATGGGAGGGCTACGATTTTCGGATCACCGACGTGGTCGCGGATAACGCCTCCGGCGGAGGCTTCCTGCTCGGTGAGAAGCTTGCCGACCTCCCCGTCGAGGGGGAGCTGCGCCTCTACCTCGACGGGGAACTGCTCGCCGAGGGCCCTCTCGACGTGCTCGGGGACCCGGGCGAGAAGCTGGCCTGGCTCGCTGAGGAGGTCGGCGGGCTGAAGGCGGGGCAGGTGGTCTTTCTCGGCTCGCCCGTCGCGGCGCAGGCGGTTCGCCCCGGCACGCTGGAACTGCACGGGCCGAACGGTAGCGTTCTGATCGCAAAACTCGAAGGATAGGAGAACGAGGGTGGAGAAGCCGTGGTTCGAGGTCGAGCATTATATTGGCGGAGAATTCGTCGGCGGCGGTAACGGCTTCGATGTCCGCTACCCGGCGACGAACGAGGTCATCGGAACGGCTCCCGAGGGGAAGGAGGCCGAGGTAGACGCCGCCGTCGGCGCGGCGCAGGAGGCCTTCGGGAAGTGGGGCCGCATGGGTGCCGGCGAGCGGCGCTTGATGCTCAAGAGGTTTGCGGAAGGCATCCGGGCCAGGGCCGACGAGCTGGCAAGGGTGGAGAGCTGGGATGTGGGACGTCCCATCCGCGAGAACACGCACGGGTACGTGCTGCGCGTCGCGGCGAACATCGAGTTCTTCGCGGACTTCGTGGTCACGCACGGCAGCGACGCGTACCCGATGGATACCGGGTACATCAACTACGTCCTGCACCAGCCGGTCGGCGTCGCGGGGCTCATCACGCCCTGGAACGTACCGATGATGCTCTCGACGTGGAAGATCGGGCCAGCCCTCGCCTTCGGCAACACCGTCGTCCTCAAGCCCGCCGAGCTGACGCCCATCGGCGCCTGGAAGCTCGCCCAGATCGCCCACGAGTCCGGATTGCCGCCCGGCGTTTTCAACGTCGTCCAAGGCTTCGGACCGGACTCGGCCGGGGCCTACCTGACGGCCCACCCGGATGTGGACCTCATCTCGTTCACTGGAGAGACGACGACGGGCAAGGCGATCATGAAGAGCGCCACCGACACCCTGAAGAGGGTCTCCGCCGAGATGGGAGGGAAGGGTCCGAACGTCATCTTCGCGGACGCGGACGTCGATAAAGCGGTTCAAACAAGCCTGCGCTCCTCGTTCTTCAACCAGGGCGAGTTCTGCCTCGCCGGTTCACGCATCATGGTCCAACGCCCCCTCTACGAGGAGTTTCTGGAGAAGTTCGCCGCAGCGGCGAAGGGCCTCAAGCCGGGCGACCCCTTCGACGAGAGCACCTCGCTCGGCTCGCTCATCGGTCCCGAGCACCTCGAAAAGGTGGAGGGCTTCTTAAACGGCAGGAGCCCGGCGTTCCACAGCGGCGCGGAGGTGCGGCTGGGCGGCGACCGGCCCGACCTCGGCGCTCCCTTCGACGGCGGCAACTACCTCAACGCCACCATCGTCGCCGACGTGAAGCCCGAAGACCGCATCTCGCAGGAGGAAGTCTTCGGGCCGGTGGCGACAGCTATGCCCTTCGACGAGGAGGACGAGGCGATCTCGCTGGCAAACGGCGTGAGCTACGGTCTCTCGGCGGTGGTCCAGACCCGCGACCTCGGGCGGGCGGTCCGGGTGGCCGGCGCGATCGACGCCGGTACCGTCTGGGTTAACGATTTCTTCGTGCGCGACCTGAGGGTGCCGTTCGGCGGAATGAAGTCGAGCGGCATGGGCCGCGAAGGAGGCGTGTACAGCCGCGAGTTCTTTACGGAGGCCAAGACCGTATGCCTGAGCAACAAGTGAGCGTAGACGTACGGGCCCTCGCCCAATGCCTCGACGACGCCTGGGAGAACCGTGCCCCGATCGCCCCGCTCACCGAGAGCGACGGCCTCACCGTCGAGGACGCCTACGCCGTGCAGAGCGCGTGGACGGAGCTGAGGCTCGGCAAGGGCGAGGGGATCGTCGGGCGCAAGATCGGGCTGACCAGCAAGGGAATGCAGGAGCAGATGGGCGTCGACGAGCCGGACTACGGCAGCCTGTGGGCCTCGCGTTACTTTCCGGCCAAGGGTGGGCGCGTCGAACTTCCGACCGATACCTTCGTCGAGCCGCGGCTGGAGGGCGAGATCGCCTTCCTCATCGGTAGACCCCTCTCGGGCCCGAGCGTTACCCCGCAAGAGGTCCTCGCTGCGACGGAGGCCCTCGCGGTTGCCGTGGAGGTCGTGGACAGCCGCGTGGTGGACTGGCGCATCAAGCTGGCCGACACGATCGCCGACAACGCCTCATACGGCGGGTTCGTCCTCGGGCCCTGGAGCCGATCCCTGAGACAGGAGGACCTGCGCACCCTGGGGATGCTGATCCACCATAACGGCTCGACGGTCGTCGAGGGGGTAGGCGCCGCGGCACTCGGCGGGCCGGCCCGCGCCGTCGCTTGGCTCGCGCGCAAGCTCCACTCCTTCGGGGTCGCGCTCGCTCCCGGCGATTTCGTCCTCTCGGGATCCCTGGGACGCGCCGTACCGGCCAACCGGGGCGATATCTTCGTCCTAGAAGCCCACGGCCAACCGCCGCTCACCGTGGCGTTCGGGTAGGAGGAGTCCGCCGGGGTACCAAACTGCTCCCGTAGAAGAGGAGCCAACACGGACCAGGGCGAGACGCATGCCTCGTCGTCTGCCGTTCTCCGTGAAGAACACTTTGGGTATAATCGAGCAGTGTCTCTTTCTTCTGAACCAAACATTTTCGAGCATGGCGGAGGCGGACAGGGCAAAAAAACACCGTCCGGAACGAAGCGCACTTACGCGGTTCAGGCCGTGCGCCAGGCCATAATCGACGGCCTGTACGCCCCTGGTGAACGGCTCCGAGAGGAAAAGCTCGCCGCGGATTTGGACATAAGCCCCACGCCTATCCGCGAGGCCCTGCTAATACTCGAAGCTCAGGGCCTCGTCGAAACCTGGCCGCGCCGCGGAGCGACCGTGGTCGAGCTGACGCGCGACGACATAATCGATATATACCGCATCCGAAACGTGCTCGAGCCTTTCGCGACCAGGGCGGCGATGGAGCGGCTCACCCCGTACGATCGAGGGCGGTTGCTTCTGGACCTGCGGGAGACGCACCGAGAATGGGCGGACGCGTTGCGCGAGGATCGCCTGGAACCCGTTCCTCGCCTCAACTGGCATTTTCACCATCTGATCTACTCCGCCGCGAACTCGTCCCACCTGGTGGAGACGATCGAGCGGCTGTGGAACAAGCTTCCCCACTACTGGCTGCGAAGCATCCCGGGCCGGGCCAAGTGGGCGTTCGACCAGCACGACGAAATCATAGCCGCCGTCGAGGTAGGCGATAGCGACGTCGCCGGCAAAGCGATGAGCCGGCACATAAGCTCCGCCGCCGAGGGCCTGACCGCTTACCTGAACGGCGACGACTTCCCGCCCGCTTCCGCAGGCCACCTCACCGCTCCACCCGCATAGCACTCAAGGGCCGCCATCCCCGCCAAGGCTCCAACCCGCCGAGCTTCGTAGAACTCTCCCCTCCAAACCTCCGCCCCACACGGACCAGGGGAGTACACCCCGCGTACCTGCTACCCCCGCGCGGCGCATACTCGAGGAGAGGGACGCGAAAGCCCGAAAAGTTCGCTATCGTCCCTACGGCATTGTCGAACAACGGGTTTGACGCGCGCCGAAGGTTTCTATAGAGTGCCGCAAATTCTATAGAAAATGCTTGGTAGTTAGCGATCAGGTAGTCAATGGGGATTGACTAAGCTTGGGGAAGGCAGGGGACATGGGAGGCCCGGCTATGGGGGACCTGGAGGAGAACGGTCGGCGGATGACCCGATGGCCCGACGAGATCTCGTGCAAGACTGCGAATCCGAGAGGTTGCCCTAATTACTCGCTGGTCGAACACGCAAAGCACGAGCTTGGGGCGGTCCGCAAGGACGTAGACGTCCTCAACGCAACTCTTAGGCGGGCTTTCAGCGGTGGCTGCGAGCGTACGCGGACGGCCTTGGCGGCGAGAGCTGCGGAGGCGAAAGGATCAAGGTCGCAACGCCGGGCGTCGCGCTGCGTCGCCGCGTCTTGCCGTTTTGTGGCGTCCTCTTCGGGGTCGACGCGGCCCGAGTGTAGGGAGGGCGAGGATCCGGCTCGTGTTCGTCGTGCCGATGCGCGGCGGGGATCGGGGGAGCAAGCAATGCTAGAGATTCTGGAGGGGTAGGGGACGATGAGCGCAACCAACATAGAGGCGCCGAGGCAGGAGAAGTCCATACTTCAAATCTCCCTGTTGAGCATGGCCGGGACCACCATCGAGTACTACGACTTCCTCGTGTACGGGTTGGCGGCGGCCCTGGTCTTTCCCACGCTGTTCTTCCCCGAGTCCGATCCCATCGTCGGGACGATAGCAGCGTTCAGCACGTTCACCGTCGGTTTCGTGGCGCGCCTCGTGGGCGGGGCCGTCTTCGGACACATAGGCGACAAGATAGGCCGCAAGAGGGCGCTGGTCATCGCGCTCGTGTTAATGGGGGGCGCCACGACACTCATAGGCCTGTTGCCCACGTACGCGACCATAGGGGTGGCGGCGCCGGTGATACTGGTGGCGCTGCGCTTCTTGCAGGGCCTCGCTCTGGGGGGACAGTGGAGCGGCGCGGTCCTCATAGCGACCGAGAGCGCCCCTCCGAACCGGCGAGGCTTCTACGGTAGCTTCGCCATGGCGGGCATCGGGGCCAGCCTCATCATCGCGAACGGGGTCTTCCTGGTGCTCTTCGCCCTGATCTCCCCGGAGCAGTTCGCGGCCTGGGGCTGGCGGGTGCCGTTCCTGTTGAGCGTCGTCCTCATCGGGATCGCGTTCTACATGCAGTCCCGTCTGGAGGAGACGGTAGCGTTCCAGCGGGTCAAGGAGGCCAGCGCCGAAGCCCGAATGCCGCTCGTGGAGGTGTTGGTCACCTACCCCAAGCAGGTGGTGCTGGCCGGGGGAACCATCCTCGCCACAGGCGTGGTGTTCTACATATACGCGGCCTACGTCGTCTCCTACGCGACGACGGTCACGGGCATCTCCCGGAGCGCGATGCTGCTCGGCGTCATCCTCGCGGGCGCCGTCATGGCCGCGGCGCTCCTGGCTTTCTCCGCGCTCTCGGATCGCGTAGGACGGCGAAAGGTGTGCATGATGGGGGCGGCGCTCTCGGGCGTGTGGGCCTTCCCTGTGTTCTGGCTCATAGATACGGGCTCCATCGCGATGACCTGGATCGCGGTGGCGTTGGGCCTGTTTTTCCTAGCCCCGCTGTACGGTCCCCAGGGGGCCCTGTTGTCCGAGATGTTCGGCACGCGGGTTCGTTACAGCGGCGCTTCCGTGGGCTACCAGCTTGGTTCCGTCCTTGGCAGCGGATTGGCGCCGGTCGTCGCCGCCGCTCTCTTCGCGGCCACGGGCGCTTCCCTCGCGATCTCCGTGTACGTGGCGGCGATGTGCGCGATCAGCTTCGTCTCCCTCTTCCTGGTCAGCGAGACCGCCCGGGAGGACATCAGGGAGGAACAGGCTCGGGGGCATCAGACCGTCCACGAAGAAAGCAGGGGAAGCTCCACGGCTACTTGACCGGACCAAATCAGGGTAGGAGGAGTCGAAATGCGTGTGACCATCACCGAATACCTCGGGTTGGACCTCTCCGAAGAACGGTGGAAGTGCAACCGGTGCGGAGCAGATCTAGGCTCGGCGCAGGAGCCGTACAAAAAGGGGTGCCTCATCCGGGATCGAGACCCCCACGACGTACACTTCCCGATAGGGCCAAATAAGGGTTACAACTTCGCTTTCGATCCCGAGTGGGTGAGGATCGTCGAGTTCTACTGCCCCGGGTGCGGGACCATGCTGGAGAACGAATACCTGCCGCCCGGGCATCCTCTCACCTGGGACATCGAGGTGGACCTGCAACAGCTGAAGAACAAGCACCTGAGAGAGGACCTTTCGTGAGCCTGAGGATAGGCGTAGACGTCGGGGGAACCTTCACCGACGTGTTCATGCAGAGGGATGACGAGGTCTACAGGGGCAAGTCGGATACCACCCATTATGACTTGAAGGTCGGCTTCATGAATGCCGCACGCAGCGCGGTGGAGAGATTTGGCTCCACGCTGGAGGACGCGCTACGCTCGGCGGACTCCATCGTGTATTCGACGACCGTCGGAACGAACGCGCTCATCGAGCGCAAGGGCTCCAAGCTCGGTCTCATCACCACCAAGGGCTTTGAGGACACGGTGTACGTCGGGCGCTCGCGCAACTGGGCGGACGGCCTGTCGCCCGAGACCAAGTACGACCGCGGGCGGGCGCAGAGACCGGTCCCGATCATACCGGGGGAGCGGATCGTCGGGGTGCAGGAGCGGATCGACAACCTGGGCCGAGTCGTCGCGCCGATCCGCGACGACGACATACTCGAGAAGGTCCAGTACCTCGTGGACCAGGGGGTCCGCGGGTTCGTCGTCGTAACGCTGAACTCGTTCGTCAACCCGGTACACGAGCAGCGCGTTCGGGACGTGATCCGCCGGCAGTACCCGGAATCGTACCTGGGGCACATGCCGGTCTACCTGTCCAGCGAGATCTCCCCGCAGAGCGGAGAGTACCGGCGTTCCATGACCGTCATCCTGGATGCTTACCTGCGCGAGATCACGGAGGAACACCTGCTCCGCTTGACGGAGGATCTGCGAGACCTCGGGTATCATAAGCCCTTCTTCGTCGCCAAGAACACCGGCGGGGTGTCCTCGCTCTCCCGCTCCCAGGCGCTCCACCTGTACGGGAGCAGCCCGTCGGCCACCGTGGTCGGGGCCGATCACCTGGGCAAGCAGGTCGAGCGCCACAACGTGCTGATCGCGGACATGGGCGGGACCAGCTTCGACGTCGGCCTGGTGGTGGAGGGGCGCGACCGGGTCCACGAGTACGACCCGATTATCGACCGCTACCGGGTCCAGATTCCCTTCGTGGCCCACTGGTCCATCGGCGCCGGCGGCGGGTCCATCGCCCACGTAGAGAACGGGGTGCTCAAGGTGGGGCCGGAGAGCGCGGGGTCCAACCCCGGTCCGGCCTGTTACGCGAGGGGCGGAGAGAGCCCCACCGTAACCGACGCCGACGTGGTCCTTGGCTACATAGACCCGGGCTACTTTCTGGGGGGCAGGATCCGCCTCGACGAAGAGCGCTCGCGCAGGGCGATCGAGGAGAAGGTGGCGCGACCGCTGGGACTCTCCATAGAGGAGGCCGCCTGGAACATCAAGAAGATCGTGGACGGTTTCATGGGCCAGGAGATGTACCGCATCTGCGCCCTGATCTCGGGCCAGGACCCGCGCGAGTTCGCCGTCTTCGCCCTGGGCGGTGCGGGGGCGGTCCACGCCACCGGGTTCTCGGACTTCGCCGACGTGAAGCAGGTCGCCACCTTCCCGTTCGGCAGCGTCTTCGGCGCTTTCAGCACGCTGAGCATGGACATCCTCCAGAGCTACGAGAAGACCGCGCAGATAGGCCTCTTCGCTTGGGACGAGCGGGAGTATCTCACCGACAGCATCCCCCACTTCAACGAGGAGGTCCGCGGGCTCCTGGAGGCGGGGCGCGAGGACATGCTGGAGGAGGGCTTCGACCTGGACACGGTCCGGCTCCAGTTGGAAGTTCACATGTCGTACGGCCAGCAGCGACACAGCATCCCGATCATCGCTCCGAAGACGTTCCTGGAGACCGCCGAGGACGTGAAACAGCTTTGCGACATGTTCAACGAAGCCTACGGAGCCAACTTCGGCAAGGGCGCCGTCTACCCCGAGGCCGGCATAGAGGTCGTGCAGCTGCGCCTGAGCGCCACTGGCCCCCTGCCCAAGTTCCGGCTCGGCTCCCACTCCGTGGACGGCGACGCCTCCGGCGCCCTCAAGGGACGGCGCCAAGTCTACTGGGGACCGGACGCGGGTTACGTGGAGACGCCCGTCTACCAGCGCGAGAAGATGGGAGCCGGAGCCGAGCTGGCCGGTCCCATTCTGTGCGAGTCGGAGGACACGGTGACCGTGGTCCCGCGGCACTGGCGTTTTCGGACGGACGAGTACCAGGTTGGATGGATCGAGAAGATTTGACCGCAGGAGGTTCGCGCGTGGGAAGATTGTTCGACGAGAAGGCGCGGCTCTTCGAGGGCCTCGTGTACGACGGGAACGCCTTCGGGAAAGGCCCCGCGTGGGACCCCTCCTTGCTGAAGGAGGGCCCCGCACCGCTCACCGAGTTGGAGCGAGAGGGCATAGACCGCTTGTCGGACGTCGACTTGGAGCTGATGCGCCACAAGCTGACGTCCATCGTCGAGGAGGCGCGAGACGTCTACATGAGCCTCTCCATCTCCGAGGGCATTATCACCGGGGACATGAACTGCTCCATCTTCACGGCCTCTGGAGACCCGGCGGTGGTGGCGACGGGGATCTACTTCCATTCCTTGCTGAACTACACCCAGGTGAAGTACATCAATAAGTACTACCGGAACGACCATACGGTCGGGTTGAAGGACGGGGACATCTACTTCTTCAACGACGAACTGGGCGGCGGCGTCCACACGTTCGACATGTTCGTCGCCATGCCGATCTTCTACGAGGGGGAGCTTATCGCCTGGGCCGAGGTGGGGGGGCACCAAGGCGACTCGGGCTCGGTGAGCCCCGGGGGGTTCTCGCCGAAGGCGACCTCGCGCTACGAGGAGGGGCTGCACATCTGCCAGATGCGCATCGGCGAGAACGACGAGATCCGCCGCGACATCTTCGAGTTCATGTGCGGCTCAGTGCGCAACCCATTCGTGTTCGGCTCGGACCTGAAGGCGAGGGTGGCGACGTGCATCCGCATCCGCCAAAGGTTCCTCAGGGAGGTGGAGAGACGCGGCGTAGCGACGACCGTTGGAGGGCTGCGCAAGATACTCACCTCGACCGAGCAGATGGCGCGAGACAGGCTCAGAGAGCTCAACGACGGCGTCTACCGGGCGGTGCTGTTCAACGACGACGTGGGCAGGGAGCCAGGTCTGACACGCATCCCCACCACGGTCTTCAAGGAGGGCGACGAGATGACCGTCCTCGTGCAGTCGGTCTCGCCGGAGAACTTCGCGGGCTCGATGCACTCCACGTGGCACCTGGTTAGGGCCTCCCTCGGAGTGTACCTCTTCTCTTACTTCTTTCGGGGGCTTCCGCCGAACGCGGGTCTTCTCGAGCCGTTGCGCGTGCTCGTCGAGGGGCCGTCCATCGCCAACTCGTCCGCCGAAGTCGCGCACGGGGAAGGCACCTCGATATCCGCGTGCGTGGCGCAGAACCTGCACGTGGTCGGCTCCAAAATACTGTTCGACAGCCCGTACCGCGAGGCCGTCTCCTCCCCGCACTCCCGAAATCTCCTGCTCTACATCTTCGCGGGGGAGAACCGCAGGGGATACCAGACAGCCAACTTCACGGGCACGGCCAACGCGGCCGGACAGGGCGCCCGTTACGACTTGGACGGGGAGAGCGCCCTGGGCTTCTACTGGGGGCCCTTCACCGACTCCGGCGAGGTGGAGGACATAGACTCGCGCCTGCCCCAACTCGTGCTGGGTCGCGTGGTGGAGAAGAACAACCACGGCTACGGGAAGACCCGGGGCGGCGCCCCCCTGGTGGAGATCTCCACGGCCTTCGGCGACAGGGGGTGCATGATGACCTCCCGGGGCAGCGCGGATAAGCTTAGCCACAACCCCGGGGTTTTCGGAGGCTATTGGGGACCCCCCAACCCGCGCTTCGTCATCCGCAACACGAACGTGATGCAGCTGATGGCGGAGGGCGACGACCTGAAATTCGCCAACCAATACGAGCTGCTGACGGAGCGACCGCTCGAGGGCGAGTACCTCATCAGCTCCTCGTCGGGAGAGACGCAGAAGTTCGACGAGGGAGACATCTTCGTCTGGAGCCTCGGCGGCGGCGGCGGCTACGGGGACGTCCTCGAGCGGGACCCCGAGGAGGTGCTGCTCGACCTGCAGAGCGGCCTCATCACACAGGAGGTGGCCGACAAGGTCTACGGGCTGGTTTTGGACCCGGAGACCAGGGAGACGGACGCCGAGGGGACGGAGAAGAGGCGCGGCGAGATGCGCGCGGAACGCCTCCGGGCGGGGAAGACGTTCGACGAGTTCACGAAATACTGGAGCAAGCAGAAGCCCAAAGAGGAGATCCTCAAGTACTACGGCCATTGGCCGGAGCCGCGGTTGGAAGAGTACGACAAGCCCTTCTGGGGGCAGTACCGCTGATGTCTGTGACCTTGGATCAACTGCTGGGCCGCGAGCGCCGCGACCTTTTCGTGCCGCTCAGCTTCCGCCTCTCGGCGAGGCTAGAGCAGACGGACTGGGAGGAGATGGTAGAAGACACCGTCTACGCCACCTTCGCGCTGCGCAACGGCTCGAACCTCTTCGGGGCGGACGGGGTCGTCAACTGGTTCGACACGCACCTGGAGTCGGAGGCCGCGGGAGCCGTGGTCGAGCGGGACGAGATGGGGAGGGTGACGCAGCGTCTCGCCATCCCGGATTCCATCCCGGATGCTGGCTCCGTGATGCAGCGGGGAGCGATACCAGCCGCTCTGGAAGTGGCCAGACGCCTCTGCGAGGAGACGCTTGACAAATCCGCCGTTCTCGGCTATCTCACCGGCCTCCGCACGCTCCTGAACCACCTGTTTGGCGAGGGGGAGGGGAATCGGCTGCTGCAAGCCGCCTCCTCCGGAGAGGCCCCGAAGGAGGACCGGGACACGCTGGAGGACACCTTCCAGATCTCCCTGCAGCTCGCGAGAGCGTACTGCGAAGCGGGCGTTGGCGGCCTGCTCCTGGCCGAGGAAGCCGGAACGGACGTTTCCGCCTCGGCCCGGCTCCTAGCCCCCGTCTTCAACATCGCAAACTACTACGGCGTTCCGGTGATGCTGCTGAGCCGCGGCCCCCTGACGCCTCGGGCGAAGGAGGAGGCGCTGCAGGCTGGCTTCCGGTACGTGGCCGCGCCGGACGATGGCGACCCCCCGGAGCAGACGGCCGTCCGCAGCGTCCCCACCGCCCTGTGCGTGAGGGAAGAGGCCCCGGTGGAGGACTGGGTCCGGGAGCAGCGAGGAAGGGGCGGAGGGGCCAGAATCTACGTCTCCGAGTGGGAGCTGCCGGCGGAGGCGATTCCCGAGAACCTCATAGAGCTGGGACGTTCGCTGAAGAGCTGATGCCCGCGGAAAGGAAGTCTCAGGTTCGATGTACACCATTGATATAGACATAGGCGGGACCTTTACCGACGGTTTCTTCACGGACGGCCAGGAGGCGCGTACCGTAAAGGTGCTCACCACGCCCCACGACATCACCGAGTGCTTCGTGAACTGCGTCGAGGAGGGGAGCCGGGCCTTCGGGATGGGCCCGAGACAACTGCTGCGCAGGACCTCAGTGGCGCGCCTGTCGACCACCGTGGGGACCAACATGCTCGTCCAGCACAACGGCCCGAAGGTCGGCTTGTTAGTGACCAGGGGGAACGAGGAGACCCTCTACGGTTCCGGGAGGGCGCCCATACTCGGCGAGTACGTCGCCGAGGACATGGTGGTCGGGGTCGACGAGGAGGTCGACGGGGACGGCCGGCTCGTCCGGGAGGTAGACAAGCAAGAGGTGTTGGAGGGGATCAGGCGGCTCGTCGGCGCAGGCGCCCGGATGATAGCGGTGAGCCTGCGCAACGCGTGGAGAAACCCCCACAACGAGAGGCGGGCGCGCGAGTACGTCCGCGAGCGCTACCCGGTCCACTACCTGCGTTCGGTGCCGATGCAGTTGGGGACGGAGGTGAGCCATGTATCGAGCGACGACCTGCGGACCAACTCGGTGGCCATAAACTCCTACATACACTCCGAGATGGCCCGGGCCTTGTACCGCGCCGAGGATCGGCTGCGCGAAGCGGGGTACGAGAGGCCTCTTCTGATCGTCCACGCTAGCGGGGGGAACGCGCGGGTGGCTAAGACAGTGGCCCTGCACACGCTGAGCTCGGGGCCGGCGGTCGCCGCCCGGGGGGCGGCGAAGATGGCGAGCATCCTGGGCCTGGACCGCGTGGTTACCGCCGACATGGGGGGACGAGCCTGGACATGGCGGTGGTCTCGGACCACGAGTACGAGCTCGACCCCGAGCCCCGGATAGAAGGAATCCCTCTGGCGATGCCCATGATCTCCGTGGAGTCGATCGGCGCGGGCGGGGGGAGCATCGCCCGGGAGAAGGACGGGGAGCTGCGCGTGGGACCCGAGAGCGCCGGCTCCGCGCCTGGACCGGTCTCGTACAACAAGGGCGGGGTAGAGCCGACGGTCACGGATGCCAACGTGATCCTGGGGTACGTGGACCCCGACTACTTTCTCGGCGGAAAGATGAAGCTGGACGCCGAGAAAGCCCGGCGCGCGGTGCAACGCCGCCTCGCCAAGCGGTTGGACCTGACTGTCGAGGAGGCCGCCTACGAGATCCGGGAGTACAGCAACGCGGAGATGGCCGCGCAGCTGGACAAGAGGCTGCGGCGTAGGGGCCACAACCCCGAGGAGTTCACGCTATTCTCCATAGGCGGCGCCGGGCCGCTGCACGCCTGCTCCATCGCGGAGAAGGTGGGGATACGCCGCATCGTCGCCTTCCCTTACGGCTCCGTCTTCAGCGCCTTTGGCGGAAGTACGACGGACGTGCTCCACGCGTACAGCAAGACCTTCGGGCAGCCGTTCGAGGAGCTCGACGAGGTCGAGCGGGACGTCATGCGCTATCGGGAGCAGGCCGTCAAAGACATGGTGGGGGAGGGGTTCGACGTCGAGGACATGCAGATCAGCCTGGAGGCCGTGTTGAGCTCAAACGGGGAGAAACAGGTGCTACAAAGCCAGAGAACATCGGGTGGGTCTAGGGACGTGAGGGAGGCGCTGATCAATAGCTTGTTCTCCAAGGAGGCGAAGGGCGCCACGCTGGAGACGCTGTCCCTGGCCGCCGAGTGCAAGGTGGTTCACTGGGAGCCGGTCGCCGTCGAGAAGGCGGACGTGGGCATAGATCAGGCGACGAAGGGCGTCCGCGAGGTCTACTGGGAGAAGGAGAAACCCACCGACAGCCCCATATACGACCGGGAGAAGCTCCGCTACGGCCACACCATCCAGGGACCGGCCGTAGTCGAGGGGACCGACACCAACTATCCGGTGGCGCGAGGATGGGCCCTGCAAGTGGACGAGCTAGGCAACTTCGTGATAACCCGCTCTTCTTGAGGCGCGCGGGCTCTCACATGAAGATTACTCTCGCTCACAAAGGAGGATGACCGAGGTGCGGGTGCTCGAAGACACTCTCGTCCTTGAGATGGGCACTTTCATAACGGGCCCTTACGCGGGAATGCTGCTCGCCGACCTCGGGGCCGAGGTGATTAAGATCGAGAGGCCGGGGACCGGAGATCCCTTCCGCAGCTTCGAGGGCGGGCTGTACAGCCCCCACTTTCAGGCCTACAACCGCAACAAGAAAAGCCTGACCCTGGACCTCGCCGGGGAGGAGGGCCGGGAGGTCTTCGAGAAGCTGATCCGCAGAGCGGACGTGTTCATCGAGAACTTCCGTCCGGGCGTGACCGAGAAGCTGGGGATCGGCGAATCGCGGCTGCGTTCCATCAACGAGAGGTTGGTGTACTGCTCCGTCACGGGTTTCGGCGAAGACGGACCCTACCGCCACCGTCCGAGCTACGACACGGTCGGGCAGGGGTTGAGCGGTCTGCTCAGCTTGTTGATGGACCCCGAGGACCCGGGGATGAGGATGGTCGGACCGGCCTTCTCGGATGGCCTGACTGGGCTCTACGCCTGCTACGGGATCCTGGGTGCGCTCGTCGAGCGGGAGCGTGCGGGCGTGGGGCGCAGGGTCGAGGCCACCATGCTGGAGTCCGCCCTGTCGTTTCTAACGGAGCCCTTCAACAGCTACTTCGCAACGGGGCGCGTGCCCGGACCCTACACGCGGCCGGCGGTCTCTCAGGCCTACGCGTTCGCGTGCGAAGACGGCCTCTCCTTCGCCGTACACATCTCCTCCCCGGAGAAGTTCTGGCGGGCCCTGATCAGTGCGGCCGGGCGAGAAGACCTGGACGAAGATCCCCGCTTCGACTCCAGGCACAGGCGTCTCGAGAACTACCGGGATCTACAAGACGAGCTGGCGCGAACCTTCGGCGCGAGGCCCCGCGAGTACTGGCTGCGGCGTCTCGAAGAGCACGACGTGCCCTTCACCCCCGTCTATAAGATCGACGACGTCCTGGAGGACCCGCAGGTGAGGCACATGGGCAGCATCTACGAGCAGGATCACCCGACCGAGGGGCGGTTGAGGGGCGTCAAGCGCCCGATCCTCTACGACGGGGTGCGGGAAGACGACGTTGCGCCACCTCCCTTCCTCGGAGAGCACACGGACGAGATCCTCGCGGGGATGGGGTACTCGCGGGAGCAGATCGAATCGCTGCGTGATAGTGCCACGGTCTAGCTGCTCCGGGACACGAGGGGGCTCCCCCCAGCGCCAGAAAGGAGATGTATGTTCGTGGAGAAGATGTCGATCTCCAACAAGTTCGACCTGAACCCGGGTACGGGAGTCTACGAGATGGGCGAGGACGGTATCTCCTTGACCAGGTGCCCGGGCAAGGCGAACCTCATGCTGTCCATCGACTTCTACGATCTGGAACCGGAGAGAGAGTGCCTCTTCAACGTCGTAATGATCGATCCGCAAGAACGGCTGCTTGGGGGATGGGCCGAACAGGTTATACAGCCCCCCGCTGGGGAGGTCGGCGTAACGGCGGTGATAGTACAGGAGGGGGTGGAGTTCGCTCAGCTCGGTAGGCACCGCTTCGTGGTGATCCAAGGCAAACTGAAACAGGGTTACGGTAGGTACGAACCGCTCTACGTCAAAGATACCCTCGTGACGACCCTCGGACGGGCCCGCCACCATGGACACATCCACTGAGGACGTACCGTGCGGAAAAACTCCCCGGCGGGAATCGCACGATGAAGTCGACGAAAAGGAGGAAGGAATGGCCGAGCTGAGATCGGTAGTTCCCGAGCCGACGGAGCAGAGCCGCCCGTACTGGCAGAGCGCCGGTGAGCACACGCTGTCTCTCCTACGCTGCGGGGGCTGCGGGCGTTGGATCCACTACGTCAAGCGGCAGTGCCCGTATTGCGCTAGCAGCGAGCTCTCCTGGACCCCATGCTCGGGCAGGGGGACGCTGTACTCGTACAGCGTCCTCTACCGCGCGTCCTCGCCGACCTTCAAAGAGAAGACCCCTTACGTACTGGCGGTGATCGAGCTGGAAGAAGGGGTGAAAACGATGTCACACCTCGTGGATTGCGAGCTCGCACGCATCCGGGTGGGCATGGACGTCGAAGCCGTCTTCGAGGAGCTGGACGAGAAGCGAGCTGTCCCCTACTTCCGACCGGCTCCGAGAATATGAAGGACGGTGGGCGTATGCACCGGGAGGTAGCCATCGTGGGCACCGGAGAAGCGGAGGGAGGGCGGCGCTCCGGTAAGACCACGTTCGAGTTGGCTAGCGAGGCGGCGCACCTGGCCCTGGCGGACGCGGGACTGCAAAGAGACGAGATCGATGCGGTCTTCCTGGAACAACCCATGTCGGAGCACCACCACATGCCCGCCAACGTCTTCCTCGAATACATGGACATGCGGCCGCAGGCAGCAGTCGCCTTCGCCGCCGGTGGGGCCACGCCGCACGCGATGGCTATCCAGGCAGCGGGCCTCATAGCCAGCGGCGTTTACGAGACCATCCTGATCGTGGATGCCGACGGGCGTGCTACTCGTTTCGCCGGCGACAAAGGCATGGCGACCTCACAAGCGGCGGACGACATGGAAGAGTTCGAGACACCGTATGGCGCCTCGGTGCCGGGCCGCTACGCGCTTATAGCCCAGCGTCACATGCACGACTACGGTACCACCGAAGAACAACTGGCCCAGGTCGCGGTTGTGGAGCGCAAGCACGCCAGCTTGAATCCTCGCGCTGCTTACAGAGACCCACTAACGGTAAGAGAGGTGCTGGAATCGCCCATGGTGGCCGCGCCTTTTCATCTACTCGAATGTTGCATGGTCTCGGATTGGGGCACCGCGTTCGTTATGACCTCGAAGAGGAGAGCCGGTAGGCTGAACAAACCGCCCGTCTGGATACGAGGTTTCGGTAGCGCCCAGCAGGGTTACAACCTGGCCCCGTTGCAAAGCTTCTCTTCCTGGCCCATCCAGCACTCAGCGAAGCACGCTTTTCGCATGGCGGAGCTCACGCCCGAGGAAGTACACGTAGCAGAGTTGTATGACTCCTTTCCGATAACGGTGCTCATCGCGCTGGAGGAGTTGGGTTTCTGCGAGAAGGGGCAAGGGGGTGCGTTCGTGCAAGGCGGTGCTGCTGAACTGGGAGGCAAAATACCCGTCAATACCCACGGGGGGCAGCTTTCTTACGCTTGCGGTCACGGTCAATACATTCTGGAAGCCGCTCGTCAGCTGCGCGGAGAAGCCGGCCAGGCGCAAGCAGACGGCGCGAGATACGGGCTGTCCCAGGGTACGGCGGCTATCTGCTCCTCTTCCTACACCATCATCTACGAGGCCGACTAAGTGTTTTGTCCCGAGGTCAAATGCTTCGGCGAGGGGCGGGAAGGTTTAGGTTAGCACGACGCAAAAAATCATCCCCGAACAGTTAGACGCCCTGCTGCCCGAGTAGCGCCACCGCATCGACAAGATGCTGAACGTTTCCGTGTTAGGCTACGGGGACGGGGGGCATAGGGCTCACCTGGGCTTGGGAGGGTCCTTCTCCGGGTCGCGGTGATGACGCATCGAGACCTCATAGTTCCTACTTTATTATTACGTTCTCCTTCCGAGCGTTATTGTTCAACGGGGTTGTAGAGACCACAGCCAGAACGAGGTGATCAAATGCAACTCGCCCATGTTTTTACGCTAACGATACCGGGCTCTCACGGTCGGGTAGCCTCTATACCTCCACTGAGGCTACATATTCCGCCTCGTCGGCGTCGAGAAGACCGGGGACTTCGCCGGCTTCTTAGAGGAGTACAAGCATTCCATGCACGAGCTGGACGACTACTTCTTGCCCTCGGTGAAGTTCGTCGTTGAGGAGATCGCGGATTCGGTCATGTCGTCGGGCTACCGCAACCGCGTCTCCTACGGGGCCAAGGTCGGCGTCCGCGTGGGCCCCGACCACCTTCTCGCCCTCAACGTGCCCACCGGAGGCTTCCTCACGGAGCCCGCTCCCGAGGACCTGATGGGGTTCGAGGAGTCGGATAGCGACTCTCCTCGAAGCCAAAGGGACTTCAGAAGCGACCAGAATAACGCTATCCTAAATGCCGGGTAGGTTGCTTTTGCTGGCGTCCAATGTCTGGGGCAGCGGACGGGCCGTTCGCAGCCTCCCAGCCTTCCGAGTGGAACCTCCCCGAATCCCGTCGCTCGACCGCTTCTCGCATCCCGAAAAAACGTCGCATAAGAAGCGTTAGGCGACGCCTATTTCGGCGTGAACGGTAGATATAGGATGGCCTTACCACCGAACGCGGATACCTGTGGCCAACCGACCATCGTTGGACCCGCAGTGGAAGAAGGTAGCGCTCGGCTCCGCGAGCGGTTTTATCACGTCCTTGCCATACTCCTCACAGATATCATCTAGCGTCACCGAGTTGGCCGGATGCTTTCCGACTATCTCCTGACCCTACCACTTATACCCTGTGACGCGCCCGCACGAGGCGCGCCTCGTGCGGGCGCTGTCAACTCGCCTGCGACTCCTACCTGCCTCCGCCGTTTTCCTCTTTGGTATATGGCCGAGGTATATCAAAGCACTATTTTGGTATTTGCTTTATATCAGCGAAGCAACCAAGATGGCCTGTGAGGGACTGGAGAAGGCGAGGCGGGATCGCGACGCCGCGTAATCCTGCGGAAGGGGAGTAAGCTATGTTGAGCCGTGAAGACAACGAGCTGCTTGTACGAACGGACGCAGGTACTCCGATGGGTGAGTTGTTTAGGAGGTACTGGATCCCGGCGCTGCTGTCCGAGGAGCTTCCCGAGCGGGACGGTACTCAGGTAAGGGTCAAGCTCCTGGGCGAGAATTTGATCGCGTTTCGCGACACCGATGGTCGGGTCGGTTTGTTGGATGAGTTTTGCGCGCATCGAACGGCGTCTCTTTTCTTCGCGAGAAACGAAGAGTGCGGGTTGAGGTGCGCTTATCACGGGTGGAAGTACGACGTGGACGGCAGGTGCGTGGATATGCCCTCCGAGCCCGAAGAGAGCAACTTCAAGAACAAGATACGGCTCAAGGCGTACCCGTGCGAGGAGCGCGGCGGCATCGTCTGGACGTATATGGGGCCTCCCGAGCACAAACCGGAGTTGCCCGAGTTGGAGTGGGCTCTCCTGCCCGACGATCAGCGGTTCGTGTCCAAGCGCCTCCAGGAGTGCAACTACATGCAGGCTATGGAGGGCGGGATCGATTCGAGCCACGTGTCCTTCGCTCACCGGTTTAACATGGACGACGACCCGATGCATCGGGACACTCCGGGGTTGGAGTACCTCAAGCAGGACACGAGGCCGAAGTTCGAGGTCGCGCAGTCTGACGGTGGCCTCCTGATAGGGGCTAGAAGGAACGCCGACGAGGAGAATTTTTACTGGCGGATCACGCAGTGGCTGATGCCCTGGTACACCATCATCCCTCCGTTTGGGACGCACAATCCCCTCGGCGGCCACGCCTGGGTTCCCATCGACGACGAGAACTGCTGGGCTTGGAGCATCAACTACCATCCGGCGCGTCCTCTGTCGGACGAGGAGCTCGCCAGCATGCAAGCCGGAGAAGGAATACACGTCGAATACATCCCCGGAACGTACCGTCCGGTGGCCAACAAGGACAACGATTATCTTATCGATCGCGAGGCGCAGAGGAACCAGAAGACGTTCAGCGGAGTCAAGGGAATCTCGATGCAGGACGCCTCCCTCCAAGAGAGCATGGGAGAGATCTGTGACCGGACCAAGGAGCGCCTGGGTACCAGCGACGCCGGGATCATAATGGCGCGTCGCCGCTTGCTGAGTGCGGCCAGGAAGCTCCAGCAGGAAAGCCTGGATCCCCCCGCGCTCGACCCCTCAACCCACAGGGTCCGTTCTACTTCGGTGCTCCTGCCCAAGGGCGTACCCTTCAAGGAAGGGGCGGAGGAGGCGATGGTGGCCGAACCGGGCACCACGTTCGTTTCGGTGTAAAGTTAACGCGACTCTCTCGGGGAAAGGGGAGTTCACGTGCAAGAAACGCGCATTCAAGCGGCAAGCAAAGCCGGGGGGATCAGCAGGACCGTGGCGCTCGTCGCCACGCTTCTCGCCGCCCTGTTCGCCGCGAGCGGTTGCATCCTCAGCGGAGGAGGCGGCGGACAGAGTGGCGGGACCGCCACGGTCCGCGTAGGGACCACCAACAGCAGCAGCGACGCGCCATTCTTCATCGGCGACAAGAAAGGCTACTTCGAAGAGCAAGGCATAAAGGTAGAGTTCAACAGCTTTGATTCGGCCGCCAAGATGATCGCGCCCTTGGGCAACGGCGACCTGGACGTCGCGGCCGGTGCTCCTTCGGCTGGCTTATACAACGCGGTCGCCCGCGGGGTGGACTTCAAGATGGTCGCGGACAAGGGGTCGACCCCGGCCGGGTACGGTTACATGCCGCTCCTGGTGACGAGCGGCTCGGCCAGCAGCTTCGACGGGTACGAGGACCTGGAGGGCATGAAGGTCGCCGAGCCCGCCCAGGGCACGGCCACCTCCTCCACGCTGAACGAGGCGCTCAAGAAGGCCGGGTTGAGCTACGACGACGTCGAGCACGAGTACATCGGGTTCCCCGACCACGTCGCCGCCCTCGAGAACGGGTCGATCGACGCCAGCTTGACGACCGAGCCGTCGGCCACGAGGGCCATCCAGACCGGGGCCGCAACCCGGTTCGCGGGTACGGACGAGATCTACCCGGACCAGCAACTCGCGGTGGTCCTCTACAGCGGCCAGTTCGCGCAAGACGACGCCGAGGTGGCCCGGAAGTTCATGGTGGGGTACCTCCGAGCGGTCCGCGACTACAACGACGCGCTCAACAACGGCAAGCTGGCGGGGCCCAACGCGGAGGAGGTCATCTCCATACTTACCGAGTTCACCCCGGTCAAGGACGCGGGTCTCTACCAGGAAATGACCCCCAACGGGGTGGACCCGAACGGGGAGTTGAACCTCGACAGCCTGGAGAAGGACCTTCAGTTCTTCAAGGATGAGGGGCTTTTGGAGTCCGACGCGGTAACCATCGATGGGGTGGTCGACACATCGTTCGTCGAGGCGGCTTCGGAGGAGCTCGGACCCTACGAGAAGCCCGAAGAAGGCTAAGGGCAGGGAGCGCTAATGAGCAACGACACGACACCGCAGCAGGACGGCAACGCCACGCGGTCGCGTGAGGCGCGGGTGCGCGGTTCTCGCGCGATGCAAAACCAGGATCTCGACTCCGCTTCGGGCTCGAAGATACGCGTTAAAGGATTGACGAAGCAGTTCACCAGTAAGGGGGGGACCTTCGTCGCGGTCGACGACGTTTCCCTCGACATTCCGGCCGGCAGGTTCTTCATGATCGTGGGACCGAGCGGCTGCGGCAAGACGACGCTGCTGCGCATGCTCGCGGGCCTCGAGACCCGCACTTCCGGCTCGATCGAGATCACCCGGGGCGACACCGGCAGGCCGGTTAACTCCATGATCTTTCAGGGCGATTCGATCTTCCCCTGGATGACGGTCTGGGACAATGCCGCATACGGGCTCAGGATGCGCGGCGTGCCCAAAGCGGACATAAAGGAGACGGTCGGACACTACCTGGACAGGACCGGCCTCTCGAAGTTCGCCGGGTCGTACCCCCACCAGCTCTCGGGAGGGATGCGCCAGCGGGTCTCCATCGCCCGGGCGTTCGCCAACGACCCCGAGATACTCCTGATGGACGAGCCGTTCTCGGCCCTCGACGAGCAGAACAAGACGCTCCTGCAACAGGAGCTTCTCCGGATCTGGGACGAGACCAAGAAGACCGTCCTCTTCATCACCCACAGCGTCGACGAGGCTGTCACGATGGGGGATCAGATCATGGTCATGACCGCGCAGCCCGGCAGGGCGAAGGTGCTCATCGACGTTCCGTTCGAGCGTCCGCGCCATGTCCTGGAGCTCCGGGCCAGGCCCGAGTACGGGGAACTCGTGTACCAGATATGGGACTCGCTGCGAGAAGAAGTCCAGCGGGCCCAGAGGGTGGAGGAGTAGAAGGTGGAGACAAGGGCCAAAACGAGCAGCAAGGAAGCGGCCCCCACCGCCGCGAAGGTCGAGAAGTGGGGGCTGAGCAGGCGGTCGAAGGACCGCATCATAGCCGTCATGTCCCCGATCGTACTGCTGATCCTTTGGGAGGTCACCGTTCGGGTCGGTCTGCTAGACGCCCGCTTCTTCCCGGCGCCCACGAGCATAGCGTCGACCTTCGTCTCGCTGCTGCAGACGGGGGAGTTGGTCTTCAACACGTGGGTCAGCTTGCAGCGCCTGTTCTTCGGGTTCCTCCTCGGGGGGATTCCCGCGTTGGCCCTGGGGGTGGTGATGGGCCTCTCGAGACCCGTGCGCGCGGCCGTCGACCCGCTTATATCCGCGACGTACCCCATCCCCAAGAGCGCCATCCTTCCGCTGATACTGCTCATCTTCGGTTTGGGCGAGGCCTCGAAGATCGTCATGGTGGCGATCGGGGTATTCTTCCCCGTGGTCATCAACACGGTGGCCGGCGTGCTCGAAATCGACAAGATCTACCACGACGTCGGCAAGAACTACGGGGCGAGCCGCTGGCAGGTCTTCCGTACGGTCGCCTTGCCGGGTGCCATGCCCCTCATCATGACGGGCGTAAAGCTCGGTGTCGGCATGGGGCTCATCCTGATCGCCATCGCCGAGATGGTCGGGGCGAAAAGCGGTTTGGGGTTCATGATCTGGAACGCCTGGCAGACCTTCGCCGTGGAGACCATGTATGTCGGGCTCGTCGTGATCGCCGTGTTGGGGTTCCTCTTCTCCCTGCTCCTGAACGAGCTGGAGAGGTTCATCATCCCCTGGAAGAGCGACCAGCAGGGCTAGGGCGACCGCGCCGCCTTCCTGCGCGGTCTTTTCACCTTGACCTGTAAACGGATTGGAGGAGCGCTTGGGCGAGAGAGCGCTGGTAGCGGTAGCGTCGGGCAAAAAACGTACGGACCTGCGGGAGATCGAGGTGCCCCGCGTAGCGCCGGAGGCCGGCCTGCTGCGGGTGGAGGCGGTTGGCGTGTGCGGCACCGACTGGTCCCGATACAAATCCGATCTGCGGGAACCGGAGATCCTGGGCCACCACACGGTAGGACGCGTCGAAAGCGTGGGCGAGGCTGCGGCGCAGCGCTGGGGGGTCGAAGAGGGGGACAGGGTTGTGCTCGAGGAGTACGTACCCTGCGGCAGCTGCGAGCGCTGCCGCGGGGGCGAGGCCCGGTTGTGCGACTCCACTGACCCGTGGCTCGGCGGTATTCGCTACGGGGCGACACCCGTTAGCGTAGCACCCTCTCTCTGGGGCGGATTCGGACAGTACCAATACCTGCACCCCAACGCCATGTTGCACAAGGTTTCGGATCACGTTCCCGCTCCCGAGGCGGCCCTGGCGCTGCCGTTGAGCAACGGCTTCGAGTGGGTGTGCCTGGAGGGCGGGCGGACCGTTGTAGGCAGCACGGTGGTTATCCAGGGGCCCGGCCAGCTCGGGCTCGCCTGTGTTATCGCCGCACGGGAGGCCGGCGCCGAGCGCGTCGTAATAAGCGGCCTGTCCGCCGACGCAGAGAGGCTGGAGCTTGCGAAGCGGCTCGGCGCGGACCACGCGGTGGACGTCGAGCGGGACGACCTCGCAGAGCGCGTCGCCGAGATTACGGAAGGAAGGATGGCGGATCTGGTGATCGACGCCGCCTCCGGCGGCCCGTCGACCGTTACGTCCGCCATCGAAATAGCTAGAAAGAGGGGGACCGTGCTCCTCGGGGGCTTCAAAGGGGAGCCCTTGCCCCGGTTTCCCAGCGACGTGCTGATCTCGAAGTGCCTCACGCTGAAGGGGGTGCGAGGGCACAGTTACGAGTCCGTGGAGCTGGCGCTGCGGACCATCGCCTCCGGCAGGTACCCCTTGGGCGAGATGTGCACCCACAGGTTCGGGTTGAGCGAGGTAGATGAGGCGCTAAGGACCATGGGTGGCGAGAGCGGTTCGGGGGCCGTACACGTGGTGGTAGCCCCATAACGGCGAGCGGAACAGACCCCCAGAGAAGATGAAAGGATGGCAGATGGACATAAAAAGACCGCGTTACGCGGCTACGATCAAGGTGGTGGGGCTCGGGAGTGGCGGCGCCGAGGCGGTGAACCGCTTGGTAGGCTCGGAGCTGGAGGGCGTGGACCTCGTCTTGATCCAAGCGAACGGCGTCCGGTCTCTCGCGGAGTACGAAGCGGACGCGAGCATAGAGATCGACGAGGGGGTGGCGCTGCTGTCGGAGACGAACGGCAGCCTCGCGTCTGCGCCGCATCAGGTCGAAGGAAGCGAGGAGGAGATCCGCGAGGCTCTCGAGGGGGCCGACATGATAGTGCTGATCGCCGGCGAGGGGGACGAGCCGGAGGTCGGAGCAGCGCCGCTGGTCGGGCAGATCGCGAAGGAGTCGGGGGCCCTAATAGCCGGGGTGATAGCCAACCAGCCCGATCACGAAAGCCCGGCCGGTACGGCCCGGACAGAAGTAGGAGTCCAGGCCCTCCGCGAGGCCGTCGACATGCTGGTCGTGGTCCCGGACGACACCCTCCTACCCGGCCTCTTCACCGCCCTGCGGGGGAGGAAGTAACGAGGACGCCCGCGCGAAAGCCAGGACGCGCTAACCGGGTGCACAGCGAGCGCAGGAGGGCAAGATGGGCGCCGTATTCGCGTTCCTGTGCGCGGTAGGGTTCTCGTGCACGAACGTCCTTATACGAAAGGGTGGAGGTTCCGGCGCCGACAACGGCATGCTCATAACCACCATATGCAACGTCGTCATCCTCAGCTTTATCGTTGCGATCTTCGGACTCGCCGGCCGCTCGCTCGCGTGGAACATGGCCGGTTTCCTGTGGTTCGCAGGCTCCGGCCTCCTGACCTCCTTCCTTGGCCGTAGCACGCTCTTCACCAGCATCGGTCTCGTCGGTTCCTCCCGGGCGGCCGCCATAAAGAACACGGCGCCCATGTTCACCGTGGGCGTCGCCGTGCTCTTCCTCTCCGAACACCTCTCCCCGGTGGCGGCGGGTGGCGTCGGGTTGGCATGCTTGGGCCTCTTTTTGCTGGTTTACGAAGCTTTTCGGAAGCCGGCGAACGGCAAGGAAATAGCGAAAGGCGTAGGGGATGGGCGCGGCGCCGAGGCGCCCTCTGCCGAATCTCAGGAGCCGTCGGGCGCCCCGACGGTCGTCATAATAGGCACGCTGATTGCCGTCGCATCCGCGGTCTTTTTCGGGTTAGGTCAGGGGGTCCGAAAGGTCGGTCTCGCGTACATGCCCGATGCCTTCTTGGGCGCAACGATCGCGTCGTGGACCGCCCTCATACTGTATCTCGTCGCTATAACCGCCCAAGGGCGTACGGGGACGGTGTTCAGAGAGAGCTTCACCGGTCTCCACCCGTACTTCTGGCTCGCCGGCGTGGCCACGACCGTCGGCCAGCTCGGCTTCTTCATCGCCATCACCTACTCACCGGTCGCCCACGTCTCGGTCATCGCCGCCTCCGAAACGCTCCTGACGATCGTCCTCGCGACGCTGTTTATGGGGCGGATCGAGAACGTCTCCCGGCTGGTCCTTCTAGCAGGGTGCTTGGTGTTCTGCGGAGCGGTTGTTATCGCGCTGACGTAGTCGTGCGTCCCACGGCTAAAAGCTTTGAAGCATCGCTCTCAAACGGGACTTCTATTCGGGGTCCGCGACTCCTACCGTTTCTCGGTGGTGCGCGGAAGCGGGGCCGCCGTAAGCTCCCCGATCACCCGGAGAAGCGAGTCGAGAACGACCCCGGAATCGTCCTGACGCCACACCACCCCCAACTCCACCGCGGACGAGAGATCGGATACGGGCTTGTAGACGACGCCCTTTCTGGAGAAGTTCTGTATGGAGGCGGGTACCAGCGCCACGCCTATACCACCTGCAACGAGACCGACGATCGTCGGCATGGCCCACACCTCCTTCTGAATCGCTTTGGGGACGAAGCCCGCCTCCCGGCAGGCGTCGGCGACGCGACCGTACAAACCGGACATGTGGTAACGAGCCGGCAGTATAAAAGGCTCTTGCGCGAGGTCTCGTAACACTACAGACGGATGCGAGGCCAGAGGATGCATTTCCGGCAGGGCGAGTACCAGGGGCTCGCGCGAAACGGGCTCGACGTTGAGTACCGGGTCCTCCAGCGGCAGATACAGAAAGCCCGCGTCGATCTGCTTCATGTGCAAGCGTTGCACTATGCGGTCGGGGCGCATCTCGCGCAGGTAGAGCTCGACCTTCGGGAAGCGCTTTGTGAACTCGCTCAAGATGGGCGGGAGCACCTCGTTTGAGGCCGACGGCACAAAGCCAAGAGTCAGCCTGCCGACCTCGCCGTGCCCCACGCGTTGAACCACATTAATGGTCTGATCCACCTGAACCAGTATACGGCGCGCTTCCTCCAGCAAAAGCTCCCCGGCCTCGGTCATCCGGACGCCGCGGTTGGTCCTATCGAAAAGCCGGACCCCGAGATCATCCTCCAACCGTTTGATCTGAGCGCTTAGAGGTGGCTGCGCTATGTGAAGCCGTTGAGCCGCGCGACTGAAGCTTAGCTCCTCCGCGACCGCTACGAAGTAATTCAGGTGCCGTAGTTCCATGGTAGCGTTATACCTCGAACATCTACCCAGGACACCTGGCCACCATTCAAAGTATTCCCTGCACTGTAGAGGTCTTAGCGTAGGTACCGAGGACACCGCATCATGGTCGGGACCTCGCGGCGCTAGGAAGCGCCTGCGGCACCCCCGGACCTGCGGATTGCCTGCGCTCTCGTCCTAGTTGTTGCGGTTTCTTACCACCGCCTGTCGGGGTTGAGCAGCCTGTATGCGTCGTCGACGAGGCGGCACGGTACATCAACACCCCTACCAGGTAGCGGAAGACGGCTCCCACAATGCTGTTAAAAGGAAGTCGAAGGGACAGCTCCAGGACGATATGAGTAGCAGGCGGCGGAATCGAAAAAGCTTGCTCGAAAGCGCGGGCCTGGGCTGCTCGGGGGCCGCGGATGGAGCGTACAGGTAGGGGGCGCCGCTGGCACTCAGTCGGGGGCTCAGCCTTGGCTAACGTTGTGGGGTTGCTCGAGGCGGTTTTCGGGCTCGGCTTGCTCTTTGATCTTCCGCTCGGACACCTCACCTACGACTCGGAGAAACGAGGCAAGAACCGGGGAATTGTCGCCGCGCCGCCAGACGACACCCATCTCCACCACGGCCTCCGGGTTTCGTAGCTCCTTGTAAACCACACCCCTGCGGTTCAGGTTCCGCAGTGAGGCAGGTACTAGGGCAATTCCTAAGCCACCCGCAACCACACCGAGTACGGTCTGCATGAGGCCCACCTCTTCCTGCACCGCGTTGGGGAGGAACCCCGACCGGTGACACACCTCCACGATTTTGCCGTACAAACTGGGCGTAGAGTATCGGGCTGGCAGCACGAAGTCCTCGTTGGCGAGGTCCCGCATTTCCAACTTCGGCTCGGAAGCTAATGGGTGGGTCTCGGGTAAGGCGACCACGAGGGGCTCGCGAGAAACGACCTTGCACGGGACGTCCTGATCTTCGCATGGGAGGAAGAGAAAGCTGACGTCCACTCGTCTGTCGTGCAGGCTCTGCACCACTCGATCCGGCATCAACTCGTGCATATACAGCTCTACCTTGGGGAAGCGCCTTCTGAACTCGCGCAGGACCTCCGGCAGCAGGTCGTTGGAGGCCGCGGGTATGAATCCCAAACTTAGCCGCCCGAGCTCCCCCTGGTCAGCCTCTCGAGCCATACGAGAGGCCTGCTCGACCTGAACAAAAATCCGACGCACTTCTTGCAGAAACAGCCGTCCGGCTTCGGTCAGTTGCACGCTTCTCCCCGTCCTATCGAAGAGTCGAGCCCCGATCTCCTGCTCCAGCTGTTTGATCTGCGTACTGAGCGGCGGTTGGGCCATGTGCAGCCGTTGCGCAGCCCGGCTGAAGCTAAGCTCCTCTGCAACAGCCACAAAGTAGCGTAGGTGTCTAAGCTCCACACCGTAACGATACATGGCAGATATAGATAGTTCAACAAATTGATATTGGACGTATGCAAACACCGAGGCCACAATAGCGACGGAAGGAAAGGAGACGCGAGCTTGCATTCATGCGGAGAGCGCAAACATTGCTGCAGCAACTGGCGAGGCTGTTCTCTAGATAATTAACGGCCCTCCTGTAGCTGTGCGGCATTCGGTGCTTGTTTGAGCGGTGAAACCTCGGAAGGAGAGTATGGATGGATACCTTAGATAGGACCGGCCGACCCGAAGCTGGCATCGACGCCGGCGATCTAGTTCGGGAAGATCGCATTCACCGAGGTGTCTACTCTCACCCCGAGGTCTTCGACCTGGAGATGCGAAGGATCTTCAACAGGACCTGGGTATTCGTCGGGCACGAATCCGAGGTGACCAACACGGGCGACTTCAAAGCCTCCTACATCGGTACTCAGCCGGTTATCCTGACGAAAGACGAGAACGGGGAGATCCGGGTACTCGTCAACAGGTGTCCGCATCGAGGATCGATTGTCTGCCGGGAGGCGAAGGGGAACAGCAACTTTTTCCGTTGCCCCTACCACGGCTGGACGTTCAAGAATACCGGCGACCTTGTCGGCGTTCCGCGGCGCAAGCGCTATCCCGAGGATTTCGACCTCAGCGAGCTCAACCTGCAGCAGGTACCACGCGTGGAGAACTACCGTGGCCTCGTCTTCGCAAGCTTCAACCCGGAGATAGAAGGGCTTGTTGGCTACCTGGCGCAGGCAAAACCCTACGTGGACGCATTTTTAGACCTTTCCGTGGAGGGCGAGATTTCGCTCTCCGCCGGCGCCAACCAGCACGAGTACCCGGGCAACTGGAAGTTTCAGATGGAGAACGGCGTCGATGGCTACCACGCGATGTTTCTCCACGACTCGTTCTTCAAGATACAGGCACGCAGCCAGGACAGGGTCCACGCGAGGATCGCGTCCAGGGACGAGGGCAAGGGTTGGACCGAGGCATTCTCGAACGGTCACGCCATATTGGCGCGCGAGGCCGGCGATAAGACCATAGACGAGCTCAAAAGTGCTCATCCCGAGTATTTCGCCCGGCTGGAAGAGAAGCACGGGCCCGAGCGTTTTCGGGAGCTCATGGCCCAGATGAACATCTTCATCTTCCCGAACTTGTACCTTATCCTGAACCAGGTGAGGGTCATTCGGCCCGTCTCACCGACGAAGACGGTCGTCAACATGTACCCCGTAATGCTGAACGGGGCGCCCGAGGAGTTGAACGAGCAGCGCCTTCGCGAGCACGAGGAGGGCTTCTCCGCGGCCGGTTTCGTGGGGCCGGACGACTACGAAGCCTTCGCTTGCGTCCAGGAGGGCTTGAAGGCGGAGAGTGTCGAATGGCTTGTGCTCCTGCGCGGCATCCACGACGAGAAGGTGCTCGAAAACGGCTCTCGCTGGGGTCAACCGTCGGACGAGACTCCCCAGCGCGGCCAGTACCGCGAGTGGAGGCGCCTCATGACTATGGACGGGGAGGCCAAGTGACATCTTCCCCGCAGACGCAGAAGCTTTCCCGTCAGGAAGCCGAGGACTTCCTGTTCAGGGAGGCGGCTTTGCTCGACGACATGCGACTCGACGAGTGGCTGGAGCTTTTCACGGACGACGCAACGTACTGGATTCCGGAGGGCAAGGACGACCTGGACCCAAAGCGCGAGACGTCCATCCTCTACGACGACCGGTTTCGCATGGAAGATCGTGTGTGGCGCTTGGTTCGCGGGCCAGCCCACGCCCAAATCCCACCGTCGAGGACCCGGCGCATGATCAGCAACGTAGAGGTCGAGGAGTCCGAGGACGGGGAGGTTGTCGTCTACTCCAACTTCGCGATCTTTGAGGTAAGGCGCAACGAGCAGCGCATCTTCGCGGGGCGGTACGAACATCGCCTGCGCCTCGGCGAGGATGCCTTGCGAATACGCCGCAAGAAGGCGATGCTGGTCAACAATGCGTCCCCTCTCTACAACCTCACGTTCATGGTTTAGCAGGGCGCGCCGACATGGAGAACGGGAAGAACAACAGAATATTGCTAAGAAACGAGTTCGCCTCCGTCGAGATCATGAAAGACGACTCCGCCAACGGGCCGAGGCTGCTGGTTCGGGATCTCGAGGACGGCTCGGAGATCTACCTGGACCCCTTGGAGGTCGAGAGCCTGACTAGGAGGGCGCACGCCGACTTCGCCGAGTTCGTGAGGCCAGAATGAGGCGCAGAGCACCCTCAGAAAGGCTGCCCCCAAAAAGAACCGGTTGCCGCGATCCTCGGAGAATTTCGAAGGGGGACGCGGTGCCTGAAAGATGTCTAGCCGCGGTTACGCTGGGACCGGGCCGGACCGAGGTCCGGGAGTTTCCGGTCCCGCGGGTGAAGGACAACGACGGCCTGCTAAAGGTAGAGGCTTCCGGGTGTGCGGCAGCGACTGGCCCTTCTACGCGGGCATAAGGCAGGGTCCCGCAGCGCACGGACCGCCTCAGCCCGGATCCAGGGCCACCATAACATCGGTCGCATCCACGAGGTTGGTGAGGAGGCCGCGAAGCGCTGGGGGGTTTCGAAGGGCGACAGGGTCGTCGTCGAGGAGTTCATCCCCTGCGGTTACTGCCCCATGTGCCTTACGGGGAACTACCGACTCTGCGATGCCAGCGACCCGATGCTTGCGGCACCCGGAGAATACCTGCGTTACGGCGCCGTCCCGACGTCTGTCTCGCCCTCGTTGTGGGGAGGCTACAGCGAACTGCAGTACCTGCATCCGCACTCGATACTCTACAAGATAGCGGATCACGTTCCGGCCGAGATGGGGCCGCTCTTCATCCCGATCGCGAACGGCATACGTTGGATGACGGAGGTCGGCGGGGTCGGCATCGGCAGCACCGTCGTGATCCAGGGTCCTGGCCAGCACGGCCTCGGGTGCGTGGTGGCCGCGAAGGAGGCCGGGGCCTCGTGCATCATCGTCACCGGCCTGACGGAGGACGCCAGGCGATTCGAGGTGGCACGTAGCCTTGGGGCCACCCACACAATAGACGTTCGGGAGGAAGACGCCGTCCGGAAGGTCCGCGAGATCACCGCCGGCGCCCTCGCCGACGTGGTGGTGGACGTCTCGGCCGGTACGACCGAGCCCCTCGCGCTGGCCCTCGAGTTCACGCGCAAGCTCGGCGTCGTCATCCTGGCCGGTCAGAAGCACGAGCCGGTCCCCGCCTTCGACAGCATGGCGATCTACAGGAAAGAGCTGACGGTGAGGGGGGTTCGCGGGCACGACCTGCGCTCGGTGGCACCGGCGATCAAGATCATAGAGTCCGGGAGGTACCCGCTCGAGAAGATGCTCACCCACCTCTACCCGTTGGAGGAGGTCGGGCGAGCCCTGAGCACGATAGGCGGCAAGGGCGACCGGAACGCCATCCACCTCAGCGTGCTGCCCGTGCTGGAGCGCGAAAAGGTGGGGCGAGCGGAGAAGATCGAGGCGAAGGCGGGTGAGCGCGATGGGTAAAGGGAGCCAGAGCCGTGTCCTGCAGGCGATCAACGTCAAGGGGTGGGCCTTCGTCCTGCTCGTTACGGCGCTGCTCGAGGCGGTAACGCGGGCGGGGCTGATCTCCGAATATTTTCCTCCTCCGACCGAGATTTTTGGCGCCCTCTTTGGGGGAATCGTGTCTGGCGAAATCTCGGGCCAGGTCGGCGCGACGCTCCTCGCCTACGCGGAGGGTCTCGCATTGGCAACGGTCCTGGCCGTCTTTGTGGGCGTCCTCATGGGAACGTTCAGGACCTTCGACAATGCCGTCAAGGTCGTCGTCGAGCTGCTTCGTCCCGTGCCGGCGGTCTCGCTCATCCCGCTGGCCATCCTCCTCTTCGGCCTCGGGTACGGGATGCGGGTCTCCGTTATCGCCTTCGCGGCGTTCTGGCCGATCCTGATAAACACGTACTACGGGGTCAGGGGCATAGATCCGGTGGCGATCGACACGGCGCGTAATTTCGGCCTCTCGAGGGCCGCGATACTCTGGCGGGTAACCCTGCCCTCCGCGCTCCCGAGCATCGCCACGGGCTTCCGCACGAGTGCGGCCATCGCCCTGGTCCTCACCATCACGGCCGAACTCATAGCCGGCAACAGCGGCATAGGCTACTACGTCGCCCAGACGGAGCAGGCCGCCCAGCTCCCCGAGATGTACGCGGGGATCCTGTTCGCGGGCATCCTCGGGTACGCGCTGAACGTCCTGTTCAGGAAGATCGAGGGTAAAGCCCTGTTCTGGGG
Organism: Rubrobacter marinus; assembly: GCF_011492965.1. Lineage (GTDB taxonomy): Bacteria > Actinomycetota > Rubrobacteria > Rubrobacterales > Rubrobacteraceae > Rubrobacter_F > Rubrobacter_F marinus. Next base: position 3,374,050 of record NZ_CP045121.1, on the reverse strand, counting down.
GGCCGGCTACCGCAACCGGGCAACGTAAGGAGAAGCATGAAGCTTACTAAGGTAAAGGACAACGCCATCGGCTTTCTCACGCTGGCGCTCGTGCTAATCATCTGGGAGCTTTTTGCCCGTCAGGCCCAGTCGTTCTACTTCCCGCCATTCAGCACGATCCTCGCTACCTTCTACCAGGACTGGTTCTCGCCCCTCTTCGCGGAGCACGCCGTCCCGAGCCTCGTGCGCATGTTCATCGGTTACCTCATCGCCTCCGTGCTCGGCGTCGTCATAGGGGTGCTCATCGGGTCGTACAGGGGGTTGTTCGAGACGCTGGATCCGTTCTTCGAGTTCCTGCGCGCCATACCGCCGCCGATCATCATCCCCGTCGGCCTGCTGCTCTTAGGCATCGGAGACACGATGAAGATCACCGTGATCGTGTTCGGGGTGTTCTGGCCCGTCCTCCTAAACAGCGCTGACGGCGCGAGGAGCATCAGCCAGGAGCGCCTCGACACCGCGAGGAACTTCGGGCTGGGGCGTTTGGAGGCCATACGACGGGTCGTCTTCCCGTCGGCCCTGCCCATGATCTTCACGGGGCTGCGCGTCGGGCTGGCTCTAGCCCTGATCATGGTCGTGATCTCCGAGATGATAGGCAGCACCAACGGCCTCGGATACTACATACTCGACGCCCAGCGGACCTTCGCCGTCCCCCAGATGTTCGGCGGCATCCTTCTGCTCGGGATCCTGGGCTACGGGCTGAACAACCTTTTCCTCTTGCTCGAAGCCAGGGTCCTCTCCTGGCATCACGGGCAGGCGGGGCAGCAATCGTGAAGCAAGCGCGACCAGATCAAGGAGGCTTCGTGTCTACCGAACGGTCCATGCACACCACGCAGCACAGGCCGACCGACACAGTGGTGTTGGAGGTCCAGAGCCTGCAGAAACGCTACGGGGAGAACGGCCCGCTCGCGGTAAAGGAGATCTCCCTCGACGTGCGGGAGAGGGAGTTCATCTCGATCGTGGGCCGTCGGGTTGCGGGAAGACGACCCTGCTCAAATCCATCTGCAACCTGCTGGAGCCGTCCTCGGGGCAGGTCGTCCTGCACGGGCAGCGCATCAGCGCGCCTCCGCCCGAGATGGTCCTGGTCTTCCAGGATTACAGCCGCTCGCTTTTTCCGTGGCTTACGGTCCTCGGCAACGTGATGTTCCCCTTGAAGAAGCAGAATGGTCTCGACAAGGCCGAGAAGGAGCAGAGGGTAAACGAGGCCATAGAGGCCGTGGGCCTGACGAACTTCGCGCACAGCTATCCCTGGCAGCTCTCGGGGGGGATGCAGCAGCGCGTCGCTATAGCCCGCTCCGTGGCCTTCCGCCCGGAGATACTGCTCCTCGACGAGCCGTTCGCGTCGGTCGACGCGTTGACGAGGGAGGGCCTGGAGGACCTCGTCCTCAGGCTGCGCGCCAAGTACGGCATCACAGTGCTCCTAGTCACCCACGACATAGACGAGGCTGTCTACCTCTCCGACCGTGTGTTCGTCCTCGGCAAGCCGCCCTCGGTTGTCATAAGCGAGGTCCCCGTCGACCTCCCCCGCCCACGCGAGCAGACGAAGACGCGCAGCGACCCGGACTTCCTGAAGCTGCGCAACGAGATCCACGGGCTGATCACCCACCCGCCCGGGAAGGACGAGAAAGCTTCCGATCTCAAGCTTCGTGTCGAGGAGAAAGGAGTCTAAGTTGCCATCGTTACTCCGAAAACTGAAGAAGTTTCTGCTTGTCCCGTTCGTCTTGGCCCTGGCTTTCGTCCTGGTAGGCTGCGGCGGCCAGAGCGGACAGGCCCAATCTGCCGACGGGACGACCACCGTACGCGTCGGCACGATCCCGATCGACGCGGAAGCCCAGGTCTTCTACGCCAAGGACAGGGGCTTCTTCGAGGACGTCGGCCTCAACGTCGAGGTGCAGTCGATAACCAACGGCGCGGCCATCGTCTCGGCGGTCCAGTCCGGCAGCCTCGACATAGGTTGCTCCAACGTGGTCTCGGTGGCAACCGCCATCGAGCGCGGCCTGCCGCTCAACCTCGTCGCCCCCGGAGCGGTTTACTCCAGCGAAGCCCCTTCCACGGCGCTCATGGTCGCGAAAGACTCCCCGATACAATCGGCCGCCGATCTCAACGGTAAGGTGGTCGCGGTCAACGGTCTCAAGAACATTACCGAGGTCGGCGCGCGGGCCTGGATCGACGAGAACGGCGGCGACGCAAGCTCCGTGCGGTTCATAGAGTTGCCCTTCCCGCAGATGGGAGCCGCGCTCGCGGAGGGGAGGGCCGACGCAGCCGTAGTCGCCGAACCCGCGCTGACGCAGGCCTCGGGCGACGCGCGCGTCCTCGGCGACGCCTACAGTGCCGTCGCTGACGAGTTCCTCATCACCGCGTACTTCTCGACGAGCGACTGGGCCGAGCAGAACCCCGAGGTCGCCGACAAGTTCGCCCAGGCCATACAAGAAGCAGGCAAATGGGCCAACGACAACCCTGAGGAGTCCGCGAAGATACTCGAGAAGTACACGGAGATCTCGGCGGAGACGGCGAACGGGATGACCCGCGCGGTCAACGCGGAAACCTTCGATCCGGCGTTGGTACAACCTCCCCTCGACAGCGCAGGGAGGTTTGATGTGCTCAAGAGCCCGCCAGACGCCAGCGAACTCGTCCCCGAGTAGGAAATCCCAGGATCCGTTTCCAGACGGCACTACGGCGTTGGACGAAAGCTTCCGACGGTGCTCGCGCTCAAGAGCCCGAGAGAGCTACCCGTCTTACGCACGGCGCAAGGCGGTAGCCCCGCCATGCGCCGTGCCGACGAGTCGACCGACGCCACGTCACCTCGACCCTCGGGGAAACAAACGCCGAGCCGGTATACAAAAGGTTTTTACACGAAGGGCCGAACGCGAGGCCATGAGGTTAGCAGAGTGCTCTTCAAGCGCGAACGGCGGGCTCTGCAGAGCCCGCCCCGAGGCCTCCCTCCTCGACGCGGCGCTGGCGTCTTCGGTCCTTGGATCAGCGGCCTTCGCCAACCCGAAGAGGTCCAAAGCCGATGCTGCTCCTTGAGACGCCCACCTACCCCGAGCTCTACACCGCCTACGCGCATCGCCTTGCGCTTCTCGGCTACGGGGGCAGCGCGATCGAATGACCAGGCCGCGAGGACGGCGAAGTTGAGCCCGGCGGTGTTGGCCGGCCTTTGGCGCTGATCCGGGCGCTCAGGCTCTGTGGTGCAATTTGCAGAATCTCGCGTTCCTACCGATCCCCGTGGCGTAACAGCTCACCGCCGTGAGCATCCGGTCACGGCCATAAGGCTGGGATCTCACCGATGTCCTGAAGAAGGTGCTGTCGTTTGCGTGTTGGCTTTAGGCGGATGCACGGTCCTCGCGTCTAAGCCGAGGTCGGATCGAAACCCTCGTTACCGCCGCAGCAGATTTCGTCCACGATCCTAAGGAAGGAGTGCACAACCGGATTCCTCTCCTGGGGCCGCCAGACGACGCCCATCTCCACCGTGGGCGAGAAGCCGTGCACCGTCTTGTAGACGACGCCGGCCCTAGCGAGGTTCCGTAGCGAGGCCGGGACCAGCGCGACGCCCATGCCGCCTGCTACCAACCCCACGACGGTCTGCATAAGCCAGACCTCTTTTTGTACCGCCTTCGGTTCGAAACCCGCCTTGCGGCACGCCTCTACGACCTTCGCGTGCAGCCCGGGCATGTGCCAGCGCGCAGGCAGCACGAACGGTTGGTCCGCGAGTTCGCGCAAGTCCACTTCCTCCTCCGTGGCCAGCTTGTGCATCTCGGGCAGGGCGACGACCAGCGGCTCGTGCGAGACAGGACGATGCAAGAGAGTGTCGTCTTCGAACGGCAAGTACAAAAAGCTTAGGTCCACACGGCCTGCGTGCAGGCCGTCGACCAACCAATCCGGGTTCATCTCCTGCAGGTAGAGTTGCACGTCGGGGTACCGCTCCCGAAACTCGCACAACACCGGCGACAACACGCTGTTGGAGGCCGAAGGGACGAACCCTAGCGCCAAACGGCCCACCTCCCCGTCGCCCACCCTACGCACCATCTCGGCCGCTTGATCGGCCTGCGCCAAGAGCCGCCGCGCCTCCATTAGAAGTAGCTCGCCCGCTTCCGTCAGGCGCGCGCCGCGTCTCGAACGGTCGAAGAGTTTGGCCCCGATGGCCCCTTCGAGGCGTTTAATTTGGTCGGAGAGCGGAGGCTGTGCCATGAGCAGCCTCTCGGCCGCACGGCTGAAGTTCTGCTCCTCGGCCACTACCACGAAGTAGCGGAGGCGCCGCAGGTCCATTGGAGAGCCGTACACCACGGGTACATGATACCTAGAACGTATGCTACGGTCGACAAATTAGTATTGGACGTCTCACCCGCAAGTCAACAAAATACCCTCGTAGCAAAAACAGGAATGGGAAGGGGCACAACGTGTGGCGAAGCAGGCGAGGGGAGCCACTGCCGCAAGCGGGCGCGGCGAAGAAGGCAGGTACACTCTCGAAGATCCTCTCGGGCACCATGCTCGCGTTCGTAGGCGGGGCTCGGTAGGGGAGTTGGACAGCAATTTGAGCCACCAGCGCCCCTCGTGTTCGTGAAAGCCGCCCTCCGCCGGACGTTCGAGAAAGCAAGCTCCCTGCGGGAGGAAATCTTGGTCGAGCCGACGCTCGACGCTCGGGAAGGTCGGTACATGACGGGAGAGACCGTCTCGCTCCACCACCGCATCGAGGGCCCCGAGGACGCGCCCGTCCTCGTGCTGGCGAACTCCCTTGGCACGACGCTGGAGATGTGGGACCCCCAGGCCCCCGCCCTCCGCGAGCGCTTCCGCCTCGTGCGCTACGACCACCGCGGCCAGGGCGCCTCGCCCGTCCCCCCGGCCCCTACGGGATGGACGACCTCGGGCGCGACGTGCTCGCGCTGATGGACCGCCTCGGCGTCGAGCGCTTCTCCTTCGCGGGCCTCTCCATCGGCGGGATGGTCGGGATGTGGCTCGGGAGCGCGGCGCCCGAGCGCGTCGAGCGCCTCGTCCTCCTCTGCACCGCCGCCCGCTTCGACCCGCCCGACGCCTGGGAGGCGCGCGCTAAGGCCGTCCGGGCGGGGGCGTCGACGCGGTCTCCGACGCGGTGCTGGAGCGCTGGTTCACGCCGGCCCTCCGTGAGGAGCGGCCCGACGTCTTGGGTGGGCGGGCGGATGCTCCGAAACTCGCCCCCGAGGGCTACGCGGCGTGCTGCGAGGCGATAAGGGACGCCGACCTCGGGCCCGGGCTCGGCGACATCGCGGCCCCGACGCTCGTGGTCGCCGGCGCCGACGACCCCGCCGCCCCCGTCGAGGAGGCCGAGGTTATCCGCAGCGGCATCCCCGACGCCCGCCTCGCCGTGATCGAGCGGGCGGCGCACATCGCCAACGTCGAGAGGCCGGAGGAGGTTACGGGCGAGATCCTGGACCACCTGGAGCCCCTCCGGAAGGGCGGCTGAGACGGTGAGCGAAGGCGGCACGGACGACCAGCGCCGCGAGCGGGGGATGCGGGTCCGGCGGGAGGTCTTGGGCGACGCCCACGTGGACCGGGCGGTCGCGCGCACCACGCCGTTCACCGGGGACTTCCAGGACTTCATCACGCGGTACGCGTGGGGCGAGATCTGGGCGCGCCCCGGCCTCGACCGCCGCACGCGAAGCTGCGTCACCATGACCGCGATGGTGGCCCTGGGCAAGATGGAGGAGCTCGAGCTGCACGTCCGCGCGGCCCTGCGCAACGGGCTGACGGAGGACGAGATAGCAGAAGTATTGCTACAGTGCGCGGTGTACTGCGGCGTGCCGGCCGCCAACGCCGCCTTCGCCGCGGCACAGCGCGTCCTTACCGATCTCGACGCTGCGGGTTCGGGAGTCTGCTCCGACAAAGGGCGACATGCGAGGTGAAACCTCGGCACGGCAGGCAAATTCGCTGGCTTCTGCTAAAGGGTCGAGGTGCGGACAAATTGTTGAAGAACGTGGGAGCGAAGGCCGTTCTGTGCGTTGCTTTCGGAAGGGAGTTGCCGGTTGAACGAAACGGTGACATTGCGCGAGGCAATCGCTGCACTGGTGAACGACGGGGACACCGTCGCGCTGGAGGGCTTCACGCACCTCATCCCGTTCGCCGCCGCCCACGAGATCGTCCGCCAGGAGAAGAAGGACCTGACCCTCGTGCGGATGACCCCCGACCTCGTCTACGACCAGATGATAGGGATGGGCGCGGCGAAGAAGCTCGTCTTCTCCTGGGGCGGCAACCCGGGCGTCGGCTCCCTGCACCGCTTCCGCGACGCCGTCGAGCGGGGCTGGCCGCGCGCCCTGGAGCTGGAGGAGCACTCGCACGCCGGGATGGCCAACCGCTACTCCGCCGGGGCGTCGAACCTCCCGTTCGCCGTCTTGCGCGGCTACGTAGGCACCGACCTGCCGAAGGTGACCCCTACGATCGAGCCGATCGCGTGCCCGTTCACCGGGGAGGAGCTGACGGCGGTGCCGGCGCTGAACCCGGACGTGGCCGTGATCCACGCCCAGCAGGCGGACCGCAAGGGCAACGTGTTGCTGTGGGGGATCACGGGCATCCAGAAGGAGGCCGCGCTCTCGGCGAAGCGCGTGATCGTCACGGTCGAGGAGGTCGTCGACGCGTTCGAGGAGCACACCTTCGGGATCGTGCTGCCCTCGGTAGCGGTGGACGCGGTGTGCGCGGTGCCCCAGGGCGCGTACCCGTCCTACGCCCACGGCTACTACGCCCGGAGCAACGCCTTCTACGAGGCCTGGGACCCCGTAGGGCGAGACCGCGAGAAGTTCCGGGGATGGATGGAGAGGCACGTGCTCGGGGTGGAGGACTTCGCCGAGCACCTGAGGAGCATCCGGCGAGAGGGGGCGATGGGATGACGGAGGGGGAGGGGCGGGGCTACACCGCCGACGAGATGATGACCGTTGCTGCCAGCCGCGAGCTAAACGATGGGGCGGTGTGCTTCGTGGGGATTGGTCTTCCAAGCCAGGCGGCGAACCTAGCGCGTCTCACCCACGCGCCGGAGTGCGTCCTGATCTACGAGTCCGGCACCATCGGGGCGAAGCCCGAGGTCTTGCCCCTCTCGATCGGCGACGGCGAGCTCGCCGAGCACGCCGACTCCGTGGTTTCGGTCCCCGAAATCTTCAACTACTGGTTGCAGGCAGGTCGCGTGGACGTCGGGTTCCTGGGGGCGGCCCAGATCGACCGCTTCGGGAACCTGAACACCACCGTCGTGGGCTCCTACGGGGGCCGAAGGTGCGCCTGCCGGGGCGGGGGGTGCCCGGAGATCGCGGCCTCGGCCAGGGAGGTGATCATTATGCTCCGCCACAGCCCGCGCGCGTTCGTGGATGAGCTCGCCTTCGTAACCTCCGTCGGACACCGCCATGGCGGCGACTCGCGTAGGGAGCTCGGCTACGCCGGCGCCGGCCCCGCGGTCACCATCACCGACCTCGGCGTCCTACGTCCCGACCTCGAGACGAAAGAGCTCACTCTAACCGCGCTCCACCCGGGCTCTACCGTGGAGGAGGCGAGGGAGGCGACAGGCTGGGAGTTGCGGGTGGCAGAAGAGCTCGGCACGACCGAGCCGCCCACCGAGGAGGAGCTGCGCGTTTTGCGTGACCTGAAGTCGAGGACCGAAGCGGCGAGGAAGGAAACAAAGGCGTGAGTCCGTCGGCCCGCGAAGTCCCGCATTCCAGGCTCTTGCCTGAAAGGAGGAGCTGAAAGCATGGCCTACGGAGGAGCGATACGCGAGGCCTGGATCGTCGGCGCGGTGAGGACCCCGATCGGGCGCCACGGCGGCGCCCTGAGCTCGGTCAGGCCCGACGACCTCGGGGCGGTCGCCCTGGGCGGCCTCATGGAGCGCGCCGGCGTCCCCGCCGAAGAGGTCGAGGACGTCTACTTCGGCTGCGCCAACCAGGCCGGCGAGGACAACCGCGACGTCGCCAGGATGAGCCTGCTCCTCGCCGGCTTCCCCGATTCTGTCGGCGGCGCCACGGTGAACCGCCTGTGCGGCTCGGGGCTCGAGGCCGTGGCGGGGGCGGCGCGCGCCGTGATGCTCGGCGAGGCCGACGCCTACGTGGGCGGCGGGGTGGAGTCCATGAGCCGCGCCCCGTGGGTGACGCCCAAGCCCGAGCGCGCCTTCCCGACCGGCAACGCCACGGCGTTCGACACCACCTTGGGCTGGCGCATGGTGAACCCGAGGATGGAGGAGATGGGCCACACCGACTCCCTCGGGACCACCGCCGAGAACCTGGCCCAGGAGCGGTTCCTCGTCACCCCGGACGAGGACGACCCGGAGGGCTCGCCGACGACTACGACGTCTCGCGCGAGGCGCAGGACCGCTTCGCGCTCCACAGCCACGAGAAGGCCGTCGCCGCCCAGGACGGCAAGAGGTTCCGCGACGAGATCGTGCCGGTCGCCGTGAAGGGCAAGAAGGGCGCCGAGACGGTCGTCGAGGCCGACGAGGGCCCGAGGCGCGACACGACGATGGAGAAGCTCTCGAAGCTCAGGCCCGCGTTCTCCGAAGGGGGCAGCGTGACGGCCGGCAACTCCAGCACGCTGAACGACGGGGCGGCGGCCGTCTTGGTGGTCTCGAAGGGCTACGCCGAGGCTCACGGCCTCACGCCCCTGGCGAAGATAAGGAGCGTCGCGGTGGCGGGGGTGCCGCCGAGGGTCATGGGCATAGGGCCGGTGCCCGCGACGAAGAAGGCCCTGGACCGGGCGGGGATCACGATGGAGGACGTGGGCCTCGTTGAGCTCAACGAGGCGTTCGCGGCGCAGAGCCTCGCCGTGATACACGAGTGGGGGATGGCGTACGACGACGGGCGGCTGAACCCCAACGGCGGCGCGATCGCCCTCGGGCACCCCCTCGGGGCTTCCGGCGCCCGCATCCTCACCACGCTGGTGCACGAGATGAAGCGGCGACCCGACGTGCGCTACGGGCTCGCCACCATGTGCATCGGGGTCGGCCAGGGCATCGCCATGGTCGTCGAGAACGCGGCCTGAACTAGGGGACGGGAGGAGCCCTTGGCACGAAGATCCCGCACCCGGATACCCGGATACCGCCGCGACGACGACGGCGCCACCCTCCGCTACCGCCTCGCTCCCCTACGAAACCTCGCGAAGAAAGGGGGCGCCGGGTGCAGCAGACGGACGGATCAAGATCATCGAGCAGCAGGACGACGTGGCGGTCTTCAACAGAGGCTCCGTTGAAGACTAAATGGGTCCACATTCCTATAAGAAAGGAGGCGTAAAAGTGGACGACAAAAGAGGAATACCGAGGAAACGTTTCCTTACCGGCTCTTTGGCGCTGGCCGGCCTTGGTTTGTTCTCGGGATGCGGACAGGGCGCTAGGTCCACCAACGCCGCTCAGGGGCAAGCCGAAGGTGCCACGGAGCCCGAAACCACCGCTCGGGGGCGAGCTGGTGAGACCACCAACTCCGCAAACTCGGGGACGCGCCCGATCCTGCGGGGTACCAACGGAGGCCCCCGGGTCAACCCGATCCGCCCTTCGCCGGCCCAGGTTGTTTTGGTCAACGAGGTCCCGTACGTAGTGGATTGCGGGTCCGGCGTGGCCCGCCAACTGGTATTTGGCCCACGTGTTCATCACCCATCAGCACTCGGACCACAACCTGGACTACGGGAACCTCATCTACCAGGCCTGGGTCAGCGGCCTCAAGACGCAGGTGAACGCATACGGTCCCCCTCCGTTGGCGCAGATGACGAAAAGCTACCTCGAACTGAACGAGTACGACATCGAAACCCGGATCGCCGACGAGGGCAGGGTCCCCCTTGCTTCGCTGATGCGGGCGAACGAGATCAGCGAGGGCGGTCTCGCAATGGAGAACGAGAACGTGAAGGTTACCTCAGCACTGGTCGAGCACCCGCCGGTGGAGCCTTCGTTCGCGTTCCGCTTCGACGCGGACGACCGGTCGATCGTCGTGTCGGGCGACAGCAACTTCTCGGAATCCCTGATCGAGCTGGCCCAAGGCGCGGACGTGCTGGTCCACGAGGCGCTATACAAGCCCGGCGCTGAGGAACTGGTGTCGGGGTGACCAATGCGAAGACGCTCTACAAGCACCTGGTCGATAGTCACACCGCCGAGGACGCGGGCAGGGTGGCCAGCGAAGCCGGCGTCAAAACCCTGGTTCTCTCGCACCTCGTCTCGGGCGCCGGTCGTGGGGCGGTATCGGACGACGTATGGAGGAAAGAAGCCGAGAAGCACTTCTACGAAGAAGTCATCGTCGGCGCGGACTTGATGGAGGTATGAGGAAGCGATCCGAAGCCTTTGAGCTACAAGAAGACACCCATCTTTACAGCTATGGCTGGCCCTTATCCGTAGGGACCGCCTAAGGAGGAAGAAAATCTTGGCGCAAGAATCACGCACAAGGATCGCCGGCTACCGCCGCGACGACGACGGCGCCACCCTCTTCTACCCCGACTACGGCTCCACGCGCCTGCGCGTGCCCGAGAAGCCCCTGACCATCCTCCCGCACACCCTCACCGAGGTCACCGGCCCCGCCTACGGCCACGGGAAGGTAGGCGAGTTAGACCACGACCTTACGCGGGGGCACGGGGGCGAACCCCTCGGGGAGCGCATCGTCGTCACGGGGCGCGTCCTCGACGGCGACGCACGGCCGGTGAGGAACACCCTCGTCGAGGTCTGGCAGGCCAACGCCGCCGGCCGCTACGTCCACGCCGGCGACCGCCACCCCGCCCCGCTCGACCCCAACTTCACGGGCGCCGGGCGGTGCCTAACCGACGAAGAGGGCCGCTACCGCTTCGTCACGATAAAGCCCGGGGCGTACCCGTGGAGAAACCACGAGAACGCGTGGCGCCCGGCCCACGTCCACTTCTCGCTCTTCGGGCCGGCGTTCGCCACCAGGCTCATCACGCAGATGTACTTCCCGGGCGACCCGCTCTTCTCGCAGGACCCGATCTTCCAGTCCGTCCGGGACCCGAGGATCGGCAGCGCCTCGTCGCGAGGTTCGACCTCTCCCTGACCGAGCCGGAGTGGGCCCTCGGCTACAACTTCGACATCGTCCTGCGCGGGCGCGAGGCGACGCCTACGGAGGACCACCGGTGAGCCTACGGCGCCCGACGCCGTCCCAGACCGTCGGCCCCTTCTTCGCCCCTCCCTCCTCGGCGAGGACCGCTCCGAGCTCGTCGCGCCGGACCGCCCGGGGCCGTCCGCGTCGCGGGCACCGTGTACGACGGGGCGGGAGAGGCCGTGCCGGACGCGATGATCGAGGTGTGGCAGGCCAACGCCCACGGCCGCTACAGGCACCCCGAGGACGACCGGGAGGAGCTTCCGCTCGAGGAGGGCTTCGAGGGCTTCGGGCGCTTCGGCTCCGACCCGGACGGCACGTTCTCCTTCGTCACGGTGAAGCCCGGTCCCGTCCCCGGCCCGGACGGAACCTCGATGCAGGCGCCTCACGTCGCCGTCTCGGTCTTCGCCCGCGGCCTCCTCAAGCGCCTCGCGACGCGCATCTACTTCCCCGACGAGGGGGAGGCGAACGCCGCCGACCCCGTCCTGCTCTCCGTCGAGGACCCTGGGCTCCGCGAGACGCTCGTGGCGAGGGACGAGGGGGGCGCCGCCCTGCGCTTCGACATTCATCTACAGGGCGAGCGGCAGACCGCGTTCTTCGATGTCTGAGGAACTGTTCCGGCCCATCTTCGTCCCGGACGCGTTCCGGGAGGCGGTCGGGGGGGCGTGCGTGGCTCGCGGCCATGCTCGAGGCCGAGGCGGCCCTCGCGGTCGCGGAGGCGACCGCACTAGTGTCTACCGAGGCGGGCGCGCATCATCGGTTCAGGAAGCTCCGCTCGGGGGCAACCGGGGGCGTTTAGGAAGCGGCTTCAGGGACCGCATCGCGGAGTTCCGTTCCCTTGGTCTTACCGAGTACCCCGCCGGAAACCTCGACGCTCCCATGTTTGTCAACCCGGATGGGGATTGGGATCGACGACTTCAAGCGAAGCGAGCACTTCGTCATGTTCCTCAAGCAGGACGTGGGATGTACCGCCCCGAGGGTTCGGTACCCGGAGCAAGCCGACCGCTCGGCGTGGCTGATGCTGGCCGCTCATGCCCAACTCAGGTTAGCGTGCGGGTTCGTTGCCAACCCAAGGCTGCTTTGGGAGAGACCATTGCCCCCGCCTACCGACACCGAACCGACTCTTGCGTAAGTTTGCGGCGCTCCTGCCCTTCGTGGGCACGCCAGTGAGAGCGCCGAAACCCCGCAGTAGGTCTCCGGGACGCCCGAAGAGACGGCTTTCCGGCTCAGCCACGCGCTACCCGGCAGTCGAGAAGGCGGTCTGAACCCACTTACGCCCGGTGCCGCTGTGCCATCGTCGCCACCGGGTTGCCCGCGCCTGCCCTCGCTTAGCAAAGAGGCGAGTTCAGAGTGTTCATCTTGCCCGAAAAGCCCATCAGACCGCTTCGAGCATGAAGCAGGTGAAGAACGCCGCCAACTCGTCGTGTGCATCCAGCGGCAGCACATGAGCAACATACTGGTCCGGGCGCACCACTACCAGGCAACCCCTGTCGCGATCGATGCCGCGCATCTCAAAGATATCATTACCCCCTTTCAGATCGGGGCAGAACATCTTCTCGTAACCCACCAGTCCGTAGCGGCCCTTGCGTGGTAGCAGGTAGCCCGGCATCTCCTGCAGTGCCAGGTCACGATGGCCCTGCTGGAAGATGGCGTGCACATCGATAACCGAATCGATATCGGCTCCTTCGGGGGTGTAGCGGCTCACCGGTGACTCCGGCGACTCCTCCAGGAAGCGGCACAGAGCCTGGATGCCGGACGAGGCGCTAGCGGGATCCTGCCGGTCGGCGAAGGCGAACACCCGCCATCGGCCGTCGGCCTTCACGGTGTGGCCCAGATGCACCGGCTTTGCATCCGCCAGGCGGATTACCGGTGCCGAGTGGAAGCGCTTGCCAATGGTTAGTCCTTCGGCGAGCGCCTGGTAGGTGGGCTTGGCGGAGATCAGCGAAGGGTAGTACCGCACGGCGGTCCCGGCGGTGAAGCGGCCCTGCTTGACGAAGTACTCCTGGAACTCCTTCGGGTCGACGCTATCGCTGCTGTCATCGCCCTCCGCCCTGGGTCGTGCGCTGAACATCCTGGCGAACTCCCGATCGAAGTCGATCAGCTCCTGGGCCACGGTTTGACGCTCGGCGGAGTAGGTATGCAGCAGTTCAGGTGTACACCTGCCCTGAATGACTGAGGCTAGCTTCCAGCCCAGGTTGAAGGCGTCACCCATGGAAACGTTCATGCCCTGACCAGCCTTGGGGCTGTGAGTATGGCAGGCGTCTCCGGCGATGAGCACATGGGGGAAGCGCTCGCCGACCTCCTCCTCGGGGATATCGTCGAACCTCTTGCAGAGGCGCTGGCCGATCTCGTACACCGACCACCAGGCGATCTCTTTTACGTCAAGTGTATAAGGGTGCAGGATGCGCTGCGCCGCGGCGACTAGCTGCTCAGAAGTGATGTTGTGGCGGACGACCCGCTCGCCCTCGTTGAGCTTATCCAGTTCGATGTACAGCCGAACTAGATAGCCGCCTTCCCGGGAATGACCAGGAGGTTACCCTCGTTAGCGGAGTGGATCACCGCTTTCATGCGGATGTCCGGGAAGTCGGTGACCGCCAAGACATCCATGACCCCCCAGGCTTGGTTGGCCGAATCACCTTGCATTGAGCGGCCCAGGGATTTCCTGACCGCACTGTGTGCTCCGTCGCAGCCTACCAAGTAGCGCGCCCGCACGGTTTCCATCTCGCCCTCGTGGCCCGGGCCGGTCCGTTCGAGCTTCACCATGACCGGATAGTCGGCATAATCGGCCCTCACCTCCCCGGACTTAGCAGCGTCGATCTTCAGGTCGACCAGACGACGGGAGTAGTTCGGCTCCAGACGGGTGGGGGATTTTCGCATCGTGTCCAGGTAGAAGTCGTGGACCCGCGCCTGGTTCAGCACCACATGAGGAAACTCGGAGAGGTCATCCTCTGTATCCTGCACACGCCCGCTGCGCACGATGTTCCGTCGGTTGGGCTCATCGGGTTTCCAGAACACCGTCTCGTTGATCCAGCAGGCTTCCTTCAGCACGCGCTCACTGAAGCCGAAGGCCTCGAACATTTCCATCGTGCGGCAAGCGATACCATCCGCCTGGCCTAGCTTCAGGGGACCATCCTTTTGTTCAACGATGCGGGTTCTGATCTCCGGGAAAAGCGACATCTGGGCCGCCAAGGTTAGTCCTGCCGGCCCGCAGCCGACTATCAGTACGTCGACTTCCTCGGGCAGGCTGTCCGAGTCGGCAGGCTCGCCGACGGGCTCATGAACCGCAGGATCACTGGTACGGAATCCATTGACGTGAAATTGCATGGAATACCTCGGTCAGGTCTTGTACGTTTCTTCGATCAATCTCTTCTCCGGGCTTAAAAGCTCTCCTCGATAAAACTCACGGCACTCTCTGCCTCCTTACGCTCCAACCTCCCCTTACCAGCCGGCCCTCAGAGAAAGCCAGATCCGGTCCCCAAAGCTTACTCATAAGGTCAGAAGCTCTCCATCAAGCGGAATTCCATACCGTGTTCATTTCCATTCTTCCGAGTGCCTGCCACAGGCCGAAGCTCTGCACCAAAAATAGACGGACGCTTACTTAATGTCCAATGAATTCATAGACCACGATCGATAGCTTTAGTGAATATAATGGCGGCATGGAACTCAGCCACCTCAGGTACTTCGTTGCGGTGGCCGAGGAGCTGCACTTCGGACGAGCGGCACGGAGGATGCATAAAACCCAGCCAGCATTGAGTAAGCAGGTATCTAGGCTGGAGAAGGAGCTAGGTATCGAGCTCCTTCATCGGGCCAATCGAAAGGTTCGATTGACAGACGCCGGCAGGGTATTCTTCGAGGAGGCGTGTCGCGTTCTGGAGGATGTTGGGCATGCTACGGAGGCCGCGAGAAGAGCAGCCGAGGGGGAGATCGGGGCGCTGGAGGTGGGATTCTTTAGCCCCGCCATCTACGGTATCCTTCCGGAAATTATCAAGACCTACCGGGACCGCTTTCCCGATGTCAAGGTAACGTTGCATGAGTGGACCAGTGCAGCACAGGTGGAGCGGTTACGGGAAGGGAAGATCGAAGTCGGCTTCATGCGCGCGCCCGTCGACGATGAGGAGTTAATCACGGAGCATGTCTTCCATGAACCCGTAGTAGCGGCACTTCCGGAAAACCATCCTTTGGCAAATTGGGACACGATACCCCCAGAGAAGCTGGCAAACGAGCCGTTTATCATGGTCCCGCGGCGTAAAGAGCCAAGCAGCTTCGATAAGTACGTAGGTATTTGTCAACGGGTTGGATTCAGCCCTCGCGTAGTGCAGGAAGTTTTCGAGATACATGCTATCGTGGGACTGGTTGCAACGGGGATGGGTGTGGCTTTCGTTCCTGCCTCTATACAGGTGTTTCAAAGACCAGGGGTCGTCTACCGGGCGTTACAAGATCAAGGCGCACAAATAGGAACAGCGATCGTTCGACGAAACGCTGATCCTCCACCTGTTCTGCGGATGTTTATTAGCATCTTACGGAAGGCCGTGACGGATTTGTCTCAGAGGAGCGGTAAATAGCCCATCGAGAATCCGTAAATGAAATTGCACTAGTTTGTGCCTACTCGAAAGATCTGAGGCTGAGGTTGCTTGCGGCGGTCGGGCGTGGGACCCCGAGGGAGGAGGTAGTGCCTGCGTTCGGCCTCTCGACCGCGACCGTCAGACGCTGGCTGCGGTGCCGGAGGGAGTCGGGTGCCGTGGCCCTGATGCCATCGCCGGGACGTACGCCGCGCACCCTGCGGACCGGACGTAGGGGTGAACGACTACGGGTCCAGCCTTATCTTCGGTCACCCAAGGACCCACCGGCGCGCGTCTTATCGGAGTGGACGTCGTCGTCTCCAAGCGGGATCGGTGGGCCCGCGGGAATATCACTAGGCATCTCAGGAGGGAGTTCGATAGGCATGGGGTGAGGCTCGTAGCCCTGAATAGCCAGACCGACGACTCGCCGGTCGGGAGGTTAGCGGACAACATCCTCGACGATTTCTCGGAGTACGAGCGCATTATTATCGTGGACCGTATGCGCCGCGGGAAGAGGCGCAAGGCCCAGGAGGGCAAGATCGTGGCCGGCCCCACACCAGACTAAGGATTCCGCTTCGACGATCTCGAAACCACTATGAGGTCGACGAGGAGAACATGGCCATTGTGCATCGTATCGTCAGAATGATCGGCGCCGAGGGTATGACCATAAACGCCGTTTGCAAGGCTCTTGAAGCGGAGGGAATTTCGGCTCCGAAGGGCGGGCGGTTGTGGAGTCGGCAATTCGTAAGGAGTCGCATACTGAGCTATGTCTACCTGCCGCACAGCTTCGGGGAAATCTCTCGCATAGAGTCCTCCCCGCAGCCGCCGCAAGCCTCGACCCGTCTGCCTCCTACGGTGTCTGGTGGTACGGCCCGCAGCGTCATACGACGACGCGCGAGGTCAGGGTGAAGAGCAACGGCGAAAAGAGCTACCCGAAGGTCCGAAACAGCGTGGACGTCCCGCGCGAGGAGTGGACCGGCGTCCCGGTGCCCGATTCCGGTATCCTGAGGGACCTTGTATTGGCGGCCAGGAATGCCATCAAGGAGAACAAGAAGTGCTCCAACGCCGGCAGATACTTTTGGGAGCTGACCGGCAGCGTCATGCGCTGCGGCGAGTGCGGCGTCGCCATGGGCACCAACCACATCACCGGGCGCGACGCGCGCTACTACCGCTGCACCCGTAGGTACGGGCGTGGCGTGGGGGCGTGCACCATGAGCAAGAACTTCCGCGCCGAGAAGACGGAGGCTGCTGTTTGGAACTTCGTCTCCGGCGTCCTGAAGGACCCGGAACGGCTGCGTGCGGGCTTGGACGAGATCTGTCTCGGGAGCAAGCTGCGTCGAGCCGCAATCCTGAAGAGGAAGAGCGGAGTTGGATCAAGCGGCTCTCCGAAGTAGAGCGCCAGAAGGACCGTCTCCTAGACCTGTACTTGGACGAGAAACTGGACAAGGGTCGGTACTAGTCCAAGGTGCGCGACCTGACCCGAGCCACCGAAACCGCCGAGTCCGAGCTGGAGCACCTGAGGAACAGGCAGTCCCGCATAAGAGAACTCGAGCGCGACCGAGATGCCCTACTGACATCCTACGCGAGGATTATCCCCGAGCAGTTAGACGCCCTGCTGCCCGAAGAGCACCACCGGGTCTACAAGATGCTGAACCTCTCCGTCTTCGGCTACGGGGATGAGGGCATAGATCTCACCTGGGCTTGGGAGGGTCCTTCTTCGGATCGTAGTAATGACGCATCGAGACTTCCTGGTAGTGTCCGCACTCCGGGCAGGTGAAGTTGCGGGCGCTGCGGGTCGAGTACGCCGGGACGATGGTGGTCTTGTCGTAGTCGTAGGTGTAGCCGCACTCGTCGCACTTCTGGCGGTAGGTGACGACCGTACCGCGCTCGCGCACCACTACCCCGCCGTTCACTTCTATCGCCACTACTCCGCCGCCTTCCGGGATGGGAGAAACGCTTGCGCCTTGATTCTACCGAACGCCCATGCGTTTCAGGATCGGCGAGAGCAGGGGGCTTCCGGCGTCGAGGAAGCCGTCGAGGATGCCGAAGTGGTCCTTGCCTGGGATGGGGAGGATAGCCCCGTCGAGGCCCTTCGCCTTCCAGGCCCCGTAGAAGTCCTCCGACTGGCGTTTGAACCCGTCGGTCTCCCTCTCGCCGTACGGGAGCAGCAGGGGAGGGGCCTCGTCGGGGACGTGCAGGATCGGGCTGTACTCGAGGACGTCGCTCGCGCTCAACTGTAGCTTGGGCTGGAGAAAGGTGTACGGGAAGGGCGAGAGGTCGTAGAGGCCGCTGATGGCGGTCACGCTCTTGACGAGATCCTTCGGCAGGCCGTATTCGCCCTCCCAGTCCGTCATCGCGAGCGTCGCCACGAGGTGGCCGCCGGCCGAGTGCCCGGCGACGTGCAGCCGCGACGGGTCCCCGCCGAAGCCCTCCGCGTTGCGGTAGGCCCACACGACCGCGGCGCGGGTCTGGCGCACCATCTCGCCCATCGTCACCGACGGGGCCAGGGCGTAGTTGGTGACGACGGTCGCCACGCCCCGTGAGGCCGGGCCGCGGGCGACGAAGCCGAACTCCTTGCTCGTCCGAAGGACCCAGAAGCCGCCGTGAACGTAGACGAGGACGGGCGCTCCCGTGCCGCCCGGCGCCGGGTAGACGTCCACGTGCTCCGCCAGCGTCGGGCCGAAGGGGACGTCGAGGCGGTGGTCCATCTCGGCGCGGAGTTTGCGGCTCTCGCGCTCGCAGAACTCCTCGTACCTCGTGGCGGCCTCCGGGATCATGGCGCGCAGGTTGTACTGGGCGTCTAACTCTTCCTGCGTGGCAGAGTTTCTGTAGAGCATCGCTCGGCTCCTTATCCGCCGAGGATCCTGCGCCACAGCGGGCGCTTCCCCGGCGCGGGTCCCGCGGGTGGTCCGGGGCTCTCGCCGACGGGCGGAAGCCCGTGCTCGGCGCGGGTGGCGTTGCGGCCCCGGAGGACGGCCGGGTCCTCCTTCCAGCCTTCCCCGGCCTCCGCGCGGGCCCCTTCCTCTATCCTCGCCAGCGCCGCTTCGTCCACGCCGCCGAGCTTCGCCGACTCGTACTTGATGCCGAGGAGGACGAGGTGGAGCGGGTCTTCGGGGGGCTTCCCGGTCAGGAGCCGGCCGTCCCCGCCGTCTGTCGGCTCGCCGTCGAGGGGGCCGACGACGGGTCGAAGAGCCTCTTCGGGTTCTCGGTGAAGATGGCGTCGATGCGCGCGTCGTCTACGCCGGCGTTCTTGAGGACCGGGACGACGTTCTCGAAGAGGTGGGTTATGTGCCAGTTCTTCAGGAGCTCGGCGACCTCGTCGGACATGACGAGCGGGCGTCCGAGCCAGATGTTGACGGTGTCGTGCGAGAGCATGATGCGCTCACCGTACCCCATCCCGAGGAGCCCTATCAGGGTGGCCTCGCGCGCGGCGTCCATCGGGGCGCCGACGAGGACCTGGATGCCGAAGCGGTCGAAGCCGACGCTCACGCCGTGGGCGAGGGTCGCCATGTGGTAGGCGACGTCGGTGTTGCCGTCCATGTGCCCGATCATGGTCTGGTCCGGGTTCGCCCCGGCCTCGACGAGGAGGGCGGCCTGCTCGGGGCCCATCGTCCCCTCCTGGGTGTGCGTGATGATCGGGACGCCCGTGGCCGTCTGCGCCTTCGCCCCCGCGAGCATGAACATCTTCTCGTAGTCCGTGATGACGTCCTTGCTCGAAGCGAGCTTGATGACGCCGGCCTTGATGCCGGTGTTCCCGATGCCCTCGGTGAGCTCGGTCATCATCAGCTCCTCGACCTCGGCGTCGGCGGGGCCTAGAGCCGCGCGGAACTTGAAGTAGGCCGTCGCCCCCTCGCCCTCGTAGTAGTAGCCGGTCGAGCAGACGATCTGGAGGCCCGTCCTCTCGGAGACCTCGCGGAGCAGCTCCGGGTCCCGGCCGCACTCGTTCGGCGTCGCGTCCACGACGGTCTTCACGCCCTGAGACTTCGCCCGCTCGGCCACCTCGACGCCCAGAGATACCAGCTCCTCGCGGGTCCTGTAGCCGAGGCTGTCGCCCTGGTAGCCCGGGTAGCCGAAGAAGAAGTGCTCGTGCATGAGGGTCTTGCCGAGGTCGTCGGACGAGATCGGCCCCGTCACCGTGTTGATCTGGGTGGACATTCCCGCTCCTCCTCTTCGCGGTCCCTACGCCGCCTTCCCCCGCCGGCCCTTCCCCGGCCGCCATTATGACCCGTTCGAGCGGCCGGCGCCGCGAGACTCGCCTCCTCAAGCCGCCGCGAAGACCACGAGGGGCCCGGCCGGAGTTTCCCGGCCGGGCCCCTCGGTGACGGAGGCTGATCGAATCTCGCTTAAAGCCCCGGTGTTTCTCTCGTTACCACTTGGAGATTTCTTCCGTGACGACCGCCGCGGGCTCCTTTTTGAGCTCCAGCTTCGCCACGGCGGCGCGGTGGACCTCGTCGGGGCCGTCGGCGAGGCGGAGGATGCGCGACTCGGCCCAGAAGGCGGCGAGCGGGGTGTCGCCCGAGACGCCGGCGCCGCCGAAGGATTGGATGGCGCGGTCGAGGACGCGCAGGGTCGTGTTCGGGGCGACGACCTTGATCTGGGCGATCTCGGACTTCGCCTCCTTGTTGCCGACCTTGTCCATCATGTCCGCGGCCTTCAGGGTCAGGAGCCTCGACTGCTCGATCTCCATCCTGGAGTCGGCGATCCACTCCATGATCACGCCCTGCTCGGAGAGCTTCTTGCCGAACGCCTCCCGGCTCTTGACGCGGTCGCACATAAGCTCCAGGGCCCTCTCGGCGACCCCGATCTGGCGCATGCAGTGGTGGATGCGCCCCGGCCCGAGCCTACCTTGCGCGATGGCGAAGCCCTTCCCCTCGCCCCACAGGATGTTCTCGACGGGGACGCGCACGTCTTGGAAGGAGATCTCCGCGTGCCCGTGCGGCGCCTCGTCGTAGCCGAAGACCGAGAGGGTGCGCTCGATCGTCACACCCGGGGTATCCAGGGGGACCAGGATCATGGACTGCTGCTCGTGGCGCTTCGCCTCGGGGTCGGTCTTGCCCATGAAGATGGAGATCTTGCAGCGCGAGCTCCCCGCGCCCGTCGACCACCACTTGCGCCCGTTCACGACGTACTCGTCGCCTTCCCGCTCTATCCTCGCCTGGATGTTCGTCGCGTCGGAGGAGGCGACGTCGGGCTCGGTCATGCAGAAGGCCGAGCGGATCTCGCCGTCGAGGAGCGGCCTGAGCCACTTCTCCTGCTGCTCGGGGCTCCCGTAGCGGGCGAGGACCTCCATGTTCCCGGTGTCCGGGGCGTTGCAGTTGAAGACCTCCGGGGCGATGAGGCTGCGGCCCATGATCTCGCAGAGCGGCGCGTACTCCAGGTTCGAGAGCCCGGCCCCGAACTCGGACTCCGGCAGGAAGAGGTTCCAGAGCCCCGCCGCCTTCGCCCTCTCCTTGAGCTCGTCCATGATCGGGGGGGTCTCCCAGCGGTTCTCCGCCTCGGAGACCTGCTCGTGGTAGGTCCCCTCGTTGGGGTAGACGTACTCGTCCATGAACTCCATGAGCTCGGTCCGGAGCTTCTGCACCTTGTCGGAGTACTCGAAGTCCATGCGTTGACCTCCTCTTGGCCTCTGTGGTGTTCTCGCCACCTCGCGCGACGGGGACGCGTCCCCGAAGGTTCGGGCGCCCGCACAGAGTCCCCAACTCCTGCGGCGGCTCGGCCCGCGGGGGCCATTCTTTCACGGGGCGCCGACCGTCGCAACCGGCCCCGGCGGGCCGATTTGACCCGGGTATGGGGCGCCCATATAGTCCCGAAAAGGGTGGACCGGAGGCGATCGGGGATGGATCTTCTCTCCTCGGGGGGCCGGTCTCTACGGAGAAGGGAAAGGGGAGTTGCATGCGGAGGCTTCTTCGGGACGGGGTGCCGCGCGCCGCGCGGACGGCCCCGGCGGTTCTGGCGGCGCTGCTCGTCCTGGGGCTGCTCGCGGCCTGCAGCGGGGGAGGCGCGCCCGGGAGCGGGCAGCGGCTCTCCATCGCGACGGGCGGGACGGGCGGGGTCTACTTCGTGTACGGCGGCGGCATCGCCGAGCAGATCTCGCAGAACCTCGAGGGGTTCGAGGCGTCCGCCGAGTCCACCTCGGCCTCGGTGGACAACATGACGCTCATAGGCAACGAGGACAGCGACATCGCCTTCTCCCTCGCCGACACCGCGAGCGACGCCGTCGAGGGGAGGGAGAGCTTCGAGGAGCCCGTCCCCGCCAGAGCCCTCGCCCAGCTCTACGACAACTACACCCAGGTCGTCGCCCTCGAAGGATCGGGGATACAAAGTATTGAGGACCTGCGGGGCAAGAGGGTCTCCCTCGGCTCCCCGAACTCCGGGACCGAGGTGATAGCGCTGCGCATCCTGGAGGCCGCGGGCATAAACCCCGACTCCGACATCGAGCGCCAGCCCTTGAGCGTCGAGGACTCCGTCGCCGCCATAAGGGACGGGACCATCGACGCCTTCTTCTGGTCCGGCGGCCTGCCGACAAGCTCCGTGACCGACCTCGCGACCTCCGACCCGGTCGTCCTGATCCCGACGGCCGAGTACACGGGCGCCCTGCGGGAGCAGTACGGCGAGGCGTACAAGGAGGCGACGATACCGGCCGGCACCTACGAGGGCTTCGACGAGGAGGTGCCGACGATCGCCGTCCCGAACCTGCTGGTCGTGAACGAGTCGATGGACGAGGAGACGGCGTACGGGGTCACAAAGCTGCTCTTCGACCGCAAGGCCGAGCTGGAGAGGGTCCACCCCGAGGCCAGAAACCTCGACGTCGGGAGGGCCCAGGAGGTCGCGCCCCTGGAGCTCCACCCCGGCGCCCAGCGCTACTTCGACGAGGCCGGCTAACCCCGGGCCGCAAGGTGCTCGCGAGCGGCGGCCGGTTCGAGGTTTGGGCCGGCCGCCGCCGTGTTGCGAGCGGGTAGGCGGCGCGGCTTGAAGCTCCTGACGGCCACCGTTGTCGTCGCCCTCGCCCTGCTCGGGGCCGGGGCTCTCGTGGAGACGGGGTCTTCGGTGGTGGCGCGCGGGGAGGACGGACGAGTGGTGGCGCGCGAGGAGCTGCCGGGCTCCGGGGGGTTCCAGATCGAGTACGTCCACTCGTACTACCGGGCGCCGGCGGTGGAGCGGTTCGTCGCGGAAGACGGCGGGGGCTTCGCGCTCGTGGAGATCTCCTCCACGAACGACGGGGTGCTCGACTACTACGCCATCCGGGGCCGCAAGAGCGCCGACGGGCGCTGGCTGAACCTGCGCCCGGACCGGGAGCAACGCTTCGAGGAGCTGCCCCTGATCGGGACGGCAGAGGGCCGCAAGACCCTCGTCGTGGGGGCGAGAGCTTGCCGCTCTTCGCGGAGGACGGCCCGTTACACCTGACCTTGCGGGTGGAGGAGGATACGGTCTTTACGGAGGCGTGGGCGGCCTTGCGCTAGCTTCGCTTCTAGCGGCCTTCGAAGTTCGGGGGGCGCTTCTCGCGGAAGGCGTTGAAGGCCTCGGTGTGTTCCTCCATGGACTGGACGACGGCCATGTGCGAGGAGATCAGGTCGAGGCTCGTGCGAAGGTCGCTCCTGGCAGACTGGTAGACGGCGCGTTTGATCATGCGCGTTATCCTGGGCGGTCCGGCGGCGAGCTTCTCTGCGAAGCTGCGCGTCTCCCGCATAAGGTCGGCGTCGTCGAAGACCCGGTTCGCGAGCCCTATCCTGTGCGCCTCCTCGGCGTCGACGAAGTCGCCGGTGAGCAGGAGCTCCATCGCCTTGGCCGTGCCGACGAGGCGCGGCAGCCAGTACGCGCCGCCGTCGCCGGGGACGAGGCCGACCTTGATGTAGCCCTCGCTCATGCGGGCCGAGCGGGCGACGAAGCGCATGTCGCACATGAGCGCCATGTCCATGCCGGCACCGACGGCGACGCCGTTGACGGCCGCGATGACGGGCTTGTCCAGATCCTCCAACGCGTACGCGACGCGATGGACGTGGTCCGTCAGAAAGGCCTTGCGCTCGTAGGTCGTCGGGCCCTCCTCGCCGGGGGCCAGCCCTTCGAGCTCGCCGCCGGAGCAGAAGGCGTCCCCGGCCCCGGTCACGACGATCGCGCCCACCCGATCGTCCGTCCTCGCGCCGCGCAGGACCTCGGCCCACTCGTCGACCATCTCCGTCGTGAAGGCGTTCTTGCGGTGCGGGCGGTTCAGCAGGATAGTCCCGACCCCGTTCTCGACCGCGTATTCGAGATCCGCCACGCCCCGCCCTCCCTCTGCTGTGCCGTCGCGGGGCATCTTAGGGACGGCCCGCGTCCGCGGCAAGGAAACGGCCCCGGGGTCCGGCCGGCGCTACCGTCGTTTGACTGGGTGGGGGGCCAGGACTATTCTGGCCCCGGGGATCGCCCTCGGGCGGAGAAAGGAGACCTGGTCTTGACCGATTCGCGCGAGGACCGGCCGGACGGAAGTACCCTGACGACGGGCGCACCCGTCCGAACGGACCACCTGCTCGAGGAGTTCGAGTCGGAGAAGCCGGCTCGCCGCCTCACGGGCTTCCCCAAGCGCTCACTCTCGGTCGCGGGGGCCCTGCTCTCCCTCTACGCGCTCTACTGGGTGCTCGACCCGCTCCCCGAGCAGCTCTACCGCACGAGCTTCCTCGCCGTCGCTCTCGCGATGACCTTCGTCCTCTACCGGGCATGGGGCTCCGGCGGGAGGGCCGAAGGGGACGAGGAGCGCCCGGACAACCCCGGGGTAACCGACTGGCTCTTCGCCCTGCTCTCGGTCGTGGCGCTCGGGTACACGCTCGTCGTCTTCGACGAGTTTATCCGGCGGGCGGCGAGCCCGGACCCCCTGGACCTCGTCTTCGGGACGATCACCATCCTGCTCGTCCTGGAGGCGACGCGGCGGACGGTCGGCTGGATCCTCCCCGCCGTCTGCGTGGTTTTTATCGCTTACGCGTACCTCGGGGCGCTCATACCGCCGGGGTTCGTGATCGGGCACTCGGGCTACGGCCCCGACCGCATAATCGGGCAGACGTACATGGGGCTCGAGGGGCTCTTCGGCGTCCCGCTCGACGTCGCCGCGACGTACATCGTCCTGTTCACGATCTACGGCGCCGTCCTGGAGTACTCGGGGGCCGGCAAGTACTTTATCGACGTGAGCTTCGCCGCCTTCGGACGCTCCCGGACCGGCCCGGGGCGCACCACGACCCTCGCCGGCTTCCTGCTCGGGACCGTCTCGGGCTCGGGCACGGCGACGACCGTGACGCTGGGCTCGGTGGCGTGGCCCATCCTGCAGAGAGGCGGTTATCCGAGGGTCGAGGGTGGCGGGGTGCTCGCGGCGGCGGGGATAGGGGCGATCCTCTCCCCCCCGACGCTCGGGGCGGCGGCGTTCATCATCGCCGAGTTTCTCGGGGTGAGCTACCTGACGGTGCTGCTGTACGCCGTCATCCCGTCGCTGCTGTACTACCTCGGGATCGTGCTGGCCATCGAGGCCGACGCGCGGCGCTTCGGCACCCGCGGCGTGGAGGTGGAGACGCCGCCTTTGGGGCGCCTGCTCTTCCGCTACGGCTACCACTTCAGCTCGCTGTTCCTCATCGTGGGGCTCATGGCGCTCGGGTTCTCGCCGTTCCGGGCGGTCTTCTACGCGACGATCGCGGCGTTTCTGCTCTCGTTTCTCGACCCCGCGCACAGGATGGGGCCGAGGCGGGTCTACGACGCGCTCGTCGCGGGGGCGATGGGGGTGCTGCCGGTCGCGGCGACGACGGCGGCGGCCGGGATCATCGTAGCCGTCGTGACGCTGACGGGCCTCGGGCTGAAGCTGAGCAGCGTCATCATCGGGCTCGCGGCCGGGAGCCTCGCCCTGACGGCGCTCTACTCGGCGCTCGCGGTCTTGCTGCTCGGCCTCGCCGTGCCGGTGACGGCATCGTTCATCATCGCGTCGGTGATCATCGGCCCCGCGCTCACGGAGCTCGGGGTGGCGCCGTTCGTCGCCTACATGTTCATCTTCTACTACGCGGTGCTCTCGGAGGTCAGCCCGCCGACGGCGCTCGCGGCGGTCGCGGCCTCGGCGATCACGGGCGGCAACGCCTTCAAGACGATGATGATGACGTGGAAGTACACCCTCCCGGCCTTCCTCGTCCCCTTCGCCTTCGTCCTCTCCCCGAACGGCGAGGCGCTGCTCCTGCAGGGCTCGGCGCTCCAGATCGCGCTGACCTTCCTCGTCTCGGCGCTCGCCGTGGGCGCCCTCGCCGTCGCGACGGGCGCGTGGCTTATGGGACCGGCCCGCCTCCCCGAGCGCGTCCTGTGCGGCGCGGCGGGCGTCCTGCTCCTCTACCTGGAGCCTTTCTGGGTGGCGGTCGGGCTGGGCGTGCTGGCCCTCGGGATCGTCGTCCACCTTATCGGGGGACGCCTCGCGGGGAGGTCCGCCCCGGTCGGGGAGACCAACCGGGCCGACTAGGGGCCGGACCCCGAGTCCCGCTCCTTGCAACCGACGCCCCTTCGTGGGCGAGGTTCCGCGACCCGAGCGTGTCTCCTGCTCGGCAGCGTTGACCTCGCGGGGACGCATGGTGCGCTTATCGCGCGTCCCCGAACCTCGATGAGCGCCGGAAACCGCCGCGCCCCGGGTGCGTAGAAGGACGAAACGGTACGGGAGGAGGTCGAGTGGCGAAGAGGGGTTCGAAGGCGGGGGCCGCGCTCGCGGCGGTGACGGTGGCGGCGGGGGCGTTCGCCGCGGGGCGCGCGGCGGTCGGGGTGCTGGGGTTGGGGAGGAGCGAGTGGGACGGGTCGGAGGGGTTCGAGTATCTCCAAGGGCGGCGCTACGTGAACCTCACGACGTTCCGGCGGAGCGGGGAGGAGGTGACCACGCCCTTGTGGTTCGTACCGGTGGACGGCAGGCTCTACTTCACGACGTCACCGGACTCCGGCAAGATGAAGCGCATCCGCAACGACCCGCGCGTGGTCGTGACGCCGGCGACGGGCTGGGGCGCGCCGAGGGGGGAGGGCGTCGAGGGTATCGCCCGCGACGTGGCGGACGAGGAGACCGGGCGCTTCGAGGAGGCCCTTCGGGAGAAGTACCGGTTAGGGGTTGCGCTGCTACGACCCTTCGAGGAGGAGATCGGGCGCGTCGTCCTGGAGGTACGGCCGGCGGAAGGGGCCGCTAGGGTCGTCCCAGGCCGAGAAGGGCGACCAGCTCGCTGAGCTCCCGCAGCGTCCTCTCGTCGAGGGCCGGGGCGGGGAAGCGGACGTGGGACGAGGAGATGGCGCCGCGCAGCTTGAAGACCTCCTTGCGGATGCCGACGCCGCCGACGCCGAGCTGGGCTTCGAACCGGATCAGGGGCAGGTAGCGGTAGAAGAAGTCTCGCGCCTCTTCCCTCTGCCCCTTCGCGAACAGATCGTATGTGCCCACCAGGACCTCGCTGTAGGCGAAGCCGGTCATGATGCCCGAGGCGCCCCTGAGTAGCTCCTCGTAGAAGTACATCCCGCCGAGCCCGCCGAAGATGCCCCGCTTCTTCTCCTCGTCCCGTATCCCGTCGAGGAGGGCCGATATCTTGATCGTCGTCGGCGCCTCTTCGAGCTTGACGTAGCGGCAGTTCTCGATCTCGTCCATCACCCTGGCGACGAACGGCGCGGGCATGGTGACGCCGGTGTTCACGGGCTCGTCCTGGACGACGACGGGGAGCCCGACGCTCCCGGCGACGCGCCGGTAGTGCTCGAAGACGAGGTCGAGGTTCCGCACGTTGTTCGGCGGCGCGACCATGACGGCCGCCGCCCCGGCCTCCTCGGCTTCGCGCGCCCGCTCGATCGCGACGCGGGTCGCCGGGGCGGAGCAGCCGACGATCACGGGGACGCGTCCCTCGACCGCCCGCAGGTAGCCGTGCATCACGCTCGTGCGCTCGGCGTCGGAGAGCTTGTGGGCCTCCCCCATGATCCCGAGGACCGTGACGCCGTGGACCCCGGCGTCGAGGTAGAGGGACGAGAGGGAGGCGATGCCCCTTCGTCCACGTCCCCGTCCTCCGTGAAAGGGGTGAGCGCGATGGTGCAGACGCCGTGAAGCCGTTCCATGTTCGTTCCTCCCGTCCCGTGTGGGGCAGTATAGGGACGCCTGGGGGTTGTTATCATGGGAGCCAAGGGAAGGAGGCGGGGTGCACGATTTCGCGGTGATCGGGGGCGGCATCGTCGGGCTCTCGACGGCCCGCGCCCTGCTCCGGCGGCACCCGGGTGCCGGGGTCGTGGTGCTGGAGAAGGAGGGCTCGTGGGCCCGCCACCAGACCGGCCACAACTCCGGGGTCATCCACAGCGGCGTCTACTACAAGCCGGGGAGCTTGAAGGCGCGCTTCTGCCGTGAGGGGGCCTCGGCGCTCGTCGAGTACTGCCGGCAGCACGGCATCGCGCACGAGATCTGCGGCAAGGTCATCGTCGCGACGGAGCGGCGCGAGGTGCCGCTCCTCGAGAACCTCCACGAGCGCGGGCGGGAGAACGGGCTCGCGGTCGAGAAGATCGGGCCGGGGGAGCTCGGGGAGATCGAGCCGCATGCGGCGGGCGTCGCCGCCCTCCGGGTGCCCGAGACCGGGATCGTGGACTACGTCGGGGTCGCGAGGGCTTTCGCCGACGAGATCGCAGAAGCGGGCGGGGAGCTTCGGGCGGGGACGAGGGTGACGGGCATCTCGGAGCGGGACGGGGCCGTGGAGATCGGGACGAGCCGCGGGACGGTTCGGGCGCGAACGCTCGTCAACTGCGCCGGACTCTACAGCGACCAGATCGCGGCGATGTCCGGGGTGGCGCCACCGGCGAAGATCGTGCCGTTCCGCGGCGAGTACTACGAGCTCGCGCGGGAGCGGCGGTCGCTCGTGCGCGGCCTGATCTACCCGGTCCCGAACCCGGCGTTCCCCTTCCTCGGCGTCCACTTCACCCGCATGGTCGAGGGCGGCGTCGAGGCGGGGCCGAACGCGGTCCTCGGCCTCGCCCGCGAGGGATACCGGAAGACGGACGTGAACCCTCAAGAGCTCGCCGAGATCCTCGGCTACGGGGCCTTCTGGCGCCTCGCCGCGAAGAACTGGTGGACGGGCGCCGGCGAGGTCTTCCGCTCCCTCAGCAAGGGGGCGTTCGTGCGCTCCCTGCGGAAGCTCGTCCCGGAGGTGAGGGAGGGGGACCTGGTCCCGGCCGAGGCCGGGGTCCGGGCGCAGGCGTTGAAGGCGGACGGCTCCCTCGTCGACGATTTCCTGATCGTGGAGGGCGAGCGCTCCGTCCACGTCCTGAACGCCCCGTCGCCCGCCGCCACGGCCTGTCTCCCGATCGGCGAGAGCGTCGCCGAACGCGCCGCCGAGAAGGCGACGAAACGTCCCACGGGGAGAAGGAGCTAGGGGTTGCGGCTGACGACGATATGCAGGGACGGGCGGGAGGCGGCGGCGATCGTCACGCCGGAGGGCCCGGTGCCCGTGGGCGGGCTCGACGGCTTCGGGGGAGGCGGAGCGGACCTCTTCTCGCTCCTGGAGAGCGGGCGCTTCCACGAGTTGAAGGACCTGTACGATCGGGGGGAGGTCATGGGGAGGGCCGTCCCTCCGGAGGGGGTCGAGCCCGGGCCGTTGTACAGGCGTCCGCGCAAGATCTGGGGGATCGGGCTGAACTACGTCGAGCACGCAGGCGACCTCTCCGAGACCGCCCCCACGGGCGAGCCCGCGAGCTTCATGCGCCCGGACACGACGGTCATCGGGCCGGGGGACGAGGTGGTGCTGCCCCCCCAGTCCGAGCGCGTGACGGCCGAGGGGGAGCTCGCCGTGGTGATCGGACGCGAGGCGAGGGACGTCTCCGAGGAGGAGGCGCCACGGTTCGTCGCGGGGTTCGCCACGGTGCTGGACATGACCGCCGAGGACATCCTGCGCCGCAACCCCCGCTACCTCACGCGCTCCAAGAGCTTCGACACGTTCTTCTCCTTCGGCCCCGAGCTCGTGACGCCCGACGAGGTGGAGAGCGTCGAAGGGCTGGAGGTCTCCACGGTCCTGAACGGCGAGGTCTTGCGCGCCAACACGGTCTTGAACATGACCTTCTCCCCGTACTGGCTCGTCGCGTTCCACTCGCGGGTCATGACGCTGCTGCCGGGCGACATAATCTCGACGGGGACGCCGGGGGCGGTGGTCATACGGGACGGCGACGTGGCCGGGTGCCGGATCACCGGGTTTCGGCCGCTCCTGAACCCCGTCGTCCGGTAGCGCTGCGGGGGTTGCCACGCGGGGATGAAGCCGGCGCGGCGTTGGGCGTGCCGCAGAACGGGTAGGTTCGCCCCAGTGTCCGACGACGAAAGGGGAACCATGTCCACGAGCGTAGAGCCGGTGCATCACGAGTCACCCGAGGAGCGGCAGGCCGAGATCGTGGACGTGCTGGTGGAGGCGTTCTCCGAGCTGATGAACGCGGACCCGGACGCGTTCCGGAGCAAGTTCCGGAAGATGGCCGCCAACCCGTTCGCGTTCTACCGCGGCAGCGCGCCGCTCTTCTACGCGGACATGAAGGGGGTGGAGGATTCGTGGGCGAACGAGCGTACGGGGCGCATCTGGATCCAGGGCGACCTGCACGCGGAGAACTTCGGCACCTACATGGCCGGCGACGGGGTGTTCGTCTTCGACGTAAACGACTTCGACGAGGCCTACCTCGGACACTTCACGTGGGACATCAAGCGGATGGTCGCGAGCGTCGCCCTGCTGGCGTGGACGAAGGCGATCTCGGACGCCAACATCGCGAGCCTGATCGAGTCTTACGTGAGAGCGTACCTGGAGCAGGTTCGCTTCTTTGTCGACAGCGACCGCGACCACGAGTACTCGCTGCGGCTGGAGACCACGGACGGTCACGTCCACCGGATATTGCAGGAGACTCGGCTGAACACCCGCGTCGACCTGCTCGACAGGACCACCCTCGTCGACGAGAGCTTCGACCGGCGGTTCCGCCGCGGCCGCGGGGTGCGCGAGCTCGGCGAGGCCGAGCGGGAGGCGGTGCGGGCCGCCTACGAGAAGTACCTGGAGACGATCCCCGAGGAGAAGCGCTTCCGGAGCCTGACCTACGAGGTGAAGGACGTCGTCGGCAGGAAGGGCTTCGGGATAGGCTCGGCCGGGCTCCCCGCCTACAACATCCTCGTCGAGGGCCCGACCCAGGCCCTGGAGAACGACGTGGTCCTCTCCATAAAGCAGGGCAACGTCGCCGCGCCCAGCCGGATCCTGAGCGACGAGCGCATCGAGGACTACTTCCGGCACCACGGCCACCGCACGGCGGTCTCCCAGCGGGCGCTCCAGGCCCACGCCGACCCCTGGCTCGGCTACACCGAGATGGACGGCGTCGGCTTCGTCGTCTCCGAGCTCTCGCCCTACGTCGAGGACATCGACTGGGGGGACCTTACCGAGCCCGAGGAGATGGCGCCCGTCCTGGACTACCTCGGCCGGGCGACCGCCAAGGTTCACTGCGTCTCTGACGAGGACTCCGACCAGTCCCTCGTGGACTTCCAGACGGAGGACGAGATCGTCGGGGTGGTCGGCGGCAAGGAGGAGGAGTTCGTCCGGGAGATGGTCGACTTCGGCATGGGCTACTCCGAGACCGCCCGCGACGACCACAGGCTCTTCGTCGACGCCTTCCGCAACGGCCGCATCCCGGGGCTCTGAGGCCGGCGCCCCCGGGAACCGGCAGGAGCGTCCACGAGGGGCGCGGTCCCAGACCGCCGACCATCCGTCCCGCGAAGCAGGGAGGCCTCCCCATGTCCCAGGTCAAGATCTACGGCCTCCGCGAGCACCTCGACCCCGTCGTCAAGGCGAGGCTCTCGGACGTGGTCCACTCGTGCGTCGTGGACGCGCTCTCGTTACCGGAGGAGAAGCGCTTCCACCGCTTCTTCCCAATGGACCCGGACGACTTCTACTACGCCCCCGGACGCTCGCCGCGGTACACCATCGTCGAGATAAGCATGTTCGAGGGCCGCACGGTCGAGGCGAAGAAGCGCCTTATCCGTCTCCTCTTCGAGAGGACGCGGAGGGAGCTGGGGCTGGACCCCGCGGACCTCGAGATAACGATCACGGAGACGCCGAAGCACGACTGGGGCCTGCGCGGGCGGCCGGGGGACGAGATCGGCCTGGATTACAGGGTCGAGGTCTAGGGGAGGGCGTGCGCGGGATGTGGGGCTACCTCGCCGCCCCGCGCTACCTCGGGTAGCCCGCGCGCTTATTGGGTAGCACGGAACCAGCGCCGGGTCCGCGCGACGCTCGACCGGATGCGCGGGCTCGTGAGTCTCGGGCAGAGGAGAACCGGGGAGGAGAGGGTGATGGAAGAGAGGCAAGCGAACCTGTTCGGCAGGTTGCAGGGCCTGGCGAGCGAGTGGGATCGGATGCGCTACGTGGGCACCCGCGGTTACGGGGCCGGGATGGAGGAGCGGCCGTGGGCCCCGCCGTCCGCCTGGGTGCCCAACGCCGACGTCTTCGCCCGGGGCGAAGACCTCGTGGTCCGGGTCCAGCTCGCGGGGGTCGGCAGGGAGGACGTCGAGGTGACGCTCCGCGACGACGTGCTGACGATCTCCGGCGAGCGCAGGGGCGACCCCCGCGAGGAGGGGCACGAACCCTACGTCACGGAGCTCTTCTACGGGCAGTTCAGGCGCGACGTGAACCTGCCCCCCGGGACGGACGGGAGCAGGATCGAGGCCGTCTTCAACAACGGCATGGTCGAGATCACCGTCAAGGGCGCCGCCGCGGCCCGGGCGCGCGAGCCGCAGCGCATCGAGGTCAAGGAGAGCTCCGACTAGCGACCGCAAGCGACCCGGCCCCGCTCGCCCGTAGGGGCTGGCGGGGCCGGGTCGCGTTCCGGAGGGCTCGGGCGTTCGGGGCGGCTACTCTATGAAGCCGTTCTCCCGGAGCCATCCCTCCGCGACCGCTTCGGGGGTCCGTCCCTCCACCTCGACGGCGTAGTTCAGCGTTCGCAGCGTCTCGGTGTCGAGCCTCTCGGCGATGGGGGCGAACATCTCCTCGAGCTGCGGGTAGTTCTCCAGCGTGTCCCTGCGCATGGTGAGGGAGGGGTTGTAGATCGCGAAGAAGTCTCTGTCGTCGTCGAGCAGCGTGAGGTTCTCCTCCTGGATGAAGCCGCTGGTCGTGAAGACGACGCCGAAGTTGCAGATCTCGCCGTCCGCCGCGGCCCCGTAGACGGCGTCGAGGGAGACCTCGATCAGGTTGTCCTCGGGGAACTGGAACCCGTAGGCGCGCTCCATCCCCGGCAGCCCGTCGAAGCGGGTGCGGAAGCCGTCGTCGTTGTTGAAGCAGAGGGTCGCCTCCTCGGGGCGCTCCTCGACGAGCCGGGCGAGGTCCGAGATGTTGCGGACGTCGAACTCCTGAAGGGTTTCGTCGCTGGCGGCGATCGCGTAGGTGTCGTTGCCGGGGGCGGGTGGGAGCCACTCTATACCGTTCTCCTCGAGGTCCTGACGGGCGACGGCCTCGTACAGCTCCCGCGGGTCGGAGATGGAGCGCGTCTCGCCGAGGTGGACGAGCCAGCCCGTCGCCGTGTACTCCCAGGAGAGGTCTATCTCCTCGTCGAGTAGGGCCTGGCGCACCGCCTCGTTGCCGCCGAGGCCGGTCCGGTCGATGACCGTGGCGTCGGCGGCCTCGAGGGCGCGGGTGGTGATCGCCCCCAGGACCTGCTGCTCGGTGAAGTCCTCGGAGCCGACGGCGAACTGGGCCGTCTTCTGCGTCCCGCTCAGCCGGAACTGGTCCCCGTCTATCCTGTTCTCGCTCTCCCCGGCGGCGTTGCCTCCATCGCCGGCGCCGGACGCGCCGCAACCCGTGAGCCCGAGCAGGAGGGCGACGAGCGCGAGGACGATCCCCCGCCGCCCGGGGGCCCTGATCATCGTCCCCCCGTTCCGGGCTCGTTGATCCCCGGGGTCCCGTCCCCGCGAGGGTCCGGTAGCGGTTCGGCCGTGAACGTCGAGCCCGTCGCGGGGCGTCCCGGCGCGGGACGGCCCGACGGGGCCCGGCGCGTGGACGGCGCCTCCTCCCTCGCCCGGGCGGCGTCCGCGCCGCCCGGGCTCCCCTGGAGGCCCCCTCCGCGGGCCTCGCTGCGGAGGTGCTTCAAAAAGGAGATGCACATAAGGAACATGATGAAGGCGAACGGCACGCCGGTCAGGACCGAGGCAGATTGCAGGGCTCCGAGACCGCCGGCGACGAGGAGAATCCCGGCGATCGCCGCCATCGCCAGGCCCCAGGCGACCTTGATCCACCGCACCGGCTCCTGCGGCCCGCCGGTGGACAAGCTTCCCAGGACGACGGTGCCCGCGTCGGCGCCGGCCACGAAGAAGATCCAGAGCACGGCGAGCGTCAGGATCGAGAGGGGAAGGGCGAGCGGGAACTGGTCGAGGAAGAGGAACATCCCGGCGGCCGGATCGGCGACGACCCTCTCGGCGAGCCCGTCCGCCTGCGTGCGGTCGAGGAAGATGGCCGTCCCCCCGAAGACCGCCACCCACACGAAGGTGACCACGCTCGGGCCGAGGACGGTGCCGAGGACGAACTCGCGGATGGTGCGCCCGCGCGAGATGCGGGCGATGAACAGGCCCACGTACGGGCACCAGGCGATCCACCACGACCAGTAGAAGACGGTCCAGCTCCCGAGCCACGTGTTGTCCTGGTCGAAGGAGTTGAGCCTCATGCTCATCGGCACGATGCCGCCCGCGTAGTCTCCGACGCCCTGCGTGAGGGCGCCGAGCTGGGTGGCGGTGGGGCCGAGGAACAAGAAAAAGACGAGCAAGACGCCGGCCAGGTACAAGCTGATCTGGCTGAGGTAGTTGATCCCCTTCTCGATCGCGGTCGAGGCCGAGATTATGAACGCCACGGTGGTGACGACGATGACGGTGATCTGCGCGATGATCCCGGTCGGCGTCCCGAAGGTCTCGCCGAGCCCGGCGGTGAGCTGGAGGCCGGCCTGCCCGAGGGCGACGGCGACCCCGAACAGGACCGCGATGACCGAGAGGACGTCGATGGTCTTGCCGATGGGGCCGTCGACGCGGTTGCCCAGGAGCGGCCTGAAGACGGGGCTTATGAGGCCGGGCTCGTCCCTGCGGAAGCTGAAGTAGCCGACCGCGAGCCCGACGATGGCGTACATCGCCCACGGGTGGAACGCCCAGTGGAAGTAGGTGTACTGCATCCCGACCTGGGCGGCCTCCACGCTGCCGGGCTCGGCGAGCCCGAAGGGCGGGCTGTTGTAGTGGGCGAGGGGCTCCGCCACGCCCCAGAAGATGAGGGCCGGCCCCATCCCCGCCTGAAACAGCATGGCGAACCACGCGAAGCGGCTGAACTGCGGCCTCTCGCCCTCCTTCCCGAGCCTGAGCTTGCCGTAGCGGCTGAGGGCGAGGACGACCACGAAGATCAGGAAGAAGTTCCCCGCCAGCAGGTAGAACCAGCCGAGGTTCCCCACCACCCACTCGAAGATCCCCTGCGTCACGGCGCCGAAGCTCTGCGGCCCGATCACGCCCCACAAGATGAACGCCAGCGCGAACGCCGCCGAGACCCAGAACACCGGACCTATCTCGTGCCTCTCCCTCTCCCGTGCGTTCTGCATGCTGCTTGCCTCCCTTGCTCGATGCCTGCCGACCTTCGCCTCGCCAGCCATCTCTCCTTGAACCTTTCCTCCGATGCCAGAAAAGTGGTTGGCACCGACCCAACGCCAGGAAACGTACCTCGGTAATCTGATGGGGGTGCGACAGAGCGTCGCGGCAGAAACGCTACGAGCCACGCCCGGGCAGATGGCCCCAAAGAGCGAAGCGACTCAGGAACGTTGCTGCGTATGTTACCCCAACATCGTGAACCAGTACACCAAAAACGAGACTTCTCGGGGGATACGGCCGCGCCCCCGGAGCTCGGTCCGTCTCCGCCGAGCCCCCCTCAGGGGAGCGCCGAGACCAGGCCTCCGTCGACCTGCAGGGAGACGCCGTTCACGTAGGAGGCGGCGGGGGAGAGGAGGAAGGCTGCGGCCCGCCCGAACTCCGCGGGCTCGCCGTAGCGGCCCATCGGGATGGTCTCGCCGATCCGCGCGCGCCGCTCCTCCCGCGTTATGCCGAGCGCCTCCGCGGCCGACGCGTCGAGGGAGCGGGCCCGTTCGGTGTCGATGCGGCCCGGGGCGAGGCTGTTGACCCTCACGCGCGGCGCGAGCTCCCGGGCGAGGCACTTCGTCAGGGCGGCGACGCCCGGGCGCAGGACGTTCGAGGCGTCGAGGTTCGGGATCGGCTGGCGGACGGAGGACGAGGTGACGAAGAGGACGGACGCGCCGTCGCCCATGAGCGGGACGAGGGCGCGTAGCAGCCGGATCGGCCCCGCTACGAGCGACCCGAAGGCGGCGAGCCACTGATCGTCGTCCAGCTCCAGCGCGCGCCCGGGCGGCGGCCCCCCGGTGTTGACGAGGACGCCGCCGAGCTCGCCCCCCATCCCGGAGACTGCCCCCGCTATGCGATCGACGCTCCGGGGGTCCGAGAGGTCGGCCGCGAGCGGGTGGGCCTCCTCGCCGAGCTCGCGGGCGGTCCCGGAGAGGGCGCCCTCGTCGCGGGCGACGAGGATCACGCGTGCGCCCTCGGCCACGAGGTTCTCGGCGACGGCACGCCCGAGCCCGCGGCTCGCGCCGCCCACCACGAAGAGCTTCCCCCCGAGACCGAGATCCACGACGCCCCCTCCTTCCGCGAAGACCATTCAACCCACCGGCCATCCTAACCGTGCCGCCGCCGGCGCGCTATCCGGATGCTCCGGCTCCGAAAGGGGTAAGCTTCCCCGTTGCGAAGAGTTTCTCTCAAGGAGGGGTATCTATGAAGGCCGTTATCATGGCCGGCGGTCAGGGGACGAGGCTCAGGCCGCTGACGAGCGAGCAGCCGAAACCGATGATCCCCGTGGTGAACGTCCCGTGCATGGAGCACATCGTCAACCTGCTGAAGCGCCACGGCTTCGAGAAGGTCGTCGCCACCCTGGAGTACATGCCGGAGGTTATCCGCGGCCACTTCGGGGACGGCTCGCGGTGGGGCGTGGAGATGGAGTACTCCGTCGAGGAGGAGCCTCTAGGGACGGCGGGCTCGGTGAAGTACGTCGAGGGGCGCCTCGGGGAGAGGTTCGTCGTGGTCTCGGGCGACGCCCTGACGGACGTGGACCTCGGGGCGGTCGTCCGGTTCCACGAGGAGCGCGGCGCGGAGGTGACGCTCGTCCTCAAAAAGGTCGACGACCCCTCGGAGTTCGGGATCGTCGTCGTCGGGGACGACGGGCGCGTGGAGAGGTTCCTGGAGAAGCCGGACGAGGGCGAGGTCTTCTCGTACACGGCGAACACCGGCATCTACGTCGTCGAGCCCGGGGTGCTGGAGGAGATCCCCGCGGGCCAGGAGTACGACTGGTCCAAGGAGCTCTTCCCCAAGCTCCTCGACGAGGGACGCCCCGTCTACGGCTACGTGATGGAGGACCCCTCCTACTGGGAGGACATCGGCAACATCGAGCAGTACATGGACGCCCAGCGCGCCGTCCTCGACGGCGAGGTCCGGGCGTGAGGCCGCCCGGCGGCGGGAAGCGGGAGGGCGTCTTCGTGGGGGAGGGCGCCGAGGCGGACGAGGGCTCGATCGAGGGCCCGGCCGTCCTCGGCGAGGGCGTTCGGGTCGCCGCGGGGCCACGGTCGGGCCGTACGCGGTGCTCGCGCCCGGCGTCTCCGTGGCGTCGGGGGCGAGCGTGGCGCGGAGCACCGTCGCGGAAGGGGCCTCGATCGGCGAGGGGGCGGAGCTCGACGGCGCCCTCGTCGGGCGCTCCTGCGAGATCGGGGCGCGCGCCCGCCTGGGGCGGGGGTGCGCCCTCGGGACAGGGTCGTCGTCGGCGAGGGCGCGACGATAGCGCCGGACGTCAACGTCTACGGGGCGAGAAGATCCCGGACGGCGCGGAGGTCTCCGAAGACGTCGGAGGGGACGACGACTCCTAGCCGGGATCGAGAACCACCGGTAGGCGTGCTTGAGGCGCCCGCGGGCGGGTAAGAGAGCCTTCGAGGGCTACGGGGGGACGCTTCCCCTGGCCCGTCCCGCAGGCTCGCGAGGAGGACGGCGATGGCGACTGGAGGCGGGGGGTCGCTCGGGAGTACCGGGAAGACCCGGCCACCCGCAGCGCGCCCGACGGGGCAGGGCTGTGGACCTCCTCGACGGCTTCTGGCGGGTCGAGCGGGTGGGCGGTCTGTTGCCGCCCATGGTCTGGGTGCGCAAACGGGCTCGTGGGGGAGGGGCGAGACCCTCGTCGGGCCCTCCTGCGGTGGCCGTTCCGGCTCGAAGAGCGCGCGGATCACGTCGCCCTGATCTACGACCCGCCGTTCTGCCTCTGGGTGGACGAGCTCAGGCCGGCGGGGACGGACCTCTGGCTCGGGACGGCGACGCTCGGGGGGCGCCCCATCGGGCGTTTCAGGATGGTCCGGACCGGGTGAGCGAGAGAAGAAGGAGGCAGAGATGGTGCAGAACGACGAGTTGCGCGGCAGGCTGATCGAGTACGTGCAGAACGTCCACGCCCTGGAGGGCAACGTCTTGCTGATGCTCGACTCGGTGATCCTGACGACGGGCGACGAGGAGCTCAGGGAGATGTTCCGCGTCCACAAGGAGGAGTCCCGGCGCCAGCAGGAGAAGCTGCGCGAGCGGCTCGAGGCCCTCGGCGGGCTCGGGCTCGCCTCCCTGGGCAAGAACTTCTCGGCGATAGCCTCCGCTCAGGCGAAGGGCATCTTCGACGTCTTCCGCGCCGACAAACCGGTCCAGAACGCGCGCGACGCGTTCGTGACGGAGCACCTGGAGATAGCGTCGTACGAGATCCTGGAGCGCATGGCCCTGCGCGCCGGGGACGAGGAGACGGCCCGGGTGGCCCGCGAGAACCGCGCTGAGGAGCAGGCGATGGCCGGCAGGATCGCCGAGAACTGGGACCGTTTCGTGGACCTCGCACTCGTGGAGAGGAGCCGGAGGGCCTGAGCCCTCGGGAGGTCGAGCTCGTCGTCTTCGTGGGCCTGCAGGCCTCGGGGAAGAGCACCTTCTACCGCGAGCGCCTCGCCGGGACCCACGCGCACGTCAGCAAGGACCTCTTCCGCCACAACAAGGACCGGAACCGCCGGCAGGCCCAACTCGTCCGGGAGGCGCTCCGCTCGGGCCGCTCCGTCGTGGTGGACAACACGAACCCGCGCCGGAGGACCGGGCGCCCCTGATCGAGCAGGCCCGCGAGCACGGGGCCTGCGCCGTCGCCTACTACTTCGAGTCCGAGACGCGCGCATCGAAGGAGCGCAACGGGCGCCGGGAGGGGAGGGCGCGGGTGCCGGACGTCGCGATCTACGCCACCGCCAAGAGGCTCGTCCCCCCCTCGCGCACGGAGGGCTTCGACGAGGTGTACCGGGTGAGGATCGTGGAAGGCTCGGGCTTCGGGGTTACCCCGCGGGAAGGGGAGCCCTAGCCGACGCGAGTGTAGGTGCCGGAGGCGAGGGCGACCAACTCGTCGCTCTCGCGCTGGACGACCTCGGCCTCGACGATGGTAATGCGCCCGCCGCCCTTGCGGACCGAGGCCGTGCAGCGGAGCGTGCCCGGCTCGCCCGGCTCCAGGTAGTTGACCTTGATCTCGATGGTAACCGGCCGCTCTTCCTCGCCGGTCATCGGGTTCAGCGCCTCGGCCATCGAGACGTCTATGAGGGTCGAGACGGCGCCCCCGTGTACGGTGCCGCCGGGGTTGAGGTGCCGGTCCCCGGCCCGCAGCTCCACCACCGCGCGGCCCTCCTCTGCCTCGACGAGCTCCACGCCCACAAGCTCCCTGAACCCTCCGTCGTTCGTCATGGCCCGGTCTATACCCCCGTCCGGGAGCGCCGAACCCTCGTGGCGCGGTGGCGGCCCTGCAAGGAGCCGTTTCGGGCGGCGCGAGCCGGGGAAACCTAAGCGGTAACGGTCGCGGGACGAGCGGGAGAGAGGGGTAGCGAGATGGCCCAATGCGAGGTTTGCGGCAACGACTACGACGGGGCCTTCGAGGTC
The DNA here is from genome assembly GCF_011492965.1 of Rubrobacter marinus. Classification (GTDB taxonomy): domain Bacteria; phylum Actinomycetota; class Rubrobacteria; order Rubrobacterales; family Rubrobacteraceae; genus Rubrobacter_F; species Rubrobacter_F marinus. The sequence goes on along the minus strand of NZ_CP045121.1, from coordinate 3,334,448 downwards.
ACGTCCGCCGGTACGACGCACGTCTTCGACAGCTTCGAGTGCGCCATACACGCCCTGGCCCCCGTCTGCGAGCACTGCGGGGTCAAGGTGATCGGGCACGGCGTCCAGGCCGGCGGCTCCTTCTTCTGCTGCGCCCACTGCGCCAGGATGGCCGGGAATGAGGGGGCGCAGGACCGCGTCTAGGGTCTTCGTGGAGGTCGAACGAGTGGAGGTGGTTGGCGTGACGGATACGCGATTCTCCTGCTCGGTGTGCGGGACGGTGTTCTCGGACCACCGGGCGCAAGTGAACCCCGTGGTGCAGGAGGAGGACGAGCTCTCCTGCCCGAACTGCGGCTCGGTCAACTTCGAGCCCTACGAGTTCGACCCCGACGCCCCCATCGTCGACCCGCTCGCGGCCCCGACCGACGAGGATTATGCCCCTTGACCGGACGAGCCGTGTCGTAGGGGACGGGACCCCGGGGTCCTAGGGCGTGAGCGGGGCAGAGGTGCTCTTCCGGGACCGTGTGGACGCGGGACGACGCCTCGCCTCGCTCCTCGCCGGCTACGAAGCCGAGGGACCGTTCGTGCTCGCGCTGCCGCGGGGAGGCGTGCCGGTCGGGGCGGAGATCTCGCGCCGCTTGAGGGCGCCGCTCGACGTGCTGATCGCGCGCAAGCTCGGGGCGCCGGGACAGCCCGAGCTCGGCATCGGCGCCGTGGCCCAGGGGGGCGCGCTGGTCCTGAACGAGCGCATCGTCCGCGCGCTCGGGCTCTCCGGGGAACACGTAAGGAGGGCGGCCGAGGGGGAGCTACGGGAGGTGGAGCGGCGGCTGCGCCTCCTGCGCGGCGACCGGCCCGAGCCCGAGGTGGCGGGCCGGACGGTGATCCTGGCGGACGACGGCCTCGCCACGGGTGCGACGGCGAGGGCGGCGGTCCTGGCCCTGAGACAGCGGGTACCGAGGCGCCTCGTCCTCGCCGTGCCCGTCTGCCCCCCGCGGACGGCGGACCTCCTACGCCCCGAGGTGGACGAGCTCGTGGTCCTCGCCACCCCGGCGGACTTCTACGCCGTCGGCTCCTACTACGAGGACTTCGAGCAGGTCGGCGACGAGGAGGTGATACGCCTGCTCGAAGCGGCCCGCGCGCAGGAGGGCAGGCCGGGCCCGGGCTTCGCCTAGCGCGAGAGGCCGGGAGGCCGCGGGAGATCCGCCGACGCCGGCGTCGCCGAGCCCCTACAATATCCCCGTAATGGAGCCTGCATGAACTCTGCGCATCCCGGGCGCCCGCCCCTGACCGAGTGGTTCTGGCTGGCCCGTCCGTTCACGCTGACGGCGGCGGCCGTCCCGGTGCTCTTCGGGACGGCGCTGGCGCTCTCCGACGGGGCGTTCGCGTGGGGGCCCTTCCTGGCGATGCTCGTGGCGAGCCTGCTCATACAGGCCGCTACCAACATGTTCAACGAGTTCTACGACGAGAAGCGCGGCCTCGACACGGCCGAGGCGGTCGGGATCGCGGGCTCCATCGTCCAGGGCAGGGTACACGCGCGCGCCGTCCTCCTGGGGCCCTGCTCTGCTACACGCTCGCGGCCGTGCTCGGGCTGTACCTCGTCTTCGTCGGGGGCTGGACATCCTGGCCCTCGGGCTGCTCTCGGCGCTGGGCGGCTACCTGTACTCCGCCGGGCCGCGCCCCATCGCCTACACGGCGGCCAGCGAGGCCGCCGTCTTCCTGTTCATGGGCGTCCTCATCGTGGTCATCGCCTACGCGGTCCAGGCCGACGCCCTCCCGTGGCGCGTCCCCTGGCGGCGCTGCCGATAGGCGGTCTCGTCGCGGCGATCCTGCTCGCCAACAACATCCGCGACATGGAGTCCGACCGACGGGGCGGGCGGCGCACCCTGCCCATCGTCTTCGGGAGGTCGGGCGGCATCCTGGTCTACCGGGCGTTGCTGCTCGAGGCCTACGTCGCGGTGGCGGCCCTGATCTCCTTCGGCGTCGTCCCCCTCGGGGCCGCCCTCGCCGTCGTGAGCGCCCTCCTCCTCCCCGGGCTCTGGCGCGGCATCGCGGCCTCCCGCGCCCGAACCTCCTGGACCCCGTCGTGAAGAAGACGGCCGGCCTGCACGCCGTCTTCGGCCTGCTGTACTGCGCCGGCGTCCTGATCGGGGCGCGCTCTAGCCCAGGCGATCGGCGCCGCGGACGCGGTCCGCGAGCGTCGCGCTCGGGCGTAACGGGGGGATCGCGGGCGCCGGGGCGTCCGGTCTCAGGGCTCCCCTTGTCGCCGGGCGAGCGCCCGGAACCCGGCGCGGTCCACCTTCATGCCCTCCGGGCCGGGCCGTTCGGGCCAGGGGTGGAAGGCGACGGGGATCTTGAAGCGTGGCAGGACCGGCTCCAGGGCCTGCGCGAGGCTCTCCAGGGGACGGCCGTCGCCGGCGCGCACGAAAGCGACGGGCCTCTCCCCGAACTCCTCGTCCGGGACCGGGACCACCACGGCCCCTTCGACACCCTCGATCCGGTAGAGCGCCTCCTCGATCTCCTCGGGCTGTACGTTCTCGCCGCCGGAGACGAACAGGTTGTCCTTGCGGCCCCTGACCCGCAGGTAGCCGCCGGAGTCCAGCTCCCCGAGGTCCTTCGTGTGGAACCAGCCCGCCTCGTCGACGCGCCGGTCCAGCCCGTCCCCCTCGACGTAGCCGGCGAAGAGCGTCTCGCCGCGGACCAGGATCTCGCCGTCCCCCGCCACCGCGACCTCCCTGTACGGCAGCGCCCGCCCCGAGGTGCGCAGCACCTCCCGCGAGGCGCCCGGCGGCGTGGTGGTCGCCTGCGAAGACGTCTCGGTGAGGCCGTAGCTCGTGTGGATCGGCAGGCCGAGCTCCAGCGCCTCGTCCACGAGCGCCTCCGGCACCGGCCCGCCCCCCAGCAGAATGGCGCGAAGCGCCCCGAGAGACGCCTCCTCGGAGAGCAGCCGCCGGAGCTGGGTGGCGACGAGCGAGACGTGGGTGGCGCCGCTCTGGGCGAGGGACTCCCCGAGCGGAACGTCGGGCTCCGGGAACGACATCGCCGCGCCCGCGAGGAGGCACCGGAAGACGATCGAGAGCCCGCCGACGTGGTAGAGCGGCAGCGAGTGCAGCCAGCGGTCGCCCGGCCCGAGCGGGATGTTCTCCCCGGAGCCCAGCGCGCTGTAGTGGTGGTTGCCGACGGTGTGGAGGGCGGCTTTCGGCGTGCCCGTGCTGCCGGAGGTGAACACGATCGTGGCCGGACGATCCGTGGGGACGAGGATATGCTCCCCGGGCCGCGCGCCCTCCGTCTCCCCCGGGTCGAGCCCCTCCGGCCCCATCACGGCCAGGCCCTTCGTCTCCGGGATGGGGAGTTCCACGTCGGAGACCAGGGCAGAAGGGCGGGCGACGCGCAGGAGCGCCGGGACGCCCTCCGGCGGGACGCGGGTGCTCACCGGGCAGACGACGCATCCGGCGCGCAGCGCGGCGAGGAGCAGCACGACGTAGCGTTCGTCCTTCTCCATGCGGAGCGCCACGCGCGCTCCGGGGGTGCAACCCGCGTCGGCGAGCCGGCCGGCCGCCGCGGAGACGCGCCCGTCCAGCTCCGCGTAGGTGATTGTGCCGGCGGGTCCGAGGATGGCCGGGGCGTCCGGCGCGGCGAGGGCGCTCTCGCGCAGCGCGCAGGGGATCGTGGGTCCCTCGGGTCTCCGTTTCACGGGGTGATGTTAACCGATGGGCTCTGCCTCCGGGGAGAGCCTTCCGGGGACGACGTCGTGCGCGGCCTCCACCGTCTCCCGGACGTCGATGCGCGGGGCCGGTAGGGGGAGGCGCGGTTCGATCACGTCCCCGGCGAGGCGCCGGTAGGTGTCCAGCCCGGCCGGCACCCCCTCGTCGCCGATCCCGGCCGCGAGCGCCACCAGGGCCGCCGTCCCCACGCCGCTCTCGTAGGCCGAGCTCACGACGGGCCGCATGCCGAGGTCCAGAGCCCGGTTCGCCAGGTCCAGCGCGCGGGAGAGGCCGCCGATCAGGGACGGTTTGATCACGACCGCAACGGCGTAGCGGTGGGCACCGAGTGCTTCGGGGGCCATCCCGACCAGCGACTCGTCGAGCGCGACCGGGACGCCGCAGGCGCGCGCGAAGCTCCCCAGGTCGGCGGGCTCCTCCAGGGGCTCCTCCAGGTACTCGATCCCGACCCCCTCGATCCCCCGCGCGAACTCCAGCGCCTCTTGCGTACCCCAGGCCCGGTTCGCGTCCAGCCGCAGCGAGACGTCCCCGCCCAGGGCCTCTCGCACCGTTCGCACGAGCGCGACGTCTTCCCCCACCGGCCGCCCGCCGACCTTCAGCTTCGCGGCCTCGTAGCCCTCCGCCCGCATCCGGCGCGCACCCCCGAGCACCTCGGTGGGCGAGCCGGCCAGCAGCCCGTTCGCGGGCACGACCGCCCTGAAGCGCGGGGAGACGACCTCCGGCAGCGCCACGCCGCGAGCCGCCGCGTACAGGTTCCACAGGGCCAGCTCGCACCCGAACCGGACCGAGGGCGCGGCGTCCGTGAAGCCGGGCGCGCCGTCGAGGCCGGCGCCCGGCCGAGCCTCGGGCACCCCCCGACCGACCACGGACTCCGCCAGGCCGTGAAGCTCCCGCGCGGCCTCGGGCAGGACCTCCCGGCTGAAGCCCGGGAGCGGCGACGCTTCGCCCCAGCCCACCGCGCCGCCCGCCCCGTCGAGCCTCAGCAGGAGGCCCTCGCGGTGGCGCACGGTCTCGCCCTTGAGCACGAGGGGGGCGGTCAGCGGCAGCCGGAAGCGGTAGAGGCCGAAGCCGGTAACCTTCACGGTTTGGAGTCTAGGAACGGCGCGGGAACTTCGAGAAGTCGGGCTTGCGCTTCTCCTTGTAGGCGTCGCGCCCCTCCTGGGCCTCCTCGCTCCCGTAGAACAGGAGGTTCGCGTCGTGGGCGAGCTGCTGAATGCCCGCGAAACCGTCCTCGTGGGCGTGGAAGCTCGCCTTCAAGAGACGAAGGGCGAAGGGCGAGCGATCCAGCATCTCCCGGCACCAGCGGACCGTCTCCGCCTCCAGCTCCGCGAGCGGCACCACCGTGTTCACCAGGCCCATCCCGAGCGCCTCCTCCGCCGAGTACATCCGGCAGAGAAACCAGATCTCCTTCGCCTTCTTCGGCCCCACGAGTTGGGTGAGGACCGACGCGCCGAAGCCGCCGTCGAAGCTGCCGACCTTCGGCCCGACCTGCCCGAACTTCGCGTTGTCCGCGGCGATCGTGAGGTCGCAGACCACGTGCAGGACGTGGCCGCCGCCGACGGCGTACCCGGCCACCATCGCGACGACGGGCTTGGGGCAGCGACGGATCTGCACGTGCAGGTCCGTCACGTCGAAGCGGCCGATCGAGGCGCCGCCGGGGGTGCGCCGGGGGTCGCTCGGGTCCGAGAGGTACCCGGCGTCCCCGCGCACCCTCTGGTCTCCGCCGGAGCAGAAGGCGTCCGGCCCCTCGCCGGTGAGGATGATCACCCCTACTTCGTGGTCCTCGCGTGCGTCTTCCAGCGCCCCCTGGATCTCCCGCACCGTCAGCGGGCGGAACGCGTTGCGCACCTCGGGGCGGTTTATGGTGATCTTGGCGATCCCCTCCGCCTTGTGGTACTTGATGTCTTCGAACTCTCCGGCCGTCTCCCACGCAACGTTAGTCATGCAGGTGATTATAGGGACCGCAGCCGGGCTTTCAGCAAACCGGCGTACGCCTCCGGGCCTCGGCGCGTACGTTGTGACCGACGCCGGGCACGGTAGCTGCCTCGATACACGGCCCGAGCTCGGCCATGCGCCGGGAAATCCCGACGAACTTCTCGTCCAACTCCCCCGCGACGGCGAGCGCCGGGACCCGAAGCCCCGAAAGCTCCTCCCACAGAGAAGGCTGGCTCCCGGTCCCCATGCCCCGCAGGGAGCGCGCAAGCTCCGCCGGGTCGTTGCGACGGCGCTCCTCGAGCGTACGCCGCAGCAGCCCCTCGTCGCGCGCGAGCGACGCGAAGAGCGGCTGCCGGTACCAGTCCCGGAGGAACGTTTCGAAGTCTTCGGATTCGAGCCGGCGTGCCTTCTCCTCGTCGGCGGCGCGGCGCGAAGCCCTCTCCTCCGCGTCCCGGAGCCCCGGGGAGGCCGACTCCAGAAACAGGCCGCTGCACCGCTCCGGGTGGCGTAGCGCGAGGTAGAGCGCGAGCCGGCCGCCCATCGAGTAGCCGACGAGCGACGCCCGATCTATGCCGAGCTCGTTCAGCACGCCGATCACGGCCCGCGCCGCGCCCTCGAAGGCGTAGACCTCCGGCGGGAGCCCCAGCGAAGCTCCGTGCCCCGGCAGGTCCACGGCCACGGCGAACGCCTCGTCCCCGATCGCCTGCAAGACCTCCCGCCAGTCCCCGGAGGAGCCCATGAAGCCGTGCAGAAAGAGGACGGCCGGCCTTCCGGAGGCTCCGAGAGTGGCGTAGCTCAGCGCTGCCAAGACGAACCGAAGCGGGAGAGAGCGCGTTGCTCGGCCGGCCCTCGAACGCCGACCGGGGCACGGAGCGGGCCGACGAGCGCTCCCATCAGAGGCGCTTCCAGACCTCCGCCAGAAGCTCGCGGTGTAGCGCTAGGTTCTCCTCGCGGACGGTCTTCACCTCGATCACGGTCGAGCCGCCCCGGGCGCGGGACGACCGGTACGCTTCGACGAACTCATCCGCCGTGCGCGGGCTCTCGTAGGGGAGCCCGAACATGCTCGCCGCCGCCTCGAACGTTACGCCCTGCGGCGTCCCGAAGTAGGGCTCGAAGAGCTCCCCGTGCCCGGCGACCGGCAGGAACGAGAAGATGCCGCCGCCGTCGTTGTTCACGACGACCACGGTCACCGGCAGGTCGCGGAGCATCGCGAGAGAGTTGAGGTCGTGGAGCAGGGCGAGGTCCCCGAGGACGAGCGTAACCGGAGCGCCGAGGCCGCGGGCGAAGCCGGCGGTCGTGGCGACGGTGCCGTCTATGCCGCTCGCGCCCCGATTGGCCGCGACCGGGAGGGGCGCGCCGTCGGTCGTGGCGAAGGTGTCGAGGTCCCGTATGGGCATGCTGTTCCCCACGACCAGGCCGTGACCCTCGGGCGTGTGCCGCGAGACGAGGCGCGCCACGAGCGGCTCGGTCAGCTCCGCGGTCTCCGGGAGCAGGAGATCCAAAGTCCGCCCAACCCCCTCGGAGGCCTCGCGCCAGGACGAGAGCCAGCCGTCCTTCGGGGCCTTCCGCGCCGCCTTGCCCAGGGAGGCGCAGAAAACCGCTACGTCGGCCTCGACGCTGTGCGTGACGCGGTGGCTCGGGTCCAGGCGGAACGGGTTCTCGCGCACGACGACGTGCGGGTCGGGGCGGGCGGCGGCCAGGAATTTCTCGAGGCGCTTGGAGAGCGCGCGTCCGCCGACGTGCAGCACGGCCTCCGGCGCGTGCGAGCCCGCGAAGGCCTCGCTCGCCAGCAGCGCGTCGTAGTGGGCGACGACGTTCGGCGAGGACGGCCCGAGCCTGACCTGGGAGCCCACGTCCGGGAGGAGCGGCCAGCCTAGAGACTCCGCGAGCCCCACGACCGCCTCGCCCTGCTCGCGCGAGGGGAGCCGCCCGGCGACGACGAGGCCGCGCCCGACGGGGCCCAGGGCGTCCCGGACCAGCGCCACCTCCGCGTCGTCTACGGCGGGCCTCGTGGCCGCGTAGCGGGTGTAGGGGCGGGCGCTCGCTCTCCACGAGGTTGGGCCGCCCGTGGGTTCGTCGTCGCCGTCCGGCAGGAAAGGCTCGCGGAACATCAGGTTCAGGTGGACGGGGCCGGAGGGGGAGCGGCGGGAGCGGTAGACGGCCTGGTCCATGGTCGTAAGGACCATCGCGGGGTCGATCTCGGGGTCCGGGGCGGGCAGGTCGAAGCGCCAGCGGACGAAGTCGCCGAAGATGTCGGGCTGGTCGATGGTCTGGTTGGCGCCGGTCTGGCGGAGCTCGGGCGGGCGGTCTGCGGTGAGCAGGATCATCGGCACGCCGTCGACGGAGGCCTCGACCACGGCGGGCAGCCCGTTGGCGACGGCGGTGCCGGAGGTCGTGATCCAGGCGGCCGGAGCGCCCGTCGCCCTCGCGTACCCGAGGGCCGCGAACGAGGTGCCGCGCTCGTCGAAGTGGACGAGGGAGCGGGCCTTGGGGTTGCGGGCGAGCGCCGCGACCATCGGGGTGGAGCGGGAGCCGGGCGCCACGCAGAAGAGCCCGACGCCCGAGCGCACGAGCTCCTCGACGATCAGGTCCGCCCAGAGGCGGTTAAGCGCGGGCGTCGCGCTCTTCGGGGTCAAGCCCGAACACCCTGGTGAAGTCCGAGATCTTCTGCTCTATCTCCGCCCACTCCCCATCGGGGGTCGAGCCGACGACGATCCCGGCCCCGGAGTACAGCGAGAGCCTGCCGCCCCTCACGAGCCCGGAGCGTATCCCGACGGCGAACTCGGCCCCGTCGGCCCCGATCCACCCGATGGGTCCGGCGTACCAACCGCGGTCGAAGGGCTCCAGAGCCCGTATCTCCCCGATCGCCTCGCCCTTCGGATAGCCCCCCACGGCCGGCGTCGGGTGCAGCGCGGCGAGCACGTCGGCGTCCGAGACGCCCTCGCGGAGGATCCCGCGTATCCTCGACACGAGGTGCCGGCCCCGCGCCAGCTTCATCTCGGAGGCCCTGTCCTCGACCTTCAGCTCCCGGCACAACGCCCCGAGGCTCTCCTCGATGCTCACCCGGACGATGGAGTGCTCGGCCTGGTCCTTCGCGCTCCCCAGGAGTTCCTCGCGCAGCTCCGCGTCGTCGACCTCGGAGGCGCCCCGGGGACGCGTACCGGCGACGGCCTCGCTCGAGATCCCGCGCCCCTCGCGCCGGAAGAGCCTCTCCGGCGACGCCCCGAGGAACGCCGCCCCGTCCTCGGGCTCCACGAGGAAGTGGAAGCAGCCGGGGGTGGCCTCGCGCAAGGTCTCCATCAGCGAGACCGCGTCGAGGTCCTCCCCGAACCCGAGGTCGACCCGGCGCGCGAGGACGACCTTGTCCATCCTCCCCGCCTCGAAGGCCTCCAGCGCCGAGCGTACGTTCTCGCCCCACCCCGCCCGATCCGGACGGTCCACGCGCGATACGGGCGTGGGCAGAGGACCGTCGGAGCCGGGCCATCCCTCGGGCACCGTCAGACCTTCGAGCTCGTCCAACAGCTCCCCGGCCCTCTCCGCGTCGCGCGGCAGGACAAGGTTGCAGGCCAGCGTCGCCTCGTCGCCCCGGCGGAGCAGCTCGAAGCGCGGCAGGACGAAGCGGTGCGCCCCGAACGCGCCCCACTCCTCGTCCGCGCCGCGCTCGGGATCGAAGCGCAGGCCGCCGTAGTAGCGCGCCCCCGAGGACAACAGCGCGAGCCGCTCGCGCAGCGAGGCGTCCGGCGCCGTCCCGTCCCCCTCCACGACGTCCGCGACCCCGACGGCGGCCACGGCCGTCCCGTCCTCGCGGCCCGACCAGAAAGAGCGCGGCCTCATAACCTGCGAACCGAGCCAGCGCAGCGGGTCCAGGTCGCCGGCGGGCACCTCGAGGCGCACGATCCGCTCCTCGGCCGTCAGGCCGGCGTTGCCCTCCAGGACCCGGCCCACCTCCTCGGCCAGCGCGCGCCGGGCGTCGGTCCTCTCGAATATGGCCCCCGCGTAATCCCTACTCAGCAAGCTGGCGAGCCTCCAAACTCTCGTGAAGCGCCTGATCCATCTTGGTACACGTAAGTTATCAAGGTATGCCCCGCCGGGTAGCGGCTCCGCTCACATCTTGGGGACGATCGTGTGACGGGGTTCGCTTCCGTCGCCCGTCGCGAGACTATCCCGGTGCGCTTTCGCACGAGATACGGAGCCCGCGGCCATCGGGACGTTCGCGCGCCCTGAACCTTCTGCCCGCTGCGCTGGCCTCGCTACGGCCGGGACCGCGTCGTTGCCCGGTCCTTGCCCCGCCCGATGGCCTTGCGGCGCTCCGGAGCGCCGCGCAAGAGTCCCGGACCGGGCGAGCGGGTAAGTGGTGGGGACCGGACGGCATGCGGCCGCCGCGAGACTAACGGCGCAGAGCGAGAGGAGCGAGTTTGCGGTACGAAAAGTTTGTGGAGGGCGTCCGGCAGCGGGGCGGGCTCGGGTCTTACGAGGAGGCGGAGAGGGCGACGCGGTCGACCCTGTCGGCGCTGGCAAGGCCCTCCCCGAGGCCGAGGCCACGCAGCTCTCCGAGCAGCTCCCCGAGGGGCTGGCGGATGGGCTGCGCAGCCAGCCCTCGGAGCCCGAGAAGCTCTCCAGCCCGGACGAGTTCCTGCACCGGGTGGGGCAGGGCGAGGGGAGCGCGCGCCCGAGGTCGAGGCCCACGTCCGGGCGGTCGTGGCCGTGCTCGGCGAGGCCGCCGGCCCCGACAGGCTGCAGAGCCTCCGCAACGCGCTCCCCGACGGCTACTCCCGCTTCTTCACGTAGGCGGATCCGGAGGGCGGACGAGGGTAACCTTACCGAAGGTCCCGCCCCTCGTCGCGTCCTCTCGATCTCGGGCCGGACGTTCCCAAAGCTGGAAGAAATAGTTCCCCGGAGCCATGCGCCCCGTGAGGCCCACGGGCAGAATGCCCCCGTGAACCCTCAGGAGGAGGCGCGGGAGATGTTGGGCGAGGACCTTCGCGAGCAGAACACCGAAGTTGCAGGGGCGGCGCGCACGTTGCTGCCGCTCATCGAGAACCTCCCGGAGAGGGGCGGCCGGGAGGCCCTGATCGCGATGCTGAAGGAGGGGGCCGAGCGCTGGACCTACGCCGAGCTGGCCGAGCGCGTCGGGCGTCTCGCCTCGGGGCTGGCCGAGGCCGGCGTCTCCAAGGGGACCACGTGGCCCTGTACGCTGCGGGAGCCCCGCGTGGATCGCGGCCTGCCTCGCCGTGCTCTCGCGCGGCGCCGTCGTTGTCCCCCTCGACGCCGGGCTGGAGGAGGACGCCCTCGGGGCCATCCTCGCGGACTCGGGGCGAAGCTCATCTTCACGGCGGGGCCCAGGCCGGGAAGCTGGAGGGCCTCGGCGACGCGCCGAGGCTCGTGCGGCTCGACGGGGGGGAGGACGACGAGGGGAGCTGGCTGCGCCTGCTCTCCGACGGGGAGGTCGGGATGCCCGAGGTGGGGCCGGAGGACCCGGCGGCGCTCTTCTACACCTCCGGCACGACGGGGACGCCGAAGGGGGTGCCGCTGACGCACGGCAACCTCCGGTTTCAGACGAGCACGATCCTCGGCGCGGATCTTCTGGAGGAGAGCGACCGCATCCTGCTGCCGCTCCCGCTGCACCACGTCTACCCGTTCGTGATCGGGCTGCTCACGCCGCTCTCGGCCGGGCTCCCGATCGTCTTGCCTCGCTCGCTCACCGGCCCGCAGCTCGTCCGCGCCCTGAAGGAGGGGGAGGTCTCCCTGATCGTGGGCGTCCCCCGCCTCTACGACGCCCTCTTCTCCGGGATAGAGGAGCGGGCGAAGGGCGGCGGCAGGGTCGCCGCCTCGCTGTTCGATAGGGCCATGCGCCTCTCGATGGATGTAAGGCGCCGGACGGGGCTCGACGCCGGTAAGCTCCTGATGGCCCCGCTGCGGAAGCGCATCGGGCCGAGGCTGCGCGTGCTCGCCTCGGGCGGGGCGCCGCTCGATCCCGCCCTCGCCGAGAAGCTGGAGGGGATGGGCTGGCGGGTGGCGGTCGGCTACGGGCTCACGGAGACCTCCCCGATCCTCTCGCTCAAGCTCCCCGACGGGGGGAAGCTCGCGAGCGTTGGGCGCCCGGTCCCCGGCATCACCGTCCGCGTCGACCCCTCGGCGATGCCCGACGAGGAGGACGGCGCGGAGCGCACGGAGAGGCCCAACGGGGAGGGCGAGATCCTGGCCCGCGGCCCCGGCGTCTTCTCCGGCTACCGCAACCGCCCCGAGGAGACTGAGGGGGTCCTCGACGAGGACGGCTGGTTCCGCACCGGCGACCTCGGCTACTTCGACGACGACGGCTACCTCTACGTCACCGGCCGCGCCTCCACCCTCATCGTCACCGAGGGCGGCAAGAACGTCCAGCCCGAGCCGGTCGAGGAGGCCTACGCCAGGAGTCCCGCTATCGCCGAGGTCGGGGTGCTCCAGAAGGACGGCAGGCTCGTCGCCGTCGTCGTACCGGAGAGGGACGAGGTCGGCGACGACGCGGGCCAGGCTATCCGCGCGGCGGTAGAAGAGGGGTCCAAACGACTCCCGTCGTACCAGCGCGTCTCCGACTACGCCGTCACCCGCGAGCCGCTGGAGTACACCCAGCTCGGCAAGCTCCGCCGCCACCTCCTCCCCGAGCGCTACGACCGGGCGAAGGCGGGCGACGAGGGCGCGGACGCGGCCCCGGTCCCGTCCCCGTCGAGGAGATGGCGGCGGAGGACCGCGAGCTTCTGGAGGACGAGGGGGCCCGCGAGGTCTGGGAGCTTCTCGCCCGCCGCTACGAGGAGAAGCCGCTCTCCCCGATACCAGCCCCAGCTCGACCTCGGGTGGACTCCCTGGGCTGGATCAACCTGACGATGGAGATCGGGGAGAGGACCGGCGTGGAGCTCGGGGAGGAGGCCGTCGCCCGCATAGACACGGTCCGCGACCTGCTGCGCGAGGTCGCCGAGGCCGCCGGGGACGGCACCGCCCGGCCCGTCTCGCCGCTGGAGCAGCCCGAGGAGGCCCTGAGCGACGAGCAGAAGCGCTACCTGGAGCCGTTGAGCCCCGCCCAGAGCGCGGGCGCCCGGGCCCTCTTCGCCCTCGACCGGGGGCTGATGAAGGCGTTTTTCCGGCTCAGGGTCGAGGGGGCGGAGCACCTGCCGAAGGAGGGGCCGTTCGTCCTCGCGCCCAACCACCTGAGCTACCTCGACTCGTTCGTCGTTGCGGCGGCGCTCGACCGGAGGGTCCTCTCGAGGACGCACTGGGCCGGCTGGACGGGGCGGCCTTTGGCAACCCCCTCACCCGCGCCGTCAGCCGCCTCGCGCAGGCCTTCCCCGTGGACCCGAGCGCGCCGGCGCCTCGAGCCTCGCCTTCGGCGCGATGGTGCTGAAGGAGGGGAGGGGCCTGGTCTGGTTCCCCGAGGGCCAGCGCTCCGCCGACGGCGAGCTCCAGCCGTTCAAGCCCGGCATCGGCATGCTGCTCGACAAGCATCGCGTCCCGGTGGTGCCGGTCTCCATCCGCGGCTCGTACGAGGCGATGCCCCCGGGCAGGCTGCTGCCGCGTCCCGCCGGCATCTCCGTCGCCTTCGGCGCCCCCCTCGACCCGGGAGACCTGGAGCGGGAGGGCGAGGGGGAGGAGCCGAAGGACCGCATCGTCTCCGCCCTGCGCGAGCGGGTGGCGAGGCTCAACGCCGAGAGAAACCCCCGCGAGCCGGAACGGGGCGCGGAGTAGGGCTTGAAGCTCGAAGACGTGGTCCCCTGGGGGCGCTCGAAGGCCGAGTACGCGGGGATGTTCGCGCTGACCCCGCGGGACCTGAGGACGCGCATCCTGGACTGCGCCGGGGGGCCTTCGAGCTTCAACGCCGAGATGTCCCGCGAGGGACACGCGGTCGTCTCCTGCGACCCCATCTACCGCTTCTCGGCCGGGGAGATCCACGGGCGCATCGAGGTGGTCTTCGAGCCCGTGATGGACGGCGTGCGGGCCAACAGGGGACGTTTCTCGTGGCGAAAGATGGGCTCCCCGGAGCGCCTCGGCAAGCTCCGGAGGTCGGCCATGGAGACGTTTCTGGAGGACTTCCCCCGGGGCCTCGACGAAGGCCGGTACGTGGAGGGCGGGCTGCCCGAGCTGCCCTTCGACGACGGGGCGTTCGGCCTGGCGCTCTGCTCGCACTTCCTGTTCACGTACTCCGCCCAGCTCTCGGAGGGTTTCCACCTGGACTCGATCCTCGAGATGTGCCGGGTGGCGGAGGAGGCGCGCGTGTTTCCGCTGCTGGCGAGCACGGTGCACGCGGTCGGGGGGGAGGGGGAGGCTTCGCCCCACCTCGGGCCGGTGGTTGACGGGCTGGAGGAGAGGGGGTACGAGGCCCGGGTGGAGCGGGTGCCGTACGAGTTTCAGAAGGGCGGCGACGAGATGCTGCGCGTCCGCAAGCGGGGGTGAGGCGCCGGGGCGTCAGGCGCGAGCGGGGCCGGGGAGGGCGTCCTCCCCGGCCCCGCTGTGGCGGTGGCTCCCTAGAGGTCGCCCACCGCGCTCCTTATCTCGTCCGCCCTGGGGCCGTCTTCGGCCTCTCGACGGCGAAGTCCACGCAGATCTCGACCGCCATGTCCTCGGCGGCCGTGCAGCGGTCGCCGTCCCAGTCCACGCCCACCCTCTCCGTCATCTTCTGCTTCTGGACGCAGATCGCCGTCTCCGTAGAGGGGGCCACGTAGATCTGCTCGCCGTCGCGCATCCTGCGGACGTAGATCACCTCCCCCTTGAGGTTTGTGATTACGCCCCTCTCCCTGTCCAGCTTGAGCGTTGGTTGCCGTGCCATGTGCTGTCTCCTCTCTGGTCCGCACCATTTTGCCCCCGGCCACTACGGCACGCAAACGGGCGGCGAGGTGTAAGGGCAGGGCTCCGGGGCAATAGTACGGCGAGAGACAGGAGGGGAGCGCACGAACCTGCCACCGAACGAGAGCATCGGGAGAGCGCCGCGCGGGGAGCGTGGGGGCGCCGCACGGCGTCCCGCGAGCGTCCGTCCCGGAGGCGTGCGTCCCGCGCCCCCGGGAGCTCGCCGGGGGCTGGCCGGGGTCGAGGTCTTCGGGCGGGAGGCGGTGGTGTCGGGGCGAAGGGTCCGCTACGAGGTCGCGGGGAGGGGGAGCCGGTCGTGCTGGTGCACGGTCTCTCGGGCTCCACGCGGTGGTGGGACAGGACGGTCCCGGCGCTCGCGGCGCGCCACCGCGTCTACCTCGTGGACCTGCCGGGCTTCGGCTCCATGAGACGCGCCGAGGGGGCTTCGTCCTCGTCGAGGCCGCGGGCTGGCTCTCCTCGTGGATGGAGGCCGTGGGGCTGGAGCGGGCGCACCTCGTGGGCCACTCGATGGGCGGGTACATCGCCGCCGTGCTGGCGGCGCGGCGGCCCGAGATCATGCGCCGCCTCGTGCTCGTGGCGCCCGCGGGGGTGCCGACGGGCCGCTCCATGCACGGGCACCTGCTGCCCCTCCTCCGGGCGGGACGTTACATGACTCCCGGCTTCCTCCCCGTGCTCGCGCGCGACGCCCTGAGGACGGGGCCCGTGACGCTGCTCGGGGCGGCGCGGGAGATTCTGGCGGAGGACGTGCGGGGGCACCTCCGCGGGATCAGGGCCCCGACGCTCCTGGTCTGGGGCGTCGGGATACCCTGATCCCGCCCTCCGCGGGCGACGTCATGCGCGAGGAGATCCCGGACTCCCGCCTCCTCGTCCTCGAAGGGGCCGGGCACGTCCCCATGTTCGAGCGACCGGCCCGGATGAACGAGGCCCTCCTCGCATTCCTCGCCGGGACGAGGTGGGGAGTAGGGAGGAGCGGGCCGTCCCCGCGCCGGTGTTGCGAGGGTCTGGCTTACCCGGGTCCCGCCGGGTCGCCGGGGGCGAAGTTTCGCTCGATCCAGCCGACCGCGTGCTCGACGAGCGCCCGCGCGTCGAAGAGGTGGGCCGTGCCCGCGCCGGCCGGCCCGCTCCTCCCGGCGCCCGCCGCGAGCGCCGAGCGGGCGATGTGCTCGATGTAGTCTTCCTCGCCGACGAGGCGTTCGTAGGGCAGCGCCCCTCGGAGGTATCGATGTCCGAGAAGGTCCGCCAGACGCGCCGGCCGGGGCCCCCAGGATCACGGGCATGCCGTAGCTCACGCGGCGTTTGCCGGGACCTCCGCCACGGCCTCCGCGTGATGCACGAGCGTCACGGTCCCGAGCGGGGCGCCGAGGACCACGACCCGCCCGCCGAGCTCGACCAGCCGGGCGTAGGGGGTTCCGGCGCCGTAGGCGTCGTCGAGGGGGTGGGCGGCGGTGAGGGTGCCGGCGAGCGGGCCCACGGCCGCGACGCCCGCCTCCGGGTGCCCGCTGTGGCGCGCCCCGGGCCACGTCCTCAGGGCCTCGGGGATGCGCCCGTGGTCCCGGCGGGAGAGCGCGACGCGCGGGTCGTACGCCGGGTGCTCTTCAAGGTAGATCCGCCTGGTCTCCTCGTCCAGACCCCCGAGGTCTTCGGGCGGCTCGTCCTCCCAGCCGGTGTAGGCCATGAGCGTCCCGTCGGGCCCCAGGGCGTCGAGCAGGGCGCGCACGACGGTCTCGGCGCCGCCGAGCACGCGGCCGAGCGCGGACATGCGGCAGTGGACCATCGCCGCCCCGCCCGGACCCAGCCCGAGCTCCCCGAGGTCCCGAACCAGCCGCGAGCGCGCCACCAACATACCCCGCACGGTAGCAGGAGCGCGGGAGACCGGGCAACGCCGGCGAGGCTCACGCCCACGCTCTCCGCGTGAACGCGCCGGAGGGCCGTGGCTCCGAGGTCCCGCGACGCGGCGCTAGGGGCGCGCCCCGATGAACGCCTCGACGTGACGGGCGAGCGCCGAGGGGGCGTTGTAGTTCACCGCGTGGGCCGCGCCCCGTACGACGACGAACCTGCCGTCGGGGAGGAGGCCGCACGCCTCCCTGGCCCAGCGCTCCGGGACGATCGGGTCCCGCTCGCCGTGCACGACGAGCACCGGTGCCGCGAGCGCGGGCAGCTTCTTCTCGATCCTGTCGTCGGCGGCGTGGAAGAAGGTGCGCAGGCTCCTGAGCGGGCCCGCCGCGAGGAGGTCGAGCAGCTCCACGAGGATCAGTGACGGGGGCTCGCGGAGGCAATCGAGGGCGAGCCGCGCGGCCTGGCGGGGCAGGGTCCTCGCCTCCGGGTCCATCGTGGGGCCCTGGAGCACGGCCCGCTCCACGCGCGCGGGGCGCCGTAGGGCGAGCTCGGCTATGACCTGGCAGCCCATCGAGTTGCCGACCAGCACGGCGCTCCCGAGCCCCGTCGCCTCCATCCAGCCGTCGAGCGCCCGCGCGAGCCCGGGGACGTCGAGCGCGCGCGGAGGCTTCTCGCTCCTGCCGAAGCCGGGCAGGTCGGGGGCGTAGACCCTGCGCCGCGGGGCGAGGCGCGAGAGGGTCGGGGTCATGTACCGGCTCGAAACCACCAGCCCGTGGACCAGGACCACGGCCGGGCCGCCTGGAGCCGGGTCCGCCGGGACGCGGGCGTGCATCCGCAGGCCGTCGACCACGACCCAGCGGCTCTTCGTTCCCCCGATCAACGGCTTCGCCCACCCCTTCCTCGACCTCCGTGCTTTGCACGAGCGGGAGCCCACCGTCCCGTGCCCGGCACACCCGCTCCCTTGGGCAAGACTACCGGCATACGGCCCTGGAACGCAGGACGTACCATGTCCTGCGGCCGTACGCGGTGGTCTGCACCGTCCCGAAGACGCGTGCGCCGCTCCTTCGGACCGGTCGGCGCTAGGGGGGCGAGGACCTGGCTTCGCGATCCCCCGTGACGAGCACCTTGTCGACGCGGCGTCCGTCCATGTCCACGACCTCGAACGAGAAGCCCTCCCACTCGAAGCGGTCCCCCGTCGCCGGCACGCGTTCGAGCAGGGACATCGCGAGGCCGCCGACGGTCCGGTACTCGCCCTCCCCGCCGGGCAGGTCCCGCAGCCCGAGGCGGCCCTGCAGCTCGTCCGCGGACAAGAGGCCGTCCACGAGCCACGAGCCGTCCGCGCGCCGCACCATCGTGGGGTCGTCCCCGGTCCCGTCCTCCCCCTCCATGTCACCGACGAGGGCCTCGAGCACGTCGGAGGTGGTGACGAGCCCCTCGACGTTGCCGCGCTCGTCGACGACGATCGCCAGGGGGAGGCCGAAGCGCTTGAACGCCTGCAGGGCGGCGGTCGCGGGCGCGCCCTCGGGGACGAGCGGCGGCTTTCGCAGCTCCCCGAGCAGGTCCGCGGGCTCCCCGCCCAGGGCCCGGGCGCCGGCCTCCTTCGCCGACGCGAGGCCGGAGATCTCGTCCAGGTCCCCGCGCGCCACCGGGTAGTAGGCGTGGCGGCTCTCGGCGATGATCCTGCGGTGCTCCTCGGGCGAATCGTCGAGGTCCAGCCAGATGATCTTGGGCCGCGGCGTCATCAGCTCGCGCACCGGGCGGTCGTCGAGCCGTAGGGCCCTGCCCACGAGGTCCCGCTCGGCCTCCTCGAAGACCCCGGCCCGGGCGCCCTCCTCCAGGAGGCCCTCGACCTCCACTTCCGTCACCGGCGGCTCGTCCGAGCGGCGCGCCCCGAGCAACCTCAGCACCGCCTCCGTCGAGGCGGCGAGCAGCCACACGGCCGGGGCGGAGAGGACCGACAGGAACCGCATCGGACGGGACATCCGGGAGGCGACCGACTCGGGATCGTTCAGGGCGAGGCGTTTCGGCACGAGCTCCCCGATGATCAGGGAGAGGTAGGTGATGGCCGTGACCACTACGACGAACGCGATGGGTGTGGCGTAGGGGGCAAGGAGCGGCACCGTGCCCAGCGCGCCCGCGAGGGGCTCGGCGAGGGTAGCCCCGCCGAAGGCGCCGGCGAGGACCCCGATCAGCGAGATCCCTATCTGCACGGTCGAGAGGAAGCGGGTGGGCTCCTCGGAGAGCCCGAGCGCGGTCGACGCCCCGCGGTCCCCGCCCTCCGCGCGCTGCTTGAGGCGCGACTTTCGCGAGGAGACGAGGGCGGTCTCCGACATGGCGAACACGCCGTTGAGGACCGTGAGCAGGACGACGACCGCTATCTGGAGGGCGATGGTGATCATCTGGGCCGTTCCTTCCCCCGCTGGGCCGCGAGCTAATCTCCGCGCCGGGGACTACGAGTACCGCGGGCGACGCTCACACGGGGGGTGGGGCGCGTGCCTGTACCCCGCGCCTGGTGGTTTTTCGGCCTCGCGAGGGTAAGAACGGCGGGAGTAGTCTTGGCCGCGCCGGCGGAGCCGCCGCCGGGTGGGCGCGGGAACGAACGAGAGATGGGGGTGGAGGGCCGTGGGGTGCTGAGATCTGCGCAAGACGGGGTGGCGGGGTTTCTCGCGGGGCGTCCGAACGAGTGGATCCGCCTCGGCATGGTCCACCTCCTGCCTGGCGTGGTCCCGCTCTACGTCGTCAACGAGTTCCCCAAGTCCGGCGGCACCTGGGTGGGGCAGATGCTCGGGCGCGCCCTCGACGTCCCCTTCCCCCGAAACCGGCTGCCCGTCTTGCGGCCCTCGATCATGCACGGCCACTACCTCAGCCCGTTCGGGATGATGAACGCCGTCGTCCCCTGGCGCGACGGGCGGGACGTGATGGTCTCCTGGTACCACCAGTGCCTCTCCCCCCACGAGTACAACGACGAGCAGGTGAGGGCGGCGAGGAGGGAGCTCTCCTTCGAGGACTACGACGACGTCTACGGGAACCTGCCGGCGTTTATCGAGTGGGCCTTCACCCGGCCGCGCGCCCCGCGCTTCACCTGGTCGGACTTCGTCCGCCGCTGGCACGACCGCGACGACGCCGTCCACGTCCGCTACGAGGACCTCAGGCGCGACCCCGCCGGGGAGCTCTACCGCATGGTCAAGGAGCTCACCGGCAACCCCATGAGCCCAGAGAGGGCGCAGGGGATCGTCGACGAGTTCTCCTTCGAGCGGCAGGCAGGGAGGAAGACCGGCGAGGAGAACACGGGGAGCTTCCTGCGCAAGGGCGTCGTGGGGGAGTGGAGGGAGCGCTTCAGCCCCGAGGCCCGCCGCGTCTTCGACCGGCACGCCGGCGAGGAGCTCGTCATGCTCGGCTACGAAGGTGACCGGACCTGGGCGGAGGGCGTGGGGTAGGGCCGGAGCCCTCCCTACTCCGCGGCCTTCACGTCCCTGAGGGCGTCGCGGTAGATGGCCTCGACCCTGCGGACCATCTTCTCGTGGCCGAACTCGGTGCTCGCCCTCAGGCGTCCCGCCTCGCCCATCCTTCGGGCGAGCTCGGGGTCGCGGAGCACCTCGAGGAGGCCGTCGCCGAGGGCGCGGGGGTCGCCGGGCGGCACCAGGATGCCCTCGCTTCCCGGTCGGATCTGGTCCGGTATGCCGCCGACGGAGCTCGCGACGACGGGCACCCCGGCGGCCATCGCTTCGAGGACGACGAGCGGGGTGCCCTCGCTCACGGAGGGGACCGCGACGACGTCCAGCAGCCCCAGGAGCGCCTGGGCGTCCGGGCGAAAGCCCAGGAACAGGACGCGGTCGCGCACCCCGAGCCGCCCGGCGAGCGCGTGCAGCTCCTCCCTCATGGGCCCGTCGCCCACGACGACGAAACGGGCCGCCGGGAGCTCCTCCGCCACGCTGGCCGCCGCCTTCAGGAAGCTCGCCACCCCCTTCTCGGGCTGGAGCCGGGCGATCATCCCGACCACGGGACCCCCTCGTCCGCGAGCTCCTTCGGGATCGGCAGGTCGTCTCCGTGCGCCTCACGGACGGGGGGACGGAGTTCGGCACCACGCAGATTTTGTGCGGCGGGACGCCGTCGCGCTCGACGAGGCGGCGGCGGATCGCGTTCGAGACCGCGATCACGCGCGCCACCCCGCGGTACATCCACAAGCTGAAGAGCCGGCCGCCCCTGCCCTGCCAGAGCGCCTCGGTGTGCTCCGTGACCACCAGGGGCACCGCGGTTCCGGCTGTCGCGAGCGCCGAGGCGGCGGCGCTGGAGTAGACGTGCGCGTGTACGAGGTCGAAGCGCTCCCTGCGCAGGAGCATCCTGAGCTCCCGCGCGTAGGCCAGGCTCACCCGGCGCTTGACCATCCTCCCCACGAGGGGCCGCACGGGGATGCGCGCCGCCTCCAGCGGTTCGGCGAGCGAGCCCGAGACGGAGCACGCCACCGTGACGGCGTGGCCCTCGCGGTGGAGGGCCAGCACCAGGTCGACGACGTGCCGCTCGGCGCCGCCCACCTCCAGCGAGTCGACGACCACGAGCGGCCTGAGCGGCCCGCCGCCTCGCCCAGCGGACGCTACCGCGTGTTTACGCTCCTGGCCTGTGGTTCCCACGAGTCCATTGCGCCTTTATCTCTTCCTACTCGTAGTAGTCGAGGCCGAGGTGGGTGATGAGGTCCTCGCCCATAAACGCCCTGAGGGTGTTCTTGAGCTTCATCTGCTGGACGAAGAGGTCGTGCTCGGGGTAGAGCTCGGGGAGGGTCATCGGGCTCTTGAAGAAGAAGGAGAGCCACTCCTGGATGCCGCCCTGCCCCGCTCTTTGGGCGAGGTCCATGAAGAGGGCGAGGTCGAGGACGATGGGGGCGGCCAGGATCGAGTCCCGGGCGAGGAAATTAATCTTGATCTGCATCGGGTAGTTGAGCCACCCGAAGATGTCGATGTTGTCCCAGCCCTCCTTCGCGTCGCCGCGCGGGGGGTAGTAGTTGATCTTGACGACGTGCGAGATGTCGCCGTAGAGCTCGGGGTTCTTCTCGGGGTCGAGGATCGCCTCCAGCACCGAGAGCTTGGAGACCTCCTTGCTCTTGAGGCTCTGGGCGTCGTCGAGGACCTCGCCGTCGCGGTTGCCGAGGATGTTGGTCGAGTACCAGCCCGCCATCCCGAGCATCCGGGCCTTGAGCCCCGGCGCGACCATCGTCTTCATGAGGGTCTGGCCGGTCTTGAAGTCCTTGCCCGCCACCGGAACGCCCGCGTCGTCGGCGAGGTCCACGAGGGCGGGGATGTCCGCCGCCAGGGAAGGGGCGCCGTTGGCGTAGGGGACGCCCTCCTTCAGGGCGGCGTAGGCGTAGACCATCGCCGGGGAGATCGAGGCGTCCGAGCGGTCCAGGGCCTTCTCGAACTCGTCGAGGTCGAAGTGGGCCTTCTGGGGCTGGGCGTAGGCCTCGGTCGAGGCGCAGTTGACCATCACCGCCCGCTCCAGGCCGTGCTGGGACTTGAACGAGCGGATGTCCTCCCGGACCTGCTCGGCGGCCTCGCGCAAGGAGCCGTACTCCTTTTTGTGGGTGGCGTTCAAGCGGGCCACGTAGGCGGGGTCGAAGACAGCCGGGAACGGCTTGACCGCCCGGAGCTCGTCGTGGACGGCGTTGAGGTGCTCCTTCTCCAGGACGCCGGCGTGGGCGGCGGCATCGTAGGCGTCGTCGGGGAAGGCGTCCCAGCCGCCGAAGACGAGCCCGTCCATCGGGGAGAGCGGGACGAAGTCCTTTATGTGCGGGACCCTGTCCTCCGTCCGCTTCCCGAGGCGTATGGTGCCCATCTGGGAGAGCGAGCCGACCGGCTCGGCGAGGCCCTTCTTCATGATCTCGACCCCCGCGACGAGGGTGGTGGCGACGGCCCCATCCCCGGCATCAAGACGCCCAGCTTGCCGTTCGGCTCCGTTATCTGCCTCGCCTCGGTCATCTTTTTCTCCCTTCGGTACCCTTCCCGCCGCGCGTGGGAGCGGGAAGCTACGCTGAACAGCGCGTCTGCCGGACGCCGGACCTGGCGTAAGGACGATGTAATCGTGCGGCATCGTTTACCCTGCTCGCTCTGTGGCCAAACTTACAAGTCAATGTGCGTGGCCCCGATGGGCGTTCGGGGTCGAGATGGGCCTGGGGAGGGCCGTGGCCTCTGGGGCTCCTTTATGGCGTTCTGCCAGTGCTCGTAGGCATTCCGAAAGAAGATCATGTTGCGGTACTCCTCCCGTGCCGGGCTCCCCTCCCCGACGATGTGCCCCAGCGTCGTCGCCGTCTCGAAGAGCCCGAGCTGGGGCTGGAGGTACTGCTCGCGGTACTCCTCGGGCTCTATCGGCCAGAAGGTGTCGGTCCCGTAGAGGATCATGGCGGGCGGCAGGGTGTCGATGGACCGCTGCCAGACCTCGAGCTGGTAGTCGGCGGCCGGCCCGAACGAGACGTCGACCTTCAAGTCCCAGGCGGAGGGGTCCTGGCCGAAGACGCCGGTCGTGACCTTCATCATCGCTATGCACTCGTCGTACCACGGGTACCCGACGTGGGCCAGGTGCCCCTTGAAGCCGGGGGCGGCGCGCACCCCCTCGAAGGAGGCCGGACGACAGTAGGTGCTCTGGCGGCCGTCGTAGAAGACGCCGGTGTGAAAGACCGTGTACATCCCGAGCTCGGCGAGCTTCTTCCACAGGCGCTCGAGGGCCGGATCGTCCGCGTACCATCCCGTCGCGACGAGCTCTCCGGCGCCCCTCAACCCCAGCTCCTCGTAGCAGCGCTCTGCCTCCTCGATGTTGAGGTCCACCGCGCGGTCGAGATCGCCGCCGGCGAGGGCGGGCATGGGGTTGAGGGTGCAGAAGCCGAGCAGGCGCTCGGGGGCGTTGCTGCATATGTCGGCGCAGTAGTCGTTGTGGGTACGGATGTCTTGCATGCTGTCCGAGGTGATCTCGTGGGCTTGCACGTTCAGCATCGGGGCGAAGACGAAGGCTTTCTCCACCCCAACGGCGTCCAGACAAGCAAGGATCTGACCCGCGCTCTCCCCACCGGTCAGGTGGGTGTGGGCGTCCAGGATCCTATCGACGTTGTACACGACCTCCAGCTCTCTTCGCCCGTCGGCCAAAGCATTCCTCCCGTCGCCACCGTGAAAGACGCTGCCTACCCCGCGTCGACCCCCGAAAAACGGGCGCTTCCGGCAGATGCTTTCGCGTTGGCCGGGCGTGGTGTGCTACGGTCTACCGAGATTCGCATGATAGTGCTGCGCAGCCCATCCGAGATCGAGGCCATGAGGCGGGCGGGCGACCTCGTCGCCCGGGCGTTCGCCCTGCTCGATCCCCACGTCCGCGCCGGGACCCGCCTCGACGAGCTCGACCGCCTCGTCGCGGAGCTTCTGCGCTCCGAGGGCGCCGGGGCCCCGTACAAGGGCTACCGTCCCTCGCCCTCGGTGCCGCCCTTCCCGGGGACCGTCTGCGCCTCGGTGAACGAGCAGGTGGTCCACGGCATCCCCGGCCCCCGCAAGCTGCGCGAGGGGGACATCGTGGGCATCGACATCGGCGCCACTCTGGGGGGCTGGGTCGGGGACGCCTGCTACACCTACGCCGTCGGCGGCGTCCCCCCGCGGGCGAGGAGGCTGCTCGACGTCACCAGGGAGTCCCTGGAGGCGGGGATCGCCGAGGTCGGGCCGGGCAAGCGGCTCGGGGACGCGGGCGCCGCGATCCAGGAGGTCGCCGAAGGGGCCGGGTACGGGGTGGTGAGGGAGCTGGGCGGGCACGGCGTCGGGCGCAACCTGCACGAGGACCCCCACGTCAACCACTTCGGCAAGCGCGGCCACGGGATGCGGCTCAGGGAGGGGATGACCTTCACCCTCGAGCCGATGGTCAACGAGGGGACGCCGGAGATCGAGCTTCTGCGCGACGGCTGGACGGTCGTGACCGGCGACGGGAAGCTCTCCGCCCAGTACGAGCACACGATCGCCGTGACGAAGACGGGGTGCGAGATCCTGACCCCCTGGCACCTCCGCATGGACGAGACCGCCGAGCCCGTCGCCCCGTCGGCTAGCCGAACCCCCGTCGCCGAGGTTCAGCCTCCGGAGCGGAGCGTCTCCAGCGCGGCGGCGTAGGAGTTGAGGGGGCGGTTGTCGTCCATGGGGATCACCGTCACGTCCGCCCGCGCGCCGAGACGACGGCCCACGCGGGGTCGTTCGTGTCCATGATCGCCACCGCGGGGATGCCCGCCGCGACCGCGGCGCCCGCGAAGCCGTGGTCCGCCACCACGAGGTCCACCGTCCCGGCCTCTCCCAGGACGCTCCTCATGGGCGCGGGATCGTGGGTGTGCTTCATGCTCGCCCCGTTGCCCAGGATCGCCACCGCCCCCGCCCAGTCCAGGGGCACCTCGGCGCCCCGGATGCGCGGCTCCGTCCGCACGAGCCTCCCGCCCAGATCCTCGACCCACCGCGCGACCCCGAGGTAGTACAGGAGCAGGGCACCGGGGTGGCCGGTGCCGATCACGACCCGCCCGCCCTCGGCCGCGACCTCCCGGATGCGCCCGCCCGCCTCCAGGAGCCCCGCCGCCGTTCGGGCCGGGTCGATGCAGCCGCGGCCCGGCGTCTCCTCGTGGTCCGGCCCGTAGCCGAGCGTGCGTTCCACCGCCCGGTAGGCCTCGTCGAAGCCCACCTCCCCCAGGAGCGCCTCCATCCCGAAGGTGGTGCTCTCGTCCCCTTCGAGGAGCAGCTTGATCTTTCGGACGTTGTTGTCGCCGCCGTGGGAGGTGCTCGTCCCGGCCAGGCCGGCCCGGAGGATGAGTTCCGCGTATTCCGCTACGGGGTCCACGAGCAACGAGTCTAGCAGAGGGCCCCGATCCGGGAAGGGCGGCGCGCCCGTTTCGTCGCGCTCGGGGCGGGGCATACCGCCCGCAAGAGGGGTACGGAGGCGTCGGGAGGAGGCCCGGTGGACGAGCAAGAATTTCTCGGAGAGGTGCAGCGGCGGGCGGGCCTCGCCTCGGTCCGCGAGGCCGAAGCGACGACCGGGGCCACCCTGACGGCGCTGGGGGAGTACCTGGTCGGCTACGAGGGCCTCGACCTCGCCTCCCGGCTCCCCGAGGGCCTGGCGACTACCCTGCGGCGGGAGCCGCCGGACCGGCCCCAGATTATCTCCCTCAACGACTTCCTCTTCCGCGTGGGGGAGGAAGAGGGCACGGACCCGGACGACGACGCGGACCCGACCGAGGCCCTGCCCCGGGCCCGCGCCGTGATGAGCGTCGTCCTGGAGGCCGTGGCTCCCGACGAGGCAGAAGACCTCCGGCTCCAGTTTCCGAGCGAGTTCGCCCCGCTCTTCGAGTAGGGGGGGCACGCGCGGCGGAGCTCCGGTGCGCGAGACCGACCATGCTAATATCGACGGGTGAGTACCGCCTCCGCGCCGTTCGAGCCGTCCGAGAAACGCAACCTGCGCCCCATGCTCATCGCCGTCTCGGTCGCGACCGTCGGGGTCTTGCCGTCCTTCCTGACGGGCGGGCTGGCGGTCCAGATCCGGGGCGAGTTCGGCTTCGGCGCGGGCGCTCTGGGGCTCGCGGTGGCGGTTTTCTTCGTGGTCTCGTCCCTCTCCTCGGCCCTCGCCGGGCGCGTGGCCGAGAGGATAGGATCGCACGCCGCGATGCGCACCTCTTCCCTGGTCGGCGCGCTCGCGTTGCTCGCGGTCGCCCTCCTCGCCGGCTCGTGGTGGGGGCTCGTGGCCTGCCTCGTCCTCGGCGGAGCGGGGAACGCCATCGCCCAGCCCTCCACGAACCTCCTGATCGCTCGCGAGGTCCCCGTCGGGCGCCACGGGCTCGCCTTCGGCGTGAAGCAGGCCGCCATCCCGGTCGCCACCCTGCTGGCCGGCCTCGCCGTGCCGGTGATCGCCGTGACGCTCGGCTGGCGCTGGGCCTTCGCGGGCGGTGCCCTCCTCGCGCTGGTCGTGGCCCTTCTCGTCCCCCGGGAGAACGACGGCGAGCCGCCGGGCCGCCTCAAGGAGGCCCGCGCGGGGGACGCGCCGCTCGCGCCCCTGATCCTGCTGGCCGTCGGGATAGGGCTCGGCTCCACGGCGGCCACGCCTCTGGGGGCCTTTGTCGTCGAGTCGGCGGTCAGCACCGGGGTCGAGGTCGGCACCGCGGGCCTCCTCCTCGCGCTCGGGAGCGGGGTGGGCATCGTCGTGCGCGTCGTCGCCGGGCACCTCGCGGACGGCATGACGGGCGGGCGCCTCCGCCTCGTCGCCGGCATGCTCGTCCTCGGGACGGCCGGGTTCGCGATGCTCGCGAGCGGGGCGCCGGGCCTCCTGGTCGTCGGGGTGGTGCTCGCCTTCGGGGCGGGGTGGGGCTGGCCCGGGCTCTTCAACTTCGCCATCGTCAAGAGCAGCCCCAAGGCCCCGGCCGCCGCGACCGGCATCACCCAGACCGGCGCCTCCGGCGGGGCGGCCCTCGGCCCGCTCCTGTTCGGCTACACCGTCGAGGCGACCTCCTTCGGCACGGCCTGGATCGCGACGGCCGCCGTCGCCCTCCTCTCCGCGGCGGCCATCCTCGCCGGCCGGCGCCTGCTCCTCCGCCGCCGCGAGGGACCGGAGGGCTAGGGTGGCGAGGACGGGACCCCGGGACGGTAGGGAGGCCGCGGTCACGGGGGCGGACGTGGAGGACGCCGCGGCCCGCATCGGGGGCCGCGTGAGGGAGACCCCGGTCGCCGTCCTGGAGGAGGGCGCCTTCGGCCTCGACGCGCGGCTGACCCTCAAGCTCGAGCTCCTGCAGCACAGCGGGTCCTTCAAGGCGCGCGGCGCCTTCAACCGCATCCTCTCGTCCTCCGTGCCGCCCGCGGGCGTCGTCGCCGCCTCCGGGGGCAACCACGGCGCGGCCGTCGCATACGCCGCCCGCGCCCTCGGGCACCGGGCCGAGGTCTTCGTGCCCGAGGTCTCCTCGCCGTTCAAGGTAGATCTGATCCGTCGCTACGGCGCCGAGGTTACAGTCGGCGGCGCCTTCTACGCCGACGCGTACGCGGCGAGCGCGAAGCGCGCCGCCGAGACCGGGGCCCTCGTGGTCCACGCCTACGACCAGCCCGAGGTCGTGGCGGGCCAGGGCACCCTGGGGCGCCAGCTCCACCGCCAGGCCCCGGACCTCGACACCGTGCTCGTCGCGGTCGGCGGGGGAGGCCTCATGGGGGGCACGGCCGCCTACTACCGCGGCGAAGCCCGCGTCGTCGGCGTCGAGCCCGAGCTCGCCCCGACCCTGCACGAAGCCCTCCGGGCCGGGGAGCCGGTAGACGTCGAGACCGGCGGCCTCGCCGCGGATTCCCTCGGCGCGAAGCGGGCCGGGAACCTCGCCTTCTCCATCGCCCAGCGGTACGTGGACGGCGTCGTCCTCGTCGAGGACGACGCCATACGAGAAGCCCAGCGAGCGCTCTGGAGGACCTTGCGGATCGTGGCCGAGCCCGGCGGGGCCATCGCGCTGGCCGCCCTCCTCTCGGGGCGCTACCGCCCGCAAGGGGGGGGAGCGCGTGGGCGTCCTCGTCTGCGGCGGCAACGCGGACCTTGCACGGGTGCCTTCTTGACCGTAACGAGGTTGTAGCCGCCGACTCGGTTGCGTGCCGAGTCGAACTTTATCTTGCCGAGTACCACTCCTGTGTAGAATTCGATTCGGGTCGAAAGCATCAGAGGTGGGGGAGAAGAATATGCATGGCGGTGGCGACAGGACGCTGAGGTACTGCCCGAGTTGTGGGCCCAGGCAAGCCCAACAAACGCCTTCTGTGGTAACTGCGGGCGCGTCTGACCTCCGAGGCCGGTTACGTCGCCCCGACGCGCAGGATGACCGGGCCGCTGCGCGAGGACAGGGATGCGCCGCCCGCACCTTACCCCTCGCGGCGCCCGAGGTTCCCGGCTCCCATCCGCGACGTCGTGCTCGGGTCCTGCTCGCGCTGGCCTGCGCCCTGCCGATCTTGGCGGCGCTCTACGCTCTGCTCGCCGCACGCGGGGTGTTTTCGGATCCTGCAGTGCCCGGTACGGTCGGGCTGGCGCTCTTCGTCCTGATCCACGGGGGCGGGGTCTCCGTCGAAGTACCGCCGACCCCGGCGCTTCTCGGCCTGGGAGGCTCGTTGAGCCTCGGGCTCCCCGTAACCTCCTTCGCGCTGCTCCCGTTTGTCGCTTCCCTCCTCGCGGGCAGGCTCCTGGGTAGGCGTGCTCGCACGGCGGGCCTGTTCGTCCTGGCGGCGGCCCTGGCCTATGCCCTTCTGGTCGCGGTGTTCGCCGCTTCAGGTACCGCCTCCCTCGGCGCAGGTGACGCGACGATCCGGTTCGCTCCGGGCCCGCTCTCCGCCGCCCTTCGGGGCTTCCTCTGGGTCGGCCTCGGCACGATGCTCGGGGTGGCCGCCGCCGGGCAGCCGCTTCTCCCGGCCATGTACCGTCAGGTCGTGCGCGGCGCCCTGTGGGCGTTGGGGGTGTCCCTCACCGTAGCGCTCGCGCTGAGCGTCGGGCTCTCGCTCCTGGAGCTGGGTACTGGCGGGTCGCCGCAGGGCACCGAGGCATCGTCGCCAGCCGTCCCGTCAGCGGCGCCGGGCGGCGGGACGCTGGGAACTCTCGGGACGTTCTTCACGTTGCTTCCCGTGGCCCTGGCGACGCTGTGGCTCCTGGCGCACGGTGTCCCGGCAGGCCTTCAGAACGCGCCGGATCTCGGAGGCGTGCCGCTTGTGGGCGAGGCCCTCTCCGACGTGCCCCTGCGCGTCGGCCTACTCGGGGCTTGGCCTCCGGGGGACGAGTGGCGCCTCCTCCTGGTTGCCCCGATCATCGGGCTTCTCATAGGCGGCGCCGTCGGCGCCCGCGGAGCCGCGCCGGAGCATCGCCCGTGGTGGGGTGCCGCCGTCACGGTCCCCTACACGACCATCGCGCTGCTGGCCGCCTTCCTGGCCGGTGCTAGCGCTGACTTGACCCTGGCCGGAGCGGCCTCTCTCGAGGTAACGCTGCGTGCGTCTATAGCCTGGTTGTTCTTGCTCTTGCTCCCTGCTGGTGCTGTTCTAGGGGCTATCGGCGGTCTCCTCTCCAGGACCGACGCCTTCCCCATCGCTCGTCCTCGCCGCGCGTTCCTCGTCGCCCTGGTCTCCGGATCGGCGGTGCTGGCCGCAAGCCTGCCCGTCGCCCTCGCGACCTCGCCTCCCGCGGGAAACCCGTTGGCAGGCTTCGCACCTACCGGCGCCGACCTTACGGCGCCACTTCCCCAGGCAATACCGGAAGCAGCGCCCGCAGAAGATCCCCCGGCCAGCACCGGCGAAGAGTCGCCTGCCGCCCCCACGACGCCCGACGAGGCTCCTGATCCCGTCTTCGGAGAGATACTTCCGACCCTCGCTGCGAGGACCACCGCCCCCATCATGCTGCCCGCCGATCTTCCGCCGGACCTGTCCAACGTCGCGGTGGACGCCGACCGTAGTGGCGAAGAGTACGGCATCCTGTTCCAGTACCGACCCGGCGGCGGCGTACTCGATTCTTACGTCGGCGCCAACGACGTCGGGACCTTGATGGTCGAGCCTGCGCCGGGAGCGGTGCCCGCTTTCGACGTCGAGCCGTCGAGAGAAGAGAGCGTAACGCTGCCCGACGGCACCGAGGCCAACTTGAAGTACTCGGATCCCTCGGCCGAAGGGTACAACGAAGGACCGTTCTGGGAGGGCGAGTTTCAAAAGTCCGGTTACTCCTACACCTTGAGGCTCCCGTTGCCAGACCCTTCCGGGGACACCGCCAGGCAGGTGCTGTCGTCCATGGTCGAGGTGCCGAGCGCAACGATCTCGGTGGACGCCGGATCGGAAGCGGAGATCGTGGAGGCTACGGAGGCCTACTACGAGGCCGTCGACCGCGAAGACTGGGGCTACACCTACGAGAGCCTCGACTCCCAGACGCGGGCCCTGTTCGCGGAGGATGAGTGGTACCTCAAGAACCAGTGGTTCGCCGACTCCGAGGGGTTGGACCTAGCCTCCGTCGATGTCGTAGTCAATGGTTCCGCCTCCGACCCCGTGGTCGGCGTAACGGTCTACAGGACGTTCACGGACGGGACCTCGATCGACAGGGATACCTACTTCGTTTTCGAGGAAGGGGATTGGAAGCACCGCTTCTCGCAGGAGGAGATCGACATCTTCATGCCCGGCACGCCTTATGAGGAGTTCGTCGCTGCGCAGTAGGGGCAGGCTCGTCGGCGACCGCCGTGGACCCTATCCGGCCCCTTGTTCGAGATGCTCCTTCAGAAAAGCCAGAACCTTCGGCCAGGAGTCGGTGTTGGCGAACTCGTTCGCCTCCCGGCTCCCGCCCAGCTCGACGCGCCTGACCCAGCCGGAGTCCGGCTCGTACCCTGGCAGCGTGATCAGGTGCCCCGCCCCCTCGTAGCGCAGGTGATCGTAGGGGTAGGGATGCTCGTGGTCCCTCAGCTTCTCCACCACCATCTCGGAGAAACGGGTCGAGGGCCACAGCTCGTCGCCCGTCCCGGAGACCAGCAACACGGGGCCGTTTATCCTCTCGACCGCGATCGTCGCGGCCTCCACGGCCGCCTCGTTGGCGAGGGCCCGCTCGTAGAAGGGGCGGCCGCTGACCGGCCGGCCGTCGAGAAAGGAGCCGGTGATCCGGATAAGCTCGGAGGGGAGCGGCCTCGGCAGCGGAAGAAACGCCACGGGGCTCCCCCGGAGGGACCACGGCGACCTGGGACCGCCGTAGTAGACCTCGCGGTCGAAGGGTATCCCCTGCCAGACGATCGGGCTCGGCGCGTACCCGACGACCACCCCGACGTCCTCCGGGTAGGTCGCCCCCAGGAGCAGCGCCAGCTCGCCGCCCTTCGAGTTACCCACGACGGCCACGCGCTCGGCGTCGACCCCGGGCTGCGCCCTCAGCCACGCGAGCGCCCGCTCGAAGTACTCCAGCGGGATCTCCACGAGCTCCTGGGGCAGCCCCCCGGCCCCGAAGTAGGCGAGCGACAGCGCCGCGAAGCCCTCCGAGGCGAGCGTCTCGGCCCCGCCCTCGCTGAGCCCTCCCCCGGCCCCGCCGAGCGCTATCACGGCGGGGCACGGGGCGGAGGTGGAGGGGCGAAACAGCGTGCCGACCAGCCCTTCTTCCTCCACCGGCCGCCGCGCCACCTCGATCTCTCGCATGGGCGTATGCTACCGGAGAACGGCCTCTGCCGCTGTTTGTGCGGTAATTTGCATGCAAGCGCCCGCGGAGCTTGCGGGCTAGCCGGAGAGGCGGTCGCGCAGCTTCCGGGCCACGCGCCCGGGGACCCGCCGCAGGCTGCGGACCCAGCCCGGCAGCGTCCCCCCTTGGGCGGAGCGCCCCCGGTCGCCGGAAGCCGCCGGCTCCTCGTAGCCCAGCAGGAAGGAGGCGACCTCCTCGTTGAACTCCTCGGCGCGCTCGATAAAGACGAGGTGGCCGGCGTCGTCGAGGATGCGCAGCTTCGCGTTCGGGATGGCGCGGGCCAGGGCGACGGCGTTGGCGACGGGCACGTAGCGGTCCTCGGCGCCGTGGATCACGAGCGTCGGCGCGGAGATGTTCCGGACCCTCGGGGAGGCGTCGAAGGCCGCTCCGGCCCTCGCCTGCTGGAGGTAGGAGAAGGGCGACGGCGAGCGGGCCAGGCGCGTGCTCACGATCTCCTCGAACTCCCCGGGGAAGCGGGACCTGTAGGCGCCGGAGGTCGCGGCCTTCAAGCCCTTGCGCGCAGCACCCCTGGGGCTGAAGGAGCCCACCCCGAACATCGCCGCGAGCGTCCGCGGGGACATCCGCGCGTCCCCGCGGCCGCCGTAGCTCGTGCTGACGAGCACCAGACCGTCCACGAGATCCGGCCTCCGGAGCGCGAGCTCCTGGGCCACGAAGCCGCCCAGCGAGGTGCCCAGAACGTGAGCCCTCCCCACGCCGGAGCGTTCGAGCAACACGGCCGCGTCCCGGGCGAGCTCCGCGACGCCGTGCTCGGGGTCCCGCGGGCTCCGAAGGTCGAAGGTCAGGACGCGGAAGCGGCGCGAGAGCGCGGGGACCTGCTTGAACCAGGCCCAGGGCCCGAACCCGAGCCCGGGGATGAGCAGCAGCGGCGGTCCCTCCCCGTGGGACTCGTACACCACGGTGGACCCGTCTGTGGCGGTGGTCGTCGGCACCGTGCGAGTCTACCCCACCGCGCCAGAACAACACCCCGGCGGACCGAGGCACGAGACTACGGCTACCCGCGAGCGGGCGGACCCCCGCGGCGCGCTAGCGCCGCTCTTCGAGGACCATGCGGAGGCCGTTGTCCGGGCGGAGGGTGAGGGAGGGCAGGGGCCTGACCGACTCCTGCCCCGACGCGTGCCGCAGCCGGAACCTCCGGGCGACCGTCGCGAGCAGGAGGACCGCCTCCATCTTCGCGAAGCCGCTGCCGATGCACAGCCTCGGTCCGCCGCCGAAGGGGAAGTACGCGTATTTCGGGAGGCCGTCCGTCGAGCCATCCAGCCAGCGCTCCGGGCGAAAGGTCTCCGGCTCCCCGAAGTAGCGCTCATCGCGGTGCATCACCCACTGGCTGACGACCACCTGCGTCCCTTTAGGGACCCGGTAGCCCCCGATCTCGCAGTCCGCGAGCGCCTCGCGGCCGAAGCCCCAGACGGGCGGGTAGAGCCGCGTGGACTCCTTTATCACCGCGTCGGCGTAGCGCAGGCTGGGGAGGTCGGAGGTCTCCGGGGCGCGGCCGGCCAGGACCTCCCTGAGCTCCTCGTGCAGCTTCTCCTCCACCTCCGGGTGCCCGGCGAGCAGGTGCCAGGTCCACGAGAGGTTCAGGGCGGTGGTCTCGTGCCCGGCCAGAAACACGGTCAGCACCTCGTCGCGAAGCTGGCGGTCCGTCATGCCCTCGCCCGTCGCCTCGTCGCGCGCCGCGAGGAGCATCGAGAGGAGGTCGCCCCCGTCCCCGCCTGGAGAGCGCCTGCGCTCGCGGATGATGCCGTAGATGATCTCCTCCAGACGCCGGACGGCGCGTCGGAAGCGGAGGTTCGCGGGGGTAGGTATCCGCTCCGGCACCTTGAACAGGACGCCGCCCGTGAAGCGCCCCATCACCACCTCCAACGCCTCCCCGACCTCCTCCTCGAGCTCCTCCGTCATGGAGGCGCCGAAGAGGGTCGCCGAGACGATCTCCAGGGTGAGGCGAGACATGTCCTCCTGGATGCCGCGCGTCGCGCCGTCCCGCCACGAGGCGTCGAGCAACCCTTCGGCGCTCTCGACCATCGTCCGGCCGTAGGCCGAGATCCTCTGCCGGTGGAACGCCGGCTGGGCGAGCCTGCGCTGGCGCCGCCAGTAGTCCCCCTCGCTCGTCAGGAGGCCCTGCCCCAGAAACCGCAGCCCCGAGCGCTCCGCCCGGTCCTTGATGAAGTTGCGGTTGTTCCGGACCAGCACGTACTCGACGTGGTCGGGGTGGCTCAGGAGGTAGAGCGGCACGTTCAGAAACCTGAGCCGGGTCACGTCCCCGTACTCCCTCGCGCACCGCTCCAGAAACCCGAGCTGGTCCGGCACGTACTCCGGGAGGTTCCCGGTCAGAAAGCTGCCCCTCGGACCGGGCGGGAGGGGCGGCATGGTACCAAAGCTTCGCGCGACGTTCGTCATGCCTTCAATGGTAAACGATCCCCCTAGATCTGGAAGACGCTACCCGGGCTCCTCCCGCCCGTACCCGCCGCCGCCCGGCGTCTTCACCGTGACGACGTCGCCGGCCTCCAGCTCCCGGCTCGTCTTCGCCGGCAGCCCCTCGCCGTTCAGGAGGTTCTCGCCGACCGCGCCGGGCTCGCCGCCGTTCGTCCCGCGCGGCCCGTAGCGGCGCCGGTCCGTCAAGAGCGACAAGCTCGCCCCCCCTTCGAGCACCTCGATCGAGCGGACGATGCCGTCGCCGCCGCGGTGCTCGCCCGCGCCGCCGGAGCCGTAGAGGAGCTCGTAGCGCCGCACGCGCATCGGGTACTCGAGCTCGAAGGCCTCGACGGGGGTGTTCAGGGTGTTGCTCATCCCGACGTGCACGCCCGAGGGCCCGGGGCCCCTGCGGCTCGCCCCCTGGCCGCCCCCGATCGTCTCGTAGTACGTCCAGCCCCCGGCCCCGGAGCCGCCGATGATCACGTTGTTCATCGTCCCCTGCCCCTGGGCCGGCAGATCGTCCGGGGCGAAGCCGGAGAGGGCCGCGAGGACGGTGTCGGCGATCCTGTTGCTCGTCTCTACGTTGCCGGCGACGACCGCCGAGGGCCTCTTCGCGTTGACGAGGCTCCCCTCGGGGGCCCTGATCTCCAGCGGGGCGTAGGTCCCCGCGTTCGCCGGGACGTCCTTGGGGAGGAGGACGCGCAGGGCGAAGTAGCACGCCGAGCGGGTCACCGGCAGCGGGCAGTTGACGTTGCCCCGGACGGCGCCCGAGGTGCCGGCGAAGTCCACCGTCATCCCGTCGCCGTCCACCCTCACGGTCGCCCTCACCGGGATGTCCTCGTCCGTCGTGCCGTCCCCTTCGAGAAAGTCCTCGGCCGAGAACTCGCCGTCCGGGAGGTCCCTTATCGCCTCGCGGGTGCGCTTCTCGGTGTAGGAGATCACCTCGTCGAACGCCTCCAGGACCACGTCCTCGCCGCGACGCTGGATCAGCTCGCCGACGCGGACCCCCGCGATGTTGTTCGCGGCGATCTGAGCGCGCAGGTCCCCGCGCCTGAGCGCCGGGGTGCGGACGTTCGCCAGGAGGAGGTCCAGCACGTCGTCGACGTACTCCCCGCGGCGCACGAGGCGGACCGGGGGGATGATGATGCCCTCCCCGTAGATCTCGCGCGAGTCGCTCGGCATGCTCCCGGGCCGCATCCCGCCGACGTCCGAGTGGTGCGCCCTGGTGACGGCGTAGCCGACGATCCCGCCCTCGTGGGCCACGGGGGAGACGAGCGTGATGTCCGGCAGGTGGGTCCCGCCGGAGTACGGGTCGTTTATGGCGAAGACGTCGCCGGGCTCGGGGCTCCTGCCCATCACCGCGGCGACCGCCTCGGGCATCGCGCCGAGGTGGACCGGGATGTGCTCGGCCTGGGCGACCATCCGCCCCTTCGCGTCGAAGAGGGCCGTCGAGCAGTCGCGCCGCTCCTTTATGTTCGACGAGTAGGCGCCCCGGATCAGGACCGCCCCCATCTCCTCGGCGATCCCGCCCAGAGCGCTCGCGAGTACGGAGAGGGTTACGGGGTCCAAATTACCGCCCCCTCTCCAGGACGAGCGTCCCGACCCCGTCCACCGTTCCCCGCCACCCGGGTCTCACCACGCAGGTCGCCTCCCCGAACTCCACTATCGCCGGCCCCGAGACCTCCGATCCCCTGCCCATCCCCTCCCGGTCCAGCACGGGGACCTCCACGAGGGACGCGCCGCCCTCGTCGAAGCTCGCCCCCCGGCGCCCCGCCTCCGCGTCCCTTTCCTGCGGCCCCTCTTCCAGGGCCGGCTTCTCGACGGGCACCGTCGCTACGAGCCTCAGGTTCACGAGCTCCACGCGCTCGCCGTCCATCCGGTAGCCGTAGCGCCTCTCGTGGGCGTCGTGGAAACGAGCCTCCAGGCCGTCGAAGGCGCCGGCCTCCACCGTAAGCTCGAAGGACTGCCCCCCGTAGCGCAGGTCCGCCCGGCGCGTGAACTGCGGCCCGTCGAGGTCCTTCGCGGCGGCCCCCTCCATCTCCCCGAACCGGCGCTCCACCTCCCCGGCCTCCGCGTCGGCGAGGCCCGTGAGGTACGGCCGCACGTAGTCGCGCCGGAGGTCGGAGATGGCGAGCCCCAGGGCGCTCAGGACGCCGCCCGCGCGCGGGATGAGGACCGTCTCCATGCCGAG
The DNA here is from genome assembly GCF_011492965.1 of Rubrobacter marinus. GTDB lineage: Bacteria > Actinomycetota > Rubrobacteria > Rubrobacterales > Rubrobacteraceae > Rubrobacter_F > Rubrobacter_F marinus. The sequence goes on along the minus strand of NZ_CP045121.1, from coordinate 3,298,358 downwards.
CTCCTCGGCCAGGGAGCAGGCGTGCATGCCCCCGGCGCCGCCGAAGGCGAGGAGGGCGAACTCGCGCGGGTCGAGGCCGCGCTCGACGCTGATGACCCGGAGCGCCCGCACCATCTCGGCGTTGGCGACCCGCACGATCCCCAGGGCCACCTCCGAGGCGTCCAGCCCCACTCCCTCGCCGAGCTTCCGGAGCGCCTCCTCCGAGCGCTCGCGGCTCAGGACCACCTCGCCGCCGAGCTTCGCGCCGTCGGGCAGGTAGCCGAGGTAGAGGTTCGCGTCCGTGACGGTCGGCTCCGTGCCGCCCTTGCCGTAGGCGGCGGGGCCCGGCTCGGCCCCGGCCGAGTGGGGGCCGACGCGCAGGGCTCCGCCGGCGTCCGCCCAGGCGATCGAGCCGCCGCCCGCGCTCACCGTGTGGACGTCGACCATCGGCAGCTTTATGGGGACGCCGGCGACCACCGTCTCGGTCGTCGTCTGGGCCTCGCCGTCTATGATCGCCGCGACGTCCGTGCTCGTCCCGCCCATGTCGAAGCTCAGCAGGTCCCCATAGCCGCCGAGAGCTCCCACGTACGCGGCCCCCACGACCCCGCCCGCCGGTCCCGAGAGGACGCAGCCCGCCGCGTCGGAGATCGCATCGTTTATCGGGACGACGCCGCCGGAGGACTGCATGATCAGGGGCGCGGGGACCCCCGCCTCCTTCGCCTTCCCCGCGAGGTTCCTCAGGTAGGCGGCGAGCCGCGGGCCCAGGTACGCGTCGGCCGCGGTCGTCGAGAACCGCTCGTACTCGCGAAACTCCGGCAGCACCTCGCTCGAGAGGGAGACGTGGATCTCCGGGAGCGCCTCCCTCAACACCTCCCCGACGCGCCTCTCGTGCTCCGGGTGCGCGAACGCGAACAGGAGACAGACCGCCACCGCTTCGACCTCCGCCCCGCGGACGGCGGCGACGGCCTCCCCAAGGCTCTCTTCGTCGAGCGGCTCGATCTCGCCCTCCGGCCCCATCCGCTCCCTCACGGTGAAGCGGAGATCGCGCGGGACGAGGGTGGGGGGCCGATCCCGGGCCAGGTCGTAGAGGGAGGGCCGGTTCTGGCGCGCGATCTCCAGCACGTCCCTGAACCCCTCCGTCGTCACGAGCGCCGTGCGGGCCCCGCGCCGCTCCAGGAGGGCGTTGGTGGCGACCGTCATCCCGTGGGCGAGGGCGACGACCGCCGGGGCCTCCACCCCGGAGGCGCCCACGGCGTTCATCACGCCCTGGGACTGGTCGCGCGGCGTCGAGGGCACCTTAGCGGTCACGAGGCGGCCCTCCGAGAGGGCGACGAGGTCCGTGAAAGTCCCGCCGACGTCCACCCCGAGCCGCACGGCGTCGCCCCTCAAGCCCGCCCGCCCTGTTCGGCGACGAGCCGGCGCTCCTCTTCCTCGTCGGCGTCTATGTCCTTGCGGAACGTCTCCTCCGCGAGGGCGTAGCAGACCACGCTCAGGAGGCACAGGGCCGCGATGTAGGCGGAGATCAGGGCGGTCCCGCCCACGGGGTAGAGGGCGGTCGCGACGATGGGGGCGAGGGCGCCGCCGAAGATGCCGGAGATCTGGTAGCTGAATGAGGCCCCCGAGTAGCGCACCCTCGTCCCGAAGAGCTCGGCGTAGAAGCTGCCCTGCACCCCGTAGACGGCGGCGTGCCCAACGGCGAGCCCCACGACGATCGCCACTATCACGAGGACCGGGGCCCTCGTGTTCAGGAGCCCGAAGAGCGCGAAGGTCCACAGCCCCATAAAGGCGGCCCCGAAGATCAGGAGCGGGCGCCGCCCCACCCTGTCCGAGAGCGAGGCGAAGGCCGGGATCGTAAAGATCTCGACGAGCGCCGCGACGGAGACGGCCACGAGCCCGAGCCCCTGCGGCAGCCCCAGGTTCGACGCGACGTGGGTGAGCGTGTACACGGCGAGGACGTAGAACGCCGCGTCTATACCGATCCTGGAGCCCACGCCGAGGGCGACGTTCCTCGGGTAGGTCCTGAGGACGTCGACGATCGGCATCCGCGCCTCCGTCCCCGACTCCCGCACCCGCCCGAAGGCCGGGCTCTCGCTCACCGAGAGCCGCACAAAGAAACCGACCGCGATCAGGACGGCGCTCAACAGGAACGGCACGCGCCAGCCCCAGCTCATGAAAGTCACCTCCGGCAGCGCCGAGGCGAGGGCGAAGACCCCGTCCCGAGCACGAGCCCTGCCGGGACCCCGACCTGCGGCCAGCTCCCGTTCAGGCCGCGCCTCCCCTCGGGCGAGTGCTCGACGGCCATCAAGACGGCCCCGCCCACTCGCCGCCGAGCCCGATCCCCTGCAGCAGGCGGAGCACGACGAGTAGGACCGGCGCCGCCACCCCGATCGCCGCGTAGGTCGGGAGGCACCCGACGAGGAAGGTCGCGACGCCCATGATCAGGAGCGTAAGGACGAGCATGGACTTGCGCCCGATCTTGTCCCCGTAGTGCCCGAAGACGAGCCCGCCCAGCGGCCGCGCCAGAAACCCCACCGCGAACGTCGTGTACGAGAGGATCGTCCCGGTGGTCTCGCCGAAGCCCGGGAAGAAGAGCGCGGGGAAGACGAGCGCCGCCGCGGTCCCGTAGATAAAGTAGTCGTACCACTCGATCGTCGTCCCGATAAAGCTGGCGACCACGACCTTGCGCACGGAGTTCGGTATCTCCCCTGCCCCGTCCGTCCTCTCCAAGAGCTTCCCCCAGACCTCGCGGAACCCCTGCCCACCTCGCACGGAATTATAGATGAAGCGGCGTCTCGCCCCCTCGGCCCGCCGGATAGAACCCGCGCCTGCGTCGACGTTGACCCTGGCCGCGGGTTTGGCAGACTTGCCCCGGTAACACTACCGAGAGGAACCGGAGGAGGGGCATGCCGATCGTGAGGGTCGAGTGGCTCGCGGGCCGCAGCACGCAAGCGAGGAGGGAGCTGGTGCGCAGGATCACCGACGCCCTCCAGGAGGTCGCCGGCTCGCCACGGGAGAGCATCAAGGTCATCCTGCACGACGTCCCGCCCGGGAACTACGGCAGCGGCGGAGAATTGCTATCGGAGCGCGAGCCCCCGGGGGACGCCCCGGCGGAAGCTCCGGCGTCAGAAGCGCCCGACGTCGAGCGGGAAGGCGCGTCGATGGAGATCCGTGCTCCCGCACCGGCCCCCGGCCCCTCCTCCCGCGTCTTCGACCTGGAGCAGCCGCGCACGGCGGAGATGCCGATCCACGAGGCCCACAAGCAGGCGGGCTACTCCTACCTCCTCCACCGCCACCACGAGGACGAGTACCGCCCCGGCGAGGCGGGCCCGCGCACGGGGGCGGCCGGCGTCGTGATCTGCGGGAGCACTCCGGCACCCACATCGACGCCCTCTGCCACCAGGCCGAGGACCTCACCCTCCACGGCGACGTCCCCGTTGGCGAGGCACAGTCCCCGCGCGGCTTCTCCGCCACGGGGTTGAGGAGATACCCCCGATCCTCGCCCCGGCGTCCTCCTCGACGTCGCGGCCCTGGAGGGCGTCGAGGCCCTCGAACCCGGCCGCGTCGTCACCGAACGCGACCTCGAGGCCTGCTGCGAGGGGCAGGGCGTGAGCGTGGAGCCCGGGAGCGTCGCGCTCGTCCACACCGGCAACACCCGTTTCTGGGACGACCCCGAGCGCTACCTCGCCGGTCCCGGCATGTCCTCTGGCGCCTCGCGCTGGCTCGCGGAGAAGGGGGTCCTAGCCGTCGGGGCGGACAACATGGCCTGGGACGTCCCCGGTCTCGTGGACCCCGACCTCGGCTGCCTGCTGCCGGGGCACCTGATCCTGCTGGTCCGACACGGCATCCACATCGTCGAGAACCTCAAGACGGACGAGCTCGCGGCGGCGGGGGCGCACCGTTTTACCTTCGTCTGCGCCCCCCTCAAGCTCGTCGGGGCGACCGGGTCGCCCGTGAGGCCCCTGGCCGTCGTCCCCGGGTAGCGTGAGCGTGGGGGAGCCCTTACTCTTATGACATAAGGAGCAAGCGGAAGGGAGGAAGGGACATGGTGGAGATCCCGAAGGCCATGGTCGTGGAGCAGATCCGGAGCCGCAGCGGCGCCGAAAAGGCCAGCGAGGCGGACAAGGAACTCCCCGACAAGCTCGACGCCGACAACGACGCCGGGCTTCTCCAGAAGTACGGCATCAGCCCCGACGAGCTACGCCAGCAGTTCGGCGGCGGCTCCCCGAGCGTAGGCTGAACGGTCTCGCCCGTAGCTTCTGGAGTAGACGAGCCGGGAGGGCGTCCGTTGCGGACGGACGCCCTCCCGTGTATGTCTCCGGAAGGGTGAGGCGTCGGACGAAGGGACGGCACGATGGTCGATGGACGCGGGGGAGAAGGGGTCCGGCTGCGGCGGGAGCGCAGGCGCGCCCTGATCGAACGTCTCAACGCCAACGACGAGTACCTCCGAAGGCTCGAAGGACGCAGGCGCGAGGCCGGACGGCTCTCCCCTGAGGAGCTGGAGCTGGAGATCGAGAAAGAGCGCAACCGCAGCCGCCGCGACGCAGGCGGCATGGCATCCGCGGGAGGCTGAGCCCAGGGGCTGCCCCACAGCGTCGGCCCTCCGACATACGTCCGGCGCGACCACCGCCGGGTAGGGGCGCGGAAGGGGCGCGACCCGGCCCGAGATCGGCTTTCGCGGGTGGGGTCCGAGCCTACTCTGCCCGCGCTCGTGCCCCAACGCACGCGTGAACTAGCGCCCAAACTACCCGCAAAATGGCCTGTTGTGTGTACGACCCCGTCTTGAAACACCCGCGGGCCGGGGTAGCATCTGGGAATGCTATGTGCGATTTACACATACAGCGCCGAAGGTGGTCTCGCGCAGAGGCCCGAGCGTCGCGCTGTGCAGGGTTTGTTGAGGTCTGGCTCCGGTAGGGGCGTGTCGTCTTACGAGGGGTCGAAGCCGTGTTCGGCTCGGGCGGTTCGTGCCGTGGGGGAAGGGGCAACGCCGTGCCGGTAATGCTCTCGCGGGAGGCCAGCATAGATTACGACGTGCAGGGCGAGGGGCCGGATCTCCTGCTCATCAGCGGGCTCGGTTTCGGGCGCTGGGGCTGGTTCAAGCAGGTCCCCGAGCTCTCGCGCCGCTTCCGCACCATCACCTTCGACGTCCACAGGGACCTCGACCCGAGGCACGGCGTCGCCGACCTCGCCGAGGAGGCGTCTGCGCTCCTGGACCACCTCGGCGTCGAGAAGGCCCACGTCCTGGGCACCTCCCTCGGCGGCTTCGTCGCCCAGAAGCTCGCGCTCGGGAGGCCGGAGCTCGTGGACGGGCTGGTCCTGGTCTGCACGAGCTACGGGGCGCGGGAGCCCGAGCACATGTCCATGGGCGCCCTCGGCAGGATGCTGGGGTGGGGCTCGTTCGGGGCCAGGGACGCGATGCGCAGGGGCCTCGAGACGGCCACCTCGCACTCCTACCGGGCCGAGCACCCCGAGGAGTTCGAGCACCTCGTCCGCTGGCGCATGGCGAACTCGCCGTCCTTCTCGGGCTACTACGAGCAAGCCCTGGCCGGGGCCCGCTTCGACTCGTCGCGCGACCTCGGGCAGATCAAGGCGCCGACGCTCGTGATCCACGGCGCCGGCGACCGCTACGTCCCCGTCGGGAACGCCGCCGCCCTCGCGGGTGCCATCCCCGACTCCCGACTCGTAGTCCTGCGCGACGCCGGGCACCTCGTGTTTATCGAGCGGGCCTGGGAGGTCAACCACGAGGTCGCCTCCTTCCTCGACCCCCGGTAGGGAGACCCCTACGCCAGCGCGCCGTTCAACAGGCCGCGCCGGGCGGCCTGGCGCATCGCCTCCCCGACGTCGATCGTGAGGGGACCTTCGGGTCGAGGCGGACCTCGACCCCGTCGGAGGGCCGACCTCTATCTCCCGCTCCCCGTCCAGGGCGATGCTCCCGGCGCCGGGGAGAGCGCGACGGTCTCGCCCGGCTCTACCCGGCTGACCTCCTCCACCCGACCGGGACGACGAGGCCGGGGCGAGGGGACGGTGAGGACGGTCTCGGCCGTGGCCGGCGGGGCGAGCCGGATGTGGAGGCCGTGCGGGGCGTCGCGGCCCGTGGGCTCCAGGAGGCCGGCGATGGAGGAGAGGCCGACGGCGTCGGGGCGGGCGGAGGAGACCACGATCTCCGAGATGTTGCGCGGGCGCCAGAGCGCGCGGGCCCCGACGAAGCGCTCCGAGTTCACCGCCACGTCCACGAGGGCGCAGTCGTGGCGGTCGTCGCCGTTGAGGCCGACGCGCAGGATCTTCTCTCGCCGCAGAGCCTCTTCCCCGACGCGCCCCGTCGCCACGAGGCCCGTCGCCATGCCGGCCACGGTCGCCTCGCGCATCTCCGGGAAGGCGTTGTTGGTGCCCGTGGAGAGGGTACACAGCGGCGTGTCGGCGGAGCAGTGGCGCGCGACGACGCGGCTCGTGCCGTCGCCGCCGAGGACCACGATCGCGGCGACGCTCCTCCGGCCCATCTCGGCGAGGGCGTCGATCGTGTCGCGGGCGGTGTGGCGGACGGTCATCTCCACGAGCTCCAGCTCCGGCATCGGGCGCTTCTCCTCCACGGAGCTCCGCCCGGCCGCCCTCAAGGTCCGCTCCAGGCTGTCGTAGAGGCCGGAGGCTGCGGGCATCATAAGGACGCGGCCGACGCCCACGGCGGCGAGGCCGACCATGAAGCGGTAGACCATGTTGCCCTTCTCGCCGTTGTCGAAGACGGAGGCCCCCGAGACGAGCCTCCGTATGTCCCGGCCCGAGGCGGGGTTAGCTATGACGCCGACCGTCACAGTGCCGGCGTCCGCCACGCCGCTATCCCTCCTGGCTATCTAGAAACTCCCCGATTATGCGGTTCGTCTGCCCCGCGGCCTCCATCTGGGGCATGTGGCCCGTCTCGTCGAGGACCTCGACGCGGGCGTTCTGGGGCGCGTTCTCGGAGTGGGAGACCGGCAGGATCCTGTCCTCCCGGCCCCACACGACGAGCATCGGCACCTCGACCCCGGAGAGGTCGGGGACGTCGGCCTGCTTCCCGTCCGGGAAGAGGTTGTCGGCGAGCCTGCGGAGCGCCTCGTCCACCCCGTCGAGCCGCTTGAACCGGATGACGTCGTTTACAAGCTGGCGGTTCACGAGGTCGGGGTTGGCGAAGAGGAGCCCGAGCGTGCTCTTCATCTCCTTGCGCCGGTTCGCCGCGATAAAGCCCTCGATGTACTCGCCGTTGATCTCCTCCCCAAGCCCCGCGCTCGCGATAAGCGAGAGCGACCGGACCCTCTCGGGGTGCCCGATGGCGAACGAGGCCGCGACCGCCCCGCCCATCGAGTGCCCGAAGAGGTGCGCCTTCTCCACCCCCATCTCGTCCATGAAGCCCGCGACGACGTTCACGAGCGAGGCGAGGTCGCCCTCGCCGACGTCCTTGGTGGAGCCGCCGTGGCCGGGGAGGTCGACCGCGTAGACGGTCCGTCCGCCCTCGGCCAGCGCCTCCTGGTTGAAGACCCAGATGTTGATGTCGCCGCCGAAGCCGTGCAGGAGGACCAGGGGCGTGCCCTCGCCCTCGCCGACCGCGAGGTACTGTATGTTCCTGCCGCCGATCTCGACCGTCTGGGGCTCGGGGCCGCCCGCCTCCTCCTCTTCGGGGACGAAGGTCGCCTGGAACTCTTCTACGTACGCATCTATCTCTTCGTCCGTGACGGAGGCGTCGGCGATCACGCCGAGGAGCCCCCCGACGGGGAGGACGTCGCCCTCCTTCGCGACCCGGCGCCGCAAGACGCCGGGGCTGGGCGTCTCGACGGCGTTGTTTATCTTCTCGCTCTCCACCTCGACGACCTCGTCGCCGTTGTTCAGCTCTGCGCCCTCCTCGACGAGCCACTGGACGACGGTCCCCTCCGTCATCGAGAGGCCCCATTTGGGCATGCCGAGCTTGGTGAGCCCTTTCGTTTCGCTCAAGAAGCCACTCCCTGGCCGACCGTCTGCCTGACGGCGTTCGCGACCTTCTCGGGGTCGGGGACGTACAGGTCCTCGAGGGAGCCGGAGAACGGCGGCGGGGTGTGCGGGGCCGTCACCATCTGCGGGGCGGACTTCAGGTGCTCGAAGCAGTTCTGGGTAACGAGCGAGACGATGTCCGAGGCCAGGCTGCACCTGGGGTTGGACTCGTCCACGACCACGAGGCGGCCCGTGTTCTCGATGCTCTCGTAGATCGTGTCCGTGTCCAGCGGCGAGGTCGTCCTGGGGTCCACGATCTCGACCTCTATCCCGTCGTCGGCTAGAGAGGCCGCCGCCTGCTCGGCCATCGAGACCATCCGGCCTATGGCGACGATCGTGACGTCCTCGCCCTCGCGCACGATCTCGGCCTCGCCCAGCGGAATCGTGTAGGGCTCCTCCGGCACGTCGCCCTCGACCGCGTAGAGGACCTTGTTCTCGAAGAAGATCACGGGGTCGTCGTCGCGGATCGCGGCGATCATGAGCCCCTTGGCGTCGTACGGGTTGGACGGGATGACGACCTTGAGGCCGGGGATGTGCGTGAAGATCGGGTAGAGGGCCTGCGAGTGCTGGGCCGCCGCCCGGATGCCCGCGCCGTACATCGTCCGTATGACCATCGGCGTGACGGCCTTGCCGCCGAACATGTAGCGGAACTTCGCGGCCTGGTTGTAGATCTGGTCGAAGCAGACGCCCATAAAGTCCACGAACATAAGCTCCGCGATCGGCCTCAAGCCGGAAGCCGCTGCCCCCGCCGCCGCCCCGATAAAGGCCGACTCGCTGATCGGGGTGTCGAGGATCTGGTTCGGGAACTTCCCGTAGAGCCCTTGGTGACGCCCATGACGCCGCCCCAGGCGTCCATCTCGCCCGGGCTCCCCGTCCCGCCGACGTTGTCCTCGCCGAAGACGACGACGGTCGAGTCGCGCTCCATCTCCTGCGCCATCGCCTCGTTGATCGCGTTCATGTAGCTGATCCTGCGCGCCAAGATGTTCCTCCTTGATATCGGAGAGCCCTCAACCTGCCAGCGCGCCGCCTCCGACGAGCCCGAGCGCTGGCAGGCCGGAAGGCTCTAGTAAGAGACGTAGACGTCGGTGAGCAGCTTGTCCGGGGTGGGCTCGGGGGCCTCCTTGGCCTCCTTGACGGCCTCGTCTATGAGGTTCTTGACCTCTTCGTCGATCTTGTCGAGCTCGCTCTCCTCGATGAGCCCCGCGCTCGTGACGCGCTGGCGGAAGAGCATCAGGCAGTCCTTCTCCTTGCGGATGTTCTCTACCTCGTTGTCGGCGCGATACGTCTGCGCGTCGCCCTCGAAGTGGCCGTAGTAGCGGTTGACCTTGCACTCGATGAGCGACGGCCCGCCGCCCTCGCGCGCCCGCCTGATGGCCTCGCCCGCGGCCTCGTGGACGGCGAAGAAGTCGTGGCCGTCCACGACGACACCGGGCATGCTGAAGCCGTCCGCCCTCTTGGCGATGTCGATGCCCTTCGAGGAGAACGCCTGGGCGGTCGCCTCGGCGTAGCCGTTGTTCTCGATCACGAAGATGACCGGAAGGTCCCACGCGCTCGCGAGGTTCATGCTCTCGAAGACCGTGCCCTGGTTCGCGCCGCCGTCGCCGGTAAAGGAGATGGCGACCTGATCGGTGCCGCGCACCTTTGCGGAGAGACCGACGCCGCAGACCAGCGGCGGCCCGCCGCCGACGATCCCGTTCGCCCCGAGCATCCCCTTGTCGAGGTCGGCGATGTGCATCGAGCCGCCCTTGCCCCGGCAGATGCCGCCGTCCTTGCCGTAGATCTCGAGCATCATCCCCTTGACGTCGCAGCCCTTGGCGATGGAGTGCCCGTGGCCGCGGTGCGTCGAGGCTACGTAGTCGTCGCCGTCGAGGTGGGCCATGAAGCCCGCCGCGATCGCCTCCTCGCCGGCGTAGAGGTGGACGAAGCCCGGGATCTCACCCGTCGCGAACTCCGTGTGCAGCCGCTCCTCGAAGTCCCGGATCGTACGCATGGTCCGGTAGGCGTCGAGCAGGGCCGCCTTGTCGAGCTCTCCGTGACGCTCTCTCGCGCCAGCAACCTCGGCTTCGGTCATGGAGCCTCCTTCCTTCCCCAAGGAACGTTTGTGGCAGCACGATAAATCGTGCCGGTATCAGCGTCAAGAACCGCTTCGGACCTACGAAACCCCCGCTCAGGAGAAGATGATGCCGCCGTCGATCATCACGGACTGGCCGGTCATGTAGTCGGAATCCCCCGACGCCAGGTACGAGACGAACGACGCCACGTCCTCCGGCGTCTCCACGCGCCCGAGGGCGATAAGCTCGGAGTACTGCTTTATGGCCCCGCCCTTCTCGATGCCCATGTGCTCCGAGAGCTTCTCGTCTATAAGGTCCCACATCGCCGTGCCGACGATCCCGGGGCAGTAGGCGTTGACGGTGATGCCGTGCTCGGCCCACTCCTGCGCCGCCGCCTGTGTGAGCCCGCGCACGCCCCACTTCGAGGCCGAGTAGTGCCCGAGCATCGCGAAGCCCTTGTGGGCGGCTATAGAAGCGGCGCCGATGATCTTGCCGCCCCCGCCCTGCCGGATCATCTGCCGCGCCGCCGCCGTGTAGCAGAGGAAGACGCCCTTGAGGTTGACGGCCATCAGCCGGTCGAAGTCTTCCGGCGTTACCTCCAGAAGCGGCGCGACCTGCGCGACCCCGGCGTTCGCGACCATCACGTCGAGCCTGCCGAGCTCCTCGGCCACGCGCCCGACCATCCCCTCGACCTCGTCGGCCCGCGAGACGTCCGCGACGATCGTCGCCGTTCGCCTCCCCACGCCCCGGATCTCCTCCGCGACCTCGTTCAGACCCTCCTCGTTCGCCCCGACGTCGTTGACCGCGACGTCGAGACCGTCCTCGGCGAGCCGCAGCGCGATCCCCCGCCCGATGCCCCTCGCCGCCCCCGTGACCAGCGCGACCCTGGCCGAACCGTTCCTCTCCACCACGAAGTCTCCTTTCCTTGTGACTCCGGATACATGATGCGCGGCCACCGGGCCCCGCGTCAAGGAGAAAGGCGAGGGCACGGAGCGGTACGAGAGCCCTGTCGGGGCCCCGCAGATGCTTGCCTCGGAAGACGGCCCCGGTATAGTGAGGCGGGTTGCGAGAATAGGGGTTTTCGGGAGAGGGGAGATCGGCATGGTCGGGTCAGCTGGTGGGTTCGCGTCGGTGGATCAGGTCGCCGTCGTCGTGCGCGACCTCGACGCTTCGATGAAGAGGTACGTGGAGGAGTTCGGGATCGGGCCGTGGAGGGTCTATACCTTCAGCCCGGACTGGATCAAAGGCATGACCTTCCGCGGCGAGGAGCAGGGCTACAGCATGAAGCTCGCCCTCGCCGACCTCGGCGGGATGATGTACGAGCTTATAGAGCCGGTCCGGGGCCCCAACTCCTACCAGGAGTTTCTGGACGAGCACGGCGAGGGCCTTCACCACCTCGGCTACTTCGTCGACGACCTCGACGCCGCCATAAGGGACATGGAGTCGAAGGGCTACCGGCTGCTACAAAGCGGACGGGGCATCGGCACCCGGGGCGAGGGCGGCTACGCGTACTTCGAGACCGGGGGCGCCCTGGGGCACATCATCGAGGCCATAGAGCTGCCGCAGGAGATGCCCCCGCCCGAGAAGACCTACCCGGCAGAGTAGACGAGGTCTGAAAGGCCCGTCGCTTACATTCGCCAATAGGTATACAAAGATGCATCCGGTCATGCACGGGGTCGCGTTGGCGCGATGACCATGGTAACGTTCGCGCCGGGGTATGAATTGTTTAGGCATAGCGCCTGGGGGATCACGATCAGGAGGAGGAAGGCATGTCTAGCGCGCAACAGAACCATCCGCAAGCAGGCACGGACGCAACCGAAAGCTTCGACGCGGTCGTCGTCGGCGCCGGGTTCGCGGGGTTGTACGCGCTCCACAAGCTGCGCGACGAGATGGGGCTGTCGGCACGGGTGTACGAGGCGGGGGGCGGCATCGGCGGGACGTGGTACTGGAACCGCTATCCGGGCGCGCGCAGCGACACGTCTAGTTGGATCTACTGCTACTCGTTCGACGAGGAGCTCCTCCAGGAGTGGCAGTGGAGCGAACGCTATCCCCAGCAGCAGGAGGTGCTGAACTACCTCGAGCACGTGGCCGAACGGTTCGACCTGAACCGGGACATCCAGCTACAAACGCGCGTGACGTCGGCGATCTTCGACGAGGAGACGGAGCGTTGGGAGGTGCGCACGGACACCGGCGACGTCGTCTCGGCGCGCTTCGTCATCGCCGCCCTGGGCGCTCTGTCGGCGGCGAACCTGCCGGACGTCCCCGGTCTGGAGAGCTTCGCCGGCGATCGGTACCACACCGCCGAGTGGCCCCACGAAGGCGTGGACTTCACCGGCAAGAAGGTCGGGCTCATCGGCACGGGTGCCACCGGCATCCAGGTCGCCACGGAGATCGCCGAAGAGGCGGAGCACCTCACCGTCTTCCAGCGCACGCCCAACTACGCCGTCCCGCTCGGCAACCACCCGCTGGACGCCGAGTTACGGCGGGAGTACAAGGAGAACTACGACGAGATCTGGGAGCAGGTCCGTCACAATTTCTCGGGCCACGACTACGAGCCGATCGGAAAAACCCTCCAGGAGGCCGCGCCGGAGGAGCGCGAGCGAGCGTTCCAGGAGCGGTACGACCGCGGCGGCTTCGGCCTGTGGCTGGCCAACTACGACGACCTCCTCGAGAACAGGGAGGCCAACGCCGTCGTCTCCGAGTGGGTGCGCGAGAGGATCCGGGAGCGGGTACGGGACCCCGAGACCGCCGAGAAGCTCACCCCCAGCGACCACGCGTTCGGCACCAAGCGGGTCCCGCTGGAGAACGGCTACTACGAGATCTTCAACCGCGACAACGTCGGGCTCGTCGACGTGAAGAAGACGCCGATCGAGGAGATCACCGCGACCGGGGTGCGCACGCAGGACGGCGAGTACGAGTTCGACGCCCTCGTGTTCGCGACCGGCTTCGACGCCATGACCGGCCCGTACAACAAGATCGACATCCGCGGTCGTGGAGGGCGGCTCCTGCGCGACAAATGGGCGGAGGGGCCGCGCACCTACCTCGGGATCATGAGCGCGGGCTTCCCCAACATGTTCGCCATTACCGGGCCGCAGAGCCCCTCGGTGCTCACGAACATGCCGGTCGCGATCGAGCAGCACGTCGAGTGGATCTCGGGGATCGTCCGGCACATGCTCGACAACGGCCTCGACGTCGTCGAGCCCACCCTTGATGCGGAGGACGAGTGGGTCGACCACTCGCAGGAGGTGGCGCACGCCACGTTGCTCCCCGAGTCCGCCACCTGGTACATGGGTGCGAACATCCCGGGCAAGCCGCAAGTGTTCCTGCCCTACCTCGGCGGGCTCGGACCCTACCGGGAGAAGTGCGATGAGGTCGCGAAAAACGCCTACGAAGGGTTCGCCTTCGCCAACCGGGAAGAGACCAGAGCGTGACCTAGAACCCTTCCTCTCCCGCAAGCTCCACGGCCGGCACGAACCGGTCGTCATCGGGTGCTTCGGCCTCGTGAAGTGGGCAAGATCGCGGGGCCGGGCAGCGTACGCTGCCCGGCCCCGCAAACTTTTCCCGGGCCGGGCCGGGGCGGCTCGGCGTCATGGTCGCGCCGCCACGCTCGCGTCTGATGGAGACTTCTGTATAGTTAATTTAGTTACGAGCGTCGGGGCCGTTCAGGAAAGGAGTGCCGGATGAAGGCAGCGGTGTTTTACGGTCAGCGCGACATCAGGCTTGAGGACGTCCGGGAGCCGGAGATCCGTCCCGGCAACGTCAAGGTGAAGGTCGACTGGTGCGGCATCTGCGGCACCGACCTGCACGAGTACCTTGCCGGACCGATCTTCGTCCCCCCCGAGGGCAGCCCGCACCCCATCACCGGCGAGACGCTGCCCCTCACCCTGGGGCACGAGTTCGCGGGAGAGGTCGTCGACGTGGGGGACGGCTCGGACGGGGTGAGCCAGGGCGACAAGGTGGCGATAGAGCCTGTCTTCCGCTGCGGCGAGTGCGCGGCGTGCCGGAGGGGCGCCACCAACCTCTGCGAGAAGCTCGGCTTCTACGGCCTCATGGGCGGGGGCGGCGGCATGTCCGAGTACGCCGTGGTGCCCTCGTACATGATCCACAAGCTCCCCGAGGGCCTCACGACCGAGCAGGGCGCGCTCGTCGAGCCCATCGCCGTCGGCCTGCGCGCCGTGCGCCGGGCGGGCTTTAAGGAGGGACAGAGCGCCGTCGTCTTCGGGGTCGGTCCCATAGGCGCCGTCACCGTGCAGTGCTTGAAGGCTCTGGGGGCCGGCCGGATCCTGGTCGCCGAGGTCTCCGAGGCCCGGAAGTCGAAGGCCCTGGAGATAGGGGCCGACGCGGTCATCGACCCCACTGAGGAGGACGTCGTCGAGAGGGTCCGCGAGATGACGGACGGCGAGGGGGCGGAGCACTCGTTCGACTGCGCCGGCATCCAGCAGACGCTCCAGACCGCGCTCCACGCCACGCGCAAGGGCGGGCACGTCACGATCGTCTCCATCTGGGAAGGCCCCGTCCAGATCAACCCGAACGACATCGTCCTAAGCGAGCTGAACGTCGGCGGCATCATCTGCTACACCCCGCAGGACTTCGCCGACACCATCGACATGCTCAAGAACGGCAGCATCGAGACCGAGGGGATCATCACCGAACGCATCCCCCTCTCCAACGTCGTCGAGGGCGGCTTCGAGGAGCTCGTGGACCACAAGGACCGCCACGTAAAGATCCTCGTCCACTCCTCGGAGTAACGGCGCCGAGAACCCGGACGCCCGGAGCCCTCAGCCTCCGGGCGTCCAGCCCTCCGTCTCGTGCGTGTGCTGGCCGAGGGTGGGCGGGGGACGCCTGATCGGGAGCCGCTCGCCGTCCACGAGGATCGGTGAGGCGAGCATCTTCAACGCCCCGGCCGTCGGGTGTTCGACGTCCTGCAGCATGCCTGAGGCCAGCACGTGCTCGTCCGAGAAGACGTCTGCCAGAGAGTTGACGGGCCCGCACGGCACGCCGGCCCCCCGGACCTCCTCGACCCACTCGTCGGCCGGCTTCTTCGAGAACTCCTCCTGCAACGCCGCCACGAGCTCTTCGCGGTTCGCGACGCGGTCGGGGTTGGTGGCGTAGCGTTCGTCCCCTGCCAGGTCCTCCCGGCCGAGGGCCCGGCAGAGGTTGGCGAACTGGGCGTCGTTGCCGACGGCGACGGCTATAGGTTTGTCCGAGGCTCCAAAGGTCTGGTAGGGGACGATGGAGGGGTGGGCGTTGCCCATGCGGCCCTTGTCCTCGCCGGAGACGAGAAACTCCTGGGCTCGGTTGGCGAGCCAGCCGAGCTGCGTCTCGAAGAGCGGGACCTCGATGCGGGTGCCCTCGCCCGTCTCCGAACGCCTGTGCAGGGCCGCCAGGATCGCGGTCGAGGCGTGCAGGCCGCAGACCATATCCGCGATCGCGACGCCGACCTTTACCGGGTCGCCGTCCGGGAAGCCGGTGATGCCCATGATCCCGCCGCGAGCCTGCACGAGGAAGTCGTAGCCGGGCCGGGTCTCGTCCGGGCCGGGACCGAAGCCGGTGATGGAGCAGTAGACGACCCCCGGGTTGAGCTCCTTGAGGACCTCGTAGCCCAGGCCCAGCTTCGAGAGGGCGCCCCTTCGCATGTTTTCGATCACGACGTCCGCCCCTGCCGCGAGCCCCTTCACCCCCTCCAGCCCCTCCGGCGTCTTGAGGTCCGCCGCGATCGAGCGCTTGTTGCGGTTGATGGAGAGGAAGTAGGCCGACTCGCGCTTCTCGCCCTTCCCGGCGAAGGGCGGACCCCAGTGGCGGGTGTCGTCGCCGCGCCCGGGGTGCTCGACCTTCAGGACGTCCGCCCCGAGGTCCCCGAGGACCATCGTCGCGTACGGCCCGGCCAGCACCCGCGAGAGGTCCAGGACCCGCACGCCCTCCAGCGGCAGCATCGCCCTAGCCCTCCAGCGGGTCGTCGATGAGGAAGAGCCGGGTCGCCCCCCGTGCGAGGTTGCGGCCCCGGTGGGCGCCGCCGCCCAAGGGGGCCGGCGGGAGCAGGAAAGCTTCGCCCTCGGCGGCCCTCAAGGGCGGGCGGCCGTCGTCGAACTCGTACTCGATCCCGCCCGAGAGCACGAAGCCGCGGTGTCCTTCCTCGCACCACTCGTCGCGGCCGGCGCCCTCCCCGTACTCGACGATCGCCCAGCGGGCTTCGTCCACCTCGGCCTCCCGCGCCCGGATGCCCGGCGCGTCGTCCGCCCACTCGATCTCGCCGAACGGCACCTTGCGCGGCTCTTCCATGCGGCCTCTCCTCCCCTGTCTCTCCCGCCGCACGAGTATATAGAAAGCGCCGTTATAATCCCTTCAGGGAAAAAGGCGGGAGGAGAAGCATGACGCTGAACCTTGCTGTGCTGCTGGAGGAGAGCGCGAAGACGCGGCCGGAGAAGACCGCGCTGGTCATCGGGGAACGCGAGATGACCTACTCGGCCCTGCGGGACGCGGCCAAGAGCTTCGCGGGGGCGCTGTCGTCGATGGGCGTGGGGCCCGGGGACAAGGTCGCCCTTCTCGTCCCGAACGTGCCGCAGTTCGTCGTCGCGTACTACGGCATCCTGAGCACGGGGGCCTCGGTGGTGCCGCTGAACGTGCTCCTCCGGGGGGCGGAGATCGCCTACCACCTCGACGACTCCGACGCGAAGGTCCTCGTCGCCTGGGAGGGCTTCCTGGGGGAGGCGAGGGCGGGCCTCGAGGGCTCCGGCGGGACCTGCGAGAGCCTCGTGGTCGTCGAGTCGCCGGACGGCTCCGGGGCGAGCGGGGACGAGAAGGGCTTCGGGGCTCTCCTCAGGGAGCACGCGCCCGAGTTCGACACGTACCAGACCATGCCGGACGACACGGCGGTCGTGATCTACACGAGCGGCACGACCGGCCGCCCCAAGGGCGCCGAGCTGACGCACGCCAACATGTTCATGAACGCGATGTGCAACGCGGACAAGCTGCTCGCGATGGACGAGGACGACGTCACCATCGCGGTGTTGCCGCTCTTCCACATCTTCGGCCAGACCTGCGTGATGAACGCCACGATCTACCGGGGCGGCACCATGGCCCTCGTGCCGCGCTTCGAGCCCGAGGCGGCCCTGAAGACCATAGAGGGCGCGGGCGTGACGGTCTTCAGCGGCGTCCCGACGATGTACCAGTACCTCCTCCGCCACCCCGATCTCGACGATTACGATATCTCGTCGTTAAGGGTGGGCGTCTCCGGCGGGGCCTCGATGCCGGTCGAGGTGATGAAGGCCGTCGAGGAGCGGTTCGGGATCGTGATCCTGGAGGGCTACGGCCTCTCGGAGACGAGCCCGACCGCGACCTTCAACCGCTCGGTCGAGGAGCGCAAGGTCGGCTCCGTAGGGCTGCCGATCTGGGGCACCGAGGCGAAGGTCGTCGACGGGGACGACCGGGAGGTGCCCCCCGGCGAGCGCGGCGAGCTCGCCCTGCGCGGCCACCACGTCATGAAGGGCTACCTGAACAGGCCCGAGGCCACCGCCGAAGCCATAAAGAACGGCTGGTTCCACACCGGGGACATCGCGACGATGGACGAGGACGGCTACTTCTACATCGTCGACCGCGTGAAGGACATGATCATCCGCGGCGGCTACAACGTCTACCCGCGCGAGGTCGAGGAGGCGCTCTACGAGCACCCTGGCGTCGCCGAGGTCGCCGTCATAGGCGTCCCGCACGAGGAGCTCGGCGAGGAGGTGGCCGCCGTCGTCGCCATGAAGGAGGGCGAGAGCACGACCGCGGAGGAGATCGTCGCCTTCGCCAGGGAGCGCGTCGCCGCCTACAAGTACCCCCGCCGCGTCACCTTCGTCGACGAGCTCCCGAAGACCGCGACCGGCAAGATCCTCAAGCGCGAGCTCGTGAAAGGGACGGCCGACGCCGAAACGGAGCGCGTCACGGGCTGAGAAGGCCACGGGCTCTCTGCGGAGCGAGCCCGTCTACCCGCCGAGGGCCGGTTCCACAGCAGCTCCACCCCTTTAACGTGCTTGACCTGCTTTATCTGGGTCGCCGGGCGCGCGTCCCGGACGTCCGTGAGGGGAGTAGACGCGATAGCCGGCTTCCGGGTCTCACCGGGGGTCGAGCACGCCGGCCCTCTCCCGCTCGCGCAGGGTCGCCGGGACGCCCCCTAGCCGCCGCGCGAGCTGGCCGACGCACAAAGTATCCGGCCACAATACCGTCGGATCTAGCACGGGAGGTACAAAGATAAGATTGGTGGGGTTGTGGTCAAGGACAAGGAGGGACGCTCATGCCCGCTACACCCTCGACCGGCCGGAGGAAGAACGCACGCCCATACGACCCGATAGCGGAGCAGATGAATGATTTTCGGTAAGCAGCGGAACCTTCGGCTCGTGACCGTGCGTCGGGGCGGCACCCTGCGGGACGCCGATCATCACCGCCTCGCGTTCTGGGCGGCCGATTGTGCCGAGCACGTTCTGCGCCTCTTCGAGCGGGAGCGACCCGGCGACGACCGGCCGCGCCGCGCCATCGAACTGGCGCGCGCCTGGGCGCGGGGTGAGATCACGATGACGCAGGCCCGCAGAGACGCTTTCGCGAACGCGGCGGCCAGGGATGTGTCGGGGGCTGCGAAGCTAGTGGCTCGTTCAGCGGCTCAAGCCGTGGTGGTATCTCACGTTCCAGCTCACGAGTTGGGTGCGGCGGCCTACGCGATCAGGGCCGCACGCGCGGCGGCTCCCGAAGGGGAGAAAGAGGAGGCCGGTCGCCTGGAGTGCCGGTGGCAGCGGGCACGGCTTCCCGGCGAGATCC
Organism: Rubrobacter marinus; assembly: GCF_011492965.1. Lineage (GTDB taxonomy): Bacteria > Actinomycetota > Rubrobacteria > Rubrobacterales > Rubrobacteraceae > Rubrobacter_F > Rubrobacter_F marinus. The sequence goes on along the minus strand of NZ_CP045121.1, from coordinate 3,279,549 downwards.
GAGAACTCGTGCTGGACGACCAGAGGCTGCGCAACGAGGTGTGCTGGTCCGTGTTCGATTGCTGACCGGCTTGCCCGGAGCATCGGGGTCGCCGGATAGGCACGAGCATGCGGCCGTCTCATGGTCGCATGCTCGTCCCTTACGTAGCCTGCTTGAGCGGCGAGGTCCTGTGATCCCACTACCCCTGCCAGGTTCGACCGTGCCCCCCGCGTTGCGCGGTTACTGGCGAGGTTTCCAGGCTGGGGTATAGTTTGCCGCGGCGAGTCGCGACCCGCGCGCGGGCGTACGAGGAGAGAGTGGAGGGGACATGCCTCAGATGAAGGCGATCCGGGTCGAGGAGTTCGGGGACCCGAGCGTTATGCAGCTCACCGAGGTCGAGCGGCCAAAGCCGGGCGAGGGCGAGGTCCTGATCGAGGTGAAGTCCGCCGGCGTGAACTACGCCGACACCATGCGCCGCCAGAACCAGTACGTCGTCCGCCAGGAGCTGCCGTTCATCCCCGGCTCCGAGGTCGCGGGCGTCGTCTCGGCGCTCGGTTCGGGCGCGGAGGACGTCTCCGAGGGGGATCGCGTGGTCACGCTCCTCGGGACGGACGGCTACGCGGAGTACGCCGTGGCCCCGGCCCGCAACCTCATCCCCATCCCAGAAGGCATGGGCTTCGACGAGGCGGCGGCGATACCTCTGCAGGGGATGACGGCTTACCACGTCATAAAGACCTCCGGGGCGCTCCAGGAGGGCGAGTCGCTGCTCGTCCACGCGGCGGCCGGCGGCGTCGGCTACCTCGCCGTCCAGATGGCGAAGCTCCTCGGCGCGGGGACCGTGATCGCCACGGCGAGCACGCAGGAGAAGCTCGACCTCGCCCGCGAGCTCGGGGCCGACGTCCTCATCAACTACACGGAGGAGGACTGGCCCCAGAAGGTCAAGGAGGCCACGGACGGCAAGGGGGCCGACGTCATCATGGAGATGGTCGGCGGGGACTTCCCGCAGAAGAACCTCTCCTGCCTCAACGCCTTCGGGCGGATGGTCGTCTTCGGGGCGGCGAGCGGGGACCGGGGGAGCCTCGTCCCGGCCGCGCTCATGAAGAAGAACCACGTCGTCGCGGGGTTCTACCTGCCCCAGATCATGCGCCGCCCCGAGCTCTTCGGCCCGAGCATGAAGGAGCTGCTCGGCTGGATCTCCTCGGGCCAGGTCAAGCTGAACATAGGGGGCCGCTACGGGCTCTCGGAGGCGCGGCAGGCCCACGAAGACCTCCAGGGCCGCAAGACCACCGGCAAGCTCGTTCTCAACCCGTAAGAGCGGTAGAGGGGATCGTAAAGAATTGGCCCTGCGCGTAACGGACGAGGACTACGGTCGCCTGAGCTACTTCGAGGCCGGGGACGGGCCCGCCCCGGTCCTGCTGATCCACGGCAACTTCGCCGGGAAGCTGTGGTGGAGCGAGATGCTCGCCGAGCCCGTCCCCGGCGCGCGCCTGATCGCCCCCGACCTGCCGGGCTTCGGCGCGAGCTACGCGAACGGCGCCTTCCGCCCCTCCATCCCATCCTACGCCCGGAACCTCGGAGACTTTCTGGACGATCTGGCCGTGGACCGGGCCCTCCTCCTCGGGCACTCCTTCGGCGCGGCGGTCGCAACGGAGCTCGCCCTCTCCGACCCGGACCGCTTCCCGGCCCTCTTCCTCCTCGCCCCGGCCCCTCACACCGGCCTCTACACCCCGGAGTACCTCTACCCTTCCTGGAGAGCTACCGCCACGACCGCCGCGGCCTCCGCGCGGCGCTCCGGCAGACCGTCGGCGGGCGCGTCCCCCGTACTTCGAGGCGCTCGTGGACGAGGCGGCCCGGATGCACCCGGCCAACTTCTCCGGCAACGCCCGCCTCCTCTCGGGCTGGAACGCGGGCGCGAGGCTCTACCGCTACGCGAACCCCGTCCTCGTCGCCTCCGGGGGGCGCGACAGCCTCGTCTCCACGCACTCCGCGGAAGCCTCCGCCCGCGCCTTCCCCATGGGCGCCTACGCCAACCTCGGCCCCATCGGACACAGCCCGCAGATCGAAGCCCCGAACCTCGTCCGCGACCTCCTCTCGCAACTCCTGCGCGCCGTCAGCGCCTAGGGACCGCCGGGTCCTGCGTCTCCCGGACCGCACGTAGCCTGGCCAGGTCCCCGCCGGTACCACGCAGGGATATACGACAGCGAACGCGTACCTCGAATACAAAGAGGGAGAGGCGGCGCGGGTGCGAAACCCGCGCCGCCTCTCCCGGGGCGATCGGCCGGAGCCGACCGGCCATGAGTTCGGGTTCTAGATCACCGAGCTCGAGGGGCCGCCGGCGACGTAGATCGTCTCGCCGCTGATATAGGCTGCCTCGTCGGAGGCGAGGAAGGCGACGACGTTGGCGATGTCGTCGACGCGGCCGAAGCGCTTGAGGGGGATGTTCTTGGCGAAGCGCTCCTTCATCTCCTCCATCGTCATCCCGACGCGCTCGGCGGCCTCCTTGGTCATCTCCGTCTCGATCCAACCCGGCGCGACCGCGTTGACGTTGACGTTGAACCTGCCGAGCTCCAGCGCGAGCGTGCGCGCCATCGCCTGCAAGCCGGCCTTCGCCGCCGAGTAGTTGAGCTGGCCCTTGTTGCCGAGCGCCACGATCGAGGAGGTCATGATGATCTTGCCGTACTCCTGCTCGACCATGTACTTCTGGGCCTCGCGCGAGCACAGGAAGCTGCCCTTGAGGTGGACGTCGAGGACGGTGTCCCAGTCGTCGTCGGTCATCTTGAACGAGAGGTTGTCCCTCAAGAGCCCCGCGTTGTTGATGAGGATGTCGATCCGGCCGAAGCGCTCCTTGACCTTGGAGAACGCGGCCTGAACCTGCTCCGTCTTCGAGACGTCGCAGGCGATCGCGATCCCCTCCGAGCCCGCGGCCTCGATGGCCTCGACCGTCTCCCGGCCGGCCTCCTCCGTGAGGTCGAGGACGGCCACGTTCGCCCCGTCCTGCGCCAGCCTTATGGCCTCCGCCGCACCGATGCCCCTGCCGGCACCGGTTACGATCGCCACGCGATCATCTAGCCTGCCCATGTCTACACCTTTCCTCTCGCATACTTCCGGCCCATGCCGGGTTAACGCTCTTGCAACTAGAACCCATTATATTAAAAATGAACCTATGTGTTCAACGGGAATAGATGTGGCGTATGTGCCCTGAGGCACGGTCGAGGCCGGGGCGGCGTAGGGGCGCTCGAAGTATGGCACGCGGCGGGGTGCACGGACGGTCCGGGCACCCCGCCCTGCGGGCGTTGGCCCCTATTGCATGTAGATGCCGCCGTTGATGTTCAAGGTCTGGCCGGTGATGTAGTCGCCGTCGACGACGAGGTAGCGGACGGCCTTGGCGACCTCGTCGGCGCTTCCGATGCGGCCGAGGGGGATCCTCGCCTTGATCTTCTCGCGCACCTCTTCCGGGACGTCGCTGAACATGTCCGTCTCCATGAAGCCGGGGCAGATGGCGTTCACGCAGACGTTGTAGCGGGCGAGCTCTTGGGCCGCGGACTTGGTGAAGCCGATCATGCCGGCCTTCGCCGCCGCGTAGTTTGTCTGCCCGAAGTTCCCGGCCTGCCCGACAAACGACGAGATGTTGATGATCTTGCCGCTCGACTGCTCGGTGAAGTGGGGCAGCGCCGCCTTGACGGTGTAGTAGCTGCTGTTGAGGTTCGTCTGGACGACCTGGTCCCACTCGTCGGTCGTCAGCTTCTTCATCGTCTTGTCTCTCGTGATCCCGGCGTTGTTGACGAGGATGTCTATGCGGCCGAAGTGCTCGATGGCCCCCTCGATCAGCCTCGCCGCCTGCTCCGCGTCCGAGACGTCGGCCTGCATCGCGACGGCCTGATCCTCGCCCAGCTTCTGCACCAGCTCCTCGGCCGGCCCCTTCGAGTTGGCGTAGTTGATCACGACCTTCGCGCCGCCGCGACCGAGCTCCTCGGCGATGGCCCGCCCCAGACCGCGTCCCGCCCCCGTGACTACGGCGACGGCTCCTTCCAAACTGGCCATGCATACCTCCCTTTCCCAAACTTTCCTTCTGCGCAGTCTATTGCCGCCTCCTACCAGGGGCAAACTATGTGCCGCAGGCATCAAGGCCCGGCAGATGCCCCGAAAAATACGCATCCGAACCGCTACAATTCCGGGGAAGAGGGAGCTACGGAAGCTTGACAAGCACTTATCTATGTGTAGAATGCACATAAGATGGAAGCGAGAACTATGGCTGACAAGCAAGATTCGAAGCGGGGACCGGAGGTGAAGCCGAGAAACTGGCTCGTGCCGGTGATCCTGCTGACGCTTCGGGAGTGGAACTCCTACGGTTACGAGCTTATGGAGCGGGCCACCGCTTTCGGCTTCGAGGCGATGAATCCGGGCACGTTGTACCGGACGCTGCGCCAGATGGAGAAGGAAGGCATCGTGGAATCTTCCTGGGAGACCTCCAAGGGCGGTCCGGCGCGGAGGATGTACACCATCACCGACGCCGGCGAGGCGTACCTGGATTTCTGGGCGAAGGCGCTGGAGCAGTACCAGCGCAACATGGACACCTTCTTCAGGCTGTACACCGGCCGTCCCCTCAGGTCCGAGGAGAACGACAAGAAGGAAGAGTAGGGCCGGGAGACCGGCGGTACTCATCAACCTTTCGGGGGCGCCAGAGGCGTCCCCTTTCTCTTGCCCGCGGGGTCCTGTCGCGGTAAGGGGCGCCGAATGTTAGGCTGCAGCACAGGCCCGAGGGAGGCCGACCAGGACGGTACGGAAGGGCGGAGGTCGGCCCCTTCCGGGGATCAAAGGAGGCCGCGGTCCCGTCGGGCGCGGCGGAGGAGGTTGCGAAATGACGGAAGGGTCCGGGAACCCCGCGCAGGCGGGCCTGAAGTCGATGCAGGACATGCTCGGCGGGGCCGTGGCGGCCCAGCAGCGGAGCGTCAGCATGGCCCAGGACTGGACGCAGGGCGTGATCGACTCCTACAAAAACCAGGCCGAGAGCTACAGGGCGCTGATGGAGGCGATGAGGAGCTCCATCGCGGCCCTGGAGACGACGCTCAAGAGCCAGGAGGAGACCAACAAGGCCCTGAGGCAGAGCCTCGAGGCGTACAAGGGCGCCATCGAGAACGCGAGCCAGACGCAGGAGCGGAACATGGAGCTCGCCAAAAACTTCTTCGACGACGTCGTCGATACGCTGCGCGGCCAGATCGAGAGCAGCCGGACCCTGCTGCTGGAGCCCGCGGCGAAGCAGCAGGAGTTCTTCCAGAGCGTCACCCAGGAGTGGCTCGACGCGTACATGAGGCTCCTCAACGCCCCGATGGAGTTCTACAAGGCCGGCGCCCAGAGGGCGGCGGGACGGGACAACGAGGGCCAGTAGGCGCGCCGTTTGTGCGGTTAGCTCTTTGGTAAGATGAGACACAGGTGAAGGCGAAAGAGGAGAAGAGAACGTGAGCTTCGGCAATGGCAACGGTGAGATCGTGATCTCGATGCCCCTCAGGACCGCGATAGGTACCTTCGGCGGCTCCCTCAAGGACGTCCCGGCCACCGATCTCGGTGCGGCGGTCGGCAAGGAGGTCGTTAGCCGTTCCGGTATAGCGCCCGACCAGGTCGATCAGGTTATCGTGGGTAACATCCTCTCGGCCGGTCAGGGCATGAACCCCGGTCGTCAGGTCGGGATCAAGGCCGGGCTCCCGGTCGAGACCCCGGGGATGACGCTGAACAGGATGTGCGGCTCGGGCCTCCAGGCGATAATCTCGGCGGCCCAGGAGATCGCTCTAGGCGACGCCGACGTGGTGATGGCCGGCGGCATCGAGAACATGGACCGGGCGCCGTTCCTGCTGGACAAGGCCCGCTACGGCTACAGGATGGGCATGCCCAAGGTCGACATGTACGACCACATGGTCTACGACGGTCTCTGGGACGTCTTCAACGACTACCACATGGGCATCACCGCCGAGAACGTAGCGGAGCGCTACGGGATCACCCGCGAGGAGTCCGACGAGTACGCCGCGCGCAGCCACCAGCGGGCCGCCAAGGCAAACGAGGAGGAGATCTTCGGCGGCCAGATCGTGCCGATCGAGGTCAAGCAGAAGAAGGAGACCGTCGAGTTCGTCACCGACGAGCACGTCCGCCCGGGCGCGACCGCCGAGGGGCTCCAGAGGCTCAAGCCGATCTTCAAGAAGGACGGCGGCACGGTGACCGCCGCCAACGCGAGCGGCGTCAACGACGGGGCCGCGATGATGCTCGTGACGAGCGAGGCGAAGGCCGGTGAGCTCGGCCTCCCCGTGGCCGGCAGGCTCGTCTCCGCCGCGGTCGCGGGCGTCGACCCGTCCGTGATGGGGACCGGCATGATCCCGGCGTCGCGCCTGGCGCTGAAGAAGGCCGGCATCACGGTCGACGACCTCGACGCCGTCGAGGCGAACGAGGCGTTCGCCTCCATCGCGATCGCCGTCCAGCGCGACCTCCAGGTCCCGGACGAGAAGATGAACCCCATCGGCGGGGCCATCGCCCTCGGGCACCCCATCGGCGCGACCGGCGCGGTCCTGACCGCCAAGATCCTGCACCACCTCGAGCGCACGAACGGCCGCTACGGCCTCGTGACCCTCTGCATCGGTGGCGGCATGGGCATAGCCGCGATCTTCGAGCGCGTCTCGTAGGTCAAGCGCCGGATACGGACCGGTCCGTACCGGTCTCTCCACCGAAGGGGGCCGCGAAGAAGCGGCCCCCTTCGCTCTGCCCGGCGGGACAGGGGGATGGGGTAGCATGCCCCCCGATCGCGGCGATCGAGAAAGAGGAGGAGCGAGCTTGAAGCTTGCGGGTCGGATGGGACGTTTGGGGACGGAGACGGCCTTCTCGGTGCTCCAGAAGGCGAAGGCGCTGGAGGCCCGGGGGCAGGAGATCATCCACCTCGAGATCGGCGAACCGGACTTCGACACGCCGGGGCACGTCGTGGAGGCGGGCTGTAGGGCCCTGCGGGAGGGCAAGACGCGCTACACCCCGACCGCCGGCATCCCGGAGCTGCGCGCCGCGATCGCCGGGGACGTCTCCAGGAGCCGCGGCGTCCCCGTGGACCCCGAGCAGGTCGTGGTCACGCCGGGGGGGAAGCCGATCATGTTCTTCGCCATCCTCGCGCTCGTCGGCGAGGGCGACGAGGTGCTCCTCCCCAACCCGTCTTTCCCGATCTACGAGTCGATGGTCGACTTCGCCGGCGGCCGTCCGGTCCCGCTGCCGCTCCGCCAGGAGAACGGCTTCCGCTTCGACCTCGACGAGTTCCGCGCGGGCTTGAGCGAGAGGACGAAGCTCGTCATACTCAACTCCCCCGCCAACCCGACCGGCGGCGTCCTGACCCCGAAGGACATGCGAGAGCTCGCCGGGATTCTTCGGGAGCGCCCCGACGTCGCGGTGCTGAGCGACGAGATCTACTCCCGACTCATCTACGACGCCCCCTTCGCCAGCATCGCGAGCGAGCCGGGGATGGGACCGGACGGGCGCACGGTCATCCTGGACGGCTTCTCCAAGACGTACGCGATGACGGGCTGGCGCATCGGCTACGGCGTGATGCCCAAACCCCTCGCGGAGCAGGTGGCCAAGCTCCAGGTGAACTCGAACTCCTGCACGGCCGCCGCCTCCCAGTACGCCGCCCTCGCGGCCCTGGAAGGCCCCCAGGACGACGTCGGGCGCATGCTGGAGGAGTTCCGCGCCCGGCGCGACCTGATCGTCTCGGGCCTGAACGACCTGCCCGGCGTCGAGTGCATAGCCCCCCAGGGCGCCTTCTACGCCTTCCCGCGCATAAGGGAGACGGGCCGCGGCGCGGACGATCTGGCCGACCTGCTCCTGAACGAGGCGGGCGTCGCGTGCCTCTCCGGCACGGCGTTCGGGCGCCACGGCGAGGGACACCTCCGCCTCTCCTACGCGGCCTCCCGGGAGAACATCGTCCGGGCGCTGGAGCGCATGGGGGACGTGCTGGCGCGGACGCCCGCGCGCTGATCCGGGACGGCCCGACCGGCCGCCTCCCGGCTAGTTCCGGTCCCCGTCCGTCGGGGAGAGCTCTATGTCGACGCGCTCGGCGCCGTCCTGCCAGCGCACCTTCTCGGGGAGGCCGAGGCTGCGCAGCAGCTTGAGCATGGGGGTGTTGTGGGGGAGGACGAGGGCGTGCAGCTTCTCCACGCCCCTCTCGCGGGCGGCCTCGATGAGCGCGCGCGTCAGGGCGAAGCCGAGGCCCAGACCCTGCATCCGATCCTCGACGAGCGCCGCGTACTCGGCGTTCCCGTCCGCGCTCTCGCTGCGGTCGTAGCGCACGACCGCGACGACCTCGTCCTCGTTCTCCGGGTCGAGGGCGACGAGAGCGTAACGGTCCACGCCGTCCACCTCCGCGAAGCGACGCGCCTGCGCATCCGAGAGCTGCTTCATCGGGCCGAAGTAGCGCAACTCGATCGTGCGCTCGCTCAAGCGCCCGAAGAGCCGCTGCAACGCCTCCGCGTCGCCGGGCCGTATCTGCCGCACCGGCACGGGCCTGCCGTCCGCTAGCGTGAGAAGGCCGCGATCCGTCATGGGGGCGGGGTCCTCGTCGCATTCGCCATATCTATATGCAGTATCCACATAGTGGATACTAACCTGCGTGGTACGGGGACACAACGTCGGCCGGTGTCGTGGATCACCGCGACGGCGCCTGCGAGTTTACTCCGGCTTCTCGGGTTTTTTCAGGAGGGGCTGCATGCCCGACTTGACGAGCTCCAAGAACTGCTCCTGGGAGATGGTCAGGTACTGGGCGAAGCGGTCCGGTCTCAAGAGGGCGGACATGGCGTCGCGGAGGGCGTTGCGGTTCGCCTCCAGGAGGATCTCGAGGGAGCGCTCGTAGTCGTGCTCCAGGGAGCCCGTCCAGGAGGATTCGCAGCCCTCCAGGGCCTCTTCCAGGGTCTCGCCTTCCAGGGCGCGGGCGGCGAGCTCGACGGCGCGGTAGGTCGGGGTCGTCAGGCGGCGCTCGGTGGGGGAGAGGAGCCCCGCCGTCGTGTTCAAGCTGATCACGTACCGCAGGAGCTCTGCTATCGCGCGGGCCTGCTCGGCAGAGATCTTGAGCTCCGCGCGACCGTCCTGTGCTTCTTCCGCCACGAGCAACCTCTTCCCCGGAGAACGTTGGAAGGATTTTAAACGTCGCGCGCCGGAGCCGCCAAGAACCGGGCGGGCGACGGGTCTTCTACCAGGGCGTGCCTCGTGAGGTACGCTAGAAGCATGCGCAAGGTTCTCGAGCGGTGGTTCGCCGGGGTGTCGTACGCCCTCTCCTCTTCGCGGTGGCTCCGGTGGGGCGGGCGCGCGCTCGTCGCCGGGGGCTTGCTGGGCGTCGCGGCGCAGGTCTTCTTCGTGCTGTTGTTCGGCGTCTTTCCCCTCTCTAGCTTCGCGCTCGCCTCCAACATGCTCGAGATCGTCTACCTGCTGCGGGGCGTCGTGGTGCCGCTCGTCCTGGCGGTCGGTCTGGTCGGCCTCTACGCCCTGACGGCGGGGCGTCCGGGCCGGCTCGGGCGGTGGGCGAGCGTCGGGCTGGGCCTCGTCCTCGCGTCGGCCGTGGTGCTCGTCGGGATGAACGCCTACGAGACCCTCGTGGCGCCGCGCTACATCGCGTACAGCCCCGACCAGGGCATCCCCTTGACCCGGACGGTCCTGCTCTGGGCGGGCTGGGGCTGGCCGGCCGGCGCCGTGCTCCTGGGCGTAGGCACCCTGGGCGTGCGGGGGCTGGGGATCTGGCGCCCGCTGCCCCTCGCGCTCGGCCTCCTGAGCACGCCCCTGGCCTACAGGATCTTCCTCCACGCCGTGACGAGCGGGAACCCGGAGGGCGGGGTGAGGGGCATCTCCCGCGTCCTCCTCGACGCGCAGCCGATGCTCCTGAACCTCGGCTGGGTCTTGCTGGGCTACGTGCTCCTCCGCGCGAAGGGCGCCGAGCCCGTCGTGCAGAGAAACCAGCGGCTGGCGCGCCGTCTCTACGAGGAGGCCTGGGGCAGGGGCCAGCTCGGGGTGCTCGACGAGATCGCCGCCCCCGGCGTCGTCGACCACTACCATGGGCAGCGGGGCCGCGAGAACCTCAAGAGGAGCGTGGCGGGCCTGCGCGCCTCCTTCCCCGACCTCCGGTTCTCCCTCGAAGAGCAGGAGGCGGAGGAGGACAGGGTGACGACCCGCTGGACGGCGAGCGGGACGGATGAGGGCGGGGTGCTGTGGTACCCGCCGACGGGCAGGGCCGCGACGTTCTCCGGGGTCTTCACGGACCGCTTCGAGGACGGCCGGCTCGTCGAGCACTGGGGGGAGTCCGACACGCCGGGCCTGCTCCGCCGGCTCGGGCTCCCCCCGAAGGGCTAGGTCCTACTCCCTAGCGCGCCTGCTCCTCGGCCCGGGGCTCCCCGGCCCGGCCGTTCCGCTCCGGCGCCTCCGGGGCCTGCGGCTTCGGGGCGAAGGCGCGGTGGCCGGTGATCGCCTGGCCCACGATCAGGGTGTTCACGTCGTGCGTGCCCTCGTAGGAGTAGACGCCCTCGATGTCCGCCATGTGCTCCATCACGCGGTAGTCCAGAAGGACGCCGTTGCCGCCGAGGACGTCGCGGGCGAGGGCGGAGATCTCGCGCGCCTTGGAGACGTTGTTCATCTTGAACATGGAGACCGTGGCGGGGTCGAGGTTGCCCGCGTCTTTTACGCGGCCCATGTGGATCGAGAGAAGCTGGCCGAGCGAGACCTCGTTGACCATCTTCACGAGCTTGGCCTGCACGAGCTGGTGGGAGGCTATGGGCGCCCCGAACTGCTCGCGCTCCTTCGCGTACGAGAGGGCGATCTCGTAGCAGTCCATCGCCTGCCCGAGGCCGTCCCAGCCGACGCCGTAGCGCGAGTGGGTGAGGACCGCGAGGGTCGAGCCGAGGCCCGTCGCGCCGGGGAGGTGGGCGTCCTCGGGGACGCGGCAGTCCTCCATGGTGATGTGCGTCTGCCAGACGGAGCGCTGGGAGGCCTTGCGCGGCAGGACGTCGGCCCTGAAGCCGGGGTTGTCGCCCTCGACGAGGAAGCCCGAGACCTTGCCGTCCTCGGTCTTCGCCCAGATCACGGCGACGTCCGCGAAGGAGGCGTTGCCGATCCACTTCTTCTCGCCGTCCAGGACGTAGCCGCCCGGAACCTTTCTCGCGGTCGTCTGCATGGAGCCGGGGTCGGAGCCGGCGTCGGGCTCGGTGAGGCCGAAGCAGCCGATGGCTTCGCACCTCGCCATCGCCGGCAGCCAGCGCTGCTTCTGCTCCTCGCTCCCCAGCTCGTGGATCGCCGCCATCGCGAGGCCGCTCTGGACGTGCAGGAAGGTGGCGACGGAGCCCGAGCCGCGCGCGATCTCGGCGATGGCGAGGCCGTAGGCGACGTTGTTCCAGCCCGCGCAGCCGTACTCGGGCGAGAAGGGGCCGCCCATCACGCCGAGATCGCCGAGGGCGGGGAGGAGGTGGCGGGGGAACTCGGCCCGGTCCCAGAAGTCCGCGGCGATGGGGACCACCTCGCGGTCCACGAACTCGCGGACCCTGGCCTGGACCTCCCTCTCCTCCTCCGAGAGGAGGCTCGCGACGTTGATGAAGTCCACGGGGCGCGTCCCCGCCGGGTCTCCTCGGGCGTTATGGTCATCCTGGTCCCTTGCGTTCGTCGGACGTGCCGGGAGCCGCGGGCAGAGATGGCCGGGCCTCCCTCTCCCGCACAAGCATATGATCTCGCATGGGTGCGGTCAATCGGCGGTTCGTCGGGGCTGTGAGGCGGAGCGGAGGACAGGGTAGACTGTGCGCGGAGACACAACAGGACCGGGCGGAGGGGCGTGTCCGGAGAAGGAGGTACTGTCGATGACCGATTCTACGGCTGGAAGCGGGGCGCCGGGACGGGCGGGACCGCGCCGCAGGGGATGCCCATGGCGCCCTTCGACATGTGGTCGCGCTGGTTCGCGAGCAACATGGGTGCGGCGACCCCCGGGGGGAGCATACCGTGGCTGACGAAGCCGGGCGTCCCGACCGGCGGAGATTTCGACTCCCTGCCCAAGGGCGTGGTCGCCAACGACCCCCTCCTCTCCGTGATGGAGAAGATCTGGGACGCCAACCCGATGCAGAACGTCCTGCCGATAAACTGGCTGGAGATCACGCGCGCGCTCCAGACCCTGTGGCTGCGCGAGATGTCCGATCCCAACAGGGCCATAGAATCGGCCGCCGAGTTTAACGCGAAGGTGTGGCGCTCGACCTTCGAGGTCTGGCAGGAGACCGCGTCGCGCATGTGGGGCCTGCCGCCCAGGGAAGAAGGGGAGCAGGAGAAGCGCGCGGACAAGCGCTTCTCCGCCCCCGAGTGGGAGGGGAACCCCTACTACCAGACCCTCAAGGAGTCGTACCTCCTCGCCTCCGAGTACCTTATGAACGAGGCCGAGGCGACGGACGGCAAGGACGACGAGGAGCAGAAGCGCCTGAAGTTCTACCTCAGGCAGTTTCTCGACGCGATGGCCCCGGCCAACTTCCTGCTCACCAACCCCGCCGCCCTCAGGCGCATCGCAGAGACCGGCGGCACCAGCCTCGCCGAAGGCACGCGCAACCTGTTGAACGACCTGCGCGAAGGCCGTTTGAGCATGACGGACGCCAACGCCTTCAAGCCGGGGGAGAACCTGGCGATCACGCCGGGCAAGGTCGTCTACCAGAACAAGCTCGTCCAGCTTATTCAGTACGAGCCGACTGCCGAGAAAGTCCACGAGACCCCGTAGTCTTCTTCCCGCCCTGGATCAACAAGTACTACATCCTCGATCTCCAGCCGAAGAACAGCATGGTCAAGTACCTCCTGGACCAGGGCTACCAGGTCTTCATGACCTCCTGGAAGAACCCGGACGCCTCCCTGGAGGACCTCCAGTTCGAGGACTACATGACCCTCGGGCCCCTCTCCGTCGTCGACGTCATCCGCGACATCACCGGGAGCGAGAAGGTCAACCCGGTCGGCTACTGCGTCGGGGGGACGCTGCTCTCCGTGACACACGCCTGGCTCGCCGCCGGCGGCGACGAGAACCCGTTCCACGCCTCGACCTTCATGGTCGCGATGCAGGACTTCTCGGACGTCGGGGACACGTCGGTCTTTATCGACGAGCCCCAGATCGAGTTCATGGAGCAGCAGATGAAGGAGCGCGGTTACCTGGATAACCGCAAGATGGCCAACATGTTCAACTCGCTGCGGGCGAACGACCTGATCTGGTCGAACGTCGTGAACAACTACCTTCTCGGCCAGAAGCCTCCGGCCTTCGACCTGCTCTACTGGAACGCGGACGGCACGCGCATGGCCCGCGACGCCCACAGCTTCTACCTCAGAAACACCTACCTGGAGAACAACTTCGTGAAGCCCGGCAAGGTCACGATCAAGGACCGCCCGATAGACCTCACGAAGATCTCCGGCGACATCTACGCCGTCGGCGCCGAGAAGGACCACATCGTGCCGTGGTACTCCGCCTGGCAGATAAACAAGATCGCCAAGGACGCGAAGGTGCGCTACGCCCTCGCCAACTCCGGCCACATCGCCGGCATGATCAACCCGCCCTCCAAGGGCAAGGGCACCTACTGGGTGAACGAGGAGTCGGTCTCCTCGGAGTCGGCCGAGCAGTGGAGGGAAGGGGCCAAGCAGCACGAGGGCTCCTGGTGGGAGGACTGGACGGCGTGGCTCTCCGAGCGCTCCGGTGAGATGGTGGATCCCCCGGCATCGGCAGCGAGAAGTACCCCCGATAGAGGACGCCCCCGGCTCCTACGTCCGGGAGACCTGAGCCCCGGAGCACCATGCAAATCGAAGCCCGGAGGGGCGCCCGCGCAACGCGGGCGCCCCTCTCGGTTTGCTGAAGGCACGTCCAGCCGACCAGACCCCAGGCGCCTCCGCGGAGGGTCCCGAGGATGGCCTTGAGACCCCGCGCTCCGGCACGGCACAGAAGGCCGGAGAGGGCGGAACGTTGCGCCGGCGAACCCCTGTTGCGCGGGAAGCATACCCTTCATATACTGAGCGGCGGTTGGAGTGGAGGGCGAGGGAGAACCAGGATTCTGTGTTCCCCACGAGCGTATGAGGGCTCGAAGTGGCGGAGGGGCCGATGGGATCAAACCTCGGAGAACCGGGACCGAACCGGCGCACGCATGTACCATGCCTGATCCCTGCACGAGGCCGGCGGCCATCCTTGCCGAAGCCCGACGGGATGCAAGCCAGGCCGCGCGCCTCTGAGAAAGGTCCGGTCGGCCGCCATCTCCGCGAGGGCTACCCCGGTCTCCCGAGGCGGGCGGGCGCGGCGTGATCGCGCAAACGGCCGTGGGTCGGGGGTCGCTGGTCCTGTTCGCGGTCGACGCCGATGGCATCTTCACCTTCTCGGAGGGCGCGGGGCTCGGCCTCCTCGGTCTCGGATCGGGGGAGCTCGTCGGGAGATCCGCCTTCGACGTCTACCGCGGGGCACCGGCGGTTACGGAGAACCTGAGACGGGCGCTCTCGGGGGAGGCCTTCTCCTGCGCGGTCGAGGTCGGGGACGCGGTCTTCGACTGCCGCTACGAGCCGATCGAGGACGGGGAGGGCGCCGTGACCGGCGCGACGGGCGTGGCCGCGTACGCCGGCTGCTCCGGGGAGGCGCAGAATACGGCCGGCCCCGGGACCTCGGCGCTCGCGCGGGGAGGGTGTGGTTCGGCGAGCTCGTGGAGGGCTCTCCGGACGTCGTGATGGTGGCCGAGCCCGACGGGGGCTCCGCTACGTCAACCCGGCGATCGAGCGGGTGCTCGGCTACGCCCCCGAGGAACTCCTGGGCATGGCGTCCGACCTGGTTGGGCTAGCCGAGGCGATAATCCACCCCGAGGACCGCGGGTACGCCCTGCGCGAGCTCGCCGAGGCGGCGAGCGGCGGCGCGCGCCGGCCCGTGCCCGTCAGGGCGAGGCACAAGGACGGCTCCTGGCGCTACCTGGAGGGACACATAAATAATCTCTCCGGCGATCAGGCGGTGGGCGGCATCGTGTTCGTGAGCCAGGACGTCACCAGACGGGTGCGGGCGGAGGCGGAGGCGCGGGAGCTCAACCGGCGGCTCGAGGCGGTCGTCGAGGAGCGCACCGCGCGCCTGAAGGCGCTGGTGGCGGAGCTGGAGGAGCGCGAGCGGGTGCTCGGGGAGAGCGAGGAGCGCTTCCGGATCACCTTCGACTCGGCCGCCGTGGGCATGGCGCACGTCTCGCCCGACGGGGGGTGGCTCAGGGTGAACGCCAAGCTCTCGGAGATCGTCGGTTACGAGCGCGAGGAGCTCCTCCGGAAGACCTTCCAGGACATCACCCACCCCGCCGACCTCGACGTCGACCTCGGGTACGTCGAGAGGATGCTCGCGGGCGAGATAAGCGAGTACTCCGTGGAGAAGCGCTACGTCCGCAAGGACCGCTCGCGCGTCTGGATCAAGCTCAGCGCCTCGCTCGTACGGGACGGCTCCGGAGCCCCGTGCTTCTTCGTCTCCGTCATCGAGGACGTCACCGGGCGCAAGCTCCGGGAGCTCGTGCCGGACGGGCTGACGCAACGGGAGATGCAGGTGCTGCGGCACATCGTGGCCGGACGCACCAACCCGGAGATCTCGCGCAGCCTCCTCTACAGCCTGGGCACCGTAAAGCTCTGCGTCCAGCGCATAATCTCCAAGCTCGGCGTCCAGAACCGGAGGCAAGCGGCCTCCCTGGCCGTCGAGATCGGGCTGTCCCCTCCCGCGCGTCCCTGATCTTCCGGGACCGGTGCTGCTCCTCGCCCTGCTCCTCGGCAACCTCGCCGCACCCGGTCCGGGCGGTCGCGCCGGCGCCTCTCCGAACGCCCGTTCTCGCTGGCGACGGAGACCGCGCGGGCCGGGTTTCGGAGCGGCCATAAAGTTTGGCCGTTCCGCCGGTGCGTGACGGCTCCGCCGGCGGCATAATCGACCGGGGCGTGCGAGGGACCGCGAAGGGGGCGAAGTGGGGGACGTACTCTCTGGGCGGCGCGACAGGGCGCTGATGATCTTCGGGGCCCTGCTCGCGCTGATGTTACTCTCGGCGCGGGGCGCTGCGGCTCAGGAGGAGCCGTATTCGGGCTGCACGCGGGTAGGCGACGAGGCCACGGTGACGGGCACCATGATCTGGCCCGAGATCACCACCTACATGTACGGCATCTACTACCTGGTCGACGAAGCCTCGGGTACTCCTTACGCGCTCGAAGCGGACGCCGCGCTCGACCTCGACGCGTACGTCGACAAGAGGGTCACCCTCACCGGAGGCATCGTGCCCGGCTACGAGGCCGGGCGGGTCGAGGGCGGGCCGACGCTGCTCGACGTCACGCGGATCGAGGAGTGGCCCGACGTCGCCGCCCCGACGGGCTGCGACCGGCTGCCGCCCAGGCTGGGCGTGGAGAATGGGTCGGTCGTCGTGCGCGAGGACCAGGCTGCCCGGAACGGGGGCACCTACGACGATGCCTTCGACCGCGACGCCCGCGACACGCCCATCGCGTTCTCGCCGAGCCTCGGCGAGATGTGCGACGTGCCGTTCGCCCGCTGCTACTACCGCGGCTTCCCCTACGACCGCGATGAGTGGTACTGGCGTCTGGGTGCCGGAGAGGCGCCGCCCGGGACCAGTACCGTGGTCGTGGCGGCGCGCGACCAGGGCGGGCTGTCGAGCGAGGTCTCCTTCGACCTCACGGTCCTGCCCGTGCCACCCGAGGTCTCCCTGACGGGCGCTCCCTCAGCCGGGCAGCGCGTGAACGGCTCCGTCGAGCTCTCGGCCGAGGCCCGCGACTCCTCGGGGGTCGAGCGCGTGGAGTTTGTGGCGAACGGCGTGGTGGTGGGGCAGGACCTCGAGGCCCCCTACGCCCTGGCCTGGGATACCGCCTCCTCCGAGGACGGCCCGACCACGGTCTCGGCGCGCGCGTTCGACAAGTGGGGCACGGCCGCCGAATCCGCGACCGTCGCCGTGGTGGTAGACAACGCCCGACCGGAGGCCGCGACGCTCGACCTCGCCGCCGAGAGCGACTCCGGGGCCTCCCGCACGGACGACCTCACGAACGACCCTACGCCCAAGATCTCCGGAACCGCCGAGCCCGGTAGCCGGGTGACGCTCTACGAGGGCGCGACCGTCCTGGGCACGGCGAGCGCGGGCGCCTCCGGTAGCTGGTCCGTGACCGCCGCCGCCCTCCCCGACGCGCCTCATGCGTTGCACGCGACGGCCACGGACGAGGCGGGTAACGTATCCGCGGCTTCGGGGACGTTGCTGGTGAAGATCGACACGGCGAGGCCCACGGCTACGGCCGTCTCGCCCTCGCGAGGGGCGAGGGCGGTCCCGGCCGGGGCCAACGTAACGGCGACCTTCTCCGAGGCCATGGGGCCGGCCACCCCGAACGGCAACACGCTCACGCTGGTCAGAAGGGGTACCACGGCGAAGGTCGCTGCCACCGTGCGCTACGACGCGGCACGAAAGAGGGCGATCCTCGACCCCTCGCGCAATCTGCGGCGCGGCGCCACCTACACGGCGACGCTCTCGACCGGGGTAGAGGACCTGGCCGGCAACCCGCTCGCCCGAACCACGACCTGGTCCTTCACGGTGAGGCGGTAACCGGCGGAGCCATCGGGCATTCTCGCCGCCGCGCTACGACCGGAGTAGTCGCGTAGTTCTGCCCGCCGGGTGTTCTGAAAGGGCCTGGCGTGTTGCGAGCCGGCCCTCCGTCCGGCCCTATGCGGAGCGCTCGGCGAGCCAGCCGGAGACCTTGGGCCAGAGGCTTTGTCTGGCGCCGCGGCCGGTCATCAGGCCGACGTGGCCGGCGTCCAGGACGAGGAACTCCTTGTCCTCGCTGGAGACGAGGTCCGTCGTGGCCCTGGCTTGGGGGAGGGTGCAGATGTGGTCCTTCTCCCCCGCGATGTTCAGGACCGGGCAGGTTATGTTGGCGAGGTCCACCTTCCGTCCCCTCAGCTTCAACTCGCCCCTCGCGAGCTTGTTCTGCTGGTAGAAGTCTCGGATCCACTGCCGGAAGGCGGCGCCGGGGAACGGGGTCCCGTCGTTGACCCACTTGTTCATGGCGAGCCAGGTCTCCATCGGCTTCTCTTCGACGATGCGCTCCCACATGCTGGCGTGGGTGCCGACGTAGTTGTGGACGGGCCTTAGCATCTGCATGCCGGCATCGACGATCTCGTGTGGGATGTTCCCGAAGGCGTCGGCGAGGAGGTCGGGGTCCAGGTACTCCTCCCGCGTCCATGTCCCGAGAAGCCCCGTACCCTCCGGGCCGAAATCTGTCGGGGTGGTGAGCAGGACGAGGTTCCTCAGCGGCTCGCCGGGGAAGAGCGAGGCGTAGATCGCCGCCATGGTCCCGCCCATGCAGTAGCCGAAGAGGGTGTACCCCTCGGCGCCGGACGTCCACAGGACCCTCTTCGTCGCCGGTAGGATGTAGTCGAGGACGTAGTCCTCGAACGCCATGCCCTCGTCCTCGTCCCCGGGGACGCCCCAGTCGAGCAGGTACACGTCGAAGCCCTCCGCGAGGAGGTGTTCGATCAGGCTGTTGCCCGGCATGAGGTCCAGGATGTACGGCTTGTTGATGAGCGCGTAGACCATGAGGATGGGGACCGCGTGCTCCTTCGGCTGTTCCGGTTCGTAGCGGTAGAGCCTGGCCTTGTTCTTCGTCCAGACGGTCGTCTTCGGCGTCTGGCCGGTGTCGGCCCGGGCCCCGCCCAGCACGATCCTGGCTCCCACGGCGTACTTGCCGAGCTTGTCCGCTACCTCCGGGGGCGTCGTGCCGTCCGCGTCCATCGCCTACCCCTCGTCCTTCTCCAGCGCCGCGAGGATGCGGTCCATCTTCGCCTCCAACGCGTCCATGCGCTCCTGCAGGCCGCGCACCGACTCGGCGGTGGCGGGCTCGGCGCCGCCGTAGACGAAGTCGCCGAACGCCTCTTCCAGCCGGTCGAGCTTGTTCTCGAGGCCGACGACGAGCTTCGCCACCCTCGCCACGTCGGCGCGGCTGGGGATCTGGAGTTGCTTCAGGCTCTCCTCGGAGGCCCTCTTGAGCTCCCGATACGAGCGGGCGACGCCTTCCTGCAGGCGCGCGTTGGATCTCACGGTCTCGCCCTCCGCGAGGAGCTCGTCGGCCTTCTTCGCCCACTCCTCGCTCGACTTCTCGTACCACCGCAGAAAGAACTCGACGGGGTCCTCGGGCAACCCGCCGCGGGAGACGGTCTCCTCCCTCATGCTCTGCGCCATCTGGTCCCAGAGCGGCCCCAGGCTCCCCTCAGGACCGACGCCCGAGCCCCCCGGAAACCTCGCGCCGTCCCCCGGAACCAGTGCCTCCACATCTCCTCGATCTCGTCGGCCCGATAAAGCCGCCCGCGTCCCCTTCCCGGGCGCCCTCCCAGGCCTCGAACCAGCGCCGGTAGAGCCCGTAAGGGTCCGCGTAGGTCGCACCCTCGCCCGACCGTGACCCCCCCTTGTCGCGAGCCTCGAACTCGTCAGCCACCTCTCGCCTCCTCGTCTCGCGCTGGGCCACAGGCCCCTTCGCGGCCCCGCCTTCGTGCAGGACGCCAGCCCGAACGCTCACGCCCCGCAGGAACGACGAGCCCCGCCACCACGGCCCACGCCTACGTACCCGAGCCCCATTTTCGTACCCCTAACCGCTCCCGTCCACGTACCCAACAAACCCCGGCATACGCCGGCACGCGTGCCCCGTGCTCCGGGGGCACGAGGCACGGGTGATGCCAAGCGGCGGCTCGCGCGACCTGTTGCGAGCCCCGACTATTACTCTCAAACGGGGTCTTGACAGCTCAGTATATATATGTAGAATGCACATACTTGATGAGTTTGGTGATGTGCACCATCGGGTACAAACCCAAGTTCAGTAGAGAGCATTGTTATCGCGGGAGAAAGGAAACCTGGCATGGATCAGCGACAGCAGCAGGTAGTAAACCAGGCGGCGCAGGAGTGGACGGAGGCCGCCAGGCAGTCGTTCCAGACGCTCGCCGATAGGACCGTTACGTTGCAGGAGAGCAACCTCCGGCTGACGCAGAACTTCTTCCAGCAGTTCGTCCAGCAGCTGCAGAGCCAGACCCAGGGCAACCAGCAGGTGACGCAGACGCTGCAGGAGCAGGGCCAGAAGCAGCAGGAGGCCTTCCAGACGCTCGCGCAGGAGTCCGCCAACGCTTACTCCGAGTTCCTGAACTCCGCGATGTCGTTCTACCAGCAGACGATCCAGCAGGCCGCGCAGGTGGCTCAGGGCAACATCCAGACCGCCGGTCAGATGGCCCAAAGGAACACCGAGGCCGCCAACCAGATGGTTCAGAGCGGCGTGCAGGCCGCCCAGCAGAGCGTCGAGGCCGGGACCAGCGCCGCCCAGGAGAACACGCAGGCCGCCGGGCAGGCCGCCAAGGCCAACGCCCAGGCCGCCAAGAACTCCCAGTAGCGACCAGAACCAGAGCTTGGATGCGGGGCGCGCCTTCGGGCGCGCCCCGTTTTTTGTTTTCCGGGGTACTGGTGCCGGGTGCCACTCGGCACGCGGCGGACCGACTCATGACGCGTGCGACGCAAGGCCGTAGCAACGCTGAGAGAGATCGCCTAGCCAGCAACCGTAAAGCACGGATGTCCCGGCTGACCCAGCTGAACGCCGCAACGAAGCTCGGAGCGAGCTGCGAGTTTTGGTACGCCGGAGCAGAAACCCCGGCGGAGATCTCCTCGTTGAGCACCACGACCGTTCCGGAGCCGTGAGCTAGCAGCAGGAGCGGCACGAGGGCCCCGGCCAAGAACGCCGCCCCGGCTCACGGACGCCGTCCTCCGGGCGGTGCGGCTGCGGGCATACGCTCAGCGCGAATCCTCGGCCGGGCGAGCCTTCGGTGCGGTTACGGGCAGGTTCAGGAGGATCAGGGCCGCGGCCGCCACGAATGCCGTCCCGAGCCCGAACGCGCCCCCGAGCGCCCCCAGGGCGGCAGGACCCACGACGCCCCCGACACCGAAGAAGATGAGGGCCGCCGTGAAGCCCTCGGACGGCCGCTCGTCGAAGACCGCCGAGCTCCACACGGAGAGCAACGCGCTCATGAGCATCACCCCCGCGCCGTAGAGAACCGCCGACGC
Source organism: Rubrobacter marinus (assembly GCF_011492965.1). Taxonomy (GTDB): domain Bacteria; phylum Actinomycetota; class Rubrobacteria; order Rubrobacterales; family Rubrobacteraceae; genus Rubrobacter_F; species Rubrobacter_F marinus. Next base: position 3,258,505 of record NZ_CP045121.1, on the reverse strand, counting down.
GCCCACGACCGCCAAAGATCCCGGCGCCACGCCGAGCAGGCCCGCGCCGGCCCCGAGGCAGAGGAGCGTGAGCTTGAGGGTTGGCCCCAGGCCCACGCGGTCCACGAGGTCGCCCGTTAGCAAGCCCGTGAAGCCCGCCACCCCCAGGGCGGCGTAGAGGACCGGGCCGGCGTTCGGTAAGGGGGCGCCGGCGGAGGAGACGAGGTCTGCGTTGAACGACCAGTAGAAGGCGTTGACCGCCCCGAACGAGGAGGCCACGACGAACAAGGGGGCCGATCCGACGCGCGACAACCACCCGACGCTCGGCCGGCGCCCGGGAACCGCGCCGCTCTCGCGCGTCGTCGCTCCGTCCGGCATCCGGGGCAGGAGTAGCGCGTTCAGGACGGCGCAGAGAACCGCCCCTACGACGAACACGAGCCAGGCGGCCCGCCAGGGCAGCCCGCCCGCGACGGCGGCGAGCGCGACCAGCCCCGACGCCGCGATGCCGAGCGTGGTGCCCGTGCTCACCACCGAAAGAACGCGCGCCCGCGAGTGAGCCCGCACCGTGCGCTGCGCCAGGTCGTTGTACGGGGACCAGCAAAAGCCCGCGGCCATACCCGCGACGAGGACCCCGGCTGCGAGCGTCGCCGCGTTCGGGGAGAAGGCCACCAGGAGCATGCCGACGGTGGCCGAGACGCCGCCCGCGGCGACGAGCAGCCGCGGCCCGAGGCGCGCGACGAGCAACGCCGTGGCCAAGAGCGCGAGCAAGAACCCGGCCTGAATGCCGCTCCCTATGACGCCCACGGTTCCGGTCGAGAGCCCGAACTCCTCCCTGAAGTCCGGGGCGAAGAGGCCGTAGCCGGTGCGAGCCGGCCCGTAGGCAACCGCGGTCGCGGCGAAGCCCGCCAGCCCCACGCGGAGCCCGCCCTTCACCCGTCCGGCCTCTTGCGAGCGGTCCCCCGCCCGGAAGACGGCACCTCCGGGAACGAGGGCGGGTTCTTGGCGTGTTTCCCGGCTTCGCGAACGACGCGGGCGTGATCTGCCACCGCGTTCTTCGCCGGGCTGCTCACCCTCGGGACGGCTCTCCCCGTGCCACCGCCGCCGCCGAAACGAGGTCCTCGGCGAGGCGGCGGGCGCGGTCCACGACCCCCTCGTCGCCCTCCATGGCGGCGGTTACGTACGCCCCCTCGAGGAGCACGAACAACCGCTCGGCCAGGACCTCCGGTTCTTCGGCCCCGGCCTCGGCGGAAAGACCCGCGAGGCGCCGACGCAGCCCCGCCTTGTGCTCCCTCGCCACCCGGCGGGCAGGGTGCTCCCGGTCCGGGAACTCGGCGGCGCAGTTGACGAAGGCGCAGCCCCTCAGCTCCCCGGAGACTACGTACTCCCGGTAGGCGTCGAAGACGGCCAGAAGCTTCTCATCGGGCGCCTCGTGTTTCGCCAACCTCCCCTCCAACGCCTCCCGCCAGCGCGCGTCGCGCTCGGAGAGGTAGTGGGCGACCAGCTCGTCCTTGGAGGAGAAGTGCGAGTAGAGGGTCATCTTCGTGACCCCCGCCCCTTCCGCGATCGCCTCGACCCCCGTCGCCCGGATGCCCCCGGCGTAGAAGAGCCCGTCCGCGGCGTCCAGAAGCCTCCGGCGCGTCGCCTCCGCCCTCTTGCTCCTCCCCCCGGGGTCCCCATCGGTCGCTCGTGCTCCGGTCATGCCGTAACTATACTGACCGGTAAGATTTAGGTCAAGAGGATGCTCTTTGCGGCTCTTCGAGTGGGATCGTGGGAGCCTTCAGGATTCTCTCGCGTTGCTACGCCATGCGTCGCACGCCTCATTGGGCGGTCTGCGCACGGGCCGGGACATCCCCTGGGCTCAAAAGGTAAGGTTGATAGGCGTTGGTGGTACGTGGGGACCATTGGCTACCGCTCGAGTCGAGGCGGAAGACGCGGTACGTTCGGCCCTTCGCAGCCGTTCGTTTGCCGCTGGGTGGGACGGCGCATACTCGGGGTCGCGGTGGCGAGCAAACGAGAAGAGGGGGCGGGGATCGTCGATGCGATCCCCGCCCCCTCTTCGTTGGGTGTTCCTCGGGTCAGACCTTCTCGGAGCGCTCGGCGAGCCAGCCGGAGACCTTGGGCCAGAGGCCCTTCTTGGCGCCGCGGCCGGTCATCAGGCCGACGTGGCCGGCGTCGAGGACGAAGAACTCCTTGTCCTCGCTGCCGATCAGGTCCATGACCGCCTCGGCCTGCGGCACGGCGCAGATGTGGTCCTTCTTCCCCGCGATGGAGAGGAAGGGCGCCTTGATGCTCGAGAGGTCCACGCGGCGGCCGCGCAGCTTGATCTCGCCCTTCACCAGCTTGTTCTGCTGGTAGAAGTCGCCGATCCACTGCTTGAACGTGGCGCCGGGGAACGGCGGGCCGTCGTTGACCCACTTGTTCATGGCGAGCCAGGTCTCCATCGGCTTGTCCTGGAAGAGGCGCTCCCACATGTTGACGTAGGTGCCGACGTAGTTGGTGATCGGCTTGAGCATTCTGTTGCCGGTGTCGATCAGGTTGCCGGGGATGTTGCCGTAGGCGTCCGCGATCGACGAGGCCGAGAGGTACTTCTCGTTGGTGAACATCCCGTAGAGGCCGAGGTGCTCCTTAGAGAAGTCTACCGGGGCGGTCATGAGGATGAGGTTCTTGAGCTTCTCCGGGAAGAGGGAGGCGTACATCGCGCTCATCGTCCCGCCCATGCAGTAGCCGATCAGGCTGAACTCGTCCGTGCCGGAGGTCTTCATGACCTTCTTGGCGGCGCGCGGGATGTAGTCGAGGACGTAATCCTCGAACGTCATGTCCTTGTCCTCGTCGCCCGGGACGCCCCAGTCGAGCATGTACACGTCGAAGCCCTGCCCGACGAGGTACTCGATAAACGAGTTGCCCGGCATCAGGTCGAGGATGTAGGGGCGGTTGATCAGGGCGTAGACGATGAGGATCGGCACCCTGTACTGCTTCTCCTGGCTCGGCTCGTAGCGGTAGAGCTTGGCCTTGTTCTTGGTCCAGACCACCTCTTTGGGCGTCTGGCCGGTGTCGGCTTGGGCGCCCTCGGCGACGATCCTGGCCCCCCTGGAGTACTTGTCGAAGAAGTTCTCGACGTCGGAGGGGACGACCCGTCTCTGCTGGTCTATCACTAGCTATCACCCTTCTTGCGTACGTCGCCTACCGTGATCTGGCCGTTGGGCCCGGTGCCTTCTACGCTGGCGAGGTCGATGCCCATCTCCTCGGCCCTGCGGCGCGCGGCGGACGTGGCCCTTATCTGGGAGGAAGGCTGCTCTTCCTGCGAGGCCGGGGCGGACCCGTTCTGGCTCGCGGACGGCGCCTCTTGCGCGGGGGCCTGCTGCTGCGCGTCGCCCAGGGCCTCGACGGCGGCGAGCAGCCGGTCGAGCTTGCCCTCGACGGCGCCGAGACGGTCCTCGACGCTGCCGACGCGCCCCTCGACGGCGCCGAGGCCGTCCTCGCTCGCGAGCCCCGCCCCGAAGTCGTCTACGACGTCCTCGAGGACTTCCTCGACGCCGTCGACCTTGTTCTCGAGGGCGACCACGAGGCCCGCCACCCGGGACATGTCCGAGCGGGTCGGGAGCTGCACGGTGCGGAGAAACTCCTCGGAGTTCTTGGAGAAGACCTTGTAGAGGACCGCGTAGTTCTCGAAGAAGCGGCTGGAGCTCTCGAGGAACTCGTCGCTCTCGAGGATCTCGCCGACGAAGCGGCTGAGGGGCTCGGACGTCGCGTTGTACCAGCGCACCCCGAAGGAGAGCGGGTCGGTCGGGAGGGCGTCACCGTTGAGGAGGTTATCCCGAACCTCCTCGAGCATGGTGAGCCAGCGGGGACCGAGCTCCAGAAGGCCGGTGCTTATCTCCGCCGTCTTGCGGAAGGTCTCCGCCGTCATGGCGAGCCACCGCTGCGTGTTCTCCTGGATGCTCTTCTGATCCATCTGCGGCATCCCGCCCATCCCCGGCATGCTGCCAGGGGAGACGGCGCCGGCCGGCTCGCTCCCGTTTATAGCGACGGCCCCGTTCGGGGAGACCGCGGAGATCCACTGCCGGTAGAGCCCGTAAGGGTCCGCGAAGCCCCCATCTTGCGCGCTCTTCATCGCGTCGGTCCAGACCCTGGAGGTGTTCTCGTACCACTGCCCCCAGAGCTTTACCGGGTCCGCGAACGCCCCGTTGCTCCTCTCCATACTACTCAAACCTCCCTAGCGTAAGCCGTCTGCAAAGCATTTCAAACCCAAAACCGCGTAACACTCGATCAGATCCTGCGGTAATTATACTAGGAAACCTATTTTTAATCTTCTACACACATATAGTTCATATGCACATACCTGCCCGGAACGGGCCCGTCCTACACCTTGGACGGGGTGAGGTACCCGCGGCGGGGTCCTCCCGGTCCGGGCGGCAGCACGTTTGCGGGCGCGGCTCCGATTGCGGAGCCGCGCCCCATGCAAGAGGATATGTCTGTTGTTGCGCTGGTTACGCTTGCGCGCCCCAGCGGTTGCGGACGTCTTCGGCGAAGGCGGCGTACTCGCGCACCGGGAGGACCTCGGCGATCTCCAGGTTGTGGGCTATGGGGAGCCCGCCCATGATGATCTGGTCGAGCTCGTCGGGGGAGTCTACGTCGGCGACGGCGAGGACGCGCCGCTGGCCGGAGACCTTGTAGATCGCCACGATCTTGCCGGCCTCCACGGCCCCGAGGGCGGCCTCGGTCTCCTTCTCCCACTCGTCCCACATCTCGTCGAACGACCACCCCTTGGGGTTGACCCTGAAGTCAACGAAGAACAGCATGGTGCGCTCCTTTCTACGCGTTTTACCTGGCCTCGTCCCGTAGCTCGCGGCGGAGGAACTTTCCGGTCGCGGTCTTGGGGACCTCGTCGAGGAACCTGATGCTGCGGGGGTACTTGTAGTCGGCCATGCGCTCCTTGGCGTAGGAGATCAGGTCGTCCTCGGTGACGCCGTCGCCCTCCTTGAGCGCGACGAAGGCCCTCACCGACTCGCCGCGGTACTCGTCCGGGACGCCGACGACGGCGGCTTCCTTTACGTCGGGGTGGGTGTAGAGGACGTCCTCGACCTCGCGCGGCCAGACCTTGTAGCCGGAGACGTTGATCATGTCCTTTTTGCGGTCCACGATGTAGAACCATCCGTCCTCGTCCATGACGGCGACGTCCCCGGTGAGAAAGTAGCCGTCGTGGAACGCCCTCTCCGTCTCCTCGGGCTTGTTCCAGTAGCCCGAGAAGATCATGGGCCCGCGCGCGGCGAACTCCCCGGACTCGCCGACGGGCACGGCCTCCGACGCATCCTCGACGCTGACGAGCCGGGCCTCGCAGCCCGGGACGGGGACGCCGATGGAGAGCGCGCCCGTCCCCTCGTCGACCGGGGCGCGGGCGCCCAGAGGCGTGGCGTGGGTCGGCGAGTTGGACTCGGTGAGGCCGTAGATGTTGTGGATGTAGACGCCGAACTTCTCCTCGAACTGCTCGGTGATGGACGGGGCTATCGGGGCGCCGCCGCTGTAGCACTTCTCCAGCGAGGAGAGGTCGCGCCCCTCGGACTCAGGAGAGTTCATCAGGGCGATGAACGCCGTTATGGCGCCGACGGTGAAGGTCGGGCGCCACTTCTCGATGAGGCGTAGGGCCTCGGAGGCTTCGAAGCGGTGGAGGAGGACGAGCGGGATGCCGGCCGCCCCGGCGAGCGCCGCGTGCCCGACGAGGCCGGTTATGTGGAAGAGCGGGGCGACCCCGAAGACGGAGTCCTCGTCGCCTATCTGCATCCAGGTCCGGTAGACCTCGGCGTTGTACGCGATGTTGAGGTGCTTCTCGACGGCGCCCTTCGGCTTGCCCGTCGTCCCCGAGGTGTAGACGAGGTAGGCCGTGTCGTCGGGGGAGACGGGGACGCGCGCGGCGCCGTCGGGCTCCGTGGCGCGCAGAGCCTCCATCAGGTCCTCGGTCCCCCGGGGCGTTGCCTCTGTGCGCCCGCAGGGGGCCGGGAGGTCTCCCTCGGGGAGGAAGTCCAGCTCGCTCGTCGTCAGAACGTGCTCGACGGAGGTCCCCCGCACGACGGAGGCGGCGACGCCCTCGTAGAGGCCCTCGAGGGCGACGAGGGCACGAGCCCCCGAGTCGTTCAGGTGGTACTCCAGCTCCCGCGCCTTGAGCATGGGGTTGATCGGGACGACGATCGAGCCGCGCTTCCAGGCGCCGTACTGGGCGACGAGAAACTGCGGGTTGTTCTGCATGTAGACCGCGACCCGGTCGCCCTCGCCGACGCCGCGAGCGGCCAGCAGGGCGGCGAAGCGGTTCGCGAGGTCGTCGAGCTCGCCGTAGGAGAGGGTCGCGTCGAAGTAGCGGACCGCGTCGCGCTCGGGGGCGCGGCGGGCCGAAGCCTCGAAGAGATCTACCATGCTTCCCCCGGGCGGGGGCAGCTCCTCGGGCACGCCCTCGGGGTACGCCTTCAACCACGGCTTGCGATCGTAAGCGGAGAACGACATGCGGCTCCTCTTCCTCGGTCTTCCCTTTTCCCAGCTTTGTATTCTTTCTTTCGATGTGCCCCGTGTCAACGGCGGAAGGGGCGGCTTCGGGGTTGCTGCTGGTCCCGACCGCCGATATATTGCGCGGCGCTCCCGCGGGGTAGGGAGAGAGGGAAACCTGGGGAAGGAGCGAGAATGGGCACCAATCGCGGCAACGGCCACGAGACCATCTTCACCATGGAGGCGACGCCCGTGAAGTACGGGCCCGGCTCCTCCGAGGAGGTCGGCTGGGAGCTCAAGCGGATGAGGGTCGGGCGCGTCATGCTCGTCTCGGACCCGGGGGTGGTTGCCTCGGGGATCACGCCTCGCATACGGGAGCTTATAGAGGCCGAAGGGATAGAGGTCGAGCTCTGGGACGGCTCCCGCGTCGAGCCGACCGCGGACTCGTTTCAGGCGGCGGCCGACTTCGCGAGGGAGGGGAACTTCGACGGGTTCGTCGCCGTCGGGGCGGCTCCAGCATCGACACCGCCAAAGTCTCCGACCTCATAAGCACGCACGGCGGCGAGATCATCGACTACGTCAACGCCCCGTCGGCGGCGGCAAGAAGCCACCGAGCCCGCTGAAGCCCTTGCTGGCCGTGCCGACGACGGCGGGGACGGGGGCCGAGGCGACGACCGTCGCGATCCTGGACATCCCGGAGCAGAGGGTGAAGACCGGGATCTCGCACCAGTACATGCGCCCGGACCGCGGGGTCGTCGACCCGCTGCTGACGATGACGATGCCGTCGGAGGTGACCTCCTCCTGCGGCCTCGACGTCGTCTGCCACGCCGCCGAATCGTTCCTCACGAAGCCGTACGACCAGCGCCCGAAGGTCCCCAACCCGGACGAGCGCCCGCCATACCAGGGGGCGAACCCGATCGCGGACATGTGGAGCGCGAAGGCGCTGGAGTACGGCGGCAAGTACCTCCGGCGCGCCGTGGAGAACGGCGAGGACGTCGAGGCGAGGGGCCACATGATGCTCGGGGCGACGCTCGCGGGCGTCGGCTTCGGCTCGGCGGGGGTCCACATCCCGCACGCCTGCGCCTACCCCATCGCCGGCCTCAAGCACGTCTACGAGCCGCAGGGCTACCCGAAGGACCACCCGTTCGTGCCGCACGGCTGGTCCGTCATCGTGACGGCCCCGGCCGCCTTCCGGTTCACCTACGACGCCATGCCCGAGCGCCACCGCCAGGTCGCGGAGCTCCTCGCCGGAGAAAAGATCGAGGGGGCCGACGAGAACACGCTGCCGGAGATCATCATCCAGCTCATGAAGGACGTCGGCGCCCCCAGGGGCGTGCGCGAGCTCGGCTACGACGAGGGCGACATCGACGACCTGGTAGAGGGCGCGATGAAGCAGCAGCGCCTCCTCGTCGGCGCCCCGAAGGACGTGACGGAAGACGACCTCGCGAACATCCTGCGCGAGTCGATGGAGAACTGGTAAGGGGGCGCTCGGCCGGCCACAGTCGGTCAGGAGACTTCGTCGCGTTCGCGGCCCGGCTCCGCGCAGGCGAAGGTTGAGGGAGGGGGGCCGGGCTCGAAGCCCGGCCCCCCTCGCGTCCTACTCGTAGTACTCGGGGGCTTTCTTGAGGGCCTTGAAGGCTTCGGCGTCGTGGCCGTAGCCCATGACGGCGTCGTGCTTGCGGGAGAGCTGCTTGATCTTGTACATCGAGTCGAAGTAGGCGACGGTGTCGTAGACGATGCCCGAGAGCGCCCACTCGTTGATGTTCCGCTCCAGGTAGACGGCGTCGGAGGTGAAGATGAAGGTGCCCGAGTGCTCGGTGTGGGCGACCATGCCTATGAGGCCGGGGGTGTGTCCGGGCCAGTGGTGGAGGTGCAGGTCGGGGGCGAGCTCGAGGTGCGGGCCCACCATCAGGTCGTAGTTGAGGTTCGGCAGGTCGAACTCGCCCTTGGCGCAGGCGCCGGCGAAGTCCGCGGGGCCCGTGTGCGTGATCTTGAGGGAGTGGGCGAGCTCCTTGTCGTGGACGATGATCCCGCGCTGGCCCGCCTTGGTGCCGCGGAAGAAGTCCAGGCAGCCGCAGTGGTCGACGTGGAGGTGCGAGATGACCACGATGTCTATGTCGCTCATCTTGAGGTTCAGCGCCTCGAGCTGCTGGGGGAGGTACTGCTTCTCGTCGGCGCGGTACGGGAAGACGCCCCTGAGGGCCTCCGGCCAGCGTTCGTCCCATTCGGGGTGGCAGGTGCCGTCGAAGAGGACGTAGCCGAGCTGGGGGTGCTCGACGAGGACGGTGTAGGTCGGGACGGTGACCCACTCGTTCGTCGGGTTCTTGTCGTCGACGGTGGCGGGGTGGGGGTTCAAGACCAGCCACGCAAGGTCCAGCTCCAGCGCCCCGTTATCCAACACGTACAGCTTCATGCTTGGGCAACTCCTTTCCTCGTTCTCCCCTGAACGCGGCGAATTCTATAGCCGCCGACATTCTTGCGGCAAACCCGCCCGAGGTCTCCGGGATGCACGGGGGGCCGTGCGGGCGTGGGAGCGAGCGGTGGCGCTCGGGCGGCCGTCGGGTACAAAACCGGCGGGGCGCGAATGGGTAATCTTGCGCGACCCTTGAGTCCGCACGAGGAGGTCCGGCATTGCCCTTCGAGATCAGACCGACGAGCCCCGCGGGGACGGGTGAAGACCCGCGCATCAGCGTGCTCGCCGACGAAGACTGGGCCGGTGTGCTGGCCCTCGCGCGGCGGCACGGCTTCGACCCTCACGGCGAGTACGAGGGGTTAATGCTCCCCGCGCCGGGCGAGAGCGGGACCCTGGAGATCGCCGCCTCCCAGGGGCTGGCCGTCGCCCTGAGCGAGGCCCTGCGGGAAGAGACCGCGGCCCACGACGCCGGCGAGGAGGACGAGGGGATCAGCGTCGGCCCGGCGGACGAGCCCGGGCTGCGGGTCGACTGGGCGAAGGCCAGGGGCGTCGGCGAGATCGCCGAGTCCGGCTCGCTGACGGTGACCCGGCTGACCGGTCCCTGATCAGAGAGTGTAATCGGGATTGCATTCCATGCGCGGAAAATGTACATTGCTTGTGGGCACCGCGGTTGTAGACATCCAGCGGCCCCGCACGATCGTGAGACACAAGAGGTAGGTGGGGCTTCGTGGCGCACGGGACGCGTCTCGCGTCCCGTCGCAGCCACGCGAAGCCCGTTTGTGCCGGGGAGGGGGGATCGGTAAGCATGCAAGACCGCGACACCGTACACCAGAAATCCGGCAAGGCGAACTTCGATCAGATCTACGACCTGGAGGACCCGAGGGAGTACTACAACACCCTCGGGGAGTTCGACTACTGCGTGCCGAGGCACGGCCAGCGCGTCTTCCGCCAGCTCGCGCGAGCCCTGCAGGAGGAGCGCGCCGGCACCGGGTCCCGCGCGAAGAAGCTCGCGGTCGTGGACGTCTGCTGCTCCTACGGCATAAACGCCGCCCTGCTCAAGCACGACCTCACCCTCGACGACCTCTACGCGCGCTACGGCTCCGCCGAGGTCGCGGGTCTCTCCTGCGAGGAGCTGATCGAGGCCGACGCCGCGTTCTACCGGGAGCGCCGGATGGAGGGGGCGCCGGAGACCGTCGGCGTCGACATCGCCCCCAACGCCGTCTCCTACGGCGTGCGCTCCGGGCTTCTCGACGCGGGCTTCGCCGAGAACCTGGAGGAGGGCGAGCCCACCGAAGACCTCGGCCGGGCCGTGGCGGGCACGGACCTGCTCACCGTGACGGGCGGCATCGGCTACGTCTCGCAGCGGACCTTCGACAAGCTGCTCGACCGGGCGACCGACGGGGCCGAGGGCGGCGCGCCGTGGGTCGCCGCCTTCGCGCTCCGCTGGGTCTCCTACGGGGAGATCTCCGACGTACTCGCGGAGCACGGTCTCGTTACCCAGAAGCTTCCGGGACACACGTTCACCCAGCGGCGCTTCACGGGCGACGAGGAGCGCGACTACGTCCTCGGCGAGCTCGCCGGCATGGGCGTGGACCCCGCCGGCAAGGAGGACGAGGGCTGGTACCACGCCGACTTCTACCTCTCCCGCCCCGCGGAGCAGGCCGGGAAGCCCGTCGAGGAGCTTCTGGCCCCGGTCTTGTAGGAGGGCGCTCTCCTACGCCGTCGCGAAGCGGCCTATCACCCGTTGGGGACGGACCGGGCCGAGGTGCTCGCGGAAGATGCGGTAGTAGGCGACCTCCTCGCGGGTGCGCAGGGCGGGTTCGATCTCCTCGTGCTCCCTCTCGAACTCCTCCTGCGTGACGGTCTCTTCCATCCTCTCCTTCAGGACCGAGGAGGCGCCGGAGCCGTCGCCGAACTGCTCCTTTTTGCGCCACAGGAACTCCTCGGGGAGCCAGCCGTCGAAGGCCCGGCGCAGGAGGCGCTTCTCGGGCTGGTCGGGGCCCGCGAGCTTCCAGCCGGCGGGGAGGGAGAGCCCCAGCTCGATCATGTCCAGCTCCAGGAACGGCACCCGGGCCTCCAGCCCGTGGGCCATCGTGACGCGGTCGCAGCGCTGGAGGTTCAGGTTGTGGAGCCCTTCTATGGTGCGGACGAGCTCGTCGTGCAGCTCCTCTTCGGTCGCGAACCCGGTGAGGTACTCGTAGCCCGCGAAGATCTCGTCGGCCCCTCCCCGGTGAGGACGACCTTGACGCTCTCGGCGGTGAACTGGGCGAGCATGTAGTTCGGCACCGCGCTCCTGACGAGCGAGGGGTCGAAGGACTCGATGCATCGCACGACCTCGGGGAGGACGTCCAGGGCCTCCCCGGCCGTGTAGACGCTCTCGTGGTGCTCCGTGCCGAGGTGCTCGGCGACCGCGCGCGCCGCCAGCAGGTCCGACGAGCCCTCCAGCCCGACGGCGAAGGTCTTGAGCTTCTCGCCCCGCCCCTCGTACCAGCGCGCGGCGATCGCGGCCACGAGGCTGGAGTCCAGGCCGCCCGAGAGGAAGACGCCCACCGGCACGTCCCCCATCATCTGCCGCTCGACGGTCTCTATGAGCCGCTCGCGCACGAGCGCCAGCATCTCCTCCGGGATCGGGGCGCCGGGCTCGGTAGGACCGTCGAAGCGGTTCAGGGCCTCGTCCTTCTCCGGCACGGCGGCGCGGAAGCGCGTCAGGCCGCCCTCGGGGGTCCAGTAGAAGCCCGGCGGGAAGGCCTCGACCTCCCCGAGCCAGTCCTCGTCGTAGGCCCCGAGCTCCGAGGCGAAGACGGTCCGGCCGTCCCGGCGCGCCCAGTACAGCGGCTTGATGCCCACCGGGTCGCGGGCGGCGACGAAGGAGCCGTCCCTGCCTGCGACGACGAAGGCGTACATGCCGAGGAGGTCCTTCAAGGCGTCGGGGCCGCGCTCGGCGACGAGGTGCAGGGCTACCTCGTTGTCCGAGCTCGTGCGGAAGTCGTTCCCGGCGAGGGTGCCCCGGACCTCCGCGTGGTTGTAGACCTCGCCGTTGCCGACGAGGGAGAGGCCACCGGAGGTCTCAAGCGGCTGCTTGCCGCCAGAGACGTCCACTATGGAGAGGCGCCGGTGGCCGAGCCAGGCGTCGCCGACGCGGGCCGTCCCCTCATCGTCCGGGCCGCGGTGGGTAAGCCGGGAGAGCATGCGCTGCGCCTCCACGGGGTCGAGCCTGCCGTGCTGGGCCACGATGCCGCACATCGGATACCGTCCTCCGTCTCGCCGCTCGGATCTAACGCACCATCTTCGACGCCGGGGACGGTCGCGTCAATCGGACGCCTGGACAATTCTGGTGGTCTCCGGTGCTCCGATCCTCATACGCACGGCCGTTGTGGACGGCGACGGCGCCCCGTTACGCTTCCTCGGGACGGTCGAGAACGGCCGCGGAAGGAGAGGGGGGCACGATGGGGGAGCTGAGCAGGATCACGCCGGTCGGGACCGCGAGAAATTCTTCGACGACGCTCGTCGCCGCCCTGAACCTCGGGCCGGTCCCCGGGGACGTGCGCGGCAACCTCCGGCTGGCAGAGCGCGAGTTGCGCGCCGCGAAGCACGCCCACCCGGACCTCCGCTGCGCCGTGCTCCCCGAGCTCTTCACCTGCGCCTACGCCGACCTCGCCTCCGTCCACCGCCACGCCGAGGACGCCAGGGGCGGGCCCTCGGCCCGCTTCTTCGCCCGGCTCGCTCGCGAGCTTGACCTCCACGTGGCCTACGGCTTCCCGGAGAGACGGCTCGACGGCACCGCCGACAGCGTGAACTTCGTCGGGCCGGAGGGCGTGCTCGCCACCTACGCGAAGAAGCACCTCGTCCGGGAGACGGGGGAGCACCGCGTCTTCGTGCCGGGCGACGGGCCGGTCGTCGTGGAGGCGGGTGGCCTCGGCGTCGCGCTCGCGGTGTGCTGGGATCTCGGCTTCCCCGAGTTCGTCCGGGAGGCGGCGGCGCGGGGCGCGGATCTCGTCCTGGCGCCCGCCGGATGGCGCGACCCGTTCGGGCCGCAGTACGACCTCGCCTGCGCCGCCCGCGTCCTCGACAACGGCATCTACGTCGCGAGCGCCAACCAGATGGGCCGGTACCCCGGGGCGATCTTCGGCTCCCCCGGCGGCGTGTACGGCCCCGACGGGTTGCGCGTCTCGGAGGCCTTCGGCGACAGGAGCGTCGCCCTGGTGGACGGGGATCTCCCCGGGAGGTGGCGGCGGCTCTTCGGGGACACGCTGCCGGGGAGAGGCGCGGCTCGCTCCTCGAACCCGTCGCGTAATCTCGGGGAGGTGGCGCACCTCCGAGAGCCCCGGCACGACGAGAGGGCAGAGCGGGGTGCTCGCCTCGGGTACCCTCGTCCGGGGAGGTGGACGGGATGGACCTGCGGGTGTCCGACAGGCGAGTGCAGGAGCTGTCCGTGGGCGTCGGGTGGGTCAGCCTGGGGATGGGGCTCCTGCTCGCGCTGGCGCCTGGTGCCGAGCTCCTGGGATGGGGTGATCGGGCGAAGCTCGCGCGCGGCGTCGGCGCGGTCGACCTGATCGTCGGTCCCGGGCTTCTCCTCGATCGTGCCCGGAGGACGCGGTGGATGCAGGCCCGGGCCCTGTTGAGCGCCGCGATCGCCCTGATCTACGTCCTGATCCTCTACGACCCGTCCCGTCGTAGCCGACGGGCGACCGGCATGTTTGGCTTCATGATCGCCGCCACGGCCACGGACTACTCCCTGTCCCGGAGGCTCGCGGACGTCGCCGCGGAGGCGTAGGGCTCAGCGCGCCGCAGGATCGTGGTCACTCGACGTCGTCCCTTACACCCGGCGGACCTTCGCCGGTAATATACTCGGGGGATGCTAAAGAGAGAGATCAGGGAAGACGCCGGCTCGGGCGTCGACGGGTTGCGCGAGGCGCTGAGCGGCAAGCTCGACGGTTTCTTGAGGACGGACCCGGTCTCCCGGGCCCTGTGGTCCACGGACGCCTCGATCTACAAGCGCGACCCCGTCGCGGTCGCGGTCGCGAGGAGCGAGGGCGACGTGAAGGCGGTCGTCGACGCGGCGCGCGAGACGGGCCTCTCCGTCACGCCGCGCGGGACGGGGACGAGCCTCGCCGGCCAGGCGACGGCGCCGGGGCTCATGCTGGATACCTCCGAGATGCAAGACATCCTGGAGATAGACCTCGACGGGCGGTGGTGCTCGGTCGAGCCCGGCGTCATACAGGGCGAGCTCAACGCCCGCGTCGAGCCTCACGGCCTCGTCTTCGGGGCCGATACGTCGACCTCCGACGTCGCTACCCTCGGCGGCATGGTCGGGAACAACTCGGCCGGGATGCGCTCCCTCGTCTTCGGCACGACGGCCGACCAGATCCTCTCCTTGCGCTGCGTCCTCGCGAGCGGCGAGGTCGTAGACCTCCGGCCGATGCCGAGGGCCGAGGCCGAGAGGCGCGCCCGCGGCGGGGACGCCACGGCCCGCCTCCTCCGCAACGCGCTGGAGGTCGGGGAGAGGTACGGCGACGAGATCCGGCGCCGCTACCCGAAGCTGATCCGGCGCGTCTCCGGCTACGGCCTCGACTCCCTCCTCGACCCCGACACCGTGGACCTCACCCGCCTGGTCTGCGGCTCCGAAGGCACGCTGGCGGTGATGACCCGCGCGGACTTCAGGCTGCAACAACTCCCCCCGGCGCGCGCCCTCGCCTCCTTCCAGTTCGATTCTCTCGCGGCCTCGGCCCGGGCGACAGTCGCGTTTCTAGCGATGGATCCCTCGGCCGTCGAGCTTCTGGACGACGTGGCGATCAACCGCGCCCGCGCCTCGAACGCCTACAGGGGCTCGACGGGCTTCGTCGAGGGCGACCCGAAGGCGCTGTTGCTCGTGGAGTGGAGCGGTACGCAGGAGGAGATCGACGAGCGCTTCGAGAGCCTCGACGAGATCGCCCGCGAGGTAGGTGCCTCCGTCGCGGTGCCCTTGCGCTCCAAGGAGGCGCAGGCCCAGACGGTCAAGCTGAGGAAATCGACGCTGCCGCTGCTCCTCGGGACCGCCGAGAAGGAGAAGCCGGTCGCGTTCGTCGAGGACGCGGCGGTGCCCCCGGAGAACCTGGAGGAGTTCGTCGTCCGGTTCGAGGAGATCGTGGAGAGGGCCGGGACGTGGGCTTGCTTCTACGGCCACGCGAGCGTCGGCACCCTCCACGTCCGCCCCGCCCTGGACACGGGCGACCCCGAGGGCGTCGCGCGCATGCGTCGCATCGCCGAGGAGGTCGCGGACCTGGTGGCGGAGTGCGGCGGCTCCGTCTCCGGCGAGCACGGCGACGGGCTCTCCCGTTCGGAGTTTCTTTCGAAGATGTACGGGCCAGAGCTCGTGCGCGCCTTCGGCGAGGTCAAGAGGGCCTGGGACCCGAAGGGGATGCTGAACCCCGGCGTGATCGTGGACCCCCCGAAGATGGACGAGGGGCTACGCATCTCCCCCGGCCGCAGGCGTCTGCCGCTCGCCACCAACTTCGACTTCTCCGACCAGGGCGGCTTCGCCCCGGCGGTCGAGCTCTGCAACGGCTCGGGCTTCTGCCGCAAAAAGAACTCCGGGACGATGTGCCCGTCGTACATGGTCACGCTGGACGAGAAGGACACGACGCGGGCGCGGGCGAACGCCCTGAGATCCGTCCTCGACGGGACCCTCTCCCCGGAGGAGCTGACCGGCGAGGGGATGAAGGAGGTCTTCGACCTCTGCGTCGCCTGCAAGGCGTGCAAGAGCGAGTGCCCCTCCCAGGTCGACGTCGCCAGCATGAAGACCGAGGTCCTCAACCAGATGGGCCAGAAGCACGGCTTCAGCCTGCGCCAGAAGGCCGCCGGCCACATCCGCGAACAACTCGCCCTCGCCTCCCGCGTGCCCCGGCTGTACAACGCCGTCGCCGGGACCGTTCTCGCCCGTCGCGCGGCCGGGCTCGCGGGCATCGACCCGCGCCGCTCGCTGCCGAAGGTGACGACGCGAACGTTCTCCCAGCGGTTCGGGGAGCTGCCGCAGGGGGAAGGACCGGTCGAGGTGGCGCTCTTCAACGACACCTGGAACGAGTACCAGCGGCCCGGGATCGGGGAGGGCATGGTCCGCGTCTTCGCCGCCGCGGGCGCCCGCGTCCACCTACCGGACGTCGTCTGCTGCGGCCGTCCGATGCTCTCCGAGGGGCTCGTGGACGAGGCCCGCGAGAACGCGAAGAAGAACCTCGACATCCTCACGCCGCTCATCGAGCGCGGCGTCCCGCTCATCGGGCTGGAGCCGAGCTGCATCCTCACGATGCGCGACGACTACCGGAAGCTCCTCCCCGGCGACGAGCGGGTGGAGGGGTTGGCGAAGGCGACGCGCCTCTTCGAGGAGGCCGTTCTGGAGCTCGACGCGGAGCTGCCCCTGGAGGGCGGCAACCCGGTCCTCCTGCACGGCCACTGCCACCAGAAGGCGATGGTGGGCACGAAGCCCACGGAGGAGGTTCTGGGGATGGTCCCGGGCACCGAGGTCACGGTCGTCGACTCCGGGTGCTGCGGGATGGCGGGGCTCTTCGGCTACGAGAAGGGCCACTACGAGGTCTCGATGAAGATGGGGGAGAGGCGCCTCTTCCCGGCGGTCCGGGAGGCCAGGGGGCAGGTGCTCGTCGCCCCGGGGACCTCCTGCCGCGAGCAGATCCTGGGCGGCACCGGCGGCCACGCCATCCACCCCGCCGAGTACCTGGCGAACTGCCTCCAGAGCAACGGGCGGGGCTGAGCATGTCCCAGAACAACATCGGGGCGGCCTACTGGTTCGCCTTCCGGGGCAGCGCGCTGCTGGTACGCGAGGAGGGGCCGGTCCGCGTCCCGGAGGCGGCGTCTCCTGAGGAGCTGGATCTCGACCCCTACCCCTACAAGCCCGTCGGCAGCCTGGACGGGCGGCCCTGCTACGCCGTCGACCTGGACTCGGACGCCGAGCCGCCCGAGGGGACCGTCTTCCGGGACCTTCGCGGGCTGTTCGCCACGATCGACGAGGGCCTGTTCCGGTTGGCCGGACGCGCCGTGCAGATTCTGGAGTTCGACCGGACGCATCAGTTCTGCGGCCGGTGCTCAGCCAGAACGGTCCAGGGGCCGGACGAGCTGTCGAAGAGGTGCACGCGGTGCGGGACGGTCTACCATCCGCGGCTGAGCCCGGCGTCGATCGTGCTCGTGAGGCGCGGGGACGACGAGCTCTTGCTCGCCCGCTCACCCGGCTTCCCGAAGGGGATGTACAGCGTGCTCGCGGGCTTCGTCGAGCCCGGGGAGTCCATCGAGGAGACCATAAGCCGCGAGGTCCTGGAGGAGGTCGGGGTCGAGGTCCGGAACGTCCGGTACTTCGGGAGCCAGCCCTGGCCCTTCCCGCACTCGCTCATGATCGGCTTCACCGCGGACTACGCCGGGGGGGAGATCGAGCCGCAAGCCGGTGAGATAGAGGACGCCGGCTGGTACAACATCGACGCCCTGCCGGACCTCCCGCCCAGGGTCAGCATCGCGCGCGCCATGATCGACGCCTTCGTCGCCGAGAACGGCCGCGACGGCTCGTCGCGGGGGTAGGAGGAGCTCGGGGTCAGGCGCGGGCCAGGCCGCCGGCCGGGGAGCTCGCTGGCCTCGCGATAAGGTAGCCCTGGGCGAACGTCGCGCCGTTCTCCCGCGCCCAGGCGAACTCCCCCTCCGTCTCGACGCCCTCCACGATGGTGTCCACCCCGAGGCCCCGGGCCATCTCGAGGACCTTCCCGGCGACCAGGGCCTTGTACGGGTCGGAGTCCACCCCGCGCACGAGGTGCATGTCCAGCTTGATGAAGTCGGGCCTGAGGCGGTGGATCATGTTGAGGGACGAGTAGCCGCTCCCGACGTCGTCGAGGGCGACCCTGAAGCCCTTCTCGCGGTAGAAGGAGGCGATGTTCTTCAGGTGGTCGACGTCCCTCGTCTCCTCCGTCTCGGTCACCTCGAAGACGATCCTCTCGGGCGAGATCCCCGACTTCTTCACGGCCTCGACCGTCGAGCGCAGGCAGAACGCGGGGTCGTATACGGCGGTCGGTGTGAAGTTGACGAAGAGGTTCGTCTCCACCCCGTTGCGCACGGCTTCGCGGATGGCGGTGCGCCTCGCGGCGAGGTCGGTCTGGAAGAGCATCCTGGAGCTCTTGGCGGCCTCGAAGATCGTAGTCGGCGGTACGAGATCCCCTTCGGGGCTCACGCCTCTGAGCAGGCACTCCTGCGCGAAGACCTCGGACGGGTCCTCGACGCGCACGATGGGCTGGAAGTAGCTCGTCAGCCTCCCCTCGGAGAGCATGTCCAGGAGCCAGCCCGAGCCGCCGAGGGAGGAGATCTGGGTGAGGGACTGCGCGCGGGGTATGTCGCTCACCGTGAGCTCGTCCCCGCCCGGCTTGAACAGGGCGCGGGTGTCCTCGGACTCCTGGCCGGTGAGGACCGCCGAGAGCGCGGAGAGAAGCTCCGTCAGGCGCCCGTCGTCGAGCCTGACGACCATGGAGTAGTCCCTGGCGGTCTCGACGGTCCAGCCCCCGGCGCGCAGGTGCCGGTAGGTCTTGCTCAGGGTGTGGTCGAGCGGCAGCCACAGGTAGAGCCTGCCGGGGCCCGCGAGCTTCTCCGGCAGCGTCTCGCACTTCGTGCACCGCCCGTTCGAGGGGCCCTCCGAAGCGCAGCCCCCGGCGGGCTTCTGTACCTGCTCCCCGCGCCGCCTGGATCTTGGTCGTTCGCCGCCCGGGTCACCCTTACCGCCGGTGCTCCCGACCCCGCCCGCCGGGCGTCTCGGGGCCGCGCCGCCGGCGCCGCGGACCTCGTAGAGGCCCTCGCCGTGTCGCTTGGAGCGGTACATCGCGTTGTCCGCCTCGCGCACGAGGTCCTGGGGCCTGACGCCCTTCGGGTCGCCGAGGGCGACGCCGATGCTGGCGGTGACGGAGACCTCGCGTCCGGCCAGCTCGATCGGGGCCCGGAGCCCCTCCGAGACGCGTTCGGCTAGGCTCGCCGCGTCCTCCGCCCCGGAGACCTCCTCCAGCAGGACGATAAACTCGTCGCCGCCGAGGCGCGCCACCGTGTCGCCGGGCCTCGATCTCTGCTTGAGGCGTCTCGCTACCTCGACGAGCAGCTCGTCGCCTGCCTCGTGGCCCAGGGAGTCGTTCACCTCCTTGAAGCCGTCCAGGTCGAGGAACAGGACCGCGATGTGGCTGTCCTTGCCCCCGGCGCGCTCCAGGGCGTGCTCGAGGCGCTCCATGAACAGGGCCCGGTTCGGCAGGCCCGTGAGCCCGTCGTGGAACGCCCGGTGCTTGAGCTGCTCCTCGAGCTCCTTGCGGCCCGTCACGTCGGTGTGAGAGCCGGACATCCTGTTCGGCGCGCCGCTCCCGTCGCGCAACGAGGCGCCCCTGGTCAGGATCCAGCGGTAAGAGCCGTCCCTGTGCAGGAGCCGATGCTCCAGCTCGTAGTGCTCCGTGCGGCCGTCCAGGTACTCTTGCAGGGCGCTCATCACCCGCTCCAGGTCCTCGGGGTGTATCCTCCCCCGCCACGCCTCGACGCCGCTCTCGAGCTCGTGGTCTCCGTAGCCGAGCATCTCTTTCCAGCGGGGAGAGAGGTAGACCTCGCCGGTCGTGAGGTCCCAGTCCCAGATCCCGTCGTTCGAGCCGCGGATGGCGACCTCGTAGCGCTCCTTACTCTTCCTGAGGGCCTCCTCGGCCTTCTCGCGCCCGGTCACCTCGGTGACGTAGCCGACGATCTCCTTCGTGGGGGTCCGCCCCTCGGGCTCGAAGGGCATGGCGACGTTCGCGAACGAGCGGTCGCCGATCCGGGAGGAGAACTCGACGGTCTCCCCCGCGAAGGCTCGCTCGTAGGCCGGCCGTACCGTGCCGAGAAACTCCGGCGGAAAGACCTCTTCGAGCCTCTTCCCCGCGATGCGCTCCGTCGTCACCCCGAACTGCTCGGCCAGGGCGCCCTCCACGTAGGAGGGGTACATCTCCCCGTCCTCGCCCATCTTCCAGCGGAAGACGACGTTCGGCAGGATGCGGATGATCTCCTCGTACTCCGCCGAAACCCTGACCCTCGCCTCCTGCGCGTCCCTGCACTCGGTGACGTCGTTCTGCACCCCGACGTAGTTGGTGAGCCTCCCCTCCCGGTCGCGCACCGGGGCGAGGTGGAGCTCGTTGTAGAAGGGGGTGCCGTCCTTTCTGTAGTTTCGAACGACAACCCGGCACTCGCGCCCCTCCCTCATGGCGTCCCGCAGCTCGCCGAGGGCGGGCTGATCCGAATCGTCGCCCTGCAGGAAGCGGCAGTTGCGCCCCAACACCTCGTCCTCCCCGTAGCCGGTGATCGCCTCAAACGCCGGGTTGACGTAGATGATGGGGTTGTCGTCGCGCGTCGCGTCGGTCAGCACGATGCCGTTGGAGCTCGCCTCCAGGGCCATCTTGAAGAGCCTCCGATCGTCTCCCTCGTGCTCGTCCCCGAGCACCCCATCCGCGCGTTCCATGTAGGAATTATCGGACGGGCCGGGGGAGGACTTTAGCGCGGGGTACCTCCGGTCCCCGCCGGACCGCCCGGTGCCCCCTCGTGGCCCTGCCCGGCGGTGCTTCGCCGGGCGAACGGACCCCCGTCGCGGCCGGCCGCCGTCGCCCCCGGTACTCCCTCGTATAATCACCCTCGCACCGAACGATTTCTAGGAGGCCGTATCGTGGCTCGTCAGCGCGTGGAGCCCGGCCCGGGGCAGGAGTCCGTCTGGGACTACCCGCGCCCCCCGAGGCTGGAGGACGTAGGGAAGAAGGTCAAGGTCGTGTTCAACGAGGTGACGCTCGCGTACACGACGCGCGCCAAAAGGGTGCTGGAGACGAGCCACCCGCCCGTCTACTACATCCCGCCGGAGGACATCCGCATGGAGCACCTCACGCTCGCGGACGGGACCTCCTTCTGCGAGTGGAAGGGGGCCGCCCGCTACTACGACGTCTCGGTGGACGGAAAGACGGAGGCGCGGGCCGCGTGGTTCTACCCGAACCCCGTGCCGGCCTACCGGAGCCTCAAGGATTACGTCGCGTTCTACCCGTCGAGGATGGACGCCTGCTGGGTCGGCGGGGAGAAGGTCGAGGCGCAGGAGGGGGACTTCTACGGCGGTTGGATCACCCCGGAGATCGTCGGCCCCTTCAAGGGTGCCGCGGGCACCTGGGGCTGGTGAGCGTTTGACCGACCTCCGGAGCCTCCGCAAGGAGTACACCAGGGCCGGCCTCCGGGAAGGAGACCTCG
Source organism: Rubrobacter marinus (assembly GCF_011492965.1). Classification (GTDB taxonomy): domain Bacteria; phylum Actinomycetota; class Rubrobacteria; order Rubrobacterales; family Rubrobacteraceae; genus Rubrobacter_F; species Rubrobacter_F marinus. The sequence goes on along the minus strand of NZ_CP045121.1, from coordinate 3,237,405 downwards.
CCCCCGACCCGATGGAACAGTTCCGCCGCTGGTTCGACGACGCCCTCGCAGCAAGCCTCCACGAGCCGAACGCCATGACCGTCGCCACGGCGACCCCGGACGGCAGGCCCTCCGCGCGCGTCGTCCTCCTCAAGGGCTTCGACGAGCGCGGCTTCGTCTTCTACACGAACTACGAGGGCCGCAAGGGCCGCGAGCTCGAAGCAAACCCGAGCTGCGCGCTGGTCTTCTACTGGGGCGAGCTCGAGCGTCAGGTACGCGTGGAGGGTCGGGCGAGCCGCGTCCCCGGCGAGGAGTCCGACGCCTACTACGAGAGCCGACCGCTGGGGAGCCGGCTCGGGGCGTGGGCGAGCGCCCAGAGCCGCGAGGTGGGGGAGAGGGCCACGCTGGAGGAGCGGCTGCGCGAGCTCGAAGGGGAGTACGAGGGGCGGGAGGTTACCCGGCCGCCGTTCTGGGGCGGCTACCGGGTCGAGCCCGAGGTCGTGGAGTTCTGGCAGGGAAGGGAGAACCGGCTGCACGACCGGCTCGCATACCGGCGCGCGTCCGGCGGCTGGGAGGTCGTCCGGCTCCAGCCGTAGGGGCGGCGGGGGGCCCTCTCCCCCTGCTAAGATGGCCGCGCTCGGGTCGTGTTATTCGCGGGAGAGGAGATGCGATGAAGCTGGTTACGTACTCGACGAACGGCGGCGCGCCGCAGGTGGGGGAGATCGAGGGCGGGCAGATCCACCCGGTCGGCGGCCCCGGGACGACGATGATGGAGATCATCGAGCACGGGCGCGACGCGGAGAGGGTGCCTGGCGGCGGGCCGGTGTCGATGGAGTCGGCACGCATCCACGCGCCGGTCCTCAACCCGCAGAAGATCATCGGGATCGGCCTCAACTACTCCGATCACGCGGCAGAGACGGGCGCCGAGATCCCCGAGAAGCCGATAGTCTTCGCCAAGTACGCGAACACGCTGGTGGGGCAGGGCGACGCCATACGCATCCCGCCCATCACCCAGAAGGCGGACTACGAGGTCGAGCTCGCGGTGGTCATGGGGCGCGCGGCGAAGAACGTCTCCGAGGCCGAAGCCCTCGACTACGTCTTCGGGTACACGAACTGCAACGACATCTCCAGCCGCGACCTCCAGTTCTCCGAGGGCGGGCAGTGGACGCGGAGCAAGTCCATCGACACCTTCTGCCCTTTGGGGCCGTACATCGCCACGCGCGACGAGGTCCCCGACCCGCAGGCCCTCAACCTGCGTTGCACCCTCAACGGCGAGGTCATGCAGGACGGGACGACCGCGAAGATGATCTTCTCCGTCGCCCAGCTTATCTCGTTCCTCAGCCAGGGCATGACGCTCCTGCCGGGCGACGTCATCACGACCGGCACCCCTCCCGGCGTCGGGGCGGCTCGCGACCCGCAGGTCTTCCTGAAGCCCGGCGACGAGGTGACGGTCGAGGTCGAGGGCCTCGGGAGCCTGACGAACCCGGTCGAAGCCGGGTAGCGCCGTGAACCTCGTCTCGGAGCTCGGGAAGATCCTCCCCAAGGGCCGCGTCTCGGCCGGGGAGGACGAGCTGAAGCGTCACGGCGGGGGCTTCTTCACCTACCACGCCCCGCACCTGCCCGACGCCGTCGTCTTCCCTCGCAACCGGGAGGAGGTCCTGGAGGTGCTGCGCTTCGCGGACGAGCGGGGCGTCCCGGTCGTCCCGTTCGGGCAGGGGAGCAGCCTGGAGGGGCACACCGTCCCCGTCCGGGGCGGCATCAGCCTGGACATGAACGGGATGGACGAGATCCTCGAGATCCGCCCCGACGACTTCCTAGCGAGGGTCCAGCCGGGGGTGACGCACGGGAAGTTGAACGCGGCGCTCGCGGAGCACGGGCTCCTCTTCCCGGTCGACCCCGGCTGGGACGCGGCCATCGGCGGGATGGCCGGGACGAACGCCAGCGGGACGAACGCGGTGAGGTACGGGGTGATGCGGGATCAGGTCCTCGGGCTGGAGGTCGCACTCCCGGGCGGGACGGTGATGAGGACCGGGGGCCTGGCGATGAAGTCCTCGGCTGGCTACGGGCTCACCGGCCTCTTCGTCGGCTCCGAGGGGACGCTCGGGGTGTTCACGGAGTTGATCCTCCGCCTCTACCCGATCCCGACGCGCATCCTCGCTGCGCGTGCGGTCTTCGGCGGCATAGAAGAAGCGGCTGGCGCGGCGGTGGCCATCATCCGCAGCGGCATGAAGATCGGGCGCGTCGAGCTCGTCGACGCCCGCACGGTCGAGGCCGTCAACGCGTACAAGGGCACGGACTACGCCGTCGAGCCGACCCTGTTTCTGGAGTTCAGCGGGGGCGAGGGGGGCGTCGAGGAGGACGTGGCGAAGGCGCGGGAGATCGCGCGGTCCAACGGCTCCCTCACCTTCGAGTTCGAGGAGGACGAGGCGGCCCGGGAGAAGCTCTGGGAGGCCCGCCACGAGGCCGGGCTCGCGATCCAGAACCTGAACCCCGAGAAGAGCCCGATGTCCACCGACGTGTGCGTCCCGATCTCCGAACTCCCCGGGGCGCTCGGGCACGCCCGCGACGCGATAGCCTCCCGCGGCCTCGACGGGGCGATCCTCGGCCACGTCGGCGACGGCAACTACCACGCCGTCTTCCCCGTGGACCGCGACGACGAGGAGGACCTGAGGAGGGCCGAGGAGGTCAACGCCGAGATCGTGGACTACGCGCTGGCGCGCGGCGGCACCTCGACCGGCGAGCACGGCATCGGCTCCGGGAAGATGCGCCACCTCCAGAGGGAGCACGGCGACTCGCTGGCGTTCATGCTCGGGATAAAGGGGCTCGCGGACCCGAACGGGATCATGAACCCCGGCAAGATCTTCGCGAGCGCCGAAGGGGCGCGCGAGCTCTCCGGAGAGTCTTACTAGGGCCTAGCTCGGGCGGGCTTCCTGCTTGCTGCGGAAGAGCTTGTAGACGCCGGTGCACGTCGCGCCGAGCCTGCCCCGCTCGTCGAAGATCTGGCCCTCCCCGAAGACCAGGCCCCCGCCGCGGCGCAGGACGCGGGCGGTACCCTCGATCCTGCTCTCCGCCTCGACGGCGTCCACGAACTGCACGTTCAGCGTGATGGTGACTTGGCCGATCACGCCCTCGTCCCAAGTCGACTCGACGGCGGCTCCCAGGAGCGCGTCGAACATGTAGCTGACGATCCCGCCGTTCACGTGCCGGGGCGAGCCACCCCCGCCCCGGTGGTGGTTCTCGACCCCGAGCTCCACCCTTGAGACGCCGTTCTCGGCCTCCAGAAGCTTGAGCCCCGGCCAGCGGAAGAAGTCGATCTCGTTCCAGGGTATGCGGCGACGCCCGATCGCGGGGTCCATTTTGTGCGCGTCGTCGGTCACGGTGGGCGACGATAGCACAAGTCGTGGCTGGCGTCCCGGCCCCCTGTGCTACAGTTCGTGCTTGAAGCATAAGGGGATCTTCGAGGCCTAAGGGGAGGCACTTTGGATACCGAGAAGAAGGCCAAGGACCGCTGGCGGGAGGCGTACGAGGGCAGGGGCGAGCGCGACGCCGAGTTCTCGACGATGAGCGGGGTGCCCATCAAGCCCCTGTACACCCCGGACGACGTCGAGGGCGACTACGACGACAAGCTCGGGTATCCGGGCCAGTACCCCTACACCCGCGGCGTCTACCCGAACATGTACCGGGGCCGCCTGTGGACCGTCCGTCAGTTTGCCGGCTACGGCTCGGCCGCCGAGACGAACGAGCGGTTCCGCTACCTTATAGACCACGGCCAGAACGGCCTCTCCGTCGCCTTCGACATGCCGACCCTCATGGGCCTCGACTCGGACTCCCCGCTCTCCCTCGGAGAGGTGGGCACCGAGGGGGTCGCCGTCGACTCCCTGGAGGACATGGAGAAGCTCTTCGAGGGGATCGACATGGGCGAGATCTCCACCTCCATGACGATAAACGCCCCCGCCCACGTCCTTCTCGCCATGTACGTCGTCGCCGCCGAGAAGCAGGGCGTCCCGCCGGAGAAGCTAGCCGGCACGAACCAGAACGACATCCTCAAGGAGTACATCGCCCAGAAGGAGTGGCTCTTCCCGCCCGAACCATCCATGCAGGTCTTCAAGGACATGCTCGTCTACGCCACCGAGCACATGCCCCGCTGGAACACGGTCTCTATCTCCGGCTACCACATCCGCGAGGCCGGCTCGACCGCGGCGCAGGAGCTCGCCTTCACCCTCTCGGACGGCTTCGCCTACGTGGAAGCCGGGATGGAGGCCGGCCTCGACGTCGACGACTTCGCCCCGCGCCTCTCGTTCTTCTTCAACTCGCACATAGACTTCTTCGAGGAGATCGCCAAGTTCCGCGCGGCGCGGCGCATCTGGGCGACGGTGATGAAGGAGAAGTACGGCGCCAAGGACGAGCGGAGCCTCCTCATGCGCTTCCACACCCAGACCGCCGGCGTCTCCCTCACCGCCCAGGAGCCGTACAACAACGTCGCGCGCACCGCCTTCGAGGCCCTCGCCGCCATCCTCGGCGGGACGCAGAGCCTGCACACCAACTCCTTCGACGAGGCGCTGGCGCTCCCCACGGAGGAGGCGGTCCGCGTCGCCGTCCGCACGCAGCAGATAGCGGCCCTGGAGACCGGCGTCACGAACACGATAGACCCGCTCGGCGGCTCGTACTTCGTCGAGGCGCTCACCGACGAGCTGGAGCGGCAGGCCTACGACTACTTCAAGCAGATCGAGGACATGGGCGGGGTGGTGCGCGCCATCGAGAACGGCTTCCAGATGGAGGAGATCGCCGAGGCGAGCGCGCGCTACCAGCGGGAGGTAGAGTCGGGCCAGCGCCACATCGTCAACGTCAACATCTACGAGCCAAAGGACGAGTCCGACGTCGAGACCCACCGCGTGGACCCGACGGTCTCCGAGGGCCAGGTGAAGCGCCTCAAGGAGCTGAAGGAGAGGCGCGACAACGGACGCGTCGAGGAGTGCCTGGAGGCCGTGAAGAAGGCCTGCCGCGAGGGCGAGAACGTCATGTACCCGACGATAGAGGCGGTCCGGGCCTACGCGACGGTCGGGGAGATCTCCTCGGCCATGCAGGAGGTCTACGGCACCTACCGCGAGACGCCGGTAATATAGGGCTGGTCAGCCGGTCAGCCAGCCGCCCATCGACCGACGGCCGACAGGCGGTCCTAACCGCCGAGGAAGCGGCCGGAGGGGAGATCGCCGGGCGCCCGGTCGGGGGCTGAGGGCTGGTTGCTGGTTTCTGCCGACGGAGGGAGGCGTTCGTGGCCGATACGATACGGGTTGTGGTGGCAAAGGTCGGGCTCGACGGGCACGACCGGGGGGCCAAGATCATCGCGCGCGCCCTGAGGGACGCGGGGATGGAGGTGATCTACACCGGCCTCCACCAGACCCCCGAGCAGGTGGTCGAGGCGACCATCCAGGAGGACGCCGACGCGATAGGCGTCTCCATACTCTCCGGCGCCCACATGACGCTCTTGCCCCGCATCATCGACCTCCTCAAGGAGAACGACGCCGAGGACGTGCTGGTCTTCTGCGGCGGCACCATCCCGAAGGAGGACATCCCGAAGCTCAAAGAAGCGGGCGTCGGCGAGGTCTTCACCCCCGGAACGCCGACGAGAAAGGCCGTGGAGTACCTCCAGGGCCAACTCGTGGGCTAACCCGGTTCGCCGAACGCGCGGGCTCGCGTGGAGCCACAACGCGCTCGACGCCACCGCGGAACACGTCCATCGCGCCGGGAGAGCGTGTGGAGATCTCCGCCGAGCGGTGCCGGCCCTCGTTCACTAGACTATCGGGGGTGCGTAGAGACGCTAGGGGTGGCCGGGATCTCGGCCGTCGTGAAAGGGAGACCGCATTGGATTTCGTGAAGGTGGAGCGTGAGGGCGCCATCGCCGTGCTCACCATCGATCGCCAGGACAAGCTGAACGCCCTGAACCCGCAGGTGGTGGAGGAGATCGGGCAGGCGCTCCTCGACCTGGAGGCGGACCCGCCGCGCGCGATCGTCGTGACCGGCGCCGGGACCCGGGCGTTTATCGCGGGGGCGGACATCGCGGTGATGAGCCGGATGAGCCCGATGGAGGCGAAGAGGTTCGCCGAGCTCGGCCACGCGGCCACGGCGCTCCTCGACCGGAGCCCGGTGCCGACGATCGCGGCGATCAACGGGTTCGCCCTCGGCGGCGGCTGCGAGGTCGCCCTGGCCTGCGACATCCGGATCGCGGCCGAGAACGCGACCCTTGGCTTCCCGGAGGTCTCCCTCGGAATACTCCCGGGCATGGGCGGTACGCAGCGTCTTCCCCGGCTCGTAGGCCCCGGCATCGCGAAGGAGTTGATCTTCTCGGGGAGGCGCATCAAGGCCGAGGAGGCGCGCATGATCAACCTCGTCAACCGCGTCGTCCCCGAGGGCGAGGCGCTGAACGCCGCGAAGGAGCTCGCCGGCCAGATCGCCGCGAACGGCCCCCTCGCCGTCCGGATGGCCAAGGCGTCGGCGAACCGCTCGCTGGACGTCGACCTGATCAGCGGCCTGGAGTACGAGGCCGACCAGTTCGGCCTGCTCTTCTCCACCGAGGACGCGAGGGAGGGCATGGGCGCCTTCGTCGAGAAGCGCAAGGCCGAGTTCAAGGGGAGTTGAGCGCCCCCGCGACGCACGAGACGAAGTTCCGCGTCCGCTACGGCGAGACCGACGCGCAGGGCATCGTCAACAACTCGAACTACCTCTCGTACTTCGAGGTCGGCCGCGTGGAGTGGCTCCGCGCGGCGGGCCTCTCGTACCGGGACCTGGAGCGGGCGGGCTACGGCTTCGTCGTCGTGGAGGCCCACGCCTTCTACAAGCGCGCCGCCCGCTTCGACGACGCCCTCGTCCTGAAGACCAGCCTCGCGGACTTCGGCAGGGCCTCGTTCTGGTTCGAGTACGAGGTCCTGCGCGACGGGGAGACCGTCGCCACCGGACGCACCCGCCACGGCTGCATCGAGATAGGGACCGGCCGCCCGAGCCGCGTCCCCGAAGAGTTCGTCGCCCGCCTCTCGGGGAGCGCGCCGTAGCACCGACGCCCGAGATGCGCCGCCTGGCCGCGCTCCTCCCGGATACCCCGCGCTTTCTGGAGACGCGCGGGATGTTGCTCGAGGGGTGCTGCGAGATCCTGGGCTCGGACGAGGGAGGCGAAGGTGGGCCGAGCTTCGTCGCGCGCGGCCTCTACCCGGAGGAGAAGCTCGTCTCCGTCGTCGGGCGCCCGCCGGACGAGTGGGTGGCAGAGGCCGTGGCCCGCAACGAGGGCTCGGGCGCGGTCATAGCGATGCCGGAGAACGCAGCGTCCGTCGCGCGGACCCTTCCCGGCTGGGAGATGCAGACCGCCGTGCTTCACCGCCTCGGGGAGGGCGGGCTCTTATGGACTCCTCGGGGCGACGTCCGGATGCTCTCCGGTCCGGAGGGGCTGCGCGCCCTGCCGTCCGGTCTCAGGGCGGGGCTCGGGGCCGAGCTGGAGGGCGTCCTCGGCAGGGGCACGCCGCTGGCGGCGACGTTCGTCGGGGGCGTCCCCGTCTCGTTCTGCTACGTGGCCTCGGAGACGGAAGGGCTGTGGGACGTCTCCATAGACACGCTGGAGGGGCACCGGAGGCGCGGGTACGCCGCGTCGTGCGCCGCGTTCATGGTGCGGCACATGCGCGAGACGAGGGGCAAGGAGCCGGTCTGGGGGGCCCTGGAGACGAACGCGGCCTCGATGAACCTCGCGGCGCTCCTCGGCTTCGTCCCCGTGGATCGCTACTTCGTCCTCGAACCCTCCGGGGGCTGACGCGTCCCGACGGGCTCCGGTCCGTCAGGCTCCCTCTCCCGGCACCACCCTGTACAGCATCTTCCCCTCGACGGGTTCGAGCTCGTAGCCTCCGTCCTCGAACTGGCGCGTCTTGCCCTCGTTGGGGTAGAGGATGTAGAAGCGGCCCTCCCGGATTGCAGCGGCGGCCTCGGCGCCCTCCTCCTCTCCGTTGGGCTGGACGAAGTTCCACACCTGTATGTCCGTGCGGCGCCCCTCGACGAGCTGCATGTAGCTCAGCGGGCCCCTGTGCTGGATGACGATGGAGTTCGGGGCCGTGCGGGTGGCGACGGCCTCCAGGATCCTGCGCCCCTCGTAGTCCTCGCTCATATCCACCGCGCTGTAGGTCTGCGGCAGGCCCCGGAGCGCCAGGACGAGCGCGAGCGCGGAGAGCGCGACGACGGTCGCCGTCTGGACCCTCCGAGACCCCCCCGAGAGGCGTCCGGCTCCGCGCAGGGCCGCGGCGAGGCCGACGCTCGCCCACACGGCGAGGATCGCGTACGTTGGGATAAAGTAGTAGTGGACGTCCTCGATGTCGTACTCCAGAGCGTAGAAGAGGAAGCCGCCGTAGGGGAGGGCGAGCAGGACGAACGCCGCCCGGTCGCGAAGGAGGGTGTACGCGACGCCGACCAGCGCCGCCGCCACGACGGCCAGGGGGAGCTGGCCGGAGAGGTGGTCCAGGTACATCTGGAGCCTTCCTGGCAGCTCCTCGGGGCCGAAGACCCACATCTTGTCCTTGAACTCGCCGCCCGTGAGGAGGTCCTTGAACCGCTCCCAGTTTGACGGGTCCTCCACGTTCATCGGAGGGTTCATGCGTGCCCTAAGCGGCAGGTAGGCGTAGGGGACGAGGGCCACGAGGAAGAGCGCCACGCCCTTGACGATGATCTTCCAGTCCAGGATCTTCCTGGGCTCGACGAGGAGCACGAAGGCGGCGGCGGTCGGCAGCAGCAGGCCGCTGGTCAGGTGGTGCGTCATGGAGAGGCCGAGGACGACGGCCGCGAGCAGGAGGTACCCATCCTCCCGCTTCTCCCGCCACATGAGCAGGACCACGAACGCGAGCGCCAGAAACAGGACGTGCAGGGTGTAGACCTCGGCGATCACGGCCTGGCTCCAGAACAAAGGGCTCGTCCCGAACGCCAGGGCGCCGAAGGCCGCCGCCACGACGCTCCCCCCGAGGCGTAGCCCCACGGCGTAGAGCCCCGCGACCGCCAAAGCCCCGAAGACGGCCGAGGCGAGGTTCACCCTGTAAGCGACCTCCCCGACGGGCAGGTAGGTGAAGAGGTGCGTGAGGATCGTGTAGGTCGGGTAGCCGGTCGGGTGGCTGATCCCGAGGACGTAGGCGATCGACGGCAGGACCGCCGAGTCTTTCATCTCGTCCGTGTAGTAGAGGACGGTCGGGGCGAGGGTCAGGAGGTACAGGAAGAGGGCGGCGAGCCCGACGCCCACGCCCACGATCCACGCCGGAGAGCCCAGGCGGCGGGCCGCGCCCCTCGCCCTGGCCTTCTTGCCCGGTTTCGCCAGCGTCTCCACCAAGCCGAGAGGCTACCACAGGGGCCGGAGTCGTTTAAACCTCAGCCCGGCGGCAGAACCATGACGCGCAACAGGTGCTCGAGGGACGCCTCCGGGTCCTCGGAGAAGCCCGTGTGGACGGGGGAGGGCTGGACCACGGCGCTGCGCGGCGCCGTGAGCCACCCGAAGCGCTGGCTCCGGGGCATGAGGCCCACGTAGCCCGCCCCCGGCCCGCCCTCGCAGACGAGCCGGGCGACCTCCAGGTGGGAGAGCACGGCCTCGTGGTCCGCCCCCGGATCCAGGGCCGAGAGGCGGGTGGGGTCGAGGTGGACGCGGGCGTCGAGAAAGCCCCTCAAGGCGCAGTGGAGCACGACGCCCGCGTTCAGGAACTCGCCGCGCTCGACCCTGGGGACCACCCGGAGCACCGCGTACTCGAACAGGTCGCTCACGCGCCTCCGCGCGCCTCTTCCAGCGCGCCCACCCACGTCCGCGGCCCTTCAGCCGGGCCGAGAGGTACGCCACGTAGGCCTCCCGGACGGGCCCCACGCCCGCGAAGCCGGGCTCGCCGGCGAGCCACTCGTCGGGACGAGGCCCACCACCTCGCGCAGGACGTCCCCCGTGAGCAGGGGGCGAGGGCCCCGTCCGCCTCCCGCAGGCTGCTCGCGAAGGGGAGCAGGACGTGCTCGCGCGTGGCGACGTAGGGGCGCTGGCTCGCGGCGGCGAGACCCGGTCCCCGAGGCCCGGCCAGTTGTGGTGGAAGTAGAGCGCGGCCCCGTGGTCTATAAGCCAGAGGTTCCCGTGCCAGACGAGGAGGTTGGTGTTGCGCGGGGAGCGGTCGACGTTCTGGACGAGGGCGTCGAACCAAACGATGCTCGACGCGAGCTCCGGACCCGGCGGCGAGACGAGCGGGTCGAAGCCCAGGGAGCCCGGCAGGTAGTCCAGGGCCACGTTCAGGCCGCCGCTCGCCCGGAGCAGGTCCTGTATCTCGGGGTCGGGCTCCGTGCGGGCGAGGTCCGGGTCGAGCTCCGCGTAGACGATCTCCGGCACGTTCAGCCCGAGGAGCCGCGCGATCTCGCCCGCGACTACCTCCGCCACGAGCGTCTTCCGTCCCTGCCCCGCGCCCCGGAACTTCAGGACGTACGTGCCGAGGTCGTCGGCCTCGACGATCGCCGGCAGCGAGCCGCCCTCGCGCAGGGGCGTCACGTAGCGCGTCGTGTTGACGGTCCTCAGGGAGCTGCGCCCTGCCTGCGGGTCGGCGGTCATTCCGGGGAGCTTAACACCGGGCGGGCGGCAGGTTAGGACTTCTCGCGAGCGTCATAGCGGAGGCGGGCGAAGCCCGCCGACAAGGTCAGGGGGACGGCCACGAGCGCGGCGAGGGCGAAGAGCGTGCCGAAGGAGCCGGCCTCAGCGAGCGGGGCGGCGGCGAACGTCGCGATGGCGCTGCCCACGAACAGGGCCGCGGCGAAAAACGAGATCACCGTCGCCCTCGCCTCCGGCACGACCTCGGTGGCCCACGTCTGGAGCGTCGAGTGCATGAACGCGAAGCCGCCGCCCACGAGGCAGGCCGCGAGCGAGATGCCGACGAGGTTCTGCCCCGCGGCCCCCGCCGCGTACCCGAGCGCGAGCAGGCCGCCGCCCGCGAGCAGCAGGATGTGCTTGCCGAACCTCTCCGAGACCCCCCTGACGAGCCGCGTCCACCCGAGCGTCGCGACCCCGAAGAGCCCGACGACGAGCCCCGAGACGGCGGCGCTGTAGCCCGCGTACTCCAGCGCGGGGGCGAGGTAGGTCAGAAAGCCCAGGATGACCCCGCCCTCGACCAGCGCCAGCCCCACGACGAGCCCGGCCCAGGGCTTGCGTACCGCGAGGCCCAGCCGGGCCAACGGCCCCGCCCCGACCTCCCTCTCCGGCTCCGGCAGGCGCGAGAGCAGGAAGAGGCCGAGCGCCGCCGAGACGAGGACGGGGGCCGCGAACGCCACCCTCCAGTACCCCAGGTACGCTGCCAGCCCCGCCGCCGCCGTCGCGAGCGCCGTGGCGACCGCGCTCGTCGCGAGCTGGTCGGCCAGGGCCCTCTGGCGAGCGTTTATGGGGACCGTATCCCCTATGTACACGAGGGAGGCCGGGATGATCGCGGCGAACAGCCCGCCCGAGAGCGCCCGGCCGACCACGAGCGCCGTGAGGTTCGGGGCGAACGCCGAGACGAGGCCCGGCACGAGGACCGCCACGAGCGACAGCCGTATCACCCGCACCCGCCCGAGCTTGTCCGAGAGCGTCCCCCAGACCGGCTGCATCGCCCCGTAGAGCAGGTAGTAGAGGCTCGCCGCCCAGGCGACTTCCTCCAGCGAAGCCCCGAGGCTCGCCGCGATCGTGACCAGCATCGGCGCCGCCGCGAACCTGTCGAAGGTGCTCAGGAACGCCGCCGCACGCAAGAGCCGCAGCCGGCCCTTCAGCTCCGCGTAGCCGACCTCCTCCACCCCTAGCTGGCCCGTTCCGCGCGGACCGTCCCCCGTCCTCCCGCCATACCGCTCATCCTCTTAAGCTCGACGCCGTGCCGGACGACGGCCACCCCTCGCCGGGCGCCGATGTGTCCCCGGCCATGGTATCCGAGTACGCCCCGCCCGTTTCGCGGTTCTCACCCCCGGTCGGCGGCGCACCCCCGGCCCGAGGGGCAGGTGATGGGGGCGGCCCGGACCGTGCCCGGCGTGCGCCAACGATCGGCCGCGCGTGCGTAGAATGGGCGGCGTGGAGGGCGAGGGGAGCATCCGGAACGCTTCGCCGCTGGCGAGGGCGGCGCTCGCGTACGCCCGCCGGGGGCTGCCCGTCTTCCCCTGCGAGCCCCTCGGCAAGAGGCCCCTCACCCGCGACGGCTTCCGGGACGCGAGCGCCGACGCCCTCGTCGTGGGGCGCTGGTGGTCCCGGTGGCCCCGCGCCAACATCGGCGTGCCGACCGGCGAGCGGAGCGCCCTGCTGGTCCTCGACGTCGACCCGAGGGACGGGGGGCTCGGGAGCCTCGGAGACCTCGAAGGGACCTTCGGACCGTTGCCCGCGACGACGAGGGCGGGGACGGGGGGCGGGGGAGAGCACGTCTTCTTCCGCTACCCGAGGGCGGGGCACGCAACAGCGCCTCCTGGGTGGGGCCGGGGCTGGACGTGCGGGGGGAGGGCGGCTACGTCGTGGTCCCGCCGAGCCGCACGGGAGGGCCGTACCGGTGGACGGAGCGGTCGCCGCTCGCAGAGGTCCCCGCCTGGCTGCTCGGGCGCATGAGGGGGCCCACGAGGACCTCGCTCGGGGAACGGCCGCTGTTCTGAGGCCGCTGTTCGGGTCCTCGCAGAAGGTCCTCCCGGCGGCTCGGCTCTATCCGTCCACGACGGTCAGGGTGATGCTGCTCGGGCGTTCGGGGTCGTGGAAGACCTTCTGGTGGGCAACCTCCGTGCGCGAGCTGTTCAGGCCGTCCTCCCCGGTGTTCAGGTTGCGGTCCCAGCGGGGGAAGGAGCTGGAGGTGATCTCGACGCGAATGCGGTGGCCCGGGCCGAAGGTGATCCCGGTCGCCCACAGGTCGATCGCGTATTCGTAGACGCGACCGGGCTCTATCGGCGTGGGCTCGACAGGGGTGATCTCCCCCGGCTTCGCGTAGCTCTCGCGGGCGCTCGCCCGAATGATCCCGTCCGTCACGGCCATCGCGCGCCCGTCCGGGTGCACGTCCACGAGCCGCGCCACGAAGTCGGTGTCCGGCGCCGAGGAGGCCGCGAAGAGGGTCGCGTAGACGTCCCCGATCGCCGTGTAGCCCCCGGAGAGCTCCTCGCTCGTGTACACGAGCACGTCCCCTCTCTCCTCGTTCGGGCGCTGGTCGCGGGCGCCGGGCCGGTAGACCGCCGGCATCAGGAGGGCGCCGCCTATCGTGGGGACCGGATCCCGCGGGTCGTAGTCGTACTCGTCGGGGGGGCCGCCGGCCTCGCGGGGTTTCTCGCGCGAGAGGACCCCGCCGGGATGGAGAAACCACTTCTCCTCCCTGGATCCGGGGACGGGCCACTCCTCATAGCCGCGCCAGCGGTTCTCGCCCATCACGAAGACCTCTACGGGGGATGTTCCCTCCAGCCCCTCCTCCCGCCCCTTGAGCGTCGCGTCGAACCACCTCGTGTGGTACTCCGTGACGTCTCCGCGGTAGTTCAGGAAGAGCCCGGAGGCGGCGAAGCCGAAGTCGAGGTCGCCGACGAGGCTCGGGAAGGCGACGGCGTGGTGCCAGGGCCCGATGAGCATGCGTGGGGGCCGCGTCCCCCAGCGTTCCGCCTTCTCCTTCATCGCCCGGTACTGCGCGAGCGTCTCCCCGAGAAAGATGTCGTACCAGCCCCCGATATGGAAGGTCGGGGCCGCGACGTTCTCGTACCGGTCGTCGACGTTCAGGTAGCGCCAGAGCTTCGAGGTGACCCCCTGCTCCAGGGCGTCGAACATGTACGGGACGACGCCGGCGGGGTCCGGAAAGTCTTTGAGCGGCAGCGTGTCGAACTCCCTCGGAAAGTTGTCCACCACGTCGACGAGGGCCGGAAGACGCCTGACGAGCTCCTCGGGGTCCCCGCCGTAGAGCCGGAAGAGCGTCTCGGGGGCCAGGATGCCCTCGGACCAGTACAGCCGCAGCCCGAGCTCGCGGGCGCCGCCGCGCATGTGGGCGCCGTTCAGGTAGTTGCCGTAGGTGATGCCCGGGGCCATGCTCTTGAGGGAGGGCGGCTGCGTCACGGCGGCCTGCCACTGCGTCATCCCGAAGTACGACGCCCCGTACATCCCGACGCTCCCGTCCGAGCCCGGGAGGCGCGCGGCCCACTCGACCGAGTCGTAGCCGTCCTCGAACTCGTTCACCGAAGGCTCCCACTCGCCCCCGGAGGCATAACGGCCCCGGACGTCCTGCACCACCACGATATACCCGGCTTGAGCGGCCTTTATGGGGTTCAGGTAGGTGGTCGCGACCGGCAGGTCCTTGCCGTACGGCTGGCGGGTCAGGAGAACCGGGTACGAGTGGGCAGCGTCGCTCCCCGCGGGCCGGTAGACGTCCGCCATGAGGGTCACGCCGTCGCGCATCTCGGCCGGCACGTTCTTCTGGACCACGACCTCTTGGATCCGGGTCATGCACTTCCTTTCGGTTGGATGGGGCTCGCGCGCGGCCCGCGCTCCTAGGGCTCGCTGGGGCCGGCGGATATCCTCGAGACCTCGCCCGCGAAGCGGGAGCGGAGCTCGCGTTTCAGGATCTTGCCGGCCGTGTTGCGCGGCAGGTCCTCGACGAAGAAGACGTGCTTGGGGACCTTGAACGGGGCGAGGCTCCGGCCGGCGTGCGCCTTCAGGCCCTCGGCGAGGGCGTCGTCGGGCTCCACCCCCGCCTTCGGGGCGACGACGGCGGTGACGGCCTCGATCCACTTCTCGTCCGGGAGCGCAACGACGGCGACCTCGGAGACCGCCTCGTGCCCGTAGAGGACGTCCTCGACCTCCCTCCCCGAGACCGTGATGCCTCCGGTGTTGATCACGTCCTTCACGCGGTCGACGACGTACAGATAGCCCTCCTCGTCGAGGTAGCCGAGGTCGCCGGAGTGGAACCAGCCGCCGCGAAAGGCCTCCTCCGTCTCCTCGGGCTTCTCCCAGTAGCCCGAAAGAAGCTGCGGGGAGCGGTGCACGATCTCCCCGTGCTCGCCCACGGGAACGTCGTTCATCTCCGGGTCCACGACGCGCGTCTCGACGTTCAGGACGGGGCGCCCGACGGAGGCGAGCCGCTCCTCGGTGATCTCGTCGGGACGCAAGGCCGTGGCGAGCGGGCCGATCTCGCTCTGCCCGTAGCAGTTGTAGAACCGGGGGGAGGGGAGCCTCTCTCTGAGCTCCCGGAGCACGGGGACGGGCATGATCGAGGCGCCGTAGTAGATGCTCCTGAGGCTGGAAAGGTCGCGCGCGTCGAACGCCGGGTGCCGAAGCAGGGAGATCCAGACGGTCGGCGGCGCGAACATCGAGCCGATCCCCTCGTCCTCCACGAGCCCGCAACAGAGCTCCGGGTCGGGCTTCCCGACCACGAAGTTCGTGGAGCCCAGCAGGAGGGCGGGCATGAGGAAGACGTGCATCTGCGCGGAGTGGTAGAGGGGGAGCGAGTGGAGCGCGCGGTCTTCGTGGCGGAACTCCAGGGCCTCGATGCAGCTCGTGTAGTGGGCGAGGCACGCCCGGTGCGAGAGCACGGCCCCCTTCGGGGCGGCGGTGGTCCCGGAGGTGTACAGGATCTGCGCCGCATCCTCCCCCGCGAGCTCGACGCCGGGCTCCGTCGCGTCGCCCCCGCCCCGCGCCACGCCCAGGACGTCGAAGCCGTCCCCGTCCAGCAGGGTGCCGTGGATCGAGGCTTCGGTCCTGCCACGCACGGCGTCCACGTTCCCCCCGAGCGCCGGGTCGTGAAAGAGCGCTCTGGCTCCGGACTGGTCGAGGATGTACAGGAGCTCGTCGCCGGCGAGGGCGAAGTTGACGGGGACGTGGATCAGGCCGGCCCTCGCGCAGCCCAGCCACAACAGGACGTAGGCGTCGGAGTTCATGCCGTACGCCGCGACCCGATCCCCCTTCCCGAGCCCCCGTTCCAGCAGGGCGTTCGCAACGCGGTTTGCCCCGGCGTCGAGCTCGGCGTAGCTCCAGCGGCGCTCCCCGAAGACGACGGCGTCCTTCTCGGGGTTGCGGACGACGGAGCGCCCGAGGGCGTCCCCGATCGTGTCCCGGCGCGCACGGGCCACCGTCCGGCTCATCTCCT
Organism: Rubrobacter marinus; assembly: GCF_011492965.1. Taxonomy (GTDB): domain Bacteria; phylum Actinomycetota; class Rubrobacteria; order Rubrobacterales; family Rubrobacteraceae; genus Rubrobacter_F; species Rubrobacter_F marinus. Next base: position 3,221,353 of record NZ_CP045121.1, on the reverse strand, counting down.
CCTGCATCGCCGACCTCCTCCCCGGGGAGGCCCCCGAGAATCTACTTTGCTCCTCCCCCTAGCTCTTCGCGGCGGGGCTGCCGGTGCTCGGGGTGTAGTCCTTGAACTGCTCGCGCAGGGCCATCTTCAAGAACTTGCCGGTCGCGGTCTTCGGGATCTCCTCGACGAACTCGTAGGCGTCGGGGAGCCAGAACTTCGCGAAGTCGCTCTCGAGGTGTTTTCTCAGGTCCTCGTCGGTGACCGTCTCGCCCTCATTGAGGACGATGGCGGCCAGCGGGCGCTCGTCCCACCTCTCGTGGGGCATGGCGATCACGGCGGCCTCGGCGACGGCGGGGTGGGCCATCAAGGCGTTCTCCAGCTCGACCGAGGAGATCCACTCTCCGCCGCTCTTTATGAGGTCCTTGGAGCGGTCCGTGATCTTGATGAACCCGTACTCGTCGATGGTGACGACGTCCCCGGTCTTGAACCAGCCGTCCTCGGTGAACTTGTCGTCGCCCTCGTCGGTGTTGAAGTACTTCTTTATGACCGAGTGGCCCCGGACCTCGAGCTCGCCCATCGCCTGGCCGTCCCACGGGATGATCCCCTCGTCGCCGCGCGCCCTGACCTCGACGAACGACGTCGGGTAGCCCTGCTTGGCCCTGTACTCGAGCTGCTCGTCTTCCGGGAGCTCCTTCATCTCCAGCGTGAGCTTGGCGACGGAGCCTATCGGGTCCATCTCCGTCATCCCCCAGGCGTGGATCACCTCTATGCCGTGCCGCTCGTCGTACGCCTTTATGACGCTCTTGGGCACGGCCGCCCCACCGATGACGAGCTGCCTGAGCGCCGAGAGGTCGTGCTCTCCCTGCTCGGCGTCGAGCGCCCGCAGCATGGCGAGGTACACCGTCGGCACCCCGGCGGTGAACGTCACCCCCTCCTGCTCGTAGTCCTCGATGAGGCTGGCGGGATCGAGGTGCGGCCCAGGCATCACCTGCTTCGCCCCCACGAGCGCCGAGGTGAACGGGAGCCCCCAGGCGTTGACGTGGAACATCGGGACGACCGGCAGCACGCAGTCGTCCGGGCCGAGCGAGAAGGCGTTCCCCATCGCGCTCATCATCGAGTGGAGCACGATGCTCCGGTGCGAGTAGAGCGCCCCCTTGGGACGCCCCGTCGTGCCGGAGGTGTAGCAGAGCGCCGCGGCGTCGGTCTCGTCGGGGTCCGGGTACTCGAACTCGCCCTCGTCCGCCCCCGCCAGAAGCTCCTCGTACGGGATGGCCCAGTCGGGCAGGTCGGCGCCGTCGCCGTAGTTGAAAACGACGACGTGCTGGATGGATTCGGCCTTCTCCCTGAACTTCTCGAAGACCGGGACGAGCGGCTCGTCCACCATCATTACCTTGTCCTCGGCGTGGTTCGCGATAAAGGCGAGGTCGTCCTCGTGCAGGCGGGGGTTGAGGGTGTGCAGGACGGCGCCGGCGCAGGGGATGCCGAAGTACGCCTCGAGGTGCCCGTAGGTGTTCCAGGCGAGCGTCCCCACCCTGTCGCCCTCCCCGACCCCGAGGCCCTTCAGGGCCACCGAGAGCTTCTTGGCGCGCGAGACGAAGTCGGCGTAGGTGTAGCGGTGGAACGACTTGTCCGGCCTGCGCGTCACGATCTCCTTTCTGGAGTACAACTGGTCCGCGCGGCGCAGGATCGCGGGCAGGTTGAGCTTGTAGTCCATCGTGAGCCCTTGAAGCGTCATCTCTCCTCCGTCATCGTCGTGGTTCGATGTTCCGTGCCCGGCCTGCCGTCGGGGGGCGTCCCCTTCAGCGCGGCCACGGGCAGGTCTCGCGCGGACGCCCAGTCCTCCCAGTGCGCCGCCGTCTCCCGCCTGAAGATCCCCTCCAGGTCCTCCCTCCCGGCGTCGCCCAGCCCGAGCTCCGCGCGGAGCTTCTCCCAGAAGTGCGGCTCGAGGGCCGCGACGGCGATCCAGCCGTCCGAGGCCTCGTAGAGGCCGTAGCCCGCGAACCCGCCCCCGAGGTGCGCCCCGGGCGCCGTGATCCCGTAGCGCAACGGCTCGGCGAGGTACGCCGCGGCCTCCGAGAGCGGCACCTCCACGTGCGCGCCCGCCTCTCCGATGCCGCGCTCGCGCCCGATCAAGAGCGCGAGCGCCTCCGAGACGGCCCGCTCCGCCCCCGCGAGGTCCGCGAGCAGCGAGCGCGGCATCTCCGGCGGCGTGAGCAGCCCGTGGTCCGCGAGGTACGTCAGGTCGTGGCCGGGCTCGTCTCCGCGGGGCGAGGGGTAGCCGGTGATCGCGACGCCGCACAGGCGCGGGTGCTTCCGGCGCAGACCGTCGGGGTCGAGCCCGAGCCTCTCGAGGGCCCCGGTCCGGCTGGAGGTGAGGAAGAGGTCCGCCCCCGCGAGGTAGCCCTCGAGCAGCGCGAAGTCCCCGGCCTCCTTGAGGTTCAGCCGCACGACCTCCTGGCCCGTCGAGAGCGCCCGGTACCAGGCCGTGTTCTGGTGCATCAGGGGATCCCCCGACGGCGGCTCCACCTTGACCACCGAGGCGCCGAAGCCCCTGAGCCGGGCCGCCGCCGCGGGACCGGGGACGTTCACGGCCAGCGTGACGATCCGCAACCCCGAGAGCGGCCCCGAGGCGACGCCGGATGGCTCGATCACGCGGCGTACCCGCGCCGCAGCGCGGTCCGGAGAGCCAGCGGCATCTTGTTGTATCGGAGCACGCAGTCCCTTCCCCCGAAGGCATCGTGAGGGTTGATGGTAGCAGCACGATCGCGAGAGGGTCAAGATAGCGAGAGCGCGAGACACCCCGCGTCCGCGCTCCCCCGGACGCCCGTAGAATGGGCGGCGTGGAGGAGGCGCGTTTTAAGCTCGTGGCTGTGACGTTCTTCGGGCAGAAGGAGGTCGCCCGCTTCTCGACCCTCGAAACGGCCGAGCAACGAGCATCCGAGATGAACGAACACGCGGAGAGAAACCCGCGCGGCTACGCACAGTACGTCGTGCGCCCGCTGGAGAGCCGCGGAAACGAACGCCCCTCTACGGCGGACCATCCCCCCGGCGGTTGAAAACACCCGATCGCCCCGGCGCCCGCACGGACCGGAAGCCGGCCCTCCGAAGCGCTCTCATAGCTCGGGTGCGGAAGTACCGGGGAGGCTAGAGCTCCCTACTTGGCTTGCTCCGGGTCGATAGGTGCCCCGGCCCGGGCGCAAGCGGTGCAGTTGGCCTCCTTGCGGGTGGTGAGCCAATCCTCGTCGTCGATCGGCCTGCCGCAGTACGTCTCCCTCAGCTGGGGCTTGGCCACGTGCACCCTGCCGATGCCGTTGGCCTGACGAATATTCACTTCTGATACGTGTCGTGTGTCATGGCCTCATAGTACCCCGTCCGGGACGGACACACGCCGCGGATCGGGCACTGCACGCGGGGCGAGGGCCGCCCCGGTCGCTACTTCAGGGGGTCGTGTCCCCAGTTGAGCAGGCTGTAACGCCAGTTCGAGTCCTCGACGTCCTTGCTCGGCCCCTGCGCCTGATGGCGGTGAACGTAGCTCACGACGCGCCGCATGTGGTCGATGTCGTCCTCGGTGTAGTCGCCCTTGTTCTTCTCGAGGATCTCCACGATCCTGCGCCCCGACTCGTGGCCCTTCGACTCGCCCCCGTCGTCGGACTGGCCGACGGACTTGGATTCGTCGGTTTGGAGCCACTCTTCGAGCTCCTTGGCGCCCATGTTGACCGCCTCGTTGAACTCCTCTACTACCTGCTCGTTGCTCTTGGCCACGCTAGCGGTCTCCTCCTAGGCCTTCTTCAGTGAATCGGGCTTGTGGGCGGCGCGCTTGCCGCTCTTCTCGCTCTCGACGACGTAACGGGGATCGTCGTCGGAGGCGGCCACGGTCTGGCCCTCCACCTCCGTGCGGGAGGTCAGCTTCTCGACCACCTTGCCCTGCGTCTTGCCCTGCGGCGTGTTCCACTCGACCTTGTCGCCCGGCTTGAAATCGTCGGCCACCGCGCCTCCTACCGTCGCTGGTTGCGCCCGAGATCGGGCGTTTCCGCGGGATCTTACCCGAACGGGCGGAAGCCAAAATGAAGGCTCTTACAGTCCCTTGCTTCGACGGGAGCGGTGGACCAGGGCGGCGAGCAGCGCGGCGCAGGACGCAGCGCCGCCGATGCTCCAGGAGAGGGGCGGACCGCCGGTGTCGGGGAGGACGGCCTCGTCGGGGCGCGTCGCGGCGTCGGCGGCCTCGCTGGTCTGGGAGGCGAGCTCGCCGTCGGCCTCGTTTATGACGCCGTCCTCGTTTATGTCCTCGCCGTTGGCGGGGTCGTTGGCGGCGGAGTAGGAAGCTTCTATCACCAGCCCGTCCTCGGATACCTCCGAGCCCTCGTCCAGCACGAAGCTGGAGAGCTCCGTGCCGCGGCTCCTCAAGACCCTGTAGTCGAACGGCTCCCCGGCGGGGAAGGGGACCTCGGCCGTGTTGACGGCGTCGGGGCGGCACTCGGGGTAGCCGGCCTCCTCCACGACGGTCGCGTCCGTGGTGCAGATCACCCCGCCGTCGCCCACCGAGCTCTCCACGTAGAAGGAGTAGTCCTCGGGCACCTCGCCCTCGATCGAGAGCTCGAAGACGACGGTCGCCTCCTCTTCGGAGACGCCCGCCACGGGCTCTACCTCGCCCACCTCGAGGAGCGCGGGCCCGCCCTCGATCTCGCCGCCCTCGTAGCCGGGCACCGGCGCGCCGTAGACCGTGACCTCCTCGCCGACGTAGGCGTCCAGGTCGACGTCCTCGCTCGTGAGGGCGTAGGGCGTGCCGGTCTCCTCGTCCGTTATGGCGTGGGTGCCGTACATGTACGTCGTCATCTGGGGCTTCTCGACGACGCCCGTGGCGGAGACGGGGCCGCTCGAGGCCGCCCCCTCGTCGCCGAACGAGGCGGTGGCCGAGAACGTCCGATCCCCCTCGACGGCCGTGCTGCCGAAGTCCCTTATGACGGTCTCCGGCGCCCCGGGGGAGGGCGCCCCGTCGTCGCCGTAACGCACGCCCTTGCCCTGCAGGATCACGACCACGTCCCGCTCGTCCGGGGTGTACTCCACGCTGCCGGTGTAGACGCCGTCGCCGTCGGCGTCGGTGAGCTGTTCCCGCACGTCGCGCATGCCCGACCCCACCTGCCCGAAGAACGTCGCGTCCGCGGGGGGGAGCCCCTCGATCGTCAGCTCGAACTCGAGCGTGACGGGCTCCTGCTGCGTGGTCTCGGATTGGGCGAAGCCCGGGACCGCAAGGGCAAGCGTCATCGCAGCGACGAGCAGAAACAACCTCTTCATAGCAGCACCTCCTTCCGAACCCTAAGGCTCCCGCCACGCGCTGCAAACGTCGTGCGCGAGCCGGCCACGGTCAGCATATTTTATGGCATTCACCCTAAATCGTGCCCCGCCGCGGACGAAAAGGTCGGCTCATGCTGGGCCGACCAGACTACCGAAGGGGGTGTTCAGCGGTACGCGCGGCGGATGAGGCAGCCTCCGCCCACGAGCAGCGCACCGGCCAGGAGCGGCAGGACCGCGCCGCCGGTGTTGGGGAGGGTGGCCTCCTCCGGGGCTTCCTCGGCCGCCGCGTCGCTGGTCTCGGCGGCGAGCTCGGCGTCGGCCTCGTCCACGGCGCCGTCCTCGTTCAGGTCGACGCCGCCCTCGGGGTCGCCGCCGTCCTCGTGCTCATCGCCCGTCGCCGGGCCGAAGGAGACGCTGGCCGGGAACGAGTTGCTCTCCTGCAGCGGCGTCACGCCGAAGTCCTGCAAGACGGTCGTCGGTTCGCCGGGAAGCTCGCCCTCGGCGTTCGGGTTCGTCCCCGTGCCTTGCACGATCCGGATCGGGAACGCCAGCGGCTCGGCGTCCGGAGGCAGCGGCCTGAGCCCCGGCGGGAACCTGTCGGGTATGGTCGTGGAGCCGGCGTAGACGCCGTCTCCGTCCGGGTCGGTGAGCGGCACGAAGATGCCCGGCCCGCCCTCGCCGGTCTGGATGTTGCCGAAGAAGGTGGCGCCGGCGGGGGGCGTCCCCTCGACCAGGAGCTCGAACGAGAGCGTGGCGGCCTCGCCCGGCTGCGGGGTCTCGACGGGCTCCCCGATGCCCGTCACCTCCAGGACGCTCTCCGCGCCCCCGCCGGAGACGAGCGTGCCGCGTACGGTAACCTTCTGGCCGTCGTCGTAGGCCCCGAGGTCTACCGCACCGCTCCTGACGAGGTACTGCTGGCCGGTCGCCTCGTCGCTCAGAAGATGGCTGTAGGAGCCCGGCGGGGAGACCGGCGAGAGGTACCCCGTCGCCGAGACCTCCCCTCCGCCGTACTGGTTCCCCTGCGCCAGCGCCGGTGGGAGACCCATCCCAAGGATCAGCAACGCCAGCGTCCCCGCCAAGACCGCCAACCTCTTCGCCATCACCGTCTCCTTCACACCGATCGCGACGCCGCCCCGGGCCAGGAGTGCCCGCTTCGCATGGAAGCAAGCTCCTTCGACTTCGGTGGTCCGACGCCGAGGCATGTTAGAGGATCAGAATAACAAAAAGGTTACACGGAGCAGACGTTACGGTAACGCCGAAGGGGCGGCTCGACCGATGCATGCGCAGGCGAGAGGGGGCCGGTCCGCTCGGGCCGGCCCCGAGCGTGGGACGAAGGGTGGTGGGCTTGCGTAACAACGAGATTACGGGACGGGGCCTGTTCGGTGACGCTTCGGGTTGTGCCGGGGTATGCTCTGCGCGTGGTTCCGCGACGCATAATCAGCCTGGTGCCCAGCCTCACGGAGGCGCTCTTCGCCTTCGGGTGGGCGAGAAGGTGGTGGGGAGGACGCGGTACTGCACGCAGCCTCCGCGCCGCGTCGGCGGGGTGGAGAGAGTCGGGGGGACGAAGAAGGTCGACGTCGAGCGCGTGTTGGAGCTGGAGCCGGACCTCGTGGTCGCGGTCAGGGAGGAGAACGCGCGCGAGAGCGTCGAGGCGCTACAAACGGCGGGGGTCCCGACCTTCGTGGGGGCTCCGGAGACCGTCGAGGAGGCCCTGGAGATGCTGCGGGAGCTGGCCGTGCTCGTCGAGGCGCCCCGGGCCGACGCGGTGATCTCCCCGATAGAGCGGGTGTACGAGGGGTTGCGCGGGACGAGACCGCCGAGGAGGCCCCGTCTCTTCGTGCCCATCTGGAAAGGGCCTTACATGGGCGTCGGTTCGGACACCTACGTTCACGACGTCGTCGAGGTCTCGGGGGGCGAGAACGTTTGCGGGGGGCGCACGCGCTACCCCGTCGTCTCGCCCGAGGAGATCGAGGCCTCCCAGCCCGAGGTCATCTTGTTGCCGGACGAGCCCTACCCGTTCTCGGCCGAGGACCTCGCGGAGTTCTACGCGCTGGACGTCCCAGCCGCGCGCGAGGACCGCATCCACCTCGTCGACGGGAAGCTTCTCACCTGGTACGGCCCGAGGATGGCGGGGAGCCTGCGCCAGCTCTCTGCGCTGCTGGGGCTATCCTAGGAGGCCCCTGTTCGCCTCGCCGCCTTCGCCCGCGAGCGGCAGCGCTCGCTGCAGTAGGTGACCGCTTCCCAGTCCTTCTCCCACTTTTTGCGCCACCTGAAGGGCCGCCCGCAGACGGGACAGGTCTTCTCCGGCAGGTCTCGCTTCTTCGTACCTCGCACGTGACCCAGTCTAGGTCGGGGCGGCGGGTCTCGACGTACGCCCTGACACGCGAGCCGGCGCGCTTATCCCCTCTCCAGGTCCACGGCGATCGGCAGGGCGTTTCGGCGCCAGTTCGCGAGGCGGCCCGGGACCCTCTCGTACTTCTCGACGAGGAGGCGGCGGGCGAGGTCGTCCTCCCCGTCGTCCGCGGGGTCGCGGGCGCGGCCCGAGAAGGTCACGCCGTCTATGCGGACCGTGACGCGCGGGTCGCGGCGGAGGTTCTTGACCCAGTCGGCGCGGTCCCCGCCGCCGGAGAGCATGTAGAGGGTGTCGCGCTCGGGGACGAGGGCGAACCAGATCTCTATCTCGTGCGGGCTGGCCGTTACCCTGCCCGTCGTGGTGAGGTAGCAGTACTCCTCGGCGGCGAGGCGGGCGGGGTCGGTCACCCCGTCGCCCGGGCGATCTCCCGCTGGCGGAGCTCGACGCGGCGGATCTTGCCGCTCGTCGTCTTGGGGAGCTCGCCGATAAACTCGATCTTGCGCGGGTACTTGTACGGGGCGGTCTGCCCCTTGCAGAAGTCCTGGATCTCCTTTGCAAGCTCGTCGGAGGCCTCGTAGCCCGAGCCCAGGACCACGAAGGCCTTGACGACGGAGCCGCGGTCCTCGTCGGGGGCGGGGACGACGGCGCTCTCCACGACCGCCGGGTGCTCTATGAGGGCGCTCTCGACCTCGAAGGGACCGATGCGGTAGCCGGCCGAGAGGATGACGTCGTCGGAGCGGCCCATAAACCACAGGTACCCGTCCTCGTCCCTCGTTGCCCGGTCGCCGGTGAGGTAGTAGCCGTTCCTGTAGACGCCCTCGGTCTCGTCGGGCTGCTCCCAGTACTCCTTAAAGAGGACGGGGACGTCCGGGACGAGCGCGATGTCGCCGGGCTCGCCGGGCGGGCAGGGCTGGCCCTCGGGGTCGAGGAGCCGGACGTCGCAGCCCGGGGAGGGCTGGCCCATGGAGCCGGGCCGCACCTCCACGCCCGGGAAGTTGCCGACGAGCAGGGTGTTCTCGGTCTGGCCGTAGCCGTCGTAGATCGTCAGCCCGTGCAGGGCCTTCCACCGCTCGATGACGGGAGCGTTGAGGGGCTCGCCGGCCGAGACGGCGTGGCGGATCGAGGAGAGGTCGGCCGCTTCGAGCTCCGGGGTCTTCGCGAGCAGGCGGTACTCGGTGGGGGCCTGGCACAGGACGGTTATGCCGTAGCGCTGGATGAGGTCCAGGCGCCCGGAGGGGTCGAAGCCGCCCTCGTGGACGAAGATCTCGGTGCCGAGGCTCCACGGCCCGAGGAAGACGTTCCAGATGCTCTTCGCCCAGCCCGTGCCGGAGGTACACCAGAGCCGGTCGCCCTCCTGGAGGTCGAGCCAGTAGCGGGCCTGCATCCTTTTCGCGTGCGTGTAGCCGTGGGTGTGCAGGACGCCCTTGGGGTGCTTTGTCGTGCCGGAGGTGTAGAGGAGGAAGGCGCCCTCGCCCGAGGCGGTGTCCCCGGCCTGGAAGCCTTCGGAGGCCGCCTCCGTGAGCCCCTCGTAGGAGTCCCAGCCCTCGTGGTCCGTCCCCACGGAGACGAAGGAGCTCAGGTTACTCACCTCGGCGCGGATCTTCTCGGTCTCCTCGATGCCCTCGGGGCCGGAGATCATGGCCACCGAGCCCGAGTGCTCGGCCCGGAACTTGAGGTCGCCGGAGCGGAGCTGGGGGGCGCAGGGGATGGGGATCGCGCCGAGCTTGAGCAGCCCGATCAGGATCACGTGCCACTCCGGCACCTTGCCGAGGAGGACCATCACCCGGTCGCCGCGCGCCACGCCCAGCTCCTTCAGGGCGCTGGCGAGGCGGTCGGAGGCTCGCGAGAGGTCGCCGAAGGTCAGGCGCCGCTCGTCCCCGTTCGCGCCGAGCCAGGTCATGGCCGGACGGTTCGCCTCCCACGCGTCGATCACGTCGCGCCCGAAGTTGAACCTCTCCGGCGTCTCCCATTCGAAGCCCGCGTACGTAGACCCGTAGTCCCCGATGTTCGCCACGTCTCCTCCTTAGGTCGCCCTTGATCTTCCCCCGATTGGGCGCTGCTGTGCCTCATCTTACTAGAAGGACGATCCTCGGCCCTACCATTCATATATAAACTGGAGGTTCGAGAAGTAGCGGGGATCGAGAGCATTGGAGGCGTAGCGGTGGAGCGTGCGGTGGTGTTGGGGGCGGCGCGGACGCCGTTCGGCAAGTTCGGCGGGGCGCTCTCCCCTTTGAGCGCGCCCGAGCTCGGCGGGGCCGCGATCCGCGGGGCGATAGACCGCGCCGGGATCGAGGACGCGGAGATAGGACACTCGGTCTTCGGGATCGTGCTGCAAGCAGGTGTCGGGCAGATCCCGAGCCGCCAGGCCAACCGCCACGCGGGGCTCCCGTTCTCCCTGACGACGGAGACGCTCAACCAGGTCTGCGCCTCGGGCCTGAGGAGCGCGACGCTGGCGGAGACCATGATCCGCTGCGGCGACTACGAGGTGGTCCTGGCCGGCGGCATGGAGAGCATGTCCGGCGCCCCCTACCTCTTGCCCACGACCCGCTGGGGGGCGCGGATGGGCGACGCAAAAGCCCTGGACGCGATGATGCACGACGGCCTTCTGGACGCCTTCGAGAGCGTCAACATGATCCGCTTCGGCTCCGACGGGGCGAGGGACGCGGGCATCTCCCGGGAAGAGCAGGACGAGTGGAGCTACCGCAGCCACATGAGGGCCGCCTCCGCCACCGACGAGGGCCGCCTCGCGGAGGAGATCGTCGGGGTAAAGGTGCCCGGCAGAAAGGGCGCCGTGAGCTACGTGGACCGCGACGAGCCCGTCCGCCCCGACACCACCCTGGAGAAGCTGGCCTCCCTGAACCCTCTGGACGAGGGGGGGACGGTGACGGCCGGCAACGCACCGGGCGTGACGGACGGGGCGGGGGCGCTGGTGCTCGCGAGCGAGGGCTACGCCGAGCGGCGCGGCCTCGAACCCCTGGGGACGATCGTGGCGCACGCGAAGGTGGCGGAGGAGCCGTCGAGGCTGCACACCGTCCCCGGCAACGCCGGCAGGCTCGCGCTGGAGAAGGCCGGCTGGAGCGCCGGGGACCTGGACCTCGTGGAGGTGAACGAGGCCTTTGCCGCGGTCGCGCTGAACTCCTCCAGGATGCTCGGCGTCTCCGAGGAGAGGACGAACGTCAACGGCGGGGCGGTGGCTCTGGGCCACCCGATAGGGGCCTCCGGCGCCCGCATCCTGATGACGCTGATGTACGAGTTGAAGCGCAGGGGCGGGGGCCGCGGCCTCGCGGCGATCTGCTCCGGCGGCGGGCAGGGCGACGCGGTGCTGGTAGAGGTCTAGCCTCCGGGGTAGATACCCCCGCGTCGTATTCGGGACCACTGCCCCGCGCTTCGCGCCGGCGACGATGGGCCCGATCGAGCAGGCGAGAAGACCCCGAACGCGGCGACGCCGGGGCTTGCTAGGGGTACCTCCCGAACGTGAATGTCGAAGAGCGCACGGTGCGGGTCGGCGGGACCGCCACCCGCTACATGACGGCGGGGAGGGGCCGCCGCTCGTCCTGCTGCACGGCGTCGGGACGAGCTCCCTCGAATGGAACCGCGCGATGCCGGCCCTGGCGCGCGGACGCCGCGTGTACGCCCCGGATCTGCTGCAGCCCGAACGGGGAGGGACCACGCGGGATTCTCGCCGTCTTCTCTGGCGGGCTTCGTCGCGGAGTTTATGGATGCCCTGGGGATCGAGCGCGCCCCCGTCGTCGGGAACTCGCTCGGCGGCCTCGTGTCCTTGCGCCTCGCGCTCTCCCGCCCCTCCCGCGTGAGCGCCCTGGGCCTCGTGGACAGCGCCGGGCTCGGACGGGAGGTCACCCCGCGCTCGCCTCGGCGACGCTCGCCGGCCTCGGTGAGGCGGCTATCTTCTGGGCGAAGACCCCGGCGGCGCGGCTCAGCGGTCCCTGGGGAGGGCCCCGCTCCTCTTCGCCGTCCCCACCTCGGCCCCGCGGAGTGGTTGGCGGAGCAGGCCCGGCTGGGCCTCTCGAACGGCTTCATGGAGACCACGCTGGCCGCCCTGCGCTCCCACATCGGCCCCGCGGGCCAGAAGGGGAGCGAGATCCTGCTGGACGAGCTCCCCCGCCTGGAGATGCCCACGCTCGTCGTCTGGGGGGCGTTGGACAAGGTGGTGCCCCTGCGCCACGCCCACGACGCGGTCGCCCGCCTGCGGCACGGCAACCTGGAGATCCTGCCCGGATGCGGGCACCTGCCGCACGTCGAGTGTCCGGGCCGCTTCGCGGAGGTTCTGAACCGCTTCCTCGACGGCTAGGGACGCACGGACCGCTTGTGGGTAGACACCCCCTATCCGTCTCGGAGGGGACGGTGTTTCGACTAACGGGAGGTTTCGGATGGCTCGCGGTCTAGACGGTTCGATCGTGGTGATTACGGGTGCTTCGAGCGGCATCGGGCGGGCTTCGGCGAGGGCGTTCGCCGAGAAGGGGGCCTCGGTGGTGCTCGCCGCCCGGCGTGAGGGGGCGCTCGACGAGGTGGCGGCCGAGTGTGAGGCGAGGGGGGGACGCGCCCTCGCCGTGCCGACGGACGTGACGGACCTTGCGGCGGTGGAGGGGCTCGCGCGCCGGGCCGTCGAGGAGTTCGGACGCATAGACGTGTGGGTCAACAACGCGGGGGTGATCTCCTTCGGAAGGTTCGAGGAGCAGCCGCCGGAGGTGAACCGCCGCGTGGTGGAGACCAACCTGCTCGGCGCGATGCACGGGGCCCAGGCCGCGCTCCCCGTCCTCCGGCGCCAGGGCAGCGGGGTCCTCGTGAACGTCTCCTCCGGTTTCGGGCTCGTGGGCTCGCCGTACCAGGCGGCGTACACGGCGACGAAGTTCGGCCTGCGCGGCTTCTCCGAGGCCCTGCGGGGCGAGCTACGGGGGACGGGCGTGAGCGTCTCCTGCGTCTTCCCGGGGGCGGTCGACACGCCGGCGTACCGCTACGCGGGCAACTTTTACGGACGCTCCCTGGGGCCAAAGGGCCGCATCCTGCCGCCAGAGAAGGTCGCCCACGCGATCGTGCGCAACGCCCGGCGCCCGCGCCGGGAGGTCGTCGTGGGGAGCAGCGTCCGGGCGCTGGAGGCGCTCCACGCCCTCTCGCCGGCGCTCTACGAGCGGGCCATCACCCGCGGCGTCGAGGGAGGCTTCTTCCGGGAAGGTCCCGGGGAGACCGGCCCCGGCAATCTGTTCGAGCCGGACCCGCTGTGGACCTCGACGGACGGCGGCTTCAACGAGGAGGCGAAGCGCGCGGCGGTCGGTGCGGGCCGGCGCAACGCGGGCCGCGCCGCCGTCGCGGTCCCCGTGATCGTGGGGGCCGCGCTGCTCGGCCGGCGGCTCCTCTCGCGCTAGGGCGCGAACGGGAGGGCCCTTGCGGGCGTCGTGCCCTCCCGGTAACTTGGGCGCCGGAGCTCGGAGGACCTTCCCCGGCCCCGACCTGCCGGGCGATCCCCAAGGAGAGGCGAGATGACCCACAGAGAGAGCGTGTTCCCGTACGGCGACCGGCTGCCGGAGGTCCACCCTTCGGCCTTCGTGGCGCCTGGGGCTTACTTGATCGGGAAGGTGCGGGTGGGGGAGGGCTCCAGCATCTGGTACGGGGCCGTGCTGCGCGGCGACCTCGACGAGATCGTGGTTGGGGAGCGCACCAGCATCCAGGACAACGCCGTCGTCCACATGGACGCGGGGTTCCCGGTCACCATCGGCGACGATTGCGTCGTCGGCCACGCGGCGGTCGTGCACGGCTGCGAGATCGGGGACCGCTGCCTCGTCGGCATGAACGCCACGATCCTCACCGGAGCGAAGATAGGCGAGGGCTCCGTCGTCGCCGCGGGCGCGACCGTCCCGGAGGGCCGCGAGTACCCGCCCCGCAGCCTCATCGTCGGCGTCCCCGCGAAGAGGGTCAGGGAGGTTACGGAGGCGCAGACGGAGGACATCGCCCGCGGCGCCCGCTCCTACGTCGAGCGCGGCGCCGAGCACCGCGAATCGCTGGAGCGCGGCGCCTAGCCCGTCCGGGGGCGCGGGGGGCGGTCCTGTGTAAAGCTTCCGGCGAAGGGCACCGTCAGGACGGAGGACCGCGATGAACTTCGAGCTCACGGGCGAGCAGCGCGAGATCAGGGACCGGGCGGCGGAGTTCGCCGACCGGGAGGTAGCGCCGCTCGCGGCGGAGCTGGACCTCGAGGACCGGGTCCCGTTGGATCTTTTGGAGAAGCTCGCGGAAGCCGGGTTCATGGGGCTGTGCGTGCCGGAGGAGTACGGCGGGGGAGGGGCGGACTTCCTCTCTTACGCGCTGATGCTCGAGGAGATCAGCCGGGCCGATGCCGGCGTCGGGGTGACGCTCGCCGTGCACACCAGCGCGGGCACCCTGCCGATCCTGGAGTACGGCACGGAGGGCAGAAGGAGCGCTGGGTGCCGGAGCTCGCCGGCGTCGGCCGCCTCGGCTGCTTCGCCCTCACCGAGCCCGAGACGGGCTCGGACGCCTCGGCGATAAGGGCAAGGGCGGAGAGGGTGGAGGGCGGCTACGAGCTCTCCGGGCACAAGCAGTGGATCACCAACGGCCGCGCCGCCGGCACGATGATCGTCTTCGCCCGCGCCGAGGACGGCGTGACGGCCTTTCTGGTGTCCGCCGACGCCGCGGGCGTCTCGTGGGGCAAGCACGCCCGCAAGATGGGCGTGATCTCCGCGACCACGGACGATCTGCACCTGAGCGGCGTCTTCGTCCCCGAGGAGGACCGGCTCGGGGGGGAGGGGAGGGGGCTGGGCGTCGCCCTGGGGACGCTTGACGGCGGCAGGATCGGGATAGCGGCCCAGGCTGTAGGGATCGCCGAGGCCGCCTTCCGGTACGCGGCCCGCTACGCCTCGGAGAGGACGACGTTCGGCAAGCCGATCGCCGAGCACCAGGCGGTGGCCTTCAAGCTCGCGGACATGCAGACGAAGATAAGGGCCGCGCGGCTCCTGACCTACGAGGCCGCGTGGGCCAAAGACAGGGGGATGCGCGTCACCGAGGCGGGTGCGAGGGCGAAGCTCTACGCCTCCACGGTGGCGAACGAGGTCGCCGACGAGGCGTTGCAGGTCCTCGGTGGGCAGGGGTACATGAAGGACCATCCCGTCGAGCGGTACTACCGGGACGCCAGGGTCACGGAGATCTACGAGGGCACCAGCGAGATACAACGGCTGGTGATCTCGCGCGGCATCCTCGAGGAGATCGCCGGATCTTTAGAATCTCCGGGCGGCGTGCGGGGCTCGCGGCCGGTCGTCGGCTGACCCGCGGCGACGAAGCTCCGTGGTCTGGCGTAGAATCCCCGTAGGATCTGCGGAGGATAAACAGGAAGAGGAGGCTCTCTTGTCCGAGTACGTTCAGTTCGGGTTGGCGATGGCGCTGATGATCGCCATCCTGCTCGGCTCCTACTGGTTCGTGCTGTCGCCGAGCCGCGGCGAGAAGCAGCAGGCGAAGGAGAGCGACCGGCAGGCGAACTGAGAGCCGGGTAGCGGCAGGGGGCGAGATGCAGGTTTCGGCCCGAGCCGACTACGCGCTGCGCGCGGCGTCGGAGCTCGCGCGGGCCAAGGTCGAGGGGACGGGACCGCTCAAGGGCGAGCGGATCGCCGCGGCGCAGGGCATCCCCAAGAAGTTTATGGAGAACATCCTGCTCGACCTCAAGCACCACGGCCTCGTCCGCACCCAACGCGGCGCCTCCGGCGGCTACTGGCTCGCCGTGCCGGCCGCCGAGATCACGCTCGCCGACGTCATCCGGGCCGTCGAGGGTCCCCTCGCCAACGTCAGGGGCGAGTGGCCCGAGGCCGTCGAGTACACGGGCTCGGCCGAGAAGCTGCGGGAGGTCTGGATCGCCGTCCGCGCGAGCCTTCGCACCGTCCTGGAGACCGTTACCCTCGCCGACCTCGTCGAGGGCTCCCTGCCCCCGGTCGTCGAGGGCCTCACCCGCAACCCCGAAGCCTGGGTGCACCACTAGGAGGGCGCGGCAGCAGCCGACCCCTCGCCCGAGCCACCCATCCCTCTCTTGACGCACAGAGTAACCACGGTTACGCTTTTGCCGTATTGCCTACCGAACCAGTAGAGAGGTGAAGATGGGAACCAAGGTTACCGATGGCGCGGGGACGAAGGCGGTCGGTTTCTGGGAGGCGTTCCGGTTCTGGTTGAAGCTCGGGTTCATCAACTTCGGGGGGCCTGCGGGGCAGATCGCGATCATGCACCGGGAGTTGGTCGAGAGGAAGCGGTGGGTCTCGGAGGGGCAGTACCTGAGGACGTTGAACTTCTGCATGCTGTTGCCGGGGCCGGAGGCTCAGCAGGTGGCCACCTACATAGGATGGCGGCTGCACGGCACCTTGGGCGGGATCGTGGCCGGGTCGTTCTTCGTGATCCCCTCGATCTTCGTGCTGCTGCTGCTCTCCTGGCTCGCCGTTGCCCACTCGGACGTGCCCGCCGTCAACGGCCTGTTGTACGGCGTGCAGCCGGTGGTGATCGCGATCGTGGTCGAGGCGGTCTTGCGGATCGGGAAGCGAACGCTCAATCACGGCCTCCTCCTGGCCTTCGCGGTCGCGGCGTTCGTGGCCCTCTACTTCCTCTCCGTACCCTTCCCGATCGTCGTGCTCGCCGCGGCCGTCGGGGGGCTCCTCCTCTCCCGGGCGGTGCCCGGGGCATTTCGCGCGGGCGGGCACGGCTCGGAGGAGGAAGAGGGATCAGCCCTCGACCGAACCGACTCGGGCGGCAGGCCCTCGTTCTCGCGCAACCTCAAGACGCTCGGGGTCTTCTTTGTCCTCTGGGCCGTCCCCGTGGGCGCGCTGTACCTGTGGCGCGGCGGGGAGGACGTGCTGTTCAAGGAAGCCTTGTTCTTCACGGGGGCGGCGTTCCTGACCTTTGGCGGGGCGTACTCCGTCCTGAGCTACATCTCCGACGTAGCCGTGAACGGCTACGGGTGGCTCACCGCCGACCAGATGGTGCAAGGGCTCGGGCTCGCGGAGTCCACGCCGGGGCCTTTGATCATGGTCACCCAGTACGTCGGCTTCATCGGCGCCTGGAACGACCCCGGCCCCTTCTCCCCGCTCTTCTACGGGACCCTGGGGGCTCTGACGACGACGTACGTGACGTTCCTGCCGTGCTTTTTGTTCATCTTCCTGCTCGCCCCGTATATCGAGCTTCTGTCGAACAACCGCCTGTTGCGCGCGGTCCTCGTGGGGGTGACGGCGGCGGTTGTCGGCGTGGTCGCGAACCTCGCGGTCTTCTTCGCCACGCAGGTCCTGTTCCCCGACGGCCTCTCCCTCGCCGAGCTCGACGTCTTCGCCCTCGCGGTCGCGGTCGTCTCCTTCGCGGTCTTGCAGAGGTTCAAGGTGCCGATCTACCTCATGGTCCCGGTCGGCGCCCTCGTCGGGATGGCATGGACTCTGCTGTAGGGCGGGGCGCGGGGGCGCGCTGGCTCCTGCTGGTCTACCGGCTCCCGCGCGAGCCCTCCCGGCACCGGGTGGCCGTGTGGCGCAAGCTGAAGGCGCTCGGTGCCATGTACCTCCAGGACGGGGCGGCCGTCCTGCCGGAGAACGACCTTACGCGGGAGCAGCTGGAGTGGCTCCAACTGCGCGTCCGCGAGGCCGGCGGGGAGGCGACACTCTGGGAGGCCACCCCGAACACGACGGCGGAGCGCGAAGGGCTCGAGGAAGCCTTCCGCGCCTCCCGGGAGGAGGTCTACGCGGAGATCGTCGAGGCCGCCGGGCGTCTGCGGCGCAAGGCCGAACTGGGGGGCGACTCGGACGGGATGTTGGAGGAGCTCAAGAAGTTGGAGCGCGACTTTCGGGCCGAGCGGCGCCGGGACTACTTCCGCTCGCCGCGGCGCGAGGAGGCGGCGGAGGCCCTGCGAGGGGCGCGGCGGGTCCTGGTGGACGGGGCTTCCTCGCGGGGCGGGGCCGGCGTCGGGGAGGTGTCGTAGCGTTGCGCTGGGCCACCCGGCGGGGCTGCCACGTGGATCGGACGGCCTGCGCCTGGCTCGTGACGCGGTTCTTGGACCCGGAGGCGGAGTTCTCCTTTTTCGGGGACCCGGCCGAAGCCCCCGAGGGGGCGGAGCTTTTCGACGTCGCCGGGGCCCGGCTCTCGCACCGGGGCGACGACTGCTCGTTCGAGACGTTCCTCGTGGAGTACGAGCACCTCGGGCGGGACGCCACCCTGCGTGAGATCGCGGAGATAATCCACGACGCCGACCTCCTGGACGAGCGCTACGGGCGGCCCGAGGCGGAGGGGCTGGACGCTATTATCAGGGGCATGCAGCTCGCGTCGCCCGACGACCACGCCCTCCTACGACAAACCGGACCCGTGTTCGACGGGCTCTACGCCTACCTGAGCCGGGAGGCGCCCTGACCCTCAAGATCGAGGCGAAGGGGCTCCGGTACGCGGTTGGGGGCGCGGGGATCCTGAAGGGCGTGAACCTGGCCGTCGGACGGGGCGAGGTCGTCTGCGTGACCGGTCCTTCGGGCTCCGGCAAGAGCACCCTGTTGCGCGCCCTGAACCGGCTCGTGGAGCCCGACGAGGGGGAGGTCTATCTGGACGGGGTCCCGACGAAGACGATGGACCCTCTCGCGCTGAGGCGACGGGTCGGCATGATCTTCCAGCTCCCCGCCCTCTCCGGGGAGACGGTCGAGGAGGCTATCCTGTACGGCCCGCGGCTCCTCGGGAGGGGAGCGGACGTCGCGGACCTTCTCGGGGCGGTGGGGCTGGACCCCGAGCTCGCCTCGCGGAGCCCGCAGAGCCTCTCCGTCGGCCAGCAGCAGCGCGTCTCCATCGCGCGGGCCCTGGCCCTGGAGCCCGAGGTGCTGCTCATGGACGAGCCGACGAGCGCGCTCGACGAGGCCGCGCGGGACAGGATCGAGGGTCTCGTGAGGGACCTGAACCGGCGCGAGGGCCTGACCTTCGTGATCGTGAGCCACGACCTCGGGCAGGTCGAGCGGCTGGCCGACCGGGTGGTCCTCGTGGACGCGGGGCGCACCGCGGGCGAGTGGGACCGCGACGAGTTCGACGGCGGGGGGAGCGAGAAGGTCAGGCGGCTCGTCTCGGGGAGGTCTTGAGGCCTTGGAGGGCCTCGGCACCGTCGCCTCGGCGCTCCTGGCCCTCGGGCTCGTCGCTGTCGCAGTGGCCCTGAGCTTCTACGAGAGGCTGGACCTCGAGAAGGACATCGGGGTCGCCGTGGTCCGCTCGTTCGTGCAGCTCGCCGCCGTCGGCTACGTGATAGAGCTCGTCTTCGGGCTGGAATCCCTGGGCTACGTGCTGCTGCTCCTCGCCGTGATGGTCGGCTTCGCCGGGTGGACGTCGGCGCGGCGCGCTCGCGGGGTGCCGCGCGCGCTGCCGCTGGCGACGGTCTCGGTGGGGGTCGCGGCGGTCTGCACCCTGGGGCTCCTGCTCCTGCTCGGGGTGGTGCCGCCGACGGGGAGGTACCTTATCCCGCTCGGCGGGATGGTCGTCGGCAACTCGATGAACACCACGAGCCTTACGCTCGGCATGATCCGCGACGACGTACGGGCCCGGCGCCCGGAGATCGAGGCCTCCCTGGCCCTGGGGGCGACGAGCCGGCAGGCCGTGGCGCCCATCCTGAAGAGCTCGTTGAGGAACGCGATGATCCCGCTCGTAGACTCCACGAAGACGGCCGGGATCGTCTTCCTCCCCGGCGCCATGGCCGGCATGATCATCGGCGGCGCCGAACCCCTGGAGGCGGTGCGCCTCCAGATGGTGGTCCTCTACATGCTCCTCGGGAGCGTCTCCATCGCCGCCATCATCGCGGGGCTCCTCTCCTACCGCTCCTTCTTCACGGGGCGCCACCAGCTCCGGGCCACCCTTACGGGCGCGGAGTAGGCTCCCTACGCCGGCTCCAGGTACCCGAAGAACTCGAGCTTCTCTACGACCTTGCGCGCGCTCTCCTCGGGCTCCTCCTCGTTCGTCTTGAGGACTAGGTCGGGGGCGGCGGGGGCCTCGTAGGGGTCGGAGACGCCGGTGAACTCCTTGATCTCCCCGGCATAGGCCTTCTTGTACAAACCCTTCACGTCGCGCTCGGCGCAGACCTCGACCGGCGCGTCCACGAAGACCTCGACGAAGTCTATGATCCTGCGCCGCACCTGGTCCCGAACCTCCTTGTACGGCGAGATCGCCGAGACGATGACCCCGACGCCGTTGCGAGTCAAGAGGTTCGCCACGAACCCGATCCTCAAGACGTTTATGTTCCGGTCCTCCCGCGAGAAGCTCAAGCCCTTGGAGAGGTTGGTCCTGACGATGTCCCCGTCGAGGACCTCGACCCGTCGCCCTCTCTCCCTGAGCTCCTTCTCGACGATCTCGGCGATCGTGGTCTTGCCGGACCCCGACAACCCCGTGAACCACAACGTAAACCCGCGCTCGCCCTCTCTCTGCACGCCAGATCCCTCCCTCGACATCTCACGCTCGCCTTCGGTCGCCGGGCAGTCTACAAAACGCCGGCGCATCTGTCCCCACGGCCTCCCGGAGGCAGAGCCCACTCGACGAGCCCCTCCAGAGCAGGCACCGGGGCCGCCGCTCTCGCTTGACTCCTTTGCCGCGCCTGCTAGGATACCCAAATCCTAAGTAAGTTGGTAGACAAAGTGGTTTGGGTAGAGGAGCGTGTCGATGCGGAATTTCGTGATCCTTGCTTTGTTGGGTTTGGTCGCGCAGTTGGTAGACGGGGCGCTCGGGATGGCGTACGGGGTAACGTCGACGACCCTGCTCCTGACGGCCGGCATCGCGCCCGCGCTCGCCTCGACCGCGGTCCACCTATCGGAGGTGGGGACGACGCTGGTATCGGGGTTGTCGCACTGGCGGTTCGGGAACGTGGACTGGTCGAAGGTCGGCTGGATGGCGGTGCCGGGCGGGATAGGCGCGTTTCTGGGGGCGGTGGCGCTCAGCTCCCTTTCGGCGGAGGCGGCGGAGCCTCTCGTGGCCGTCTTCCTCTTCTGCCTCGGCGTGTACGTCCTGGCGCGCTTCTCGTTCAGGAGGCACGAGAGGCCCGTCGTCGTCAGGCCGGTGGCGAGGAGGTTCCTCGCGCCGCTCGGGTCTTTGCCGGGTTCATGGACGCGGCCGGCGGCGGCGGTTGGGGGCCCATCTCCACCCCGACGCTGCTTTCTTCGGGGAGGATGGAGCCGAGGAAGATCATCGGCACGGTGGATACCAGCGAGTTCGTCGTTGCGGTCTGCGCGAGCCTCGGCTTCTTCTACGCCCTCAGCTTCGCGCAGGTGCCGTGGGGCGTGGTCGCGGCACTCCTCGTCGGCGGCGTGATTGCGGCCCCGATCGCGGCGTGGGTGGTGCGCATTCTTCCGACGCGCATCCTCGGGACGGCCGTCGGCGGGGTCATCCTGATCACGAACATGCGCACCTTCATCAACGCCATCGGCCTCGACGCGCAGCCTGCCTTCGCCTACCTCGTCTACGCCCTCATAGTGGCCGTCTGGATCGCGGCGCTCGCGTTCGCCATCGTCGTCGTCCGGCGTGAGAAGAGGCGCGCGGAGGCGCCCCTGCCGGCATAAGGGGCAAACGGTGGTACCCCGGGGGGCCCACGACGGGCCCCCCGACGTCGTATTCCAGGAGGCCATGAAGTTGCGCAAGACGGAAGGGGTAAAGCTGTGAGGAACGAGAAGCCCATCGCTCTGTGGTCCGTGCCGCGTTCGATCTCCACCGCGTTCGAGAGGATCTTTATAGAGCGGGAAGACTTCGAGGTGTTGCACGAACCTTTCTCCGCCGCCTACTACCACGGCGAGGAACGCCCGAGCGACCGCTTCGCGGACGAGCCCCCGAGACCCGGGCTGGATTACGAGAGCGTGCTGGAAGAGGTCCTGCGGCCCCGCGAGAAGCGGGTCTTCCTGAAGGACATGGCGTACCACGCGAGGCCGCTCCTCGGCCCCGAGTTCGCCTCCCGTTTCGTGAACACTTTTATCGTGCGGGACCCGAAGTACGTGATCGCGTCGATGCACAAGATGTGGCCGGACTTCACCCTGGAGGAGACGGGCTTCGAGAGCCTCTATAACCTCCACCGCTACGCCGGCGACGCCGGCGAGGACGTCGTGGTCGTCGACGCCATGAGCTTCTCGGAGGACCCGGCGGGGGTGCTGGCCGCCTACTGCGAGCGCGTCGGCATCCCCTTCCGCGACGACGCCCTCTCCTGGCAGCCGAGGGAGGTGAAGCGGTGGGACGTCTGGGAGGGCTGGCACGACGCCGCCGAGAGGAGCGTCGGCGTGAAGCGGGCCGAGCGCCGGGACCCCATGCTGAGTGGCGAGCTCGCCGAAGCCTACGAGCGCTGCCTACCCTACTACTACGCGCTCGAGGCCGAGGCCATCCCGGCGCGCCGCGCCCGGCGCCTGGCGGCGGTCTCGGTGACCGCGCGGAACGGCTCGGTGGGGGAGGCGCGCGGCACCGGGAGGGCGGAGTTCGAGGGGAAGGAGCTCGTCACGCCCCACGGGGGCGCGCTCGTGGACCGGCGGGTCCGCGAGGAGGAGGCGCTGGAGCTACGCGAGGAAGCGGCGGGGCTCGGCGGTGTCCGTTTGGGCGCGCGGGCGCTCTCGGACCTGGAGATGATCTCGACCGGCGTCTTCTCGCCGCTCGAGGGCTTCATGGACCGCGACGACTACGAGAGCGTCGTGGAGACGATGCGCCTCTCGGACGGCACGGCGTGGAGCATGCCGATCACGCTGCCCGTGAGCGAGGCGGCGGCCAGCGGCCTCAGGGAGGGCTCGCGCGTGGCGCTCCTGGACGGGCGCGGGGAGCCCGCCGCGATCCTGCTCCTGGAGGACCGCTACCGGCACGACAAGGAGCGCGAGGCCGGAGAGGTCTACGGGACGACCGACGCCGAGCACCCCGGCGTCGCGCACCTCTACCGCGCGGGGGACGTGCTGCTCGGCGGCGAGATCACCCTGCTCCGCTCCCCCGACCGGGGACGGTTCCCGAACCATTACCGCGAGCCAACGGAGGTTCGGGCGCTCTTCGCCGAGAAGGGCTGGAAGAAGGTGGTCGGCTTCCAGACCCGAAACCCCGTCCACCGCGCCCACGAGTACATCCAGAAGAGCGCGCTGGAGACCGTCGACGGTCTGCTCCTCAACCCGCTCGTCGGCGAGACCAAGCCCGACGACATCCCGGCCGACGTGAGGATGCGCTCGTACGAGGTGATCCTGGATCGGTACTACCCCAAGGACCGGACGGTGCTCTCGGTCTTCCCGGCGGCGATGCGCTACGCCGGGCCGCGCGAGGCGATTCTGCACGCCCTCTGCCGCAAAAACTACGGCTGCACGCACTTCATCGTCGGGCGCGACCACGCCGGGGTGGGCAGCTACTACGGCACCTACGACGCCCAGCACGTCTTCGGGGAGTTCGAGGGGGAGGAGCTCGGGATCACGCCGCTCATGTTCGAGCACACCTTCTTCTGCCGGGAGTGCGCCGGCATGGGCTCCTCGAAGACCTGCCCGCACGAGCCGGCCTCGCACGTCTTCCTCTCCGGCACGAAGGTCCGGGAGATGCTGACGAGGGGCGAGCACCCGCCGCCGGAGTTCTCCCGCCCCGAGGTCGTCGAGGTCCTGATAGAGGGCCTGAGGAACGGCTCGCCGGATGGAGCTCCCGGCACGAGGGGATGAGACGCCCCGGTAGGGGAACCGTGCCATCGCGGCGAGCGACACGAGAACGCCAGGCCGAAACACCGAGGAGGGCGGCGTGATCAAGTGGGAGCTGGATCTCTGGAACGAGCTCTGGGAGCGCTCCGAGAACCGGCGCTCGGAGGAGGCACGCGGCGAGCGCCCGGACGCCGCACCCATCTTGCACGGACGCTGCGACGCCCCGCAGCGTCCTCACCCCCCCGTCCCACCAAGTCGCGTCGACCCGGACGGGGGGGACGCGCACGGCCCGACGAGCCGCTAGCCCCTCCGCCCATTCGCCTGGCTGAGCCCAAGAGGTTGTGCCTCCCAGCATATCTTCCGGGAAATATTCGATGGGCCCTTGACGGTGAGCGACCGGGACGTGTAAGGTGCGCGTTGCACACTAAATAGGTAGACAAACAAGACATTCAGGAGGAACGAGTTGAACCAGGATCGACCCAACGTAGTGGTGATCGTGGCGGACACTTTCCGCAGGGATCACCTGGGGGCTTACGGGAACGGGAGCATCCGCACTCCCCACCTCGACGCGTTCGCGCAGCAATCGGTGGTGTTCGACAACCACGTGATCTCTTCTTTCCCGACGATGCCCGCCCGGGCGGACATCCTGACGGGGACGTTCTCGTACACGCACATGGGCTGGGAGCCGCTTCCGCGCCACCTGGCGACCCTGCCGCAGGTGCTCTCCAGGGCCGGTTACACGACGATGGGGATCGTGGACACCCCGTTCTTCGTCCGCAATGGCTTCGGGTACGACCGCGGCTTCGACGACTTCATCTGGGTCCGGGGCCAGGGCGACGACACCAGGCCCGAAGAGCGCTCCGACATGCGCTCGACGTGGCGCTCCGAGGAGGACCGGATGGTGGCGCGCACGATGACCGAGGCCGAGCGGTGGCTCGAGCGGCACCACGACGAGAACTTCTTCCTCTACGTGGACACGTGGGACCCGCACGAGCCGTGGGACGCCCCCGACTACTACACCGCACAGTACCGCGAGAACTACACCGGGGAGAGCATAAATTACCCCTGCTACGGGAAGTGGGAGGACGCCGGCCTCACGGAGGACGACGTTAACCTCTCCCACGCGGGGTACTGCGGCGAGGTCACGATGGTGGACTTCTGGATCGGGCGGCTGCTGGCGAAGCTCGACGCCCTGGGCCTGCGTGAGAACACGCTGGTCTTCTTCACCTCCGACCACGGGTTCTACTTCGGCGAGCACTGCTACTTCGGCAAGGCCGAGTGGGTGCACGAGCCGGAGGCGTCGGTCACGGAGGACTCGTCGGTGCCCGAGTGGCTGACCGAATCCTGGCTCCTGACCGTCCAGAGGTCGCCGCTCTACAAGGAGCTGACCAACATACCCCTGATGGTCCGCGGGCCCGGCCTCGAGCCCGGCCGGCGCGCGGCGATGACCACCGCCCCGGATATCGCGCCGACGATCCTGGAGCTCGCCGGGCTCGCGGGCTTGCCGGGCACCATGTCCGGCGAGTCGTTCCAGGAGGTTCTAGCCGGGACGGAGGAAGAGCACCGGGAGTTTGTCGTCAGCTCCTGGCCGCTGTACCTGGCGGAGGGCGAGATCACCACGGCCGTCGACTCCAAGCCGCGCAGGATCGCCGACTACATGCCGATCACCGTGACCACGCCCGAGAGGGCCGTGATCCTCGGCGGCCCGGACGACGAGCCGGAGCTCTACGACCTCACGGGCGACCCCGGCCAGGGGAGGAACGTGTGGGGCGAACGAAGCGGCGAGGGCGAGGCGCTCTGCGAACGCGCCATCTCCTTCCTCGAGGACGTCGGCACGCCGGAAGCGTACCTCGCCCCCCGCCGCAAGGCGCTGGAAGCGTGGGGAACTCCCAAGAGAAAGAGCGCGTAGCCCGACGAAACCTCGACGGCACGGCAACGAGGGCGGTCCCGTTATCGGGGCCGCCCTCGTTGCAGGCGAAGCAAGGAGGACCGAAGGGTTCGGCTCAACATTTCCCGAAGGCGCTCAGGCCCCTCGGCGGCGGCGATGCGTAGCACCTGACCGAGGTAAGGCCCCTCCTACGGCTCTGGAGGACGGTCCGGCGTACGAGTTTTTTCGGCGGCGGCCCGTCGCGGCCTTGACACACAGCATCGGGGCGGCTACCTTCTATCTCTGCAAAGACGGTAGACAAAGTTATTATCAGGAGGGGCGGTCAATGAGGAGCTTGTTCGTACTTGCGGTGGTGGGGTTGTTGGCCCAGTTGGTGGACGGGTCTCTGGGGATGGCGTACGGGGTGACTTCCACGACGTTGCTGCTAACGGTCGGGGTCGCGCCTGCGCTCGCTTCGGCGAGCGTGCACATCGCGGAGGTGGGGACGACGTTCGTGTCGGGGTTGTCGCACTGGCGGTTCGGGAACGTGGACTGGTCGAAGATCCTGTGGATGGCGATACCGGGCGGGATAGGCGCGTTCTTCGGCGCGATCGCGGTGAGCTACGTCGCGGCCGAGCTGGCGGAGCCGTTCGTGGCCGTGTTCCTGTTCGCCCTCGGGGCCTACATCCTGGCCCGTTTCTCCTTCAGGCGCAGGGAGAAGCCGGTGCGGGTCAAGGCCATCCCGGGCAAGTTCCTCGGTCCCCTGGGGCTCTTCGCGGGGTTCATGGACGCGGCCGGCGGCGGCGGTTGGGGTCCCATCTCCACCCCGACGCTGCTCTCCTCGGGGCGGATGGAGCCGAGAAAGGTCGTCGGCACGGTGGACACCAGCGAGTTCGTGGTCGCCTTCGCCGCCAGCGTGGGCTTCCTGCTCGCGCTTAGCTTGTCCGAGATCCCCTGGGGCATCACGGGCGCGTTGCTCGTTGGCGGGGTCATCGCCGCGCCGATCGCGGCCTGGGTCGTGAGGATCCTGCCGATGCGCATCCTCGGGACGGCCGTCGGCGGCGTCATCCTCCTGACCAACATGCGGACCTTTATAAACACCATAGGCATCGAGGGAGCGGCGGCTTACGTGATCTACGGCGCCATCGTGGTGGTCTGGATCTCCGCGCTGGCGTTCTCCATCCTGGTGAACAACGAGGAGAAGGTCGACGTGGGCGAGGGCCAGACGGCCTAAGAGGCGACGACAAGAGATCCCTCGCGCGGAGAGGG
The DNA here is from genome assembly GCF_011492965.1 of Rubrobacter marinus. Taxonomy (GTDB): domain Bacteria; phylum Actinomycetota; class Rubrobacteria; order Rubrobacterales; family Rubrobacteraceae; genus Rubrobacter_F; species Rubrobacter_F marinus. The sequence continues at coordinate 3,194,982 of NZ_CP045121.1, read as the reverse complement.
CGGGCGCCACAAGCCCGCCCCTCCGCGCTTCTCTGCGTGCCTCCGGAGGCGCGGGAGCGTTGCGCGGAATATCCCGACGCTTCTAATATGGTCCCGCCGTATCGGAGACGGGGAGGCTGCGTCGGTGAAGCGGATGGAGTTCTACTACGACCTCGTGAGCCCGTACTCTTACCTGGCCTACGGTGAGGCCGGGCGCGTAGCCGGGGAGGCGGGGGCGGAGGTCGTCCTGCGGCCCGTGCTGCTGGGGGCGCTGCACAAGGCGGCGGGGATCAAGGCGCCCATCGAGACGCCGGCGAAGGGGCGCTACCAGGCGCGGGACATCCGCCGCTGGGCCGGGCGATACGGCCTCCCGATGCGCTTCCCGGAGCCCTTCCCGTTCCGGACGCTGAAGACGATGCGCGCGGCGGTGTGGTGCGCCGGGAGGGGGAGCCTGGAGGCGTTTACCCGCGAGGCCTTCGCCCTCTTCTGGGAGGAGGACGGGGCGCCGAAGGGGCTGGAGGCCTCCGACGAGGACGGACCTTTACGCGAGGTGGCGCGCAGGGTCGGGCTCGACCCGAGGAGCTGATCGCGGGTGCCGGATCGGGCGGGGCCAAGCAGGCGCTCAAGGAGGCCACGGAGGAGGCCGCCGGGCGGGGTGTCTTCGCCACGCCGACCTTCTTCGTGGGGGAGGAGATGTTCTGGGGGAACGACAGGCTCGACTTCGTTCGGGAGGCGTTGATGGCCTGATGCCGGCGCCCGGGGAGCTGCGGGGACCGGGGGAAGGCGGACGAGTAACGCAAGCGTGCGGATGAGGAGGATGCCGTGTTCAGAAAGCTTTTGAGCAGCATAGGGGTCGGCGGGGCGACCGTCGACACCCGTTTGTCCCACGACACGCTCGTCCCCGGGGAGACGGTTAGCGGGGAGACCATCATCGAGGGCGGGAGCGGCCCGCAGGAGTTCCAGAGGATCTACCTCTACGTCTCGACGCAGTACAAGCACGAAGATTCCCTGCACGAGCATATCCTCGTCGAGCACAGCGTGGGCGGCGAGGTCTCCGTCGACGCCGGAGAGAAGAGGACCATCCCGTTCTCGTTCCCGCTCCCCTACGAGACGCCGCTCTCCCTCGGCCGTCACGACGTCTACGTGCGCACCGGCCTCGACGTGCCGAACGCGATCGACCCGAGCGACGTCGACCCGATCCGGGTGGCGCCCCACCCCCTGCAGCAGGCCGTGCTCGACGCCGCGGGCAACCTCGGTTTTCGCCTCCGGCAGGTCGAGAACGAGCACGACCCTCGCAAGGGGCGCCGCTGCCGTTCGTCCAGCAGTTTGAGTTCGCGCCGGAGGGCCGCTACCGGGGCAAGGTCGAGGAGATCGAGCTCGTCTTCAAGCTCGCGGGCGACGAGGCGCTCGACGTTCTCGTCGAGCTCGACCGCCGCGCGAGCTCGCTCGGGGGCTGCTGGAGTCCGCCCTGGAGATGAACGAGCGTTTCACCCGCCTACGCGTCACCCGCTCCGACGCCGAGCGCGGCGCCATCGAGGGGATGCTGGCGGACGCCATCGACGCCCACACCCGCTAGAAACCAGACCGCGGCCCTCCTCCGTGGGGGCGAGAAGAGATGGGCCGCGGGCTCGGTGCCGTCGTGCTCTCGCCCCTGATCCCGGCGGCGCTCCCGGCGGCCTACTGCTACGGGGCCGTCGCGCCGTAACGACCGAGAGCCCGCTGACCCTTTCGGGAGCAATGTGTGAAGGGCCGGGCGTCCCGGCCGAGTGGACCGGCGACACGCGCTTTCGGTACGCCGGGGGCTTGGCATATACTGCGCATGGTCGGGGCCTCGGGAGGGTTCCGTTGGGGACGCGAGGTTATCTAGTAGGGGAGAGGGGCGAATGGGTGAGTCCTTTGTGACGCCGGGGACCACGGCGGTCAACCTGGACCTGACGGGGCGGAGCGCCCTCGTCACCGGGGCGGCGAGCGGGATCGGCCGGGCGTGCGCCGAGAGGCTGGCGAAGGCTGGCGCGGCCGTGACGGTGCTCGACCTCAACGGCGAGGCGGCCAGGAAGGTGGCCGACGGGATCGGCGGCGAGGCCGTTCGAGCCGACCTCGCGGACTACGCGGCGCTCGACTCTTTAGAGGTCGAGGCCGACGTCGTGGTCAACAACGCGGGGCTCCAGCACGTAGCGGCGATCGAGGAGTTCCCGCCGGAGAAGTACTCCACCATCCTCAGGGTCATGCTGGAGGCGCCGTTCAGGATCGTGCAGAAAGCACTCCCGAGGATGTACGAGAAGGGCTGGGGGCGCGTCGTGAACATCTCGAGCGTGCATGGGCTCCGGGCCTCCCCTTACAAGGCGGCGTACATCTCGGCCAAGCACGGGCTGGAGGGGCTCAACAAGGTGATCGCGCTCGAGGGCGGGCCGCACGGGGTCACCTCCAACTGCATCTGCCCGGCGTACGTGAGGACGCCGCTGGTGGAGGGCCAGATCGCGGACCAGGCCAGGACGCGCGGCATCTCCGAGGACGAGGTCATCGAGAAGGTCATGCTCACGGGGCCTGCGATAAAGCGCCTCGTGGAGCCCGAGGAGGTGGCCGAGCTCGTGGCGTTTCTGTGCGCGCCGGAGGCGTCGTTTATCACGGGGGCTTCTCTGACGATGGATGGCGCCGCGACCGCCCAGTGGTAAGGGGAGGGTTCCGGTGAGGCTAGGGGAAAGGACGGGATCATGACCGAAGCGGCAGAGGGCACCCTGCTCTGGGAGCCATCCGAAGGGTTCAAGGAGAACGCGAAGATCACGGGCTACATGCGCTGGCTCTCCGAGGAGAAGGGCCTCTCCTTCGAGGGCTACGAGGAGCTCTGGGAGTGGTCGGTGACGGACCTCGAGGGGTTCTGGGCCTCGATCTGGGAGTACACGGGCGTGGAGGCGTCGAAGCCGTACACGCGGGTGCTGGCCGAGCGGAAGATGCCGGGTGCCGCGTGGTTCGAGGGGGCGGAGCTCAACTACGCCCGGCACGCCCTGAGGCATGCCAGGGATCGCGCCGACGAGCCGGCGATCCTCTACCGCTCGGAGACCAGGCCCCTCGGTGAGATCTCCTGGCGCGAGCTCGAGGGGAAGGTCGCGGCGATGGCCGCGGGGCTCAGGTCTCTCGGCGTCGGGCGCGGGGACAGGGTGGCGGCGTACGTGCCGAACTCCCCCGAGGCGGTCGTGGCGTTTCTGGCTACCGCCTCCCTCGGCGCGGTCTGGTCGAGCTGCTCGCCGGACTTCGGGCCGGGGAGCGTGGTGGACAGGTTCGCGCAGATCGAGCCGAAGGTCCTGTTCGCCGTGGACGGCTACAGCTACGGCGGCAAGGAGTACGACCGCACGGAGGTCGTCGCCCGGCTCCAGCGCGAGATGCCGTCCCTGGAGAAGACCGTCGTCGTGCCGTACCTCAGGGAAGACCCGGACGTCGGGGCTCTGAGGGACGTGGTCCCCTGGGACGAGCTCGTCTCCGGCAACGAGGGGGCGGAGCTGACCTTCGAAGGGGTCCCGTTCGACCACCCGTTGTGGGTGCTCTACTCGTCCGGGACGACGGGGCTCCCGAAGGCGATCGTGCAGAGCCAGGGCGGCATCCTGATCGAGCACCTCAAGAAGCTCGCGCTCCACGCGAACGTGGGGCCGGAGTCGAGGCTCTTCTGGTTCACCACGACGGGCTGGATGATGTGGAACTTCACCGTGGGCGGACTCCTCTCGGGTGCCACGATCCTCCTCTACGACGGCAACCCCGGGTACCCGGACATGAACGTCCTGTGGGAGTTTGCCCAGGAGACCGGGATGACCTGCTTCGGCACGAGCGCCGGGTACCTGACGGCGTGCATGAAGTCCGAGGTGGAGCCGGGGAGGAGCTTCGATCTCTCCGCCCTCGAGAGCGTCGGGTCCACGGGCTCGCCCCTGCCGCCGGAGGGCTTCGACTGGGTGTACGAGCACGTAAAGGGAGACGTCTGGCTGTTCTCGACGAGCGGCGGCACCGACCTCTGCACGGCGTTCGTCGGCGGGACCCCGATCCTCCCGGTGAGGAGCGGGGAGCTGCAGTGCCGCTCGCTCGGGGCGAAGGTCGAGGCGTACGACGAGGAGGGGCGGCCGCTCATCGACGAGGTCGGGGAGCTCGTGATCACCGAGCCGATGCCGTCGATGCCGATCTACCTGTGGAACGACCCCGACGGGGAGCGCTACAGGGAGAGCTACTTCGACCTGTACCCAGGGGTGTGGCGCCACGGAGACTGGATCAAGATAAAGCCCGAGGGCTCCTGCGTGATCTACGGACGGTCCGACTCGACGATCAACCGCGGCGGGGTGAGGATGGGGACCGCCGAGATCTACCGGGCGGTCGAGGCCGTCCCGGAGGTCGCGGACTCCCTCGTCGTCGACCTGCACAAGCCCGACGGCTCGGCCTTCATGCCCCTCTTCGTCGTCCTCAAGGAGGGCACCGAGCTCGACGACGACCTGAAGCGCCGCATAAAAGCGGGCATCCGGGAGAACACCTCGCCGCGGCACGTGCCGGACGAGATCCTGGCGGTGGGGGAGGTTCCCCGCACCCTCAACGGCAAGAAGCTGGAGGTGCCGGTGAAGAAGATCCTCTCCGGCACCCCCCTGGACAAGGCGGCGAGCCGCGACTCCCTGGCGAACCCCGCCGTCCTCGACGACTTCGCGAGCCTCGCCGGGAAGCTGGGTCGGTGAAAGGGCCGGAATATTTGACTCAGGTTCAAGCCTCACATAACCTGCTTCGGGAATGGGAGAAGGGGTTTCCGACCGCCGGGCGTCGGCAGCAGGTTCCAGAAGCGCCGGACGGGGCACTCGAAACCTAAGAGAGAGCCAGTGGAAGGAGCAGCAGTGGGAGGTATGCATGGCTAGCGCCAGCGCGGTGGGAACCCGACAGGCGCCAGAGAGGGACATCCTGAAAGTTGCCCTGACGGCGCTCACGGGGTCCAGCATCGAGTGGTACGACTTCTTTATCTACGGGACGGCCGCGGCGCTCGTGTTCCCGACGCTGTTCTTCTCGGCGGACATGCCGCCGCTCGTGGCGACGCTCGCCTCGTTCAGCACGTTCGCGGTGGGCTTTATCGCCCGCCCGATAGGCGGCATCGTCTTCGGGCACTTCGGCGACAAATCGGGGCGCAAGAAGGCGCTGGTGACGGCGCTCCTGATGATGGGGATCGCGACGACGGCCATCGGGCTCTTGCCCAGCTACGCCACCATTGGCTGGCTCGCGCCGCTGCTGCTCATCGTCCTGCGCTTCGTGCAGGGCCTCGCCGTCGGCGGGCAGTGGGGAGGCGCGGTGCTTCTCGCGACGGAGAGCTCGCCCCGAGACAAGCGTGGCTTCTACGGCAGCTTCGCCCAGATCGGGGTCCCGGTCGGGGTGATCCTCGCCCAGCTCCTCTTCCTGCTCATAAGCTCCTCGCTCGCCCCCGAGGCGTTCCAGGCGTGGGGCTGGAGGGTACCGTTCCTTCTGAGCATAGTCCTTATCGGGGTCGCGATGTACGTCCAACTCAGGCTGGAGGACACGCCGGCCTTCCGCCACCTCCAGGAGGCCAAGGAGGCCAGGGAGAGGGAGGAGCTCGAGCGGGTCGCGGCCGAGCGGAACCAGAGCGTGGAGGAGGCGCGCCGGGAGCTCGCGGCCGAGCGCCAGCCCTCGCCGGTGATGGAGGCGATACGCACGCACCCCAAGCAGATCCTGCTGGCTATGGGCGCGTTTATCGCGATCAACGCCAACTTCTACGTCTTCATCACGTTCATCATCGCCTACGGGACGAACCCCGAGATCCTGGGCCTCTCCCAGACGACCATGCTGGCGGCGGTCCTTATAGCGTCCGTCTTCCAGATCCCCGCGCTGCTCTTCTTCGCGGGCCTCTCCGACAGGATAGGGCGCCGCGGGCTCTACATGGCGGGGGCCGCGTTGCTCGGGATCTTCTCCTTCCCCTTCTGGCTCATGGTGAACAGCGAGAACTTTATCCTCATAGCTCTCGCCCTCATCATCGGCCAGGCGTTCCTGAGCATGATGTACGGGCCGCAGGCGGCGCTCTACTCGGAGCTTTTCTCCACGAAGATGCGCTACTCGGGGGCTTCGTTGGGGTACCAGGGCGGCTCGATCTTCGGCGGCGCGCTCGCCCCGATCATCGCCACGGCCCTCTACGCTAGGTTCGGCACCTCGATCGCCATCGCCGTGTACATGGCGGTCGTGTGCGCCATCACCCTCCTCTCGGTCTACCTCCTCTCGGAGACCTACCAGACCGACATGGACGAGGAGGCGGGCGCCGCGGGCGGCGCCTCGGAGCCCGTGGGCGGGACGCAGGGCACGGCCACGAGCTAGAGCGAGCCCGGAGAAGGTCTTACGTCGCCCCTCGCGTACCCCGCGCGAGGGGCGCCCTGCTTGACGAAGGAGGAAGATGTACGAGACCGTTTCTTTGCACAAGCACGACGGGGCGGCGGTGATCGCCCTGAACCGTCCGAAGGTCCTGAACGCGTTCGACGGGCAGATGCACGAGGAGCTCTTCGACGCCCTGAACGACGCGGCGAGCGATCGGAGCGTGCGCTGCGTCGTGCTGCGCGGCGAGGGCCGGGGCTTCTCGGCCGGGGCGGATCTGGCCGAGGTCATCAAGGGCGACGACAACCCCGACGGGCCGGACCTCGGGGAGTACCTGAGGAAGACCTACAGCCGCCTCGTCGTGCGGATGGTCGAGATGGAGAAGCCCATAATCGCGGCGCTGCACGGGCCGGTCTACGGGGCGGGGCTCGGGATCGCCCTGGCCTCGGACCTCCGCGTGGCGGCCGAGAGCGCGAAGTTCTCGGTCGCGTTCGTGAAGATAGGATTGATGCCGGACGCGGGGGTGTCGTTCTTCCTGCCGCGCCTAATCGGGCTCGGCAGGGCGATGGAGATGAGCATGCTCGGCGACGGGGTCGACGCCGCCGAGGCGCTGGGCTACGGGCTCGTGAACCGGGTGGTCCCGGACGACGCGCTCGAAGGGGAGGTGGCCGCGCTGGCCTCCCGCCTCGCCTCGCTGCCGACGGCGGCTTTGGGCAGGATGAAGGGGGCGCTGCACGCGAGCTTCGAGACGGACCTCGCCGCGGCGCTGGAGCGGGAGGCCGTCGGGCAGACGTTCTGCGGCTACACGAAGGACCACAAGGAGGGCGTGGCGGCCTTTTTCGAGAAGCGCGAGGCGACCTTCACGGGGGGATAGAGGGGGACCTCTTGCCGAAGGCGGAGAGCTACTTCGAGCTCTGGCCGGTGAGGGTGCCGCGCTCGTTGCCGCTGCCGGAGACGAGCGTCTTCGACAACCTCGCGGTCTCGGCGCTGCTCGTCGCGCCGCCGAAGGGCGGGTCCGGCAAAATCTTGTGGCGCCGGCTTCAGGAGGAGGAGAGGAAGACGGCGGGGACGAGGTAGGGGGAGGCTTATGGAGATCCGCGACGCGACCGAAGCAGACCTGCCCCGGATCGTGGAGATCTACAACTCCGCGGTGCCTCTGCGCAACGTCACCGCCGACACGGAGCCGATCACCGTCGAGAGCCGTAAGGCCTGGTTCCGCGCGCACGACCCGGGACGCCGACCCTTGTGGGTCGCCGAGGAGAACGGTGAACTCGTCGGCTGGCTCTCCCTGGGCGAATTCTACGACGGGAGGCCGGCCTACCACGCGACGGCCGAGGTCGGCGTGTACGTCGCGGAGGGGCACCGCCGCGAGGGCGTGGGGCGAGTGTTGCTCGGCGAGGCGATTCGACGGGCGCCGGGGCTCGGCCTGAAGACCCTGACGGCGGGCGCCTTCAGCCACAACGGCCCGAGCTTGCGTCTCTTCGAGGGCTTCGGCTTCGAGCGTTGGGCTTTCTTTCCGAGGGTGGCGGAGGTCGACGGGGCGGAACGGGACCTAGTGGTCCTGGGATTGCGGTTGGAATGAGTAGGAAGGAGCGCATGACGCTCGAGAGCGTGACGCGGCACGGTTTCAAAAGTTCGGGGAACCGCCCCGGCCGCAGGAGATTAGCGGTCGGCTTGTCGCTCTGCGTGCCATGGTGCTTCCCGGCGAGCGTTCGGGCTCGGAGGGATAAGCTCTCTTGAGTCGGGGGTGATCGGACTTCAAATGGCTCTTCGAAACGACACGGACCGCGTCCGGCGGCAGTACGACCGGACGGCCGCGCGGTACGACGATCTCATAAGCTTCGCCGAGAGGATGCTCTTCGGCGGGGGGCGAGAGTGGGTGTGCTCCCGTGCTCGCGGGGAGGTGCTGGAGATCGCGGCTGGCACCGGGAGGAACCTCCCCTTCTACGCGGAAGACGTCGATCTCACGGCCATCGAGCTGAGCCCCGAGATGCTGGAGATAGCGCGCCGGAGGGCCGCGACGCTCGGACACGAGGCGGACCTGCGCGTCGGGGACGCGCAAGACCTCCCGTTCCCCGACGCCCGCTTCGACGCGGTGGTCTGCACTCTAGGACTCTGCACGATCCCCTCGCCGGAGATGGCCGTGCGGGAGGCCGCGAGGGTACTCAGACCCGGCGGGCGCTTACTGCTCCTGGAGCACGTCCGGAGCCCCCTGCTGCCGGTGCGCGTCTTGCAGATTATCCTCAACCCGATCACCGTCCTCACCGAGTCCGACCACCTGCTGCGCGAGCCCCTCGTGCACGTCGGGGAAGCAGGCCTCGTCGTGGAAGAGTTGGAGCGGTCGAAGCTGGGGATCGTCGAGAAGCTGGCCGCGAGGAGGCCCTGACCCTCCCGGCGCCTTCGTGGAGAGGGTCGGGTCGACGTGCGTGCGGTATGATCCCGTGGCTCTAGTTCGGGGAGGCGTGTGCGAGCATCTGTCCTGGTCTCGGCCGCGGTCGCCGCCCTCGTAGGTTTCGGCGGGACGCTGGCTATCGTGGTGGCCGCCGCGCGGGCCGTGGGGGCCGATGCGGAGCAGACTTCGTCGTGGGTCGCGGCGTTGTGCCTGGCGACGGCGGCGACGAGCGCGTACCTCAGCTTCCGCCACCGCATCCCCATCATCACCGCGTGGTCGACGCCGGGCGCGGCCCTGATCGCCTCGTCGACCGGGATCGGCCTGAACGCGGCGGTCGGGGCGTTCCTCGTCTCGGGCGCGCTGGTGATGCTCACCGCCGCTATCAGGCCCGTCGGCGCCCTCGTCGATCGCATACCAACCCCGATCGCCGCGGCCATGCTCGCCGGGGTGCTGCTCAGGTTCGTCGTGGACCTGTTCGAGGGGGCCGGGACCGCGCCGGCGCTGGTGCTGCCCCTCGTCGGCGCCTTTCTGTTGTTGCGGCTCGTGAGCCCTTCGGCCGCCGTTCTCGTCGTGCTCGCCGCCGGCGTGGCCCTGGCGTTCGCGCTCGGTCTCGTCGGCCCGTTGCCCGGGGGCGCCGGGCTCGCGACGCCCGTGTTCGTCCCTCCGACGTTCGAGCTTTCGGCGGCCGTCGGGCTGGCGGTTCCCCTGTTTCTCGTGACGATGGCCTCGCAGAACCTGCCCGGGTTCGCGGTCCTTCGCGCGGCGGGTTACGGGGTGCCGACCCGGTCCATCCTCGCCGCGACGGGGCTGGCTTCGGTCCTGACGGCGCCGTTCGGCGCGCACGCGAGCAACCTCGCCGCGATCACGGCCTCCATCTGTACCGGCCCGGACGCCCACCCGGACAAGGAGAAGCGCTGGCTGACGGGTCCTGCCTACGCGCTCCTCTACGCCGGGCTCGCGGCGTTCGGCGCCTCGCTCGTCGCGCTCCTCTCCGCCCTGCCCCCCGAGCTCATCACGACGGTCGCGGGGATCGCCCTGATCGGACCGCTCGTCGGCGCCCTGGGCTCGGCCCTCTCTAAAAACGATGAGCGCTTCGCCGCCGTCCTTACGTTCGTCGTCTCCGCCTCCGGCCTCTCGGTCCTCGGGGTAGGTTCCGCTTTCTGGGGCCTCGTCGCCGGCCTCGCCGTACTCGGCCTGGACGCCTCTTACCGGCGATGGACCGGCCGAACGGAGGGCTAGCTCAGCACGTCTCGGCGCACGAAGACCGCCCAGGCGGCGGCGAGAAAGGCCGCGCCCCAGAGGAGGCTCACCCAGAGGGAGCGAACGATGGGTTCCCAGGCGATGGGGTCGCGCGCGAGGTTGAGCCAGGCCTCGAACTGGCTCGTGAGGAGGTAGGGCTCCAGGGGGCCCGCGAGGCCCAGGCCCGAGGCGAGCCGGAGGAGCAGGACGAGGACGACGGCGCCGACGCCGGAGCCCAAAGAGTTGTGTGTGGTGACGGAGAAGAAGACGGCGACCGCGGCGAGCGCCATGAGCGGGACGGCGACGAGGGCCGCCCCGCCCCAGACGAGCGCCACGCCGCGCCCGACGCTTATGGGGGAGCCGCCCGGGCCGGCGAGGGGCTCGAAACCGCTCGCGAGGTACCCGGCGGCGAGGCCGACGGCGGCGAGGACGGCCGGGGCGGCGAGGCAGTAGAGGGCGACCGCCGCCGCCTTGGAGAAGAAGAGCCGGGTGCGGCCGATGGATCTGGAGAGCAGGGTCTTCAAGGTCCCGGCGGAGACCTCGCCTGCGATCGTGTCCCCGGCGACGAAGGCGACCACGAGCGGGAGGAGGACGAAGGTCGCGAAGGCGAGGGTGATGAGCGGGACCACGAGGCCGTTCTCCAGAAGCTGGGCGGCGAACGGCGCCTCGCCCGCGTCGGGGCCGCGGCGCGTTATCTCGACGGCCGCGACGAACAGGATCGGGACGAGCGCCATCGCGCCCAGCCCGAGAAACGTCCGCCGCTGGCGGAGGAGCTTGTAGAGCTCCCAGCGGATCAAGGCTCGCCCTCCGTAAGCTCCAGGAACAGGTCCTCGAGGCTCGGTCGGACGGGGACGAGCGCCCGGACCTCGACGCCAGCGGCCACGAGCTCGCGCACCACCGGACCGATGCCGCCGGGCCCGACCTGCAGCCGGATCTCCTCCCCGAGCTCGCCCGGCGCGGGCTCGGAGACGCTCAGGACGGAACCGGAGGCGCGCAGGACGCCCAGGGCATCCTCCGCGTTCCCGACGGCGAGGCGGTACTCGGGGCTCGCGCCGGCGTCGCCCATGACCTCGGAGATGGTGCCCTCGGCGAGGAGGCGCCCGTGCCCTATCACGGCGACGCGGTTGCAGAGGCCTTCGACCTCGGCGAGAAGGTGGCTGGAGAGGAAGATGGTCAGGCCCTCCCCGGCGAGGCGCCGGACGAGCGCCCGCACGTCGCGCATCCCGCCCGGGTCGAGGCCGTTGGTCGGCTCGTCCAGGATCAGGAGCTCCGGCTCCCTCAGGAGCGCCGCCGCGATGGCGAGCCGCTGCTTCATCCCGGTCGAGTAGGTCTTGACCCGGTCCTTCGCCCTCCCCGCGAGGTCCACCGTCTGGAGTACCCGCTCGATGGGCGGCTCCTTCTTCCTGCCGTCCGCGGCGGCCAGGATCTTCAGGTTGTCGCGGGCCGAGAGGTAGCCGTAGAAGCCCGGGGCGTCGACGAACCCCGCGAGGCCGGTCCGGCTCTCCGGCCCCCCGACGGGACGGCCGAAGAGCCGGATCTCCCCTCCGTCGGCCCCACGAGGCCGAGGATGGCCCGGATGGTCGTGCTCTTGCCGCTGCCGTTGGGGCCGAGGAAGCCGTACACGTCCCCCCGGCGCACCCCGAAGCTCAGGCCGTCGACCGCGACGAAGCCCCCGAACTTCTTGGTGAAACCCCGGACCTCGAGGACCGGGGGCTCGTGGCCCTCCGTCACGCCCTAGCCGGCGAGGAGACCGCGGGCGGCGTCCCGAAGCTCCGCGGCCGGGACGCTCCCCGAGAGGGAGTACGAGACGCCGTCCGCGCTCCAGGAGAGCGTGGAGCCGACGGGCGTCGAGATCTCGCGCGCCTCGATCCCGCCCCCGAGGTCGACGGTGGGCACCTCGAAGCCGCCGGGCCCGTCCGCGCCGCCGTCTCCGTCGGACGCCTCCGGGGCCGCGGCGTCGCCGTCGGCGGGCTTCTCCGCGAGGACCACGGTCCCCCAGCCCTCGCCGTAGGTGAGCACTGCGGCGTCGCCCGCCACCCGGATCTCCCGCAGCTCCCGCCCGCCGATGGGCTCTGCGAGCCCCCTCACGGGGAACCCGGCGGCCTCGCGCGCCTCATCCACGGAGCCGACCACGCGGGGCTCTTCGGGGCGTCCCTCGCGGTCCTCACGGTTCGGGGCGCCCTCGGGCCCGGCCGCGATGACCTCGGCGCCGGGCGGCGTCTCGAACTCGAAGCGCCTCTCGGGGACGGCTCCGACCTCGAAGTCGCTGGCCTCGTATCGGGCGACGGGCTGGGGGGAGTCCTCGGCGTAGAGCTCGAAGGAGAGCGGCAAGTACGTTTCGGCGTCCACCAACGCCTCGGCCCGCTCCACGAGCGTGGAGCCCGCGTCGCGCGGCTCCAGGGTCAGGGGGTAGGCCCAGCGGCCCGCGACCTCCACGGGCGGGCCGGTCCGGAGGACGCTCGTCGGGGAGATCTCGGCGAGAAGCTCGTTTATCTCCTCGGGGCTCGCGGCCTCCTCGGGGGACGGGGACCCGGACTCGGGACCCTCGCCTGTCCTCACGGTGTTCGACGCGCCGTCGTAGATGCTGACCTCGGGGCCGTTCTTGACGACGACGCGGTCGCCGTTCTCGCCCTGGAGCTCGGCGCGAAGCTTCTCGGGGCCGCCGTACCAGATGCGTGCGCTCCGGGGCCCGGAGGCGCCGGGGCCGTCGCCCTCGGAGGCGGAGATCAGGCCCTCGGGAACGAGCGTCTGCTCCACGGTCACGGTGGCGCGGAAGTCCGGGGCGTTCTCGGGGGCGACGGAGATCCTGCGGAGCAGCTCCGCCTCGTCGAGGTTCTCCGGCGGCGCCCCACGGACGCCCGCCCCCAGGAGAGCGAATGCGCCCGCCGCGAGGGCGGCGACGAGCAGGAGACCCATGAGGAGGATCGTGATGGTCCGCGCCGGAGCCCGTCCGGCCCTCGCGTCTCGCTGCATATCGGATGCCTCCTCGCCGGTGTTGCTTCCCGTTCGCCCCGAGGCCCGTGCGTCGTGCGCGCCGACCTATAAAGAGTGAGTTTACTCCACGGAGAAGGAGAGGCCGGTGCTCTGTATTACCGAGGCTCTAGGTGGAGAGGGCAAAGGGGTATAAAATCCTCCGCAGGCCGATCGAGCGTACTCCCCCCGGAGGTAGCACCCTTGAAGATTCCAGGCATACATTACCTGAGAAAAGCGGAACAGACCGGCAACGAGGTCCCCGTCCCCATGACGCGCAGGCGGCTCGGGACGGTGGAGCTCCTGAAGCGGACCTTCAAGGAGGTGGGGGAGGACCACCTCGCGGCGTTCGCGGGGAACCTCACGTACAAGGCGCTCTTCGCCCTCTTCCCGTTCGCCGTGTTCCTGCTCTCGCTGCTCGGCATCTTCGGGTCCTCCGAGCTTCTGCCCCGCCTGCTGGAGCAGGCAGAGGCCGTGCTTCCGGCCGCAGCGGCCGACTTCCTCAGCAATCAGCTTCTCGGCATCGCGGAGAGCAACGCCGAGACCAGGTTCACCGTGGGGGCCATAATCTCGATCTCCTTGGCGTTGTGGGGCGTCTCGGGGGCGTTTCGCAGCGTCATGGAGGCGCTGAACGTCGTGTACGAGGTCGACGAGGACCGGCCGGCCTGGAAGGTCTATCTGATCTCCATCCTCCTCGCCCTCGGGGTCGCAGCCCTCCTTATCTCCTCGCTCGTCCTCGTGGTCGTCGGGCCCCAGATTGGGGGTGCGATCGCGGAGGCGGTCGGGTTGGGTTCCGTCTTCCAGACCCTGTGGAATATCGTCCGGTTCCCCGTGCTGCTGTTGGTCGTGCTCTTCGCGTTCGCCCTGATCTACTACTTCGCCCCGAACGTCGAGCAACGCTTCAGGTGGGTGAGCCCCGGCTCCATCGTCGCGGTCGTGCTGTGGCTCCTCTTCTCCCTCGCCTTCTCGCTGTACGTCAACAACTCCGACCTCGGCGCCACGTACGGCTCCCTGGCGAGCGTCGCCATCCTCATGCTGTACATCTACTACTCGTCCCTGATCGTGCTGGTCGGCGGCGAGATGAACCAGGTGATCGAGGAGCACATCCCCGAGGGCAAGAACGAGGGCGAGAAGACGACGAACGAGGGCGCCACGGCCTAGTAGAGGGCCGCGGCGCCCGTGGAGGGTTCCTCCGCAGAGGGCTGCTACCCGCCGCTGGAGCTGGGCTCGACGGCGGGGAGGTTGTGGTCGGTGCGATCGACGAAGGGCAGGGCGCCCTGGCTGATGCCGACCCCGATTATGAGCGCGGCGGCCGAGAGGACGACCGCGATCGTGCCGAGCCTGCGCGCGCCGAGGTAGTAGGCGACGATGCCGAGCAGCACGCCGGCGGAGACGCCCGGTACGGCGCTGTCCAGAAGAAACTCGCTCGTCGCGGCGATGCCGCCGCCGATCCCCGAGAGGATGCCCCCGATCGCGAGCCCCGTGCCGGCGAGCATGGCCGCCTGCCGGGCGCCGGTGTTGCTCTGGTACCCCTCGTCATCCTCAGCCTCCGGGCGCTTCTCGTTGCGCGACGCCGCGGCCCGGAAGACCCGCGCGAGCACGAAGAACGCGAGGACCGAGAACAGGATCAAGATCAGAAGAAATACTATGCTTATACCCATCGGGCGCCTCCTTGGCAGCCGGGCCGGACCGGAGACGGTCCGACCGCTTCGCATAATTTACCTTGATACACGGGATACTTTACCATTCTAGCCCCCGATGGACCTGCTCGATCGCGTCCCCGCCGGAATTGGCCCGAAGTGTGCAGCGCGGGCCGCTCATCGCTGGCGGACGGTCGCGACTTCGAACTCGTGGGTCTCGCCGTGGGCGAGGTAGTGGACGCGGTCTTCGAGGCCGGCCTCCTCGACGGCCCTCTCGAAGTCTTCCAGGGGGCTCTCGAAGACGGAGTAGTCGTTGTAGTGGATCGGGATGGCGGCCTTCGGGTCGATGATCCTCATCGCCTCTACGCCCTGTTCGGCGTCCATGGTCACCATGATGCCGAGGACACGCGTCCCGCCGAGGTGGAGGAGGGCGAGGTCGACCTCCGGGTAGCGCTCGGGGATCTTGCGGAGCTCCGGGTGGATCAGGGTGTCGCCGCTTATGTACATCCGGAGGCGGGCCTCCTCCTCGCCCTCCTCCCCGAACTCCAGCATGCTCCCCATCACGGGCGGGAGCACCCGGCGCAGCGGACCGGGGGCGTGGGTGCCGGGCATGGCGGTGACGCGCACCCACGCCCCCTCCTCCTTGCGGATCGTGACGTCCTCCCAGGTGTCGAGGGCCACGGGCGGGCGGAAGGCCTTGCCCTCGAGGTACTGGGCCGCGTGCCCGGTGGTCACGATGGGCATCGTCTTGTCCAGCTTCGCCTCGGCGACACGATCGAAGTGGTCGCCGTGGAGGTGCGAGAGCAGGAGGAAGTCGATGTGCGGGAGGTCCTCGATCTCTATCGCCGGGTTCGTGAGGCGCTCGGAGGTGAGGCCGTAGCCGAGGTGTACGTGGTCGCCGGCGTGGAGGAAGTTGGGGTCGGTGAGGATCCTGAACCCCCCGTAGCTTATGACGACGGTCGCCGTGCCCACGAAGAAGACGCTGCCCCGCTCGAAGTCCGCCTCCTCGCCCCGCGTCCTCAGGTACACGTCGCTCTTCTTCATCCCGTTCCTTCCGCCGTTGCCAGTGGTCCGCGCTAGCCCCTCTCTACCAACGTCGCCCCCTGCCCAATCCTCGAAGCCTCGCCGCGGCGCCGAAAATTACCGGGGGATCGCCGTATAAAATCCGGCCCCCGGAGGAGAGCTGCGCCGAACGACGTGGTCCGGCGCACGAGAACGGAGGGGCACGATGGGGCTGGAAGTGATCGGGGCGGGGTTCGGGAGGACGGGGACGACGTCCCTGAAGGTGGCGCTCGAGGAGCTCGGCTTCGGGCCCTGCTACCACATGACGGAGCTCTTCGAGCACCCGGAGCACCTCGAGGCGTGGCGCGCGGCGGTCCGGGGCGAGCCCGTGGACTGGGAGGGACCGTTGAAGGGCTACCGCTCGACCCTGGACTGGCCGGGGGCGCCGTTCTACGAGGACCTCATGCGGGAGTACCCCGAGGCGCGCGTGATCCTCACGGTCCGCGACCCCGACCGCTGGTACGAGAGCACCCTGAACACCATCTACGAGATGAACAGCACGGCCTCCTCGCCGCTCTTCAAGATCACGTCTTGGATCGTCCCGCGGGTGAGGAACGTCAGGCGGGCCGTCGGCATCGTCGACGACCTCGCGTGGCGGGAGACGTTCGGCGGGCGGTTCGAGGACAGGGAGCACGCCATCTCGGTCTTCAACGAGTGGAACGAGGGGGTGAAGAGGCGCGTCCCCGCCGAGAAGCTCCTGGTCTACGACGTGAAGGAGGGCTGGGGACCGCTGTGCGAGTTTCTGGGCGTCGAAGCGCCCGAGGACGAGCCGTTCCCGCACCTCAACGACACGGAGATCTTCCGCAGGCGCGTCCGGATCATTCTGTCGCTCGCCGCCGCCGGGCTCATCGGCGGCGCCTCGCTCGCCGTTCTCGGCTCTATCCTCGTCCTCCGCCGCCGCCCGTAGCCGGGGAGATGATCCCTCCCTATCGCGCCGGGGACGGCCGGAGACGGCGCGCGCGGGCGGCACCTCGCCCGCGCGCGAACGCGGG
The DNA here is from genome assembly GCF_011492965.1 of Rubrobacter marinus. Taxonomy (GTDB): domain Bacteria; phylum Actinomycetota; class Rubrobacteria; order Rubrobacterales; family Rubrobacteraceae; genus Rubrobacter_F; species Rubrobacter_F marinus. Next base: position 3,178,384 of record NZ_CP045121.1, on the reverse strand, counting down.
GCTCAGCTGCCCGTTATGGAGACGATCGGGTACATGATGTCCGCGGGGTCGTCGGAGTGCAGGGCGCCGTTGGCGTGCCCGAGCTCGTGCGCGATCACCCGCTCGCGGTCCCCGGGTCCCGCGCCCATGGCGGCCAGGGCGCAGTCGTCGATCGAAATGGTGCCGTAGGTGGCGAAGCCGTCGTTGTACCAGGAGTAGAGCCCCAGGTTCCCGGTGCCGTAGGGGCTGGAGGCGTACTGAGCGCCGGCGTACTGCTCAGCCCCGTACTGCTGCTCGGTGACGAAACCGCCGGTGAGATCGCCCGCGTACTGATCGCCCGCGTACTGCTGCTCGGCGACGAACGGCTGCTCGTAGGAGTACGGCTGCTCGGCCACGTACTGGCCGGACGCCACCCCCTGGGCGGCGCCGTAGCAGACGCTCTGGATGGGCACGTTGCCGTCGCTGTCGGCCGACAACGACCCCGAGAAGCCCTCCTGGGCGCCGGCGACGGTCTCCGGCGACATCCAGACCGCGAACGTGCAGGCCGCGATCGCGAGCATGCCGGCGGCCGCGAGCTGTCTCCTCCTATGCATCCTGCCGAAACGCGTCGCGCGTACTTTCTTGCGCACGTACAAGAAGGCCCCCCCTCCTCGATAACCTCCCGACCACGCAATGGCGAGCCGGGAGGCTTATGTATGGTCTACTCCTGCGTCTTATACCAGCTCTTGTGGTCGGTTTCCCGCACGGCGCGACATGCGGCGTCTCTCCGGGAAGGCTTCCCGCCTAAAACGGCGATGGGACCCGCGCATGTTCTTGCGTCGAGACCCGCAAAAGGGGACGGCGCCCGAGCCCGTCCTACACGGACGCGAGGGCGGGCGTAAGCGGTAAGGACAAAAGGAGGGCGGTCGAGGCGGACCGGTAGGCTGGCGGCGAAGGAGGCGGTGGTCGAGCGGATCGGGGCGCTTCTTCGGGGTACCGGGGATGAGCCGTCCGCGCCCCTCGACGGTGCGCGAGCTTCCCGGGGGCCTTCAGGGATGGCGCCGGCCCGGCGCAGAGAGGCGGCTCGTCGTTCTCGACCGGACGCTGCCACCGCGCGACTACCCCGGTCGGGAGCACGAGAGAGGGGCGGGGCCCCGGAGAGCCCCGCCCCTCTCGCCGCAGACGAGCCTGGCTACTTCGTCAGCTTCCTCACGGCGTCCTTCGCCTTGGCGGCACCCGAGCCTCCGCCGGTGCCCTTGCCCTTCTTGCCCGAGGACTTGCTCGCGGCGGCCTTCTTCGCCGCCCCTTCTACCTTCTTGCCTATGCCGGCCATGTCTCGTTCCCTTCCGTCGCTTACGTTGTTACAAGGATTACTACCCGGAGGCGTGCCGGCTAAACCCGTGCGCTCTGCCTTCGAGCGGCGGGGTTCGGGGCTACGGTGCGGGTCGAGGTCTCGTAAAGGCGCGAGATGGATTCTGTAGAATGGCTCCGGCAAGGGACGGAGAGAAGGGGGATGCGCTCCTTTGAAGAGGCTCAGGGTTCTGATGACGCGGGAGGAGATCGAACCGGAGAAGCTCGCCGGGGCGACCGTCGTCGTCATCGACGTCTTCATGGCGACGACCACCCTGCTCACCATCCTCGAGAACGGGGCCGAGGGGGTTTATCCGGTCCGGTCCCTTGAGGAGGCCGAGGAGGTCGCCCGGACGCTGGAGCCCGCGAACCTCCTGCGCGGCGGGGAGCAGGACGCGGAGAGGATCGAGGGCTACGACCACGGCCCCTTCCCGAGCGAGTACCCGCCCGAGGTCGTCTCCGGCAAGGAGGTCGTCTTCGTGACCACGAACGGGACGAGGGCCATAGGCGCCGCCTCCGGCGCCCAGGAGCTCCTGATCGGGGCCCTGCGCAACGCCCCGGCCGTCGCCCGCTACCTCGCGGGGTCCGGGACGGAGTCCGTGTACATCGTCTGCGCGGGCTCGGCGGGGCGCTTCACGGTGGAGGACTTCCTCGGGGCGTCGAGCATCGTCCACGGGATGAACGAGGGCGGTTACCTCGACGACTGGCGCCTCAACGACGCCGCCTGGATGGCGCTCGACTTCGCCGGGCGGTACGGCGGCAGAGAGGGCGAGGCCCTCAAGAACGGCCGGGCCGGACGCTGGTTCTTCGACAACGGCGAGGAGGAGGCCTTCGGGTTCGTCGCCGACGTCGGGGCGAGCGAGACCGTCGCGGGGGTGGAGGACGGGCGGCTCAGGCGCGTCGTGACGGAGGCGCGCGAACACGGGGCCGCGTCGTCGTAGGGACGGTTCAGGAGAGACGGAAGGGCCCCCGCGGGGCCCTGTTTCAGGGGGTGGCTTAGCATGGCCGAGACCATAAGGGTGCGCGAGGGGAGGACTTCGACCTCGAAAAGGTCGAGGCGTACCTCAGGGAGCGCATAGAGAATCTGCCCGAGGGGGCCCTGGAGGTGCGCCAGTTCCCGTCCGGGGCCTCGAACCTGACGTACCTCGTGAAGATAGGGGAGTGGGAGGGCGTGCTCAGGCGCCCGCCGCTCGGCCCGATACCGCCCAAGGCGCACGACATGGGGCGGGAGTCGGCGCTTCTCGGCAAGCTCAACGCGGCGTACCCGCTCGCGCCCACACCGTACTTCTTCACCGACGACGAGGGCGTGATCGGGGCGCCGTTCTACGTCATGGAGCGGCGCAAGGGCGTCGTGATCGACGACTCGTTCCCGGAGGGCGTGGAGCCCGACGAGGAGCTCTGCCGCGGGTTGTCGCGGATGGTCGCCGAGACCCTGGCCGAGCTGCACGCCGTGGACCCCGAGGGCGCCGGGCTCGGGGACCTCGGGAAGCCGGAGGGCTTCCTGGAGCGGCAGGTGAAGGGCTGGATCTCGCGCTACGAGAAGGCCCGCACCGACGACGTACCCGTCGCGGGACCCCTGAGCGACTATCTGGAGAGGGGCATCCCCGAGAGCCCCCAGCCCACGATCATCCACAACGACTTCAAGCTCAACAACCTGATCCTGTCCCCCGACGACCTGACGGAGGTCCGCGCCGTCCTCGACTGGGAGATGACCACCGTCGGCGACCCGCTCTTCGACCTCGCGGTCTCGATGTCCTACTGGGTCGAGCCCGGCGACTCCCGTGCCCTGAAGGCGGTCCTCCCGACCGTGACGGCCACGCCCGGCTTTCTGAGCCGCGAGGAGTTCATGGCGTACTACGGAGAGAAGAGCGGGCGCGACGTCTCCGGGATGGATTGGTACCTCGTCCTCGGCTACTTCAAGCTCGCGGGGATTCTGCAGCAGATCTACGCGCGCTGGAAGGCCGGGCAGACGCAAGACGAGCGCTTCGCCTCCTTCGGCGAGCGCGTCACGACCCTCGTGGAGCACGCCAACGAGCTGGCGGGGACGAGCTCCTCCTCGAACGGCCTCTAGGTGGAGCCCGTGCGGTCCGTCGGCGTCCTCGGCGTCGGCACGATGGGGGCGGGCATCGTCCAGCTCGCCGCCCAGACCGGCCACTCCGTCGTCGCCTGCGACACCTCCGTCGAGGCGCTGGAGAGGGCGGAGCGCTACGTCCGCGAGGGCCTGAGGCGCTTCGCCGACCGGGGGCGTTCTCCGAGGGGGAGGCCGAGGAGTTCTACGAGCGCATCCACTGGACCGTGAACCTCGAGGAGATGGCGCCGGTCGGGGCGGCGATCGAGGCGATCGTCGAGAAGGTCGGGCCGAAGAAGGAGGCCTTCCGGGCGCTCGACGCCCTCCTCGCCCCCGACGCCCTCCTCCTCACGAACACCTCGTCCATCTCCATCACCGACCTCGCGAGCGCGACGGAGCATCCCGAGCGCGTCTGCGGGACGCACTTCTTCACCCCGCCGCCCGTCCGCGAGGCCGTCGAGGTGCCGCGGGGCCTCCTCACGAGCGACGAGACGCTTCAGCGGGCGAAGGGGCTCGTGCGCGCCTTCGGCAAGATCCCGATCGCCATCCAGAAGGACGTGCCCGGCTTCGTGGCGAACCGCTTCCTCATGCCGATGCTTATAGAGGCGTCGAGGCTTTTGGACGAGGGCGTGGCGAGCAAGGAGGACATAGACCTGCTCGTCAAGAAGGGGCTCGGGTTTCCCATAGGGCCGTTCGAGCTCGGGGACTTTATAGGGCTGGACGTGGGGCTCGACGTGATCCAGTACGTCCACGACGAGCTCGGCGACGCCTACTACACCCCCCCGCGCCTCCTGAAGGAGATGGTCCGCGCCGGCAAGCTCGGCCGCAAGACCGGCGAGGGGTTCTACGACTACGGGGAGGAGACCTAAGGGCATGGGAAGGCTGGACGGCAGGGTGGCGTTCGTGACCGGGGCGAGCCGGGGCATCGGCCTCGCGACGGCCAGGCGCTTCGCCGAGGAGGGCGCGAGCGTGCGCCTGACCGACGTGCAGGGGGCGGAGGAGGCGGCGAGAGCCCTGAAGGCCGAGGGCCTGGAGGTCTCGGGCTCCCGCGTGGACGTCACGAGCCGGGAGGAGGTCGAGGCCGCCGTGGGGGAGACGGCCGAGACCTACGGGCGGCTGGACATCCTCGTCAACAACGCGGGCGTAACGCGCGACAACCTCCTGTTCAAGATGACCGACGACGACTGGCGCACCGTGATGGAGGTCCACCTCATGGGGGCGTTCCTGTGCAGCCAGGCGGCGCAGAGGCACATGGTCGAGGGGGGGTATGGCAGGATCGTCAACGTCTCGTCCACCTCGGCCCTGGGCAACCGTGGTCAGGCGAACTATGCGGCGGCCAAGGCGGGGATACAGGGCTTCACCAAGACGCTCGCGATAGAGCTCGGACGGTTCGGGATCACGGTGAACGCCGTCGCCCCCGGCTTCGTGGAGACGGAGATGACGCGCGCCGTGGCGGCGAAGATGGGCGTGGAGTTCGAGGACTTCGTCGCCGACAGGGCGAAGCTCATCCCGGTGGGGAGGAGCGGGAAGCCCGAGGACATAGCGGCCTCGATCCTGTTCTTCGCCTCCGAGGAGGCGGGCTTCGTCAGCGGGCAGGTCCTGTACGCCGCGGGCGGACCGAGGACGTGAACACCATCGAACGCTGGCGCTCGATGGTCGGGGCGAGCTCGGAGCCGGTGGCGAACCTGATCGAGCGTGGGGCGGTGCGGAAGTTCGCCGAGGCGATCGGCGACCCGAACCCGCTCTACGTGGACGAGGGGGCGGCGAGGGCGAGCCGCTACGGCGGGCTCATCGCCCCGCCCACCTTCCCCCGCACCCTGGAGTACGGCCGCATCGAGGGGATGGACTGGCCGGACGCCGGCATGATCCACGGCGAGCACGCGGTCTCCTACACGGGCCACCCGCTCCTCGTCGGCGAGGAGATCCTCTGCTACACGAAGCTCGAGGACTACTACGAGAAGGAGAGCCGCGGCGGGCTGCTGGGGTTCATCGTGATGGAGCGCTTCGGCGAGAGCCCGCGGGGGGAACGGCGCTTCACCATGCGCGACGTCGCCATCGTCACCCCGGCCCTCAGAAAGACGCTGGGCTCGTGACGGCGGAGAGGAGGGCCTCGCCGGCCTGGGAGGTTGGAGAGGAGGTCGAGGCGCTCACGCTACCGCCCGTCACGCGGCTGCAGCTTATAAAGTACGCGGGGGCGTCGGGGGACTTCAACCCCATCCACACGATCGACGAGGCGGCGGAGGGGGCCGGGCTGAAGGGCGTCATCGCCCACGGAATGCTCACCCTCGCGACGATGGGCCTCCTGTTCTCGCCATATCTCGAACACGGCTACGTCAGGCACTTCCGCGCCCGCTTCTCGGGGATGGTCTACGTCGGCGACGTGCTGGAGATCGGGGGAAGAGTCACCGGCGTCGAGGAGACGGAGGAGGGCCGCCTCTACGCCTTCGACGTCTTCAGCCGCCGCGGCGAGGACGACGTCGTCGCAACCGGCGAGGTCGGCTTCCTGGTCTACGGGGACGCGCCTTGAGCTTCCGGCTGCTCTTCGTGGGCGACGTCGTCGGGGAGGCGGGCATCGAGGCGGTCACGGGGATCGTGCCGGGCCTGCGCGAGGGGCTCGGGCTGGACGCGGTGGTCGTCAACGGCGAGAACTCGGCCCCCGGCGGGCGCGGCATCACCGAAGGTGGGAGCGACGCGCTGCTCTCGGTCGCGGACTTCCTGACCCTCGGGAACCATGCTTTCGACGCGGACGGGAAGTTTCTGGAGCGGGAGCCGAGGGCCGTCCGGCCTGCGAACCTGCGGTCCGGCCAGCCGGGGCGTGGCTGGGGGACGTTCGAGGCGGGCGGGGCGAGGGTCGGGGTGGTCAACGTGATGGGGCGCGTCTTTCTCGACGAGGGGCTCCCTTCCCCCTTCGAGGCGGCGGACCGGGCGGTGGAGAGCCTGGAGGGCGAGGGCGCGGACCTGATCCTGGTCGACGTCCACGCCGAGGCGACGAGCGAGAAGCAGGCGATGGGCTTCCACCTCGACGGGAGGGCGCAGGTCGTGGTGGGGACGCACACCCACGTCCCCACCGCCGACGATCGGGTGCTGCCCGGCGGCACGGCCTACGCGAGCGACGTGGGCATGACCGGCCGGGAGGGGAGCGTCATCGGCTTCGACCGGGGGGACTTCATGGCGCTTTTCGTGGGGAGGCCGCGCCGGATCGGGATCGCCACGGAGGGACCCGTGATCTTCCGCGCCGTCGTGGTCGACCTCGACGTCGAGGGACGCCGGGCGACCGGGATAGAGCGCCTGACCCGCGAGTGGCCGGTCCCGTAGCCCCGGCGCCGGGACGGGTACGTAGAGAGAACGCTTCCGAGGAGAATGTTTTGGCAGAGTACGAGACCATCCTGACCGCCGTGGAGGGCGGCATCGGCACGGTCACCATAAACCGTCCCGACGTCCGCAACGCCCTGAACACGCAGGTTCTGGGCGACATCCGCGCCGCCCTCACCGAGTTCCGCTACAACCGCGAGGTGGGCGTCGTGATCTTTACGGGGGCGGGGGAGAGGTCGTTTGCGGCCGGGGCGGACATCGGGGAGCTGCGGGAGAAGACGGCCGTCGACGCGCTCTCGTCCATGTTCCAGGCCGTCTACGACGAGATCGAGGGCTACGAGAAGCCGACGATCGCGGCGGTGAACGGCTACGCCCTCGGCGGAGGCTGCGAGCTCGCGATGGCCTGCGACATACGGATCGCCTCGGAGAACGCCCGCCTCGGGCTGCCGGAGCTCGCGCTCTCGATCATCCCCGCAGCCGGCGGCACCCAGCGCCTCGCCCGCCTCGTCGGCAAGGGCAAGGCGATAGAGATGATCCTGACCGGCCGCGCGGTCGACGCCGCCGAGGCGCGGCGCATCGGCCTCGTCACCCAGGTGACGGGCCAGGCCGGGCTCATGACCGCCGCCCGCGAGACGGCCGCCGAGATCCTCAAGAAGGGACCCCTCGCCGTCCGCCTCGCCAAGCTCGCCGTCCTGACCGGCTTCGAGACGGACCAGAAGACCGGCCTCGTAGTCGAACGCCTCGCCCAAGCCGTCCTCTTCGACACCCACGACAAGAGGGAGGGCACCTCGGCCTTTCTGGAGAAGCGCGAGCCGAGGTTCGAGGGCAGGTAGGGCGGGGGAAACCACGCGGTCCACGACGACGAGGAGGATGGCATGAGCGAGGGTGGCGTGGCGGGGGCGTTGAGCCCGGAGCAACTGGAGGAGCTGACCGCGTACTTCAACGAGGCGGTCACCTTCGGCAAGCACATAAAGTCCCGGGTCGAGAGCGTGGAGCCGGGCCGGGCCAGCCTCTACATAGACGTCGAGGACTTCCACCAGAACGGGAACGGGACGCTGCACGGCGGGGTCTACGCCTCGCTCATCGACAACGCGATGGGGATGGCGGTGCTCGCCCTCGTGGGGACGAGGACGGCTACCGTGGAGATGAACGTTCACTTTCTGGGGGCGGTTAGCGGCGGGCGCGTGACCTGCCACGCCGAGGTCGTCCACCGCACGCGCCGGATGGCGACCGCCGAGGCGAAGGTCTACGACGAGGAGGGCAACCTTCTCTCGATGGGCACCGGGGCTTTCCGCGTCTTCGAGAAGAAGGGCAACGCCATCGTCTGAGACGCCGCCCCCTCGTACGTCGCACGGGCAGGGACGGGCTCGGAGCATTCCATGCTTCAGATTATCGGCTGGAGGCGCGGCCCGGCGCGCCGGATCAACCCCGCCGCTCCAACGGGTATCATGGGGGGCGGAAGGAGAGGAAAGGAGTACGGTATGTTTCGCACGGAGAAGCCGTGGGTTCGGGTGTACGAGGGGCATGCGTCGCCCGAGACGGAGGTGTTCGAGGGCTCGCTAACGGACTTCCTCAGGCTCTCGGTCGAGGAGCATCGGGAGAAGACCGCCCTGACGTTCTACGGGACGACGTTCACGTTCGAGCGCCTGGAGGCGCTGGTGAACAAGATGGCGGCGTCGCTCGCGGCCAGGGGGGTGAAGAAGGGGGATCGGGTCGCCCTCATGCTCCCGAACTGCCCGCAGTACGTGGTCTCGTTCTTCGCCACCGTGCGCCTCGGGGCGATCGTCACGCAGCTCAACCCGATGTACGTGGAGCGGGAGATCGAGCACATCCTGAGGGACTCGGGGGCCGAGACGATCGTCGTCTACTCGGACATGTACCCCAGGGTGAAGGCGGTCCTGCCGGAGACGTCCTTGCGCGACGTGGTCGTGGTGGACCTGAAGGGCGAGCCCGAGGGCCTGGACGCCGGACACACGAGCTTCGGGGGCCTGCTCGGCGAGGACGCCGCGCCCGCGCCCGCGGTGGAGATCGACCCGGCCGAGGACGTCGCGGTCTTCCAGTACACGGGCGGGACGACGGGGGTCTCCAAGGGGGCGATGCTTACGCACCGCAACCTCGTCGCGAACGTGCAGCAGACGCTCGATCTGTTCGTGGACGACCCGGCGGCGTTCTCGAACAACCAGAAGATCATGGCGCTCCTGCCATTCTTCCACATCTACGGGCTGACGTGCGTGATGCTCTTCGGCCTGCGGCAGGGCTTGAACCAGATCCTGGTCCCCCGCTTCGACCCGGCCGAGGTGATGAACCTGGTCAAGAGCGAGGCCCCCGTCATGTTCGCGGGGGTGCCCACGATGTACATGGCGCTGCACGCCTCGGGGGCGGACCTGAGGGAGTACGGCTTCCACAAGGTCAGGACGTACAACTCCGGCGGGGCGGCGATGCCGGTCCCCTTGAGGCACGCGTTCGAGGAGAAGATCGGGCGCCCCGTCTTCGAGGGCTACGGGCTCTCGGAGGCCTCGCCGGTGACGCACTTCAACCCGCCGTTCACCGGTTCGAGCCGCGACGCGAGCATGGGTGTGCCGGTGCCGAGCACCGACGCGAGGATCGTGGACGTGGAGACGGGGGACCGGGAGGTGCCCGTCGGGGAGTCCGGCGAGCTCGTCATCCGGGGCCCGCAGGTGATGAAGGGCTACTGGAACATGCCCGGGGAGACGGAGAAGACGCTCAAGGACGGCTGGCTCCACACCGGTGACGTGGCGCGCATGGACGACGAGGGCTACTTCTACATCGTCGACCGCAAAAAGGACATGATCGTGGCCTCCGGCTACAACGTCTACCCGCGCGAGATCGAGGAGGTCCTCTTCGGGCACCCGGACGTCGCGGAAGCTGTCGCCGTCGGTATCCCGGACGAGTACCGCGGCGAGACGGTGAAGGCGTTCGTGGTCCGCAGGCCCGGTAGCGACGTGACGGAGGAGGAGATCCTGGCGTTCTGCAAGGACCGCCTCGCCCCGTACAAGAGCCCGAAGGCGGTCGAGTTCCGCGACGAGCTGCCCAAGAGCACGGTCGGCAAGCTTCTGCGCCGCGTCCTCGCCGACGAGGAGAAGGCGAAGACGAGCGTTCCGTCGCCCGCGGAGACCCCGCCGGCGCAGGGCTAGTCCTCGACAGGAGAGAAGGGGTGGTACGGAGGGTGGATACGCAGGAGAACGCGCGGACGGAGGCCAGGGCCAACGCCCTGGACCTCTTCCGGCTGGACGGCAAGACGGCGATCGTGACCGGCGGGGGGAGGGGGCTGGGCCAGTACATGGCCGAGGCCCTCTCGGACGCCGGGGCCTCGGTGGTCCTCTGCTCGCGCAAGCTGGAGGCCCTGGAGGAGGTGCGGCAGGAGATCGAGGGCCGCGGCGGCAAGGCGCACGCGGTGGCCTGCGACGTCGCCGACCCCGACGACGTCGAGCGCGTCGTCGCCGAGACGGAGGAGCGCTTCGGGGCGATAGACGTCCTGATAAACAACTCCGGCGCGACGTGGGGGGCGCCCACGCTGGAGATGCCGCTGGAGAAGTTCGACCTCGTCGTGCGCGTCAACGTGCGCGGGACGTTCCTGATGAGCCAGGCGGTGGGCAGGCGCATGGTCGAGCGGGGCGAGGGCGGCAAGATCGTCAACATCGCCTCCGTCGCGGGCCTCGTCGGCGGCCACCCGGACTACATGCAGACGGTCGGCTACAACTCTTCCAAGGGCGCCGTCATCTCCATGACGCGCGACCTGGCGACGGGCTGGGCGCAGCACGGCATAAACGTAAACGCCATCGCCCCGGGCTGGTTCCCGACGAAGATGAGCGGCGGGCTTATACAGAAGTTCGAGGAGAAGATGCTGGAGGGCATCCCCCTGCACCGCTTCGGCGAGCCGGAGGACATCAAGGGCGCCGCCCTCTTCCTCGCCTCGCCCGCGTCAGATTACGTGACCGGACAAACCATCGTCGTCGACGGCGGACAGACGGCCTGGTAGGGGGAGTCCCCCACGAAGATAGGAGAGAGCATGAGCGACGTGTACATCATCGACGGGGCCCGGACGGCCTTCGGCTCCTTCGGGGGCGGCCTGAAGGACGTCTCCTCGCACGCCTTGGGGGTCGCGGCGGCGAAGGGGGCGCTGGAGCGCTCGGGCGTGGACCCCTCGAAGGTAGACAACGTCGTGATGGGGAACGTGATCCAGACGCACGAGGGCGCCCCTTACCTGGCCCGCCACGTCTCCCTCGACGCGGGCGTCCCGATCGAGACCCCGGCCCTGACGCTGAACCGCCTGTGCGGATCGGGGCTGCAGGCGGTGGTCTCCTGCGCCCAGGCGATGAAGCTCGACGAGTCGAGGGTCGCCCTGGCCGGGGGTGCTGAGAGCATGAGCCAGGCCCCCTACGTCTCGCGCAAGGCCCGCTTCGGCATCCGCATGGGCCCGGATACCCTCGTCGACACCCTGAGCGAGGCGCTCACGGACAACCGCGCCGGCTGCGGGATGGGCGTGACGGCCGAGAACCTCGCCGAGCGCTACGGCATCACGCGCGAGGACCAGGACTCTTTCGCCGCTCGTAGTCACCAGCGGGCCGCCCAGGCCACCGAGAGCGGGCGCCTGGAGGACGAGATCGTGCCGGTCGAGGTCAAGACGCGCAAGGGCCCGGTCGAGGTCGTCAAGGACGAGCACATCCGCGAGGGGGCGACGCAGGAGGGGCTCTCCAGCCTCAAGCCGGTCTTCAAGCGCGAGGGCGGCACGGTGACGGCCGGCAACTCCTCGGGCATCAACGACGGCGCCGCCGCCGTGGTCGTCGCCACCGAGGAGGCGGTAAGCGACGAGGACCTCAAGCCGATGGGCCGCATCCTCGGCTGGGGCATCGCCGGGGTCGACCCGAACGTCATGGGGATCGGACCGGTACCGTCCTCCCGCCTCGCGCTGAAGCGGGCCGGCCTCACGGTCGACGACCTCGACCTGATCGAGATAAACGAGGCCTTCGCCGCCCAGTACCTCGCCTGCGAGGAGGAGCTCGGCCTCGACCGGGAGAAGGTGAACGTGAACGGGGGCGCCGTCGCGTACGGGCACCCCGTCGGCGCGAGCGGGACGCGGGTCCTCCTCACCCTCCTCTACGAGCTCAAGCGACAGGAGAAGAGGTACGGCCTCGCCTCGCTGTGCATCGGCGGCGGCCAGGGCATCGCAATGGTCGTGGAGGCCGTCTAGCGCCCCGGGAGGGGCCGCAGCGCTGCGGCCCCTCCTCTACCGCCTGAGGCGGTGTATCTTCACCCTCCCGGCATCCTCGGTCTCCCAGCGGCCCTCGGACTCTCCGGCCGCCCGGGGGGTGCGGCGAGCGGTCGGCTGCTCCCTCGGCCGCTCGGCCGGACGCTCGGGCGTCTCGTACTCCGGCACGTCGTCCAGGGGGATGTCCACGGGGCGCCCCGACGATGGCGCGGGGCTCTCCGGGATGTTCCCGTCCTGCGCCGCGGCCCTCTCGCCCGGCACCACGTCCACGCGGGGGTCCGGGGCGAAGCGCGAGTCGTCCCCGAGACGGGGTAATCCCCGGTGTGCTCCGGGCTCGGGCGCAGCCCCTCGAGGCCGTAGTAGCTTCGCACGTGGTTCTCGAGCTCCGGGGTCAGATCTGTGCCGTGCCCGAAGTGGGGGGCGTGCTTGATCGTGTCGGCGGGCTCCGAGACCTCGATAAGCTGCCGCTTGTCGTTGACGCGCACGATCTCCGTCGGGATGATGGTCGAGTTCGTCCCGAAGAGGCCCATCTTCACGCCGACGTACAGCACCTCGTCCCGGTCGTCGACGAGGAGGTCGTCCACCTTGCCGATCTTCTCGTAGTGCGAGTCGTAGACCTTGTAGTCTTCCTTGGCCTTCTTCAGCCCCGCAAACGGATCCACGATGTCCATGCCGTTTCGCTCTCCTTTACGACGAAAGCCTGATCTTGCCCCCATCTTACCCCCATCTCCCCCTCTCAAGACCGAGCGCCGCACAACGATAAGAGGCGCATGAGTATCCCGTTAGATCCTTCTTATACTTAACTACTTTCGGCACAACCGAAGTACACTGGCGCCATGAGCGAGGGGCGAAGATGCCGCGGGCTCACCGAGGAGGCGTTCGGCGCGGTCCGTACCGGAGCCCGGCTTGGGGACGAAACCGGAGACCTCCGCAACCCGGAACCCGCCACGGGCCCGGCGGCACCGGTTTCGGTCGCCCTCCCGTATACGACCTCGGTCTCCGGTCCTCGTCACGCAAGGGCGCTCGCGGAAGGAGCCGGGCGTAACCGAGAGGGAGCGGTCGACGTCATACCAGGGAAAGGACGCATGTACGAAGCAGTGGTCCTCTTGGATCACTCTCGGGGCTAACGGCCAGAAAAACTCCGTAGAACGCAAGGCGCGCAGTTGCGAAACGCACAGGGACGGAGGTAGGAACAAGGTGGCATCGGAGAACCAGCAGCGACAGGCGAACGGTCAGGGATCCAAGGACGGGAACGGGTCGGGGCAGCGGTCCGGGCCGGAGGCGCGGCCGAGCCCCACGCAGGACGGGGACCGCACGCCGGTCCGCAAGAACGACAACCGCACCTCGGTCCAGAAGCCCGAGGAGTACCGGTTCGCGAGCAACATCCCCGGCGACAAGACCGTGCCGGAGCAGGAGTACGCGGATTACACGCTCGAGTACGCCGAGGACAGCGCGGCCGGCAACACCAACCTCCCCGACGTGCTGCTCGACGTTCCGGTCGTCAAGGTGGATGAGATCAACTTCGAGCTCAACGACCTCAGGGCGCAGGTCTCGCTCCACGCGAAGGTGCTGGACCTCGTGGAGCTCTCGGTCGGGGCGGACGTCTTTCTCGGCAGGGTCAAGCTGGTGATCCGGGGCGTGGAGGCGCAGGCGCTCCTGAAGGTCAGGCTGGACAACGTGACTGCCATCCTGGACCGGGTCCTGACGACCATAGACAGGAACCCCCAGATTATCCAGTCGCTCGTCGACAGCGTCGGCTCGGCCGTCGAGGACGTCGGCGAGGGCGCGGGGCAGCTTGTCGGCGAGGGCGTCAACTCCGCTGTCGCGGACATCGGCTCCGGCGCCGGGGACCTGGTAGGCGAGGGGCTCAACTCGGCCGTCGAGGACATAGGTTCCGGGGCGGGCGACCTCGTGGGCGAGGGCCTGAACTCCGCGGTGGAGGACATAGGCGAGGGCGCGGGCGACCTGGTCGGCGAGGGCGTCAACTCCGCGGTCCAGGACATCGGTCAGGGCGCGGGCTCCGCCGTCGAGGATATCGGCGAAGGCGCGGGCTCGGCGGTAGAAGATATCGGAGAGGGTGCCGGGTCGGCCGTCGAAGACATCGGAGAGGGTGCGGGTTCCGCGGTCGAAGACGTCGGCGCGGGTGCCGGGTCCGCGGTGGAGGACATCGGCGAAGGCGCTGGTTCCGCCGTCGAGGACGTGGGCGAGGGCGCGGGCTCGGCCGTGGCCGATGTCGGCGAAGGGGCGGGCTCGGCCGTGGAGGACGTGGGCTCCGGAGCAGGCTCCGCTGTGGAAGACGTAGGCTCCGGCGCGGGTTCCGCGGTCCAGGACGTCGGTGAGGGAGCGGGCCAGGCCGTCGAGAGCACGGGTCAGGCGGTCGAGAGCGTCGGAGAGGGCGCGGGATCGGCCGTCGAAGACGTGGGCGAAGGGGCCGGGCAAGCGGTCGAGAGCACCGGCGAGGCGGTAGAGAACGTGGGCGAGGGCGCCGGCTCCGCGGTCGAGGACGTAGGCGGCGGCGCGGGGCAGGCCGTCGGCGAGGTAGGACAAGGCGCCGGCCAGGCGGTCGGCGAGGTCGGCCAGGGAGCGGGGCAAGCCGCCGGTCAGGTCGGTGAAGGCGCGGGACGAGCCGTCGGTGAAGTCGGTGAGGGCGCCGGTCAGGCCGCAGGAGAAGTTGGTCAAGGAGCAGGTCAGGCGGTAGAGAGCGCCGGTCAAGCTGCCCAGGAGGTTGGTCAAGGAGCGGGAGAGGCCGCCGGACAGGTTGGAGACGGTGCCGGGCAAGCCGTTGGGGAGGTAGGCCAGGGCGCCGGACAGGCCACGCAGCAGGTCGGCGAGGGCGCGGGCCAGGCAGCTCAAGGGGCCGGAGAGGCCGCGGGCCAAGTCGGACAGGGCGCGGGAGATGCTGTCCAGGGAGCGGGAGAGGCCGCAGGCCAGGCTGCCGGGGGAGTGAGTGACGTCGCAGGCGGGGCGACCCAGGCGGTGGGCGACGCGGCCGGAGGGGCTACGCAGCAGGCGGGACAGGTCGCGCAGGGAGCGACGGATGCGGCGGGAGGAGCAGCCCAAGGGGCGACCGAAGCCGCGGGACAAGCGACGCAGCAAGCCGGGCAGGTTGCTGATGGAGCAGGAGATGCGGTCGGAGGTGTGGGGGATCAGGCAAGCCAGGCCGTCGACGGGGCAACGGACGCGGCGGACGGGGCCGGACAGGCCGTGCAGGGGGCGCAGGACGCCGCCGGTGGCGCCGCCGAACAGGCGCAAGGTGCGGCGAACGGGGCGGCGGATGGCGGGCCCGACGAGTTGCTCAGCGAGACCGTCAACGACGCGGGGCAGACGGTGCAGCGCACCGTGGACGAGTCCGGCAACATCATCGAGACCGTCACGAACGAGAACGGCGAGATCGTGGACGAGGACGTGGTCGGGAACCTCTCGGACCTCCCGGTGGAGGACGAGTTCCTGGACGACCAGGGCCGGGTCGCCACCCGCGTCAGGGACGAGTCCGGCGTCGTCGTCGAGCAGATCCTGGACGACAGGGGGAACTTGCTCGGCGTGAACGTTCTGGGCCAAGGGTGAGGGGAGGACAGGGATGCCGAGCAACCCGTTGAGGAGGATCCTGAAGAGGCAGGGGGACGCCGGCGGCTCTCCGGAGGGGGCGTTGGAGAAGCTGGAGCGAGGGATCCAGGAGTCGCGGCAGGCGGTCCGGCAGCAGAACGAGGCGCTCGCCCGCGGTTACTTCGAGGACTCGATCGCCGCTCTCAAGCACAGCGTCGAGGAGAGCCGCGCCACGCTGGAAGGGCTGCCGAAGCGGCTCCCCGGCGGCGACGAAGAGGCCCTGGAGGCCCTGATCGGCGAGCTAACGCAAGGCTACGCGAGCATCGAGGCGGCGCTCGAAGAGGCGGCGGGAGACGCCCCCGAGGCGGAGGCCGAGGAGCCCGAGGGCGCCGAAGCGGCGGGGGAAGCCGGGGCTGAGGGAGAGGACCACGCGACGAACGGGGCGGCTCCTGCGCCCGGGGCGGTCGAGGGCGTGGGCGGCGCCGGCGAAGAGGAGACGGCCGCGGTGGTCGGCGCCTCCGAGCCGGCCGCCGGCGAGGAAGACGGCGCGGAGCCGCCGAAGGCCTCCGACGCCGCCAGGAGGAGGGCGGACGACCTCGGCGTGGACCTCTCGGAGGTAGAGGGCACCGGGTCCGGCGGATCCATCACCGTCCGCGACGTGAACAGGCTCGTCGAGTCCCCGGCGGGAGACGTCGTCGACGGGGCCTCGGAGCTCGGCGACGACGCGTCGGGGGGCATCGCGGCGGGGAACGGGTCGGAGGGTAACGGTCAGGACGGAGGGGGTGAGGGGACCGACGGCGGGCCGAGGGCCACGAACGCCGCGCGGCGCAGGGCCGAGGAGCTGGGCGTCGACCTGACGAGCATCAGGGGCTCCGGCGCCAACGGGCTCATCACCATCCAGGACGTCGTGAAGCTATGAAGCCGGAGAAGAAGCGGCTCGACCGGATCGAGAACCCGGACGTGGAGATCTCCGCCCGCGTGAAGGCCCGCAAGTTGCGTTTCGAGGAGGTGCCGGAGACGTCTACCCGGGCCTTGGGGAGTCCCGGGCGCGAGTTCGTGTCGGGCACCGAGCGGGAGAACCTGCCCGACGAGGTCACAAGCGGCGTCACCTACCGGAACTCCAGGGTTCGCTTGAGGATCGCCGGCAAGCTCGCGGGCGACGGGTCCGACAGGAGAGAAGGGGGAGGATGACGGTGGTCACGTAAGCACCGTTCGGGAGACGAGCAACCGGGAAGCAGGGACCTCAAGGAAAGGGAGCACCATGACACAGGGCGTACAAAGCTTGATGCAGCAGATCCAGGAGCAGGCCGTGAACAGCGCGAAGGACTTCTACGGCAACTCGCTCGGGCAGGCCAAGGGCCAGCTCGAGAGCAGCCGCTCGCAGTTGGAGGGCTTGCTGGAGCAGCTTCCGGAGGCCCAGGAGGACGCGCGGGCGCAGATCCAGGAGCTCGTGGACTCCTACTCGGGGATTATCGACTCGCTGGATCAGGCCGCCCAGGAACAGGGCGTCGAGGACACGGTGAACGACGCCCTCGACGGGGCCCAGGAGGCCGCCGGCCAGGCGGTACAGGGCGCGCAGGACGCCGCGGACGGCGCGACCCAGCAGGCGCAGGACGCGGCGGGGGTGCGGTAGACGGGGCCACGGGGGCCCTGGGCCAGGTCGCGGACACGGCCGGCCAGGCGGTGGACGAGGCGGCAGGCGCGGCGCAGGATCTGGCGCCGGGCACCCAGTTGCTGAGCGAGACCGTCAACGACGCGGGGCAGACGGTCCAGCGCACCGTGGACGAGTCCGGCAACATCATCGAGACCACCCTCGACGAGTCCGGCGAGCTCGTGGACGAGGACATAACGGGGACCGTCACCGATCTCCCGGCGGCGGAGGGCTACGAGGAGTCCAGCAACGAGGAGGGGCAGACGACGCGCACCGTCAAGGACGAGTCGGGCGCCCTGATAAGCCTGCAGATCGGGCCCGACGGGAGCATCCTCGACCTGAAGCTCCCCGACCTCGGGGACACCGTCGAGGAGGTCACCGAGACGGCCAGCGAGACGACGGAAGGGGTCACGGGCGGGGGAGACGGCTCGGGCGAGGAGGAGCCGAACGCCACGCACGCGGCCAAGCAGAAGGCCGAGCAGCTGGGCGTGGACCTCTCCGGGATCGAGGGCTCTGGCGCGGAGGGACGGATCACGGTAAAGGACGTCGTGAGCGCCGCGAACGGGGGTTGACCCGGGGCGGAGCGTGAACCTCTTCCCCGGCGAGGATGGGAGCGAGAGGAGCCTGGCCCCGCGCGGGCCGGCTCCTCTCCGCACGAGAGCGCGAAAGGAGCCGCATGACCGGTAGCGCAAGGGATGGGCAGGCGACGATGCGCGACTACAAGGAGCGCCTCGTGAAGACGGCCCGCATGCTCGCGATGTGCGAGAAAGCCGGCGTCGCCGACCCGATGGACGTCGCGGGCCTCGCGGTGGCTGCCTTCGAGGACATGCCCCTCAAGCAGGCCATGGTCTTCGTGAGGTCCAACGAAGGAAACATCAGGGACCTGGCCTGGGCCTTCAAGAACTCGAGCTCGGCGGAGGAGTTCGAACGGAGGGTGCGAGAGCTGAAGCGGTCCCCGGAGGACGGAGAAAGGTAGGCGGCTCGCCGGATGCCGGACCGGGCATGCCGGCGTGCGGGGAGACCCTCGGAGCCGGTCGGCGAGCACGGAGACGCAGTTTCGTAGCGACGGAGAGGCGGTGGAGGGTGCCGAGCAAGGACCCCTACGAGAGGCTGGGCGTGCCGAAGGGGGCGTCCGGCGACGACATCCGCAAGGCCTACCGCAGGCTGGCCGCAAGTACCACCCCGACGCGAACCCGGACGACCCCGCCGCCGAGGAGCGCTTCAAGGAGATCCAGCAGGCCTACGCGGTGCTCTCCAGCCCCGAGAAGCGGCGCGAGTACGACGGCCGGTCCCGGCCCTCATCGCCGGGGCGTCCGGGCTCGCCCGTAGCCTCCGGCGCCCGGACCAGCCGCTCGGTGAACCTCTCGGACCTGCTCGGGAAGCTCGCCGACCTCTCCGGCGAGGGTACCGGAACGCCCGAAGGGAAGGGCCGGCAGCTTCGGGGCGAGGACCTGGCCCGCGTCGCCAGGCTCCTCGGCCTAAACCTCGACCGCATCTCCAAGCTGTCGGACGCCGGCATACAGGTGAACGTGAGCTTCGGGGACGGCGCGGACGGTGCCGCCGCGAGGGAGAGGCCGCCGAGGCCCCGCAAGCCGCCCAAACCGCCGAAGACGAGGAGGCCGCGTGACGACTAACGGCGCCCGTTCCGGTGCATTCCCCCTTACAGAGAGGTGGTCGATGGCGTGAGCATGCGCGAGCAGGAGCGGCGGAAGCGGCGGGCGATCAGCAGGGCGGACGGGGTCAAGAAACGCTTGAACGGGAGGATGCGGGAGGCCGAGCTTCTCGCCAAGGAGGCCAAGCGCCGGGCGGAGGAGGTCAAGCGAAGGATCGAGGTCGGCGACGTCGAGCCGCGCCCCCTGCCCAGCCTCAGGGAGGACTCGATGCCGTCGATGGAGTCGTCGCGATCCATGCCGTCGATGGAGTCCTCGCCGTCGATGGCGTCGGCCGAGCTTTCGAGCGGGGTACCACTCGAGGAGGCGGCGTACGGCGGCGGGGAGATGGGCGAGGACATGCCCCTCGGCATAGAGCCCCGTCGCGCGCACGAGGACCTGGGACGCAGGATCACCGAGGACACGGGCGCCGAAGGCGACGTGCACCTGCACGCGGAGCGTAAGGCTGACGAGATGAAGAGCCAGATGACGGAGGACACGGACGCCGGCGGAGACATGAAGCTCCACGCAGACCGCAAAGCAGAAAGAATGGCCGCCGAGATGCTCGAGGAGTGAGAGCGTCACGCAGCCGAGGGCGCAGGCCCGGCCGCGGAGCTCGCCGCGGGTACGTAGCGGGCCTGCGCGGAAAGACCCTCGAAAACCGACCGCGCCCGCGATAGCGAGAGCGTTCTACAAGCCCGGGTACATCAGGCGTCGCTCATGCACCCGGAGTGACGAAACGCTGGTCCTCGGAGAGGCGTGATCTTCTAAAGTATCTTCGAGCCCGCCGGTGTTAATGGAGGCGTCTTCCCGCCGTGGAGGAGGGTCAACCCTGGTTCTGCTGTTGCTGCTGCATCCTCTGGATCTCCGCCCACACCAGGTCCCCGGCCTCTCGCTGCATCCTGATGGCCTGCTCCTGGTTCGGGAAGTTGAGCTCGAGCAGGTTCTGAACCCTTCTGATCCCGGTCAGGGCTCGCCCCAACCGTTGCGCGGGGCTCAACTGCTGTTGCTGCGCCTGCTGCTGCTGCTGCTGTTGTTGCCGGGCTTGCTGCTGCTGCGCCTGCTGCTGGTTTCCTTGAGTCATCGAGACCCTCCCACCAGGGGTTGCCCCTCGCTCGGACTCCCCCGTCGCTGCTTCACGTCGTCTCGTGTTGTACCCTGCGGAAGGGAATGTTAGTCGCATAAAGCACGTGAGTAGCGGCCGGACGCGGGCGCCGCGGATACTGTTGCGCCGACGTTTATGCGGCCAGGTGGCGGGGCACGAGAGAATCAGGCAAACGTCCTACGGAGGCGGGGAGGCATGCCACCCGAAAGCTCTGAACCCAGGGAGAAGGAACGCCCGTTGCGCCGAGCCGGTGAGGCCCGGGAGCCCGAAGGGCAGTCTCCCCCCACGACCGGCGATCACGGGGAGAGCGTCGGCGACCCCGACGTGCTGCTGGACGTGCCGGTGCTCAACGTGGAGGAGCTCGAGCTGGAGGTCGAGGACCTTCGCGCGCGGGTCTCGTTCGGTGCCGAGCTCGGCGACATGGTCAAGATCAACGTCGGCATCGAGGCGGAGGTCGGCACGGCGAAGATCGAGCTTCAGGGCGTCGAGGTTCAGGCCCAGTTGAAGGCCCGGCTCGACAACGTGCGGACCATCTTCAGCGAGGTCCTGACCGCCCTGCAACGAGACCCCGAGCTCGCCCAGAACATGCTGAGGTCGGCGGGACCCGTCGACGACGTCGTAGGGGGGAGGGCCCATGCCGCCGGCGGGACGTCGAGACCGGGCCCCGCCCACGAGTCCCCGAACGAAGCGCAGGGCGCGCCGGACGGGACGGGAGACCCCGGCGGCCTCGCGGAGCTTGGGATCGAGGAGGAGTACGTCGACGAGCGGGGGCGGCTCGTGGGGCGGGCGCGGGACGAGTCCGGCAGGGTCGTGGAGGGGGTGCTCGACGAGGACGGGAACGCTCTCGGCGGAGAAGCTGCGTCGCCAGCGGAGCCGGTGGAGGCCACCGACGCCGCCCGGCGCCGGGCGGAGGAGTTGGGCCTGGATCTCTCGGTCGTAAAGGGTACGGGCTCCGGCGGGCGCATCCTCGTCAGGGACGTCGAGAAGGCGGTGTAGAGGACCCAACGTCCCCGAGATCGGGGTGCCGGTATAATCGCCGCGTCATGGGTACCGCAGATGCTTCGACAGCCCCTCGGCGCATAGGATCGCTGACCGTCGTCGTGGGTTCGATGTTCTCGGGGAAGACGGAGGAGTTGATCCGGAGGATCCGCCGCGCCCTCTACGCCCGAAAGCGCGTCCAGGTCTTCAAGCACGCCCTGGAGACCCGCTCGGAGCCCGAGGAGATCCGCTCGCACGCGGGCCCCGAGCCGCCGCCGTCGCCGTCTCGTCCAGCGCCGAGCTCCTCTCCTCCGTCGAGCCCGAGACGGAGATCGTGGCCGTCGAGGAAACGCAGTTTTTCGACGGGGGGTTCTGGAGGTGTTGCAGGGCCTCGCCGACGCAGGCTACGAGGTGGTCGCGGCGGGCCTCGATCAGGACTTCAGGGGGGAGCCGTTCGGACCGATGGCCGACCTCCTCGCCGTCGCCGACGAGGTCGTGAAGCTCAGGGCCATCTGCGCCCGCTGCGGCCGGGACGCCTCCAGGACCCAGCGCCTCATAGACGGGAAGCCCGCCCCCGCCTCCGCCCCCACGATCCTCGTCGGGGCCGCCGAGCACTACGAGGCCCGCTGCCGGCTCCACCACGAGGTGGGGTAGGGGGAGCCGCCCCTAGGCCCCTCCCACCGGCTCCGTGACCTTGCCCGTGCCGCCGCAGTTGGGGCACTCCTCGCCGTCCTTCTCGCCGCTCCCGCTGCACTCCGGGCAGAGATCCTCGCCGGAGTAGACCGTCCCGGGGGGGACCTCGTCGCCCGGGTTCATCGGCTCCCGCTCCCTGTTCTCCTCGCTCATCGCTCCCTCTTTCCGGATCGTCCGTGGCACGTCGTCCTTGCCGCTATCCTTCCCGTTCCACGGTTCCCAGCATCTCGGCGACGAGGGTGGGGGAGGGTTCCTGCCGCAGGTGCCCGGCCCTCGCGAGCTCCCGCGAAACCTCCTCGGGCGAGCGCTCCTTGAGCGCGGGGTCCCGGCGCAGGGCCTCCCTCAGGGCTTTTAGGATGTCGTCGGGGTCCGGTTCCCCGGAGGCCGGTATGTAGCCGCTCGTCATGCTCCTCCTCCAACTCTCTCGGCGCGGTCGGTGTAGGCGCCACTACCGCAGGGTAGCTTACCGCTGGGGCCCGCGGTCACGCAGGGCTCCTGTCGACGAGGGAGGAGGTGCCGCATGCCGCGCAGGTGGGTCGTTTATCTGATCTTGTTCTGCATCGTCCTGAACGGGGCCGGTTTCATCTGGGACATCTTCGAGCCCGTGCCGCTCTACGACGAGATAGCGCACGTCGTCACCCCGTTCACCCTCGTCGCGATCACGGCCGAGATCGTCTACCGCTTCGGCGGAGACGACGAGTTCTTCGATACCCCCCGCCACGCGGTGATAACGGGCGTCGTGATCGGCTTCGTCGGCGCGACCGCGTGGGAGGGAGTTGAGATCGTGCTGGACCTCCTCTTCCCCGAGGCGAGCATAGACCACGCCATCCCGGACACGATCTTCGACATCGTCCTCGGCGTCGTCGGGGGCGCCGCCGGGGCCTACGTCGCCGACCACTACCTCGACCGCCTCTTCAACCGCTCCCGCTACAGCTCCAGGCGCCAGAGGGTCCGCTAACTCCCCCCGGAGGCCGCCAGAGACCCGCGCTTCCTGTAGGATGATCCCCGAGCAAAAACCGGCTTGGGAGGATTATCCGTGGCGAGTTTCGAGGAGTTCAAGCGGGCGAACCAACAGTACGCAGCGGGGTTCGACAAGGGGGATCTCGTGACACCGCCGGCCCGAAAGGTAGCGGTGGTGACGTGCATGGACGCGAGGCTCCACCCGGAGGCGTTCCTCGGGCTGGAGCTCGGGGACGCGCACGTGATCCGCAACGCCGGCGGGCGCGTCTCGGAGGACGCCATCCGCTCCCTCGTCATCTCCGAGCGCCTGTTGGGTACCGAGGAGATCGTGGTCATACACCACACCGATTGCGGCATGCTCACCTTCAGCAACGAGGACCTCGCCGCGAAGATACGGGAAGACCTCGGCGTCGACGCCTCCGGGCGGGACTTCCTCCCGTTCTCCGACCTCGAAGGCGGCGTGCGCGAGGACGTCGAGACGATCCGGGCCTCCGAGCTTATCCCCGACGACATAGAGGTCCACGGCGCGGTCTACGACGTGAAGACCGGCGAGCTCCGCGAGGTGGTTTAGGGCCAGGGTTTCATCACGTTACGAAGGTAGCGGGATGGGTAACATACTTCTGAAACCGTTTCTGGAGGTGGTGCTTTGGAAGCCATTGGCGGCGTAGGCCTGATCGTCGGCCTCGTGGTGCTCGTCCTGATCGCGCTGCTCATCGTCTACCTCGTCTCGCGCCGGGGCAGGGCGCGCAGAAACGAGGAGCGGCGGGAGAGGACCCGGCAAGAGTTCGGCTCCGAGTACGAGCGGACGGCCCAGGAGCGGGGCTCGGAGGAGGAGGCCGAGAGCGAGCTCCGGAGGCGGCGCGGGCGGGTCGAGCGCCAGGTCACGCCCCTCTCCGGGGACTCCCGCCAGCGCTACGAGGGGCGCATGCAGGAGGTCGAGCGCGTCTTCGTGGACAACCCCGAGCGGGCCGTCGAGATGGCGGATCGGACCGTCACGGATCTCCTGGAGGAGCGCAACTTCGTCGCCGACCCGGCCCAGAGCGACGAGGAGACGGAGCGCGCGCTCGCCGTCATGCACCCCGAGGTCGCCGACGACTACCGCGAGGCCCGGCGCGTCCGGGCCGCCGTCGTCTCCCGCGCGAGCCGGAACGACGGCGGCGAGGGCCAGGACCGGGACGAGACGGAGGAGCTCAGGCAGACCCTCCGCAGGTACCGCGCCGTCTACGACAAGCTGATCCAGGGCTAGACGGCACGCCCCCCGACGGAAGGAGTCGACTGATGGTCAAGCTCACGGTGCTCTACGGTCTTCCGGACGACCCGGACGCGTTCGAGGAATACTACGCCGAGAGCCACATGCCCCTCGCCGCCAGGATCCCGAACGTGCAGCGGTTCGAGTCCGGCAGGGTCGCCGCGCCCGACGGCGGGACCCCGCCCTACCACCGGATCGCCGAGCTCTGGTTCGAGAACGCCTCCGTGATGCAGGAGAGCCTCTCGTCCCCCGAGGGCCAGGCCGCGACCGACGACATCCCGAACTTCGCCAACGGGGGCGCTACGGTCTTCGTCTCGCCGGTCGAGTCCTAGGCCGCCAACAAAGGAGAGGGCCGGGCGGGTGGACGAGCGTGCCGTCCGTCAGGTCCTCCGGGCGGAGCGCGAGCGGCTCGACGCCGGGGCGCTGGACCGCCTGATGTCGCCCCACTACCTCGGGGTCGACGCGGAGGGGAGGTGCGTGGACAGGGAGCAGGTCCTCTCCTCCCTCCGCTCGGGCGAGCGCGGCCGGGACGAGTCGCGCAGCGACGAGCATCGCGTCCGCGTCCACGGCTCCACCGCCGTCGTCGTCGGGCGCTGGAGGGCGAGGGGGACGAACGCGGGCCCTTCGACTACGCGGCGCGCTACGTCGCGGCATGGGTCCTCCACGACGGCCCCTGGCGGATGGTCGGCGACCAGCCGACCGTGATCCCCTGAGGGCGGGCTCCCGCCGGCGGAAGGGATCGCGTCCCGAAGCTCTAGGGGGCCGCTTCCTTGGAAGGTTTCGCGTCGCCCTCGGGGCGGAGGGCGGCAAGGAGCAGGAGGCCGACGCCGAGCACGATCGCGACGTCGGCTGCGTTGAAGATCGGCCAGACGCGGAGGTCGACGTAGTCCGTGACCTCGCCCTCGAGGATGCGGTCGACGAGGTTGCCGGCGGCGCCGCCCAGGATGAGCCCGCACCCCGCCGTCGTCGCCCGCGTGGGCTCGCCCGCTAGGAGCATCCACAGGACGAACGCGACGGCGACGGCGCTGCCGAGCAGCAAGATGCCGGCCTGCCCTCCGAGGATGCCGAAGGCCCCGCCCGGGTTCTTGATAAACGTGAGGTGGAGCACGCCGTCGATCAGGGGGATGCTCTCCCCCAGGCGCATGGAGCCCTCGACGAGCCTCTTCAAGCCCTGGTCCACGGCGAAGACCGCGAGGGCGAGTACGAGAGCGCCGAGCAACGCGGTCCGGCGGCTCACCGGGGGCGGGGCTCCGGGGACGAGGCGGGGGTGTGCGCGGGAGGTACTTTCACGGCCGCGCTGATCGTAGCACAGGCCCTTCGGCGCAGGGGATGGTCCCCGGGACCCACCCGCTTTCCTCCTCCGGACCGATGCCCGGGCGCGCGGCCAGGAATACAGTTTCATCGTAAGCCGCAAGCCACCGCAGAGGAGGAAGGGACATGGAGGCAGAGAAGCAGAACTACGGGATGCCGGAGGGGTCGATCGGGCCGGCCCCCGGGCCGCAGGCGATGAGCGAGGGCGAGGAGAGGACCTGGTCGGCGCTCGCCCACCTGAGCGTCTTCGCGAACCTCTTCACGGGCTTCCTCGGGCCGGTCGTGGCGCTGGTGATCTGGCTCGTCTACAAGGACCGCTCGGAGAGGGTCGCGTTCCAGGCGCTCCAGTCCGTCTGGTACCAGGTGGCGTGGCTCGCGATCCTGGGGGCCGGCTGGGTGGTCACCGGGGTGCTGACGATCGTCCTGATCGGCTTCCTCCTGATCCCCGTGATGGCCCTCGTGACGCTCGTCCCCTTCGTCCACGGCGCCTACGCCGCGTACAAGGTCAACAAGTACGGCGAGTACCGCTACCCCCTGATCGCCGACCTGATCTCCCGCTAGGAGAGGGCGAGGAGCAGGAGATAGGCGGGGGCGCGCCGCGCCGGGCCCCCGCCCGTCCTCGTGGGCAAAGACTCGAACGGGGCAACCCCGTGGAGGAGGCCGCTTCATGCGAGATTACCCGCTGGATCTGAGCTTCAAGATCGTCACGATCGGGACGCGGGTCGGGGTGGTGGACGCCTCCGGCCGGCAGGTCGCCTACGTCCGCAAAAAGAAGTTCAAGCTCAGGGAAGACGTCACCGTCTACCGCGACGAGGGGCAGCGCGAGGCGCTGTTCCGCTTGAAGGCGGACAGGGTCCTGGACTTCGGCGCGAGCTACGCCGTGACCGCGCCGGACGGGCGGCCCCTCGGCCACGTCAGGCGCCGGGGCGTAAGGTCGCTGTGGAAGAGCGCCTACTCCGTCACGAACGCGGGCGGCAAGGAGATCGGCGGCATCCGGGAAGAGAACCCCTGGGTCAAGGTGGCCGACGGCCTGCTCGAGTCGGTCCCGTTCGGTGACGCGCTCGGCGGCCTCTTCTTCAACCCCGCGTACCGCGTCGAGCTCGGCGGCGAGACGGTGCTCCGCCTCAAGAAGGAGCGCTCCCTCCTCGAGAGCAGGTTCCGCCTGGAGAAGCTCGGCGACTTCTCAGAGACGGAGGAGGACCTCCTGCTCGCGAGCGTCGTCATGATGCTCCTGCTGGAGCGCGACCGCGGCTAGGTGCCACGCCTCGTGTCCCATGTGTTCCTCGACGCAAGGACCACCGGCGGGGGCGGTATGGAGGGTACGGGGTTTGCGAGGCTCGCCACCCCTACGCCGTCCGGCTCGCTTCGCCCGCGCGGTCCAGGATCGTCCCGCGGACGGAGCCGCGATGCGTCTCGGGGACGATGTGGGTTTCGGGGCTTGCCGGTAGACTGACCGGACGATGCTCCGGGGAAAGGGCCCATGAAGCGCAACATCTTCTCCTTGCGGCGGCTGCGGTGGAAGCTGACCTTCAGCTACACGCTCGTGACCGTGGTCGCCCTGCTCGCGCTCGAGCTGCTCGTGGTGAGCGCGGTGGTGGCCCTCCTGAACTCGAACCTGCCGCCGACGCTCGCCGCCCAGCAGGTGAGGGACGGCTTGGCGCCCCGCCTGGAGGAGCACATCGACGAGACGCCGCCGGACGTCGACGCCCTGCGGGCGGAGCTCGCGGACTTCACGGGCGAGCCGGAGCTTCTGGGGACCGGGCCGCAGCGCGACGACCCCACGAGCCTCGAGGTCGGGCCGGGCGGGGGCTCGCTCTTCGTGATCGACGAGGAGCGGCAACTGCTCGTCTCCGCCCCCGAGCTTCAGGAGTTCCCGGAGGGCGAGAGGTTCGAGGCCGGAAGCGTCGCCGGCCTCGCCCCGCTCGTGGAGGCGGCGCTGGCGGGCGAGGAGAGCTCCAGGCGCCTCTCCGCCAACACCGGCGGGAGGATGCTGACCGTCGTGCCGCTAGAGGACGACGACGGGCGGGTCGCGGGCGCGCTCGTCGGGACGGTCCGGGTGCCGAACCTCACCGGGGCGCTCCTGATCGGGGTGGGCATAAGCGCGATCCTCCTGATGCTCCCCGCCGCCCTCCTCGGCACGCTCTTCGGCTTCCTGACGGCGTGGGGCCTGACCCGGCGCCTGCGCAGGCTGGCGCGGGCGGCCCAGAGGTGGAGCGGGGGAGACTTCTCCGTCACCGTCGAGGACCGCTCCAGGGACGAGCTCGGGCAGCTCTCCCGCGAGCTCAACACGATGGCCGCCGAGCTCGAAGCCCTCATGCAGACCAGGGGCGAGCTCGCCACCCTGGAGACCCGCAACCGCTTCGCCCGAGACCTACACGACTCCGTCAAGCAGCAGATCTTCGCCACCTCCCTCCAGGTCGCCGCCGCGCGAGCCCTGATCCGGGACAACAGGGACGCCGCCGAGGCGCATCTCGCCCAGGCCGAGGAGCTCGTGCGCGGCACCCAGAAGGAGCTCAACGTCCTGATCCACGAGATGCGCCCGGCCGCCCTCGAGGGGAAGGGCCTCGCCAGCGCCCTCCGCGACTACGCCGCGGCCTGGTCGCGGGGCAGCGAGATCCCGGCCGAGGTCCGCGTCCGCGGCGAGCGCGAGACGCCCCTGGAGGTCGAGCAGGCGGTCTTCCGGGTGGCGCAGGAGGCCCTCGCGAACGTCGCCAAGCACAGCAAGGCTACAGGGGTGCAGGTGGACCTCTCCTACGGCCCCGACGCCCTCACCCTCGAGGTCGCCGACGACGGGCGCGGCTTCGACCCGGGCAAGCCCAGCGGCGGCTTCGGCCTCGAGAGCATGGGCGAGAGGATGAGGGGCCTGGGAGGGTACGTGGACATCGAGAGCGCGCCGGGCGCGGGGACGCGGGTCATCTGCTTCTGCCCGCTGGGAGGGGTTATGGGAGAGGGGAGAAGATGAGCGAGTCGGTGACCGTGTTGCTGGTGGACGACCACGAGCTCGTGCGGCGCGGGGTGCGGGCGTTCCTCGAGACGCAGCCCGGCATCACCGTCGTCGCCGAGGCGGGGAGCGGGGAGGAGGCCGTGAGGCTCGCCGCCGAGCACGCCCCCGACGTGGCGCTGATGGACCTGATCATGCCGGGCGGCATGGACGGCGTGGAGGCGACGCGCCGCCTCAGGGCGATCTCGCCGCGCACGAACGTCGTTGTCCTCACCTCCTACCACGACGACGAGCACGTCTTCCCCGCGATCCGGGCCGGCGCCCTCTCCTACGTGCTCAAGGAGGTGGGGCCGAAGGAGCTGGCCGACGCCGTCCGCAAGGCCGCAGTGGGCGAGGCGATCCTCCACCCGAGGGTCGCGGCACGGGTGGTGCGGGAGCTGCACGGCGCCAAGGGCGCGGAGCCGAATGTCTTCCAAAACCTCTCGGAGAGGGAGCTCGAGGTCTTACGGCTCATCGCAGACGGGCTCTCCAACGCGGAGATCTCCGGCCGCCTCTACATCAGCGAGAAGACGACGAAGAGCCACGTCTCGAACATCCTCGGCAAGCTCCACCTCGCCGACCGCACCCAGGCCGCCGTCTACGCCTGGCGCCAGGGCGTCGTCCGGCGCGACTAGCCGGGGAGCCCTCCCCTAATGCTCGTGGTCCCCGCCGTGGGGGGCGGCCTCCTCGGCGGGGGCGGCACCGCGTTCCCTCAGGAGGTCCTGCATGACCTGTATCTCGCCCCGCTGCGAGGCGGCGATCGCGCCCGCGAGCTGCTCGACCTCCGGCCGGCCGGTCTCGGCGAGGACGGCCTCGGCCATGGGGATGGCGGCCTCGTGGTGCGGGATCATGAGCCGCAGAAACTGCTTGTCGGCTTCGTCGGGCGGCAGGGCCTCGAGGGCGCTTATCTCCTCGCCCGTTGCCATCCCCGGCATCAAGCCCTCGGTGGGGTGGCCCATCCAGGACATCGGGGCCTCCTCCCCGGTCTGCGGCAGGCGCCACGCGGCGAGCCAGCCCTGCATCTGGCCGATCTGGCCCTGCTGCGTGAGGGAGATGTCCGTGGCCAGCTGCCTTATCTCGTCGCTCTCGGTCCTGCGCTGGATGATCTCGGCCATCTGCACGGCCTGGGCGTGGTGGACGGCCATGTCCCGGGCGAACCCGGCCTCGGCCGAGTCGCCGTCCGGGGGCCTGTACGAGAGGCCGAGGTAGACGCTGGCGAGCGCCGCCCCGAGCAGGGCGACCCCGGCCAGGAGCCCGGCGAGGATCAGGACCTCCCTGCCGCGGGAGGAGGCCGTGTTCCTCTCCCGGCTCGCGACGGTGGGGCGGGGGCTCGCCGATTTCATCCTAGACGGTCTCCGCCGTCCCGCCGGTGCAGGCCGCGCCCGGCTCCGGGGTCTGGGGGCCGCGCCGGTAGGCCTGGATGAACTGTTGCAGGGCCTCGTCGTCCGCGCTCTCGAAGGCGAGCTGCTTGCCCCACGCCGAAGCCACGATCGGGGTGCCCCCGGGCAGGTCGGGGTAGGGGCTCGCCATCAGGCAGTCCCGGCCCTCGACGAGCTCCCTTATCCTGTCCTTCCCCTCCTGCGGGAGGTCGGGAGAGTAGGTGATCCAGACCGCCCCGTGCTCCAGGGTATGGACCGCGTTCTCGTTGCGGATCGGCTCCTCGTAGAAGGTGGCGTTCTGCCAGACGTCGTTGTGCGCCCCGCCGACCGGGGGGCTCTGCTCGTAGTCCACGGGGTCCTGGGTATGGTTGCCCGCTCCGGCGGAGACGTCGAACTCCTCGACGCCGTCCGGCGGCCCGGAGCTCTGGCTGCTGTCCAACCAGACCAGCGCGCCGAAACCCCCGAGGAATGCGAGGACCACCAGGCCGATGATGATCGTCGTCCTGGAGGGCCCACCGCCCGTCGCTTGCTGGCCCTGCGCACCCCTGCTCTTGCCCAACTCCCTACCTCTCTTCTTGCTCCTGCACGGTCCCGCCCGAAAGGCCGGCGGGCGCCGGGCCCGCGCGTTCCGGACGGGCGTTGCCCATCCTAGCACAAGAAAATCCGACCACCGGAAGGGCCCGCGGAAGACCGTCTACGGCCGCATCCACGCCGCGAAGAGAAAGACCGCCAGCGCCGCGAGGGAGAGCCAGACGGCCACCACCACGACGGCCGCCACCTTGTTTACCGGCTTGCCGCCGGCCATGGCCCCCCGCGCCTTCGCACGGCACTCGGCGAGCACGGGCGCCGGGATCATGCGTATCGCGAGCGCCACCCCAAGGGGGACGAGCACCAGGTCGTCCAGATACCCGAGGACGGGGATGGGGTCGGGGATCAGGTCTATCGGGCTGAACGCGTACCCGACGACGACCGCGGCGAACACCCGGGCGTACAGCGGCACCCGCGGGTCCCGGTAAGCCAGGTACAGCGCGTACACCTCCGCCTTGAGCTTCTTCGCCCAGCCCTCGAGCCGCTCGTACACCCCGCTCACCGCGTACCACCCCTCTCCAGGCGCCCCAGCCCCGGCACGAAGCGCCCCGCACGCGAGGCATAGGCCGCGTAACCGGCGCCGTGCGCACGGATGGGGTAAGGCTCCTCGACCATACGGACCTGCGTCTCGACCGAGACGAACATCGCCGCGAGCCCCACGAGGGCCGCGGCGTTCGGCAGCACGAGCGTTATCCCCACAAAGGCCGCGACGGTGCTCGAGAAGATCGGGTTGCGCACGAGCGCGAAGGGACCGGCGGTGACGAGCTTCGTCTTCTCGGCCTGATCCACCCCCACGCGCCAGGAGGCGCCCATAACGAGCTGGGAGACGAGCGGTCCGGCGAGGCCCGCGAAGTACAGCATGAACCCCAGGGCGTGCCCCGCCGGGCCGTCCAGGGCGGCGACGGGCCGCAGCAAGCCGGCGAGGTCCAGCACCGGGGCGGCGAGGAAGAGCAGCGAGGCGGCGACGAACAGCACGCCCCCGCTCCACTCGACGGAGCCCGGCCGCCCCTTGATCCCGGCGATCCCCGTCGAGCCGGTGCGCCGGAGTTGCAGGAGCGCCCGCCCCCCGAGGGCCCGCGCGGCGTAGAGCGCGTAGAGGGTCAGGGCCGCGAGCGCCATCAGCGCGCGCCCCGTCCGTCGCCGCGGGCCCGGAAGAGCCTCAGGCCGTTGAGCGTGACGGCGATGGAGGTGCCCATGTCAGCGAGGACGGCGAGCCACAGTGCGACGAGGCCGAAGGGCGCCAGCAGGACGAAGAGCCCCTTCACGAGCACCGAGACGAGGACGTTCTGCTTGATGATCCCCTCGGCGGCGCGGGAGAGCCTCACCGCCTCCGCGAGCTTCGGCAGGTCGTCCTGCATGAGCGCCACGTCCGCCGTCTCCAGCGCCACGCCGGACCCGGCCGCCCCCATCGCGAAGCCGACGGAGGAGGCGGCGAGCGCGGGCGCGTCGTTCACGCCGTCGCCGACCATCCCCACGGAGCCGTGCTCCGCCACGAGCCCGCGCACGGCCTCGACCTTGTCCTCGGGGAGGAGCCGCGCCCTGTATCTTATGCCCAGCGCCTCCGCCGTCCTGCGGGCGGGGGCTTCGGCGTCCCCCGTGAGCATCACGATCTCCCCGACCCCGGCCTCCCGGAGGGCCGAGATCGTGGCCCTCGCCTCGGGCCGCACGGCGTCGGCGAGCCCGAAGACGGCGATGGGCCCGTGCTCGTCGCCCAGGACCACCGGCGTCTCGCCGTCCTGCTCCACTCCCTCGAGCGCCCCCCTCGCGCCGTCCAGCGGGATGCCCGCCTCGGCGAAGAGCCGGGGGCTGCCTATGGCGTATCGCCTCCCCGCGACCCTGCCCTCGGCGCCCCGCCCCGCCACCGACCGGAAGCCCTCGACGCGCGGCAGGGCACCCGTCTCGTATCCCTCCGCCGCCTTCAAGATGGCGTGCGCCAGCGGATGCTCCGAGCGACGCTCCAGGGCCGCGGCGAGCCCTATCGCTTCGGCCTCGTCCCGGCCGTCCAGGACCACGACGCGGGAGACGACCGGGCGACCCTCCGTCAGCGTGCCGGTCTTGTCGAAGGCCAGCGCCTTTATGCGGCCGGCGGCCTCGAGCGCCGCCCCGCCCTTCACCAGGATGCCCCGCCTGGAGGCCGCCCCGATCCCCGAGACCACGGTGACGGGGGTGGAGATGACGAGCGCGCAAGGGCAGGCGATGATGAGCAGCGCCAGCCCCCGGTAGAACCATTCCCCGAAAGAAGCCCCGAGCAGGGGAGGCACGGCCGCCAGCAGCACGGCCATCGCCACCACGACCGGCGTGTACACGCGCGAGAAACGGTCCACGAACTGCTCGGCGGGGCCTTCGTCGCCTGCGCCTCCTCCACGAGCCGGACGACGCTCTGGAGCGTCGAGTCCTCGGCCCGCCTCGTGGCCCTGATCACGAGCCCGCCGGAGCCGTTGAGGGTGCCCGAGTAGACCGCGTCCTCAGGCCCCTTCTCCACCGGCACGCTCTCCCCGGTGACCGGGGC
Organism: Rubrobacter marinus; assembly: GCF_011492965.1. Taxonomy (GTDB): domain Bacteria; phylum Actinomycetota; class Rubrobacteria; order Rubrobacterales; family Rubrobacteraceae; genus Rubrobacter_F; species Rubrobacter_F marinus. Next base: position 3,145,871 of record NZ_CP045121.1, on the reverse strand, counting down.
CTCGTCCACCGCCGACGTGCCCTCGATCACGACGCCGTCGACCGCGAGCCTCTCCCCGGGCCTGACGACCACGGCATCGCCGACGCCGACCTCGTCCGCCGGCACGACCGTCTCCTCGCCGCCCCTCCTCACGAGCACCTCGTCGGGGGCGAGCCCGACGAGCGAGCGCACGGCGCCGCGCGTCCTGGCTATCGCGTAGACCTGCAGCGCGTTGCCGGCGGCGAACAGCACCACGACCGAGGCGGCCTCCGCCCACTCGCCGATGCCGACGGCCCCTACCGTCGCCGCGGCCATGAGCACGTTCATGTCGAGGTGACGCGCGCGCAGGCCGGCGACGGCCGCCCGGAAGATCGGCAGCCCCCCGACCACGATGGCGGCGAGGTAGACGGGCGCCCGCGCGACCTCCGACGCCCCGGCGAGCGAGAGCGAGAGCCCGACGAGGAAGAGCACGGCGGAGGCGACGGTGAGCAGCGCCCTCGGCGTGCGCCAGAAGGACGCCTCCTCGGCCCCCTCCACCTTACGCACCCCGTAGCCGGCGTCCCTGACGGCGCGCTCGATCTCCTCCAGCCGGAGGCCGGGATCGTGCTCGGCGTCGAGGCGGCCGGCGGCGAAGTTCACGGTGGTCCGGCGCATCCCCGGCAGCGCCGCCACCCGCCTCTCGACGGTGATCGCGCAGCTCGCGCAGTCCATCCCCTCGACCCGCACCACGGTCCGCTCCGTCCCATCCAGCGCGGGCTCGTGCCGGGGCTCCTCCCGCGTCGCCGGGCCCGCGGGCCGCCCGTCCCCCTCCTGCCCAAGGACGGGGAGCATCTTCCTCGGCCGGCTCACCGCGCCCCGGCTCTCGCGGGCTCCGTCTCCTCGCCCAGCACGGCGTCGAGGAGGGCCCGGCCTGCGGGGGTCAGGGAGTACATGACGAGCTTGCCACTCCGGCGCGAGACGACGAGGCCGTGCGACCGGAGCGTGCGCAGGTGGTGCGAGACGAGGTTCTGGGCGCGGGAGGAGATCCAGGCCAGGTCGCAGACGCACAACTCGCCGACCCCACCCTCCCCGCCCGCCTCGCGCAGCGCCGCCGCGAGCGTGAGCCTCGTCGGGTTCGAGAGCGCCCGCGCCCGCTCCGCCGCCGCCCGCGCCGCCCCGTCCTCCAACAGCGCCCGGCGGATCCCCTCCGCCCTCGGCGCGTCCAGACACAACAGATCGCAACGCTCGTCGCTCATGAACTCATACTAACGTACGTTGATACGTTAGCGCAAGGGGGAAGGCCCCTGGCCTGGGTTCATCAGAGCCGTGCGAAAGCGGTGGTGCCGTGGAGGTAAGAAGGTGGGGGGGAGGTTGGGGGGCCTTTTACTCGTCGCGGGAGCGGAAGCGGAGGGCGTGGAGGGTGGCGTGGTGGTCGCCGACGTGGTCGACCTGGAGGGTGGTGTGTTCGATGCCGTACTCGTGTTCGAGCACGTCCTCGATCTCGCGGCGCCTCTCGTGGCAGTTCTCGTTGCGGCCGACGAGGACGTGGGCGGCGAGGGCGGGGAAGCCGCTCGTTATCGTCCAGATGTGCAGGTCGTGGACCTCGCGCACGCCCTCGACCTCGACCATCTTCCTGCCCACCGCGTCGGCGTCGATGCCGCGCGGGGTCGCCTCCAAGAGGATGGTCACCGAGTCGCGCAGGAGCTTCCAGGACGAGGCGAGGACCAGCAGGCCTATGACGACGCTGATCAGGGGGTCCGCGTAGCGCCAGCCGGTGAGGAGGATGACGACGGCGGCGACGATCGCGCCGATCGAGCCGAGGACGTCGGCCATGACGTGGCGCAGCGCCCCCTCGACGTTCAAGCTCTCGCCCTCCGAGCGGGAGAGGATGAAGGCCCCGGCGACGTTCACCCCGAGGCCGAGCACGGCTATGGCGAGCATCAGCCCGCCCAGGACCTCCGGGGGCTCCGAGAGGCGGCGGTAGGCCTCCACGAAGATCCAGATCGAGATCGCCACGAGCGTCACCCCGTTGAAGAGGGCGGCGAGGATCTCGGCGCGGCGGAGGCCGAAGCTCCGGGACGGGGTCGCCGGACGACCGGCGAGCCATGCGGCGAAGAGCGCCACCGCCAGGGAGGCGGCGTCCGAGAGCATGTGCCCGGCGTCGGCGAGCAGGGCGAGGGAGCCCGTGAGGAGTCCCCCGATCACCTCGACCACGGTGAACCCGCCCGTCAGGGCCAGCACGATCGCGAGCGCGCGCTTGTTCGAGCTCCCGTGGGAGTGCCCGTGCCCGTCGTGCGAGTGGTCGTGCCCGTGACCCACCGGCCTCAGACCTCCTCGTACTGCTTGAGCGCGAGCCAGATCCCGAAGCCTGTCTGCGCGGCGCCCAGTGCCCGCATGTAGCCGGGGTTCTCGGCGAAGAAGCGGGCGACCTTACGCGCGGCCTCGGGCCCCGCCTCCCAGAGGCGCGAGTGCTCTCTCGGCGAGATCACCTCGATCGCGCCGTCACCGATCGTCAGAATGGCAAAGGTCTCGACCATCCGCCTCTTCCACACGTTAGAACCCCTCCTGCCCGCGGCGCTAACCCTGCTGCGGGCGCTCGCCGAGCTCGACCTCGAACTGCTGCTCCTCGCCGTCGCGGACGACGGTGAGCGCTATGGTATCGCCGGGACGGTAGTCGCGCAGGACCCCAACAGGTCGCCGTAGCTCGCGACGGCGGCGTCGCCCGCCGCCGTGATGACGTCGCCCCGCTCCAACCCGGCCTCGCCGGCCGGACCGCCGCGCTCGACCTCGCTGACCAGCACCCCACCCTCGACCGGGATGCCGAACTGCTCGGCGTCCTCCGGCGAGAGCTCCCGAGGTTCACCCCAGGAACGGCTGGGTCGCCTCCCCGTCCTCGATAAGCTGATCCGCCACCGAGATCGCCGTGTCCGAGGGGATCGCGAACCCGATGTTCTCGGCCCCGGTCTGCGCGGGGGCAGATACGCGACGTTGATGCCGACGATCTCGCCCGCCCGGTCGGCCAGCCCCCGCCCGAGTTGCCGGGGAGATGGCCGCGTCCGTCTGTATGAGGTCCACGAGCGACGTGTCGCCCCCCGTAAGCTCCGGCGGCAGCGACCTGTTCAGGCCGCTGATGACCCCGGCAGTCACCGTCGACTGGAACCCGGACGGGCTCCCTATGGCGACCGCGAGCTGGCCGGGCGTCAGGTCCGCGTTCTCGCGGAAGCGCGCCGCCGGCAGGCCGCCGCGCTCCACCTTCACGACGGCGAGGTCGGTAGCGGGGTCGTTCCCGACGACCTCCCCGCGCTCGATGCTCCCGTCGGCGAAGGCTATGTTGACCTCGCTCGCGTCCTGGACGACGTGGTTGTTCGTAACGATAAAGCCGTCCTCGCTGTAGATCACGCCGCTCCCCAGCCCCTGCGCCTCCTCCTGCGTCCCGAAAGGCGTCTCCTGGATGGCCTGCACGTTCACCTGCACGATGCTCGGCTCAACCTGCGACGCCACCCTCGCCACGGGTTCGTCCTCGGGGACGCCCGCGCTGGGCTCGGGCGCCTCCTGGGCCACGTTCGCGGCCCCCTGCCCGGACTCCTCGGGCTCCTCGCCCCGAGGGTGCACCCCCCGCAAACACCAGCAAGAGGGCCACCAGGATCGGCGGCGCGAGCTTCATCTTCGACACCCTTCATACCTCCCGTCGGCAGCGACGATCCCGCCGGAGAACCTCGAATGTTTGCCCGCCCGAATAGCGTCGGTGACGGGCCTCAAAACGAGTATACCAAGGCATCCGCGGCCCCCCGCGAGTAGCCGCCGCGGTCCAACCTCTGGGATAATCCTCGTCGGGAAGGGAGACCCCGAAAGAAGGCGAGGGCAGGGATGGCGAGACCCCGAAACGACGAGGTATTGAGCCGCCGGGCTTTCCTGAAGCTCGGCCTGGCGGGACTCTCCGCGACGGCGCTGCTCTTCCTCTCCGGCTGCCTCGGGAGGAGCAGGAGGAGGAGGAGGACGACGAGGACGAAGACTAGCCGCGTCCGCCGACACAAGAAGCGGCGGTAGGGTCCGGGTGAAGGTTTTCGGCTCGCGGAGGGGGCGTTTGAAGGGAGGGCTGGTTTGCCGGAGTTAGGCGTGGTCATGGCGCTGCTCGCGGCGGTGGCGGCGCTCGCTACGCTGGCGCGCAGGATCGGGGTGCCGTACCCGATCCTGCTGGTGTTGGGCGGGCTGGGGCTGGCGTTCGTGCCGGGGCTGCCGACGGTGGCGCTGGAGCCCGAGCTCGTGTTCCTCCTCTTCCTGCCGCCGCTGCTCTTCTCGGCGGCGTACTTCACGTCCTGGCGCGACTTTCGCTTTAACCTGCGCGCGATAACGCTGCTCGCCGTGGGTCTCGTGCTGGCGACGATGGCCGCGGTGGCGGTCGTCGCGCACCTCGTCGTGGGGCTGTCGTGGCCGGCGGCGTTCGTCCTCGGGGCCATCGTCTCTCCCACCGACGCCATAGCCGCGACCGCGATAGCGCAGCGCCTCGGGGTGCCGCGCCGGATCGTCACGGTCCTCGAAGGCGAGAGCCTGGTCAACGACGCCGCCGCCATAGTGGCCTTCCGGGTGGCGGCGGGCGTGGCGGCGGGGACGGCCGCGTTCTCGCTCGCGGGGGTGAGCTTTCAGTTCGTGGTGGGCGCCGTGGGCGGGGTCGCGGTGGGGCTCGGGATCGGGTGGCTCGTGGTGCGCGCGCTCGGGGCGCTGAACGATACGCCCGTGGAGATAGTGGTCACGCTCCTGGCGCCGTTCGTGGCCTACCTGTCCGCCGAGGAGGGGCCGCACCTCCTCTGGCACGAGATTCTGGGCCTCCCCGGCGAGCCTTTCTTCTCCGGGGTGCTCTCGGCGGTGGCCGCGGGGCTCTACCTGGGGCGCAAGAGCCCGACCCTGATGTCCTCCCTCTCGCGCCTGGAGGGGGGTGCCGTGTGGAACGTCGTCGTCTTCCTGCTCAACGGGCTGGCGTTCGTCCTCATCGGTCTGCAGCTCCCCGCGGTCCTGGAAGGGCTACGGGAGTACGCGGCGGCCGAGCTGCTCTTCTACGGGGTGCTCGTGAGCTTGACGGTCGCCCTCGTGCGGGTCGCCTGGGTCTTCCCGGCCACGTACCTGCCGCGGTGGGCGAGCAGGCGCGTGCGCGAACGCGACCCCTCGCCCTCGTGGCGCAACGTGATGGTCATCTCGTGGGCGGGGATGCGCGGCGTGATCTCCCTGGCCGCCGCCCTCTCCCTGCCGCTGACCACCGGGGCTGGGGCCGAGTTCCCGGGGAGGGACCTCATCCTCTTCCTGACCTTCGCCGTGATCCTGGTGACCCTCGTGGTCCAGGGCCTCTCGCTCCCGCTCCTCATCCGCGCCCTTGGCCTCGAAGACGACGGCTCCGTCCAGAGCGAGGAGGTGCGCGGCCGCATAGAAGCCGCCGACGCCGCCCTGGCTCGCCTGGAGGAAGTGGCGGAAGAAGGGTGGGTCCGGGAGGAGACCGCCGAGCGGGTGCGCGGCATGTACGGCTACCGGCGGGGCCGCTTCGCGGCCCGCGAACTCGGCGACGACGGTTACGAGGAGCGCTCGCAGGCGTACATGCGGCTGGTCCACGAGCTGGTCAAGGCGCAGCGCGAGCGGCTGGTCCAACTGCGGGATGATGGCGTGATCTCCGACGAAGCACTCCACCGCATTGAGCGCGATCTCGACCTCGAAGAAGCGCGCCTGGAGGCATGAGCCGCAGCACAAAGCGAAACCAGGCAAAACCTCGTGCCACACCTCTCGCCGGCGCTACCCCGCGTCGGACTACAACACCGAAAAGCTCTGCCTCCTGGGTGCCTTGCCGAAGGATCGGTGGGCCATAGATCGGAGGGGCACCGCGGTCTGAGCCGCGAACTTCCGACGCGCAACTCGACGGGGGGCGCCGGTCGGGGTCAGCGGAGCTTCTCCTTGACCTTCTCTTCCTCGTCCTTGAGGTAGAGGAAGACGTCCTGGGCGAAGCGGACGGCGTGCTCTTCTGGCAGGTTGATCCTGCGGTTGGCGATGACCGAGCCGAGCTCTCGGACGGCGGCGTCCGCCATCCCGACCATCATCTCGGCCTCCTGCAAGACCTCCTGTCGCTCGGACTCGGAGAGCCCTTCGGGCCTCTCGGCCTTCTCCCGGTGCTCCCTGAGGTACTCGATGAAATCCCTTATGCCCAAAACCCGCCTCTCTCTTTTGTCGCGAGGATTATAGCGGCTCGTCGCAGGGCGTCAGGAGCGGCTGTCCTCCAGGATCTCGGGGGTAACGTTCGGCGAGCCGACGGCGCGGGCGCGCTCTTCGGCGAGCCTCCGGGTGCGGCCCCTCAGAAAGGCCGGCACCTCTTCTAGCTCCTCCAGCGCCTCCTCGGTCCAGAGGGGACCGCGCGTCTTGCCCCCGCGGCCGGGCTCCCTCCGCGGTCCGCCCAGGGCGCCGTCGAGGGCGTCGGCGAGCACGCTGGAGCCCCTGTAGCCCATCAGCGGCTGCCCCGCGAACGGGTTCTGGGCGACGGGGGGACAGAGGGGGAGGAACGGGATGCCGAGGGCGTCCGCGACCGCCCCTTCGAGGTGCGTGCCGACGACGAGGTCCGGGTCCGCCTCCTCGACGCGGGCGGCCACCTCGCCGGGGTCGTCCGTGACGAACGCCTCGTCGGTGAACGTGCCGGCCTGGAAGAGAAAGTCCTTCTCGAGCTGCGACAGGTACGTCCCCGCCCACGCGACCTCCAGCCCGACCTCGCGCGCGAGGGTGTAGCCGAGGCCCACGGAGTAGGTGAAGTCCCCGAAGATCACGGCCCTGCGGCACCCGAAGGTCTCGGGGACGGCGAGGCGGGCGTACCACGGCAGCTTCGCCGTCCGGGCGAGCTCCGCCCACACCGCCCGGCGGACCCTCCCCGAATCGAGGGAGCAGAGCCCGCCCACCGCCCTCATCACCGCCCCCGTCCCCGCCGAGCCCAGGGGCGGGGTCGTCACGCGCGGCATCCCGAACTCGTCCTGCAGAAAGAGGGTCGCCGCGTCCCCGACCTCGCGGTACAGGACGACGTTCGCCCACGCGCGCGGGAGGCGGGCGAGCTCCCCGACCGAGGCCCCGAGCGGTACCCGCGTCGCCCCGACCCCGAGGAGGTTCAGGAGCCGCTCCACCTCCTGGGCCTCCTCCTCCGCGCCCGGCGCGAAGAGCGGGGGCCCGAAGACGTTCACCGTCGGGGTCGGGCTCTTCGCCTGGGGCTTCGCGTGCGCCCTCACGAGCTCCTCGAGGGCGAGGTCGGCGGCCTCGATCTCCCGCACGACCGGCGACTCCCACGCGCAGGCGACGAGCTTCGGCGCCCGGCCCGTCTCGCCGCTCTCGGGGAGCACGAGGTCGGGGGTGGCCTCGCCGGAGAGCAGCGCCGCCTCCGAGCGCGCGAGGACGAAAGCCTCCGCGTCCGGGTTTTTGCGCGAGATCTCCCGCAGGTCCCGCGCGAGGCCGGGCCCGCCGACTGGGCTCAACGAGACCGGCGCCGGGTCGCCGGAGCGCGTGAGCGCGCCGTAAAGAGCGGCGAAGTAGCCCTCCTCCGGGTAGGCGCGCAGCACCGCGTGCACCCCCTCGACGGAGGCCGCCGCCCGCAGGATGCCGTGGCTGCCCGGACCCTCGTAGAGGCCGCCGAGGACCCTCATGGGCGCCCCGTGGTACCTACCGTGCTCACAGGTTGAGGGCGTCCAGCGCCTCGGCGCGCTCGAACGTCCGCGCGAAGAGGGCGAGCACCCTGCGCGCCCCCTCGTACCCCCGCGGGTCGAGGGCGAGGACGTCCACGGACGATCGGCACAGGTGGCCGCGCGCGACGAGCGGGACGAAGAGCCCGGGGCCAGCCACCACCACGTCCGGCCGGGCCGCCTCTATCCGGCCGAGCTGCGCCCGCCAGTCCGGGGCCTCGACCACGTCCACGTCCGAGCCCAGGGCCGAGAGCTCCACCCCGAGAAATCGCTTCTCCAGGCGCGGCGTCCCTACCTCCAGGACCACCGCCCCCGCGTTCGCTAGGAAGCGGGCGAGCGGGATCTCCATCCCGAATCCCCGTGAAGAACACCCTCTTGCCGCGGACCCTGGCGCGCAGGTGCTCCATCTCCTGCCACACCCGCCGGGCGCGGGCCCCTCGCTCGTCACGCCGCCGGTCGCCGCCACGACGTCGCCGACGAAGCGCGCCGTGCCGTCCACCCCGACGGGGAAGAGCGTCCGGACCACCTCGGCCCCGCGCTCCTCCGCCTCCCGAGCCGCCCCGACGAGGTAGGGGTCGAGGACCGCGACGACCGTCCCCTCGCCGACCACCGGGAGCTCCGCGACCCCGCCCCCAACCCGCCCGCTCGTCCGCTGGAACGCTCCCCGCGACCTCCACCCCGGCCCGCCTGAGCTCCGAGGCCAGCTCTCCCCGGGAGCCCGAGGCCCCGCCGAGCAGCACGACCGGCCTGCGCTCCCCCGCCTCCTCGTAAGCCCTCCGGCCCCCGGACCTCCCCCTCAACCTGCCGAGAAGCCCGGACCTCGCGCTACCCTTCGCCCCGCCCTTGGCCGGGAACGGTTCCTCGTGCTCCGGGCCGAAGACGCCGCGCGAGCCGAGGCCGACGAGGACCCGCAGCGCCTCGTCCGCGAGATCCGTGGAGAGGACGCCGGGGGCGTCCCTCGAGGGCTCGACCGCCCGCACCGGGGGCCCCCCCAGGCGCCTCTCGGCGAGCTCCGCCTCGAAATGCGGGTCCACCCCCAGCAGGCGCGCCGACCGGCAGGCCACGAGCAGCACCACGCCGGCGCCGCGCGAGCCCGAGGCCGCCTCGACGATCCGGGAGGCGAGGACGCCGCCCTCCGGGAGCTCGTCCGGTTCCAGCACGACAAGGGAGACGGCCGGGACGGCCGGTCCGCGGTAGCGGGGGAACCGGGGAGCGGGCCGGAGAGGGAGAGGACGAGGTGGGCGTCGGCGCGGGTGCCGGCCACGACGATCAGGGCATCCCCGAGATCCTCCGCCAGACGGGAGAGGCCGTGCAGGGGGAGACGACGTCCGGTACCCCCGACTCGTTGAGGATGGTCAATCTCTCTCCCTAATACTTGCCGTGCGGGCATCCCCCTTTGGCCCGCCGCCCACTCCTGAGGGCCCTAGTTTAAGGCGTCGAGGGTCTCCAGCGCCAGCTCCATCATGTTGTCCACGGCGTCCTTGAGCGAGGAGTCCTCGATGCGCTCGACGCCCTCGGCGGCGATGGTGTCGGAGACCGTGAGCAGGCACCCGGCCCTCACGCCCCGCATCGCCGCGAGCGTGAAGATCGCCGCCGCCTCCATCTCGACCGCGAGCACGCCCAGGGAGTTCCAGAGCTCCTGCGGGTCCTCCTCGGGGTCGTAGAAGAGGTCGGAGCTCACGATGGGGCCCAGGAAACGCGGGCGCTCCGGCGCGATCTTCTCGGCCGCGTGGTACGCCGCGTGGACGAGGTCGAAGTGGGCGGCGGGGCGTAGGGGACGCCCTGCGTGATGCTGGAGACCGTGCCGTCCTGGGCGGTGGCGGCGGTCGCTATCACGAGGTCGCCCAAGACCATCTCGGGGTGATAGCCGCCGCAGGTACCGACCCGGAGGAGGTTCTTCGCCCGAGCTGTATGAGCTCCTCCGTGACGATCGCGGCCGACGGGCAACCCATCCCCGTCGTCTGCACCGAGACGGGCTTGCCCTTGTACGCACCGGTGTAGCCGAGCATCCCCGCTCCTCGGTCACGAGCTTCGCGCCCTCGAAGAAGTTCTCGGCGATGTACCGCGCCCGCCTGGGGTCGCCAGGCATCAGAACGTTCTCGGCGAGCTCTCCAGGCTCGGCCCGCACGTGGACAGGGCTCATATGCTCCTCCCTCTGGTCGTCGCAGGCCGTCAGTCCCCGACCCTTCGTCCTTGCCGACGGCTGAATTACAGGCTCCCAAGGATAACAGGGGGGCGCCTCGCGGGCTCGTCCGAGAGCTCCAGCGAGGCCAGGATCAGGGCCTCGGCCCTCTCCGTGTCGCGCGAGCCGTAGACACGCGCCACCGCCCGGCCCTCCTCGACCTCGTCCCCCGTCTTGACCAGTACCTCGACGCCGACCCCGGGGTCCACCTGGTCCGTCTTCTTCTCTCGCCCCGCGCCCAGAGCCAGGGCGGCGCGGCCGACCCCCAGGGCCCCGAACCCCGCGACGTAGCCGGAACGGGGCGCCGCGACCTCGCGGACGTCCCCCGAGACGGGGAGAGCCTCCAGGGCGTCCGCGTCCCCGCCCTGCGCGGCGACGAACTCGCCGAGCTTCTCGAAGGCTGCGCCGGAGGAGAGGGCGTGTTCCACGGCCCCTCCGCGTCGCTTATGCCCTTGAGCTCCAGGAGGCGGACCGCCACGATCCGGGCCATCTCCGAGAGGTCGGCCGGGGTCTCCTCGCCCCGGAGAAAGCGCACGCTCTCGCGGACCTCGAGGGCGTTGCCTATGGCGGACCCGAGGGGCTCGTCCATGTCCGTGATGAGGGCCGACGCCTGCACGCCCGAGTCCTCGCTCAGCCGGACCAGGAGGCTCGCCAGCTCCCGGGCCTCCTCCGTGCCCTTCATGAACGCGCCCGAGCCCTGCTTGACATCGTAGAGGAGGTGTCCGGCGCCGGTGGCCGCCTTTTTGGAGACGATGGAGGAGCCGATGAGGGGCAGGGAGTCGACCGTGCCGGTGGTGTCGCGGAGGGCGTAGATCGCCTTGTCCGCGGGCGCCACCTCCCCGGCCTCCGCTATGGCGAGGCCGACCTCGTCGACCTGGCGGCGGAAACGCGCCTCCGTGAGGGCGGCGGAGAAGCCCGGGATCGCCTCCAGCTTGTCGATCGTCCCGCCGGTCGTGCCGAGGCCCCGGCCCGAGAGCTTGGCGACGGGGGCGCCGCAGGCCGCGACGATGGGGAGGGAGGTCAGGGAGATCTTGTCCCCGACCCCGCCGGTCGAGTGCTTGTCCACGCACTCCGGGAAGGAGTAACGCGCCCCGGAGGAGGCCATCGCCGCCGTGAGCGCGAACGTCTCCCCGTAGCTCATCCCCTTCAAGAAGATCGCCATGAGGAGCGCGGACATCTGGTAGTCCGGCACCGCGCCCCCCGAGTAGCCCCGGACCACCTCGCGGACGAGCCCCTCCGGGAGCTCCGCGCCCCGCTTCTTGAGCTCTATGGCCTCCAGCACCGCGCTACCCGAACGGTTCGCGTCTCCGTCGCCGGCCAAGCCGTACCCCTTCCTTCTGGACCCTGCGGTCGTGCAACCCTCGGGGGGCTAGCGCGGTATCCTCGCCAGCTCCCCGGCCAGCTCGTAGAGGCCCGGGTCGAGCGGCCGGTCCTCCCCGACGATCTCTTCAAGCGGCACGCGCTCGATGACGTTCCCCTGGAGGCCCATCATCTTCCCGGCGTCCCCGTCCGCGAGGGCCTTGACCGCGGCGGCGCCGAGGCGTCCGGCCAGGATGCGGTCGAAGGCGGTCGGGCCGCCGCCGGATTGTATGTGGCCCGCCGCCGTCAGGTCGGCCGCGTAGCTCTCGCCGGCGTCGTTTATGTGGCCGCAGAGCTCGTCGGCGGTGGGCGAGGCGCCCTCCGAGACCACGACGACGAAGTGGGGCTTGCCCCCCTCGTAGGACTCCTCCAGGAGGCGCACTATGTCTTCGGGCTTCGTCTCGAACTCCGGCGTCAGGACGGCGTCGGCCCCGCCGGCGAGCGCGCTCATCACCGCGAGGTAGCCGTTGTCGCGGCCGAAGACCTCGACCACGTGCGCCCGGTGATGGGAGCTCGCGGTGTCCCTTATGCGGTCGATGATCCCCACCGCCGTGTTCAGCGCGGTGTCCACCCCTATGGACATATCCGTGCCGGCGACGTCGTTGTCTATGGTCGCGGGTATCCCCGCCACCGGCAGCCCCCTTTCGTCGAGCGCGAGCGCCCCGGCGAGGCTCCCGCCCCCGCCGACGACCACGAGCCCCTCGACGCCGGCCTCCCGCGCGGCCTCGACCGCGCGGCTCTTCCCCTCGTCCGTGGCGAAATCGTCGGAGCGCTCCGTCCCGAGCATCGTCCCGCCGCGGGACATCCAGCCGCTCAGGGCGCCGGAATCCACGGAGCGGAAGCGCCCCTCCAGGAGGCCCGCGTACCCCGACTCGACCGCCGCGACCTCCCAGCCCTTGCCGAAGGCCGCCTGCGCCACCGCGCGCACCGCCGCGTTCATCCCGGGGGCGACACCCCCGCCGGTAAGCACCGCTATCTTCAACGTTCCCTCCCCGTCTCTCCCGTGCTTATGGGAGGAAGCTCCTCCCCGGCAATCCGTCTCTCCCTATCCCGAGCCACGCCGCCACCGTCGCGCCCACGTCCGAGAAGCCGTCGCGTACGCCGAGCGGGCGGCTTGCGCCGCTTCCCGCGAGGACCAGCAGGGGGACGCGCTCGCGGGTGTGGTCCGTACCCCTGAACGTCGGGTCGTTGCCGTGATCCGCGGTGACGACGAGCAGGTCGTCCTCCGTGAGGGCGGCGAGGATCTCGGGGACCCTGGCGTCGAAGCGCGCGAGGTTTTCGGCCATGCCCTGCGGGTCGCGGCGGTGGCCGTACTTGGCGTCGAAGTCCACGAGGTTCGCGAAGACGAGGCCCGACTCGACGCTGCTCAAGGCGCCGAGGACGGCGTCGACCTTCGCGGCGTCGTCGGGCTGGCCGGGGAGGTGCTCGGTGATGCCGCGTCCGTCGAAGATGTCCCGGACCTTGCCGACGGCGACGACCTCGTGGCCGGCGTTCTTCAGGAGGTCCAGGTAGGTGTCGCGGGGCGGGGTGATGCCGTAGTCGTGGCGGTTCTCGTTCTCCCGCTCGTAGGCGCCGGCGCTCCCGTGGTAGGGACGCGCGATCACGCGCTCGACGAGGATTTTGCCCTCCCCGATGAGCATGCGATGGGCCTTCTCGCAGGCGTCGTAAAGCTCTTGAAGGGGGATCACGCCGGTGTGCGCCGCGACCTGGAAGACGGAGTCGGCGGAGGTGTAGACGATCCAGGCCCGGTCTTCTCCTGCTCGGGCCCGAGCCTCTCCACGATCTCCGTCCCGACGCCGGCTCGTTCCCTATGACCCCGCGCCCGGTCTCCCGCTCGAACCGGAGCAGTATCTCCTCGGGGAACCCTCGGGGTACGTTGGCAGCGGGTCCTCGAGGACGATCCCCATCATCTCCCAGTGCCCGGCGAGCGTCGCCTTCGCCGCCGACCGCTCCTCCATGAGCCCGTGGGAGGCCCGCGGCGCCTCGACCGCGGGGACGCCCTCGGCCTCGACGACGTTCCCGAGCCCCAGAGCGCCGAGGTTCGGCACCTCCAGGCCTCCGACGGCCCGGGCCGTGTTGCCCAGGGTGTTCGCGCCCTCGTCGCCGAACGCCGCCGCGTCGGGCGCGCCTCCCGCCCCCACGCCGTCGAGCACCAGGATCACGGCCCTCCGGCCCATCGAATCCTCCTCCCGCCGTCCCCGCCCCGAAGCGCGCGGCCGATCGCCATCGAGGACCAATCATAGAATAGAACGGTGGGCGAGTCCCGGGGGTGGCGCGACGGGGGAAGCAGGGCCTCGACGGGGCCCCGGGACGCGGGGCGGCGGGGTTGCGAACCGCTACGGAAGGGCAAGTAGGAGGCATGTTGCCGGGAGGGAGAGAGGCCGTGCGAGGGGCGGTCGCTGCGGACGCCGAGGCGGTCCACGGGCTCGCCGGCGAGCTGGCGGAGGCGCTCGGGGATAAGCCCCCGGACCTTCCGGCCGTCCGCAAGCGCCTCCTCGAGCTTCTCGACGAGCCCCGGGCGCGCGTCCTCGTCGTGGAGGGCGAGGAGGGGCTGGTGGGGGCGGCGACGCTCTGGATCAAGCCCGACCTCGCGCACGGCGACGTCGTCATCGAGGTCCCGATGCTCGTGGTGGCCGGCGAGGCCCGCCGCCGGGGCGTCGGGAAGCTTCTGGTCGACGGGATCAGGGAGGTCGCAGCCTCGGAAGGGGCCACCCTCGTCGAGCTTATCGCCACGTCCGACAACTCGGTCGCCCGCGCCTTCTACCGCTCCCTCGGCTTCGTCGAGACGGACCACGTCTCCCTCGAGTTCGTCGGCGACATGCAGGACCCGCCGGACCCGGACGAGTAGGGGGAGAGCGGGCCTCAGCCCGAGAAGGCGGCCCCCGCGGCGAGCAGGATCAGGCCGCCGATCACGAGGCAGGAGAGGAACGCCCTGCCGAACGTGATCTCCCGGACCACCGAGAGCCCGATCGCGAGCAGCAGCACGCCCGCGTAGGCGCCCGCGAACCACCTGACCCCCGGCACCGCCGCCAGCGGCCAGGCGTAGCCGAACGGGTAGGCGAGCACGCGCCACGTCACCGCGTAGCCGTACCTGCCGCGCCAGGAGGCGAGGTGGTAGGGGGCGGCGAGGACGAGCGAGAGGGGCAGGGGCAGGACGAGCGCCAGAGCCGCCCGTAGAGCTCGCCCCCAGGGCCCACAGGACCGCGGCGGGGACGCCGGAGAAGACGAGGAAGAGCCCGGCGCCCTGGGGTCCGGGACCCTCGGGAGGAGCTCGAAGAAGCGCAGCGGGTGGACGAGCAGGCGTCCCAGAAGCTTCCCGTAGCTGGAGAACGGCCGCGAGACGTCCCACTCGCTCGCCCCGCCCTGATGGTGTCCCGATTGTAGCCTCGCTTCGCCACGCGATCAGTATAGAACCGGCGCTCCCCCGAGGCTGACGAAGGCATGGAATCCGTTATACTCAAGCCTAGATTTTGCTTGTTTTGACGAGGATCGAAGAGAGGTACCGCGGATGCAAAGCAATGACTCGTTCGGCGCTCGTAAGACCCTTACCACAAGCTCCGGTGAGGTCGACTATTACAGCTTGAAGGAGCTGGACGAGAAGGTCGGAGGAGACGTCTTCTCCCTCCCGTTCTCCGTCCGGGTACTCCTCGAAGCCCTGCTGAGAAACTGCGGCGGCAAGTTCGTCGCCAGGGAGGACGTCGAGGCGCTGGCGAACTGGCCCGAGTCCATCGGCGGGGAGCTCGCCTACCTCCCGGCGCGCGTCGTGATGCAGGACTTCACCGGGGTGCCCGCCGTCGTGGACCTCGCCGCGATGCGCAGCGCGATGAAGGAGGTCGGGGGGGACCCGGCCAAGATCAACCCGCTCGTCCCGAGTGACCTCGTCGTGGACCACTCCGTGCAGGTCGACGCCTTCGGCAGCGCCGCCGCGCTCCAGTTCAACGCCGAGCGCGAGTTCGAGCGCAACCGCGAGCGCTACGAGTTCCTGAAGTGGGGCCAGCAGGCCTTCGACGACTTCACCGTCGTCCCGCCCGCGACCGGGATCATCCACCAGGTCAACCTCGAGTACTTCGCCCGCGTCGTCGAGGTCCGCGACGGGGTGGCGATGCCGGACTCCCTCGTCGGGACGGACAGCCACACGACGATGGTCGAGGGCCTGGGCGTCCTCGGCTGGGGCGTCGGCGGGATCGAGGCCGAGGCCGTCATGCTCGGCCAGCCCTACTACATGCTCGTGCCGGAGGTCATAGGCTTCAAGCTGTCCGGCGCCCTGCGCGAGGGCGTGACCGCGACCGACCTCGTCCTCACCGTCACGGAGATGCTCCGCAAGCACGGCGTCGTCGGCAAGTTCGTGGAGTTCTACGGCGAGGGCCTCAGCAAGCTCTCGCTCCCCGACCGCGCCACCATCGCCAACATGGCCCCCGAGTACGGCGCGACCTCCAGCTTCTTCCCGGTCGACGCCGAGACGATCCGGTACCTCCAGGGCACCGGCCGCGACGAGGAGCTCACGGATCTCGTCGAGGCGTACACGAAGGAGCAGGGCCTCTGGCGCACGGACGAGACGCCGGACCCGCGCTTCACGGAGACCCTGGCGCTGGACATGAACGAGGTCGAGTCCAGCCTCGCCGGTCCCCGCCGCCCGCAGGACAGGCTGGCGCTCTCCGACGTGAAGCCCGCGTTCCGCCAGGCGCTCGCCGCGATGGTCGAGCCGGACAACGAGTTTATCCAGAACGCCGACGACGCCTACGACGAGGCCGACGACGAGTCGTTCCCGGCGAGCGACACCCCGCACGCCAACGCCCCCGCCACGGACGGCGGGCGGGCCAGGGGCGCCTCGGACGAGTACGGCGGCCAGGAGGGCGGGGCCATGTCCGCCGGGGGGAGCCACGAGGAGGACGACACCGAGTCCTTCCCGACGAGCGATGCCCCGGCCGCGTCGGCCGACGCCACCGGCGAGGGCGACGCCGACCCTTCGGCGGGAGGCGAGCCCGAGGGCGGCGAGCCGGAGGCCGTGCCGAACGGGGGCGTCACCCTCACCCTCGACGGCAGGGAGGCCCACCTCAAGCACGGCTCGGCCGTCATAGCGGCGATCACGAGCTGCACCAACACGTCGAACCCGTCCGTGATGATGGGCTCCGGGCTTCTCGCCAAGAAGGCGGTCGAGAAGGGGCTGACCGTCGAGCCGCACGTCAAGACCAGCCTCGCGCCAGGCTCCAAGGTCGTCACGGAGTACCTCCAGACCTCGGACCTGTTGCCGTACCTCGAGGAGCTCGGCTTCGACGTCGTCGGCTACGGCTGCACCACCTGCATCGGCAACTCGGGGCCGCTGGACGAGGAGGTCTCCAAGGCCGTCGACGAGAACGACCTCGTCGTCGCCGCCGTCCTCTCCGGCAACCGCAACTTCGAGGGCAGGATCAACCCGGACGTACGGGCCAACTACCTCGCCTCCCCGCCGCTCGTCGTCGCCTACGCCCTGGCCGGCACGGTCGATATCGACCTCGTCAACGAGCCCCTTGGCAAGGACAAGGACGGCAACGACGTCTACCTCAAGGACATCTGGCCGTCGCAGGAGGAGGTCGCGCGCGAGACCGAGAAGGCGCTCGACCCGAACCTGTACAAGAAGCAGTACGCCAACGTCTACACCGGCAACGAGCAGTGGAACGAGGTCGAGGTCCCGAGGGCGAGGTCTACGCCTGGGACCCGGACTCCACCTACATCCAGGAGCCCTCGTTCTTCCAGAACCTCTCCCCCGAGGCCTCGGACCTGACGGACATCGAGGGGGCGCGCGTCCTGGTCAAGGTCGGCGACTCGGTGACGACGGACCACATCTCGCCTGCCGGCGCGATCCCTTCCAAGAGCCCCGCCGGGCAGTACCTCCAGGAGAAGGGCGTCGACCCGAGGAACTTCAACTCCTACGGCTCCCGGCGCGGCAACCACGAGGTGATGGTGCGCGGCACCTTCGGGAACATCCGCCTGCGCAACGAGCTCGCGGGCGGCAAGGAGGGCGGCTACACCGTCCACTTCCCCGACGGCGAGGAGACCACGATCTACGACGCCGCGATGCGGTACGCCGAGGAGGGCGTACCCCTCGTCGTGCTCGCCGGCAAGGAGTACGGCACCGGCTCCTCCCGCGACTGGGCGGCGAAGGGCTCGTTCCTTCTCGGCATAAAGGTCGTCATCGCCGAGAGCTTCGAGCGGATCCACCGCTCCAACCTCATCGGCATGGGCGTCCTCCCGGTCCAGTTCGCGGGCGGCGAGAGCGCCGAGTCCCTCGGCCTCACCGGTAAGGAAACCTACGACGTCCTCGGCCTCGCCGACCTCTCGCCGGGCGCCACGCTCAACGTGCGCGCCACGAGCGACGACGGGGAGACGAAGGAGTTCGAGGTCCTCGCCCGCGTCGACTCGCCCGTCGAGGTCGAGTACCTGAGGAACGGCGGCATCCTGCACACCGTCCTCCGCCAGCTCAAGGAGAGCGCCTAAAGGGCGAAGCCCGCGCGCGAGAGCGGGCTCCCTCCGGGCGCCGGGGCCACGCGGCCCCGGCGCCCGGTCTTCCTTGACCCGAGGGCCGATCCCGTTTACCTTCGTACCACTCTGGTCCATCTACGTACGGGAGAGGGGACGAAGGTGGCATTCGGGACCTCAGAGACCTGCCCGGCACAGGGCCCCGCCGGGCCCGGAGCGGTAGCGTAGCGTGCCCGCGAAGGTCCTCGTTACCCGTGAGATCCCCGAGGCCGGGCTCCGCACCCTGCGGGAGGCCGGCTTCGACGTGACCGTGCTCTCCGAGGCGCCCCCCGCCCGCGAAGAGCTCTTGGAGGCGGCCGAGGGCGCCGAAGGCGTGCTCTCGACCGTGACGGAGACGATAGACGGCGAGTTCATGGAGGC
This sequence comes from Rubrobacter marinus, assembly GCF_011492965.1. Taxonomy (GTDB): domain Bacteria; phylum Actinomycetota; class Rubrobacteria; order Rubrobacterales; family Rubrobacteraceae; genus Rubrobacter_F; species Rubrobacter_F marinus. Next base: position 3,127,808 of record NZ_CP045121.1, on the reverse strand, counting down.
CGCCGGGGACGGTCTGAAGGTCGTCGCGAACATGGCCGTCGGCTACGACAACGTGGACCTCGGGGCGGCGGGGAGAGGGGCGTCGTCGTCGCCAACACCCCGGCGTCCTCGACGAGACCACGGCCGACGTCGCGTTCATGCTCCTGCTCGCCGCGGCGCGGCGCCTCGGGGAGGCCGAGCGGGCCCTGCGCGCGGGCCGGTGGGAGTGGTGGGGCCCGAAGCTCTTCATGGGCCCGGACGTGTGGGCAAGAGGCTCGGCGTGGTCGGGCTCGGCAGGATCGGGAAGGCCGTCGCCCGGCGCGCCCGCGGCTTCGGCATGGAGGTCGTCTACTACAATCGCTCCCGCAAGCCCGAGGCGGAGAGGGAGCTCGGGGCGCGCCGCATGGAGCTCGGCGAGCTTCTGGAGACGAGCGACTTCGTCTCGGTACACACCCCCCTCACCGAGGAGGCGCATCACCTTATAGGCGCCGAGGAGCTCGGGAGGATGAAGCCCCGCGCGGTGCTCGTCAACACCTCGCGCGGGCCGGTCGTGGACGAGGCGGCGCTCGCGGACGCTCTGGAGGCGGGGAACATCTTCGCCGCCGGGCTCGATGTCTACGAGGAGGAGCCGAAGGTGCACCCGAAGCTCCTGGAGAGGGAGAACGTGGTGCTCGCCCCGCACATCGGGAGCGGCTCCATCGAGACCAGGGACAAGATGGCGGTCCTGGCGGCGGAGAACATAAGGGCGGTGCTGATGGGGGAGCCGCCGAAGAGCCCGGTCGAGGAGTAGAGAAGGACAACAAAAGGAGGGTAGGCTTGGCGAAGCGCATGGTGGTGCGGGGGCACGGGGCGGAGATCACGGTAGAGCTCGAGGAGCGCCCGGTCGCCGAGGAGATGTGGGAGAGGCTCCCGATGAAGGTCAAGGCGAGGCGCCGGGGGACGACGAGCTTCACTTCCCGTCCTCGTGCCCGAGGCCGTCGAGCCGCCGGACAACAACGGGGTGGAGGCCGGCGACGTGGCCTACTGGCCCGAGGGGAACGCCCTGTGCATCTTCTGCGGCCCCGCCTCCGACGACTCCCCCCGCGACGCCGAGGACTTCACCAAGATCGGACGCGTCGTCGAAGGCCTCGAGGGCTGCGAGGGCGTGCGCGCCAACGAGGACCTGCGCATAGAGGCGGCGGAGTAGACGGCAGAGCGGCGGCGCAACCGGCCCGGGACCGCTGGGCCGAGTGGGTGCTCCGCCGCCAGCACGGCGGGAGGAGTTTCTAGACAGCGCCGGGAACCCGAAGCTGCCGAGGGTCCGCGAGGCCATGCGGGAGGCCCTGACCTCCGAAGAGGCGGAACGCTTCGCGGCTCACCTCCGGCCCCTGGTCGAGGCCGGCGAGCAACGGTACCCTTTCGCCGTCGCGTTTCTTCGCGCCGTAAAGTAGCCGAGAAGGAGGACCTGTTTGGTTTCCGAAGTCCCGCAGAACCCCGTCGCGGTCGTGACCGGAGCCGGACGCGGCATCGGCCGCAGGGTGGCTCTCGCCCTCGCGGAGCGCGGCTACCGCGTGGCGGCGAACGACCTCGGCGCGCCCGAGGGGACGCTCGGGGAACTCCGGGCCCTCGGAGCCCCCGCCCTCTCGCTCCCCGGCGACGTCTCCGACGAGGGGGTGGTGCGGGGGATGCTCGACGCGGTGATGGGCGAGTTCGGGCGCGTGGACGTGCTCGTGAACAACGCCGGCGTGAGCTTTATCGCCCCGGCGGAGGAGACCACGCTCTCGGACTGGCGGCGCGTCCTGGAGGTGAACCTCACCGGGCCGTTCCTGATGAGCCAAGTCTTCGGCGTCGAGATGCTCGGGCGGGGGAGGGGCAGCATCGTCAACGTGAGCTCGGTGGCGGGGCTCCTCGGGGTCGGGGACCGGGCGGCGTACAACGCGAGCAAGCACGGCCTGATCGGCCTGACCCGCACCCTGGCCGCCGAGTGGGGCGGGCGCGGCGTGCGCGTGAACGCCGTCTGCCCAGGATGGGTCAAGACGGAGATGGACGAGGAGGACCAGGGGGCCGGCGGCTACGTCGACGACGACATCCGGGGCCGGGTCCCGATGGGCCGCTTCGCCACCCCCGAGGACATCGCCCGCGCCGTCGCCTTCCTCGCGGACGACGAGTGGAGCGGCTTCGTCAACGGCCACACCCTCTCCGTCGACGGCGGCTGGTTCGCGGACGGGTCCTGGGAGAGCATCCGGCGCCGCAAGCAGGGGCCGTGACGGGACGCCGGTGAGCGACGGCTACCGGGAGGACCTGGCGTACGTTCACGACGCCGGCTTCGGGCGCGTCGCCGACGACGCCGCGGGGCTGTTGATAGAGACCCTGCGGGACGGCGGCCACGAGGACGGGCTCGTCGTCGACCTGTGCTGCGGGAGTGGGCCCCTGTCGCGGAGGCTCGTCGACGCCGGTTACGGCGTTCTCGGGGTGGACATCTCCGGGGCGATGGTCGAGATGGCGAGGGAGCGGGTACCGGAGGGGCGGTTCGTGGAGGGCTCGGTCCTGTCCTTCGAGCTCCCGCCGTGCGTCGCCGTCGCGGCGGTCGGGAGTGCTTCAACTACCTCTTCGACGAGCGCAACACGGAGGAGGAGCTCCGGGGGCTGCTCCGTCGCATCCACGCGGCGCTGGTCCCCGGTGGCGTCCTGGTCTTCGACGCGGCGGGGCCCGGCCGAGCGGGGGCCGCCCGCAGACCCACGCCGAGGGCGACGGTTGGGCGGTCCTGGCGAGCGCCGAAGAAGACGAGGGGAAGGGGGTCCTTACGCGTCGGATCACCACCTTCCGTAAGGTGGGCGAGCTGTACCGGCGCGACGAGGAGACGCACCGTCTGAGGCTCACCCCGCCGGGCACCATGGTCGCGCAGCTCCGGGACGCGGGCTTCGAGGTCCGCGTCCTAGACGGCTACGGCGAGATGAGGTTCCCGCGGGGGCTCGCCTGCTTTCTGGCGCGGAGGAAGCCCTAGCCGTCTTTGGGGGTCGGAGCGTGTAGACTTGCCCGCGGCTCGCGGAGCGGCGCGGATGAGGGAGGATTCATGGCGTTGGACGGGGACGTAGCGGGAGGGCACGAGCTCTACTTCGAGGACTTCGAGGAGGGGCAGGTCTTCGAGCTCGGGGAGAGGACGCTGACGAAGGAAGAGATAATCGCCTTCGCCCGTGAGTACGATCCGCAGCCGTTCCACGTGGACGAGGAGGCCGCCGGGGCCTCTGCGTTCGGCGGTTTGATCGCCAGCGGCTGGCACACCGCCGCCGTTTTCATGCGCCTCTACGTCGATGCCGTCCTCCACCGCGCCGCCAGCTTGGGCTCGCCCGGCGTCGAGGAGCTGCGCTGGCTCAGGCCCGTCCGCCCCGGCGACGCCTTGAGCGCCAGGCTCACCGTGCTCGAAGCCGCCGCGTCCTCCACCAACCCCGCACGCGGCACCGTGTACTTCGTCTCCGAGGTCCACAACGGGCGCGGCGAGAAGGTGATGACGATGAAGGCCCGGGGGCTGTTCGCCCGCCGCGGCGGCTCGGACGGGCCCCCGCGCGGGGGCCGGAAAACCGCGTAGGCGCGCGGCGAAGGCGGCCTTTAAAGGAAATCTTGTCTTGTGCCGATAAACGTGTAACGATGCGCCGCCGGGACCGGGCGCACGCGAGTCGGACGGACGCCGGGGCCGGAGAATCCCGGCGAGGCTGAGAGAGGAGAGGCGCGAGGTGCAGACCCTCGGTGGGCGTCGAGAGACGCTGGTAACAAGAGAAAGGGCCCTACTCGAGAGCCTGATCGAGTTTCTCACCGGCTTCGGCGCGCCCACCGGGGACGTGGAGCTCCTGCGCCGGACGCTGGCCGACATGGGCGACCCGTTCTTGCTGGTCGTCGTCGGCGAGTTCAACGCCGGCAAGTCGGCGTTCATCAACGCCCTCATAAACGAGGACGTGACGGCGGAGGGGTCGCTCCCGACCACCGACCGCATAACCGTCCTCAAGCACAGCCACGACAGGAGCGCGAAGGAGGCGCCGGGCGGGATCGTCGAGCGCGGCTTCCCGAGCGAGTTTCTGCGCGCGATCTCCATCGTCGACACGCCGGGGACGAACGCCGTCATCCGCCACCACGAGCAGCTCTCGCGCGAGTTCGTGCCCCGCAGCGACCTCGTCCTCTTCCTGACCTCGGCCGAGCGCCCGTTCAGCGAGTCCGAGCGCGAGTACATGAGGATCATCCGCGACTGGGGCAAGAAGATCATCCTGGTCGTCACCAAGGTCGACGTTCTTGCGCGGGACGAGAAGGAGAAGATGCGGGAGTTTGTCCAGGAGCAGGTGCAGACGCTGCTCGGGCTCACACCGCCGGTCTTCATGATCTCCTCCAGGACCGCCCGCAAGGCGAAGGGTTCGGCCGACCGCGCGGAGCGCGAGCGCCTGATGGGGGAGAGCGGCTTCGACGAGCTCGAGGGCTACGTCAGCAACCTCATGTCCCAGAAGGACCTCGCCCAGCTCAAGCTCCAGAGCCCCCTGGGGGTGGCCGAGGAGCTCGTCCGCCGTTACCGCAGCGCCTCCGGCGAGCGGGCCAAGCTCCTCACCGAGGACGCGAAGATGGTCGAGAGCCTCGACTCGCAGCTCGACGCCTACCGCGAGGAGACGCGGCGCGACTTCGAGGTCAGGCTCGGGCAGATAGCGCTGGTCGTCAACGAGATCAACGGGCGCGCCGACGCCTGGTTCGAGGCCAACTCGGGCTTCAGGACCTCCCTCTTCGGCAGGAAGGGCGAACTCCAGGAGCGCTTCAAGGAGGAGGTCATCGCGGGGACCGACGAGGTCGTGGACAAGAAGGTCCGCGAGCTTATCAACTGGCTCGTCTTCCGCCACATCAAGCAGTGGCGCCAGATCGTCGACTACATCGAGCTGCACAGGAACGCCGACCTGACGCGGCGGCTCGCCGGGGACATCGGCGACGACTTCGTCGTGCGCCGCGACGCGCTGCTGCACTCCATAAGCGAGGCCGCGACGAACGCGGTCCAGAGCTACGACTACAAGGCCGAGGCCGACCGCCTGGCGAAGTCCCTGAAGGGGGCCGTCGCCAAGACCGCGGCGACGGAGGCCGGGTCCATGGGCCTTGGGGACCCGGCGACCGAGCTCTCCGGCGGGGGCTCCCTGGACATCACGGGCACGACGACCGCCCTCCTGGTCACGGGCGTCGAGCTCGCCGCCCGGCCCGGACGCAAGGCCCGCGAGGAGTTCAGGACGCAGACGAGCGCCCTGCGCGAGCGCCTCAACGCCGCGGTGCAACGCCAGCTCGAGACGGAGCTCGACGCCGCCGTGAAGGGCATGCACGGCACCGTCGTCCCCTACGCCAACTTCGTGCAATCCGAGCTGAACCGGATGAAGATGGCCGAGTCCATCCTCGGCAAGCTCGGCGGCGGCGTCACCGCCATCAGGGGCGCGGTAGACTCGTCCTCGCTCTAGCGAGAGCCGAGACCCACGGAACAGCACACGAAGGTCCCGCTCGCCTCCCGGGAGGCGAGCGGGACCTTCTCTTGCAAGGGTATTGCTCGGGGTCCGCGGATGGGGTTCTCCGTACCTCCTACGAAGCTGGGCGTAGAGTTTCGCATCTGCCCCGCGCTACGCGCTCCTTCGGTCTCCTTTGTCCCGGAGCACGCAGATTCTCGTGCGATGAATCGCGTAGTTACCGTGCGGGTGGGCCTCCGAACGTGAGCCGGTAGTCGCGCGGGCTGGTGCCGACGAGCTTCTTGAACAGGTCGCGGAAGCTCGTCGGGGAGCCGAACCCGACTTCACCGGCGATCCGCTCGACGGGATGACCGGTGGTCTCGAGCAGGTGCTGCGCCCTGCGGATCCTGGACCTGCGCAGCCATTGCAGCGGGGTCGTGCCGGTCTGCTCGCGGAAGCGTCGGTTCAGGGTGCGGGGGCTCACCGTCGCCCGGGCGGCGATCTCCCGGAGGTTCAGGCTCCGGTGGGCGTTCTCTTCCATCCACCGCAGGAGCGGTTCTATGCTCGAGCCGTCCGCGCCGGGCTGCTGGTGCACGATGTACTGGGCCTGACCACCGTCGCGCTCCAGGGGCATCACCGCTACCCGGGCGGCGTCGGCTGCCACCGCGACGCCGTAGTCCTTCCGGATCATGTGCAGGCACAGATCCAGCCCCGCCGCGGCGCCGGCCGAGGTCAGAACCCGGCCGTTGTCGACGTAGAGGACGTCCGCGTCCACGTCGACCTCCGGGTACAGGCGTGAGAGCTGCCCCGCGGCCGCCCAGTGCGTCGTCGCCCGCAGGCCGTCCAACAGCCCCGCGGCGGCCAGCGTGAACGCGCCCACGCAGATCGAGGCGACCCGCGCGCCGCCCTCCGCCGCGGCCCGCAACGCCGCGAGGACGCCCTCGGGGATCGGCGCCGTGGGATCGGCCAGGCCAGGCACGACGATAGTGTCGGCCCCGGCGAGCGCGTCCATGCCCCAGGGAGCTCGGATGGCGACGACCCCCGCGTCGACCTCGTCCACCGGGGCGCAGACGCGCACCCCGTAGGCAGCCCTCCCGTCCGGCAACCGGGCGCGGCCGAAGACCTCCACCGGGGTAGACAGGTCGAAGGCTAACACCCCGTCCAGCGCGAGAACGGCTACCGTATGCATGGCGATACTCTACACCCTCGCCCGCTCGCGGCCGGAGGATCCTCCGGCCTGGCGGGGTCGTCTTGCGCGTTTGTCGAGGGGGATCGCAGCGCTTCGGACCTTGTGGCGAGAACCCGTTTATGTGTGGCAATCGCGCCACTTATCCCGGAGGTGCTCGTCGCTTAGGATCTCCGGGCCGGGTGGAACCGTCCGGTTTACGCAGGCGCGTAGAAGGGATCTTGCCGATGGGCGTAATGGATGTGTTGGGACCGGTCTTAGTCGCGCTCGTCTACATCTCGCTCTCCTCGTTGTTCGGGGAGCCGAACAGGCGGAACTTCAACGCCATCTTCGTGGCCGGAGCGGGCGCGGCGTACCTGAGCGGGGGCTTTGGTGCTTGGGAGTTCGTCTTCCTGGCGGTGGTCACCTACTGCGCCTACAGGGGGCTGCGCTCCTACGGTTTCATAGGCGTCGCATGGCTCCTGCACACCGGCTGGGACGTGCTGCACCACCTCTACGGCAACCCCATCGTCCCGTTCGTCCCGGATTCGTCCTTGGGGTGCGCCATCTGCGACCCGGTAATCGCCCTGTGGTGCTTCGCCGGCGCGCCGTCCGTGTACGACCTGTTCCGCGCAAAGGGAAGGAGATCCGGCGACGAAGGAGCACCCCAGCCGGAAGCCCGAGCGTGAGCCACGATCTCACAAGCGGGCAGAGCCCATGCCGACCACCGCTACTCCTACTACTATGGCTCCTGCCGGTGCCGCCGGGGAAAGAGATCGGCAGTACCGCAGCCTCCCGGAGCACCTCCGGCCGGTAGCGTTCCCCGCCCGGGTCGAGGACTGACGCCGCGTCGACGAACCCTCGACGCCCTTCGCGCCGGGCTACGGCTGCTCTTCCCAATCGGTAGAAGCCTCGGGGTACTGGGCAACCGCCTCGACCGCCGAGGTCCTCGGCCACTTCGGGCGGCGGTTTCGGGTCACCAACCCGGTTCGAATCACATGGGGCGTCGAGCCTTCGATCCGCGGACGCAGCCTAGGGACCGAGCGGCCACAAGGATTCGGCGGGGAGGCGGACGGTCGTCCTTTCTCCCACGGCGAGGCGCGTGTGGGGCGGGAGGGCGGCCCGCAGGGAGGTGTCGCCGGCTTGCAGGCGGTAGGAGATCTGGGTGCCGAGGTAGGTGGCCTCGGAGACGCGCGCCACGAACGAGTTGCCGCCGTCCTCGCTCTGGGTGCCCAGGCGTACGGCTTCGGGGCGTATGGTGAGGGTTACCTTGCCCGCCGGAACGGGCGTCGCCAGCCCGAAGGTGCCCAGCGCCGTCTCGACGGGGCCGTCGGGGCCGGCGCTTCGGCCCTCGATAAAGTTCGTGGCGCCGAAGAACTCGGCCACCTCGCGCGTCCTGGGGCGGTCGTAGAAGGCCTGCGGGCGGTCGTACATGCGCAGGGCGCCTCCCGTGACGAGCGCGATCCTGTCCGCGAGGACCACCGCCTCCTCCTGGTCGTGCGTCACGAAGACCGTCGTGTAGCCGCCCTCCTCCTGGACCTCCCTCACGAGGTCGCGCAGGGCGCTGCGGAGGTTCGCGTCGAGGGCGCTCAGGGGCTCGTCGAGGAGGAGGAGGCTGGGCTCGGTGACGAGCGCGCGGGCGAGGGAGACGCGCTGCTGCTGGCCGCCGGAGAGCTCGTCTGGGCGGCGGTCCCCGTGGCCCTCCATGCGCACGCGGCCGAGGGCTTCGCGGGCGCGGGCCGAGCTCTCCGCCTGCGAAGCGCCGCGCATCCTCAGCCCGAAGCCGACGTTCGCCTCGACGGACATGTGCGGGAAGAGCAGGGGCTTCTGGAAGACCATCGCGGCCCCGCGCTTCTCGGGGGGGACGCCCAGCAGGGAGCGCCCGTCGACGAGCACCTCGCCCGAGGTGGGGGCCAGGAGGCCGGCCACGATCTTCAGCGCCGTCGTCTTGCCGCACCCGGACGGGCCGAGCAGGGCGACGAGCTCCCCCGGCTCGACGGTGAGGGAGAGGCCCTTGAGGGCGGGCTCGGCGCCCCTGCCGTAGCGCAGGGAGACGTCCCGGAGCTCCAGACGGGCGCTCGCGGGCGGGCTCACGAGGGCCTCCCGAGGAAGGGGAGGTCGCGCTCGTCGCCGTGGCCCCGTAGGAAGCGGAGGGCCACGACGAGGGCGAGGAGGGCGGGAAGGGCGAAGACGACCGTGAGGACCGCCGTGATGACGGGGTCGCTGCCGGAGGCCGCGGAGAAGAGGAGCATGGGCAAGGTTATGACGCTGCCGCCCCCGATCAGGAGCGTCAGGGCGTACTGGCTCCAGGAGAGCAGGAACGCGAACAGAGAAGCCACCGCTATCCCCGGGACGGCGCGGGGCAGCGTGACGTGCCGGAACGTCTGCCAGGGGGAGGCGCCCAGAGTCCGGGCCGCCTCCTCCATCTCCCCGCCCCGCTCGGCGAAGACGCTCGTCAGGATGATGGCGGTGTAGGGGACCGTCGGGATCAGGTGCACCAGAAAGACCCCGAAGGCCGTATCCGCGAGCCCGAGCCGGATAAACGTGAGGTGTATCCCCATCGTCGAGGCGAGCGGCGGGACGAGGATCGGGAGCAGCACGAAGAAGATCACCAACCCCTTGAGGCGGAACTCGTAGCCCCCGAGCGCCATCCCCGCCGGCAGCCCGACCGCCACGGAGGCCGCCGTCGCCGCCACCCCGATGAGGAGGCTGTTGAGGATCGCCTCGGGCGCCCGGCCCCCGCCGCCCGCGACGTACTCCCAGCCGCGCAGGGAGAGTTCGGAGGGCAGCAGGTCCGGGAAGCGCCAGACCCCGGTGAAGGCCCAGAGGAGGAGCGGCAACAGCGGCAGGGCGACGAGCGACGCGACGAGCGCGAGCCCGAGGCCTCCGGGGCGCTTACGACGACCCACGGCGGCCCCCTATCCTGCGGCTCAGGCGGAGGTACAGGGCGGCGGTAAGGGCGGTGACGAGCGTTATGAGGACGTTTATCGCCATCGCGGCGGGCCGGTCGGTTAGCTCGACGCTGCGGTACTCGTCGTAGGCCATCACCGGCAGGATCGTCGGGTAGCTGCGGCCGAGCAGGAAGGGGACCTCGAAGGCGCCGAAGGTGAAGGCGAAGACGATCAGGCTCGCTGCCACGATGCCGGGGGAGATGACCGGGAAGACGACGTACCAGAACCGCTGCCACGCGCTCGCCCCGAGCGTCCGGGCCACCTCCTCGAGCTCCCCGGCCACCCCCCTCAGGCCCGCGAGCACCACGAGCGCGACGAACGGCATCTCCTTCCACACGTAGGTCAGGATGATGCCGACGGAGTAGCGGTCGTAGAGGAGGGCGGGAAACTCGGCGGGCTCTCCTATGAGGCCTAAAGATGCGGCCAGGCGCGCCCCGAGGCCCGTCTGGGAGACCACGAGGGCGATGCCGACGGCGGCGACGAGGTGGGGGACGGTGATCGGCACCTGAAAGATCACGGAGCTGATGCGGCTCGGGCTGCGCCGGAGCGCGAGCGCGGCGAGGACGGCGAGGACGGTCGCCAGCACCGTCGAGACCCCGGCCACGTAGAACGTGAGGAGGAGCGAGTCGAGAAACCGCCGGCTGCCGAGTACCTCGCGGTAGGCGTCGAGGCTCACCTCCGTCATGCCTATCGCCGGAAAGTACCCGAGGGACTGGACGAGCGCCGCGTAGAGCCCTCCGGCGAAGAGCCCGCCGAGGACGAGCAGGGCCGGGGCGAGGAGCAGCGGGATCTTGAACCGAGAGAAGACGCCGCCTACCACCTGGGCCTACCTCTGCAGGACGTTCTCGACCCAGCCGTCCTGGATCTCGAGCAGCCAGTCCGTGCGGGCCTCGGGGACGCGGTTCTCCTGAAGCTCCTGCAGGGGGATCGTGGCCTCGTCGGGCTCCCCCTCGAACTCCCGGCGCCCTTCTTCGGGGAGCCTGTCGAGGGCCAGGGTGGTCAGGCCGCCGACGACGTGGGTGCGCTGCATCTCGAGCTGGGCCTCCGGGCTCTGGAGGAAGTTCGCGACCACCTGGGCGCCCTCCTTGTTCGGCCCGTTGAAGGGGATGGCGACGTAGTTGGTGTTGCTGAGGGTGCCGTCCTCGAGGAGGTAGGTGCGGGTCGTCTCGGGGAAGATGCCCTTCTCGACCTGGCGCTCGGCGGAGTAGGGGTTGTAGCTCATCGTCAGGTCGATCTCGCCGTTCCCGTAGAGCTCGTCGAGGGCGGCGGAGGTCTCGGGGTAGGTCTCGCCCTCGCGCCACAGGTTCGGCTCTATGCCGTTCAGGAGGTCGTAGAGCTTCGGCGCCTCATCCCCGAAGGCCGCCTCGTCGAACTCCTCGCCGTAGGGCTCGACCCGGTCCGTCACGTCGTAGAAGGCCTGCTCTACGAAGGCGTTGCCGGTGAAGTCCGGCGGGGCGGGGTAGGTGAAGCGGCCGGGGTTCTCCTCGGCGAAGGCGCGAAGCTCGTCCATGTTCCTCGGCGGGTCCTGGACCTCCGCCGAGTCGTAGACCATGACGAACTGGGCCTGGCTCCAGGGGGCCTCGTAGCCGTTCACCGGGGTGCCGAAGTCCGTGTTGATCTCCTCGCTCTCCCAGTCGACGTACTTCGCGTTCGGCAGATTCTCGGCCCAGGGCCCGAACCAGAGCTCGGCCTGGGAGCCGGTAAAGAAGTTCTCGCCGTTGATCCAGACGAGGTCGACCGTCCCCTCGTCGTCGCCGGCCCCCTTCTCGTTGAGGAGCTTGTTGACGACCTCGGCGGTGTCCCCGACCGGGGTGCGCTCCAGCGTTATGCCGTACCGCTCCTCGAGGCGCGGGGCGATCCAGCCGTCCACGTAGGCGTTGGTCGCGTCGTCGCCCCCGTACATGAAGAAGTTGACCGTCGTCCCCCTCGCCGCTTCCTCGAGCTCGGGGAAGGCCCGATCCTCGCCCGCGCCCTCGGCCTCGGGGCCCCCGCCGCCGCCACCGCAGGCCGCGAGGGACGCCAGGGCCAGGAGCAGCACGACGAGCGAGGTTCCTCGGAGCTTCGTGCGCAAAGGTGTTCCTTTCTTGCGGGGCGTGGCAGGGACGACCGGCGCGATTCTACACGCTGCCGACTGGACGCATACGGTATACGCGCCGCGTCAGAGCCCGGATCAGCGGGCCCCGTTACGCCCCTGGGAGCCGGAGCAGGGCCTCCCTCAGCCCCCCGAGCACCCTCTCCGGGTCCAGGTCCGCGAGCGCCTCGACCGTGCGGCCGCGCGCGACGAAGTCGTGGGCTCCGGCGGCGTCGAGGGTCGGGACGGCGAGGGGCTCGACGCGCACCGAGCCGGGGTCCGCGACCGCCGCGACGCAGGCGACGTCCCAGAGGATCTTCTCGCCCGCGGGGTCGACGGGGCCGGCGTACTCCTTCACCCAGAGCTCCAGGATGTCGGCGAGGTAGCCCGCGGCGGGGCGATCTAGCGCTCTGAGCTCCTCGGCGTAGGGTGCCCCTCTCACCGCGAGCTTCGCGGGCGCGGGCCACCCGGGTACCTGAAGGAGATCCAGCGCCCCGTCCAGCAGCAGCGCGCGCCACGCGGCGATGTCCGCCCGGCCGTTGAGCTCGACCGAGCGGTAGCGCCGGTAGGTCTCCTCGTCCCCGAAGCCCCCGAGCCAGACGACGCGCAAGCTCTCCCGGACCTCCGGGGCGGCGAGCAGGAGCGAGGCAACGTCGGTCGCGGGCCCGGTCGCGACGACCGTGAGCGGCCCCCGCCGCGCCTCCTCGACGAGAAACTCGAGCCCGGCGCTCGGCACCATGTCCTCGCGGTGCTCCATCGGCCTCTCGGCGCCGGGAATGCACGGCGCTCCGCCGCCGCAGAGCCCGACCACCCGCTCGGCCTCGTCCTGGTACATGTCCCTGGAGCCCGGGCCGTGGGCGGTCGTGTTATGCACGGAGACGACCCCGCGCACGTCCAGTACCCCGTCCGGGGAGCCCAGAGCGTGGGCGATGGCGAACTGGTCGTCGACCTCGTTGGCGGTGTCGCAGTCGAGGACTACTCGGATGGGTGTATCTGCCACTGATGCTCCTGACGTTCTCGTATGGGCGGCCTCATGCGCCGAACAGCCCCTCCAGGAAGCCCGGCTCCAGGTAGGCCCGGCTCTTGGCGAGGGTCTCTTCGTTCGTGATGGGGCGGGAGCTTTGGGCCGTCTCCTGCAGGGCCCACGCGCACCAGGAGACGGCGCGCAGCGAGACGATCGTCTTCATCGCTTCGAGTTGTTCGTAGAACCTCGCCGTATTCGTGGCGGGGGCCTGCTCCAGGTAGGCACGGACGAACTCCCGTTCCTCCTCGTCCGAGAGCAGGGCCGCCGTGTCGTCGCGCCACAGGGTCGTGGTGGGGAGGAGGAAGTGGGCGAGGTCCTGGGTGCGCGGCGCGATCCTGGCCTTCTCCCAGTCCAGGAGCTTCGCGGTCCCGTCATCTCCGACGACGAAGTTGTGCGTGTTGAGGTCGTAGTTGACGATCGCGAGGTCGTCCCCGGCGAAGAGCCCCTTCTGCCCCAGGAAACCCTCGACCTTCCGGAAGCCTTTCCGTAAGCCGGCCTTGCTCTCCCCGGCGGCCCCGTCCCACCCCAGGTACGGCTCGGCCAGCCCCCTCGACTCCTCCAGGATCGCGGGCGCGGGGTCGGGGTGGACCTGCAGGGCGTGGTCGTCCGGCACGCCGAGCGCGTGGACGCCCGCGACGCAACGGGCCGCCGCCGCGAGGTCTTTCCCGTAGTCCAGCGGGCGCCCCGGGAGGAACTCCTCCAGGATCAGGGGGTAGGGGAGACCGTCGGGCTCGGGATCCACGAGGCGGGGTTTCGGGGTAACGCCCGAGGGGGCGACGAGGCCGAGGGCCGCGTGCTCGTAGAGCGCCTGCTCGCCCAGAGGGAGGCCCATCTGCGTCCCGGTGACGAGCCTCGCGACGAGGTCCTGCCCTGCCCCGCCGCGTACCCGGTAGTTCAGGCTGTACTCGCCCCGCGCCAGAAACGCGGCCGCGGGCTCCCCGGGGAGCGAGGCCGCTCCGCCGAGAGCCCGCAGGTACCGCTCCACGTCCGGCGTGAGGTCTCCGTTCACGGAGCCATCTTAGAGTATTCGCCGGGTGCCACGAGGCCGCGGCGCTCGCCCGGCGACCGTGCGATCCGGCAACGCCCCGAGCCTTCGTTGGCGCACGACGCGCGGCGAGGAGCCGCAGCCCGAACCATGTCCCCCCGATGCCTCCGGCCGATCCCGAGGATAGGGACCGCAGATTATCCCCGCCGGTCTCCCGGGTCCGTCCGGTTCCGCCGGGGACGGGGACGGGCGGCGCCACCCGACCGCCCGTCCCCGGGCATCGTCCTTCGCGTAACGTCCGATCAACCCGCGACGGCGGGCAGCTCCGCTTCGCCGGTGAGCACGGCGCGGCGTTGGCGTCCGAAGGCGTCGGCCGCGAGGATGGCGTCCAGCACCGTCCGCGGGTAGACGTCGAAGGGCTCGTTGTAGATCGTCTCCCCCTCGGCGCAGGCCACCTCGGCGGCCCTCCGGAGGTCCTCGTCGCTCGCGTTCTCGAGCCCGAGGTCGTCCAGCGCCACCGGGAGCCCCACCTCCAGGCAGAAGTCCACCACCTCGGCGACCACGTCGAAGGGACGATCCTCCAGCATCAGCATCGCGATGACGCCGAAGGCCACCTTCTCCCCGTGCCAGAACTGGTGGGTCTCCTCCAGGACGGTGAGCCCGTTGTGGATGGAGTGCGCGGCGGCGAGCCCCCCCGACTCGAACCCGAGCCCGGAGAGCAGCGTGTTGGCTTCTATGATCTTCTCCACCGAAGGGGTGATCGCGCCGCGCTCGGCGGCCAGCCGGGCGGCGAGGCCGTGTTCGAGCAGCGTGTCGTAGCACAGGCGCGCGATCGCCAGGGCGGCTTGCGTGGGCGCGCCCGCGACGAGCGTCTTGGCCCGGGTGCGCGAGGAGGCGTCGGCCTCGAAGTACGTCGAGAGCCCGTCGCCCATGCCCGCCACCAGAAACCTAACCGGGGCACCCACGATGACCTCGGTGTCCACGATCACGGCGTCGGGGTTGCGCCCGAAGAGGCGGTATTCCAGAACCTCGCCCTCTTCGGTGTACACGACCGAGACCGCGCTCGTCGGGGCGTCGGTCGAAGCTATGGTCGGCACGCTGACCAGCGGCAACCCCGCGGGGTGGGCGACCGCCTTCGCCGTGTCGAGGGTCTTCCCGCCGCCGATGCCGACGATCGCGTCCGCGCCCGCCTCGCGAGCCTCCCCGGCGACCCGATCTATCTCCCCCGGCGAGCACTCGCCGTTGAAGCCGACGTGAGTCGCCCCGGACAGCCCTTCGAGGGCCTCGCCCATGATCTTCTCGACGATGGGGTCCCGCAGGATCAGGGGCTTCTCCGACTTGAGCTGCTCGAGAACCTCGCCCAGGCGACCGATGGCTCCCCTACCCTGGATGTACCTGCCCGGCGCGGCGAACACCGTGGCAAGCGGCCCGCTTGCGTCTGACTGCATGATCCTCCTCCCAAACTCCCCGGCCTCCCTCAAAGGCCCGTCGGGCCGGAAATGATATGACGGTGGCTCCATAGGCGCAATTCGCCCGAACCACGGTAGGGCACGGGTGGACCGGCCTCGAAGACTCGTCGGGAAGCGCGCCGGCGCGGTGACCGTGGAGGCGGGTGCCGGCCCCACTATCCCGTCCCTAGAGGCGCTCGATCACCGTCGCGGTGGACATGCCGTGGCCGATGCACATGACCTGGAGCCCGAGCCCGCCGCCGGTCCTCTCCAGGCCCGCGAGCATCTTCGCCATCAGGCCCGCGCCCGTGGCGCCAAGGGGGTGGCCGTGCGCTATAGCGCCGCCCCAGGGGTTCACGCGGTCCATGTCCGGCTCCAGATCGTCGGCCCAGGAGAGGACGACCGTGGCGAAGGCCTCGTTTATCTCGATCCAGTCGAGATCACCGATGGAGAGCCCCGCCTTCTTGAGCGCGAGGCGCGTCGCGGGGATGACGCCGGTGAGCTGCATCGCCGGGTCGCTCCCGACCACGACGCGGGCTCGGAAGCGGGCCTTCGGGACCAGGCCGTCGGCCTCGGCCCTCTCGCGGTCGGCGACGAGGACCGCGGCGGCGCCGTCGGAGATCTGGCTGGAGTTGCCGGCCGTCACCACGCCGTCGGGCCGGAAGACGGTCTTGAGGCCCGCCATCTTCTCGGCGTCCACGATCCCGCGGATGCCCTCGTCGCTCGTCAGCTCGACCTCGTTGCCGTCGGCATCGACGCCCCGCGTGGGCAATATCTCCCGGTTGAGCCCCTCGCGGGCGGCCTCGCTCGCCCTCCTGTGGCTCTCGGCCGCCAGCGCGTCCACGTCCTCGCGCGAGATGCCCCACGCTTCGGCGATCCTCTCGGCGCTCTCGCCCTGGTGGACGAGTTCCTGCTTCTCCAACAGGTCGGGGTTGAGGACCGAGAAGACGGCGCCCGCGTCCGGGGCGCCCCCGAGGTCGCTGAACATCGGCGCCCGGGTCATGCTCTCGACGCCGCAGCCTATGGCGTAGACCATGTCGCCGGCGGCGATCGCCTGTGAGGCGAAGTGGACGGCCTGCTGGCCCGAGCCGCACATCCTGTTCAGGGAGACCGCGGGGACCGTGACCGGGAAGCCCGCGAGCATCACGGCGAGCCTCCCGACGTTGGCCCCCTGCTCCCCGGCCTGCGTCACCGTGCCGTTGATGACGTCCTCGATCTCGCCCGGGTCGATCCCGACCCTCTCGACAACCCCCGAGAGCGTCCGCGCCAGCAGCGCGTCGGGCCGTGCCCCCCTGAACGCGCCGCCGCGCCTCCCGAACGGCGTCCTGACCGCCTCGATGATCACCGGCTCGCCCATCGCTCTAACTCCTCTCTGGTGCGCCGTCTCACGAGCCCGCGCACCGCCCTGTTCTGCCGTATCTCGTCGGTGTCCCCGCGGATCTGCGAAACCTCCGTCGAGCACGAGCTTCTCCGCCGGATATTCCTCGCTCCAGCCGCGCCCCCCAGGACCCGCATCACCCCGTTTGCCGCATGCTCCACAGCGTCCGCCGCAAGCGACGTATGTGTTGATAGTAGCAACAGCGTCAAGCGCCTTGAAGCGCCGCGAGGGCCGTGGCGGTCCGGCCGCGCCGAGCGGTGAGCGGGACTAAAGGTGAAGGCGAGGGAGACTAAGTACTGTCAGGACGGGGAAGACTTGCGCTCCCGGCCGTTCGGGGATGCTCCCGGTACTTGCGAGGCCCCCATCGCGTTTCCTTGCCGCAAAGGCCGAGAAACGGCCCATCTCTCGCACGAGACGAGGTCGCTGCGGGAAAATCTCGGCGTCGACTTGACAGGGCACATGTGTGCGTGTAGAACATAGTGCAGCCGGGGTTCGTGCTAACTCCTCCTTTCCCTTTCCCCATTGATAGTGCGGGGCTCCGGCTTCTATTTCCCGGCGTACGCTCCACGCGTTAACATATGTGGTGGCGGCGCCGGTTTTCTTTTGGGGAGGTTCTTGGGTGGACGTACTCGTCAGCGGTTCTACCGGGCTTATCGGGAATGTTCTGGTGCGTGCGCTCGAGGAGAGGGGCATCGCGTCGTGCGGCTAGTGCGCTCGGGCGGCGGGGGGCGAACGAGGTTCGGTGGGACCCCTCGGCCGGGACGATCGAGGCCGAGCGGTTGGAGGGGATAGACGCCGTCGTGCACCTCGCCGGGAGAGCATCGCCGAGGGGCGATGGACGGCCGAGAAGAAGAGCCGCATCCTGGAGAGCCGGAGGCAGGGGACGGGGCTCCTGGCGGGGGCGCTCGCCGGTCTCGGGACGCCCCCGCGGGTGCTGGTCTCGACCTCGGCGATCGGGTACTACGGCGACCGCGGGAACGAGCTCCTGAGGGAGACCAGCGAGCCGGGAGATCTGTTTCTCTCGAAGGTCTGCGTGGAGTGGGAGGGGGCGGCGGAGCCCGCGCGACGGGCCGGGATCCGCGTCGTGCACCCGAGGGTCGGCATCGTGCTCACCCCCAAGGGCGGGGCGCTCGGGCAGACCTTGCCCATCTTCAAGCTGGGCCTGGGCGGCAAGATCGGCAGCGGGCGGCAGTACTGGTCCTGGATCACCCTGGAGGACGTCGTGGACGTCATGGTCTTCGCCCTGGAGGCCGACGCCCTGGAGGGACCGGTCAACGTCGTCGCCCCGGATCCGCCGACCAACGCCGAGTACACGAAGGTGCTCGGGCGCGTCCTGGGCCGCCCGACGCTCTTCCCGCTCCCGGCCCCCGCCGCGAGGCTCGCGCTCGGCGAGGTAGCGGACGAGCTCCTGCTCCCGAGCGCCCGCGTCGAGCCCGCCAAGCTCAAGGAGGCGGGCTTCGAGTACCGGCACCCCGAGCTCGAAGGCGCCTTCCGGTACATGCTGAACCGGTGACCGTGGACCACGAGACGCACATGCGCCGGGCGCTGGAGATCGCGCGCGGCAACCCCGACGCCCCGTTCGGGTGCGTCATCGCGGATGGGGAGACCGGGGAGGTGCTCGCCGAGGGGTTGAACGACGCGGAGACCAGCCCCGTCCTGCACGGGGAGACTGACGCGATCATCCGCCTCGCGCGGGAGCGCCCCGGGGTGGAGTGGGGCCGCGCGGTCCTGTACACCACCGCCGAGCCCTGCCCGATGTGCTCCGGCGCCATCGTGTGGAGCGGCATCCCGCGCGTCGTCTTCGGCACCTCCATAGGAACGCTCAAGGAGCTCGGGCTGCCCCAGATCGACCTTGCGTGCGAGGAGGTCTCCCGCCGCTCCTCCTTCGGCGGCTTCGAGGTCGTCGGCGGCGTCCTGGAGGGCGAGTGCGACCGGCTCTTCGAGGAGATGGCGCGCCGGGTGCGGGGTTAGCCCTCGAGTTCGGCGCTGAAGCCCGCGCCACGCAGGAGGTCCATCGCTTCCTCCGCCGCCCCGGAGTCCACCGTGAGGACGAGGGCGGCCCGGGCGGTGTTGGAGTGGCGGACGTAGAGGTCGAGGATGTTTATGTTGTTCGAGCCCATGAGGGTCGTGACCTCGGCGAGGACGCCGGGGTGGTTCTCGACGGGGATGGCGATCTCGGCGTTCCGGCCGCTCCGCTGGACGAGGATGCCTCCGAGGGCGTCGTAGGCCTCGCGGGCCGCGCGGAAGCGGCCCTCTATGCTCCCGCGGTCGGGGAGCTCGCGCCCGAGCTGCTCCATCGTCCCCGCGAAGGCGGCGAGGGCCTCGTCGATGGCGTGGGAGTTCTCGGCCAGGATATCCGACCACAGGGCGGGGTTAGAGGCGCCCACCCGCGTCAGGTCGCGGAAGGAGGGGCCGGCGAAGGAGAGCGCCTCCGGGGAGATGTCCGAGGCGACCTTGAGGAGGGCGACGGCCATGAGGTGCGGCAGGTGCGAGAGGGCGGCCATAAGGAGGTCGTGCTTCTCCGGCTCCACCGCCGTCGGGACCGCGCCCAGGTCCTCGCGCACGAAGCGGGCGACCTCGCGGTAGGCCTCCGGGTCCGTCCGCTCCGTCGGCGTCAGAAAGTAGCGGGCGCCCCGGAAGAGCTCGGGGCCGGCGTGCTCGACGCCCGCGAGCTGGCTGCCCGCCATGGGGTGCCCGCCCACGAAGCGCCCGAGCCCCGCCTTCTCGGCGGCCCCGACGATCCTCGTCTTCGTCGAGGCCGCGTCGGTCACGAGGGCGTCGGTGGGGGCCAGGTCGCCGACGATGTCCGCGACCCTGGAGATGGGGGCCGCCAGCAGGATCAGGTCCGCCCCCCGAACCTCCTTGAGCGTGGAGGCGCGATCTACGGCGCCGAAGTCGGCCGCCCTTTCGAGGACCGGCGGCCGGTCCACCCCGATCACCTCCCAGCCCGCTTCCCTGGCCGCGAGCCCGACCGATCCCCCGATGAGGCCGACGCCGACGAGGCCTAAAGTCCCGCTCAGGAGAGCGCCCCGATGACGCGGTCGTTCTCCCACGTATCCCCGACCGTCACCCGGCTCCAGCCGGGGTAGCCCAGGGCGTCGCCCTCGCGCACGAGGACGCCGACGCGCTCGAAATCGGCGGCCTCGAACCGGACCATGATGAAGTTGCCCTGCGACGGGATGAACGGGAGCCGCGCCCCCTCGAAGGCGTCCTGCAGCCGCTTGCGCTCCCCGATCACGAACCGCGCGCGCTCCCGAACTTTCTCGCGCGCGAGCATCGAGGCCGTGGCCGCGACCTGAGCCGCGAGGTTGACGGAGACCGGGAACCTGACCCGCTCCGCGTAGTCGGCGATGGGGTCGGAGGCGATGCCGTAGCCGACCCTGAGACCCGCCAGCCCGTGGGCCTTGGAGAACGTGCGCGCGGCGAGGACGTTCTCCCGCTCCAGAGCCAGCTCGTGCGAGCCCTCGTAGGTCGGGTCGTCCACGAACTCCACGTAGGCCTCGTCCAGGATCAGGAGCACGCCGTCCGGCAGCCCGTCGGCCAGGGCTCGCACCTCGTCGAGGGTGAGGTAGGTGCCGCTCGGGTTGTTGGGGTTGCACACGATCATGGCGCGCGTCTCGGGCCCGACGGCGGCGAGCAGGGCCTCGACGTCCATCCCGTTCCCCTCGTCCAGGGGCACCGGGCGGGCGGTCATGCTCAGGATCGCGCAGATCGTCGGGTAGAGGCTGAACGACGGCCAGGGGAAGACGATCTCGCCGCCCGGGGGCAGGAGCTGGAGCGCGTTGAACAGGACCTCGCTGGAGCCGTTGCCCACGAGGACGTTGCCCGGATCGGTGCCGGGGTTCGCGTCGGCCACCGCCTGGCGGAGCCGGGAGACGTGGCTGTCCGGGTAGCGGTTGGCGCGCGGGAGCACCTCGGTGAGGGCCTCGATGGCCTCGGGGAGCGGCCCGAAGGCCAGCTCGTTGGAGGTCAGCTTCGCGTAGTTGTTCTCGTCCGTGCCCTCGGCCGCCATCCTCCAGGACTTGGGGGGGACGTACGGCCTGAGGGGGTCCAGTTCCCTTCGGAAGTTCAAGCTCACTCCTTCCGGCCGGTCGGCCGGTCCGATCTTCGCGTCTCTGCGGCTGGGCGCATGGGACTAGCCTAGTCCTCTTTCCGGGGGCTTTCAACGATGCCCGCGCACCGGGCGCTCCGCCCCCGTTTGCCTTATGTACGGGGCACTTATAGAATCGGGCGATGGTGGAGGATGCGGAGACAGCGGCCAGGGTTCGGGAGCTGAGGGAGCGCGTCGACGCCGTCGACCGGGAGCTCGTCCGGAACCTCAACGAGCGGGCGCGCCTCGTGCAGGAGATCGTCTCCGCGAAGGCCGAGGCCGGCAAGCCCCTCTTCGACCCCAGGCGCGAGGAGGAGATCCTGAGGCGCGTGGCCGAGGAGAACGAGGGGCCCATCTACGACACGTCGATGCGCGAGATCTTCGAGCTGATCCTGCACCGCATCCGCGACCTCGAGATGCAACGCGAAGGGTTCTCCGGGTAGGCATGCATTCCACCGAAGGCGCAACGAAGACCGGGGCGAAGACGAAGAACGGCATGATCCGGCCGGGCGCCTTCCGGGTGATCGCGGGTCCCTGCACGGTGGAGAGCTACGACCAGTTCGTCGCCTCCGCCAAGGCGGTGAAGCAGGCCGGCTACGAGTACGTCCGCGGCGGCGCCTTCAAGCCGCGCACCTCCCCCTACTCGTTCCAGGGCCTCGGCGAGGAGGGGCTGAGGATTCTCTCCGAGGTCTCCGGCGAGCTCGGCCTGAAGGCCGTAACGGAGGTGCTCGACCCGGCGGACATCGAGCTCGTCATGGAGCACGCGGAGGTGTTGCAGATCGGGGCGCGCAACATGGCGAACTTCGCGCTCCTCAAGGACGTGGGGCCGCGATCGCGGGCTCGGACCACGGCGTCGTCCTCAAGCGCGGCTTCGCGGCGACGGTGGAGGAGTGGCTGCTCGCGGCGGAGTACATCACCTCCGCCGGGGGGAGAACGTCGTCCTGTGCGAGCGCGGCATCCGGACGTTCGAGACGAGCACGCGCTTCACGCTGGACCTCTCGGCGGTCATCGTGGCGAAGCGGCTCACGGACCTGCCCGTGATCGTGGACCCGTCGCACGCGGCGGGGCGGCGCGACCTCGTGGTCCCGCTCTCCAAGGCGAGCGTCGCGGCGGAGGCGGACGGCCTTATAGTCGAGTCCCACCACGAGCCGCAGGCCGCCCTCTGCGACGCGGAGCAGGCGCTCCCCGTCGAGGCGCTCATGGGCCTCCGGGAGAGCCTCCGGCCCTTCGCGCAGGCGATGGGCCGCGAGGTAATCTAGCCACGGAAGGGGAGCTTCGACCGGCATGATTGGGATGCTCCTCGGAGAAAGGTTCGCCCTAGAGCGCGAGATCGGCTCGGGCGGCATGGCGCGGGTCTTTCTGGGCAGGGACACGGTCCTGGACCGCCCCGTCGCCGTGAAGGTCCTCAACCCCGGCCACGACGAGACGGACATCGGGTCGCGCTTCAGGCGCGAGGGGCGCACCGCCGCCAGGCTCTCCCACCCGAACATCGTGCAGGTCTACGATGCCGGGGAGGCCGAGCTCGACGGGAAAAAGGTCTCGTACATCGTCATGGAGTACGTCCCCGGCGGTGACCTGAAGGGCATGATCGACAAGCGGGGGAACCTCTCGGAGGTGGACCTGGCGCGCCTCGGCGCCGGGGCGGCGGCGGGCCTCGCCCACGCCCACGAGCGCGGCGTCATCCACCGCGACGTGAAGCCCCACAACGTCCTCATCGACGCGTACGGCGAGCCCAAGCTCACGGACTTCGGCATCGCGCGAGCCCTGGACGCCACCACCTCGCAGGCCACGCGCACCGGCGCCTACCTCGGCACCGCCCTCTACTCCGCCCCGGAGCAGCTCCGGGCCAGGGTGTGAGCCCCAAGAGCGACGTCTACTCCCTGGGCGTCACGCTCTACCAGGCGGCCGTGGGCGAGGTCCCCTTCGTCGGGACCCCGATGGAGGTCGCCGGGCAACACATCCACCAGCCCCGGTCCCGCCGAAAAAGGACGGCGTCGAGGTGGACGGGAAGATCGAAGCCCTCATCCTCGACTGCCTCGCCAAGGACCCCGAGCTCCGCCCGACCGCCGAGGAGGTCCACGCAAGGCTCCGCGAGGAGACCAACCGGGCCTACGAACAGGCGGTAGCCCCGCCTCCCCGGCCCAGGAGGAGCCCGCCCGACCAGCCAGGCCACCCGTCAAGCCCCTCGCCCGGCCCCGACGGCCGCCCCGGCCCCCCAGAGGCAGCGCCGGGGACGCGGGCCGCTCCTCGCAGGCCTCGCGGCGCTGCTCCTGGTCCTGCTGGGCCTGGCCCTCTATTCCGCGCTGAGCGGTAGCGAAGACCCGGGCACCGCCTCGAACCCGCAGCCCAACGAAGAGCAGGCGCAGCCCGCCGCGGGGACGGGGGCAAGACCCCCTCCCGCCGAGGAAGAACCGGCGCCGGAGCCCGAGCAGCAGGCGCAGGAGCAGCAAGAGCCGCCGCAAGACGCGGGCCAGGAACAGCAGCAGGCGGAGCAGCAGGCCCCCGCCCCGAAGACGCGCGGGGCGGCGGTAACGCGGACGCGGAGAACGGCCTCACGCAGGGAGCCGCCGAGCAAGCGATCCAGCAGGTATACGAGACCGCGGCCTCAGGTGATTACGACGCCTCCTACGCCTTGCTCTCCCAGGGCTTCCGCCAGGCTGCGGCCCCGACGCAGGCGGCGTGGAGCGGGCAGTTCGAGACCTTGCAGAGCCTGGAGTTCGAGGAGGGGCCGACGGCACAGATCGAGGGCGACGTCGCCACGGTGACGGGGACCACCATAGCGACGCACACGGACCGCACGGAGCGTAACTTCGTGACCTGGACGCTCGTCAACGAGGGCGGCGAGTGGAAGCTGGATGACATCCCCTCTCTAGAAACCGAGCTAATATAAGAGCTCTCTTGTCAGGCTACGGAGGGGATCTATCCTGAAAACGGCGTTTACAGCGGTGGTCTCGGCGATCATCGGCGGGCTTATAGCCACGGTCCTGGTCTACCTCGGGGTCTCCAACATCGATGGCGGGAGCTCGGGGGACGTGACGATCACCGAGGCACCGGGCGGGGCGACCCCGACGGGGAGCGTGGATCCGGGCAGCGCCGAGGGCCCTTCGGTGCGGGACGTCTACAACCAGGACGGGCCCGGCGTGGTCACGGTGGAGGTCGCCTCGCGGGAGGTCGGGCCCGGCGGCGGCTCGGGGTTCGTGATCGACAAGCAGGGTCACGTGGTCACGAACCAGCACGTCGTCGACGGCGCCGACAGCGTCTCGGTCGCCTTCGCGAGCGGGGCCAGGGAGAGGGCCAGGGTGGTGGGGGAGGACCCCTCGACCGACGTCGCCGTGCTGCAGGTCGACGCGCCGGAGGAGACGTTGAAGCCCCTCACTCTGGGCGACTCCGAGGCTCTGGGGGTCGGGGACCCGGTCATCGCGATCGGCAACCCGCTCGACGTCGGCATCAGCGTCACCACGGGCATCGTCAGCGGGGTCGGGCGCCCGATCAAGGCGCCGAACAACTACACGATCAACGGCGCCGTGCAGACGGACGCCGCGATAAACCCCGGCAACTCGGGCGGCCCGCTCCTCGACGCCCGCGGCACGGTGATCGGGGTCAACTCGCAGATTTTCTCGGAGACGGGCGGCTTCCAGGGGGTGGGCTTCGCGGTCCCGATCAACACGGTCAAGAGCGTGGTCGAGCAGCTTATAGAGACCGGGAGGGTCGAGCACGGCTTTATAGGCGTGAGGATGTTCCCGGTGGGCGTCGGGGAGCTCGCGGCCTACTCGGGCCGGGACGCCGGCAGGCTCTCGGACGAGTTCGGGCTCCCCGAGGACGGCGCGATCGTCAGCGAGGCCACGAGGGGCGGTCCTGCGGACGAGGCCGGCCTCAGGGGCGGCGAGGGGCGCGAGGAGGAGATCGCCGGCCTCCCGGTCCCGATCGGGGACGTCATCACGCAGGTCAGGGGCGAGCCGGTCTCGACGCCGGACGACGTCATAGAGGTCGTCAACTCCTTGAAGCCGGGCGACGATCTGCCCCTCACCGTCGTCACCCCCGGCGAGGAGCCGCGCGAGGTGACGGTGCGCCTCGGGGTGCAGCCGCCGCAGTAGCAGCGGTTGCCCGTGCCCGGGGGCGGTGCTAGAGTCCCGCCGTGCCGCCCCCGAAAGGCGGAGCGGCCGAAGTCGATGCTCCGGGGGCCGCTAAGAGCCTCGGTCCTCCGGAGAAACCGAGCCGGAGGTGTCTCGTGGTACGCGGTAGGGTCAAGTGGTTCTCCGACGAGAAGGGCTACGGCTTCATCACGCCGGAAGCCGGGGGCGACGATCTTTTCGTCCACTACTCGGAGGTCGTCGGGGAGGGGTTCCGAACGCTCGAGGAGGGCAGCGAGGTCGAGTTCGAGGTCGTCGAGGGGCGGCGGGGCAAGCAGGCCTCCAAGGTCGAGGTCTTGGGCCAGTAGGCCCGTCCGGGGAAGGCGGGGTTTGACGGAGGACCTGAAGCGCGCCGCCGCCGAGAAGGCGGTCGAGGAGTACGTCGAGAGCGGGGACGTGGTGGGGCTCGGGACGGGCTCGACGGCGTCGCACGCGGTGCGCAGGATCGGGCAGTTGATCGCCGCGGGCGAGCTCCACGGCATCCGGGGCGTGCCCACCTCGGCGAGGACCGCGGCCCTCGCCCGCGAGGCCGGCATCCCGCTCGTCGACCTCGCGGACTCCCGCCCCGCCGTGACGATCGACGGGGCGGACGAGATCGCCCCGGACCTCAGCGTCGTCAAGGGCCTCGGCGGGGCGCTCCTCAGGGAGAAGATCGTGGCGCACGCCAGCCTCCGCGGCCTCGTGGTCGTCGCCGACGGCTCGAAGTCCGTGGGTTCCCTCGGGGGGGTGCCCCTGCCCGTCGAGGTGGAGCCGTTCGGCTACGAGGCCACCCTCGCGGCGCTGGCCTCCCTGGGGTGCGAGCCGACCCTGAGGCTGGAGGGCCAGGGATCCCAGACCGGAGACCCCGGCCGTCCCTACGTCACCGACGGCGGCCACTACACCGCCGACTGCCTCTTCCCCGACGGCATCGCCGAGCCGGGCGCGCTCGAAACGGAGATCAAACGCATCCCCGGCG
Organism: Rubrobacter marinus; assembly: GCF_011492965.1. Lineage (GTDB taxonomy): Bacteria > Actinomycetota > Rubrobacteria > Rubrobacterales > Rubrobacteraceae > Rubrobacter_F > Rubrobacter_F marinus. Next base: position 3,102,203 of record NZ_CP045121.1, on the reverse strand, counting down.
CGCTGGAGACGGGCCTCTTCGTCGGCCTCGCCCACGCCGCCGTCGTGGCCCGCGCGGACGGGATCGAGATCATGGAGGGTCTCCCGAAACCGGATTAGCCCGTCGGGCTCTGGAGGCGCAGAACGAGCGCGGGGCCCAAGAAAGGGCCCCGCGCTCGTCTGGCGGTCCAGAGGTCGCCGGGAGCGGCGCCCAGGTTAGCCCCTGGTGGCCCCGAAGCCCGCGCGCGTGCCGGGGCGGGAGGAGCGGTCCTTCTCGACGACGAGCTTGTAGATGGCGTCGTACTCGACGTAGACGGTCGCCTTGCCGTCCTCCATCTTTACCCTGAGGTACTCGTCCTCCACGGAGACCTCGGCCTTGGGCTCCACGGTGAAGGTGTCCCTCTTGTCCCACACCACGAGGTTCGACTCGTCCTCGCGGGCCTCGTCCACAATCCTCTTGACTATCTCACGGTCCATCGCCGCCCCTTTCGAAGATTCGTATCTTTAGCGGACTCATTCTACTTGACGAGGCGGCGGCGGTAGCAGGAGCGGCTCGGGGGGGCGATCCGGGCGCGGCCAGGGTATAGAATATGCGGCCGATCGGCCGGTAACGGCGTTTTGGGTTCGCAATCAACGGAGCATGGAGTCTTGAAGAGAGTGGTGACGAAGATCCGGGACCTCGACCGGGCGCTTTTCCGGAGGGTCTTCGGGATGAAGTGGGAGCCTTTCGACGGCGTGATGAGGATGTTTACGATCGCCGGGTCGGCCGGGGCGATATGGGGGTGCATCGCCTTTCTCGCCTTCGTCGCCAGCGGGCTGGAGCTCCTCAACCTCGCCGTCCCGTGGACCGCGATCGCCGGCTCCTGGATCGTCGCCGAGGGGACGAAGCACCTCTTCAACCGGAACCGCCCGTTCCTGTGGGACGCCGAGGTCGCCCCCCTCATAAAGACGCCCTCTTCCAGCTCCTTCCCCTCCGGCCACTCTGCGACCGCCGCCGCCGGCGCCCTTACCCTCTCCTTCTTCTACCCGGCGCTCGCCCCGGTCCTGCTGGTCGCGGGCTTCCTCGTCGCCCTCTCCCGGGTCTACCTCGGCGTCCACTACCCGTTCGACGTGCTCGCCGGCGTGCTTATCGGGACGACCGTCGCCGCGCTCCTGCTCCTGCTGCTCTAGTGGACGCGGGGCGATTCCGGGGCGTGAAGGGGCTTACGGGCCTCGTCCGGCATCTGGGATAGAAAAAGACTATGAGGATCCCGAGATACCACACCGTCGGGGCGGTAGCCGCGGACGCCCGGACCCTCGACGATCTGGGGCGCAGGCTCTCTCCCCTGGACGTCGCGCCGGACTCCGTGCTCGTCCTCGCCCGGCGGCGGGACGCCGGGCTCGCCGAGAACATCCTCCCCGGGGCGTGCGTGCGGCACGTCCAGAGGGGCCTCTCGCGCATGCAGTGGTTCGAGTTCGCGAGCACCTTCTTCTCCGCGTCGACCGTCAGCTTCCTGATGGGGGTCGTCCACCTGTGGACCGGGCTCGTCGTGCAGGCCGTCCTTACCGTCGCCTCCGTCGTCGGCCTCGTCGCGTACCACCGCCGACCCCGGCTCCGCAAGCAGCTTCTCGCCCTTGGGCTCCCCGAGCGGCTGGCCGAGGAGTGGGCCGAGGCGTTCCCCTCCGGCTTCGCCCTCGTGCTCGCCACCGTCCCGGAGGAGGACTCCGAGGAGACCCAGGAGGCGTTCCTCGCGGACGACCGCCTCGTCTCGCCCCTCGCCGTCGACCGGCGTCCGGTCCTGTAAGCACGGCTCATCGCGTCTGACATTGGGTCCGGGCCGCGTGTAGGGCCTGCCCGCCTTGGGGCGCTTGCGACCGTCAGATTTCCCTGCTGAAATGCTGGCCGTCCGGCGAGCCGAGGGGAGGACGAGTTGATAGTGCGCGAGGTTCCGGAGGGGTTCGTCCTGATCGGGCAGCACGACCACGGGTTGGTGGCGGGCGAGATCGCGCGCCACTGGGCGAGGGGACCCCGCCCGTCCCCGTCCACGCTCTACGCCGTCGCGCAGCACGACCTGGGCTGGCGGGCGCTGGACGAGTCGGTGCTGTGGAACGACGAGGCCGGCCGTCCCCACGACTTTATCGACTACCCCGTCGAGCCGAAGGTCCGGGCCTTCACCGGCGCCCTGGACCGGCTGGAAGAACGGGACCCACACGCGGCGTGCCTCTCCAGCATGCACTACACGACGCTGATACAAGGCTCCGAGAGGGCCGCCGACGTACGGTTCCGGGAGGCCGAGGGGCGCAGGCAGGAGCGCCTGAAAGGGCGGATCTCCGAAGAGAGCGTCGGGTCCCTGGACCGGGACCTGCGGTTCTTGAAGCTCTGCGACGGCCTCTCGCTCTTCCTTTGTCTCAACGAGCCCGGGCGCGAGGCCTCCAACCCGCCGCCGTACCCGGACGGATTGGTGTTCGACGGGGAGGAGTACGTCCCCGAGTGGGCCGACGACCGGACGCTCAGGGTGCGTCCGGATCCGTTCGACGCGCCTTTCGAGGTGGGGCTGCCGTACCGCGTGTTCGGGAGGGACGGGCAGGGTTTAGGCGAGGGGCGGCTGGAGCTACGGATCTCCGGTTGAGCGGTATGCTCTAGGGGACGATGTCGCCCCCGGACGGGGGCTCGGCAGGAAAAATAGAAGGGAACGCATGAGGGACGCATCTTACGAGTTCTTGAAGAAGCTCCTGTCCACGCCGGGGCCGAGCGGCTACGAGGGCGCCGCCGCAAGGGTGTGGCGCGAGGAGGCCGCCAAGTTCGCCGAGGTACGCGGCGACAGGATGGGCAACTCCTTCGCCACCCTCAACCCCGGCGGCTCGCCCAGGGTGATGCTCTCCGGGCACATCGACGAGATCGGCCTGATGGTCACGAACGTCGACGAGCAGGGGCTCTTGCACTTCACGGGCGTCGGCGGCTGGGACCCGCAGGTCCTCGTCGGGCAGCGCGTCCTCGTGCAGACGGACGACGGCCCCGTCCCCGGCGTCATCGGCAAGAAGGCCATCCACGTCATGGAGCCCGAGGAGCGCAAAAAGGTCTCGGAGATAAAGAGCCTCTGGATCGACATCGGCGCCAAGAACGCGGACGAGGCGAAAGGGAAGGTCCGCGTCGGGGACGTCGGCGTCATCGACCAGCCCGTCCTCGAGCTGCCGAACAACCGCATCGCCTCGCGCTCGCTGGACAACAGGATGGGCGCCTTCGTCGTGCTCGAGGCCCTCAGGCTCCTCTCCGAGGTTGATGGGCTCGCCGCCGAGGTCGTCGCGGTCGCCAGCGTGCAGGAGGAGATCGGGCTCTACGGCGCGCGCGGGGCCGCCTTCGGCCTCGACCCCGACGCGGCGATCGCCGTGGACGTCACCCACGCCACCGACACCCCCGGCGTCTCCAAAAACGAGCACGGCGACCACGCTTTGGGCTCCGGCCCCGTCATCAAGCGCGCCACGAACCTCAGCCCAATCGTCTCCGGCGGCCTCATAGCCGCCGCCGAGACCGAGGGCATCGCCTACACCCTGGAGGCCGACTCGCGCTCCACGGGGACCGACGCCGACGGCATCCAGTTTCAGCGCGCCGGCATCGCCACGGGGCTCGTCTCCGCCCCGAACCGCTACATGCACTCCCCGAACGAGGTCGTCGACCTCGACGACCTCGACGGCTGCGCCCGCCTGATCTCCGCCTACGTCGGCGGCCTCGAGAAGGGCACGGACTTCGTCCGCTGAGGCGACGCCGGGCACCGAACCGAGCACGAAGAAGGGGAGGGGGGCGGCCGCGCCCCCCTCCTCGTCGAGCTCTCGCTGCTCCTGGCCGTCTTCTTTTTCGGGACGAACTTCGTCGCGGTAAAGCACGTCGTGGCCGACGTGCCCCGCTCCTCTTCGCGGCGGCACGCTTCACCATCGCCGGGCTCCTCCTCGTCGGGGTCGCGCGCCTCCTGGAGCCGAGCCGCATCGGTAGGGGGACCTGCTCCCCATGCTCGGCCTCGGGGCCGTCGGCATTGCGGGGGCGCAGCCCCTGCTCGCCACGGGAGTCGGCTGGACGACCGCCGCGAACTCCGCCCTGATCTTCTCGACCGCCCCGATCTGGGGATGCCCCTCGGCTTCGCCCTCGGCCTCGAACGGCCCCGCCGAGAGCTCCGGGGGCTCGCTCTGGGCGACGCGGATACCCTGGCGGGCGACCTGCTGGTCCTGGGGCGGCGGTCTGCTGGGGCTGCTACACGATGCTCTCGCTCCCCCTCCTCGAGAAGCACCCGCCCTTGAGCGTGGCCGCCTATCCGATGCTCCTCGGCGGGCTGGCGATCTTCCCGGTCGCCGCGCTCTTTCCGGTCGGGGACCTGCCGGTCGCTACGACCCTCGGCTGGAGCGTGTGGGGGGCGGCGGTCTACTCGCTGCTCTTCTCCGCCGCCTTCGGGTTCGCCGCCTGGCAGAGGGGGGTGCGCAGGGTGGGCGCCAACCGCGTGCTCGTCTACCAGTACCTCGTCACCCTGATCGGGGTCACGGCCGGCATCGTGCTCCTCGGCGAGGGGTTCGGGCCCGAAAAGATCCTGGGCGCGGTTATACTCCTCGCTGGCGTCTACCTCGCCCGGAGCCCGTAGGCCCCGGCGGGTAGAGACCGCGCGTGGACCCGCCGCTCGGAGGCAGGGCGAACGCGTCACAAGGGAGGCTCTGGCGCTTGGGCGCGGACGGAAGGAACAACCGACGGCCGGGGCGGGGCGATGTCCTTTAAGACCCTTCTCAGGAGCGGGCTCTACCTCGCGTCCCTCGGGCTCGCCGTGCACCTCGTGCTGCCCCGCATCCCCGGCATCGAGCGTTCGTTCGTCCTGATCTCGAACTCCTCCGGGCCCCTCATCTGGGCGGCCTTTCTGGCCATCTTCGCGAGCTACGCTTGCTACGCGGAGATTCTGGGCCGGACGGTCGGGGCGACGACGGGCCTCGGTGTCTCCGCGAGGAGCCGGAAACGCCACGGCCTCGGGCGCTGGTTTATGTTCCGCCTCACCGTCGCCGAGCACGGGGCCTCCAAGGTCCTGCCGGGCGGCGGGAGCGCGGCGGCGGCCGTCACCTACGCCGGGCTCCGTATCCGCGGGCTCAAGCCCACGCGCGGGGCCCTGGCGGTCGCCACGACCTCCGTGCTCGTCTACGGCACCCTGACGGCCATCTTCCTCGCGAGCCTCGTGTACCTGGTCCTGGACCAGGAGCTGAACCGGGCGGCGACGGTCGCCTCCGTCTTCGCCCTCTTTCTGACGTTCTGCGCCCTCGTGCTCGCCACCCTCTCCTACCGCTCGCCGAACGCCACCCGGCGCTTCCTGACCGGGGTGCTCTACCGGGTGGGACGCCTCCTCCTGAGGCGGCGGTGGTCGCGGCGGCAGACGGAGCTCAGGGCCGCCAGGGTCGTCCTCGGGCTGCAGTACGAGGTGCGCGCCCTCCGGGAGCAGCTCCTGTACCACCCCGTCGCCGCGGCCCGGCTCTTCGTCCTCGCCGTGCTCTACTGGGCGATGGACGCGGCCTGCTTGTTCCTGATCTTCGTCTCCCTCGGAGTCCCGACGGGGGGCGTCGAGCTCCTCGTGGCCTACGGGGTCGCGACCACCTTCGGCTCCCTCCCGCTCACGCCGGGGGGCCTCGGCGTGGTGGAGGCGACGATGATCGGCACCCTCGCCCTCCTCGGCGCGGGCCCGGAGGTCGCCATCCCCGTCCTCGGCTACCGGCTCTTCAACTTCTGGCTCCCCATCCCGCTCGCCGCCATCCTCTACCCGACCCTCCACGTGGGCTCCGCCAAGTACGCCCGCGAAGAGGGGGCGCCGGAGCGCCGTCCGAAGCTGCGCCGCAAGAAGCCCCGCTAGGGAACTTCCCCGGCGGCCGGGCGCCCACCGTCCCGATGCCGGTACTCGAAGACGGTCGGCAAGATCGACGACAGCGCGAGCAGCCCGACGAGCGCCAGCGGACCGGGGCCGACCGCCACGAGCGCGAGGGCGGAGGCCACGGTGGGCAGGCGCGGAACGAGGATGGCGCGGCTGCCGAGGTCGTCGTGCAGAAACCCGGCGAGGGCCGCTATCGCGACGACGAAGACCAGGTCGAAGAAGAGCTCGAACCAGGTCGTCCGCCGTCTCCCCCGATCCGCAGCCGGGGCGCGCTCCACGCCGTCCTGCCCGGCCCTTGCGGAGTGCATTCGTGGCGGTCGGCGGGGGCGGCTCACGGCGTGCCTCCGTTGCTTACCGCGTCCGCGAAGAGAAGCCCGGCAACCATGCGCCCCAGGATCTTGACCCCGAGGAGGCACGCTCCTCGCCGGGGGAGGCGCCGTTACGGGGCCTACTGCGTCAAGCTCCGCGCTCGCCGAGCCGCAGCTCGAAGCTCGTCTCCTCGCCGTCCCTCACGACGGTGGCCTCGACGGTGTCGCCGGGGCGGTAGCGGCGGAGGGCGGAGAGGAGGTCGCCGGAGTTTCTGACGGGCTCCGAGCCCAGGGCCGTCACCACGTCCCCGGACCTGAGGCCGGCGCTCCCCGCGGGGCCGTCGGGCTCGACCTCGGCCACGAGCGCCCCGGATTCCACTCCGGCGTCGAGGCGGCGGGCCGTCTCCGGGTTCAGGTCCGAGAGGGTGACGCCGAGGTAGGGCTGGGTGGCCTCCCCGGTCTCGATAAGCTGCTCGGCGACGGAGGTTACGGTGCCCGCCGGGATCGCGAAGCCTATGCTCTCGGCCCCGGTCTGCCCCGGCGGGAGGTAGGCGACGTTCATCCCTATAACCTCCCCCGAGCCGTCGGCCAGGGCGCCGCCCGAGGAGCCGGGCGAGATCGCCGCGTCCGTCTGGATGAGGTCCACGAGCGCGCTCTCCTGGCGCCCCCCCGTGAGCGTCGCGGGGATCTCGCGTCCCACGCCGCTGACGACGCCCGAGGTGACGGTGGACTGGAAGCCCGAAGGGCTGCCGACGGCGACGGCGATCTGGCCGGGCGCCAGGTCGCGCCCGTCTCCGAAGCTCGCCGCGGGCAGGCCGCGCCGGTCCACCCGGATCACGGCGACGTCCGTCGCGGGGTCCGTGCCGACGACCCGGCCCTCCTCGGTGGTCCCGTCGGCGAAGGCGACGCCGACCTCGCTCGCCCCCTCGACGACGTGGTTGTTCGTGACGATGTAGCCGTCCTCGCGGAGGACGATGCCGCTCCCCACGCCCTGCTGCCCGCCCGACCCGGAGGCCGTCCCGCCGACGCCGGAGACGTTCACCTGCACCACGGAGGGCTCCACCTCCGCCGCGGCCCTCGCGACGCGCTCCTCCCCGGCCGGGGCGGCCGAGGCCACCCCCGGCTCGCCCGTCTCCGAGACGCCGCCGAAGAGCGCCCCGTAGCCCAAGACCACGGCGCCGCCGAGGATCGCGGCCAAGAGCAGGGGGGCGAAGCGCCTCATGCGAGAACCCCCCTCAGGATCTGCTCGTACTCACCGCCCTTGAGAAGCTTCTCGGCCTCCCGCTGGATCTGGCGGACCCGCTCGCGCGAGACGTCGAGCTCCTCGGCGAGCTCCCCGAGGGTGGACTTCTTCCGATCGTCGAGCCCGTAGCGGCGGACGAGCACGTAGCGCTGGCGCTCCGGGAGGCGCTCCACCGCCGCCTTGAGGCTCGACGCCTCGAGCTCGCGGATCATGGCCTCCGGGCCGCTCGGGGCGCGCCCGTCCTCCACGAGCTCCCCGAGCTCGGTGGCGCCCTCGTCCCGGCTCAGGGGCTGGTTGAGGCTCGTCGCGTCCGGCATCGCCCGCAGGGCCCCCGCGACCTCCTCCACGTCCCACCCGAGGGCGTCGGCGACCTCCTCGTCGGTCGGCTCGCGGTTGAGCTCCGCCGACAGCCCGTTGTAGGTGCGGTTCATCTTCCTTATCTTCTCCGCCATGTGCACCGGCACCCGAATGGTGCGCCCCTTGTCCGTCACAGAGCGCTGCACCGCCTGGCGGATCCACCACGTCGCGTACGTGGAGAAGCGGTACCCGCGGTCGGGGTCGAACTTCTCCACCGCCTTCATCAGGCCGATGTTCCCCTCCTGGATGAGGTCCTCGAAGGGAAGGCCCATGCCGCGGTACTTCTTGGCGACGGAGACCACGAGCCTGAGGTTCTTCTCGATCAGCTTCTGGCGCGCCCTCGGGTCGCCGTCGTTGGCGGCCCTGCTGAGGGTCAGCTCCTCGGAGTGGGTCAGGAGCCTGCCGCGGCTGATGCGCGAGAGGTAGCCTGCGAGAAGCTCCGGGGTGTCGCCTTCCCTGATCTGACTGGCCTGTCTCGGCACGGTCTCGCCTCGCTTTCGGGTCGAAATCCTTGAGGTGTTCTCGTCGTGCTACCAGTTAAGCGGTCGGGCCTGTGACCCCACTTTGAAAAGCGTGAGGATTTCCACAGAAACGGGCCCCCTCTGGTCAGTTCCTCTCCCGACGGGCGATAATAAGCGCCGAGATGAAGATTCTTGTGGTCGAAGACGAGGAGAGGCTGGCCCGCCTGATCTCGCGCGTCCTCAAGGAGGAGGGCTACGCGGTGGAGACGGAGACGAACGGGCGCGCGGCGCTCGTCCGGGCGCTCTCCGGGAGCCACGACCTGCTCGTCGTCGACTGGATGCTCCCCGAGCTGAGCGGCGTCCAGCTCGTGAAGCGGCTCCGGACCGCCGAGGTCGCCACGCCCGCGCTGATGCTCACGGCGCGCGACCAGATCGAGGACCGGGTCGAGGGCCTCGACGCGGGCGCCGACGACTACCTCCCCAAGCCCTTCGCCTTCCCCGAGCTTCTCGCGCGCGTGCGAGCCCTGACGCGCAGGCCGTGGGCCGCCGAGGGCTCGGACAAGTCCATCCTCGAGGGCGGGGACGTGACGCTCGACCCCGTGCGCCACGTCGTCCGCCACGGGAACGAGGCGGTAGATCTCACCGCCAAGGAGTTCGCCCTGCTCGCGACGCTCCTCCAGCGCCCCGGGCAGGTCTTCACCCGCTCCGTCCTCCTGGACACCGTGTGGGGCGCCTCGACCGACGTCTACACCAACGTCGTCGACCTCTACGTCTCCTACCTCAGAAAGAAGCTCGACCGCGACGGCGAGAGCTCCCACATCCGCACCATCCGCGGCGTCGGCTACACCTTCGACCCCCAACCGGGGCAGCGCTGATGTTCGACAGCATCCGCATCCGCCTCACCATGGGCTACGTCGGTATCCTCGCCCTGATCCTGCTCCTCTTCGGCGCCGTCGCGGTGGTCTGGTTCCAGCGGCAGGTGACGGACCAGCAGGACAAGGTCCTCCTGCAGAGGATGGAGGTCGAGAAGGAGAAGTTCCTCGACGGCTCGAACCAGTACGGCGTCGTCCAGGCGACGACGGACTACGACGTCGCCGTGGTCGCCCTCCCCTCCGGCGGCTCGGCGAGCGTGAGCTTCCTCGACCTGACGTCCTCGCCCCAATCCCTCGGCCTCCCCTACGTGGAGATGGCGCAGGCCGCGAGGCAGGAGAAACACCGCGTGTTCGGCACCGCGGAGGGCCCGCGGGGGGACGTGCGCGTGGTGAGCGAGCCCCTCTTCGACAACTCCGGCAACGGGGAGGTCGTGGCCGTCATCCAGGCCGCGCAGTCGCTGAAGATGGCGCGGGAGACGATCTGGGAGCTCGTCTTCGTCCTCGTCCCCGTGGGCATCGGCGCCCTGACGCTCGCCACCGTGGGCGGCCTCCTGATGTCCCGCCGCGCGATACGGCCGGTGCGGCGCTCCTTCGAGCGCCAGCGCACGTTTATCGCCGACGCCTCCCACGAGCTGAAGACGCCCCTCACCCTCATACGGGCCGACGCCGAGGTCCTCTCCCGCGGCCTGGAAGACGAGGACGACCGGGAGCTCGTGGAGGACATCCTCCAGGAGACGGACCGGACGAACGCGATCCTCTCCGACCTCCTGGTCCTCGCCCGCCTCGACGCCGGCAAGCTCGAGGTCGCCCAGAAGCCCTTCGACCTCGCGGTGATCCTCGCCGGGGCGGCCGACCGCTTCGAGGCGCGCGCGGCGGGGGAGGGCATCCGCCTCGAGACGGGGGTCGACGGCGAGCTGCCGACGCGCGGCGACCCGGAACGGACCGAGCAGATCCTGGCGGCCCTCCTCGACAACGCGATCCGCTTCACCCCCCACGGCGGCTCCATCGCCGTCGTGGGGCGCCGGGACGGGAACACGGTCGTGGCGACGGTAGAAGACACGGGGCCGGGCGTCCCGGACGCCCACCTCCCGCGCATCTTCGACCGCTTCTACCGCGCCGACGAGGCCCGGACCAGGGGCCCGCACGGCGGCGGCACGGGCCTGGGGCTCGCCATCTCCCGCGACCTCGCGCGCGCCCAGGGGGGCGAGCTCACCGCCGAGAACGTGCCCGGGGAAGGGGCCGGGGCGAGGTTCATCCTCACCCTCCCGGCCAGCCCCTGAGCCTCCCCTAGATCACGCCTGGCCGTCCGGTACGAACTCCCGGACCTTCTCGTTGCCCCGCGCGTGGACCACCGCGAGCGTCATGCCCGAGCACCTCCAGCCGTCCGGCGCACGCTCCAGCGTGTGGGTGTAGGTGCCCCAGACCTCCCACAGGTCGGAGCCCGTACCGCGCCTCAGGATGTTGAGCGCGTGGCCCTTGGAGACCACCTCGGCCCGGTCCCCGTCGATGCGGATCCGGTGGTTCGTACGCATGTGGAAGCTCGGCTTCTCCGGGTAGAGGTTCGTCCTCCACGCGCCTACGAGGTCGTCCGAGGGCATGCGCCCGGGCTCTCCCCCCGCCAGGGAGGTGAAGTCCACGTAGATCTCGTCCGTAAAGTAGCTCCGGCACAGTACCCAGTCCTTGGCGTCCACCGCGTCGTCGATCCCGTCCACCACGCGCCGGATCTCCGCCTCGTCCGTGAGCCGCCGAACCTCGTCGCTCGTCCGTTCGCTCAACTTCGGTCACCTCCCCGTGCCGGTGTCCTGCGCCTTTCCTCTACCAGGCCTCGGGCTCGCCGTCGTAGAAGAACCCGCCCGTGGGGCCGTCCTCGGGCAGCGTCGCCGCCCAGATCACGCCCCGGGCCCCATCCTCTACCGACCGTCCCCCTCGACCGCCCATGTCGGTGGCCGTCCAGCCCGGGTCCACGGCGTTGACGAGGATGCCCGTGCCGCGAAGCTCGGCGCCCAGCATCCTCGTCAGGGCATTGAGGGCGACCTTGGAGACGTTGTAGGCGGGGGTGGAAGCACCCATGCTGCTCAAGGAGCCTGCTCCGCTGGAGACGTTGACGATCCGGCCGTAGCCGCCCCTGCGCATCAGCGGCACGAGCGCCCGCGAGGTGCGCCACGCGCCGAAGGCGTTGGTCTCCAGGGCCTCGCGCACGACGTCGAGGTCGGCCGTCAGGGGCCGCTGCCAGGTGTCGTAGAGGATGCCGGCGTTGTTCACGAGCACGTCCACGCCCCCAGCTCGTCCTCGATCCGCGCCGCCAGCCCCGCACGCTCGCGTCGTCGGAGACGTCGAGCTCGCGGACGAGCACGCTCAGGCCCTCGCCCTCCAGCTCCTCGGCCGCCGCCTCGCCCTTCTCCGGACTCCGCGCCCCAGAACGACCGTCATCCCCCTCCGCGCGAGCCCGCGCGCGACCTCCAGCCCTATGCCCCTGTTCGCCCCGGTCACCACCGCCATGGCTTCAGGCACGGCCTTCCCCTTTCTCGGCGTCGCGACGGAGGCTATCCCCGTCCACTTCACGCCTAGTTGATACCGGTCTCGTACCGAGGGTAACCATACCGCCGCAGAACGCGCAAGAAACAGAGTCGCGAAGCCGATTCTCGGATACGTCTACTCCCAGGAGAAGGGGAGCCCCCCTCGCGCGTCCCTGGCCCCCGCGCGAGCAACGAGACTACGGCGCCGATCGGTCGGAGCGCTCGTCGGACTCGAAGGTACCGGGACGCGGAGTTCCCGCGCTCCCGTCGTCCGGGACCACTTGCCGCCCCGGACGACAAAAGGCGGGGGCCGCGCGAACGGCCCCCGCCTCAGTCTTCGTTTGTTGCTAGCCTAGTACTTGGGGATGCTCGGGTCGACCTCGTCGCTCCAGGCGAGGATGCCGCCCTTGACGTTCCTGACGTCCCCGAAGCCCGCGTCCTGCATAAGCTTGACGGCCTTCGCGCTCCTGGCGCCGCTCCGGCAGTGGACGGCGTAGTGGGCGTTCTGGTCGAGCTCCACGAGGCGCTGCGGCAGCTCCCCGAGGGGGATGAGCCTCGCGCCCTGCGGCCCGAGGTTCGCCACCTCGTACTCGTGCGGCTCGCGGACGTCGAGCACCGTGAGGCCGCCGCTGTTGTTCAGCTTCTCGTTGAGCTCGGTGACGGTGATCTCCGGGACCTGGCCCTCCTCGCGCCTGTCGGCCTCCACGGCCTGCGGGATGCCGCAGAACTCCTGGTAGTCGATAAGCTCGGTGACGGTCGGGTTCTCGCCGCAGACCGGGCAGTTCGGGTCCTTGCGCAGCTTCATCTCGCGGAACTTCATGTTGAAGGCGTCGTAGAGCATGAGCCGGCCGATAAGCGGCTCGCCGGCGCCGAGGATCAGCTTGACGGTCTCGGTGGCCTGTATGACCCCGATGGCGCCCGGAAGGATGCCCAGCACCCCGCCCTCGGCGCAGCTCGGGACGAGGCCCGGGGGCGGCGGCTCGGGGTAGAGGCAGCGGTAGCACGGGCCCTCCTCGGCGAAGAACACGCTCGCCTGGCCCTCGAAGCGGAAGATCGAGCCGTACACGTTCGGCTTGCCCAGCAGGACGCACGCGTCGTTCACGAGGTAGCGGGTCGGGAAGTTGTCCGTCCCGTCCACCACGACGTCGTAGTCCTTGAAGATGTCGAGGGCGTTCTCGCTCGTCAGCGCCTCCTCGTAGGCGACGACCTCGACGTTCGGGTTGATCTCCTTGATCCGGTCGCGGGCGCTCTCGATCTTCGGCCTCCCGACGTCCGAGGTGCCGTGGATGATCTGGCGCTGCAGGTTCGACTCGTCGACGACGTCGAAGTCCACGATCCCGATCGTCCCGACCCCCGCCGCCGCGAGGTACAGCGCGAGCGGGCTCCCGAGCCCGCCGGTGCCGATGGTCAACACCTTCGCGGCCTTGAGCTTCTTCTGCCCGTCGACCGCGACCTCGGGCATGATGAGGTGGCGGCTGTAACGCCCGATCTCCTCGTTGGAGAGCTCTATCGAGGCGTCGGGCTGTACCAGCGGTTTACGCGTAGTCTCCAAAATATGAAACCTTTCCTAAATGATGATGCTGCCGGGACGTAACGGCGTTAGGTGAAAATTACCTACACAAACCGCCCGCGATGGAGGGGATGATGGAGAGTTCGTCGTTCTCGCCGACCTCGGTGTCCTGCCCGTCGAGGTAGCGGATGTCCTCGTCGCCCTTGTAGACGTTGACGAACGAGCGGAGCTTCCCGTCGCCGGTGTAGAGGTGCTGCTTGAGGTCCGGGTGCTGCTGGACGAGGTCGCCCAGGGCGTCGCCCGCGGTCCCGCCCTGCACCGCGACCTCGGCGTTCCCGCCGACGTACTGCCTCAAGGGGGTGGGTATCCTCACGTTCGGCATAAAAAGCTCCTTCTCTCTAAGATCTCTCGAACTAGCCTACGATGGTCTCTTCGTCGTAACCCGAGCGGTCGTCGCGCAGCACCCACGAGCGCATGTCCTCGACGTTCTCGCTGCTCACCGAAGCGATAATGTACGAGTAGTAGGGCCATGCGTGGTCCCTGTCGTACTCGGAGGGCTCGGCCGGATGGTCCGGGTGCGAGTGGTAGAACCCGAGGATGTCCAGGTCCCGCTCGCGGGCCTTCTCCTCGAACTCCCTTATCTTGAGCGGCTCGATCAGGAACCTGTGCGAGCGCTCCTCCTCTTCGAAGGTATTCTCCGCCCGCCACACGTCCACGATGACCTTCGTCCCGCCCGCGTCCATGCCGACCAGCACGCCCGCGCACTCCTCGGGGTAGGTCTCCTTCGCGTGCTCGTGGATGTGGCTGACGTCCCCCGCACCTATCTTTAGCGCCAAAGAACTATTCCTCCCAGAAGCTCTCGGAGAGGTATTTGTCCGCCGAGTCGCATAGGATGGTGACGACCACCCCGGACTCCAGCCCGCGCGCCACCCTCAGAGAGGTAGCGACCGCCGCCCCGGCCGAGATGCCGACCAGGATGCCCTCCTCGCGGGCGAGGCGCTTGACCATCTCGTACGCCTCTTCCGTCGTGGTCGCCAGGTTCTCGTCCGCCACGGAAGGGTCGTAGATCTCGGGCACGATCGCCGAGTCCATGTGCTTCATCCCCTCCAGCCCGTGGAACGGCGAGTCCGGCTCGAAGGAGACGACCCTTATGCCCGGGTTGTACTCCTTCAGGCGCGTCGAGGTGCCGACGAAGGTGCCGCTCGTCCCGAGCCCCGCGACGAAGTGCGAGATCTCGCCCTCCGTGGCCTCCCAGATCTCCGGCGCCGTCGACTCGTAGTGAGCCCTCGGGTTGGCCGGGTTGGTGTACTGATCCGGGTAGAAGTACCGCTCGGGGTCCTTGGCGTAGAGCCGCCGGACCTCGCGGATGGCCCCGTCCGAGCCCTCGCCCGGATCGGTCAGCACGACCTCGACCCCGTAGGCCCTGAGGATCTTCTTGCGCTCCTCGCTGGCGTTTCTGGGCATGCAGAGCTTGACCTTGTAGCCCAGGGAAGCCCCGATCCACGCATAGGCGATCCCGGTGTTCCCGCTCGTCGCGTCAAGAATGGTCTTCTCGGGGGTGAGCCTGCCGCTCTTCTCGCCGTCCCGGATCATCCACAGCGCCGGACGGTCCTTGACGGAACCGCCGGGGTTGTACCACTCGGCCTTGCCGAGGATGCTCACCCCGGGGACCTCGCGCGAGATGCTCGAGAGCTCGAAGAGCGGGGTGTTCCCCACGAGATCCACGGGCCGCGAACCCAACCTCTTGTTAATCCTAGTAATCATGTCGGGATTATTATACAGGTCGAAGTTCCATCGTCCAGAAGCCATGAATGGGGGAGGGTGAGGTGGAACACCACGCGACGCAGAAAACCGGGGGGCCAGAAATAAGCCCCCCGGTCATGGTTGGTGCGTGCCCCTATTGTAGGCTCGAACGGTGGGGAATCTCTACACCTTTCCCGGCTTTATCCGAGGTATTCGAGAACTTTTCCGAGCGGGCGGCGGCGGCAGGTGAAGATGGGGGTGTCCAGCTCGGTGTAGGCGCTCGCCTCGGACTCCCTCAGCTCCATCATGAGGTCCTGGAACTTCTCGGGGGACTCGGCCTCGAAGGAGAGGATGAACTCGTAGTCGTCGATCCCGAAGCAGTAGGCGGTGTTGTTCTTGACGGGGTAGTGCTTGCGCCCGATGTGCATGTGCTCGTTCATCATGCGCTGGCGCTCCTCGAGGGGGAGGCGGTACCAGGCGCGCGTCTTGACGAACGGGTAGACGAAGAGGAAGTCTCCCTCGCCGGGGACGATGTAGCGGCGGTTCTCCCACCCGGGGGTGTGCTCGCCGACGTAGATCGAACGCCGGCTGATGCCGAAGTACGAGTAGGTGACCGTCAGGTACCGGCCCAGCCCGGTCTTCAGGAGCGCCGCCGTCATCTCCTCGAAGGGCTCGAGGTCGTAGCTTATCCGCCACAGCATAAAATCCGCGTCCGCCCTGAGTCCCATGAGGGAGTACGGCCGAAGGAGCATCTCGCCGGAGTGGGCCTCGGCCGCCTCCAGAAACTCCCTCTTGCCGTGTTCGCGCTCGGGCTCGGGGAGCCTGCGCCATTCGGGGGAGAGCTTGAAGAAGGCGTAGTTTATGTACTGGGACGGGAGCTTCTCCTCGGCGGCCTCTTCCTGCCGCGTTCGCGTCTCGGTCAAGCCTACCTCCTCGCGGGCTCGAGCCCGAAGTTGCTCTCGTAGAGCTCCGCGACGCGCGCGAGCTCCTCTTCGGTGAGGTCCGGCGTCTCCGGGGCGGCGGCGAACTCGTCGAGCTGCTCGTCGTCGTAGATGTTCGGCAGGACGGAGGCGACCTCCGGGGCGGCGAGCACGAACTTCAGGGCCGCCTGGCCTAAAGTGCGCTCCCCGGACTCCGTGAGGAAGGAGAGCCTCTCGACCTTTTTCAGGCCCTCGGTGAGCCACTCCTTCGGGCGGTGGCGGCGGTGGTCGTTCTTGGCGAAGGTCGTGTTCTCGTCGTACTTGCCCTCGAGCATGCCCGAGGAGTGGGGGACGCGCACGACGAGGCTCGTCTCCGTCTCGCGGGCCGTGTCTATAAGCTCGCGGCCCGGGTCCTGCTCCAGCATGTTGTAGATCATCTGCACGCCGTCGACGGAGCGCTCGCGCATCGCGCGCACGCCCTCCTCGAGCCAGCCGATCTTGGGCCCGAGCGCGACGCCGTAGGAGCGGATCTTGCCCTCCGCCTCGAAACCCTCCATGAGCGCGAAGAGCTCGTCGTTCTGTATCGCGTCCATCTTGGTGTTGTGGAGCTGCAGGAAGTCTATGTAGTCGGTGCCGAGCCGGGTCAGGCTCTGCTCCAGGGCGAAGCGGATAAAGTCCTCGGACCAGTCCTGGGGGCGCTCCTGCTGGCCGCGGCGGGCGGTGTGGTTGTAGAAGTCGTAGCCGATCTTGGTGGAGATGACGACCTCGTCGCGCATGTGCCCGAAGGCGTCGGCCATGAGCGTCTCGCCCTTGCCGGAGCCGTAGGTGTCGGCGGTGTCGAAGTAGTTTATGCCCCTCTCGTGGGCCTGCCTCATGATCCGGACCGAGCGGTCGTCGTCGACCTCGCCCCACCAACCGGTCGAGACGGTCCAGACGCCGAAGCCTACCTCCGAGACCTCGATGTCGGTGCCGCCGAGCCTACGATATTTCATGCCTCACCTCTCGTCTGAATGCTGCGAGCTTTGGATCTACGCTGCTCCCCATTCTATCGTTCGTCGCCGGAGGGGGCGTGGAAGCTCTCTCAACGGCCGCCACCGAGGAATACCCCGTCCGGCGTCAATATAATGCGAGGCATGAACGAGGAGACCGCTTGATAGCCCGTTACGCGGGCGGGGAGACGGGGGCACGGGCGGCGGCCCGCGAGGGGGCGGCGGTGGTCGTCGTCGACGCCTACCGGGCGAGCACCACGATCGCCGTTCTCGTCCAGAAGGGCGCCCGGGTCGTGCCGGTCGCCTCCATCGAGGAGGCCGCCGGGTACCCCGGGGCGGACTTCAGGATCGGGGAGCGGGGGAGCGCGAAGGTCAAGGGCTTCGATTTCGGCAACTCGCCGACCGAGGTCGCCGCGGCGGAGATAGAGTCGGGCTCCACGGTCGCCCTCTCGACGACGAACGGCACCAGGGTAACGGAGGCCGCCGAGGGCGCTCCCGCGATCTTCTGCGGCGCCTTCGTGAACGCCCGCGCCGTCGCCGATGCTCTGAGGGACGGCCTCCACGGCCCGCGCGTCGTGGTGGTCGGGTGTGGCTGGGAGGGGCACCGCTCGTCCGAGGACGAGGCCGCCGCCGGGGCGATCCTGCATCACCTCGCCGGAGCCGGGGCCGAGCTCGACGAGCGGGCGGAGAGGGTCGTGGCGCTCTACGGGCGGCACTCCAAGGAGGTCCTCGCCAAGAACACCGCGGCCCGCCGGCTGCTGCGGCTCGGCTACGAGAGAGACCTCGGCTTCTGCCTAGCCGAGGACACCGTCCCCGTCGTCCCGCGCCTCCTCGACGGCGCCTTCACGGGCGACGGGCGGGGCTGACCCGTCGGCTTTGGCCTGCGGGCCAATCCCGGGCAGTGAAAACACACGGATTTGCTCGCAAAATTAGTCTTGACAGGTACATGCCACCGCTTTACTCTGGAGTTGGGCACGGCGGACATACGTTACAAGCGGAGCGTTTAGTCCTGCCAAACCGCCGATGGAAGGAGGTGCTGACCAGATGACGATAACCATTACCCACGAGAAGGTAAAAGAAGTCACTCGCGAGGACGTGGATCGGGCCATCGACGTGATCGAGCGTCACCTCGAGAAGGAGGCCCGGACCCGCAACCTGCTCGACGAGCAGGCGATCATGCGTCCGAAGGACCTGTGCAAGCAGCAGGGCCTGGACATGGTGGCCGAGCTGCGCGGTATGGTCTAGACACCGGCCACGCGCATAGCCCATGAAGGGGGATGCACAGTAAGGTCCCCAGGGGCCTCCGGGAGACCGGGAAGGAACTTACAGGGGCTGTCCATCCCCCTTCACGAGGCTGAGAAGGGACCGGGTTTCGACCCGGTCCCTTTTTCGTGCCTCCGTTACTGCTGTTCCTCGGTGGGTGTGACCGGCTGTTGCTCGGCGTCGGGGCTCGCGGAGGGCTGCTGGGGGGCGTCCTGGGGGACCGCGCCGGGGTCCTCCTGTCCGGCGGGTTGGCCCTCTTCCTGCGGCGCCGGCTCGACGGGAGCGCTCTCGGGCGCCCCTTCGTTCTGCCCGTTCCCGCCCTGCGGCGCGCCCTGGTACTGCTGATCCTGGGACGTCTGCTGCGCGTCCGGGGCCGGTTGCTGCTCGTCTGCCGGAAGCTGTTCGCCACCGGTGGGGGCGTCCTGGGTCTCCGCGCCTTCGGAGCCGCCGAGGAACCGGGAGAAGGAAGTGCCCGACTGCCCGGTCTCCTCGCCGGAGGCGCTGCTCTGTGAGCACTCTTCGTAGAGCGTGCAGGAGAGGGGGCCTCCCGAGGCGGCCTCTATGCCGGTAACCCCCGCGAGCCCTATCACCGCCGCTACGAGCCCGGCCGCGACGCCCGTGAGGAGCGTCCGGCGTCGAGCAGAGGGCGACATCTCCCTGAGGTGGGTCGGGATCGAGAGCAGGCGCTCGACCACGCCCGGGGCTCTTCTGTCCCTTCTGCGGGCGGGCGCGGGAGGGTCCGGTTCCTCCGGGGGGTGGTCTTCCGGGCTCGGTGTCCCGGGGACGCGGACCCTCTGGGTGGAGAGGCGCCCCTTGACGGTGGTCGGTAGCTCGGAGATCCGACTGGTCGCCTTCTCGATCTGGGCGTTGAGGACGGCGACGCCGATCGTCATCAGCATCGGGGTCAGGGCGGTCCCGATCAGGGTCCCGGCGACCCCGAGCCTGGAGGTGAAAAGGGCCGCGACGATCGCCGTTATACCGGAGGCGATCACCGTGCTCGGTTGTACGAGTTGCTTGGGTTTCTCTTCTTCAGCCATAACGCGGCCGATTGTAGCAATGGGGTGGGGCACCTTAAAGGTGAACCGGGGGGATCTCGCGAAAGGAGCGGAGGAGGAGGGATTCGAACCCTCGATACCCCGTTAAGAGGTATAACACCTTAGCAGGGTGCCGCTTTCAACCACTCAGCCACTCCTCCGGATACCGGCAGTATATCAAGCGTACGCCGTACCTACCACGCATGCGTGGCTCCCGGCAGCCGAGAGAGGTTTCCCGTCGGCCGATGGGCGGAGGTCTACGTCTCCTTGCCCGTCCCTTCGCCTTCGAGGATGTCGGGTTTCTCGTTGGCGGGTTCGGCGTCGAGGACCTCCTTGCCGGAGAGCTCCTGCTTCATCCTCACGAGCGTCGCGTTGAGCTCGGCGCCGAAGAGGATCGCGAGGGAGGAGATGTAGAGGTAGAGGAGCAGGATGATGACGGCGCCGATGGAGCCGTAGGTGGCGCTGTAGGAGTTGCCGCCGAAGTTGGCGATGTAGAACCTGAAGGCGAGGCTCGCGAGGATCCAAAGGAGGACGCCGACGAATCCTCCCGGCGTGATCCAGCGGAACGGCTGCTCCGCGTCGGGGGCGAAGTAGTAGATCAGGGCCACGGTCAGCACGAGGAAGAGGAGTGCCGCGGGCCAGCGGGCGATGTTCCAGGCGATCTCGAACTCTTCCCCGAGCCCGAAGTATCCGGCCACGGCCTCGCCGATGGGCGGGCCGGCCACGAGGAGCAGCACGCCGGTGAGGATGAGGCCGGAGAGGCCTATCGTCAGGAGGATCGCGATCCCCTTGACCTTCCAGTACGGGCGCGTCTCCTCGACGTCGTAGGCCTTGTTGAGGGCGTTTATGATCGCCGAGAAGGCGCCGGAGGCGGCCCAGATCGTGCCCAGGATGCCCAGGGAGAGCAGGCCGGGCGCCGAGTTATCGTTCCCGAGAAACTGCTCGATGTAGCCCTCGATGATCCCGTAGACCTCGCCCGGCAGGACCTGCTGGAGGTAGACCAGGACGCTGCGGGCGAACTCGGGGTTGGAGAACGTGTCGAGGACGGCGACGAGGAAGAGGATGAACGGGAAGAGGGCGAGGACGAGGTAGTAGGCCAGCTGGGCCGCGAGGCCCAGGGCGTCGTCGCTCTGGAACTCCCGAGCGGCGCGCTTGAGCGCGGCGAAGCTCAGGAGGGTCTTCATGTCCCGCAGGAAGCTCGTCAGGGAGCCCCTCACCGGACGCTTCGCCACCCCCCGAACCTCGGCCTCCGAGAGACCGAGATCCTCGACCGGATCCAAACTCCTGTTGTCGTCCGAACTCTGCATGGCAAGCAACCTGGGTGAATTGTAACGCAGGCCCCTTTGCCCCGGTTACCACCGGCGATCCCTCCGCGAAACGCCCGGGGACCGCGTGGCGAGGGCGCTACGCGGCGCGCGAGGCTACGCGGGGGAGAACCCCGCGTCGGTGGGGTCCGCCGTGTCCGATCAGGGGCTCTCCGGGGGGGTGGTCTCGTCGTCGGTCAACGGCAGGTAGAGCGTCATCCGCGTCCCCTCGCCCAGCCGGCTTCGGGCCTCGATGCGCCCGCCCTGGGCCTCCACGATCGTCTTGGAGATGGAGAGCCCGAGGCCGGTGCCGCCGCCGTTGGCGCCGAGGTCGCGGGACCTTCCCGCCCGGTAGAAGCGCTCGAAGACGTGGGGCAGTTCTTTCTCCGGGATGCCGGGGCCGCGGTCCGCAACCTCGATCCTCAGCTCGGTGGGACCGTCCCCTCGGGCGACGAGCCCGGCGTTCAGGGAGATGGTCCCACCCGCGGGGCCGTACTTCGCCGCGTTGTCCACGAGGGCCAGCACGGCCTGCTCGATGCGGATGTGGTCGACCCGCAGGATCCCCTCGGCGTCCCCTTCGCGGGTAGCGTCGACGACGGCGCCGTGCTCGCGGGCCAGAAGCTCGGCGCGGTGGACGAGCTCGTCCAGGAAGGGCGCCACCGAGACCGGCTCCGAGACGAAGGGCGCGGCCGGCGGGAGCTTCGAGGAGTCCGAGCGGGCCAGGAACAGCAGGTCCTCGACCATGCGCGAGACGCGCCCCGCCTCGCGCACGATCTCCTCCAGCCCTTCCTTGTGGACGCAGTCGCTGCGCAGTTGCAGGCCGACCTCGGCGTTGCCGCGGATGACCGTGAGGGGAGTCCTGAGCTCGTGGGAGACGTCGGCTAGAAACGCCGTCTTCGCCCGCGCGGCCTCCTCCAGGGCCTCCTCGGCCGCCTTGCGCTCGCTGACGTCGCGAGAGGAGGTCTGGAGCCGGGCGACCCGCCCCTGGTCGTCCCGGATCAAGCCCGTCATAGTCTCGAACCAGGCGTAGCCGCCGTCCTTTTTGCGGTAGCGGCAAGTCGTGGAGACCTGGAGCTTCCCCCTCATCAGCTCCGCCTGGGGGCCCGAGCGGACGCGCGGGACGTCCTCGGGGTGTATGAGATCGTAGGGGTCGGTGCCCAGGAGCTCCTCGGGCTCGTAGCCGAGCAGGCGTTTGCTGGAGGGGCTTACGTAGAGGTAGCGGCCGTCGAGCTCGTGCAGGCAGACGAGGTCGTTGGCGGACTCGGCGAGGAGCCTGAAGCGCTCCTCGCTCTCGCGGAGGGCCTCCTCCGTGCGCTTGCGCTCCGTGATGTCCCGGGAGTTGGCGACGACGCCTTCCAGGCCCGTCTCGCCGATGGGGTTGCGCATGGTCGCTTCTATGTGGCGGTAGGAGCCGTCGCTGTGGCGCATGCGCATCTCGACCGTCCTGATGCTGCCCGGCTCGCTCAGGGTCTTTCTGATGGCCTCGGAGTGCCGGGGGAGGTCCTCCGGGTGTATCAGGACGGACTCGAAGACGTTCTTACCGACCCTGCTCCCGGGCGCGTGCCCCAGGACCCGCCCTATCGAGGGGCTGTGGTAGAGGATGGTCCCATCACAGCCGACGACGGTGATCATGTCCGAAGAGTTCTGGATGAGGGACTTGAAGCGCTCCTCGCTCTCGCGGAGGGACTGTTCGGCCCGCCGGCGCTCCGTGATGTCCCGGATGTTCAGGACGATGCCGCCCACGCTCGGTTCGTCGAGCAGGTTGTGTAGCGTCGCCTCGATGTGGCGCCAGGAGCCATCGCTGTGGCGCATGCGCATCTCGGTCGCCACGGTCGAGCCGGGGGCGCGGAGGGCCTCCCGGACTGCCTCGGAGTGCCGGGGCAGATCCTCGGGATGAATCAGGGGGGACTCGAAGACGTTCCTGCCGATCCTGGTCTCCGGGTCGTGGCCCAGGATCCGGCGCATCGAGGGGCTCTGGTAGACGATGGTGCCGTCGGCGCGGATGATGGTGATGATGTCCGAGGAGTTCTGGATGAGCGAGCGGAAGCGCTCCTCGCTCTCCTTGAGGGCCGCCTCGGCCCTCCTGCGCTCGGTGACGTCCAGCATCGAGCCGATCATGCGTACCGGCCTGTCCTCGCCGTCGCGCACGACGCAGCCCCGGTTGGAGACGACCGCGTACGAGCCGTCGGCGCGCCGGAAGCGGTACTCGTCGGACCACGCCTCCCCGGCCTCCAGGACCGCGGCGACGCCGACCACGACCCGGGCTCGATCCTCGGGGTGTATTCGCTCCTCCCACCACGCCATGTTCTTGGGCTCGCTGGTCTTGTAGCCGAAGAGGCTCTCGGCGGCGCCGCCCCATTCGAGCGTTTCCCGGGTGAGGCTCACGTCCCAGATCGCCTCGCTCGTGGCCCGGGCGACGAGCCGGTAGCGCTCCTCGCTCTCCGCGAGGGCCCTCTCAGACTCCTTGCGCTCCGAGACGTCCTGGATCTTGACGATGTAGTACAGGGGTTCCCCGCGCGAGTCCCGGACCAGCGAGACGTTCACGGAGGCCCAGACCGGGTCACCGTCCGCGCACACGTAGCGCTTCTCCAGGTGGTAGCTCTCGAGGTCACCGTCGCGGAGCTTGCGCATGAAATCCAGGCTCACCTGGAGGTCGTCGGGGTGCGTGATCTCCCGGAGGCTCTTCCCGAGCAGCTCCTCCTCGCCGTAGCCGAGTATCTTGCTCATCGCGGGGTTGACCTGCCGGTAGCGGCCGTCGAGGTCCGCGAGCGCGATGCCGATGGGGGCGTGCGAGAAGGCGACGCGGAACCGCTCCTCGGCGGCGCGCAGCGCGCCCTCGGCCCTCCGGCGCTCGGTGACGTCCTCCAGGGTCACGTGCACCCTGTACGGCCGGTCCTCCCCGGACCGGAACTGCGGCACGGCGTTAAAGCAGATCCAGCGCGTCTCGCCGTCGGGCGGCCGCAGGCCCATCACCGCGCCCTTGACCTCCCGCCCCTGCCTGAGGGCGATCACGATGGGGCGCTCCTCGTCCGGCAGTTCGGAGCCGTCCTCGCGGATCGCCTTCCAGCTGCGGGCGAGGGGGGAAAGGCTGCGCATCCGATCCTCGTCGATGCCGAGTATCTTCGTCGCGGCGGGGTTCGCGGAGATGATCTTGCCCTCGCCGTCGTAGTAGAGGACGCCGTGGGTCATGGTCTCGAAGAGGGCGCGGTGCCTCTCCTCGCTCTGCCTGAGCGCCTCCTCCGCCTCCTTGCGCGCGGTGACGTCGCGCGCTATCCCCTCGACGGCCACTACCCTGCCCCGGCCGTCCCTGATCAGGGCGACCCGCTGCTCTACCCACATGACCTCGCCGTCCTTCCGGATCCAACGCAACTCGAAGCTCGCGGTCGGGCCGTCGGAGCGCAGGGCCTCCATGAGGACGTGCCAGTCTTCGGGGTGGACGAGGCGCCGGACCAGACCGGGGTCGGCGTAATGCTCCTCGGCGGCGTACCCGGTCACCGCCTCGACGGAAGGGCTGACGTAATCGAAACTGCCCTGCGGCGCGGGGAGGTAACGGAAGACCACGTCGCTCGCGGTCGCGAGGAGCCGCAGGAGCTCCCCGTCGCGACCATCTTCCGGCACGGGGCCGCGCCTGGCACGGACGGCGCCCGCGGCGAGTCCCCCGAGCAGGCCGCCCAAAAGCCCCCCGGCCGCCGCGAGGTTCGCGCGTGTCGGCATCCCCCGGAGCATGCTCGGGAACTTCACAGAGCCCCGCGCGACGAGATCTGGATCGTGGATTCCACGTTGGCATTATACTTGGGGCGGGTGTGGACCTGAGAGTAAGCGGGGAGCCGGCGCGTGCGTATCCTCATAGTGGAAGACGAAGCGGGGATCGTAAGGTTCCTGGAACGGGGGCTGACGGCCCACGGCCACGGCGTGCTGACGGCTGGGGACGGGGAGCACGGGGCCTACATGGCCGTGGAGGAGCCCGTGGACCTCGTGCTGCTGGACATCTCGCTGCCGGGGCTGGACGGCCACGGGGTCTTGAAGCGCATCCGCGAAAAGCGCCCGGGGCTGCCCGTCCTGATGCTCACGGCCCGCGACGACCTGCGCAACAAGGTCGACGCCCTCGACAGCGGGGCCGACGACTACCTGACCAAACCGTTCGTCTTCGAAGAGCTTCTCGCCCGCATCCGGGCGCTCACGCGCCGCGCCGACCAGCAGCAATCCGCCCGCGTCTGCCACGGCGACCTGAGCATGGACCTCCTCAGCCGCCGCGCGTGGCGCGGCGACAGCAAGATCGAGCTCTCCAGCCGGGAGTTCGCGCTGCTTGAGTACTTTATGCGCCACCCCGGCCAGGTCCTCAGTCGCCAGCAGATCCTCTCGGCGATCTGGGATTACGCCTTCGACCCCGGCTCCAACGTCGTGGACGTCTACGTGCGCTACCTGCGCAGCAAGATCGACCGCCCGGGCGAGCCCTCCCTCATCTCCACCGTCCGCGGCGCCGGATACCGCTTCGACCCGGGCGCGGAGTAGCCCGAAGGGGCGCCCCGGGCGCCATCATGAAAAGATCCTAATCCCGCTCTAATCCAACTATCATCTGCGTCCGTCACTATCCTCCGGCAGAGATTGCTGGCGGACCTTTCGCACACCCACCGTGTCCTCGTCGGCGTCTCCACAATTAAAGAGCCCGGACCGGGTGGTACCTCCTTTCCCCACCCATCACCCACCATTTTCCACCCACCGGGCTCTTCTCAATTCGTCCGCGCGGTTCGAACACCCCTGGCAACCTGTCCGCGCGCCGCGGCCCCCGGCGCCGTGGACCGGGCACCCGGCGGCAAGAACAGCTCCTTGCGGCTCTTCAAGCCCGTCTTCCCGAGGATGTGCTTCACGTGCGTCTTCACGGTAGGAAGGCTCATGTACAGGGTCCTCGCCACCTCGGCGTTCGAGTACCGCTTGAGCATGAGGGCGAAGACCTCCCGCTCCTTCGGCGTCAGGGCGGGGCCCCTGGATGCTCTCGGGTCGAGTCGCGGCTCGGCCTCCTTGTCCACGAACCACACCCTCTCGCCGCCGCAGACCCTGCGCACGACGCCGGGGAACTCCAGGTACTCCTCGCCCTTGTGGAAGTACCCGTCCGCCCCCGCGACGGCGACCGCCGCCAGATCGTCCGGGCCGCTCAAGGCGGTGTGCACCAGGACGCGCGGCGGCACCGGGAGGGCCTTCATCTCCCGACAAACCTCCATCCCGTCGCCCTTACCGAGCCTGAGGTCCAGGACCACCAGATCCGGCTTGAGCCGTACGGTCAGCCGCACCGCCTCTTCCGCGTCGCCGGCCTCCCCGACGACCCTCAAGTCCTCCGTCGTGCTCAGCAGGCTCCTGATCCCAAATCGCGTGACCGGGTGGTCGTCCACCAGCAATGCTTGAATCTCTCGGCCGCTGTTCCGTTTGGCTGTCGTACCAGCGCTCAAAGCAACTCTCCTCTACAGGACCATCGAGTTGAGGTTTACATGGCTAGGAGTCGTGCACGATAAGCGTTCCCGCCGGGTTCGCCTACCAGCACAACCAACAAGGCGGGCGTAGGGACTGCTCGGTCGTAACGCTACCGGCGACGGATGCTTGAGCGATAGGGGGATTGCCTGCTGTTAGAAGCAGACAAACGGCGCACACAAGTAGCGCTCGCTTCGCGTTTAGCCTCACCCTACACACCATTCTTTGCCCTCCTTCTGCGGATGCTCCAGCTAGTTCCGATTATTACGTAGAAGAAAATACGGGCCATCGTTCAATGGTTCGAAAACGTGTAGCTAATAGTATGAAAGGATAATCGGAGGCTTCGGCAAGGCGCGTCTCGCTACAGCTACCGAGGAGAAAAGTGCCTGAGGGCTTCAAACCTCTCCAGGTGTAAACGCTTCCCTCGGTACCGAGGGGCCAAGGCGTGTGGCAGCGGAACGCATCGAGCAGGAGGATTGTCTGGTCCGTATTTTCGCGCGCCGTTTCTCGAGTCGAAGCTTGCGGGGCGCGTTAGCTGCTTGCTCGATTGCTCGCGCTACTCGAGACGAATGATTCCGCGCCTCAGAGCAGCCGTAACCGCGGAGGTTCGATCCGCGGCGTCGAGCTTATCGAAGATACGGTTGAGGTGTGATTTCACCGTCGCTTCGCTTATCCACAACTCGTTCGCGATGTTCTTGTTGCTGACTCCCCGGGCCACAAGCTGCAGGATCTCGACCTCTCGAGGGCTAAGGATGTTGTCGTTGTCGCCCCGCATTCGCTCCAGCAGCCGTGCCGCTACGGTTGGTGCCAACGGAGAGGTACCTTGAGCAGCCTCGCGTATGGCGCCGAATATACGTTCTTCCGGCGTGTCTTTGAGTAGAAATCCCCGAGCCCCGGCGGCCACCGCTCGTACGATGTCGGCGTCGGTCTCGTAGGTGGTCAGGATCAGGACGTTAGCGGCCGGATCCTCGACCTTAATCCGCTGGGTGGCGGCTACGCCGTCCGCCTTCGGCATCCGCAAGTCCATCAGCACCACGTCCGGGCGGTAGCGGCGCGCAAGCTCGACGGCCTCATCCCCGTTCGTGGCTTCAGCTACGACCTCCAGGTCGGCCTGGGTTTCCAGCATGCTTCGCAAGCCAGACCTGACCACGGGGTGATCGTCACAGATGAGTAGCCTGACGACCGTCATCGGATTTCCTCGACCGCCTTTCGCTCCCGGGTTGGCTGTTTCTTACGGGTAGCTGCAAGGGGGGCGGGCAGCGCGGCGCCGAGCGTGGTTCCGCCGTTCGGCGTGCTCTCGACGGACAAACTGCCACCAAGTTTCTCGATGCGCTCGCGCATCGAGGTCAGCCCGAAGCCGCCGACGTCCTGAGGACGTACGCCGGCTCCGGAAGAGCACGGGACGAAGCCCACCCCATCGTCCGAAACGTCCAACGCCACGAGTTCCTCGAGGTACGAGAGCGTCAGCATGACCCGCTCCGCCCCTGCATGCTTTTGGACGTTGGTCAGAGCCTCCTGCGCGATGCGCAACAGGGCAACCTCGATCTCCGGGAGAAGCTCGCGCGGTACGCCCGTAGCATCGAAGCGGGCTTCGACGCCGGTTCTCACCGACCATTCTTCGGCCAGCCCCTCCAGAGCCCTCGGCAGCGGATGGCGATCCAGTGCCTCCGGGCGTAGGGCCCATACCAGCCGTCGTGTCTCCGCGAGGCTCTCCCGGGCGATACGCCGGGCCAACTCGAGGTGCCGCTGCGCCGGTGCGGAGTCCGAGAACATCTCTGGGTGCGCGAGCTGTGCTGTCGAGAGGCTCATTACGATGCTGGTAAAACCTTGTGCCAGCGTGTCATGGATCTCGTGCGACAACCTTTGCCGCTCCTTGAGGATGCTTGTTTGGCGGACCTCCTCCAAGAGTTGCAGGTTCTCCAATGCAAGCGCAACCTCGGCGCCGAGGGCCTCCAAGGCATCTTGGCTCTCCTGCGGAAATGGTACTTGGCTAGCGACCACGAGGGCGCCCGTCGTTTCCCCTCGCGCCCGCAGCGGGACCAAGAACACCTCGTACGATCTCGGACCGTGCCCAAGGCTCTCCTGAGCGAAGGCGAGATCCGAAGGATCGACACGCAAGGATCTTTGCCCAAGGAAGCGATTGCGGGCCTCCTCGGGCAGGTCTTGTACACCGAAGTGCGCGCCCGTTTCGTCCCCAGTCGTCGCTGCTTCTTCCATGTCCTCAGGTGCTCCCTCCCACAAGCTAACTCCGACCACCGGGCTGGGTCCCAGTAGCTCGAGGGCCGCTTCAAGGGTGGTTTCGTGAAGATCTTCCTTGTCCTGGGACGCTGCGAGCGCGGCCCCGGCCCGTCGCAGAACCCTCTCGCGGTCTGCTGCCCGTTCCCGGGCGCGCATCATACCGGCCATGCGGGCTACCACCAGCAAGAACAACGTGGCGGAGCTCGTTACGAGCAGAGGGGCGTTTATGGGCTCGCCGCGCGCCGCTTGCAAGGCCAGAACGGCGGGTGCCATCAACGAGGCTCCAGCGAGCAGCGCGAGACGCGGTCGCGTGAGTCTTGATTCGGTCAGGGGTACGGGCTCGAAAAGGGTGGCCATCGATGGGTGCAGTGCAGCAGCACCGAACAGGGTCAAGAACAGCAAGATCCCAACATCGACCGAGAAGCTCAGCTGGCGAGAACCTATAGCCTGCGCTACTGTCCATACGATGTCGCTGATGAGCAGCGTCCCCAAGCTCGCTCCCAACAGACGGTAAGCGGGGGGACGTCCCTTTGTTGTCAACAGGGTCCGTACAAGAACTGCAAGCAGCAGCAGATCCATCAACGGGTAGGCTGCCGCCGTCAGAACAGAAGCGGGTGTGAGCGAAGGATGTCCCGAATACGCCTCCACGATGTAAGGCTCCATAAAGTAGACCCAGAACAGCAATCCAAAACTCGTGGTGACGACGATTGGATCTATAAAGCTAGCGGCGCCATTGCGGGTCAACCGGGAGCTTCCGAACATTAGCAGGCCTACGGCCATAAGCGGGTAGAAAGCCAGGTAAAAGGCGTCTGCGATAGACGGAAACGGTATCCGTAGTTGCAGGATCGTAAAGGTCGTCACTACAGCGTCGCCGAGTACGAACAGGAGCAGTGCAACGGCGAACAGATACCAGGGCGATGGACGGACGGGGCGGTGTACTCGGACGCCTACAATAATCGCGGCGATGGCTGACAGCCCTACTACGTTCCCCACCAGATCGTAGGCAAGGTCACGCGTCGCCGAGGAAGGCATCGTAAAGTACCCACTTGCCACTAGAACACCTATCAGCAGGTAGATACGCCAGGCCCCCCGAGCCGTCCTTTCGCTCACCCCTCCTACCCCCGTAGCTTCGCATCGTAGGTACACTTGCCCCACAGACCCGCGCGCATGCGCGCGGGACCTTTTATGAACACGATCACACCCGAGAGGCATATTATTCGTATGCGTGTTCTCGTGTCAAATGGTCGATTGTTCTGCGGAGGCGTTTGATGGCGATGGGGCGAATTAGCCTACTCCTGGAGCGCTTTGGCGGCGTCACCCCTTTCTCGGAGGCGCACGTTCTCCTACTCCGTCGCCGTGGTGGATGCGTGCTCGTGGGAGGAGGCGGATCGTTCCGTATACTCCTCGTATGAGGCTCGTGGTCGCCGAGAAACCTTCCGTTGCGAGGGATATAGCCAGCGTCCTGGGGCGCCACCGCAAGGAGAAGGGCGCGCTCGTGGGCGAGGGTTGGACGGTGACGTGGGCCCTGGGGCACCTCGCGGAGCTTGCGCCGCCGGATGCCTACGGGGAGGAGTACAAGAGGTGGAGGCTCGAGAGCCTGCCGGTCCTGCCCGAGCGGTTCAAGGTCAAGGTCAACGCGAAGACCCGGGACCAGTTCGCGGTGGTGAAGGGGTTGATGCGCTCGGCGGGCGTGGCGGAGGTGGTGAACGCCTGCGACGCGGGGAGGGAGGGGGAGTTGATCTTCTCCTACCTCTACGAGCTCTCGGGGTGCGAGAAGCCGGTGCGTCGGCTCTGGATTTCCTCTCTCACCTCCGACGCTATCCGGCAGGGCTTCGCCTCCTTGCGCGACGGGCGAAGCATGAAGCCGCTGGAGAGCGCGGCCCGCAGCAGGGGCGAGGCGGACTGGATCGTGGGCATGAACGCGACCCGCGCGTACTCGACGAAGTTCGGCCGACCCGGGAACGTCCTCTCCGTCGGCCGCGTCCAGACCCCTACCCTGAAGCTCCTCGTCGACCGCGAGAGGGAGATAGAGGACTTCAGGCCGGAGAAGTTCTGGACGGTCTACGCCCGCTTCGCCCGCGACGGCGCGAGCTACGACGGCGTCTGGTTCAAGGACAAGCAGCACCGCTTGGAGGAGCAGGAGGCCGCCGAGGCGATCGCCCGGAAGGTAAAGGGCGGGACGGGCACCGTCCGCAAGGCCGAGAAGAAGACCGCCTCCGAACGGCCGCCGCTCCTCCACGACCTGACCGAGCTCCAGCGCAACGCCAACTCCAGGTACGGCTTCACGGCGGAGCGCACGCTGCGCGCGGCCCAGGCGCTCTACGAGGAGAGGAAGCTCGTAACCTACCCCCGCACCTCCAGCCGCTACCTCACGCACGACATGGTCGCCGGGCTCGGCAGACGGGTCGAGGCGGCGGGCGCCCTGCCGGACCTCGCCCCGTTCGCGGAGGGTCTGCTCGCCCTCCCGAAGCTGCCCGTAAGCAAGCGCGTCGTGGATGATGCAAAGGTGACGGACCACCATGCCATTGTTCCGACGAACAAGAAACCTTCCGGGGAGCTGCCGCCCGACGAGGCGAAGGTCTACGACCTCGTGGCGCGGCGCTTCCTGGCCGTGTTCTTCCCGGCGGCGCGCTTCGAGAACACGACGGTGGTGACGGAGGTTCGCGAGGAGACCTTCCTCTCGCGCGGGAGGGTCGTGCTGGAGGCGGGGTGGCGGGCGCTGTACCCGGACGGGGTGAGCGGCAGAAAGGAGAAGGAGCCGCCCGTGCTGCCCCGGTGGAGCGGGGCAGGAGTGGGACGTCTCGAAGGTCGCCGTCAAGGAGGGGGAGACCAAGCCGCCGCCCCGGTTCTCGGAGGCCGCGCTGCTCGGGGCGATGGAGACCGCCGGCAAGCTCGTCGAGGACGAGGAGCTCCGCCAGGCGATGAAGGACTCCGGGCTCGGCACGCCGGCCACGAGGGCGTCGACGATCGAGAGGCTCCTCAAGGTCGGGTACCTCGTGCGCGAGGGGAAGGTCCTCGTGCCGACGGAGAAGGGGCGCGCCCTGATCCGCCTTCTGGGCGACAGCCCCCTGGCCTCCCCGGAGCTCACGGCCTCCTGGGAGGAGCGCCTCGCCCGCATGGAGCGCGGCGCCGAGCCTCGCCCCGCCTTCATGCAGGACATAAAGGGCCTCGCCGCCTCGCTCGTCGAGGAGGTGCGCGGCAAGGAGGGCGAGAAGGTCGCCGCCCCCGCGAGGCGCGGCGGCGGGAGGCGCGGCCCCGGCCGCAACGGCTCCGTCGCGAGCGACGAGCCCCTCGGTACTTGCCCGAAGTGTGGCTCCCCGGTCGTCGAGAGCCGGAAGGCCTACGGGTGCTCGGCGTGGAAGACGGGCTGCTCGTTCGCGATCTGGAAGACGGTCTCCGGCAAGAGGATAAGCGTCGCCCAGGCGAAACAACTCCTCCAGAAGGGGCGCACCGAGAAGCTCAAGGGCTTCAAGAGCAAGGCCGGCAGGCCCTACTCAGCCGCCCTCGCCCTGGACGGGGATCACAAGGTCAAGCTGGACTTCGAGGGGGCGGGGAGCGACTGATCCGTGGAAGGGGGAGGCGCAGGCTACCTCCCCCGAAAGCTCAGGAGATGCGACGCAGAGCGGCCCACCCGAGGAGGCCGGAGCCCAGCAGGAGCAGCGCCGCCGGCAGCACGAGGGACGGACCGCCGGTCGCGGCCAGCTGCTGCTGTCCGGAGGCCTCCGTACCGCCCGTGACGGTGACGGTGCCGACCATGCCCTGGTCCTCGTGCGGCCCGCAGAAGTACGAGTAAGTGCCGGGTTCCTCGAAGGTGTACGACACGGACCCTTCGGCCCCGCCCTGGATCAGGCCGGAGTCCCAGAGCCCGTCGTAAGAGGTGCTGGTGTGGGGGTTGTCGCCGGCCTGGACCCACGTGACCGTGGTGCCCGGCTCGACGGTGATGTTGGCCTGGTCGAAGTAGTTGTCCTCCATCCGAACCGTAACGCCTTCGCCCTGCTGCGCCCCGACCGGAGGGGCCAGGACGAGAGCGACGACGAGGGACAGAACGACAAGGAAAAGTAGTTTCTTCACGAACTCCTCCTTCTCTCCCGCAAACCCTTCCGAAGGTGCCTGCAACCCTCGGGTTCCCGCCACCACTTTAGCACAATAAGCACAATACCTAGAGGTGTACCGGGGCGAGCCGGTCCGCCCTTGCCGTGGTCCTCTCGGCGTACGGCGGTTACACTCTTTCGGCTTATGAAGGTTATCGTCGTCGGGGCCGGGCTGGCCGGGCTCACATGCGCAAAAGTATTGGCGGAGGGCGGGGCCGAGGTCGTGGTGCTCGAAGGTTCGGACGGGATCGGGGGTAGGGTCCGGACGGACGAGAGGGACGGGTTCCTGCTCGACCGGGGCTTTCAGGTTTACTTCACGTCCTACCCGGTATCGCGGCGGCACCTGGATCACGCGTCGCTCGACCTGCGCACCTTCGACCCGGGGGCGACCCTGCGCCGGGGCGTCGAGTCGACGGTGCTCTCCGACCCCTTGCGCGACCCGAAGGCCCTCGTCCCCTCCCTGCTCTCAGGTGCGGCGACCTTCTCGGACAAGCTGCGGACCCTGCGGCTCGGCGCGGCGAGCGTCGCGGACGGGACCCAGAGCGTCGGCGCGGTGGGCGGGGGCGACGCCTCCTCGCTGGAGTACCTCAGGGAACAGGGCTTCTCCGAGCTGTTTATAGACCGCTTCTTCAGGCCGTTCTACGGCGGGATCTTCCTGGACCGCTCGCTCTCGACCTCCTCCCGCGTCCTGCGCTTCACCTTCAAGATGCTCGCGACCGGCAGGACGACCGTGCCCGCCAGGGGGATAGGCAGGATCCCCGAACAGCTAGCCTCCCATCTGCCCGGAGACGCCATCCGGCTCAACAGCCCGGTCGACGCGCTGCTCCGGGAGGGGGAGAGGGTCGTGGGGGCCCGGGTGGGCGGCGTAGAGGTGGAGTCCGACCGGGTCGTCGTGGCGACCGATGCCCCTTCCGCCGGGGGGCTGACCGGCTCTCCCGTCCCCGAGGGGGCGGTCGGGCAGCTCTGCGCGTACTTCCGGACGGATCGTCCGGTCGGCGGCAAGAAGATAATGCTCAACTCCGAGGACGACCCCTTCGTCAACAACGCGGTCGGGATCAGCAACGTCTCCCCGCTCTACGCCCCGCGGGGCGAGCACCTCCTGAGCGCGGTCTCCCTAGGCGGCTTCGAGCTCCCGGACGAGGAGGTATACCGCCGCTGCGTGGCGGAGATCAGCCGGTGGTACCCGGGGCTGGACCTCGCGCCGCTCGCCGTCTACCGCGTCCCCTACTCGCAGTTCGACCAGCCGCCGGGCGTCCACGAGGGGCTGCCGGGGAACCGGACCGGCACGCCGGGGCTCGTGCTCGCCGGGGACTACACCGAAGACTCCTCCATAAACGGCTCCATGCTCTCCGGCGAGAAGGCCGCCGGGGAGGTGCTCGGACGGTGACGGGGGGAGGCGTGCCGGCCCTACGCGTCGAGGGCCTGAAGAAGACCTACGGGAACGGGCTCTTGGCGCTCGACGGGGTCTCGCTCGAGGTGGAGGCGGGGCGGTTCTTCGGGCTCCTCGGGCCCAACGGGGCGGGGAAGACGACGCTCATAAACAGCGTCGTGAGCCTCGCGCGGCCCGACTCGGGGAAGGTCACGGTCTTCGGGAAGGATGCGTTCGCCGAGTACAAGGAGGCGCGGCGCATGATCGGGGTCTCGCCACAGGAGATCAACCTGGACAAGTTCCTTACCGTGGAAGAGTCCCTCCTCTACCACGCGGGCTACTACGGGGTCGAGAAGAAGAAGGCGAAGGAGAGGGCGGAGGAGCTGCTGGAGCGCTTCGCCCTCATCGACAAGCGCAAGGCGCGCACGAGCACGCTCTCCGGCGGGATGAAGCGGCGGGTCATGTTCGCTCGCGCGCTCGTCCACGACCCGAAGGTGCTGTTTCTGGACGAGCCGACGGCCGGGGTGGACGTGGAGCTCCGCTACAGCCTCTGGAGGTACATCCGGGAGCTCAACCGCGGCGGGATGACCATCCTCCTGACGACGCACTACCTCGAGGAGGCCGAGGAGCTGTGCGAGGAGATCGCGCTTATAAACGGCGGCAGGATCGCCGCTCAGGGCACCAAGGACGACCTCAAGGAGGAGTACGGGGCGAGGAACGTCGAGGAGGTATACCTGAGGGTGGTCGGCCATGACGTTGCTTGAGAGCGCCTTCAACCGCTCGTTCCGGACGCTCCTGGGGCGCGAGATCCTGCGCTTCGTCCGCGTCTGGACGCAGACCCTGATCCCGCCGCTCCTGACCTCGCTCCTCTACGTGGTCGTCTTCGGCGTCGCCCTCGGAGGGCGCATCCGGGAGGTGGACGGGGTGCCGTACCTCCAGTACATCCTCCCCGGCGTCGCGCTGATGAGCCTCATCACGGGGGCGTACATGAACACCTCGACCTCCGTCTTCGACGCCAAGCGCGAGCGCTACATAGACGACATCCTCATAAGCCCGATGAGCGACGCGCAGATCGCGCTCGCCTACACCCTCGGGGGGACGTTGCGCGGCCTGATCGTGGGCGTCGGCGTCTTCGTCGTCGGGATGCCGTTCGCCGGCGCGAGCGTCGTGAACCCCGTGATGCTGCTCCTCATAGCCGTGACGGTCGCGTTTACCTTCTCGGCCCTGGGCGCGGTCGTCGGGGTCGTCGCGGCCCGCATCGACCACGTCACCTTCATGACCAACGTGGTGATACAGCCGCTCGCGTTTCTCGGTGGGGTTTTCTACTCGGCGGACATGCTGCCGCCCGCGCTGAGGGTAGCGACGCTCTTCAACCCGATCTTCTACATGGTCGACGCCGCGCGCTACGCGACCTTGCGGGCGTCGGACACGAACCCCTACCCGACGCTCGCGATCGTGGCGGCCCTCGCCGCCCTCGCCTTCGCCGGCGCCTGGTGGGCGATCAACAGGGGGCCGAATCTTCGCTACTAGCACAGCGGCCGCGAGGGACGCGAAGCCCGGGGCGTGGGGCGCGTGGCCCTTCGTGCTCGCGGTCTTCGGAGCCTCGCGCCTCCTCTTCTTCGCCGCCGGTACGCTCGCGGCGCTCCTCCTCCCGTGGGCGGAGCCCGCGGGCGAGCCCCTGGAGCCGCCCGGCTTCCTGAACCACTGGGCGCACTGGGACGGGGCCTGGTACGCGCATCTCGCCACCGAGGGCTACGGGCCGCGCGCCCCCCAGAGCACGGCCTTCTTCCCCCTCTACCCGCTGCTCGTGCGCGCCGGGACGCTCTTCGGGGTAGGGCCGGCCTTCTCCGGCGTTCTCGTCTCCCTGATCTGCACCCTCTTCGCCACCTACTTTCTCTACGGAATAGCGGAGAAGTTCGGCGGCACCGGGACCGCGCGCGCCGCGACCCTCGCCTTCTCGTTCTTCCCGACGGCCTTCTTCCTCGGCGCCCCGTACACCGAGGCCCCGTTCGTGGCGTTCACCGCCGGGTCCTTCTGGGCCGCCTACGTCCGCCGCGACCTCCTGCTCGCCGGCCTCTTCGGAGCGCTGGCCTCGGCGACGCGCAACCTCGGGGTGCTCCTGCTCATCCCCTTGGGCTACGAGCTCTTGAGGCACCGGCGGGAGTTCGGCTGGCGCGGGCTCCTCTCCCTGGGCCTCGTGCCCGTCGGGTTCTTGGGGTACGCGGCGTTTCTGTGGGCGAGGTTCGGCGACCCGTTGATGTTCGGCCGCGCGCAGGGCTTCTGGGGGCGCGAGCTCACGAACCCGGCGACCACCCTGACGAGGGCCTGGAACGCCGCCGGTGAGGGCGCGCGCTTCGTCCTTAGCCCGGAGACGCTCTTCCTGAACCCGGGCTCGGCGCCCGCGCTCTACGCCTCCAACACCGTGAGCCTCGTCTTCTTCGCCCTCTTCCTCGTCCTTATGGGGGTGGGGTTCGTGGTGCTCCCGCCGGGGCTCTCGGCCTACACGTTCGTAGTGACGCTGCTCCCCGTCCTCACCCCGGCGCCGTCGTTCCCGCTGATGAGCATGCCCCGCTTCATGCTCGGCGCTTTCCCGCTCTTCCTCGTCGCGGGCTACCTGCTCTCGCGGAGCAGGCCCGCGCTCTACGCCTGGCTCGTCGTCAGCGCACTACTGGGCGTCGCCCTCACCGCGCTGTTCACGACGTGGCGCTGGGTGGCTTGAGGCCCGAGGGGGAGGCGAACTCCGGTTCGCGTGCCGGGCGAAATCCGGCGATCGCGGTTCCGGTCGCGCTCGTCGTCGCCTTCGCGGCCCTCGGGGCCGCCGCTCGCGGGGCGGGTCCGCTGCCGGGGGACCTCGCCGTAACGCGGCTCCTGCAGGGCCTACCGGCCGACGGGCTCACGGGGCTCGTGCTCCTCTACGCCGGGGACGCGGCGTGGTTCTTGCCCGTCGTGGCGGTAGGGGGCGCGCTGCTCGCGCGCCGGTGGGCCGGGGCGCTGTGCCTGCTTCTGGTCGCCGTCGGCGCCGTGCTCCTGGGCGACGCGCTCAAGGCCCTGGTGGGGCGCCCGCGCCCCTCGGCGGATCCGGTGGCCCGCCTCGACGTGCCGGAGGGCTTCGGCTTCCCGAGCGCCACCGCGCTGCTCGTCGTGGCCGTGCTCGGCGTGGCCTGCTACCTGCTGCTGCGCTACCGGGTCCCGCGCCCCGTCGCGTTCGCCGCGATCGCGGTCTCGGTGTTAGCGAGCGCGGCGATCGGGCTCTCCCGGGTCTACGCCGGGGAGCACTGGGCCTCGGACGTGCTCGGCGGCTGGCTCTCCGGCGGCGCCTTGGCCCTCGTGGCGGTCGTCGCCTCTCGCTCCTGGCGCCCCGGCGGTCGCAGAGAGGGTGACGCGAGGGCGCGAGCCGCCCGGTAGCCCGCCCCGTCCCCCCTACTTCAGCCGTCCGGCGAGCAGCAGGCTTGCGACGCTGAGGCTCGTCGCTATGGTTAGCCCGACGGGGGCCCTGTTCCTCGGGAAGGCGCCCGTGGCCATGCCGCCGAGGACGATCGCGGCGTCCGCGGCGTCGTTGATGCCGCGTGCTAGGAGCCAGGTTCTCGTGTCCCCGCGGAGCAGCCCGGCGCCCACTACGAGATCGCGCACGCCCATGATACGTCCGAGGGTTGGGCTGTCGCCCATCCCGAACGGCCTCGTCGCGCTCGTGGGCGCGACGACCAGTTGCAGGCCGACCGCCAGGCTCAACCAGCCTATGCCCCGCGCCAGCTTGCGCTCATCCACGATGCTTCCTCCTTGCTGGGGGTTCAATCACGGCGAGAAGAAGAAGGCGAGGGCGGCGATCACGTAGACGCCGATGAGCATCGCCCCTTCGAGCCAGTTCGACTTGCCGTCCATCGCGACAAAGGCCGTCGTCACGACCGCGGCCCCCAGGGCGCCGAGCTCCAGGAGGGTGAAGGTCAGGTCGAGCGGGTGGCCGAGCAGGGGGCCGAGGAAGACCAGGATCGGGGTGACGAGGAGGGCGACCTGGATGGAGGAGCCCAGGGAGATCGCCATGGAGAAGTCCATGTTGTTCTTGTACGCGATCTGGACGCCCACGATGTGCTCGGCGATGTTGCCGACTATGGGGACGAGGATGACGCCGACGAAGAGCGCGGAGATCCCGAACTCCTCGGTGAGGGGCTCTATGGCGCCCACGAACGCCTCGGAGACGTAGGCGACGGCCGCGGTCGCGACGAGCAGCAGCACGAACGACGGCGTCCTGCCGAAGGGGGCGTGGCCCTCCCCGGTCGCGACCCCGCCCTCGGGGCTCCTGAAGTAGTAGATGAGGTAGAGGATGTACAGGATGAACATCACCACCGCGACCTCGATGCTCAGGGTCGTGGGGGAGCCGCCGCCCCGCTGCGCCTCGGTCGCCACGAAGATCGTCGGGAGCGCCAGGGCGGCGGCGACGATGGTGAGCATCGAGGCGTTGACGCCGGCGATGGTCGCCGAGAAGCTCTGGGTGCCGTTCTTGAGGCCGCCGAAGAGGAGGCTTGCCCCGAGGACCAGGAGGACGTTGCCGATGATCGAGCCGATGATCGAGGCCTTCACCACCGCCGTCAGGCCCGCCGAGAGGGCGAAGATCGTGATGATAAGCTCGGCCGCGTTCCCGAAGGTCGCGTTCAGGATGCCGCCCGCGCGCGGTCCGAGGTGGTGCCCGAGGCTCTCCGTGGCCTGGCCCAGCACCCACGCGAGGCCGATCAGGGCGAGCGAGGTGAGGGCGAAGATGAGCAGGATCGGGGCGTGCAACAGCTCGACCGCGACCACCCCGATCGTCAGGATGATGGTGGCGCCGTAGGCGATTCTTCGCATTCTCGGTCGGTCTCCCTCGTGTTTGTAATGCGGGACACAGCGCCGCTTCTATACCCCTATCGCCGGGCGGATATCCTATAAGATGCCGCGAGGGACACCCTGGTACGGAGGAAGAGGCGCTTTGATCGACTATCACCTGCACGTCATAGCCCACGACGACCGCCCGATGACGGTCGAGAACATCCTCGCTTATTGCGAGGTCGCGAAGAGCCGCGGCATCCGCCAGCTCGGCATCACGGAGCACGACCGCTACCTGGACAAGATAGACCTTGGCGCCTTCAAGGAGGCGCGCGAGCTCTCCCAGGACGTCGAGCTGAGGATCGGGATAGAGATAGATTTCGTCCCCGGTGCCGAGGAGCGGATGGACCGCGACTCCTCGGCGCTCCCCTACGACTACGTTATAGGGAGCGTCCACCGGGTGCGGGGCGAGGAGATCGACAACGCGAACGTCCGCGACATCTACGAGAAGATGGACGCCTACGAGCTCTACGACCGCTATTACGCCAACGTGCGCGAGGCCGCCCTCTCGGGGCGCTTCGAGATCATCGGCCACCCGGACCTCATCAAGATCTTCAAGACCTACCCCCAGAGGGACATCACCCCGATGCTGGAGGAGACGGCCGACGCGATCGCCGAGGGGGGCGTCGTCGTGGACGTGAACGCCGCCGGCCTCAGAAAGCCCATCGGCGAGGTCTACCCCTCGCGCGAGCTTCTGGAGATGTTCTTCCGGCGCGGCGTCCCGATCGTCCTCTCCTCCGACGCCCACGCCGCGGACCAGGTGGCGATGGGCTACGACAAGAGCATCCCCCTCGTCCGCGAGGTGGGCTACCGCGAGGTCGCCACCTTCAAGGACCGGGAGCGCGGCACCCTCTCGCTGGCATGACGGCCGAGCTGTTCCTGAAGGACGCGTACCTCAAGGAGTTCTCCGCGAGCGTGGAGGGCTTGAACGGCCGCGAGGTCGTCCTCGACCGGACGGCCTTCTACCCCGGGGGCGGCGGGCAGCCCGCGGACAAGGGGACGCTCGGGGTGGGCCCGATCCACGCCTCGGTCGTGGACGTCAGGCGCGAGGGGGGGAGGATAATCCACGTCCTCGACGGGACGATCCCGGGGACCGTGAAGGAGCTCAACGGCGCCCTCGACTGGGAGAGGCGCCACGCCCACATGCGCTACCACACCGCCCTGCACGTGCTCTCGGCCGTGATATACAGGGCCTACGACGCTCGCGTCACGGGCGGCCAGATGCGCGTCGACCGGTCCCGCATGGACTTTTCCTTCCCGGGGGAGTGGACGGCGGAGGTGGTCGGGGAGATCGAGCGCCAGGCCAACGAGGCCCTCGGCCTGAACCGCCCCGTCAGGGTCTACGAGCTCTCGCGGGACGAGGCGCTGGAGAGGCCGGAGCTTATCCGGACGCAGGTCAACCTCGTCCCGGAGAGGGTGAAGACGGTGCGGATCGTGGAGATCGAGGGGATCGACGCGCAGGCCGACGGCGGCACCCACGTCGCCAACACCGAGGAGGTCGGGAGGATCGAGATCACGGGCCACAAGAGCAAGGGCCGCCAGAACAAGCGCGTCGAGTTCGTCCTGAGTTGAGGACGCGCGCGACCCTGGCCGTGTTCCTGATCTCCCTCCTCGCGGCGGGCTGCGGCGGCGGGCGGGAGCCGGCCGCCGATCGGGCCCCGGAAGGCACCTCCGGGTCCTCCCCCCGGGCGGGCACGACGCAAGGGATGGAGACCACGCAAGCCTCCACGCTGGCGACCGCCACCGTTACCCTGGTGCCTTCGGACGGAGGGGAGCCCGTGGAGGTCCGGGCCGAGATCGCGGACGACGACGCCGAGCGGACGCGGGGGCTCATGGAGCGGACCGCGCTCGCCGAGGAGGCCGGCATGCTCTTCGTCTTCGGGCGCGAGAGGACGCTCTCGTTCTGGATGAGAAACACCCTGATACCGCTCTCCATCGCCTACATCGACGCCGAGGGCCGCATCGTGGACATCGAGGACATGGAGCCCCTGGACGACCAGACCAAACACCCTTCGGCCGAGCCCGCGAAGTACGCCCTCGAGGTGAACCAGGGCTTCTTCGGGGAGCGCGGCATCGAGGTGGGGGACAGGGTGGAGGGGCTGCCGGCCGGCCCTCGGCCCTAAGGACGCACCTCGACCGCGACAAAGACCGTCTGGTTCAGCGGGAGCGACGCCGGGGGCGGTGCGCGCGCCCCGCATCTCTCCTCCTCTCCACCTACGAATCCCTCAGAGCCTCCGCTACCCGAAACGGGTCGCTCGCGACGACGGAGGCCGCGTAGAGCTCCATCGCCCCGATGTCCGACGTCCGGCTCGCCGGGTCCCCCCGGGCCACGAGGCGCACGACGACCGGGAAGCCGGACCAGTCCTCCTCCGCCGGGACGAGAGGGGGGACGTAGAACGCGGCGTTGAAGGAGCGTACGCCCAGCCCCTTGGTGAGGCCCTCCAGCACGCGGGCGACGGCGAGCCGGAGGGCCTCGTCCTCCAGGCTTCTTCCTACGAGGATGATCTCCTTCTCCTTCACGGGGGCGAGGCTGGCGAAGGCACGGACCCCTTCGGGCGCCGGGATGGACAGTCCCAGGGCGTCGTGGACCCGGTACAGGTCGTCGAAGTAGTTTGAGCCGTGCTCGCTTTCGTAGGAGAGGGCCGACCGCCTGAGGTGCTCGACCTTGGGGTAGTGCATCCCCCGCGTCGCCGTGGCCTGGGCGTGGCCGTGCACGATGGAGCCCCCCGCCCGCCACAGGCAGTTCCACATGAGAAAAAAGTACTTCGCCTCCGCGTCCGCCTCCAGCGCCCTCTTGCCCCACTCCAGGCCGACGGAGACGTAGTCGGAGACCTTTTCGGGGGTGAAGTCCAGGGGGTCGTGGTCGTCGAAGACCACGACGCCGTGGAAGCCGTCGTACTTGGCGATGTTCGAGGCGGTGACCGAGTGCTCGCCCCTGACCCTCCCGAAGACGTCCGAGGGCGTGCCCTCCAGGGGGCGGCAGAACGCGTCGCCTTTCGTAGCCGAGATCTCGCGCCCCAGGTCGAGGTCGACGCCGGTCTGCATGGGCCGCGAGGCCCTGAGCTCGTTGAAGAGGGTGCCTTCCAGGGTGACGCGGTTGGTGACCTTCACGATCCGCTGCTCCCGCACGACCTCCACCGAGCCGAAAGAACGCTCCACGAAGGGGCGCATCTCCTCGGTGAGCTCCAGCCGCCCCTTCGTCACGTCTACGCCGAAGAGACGCCCCGCGAGCGCCCGCTCCCCGGACCCAGCGACGCGATGAGATCGGGAAGGTCCGTTATCCGCGGCCGGTCCGCCACCGCCTAGCCCCCGCCGATCCGGCGTCCGGTCGCGGGCGGGCGGTTCGTTCCTCGCGGTGCAGGGGGTCTGCTGGGATCTCTCGCACGCTTCCTCCGGGTTCCTAGTGGCGGCTGGCTCGGGGCATCATACCCTTCGTGCGTTGGGACACCGGCGCGGCTAAAGGTTTTCCGCTCGCAGCCCGATAACCCTGTAGACGATAAAGGCAAACCCGCCGCGAGGCGGGGACGCAAAGCCACGGGCCTCCAGGAGGCAGCCGGGTTACCGAAAGGGGAATACATGAGGCGCGTACTTCTCGTGCTGTTTGTCAGCCTGCTGGGAGCTACGATGATGGCGGGGGCCGCTCGAGCGGGGGCACTGGACTTCACCGACGACTTCGACACCTTCGACGAGACGCGCTGGAAGAAGGGCAGCCACAACCTCGGGCGCAGCCGCCTCGACCCGGCGAACGTCGACGTCAGCGCGGGGAACCTCAGGCTCAAGCTCCCGGCCCGCACCACGAACGGCGGCGAGATCGCCTCCAACTCCCTGTATGGCTACGGGTCGTACACGGCGCGCATGAAGCTGCCGAACGCGCCCTCCTCGATCACGGGCTTCTTCCTCTACGAGCCGCCGGACTACGCCTCGGAGATCGACATCGAGATCTTCAACGACACCTCGCGCAGGATCATGTTCTCCTCCTACGCGAACGGGTCCCAGACGCACACCCAGACCCTCTCGCTCCCCTTCGACCCCACGACGGGCTTCCACGACTACCGCTTCGACTACGCCCCCGGCTCCCTGCGCTTCTACGCCGACGGCGTGCTGATGAAGGAGTGGACGGACGGCCTGCCCCAGACCTCGATGCGCCTCTACGCCAACGCCTGGTTCCCGACCTGGCTCGACGGCCGCAAGCCGACCAAGGACAAGTTCGTCCTCGTCGACAGCATCAAGCACCTCCAGCAGTAGCTCGGACGGGCCCTCCAAACGCGCGCGAGCAAACGGCCGTGCGCGCGGAGAACCCATGCCCGATGCCCCTCCCGGTCCGGCGACGGGACGCGGAGGGAGATGCCTCGGGTCCGCGAGAGGTTCCCCGCGCGGCGTCTTCCGAAGCCCCTTCGGGGCGTCCGAAGCGCGGTGGAGACCCGGCGCCAGGGCACGGCTCTGCGGGCGTCCGTCTGTGTGGGGAGATTCACGTATGGGGCTAAAGCAAGCGGTTCCCGCGTTCCGATAAAGGGATAGAGGAAGCGGAAACTTTCAGATCAGGGAGGCGCGGTATGGCACGGCGTGGGCTTATCTTACTCGTCATCGGGCTCGTGCAGGTGGGGCTCTTCGCTGGGCTCGCCGGGGCGGGGGTGTTGGGCTTCGCGGACAACTTCGACACCTTCGACACGACCCGCTGGAAGAAGACGGATCACGCGCTTGGACGCGGGTTCGTGAAACCGGCCAACGTTTCCACGAGCGGCGGGTACCTGCGCCTCAAGCTGCCCGCGAACACGGTGAACGGCGGCGAGATCATGTCCAACGTCCCGTTCACCTACGGGTCGTACACGGCGCGCATGAAGCTGCCGAACGCGCCCTCCTCGATCACGGGCTTCTTCCTCTACGAGCCGCCGGACTACGCCTCGGAGATCGACATCGAGATCTTCAACGATGCCTCGCGCAAGGTTCTCTTCACCACCTACTCCAACGGCCGTCAGACCCACTCGTACACGACCAACCTCCCCTTCGACCCGACCGCGGGGTTCCACAGCTACCGCTTCGACTACGCCCCCGGCTCCGTCAAGTTCTACGCCGACGGCAAGCTGATGAAGTCGTGGAACCAGGGCGTCCCCAGGGAGACGATGCACCTCTACGCGAACGCCTGGTTCCCGAAGTGGCTGGGTGGCCGCAAGCCCGCCACGGACAGGTACGTCCTCGTCGACAGGATCCAGTACACCCAGCCGTAGCGGTCGCCGCACGGGGCGCCCCGCCCGGCGCCCTAGCTGCCGGAGATCCCGCGCCGCCTCATCGCCCCGCGGAGCTTCCCCAGAACCCCCAGAAGCTCCCGCCGCTCCGCCTCGGTGAGGTCGTCGAAAAGCTCCGCGACGGCCTCCGAGTGCCCGACGAACGTGCTCTCGCAGGTGCTCTCGCCCCTGCCGGTCATCTCGATGACGGTCGCCCTGCGGTCCGTGGGGTGGGGCTTGCGCCGCACCAGACCGTCCTCCTCCAGCGCATCCACCAGCGCCGTGACGTTGCGCGGCGTCACCCCGAGCTCGCCGCTCAAGCCGCTCATGATCTGGGGCCCGTGGCACCGCAACACCCCGAGGAGCCGCATCCGGGCGTAGGTGGTCCCGCCCTCGCCCAGGCAAGACTTAACCCACCTCATATACGCGGGCCCGAAGGCCGCAAACTCTTCGACGAGCCGCAGCCGCGACTCGCCCCCGGAAACCTCCGCATCGTGGGTCGACTCTTCCCTCAAAACGCCACCATCCTAGCAGGTGCAAACGCCAGAAATATTGTAGACGTTCACTATATACGATGTTAAGGTTTTGGGACAGAGGCGGAGAGTGGAAGAGGGAGGGCCCGGTTTGAAGAGTTTAAAGGTCGGTGGGGTGGAG
Source organism: Rubrobacter marinus (assembly GCF_011492965.1). Classification (GTDB taxonomy): domain Bacteria; phylum Actinomycetota; class Rubrobacteria; order Rubrobacterales; family Rubrobacteraceae; genus Rubrobacter_F; species Rubrobacter_F marinus. Next base: position 3,057,950 of record NZ_CP045121.1, on the reverse strand, counting down.
GTCGTGGCGCTCACGGACGTGGAGGGGGCGTTTTTCGGGTTAGGCCAGATCTTCCCCGGCGTCTTGTCGGGGCAGTGGGAGCGTTATCTGAGGCGTTACCCGTTCGCTTTCGCCGACGCCCGGACCCTCTACGGGCGCGTGGGATCTTACCTTCTCAGGCTGCCGAGCGGCCGGACGGTGCTCGTGGATGCCGGGATCGGGCCCGCGGCGATGGGACAGGGCGGGTCTTTGATGGACGAGCTCTCGGCAGCGGGCGTGGAGCCCGAGGACGTCGACACCGTCTTCCTGACCAACCTGCACGGGGACCACATCGGGTGGGCCCTGACGCCGCAGGGGGAGCCCGTTTTTCCGGGGGCGTGGTACGTGACGCAGGCCGTCGAGTGGGAGGCCTCCGAGTCTTACATAGGGGCGGCGCTGCGGCCCCTCGACGCGCTCGGCGTCCTGGAGCTTCTCGACGGCGAGGAGGCGCTCTCGGACCAGCTCACGGCGATACCGACGCCCGGGCACACGCCGGGGCATTCCAGCCTGCTCGTGCAGGATGGGGGCGAGGGGCTCGTGATCTCGGGGGACGTCATCGCGCACCCCGCCCAGGTCACGGAGCCTACCTGGAACATCGCCTTCGCCATGGACAAGGAGGCGACGGCCTATACGCGGGAGATGTTCCTGGAGTGGGTGGAGGCGGACGGCCTGACCGTCGCGGCCGGTCACGTACCCGGCACGGGCTTCGGACGCGTCGGGCGCGACGAGGACGGGCGGCGCGCCTGGGTGCCGCTCGACGAGACCGGGGACGGGGACGTCCCCACGGAGGAGGTGCGCCATGGAGGCAACGCAGGGTAATCGCGTCGGGGGCGAGCAGGTCGCAGGGTTCGGGCGGCTCCTGATCTACGGGGTCGTGGCCGGGGTGGCAGCGGCGGTGGCGAACGCCGTGGTCTACCTTCTGGCTTCGGCCCTCGGCGCCATGCCGCAGGACGTGGTCGCCAACGGGCAGCCGATAACGCTGGGGGCCGTCGCAACGAGCAGTTTCGTGCCCGCTATCCTCGCCGCGCTCCTGTTGGCGCTGCTCGGGCGCTTCACGCGGCGCCCCGTCTCGATCTTCCGCATCGTCGCGGTCGTGTTGCTGGTCGTCTCGTTCGTGACGCCGTTCTCCATCCCGGGCGCGCCGATCGCCATGATCGTCGCCCTTCTCCTCATGCACGTCGTCGCCGCGGCCGTGATCGTCGCCGTCCTCACGAGGTTCGGCCGGCGGGGCCGGGGATGACGAGGACGACCGGGGTGGAGCCGAGAAAGCCGCCGCCGCGCTTCCTGATGCGCGCGATGAACGTCGTGCCGAGGATCGTGCTGCGCTCGCCGCTGCACGGCCTGATGAGCGGCAACGTCCTGCTCCTCGCGTTCGACGGTCGAAAGAGCGGCAGGCGCTACGTCACCCCCATGAGCTACGCCCGGGCCGGGGAGATCGTCCTGATGTCGACCGAGGCCCCGTGGTGGAAGAACCTCGCCGATGGCGGGGCGGACGTGGAGATGAGGCTGCGGGGACGGGAGGTCGCGGGGTTCGCGGAGGCGGTCACGGACGAAGAAGCGGTGGTCGAGGGGATAGGGGAGATCGTCCGTCTCTACCCCGGCTACGGGCGTTTCGTCGGCGTCGGGTTGGATGAAGAGGGGAGCCCGGACCGGGAGGCCGTCGTCCGGGCGGCCCGGCGCGGGCGCGTCCTGATCCGGGCGCGGCTGGACGGGGCTGCGTGAGGCGGCTCGTAGCGGCGCTTACGGACCGGTGCGGGCGGCGGTGTAGACTCGAAGATCGTGGAGATCCGATAAGAGGAAGAGGATGAGCGTGGAAGAAGCGAACGGCGGCATGAACGGCAAGGTCGTCCTTATCACCGGGGGGACCTCGGGGATCGGCAAGGCGGCGGCGGTCGAGCTGGCCGGCATGGGGGCCGAGGTGGTCATCACCGGGCGCAACGAGGAGCGCGGGCGGGAGGCGGTCGAGGAGATCAAAGGCCGCTCCGGCAGCGGCGCCGCCTCGCTCCTGCTCGCGGACCTCTCGGCTCAGGCCGGCGTGAGAAGGCTCGCGGAGGACTTCCGCGAGGGCCACGACCGGCTCGACGTCCTCGTAAACAACGCGGGGGTCGTGAACCGGAGGAGGAGCGAGACCGTCGACGGCATCGAGTCGACGCTCGCCACGAACCACCTCGCGCCGTTTCTCCTGACGAACCTGCTGCTCGACCTGCTGAAGGAGAGCGCCCCGAGCCGCATCGTCACGACCGCGTCCGAGGCGGAGCGGTGGGGGAGGCTGGACCTCGACGACCTCCAGAGCCGGAGGCGCTACGGGGCCTTCCCCGTCTACGGGATGACGAAGCTCGCGAACATCATGTTCACCATCGACCTCGGGAGAAGCTGGAGGGGACGGGCGTCACGGCGAACTGCTTCCACCCGGGCGCCGTGAACACGAACTTCGGCAACGGGACCGGGGCGTAGGGACGTTCTTCTTCAACGCCTTCAAGCCGTTCATGAGGAGCCCGGAGAAGGGGGCGGAGACCCTCGTCTACCTCGCCTCCTCCCCCGACGTCGAGGGGATGACGGGCAAGTACCTCTCGGACGGGAAGCTCATCACGGCGAAGTCCGTCGCCTACGACCCCGAGGCGCGGCGCAAGCTGTGGGAGGCGAGCGAGAACCTGACCGGCCTGAAGGTCTCGGCTTAAGGGTGGGCAGGGACCGGGGGATAGAGGTCGAGGGGCTCGTCCGGGAGTTCCGCAAGGGTCCGAGGGCCGTGGACGGCATAGACATCCGGGTGGAGCCCGGCGAGATCTACGGCTTTCTCGGCCCGAACGGGGCCGGCAAGTCCACGACCGTCCTGATGCTCACGACGCTCCTGCCGCCGACGGGCGGCAGGGCGACCGTCGCCGGCTACGACGTCGTCAAGGAGGGGCCGAAGGTCCGCGCCTCCATCGGGGCGGCGTTGCAGGAGGCGGCGCTCGACCCGTTCCTCACCGGGCGCGAGCACATGACCTTGCAGGCGGCGCTGCACGGGCTGGCGCGCAAGGAGCGCAAGAGCCGGGGCGACGAGCTTCTGGAGCGCGTCGGGCTGGAGGAGGCCGCCGACCGGCGGGTGCGCGGCTACTCCGGGGGGATGAAGCGGAGGTTGGATCTCGCGCTCTCGCTCGTGCATCGGCCCGAGATCCTGTTTCTCGACGAGCCGACGACCGGGCTCGACCCGCAGAGCCGCTCGGCGCTGTGGAGCGAGGTCGCCCGCCTCGCGCGCGACGAGGGCGTCACCGTCTTCTTGACGACGCAGTACCTGGAGGAGGCCGACGTGCTCGCCGACCGGGTCGGGATCATCGACCGTGGCAAGATCGCGGCCGAGGGGACGCCGGAGGAGCTGAAGGCGGAGATCGGGCGCCCCAGCGTCGAGGCTACGCCGGCGAGCCCGGAGGAGCGGGGCAGGGTCACGGAGGTTCTCTCGCGCTTCGGCGAGGAGATCACCGGCGCGCCCGGCGCCGTCGCCGTGAGGATAGACCACGGCGCGGGCGACCTCGCCGACGTGGTGCGCGCCCTCGACGCCGAGGGGCTGAGGGTGACGAACCTCAGGATCGAGGAGCCGACCCTCGACGACGTCTTTCTCGAGAAGACCGGACGCTCCCTGGAGGGCGCGGGCGACGGCGAGAGCGGGATGGAGGAGTCGCAGTAGTGGGACCCTCGCTCCTCGTGCAGGTCGCGAGCCTCGCGCGCCGCTCCACCCTGCGGACCCTGAGGCAGCCGGCGGTGATGGTCTCGGCGATCGTGTTCCCGATGATGTTCTACGCCATCAACGCCTACGGGCTGGACGCCGCGACGAGCATCCCGGGTTTCCCGGCCGATTCTTACAAGGACTTCGCGTTCGCGTTCCCGCTCGTGCAGGCCTCGCTCTTCGGGGCGATCACCGCCGGCTCGGACCTCGCCCGCGACATCGAGAGCGGCTTCTTCGACCGGCTCTCCCTGACGCCCATGCGCCCCTCGGCCTTGCTCCTGGGGATGCTCGCGGGGGTCGTGGCGCTCGGGCTCATACAGGGCGTCTTCTTTCTGGGCATGGGGCTCCTCTTCGGGTGGACATAAAGTCCGGCTTCGGGGCATGCTCGTCCTGATCCTGCTCACGGTGCTCGTCTCCCTGGGCTTCGGGGGGATAGGGGCGATGCTCGCCCTGAGGACCGGCTCGGTCGAGGCGGTCGAGAGCGCGTTCCCGCTGTTCTTCGTCTCCATCTTCATGTCCAGCATCAACCTGCCGCGCGACCTCATCGAGGCCGACTGGTTCCGGTACGTGGCGACGGCCAACCCGATCTCCTACCTCGTCGAGGGACTCCGCAGCCTCGTCATCACGGGCTGGGACGCGCAGGCCTTGACCGTCGGCTTCGGGTGCGCTCTTGCGATCGTGGTGCTCTCCCTGGCGGGGGCGTCGTCGTTTCTCAGGACGAGGGTGGCGCGCTGATGGGGGGCTTCTTCTCGGTGGCCTACGCCGTCGCCGCGCGCCAGGTCTACAAGTACTTCGCCAACCCCGCGTTCTTGGCGCCGGCGTTCTTCCCGATCTTCTTTTTCGTCGCGTTCGCGGGCGGGCTGACGCGGGTGGGGGACGTCCCCGGCTTCGACTACGCGGCGGGCTACATCGCGTTCCAGTTCGTGTGGGCGCTGCTTCAGGCCGTCGCGATGGGCGGGGCGTTCACCGGGTTCTCCATCGCGGGGGACTTCGAGAACGGCTTCGCGCGGAGGCTCATGCTCGCCGCCTCGAACCGGCAGGGGATCATCCTCGGCTACACGATAGCCTCGCTCGTGCGCGCGACGATGACGGGCGTCCTCGTGACGGTCGTCGCCCTGATCGCCGGCATGCCGATAACCGGCGGGTTCGACTTGTTCGGCCTCATAGGGCTCGCCATCATAGTGAACGTCGCGGCGACCCTGTTCGGGGCCGGCGTGGCGATGCTGCTCCGCACCCAGCAGGCCGGTCCGGTGATACGGACCCCGATCTTCCTGGTCCTCTTTCTCGCCCCGGTCTTCGTCCCCCTGAACCTCCTCTCCGGCTGGATCGAGACGCTCGCCCGCCTGAACCCGTTCACCACGATCCTCGACGCCGCCCGCGGCTTTCTCGCCGGGACCCCGGTAAGCGTGGGACCCGCCTACGCGATCGGCCTCGCCCTCGTCGTCGCCTTCGCCCTCTGGGCCCTCTACGGCCTGCGGTACGCCGAGAAGACGGGCAGCTAGCGCGTGGCGACGCAGAGCCGCCGCGGCCGCGCCTACGGCCGTCCCGTCGCCAGGGCCCAGCGCGCCGCGACGAGCCTGCACACCTCCCTGTACCGCGCCACGGGCGGCAGGCTGGGCGGCCGTCTCGCCGGTGGTCCCGTCCTGCTGCTAACGACGAAGGGCCGCAAGTCCGGCAGGGAGCGCACCGTCCCGCTCCTCTACCTCCCCGACGGCGAGGACCTCGTCCTCGTGGCCTCGAACGGCGGCACGGCCGCCCACCCGATGTGGTTGTTGAACCTGCGGGCGCAGCCCGCCGCGACGGTCGAGGTGGGGGAGAAGAGCCTGCGCGTCCGGGCCCGGGAGGCGAGCCCGGGGGAGAAGGAGCGGTTGTGGCCGCGATTGGTCGAGATGTACGGCGGGTACGAGAGCTACCAGCAGAAGACCGACCGGCCCATCCCGGTGGTCATCCTGCATCCCGCAAACGACGAGCGCCCGAGCGGCGCGTGAGAGAGGGGCACGAGGTGGCTGAATTTCAAACCCTGGAGAGGGAAGAGCTCAAGGCGAAGATCGACCGGGGCGACGATTTCGTTCTCGTCGAGACCCTGCCGGAGTCGGCGTTCAAGAAGCGTCACCTGCCCGGCGCCGTGAACCTGGACGACATGGGCAAGGTCTCCGAGATGTTCCCGGACAAGGACGCGGAGATCGTTACCTACTGCACCAACTTCAACTGACACGCCTCCGAGAGGGTCGCCCGTGAGCTGGTGACCATGGGATACACGAACGTCAAGGAATACCCCGGCGGCAAGCAGGACTGGGTCAGGGCCGGCCTGCCCACGGAGAGCGAGGACTAGCCCGAGCGTTCCGAGCGCCCACTGCTCTGGCCCCGCCGTCCCACCCGGACGGCGGGGCCCGTCTCCTTGGCCTGCCGTCCCACAAGCGGCCCCTCCCTCGGGACCGTCGTCGGGAAACAAACCACCCGTTCCCTCGTATGGGTATGTGTCAACGAACCTCCCGACGACGGTCCCCGGCTCTCCCGGCACGCAGCGGCGGGATCGTGGAGCGATCCGAGCGGGAGCGTCGGGCCCTTCGGCGGTGTGAGCCGGGGGGGGGGGCGCGCGTCGGCGGCGTACGCGTCGGCGGCCGGGAGCGCGACGAGCGAGCGGGCCCTGCGCCGCGGGCCTCGTTCGACCAGAGCGTAGCTAGGGGGCGGAGTGGCGGTTATAGAAGCTCGGGAGATGACGAAGACCTACGGACGGGGGAGGGCCTCGTCGAGGCGCTCGTGGGGTCAGCCTGCGCGTCGAGGCGGGGATTGGGTCTCGGTCGTCGGGCCGTCGGGGAGCGGGAAGAGCACCCTCATGAACCTCCTGGGGCTCCTGGATCGCCCGACGAGCGGCTCCTACGTGCTCGACGGCCGCGACGTTTCGAGGCTGAAGGGCGGGGAGCTGGCCGCGGCGAGGCGGGACCTTATCGGCTTCGTCTTCCAGAGCTACAATCTCCTGCCCCGGCAGAGCGCCCAGGGCAACGTGGAGCTCCCGATGGTCTACGCGGGGGTTCGGGGCAAGGAGCGCAGGAGGCGGGCGCGGGAGGCGCTGGAGCGGGTGGGGCTCGCGAACAGGGCCGGCCACAACCCCACCGAGCTCTCCGGCGGACAGAAGCAGAGGGTGGCCGTGGCGCGGGCGCTCGTCAACGAGCCGGCGCTGCTCCTCGCCGACGAGCCCACGGGGAACCTCGACACGGCCTCGGGAGAGAGCATCCTGGACCTCTTCGAGGAGCTGAATGCGGGGGGCGTCACGCTCATGGTCGTCACGCACGACGAAGGAGTAGCCCGCCGGGCCGGCAGGATCGTGGAGATCCGGGACGGGCGCGTCTTCTCGGACGAGCGGTCGGACGGGGCGGGGGCGTGAGGACGCTCAGGATCGCCGCGATGGGCCTCCAGGGGCTCCTGGTCAACTGGGCCCGCACGGCCCTGACCATGCTCGGCATCATCATCGGCGTGGGGGCGGTCGTGCTGCTCACCTCGCTCGGAAACGGCATCCAGGAGAGCATCTCCGGCCAGATCAATGACCTCGGCCCGAACCTCATCACCGTCGTCCCCGGCTCCGAGGAAGGTGACGGAGGGGGCGGCCCGTTCGGCGCGGCGGCGTCGAGCACCCTCACCCCGGAGGACGCCCGCGCCGTCGCGGACCTGCCGGGAGTGGCCGAGGTCTCCTCCAACGTCTCGGTGGTCGCCCCGATCGGGCAGCAGAGCGTCTCGTTCTCGGGGGTGGACCCCTCCTACGAGGAGATACGCCAGGTCGCGCTCTCCGACGGGCGGTTCGTGGAGAATGAGGGGGAGGTCGTCCTCGCGGAGTCGGCGACGGAGGGCCTCGTGGACACCCCGCCGGAGGAGGCCGTGGGACGGACACTCGAGATCAGGAACAGGGAGTTCGAGGTCGTGGGCGTGGCCGAAAAGGCCGACCCCGGCTTCGGTCCGCCCGTCCCCGACTCCTCCTACGTCAGCACGACCGACGCCCTCGAGCTCTCGGGGAACGAGACGGTGGGCCAGATCGTGGTTCAGGCCGAGAGCGCGGGAGACGTCGGGGCGGTGACGGACAGGATCGAGGCCGAGATCGCGCGGGCCCACGACGGCGCCAGAGACTTCTCCGTCATCACGCAGGAGGAGCTGCTCTCCACGTTCACGGAGATCACGGACCAGCTCCAGATCTTTCTGGCCGGCATCGCCGGCATCTCCCTGCTCGTCGGCGGCATCGGCGTGATGAACATCATGCTCGTCTCGGTGGCCGAGCGGACGCGCGAGATCGGGGTCCGCAAGGCCCTGGGCGCCACGAATACGGACGTCCTGCTCCAGTTTCTCCTCGAAGCCATCCTCCTCGCCCTCCTTGGCGGCGCCCTCGGCGTGGCCCTGGGTGTCGCGGGATCGGTGCTGCTCCCGAGGATACTGACGGATCTCCCCCCGGCGGTGGTGACGGTCGAAGAGGTCGCCCTGGCCTTCGGCGTCTCCGCCCTGATCGGGGTGGTCTTCGGCGTCCTCCCGGCCTACCGCTCCGCCCGCCTCGAACCCGTCGAGGCCCTGAGACGAGAGTAACGCACCCCCCCGTCACTCCGGACACACGAAACGCACTGACCGTCCTGGCCTCCCTGCTGCTCCCGGATTCTAGCGCGAACCGTCTCCCGAACGGACTAGGATCTCGTGAGGCCCCGACTTGCGTCCGAAAAAAGTTGACCCGTCAAGGATAAGCGGTATAGTTGACCGGTCAACTTTAATGGGAGAGCAGGATGGCGGGTGATATGGTCGAGGAGAAGAAGGGTGTTGCGGGGCACCCGATCCTGACGCCTCTGGGCTGTGTTTTCCGGAGGATCGGGGCCGTCTACGAGAAGGAGACGGGGTTCGGGGTGGGGCAGTGGTTCGCGCTGGTCACGCTCGAGCGGAGCGACGGGATGAGCCAGGGCGAGATGAGCCGCCTCTTCGGGGTGGACCCCGCGCGGGTCAGCCGGGTCGTCCGGGCCCTGGAGGGCGAGGGGTTGGTGCGCCGTGAGCGCGACCCCGGGGACGGGCGCGTCGTGCGCCTCTACCTCACCGACGCGGGCGTGGGGCGCTGGAGAAGCGTCCCGCCGTGGAGGAGGCGGTGGAGGCCCGCGTGCGGCGCGTCATGAGCCAGGACGAGGTCGAGGAGCTCGGGCGGATGCTCGGGCTCCTCGCAGAGGCGATGGAGGAGTAGGTTGTCCGAGGCGGAGCGACGGGGGACGGCGGGCGCCGGGGGCAGGAGGGCCACGCTGCTGGCCGTTGCGGGGCTCATGCTCGCGCTGTTTCTGGTCGCGCTGGACCAGACCATAGTCGGGACGGCGCTGCCGCAGATTATCGCGGATCTTCAGGGGTTCGAGCGCTACGCCTGGGTGACGACGGCGTATCTGCTCGCTTCGACGGCCATGATCCCGGTCATAGGGAAGCTCGGGGACATCTACGGGCGCAAGTGGTTTATCCTCGGCGGCATCCTCGTGTTTCTCGTCGGGAGCGCGTTGTGCGGGGCGGCGTGGGGGATGCTCGAGTTGATCATCTTCCGCGGCATCCAGGGGCTCGGCGCCGGCATGATCTTCGCGAACATCTTCACCAGCGTCGCGGACATCTTCCCGGACCCGGCCCGCAGGGCCAAGTACCAGGGCGTCTTCTTCGGGGTGTTCGCGCTCTCCAGCGTGGTGGGCCCTGCCCTGGGCGGTTGGATCACGGACAACCTGGATTGGCGGTGGGTCTTCTACGTGAACCTGCCCCTGGGGCTCTTCTCGCTGCTGGCCCTGCCCTTCGCCCTGCCGCAGAGCACGAAGCGGCGCAGCGCGAGCATCGACTACCCCGGGGCCGTAACTATCACCGCCTCCGTCGTCGCGCTCCTGCTCGCCCTCTCGTGGGTCGGGGAGGGCTACGACTGGGGCGCGACGCGCGTCGTGTGGGGCTTCGTCGTCTCCGCCGCGCTGCTCGCGGCCTTCGTGCCCCTGGAGCTTCGCGCCCGCGAGCCGATCATCCCGCTCTCTCTGTTCGGGGGGAGGGTCTTCGCGACCGCCTCGGTCCTCATGTTCCTCGTGGGGCTTGGGATGTTCGGGATCATCCTGTACACCCCGCTCTTCGTGCAGGGCGTCCTCGGAGAGACCGCGACAAACTCCGGCACCGTCCTCACCCCGCTCGTCCTCTCCATGACGGCGGTCGGCGTGATCGGCGGCCAGATTATCGCGCGTGTCAGGCGCGTCAAGCCGTTCACGCTGCTCGGCACGGTCGTGATGACCTTCGGCACCTACCTGCTCACGACGCTGGACACGGGCTCCTCCACGTTCACCGTCGCCGTCTTTCTCGCCGTCACCGGCCTCGGGCTCGGCCTGATCATGCCGACCGTCACCCTCGCCGTGCAGAGCACGGTGCCGGTCGAGATCCTGGGCGTCGCTACCTCGGCGACCCAGTTTATCCGCTCGCTGGGCTCGACGGTCGGCACCGCGGTCGTGGGCTCCCTCGTCACCCGCGGCTACGCCGAGGACCTGGCCGCCAACGCCCCGGCTCAAGCCCCCGAGAGGCTGGTCTCCGCCCTGGACAACCCGCAGGCGCTCGTCAACCCCGAGGCCCGCGAGGCCCTCTCGGAGGCGGCCTCGGCCTTCCCGGGCGGCGGGCAGGTCGTGGAAGGCGTCGTGAGCGTCGCCCGCGACGCGCTCTCGGGCTCGATACACGACGGTTTCGTCTTCGTCTTCGCCGCCGTCGGGGCCTCCATCCTCGCCGCCCTCGTTATGAGGAACGTCCGCCTGGAGGACGCTCCGGGCGTCGCCTCGCCGACGGCCGCGAGGCCCGCCGCCGAGACCGCGGCGAGCCCGCCCCTCCACGCCCCCGAGCCCTCGGTCGTCCCGAGGCTCGCCGAGGCGTTCGGGCGGGACAGGGCGCTGAGCGCGCGCGACGAGGCCCTGCGCGGGCTCCTCTCCTCGGTGAACGGCATGCACGAGCCCGCCGAGCGCAGGAGGGCGTCCGCCGCCCTGCTGAGCCTCGCGGAGCGCATCGAGCGCGGCAACGGGGACTACCCGAACCTCGTCCGGGCAGCCTCCGAGCTCGCGAACGGGCACGGCGGGACGGAGCGCGAGAGGGCCGTACACGCCTCCAGGAGAATCGTCCGGCCGCTCAGGGAGAGGCTTCTTCGGGAGGGCCTAGGTAGCGAACCCGCGCCCGCCCTCTCCTCCGACGCGCCCTCCTCGTGAGGGGCGAGGGGGACCGGTGATGGTGGGCGGACCCTAGCCCCGCCGGGGCGCATGAGCTCTTGCAGCCGGTCGCCGGCGAGCGCGCCGGCGGTGGCGGCGACGGAGATCACGGCGAGCGAGGCCGCGACCTGCAACGGCTCCCAGTTCTGCACCGGCAGGAGCGCCCGGAAGGCCCACTCCCCAGGACGAGGGCCGGGCCGAAGAGGACGGCGGCCCCGAGGACGCCGCGGCCGTCCTTCCTGCCGAGGAGCGCGAGGTCCACGGTGAGGGCGGCGAGGAGCACGAAGACCGGCGGGCCGGGGTTCTCGAAGGCGCCCATGCCCACGAAGATCCCGAGCGCCACCACCCGGAAGCCCACGTAGACCAGCGCGACCGCCGTCGCCGCCCCGAAGCGCCCCACGTAGCGCGCCGCCGCTACGATCGGGATCGCCGCCAGGGGCCCCGCGAGGAGCGGGTAGAAGAGGGCGTCGCGCCGGTCGAGGCGGAAGTCCAGCGGGCCGAGGACGAAGAGCGAGAGGGAGAGCGCCGCCGCGAAGAGCAGGAGGACGTTGACGCCGGCCCAGCCGAAGGAGCCCTCGTCCCGGTGCAGCCCGGTGCCAAGCGCCGTGGCGAGGCCGTAGATCCCGACGAGCGCCCCGGCCGCGCCCATGAGGTGCGGCGGGCTCCACACGGTGACGTCCAGCCCGTACATCTCGTGCCAGAGGTCGTCGAGCGGGGCGGCGGAGACCTGGATCATGGAGCCGAGAGCGGCGACGGCGAAGCCCGCCCCGGCCCTCCCCGTCGCCCACAAGGAGCCCGCCCGGCGACGCGTCAGGGAGAGCGCGCAAACGGTGGCGACGAAGAACACCGCCGTCCCCGAGTAGATGAGGCGGTGCGGCGGCACCCAGAACGTCTCGCGCCCGATCGTGACGTGCCAGGAGACGTCCCAGTAGACCCCGGCCAGGGCCACGAAGACGGCCACGACACCTAAAGTGCCCAACGCCTGCGCCCCGCCCCGACGACGCGGTTCTCCGTCCTCTCCACGAATACCTCCCTGCCGTACGCTCTGCGCCTGAACCTTTAAGTTATCACCCCCGGATCGGGGCGAGGAGCCGGGGTTGGTTGTAGAATCGCCGTGTTCGCGACGGCGGTCTTTGCGTGAGGGAGGCGCCTTGAGGCACACGGTGGCGGTTTCTGGCGCGGTATGTTTCGCCCTGTTCCTCCTCGCCGGATGCGGCGGCCCGACGACCCCGGACACCGAGGGTCAGACGCTGACCAGGGCCGTTCAGGCGCTGGCCGACTCCGGGGTGGCGGATGAGGACATTACGGTAGTTGCGGCCGAAGGCGGGGCGCCGGCGAGGAGGCTCACGGACCTCGGGACCGAGTTGGGCGACCCGGACGAGCTCTACGTCTGCGACCAGGACCCGACGGCGTCGCCCCGACGGAGCCCGTGAACCTCGAGGTCGCCACGGTCTGCGCCGAGGAGGACGACTCCTCGCGCAAGAAGAACAGGCCCAAGGTCAGGCGGCGCAGGTGACGGAGGCGACCGAGAGGGGAGGCCCCGGGGGCACGCGCAGCGCCCACGTGGGCACTACCCACGTGCTGCCGGGGATGACGGAGCACCAGGCGCGGCTCGCCCGCATGCTCGACGTGCCGACCGTCGTCGTGGTCTTGCTCGTGGTCCCCGCGCTCATCCTGCACTTCTCGGACGCAGACGGCCTCCTGGGCGTCTTCAGCGGGGTCTTGAACTGGGCCATCTACGGTTGGTTCGTCTTCGAGTTCGCCTGCATGCTCTACCTCGCCCCGGACGACCGGGAGTACTTCCGCTACAACAAGCTCGACATCTTCGTCCTCGCCACGACCTTCCCCCTCCTGCCCAACGTGCTCCAGGCGTTCTGGGTCTTGCGCCTCCTGAGGCTCATAGACGTGCTGCCGGTCATCCTCGGGCGCTTCGGCTCCGTGAGCCTGCTGCCCTACGCCATCGTGCTCGCGTTTATCGCGGTCTTCGGCGGCGGCATCGCCTTCGCCGACCTCGAGGGCCTGAGCGTCCTGGACGGCATCTACTGGGCGAACACGACCGTCAACACCGTCGGCTACGGGGACATCTCGGCCCAGACCGCCCGCGGCAAGCTCCTCTCCATGGTCCTGCAGTGGACGGGGAACGTCGTCCTCGCCCTGCTGATCGGCGGCGTCGCCGCCGCGGCGCAGAAGGCCATGCTCGGCACGGCCGCGGCCGAGGTAAGGGAGGACATCGAGGAGGTCCAATCCGACGTCGAGGAGATCGAAGAGGACGTCGAGGACGTGGGGGAGGACGTCGAGGACCTGCTCAAGGACATCCGGGGCCTCTCGGCGAAGGACAGGATCATCCTCAAAGAGCTGCACGACATCAGGCGCCGCCTGGCGGAGATCCACCCGGGTACGGGAGATTCGAGCGGTCAACCCCCCGCGCGGGAGGGCGACCCCTCAGGCCCCTCCGCGCCCGCAGAGCCGCCGGACGAAGACGCCCGGGGACGCTCGTAGGGAAGTCAACCGCCTCGAAGGGCGACAGAGATCCCGAAAAAGGCTGAGGGCCCCCGGCGCCGCGCGGCGCCGGGGGCCCTCCGTTCGCTCTCCTACCGGATCAGGAGTTCGGGAGGCGCAGGATCTTGCCGGACACGGGCGCCTTCCCGTAGCCCGGAACCTCGACCCGGCCCCTGGCCTCGTGCTTCCCGACCACGCCGTACCCCGGCGCGAGCGGCCGGATCTGCACGGCGCCGGCCTTCATCGGACCGCCGTACCCGGGCACCCTCACCCGGGCCTCCCGGCCCGCCACGCCGAGCGCCTGGTTGGTCTCGTCGTTGTCCAGCAAAATCTTCCTGTAAGCACCCATGTCTTCCGCCCCTTTCAAGAGCTTGACACACTTTTGTGTCAATATCGCCACGCCTTGTAACGGCGCAGGTTCATACTCTAGACCAGATGCTCGCGCAGACAAGGCGGACCGTGGCGTCGGATGTGAACGGTTTACTAAATCGTTGTAGAAAGGACTAGATCCTTCGAACTCCTTCCCACAGGTGCCGGTCCGTTTGCTAGAATCCACGCCTGGAGAGGTGTCCGAGAGGCCGAAGGAGCGCGACTGGAAATCGCGTAGGCGGTGTTAAGTCGTCTCGAGGGTTCGAATCCCTCCCTCTCCGCTCCATGACGGCACGGAAGGGGGCCCCGGCTACGCGGCGGGGCCCCCTTCCGTGCCGGGCCGGACGTCCCTGGCGGTCGAGTTCTCGCTGGTGCGGTCCCCGACTTACGGCCTGCCGCCGGGCGTCGCTCACCCCTCGTCTAGATTCGTCCCGCACGGGTCCCGGGGCCCGGATCTCGGGCGTTTCCCGACGGCTCGATCCAAGGAAAAAGGCAAGTGCCTTCGAGCATCCTTTAAGGATCGGCCTCTAACATCGGCGGTGTAGGGGACGAGCCCGGTCGGGGCTTCTCCGACGAGGGACGAGCATCCGCGAGGACGCCCCGACCCGCCCGAACAGCCCCTACGGGGGCTCGAAGCTCGCGGTCGACGGGATGCTCGGCTCCTACGCCACGGCCCACGGGCTCTGCGCGACGAGCCTCCGCTACTTCGACGTCGCGGGCTCCTCCGCCGACGGCCGGTTCGGGGAGGACGCGAGCCCGAGACGCACCTCATCCCCCTCGTGCTCCGGGCCGCGGCCGGCGAGAGGGAGGCCGTCGCGGTCTTCGGCACGGACTACCCGACGCCCGACGGGACCGCCGTGCGCGACTACGTGCACGTCGAGGACCTCGCACGGGCGCACGAGCTGGCGCTCGCGGGCGCCGTGCCCGGGGGGCACAGGGTCTACAACCTCGGAAACGGGACGGGCTTCTCCGTCCGGCAGGTCATCCGGGCGGCCCGCGAGGTCACGGGCCGCGAGATCAGGGCCGTGGAGGCGCCGGGCCGGGCGGGAGACCCGGCCGTCCTCGTCGCGTCGAGCCGCAAGATCCGGGACGAGCTCGGCTGGGCGCCCGAGAGGCCGGGGCTCGAAGCCATCGTCTCCGACGCGTGGGGCTGGCTCCGCGCGCATCCGAACGGCTACGGGGCGCCTTGAGCGCCACGCATCCCGCGAACGGCTCCGCCGGCCGGGTTCGATCTTCGGGCGAGAAGGGCGCGCCCTCGGGCCGCGTTGTCGGCGGGCCCGCCCCGACGGTCAGGAGGGTGGCATCGGCGTCGCGCGGCTGAGGGACAGCCCGGACTTCGAGGCCAGGATGGCGCCCGAGTGCGAGGACTGGGCCCGCCTGAGTATGGACGAGGGCCAGTCGTCGATGGCCTCCTCGAGCGCGGCCGTCTTGACGACGAGCTGCCTGGCGTTGGCGAACCCGGTGAGCCTCTCTTGCTGCTCGAGCGCCTTCTCCAGATCCACCCGCCCCAACCAGTCGAAGGAGGCCCACACGGTGCGACCCTCGCCGACCCCCTCGTCGAGGAGCCGGCCGAGCCCTTCCTCTCTTCCCCCCGGAGGGCCACCCTCCGGCCTCATGAGGAGTCGCCCCTCACGCACGAGGCGCCCGGCCTCCAAACCGTTCTCCTCGAACTCGGAGATCAAACCCTCCGCCGGCTCGTCCTCCCCGCCGTAGAACTTCACCAGCAGCCCGCCCCGCGCCTCGCCTACCCGGAAGAACGCCGCGTCGAGGCGGTGCAGGATGCCGCGGTCCTGCGCGACGGCGAGCACGTTGTCGGGCACCCGCAAGAACGAGCTCAACTGCCCGACGAGCGTGGACGAGCGCTCCTTCTCCCGCAAGAAGTCCTCCAGGGCCTCGCGCCTGATGCGCCAGCGCTTGCCCACCTTGAGGCCCGGCAGGTTCCCCTCCCGGCACCAGCGCCACACCGTCGACTCCTTCACCCCCAGGAGCCCCGCCACGTCCTCTACCCCCAAAAGCTCTATCTCGCGCCCTCTCTCTATAGAAACCACCGAACCCTTCCCTTCTGAGGCGTTCCTCGCGCCCCGGCTGCACACAAAGATACATCCCGGTCCCGTTCGCTACACCTATAGGTGTGTTTTTAGCTTGTTTAACCTGTTTTTAGTTGACTATACCTTAGTAAACCATAGAGTTATATGTGCAAAGGCGGTGATCCGTTGTGGGTGTGCCGCTGCGAAAGAGAGGGGCCACATGGCCGAGCAAGCAGCAGGACCGAGGATTCACGCCAGGGACCGAGACGAGGGCTTGCGGGGCACGGAGACCAAGTCCTCCTACAAGACCACCGAGCTTATCGCGTACGTCGCGGCGGTGGCCGGCGTGCTGATCGCCGCGCTATTGACGGATGGTGGCGCTGACGGGTTCAACACGGTGGACGCGTGGAGGTTCGTTACGTACCTGACGATCGGGTACATGATCAGCCGCGGGCTGGCGAAGGCCGGTTCCCGCAACCCGAGGGACTAGCAGGGTTTCGACTCGGCCTTGCGACTTCCCTGGAGCGTGGAGGGGACCGGAATCTTCGAGACTCCGGCCCCCTCCGCGTTTCCGGATCGCGAGGGGGAGGACGGGTACGGCGACGAGGGGTAGGTTGCGATGATACGGGTCCCCGGGGGTGCCTGTTCTGGGTGTTGGCCAGCGTGGTTTTGAGCGTGGGCCTGACCGTCCTCGTGAACCTCGCCTTGCTCCTACTCTAGACCGGGGCCGTTGGCATGGGTTCGGGGGCCGGAGACGGGCCGTCGGACCGTGACGTGTGGGAAGAGATCGGAAGGAGAAGTACGGTGGAGAGAGATCCAGGAGGTGCGTACGGGCAGACCGGGAGCACCGGCGGGGCCACGGGGCAGGCGAAGCAGCAGGGGCAGCAGATTGCCGCTCAGGCCCGGCAGCAGGCGTCCAAGCTAGCCAGCCAGGGCGGCGAGCAGGTCAAGGGCCAGCTGGCCAACCAGAAGCACAACGCGGCCCAGAGGATAGCGCCCGTGCAGACGGCGCTCAGGGAGACCGCGCACCAGCTGCGCAACCAGGGCCAGGCGCCGAGCGCCGAGTACGTAGACAGGGCCACGGACCAGGTCGAGCGGTTCTCCGACTACCTGCGCGAGACGGACGTCGACGAGATGATCGGCGAGGTCCGGGGCTTCGCCCGGCGCCGGCCGGGCCTCTTCCTCGGGGGCGCGGCTACCCTGGGCTTTCTCGCGAGCCGCTTCCTCAAGAGCTCTTCCCAGGAGCAGCTGAGCCATCCGGGAGGACGCTACGAGACGACCGGCACCGCGCTGAACGGGTCGGAGGTTCGTTACGGGGCCGGGCAGCCCACGGCCCTCCCCCCGGGCGCGGTCGAGGGGGAGCACCCGGCGGACGCACTCCCCTTCAGCGAGAGGGAGCGCATGGATTCGTCCGGCGGGGCGCCGATACCCCCTCGGGAATACTAGGAGCGGGCGATGCAGGGTAGAGACGAGCGCTCGATCGGGGAGCTCTTCGCGGAGCTGGCGCAGGAGACCGCCACGCTGGTGCGCCACGAGATAACGCTCGCCAGGGCCGAGATGAGCCAGAAGGTTTCTCGGGCCGGCAAGCATATCGGCGTCCTGGCGGCGGGCGGGGCGCTGGCTTACGCGGGGCTGCTGGCGATCCTCGCCGGGGTGATAGCCCTGTTGAACGCGGTCATGCCGTTGTGGGTCGCGGCCCTTTTGGTCGGGATCGTGGCGGCGGGCGTGGGCTACCTCCTGGTGAGGAGGGGGCTCGACGCACTCAAGCGAGAAGACTTCGCGCCTCGACAAACGATGGAGACACTCAAGGAGGATGGGCAATGGGCGAAAGACCAGACGAGATAGGGCGGGATCCCCTAAATAGGCGGGCTCCGCTCGGCGAGGACCGCGGTCCCCTGGCCGGAGAGCCGGGGTTCGACCCCGCCACGGACGCCTTCCGGCCGGACGTAGCAGACCCGGACCGCCTCCGCGACGACGAGGTGGAGGTCACGCGGGTGGAGATCGAGCGGACCCGGGCCGACATGAGCGAGACGGCGAACGCCATCCAGCAGAGGCTCTCCCCGGAGAACCTGAAGGAGCAGGCCAAGGACAGGGTCCGGGACGCCACCGTGGGGAAGGTAGAGGACGCCGGGTCCGGCATCGCGGGCACGATCAGGGAGAACCCCATCCCGGCGGCCCTGACCGGGATAGGACTCGGCTGGCTGCTAGTGAGCGCCAGGAAGCAACGCGCGCAGCGCCCGCGCCTCCGCCGCAGGCCGTACTACGACTACGGTTACTCCCCCGCGTACGACGACGACTACTACCCGCCGCGCTACGACGAGCGGGGGTCCGACGGTAACTCCGCTGGTCAGGCCCTGGAAAGGGTCGGGGAGACCGCTGGTCAGGCCCGGGACAGGGTGAGCGAGACCGCGGGCCAGGCCCGGGACAGGGTCGAGCAATCCGCCGCTCAGGTCCGCGACAAGACGGGCGAGCTCGCCGATCGGACGCAGCACCAGGCGAGCCGGCTGGCCGACCGGGCCCAGCATCAGGCTCGCAGGGCCGGCGGCGGGATGCAGCGGATCCTGCGGGAGAACCCCCTGGCCACGGGCGCCCTGGCCGTCGGGCTCGGCGCGGCCGTCGGGCTCGCCATACCCGAGACCCGCAAGGAGAACGAGGTGATGGGCGAGGCTCGCGACAACGTCGTCGAGAAGGCCCAGGAGAAGGCACAGGAGGCCCAGCAGAAGGTACAGCGGGTCGCCGAAGAAGCCCAGGGCGCGGCCCAGCAAGAGGCCGAGAACCAGGGCCTCGCCCAGCAGTAGGGCGAAGTCTCCGCGACGGAGGGTCCAGGGCGCGTCCATTAGGGCGCGCCCTGGACCTTTTGAGGGTGGGTGCTCGAACGAGGACGGAGGCGGGGCAACGATACGCGATCCCGTGCCAGCGGCGGTTCTCTGCGCGAGAGCCCCTGGAGCGGGGCAGCTCTACAACGGGTCCGCACCCTTGCCGGCGTACCGTATCCGGCCATCACGCCGGGCCTGCGAACCGGCACGGGAGGATCGCTCGGCCGGGCCGCCCGCGTGGTCGCGGCCCATACCCTGAGTTCCTACGCTCGCGATCGTCGGGCGCGTGCCCGTGGATCTCTCGGCCACACAAAGAGCGATGTCTCCCGAACGAGTTTCCGAGCCGGGTTCCGGGGGAAGTTACGAGGTCGCCGCCAAGGGGTCCGGCAGGGTCTCGATACGGCCCTGTCGTTCGAGGAGGTTCGTGGGTGGAACAGCCCATCAAAAGGGCGAGGCGTCGGGGCAGAAGGTCAGGCACGGTGATGATGGAGAAGGAGAGGACTCGTGGCGTGGCAACGAAGGCGGTAATAATCGGCAATCCGAACTCGGGGAGCGCGGGGGACGAGGGCTACCTCGAGCGCTTCGCCGAAGCCCTGCGCACCGGCGGCATCGAGGTCGAGGTGCTGAACACCGAGCGTCCGGACCACGCCACCGAGCTCGCCGCCCTCGCGGGGGACAAGCTCGTGATCGCCGCCGGCGGCGACGGCACGGTGAACGAGGTCGTGAACGGTCTCTCCGGGGGAGCTACCCTGGGCATCCTGCCGCTCGGCACGGCGAACGTCCTGGCCCGGGAGCTCGGGCTGCCGATGAACCCGGAGGAGGCCTGCGCGAGGATCCTGACCGGCACCGCCTTCCGGATGGACGTCGGCGTGGCGACCGACGAGGAGGGGACCGAGCGGCGCTTCGCCTGCATGGCGGGCGTCGGCTTCGACGCCGACGTCGTGCGCGAGGTGGGCCCGCGCCTCAAGCGCTACCTGCGGTCGCTCGCCTTCCCGCTGGCCGCGCTGAAGGTCTACCTCCAGGGCGACCAGCCCGACCTGCAGATCGTCGACGGGGATACCACCTACGTCACCCAGTTCGCCGTGGTCGCCAACGGCCGCTACTACGGGGGAGAGTTCGAGATGGCCGAGGGCGTCTCCCTGGGCAGCGGCGAGCTCGAGGTCGTCCTGATCGAGAAGGTCGGGCTCCTGATGCGGCCCGACGTCCTGGCCCGCATCCTGGCCAAGAGCCCGCTCGACCGCGCCATGAAGTCGTTTACCTCGCGGAAGAACATCGTGGCCAAGTCACCGGCCGCTCGCGGCGCGCGCGTCCCGGTCCAGATCGACGGCGAGGTCTGGGGCCGCCTGCCGATGTCCTTCCGCATAGAGCCGGCGGCCCTGAACGTGATCAGGTAGCCACGGGCACCCGCAGGATCGGGCCTGCCCCGAACCGCGTTCGGCGTAGCGCGGGGCGATGAAAGCCCCGAAGGGCCGGCGAGGCGCTCGACGGCCTTTCACGCCCCGGAGCGCACCCGGCCTCGCACACCTACCCCGGGGAGGCGCGCCCCGGTCTGGCTTCGCGCGGCGGCCTTCACCGCGGTCGCTTCGGGCCGTGGTCGCGCCTCGCGAACTGCTCCAGGAAACGATCCTTGTCCACGCTCACCAGCTCGACGAGGAAACGGTCGCTGAGCATCTCGGGCGAAGGGTCCAAGGCGACCCTCTTCGCGCCCGCGCACAGGGGCCGCGAAGCAGCGAGGCGAGCTCACGCAGCGAGGTTTGTATGACCCTCCATCCGTCTCTCCCGGCCGCGGAGTTCAGCAACAGCTCCGCCTCCCCCTCGCCGCTGAAGACGGCCGGCACCGCGTCTTCGCCGATCGTGAGCACGCGCCCGTCCCCCTCGGCGACGAGCAGCGAGAAACGGGACCCGAGTGAGCTACCGGTCGTGAACGCCATGCTCGATCTCCTTCGTCGCCGGTGCGCGTCGTGAGGCGTGTTCTCCGACGGGACCGCCGGAGCAACAAATTTTGCTCCACATTCGCCACGCGAGATATGTGTATAAAGGTGTAGCGGGCGTTGCATAGATGAGGACATTTTCGAACATGTCTGTTGACGCACGAGGGGGCGTGGGGTAGTTAGAGGCTACGCCGGAGTCCGCGCTATCCTCCTTATCACCCTTTCCTGTTACATCGCGCGGGCCCCGGTCCTTCTCTTCCCGGGCAGGCGAGCCGGCGCTCGGGGCACGCTGCGTTGTGGGGTTCACGATGCTCCGGTAAGATGAATCCACTTACAAACGGCGTCACCGTGCTTGTGGCGCACGTATACCATGGTGGGGGTATGCAGGGGAGACGCGAGGCGAATCCGATCAGAGTGCTCCTGGCGGACGACCACAAGATGTTCCGCGAGGGCATCGCGGGCATCCTGGCCAACTACGCGGGCATGCAGGTCGTCGGCCAGACCAACAACGACGAGGGCGCCGTCGAGATGGCGCGCCGGCTGAAGCCCGACGTCGTCCTCATGCAGGTGCAGATGCCCATCCCGAGGGCCCGGGAGAACCTGCGCATCATGCGCGAGGCATCCGACCCGGCGCCGAAGATCGTCGTGGTCACCATGATCGAGGACCCGCGCGACGTCAAGGAGCTCATGGACCTCGGGGTTAGCGCCTACGTCGTCAAGAGCGCCTCGGCCGAGCACCTCATCGCCGCCGTGCGCGCCGCGATCCTGGACCCGAAGAGCAAGAACGTGGTGGTGGGCATGCCGCTGGGGATGCTGGAGGAGGCGGATGAGGGCTCGGGGGGCGTGCTCTCGGCCAGGGAGCTCGAGATACTGCTCCTGGCCGCCAGGGGCATGGGCAACCGTCAGATAGCCAAGGCCCTGCACCTCGCGGAGGGCACGGTCAAGCGCCACCTCGCCAACACCTACAAGAAGATGGACGTGCGTTCCAGGGGCGAGGCGACGAGGATGGCCCTCTTCGAGGATTGGATCACCATCCAGGAAGTCACCGATGAATCGGACGCGGCCCGGTGAGGTCCGTAGGGGCCTAAGAGGAAGGGGAGCGGGGCCCTTCCCGGGGGGCATCCTCGTCGGAGAGAAGAAGCCGCGCGGCCTCGTCGAGGGCAACCAGAAGCTCCTCCAGGCTCGCGTCGTGCAGCTCCGATATCCTGCCGCCCACGGCGATCCGCGCGTTGAGGTGATCTTTGACCGCGATCCCGACCCACGCGAGGACGCCGTCCGGCACGTCCGTCTCGACCCCGTCGTCGTCCCGCACGAGGACGTGGGGCTCGATGCGAGCCAAGTTCCCATCGAGGTCTTCCGGGTCGGCGATCAGCACCTCGAAGCCCGGGCGTTTCCTGAGGATCGAGAGGGCCAGGGACTCACGGTACATGCGCGGCGAGTTCGCCACCAGTATTCTCACTAAGATCGCGCTCCTATCCGCGCAGACAAAGACCGCGAGAAGAAACGCACGCAGATGTCGCCTACCCGATCGGGTATCTCTTCCGGCCTATTGTAACCTGCCGAGGATACGATCCGGGCGTCCCCCGCGAGGGAGATGTCCCAAGATGGGTAGGCTTATGTCCAGGGGGCCGTTCCCCCAGGTGCTCGCGGAGAGCTCTTCGGGAGCCTCGGCGCCGCGTAGCGCGGCTTCCCGACGACGAACCGGACCCGAGCGTCGGACGCCGACGGGCGTCTTCGTTCCGACGGTACCCGCGCCGGGGCTACTCCGCCTCTTCGGGGCCCGTCTCCGCTACTTCGTCCACCAGCGCGAGCAGGTCTTCCGTGCCGACGTTCTCGATGTCCACGGACCTCCCGTTCGCGCCTATCCTGCCGTCCATGGTGGCGCCGAGAAGGATCTCGAGCCGGGGCAAGGCGGCCGGCAGCCCGCCGAGCAGGAGACCGTCGCGATCGAGGACGATCAGGTGCGGATCGAACCGCTCGACCCGCCCGTAGAGCGCGGGCGGGTCGCCGAGCATCACCTCGGCGTCCGGACGGCTCAGGCGTAGGGAGACCGCCACGGCCTCGCGGTACATCAACGGGGTGTTGGCGACCAGAATTCGCACGGGGTAAGCACTCTCCTTAGCTGCGCAGAAGGCAGTGCGGATGTGCACGCACGACGATCGACCACAGGTAGCTTGTGCTACAAGTGTACCCCCTGCGTCACCCAGCAACGACCGTCCGGTCCAAAGATGTGCCGAAGTGTGCAGCCGCCGGCCAGCAGGCGCGCGGTCCTCGCGTGCGGCCGCGCTCCGGCCCTACAATGCCCGGGAGGATAAATCACGACGCGTCGCGCGGGGCCCTCGCCGGGCTCGGCGAGAACGGGCCGCGTTCGCCGGCGGAGGCGTGGCGCGGACGCCGGGGCGCGAAGGGGGAGTAGCCCAACCAGAGGAAGGGAGCTCATGGGATCACAACCGGAGACGGGTAGGGCCGTAAGGAGCCTGGCGGCGGCGCCGGAGACGCGCGCCGCCGGCGTGGAAGCCGACCCCGAGACCCTGGCGAGCGTGGAGCGACGGGTCTTGTGGCTCGCGACCTCCGTCGTTCACCACGCCAACCGCGTCAGGCCCAACCGATCGGGGATCAAGGTCGGCGGCCACCAGGCCTCCAGCGCCTCGATGGTCTCGATCATGACCGCGCTGTGGTTCGCGCACCTCGACGCCGAGGATCGCGTCTCGGTCAAGCCGCACGCCTCGCCTGTTCTGCACGCGATCAGCTACCTCCTCGGGCGCCTCGACCGCGGGTACATGACCGAGCTTCGCGCCTTCGGGGGGTTGCAGAGCTACCCGAGCCGCACCAAGGACCCCTACCCCGTGGACTTCTCGACCGGCTCCGTGGGCCTCGGGGCGACCGCCCCGATCTGGAGCGCGGTCGCGAACCGCTACGTGAGGGAGCGCTTCGACGCCCCCGCGGCGGGGCGTCAGATCGCGCTCATCGGCGACGCCGAGCTCGACGAGGGGGCGTGCTGGGAGGCGATAGCGGACCCGGCGGTCTCGGGCCTCGGCGAGGTCCTGTGGGTCGTGGACCTGAACCGCCAGACCCTCGACAGGGTGGTCCCGAACATCGCGGCCGACCGCTTGCAGGGCATGTTCGAGGCCGCGGGCTGGAGCTGCGTCACCGTCAAGTACGGGCGCCTCCTGCGCTCCCTGTTCGCCCGCCCGGGCGGCGAGGCGCTGAGGCGCAGGATCGACGAGATGGGCAACGCCGAGTACCAGCGCCTCCTGCGCATCCCGGCCGCGGAGCTCAGGGAGCGGCTTCTGGGGGACGGGCGGGGGCGGCGCGAGCTCCTGCGCCTCGTCGACGGCCTCGACGACTCGGAGCTGCTCCGGGCCGTCCGCGACCTCGGCGGGCACGACCTCGGGAGCCTCGTCGAGGCCTACCGCGAGGCCGACGCCGCCGCCGACCGCCCCTCCGTCGTCTTCGCCTACACGGTAAAGGGCCGGGGCCTGCCCATCGAAGGCCACCCCCAGAACCACTCGGCGCTCCTCACGCACGGGCAGTACGAGGGGCTCGCTCACGCGCTCGGCGCCGACCTCGACGACCCGTGGGCGCGTTTCCCCGAGGGCAGCGCGGAGGCCGAGCTCTGCTCGGAGGTCGCGGGACGGCTGGATCGGCGCGGCCCGGGAGATCGGAAAGCCCCGCCGGACGTACCGACGCAGATCGGGGGCCGCTACCGGGGCGAGACCTCGACCCAGCAGGAGCTCGGGCGGCTGCTCGCGGAGATGCCCAGGACCGCCGGGCCCGTGGCGGACAGGATCGTCACCGTCAGCCCCGACGTCGCCTCCTCGACGAACCTGGGCGGTTGGATCAACAAGGTCGGCATCTGGTCGCTGGAGGATCGCACGGACTGGTTCGCCGACGACCCCGAGACGATGCTGAAGTGGCGCGAGACCCGCGGCGGCCAGCACATAGAGCTCGGCATCGCCGAGACGAACCTCGTCGGCCTCATCGCCGAGCTCGGCTCGACCTGGAGCCGGAGCGGCGAGCCGCTCTTCCCGATCGGCACGATCTACGACCCGTTCGTCGGGCGCGCCCTCGAGCCGTGGTCCTTCGGCGTCTACTCCGGCGGGCAGTCCATCCTGATAGGCACGCCCTCCGGCACGACGCTCGCCCCCGAGGGCGGGGCGCACCAGTCGATCTACACTCCGTCCATCGGCATCGAGCAGCCCGGCGTCTCGGCCTGGGAGCCCGCCTTCGGCCAGGACCTCGAATGGACCTTCCTCCACGCCCTAAGCCGCCTCGGCAGGCCCGGCGGCGAGTCGGCGTACTTCCGCCTCTCGACCCGGCCCGTGGACCAGGCGCTCGCCGCCGTGCCGGAGGACGCGGAGATGCGGGAAGAGAGGAGGCGCGACGTCCTCGCCGGGGGGTACAAGCTGAGGGACGCGTCCGAGCGCGGCCTGGAGCCCGTCGTCACCCTCGTCGGGGTCGGCGCGATGGTGCCCGAGGTCGTCCGGGCGGCCGAGGTGCTGGAGGAAGAGGGGAACATCGGGGCGGACGTCGTCTGCCTCACGAGCCCCGACCTCGTGTTCCGGGCGCTCAGGGCGAGGCAGGGCTTCGGCGAGGGGCCCTACGCCATCCTCGACAAGCTCTTTCCGCCGCAGAGGCCGCTGCCGATCGTGAGCGTCCTGGACGGCCACCCGCACACCCTGAGCTTCCTCGGCTCGATCCGGACGACCCCCGTCTCCTGCCTCGGGGTGACGGACTTTGGGCAGTCGGGCGACCTCGAAGACCTCTACGAGCACCACGGCATCGACCCCGAGACCATCGTCGGCGCCGCCCTCGACGTGATCGGGTAACGCCACGCGTCGGAGGAGCACCGACTCCCGGTCCCTCCTGCCCCGGAAGGCGTATGATGCGGGCGTGATCGTGGACAGCGCCATCTACGTGGACGGCCGCAGGGCCGCCGAGCCCGGCTCCTTGCAAGAGACCTACGACGCCTGCCGCGACCAGCGCGGTATCGCCTGGATCGGCCTCTACAAGCCCTCCCGCGAGGAGTTCTCTTCCGTGGCCGGGGAGTTCGGGCTGCACCCTTTAGCGGTCGAGGACGCCGTCGACGCCCACCAGCGGCCGAAGCTGGAGCGCTACGGCGAGACGCTCTTCGTCGTCCTGAGGGCGGCGCGGTACGTCGACGAGACGGAGACCGTCGAGTTCGGGGAGCTCCACGTCTTCGTCGGGGACGACTTCGTGGTGACCGTGCGCCACGGCGAGGCGCCGAACCTCGGCAGGGTCAGGAGGCGGCTGGAGGCGGAGCCCGAGCTTCTGCGGCGCGGCCCGCAGGCGATCCTGTACGCGATCATGGACGAGGTGGTGGACGGGTACGCCCCGGTGGTCGAGGGCCTGGAGAACGACATAGACGAGATCGAGACGGAGGTCTTCTCGGGGAACACGGGTGTCTCCCGCAGGATCTACGAGCTCTCCCGCGAGGTCATACAGTTTCAGCGGGCGACGAAGCCCCTGGCCCCGGTCCTGGCGCAGCTTGTCGCGGGGGACGGCGGGCGCGTCGCGGACGAGGAGGTCCGCAGGGGCCTGCGCGACGTGCAGGACCACGTCATCCGCGTGACCGAGCAGGTCGACGGCTTCCGGGAGCTGCTCTCGAACATCCTCAGCGTGAACCTGACCCTCGTCGGGGTCGGCCAGAACGACGAGGTAAAGAAGATCAGCGCCTGGGCGGCCATCCTCTTCGCCCCGACCCTCGTCGCCGGGATCTACGGCATGAACTTCGACCACATGCCTGAGCTGCACTGGATCCTCGGCTACCCGTTCGCCCTGACCCTCATGGTCGTCGCCTCCGTCGTGCTCTACCTCGTCTTCAAGCGCCGCGGCTGGCTCTGAACCGCGACCGCAAGGACCTCCGACGGCCGCGATCCCTCCGAAACAGCGAGGGGCGGGTAGCGGAGCTTCGCCCGGAGCGGCAAACCGACGCGGTCGGGACACGGGGCGGGTGAGGGGAAGCTTGCGGGAGATCCGGGGTGCGGGGATCGTCGGGGCCGTCCGGGACCTCCGCATCGAGGCGAACGCGAAGCTGCCCCAGAGCCACCCCGCCGCGATGCGCCGCGCCCTCGGGGTGATGGAGCACCTCCTCGGCGACCGCGAGTTCTCCGTCGGGGACCGCGCGACCGCCGCCGACGCCGCCCCCTACGCCTCCCCGCGCCTCTGTCCGGAAGCCGGCTACGTCCTGAAGGACCACCCCAAGGCGCGCTGCTGGTCGCGTCGTCTCGCCGGAGCGGGGCCGCGCGAAGTTAGTACGCCGGGCGAGAAGCGCGGCCCCCGAGCGGCGACAAGTTCGGCCAGGCACCGCGATGCGTCCCCTGTGTCCCCTCGGCTATCATGCCCTTGCGATCAGCCGTACGTCGGGGAGGGTGCTTTGAACACGGAACGCGAAGGGGAGAGGCCGGTCTCGGACTGGGCTCCGCAAGGCAGGATCAGCTGGTTCCCGGTCCCCGACGAGGGGGACCTCGACCCGCGCGTCGCGGAGATCGTCGCGAAGCAGCGCGAGAAGCTCGGGGAGCCGAACAACGTCGTACGGACCCACTCCTGGCGGCCGGAGCTGATGCTGCGCTGGCTCGAGTTCTACGAGTTCATCAGCAAAGGGCCGAGCGGGCTGAGCCGGATCGAGCGCGAGATGATCGGGGTGGTAGTCTCGGCCGAGAACCGCTGCCTGTTCTGACTGACAAACCACGGCGCCGAGTTGCGGCGCCTCACCGGGGATCCCGTCCTCTCCGAGAAGATAGTCCAGGACTACCGCCGCGCCGGCCTCGACGAGAAGACCCGCGCCATGCTCGACTACGCCGTCAAGATAACCAGAACCCCCGTCGACTGCGACGAGGAGGACATACGGAGGCTCCAGGCCCTCGGCTTCACGCAGGACGACGTCTACGACGTCATCACCACGGCCTCGATCTACAACTACAACAACCGCGTCGCCGAGGCCGCAGGCCACATCCCGGACGCAAAGAACCACGGGCTGTTCAGGTAGAGCAACCACAAGCGGCGAGCGCCTCGTCCGTTTGGAGTAAGCCGCGCTGATCCCTGCTACGCAAGCGGTCTTCCTTGCGGCGCCGTACCGGGGTAGGGCGCACCCATCGTCCGGCTGGCGCCCGTTTCGGGGTACCTGGCGCTGGGATGGAGCCCGATGCGGTTCAAGGAGCATTACGCGCGCGCTTGGGGAGGCCAGAGTGGCGCAACTCTCACCGCGAGGGAGAGCCTGGTGGTCGGCTGGCTGCTTCCGGTCGCCGGTACGGTGATGTTGGTCCCGATCTCGTTCGTTTAGGCGAGATGTCCTTGCCCGCCGAGGCTTCCATCCCTCCGGCTGGGGCCGGCGCCTTTTGTTGTCCGCATCGTTTGGTAAACTCTCTTTGCCGCGCTAAGCGGGGAGCTGGCGATGCCCTGTACCTGCGATCGCCTAGCAGGGCCTAGATCCCCGCCCGAGGCGCGTACCGGGTTCGGTAGAGACCGGTTTGGGAGCGTTGATGGTCTGGTCTCGGGCAATGAGGCCCCGCGAACTGTGTCAGGGCCGGAAGGCAGCAGCACTAAGTGGGTTACCTCATGTGCCATCGGGGTAGCTGGACCGGAGCCGACGGCCGGGAGTTCGCCGAGTGCGATCACGTCGACGGTGGGGTGCGCGGCATTTTTCGATCTTTAGCCCGGTCTCTCTGGCCGGGCTTCTGCTTCTCGTTGCCGCCGCTACGCTCCGTTATACTGGCGGGGTGAGCTTCTTTTTTACCGGCGGCGTTTCCTCATGAAGCACGTCTCCCTGTACCGCAAGTGGCGCCCCCGCACGTTCGAGACGATAGCGGGCCAGGAGCCGGTCGTCCGCACGCTCGCGCGCGCGATAGAGACCGGCCGGGTCGCCCACGCCTACCTCTTCTCGGGGCCGCGGGGGACCGGCAAGACCTCGACCGCGAAGGTCCTCGCGATGGGGCTCAACTGCGCCAACGGGCCGACGCCGGAGCCGGACGGGACCTGCGAGAGCTGTCGCGCGATCGTCAACAACTCGTCGATGGACGTCCTGGAGATGGACGCGGCCTCCAACCGTGGTATAGACGAGATCCGGGACCTCAGAGACCGCGTGAACCTCGCGCCCACCCAGGGCCGGATGAAGGTCTACATTATCGACGAGGTCCACATGCTCACCACGGAGGCGTTCAACGCCCTCCTGAAGATGCTGGAGGAGCCGCCCGAGCACGTGGTCTTTGTTCTGGCGACGACCGAGAAGCACAAGGTCCTCCCCACGATCATCAGCCGCTGCCAGAGCTTCGACTTCCGCCGCCCGCCCGTGACGCTCCTCGCCGACAAGCTCCGCGAGATCGCCGACGCCGAAGAGATAGAGGCCGAGCCCGCCGCCCTCACCATGCTCGCGCGCGAGGCCCGGGGCTCGTTCCGCGACGCCGAGGGCCTCCTCGACCAACTCTCCTCTTTCTCCGAGGGCCCGGTCACGGCCGAGGGCGTCCGGGAGCTTCTGGGCAGCGTCGCCTCCGACGTCCTGCTGGAGACGACCGACGCCCTCTACGAGCGGCGGACGGCCGACGCCTTGCGGGTGGTCGACCGCCTCTCGGGGGAGGGGCGGGACCTCTCGCGGTTCGTGGGGGAGCTCGTGGCGCACCTACGGCGCCTCATGCTCCTGCCGGACGCCCCGGAGGTAGCGCTCGCCGAGGTCGGGGCCGACGAGCGCGCGGGGCTCGAGGAGCAGGCCGCGAGGATCCCGACCGCCGAGGTGGTCCGGATGATCGAGGCCCTGGGCGACGCCCTCTCCCGCGCCCGGCGCGGCGGCGACCCGAAGCTGGAGGTCGAGCTGACCTTCCTCAAGCTCGCCCGCGACTACGAGGAACCGGCCGTCGACGTGCTCGTGCGCCGCCTCGAAGCCCTGGAGAAGGCCGTCGAGAACGGGAACGTCTCCGCGCCGCGTCCCCCGCGAGCGCGCCGAGGCCCGCGACCCCTCCACCGGAGCCCGCGGCGCACGAGCCGGAGGTCATGCCCGGGGCCGGGGGAGACGGCGAGGCGGAGGTAGAGACGGCTCCCCCGTGCCGGAGGCCGCGGAGCCCACGGGGACGGAAGTTCCTGGCGAAGTGGCGGCCGACCCGGAGCCTGTGCCCGGCGTCCCCTCGGGGGGCGACCTGGACTGGGGTTCGGTCGTGCGGGAGTTGCAGGCTCGGAAGCCGGCGATCGCGGCGGTCTACGAGGAGGCGAAGATGCAGAGCTTCGGGGACGGGGTCTTGAGGCTCGTCTTCCCGGAGGACCTCTCCATCTACGCGAAGCTGGCCGGGGACTCCAGG
This sequence comes from Rubrobacter marinus, assembly GCF_011492965.1. Lineage (GTDB taxonomy): Bacteria > Actinomycetota > Rubrobacteria > Rubrobacterales > Rubrobacteraceae > Rubrobacter_F > Rubrobacter_F marinus. Next base: position 3,028,080 of record NZ_CP045121.1, on the reverse strand, counting down.
CGCATCGCCTCCCTGCACGAGATCCTGGAGGAGCGCCTGGGCTCCCGCCCGCGCCTGGAGCTCGTCGTGGCCGGCGAGGGGGGCGCGGTCTCCGCCGCTCCGGTCGTCAGCGCCCCCGCCCCGCCGGCCCGCGAGCGAGCCCCCGAGCCGGCGAGGGAGCCGGCCAGGGCCCCGCGCTCGGCCCCCGAGCCGCCGGAGCCCGACGACGCCCCGATGCCGGAGCCGCCCCCCGTGGAGAACCCCCCGCCGGACCTGCCCGAGCCGCCGCCGCGCGTCGACGCCAGGAGCGGCGGCTCGCCCGGTCCCGTGGGATCGGCCGGGCGCGCGGATGCGGTCCCCGGGGCCGACCCCCGTGGCGGCGAGATCCAGGACGGCGCGGAGGTCTTCGAGATCGCGCGGGAGTTTTTCGGTCTCGGCGGCCGGGACGGCGCGGGCTAGGAGCCGTCCCGCCGGATGCCGAGGGCTCCGGTCAGGCGAGGGCGACGGTGAAGCCGCGCAGCTCGTAGCCCGCTATGAGTTCGTTCCAGCTCACGGAGGGTTTACGGTCGATGCGCAGGCCTTCGAGGGAGAGCAGGCGCGTGAGGAAGACGTCGCTCTCCCGTAGCGCGACGTAGAAGCCGGGGCAGCGGTGGTGCCCGTCGCCGAAGCTCATCACCGCCGGGCCCACGCGCTCCGCCCGGAGCTTGCGGCCCGGGACCAGGGCCAGCGGGCACTCACCGACCGCCGCCTCGTCGGCGTTCACCGCGTAGGTGTCGAGGGCGATGAGGCCGCCCCGCGGGATCGTGATGGTCTCGCCGCCGTCTTCGAGCCGGAGGTCCGCGGTGGCGCGGCGGTACAGGCGTCCGACCACGGGTTCGAGGCGCAGGATCTCCCCCAGGACGTCGTGGCGCTCCCCTTCGTCGCCCCGCAAGTAACGCTCGCGGAGGGCGGGCTGTTCGAGCATGTGCCAGGCGGCGATGCTTATAAACTCGCGCGTGGTCGCCATGCCCGCGGCGCCGTAGGTTATGCACTCGGTGAGGATCTCGGCGTCCCCGTAGCCCCGCGAGAGGAGGTGCGAGATGACGTCCTCCCGGGGCTCCTTCTTTCTCGCCTCGATCGCGGGCTTCACGTCGAGGTAGAAGAAGGCGGCCACCCGCGCCTGGTTGCGCGCGAAGCCGAGAAGGGCTCGCGGGCTCCACCCGAACCCGGTCACGTCCCCCTCGAAGAACGCGTCGAGGCGCCTCGCCATGCCGGGCACCCTGCTCTCCGTGAGGCCCACGACCCGGCCCGCAACCCCGACCGCGAGGTCCATGCTCAGGGCGTCGAGGTCGGCGCGCCGCTCGCGCCGGAGCTTGCGGATCGCCGCCTCCGCGAGCTCCTCCATGAGGCCGCGGTAGTTCTCGCTGACGGTCTTCGGGGAGAAGAAACGGGCGGTCTGGCGGCGCTGCTCGTGGTGCGGCTGGCCCTCCTGGTAGAGGATCGGGGGCCTCATCCTCTGCGGCAGCTTCTCCAGAGCCTCGGCGTTGAAGCCCGCCTGCTTCGTATCCGCGCTCCGGAGCACGGCCCGCGCCTGCGAGAAGCCCCGCACGTGCCACACGCCCTCCGGGTCGCGCTCGACGGGCCGCCCCGCGGGCTCGAAGCTGCGCGTCGTCTTGCGCTGGGAGAGCGCCGCGTGGTCGACGGGACACCGGGAGCGGTCGCCGTTCTTCTCGGATGCCGTGCGCGAGACCTCTTCCGACACTTCCGTCCTTTCCCGAGCCGTCCGCCCGGCGCTATCGCGGGGCCAGGCCACAACTTAGCACAGGCGGACGCAACGCCCGGGGTCAGCCCTGCTCGGCGAGGTGCCGGTAGCTCTCCGGGTGCCGGCTCAGAAACTCCGCGAACGTCGCGGGAGCGTGGCCGGTCAGATCGCGGACCGCGTCGCTTACCACGTCCAGATCTCCGTCGGCCATGGCCGCGTAGGAGGTCACCCACCCCTCGACCATCCAGTCCGGAGCGCCGTAGCCCGAGCGGGAAGAGTACGCCTCCTCGACCGTCTCGGCGTGGTAGGTGACCGGTCGTCCGGTCGCCCTGGTCAGCTCCTCGGCCGCCTCGTGGAGGGTGATCGCCTCGGGACCGGTCACGTCGTAGGTCCGCCCGTCGTGCTCGGCGCCCCCGAGCAGGACCGCGGCGGCCGCGTCCGCCACGTCGTCGCGCGAGACCGCCCCGACGCGGCCGACCCCTGCCGGCCCCCGGATGACGCCGTCTGGGCCGGCCATCAGGGGCAGCATGTCCTGGTACCAGTTGTCGCGCAGGAACGCGAAGCCGAGGCCCGAAGCGCGTATGTGGACTTCGGTGTGGTAGTGGTCCCGGCCGAAGGTGAACGTGGTCTCCGGCGCGGCGGCGACGAAGGACAGGTACACGATCCTCTCCACGCCCGCCTCCACCGCGGCGTCCACGGCCGCCTTGTGCTGCCCGAGCCTGTCCCGGTCCTCCGCGCCCGAGACCATGAAGAAGGCCCCGACGCCTTCCAGCGCCCGCCGCATGGCCGCCGCGTCGGCGTAGGAGGCCTCGGCCACCTCCGCCTTCGGCAGGAGCGGCGCCCTCCGCGGGTCCCTGACGACGAGCCTCTGGGCGAGCCCCGCCTCCGCGAGCCTGGCCGCGACCCTGCCGCCGACGGCCCCTGTCGCCCCCGTCACCGCGATCAAGCCGTCCTGCGTCACGGAGAGACCGGCGTTTCGAGCTCCGCCAGCAGGCCGTCGAAGTCGAGCGGGCGGCGCCTCGCGAAGGTAAGGCTGCCGTCCTCGGTGCGGGGCCACTCGCTCGGGTCTCGGTCCCAGGCGAGCTCTATGCCGTTGCGGTCGGGGTCGTGCAGGTAGATCGCCTCGTGCGTCACGTGGTCCGAGGCGCCGTCGATGGAGACGCCCGCGTCGAGCAGTCGCTTGAGGGCGACGGCCAGATCGCGGCGCGTCGGGTAGTTTATGGCGAAGTGATACAGGCCCGTCGAGCCCGGAGGGGGCGGGCCGCCGCCCTCGCTCTGCCAGGTGTTCAGGCCGATGTGATGGTGGTAACCGCCCGCCGACAGGAAGGCGGCCTCCCCGCCGAGCCGCGTGATGAGCTCGAAGCCCATGAGGTCCCGATAAAAGCCGATGGCCCGGTCGAGGTCCGAGACCCTGAGGTGCACGTGGCCTATGCGCGTCTCCGCCGGCAAGGGTGCTTGCGTCATGCTCCTTCTCCTTCCCTGGTGTCGTCCCGGCCAGGGCCCCGGATGAGCGGGGCGAACGGGGTAGACGCCGCGACGGCGAGCCTCCATTCGCCCCGCCGGGGCCGTGGTGCCGGCTACGAAGCCGCTCCCATCCTCGACAGCTCCTCGAACTCGTCGTCGGCGAGCTCGATGGAGGCCGCGGCGACGTTCTCCTCCAGGTGCTCGACGGAGGAGGTGCCGGGGATGGGGAGCATGACGGGGGAGCGGCGGAGCAGCCAGGCGAGCGCGACCTGCCCCGGCGCGGCGCCGCGGCTCGACGCGATCTCGTCCAGGGGGCTCCCCGGGCGCGCCAGGTCGCCCACCGCCAGCGGGAACCAGGGGATGAAGCCGATCCCCTCGCGCTCGCAGAAGTCCAGGACGTCCTCGTGGCCGCGGTCGGAGAAGTTGTAGCGGTTCTGCACCGTGGCGATCGGCACGATCTGGCGCGCCTTCTCGATCTCCTCGACCCCGACCTCCGAGAGGCCGACGTGGCGCACCTTGCCCTCCTCCCGAAGCTCGGCCATCGTCCCTACCTGATCCTCGGCGGGGACCTTGGGGTCGATGCGGTGGAGCTGGTACAGGTCGATGCTCTCCAGCCCGAGCCTCCGCAGGCTACCCTCGATCGCCTCGCGGATGTGCTCGGGGCGGCCGTCCGGGTCCCACCGCCCCGGCCCCGGCCGCACGAGCCCGGCCTTCGTGGCGACGACCACGCCGTCGGGGTAGGGGGCGAGCGTCTCGCCTATGAGGCGCTCGGAGACCTCGGGGCCGTAGGAGTCCGCCGTGTCTATGAGGTTCACGCCGAGCTCGACCGCGCGCCTGAGGACGGCCCGCGCCGCGTCGGGGTCCGCCGGCTCGCCCCAGATCCCCTTGCCCGTGATCCTCATCGCCCCGAAGCCGAGGCGGTTGACCGTCAGATCCCCGCCGATGGCGAAGGTCCCGCTCGCCGCCGCGCCCCGTTCCGTCCCTCTCTCCGTCAAAGCTCGCTCCTTCTCTGGGTCTTACGCTTCTCTTGCCCCTTTTTATACACCCGGCCGAATTCCCCAATCCCGTAACCCCCACAGGGACGCCCGAGCCGGCGAGCGCGGCGCCGTCTCCCGCTCGGGCGCGAGGGTCTCCCCGGCGGGCCGGCGTGGACCTCGTAACGCGCCCCCCGTGACGTTGACGCAAAAGGTACGGGGCTCGTATACTCCCGCGACTCGGAGCGGTGGGTCCGAACCGAGGAACGCAGGGGAGAAGGAAAAGGCGCGTCGCGCACGATCACCTGGCCGGTACTCCCTCCCGGGGAGAAGGAGAAGGCGCGTGGGGGCGATCACCTAGCCGGATCTCCCGACATAGTGGGGTTAGCTATGGAAGGGGGCGTGTAGGTGGAATTTCTCCGACCTCCGAGCCTGCACGAGGCTCTGGAGGCGAAGGCGGCACATCCCGAGGCGGTGCCCATCTCGGGCGGCACCGACCTGATGGTCGAGATCAACTTCGACCGCGGACGTCCCGAGACGGTGCTCGACCTCTCGCGGGTCCCCGAGCTCGCCGAATGGGAACGGGAGAACGGTCACGTTCGGGTGGGCGCAGGCGTCACCTACGAGCGCATCATCGCCGAGCTCGGCGAGGCGTTGCCGGGCCTCGCGATGGCTTCCCGAACCGTCGGATCGCCCCAGATCCGCAACCGGGGCACGGTCGGGGGCAACCTCGGCACCTCCTCCCCGGCCGGCGACGGCCTCCCGCCCCTCTACGCCTCGGAGGCCGAGGTGGAGCTCTCGTCCACCGGCGGCACCCGCCGCGTCCCCGTCTCGGAGTTCGTGACGGGCCCGAAGAGGAACGCCCTCCGGCCGGACGAGCTTATCTCCGCCTTCCGGATGCCCCGCGCCACGGGGCCCCAGCAGTACGCCAAGGTCGGCACCCGCAACGCGATGGTGATCGCCGTCTGCTCCTTCGGCCTCGCCCTGTGCCCCGAGCGGGGGAGGGTCGAGGCGTGCATCGGCTCGGCCGGCCCGACCCCGATCCGTACCCCGGAGGCCGAGCGGTTCGTCGAGGGCGTGATGGAGGAGGGCGGCCTGTGGGAGACCCGCGGGCCCATCGGCGACGCGGCCCTGAGGCGGTTCGGGGAGATGGTCCAGGCCGCGGCGCGGCCCATCGACGACGTGCGCGGCACCGCGGCGTACCGGGTTCATGCGATCGGCGTGCTCGCGCGCCGCTCCCTGGGGTGGGCCTGGGACGAGTACCGGAGAGGGGGCGAGTGATGCGGCTTTCCTGTGTGGTCAACGGGGAGGAGCGGGAGGCGGAGAACGTTTGGGAGGGCGAGAGCCTCCTGTACGTCTTGCGGGAGAGGCTCGGGCTGCCCGGCTCCAAGAACGCCTGTCTTCAGGGCGAGTGCGGGTCGTGCTCGGTGTACATGGACGGCGTGATCGTCTGCTCCTGCCTCGTGCTCGCCGGGCAGGCCGAGGGGCGCGAGATCGTGACGGTCGAGGGCCTCGCCGGGGAGGGGGGGCTCCACCCGGTCCAGGAGGCGTTTCTGGAGACCGGCGGGGTACAGTGCGGCTTCTGCACCCCCGGCTTCGTCGTCGCCACCCACGACCTCCTGAGCAGGAACCCCGGCCCTTCCGACGCGGAGATTCGGGAGGCCCTCGCCGGCAACCTCTGCCGCTGCACGGGCTACGAGAAGATCCTCGACGCCGTCCGCCTCGCGGCACGGAGGATGTCCCCGTGAGCGCCTCGCGCATCGTCATCGAGGGCTGCGCCATAGCGACCGTGGATGCCGCCGGGACGGAGTACGAGACCGGGCACGTGGTGATCGAGGGGAACCGCATCGTCGCCGTCGGCGGCGGGCCCGCGCCGGAGGGGCCGGAGACGGTGCGCCACGACGGCCGGGGATGCCTCGCCACGCCGGGGCTCGTCAACTGCCACCATCATCTGTACCAGTGGGCGACGCGCGGGATGGCTCAGGAGGCGACGCTCTTCGAGTGGCTGGTCGAGCTTTATCCCGTGTGGGCGCTCGTGGACGAGCCCATCGAGCACGCCGCCGCCCGAGCCGGTCTCGCGGCGCTCGCGGGCTCCGGCTGCTCGACCTCGATGGACCACCACTACGTCTTCCCCCGCGGCGCCGGGGACCTCCTCGCCGCCGAGGTGGAGGCGGCGAGGGAGATCGGGCTGCGCTTCCACCCCACCCGCGGCTCGATGGACCTAGGGAAGTCCGGCGGCGGCCTGCCGCCCGACTCGGTCGTCGAGGGGCGCGACGAGATCCTGGTGGCGAGCGAGGCCGCGATCGACCGCTACCACGACGGGTCGCCGGACGCGATGCTGAGGGTCGCCCTCGCCCCGTGCTCGCCGTTCTCGGTGACGCGCGAGCTTATGGCCGAGTCGGCGGAGCTCGCGCGGCGGCGGGGCGTCCGCCTGCACACCCACCTCGCCGAGACGGAGGACGAGGAGGCGTTCTGCCTCGAGAAGTTCGGCGTCCGCCCCGTCGAGTACCTCGAGGACCTGGGCTGGCTCGGCGAGGACGTCTGGCTCGCCCACTGCGTCCACCTCGACGAGCGCGAGGTGCTCCGCTTCGGCGAGACGGGGACCGGCGTGGCCCACTGCCCCTCGTCGAACGGCAGGCTCGGGGCGGGGATAGCGCCCGTCGCAGCGCTCGTCGGCGCGGGCGCACCCGTGGGCCTCGGGGTCGACGGCGCGGCCTCCAACGAGGCGGGCACGCTCGGCCCGGAGGTCCGCCAGGCGATGCTCCTGGCGCGCCTGAGGGGCGGGCCCCGGGCGATGACCGCGCGCGGGGCGCTGGAGCTCGCGACGATGCACGGCGCGCGGTGCCTGGGACGGGAGGCCGAGATCGGCTCCCTGGAGCCCGGCAAGCTCGCCGACGTCGCCCTGTGGCGCATCGACGACCTCGGGGGCGCGGGGATCGAGGACCCGGTAGCGGCCCTCGTCCTCGGCCCGGCCCGCCCGGTCGAGCTCCTCCTGGTGAACGGGCGCCCCGTCGTCGAGGGAGGGGAGCTGAGGACCGCGGACGAGCGGGAGATCGCGCGGGGGCTAGCGGGTGCGAGCGGGAGGCTGAAGGAGAGAGCGGAGGCGACCAGATGACGAGGGCACAGACTACCCCGACGCCGACCCGCGTCGGCCCCGGACCCACGACGTTCTCGCCGGGCGGGATCGGCGAGAGCGTGCGCCGCCCCGACGGCGTCCCCAAGGTGACGGGCGAGTTCGAGTTCTCGTCGGACATGCGTCTCGACGGGATGCTCTGGGGCGCCACCCTGCGCAGCCCGCACCCGAGCGCGAGGATCTGGTCGATGGACCTCTCGCGGGCCGAGGCGATGCCCGGGGTGCGCGCGGTGCTCACGCACGAGGACGTGCCGGGCCGCAAGGTCTACGGCATGGAGACCCCGGACCAGCCCGTCCTGGCCTGGGACCGCGTCCGCTACCAGGGCGAGCCCGTGGCGCTCGTCGCCGCCGACCACCCCGAGACCGCGAAGCGCGCCCTCGGGAGCATCCGGGTCGATTACGAGGTCCTCGACGTCGTCTCGAGCGCCGAGGAGGCGCTCGCGGAGGGCGCCCCGGAGCTCCACCCCTCGGGCAACCTCCTCCGGCACGTCCGGATAAGACACGGCGACGCCGAGGCGGCGGAGGCCCGGGCGGAGGTCGTGGTCCGGGGCGAGTACGAGATCGGGATGCAGGACCAGGCCTTCCTGGGCCCCGAGTCCGGCCTCGCGGTCCCGGACGGGCGGGGAGGGGTGGACCTCTACGTCGCGACGCAGTGGCTGCACGTCGATCAGGACCAGCTCGCCGAGTCCCTGGGCCTCCCGCACGACATGGTCAGGCTCACGCTCTCGGGGGTGGGGGGCGCCTTCGGCGGGAGGGAGGACCTCTCGATGCAGGTCCACGCGTGCATGCTCGCGCTGCACACCGAGCGGCCCGTCAAGATCGTGTACGACCGCGAGGAGTCCTTCTACGGCCACGTCCACCGTCACCCGTGCAAGATGCGCTACGAGCACGGCGCGACCCGGAGCGGGGAGCTCGTCTACGTAAGGGCCAGCCTCGTCCTCGACGGCGGCGCCTACGCCTCGAGCTCCACCGCCGTCGTCGCGAACGCGGCCCGCTTCGCCTGCGGCCCTTACCGAGTGCCGAACGCCGTCCTCGACGCCTACGTCGCCTACACCAACAACCCGCCCTGCGGCGCGATGCGCGGCTTCGGGGCCGTGCAGACCTGCTTCGGCTACGAGTCGCAGATGGACAAGTTGGCCGAGAAGCTGGGGATGGACCCGATCGAGCTGCGGCTCAGAAACGCCATGAAGGAGGGCACGAGGCTCCCGACCGGGCAGAAGATCGAGGGCCCCGCCCCGGTCGCGGAGCTTCTCGAAAAGCTGCGGGAGATGCCCCTCCCCGAGGGGCCGGGAGGGGGGACGCGCGACCTGCGCGAGCTGCCCGGCGGCGTCTCCAACACGACGCACGGCGAGGGGGTCGTGCGCGGGGTCGGCTACGCCGTCGGGTTCAAGAACGTCGGCTTCTCGGAGGGCTTCGACGACTACTCGACGGCGAGGGTCAGGCTCTCGGTCACGGACGACGGGCCGCTCGTCGAGGTCCACACGGCGGCGGCGGAGGTCGGGCAGGGGCTCGTCACGGTGGAGGCCCAGATCGCGCGCACCGAGCTCGGCGTCGAAAAGGTCTCCGTCCTGCCCGCCGACACGCGGGTAGGCTCCTCCGGCTCCTCCTCGGCCTCGCGCCAGACGTACATGACCGGCGGCGCGGTGAAGCTCGCCTGCGAGGCGATCCGGAGGCGCCTCTTCGAGACCGTCGCGGAGAGGCACGGCGAGGACCCCGAGGGCCTGGCGCTGGAGAACGGCAGCGTCGTCTCGGACGGCCGCTTCGTCGTCGCCCTCGACGAGATCCTGGGCGCGGAGCCCATCGAGGAGACGGTGGTACACCGCCACGTGGAGACGTTCCCGCTCGACGAGGACGGGCAGGGGGACGCGGACGTGACCTACGCTTTCTCGGCCCACCGGGCGGTCGTGGACGTGGACGTCGAGCTTGGGCTCGTGCGCGTCGTGGAGCTCGCGACGGCGCAGGACGTCGGCAAGGCGCTGAACCCGCAGGCGGTGGAGGGCCAGATCGAGGGCGGCACCGCCCAGGGGCTCGGTCTCGCCCTCCTGGAGGAGATACAGGTGAGGGACGGCCGGGTTCTGAACGCCTCCTTCACGGACTACCTGCTCCCCACGATCCTGGACATGCCGCCGGTGAGGACGGAGATCCTGGAGCTCGCCGATCCGGGGGCGCCCTACGGCCTCAGGGGGGTGGGCGAGCCGCCGAACATCTCCACCCCGCCCGCCGTGGTCGCCGCCCTGCGCGACGCCACGGGGAGGGAGCTTCCGCGGATGCCCGTCCGCCCCGAAGCGCTCGTGGGCATCGCCGACGGGCCGCCCCGGCGCCGCCCGCAACCGGGGAGCGCGGGCTACGGCACCCTGGGCAGCCTGGAAGAGCGGCGGGACCAGTAGTGCCCGGGCACAACCGCGACGAGCTCACCGCCGAGCTTAAGATTACGCCGTCTCCCCGAGCCGAGCAGCCCCCGCAGGCCCAGGTCGAGGCGGTGATGCGGGCCGCCGGGGAGGCGGGCCCCGCGGCGCACGAGGCGGGCCCCGACTCCGTCGTCCTCTCCGGCGGGCGCGAGGAGGTGCTCGACGCGGCGCGCAGGGTTACGGAGGCGGCCCTGGACGCGGGCGCGAAGACCGTGGAGGTCAGGGTCGAGGCGCAGGAGGAGTCGGGGAGGTTCGGCGAGGCCGGCGGGAGGCGCGGCTCCCCGTGATACCCGTGGGACAGGAGAGGGGGGAGCGCGGGGCCTTGTGTGACCGGGGCTCGCCGCCGGGGTGGCTGCGGCTCTCGGGAGGTCGTCGGCGTGCGTCGCCCGTGGCGTGGAGCCCGCCGCGACCGTAGGGGGGGAGGGTTGACGAGGTGCGGAACCGAAGGGGGAGAGCCTGCCAGGAGGCTGCCCCTGCGGGTCGTGAACGACTTGAACGAGGGAGAGTTTCGGGCGGCCTTCGGGTCCGTCTTCGAGCACTCGCCGTGGGTCGCCGCCGGGGCGTGGCGGAAGCGGCCGTTCGGCCGCTTCGAGGATCTGCACCGCGCGTTCGTGGAGGCGATGTACGAGGCCCCGGGCGAACGGCGGCTGGCCCTCATCCGGGCGCACCCGGACCTCGCGGGGAGGGCGGCGATCGCCGGCGAGCTCACGCGTGAGTCCGCGAGCGAGCAGGCCTCGGCGGGCCTCGACCGGCTCACCCCCGGGGAGTACGAGGCGTTCGCGAGGGCCAACCGCGAGTACCGCGAGAAGTTCGGCTTCCCCATGATCTTCGCCGTCAGGGAGCACACCAAGGAGTCGATCCTGGCCGGCGCCGAGGCCCGGTTGGCGCGCTCCCGCGCCGAGGAGACGGAGGCCGCGCTCGCGGAGATCGGCAAGATAGCGGCCCTGCGCCTGCGGGACCTGGTCGAGCCCGGGGGGGAGCCGTCGAGGAGAGAGGGAGGTAGGGCCATGGCCGAGACGAGCGGCGCGCGGGAGACGGCCGGGGGCGGGATCACCCTGGGCCAGAACAACTACGGGAAGTCCGGGATCCGCCTGTTCAAGGTCAGGCGCGACGCCGCGCGACACGAGATCTGGGACCTGGACGTCCGCGTCGCGCTGGAGGGCGACTTCGAGGCCGCCTACGTCGAGGGCGACAACACCGGCCTGCTCGCCACCGACACCATGCGCAACACGGTCTACGCGCTGGCGAAGGACCACCTCACCGGGAGCATCGAGGAGTTCGGCCTCGTCCTGGTCGAGCACTTCCTGGAGGCCGGCCCGACCGTCACGAGCCTCTGGGTCGAGATCACGCAGTCCCTGTGGGACCGGATCGGGGTGGACGGCCGCCCCCACGAGCATTCGTTCGTGCGGGGCCGCGGCGAGCGAAGGGCCAGGGTGTCGGGCGACGAGGGGGGCGGTAGGCGGGTGGAGGCCGGGATCGGGGACGTCTACGTGCTCAAGACGACGGCCTCGGGCTGGGAGGGTTTCTTCAGGGAACGGTTCACCACCCTCCCCGAGACGGACGATCGGATCCTCGCTACGGTCGTCACCGCCAGGTGGGAGTACAACACCGCGCACGCGGACTTCGATCGCCTGTGGAGGGGCGTCATGGACCGGACCCTGACGACCTTTACCGACCACTACAGCCCCTCGGCGCAGAACACCCTTTACCGCATGGGCAAGGCGGTGCTCGAGGCGTTCCCGGAGGTGGAGAGGATATGGTACTCGCTGCCCAACGTGCACCACATCCCCTACGACCTGGAGCGGTTCGGGATCCAGAACGGCGGCGAGATCTTCCACGCCACCAGGGACCCGTACGGCCAGATCGAGGGCTGGGTGGAGAGGCGAGGGTGAGCGGCTTCCTCACCACCCACGTCCTCGACACCGCGCGCGGGCGCCCCGCCGCCGGGATGACGCTGGAGCTGTTCCGCATCGAAGGCGGGGAGCGGCGGTCCTTGAAAACCGTCGAAACAAACACTGATGGGCGGACGGATGGGTCGATCCTGCCGGAGGGCGAGTTCGCCCCCGGTCTCTACGAGATCGTCTTCCACGCCGGCGAGTACTTCTCGGGCTACGAGGGCGTGGGAGACCCGCCGTTTCTGGATCTGGTGCCGATCCGGTTCGGCGTCGCGGACCCTTCGGCCCACTACCACGTGCCGCTCCTGGTCTCGCCGTGGTCCTACTCGACCTACCGGGGGAGCTAGGTGCGAGGCCTCGCGAGGACCGTGATGGAGCGCTGCGACGCCCTCGGCGGGATCAGCGAGGAGCCGGACCTCCTCGTCCGGCCCTACGGCTCCGGGGCGATGCGGCGCGTCAACGAGATCGTCGCCGACTGGATGCAGACCGCCGGCATGAGCGTGCGCCGCGACGCCGTGGGCAACCTGATCGGGCGCTACGAGGCCCGCGAGGGGGACGGGGGCACCCTCGTCCTCGGCTCCCACCTCGACACCGTCCGCGACGCGGGGAGGTACGACGGACCGCTGGGCGTCCTCGTCGCCCTGGCCTGCGTGGAGCGCCTGAACGACCGCGGCGAGCGCCTCCCGTTCGCCGTCGAGGTGGCCGCGTTCGCCGACGAGGAGGGCCTGCGCTTCGGCACGACCTTTCTGGGAAGCTCCGTCTTCGCGGGCACCTTCGAGCCCGGCCTGCTCGATCTCGTGGACGGCGACGGCGTGACGGTGGCCGAAGCCGTGCGCTCCTTCGGCGGGGACCCCGGCGCCCTGGCGGGGGGCCGGCCTCCGGACGGCCTGATCGGCTACTGCGAGGTCCACATCGAGCAGGGGCCGGTGCTGGAGGAACTCGGCCTGCCGGTCGGCGTCGTCACCGCGATACAGGGCCAGAGCCGCGCCGGGGTGGGCTTCGTCGGCGAGGCGGGGCACGCCGGGACCGTCCCCATGAAGGGGCGCCGGGACGCCCTCTGCGCCGCCGCCGAGTTCGTGCTCGCCGCCGAGGAGACGGCGCGGGGGGAGGACGGCGCCGTGGCGACGGTCGGGCGCATCGAGGTTCACCCGGGCGCGCCGAACGTCATCCCTGGCGAAGCAAGCCTCACCCTAGACCTCCGCCACGCGGACGACGCCGTCCGCGAGCGCGCCCTGGGGGCCCTGCGGGAGAGGGCCGAAGGCATCGCCCGCGCCCGCGGCGTGAGGAGCCGCTGGGAGGTGCGGCAGGAGAGCCGGGCGGTCCCCACCGACGAGGGCCTGAGCGCGACCCTCGCGCGGGCCGTCGAGGAGACGGGGCTGCCGGCCCACCGCTTGGCGAGCGGCGCCGGCCACGACGCCGCGGAGATCGCCGCCGTCGCCCCCGTCGCGATGCTCTTCGTTCGCTGCGAGGGGGGCGTCAGCCACAACCCGGCCGAGTCCGTGGGGGAGGAGGACGTCGCCGTGGCGATCGAGGCGATGGGTCGCTTCCTCGAGCTTCTCGCCGCTGAGCGGGGGTAGCGCCCATGGCCTACGACCTGATCGTCCGGGGCGGCACCGTGGTCGGGGCGGCCCCGTCGGGCGGTCCCACGCGGGCCGACGTCGCCGTCTCGGACGGCAGGATCGCCGCCGTCTCCCCGGAGATCGAGGGGGACCGCCGGGAGGAGGTGGACGCCAACGGGCTGTGGGTCCTCCCCGGCGCCATCGACGCCCACGTCCACTTCAACGAGCCGGGCCGCACGAGCTGGGAGGGGTTCGCGACGGGCACGAGGGCGCTCGCGGCGGGGGGCACCACCGCGTTTCTGGAGATGCCGCTCAACGCCCACCCGCCCACCGTCGACGCCGGGAGCTTCAACCTCAAACTGAGGGCGGCCGAGGCCTCCTCGCTGGCGGACTTCGGGCTGTTCGGCGGGCTCGTTCCCGGGCCCGTGGGGCGCCTCGACGAGCTCGCGCGCAGGGGGGTCGTGGGGTTCAAGGCGTTCATGTCCACCTCCGGCACGGCGGACTTCCCGCCCGCCGACGACCTGACGCTCTACGAGGGGATGCGGAGGGCGGCGGCGCTCGGGCTGCCCGTCCTCGTCCACGCCGAGAACAGGACCATCACGGACGGGCTCGCCGCCCGCGCCCGGGGCGCCTCGCGCACGACGATGCGCGACTACCTCGGCTCCCGCCCGGTGGTGGCCGAGCTGGAGGCGATGGGGCGTGCGATCTCCTTCGCGGAGGAGACCGGATGCTCCTTGCACGTGGTCCACGTCAGCACCGGCCGGGGCGTCGCCCTCGTCGCCGCGGCGCGGGCTCGCGGGGTGGACGTCACCTGCGAGACCTGCCCGCACTACCTGCTCCTGACGGACGGGGACGCGGAGGAGATCGGGGCCCTCGCCAAGTGCGCGCCGCCGCTCCGCCCGAGGGGGGACCTGGAGGAGCTGTGGGTGCGCGTCTCCGGCGGCGACGTCGCGTTCGTCGCCTCCGACCACTCGCCCTCGCCGCCGGAGACGAAGGTCGGGGAGGACTTCTTCGGGATCTGGGGCGGCATCTCGGGCTGCCAGTCCCTCCTGAACGCGATGCTCGACGAGGGCCACCACAACCGCGGCCTGCCGCTCGCGCGCGTCGCCGAGCTCGTCTCGGGGAACGTCGCCGCGCGCTTCGGCCTCCGGGGGAAGGGCCGCATCGAGGCCGGGGCCGACGCCGACCTCGTCCTCGTCGAGCCCGACGAGGACTTCGTGCTGGGCGAAGACGACCTCTTCTACCGCCACCGGGCGAGCGCGTTCGTGGGCCGGAGGTTCCGCGGGCGCGTCGCACGGACCCTTCTGCGCGGGAAGACCGTCTTCCGCGACGGCGAGATCGTCTCGCCCCCGATTGGTAGGCTGCTGAGGCCGCGGGAGCCGGTCGGGACGGGGGTTTGATGCCGCGGGCCGGCGGCGGCGCAGAGGGACGTCCAGAGGGTCGAGAAGGGAGAAGCGCGTGGGCGACGTGAGGATCACGGCGGGGCCGTACGAGTTCTTGGCGAGGTGGGAGAGGGGGAAGTCCCCCGAGACGTGCGCGGCCTTCGAGGCGCTCCTGCCCTACCGGCAGAAGATCATCCACGTCCGCTGGAGCGGGGAGTCCTGCTGGATCCCGCTCGGCGACTACGACCTCGGGGTCGGCCTCGAGGACCCGACGAGCGTCCCGCAGGCCGGCGAGGTCCTGTTCTACCCCGGCGGCGTCTCGGAGACGGAGATCCTGTTCCCCTACGCCGGCACGGTCTTCGCGAGCAAGGCGGGCCAGCTCGCCGGAAACCACTTTCTGACCATAACGGAGGGCAAGGAGCACCTCCGTGCCCTCGGGGAGAAGACCCTCTGGGAGGGAGCCCAGGACATACTCTTCGAGCGAGCCTCCTAGGGCCCCTGGCGGGCGCGTTTGCGCTCGCGAACAGGGAGGACGCATACCTTGTATGATTCTCCCGTTCCTGACCAGACTCGAAAGCGTGCGTTACGTCGTTCGCCCCGTTGGGGATAGGACGGTAGATGCGTGACCGGGGCTGAAAACGAGAGGGAAGGCGGTCTTCGCGACGATGCTGGGTATGGGAGAGGTGCTCGTGGGCTCCGAGGAGATCCGGGAGAAGGTGCGCGAGATGGGGGAGCGCATTACCGAGGACTACGCGGGCGAGAGGCTCCTGCTCGTCGGCATCCTGCGCGGGGCGGTCGTCGTGCTCTCCGACCTTATGCGCTGCGTGGAGCTGCCCTGCGACATCGACTTCATGGACATAAGCTCCTACGGGTCGGGGACCTCCTCCAGCGGCGTCGTCCGCATCCTCAAAGACCTCGAGGAGGACGTCGCCGGGCGCCACGTCCTGATCGTCGAGGACATCATCGACACCGGCCTCACCCTCTCCTACCTCAAGCGGTCCCTGCTCGCCCGCAAGCCCGCCTCGCTGGAGATCTGCACCCTCCTCACGAAGCCGTCGAGGAGGCAGGTCGACCTGGAGATCAAATACGTCGGCTTCGAGGTGCCGGACGTGTTCGTCGTGGGCTACGGGATCGACTACGCCGGGTCCTACCGCAACCTCCCCGAGATCCGGGCCCTGGAGCCGGAGGCGGCCCGGGCGTAGCGTGCTCTAGGCGCCGACGGCCAGTCGCGCCCTGGCGAGAAACTCCACGGCCTCGGCGCCGGGCAGGGGCCTGGCGAAGTGGTAGCCCTGCCCGTAGTCGCAGCCCAGCTCCCGCAGCAGGGCCAGCTGCTCGGCCGTCTCTATGCCCTCGGCCACCACGTCGAGGCCGAGGGCCCTTGCGAGCCCCATCACCGCCCGCACGATCGCCGTGTCCCCCGGCTCGCGGCCGAGGCCGTCGACGAAGGAGCGGTCGATCTTGAGGGTGTCGATGGGGAAGCGCTTGAGGTAGGAGAGCGACGAGTAGCCCGTCCCGAAGTCGTCCACGGCGATCCGGAGCCCGAGGGCCTTCAGGCCGAACAGCGTCTCGACGCCCTTCTCGGCGTCGTCCATCAGCATGCTCTCGGTGATCTCCAGGACTACGGCCGCCGGGTCGACGCCGGTCTCTTCGAGGGTCCGGGCGACCTCGGAGACGAAGCCCGGGTGCTTGAGCTGTGCCGCGGAGAGGTTGACGCTGACGACGGGGAGGTAGTCCGGGGGGAGGTATCCCTGCCAGCGCTTCGCCTGGAAGCAGGCCTCCCGCAAGACCCAGCCCCCGATCGGGCGGATCAGGCCCGTCTCCTCCGCCACCGGTATGAACTTGGCGGGGGAGACCAGGCCCCGCTCGGGGCTCTGCCAGCGCACCAGCGCCTCCGCCCCGATGATCCGGCCGGTAGAGAGCTCGACCTTGGGCTGGTAGTAGACGAGGAACTCCTCCTGGTCCACGGCCCGCCTGAGGTCCGCCTCGAGGTCCAGGCGCTCCAGGGCCTTCTCGTTCATCGCCGCGTCGAAGACGGCGTACCCCGAACCGGCCGCCTTGGCGCTGTGCAGCGCGACGTCGGCGGCGCGCAGGAGGCCGGCGGCGTCGTCGAGCCCCGGGGACGCCCCGAGGGCGGCCCCTATGTTCGCGGAGAGGAACACCTCCTTGGTGCCGAGCGTGAAGGGCGCCTCGAGCGCCCCGACCACGCGCTCGGCGATCTCCGTCGCCCCGGCCTCCCCCGCCACGTCCTCCAGCAGGACGACGAACTCGTCCCCGCCGAAACGGGCGGCGATGCCCCCGGCCCCGAGGCACGCGCCGAGGCGCCGGGCGACCTCGACGAGCGCCGCGTCGCCCGCGCCGTGGCCCAGGGAGTCGTTGACGAGCTTGAAGTTGTTCAGGTCCACGAAGAGGACCGCGACCCCGCCGCCCTCGCCCGCCCGCTCCAGGGCCCGCTCCAGCCCGGCGACGAGCATGCTCCGGTTCGGCAGGCCGGTGAGCCCGTCGTGGAAGGCCTGGTAGGCGAGCCGCTCCTCCAGCGCCCTGCGCTCGGTGACGTCGCGCGAGTTGAGGACGATGCCGCCCACGCTCGGCTCCGAGAGGAGGTTGTTGGCTATCGCCTCCATGTGGCGCCACGAGCCGTCCGCGTGGCGCACGCGCATCTCCAGCGGCTCGTGCACGCCGGGGACGCCCACGTTTCTGGTGAAGGACTGGCGCACCCGTTCGGCGTCCTCCGGGTGCACGTACTCGAAGGCGCTCCTGCCCAGCATCCCTTCCGGGTCGTGGCCCAGCACCCGCTCGATCGAGGGCGACTGGTAGCGGATAAAGCCCCCGGCGTCCATGACCGTGACGACGTCCGACCCGTTCTGCACGAGGGTGCGGAAGCGGCGCTCGCTCTCGCTCACGACCTTCAGGGCCTGCGCGAAGGCGTAGCGGATCGAGCGCTCCAGGATGTGGGCGTCGATCTGGCCCTTGATCAGGTAGCCCACGGCGCCGGCCTGCATCGCCTCGAGGTCCAGCTCCCGGTCGCCCCGTCCGGTGAGCAGGATCATGGGCGTCTTGTGGCCCTTCTCCGACGCGGTGCGCAGGAGGTCGAGGCCGCTCCGGCCCCCGAGGCGGTAGTCCAGGAGGCAGACGTCGTGCTCCTCGCGCCCGATGGCGAGGAGGGCGTCGTCGTAGTCCGAGACCCACTCCAGGTCGAGCTCCTCGATCTCCGAGAGCAGGTCGCTGATGATCACGTAGTCGTCCTCGTCGTCTTCGACGAGGAGCACCCTCAGAAGCTCCTTGTCCAATCTGTTCATAAGGCTTCGTTCCTCTCGGGCGGAAGCGTCACGGTCTTGCCCCAGTACCCCTCCATCGTTTTCATGACTTCGACCAGCGTCTGGAAGTCCGTGGGCTTGACCACGAACGAGTTGGCGCCCGAGTCGTAGGCGCGCGCGACGTCCTCCTCGGCCTTCGACGTGGTGAGGACCACGACGGGGATGCGCCTCGTGCGCGGGTCTCCCTTGATCTCCTTCAGCGCCTCGTGGCCGTCCTTGCGGGGCATCTTGAGGTCCAGCAGGATCAGGGAGGGGTACGGCGAGAGGGCCGGGTCGGCGTAGCGGCCCCGGCGCAGCAGGTAGCTCACCAGCTCCTCGCCGTCCTCGACGGAGCGCAGCTGGATCTCCGAGCCGCCTTCTTCGAGGGCTTCTTCGACCAGCAAGCGGTCGTCCGGGTCGTCATCGGCCAAGAGCAGCGTAATCATGGACTCCGTCTCCCTTTGCGGGGATCTCCTCGACGTCGTGGTGTTCGACGGGCAGCGTAACGACGAACGCGGCCCCCCGCTCGGGGTTGCCCGTCGCCGTGATCTTCCCGCCGTGGCGCTCGACCACCTTGCGGCAGATCGCCAGCCCCATCCCCGTCCCCTCGTACGAGCCCCGCCCGTGCAGCCTCTCGAACGGCGCGAAGATGCGCTCGGCGTGCTCCTCCTCGAAGCCTATCCCTTCGTCCTCGACGACCAGCCGGCAGAGCGCCGCGCCGCGCTCGTCCCTCTCGTCCACGAGCGAGCCGCGGACGCGGACGAGGGGCGGCTCGCCGGGGCGGTGGAACTTCAGCGCGTTGGAGACGAGGTTCTGGAAGAGCTGGCGCATCTGCATGCGGTCGGCCTCGACGACGGGCAGCTCGCCGACCTCGACCCTGCCCCCCGCCTGCTCTATCCGGGCCTCCAGGTCCGAGAGGACCTCGCGCGCCACCCCCCCGAGGTCGACCGGCGCGAAGGGGCGGGCCCGGGTAGTTACGCGGGAGAGGACGAGCAGGTCGTCTATGAGGGCCTGCATGCGGGCCGTCGCGCCCTCCATGCGGTCGAGGTAGTCGAGGGCCCTCCCGTCGAGGACGGCGGCGTACTTCGTCCTGAGTCGGTCGCCGAAGGTGCGCACCTTGCGAAGCGGCTCCTGCAGGTCGTGGGAGGCGACGTAGGCGAAGTCCTGCAGCTCGCGGTTGCTCCGCGCGAGCTTGCGGGCGTAGGACTTGAGCTCCTCCTCCGCCCGCTTGCGGTCGGTGACGTCGCGCAGTATGCCGGTGAACAGGGCGTCGTCGCCCTCGCCCATGGAGGCGAGCGAGAGCTCCAGGGGGAACTTCTCCCCGCCCTTGCGCAGGCCCGTGAGCTCGATGGCTCCGCGGCCCACGATGCGCCTCTCGCCGGTCTTCACGTGCCTGCGGACGCCCCTCTCGTGCGGCTCCCTGTAGCGCTCCGGCATCAGAAGCCGGAGCGGTTGCCCCACCGCCTCCTCCGCTCCGTAGCCGAAGATGCGTTCCGCCCCGGAGTTGAACGAGCGGATCAGGCCGTCCGTCGTCATCGTGATGATGGCGTCGGGGGCGGTGTCCACCAGGGCGCGGTGGCGCTCCTCGCTCCTGCGCACGGCCTCCTCCGCCCGCCTGCGCTCGGTGACGTCGCGGGCGACGAAGAGGACCTTGTCCTCCTGCATCGGCGAGACCGTCCCGTCGAACCACACCTCCTGGTCCCCGATCGGCAGGCTGTACTCGACCCTCACCGTCTGGCGGGTCCGAAGCGCCGCGCGGATGCGCTCCGCGAACGCGTCGGCCTGCTCCTTCGGAAAGAGCTCGTGTAGGGTGCGGCCGATGGTCTCCTCGGGGGGCCTGTACAGGAGCGAGGGGTTGGTGGGCGCTATCTCCAGGTAGCGGCCCTCCGCGTCGAGCACCAGGATCACGTCCGTCATCGCGGCGAACAGCGCCCGGAGGCGGGCCTCGGAGGCGCGCAGCTGCGCCGTGCGCTCGCGCACCCGCCCCTCCAGCTCCTCGTTGAGGCGACGGATCTCGGCCTCCGCCTCCTTGCGCTTCGTGACGTCCTGCACGATGCACACGAAGCCGCCGCCCTCCAGCAGGCTGACGGAGAGCTCCTGAGGGAAGGAGCTTCCGTCGCGCCTCTTACCGACGGCCTCCCCGCGCCAGTGCCCCTGACGGCCGATGGCGGGCATCACGTGCTCGTCGAACCGGGAGAGCTCGTCCTCGTCGTAAAGGTTTCGCCAGGTCTTCCGGCCCACGAGCGCCGCCGCGCCGTCGTAGCCGTAGACCCTGGCGTGGGCGTCGTTTGCGTAGGTAAAGGTTCCGTCCGCGTCGAGGATGGCGATGCCGTTGGCGGCCGTCTCCATGGCCGCGCCCTGACGCAGGAGCAGCGCCTCGGCCTCCTTGCGCTCGGTGACGTCCTCGCAGTTGACGAGGACCACGGTTCTGCCGTCCGGGTCCGGAACGGCGCGCGCGTTCTCCCTGACCCACATCACGCTCCCGTCCTTGCGGACCTTGCGGATCTCCCACTGGGAGATCCTGCCGGGGTTGCGCAGACAGTCGGCGACGTGCTCCGCGGCGGCCTCCCTGTCCTCGTCGCAGAAGATGTCGAGGACCGGGCGGCCGATGAGCTCGTCGGGCTCGTAGCCGAGCTGCCCGGCGCCGAAGCGGTTGACCGAGAGGACCGTGCCCCCCTCGTCGAGCGTGAAGTACATGGAGGGGTTGTCCTCGTAGAGCACCCTGTAGCGCTCCTCGCTGTCGCGCAGGGTCTCCTCGGCCTCCCTGCGCTCGGTGACGTCGCGGCCGTTCATCACGATCCCGCCCACGCCGGGCGTCGCCGTCATGTTGCTGAAGGTCGCCTCGAAGAGCGCCCCGGAGCCGTCGGCGCGGCGGGCCGCAAGCTCCGTCGTGGTCTTGGCGCCCGGCTCGCGCAGGACGCCCGCTATCTCCTGCCTGGCCCCGCCGCCGGGGATCAGGAGCTCGAAGACGTCCCTGCCGACGACGGCTCCCGCCGCGTGCCCGAGCACCCGATCGACGGAGGGCGCCGCGTACCGGACGGTGCCGGCGGCGTCCAGGATCAGGATAAGGTCGGCCCCCTCCTGCACGAGGGAGCGGAAGCGCTCCTCGCTCTCCTCCAGCGCCCTCTGCTCCGCCCGCCGGTTGCGGTCGCGCCTGACAAACCAGGCCGTCAGCAGGATCGCCAAGCCCGCCACGGCGAAGCCGCCGACGTCGGCCACGAGGACGACGCGCCCGCCGTACGCCCCGTACTCGGCGTCCGCGCTCTCCAGGACGTCACGCAGCTCTTCGAACGTCGGGTCGACCACCCCTTCGTCGAGCGCCCTCGCCTCGTCTATGCGGCCCTGCTCGATGAGGCGAAGTTCCTCGTCGATGGCGGCCTCGCTTGCGAGTAGGAGCTCGCGTATCCGCTCCGGCTGCTCGCCGGAGGTCAACGCCTCCAGGGCGGTTAGCGACCGCGCCAGGTCCGCGCGGCTCTCCGCGATCTGTTCTGCGGCTTCGGGGGTCACCTCGCCCTCGACGACGGCCTCGTACTCCCCCAGCTGCTGCTCGTTCACCTCCTCCTCGATCTGGACGAGGAGGATCTGTACGTCGTGGCTCCGCAGGGCGCTCTCGTAGAGCCTCTCGACCACGAAGGCGGTGAGGAACGCGATCGCGAGCACGGCCGCGGGCAGGATCCACTCCCCCTTGCCCCGCCACCCCCTGCCCGAGTCGCCCGCGCTGCCCGATGCCATCTCTATGCCTGTCCGCTCTCCGTCGCGTTACGCCTACCCCATGATTGTCGGTTGGACGCAACAAAATCTTTAACGCACGCCGGGCCCCGAAACCGCCGCCCCGGGGCATGAGCAGCGCCCGAGGGACGACCGGCCGGGCTCGACCGGGGGCCGGACGCTCCGACAGCGTCTATCATTCGACGATCTAGAGGGAGGAGAGAGCTTTGCGGATCCAGAACAGCACCTTCTTCGTCACCGGCGGCGGCTCCGGGCTCGGGGCGGCCACAGCCCGCATGCTCGCCGGGAACGGGGCGAGCGTCCTACTCGCCGACGTAGACGAGGAGGCGGGGGAGGCCACGGCCGCGGAGATCGGGGACCGCGCGCGGTTCATCCGGACGGACGTCACGGACGAGGGGAGCGTCGGGGCCGCGCTCGACGCGGCCTCGGAGACCTTCGGCTCCCTGAACGGGGCGGTGAACTGCGCCGGGGTAGGCCCGGCGGCGAAGGTCATGGGGAAGAAGGGCCTTCACGACCTCGGCCTCTTCGAGAAGACCGTCGGGATCAACCTGGTGGGCACCTTCAACGTGATCCGCCTCGCCGCCGCGAGGATGGCGGAGAACGAGCCGGACGAGGGGGGCGAGCGCGGGGTCGTCATCAACACGGCGAGCGTGGCCGCCTACGACGGCCAGATCGGGCAGGCCGCCTACGCGGCGTCCAAGGGCGGCGTCGTCGCCCTCACGCTGCCGGTGGCCCGCGAGCTCGCCTCGCACGGCATCCGCGTGATGACGATAGCCCCGGCATCTTCGAGACGCCGATGCTCGCGGCCCTGCCGGAGGACGCGAAAGACTCCCTGGGCAAGCAGGTGCCGTTCCCGCCGAGGCTCGGGCGGCCGGAGGAGTACGCCGCGCTGGCCGGGCACATCGTCGAGAACGCGATGCTCAACGGCGAGGTGATCAGGCTGGACGGCGCCATACGCATGGCCCCGAGGTAGGGCGCCCTTACGCTCGGTAGAGGTCTCGGTACGGAGCAGCCGCGACGTTCGGTCTCGCCTGC
Organism: Rubrobacter marinus; assembly: GCF_011492965.1. Classification (GTDB taxonomy): domain Bacteria; phylum Actinomycetota; class Rubrobacteria; order Rubrobacterales; family Rubrobacteraceae; genus Rubrobacter_F; species Rubrobacter_F marinus. The sequence goes on along the minus strand of NZ_CP045121.1, from coordinate 3,005,488 downwards.
TTCGGCCCGCGGCTCTGGAGCTAGACCCTCCGTCGCTCGCGGCGAGGGAGAGGGATCGCCCGGCGTCCCTCAGCGCCCTTATTCGTCCTCGCCGGCGGCCTTACCGCCCGCTCGGCGCAGGCCGTAGGGCACGCACAGGGGGGCGCCCGTGCGCGGGTCGGTGACGAAGTCCGCCTCCACGGAGAAGACCTCGGCCAGAAGCTCCGGCGTTATGACCTCGCGCGGCTCGCCGGAGGCGAAGACGCGTCCCCCCGAGAGGGCCACGATGTTGTGCGAGAATCGCGAGGCGTTGTTCAGGTCGTGCAGGACCATGAGGATGGTGCGGCCCTCTTCGCGGTTGAGGCGTTCGAGGAGCTGGAGGACCTCCAGGGCGTGGGCCATGTCCAGGTAGGTCGTCGGCTCGTCCAGGAGCAGGGTCTCGGTCTCCTGCGCCAGGGCCATCGCGATCCAGGCGCGCTGCCGCTGGCCGCCGGAGAGGGTGTCGAGCGGCCTGTCGGCGAGCTCCCGCACGCCGGTGGTGTCGAGGGCGCCCTCGACGGCGCGCTCGTCCTCCTTCGACCACTGCCTCAGCCAGCCCTGGTGCGGGTAGCGCCCCTGGGCGGCGAGCTCGCGCACGGTCAGGCCCTCGGGGGCGGTCGGGGTCTGCGGCAGGATGCCGAGCGACCTCGCGACCTCGCGCGTGGGCAGACCGAAGATGTCGGCGCCGTCGAGGTACACGGCGCCGCCCTTCGGCCTCATCATGCGGGCCAGCGACCTCAGCAGGGTGGACTTGCCGCACCCGTTGGGACCCACGATGCACGTGATCTCGCCCTGACGCACCTCGACGGAGAGCCCCTCCACGACGTCGGGCCCGTCGTAGCCGAGGGTGACGTTATCGGCTCGAAGCTCGCTCACCCTTTCCCCTCCGTGCCGCGCGTCGCCGGCCGCCCCGAATGCTCCCTCCGCATGGCGCGCGGGCAGGTGGGGCACGGCGCGTCGCCGACCCTGTAGTAGAGGCAGCAGGCGTTCTTGAGCCTCGTCCTCACGGGGACGCCGTCGCGCACCAGGGTGAGGTGGTTGGCCTTTCCGGGGATGTGCGGGGAGCCGTCCAGCATCCCCTCGGCGAAGGCCCGAGCCTCGTGCTCCAGATCCAGCACCGGACCCGCCCACCCGAACGCCTCCGCGACGAGGTCCGCGACCATGCCCCACAGCGCCCGCTCCGACCGCCTCACCCCGCACCGGCGCAGGGCCGCGAACAGCCCGGGCACATGGGCCTCCGCGAGCCCCTCTCCGAGCCAGGCCGTCATCTCGTCCTCGCTCGCGAGGACCACGGCACCCGCCGCCCCCGCGGCCTCGTTGCCCCCAAGCACGGCGAAGCGTCCTTCGAGGAAGGCGACCCCGTCGGCCCGGCCGCGCTCGTCGAAGCGTAGCGCCACGTTCGCCGCGCCGACGTCCGGTACCCGGCGGTCGACCAGGAACGCCGCGACCGCCGGGACGAGGATCGGCCAGAGGTAGGCGCGCAGGAAAAGCGAGCCCGCGACCGCCCGGTCCCCGCTCCCGTAGGAGCGGCCCACGCGTTCGAGCAGGTCGTCGAGGTGCGCGTCGTCCCCCGCGAGGTCGGCGCAGCCCGTCCATCCCGTATCCGCGGGGAGGCCGATGTGGGCGGAGAGGGCCGGGCCGCCGTCCTCGACGGCCGCGAGCCGGGCGAGGGTCGTGGCCAGCGGCGAGCGGCGCTTCGGTCGTGCGCGGCTCTCCGTCACGCCGCGGCCCCGGTGGCCGGGTCGCCGTCGAGCGCCGCCTGGAGCAGGGGCGTGAGCTCGTCCAGCAGGTACGGCAGGCTGAGGACCGTACCGAACGAGAGCGCGCCGGCGAGCGGGTCGTTCGCCTCCAAAAAGAGATCGCGCCCCTCCCTCGCGGCCGTGAGCCGCTCGTACAGCGGGTCGCTCGTGAGGGCCTCGCGTTCGGCGGGGGCGTTCACGATCCACACCAGCACGTCCGCGTCGATCACGCTCAACCTCTCCCGGCTGATCGTCGCAAAGAACTCCTCGCCCGCGAGCTCCACGACCTCCGGGGGGAGCTCGAAGCCCAGGGAGGTCAGGAAGCGTCCCCGGGGGTCCTCGGGGCCGTAGGGGTAGTAGTTGCCGCCCTCTCCGGTCAGCGCTATCACCCCGGTCGCGCCCCCGAATTGCGGGTACCGCTCGCGGGTCTCGCCTATCTTCGCCTCGACCCCCGAGATCAGCTCCTCGGCACGCGCCTCGTCGCCCAGCGCGCGGGCGACGAGGCGCGTCCCGTCCTGCCACGGGACGCCGAAGTCGACGAAGCCCTCGGGCGCGGCGAGGGTCGGCGCGATCTCCGAGAGCGTGCCGTACTGCTCCCCGGTCATCCCCGAAGAAACCCCGACGATGAGGTCGGGCCCGAGGGCCGCGATCTGCTCGAAGTTGATCTCCGAGGCGGGCAGAACCTCCGGCTCGGCCTCGCCGAGCTCGTCTTGCGCCCACGGCCACGTCGCCCGCGGCCGCTCCCCGAACCACTCGCGCACCCCGACGGGCGCCACCCCGAGCGCGAGCACGGGATCCTGGTCCGTGTAACCGACCGTCACGACGCGTTCCGGCCTCCCGGATACCTCGGTCACGCCGTACTTGTGCTCGATCGAGCGCGCCTCGCCGGAAGATCCCCCGCCGCCCGCGCCGCCGCACCCGGCCGCCCCCAGCAACAAGAGACCGCCGGCCCCGAACAAAAATTCCCTGCGGGTCGGCCGAAACGGGCCCGAAGATGGCGCCACGCCCGCCCCCGGGCTCCTCGCGACGCCGACGGATACGTCTCTCGCAACCTTGCGGATGGTTGGTCTCATCCTCGTCTCCTTCCGCCCGAAGGGGCAAAGCGATCTGTCGATCCTTCCGATTCCCCGGCCCACCGGATCTCCCGGGCCCCGGACGTCCTGCTCGCGCCGCGGCACCCCGCCCGGGCCCCCCCGACGGCTCATGGCCCCCTCACCCCTTGCGCCCCCTGAAGAGCAGGTACAGAAAGAACGGGGCACCGACGATCGAGGTCACGATCCCGCAGGGGATCTCGGTGGGCGGGAGCAAGACCCGGCCCAGGAGGTCCGACAGCACCACGAGCGCCGCGCCGGTTACGGCCGTCACGGGCAGCAGGCCGCCGAAAGAGGGGCCGGCGAGCCTGCGGGCGATGTGCGGCGCCATGAGCCCGACGAAGGCGATGGTCCCCGCGGTGGCGACCGCCGAGGCGGCGAGCGCGACGCTCGTCAGGACGAGGAGGCCGCGCTCCCGTTCGACGCGGACGCCCAGGCCTCTGGCCACCTCGTCCCCGAGGTTCAGGGCGTTCAGGCGCGGGGCGCGGGCGAGGGCGAGCGGCACGAAGACGGCGAGCCAGGGCAGGAGCGACCATGCCTGCTCCCAGGACCTGCCGTAGACGCTGCCGGTCAGCCACACCAGGGCCTGGCTGACCTGACGGATCTCCCCGAAGGTGATCACGAGCGTCGTCAGCGAGACCGCGACCGCGCTCAGGCCCACCCCGACGAGGATCAGCCGCACCGGCGAGCCGTCGCCCCTCCAGGCGATGGCGTACAGCAGCGCCGCCACGGCCAGCGCCCCGACGAAAGCCGCCGGCGGGACGAAGGCCGCCGGGACGGAGGGCAGCACCACGATCAGGGCCACGGCCGCGAGCCCCGCGCCGGCGTTGATCCCGATGATGTCGGGCGCGGCGAGGTCGTTGCGCGTGAGGCCTTGCAGGATCGCCCCGGAGACGGCGAGGGCGGCCCCGACGAGGAGGGCGACGAGCGCCCTCGGCAGCCGGAGCGTATTCACGATAAAGGAGGAGCTTGCGTCTCCGGTCTCCATCCCCAACACCGTCCTGACCACGTCGAGCGGGGCGATGGGATACTCGCCGTAACCGACGTTGGCGACGGCGCCCGCGAGCGCCACGCCCCCGATCGCGACGAGCGCGGCGACGGCGCGCAGGTCCAGCCGGAGGGAGAAGCGCCCTCCCGCCGGCCTCACGGTGACGCGCCCCCTCAACTCCTCACCCTCCACCGTACGAGGTAGACGAAGAGGGGCGCGCCGACGAGCGCGACCGTGACCCCAACCGGCAGCTCCTGCGGCCTCAGAACCACCCTGCCGACGACGTCGGCGCAGACGAGCAGTATCCCGCCCAGAAGCGCCGAGTACGGCAGGATCCAGCGGTAATCCACCCCGACCAGGAAGCGCGCGAGGTGCGGCGCGACGAGCCCGGCGAACACGATGGGCCCGGCGACGGCGACGGCGCTCCCGGCCAGCAGGACGATCGCAAGCGCCACGGCGAGCCTGGTCAACGCCGTCCTCTGACCGAGACCGACCGCCACGTCCTCGCCGAGGGCGAGCACCGTGACGCGGCGCCCCAGGACGAAGGCGAGGGTCAGGCCGGCCAGGGCGTAGGGGAGTATCTGCAACAACAGCCCGAGGTCCCTCCCGGCGACGGAGCCGGCGAGCCAGAAGCGGATCTCCTCGAGCGTCTGCTGGCTGAGGATCAAGAGCGCCATCGTCAGCGAGGTGAACAGGGCTTCGAGCGCTGCCCCCGCCACGGTGAGCTTCATCGGGGACGCCCCGCCCAGAGAACCCAGCAGATGGACGACCGCCCACGCGACCGCCGCCCCGACGAAGGCGAGGGGGGCGTAGACCGCCAGCGAAGAGGCGCCGAACACGAAGACCGTGGCGACCACCGCGAGCGCCGCCCCGGCGTTGATGCCGAGTATCCCCGGCTCCGCGAGCGGGTTGCGCGTGAGCCCCTGCATGAGCGCCCCGACGACGCCCAAGGACGCCCCCACCAGCGCCGCGATCAGGGCGCGCGGCACCCGCAAGGTGCGGATGATGAGGTGCTCCTCGGAGCCGTCGTAGGCGAAGAAGGCCGCCAGGACGTCCCGCGTCCCTACCTCCGCCGCCCCGAACCGGACGCTCGCCAGCACGCACAACGCGAGGACGCCCGCGCACGCGAACGCGCCAGCGAGGAGCCAGCCCCGAGACCTGAGCGGCAGCGCCAGGATGCCGCCCAACCCCACCCCAACCGGATTACGAACCTGGATCACACCCTCCTTGACCCGCCGCCGCAAGACCGCTACGGTAGCTATCGCTACTGAGAATCGTTTGCAACAAATCGGGAAGAAGATACACGAAAGGGGGTCGGTAGGCAATTGATCGGGATCACGAGGCGGGGAGGGCTGGAGGAGCGGGCCGATGAGGTCCGGTGCGTACTCGTGGTGGACGGCGAGTGCGGCGGCAGGGTCGCGGGGCGCCCCGGGGCCCTGGAGTACGAGGAGGAGTTGCTCGACGAGCTCGCGGAGATCGAGGTCGAACTGCTCCGGGGGAGAGACGGAGGGAGAGGGTCGAATGGTGAGTAGGTCCGGATGGCGCGGCTGCGTCGGGGTGCTCTCGCTGGCGGTGGCCGCGCTCGTCCTCACGGCCTGCGGGGGCGGCGGGGAGGCGTCCGGCGCGGCGGGAGATCGGGGGGGCGGCGGGAGGACCGTCGAGCACGCGATGGGGGAGTCGGCGGTCCCCGAGCGCGCCGAGCGCGTGGTGGTGCTGGATACCGGCGAGCTCGACAGCGCGATCACGCTCGGCGTACAGCCGGTGGGGGCCGTGGAGGCGATCGAGGGGTCGGGGTATCCGCGGTACCTCGAGGGGACCGAAGGCATAGAGAACGTCGGCACCATCGAGCAGCCCAACCTTGAGAGGATCGCCGCCCTCGAGCCCGACCTCATCCTCTCCAGCAAGCTCCGGCACGAGCAGATCTACGACCAGCTCGCCGCGATCGCGCCGACGGTCTTCACCGAGTCCACGGGCGTGACGTGGAAGGAGAACTTCGACGTCCACGCCGAAGCCCTCGGCAGGACCGAGGAGGCCGAGAGGGTGAAGGCCGACTACGGGACGCGCGTCGAGGACTTCAGGGGGTCCGTCGGGGAGACGCCCCCGGAGGTCTCCGTCGTCAGGTTCCTCGCCGGCGACACCCGCATCTACCAGAAGGCGTCGTTCGTCGGGACGGTGCTGGAGGACGCGGGCCTGCCCCGCCCCCCCTCGCAGGACGTGGACGACTTCGCGATAACGAACGCGAGCGCCGAGCTTATCCCCGAGATGGGCGGCGACGTCGTCTTCGTCACCACCTACGGCCCCGAGGAAGAGTCGACGAGAGCGGAGATCCTGAACGACCCCCTGTGGCAGAGGCTCGAAGCCGTTCAGCAGGGCAGGGTGTACGAGGTCTCCGACGACCTGTGGATGCTCGGCATCGGTTACACCGCGGCCAACGGCGTGCTGGACGACCTGACGAGGTACGTCGTGGAGAGGTAGGTCCCCTGCGCCCGAGGTGGCCCGGCGGCTACCCCGGAGGCCAGCGTCGCTCGGGGTCGACTATTCCGCGCTCGACCCTTCGTGACCGGGGGCGGCGTAGTCACCGGTGCTTGCTCTTGGGGGCGACTCGTAGACGAACAACGCGACGAGCATCGATACCGAGAAGACGAGGGCTGCCAACAGGAACACCAGGTACGGGCTGGAGTAATCCACGGCTCTCCTCTCGCGCCACCGCCCGGGGTAGCCGAGCGGGCGAAGCACGACTTTCGCGCAGTCTGGACTCCGGGCGGCCGTCGTTCCACGCACAGGACCCGCACCTACCCACGCGGTGGGGCGGGCCTCGGAAGATCCGGGACGGACTTCGCGGCTGGCCGAATGCCTTCGTGCCAAACGGGGTAGCATGGGGGAGGGCGATCAGGAAGGGGAACAGCCGTGGACGATCTCAACCCCATAGCCGCCAAGGGCGCGCAAGAGATAGCGGAGGCCCAGCGACAGCGTTACGGGGCACGCATACAGGAACTGGTGCAGATGGGCACGACCCGCGAACTCGCCGAGTACCTCGTCGGTCTCGAGATAAGGGTCGCCAGACTCGAACAAGGGGCGCCTACGACGAACCCGTAGCTACCCACGACGCGCACCGGCCGCGTGGCGCCGCTCCTCCCCGGCGCAGAGCGCGTCACGCGCCCGGTGCCGTGCTCCATGCCTGCCTCTCGACGGGGGAGCAGAACAACGGCTTCGGCAGCTCCGGACGCCCCGCGACCGCGCCAGGCGCACGAGCCCGAAGGTCGTCGAGGAGCGCGTCGACGACGGCTACCCCGGCCTCGCTCGACGAGCGCCGCAAACTCCTAGAGCAGTTCGTTCTCCTCGAGTGCCCGTACCGTCCGGTGGGCGACCCTCTCCATGAGCCTGAGGTCGCGGTCTCTGAGCCAGGGGTCGGGTTCGTGGCTGGCGCAGCACAGCGTCCCGTAGGCGCGGCCGTCCGAGAGCACCAGCGGCACGGCCGCGTAGGAGCCTATGCCGGCCTCGCTCGTGGCCCACAGGTCCCTGGTCACGTCCTCGCCCCTCGCGTCGGGGACTACTCGTCTGATGCGCCCGTCGATCACCCTCTTACAGTAGGACTCGTCGAGCGGGGCGGAGTCGCCCTCGCGCCAGCCGAAGGATTCCCCGTCGCCCTCGACGGCCCGGAAGACGAGCCGGTCCCCCGCGAACTCGGAGACGAAGGCGACCTCCATGGCGAGGGCGCGCCTGACCTCGCCCAGCAATCGCTCCAGGATTTGCGTGTCCTGCTCGGTCTCGTCGTGGCCCATCGATCATCCCCTGCGTCTTCGTAGAGTATGACTACCACGCCCGCGCGCGGTCGAAACCGGAAGGGGGCGACGCGGGAGCCGGACCTGCGGCGGATGCGCCGAGCTTCGCTTGCTGCAAAAATGCCGGCAGGTGAGCGGGAACCTCCGACGAAGGGGGAAGAGAGATGGTCCCAGCAGACGAAGCCGCAGGCCGCTCTGGACGACGGAGGAGGACCGGACCGGGCCGGACGATCCTGGGCTTCCTCGTCTTCTACGCCGTCGCCTTCAGCGCCCTCGCCCTGGCGGGCTACGACGACTCGCTGCCGGCGTTGCGGCTGGTGGCGGGCGCCCTGACGGGTTACGTCCTGGGGTACCTCGCCTCCAGAGCCCCCGGCCGGCCAGGCGAGAGCGTGGCCACCTACTTGTTCTACGGGGCGCTCGGGGCGATGACGATCGCGGCCGTGTTCGTCGTGACGTCGGGGACGGCGGAGGCCTCCGATCCCTGGTTGCTGGCGAGCCTGGGGTTCGTGTCGGGCATCCTGGCCGCGGCCTACGTCAGGCTCAAGTCCGAGAGACGCCCCCGGCATCCGATCGGATAGGGGACGGGACATCCCCCGGCGCGGCAACGCCGCCTTGCCCTCCCACTGCCCTCGAACCCGGCTCGGCGCCCGGAGGTGCCGCTCCGCAACGGCCGTCCCTCGGCGGAGAGATGCCCCGGCGGATCGGACGCTGCTCGGCGTCCCCCGGCGCCCGCAGCGGGCCTCCTATCGGCCAGCGGCCGGGTCGGATCCCGCCCGGCAGCCGTCGCCGCTCCGAATGGATCTGTAGAAGCCCTCTGGACTCTCCTCGAGGCAGCGGGCGCGGCTCGCTTATCGGACGCCCATCCCACGCCTTTCGACGGACGCAAAGAGGGCCGGGGCCCCGAAGGACCCCGGCCCGGACCAACCGATAGCCCGGGGCTACTTGATCTTGCCGAAGATGAGGACCTCGTTCTCCGTGTCCCAGTAGACGCTGTCGGCGTCCTGGAAGAAGTCCCTCAGCGCCTTGGCGTCCTGCGCGGTGGGCATGACCAGGGCCTCCTCGGCCCCGTTGTCCAGGATCAGCTGGTAGGAGAACTTGCCGTCCTGCAAGGGCCCCTGGCTGCTCCAGTTGGAGTGGACGTCGGTGACCTTGCGGACCTTGATGGCCGACTCCGTGTTCTGCTCCTGCTGGGACTTGTCCGTCATCCGGCTCCTCCTCGTTCTTCGCGGTTTTTCCTACGGCGCCCTCCTACCCACGCAGGCCCCCGCCGCAAACGGCACGACGCGAATGGGGCCACGGACCCCAACCTCCGGGAGCTTTATCTGCCCCGCCGCCCGATCCCGGCTGGCCTCCTCCGGCGCTTCCGGTTCTCGGGCCGGGCGCCCGTCGCGGCGCTGGGTGTGCCGACCCGCTAGCAGGCCCGGGGGTTCCGCTCCTCCCCGATCAGCCCTTCGGTCTCCTCCGCGACGAAGACGAGGTCCTCCACGGAGGGGTTGGCGGCTTCCCGACGCCTCCCGCCCACGCACACCTCGGACGGCATCTCGGGGTCGGGGGAGAGCTCCACCCACGCCACCCTGCCCCCGGGGTCGAACGCGTTCGGGACGCTGGCGATCACCAGGTGCGGGTCGAAGCGCGCCACCCTGTTCCCGATCGCCCCGAGACCGGCGGCCTCGACCTCGTCGCCCGGACGCAAGACCCGCAAGGCTTCGGCGATGGTGTCCCGGAAGGCCCGGTACTCGTCCTCGAAGGCGACCAGGATGCGTATTTCGACCGACCCCTTCCCCAAGAGCAGGATCAAGCGTATCTACTTCCAGGTAAATATTATCGCCCATTCGGCAAAGTCGCGTAACACGGGGTTTGCGGGCGCGAGCCCCGACCTGACGACACGGGGCCACTTCGACGCCGCGACGGGGAAGCGTGCTACCGCCGCCTGGCTCCCAGTCGCCTTATAGCGTCGAGGATTACTCCCAGGCCTGCGCCCTTGGAGAGCACCTCCTGCGCCCCGGCGCGCACCGCCTTCCCTCGGCGATCCAAGTCCAGACGGTCGGTGAGCGCCAGCACGGGGACGGCGGGCTCCCCGTCGACGAGCTCCCCCACGAGCTCGGTCCCGTCCCCGTCGGGCAGGCCGAGGTCCACCACCGCGGCGTCGAAGGGGCCCGCGCCGCCGGAGCTCAGGCACGCGCGGGCCTCGGCGAGCGACCCGGCCTGCGCGGTCGCCTCGAGGTCCGGTCGCGCCCCCAGCACCACGGCGAGGGCTTGACGGAAGGCGGCATGGTCCTCCACGACCAGCACCCGCACGGTCTTTCGTTCCGTTCCCATGCGGGGTAGCACCTCCGACAACATAGCGTCCATACCGCGAGCGTACCCCGTGAGGGGTCCCGGCGGTATGGGCGAATCGTCCCGCCCGTACCCGGGCGTTAGTCCCGCTCCGTCCCGTCCGGCACGCACCCCTTTATCGGCCGCGCACGGGCCCGGCTTTAGCGAAGACCGCCGGGGGACCCCGGCAGGAAACGGTACGCCGCGGCTTCTCCCGGAGCACGATCGAGGTCGCGTCGTCGCGGGCGTGCTGGGGAGGGGCGAAGCCGAGATGCGCGCGGGAAAGTGCTTCGCCCCCGAAGGGAGGGCCCGCGACGGTGCGGACGGAGGCGCGGGTGCGGTGACCGCCTACGGTCGCGGCCACCTTCCTTCCAGCTCGCGCCACCGGACCCTCAGGGGGGCGCTGGGGTCCCCGGGGTCCGGCGTCACCAGCTTGCGCCCGCCGTACTCGATGACGTAGGTCGCCCCGTCGCTCTCCACGAACTCGCCGCTCACGGCCGCGGTCCTCTCCATCTCGGCGAGGACCGCGGGCGCGTCGGCGGGGAAAAGTTCGCCGATGCGCCTGGTGCGACGCTTGCCCTCCTCGAGGAGGTAGACGAAGCCGCCTTCGGCGAGGCGCTTGTCCTCGAGCACCTGGTCCCTGCCCGCCTCCCCGGCGAGGGAAGCGAACATGCGGGCCCTCTGCTCGGCCGCCTCCGGGTCCTTGCGGGCCTCCAGCCCGTCGCGCAGGTACGCCAGCAGATTCTCGAAGAAGCGCCGCTGTTCTGCCGTCAATAAGGACCCCTCGTCCACATCCGTACCCCCTTACTCGCCCGGATTTTATAAGGCTCGAGAAAGGGGTACGGAGCCTCGCCGGATCGGTCTGGGTGGCTCCCGTAGAAGTCCTCCGGTCCATCCTCCAGGACCTCTGCTGCCTCCCCGACCTGACGCTCGCGCGCCTCGCGCAGTACGGTGGAGACGATCTTCTCCGTCCTCACCCGCATCTCCCGGCCTACGCGCTTCTGCTCGTCGTCGGCTCATCTCTGCCATGCACAAGGGCCGTAGTCGCGGCGCCATCCGGTCGCGTCCCACGGAGCGTACCGGGCGCCCTCGACCCCTTCGGTGCGTGGGGCCGCGCCGAGGCCGGGCACGCCCGCCCGCTCGATCTCCCCGGGATCTTCGGGTGCGGACGGGGCTCGCTTATCTCGCGCCCGTTCTACGGGGCGCGGGGCCGATCCGGCGCCGCCGTGCCTGTTTAGCGTCTCGCCGGGGTAAGAAGGCCACGAAGGCTGAACCGAGGGGAAGGGAGATCGAGGTGGGGGATAAGGCGCAAAAGCGGCTGTCGTCGTTGCTCGTGGTGGCGACGTTCGTGGCCCTGCAGATCCCGCTGAAGAGGCTCGTCAAGGAGCTGGTGCCCGGCAAGAGGGGACCGAGGGACGACGTGGCGGAGGCGCTGGTGCAGGGCGGCGCGAGGATGAGCGCGGTCGTCCTCGCCTCGACCCTGGTGCGGGCGTTGGCCGGCGGGCGGAGGTCGGCTCGCGGCCAGCGGGGGCCGGCTCGCGGCCAACGAAGGCTGGACCAAGAGCGGATCGTGAGGGAGGGCCGCAGGCGCGGAGGCACCAGGCTGAAGGTGTCGTTCGAGCTTGGCGAGAGGTAGGCGTCGAAGGCCGCTCTGGGGATCTGCTCGTCCCCGACCGCCTGCGCGCCACGGGCACGCGCGAGGACCCAGCCACCGCGACCTTGCCCACCGCGTCTCCTCGGCGGGGGTAACCCTGGTCACTCGTACGACCCCGTAACCCGTACCGGCGTGCTCTCGCCCGTCGGCAGGGTGGGTCTGACCACGCGTCGAGAGGCGTGAAACTGGCGTATCTCCTTCAGCGCTCCCCGACGGGCTACCCCTTCACGAACAGACGCGTGCTACGCTCTTGCATGCACAACGAGGGAAGGATTGCAGCATGATCACCCCCACTCTCATGGAGCACATCAGGAGTATCGGCGACGTCGAGGAGTTGGACCGGCTGCAGGCCGCCATCGAGCTGAGGCGGCGCGAGCTCTCCGGCGACGGGACCACCCGGACCTCGGCCGGCCCCGCGGGCGCCGTGCTGGAGCGCCGCCCGTACGGGAGCGGGGTGCTCCAACTCGAGGCGCAGGACGCAAACGGGCCGTGCTGGTACTTCCACCTTCGCAAGGACGGCGAGCGAAAGATCGTTTACGTCGGCAGGACGGACGAGCCCGAGATCGCGCTCGCCCAGATAAAGGGCGGGATGGGCGGCTGAGGGGACCGGGGCCCCGAAGGACCCCGGCCGCCTTCGGTCGGCGGTGTCCTACTCCTGCTCGCTCTGGAAGCGCGGGACTAGCATCTCCTTGGCGCGCTGGGCGGCCGTCAGGTTGTTCTCGAGTACTGCGCTGAAGAAGTCCACGAGCTCCTGGTCGCCCTCCTGCTGGGCGTCCTGGATGTAGGTCTTCAAGGACTCGATGTTGTCCGAGGAGTGGTAGAGCACGCTGATCAGGTTGTAGTTCTTGTCCTTCGGTTGCCCGGACTGCTCGGTCATGCTTCTCCCTTTGTCGCGGTGAATGGCTGAGCCTGCGTTCTACCCGCGGTCGGAAGACACGCAAACGCCCCCTCGTGCCCACCTCGATCCGTAGTGCCGCCTGGTCTCCTGGCGCGGAGAGAGCGCTCGTACGGGCGGACGGGGACGACGGGTAATGTATGACCAGGGAAGGCCCATGGTCTCCGGAGGATGAACGAACCCGATCGCGAGGGCGTCCCCGCAGAGACCGGCCGGTCCGGACCCTGGTCTCGGTCCGCGCTGCTCCCGTAGAAGCCTTCCGGCCCCTCCCGTAGAGCGTCCGCCGCCTCCCGGCCTGCCGCTCGGGCGCCTCGCGCACCCCTCCCGATCTTCGAGCCCTTTCGGCGCCCGGCCCTATTGACTCTCCCCATGGGGAAGGGTCTATGGTGTTCCTGTGATCGCAAGAGGCCCGTACGGCGAGGGGGGACGATGCTCAGGATCGGCGAGTTTTCCAGGCTGGCGCGGGTGTCGGTCAAGGCCTTGAGGCTCTACGACCGGCTGGGACTGCTGAAACCCGCGCGTACGGACGCCTTCTCCGGCTACCGTTACTACTCCGGCGAGCAGCTGCCGCGCCTGAACGCCATCCTGGCCCTCAAGGACCTCGGCTTCTCGCTGGGGCAAGTGGGGAGGCTTTTGAACGAAGGGCTGTCCCGCGCGCAGATCCGGGCGATGCTCGAGCTTAGGCGGGGAGAGGCGGAGCGAGCGCTGAAAGCGGAGCAGGAGCGGCTCGCGCGGGTGGAGGCGCGGCTCAGGCGGATGGACGGGGAGGGCGGCGTGCCCGGCAGCCACGAGGTGGTCCTGAAAGCGATGGGACCTCAGCGGGTGGCCTCGGTGCGGGAGACGTTGCCGGCCTACTCGGAGGTCGGCAGGCTCTTCGGGGAGCTGCGCGCCTACGCGGAGCGCCACGGGGTACGCCCCTCGGCCTGGGTCTCCGTGTGGCACGACGAGGAGTACAGGGACGAGGACGCGGACGGCGAGGCGGCGTTCGTCGCCGACGGCCCGTTACCCGACGACGGGCGGGTGCGAGAAAGCCTCCTTCCGGCGGTCGAGCACATGGCCGCTACCGTCCATCACGGCCCCTTCGACACCATCGGCGTGGCCTACGCGGCGTTGCTCGCGTGGATAGAAGGCAACGGCTACCGGGTGGCCGGACCCCACCGCGAGGTCTACCTGAGCGGCGGCGAGCAGGGCAACCCCGACTACGTGACCGAGATACAGGTTCCCGTCGAAAAAGCGGAGGGAAGGGAGAGACCGGCATGACTCGGGCAGAGATGAGGAAGGTAGATCTACGCAAAAAGCTCAAGCACCTGTACGGCCCGACGGCGAAGGAGGTCGTAGAGGTGGAGGTCCCGGAGATGCGCTTCCTGATGGTGGACGGCCAGGGGAATCCGAACACATCCGAGGCGTTCAAGGACGCCGTCGAAGCCCTTTACGCCCTCTCCTACGCCCTGAAGTTCGCGGTCAAAAAAGAACAGGGAGTGGACTACGGCGTCATGCCCCTGGAAGGTTTGTGGCAGACCGACGGGCGGCAGGGTTCCTTCGAGGAGATACAGGGAGACAAGGAGGCCTGGAAGTGGACGCTCATGATAATGCAGCCCGAATGGGTGGGCCAGGAGCTCTACGAGAGGGCGCTCGTCTCCGTCGGGCGGAAGAAGAACCTGCCCGGCCTCCGGGGGATCAGGTTCGAGGCGTTCCGCGAAGGCAGGGCGGCACAGGTCATGCACGTCGGCCCGTTCTCCGAGGAAGGGCCGACCATCGAGGGGGTGGTCGCGTTCGTCGCCGAACGCGGCGGCGGCATGCGGGGCAAACACCACGAGATCTATCTCAACGACTTCAGGAGGACGGCCCCCGAGAGGCTCAAGACCGTCGTCCGCCACCCCTTCTGATCACCCCGCCTGCCGAGGAAGATGGGGGTGCCGTCGCCGTGGACGCTGGGGCCGGGGGGCTTGGACCGTGTCCTGCGGCGCACGGTATACTCCGGGACTAAACCATGCGTCCAGGCGCGCCCGCTCCGTCCGTTCGCGGCGCGTCAGCAGAGGAGGATCCGGCTTGGCAAGGCAGAATGTAAAGACGTTATGCCGGGCGCGCAAACTCCCCCTCCTTCACCCTGCTCTCCCTCGACGGTAAGACGGAGCTCAGGTACGGCGCCGCGTAGCGCCTAAGGACCCCCTCGGGCCTCGGCCTCGCGCTTCGCCTTCTCCCTCAGCACGATCTCCCACACCGCGGCGAGGGCGCGCTCCTCGGTCTCGGCCGTGCCCCCGTAGGAGATCTCGGGCGGGGGCGTGGCTCCGGAACACCCGGCCTTCGTCAAGGCGGGCGTCTCCCGGATCACGGCCTACTCGCCCCCCGCCAGCTCTTTCACGGCATCCCGCTTTCTCCGGGTACGTCGTAGAAGCGCGAGTTGAAGGGCAGCGGGGGTGGTTCGTGGCGAGGAGGTTTCTTGCTGTCGGGCAGCGTCCCCTGGTAGATCCTGTGGCCGCACCCCTCGCAATAGACGCACCGTCCGACCTGCCGCCAGCGCCCGTCCTTCTTGCAGTTCGGGCACACGCCGCGCCCGACCTCCTCGGCCCACTCGCGGATGTGGCGGCTCGACTCCTCGCGCCAAGCCTCGGCCTCCTCGCGGGTCGGGTAGTGGGCGGAAGGGCACGCTACGGCCCGGTCGGGGTCTTGCATGCGCAGCAGGCACGGCAGCTTCTTGAGCGCCGGAGGACCGCCCGCTTGCTCGTCGTAGTCGATCCCAGCGCGGCAGCGGTCGTTCATGATGCCGTTGAAGTTGAGGCACTTCTGCTGGTGCTTGCGGATCTCCGCCTCCCGGCGCGCCGCGCTCACCCGCGCCCTCCGGGAAGGGGCAGCCCCTCAGCCTCTTCGACGTGCACGGGGAGGCCCCGTTTCTTCGCTTCCCGGATCATGCTTGCGGTTCCGGACGTCTCTTCGCCTTCGCGCTTTATGACCAGCAGGGCATCCGCGTAGTCGGCCATCTCGCGGTTGCGGATCGGGCCAGCCGCCTTGCCGTGCCTCGTCCAGTCGGCGGGGAAGCTCTTGTAGGGAATGCCGCTCTGCTCGGCATACCACGCGGCAGACGAGTCGACGCCGGTGGCGCCGCCCTCGACGATCTGCGTCACCTCGAAGCCCGACGCAGCGATGGCCTTCTCGACCTGCTCCTCAAGCAACACGAGGTCGCGCGGTCCCGCGATGATCACCTTCACCCGCTACCTCCTCCTCAGCACCGCGAACGCCAGGACGCCCGAGCCCAAGAGGAGGGCCGCGGCGGGCAGGAGGATCGCGGGATCGGTCGTCTCTTGAGCCCGGGCGGCGGTCTCGCAGAGGAGGGGGATCACGCTCAGACCTCCGTGGTCGCGAAGAAGAACGGGGCCGCTTCCTCCCCGCGTTCGGCGAGCCTCATCTCCCACTCCTCCCGGAAGCTCCTGCTGTTCGTCGGGTCCGGGTGGTCGTCCGAGTACCGCAGCCGATCCATCTCCTCCTCGGTCACCTCGCGCACGGGCGTGTCCTCGTCGTCCACGATCTCGGCGTAGCTCAGGCCGGTGAGCCTCGCGTAGGCGCCCAGTACCTCCTCGACGGAGTTCCCGCCCCACCAGTCGTACTCGTTGATCCTGTAGAGCTTCACCGCACGAACCTTTCCTCGCGGGCCACGTCTTCCGCCCTCTCGTAGACTTCCAGGAACCCCTCCGTCGGCATGTAGGTGTAGGCCGGTCGGTGCGCCTCCTCGCGAAAGGAGAGGTTGCGGATCGTGCGCACCCTGAAGCACGGCTCGCCCTTCGTGGGGGCGGTATGAACGACGAGAGAGCCGTTGCTAGCAAAGATCTCTACGTCGTACTCGATCTCCGGCCTGTCCCGGTGGCGGTAGCGGCGCCACGCCGTGCCTCGTTGGCTTGTCGTGGCCTCCGCCTCGCTCATCCCGCTCTCCTCTCGGTAGACGCGGCCCCCTACCTAGGCGGTATGCCGGGACGCACCCCGCGCTCGCCGCGGTCCGGTCCGCCGGTTTTCTCCGTCTCCGCCTTCTTGCCGCTCTCTATGTGCGTGAGGCGGGGCGCGTCGAAGACGTACTCCTCTATCTTGCGGTCCACCACGAGCTCTAGAGCGACGCGCTCGCACGCGTGCTGGTAGAAGTGGACGGAGATCGCGGTCCCCTCAATGCCGGTTTGCTCGTCGCGGTACCTCTCCCCGAGCACTATGTCCGAGCCGTACTGTGTTTCCTTGTCTTTGCCGAAGATGCCCACTGCTTCCTCCTCATCCCCCTCCGGTTTGCGTGCGCGGCCCCCGAGGGAAAGGAGTTCGGGGGCCGTAAAGGGGACGCGGGAGACCGACGGGAGGGGTGATGCGCGGGTCTCCGGTGCGTCCATGGTTGTAAGGTACCAGTGTGACTACAGTGTGTCAACACAATGGACACATATTGCGCCTAACGTGTATACTGCCCGGAAAGGTCAGCGAGGAGGTGCCCATTGCCTTTGGCGTCGGTCAAGGTAAACGGCGGTTTGATAAAGAAGATGCGGGAAGAGCGGGGTTGGGAGCGCAAAGAGTTCGCTGCGCTCGTGGGTGTCTCGGCGGATCGGATCTACAAGATAGAGAAGCTGAAGCAGACTACGCGCCCATTGACCCTGCGGCGCATCGCGGCCGTTTTAGGAGTGCCGCCGCAAGACCTCGCCCGCAACGAGATCGTAGCCTGAGGGCACCCCTTACGACCAGCTGGGGTGCGTCGGCAGCCGCCCCTCGTCTCTTAGCGTGTTGAGGACCGCGATCACGACGTAGGGATGCACCTCGTTGTCCAGGTAGATGCTCGCCGCCCTGTAAGCATCGCCGTTTTCTTCGACGAGGTAAGCGCCGACGATGGCGTGGACCTCGGCGACGCTCACGAAGTCGAAGATCACCCGCTGCATGGCGCGGATCGCGAGGTCGTCCACGGCGTAAAGCCGCCCGTCCATGCATATGACCTTCTCGCCCGACTTCGGGGGCCGCCGGCAGTAGCCGTGTGCCTCGATGATCCTCGCCCGGATCGTGGCCTCCGGTATGCCGATCTGTAGGGCGAGGTAAGCGGAAACCTCGTCTATGACGAAGAGCCCCTCGACCCACCCGCCGCCGAGCTCACGGTGCTCGATCACCGGTACCACTGGCGTTCCCCTCCCTGAGCTTCTCCTCGTCGAGCTCTTCCTTCCTGCGCCTGGCCGCCTCAAGCCCCGCCTCGTTCTCTTCGGTGAGGCCCGGCTCGCTCGGCACCTCAGACGCCGACTCCGCGGCACCCGAAACGTGGTAGTCGATCAGGGCGTCGGGGCCTACGTCGAGAGCCGCCGCGACCTTCTTTATGGTGTCGAACGAGGGCGTGTGCGAGCCCGTTTCCATGCGGGTGATGGTTTGCTTGGCGACGCCGGCCGCCTTCGCTAACGCGTCCTGCGTCCACAGGCGACGAGCCCGCAGGTCCACCACCCTGCCCCTTTTCACCGTGTAGTACGCCGCCACCCGCAACCTCCTGCCCTCTGCGCATAACCTGCCCAAAGGGTAGTCATTCAGTAGGCGCTCCGCAATCACTTCGCCCCCTTTTTAGCGCCAAAAGCACTACTAGACACCAATGTGTGTACGACAAATTACCACTATGAGTAGTAGGCGTCAAATAGGTGTTTACAACGTGGTACCAACATGGTACTCTTCCGGTCATAGCCCAGACGGGCTAGCAGAAAGGGAAAGGGTCCGGCGGCCTGAGAAACCAACACCGGACCCGACAGCCAAGGAGAAGCGGTGAAGCGGAACTCCTCAGCCGAATACTCGACTGTAACACCGTTTACGAGGCCCGGCGTGATCCGTTTGGCCCATTTTCTCCTCCGTTCCCCGGGCAGACCGGCGGCGTAGCCCACCGCCAAAGAAAACGGTCGGCGACCCGGACAGGGGTCCCGACCACGACGGCATAGGAGGTGCCGCATGGAAAGTATACCGACGACGAGGGGCATTGGGGAGGGGATCGCCAGGCGGATACGCTCGGGAATCGCCCTCTTCGCCGACCATCACGAGGGGATGGCCTTTTTGGGCGGCTCGGGGGCGGAGGCGCGCTACTCGGTGCCGTCGCGTTCCCGCCCCGGCCTCAAGAGGTTCGTGAGGCTTTCCGGGGAAGGCGACTCCTGCACCTGCCCGGACTTCTCCTGCTCGGGCCTCGGGTGCTGCGCCCACACGGTGGCGGCCATGATCGCCGACTCGAAGCGCGTCGAGCACCGCGTAGAGGCCCGCCACGACTCCCGCTTCGGCGAGATGTTCGACCTCGTCGAGTACCGGGGCGGCAGGCGCTCCAGAGTGGTCGCGGTGTGCCTCTCCTACAACGACGCCCTCATGGCGAGGATGGACCTCGCCGGTTTCCCCAAGGCGGCGGCGTGAGGCCGCCCCTCGGCCCCGCCCACGACAGGCTCCTCCAGGCCGCAGTGCTCGGCCCCGAGGTCCACGAGGACTTCACGACCTCCGGCCCGCCGGTCTTCGTGGAGATGGTCTGGCTCGCCTCGCGCGACCGCGTCGAGGTTCGGGCCTACGACGCGAACAAGGGGCCGGGCGAGTTGCCGTTCTACTCCGAGGACGCCGAAAGGGTCGTGGACGCGGCGTTCCTTTGGGCAAAGGCCGTCGGGAGCGCGCCGAGGTGGGAGCGCCCGTCGTGACGCCCAAAAGGAGCGCCATGGCGAAGAGCCAACCCGTCAGGGACTGGGGCGACGCGAACAGGAAGATGGAGGCCGAAGGCTGCTGCAGGAACTGCGGCGGCGAGCAAGAACTCCAGAGGGCGCACCTCGTTCCCCGACGCTACGACCCGCTCGTTCGCGGCCCTCGCGGGGCGAGGTTGCGCTACGTTCCGGCCGCCGCCATCTGCCCGCTCTGCCTGTGGTGCCACGCCGACTTCGACCGCGGCAACCTCTCCCTGCTCGGGAAGCTTTTCGTGTCGGAACTGCGTTACGCCATTCGGGTGCTCGGCAAGCACAGGGCCAGAAGACGACTCGGGGGCCGGCGCCTTGGCTAACTCTTCGTGCTTGTGTGGGTGCGGCTCGGCGGTAGCACAACGCCGCCGTAAGGGAGAGGGGCAGCCGATGAGGTTCGGGAGCCTTTTCACCGGCCTCGGCGGCCTCGACCTCGGGCTGGAGCAGGCGGGCATGCAGTGCGCTTGGCAGGTGGAGGTCAACCCTTACTGCCGACGCGTGCTCGAAAAGCACTGGCCGAGCGTGTTCCGCCGCGCCGACGTGAAGGAGGTCGATGGACGAGAACTCGCCCCCGTTGACGTTGTGGCCGGAGGATTCCCCTGCCAACCCGTCAGCCACGCGGGCAAGGGGCTCGGGGAGGAGGACCCCCGCTGGCTCTGGCCCGAGTTCGAGCGCATCCTCGGCGTGGTACGACCCCGCTACGTCGTCGTGGAGAACGTACCAGGGTTGCTTAGGCGGGGGATGGGACGGGTTCTCGGGGGCCTTTCCGCCCTCGGGTACGATGCGGAGTGGGAGACTGTTCCCGCGGCGTCCTTTGGTGCCCCGCACCTCAGATATAGGGTCGTTGTGGTTGCCCACGCCCACGGCGAGCGAGGGCGGCTCGAACAGGTCCTCGTCCCCGGACGCGGCGCGGCGCCCCACGCTCTCGCAGATGGCCAGAGAGGACAGCTTTCCCACCCCCACGAGCAGCATGGCGACCGTCGGCGACATGGAGCAGGCGCGGTTCGCGGGCGACGACCCGAATCGACCGTCTTACGCGGAGGCGAAGGCCTCGTGGCCGACGCCGACCGCGTCGGACTCGGGGAGGGGAAGCGGCACCTTCAAGCGGGGGAACCCGACGCTCACGGGCGCGGTCCGCAAGTACCCGACGCCGACCGTCATGGGCAACCACAACCGCAAGGGGCTCTCCGAGAAGAGCGCGGACGGGCTCGCGACGGTGGTCAAGGAGATGGAGCGGTCGCGGTGGGAGTCGCCCACCGCGACCGACTGGAAGAACCGCGAATCCTCCGATCGGCATTCGGTCTTGCAGAAGGAGGTCGGTGGGCAGCTGAACCCCCGGTGGGTCGAGTGGTTGATGGGTTTCCCGGTCGGGTGGAGCAGCTTAAAGGACTAGGCAACGCGGTGGTCCCCGCGATGGGCCGCTGGGCCGGCTTATGCATCCTGGCCCACGCGGAGGGGAGGGCGTCGTGAAGGCCCCGGAGCGCAAGAAGCCGCGTGGTGTCTGCTCGGGCGGGCGCGAGGTCTGCCCCGCCTGCATGGGCTTCTCGGGACGGACTTTCGGCCCCGAGTGCGGGCTGTGCCGCTCCAAGGGGTCGCTGTTGGTGCTGGTGATCCGGCCCGAGAGGAAGCGGCCGTGAAGCGCACTCCGATAGCCAGGAAGACGCCGATGAAGCGGGGCAAGGGCCCGAGGCGTTCGCCGACGAAGCCGAGCCAGCCGAAGAGGGAGTGGCCGAACGGGAAGCGCGGACCCTGCCTCGTCTGCGGCGACCCGGAGACGCAGCTCGCCCACACGGTGGGGCGCGCCTACCAGGACGACAAGGCGACGAAGCGCCGGAAGGTCGTCCCCGCCGACGCGGTGGTCAACCTCTGCCGCAAGCACCACGCGCTCTACGACGCCCGCCGCCTGTCGCTGCTCGGCCTGCTGACGTTCGCCGAGCTTCGCAACGCAGTCCGGGCGTGTCGGAAGTGGGGCATCGACGCGAGACGGCGGCTCGGGGGAGGTCGGTCGTGAGCCGCCCCGATCTGGTGATCCGCTGTGCCCACGACGACATCCACGGCCACGAGCCCATACGCGGGTGCTTGCGCTGCGGCCTAGAGCAACCCTATTCGGAGCACGGCCACGTCTGCTGCTGGTCGTGCGGCTGGTGCGAGTTCGGGGTGCTCGACAGCATGGGGTGTCCCGAATGCGAAAGGAGGGCCTCTTGAGCAAGACGAGGAGCACCATGAGCCCGGGCGTCGGCAACGCCTGCCCGCGCTGCACGCGGGTCTTCGACACGCCTCGCGGCGTCGCCATACACCTCAGGCGCTCCCACGGCGTCGAGCCAGAGCACGGGACGACGACGGCCTACCGCCAGGGGTGCCGCTGCGAAGCGTGCAGGGAGGGGGCCCGAGAACAGGAGAGGCGCTACGCGCGCCCGGCGAAGCACGGCTCGGCCGTCAGGGCCATAGACGGAGGCACCGAGACCTTGAAGGCGTGTCTTCTGGCCTTCGGGGTGCGGCCGGAGAAGCTCGCCGAGGCCCTAAAGGAGCGCGGCGTCGAGGACCTGCACTGGCCGTTGTGGCTCGCGTCCGGGGAGCTCAGGAAGCATTGCCGCTGCGAGGCTCCGCGAGAGATCGCCGAAGAGATGCGGGAGGCGTCGTGAGCCGCAGGGGAGGCGACCGGGTCGCGGTCTTCGCGCTGGCGGCCCTGGAGGAGCGCGGGAGGCGCGAGGGCAGGGAGGGGCGCCCGTTCTCGCCCCCTCCGATGAGGGCGAGCCAAGCCCAGCACGCGGCGTACCGCCTCAGTTTTCACGCCGGCATGGACGAGAGAAAGGCGGGGGTCCGGTGACCAAAAGGCGTAGCGGGCGCGAGCTTAGGCCGGAGGAGGACGGCAACCTCGCGGTGGCGCTCTTGCTCGCGCCGATGCTCGGGGCGCTCCTCATGGCGCTGTGGAACGCTGGCGCAGGCGATTGGAGCGAGGCATCCGCGTGGGGGATCGCGGTGGTGTTCTTGTGCAGGTGGCTGGACGAAAAGGAGAAGAAGCATGGCTAGCGAGCTCGCGGTCATAGAGGGCGGCGGCGCCCCGGCGAGGGGCACGGTGAACCTCATAGAGGTGGCGAAGCAGGCGGAGGCGGCGAAGAGTCTGGGGGCGACGCAGATCAAGAGCGGGCTTTTGCCGCAGTCCATCACGAAGCCCGAGCAGGCGATGGCGATACTCCTCACGGCGCGCGAGCTCGGCCTCCAGCCGATGTTCGCCCTCAAGAACATCACGGTCATACAGGGCACGCCCGCGCCCTCCGAGCAGGCGCTCGGGGTCCTGGTGAGGCGCGCGGGCCACAAGATGCGCGTCGTCGAGTCCACGAACGAAAGCTGCACCGTCGAGGGGGTGCGCGCCGACGACCCGCGCCACCCCCAGCGCGTCACGTTCACCGTCGAGGACGCCAGAAGGGCGGGGCTCCTCGGCAAGAGCTCGTGGAAGAACTACACGCGTGCGATGCTCAGGGCCCGCGCCAAAACCGAGCTGGGCCGGAGCATGTTCGAGGACGCCTTGGCCGGACTCGCGTACTCGGTCGAGGAGTTGGGCGCGGAGGTGAACGAGGACGGCGAACTCCTCTCGATGCCGGAGTCGCGTAACCCCGAGCCGGACGGCCGCGAAGCGCACACTCAGCAGGAGGAAGACGGGGGGCCGGTCGAGGACGCAGAGGTCGTCGAGGAGGGGCCGGCCTCCGAGAGGCAGTCCGGCTACCTCAAGGGCCTGATGCGCGACCTCAAGGTCAACCGCGAGAAGATCGAGGAGCGCCACGGACCCGTAGAGGAGTGGCCCGCGAGCAAGGTGAGCTCGTGGATCGAGAGCCTCCAGGAGCGCAAGCGCGTTAAGGAGGAGGCGCCCGCCGTCGAGGAGACGAGCGCGGACGACGAGGAGGCCGTCCCCGACTTC
Organism: Rubrobacter marinus; assembly: GCF_011492965.1. Classification (GTDB taxonomy): domain Bacteria; phylum Actinomycetota; class Rubrobacteria; order Rubrobacterales; family Rubrobacteraceae; genus Rubrobacter_F; species Rubrobacter_F marinus. The sequence continues at coordinate 2,982,412 of NZ_CP045121.1, read as the reverse complement.
GGCGACATGAAGGGGGCCGCGCAGGACGTCCCGAAGGCGGTGAGGCCCGCGAGGAAGAGCCAGAAGGACCTCGTCCGCCAGCTCGCCAAGGACCTCGCGGGCGTCGAGGACGGGTCGGAGCGTTTGGAGGAGCGGCGCGGGATCTCGATCGACGAGCTCTCCTTCGACGAGGCGAACGAGCTCATAGACGAGCTGAGCCCGGAGGACGGGTAGGGTGATCGGTCCGGTCCTGAAGTATCCGGGTGCGAAGTGGCGCCTCGCCGACTGGATCATCGCCCACATGCCCCGCCACGAGGTCTACGTCGAGCCCTTCTTCGGCTCCGGCGCGGTCTTCTTCCGCAAGGACCCGTGCCGCCTGGAGACGATCAACGACGCCTACGGCGACGTCGTCAACCTCTTCCGCGTGCTGCGCGACTCGCCCGACGAGCTCGCCCGCCTCGTGGAGCTGACGCCGTGGTCGAGGGAGGAGTACGAGCTCTCGTACGACCGCGAGGAATCCCTCGGGCCCGTCGAGAGGGCGCGCCGTTTCCTGGTGAGGACCTGGCAGGGGCACGGCTCCGCGGCGGACCAGTACAAGAACGGCTGGCGCGTCGTGAGGGCGAGCGAGAAGGCGCCGACGCACGTCCCCTACAGGCAGTGGCGCGACAACCTCCCGCCGAGGATCGCCGCCGCGGCGGCGCGGCTCAAGGGGGCGCAGATCGAGTCCCGCCCCGCCGTCGAGGTGATCGGGGGCTTCCGGCGCCCGGAGGTCCTCGTCTACGCCGACCCGCCCTACGTGTCCTCGACGATGGAGCGGCGCAAAGGGCGCAAGGTCTACGAGCACGAGATGACCGACGAGGAGCACGAGGAGCTGCTGGCGGTGCTGGCCGAGCACCCGGGGTCGGTGCTGCTGTCGGGATACGACCACCCAATCTACCGGCGCATGGAGGGCGAGCACGACTGGGTTCGCGCGTCCAAGCGGGCGCTGGCCGAGAAGGGGCAGGTGAGGACCGAGGTCCTGTGGATCAACCCGGTCGCCGCGAAGGCATTGGGAGGGAGGCTGTTTTGAGCGGCGAGAGGCCGGTATTGAGGGCCGTCGAGGAGACGCCCGACACGAAGCTCCCAGATAGGCGCAGGGACGCCCTGAAGGCGCTGGTGCGTTACGTCGAGGAGGGCTCGGATCAGCACGAGCTCATGTACCTCGCGGGCGCGTTCGAGGACGCCGCGCGGAGGAAGGCGGGCCGGTCGTGAGCGTGCAGCAGATGTCGCTCGTGTGGGGCCTGGACCTGCCCCCGAACCAGAAGCTCGTGCTCCTCGCCTACGCCGACCACGCCGACGACGACGGCGAGCACGTCTACCCGTCGCTCGGGCGCGTGGCCCTTAAGACCGGCTACAGCCGCGACCAGGTCAGGCGCGTAACCCGCGAGCTCGAGGACGGCGACCTCATGGAGCCCGTAGAGCAGAAGGACCCCGACAACAACAGGCCGAGGAGGTGGCGCCTGACCCTCGGAGGGGTAGCAAATTGCCCCCCTCCGAGGGCCGAAGGGGGGTGGCAATATGCAACGGGGGGGTGGCAAACAGCCCTCCCCCCCAGGGGCAAATGACCCCCCCGGGGCAGGGGCGCCGGTGCCACCCGAACCGTCAGGAGTAACCGTCAGTGAACCGTCAGGGAGCGCGCGCGAGGAGAACCAAGGGCCGAAGCTCTCCTGCCTCGACGAGGAAACGCGCCTCACCGTCGAGGCCCTCCTCTCGGTGAAGGGCTGGGACAAGCCCGAGGCGAAGACGCTCGAGCTCGTCGCCGACGTGCGGAGGACCTACCCCGGCGTCGACGCCTTGGCGACCGCGACCTCGCTCGCGTTCAAGGTGAGGACCGGCGCGGCAGGGCCTTACAAGAAGCCGAGCCGCACCTTCGCTAACTGGGCGGCGTCCGACGCCGCCAGGGCCGCCGAGCGGGACGGCGACGAACGGCCCCGTGCCCGCGGCAGGAAGAGGGTGCTGTGACGGGGCGAGTCTCGGCGGCGGGGGAGCCCGCCTTCGACCTGGACGCAGAGCGGGCCGTCCTCGGGGCGTGCCTCGTGAGCAACGCCGCCCTCTCGCGCCTCGTCGGGGAGCTCGAGGCCGAGGACTTCTGGCGGGAGGGCCATCGGGTCTTGTGGGAGGCGATCCGCGCCGCCGCCCGCGAGCACGACGAGATCGACCACCTCCTCGTCGCCGAGAAGCTGCCGAAGGGCAAGGACTACCGCGGCGCCCTGTTCTCCCTCATCGAGAGCGTCCCGACCGCCGTCAACGCCTTCCGCTACGCCGAGATCGTCCTCTCCGCGAGCCGCGCGAGGCGGGCGCTGGCGGCGGCGGACAGGCTGAAGGAGGCGTGCCTCTCCGGGGAGCCGGAGACGTACGAGAGCGCCCCCGAGAGGGCGATGGCCGAGCTCGAGGGCGTCGTGAGGCGCGACCCGAAGGGCGGGGCGAGGGCCATAGCGGAGGGCGTCGACGACTTGGTCGCTTGGCTCGACGAGGCGCGCGAGCACGGCGGCGTCACGGGCCTGAGGACCGGCATCCCGAAGCTCGATCGGGCGGTGAAGGGCCTGAACCCCGGCAGGCTCTACCTCGTCGCCGGCCGCCCCGGCGCCGGGAAGTCGCTCCTCTGCGCGCAGATCGCGGCGACGGTCGCGAGGCAGGGCAAGAGGGTCCTGCTCCAGAGCCCCGAGATGGGGCTCGAGGATTACTTGAGGAGGCTCGCCACCGCCTCGGCCGGGGTCTCGGGCGAGCGGGTGGAGGAGGGGAAGATCACGCACGAGGAGGCGAAGCGCATCGTCCGGGAGGCGACGAAGCTCGCCGGGTGCGCCCTCTACGTCGACGACCGGGGGACGCAGACCGTCGCCGACGTGAGGCGCAACGTCTTGAGGTACGAGCCCGACCTCCTCGTCGTCGACTACCTCCAGAGGCTCATGCCCGAGCCCGAGGCGAGGGAGGCGTCGAGCTACGAGCAGGTCTCGAGGATCTCCTTCGACCTCGACCGGATCAAGAAGGACTTCGGCATACCCGTCGTCGCGGCGGCGCAACTCTCCCGCGCCAACGAGCAGCGCGGCGGCAAGCATAAGCGGCCGATCCTCTCCGATCTGAGGGCGAGCGGGCAAATCGAGCAGGACGCCGACGTCGTCGCCATGCTGTTCCGGACGAGCCACTACGAGGACGCCCCCGAGGACGAGCTCGAGATCGCGCTCGAGAAGAACCGCCACGGCTCCCTGTTCGAGGCCACGCTCTACCTCGACGCGGGCCTCTGGATCTCCGACGGCAGGAGGTTCTCGGCGTGAGCCCGATCGGCTACGGTAGGCCGCCGGGTCGGCGCCCCAAGACCGACGGCCGCGTCGAGGGCTGGTACGGTCGCCGCGCCGCCCGCCACTTCGCCGACCCGGTGAGCGTGGCCTTCGTCGACCTGCTCGCCCGTCGGGCCCGCGCCGGGGACCGCGAAGCGCTCGAGGAGCTCGCCGGCCACCTCGGCGGGATAGCGGAGGCCCTGGCCGCCAAGCACGCGGGCGCCGCGATGGTCAGGGGGGTGGAGCGCGACGACGCGAGGCAGGAGGCGATGGCGGCGATGCTCGCGGGCCTCGGGACGTGGCGGCCGGAGAAGTCCTCGTTCCGCTCCTACGCCTTCTCCTGCGCCCGCTTCGCCGTCCTCGACCTCCTCAACGCGTCTTACGCGGCGCACGTGCCGAGGGGCCTCGCCTACGGCTCGCCCGGCACCCCCGCCAAAGACGCCGGGCGCCTTCGCCCCTACGCCAGGGCGCAGCTCGAGGCCGCGACGTCCGCCGCGTCGAGCCTCCAATCCATGCGCTCCGCGGACGGGCCCGAAGGCGGCGGTCGCTACGAGGGGTGGGTGGTGTCGAGCGAAAAGGGCTACGAGGAGGCGCTCGGGTCGCTCGCCCTGCGCCAGATCCTCGGCAAGGCCTGGTACATGCTCACCGCCCGCGAGCGGCAGGCCGTCGTCGCGCGGTTCGGCCTCGGCGAGGGGGCCGAGGAGAAGAAGCTCGTCGAGGTCGCCGAGGAGATGGGCCTCTCCAACGAGCGCGCCCGCCAGTGCGTCCTCTCGGGCCTCAAAAAGCTCAGGAGGGTCGCGTGAGCGAGGCGAGGAGGCTCTTCGAGCACCAACAACGGCAGTCGAGCCCGACGCGGGCCGCCGGACGGCTCAGGCTCGCAGAGGAGCCCGCGAACGCCCCGAAGCCCGACGCGACGACGGTGCGGCTGGTGCGGGACGGCTGGGACTACCAGATCCGCTGCGGGAAGCTGATCTACAGGCACGAGGAGGTCTTCGGAGGGGCTTGGTACGGCGCGGAGATGGCGATGCGGATCAACGACGAGAGGAAGGGGAGCAGATGAGCTTCAGGCTGGCGAGGAAGGCGCAGGAGGTCGCGGACCGGCTGATCGGCGAACACCACGGACACCTCCAGGGAGTCACGGTTACGGCGGTGTTCGTCGACAAGGTGCCGACGTCGAAGGGGCGGCAGGTCTGGGCGAGGGCGAAGAAGATCGGGGGGCTGAACGCCTTTTTGATCTTCGCCGAGTCGGTCCGGCGCTTCGCCAGCCCGACCGAGGCCCACGAGTACGGCGACCAGCCGCACGACCTCTTCGTCCTGGAGGTCGCCGAGGACGCGTGGAGCAAGCTGACGGAGGAGGGCAGGGAGGCGCTGATCGACGAGGCTTTGTGCTCCTGCGAGATCGAGTGGGACGAGGAGGGCAACACGAAGCTGGCGGTGGTCGGGCCGGACGTCTCGGGCTTTCGCGACGTGGTGAAGAGGCACGGGCTCTGGCGCGAGGACCTGGAGGAGTTCGTGAGGGCCGGGGTCGAGCAGCTCTCCCTCGACGCGGTCGACGAGGCCGGGGGCGTCCAGGAGGAGGGCGGCGGCGAGGATGCGCTAGACCGCGCTACGCCGGACGGGGGTGGGGTCAGGGCCACCCTGGAGCACAACGGCCGGGTCGTCGACGTGCACACCGGCGAGGTGCTGGCCGGCGGGAGGTCCTCGTGAGGCTGGACGACGCGCAGTTGCGGGGAACCCCTCTGCCGATGTCGCGCGGAGAGCGGGGCGTGGTGATGTGCACGATATCCGAGGTCGAGTACGCGGGAGGGAGCGGAGCTTGATACGAAAGATGGACAAGCGCGGTTGGTACTGGACGCCCTACACCGAGCGGTTCGACCACGGCGGCTGGGTGTTTTTCGACTGGCGGGAGCCGTGGGCCACGGCGCGTTGGCTCTTCCGCTTCTGGCGGGGGGCGCCGGGGGCGAGCTGGTACAACCCGTCGCGTCGGCGCCACGGTCCCATCCGTTACGTCCTCTTCTGCGCCTGGGATGCGGCCGCGCGCACCGGGCGCCAGACGCGCAAGGACTACCGCCTCTGGCGCATGGTGTACGGACCCCGCCGGGCGGCGTACAAGATCCTACCCGAGATAGGAGTCTTGGCGCGGCTGGAGTCACGCATGTTCTGGCGGCGCGTGAGGCGGGGCTCGTGGTGGGGATAGCGCGGGACGTGAGCGAGACCGAGCAGAGGGCCGTCGAGGCCTCCGACTTCCGGGCCGCGCGGCGCGTTTGGCACGAGGAGATGATCAGCGGCCCCGACCCCTACGCCGACCCGGCGAGGTGGCTGGGCTGCACCGACGCGGAGGACGACGAGAGGAGAGCCCGATGATCCCGGTTGCTCAGACCAGGTCCGGGGGGCCGGACGCCCCCCGAGAGGAAGCCGGCAACTGCTACGCCGCTTGCGTGGCGTCGATCCTGGAGCTCGCGCTCGAGGACGTTCCGGACGTTGCGCCCAACGACAACGGCGAGGACGGATGGAACGAGGCGTGGGGGGGGTGGTTCCGCGAGCGGGGGCTTACCACCTACAACCTCGTCCGCGGCGAGGGTGACGACAGGCCGTTTGAGGGTTACACGATCGGGACCGTCCCCAGCAGGAACGGGCCCTACGAGCACGCGGTGGTCTGCCGGGACGGGGAGGTCGTGTGGGACCCCAACCCCGCCAACGCCGAGAAGCCCTACGACTCGTCGGAGGCGACGTCCTGGGAGGTCTTCGCGCTCTTGGACGCGTCGGAACTGGTGAAGCGAAGGGGTAGATGAGCGTGCCTAACGTGAGGAGGTGGGAGCGCTTCTGGGAGCGCGACGCGCGCCTCGCGGAGATCCGCGAGCGGTTGCGCGAATACCCCGAGGACGACGTGGAGTTCGTGGACGGACGCGTCGTCGGGTTCGTGGTCGAGGGGTTCAGGGAGGACGTCGTCTACCTGTTCGGCCAATACGAGGGGCTGGTGGCGGAGCAGGGCGCGATGCTGGAGGCCCTGAACGCCGTCCACGCGGCGCTCCAGGACGAGGACCTCGGGGTCTACCTAGGCGGACGGTTCCCGGGGCTCTACGCCGCCGTGGTGGGCGGTCAGCACGCCTCCGCGCGGGCCGAGGAGCTCCTGCGCGAGCTTTCCACGCTCGATGCCTGGAAGGGAGCGATCGAGATCGCCCAGACGTCCGGGGACGCCACGCCGGAGGAGCGCATCGCCTTCGCCATGGAACGGTGGCGGGAAGCGGAGGAGAAGGCCGAGCGCTACCTGGTGAAGGCGGCGCGTTACCGGATGTGGCACCGCATGGCGCAGATCCTCCTGGAGATCAGGGACAGGATCGACGCGGCGTTTCCCCGCAACGACGAAGGGAGCAAGGGTTGAGCGACGAGAAGCAGGCTTTCGAGGGCTGGGCGATCCTGGAGCTGTTCGGCCACAGGCGGCTCGGCGGCTACGTCTCCGAGCAGGAGCTCGCGGGGACGGCCTTCGTGCGCATCGACGTGCCGGACGCCGAGGGCGAGGCTGACGACCGGATCGCCACCCAGCTCTACAACACCTCGGCCGTCTACGCCCTGACCCCGACCACCGAGGAGGTGGCCCGGGCCGTGGCGGCGTACAACAAGCCCGCCCCCGTGCAGCGCTGGGAGCTGCCGGCGCCGAGGGAGCCGGAGCGCCGAAGCGAGTACGAGGGGGAGTCGTTCGAGGAAGAGCCGTTCGACAGGGAAGAGGGTTCGTGGTAGCCGGCGGGGATCCCGTTTCGCCCGTGCTGCGCTTCGGCCGCGAGGGGGCCGAGGGCGAGCTCGCCGTGGACGTGGACCGGCTGGTGTCGAGCCGCCTCCTCATCCAAGCGGAGTCGGGCGGCGGCAAGTCGTGGATGATCCGCTACCTCCTCGAGGAGACCCACGGCCGCCTCCCGCACGTCCTCTTCGACGTGGAGGGCGAGTTCGCCTCCCTGCGCGAGCGCTACCCGTACGTCTTGGTGAGCGCCACGGAGGGCGAGGGGGACCTCCCCGCCCGCCCGGGCACGGCGAAGGCCCTGTGCCGGAGGCTCTCCGAGCTCGGGGCGTCCGCGATCCTGGACCTCTTCGACCTCGACGAGGACGACCAGCAGCGCTTCGTGAGACTATTCCTCGAGGAGCTTTTGAGCCTGCCGCGCTCGATGTGGGGCCCGCGCCTCGTGGTGGTGGACGAGGCCGAGCGCCTGGCGCCAGAGCGGAGCGCCTCGGGCGCGAGCGCGGCGATCAACTCGCTGGTGAAGAGGGGGAGGAAGAGGGGCCTCGGCGCCGTCCTCGCCGTGCAGCGCCTCTCCGACCTGGACAAGGGGGCCGCCGGGGGCCTGCAGAACAAGCTCATCGGCCTGACCACGCTCGACACGGACGTCCGGCGCGCCGGGGACGCCCTCGGGTTCGACCGCTCCGGCCGCGCCGCCCTGCAGGAGCTGCCCCCGGGCCACTTCTTCGCCTTCGGGCCGGCGATCCCGGCCAAGGGCGTCGTGCTGGTCCGAAGCGGCGACGTCTCGACCACGCACGGCGAGGGGAGGACGGTCCGGCGCTCCCGCCGCCCCCGCCCCGAGGCGCTCGCCGAGGTCCTCCAGAAGCTCGCCGCCTCGCTCCCCGAGGAGGAGCCGGACGACGCCGGCGCCGAACGCCCCGCGTCGACGGACGCCGAGGTCGAGCGCCTGAGGCGGGAGCTCGCGAGCGCGGAGGCGGCCGCCGGGTACGCCGGCGACAGGTCCCGGTGGTTCGAGGAGGAGAACGGGCGGTTGCGCGCCGCGATGGAAGAGGCCCGGGGATACGCGGACGAGCTCGTGGCCCGCCTGGGGGTCCCGGAGAAGCCGGCCGGCGCCCCCGAGCGCGCCGAGCCCGCGGAGGACGCCGCCCCGCCCGCCCCGGAGCCCGAGTCCCGCGCCGAGGGGGCCCTGCCGCCGGCGCGCCGGCGAATCCTCAAGGCGCTCAAGGACCTGGAGGACCTCGGGGTGCGCTCCCTGCCGCGGAACAACCTCGCGGTGTTCGCCGGCCAGGGCCCCAGGTCCTCGGCGTTCCGAGACCACCTGGCCGCGCTCAACGCCGCCGGCTTGATCACCTACCCCTCCGGAGGGGTGGTGGCCCTGACGGCGAGCGGGAGGGCAGAGGCTCCCCGCGACGGCCGCGCGGCGCCGCGCACCGTGGGGGACCTGCACCGCGCCTGGTACGCGCACCTGCAGGACGCCTCCGCCCGGATCGTCGCCGCGCTCGTCGAGCGCCACCCGAACAGCCTCTCGCGCGAGGAGCTGGCCCACGCCGCCGGGCAGAGCGACCGCTCCTCGGCCTTCCGCGACCGGCTCGCCGAGCTCCGTGCGCTCGGGCTGGTCGAGTACCCGAGGCCGGGGCGCGCGAAGGCCTCCGTCCTGCTGTTTCCCGAGGGGCTGCGGTGAGGGAGAAGAACAGGGCGACGATCAAGGAGGTCCAGGCCGACTACAAGCACAGCCTCGTGCGGGGCCTCCTCTTCGACCTGAAGGCGGCGAAGCTGCCCGAGCCCGTCACGGAGTTCGTCTTCATGGAGGACCGGGACTTCAGGTTCGACGCCGCCTACCCCGACGAGAAGATCGCGATCGAGGTGGAGGGCGGCACGGGCCACGGGGGCGGGAAGAGCCGCCACACGACGCCCGAGGGCTTCAGGAGGGACTGCGAAAAGTACAACCTCGCGCAGAGCATGGGCTGGAACGTCCAACGCTTCCCTCCGAGCATGCTACGGGACGGCACCGCCGTGGCGATGGTGCGCAGGGCGTTGGAGGCAAGAAGGAAGGAGAAGGCGGCGTGAAGGCCATAGTGAAGGGCAAGCTGTACGACACGGAGACGGCGGAGCTGATCCACCGGCACGAGCACTGGCTGCCGGAGTACCGCGACCAGCGGGGCGGCGTCCAGCAGGTGGAGGGCAATTACGCCCAGACGCTGTACCTCTCCCCCAACGGCACCTTCTTCTACGTTTACGAGCGCCCGACCGGCAACGACTTGCACGTCCTAGACGAGACGGACTTGCTCTACGGCCGCCGCAGTTGGCTCGGGGACGAAAAGATGGACGACGTGGACAGGGCGATCTGTTGGCTGGAGAAGCACCACGGCTCAGAGGTCATCTTGCAGCGGTGGCCGGAGAGGGTGTGGGCCGGATGAGCGAGTTCCACATGCAGGAGTTGACCGTCGTGGGGCCGCGGAGGCCCGCTCCCCGCCTGCTCCGTCCCTTCGTCGAGCGTTTCGGCAAAGAGGTCTCGGTGTCCAACGTGTTCCGCTTCGACGGCGGTTTGTGGACGGCCCACAAGCTGCAGATGTTGGTGTGGTGGTGCTGGAGCGTGAGGAGGCCCGCCAAGTGACGTCCCCGAAGGGAAAACGCGACGAGCTCGCGGAGCACCTGGCGGCCGTGTTCCGGGAGCGTTACCGCGAGCTGGTCGAGGAGAAGGGCCACGACGAGGCGTACCGGGAGGCCCTGGACGCGATGCAGCGGACGATGGAAGAGAACCTGAAGGAAGGGGACCGCTGACGTGAGCGAGAACGGCGGCAGGAAGGTCGAGAAGAAGCCGGTCGACGCGGGCGCTGCCTGGCGCGGACTCATCTCGCTGGGGATGGTGTGCACCACCGTCGTCGCGATCGTGTGGATCGTGTGGGGATGAGCAGGGAGCGCGAACTCGAGCGCCTCGACCGCCGGATAGAGGCGGCGAAGGAGGCCGTAGACGTCGCCTACGCTAGCCCCGTACCGGACGCGAGGAAGGACGCCCTGTTCGACCGCTTGGAAGCCCTGCAGTTCACCAGGGCGATCGTGAGGCGTCGCTGGTCCGAGGACACGGCCGTGGAACAAATGCTCGGTCCATTCAGGGTGCTGTGGGCGAGGCTCTGCAAGGAAGTGGTCGAGCTCGCCGGGCGGTTGCTCCCGGGCCTCCGGAGCTTGGAGGAAGAGATCGGGAGGTCGCGTCCGGCGTTCTGGCGGGCCGTGGTCCCGTCTTGCGCGAGAGCACTCGTGGGGGCGCAGGTCGTCGGCGTGAACGGGAGGCCGATCTGGGGCTACAGGAGAAAGACGGGGAGACGACGTGCTTAGCAACCTGATCACGAACGCGGGCCACAAGGTGGCCTCGTGGGGGTACAGGATCATGTTCCTCGCCGAGCCGGTCGGGCGCTTCGAGGCGTGGCTGAAGGCTCGCAACCTCGACGTGTGGGAGCTCGGCAACGAGCGCGAGCGCATCGACAACCTGCTCAGCATCAACCGCGAGTCGGAGGTATTCCGCAACCGAGAAGTGGACCGGCTCGCGGCGATGTACTGGAAGGCGACGGGCAGGTGGCCGAAGGGGCACCCGCAAACGTCGCACGTCGGCTACGTGTACCCCAGCGTCGAGATCGCCCGGGAACAGGGGCTGCCGGAGGGCGCGAGGGGCATGCGCGTCCACGGCAACGTCCGGCTCGGAGGGGCGGACCTGGCGCCTCCCCCGAAGGCCACGCTCGTGCCCTACAACCGTTACGGGGAGCGCATAGATCTCTCCGAGGTCGAGGGGAAGGAGAGCGGTGGGGCTTAGGGAGCACAACGGGCCGCGTCTCAGGTGGTGGCTGGACGCGGACTACCCGAACCGCATACAGGGACGCATAGACCCCGAGACGCCGATGGACAAGACCAAGCGCGGGGGCAACGTCCTGCTGAACGCCCGCTCGCAGGACCGCATCGACGCGTACTACGAGGCGCGGCGCCTGAAGGGCCGGGCCTCCGACGAGCAGCGCCGCCGCGCGCTGACCGACGACTACCTTCTGGGGCTGTGGCTGGAGTGGCTCCCAGAGCAGCACCCCCTGCGCGCATCGGCGGCCCGCCAGGTCCTCCTCTCGGAGAACGCCGCCGGCGGCATGGTGGAGCTGGAGCGCCTGGAGAAGCTCGTGAAGGACTCCGCCGACAAGAAGAAGATGAAGAAGCTCTTGCGCGAGCCCGTCGACCTCGTCTCCGTGCGCCAGGTCTGCGAGCTCGCCCGCGACGCCTTCGAGAAGGTCCTCGAGCAGACGGTCTCCGACGAGTTCATGCTGGAGGTCGACGAGGACATACGCGCTTCCAACAGGCTGGAGGCCCACCACCAGGACCGCACGGAAGAGGCCCGCAACCGCGACGGGGAGATCAGGGAGCGCTTCGCCGTCCTCAGGGGCGCTTATCACTCCCAGCCCGCCGCCGTCCGTCAGCTCGCCGCCGAGTTCAAGCGCGACCGCGAGACCGTCCGGGCGGCCCTCAGGAAGAGCGCCCTTTGGGGGGTGAGGTTCCCGTGGGAGATGCTCGTGGACGACGCCGACCGTAGGGCGACTTGACAAACGCAGATGGACCCGGCTAGTATTCGCTACGTTCGAATGCTGCGCCCGGAAGCCGGGACGCGGCCAGAAGAGGAAAACGGCGTCTCCGAGAAGGCGGTGTTGGTAGCACCCCGGACCCGGCAACCAGAATCGAGGTCTGGATGCGGCGGAAGTATATCAAGGGGCGTCGTTGCGTCGCCTGCTCAAAGCTCAAACCACTCTCTTGCTTCAAGACCTTCGCTCGAAAGATCGGCGAGGCCGCGCGGCCGCCTGTCTGTAGCGCATGCGAGCCGACGGTCGGTACGCCCACGGCCGAGCAATGGCGGGATCGGCTTCGTAAGCGGGGCTTGGTGCTCCCGCCGGAGCAAGCGGAGCGAAAGCGAGAGTACGAGCGCGAGCGGGCCAAGCGTCCGGACCAGAAAGCCCGAAAGAAGGAATGGGCAGACGCCCACCCGGAGTACGGGGAAGAGTACGGCAAGCGGTGGCGTGCGGCGAACCCCGATGCCGTCCACGGTTACAACCGGGCGTACAGGGCCCAGCAGGCGGCGGCCGAAGGTTCCCACACGGCCGAAGAGGTGGCGCAGATGTACCGCGACCAGGACGGGCTGTGCGCCTACTGCGAGGCGGAGTTGGAGGGCGTCTTCCACGTCGAGCACATGGTCCCGTTGAGTCGAAGCGGCGACGACGGCTGGTGGAATATCGCGCTGGCGTGTCCGCCGTGCAACCTTGGCAAGGGACGGAGGACCGCCGAAGAGTTCGTGAACGCCTGATCGAACTGGAAACGGCGGGGGGTGTTCCGGTATGCGAACGCCCGCCGCGGCCCTTGGGTGGTAGCTCAGTCGGTAGAGCAGCGGTCTCCAAAACCGCAGGTCGTGGGTTCGAGCCCTCTCACCCAGCATGGGGCATTGCCCCAGCCCAGGCCGGCGCGCGGCTAGACGCCCGGCGAAACCCCGGCAATGGGCTCCGGGCCCTCGGGCGGACGGGTTAAGTCCGCCGCCCTTTCCCGGGTCGGTCCGCGCCCCCTCCTTTCTCGCGGGCCGGCCCCTCACTGACCCCTAGCCTCCTCCGTGGCGGGGGGGCCGGAAGAGAGAGCCCCATCCGTTACCTGCCGACCCCGCGAGGGGTCTTCTTCGTGCTCGCAACCGTCCTGACGTGTGCGCTGATGCTTGCGCGCCCCGATCCCGCGGAGGCCGAGGCGTCAACGAGCTCCTGCTACGGCGCCGAGCTCGCGGGCTACGCCTACTGAGGAAGAAAGGAACAGGCATGGATGCACAGAAAGCCGATTTGTTGGCGGAGAAGCTGGTCGCGATGCGGGGCATCGCGACCATCGAGAAGTCGAGGGGTTACACCAGCGCACCGGACACGTACCGCATCGAGCATAGGGTAACCGTGCCGTTGGGCGGCGTGGTGGACGATGCGACCCGACGCCGCTACGAGACCGTGGCCGAAGAGATGGGCCTCTCGTTGGCGTACTCGGGCGACGGGCAGCACGGCGTGAAGGCCATCTTCTCGGGAGCGTAGGCCTCTCTAGCCGCTCAATCGAAGGCGAGAATGTCGCGCAGTGCTTCCGGCCGTGCGGTGATGCGTTTGTACTCCGACGTCCCGATGACCACCAGTTGCATGTCGGTCCGTAAGGCTAGTGCGTCGAGGATCGGCTGCCATCGCTCGTTCGCCCAGCCCTTGACCTCGATGTAGACGTCGCTATCCGGCAAGTAGAAGTCCGGTAGGTAGGTGCGCTCCCCGAGCACGATGCGGTGTCTCTCGTACTCGTGGGGGACGCCCAGCGAGAGCAGCGCGCGGGCTACCGTGGCTTCCCACGACGAACGCACCCATGCATCCAGGTGCGCGACGTACTCCCGCCGGCCGTGGCCGGGCGGCTTGCCGTGCATCGGATTGTTCTTGCCGCTCACGTCGTGGTGGTTCCGAGAGATTAGGGCGCGGGTCGCCTTGGACACCACGCGGCCCTTGTTGGCCTCGGAGAGTCCTCGGGGCTCTATGCCGTTGCGCTTGAGGACGTTGGCGACGCCGCCCCGCCCGTAGCCGAAGGGTTCTCCCGCCCGCTGTTTGCTCGCGCCGTTTCGGTACGCCTCGATGATCTTCGCTTCGATCTCCGGCGGCACTCGTTGGGAGAGGGATGGATTGTTCGCGAGGTTAGAGCAATGCTTGGAGCAGTAGCGCCCGAAGCCTTTTCTCAACGTGGACGGACGAACGTAATATTCGGCGGCGCATTGGTCGCAAGCTCTGTTGGGGCTCATTGCATCGCCCATTGTACAGCATCGAGCCACCTCATGGATGAAGGTTCACCTCATGGATGACCCCAGAAAGGACCGTCGTGCAGTGCAAGGCCAAGTCGAAGCGTAGCCAGGAGCGGTGCAAGAAAGACGCCGTCGTGGGGCGCGACGTCTGCCACATCCACGGCGGCAAGAGCGCGATCGGCGCCGGCTCCGGCACCTTCAAGGACGGCACCTCCTCCAAGTACGGGCGCGTGCTCGCCGGCGGGACGCTGGAGCTGTACGAGGCCAGGCGCAACGACGAGGCGCACTGGGAGCTCCGCGAGGAGGTCGCCCTGGTGGACGCGAGGATCGGGGACGTCCTCGGGCGCATGCGCCTCGGGGAGAGCGGGGCGGCGTGGTCGGAGCTCGTCGAGCTGTGGAAGCAGTTCGAGAGGACGCAGACGGAGAGGGACGCCTCGACGGCGGGCAGGTGCCTCCAGCAGATCGGCAGGATCGTCAAGGGCGGGGCCGAGGACCAGGCGGCCTGGGACGAGGTTGGCAGGCTGGTCGAGCAGCGCCGCAAGCTCGCCGAGTCCGAGCGCAAGCGCGTCGTCGAGATGCAGCAGATCGTGACGCAGCAGCAGGCGTTCGCGCTGGTGGGGGCGATCGTGGCGGTGGTGAGGGAACACGTACCGGAGAGGGAGAGGCTTGCTGCGATCAGCTCCGGAATCGCGCGACTTGTTCACCAGGATGTTTCTGGAGGCGGCGGAGGGGCTCTTGCCCCCGTCCGAGGCCGATGAGCAGAGCAGGACGCGCCTGGAGCAGGACTGGGCGAGGTGGATCAGGGCGATGTTCCCCGGCCACGTCTCCGACGAGCGCGGGGAGCCCGTGCCGTTCGCCCCGCACCAGACGAGGTTCTGGGACAGGGTGTGGGCGATCCGGCCCGGCGTCAAACCCCAGCCCTCGCTGTGGGGCTGGCCGCGGGGTCACGCGAAGTCGACGAGCATGGAGATGGCGTGCGCGGCGATCGGGGCGCGCAGGATCCGGCCCTACGTCCTGTACGTGTGCGGCCTGCAGGACCAGGCCAACGACCACGTCACCAACGTCAAGGACATGCTCGCCAACTCCGACGGCATCGCGAGGTACTACCCGGAGCTCTCTGCTCGGGCGGTCGGCAAGTACGGCCACTCGGAAGGCTGGAACCGCAACCGCCTCTCGACCGCCTCGGGCTTCACCGTGGACGCCATCGGGCTCGACACGGCGAGCGCCCGCGGCAAGAAGTTCAAGATCCACCGCCCCGGCCTGATCATCCTCGACGACCTCGACGACCAGGCGGACTCGCCGGCCGCCGTCGTGAAGAAGCTCCTGGCCCTCAAGAACAGGATCCTGCCCGCCGGCGCGGTGGACGTTGCCGTGATCGGGGGGCAGAACATGGTCCACCCCGGCTCGGTGTTCTCCCTCCTGTTCGGCCTCGGGCCGCCGAACACGGAGCCCGACTTCCTGGCCGACAGGGTGACGGACGGGCCGGTGCCCGCGGTGGAGGACCTCGAGTACGAGCCGGTCGCGCCGGGGGCGCCGGGCGGCTTCGAGGACCGCACGCGCTACGTGATAACGGGCGGGCGGGCCACGTGGCAGGGCATGGACCTCGCCGCCTGCCAGCGGATCGTCGACACCGAGGGGATAAGCGCCTTCCTCCAGGAGCGCCAGCACGAGGTGTCGGCCCCGCCCGGCGGCATGTACGACCACGTCGAGTTCCGGCGTTGCCGCTGGAACGAGGTGCCCTGGGCCGCCCTGGAGCGCGTCGTGGTCTGGGTGGACCCGGCCGTCACGGACACCAAGGCGTCCGACGCGCACGGCATCCAGGCCGACGGGCTGGCCTCCGACGGGACGATCTACCGCTTCTTCTCGTGGGAGGAGCGCACGAGCCCGAAGGACGTCCTCCGCCGCGCCATCCTCAAGGCGGTCGAGCTCGGGGCGGACACCGTCGGCGTGGAGACCGACCAGGGCGGCGACCTGTGGCGCACGGCCTACGACGAGGCTTGCCGCGAGCTCGTCGAGGAGGGCCGGGTGGCCGAGCGCGACCTCCCGGCGTTCCGCTCGGAGAAGGCCGGGGCGGGGCACGGCTCGAAGGCGCACAGGGGCGGTCTGATGCTGGTCGACTACGAGAGGGGGCGCTTCGTGCACGTCATCGGCACCCACGCGGTCCTCGAGCGGGCCCTCAAGCGGTTCCCGAAGACCAAGCCCCTCGACCTCGCCGACGCGGCGTACTGGGCGTGGCACGACCTCGACACCGGGAGCGCGGCTCCGGCGACCTCACACTCGGACTCCTCGTTCGGCTCGATGGAGAACGCCGGCTTCGGCTCCATTGGCGGGGGGTTCTAGGTGGGCGCTTCTCGCAACGGCACCGCTTCCGAGAACGGCAAGGCCAACGCCCCCGCGACCGGGGAGAAGGGCACCTCCTACGCGTGGGGCGACGAGGTCATAAGGATCGGGGACCTCCTCGGCAAGAAGCGCAAGCCCACCCCGGCCGAGCTCAAGACCATGTTCGGCCGGGACGGCTGGGCCGAAGCGATGCTCAGCGCCCTCACCTGGCCGATCCGGGCGCCGAAGTGGTCGGTGGTGGAGGCGGACGGGGACACGGGCGAGGCCGACCTCTGCCGGCGGATGCTCGACCCGATCATGCGCAGGATCGTCGCCGGGATGTGCCAGGCGATCGGCGAGGGCGTCGCCTACGCGGAGATCGTGTGGGACCTCGACGAGGACAACCTGCCCTACATCCGCGACGTCGCCTTCCGCCCCGTGGAGACCTGCACCCCCGAGCGCGACCGCAACAACCGCGTGGTCGGCTTCAAGCAGCGCGCATTCGCCGAGGGCCGGACCGTGAACGAGACGTTCCTGATCGAGAAGCGCAAGGCGTTCGTCTACGCCCACGACTCGACCGTCAACCCCACGACCGGGAAGAGCGCGTTCGACACCGCCTACCACTACTTCACCGTCAAGGGCAAGGTCTCGTTCTACCGCTACAAGAACCTCGAGCAGCACGGCGGCCCTTCGACCGTCGGCAAGACGAAGGCCACCGGCGAGAAGCGGACCGCCTTCGAGCAGGCCGCCAGGGACTCCAGGAGCGGCTCCACGGTGATCATCGACCCCGAGGACGAGCTGGCCCGCCTCGCCGTCTCCAACCCCGGCGTCACGTTCCGCCAGGCGATCACGGACCTGAACTTCGAGATGGCCGTCTCGACGCTCGTGCAGTGGCTCGCCTACGCCCAGGAGGGCAACTCGGGGTCCTACAACGCATCCGACGTCCAGTACCGCCTCCTGAACAACGTGACCGAGGGGCGCATCGCCGAGATGGAGGAGGCGGCGGGAGCGCTGCCCAAGGCGATCTGCGACGTCTACTACGGGCCGGGGGCGGCCGTCCCCACCGTCGAGTGCGAAGACATCGCCGAGGAGCCCAAGGAGCGCGTGAGGGGCGCGGCCGAGAAGCACTTAAGCAACCTGCCCCCCTGGTTCCGGGAGGCTCTGACGGAGGCGTACGCCAGGCAGATGGGCATCGAGAAGCCCGAAGGCGCCGACGAGGAGACCGAACAACCGAGAGCCGCCGATCGGGCGGAAGAAGAGGAGGACGCGGCGCCTTGAACGGACTCAGATTCGTGGAGAAGCTGGCGAACTCGCCGTGGTTGTGCGACCCCGGGCACGTCGAGTTCTTGCACTCGATCTTCCTGCGCTACCTCGACCGCGTCGCTTCCGGCGAGAAGCTCGACGTGCGGGCGGTGGAGCAGGCCGTGGGCCGCCCCCTGGACAACACCCGCACGGTGACCAACAAGGACGGCGTCGCTCGCATCCCCGTGGAGGGGACCATCGTCCGGCGCGCAAACCTCTTCACCGAGGTCTCCGGCGGCGTCTCCACGGAGACCATCGCCAAGGACTTCGTCGCCGCCTACAACGACGCGTCGGTGCATTCGATCCTGTTCGTCTTCGACACCCCCGGCGGCGAGGCCTACGGGATCAACGAGCTCGCCTCCCTGATCCGGGAGAAGCGGGACGAGGGCGCCAAGCGCATAGAGGCCTTCTGCGACGGCATGTGCGCGAGCGCGGGCTACTACCTCGCGTCCGCAACCGGGAGGATCACCGCGGAGACCACCGCTTCCGTCGGAAGCATCGGGACGGTGGTGCGGGTCTTCAACCCCCAGGCGGCCGGCAAGAGCCCGTACCTGGAGTTCGTCAACGCCCGCAGCCCCAACAAGCGACCCGACCCCAACACCGCGGCCGGGCGCTCGGCGATCCAGGAGTGGATTGACGACATGGGGGACCAGTTCATCCGGTTCGTCGCCGACGCGCGCGGAGTCTCGTTCGAGAAGGTCGAGCAGGACTTCGGGCAGGGCTTCGTCATGACCGGCAAACGGGCGCTGGCGGCCGGCATGGTGGACGCCTTGGGCTCCGAGGGCGAGGTGGTGGGCAGGCTGCAGGAAGGAGCAGGGGTCGCCGAGGGCGGTCGCGCCCTCCTGCCGGCCGCCTCGAGCCGGGCGCTGGCCGCGCGCCCAACGAAGATCGTCACCCACAACCCAGAGGAGGCAGCGACACGCATGAGCGAGAACGGCATCCAGACGGCCGCGGAAGGGCCGGAGCATACCGATGCTCCGGCCGGCGACGAGAGGCGCGAGACGGGCTTCATGGCCCACATGCGCAAGTTCTTCGTCGGCGAGGACCCCCCGGCTACGGAAAGCCGGGGGTCGGCGCAGCCAACCGCGTCCGCGCGAGCGGAGGACGAAGGGGCGGAAGCAAACGACGGAACGAGGGAGGACATGACCGAAACGACGCAGCAGACGAACGGGGGCGGGGCCGAGGCCGACGCCGGTAGCCCGAGCGCGGAGGAGGTCGAGTACCTGCGCGCCCAGGTGGAGGAGTACCGGGGGCAGCTGGCCGCTCTCGAGAGCGAGAAGGCGGAGCTGGTCCGCCGGCTGGCCGATAAGGAGGTCGAAGCCGAGATAGCCGCCGCGCACCTCCGGGGCGTGGAGCCCCGCCTGACCGCCTCGGCGAAGCCGGACCTCCTGGAGGCCGCGATGGAGCCAGAGAACGCGCCCGCGCAGGAGCGGGCCGCGAGGTGGCGCTCCACCCTCGACGCCTCCAAGGGCGCGGTGCGGTTCGGCGAGGAGGGCGTCGAGGAGGGCAGGGGCTTCGAGGGGATGACCGACCACGAGCGCGTCGAGGCGACGCTCGAGGCACGGGGCCTCGGTAAGGAGAGCTACGGGGCCGTGGCGAGCGAGCTCGCGGCCGCCGGCGAGATCAGGAAGGGGGCGTAAGCCGTGGCGTACAACACTCAGGGGATCTCCCGCAAGTCCGCGGAGTTCCGCGGGGCGGAAGGGTGCAAGGCGAAGAGGGTCCTCGTGTACGGGGACGCCGTGGGCGAGGCCAAGAACGCGCCCGGGGCGAACGCGGGCAACCTCTTCGGGGTCACGTTCGACTCCGCCGAGGACGGCAAGGCCGTCGCCCTCAGCCAGTACGGCTTCCCGGAGATCGAGATCTCCCAGCCCATCCCCGTCAACACCCGCGTCAACGTCGCCGCCGACGGCGGCAACCCGAACGACCGCGGCATGATCAAGCCGGTGAACGAGGCGGTCGGAACGGTCGTCAACCTCGTGGGCATCACCAAGAGCGCGGGGACCCGCAAGGGCCAGCGGGTCATGGTGGACTGCCGGCGCTTCGGCGAGCAGATAGTCGTCTAAGCGCCTCGGCGCCCGCCTCGGCGCTCGCCGAGCCGGGGCTCTCAAACCCAACCCCAGCAGAAAGGAGGGACGTGCCCACCTACAACGAGATACAGCCGGCCGACCCGATCCTCAGCAACATCGTCATCCAGCACAAGAACAACCAGGCGGTGAACCGCCAGCTCGCGCCCGTGATCCTGGTCGACGACCGCGAGGGGCAGTTCCCGAAGTGGGGCCTGGAGGCCTTCGACCTCGAAGAGGACACGCTGAGGGCGCCCCGCACCAAGGCGAACGCCGTGGACTTCGGGTACACGATGATGCCCTACGACATGGAGGAGCACGCCCTCGACTTCGAGTACGAGGAGAAGGAGCGCCAGAAGTACGAGCGCATGGGGGAGAGGATCGGCAACGCCGCGCTCTTCAACATGGAGCGCGACGGCGTGATCTCGACCTCCGACCGCCTGCAGCTGAGGCGCGAGAAGCGCGCCGGCGACAGGCTGCGCTCCAACGAGGTCCCGGGCGAGGTCCTGGGGGCGGCGGTGCGCTTCGACCAGGCCGGCACGGACATCCCGGCGTACGCGCGGTTCGCCCGAAACCAGATCAACCGCCGCTCGGGCATGATCATGAACACGGTCCTTCTGCCCTACGAGGTGGACGACATCGTCCTGTGGAGCCCTTCCGTGAAGGCGTTCCTCGGGGGCGACGAGCGCAAGTTCGTCGACATCGAACTGATCAAGCGCGTCTTCCGCGTCGAGAACGTGATCACCGCGTCAATGAAGTACAACATGGGCACCCACCAAGCCCCCGAGTTCGCCGACGTGTGGGGCAAAGACGTGGTCTTCGCCTACGTCAACCCCGCCGCGCCCGACCAGCGCACCAAGTACCAGCAGTCCCTCGCGTACACCTTCCAGTACGGCCGCACCAATAACGAGGCCGCCACCCCGGCGCCGGTGCAGGGGCAGGACCAGTCCATGCCGGTGACCGCCTGGTACGACCAGAACACCGAGACGCACATCCGCCGCGTCAAGTACGAGGAGAAGATCCGCATCGTGGACCCGGGTTGCGGCTACGTGTTCCGCGAGGCCATCTCCTAAAGCGCCGGCTTTCCCCGCCCACGCCCCGCACAACCCCTAACCCGTAGGAGGTGGTCATCCCGTGACCGAACCGACCCTGCAGTACGAGATACTGCACACGATCTACCCGGACGAGGAGCGCGGCCGGATGAGCGAGGGGGTCATCGACCTCACCGCCGAGGAGGCCGCGCCCTACCTCTCGCGCCAGGCGATACGCCTCTTGCCCGGGCAGGGCAGGGCGCCGTCCGGCGGCTCCGCCGCGGTCTCGACCGGCACCCCGTCCGGGACGCCCCCCGACCCGGCGTTCACGATCCCCGAGGACGCCGGGCGCTCGGCGCTCCTGGCGAACGGCTACGACTCGGACGCGAAGGTGCGCGCGGCCGAGAACGCCACCTTGCTGAGCATCAACGGCATCGGCGAGGCCACCGTCGGGAAGATCCGGGCGCACCTGGCGCTCTAGCCCGCCCGCGTGCGCCGCGATGGTCCGCAAGCCGCAGCGCCCCAAGCGGGGCCGCCGTTCGCGCGGCCCCGGGGGGGCTGCCGGGCCGTCGCGAGCGCCCTGCCCGGACACGCCCGAGAAGACCCCGTACCGCTCGCCCAAGGCGGCCGAGCTCGCGATGATCAAGGCGCAGGACCTGGCGGCGCCCGGCCAGGAGGTGCCCCAGAGGGCGTACGAGTGCCCGGGCTGCTCTCTCTGGCACCTGACCCACCTTGAACGCTGGAGGGCCGCGACCGAAGAGAAGGAGGAGACCCGATGAGGGAGAACCCGAGCGGGCTGGACAACGGCCTCGTCGAGAACGACCTCGAGGACTTCGCCGACCTCCCGGAGCCCACGCAGGATAGGCTCCTGCGCTACGCCCACCGCACGGTGAGGCGCCTCGCCCCGCCCCCCGATCTTGCCGACGACGAGTACCCGGAGGCGGCCCGCGACGCCGAAGTCGCGGTCATCCAGTTCATGATCGCCACCGAGGGCGGCGTGCTGAAGTCCTCTGGCCTCTCCGGGGTCTCCACCGACTCTTACGCGGGGCTCGACGCCATCCAGCGCATGGTGGCGAGCGCGATGGGTTCCTACTACGTCGGGGAAGAGGCTACGCCCCGCCCCGACGGCACGGGCGGCGGCGCGACGGTCCACAACATCGCTCCCGAACCCCTGTTCTGATGCCCGGCTTGAAGCGGCACCTAAAGCAGACGGCGACCTTGCGGCGCTACGTCGACTTCGACGACAACGGCGAGCCCGTCTACTCCCCCCCGATCGAGCAGCCGCCGCTCGCCGTGAAAGTCCGCAAGGTGCCCGGCTTCGGCAGCACCGTCAACGAGCTCGGCGTGGAGGTCCCGAACCGCACGAAGCTGCTGATGAGCGACGAGGTGGCCGTGCGCGACCTGGTGGACGACGCGCCGGTCGAGGGCGTCGAGGCAATCGTGAACAAGCGGGGCAAGACGATCGGCTACCGGGTGGAGCTGTGAAGGAGGTACGGGGTGAGGCTCGTCGGCGCCAAGAAGCTCACACGCCGCCTCGAGCGGATGGAGAAGGGGATACCGGCCGCCGTTAGGGGAGAGGTGAAGGCCTCCCGCGAGCACCTTGCTATCGCATCCGCCCGCGTTTGTCCCGTGGACACCACCAGGCTCGTGAGCGCCCAGTACGACGTACCCACGGACCGGGGCATGGGCGCCGAGGTGGGGTACCGGGACGAGGAGGACTACTTCCGGATCGTCCACGAGAACCTCGACCCCGACGTCGACTGGCAGAAGCCGGGCAGCGGGCCGAAGTTCCTTGAGACCCCGTTCGCCGAGAACCGCGACAGGTACGCGAAGAACATCAAGGGCGCGGCGAGAAAAGCGGCGCGGAAGAGGAGGTAAGCATGGTCAAGGGTCGAAGCATCCCCGAAGGGCAGGAACTCCCCGAGGAGAAGGGCCCCGAGCAGGCGGGAGAGGTGTTCGCCGAGGTGTACGCGACGGCCGTCAAGAACATGCATCCCGAGGACGCCGTATCGGTGGCCGAGGGCGCGGCCTCCAGCTTCCTGGAGTCGATCGGGGCGACGAGGCCCGCGCCGGAGTACGTCGAGCCGGTCCGTCCGGTGAAGATCGTCAACTCCCGCGAGCTCGCCGGGGAGATCGTCAAGATTTTGTACGGGTCGAATCCTTCTCAGGCCACGATCGAGAGCGAGCACGCTTCCAACTACAGCAGTGTCGTAGTGTTTAGGCACCGCCCCAACGGCGCCAAGCTTGTTCTCGCCGAGGCGAACGTTCCGGGCGCACGCGCGGGCGCCCAGCACGTCTATTTCGTTGAGCTTGAGGATGGTTGCAATACGCCGCCTCTCGACTTGGCCGTATCCGTGGCGGAAAAGCTCGCAGCGCAGCGGGATGGAGCGCGGGGGGGTGAGGCCATGCCATGATCCTCGGCGACGTGCGCGCCATACTCCAGGCCGGGAACATCGGGTGGCGCGTCCTCGAGAACCAGATCCCGGCGAGCACCTCGACGGTGCAGGTCCCCGACGAGCTCGTGGTGCTGTTCGCCTACCAGGGCGGCCCGCCCGGACACGTCAAAGGAATGTCCGCCCCGGTCCAGAGGAGCCCCCGCTTCCAGGTCGTGTGCCGCTCCAAGAGTTGGCCCAACGCCCACGCGAAGGCCGAGCAGGCCTACGGGCTCCTCGCGGGCTACTCCGGCGTCGTGAACGAAACGAAGTACGCGAGCATCCGGGCGCTCGGGGAGCCGTTCGCGCTCCCGCTCGACGGCGACAAGGCGCGAGTGGCGGTCAACTTCGAGGCCGTCGTGACCTAGAGCGACGACGACGCAAGCATCAACCCGGCCGTTCCGCACGGAGCGGCCTTCTCCGTGCCCGAAACACGAGCGAAGAAAGGAAGTGAGCACGTGGCAACCGAAGCCATGGTCGGCAACGACATCATCATGACCGTGAACGTCGGCACCGAGGCCGCCCCGGACTACCAGCCGGTGGCGTACCAGACCGAGTACTCCCACGAGTCCTCCCGCGAGGGCATCGACGTCTCCCACAAGGGGAGCGACCACGCCATGACCCTGCCCGGGCGCGAGGAGGGGACGATCTCCCTGTCCCTGCGCGTCCTCAAGCCCGGCACCACGAACCAGACGCACCAGAAGCTGCGCCAGTCCTACCAGGACCGCCTCCCCGTCTACGTCCAGGAGGTCTCGACCTACCCGGGCGCCGCCGCGGACGGCTCCGACGACGAAGTCTACGAGGCCGAGGGCTACATCCTCTCGATGTCCAAGGAGGCGCCGGACAACGACGCCGCCACGTGGGAGATGGAGGTCACGCTCAACGAGCCCCTGACGCTGAGGGTGCCGCCGGCCGCGCCCGCCGCCCCGTAACCGACGACGAAACCGACGTTCACTACGGGCGTCCGCCGCAGAAGGCGGACGCCCCGTCTTTCCTAGGAGGCATCTTGGCGAACCAGGAGAGGGGCGAGCGCGCCCTCAAGCTCGGCGACAAGCAGTTCACGCTCAAGTTCACGACGAGCTCGTACTGCGAGCTCGAGGACGTCCTCGACATGGAGGCCTCCGAGATCGAGCGGAAGTTCGCGGGCGGCCGCGTCGGCTTCAGGATCCTCCGCGCGCTGATCTGGGCGGGCACCCGCAAGCACCACCGCCAGGAGCTCCGCAGCCTGCCCCAGGTCAACGACATCATGGACGACATGGACGACTTCCAGAAGGTCTTCCGGATCTGCACCGAAGCCTACAGCGCCGGCCAGCCGGGGGCCGAGGACGAGGACCAGGACAAGCCGGTCGGGGCCCCAAAAGGGAAGAAGGAGAAGGAGAAGGAGCCGCCCGCCTAAGGTTCACGTGGTCGGGCTTTCTGGAGCAGGCCATACGCGCGGGGCTCAAGCCGGACGAGTTCTGGGACATGAGCCCCGCCGAGGTCGTCCTGTGGATCGAGGGCTTCGACTACCGCCACGACCTCATGGGCCAGATGTGGGCCCACTTCACGGCCGTCGCGGTCAACTCTCAGCGCCCGAGGAACAAGCACGTGGACGCGAGGAAGCTCTGGGCGCGGCGCAAAGCCCCAAAGGCGCTCGGCCCGGAGGAGACCCGCGAAAAGCAGCGCGAGGCCCAGGAGCGCGCGGCGAGGCTCCCCGTGCCGCTTAAGCTGCGCCAGAGGACCGAAGGGAGGGCGAGACCGGTCCCCGTGCCCCCGCCCTCCTAGAGCGGTTCGGTCGCGCCGAGCTCGTCGCGTAGCCAACCCAGGAGGGGTTCCACGGCCTCGGGCTTTACCCCGTCCTTCGTGGAGATCCTGAGCCGGACGATGCCGGGCTCGGTGCTCTTGGCGACGACCTCTATGCTCGGGTCCCCCGTGACGGTCTCCATCGTGGGAAGGGCGACCAGCCCGGCGACCACGCCCGCGGCCGCGCGCCAGCCGGCGAACCGCGCGTGCTTCACGTTCACCTTGGCCTCCACGGCGCGGTAATCCGTCAGACGCAGGGGACCGCGTACCCCGTGGTACAGGTCCTTCCGTCCTTCGAAGAAGCGGGCGACCGCTTCCTGCGCCTCTTGTTTCCCGGCCCTGACCACCAGCTCGGTCCTCATGGCCGCCAACTTAGCACGGGCCGGGATCCCCCCGCCATCGGCGAACGACGAACCCCGCCGGGGCCGCTTACGAGCGTCCCCTTGCGCGCGCCCTTCTTCGAGAGGAGGTGATTCCCCTGGCGACCGAGATGGAGCGCCTGAGCGTCGTCATCAGCACGATGTTCAAGGACCGCGGCACCAAGGCCGCCTCCAAGGCCGTCGGGGACCTCTCGGACGAGGTCGAGTCCGTCGGCGATCGGGCGCACCGCTCGGCGTCCCGGGTCCGGACCGCCTTCTCCTCCATCTCGAAGACCATGCGCGAGGCGCGCGCGGAGGCGAAGAAGGGCGCCGAGTTCAGGGTAGGGGCGAACGTCTCGGCGCTCGCCGGCGTGAGGCGGACCTTATCCGACGTAAGGCAGGACGCCAAGAGGGGCGCCGAGTTCGAAGTCCGGGGGGACGTCCGGGGCCTGAGGGACGCGCAGGGGGTCTTCTCGTCCATCAGGCGCGACGCTGCAGACGGGGCGGTCTTCCGCACCCGCCTCGACCAGCGGGGCCTCTCCGGCGCTTCCGGGGCCTTCTCGCGCATCAGGACGGACGCCCACAACGGGGCGACGTTTCGTGTGCGGGGCGTCCTCTCCGGCGTCTCCGGCATCCCCGGCGTCCTTGCTTCGGTTCGGGCCGATGCGGCCAACGGGGCGGTCTTCCGCGTCCACGCCGAGACCTCGGGCTTCCCCGCGACGCAGGCGGCGCTGACCGGGCTAGACCAGAAGGCCGATGCCGTGAACCGGCGCTGGGGCCACTCGGTGCGCGTCCACTCCGAGGCCACCGGCATGGCCGGGGTCATGGCCCAGCTCGGGCTCCTCGACGCGACCGCCGACCGCATCGACGGCGGCACGGTTACGCTCAAAACGACGCTTCAGGGCGCCCAGGCCGTCATCGGGAGCCTGCACAACATCGAGGGCGTCGCGTCTCGCGTCGACGGCCGCACGCTCGCCATGGAGACGGACGTGAGGGGCGCGGCCTCCTCCGCGGCCGAACTGGCCGCGCTGAACGCCCAGGCCGACAGGACCGACGGGCGCACCGTCCGGTTCAACTTCGACGCCTCCTCGGCGTCGATGGCCGGCAGCCACATCACGGCTCTGGGCGACAAGATTCGGGCGCTCGGGGCCATCGCGAGCGTCGCCTCGATCCCCACCCTCGTCGCAGGGGTAGGCGGGATCGTCCCCGTCGCCGCCGCGGCGGGCGCGGGCGTGGCGGCCCTCGCGGTCGGAATCGGCTCCGGGCTCACCGGCGCGGCCGTGGCCGGGGCCGGGGCGATGGGCGTCCTCGGCGCCTCCATGGCGCTGGTAGGGGGTCCCGTATCCGCCCTCGTCGGCAAGCTGACCGAGTACCACTCCGGGCTCGAATCGTCCGGCGCGGCCTCGCAGGCGGGAGCGGCGGCGGCCCAGCAGTACGCGGACGCGAATCGCGGCGTCGATCGGGCCGTCGCGCAGCGGGCGCAGACCGAGCAGGACGTTGCACAGCAGACCGCCGACGCCTGGGAAAGCTACGAGCGCCAGCAGCAGAAGACCGGCCAGACCGTGCGGCAGGTCGCCCAGCAGACGGCGGACGCTTGGGACGAGTACGTCTCCACGCGCGAAAAGACGGTCCAGGTCGAGGAGCAAGCGTCGCGGGCGACCTCCGACGCGGCGAGGCAGCTCGATTCCGAACGGGAAGGCCTCACCCTCGCCACCCGCGACCTCTACTTCGCCCAGCGCGAGCTCAACGCCGCGATGGCGGCCGAGCCGAGGAACCAGGCGTACGCCACCCTCGATCTCGCCGACGCCCGGGACCGGCTCGGAGACGCGACGCGCCAGTACAACGAAGACGTCGCGAAGTACGGGGCCAACTCCGAGGAGGCAACGGATTCCCTGCGCGCGATGCAGCGGGCCGAGCTCGACCTCCAGCGCCAGGAGGAGCAGACCAGGGCCGCCCGCGAGCAGGGCTCCACCGAGCTGCAGTCCGCTTTCAAGAACCACGAGCAGGCGTACCGCGGAGTCGAGGGGGCCAGCGAGGGCGTACAGCGGGCCGAAGAGGAGCTTCGCCGCACGCAGATCGACGGGGCCCAACAGGTCGCGGGCCAGAGGGAGGCCGAGCGCGCCGCCTTCGAGTCTTACCGTCGCACACAGGAGCAAGGCGCCCAGCAGATACGGGAGGCCCGCCAGGCCGAGTCCGACCAGTACAAGGCTTGGCAGCGCACGAAGGCCCAGGGGGACCGGCAGCTCCAGGAGGCGCAGGACGCCGTAACCCAGGCTCAGATCGCCGCTTCGCGCGCGGCGGAAGCCCTGGGGGCCGCGCAGGCCTCTGCCGCCGAAAAGACCGTCGCCCTCACCGCCGCCCAGAAGGCCCTCTACGACCGCTTCATGCTCTTCAAGGCCGACGCCGCCTCCTCCTTCGAGCCCT
This sequence comes from Rubrobacter marinus, assembly GCF_011492965.1. Lineage (GTDB taxonomy): Bacteria > Actinomycetota > Rubrobacteria > Rubrobacterales > Rubrobacteraceae > Rubrobacter_F > Rubrobacter_F marinus. The sequence continues at coordinate 2,954,869 of NZ_CP045121.1, read as the reverse complement.
CGATGGACCGGGCGGCCCTGCTCGGGGTCCGCATACTCGACCTCGCCGACAACTACCTCCCCGCCCTCGGCGCCGCGTCCTACGCCGCGATGGGGGAGCTCGGCCGGGGCTTCGACCAGTTCGCCTCCAAGCTCCAGCAGCCGATCCCCGCGACGGCGATACAAAGCATCCTCGACTACGTGCCCGAGGCGACCTACCTCGCCTCCTCCGCGGCCGGGGACCTCGGCATAGCGCTCGCCACGGCCCTGTCCGTCGCGGCCCCCTACGGCATGGACCTGCTGGGCATCGTCGCGGGGCTCCTGTCGACATTCGAGGGGTGGACGACCTCGACCGAGGGGGTCGCGGCCACGGACGCCGCGTTCGCGGGGCTCTACGACCGCGCCGGGCAGCTCTGGGGGGTCGTCTCGGACCTCGGGGTCGGGCTGTACGGCCTCGGGGTCGCGCTCGAGGACTCCGGCCTCGTGGACACGGCGATGGGCGGGCTCGGGGCCATGGCCGAGAACTTCCGCTCGGCTACGGACTCGAGCTCCGGGCTGACGGGCAACGTGGAGCGCCTGACCCCGGTCCTCGATTCCGCCGCAGACATCGCGGGCGTCCTGTACACCGAGTTTTTCCGGGTCGCGGACGCGGTCCTCGCCGCCACGAACCCGGACACCGGCGACTCGACGCTGCTCGAGCTCATGGATTCCCTAAAGACCGTCGTGCCCGTCGTCGGGGACGTGCTTGTCGAGGCGTTCGAGGAGCTGGCCCCGGCCATATCCCGTAACGTCGGACCGGTTTCCGAGTTTTTCGGCAACTTCGTCGGCTCGTCGGACACCCTGGTCGCCGTAATCGACGGCGTGGGCTTCCTGGCGGAAAAATTCAACAACCTGAGCCCCTCCGCGAAGGACGCCGCGCACGAATTGGTGGCGGTCGCGGGCGTAGCCGCGGTCCTCGGCTTGAACGGGGGCTCCCTCGCGGCAACCGCGTTCTACGCCTCGGGCGCCGCCCTAAACCTCGGCAAGATCGCGGTTGCGGCGTGGGGCGCCGCTCCGGGCATGTGGGCCGCGGCCTCCGGGGCCTGGGCGATGCTCGCCCCGCTGCTGCCGCTCGCGGCGATCGGCGCGATCGCGATCGGGGTCGCGGTCTTCTTCGACATGGAGGCGGCGAAGGGCGCCTACGAGAAGTCGAAGGAGTCCGGAAACCGCACGGGCGTCGCGTTCTTCGACGGGGTGCGCGCCGGCATGGACGCCGTCCCCATCGTGGGGCACGTATTCGCGGCCTTCGACGACCTCACGCAGGCCGCGACGGACTGGATCGCGAACCACTCGCCGAAGGAGAGCCTCCTCGACAAGTGGACCGGGGTGGGCAAGGACGACCCCTCCATCGTGCCGAACCTCCAGGCGATCTGGGACGGCGCGTCGGCCTTCGTAGACGGCCTCGTGCCCACCGGCCCGTCCGTCCTCGACGTGCTGCTCGGCAAGGCGGACACGGACGAGAACCCGATCACAAAGGCCCTCTCGGGCTGGTGGCTCGGCGCCCAGGAGTTCGTCGCCGGGCTCGTGCCGACGGGTCCGTCGGTCCTCGACGTCCTCATGGGCAGCGCGAACGCCGAGGAAAACCCGATCACGTCGAAGCTCTCGGCGTGGTGGGTCGGGGCGAACGAGTTCGTCGCGGGGTTGGTGCCGACGGGCCCGACCGTCCTGGACGTGTTGATGGGGCAGGCCTCCGCCGAGGAGAACCCCATCACCTCCAAGCTGGCGCTGTGGTGGACGGGGGCCAACGAATTCGTGGCCGGCCTCGTGCCCACCGGCCCGTCCGTCTTGGACGTCCTCATGGGGCGCGCGGAAGAGGGCGAGAACCCGATCACGTCGAAGCTCGCCCTCTGGTGGACTGGCGCGAACGAGTGGCTCGCGGGCCTCGTCCCGGCCGGCCCCACGGTCCTAGACGTCCTGATGGGCAGGGCGGGAGAGGGCGAAAACCCCATCACCTCCAAGCTCACGGGCTGGTGGGTCGGGGCGACGGAGTGGCTCGCGGGTCTCGTGCCGGAGAAGACCCTCACGGACGCCATCCTGGGCGCCCCTACCGAGGGAAACCCGGTCCTCTCGCGGGCGATCGCGCTTTGGACCCCGGTGCCGGAGTGGCTCGTGGCGACCTGGACCTCGATGGACGGGCTCGCCCTCACCTGGTTCACCTCCATCGCCGGGCGCGTCACCTCCGCGTGGACAGGCGCCGACACCTCCTCGAGGGGCACCTGGGACAACAACCTGGCGTACCTCGGGACCAAGTGGGGCGAGATGGACGGCCTCGCCCTCCGGTGGTTCGACTCCGCGAAGAACAGGGTCGTGGCCGCCTGGACCGGAGCCGACACGTCGAGCAGGGGGACGTGGGACAACAACCTCGCTTACCTCGGCCAGAAGTGGACGGAGATGGACGGCCTCGCGCTGCGCTGGTTCGACTCCGGAAAGCAGCGGGTCGTAGACGCGTGGACGGGGGCGGACACCTCCAGTCGCGGGACGTGGGACAACAACCTCGCCTACCTGGGCGATCTGTGGGGCCGGATGGACGGCGCCGCCCTCGACTACTTCTCGCGGATGCGCGACAACATCTCCACCCGGTGGACCGAGGCGAAGGATTCGGCGGTCGCGAGGGCCACGGAGCTCAAGGACGACGCCCTCTCGGCACTCGGCGCGCTCAGGGACGGAACGGGCCCGATCATGGAGGCGGTCGGCAAGTTCCTGACGGACCCGGTCTCCTCCGCCGCCGACGCCCTCAAATCCGTCTGGAACGGTCTGCTCGACGGGATCGCGGGCGTCCTCGACGCGGTGAACCTCGGAGACTGGGCCGGCAAGGTCCGGGGCGCGAAGTTCGCGGATGGCGGCGTGGCCGGCGGCTCGGTCTCCGCCTTCGCCAAGGGCGGCACGGCCGGGGGGATCGGCACCTCCGCCCCCGGCGCGAGGGTTCATGTGTGGAACGAACAGATGGGCGGAGAAATCTTCGCCGCGGAGCGGGGTCCCGCCAACAAGCAGCTCGCGTACCTGCAGCACGGCGCGGATTGGTTCGATCACTCGGTCGTCCCGAACGACGCGCTCCGCCAGGCGCCGCCGAACGGGCCCCGCGAGCACCGCGACTCCCGCCCCCGCTTCCCCGCCCCCCGCTCCAGGAGCGGGCTCGTGCCCCGGGGCACGGACGTCGGCTCGGGCGACGGGCTGTACCCGACGATGCACACGTACATCCCCGAGATGGACGCGTTCCAGAGGGAGGGCGCCTCCAAGTTCGGCGCCTACACCAACACCTACTACGAGCACCCACTCGGGTACGCCCAGCCCTACTACCGCGAGCGCAGCGTCGACTTCTGGGGCGGTTTTCGGGGGGACCCCGTAGGGACCGAGCGAGGCAACCAGATAGCCGACTGGGCCATCCAGAAGCTCGGCGGGAACCTCAACTGGCTGATCTGGGCCGGCAAGATGCTCACGGCCGGCGGGTGGGGCCCGGACACGTCGGGCTTCGACCACTCCGGGCACGTCCACGTCACGGCGTTCGCCGACGCCCCGAAGGCCAACCCGAGCGGGGGCGGCGGGGGAGGAGGCTTCTCCATACCCAACCCGATCCAGATGGCGTTCGAGGCCGGCTGGAACCGCCTGGTGAAGCCCCTATTCGAGAAGGCGAAGGGCGCCTTCTCGGGCGAGTACGTGATGAGCCAGGCGGGTCGCGGCGCCGTCGGGATGGTGCACGACGGCCTGTACGAGTGGATCGACGAGCAGATCCCGGACACCATCGGCGGCGGCGGGGGCGTCAGCGGGGACTTCTCCGGCGACCAGAAGGCCGTGGCGCTGACGTTCGCCAAGAACGCCGTGTCCCGCGGCATCCCGGGGCGCCTGCCGGTCATGACGGCCCTGCAAGAGTCGGGGATGCGGAACCTCGACTACGGCGACCGGGACAGCCTGGGCTACTTCCAGCAGCGTCCTTCGGCCGGGTGGGGGACGCCAGAGCAGATCATGGACCCCGCGTACTCGCTCGGGAAGTTCCTCGACGCCGCCGAGCCCTTCAAGGGGCAGTACCCGAACACCGCCGTGGGCCTCGGGCAGTGGGCCCAGGCCGTGCAGGTCAGCGCCTTCCCCGACGCCTACGCCAAGCACTGGGACGCGGCGGCCTCCCTCATCGGCGACCCCAAGTACTACGGGAAGGGCGGCGTGGCGGCCCGCGCCTCCTACAAGCTCGGCGGCGTCATCCCGGGCGGCAAGAACACCCCGTTCCCCGCGATCCTGCACGGCCAAGAGCGCGTCCTCTCGGCCGTCACCAACGAGAACTTCGAGCGGCTCGCCTCGAGCATCGATACGTGGAGCGCGCGCGGCGGCGGGAACGGCGCCCTTCCCCCGGGCGACGAGGGCAGGGGCTCCGACGCCGAAACCCTGGAAGTCTTGAGGAGGATAGAGAAGGTCTTGGGAGACTCCGGAATAAAGGTGCGCGACCTCGACGACCGGGCGGCGGGCAAGCTCGTCGCCGGCACCAGAAAGCACATACGCGGCTTCGCGGGCTCCCGCGAGTTCGGCGACGCGATGCGCGCCCACGGCGACTACCTCGACGGGGCGCTCGCCAGGGCCGCCGGGAAGACGGCCTGATGGCGGTCGTCTCGGTGAGGAACCACGAGGACTACCTGCGCTCGGAGGCCTCCCCCTCCTTCTCCTGGGACCTCCGGGGCAACGGCTTCCTCACGCCGAAGAACTTCTCAAGCCGACTCCCAGTGGAGGCGAGCATGCTCCGCAACGGACAAAGGCAGGAGATGGTCGGGGTTCACGCAGGACGGAATTCCGCACCGATGGTGAAGTTGGTTCCCGTCCTCTATGGGGCCGTATCGCGCCTCGTAGAAAAGCCGGTGCGCCATCACTCCTCGATGCTCGTTGCGCTCGAAGACCCTGCCGTAGCCGCCGTGACTGATCGTTCCTTTCCATATCCAACAGGGGGTGTCGTGGCCGCGATCTTCGGGCGCGTAGTGTCGCAAATAATCGACCTTCGGCCTACGCGCCCCGTGGCCGTGGGCAAAGAACGCGGGACACCCTCGGACCCTCTTGTGAGCGGTGCTGGTCTGCGGGGAAGGCTGGGTCTGCTGGCCGCAACCGCAGCCACAAAAGCCGTAAGGGACCTCGGGAAAGCGTTCGTGCCAGTAGGCGCGATGTTCTTTGGGCGTGCGGGGTATAGTGTCCACCGTCAACCTCCTAGAGCGGTTGGCCGCGCCGGGGATGTTGGCCGCATCGCCCGGCATTCTTGTTGCCTCGATTATACCGGGGCGGTCGCCTGATGGCCGTGGTTTCGGTCAAGAATCACGAAGACTATCTCAGGTCCTCGGTGTCCCCGAGCGCGTCGTGGGACGTGCGCGGAAACCTGTTCCTGACCCCCTCTAACGCATGGCCCAACCAGTACGGCCTCGAGGTGGACGCCGACGGGCGCGTGGACGGCTGGGCGTTGACGGGCGTGCCCGAGGAGATCGTGGGCTACCACTACAACGCCTCGCCGCCCGGCAACCCGAAGAAGACCGCGATCACGCAGCAGACGACCTCCGCCCGCCCCGCGGACCAGGTCTACAAGCAGGAGGGCCCGATCCTCCGCGGGATGCGCCGCACGCACACCGACCCGCGAAAGCCCGTCCCGCCGCAGGTCGACAAGGTGCCGGTGACGGTGAGGGGCTTCGAGGGCGGCGACTACGCGTGGGCGTGGGGGCTGTCCTCGGAGGAGGGCCCGACGACCGTCACCGCCTTCTCCCGGCCCTTCCGCCTCGAGAACAACCAGTTCCCGAGGCTCCCCGTCCCCGAGACCTTCCCCGCCGGCACGAAGACCTGGGACATCTACCTCACGAAGAGGGTCCCGCCGGGCGGGGTCCCGAACGAGGCCACGGCCGCGCTGCAGCGCAAGGTGCCGATCGAGCAGTTGAGGAAGGGCGGGGACTACCCCCTGCGCGCCCCCTGGACGAACCTGGGCAAGCCGCCGACGCAGAACCTCTCGGGGCTCGGCTCCGGCGCCCGCCCCGTCAAGGGCAAGGACGTGCATCAGCGCCCCTCCAGGCTGAAGCTGCGAGCGGGAACGTGGACGCCGTTCCGCCAGCTCAAGAACGACCGCGGACCCGCGCTCCTCTCGCAGGCCGCCGCGCCCATCACCGCCAGGGGCACGCGCCGGAGGCAGGTCAAGGAGTCCGTCCCGGCCGCCCCCGCCGGCGCCCAGGCCCTCGTCGCGGCCTCCGTCGCGGCCCAAGACGCCGGCCTCGCGGGGGGAGGCGACAGCTCCCCGACCGCGGCGGCGGCCGGCCTCCCGGACCCGAGGCTGATACGCCCGAGCGGGAAGCTCCCGGAGAACGAGTACCTCGGCGAGGAGATCGACTTCGAGGAGTCGCGCCTGATCGCGCTCATGAACGAGAGGCGGCGCGACGCGGGCGCCCCGCTCCTCCTCGTCTCCCAGGTGATGAACAGGGCGGCCTACAGGAAGGCGCGCGGCCACGGCTGGCCGATCGCCAGGCTCGCGCGCGAGGAGGGCTACGACGGGCGCGACCTCGGCGAGCTCGTGGTCGAGACCGAGTCCGCCGACGACGCCATGCGCGCGATAGAGGAGCACCTCGCCTTCCTGTCGCCCCGGCGCCGCTCCGTGGGCGTGGCGCGCGAGGGGGGGCTCTGGGTCGTCTTGCTCGGGGAGGCCATCGAGGACGCCCGCTACGAGGCCTCCGAACTCGTCTGCGAGTACGTGGACGGAGACGGCGTGGTGGCGACCCTCGCCTCCGACGACGCGCGCGCCGCGGTCTTCAACCAGTTCGAGCTCGTCGCGTCCTTCGAGGACGGCTCACACGGCCTCGCCTACTCCTACTCCGGCTCCTACTCGGGCCACGTGGACACGGCGGCGAGGCGCTGGAACGCGGTGGGGCCGGTCGGGGTGAGGAAGGGCTCGAACCCCGCGGGCGTCCAGGTCGCCATAACCGACGGCTCGCTGGAGAGCGGGGTGTACGGCAGGACCTACTCCGACGGGCGCATCGTCCTGAACTCCTACTACATGGGCCGCGGCACGGCGAACGCGAACAACGCCTGCTGCGCCCACGAGTTCGGGCACGCCCTGGGCCTCGACCACGCCTCGACGCCCTCGGTCCTCAACACGCCCATCAACATCGACGGCGGCAACCACGAGACCCCGACCTCCCACGACGTCTCGGAGCTCAAGAGGCGGTGGGGGGCGGGCACGGGCGGCACCGGGGGAGGGGGCCTGGCGGACCCGAACGCGCCCACGCCCGGCCAGACGCAGACCGAGATAAACCAGCAGCAGCAGAACAAGACCCAGATCACGAGGCAGCCCGCCCCCGAGCCCCAGGCCCCGCCGGGCGGCGCGGAGCCGCCCGACCCGCCCGCCGTCGAGTACGAGTGGGTGCCCGGCGAGTACCTGGACGGCGCGGGATCTACTGCGAGGTTCCCGCGGTGGCGCGCCGAAAGGACGTCGACTACACCTGGTGGTTCATGTACGAGCCGCCCGGCGGGGCCCGATCTCCTGGTACCGCGCCTACCGGCGCAAGGGCGGGGCGGCAAGGACGCCTACTTCAAGGGCGACACGGGCGGGGGCTTCACGGTCCACGGCTACCCCGAGGAGCAGACGCCCAAGGGCGTGGCGATCGGGCTCGCGGAGGACACCCCGCCCGCCGAGGACCTCTCGGTCCTGGAGGCCCCCGACCCGACCGCGGTCCCGGACGCCCCGGTCGCGGACGGCGAGGAGACGCCGCCCGCCGGCACGTACCTGATCACGATCAGGGGCCAGACGCGCTCGGGCGCCCTCACCCAGGAGTCCGAGCCCGCCCGAGACCCGGACACGGGCAGGGTAGGCGTCACGCTCGCCGCGGGGCAGACCTTCCGGGCGTCGGCGGTGAGGACCGTGAACGTCCTCGGAAACCCGGAGTTCTCCCAGCTCGACGGCCAGGGGACCCCCGAGGAGTGGATCCCGGTCAACATGGCGTCGAACCAGCCCGGGTTCTTCAAGGTCGCCGCCGGCGTCCTCACGCTCGGTACGACCTCGGCCACGTCCCTCGCCCCCTCCATGCCTTCCCGCGTGATCTCCGTGGATCCTTCCAAGCCTTTGACGATTTCGGGGACGATCGGCGCGACGAGGATAGCGTCGGGCATCTTGCGGATCGCGATGGCGCAGCTCAACGAGTCGTTGCAGACCGTCGGCCCGGACATCGTCCTCTACGACCTCCCGCAGCTCGGCGAGGCGAGGTTCTCGAGGACCTTCAACGCCGGGGGGCCGGCGCTCAACCCGGCGACGGCGTTCGTCAGGCTCCGCCCGCAGGTGGCTTTCCCGGCCGGCGGCAACGCCGCGAACGCGGAGGGCTACTTCAAGGACCTCAAGGTTTTGCGCTGCGCGGCGGACATAAGGAAGTTCGCCGTTTCGGGCGGCATCGCGGACTTCTCCCCGCCCCCCGCGACCCCCGCTCCCGGGGACGCCTACGTCGCCGTCGGCCCCGCCCCGGAGCCCGAGGGCGCCGTCATAGAGGCCGAGCCCCCCGTCGAGGTCGTATCGTTCGAGCCCCCGGCGGGCTCTCCGGCGGGCACTCCGGGCGAGTGGAACCCGGGCTGGGGACAGAACCTCTCGCCCGGGCTCACCTCCGCCGTCGTCCCCGTGCCCCAGGGCGTGCCGCTCCACGGCTCGTATTGCTGGCGGGTCGCGGACACCACGACCGGCACGCAGGTCGTCGCCTTCCGCGAGAAGGTCCACGTCCTAAACGGCGGGGACCTCTCCGAGCGTTTCCTCGTCTACGTCGACGGGGTCATGCCGGCCTTCGGCAGGGTCAGGATCGCGAGCGTCAGGAGCGGGGGCGGCGGGGCCATAGCGGACGTCTTGCTCTCTTCCAACGGCGGCCTCTACCTGCAGACCTTCAACGCCCTCGGCGAGGTGCTCGTGGACGCGCAGGCCGCCTGGGGCATCGTCGCCGGGACCCTGATCGACGTCGAGATAGGCGTCTCGGGCGGCGGAACGAAGCAAGGCACGGCCACGTGCAGCGTGGGCCTGAACGGCGCCCAGCGGACGGTGCCCGCGAACCTCGGACGGATGGACCTCACGAACCGCTTCCCGAGGCTTACCAGGATAGGCCTCCTCGGCGAGTCCGACCTCCGGGCGAGGTGCGCCTTGTTGTTCGACCAGATCGTGATCACGAAGCGCGGCGACGTCCTCGACCGGGAGAAACCGGCGCCGCCCGCGAACTACGCCCCGCCGCCCCCCGACAGGCCCGTTCTCGCAGGCGTGCCCCGCCGGTTCGAGCCGGACGGGAAGCCCACCAACCAGGCCGCGTTCTTCCTGCCGACCGGCTCCGCCCCGCCGCACCGGCCGGCGGTGATCGACCTCCTCGAGGAGCCGATCGCGGTGAAGCCGGGGCAGGGCTACACGCTCGGCATGTTCTGGAGGTGGGTCGTCTTCGCCTCCGGCGGCACCGCCCCGGGGGTGCAGGCCTGGCTCGAGGGCGACGGCGTCGAGCCGATGCTGGCCGCGGAGCTCGGTTCCATGACCGGCACCCGGGGCTGGCACCCCTCGGGGCGCGCCGCCCCGGACGAGGACGATTACGCGACCTACACGGTCCCCGAAGCCGAGTTCGACGAGGCGGGCAACCCCGAGCCCTCGTACTCGCGAGTGCGCTACAAGGCGGTCCTCACCGACGGCTTCTACCTCTTCCAGGACCCACTGCACGCCCAGGGGGTCTACGAGGACTTCGCCGAGAGGGACGCGAACAGGGGCTACGGGCGCGCGATCGAGGCGGAGATCTCCTCGATCCTGCCGACGCACCCGGCCGCGCGGGGCCGCGGCAGGGAAGCGGATATCTACTGGAGCGAGTTCGGGGTGCGCCTCGCCTCCGACGTGGACGCCGTGCTCGACCCGAACGACGGCGTCGAGGTCTTCTTCTCCACCTCGCGCGACGGCGTTTCGTTCGGCCCGGAAACGCAGGATCGGGAGCTCGTCGAGCCCGCGGCGTTCCTCAAGATACGCGTCGTCCTGACCGGCGACGGCCGGAGCGGCCCGTCCGTTCCCTCGGGCGGCATCCACCTGAGGACCTGGAGCCCGGTGGCGGTCCTCTTGAGGCGCGACGGCTCGCACTTCCCGGGCGTCGCGACGCTCGATCGGGTGCTGTGGACGGACGACTCCCCGGACTCCGAGTTCGACACGGTCGGCGGACGGGTCGCCGTCTTCGAGCTCACGGACGAGGTCGAGCGGATGGGGGGGGTCGGGATCCGGGTGCGCACCGAGAGGGCCATGAAGGAGATCGCGGCCGCGACGGCGCGCGGCGAGGCCCTCATAGCGGAGATCCCGGGCGCCGGCGACGAGGAGGACGGGGTCGCCTACGAGCTCCGGTGCGGCGCGAAGGCCGAGTTCGACACCCTGGACGTCCCCCCGGTCGTCGTCGACGGCTACCGCATCCTCCACGCCCGGGCGGAGATAGGGGAGGCCGAGGTCCTGGAGGCCGCGGTCCTCCCCGGCCCGCGCGCGCCGCTGGCGGGCACGGCGTGAAAGACCTCACCTCGCGCCAGCTCGCGGCGATAAGGGAGGCGTCCCGAAACCGCCTCTCCTACGCCTCCGCCACCGAGCGCCTCCTCACCATCGCCGGCAAGGACTACTCGGGGTTCCTGAAGGCGGAGTCCGGGGCGCTCAGGATACGCGACCAGGAGGGCCCGGCCGTCGTCCTGGAGGGCACCCTGCAAACCCGCCTGCCCCTGTCCGCGGACCAGGAGGAGTGCCGCGTCGACTACCTGGTCAAGGGCGAGAGGATCCCCGGATTTCTCGGCAAGGTCGTCTCCCTGAGCACCAGGGGGTACCGCACGAACTTCCTGGCGGCCACGCCCTTCTACGACGCGCCGACGACGCCGATCGGCGAGGGCCCGGACGACGACCTCGACTACCTGAACGCCGCGCCCACCGACGCCCTCTACGAGCTCGCGTCGCGCGTGGCGGGGTACCGGGCGGTAGAGATCCCCAGGATTGCCCTGCCGCGCTTCACGGCCCAGGGCGGGGACGCGTTCCGCTGGAACGACTACGTCTCGGAATCGGTGGAAGTCGTAGAAGGGGCCTCCGGCATCGTGTTCGAGGACACGCCCCTGAGCGTCGCCACCGCCCGGGCGGAGGGGACGGTCCTCGGGGACGCGGAGCCCGAGTGGACGTTCGAGGAGGGCATCGACTTCGACTTCGAGGAGCTCGAGGTGTCTTCCCGCCAGGAGGGGCGCTACGCCCGGGTGGTCGCCTGGCGCGAGCTGGCCGACGGGACGGTGCAGCGCCTCGCGTCGGCCGAGGTGGACAACGGCCCGCGCAAGGTCGATCGGGACGCGACGTCCTTCGTGGAGCACGCGGACGGCCCCGGCGAGTCCGCCCACCAGCTCGTGCGCGACAGGGCGCACGAGCTGGGCCAGAACGAGTTCGGCCTCGCGTTCCCCTGCCGCTACATCCCCGTGGGCCTCGCGCGCGGCGCCCCGGTCCTGGTCAGGGGCCGGGAGAGGATCCCCGGCGGCACGATCGTCCGGGAGTACCGCTCGCGCCTGACGGGGGTGTCCCCGGACATCTGGGCCAAGAAGGGCCAGCTGACGGCCGTGGGCACGCAGACGAGGGAGGTTTTCGAGGCCTCGAAGAGGGAGGCCGCGCGGCCGAGGGCCGACGCCGTCAGGCCCCCCTTGGGCCGCGACTGGCTGGGCCGGCCCTACCTCTCGACGTCGCTTCCTTGGGTCTCCTACGACCCCGTGACCGGGCGGGGCGTGATCGATCGGGAGAAGGCGAAGGAGGAGGGGTTCGACGTCTACTACGACGAGGAGGAAGAACGAATAATGGTGGCGAGATGACCGAACCCCGGTACCTCTACTTCCCGCGAGCGACAAGTTCAGGGGGCCCCAGGGCCCCCCGGGCCGGGCACGCAGATCAACGCGGGCGGCGACACCGCCGGCCGCGCCGCGTACGGCGACCGGCCGACGGGCTTCACCTACGCCGACACCTCCGTCTCCCGGTCGTCCTCTCGTTCAAGCAGTCCGCCGCCCCGGCGACTGGAGCCCGTGGTTCGCTTTTCAGGGGCCGAACGGGGAGAGCGCCTACGGGCTTTGGCTGGCGCAGGGGAACGTCGGTTCCGAGGCCGACTTCCTGGCTTTCCTGGGGGGCGAGAAGGGCGATCGAGGGGACTCGGCCTACGAGGTGTGGCTCGCCGACGGCAACGCCGGGACGGTGGCCGAGTACCTGGCCGCGCTGAAGGGAGACAAGGGCGACGAGGGGAAGAGCGCCTACCGGGTCTGGCTGGACGCCGGGAACGTGGGCCCAGTTGCGGACTTCCTCGCTTCGATCAAGGGGGCGCCGGGCGGCGAGGGGCCGTCCGCCTACGAGGTGTGGCTGACGGCCGGCAACGCCGGGACGGTGGCCGAGTACCTGGCGGCGATAAAGGGCGAGCCCGGGGCCTCCGTAAAGGGCGACCCGGGGGAATCCGCATACCAGACCTGGCTGGATCAGGGGAACGCCGGCTCCGAGGCGGACTTCCTCGTCGCCTTGCGGGGAGAGCCGGGCCTCGACGGGGAGCCGGGCCGGTCTTTCAAGGCGGACGCGGCCGGCACGCTGGCCGAGAGGGCGCAGTGGGACGCGCAGCCGTCCGGCTTCCTCTACCACGCCCTCGACGAGAACCCGCCCGACGGCCTCTACTACTACAAGACGTCGAGCGCGGAGGGCGCTTGGTCGGGCCCGATCCCTCCCCCCGAAGGCCCCGAGGGGCCCCCCGGCGCCTCGACCTACGAGACCTGGCTGGATCAGGGGAACGTCGGTTCCGAGGCCGACTTCCTCGAAGCCGCGAGGGGCCCGCGCGGGGCCACCGGCGTCGGGGTCAAGGTCGGGGGCGCCAAGGGGCAGATCTACAGGAAGCGCACGAACGCGGACCACGACACCGAGTGGGCCGCGATGGCGCCGTCGGACATAGGCGCCGTCCCCCTCCTGAAGGCGTTCAACGCCGGGGACACCGAGCAGGAACTGGAAGAAATCGGCGGCTTCGACGCCCGCTCGAAAACCCACCTGTGGCGCTTCAAGGAGCTCGTGACCGGCAGGACGGACCCGAACGATCCCATGACCGGCAACTGGTCGCCGGCGATCAACGCCGCCATCCAGCACCTCAAGGACACGCGGGCGCGGTTCAGGACCTACCCGAACGGCACGACGCAGCACGTCGGCCTCGGGGAGTTGTTCGCGCCGGGGGACGGGCGCAGGTACCGGTGCGACTCCCGCCTCAACGTGACGCAGCTCAAGGGGCTGAGGTTCCGGGGCGAGGGAGAGGAGTCTACGGTCTTCGACAACCGCACCGGGGAAGAGTTGATCTTCTTCAACCACTCCCAGGCCGTGGACTTCGAGGACTTCCAGATCGCCGGCTCCCTTAAGGAAAACTCCGGCGGCATTCGCTTCCACCAATCGACGGCGGACCCGAACCAAAGGCCGACCTTCGCCTACAGGATGAAGAGCGTCGCCTTCGAGCAGCTCCACCGCGCGATGAGGTGGACGGGCGACGTCATGGGAGACGACCTCCTGTACCTGGGCGTGAAAATCCGCGACTGCCTGCGGCCGTTTACCTACACGAACGACCAGGCCGTGAATCACGTTTTCGTCGGCGGCGAGGTGCAGTGCTTCAACAACAACCTCGACCCCGCAAATTTCGCCGACAACTTCGCCTACTGGAACGCGAAGATGAGCGCCGCGGCGGGCTGGACGAACCCCCAGACCGCATACGACGGCGCGGTCTTCTTCGTGCAGAAGGGGGGGCAGGTGACGTGGGTCGGGGGCGGCCTGATCCACACCTACACCGACGTCTTCTTCGAGTACGACCCCTCGTTCGTCCAGACGGCGCCGATCGTGCTCATGCCCGCGCGGTGGGAGAAGCGCTACGTCGACCCCGTCGGGGACCAGTGGGGGCAGCAGAGGACCGCGATAGTTCGGAGGTCGCAGCACGTCCCCGAGGGCGCCAACGTCAAGAGCCCCGTGATCATCTCCCCGGGCTCGGTCGTAAACTGCGCTTACCCCTCGGCCAACCCGAACGCCACGCCCCCGGTCGTAAACCAGGACTACGAGCTCTTCTACCTCTACAACGGGCACAAGATCGTCGCGCGGGACGTCCAGGTCCTCGGCACCGGGGTCAAGAAGGTCGTGGCGCAGCTCAACGCCTCGAGTCCGGCCAACGTGGCGAGGTTCCGCGGCGACGGGACCTCGCCGCTGACGTACGAGCCCCGCAGGACCGGGGTCGGGGTGGCGGTCAACCACGACTTCCGGCAGGACGAGAGGCTGCAGCAGATCGACTCGAGGGCGCAGCCGTCGGGCCCCGACGACGCGCAAACGCTCGTCAACAACGTGGGGCGCCGCCCGAAGTTTTTCTTCTGGCGGTCCCCGGACGGGCTCTTGCCCGGCTGCGGGGGCGCGCCGAACACCGTAGACCTTCGCGGCCCGGCCAACGGCTTCTTGGAAGAGCTGCGGGCCATAAGGACGAGCGGCGGCACGGTCGGGGGCGCGAGCCCCACCCCGAACCTCGTCTACGAGTTCCGCTCCACGACGGGCGTTCTGTACGCGACCCTGACCATAAGCTTTAGCGGAGACCCGAACCTCCTCAAGCCCGCCGACAGGCCCCAAACCTTCGACCAAGGCGGCGACGGGATCGTGCGCGTCACCTGCACGACGCCGACCCAGACGCAGGTGTTCGGCGTCATCAAGGGGGTCGCGGCGTGAGGCGGCTCGGTGGGTAGGGGGGTGCGGAAGGCGGGCGCGCGAAGGGCCCGCCAGAAGTCGGGCGTCAACGGCGACCTCCACAAGAACAAGCTAGACGCCGAGGCGTACGCCTCCGCCCGGGCGAACGAGAGGCTCGACCGCAACGGCGACTTCGCGAACGGGCCGATCGGGGGCCCCGAGCCCCTCGCGGCGTCGCACTACACGCGCCTGGTGGACCTCCAGAACCTCGACAACGCCTCGATCAAGCGGGGCGGGGACTTCATGAACGGGGCCTTGGGGGGGCCGCCGCCGAGCGCGCCCTCGCACTACGCCCGCCTCGTCGAGGTCGAGGGCGCCCACGCCAACGCCAACGGGAGGCTCAGCCGCAACGGCGACTTCGCGAACGGGCCCGTAGGGGGGCCCGCCCCGACCGCCCCGGGCCATTACGCCAGGAAGGCCGAGACCGACGCGGCCCAGGCCGCGGCCGTCTCGGCGAACGCCAACGCGAACGGGCGCATCCCGAACGCCGCAAACGCCGTGAGCAACGGGCACCTCGCCCCCGGGATCGGGGGCAGCAAGCTCGGCGACCGGACCCTCGGCGGGATCAAGATGATCGTCGGCACGGTCGGGCAGGCCGAACTCAACGCCAACACCCGCAACGAGGCGGCGGCCGTCTCTTCCATGAGGACCCTCGACGGCACCGCGGGATCGGCCCAGCCCTACTGCTACACCCCGTTCATGCACCTCGAGAAGGCCGAGCGGCTCGGCCGCCTCGGGACGCGAAAGAGGCTCCGGGAGTCGCACCGCAAGGGAGACGCCGGGACGATCGCGGCGCTCGCGGCGCGCGTCGGGGTCCTCGAGGAGGCGCTCTTGATGTCGCTCTCCATGCAGATGGACTACTCGGGCATGTCCGGGGACGAGAGGGAGGAGTGGATCGAGGGCGGAAGCCCCGAGGCCGTGGAGTACAAGAGGAAGGTCGGCGTGGACGAGTACCGCGGGTGGCGCGACCCAGCCCTGGAGGAAGTCCTGGAGGAGGCGCGCGCCCAGCAAGACGCCGCGGACGCAACGCTCGAGGAGCAAGAAGACGCCGAACCACCGAACCACCGACGATGAGAAGGGAGCGATGCCAGTGGACTTCGCGCAACTGATCGAGAAGATACGGGCGCACCTGGCCGAGGGGGGCGAGCTCGTCCTGAGGAGGCCGACGGACTTCCTCGTCGCCTGCCGGACGCGCGGGCGCGCCTACGCGATCTTCGGCTACCCGAGCGAGAGGGCGGCGGGCAACGACGACGAGAACGAGCTGTTCAGCCAGCCCGCGGTCGGCCTCGGGCAGCTCCTCTGGAGGATGGAGGAGCTCGCCGACGACGCCGAGGGGGGGCTCGCGGCGTGGGAGGTCGGGTAGACGGCCCCGTGATCGGGCCCGAGAAAAAGGGAGGGCGGCCGCCCTCCCCGAGGCCAGCCCGCGCGAGGGGCAAGACCTACCGAAGGGAAGGTTATGCCGTCTTCGACGATCGGAACATACCGCAGGTGGGCCAACTTTGGGCACCGTAGAGATCCTCATGCTCCTCCTGCAGAGCATGCCGACCGACCCCAACTACTTCTCGAAGTGGGAGCAGCTAGGGATCGTGGGTCTCCTCGTCGCCACGATCTTCGGCATCGTGGCGACGGTGGGCCTGCTGATGCGCGCGCTGCTGCACGACCCGCCCCAACTCGTCACGGGCCCCCGCTTCCGGGAGATGGAGGAGACCTACGAGAAGCGCCTCTCGGAGAAGGAGGAGGAGGTCGCGGAGCTCAAGGAGGAGAACAAGGACCAGAACGCGCAGATCGTGCGCCTGGCCGCCGACATGGTGCGCCTGAACGATCAGTACCAGCAGACCCTGCGCGAGCTCGCCTCGGCGGGGATGGGCAGGAGGGCGGCGCCGGATGAGCGTTAGGGACTGGTGGCGCAGGATCACGGGCCGCGGCCGCGAGCAGGAGGCCCCCCCACGCCACGACGCGGGGGATCTCCGGCGGACGAGGGCGGAGCGGGCGGCGAGGACGGGCGCGCGGCTGAACGCCGAGGCGCAGGCGAAGGAGTCGACGGCACAAGACATGAGGGAGATGGGCATGGAGGAAGCCGCGGAGAGCCTGGAGGCCGACGTGCAGGACCTGAAGGAGAGGGTGGCGAAGCTCGAGCGCGAGCGGGCCACCGCCCTCGTCGGCGACGCGGCGGAAGCCTTCGAGGGGAGGGTCTGATGCTGGACTACTTCGCGTCCGACCAGGGGCTCCGGCTGCTGACCCGGGGGGTGATCCTGGCGGTGGTGATCGGCCTGCTCGTCGTGTTCGGGTTCGTCCTGCCCTCGGCGTGGCGGTCCCTGCGGGCGACGGAGAACCGCCGCAACGGCCGGCGGGAGTTCGCGCTGCACCTCGGGCGCACGGCGGTCGGGTTCACGGTGGTTATCCTCATATTCGGCGGCGTCGCCGCGGATCTTTTGTTCGTGAACGACCGGGAGACGCGGGCCGCGGTGGCGAGGCTCGGCATCTTCTTCGCCATCGTCCTGATCATCCTCGGGGCGATCGACGTTCCGTTTACCAATCGGCGCATGACGGCCGCCCGCGCGCGCCAGCTGGAAGCCGCCGCGGACGAGCTCAAGGAGACGGCCATCGACACCAACGAGACGGCGCACCGCATCGAGGGTGAGATCAAGAAGGGGAGGGGGGGCGAGGATGCCTAAGCCTACGCCCATGCTGAGCTACCCGGCGAAAGAGAAGCTGCCGTACGGTCCCTGGATAGGGTACTTCGACCGCGCCACGGACCCGGACACGGTCGTGGCCTGCGTCAGCGTCGGCTTCGACCTATACCCGCCGGTTTCGATCCGGCTCAGGGGCCTGCGCGCCCCGGAGAGCCACCAAATAGGCGCCGACGAGCTCGTGGCCGCGATCGAGCGGGTCGCGCCGTACGGCACGCACTGCAACGTCTACTCCGAGAAGACGCCGCGCTCGGGCGACCAGAAGACGACCTTCGCCCGCTACGTCGGCGACGTCGTGCTGTCCGGCAACCGCGACCTGGCGGCGCTCGTCAACGCCGAGATCAAACGCTTGGAGGAGCAGCTCGGGCACGAGCTCGACCCCGGACTCTAGCCCGGCGCAAGGGAGGACAAGCATGACCGCCGAAGTCCCGGACCTCTGGACGCTCTACGACCCCGAGGACCTGCGTCTCCGGCCCCCGTCGTGGAAGCCGCGCACCCTCCTCGCGCTCCTCGACTCCCCGTCCACGGAGGGCCTCACCGTGACCGCGGTCGGACCCGGCTCGGTCGAGATCTCCGTCGAGGGCCTGTGCGAGGGGGAGATCGTCGCGCTCGCCTTCGGGCTCTCCGCCGCAGACTGGTCCCCCGAGGAGAAGCGCGAGCTCCTGGAGGTCGTGAGGCTGGCCTACCCGTGGCCGATCAGGGACCCCATGAGGATGATCCTGGGATCCGTCGCGCAGGCCATGGGCGTGCCGATAGTGGCCTAGCTCCCCCTCCCGGACCGTAGGCCCGTCGCCGACCTCCGGGCCGTTCGAATAGCAAACGACTCCTGCAAACAATCGTTCTCCAGTAGCGACAAACCGTCCCCGGCCCTTGCCGGAAGAAAGGACAAGCATGCCCGAAGAGAAGCAGCGCGTGGTCGTCGGCGCCCTGAAGATCCGGCCCGAGGAGCGCGACGCGTCCGGCCCCGTGCTGGCGCGCCCCGAGGCCAACTACCGCGACGTCATCGACTCCAACGACGACCCAGGAGTGCCCCTCGGCGCCGAGGTCTCCTTCGAGGCGGACCTGACCGAGGCGGAGGTCGCGGCCTTCCTCGACGCCCACAATTGCCGTTATGTGCAGCCCGTCGTGTACGCCACCACGGACGAGGTCGGCCCCGTCGAGCTCGTCGAGGGCGCGACGATCGCGCAGACGGGCTCCTGGCGCCCCCCGAAGAGGACGATGGCTTACATGGACGCCGACGGCCTGGAGGAGGAGGGCTGGGACGGCACGGGCGTCACGGTGGCCGTCCTCGACGGCGGCACCACGAAGGCCCTCAAGGACCTGTTCGGCTGGGAGATCGTAGCGTCCTGGGACTTCGTCTCGAACGGCCCCGCGCGCGGCATGAGGAACGAGCACGGCTGCTTCGTGACGCCCGAGGCGGTGCCGATCGCGGCGAAGCTCATAGAGTGCGTCGTGTTCAACGAGGAGGGCCGCAGCAGCGCCACCAACACGGCGAGGGCGGTGAAGTTCGCGGTGGACAACGGCGCGGACGTGATCAACTTCTCGGGCTCCGGCGACTCCCCGTCCTCGGTCTACGACGACGCGAGGCGCTACGCGGCCCGCCACGGCGTCGCCTGGACGGCGTCTGCGGGCAACGAGAACGAATACCGGGTCGGCTACCCGGCAGCCTACCCGGACGTGATCTCCTCGATCGCCGCGGACGAGACCGTAGACCAGCGGGGCAAATTCTCGAACTACCACGAGGACGCCAACGGCATGACCCCGGGGGTGCGGTGCGAGTCGTTCAACCGGGAAGCCAGGATCATCAACTGGAACGGCACTTCGTCCTCCGCGCCGAAGAAGGCCCGCGTCATTGCGATGGGGGCGACGAAGGGCAACGGCAAGCCCGGATACGCGCCCCTGAAGGTCGCGGCCTCTCTCCGGAATACGGCGAGGAACACGCCGGAGCCGACGCAGGAGGAGGGAGCGGGCGCTTGGCGTCTGCGCTACGCCCTCGACAAGCTCGCCGGCTCCGCCCCGGTCCCGGAGCCCACGCCCGCCCCGGAGCCGAAGCCGGAGCCCACACCCACGCCCCGACCCCCCAGGCAAACCGTGCCCTGGTGGCGGCAGATGCTCCGGAGAAGGGGGTAGCGCCGTGGCGGTGATCACTCCCCCCGTAACCCCGCGCTGGCCGATCATCTCCGCCCCGCCCGAGGCGGTGGCGGCTGCCGCCCTGGACCCGAAGCAGCAGGCGAACGCCAAGAAGATCGACGACTTCTTCGCGGCGAACGGGAAGGACTGGGGCGCCTACGGGCCGCTCGGCAAGGACCTGATCGAGGTGGCGCGGCAGCTCGTCCTCGACCCGGCCCTCGGGGCTGGCGTGGTGCAGCGGGAGTCCTGGGGGCGCAACATCTTCGGCTGCGACCACGGCAGCCGCTGGACCAACGTGCCGCCGTTCTGCAACGTCCCCGTCACCAAGGGCCGCGTCAAGCAGCTCATAGACAACTACAACGCCCCCCCGCCCGGGGTAGGCGCGAACGGCGTAGGGGTGCCGCAGATCACCTCGATGCCCTACGTCTTGCACGCCGAGAAGATAGGCGGGGCGCACGTCCCGCGCAACCAGATGATCGCCGGGTTCACGTCCTTGCGCGACCGGATAAACAACCTCGGCTACGCGGACGGCCTCGCGGCCTACAACGCGGGGGAAGGAAACCTCGCGGCGGGCAGGGCCTACGCGGCGTCCGTCATGGCGTTGCACGAGGAGTGGAAGGCGAGGCTGGGGCAGCAAGTCCCCGACTCGGGAAAGATCCTCCCGCGCCCCTCCGATCTCCACTCCCCGGGCTCGGGCGCCTACGTGAACGCCCATCCCACGCACTACAACTGGCGCCCGGACGTCTACGACCTCGTCGTCAAGTACCTCAACCACCCCAAGCTCAAGGGCAAGATCTGGATCAACACGTACCGGGACCACCCCCCGGGGTGGGGCCTCGACGCGGTCTCCTTCGACGTGTGGGCGTGGGCGGGCCGCGGGTTCGACATCGGGCACGCCCTGCGCAAGCAGGTCTTCGACGTCGTCTTCAACGATCCGGCTGGTCCGAAGATCCGCTGGCTCATCTCCGGCGGCGCCCTGTGGTCGAGCGCCGGCGGCTGGGAGCCGTGGGACCCGCCCGAGGACGGTTCCGACCCCGGACATTGGCGACATTCGCACTGGACGTTCTGGTAGCCCGACGACTTGGAAGGGGAAGCATGAGGAACATCAACTGGGACGGAATCTCCCCGTCCCTCGCTGGCATGCTGCGCGGCCTAGTCCACGCCGTCGTGCTCGCGGCCGTAAGCGCCGTGGTGCTGTACGTCTCGACCCCCGAGAACGTCCCCAACGGCTTCTCGGTCTACGTGCCGCTGATCCTGGCCGTCCTCGATTTCGTCAAGAGGACGGTGGAGGGGGGCCTCGACGAGGGGAGGCTGTCGGGCGGCATAGCCGTGCATCGGCCCGCGAAGGACGAGCTCTACCGCTGTCACGGCCAGAGGCGCGAGTCGTGAGCGCCGTGGCCGTCTACCACCGCGTCGAGTACTACGGCCCCGGGGAGCTCCCCGCCGCCTACGTCCGGGGCTCGATGTTCCTCACGAGCGGGGACTCCGGTATCTCGCGGGCCATACAGGCCGTCCAGGGGCTTCGGAGCCCGGCGTGCTACGCGAGGTGGAACCACGGCGGCCTGATCACCCACGAGCACGGCCAGATGGTCGAATCCTTAGAGTTCGGCCCCGAGGTCGAGCACATGGAGAAGTACCGCGGCGCGTGGGTCGCGATCGTCGTTCCGGAAATCCACCCGCGCGACCTGGAGCAGCTGGAGACCTACGTCGAAAGCGTCCTGGCCGCCGACTGGGGCTACTCCTACCTCTCCATCCTGTGCATCCTGATCTCCCTCCTAACGGGAAGCAAGCTCAACTTCTCACGCACCGCGACGATCATCTGCACCGGCTTCAATTGCGACGGCTACACGAGGCTCGGTTACGTCTGGCCGAAGCCCGCGGCGTTCATGCGCCCGGACGACGTCGCCGCGTTCTTCGGCGCGCGGTTCCCGGCGGGCGCCTAGAAGCCCAGGTCCACGTAGCCGTTCTCGTCGGAGAACATGTCGGTGTCCCCGAGCTCGAGCGTGAAGTCCGAGGCGCCCGGCGCCACCGTGAAGATAACCTCGCCCTGCTGCGTGACGCCGGGGTTCACCTGATCGAGGAATATGTCCTTCGCCGGGTCGATGTAGCCGAAGGTCTCGTTGTCGGTCTCGAACGTGCGGTCCTCGCCGTCGATCAGCGCGAGCGACTCGGAGTCGAGGGTCACGGCCTCCGATCCGTTGTTGGTGAAGGCGAAGTCCACGACCACGAAGTTGCCCTGCTTGGGCTCCTGGAACTCCGAGGTCAACTGGTTCGCCTGCCTCGCGTTGGTGACCTGCCACGCCACGTCCGCGACCGTGAGGTTCTCGCCGACCGGCACGGCCTGCCTTTCCTCGGCGGGCTGCCCGCCCGAGCCCCCGTCGTCCTGCGCGGACTCGTTCCCCTCGATCGACGAGTCGGCGGTGTCCGACCCGCTGCTACTCAAAACGGCCAGGCATCCCACCGCGACTATGCCCAGCACCCCGAGTATCGCCAAACCGCCGCAACCCATCAGGATCTTCCGTCCCACCAGACGCCCCTTCCCACCTAACGACATGGGCGCCGCAGCGCCGCAAGCCTTCGATCCTCGGTTTCTCTTTGCTCGAATACCGCGTTCGGGGGGAGCACAGGCCCTCCCCTCGAGGAAGAACTACCTCGCGCGGCGCGAGAGGCCCGCGGCCATGACGCCGGCGCCCGCCAGCAGCAGGCCGGCCGTAAGCAGCAGCGAGGCCCCGCCGGTGGCCGGCAGCTCCAGGTCGCCGCCCGACTCCAGTAGCGGCTGGGACGAGCCCTGCGGGGCGGCCGGGGTCTCGGCATACTGGTAACCCGTGGAACCGGCCCCGGCCCCGCCGCTGTCCAGGGTTTCGCAGGCCACGCCGTCGCCGTCGTCGTCGAGCCCGTTGGGGTCGCTCGGATCCTGGTCGTAGGTCGCCTGGGCCTCTTCCTGCGTCGCGAAGTCGGCGCAGTCGAGGTCTCCGGCCTGGGCCATGGCCGAAGGCGCGAACACCAGCATCGTCATCAGGGATAGGGCTGCTAACAGAAACAGTCTTCTCACGTTCCTCCTCACGCATCGGGTTTGCTTCCATGCGAAGGGGCGCCTGCACCCCCCCTCACCCACGGCAAGCACGATAATGCGTGGCGATCCCTCGCGCTACTCGTTTTCCGGAACGCAGCCGGCGCAGCGCAAGCCATCGGCGCTCTCTGCGAACGTGACCTCTCCGGCTCGCTTCCTTTCCCCGGTGTCGAGAACGACCACCAGCTCGAACGGGTTCAACTCGCGACGACAAAACAGGCATTGCTCCGTAGGATGGATCATGCGGACACTTTAGCGTCGGTCGCGGCTGTCCGCCTCGTTCTTTTGGGATGAGATCGTGGCGCCGCCCCGCCCCCTGGTGCAGAATGCTCCTCATGCCCAGAGCGGTGCTCTACGCCCGAGTCTCGACCGAGGAACAAAAGAACGGCTTCTCCATCTCCGACCAGCTTCGCACGCTCCGCGACCACGCGAGGCGCGAGGGCCTGGAGGTCGTCGAGGAGTGCGTCGACGACGGCTACCCAGGGTCCGACCCGGACCGCCCCGGCCTGATGCGCGCCATGGAGCTCGCCGAGCGCGGCGCGATCGGGGCCGTGGTGGCGACGAAGCGCGACCGCCTGTTCCGCTCCCGCCTCTACCGCCTCCTGATGGACCGCGATCTCGAGGAGTACGGGGTCTCGCTCGTGGCGCTGAACGACACCGGCAACAGGATCGGCGACGGCGTGCAGGACGACTTCGCCGAGTACGAGCGCGAGCAGATCACGCAAAGGACCGCCGCCGGCCGGCGCGAGAAGGCCCGCCAGGGCAAGGTGATCGCCGGGCGCCTCCCGGACTACGGCTACCGCTACGGGCCGTCGCGCGACTCCTACGTCGTGGTCGAGGAGGAGATGCGAAACGTCCGGCGCGTGATCTCCTCGGTCGCCTCCGGGTCCTCCTTGCACGGCGTCGTCTCAACGCTGGACGCCGAGGGGGTGCCGGCGCCCAACGCCGGGAAGTGGCAGAGGACGTTCGCCCGCCAGGCGATCTACGACGACTGCTACAGGCCGCACGCGGTCGGGGAGCTCGAGGGGATGGGCGTGGCCCCGGAGGTCCTCGCCCGGCTCGATAAGGACGGCCTCTACGGGGTGTGGTGGTACAACCGCCGCGGCGTGCGCACGGTGCGCGTCCCGACGCCGACCGGGCACAAAAAGTCCCGCCGCGTCAGGGAGAAGCCGCGCGAGCAGTGGATCGCCGTCCCCGTGCCGCCCTCGGGGCTCGCGGCGGAGACCGTCGACGCGGCGAGGAGGGCGCTCGCCGACAACGAGAAGAGCTCGAAGGCGGCGAGGAGGGACTGGGAGCTCTCGGGCGGGGTCTTGCGGTGCCCGGGGTGCGACCGGGCGCTCGTGGCCGTCTCCGCCCGCAAGAAGGGGGCCGAGGGCCGCCCCGCCAGGGAGCACCACTACTACGCCTGCACCACGCGCCGCCAGAGGGGCAAGGACGCCTGTTCCTACTCGCGCACCCCGAACGCCGAGAAGACGGAGGCCGAGGTGTGGGCGGCCGTGAGGGGCCTCCTCCTCGACCCCGCGCGGCTCAGGAGGATGCTCGAGGCGCACAAGAGGTCCCGCCGGCGCCGGTCGGGCGGCCCCGAGCGGGAGGCGAAGAGGCTGGCGGCCGTCGTGGCCGAGTGCGACCGCAAGCGGGCGAAGGACCAGGAGATGTTCCGGGCCGACGCGATGACGCTGGAGGAGCTCCGGGCGTCCCTGGCGGCGCTCTCGAAGGCCCGCGAGGACGCCGAGGCCGCCCTCCGGGACGCGCGGGCGAGGAGGCTCAGGGCGGACGAGGAGGAAGCCGAGGGCGAGGCCCTGATGCGCCGCTACGAGGGCTTCGCGGCGGGCGACCTCGACGCGCTGGGGGGAGAAGCTCGCCGGGAAGTGTACAATCGTCTGGGGGTCACCGTGGTCGCGGCGCGGACCAGGGACGAGCCCCTGAGGATAGTCTTCGGCGCCCTGGGAGGAGAAGAGGTTTGTCACCGCGACAGAACGTCAACAAGATGATGCAGCAGGTCCAGAAGATGCAGCAGGAGATGCAGCAGGCCCAGGAGGAGCTTGCCCGCGAGACCGTGACGGCGAGCGCCGGCGGCGGGGCGGTCAAGGCGACGATGACCGGTGGCCTCGAGCTCGTCTCGCTGGAGATCGACCCGGAGGTCCTCGACCCCGAGGACGTCGAGATGCTCCAGGATATGGTGCTCGCCGCCGTCAACGAGTCCCTGAACAGCGCGCAGGAGATGGCCTCCAAGCGCCTCGGCGGCATCACCGGCGGTCTTGGCGACCTCGGGCTGAACATACCGGGGATGTAGCGAAAGCCCCTTGGCGACGTACGCGAGGCCGGTCGAGCGCCTCATCACGGAACTCTCGAAGCTACCCTCCATCGGGCCGAAGAGCGCCCAGAGGATAGCCTTCCACGTCGTCCGCGGGCGGCCGGACGACGCGAAGGCGCTCGCCGAGGCCCTGCGTGAGGTCAAGGAGCGCATCAAGCCGTGCAGGCGCTGCTTCAACCTCACGGAGGAGGAAGAGTGCGACATCTGCCGCGACCCCAGGCGTGACCCGGCCGTGATCTGCGTGGTCGAGGACCCCTACGACATCGGCCCCATAGAGCGCACGGGCGAGTACCGGGGCCTCTACCACGTCCTCGGCGGCTCCCTCTCGCCGCTCGACGGGATAGAGCCCGAGGACCTCCGCATCGCCGAGCTCGTCGAGCGGGTCGACGCCGAAGGGACGAAGGAGATCGTCGTCGCCACCAACCCTAACACCACCGGCGAGGCGACCGCCCTGTTTATCTCCGGGGAGCTCAAGGAGAAGCCGGTCCGGGTGACGGCGCTGGCCAGCGGCCTGCCCGTCGGCGGCGACCTGGAGTACGCCGACGAGGTTACGCTCGGCCGCGCCTTCGCCGGACGGCGTGAGATCTAGGGGCCTGGAGGAACGTTCCGGGGGAGGACCCCCCGAGGGCTCCTCCCTCGCCGGCCTCTCCCGCCGCACGGTCGACGCTTTAGGCGAGACGGTGGCGACCCTCGCCCCGCACCCCCGAAGCTCGTCAAGGCGCCGGAGTTCCCCCGCGAGCTCGAGAGGGCCCTGGGGTCGATGGGGCGGGGAGGCTCTACTCGCACCAGCTGGAGGCATACGAGCGGGTGCGGGCGGGGGAGAACGTCATCGTCGCGACGGCGACG
This sequence comes from Rubrobacter marinus, assembly GCF_011492965.1. Classification (GTDB taxonomy): domain Bacteria; phylum Actinomycetota; class Rubrobacteria; order Rubrobacterales; family Rubrobacteraceae; genus Rubrobacter_F; species Rubrobacter_F marinus. Next base: position 2,929,095 of record NZ_CP045121.1, on the reverse strand, counting down.
GCGAGCGGGAAGTCGCTTTGCTACAAGATCCCCGCCTTCGAGAACGCCCTTCAGAGCCCGAAGAACCGCGCGCTGTTTCTGTACCCGACGAAGGCGCTCGCGCAGGACCAGCTGCAGAAGATCCAGAAGCTCAAGCTGCGCGGCGTCTACCCGGCTACGTACGATCGGGACACGCCGAAGGCCCTGCGCTCGGAGGTACGCCGCCGCGCCAACGTCATCCTGACGAACCCGGACATGCTCAACGTCGCCCTCCTCCCGAGCCACGAGGGCCCCTGGTCGGACTTCTTCAGGAACCTCCAGATCATCGCCGTCGACGAGGCCCACCTCCTGCGCGGGGTCTTCGGCTCCCACGTCGCCGCCGTCATGCGGCGCCTGAGGCGAGTGGCCGAGCTTCACGGCGCCGACCCCAGGTTCGTCCTCACGAGCGCTACCATCGCGAACCCCCTGGAGCTCGCGGAGGTTCTCACCGGCCTGCCGTTCTCGCTCGTGGACAACGACGGGGCCTCCTCGGGGCCCAGGCGCGTGGTGTTCAGGAACCCGCCGCTCAAGGACGAGGAGAAGGGCGACCGGCGGAGCATGCTCACGGAGGCGGCCTTCGTGTTCTCGAAGCTCGTGGCGCAGGGGGTGCGCACCATCGCGTTCGCCAAGAGCCGCAAGTCCGCCGAGCTTATCTACCGCTACGCCGCCGACCGCCTGGGTCCAAACCTCGCGCGGCGCGTCTCGCCGTACCGGGCGGGCTACACCGTCCGGGAGCGCAGGGAGATCGAGGGCAGGCTCTTCAGCGGGGAGCTTCTGGGCGTCGTCTCCACGAACGCGCTGGAGCTCGGGGTGGACGTGGGCGCTCTGGACGCCGTCGTCTGCTGCGGCTATCCGGGGAGCGTCGCCTCGATCTGGCAGCAGTGGGGAAGGGCCGGGCGCGGCAAGGACCCGTCGCTCGCCGTGTACATCGCCGGAAGGGACTCCCTGGACCAGTACCTCTACGAGAACCCGGAGAAGGTCCTGGGCAGGCGCGTCGAGGCGGCGCGGCTCACCCTGGAGAACCCCTACGTGCTGGGGCCGCACCTCCTGGCGGCGGCGCACGAGTCGCCGCTCGACGCGGCGGACGACCGCTACTTCGGGTTCGGGTTCGACCGGGTCACGGAGGACCTGGCGGAGGAGGGACAGCTCGTGAGGAGCGGGGGAGGCTCCACTACGCCGGGGGGACAACCCGGCGTGGAAGATCTCCCTGAGGTCCGCGGACGCGGAGTCCGTCCTTGTGGCGGATCGGGAGGGGGAGGTGATCGGCTCGGTCGAGTCGCGCCGCGCCCCGATGGAGCTCCACCCCGGCGCGACCTACCTGCACCGGGGCCGCGCCTACGAGGTCGAGGACCTGAACCTCCCCGCCCACAACGCCCGCGTCAGGCTCGTCCCGAACCGCTACTACACCAGGGTACGGGTCGAGACGGACGTGGATATCCTCGAAGAGATGCAGAAGAGGGATCTGGCCAACGGCGCGAAGCTCCACTGGGGCCGCGTGCGCACCACCGACGTCGTCACCCAGTACAAGAAGATCCAGGTCCAGGACGGACGCGAGATCGGCGTCTTCCCCCTCGACCTGCCGCCGACGGACTTCGAGACGCGAGGGCTCTGGGTCACCCTGCCCCCGATGCCGCCGATACCGCCGCCGACTCCTGGGGAGGAGGGCCGTCCGAGCTTCGTGGAGTTTCTCGGCGCCCTGCACGCCGCGGAGCACGCGACGATAGGCCTGCTCCCCCTCTTCGCGATGTGCGACCGGGGGATATCGGCGGGCTCTCCGTCGCCGTCCACCGGGCGACGCGTCTGCCGACGATCTTCGTCTACGACGGCTACCCCGGCGGCGTCGGCATCTCCGAGCGCGGCTACGAGACCTTCGAGGAGCTCGCCCGCGACACCCTCTCCGTCCTCGCCCGCTGCCCGTGCAAGCGCGGCTGCCCGGCCTGCGTCCAGTCCCCCAAGTGCGGCAACTGGAACGAGCCCCTCTCGAAGGACGGCGCCATACGGGTCCTTCGCTTCCTTCTCGGCCAGGTGAGCCGCTACCCGATAGCGTGAGCGGGACCCCTCGGCCCCGCTACGTCTCCGTCATCGGACCCGGCGACGCGGACGACGAGACTTACGGCCTCGCGCACGAGGTCGGGCGGCTCGTCGCTGTTCGCGGCGGGGTCGTGGTCTGCGGCGGGCTCGCGGGCGTGATGGAGGCCGCCGCCCGCGGGGCGACGGAGGCGGGCGGCGTCGCCGTCGGCATCCTGCCCGACGAGGACCGGCGCAGGGTCAACCCGTTCCTCACCCACTCGGTGGCGACGGGCATCGGGCAGGCGCGCAACCTCGCGGTCGTCTGCTCGGCCGACGCCGTTATCGCCGTCGGGGGCGGGTACGGGACGCTCTCGGAGATCGGGCTGGCCCTGAAGGTCGGGCGCCCTGTCGTCGCCCTGCGCGGCTGGGACCTCGGGGAGCACGTCGCCGTCGCGGCGTCCCCGGAGGAGGCCGTGGAGAGGGCATTAGGACGCCCCGGCGCGTAGCGTCTCGCGGCGCGGGCGCTGTGGGGGACGAGGGCAGGCCAGAGGTCGCTCGTTCGCCGAACCCGTCCAGCAGGGGGTAGAGGTTACGGGAAGATCTCCCGGGGAGCCCTGCGACGGGGAAGCGACGTCCGGCCTACCCCGGCGTCGCGGGTGGGGCGCTCGGGAGGCGGGAGGCGGCCACTGCCGCCACGACCAGCAGGGGGCCGAGGCAGAGCGCGAGCGCGGCGTCGGGGGTGTGGATCCGGCGCTCGTCTCGCCTCCTCCCCGCTGGCTCGACTTTGCCCGCGCCCCGTGCCTCCGTAACCTACTATGCGCCCTGGCCGTTCTTCCGGGGCTCGAACTAGCCGAAAGGGCGATGCCTGGCCCGGTGCGCAGCGCTACGATCTCCCTAGTCGAGAACGAACGGGAGAAGTAGATGGAGCGCAAGGAAGAGACGCTGGGCACGTTGTCGGACGGGCTGGCAGAGGCCGTCGAGAAGATAGAGCCGTCGCTGGTCCGGGTGTACGGACGGAGGCGCAGGTCGGCGAGCGGGGTCGTCCACGCCGACGGCCTCGTGCTGACGGCGAGCCACTCGCTGGAGCGCGACGAAGACATTTCGGTCGGGCTCGAGGACGGGAGCAGGCACGCGGCGCGCCTGCTCGGGCGGGACCCTTCGACGGACCTGGCCGTCCTCGGGGTCGAGGGGCTGGGGGTGAGCGCCGCCGCTGCCGCCGGGGGCGAGCCACGGGTCGGGCAGATCGCGCTGGCCGTCGGCAGGCCCGCGCGCGGCGAGGGCGTCCGGGCCTCCCTGGGCGTCGTGAGCGCCGTGGGCGGCCCCTTGAGGACGGGACGGGGGGCGCGGCTCGAGCGCTACGCACAGACGGACGCCACCCCGTTTCTCGGGCTCTCGGGGGGGACGCTGGTCGACGCGCGGGGCGACGTCCTGGGCATCCTGACGACGGCCTTCGGCAAGGGGGCGATGTTCGCCGTCCCGGCCGAGCTCGCGTGGCGGGTGGCGGGGACGCTCGCCGAGAAGGGCTCCACGAAGCGCGGGTACCTCGGGGTGCTGAGCCAGCCGGTGCGGCTGCCGGACGCACAGAGGGTCGGCCTCACGCAGCGGGGCGGGCTCCTGATCGTCGGCGTCGAGGACGGCAGCCCCGCCTCGCGCGCCGGGCTCTTGATCGGGGACATCGTGGCGACGCTGGACGGCCAGCCGGTCGAGGATACCGACGATCTGCTGACGCTCCTCGCGGGGGAGAGGGTCGGGGACGAGGTGCCCCTGAGGCTGGTGCGCGGCGGCGAGCTGACGACGGTGCGCCTGACCGTCGGCGAGCGCGGTGGGGAGGCGTAGCATGGTCCCCGGGATCGGGGCGGCTTCGAGCGCCGCCGAGAGGATGGTCGAGGGGGCGCGGAGCAGCGTCGTCGAGGTGTCGGTCGGGAGACGAGGGGGCGGGGCCGGCGTGATCTGGCCGGTCGACGCCCTCGTGCTGACGAACGACCACGTGGTCTCCGCCGGCCGCGGGGGCCGGGGATGGCGCCGCGGCCGGCGGAGCTCCGGCCCGCGCGTGACCCTCCGCGACGGCCGGGCCTTCGACGCCGAGGTGCTGAAGCGCGACGGCCGGCTGGACCTGGCGCTCCTGCGCCTGAAGGACGCCCCGGCGGACCTGTCGCCGGCCGCCGTCGGAGCCTCCGGGGCCCTGCGCGTCGGGGAGCTGGTCTTCGCGGTCGGGCACCCGTGGGGGCGTCCCGGGGTCGCGACGGTGGGCATCGTGAGCGGGCTGGCCGGCGAGAGGGGCTGGACGCGGCACATCATGTCCGACGTCTCCCTGGCGCCCGGCAACTCCGGCGGTCCCCTCCTGAACGCGAGCGGCGAGGTCGTGGGGATCAACGCCATGGTCTCGGGCGGCTTCGCGTTCTCCGTCCCGAGCGACGTCGCGAGCGCCTGGGTGTCGGGCTTCCGTACCGGCCGCCCCCGCCTGGGGGTCGGCGTGGTCCCGGCCGGCGTCCGCGGGGACGCCGGGCTGGCGGTCGCCCTGGTCAAGGCGGGCGGGCCGGCCGACAGGGCCGGCATCATCGTCGGGGACGTGCTGCTCGGCACGGAGGACGGCGCATCGTTCGGGGGCGCCGGGGCCCTCTTCGAGGCGCTCGCCCGGGCGGGGGAGACGGCGCGCCTGCGCGTCCTGCGCGGCGGGGAGGAGATCCTGGTGAGCGTGGACCTCGAGGCGTCGGGGCCGGAGCGGGCGGCGTGAGCCCGGCCGCCACGAGGGTTCTCGTCGTGGCACCGACCTCGATGGCCCGGGCCGGGCTACGCTCGATGCTCCACTCGGCCGAGGGCTCGGGCGTGGAGGTGGTCGGGGAGGCGGACGCCCTCTCCGGCCTCGGGGCGGCGGGGGTCGACGTCGTCCTCGTGGCGGGTGAGGAGCCCCTGGAGGATGCGGTCCACGCCCTCTCCGACGAGGGGGAGATCGCCCTCGTCGTGCTCTCCGAAGACGACGCGGGGCCGATCGCCGCCCTGCGCGACGCTCCGCTCAGGGCGTGGGGCATCGTGCCGCCCGACGCCCCACCGGAGGAGCTCGCGGCGGCCGTCCTCGCGGTGGGACAGGGCCTCGTGGTCCTGCCCATCCCCGTGGCGGACCGACTGCTCGAAGAGACCCGCGTGGCCGCCGTGGAGGAGCTCTCGGAGCCCCTGACCGGGCGGGAGAGAGAGGTACTGGAAGCCCTCGGCAGGGGGCTGTCCAACAAGATGATCGCGCGCCAGCTGCGCATAAGCGAGCACACCGTCAAGTTCCACGTCTCCTCCCTCTACGCCAAGCTCGGCGTCTCCAGCCGCACCGAGGCGATGGGCGAGGGCGCGAGGCGAGGCTTGATCTCCCTCTAAAAAGCGAGACGCCCGAGCGACGACCGCGCGGCGACCGGTCGAAGCACCGGCTCGCCGTCACGTACCGCGACGACCGCGAGGCCTACACCGCGGGCTCACGTCGCCGGGATCTCGCGCCGCGCCACCGGCGAGCCCTGTCCCCGACCCGGTGCTCGGCGACCTGCCTCCGGCGGGCGCCGCGGACGAGTGGCCCGACGGAGCTCCCTCGCCGCCCCTACTGGTGCTCCGGCCCTCGCCTGCTCCGGCGCGGGGGGTCCCCTTGCGCGCCGTCGGGGTCCAGCTTCTGCCGCAAGCCGGAGATTATGAGGTCGAGGCCGAAGTCGAACTGCGCGTCGCGGTCGACCTCCTTGAGTGGCGGCGCGAGCTCCAGCGCCCTCGGACCGCCCTCCAGCTCCAGCGGGAAGCCCCGGATCTCCGCCAGCGCGTACCCTACCGTGTAGCTCGACAGCGCCCGGAAGGCCTGGAGCGCCGGCACCAGCTCCAGCCCCGCGCCGCGCAGGACCTCGAAGATCCTCAAAGCCTCGCCCGTGCCGAGGGGCCGCGTGGCAAAGAGCTGGAAGACCTCCGGGTGCGCCCGCGCCAGCTTCAGGTAGGAGCGGAACGCCTCCCGGACCTTCCCCTCCCAGCCCCCGGAGGTCGCGGCCGGGATCTCCAACCCCTCGATCAAAACCTCCACCATCCCGCCGAGCAGGGCCTCCTTGTTCGGGACGTGGTTGTAGAGCGACATCGCCTCGACCCCGAGCTCCCGGCCCAGCTTGCGCATGCTCAACGCCCCGAGCCCCTCCCGATCCACGAGCTCGACGGCGGCCTCGAGGATCCTGCGCCGGCTCAACGGCCGCCGCCCTACCTCGCCCACCCGTAGCACCTCTCGAAAAACATCTTGACAGCTTACACCAACACCTATAACCTTACGCTGTAAATATACAGTGTAAGTATGGAGGAGACGAAGGGAAGCCGAGCGCGGGACGAGGAGGGTGTTTTGGTGGGGAAGGGGTCGTTGGGGGAGGAGAGGGAGGTCCGGCTGCGCGGGGGACCGTGCGGTACCGGGAGGCGGGGGAGGGCCCGGCCATCGTGTTCGTGCACGGGGTGATGGTCAACGGGTTGTTGTGGCGGGGGTCGTGGAGCGTCTGGGCGGGCGGTACCGTTGCGTGGTGCCGGATCTCCCCCTCGGTGGGCACTCCGTGCCGTTGCGGGAGGAAGCAGACGTCGGGCCGCGGGGGTGGCGGTGATTGTCGCCGAGTTCATGGAGGCGTTGGACCTGCGCGACGTCGTTCTCGTCGGCAACGATACGGGCGGCGCGATCTGCCAGATCCTGATCTCCGAGCACCCGGAGAGGGTCGGGCGGCTCGTCCTCACGAACTGCGACGCGTACGAGGCCTTCTTCCCGTGGCCCTTCCGTTTCGTGCAGTACGGGGCGCGTCTCTTCGGCGAGCGGTTCGTGGGCGCGTTGGCCCGGGTGCTGAGGGCGCGTGCCGCGCAGCGGCTGCTGATGTGGACCGTGTCCAGGCGTCGCGCGGAGGAGCAGGTCCTCGACGCCTACTTCGGGCCCCTGCTGCGCGACTCCGGGGTTCGGCGGGACCTGGCGCGGTTCCTGCGCGGCGTCTCCGGGCGTCACACCCTGCGGGCCGCACGCACCTTCCCCGGTTTCCGGAGGCCGGTCCTGATCGCGTGGGGCGACCGGGACCTTCTGTTCCCCCTGCGCCTCGCCCGCCGGTTGCAGCGGGACTTCCCCGACGCCGTCCTGAAGATCGTTCCCGGCTCCCGCGCGTTCGTCCCCGAGGACGCGCCGGAGCGGCTCGCGGAGGAGATCGAGGCATTCATCCCGTCGGAGGACGAGAGCGGGGGCTCGCCGCGTGGCGCGAGGGGCGCGGCGTGATCGGCGCGGTCCCTACGAGGCCCGCCGGGTTGGGTCCCCTGCTCCGCGGGGCCGCCCTGCCTGTTGCCCTGTTCTCCGGGGTGGCGCACGGCGGGGCCGCGGTCCTGGTGGGGCTGATGGTCGCGGGGATGGTGACCGGGGGCGCGGGAGGGGTGCTGTTGTTGCTCTGGTCGGCGTTCTCGCTCTTCGTCTCCCTCGCGGGCTACCGGCGGATGGAGGAGCGGCGGCGGCGCGAGGCGGTCTCGTCGCTCGCGGCCTCCGGGATGGCGGCGCTCGCTTACAGGGTCATAGCGCTCTACCCGGGACCGGTCGAGGACCCGGCCGTCGCGGAGGTGTTCGAGCTGTACGGGCGTGCCCAGGCCAGCCTGGAGGAGGGGGACTACCGGGGCGCAGGCGAGGCGATCGAACGGGGCATCGCCCTCGCCGACGGGCTGCTCGCGAGGCGATGGGGCGGTTCGGGATGAGGAAGGCGAGGCGGAAGGAGGAAGGTCTTGGAAGCAATGATGGCGTTGTTGCAGGAAGGCGGGAACACGGAGGGGTTCGAGATCCTCGCGGAGGGCCTGAGGTACGTGGGGGTGGGGATAGCGGCCGGGGCCGCGGTCATCGGGCCTGGGGCCGGGATGGGGTACCTGATCGGCCAGACCATAGCGTCGATCCACCGCCAGCCGGAGGCGTTCGACCAGACGAGGACCTTGATGTTCCTCGGCATCGGGCTCGTCGAGGCGTTCGCCCTCTACGGCATCGTCTTCGCCCTGCTCCTGGCCTTCGTGCTCGGGTAGCGAGTTGCAGAGGGGCCGTGAGAGCGGCCCTTCTCCGCAATACCCCGCGCGTGGACTGCATGCAGTGGTCCTGCCGAGCAACCGCACCGTGCGTCGGAACCGTTCCTCGCCTCCTGCGCCGTCGTCACATACGGGGAAGCTTCGATAGGTTATAAGAACTGTTCCATCGTGCAAGCAGGGAGAGGAGCATGAAGAGAGGCGTAGGGGCGGGAGAGGAAGATCGCTACGAGCGGTGGATGCCTTGAAGTTGAGGGAGTAGCGCGAATGCACGGTTCCGAGGCGACTTCGCATAAGGTTGCCCTCGGCCTCGCCGTCGCGGCGGCCGCTCTCTACGCGCTTGTGCTGCTGGCGATCGTTTGCATCGAGCGGTTCCCCGGGCTCGTGCCGGACGATGCTCCCGGGCTAGCCATGCTCGTATTCTTCCTGGTACCGTTCGCGTCCTCTGTCGTCGGGGTCCTGGCCTCCGTACTAGGGTTGAGGTGCATTCTGCTGCAGCGCGGCAGGATCATCTACGCTGCGCTCGCGATCTTGGTTGGAGCGCCGGTAACGGTGCTTGCGCCTCTACAGACACCCGTGATCTAGAGTTCGCCTAGTCCTTCAGACCGGGCTCGGGGCCCTCGGGGTCGGCCCCTTCACGTACCATAGCCGCGGCCTGGCCCTGCGGGTGGAGGAGGCCGGTCGCCGGGTTCTTCCAGACGGTCTCGCCGTCCTCACGCTCCCGAGGCTCCCAGCCCGCGGCTTCGAGCATCCGGCGTTCTTCGTCCTCGCGCGCCGTCGCGCCCCCTCTATTCGCGCTCGCTGGAGGCATGCGTCTTCTCCCCGGGCTCTTCGATGGCCTCCGCGGCCTCTTCGAGGCGCTTCTCCGTGTTCTGCCTCTTGCGGCGCCGGCGGAGGACGTAGAAGAGGATGGTGAGGACGACGAGGGCGACGAGGCCGTAGCCGATGTTCTGGGCGACGGCGAGGAGCTCGTTCCAGTACTCGCCGAAGACGTAGCCGATGGTCGAGTAGGCGATCGCCCAGAACGTGACCGCCGCGAGGTTGTAGAGGAGGAAGTGGCCGTACCTCATGCGGCTCACCCCGGCGAAGAGCGGGGTCATGCTGCGCAGGCCGGGGCCGAAGCGCCCGACGAAGACCGTCTTGCCGCCGTGCTCCTCGAAGTAGCGCTCGACCTTGCCCAGGCTCTTGGCGTCGAGCAGGAACGAGAGGAGACGGACCTTCAGGATGCGGGTGATGAGCGGACGGCCACCGTAGCGCCCGATCCAGTACACCGCGTTGTCCGAGCACAGGGCGCCTAGAAAGCCCATGAGCATCACGAGCGGCAGCGCGGCCTGGCCGGAGTTGGCGAAGAAGCCGCCCGCGAAGAGCACGATGTCGCCGGAGGCCGGCAGGCCGAAGTTGTCCAGCGCCGCGCCCAGAAAGATGACGAGATAACCGTGCGCGAGGAGCAGGGAAGTGACGAAGTCGAGCAGGCCCTGGGGCGAGTCCGGAACGGAGCGAATGAAGTCCAGAATCCCGTCCATAGGAAGATGCAGTTATACCACGCCGCACCGGGGCGAACTCGCCTCGAGCCGGTAGGCCAGCGGCGATCGGTCCGTCCGCAGGCGTTGGCTTCGTCCGGACCTTCCGGTCGGCGCGGTCATCCGGAACCGTCGAGCAGGAAGCCCAGCGCGACCACGCACAGGGCCAGAGCCCCGGCGTAAACGGCCAGCGCCGCTGCCACGGCCAGCACCAACGCGACGGGTTTGCCGCCCCTCACGCGGCCACGGAGGGCGTTGTAGAAGAGGCCGATCAGAACGGGAACCACCCAGGTGAGCGCCACCGCCAAGACGGTCAGGAACAACCACGCGCCCACTACTCGACCCGCTCCCTGTTTGCCCGCGTTTTCAGAGGCTCGTGGAGGTTCCTCGTCCTGTCAGGGCCGCCTCGATCCCACACATCCTCCCCCAAACTGCCGCGTTGGAAGGGGTACGCGAGAGCCCCCGCGTTCTCTCAGCTGCCCCCGGAGGTCCAGGCTGCGCCGCCGGGGAACTCGAACTCGTCGAGCGACTCGGGGCGCATGGTGATGCTGTAGCCGGGGGCCTCGGGCGGCATGTAGCGGCCGTTCTTCATCGTCACGGGGTCGAGGAAGTGCTCGTGCAGGTGGTCGACGTACTCCAGGACGCGGTCCTCCAGGGAGGCGCCGACGCGGACGTAGTCGAAGATCGAGAGGTGCTGCACGTACTCGCAGAGCCCGACGCCGCCGGCGTGCGGGCAGACCGGGACGCCGAACTTCGCGGCCATCAGGAGGACGGAGATCACCTCGTTGACCCCGCCGAGTCGGCAGGAGTCGATCTGGCAGAAGCTTATGGCCCCGGCCTGTAGCAGCTGCTTGAAGACGATGCGGTTCTGGCAGTGCTCGCCGGTGGCGACGCCTATGGGGGCGACGCCTCTGGCTATGCGGGCGTGGCCGAGGACGTCGTCCGGGCTCGTGGGCTCCTCGATCCACCACGGGTCGAACTCCTTCAGGTGCTCCATGTGAGCTATAGCCTCGTCCACGTCCCAGACCTGGTTCGCGTCCATCATGAGCTTGCGATCCGGCCCGATCTCCTCCCGGATGATGGAGGCGCGCCGCACGTCGTCGTCGACGTCCGTCCCAACCTTGATCTTGAGGTGCGACCAGCCCTCCGCTATCGCCTCGCGGCACAGCCGCCTCAGCTTCTCGTCGCCGTAGCCGAGCCACCCGGCCGACGTCGTGTACGCCGGGAAACCTTCTTCCAGCATCTCGGCCTCGCGCTCGGCCTTCGTCCCCTCGTTCCTGCGGAGGATCTCCAGCGCCTCCTCGGGGGTGATGGCGTCGGTTATGTAGCGGAAGTCCACGCACCGCACGATCTCCTCGGGGCTCATGTCGACGAGGAGCTTCCACAGGGGCTTCCCCTCGGCCTTCGCCCACAGGTCCCAGACGGCGTTGACGACGGCGGCGGTCGCGAGGTGGATGACGCCCTTCTCCGGCCCGACCCAGCGGAGCTGGCTGTCGCCCGTGATCCGTCGCCAGAAAGTCCCCATGTCCTCCGTAAGGGACTCCAGCGTCTCCCCGACGACGAGCGGTTTGAGCGCCTCGACCGCCGCGACGCAGAGCTCGTTGCCGCGCCCGATGGTGAAGGTCAGGCCGTGACCCTCGAGGTTCGCATCGTCGGTCTGGAGGACCACGTAGGCGGCGGAGTAGTCGGGGTCGGGGTTCATGGCGTCCGAGCCGTCGAGGTTCTTCGAGGTCGGGAAGCGGATATCCCTGGCGACGACGTCGGTGATCTTGATGGGCACGGCGTCCTCCTCCGTCGTGGGCGGTTCAGCGGGCGGTCATGCCGCCGTCGACGACCATCGCCGCCCCGACGACCGAGGCGGCCTCGTCGGAGGCGAGGTAGGCGGCCATCGCGGCGATCTCCTCGGGGCCGACGAGCCGGCCGTGCGGCTGGCGGGCCTTCATGCGCTCGCGCGCCTCCTCGGGGTCGCTGTAGCCGGCGGTGATCCTGGCGACCCAGGGCGTGTCCACGGTGCCGGGACAGATGCAGTTGACCCTGACGCCTTCTTCTATGTGGTCTATCGCCGAAGCGCGAGTGAGGGAGAGGATCGCGCCTTTAGCGGCGCTGTACACGGCCCGGTCGGGGAGGCCGACGAGGGCCGCGATGGAGGACATATTGGTGACGGACCCGCCGCCGGAGTCCCGTATCGCGGGGATGGCGTACTTCATCCCGAGGATGGTCCCCTTGACGCACACGTCCATCACCCGGTAGTAGTCCTCGACCGACGTGCCCGGCGCGGTCGCCGCGACCCCCACGCCCGCGTTGTTGACCATCACGTCCAGACCGCCCCACTCGGAGACGGCCCGCCGGACGAGCTCCTCGACCCCGCCCTCGTCCGTCACGTCCGCCTCGTGCGAGAGGTGGCCGTCGCCCTCCAGGCCCTCGGCGACCCGGGCCGCGGCGTCCGCGTCCACGTCGGCGACGACGACGCGCGCGCCCTCCTCGGCGAAACGCGTGGCGATCGCCTCCCCGATGCCGGCCCCGCCGCCCGTGACGATGGCGCGCCTGCCCTCGAGGCGCCTCATAAGGTTTCTCCCTCGAAACGCATCATCCCGTCCTCCTTCTGCCGTTTACGCTCTCCGGTCGCGCGGGACGGAGAGCGGCTCCAACTCTTCCCACAGCTCTTCGGGTATCTTGCGCGACGCGAGCTCCAGGGTCTGCGCGACCCGCTCGGGGCGGCTGATGCCGACGACGGTCGAGGAGATCCGCGCGTCGCGCAGCGAGAATTGCAGGGCCGCCGCGGCCAGCGGGACCCCGACCGCCTCGCATGCAGCCTGGATCGCCTTGGCCCTCTCGACCATCTCCTCCGGGGCCTCCCGGTACTCGTAGCGGGCGTAGGCGTCCGGCCCCTTGGCGAGGATGCCGCTGCCGTAGGGGGCGGCGTTGAGCAGGGCGACCCCGTGTTCGGCGGCGACGTCGAGCAGGGGCTCGGCCGAGCGGTCGAGGAGCGTGAATCGGTTGTGCGTGATCGCCACCTCGAAGAGCCCGGTCTCGACGAACCGGACCATCGTCTCCACCGGCCCGCCCGCGACCCCGAGGTGCTCGATGACGCCCTCCTCCACGAGGCCGAGCAGCGCCTCGACGGTGCCGCCGGGGGCCATGTGGTCCTCGAACGGCTCGTGCTCGGGGTCGTGCAGGTGGACGAGCTGGAGCCTGTCGAGGCCGAGGAGGCCGAGGGACCGCTCGACGGAGCGGCGCATCTGGTCCCCGGTGAACTCGCCGGTGTGGAGGTCCCGGTCGGCCTTCGTCGCGAGGACTACGCCTTCGGGCAGGCCGCCCCGTTCGGCGAGCACACGCCCGATCCTGCGCTCGCTCTCCCCGTCGCCGTAGGAGGCGGCGGTGTCGAGGAAGTTGATCTCGCTGTCGAAGACGGCCGCCAGCGTCGCCCGCGCCCGCTCCTCGCTCACCCCGTACTCGAAGGTCTCGGGCATGTCACCGAGCGGGGCACACCCCACGCAGAGCGGCGAGACGGAGAGCCCCGTCCGGCCGAGCGAACGCCTCTCCGCCCCCTCCCCGTTCACGAGCCCCCTCCGGCCGCCCGCCGGGCCGCGGCTTGCGTGTCCCTGAGCGCCTCCCGCGCGTCCTTGCCGAGGAGCGCCTCGCGCACGCCCTGCCAGATCACGTCCTCCACCGCCGGGTAGTGTTCGTGCTTGGGCGGGACGAGCGCCGCCCGGCTCTCCTCCGCGAGCAGCCCCCAGCGCTCCCCGGCGAGCGACCCCGGCTCGGCCTCGGCCCTCACGTCCTCCAGGGAGTCCGTCCGGGCGGGGAGCGTCCCCAGCCTCGCCTCCAGGGTCTGCGACTCGCGCGAGGTGAGGAAGCGCAGGAGCTCGACGGCCGCGGGCCGGTCGCGGACGGTGGTCGGGATCGCGAAGGTGTGGCTGCCGGAGTAGACGGACCTGCCGGCGGGCCCCTCGGGGTAGAGGGCGAAGCCGTAGCTGCCCCTGACCGCGCTGTCGTCCGCCTCGTAGGTGTAGAAGCCGCCGGGCCAGTCCGTGGACATGGCCGCGCGGCTCTCGCGAAAGCACGCGGCGACCTCGTCGTAGTGCCAGTCCGGGGTCTCCGGCGGCGCGGCCTTCTCGTAGAGCCTCTGGAGCGTCGAGAGCGCCCAGAGCCCCGCCTCGTCGTCGAGGCTCGGCACGGGCGGTCCCCCTTCGGCGAACATGGTGCCGCCGGCCATCGCGTGCAGCTCGAAGAAGTGGCCGAAGAGCCCGCTCTCCTTGCCGGGGAAGGCGAAGCCGTGGGGGGCCTTGCCCTCGTCCCTTATCCGGGCGGCCGTGTCGAGGAGCCCCTCCCAGGTGACGGGTGGATTCTCCACGAGGTCGGTGCGGTAGAGGAGGAGCTTGACGTCGAGGTTGCGGGGGACGCCGTAGAGCGCGCCGTCGATGCGCGCGAGCTCCAGCGTGCGCGGCGCGAAGGGCGAGAGCTCGTCCCCGCCGAGGTCGTCGTCGAGGGGGGTGAGCCAGCCCCCATGGCTCGGGGCGTACTTGGCGTGCGTGGAGATCAGGTCGTACCGGGCCGCCCCCGAGGAGAACTCCTCCTCGATCTTCTCGTTGAGCTCCGGGTGCGTCGGCGCCACGACCGCCTCCACCCTCACGCCCTCCCGCTCCTCGAACTCCGAGAGGCGCGCGTACAGGGGGTCGTACATCGGCCCACCCACCAGCAAGACCCGCAGGCTCCCCGCCATCTTCCCGCTCCTCGCTCCCCGGTCCACCGTCCGCGCCGATCACCCTAATGGTCCGAGCAATCAGAGTCAACACGCCAATCGAACCGCCGCCTGGACCTTCTGTTGGCGTGGGATCGCGGGGTATTTCGGCAAAGGTCAGATGTATGTCTTGACCGGGGTGTTCGCAGGGGCTAGGCTGGCGGAGTTCTTTGGGAAAGGGACGTGAGAGATTGACGGTCACCGACGAGGCGATCGCGGGGATAAAACGCATGATCCTCTCGGGCGAGGCTGGCCCGGGCGAGAAGCTGCCGAGGGAGAAGGAGCTCGCCTCCCGGCTGGGGTTGTCGCGCAGCTCCCTGCGGGAGGCCGTTCGGGCGCTCACGCTTATGGGGGTGTTGAACGTGCGGCAGGGGGACGGCACCTACGTGACCAGCCTCGATCCTCACCTCCTGCTGGATTCGGTGGGCCTTGTGGTCGAGCTGTCGCAGGAGCGGACCGTGCTGGAGCTGCTGGAGGTGCGGCGACTGATCGAGCCCGGGGCGACGGCGCTCGGGGCGGCGAGGATAGACGGGGCCGGGATCGAGAAGCTCAGGGCGTGCCTGGAGCGCATGGAGGCCGCGCCCGACGCCCAGGCGCTCGTCGAGGCCGACGACGAGTTCCACGAGACCATCGTGGCGTCGGCCGGAAACCAGACGCTCTCCTCGCTCATCAGGGCGCTCTCCAGCCGGACCATGCGGGCGCGGGCGTGGCGGGCGCTCGCCGACGAGGGGGTGGTCGAGGTCACCAAGCTCGGGCACCGGAACATCTACCGGGCGATCGAGGACCGCGACCCCGACCTCGCCCGGGCCGCCGCGACCACCCACATCTCCGAGGTCGAGTTCTGGTTCCGTAAGGCACTCTCCGTGGGGGACGAAGAAGCAAGCGAAAGGGGGAGGGAAGCGTGGCAAAGGTAGCGATACTCACGATGTCGGACGGGAGGGACTTCGTCCACAAGGATCTCATAGGGTTCGCCAGGGGGGTCGAGGGCAACATAGCCGCGGCGCTCGAAGGGGCCGGGCACGAGGTCGTGCGGTCCGAAGAGCTTGTATGGACGAACAGGCTCGCCGTCTCCGAGGCGCGGCGGATGGCCGACGCGCGCCCGGACCTCACGATCTTCAACATCCCCGTCTGGGCCTTTCCGCACTTCTCCATGCTGGCGGCGCGGGAGACGCCGGGTCCGCTCTTGCTCTTCTCCAACATCGACCCGCAGTACCCGGGGATGGTCGGGATGCTGGCCGCGGCGGGCGCTCTGGATCAGATCGGGCGCACGTACGCCCGCGCCTACGGGGACGTCTCGGACCCGGAGGTGCTCCGGAGGGTCGAGGCGAACGCGAGGGCCGCGGGGGCGGTGAGGGCGCTCCAGGGGAGCACGTTCGGCCGGATCGGGGGGCGGCCGATGGGCATGTACACCGCCGTCTCCAACCCCGACGCCTGGATGGAGAAGTTCGGGGTCGACGTCGAGGAGATCGACCAGTGGGAGCTCGTGCGCCGCTCCGAGGGGATCGAGGCGGGCAAGGTGCAGAAGGCCCGCGAGTGGCTCGAAGGGCACGCGGCGGGCGTCCACTACGACGGCAAGCAGCTCACGCCGGAGCTTCTGGAGCGCCAGATCCGCTCCTACTACGCCATGCGGGAGCTTATAGACGAGTGGAACCTCGACTTCTCCGGCATCAAGGGCCAGCCCGAACTCACCACCCACTTCTGCACGATGGACATCACCGAGGCCTTCCTCAACGACCCCTACGACTGGGACGGCCCGAAGGAGACCCACGTCTGCGCCACCGAGGCGGACATGGACGCCGCCCTCACGATGCAGATCCTCAAGCACCTCTCGGGCACCCCGGTCCTCTTCGCCGACGTCCGCCACTTCCACGCGGACCGCGGCATCTGGGACCTGTGCAACTCCGGGCAGCACGCCACCTGGTTCGCCGCCCGCAGCGCCGACGCGGCCGAGAACATGAGCCGCGTCCACCTCTACCCCGAGGGTTTCTACTTCCCGGCCGGGGGCGCCTCCGTCCACCACCTCGCGGCCCCCGGAGACTTCACCTTCGCGCGCCTCACTCGCAAGGACGGCCGCTACAGGATGCACGTCATGCGCGGCTCCTTCGAGACCTACGACGACGAGACCAACGAGGGGCTCATGCGCCAGTCCGACTACGCCTGGCCGCACGCGTTCGCGAGGATGGACGCCTCGGCCGACGAGATCCTCTCGCGCTACGGCTCCAACCACATACACGCCATCCCGGGCGACCACGTGGACGAGCTGCACGCCGTCTGCGGGCTCCTCGACGTGGACTACGACGGCTTCGGCGGCGCGGCGTGAGCGAGGCGCTCCGCGACGGCCCCATAATGCCCACAAGACGAGGAGAGGGAGGTGAGGATGCCTGAGAGCGCGAAGGGAGACCCGGTAGTAAGGCTCCGCGGCGTCTCCAAGAAGTTCCCCGGCGTGGTCGCCGTGGACGGTGTAGACCTGGAGATACTGCCCGGCGAGGTGCACGTCATCGCCGGTGAGAACGGCGCCGGCAAGTCCACGCTCATGAAGCTCCTCTCGCAGGTCGAGCGGCCGACCGAGGGGACGATCGAGGTGTCGGGCGAGCCCGTCGAGTTCCACGGCCCCAGGTACGCCCAGGGGCTCGGCGTCGCGATGGTGCACCAGGAGTTCGCCCTCGCCTCGCACCTCTCCGTCGCCGAGAACCTGTTTCTCGGCCGCGAGCCCATGCGCTTCGGGCTCGTGGACCGCCGGACGATGAGGCGGCGGGCCGAGGAACTGCTCAGGAAGGTCGGGTTGCAGACGGACCCGGACAAGCTCGTCTCGACCCTCTCGGTCGCCGGTCAGCAGCGCGTCGAGATCGCCAAGGCCGTCGACGGCGAGCCCAAGGTCGTCATCATGGACGAGCCGACCGCGACGCTCGCGGAGAAGGAGATAGAAGACCTCTTCGCGGTCATAAGGGACCTCACGTCGAGAGGCATCGCCATCCTGTACATCTCCCACCGCCTCGACGAGATCTTTCGCATATCGGACCGCGTGACGGTGATGCGCGACGGCAAGGTCGTGGACACGCTGCCCACCCGAGAGCTCGACGAGGAGAAGCTGGTGCGCCTGATGGTCGGCCGCGAGGTCGGCAACCTCTACCCCAAGCCCGAGGTGGAGATCGGCGAGGTGGTCCTGAGGGCGAGCGGGATCAGCCGCGGCACGGTCCTCGAGGATTGCTCGTTCGAGGTGAGGGCCGGGGAGATCCTGGGCTTCGCCGGTCTCGTGGGGGCGGGGCGCACCGAGCTCGCCCGCGCCGTCTTCGGGGCGGACCGGCGCGACTCCGGGACCGTCGAGATCGACGGCAAGGAGGTGCGCCTGAAGAACCCGCAGCAGGGGATAGACGCGGGCATCGGCTACCTCACCGAGGACCGCAAGGGCGAGGGGCTGGCCCTGGAGCTCGGGATCGACAAGAACATCACCCTCGCCAGCCTGCCGATGACCGGCGGCTTTATCAGCCTGGATCGGGAGCGGCGGACCGCGAACAGGCGCCGGGAGGAGTTGAACATCCGGACGCCGTCCGTGCGGCGCAAGGTCCGGGTGCTCTCCGGGGGAAACCAGCAGAAGGTCGTCGTGGCGAAGTGGCTCGAGACGAGGGGGCGGGTGCTCTTCTTCGACGAGCCTGCGCGCGGCATCGACGTGGGCGCCAAGGCCGAGATGTTCGGCCTGATCGGGGACCTCGCGAGCCAGGGGCGGGCGATCGTCCTGATCTCGTCCTACCTCCCCGAGCTCTTGAACATGTGCGACAGGATCCTCGTGATGCGCGAGGGCCGGGTGGCCGGTGAGATCGAACGCCCCGAGTTCTCCGAGGAGCGCGTCGTCGCCCTCGCGACCGGGGCGAGGGAGGTGGGAGCCGCATGAGCGCCGCAACGACCCGGGAGGGGACGAGCGGGGGGCTTCGCGAGAGGCTCTCGGGCGTCGTCTCGCAGCTCGCCGCGGCGGGCGCCCTCATCGTCGTCTTCGTCTTCCTCTCGTTCGCCTCGCCGGTCTTCCTGACCACCGACAACCTCTTCAACATCGGCACCCAGACGGCGGTCGTCGCCGTCATCGCCATCGGCATGACGCTCGTCATCATCACCGCCGGCATCGACCTCTCCGTCGGCTCCGTCGCCGCGCTCTCGGGGGTCCTCGGCGTGACCCTGATGGTCAACGCGGGCCTCCCGCCGATCGTCGGCATCGCCGGCGGCATCCTGGTCGGGGCGACCTGCGGGCTGGTGAACGGTCTCCTGGTCTCGTTTGCGGGGCTGAACCCTTTCATCGCGACGCTTGGCATGCTCACCGTCGCGCGGGGGCTCGTGTTCATCACGACGGGGGCCGTGGCGGTCTTCGGGGCGCCTGAGTCCTTCCGGCTGTTGGGGCAGGGGAGGATCGGGCCGATCCCCATCCCGATCATCGTCATCCTCGTGGTGGCGGTGCTGGGCTACGTCGTCCTGTCGCGCACCAAGCTCGGCCGCTACGCCTACGCGATGGGCTCGAACCCGGAGGCCGCGCGGCTCTCGGGGATACCCATAAAGCGCTACCTGACGAGCGTGTACGTGATCTCGGGCGCTCTCGCGGGCCTCGGCGGCATGATCGCGGCTTCTCGCGTCAACTCGGGGCAGCCGAACTACGGGGTGGGCCTCGAGCTCGACGTGATCGCCGCGGCGGTCATCGGCGGGGCGAGCCTGTTCGGGGGGCAGGGGACGATCCTCGGGACCCTCATCGGGGCGTTCCTCATCGCCCTGATCCGCAACGGCGCCGTTTTGCTGAACGTGGACATCTTCTACCAGAGCGTGATCATCGGCGTCGTCATCTGGATCGCGGTCTTCTGGGACCAGTACCGCCGTCGCCGCCTGGCGTCGGCATCCGAGTAGGGAAAGGAGAAGGATGAACAGAAAGGTCTACGCGACGATCCTCACGGCGGGGGCGCTCGCCCTCGCGGCCGGCTGCGGCACGGTGCAGGGCTCCGGCGGCGGAGGCGGCGGAGGCGGAGGAGGCGGGCAGGACGGCCCGATCCGGCTCGCCGTGGTCCCCAAGGCGATAGGCTTCGACTTCTGGGAGCAGGTCCGCGTCGGGGCCGAGTGCGCCGCCGAGCGGGCCGAGGGCGACGTGCAGGTCCAGTGGGACGGCGTGACGGCCGAGACGGACGTCACCGGCCAGGCCGACCTCCTCACCAACTTCACGACGCAAGGGGTCGACGGGCTCGTCTACGCCGCCACCGACGCCAGGGTGCTCGCCAACGTCACCCAGAGCGCCCTGGATCAGGGGCTGACCGTGGTGAACATAGACTCGGGCACCGACCCGCAGCCCCCCGAGGTCCCGGTCTACGCCACGGACAACGTCGCGGCGGCCGAGCAGGCGACGGAGCTTATGGTCGAGGAGCTCGGCGAGGAGGGCGGCAAGATCGCCTTTATCCCGTTCCAGCCGGGCACGGCGACGAACGACACCCGCACCGAGGGCTTCAAGAACGTCCTCGAACAGAACCCGCAGCTCGAGCTCGTCGCCGAGCAGTCGAGCGAGTCGGACTACAACACCGCCCTGCAGGTCACCACGGACATCCTCACCGCCAACCCCGACCTCCGGGGCATCTACGCGGCCAACGAGCCCGGCGTCCTCGGCGCCGCCGAGGCCGTCCGCCAGGCCGGCCTGGAGGGCGAGGTAACCATCGTCGGCTGGGACACCGCCCCCGATGAGATCAAGGCGGTCGAGGAGGGCGTCGTCACCGCGCTCGTCGCCCAGAACCCGTTCCGCATGGGCTTCGACGGCGTGAACGCGGCGGTCGGCGCGATCCGCGAGGGCGCGGCCCCCGAGAGCGGCGACACCGGCGCGACCCTCGTCACCCAGGAGAACCTGAACGACGAGGAGGTCCAGGCGGTCCTCCAGCCGAGCTGCGAGAACCCGCCGACCGGGGGCTAGCCCCGAGTCACGTTAGGGGCGAGCCCGACTCGCCCGCCCGGAAGCGCCGGGACCGCGATCGAGTCGCGGCCCCGGCGCTTCCGGCGTGGAGGTCGAGCCCCATCGCTGGCGTGAGCCGCGGCGCGAGAGCGGGCTACGCGGCGCGGGAGAGCTTGTTCGCCGATGTAGGCTCCCCTTTCTAACCCTCGGCGGTCCTCTCCAGGGCGTCCAGGTCCGGTACGACGATGGTGCCGTCCGGGGTCTCTACCAGCCCGGCGGCGCGCAGCCTGGAGAGGGCGCGGGTGACGGTGTCGCGGTTCGAGCCGATCATGGCGCCGAGCTCTTCGTGGGTGTAGCGGGCGGGCACCTTGTAGCCGTCGCGCCCGACGACGCCCTCGTCCTCGACGAGGCGCGTGATGATGATCGCAAGGCGCGCTGGCGCCTCCTTGCCGCGCATCCGGGCCTCGAGCTCGCCGATGGTCCGGAGCCTCCTGTCGAGGGACCGCGCGAGCGCGAGGCCCACCCCCGGGCTCCGCCGCACGACGCTCTCGAGGTCCTGCTGGGGCAGGGTGCAGACCAGGGAAGGCACTACGGCCTCCGCGCGGGCGCCCTGCTGCGTCGCGTCGGGGTCGAGCGTGCCGAAGACCGAGCCGGAGCGGATCACGTCCAGGGTCGCCCGAGATCCCGGCCCGTCCCCGCGGGTGACGTGTACCCGCCCCCGCTTAAGCACGTAGACGTTCTCGCAGCCATCTTCGGGGCCGAAGATGCCCGTCCTCGCGTCGTATTCGTAGTCGTCGAGCGTCCGCCGGGCCAGCGCCAGCAGCTCCTCCTCGGGAAGCTCTTGAAAGGCGTCCACGTACGAGAGCAACCGGGCCTGTCCCCGCACGTCCATCTCCACCCGCCTGCTGCCCATGCCGCTCCTCCGTCGCGAAGCTCGCCAGCATAGCTTACCCGTTGTGCGTGCCCCGGGACACGGCGCGGCATCGGAGACCCAACTGAGGAAGAGCTCCTCGCGCAGAGGTTTCCGGCTGATCGTCGGAGCCGCATCGCGCGCGTGGAGAGGGCCGGTCTATGCGAGGGGCTGGAGGAACGCGCTAGTCGTCCGGAGGTCGGGAACCTGATGGACGCAGACGTTGGGGCCGTGTCGCGCCAGCTCGGCGGCCACCGTCGACAGGTCGCGAGGACGGCCCGATCGGGAGTCGAAGAGCAGGCCCAGGTGGGTGCCGCTGTGGGCGACCACTACGCCCAGCGCCCCGTACGCGCGCCGCATCTCCAGCATGAGACCCAGGTTCTCTTTGGGTAGCCTCTCCTGGTTCAAGACGGCGCTGCGCGTCGAGATCTCCCCCAAGGACCGGAGATCGCCGGAAGCGACGGCCCGTTCCATCCCGACCAGCAGGTCCTCGTACTCCGCCAGACGAGCCCGCCCGACCGCTCTCGCCCGTTCGTTGAACTCGACCGTATCTACCCGGCCTCCCTCGTCGAGCCCGACGATGGTCAGGGGAGGCAGGCCGCCGAGGGATCTTCGGAGCACCCCCTCGCGATGGTAGAAGGAGACGATCCCGGGGTACATCACGCCGTCCGACGGCTCTATGCTACTCATGGCCCGGGCCAGGGCCGCCCGGGAGATGGGCGTGCCCAGGGCGCGCTGGACTGCCCGGGCCGTCGCGACCATGTCCGCCGATGAGCTGGCACAACCTTTACCCGTCGGTAACTCGCTCCGTATGTAAAGGGAGCCGCCGCGGCCCGGGGCCAGGATGCGTACGAGCTTCTCCGCCAGCCGCCTGGACTTCTCCTTGCCCGGAGGGTGGACGCGCACCTCGCTCGACCCGCGAGAGGCCACGAACCCGGCGGTCGAGTACCGCGAGATCGGCAAGGTAACGAGGAAACCTCGTCCCCGTTCCGGGAGGGTTCCCTGGAGGAGCTCCCCGAACGTGCCGAAGCACCTGCCTACGCCCGCGCCCCCTCCCGTCATCCGGCCCCGCAACGGGCCGCCACACGCTTTGCCGCTCATCTGCGAGCCCGTAACCCGCTTCTGTACCGGCGATCCCGAACCCGCTGCGAGCGCTTCGAGCTCCAAGCAGGCTCCCGAGCATCCTTCTCCGTCGTGTGCCCCGCCGGCTCCGAACCGGGCCGTGATCTCCGTCAACCCCCGACGCACCCCTCGGGCTCGCCGAGGGCCGTCTCCGAACCCATCACGCCCCGGCCCCGCGGACCTCGACCCCGTCGGGCATCTCGAGCGCGGCGAGCAGGTACGGGAACCTCTCCTTGACCTCCTCCGCCGAGAAGAGACCCACGCTCGATTCCTCTTCCTCATCCACCGGTGCTTGCCAGCATGCCCGGTCTCTTCCTTCTCCCCACTCCTCCACGAGGACCCGGTACCCGCCGTCGAAGGCGTGAAGCGTGAAGCGTACCCCGCGCTCCTCGTCCCCCCGGCTCACCGAGCAGTAGGCGTAATCCTCCAACGCTCCCCCGCCCTCCGGTGGACGCTTCGCCCTGCCGAGAAGCTCACCCGCCCTGGACCAGACCCCGACGCTCGGCTCTCCCGCGAGCCGGGCCTCTCCGGCCTCATGCCCCGGGTTCTTCGACCGATCTTCGTGCGTCACACCGCCACCCGCCTCCCCGGCAGTCCCCCGTGTCCAGAGCCCCGCGGGGTAGCCCGGGCCGGGCTCCAGAGCGCGCTTCGTCGCCGCACCCGGGCACCGGCTTCCGCCGTTCGGCGAGGCTTGCCCGCGTCAGCGCTCTTGCAGCAGCCACAAGGGCACGCCTATTACCAGCCGCGCCGCGTTGGAGCCGGCCTGCCGGCACGCGTCCTCGGCGCGGTCCCCGGCCTCCGTGGCGACGACCGGTCGCCCCGCGGGCATGTGCCGCTCGTGGACGGCGACCCGTCCCGAAGCCACGCCCACGCCCACGCCGAGGCGCGAGCTCCCCGCGGCGGAGAAGGCCAGGGCGACGGCATCGCTCCCTTCCTCGGGTACCAGGCGGCAGGGGATGCCCTCCTCCTCGGCCCCGACGGCGACCCGCCCGTAGAGGCGCTCGTCCGCCTCGTTGCCCAGGGCCACGTGGATCGCCGGCCGTTCGGGCTCGTCCGGCGTCACGTTGCGTCGTCCCGCCGCCGGCAGTAGTTGACGATAAGCCCCGTAGCCACCGCGTTCGTCGGGCCGAGCTCACCGCGCACGTTCGCGACCCCGACGACGATGCCGAATGGGCTCAGCTCGTTCATCAGCATCTGCGGCAGCTCGAAATCCAGCCCCAGGCGGCCCACGACCGCGACGAAGTTAAGGAAGCGTATGTTCCCCGACGGGGAGATGTGCCGCAGGACCCGGATGCCGTTGCGCACGAGCACCTTGCGCTTCGCCTCCTGGCGCACCGTCCTGATGCGGTCGAGCGTGTGTTTGGTGTCGATCGGGACGAGCCCGTCGTCCGTCACCAGGACCACCCGGGCGAAGAGGTTCGCTTCGAGCGGCTCCTCGAAAAACTGCACGCCGTTGTCTTCGTGGCGGATGTGGAAGAGGCTCTCGACCTTGGCGAGGGGGTGGATCTTGATCTGCTCGGCGACGTCGAAGCGCTCCAGGCCGAGCTCGTTCTTGATCAGGAGGGTAACCATGTTCCCGGCGCCCGCGAGGTGGACGTGCTCCACGGGCTTCCCCTTCTGGAGCTCGGCGCCGTCGGTCGAGCCCGCCCCGCCGTCGATGATCGCCACGGGCACGTCGATCCCCGGCGTGGTCAGGGCGCCCAGGATGGCGGTATTCGCCTCGACCCCGCCCAGCTCGACCGGCACGCCGATCTTCTCGGAGAGCGTCTCGGCGACCCGTTCCATCAGCAACCGGTCGGTGTCCACCATGATCGCGAGCCCCGTCGCGCTCTCGATGGAGAACTCGTCGGCGATGCCTCCGACCACCTGCTGCGGCACCAGGCAATCGACCGCCAGCACGTCGTGTATGTTCACCTCGGCGAGCGGCTTCTCGGTCACGTCGGCCATCGTTTGGCGGACGTTCTCGATCATGCCGCCCACGTTCGTCCCCGACTCTCCCTCGACGTCGCAGAGGGGCTGGGCCTGGGCCAGGGTGTTCATGATCTCGTCGGCCCCGTGCTCCAGCTCGACCGTGAGGCTCTGGTTCTCCCCGATAAACTTGATGGAGCCCGCCGGGATCTCCTTGCTCTGCACGTCGCCGGCGGGCGTGCGGATCACGACCGCCGAACGGAGCCCGACGAGCGCCTTGGCTATCGGGATGACGTGCGTCGTCTCCTCCGGCGAGAGCGAGAACAGCGTGGCTATCCCGTAGGGGTTGCTGAGCTGGCGCACCGCCTGCCCTTGCGGCGCCACCTCGACGGCCGCGAGCATGCCGAGCGGCACCTTCTCGACGTGGGCCACCTCGTCCACGAACGGCAACGGGGTGGGGAGGCGGTTCGAGATCAGGACGCCGTCGTTCCCCTGGACGATGCCGGCTTGGACCTCGACGCCCGCCTCCAGGGCGCGCGCCAGGATCCCGGCGGCCACCTCGAAGTCGTACTCCTGCGGGACGACGACTATTACCGGCCCTTCCGGCGGCGCGCCGTTTTCCAGGTCCCGGATGTGGACCGTCCGGCCGACGCCGGTGCCCTTCCCGCCCGGCGAGCTGGGGTTGTGGCCCACCATCGAGGACTCGGTGACTATCGTCTCCGTGACCGTCTCCATGGCGACGTCGCCGATTACCGGGGTCGCCTCGTTCAGCAGAACGAGGTCGAGGTCGGATATCTCGATGCCGGCCGCCTCCGTCGCCTCCTCCAGCACCTGAACGACCCCGGGGATGTTCTCAACGGTCCCCTTGATCCCGGTGGTCATGGTGGTGCCGGAGGACAGGAACTCGGGAGAGCCGTCGTCCCCGATCCTGGCGACGGCGGCCTCCGTGGTCGAGTTGCCTATGTCCACGCCGACGATGATGCTCATCGCGCGCCGCGCCGCGGAGACCCGAGAACTGATCCGAGCGGTCTGCCGATCGTCTCCCCCTTGCGCCCGCTAGCCACTCAGCCGTCGCTCATCTCTTCGAGCTGGGCTTCGGCCTGGTCCTCCTCCGGCGCCTTCAGCCGGCCGCGCCTCTCGTACACTTCCGCGGCCTCGCGGACGAGATCGGCGTTGATCTTCGCCTCGTACTCGTTCTCCAGCTCGTCGGCGATGCCGAGCAGGTCTTCCTTCGTGGACATGTTCGGCCGCATGGCGTTGTAGATCTCCAGGATGCGCTCGTCGGGCACCCTGGTCAGCTCGGCCGCGCGCCGCAGGTTGCCGGCAAGCTGCGGGCGACCGATGCTCTCGGCGATCTGGGCCTGGTACTCCAGGGTCTGCGGGGTGACCCGGATCTCGTCCGCCTCCACCTCGCCGTTCATCACGGCTTCGAGGGTGATCTGGTCGAGGGGCCGGTCCTTCACCGTCTTGACGAGGTCCGGCCGTTTCTCGGAGAGGGGGTAGTCTTGCTTGTAGTGGAGCTTGTCTGCCACGTGGTTTATCTCCCTTTGAAGGTTACGCCCAGCTCGACGGGCTTCTCGTCCGGCCTCACGAACTCGGTCTCCCGGATGTGGAACACGGAGGAGATGGCCTGCCACTTCGGGCGGGCCATCGGGTCGTTGACCTGCGGGACCGGCGAGGGCGAGTCGCCCTTGGCGTACTGCGCCGCGTTTCTGGCGATGTGCCGGTAGGTGGGCAGGTCGATGCTCGGCGCCTGGGGGAAGAGCTCCATGGGCGCGAGCGGGACGAGGTCTCGCTGGTGGATCAGGGCGGTCCCGCGCGACTGGATGCTGATGGAGATCCCCGAACCGCTCAGCTTCGCGGCGTCGTAGCCCATGGCGGCCAGGTCGGCGGACCGCCAGATGCGGACCACGCGCGCCTTCACCCCTTCCTCTTCGAGGCCGGCGAAGAGCTCGCGCAGGATGGCGGCGTGGGGTATCTCCGTGAGGGTCTGCGCGTGCATCTGGTCCCCGAAGGCGGGGGAGATCGCGATGACGACCTCGTCGGGCGCGGAGCCGCGCTCTGCCTCGCCCTTCTCTTCGAACTCCATCTCCTTCACGACCTGCTGCTGCTGGGTTTCTCCCGCGTTCTCCTTCGTGACCTGCTGCTGGGTGGCTCCCGCATCGGACATGCTCTTGGCTCCTTGTCCTAGATGTCGTCGGGACCGAGGGCCTGGCGGATGTCGGCGATCCGCTGCCAGCGCTCGCCTTCCAGCCGGTAGCCCGTGCCGGGCCCCTCGTAGTCGTTCACGTCGTTGACCGCCGAGATGACCTTGAAGTCGGGGCTCAGGATGGCCGACGTGTGCAGGTAGTCGCCGGAGACGCGCTGCTTCTGCATCTCGAGGACGTTGGCGGCGACGTCCTGGAACCCGCGCTTGGCCAGGGCCTTGACGACGTCGATCCCGGTGACGCCGCGCTCCATCATCTTCGTGGCCGCCTTCGTGTCCTGGACCGTGTCGCGCTCGGGCATGTCCTTGCTGCCGTGGGCGTAGGTCGCCGCCTCGATCTCCTCGTCCGTGATGCGGGGCAGGTCGAGCTCCTCGAAGACGGCCCTGAGGGCCTCCGCCGCCTTGTTGCGGGCCGCCACCACCTCCTGCTCGTCGACCGGCACCATGCCGCCGTCCGTCTTCAGGTCGCGCGAGATGATGAGGTAGTCGTCGTTGTCGTCGCAGTCGAAGTTCGAGCCGGCGAACATGTTGTCGTAGTTCGGCACGGTGCTGTAGCCGGAGAAGATGAGGTCGGTCCCCGGCAGCATCTGCATCAGCGTGCGGGCCGTCCGCCGGAACGGAGAGTGGGAGAACGACTGGTCGTTGCCGGACGCGGCCTCGAGGTCCAGGCACGTCGTCACCAGGTTCTCGGCCAGCACGGCCCGGATGCCGCCCGGCACCGCCGCCGGCACGCCTATGCAGCTTATCGAGCCGTTCTGGAGCCCCTGGACGCCGACGCCCTTGCTCAGCATGACGCACTTGATCTCCAGGTAGAGCATGGACTTGCCCTGGGCGGAGGCGAGCTGCACCTCCGCGCCGGTGCCCGAGGTGAAACGCATCTTGATGCCGCGCGAGGCGTAGGCCGAGGCGAGCAGGGCCTTGGACCACGGGGTATCGTCGCCGTCGCGGAACGCGTCCTCCGTACCGTAGACCGAGACGGTCTCGGCGTAGGTCGTCAGGCCGCGCAGGCCGAGCTGGAGCTCCATCGCCTCCTCGACGGCGTCCTGGGTGATGATCCCGCCTCGGCCCGTCTGGCCGCCCACGAGCAGCGCCAGGGCGTTGAAGGGAGCGTAGCGGATCATGCCGACCGTCGTCTCGAGCTCGGCGAAGCCGTACATCCCGGCCTCGGCGGCGTCCGCGGCCATCAGGACCGGGTTGTCGCGCACGTTCGTGACGTGCCCCTGGGTCGCCGGCGTCCTGCGTGCCCGCATCTTCTGCAGGCCCATCATCATCTCCACGACGTTCATGCGTTCCATCACGGCCGCGATCTTGGCCGGCGTCAGCCCCGTGAAGACCTTGAGCACCTCGGCCCGCGTCACGTTTATGTCCACGATCTTGCGGGCGATCTCGACCGCGTCGAGGGCCATCATCTCCTCGGCGATGGTGTTGTCGATGGCGGTCCTGGCCACGAAGTCGTCGACGAGGTCGAAGTCCTCGCGGGCGACGCCGTCCATCTCGACGATCACGCCGTCCTCGATCTTGATGCTCGGCTCCGGATCCTCCGGGCTGCCCATCGCGATCAGGCCGACCTCGGGCCACTCTTTTACGTAGCCGTCCTGGTTGACGTCCCGCTTCTCCAGGGCCTCGAAGCGCTTGTGCCTCTTGACCCCCTGCCCGTCGCCCTGCGTCTCCTGTCCCTTGGCCAGCACGCTGCGCCCTCCTTTAAGAGCTAGGAATCACCGAATACGAACAAGGGGTCCGACGGGGCGAGACGCGCGACCGTCGGGTCGAAACGCGGCTAGGTTGTGCTCGTTACCGGTCGTGATATGCCCCGAACGGGATCCCCATCTCGTTACTCCTGTTTCCGGTAGCCTTATAACAGAGAGAGCTATTACAGGCAAACGGCCCGCGAGGCAGCGCAGCGGTCGAGCTCCCGATCGCGGAGGCTTTCGAGCGGAGGTGCCGGGCGGCCGCGGCGAGGGCTACGAACCCCCTTGCGAGGTCTTCTCCAGGTACTCGACGCGGTACTGCCGGACCTCCTGGAGGGGCTCGGAGCCCGAGTCGATCAGGGTCTCGACGCTACCGCTCGCCTCCACGACGGCCGTGTAGGAGCCCGAGTCGGTGCCGTCGGGGTTGCGGTACTCGACGCGCACCTCGGCCCGGTGCTCGTCTTCGTCCGCGGCGAGCACGCGACCTCGTTTGAGGTAGCCGGCCCAGCGCCAGCCCTCGCGGGACAGGATCTCCCCCTCCGCGATCTGCTCGAACGGGCTCTCGAGACCGCTCCAACCCCTGTGGAAACGGCGGAGCTCCGAGGCCGGGACGTCTCGCGACACCAGCCCCTCGATGGCCCCCGGCTCCAGGCGTCCCCAGTAGCGTCCCTCGGGGTAATCCACGAGCGTCGGCGCGAAGCGGTGCCCGCCGAGGTGGCTCGCCCGCCAGACCCTGAGCCCGTCCGGATCGGCGTGCTCGCGCCTGAGCGTCTCGTACACGGGATAGCCGAACTTGCCGCAGCAGGCGTCGTGGCTGCCGTGGGTGCAGACGACGATGTCCCGTACGCTCCGGGTGCCGCAGCGGTACTCCTCGAGCCGGGCGAGCTCCTCCGGCTCGCCGAAGAGGGCGCCCACCGCCGGGACCAGGTGCTCGTCGGGGAGCAGGTATTCCCGCTTCTCGAAGGCGGCGAAGGGGCCATCGGGCCTGCGCAGGTAGATCAGGCGCGTCGATCCCCCGACGGAGTACTCGGGGTCCGGCAGCACCGCCGTCATCCCCACCTGCGAGCCGCGCCGCCACGCGCCCATGAGGGCCTCCCAGAGGCCTTCGGGGTAGTTTTTGGAGGCCCCCACGTCGCCCTCCCAGGGGGGCGCGACCTCGACGAGCAGGCGGTGCTCGAACGGGACGGCGGAGCCTGTGGGCTCCTCCCCGCTGGCTCTGGAGACCGCCGAGCAGAGGCGTCCCTCGAAGCCCGGCTCTCCGCCCGTCTCCACGCCGCCTACCCCTCGATCATCGCCGGGATCACGCCCCGGGCCCGCCACCGGCCGACGATTCGCACCTCCGTGAGCCTCGACGATGCTCGGGACGCAGGGTGCGGGACGCGAGCCGCAGGGGACGCGTCACGATCTGCCGGCGCACGAGGGATAGGGGCGGGCTCGCGCGGCCGGGTTTCGCCCGGGGGGCGAAGGCGTGCGGGCAGTGACCTCCGCTTCGGCCTCTCCGTCGGGTCAGCTTCTACCCGCCTTCCGGGCCGCCCCGGCGTAGCCCGTGACCGGAGGTTGCCGGGCAAGGAGCGCGCGTCTGCTCGCCACGGAGCCTCAGCCCCTCGAGGGGCTGAACTTGCCGTCGGCGTTGCGCGCCAGGACGAAAAGCACGTCCGAGAGGCGGTTGATCGCCTTGAGGGCGTGGGGGTGATCCTGGACGAAGCCCGCGTGCACAGCGGTGCGCTCGGCCCGGCGCACTATGTTGCGCGCGAAGTCCAGGAGCGCGCCGACCTTGCTCTCGCCGGGGATCACGAACTCCTTGGGGATCTCCGTGCGCGCGCTCCAGCTCTCGAGCGCCTCGTCCACCCGCTCCACGTCCGCGAGGCCCACGGCGTTCGGCTCCCCGGGCATGGCCACGTCGCCCATGATGCGGTACAGCAGGCGCTGAAACTCCAGTATCAGCTCCTCGAGTTCGCCGCCGGCCGCCTCGGCGCGCGCGATCCCGAGAGCGGCGCTCGCCTCGTCTATGTCTCCGAGGAGAGCTATGCGCACGTCGTTCTTGGACAGGCGGCCCGCCCCCAGGAGCGTAGTGGTCCCGTCGTCGCCCCGGCGGGTCGAGATCGGTGGATTGGCCTCGTTCATCAAGTCTCCCTCGTACCGAGTCAACCGCTTACGGCAGGGTAGTCCCGTACAACCCCCCGTGCAAGACCGCGGGTTGCGTGGCTCGTCGACCGGCAGCCCCCGTCGAGGCGGAGCGCCGGGCACCCGCGTCCCCGCTCTCGCAACGTCCGCTCGGAGCGGTCCGCGACCTCGACGACCTGCGGCGGGAGATTTGGGGACGCCGCTCGCGACTTGCTCGTGGGACGCTGGGTCCGGCGCCACCGCGTGGCCCGTGGATCGGCGCAGGCTCGCGCCTCCGAAGCGTTGACGGGCAAAAGCTTTCTCAGTATGCTGGCGCGACATGGGGCGAAGGGATTCAGGAAGCCGGTGAGAGTCCGGCACGGTCCCGCCACTGTAACCGGGTAGCGAGCCCGCAGAGAGCCACCGGGTCCGAGAGGCCGCGGGAAGGCGCAGGGGGAGCGAAGATCCGGAAGTCAGGAGACTGGCCCGTCGTCCATAAATGAGGGAACCCTGACGGGGCGCGGACCCCGAGGAGGAGGTTGTTCTGTTGAACGCGACGCCAAGGACCCTGCGGGGCGCGTGGCTTCTCTATCCCCTAGCACTCGCATCACTCGTGCTCTACGCGGTGCTCTTCGACAACGGGGCGTTGCTCTCGCCCGCGATCGGGACCGAGGCCGCCCAGGCCGCCAACTACATGCACGAGCTCTTCCACGACGGGCGGCACCTGCTCGGCACCCCCTGCCACTAGACCGCCAGCATCTTTCGAGCGGCGATCAAAACCCACCTCCGCCGGGGCCTCCTGGCGGGCCTCGTCGCTGGCCTCCTGGCCGGCCTCTTCGGCTTCGCCTTCGGGGAGCCCGTCCTGGATCGCGCCATCGCGCTGGAGGAGAGCGGGGGCCATAGCCACGCGGAGGGGCAGCCGGAGGGCTCCCACGACGAGACGGAGACTTTCGGGCGCGGCGAGCAGAAGGGCGGACTGTTCCTGGCCGCCGTGCTCTACGGGACCGCCATAGGCGCCCTCTTCGGGATCGCGTCCGGCATCTTCGGGGGACGCCTCGGCGGCGACGGATGGGGCCGGAGCTTGAGGCTCGCGCTCGCGGTCTTCTCGGGCGCCGTCCTCGTGCCGTTCCTGAAGTACCCGCCGAACCCGCCCGGGGTCGGGGCGGACCCGGAGACGCTCACCGCCCGCACCCTCTCGTACCTCGCGATGGTCGCCCTCTCCCTGCTCGCCGTCTTTTTCGCCTGGCGGCTCGCCCGGGAGCTCGGCGATCTCCGCAGGCCCGCGCGTCACCTCGCGGCCGGTGCTTTCCTCGCCGCCTCCTGGGGGCTCCTGCTCGCCCTGATGCCGGGTTTCCCGGGGACCGCCGCCGCGGGCGCCCCGGCGGATCTCGTGTGGGCTTTCAGGCTCTCCTCCCTGGGGACGCAGGCCGTGCTCTGGTTGGGCATAGGGTGCGTCTTCGGCCTGCTCTCGGAGCGGGCGGAAGCCCGGGGGGCGGGGGAGGGCGCGCGAGTCGCGGCGCAGGGGAGCCCGAGGTGAGGGGCGCGCTGCTCGTGGCCGGGACGCACTCGGACGCCGGGAAGAGCGTGGTCGTCGCCGGCATCTGCCGCTGGCTGCGGCGCGAGGGCGTGAGGGTGGCCCCGTTCAAGGCGCAGAACATGGCGCTCAACAGCTTCGTCACGCGGGAGGGGGCGGAGATCGGGCGGGCCCAGGCGGCGCAGGCGGCGGCGGCGAGGATCGAGCCCGAGGCGGCGATGAACCCGGTCCTCCTCAAGCCCTCGGCCGAGCGCGAGACGCAGGTGATCCTGCGCGGCAAGCCCTACGCCACGGCCACCGCGAAGAGCTACGGGGCGATGAAGCAGGAGCTGCTGCCCGTCGTCCTGGACTCCCTCTCGGACCTCAGGCGCCGGTTCGACGTGGTCGTTTGCGAGGGGGCCGGGAGCCCGGCGGAGATCAACCTGCGAAAGAACGACATCGCGAACATGGGCCTCGCCCGTGCCGCGCGCCTGCCGGTCGTCGTGGTCGGGGACATCGACCGGGGCGGGCTCTTCGCCTCCCTCTACGGGACGCTCGCCCTCCTCTCGCCGGAGGACCAGGCGCTCGTCGGGGGCTTTCTCGTAAACAAGTTCAGAGGCGACCCGGCGGTCCTCGAGCCGGGGCTCCGGCAGATGAGCGGGATGACGGGCCGGCCGTTCCTCGGGACGCTCCCCCACGCGAGGGGCCTGAGCCTCCTCGACGGGGAGGACTCCCTCGCCCTCGACTCGCCGCGCCCCGCCCGGCCGCCGCTCGGTGGGGACGTCCTGCGCGTGGCGGTCGTGCGCCTCGGCAGGATCAGCAACTTCACCGACCTGGATCCCCTGGCGCACGAGCCGGGAGTGGCGGTCCGCTTCACCCTGTCGCCGGAGGAGGTGCTCGAGGCCGACCTCGCCGTCCTCCCCGGCACGAAGGCGACCGTCGACGACCTGGCCGCGCTCCGCGCCTCCGGCCTCGACCGGGCGATCCTGGAGAGGTCGCGGCGGGGGCTCCCGACCCTCGGGATCTGCGGCGGCTACCAGATGATGGGCCGCCGTATCGTGGACGGCGTCGAGAGCCGGAAGGGGGAGGTCTCCGGGCTCGGGCTCCTCCCCGTCGAGACGGCCTTCGAGGAGGAGAAGATCCTGGGCCGCCCGGAGGGTAGGGCGTCGCTCTTCGGGGCCGAGCCGGTCTCGGGGTACGAGATCCGCCACGGCCGCGTGCGCCGCTCGGGCGGCGAGCCCGTCTTCGCGACCGAAGGCCTCGACGAAGGCTGCGCCGTCGGGGAAACCTTCGGCACCTCCTGGCACGGCGTCTTCGAGTCGGACGCCTTCCGCCGGGCCTTTCTCCGCCGCGTCGCCGGCGTGCGCGGTCTCGACTGGAGGCCCGGGGACGAGGCCTTCGCCGCCGCGCGCGAGGCCCAGCTCGACCGGCTCGGGGACCTCGTCGCCGAGAGCGTGGACCGCGAGGGGCTGCTCCGCCTCGTGGAGGACGGCGCGCCCGCGGCTCTCCCCGTCGTCGGCTCCTGGCTATCGAACGGCGACGGGCGGGCGCCCCTTGGATCGGCCTGGAACGGGCACGACGCCCCCGACGACACCGAGAAGCACACGAGACCAGCGGAGGATGAGATGAAGCTGAAGGCAGAGGGCTGATGGCCGAGAGCTCCCGGAAGCTGCTCTTCCTGACGACCGCCGACACCGAGATACTGGCCGCGGCGAAGGCCTCCGAGGCCCTGCCCGGCGGCTTCCCCGGGGTCCGGTGCGCCAACCCCGTGAACCTCGCCGATCCCCGCGCCTTCCTCGAAGAGACGCTGCCGGAGACGAGCGCCGTGATGCTGCGCCTCCTCGGCGGGAAGAGGGCCTGGTCGGAGGGGGTCGAGGACCTTCGGCGCCGCTGCGACGACCTGAGCATCCCCCTGCTCGCGTTCGGCGGCGAGGCGGAGCCGGACGCGGAGCTCACCGCCCTCTCGACCGCCCCCTCGGGCACGGTCGCCGAGGCCTTCGAGTACCTCAGGCACGGCGGCGTCGGGAACACGGAGAACCTCCTGCGCTTCGTCGCCGACACGCTCCTCGTCGAGGGCTACGGCTTCGAGCCCCCGAAGGCCCTGCCCGACGTCGGCGTCTACCACCCCGACCTGCCCGAGGGTGCCTCGCTGGAGGACCTCCGCTCCATCCACGACGCGGAGCGCCCGACCGTCGGGATCGTCTTCTACCGCGCCCACTGGATGAGCGGGAACACGGCTTTCGTGGACGACCTCGTCGCTGCCCTCGACGAGGCCGGGGCGGATGCCCTGCCCGTGTTCTGCTACTCGCTCCGGGCCGCGCCGGACGGCGGGGTGCCCGCGCTGGAGATGCTGAAAGGCCGGGTGGACTGCCTCGTGACCACCGTGCTCGCGGGCGGGGGGTCGAACGCGGCGGACGCCGTAAAGGCGGGCTCGCCGGAGGGCTGGCTGGAGTGGGAGGTGCCCGCGCTCGAATCCCTCGGGGTGCCGGTGGTGCAGGGCATCTGCACGACCTCTTCTCGCGAGGCGTGGCTCGGCTCCGACGCCGGGCTCTCGCCGCTGGACACCGCCTGGCAGGTCGCCATTCCCGAGTTCGACGGCCGCATCATCGGCGTCCCGTTCTCCTTCAAGGAGCGCTCCTCCGAGGGCTCGCCCGTCGGCGCCCCGCTTACCTTGTACAGGACAGACGGGGAGCGTGTCTCGCGCCTCGCCGGCCTCGCCGCCCGGTTCGCGCGCCTCGGGACGACGCCGAACAGCGGGAAGAAGGTAGCGATTCTACTCTCCAACTACCCGACAAAGCACTCGCGCGTCGGGAACGCCGTAGGGCTCGACACACCGGCAAGTGCCGTCCGGCTCCTGCGGGCGATGCGCGAGGCCGGGTACGGCGTCGACGGGGTGCCGGAGAGCGGGGACGAGCTTATCCACTCCCTGATCGCCGCCGGCGGGCACGACCTCGAGTTTCTGACCGAGGAGCAGCTCGGGGGCGCCGTGGGCCGGCTGGAGACGCGCCGGTACGCGGAGTGGTTCGCGCGGCTGCCGGAGCCCTTGAGGGACGAGGTCGAGGAGCACTGGGGGCCGCCGCCGGGGGAGCTCTACGTCGACGGGGGCGAGTTCGTCGTCGCGGGCCTGCGGTTCGGGGACGTGTTCGTCGGGATACAGGCGCCCCGCGGGTTCGGGGAGAACCCGATCGCGATCTACCACGACCCCGACCTCCCGCCGACCCACCACTACCTCGCCGCCTACTGGTGGGTGATAGAAGAGTTCGGGGCCGACGCCGTCGTCCACCTCGGCAAGCACGGGACGCTCGAATGGCTCCCGGGCAAGTCCCTTGGGCTCTCGGGCTCGTGCGCGCCGGACGCGGCGCTCCGCGACGTCCCGCTCTTCTACCCGTTCGTCGTCAACGACCCCGGGGAGGGGACGCAAGCAAAGCGCCGGGCGCACGCGACGGTCGTGGACCACCTCATCCCGCCGATGACGCGCGCCGAGACCTACGACGACCTGGCGAAGCTGGAGCAGCTTCTGGACGAGTACTACCAGGTGGAGACGCTAGACCCTTCTAAGCTGCCGGCCATACGCGTCAGGATCTGGGAGGTCCTGCGCGACGCCGAGCTCCACCGCGACCTCGGCGTGGAGGAGCAGCCCGAGGAGTTCGGCGACTTCCTGACCCACGTCGACGGCTACCTCTGCGAGATAAAGGACCTCCCGATCCGGGGCGGCCTCCACGTCCTCGGCGAGACCCCCGAGGGCGAGCCCTTGCGCCACCTCGTCGCCTCGATCCTGCGCCTCGGCGCCGGCGAGACCCCGGGCCTCAGAAGGGCCGTCGGCGCGGCCTACGGCCTCGACGAACGCTCCCTCGCCGAGAACGGCGGCACCCGCGCCGAGGCCCCCGAAGCCCTCTCTGCCCGCTTCCCCGGGGAGGGCCCGGTCGCGACCGCATCGGACCTTCTGGATCTTCTGGAGGAGGCGTCGCAGGCCCTGCTCCTCGCGCTGGAGGAACGCGGCTGGGACGCGAGTGTGGCCGAAGCCGTCTGCGAGGAGGTCCTGGGCGTGGCGGACGATGGGGTGGCCCGCTCCCTGCGCTTCGCCGCCGGCGAGGTCGTGCCGCGCCTGATGCGGACGCCGGAGGAGACGAAGAACCTGCTCTCCGGGCTCTCCGGCGGCTACGTGCCGGCCGGTCCCTCCGGGTCGCCGACGCGGGGGCTCGTCAACGTGCTGCCGACG
Organism: Rubrobacter marinus; assembly: GCF_011492965.1. Classification (GTDB taxonomy): domain Bacteria; phylum Actinomycetota; class Rubrobacteria; order Rubrobacterales; family Rubrobacteraceae; genus Rubrobacter_F; species Rubrobacter_F marinus. The sequence goes on along the minus strand of NZ_CP045121.1, from coordinate 2,893,220 downwards.
GGGCGCAACTTCTACTCCGTCGATCCCAAGGCGCTCCCGAGCGCGCTCTCTTGGGAGGTCGGGCAGGGGCTCGCCGACGACCTGCTCCGGCGCCATGTGGAAGAGGAGGGGCGGTATCCGGAGACCGTCGGGATCGTGGTGTGGGGGACGGCGGCGATGCGTACCCAGGGGGACGACATCGCCGAGATCCTCGCGCTCATGGGGGTACGTCCGACGTGGAACGAGGAGTCCCGGCGCGTGACTGGGCTCGAGGTCGTGTCGTTGGAGGAGCTCGGGCGCCCCAGGATCGACGTCACCGTCAGGATCAGCGGCTTCTTCCGGGACGCTTTCCCTAACCTGATCTCCCTTATGGACGAGGCGGTCCGCACCGTCGCCGCCCTCGACGAGCCCGACGAGATGAACTTCGTCCGAAAGCACGCCCGCGGGGAGCGTGACGAAGGAGCCGATGAGCGCCGCTCCACGACCCGCATCTTTGGCTCCAAGCCCGGAGCTTACGGGGCGGGACTCCTGCCGCTCATGGACGCGCGCAACTGGCGCGACGACGAGGACCTCGCCGAGGTCTACGCCGTCTGGGGCGGCTATGCCTACGGGAAGGGCCTCGACGGGGTGGAGGCGCGCGACGCGCTGCACTCGAACCTGCGGCGCACCGAGGTCGCCGTCAAGAACATAGACAACCGCGAGCACGACCTGTTCGACTCCGACGACTACTTCCAGTACCACGGCGGCATGATCGCCGCGGTCCGCGCCCTCACCGGCCGCGACCCCAAGGCCTACATAGGAGACTCCGCCGACCCCTCGCGCCCGAAGACCCGCGACCTCTCCGAGGAGGCGCGACGCGTCTTCCGCAGCCGGGTGGCGAACCCGAAGTGGATCGGCGCCATGCAAAAACACGGCTACAAGGGCGCCTTCGAGCTCTCCGCCACCGTCGACTACCTCTTCGGCTACGACGCCACCGCGGGCGTCGTCGAGGACTGGATGTACCGCGACGTCACCAGAAAGTACGTCCTGGACGAAGGGGTCCGCGAGTTCATGCAGCAGTCCAACCCGTGGGCCCTGCGCGCCATAAGCGAGCGCCTCCTGGAAGCCGCCGACCGCGGCATGTGGGCCGAGCCCGAGCCCGAGGACCTCGACGGCCTCAAGGGGGTCTACCTGGAGGCCGAGGGGATGCTGGAGGACCGGGCGTGAGGACGTTCGGCCGGTGGCTCCTTCAGAGGCCGGTGCGCCTCATCGAGCTGTGCAGCGCGACCGTCCTGCTGCTGGCCGCCGCTTTCTTTGTGGATGCGTTCGGCACGGCGGTCGTCACGTACGGGTTGGCGACTCTGCTCTTCGTCCTGTTGCTCAAGTCGTTTCTCGACGGGGATCGGCTCCATTGATGGCGAGCAACCTCTTCGGAGCAAGCTTGCGCCCAAAGGCCGAGGGGACTCTGGGGGATCGAGGTTGAGAGGCGCGGAGGCCCGCATACGCCGGCATCCTGTGGCAGCCCTCTGCTTGTCCCTATTCCTGCTCGTTCTCGCCAACACGGTGAGGGAGGCGATCGACGGGATCGGGGGCGGCGTTCTCTGGGTCGCGCTGTTCGTCCCGGCGGTCATGATCGGCGTCGTGCTGTTGCGCGTCTTCTGGGAGAGGAGGATCCGGTGACGGCCTCCTACCCCTTCTCCGCGATCGTCGGTCAGGAAGACCTGAAGCTCGCCCTGCTGATAAACGCCGTCTCCCCGGAGGTGGGGGGCGTCCTCGTGCGCGGGGAGAAGGGGACCGCCAAGTCCACGGCGGTCCGGTCGCTGGCCGGGCTCTTGCCCCCGATCCGGGTAGTCGCCGGATGCCCGTACTCGTGTGACCCCGAGGCGCCGAACCCGGAGTGTCCGGCGGGGCCGCACCCCGAGGATGCGCCGGCCGAGGAGCGGCCGGTGAGGCTCGTGGAGCTGCCGGTGGGGGCGAGCACGGACAGGCTCGCGGGGACGCTGGACCTCGAGAAGGCGCTCTTGGAGGGGAAGAAGGCCTTCGAGCCGGGAATTCTCGCGGCGGCCCACCGCGGCATCCTGTACGTGGACGAGGTGAACCTGCTCTCTGACCACCTCGTGGACCTGCTCCTCGACGTGGCGGCGATGGGGACGAACCACGTCGAGCGGGAGGGGGTGAGCGTCAGGCACCCGTCGCGCTTCATCCTCGTCGGCACGATGAACCCCGAGGAGGGCGAGCTCAGGCCGCAGCTTCTGGACCGCTTCGGCGTGACGGTCGAGGTGACGGGCAGCCCGGACCCGAAGGAGCGCGTCGAGATCGTGCGGCGCCGCCTCCACCACGAGGCCGACGCGGAGGAGTTCGCCCGGAAGTGGGCGGGGCGGACGGGGAGGTCGCGGCCCTCGTCGGGGAGGCGCGCACCCGTCTCCCCGGTACCACCATCACCGACGACGTCCTCTACAAGATCTCCGCCCTCTGCGCCGAACTCGGGGTGGACGGCCTCAGGGGCGACATCGTGACCGCGAAGACCGCGCGCGCCCTGGCGGCGTGGGAGGGGAGGGATGAGGTCTCCCTCGACGACGTCCGGCGGGCCGCGCTGCTCGCGCTCTCGCACCGCCGCAGGCGCGGCCCCTTCGAGCAGCCCGGGGTGGACCCCGAGGAGATCGAGGCCGCCCTCGGCGAGAGCCCCGACCCGCCGGACGACCCCGACGGTACGGCTCCCCCGAAGGGGGCGATGGCGAGACCAGCAACCCCCTGGCGGCGAGCCGGGGGCCCGGTCCGGCGGCGAGCCCTCGGAGAGCAGAGCTGGCTCCGGGGAGAGGGGCCACGCCGCCGGGGAGCGGTTCGAGCCGGTGCGCCTGGAGCTCCCCGAGAAGGGCCGCGGCGGTCCCCTCGGCCGCCGGAGCCGGGTGCTCGGGAGCCCCCACGGCGGAAGCGTCGGGGACCGCGAGGCTGCCGGAGAGGTACGGGACGTCGCGCTCGCCGCGACGGTGCGCGCCGCCGCGCCGCGCCAGGGGCGGCGCGGCTCCGGTGGACGGGGGCTCGTGGTGCGGCGCGAGGACCTCAGGGAGAAGGTGCGGGAGGGGAGGGAGGGGAACCTGATCCTCTTCCTCGTGGACGCGAGCGGCTCGATGGCTGCTCGTAAGCGCATGAGCGCCGTGAAGGGCGCCGTCCTCTCCCTCCTCTCGGACGCCTACCAGCGCCGCGACAAGGTGGGCCTCGTCTCCTTCCGGGGCGACGGGGCGAGGGTTCTCCTCCCCCCGACCGCGAGCGTGGAGCTCGCCGCCCGGCGCCTCGAGGAGCTGCCGACGGGCGGGCGGACCCCGCTCTCGGCCGGGCTCGAGACGGCGGCCGAGGTGCTAAAAAGGGAGAGGACGCGGGAGAAGGAGCGCCGCCCCCTGCTCGTACTCCTCACCGACGGGCGGTTCACCGCGGGGCCGGACCCGAAGGACGCGGCGGCGGGGCTCCGCGGCCTCGGGGTCCGGTCGATCGTCGTGGACACGGAGGAGGGGTTCGTGAGGCTCGGGATGGCCGAGGGCGTCGCCGGGGCCCTGGGGGCGAGATGCATGAGGCTGGACGACCTTCGGGCCGACGGTCTGGTCGAACTGGTCGAGAGGAGGCGGGTGGCGTGAGCGAGATGGGTAGCGAGACGGTCCGGGACGAGGCCGGCGCGGGAAGGGAGCCGCGCGAGGAGAGGCTCAGGCGGCGCTCTCACAGGGAGCGGGCGCTCATCGTCATCAACACCGGGCACGGCAAGGGGAAGTCCACGGCCTCCTTCGGGGTCATGCTCAGGGGCTGGGCGCGGGGGTACAGGATCGGGGTCTACCAGTTCGTCAAGAGCGGCAAGTGGAACGTCGGGGAGCAGAAGGCCGCCGAGGCTCTGGGGAACATAGACTGGTTCAAGCAGGGCGACGGCTGGACGTGGACCTCCAAGGACCTGGAGGAGAGCGCGGACAAGGCGCGCGAGGGCTGGGAGGAGGTCAAGCGCCGCCTCGCCGACGAGACCTACGACATGCTCCTCCTCGACGAGTTCACCTACCCGATGAAGTTCGGCTGGGTCGATACGCAGGAGGTGGTCGAGGTCCTCAAGAACCGCCCCGGCTTCCAGCACGTCATCATCACCGGGCGCGACGCGCCCGAGCCCCTCGTGGAGATCGCCGACCTCGTCAGCGAGATCCGCAAGGTCAAGCACCCCTTCGACGAGGGCTACCGGGGCCAGAAGGGGATCGAGTGGTAGGGACCCCCCGCATAGTGGTCGCGGGCACCCACTCCGGCGCCGGCAAGACGACGGTCGCCTCGGGCCTCATGGCCGCCTTCGCGCGGAGGGGCGAGAGGGTCGCCCCGTTCAAGGTCGGCCCCGACTTTATCGACCCCTCGTACCACGCCCTCGCCGCAGGACGCCCGGGCCGCAACCTCGACGCCTTCCTCTCCGGGCCGGAGCTTGTAGCGCCGCTCTTCGCCCACGGCGCCCGCGGGGCGGACGTCGCGATCGTGGAGGGCGTCATGGGCCTCTTCGACGGCAAGACGGGCGGCGGGGAGATGGCGTCGACCGCGCACGTCGCGAAGATTCTCGGCGCGCCGGTCCTCCTGGTGGTGGACGCCGGGGCGATGGCCCGGTCGGTGGCGGCGATGGTGCACGGCTACGCCACGTTCGACCCCGAGCTCAGGGTGGCCGGCGTGATCCTGAACCGCGTCGGCTCGCCGGTACACGAGGCGATCCTGCGCGAGGCCCTGGCGCCCCTCGGCATCCCCGTCCTCGGCGTCCTCCGTCGCGACCAAGACATCTCGACCCCCGACCGCCACCTCGGCCTCGTGCCGGTCGCCGAGCGCCGCGAGGAGGCAAGGAAGGCGCTGGGGCGGCTCGGAGAGAAGATCTCGCGCTCGTGCGACCTCGACGCCATCTCGCGCCTCGCCGCCTCCGCGGAGCGCCTCGAGGGGAGGGCTTGGACGCCGGAGGCTCCGGACCCGGAGACCTCGCCGATCCGCGTCGCCGTCGCGACGGGCCCCTCGTTCAGCTTCCTGTACAGGGAGAACCTGGAGCTCATGGAGGGGGCCGGCGCGGAGGTCGCGACCTTCGACCCGACCTCGGAGGCGGGCCTCCCGGAGGGGACGGACGCCCTCTACCTCGGCGGCGGTTTCCCGGAAGCCTACGCGGAGGCGCTCTCGGCGAACGAGCCGTTAAAGGACCGCATAAGGGAGTTCGCGGGGAGCGGGCGCCCGGTCGTCGCCGAGTGCGGCGGCCTCCTCTACCTCTGCCGCGAGCTCGACGGGCATCCGATGTGCGGCGTCCTCGACGCCGGAGCGACGATGACGGACCGCCTCACTCTGGGCTACCGCGAGGCCCGCGCGCTCGCCCCCTCGCCGCTCGCGGAGGAGGGCGCCACCGCGCGCGGCCACGAGTTCCACTACTCCGCCGTCGAGCCGCGGGCCGGCGCGCCGCCCCTTGCCTCTCCCGCCTGGGAGCTGATCGGGCGTGGGCCCGAGGGCTTCGTCTCCGGCGGGGTGTGCGCGAGCTACCTGCACACCCACTGGGCGGCGACGCCCACTCTCGCGCGCCGGTTCGTCGGGAGCGGCGCCCTGGGGCGCAAGCGCCTCGCGGGGGCGCGGGCTTGAGCGGCACGCTCGTCGGGGTGGGCGTCGGGCCCGGGGACCCGGAGCTCCTGACGGTCAAGGGCCTGAGGGAGCTGCGAGAGGCCGACGAGGTCTTCGTCCCGGTGGGGGACACCGGGGAGGTCGGGCGGGCGGAGACCGTGGTGCGTGCCCACCTCGGGGGGGACCCGGAGCGCTTGAGGCGCCTGCTCTTCGCCCTCTCCGACGACGAGGAGGCGCGGAAAGGGAGCTGGAGCCGGGCCGCCGAGGCGGTCTCCCGGTCGCTATCGGAGGGGAAGCGCTGCGCCTTCGCCACCATCGGAGACCCCAACCTGTACTCTACCTTCACCTACCTCGCGCGCACCGTCAGGGGCATCCTCCCCGGCGTCGAGGTCGAGACGGTACCCGGGATCACGGCGATGCAGGACCTCGCCTCGCGCAGCGGGACGGTCCTGGCTTTAGGCGACGAGAAGCTCGTGCTGCTCCCGTTCACCGCCGGCAAGCAGGTCCTGGAGGACGCCCTGAGGGGCTTCGAGACCGTGGTGTGCTACAAGGGCGGGGGCAGGCTCCGCGAGGTGCTCGACGCCGCGGAGGGGGCGGGGAGGATGGGGGGCGCGATATACGGCGCGCGCCTCGGCATGGAGGGGGAGGAGATCGTCCGCGCCGGGGAGATGGCCGGGCGCGAGGGGACGTATCTGGCGACGGTCATCTTCAAGGACGGAGGGGCGCTATGAGCAGCAAGGTCTGGTTTATCGGGGCGGGGCCGGGGGCCCCGGACCTGCTCACCATCCGCGGGGCGAAGCTTATCTCGGAGGCCGACGTGGTCGTGTGGGCCAGGAGCCTCGTGCACGAGGGGGTGCTGGAGCACGCGAGGGAGGGCGCGGAGGTTATAGAGTCGACCACCATCCCCCTCGAAGGCGTCCGCGAGCTCTACGAGCGGGCCGCCCGCGAGGACCTGAAGATAGCCCGCGTCCACTCCGGCGACCCGAGCCTCTACGGGGCCGTGCTGGAGCAGGCGGAGATCTGCGAGGAGCTCGGCCTGGAGTGGGAGATGGTGCCGGGGGTCTCGTCCTTCGGGGCGGCGGCCGCGGCCGTGGGCAGAGAGCTCACCGTGCCGGAGGTCTCGCAGTCCGTGATCCTGACCCGCCGCGCGAGCCGCACCCCCATGCCGAACAACGAGGACATAAAGACCTTCGCGGCCATCGGCACGACGATGGCGATCTTTCTGTCGGCGGCCAAGCCCCGCCCGCTACAGCAGGAGCTACTCGAGGGTGGATACGCCCCCGAGACACCCTGCGCCGTGGTGTACCGCGCGACGTGGCCCGACGAAGAGGTCATAGAGTGCCGCCTCGACGAACTGGCGGACCGCATAAGGGCGGCCGGGTTCACGCGACAGGCCATGATCCTGGTGGGCCCCGGCCTCAAGGAGGGCGGCACCCGCTCCCACCTCTACAGCCCGAACTTCTCCCACTCGTTCCGCAAGGCGGAGAACACCTCGGAGCATCTCCCGGAGGAGGCGGATGCCGCGGCCTCCTAAACGCAAGATCCGGGAACCCTCCATGCCCCCGAGCATGGAGCGGGCCAAGGACGAACGTCTCAGGCCCGGTTGGACCACCGGCACCTGCGCCGCCGCCGCCGCGAAGGCCGCCGCGACGGCCCTCGCCTCGGGCGAGCACCAGGCGCGCGTCGAGATAAAGCTCCCCCGCAAGGGCGAGGAGAGGCGCGTCGGCTTCCCCGTCGAGCGGTGCGAGGTAGCCGCGGACTCGTCCTGGGCCGAGGCCGTCGTCGTCAAGGACGCCGGGGACGACCCGGACGTCACGGACGGGGCGCACCTCACCGCGCGCGTCTCGTGGAGGGACGGGGCCGGCATAGAGCTGGACCGCGGCGAGGGGGTGGGGCTCGTGACGAGGCCGGGGCTCGGGCTGGCCGTCGGGGGACCGGCGATAAACGACGTGCCGAGGCGCATGATCTCCTACTCCGTCGAGGAGGTCCTGGACCCCGGCGAGCGGGGTGTGCGCGTCGAGATCAGCGTCCCCGGCGGCGAGGAGATGGCCGAGAAGACGACGAACGGGAGGCTCGGCATCCTCGGCGGGATCTCGATCCTCGGCACGACCGGCATCGTCCGCCCGTTCTCCACCGCCGCCTGGCGCGCCTCCGTCGGCCAGGCCATAAACGTCATGGGCGCCCAGGGCCACCAGACCCTCGTCCTCTCCACCGGCGGGCTGACCGAGAAAGCGGCGATGCGCCTCCTCCCCGACCTGGATGAGGTCTGCTTCGTCGAGGTCGGGGACTTCACCGGCCACGCGCTGAAGGGCGCCGTGAAGAACGGGCTCTCGCGCGTCTTCTTCGTCGGGATGACCGGGAAGCTCGCCAAGCTCGCCGCCGGCATCATGATGACCCACTGGACCCGCTCGAAGGTCGACAACGACCTGCTCGCGGACGTCACCGCGAGGGCCGGCGGGGACGATGCCGTCGTAGAGGAGGTGAAGGGGGCGAACACCGCCCGCCACGCCTACGAGCTCTGGCGCTCGGCGGGACTCTCCGAGGCCCCGAACATCCTGTGCGCGCTCGCCGCCGAGAACCTCGCGGAGTACGCCGGGGGCGGGTTGGAGCTTCACGCGATCATGGTCGACTTCGACACCCTCGACCCCGTCGGCGCCAGCCCCGGCGCCCTCGCGCTCACGACCTGGGAAGCCGCGAAGGGGGCCTCCTCTTGACCCGTATCGCGGTCATAGGCCTGGACGGCGGGTCGCTCGACCCCGAGATGCAGAGCGTCGTCCGGGAGGCCTCGCTGGTCGTTGGCGGGAGGCGCCACCTCGACGCGCTCGGCGTGGAGCCGGAGCGCTCCGCCGCCCTCGTCGGGGACCTCTCCGGGGCCATGGGGAGGATCGAAGCGTCCGAGGGTCCGGTCGTGGTGCTCGCCTCGGGGGACCCCGGCTTCTTTGGGATCGTGCGTCTGCTCGGGGAGAGGTTCGGACGCGAGGGCCTGCGCGTGCTGCCGGGCCGGTCCTCCGTCGCCCTGGCCTTCGCCCGGGCGGGGCTGCACTGGGACGACGCGCTGGTCGTCAGCGCCCACGGGCGCGAGCCGCGTCGGGCGGTCAACGCCTGCAGGGCCCACCCGAAGGTCGCGGTCCTCACCCAGCCCGGGTTCGGCCCCGCCGAGCTCGCCCGCGAGCTGGAGGGCTGGGGCCGGTCCCTGTTCGTCGCCGAGGGGCTGGGCGGCGAGGGGGAGCGTTGTTTTCGAGGGGACGCGGCGACCGTGGCCCGGATGGAGTGGAGGGACCCGAACGTGGTCATAGCCGTCGACGAGGATCGGCCGGGGGAGGGGAAGGGGTGGATCTCCTCGGGCTCGGAGAGCCCCGGGCGGTGGGCGCTCCCCGAGAGCGAGTTCGAGCACCGCTCCGGCATGATCACGAAGGCGGAGGTACGCGCCGCCGTCCTCGCCCGTCTCGGTCCCGGGCCCGGAGACCTCGTCTGGGACGTCGGGGCGGGCTCCGGCTCCGTCGCCATCGAGTCCGCCCGCCTCGGGGCCGCCGCGGTAGCGGTAGAGCGCGACGGGGAGAGTTGCGAGCGCGCCCGCAGAAACGCCGCGCGCCACGGCGTCAGCGTCCGGGTCGTCGAGGGCGAAGCCCCAGGGGCGCTGCGGGACCTGCCAGAGCCCGACGCGGTGTTCGTCGGGGGGACGGGGCAGCGTTTCGAGGAGATCGTGAAGCACTCGGCCGTCGCCGCGCGCCGGGCCGTCGTCCTCACCCTGATCTCCCTGGAGCGCGTGGTGCCGGCGGCGGAGATCCTCGAAGGCTGCGGCATGGACGTCGAGACGACGCTCCTCCAGGCCTCTCGAGTGAGCGGCATCGGCTCGATGCACCGCCTCGTCCCTGAGACCCCCGTCTTCGTGGTCACCGGCCGCAGGGAAGGGGTTGCGGCTTGATCGGCCTCGTCGCCACCACGCGCAACGGGCGCCGCCGCGCCGCGCACCTGGCCCAGCTATGGAAGGACGCCACGCTCTACCCGGGCAAGCCCTCGGAGGCGCTGCGCGGGGCCTGGGCCGACTGCGACGGGATCGTGGTGTTCCTCGCCGCGGGTGCGGCCGTCAGGCTCGCCGCCCCGCTCCTCGCGGACAAGCGCCGCGACCCCGGCATCGTCTGCGTCGACGACGCGGGCCGCTACGCCGTCGCCCTCGCCGGGGGACACGCCGGCGGCGCCAACGAGCTCGCCTCGCGCGTCGCCGAGGCCCTGGGCGCGGAGCCCGTGATCACGACCGCGAGCGAGTCCCTGGGCCTACAGGCCCTCGACTCCTTCGGGGCGGAGCTCGGCTTCGAGATCGAAGCAGGCTCCGACCTCGCCGGCGTGGGGGCGGCCCTGGTCTCGGGCGACACGGTCCGCCTCGTCTCCGATCGGCGCTGGCCGACGGGCCCGCTGCCGGACAACGTCGTGAGGGGGACGGAGGACGAGCCCGACGAGAACGCCTGCGAGAGCGCGACGGCGCGGATCGTCGTCTCCGACAGGCTCGTCGACGAGGCGGGGCCGGGGTGCGTCGTCTACCGCCCGCCGTCCCTCGTCGTCGGGGTCGGCTGCAGCCGCGGGGCGACGGAGGACGAGATCCTGAACCTCCTCCGCGCAACCCTGCGCCGGGCCGGCCTCTCCGGGAAGTCCGTGGCGGCCCTGGCGAGCGTGGACGTGAAGGCCGACGAACCCGGCCTCTTGAGAGCCGCGGAGTCCCTCGGGGTCCCGGTGCGTTTCCGCGGCGCCAGAGAGCTCGCGGGCATCGAGGTCCCGAACCCGTCTTCCGTGGTGGAGGGCGCGGTCGGCACCCCGAGCGTCGCCGAGGCGTCGGTGATCGCCGCGGGCGCCGAGCTCCTGGTGGAGAAAGAGAAGTCCAGAAACGCGACGGTGGCTATCGGCAGGCTGCCGGTCCGGGGCAAGCTGCGCCTCGTCGGGCTCGGGCCGGGGACCGACGCCCTGATCCCGCCGATGGCCCGCGAGGCCCTGGCCCGCTCCGAGGTCGTCGTGGGTCTGGAGCAGTACGTCGAGAGGATCCGCCACCTCCTGAGGCCGGGGACGAGCATCGTCACGCTCCCCCTGGGGGGCGAGATCGCGCGCGCCGAGCGAGCCCTCGCCGAAGCGAGGGAGGGGGGGAGCGCCGCCCTCGTCTCCAGCGGCGACGTCGGGGTCTACGCGATGGCCTCGCCCGCCCTGGAGCTCGCTGGGGAGGACGTCGACGTCGAGGTCGTCCCCGGCATCACGGCGGCCCAGGCCGCGGCCTCCCTCCTCGGCTCCCCTCTGGGGCACGACCACTGCTCGATCAGCCTCTCCGACCTCCTGACCCCGTGGGAGATCATAGAGAGGCGCGTCAGGGCGGCGGCGGAGGGGGACTTCGTCGTCTCCCTGTACAACCCGCGCTCCAGGGGCCGCGACTGGCAGCTCGGCAAGGTCTGTTCCATCCTGCTGGAACACCGCCCCCCCGAGACCCCCGTCGGCATCGTAAAGAACGCCTACCGAGACGACGCCGAGGTCTCCCTCACGACCCTCTCCGACCTCCGCCCCGAGGACGTGGACATGCTCACCGTCGTCGTGGTCGGCAGCTCCCAGACGAAGCTCGTCGCCGGACGCATGGTGACGCCGCGGGGGTATCTGGATTGAAGGGGACCGCGACCAGAAGCATCTTCGCCGTGACGGATGCTTGCGCCGGTTGCGGCGCCTGCCTCAAGACGTGCCCGGAGCGCGCGATCCGCCCCGCCCCGAGGGGCTACCCCTCGCCCCTGATCGTCCTTGAAGACCGCTGCACGGGGTGCGCCGAGTGCGCCGAGGTCTGCCCGGTCTCGGCCTGCGTCGAGGTCTCCCTCACGAGCCTTCTGGAGGAGACGTGAGGCGAGTCCACCCCATAGAAGAGGAGAGCTACCGCATCATGCGCGGCCTCCTGGACCTCTCCCATCTCGGGCCCCTGAGCCGGGCCGTCGCCGAACGCGTGGTCCACGCCTCCGCCGACCTCGAGTACGCCGAGACGCTCGTCCTCGACGAGGCCGCGCTGGCCGGCGGCCACGAGGCCCTGCGCGCCGGCGCGCCCGTCGTCACCGACGTCGGGATGGTGGCGGCGGGGATCACGGCGCGGGAGACGATATGCTTCGTCTCCGACCCCCGAGCCCGGGCGCTCTCGGAGGAGCTCGGGATCACGCGCTCGGCGGCGGGATTTAGAATCGCGGCCGAGGAGGCCGAGGCGGGGGCGGTCTGGGTGGTCGGGAACGCGCCGACGGCGCTCTTCGAGCTTCTGGAGCTCGGGGCGGAGCCCGCGCTGGTCGTCGGGCTCCCGGTCGGGTTCGTCGGGGCGGCGGAGTCGAAGGAAGGGCTGATCGAGAGCGGCCTGCCGGCGGTCGCCAACCGCGGCCCCAAGGGGGGCTCCGCGGTCGCGGCGGCGGCGCTGAACGCGCTCTTGTACCACGACGAGGAAGGGTAGACGCATGAGGAACCTGGTAGACATCAAGAGCAAGGATCAGGAGACGGCCGACCCCGCGCTGCTCGTCGTGGGACACGGGAGCCGCGATCCGCGGGGGGCGAGGGAGTTCCACGAGCTCGTCGGGCTCGTGCGCGAGCGGAGCCCGGGGCTCGCGGTCGAGGGCGGCTTTATCGAGCTCTCGAAGCCCCCGATCTCCGAGTGCGTGAACAAGCTCGTGGAGGGGAAGGCGACGAGGATCTCGGCCGTCCCCCTCATGCTCCTCGCCGCCGGCCACGCCAAGGACGACATCCCCGCCACCCTCGTCCGCGAGGGCTGAGCCACCCGCAGGTGGAGTTCGGCTACGGCCGGGCCCTCGGCATCCGCCCGAGCTTCTGGAGCTTATGGACGAGCGCATCTCCGCCGTGGTCCCGAGGGGGGAAGGAGGAGTGGGCGGTCCTCGTCGTCGGCCGCGGCTCCTCCGACCCGGACGCGAACTCCGACCTCTTCAAGGCCTCGCGCCTCTTCCACGAGGGGCGCCCCTACGAGATGGTCGAGACCGCCTTCGTCAGCATGACGCCCCCGAAGGTCCGAGAGGGCCTGGAGCGCCTGAGGAAGCTCGGCGCCAGAAAGGTCGCCGTCTTCTCCTACTTTCTGTTCACCGGCGTCCTGGAGGAGCGCATAAGGGAGGAGAGCGAGGGGTTCGCGGACGAGAACCCGGGCGTGGAGGTCCGTTACGCGGGCTACTTCGGGGCGGACGGGCGGGTCGCGGACCTCGTCCTGGAGCGCTACCGCGAGGCCGTGCGCGGCGACATCCGCATGAACTGCGACGTCTGCGTCCACCGCGTCGCCCTCCCCGGCTTCGAGGAGAAGGTCGGCGCCCCCGCCACCCCGCACTACCACCCCGACGAGCCCGGCCACGACCATAGCCACGGCCACGACCATAGCCACGGTCACGGCCACGGCCACGGTCACCACTAGGCGGCAGGGATGGCGTTCGAAGACAGGGTAACGGAGCTCGCCGGGGACGTCTATCCCCCGGACGGGGGGGCCGCCGAGAGGGCGAGGGAGCGGAGCCTCGCGCTCGCCAAGCCGCCCGGGAGCCTCGGCGAGATCGAGGATCTGGGAGCGAGGCTCGCCGCGATCTCCGGCAGGGTTCCGCCCCCGGTGCCGGAGGACCCGGCGGTCATCGTCTGCGCCGGGGACCACGGGGTGCTGGGGCGCGGCGTCTCGCCCTGGCCGCGGGAGGTCACGGCGGCGATGGTCCGGAACTTCTGCGGGGACGGGGCGGCGGTCAACGCGATCGCGAAGAGCGTCGGCGCCCGCGTGAGCGTCCTCGACGTCGGGGTGGCCACGGAGCTTGCGCGACACCCCCGCCTGAGGACGGCGAGGGTCAGGCCGGGCACCGACGACCTGAGCCTCGGGCCCGCGATGGGCCGCGAGGAGGCCGCGCGCGCCCTGATGAGCGGGGCCGGCATGGCCGAGGAGCTCGTGGGTAGCGGCGTGGACCTCCTCGTCACCGGCGACATGGGCATCGGCAACACGACGCCCGCTGCGGCCCTCGTCTCCGCGTTCACCGGCCGCCCGCCCGAGGAGACGACCGGCCGCGGCACCGGCATCGACGACGAGACCCTGAGGCTCAAGAGGAGCGTCGTCGAGGAGGCGCTCGCCCTGCACGATCCCGACCCGAAGGACCCTTTGGGCGTCCTCGCCGCGCTCGGGGGGCTCGAACACGCCGCCATCGCCGGCGTGATCCTGGCGGGTGCGGCGAACGGGACCCCGGTCGTCCTCGACGGCGTGATCTCGAACTCCGCGGCCCTCGTCGCGCGCGCGCTCGTCCCAGACTCGACGGGCTACCTCGTCGCCGGCCACCTCTCGGCGGAGCCGGGGGCGTCGGTGGCGCTGGAGCACCTCGGCCTGCGCCCCCTCCTGGACCTCGGCCTGCGCCTCGGGGAGGGGACCGGCGGCCTCTTGGCCGTGCCGCTCGTAAGGGCCGCCGCCCGCGTGCTCGGCGAGATGGCGCTGCTCGAGGACCTGGAGCTCGGGTGAGCGGGTTGAGCCGGGAGGCGGTGGAGGCTCTGGGGAGCCCGCTTGCGGTCCGGGTGGACTTTCACGAGGAGATAAGCTCGACCCAGGAGCGCGCCCGCGAGCTGGCCCACGCGGGCACGCCGCACGGGACGCTCGTCCTCTCGGAGGTCCAGAAGGGCGGCCGGGGGCGCCTCGGGCGCCGCTGGGGCTCCCCGAGGGCGGGCTCTGGATGTCGCTCGTCCTCCGCCCGGACCTGTCCGCCCGCTTCGCCCCCGCATCACGCAGACCGCCGCCGTCGGGGTCGCGAAGGCGCTGTGGACCTTCGGGGTCGAGGCGCGCGTAAAGTGGCCGAACGACCTGCTCGTCGCGGGGCCCGGGGACGTGATCGGGCGCAAGATCTGCGGCATCCTCGCCGAGTCGAGCGCCGAGAACGTCCCCGTCGCCGCCAAGCGCGTCGGCCCCGGCGGGGCCCGCGACGCCGAGCGCGCCATCGACTTCGTCGCCCTCGGCGTCGGCATAAACGCCAACCTCGACCCCGAGGACCTCGCCGTCCCCGACCGCGAGGTGGCCACGCTTCGCTCCGAGCTCGGACGCGACGTGGACCTCGTGGAGCTCCTCGGCGCCGTCCTCCGCGGCCTCGACGCCGAGCTCGGCCGCATCCGGGACTTCGGCGCCGTCCTCGACGACTGGCGCGCCCTGAACTGCACCCTGGGCCGAAACGTGCGGGTAACGCGCTTCGGAGAAGCCATCGAGGGGCGCGCGGCCGACCTCACGGGCGAGGGGGGGCTGCTCATCGAGAGGTCGTCCGGGAGGGGGCTCGTCGAGGTCTTCGAGGGAGAGGTGGAGCACCTCCGCCACGGCGAGGGGGAGGGTTAGGGTGCTCGTGGCCTGCGCGCAGTACGCCATCCGAGACGGGGACCCGGAGTCCAACCTCCGGCGCTCCCTCGCCTGGATCTCCTTGGCCGCCAGAGCCGGCGCCGACCTCGTAGTCCTCCCGGAGCTCGCCAACTCCGGCTGCGACATCCGATCCCGCGAAGGCGCCCTCCGCCTCGCCGAAGGGGTGCCGGAGGGCCCGACCGTCTGGGCCTGGGCCGAAGCCGCCCGCGAGTTCGGCCTGCTCGTGGTGGGCGGCGTGCTGGAGGCGGAGGGGGAGAGCGTCCACAACTCCGCCGTCGTCGTGGGGCCGGACGGGCTCCTCGGGCGCTACCGCAAGACGCACTTCTGGGACCGCGAGAAGCTGGTCTACGACCCAGGACGCGTTCTACCCGTCTTCGAGACGCCGCTCGGCACCCTGGGACTGCTCGTCTGCTACGACGCCTGGTTCCCCGAGGCGCTCCGCACGCTCGCGATGCGCGGCGCGGAGATCCTGTGCGTCCCCGCGAACGCCCCGGACGACTGGGTCCCGACGAGCAGCGCCGGGGCGGGCTGACGATGCTCGGCGCGCACGCTATCGCCGGGGCGAACGCCAACCGCGTGTACGTCGCCTGCGCCAACCGCGTCGGGGACGGCTACGGGGGAGGAGCTGCATCGTGGGCCCCTCGGGCGGTGTGCTCGCCTTCGGGGACCCGGAGGCGGAGGGTCTCGTGACCGCCGAAGTAGACGCCCAGCGCGCGCGCCGGGAGAAGCGCCTCACCCCTTTCTCCCACGCCTTCGGGATCGCAACGAGGAGGTCTACAAGTTCCTGCCCGCGCCGGGGATGGGCGAGGGGACCTTACAAGATGAAAGGTTCGCCGTGGAGGTTGTCCATGTATGCGAGCAGCCGCCGCGCGGACTCGCCGGTGAAGTGGGCGCTGATCTCCCCGGCGAAAGTCGCCGTCACCGTGGTATCCGGCCCCTCCTCGTTCCGAACCTCCATCCTCACCACCTGGTCCAGGTTCAGAAGCTGGTAGCCCCCCTGGGGTTGTCGCGCCGCACGAGGTTCAAAAAGAGTCCTCCTCTCGACCGCCTTCGCCCCCGTCGTAGCCGGGGGCGGAAACGAAAATCGACCGGCGAGGGGCCGGTCTCGGTGGTGCGCCTGGAAGGATTCGAACCTCCGACACAGGGTTTAGGAAACCCTTGCTCTATCCCCTGAGCTACAGGCGCAAGGCGCACAGAGTTTAGCGCACGGCGCGGGGTTCTTCCATGCCGCGCGCCCTCCGTCGAGCCCCGCCGTTACTCCGGATCGTCGGTGCCCGGGGCGTCCGCCTGGCGGACGAAGCGGTCGTAGAGCACCGCCGCCAGGACGCCGCCGAGGATGGGGCCGACGATGTAGACCCAGGCGGAGGTGAAGTTGCCGGACACGATCATCGGCCCGAGCGCCCGGACCGGGTTCAGCGCGCCGCCGGTGACCGGCCCCGCGATAAAGATCCCCGCCGCCAGCGCGAACCCGACCGCGAGGGGTGCGGCGGCGGCCGGGGCCCGATCGTCCGTCGCCACGGAGACCACGACGAAGACCAGGATAAAGGTAACCAGCGCCTCCACGATCATCGCCCTGAAGTCCCCGACGTCCCCGACGGGATACGTGGCAGCGAGGCTCGCGACCTCCCGGGCCCGGTCGCCGAAGGCGATCCAGGTGCCTATCGCCCCGAGGATCGCCCCGATAAGCTGCGCCCCTATGTAGGCGGGCACGTAGCGCCAGGGGAAGTTGTTGGTGACGGCGAGCCCCAGGGTGACGGCCGGGTTGACGTGCGCCCCGGCGACGTGACCGAGTGCCGCGACGACGGCGGCGAGCGCCAGCCCGAAGGCGAGCACCACCGCCAGGGAGTCGTAGGGCCCCCCCGCCGTGGCGCGGTTCAGGAGGGCCGCGGTGGCCGCGGCGGTCCCGGTAAAGACCAGGATAAAGGAGCCGACGATCTCCGCCACCGACGCGCGCGCCATGTTCGAGCCGATCTGGCTCCCGTACAACCCCCGCGTCCCCCTACCCGCGGTCGAGCTCCTCCTGGACCTCGGACCGGAGCTTCGGGACGGGCGATCCAGCGGTCCCCGGCCCCTCTCTCCTTCGTACCTCTCGGCCACCTTGTGCCTTCCTTTCGTCGAGGCGCCGCCCTGCGAGGGCCGCGCCGATCACCAACACCAGAACGACCCGCCGCCCGGGAGCGCCGGCATCGGCGGCGGACCGCCCGAGACCGGCAAGCCGCCCCCCTCGCCGGGGACCGCATATTGTATTGGCTCCACCACGGCCCGGCCGTCGGCCTCGCCACAAAAAAAAGGAAGCCCGGCGCGGACGCCGGGCTTCCCCTCGTTAGGTTCTAGGGACTGCTACGGGCGCCTGCGGCCGGTCTTCGCGCCCCAGACTCCGCCGAGCGCCCCGCCGATGAACGGGACGAGCAGGGCGGCGATGCCCGCGCCGGTGAGGATCGTGCCGAGGTTCTGCGGGGCCTCCTGCTGCACGCCGCCGGGCACCTGCGGCAGGGCCACGCCGCTGAGGTTGTCCAGCAGGCTGGCGCCCACGATGCTCCCGATGATGCCCAGCAGGAGTATCACCACCAGGGACAGGACCGGCACCAGGATGCCGTGCTTCAGGCCGGACCGGCTCGCGAGCCTACCGGCTACGTAGCCGCCGATGAGGAAGGCCAGGAGGAGCGTCAGCAGGACGCCCACGAGCGCCGAGACGCCCCCCTCGGCGCTCCCCTGCGCGCCCGAGTTGCCCAGGATCGCCCCGACGATGCCGCCGACGATGCCGCTGAGGATCAGGCCGGCGCCGAGGGCCGCGAGCCACCCGAAGATGACGCTCGTCCAGCTCGTCCCTAGCTCCGACTCCCTGGAGTGAACGCCACCGCGCGAGTCGTCGCGGGAGCCGCTGCGCCTCTCGTTGTCGAGGTCCGCGTCGGGGGCGTTCTGGTTGCTTATGTTGCGGGCGTCGCCGCCGCGCGGATCGTCGCTGCGGGTCCTGCCTTCTCCACTACCTCTGTCGAACATCTGTAGTCCCTTCTACTCAAGCGAAAGGCGGGCGCCCTTGTGATGCGCCCGCCCTCGCACTCTGCTTACTCGCTCTACCGCGTGGCCCGAGAAGACCTAGACGCCGCGATCGTCGCGACGGCCGGAGGTGCGGGAAGCGTCTTCGACGTCGACCTCCTCCTTGCGCACGTCCTCCTCGACGACCTCCTCGTCCTGCACCACGTCCTTGCGAACCCGGACCTCTTCCTTCACGACCGGCCGCTTCTCCACCACGACCTCTTCCTCGACGACGGGCACGCTGACCTCGTCCTCGCCGATCTCGCCGGGGGAGGCGTCGCGGTCCACCGGCACGCGGTCCACGGTCACTTCCTCGCGCTTCTTGGGGACGGCGATGCGCTCGCGCTCGGTCCTCACGCGCTTTCTGACGTTGACCTGACCGGCCTCGCGCTCGCGGACCCCGGCGCGCAGCTCCTCCTCGCTCCTCTGGACCCGGATCTCGTCCTCGTCCTCGAGGTCCGCCTGGCCCTCGCGAACGCCCTCTTCGCCCCGGCCATGCTCACGAAACTCGCCGCCCTCGCGGTCGCCCATGGCGATGCCGCCGCCGGTGCCGGCCGCGCCGCTCTCGTAGGCGCCGTAGGAGCCCTGCCCCTCCTGCTGCTGGGAGGCCCCGAGGCCGTAGTACTCGCGCACCTGGCGCTCGTAGTCGGGGGTGATCTCCGAGTCGTCGTCGAAGCGCGGCCCGTTCTTGACCTGCTCCTTCTCCGCCTGCACGTACAGGGCCTGCGAGCCCTCGTCCACCCGCACCGCGTCCATCGGGATGAGGGTGGAGGAGAGGCCGAAGAAGCCCATCTTCACGCCCACGTACTCGGGCCGGTCCGACTCGTCCAGGAACAGGTCGTCGACCTTGCCGACCTTGTCGCCGTCGCGGTCGTAGACGGTGTAGCCGGCGAAGCGGTCCTCCACCGCCGTGAACCTGTCCGTGCGCTCCTCGCGTTCCATAAAGTGTCCTCCTTGCTTTCTCGGAACCAACTCAACACGTCGCCCCGGATACCTCCATCGGCGACTTACTCCACATGTACCGTCGCCGAAACGGACGTAAACGGGCTTACTGCGCGCGTTGTGTCACAGCACACATAGCGTCGGAGGAGGTGTAACGGAACCCTACCGGGCGCCGTCTGCGGAGGCCGGTCGGTTCAAACCCTTACGGGGAGGCCCTCCGCCGCCGCCCGCTCCAGGGCTTCGATGTCGCGTACGCGTATAAGACGGTTCTCCGTCTCCACCGTTTCGGTCTCGCGAAGCTGGGTGAAGGCGCGCGTCACGGCCTCGCGGTTCGCCCCGATCATGGTGCCGAGGTGGTGGTGGGTGTAACGGGTGGGGATCTTGTACCCCGCGCGGGTCCGGATGCCCTCGCGCTCGATAAGCAGGAGGATGAGGCTCGCCAGGCGCGCGGGGACCTCCTTGAGGCCGAGATCTTCGAGGCGCCTCTCGTACGCGCTCAGGCGCTCGCTGAGTAGCCTGATGAGGCTGAGGCCTACCTCGGGCTTGCGCAGGACCAGACGCTCCACGTCGGCGCGGCGGAGGATCGAGAGCTCCGAGTCCTCCATGCAGTGCGCGTACGCCCCCCTGGTCCCCCGCGAGGTCAGCGCGACCTCCCCGAAGACCGTCCCGCCTTCCACCACGCAGAGCGTAAACTCCCGACCCTCGGGGCTTCTCCTGTAAACGCGGACGCGGCCGTTCTTCAGCACGAACAGCGTCTCGTTCAGGTCGTCCTCGCCGAAGAGGACCTCACCGGCCCGCAGGCGAACGCTGGCGCAGCTCCAGCTTATGTCCTCGATCTCCTCCGCCGAGAGCGGTTCGAAGACGTCCACGAGCGAGAGTAACCTGGCGTCTTCTCCTGCGATCAAACCGTGTCTGGGGTGTACCAAAGCTCCGTCCGGGGTCGCCCACGCTTGCTGGCCGAAATTCTACCGCCGAGCCCCCGGCCCGACCCGCCGAGAAGCTCCCGTTCGGTACACACTTAGGGCCAATTATTAGCGCCGGCGGGCTCCAAGGTCGAGACGGCCCGAAAAAGACAATGTATATGCTACAAAGCGCCCCACTTCGTAACACAAACATCTCGAAGAATTGCCCAAACATTGTTGACGAATAGTTGAACAGGGATAGCGTACTCGGTATGATAGCTAATCACGACTGGAAGAGGTAGTCGTATGCATCTTGCGGGTGGTTTGGAAAGGCTTCTGGGAGGTTCTGTAAGCCCTAGCCCCTGCAAGGAAGTTGTCGGCGAGTAAGGAGGCGTGTCACGGAAGCTCACAGTAGCGGCCGAGATCCCGTAATAAAAGTAGAGAACTGCTCGGTGGTGTTCGGTCGGCGGTCGCAGCAGGCCCTGGAGATGCGCCGCGCGGGCAAGACCAAGGCGGAGGTGGAGCGGGCCACCGGCGCCACCATCGGGGCCTACGACGCGACCTTCGAGGTCTCGCGGGGCGAGATCTTCGTGATCATCGGCCTCTCCGGGAGCGGTAAGTCCACCATCCTCAGGACCATCAACCGCCTCAACGAGCCGACCGAGGGGAGGGTCTACCTCGACGGCGAGGACGTCCGCAACATGTCCGTCAAGCAGCTCCGCCAGCTCAGGCGCAAGAAGATCGGCATGGTCTTCCAGCACTTCGGCCTCCTGCCCAACCGCACCGTCGAGGCGAACGTCACGTTCGGCCTGGAGGTGCAGGGCGTCGGGGCCGACGAGCGGAAGAAGGCCGGGGAGGAGGCGCTCGAGCTCGTTGGGCTCACCGGGCAGGGCAACAAGCTCATAACCGAGCTCTCCGGCGGCATGCAGCAGCGGGTGGGGCTCGCCAGGGCCCTGGCCACGGAGCAGGAGATCCTGCTGATGGACGAGCCGTTCAGCGCGCTCGACCCCCTGATCCGGCGTGACATGCAGAACCTGTTCCTCTCCATCCAGGGCGAGGTGAAGCGCACGGTGGTCTTCGTGACGCACGACCTGGACGAGGCGCTCACCCTCGGCCACCGCGTCGCCATCATGAAGGACGGGGAGATCGTGCAGCTCGGCACCCCGGAGCAGATCCTGCGCGAGCCGGCGAACGAGTACGTGGAGCGTTTCGTCGAGGACGTGGACTACGCGAAGGTGAGGACGGCGCAGACGGTGATGGTGCCGGCCAACGAGGTGGCGTACGCCAGCGACGGGCCGACGGTGGTCCTCAGGCGCATGAGGCAGTTCGGCCTCGACCACATCCCCGTCGTCGACGAGGAGCGCCGCTTCCTCGGCATGGCGGAGGCCGAGGAGGTCGCGAGGCTCGCCGAGCGCAACGAGCGGGAGCT
The DNA here is from genome assembly GCF_011492965.1 of Rubrobacter marinus. Classification (GTDB taxonomy): domain Bacteria; phylum Actinomycetota; class Rubrobacteria; order Rubrobacterales; family Rubrobacteraceae; genus Rubrobacter_F; species Rubrobacter_F marinus. The sequence continues at coordinate 2,872,015 of NZ_CP045121.1, read as the reverse complement.
GGGCCCCTCGGTGGACGGGGAGGCGGCGTGGGTGAGGAGGGACACCTCCCTCCGGGAGATCCTGCCCTTGTTCGTCGAGAAGGACGTGCCCGTGGCCGTCGTCGACGAGGAGAACCACGTCCACGGCGTGATCTACCGGGGCTCGCTCATAGCCGGGCTGACCACGAGTCAGGAGGCTCCCGAGGAGGGCGAGGCCTTCGACCGTAGCGTCCCCCGGGAGGACGGGGCCAGCAACGGCTCCGGCTCCGAGGATCGGGTGCGCGTGCGGCGCCTGGAGGGCTAGCCCATGCTGGCCCTCCTGCAGGAGAACCTGGTCCCGCGGATACCGCTCGGCGGCTACGCCGAGAGCGCCATCGACTACATAACCGACACCTTCGAGGGCTTCTTCGACGTCGTCCAGGACGGCCTCGACGGCTTCGTCTCGGCGTTCGAGGCCCTGCTGAACCTCCCGCCCGAGCTGGTGATGATCGCCATACTCGCCGCGATCGCCTTCTACTTCGCGGGCTGGCGGGTCGCGGTCTTCGCCATCCTGGGGTCGCTCCTGATCCTCGGCCTCGACCTGTGGGAAGACACGATGCTGACGCTGGCGCTGGTCCTCTCCTCGACGGTCGTGGCCCTCGCTCTGGGTATTCCGCTGGGCATACTAGCGGTGCAATCCAGGAGCATCGAGGCCGTGGTCAAGCCCGTGCTGGACATCATGCAGACGATGCCCGCCTTCGTGTATCTGGTCCCGATGATCATCCTTCTGGGCCTCGGCAGCGGGCCGGCCCTCGTCGCGACGGTGATCTTCGCGATGCCGCCGGCCGTAAGACTAACCATGCTCGGCATTCAGCAGGTCCCGCAGAACACCGTGGAGGCGGCGCACGCCTTCGGGGCGACGCGCTGGCAGACCCTGCTGAAGGTGGAGCTGCCGCAGGCGCTCTCGACCATAATGGCCGGCGTCAACCAGGTCATCATGCTCGCCCTCTCGATGGTGGTCATCGCCGCCCTCGTCGGGGCCGGCGGCCTGGGCGAGGTCGTGGTTCGCGGGCTCGGCCAGCTCAACGTGGGCACGGCCTTCGAGGGCGGCGTCGGCATCGTCATCGTAGCCATCTACCTGGACCGCGTCACCCGCAGGCTCGGCCAGAAGAAGGGGGGCAAAGGGGGCAAGTAAAACCCTTTCCCGGGTCTTTCATCAGACCCCGTCGCGGCCTCGCCGGCCGCGCGCCAACCTGTCGCGCGCCTTCCGTGTTCCCGAAGGCGCGCCGCTTCGGGGGAACCTCGTGGGGTGGTACCGGTACGTATCTTTGTGGCAGCAATGATTTATCGGCTAGCGTGAGGAAGGTTCATGAACAGGTTGAGTAAGAGGTCCCTAGCGTTGGTTCTGGCCCTGCTCGTCGGGGTCGTCGTGGCGGGATGCGGCGGCGGTGGCGGCGGCGGTCAGGGCGGTTCCGAGGAGCCCAAGACGCTGAGGCTCGGCGTCGCGGCCGGGTGGACCGAGAATATCGCGGTGGCGAACCTCGTGAAGGTGCTGCTCGAGGAGGACCTCGGGTACGAGTCGGTCGACACCCAGACCGCCGACCTCGGCGTCGTCTTCGAGGGGGTCGGCAACGGCGACCTCGACGCCTTCCAGGACATGTGGCTCCCGAACCACGCGGCGCAGTTCGAGTCCGTCGAGAACGACGTCGAGCAGCTAGATCCGTGGTTCGACGGCACCGTCCAGTTCGGCATCGTGACGCCCGACTACATGGGCATCGACAGCATCGAGCAGCTCAACGAGGCCGGGGTCACGGAGATCGTCGGCATCGACCCGGGCGCCATCATCACGACGGCCATCCTGGAGAACACCATCCCCCAGTACGGGCTCGAGGCGGAGTACATCCAGTCGAGCGAGGCGGCGATGCTCTCCGAGGTCGAGCAGCGCTACGCGAACCAGGAGAACTTCGCCTTTATCGCCTGGACGCCGCACTGGATGAACGAGACCTACGACATCACGTACCTCGAGGATCCGAGGAACACGCTCGTCAACCCCGACGGCGACCCCCTGAACCAGGCCACGATCTCGACCATCGTCCGCGAGGACCTGCAGGAGGACGACCCCGTCGCGTACGCGATGCTGAACGAGTACACGCTCAATGAGGAGCAGACCAACTCCCTGGAGGAGGCGATCAACGAGGAGGGCTACGACGACCCGACCATCGGCGTGAGGGCCTGGCTCGAGGAGAACCGGGAGCTCGTCGACCCCTGGGTCGAGGCCGCGAGGCAGGCCGGGGAGCAGGCCGAGGCGGAGCAGAACTAGCGAGGCGTCCGTGGGGTGGGGGAGATGGCCGCGCGGGTAGGGCGCCGTCCCCCCCCACGGGAGGACCGAAGACCATGTGGATCATGCCCAAGTTTCGTGCGTTGAAGCTCGCCGCGGTGGCGGTCGCCCTCTCGGTGGCCGCGCTCGCGTCCGGTTGCGGCCAGTCCGCCTCGCCGGAGAGCACGAGGCTCGTCCTCGGCTACATCGGCTGGGACGAGAACGTCGCGGTCTCCAACCTCACGAAGCTTCTGCTGGAGGAGGAGCTCGGCTACGAGGAGGTGGAGATGGAGCTCACGGACCCCAAGGCGGTCTTCGAGAGGGTCGGCGACGGCGAGATGGACGCCTTCCAGGACGTCTGGCTCCCGAACCACTCGGAGCAGCTCGAGGCCGTCGAGGGGGACGTGGAGCTTCTGAGGTCGTGGTTCCGGGGGCAGACCAAGTTCAGCCTCGCGGCGCCGAGCTACATGGGCATCGACAGCATCGCCGAGATCAACGAGACCGAGGCCACGAGGATCGTCGGGATCGAGCCGGAGACGCGGATCATGGAGAGGATCCCGAGCGAGGTGGTCGAGGCCTACGACCTCGAGCAGGACCTCGTCGAGGGTCCGACGGAGGGGATGCTGACGGAGGTCGAGCGGCTGTACACCGCGCGCGAGCCGTTCATCTTCGTCGCCTGGTCGCCGCACTGGATGAACCAGCGCTACGAGTTCGAGTACCTGGAGGATCCGAAGGGCGCCCTCGGCGCGCTCACGCAGCCCTCCGAGCTGCACACCATCGTCCGCGAGGACCTCTCCTCCGAGGACCCGGTGGCCTACGAGTTCATGAACGAGGTGACGCTGACCGAGCAACAGGTCAACACCCTGGAGGACGTCATCAACACCACGGGCGACCCCGTGGAGGGCTCCAGGGCCTGGTTGGAAGAGAACCGCGAGGTCGTCCAACCCTGGGTAGACGCCGCGAAACGGGCGCGGGAGGCCTGAGGCACGAGCCAGAAGCGCCGCACGCACCTTGCGAAAAGAGCGCCAAAAACCGAAAGGACTGAGTCTGTGGGAGACGAACGCGGGACCTTAAAGAAGGCCCTGGTGGGCCTGACGATCCTGGGCAGCGCCCTCGTATTCTCCGCCTGCGGCGGCTCCGGGGGCGGCGGCGCCCAGGGCTCCGGCGGCGAGCCGGTCAACTTCGGGACGGTGGACTGGCCCGAGGCGATCGCGAAGACGAACGTCTCGGCGACGATGGTCGAGGCATTGGGGCACGAGACCGAGATCCAGCAGCTCAGCGTCCCGGTCATCTTCAAGGGCCTGGAGACGGGCGACCTCGACCTCTTCGTCGAGGCCTGGTTCCCGACGATGCAGACCAACATGGAGCAGGTCGACGGGGAAGAGGTCCGCTCGGTCACGACGAACCTCCCCGAGGCGACCTTCAGCGTCGCCGTCAACAGGGAGGCGTGCGACGCCGGCGTCACGTCCCACGAGGACCTCGACCGCTTCAAGGAGGAGTTCAACGGCACGATCTACGGCATCGAGCCGGGGAACGACGGCAACCAGGTCGTCATAGACATGATCAAGAACGACACCTACGGCCTCGGGGACTGGGAGATCGTGGAGTCCTCGACCAACGGCATGCTCTCCGAGGTGGACCGCGCCATCGAGGACGGCGAGTGGGTGGCCTTCACGGGCTGGGAGCCGCACTGGATGGGCCAGAGGTACGACATGTGCCTCCTGGAGGACCCGGAGGAGGCCTGGGGCGGACCCTCCCACGTCGAGACGCTCGCCAACGCCGACTTCGTCGAGGACAACCCGGAGATCAACCAGCTCTTCGAGCAGATGAAGGTCGACAAGGAGATCCAGGGCAACTGGATCGACCAGATCGACAACTCCGGCAAGGAGCCCGAGCAGATCGCCACGGAGTGGCTGCAGGAGAACCCCGAGATCACCGACAGGTGGCTCGAGGGCGTCGAAGCCGCCGACGGCACCCCCGGCCCCGAGGCCCTGAGCACCTACCTCGAGGAGCAGGCGAGCAACTAGCCCTCAGCAAGAACCGCCGAGTACCGGATGCGGGAGGGGCGCCACCGCTTTATAGCGGTGGCGCCCCTCCTGTGCCGGGAGAGCTCCCGGCGTAGCCGTCAGACGCGCAGGCGTTCGGCGTACAGGGCCTCGTAGTAGGGGAGGCAGCGGCGGTAGATCTCTTCGAGGTCGTCGGGGAGATCCACCTCCTTGCGCTCGAGCTTGCCGATGCCGGTGCTCTCCTGGGCGCTGTCGTGCCAGCCGTCCCACACCTCCCACTCCGGGATCTCGCGCGGCTCCCAGGTGAGGGCCTCGGGCTTGTGGTCGATGCCCAGGGAGTCGCAGTAGGCCGCGACCACCGCGTCGGGGTTCTCGGAGAGGTCCTGGGCGTCGATCACCGCCGGGTCCTGCCCGTCCTCGACGGCGTAACCGTAGAGGCGGTACAGCTCCTCGTAGCCCGCCTCCTCGAAGGTGAAGTCCGGCCACTTTCTGGCGTACGAGGCGATGACGGCGCGCGGGTCGCGCATCAGGAACGTGTTCCTGATACGGCCCACGAGCTCCCGATCCATGATCGGCGCGATGTGGTAGGCCATGTCCTTGAAGAAGACCGGCCTCTCCCCGGGGGCCAAGACCTCCGCGAGGACCTTCTCGTAGCGGTGCTCCTCCTTTATCTCCTCCCCGTCGAAGCGCTCGCTCCGGCGCTCCGGCGAGAAGTAGTAGGACATCGAGAACGGCTCGTGCAGGATGCGGAAGTCGCCCCGCTCCACGAAGACGCGCTCGAACGCCGTGGAGATCGACCGGGGCACGGCCCAGAGCGCGATGGGTCTCTCGTCAGCCAAGGGAAGTCCTCTTTCTAGGGAACGGGAGCCGTTCGGCTCCTAGCCGGAGATCAGCCCCTGCAGCCTCTCGCGCACGGCCGTGATCGGGACGCGCTCCTGCTCCAGCGTGTCGCGGTCGCGGATCGTGACCTGCTTGTCCTCCGCCGTCTCGAAGTCGACGGTGACGCAGAACGGCGTGCCGGCCTCGTCCTGGCGGCGGTAGCGCCGGCCGATGGAGCCGGAGTCGTCGTAGAAGAGGCGGTAGTCGCCCTTCAGCTCGTCGTAGAGCTGGCGCGCGATCGTCGAGACGGGCTCCTTTTTAGAGAGGGGGAAGACCGCCGCCTTCGTCGGGGCGATTCTAGGGTGGAGCTTGAGGACGGTCCGGCTCTCCCCGTTCACCTCCTCCTCCCTGTACGCGTCGACGAGGAAGGCGAGCATGATCCTGTCGGGTCCGGCCGCCGGCTCGATGACGTACGGGACGTAGCGCTTGTTCGTCCCCTGGTCGAAGTACTCCAGGTTCTCGCCGGAGAACTGGGCGTGCTGCTTGAGGTCGAAGTCCGTCCTGTTCGCGATGCCCTCGAGCTCGGACCAGCCGCGGAACGGGAAGTTGTACTCGATGTCCACCGTACGCTTGGCGTAGTGGGAGAGCTTCTCCCTGGGGTGCTCGTAGAAGCGGAGGTTCTCGGGGTTTATGCCCAGGGACGTGTACCAGTTCCAGCGCTGCTCCAGCCAGTACTCGTGCCACTCCTCGTCCGTCCCCGGCTCCACGAAGAACTCCATCTCCATCTGCTCGAACTCGCGGGTGCGAAAGATGAAGTTGCCCGGCGTGATCTCGTTTCTGAAAGACTTCCCCTGCTGAGCGATCCCGAACGGCACCTTTACCCGGGTCGTCTGCGTGACGTTCTTGAAGTTCACGAAGATCCCCTGCGCCGTCTCCGGCCTGAGGTAGACGACGTTCTCCGGGCTCTTCACGGGGCCGGTGTACGTCTCGAACATCAGGTTGAACGGCCTGACCGGGGCGAAGTCGCGGCCCCCGTCCACGGGGTCCTTGATTCGGTCGTCCTCGGCGATGATCTTCGTCATCTCCTCGGCGCTCATCCCCTCGGCGTCCGCCCCGGTCGCGTCTTCTATAAGGTGGTCGGCCCGGTAGCGCCTCCCGCTCGTGCGGCTCTCGACGAGCATGTCGTTGAAGGTCGCCGTGTGGCCGGAGGCCTCCCACACTCTAGGGTGCATTATGATCGCGGCGTCGAGGCCGACGACGTCCTCGCGCATGTGGACGAGCCTGCGCCACCATTCTTCTTTTATGTTCCGCTTCATCTCGACGCCCAAAGGGCCGTAGTCGTAGGAGGAGCGGATGCCGCCGTAGATCTCCGAGCTCTGGTACACGAAGCCCCGGCGCTTGCAAAACGCCACTATCTTGTCCATGGTAACGGTCTGCGACACGAGCCCTCCGAGAAACTAGAACACCGAATCAGGAGATATTAGCAAAGTTGCCCCGCGCGGGTAGCGGGTATAATCGGGCGCATGGAAACTTTGCTTGCAATCGGAATAGGGATCGGGCTCGCCTCCGTCGCGGGGGTCAGGGCCTTTCTCCCGCTCGCCCTCGTCGGGCTCTCCGCCCGCCTCGGGCTGTTCGAGCTACCCGCGCCCTTCGGCTTCGTCGACGACTGGGCCGCGATCGGCGCTTTCGTCGTGCTCGCGCTCCTCGAGACCGGGCTGGACAAGGTCTCGTCCCTCCAGAAGACGCTGAACGTGATCCAGACGCCGCTGCGCATCGCCGCGGGCGCCGTCCTCTTCGCGCTCGCCCTGCGCGAGGGCCTGGACGCCGGCGCGATCCCGGAGCTTGTGGCCGGCGGCGTGATCGCGGGCGTCGTCGCGGTCCTCAAGTACGTCCTGCGTCCCCGGTCGGACGGCACCTCCGCGGGGTCTCCTCGTCCTTTCTGAGCACGATCGAGGACGCGGTGGCGCTGGTCGGCGGCGTCCTCGCGGTGCTGGTGCCCCTGCTACCGCTCGCGCTCGTCGCGTTCCTGCTGTACTTCTTCTTCCGGATCCGGAGGAGGCGGGGCAAGAAGTTCGGCGGGCTCCGGATTCTGGGCGACTAGGCGCCCGAGGGAGGGCGTACCGGCGCCCGGTGTGGAGGGTGCTATGCAGGAGCGGGAGATCACGATCATCAAGAGCGGGCGCGAGACCCCGTTTTCGCGCGGCGTGTTGGCCCAGACCCTCTGCCAGGCCGGCGCCCGCATGGAGATCGCCTACCGCATAGCCAGCGAGGTCCGCGCCGAGCTTCTGGCGGAGGAGCGCCTCACCGTCGAGGAGGAAGAGGTCCTCGCCCGCGTCCGCGCCAAGCTCCAGATGACGGACGCCCTCGTGGTCCCGCGCCTCGACAAGTGGCGCATCCTGCGCGAGACGACCGAGCCCGTCGTGGTGCTCATAGGCGGGGCGACGGGGGTGGGGACGAGTACGCTCGCCGCCGACGTCGCGAGAAGGCTGAACATACAGAGCGTGATCGGCACGGACTCCATCCGCGAGGTCCTCCGCCGCGCCATAAGCCCGGACCTCCTCCCGATCCTGCACAAGAGCTCTTTCGAGATCACCGCCGAGGACATAAGGGTGCCGGTGGAGGACGACGAGACGGTGCTCTTCGGCTTCCGGGCCCAGTCCTCGCAGGTCTCCGTCGGGGTCGAGGCGATCGTCGAACGCGGGCTGAAGGAGGGGACGAACCTCGTCGTCGAGGGCGTGCACCTGGCGCCCGAGATCATCATGCAGCGCTACAAGGACCACCCGAACGTCTGCTGCCTCGTGGTCTACCTCTCCGACGAGGACGCCCACCGCGACCGCTTCTACGTGCGAGCCCTCGGGACGTCGATGCGCCGCCCCGCCGAGGAGTACATCGCCCACTTCGAAGGGATACGCAAGATCCACGACTACATCACCGAGAGCGCGGCTCGCGCCGGCACCTACACCATAGAGAACATCTCCATCGAGGCGACCTCGGACGCCGCGGTCGCCTTCGTCGCGAACCGGGTCTCCGGCATCGCCGAGAAGGCCCGCCGCGCGGACTCCCTGCTCCTGGATACGAGCCGGGGCTCGTAGGCCACACCCCCCGGCGCGCCCCTAAGCCAGACCCGGACGCACCGGGCGGCCCTCGGCGGCCGAGAGGTTGGCCGCCTCTGCCAGCGCGCTCAGGTTCAGGGCGGCGCGTACGTTCTCCCCGTCGGTCTCGCCGCGGGAGGCGAGGTCCACCCACCGCACGAAGGGCGACGGCCCGTCCGGCGGGGTCTCGCGGTGTTCCCAGGGGAGGTCGACGACCTCCGAAGCCTGATCCCACCGTCCCCGTCGTAGAGCAGGCTCCCCGCGTGCCGTGCGCCTCCACGAGGAAGGGCACGGAGGAGCCGACGAAGGAGGCCTCGGCCACGCCTATCGAGCCGTTCGGGTATCGCAGGGCGACGACGGAGTTGTCTTCGACGCCCCTCCCGTGAAGCACCCGTACGCAGCACTTACCTCCTCCGGCACGCCGAGCAGGCGGGCCACGAGGTAGAGCGGGTGCGCCCCGAAGTCGATGGTCACGCCCCCGGCGGACTCCCGCGGGTCGAAGAAACGCTCCGGCAGCCAGCCTCCGGGGTGGGTCTCCGTGGGCAGGGCGCCGTCGTGGGAGACGCGCACGCGCAGGTAGGTGATCTCCCCGAGCTCGCCCCTATCGATGATCTCGGCGATGGCGCTCGTGTATCCGGCGTAGAGCCTGGGCAGGGAGACGACGAAGGCGATGCCCGCGCGCCCGGCCTCCGCGGCTATCTCCTCGGCCTCCCGCAGCGTCGGGGCTACGACCTTCTCGGTGAAGACGTGCTTCCCCGCCCCGGCGGCGGCCGGGATGACCTCGCGGTGGGCGACGGTCGGGGTGGTGACGACGACGCCGTCCACGTCCTCGCGCGCGAGCACCTCGTCGAGATCCTCGTGGAAGTCCACCCCTCTCCCCTCGGCCTCGGCCCTTCCGCGGCGGGGATCCTCGTCCCATACCGCGACGACCTCGGCCCCGGGGTGCTCTTCGGCCTCCCCGGCGTAGTCCCGGGCGTGGACGTGCCAGAAGCTCAAGACGGCGACGCGGAACATCAGAACGACCCCCCGTCGCGCAGCTCCTCGACGGGGGCGCCGCTTCGGACCGTGCCGCTCTCCACCACCCTGGCGTGGAGGCCCCCGCGATGGACCAGGTCGGGCAAGAGGCCGCGCTTGCCGGTCACCGCCACGAGATGCACGCACGGCTCGCACAGCTCGACGCCCTCCAGGATCGCCTCCCCGACCTGGAGCTCGCGCCCCACGAGGTGGTCGAGGGGGACGCCCCGGGTCATCACGTTTCGCCGGGTCTCGCCGGGCGAGAGCACCATCCCGTGGTCCCGCTCCAGGGCCTCCACCGTCTCCTCCTCGATCAGGGACACCTCGCGCATGGGACCCGGATGGTCGGAGTAGTAACCCCTGCCGTCTTGGTACCGGTCGCCCTCGAGCCCGCGTCCTCGCACGGCGCGCACGGCCTCGGCGGCACGCATGGGCGCCCCGGCGTCCACGTGGACGGAGACGACCGCGCCCCTCCACCGCAGCCACCCTTCTTCTACACCTCGCATACCCCGAGACCCTCCTTCCCCTCCCCGGACCCTTGGTATTCCGCAGCGAGGCAGACGAGTTCGAGCACCTGGCGCCCCAACCCACGCCTGCCCGCCCCGCATCGGTACCCATGCCCCGGTCGAGCCGATGAGCGGACACCGTCTTTTAGAAGTACGAGCCCGAGAACCATCGCGAAAGCCCGGAGGCCTCGTGATTGCGCGGGGACGGTATCCCAGGGGATCGCACACCCGTTTTGTCCCAGGCTTGCGGGCTGCTCCGCCGGCTTATAGGGCCTGTTTCGATGAATCCCGAGCCCGGAAGTCTACCCCGCCGCGATCGCGGTCGGCAAGCGCGGCGGTCTCTAACGGCGACGGGCGGCTCGGTGCGGAGGGCTCGCCTTAGTGTGGGGCGCTGCTGGGTACGTTCGTGCCCGTGGGTTGTGCGGCAGGTGTCTCCGTCCCCGAGGGGGTAGAATAAGGTGACGCGTCAGGAGGTATACGCTGTATGCTGGACAAGCAGAAGGTCGGCACTTTCGTACTCGGCGGCCTCGCGGGCGCGCTGGCAGGCATCCTCCTCGCTCCCCGGAGCGGCAGGGAGCTTCGAGGTTCGATCGCCTCCCGGGCCGGTGAGGCTCGCGAGCGTGGTCGGGAGAGCTACTTCGAAGCCCGGGAGCGGGCGCGGGAGCGCGCGGCCGAGGCCCGCGACGCTCCGCCCGTTCGCGAGGAGGAGTTGGATCTGACCGTCGGGCCTACGTCCGACCCGGAGCCCGTGGAGCCTCCGCCGGTCTTCCCGCCGGATGTGCCTCCGCTTCGCGACGTCTCCGGAGAAGATAGGGTCGACGCCGCGGCGCCCCCGGAGGGGGACCCCGAGGAGCTCCGGCGCAGGATCCAGGAGACCCGCTCTCGCCTCCGGTCGCGGCTCGGCGAGCCCGGGACGGACCCGGAAGGGCGGAATGGGTAGGCTCGGTCTCGGCTTGAAGATGAGGCCGCTGCCCTTTATCCCGGCGATCTCGGAGATCTCGGGCGCCGACGCCCGCGAGATCCCCGGTCTCGAGGCGGTGGTCTCGTACTGGACGCAGGGGGCCTTCTCGTCCGAGGAGTGGTACGAGGAGGTCACCGACGCCTGGGGTACGGCCGGGCTCGTGATGAAGCGGGGCGACGAGGTGATGGGGTTCGCCGTCTACGGCCCGCACGCCTACCTGCCGCGCGCCGACCTCTACCCCGTCGGGCCCCTGGGCTCCGACGCCGCCCTTCTGGCGTACCTGGAGGGGGACCCGAGGGCGCGCAGGCACCTCCTCGTGCGCGTGGCGCGCGACTTGAAGACGCGGGGCTTCGGCGGGGTCGAGGCGATCGGGAGCGACCTCGGGCTCTCGCGGCACATCCCCACCCGGTTCTTGCTGGAGAACGGCTGGGAGCCGCTGCGCAGGGGCTTCAGGCTCGGCCTGCCCTACACGCTCGCCCGGGCGGACTTCGGGAACACGGTCGAGATCGGCGAGCGCGCCCGCGGCCTCATGGGACGGGTGAAGCTCCCGGTGCTGGGCGGCGCCCCGTCGCCCGTCACGCTCTCGCCCCAGGGCCCCGGCGGGGCCCGGATGTCCCCGAGCCGGAGAAGCTCCGGCGCTAGCTCAGGGCGAGACGACCGCCGTCTCGACGACGGGGGCACGCCGGGCGCGTAGGCCCGGGCCTCCAGGATCTCCCGGTCGTCGCCGGCCTCCTCGTCGAGGACCGCGGCGCCCCCACCGGCGGGGGCGGGAGAGGTCCACGGTCAGGTCGATCGCCTCGACCTCGCCGGGCGCGAGCCTCGTCACCGTCTCGTCGTAGCGGCGCACCCTGGGGTAAGCGGTGTCCTCGGAGGAGACCGCAAGCTCTAGCTCCACGCTCCTCAGTTCCTCCTCGCCTCTGTTCTCGAGGTAGAGCGTCAGCGTCTGGTTGCGGCTCCTCTCCAGCCCCCCGAGCCCCTCCTCGGAGAAGCTGAGGGCGAGCTCCGGGCCCCGCGGTGTCCCGCCGGAGGGCTCGCTGCGAGGGATGGGGTCGCTCGCCTTCGGCGCGGTGCCGAAGTTGGCGAGCACCAGGAACGCCCCGGCCGTCGCGAAGAAGGCGAGCGAAGCCCCGGCGAGCCAGAAGAGGGCGCTCCTCACCTCTGCCTGCCCCCGGAAGCCCGGATGGCCGTCCCGACCGGCACCCCGTAGACGTTGTAGAAGGCGCTCGACAGGTCCTTGGCTGGGGAGCCGTAGACCTTCGGGCCCGGCAGGGCGCCGCGAGCGACGACCACGACGAGCGAGCCGTCGGGGGACCAGGCGAGGTCGCCCGGTTTCGTCTTGATCTCCATGTTCTCGTTCGCCGTGACCGCGTCCAGGGAGTCCGAGGCGAGGTCGAGGACGTAGAGGTCGGTGGGGGAGCGGGAGCTCCGCCGGCCCAGCACGGCGAGGCTGCCGCCGTCCGGCGAGACCGCGATGCTCGCGGGGACGAAGTCCTCGCCGACCCCGCGCACGGGCTCGTACTCCTCCGAGCCCTCGGGGACGCGGTAGAGGGCGTAGTCCGCCTCCTCGTCTCCCTCCTCCCCGGCGACGAAGTAGAGGCCCCGCGAGGTCGCCTGGGGCGCCCCGATCACCTCGAGCCCCTCCTCCAGGAGGGCGACGCGCCGGGGCTCGCCCTCGGAGAAGCGGTAGGTCGCGAGCTCCACCCTGCCGTCGTCCCTGCCGGATTGGATCCGGACGGCCATCGCGACCTCGCGGCCGTCCGGGGAGAGGGAGAGGCCCGAGACGCGTCCCCGGAGGTCGGCCGGGAAGCTTCTCGCCACGTCCCCGCCCGCGCGCAGCCGGACGAGGGCGGCCTCCGGCCCGACCCCTGGCGTCTCCACGACGGCGACGACGGAGCCCCCGCCCGGCTGCGCGCCGGTGCCCCGCACGCCCTCCACGGCCTCGCTGATCTCCGGGGTCTCGTCAGGATGGACGACGAACAGCGAGTCGGCCTGCGCGTCTTGCGCCGGGGAGCCCCTGCCCGAGCCCGGGCCCAGCACTGCCAGGTTCTCACCAGCGAGCCAGTCCGCGCTCGTGGCGGAGAAGCCCTCCTCCGTCCGGACCCCGGGGTCTTGAGCGTACAGCGGCTTCTCGACGACGTAGCCGTCGAGGACGAACGCCACGCGGTCGCCGGAGGGGCTGACACGCGGGGAGCTCTTGTCCCCGGGCCCGAGGCTCAAGGGGCGCACGCCCGGCCCGAGATCCAGGTCCGCCGGGGCCCCGGCGGGCGAAGCGGGCTCTATGACGCCCTCCTCCACGGGCCCGGCGGCCGAGAGAAACCCGCAGCCAGCCGCTCCCGGCACGAGCAAGAGCGCCAGGAGGAGCGCAGCGCGGAGCGGAGCCCGCTCCCGGCTAGATCGCATAGCTGGCGGAGCGGGGGACGGGGGACTTCGGGAGCCGGACGTCGAAGGTGGAGCCGACGCCGACCGTGCTCCGCACGGCGAGGGCGCCGCCGTGCAGGTCGACGATCTGCTTGGAGATGGCCAGGCCCAGGCCGCTGCCGCCGGTCGTCCGCGAGCGGTCCTTGTTCACCCGGTAGAAGCGGTCGAAAAGCTGGGGCAGGTCCTCTTCCGGGATGCCGACCCCCGTATCCGAGACGCGCACCGTCACGTAGTCGCGCCCGTCCAGGACGTAGACGCGCACCCTCCCGCCCGGGTCCGAGTACTTTATGGCGTTGTCGAGCAGGTTGAGCAGGACCTGGTAGATCTTCTGCGCGTCGCAGACGCAGGTGGTGTGGGGGGAGCTGTCCGAGGGGTCGTAGCGGAGCTCGATGCCGAACCTCTGGGCCTTGGATTCTATGCCGCTGATGGCGCTCCTGACGACCTCGTCGAGGTCGCTCGGCGCGACCTCCAGGGAGTACTGGCGCGAGTCCATCTGGGCGAGGGTCAGAAGCTCCTCGACCATCCCGCGGATGCGCTTGAGCTCCCCGTCGGCGAGCTCGAGCGCCCTGTGCTCCAGGGGATCCAACCTCTCCCGCGCCCGCTCGATGAGGTCGAGCGCGCTCTGGATGGTCGTCAGCGGCGTCCTGAGCTCGTGCGAGACGTCCGAGACGAAGGCGGTCTTCGCCCTCTCCAGCGAGCGGTACTCCGTTATGTCCCGGACGGCCAGGATCGCGCCGCCGCCGGGGGCGCCCTCGACGGCGCCATGATCCCCGTCCGTCGCGGCGTGTTTCGGGTCCTGCATACGGGCGGCGTAGGCCCAGTAGGTCTTCTCGCCGACCTCGATCTCGTGGACGGCGGCGCCGGTCCTCGTGGCCTCGCGCAGGCACTCGAGCAGCGCCTTCGGGGCGCCGAGCCCCTCGAGCGGGCGGCCGTGGTCGTGGGCCGGGTCTATGCCGAGGATTCTTTCGGCGGCGGGGTTGGACATGGTTATCTTCTCGGAGGCGTCCGTGGCGACGACGGCCTCCGGCGAGGCTTCGAGGACCGCCTCCAGGCGCCCCTTCTGGCGCCGCATCTCGCCGACGTAGTGCTGCACCTCCCTCGCCATGAAGTTGAAGGAGCGGGCCACCTCGGCGAGCTCGTCGTTCCCCCTCACGGGCACGAAGCTGTAGTCCCCCGAGGCCACCCTTATCGCGGCGTCGCGGGTGTCGGAGAGGGGGCGCGTGATCTGTCGCGCCAGGATGAGGCTCGCCGCCCCCACGAGCAGCACGCTCGTCCCGATGGCCCCGAGAATGCCGTAGCGCAGAAACGCCAGCGTCTCCTCGAGCCCCCTCTCCGGTGAGTCGTAGACGAGGACGCCCTGCGCCGTCTCGTTCGTCCCCAGGAGCGGCCAGACGGCCACGTAGCGCGGCGCCCCGCCGCCCCCGTCGCCCCCGAGGCGCACGATCCTCCCCTCGCCCCTCGGGGAACCCTCGGCCCTCTCGAGGACCTCCCCGTTCAGGCCGAGCCTCTCGTACGCCCTCTCGGGGGAGACCGGCCTCCCGGCGCCGTCCCTCGCCGCGAGGGGCTCCCCGTCCGGGCCCGCGTAGAGCACCCCGAGCCCCGTCGGGTCCGCGACCGAGCGGACGAGCTCCTCGGCGTAGGCGTCGGGGGCGGGGAGGTCCCCGCTCTCCGGGTTGCGCAGGCCCTCCAGAAAGACCCCGGCCCCCGCGTTCGCCGTCCGCGAGCGCTGTATCAAGAGCTCCCGCTCCTGAGCGACGAGCCGGTCCTCGGCGAAGTAGTAGAGGACGAGGCCGATCACGAGGCTCGTCGTCGCCGAGATGCCCACGAGCGCGGCGAAGACCCGCGCCCTGAACGAGAGCCGCCCCGGTAGGGACCTGCCCTTGCGAACCTTCTCGGAGACCACTCGGGGACCTCGCCTCAGGCGCTGCGGGTCGCGCTCGAACGCGGCCGGGCCGCCCGGTACCCGACGCTCGGGACGGTCTGGATAATCTCCGGCGCCTTCGGGTCCCGCTCGATCTTGGCCCTGAGCCTGCTGATGTGCACGTCGATGTAGCGGCTCGCCAGGTAGTGCGACGCCGTCGAGACGGCCTCGGAGATCTGGGTGCGCGTGAACGCCCGCCCCGGACGCCTCATCAGGAGCGCCAGGATCTTGAACTCCGTGGGCGTGAGCACGAGGACGTCGCCGCTCCGCGTCACGGTGTAGCCGTTCGGGTCGAGCTCCAGCGGCCCGAGCCGCAGGGTCCCGTCCCGGCTCCTCCCCTCCTGCCGCCCGAACCTCCTGAGGATCGCGCGGATGCGCGCGAGAAGCTCCTTGGTGTCGAAGGGCTTGGTGATGTAGTCGTCGGCCCCGAGCTCCAGCCCCACGACCTTGTCCACGGACTGGCTCTTCGCCGTCAGCATCACCACAGGGACGTCGGAGCTCTCCCTGATCTTCTTCAAGACCTCGAAGCCGCTCATCTTCGGCAGCATGATGTCCAGGATGACGAGGTCCAGCTTCTCCCGCCCGACCTCCTTCAGGGCCTCCTGGCCGTCCATCGCCGTGATGACCCGGTACCCCTCCGAAGAGAGCACGATCGACATGACCTCGAGGAGCGCCGCGTCGTCGTCAACGAGTAAGATTGTTTCTTCCAAGACCCCCCAAGACCTCCCACCCCCCGCAGCTCCGGCAACATCATCCGGTACTTTCCGCCAAAATTATACTCCCATGAACCGAACAAAAAACTTGAACGCCGCAGACTTAGATTTTATACTGCCCGTGCCTTAGATTATCGACGAACGACTTCGAGGAGACCGCATGGGCAAGAGCATTGGCATAGACCTCGGTACGACGAACAGTTGTGTCGCGGTCCTGGAGGGTGGCGACCCGGTGGTCATCACCAACTCCGAGGGCGAGCGGACGACGCCTTCGGTGGTGGCCTTCGACCGCAAGAGCGGGGACCGGCTGGTGGGCCAGCTCGCGCGCCGCCAGGCGGTGACCAACCCGGACCGGACCGTCTACTCCGTGAAGCGCTTCATGGGCCGCAGGTACCGCGAGGTCTCGAACGAGGCCGGGAACGTGGGCTACGAGGTGGTCGACGGGCCGGGCGGCGACCTGCGCGTGCGGGCCGGCGAGAAGGATTACTCTCCGGCCGAGATCTCCGCGATGATCCTCCAGAAGCTGAAGAGGGACGCCGAGGAGTACCTCGGGGACGAGGTCACCGAGGCCGTCATCACCGTGCCGGCCTACTTCGAGGACGCGCAGCGACAGGCGACGAAGGACGCCGGCAGGATCGCCGGGCTCAACGTCAAGCGGATCATCAACGAGCCGACGGCGGCGGCGCTCGCCTACGGGCTCGACAAGGAGAACGAGCAGACCATCCTCGTCTTCGACCTCGGTGGCGGCACGTTCGACGTCTCCATCCTCGAGCTCGGCGAGGGCGTCTTCGAGGTCAAGGCGACGAGCGGGAACAACCACCTCGGCGGCGACGACTTCGACCAGAAGGTCGTCGAGTGGATCGTCTCCGAGTTCAGGAAGGACTCGGGGATAGACCTCTCCAAGGACAAGATGGCGACCCAGCGCCTCGTCGAGGCCGCCGAGAAGGCCAAGAGGGAGCTCTCTTCGACGACGAGCACCTCCATCAACCTGCCGTTCATCACCGCCGATGCCAACGGCCCCAAGCACCTCGACCTGACGCTCACGCGGGCGCAGTTCAACAACCTGACCGCCGACCTCGTCGAGGGGACGGCCGGCCCGGTCCGCCAGGCCATGAAGGACGCGGGGCTCGACGGCGGCGGGATCGACCAGATCATCCTCGTCGGCGGCTCGACCCGCATCCCGGCCATCCAGGAGAAGGTCAAGGAGATCACGGGCAAGGAGCCCAACAAGGGCATCAACCCGGACGAGGTCGTCGCGATCGGCGCCGCCATCCAGGCCGGCGTGCTCGCGGGCGAGGTCAAGGACGTCCTGCTCCTCGACGTTACCCCGCTCTCCCTCGGCATCGAGACCAAGGGCGGCGTGATGACGAAGCTTATCGAGCGGAACACGACTATACCTACACGTAAGAGTGAGGTCTTCACGACGGCCGACGACAACCAGGGCTCGGTCGAGATCAAGGTCTACCAGGGCGAGCGCGAGATCGCGGCCTACAACAAGCTGATCGGCAACTTCCAGCTTGTCGGCCTCCCGCCCGCGCCGCGCGGCGTCCCGCAGATCGAGGTCACCTTCGACATCGACGCGAACGGCATCGTGAACGTCGGCGCCAAGGACCTCGGGACGGGCAAGGAGCAGCGGATCACCATCACCGCCTCCAGCGGCCTCGACGATCGGGACATCGAGCAGATGGTCCGCGACGCCGAGTCGCACGCCGAGGAGGACCGCCGGCGCAAGGAGGAGGCGGACGTCCGCAACAACACGGACAACCTCGTCTACTCCATCGAGCGCTCCCTCAAGGACGTCGACGGCAAGGTCGACGCCGCCACGCGCGGCGAGATCGAGGACGCCATCAAGGAGACGAAGGAGGCCCTCGCCGGCGACGACGTCGAGAGGATCAAGCAGAAGCAGGAGGCCCTCCTGACCGCCTCCCACAAGCTCTCCGAGGTGCTCTACCAGAACGCCCAGGGGAGCCAGGCTTCGGCCACCGCCGACGGCCCGGAGGACGACGTGGTCGAGGACGCCGAGATCGTCGACGACGAGACCGACGAAGGCAAGAGGTAAAGACCCCCGAGCGGGCGAAGGCGCGGGGCCCCGGGCCCCGCGCCTTCGCCCTGGGCCCAGGAGGTGTAGGCAAGCTTTGAGAGACGAAGAGCAGCGCCGCCCGGACGGGGAGGAGCCCGCAACCCGGAAGAGGAGCAGCGCGAAGGCGACCTCCCGCCGGAGGCGACGGACCCGGCCTCCGAGCCGGTAGAGGTCGGGGGCTCCGAGGACCCCGGCGTCGTGCCCGAACTCGACGATGAAGCGTTCGAGGAGGAGCCGGAGGCGGACCCCGAGGAGGAGGCCGAGCTCGCCCGCGAGGAGATCATCGCCGAGCGCGAGAAGATCATCGCCCTCGGGGCCGAGCTGGAGACGGCCCGCCGCGAGCGCGACGGCTACCTCGACGACATGCGCCGCATGAAGGCCGAGATGGAGAACTCCCGCAAGCGCATGGAGAGGGACCGGGCGCGGTTCGTCCAGTCCGCCTCCGAGAGGCTGGTCCGCGAGCTCCTGCCCGTGCTCGATAACCTCGATCGCGCCCTCGTCGCGGAGGGCGACATCCGCGAGGGCGTGCGCGCCACGCGAGATCAACTCGTCTCCATCCTGGAGGGCCAGGGGCTCACCCCCGTCGACTCCGACGGCGCGAGCTTCGACCCGTCTGTCCACGAGGCCGTCATGGGGCAGCCCTCCGACGAACACGAGGAGGACACCGTCATCCAGACCCTCGAGCGGGGCTACATGTTGAACGGCAGGGCGATCCGCCCCGCCAAGGTTATAGTTGCGAAATAGGTAGAGGTATGGCGACGGCGGATCTGTACAAGGCGCTGGAGGTCTCGAAGGGGGCGACGCAGGATGAGATCCGGCGCGCCTACCGCCGGTTGGCGCGCAAGTACCATCCCGACGCCAACCCCAACGACAAGGGCGCCGAGGAGCGCTTCAAGGAGATCCAGCACGCCTACGAGGTGCTCTCCAACCCGGAGAAGCGGCGTGAGTACGACGAGGGCCCCAGGTCTTTCTTCGGTCAATCGACGCAGGGGACCCAGACCAACCTGCGGGACTTCGGCGACCTCTCGGACATCTTCGGCAGCTTCGGCGACGTATTCGGCGGCGCGAGCGGTGGTGCGCGGGGCAGGCCCCAGGCGGTCCGCGGCGACGACGTAACAGTTACCGTGAACCTGAAGTTCAAGGAGGCGCTGGAGGGGGTAACGACGCGCGTCTCGGCGCCCGTCGAGGATTCTTGCGAGGATTGCCGCGGGACCGGGGCCGCGCCGGGGACCGCTCCGCGCCCCTGTCCGGAGTGCGGCGGGCGCGGGGTGAGGAGTCGGGATCAGGGCTTCTTCGCCCTCTCGGAGCCGTGTGGCCGGTGTGGGGGAGAGGGGACGGTCGTGGAGAAGCCGTGCCGGCGGTGCTCGGGCGCCGGGCGTCTGCGGAAGAACAGGCAGGTCAGCGTCCGGATACCGGCCGGCGCGAAGACCGGAACGCGGGTTCGGCTCGCCGGCAGGGGGAGCGCCGGGAGGAAGGGCGGGCCCCCGGGGGACCTCTACGTCACGACTCGGGTCGAGGAGCATCCCGTCTTCGAGCGGCGCGGGGACGACTTCGTGGTCGAGGCGCCGGTCAGCTTCGTCGAGGCGGCTTTGGGGCGGAGATCGAGGTGCCAAGGCCCTCGGGTGGGACGGTGAGGCTCAAGCTCCCCCCGGGACGCAGGACGGCAAGCGCTTCCGGGTGCGCGGGGCCGGGGCGCCCAAGGTCGGGGCCGCGCGGGCGCGCGGCGAGGGGCCGGGTGATCTCGTCGTCCGGGCGCGGATCGTGGTGCCGAAGACGCTCACGAGGCGGGAGAAGGAGATCCTCGAGGCCCTCGCCGACGAGAGGGACGAGGACGTGCGCGGGGAGTTGCTGAGGCTCTCTCGCGAGGCGGAGGAGGCGTCGTAGCGTGAGAAGGCGTCCCGTCTTCATGATCGGGGTGGCGGCCGAGCTGATCGGGGTCCACCCGCAGACCTTGCGGATGTACGAGCAGAAGGGCCTGCTCCGGCCGCGCAAGAGCATTAAGAACACCCGGCTCTACTCGCAGGAGGACGTGGAGCTCGGGAGGTACATCCAGAAGCTTACCCAGGAGATGGGGATGAACCTCGCCGGCGTCAGGAAGGTCTTGGACCTGGAGGGGAAGCTCGCGAGGGCGGAGGTCGAGAACGCGCAGCTGCGCGAGGAGCTGGAGCGCCAGAAGGCGGAGCACGGCACGACCGTCCAGGAGATACACCGGAGTTATAAGCGTGAGATCATGGTGCTGCCGCGCGGGGAGGTCGTGAGGAGCGACCGCGCGCGCGACGAGAGGCGCCGTCGGAGGGAGTCTTAAGTGGCCGAGACGAGGTACTGCTACCGGCATCCGAAGAGGGAGACGCGCGTCTCTTGCGCGACCTGCGGCCGCCCCATCTGCACCGAGTGCATGAGGCAGACGGACGTGGGCATCAAGTGCCCCGACGACGCGAGGCTCCCCAGGAGCGCCCGCACGGGCGTGATGAAGACGAACCAGGTCCTGTGGAGCCTCCTCGCCGGGCTCGCGGTCGTGGTCGTCGGGCTGCCGGTCGCCTTCCTCGCCACCCAGATCGGCGCCGGCAGCCTCATACTCTGCGGCCTCGCGGGCTACGGGGCCGGGACCCTGATCCTGCGCGCCGGCGGTCGCAACGGCGGCCCGGTAGCCATGACCATCGCCGGCGTCGCGGTCGCCCTCGCGTTCCTGCCGTTCCTCGGTCCGCGCCTGCTCGAGGGGAACATCAGCCCCTTCGCGATCCTGGAGCCCCTCGTCGCCATAGGCTTCGCCATCTACAACAGCCGCGGCTCCTGAGGCCTCGAAGCACCCTGCAGGTCAAACTCGCCACCTAGCTCGGCATCGCCCGCCCCCGGCCTTGCCGCCGCTCCGTCGACGGCGCGGCGGACAATCTCGGCGCTACCAATCCGGGGAGACCCTCGCCAACACGACATCCAAGACCCGAAGGGTAAGACCCAAGAGGCGCCAGCTTGCAGTCCCGAGCAACCCCAACCGTAGCTCCTCCAGGCTGGCGCAGCCCCTGCGGGTCCACGATGAGGAGTGGAGTCGCATCTCCGGCTTCACGACAGGAGCGCCGCCCATCCTTCTTACAAGGTCTCGAAACGGGTTACAAAAGGCTAGCAATAAGAATGTCCGGACGGTGCCGAGGGGCGACGGTTACGCATGCTCCGGCACCGAGCATACCGGGCTCCCTGTACCGGCGCCGACTACCTGTTTTGGGGCATATCTGCACCTGCTATCCCGCTTCACCCTTCGGAGAACGGAGTTTGCCGGCGCCGGCACATTCTTTGAAGAGGCATATCTAAGCCGAAAACGCTTTCGAACGCTGGTCCGGATATAGTGACCTTACCCAGAGATATAACCGAAGTTGATACGCAGGTGAAAGTGGATCTTAGCTTTAGGTTAAGCTCCGAAAAATACTTTCAGAATCGCTAGCGTAGCCTGAAGAGCCGTGCTAGGGTTGGAAGCCATGAGAGAGGACATGGAGTACATCAGCGGAGTATTGGACGAGTTGGAGGCGATCGTTCAGGACGCTTCTCGCGTGCCGATGCGCAGGGGGCGGGCGGTCGTGGATCGCGCGGACCTGCTCGTGATGTTGGACGAGCTCCGTGGCTCGTTGCCCGCGGAGTTGTCGGAGGCCGAGTCCATCCGCCGGGAGTGTGCGGCGGTCGTCGCGGCGGCGGAGGAAGAGGCGCGCAGGATCGTGGAGGACGCGCACGAGCGCGCCGAGGCCAGCGTCCTGGATACCGAACTCTACCGGCGCTCGCAGCGGCGGGCGGCCGAGACCATAGATCGCGCGGAGCGCTACGCTCGTGAGATCGAGGGCGGCTCCGAGGTCTACCGCGACAGGGTCATGGGCCAGCTCGAGAACTGGTTCGAGGACTCGCTGGTCTCCGTCGGGGAGTCCCGTCAGGAGTTGACCAGCTCCTCCCCGGCGCTCACGAAGACCACGAGGCCCGCCGAGCCCGCCCCCGTCGAGGAGCAGGAGGGGGAAGAGGACAGCGAGGACGGACAGGGCTGGCGCGCCAGCTCCGCCTGACACGTTCCCCGACGCCCGCACCCACAACCGCATCGGTCTCTCTTCGTAACCCCGTTACGGACCCCTCTCTCATTCCCTCCCTGCGGACCGCATCCCCCGCTCCTTCGGCCCGGCTTCGGCCCGTGGTCCCGCGAACATGTAGGACTTGTTTGCCAAGCCGTCGACGCACGGAATAGACGGGGACGTTCGAGGGATTCCTCGTTTTCCTCGTGGCGGTACCCGACCGAGGACCTCTGGTCGTCTGCTGCACACCGCTTCTTCTACGAAGGGCCTTCCCGCACCGCGTTCACGATGCCCACGTCGGCCGTGTTTGCCGATCCTAGGTCGCGGCGCGGCCCGGGCGCGCATCGCCGTACGCTCGAGGAGGTGCCGGGGGCCTGGATCTCGAGGGGTAGGCAGGGAGCGCCGCCGAGAGCTACTCGTGAGGGCCTTGGTTCGAGGGGAAAACGGCGGAAAAACGCGTCGAGACCGCGGGTTATGCGCTTGCTCTAAGCTCTCGCAGCCGCCGGTTGGTCTCGTCCAGTGACTCCCTCACGGATTCGGCCCTGTCCCGGGCGTCGGCGTCGCTCTCGATGGAGGCGCGGACGACCTCCGACCTGAGGGCGTGAAACCGCTCGGGCGCCCGGGAGAGCTCCGCGTCGATGGCGGAGAGCGCGCCGGGGTTACGCTCCTCCTGCGGCGCCTGCTCCCGCGCCTCGGCGAGGTCCACGAGGAGCTCCGCGGCCCGTTCGAGCTGTGGGACGGCGCCGGCGAACAGGTTCCGCGTCTCCTCATCCGATCCGTTGATCGCCACGAGCACGCGCTCGCGGGCTTCGAGCGCCGCCTCCAGCCTGTCTCGCGTCTCTCCTTCCCGTAGCCGACGGGCGCGCGTTTTGGGGGTCTGGCCCGAGATCTGGCGGGCCCGGCTCTGCGCCAGCAGCCGGGCCTTCTCGCGGCCTTCGAGGACGAGCGTCTGGAAGATCGGGTCGCGGACGGCCAGGGCGACGAGGGCCGCGTACGTCGCGGCGGTGAGGGGCAGCGCCCACCACGTCAGGGTCAGCGCGAAGAAGACCAGCCCGATGACGAGCACGATCAGGGGCCAGGGCCGTAGCAGGGCCGCGCGAAGCACGCGCCGCCGAGCCTCCGGCGGGAGCTGGGGGGAGGAGCCTCCGGTCATCCGGGCTCATCCCGGCGGGGGTGCTTGAGGAGGACGCGATCCCCGGCCTTCAAGGCGAGCGCCCGGGCGGCGTTGCCCCGGTTCACGCACAAGCTCAGGCGACGGTGCGAATCCGGCACCATGATCAGGTCGCCGCCCTTGGAGGAGCCGAAGGTCTCCACGTACCGGACGGCCATGACGCCCTCGCCGGTCTCGACCTGCAGCGTCGCGCCGAATCCGAAGCCGGCCTCGTCCTGACGCACCGAGAGCCTGGCGTTCCCGTAGCGGTCCACGCCGAGGATCGTGGCCACGAACGAGCCGTCGCCCCGTTCCTCCGCGCCGGGGAGGTCCACCCGGGCGAGCGACCCCGGCGCTACGGGCTCCCCCAGCTTCGCGACGTCGAGCCCCGAGGCCAGGTGGGCCGTGGCGGGGGCGAAGACGTCCCGGCCGTGGAAGGTGTTGGAGACGGGGAGGATCTGGTACTCCCGGTTCGTGAGCGAGACGGCGCGCGCCACGCCGCCCATGGCCTCCGCCGCGGGCGCCAGGAGGCCGTTGTCGGGGCCCACGAGGAAGGTGCCCCCGGCGGTTTCCAGGGCCAGGCCGCGCCGCTCCGTGCCCACCCCGGGGTCCACCACGGCGAGGTAGACCGTATCCTCCGGCATGTAGCCCGTTGCGTGCTCCAGGATCTCCGCCCCGGCCTGTATCCCGAAGCCGGGCACCTCGTGGGAGAGGTCGATCACGTTCGCGCCGGGCGCCAGGCGGGAGATCACGCCCTTGCACAACCCGACGAAGTCGTCACCGAGCCCAAAGTCCGAGAGAAAGCAGATGGGTCTCATGGCCGTAGTATAGATTCCCGGGCCCCCGCGAGCCGTGCGCCCGCGGCCCACCCTCCCGAGCGCCTCGCTCTCCCGTGCGCGGGCCCGTCCCCAGGATTTCGCTCGATCACGGCTCCTAAGGGCCGCCCCTTCGTGAGAGACTGTGCCGAGGTAGCCGGTCCGTGGAGAGGGGGCACATGGCACGCATAAGCGGCATCGATCCGGAACGAGCGGACGGACCCATCCGGGCGGTTCTGGAGGCGCAGGCCAGGGAGTGGGGCGCGCCGCTCTCGAACCACCTGATCTACGCGCGGCGCCCGACGATCTTCAGGGGCGCGCGGGGGATGTGGGGCGGCCTGGAGGGGTCGGGCCTGCTACCCCCGAGCTCGTCGCGCTCCTCAACCGCAGGGTCGCGGCCCTGAACGGCTGCGTCTTCTGACAGGACATCAACGCTGCCGTGGGCAGCGAACTGGGGGTCCCGAGGAGAAGATCCTCGCCCTCGACGACTACGCCACGAGCCCGCTCTACGACGAGGGGGAGCGCGTCGCCCTGGAGTACGCGGACGCCATAACCCTCTCCGATCGGGACGTCGGGGACGACCTCTTCGAGCGCGTGAGGAACTTCTTCGACGAAGACGCCGTGGTCGAGCTGACGGCGGTCATCGCGTGGGAGAACTCCTCCAGCTCGTTCAACCGCGCTCTGAGGGTGCCGTCTCAGGGGCTGTGGAAGAGGACCTCCGGCCGAGGGCGGTCCTGAGCCGCGGCTACCCCGGGGAACCCTCAGTCGTCGATGGGGCCGGAGCTCTTGCCGCGGAGGCGCTGGAGGGTGTAGTAGCTTTTGATGCCCACCCTCGCGAGGTGGGACTGGAGCGGGCTCAGGTACTTCTTGTACGCCCCGGCGTAGCGCTCCTCGTGGCCGGAGCCGGCGAACTTCCTCTTGAACTGGTAGACGCCCCAGAGGGGGTGCTTCGCGTGCGGCTCGCAGGGGATGCCCCACAGGTCGTAGCGCGTCGCACCCGCCCGGCGGGCGGCGGAGAGGGCCTCGAACTGGACGAGGTAGGAGGCGTAGAGGTTCTCGCCTTCGAGGGCGGCCGACGCCCCGTAGAGGTAGTACGCCTCGTCCTCGAAGAAGAGGATAAGGGCGCCCGCTACCGGGCGTTCCGCGCCCCCCCGGCGCGCGAGGACCAGGGCGGACGGCACCTCCCGCAGCAGCAGCCGGTAGTAGTCGCGCGGCCTGAGGCCGAAGCGCTGCCGCCCGGCGGTCTCCCCCAGGAGGTCGAGGAAGAGCTCGAGGTCTACCCCCTCGTCCGTCGAGGTCTCGGCCTCTATGCCGACTTGCAGGGCGCGCCTGATGCCGTAGCGAGCCCCCTTGGGGAGCGCCGCGTACTGGGCCTCCGCGCTCTCCCGCACGGGGAGGACGAGCGTGCAGCGAGGCTGCACGGAGCTCGCGCTCCTCCTGAAGCCCTCCGTCTCCATGTCGGGGGCGTCGACGGCGCGCGGCTCTATCTCCAGCAGGTGGGCCCCGCGGGCCTTCGCGTGGGCGGCGATCGTCGCCGCGACGGCGGGCAGGTCCCTGGGATCGGAGGCGAGAGGGCCGTGCGGGGCGTAGGCCAGGGAGCCGCCCACCCCGGGCAGCCGCCGCAGGAGCACCTGAGCGGCGGACGCGCCGTCTTCGGCGAGGAGCCTAAGCGGGGTCCAGCCGCCGTGGCGCCTGAACTCGCCCCACTCGAAGGACTGGAGGACGCTGCCGCCGAGGCCCGAGACCGCGGCGTTCCAGGACTTCTTCTCCCCGACCTCCACGTAGACGGCGCCGCGGCCCGGATGGGGACGCGGCACCGTGGGAAGGGCGTACGCCCGTTGGGTCTCGTCGGTTCTCATCGTATGGAATTATCCGGGAAGCCCGACGCGCTAGCAATCGAACACCAGGGCTTGTGCTACCTGACGGCGCCGAGCCCAAGAGATTGGACCATCAGCCTGAAGTCCTGCGGGCGGCTCGCCACCTGGAGGGCCTCCTCGTAGGCAACCCGGTCCTGCTCGATCAGCTTGAGGAGCGCCTGATCGAAGGTCTGCATCCCGTAGTACTCGCCCTCGGAGATGGCCGTCTGGATCTGTCCGGTCTGGTCGGGGTCCATGATGAAGTCCCGGATGCGCCCGGTCGTGATCATGATCTCGCAGGCCGCCGCCCGTCCCTTGCCGTCCTTCGTCCGGATCAGGCGCTGCCCGACGATCCCCTTCAGGGTGCCGGCGAGCATCGCCCGGACCTGCATCCGCTCGTGCGGCGGGAAGAGGTCGATCATGCGGTTGATCGTCTCGGTGGCGTCGAGGGTGTGGAGCGTCGAGAGGACGAGGTGCCCGGTCTCCGCCGCCGACAGGGCGATCTGGGCGCTCTCGGAGTCCCGGATCTCGCCGATGAGGATGATGTCCGGGTCCTGCCGCAAGACCCGCTTGAGCGCCCGGGCGTACGACTCGGTGTCCGTC
Source organism: Rubrobacter marinus (assembly GCF_011492965.1). Classification (GTDB taxonomy): domain Bacteria; phylum Actinomycetota; class Rubrobacteria; order Rubrobacterales; family Rubrobacteraceae; genus Rubrobacter_F; species Rubrobacter_F marinus. Next base: position 2,845,746 of record NZ_CP045121.1, on the reverse strand, counting down.
CCGACCTCGCGCTGGTTGATGATGCACTTCTCGTCGCGGTGCAGAAACTCGATCGGGTCCTCGATGGTCATGATGTGCTTGGGGACGGTGCGGTTGACGAGGTTGATCATGGACGCCAGCGTGGTCGACTTGCCGCTACCGGTGGTCCCCGTGACCAGGATGATCCCGCGCTCCTCCTTAGCGAGCGTCGCGATCGCGTCGGGCAGGTTTAGGTCCTCGAACCTGGGCACCCCGAACGGGATGAACCGCATGACTATCGAAACGGAACCGCGCTGCCGGAACGCGTTGACCCGGAACCGGCCCACGCCACGAACGGCATAAGAGAAGTCCGCCTCGCCGGTCTCCTCGAACTCCTTGAGCAGCTTCTCCGACATGATGTCCCGGATGATGTTCTCGGTGTCGACGGGCCGCAGAACCTCGTGACCTTCCAGGTGCTGGAGCAAGCCGTGCGTGCGCACCGCCGGCGGCGCCCCCACCTTGAGGTGCAGGTCGCTCCCCTCAAGCTCGACGAGCTTGCTTACCAGCGTGTCGATCTCAGTCTGCTGCAACAAGGCGCTCTACCTCCGTGCGGTCGAAGAATTCCGAAGTCCCTTCCTACCAAGGGTTATCGGCCCACCCCCCCGTTATCCTTTAGCTCCAAGCCCCGCTCCGAAGCAGCCCCACGCCTCGCGGACCCCTACTTGCCGGCCCAAGGAACCCATCCGACGACGAGTCCGGAGCACACGCATGAATCTCAACCTTAAACTCAACTAACCTTCGATCGAAGCTTCATGTAATTCTCGTTGCGGATTGTTGTAGTTTGCGAGGCTCAACATGTTGTGTGCCCTGCTCCAGAGCCGTGTCCATGTCGTATGCGCGCTTGTTCGCCCTAGCCCATCTGGCTTAGGTATAGGCATTGTGTCGAGTTGCGTGGTGTTTTTCGGGGTGCTAGGTTTCGGATCGGATAGGCCATCCGGCGCCCGGGCTCGGTTTAAAGCTTGGGTTTAGTCTGGAGCCTGTCCGGGCCTCACCTTCCGGGAGGGGGTGGTGGGGTCCTCTTTGGCCCTTGGGGAGGGGCCGATCTCGGGGACGTCGCTCTGTGCGAGGGGCGTCCCTTTCTAGCGACCGGTTCCGGGTTATCGACGGCTCTTGCTTCGTGCAGACCCCGGATGTGACGATCGGGAGACCCCGTACGAGAAGCCGCCGAACGGGGTCCTTCGTGCCGAGTCGCGCAATGCCTCGTACTGGTCGGGAGCCGGTGGGGCTGTTCGCGGTTCTTACGAGAAGATTCGTGCGCCGGTGCTGGCGTAGGCGGTCAGCCAGTGGAGGTCCAGGTCGGTGAACTCCTCGGTGGAGAGCCGGGTGGCGTAGAACACGCCGACCGCCTCGTCGCCGTCGAGGATCGGGACGGCGAGGGAGCTCCCCCAGCGGGTGTTCGTGCGCGCTTGCGGGAGCCTCCTGGGGCCGGTCACGGCTAGGGTGGGCTGGCCGGTGCGGAGGACCATCTCTATCGCGCCGCGGTCGGCGACGGAGAGGGGGCGCGGGGGGGCGCCCGGGACGCCGCCCGAGCCCGCGAGGACGCTCAGGTCGTCGGAGCGCACGAGGCCCGCCCAGTCCGCCTTGAGCTCCTTGCGCACCTCCTCGGCGATCTCCTTCGGCGGGACCTCGGGGTCCAGGTTCCTCGGGGCGGAGGGCTTGAAGACCAGCCGGCTGGAGAGGATGAAGTTGACGCTCGTCGCGGCGACGATGCCGAGGAAGTTGAAGAGCACGTAGTAGGGGAAGGCGTCGGAGACGTACTTCAGGAGCGGGTAGTACACGGCGAAGTTCGCGCCGATGCCCACGATCGCGACCGGGTACGCCAGGGCGCCGCGGAGCAGGAAGTGGATCCTGCTGGAGTGCCGAACGTCGCTCCACGTGAACGCGTTGTTCAGCAGGAAGTTGCTCAAGATCGAGAGCCCGACGGCGAACATCCACGCGATGACCTTATGGGCGTCGAAGTACTCGGCGAGGAGCAGGAGCACGAACGTGTTCACCAGGACGCCAGAGGCGCCGACCAGGGCGAACTTCCAGAAGCGCCCCGCCGACGGCACGTACCAGAACAGGCTCGTGATGTGGCTCAGGTACTCGAGGCCCTGCTTCATGCTCGCCTTCGAGACGCCGGCGTTGCGGGTGCGGAAGCTGAAGGGGACCTCGACCACCTTCAGCTCCGGGGCGCAGACCAGGATCTCCAGCAGGATCTTGAACCCCGTCGGGCGGAACTGGATGCCGGAGATCGCCGCGTTGCGCACCAGAAAGAACCCGGTCATCGGGTCGGTGGTCTTGCGCGCCTCCTTGAAGACTACCTGGGCGAGGTACTTGCTCCCCACCGAGACCGCCTTTCGCACCGGCCCCGAGAGCCCCTCGTAGTCCCCGCCCTCCGTGTAGCGGCTCGCCACGACGACGTCCGCGTCCGATTCTCTGGCCTCCTCCAGCATCTCGCGCACCTTGCGCGGGGGGTGCTGGAGGTCGGCGTCCATGACGCAGGTGTACTCGCTCGAAGCCGCGACCGCGTCGAGCCCGGCCGTCACCGCCGTCGAGAGGCCGCCGCTCCGCTCGGCCCCCTCGCGGTGCATCAGGACGACCCTGCCGTCCTCCTCGCTCAGGGAGCGGATGATACCGGGGGTCTCGTCGGTAGAGTCGTCCACGAAGACGACGCGGTAGTCGATCCCGGAGAGGGCCTCGCGGATCTCGCGCACCAGCCGCTCCACGTTGCCGGACTCGTTGCGCGTCGGGACGACGAGGGTCAACGAGGCCTTTTCGGGCTTGCCGTACCGCACGCCGCCCATCGACGTAGCTTGTCCCTGGGGCTCCACGGGGAGGTAGGCTAGCATATCCGTGCCGAGACACCCAAAATGGCGTTAAGCCCCGGTTAAACTGCCCCCTGAACCTCGAAAACCGAACGGAAAGCGGCTTATGAACGACGCGAGCGACAACGCAACGAACAACCAACGGAGGATGCGCGTCCTCGTCTCGGGGCGCGTGCAGGGGGTCTTCTTCCGCGACTCGACGCGCGAGAGGGCCGAGGCCCTGGGCCTCTCGGGCTGGGTCCGCAACCTCCCGGACGGCACGGTCGAGGCCGTCTTCGAGGGCGACGGGGATCGCGTGGGGGAGATGGTCTCCTGGTGCGAGACGGGACCGCCCGATGCCGAGGTCCGGAACGTCTCCGCCGAGACCGAGGAGCCCGAGAACCTCCGCGGTTTCGAGGTCCGATGAGCCGCCTCCCCGCCGACCTGGAGAAGCTGCTCAGGGATCAGGGGGCGAAGGTCGCCTCCAGCCGCCCCATAGACCACGGCACCCAGTACAAGGTCTCCCGAGGCCCCGACACGGTAACCCTGAACGTCTACCACCGTTCCGGAAAAGTATCTACCGGAGGTAAAGCTTCACCGTTGCTGGAGGCCCTTGAGACGTGGCGCGTGGCGCGCACGGGGGGTGGCGGGAGGGCGGCGACGAACCCCCGGGGCACGAGCGCGCCCCGGCGGGTAGCTCCCGATGGGACGCCGCGGGTGGGGACGGACGAGGCGGGGAAGGGGGACTACTTCGGGCCGCTCGTCGTGGCGGGGGTGCGCGTTCTCGGGGAGGAAGCGGCGCAGGGGCTGCGGGAGGCCGGCGCCAGGGACTCGAAGACGCTGAGCGTGATGGGGGCGAGGGCGATGGCTCTCAGGGTGCTCGACGCCGTGGGCGAGGAGAACACGCGCGTGGTGACGCTCGGGCCCAGGGAGTACGAGGCGCGGCGGGCCGCGGCGGGCAACATCAACAAGCTGCTCGGGGAGATCAACGTCCAGATCCTGGGTGAACTTGAGGAGGAGGTAGAGGTATTCGTGGTCGACGAGTTCGCGAGGGCGGCCCGCTCTTACATACAGCCGCGCGTGCCGGAGGGCATCCGGCTCGAAGTTCGGCCGAGGGCGGAGGACGACGCGGCGGTGGCCGCGGCCTCCATCCTGGCGAGGTCGCGCTACCTGGAGGAGATGGACCGCATCTCGGAGGCCATCGGCTTCGAGCTGCCCCGGGGCGCCACGCACGTGGTGGGTGCCGCGAGGCGCATCGTCCGCGAGCGGGGGGAGGAGGCCCTGAAAGACGTCGCCAAGGTCCACTTCGGGACGACGGAGAAGGTGCTGGGCACAGCAAGCCGGAGGTAGGAAGACCGGGCACGAGTGCTCGGCCGGGGCGCCCTACAGAGCGTGCGGCTGGGCGCAGTTCGGTGGGGTGTGGCGCTCGTAGTTCTTGCGCTACCCGTCCCGCGGCTCGTCGTGCTCGAGGCGGAGTGGAAAAGCGGTAATCTTGGGCGACAGAGGACGTACCGGAGGACGGTTCTATGATAGATCTTCGCAGCGACACAGTGACCCGACCGACCGAGGCCATGCGGCGGGCCATGGCGGAGGCCCCGGTCGGGGACGACGTCTTCGGGAGGACCCGACGATCAACCGCCTCGAGGAGTACGTGGCGGCGCTCCTGGGGAAGGAGGCGGCCATCTACTGTCCCTCCGGGACGATGACGAACCAGATCGGCCTCTTCGTCGGTACGAGTCGGGGGGACGAGGTGATGCTGCACGAGGACGCCCACGTCTTCAACTACGAGGCGGGTGCCCCGGCTCTGCTCTCCGGCGTCGGGTGAGGACCCTCCCCGGGGAGGGCGGCGTGATCTCCCCGGAGACCCTGCGCGCCGCCGTCCGGCCCGAGAACGTCCACTTCGCCCGACAGACGCTCCTGTGTCTGGAGAACACGCACAACGTCGCGGGGGGCAAGGTCTTCCCCCTCGAAGAGTTCGCGGCGGTCGCCTCGGAGGCCCGGGATCTCGGGTTGGGGGTCCACCTCGACGGGGCCCGGCTCTTCAACGCCGCGGTGGCGACGGGGACGCCCGCGAGCGCGTGGTGCGAGCACGCGGACACCGTCTCCGTCTGCTCCTCCAAGGGCCTCGGCGCCCCCGTCGGCTCCCTCCTCGCCGGGGACGAGGAGAAGATCCGGGAGGCCCGGCGCGCCCGCAAGGCCTTCGGCGGCGGGATGCGCCAGGCCGGCATCATCGCCGCCGCCTCCCTCTACGCCTTCGAGCACAACGTCGAGCGCCTGCACGAGGACCACCGGCGGGCGAAGAGGCTCGCCGACGGGCTGCGAGAGGCCGGCTACGGCGTCGACGAGCCCGAGACCAACATCGTGCTCGTCGAGGTCGGGGAGACGGGCGCGTTTCTGCGGGACCTCGCGCACGAGGGCGTGCTGGCGACGCCTTGGACCGGGGGCCGCATCCGCCTCTGCACGCACCTCGACGCCGGCGACTCCGAGGTCGACGCGACGATAGAGGCCGCGTCGCGGCTGCTCGTCTCCGGGGAGAGCGTCCGCTGAGGGACCCCGGCTTCGAGGTCCGGCTCGTCGCCGCGGACCGTCTCCCCGAAGGGCTCGGTCTCCTGGAGGAGGCGCTGAGGGAGGGAGAACCCGTCCCGGCACCGTTCGCGGAGGAGCTTCGGGGCGCCGTCGCCAGGGGGGACCTGGAGATGCTCGTGGCGCGCGAGGAGGGGGCGGTGGTCGGCGTGGCCCTCCTCTCCTACGGGTTGAACGTCTCGGCCGGCGGAGCGTTCGCCAGCGTCGAGGAGCTGCACGTGAGGCCGGAGGCGAGGCGCCGGGGCGCCGGGCGCGCGTTGCTCGCCGCGGTGGAGGAGCGTTGCGCCGCGCGCGGCGTCTCCTACGTCGAGGTCCAGACCGACGACGAGGCGGTCGCGTTCTACGAGGCCTCGGGCTACGAGCGGGAGGAGGGCGTGCTCCTCCTCTCTCTCGGCCTGCCGCTCCACGCCCCCGAAGCCCCGGACGCCGACGGTCCGTATCCGTAGCAGGTAAGCCCGACGGCAGAGGGTCGCGTGAGCCGGAGCGGCGCTTTCGACGGAAGGGACTCCCTTCTGGACCTCGCCGGTCTTCCGCTGCTCGGTGGGGGTTAGGAGTTCGTCTGCGGGTTGTGGCAGACCGCTTCTATGTTGTTGCCGTCGGGATCCAGGACGAAGGCGCCGTAGTAGGCCGAGTGATATTCGGGCCGGAGCGCGGGCCGCCCGTTGTCGCGCCCGCCTGCCGCGACGGCTGCTTCGTGGAAGGCGCCCACGGTTGCTCGATCTGGGCTGGAGAAGGCGACGTGCACGGCGGCGCCGGGCGCGCCTTGCTTGATCCAGAAGTCTGGCTTACCCGATCGGCCGAACCCGGCTCCGGAGATGCCGTGCTCCATGATCAGCCCGTAGCCGAGCGGAGCGAGCGCCGCCCCGTAGAAGCGCTTGCTCCGCTCGACGTTCGACACGGGCAGGTTGACGTGATCCAACACCGCGAACCTCCTCGGGTTCTCCTCCGGGGCGGGGTCCTCCGATTGCTTCGGCGAGGTCTCACGCCCGGCCCCACGCGCCGGACTTGCCCTAGTCGTCCGTCTCGCCCTCGTAGACCGCAAAGGTCGCTCCCTGGGGGTCGCGGAGGACCGAGATCCTGCCGGCCCCTATGTCCATCGGCCCGGCGAGCACCTCGCCCCCGAGCTCCTTGGCCTTCGCCAGCGCGTCTTCGGTGGAGGGCACGGTGAAGTAGGGGAGCCAGTAGGGGCGGTTCCCCCCGCCGTTCTGCGAGGGCATGATCCCGCCGTTCGAGGCGCCGGCGTTCTTGATCGTCACGTAGGCGAGCTCGCCGTCCTGGTCTATCGGCTCCATCTCCCAGCCGAAGAGCGACGCGTAGAAGCCGGCGGCCGGCTCGGCGTTCGACGTCTGAAGGTCGTTCCAGGTGAGGCAGCCGGGATCGTTGACCCTGCCCGCTCCGATGTGCCGACGCGGCTCCCAGGCCGCGAGCATGGCCCCCTGGGGGTCTTCTATCAGCGCCATCCTGCCGGCGTCCAGGACGTCGAACGCCTCGCCGTGGACCGTCCCGCCCGCCTCGCGCGCCCTGGACGCGGCCGCGGCCGCGTCCTCGACGGTCACGTAGGACAACCAGTACGGCGGAACCCCCGCCCCGCGCTGACCCCTGTCCATCTCGGACAGGCCGCCGACGTAATCGTCCCCCACACGGAGCATGGTGTACGTCATCCCTTCGCCGGCCGGCATGTCGTCGGCCTCCCAGCCGAACAGCTCGCCGTAGAAGGCCTTGGCGCCCTCCGGATCGGTGGTCGCCAAATCTACCCAAGAGAACGTCCCCGGTGCGTAACTCTCCCTCTTGCCCATACTTCCTCCTCGTCGATTCCCGTTCGACGGATTCCCTACGAGAAGGTTACGCGGGAGGGACCGAATCCCAAGGGGCAAAGCTCGTTTCGGGGGAGGGCCGCACGGAAAAGGAGGCTCGTCGCCGGGGGCCTAGAACTCCCTGACCTCGTAGACGGAGACCTCGCGGAAGCCGAGCTCGTCGTAGAACTTGCGGGCGCGCTCGTTGCCGGCCGCGACCTGGAGGGAGACGCCGTCGGCGCCCTTGTCGCGGGCCCACCCGGCGCAGGCGTCGAGGAGGGAGCGGCCCACGCCCCGGCTCCGGTGCTCCTGCGTCACGTAGATGTCCTCGACGGCGGCCCAGGTCTTGGGGGAGAAGGCGGGGGAGCCCTCGCGGATCTCGCCGGAGAGGAAGCCCACGACCTCGCCGTCGCTCTCGGCGACGAAGAGGCAGGAGTGGGCGCTGGAGGAGAGGTCGGCGAGGAAGCGGCGCATGATCTTCTCGGCGTCGGGCGAGGTGGCGTAGACGTCGTCGTAGGCGGTGTGCTCCTCCGCGCTCCTCATCCACAGCGCCGCGGCAGCCGCCGCGTCGTCGCGCCGTCCCGCCCGGATGGCGTAGCCCGAAGCGTTGTCGTGCCCCTGCCCCATTTCCCCATCCTAGCGGATATACTGGCCGACGTGTCGGAGACGGGCCATTACGCGGGGGCGGGTTCGGAGGGGAAGGCGATAGGGCGTATATCGCTCATACTTCTCGTGCTCGTGTCGGGGACGACGACGCTCGCCGTCGAGATGGCGGCCAGCAGGCTGCTCGCGCCGTACTTCGGGTCTTCCATCCTCGTCTGGGCCAACATCATCGGGCTCATCCTGATCTACCTGACCATCGGCTACTACCTCGGCGGGCGCTACGCCGACCGTCACCCGAACGGGCGGACGTTGACGAACATAACCATCGTCGCCTCGGTCATCATCGCGGCGACGCCGTTCGTCGCCGGGCCCGTAATGTCCGTAAGCGCCCGCTCCTTCGAGAGCCTCTCCGCCGGGGCGTTTCTCGGCTCCTTCGCGGCCACGCTCCTCCTCTTCGCCCCGAGCATCACGCTGCTCGGGATGGTCTCGCCGTTCGCGATACGCCTCGCCATAAAGGACGTCGGCGAGGCCGGAGGGACGGCCGGGAGCCTCTACGCGATCTCCACCCTCGGGAGCATCGCCGGGATCTTCCTCGCCGTGCTCCTGACGATCCCAGGGGTCGGCACGCGGGACACTTTCCTGCTGTTCGGGGCCGCGCTCGCGCTCGCGAGCGTCCTCGCGGGGCGGCGGAGCCTCCTGCTGCTGCTCCTGCCGCTCCTGATGGTGGCGGCGACCTTCCTGCCCAACGAGATCAAACCGACCCCCGGCCTCCTCTTCGAGGACGACTCGTACTACCAGTACATCAGGGTTCTGGCGACGGAGCTGGACGAGAACGGCGAACCGCTTCCGGACAGCGAGCGCATCTTGCAGCTCAACGAGGGCTGGTCGGTCCACTCGGCGTACAAGCCGGGCCGTCTTCTCTCGGAGAGCTACTGGGACTACCCGCTCTCCGTGCCGCTCCTCACCTCCCCCGAGCCGCCCCGCAACGCGCTCATCGTGGGGAGCGCCGCGGGCACCGTCTCCTCCGAGCTCTCGGACGTTTACGGGCCGATCGAGATCGACGGGGTGGAGATCGACGGCCGGGTGAACGAGGTCGGCTACAGGTACTTCGACATGGACCGCGAGGGGCTCGACACCCACGCCGAGGACGGCCGCTATTTCCTGCGCGGCCCCGAGGCCGACGACGAGTACGACCTCGTCGTCGTGGACGCCTACCGCCAGCCGTACATCCCGTTCCACCTGACGACGGTGGAGTTCTTCGGGGAGGTCAAGGAGCACCTCTCGGACCGCGGGGTCGTGACGATCAACGTCGGGCATACCCCCGGGGACCGGCGCGTGCCCGAGGCGATCGCGCGGACGATGAGCGAGGTCTACGGGCACGTCTACTCCTTCGACACGGGCGACTTCAACACGACCGTGGTCGCGACGGAGGAGGAGACGGGGGCGGAGGCGCTCCGGGCGAACCTCGGCGAGGCCCCGAGCGTGGTGCGTCCCCTGGCCCGCGAGATCTCCCGCGACATCGAGCCGACGGACGGCTCGGGCCCGGTCCTCACGGACGACCGGGCGCCTGTGGAGTGGATGACGGACCTGATGATCCTGGACTACGTCCGGGGCGATACCTAGGGCTCCGGCCCGGGAGGGGGAAGCGCGTGTCTTGGGCTCTTTCTGCCCTCGCCTTCGTGGCGGGGACGGTGATCACGGTTCAGTTCGCGGTGAACGCCGAGCTGCGCAAGGCGGCGGGCGGGCCGATCTCCGCCGCGGCCCTCTCGTTTCTTATCGGGACGCTCGTCCTGTTCGCGGCGGTCGCCATCGCGCGCCAGACGCCGACCTCGCTCCAATCCCTCTCGCAGGCCCCGTGGTGGGCGTGGGCCGGCGGTTTTCTCGGCGCGTTCTTCGTGTTCTCGTCCGTCGTCCTGACCCCGAGGCTCGGGGCGGCGGCGACCTTCGGGTTTATCATCGCCGGGCAGATGATCACCTCCATCGTCCTCGACCAGTTCGGCCTCCTCCACCTGCCGGTCCAGCCGGCGACGGCCCTCAGGGTCCTCGGCGCGGTGCTCGTGGTCTCGGGCGCCTACCTGGTCCTGCGCTTCTAAGAGAGGGCGGGCTTACCCCCAAATATACGTCTCTTCGGCCCTTATATTTCCCCGCCCGAAGGGTTAGAGTTGTGGCCTCGTTGTTCACGGATCGGGGAGGCCGCTAAAGGAGAACGCGCGAAAGGCCGATAACGAACGGGTAGGCAAGAAGGAACCCGTGGAAGGTCGGTAGGAGAAGCCAGAGAAAGAGCAAAGCGCCAGGGCTCCCGGAGAGGTCAGAGACCTTTCGGGGAGTCGACGAGGAAGACGTTTATCGAGTTTTTCGGCGGATGCGTCTCGGCCTCCGGGCGGTCGATAGGGCGGCGTTAAATCCCGGCGGTGACGCCGGGGACAGAGCGCCGATCCGGGCCCGGTAGCAACGTCTGGCTCTCCCATTCCGTTCTCCTTTGGGTTCCCCGGTAGGGGCGTTTTTCGGCGCCCCCTTACGAGTGCTGGGAGGTGCTCTTTATGTGCGGGATCGTGGGTTACGTTGGCGGGGAGCGGTGCGTAGAGGTGCTCATGGAGGGGCTCAGGAACCTCGAGTACCGCGGGTACGACTCGGCGGGGCTGGCGCTCGCGGGGCCTGAGGGGCTCCGGACGGCGAGGGAGGTCGGACCCCTCGATAACCTCGCGGGGACGGTGCAGAGGCGCGACGGCGACTTCTTCAGCATGCGAAGCGGGGTGGGGCACACGCGATGGGCGACGCACGGGCGCCCGACCGAGGCGAACGCCCACCCCCACATGGGCGGCGGAGCGCCCGTCGGCCCGGAGGTCGCGGTCGTCCACAACGGCATCATCGAGAACCACGCCGAGCTCCGGGAGGAGCTCAGGGCCCGCGGCTTCGAGTTCCGCTCGGAGACCGACACGGAGGTGATAGCGCACCTCCTCGGCGAGAAGGTCGCGGCGGGCGTGGCCCTGAAGGAGGCGCTCGTCGAGACGCTGGAGCGGCTGGAGGGCTCGTTCGCGGTCGCGGCGGTCAGCGCGTCGGAGCCCGAGACGGTCGTCGCGGCGAGGCACCAGAGCCCGCTCGTCGTGGGCCTCGGCGAGGGCGAGAACTTCCTCGCGAGCGCCGTCCAGGCCCTGCTCGGCTACACGCGGCGGTTCCTGTTCGTGGAGAACGGCGAGGTCGTGGTCTTGACCGGCTCCTCCGTGGAGCTCTCGACGCTCGACGGCAGGCCGGTTATGCGCGACCCGTTCGAGGTCGACTGGAGCGCGGAGGCGATAGAGCTCGGCGGCTACGAGGACTTCATGCTCAAGGAGATCCACGAGCAGCCCGCCGCCCTCCAGGCGACGCTCGCCGGGCGCCTCGACGCCGGGGGCCGCGTGGACCTCTCCGAGCTCGGCCTGGACCTCTCCGGGATCGAGCGTGTGGTCATCGTCGCCTGCGGCACCGCCTACCACGCGGGGCTCCTCGGCAAGAGCGCACTGGAGCGCCTCGCCCGCGTCCCCGTCGAGGTAGCGGTGGCGAGCGAGTACCGCTACGGCGACCCGGTCGGGGACGAGGGGACGCTCGTCGTCGCCATAAGCCAGAGCGGCGAGACGACGGACACCCTCGCCGCGATAGAGGCCGCCCGCGCCTTCGGCGCCCGCGTGCTCGCCGTGACGAACACGCAGGGCTCGCTCATCACCCGCGAGGCCGACGCCGTGCTCCTGACCAAGGCCGGCCCCGAGGTCGGGGTCGCCGCGACGAAGACCTTCCTCACGCAGGTCGCTGCGCTGTACCTGCTCGCCCTCGGCGTCGCCGGGGTGCGCGGGGCGCGTCCGGCCGGGGAGCTCGAGGAGATCGGCCGGGCGCTCAGGCGCTCGCCGGAGAAGGTCGAGGAGGGCATCGAGCTTCTGGGGGAGCGCCTCATGAGCGAGGCGGTCGGGGTCTTCGCGGGGGCGCGGTGCGCGCTCTTCCTCGGGAGGGGACAGTCGTTCCCGGTGGCGCTCGAAGGGGCGTTGAAGCTCAAGGAGATCTCCTACCTCCCCGCCGAGGGCTACCCGGCCGGCGAGATGAAGCACGGCCCCATCGCCCTCGTCGACGAGCAGTGCCCGGTCGTCGCCATCCTCGGGGAGGGGACGCTGCGCGAGAAGACCCTCTCCAACGTCGAGGAGACCGTCGCCCGCGGCGCCCGCGTGATCGCCGTAGCCAACGAGGGCGACGCCGCGGCCGAGAGGATCGCGCAGTCCGTCCTCCCGGTGCCGACCGTGCCGGAGATCCTGAGCCCCCTGGTCTCGGCCGTGCCGCTGCAGTTTCTGGCCTACCACGTCGCCAAGGCCCGCGGCCTCGACGTCGACAAGCCCCGCAACCTCGCCAAGAGCGTCACGGTCGAGTAGCCGGCACCGACACCCGGCGCCACCACGGCGGCCCCCCGGAACCGTTCCGGGGGGCCGCCGTGGTGCATAAGGGGCAAGCCTGAGACAATCATCGGCCAGGGTCGGGGTGCCGAGAACGGGAGGGGCTTTCGGGATGCGTTGGGGGCGGGTAGGTGTTTCGGTCGCGCGGGCCAGGCTCCTGCCTCTTACCCTGCTCGTGGTGGTCATGGGCTGCGTTTTTGATGGGCCCGCGCGGGCCGGGCTCCAGGAGGTCTATTCGGGGGAGATGGCTTCGTGTGCCGGCGGTGGCATAGACGTCGACCTTGCGGTCACGGGCACGGTCACGGGCGTGGAGGTAGGTCGGGCGTCTTCGCGGGTCGAGGTCAGGGTAGAGGAGGTTCTGCACGGCGACGAGGGCGAGAGCGGGGGGACGCTGTCCGTGAGGTCCAACCTCGGCACGAACGGCGGCGACGTGGGGGCCGTAGGCCTCCGAGAGGGAGGGCGATACAGGCTTTATCTGCAGCGCAGCGGCGACGAGTGGGCGACCAACGTCTGTATGGGGACGAGAGAGATAGCGGCGCCCCCCACTTCGCCGACGGTACCGGAGACGGGTGGGCCCAGCGTGCTACCGATCCTGGCCTTCGCGGGGCTTCTGATCCTCGGTGCCGGGGCGCTGGTCCGGCGTAGGGCACGGTAGGGCGCAACGCGAAGTAGCGTGTTGGGGGAGATGATAATGGAGACAAGCCCCGTACTGTTCCTCATGGCCTCGCTCGTCGTCATCGTGGCCCCGGGGCCGGACAACGTCCTCGTGCTCACGCGCGGGATCTCGCAGGGACGCAGGGCCGCGATGGTCTCGGCGGCGGGCGCGAGCGTCGGGCTCGTCTGCCACTCGCTCTTCGCGGCGGCCGGGCTCTCGGCGCTTCTGGCGCAGTCGGCGGTGGCGTTCGCGGTGGTGAAGTACGCCGGTGCCGCGTACTTGATCTACCTCGGCGCGAGGACGCTGATGAGCAGGGAGGGCTTCGCCGTCTCGGGAGGGGAAGGGGCGGTACGGCTGCGGAGCGTCTTCGCGCAGGGCGTCGTCTCGAACGTGATGAACCCCAAGATCGCGGTCTTCTTCCTCGCCTACCTGCCCCAGTTCGCCGACCCCGCGTCCGGCGGCATGGCCCCGCAACTGCTCCTCCTCGGCCTCGCCTTCGCGCTGTGCACCTGGATCGTCTTCAGCCTGCTCGGCTACTTCTCCGGCGCCCTCGGCGACAAGCTCGCCCGTCGGCCGCGCCTCGCCGACGGGCTGCGCTGGCTGACGGGGGGCGTCTTCGTCGCCCTAGGCCTCCGGCTCGCCCTCCCCGAGCGCGGCTGAAGATAGTTCTCCGGGCATCATGACCGCCCGGGCTTACGCTCCCCCGAAAGCGTTGGCCCTCTCGGCGTACGGCGGGTCGCGGGCGGGGGAGCGTCCCTGGCGGGCGGCCCCGGTCCTCGCGTCCCTCTCCTGCGGGCTGTACGCCGCCCCGGCCCTGCCCCTCGGCTATCTCTGGAGCCGGTAGGGAGCGCGGAGGATCCTTAACAGACGACCTTCAGCGCGGCCGGTTCGATGCGGAAGGACATCGGGAGGCGGCCCCAGATCTCGCCGTCGATCTGGACCGGTACCTGGGCGCCGGGGGATTTGGCCCGGAGCTCCTCGGCGGCGAAGGAGCGCATGGAGCGGTCGAGGGGCTTCTTGGCGAGGATGCGCGTGAGGACGTCGGCGCGGAGGAGGCGTCCGACGCGGTCCACGAGGACCACCTCGAGGCTCCCCGTGGTGAGGGTCGAGGAGTCCGTGACCCGGAAGTCGCCCCCGTAGTAGTGGCCGTTGGCGACGATGGCGAACTGGGTGACGTACGTCGTGTCGCCGCGGACGACGTGGAGGTTCGGCAGGTCGCCCTCCAGGTAGACCTTGAAGGCCGCCAGCGGGAAGGCCAGGATCTTGAGGTAGCGCTTGAGGCGCGGCGTCACCTCGTTGACGACGTGGGCGTCGAAGCCCATCCCGGCCATGCAGGTGAAGCGGCGCTCCGTGCCCTCGTGGTCGGTGGCGACGCCGACGTCTATGCGCGAGACCTTGCCGTCCCGGATCCTCTCGCACACCTCGTCGGGCTTCATGGGCAGGCCGATCTCGCGCGCGAAGACGTTCGCCGTGCCCAGCGGGATTACCCCCAGCGTCGCCTCCTTCGAGAGGCCGTTGACCACCTCGTTCACCGTGCCGTCGCCGCCGGCGGCGACCACGAGCCTGTCCCCGCGAGGGCGGCGAGCTCGGTGGCGTGATCCGGGCGCTCGGTGTTCCAGACCTCCACGTCCGCGCCGCCGGAGCCGATGATGCGGGCGTAGTGCTTCAGACGCTCCCTGTTCCCCGCCCGTCCCGAGTTCGGGTTGCCGATGATGACCGCGTCCATGGACTTACTATAAGCCCTTTCACAGCAAGAAGCTCTCCAGTACCATGTTCCGCATGGAAGAGAGACTGAAGGATTTCGTCGTTCCGGGGGTCGGGGTCGACGTCGTGGACTGCGAACGGATGAGGTTCGCCCTCGAGAGGACCCCGCGCATCCGCCAGCGGCTCTTCACGGAGCGCGAGATCGCCTACTGCGAGAAGTTCCGCTTCTTCGAGCGCCACTACGCCGCCCGCTGGGCCGCGAAGGAGGCCGTCTGCAAGGCCCTGGGGTGCGGCCTGCTCCAGTGGAACGGTGTCGAGGTCATGCGCCAGCCGCGGCTGGCCCCGACGGTGCGCATCTTCGGCAAGATAGAGCGCTTCGCGGACGCCGTCGGCGTGCACGAGGACGAGCTCCACATCTCCATCACCCACTCCGAGCTCTCCGCCGTCGCCGTGTGCATGATCCGCAAGGCGGAGACCCTGCCCTGAAGCTCCTCTCCGCCGAGGAGATGACCCGGGCGGATCGGGGGGCCCAGGCCCTGGGTATCCCCGGCGGCGTCCTCATGGAGCGCGCCTCCGTCGGGATGTCCCGCGCCATCCTCGATTCCTTCGGCCCGCTCGCCGGCCGCCGCGTGCTCGTCGCCGCGGGCGGGGGCAACAACGGCGGGGACGGGTTCGTGATCGCGCGCGAGCTCTACCGGGCCGGGGCGGACGTCGCGGTCTTCGCCACAAAGGACGAGTACGGGGGCGACGCGGCGGTGAACCTCGACGTCCTGAGGAACCTCGCGGTGCGCCTCGTGGGACGCGACGCCTTCTCCGAGGAGCTCGCGGGCGCCGACCTCGTCGTGGACGCGCTGCTCGGGACGGGCTTCGAGGGCGAGGTGCGCGGCGACCTCTCGGGGCTTATACGGGAGATAAACGACGCGGCGGCCCCGGTCGTCGCGGTGGACGTGCCCTCCGGGGTGAACGGCTCGACGGGCGAGGTCGAGGGGCCCGCGGTGAGGGCCGACCTCACGGTCTGCGCGCACGCCGCGAAGGTCGGGTGCGTCGTCTCCCCGGGCGGGGACCACGCCGGCCGGGTCGAGGTGGTGGACATCGGGATACCGCCCGAGGCGGAGGTCGAAGCCGCGACGACGTGGACGGACGCCGCCTCCCTGCGCGGCGTCGTTCCGCGCCGCACGGGGGCGGCCCACAAGTACTCGGCGGGCTCCCTCCTGATCGTGGCGGGCTCGTCTTCGGCGACGGGCGCCACGGTCATGGTGGGGAGGGGCGCGCAGAGGGCGGGCTGCGGCATCGTCTTCGTGGTCACCTCCGAGAGCGCCGCCCACCGCGTGGACGCTGCGCTCACCGAGGCGCTCGTCTCCGGTGCCCCCGAGGACGGGGACGGGCTCATGAGCGGGGACGCGGTGGAGCACATCCTCGGGATGTCCGAGAGGGCCTCGGCGATCGTGCTCGGCCCCGCGGCGGGGGTGGGGGAGGGCGGGCGCAGGCTCGTCGAGGGCATCCTGAACGGGACGGACCTCCCCATCTTGCTCGACGCGGACGCCATAACGAACCTCCCGGGGCCGGGGGCGCTCGCGGCAAGGAGCGGCCCAACAGTCATAACGCCGCACGCAGGGGAGCTCGGGCGCCTCCTGGGTACGGGGGCGAAGGAGGTCTCCGCCCGCAGGCTCTCCTCCGCGCGGCGGACGGCGGAGGAGAGCCGCTCTTGCGTGCTACTCAAGGGGACGGACACCCTGGTCGCCGAGGGCGAGAGGGTAGCGGTCAACTCGACCGGGACCCACGCGCTCGCCACCGCGGGCACCGGGGATGTGCTCTCCGGCGTGATAGGCGCCCTCCTCTCGCGCGGCGCAGACCCCTACGACGCCGCCCGGACCGGCGCGTGGGCGCACGGCCGCGCGGCGGAGCTGTGGCTGGAGAGGACGGGACGTCCCGTCGAGAGCATGGTCGCCACCGACCTCTTCGAGTACCTGCCGGAGGCGTTCGCCGAGCTTCTCTAGCCCGTAGCGGCGAGGTGCACGCCCACTTCCGTTTGCAGTAGTATCAGCGGGACGAAGGCCATAGGATACGGAGGGGTTGGGGGCGTGGAAGAGCAGGACATACGGGGGCTGAGGGTCGGGGAGATCATGCAGGAGGACTGGCCCACCCTCGGGCCGGACGCAACGGTGGAGGAGGCGATCAAGCTCTTCGCGGAGGCGCGCATCTCCGGCGCGCCCGTCGTCTCCGGCGACCGTCTGCTGGGCATCGTGACCGAGGGCGACCTTATCTTCCGCGACGCGGAGATCAAGGCGCCGGGCTTTCTGGACATCCTGGGCGGCATAATCCCCCTGGGCAGCACGGAGGAGTACCGCAGGGAGGTCCTCAAGAGCGCGGGCGTGACGGTGGACGAGGTGATGACCGGCGACGTCGTGACGGTCGACCCGGACGCTACCCTCTCCGAGACGGCCACGCTGATGGCCGAAGAGCGCAAGAAGCTCCTCCCCGTCGTCGAGGGCGGCCGCCTCGTCGGCGTGATCACGCGGATGGACATCCTCACCCTCCACGTCCTCAAGCCCCGCCCGTAGGCCGAGCTTGGCGCACCACCGCTACCCGAACCTCCCGAGCCGCACCTGGGCCGAGGTGGACCTCGGCGCGGTAAGGCACAACGTCCGCGCCCTCAAGCGCCGCGCCCCGACGTCCCGCCTCATGGCCGTCGTGAAGGCCGACGCCTACGGCCACGGCGCCGTCCCCGTCGCCCGCGCCGCCCTCGGGGCCGGGGCGGACTCCCTCGCCGTCGTCACCGCCGAGGAGGGGGCGGAGCTTCGGGGGGCCGGGATCGAGGCCCCCATCCTGGTCTTCACCGACCTCCTCCCGGACGGCCTCGCCCTCGCCGAGAGGGCCCGCCTGACCGTCACGGCCCACTCGCCCGAGAGCGCGAGGCGGATCTCCGCCCGCCCCGGCCTCGAGGCCCACCTCAAGGTCAACACGGGGATGAACCGCTGGGGCGTCGCCCCCGAGGGGGTGGGGGAGGCCCGCAAGATGCTCGGGGATCGCCTCGCGGGCGTCTACACGCACTTCGCCTCCGCGGACTCCGACGCGGGGGCGACGCGGCGCCAGCTCGATACCTTCGGGGCCGTCCTCGCCGCGCACGACTTCGGCGGCGCCCTCGTCCACGCCGCGAACTCCGCCGCCACGCTCTGGCACCCCTCCTCCCACCACGGCTGCGTCCGGCCCGGCGTAGCCCTCTACGGGCTGCACCCGAAGGGCGACGGGGGAGACCCCGCCGAGGAGGGGCTCCGCCCCGCGCTCGCCCTCAAAAGCTACGTCGCGGACGTTCGGGTCGTGCCGCCCGGCGAGGGGGTCTCCTACGGCCTGACGTGGCGGGCCGAGAGGCCGACCCACGCCGCAACGGTGCCGGTCGGGTACGCGGAGGGCTACAGGCGGGCGCTCTCCAACGAAGCGTTCGCCCTTGTTGGGGGAAAGCGCCGGCCGATCCTCGGCCGCGTGACGATGGACGCGTGCGTCTTCGGGGCGGACGGCGGGGTCCGGGTCGGGGACGAGGTGGTGCTCGTGGGGGAGCAAGGCGACGAGGCCCTGCGCGCCGAGGAGGTCGCCCGCCGGGCCGGCACGATAAACTACGAGGTAACGACCGGGCTCAACCCCCGGCGCGTCGAGAGGAGAGACCGAGATGTTCAATGATATCGATTGGAAGGGCGCCCTCAGGCGGGCGGCCCTGACCGTCCTCATATACCTGGGGCTGGTCTACGTGCTGGACGTGGCCTTCCCGGGATCTGCGGGCGGCATCGTCCCGCTGGCCATAAACGCCGTCATACTCTTCGTCGTCTTTACCTTCTTCCACGCCTTCGTCGAGCGCCGCAAGAGGCGCCAGAGGGCCGCGCTCCAGCCCCAGGGCAAGGCGAAGGCTCGGCGCCCGGCCGACGCCTCGGAGGAGGACGGCGAGGGGGAGATCCCGGCGTCCGAGCTCAAGGGCCGCCAGAACCCGAACACCAGCCGCAGGAAGGCCTCGCGGCGGCGGCGCTAGGGTCCCCGTGAAGACCGGCGAGACGGGCTCCATACACGCGGCGCTCGCCCCTCCCCTGGACGTCCCGACCCTGCTCGGCGAGGTGCCCGAGCTCTCGCTCGCCGAGGGCCAGAGCCAGGGCCCGTTCCACCACCTCGACACCCTGGGGCACACCCTGGAGGTCGTCCGGCGCGTGGAGGCGGAGCTGGAGGAGCGCCGCCTGGGCGCGAGGGTGGGCGAGGAGGCTCGCGAGGGGCTCCGGCTCGTGGGCCTCCTGCACGACGTCGCCAAGCCCGTCACGCGCACGGAGTTCGAGGGGCGCGCCATCTTCGTGGCCCACGACACCCTGGGCGCCCGGCTCGCGCACGGCATCTGCCGCCGCCTGGGGCTCTCGGCCCGCCTCACGGACCTCGTCACCACCATCACGGCGCTGCACCTCAAGATCGGCTTTATGGGCAACGAGCGGTCGGACTACCCCCCCGAGAGGCTCGTCCGGGCCGCCGGCCCCTTCGGCGAGGAGCTCGCCGTGCTGTGCTGGGCCGACCGCCTCGCCGCCCAGGGCCCCCGCCTCAAGGACGAGCACATCGAGCGCCACCGCGAGCTCTGCGTCGAGTTTCTGAGGCGCTACCGCGGCGCCGAACCAGGCCCCGAGACGGACTACGCGACGCTCGCGAAGGGGCTGGGCCTCCCCTCGGGCGCCGACGCCGGTTACGCCGCGGGCCGGATCCGGCTGCTCGTCTCGCGCGGGCTCGGGGAGGACGAGGCGAGGGTTCGGGCCGCGGCCCTGCTGGGCCTCGACCTTCGGCGCTAGGCGAAGAGCTCGCCGACGGGCAGCGTCCACCCCGGAACCACGTCGGCGCCGTCGATCGTGTCCCCAGCGTCGGCCGTGAGAACGCGGATCTCGTCTCGCGAGCGGTAGACCGTCACCGTGAACTTATCGGGGTCCACGACCAGCACCATCCGACTGCCTGCCGCGAGCCACGCGAGGGCCTTGCCGATCACCTCGGAGTGGGTATCGTTGGGCGAGACGACCTCGACCACGAGGTCGGGCGCGCCGGGCCAGTAGCCCCTCACCCTCCCCGCCTTCTCCACGCGTTCGCGGCCGACGAACGCCGCGTCGGGGGCGCGAACCGTGTCGGGGTCGGAGGAGAGCTTGAAGCCGGTCTCTGCTGCGTACGTCCGGCCGAGGCCGTTGGCGTCCACGTGACGCTCGAGCCGCGAGGCAATTCTCAGAGCCAGGTACCCGTGTGCATCTCCGGCAGGCGCCATCTTCCTTAATTTCCCCTCGACAAGCTCGTAGCGGGAGCCATCGTCCGGCATGCGGAGGAGCTCTTCGGCCGTGAATGGTCTCGTCCCTATGGTCACAGAAACCTCGCTACGGTCCTCGAAACGCCGTTACACCGGAGAGTATACAGGCGGCCCTCAGGACGGGGCCCGCGCGGGTCGCGCTTCACAAAGGGCTGCGCCGGGGATATTATCGGTGTGTCTTAAACGGCGGTGCGGTGGCCCCGGTCGTGGGCCGAAGCGGAGGTTGGTTATGGGTTTGAAGAGGGCGACGAGGGATCGATGGATCGCCGGCGTGTGCGGCGGGTTGGCCCACCGCTACGGTTGGCGGCCCGGCCTGGTCAGGCTGGCACTGGTGCTCGTGATAGTCCTTATCCCCGGCTTCAACGTCATCCCGCTCGTGGCCTACGCGCTCGCCGCGTACTTTCTCCCCGAGTCGGAGGCGTACTAGCCCTTTGGACTTCGCGGAGGCGCAGAAGGAGGCCCTGGGCTGCAAGAGATGCGGCCTGTGCAACTCCAGGACGCGGGTCGTCTTCGGCGAGGGCCCGCTCAACGCCGGGCTCTTCGTGGTCGGGGAGGCGCCCGGGTTCAACGAGGATCGGGACGGCAAGCCGTTCGGGGGGGCGTCGGGGATGCTCCTGGACCGCCTCCTCCTGCGCTCGGTCGGCCTCGCCCGCGAGGAGGCGTATCTCACGACCCTCGTCAAGTGCAAGCCCCCCGAGGGCCGCTCCCCGAAGCCGGCCGAGATCAACGCCTGCCGCCCCTACCTGCTCGCGCAGCTCGACGCGATAGACCCGAAGGTGGTCGTCGCGATGGGCGACCTCGCGAGCCGCGCCCTGACGGGCCGCAAGGAGTCCGCCTCGCGCATCCGCGGCAGGGCGATCCCGCTGGACGGGCGCTACGTCTTCCCGACGCTCTCCCTGCAGCGGGCGCTCTACACCCCGGCGGACCGGGCCCTCCTCGTCTCGGACTTCTCCCGCCTCCCCGAGCTTCTCGCCGCCGAGCGCCCCACCACCTACGAGACGCTGAACGTGCCCCGCGTCGCCGGCCTCGCCGAGGCCGAGCGCGAACCGCTCCAGCCGGGCCTCTGGTAAGAGGGGCGGGATGGCCGGAATCCTGGAGCGTCACGGCGTGGACGAGGACGCCCTCGTGGCCCTCGCCGAGCGCGTCTCCGGCGTCCTCGCGCCGGGGGACGTCGTAGTATTGAGGGGCGAGGTCGGCGCCGGCAAGACGACGTTCGTGCGCGCCGCCGCCCGGTCCCTGGGCGTCCGGGAGAGGGTGACGAGCCCGACCTACCAGTTCGCCCGCGGCTACGAGGGGCGCGGCCTCCGGGTGAACCACCTCGACCTCTACCGGCTGGAGGGCGTCGACGAGCGGGACGCCCTGGAGCTCGACGAGTACCTGGACTCCGACGCCGTCACGTTCGTCGAGTGGGCGGAGCCCGCGCTCGGCCTGCTGGAGAACCCCCCGACGGTCGTCGAGCTCGCGCACGAGACCCCGACCACCCGGCGGGTTCGGCTCTCGGGGCCCGCGGCCGCGCGCCTGCACGGGTCCCCGTAGTGCTGGTCCTGGCCTTCGACTCCTCGACGAACGACGTCTCCGTCGCCGTCGTCCGGGCCGCCGACGAGCCCACGCAAGGGCCCCGGGAGGTGCTCGTGGAGATCTCCGTCCCGTCCCGAGGCGCCTCGGAGGCCCTGCTCCCCGCGGCCCACGCCGCCCTCGGCCTCGCCGGGACTACCCTCGAGGGGATCGAGCGCGTCCTCGTCGGCGTCGGGCCGGGCACCTTCACGGGCATCCGGATCGCCGCCGCCGCCGCCCGCTCCCTCGCCCTCGCCACCGGAGCCCCGCTCTCGAAGGGCTCGACCCTCGCCGCTCTCGCCGCCCCCGCCCTCGCGAGCGCTGATGTGGGCGACGTCCTCGCCGTCATCGACGCCAGGCGCCGCGAGGTCTTCGCCCAGCGGTACGCCGCGGACGGCGGGGTCCCCGGGGAGATCCTCTGCGTGCGCCCCGCGGAGCTGCGCGCCGGGGGGGCGCCGCTCGTCGTCGGCGACGGGGCGGTGCGCTACCGGGAGGTGCTCTCGGGGCTGGGACGCATCCCCGACGACGCCTCGCCGCTCCACCGCGTGACCGCCACCGGCCTCGCCCTGTCGGCCGACCTCGCGCCCGTTCCGGCCGGGGAGGTCGTCCCGCTGTACGTCCGCGAGCCCGACGCCGAGGTGCGCCGCGACCTCAACCCGTGGAGCAAGGCCTGATGGCGAGCGGAGCGCGCCGCGTGCCCGAACCGCTGGTGCGCCCGATGCTGAGCTCGGACCTACCCGTAGTCCTGCGCATAGCCGAGGATAGCCTGCCGAACCCGTGGAGCGAGAGGATCTGGCTCGACGAGCTCGACAGCCCGTTCGGCCTCTACCTCGTCCTGGAAGAGGGGGGAGAGGTCGTGGGGTTCGTCGGGGTCAAGCACGTCGCGGACGAGACCCACGTGATGACGGTCGCGGTCGTCCCCGGCCGGCGCGGCAGGGGCTACGCCCGCGCCCTCGTGGGGGCCGCTCTCGACGCGCCCGCCTCCAGAGAGACCCGGCGCGTGCACCTCGAGGTGCGCCCGAGCAACGGGGCCGCCCGCACGCTCTACGCCTCGCTCGGCTTCGTCGAGACCGGCGTCAGGCCGAAGTACTACGGGGACGAGGACGCGGTGCTCATGACCCTGGAGCTACCGGGGCCCTCCCGGCGGCCGTCCGTCGCGCCCCTCGCGCTCGCGCCTCGCCTCGCGCCGCCGCCTGAGGTCCTCGGAGGTCCCGAAGGGCTTGAGGAGGTAGAGGGCCGGGGCGAGGCAGACCAGGAAGCTGAAGAAGATGCCGCCGGCGATAAACGGGTCGACGGGACCCCGGATCACGTAGACCAGAAACTCCAACAACAGCACCAGCGCGATAAACGCGAACAGTAAAGAGAAAGCCCTCACGCACCCAGTATATAGAGTCGACCGCCGGAGAAAACATGCCCTGCCCGTCCTCCGCCCGGCGCCCGGTTCTCCCCGGGGTGCGGAGCCCATGGGCCGAAATGCTATAAACAGCCCGTGATCCTCGCGATAGAAACCTCCTGCGACGATACCTGTGCCGCGGTCGTGGAGCCCTCGGGGCGGCGGGCGCTCTCGAACGTCGTTCACACCCAGACGGAGCACTCCCGCTACGGCGGGGTCGTCCCCGAGGTCGCCTCCCGCGCCCACCTCGAACGGATGGACGCGGTCGTGGAGGCGGCGCTGGCGGAGGCGGGGGCCAGCTTAGACGACATCGAGAGCGTCGCCGTCACGGTCCGGCCCGGTCTGATCGGGGCGCTCCTCGTCGGCGTCTCGACGGCGAAGGGCCTCGCCTACGCCAGGAGGCTCCCCCTCGTCCCCGTGAACCACCTGGAGGGGCACGTCGCCGCCGCCTACCTCGCGGCCCCGGATCTGGAGCCGCCGTTCGTCGCCCTGATCGCCTCCGGCGGCCACACCGCCCTCTACAGCGTGACCGAGGACGGCATGAGCCTCCTCGGGGAGACCCTGGACGACGCGGCGGGCGAGGCCCTGGACAAGGGCGCCCGCATGCTCGGCCTCGGCTTCCCGGGCGGCCCCGCCCTCTCGAAGGCCGCCCGGGGCGGAGACCCGACGCGCTACGACTTCCCGGTCGGCCTCAAGGGCAAGGCCGACCTCGATTTCAGCTTCAGCGGCTTGAAGACCAGCCTCCTCTACAAGCTGAAGGCGATGGACGCGGAGGAGGTCTCCGGGGAGCTTGCGCACCTCGCGGCGGGCTACGAGGCCGCCGTCGTGGAGGCGCTCGTGCGCAAGCTCCTGCGCGCCGCCGAGCTCCAGGACGCCCCGGCCCTCGTCGTCGCCGGCGGGGTCGCGGCGAACGGCCCGCTGCGCAGGCGCCTGGAGGCCGAGGCCGCCCGGCTCGGGAAGAGGCTCGTCGTGCCGCCGCCCGCCCTGTGCACCGACAACGCGGCCATGATCGGGGCCGCAGCGGCGGCCACGCCCGCCCTCCCGTTCCCGGACTACCTCTCCTTGAACGCCCGCAGCATCTAGCCTCCGGCGCGCCCCGTCCCTCCCTTGACGTGCGCCGCCCGCTCTGTGAGAGTGTGAGCCGTCCGTCGATCTCCGGCGGTGCCGGGACGTACTCGTTGGAGAGGGAGGGGCTTCTTGCTGACGTATCCCAGGTTCGCGAAGGCGTGCTACGTCTTCTTCGCCGTCGCCGTCCTGGCGGCGGTCTTGAAGCTGAGCATCTCGGGCGCGGAGACCGGCCTCCTGAGGATGCTGCCCGCCGTCCCGACCGCGAGCGCCGTCGAGCCCGCGGCGACGTCTGCCATCGGCCCCGAAGACCCGCGGCTCGGAGGCTTTATGCAGGCCGGCGAGGCGGAGAGCTTCGAGGCGGCCCTCACCCGACCCGCTCCCCGCGAAGACGAGCCCGAGGGTGCGGCAGGAGACCCGGCCGCCCCCTCCGGCGATGGACCCTCCGACGACGCCTCCGCCGTGTTCCGGCGTCCCTCGCTGGAGCGGGACCCCGCCTCCGAGCCCGTCTGCGGCGACCTCGGGGACGTGCCCCGGAGCAGCCGGGTGGTCTTCCCGCTGCCGGAGGAGTACTTCGACTCCTACGACGACACCTGGGGGGCGGCACGCCCCCAGGGCGGGCACGAGGGGAGCGACCTGATGAGCCCGGCGGGGACGCCCGAGTTCGCCGTCACCGACGGCCGCCTCGTCGCCGTGGCCGGGTCGAACGAGAACGGCTGGAACAGGCTCGGCGGCTACGCGGTCATGCTGGAGGCCGCCTACGACGTCGGCCCCATAAAGAAGGGTGACCTCTTCTACTACGCCCACCTGGACCGGGAGAGCTCCCTCCCCGTGGGCACCGAGGTCCGGGCGGGGCAGAAGATCGGCACGGTCGGCGACACGGGCGAGGGGCCGGAGGTCACGCGCGGCAAGTTCCCGCCGCACCTGCACCTCGGCTGGTACGACGCCGAGCTCTCCGAGGACCGCTCGGAGGCCGAGTCCGGCGCGATGAACCCCTACCCGATGCTCCTGTGGCTCGAAAGGAACGGCGGAGCCGTCTCCGGCGGCACCGACGCCGCGTACTGCCAGGCCCCCAGAGCCCGAACCCCACCCCCTCGACCGGCGAGCCCGACTGGCCCACCCCGTCCTCCCCCGGCCAGAGGCCAGACCTCGACACCGGCAGCGACGCCGCCAGCCCCGCCCCTCGGGGTGGCGGCGACCGGAATGAACGCCCGAGGGACGGCGGCAGAGACCGGGACGCGGGCGAGGACCGCGGCGAAGGCAAGGGCGAGGGCGGCGAGGCCGAGGAGGCGGAACAGGCCCAGAAGGAGGCGGAGAAGCTCTCGCTGAGGCGGGAGCTGGAAGAGAAGATGGCCGCCCTACTGCGCGACCTCCCGGACCTTAACTTCGACCGGGACACCCCCGAGAACGGGAGCGAAGGCAAGAGGGACGGCGGGGAGAAGGGGGACGGCCGCAAGGACGGTGAGCAGGGCGGTAAGGAGCGCGGGGAGGGCCGGCGGGACGGAGAGCGCCCGGCCGAGGACCGCCCCGAGGGAGACCGGGTCGTCCCCTCCGAGGAGCCCCCGAAGGCCTCCGTCCCCAGGGAGCCGAGGCCGGATCGGAGGCCGCAGCCCGCCCCCGCGGCTAAAGACGAGCCGCCCAAGGTAGCGGAGGAGCCCGCGCCCCCGAAGGCCGAACGGGAGAGCCCGGCCGCGGCGCCGGAGCCGCCAATCAGCGCCGCGCCGAGCGAGCCTGCTGGAGGGGATCCGACCGCGACAGACCTGACCGCGCCGGTTCGGGGTGAGGCCCCGCCGGCCGAGGAGGAAGAGGCCGAGCCGGCGGTCGAGCCCGAAGAGACGGATTAGCGCCCGGGGGTCGTCGGCCCGGCGTTTCGACGCTCCCGGCTTTCAGGCGTGGGGTAAGACCCTCTAGTCTGTTCTGCCCTCGTGGTCGTCGGAGGAGGAGAGCGCTCTCTCGCGCTCCTCGCCGGTCAGGATCTCGCTGCGGGCGCACTCGATGCAGGTCGCGTGTACGTTCCCGGGATGGTCCTTGACGTACACGAAGACCACCTTCTTGGGCACCCGGTACAGGATGTGGGTCGTGGTCTTGTCGCATGCCTCGCAGGGGCGATCCTCGCGCCCGAGCTCCTTGGGGATCCTGCTCAAGCTCGGCAGCCTGTCGGTGCCGAAGACGCCCGCCGATGCATTGTGAGTCGTTCTCATGGTTTGAATTGTACCCCGGCGCGGACTATACTTCGGGCGTTGGCACTCTCCGGTGGAGAGTGCCGAAATGCGGTTTATCCGCAGGCGGTTTGTAGTCTAGCAGAGGAGGAATGGAGTGGCGCACAAAGAGCTACGGTTCAACACCGAGGCTCGCCGGGCACTCGAAGCGGGCGTAAACAAGCTCGCTGAGGCCGTCAAGGTGACGCTCGGGCCGAAGGGCCAGTACGTCGTACTCGACAAGAAGTTCGGCTCGCCGACCATTACGAACGACGGTGTCACGATCGCTCGCGAGATCGAGCTCGAGGACATCTTCGAGAACCAGGGCGCGCAGCTCGTCAAGGAGGTCGCGACCAAGACCAACGACGTCGCGGGCGACGGCACGACGACGGCGACGGTTCTCGCCCAGACCATCGTGCGCGAGGGCCTCAAGAACGTCGCGGCCGGCGCGAACCCGGTCATCCTGAGGGCCGGCATCGACAAGGCCGTCGAGGCCGCGGTCGAGGCGATCCGGGGCCAGGCGCAGGACATCTCGGGCAAGGACGAGATCTCCCGCGTGGGTGCGATCTCCGCGCGGAGCGAGGAGATCGGCAACGTTATTGCCGAGGCCATCGACAAGGTCGGCAAGGACGGCGTCGTGAACGTCGAGGAGTCCAACACCTTCGGGATGGACCTCGAGTTCACCGAGGGCATGCAGTTCGACAAGGGCTACCTCTCGCCGTACTTCGTGACGGACCAGGAGAGGATGGAGGTCGTGCTCGACGACCCGTTCATCCTCATCGCCAACCAGAAGATCGGGAACGTCCAGGACGTCCTTCCGGTTCTCAACTCGGTGATGCAGTCGAGCCGTCCGCTCCTCATCATCTCCGAGGACGTCGAGGGCGAGGCGCTTGCCACCCTCATCGTGAACAAGCTTCGCGGCACGTTCACCGCGGCGGCCGTCAAGGCCCCGGGCTTCGGTGACCGGCGCAAGAGGATGATGGAGGACATCGCCATCCTCACCGGCGGCGAGGTCATCACCGAGGAGCTCGGCCTCAAGCTCGAGAACACCCAGCTCAACCAGCTCGGCCGGGCCCGCAAGGTCGTCATCACCAAGGACAACACCGTCATCGTCGACGGCGACGGCGACACCGAGCGGATCAAGGGCCGGATCAACCAGATCCGCGCCGAGCTCGAGTCGACCGACTCGGACTTCGACCGCGAGAAGCTGCAGGAGCGGCTGGCGAAGCTCGCCGGTGGCGTCGCGGTCATCAAGGTCGGCGCCGCTACCGAGACGGAGCTCAAGGAGCGCAAGCACCGCGTCGAGGACGCCCTCAGCGCGACCCGTGCCGCTCTCGAGGAGGGCATCGTCCCGGGCGGTGGCGTGGCCCTTCTGAAGGCCCAGAGCTCTGTTGCCCAGCTTGTCGACACGCTCGACGGCGACGAGAGAACGGGTGCTCGGATCATCCACCGTTCGCTCGAGGAGCCGATCCGTCAGATCGCCGCTAACGCCGGCGCCGACGGCTCCATCGTGGTGGACAAGGTCCGCGACCAGGCCAACGGCCTCGGCTTCAACGCCCTCACCGGCCAGTACGAGGACCTCGTCGCGGCCGGCGTGGTCGACCCCGCGATGGTCACCAGGAGTGCGCTGCAGAACGCGGCCTCCATCGGTTCCCTCATCGTCACCACCGACGTCGTGGTGGCCGAGCCGGAGGACGACGCCCCGGCCGGCATGCCCGGCGGTATGGGCGGCATGATGTAAGGAGTTCCCCACAGGGAGCTTCCAGGGGCGGCGTCCTTCGGGGCGCCGCCCTTTTTGTTTCGCCAAGAACAACAAGGGTATAATTCACCGCCAACAGGAAACCGTGGGTTGGGAAAGGATGTCGCTGATGCGGGGAGGAACCGTCAGCCTCGTGGTCACCGTCGTGGTCATAATCGTCCTGGTCCTGGTCATAGCGCGGCTCCTGGGCGCGTAGGTCGGGAACCGGTTGGGGAGGTGAGAGCATGCGCGGAGGAGTAGGTGGGATCATCACCATCCTGGTGGTGATCATACTGGTCATCGTGGTCCTGAGGCTGTTGGGCGTGATCTAGGCCCTCACCTTGCCATCGGAGACGCCGGGGTGTAACCTAGGCGCGAGATTGCGGTACGTGATGGATGAAACGCGACGAGAGCCCACGGGCGAGATCCCGTGGGCTTTTCCGTACCCCCGTCGGGCTCCGAGAAAGGTGGTTCTCTCCCGTGGATATTGAGATAGGTAAGGGTAAAACGGCCCGGCGAGCTTACGGGTTGGACGAGATCGCCATCGTCCCGAGCCGCCGGACCCGCGACCCGCAGGACGTGGATATCTCCTGGCGCCTGGGCAACCTGCAGATGGACCTGCCGTGCATGGCGAGCGCCCTGGACGCGGCGGTGGACCCGAAGACGGCCGGAATCATCGGCCGCCTCGGCGGGCTCGCGGTCCTGAACCTCGAAGGCCTGCAGACGCGCTACGAGGACCCGGGCCCGGTCTTCGAGGAGATAGCGAGCCTCCCCGGGCACAAGGCCACCCGCGTCATGCAGGAGCTCTACGCCGAGCCCATAAAGGACGAGCTCGTCTTCCGGCGCGTTCAGGAGATAAAGGACCAGGGCGTCATAGCCGCCGCCTCCCTCACCCCACAAAGGGTAGAGCGCTACCACGGTGCCGCCATCGAGGCCGGCCTCGACGTCCTCGTCGTGCAGGGGACCGTCGTCTCCGCCGAGCACGTCTCGAAGACCGTCGAGCCCCTCAACCTCATGGAGTTTATCCCGCGCCTCAACGTCCCCGTGGTCGTGGGCGGCTGCGCGAGCTACTCGACCGCGCTCCACCTCATGAGGACCGGCGCCGTCGGCGTCCTCGTGGGGGTCGGGCCGGGCAGGATCTGCACGACGCGGGGCGTCCTCGGGATAGGGGTGCCGCAGGCGACCGCCATCGCGGACGCCGCCGCCGCCCGGATGCGCCACTACCTGGAGACCGGCGAGTACGTCAACGTCATCGCCGACGGCGGAATGCGGACCGGGGGCGACATCGCCAAGGCCATAACCTGCGGCGCCGACGCCGTCATGCTCGGGAGCGCGTTCGCCAAGTCCGAGGAGGCCCCGGGCCGGGGGCACTCCTGGGGGATGGCGACGTTTCACCCGACGCTGCCCAGGGGGACCAGGATCAAGACGAGCGTCACGGGGACGCTGGAGGAGATCCTGACCGGACCCGCCCACGAGAACGACGGGACACGCAACCTCATGGGCGCCCTTCGGACCAGCATGGCGACGACGGGCTACCAGAACATCAAGGAGTTCCAGAAGGCCGAGGTCATGATCGCGCCCTCGTTGCACACCGAGGGCAAGTTCGAGCAGATCTCCCAGCAGGTCGGGATGGGCTAGGGCCCCCGCCTTGATCCTCGTCCTCGATTTCGGCGGGCAGTACGCCCAGCTTATCGCCCGGCGCGTCCGCGAGGCGCGCGTCTACTCGGAGCTTATCCCCTACGACACGCCCGTCGAGGAGATCCTCGCCCGCGAGCCGGAGGGGATCATCCTCTCCGGCGGCCCGAACAGCGTCTACGGCGAGGGCGCGCCGAGGGTGGATCGCCGGCTCTTCGAGCTCGGCACACCCGCCCTCGGTATCTGCTACGGGATGCAGCTTATGGCCCTGGAGATGGGCGGCAAGGTCGAGCCCGTCGAGGTCCGCGAGTACGGACGGAGCGACCTGCGCGTCAAGGAGCACGGCCTGCTCTTCGCGGGGCTCCCCGACGAGCAGAAGGCCTGGACGAGCCACGGCGACGCCGTCCTCGCCCCGCCCGAGGGCTTCCGGGTGACGGCCGAGACGCCGTCCATCCCCATCGTCGCCTTCGAGGAGCCGGAGAAGCGATTCTTCGGGGTGCAGTTCCACCCGGAGGTCCGGCACTCGGAGTACGGGATGGACGTCCTCAAGAACTTCCTCTTCGAGGTCTGCGGCTGTGCGCCGGACTGGACGCCCGTCAACATCATCACGGATGCCGTCGAGAAGGTACGGGAGCAGGTGGGGGACCGGCGCGCGATCATCGGCCTCTCCGGGGGCGTCGACTCGGCGACGGCCGCGATGCTCGTCCACCGGGCGATAGGCGACAACCTCACCGCCGTCTTCGTGGACCACGGCTTGCTCAGGCAGAACGAGGCCGAGCAGGTAGTCGAGGCGTTCGGCAAGAACTCCGACGTGCCGCTCGTGCACGTGGACGCGAGCGAGCGCTTCCTCCGGAAGCTCGCCGGGGTCGACGACCCGGAGGCGAAGCGCAAGATCATCGGCGAGGAGTTTATCCGGACCTTTGAAGAAGAGGCCGGCAAGATCGCCGAGAACGCGACCTTTCTGGTGCAGGGGACGCTCTACTCGGACGTCATCGAGAGCGGCACGCGCGACGCGGCGAAGATAAAGAGCCACCACAACGTCGGCGGGCTGCCGGAGATCATGGACCTCGACCTCGTCGAGCCCCTGCGGAGCCTCTTCAAGGACGAGGTCCGGGTCGTGGCGGCGGAGCTCGGGATGCCCGAGCGGATGGTCTGGCGCCAGCCCTTCCCCGGGCCGGGGCTCGCCATACGCATCATCGGGGACGTTACGCGGGAGCGGCTTGAGATCCTCAGGAAGGCGGACTTCGTGCTTCAGGACGAGATCCGCAACGCCGGCCTCTACCGCGACCTGTGGCAGAGCTTCGCCGTCCTGCCGGCCATCCATTCAGTCGGGGTGATGGGCGACGCGAGGACGTACGCGTACCCGGTCATGATCCGGGCCGTCACCTCCGACGACGCGATGACCGCCGACTGGGCGCGCCTCCCCTACGACCTCCTCGAACGGATCAGCAACCGCATCATCAACGAGG
This sequence comes from Rubrobacter marinus, assembly GCF_011492965.1. GTDB lineage: Bacteria > Actinomycetota > Rubrobacteria > Rubrobacterales > Rubrobacteraceae > Rubrobacter_F > Rubrobacter_F marinus. The sequence goes on along the minus strand of NZ_CP045121.1, from coordinate 2,814,835 downwards.
TCCCCGGCGTGAACCGGGTGGCGCTGGACATCACCAGTAAGCCCCCCGGCACGATCGAGTGGGAGTAGACCCGACGTAAGGCGCGGGCCCCGCCGTCTGGCGGGGCCCGCGCCTTACTCCCTCCTTCCGGTCGTGCTTACCTGATCCTGAAGCTCCAGGTTCTCGTCGTGGTGCCCCCGTCGTCGTCGCGGACGGTGAGCGAGACGTTGTAGCGTCCGGGCGCCCGGTTGGGGCTCAGGTACGTCAGGCGGTCCGTGTTCGCGTTGTAGGCGAACGCGCCTCGTGCGATGTTCGTGCCGTTGACGGTGAGCCTGACGATGTTGGCCTTGTCGAGCTGCGAGTCGCCGTCCCGGACCGTCGCCGCTATGAGGGGCGTCCGGTCGGCTATCGTCGCGGTCGGGCTCATGTTGGTGATAGCGGGTACCGCGTTCCGGATCCTGTACTCGGCCACGAACGTCCCCGAGGTGTTCCCGGCGGCGTCGACGGCCACGGACCGGACGGTCGAGTTGGCGGTGATGCTCAAGCTGCGGCCCTCGATCGTGCCCGGCGCTCCGGGGACGGGGTCCCCGCCGTTGAGGGTGTAGTAGATCTTCGCCTGCTCGTTCGGCGTCAGGGTGACGTTCTGGGCCCTCGGGTACGTGCCGGCCGGGGGGGTGGCCGCTATGGACGGGGCCCGGGTGTCCACGGTCACCGTGTAGGGCCCGGAGGCCGCGCCGCCGTTGCCGGACGGGTCGGTGGCCGTGGCGGTGATCGAGTGCGCGCCCTGCGCGAGCGGCCCGACGTCGATCCTGAAGGAGCCGTTCTCGGCGGCGGTGACGCTGCCGCGCTCGGCGCCGCCCACCTGGATCCTGACCGTCGAGCCGGGCTCGGCGCTTCCGGTGAAGGCGAGGGTGGTGGCGCTGGTGATGCGGTCGCTGGCCGAGGCGCCGGTGTCGCTCGCGGCGTCGAGGCCCACGGTCGGCGCGCCAGGCGCGAGCGTGTCCCTGATGCTGTAGGCCTGCGAGCCGAACTGTCCGGGCTCGTGAGAGGCGTTGCCCGCCTCGTCGACGGCCCAGAAGGTCAGGGTCGTGTCCTTACGGACCGCTATCGGCTGGGCCGCGTCGTAGCGCTTCCTGTCGACGTTGGTGGCGTCGGAGGGGTCGGAGCCGTTCGTGGTGTAGAAGACCTTCACCTTGCCGGGCTCGTTCGCGACGTCGAGCCTCACGGCCGGGTTGACGTTCTCGAAGACCCTGGTGCCGTCCGCGAGCACCGTGCTGGCCTGCGGGTCGTCCTGCAGCGTCACGACCGGACGCTCGGCGTCCATCTTGTAGGTCTCCTCGTAGACCCGCGTCGGGCTGGGCCGGCTCGCGCTGGTCGCCATGTACCTCAGCGTGGTCTCGCCCGCGTCGGGGATCGAGATGGGGCCGGACGGCTCCACCTGGGTTCCGGTCTCGGCGGAGAGCTGCCTGGCCCGCGCCTCGGTGATGAACTCCTCCGTGCCGTCCGTGGGCTCGCCGTTCGCGTCGAGCTGCGGGACGCCGTCGAAGTTGTAGAAGAGCCTCGCGTCGAACTCGGAGGCGCCGAGGACGACGCCCTGCGGCGTGTTGTAGAAGCCGCCGACCTTGTTCGCCGCCGCCTGGAACTCGGAGTACTTGCCGACCACCGAGAAGAAGTCGGTCTGGATGTAAGGGTGTTCGGCCGTGCCGCGGTTGGGGTTCGCGGTCGCGCCGGCCTCCTCGTCCGCGACCGCCGAGATGCCGGGGCCCTCGACCCGGAAGAAGTTGGCGGGGACCATCGGGGAGTTGGGGTCCGTCGGGTCCTGGGGCGCCATGATGGGGCTGCCGGTGACCACGTCCTGGTCGAGCACGGGGTCGGCGAGGTAGCGGCCCCCGTCGGGGGCGTTCGCCGGCTCGAGGGCCTTGTCCTTCAGCGTCAGGAACGGCCCGACGCGGGAGTAGCGCGCCTCGTCGAAGTCGCAGGGCTCCGTCGTGGACGGCATCATGCAGCCGATGTCCTCGGTGACGTTGATCTCGCCGACGCCCTTGCCGTTGTCCTCGGCGACGTAGGTGTCGACGCCGTAGGGGTGGGTGACCTTGTAGGTCTCGCCGATCACGAGGTCGTCGATGCGGATGCGGACGCGGCCGAAGACCATGCGGTCGCTGGCTTTAGGCTCCTCGTTGAGGAAGGCCGCCTCGAGCGCCATGATCAGGTCGGCGGACCCCCTGTCGCTGGTGTCCATGCCGGCCTCGCCGGTCCACCAGAAGGCCTCGCCGGGGAAGCGGTCGGGGAAGGCGACGCCGTCGGCGGGCTGCCAGTCGGCGGGCATCTCGAAGGGCGTGGCGCAGTAGCCGCCGCCCGCCTCGGGCGCTGCGACGGGGTTGAGGCACATGTCGAGCCTCGTGCCGTCGTGGTCCTCGTACCAGAACGGGAAGCCGTTCTGCGGGTTGATCGGGCCGGCCTTCGCCAGGGAGGTAACGGTGAACTTGCGGCTCTTGGTCTGGCTCCAGTTCTGCTCGGTCTCCTGGCCCGTCTCGGGGTCGGCGACGAGGTCCACGGCCGCGGCGCGCACGGTCTGGGAGCGGGCGACGTTCAGGACGTTGCCCGCGTTCTCGGCCCCGGGGGCGGGATCGTAGACGAACGATTTTCTGGCCGGGTTGGTGGCGACCTTCGGGTCCGAGCCGTCCGTGGTGTAGTAGACCCGCGCTTTCTCGGAGGTCGTGATCGTGAGGTCGCCGGGTCCGTCGAGCTTGCTCGGGAGGTCGCTGAAGAGGACGTTCGGGGCGACGAGGTCGACCACGTAGGTCTTCTCGAGAAGCTTCGAGCGCTGGTCGCCGTTTATCGCGACGGCCTTTACCGTCGTGGGCGTGCCCGTGGCGGCCTGCGGGTCGCTACCGAGGCGGATCTCCTCCCCGGAGTAGGGCGTGCCGCTGATCCGTCCGGTCTCGGGGTCGACGACGCCGGGCTCCGAGCCGTCCGTGGTGTAGTAGATCTTCGTCTCCGGCGTCTCGTCGGAGGCGACGAGCTTGACGCCCTGGTTCGCGTCGTTGAAGACGGTCTGGCCGCGGTCGGCCCCGACCGCCTGGGCGGCGACCTGAAGCTCCGCGAGCTTGCCGGTGACGGCGAAGAGGTTCGTCTCGCCGACGAGCACCGGCTGCGCGAGGGGCCGTCCCTCGCCGTCCCTTATCTGCTCGACCTTGAAGAAGTTCGTGCCGTTCGGGCTGCCGACGACCTCGTGCGGCACGTCGGGGTCGCCGACGTAGCCCTCGGGGGGCGCGGGCGCGACGGCCGGATCCCACTTCAGGAACGGCCCGATCCGGCCGGTTAGGGCCTTGTCGAAGTCGCAGGGGGTGATGGCGGACGGGAAGCAGCCGATGTCCTCGGTGACGAAGACCCTGCCGTCGTTGGGCGTGGCCGGGTCCCCGTCCTTGTCCTCGGCGACCACCGTGTCCACGCCGTAGGGGTGCGTGATCTTGTAGGTCGCGCCGGGCACCACGTCGTTGAGCCGCACGCGGATGCGGCCGAAGCTCATCTGGTCGCCCTCCTTGGGCTCCTCGTTGGCGAAGGCGGCCTCCTGGGCGAGGACCAGGAGCGCGCTCGGGCCGTTGGGGTCGTCCGCGGGGGGATCTATGTGGGCCTCGCTCGTCCACCAGAAGGCCTCGCCGGGGAAGTTCTCCGGGAAGGCTACGGGCGTGTTCTCGTCGGGCATCTCGAAGGGGGTCAGGCAGTAGCCGCCGCCCGGGATGGGCTCGCCGGGGTTCGGCGCGTCCTCCGGCGTTACGGCCGCCTTGGGGTTGAGGCAGAGGTCGAGCTTCGTGCCGCCCGGCGCATCCTCGTACCAGAACGGGAAGCCGTTGTCGGGGTTTATGGGGCCCGCGTCGTTCAGCTCGGCGCGCGCGGGCAGCGCCATGACGCCCGTCATCACCGCCGCGGCGGCCAACCCGCCGAGCAACGGCCGCCACGCCTTTCTGGGGGAGAACGCCCCCGCCACGCTCTTCATCGGTCGTTTGTCCCCTTCCGGTTGGTTTTGCTGCGATCCGTCACCGGTCCCTGCTCTTTCCGCGGGCCCCGCGAGGCCCGCCGCCTGGTTTCCATCGTTACAGGGGTATAGGATGCATCGGACCGGCGGACCCGCCCTCGTACAAACCGGTGAATTTTGGCTAGCTCAAATGGGGTATGTAGCGCTCCGTCGCAAAGGACGGGGCGCGGCGCCGGGTCCGATGGAGCCGTGCCGAGCGGCCGGAAACTCGGGGCTTCCGAGCTGTAGAGAGAGGTCGACGGGGTGGGTGGATCCAACCTGACAGGGAGTGAGCACGCCGTGCGTGCCTCCGCCCGTCCGTCGGCAGACCCGCGGCCCGAAGGGGGCGGCATGAGCGGGGAGTACCTGCATCATCCGAACCCGTCGCGCGCGCCCGTTATCTCGGGCGCGCAGAAGCCTGCTTGCGGGAGGGACGAGCTCTCGGCGGCCCGGGGATGGGCCGGCAGGGTACTGGAGGCGGGCCGCTGGCTCTCGGCGCTTCTCGGGCGGGACTTCGGGGGGGCATCCGGGCGGCGCGACGGGCGGCCGCGCCCGGAGCCCGCCGATCCCCCGCCGGAGGGTGCCTTGCGCGTGATGACGTTCAACGTGCGCGGCTCCTACCACCGCGACGGGGAGAACGCCTGGCGCCGGCGGGCGGCGCTGAACGTGCGCGCGATCGCGCGCCAGGGGCCGGACCTGATCGGCTTTCAGGAGTTCCAGGACGGTAACGCGCGCGTCTACGAGCGCGAGCTCGCGGGCTACGAGCACGCGCTCGGGCACCGCTACGAGAACCGCCCGCCCCACGCATACAACGCGGTCTACTGGGACGGGGGCCGCCTGGAGGCGCTGGCCGCCGGGAGCTTCTGGCTCAGCGAGACGCCGGACCGTTTCTCCGGCTCGTGGGAGACGCGCCAGATCCGCTCGGCGAACTGGGTGAGGTTCCGCCCGGTCTCCGGAGCCCCGGAGTTTGTGTACGTCAACACGCACCTCGACCACGTCAGCGGCCGGGCGCGCGTCGAGGGGAGCGCGCTCATCCTGGAGTGGCTGGACGGTCCCGTCGCGGACGGCGCGCCCGTGCTGCTGACGGGGGACTTCAACTGCGAGCCCTCGTCCAAGGCCCGGAGCGTCTTCTCCGATGCGGGCTTCGTGGACGCCCACCTCGTCGCGGGGCACGCACCCGCCAAGACATTTCACGCCTTTCGCGGCGAGGGCTTCCGGGGGCGCGACCCCTCGAAGGAGCACCGCATAGATTGGATCCTCCTGCGCGACGGCTCCCGCGGGGAGCGGTGGGAGGTGGAGGGATACTCCATCGCGCGGGACGCCGAGCCCCCGCTCTATCCGAGCGACCACTACCCCGTGATCGCCGATCTCTCGTTGAGGGACGCGGGCTCCGCGCCGGACGATGTAACACGGATTTAAAGAACCGTTTACATAACTGCAACTACGTAACGGGCGACGTGCCCTATCATCTCGCGTTGGAAATCGGGCTTGTTCGACCAGGGTGGCTCGGTGCCCGAGGGTCGTCCAGAGAGGAGCTGGTGATTTGAGCAGGGTTGCGCGTATGAGGGTGCTATTAGGAGCTTTGACGCTTGCGTTCGCGCTCGTTCTGGCCGGCTGCGGCGGCGGGGGGCAGCAGCAGGAGCAGGGCGGTAACGGCGGCGGCGGTGGCGGTGGCGAGACCGGCGGCGGCGGCGCGGCTTCGGGCGAGATCGCCATCGAGGGGTCCAGCACCGTGCTGCCCATCAGCCAGGCGGCGGCCGAGGGCTTCCAGGGGGAGAACCCGGACGCCAGGGTCACCGTCGGCGGCTCCGGCACGGGCGACGGCTTCGAGGCGTTCTGCGGCGGCACCACCCAGATCTCGGACGCTTCGCGCCCGATCGAGTCCGACGAGATCCAGGCCTGCGAGGAGGCGGGGATCGAGTTCGTCGAGCTGCCGGTGGCGCTCGACGGCATCTCGGTGGTGGTCAACCCGGAGAACGACTACGCCACCGACCTGACGCTCGAGGAGCTCTCCACGATGTGGTCGCCCGATTCCGAGGGCAGCATCACGCAGTGGGACCAGGTCCGCAGCGGCTTCCCGGCGGAGCCGTTCACGCTGTACGGGCCGGGCACCGAGTCGGGCACGTTCGACTTCTTCACCGAGGTGGTGAACGGCGAGGAGGGCGCGAGCCGGGCCGACTACAACGCCAGCGAGGACGACAACGTCATCCTGGAGGGTGTCGCGGGCGACCCGAGCGCCCTCGGGTACTTCGGGTACGCGTACTTCCAGAGCGCCCAGGATGCCGTCAGGGCGGTAGCCATCGACGGCGGCGAGGGCCCGGTGGAGCCGACGCCCGAGACCATCGCCGACGGTTCCTACCCGCTGTCGAGGCCCCTGTTCATCTACGTGAGCACGCAGGCCCTCGACGAGAACCCGGCGGTCGCGCAGTTTGTCGAGAACTACCTCGCGAACCTCGACCAGTACGTCGAGCAGGGCGGCTACATCGCGCTCCCGTCGGAGACGTCGCAGCTTGTCCAGCAGCGCTACGAGTCCCGTACCACGGGCAGCCTCTACAACGGCGAGGGCGATCTCCAGAGCGGCTCTACGCTCCAGGAGGCGCTCCAGTCCGGCGGCGGCTCCACCGGCGGCGGCTCGACGATGATGAGCGAGGAGACCACCTAGCCCGAATCCGCGGGCGAGGCGGCCCCTGCGATGGTATAAGTTGGGGCCGGCCACCGGGCCGGTCCCAACCCGTTTTTCAGAAGCGCTTTCATTTCGGAGGTAACAAGGGTGTCGGTACAGGCAGGACGAGGCGGGGAGAGAGATCCCAATCTGTGGCGTCGTAACGTCCGCGCGAGCAAGCTGAGGGAGCGGGGCGTCACGACGCTGTTCGCGGCCTTCGCGTACCTCTCGATCCTGACGACTTTCGGTATCGTGCTCGTGCTGATCTTCGAGACGATCAACTTTTTCAGGCAGGTACCGATCTTCGATTATCTTTTCGGGACCACGTGGAGGCCCGGTTTCGCCCGGGCGGAGTTCGGCGTTCTGCCGCTGATCTACGGGACCTTGTTGACGACCGCCATCGCTGCCGCCGTGGCGCTGCCCATAGGGCTTCTGGCGGCGATCTACCTCAGCGAGTACGCCCCGACGGGGCTCAGGCGCTGGCTCAAGCCGGCGCTGGAGATTCTCGCGGGGGTGCCGACCGTGGTGTACGGCTACTTCGCGCTGACGTTCCTCACCCCGCTGCTCGGGAACGTCTTCACCGGGATCAGCACCTTCAACGCCCTCTCGGCGGGGCTCATCATGGGGGTCATGATCATCCCGACGGTCGCCTCGGTGAGCGAGGACGCCATCTACGCGGTGCCGCGGGGTTTGAGGGAGGGCGGCTACGCCCTCGGGGCGACCAAGCGCGAGGTCGCGACCAGGATCGTGGTGCCGGCGGCGCTCTCGGGGATCGCGGCGTCTTTCGTGCTCGGGATCTCGCGGGCCGTCGGGGAGACGATGATCGTGGCGATCGCGGCCGGCAACCTCGCGCAGTTCGGTGGGCCCCTCGAGTCCGTGCAGACCATGACGGCCTACATCGTCGCCGTCTCGACCGGCGAGACGGCGGCCGGGACGATCACGTACCAGACCATCTTCGTCGTCGGGGCGACGCTCTTCGTGATGACCCTGATCCTCAACATCCTCAGCATAATCTTTGTCCGGCGATTCAGGGAGACGTACTAGATGAGCGAGAGCCAGACCGAGGTAGCCACCCGGGGGAGCGGCCCGGGCGAGCCGGAGGACAAGACGGCCTTCAAGAACACCTCGAACAACCGGAACCTGACGGACAAGCTGTTCACGGTCCTCGTGACCGCGGCCGCGTTCTTCGGGATCGTGGTGCTGGCGGTGCTGCTCGTAGACGTGTTCCGCGACGGGTTGCCGTTCGTGGACGGGCAGTTCCTGACCAGCCTGAGCTCCATCACGCCGGAGAACGCGGGCGTGTACGGGGCCCTGGTCGGCTCGATCCTGCTGATCGTGCTCACGGCGCTCATCACCGTGCCGATCGGCGTGGGGGCGGCGATCTACCTGGAGGAGTACGCGGGCGACAACTTCTTTACCCGCGCCGTCGAGGTCACCATATCGAACCTCGCGGCGGTCCCCTCGATCATCTACGGCATCCTGGGCCTCGGGCTCTTCGTGAACGGGCTCATCGTGCCGGGGATGGGGCCGATCCTGCTCGCCGGCGCCCTGACCCTGAGCCTCCTGGTCCTTCCGGTCATCATCATCGCGACGAGGGAGGCCCTGCGGGCGGTCCCGGGCTCGGTGCGCGAGGGCGGGATCGCCCTCGGGGCGACGAGGTGGGAGGTCACCCGCGACCACGTGCTGCCGAGCGCCCTGCCCGGGGCCCTGACCGGCATGATCCTGGCCCTCAGCCGGGCTCTGGGGGAGACGGCGCCCCTGATCGTGGTCGGCGCCGTCACGTTCGCGACGTTCGCCCCGCCGATCTCGCCGGAGGCGCTGTTCGGCCGCTACGGCGCGCTGCCGATCCAGATCTACGACTACATCCAGCGGTTCAGGCCGGAGTTCAAGGACGAGCTGGCCCCGGCCGGGATCGTGGTGATGATGGTCGTGTTGTTGCTGGTAAACTCTGTGGCGATCGTGCTACGCAACCGTTGGCAGGCACGTCGATGAGCGGCGATCCGAGAAACCAAGGGAGAGATGCCGGGGTGGTAAATATCAGGAGGATTGGGGAGGAGCAGAGGGTGCGCGAGACCTCGAAAGACGTTGCCAAGGGGGGGGCTCAGCAGACTCCCGAGTCGAACGGCATGACCGTGGAGGACTTGTCTGCCTTCTACGGCTCCTTCAAGGCCGTCACCGACGTGAACATGCAGATCAAGCGCAACAAGGTCACGGCGCTTATCGGGCCGTCCGGCTGCGGCAAGAGCACGTACATCCGCTGCTTGAATCGCATGCACGAGGTCATCCCCGGGGCCTACGCCGAGGGCAAGGTCGCGCTCGACGGCCAGGACATTTACGCCAAGGGCGCGGACCCCGTCAACATCCGCCGCAGGATCGGCATGGTCTTTCAGAAGCCCAACCCGTTCTCCAAGTCCATCTACGAGAACGTCGCGTGGGGGGCTAAGATCAACGGCTACCGGGGCGACATGGACGAGCTGGTGGAGCGTTCCCTGAAGCAGGCGGCGCTCTGGGACGAGGTCAAGGACCGGCTCAAGGAGAGCGGCTACAGCCTCTCCGGCGGCCAGCAGCAGCGGCTGGTCATCGCCCGCACCCTCGCCGTGGAGCCCGAGGTGATCCTGATGGACGAGCCGGCCTCCGCGCTCGACCCGGTCTCGACGCAGAAGATCGAGGACACCATGGAGGATCTGAAGAAGAAGTACACGGTCGTGATCGTGACGCACAACATGCAGCAGGCGGCGCGCATCTCGGACTACACGGGCTTCTTCTACATCGAGAACATGGGAGATCCGGGTAGGCTCTGGGAGTTCGACGAGACGAGCAAGATGTTCTCCAACCCGGACCGCAAGGAGACGGAGGACTACGTCACCGGGCGCTTCGGCTAGAGGGGACCAGGGTTGCCGCGCGAGACCTTTCAACAGGAGCTGGACCGGCTGGTAGCGGAGATCGTGGTCCTCGGCCGCGAGGTGGAGAGCACCCTCGACGACATGGCGAGGGCGATGGATGGCTACGACGCCGAGCTCGCCTCGCGCGACCTCGGCGTGGACTCGCGCTTCAAGGGCCGCGGGGCGGAGCTCGACGAGGAGTGCATGATCCTGCAGGCCCGACAGGCCCCGGTCGCCCGCGACCTGCGCCTGATCTACACGATCCAGGCCGTCAACAACCACATGGTGCGCGCCGGTACCCTGGGCGAGCACATCTGCCGCGCGATCGTCGAGACCTCCGAGTGCGAACGCGACCCGGACCTGCACTCGGCGCTCCTGGAGATGGCCCGCTCGGCCCGCGACCTCTTCGGCCAGGGCCTCGACATCTTCGAGAACCGCGACATCGAGCGCGCCCGGGACCTCGAGGCCGGCGACGACAAGGTCGATCTGCTCTACTCGGAGGCGATGAACCTCGTCGCGAACCCGTCCGACGGCGGGGGAGGCGCCCCGGAGTGGCGCGTCCGGGCGGCGCTGATGGTCCACTACCTGGAGCGCATCGCGGACCACGGCGTGGACATAGGCGAGCGCACGGTATTTCTGGTCACGGGCGAGCGGATGGAGAGCGCCATGCGCCAGTACCGCGACCGGGATCTGAACGTCAACGAGGACTGATCCCCCCTACCTTTCGCTCTTTGGGCTAGTAGCGGTGTGCTACAATCCTTCCAACACGTCCTATGAGCACGTCTAGGAACGGGAAGAAGTTTTGAGGCTTACGCAGAAGAGCAAATACGCGGTCCGGGCCCTTATGGAGCTGGCCCTCGACGACTGTGGCTCTCCGCTCGGGGTCACGGAGGTCGCGAGGCGGCAGCGCATCCCGGAGAGGTTTCTGGAGCAGATCTTCGGCGACCTGAGGCGCGCGAAGATCCTCGAGAGCCGCCGTGGGGCGCGGGGCGGTTTCTGCTTCGCGATCCCGCCGGGCGAGATCACGATCCTCGACATCGTCGAGGTCCTCGACGGCGAGGTCCGCCCGGCGCGCTGCTCGGCCGGCGGCCAGTGCTACATCGCCGACGCCCCTTTGTGCGTAACCAGCAAGGTCTGGGACGAGGCGCGGGAGGCCCTCGAGGGCGTCTTCGGCCGCTACACCATCGCACAGATCGCCGCCGAGGAGCGCGCGAACCGCGCCGCCCACGCCGCCGCCAGGGACACCGAGACCCCCGAGGCGCAGTCCCCCTTCGCCTCCTCCCTCCGCTAGAGCCCCGTAACCCTGGGAGACCGGCGGAGCTTCGAGGTCCTGCAGGCGCACCTGCGCGGCCGGACCGGCATCACCACGTCCCCCGTCGAGGTCGGGGAGAAGACCTACCTCATAACCCATCCCGTCGCCGCCGACGCCCTCCTCGATGAGGAGGAGTTCGCCCGCGACGAGCGCCTCCCGTACTGGGCCGAGCTCTGGCCGAGCGCCACGGCCCTCGCCCGACGCCTCGACCGCGAGGACCTCTCGGGCCGGAGGGTGATCGAGCTGGGCTGCGGCGTCGGTCTCCCGAACCTCGCCGCGCTCGAACGCGGCGCCCGGGCGCTGGCGACGGACCACTACGAGGCTGCGCTGGACTTCGCGGCGTACAACGCGCAGACGAACCTGGGCCGCTACCCGGAGACGCGCCTCCTCGACTGGCGTACCCCCGGGCTCGGGGACCTGGAGGGCTCCTTCGACCTAGTCGTCGCCGCCGACGTCCTCTACGAGCGGGGGAACGTGCCCCTGCTGGCCGCCCTGATCCCGAAGCTGCTCAAGCCCGGCGCCAGCGCCGTGGTCGCCGATCCGCGCCGCAATCCCGCGCCGAGTTTCCTGGAGGAGATGGAGGGGCGGGGCTTCGCGGTTTCGACGGAAGAGGCGACCGTCGCGTCGGGGGAGCGCGAGGTGACGGTGCTCCTGCACGAGCTTCGGCCACGTCAAGAACACCGTCGGTAAGGCGGGGTCTCCTTGCTATACTCCGCATCGTGCTTCTAGATCAACTCAACCCCACGCAGCTCGACGCCGTAACGACCACCGAAGGTCCCCTACTCATCCTCGCGGGCGCGGGGAGCGGGAAGACGCGCGTCCTGACGCACAGGATCGCGCACCTCCTCGAAGAGGGGCTCGCGGGGCCCGACGAGGTCCTCGCCATCACCTTCACCAACAAGGCCGCCCTGGAGATGAAGGAGCGCGTGGCGCTCCTCGTGGGGCCGGACTCGAAGAGGATGTGGGTCTCGACCTTCCACGCCTTTTGCGTGCGGATCTTGCGCGTCCACGCCGAGAAGCTCGGGTACAAGTCCGGCTTCACGATCTACGACGGGGGGGATCAGGTCCGCCTCGTCCGCCGCTGCATCGTGGAGCTCGGCAAGGACCCGAAGCGCTTCAACCCGCGCTCGTTCCACGCCCAGATCTCCGACGCCAAGAACCGCCTCCTCGACGCCCACGACTACCTCACCCAGACCGAGGGCTACATGGCCGAGAACGTCGCAGAGGTCTACGACCTGTACCAGAGGCGCCTCTACGAGAACAACGCCATGGACTTCGACGACCTGATCATGCAGGCCGTCGCCCTCTTCGAGGTCTTCCCGGAGGTCCGCGAGCGCTACCAGAAGCGCTTCAAGTACATCCACGTCGACGAGTACCAGGACACCAACCACGCCCAGTACCGCCTCGTCAACACGCTTGCCGCCGCACATCGTAACCTTTGCGTAGTCGGTGATGATGACCAGTCGGTCTACAGTTGGCGCGGAGCTGATATTTCGAATATATTGAACTTTGAGCGGGATTATCCGGAGGCGAAGGTCGTCAAGCTGGAGCAGAACTACCGTTCGACGCAGACCATTTTGAACGCGGCGAACGCGGTGGTGGCGAACAACGCTTCGCGCAAGCACAAGGAGTTGTGGACGGCGGGGGATGAGGGGGAGAGGATCCGCCTGTTCACGGCCGCGGACGACTACGCGGAGGCGCGGTTCGTCGTCTCGGAGATACAGCGGCTGGTCGACGGCGGGAGGTCGTTGCGGGACGTTGCGGTGTTCTATCGGACGAACGCGCAGAGCCGGACGCTGGAGGACGTGCTGGTGCGGGAGGGGGTTCAGTACCAGATCGTCGGCGGCGTGAAGTTCTACGAGCGGGCGGAGATCAAGGACGCGATGGCGTACCTCTCCGTGATCTCGAACCCGGCCGACTCGGTCTCGCTGGAGAGGATCGTCAACGTCCCGAAGAGGGGCCTCGGGGCGACCTCGGTGGGCCGGTTGCAGGAGTACGCCAACCGCCAGGGCATCTCGGTCTACGACGCCCTGATGGAGGCCGACGCGGCGGGGCTCACGGGCGCCGCCCGGAAGGCCTGCGAGAAGGTCCACGCGCTCTTCGAGGGCTGGCGGGTCGCGGCGAAGGAGATCGGGCCGAGCGAGCTTCTCGGGGCCGTGCTGGACGAGTCGGGCTACCGGAAGGAGCTCGAGGCCGAGGGGACGGTCGAGGCGGAGTCGCGGATGGAGAACCTCGTGGAGCTCGTGAACGCCGCCGCGGAGTACGAGCGGGTGGAGCTCGAGCCGAGCCTCGATGGGTTCCTGCAGGAGCAGGCGCTGTTCTCCGAGGCGGACAAGCTCACGGGCGAGGGACGGGCGACGCTGATGACGCTCCACAATGCCAAGGGGCTCGAGTACGACTACGTGTTCATCGTGGGGATGGAGGAGGGGACCTTCCCGCACGCGCGGTCTTTGGACGAGCAGAACCTGGAGGAGGAGCGGAGGCTCTTCTACGTCGGGATCACGCGCGCGAGGAAGGCGCTGACGCTCTCCTACGCGAGGATACGCTCGACCTACGGGGAGCGGGAGTACCAGATGCCGAGCCGTTTCCTCTCGGAGATTCCGGAAGAGCTCAAGGCGGGCTCCGTCCCCGGAGTCTCGCGGGGCGCCGGGAGCAGCAGGCTCGGCGGCTGGGGGAGCGCGGGCGGCTTCGGCGGGAGACGGACGGGCTCCTCGGCCGCGGCGTCCGGGGCGGCGACGTTCGCGCCGGGGGAGAAGGTGCGCCACGCGAAGTTCGGCGTCGGGGAGGTCGTCGAGGCGTCGGCCGGAAAGGTCGTGATCCGCTTCGGCGCCGAGCAGAAGACGCTCGTCCCCGAGATAGCGCCCCTGAGCAAGGTCTAGATCCGGCCCGCGCCGGGTAGCTCTCGTGGGCGTAGGGCCGCCCCGGTCGCCCCGCAGAGACCCCGGACCGCGAAAAACGGCTAGAATTCCGGCGGTGAACGCGGCTCTTGCACGGGTTGGCGGACTCCGTCCGTGGTTGCCGCCCAACGATGGCACGGGCGCGGGGACCCGTGCGCGGGCGCTGCCGCGCCGGGGTTTGTAGGGAGAGAGGAGCATCATCATGGCGCACGTTTACGTCACCGGGCACCGCAACCCGGACACGGACACGATAGCCTCCGCGATCGGGTACGCGGAGTTGAAGGGGAAGCTGAACCCGGAGGACGTCTACGCCCCGGCGAGGCTCGGCGACGTCAACGCCCAGACGAGGTGGGCGTTGGACCGGAGCGGGGCAGTAGAGCCCAAGCTCATCAAGCACATCAAGCTGCGGGTCAAGGACGTGATGAGCAAGGAGATCGCGACCGTCCACAGGAACGATCCCCTGCGCAACGTCGGGCTCGCGATGGCGAAGAGGGACATAAGCCAGGTGCCGATCGTGGACGACGACGGCGCGCTCGTCGGCATCGTGACGGAGCGGGGCTTGGCCAGGATGTACACGCGGGAGTCGAGGGAGCCCTCGACGTTCGCCGCGACGCCGGTCAGCGTCGGCTCGATGGTCGAGGTCCTGGAGGGCGAGCTGCTCGCCGGGGAGGACAAGGAGGCCGGCGGGAAGCTCTGGGTCATCTCCATGAGCGTCGAGACGATGGGCCAGTCCATGGAGCCCGGGGACATCGTCGTGATAGGCGACAGGCCGGACGGCCAGCGGCGGGCGATAGAGCTCGGCGCCGGGGTGCTCGTGGTCTCGAACGGGATCCGGCCGGAGGAGGACGTCATCGAGCTCGGGCGGCAGAAGGGGACGACGGTGGTCCTCAGCCCGCTGGACTCATACGTGACGAGCCGGATGATACAGCTCTCGGTGCCGTGCTGGGAGATCATGGCCGAAGACCCCCTGACCGTCGACCCGGACGAGCTGATCACGGACATCACCGACCGGGTGATGGAGGTCCACTACCGGGCGGCGATCGCGGTGGACGGCGACGGCAAACCGTTGGGCATCGTCACCAGGACGGACCTCCTGAACCCCGAGCCGCGGCGCGTCCTGCTCGTCGACCACGCCGAGAGGGGGCAGAGCGTGCCGGGGGTGGAGGAGGCCCAGGTCGTGGAGATCCTGGACCACCACCACATCGGCGACGTGCAGACGAGGACCCCGATCCCCGCGACCTTCGACCCCGTGGGCTCGACGGCGACGCTCGTGGTCGAGCGCTACCGGGAGAACGGGCTGGAGCCGACGCAGGCGACGGCCGGCATGCTGCTCGCCGCGGTGCTCTCGGACACGGTAGTCCTCAACTCCCCGACGACGACGGAGCGCGACCACGAGGTAGTGCGCTACCTGGAGGGGTTCCTGGGCGTCGAGGCCGAGAAGTTCGGGATGGAGATGTTCGAGGCCTCCTCCGACGTCTCGGACCTCACGCCCGAGGAGATCGTGGACCGCGACCTCAAGGAGTACGGCTCGGACTCCGGCGAGAGGATGAGCGTCTCCCAGATCGAGACCGTCGGGACCGGGCTGCTGGAGCGCAAGGAGGAGCTGATGGGGGCCCTGGAGAAGGTGCGCCAGCAGAACGGCTACCTCTTCGCGGCGCTGATGGTGACGGACATCATCGGACAGGGGACCGAACTCCTCTGCGTCGGGGAGTGCGCCGCCGTGGAGCGGGCCTTCGACACCAAGGCCGAAGACAGCGTCATAAACCTGCCCGGCGTCATGAGCCGTAAAAAGCAGGTAGCCCCCCAACTCCTCGCGGCCTTTTAGGCCTTTCGGGATGGCGGAGATTCTGGACGGGAAGGCGACCGCCGCCGGGATACGGGCGGAGGTCGCCGAAGGGGTGGCGGAGCTCGTCGAGCGCGGCCTCCGGCCCCGCCTCGACGTCGTGCTCGTCGGCGACGATCCCGCGTCGGCCACCTACGTGCGCATGAAGGAGCGCGACTGCGCCGAGGTCGGGATAGATTCGAGGGTGCATCGCCTCGACGCGGAGACCCCGCAGGGGGAGATCTCCGCGCTCGTCGAGGAGTCGAACGCCGACCCCGGGATCTCCGGCTTCTTCATCCAGCTCCCGCTCCCCAAAGGCCTGGACGCCACGCCCCTGGTGTCCGCCATCGACCCGTCGAAGGACGTCGACGGCCTGAGCCCCCTGAGCGCGGGGAGGCTCGCCGTCGGGCTGCCGAGCCTCCTGCCGTGTACGCCCCACGGGGTGATACAGCTTCTCAGGCGGAGCGGGGTGGAGATGGAGGGCCGGGAGGCCGTCGTGGTCGGGCGGTCCAACCTCGTCGGGAAGCCGCTCGCGCAGCTTCTCCTGCGGGAGAACGCGACCGTCACGGTCTGTCACTCCAGGACCCGCGACCTC
The DNA here is from genome assembly GCF_011492965.1 of Rubrobacter marinus. Taxonomy (GTDB): domain Bacteria; phylum Actinomycetota; class Rubrobacteria; order Rubrobacterales; family Rubrobacteraceae; genus Rubrobacter_F; species Rubrobacter_F marinus. Next base: position 2,798,671 of record NZ_CP045121.1, on the reverse strand, counting down.
GCGGCGGCGACCAGGCGGGCGGAGATCCTGGTGGTCGCCGCCGGACGGCGTGAGTTTGTCGGGGCGGAGCACGTGGGTGAGGGGGCCGTGGTCGTGGACGTCGGCATCCACGGCAGGGAGGGCGGCGGCCTCGTGGGGGACGTCCGGTTCGAGGAGGTCGAGCCCATCTCGTCCATGATCTCGCCCGTCCCCGGAGGCGTCGGCCCGATGACCCGCGCCATGCTCCTCTACAACACCTTGCAGGCGGCACAGGCCCAAGCGGACGGCTCCTCGCTCGGTTAGGCCACCGCCGGGCGCTCTACGAGGCTCGCAGACGGGGACGCCTCTACGCGTCCCTGGCCTCGATCCGCCTCGACGACGAATACCTCGGCGCCGAACGCGTCGACCCACGCCGCCCCTCGCTCGTTGGAGGCGCGCAAGGCTTACACGAAGCCTGGGGAGCTTAGCCGGCCTCGCGGCAGGGTATTTGGTTGCAGTGGAGGAGCTTTCAAGCTGGTGGGGGAGCCATCGGCTACGGGAGGATCTAGCGCGGAGAGGAAGAGGTGGGGTATGGGCAAGAGAAACGACGGCGTGGTGGTGCGGACGGAGAGCGGCCTGCGCACCGAGGTGATGGCGAATGGGCACGCCCTGGTCGCCGACGAACCGACCGATCTCGGCGGCACCGACGCCGGTCCCACCCCCTACGACTACCTGCTCACCGCGCTCGGGAGCTGCACCGCGATGACGGTGCGCATGTACGCCGATCGCAAGGGGTGGCCGTTGGAGGCGGTGACCGTGGGCCTGGGACACCGCAGGATCCACGCCAAAGACTGCGCGGAGTGCGAGACGGAGAGCGGCAGGCTCGACCACCTGGAGCTCGAGATCGAGCTGGAAGGCCCCCTGGAGCCGGAGCAGCGCGAGCGGCTCCAGGAGATCGCGGACCAGTGCCCGGTCAAGCGGACGCTGGGGTCGGAGGTGCTGATCGAGCGGAGCGCCGCCTGAGAAGGTAGCGAAGCCCCTGAGCCCCTCGCCCGATCTCCCTGGCGGAAAGCCACAACCCGGAGGAGCCGACCGAGGAGACGAATACGTCGTGCGGGGCTGCCCTTTCGTGCTCCGGCTCTTCGCGCGGTAGGTGGCGTCTCGGGTGGTAGCATGCCGACCGTGGCCGCCTTCGCGGCCGTGTATCCGCCGGCGAACAGGAGTATCTCCCATGGATTTGCAGCTTACGGGCAAGCGCGCTCTGGTGACCGGGTCTACCGCCGGGATCGGCCTTGCGGCGGCCTCGGCGCTCGCTAGGGAAGGGGCCTCCGTCGTGCTGAACGGGCGCTCCGTCGAGAGGGTCGAGGGGGCCGTAGGGCGCGTGCGCGAGGGGCTGGACGGCTCGGGCGGCGAGGTGGCCGGGGTCGCGGCGGACCTCGGGACGGCCGAGGGGGTGGAGGAGCTGTTGCGGCGGGTGCCGGAGGTCGACGTTCTCGTCAACAACCTCGGGATCTTCGAGCCCAAGGGTTTCGCGGAGATCACGGACGACGACTGGTTCCGGTTCTTCGAGACGAACGTGATGAGCGGGGTCAGGCTCGCGCGAGCCTACCTGCCGGGGATGACGGGGCGGGGATGGGGCCGAATCATATTCGTCTCCAGCGAGTCGGGCGTGCAGATCCCGGCGGAGATGATCCACTACGGGACGACGAAGACGGCGCAGCTCGCCGTGGCGCGCGGCCTCGCCGAGACGACCGCCGGCACGGGCGTGACCGTCAACTCCGTCCTGCCCGGCCCGACCGCCTCGGAGGGCGTGACGACCTTTGTCGGGCAGATGGCCGAGGCGCAGGGGTTGAGCGAGAGCGAGATGGAGGACGAGTTCTTCCGCTCGGCCCGCCCCTCGTCCCTCCTCGGCCGGTTCATCGAGCCCGAGGAGGTCGCGGCGCTCATAGCCTACGTCGCGAGCCCTCTCTCCTCGGCGACGAACGGGGCCTCCCTGCGCGCCGACGGCGGGGTCGTTCGTTCGATCGTCTAGCCGCGCCCGATTACCCCCTGACGCCTGCGCTAAGATAGGCGCAAGCAACGCGAAAGCCGGAGGTTTTTTAGATGATATCCGAGGAGCAGGTGCGCAACGTCGCCAATCTGGCGCGGCTGGGGCTGACGGACGCCGAGGTGGAGAAGATGAGCGGGCAGCTCGGGGCCATCCTGGACTCGATAGAGCAGATCCAGGAGCTCGACCTCGCGAACGTCCCGCCGACGTCCAACCCGCTGAACCTGACGAACGTCGTCCGGCCGGACGAGCCGCACCGGGAGCTCCCGCGCGAGGAGGCCCTGAGGCCCGCCCCGGACGACGCCGACGGCCTCTTCGGCGTCCCGAGGATCGATTAGCGTGGCGGGAGATATCCTCGGCCTCACCGCCTACGAGCTCGCGCGGGAGATAGCGGCGGGCAACGTCTCGGCCCGCGAGGCCGCGGAGGTCGCGAACGCGCGCGTCGAGGAGGTCGAGGGCGAGGTGAACGCCTTCGTGACCACGACGCCGGAGATCGCGCTGGACCGCGCCGCCCGCGTCGACGAGGGGGACGGCGCGAAGAAGCCCTGGGACGGCGTCCCGATGGCCGTCAAGGACGTCCTTTCTACGCGCGGCGTCAGGACGACCTGCGGCTCGAAGATCCTCGAAGGTTTCGAGCCCCTCTACGACGCCTCGGCGCTCCTCAACTACGGCGAGGACCTCGTGATGGTCGGCAAGGCGAACATGGACGAGTTCGCCATGGGCTCCTCGACGGAGAACTCGGCCTACGGCGTGACGAGGAACCCCTGGGACCTCGGCCGCGTCCCCGGCGGCTCCTCCGGCGGATCGGCCGCGGCGGTCGCGGCGGGCGAGGGCTGGTGGGCGCTCGGGACGGACACCGGCGGCTCCGTGAGGCAGCCGGCGGCGCTCTGCGGCATCGTCGGGCTCAAGCCCACCTACGGGCGCGTCTCGCGCTACGGGCTCATCGCCTTCGCCTCCTCGCTGGATCAGATCGGGCCGATGACCCGCGACGTGCGCGACTCGGCGCTCCTCCTGCAGGCCATCGCCGGACACGACCCCAAGGACTCGACGAGCGCGAACGTCGAGGTGCCGGACTACCTCTCGGAGCTCGAAGGCGGCGTCTCCGGGCTGCGCGTCGGCGTCGTCACGGAGCTTATGGGCGAGGGGATAGACCCGGGCGTGCGCGAGGTCGTCGAGAGGACGGTCAAGGGCCTCGAAGGGGCCGGGGCCGAGGTCGGCGAGGTCAGCCTGCCGCACTCCCGCTACGGGCTGCCCGCCTACTACATCGTGGCTCCGGCCGAGGTCTCCAGCAACCTCGCGCGCTTCGACGGGGTGCGCTACGGCTTGCGGGTCCCGGCCGGGGGCGTGCACGAGATGTACCGCCAGACGCGGGAGGAGGGCTTCGGGGACGAGGTGAAGCGCAGGATCATGCTCGGCACCTACGCCCTCTCCTCCGGCTACTACGACGCCTACTACGCCCAGGCCCAGAAGGTGCGCACCAAGATCATCGAAGACTTCCGGGCGGCCTTCTCGCGCTACGACGTGCTCGTCTCCCCGACCTCGCCGTCGGTGGCGTTCGAGATCGGCTCGAAGACCGGCGACCCCCTGGCGATGTACGCCCAGGACATCTGCGCCGTCCCCGTGAGCCTCGCCGGCCTCCCCGCCATTAGCGTCCCCGGCGGTCTGAGCGAGGGCCTACCCGTCGGCGTCCAGCTTATAAGCGACCACTTCACGGAACCGATGCTGCTGCGCGCCGCCCGCGCGGTGGAAGAGGTCGCGGACTTCGACTTCGCGCTGAAGCCGTAACCTTTCGCCTTACGCGAGGTGGGCGCGTCAGACCTTGTGGCCCCGGGGTGACGCCCCCCGGGGGCCGACGCGCGAGGCGCGCTCCCGGCGCAGCCTCCTCAGGCTCTCGACCAGCGAGGTCTCGCGCAGCCTGAGGAGCTCGCTCTCCGGCACGGGGTCGGTCAGCGTCCCGATCGCCGCGTACTCCTCGTACTCCTGGGCGCAGCTCTCGCAGAAGGGGACGCCCAGGATCTCGACCGTGGCGGGCCGGCCGCACGGATCGTCGGTCGAGCTTCTCACCCAGCAGGTCTTCGATTCTCGCCGCCCGAACAGCCCCATAACGGCCTCCTCGCTTACAACCCTTTTCCTTCCCGTAAGTTTGCCACGCACCGAGCGTGGTTCCCTTAACCGGCGGTTACGGTCTCGTGAAGAAGTGTTGGTGCCGGGGGCGGCGCCCGGAATGCGTGGGAGGCAAACGGGTAGAGAACCGGGATGAACCCAGAGAGCGGATACGCGGACCTCGGAGACGTACGGCTGCACTACGTGGAGGCGGGTGAGGGGCCGCTCGTGGTGCTGCTGCACGGCTTCCCGCAGACCCACCGCATGTGGCGCTTCCAGATCCCGGCGCTGGTCGAGGACGGCCTCCGCGTCGTGGCCCCGGACATGCGCGGCTACAACCTCTCGGAGAAGCCGAAAGGGGTCGAGCACTACGGGGTGGACGGGCTCGCGCGGGACGTCGAGCGCCTCATCGCGGAGCGCGGGGAGCAGAGTGCCGCCGTGGTCGGGCACGACTGGGGCGGGATCGTCGCGTGGTTCGCCGCGATGCGCTACCCGGAGCGCGTGAGGAGGCTCGGCATCCTCAACGTGCCGCACCCTTCGCGCTTCATGGACGGCCTCACGATGCCCGAACAGTTGCTCCGGAGCCTCTACGTGTTCTTTTTCCAGCTCCCGCGCCTCCCGGAGAAGACCCTCGGCGCGGGCGACTTCGCCGTCCTGCGCGCGGGCTTCCGGAGGGACCCGGTCCGTCCGGGGGCCATCTCCGAGGAGGACGTCGAGCATTACGCCGAGGCGATGGCGAGGCCGGGCGCCCTCACCGCCACCATAAACTACTACCGCGCGCTCCTCCGGAGCCCCCGTCGGGCGCAGGTCGGGCTGAAGAAGATAGCGGCTCCGACGCTCGTGATCTGGGGCGAGAGAGACCGCTTCCTCAGCTCGAAGCTGGCCGAGCCCGGCCCGCTATGGGTGCCGAACCTCCGCGTCGAGCGCCTCCCGGACGCGAGCCACTGGGTGGCGGAGGATCGCCCCGAACGCGTGAACGAGCTCCTCCTGGACTTCCTGCGCGAGCCATAGCGCTCCACGCGGGAACGAATGGTCGGCGCCCGGCCGCCGCCTACTCGCTGACGGTGTTGCCGCCGGCCTGCTTGGCGCGGTAGAGGGCGCGGTCGGCGGCGCGGGTGAGGTCGTCGGTCGTCGATCCGGCCTCGGGGTGGGCGGCCGTGCCCACGGAGAGCGTGGGGCTTACCGTGACGCCGTCGCGCTCGAAGGTGTGCTCCTCGACGGCGCTGCGGACGCTCTCGGCCAGCGCGGCCGTCGCCGGGGCGTCCTCGCCGGGCAGGATGGCCTGGTACTCGTCGCCGCCGAAGCGCGTCGCCCTGCGGCGTCCCTCCCCGAGAACGGCATCGAGGATGTGGCCGACCTCCCCGACGGTGAACTCCCCGAGGAGGTGGCCGTGCTCGTCGTTGATCTCCTTGAGGTTGTCCACGTCCGCCATGATGACGCCGAGCGGCTCCTCCCTCGCCCGCGCCGCCGCGAGCGCCCCCTCGAACTCCTCGTCGAAGCGTGGTTTGGAGAGCAGCCCGGTGAGGTGGTCCTCGTTCAGCGCCCGCCGGAGGCTCTCGTTGAGCTCTGCCTTCAGCGCGTCGGGCTCGGAGAACTCCAGCAGGCTCTCGCCGAGGGCGAGCCTGTCGCCGTCGCGCAGGGGGCGCGCGGCGATCAGGGCCTCGCCGTTGAGCTCCGTGCGGCCGGGCCCCCCCGCGAGCGGCTCGACGAAGTAGTGCGCTCCGGGCCCGGGGAAGATCCTCGCGTGCGCCGGCGCGACCCGCGAGTCGTTGAGCACCACGCCCGCCCGGAACGGGTCGCCGCCCACGACGACCTCGGTCCCCTCCAGGCGGTGCAGGGCGCCGAGGTTGGGACCCCGCAGGACTATGAGGTGCGCGCTGCCGTGCCCGCCGTCCATGCATCCTCCTTGCTCTCCGCCGACAGCTTCAGCAGCGGACGATGTTAACACGCTCCGCGCGGGGCCCGAGCGGGCCCGACCCCGCATCTGGCGCCGGGGGCGAATGTTAGAATCAGGCAGGGTAGTGAGAGCTAGACAGAGGGTTTTCGGGGTGCAGACACAGGAGAGAAGGACCTATCAGGCGGTCATCGGGCTCGAGTTCCACGTGCACCTCGCGACCCGGACGAAGATGTTCTGCTCCTGCCGCGTGACCTACGGCGACGAGCCGAACACGCACACCTGCCCCGTCTGCCTCGGCCACCCCGGGGCGCTCCCGGTCACGAACGAGAAGGCCGTCGAGCTCGGGGCGATGGCGGGGCTCGCGCTCAACTGCGAGGTCGCCGACAGGTCCGTCTTCGCGCGCAAAAACTACTTCTACCCGGACCTGCCGAAGGGCTACCAGATCTCCCAGTTCGACCTCCCGATCTGCACGGGCGGCCACCTCGACGTGCCGGTGGGCGACGAGACGATCCGCGTGGGCATCACCCGCCTGCACCTCGAGGAGGACGCCGCCAAAAACGTCCACGTCGGGGAGTCGGGCCGGATGCACGGCTCCGTCGGCTCGATGGTGGACTTCAACCGCGGGGGTACGCCGCTCATAGAGATCGTCACCGAGCCTGACATCCCCTCGCCGGAGGCCGCGAGGGCGACGGCGAACCACCTCAAGGCCATCCTCCAGGCCATCGGCGTCTCCGAGGCCGACATGGAGAAGGGCCAGATGCGCTGCGACGCCAACGTCTCCATCCGCAACCCCGACGGCTCCTTCGGCACCAAGACCGAGCTCAAGAACATGAACTCGTTCCGCTTCGTCGAGCGAGGCATCGTCCGGGAGCTGGAGCGCCAGCGCGAGATCCTGGAGAGCGGCGGGCGCGTCGAGCAGGCGACGGTCCACTACGACCCCGTCGCCGACGAGGTCCACGAGCTCCGCAGCAAGGAGTTCGCCCACGACTACCGCTACTTCCCCGAGCCGGACCTGCTTCCGCTGGAGCTCACGGCGGCGTGGGTGCGCGAGATCAGGGAACGCCTCCCCGAGCTCCCCGACGAGAAGAAGGCCCGCTTCGTCAGGGACTACGGCCTCTCGGACTACGCCGCGGGCGTCCTCACCGCCGACCGCGACCTCTCCTCGTTCTACGAGGAGGCCGTCGCCGGCGGGGCCGACCCGAAGCAGGCCGCAAACTGGGTCTCGGGCGACCTCCGGGCCCTCCTGAACGAGTCCGGCACGGACGTCTCCGGGTCGAAGGCGACCCCCGGGCACATGGTCGAGCTTATCGGGCTGGTCGAGGACGGCACGATCTCCCGCTCCGCCGCCAAGGACGTGCTCGCGGCGGTCTTCGAGACGGGGGAGGCCCCCTCCGCGGTCGTCGAGCGCGAGGGCCTCGCCTCGGTCGGCGGCGACGAGCTCTCCGGCATGGTCGACGGCGTCATCGCCGAGAACCCCGACGAGGCCGAGCGCGTCCGCAACGGCGACAAGAAGGTCGTAGGCTTCCTCGTCGGCCAGGTCATGAAGGCCAGCCGCGGCAGCGCCGACGGCGGCCGGGTCCGCACCCTCCTCATGGAGAAGCTGAACGGCGGGTAGCCCCTTGCCGAACGGCGGCGCGGCACGCGGCAAACCGCCCCGTGTCCTCGTTCCGGTGCCCTCCGGGGCGCTCCTGAGCCCGGAAGACCTCGCCGCGGCCGGCGTGGAGCCGATCGTCTTCGGGCCACCCGTGGAGCTTCCCGGCGGGGGCGTCGCGCTGCGGCGGGAGTGGGTCGCGGACTGGGCGGAGCTCTTCTGCGCCGGGAACGCGATCGACGCGGTGGTCCTCGGGGCCGAGGAGCCCGGGATCCTCGCCGGCCTGCTCGTGGCGGCGCTGCGCCTGGATCTCCCGGCCGTCGCGCTGCCGGCGCTCTCCCCTTTCTCGGTCGCGCTGGCGGCGATGGGCGTCGCTCCCCTGCGCGCGGGGGCGGTCGAGACGGTCGCGAGGGTGGCCGAGGCCGGACTTCCGCGGTCCGGCGCGCTGGTCAGCACGTTCTCCCTCGCGAACGCGCTTCGGGCCGGGCTCTCCGCGGGGGCGGGACCGGAGCTTATCGTTCACCTCGCCGCCGTGGCGCGGGAGGCCCGGGTGTCGGGCTTCTCCCCGATGGTGCGGGTCCTCGCCCCGAGAGCCCCGCCGTCGCCGACCCGGGCTGGCTCCGGGAGCACGGCGCCGCCGGCCTGCTCGCCGCCCTGGGGGACTCCCTCAACGACGCGTCGACGGTGGCGGGGCCTCTGAAGGAGGGCCTGCCCGCGGCGCCCCCGCTCCCGGAGGCGGGGCGCGTCGCCTCTCCCTCCCGCGCGGCCGGGCGTCGGGGACGGAGGTGGTCTGCCAGGCGGACGCCTTGCTGGAGGAGATCGCCGGCGAGTGCCGCGTCTACGCCTCGGAGCGGGAGGCGGTCGAGGCGGTCCTGGACGGCGGCGTGTGGAGGGGGGACCTCCTCGTCGTGACGGGGTGCGGGGCGCGCGGTGGACCGGGGCTGCTCGCCCTGGACGGGCTGGGCGCGGCGCTGGCGGAGGCCGGCCTCGACGTGCCGGTCCTCACCGACGGGCTGCCGCCCTCGAAGGCCGGCGTGGAGTCGCCCTGGATCTCGCTGTTCTCGCCCGAGCCCGTCTCCGGCGGCGTGATGGGCCTGCTGCGGGACGGCGACACCCTGCGCTTCGACCTCGTCGAGGGCCGCATCCGCACCGGGATCTCCGCCGACGAGTTGGAGAGCAGGGAGCCCTTCGTCGCGCCCGAGCGCTCCCCCTTCGGTTACGCGGCCCGTTACGCCCGCTCGGCGCTGCCCGCGCTCGAAGGGGCCGGGTTCGGCTAGCGCCGCGTAACGCCGGTACGCCGCGCCCCCGCATCTACGGGCGTCCTGTGCGGCGGTCTAGGGGGCGAGCGAGTGGGTGCCGTCCGTACCGCTCCCGGAGGGCTCCGAAGCGGGCCCTCGCGTGGATGGGAGCCGGAAGCGGTCGTCGAGGTCTACCCCAGCGGCCCGCCGCCCCCTCTCCAGCTCCAGGTCGCGCTTGAGGGCTTCGATCTCCTCCTCGAGCTCCTCCACCCTGCGCTCGAGGAGCTCGGGGCCCCTGTCCCTGATCTCCTGCGTACCGAGCCCGGGGGCCTCGTCCTCCGGCGCGGTGAGGATGGCGAAGGGGCTCGGCGGGCTCTCGAGCTCTGGGGGGGAGAGCTCCTCCAGCAACCCGGCCAGGGCTTCCTTCGTGACCCAGCGGTAATCGTTGATGTTGACCGTGGGCAGCTTCTTCCGGTAGATCAGGAGGTTCGCCTCGTGCGCGGAGATGCCGAGGAGGCGCGCCGCCTGCTCGGGCGCGTAGTAGTAGCGGGCTCGATCCTCGCGGTCGTCTCCGGCGGCGGATGGGGCGTCCCCCGGGGCCGCCTTCTGGGCGGCCGGTGCGGGCCCGTCCTCCGGCGCGTCCCCGGGCAGATCGACGGCTATGCGAGCCTCCTTCGCCATGGTGCCCGGCGACCAGGGGTTGCCCCGCTCCAGGACCTGGTAGGAGACGCGTTCGGGGGCGATGCCCAGAGCGGCGGCCGCCTTCTCGACGGCCCCCGGGACGGACGTGGCGCGGAACTCGCGCCGGGTCCTCAAGCGGCCGCCGGAGTGCACCCGAGCCAGGACGGCCTCGACGTCCCGGACGCGCACGAGCCGCCGGCTCGTGCCGACCGCAACCTGCGACAGCTCTCCGAGGGAGAACATCTCCTCCAGCTCGCCGTTCGCGACGCCGAGGAGCGCCGCCGCCTCCGCAACCTCATAGAACATCTTCGCCACGTTCGCCTCCACGAACACTGTTCGGGTAGCGTACCCGAACCAACTTATCGGGGGGAGAGCGCGGACCGCTGGGGCGCGAGCCCATCGGCCCCCGCACCGCCCGGCCTCGTCCTCGGCTCGTCGCCCGGTCGTGTAACTCTTCTCACCCGTATTGCCCCGAACGCGCGTTTCGGACAGGGAGGGGCGTTTCGCCGGGGGACGGGACAGGGGAGAGGCTAGTAACGGCTTGTAGTTTTCTGCGCTAGTTTGTGGTCATCGCGGCGCATAATCACTAGAATAGGCCCGTTGTTCAGTCGTACGTAGCACAAGAGGGAGCTTCCTAGACCATGATGAACAAGTACCGTTTGATGTCGCCCGGCCCGACGCCGATTCCGCCGGAGGTTTCGGCCGCGGGCGCGCTGCCCGTGATCCACCACCGGACGCCGGAGTTCGGCGAGGTGTTCACGAGGGTCAACGAGAACTTGAAGCGCGTCTTTCTGACGGAGAACGACGTCTTTACGTACGCGGCGAGCGGTACGGGGGCTTTCGAGGGCGCGATCCAGAACCTCTTCTCGCCGGGCGACAAGATCCTCGTGGTCAACAACGGCAACTTCGGCAACCGCTGGGTGAAGATGAGCCAGGCCTTCGGCCTCGAGGTAACGGAGCTGAGGTACGACTGGGGCGTCAAGGCGGACAACGACGAGGTCGCCAGCGCCCTCCGGAACGACCCGGGCATAAAGGCCGCGGTCTGCGTCCTCTCGGAGACCTCCACCGGCACGGTCAACGACATCGAGGGCTTCGCGAAGGCCGCGTCGAGCGTCGTGACGATCCGTGGACGCGGTCTCCGGGCTCGGGGCGTGCACCTTGCGGACGGACGAGTGGGGCGTGGACGTGGTGGTCGCGGGGTCTCAGAAGGCCCTCATGACGCCCCCGGGCCTGGGCTTCGTGAGCGTCAGCGAGAAGGCGATGGCCATGCACGCCGACTCCCGGATGCCGCGGTACTACTTCGACTGGACGGCGGCGAAGAAGGCGTACGAGAAGGACCCCTCGCAGACGGCGTGGACGCCGGCCGTCAGCCTCATCATCCAGCTCGACGTCGCGTTGCAGCAGATTCTGGCCGAGGGGGTCGAGGAGGTCTTCAAGCGCCACGTTTTGCTTGGCAGGGCGTCGCGCGAGGGGATAAAGGGGATGGGCCTCTCGCTCTTCGGGCCGGATGAGGACATGAACTCGGCCGTGACGGCGGCGTGGGTGCCGGACGGCATCGACGGCAAGCAGTTCGTCAAGATGCTCTTCAGGGAGCACGGCATACAGATCGCGGGCGGCCAGGGCGAGATGACCGGCAGGATCTTCCGTATAGGCCACTGCGGGTTCTTCGACTCCTACGACATCATCGCCACGATCGCCGCCGCCGAGCTCGCGCTGGAGTCCCTCGACTACCCCGTCGAGCTCGGGCGCGGCGTGGGTGCCGCGCAGCGGGTCTTCTCGAAGACCGGGGTGACCGCGTGACGAAGGTTCTCATCACCGAGGCCCTCGCCGAGAGCGGGGTCGAGCTTCTGAGGAGGGAGTTCGAGGTCGACGTCACCCTGGGCCTCTCGCCGGAGGAGCTTCTGGAGACCATCGGCGAGTACGACGGGCTCATCATCCGGAGCGCCACGAAGGTCACCGCAGAGGTCATCGAGCGGGCGGAGAACCTCAAGGCGATCGGGCGAGCCGGCATCGGCGTGGACAACATAGACATCGAGGCGGCGACGAAGCGCGGGATCATCGTCGCCAACGCCCCGGAGAGCAACACGATCGCGGCGGCCGAGCAGACCCTCGGGCTGATGCTCGCGGTCGCCCGGAAGATCCCCGTGGCCGACGCCTCCCTGAAGGGCGGCGAGTGGAAGCGGAGCGCGTTCAAGGGGGTCGAGGTCGCCGAGAAGACGCTCGGGCTCATCGGGCTCGGGCACGTCGGCGCGATCGTGGCGCGTGGGGCTCTGGGCATGGGGATGCGCGTCCTCGCGTACGACCCGTACATCTCCGAGGACCGCATGCGCTCGATGAACGTGGCGCGCGCCGGGAGCGTCGCCGAGGTCCTCGAGGGCTCGGACTTCGTCTCGCTGCACGTCCCGCGGACGCCGCAGACGATGAACATGATCGACTCCGGAGCCCTGGAGAGGATGAGGCCGTCGGCCTACCTCATCAACGTGGCGCGCGGCGGGATCGTGGACGAGACGGCGCTGTACAACGCGCTCAAAGAAGGCGTGATCGCGGGCGCCGCCCTCGATGTCTTCAAGGAGGAGCCGACGACGGAGTCGCCGCTCTTCGGCCTCCCGAACGTCGTCGTCACGCCCCACCTCGGGGCGAGCACGGTCGAGGCCCAGGACCGGGCCGGCGTCACCGCCGCCGAGCAGGTCGCGATCGCGCTGCGCGGCCTCGTCCCGACGAACGCCCTGAACGCCCCGTGCCGGCCGGCGAGGGGGCGGAGTTCGTGGCTCAGTTCGCGGGCTGTGCGAGGCCCTCGGCGGCGTCCTGCACCAGCTCACCGACCGGCCGGGGAACTCGTTGAAGATAGATTACCGGGGCGAGGTCGCGAACTTCGACACCCGTCTGCTGGACGTCTCGGCGCAGAAGGGCCTCCTCGCGAGGATGGTGCACGAGCCCCTGAACTTCGTCAACACGCCCGCCCTCGCGAAGGAGAGGGGCTTCAAGATCGAGACCTCGCGCTCCTCGGAGTCGGCGGACTTCACGAGCCTGGTGACGCTCAGGCTCCCGTCGGAGGACGGGGGCGAGAGCGCCGTCAGCGGGACGCTCGTCGGGCCACGCATGCGGCCCCGGATCGTGGAGATCCTCGGCTACACCATGGACATAGAGCCCGAGAAGCACATGCTCTTCATCCGCAACGAGGACCAGCCCGGCATGATCGGGCGCATCGGCGCCGTCCTCGGGGACCACGGGATCAACATCGGCAACATGGCGGTCGGGCGCGGCGAGCCCGGCTCCCGCGCCGCCATGACGATCACGGTCGACGACCCCGTCCCCGACGAGGTCCTGCGGGAGCTCCTGTCCATCCCGGGCTTCAGCGAAGCCCGCGCCATCACCCTGTAGCGGCGTGCCCCAAGGCGTGGACGACATACTGGACAGGTACCGGCGCTACGGCCCGGCCTTCAAACCGGGCGACAAGGCCCCGGTGAGCGGCACCTACGTCTGCGACCGGGGGACCATGCTCCCCCCGGTTCGCGTCCAGCTCACCAAGGGCGAGCCCTTCCCCGAGGCCGACGGCGTGGGCCCCCACACCCGCTGGCGGGAGACGAACATCCAGGCGTAGAGGAGAGCGGGAGCGTCTACGGGGAGGGACCGGGGCGAGCGTTGCCCCGGTCCCTCCCTTCACGTCTTTGCGCTTCTTGGCCTCCCCCTCGGGGCGCCGGGTGAGCCGGTCTCAGCCCCCGTGGTCGCGGATGAAGCGGACCGTGCGCTCGGCGATGAGCTCCTTGTCGTTGTCCAGGGTGGCGACGTGGTAGGAGTTCTCCAGGCGGACGAGCTCCTTGTCGGTGCTGCCGAGCCTCTCGAGGATGTGTGGGCCGTTCTCCGGGGGCACGACGTGGTCTTCGAGGGATTGCAGGACGAGGACCGGGGCCGTGATGGCGGGGAGGAGGTCGTCGGTGACGCGCATGATCGCCATGAACTCCTTGAGGGGCGGGACGGGGACCTCGGGGTAGACGAGCTCCTCGACGCCGGGGGCCTTGATGTCCGAGCCCACGCCGGGGACGCTCGGCGGGGCGGCGGGATCGAAGACGAGGCGGGCGAGGTCCGGGTTGTCGAGGTACACGCAGGCGTTGATGGGGACGGCGCCTTTGATGAGGTCGGGGCGCGTGCCGGCGAAATACAGCGAGAGCATCCCTCCCATCGAGAGGCCGGCGATAAAGACGTTCTCGCAGCGGCCCTCGAGCCAGGCGAGGTCTTCTTCGACAGAGGAGATCCAACCGCGAGCGGTGCTCTTCGCGTGGTCGTCCATCGTCGTACCGTGCCCCTCCAGGCGGGGACCCGCGACCGTGAAGCCCTCGGCCGCCAGGGCCTCGCCCAGGGGCCGCACGCTCTGCGTCGTGCCGGTGAAGCCGTGCGAGACGAGCACCCCCGTCTCGTTCCCCTCCATGCGGAACGGCTCCGCCCCCGCCAGGATCGCCTGCTCCATCGTGTGTCCTCCTCGGATCTCTTTTAGAGCAGGGATTATAGGGTGGGGTAGAATCCGCGGCAGGATTCTACGGGCTCGGGAGGCTGGTGGTGGGCAAGGCTAGAGGCGGGGGATTCCGGAGCACGCTGATTCTGGCGGTCTTGCTCGTGCTCCTTTCCGTGGCCCTGGGGATCGGGATCAGCCGGGCGGACTTTCTGGGTCGCGTGCCGATCGTGGGCCCCCTCCTGTTCGAGGACGCCCCGGCGCGGACGACGACGGGACCGACCGTGGTGGAGGGCATACAGGATCTCGACCGCCTCGCGACCGTGCGCTGGACCGAGTCCGTGCCCGTGACCCGCGAGAGCGGGGGGACTGGGCTGGAGCGTTTCTTCTCCGGCGAGAGGGTCCTGCTCATCGCCTCCGGCGACGTCGAGGCCGGGGTAGACCTGGCGCGCATAGGCGAGGAGGACGTGCGGGTCGAGGGCGGCGTCGTCACGATCCGGCTCCCCGAGCCCGAGGTCTTCTCCGCGAGCCTCGACGAACGGGAGACGGGCGTCTACGACCGCGACTTCAGCCCGCTGAACCTCCGCCCCGACGACGAGCTGGTCGAGGAGGCCCGCGCCGAGGCGGTCGAGGAGATCGAGGCGGCCGCGCGCGAGAACGGCATCCTCGAGCAGGCGGAGACGAACGCCGAGGAGAGCATCCGCGCCTTCGCCCTCACGCTGGGCTTCAGGGAGGTGCGGTTCCGCTAAGCCTCCGGTGGGACCGGCCGCCGGACGGAACAAAGCGGCGGGTCCCGTGCCGCCCCGATGATCCGGGAACGCGGCTTCCTTCGTACAACGCTCGACCGTATACTTTATCGTGGAGGTAGACCGTGGCCGGGCAGCAAGAGATCGAGGGCGGAGCGCGCCTCCGTCCCGAGACCAGTACGGGGCACTACTCATTAGAGCTTTTCGGGATTGCATCTTTCTTCGTGCTCGCGATCCTGCTGGGCGTGGAGATCTATCAGGGGATAGCGGCCTCCGGTTACGCGTGGTTGCTGCCCCTCCTCGCGATCGCGGCTTACCTTGCGGCGGATCTGATCTCCGGCTTCGTTCACTTTCTGGCGGACAACTTCGGGTCTTCGGAGACCCCGATCATCGGGCGCGGGTTTATCGACGCCTTCCGCGAGCACCACGTCGACCCCAAGGGCATCACCACCCACGACTTCGTCGACACGAACGGCAACAACAGCCTGGTAAGCATCCCGTTCATGCTGCTGGTCTGGCTCTTCGTCCCCGTCGCGGCGACGGTCGCCGGAGCCTTGTTCGGCGCGTTCTTCCTCATGCTCTGCCTCGGCGTGTTCCTAACAAACCAGTTTCACAAGTGGGCGCACATGGAGGAGCCGCCGGCCGTAGCGTCGTGGCTACAGGAGCGCGGTGTGATCCTCTCGGGGCAGCACCACGACGTTCACCACGCCAGCCCCTACGATACTTACTATTGCATCACCGTGGGCGTCTGGAACCCGCTGCTCGACCGGACCATGTTCTTCGAGCGGACAGAGCGCCTGATCCGGCGCATCATTCCCGGCACCGACCCGCGCCTGCGCGTCGAGCGAGACGGGAGCCTCAACGAGCGGTAAGGGCCCCGCGGGTTACTCCCACGGCGCTGGGGGTAGGACCGGATCGGCAGGGAGTCAGAGGTTCGTCGACGGGAGGTTCGCATGAGGGTCGGATATTTCTTGTCCTGCGAGGAGTACGGGCCGCTGGAGCTTCTGGAGCAGGCCCGGATGGCCGAAGGTGCAGGCTTCGAGGCGCTCTGGATCTCGGACCACTACCACCCGTGGAACGACGAGCAGGGCCAGAGCCCGTTCGTGTGGAGCGTGATCGGGGGCCTCTCGCAGGTGACCTCCCGCATCCCCGTCTACACCGCCGTCACCTGCCCGACCATTCGCATTCACCCCGCCGTGATCGCCCAGGCCGCCGCGACCTCGGCGGCGATGCTGCCCGGGCGCTTCGGCCTCGGCGTGGGCTCCGGCGAGGCGCTGAACGAGCACATCTTCGGCGACGCCTGGCCCTCCACCGACGTGCGCCTGGAGATGCTCGAAGAGGCCATCGAGGTCATGCGCCTCCTCTGGGAGGGCGGCGTCTCGGACTATGAGGGCCGCCACTACGCCGTCGAGAACGCCCGGATCTACACCCTCCCCGACGAGCCTCCGCCCATCCTCGTCTCCGGCTTCGGCCCCAAGGCGACGCAGCTCGCCGGGAGGATCGGGGACGGCTACATGAACGTCGCCCCCGACGCCGACCTCCTGAACCTCTTCCGCTCCTCCGGCGGCGGCGACAAGCCCGCCCACGGCGCCTTCAAGGTCTGCTACGGCGAGGACGAGGCCGAGCGGCGCAAGACCGCCTACCGGCTCTGGGCCAACGAGGGGCTGCCCGGCGAGCTCGCCCAGGTCCTGCCCACCCCGCGGCACTTCGAGCAGGCCACGCAGCTCGTCACCGAGGAGATGATCGCCGAAGCCATCCCCTGCGGCCCCGACCCCGAGCCGCACCGCGAGACCATCCGCCAATACGACGAGGCCGGCTACGACGAGGTCTACGTCTCCCAGATCGGGGGCAACATGGAGGCCTTCTTCGAGCTGTACCGCGAGGAGATCCTGCCGGAGTTCCGCTAGCGCCTCCTGCTTGATCCCGCACCCGGGTTCGCTCCCGGTTGCGCCGGGGCTCCTCGCGCAGGTTACCGAACCTAGCGGGCTCTCCAGCGCTTGCGCGGCTCGGGGACGCCCGCCGGTCCTGGGACGAGCCTGTCGACAAAGGTCCCGGTGGCGAAGGCGTAGACCGCCTTGTGCAGCAGGTCGATGGCCTGCTCGTCGACGGGCCACGTCCACGGGGGAGCGCCGACGCCGGTAGCGTTCTCCAGCGTCTGGTCGTTCAGGAGGCGCAGGTTGAGCAGCATGAACGAGCCGACCGGGCCGCGGAACCCGCGCTCCGCCATGAGGGCGCGCACCGCGCCGAGCAGCGCGCCCTGCCCGTAGTGCATGGCCCAGTTCAGAAACAGGCGCTCGTCGTCGGGCTTCTCCTGGAGCCGGAGGACGCGCTCCAGGGTATGCGCGGGGACGAACGAGTTCGGCCGTTGGGTGAACGCCTGCTCCACCTTCTCCACGGCGGTCATCACCGCGACCCCCGCAAACCCTGCCGCCAACCCTTTTACCGCCGCGCTCATAGACACCGTTTGACCTCCGAGAATCTAGCCGTCACCGCTCCTGGAACTCGTTCCTACCCCGGGAGGCCGGACCTACTCATGGGAGGCCGGGTCGTGCAGATCTTCGACGAGAGAAGCCCGGTGGTACGGGAAGGGCTCCCCGTACCACCGGGCTTCGCGGACCTCCTACCGACGGACCGGGGGCTAGCGCGCGGCCTTGCTCTGGGCCTGCGGGACCGCGGTCGCCCCCTCGCTGTTCCCTTCCTCGGGGTCGTAGGCGAGGTTGGGGGAGAGCCACTTCTCGGCCTCGGCAAGCGTCATGCCCTTGCGCTCGGCGTAGTCGGCGGCTTGATCGCGCCCGATCTCGGCGACGCCGAAGTACTGGGACTCGGGGTGCGAGAAGTAGTAGCCGCTGACGGCGGCGCCCGGGGTCATGGCGCAGCTCTCCGTGAGGGAGATGCCGGCGTTCTCCTCGACGCCTAGAAGCTCCCAGAGGGTGCGCTTCTCGGTGTGCTCCGGGCAGGCCGGGTAGCCGGGGGCGGGCCTGATGCCCCGGTACTCCTCGCGGATGATCGCCTCGGTGTCCAGGCCCTCGTCGGTGGCGTAGCCCCAAAACTCCTTGCGGACCCGCTCGTGCAAGAGCTCGGCGAACGCCTCGGCGAGCCGGTCGGCCAGGGCCTTGACCATGATCGCGTTGTAGACGTCGTTCTCTTCCTCGAAGCGCCTCGCCGCCTCGTCCGCCCCGATACCGGCGGTCACGGCGAACATGCCCACGTGGTCCTCCAGCCCCGTCTCCTTCGGGGCGACGTAGTCGACGAGGGAGCGGTTCGGGCGGCCGGGCGGCTTCTGCTTCTGCTGGCGCAGGAAGTGGAGCTCCGTCAGGACCTCGGTGCGCCCCTCGTCCGCGTAGACCTCGACCGAGTCGTTCGGCAGGGCGCTCGCCGGGAAGAGGCCGAAGACGGCGCGGGCGGTGAGCCAGCCCTCCTCGATGACGCGGTCGAGGAGATTCTGGGCGTCGGCGAAGAGCTTCTTCGCCTCCTCGCCCTTCTCCGGGTCGTCGAGGATGCGGGGGTAGCTCGCCTTGAGCTGCCAGGAGTGGAAGAAGGGCGTCCAGTCTATGTAGCTCCGGATCTCCTCCAGCGGGTAGTCCTCGAACGAGCGGACGCCGAGGATTTTCGGCTTCGGCGGCTCGTAGCCCTCCCAGGTTATCTGCGTCCGGTTCGCCCGGGCCCTCGGGAGCGGCGCGATCCTGGTCTTGGAGCGGCGGCCGGCGTGCTTGGTGCGCACCGCCTCGTACTCCTCCGCTATCCCCTTCGCGTAGGCCTCCTTGCCCCCGCCCTCGCTCACCAGGTTCTGCACCACGCCGACGGCCCGGGAGGCGTCCTTGACGTGGATCGTCGGGTGCTCGTAGCTCGGCGCGATCTTTACGGCCGTGTGCGTCTGCGAGGTCGTCGCCCCGCCGATCAGGAGCGGCAGGTCGAGGCCCTCGCGCTGCATCTCGCTCGCCACGTGTACCATCTCGTCGAGGCTAGGCGTGATGAGCCCGGAGAGCCCGACGACGTCGGCGCCCTTCTCCTTCGCGGTCTGGAGGATCTTCGCCGCCGGGACCATCACCCCAAGGTCGATGACCTCGAAGTTGTTGCACTGCAAGACCACGCCGACGATGTTCTTCCCGATGTCGTGGACGTCGCCCTTCACGGTCGCCATGACGACCGTGCCGTTCGGCTTCCTCGCCTCGCCCTTCTCCGCCTCGATGTACGGTATGAGGTAGGCGACGGCCTTCTTCATCACCCGCGCGCTCTTGACGACCTGCGGCAGGAACATCTTCCCCGCGCCGAAGAGGTCGCCGACGACGTTCATCCCGTCCATGAGGGGACCCTCGATCACCTCTATCGGACGGTCCGCGTTCTGGCGCGCCAGCTCGGTATCGTCCTCGACGAAGTCCGCGATCCCCTTGACGAGCGCGTGCTCCAGCCGCTTCTCGACCGGCCACGAGCGCCACTCCAGCGCCTCCTCCTCGGCCTCCTCGCCCCGGTCGCGGTACTTCTCCGCGAGCTCCAGGAGCTTCTCGGTGGCGTCGTCGCGGCGGTTCAAGACCACGTCCTCGACGGCCTCCTTCAGCTCCGCGTCGATGTCGTCGTAGACGCCGAGCTGGCCTGCGTTGACGATGCCCATGGTGAGGCCGTTGCGGATGGCGTGGTAGAGGAAGACGGCGTGGATCGCCTCGCGCACCGGCTCGTTGCCCCGGAAGGAGAACGAGACGTTCGAGATGCCGCCCGAGGTGCGGGCGTGGGGGAGCCTGGCGGAGATCTCGCCGACCGCCTCGATAAAGTCCACCCCGTAGTTGTTGTGCTCGTCGATGCCGGTCGCGATGGCGAAGACGTTCGGGTCGAAGATTATGTCCTCGGGCGGGAAGCCAACCTCTTCCGTGAGGATCTTGTACGCGCGGGCCGAGATCTCGACCTTCCGCTCCTTCGTGTCCGCCTGGCCCTTCTCATCGAAAGCCATGACGACCACGGCCGCTCCGTACCTCTTTAGGAGCTTCGCCTGGCGGACGAACTCCTCCTCGCCCTCCTTCATGCTGATGGAGTTGACGATGGCCTTGCCCTGCGCGCGCTTGAGGCCCTCTTCGACGATCCTCCACTTGGAGGAGTCGATCATGACCGGGACGCGCGAGATGTCCGGTTCGGCGGCGACGAGGTTCAGGAACGTGACCATCGCCTCCTCGCCGTCGAGCATCCCCTCGTCCATGTTGATGTCTATAACCTGCGCGCCGTTCTCGACCTGCTGGCGGGCCACGTCCAGCGCCGTGTCGTAGTCGCCCGAGAGGATCAGGTCCTTGAACCGGCGCGAGCCCGTCACGTTCGTCCGCTCCCCGACGTTCACGAACAGCGAGTCCGGCCCGATGTTCAACGGCTCCAGGCCCGACAGACGCGTGACGCGCGCCTCGTCCCCGTCCACCTCGGGGAGACGGCGCGGCGCGCATCCCTCGACGGCCTCGGCGATCGCGCGGATGTGGTCCGGCGTGGTCCCGCAGCAGCCGCCGACGATGTTCAGCCACCCGGCCTCGGCCCACTCCCCGATCTCTTCGGCCATGTACTCCGGGCTCTCGTCGTACTCGCCGAACTCGTTCGGGAGCCCCGCGTTCGGGTAGGCGCTGACGCATCCCTCGGAGACGCGCGCGAGCTCCTCGATGTACTGCCTGAGCTCTTTGGAGCCCAGGGCGCAGTTCAGGCCGATGCTGACGGGGTCCGCGTGGCGCACGGAGTTGTAGAAAGCCTCCGTCACCTGCCCCGAGAGGGTGCGCCCGCTCGCGTCGGTGATCGTCCCCGAGATCATGAGCGGCACGTCGAGCCCCTCCTCCTCGAGGTACTCCTGGATGCCGAAGATCGCCGCCTTCGCGTTCAGCGTGTCGAAGATCGTCTCCACGAGCAACAGGTCGACCCCGCCCTCCACGAGCCCCCGCGTCGCCTCCTTGTACGCGGCGGCGAGCTCGTCGAAGGTTACGTTCCGGAAGCCGGGGTTGTTGACGTCCGGCGAGAGCGAGGCGGTCCGGTTCGTAGGTCCCAGGGCGCCCGCCACGAAACGCGGCTTATCGGGCCCTTTCTCGGAGTAGAAGTCGGCGGCCTCCCGCGCGACGCGCGCCGCCTCGAAGTTCAGCTCGTAGGCGAGGTCCTCCAGCGCGTAGTCCTTCTGGGCGATGGAGGTGGAGGAGAAGGTGTTCGTCTCGATGACGTCCGAGCCCGCCTCCAGCGTGGCCTCGTGGATGTCGCGGATGATCTTGGGCTGCGTGATGGAGAGCAGGTCGTTGTTCCCCTTGAGCTCCCCGGGGTGGTCGGCGAAGCGCTCCCCCCGGTAGTCCTCCTCGGTGAGGTCGTAGCTCTGGATCATGGTCCCCATCGCGCAGTCCAGGATCACGATGCGCTGCCCGAGCAGGTCCCGGAACTCCTGCGCCCGGGCCTCCCTCTCCTCTTTTGTGGTGTTCTGGCCCATGTTCCTCCTGTTAGAGCTGAAACTCGGCCTACCGACCGATTACCCGCCGTGCTGGCTTCTCCGGCGCCGACGCCCCCTAGGCCACTGCCTCGACGACGTCGCCGGCGAGATGCGGCATCGAGGCGGGGGGCATGAGGTAGGCCCCGCCCACCAGCGGCTTCGCCTTCGCGAGCAGGTTCTGCGCGACCTCCACGCCGTACTTCGGGGCGTCCTCGGCGGAGAGCTCCGCAAGCTTCTTCCGCACGCTCTCGGGGATGTTTATCCCGGGGACCTCGTGGTGGAGAAACTCGGCCTGCCTCCCGCTCCTCAGGGGCATCAGGCCCAGGAGGAGGGTGACGTCCATGTCCTGGATCTTCTCCAGCGCCCTCTCCAGCGCCCCGAGCTCGAAGACGGGCTGGGTCCAGAACGCGTGCGCCCCCGCCCCGACCTTGCGCCGGAGCTTGTCGACCTCCGCGTCGAGGTCCTCGGCGGTCGGGTTGAAGGAGGCACCGATCAGAAACCCCGGCGGCTCGCCGATGGGGTTGCCCGCCAGGTCCTCGCCCCGGTTCATCTTCGAGAGGACGTGTACGAGGCCGACGGCGTCGGTGTCGAAGACGCTCGTCGCCTCGGGGTAGTCCCCGATCTGGGCCGGGTCCCCCGTGACCGCGAGGATGTTCTTGACCCCGAGCGCCGCCGCCGACAAGAGGTCCGCCTGCAACCCGATGATGTTCCGGTCGCGACAGCTCATGTGCGCCACCACCTCGATCCCGGCCTGCTCCTGCACGATCCTCGCAACCGCGACCGGGTGCATCCGGAGGCGCGCCCGCGCCCCGTCCGAGATGTCTATCGCGTGTACCCCGCGCTCCTTGAGCGCCTTCGCCGCCTCGACCACCCCCGAGACGTCGTGCCCGCGCGGCAGATCCACCTCGACCGCGACCGCGAACCCCTCCTTTATCTTCCGCGCGAACCCCGTCCGGGGCTCGACCGCCGCCCTCTCGGTCTCCAGCTCAGGGGAAGAGACGGAGACGCGCCGGGCCGACCTCGTCTCCGGCTCGAAGTCCCGGAGCGCCTCGGCGAGCGCCCGGACGTGCGACGGGGTGGTGCCGCAGCAGCCGCCGACGATACGCGCGCCGGCCTGGGCCAGCTTCAGCCCGTACTCGGCGAAGTGCCCGACGTCCTGGTTGTAGCGGACCACGCCGTTCACGAGCTGGGGGAGGCCGGGGTTCGGGTAGGCGGCGACGGGGCCGACCTCGGAGGCCATCGCCTCCGCGATCCCGAGCATCCGCTGCGGCCCCACGGTGCAGTTCGAGCCCGGTAGAAGCAGGCCCTCGGCCCCCCACGAGGAGATGTCGCGCGCCACCTTCCCGGGCAGCCCCTCGGCGAGCGTCTCCCCGTCCTCGACAAAGGTCTTGTGCGCGATCACGGGCACCCCGAGGGACGCCACCGCATCGTACGCTATCTTGAGCTCCGCCAGATCCACGAAGGTCTCCAGGAGGATCGCGTCGGCACCGCCCTCGAGGAGCGCCTCGGCCTGCTCCAGAAAGACGGCCCGCGCCTCCTCCGGCCGGATCGGCCCGATGGGGGCGAGGGGCCGCCCGAGGGGGCCCACCGCGCCGAGCACGATCGCGTCCTCGCCCGCCGGCAGAGCGCCCTCGACCGCGCTCCGGGCGAGCCGGGCGCCCTCGACGTTGATCTCCCGCGTCCTGTCGCCGAGGTTCTTGAGGGCGAGCTTCGTCGCGTTGGCGGAGAAGGTGTTCGTCTCGATGACCCGGGCGCCGGCGCGCACGTACTCCTCGTGGACGGCCCGGACCACCTGCGGGTGCGTCAGGTTCGCCCGGTCGTAGGGGTGGCCGTAGCCCACCCCGCGAGCGGCCAAGAGCGTCCCCATCGCGCCGTCGCCGACGAGGAGCCGGCCGTCGAGCTTCTCCCTCAGATCCAACAAAAGACAAACCCCTCTCTGCATCTACAACGAGCCATGCCAAGGGGCGGGAAGGAAAGGTAAGACCATCGCCTCATCTTCCGGAGCCTCCTCCGCGGGATTTGGCACCTGGCACGAGAGCCGAACTCTCGCCGGTTGCCGCGGCTTCTCGGGGCCCGTCCCTCCACCGCTCTCGATGAGAGCCGCGCCCCGAGAACCTCTCGTCGCGCGGCGTCTGGTCCGTTGAAACTACCACGGGAGGACCCGCTTTACAACTCGCGCGAGCCCTCCCCGGGCGCCCCGCGCCGGCCCCCCTAAGGCGCGTCGAAGCGGAAGATCCCCCACGCGAGATACCCGTTGTTCCCGCCGTCGACCCAGTGCCGGAGGCCCTTCTTCATCCGCCGGATGTACCCCTCGTCGACGCTCCGTAGAAGCTCGTCCTCCCGCTTCTCCGTCTCTTCCAGGACGCGGGCGTAGTGGGTGGGGAGCTGCCCGGAGTGGTCCTCAAAGTCCACCTCCTTCAGGCCCGCCTCGCCGGCCGCGCGGCGGTAGAAGCCCGGGCTCCCGAGGGAGCCGAGATGGATGCGGTCGAGGATGGGCTGGAGCACCCCGTCCGGGCAGTCGTCGGACTGCATGGGGTCGGTGAAGGTGAACCTGCCGCCGGGCTTGAGGACGCGGGCCACCTCCCGCAGGACCGTCTCGCGCTCGCCGCTGTGCAGGATCGCGTCCTGCGACCACACCACGTCGAAGTGCTCGTCCCCGAACGGGATGGCCTCGAAGCTCCCGTCCACGACCTCCACGAGCCCACTCAGCCCCTTCTCGCGGTTGAGCTCGCGGGCGCGCTCGTTCTCGACCTCGCTCAGGTTCAGCGCGACGACGCGGCAGCCCGCCGCGTTCGCGAGGTAGCGCGCCGAGCCCCCGTAGCCCGAGCCCATGTCGAGGACGCGGCTATCGGGGCCGAGGGTGGGGAGGCTAGCCGCCATGCGCTCCACCGTCCTGCGGCTCGCCGTGAAGATCGGCTCGTCCGGGCTCTCGTACAGCCCGACGTGGATGTCCTCGCCGCCCCAGACCGTCGAGTAGAATCGGTCGGCGTCGGGGGAGTTGTAGTAGTCGCGGGCCGTGTTCACCGCGCTGGATCCTCTACCGCTCATCTGCTGCCCCCCCGCCCTCGACGTAGAGTTTCTCGGCGACGTGGACGAAGAAGTCAGGGCCGTCCGGCCCGTCCTCGCGGTAGGACTGCTGGAAGTCCCCGTAGGTCTCGACGCGCTGGAAGCCGACCTCGCGCATGAGGCGGCGGGTGTACTCCTTGCGCAGGGGGAACATGTTCAGGTGGTAGACCGAGCCGTCCGGGAAGCCGTAGCGGAACCTCGCGAGCCCCTCGTCCACGTGCTCCGGCGCGGCGTCGACCGCCTCGCCGCAGTAGTAGTACGTGTGGCTCGCCTCGTAGTCGCCGTCCAGGATGGCGTCGTAGTTGCGCTGGTCCAGGATCAGGACGCCGTCGTGGCGGAGCATCGCGTAGAACTCGGCGAGGGTCTTTCTCCGGTCGTGCTCGGAGAAGAGGTGCGTGAAGGAGTTGCCGAGGCAGATGATCGCGTCGAACTCGCCGTGCACGTCCCGGTTGAGGAAGCGCCAGTCCGCAAGTACCGTCCTCAGGATGTGCCCCCCGTGCTCCAGGCCGTTCTCGAACGCCTTGGCGAGCATCGCGGCGCTCCCGT
Source organism: Rubrobacter marinus (assembly GCF_011492965.1). Classification (GTDB taxonomy): domain Bacteria; phylum Actinomycetota; class Rubrobacteria; order Rubrobacterales; family Rubrobacteraceae; genus Rubrobacter_F; species Rubrobacter_F marinus. The sequence continues at coordinate 2,773,924 of NZ_CP045121.1, read as the reverse complement.
CGACGCTCACCACCTCGAAGCCCTCGTTCAACAGCCTGACGGAGTGGAAGCCGGTCCCGGTCGCGACGTCGAGGATCCGCCTCGCCCCGCGCTCCTTGAGCTGGCGGATAAAGAAGTCGCCCTCGCTCTCGGCGCGAGAGCCCCAGTCGATAAGCTCGTCCCACTTCTCGACGAAGCTCTTTATGTACTCGATCCTGTAGTGGTCGGTCTCCCTTACCTTGACCGGATCGTCACCAAACGATTGCCGCTCGTGAGCGGTCACGGGTGTTTTCTCCCCTCTTGAGACAGAACATGATGATCTTCTCAATACCGGTGCCCCCTACGCCCCAGGACCTCCCCCCGAAGCCGGACATACGCGACGCGACGGAGGACCCACCGTCTCTCCGTCCCCATGATGCTTCCCTATGCGTCCGGCATGCGAAGCCGGGCGCGCATTAAATGTTTCGCCGCTCTTCTCGACGCGTTCTGCGCCCCTCATGCCCTCTTCCTTTCAAAGCATGGCGCATACTATACACGCATCGATGTGACGCGCAACACAAAAAAGCATTAAAAGTATGTTTCTTTTCCTACCTCGCGGCCGGGGTGCTCGCGGCGGACCCGGGCCGCAGCCGGGCGGGGATCTCGCCCGGGTCCCGGGCCGCCACGGCGGCGGCGACCCTGAGCTTGTGGGGGAAGGAGGTCTCGGCGCGGCGGGTGAAGACGTCGTACCCGGAGGCTTCTATGCGGTCCAGGATCGCAGCGTAGAGCTCCAGCGCCACGACGACGGGGTAGCGGCGCCCGCGCGGGATGTACTTCATCCCCTCGTGGGCGAAGGCGTAGAGCTCGCGCGCCCGGGCCATCTCGAGGCGCATCAGCGCCACGAACCTGCCGTCGATCACGCCGCGCCCGAGCTCCTCCTCGCCGTACCCGAAGCGCTTCAGGTCCTCCACCGGCAGGTAGACGCGCCCGCGCGCCCAGTCCTCCCCGACGTCCCTGAGGAAGTTGGTGAGCTGCATCGCGACGCCCAGAGCCTCCGCGTGGGGGGCCGCCTCCTCGTGTTCCGCCCCGACGACGCGGCACATCATGAGGCCGACGACGGCTGCGCTGCCGTAGGTGTAGGCCTGCAAGTCCTCGTAGGTCTCGTAGCGGAAGACGTGGGTGTCCATCTTCATGCTGCGCATGAACGCCGAGATCAGGTGCGTCCCGATGCCGCGCCCGTTCACGGTGCTCGCGAAGGCGCGCAAGACGGGGTTCGGGACGGGCTCGCCGCGGACCGCCGCGAGGGTCTCCGCCTCGAACGCCTCGAGGCCCGAGAGCTGCTCCTCCAGGGAGGTGGCGCCGGGGTTGTCCACGATCTCGTCGGCGTAGCGCATGAAGCCGTAGAGGGCGTGGACGTGCGGCCGGACCTCCTTCGGAAAGAGGCTCGTCGAGAAGTAGTAGGTCCGGCTGTGAGCCTTGTGTATGCGGCGGCAGAGCTCGTAGCACCCGGCGAGGGTCAGGTCGGCGCCCGCGAGCGGCCCGTCCTTCGCCGGGTCGAGGCGCACGATCCCTAGACCCCGACCGCCGAGGTGCTACCGAGAAGCTCCCGCCCCATGCGCCCGGCGACGAGCTTCGCCCCTATGGTCACGAGCGGCACGCCGGTCCCCGGACGCGTGCTCGCGCCGACGAAGTAAAGGTTCGGGACGGCCTTGGAGACCATCGGCGGGCGGAAGTAGCCGACCTGGAAGATGCCGTGCCCGAGCCCGAACGCCGCGCCCTCCTCGAGGTTGTAGTCCGAGAGCCAGTCCTGGGGCGTCTTGATCTTCTCGTACGCCACGTGGCTGCGGAGGTCCGGGATGCCCGCCTTTTCCTCTATGAGGTCGTACATCTTCTCCTTGAAAGCCGGACCTTCCTTCTCCCAATCGACGTTCTCGCCGAGGTGCGGGGTGGGGACGAGGACGTAGAGCGACTCCATCCCTTCGGGGGCGGCGTTGCGGTCGGTGCGGGAGGGGACGTTCGTGTAGAAGGACGGGTCGTCGGGGAGGCGGCGCTCGTCGAAGATCTGGCGGAAGTTCTCCTCGTAGCGCGACGAGAGATACACGTTGTGGTGCGAGAGGTGGTCGAGCTCGCGGTCGAGCCCGAGGTACATCATGAAGGACGAGGCGGTGTACAGGAGCTTCTCGCGCTTCCTCAGCTTGAACCGGAAGTCCCTCGTCCCCGCCGCGCTCGGCAGGAGCTTGCGGTAGACGTACGGCAGGTCCGCGTTCGCGAGCACCGCGTCGGCGGAGTGGGCCTCGCCGTTCACGCGCACCCCGCTCGCCCGGCCGCCGTCGACCACGATCTCCTCGACCGCGCTGTTCAGGTGTATCCCGACCCCGAGGTCCCCCGCGAGCCTCCCCATCGCAAGCACGATCTCGTACATGCCCCCCCGCGGGAACCAGAGCCCATCCTCGGCGAGCTCGGTGTAGGGGAGGAGGGCGTAGACCGCCGGCGCCTCGAAGGGGAGAGGCCGAGGTACATGGTCTGGAACGAGAACGTCTGGCGCAGCTTGTCCGTCCGGAAGAAGCGGGAGACGGACTTGTAGTAGTTGTTCACGGCCTTCGTCTTGAGGAGGAGCCTCAGGTTGCGCGGCCCGAAGAAGTCCCCGGCCCCCTCGAAGTCGCGCTCGACGAACTCGCTGCGCCCCAGGCGGTACTTCAGGCACGCGTCCTCCATGAAGCGGTAGAAGCGGGGCGTGACGCCCGGCTCCACGCGCTCGAGCTCCGGGATGAGGGTGGGGAGGTTCGAGGAGACCTTTATGGAGTCGCCGTCCCCGAAGTGGACCCGGTAGTTCGGGTCGAGCGGCATCAGGTCGATCTCGTCGTCCAGGTTCCGTCCGGCCTCCCTGAAGAGGTCGCGGTAGACGTCGGTCATGAGGAGGAGGGTCGGGCCCGTGTCGAACGTGAAGCCGGCCTCCTCGAGGCGCCCCACGCGGCCCCCGATCTGGCCGTTCTTCTCGAAGACGTCGACCTCGAAGCCCATGAGCCTCAGCCGGATCGCCGCTGCGAGACCGCCCATCCCGGCCCCCACGACCGCGACCCGCTTGCCCGGACGCACAGCACTCGTTGTCGAAGGCCCCGTAGTCGTGGTCAAATCCGTCCGCCTCTCTCCGCAGGTCCCGCCCGAGAAGGGCGATATATTGAGTATACCCACGCGATCCTAGCAGGGAGGGCCGCGCGGACGGGTAAAGGAGAGCACAGGAGCGGCATGCAGACGACGGGACGGGCGGTACTCAAGGGCAAGGGCGCCGCGCGGGCGAGGGCCGGACACCCCTGGATCTACCGCTCCGACGTAGCCGAGGCCGAGGGCGAGACGGGCGACGTGGTCCGCGTGACCGACCGGGCGGGCCGCTCCCTGGGACGCGCCTTCTACAACCCCCATAGCGAGATCTCCCTGCGCATCGCAACCCGCGAGGACGAGGAGACGGACGAGGCCTGGTTCCGCGGCCGCATTGAGAGAGCGCTGGCCTACCGCGAGTCCCTGGGGATAGACGCCGACGCCTACCGCCTCGTCCACTCCGAGGCCGACGGCCTCCCCGGCCTCGTCGTCGACCGCTACGGCGACTACCTCGTCCTCCAGATAGGCTCAGCGGCCGTCGAGAGGCGCCTCGCCTGGATCCTGCCCGCCCTGGGGGACCTGACCGCCCCCGCCGGCGTCCTCCTCCGGGGGGATGCCGCCTCCCGCAAAAAGGAGGGCCTGCCCGTCGGGGTACGGGCGCTCTCCGGCGAGGTCCCGGACCTCGTCGTCGCGCGCGAGGGGCCGATCCGATACGAGGCGCGCCTCGCCACGGGCCAGAAGACCGGCTCCTTTCTCGACCAGCGCGAGAATCACATGGCCGCCGCCCGGTACGTCGAGGGCGCCGCAAGGGTCCTCGACGTCTTCACCTACGCCGGCGGCTTCGCCCTGCACGCCGCGCGCACGGCGGAGCGGGTGGAGGCGGTGGATTCGAGCGGCGGCGCCCTCGACGCCGCCCGGCGCAACGCCGAGTTGAACGGCCTCGAGAACCTGACCTGCACGAGGGCGAGCGCCTTCGACCTGCTCAGGGAGCGCTCCGACGCGGGAGAGGTCTACGACGCCGTGATCCTGGACCCGCCGGCCTTCGCCAAGACGAGGCGCGAGGTCCCCAGGGCGACGCGCGCCTACAAGGAGATCAACCTGCGCGCCATGAAGATGCTCGCGCCGGGCGGCGTCCTCGTCACCTGCTCCTGCTCCTACCACTTCTCGCGCGAGACCATGGAGGAGACCCTGCGCTCGGCCGCCGCCGACGCCGGACGGACCATGCGCATCCGCGAGTGGCGCGGGCAGTCCTCCGACCACCCGGAGGTCCTCACGATCCCCGAGACCCGCTACCTCAAGTGCGCGATCCTGGAGCGGTCGTAACTTATCGACAAGGCCGTCGAGCAGGTCGGACCCGCAAACGGACAATCATCAATCAGCCGACGAGATCGTCGACCTTCAGCGTGATCTCCGGGAGCACTTCGGAGGCGAGCGACCCCCTCTTGCCGGCCCGCCGGACGTGTCGGTAGCCGCTCTCGAAGGGTTCCGTGTGCCGCTCCACCGCCCCGTTGTTCAGGTCGACGATCCACGCCTCCCGTACTCCCGAACGGGCGTAGAGGGGGAGCTTCGTCTCCCGGTCGTACCTCAGCGTCGTGTCGGAGACCTCGATCAGCAAGAGCACATCCTCCGGGCCGGGCAAGGCATCTCTGTAGTCCTTGCCCTCGAGCACCACGAGGTCCGGCTGCGGCTCCGAATCGCTGCGCAGCGCCACAGGGTTCTGCACGCTGACGATGGCCGCATCGCCGACGGTTCGGACCAGCAGTCTAGTGAGCGTGTTGACGCACGCGAAGTGCCTCGTGCCTATGGCGGCCATCTCGATCAATTCCCCCTCGATGAGCTCGATCCGGTCGTCCTCGTGTAGTATCCCGGCCTCGGCCATCTTGTGGAACTCGTCCGCCGTGAAGAGCCGCCGCGTTGCCCGTGCCTCTACTTGCGTCTCCATTTGCGCTTCCTCCGGTACGCTGGACCTGGGAGGAGTATACAAAGGGCACCGCGCTCCCTAACTGCGACGCGTGAGACCCGACTGCTTCGTCACTCGTACTGAACGGCCTCGACGATGTTCGTCCTCGCCGCGGAGCGGGCGGGGAGGAGCCCGGCGAAGACTCCTATAAAAAGACCCGAGACGAGCGCCAGGATCGCCGGTATCTGCGGGTAGTAGAAGGCGACCTCGAAGCCGCCCGCCGACGAGCCCAGGACGAAGAGGTAGCCGAGCAGGGAGCCCACCACGATCCCCACGGTACACCCGATGAGGCTTATGACGACGCCCTCGTCGATGATGAGCCGGCCGACCTGGAAGCGCGTCGTGCCGATGGCGCGCAGGATGCCGATCTCCCGCGTCCGCTCGAAGACGCTCATGGAGAGGGTGTTGACGACCCCGAAGGCGGAGACGGCGACGGAGACGCCCATGATGGCGTAGAAGAACACGTACTGGCGGTTGAAGTCGCTCTCTATCTGCTCCTTCCACTCGGCGTTGGAGTAGAGCGTGAGCTGCGGGTAGTCCTTCAAGACCGCCCCGACCTCCCTACCGATCTCCCCCCGGTCGGCGCCCGGCTCGGCTTTTATGGCGAGAAAGCCGTCGGAGTCCACCCCGAAGTCGCGGGCCATCGTCTCCTTCGAGACGTACACCCCGGTGCCCGCGGCGAGCAGATCGTTCTCGACGATCCCGGCGACGGCATACTCCCGCGTCCCCCGGATGCCCTGCAGCTCGACGGTGGAGCCGGCCTCCAGCCCGCGCTTCTCGGCGAGCTGCGAGCCGACGAGGGCCCCGCCCTCGTCGAGCGCCGAGAAGGCGTCGGTGCCGCCGTCGATGTTGAGGCGGAAGATTTCGGGGTAGCGCTCGTCCACGCCGAGCACCACGCTCACCTCCCGCCCGTCGCGCCGGATCGTGGTGGCGATGCCGGTCGTCTCCGCCACGCCCGGCACGCGGGCGACTGCCTCCTCGAGCTTCCCCGAAAAGGTCACGTCGAAATCCGAGTTCGCCGGCTGCACGACGAAGTCGCTGCCGAGCGAGCCTTCGAGGTACGCCCGGATCGAGCCGAGCACGCTCCCGCCGAGGGCGCTGAAGGCCACGACGAGCGAGATCCCGACCATCAGCGCCGAGGCCGTCAGTGCCGTCCGCCCCCGGTTTCTCGTCGCGTTCGTCGCCGCCATCTTCCCCTCGACCCCGAAGAGGAGCCTCAAGAAGGGGGAGAAGAGCGCCGCGAGCGGCCGGACGAGCGCGGGGATGATCAGGGAGACCCCGAGGAACGTCCCCACGACCCCCGCGATCCCCGACGCGTACAAGAGCCCGTCGAGCTCCGTCGAGAGGTTCTTCGCCAGGTAGTACGTCCACGGCGCCCCGATCCCCACGAGCAGGAGCCCCAGGACGGGCAGGAGGATCGGGGTCCGCCCCGCCCGGCCGGAGGCCCCGCCCGTCCGCGCCCGCATCGCCTCGACGGGGCTCACCCTCCCGGCGCGCAGGGCCGGGTAGAGGGCCGCGAGGACCGTCACGAGCAGGCCGACGACGACGGCGGCGACGAGGGCGAAGGGGGAGAGGGAGAGCTGCGTCACCTCGAAGCGGAAGGCCCGGCCGAAGAGGTAGACGAGGCCCTTCGCCATCCCGTAGCCCAGGAGGAGGCCGAGGACCGATCCTATAAGCCCGAGGACCATCGCCTCCAGGATCACGGAGCGCGAGATCATCGCCCGCGTCGCCCCCAGAGCGCGCAGCATCCCGAGCTCGCGCGTCCGCTCAAGCACGGTCATCGAGAGGGCGTTGAAGACGAGGAACGCCCCGACGAAGAGCGCGGTCCCGGCGAAGAAGAGCAGCGCTATCCTGAAGGCCTGAAACTGCGAGTCGACCTGCGAGGTTCGCGTCTCGCTCCTCTCGGCCTGCAACCCCTCCCCGAGCCCGTCGTCGAGCCTCCCCTGGAGCGCCGCGACCGCGCCGTCGTCCGTCGCCTCTACGGCGATGCCCGTGATCTTGCCGGGCTTGTCGAAGACCTCCTGAGCCTCGGGGAGCGGCATCATCCCGAACGAGACCCCGCCGAAGGAGCCCCCGGGTATCCTGAGCGTGCCCACCACCGTGAGCTCGACCGGCCCCTGGGCCGTCCCGATCCTGATCTCGTCGCCCGGGCGCGCCCCGAGCGACTCGGCCGAGTTGCCATCTAGCGCGACCTCTGACCCTTCTCTGGGGTATCTGCCCCCGGCGAGCTCGAAGCCGGTGGCGAGCGCCGCCGTCTCGGGCTCGACCCCGAAGACGCGCATGCTCCGCACCTCCGGCAGCCCCCGCTCGTCCGTCCCCCCGAGCAGCAGGGAGGCCGGCTGGGAGAGCCTGGGAGCCGCCGATCCGACGTCCCTTGTGGCGCGCACCTCTTCGAGCACTCCCTCGTCGAACGGACCGTTCCCGCCCGCCGCCGTCACCGTCAGGTCGGCGGCTCCGTAGGCGCGGGAGAAGAGCTCCCTGAAAGCGCCGGACATCGTGTCCGAGAGCGTTATGACCCCGAAGACGATGCCGACGCCGAGCACGATCCCGACGGTCGTCAGGAGCGTGCGCTGGAGCCTGGCGCCGAGGTTCCGCAGGGACAGGTTGTAGAAACGCCTCAGCTTCATCCGCCGGTCCCGACCGGTCCGCGGGGTTTGATGGTCTTCCGGCGCTGTCCTACACTTCTTCCGGGTGGCAACGGTCGAGAGGACGCGATGGAGCACGGCGAGGTCGGGCGGGAAGACAGGCATTCGCGGATGGGAATAGCTTCGTTCGTGCTCGGCGTCGTGGCCGTCGTCGCGATCATCCTCCTCGTCGTCCTCGCCCCGATCCTCTTCTCTTCCGCGCTCGGCGACGTCAACCCGCAGGACTTGAACCCCCAGGAGATAAACCAGGACTCGCCGGTAGTCGTGGTCGCGGGCCTTATCGGGCTCGGGTTCCTCGTCAGCGTGCTGCTGACCCTCCTCGGCCTCGGGCTCGGGATCGCCGGCCTCGTCCAGCGCCGGCGCAGAAAGCTCTTCGCCGCCATCGGAACGGCCCTGAACGGCCTCGTTGTCCTCGGCGTCGTCGCCCTCGTCGTCCTGAGCTTCGCGCTGGCCGGGACGGCCTGACCGGCTACCACTACCCCGCGGATTCGAGCGTCCTGATGCGCTCGAAGATCTCGTCGGCGTCCGGCTCCCTGGCCTCGTCCACGACCTTGCCGTCGGCGAGGAAGACCACCCTGTCGGCCACGGCCGCCGCCCGTGCGTCGTGCGTGACCATCACCACCGTCTGGCCGTAGCGCGCCGCCGATTCGCGCAAGAGATCCAGCACGCCCGCGCCCGTCTTCGAGTCGAGGTTGCCGGTCGGCTCGTCGGCGAGGATGAGGTCCGGGCCGCGCACGAGGGCCCGGGCGATGGCGACGCGCTGCTGCTCGCCCCCCGAGAGTTCGTCCGGCCTGTGGCTCCGCCGCTTCCCCAGCCCGACGAGCGAGAAGAGCTCGTCGAGACGCTCCTCGTACTTCGCGGTCCCCTCGCCGGAGATCAGGACCGGAAGCATCACGTTCTCCTCGGACGTGAGCGTCGGGATCAGGTTGTAGGCCTGGAAGACGAAGCCCATCCGGGCCCTTCTGAGGAGCGTGAGCTTCTTGTCCGAGAGCCCGGAGAGCTCCGTCCCCCCGATCACGACCCGCCCCGAAGAAGGCTCCTCCAACGCCCCCAGGATGTGCAGCAGCGTGCTCTTCCCCGACCCGGAGGGCCCCATGATCGCCGCGAACTCCCCGCCCGCGAAACCCAGGGAGATACCCTTCAGAGCCCGCACCGCCGTCGGCCCCGACCCGTAGGTCTTCCCCAGATCCACGACCTCGACCGCGGCTTTTGCCCCTTCGTTCACGCATCGAGTATAGCCGGGCGCGAAAGGAGCAAGGTGAAGCCGGATACGGGACGGGCACCTCTAAGGCAGGCCGACCGACGCTCGCCGATTCGAAGCGGGAGCGGCCCCGGTTAGTTTGTAACTTCATGACACTACTGTTAGACTAGCCGGGTAATCCAATACAGCCCCTGCTTTCCGGGCGGAGCCATCCGTTTGTGGGAAGCCGAGAAGACCGGAGGAGGCGCAAGATAGATACTTACGAAGTCATGCTCATAGTCATACCGGAGCTCGACGAGGAGCAGGTCGAGAACACGGTGGGGCGTTTTCGCACCATCATCGAGCGGACGGGCGGCGAGGTCGGCGACCAGAACAACTGGGGTCGCCGCAAGCTCGCGTACGAGATCGACCACCGCACGGACGGTTTCTACTTCGTCATGGAGTTCACCGCCGGCGAGCGGACGCTCGTGGAGCTCAAGCGCATCCTGCGCGTCTCCGACGACGTCCTGAGGCACATGGTCGTGAAGCTCCCGGAGAACTACGCGGCCAAGACGCTCTCCGAAGAGGCGACGGCCGAGGTCGCGGGCTAGCGCCCGAAGGGAAGAGGAGACAGAGATATGGGTCAGAGGAGAAGGAGCGGCGGCTCGCGCCGGGAGCGTCCGGTCAAGGCGAAGCCCTGCGTGTTCCACAAGGAAGACATCACCTACGTGGACTACAAGGACTACAACATGCTCCGCAGGTTCACGTCGGACCGCGGCAAGATCCGCGCCCGTAGGGTGACCGGGCTCTGCCCGCAACACCAGCGCGAGGCGGCCGCCGCGATCAAGCGCGCCCGCGAGATGGCGCTCCTGCCGTACGTGGCCGGGCAGTAGGAGGCTTTCCATGCAGGTGATCCTGAAGCAGGACGTAGAGAAGATCGGCTCGCGCGGCGAGATCGTGGACGTGAGCCGCGGCTACGTGCGCAACTTTCTGGTCCCGCGCGGCCTCGCCGAGGTCGCGACGGCCGCCAAGATGGAGGAGGCGCGCCGCGAGATCCAGGAGGCCGAGGAGCGCGACCGCCGCATGGCCGAGCGCGCCGGCGAGGTCGCAGCCACGCTGAACAAGAGCGTCATCACGATCGAGGCGCGCACCGGGGAGGACGAGCGCATCTTCGGCTCGATCACCCCCGCGAACATCGCCCAGGCCATCGAGCGGGCCCGCGGCATCCGGCTCGACCGGCGCCGCGTGAAGCTCGACGAGCCGATCCGCACCCTCGGCACCCACCAGGTGCCGGTGCAGGTGCACGGCGAGATCGAGGCTAGCGTCAAGGTCATCGTCGTCCCCAAGCTGTAACAGGGCTCGAGCTCAAGTGTAACTTGGGCGGCAACCTGAACTAGAGGCTTAAGGACCCCGTCTTGTAACGGGTCCTTTTTGGTCCATTCTTGGGAGTCCATGGAACGCAGTAGCAGGGGGAGGATCCGGGGGGTACCGGCGGGGCCATCTATGGGCCCGGCCGATGCGCGCGTGCCGCCGCACGACCTGGATGCCGAACGCGCCGTCATAGGGGCGATGCTCGTCTCCGAGGCCGCCGTCTCGGTGGTGAGCGAGCGGCTTCAGGACGGGGACTTCTACTCCGAGACGCACCGGGTCCTGTACAGGTGCATGATGCGCCTCGCCGAGCGCGGCGACCCCATAGACCAGCTCACCCTCGCCGGGGAGCTCCGGAACGTCGGCGAGTTCGACCGGGTGGGTGGGCGCCAGTACGTCTTCCAGCTCGTCGAGAGCGTCCCGACCGCGGCGAACGCCGCCCGCTACGCGGACATCGTGCGCGGCAAGGCGCTCCTGCGGTCCGTCATAGACGCCGGAAGCCGCATCACCGAAGAGGCCTTTAACGAGCCCGAGGACGTCACCCAGGCGCTCGACGCCGCCGAACAGCTCATCTACGGCGTCTCCAACCGCACCATGAAAGAGCAGCTCGCCCCCGTCTCCGAGCTAGCGCCGGGGGCGCTGGAGATGATCCAGAAGCTCTACGACCAGGAGGGCGAGGTCACCGGCGTCGAGACCGGATTCGAGGACCTCGACGGCCTGACGACCGGCTTCCACAAGAGCGACCTGGTGGTCCTAGCCGCGAGGCCCGCGATGGGCAAGTGTCTGAGCGCCGACGCGGAGATCACGCTCGACGACGGCAGCGTGGTCACGATAGAGGAGGTCGTTCGGACGCAGCGGGGTTCCCTGATGACGCTCGGCGAGGACCTGAAGTTTGGCTGGGCGCGGCCCAGCGCCTACGTGGACGACGGGGTCAAGCCGGTGTTCCGGGTTACGACGCGCCTCGGGCGGACGATAAAGACCACCATCACGCATCCGTTCCTCACCGTCGGGGGCTGGCGCAAGCTGGGCGAGCTCGCGGTCGGGGAACGGGTTGCGGTCCCGCGCCGGGTGCCGGTCTTCGGCAGCGAGCCGATGGGCGCCCACAGGATCAAGCTGCTCGCGTACATGCTGGGCGACGGCAACATGACGGGCGGCGTGCCCCGCTTCACCAACAAAGATCCGAGGGTACGGGAAGATTTCGCCGGTGCCGTCGCCGAGTTCGGCGGCCTGCGCGTCCGCGAGGAATCGTCGGGCGGGCAGCGTGTCCCCTCGCTCTGCGTCTCCGCCGACGGCGAGGAGGTCCGGCGCCACAGGATCTCCTTCGCCCTCGTTCTGCGCCGCGCCCTCCGGAGTTCGCCGCGCTCGGCGCGGCGGATCGCCGAGGAGATTCGGGTCAGCCCCGCTTCTTTGACGAACTGGTGCGGGGGTAAGACCGTGCCCGACGACGACACGTGCCTTCGCTTGCGCGAGGCGCTGGCCGACGACGCGGTAGGCTTGGACCTCGCGGTAGTAGACGGAGCGCGCAAGAACGCGCCGAACGGCCTGAGGCGGTGGCTGGACGGGCTTGGCCTCTGGGGGAGGCCGGCGGGGGAGAAGTTCGTGCCGGAGAACCTCTTCAAGGCGCCTCGCGAGGAGGTGGCGCTGTTCCTCGACCGCATGTTTGCGACCGACGGTTGGGCCACCGTCCTCGCCAGTGGGCAGGCACAGCTGGGCTACGCGACCGTCAGCGAGAAGCTGGCGCGTCAGATGCAGCACCTGCTGCTCCGTTTCGGCGTCGTCGCGTCGCTCCGAGCACGCTCGGTCGCATACGAGGGAGCGCGCCGCCCGGTCTTTCAGCTCGACATCACCGACGCCACGTCCATCCGTGCCTTCGTCGAAGGGATAGGCATCTTCGGTAAGGAGGCGGCGCTAACACGAATCGTCGCGGCGCTGGAGGGCCGGAAGCCCCACACCAACAGGGATCTCGTGCCGCGCGAGGCGTGGGGGCTCGTAGACGAGGCTCGGGGCGAGGAGTCGTGGGCCTCGCTCGCCCGTCGCATGGGCTTCGGCCCGAGTCACAACCTGCACGTCGGCGCGCGCGCTCTCTCCCGCGACAGGATGGGCTGTCTCGCCGGGGCGCTCGACGACCAAGGGTTAAGAGATCTCGCCGAGAGCGACGTGTACTGGGACGAGATCGTCGGCATCGAACCGATCGGCGAGCAGCAAGTCTATGACCTGACGGTCCCGGGTACGCACAACTTCGTCGCCAACGACATCTGCGTACACAACACGGCGTTCGCGCTCAACGCGATCTGGCACGCCGCCGGGGTCAAGAAGCTCCCCGTCGCGATCTTCTCGCTGGAGATGAGCAAGGAGCAGCTCGTCCAGCGTCTGATAAGCCAGACCACGCGCATAAAGACGCAAGATCTGCGCAGCGGGAACGTCAAGGCCGAGGACTGGCCGAAGCTCGTGCGCGGGGTGGCGGAGGTCGCGCGGGCGCCGATCTGGATCGACGACTCGGCCGGCGTGAACCTCCTGGAGATGCGCGCCAAGACGCGCCGCCTCGCCTCGCGCCTGAACTCCCAGAGGGACGAGGACGGGGAGCCCGGACCGCCGCTCTCGCTCATCGTCATCGACTACCTGCAGCTCATGGTCGGCAACGGCCGCGAGAACCGCCAGCAGGAGATCGCGGAGATCAGCCGCGGCCTCAAGGTGCTCGCCCGCGACCTCGACGTCCCCGTCCTCGCCATCGCCCAGCTTAGTCGCGCCGTCGAGCAGCGCCACGACAAGCGCCCGCTCCTCTCGGACCTCCGCGACTCGGGCGCCATCGAGCAGGACGCGGACATGGTGATGTTCCTGTACCGCGACGAGTACTACAACCCGGAGTCCGACGACAAGGGGATAGCAGAGGTCATCGTCGGCAAGCACCGCAACGGGCCCACCGGCAAGGTCCAGCTCGCCTGGCTCGAGCAGTACACCAAGTTCGCCTCCCTTGCCCGCCGCTAGAGCCTGCGGCGCCACCTCCCGCACCGCTCGAACCCAACAACTCGATCGAGCAGCCCCCTCTCGAGCTACGAGCGGTGGAGCCGCGCGGTGCCGGACCAGTCGGCCCGGCGCACGAGACGAAGCCAGCCGCAGGCGCGGCTAAAGCTCCCCGCCGGCCGTGACGATAACGAGCGCACAGCGTCCCTTGTGTAGGATCGGAGTCATAGATGCGTCGCGCCGTCATCTTCGCCACCCTCGCCCTGCTACTGCTGGCCGTCGCCGGCGTGACCGTTGCCCAGGAGGGCGCCTTCGAGAACGACGAACCGGCGGCGAGCACCACCGGGGTCACCACCCCGAAGCTACCATCCCCGAGGCCACGGAGCCCGAACCGGAGCTCCCGGAGCCCACCACCCCGGAGGTCACGGAGCCCGAGACGCCCGAGCCGGAGCAGCCCGGGGGAACGACGCCCCAGAGGAGGAGCCGGAGGCCGACGATACCGGTGATCCCGACGCCGAGGACGGGCCCGCGGTCGAGCCCGAGGACGGCGATGAGTTGGGGGCCGGAGCCGGGGGCGCCGCCGACGATGGGGATCGGGAGAAGGCCACGCTCTGCCACAAGGGCAAGGTAACCCTCTCCGTCGGAGCGCCCGCCCAGCGGGCCCACCTGCGTCACGGCGACGCCCTCGGGGAGTGCGGCGCCGCGAGCGCCCGGGGACAGGGCGGAGGCGACGCGGAAGCGGCGGAAGGGTCGAGCGGACCCGGCGGGGGACCGCCCGAGGGCAGAGGACGTCCGGAGGGTGTCGGCGAGCCCGACGACGCCGGGAAGAAGTCCGGCGGGCCCCAGGGACAGGGACGAGGGAACGGCGCCGGCTGAGCCGTTCGGCCGGGTCTTCGGACGCTCGCGATCTGGGGCTCCGGGCGCCTGCTCGCCGCGCCGAGCCCCTCCTACCGGATCGGGGCGCCCATCGCGTGGTAGCCGCCGTCGACGTGGATCAGCTCGCCCGTCGTCGCCGGCCACCAGTCGGAGAGGAGGCTCACGACGGCGCGGCCGACGGGCTCGGGGTCGGTGGTGCTCCAGTCCAGGGGGGCCTGGCGTCCCCACTCGCCCTCGATCTCCTCGAAGCCCGAGATGCCCTTCGCCGCGAGCGTCCTCAAGGGACCGGCCGAGACGAGGTTGACCCGTATCCCCTTCGGCCCGAGGTCGCGGGCGAGGTAGCGCGAGGTGGACTCCAGGGCCGCCTTGGCGACCCCCATCCAGTCGTAGGCGGGCCAGGCGATGCGGGCGTCGAAGTCGAGGCCGACGACGGAGGACCCCGGCTTCATCAGGTCCGAGAGCCCGACCGCGAGGGCCTTCAGGGAGTAGGCCGAGGTCTGCACTGCTGTGGCAACCGAGGGCCACTCGGCGGTCAGGAAGTTGCCGCCGAGGGCGTCTTCGGGGGCGAAGGCGACGGCGTGGAGGATGCCGTCGAGCTCGCCCCAGCGCTCCTTCAGGTCTTTGGCGACCGCTTCTATGTCCTCGGGCTTGTTCACGTCCAGCTCCAGGACCGGAGGATCGCCGAGGCGCTTCGCGGTCCGGGCCGTCAGGCTCATCGCCCTCCCGAAGCCCGTCAGGGCGATCTCGGCGCCCTGCTCCGTCGCCAGACGCGCCGCCGAGTAGGCGATCGAACGCCGGTCCAGAACGCCCGTTACGAGTATCTTCTTGCCTTCAAGCAAACCGGCCATCGAACCTCCCGAAACGCTTGGGATCCATAGGGTCTACGCGCGTCGAAAACGCAGGAGGACAGTCTAGGGGAAGCGCGCGGGGCCCGCTAGAAGGCTCGCCGCAGGGCTACTCCGACATCATCGTCGTCTCGCCCATGAGCGAGTCGCGGTGGCGCTCGTAGATCGTGTTCACCTTGGAGCGCCACTCCAGGAGGCTCTCGCGGCGCCGGTCTATCTCCTCGGCGTGATCGTCGGCGACGTTCTGCTTCTCGGCGGGGTCTTCGGAGAGGTCGAAGTACTCGTCTTCCTGGTTGCCGAAGTGATAGACGTACTTCTCGTTGTTCTTGATGCTCGCCATGCAGGTCCGGTCGTAGAAGCAGGAGGCGTAGACCGCCCTGTCCATCGGCAGCGGCCGGACGAGCGAGGAGCCGGGGTAGGTCCCGCCGGTGACGCCGTAGCCCAGGAGGTCCAGCACCGTCGGCATCACGTCGAGCTGGTTTGTCGGCGGGATGACGCGCATGCCGTTCTCGAAGCGCTGCGGGTCGTGGATGAGGAGCGGTATCCTGATGCCCTCCTCGTAGATCGTGTTGTCGTGCTGGCGCCGCCCGTGCTCACCGAAGCCCTCCCCGTGGTCCCCGTAGAGCACGAAGATCGTGTCCTCGTAGAGCCCCATCTCCTTGTACTGGTCGATGAGGTTCTCCAGGAAGCGGTCCTGGTAGTAGATCGTGTTGAGGTAGCGGTTGTACTCTTCTTCCTCGGCGAAGTCCTTGAAGCCGTAGCGGCCCGGAACCTTGTAGTCGTGGTGGACCGTCACCGTCAGGTACTCGGCGACGAACGGCCTACCCGTCTTCTTCTGCTCCTCGAGCCACTGCTTGCTCGGGGGGAGCATGATGTCGTCCTCGTAGCCGAAGTAGTTCGCCTGCTCGAAGCCCTCCTTCGGCAGCGCCTCCAGCGGGTAGAACTCCTCGTAGCCGAAGTTTTTCGCGATCTGGCGCCGGTTCTCGAAGTCCTCGGTCGCCGACTGGAAGAAGACGGAGTCGTAGCCCTGATCCGTCAGAAGCTCGGGCAGGCACCGCGCCGGGATGCCGTCGGGCTCGGCCTCCGTGATCGGCCGGACGAGGTTCGGGGTGATCCCGCAGTTGACGGCGGTGATCGCCTTCGAGGTGTGCGGGACGGTGGTGTAGGCGTTCTCGGCCATGAGGCTCTCGTCCGCGAGCTTGTCCATGAACGGCGTCGTCTCCATCTCCTCGTTGTAGGGAGTGGTCGCCTGCGCGCGGGTGGATTCCAGGTGGATAAACACGACGTTGCGCTTCTGCGTCCCCGCGTTCTGGACGAGGGAGGCGTCCGTCGGCAGGTCCTCGGCGGCGAGCTGCGTCTCTATCTCCGGGCTCGTCTCCTCGAAGTCCGGCTCGGTGAACTCCGTGACGACCATGTTCGCCAGCGGGTCGCGGGAGAAGGACTTGCTCGACCCCGTGACGCCGGGCAGCAGCGAGAGGGCGCCGAGGGAGATCGCCAAAAGGGAGACCGCGATCGGGGCGAACCGCGCCCTGCCGGGCGTCTCGACGGGCACGTGCAGCCTCGAGCCGAAGAGGCCCGTCAGGAGCGCCGGTCCCGCTATCGCGTAAAAGATCACCACGGACATCAACAGCCAGTGCAGCGTCGTCGTCTCGTTCGCGATGACGCCCTGTATGTCCCCCCAGGAGTGGAGCGACTGGACGATGAGGTCGTAGTCGAGGACGGAGCCCGTGGTCTCGTAGAAGAAGTGGGCGCTCGTCGCGATCGCCGCGACCAGTATCGCCGCGAGATGGAAGAGCACGAGCAAGACCCACCGGCCGGCCCCGCGCCGCACCAGGGCGAAGAGCCCGATCCACAGCGCGGCGTAGCCCAGGTTGAAGAAGACCTCCGAACGCACCTGATCCAGAAACTCCACGGGCCCCACGGGACCGGGGAGCCCGAGCACGCGCGCCGCCTTGAGGCCGATGTTGTACACGGCCAACGGCACGAGCAGGCCGAGGAGGTAGATCCAATCCTCCCGGGCTAGAAGGGCGCGCAAACCACCGATAGTCTTCGTTTCGCTTATTCTTCGGATCATAAGGGCAGGATTTTAACAAAGAATTTACGGCCTACGGGTACATATGCCATATCTCTGTAGAACGATACGACTCCGCTTCCTCGCGCAGCCGAGATCTTCGAAAGGAGCGCAGAACTTTGTCCGACTGGGAGCACCTGGCCTCCTTTCTCGCCGCCCTCACGGAAGAGGATCGCGCGCGCTTCTCCGCCTACGCGGCCCTGGACCTGCCCGAAGGGAGCACCGAAGAGATGTTCCGCGCCCTCCGCTCCTACGCCGTCATCGCCCCGGGTACGAGCCCATCCTCCTTGCTGGCGACCACCGGCGCCCAAGCCGGTGCCGCGGGCGACGGTGAGCTCGCCCTGACCCTGGGCCGCGGCGCGCTTGAGCTTGCGCGCACGCCGGGGGATCTCGGGCTCGCCCACGTCTGCCTGGCCCAGACGCACTTTCGCGGCCGCCGGGACCCGGCGGAGCTCGAGCGCTTCGTGGAGCACTGCCGGGCGGCGATCGCGGCCGGGCACGCCGGCACGTTCTGCTACGAGCGCCTCGCCGTCCTGTACGAGTACCGGGGCGAGGGGGGCGAGGCCGCCGAGATCTGCCGCCGCGCCGTCGAGGTCCTGAGCGCGGCCGGGGACGACCGCTCCGCGGCCCGGTTCCGCAAGCGCCTGGAGCGGCTGTCGGGGGGGTAGGGAGGCCGTGGGGCGGGGCGGGTAGTACCGGGGCGTTGTGATCGCGTTGACCCTGGCTTGGGCGATGACTATGCTGCACCCGATGGCCTTTCGGGGTCCGGGCGGATTGGCTCCCGCGAGGCGCGGGTATGCTTCTCCGCGCACAGGGGGACTGCCACGGCCTGTTTCGAGGCCCGCAGGGAAGATATGGAGAAGGGGAAAGGAGCAACATGAGTGACGACCGCGCGAACGGCCACGAGGATCTCGCGGAGCGCCGATACGAGCCGCCGCAAGGCTTCGCGGACAATGCCATAGTCGGCGATCCGTCGGTCTACGAGAGGGCCAAGGAAGACCCCGACGGCTTCTGGGAAGAGTGCGCCCGGGACCTCCACTGGTTCAAGGAGTGGGACCAGGTCCTCAATTGGGACCCGCCCGAGGTCCAGTGGTTTGTCGGGGGCAAGACCAACGTCGCGTACAACTGCCTCGACAAGCACATAGAAGAGGGCCAGGGCGACAAGACCGCCCTGATCTGGGAGGCCGACGAGCCCGACCAGGGGAAGACTTACACGTATAACGAGCTCGCCGCCGAGGTCAGGAAGTTCGCCAACGTCCTCAAGGACCTCGGGGTGGAGAAGGGCGATCGGGTCTGCCTCTACCTGCCCATGATCCCGGAGGTCGCCATCGCGATGCTCGCGTGCGCCCGCATCGGGGCGCCGCACTCCGTCGTCTTCAGCGCGTTCTCGGCCGGGGCGCTGCGCGACCGCCTCAACGACGCCGAGGCGAAGGTGCTCGTCACCGCCGACCAGTCGCCGCGCGGCGGCAAGGCCAACCCGCTCAAGCAGAACGCGGACAAGGCGCTCGAGGACTCCCCCAGCGTCCAGAGCGTCGTGGTCGTCAAGCGCGGCGGCGGCGAGGCCCCGATGACCGAGGGGCGCGACCAGTGGTGGGACGACCTCGTGGGCGGGGCGAGCGACGAGTGCCCGGCCGAAGAGGTCGACGCCGAGGACATGCTCTTCGTCCTCTACTCCTCGGGCTCCACCGGCAAGCCCAAGGGGATCGTGCACACCACCGGCGGCTACCTCACGCACGTCAAGGCCACGACGAAGATGGTCTTCGACCTCAAGGACGACGACATCTTCTGGTGTACGGCCGACGTCGGCTGGGTCACCGGCCACTCCTACCTTGTCTATGGGCCGCTCGCCAACGGGGCGACGACCGTCATGTTCGAGGGGACGCCGGCCTACCCCGAGAACGACCGCTGGTTCGACGTCATCGAGAAGCACGCGGTCACGATCCTGTACACGGCGCCGACCGCCATCCGCTCGTTCATGAAGACCGGGACCGGCCCCATCGAGAAGCACGACCTCTCCTCCTTGCGGGTGCTCGGGAGCGTCGGCGAGCCGATCAACCCCAGGGCGTGGGTCTGGTACTACGAGAACATCGGCGGGAGCCGCTGCCCGATCGTGGACACCTGGTGGCAGACGGAGACGGGCGGCATCATGATCACCCCGCTCCCCGCCCTCACCACGGCCAAGCCCGGTAGCGCCACCCACCCGTTCCCCGGCATCTTCCCGGGCCTCTACGACGACGAGGGCAACGAGGTCGAGGGCGCGGGCCAGGGCAACCTGGTTATCAAGCGCCCGTGGCCCGGCATGCTCAGGACCTTGTACAAGGACCCCGAGCGCTTCCGCGAGACCTACTTCGAGACGTACGGCCCGGAGGTCTACTTCGTGGGCGACGGCGCCAAGCGCGACGAGGATGGCTACTACACCATCACCGGCCGCGTCGACGACGTGATGAACGTCTCCGGCCACCGCGTCTCCTCGGCCGAGGTCGAGAGCGCCCTGGTCAGCCACAACGCCGTGGCCGAGGCCGCGGTCGTCGGCAAGCCCGACGAGGACAAGGGCCAGGCGATCTGGGCGTACGTGATCCTAGAGGGGGACCGGGAGACGAGCGACGAGCTCATGAAGGAGCTGCGCGACCACGTCCGCTCGGAGATCGGGCCGACGTCGAGGCCGGATCAGGTGGTGGCCGTCGACGACCTGCCCAAGACGCGCAGCGGCAAGATCATGCGGCGCATCCTCAAGAAGATCGCCGAGGGCGACCAGGACGTCGGCGACACCACGACGCTGGCCGACCCGTCGGTCGTCGAGGACCTCCAGAAGCAGGCCTCGGCCCAGACGTAGTCCAAACACGGCGGAGCGAGCGAAGGGGCGGGTCTTTTTCACCCGCCCCTTTTTGCTGCCGTCGTACAATCTGCTCGTTGTTCCATCCGACGAGAGAGGTTGCCACATGGCGCTGAACACCCCGTACGGCTCGCGGCGGGGCGCCGCGGCCTACGCCCTGCCCGACGAGCGCGCCGGGTTTATCCGTAAGACCTACGCGCACCTCGCGGGGGCCATCCTCGCCTTCGTGCTGCTCGAGGTGGCCATCTTCAGCACGCCGGCGGTGCGGGACACGCTCGCGGGTCTCCTGACGCAGAGCTGGCTGCTCACGCTCGCGCTGTTTATCGGGGCCTCCTGGATAGCGGACCGCTGGGCCCGCTCCGACGCCTCGCGCGGCCTGCAGTACGTGGGGCTCGGCGTCTACGTGGTCTTGCAGGCGCTCATCTTCGTGCCGCTGCTGTACATAGCGACGATTTCCATCAACGATCCGACCCTGGTGCCCACGGCGGGCATCATCACCGGGGCGCTGTTCCTCGGCCTCACGGCGGTCGTCTTCACGACCGGGGCGGACTTCTCGTTCCTGCGCGGGGCGATCATACTCGGCAGCCTCGTCGCCCTGGGGCTCATAGTGGCGAGCCTGCTCTTCGGGTTCAGCCTCGGCGTCATCTTCTCGGTCGCGATGGTCGGCCTCGCCGCCGCCTCCATCCTCTACAGCACCTCCAACGTGCTCCACTACTACCGGACCGACCAGTACGTCGCCGCCTCGCTCTCGCTCTTCGCCGCCGTCGCGCTGCTCTTCTACTACGTCCTGCGCATCCTCATCGCCATGAGGAGGTAGCGAGAAGACGCCGTTCGGGCCCCGGAAACGGGGCCGATTGCGGCCTCGTTTCCGGCGGCGCGTAGTAGAATATGGGTGTTCCAACCAGTTCCTTAAGGAGGAAAAGTGTTCGGCGGTTATCTGTTAGTGATGATCGTGGGCGTAATCATCTCGAGCATCGCGGCGTTCTGGGTGCGCAGCTCGTACAAGAAGTACTCGAAGCAGAGAAGCTACAGCGGGATGACGGGCCAGCAGGTCGCCCGGACCATCCTCGACCGCAACGGCCTCACCAACGTGCGCGTCGAGCCCGTGGCCGGCCAGCTCACCGACCACTACGACCCGCGCAGCAAGACCGTGCGCCTCTCCGAGGGCAACTTCGCGCAGAACTCGATCGCGGCGATCAGCGTCGCGGCCCACGAGGTGGGGCACGCGATCCAGGACGCCACGGGCTACCTGCCGATGAAGGCGCGCGCGGGGCTGTTCCCGATCGTGAACTTCAGCACCCAGCTGTGGTTCCCGCTGTTCTTTATGGGCATCTTCACGCAGTCGAACTTGTTCATCCAGCTCGCGGTGGTCGCGTTCGCGGCGGTGCTCGCCTTCCACGTGGTCACGCTGCCCGTCGAGATAAACGCCTCCACGAGGGCGTACGGCCTCCTGACCCGCTACGGCATCCTGTCGCACAACGAGGCCGGCGGCACCAGGCGCGTTCTCACGGCGGCGGCCTTCACGTACATCGCGGCGGCGCTCACCTCGCTCCTGACGCTCCTCTACCTGCTCCTGATCAGCCGGGACTAGGGAGAAGCGCGGCACGCAACACCAGGGGGCGGGCCTTCGGGCTCGCCCCCTTCTCGTGCCCCGCGAAGCGTCGGCAGGGGTTACGGAGGTGCGTGCCTTCGGTGTACAGGGGCGGCTGCGGCGTTAATCGGCTGCCGTAACGGTGCTTCGTACCCGTGTTTTCGCGCTCGTGAGACGGTCCACGGGCCGCGGGACGCATCGCCTTTTGCGAGATGCGTGTGGTGCTAAAATGCTCGTGTCATGGAGGAGATCAAGCGCATAACCAAGCGGCGGCGCAGGTTGCGCAGCGTGGGGGAGCCTCATCCTTGGGAGCCCCGGCACATGAAGCTGTCGAACACGCGCCTCGCGGAGACGATCGGCGAGGTAGGCGGCAGGCGCAACGTCACGCTCGGGGTGATACGCCACCTGTGGCGCGCGCCGGTGCCGTTCGTCGGGTTCTACGCCCCCGAGGGCCAGAAGGTGACGGAGGGCAGGTTCTACACCCCGTCGCCCCCGAAGCTCGTCGACGACACGGAGTACCTCGCGGGCGTCGAGGCGCACAAGAAGGCCTACGCCGCCGACCTCCGGTCGAGCATACTGCCGGCCGGCAACCTGCCCGGCTACTTCGAGGTGCCCACCGACGAGGGCTGGAGCATCGTCGTGGACCTCGCGGAGAAGCGCCTCGACCTGACGGACGCCTGGGGCCTCCACACCGGCGCGGGGGTGGTCGGGGACCTCGAGCCCTTCTTCTGGGCTTACAGGAGGTGCGGGTTCTGCATCCTCACCGTCTTCGACAAGGACCTCGGGGAGATACGCGACGACCTCCTCTTCTTCGCCAAGCGCCAGGGCGTCGAGCTTCGCCTGGAACGCAAGGCCGCCTGAGCCTGCCGCCACCAGCGAAACTTTACGCGTTGCAACCTTTAGCAAAGTCCGGCCGTCGGGTATAATGCGTGTTACATCCTCGGGTCGGGAGGAGAGGTCCGGGGATCAGAGGGTGTTTTCGAGGAGAGAGGTGAGTAGCACAGATGCTTAAGCACGACACCGGGAGCTTCGCGGCGGATTCGGCGCCCGTGGGGTTCGGCATCGAGGACTTCGAGAAGGCCGGTATCCGGGTTGTGGAGCGTCGCTTCAGGGCCAGGGACACCATCTTCACCCCCGGGGACCCCGACGATCAGCTCTATTTCGTGCTCCAGGGCACGATCCGCCTGTACAAGATCTACGGCGACTACAAGGAGGCGACGACGGCGCTCCTCAAGGACAGGGGCGTCTTCGGCAAGCTGAGCCTCGTTGAGGGCCGCTGGCAGGACGTCTTCGCGGAGGCCGTCAGCGACGTGCGGGTGGCCACCGTCCAGAAGGCGACCATCACCGAGGTGATGAAGCGCCGCCCGGACTTCGCCGTCAAGCTCTTCTCCTCCTTCTCCGAGCGTCTCAGGCAGTCCGACGAGGTGATAGAGAGCCTCCTGCACCGGGAGGTCTCGACGCGGCTCGCGACGCTCCTCCTGAACCTCGGCGAGCGTTTCGGGGAGCAGAACGGCGTGGGCACGCAGCTCGACATGCGCCTCACCCACCAGGACCTCGCGAACATGATCGCCTCCACGCGCGAGGCCGTCTCCAAGGTCATGAGCGAGCTTCAGCGCGAGGGCTCCATCAAGGTCGAGAACCGCAAGATCGTCCTCGTGGACAAGGATGCCCTGGCCGAACATGCAGGGCCCTCCGGCCTCTCGGTCGACGGCCAGCTCTCCATCTAGAACGCAACCCCCTCGCCCACGGCGGGCGTACTCCGCGCGGAGCCCCCTCCGCCGAACGGCTCTGCGCGAGGCGTGCGCGACTCCCGCGCGGCCCCCCTGGCGTTCTCCCCGGCGGTCCTCCGCCAGGGGGCCGGCGTCCGGTAGGTTGTTGCCTAAAATGGGGTCGTGAGAGGACGGGGCGGGAAGATGGGTCTCGGCAGGACCGAGGGGCTCCTCCTCGCCCTCTACCTGTCGGCGCTCCTCCTCGTCGGGCTGCTGACGGTCGGTAGCCAGGGGATCACCTGGGACGAGCCCAACTACTTCGGTTCGTCCTATTCCTACCTCTCCTGGTTCGCCCATGTCGCCGCGGAGCCGGCGGATTGGTGGGCCTCGATCGACCGTTTCTGGGCGCCGAGCCACGAGGCGCCGCCGTTCTTCAAGCTCTGGGCCGGCCTCTTCGCGGGGGCCGGGGCGCTGGTGCTCGGTACGGAGGACCTCGGCGCGCTGGGCGACGCCTACCGGATGGGCTCCTACGCCCTCTTCCTGCTCGCGACGTACGCGGCGTTCCGGTTCGCGCGGGGGGAGTTCGGGGTCGTGGCGGCCTGGGGCGCGGCGCTCGGGATGCCCCTGATACCGGCGCTCTTCGGCTTCGCCCGGCTCGGGCAGCTCGACGGGGCCGTGGCCTCCATGTTCCTGCTCTCGGCGATCGCGACCTACCGGATGCTGTCGCGCGGCGGGCGCGGGCGCGTCGTCCTCTCCGGCGTGCTCCTCGGGCTCGCGTTCGCCACGAAGATCAACGTCTTCCCCCTCGTCCTGGCGTCTCTGCTGTGGGTCTTGATCTACGGCCGCGGGGAGAACCTCAAGACTTCCGTGAGCAGGCTCGCCGCGGGCTTCGGGATCGGCGCGCTGACGTTCTTCGCGATCTGGCCGTGGCTCTGGCGGGACCCGGCGGGGAGGCTGTGGGGGTACCTCACCTGGGCGGGCGGTCTGCAGGACGAGCGCTTCACCTACTACCTGGGGGAGTGGTGGGCCGGGGCGCCGTTCCACTACCCGCTCGTCGCGCTCCTCGCGTACGCGCCGCTCGTCGTCGCCGCCGCGGGCGTGCTCGGGGTCTGCCGGATGCTCGGCGCGGCTTCGAGCCCGGCGTCCGGCTGGATCCTGCTGCACCTCGCCCTCGTCCTCGCCGTCGCGGGCTCCGGTCTCGTCCCGGTCTACGGCGGGCCGCGCCAGTTTCTCGCGGCCTTCCCGCTCTGGGCGATCTGCGCCGGGGTCGGCCTCGCGTGGGCGTCCTCCCGGCTACGCCTGCTGCGGCGACCGGCCGTGCCCCTCGCGCTCTACTGCGCCCTGGCGCTGCCCGGTATCGTCTGGACCGGTCCGGGGAACTCCCTCGAGTACTACGGGGAGGCGGTCGGCCTGATCCCCGGCGCCCGCGCTTTAGGCTTCGAGACGACGTACCTCGCGGACACCTACGGGCCCGCCGTCGACTACCTGAACGAGGAGGCCGAAAGGGGGGCGACGGTCTACGCCCAGGCGGGCACCTTCGCGGTCCTGGAGGCGTACCGCAGGACCGGCGAGCTGCGCGAAGACCTCCGGCCCGCCTACCTCGCCCCGATAGCGCCCGACAGGTACACGGTGGACGACGCGCCCCGTCCCGGCTCCTTCTTCCTGTTCCTGCCGCGCCAGTCCATCTACACGAACGGGATGCTGGCGTTGGAGGACGAGCCGCCCCTTTACGCCCACGAGAAGGGCGGCGTGCCGCTCGTGAAGGTCTACTCCGGCGAGGCGGTGGGGGAGACGCTCGCCATCGAGGGCGTCCCCGAGCCGCGGGAGGTGGGGCTAGGAAACGCCCTGATCTCCCTCGGCCTCGTCCTCCTCTTGCTCCTCGTCCTCCTCCGGGCGCAGAAGAAGCAGGGCGAAGAGCGGGAGTAGCAGCCCGTTTCGCGCCGAGAGCATGGCGGTGAAGTACGGCAGGTTCCCGGAGATCGCCCAGTACTGCTCGTTGATGGCGGTGGTGAGCACTATGGCCGCGAGGTAGAGCGCCCACGCCGCCCTGGCGTGCCTCACCCCTCCCAGCTCCGTGACGAGCGTGAGGAGGGGCAGGGGCCAGAGCAGGAAGTGCGGGCTGAGGACCTTGCCGAAGACGGCGAACGCGAACGTGGCCGCGGCCGCCGCCCGCAGGGCGCCCATCACGGGAGCGCGCCGCCAGCCCCTGCCGGCGAGGAGCAGGGCGCCCCCGACCGCGAGGAGTTGCAGGACGCCGAAGAGGTTGACCAGGCTCTCCCCGAGCGGTCCCACGACGTTGAAGCTCCCGTAGGAGCGGACCACCTCCGCCCCCGGCAGCAGGAGCAGGACGTTCGCCGGGAGGCTCTCGATCATGGCGGGCCGGTCCGCGTGGTAGGCGAGGAAAGAGAGCGCCTCGGGACCGAAAGCGAGGACGCCCCACAGCACCCCGCCCGCGAAGACGGCCGCGGCCACGGCCCACCGCTTCAGCGTCTCCGGCAGACCGGCGCCGAAGGCCAGGGCCGGTGCCGCGACCATGGGGTAGAGCTTCAGGGCGCCGCCTACGCCCCAGAGCACGGCCGCCCACGCTCCGCGTCCGCGCAGGAGGAGGTAGGCGCCCGTCGTGGCCGCGGCGACGGGGGCGAGGTCGTGCCTTATAAAGGGGAGGCGCCAGAAGAGAAGGAAGGCGACGCCGTAGAGGATCACGGCCCTGCGGCCGACGCGGGAGAGGACGTACAGGACGGCCCAGTCCAGCAGGAGCATCTCGATCCCGAAGGCGGTAGCGTACGCCTTCGCGCCGGTGCTAGCGAGGCCGGGGAGGAGAAGGACGAGGAGGCTCGAGGGCGGGTACTCGTAGGGGAAGCCGGAGTAGGGCGTCTCGCCGGAGAAGATGCGCTCCGCGTAGGCCCGGAAGATCTCGACCTGAAACGCGGGCTCGCGGGCATCACTAGAATACAGGTAGAGCGTCAGGACGAGGAGCACGAGGGCGTGGGCGGCGGCGAACAGGAGCGCGAGGAAGGCCGGGCGGCGGATGTATCCGCGTTTCTCGCACACGGTGGGTATTTTCTCAGACCTTTCGGGAAACTTTGCGGTCGAGACGGCGTATAAACTTACTGGAATGGAACACGCGGCCAATATGACGGTGGGCGGGTGGCGCGAGAGGATCAAACGCCTCTCAGTCGGCCGCGCCCGCCTCTCGGACAACGAGCTCGTGGCCCGCTCCCTCGAGGGCGACGTCCGCTCGTACGAGGAGCTGGTCAAGCGCTACGAACGCCTGGTCGGGCGCGTCATCTACCCCTACGCCGGCCGCG
This sequence comes from Rubrobacter marinus, assembly GCF_011492965.1. Taxonomy (GTDB): domain Bacteria; phylum Actinomycetota; class Rubrobacteria; order Rubrobacterales; family Rubrobacteraceae; genus Rubrobacter_F; species Rubrobacter_F marinus. The sequence continues at coordinate 2,747,523 of NZ_CP045121.1, read as the reverse complement.
ACGCCGCCGTGGAGGACCTGACGCAGGAGACTTTCCTGAGGGCCTACGACCGCCTCTCCACCTTCAACCCCGACTACCGCTTCAAGACCTGGCTGCTCGCCATCGCCAACAACCTCGGCATCGACACGCTCAGGCGCCGCCGGGACGTGGTCGAGTTCAACCCCGACCTGCACGGCCGGGTGACGAGGGGCCCGGAGGCCGCCGCCGCGCAGGCCGAGCTCTCGAAGAGCGTGCGGGACGCCGTGGTCTCGCTGCCGGAGGCCTACAGCGTGCCGCTGGTCTTGCGCTACGCCGAGGGGCTCTCCTACGCGGAGATCGCCGAGATCCTGGAGATAAGCATCCCGGCCCTCAAGAGCCGCCTCTTCCGCGCCCGCAACATGCTAGCCGGCAGCCTCGAGGACGAGCGGCCGATAGGCAGCGGCGCGCGATGAGCGAGCACGGCCCGAACCCCTGCGGATGCGACCACGAGATGGTCTTCGAGCTGGCCGACGGGGGCCTCGACGGCGCTGACGCCGCCCCGCTCCGCGCCCACCTGGAGCGCTGCGCCGAGTGCCGCGAGCTCTACGAGCGCGAGCTGGAGCTGAACGCCTACCTGTCTTCGGCGCGGTTCCCCGAGCCGAGCTCGTGCTCCGTTCATCGGGGCGTGGCGATGGCGTTGCCGACGCGCCCGCTCTCGGCGCGTCTGTTGTGGGCGGCGCTCGCCGCGACGCTCCTCGCCCTCGCGTTCGTCTACCTCGAGCTCAACGGCGCCGAGCCCCTGATCGTGGCGGCCGGCGTCCTCGCGGCCGGCTGGGGCCTGGTCCTCGGGTCGGCCGGCGTGGCGCACACGCTCCTGGCCGCCGCGGGCTCGACCATCCTCCTCGTGCTCGTCGTGGGCGGCCTCGCCGACCTACTCATAGCGCTCGCGTTCGTCTCCGTGCACCGGAGGCGCCGGGCGCGAGAGGCATGACGCTCGCCCGGACCGTACTGCTTGCCCCCGCGCTGCTCCTGGCGTACCTCGTCCTCTCGGCGTCCCCGGCGAACGCCGCGGCGCTCGAGAAGGAGATCTTCGGGAACGTGGTCGTGGAGGAGGGGGAGGTAGAGGACGAGGTCTCGACGGCCTGGGGCGACGTGGTCGTGCGCGGCCGGGTGACGGGGGACGTGCACTCCGGCTTCGGGGACGTCGTCACCGAGGGGCCCGTGGGGGGCGACGTCGAGGCCGGCTTCGGGGACGTCCGCGTGGACGGCCCCGTGGAGGGCGACGTCAAGGCCGGGTTCGGGAACCTGTTCCTGGAGCGCGGGGCCCGGGTGGAGGGCGAGATCGGCCTCGGGTACGGCGCGGTGAGGGAGCAGCACCCCGAGGCGAGCGTGGGCGGCGGGGTACGAACCGCCGGCGTCGACGACGCCGATACCCCGCCCGGCGCGTCCCCCGGTACCGTCGCGAAGGGCGTCGCGACGCTCGGCTTCGCGGCGGCGGCGCTGCTGCTCGCCGTCGTCGCGCCTCGACCCTTGAGGGCCTCCGCCCGCCGCGTGGAGAGCGCCCCGGGAAGCTCCCTGCTCGTGGGCATAGCCTCCGTGCCGGTCGTCATAGTGGGGTCGGTCGTGCTCGCGTTCACCGGCGTCGGTCTCCTGATCCTCCCGCTTGCGTGGCCCGCGTACCTCGTGGTCCTGCTCTTCGGGGCGCTCGTCGTCGCCTACTCCCTCGGCCGCAGGGTCGTGCTCGCCACCGGGCGCTACCACGCCGGAGACACCCTCGCCGCGATCGTCGGCGCCCTCCTGGTCGCGGCGATCTCCCTGATCCCGATACTCGGCGGCCTGCTGCTCGCCGGCCTCGTGCTGCTCGGCACCGGCGCGGCCCTCTCCGCCGCCGTCGCCCGGCGTCCCACCTTCGGTCCGCCACGCCGGCCTACCTACGCCTCCTACGAGGACTACCTCCAGGCCCACCGCGAGGAGAAGTAGCCTCCGCGCGGACCGGCGCCTGAACCCGCGAGAACTGACCGAGGTAGCTCTTTCCGAGCGCCCGTGCGTTGGCCGGGCGGCCACGAGAGGTCCCCGTCAAAGGCGTGCGGCTTGGCCGCCGAGATGCTTCCTCGCCGCGTTGTTGCGTGGCCGTCGAGGGGGCCCGTATACTGCCGACGGGTGGAAGAAGCTGTCGGCCTCTTCGCGTGACAGGGTGGGGGAGGCAGTCGAAGCCAGATCCCAAGGCTTGGGGAGTAGACTCGTTGCTTCGGGTCGCGTAGGGAAAGGACCTCGATTTGGAGAAGGCGTGGATGCGTAACCCGCGTTTGCTGCTACCCGCGACCGTCGTCGCGGCGCTGCTCGTGGTCGCGGGCTGCGGCGGTGGCGGCGGCGGCGGTGGAGAGCAGGGCGGCGGGGGAGGGGGCGGCGGCGGTGGCAGCGAGGGGAACAACCTCGTCGTCGCCTACGATCAGGAGCCGCCGAGCCTCAACCCGTTCACCTCGGACGCCCTGGCGACGAACGACATGGCCCAGGCGGTGCTGGACAAGCCCTACGAGATACAGCCGGACCTCACCTACGCGCCGCAGCTCGCCGAGGGCGAGCCGCGGGTCGTGAGCGAGGACCCGTTCACGATCGAGTACACGCTCAAGGAGGGCCTGACGTGGTCCGACGGGGAGCCCCTGACGAGCGCGGACGCCAGGTTCACGTACGAGCAGATCATGAACCCGGACAACCAGATCATCACGCGCGAGGGCTTCGATAAGATCACGGAGTTCGAGACCCCTGATGAGCGCACGGTCAGGATGGTCTTCAGCGAGCCCTACGCCCTGTGGCAGACGCTGCTGGGCGGGTCCAACGGCTTCATCCTCCCCGAGCACGTCTACGCCGAGGAGGACTTCAACACGGCGATGAACGAGGAGATCGTCGGCAGCGGCCCCTTCGTCTTCGACGAGTTCCGCCGCGGCGAGAGCCTCAGGGTCACGCGCAACGAGAACTACTGGGGCGAAGCGCCGGCGCTCGACTCCGTCACCTACCGCTTCATCCCGGACACGAACTCGAACATCGCGGCGCTCCAGGCCGGCGAGGTCAGCCTGATCCGGCCCGCCCCGGACGTGGGGCTGTTCGAGAGGCTGGAGGGGATAGAGGGCACGACCACCGACAGCGCGAACGGGACGCAGTGGGAGCACATCGCCTTCAACACCGAGGTGATAGACAACCCCCAGCTCAGGCAGGCTATCGCCTACGGCATCAACCGCCAGCAGATCATCGACGAGCTGTTGCAGGGACAGGAGGTGCCGGCGCTTCAGAGCGTCGTGGTGCCGGAGCAGGACCAGTTCTACACCCCGTCCTGGGAGCGCTACACCTACGATCCCGACCGGGCGCGCCAGCTTGTCGAGGAGGCGACGGCGGCGGGGGCCGACCCCACCATCACCTTCTCCACGACCTCGGGCAACGCCCTGCGCGAGACGCTGCAGGAGCTCGTGCAGCAGCAGCTCGGGGACGTCGGCATAACGGTCGAGATCGCCAACCAGTCCGCGGAGCAGTTCTTCGGCGAGACCACGCTCAACGGCGACTTCGAGATGGGGCTGTGGGCCTGGATCGCCACCCCCGAGCCCGACCTCGTGCCGCTCTTCTCTTCGGGGGGCATCCCGCCCGAGGGGCAGAACTACTACCGCTACGAGAACGAGGAGGTTTCTAGCCTGCTGGAGGAGTACCAGCGCACGGTCGACGAGGGGCAGCAGGGCGAGCTCGTGCAGCAGGCGACCGACCTGATGGCCGAGGACGTGCCGCTGATCCCGATCTACCAGCGGCCCGAGGTTCTGACGTTCTCCGACGGGCTCCAGGGGCCGGACGCCAACCCGACGCTGGCGGGTGCTTTCTGGAACATCGAGGAGTGGGAGCTCGCGCAGTAGTGACGGGCTTTCCTCGCGGAAGGGTAGAGGCGGGGCCGTTCGTCGCGGCCCCGCCCGCCCCTGAGCAGGCCCCGCCCGACAGGGAGAGGTCCCGCGCTTGCTAGCCTACGTCGTGCGGCGCACCATCTTCAGCGCCCTTATACTGCTCCTGGCGAGCGCCGTGATCTTTTATATCGTGAGCCTCGCCGGGGATCCGCTGACGTACCTGCGCCAGAATCCGCGCGTGAGCCCGGAAGACCTGGCCCGATTCACCGCGTTGTACGGGCTCGACAAGCCGCTGTGGCAGCAGTACTTTATCTGGATAACGGACTTCCTCACCGGCGACATGGGGAGGAGTTTCTCGCAGAACACCTCCGTCAACTCCATCGTCGCCCCCAGGGTGTGGCCGACGGTGCTCCTGATGGGGTCGTCGCTGCTCATCACGATCCTGATCGCCATCCCCTTCGGCGTCTACTCGGCCCTCAAAAAGTACTCGGCGCTGGACAACGCGGGCACGTTCCTCTCGTTCGTGGGCTTCAGCATGCCGACCTTCTGGCTCGGGCTCATCCTCCAACTCGTCCTCGGGGTCTACCTGACCTCGTGGGCCGGCGTCAGGATCTTCTACACCTCCGGGATGCGTACCGACGGGGGCTTCGTGGACGTGTTGCAGCACTTGGCGCTCCCGGCGATCGCGCTGTCGGTCATCAGCGTCGCGCAGTTCAGCCGGTTCCAGCGGGCGGCGATGCTCGACGTGCTCTCCTCGGATTATCTGCGTACGGCGCGGGCCAAGGGGCTGCCCCAGAGGTCGGTCTACCTCAAGCACGCCCTCAGGAACGCCCTTATGCCGACGGTGACGCTGCTCGCGATCGAGATGGGCCTGATCTTTGGCGGGGCCGTCGTCACGGAGACGGTCTTCGCGTGGCCGGGGCTCGGCTTCCTGCTTATAGATTCGCTGTACAAGAACGACTACAACGTGGCCCGGGCGCTGCTGCTCATCGCGGCGGCGCTCATCATCTTCTTCAATCTCGTGGCGGACGTCGCCTACTCCTTCGTGGACCCGCGGGTGAGCTATGACTAGGAAGACCGAGGTCTAGGGCATGGTGGACCAGCCGAGGGGGATGACGGACCTTCGAGCGGACGGAGCGATGGGTCCGGGCGAGGCCGCCGCCGAGGGCTACGGCAAGGTAGAGGGGCGTACCCAGAAGCAGATCGTCTGGCGGCGCTTCAAGCGCCACAAGCTGGCGATAGCGGGCGGGCTGGTGCTGCTCCTGATATACGTCGCCGCGCTCGCCACGCCCGTCATCGCGCCGTACGAGTACGACGAGTCGGACTTCACGGCGATAAATCAGGGGCCGAGCGCCGACCACCCCATGGGTACGGACCGTCTCGGGCGGGACGAGCTTACGCGCGTCCTCTACGGCGGCCGGGTCTCCCTGGTGGTGGGCCTCGGCGTCGGAACGTTCGTTACCCTGATCGGTGGGATCGTCGGGCTCCTCAGTGGCTACTACGGCAGGCGCGTTGACACCGCGCTCGCGGGCCTCATGGACTTCGTGCTCGTGCTGCCGTTCCTGCCGGTGCTGCTCGTCCTCGGGAGCATCTTCCAGTTCTCCGCGTTCACGATCACCTTCGTCATCGCGCTGCTGCTCTGGCCGAGGATGGCCCGGATCGTGCGCGGGCAGGTCCTGAGCATCCGCAACCAAGACTACGTGCAGGCGGCGAAGGCCATCGGCGTCTCGGACGTGAGGATAGCGTTCAGGCACGTCCTGCCGAACGTCGTCGGGATCATGGTGGTCGAGGCGACGCTCGTGGTGGCGCAGGCGATCCTTATCGAGACGGCGGTCTCGTACCTCGGGCTGGGGATACAGCCGCCCACCCCCTCCTGGGGCAACATGCTGGAGGACTCGCGCACCACGATGACGACGCAGTGGTGGCTTACCTGGTTTCCGGGGCTCATGATCGTCCTTACGGCCCTGTGCGTGAATTTCCTCGGCGACGGCCTGCGCGACGCGCTGGACCCGAAGGCCGTGGAGTAGAGAGGCTTACTTTTTATGGCGATGCTCGAAGTGAACGACCTCAAGACCCACTTCAAGACGCAGGACGGCACGGTGAAGGCCGTGGACGGGGTCTCGTTCTCCCTGGAGCCCGGGGAGACGCTGGGGATCGTCGGGGAGTCGGGGAGCGGGAAGAGCGTGACGGCGCTGAGCCTCATGCAGCTCAACCCCAAGCCGCCCGTCGAGTACCCGGAGGGCGAGATCCTCTTCGAGGGCCAGGACCTGTTGAAGGCGAGCGAGTCCCGGATGCAGAAGATACGCGGCAACGACATCGCCATGATCTTCCAGGACCCGATGACGAGCCTGAACCCGGTCTTTACCGTCGGCGACCAGATCACGGAGGCCATCCGCATCCACCAGCAGGTCTCCAAGGGCGAGGCGAAGAAGCGCGCGGTACAGGTCCTCAAGGACGTCGGGATCGCCAACCCGGAGAGGCGCGTGGACGAGTACCCGCACCAGTACTCCGGCGGGATGCGCCAGCGCGCCATGATCGCGATGGGCCTCTCGTGCAACCCGAAGGTGCTTATCGCGGACGAGCCGACGACGGCGCTCGACGTGACGATCCAGGCCCAGATTCTGGAGCTCATGGTCGACCTCCAGGAGAAGTACGGGACGGCGATCGTGATGATCACGCACGACCTCGGGGTGGTCGCCCAACTCGCCGACAAGGTCATGGTGATGTACGCCGGGCGCGCCGTGGAGCAGGGACCGACGGACGACGTCTTCTACGACCCGATGATGCCGTACACGTGGTCGCTGCTACGCTCCATCCCGCGCCTGGACACCGCCGGGGAGGTGCGGCTCCTCCCGATCAAGGGGACGCCGCCCAGCTTGATCTTCCTGCCCGAAGGCTGCAACTTCAACCCGCGCTGCCCTTTCGTGAAGGACGAGTGCCACAGGATAGACCCCGCGCTGGAAGGGAAGAAGCCGGGCCACGCCGCCGCCTGCATCCTCTCGCCCGAGGAGCTGGAGAACAAGAAGCACCGCGTCGACGAGGAGCTGGGGGTGGAGGGATGACCGAGGCGCCGAACGGCCGCACCGAAGCGGCGGGAGCAACGTCGAGCGCGTCGTCCGGCGAGTACCTGCTGGAGACCCGCGGGCTGAAGATGCACTTCCCCATAAAAGCCGGCGTCCTCAAGCGGACGGTCGGGCACGTCAAGGCGGTGGACGGGGTGGACTTGCAGGTCCGCCAGGGGGAGACGCTCGGGCTCGTCGGGGAGTCGGGGTGCGGCAAGAGCACGCTGGCGCGCCTGATCCTGCGCCTCCTCGAACCGACCGCCGGCGAGGTGGTCTTCGAGGGCGAGAACATCCTCGGCTACGACCGCAAGCGGATGCTGCGTGTGAGAAGGGATATGCAGATTATCTTCCAGGACCCGTACGCGAGCCTGAACCCGCGCATGACGGTGGGCAACATCATCGCGGAGCCCCTGAAGACGCACGACATCGGCGGGTCCTCCGGCGAGCGCAAGCGCCGGGTTCAGGAGTTGCTCGAGATCGTGGGGCTCAACCCCGAGCACTACAACCGCTACCCGCACGAGTTCTCCGGCGGGCAGCGCCAGAGGATCGGGGTGGCGCGCGCCGTCGCCCTGAACCCGAAGCTCATAATCTGCGACGAGCCGGTCTCCGCTCTGGACGTCTCGATCCAGGCTCAGGTCGTGAACCTCCTCCAGGACTTGCAGAAGGAGTTCGGGCTGACGTACGTGTTTATCGCGCACGACCTCTCGGTGGTGAAGCACATCTCGGATCGGGTCGCGGTGATGTACCTCGGCAAGATCGCCGAGATCTCCGACCGCAAGGGCCTCTACGCGGAGCCGCGCCACCCCTACACGAACGCCCTCCTCTCGGCGATCCCGGTCCCCGACCCCGAGAAGGAGCGGGCGCGCCGCCGCGTCGTGCTCGCCGGCGACGTCCCTTCGCCGGCGAACCCGCCGAGCGGCTGCAACTTCCACACCCGCTGCCCGAGGGTCCGGGAGTACTGCAAGGAGCACGTCCCCCCGCTCATCCCGCAGGAGAAGAACGGCGGGGCGGAGGCCGGCGAGTCGCCCGACCACCGCGCCTCGTGCTTCTTCCCCGTCCTCGAGGGCCAGCGTATCGACGAGCGCGCCGAGAGCACCCCGTACAGGGTCTCGGAGCGCTAGCCCCTTCGGGCCGCGGCCCGGAGCGGTGTTAAACGCCAAACCGGCTATATAATCACTCGCGTGTGGAGGAATACCGCGAACAAGCTCGACCTGCGCCGCTCGATCGTGCGGGTGCTCGCGCTCGTGCTCGTCATGCTTGCCCTGATGTTCGCCGCCTATGCTTACGGGCGCTCCGAGAGCCCCGCGTCCCTCTCCTCGGAGGACCAGGAGAGCGTGAGGCTCTACGCCGAGGCGCTCAAGGAGGTCGAGGACGACTACGTCGACCAGGAGGCCGTCGACCCCAAAAAGCAGACCTACGGGGCGATCCAGGGCATGATCGAATCTCTGGGCGATGAGGGACACACGCGCTTTCTGACCCCCGAGGAGGTCGAGAACAACCGCCAGGGTCTCTCGGGCAAGTACGTCGGGATAGGCGTCCAGCTCGAGAACCGGGAGGAGGAGGTCGTGGTCTCGGCCCCGATCGACGGGTCCCCGGCCGACGAGGCGGGGGTGAAGACGGGCGACGTGGTGGTCGCCGTCGACGGCGAGGGCGTCGAGGGGGAGGACGTAGCCCAGATCGCCGAGAAGGTGCGGGGGCCGGAGGGGAGCCCCGTGGAGCTCACCGTCCGGCGCGGCGAGGAGGAGCAGAGCTTCGAGCTCGAGCGCGAGGAGCTCGCCGTCGAGACCGCCTCCTGGAACCTCATCCCCGAGACGAACGTCGCCCACCTGAGGCTCGCCTCCTTCTCGCAGGACGCCGCCGAGGGGCTCCGCGTCGCGATGGACGAGGCGCGGACGGCCGGGGCCCAGCGCTTCGTCCTCGACCTGAGGGCCAACCCCGGCGGCCAGGTGGACCAGGCCATAGCCGTCGCCGAGCTCTTTCTGGGCCCCGACCAGGTGGTCTACGTCCGCAGGGACGCCTCCGGAGATCAGGACGAGGTCCGGACCTCGGACGACGCCGAGCCCACGGATGCCCCGGTGGTCGTTCTGACCAACGGCGGGACGGCGTCGAGCGCGGAGATCGTGGCCGGGGCCCTCCGGGACAACGGCCGCGCCGAGGTGGTGGGCGAGACGACGTTCGGGACCGGGACCGTCCTCGCCGAGCGCACCCTGAGCGACGGCTCGGCGATCCTGCTCGGCGTCGCCGAGTGGCTGACGCCGAACGGGGACTTTATCCGGGAGTCGGGGATCGAGCCGGACGTCGAGGCGGCGCTAGCGGAGGGGCAGGAGCCCCTCATCCCGGGCGAGGAAGAGGGGATGAGCCGGGGGGAGATCCTCGACGGGGACGCCCAGCTGGCGCGCGCCGTCGAGGTGCTGGAGGGGACGCCGCGGGAGGCCCCCGAAGATGCCCCGCAGGCGTCGCGCGAGCCCCCGGGCGGCGCTTAGGCGCCCGACCGCGGGGGTAGAACCCCGAGGACGGGGATGCCGTGAGGCGTCCCATCTCGAAGGCTCTCGGGGAGGAACATGGGTTTCATGGAACGCGCTTTGTACGGGGCCCTCGGCGGGGCCGGGGCCACGGTCGCGCTGAGCGGGTTGCGGCAGGTCCTGGCGCGCGCGGGGCTGGTGCAGAGCAGCGCCCCCGAGCAGGTCGTGGCTAGGCTTGAGGAGCTGGGGCTCGTGGACGACTGGTCGAAGGGGGCCCGCCGCGCCCTCACGGTCGCCGCGCACCTCGGCTACGGCGTGGGGATCGGGACCTCCCTCGGGCTGCTCCGCCGGGAGCGCGGGGGGGCCGCCGAGGAGGCCGCCGTCGGCTCGGCCCTCGGGCTGCTGTCCTGGGCCTTCAACTGGTCCGCCCTGCTGCCGCTCACCGGGGTGCACGAGCCCCCGTGGAAGCAGCGCACCCCGAAGGTCCTCCTGCCGATCCTGGACCACGCCTTCTTCGGCGCGGTTTGGGCCCTGATCTTCCGCGCCCGGGGCTCCTGAGGACGGCTCGGACAGCCCCAAGCGCGTTTAAGCATATCTCCTGAAGGGTATGGTTCGCCTCGAAACGTGGCGAAACACAAGGAGGTACCGTGGCTCAGAGGGTACACGAGAGCATCGAGGTCCAGGCACCCCTGCGGGATGTCTTCTCGTACTGGTCGAACTTCGAGAACTTTCCGAAGATCATGAGCAACGTCGAAGAGGTACGCATGACGGGGCAGGACACCAGCCATTGGAAGGTCAAGGGCCCCCTCGGCACCAGCGTGGGCTTCGACGCCAAGACCACCGAGATGGACCCGAGTCGTGGCATCGGCTGGAACAGCATCGACGGCGACGTCCAGACCTCCGGCGAGGTCCGCTTCGAGGAGGTCGCGGTGGGCCGCACGCGCATCGACGTGACGATGAACTACGCCGACCCGCCGGGCGGCAAGGTCGGCGAGGTAGCGGCGAACGTGCTCTCCAACCCCGAGCGCGAGATGCGCGAGGACCTGGAGAACTTCGCCAAGATGGTCGAGAGGGGCGAGCTGGGCGGCCCGGACAACCAGACGCCGAGCCGGTAATCGTCCCCTTCGGGCTGGGTTAATATGAGGACCGCCGGGCGGCTGCCCGGCGGTCCGTTCCGTGCGACGGGAGGTTCCCCTTGGGACTCGCAGTAGTTTTCCTTCTCATACTCCTCGTGATCGCCATCGTGGCGATCCCGGTCCTCACGCGGGTCTTCCGCGAGGCCGCCGGCCGCAACCCCAACACGCCCCGGAACAACGAGGACGGTGACGGGGACCGCGGCTAAGGCTGCCCGGAGAGGCGGATGACCGCCAGGGAGGTCCCCGACGGCCTCAAGGCCTTGCAGGAGGGCGGGGGGCGCGTCGTCTTCACGAACGGATGCTTCGATCTTTTGCACCCCGGCCACGTGGCGTACCTGGAATCGGCGCGCGCCCTCGGGGACGCCCTCGTGGTCGGGCTCAACTCCGACGAGTCGGTGCGGGGGCTCGGCAAGGGCCCGGATCGGCCCCTCGTCGCGGAGGGGGACCGCGCCGCCGTCCTGGGTGCCCTGCGGGCCGTCGACGCCGTCGTCGTGTTCGACGAGCGGACGCCCGTTCGCCTCATGCGCGAGGTCCGGCCGGCCGTGTACGTCAAAGGCGGAGACTACCGCGTAGAGGACCTGCCCGAGGCCGAGGTCGCGGACGAGATCGGGGCGGAGGTCAGGATCATCCCGTTCGAGCCCGGCTACTCGACGAGCGATCTGGTACGGAAGATTCGGAGCTCCTCGCCGTAACGCGTCGCGGGCCAGGAGCTTGCGGGGCGGTTACTAGTCCAGGAGGTCGCGCAGGGAGGCGGCGTGGGGGCTCGACTTGATCTTGGCCAGCGCCGTGAGCTGGATCTGGCGGATCCTCTCGCGGGTGACGTCGAAGCGCTCGCCCACCTCTTCGAGGGTCTTGGGCTGGCCGCCGGTGAGGCCGAAGCGGTACTCCAGCACCATGCGCTCGCGCTCGGGGAGGCTGCCGAGGGCCTCTTGCATGCGGCTCTTCAGGAGCGAGGTCTTCGCGAGGTCGTGGGGGGTCTCGGAGTCCTCGTCGGCGATAAAGTCGCCGAGCTCGGAGGAGTGGTCCTCGCCGACCGGGGTTTCGAGGGAGATGGAGCGGCGGCTGACGCGCCGTATGCGCCCTATCTCGTCGACCTCGACCTCCATGTGCTTGGCGACCTCCTCGTCCGTGGGGTCGCGGTTGAGCTCGGCGGCGAGGGAGCGCTGCACGCGGTAGTACTTGTTTATCTTCTCGACCATGTGGACGGGGACGCGGATGGTCCGGCCCTTGTCGGCGATGGCGCGGGTGACGGCCTGGCGGATCCACCACGTCGCGTACGTCGAGAACTTGAAGCCCTTGCGGTAGTTGAACTTCTCGACCGCGCGCATCAGGCCGATGTTCCCCTCCTGGATGAGGTCCAGCAGGGAGACGCCGCGGCTCGCGTACTTTTTCGCGATGGAGACGACGAGCCTCAAGTTCGCGCGCGTGAGGTGGGCCTTGGCCCGCTTGTCGCCGCGCTCGACGCGCTTGGCGAGGTAGACCTCCTGGCCCTTCGTGAGGAGGGGGGTCTTGCCGATCTCGTCGAGGTACATCTGTACGGCGTCGCCGGTGTAGCGCGTCTTCAGGTCGCTCTCGAGGACCTCTTCCACAAGCTGGGCGTCCTCGTCCTCGTTGTGGAGGGTGTCGTTCAGAAACTCCGCGTCCACGACCTCGACGCCGTGCTCGCGGAGTAGGCCGTAGACCTGCTGGATCTCTTCGGTGGAGAGGTCGACCTCCTGGAGTAGGTCCAGGACCTCGCTGGACTCGAGAGTGCCGGATTCCTGCCCGGCCTCGAAGAGTTCCTGGATCTCCTCTATCTCCCGAAGGTCGCGTTGGGGCTGCAAGGTCTCCTCTGGTCTACTGTGGTCGGTCCATCGGTTCCCGAAACACTAGCCTTATTGACGCGTAATATATCCGATACGAAGCAAAGATCAACGAGCGCGCTACGAAAGGGGTACCCCTTGTTGGGCTTGAGAAACCTCTACAGGGTCTTCCAGGAATCGCGCACCGCGGCCCAGAGGCGGGCGACCCTCGCGGTGGTCGGCGACGCCCCCGAGGCGGCCGCCCTGGCCTCCCTCCTGAACGCCAACACGTCCACGAGCGGGGCGGAGATCAAGCTCTCGGTCTCGCCCCACCCGGACGGGAAGGTCGAGGTCTCACCCTCCGGCGAGGGGGTCGAGGACAACGATCGGGTAACGCTCTCGGCCGTGACGGAGGGGGCCGTGCGGGCGGAGCTCGCCCCGCGGCTCGCGTCGGCGCTGAACGAGGACTACCTCGTCCCACTCGCCCGGGGCTACCCGATCTTCAGGAGGGCGGCGTGCGAGGAGATCGCGCGGCACAACGCCCGGCAGAACGCCGTGCTGGGGGCGCTGCCGATCCCCGGCGCCGACATGCCGGCCATCACGGCGAACCAGGGGCGGATGGTCTTGCACATCGCGGCGGCGTACGGGGAGGAGCTCTCGATGGAGCGGGCGCGCGAGCTGCTCGGGGTGCTCGCGGCGGGCTTCGGCCTCCGGGCGCTCAGCCGCCAGGTCTTGAAGCTCGTGCCGGTCGCGGGCTGGGCGGCCTCCGGGGCAATCGGCTACGCGGGGACGGTGGCGATGGGGCGGGCGGCCATCCTGTACTTCGAGCGCGGCAAGGTGGAGCCGAGCTCCGCCGAACGGTCCGAGATCCTGCGCCGCGCCCAGGAGGAGGCGAGGGCCTTCGTGGCCCGCCTCCGCCGCCGCTAGGGCACCGCTCCGGCTGCTGGCGCGGCCAAAACGACGTTTGTTCCGATGAAGCGGCGCGCATAATCCCCATATGTTCTCGAAGATATACGAGGCGGTAGGCCTCGTGAGAAGGGCTCTGGCCGAGGTACGCAGGATAGGGGTTCGGCTCTTTCTCGCGCTGACGGCCGTCCAGGCGGTGCTCGTGGCCGGCCTGATCGCCCTTGCCCAGATCCGCAAGCGCCGGCACGGGCCCAGGGAGGGCTTCCCCTGGGAGGAGCAGCCCGAGGTCGAGCTGGACTCCGGGGGCATGCTCAAGCTGTACCCCTTCGGGGTGAAGCTCTACGAGGCGATGCTCGAGGAGATAGAGGGGGCCGAGGAGACGATCTTCGTCGGCACCTTCATCTGGAAGGGCGACGAGATGGGGAAGCGCTTCGTGAAGGCGCTCCACAAGAAGGCGCTCGAGGGCGTGAAGGTGTGCGTTATCTTCGACGGGCTCGCGAACGTGGTCGTGCCGCCGTCCTTCAAGCAGTTTCCGGACGAGATACAGACGCTCCACTTCCGTCCCCTGTGGGGACCGGCGAACCTCGTCAACCCCAGGAACGTCTTCCGCTACCACCGGCACACCATGATCGTGGACGGGGAGGTGGCGTTCGTGGGCGGGTACAACATAGGTTCGCTCTACGAGGCGGGCTGGCGCGACACGCAGATCAAGATCCGGGGCTGGGAGGCCCGCGACCTCGAGAACGACTTCATGGACTTCTGGAACAGCCACCGCACCGGCGACCTGGAGCGCATAGAGATCGAGCGCCGGCGCAGCTGGAACCCGGCGGTCGTCTTTCGCCGGAACGACCCTTACCTGAGGATCTTCCCCATACGCGCGATGTACATCGAGGCGATCGACCGCGCGAACCATCGCATCTACCTCACGCACGCCTACTTTATCCCCGACCGCGCGATGCGGGCCGGCCTGATGGACGCTGCGAAGCGGGGCGTGGACGTGCAGGTCCTGATCCCCCGCGACTCGAACCACGTCACCGCCGACTGGCTCGCCCGGCGCCACTTCCACGAGCTCCTGAGCGCGGGCGTGAGGATCTTCCGCTACAAGCACATCATGATCCACTCCAAGACCGCGACGATAGACGGGGTCTGGTCCACGGTAGGCTCGGCGAACATCGACCGCTACAGCATGCTGGGCAACTACGAGATCAACCTCGAGGTCTACGACGAGCGCCTCGCCGAGCAGATGGAGCGTATGTTCGCCCTCGACAAGACGAACGCCGAGGAGCTCACGCTGGAGGAGTGGGAGAGCCGCCCGCTGCCCTCCAAGGTCGTCGAGCGGGCCCTCGCCACCCTGAGCCCGCTGGTGTAGCCGCTCCCATCGAGCCCCCTCCGTACCCACCGTGGTAGGTAGGCGGCGCGCGTACCATCCTTCGGGGATGAAGGCATGCCGCGGCGAGCAGGTATGTTACGGGTACGGAGCGGAGGCGGACCGGGGAGGGGTATCGCTCGTGAAGACGGACCGTGAGGACCGCCGGCGGCGGCTGGTCGAGAAGGAGGACGTTCGCACCCTGACGGTTCGGGTGTTCCCGGACCGCGACGACGGTGCGACCTTCCCGCTCGCCTACACCGACTCGGGGGCGGATGGGGAGAGGCCCGTGCTCGTCGTCCTGCCCGGCGGGCCCGGGTTCGCGTCGGTGGCGCCCTACGCGCCCATCCGGCCCCGCATCGTCCGCGCGGGCTTCCGGGTCGTGATGGTCGAGCACCGGGGGGTGGGGCTCTCCCGGCACGACGAGCGGGGGCGAGACCTGCCCGTGGAGGCGATGCGGGTCGAGCACGCCGCTCGCGACGTCGTCGCCGTTCTGGATCACCTCGGGGTGGGGGAGGCGTGGGTTCACGGCACCTCCTACGGCGGCTACCTGGCGCAGGCCATCGGCGTGCTCGCCCCCGAGAGGGTGGCGGGGATGTTCCTCGACTCGACCATGTTCTCCTCCGCCCACGAGGAGGCCGTTCGGGAGCGCAACCGCCGCCTTTTCCTGCGCGGCGAAGACGAGAGGACCGCGGGGATCGCGGAGAGGGTTCGGCGTCTGATCTCCTCCGGGGAGGTCTCGGACGGGGAGCTCGCGGAGGTGGTGCCGCCCGTCTACGAGCTCGCGGGTCCCCGGGTCGCGGAACTCCTTCTCGACCGTCTCGCAGACGGACGGCGTTTCGAGTGGGACCGCATCCTCGCGCAGTTTCGCAAGGAGCTCGAGAGCGGGGCGAACTTCCCGCTCGTCTTCGAGTTCGACCTTGCGGGGGCGATCTGGTACCGCGAGCTCGTCCCCCGGATCGCGGACGGCGAGCCGTTCGACACCGCCCGCATCTTCGCCGAGAAGGCCGGGGCTTTCCCGCCTTTCGAGGGCGAGCCTTTTGAGCCCGCCGCCGTCCTGCCCGGCTTCTCCTGGCCGGTGGTCCTCTTCTCCGGGGGGCGGGACACGAGGGCCCCGGTCTTTCTGCACGACGAGATGGCCTCCCTGCTGCCCGGCGCCGTGCACGTAGTTTTTCCGGACGCCGCGCACGACCTCTTGAGGTTTCGCACCGGGGCCGTCCTGGACGTGGAGGCCGCCGCCGTACGGGCGGGCCTCGAGGAGGCCGGGCGGGTCGCCGCCTCTCGCGTCACCGATGGGCCGTGGCACCCGCAAGCTCTGCTCGCCCGCGCCCTCGAAGGCTACTTCGTGCTCGCGCGCCTGGCGGATCGGCCCGCTGTGCGCCGGGGTGCCGTGGCGCTCGCGGGAGGCCTGACGGCGGTGTTCCTCGGTCGCGTGCTCGCCCGCCGCGCTCGCAAGTAGGGGCGCCTTACGCTTCTGACCGCGCGCGGGAGCGCGCGTGCCGCTTTGTATAATGCGAGTGGTAGCTTCTATTTGTCGGGGAGGAGACGGGTTGGCGGAGTGGCGGCTCCTGGAGCCGGGGGCGGACGTTGTCGCGGAGCTCAAGCGCGCGGCGGAGGTGGACGAGCTGTGCGCCCGCGTGCTGGCGAACAGGGGCGTCGACGCCGGGGCCGCGCTCGGGTTCCTCTCGCCCTCCCTCAAGGCCATCGGGGCGCCGGAGGAGGAGGCGTGGCGGGTCGCGGCGCGCAGGGTGGCGCGGGCCGTACGCGGCGGCGAGCGGATCGGGATCTTCGGCGACTACGACACCGATGGGATCACCTCCTCCGCGGTGCTCTACCTCGCGCTCTCCCGGTACACGAACAACCTCGCCGTCAAGCTGCCGACCCGACAGACGGGCTACGGGCTGCTGGAGCCCTACGTCCGGGACCTCTTCGCCGACGGGGTGGACCTCGTCGTCACCGCCGACTGCGGCATCTCCAACAGGGCGGGGGTCGAGATCGCGGCCTCGCTGGGGATGGACGTGATCGTGACGGACCACCACATCCCGCCGGAGGAGAGGCCCGAGGCCCCGCCCGCCGTCGCGGTCCTCGACCCGAAGCTCTGGAACATGGAAGATCCCCTGGCCGGCGTCGGGGTGGCGTGGAAGCTCGCGTGGGCCGTGGCCCGGGAGATGGGGGACCCGGACGGGAGAAAGCACCTCGGGAGGCTGCTCGACCTCGTGGCGCTCGGGACGATCGTGGACATAGCGCCCCTCGTCGGGGACAACCGGGCGCTCGCCTCGATGGGCCTCAAGCACATGAACCGCGCCCTGGAAGCCCGCGCCGCCCGCCCGGGGCTCGGGGCGCTGGTGAAGGTGGCGGGGGTGCGGGGCTCCTTGGACGAGGGCGACCTCGGCTGGAAGCTCGGGCCGAGGATCAACTCCATCGGCAGGATAAAGCACCCCGGCCCCGCCCTCGACCTCCTCCTGACGGACGACTCCAGGGAGGCGATGAGGCTCGCGTTCCTCCTTAACCAGATGAACTCCGACCGCCAGCAGCGCACCCGCTACGCCGTCGAGCGGGCGATGGAGGGGGTCGACCCGAGCAGGACTTCAAGGTCGTGGTCGCCGAGGAGGGGATGCTCGGCGGGCTCGCGGGCTCGTCGCCGGCAAGGTCGCGGGGGCGACGGGGAGGCCGGCGGCCGTGCTGAACCGGCGCGCCGACGGCTCCTACGGCGGGTCGGCGCGGGCGGGGGAGACGGACGTGGACCTCTACGGCGCCCTCCACGAGGTTCGCCACCTCCTCGGGGAGTGGGCGGGCACCGCAAGGCGGCCGGGCTGTCGGTCAAGGCCGGGGCCTTCGACGCTTTCGTGGCCGGGGTGAACGAGGCGGTGCGGGCGCAGACCCTGGAGGAGCCGGAGATCCTGACGCCCCGGTGGAGGTGGACGCGGAGGTGCCGCTGGAGAAGCTCTCCAACGGGCTGCTCGATTGGCACGAGAGGATCGCGCCGTTCGGGAGCGGGAACCACCGGCCCGTCTTCGTGAGCGAGGGGCTGAAGGTCCAGGGGTCGCGCAAGCTGTGGGAGGGGATGAACCTCCTGACCCTCGGAGGGGCCTCTCGGCGAAGCTCGCCGGGCCAGAGGCGGCCGTCCCCGCCGGGGCGTTCGACGCGGCGTACACCGTGAAGCGCAACGCCTACACGGGGGGGACGGAGCTGGAGATACTGGACTGGAGGGGTAGTTGAACGCCATCGGGGTGGACGTCGGGGGGACCAAGATCGCCGCGGGCGTCGTGACGCCGGAGGGGAAGGTCCTCAACGAGGTGCGCTACCCGTCCTCGGGGCCGACGGAGAGGCTGCTCTCCAGCATCGCTCGGGCGATCAACGACGTCAAGGACGGCTACGAGGTCGGCGGGGCGTGCCTGGCCGTGCCCGGCAACATCCTGGCGACGGAGAACAGGGTGATCTTCTCGCCCAACCTGCACACCATCGAGGGGGTCGACCTCGAGCAGGAGATGCGGCGCAGGACCGGGTTCGACATCACGGTGGAGAACGACGCGAACGCGGCGGCCTGGGGCGAGTTCCGCTTCGGGGCGGGGGCCCGGTACGACCACCTCGTGTTCGTCACCCTCGGGACGGGGGTGGGCGGCGGCGTGATCACGCACGGCGTCCTGATGCGCGGGGCGCAGGGAGCGGGCGGGGAGCTCGGGCACATGACGATTCAGGCGACGGGGCCGCGTTGCGGCTGCGGCAACCGGGGCTGCCTGGAGGCGCTCGCGTCGGGGACGGCCATCCAGCGCCGCGCCCGCGAGGTAGCCGCCGAGGAGCCGAACTCGGCCCTGGGGAGGCTCGCGATCGAGCGCCGGGTCCTCGGCGAGGACGTCACGCGGCTCGCGGAGGAGGGGGACGAGGCGGCGCTCTCGGTGCTCGAGGAGGCGGGGCTGTGGCTCGGCATCGGGCTGGCGGGCTTCGTCAACATCTTCAACCCCGAGGTGGTCGCCGTCGGCGGCGGCGTCTCCAGGGCGGGCGAGCTTATCCTGGACGCTACCCGCCGCGAGGTCCACCTCCGCGCCCGCTCCCCGGCCCGCGACCTCGTAAAGATCCAGCCGGCGACCCTCGGCCCGGAGTCGGGCGTCCTCGGCGCCGCCGCCCTCGCCCGCGACGAGTCGGGCGAGTACGTGCTCGGCACCTAGAGACGGCGCCCCTTGCCCCTCGTAGTCGTCCCGACCCCGATAGGCAACCTCGAGGACATCACCCTCCGCGCCCTGCGAGCGCTCGGGGAGGCGGACGTCGTCGCCTGCGAGGATACCCGGCGCACCGGGCGCCTCCTCGCCCACTACGAGATAAAGAAGCCCCTCGTCTCCCACCACGAGCACAACGAGGAGCGCACCGCCGCGGGCCTCGCGGAGAGGGCACGGGCCGAGAGGGTCGCGCTCGTCTCCGACGCCGGTACCCCGCTCGTCTCCGACCCCGGCTACGGGCTGTTGCAGAGGTGCATCGAGGCCGGCGTGGAGATAGAGGTTCTCCCCGGCCCCTCGGCCCTCATGACGGCGCTGGTCGCCTCGGGGCTCCCGACGGACGTGGTCGTCTTTCTCGGGTTCCTGCCGCGCAAGGGGCGCGAGCGACAGGGTCTCGTGGAGAGGATGGGGCGCGAGCCTTCGACGTTCGTGGTCTACGAGTCGCCCCGCCGCATCTCGAAGACGCTCGGGGAGCTGCCCCCGGAGGCGCCGGTCGCGGTCTGCCGCGAGCTCACGAAGCTGCACGAGGAGGTGTTCAGGGGGACGGCGGGGGAGGCGGCGGAGCGCTTCTCCGGCGAGGTGAAGGGGGAGGTAGTGCTCGTCCTCCGGGGCGGCGCGACGGCGCAGCCCGAGAGCTTCGAGGAGGCCGTCGAGAGGGCGAAGGGGTACGTCGCGGACGGGGAGAGCACCTCCAGGGCCGCGGCGCGGGCGGCGAAGGAGACGGGCCGGAGGCGGTCGGAGATCTACGACCGCCTCGTCAAACCGTGACGGACGCCAAAACGCCGATGAGCCGCCCCTGCTACCCCCGACCCTCCGGGCGCCGGTTCCGGGGGCCTTTTCGGGTCCGAGCGCCAGACGAGGTACGAGTAGACGACGAGCCAGAGCAGGCAGCCGACCGTCGCCGCGACGAGCGCCGAAACCGCCCAGGACGGGCCCGCGAACCCCAGGACCACGAACGCCAGCCCGAGGAGCACGAACGTCCAGCCCCGAGGCGGTGCGTCTTCACCCACGAGCGCTTGCTGGCGAGCGTCCACGGCGTCTTGATGCCCACAAGCCAGTTAGGCCGTATCTTGCCGAGCAGGTTGCCTATGACGACGAGCAGGCCGCCGACCAGGACCGGCACCACGACCGCGACGTCGGGCTCGACGCCCCTGACCCAGAGCAGGACGAGGCCGTGGACGAGGGCGAGGAAAGCGACGGTCGAGAGGCGGATGATCCCGTAGGCGCCCTCGAACAGGGCGTAGGCCTCGCGCCTCGGGTCTATCCTCGGCAGGAGCAGCATCGCGAGGTAGACGCCGAGCGTGACCAGCGGGAGCAGCAGCAAGCCCTCGACCTTCCCGCCGTAGCGGTCCGGCTCCCCGAGAGGCCCCAGTGGACCGGGATCCTGTCCGGAGCCGAGGACCACACGACGGCCGCGAGCACGAACATCGCCCGATGATCGCCCACTGAACCGCCTCAATCCGCAGGTTGGTACGCATCACCCTTGCCCTCCTTCTTCTCCGCCCCGTCCCAGCAACTCCATCACGGCCCCAGCATCTCCTCGTACACGCCCACGTTGAGGCTGTAGGTGATGGTGGTGCCGCTCCGCTCCGCCACGACCAGGTTGGCCTCCTTCAAGACGTTCAGGTGCCCGGAGAGCGTCGACTTCGCGACCGGGAACTCCTCCGCGATACGCCCGCGCTCATGTCGCCCGAACGGAGCAGGCGCAGGATCCCGCGCCGCGTCGGGTCCCCCAACGCCTTGAACACCTTGTCCATCACCCTCGCCCGCAGCCACCGAACACCAACCTCTTTCGTTATTTCGCCAATTAACAAAATATAGTAGCACGGATCGGGCGCGCGGGAAGGGTGGATCGGTGCCGTCTTACCGGGAGGAGGTATGGGCTCTATAATGCCCCCGTGCTGAAGGCGACCGGGAGCGAGGGTGGGGCGGTAGCATGCTTATAGATTCGCACACGCACCTCTTGCGGCTCGAGGTCTCGCCGGAGGCTGCGGTCGAGGGGCGGCCGAGGCGGGGGTGTTGGCGGTCGTGAACATCGGGACGGACGTCGAGGACTCGCAGAAGGGGCGGCGCTCGCGGCGGCGCTGCCGAACGTGTACTCGGCGGCGGGGATACACCCGCACAACGCGGGGACGTACACCGCCAATGACCTGGAGGTTTTGGCGGAGCTCTCGGAGTCGCCGGGGGTGGTGGCGCTGGGCGAGGTCGGGCTCGATTACTACCGGGGGATTGGTCCGGGGAGATCCAGAAGGCGCTCTTCGAGGACGTGATCTCGCTGGCCAACGACACGCGGCTGCCCCTGATCATCCACACGAGGCGGGCGTTCGCGGACACGATGGCGATCATGGGCCGCGCGCGCGTCCCGTGGTCCTCCACTGCTTCGAGGGGGGCGAGCGCGAGGTGGCCGAGGCCGCAGAGCGCGACTACTACGTGGGCCTCGCCGGGAACGTCACGTACAAGAGCAACCCGACGGCGGACTTTCTGGACCGGCTGAACCCGGACCGGCTGCTCGTGGAGACGGACGCCCCGTACCTGAGCCCCCAGCCCGTGCGCGGCGAGAGGAACGAGCCGAAGCACGTCGTCCACACCGCCCGCTTCGTCGCCGAGCGCCTTGGCATGGACGAGGAGGCCTTCGGGACCCTCACGAGCCGCAACGCCCGCAACGTCTTCGGCCTCCCGCTCGAGGTCTAGTCCGCGCCCTTTGGAGCCCCCCAGTCCCCGGAGCCCGTTCCCGAAGAAGCGCCTCGGCCAGCACTTCCTCAAGGACCCGAACACCGCCCGCATCGTCGCCGAGGGGGTGACCGCCGGCGACGTCGTGCTGGAGATCGGGCCGGGCCGCGGCGCCCTCACCTCGATCCTCGCGGAGAGGGCGGGGACCGTGCACGCCGTGGAGCTCGACCGCGACGTCCTGCCGCTCTTGAAGGAGGCCCTCGGGGGGCGGGAGAACGTGCGGGTGTACGAGGCCGACGCCCTCGCCTTCGACTACGCCTCCCTCGCGCCCCGGCCGAACAAGATGGCTGCCAACCTCCCCTATAACGTCGCCTCGCCGCTCGTGTTGAGGCTGCTGGAGGAGGCCCCTTACCTGCGGGTCTTGCGCTTCATGGTGCAGCTCGAGGTGGCGCGGAGGATGGCCGCGCGGCCGAGGACGAAGGACTACGGGGCGTACGCCGTGCTGGTGCAGACCCTCGCGGAGGCGCGCGTGGCGCACAAGGTCTCGCCGCAGGTCTTCGACCCGCCGCCGAACGTCTGGTCCGCGGTCGTCGCGATGGAGCGGAGGAGTACGGGTGTTGCGAAGCCCGGGGAGTACGCGGGCGTCAAGGAGCTCGTGGTCTCGGCCTTCCGGAGCCGGCGCAAGCGGCTCGTCAACAACCTGCCGGAGGCCGCGCGGGGCGGGGCGCCGAAGGCGCTGGCCTCGATCGGGCACGGTCCGGACGCGCGGGCGGAGGAGCTCGCGCCCGAGGACTTCGTGGCGCTGTACCGGGAGCTGTCGTGGGCGATCCGATGACCGGGGCTCTGCGGCTCAGGGCCTTCGCCAAGGTCAACTACGCGCTCGAGGTGCGCGGCGTCAGGGCCGACGGGTACCACGATATCTCCACGATCCTGCAGAGCATCTCGCTGTGCGACGAGCTCGAGATCGAGCGCTCGGACGAGGGGTTCGAGCTTCGGGTGGAGCCCGAGGGGGCCTCGATCGGGCCGAACGACAAGAACACGGTGTGCCTGGCGTGGAAGCTCTTGAGGGAGGCGACCGGCGAGGAGTTGCCGGTGCGCGTCCGGCTCCGCAAGTCCGTACCGGCGGGGGCCGGCCTCGGCGGGGGGTCGGCGGACGCCGCGGCGGCGCTCGTCGGCCTGAACGAGATGTTCGGGCTGGGGCTGGGCGACGGGGAGCTGCGGGGTATAGGCGTGCGGATAGGGGCGGACGTGCCGTTCTGCATCGGCGGCGGCACGGCGCTCGGGGAGGGGGTAGGTGAGGTCCTCACGCCCCTGCCGGCGCCGCCGGAGCACCACCTCGTCGTCGCCAAGCCGGACCGGGGCGCGGAGACGGCCCGGATCTACAAAGCCTACGACGAGCGTCCGGGCGAGGAATGGCCTTCCATCGCGCCGGCCCTCGACGCCCTGCGCGCCGGGGACCTCGGCGGCCTCGTGCGGTCCCTCGGCAACGACCTCGCCCCCGTGACGGAGACCCTCGTGCCGGAGGTGGGGGAGCTGAGGGAGGGGCTGTCGCGCGCCGGGGCCCTCGGCGCCATCATGAGCGGGAGCGGCACGGCGGTTTACGGGCTCTTCGGCTCGGAGGCCGCCGCGCGCGGCGCCCGGCGAGGTATCCTGGCGCCCTTTGCGCGGGTCTGCCGTCCGGTGGCGAGCGGCGTGGAGGTGTTGCGGGAGCGCGCCCCGAGCCGTGCTTCCCGTCGTCCGGGCGGTTGAGGGGAACGAACTCCGTGCCCGAGACGCCGGTCGGACCGGCGGGCTTCGTCCGGCTCCATCGAGGCCGCGCGACGGGTGGCGGCCCTTCTCAGGGGTAGATCTTCTTTCCTTCCCCCAGCATCGTCACGTACTTCTCGATGCGTCTGGCCCGGGTCTCGGGCTTCTTGGCTTCCCCTATGCGGTAGAGGATGGCGTACCTGTTGGTGCCATCCAGCGCGTCGAAGAACGTCCGGGCCACTTCGTTCTTCTCCAGCTCCCGCCGCAGGTCGTCGGGTACCGTCGCCTTGCTCGGGGCCTCGTAGGCGGCGTCCCACCTGCCGTCGGCCCTGGCCCGCTCGACCTCCCGCAGGCCGGCGGGCTTCATCGCGCCCGATTCGATGAGCCTCGTGGCCTTCTCCCGATTGACCCGCGACCACCGGCTCCTGGGCCTGCGCGGCGTGAACCGCTGGAGCCAGCATGCGTCGTCCAGCCCGCGCCCCTGGCCGTCGATCCAGCCGTAGCAGAGGGCCACTTCTACGGCCTCGGCGTAGGAGACGGTCTCCAGGCCGGAGCCCTTTTTGGCGATTTTAAGCCACAGCCCGTCCGAAGAGGCGTGGTGTTCGTCGAGCCACGCGCCCCACGCCTCGCGGGAGGCGAACGGCAGGATCGGCAGGTCCGGTTTGTCGGCCACGGCAGCTCCTTCCGACGACCCGCCGGGTCGTCCCCTTCCTCGTCCCGGACTTGATTCTACCGGGGCCGCTGTCTCCTCCAAAGGAGCAGAAGGGCTCTCCGGCGGGCTCTGCGGCCCTCCAGGTCCGGGACTTTGGGACTGACGGAGCAAGGGCGCTCCGGTATAATCGCGCCGTCGCGGGCGAGCGGTTCGGCGCCTGCTTTGGGGCGTGGCCAAGCGGCAAGGCACCGGGTTTTGGTCCCGGGATCGCAGGTTCGAATCCTGCCGCCCCAGCCGGGGGTTATACGGGGCGCCGCCCCGGACCCGGAGATCGTCGTAGGCGAGCAAGAGTCGCGAAGGAGCTTATGTCCGAGCGCGGGAGAGGTCCGATTTTCTCGGCCGTTTTGGCGGCCGGTAAGGGTACCCGGATGAAGTCCAACCGGGCGAAGGTGCTGCACACCATCTGCGGCGTCCCGATGGTGAACTACGCCATCGCCGCCCTGGAGCCTCTGGGCTCGCAGAGGACGATGGTCGTGGTGGGCCACCAGGCCGAGGAGGTCGAGGCGGTCCTTCCCGGAGGCGTCGAGCCCGTCCTCCAGAAGCAGCAGAACGGCACCGGCGACGCCGTGCGCGTGGTGCTCGAAGCGCTGGAGGGCGAGGAGGGGACCCTGCTCGTGGTCAACGGGGACGGGCCCCTGATCTCCGACGCGACGCTGGCCGATCTCCTGGGGCGCCACCGCGAGGCCGGGGTGGGCGCGACCGTGCTCGTGGCCGAGCTCGACGACGCGACGGGCCTCGGGCGCGTGATGGAGGACGCGGGCGTGGTGCGCATCGTCGAGGAGCGGGACGCGACGGAGGCCGAGAAGCGGGTCCGGCTCGTCAACCTCGGGCTCTACGCCTTCGAGCTGAGGGACATCCGCCGGGCGATGGGCCTCGTGGGCTCGGAGAACGACCAGGGCGAGGTCTACCTGACGGACGCCCTGGAGATTATCGGGCGGGAGAGCCGGGCCGTCACCTGCCTCCTGAAGAACCCGCAGGAGGCCAACCTCGTCAACGACCGGGCGCAGCTCGCGCTCGCCGAGGAGATCGTGCGGCGCAAGATCCTGGACGCCCACATGCGCGCCGGGGTGACGGTCCGCGACCCGGTCTCCACGCACATCGAGGCGACGGTCGAGATCGGGCGGGACACCGTGATCCTGCCGGGCACGTTCCTGCGCGGGGCGACGAGGATCGGATCGGACTGCGTGATCGGACCCTCCTCCGACCTTCTGGATACGGTCGTCGAGGACGGCGCGACCGTCGAGCACTCGGTGGGCCGCGGCGCCGAGGTCGGGCCCGGGGCGACCGTCGGCCCGTACTCCTACCTCAGGCCCGGGACGCGCCTGGAGGATGCTTCGAAGGTCGGGGCGTTCTGCGAGGTCAAGAACACCGTCGTGGGCGCCGGGAGCAAGGTGCCGCACCTCTCCTACGTGGGGGACACGACCATAGGCGAGGGGGCGAACCTCGGGGCCGGGACCATAACGGCGAACTACGACGGGAAGAACAAGAACCGCACCGAGATCGGGGACGGGGCCTTCACCGGGGTCAACACCAGCCTGATCGCGCCGGTCAAGGTCGGGGAGGGCTCCTACCTCGGGGCCGGCAGCGTGGTCAACAAGGACGTCCCGCCCGGCAAGCTCGCCGTCGGCATGCCGGCGCGCGCGATACGCAACGCCCCCCATCGGGTAAAAGAAGATACAAATGTCGACGGACGGGTCGATGGGACCGAGACGGAGGGTAAGCGCGCGTGATGCAGAACGGCCACCTGGAGATGTCGGCGGAGAAGCGGCTCGTGCTCTTCTCGGGATGGGGCTACCCGGAGCTTGCGGACAGGATCGCCGACCGGCTCGAGGTCCCGATGGGCGAGGTCGAGCTCAGGCAGTTCTCCGGCGGCGAGGTCTACGCCCGCTACAAGGAGAGCGTGCGGGGGGCCGACGTTTTTATCGTGCAGTCCCTGGCCGAGCCGGTGAACAGGCACCTCATGCAGCTCCTCACGATGATCGACGCGGCCAAGAGGGCCTCGGCCGAGACCATCGTCGCGGTCATCCCCTGGTTCGCCTACTCGCGCCAGGACCGCAAGACCAAACCGCGCGAGCCCATCACGGCGCGGCTCGTGGCGAACATGATCCAGGTCGCGGGCGCCGACCGCGTGATGACGATGGACCTGCACGTCGGCCAGATCGAGGGCTTCTTCTCCTTCCCGGTCGACCACCTCACCGCCATGCACACGTTCGTGGATCACTTTATCTCGCAGGGCTTCAAGGACGCCGACGACGCGGTGGTCGTCGCCCCCGACGTCGGGGAGGCGAAGGTAGCCAAACGCCTCGCCGACAGGCTCGGGCTCCCGTGGGCGATCGTCAACAAGATAAGGAACAAGCCGGGCGAGTCCGAGGTGACGCACGTCATCGGCGACGTAAAGGACAAGCGCGTAATCCTGGTCGACGACCTGATCGACACCGCCGGCACCCTCGTGAACGCGGCGGAGCGGCTGCTGAACGAGGGCGCGACGGAGGCTTACGCGTGCGCGACGCACCCCGTCTTCTCGGGGCCGGCCTACGAGAGGATCCAGGCCTCCGACCTCAAGGAGGTCGTCGTCACGGACACCCTGCCTTTGAAGCCTGGCGAGCCGCAGGATAAGATACAGGTCTTGACGATAGCCCCGATCCTCGCGAGCACCATTCGCAACGTCTTCTCGGATGAGTCGGTCAGCGGGGTCTTTATGGGCGAGAACCAACTTTTCTAGACGGTATTAGGAGAAGAAAGATGGCAGACAACGTAAATCTCGACGCGAGGGCGCGCGAGGGCCGGGGCAAGAACGACGCCCGGCGGCTGAGGGCCCAGGGCATGGTCCCGGCGGTCCTGTACGGCGACGCCGACGGCAACTCCGTCCTCGCCGTCCCCGAGAAGATCGTGGACTACACGCTCCAGCACGTGGGCGACAACGCGCTCTACGACCTGAGCATCGGAAGTGGCGGAAACGCCACGGCCCGCGTGGTGGACGCGCAGCGCAACCCCGTGACCGGACGCCTCGTGCACGTCGACTTCGCGCCGGTGAACATGCGCGAGAGGATCGTCGTTACCGTCCCCGTGGCCGTCATCGGCGAGTCGCCGGGCGTCAGCGAGGGCGGCGTCTTGCAGCAGGAGGCCTACGAGGTCGAGGTCGAGACGCTGCCGGGGGACATCCCGCAGGAGCTCGAGGTCGACGTCTCCGGCCTGGACATCAACGAGAACCTGAGCATCGGCGACATCCGCCTGCCCGAGGGGATCACCCTGATCTCCGACCCCGAGGAGGTCGCGGTCACGGTGACGACGCCGACAGAGGTCACCGAGGACGAACTGGAGGCCGCGGGCATCGTCGAGGAGCCGAGCGAGGACGACACCGCGGAGGGAGTGGAGCCGGATGCCGAAGAGGGGACCGAGGAGGTTTCTCCCGAGGAGGGAGAGGGCCCCGCAGGACAGAACGTCCAGGCTTAAGCTGTCGTCCCTCTTCGGTAAGGGGGGCGCGGCTGGGGACGGAGAGCCCCCCGCCGAGCCCGGGACGGACGCCGAGACCTCGGGGGCCATCAAGGCCCCCGTCGTCGTGGGGCTCGGCAACCCGGGGCGCTCCTACGCGCGCGCCCGTCACAACGTAGGGTTCTTGGTGGCGGACGAGCTGGCGAGCCGCCACGGCGTCGACTGGCGCTCGAAGAAGAAGGCCGAGGCCGCCCCCGTCGGCATCGGCGCCGCAAACGCGACCCTGCTCAAGCCGACGACGTACATGAACAACTCCGGCGCCGCTCTGTCGGGGTACAGGTTGGAGCAGCTGGTCGTCGTGCACGACGATCTGGACCTGCCCGCGGGCGACGTCCGCGTGAAGGTCGGGGGCGGGCACGGCGGGCACAACGGGCTCCGCTCCATCTTCCAGCACCTCGGAAAAGACTTCGTCCGGGTGCGCGTCGGCATAGGCCGCCCGCCCGTCGGGGTCGTGCCGACCGACTACGTGCTCGGCCGCATGGACTCGGCGGTGAAGGACGCCGTCGGCCGGGCGGCGGACGCGGTGGAGGCCGTGATCGAGAAGGGCCCCGAGGCCGCGATGAACAGCTTCAACACGCGAACCTGACCGGATGCCGCGGCGCTACCGCCGGTCCCCTTCGTCCACGACCTCCCGCGGCAAGCTGCGCAACATGCGTCCGAGCATCTCGACGCCGCCCTTGTCCAGGGTGCGGTCCTGGAGGATGACCTCGGTTCCGGGCGGGAGGCCGAGGGTGGCGAGCCGCCGGTACATGGGGCTGCTGCACACCACGACCTCGGTCTCCTTCAACTGCTCCTCTAGATCCCGGCCGACGTCCTCGTAGACCTGGAAGAGTTCCAGGTGGTCCATGCCGGCGCCCACGAGCGAGCTGAGGAGGTTGTCGGAGCAGGTCCGGGAGTTGCCGAGCACGCCGACCCTCGTCCCGGCCGGCAGCTCCGCGAGCCTGGTTATGCCGTCGAGCGTGGCCTCCGCGAGGAGCGCCACGGTCTCGATCCCGCGCGGCTCCATGAGCTCCTCGACCTCGTGGACGTGATAGAAGGTCGTGACCGCGAGCCGCCAGGGGAGGGACGCGCCTTCTTCGCGCGCCAGGCGTTCGCGCAGGTCCTCGAGCAGCACCCCCTCGACCCTCACGGGGAGCCGGTCCTCCAGCTCGGCGGCGTACTGCTCCAGCTCGGGGCCGCTGCACTCGACAAACAAGATCGTCGCCCTCCCCGGGACCCGGGACCCCGCCCGCGCCAGGAGCGCGTACCCGAGCTCCTCGACCGGCACCCCCTCCTCGGCGGCCTGGCGCATCACCCGCTCCAGAAAGCGCTGGCGCTCCATGCCCTCGGCGTCGACCGGGGGATCCAGAACGTAAGTCCCGCTCCCCCGGCGCGTCTCGAGGAAGCCCTCGCGCTCGAGCTCCGCCACCACCCGCGCCACCGTGTTCCGGTTGATCCTCAGGTAGCCCGCCAGCATGCGGATACTCGGCAACCGGCTCCCCACCGCGAGCTCGCCCGTCAAGATCAAGTGCTTCAACTGCTCCTGGAGCTGCACGTGCACCGGCACGTGGCTCCGGGAATCTACCCTTAACTCCATATCATCCTATTGTCCTATGACTGTATGTCACCTATAATTGTCCTAGGTCCTTAGGGCGATTGTAACGCAACGGGGTAGCGTGGAGGTGCGGGATGCACGGATGGGCGGACTTCGGGGTTTGGCGGGACCGGCGCGACGGTCTGGTGCGGGAGGCCGCGGAGGAGTGGCTGGCGAGGGAGGTTCGAAGGGGCATGGGCGTGGAGGAGCGCGGCACTCCGGAGGTGCGGTGGGGGACCGCGGCGGACGAGCCGGCGGTCGTGGAGCTTCTGGATCTGAACGGGATGCCGCGTTGGGTGGCGTTCGAGGAGCGCTTTATCGTGGCCGAGGGGGACGGGGGGCGGCTCCTCGCGGCCATACGCTATCGGACCGAGTCGAAGCGTTTGATCCTTGGTCTCCCCGTCGTCGACCCGTGGGCCGGAGAGCGCAGGATGATCGGCATCTTGTACGAAGGGGCGGTGGAGCTGGCGCGCGGGATCGGGGTGGGGGAGGTCGTGGCGCTCCCGACGGGGCCTGCGAGGGACGCCCAGGCCGGGTACCTGCGCGAGGCCGGTTGGCGGCGAAACTTTCTCTCCGACGCCGCGCGGGCGCCGGTGGCGCGGGAGCTGCCGCGGGGCGGCTGGCGCAGGTTGGCGGCGCTCTTCGGCATCGCCGCCGTCCCGTTCTCGCGGGCCTTTCGGGGCTAGGGCGGCATCCGGAGAGGTGTCGACGCCCATGTCCGATTTCCGCCGGTAAAGCGGCGCGTCGGGTGGGACAATAGCCCCATGATCGAGGAGTTCGAGAGGTGCTATCGGGCGGTACGCAGCCGCGACGCCCGCTTCGACGGGTGGTTCTACACGGGGGTGACCTCCACCGGGATCTACTGCCGCCCGAGCTGCCCGGCCGTGACGCCCAAGCGCCCGAACGTCAGGTTCTACCGGAGCGCGGCGTCGGCGCAGGCGAGCGGGTTTCGGGCGTGCAAGAGGTGCCGCCCGGATGCCGTGCCCGGCTCACCCGAGTGGAACGTTCGGGCCGACCTCGCCGGGCGCGCGATGCGGCTCATCGCGGACGGGACCGTGGACCGGGAGGGGGTTGCGGGGCTCGCCCGGCGGCTGGGCTACACGGAGCGCCACCTGGGGCGCGTGCTGGTCGCGGAGGTCGGGGCCGGGCCGCTCGCGCTCGCCCGGGCGCGGCGGGCCCACACGGCGCGGCTGCTCATCGAGACGACGGAGATGCCGGTCTCCCGGGTGGCGTTCGCCGCGGGCTTCGCCAGCCTGCGGCAGTTCAACGAGACCGTGCGCGAGGTCTTCGCGGCGAGCCCGACGGAGTTGAGGCGGGGGAAGGGGCGTGGCGGCGGCGGGTCCGGCGAGATCTCGCTGAGGCTCCCGTACCGGGCGCCGTTCGACGCGGGGGGCCTGTTGCGCTTCCTCGGCGAACGGGCGGTCTCCGGGGTGGAGGAGTACGTCGACGGCGTCTACCGGCGGACGCTGCGCCTGCCGCACGGCGTGGGGGCCGTGGCGCTGTCCGACGGCGGGGATCACGTCGGGTGCGTGCTCCGGCTGGAGGACCCGAGGGACCTCGGCGTCGCGGTCGAGCGCTGCCGCCGGCTCCTGGACCTCGACGCCGACCCGCTCGCCGTCGCCGAGGTTCTGGGGGCGGACCCGATCATCGGCCCTATCGTGCGGCGCTCGCCGGGGAGGCGCGTGCCGGGGAGCGTGGACGGGCCGGAGCTCGCGACGAGGGCGGTGCTCGGGCAACAGGTCTCCGTGAAGGGCGCCCGCACGCTCGCGGGCAGGCTGGTCGCCCTCTGCGGCGAGCCGGTCCCGGAGGCGCTATCCGGGCCGGGCGGGGGGCCGGGGTACCTCTTCCCGGGCCCAGGTGCCGTCGCGGATGCGGACCTCGAAGCCCTCGGCATGCCCCGGACGCGGCGCGAGGCCCTGCGGGAGCTCGCGCGGGCGCTGGCGGACGGCGGGGTCGTCCTGGATCCCGGCGTAGACCGCGAGGAGGCCGGGCGGCGGCTGGTGGGGATACGCGGGATCGGGCCCTGGACCGCCTCCTACGTCGCCATGCGCGCCCTCGGGGATCCGGACGCCTTTCTGCCGACGGACCTCGGGGCACGGCGCGCGATCGAGCGCCTCGGCCATCCGGGAGCCCCGGCCTCCGTCGCCCGTCTCGCCGAAGGCTGGCGTCCGTGGCGCGCGTATGCCACGCAGTACCTCTGGGCGAGCCTGGAAAGCGCCGTGGCGACGAAAGAATCCGAGGAGAGAGGGGTTGTGGCGTGAAGGCATACGTGGAGACCGTGGAGTCGCCGGCGGGCCCGCTCGCCCTGGCGGTGGATGGGGAGGGGGCCCTGCTCTGGCTCCAGTTTGTCGAGGGCGACTACGAGTGGACCGTCGAGGGCGAGTTGGAGGAGGAAGGCTACCGCGTCGGGGAGGACGCCGGCAGGACCGCCCGGGCCCGCGAGGAGCTTCTGGAGTACCACGCGGGGGAGCGGCGGGAGTTCGGGGTGCCGTTCGTGCTCAGGGGGACGGAGTGGCAGAAGGCCGTCTGGGGGGCGCTGGCGCGCATACCGTACGGCGAGACCCGCACCTACGGCGACATCGCGGCCACGTTGGGACGGCCGAGGTCCTCGCGGGCGGTGGGGAGGGCGAACGCCACGAACAGGCTGCCGCTCGTGGTGCCGTGCCACCGCGTGATCGGGGCGGACGGATCGCTCACCGGGTTCGCAGGGGGCATGCACCTGAAGGTGCGTCTGCTCGAGCACGAGGCCCGCGTGCTCGGCGGAGAAGACGCGGGCATGGTGACGTCATCCGGCGCGTGAGCCCGACGGGCCGGCGGGCCGCTGTGGTGCCGCGCTCGTGAGGCCGCGCGACCTTCTGGCCCTGATCGTGCTGGGCGCGGTGTGGGGCGCATCGTTCCTGTTTATCCGGGTGGCGGCGCCGGCCCTCGGGCCGTTCCCGCTCATGGGGACGCGGGTGGTGCTTGCGTCCCTCGCGCTCGCCCCGTTCGTCCTGGCGCTCGGGCGCTTCCCAGAAGTTCGGGGGCGGTGGCGCCAGTTTCTCTTCGTCGGGATACTCAACGCGGCGACCCCGTTCTCGCTCATCGCGTTCGCCGAGACCGAGATCACGGCTTCTCTGGCGGCGATCCTGAACTCCACGACCGTGCTGTTCTCCGTCGTCGTGGCGGCGGCGTGGTTCGGCGACCCTCTTACCCTGCGCAAGATCCTCGGGGTGGTGCTCGGCATCTCCGGGGTCGCCGTGCTGGTCGGCCTCGACCCCTTGCCCCTGAACGGCGCCGTGCTGGTGGCGGTCGGGGCGATGCTCCTCGGCTCCTTCTGCTACGCCCTGGGCGGCAACTACGTGAAGAAGACCTTCTCCGGGGTCCGGCCGCTCACGATGGCGTTCGGCCAGCAGGCCGGGGCCGCGGCGCTCCTCTTGCCGCTGGCGCTGGCGACCCTGCCGGAGGAGGCGCCCTCCACGCCCGTCGTCGCCTCGGCGCTCGGCCTGGCGCTTTTGAGCACGGCCTTCGCCTACCTGTTGTTCTTCGCCCTCATCGCGAGGGTGGGCGCGACGAGCACCCTGACCGTCACGTTCCTCTCGCCGGGGTTCGGGGTGCTCTTCGGGGTCGTGCTGCTCGGCGAGCCGTTGGGGCTCGGGACGGTGCTGGGGCTCGGGATCGTGCTGCTCGCCGTCGCGCTCGTCACCGGGG
The DNA here is from genome assembly GCF_011492965.1 of Rubrobacter marinus. GTDB lineage: Bacteria > Actinomycetota > Rubrobacteria > Rubrobacterales > Rubrobacteraceae > Rubrobacter_F > Rubrobacter_F marinus. Next base: position 2,714,883 of record NZ_CP045121.1, on the reverse strand, counting down.
TCGGCCGCGCGAAGGGCTGAGCCGGCCTAGCGTGCGTAGAGGATCATCTGGGTGCAGCGGAAGAGGGCGAGCTTCTTGCCCGAGTCCTCGTCGGCGACGACCGCGTCCCAGACCTGCGTGGCGCGCCCGCCGTGGACGAGCGTCGCCTCGCACGCGATGGCGCCCTCGCGCTTCGTGCCGAGAAAGTTGCTCTTGAGCTCGACGGTCGTGAAGCCCTCGGCGCCGTTGGGGAGGTTCACGAAGCAGCCGTAGCCCGAGGACGTGTCGGCGAGGGCCACGACCGTCGCGGCGTGCAGGTAGCCGTTCGGGGCGAGAAGCTCGTCGCGCAGGGGGAGGCGGCTCCTGATCTTGCCCTCCCCGGCCTCCAGTACCTCCAGGCCGATCAAACCCGGCAGCTTCCCCTTGCCCCGCTCGTTTAGCTTGTCCAGAAGCGACACCGGAAGATCCTCCCCACGCGGGTACACGACCCGCCTATTCTTCCAGATGTCGGGAGCCACGGGCCAAGGGTAGAGGGGCGGGACCGAAGCCCCGCCCCCCGAACCGCGCCCGAGGGACCGCTGGCCGTTTCCCCTACGCGCGCTGCCGCGCGAGGACGCCGCCCGTCGCCGCGAGGACGACGAGGGCCGCGCCGCCGAGGAGGAGCATCGTCGCGGGCGAGACGGCGCCGCCGGTGGCGGGCATCGTGGCCGCGGCGACGTCGGCGCAGGCGACGCCGGGGGGCGTGCCCTCGCCGGTCATCTCGGCGTGGACGTTCACGTAGTAGGGCTCGCCGCCGAAGAGCTCGTCGAAGGAGGTGTCGACGATCGTGGTGCTCGATCCCGCGCCGCCCGCGTTGAAGACCGAGTTGAGCGGGAACTCGACGGGGCCGCCGGCTCCGGCCCTGTCGTCGGCGCAGGTGGCGCCCGCGTGGATGTGGGCGATGTGCTCCGTGCCGTCGGCGGTGGGGATGCCCTCGACGTCGAGCTGCACCTCGACGCCGGCCCCCGTATCCGTCAGCACGGCCGTCCCGCTCACGCCGGAGCCCCGGCTCGGCGTGAGCTGCAGCGTCTGCGCGCTCGTCTGCGCCCACGCGCCTCCGAGCGCCGACGCCGCGAGCAGCGCCGCGGCCAGCGTCACCGCGAAGGTTGCCTTCCTGTTCATGCATCCGCTCCTTTCCCCGTTATGTTGAACTTAATATTACAAGAGGGAGGGGTGCGCGTGTACGGGCTCACGTTTAGAAAAGCGGACGCGGGTTAAACTCTTTGGGTGCAGGATCGAGTTACCGCAACAGACCTACAAGCCCCCCGCAGGATCCGCGCTTATCTCGCCGCGACGTCCGGGCGTCCCGTGCTGCTCCTCGCCGGGAGCGAGGAGGCCGCCGAGCGGTACGCGAGCGACGCGCGCTCCTTCACGGACGAGACCGTAGTACACCTCCCCTCGCGCGGCGTCCCTTACGGCGACGTCTTCGCCCCGCCGGTCGGGCGCGTCGGCGAGCGGCAGCGGGCGCTGCACGCGCTCTCGGGGGCCCGGATCCTGGTCGCGGGGCCTGCGGCGTTCGCGGAGAAGACGCCGTTATACGACCCGCTCAAGTTGCAAGAAGGCACCGAGATCGAGCTCGACGACTGCCTCTCGCGGCTCGTGGCGCTCGGGTACGAGCGGGTGGACAGGGTCAGCAGGCACGGCGAGTTCGCGGTGCGCGGCGGGATCGTGGACGTCTTCCCGAGCACCCGCCGCTCGCCGGTGCGCGTCGAGTGGTGGGGGGACGAGGTCGAGAGCGTGCGGGCCGTCTCGCTCGCGACGCAGAGGGTGGTGCGGGAGCTCGAGGGGGCTTCGATCTTCGCGGCCCGCGAGGGCGACCTGGCCGCCCTCGCCGCGGCGAGCGACGAGGACTACGGGGAGGAGGCGCGCATGGGCGTGCGGACGCCCGGCCTGGACCGTCTGCTCCTCGACCTCGACCCGGTCTCGCCCGGGGACCTCCTGCCGGAGGGGATGGAGGTCTGGTCGGAGGAGCCCGTGGAGGGGCCTTCGGAGGACGCCGAAGTCGTCGGGGAGCTCTACGACTGGGAGCGCCCGGCGCCCGACACGCGCTTCGTCTCGACGGCGGACGACGAGGAAGGAGCGGCGGAGGTAGTCTCGGCGCCGCCCGTGGTGGCGCACTCCACCACCTTGCGGGAGTCGAGCCGGAGGCTGGAGGCTTTCGTCGAGGAGGGGCTGCGGGTCTTTATCGCGTGCGGCTCCGTCGGCGAGGCCAAGCGGACGGCCTACGCGTTCGGCGAGATCGGACGGACCGTGAGGGACGTCGAGCGGGTCGACGCGGCGCTGCCGCCCGGCCTCTACGCCGTCCCCGGCGAGGTCGCGGAGTCCTTCTCCTACCCGGACGGGGGCGTGGCGGTCGTCCGCCGGGACGCCCTGCTCGGGCGGCGCAAGACCCGGGCCCAGAAGACGAAGTCGCCCTCGGTCTCCTCGTTCGCCGACCTCAAGGCCGGCGACCTCGTCGTGCATTCGACGCAGGGGATCGGCCGTTTCGGGGGGCTCGTCTCCAGGATCGTCCTCGGAGCGACGCGCGACTACATGCAGGTGGACTACCGGGGCGGCGACACGCTCTACGTCCCGTACGAGCAGATGGAGCTCCTGCACAAGTACGTCGGCGGCGAGGGGACGCGCCTCGACAAGCTCGGCGGCGGGACGTGGGCCGCGGTCACGGACAAGGTCCGAAGGCGCGTCAAGGCGCTCGCCGGGGAGCTCTTGCGGGTGCAGGCGGCGCGCGCCGCCGCCAGGGGCTTCGCCTTCCCCGAGGACTCCGAGTGGGAGCGCGAGCTCGAGGAGAGCTTCCCCTACCAGGAGACCCCGGATCAGGCCGCCGCGATCGCCGCGGTCAAGGCGGATATGCAGGCCGCCAGACCGATGGACCGTCTGGTTTGCGGCGACGTCGGCTTCGGCAAGACCGAGGTCGCGGTGCGCGCCGCGTTCAAGGCCGCGCTCGCCGGCAAGCAGGTCCTGGTGCTCGCCCCGACGACCATCCTCGTCCAGCAGCACGCCAAGACCTTCCGGGAGCGCCTGGGCCGGTTCGCCGTAAGGGTCGAGAGCCTCAGCCGCTTCTCGACGACGGCCGAGCGGAAGCAGACCCTGAAGGACCTCCAGTCCGGCGAGGTGGACATACTCATAGGGACGCACGCCCTGCTCGGCGCGGAGGTCCGGCCGAAGGACCTCGGGCTCGTCGTCGTCGACGAGGAGCAGCGCTTCGGGGTGAAGCACAAGGAGCGCCTGAAAGAATTCAAGGCCTCCGTGGACCTGTTGACGCTGACGGCGACCCCCATACCGCGCACCATGCAGATGGGGCTCGCGGCGCTGAGGGACATCAGCGTCATCGAGACGCCGCCGACGGGGCGGCGGAGCATCCTCACGCACGTCGGGCCGGAGGAAGACGAGCTCGTGAAGCGGGCGATCGAGAAGGAGGTCCGCCGGAGCGGGCAGGTCTTCTTCGTCCACAACCGCGTCGACTCGCTCGAGGAGGTGGCGGAGAAGCTCGGGGACCTCGTGCCGGGGGTGAGCTTCGTGACGGCGCACGGGCAGATGACCGAGCGCCAGCTCGAGGACTCGATGCGCCGCTTCCTCGACCGGGAGGCCGATGTCCTCGTCACGACGACCATCGTCGAGAGCGGGCTCGACGTGGCGACGGCGAACACGCTGATCGTGGACCGGGCCGACATGATGGGCCTCAGCCAGCTCTACCAGCTTCGCGGCAGGATCGGGCGCTCCGCGGCCCAGGCCTACGCGTACCTCTTCGCCCCGGTGGGGGCGACGCCGGAGTCGCAGAAGCGCCTGGAGGCGCTGATGGACTTCACGGAGCTCGGCAGCGGGTTCGCCGTCGCCATGCGCGACCTCGAGATCCGGGGCGCCGGGAACCTCCTCGGGGCGGAGCAGAGCGGCCAGATCGCCGCGGTCGGCTTCGAGATGTACCTGAGGCTCCTGGAGGAGGCGGTCGCGCTCGCGAAGGGCCAGCCCGTGGAGGAGGAGGAGCCGCAGCCGGTGATCGTGGAGCTCGGGCTCGACGCCTACCTCCCCGTGGATTACGTGCGCGACGAGATCGAACGGGTCGACCTCTACCGCCGCGCCTCCGGCGTGCGCTCGACCGCCGAGCTCGACGACCTCGCCGAGGAGCTGAACGAGCGCTTCGGCGAGCCCCCCGAGCCCGCCCTGAACCTCCTCGGCCTCTCCCGCGTGAAGCTTCTCGCCCGCAGGGTGGGCGCGACGTCCGTGAACTTCCGCTCCGGCGCCCTCAACGTCACCGGGGCGACCGCGGGTGCTGCGGCCCCCGCCCTCGTCCGAAGGGCGACCGGTGGGACGGTCGGAGGCCGGGAGGGCCGCGTCACCCTGCGCGGCTCCTCGCTCCCGCCGTTGGAGCTCGCCGAGGAGACGCTGAGGGCGCTCGATAAGGCTGCTTAACCGGCCCTCCGTCGTCCCTCGCCCCGGCGCATCCGCCGGGCCGAAAGCGAAAAATAGGGTGTTATAATCGCCGCGGCTTAAGGGCAGGTTGGCCCTCCGGCCCTCGTGCAGTCGAGAGATGGGACCCGTGGCCTTGATCTACCTCCTTTACCGCAAGACAGTTCTCGTCGCGTCGGCGGCGGTTCTGGCAATCTTCGTCCTTTCGGGATGCGGGGCCGCCCCTCCCGGCGAGGAGGTCGATTCCGGGGCCAAAAAGGTCGTCACGTACCAGGGCGGTGAGATCACCGAGGGCGAGGTGGTCGAGGGGGTCGAGCGGCTGAGCGCCCAGTCGGCGGCGTCGACGGGCCAGCCGGCGCCAGAGGTGAGGCCGGGCTCGCCGGAGTTCGAGGCGGCGAAGGCTCAGGTCGTGCCGCAGCTCCTTACCACCGACCTCGCCCTGTCCTACGCGGAGGAGAACGACATCACCGTCTCCGACGAGGAGGTCCAGGCCGAGATCGACAACACCAAGCAGGCGGTCGCCCAGCAGGCCCAGCAGCAGGGCCAGGAGGGCGACCCCGAGCAGCTCTTCGGGGACGCGCTGCAGCAGTTCGGCTTCACGGAGGCCTCGTTCCGCGAGGAGGTCCGGACCGGGCTCACGGTGCAGAAGGTTCAGGGGGAGGTCGCGGGAGGCGACGCCCCGACCGAGGAGGAGGTGCGGGCTTACTATGACGAGAACAAGGAGACCCAGTTCACCCAGCCCGAGCAGCGCTGCATCCGCCACATCCTGTTCAACAAGGAAGGGGAAGACCTCGCCAACGAGGTGAAGGGCGAGATCGAGGACGGCGGCGACTTCGCCGCGCTCGCCGCGGAGCACTCGCAGGATCCCTCCAACAAGGACCAGGGCGGCGACCTCGGCTGCGTGCCCGAGGGCCAGTTCGTGCCGGAGTTCGACGAGGCGGCGTTCGGGGCCGAGGAGGGCGAGCTTCTCGGCCCGGTCGAGACCGAGTTCGGCTTCCACCTCATCGAGGTCACGGAGATCCGCCCCGAGGGCGAGACCCCGTTCGAGGAGGTCGCCCCGCAGATCGAGGAGCAGATCACGGCCGAGCAGCAGGCCGGCGAGTTCCAGGCCTGGGTCGACGGCGAGCTCGAGAGCCGCGACGTGAGGTACATGCCGGGCTACGACCCGAACGCGCCCGTCGAGGCGCCGGAGGGGGCGGTTCCGGAGGGCGGGGCGCCGCCCGAGGAGGGCGCACCCGAAGGGGCGGCCCCGGAGGCCGAACCGGCTCCGGAGGGGGAGCAGCCCCAGGAGTAGGGGAGGCCGGGAGGGCCGGAGGCGCGAGCGCCTCCGGCCCTCTTCGCGTGGCGCCCGGGGCTCCGGGGGCGTAGAGTTACGGGGTCCGGGAAAACATATCGGGTAGTTGGACGTCGAGGCGACGGACGGGGAGGCTGGTGCTGTTGACGGAGATCGTTGCGGTCCGCGGGCGTGAGATTCTGGATTCTCGGGGTAACCCCACGGTGGAGGTGGAGCTCGCGACGGTCAGCGGCTTCGTCGGGCGCGCCGCGGTCCCGTCGGGGGCCTCGACGGGCCAGAACGAGGCCGTCGAGCTCCGGGACGGCGAGGGCGGCCGCTACGGGGGGAAGGGCGTCTCTCAAGCGGTCGAGAACGTCGACGTCGAGCTCGCCGAGGTCGTGCTCGGGATGGACGTCACCGACCAGCGGGCGCTCGACCTCGCCATGATCGAGGCCGACGGCACCGAGAACAAGGGCCGGCTCGGGGCGAACGCCATCCTCGGCGTCTCGATGGCGGCGGCGAAGGCCGCGGCCGAGGCGGCCGGTCTCCCGCTCTTCCGCTACCTCGGGGGGCCCGGGGCGTACACGCTCCCCGTGCCCTGCGCGAACATCCTCAACGGCGGGGCCCACGCCGCCAACAACGTGGACTTCCAGGAGTTCATGATCGTGCCGGTCGGCTTCGAGGCCTACGCCGAGGCCCTGCGCTGCGTCGCGGAGGTGTACGGGAACCTGAAGAAGCTGCTCTCGGAGAAGGGCCTCGGCGGCGGCATCGGCGACGAGGGCGGCTTCGCGCCGGACCTCGAGAGCAACGGGGCGGCGCTCGCGTTGATGGCGCAGGCGATCGAGCGGACGGGTTACTCCCTTGGGGATCAGGTCGCGTTCGCGCTCGACCCGGCGGCGTCGGAGTTCTACGAGAACGGGCGCTACGAGCTCGCGGGGGAGGGGAAGTCCCTGAGCCGCGAGGAGATGGTCGAGTACTACGTGGGCCTCGCGAACGAGTACCCGATTCTGAGCATCGAGGACGGCCTCGCCGAGGACGACTGGGAGGGCTGGTCGATGATAACCCGGGAGCTCGGCGGCAAGCTCCAGCTTGTCGGGGACGACCTGTTCGTGACGAACCCGAAGATCCTGGCGCGCGGGATCGAGGAGGGGGTCGGCAACTCCATCCTCGTGAAGGTCAACCAGATCGGGACGCTCACGGAGACGTTCGAGACGATGGATCTTGCGCACAAGTCGGGGTACACGACGATGATCAGCCACCGGAGCGGGGAGACGGAGGACGCCACGATCGCCGACCTCGCCGTCGCGGTGAACGCCGGGCAGATCAAGACCGGCGCCCCCGCTCGCGGGGAGCGCGTGGCGAAGTACAACCAGCTCTTGCGGATAGGGGACATGCTCGGGGGTGCGGCGCACTACCCGGGGAGGGACGCGTTCAACCCGAGGGTGCGCGCGGGGAGGGGGTCTTAGGCTTTGGAGCGCCGAACGAAGATCGTAGCTACCCTGGGGCCCGGCACCTCGACGGAGGAGATGATCCGGGAGCTGGTGCGCTTCGGGGTGGACGTGACGCGGCTGAACTTCAGCCACGGCTCGCACGAGGTCCACGTGCAGAACACGCAGCTCGTGCGCGGGGCCGCCAGGGAGCTCGGCCGCAACGTCGCGGTGATGCAGGACATCCAGGGGCCGAAGATCCGGACCGGCGAGGTGGTCGGGGACACGGAGCTTATCGCGGGCAACCGCGTCGTGATAGCGCCCGGCGACTTTCTGGGCGACGCGAGCCGGCTCGCTACCTCCTACGAGAACATAGCCGAGGACGTGAAGCCGGGCCACAGGGTCCTCATCGACGACGGGCTCCTCGAGCTCCGGGTCGAGGAGATCGAGAACGGCGAGGTCCGGTGCGCCGTGATGGTGGGCGGGCCCATCTCCTCGCACAAGGGCCTGAACTTCCCGGACTCTGCCCTCTCCATCAAGGGCCTCACCCCCAAAGACGTCGAGGACTTGAGGTTCGGCATCGAGGAGCTGCACCCCGACTGGATCGCGTTCTCCTTCGTGCGCACGGGGGACGAGGTCCGCGAGATCAAGGAGCGCATCCGCGAGTTCGGCGGGAACACCCCGGTCATCTCGAAGATAGAGAAGCACGAGGCGATAGAGGACATAGAAGACATCCTGCGCGCCTCGGACGGCATCATGGTCGCCCGGGGCGACCTCGCCGTCGAGCTCTCTGCCGAGCGGGTGCCGATCGAGCAGAAGCGCATCGTGGCTCGCTGCCGCCGCCTGGGCAAGCCGGTCATCGTGGCGACGCAGATGCTCGACTCCATGATCCGCAACCCCAGGCCCACGCGCGCCGAGGTCTCGGACGTCGCGAACGCGATCTTCGACCGCACCGACGCCGTGATGCTCTCGGGCGAGACGGCCATAGGGCGCTACCCCTTGCAGAGCGTCAGGGAGATGGACCGCATCTGCCGGGCGGCCGAGGGGGCCATAAACTACGGGCGGGACATCGTGGCCTCGACTAATTGGGGCCGCGGCGACGTCTACGACGCCCTGACCCACGCGGCCTGCGAGCTCGCCGAGGACCTGGACCTCGAGGCGATCCTCACCTCGACCCAGAGCGGGCTCTCGTGCATAAGGGTGGCCCGCTTCCGCCCGCCGAACAAGATCCTGGCCGTCAGCCCCGTCGAGGAGACCGTGCGCATGCTCGCGATGGTCTGGGGCGTGACGGCGGTCTCCGGGCAGCAGCGCGGCGGCGTCGAGGAGCGCTACGAGGAGGCGATGGACGCCGCCAGGGAGAACGGCCTCGTGAACAAGGGGGACCGCGTGATCCTGACCGGCGGCTCCCTCGGGGCCACCCCGGGGTCGACGAACATGCTGAAGCTCCACACCATAGGCGAAGAGGGGTAGAACCCCTTGGGCAGGGCGACGTTGCGACCCTTGAAGGTCGTGCTCTACGCCGCCCTGCTCGGCCTCCTCCTCGCCTCCTACGTGACCCCGCTGCAGGAGATCTCGACGAACAGGGCCCTCATCTCGGACCTCCGGGCCGACCTCGCCGAGCTGGAGGGGGACAACGTCGCCCGCCGGCGCGCCGTCGAGGAGCTCGGGACCCCGGAGGGGATCGAACGCGCGGCCCGGGAGCGCTACGGCATGGTCGAACCGGGCGAAGAGGTCTACATAATCCCGGGAGACGAGCGATGAACCCGGAGCACGACCTTCCGCGGGCGTCCGGCGAGGAGCGCGCCGTCGTGGCCGGACAGCTCGGCCGGGAGCCCGCGCCGTTTCGGGTGGCGGCCCGGTGCCCGGCGGGGCTTCCCAGCGTGATCGAGAACGAGCGCCGCCGCGAGATGCCGACCACTTTCTGGGTGACCTGCCCGAGCCTGACGGCCGCGATCTCGCGCATCGAGGCCGGGGGCGGGGTGCGCCGGGCGCAGGCGGAGATCGGGGCGGAGGCGGTCGACGCCGTCCACGCCGAGCACCTCCGGCGCTACGGCTCCCGCGTCGCGGGCGTCGGCGCGGGCGGCGAGCCGGGCCGCGTCAAGTGCCTGCACGCCTTCACGGCCCTCCAGCTCTCCGGCGCCCTCCCGAACCCGGTCGCCGCCTGGACCCTGGAGCGCCTCGAAGATCCCTACCTCGACCCCTCCCGCTGCCCCGGCTGCGTCGGACGGATGGAGGAGAGGGCCTAGTTGGTATACTTTTGGGGCGTTTCCCCGGGGGCGTGGCGGAACGGCAGACGCGACGGACTTAAAATCCGGTTCCTGAAAAGGAGTGTGGGTTCGAGTCCCACCGCCCCTACTGAGAGGTGATCGGCCGGTAACGGGCCGACCCTAGAACGAGGGTAAGCTTCTTTCGCTTCGTAACCCGGTGCGCCGATCAAACCATCCGTCGTTCCTGCGGGGGAGGCGACGGACAAGCGTCGCCGCCTGCCTCCTCGTCTGCGCGACGATCCGCGCGGATGATGAGTTTGGGGTACGAAAAGATAGCCCATCGACGTGATGTAGCGTGCGCCCTTTGCTCGTTACGCTGGACCCGTGTTCCGTCGACCGACGCACGACAGCAGAGAGAAACGGAGGAATATGGGTGCTCTATCTTTGTCGCCTCTGTCCCGGCTCGTGGGCCTAGCTCCCCTGGTGATACGCCTGGTGGTAGGCGTGATCATGGCGGCGCACGGCTACCAGAAGCTGGCCGGGGGCCCGGCGAACTTCGGCGGGATGCTGGCGCAGCTGGGCGTACCGGCGCCGACCCTTATGGCCTACGTGGTGACGTTCGTCGAGCTCGTGGGCGGCATCCTGCTCATCCTCGGGCTCCTCTCCCGCTGGGCGGGGCTCTTATTGACGGCCAACCTGGCCGTGGCGGTGCTGATGGTGAAGGTCGACGTCGGCCTGATCGCCCCCCAGGGCGGCGGCGCCGGCGCGGAGCTGGACCTCGCCCTGATCGCGGGCTTCGTGACCATCCTCCTGCTCGGACCGGGGAAGCTGTCCCTCGACTACGTCCTCGGCATCGAGCCGCGCGAGGCGGCCGAGAGGCCCTCGCTCCAGGCGGGGCAGCGCGGGGCGGTGGCTTGACGAACGGCGCCGACGAAGCTCCCCGAACGCTCCCATAGCGGAACACAACGGCAACGAGGGCGGGCCGGTCTCACCGGCCCGCCCTCTCGCGTACGTCGGCACATCCTCCGGCTACCCGGCCGAGTCCTCCGCCTGCGGCGCGTAGTCGAGCACGGCGACGCCGGTCTCGGTCGTCTGCGCCCTCACGAGCCTCATGGCTTTCGTGTCGCCGCCCTCCCCGAAGAGGCGTTTCCCGCCCCCCAGGACGAGCGGATGGACCATGAGCCGGTACTCGTCGACGAGGTCGTGTCGCATCAGCGCGTTCACGAGCGCGGCGCTGCCGTAGACCAGGAGGTCCCCACCGGGCCGCTGCTTCAGCCTGGAGACCCCTTCCGCGAGGTCCCCCTCGATCAGGGACGAGTTGTTCCACTCGAGGGGCTCTTCGAGGGTCGTCGAGACGACGAACTTGGGCATGCTGTTCATCTTGTCGGCGAAGCCCGCCTCGTCGGTCATGGACGGCCAGGCCGCCGCGAAACCCTCGTAGGTCACCCGACCCAGCAGGAGGGCGTCGCTCGAGAAGAGCAGACTCCTCTGGAACTCGGCCATCTCTTCGTTGAAGTACGGCCCGGTCCATCCCGGCTCCTCCATGACGCCGTCCAGCGACACGTACTCCGCTACGACCAGTTTCATCTCGAAAACCTCCTCTGTTTCGGCCTGCATCCTGCCTGTTCTCCCCGGCGCTTATCCTCGCTGCCAGCATCCCCCAGCACCCGCAGATGCTGGCCGGGACCGTCGCGGATAGCTCCTACCCGCCCTCGGTTCTCCGTCCTGCCTTCCCCCCCAGCATAACGCGGGGCTAGAGGTGGCGGGTTCCGGCGGGGGCCCTGTCCCACCCGTCGTTCCGGCCGTCCTCGTAGCTTACCGGCGCGCCGGCGAGCTCTTCGTCCGTCGCGTCGTACAGGCACGCGACGTTGACGGCGTAGAACCTGCCGCCGAGCTCCTCCGTCTCCGCGCTGCCTGCCGAACGGCGTTATGCCGCAGCGTCCGCAGAAGAGGTGCCGTATGGCGGCATCGCCGAACCGGTAGTCGGTCAGGGCGTCTTCTCCCCGCAGCAGACGGAACGCCCCGACAGGCGCCTTCCGGTACCTCGCCTTGGCACAGAACGAGCGGTTGCACCTGCTGGTGCCTTTCGGGAGATCCAGCACGCGCTCGCGACGGACCGCGCCGAAGTGGCAGCTGCCGTGGTAGGTCTTCTGGGCGCGGGGTCCCCGGCTACCCGGTTCGGGCGTTCGGGGCAAGAGCCTCCCGGGGCGTAAGGATGGCGCCGGCGCGGACGGAAGACGCTGTCCCGGGGCGGTGGATCCCAGGCTCGGTCTCTGCGAGTTCGGTTAAAGTTCATGGCATCATGTGCCGAGAATGAGGGTGGGGCAGAGAGCAGCTGGAAAGAGGATCTGGTCTTGGCAGAGCACAGAGATAGGGAGCGGATGCTCCGCGAGGCCGAGCGGCGCCACGAGCTCCTGTTAGGAGAGGTGAGCGACGGCGTCTGGGAGTGGGACGCCCGGACGGGTACTCTCTCGTGCAACGACCGTCTCCTGGAGATCCTCGGTCTCCGGAGGGAGGGCGGTTTCGCGCCGTCCTCCTTCGAGGGCCTCGTCGAGCTCGTCCACCCCGAGGACCGGGGGCGCCTCCTGGGGGTGAGGCGCGCGATGACGAGCGGCGCCCTCCCGGAGGAGCACGAGAGGCCGGCCGGCGAGGAGGTGCGGCTGCGGCACCGGACGGGTGCGTACCGCCCCTGCGCGCTGCGCCTCGGGGCGCAGCGCGACGAGGGAGGGGAGGTTCTCGGCGCGGTGGGCGTCGTTGTCGACCTCGCGGAGCGCAGAGAGGCCGAGGAGGCCCTGCGACGGAGCGCGGAGCGGCTGCGCACCGGGGTCGGCAACGTGCCGATCGTGCTCTTCGCGCTCGACCGGGACGGCGTGTACACGCTCTCGGAGGGCGCGGGCCTGGGAGATCTGGGGCTCGAGCCCGGCGAGGTCTTGGGGCGGTCCATCTTCGAGGTGTACCGCGACTCCCCGAGGGTCCTGGAGGGCGTCCGGCGGGCCCTCTCGGGGGAGGCGTTCAGCACGACCACCGAGGTGTCCGGTCTTATCCTGCAGACCTGGTACTCGCCGCTGAGGTCGGGGGACGGCGAGGTGACGGGTGTCGCGGGGGTCTGCACCGACATCACCGAGAGAAAGCGCGCGGAGGAGCGGATCCACTTTCAGGCGCGCCTCCTCGACGCCGTCGGCCAGGCGGTCGTCGCCATCGACCTCGACGGGCGCATAACCTACTGGAACCGCTCCGCCGAGACGCTCTACGGCTGGTCCGCCGCGGAGGCGTTGGGCCGGCTCGCCAAAGAAGTTCTGGTCGCCGAGGAGCAGGCCGCCGTGGCGGAGGAGATCTACGAGGGGCTCAAGTCCGGCGGGGAGTGGAGCGGCGAGTTCCGCGTCAGGCGCCGCGACGGGAGCACGTTCCCGGCGCTGGTCACGGACACGCCCGTGCACGACGAGCGGGGGAACCTGATCGGCACCATCGGGATCGCGGCCGACATCTCGCGGCGCAAGGCCACCGAGGAGGCGCTCCGGGAGAGCGAGGAGAGGTTCCGCGCCCAGTACAAGGGGATACCGATCCCGACCTCCTCGTGGCGCGAGTCGGGGGACGGGGGCTTCGTCCTCGTCGATTACAACGACGCCGCCCACGACCTCACGCGCGGCCGGATCTCCGGCCTCGTCGGCCGGGGCGTCGGCGACGTGTTCCCGGGCGAGCCCGAGATGCTCGAATGGTTCTCGCGGTGCGCGGGGGAACAGAGGTCCCTGACGAGGGAGTTCTGGCTGGAGATGTCCACCACCGGCCAGGAGAGGTACTTTGTCGGCACGGTGGCCTTCGTGCCGCCGGACCTCGTGATGCTGCACATGGACGACGTCACCGAGCGCAAGCTCGCCGAGCTTCAGACGCGGCGCTTCGTCTCCCTCGTCGAGAACTCGCACGAGTTCGTGGCGATCGCCGACCTGGAGGGCCGCGTGACGTTCGTAAACGAGGCCGGACGCAGGATGGTGGGCCTCGACGACGCGCAGCTCGGCCGGACCCGGTTCGAGGACTGCCTCGTCCCCGAGGAGGCGGGCCTGGCCGCCGAGATATGGTCCGCCGTCATGCGGGACGGGTTCTGGTCGGGCGAGCTCCGCCTCCGGCACCTGAAGACCGGCGAGCCGATCCCCGTGCTCAACGAGTCCTTCGCCATAAACGACCCGGAGACGGGGCGCGCGATCAACGTCGCCACCGTCAGCCGGGACATCGCCGAGCGCAAGCGGTCGGAGGAGGAGCTCAGGCACCAGGCCTTCCACGACTCCCTCACCGGCCTGCCGAACCGCCACCTCTTTCTGGACCGCCTGCAGCATGCCCTCGACCGCGCGGCCAGGCGACGGGACCTCGTCGCGGTCCTGTTTCTGGACCTGGACAACTTCAAGGTCGTCAACGACTCCCTCGGCCACGACGCCGGGGACAAGCTCCTGACCATCCTCGCCGAGCGCCTCTCGGCCTGCCTGAGGCCCGAGGACACGGCCGCGCGCTTCGGGGGCGACGAGTTCGCCGTCCTGCTGGAAGACGTCAAGGGGACGGCCGACGCCATCGAGGTGGCGCGCAGGATCGCGGCGGCGCTGAGGGCCACCGCCGTCGTCGCCGAGCACGAGGTCTTCGCGGAGGCCAGCATCGGCATCACCCTCGGTGGCGCCGAGGGCGACAGCCCCGAGGGCCTGCTTCGCCAGGCGGACGTCGCGATGTACGAGGCGAAGCGCAAGGGGAAGGCGAACTACGAGGTCTTCGCCTCGCACATGGACGTGCACGCCCTCGAACGCCTGAAGCTCGAGGCCGACCTGAGAAGGGCCATCGAGCGCGGCGAGTTCCGCGTCCACTACCAGCCCAAGCTGGCCCTCGACGGTTTCGAGCGACGCCCCGAAGCCGAGCCGCCGCTCCTGCCGCCGCGCATCGTGGGGATGGAGGCGCTCGTGCGCTGGGAGCACCCGGAGGACGGCTTGATCCCCCCCGCGCGGTTCGTACCGCTGGCCGAGGAGACGGGGCTCATCGTCCCCATGGGACGGTGGGTGCTCGAGGAGGCCTGCCGCCGCGCGGTCGAGTGGCAGGCCCTACGCCCCTCCGAACCGCCCCTGACGATGAGCGTGAACCTCTCCGCCAGGCAGTTCGAGGACCCCGGGCTCGTGGAGGACGTCGCCAGGATCCTCCGGGAGACCGGCCTCGACCCGCGCCACCTCACGGTCGAGATCACGGAGAGCGTCTCGATGAAGGATGCCCGCTCCGCCGTCGGTACGCTCCGCGAGCTGAAGTCTCTGGGCGTGTGCCTCGCCATCGACGACTTTGGCACCGGCTACTCGAGCCTCGCCTACCTGCATCGTTTCCCGGCGGACTTCCTCAAGATCGACCGCTCCTTCGTCGGCGGCCTCGGCGAGGGGCCGGAAGAGAAGGGGCTCGTACCGGGCGTGGTCGGCCTCGCCCATACCCTCGGCATGAAGGCGATCGCCGAGGGCGTCGAGACGGCCGAGCAGCTCGCGCGCCTCCGGGAGATGGGCTGCGACCTCGCCCAAGGCTTCTACTTCTCCAGGCCCCTCCCCGGCGAGGCAATCCCGGCGCTCCTCTCGGAGTACGCCTCCGGCCCCCGGGCGTAGGGCGGCCACGCCCGGAGACCCCGCGCGGCACGGGACGGAGAGCCCCGCCCGTCCCGGATCTCGTGTGCGTGCCGTGTTCCGGCGGCGTGTCGCGGGTGCCCCGCGGCGGTATAGTCACCCGCGCAGGGGTCCTTAGCGCAGGGGAGGCGGACGGACCGGCTTGAACGGTACGAGAGGCACGGGTGCCCTCCGCGGGGCGTGGCGAAGCCTCGCCTCCCGGTTCGGGCGCCTGCCTATAAACGCCTGGCCGATCCTCCAGGCGGCCGTTGCGGCGGGCCTCGCCTACTTTCTCGCCTCCACCGTGCTCGGCAACGAGCAGCCCTTCTTCGCGCCCGTCGCCGCGGTCGTCACGCTCAGCCTCGCCCCGGGGGAGCGCGGGAGAAGGGCGTTCGAGGTCGCGCTCGGGGTCGCCGTCGGGCTCGCGATCGCCGACGTCGCCGTGCGTCTCATCGGCGTGGGCGCCGCGCAGATAGCGGTCGTGGTCGCGCTGGCGATGGCGGCGGCCGTCCTCATCGGGGAGCAGCGGCTCCTGGTGAACCAGGCCGCCATCTCCGCGATCCTGGTGGTCGTGCTCCAGCCCCCGGACGCGGGTTTCTCTCCGGACCGCTTCTTCAACGCCCTCGTGGGCAGCGGGGTCGCCCTCGCCGTAAGCTACCTGTTCCCGCTAAACCCGGAGCGGCTCGTCGAGCGGGCCGCCCGTCCCATCTTCGACGAGCTGGCCGCGGCGCTCGACGAGATCGCCGGGGCCCTGGAGGGCGGCGACCGCGAGCGGGCCGAGCGTCTCCTGGAGCGGGTCAGGGAGCTCGACGAGCGGGTGAGGAGCTTCAACGAGGCGCTCTCGGCCGGGCACGAGACGGCCCGCCTCTCCCCGACCGGGCGGCGGTCCCTGAAGCACCTGGAGCTCTACTCGGGCGCGAGCATAAGGATCGAGCTCTCCGTCATAAACACGCGCGTGCTGGCCCGCGGGACGGCCAACGTCTTGAGGCGCGGCGAGGCCGTCCCCCGGACGCTCCCGGGGGCCATCCGCGAGCTCTCGCGCGCGGTGCGCGCCCTCGGGGACTACCTGGAGGAGGAATCGGGGCCGGAGGCGGCCCGCCGCTGCGCGCTCGAGGCGGCCCGCAACGCCACCGAGACGCTCAAGGAGAGGCACGAGCTCGGGGCGAGCGTCCTGGTGGGACAGGTCCGCTCGATGGCCGTCGACCTCCTGAGGAGCACCGGCATGAACCAGGCCGAGGCCCTCGCCGCCCTGGAGGAGGCGGCACCGAGAAGCTCGGCGGAATCCTGAGCGACGGTCCGCGGGCCCGTAGGGACAACAAGATGTTCGGCCCCGACGCGTCCGCAGGCATAGCTCTTTGGGGTTAGAAAAAATTGGCCGGTTTGAGCCACGACGTTGCCGCGCGAGCAATGTAAGATTCGAGGCATGGGGAAGCTGCGCGTACTCATGACCAACGAGCCCCGCTCGTATAGGGAGGCGATCGCCCTCGCCCTCGAGACCGCCAGGCCCCAGGCCGACGTGCTCACCGCCGGGCCCGGGGCCCTGGACCCCGAGGTCAGGCGCTTCGCCCCGCGGCTGGTTATCTGCAGCCGGGTGACCGCGTTCGTGCAGGCCGAAGTCCCCGTGTGGGTCGAGCTCTACCCGGACCACGGGCCGGACTCTATCGTCAGCTTCGCGGGCCAGCGCTCCAGGATCCCCGGGATGGAGCTCGACGACCTTATCCGCATCTTCGACCGGACCAGGGCCTTCTCGCTCGGCGCGGTCTAGCGCGGCGGCCCGGCCGGCGTCCCTCCCCCGACAACCCCACGACGCTCGCGCCGGGGACGACGAGCGGTCGGCTTACCTTCCCGCGGAGGGCTTCGACGTTTGAGGGATCTCGACGATCCCGTGGCGGAGGGCGAAGACGAGCGCCTGAAGCCTCGAATGGACCCCGAGCTTGGAGAAGACGCTGGAGAGGTAGTTGCGCTCCGTCTCGATCGTGATGCCCAGGCGCCGGGCTATCCCCTTGTTGTCCAATCCGTCGGCGAGGGCCCTCAGGACCTGCTTCTCCCGCGGGGTGAGGCTCTCCAGGGCGGCTCTCGCGGCCGGGTCCCACCTGCTGCGCCGCCGTTCGGAGAGGCTCAGAAGCTCCGAAACCTCCTCGGCCGAGACGAGCGTCTCCCCGGCGCACAGGCGCCGCACCGCGTCGATGATCTCCCAGACCCCGGCGGTCTTGTGGAGGAAGCCCGCCGCGCCCGCCTCCACCGCCCGGACGAAAAGCTCCCGGTCGAGGCTCGCGGTCAGGACGAGCACCGCGCAGCCGGGGCTGCTCCTGCGGCGCGGGTTGGCCTCGCGCAGCTCGGAGATGAGCGTTATCCCGTCCCCGTCGGGAAGGCCGAGGTCCAGGATCGCGATGTCGATCCCTTCCAACGAACCCCTCGCCTCGGCCAGGGAGCCGGCCTGGCCCACCACGGTGAACCCCGGTTCCTCCTCCAGCAGCAGCGCCAGGGCCTGGCGCAGCGAGGTGTGATCTTCGATGAGCAATATGTTGTTCATATTTCCTTCAATCTACGCGATCCAACACCATTATTCTCGCCCGTTTTCCGGCCGCCACCATCACCGCAGGGGGCTGTTTTTCTCTAGCCCATTCGAGCCACGCACCCTCGGCCTCGCCGCGCGCGTCCGCCGAAGGGCTCCGACTCGCCGGACCGGCCTCCTCTCGCCGCGAACGCCACAGGCCCTTACGCACCACCCGAACCGGTCTGAGACCAGCCCATCAGGCTCGCCACTGGTTTAGGGCACCTCGGGCTGGCCGAGGGGCTCACCCGCTTTGTGGCCCTGGACAACGCGCGGCGCCACGCCTCGGAGGCGATCTGGCGGGGACCGCCGTCCCTTCTCCGCGGTCCTCGGTGCCGACGTCCCGGAGCCCACCCGGCGACGGCTCGAGGTGCTCAGGCGCAGCTCGGAGGGGTCGTCCGTGAGGGAGATCGCGCAGGACCTACGCCTCTCTCGGGCGACGGTCCGGCACCGAGGGCGCGCACCTGCGCGCCCTCGGTACCCACTCCCAGCTCGGGGCCAGGGCTCTAGGTCTCCTCCGGTGCTAGAGCTGGAAACACGATCCCCGGGCGTGGTCGAGACTCGCGGACAGATTAGGCAATGCTGCTCAGGACGCGGGCCGCGCGGGGGTGTAGGGTTTATGTCGTGGGGGCAGGGGGCGCCCCCTCGCGTCTCGGCGAGCTTCGGATAGGGGAGGCAGGTGTCGGGGATGGGAGACGCAGGGCGAGGGGCGAGATGCCGTCGCCGCAGGGGAGACCGGGTGGAGGTTGGGGCGTGATGGGCGCCGTCGTTCGTGCCGAGGGGCTCACCAAGCGCTACGGCAGGAACCGGGGCATACGGGACGTCGACCTCGAGGTCGACGAGGGCGAGGTCTTCGGCTTTCTGGGCCCCAACGGGGCGGGAAAGACCACCACCATCCGCACCCTCCTCGACTATCTGCGCCCGACGAGCGGGCGGGCGGAGGTCTTCGGGATGGACTCCCGCAAGGAGAGCGTGCGCATAAGGGAGCGGGTGGGGAACCTGCCCGGCGAGTTCGCGCTGGAGGACCGGATGAGCGGCGAGGGGCTGCTCCGGTTCTTCGCCCGCCTGAGGGGGGTGGGGGACCTCCGTTACGCGCACGAGCTCGCCGAGCGCCTGGGGGCGGACCTCGGCCGCCCGATGCGCCGGCTCTCCAGGGGGAACAAGCAGAAGATCGGGCTCATACAGGCCCTTTTCCACAGGCCGCCGCTCCTGATCCTCGACGAGCCCACGGGCGGCCTCGACCCGCTGGTGCAGGAGGAGTTCCTGAAGATCGTCGGCGAGACCAGGGCCGAGGGGCGAACCGTCTTCCTCTCTTCCCACAACCTCGCCGAGGTAGAGAAGATCTGCGATAGGGTCGGCATCATCCGCGAGGGACGCCTCGTGAGCGTCGAGACGACCGGAACCCTGGTGAACAAGGCCTTCAGGCGCGTCAGGATGTCCTTCGCCGGGCCGGTAGACCCCGGGCCGTTCCGGGCCCTGCCCGGGGTGAAGGACCTCCAGGCCGACCGAGAGAGCCTCTCCTTCACGCTCCACGACAACCTCGACGAGGTGATCAAGCTGGCGGCGAGGTACGAGCTGGTGAACCTCGAGTACGAGCGGCCGAGCCTGGAGGAGATCTTCCTGGCCTACTACGACGGGGAGGAGCGGAGGTCGTGATCTCGGACAAAGCCCAGGAGACGAGAAAGGCCAGGAGGAGGCACCGCAGGGCGGCGGGAAGGGCGGGCGGGGGCACGCTGTTCGCCCTCGTGCTGCACGCCCTCCGCTCGCAGCTTCGGAGCGTGATCGTCTGGGGGCTCGCGCTCGGGCTCTTGAGCGTCGTGACGGTCGCCTCGTTCCCCGCGCTGGAGGAGCAGGCCCCGGCCATAAACGAGCTGCTCGAGAGCTACCCGCCGGAGATGCGCGAGCTGTTCGGCGCCGGCGAGGGCACCGACCTGACGACGATAGAGGGCTTCCTGGCCTCCCAGGTCTTCAACTTCATGGCCCCCCTGGCCCTGGCTTTCTTCCCCATCCTCGCGGCGTCCAACGCGATCGCCGGCGCCGAGGAGCGCGGCACGATCGACGTCCTGCTCGGCAACCCGATCCCGCGCTGGCAGCTCGTCTGGAGCTCCTTCGTCGCGACCGCCCTCTCGCTCCTCGGCATCCTCGGCATCCTCGGGCTCGCGACCTGGGGTCCGGCCGTGGCGCTGGACGTGGAGCTCTCTTCGGCAAAAACGGCGGAGGCGGTCCTGAACCTGTGGCCGCTGTGCGCCTTCTTCGGGGGGCTGGCGATGCTCTGCTCGGCGCTCTTCCACCGCCGCCTCCTCGCGGTCGCCATCCCCGGGGCCGTCCTCGTCGCCTCGTACTTCGTCAACGCCCTCGGCAACACCGTGGAGGAGCTCGAAGACGCCCGGCCCTTCACGGCCTTCTACTACTACGGCTCGGCGATCGAGGACGGCATCGAGTGGGCTCGCTTCGGCGGCGTCACGCTCGCCGCCCTGCTGCTCGTCCTCCTCGCCACCCTGGCCTTCTCTCGCCGCGACATCTACACCTGAAGCCGCGACGCGAGGGCTCGAGATAGACCATGCATCTCCGAGTAGACGGGGTTGACGTGCGTGGCACGCGGCATCCGCGGCCGCGACGTTCCCTGAGGAGTCGGCGGAGCCGTACGCTGGAGAGGCCATCGGCCTCAGAGGAGCGGGCGCGCCCGCTCCGGGCGCGCGTGGTTGCTCCCCCTGGCCGGCGAGTCGGCGGCGAGCGAGAACTCGCGCGGGCGGGCCTTGGCGGCCTTTTTGGTCCTGTACATCTCGGCGTCGGCCTCGCACAGTAGCCGTCCGGCCGTTCGACCGTCGTCGTTGGGGCCCTTCTCAGCGACCCCAATGCTCACCCCGACGCGGACCTGGCCCTCGGGTAGATCGAAGGGCTCCGCCAGGTACTCCCGCAGCCGGCCGGCGATCCGCGCCGCCTCCCCCGGCCCGCGGATGTCCTCGAGCAGGACGCAGAACTCGTCGCCCCCGAGGCGGGCGACGGTGTCGGCGGGGCGCGAGCGGGTCTCGATGCGCCTGGCGAGCGCGGTCAGGAGCCGGTCCCCGGCCTCGTGGCCCAGGGAGTCGTTGACCTCCTTGAAGCCGTCGAGGTCCAGGTAGAGGAGCGCCACGGGCGCGCGGGTCCTCCCGGACCTGTCGAAGGCGTGGCCGATGCGCTCCTCGAGCAGGGTGCGGTTCGGCAGCCCGGTCAGGGCATCGTGGTACGCCAGGTGCGAAAGCTTCTCCTCCAGCACCTTGCGCTCCGTCACGTCCTGGACCTGCGAGATAAGGTAGAGGACCTCGCCGGCCTCGTCGTGCACGGCGGAGACGCTCAGGAGCGCCCACACCGTCCGCCCGTCCTTGCGAAAGTACCGCTTCTCCTTGCGGTAGGTGCGGCTCTCCCCCGAGAGCAGCCGCCCGACCTGTTCGAGGTCGGCGTCGAGGTCGTCGGGGTGGGTGATGTCCTGGAAGGTCTTACCGAGCAGCTCCTCCTCCGGGTACCCCAGCGTCTCGCACAGGGCGCGGTTCACCCTCAGCCACCGCCCGTCGGGGGCGACGAGGCCCATCCCGATCGCGGCGTACTCGAACGCGCTCTCGAACCGCTCCTGGCTCTCCCTCGGCGCCTCTGCCATCCCCGCCCCGAGACCGTCCTTCCCGCTCCCCGCGCAACGTCCCTCTGCGCCCACCTTTCAGACAGGGAGCGTACATTTCGCCGAGGCGACGTTGCATCCCCCATTTGGGGGATCTTCGCTTCCCGGTGCCGCCGAGCCGGAGAGCGACCTCCCCACGTGCCGACGTCGGAGGGCCCGTACACGCGCAGACACCGGGGCCGATTCTTCGCCGTCCCCGCCCTACCGGAGCGCGCCGGGCGCCTGGACTCGGATGCAACGTCCCTTTTATATGAGCGCACCCGAATTCGGCGCCGCGGATCTGCGTCCCGATCTGCCCACGTGTTAACGTCTGCCGGAAGAAACCGTCGGCTCGTTGCGAAGGAATCGTAGGCGGAGGACCGTGTGGCGGCCTGCGTCATTCTGACGCCGCGGCCGGTTCGCTGCGGGGCCGGAGCCCTTCCACGATGGCGCGGGTCTCCTTCGGCGACGCGCGGCCCTTGCCGGTGGGGGGTTCCCCCGTTATGTTTGGAGCAGGGGGGCCGAGAAGAAGGCCCAAACAGGAAGAGCCACTATGAAAAGCATCGTCGTGCGGCCCGGTGGTACGGGCTCGGGGGAGCAGACGGGGAGACCCGCCCACCGCTCCGTTCCGAGGGCACTCGTCGCCGTCCCGGGGCGGAGCAGGGGACGGGCGTGAGCGAGCGGTTGCGCGTGCTCATCGTGGAGGATTCTCCCGACGACGCGCTGCTGGTCCTGCGCGAGCTCAGGCGCGGCGGCTTCGACCCCGTCTACGAGCGCGTGGATACCCCCGAGGATCTCGAGGTCGCGCTCTCGGAGGGGCGGCGCTGGGACCTGGTGATCTCCGATTACAGCATGCCCAGCTTCAGGGCCCCCGACGCGCTGGCACTCGTAAGGGGGCGCGACCCCGACACGCCGTTCGTTATCGTCTCGGGCTCCGTGGGCGAGGAGGCCGCCGTCGAGGCGATGAAGGCCGGGGCGCAGGACTACCTCATGAAGGACAGGCTCTCGCGCCTGGGCTCGACCGTGGCGCGCGAGCTTCGCGAGGCGGAGTCGCGCCGGAGGTACCGGGAGGCCGAGGAGGCCCTGCGGGCCAGCGAGGAGCGCTTCCGCGCGACCTTCGCGCAGGCGGCCGTCGGCATGGCGCACGTCGGCGTGGACGGGAGGTGGCTGAGGGTCAACCGGAGGCTCTGCGAGATCCTCGGCTACGGGGAGGAGGAGCTGCTCGGGCTGTCGTTCCAGGACATCACCCACCCCGACGACCTCGACGCCGACCTCGCCCAGGTCGAGGCGCTGTTGGCCGGGGAGATAGAGACGTACTCGATGGAGAAGCGCTACCTCCGCAAGGAGGGCTCCGTCGTTTGGGTGGAGCTGACAGTCTCGATGGTCAGGGAGCCGCTCGGCGGGCCGGGCTACTTCGTCTCCGTCGTCGAGGACGTAACGAAGCGCAAACGGGCCGACGAAGCGCTGCGCCTGCGCGACCGCGCGATCGCCGCGAGCTCGAACGGGATCGTCATCGCCGACGCGAAGCGCCCGGGCCTACCCCTCACCTACGTCAACCCGGCGTTCGAGGCGATCACCGGCTACGGGGCGGACGAGGCGCTCGGCCGGAACTGCCGCTTCCTGCAGGCCGGAGATCGCGACCAGCCCGGCATAGGGGAGATGCGCGAGGCGGTCCGGCGGGGGCGCTACGCCCAGACCGTCGTCAGAAACTACAGAAAGGACGGCACCCCCTTCTACAACGAGGTCTCCATCTCCCCGGTCTACGACGACGGGGGACGGCTCACCGCCTTCGTCGGGGTACAGAACGACATCACCGAGCGCATCCGGACCGAAGAAGAGCTTCGCCGGAGCGAGGACCGGCTCCGCCTCGCGGTCGAGGCGACGGGGCTCGGGACGTGGGACTACGACCTCGAGTCCAGGGAGATGCGCTGCAACGAGCGGTTGAGGGCGTTGCTCGGGCTGGAGATACGGACCAAGCTGGACTACGAGACCTTTCTAGACGCGCTGCATCCCGAGCACCGCGAGCGCGTCGAGCGGCTGGTGAGCCGCGCCCTGGACCCCGCGGGGAGCGGCCACTTCGACACCGAGTACAGGACCGTCGCCCGCGACGGGACGGAGCGCTGGGTGGCGGCCCGGGGGCAGGCGTTGTTCGAGGACGGGCGCGCGGTACGCTTCGTCGGGACCGCCCTGGAGATCACGGAGCGCAAAAAGGCCGAGGAGGCACAGCGCTTCCTCGCCGATGCCGGGACCGTGCTCTCGTCCTCCCTCGACTACCGGGCGACCCTGAGGCGCCTGGCGCAACTGGTGGTGCCGGCCCTCGCGGACTGGTGCGCGGTGGACATGCTGGACGAAGACGGCAGGCTCATCCGCCTCGCGGTGGCGCACCCCGACCCGGAGAAGGTGGACCTCGCGTGGGGGCTGCACGAGCGCTTTCCGCCCGATCCGGGCGCCCCGCACGGGGTGTACGCGGTGCTCCGCTCGGGGCTCTCGCAGGTCGTGCCCGAGATCTCCGAGGAGATGCTGGACGCGGCCGGCCTCGGCGACGAGCAGCGGGAGATCCTGCGCGAGCTCGAGCTCAGGTCGTCCATGGTCGTGCCGCTCGTCGCCCGCGACCGAACGCTCGGGGCGATCACGTTCATCGCGGCCGAGAGCGGCCGGCACTACGGGCCGGACGATCTGGAGCTGGCGGAGGAGCTGGCCCGCCGCGCGGCGATGTCCGTGGACAACGCCAGGCTCTACGAGGAGGCACAGCGGGAGATCCGCGAGCGGGAGCTGGCCGAGGAGGCGCTGCGCGAGCAGACCGAGACGCTGGAGAAGGTGAACAGCATCGGACGCCTGATCTCGTCCGAGCTCGACCTCCAGAAGCTGGTGCAGGCCGTGACCGACGAGGCCACCGCGCTGACCGGCGCCCGTTTCGGGGCATTCTTCTACAACGTACTCGGCAACGAGGGCGAAACCTACACGCTCTACACCATCTCGGGCGTCCCGCGCGAGGCCTTCTCCAGGTTCCCCATGCCGCGTGCCACGGAGGTCTTCGGCCCCACGTTTATGGCGACCGGGCCCGTGCGCTCGGCGGATATCAGGGAGGACCCGCGCTACGGCAAGAATGCCCCCCACCACGGCATGCCGGAGGGGCACCTGCCCGTGGCGAGCTACCTCGCCGTGCCGGTGGTCTCCCGCTCGGGCGAGGCGCTCGGCGGCCTCTTCTTCGGCCACCCCGAGCCCGGGGTCTTCGGGGAGCGCGAGGAGAAGCTCGCCATCGGGCTCGCGGCGCAGGCCGCGATCGCCATAGACAACGCCAGGCTCTTCGAGTCGGTGCGCCGGAGCGAGGAGCGGTTCGGTTCCCTCGTCAGGAACGCCTCCGACATCGTCTCGGTGCTCGACGCCGGCGGCACCATCCGCTACCAGAGCCCCGCGGTCGAGCGCATCCTGGGCCACCGGCCGGAGGACATGGTCGGGAACAGCGCCTTCGACTACGTGCACCCGGAGGACGCCCGCACGGTGGCCGAGGCCTTCACCGAGGCGCTCTCGAGGGCGGAGCAGGCGCGCGTCGAGTACCGCTTCCTCCACGCGGACGGCTCGTGGCGCTACCTCGAGTCCGCGGCCACGGACCTCCTCTCCGACCCGAGCGTGCGGGGCGTCGTGGTCAACTCCCGCGACGTCACCGAGCGCAAGGAGGCCGAGGAGGCTCTGCGCTACCAGAGCCAGCTTAACAAGACCATCACGGACAACGCCGCCTCCTGCCTCTTCATGATGGACGTCATGGGCTGTCCCACGTTTATGAACCCCGCGGCGGAGGCGGCTACCGGATACACCCTGGAGGAGCTCCGGGGCAGGACTCTGCACGACTCCGTCCACCACACCCGTCCCGACGGGAGCCACTACCCGATCTCCGAGTGCCCGCTCGGGGAGGCCCTGGACCCGGCCTCGACCGGGGTGACGAAGGTCGAGGAGGTCTTCGTGCGCAAGGACGGGACGTTCTTCCCGGTCTCCTGTTCGGTCTCCCCGCTGGACCGCGACGGCGAGAGGGTCGGGGCGGTCCTGGAGTTCCAGGACGTCACCGAGCGCAAGCGGGCCGAGGCGGAGCTGAGGGAGAGCGAGGAGCGCTACCGGGCGGTGGTGGAGCAGACGGCGGAGTGCCTCTTCCTCTTCGACGCCTCCACCAAGCGCATCCTGGAGACGAACACGGCCTGCCAGAAGCTGTTCGGCTACACCGCCGAGGAGTTCAGGGGGATGACCATCCTGGATATGGTCGCCGACGGGGGCGGGGAGAGCGTGGACTCCAACGTCCGTCAGGTCGTGCAACGCAGGTACCACAAGGTCGGAGAGAGGCTCTACCGGCGCAAGGACGGCTCCACGGTCGACGTCGAGGTGACCGGCAGCCTCATCTCCTACGGCGGCCACGGGGAGGTCGTGTGCGGCGTCGTCCGCGACATCACCGAGCGAAAGCGGGCGGAGCAGAGGATGCGCGAGGTGCGCGAGGAGGAGAGGCGCCGCATCGCCCGCGACCTGCACGACGAGGTGCTCTCCGACCTCGTCTACGCCCTCCAGGACGTCCAGATACGCGAGGCTTTCTCCGAGAACGGGAAGGAAGAGGGCCTCGCGGACACCGCCGAGGCCCTCCGGCGCTCGGTCGAGGGGCTGCGCGCCGCGATCTTCGAGATGCGCCTTCAGGAGAGCCTGGAGCACTCCTTCTCCGCCTCGCTGCGGTCGCTCGTGGAGCTGAACCGCCGGATGTCCCGCGGCAGGTTCGAGGTCGAGCTGGAGATCGGCGAGGGCTTCCCGTCCACCCTGCCGGAGAGGCAGGGCAGGGAGCTCGTGCGCGTGCTGCAGGAGGCCATAAACAACGCCCGGCGCCACTCCGGCGCGCAGCGGATAAAGGTCTCGCTGGGGCTGGAAGGGGACCTTCTGTGGGCCGAGGTCTCCGACGACGGGCGCGGCTTCGACGCCACGGCTCCCCAGGGGGGCATCGGGTCCTCCTCGATGAAGCAGCGGGCCTCCGGGCTCGGGGGCGAGCTCGAGGTCAGGAGCGCGCCCGGGCGGGGCACGACGGTCCGCTTCTTCGCCCCCCTGGCCCTCATGCTCCAGACGCCGGACGACCTGGAGGCGCACGCGGGTGCCTAATGCATACGAATCAAGGCAATCTAGCCCATCTGTACCATGCAAAAATGCAGGGGCGTGGCTATCATCACGGGGCGTAAACTCGACCGAGAGAGGTATATGATCACCGAGGACGGGGTGGAGAATCGGACTATGCGCATACTGCTCGTTGAGGACCATGCTTCCTTCCGTCAGGCCCTGGCGCTGGTGTTCGGCCGGGAGGACGAGTTCACGGTCGTGGCGCAGGCGGGCTCGATAGCCGAGGCGCGCGAGGCCATCGCGGCGGAGTCCGTGGACGCCGCCGTCGTCGACCTTGCCCTTCCGGACGGTTCCGGGGCGGACTTCATCAGGGAGATCGCCGACGGCAAGATGAACATCTCCACACTGGTCTTGAGCGCGTCCCTGGACCCGGCGCAGTTCGCCGAGGCAGTGGAGGCCGGCGCCTCGGGGGTCCTGCACAAGTCCGCCGGTCTGCACGACATCGTCGACGCGGTGCGCAGGATGCGGGCGGGCGAGGTCCTGCTCTCGCCGAACCAGGTGATCGAGATGCTGCGCGTGGTGAGCCGCAAGCGCCAGGAGGAGCAGGAGGCGCGGCGCTCCATCGACAGGCTCACCCGGCGCGAGCGCGAGGTGCTGCAAGCCCTCGCCGAGGGCCTCGACAGCAAGCAGATCGCCGCCAAGCTCCACATCACCTTCGAGACCGAGCGCACCCACATGGTGAACATCCTGAACAAGCTCGGCGTGCACTCGCGCCTGCAAGCCCTCGTCTTCGCCGTGCGCTACGGGGTCGTCGAGATCGGCTGATCGCCTGACTCCCCTTTCGAGGGCCTGCGGCGCTTCGGGCGCTCCGGGCGCCCGATAGGGGAGATCCCCCGGCTGCCGTCGGGCGGCTTCTGCGCGCTGTTCGCACGCTCCCGCGGCTCCTGCGGGGTGGCCTCCGAGGCTAGCCCAACGAGGCTAGGCAAAGATCGCCCATTTATACGATGGCCGGGTTGGGAACGGGCCTTATATTGCTCCCATGGACACCAAACGCATACTCGTCTCGAATGAACTCAGATCCTACGGGGAGGCCGTCTCCGTGGCCCTACGGGTGCTCTGCCCCAACGCCGCCGTCTTCGAGGTGGAGCACCGGTATCTGACCCGGGAGGTGCGGCGCCTGCGCCCGGATCTCGTGGTGTGCAGCAGGGCCACCGAGGTGGTACGGGAACAGGTCGCGAGCTGGGTCGAGCTCTACCCCGATTGCGGCTCCCTCTCCGAGGTGTGCCTCGACGGCGAGTGTTCGACGGTCGACGACCTGCAGCTCTCGGACCTCCTGGACATCGTGCGCGCCCCGCAACGCGCGGCCAGCACGGGCTGAGGCCCGCCTTCCTCGAAGCCGCCGCTCGGTCTCTTTACGCTAGAGAGGTCGGCCGGCGCGGATAGGAGGGGGGTAATAGGCCGCGCCGGCCGGTAATGGAGATATTGTCGCGTACGGGCTTCGGGCCCGCCTCGTACTTTTGGGCTAACTTTCTCTGGTACAAACGTACCATAAGGTCCGTCGCGGCGGTTGCTGGTAAGCTTCCGGTATCACGGGCCGGCGGAAAACTGGCCCATATAGGGGATGCCCGGGCGATTCGGGCCGCTACAAAATATCGGCGTGCGGTGTCGCAGATGCTTGAGGGAGGTTGATCGATGTTTCGGGCTCGCTGGCTGAGGATCCTGGTTTGTTCCGCCTTCTTGACGGTCGTAGCCGCGGTCCCCGCGCTCGCGCACGCCGAGCTCGAGAGCGCCGCTCCCGCCGAGGGCGAGAGCCTGGAACAGGCCCCGAGCGAGGTCAGGCTCTCCTTCGGCGAGCCCGTCGAGGCCGCCTTCAACCCGGTAGAGGTCTACGACTCGGGGGGGAACCGCGTGGACGGGGACGACGGGCGGTCGGACCCGAACGACGCCAGGGTCGTGGTGGCCAGCTTGCGGGAGGAGCTCCCCGCTGGCTCCTACACCGTCGAGTGGACCGTGACGAGCGCCGACGGGGACCCGGTCTCCGGCGAGTACTCCTTCGACGTCGCCGCCTCCTCCTCGCAGGCGGCCGACACGACGCAGGAGGACCAGGCCGGCGGGGCCCCCGTCGAGCCCGAGGAGGCCGCCTCGAGGTCCGGCGGCGAGGGCTCGACGGAGACCGGGGGCTTCGGCTCGGGCACGCTCTACGCCGCTCTGGCGCTCGGCGTGGTCGTCCTGCTGGGGCTTTCGTTGCGCGGGCGTGGGCGTTAGGAGCGACACAAGGGGTTCCGCCCGGCGGGCGGTTCTATTCTTAGGGGCGGTCGCCGCCCTGCTCCTGCCGGCGCGGGCCGTCCGGGCGCAGGACATGGACCACGCGGGCGGGCTCGGCGCCGGCCAGATCGGGGCCGGCGTCGTGGGCGGCGTGGCGCAGGGGCTCGTGGTGCTCCTCGTGGGCCTCGTGGCGTTCGCGGCCGTCGTCTGGATCCCGGCGAGTCGGCCTTACGCCGGGGTGGGGGAGGCGGGGCGGACCTTCGTGCGCGGGGCCTGGGCGCTCGCCGGGGCGCTCGTGGTCGTGGGCGTGGCGGACCTCTCGATCTACGCCGCGCGCGCCACGGGGGACGCTCTCGGCCCCGCCCTCTTCGGGGAGGCGCTCTTCGGGACCCGGACGGGTTGGCTCTGGATCGCCCGCATCCTCCTCGCCGGGCTGACGGCCCTGGCGGCGACCTGGGCGGCGCGCCAGCGGCGCGCGACCCCGTGGTGGGCGGCGACCGGCGTCGGTTCGTTGCTCCTCGTGACGCTGGCGCAGGGGAGCCACGCCGCGGCCGAGCCCGGCGTCCTCCCGCTCCTTTCGAGCTGGCTGCACGTCGTCGCGGCGTCGTTCTGGATCGGCGGGCTCCTCGGGTTCCCCGCGATGCTGCTCGGGCCGCTCCGCGCGCTCGAGCCCGGCGAGCGGTCGAAGCTCCTCCGGACGGCGGTGCGTCGCTTCTCGAAGGTGGCGACGGCGGCCGTCCTGCTCGTCGTGGCGACGGGCCTGCACGCGACGCTGCTCAACGTGCCGAGCCTGGATGCGGCGCTGGAGACGGCGTACGGCAGGGCCCTCATAATGAAGCTCGGCCTCGTGGCGCTCATGCTCGCGGCCGGCGGGATCAACCTGATCGACAACGGCAAGGGGCCGCTCGGCCGCATGGTCGGCGCGGAGCTCGTGCTGGCCTTCGGCGTCCTCCTGGCCGCGGGGTTCCTCACGACCCTGCCCCCGGCGAGCTACGCCTCTCCCTGAGCCCCCGGACCCGGCCCGGCCGAACCCCCCTCCCTCCATTTAGTATCTTTTATTTCGTATACTTCATTTGGGCTAGGACATCCTCCACCCGTTTGGGCTAGGGGAAGATCGCTTGTTTGAGCGATGCCTCTCGCGTTGCTCCGTTCCATCATTCAGAGCAGAAGATTTCGGATCGAATGTGATAGTTGGAAGGAGCCGCCCGGATGGAAATAGCGAGCCGCGAGTTCTCCCGCAAGGACATGCTGAAGATGGGGCTCCTGGGGAGCGCGGCGTTCCTGCTCCCCCTCGAGCGCATGGCGCGGACCCAGATCGCGGTGGCGGATCGCCTTCCGACCGAGCAGTTACCGCCGCCCTTCCAGCTCGATTTCGTAAAGCCGCCGGTGGCCGAGCCCGTGCACAGCTCGGCGACCACCGACTACTACGAGATGGCGATGAAGTGCGAGGAGGTGGAGATCCTCCCCGGTCTCCCCAAGACCGAGGTCTGGGGCTACGAGGGGATCACCCCGGGGCCCACGATCGAGGTCAGGAAGGGACGCAACGTCGTCGTGCGGCACAAGAACGAGATCGACGACATCGACCACAAGCACACGTCGGTGCACCTGCACGGCAACGCCTCGCTGCCCCAGTACGACGGCTACGCCAACGACACGACCGCGCCGGGGGAGTACAAGGACTACCACTACCCGAACAACCAGGACGCTCGCACGCTGTGGTACCACGACCACGGGGTGCACGACACCGCGCTCAACGCCTATATGGGCTGCGCCGCCTTCTACATCACCCACGACGAGCTGGAGGACCGGCTGCCCATTCCCAAGGGCGACTACGACGTCCCGCTCGTCCTCAGGGACGCGATCTTCGGCACCGACGGCTCGCTGATCTTCGACGACGGCGAGAGCCGCAGCGGGCACGACAGCTTGTTCGGCGACGTGATCCTGGCGAACGGGAGGCCGTGGCCGGTGATGGAGGTGGAGCGGCGCAAGTACCGCTTCCGCGTCCTCAACGCCTCCATCTCCCGGGGCTTCAAGCTCGCCCTCTCCACGGGCGACCCGCTGACGGTGATCGGGACCGACGGGGGCCTGATGCCCGAGCGGGTCGAAACCAGAGACCTGGTGGTCGGGATGGCCGAGCGCTACGAGT
The DNA here is from genome assembly GCF_011492965.1 of Rubrobacter marinus. Lineage (GTDB taxonomy): Bacteria > Actinomycetota > Rubrobacteria > Rubrobacterales > Rubrobacteraceae > Rubrobacter_F > Rubrobacter_F marinus. The sequence goes on along the minus strand of NZ_CP045121.1, from coordinate 2,684,273 downwards.
TCGTGATCGACTTCGCGAAGTACGAGATCGACCAGCAGATCGTGCTCCAGAACCTCGGGGTCGAGAACAACGTCGACTACCCCACGACGGGACAGGTCATGCGCTTCGACGTGAAGGAGGAGGCGAAGGATCTCTCCAACAACGAGGTGCCCGCGGTCCTCAACCCCCACAACGAGGTCATGAACCTCGAAGAGGTGCCGGGCCTCCCCGTCCGGCGGTTCGAGTTCGGGCGCACGGGCGGCATGTGGACGATAAACGACGAGATCTGGGACCCCAACCGGGTCGACGCGAACCCGCAGCCCGACAGCCTGGAGATCTGGGAGTTCACCAACAAGTCCGGCGGCTGGTTCCACCCGATTCACGTCCACCTCGTGGACTTCAGGATCCTCTCGCGCACCGACGGGGCGAACCCCGGCGTCAGGCCCTACGAGCGGGGCCCCAAGGACGTCGCCTACGTCGGCGAGAACGAGACGGTCAGGGTGCTCATCAAGTTCGGCCCCCAGAAGGGCAGGTACATGATGCACTGCCACAACCTCGTCCACGAGGACCACGACATGATGACCCAGTTCGAGGTCGGCTCGGGCGGTCCGGCCTGGGCGTCGGTCCCGGCGAAGCCCATCTCCGAGGCGCCGCCACTGTTCGAGGAGGACGACTCCGGCGGCGGGAGCCCGGGGGGTGGGTCCGGCGGCGGGAGCCCCGGCGGCGGGAGCCCCGGTAGTGGGTCGGGCGGGAACCCCGGCCCGGTGGCCAACGCCGCCCCGGTCGTTACGCCCCTCAGGCCCCGGCACAACTCCCGGACCCGCGACTTCACGCCCACGCTAGTCGCGAGGGTCAGCGACTCCGGCACCGACCTCTCCAAGGGGAACATGCGCCTGTACCTGGACAACCGCGAGGTGAAGAACTTCGCCTACAACCGGGCGACGAATACGCTCTCCTACACCAGCCGGAAGCTCCGGCGCGGCCGTCACGTCGCCAGGATCGTCGCCGCCGACGCGCAGGGGCGGAGGACGACGAAGACTTGGAACTTCAGCGTCGTCAGGTAGCGCGGCCGGCGTTCTCGGAACGCCGCCGCGGGGGGGAAGGGGGCTCGGGCATGCAGGACACGGGGCTCGACGCCTACGGCCCCCGGTCCGGCGAGGCTCCGGCCGAGGCCTCTTTGGAGCAGGGCGTGGGGCTGGTCGTCGTGGCGGCGGTGCTCTCCCTCGTGGCCGCCCTGGTCCACCTGTGGATGGTGCCGGGATACGCCTGGATCTGGTGGGGATACGGCGTCTTCTTTCTCTCCACCGCCCTCGCCCAGGGCCTCCTCGGGGTGGCCCTGCTGCGCTGGCCGGCCGCCCCGGTCGTCGTGGCCGGCATCTCGGGCAACCTCGCCGTGATGCTGCTCTACGTCTTCACGCGCACCTCCGGCGTACCCTTCGGCCCGCACGCCGGCAAGGTGGAGGACGCGGGGCTGCTCGACATGACCGCCACGCTGGCCGAGATGGGCCTCGTCGTCCTCCTGGTCACGCTCCTCTCCGGCGCTTACCGCAGGGTCGTGATCAACGCCCTGCTCCTCCTCGGCGCAGCGGTGTGGGCGCTCAGGCTCCTCGGGGGCTCTCTTGAAGCACCCCCCGCTCGCCCCGGCCCCGCTCGATCGACGTTCCGGCCGGGCCTCCTCACCGCGTCGACGGCGACTTCGGCGGCGTCACGCGTACGCCGGCGACCGCGACACGAGGTGGGAGAGGCACCCGGCGCGTCGCGCGGATGGACCTCGTGGTGGTGCTCGCGCTCTCCGTGATCTTTGTCTTCGGCGTCGTGCGCCCGTTCGTGGCCGAGCCTTTCCTGATCCCCTCCGGGAGCATGAGCCCCACGCTCGAGCCCGGCGACCGCGTCCTCGCGGCCAAATCCGCCTACCGGCTCACCGAGCCCGGGCGCGGGGACCTGGCGGTCTTCGAGGACGGGGGCGGCGCGGTCATAAAGCGCGTGGTCGGGCTGCCGGGGGATGAGATCTCCGTCGAGGACGGCGTCCTCGTGGTGAACGGGGAGTTCGTGCGCGAGCCCTACGTGGACTACGGGCTCACCGACTCCAGCTTCTTCGGCCCGGAGACCGTCCCCGAGGGGCACGTCTTCGTGATGGGGGACAACCGCTCCAACTCCCTCGATTCGCGCACCACGGGACCCGTCCCCGAGGAAGACCTGTTGGGCCGCGCCGTGCTGCGCTTCTGGCCCGTGGAGAGGGCCGGGGCCCTTTGAGGAGGACCGTGTCCCGCACCGTCACCTGACGCCGCTCTCGCGCCGGCTTCGGCCGTCGCGCGGGAGGCGAGCCGGGCACGAACCCTCGAATAGCGCTCCCCCCGTCGGCGCGCCCCTGCGCCCTCTAGCCCAACTGGGGTAGTCAAAGATCATCCATCTGCGCGATGGCCCGTTCGCGGGCCTGGTCCACCATTAAGGCCAGGTCGAGGAGATCCGAGCGGGAGGACTTAGATGGCAGCGCAACCGGCACCGGCGAGATTGGCAGACTCCGGCATCAACCTTACGATGGCGGAGCTCGCCGTCTACGCCGCCGGGCTGCTCTCGGTGGCGGCCGGGGTGATGCACCTGTGGGCCGCCCCCGAGCACCTCTCCGAGTGGTGGGGCTACGGGGCGTTCTTCCTCGCCGCCGCGGCGGCGCAGGGCCTCTACGGCCTCGCCCTCCTCAGGTGGCCCACCCGGTCCCTCGCCCTGCTCGGCGTCTACGCGAACCTGGCGCTCGTCGCCCTCTACGCGGCGACGCGCACGAGCGGCGTCCCCTTCTTCGGGCCGCACGTCGGTGACGCGGAGGCGGTAGGGGCGCTCGACCTCGCCGCCGTCTCCGCCGAGCTCGGCCTGATCCTGGCGCTGATCCCGCTCTCCGGCGCCCACCGCAGCCTCGCCTCCTGCCTCGTCCCCGGCGCCGCCCAGGTGCTCGGGGCCGGCCTCGTTCTGCACCTGCTCCGGGCCGGGACCCACGGGTCCCACGACGGCCTTTCCGAGGGGTGGCTGCTCGGCGCGATCCCCGCGCTGCCGCTCTCCCTCCTCGCGCTCCTGGCCTCCGCGCCGCTCGCCCGGTCGGCCTCCTCCTACCTCTTCGGGGACGACCGGGGCCCCTCGCCCCGGCTCCTCTGGGCGCTCGCCTCCGCCGGAACGTACGCGGTCGCGCACGCGGCGGCGGGCGCGCCGGCCTCCCTCGTCGAGGCCGGGCGCGACGCGGGCGTCGTGCTCGGCGTCTCTTCCGTCGTGCTCTTCGCGGTCGCAGCCCTCCGGGGCGCGCCGTGGGAGGAGCGCCGGTCCTTCGGCCTCTGGCACCCGCGGGCGTTCGCGGGGGCCGCGGGCCTCGCGGCCGGCCTCGCCGTCCTCGCCGGCCCGACGATCTTCGGCCACGACTTCTCGCCCTCGGCCGAGGCCCAGCAGGCGGGCGGGGAGTGCAACGCCGGGAGCGCCAACCGCTCCTACGACGTCGCCGCCGTAAACGTGGAGATCCCCTTCAACCGCTGGGGCGACCTCGACCCGGACGGCCAGGTCTACGTGCTGCAGGGCGACAAGGAGGCCGTCAAAAACTGGCACAAGCCGCTCGCCGCCGAGGCCTCCCAGGACTCCGCCGAGAACAGGCGCCTCAGGCCGCGGCCCCTGATCCTCAGGGCCAACGTCGGCGAGTGCGTCGAGGTCCAGTTCACGAACGAGCTCAACGACCGGCAGTGGGGCGGGCGCCTCACGAACCCGCGCGCCTCCATCCAGGCCCGGGGCGTCTCCTACAACGCCCAGACCTCCGACGGCGGCGCCGTCGGCTTCAACGAGGACACGAGCGTCCCCAACACGCCGGGGCAGAACAAGATCACGTACTACTGGCGCGTCCCGAACGAGGAGGGGATGCACCTCTTCCGCAGCCAGACGATGAGCAGCGGCGAGGAGGAGGACGCGGGCTCCAACGCCCACGGCCTCTACGGCGCCATCGCCGTCGAGCCCGCGGGCTCGGCCTGGACCGACCCCGAGACCGGGAAGCCGATCTACGCGGGCCAAGGGCGCGTCGACCGCGTGACCAAGGACCACGGCGACCCCTACGTCGACGCCGACATCCATGCGCCGGGCGCGCCCTCCTTCCGCGAGAGCGCCCAGCTCGCCCAGGACTACAACGAGGTCCAGCCCGGGATGGTCGGTCACGGCTTCAACTACGGCACCGAGCCGCAGCGCAACAGGGAGCACCATCCCCTCCCCGACGGGCTCGGCGAAGAGGTCTCGCTCTCCTCGTGGGGCTACGGCGACCCGGCCCTGATCAAGCTCGCCAGCGGCAAGGCGACCGCGGAGAGCCCGTGGGAGCCCGGCAAGGAGGACTGCGGCCTCCAGACGCGCCTCGAGGGCAAGGGCTCGTGCTACGTCTCCAACGTCACCCACGCCTACCCGAACGACCCGACCAAGATCCGCTACGCCATGGCGGGCGTGGCCGAGACGCACGTCTTCCACCTGCACGCCAACCAGTGGCTCGCCAACCCCAAGGACACGGCGGCCTTCGACGCGTCGGGCAACACCCGGAAGGACCCGGGCTCGGCGACGCTCGACTCCCAGACCTTCGGTCCCGGCGAGTCCTTCACGGCCGACCTGCTCTACGGGGCCGGCAGCCAGCCGGGGACGGTGGGCGACTCGATCTTCCACTGCCACCTCTACCCGCACTTCGCCGAAGGGTTCTGGTCGCTCCTCCGGGTACACGACGTCCGCGAGGACGGCACCACGAAGACCCCCGACGGCACGAAGGTCCGGGAGGTCAAGCCGCTGCCGGACCGAAACGCGCCCGCCGGTCCCTCGGCCGAGAACCCCGGCTTCCCCCGCTTCGTCCCGGCGAGTACGGCTGGCGCGCCCCGCAGGCCCCGGGCAGCATCCAGGAGCCCGACGCCGCCGACCCGACGAAGAAGGTCGACGCGATGAGGATCGTGGCCGGCAAGGCCCTCGACCCGGCGCTCGCCCCCGACGACGCGGATCCGGCGAAGGCCGAGATCGCGAGGAAGCTCGACGTCGAGAAGAACGCCCAGAGGTACAACCTCAAGGGTGCCGAGCCCAAGCCGGGCGCCCCCTTCCGCGACCCCTGCCCCTCGGGCGCCCGCGAGGTGACCTACGACGTCTCCGTCATGCAGCGCGACGTGGTCTACAACGAGGCCGGCTGGCACGACACCCAGGGTCGCTTCCTGGTCCTGGACAAGGACGTGCCGAAGATGATGGAGAAGAACCCGGACGGCTCGTACAAGCACCAGCCGGAGCCGCTCTTCACGCGGGTCAACGCGGGCGACTGCATCAACTTCAACCTGACGAACCTCCTGCCGAACTGGTTCGGGAACGACGCCTTCCAGAAGCTCGTCCAGACCAACATGATGGGCCAGCACATCCACCTCGTTAAGTTCGACGTGCTCGCCTCCGACGGCTCCTCCAACGGCTGGAACTACCAGCAGGCCGCCTTCACCAAGGAGCAGATGGACTTCAACCGCAAGGTCATCGCCGGCGAGCAGCCCTGCAGCAAGCAGAGTGGGTGCAAGCTTCCGGACCCGGCGACGTGGAACGCCGCGTGGAACGGGGACACGCAGCCCGGGCAGACCATCCGCGAGCGGTGGTACGCCGACTACGAGCTGAAGACCGTCTTCAGCCACGACCACCACTTCGCGGCGATCGACCAGAACCGCGGGCAGTTCGCCGGTCTCCTGGTCGAGCCCGAGGGGATGGACTTCCGCAACCCCAAGACCGGGCAGTTCTACGCCCCCATAAACAACCCCGCCAACGGCCCGGCCTGCGGCAGCTCCTGCAAGGGCGAGGCCGTGGGGACCTCGATGGACATCATCGGCCCCGGCGCCAGGGACGACTTCCGCGAGTTCGGCCTCGCGGTGCAGGACTTCGTCTCCCTCACCCGTAAGGGCGGCGACCCGACCAACCGCGCGGACGTCTTCGTCGGCCCGAACGCCCCCGAGGCCTACCCCGACGAGGACCCCGGCATCGTCGGCGTCAACTACCGCAACGCCCCCTTCCCGCTGAGGCAGGAGAAGAACGGGCAGAAGGTCGACCCGGCCTACACCTTCAGCTCCTCCGTCTTCGGCGACCCGGCCACGCCGCTTCTGGAGGCCTACGCCGAGGACCCGGTGCAGATACGCGTGATCCAGGGCTCCCAGGAGCACCAGCACGTCTTCGCGGTGAACGGGATGCGCTGGCGCGAGGACGCCGAGGACCCGGAGTCGCCGTTCGTCGGCACCCAGGACATCGGGATCTCCGAGGCGTTCAACATGAAGGTCCCGAAGATGGAGTGCGGCGCGAACGACGCGGCGTGCGCCGGGGACTACCTCTACTCCTCGACGAACCTCGACGACCTGTACATGGGCATGTGGGGCATCTTGAGGGCCCGCGGCAAGCAGGTCCCGAGCCTCCTGCCCCTGCCGGACAACGCCACGCCGACGCAGCCGACCGACGCGACCGCCCCGACCACGACGATCCCCGCCGACGAGGGCGCGCCCACGAGCACCGGCTCCAACTCTCTTGCGCCGCCCGAGGCCAACTCGCCGGGGACGCCCTGCGCCCCCGGAGCGCCGTCGCGCAAGTACAACGTCGTCGCGATGGAGGCGAACATCAAGTACAACAAGCAGGGCGACCACGACCCCTACGGCCTGATCTACGCCCTCGCCGAGGACGAGGCCGCGATCAAGAGCGGCGCCAAGAAGCCCGAGCCCCTGACGATCCGGGCGAACGAGGGCGACTGCGTAGAGGTGAGGCTCACGAACAAGCTGACCCCGAAGTTCCTGGAGCACAAGGGGGCCGCCGACGGCGACGCCATGCCGCCCTTGGAGCCCATGACGGGCACCCCCGCGGGCCTCAGGGTCTCCCTGCACCCGCAGACCGTCCAGTTCGACGTGCGCGGCTCCGACGGCACGGCCGTGGGCTACAACCGCGACCAGACGGTGGCCCCGGGCGAGTCGAAGCTCTACCGCTGGTACGCCGACGACGTCAGCCCCGGCGAGATCGGCGCGACGAACCTCACGGACTTCGGCGACGTGCGCGGGCACCGCCACCACGGCCTCTTCGGCGGCCTGAACATAGAGCCCAGGGGCTCGACCTACCACGACCCGAAGACCGGCCAGGAGATAAGGAGCGGCGTGAGCGCCGACATCAGGGTGCCGGACGGGAAGGACTTCCGCGAGTTCACGACCTTCTTCCAGGACGGCCTGAACCTCCGCGACGCCTCCGGCGCGCCCATACTGAACGTCCCGGACCCGGCGGCCCCGCACATCGAGGAGCCGGGGGCGCCCGCCGAGGCCCCCGAGCCGCCCGGCGCCGAGGCCCACGACCACATCGACCAGGGGGAGAAGGGCTTCAACTACGGCTCGACGCCCTTCAAGCACCGCCTCGGCGGGCGGGAGGCCGCGCTGGCCACGGAGACGAGCCCCCTCGACGGCAAGCAGCTGGCGAACGTCTACAGCTCCAGGGCCAACGGCGACCCCGACACCCCGGTCTTCAGGGCCTTCGCCGGCGACGCGGTCAGGATGCGCGTCCTGCAGGGGGCGGACAAGCAGCGCCAGCACACCTTCGAGATGCTCGGGCACGCGTGGCAGCAGTTCCCCGGCGACGGGAGCTCGCCCCTGGTCTCCGCCCAGGGCGGGTTCAGCGTGGGCCGCGCCCTCAACGTCCACCTGCCGAGCGCGGGCAACGGCTTCGCCGGCGACTACCGCTACGCCGACGGCATGTACCGCCACAACCTCTCCGGCGGCCTCTGGGGCCTCATGCGGGTCTACCCGAAGCCGGCGTCCGGCGCCCTAGATCCGACCCCGGTTCCCGACACGGATAACCCGCGGGCGAACGGGAACCACCCGATCCTGCCCCTGGAGATCTCGCCGTCCGCCACCACCGTCGGCCTCGCTGCCCCCACGAGCGTGGACTACGGCAAGGGCGGCACGCTCTCCGGCAAGCTGCTGCGGGGCGCCGACCCGATCGTGGGCAGGCAGGTCATCCTCGAGCACAAGCCGGTTGGTGCCGCGGCCTTCTCCGAGATCAAGCGCGCCGACACCGCCGCCGGCGGGGCCTACAGCTTCGCCGGGATCGTGCCCAAGAAGAACACCGACTACCGGGTGCGCTTCGCGGGCGACGCGAGGGTCGGGTTCCAGGCCTCCCAGAGCCCCGTGAAGCGGATTCAGGTCAAGGCCCTCGTCTCCAACACCACGGCGATAACCAACCTCAAGCTCGGGCAGTCCCGGACGCTTACGGGCACGGTTACGCCGAACGTCGCGGGCTCGGTGAAGGTGACCATCAAGCGCAACGGTGCGGTCATCTCGACCCGGAGCGTGGCCCTGAGCGCCTCCCGCTACAGCTTCGCCTACAAGCCGCCGAGCGTCGGAAGCTACTCGGTGAGCGTCAACTTCGCCGGCAACGCCGATTATGCGCCCAACACCAGCCCGCCGAGGACCTTCACCGTAGTCCGCTAGGCGAGCGACACGGTCTCGTGGCGCGGTGCCCCGCCCAAACCCGGGCGGGGCACCGCGCATCGGCGGATCCAGGCTGCCGATGCGCGGGACGGGTGGCCTGCGTCGACGCCAGTGGGATCGAGGGGCGAAGGGGGCCGCTCCCTACTCCGCCCGGAGGGACCTTCCCCGGTACGGGAGGCACCTCTCGAGTCGTCGCCGAGCCTCTCGCTAGCCCACCTGGGCTAGCGAAAGATCGTCCATGTGCGCGATGAAGCCGCGCGTGGTGGCGGCCTACGATAGGAGGTGCAACAGGAGCTCTTGCGCGAGCGGGGGAGAAGGATGAGGATGGGTGCGATCAGCGAAGTGGGCAAGCAGAGGCTCGAAGTCCGACGGGGTGTGCCTGCCCCGCCTCATTTCACCCCCGGATTCTCCTTCGAAGGGAGGAGCACGGTGTCGCCGCGTCGGGGATCGCTCTTGAGTTCCCGGTACGCGCGTTCTCTCGTGGCGGCAGCGTGCCTGATGCTGGTTTGCATTGCGTCCCCGATGGGGCTGTCGAGGTCAGCCGGCGCGCTCCCGGAGGCCGAGGGCTTCGCGGTCGCTACTACCTCTAGAGACCAGCTCCACCCCGACGTGAACGGCGGGGTGGCGGTCTGGGAGGACCGGCGCGACGGCAACTCGGACGTCTACGGCAGGAGCGTGCCCGACGGTGAAGAGTTCCAGATTTCGGGCGCCCCCGGGGACCAGCGTGAGCCCAAGATCGACGGTAACCTCGTGGTCTGGGAGGACCGGCGCGACGGCAACCCGGACGTCTACGGCTACGACCTCTCTACCAGGCAAGAGTTCCGCATCACCGAGAGCCCGTCGGACGAGCGCAAGCCCGACGTGTACGGCAACCTAGTGGTCTGGGAAGACAACCGCAACGGCGATTGGGACGTCTACGGCTACGACCTCTCGACCAGGCAGGAGCGGGAGATCGCCGCGACCAGCCCTGGCAATAAGCGTAACGTGGCGATAAGCGGACACACCGTCGTCTGGCAGGACGACCGCCGGGGCATCGGACACTCGGACGTCTACGCCAAAAACCTCTCGAACGGGGAGGAGTTCTCGGTCAGCACCGATCCAAGCTTCAAAGACCAGCCCGCCATAAGCGGCTCCACGGTCGTGTGGCGTCAGGAGGGCCCGAACAACTACGACATCTTCGGCAGGGACCTCGCCGCGGGAGAAGCGTTCCAGGTGACCACGAACACCGCGGACCAGTACTCACCCGTGGTCAGTGGGCACCTCGTCGTCTGGGTCGACGGTAGGAACGGCAACGCGGATATCTACGCCAAGGACCTCTCGACGGGCCGGGAGTTTCCGGTCAGTACGGGCGCCGGCTCGCAGGAGACCCCCGCCGTAGACGGCGAGACCATACTCTGGGAGGACCAGCGTGCGAGCGACCCGAACTACGGCACCTGGGACGTCCGCGGCTCGACGGTGGACCTCGCTCCCGCGGCTCCCCCGGGGGCGACGGCGGCCGGTAGGCTCGGGGGCGTGGATCTGCGGTGGACCGCCAACGGGGAGAGCGACCTCGCCGGTTACAACCTCTACCGCGCGGCCTCTCCCGACGGCGCATACGAGAAGCTGAACCCCGACGCCTTGATCTCCGCAACCTCCTACGCGGATGCGACGGCGCCCAAGAGGGCGGTATCCCACTATAGGATCACGGCCGTCGACAAGGCCGGCAACGAGTCCGCGCCCGCCGTCGCGCACGGCACCTCGTTCGCGGTCCCCGAGTTGAGCCTGGCTCCGAACGTTTCGGTGACCAACTATGTTGGCTCGGTCATCCTTTCGGGCCGGCTCACCTCCAACGGGACACCGATCGCCGATGAGCAGGTGATCCTGGAGCAGAAGCCCGTCGGCGCCGGCAGCTTCGGCCCGGTCCCGGGCGGGAGCCTCACGACGAGGGCCGACGGTACGTTCTCCCTCTCCAACGTGAAACTGGCTCAGAACACCGAGTATCGGGCCCGGTTCGCGGGGCGACCGGGCGCGGCGCTGGCTCCTTATGCGAGCGCCTCCAAGATGGTCAGCGTAAGGGCCGTGGTCACCCTGAGCACCTCGGCCACCGTCTTGAGATCGGGGCAGGCCGTGACCCTCTCCGGGGCCGTCGCTCCCAAACACGCGGGCACGATCAAGCTGACCATCAAGCGTAACGGGGCGTCGATAGCCACGAGGTACGCATCCTTGAACAGCGGCTTGTACCGCTTGGCGTACACGCCGCCCGCGGCGGGCAGCTACTCCGTGGTGGCCAGTTTCGGCGGCGATGCGGACCATGCTGGGGGGACGAGCGCCGCGAGGGGATTCGGGGTGTCCTAGCCAGAGAACGTTTGATATGATCGGTTCAAGGAAGAAGGGTTCGGTGAGGAGAGAAGCAATGAGACGGACGTTGATCCTGCTTACCGTCGTGGTCGTGTCGCTGGTGATGTTTGCGGGAGTTGCGCTGGCTGCGGTCGTCAACGGCAACAACGGCAACAACACCCTCGTCGGGACCAACGCCGCCGACAGCATGCGCGGCTATGGTGGCGACGACACGATGCACGGGCGCTACGGCAGCGACTACATGGATGGCGGTTTGCTGCGTGACACGATGTACGGCGGGCCGGGTTACGATGGGATGTACGGCGGGTCCGGTAACGACCGGATGTACGGCGGCTACGACCACGACAGCACGATCAACGGCGGCCCGGGCAACGATCTCGTCGCCGGGGAGAGCGGCAACGACAGGCTGTTTGGCGGTCCCGACCGCGATCAGCTCTACGGAGGCGTCGAGAACGACTACCTCCATATCGCGGGCGACGGGGTAGCGGATGCTGTCAGCTGCGGTCCCGGGTTCGACACGGTCGTTGCCGACGCCGCCGATTTCGCCGGTGCCTCCCCGACCGAGTTCCTCGAGCTCACAAGCTGCGAGAGGCTCGGTTAACGCCGGGGCTTCAGGGCGCGGCGCCGGGGTAATTGTCTCGTTTGTAGACCGACCGGGGGCCGAAGCGGGTCATCCGTTCCGAAGTCGTCCGGATCGGTCTCGCGCCACGTGTTATCGAAGCGGTAGCGGCAGCTCTGCGGCTGGGGAGCAGTAGAGGCTCGAGAGCTCCCTGAGCCGCAGGACGGCTCGATCTTCTTTCGTCCGATCGAAACGGTCGGGTCCGGTGCCCGCAAGCTCGGGCTCTGCGTCCGATCGGCCGCGAGGTCGTCCTTCGGGGCTTCTCTCGTTGCTCCGGTGTGCTGTGGGCGCCGTATGTCAGCGCGACTACGAACGGGAGCGGCAACGGCGGCAAACGTGTAGGGGACGCTGCGTCTCGGTCGCTCTCTTATCGTTCGAGGCGCGGGTCGAGGCGTTGCGTCCCTCAAACTGGCCCAACTGGGTTAGAAAAAGATCACGTGTATGTAGGATGCCTCTCCCGTGCCGACAGGCAATCATGTCTTCGAAGATCCCGACAAAGAACCGGGCGACGAGCTACGGTCTCGCTCTCTGGGGCGGAACGAGTCGCCGTGGCGCTACCCTCGGACGCGGCTTGCGGACGATGTAGAGGAGGAGACGATGGTAGGAGGGTCGCCTGGTGGGCGTGATTCGGGAGGAGAGAGGGCGCTTTTCCGTACCTGGCCGGGCGCGGCCGGCGGTCTCCTGCTTCTAGCCCTGCTCGTATCCCTGACCGCCCTCCTGCGCCCCGCGGATGCGGTGGTGCCGGGCAAGCAATTCGTCGTCTCCGATAGCGGTGGCGACAAGACCTCCCCCTCGCTAAGCGGCGGCCTCGTGGTCTGGGACGACAAACGGAACGGAAACTCCGACATCTACGGAAAAAGACTTCTTCCCGCCGGACAGACCGAGTTCCCCGTGACCGCTCACCCCGGCAACCAGCGTCGGCCTGCCGTGAGCGGCGACTTCGTGGTCTGGGAGGACGACCGCAACGGCGACTGGGACGTCTACGGCAAGGACCTCTCGTTGGGGCCCGGCGCCCCCGAGGTTCCCATCGTCGTCGCCCGTGGCGATCAGCGCAAGCCGAAGATCAGCGGCAAGAAGCTGGTGTGGGAGGACGGGCGGAGGTCGACGGCGAACGCCTACGACCTCGACGTGTACTACAAGGACCTGGCGACCGATCCGCCGGACAGCCAGGGACGGGAGGTGAGCGCGCCGGCCGGCAACCAGACCAACCCAGCCATCAGCGGCGACACCGTCGTGTGGGAGGACGACCGTAACGGCCGTAAGACCATCTACGGGAAGGACCTCGCCTCGGCCGAGGCGGAGTTCTCGGTCGGTGCCGCGTCCGCCTGGCAGGATATGCCCGCCATAAGCGGGAGCTTGGTCGTGTGGCGTCAGGAGGGCGCGAACAACCACGACATCTTCGGCAGGGACCTCATGGCCGAGGATCTGGAGACCGGGCGGGTGTTCCAGGTGACCACGAACGCCTCCGATCAATGGGCTCCGGCAGTCAGTGGCACCGTCGTGGTCTGGTCCGACGGCCGCAACGGGGATAGCGACACCTACGGCAAGGACGTCGCGACGGGCCGGGAGTTCGCGGTGGCGACGGGCGCGGGCCCGCAGGAGACCCCGGCCGTGGACGGCGAGACGGTGGTCTGGGAGGACCAGCGCGCCGGCGACGCCAACTACGGCACCTGGGATATCCACGGCTCGAACCTCGACGCCGCTCCCGCCGCCCCCAACGGGTTGTCGGCAACGGCCGCCGCCAACGGCGTGAATCTCACCTGGAGCCCCAACATCACCGACGCCGATCTCGCCGGCTACAACGTCTACCGCGCCGACGCCAAAAACGGCACGTACACGAGGCTCAACGCCGCTCTGCTCCCTGCCTCCACGGCGTCCTACCTCGAAAAGACGGCTCTGCCGGTGCCCGGCGCGACCTACCGTTACCAGGTCAGAGCGCAGGACGCCGCGGGCAACGAGTCCGCTCCCGCCGCGACGAGCGTCTCGACGCCTCCGACGCCCGCCCCGCCCCAGACCGAGCCGCCCACGAAGCCCCCTGTGATACCGCCCGCTCAACCGCCCGCTCAACCGCCGGTCGCAACCCCTCGGCCCGCTCCCGCGCCCCCACAGGTGGTGATAAACACGCCCAAACCCGTGGTCTCGGTCGGGAAGATCGTACGCATCACCGTCAGAGGCCCTGCATCTGCTGCCAGGCTGACGCTGACCATCAGCCGCAACGGCAAGGTGATCTCGAGAAAGGTCCTACCTCCGAACTCCAGGTTCGCGTTCAAGCCTACCTCCGCCGGTAAGTACACGGTGAAGGCCGGCGCGGGTGACGCTGGCCGGTCGAAAACCTTCCGGGCGCGCTGAAGGATCACGCAAGCGGACACCCGGAGCCGGGGCTCGCCGTTCGGCGAGCCCCGGCCGCGGCGTGAGGGCTCCGTTACCTGGAACCTCCAGTTGGCGGCTATATGGAACGGCTACGCGCGCCGTCGTTCTCACGGGCGCTTCGCCTCGGACCAACGACAGTCGGAGCTTCGAACCCGTTCTCCGCAACTCCGGCGACGTCGTGACCGGCTCGACGAAACGACGGCGGTCGTCGGCCTCTCTCGAATCTGGCCCACGGAGGTCCTACTGGCCGCTCCCTCCGCTCCAGAGTTAGCCCATTTGGGCCAGGCAAAGATCGCCCATACACGCGATGGCGCGAGCGGCTTGCAGGGCCATCATTGGAGTCGTGAAGAACTCTGGAGGAAAGGACGAAACATTCATGCCCCAGCAGACGGCGCCACGGATGCAGGTTGGATACGAAGCGCCTTTCGCGGCCGAACCCGGGAGCGAGGATCCTGCCAGCGGCGGGCGGCGGCGCTCCAACCGCTCGCGCGTGGCGGGGGCGGCGCTCGCGGTCGGTGTCGCGGTCTCGCTAGCGGCCGGCGGCTGGGGCATCTTCTCCTCCCTTGGCGTCGAACCAAGCCCGGCTAGGACCGGGGAGCCGGTCGAGATACCCGGGGGATTCGTGCGCGTCGACGCGATGACCCCAGAGCACATGGCCGCCATGCAGGCCGATAAGTTCGCGGCGAGCGGAATGAACATGTCGTCGATGGGGATGGACATGGCCCCCGAGGGCCAGCGGCGCTTCGTCGTGGACGTCACCCTCGCGGCCGAAGACGGCGCCATGAGCTACTCGCCGGACGACTTTCGGCTCACCGGTGAAGGTGTGGAGGAGAGCGGGCCGCTCCGGGAGACGTTCGAGGAGGGCCAGGCGATCCCCGCCGGCGGCGCGGTCTCGGGGAGCCTGGTTTTCCAGGCACCCGAAGACGCCGATGGGCTAGAGCTCAGCTTCGACGGAGGACGCCCGGTAGCCCTGGACCTTCCGCCGGCGACAGGGGAAGAAGGCCACGGGCACGACGCCCCGGCGAAGGGCCATGGGGACGGCGGCCCGCGCGAGGACGGCCCCGACCACTAGAACGATCCGCGACATCGCGTACGACGAGCCCCGGGTGAGCCCCGTGTCCACGCACGGGGCTCACTCTACGTCTGCGCATCCGCGGCGGGAGATGTGTAGCCCATCTGAGCTAGCAATAAATCGTCCAAACGTGCAATGGCAGGAGCGTCCCCATCGGCGACCCTACAAGCAGCAAGAAGGCGAATTCAAGAGGGTGAGATGGAAGGGTTTGCGGTGAAGTCGGGACAGGACAGGGAGGTGAGATCGCCCACCGCCGTGGCGGGCCGAGAGACCATCAGGCCTGCGTTGCGACCGAGTGGGAGGAGAAGGCGTCTCCGCCACCTGTTCCCTCGCGGGATGGGCTTGTGATCACCGACGAGGGCACAGACGGGGCTCGATGAAGAGCCATCGAACACTCAAAGAAAGGTAAAGAAGTGACCATCGAAATCTCGAAAGAATCATTCAAGGGAAGCGGCGGGGTAAAGAAGATCCTGGCCATCGGTGCCACCGCCCTCATGGCAAGCGTGGCGCTCGCCTCACCGGCGTGGGCCAGCGTCGGCGATGGGCGGCTGCTGGAGGTCGATTACACCAACGACTTCGTGCTGCTCGAGGGCTACCCCGAGGGCGAGGTCACCGTCGAAGTTCTGCGCAGCGGCGTCGACGGGCCCATCGGCACCTTCACCGGAACCGTGGTGGCCGGAGCCGGCGGGGAGCCGTCGGTCCTCGAGATCAACCACGCCGGCGACGACCCCGAGGCGGGCGTCAACGACTGCTGGCAGGACGGGACCCCCAACATCCGCCCCGGCGATCAGGTGCGGGTGACCGGGACCGGAATCGACGACTACACCTTCGTGCGCAACCTGGATTACGAAGACGTGGACGGTCGTATCTTGGGCGTGGCCACCGGTAACGAGCTGGAGAACGGCTCCTTCGTGAACACCCCGATCTCCCTGGCTTCCTCCGATCCCGACGCCGAGCCGCCGACCCTCGACGCGCGGCGCGTGGGCGGCACCGTCGGCTCGAGGGGCACGATCTCCGAGCTCAGCCCCTCCGGCGCGTTCGACGCACCACTCGCGGGCCAGGGCGGCGAGGTCTCCTTGCAGTACATCAACGTCACCGACGACGGCGGAGAAGAATCCACCGTGGCGGGACCGTTCGACGCGACGCCGCCGGACCTCGGCTGCGGCCCCGAGGTGAACGATCCCAACCCCGGCGCGTTCGCGGACGTAACCCCGCCGGACGCGCCCACCGTTCCCGACCTGGCCGCCGCCAGCGACGACGGTGCTTCGAACACGGACAACAAGACCTCCGTCGCCACGCCGACCTTCACCGGAAGCTCCGAGTCCCGTTCCACGGTCGAGCTCCTGGTCGACGGGAACGTGGTGGGCAGCGGGTCGACCGTCGGCGGAAAGTACAGCATCGAGACCAGCGCCATCGGCGTGGGCGTCCACAACGTCACCGCCAGGGCGAAGGACGCGGCCAACAACGTGAGCGCCCCTTCCGGCGCTCTCTCCATGGAGGTACTCGACGTGGTGCCCCCGGCCGCACCAAGCCTCGACCTGGTGGCCGCGAGCGACACCGGCTCCTCCAACGCCGACAACCGCACCAACGACGCAACCCCAACCTTCGCGGGCCGCACCGAGGCCGGCGCATCGGTCAGGATCCTCGTCGACGGGGTGCTGAGGGGCACCGGCACGGCGAACGCCTCCGGTAACTACAGCATCACGACGAGCGCCCTGGCCAACGGCGCCCGCTCCGTCGTCGCCGAGGCCCGAGACGCGGCCGGCAACGCCTCGCGCTCCGCCGCCCTCACCGTCAACGTCGACCTGATCAGGCCCTCCGTCGTGGCCAGAACCCCGGCCGTCAACGCGACGGGTAGGGCGGTGACCACGAACGCGACCGCGACGTTCAGCGAGCCAGTCGTGGGGACGAGCGCGGCGAGCTTCACGCTCAAGCGCGGGACGATCGGGGTCACGTCTGCGGTGACGTACAACGCGGCCAACCGCACGGCGACGCTGAACCCGAACGCGAACCTGCTGCGCAACACGCTGTACACGGCGGCCTTGACGGGCGGGATCAGGGACCAGGCGGGCAACACCCTCGCGCCGGTGAGCTGGAGCTTCAGGACCGTGAGGTAGGCTGATACGACGCCATCGCCGCGCCCCGCGGCGAGCGCAACAAGCGAGGGACCAGCCCGTTTACCGGGCTGGCCCCTCGACCTCTGTAGTCCCGGCGGGGGCCGCCGGGGCTCTGTCTGGTTTGGCGGACGGATCAGCCCCGTTGTGCTAGCCCCCGGACTGCCCCATGAGGGTGCCGCCGCCGGTGCTCAGGAGCAGGCCGAGCTGCGTGAGCGGGGCCGCGATCGGCAGCCCGTACGGGGTGGCCGCGATGGCCTGGACCTGGCCGCCGAGCGTCGCGAGAAGCTGGCCCACCTGATTGGGATCGAAGTTGGGGTTGGCGAGGTGGTTTCTCAGGGTGCTCAGGTTCTGCGCTACGGGCGTCAGCTCCGGCACGCCGGAGGCGGAGAGCGTCTGCTCCCACGTCGCGATCACCGGGATGGCCGACCCTATGCCTAGCCGCAGGATGCCGCCTTGTAGCTGCCCGACGGTCTGATTGAGCGCGGTTCCAGCGCTGTTTGCTTCCATTCTGCAGATCCCTCCTACGGGTGCACCAAAGGTTCTTTCCAACATTATTCTCCCGGCGCGGCTCGCGCAAACGTGCGGAGGAGGGTATGAATGCGACGCCTCCCGCGCCGCCGACGACCGGTTCCGAGGCGCTCCGGCCGCCCGGGGCGTAGAATCTCGCCCGTGACGGAGAACAAGGCCAGAACCGCCGCCCGGACCACGGAGCTATCCCTGATCCTGGCGGCCATCTTCTGGGGGGCAAACTACGCGGCGACGAAATACGCCGCGGGGTTTCTGCCCCCGACCTTTCTCGTGGCCCTGCGCTTCGCCGGCGGCGGTCTCCTGCTCCTCCTCGTCCTCCGGCTCCTGGAGCCGGGGAGCCGGCTCACGCGCGGGGAGCTGCTGCCGATGATCGGCCTGGGCTGCTTCGGCGTGGCGGCGGCGCAGACCTCCTTCACCTTCGGCGTCAGCATGACCACCGCCTCGAACACCGGCCTGATCTTCGCCACGGCCCCGGTGTGGGGCATGATCCTGGCCTCCGCGCTCGGGCTGGAGAGGCCGACCGCCGGGGGGATGATCGGGGTAGCGCTCTCGATCCTGGGCGTCGGGATCGTGGTCTACGACGGGCTCGGGGCGGCGGGGACGAGCACGCTCGGCGACGGCCTCGTCCTCCTCGCCTCCGTGTGCGTCGGCGCCTATACCGTGCTCTCGATCCCCGTCCTGGACCGGCACTCCCCGCTGGCCGTCGCGACCTACCCGACCCTCTTCGCGAGCCCGGTCGCCCTGCTCCTCGCCGCGCCCTTCCTGCCGGGGCTGGACTGGGGCGGCGTCACCCCGGGGGCCTGGGCGACGGTGGGCTACTCGGCGGCCTTCGCCACCGCGTTCGCCTTCGCCGCCTGGCAGCGGGGCATCAGCCGCATCGGCGCCAACCGGGTGCTCGTCTACCAGTACCTGATCACCCTCACCGGCGTAGCGTCGGGGATCGTCTTCTTCGGCGAATCCCTCGGCCCCGAGCAGCTCCTCGGCGGGGCCGTCATCCTCCTGGGCGTCTACCTCGCCCGGCGACCCTCGTAACGCCTCCCTTCGCCCCCAAGGACTCGACAGCGCCGGGGCCGATCACGGGCCGGAACACCGGCCGACTCGGGCGGCGCGCCATCCGTCCGGGCGGATAGGGGTACGGGGAACCGGGTGCGGCGGAGGGGGAGCTACTGAGGGAGGTGGGGGGGAGGGGCCGGCTTCTTCCGACCCTTCCCCGGGGGCTACTCTAGCCGCCCCAGCGCCCGGCGAGGACGCGCCGGACGATGATCGAGGCGAGGATGGTCGAGGCGGCCGTGGTGGCGCCCTTGAGGACGGCCTCCAGGGCGTCGTCCTTGATGCCGCGCTGATCCGGGACGTCTATGTAGCGGTTGGTGACCGCGTGGCTTATGCCGTAGGCGATCCCCGCGGCTACCAGGGTGATCACCCTCTGCTGCGTCTCGTCGTCCATGCTCTTGCCTCTCTTTCTCGGGGCCTGACCGAACGCACTATGTCCCCGCACGTTCGGGGGTAAAACCGGGGCCGCGCCCCTCGGTGACGCGACGTCCCGATCATGATCGGGACGATTGTCCCATATACGGGTGCCTGGTTTCGGCGCAGGTTGCTCCGTAGACCGGGCTGGCAGAGATTGCCCCCTCCTGGAAGCCCGGCCCGGCTCTCCTTCTCCCCCTACCTAGCGGTCCCTTCGCGCCGCAGCCCGTCGAGGAGCAGGCCGCGCAGGGCGGTCAGGATCCGCCCCCGCCCCATCCCGAGCTCGGCTCGCTGGTAGAGGTAGAGGTCGACGTTGAGCGGCGCGAGCACGGCCTCCGCCACCGCCTCGACGTCCAGCCCCTCCCTTGCCTCGCCCTCCTCGACCGCGCGCCCAAGCAGCGCCACGACGGTCGCCCGGAGCCAGGAGTAGAACGGGTTGCGGTACATCTCCACCCGGCGCTCCCCCCCGACCGCGTCCCTTACGGCGCCGAGGAGCGGCGCGTTCTCCTCGTTGAAGCACGCGAGATCCTCGAGCAAACCCATAAGCTGCTCCAGCGCGGGCCCCCCGGACTCCTCGCGGTCCCGGGCCCTCCCGTACAACCCCTCCACGCCCTCGAAGAGCAGCGCCATGCACAGCGCGCCCTTGTGCTTGAAGCGCCGGTAGAGCGTCCCCTGGCCCACGCCGGCCGCGCGGCCGATCTCGTGCATGCTCACCGCGTCCACCCCGCGCTCGGAGAAGAGCTCCCGGGCCACCCCCAGCACCCGGCGCCGGCTCTCCGCCGCGTCCCGCCTCTCGCCGGCAGGCGCCCCCCCAAACGCCAGGGGCGGCACGACCCGACCCGCTCTTCCTCTTCTCCCCTGCATCCCCGCAGACCCCAGAAAACTCGCCACGAATCTCCTTGAAAACGGACAGGTGTCCGGTAATATCCACCAAGCGGACAATCGTCCGCTTTTGATTCTAACAGATCGAAGGACGGGCACGGGAGGTATCCGGCTCGGGGAGGGACAGGATTTGGCGGCAGCGGACGGTTTGGGGGGGAGGCGTACGGCGCTGGCGGCGGCCGGGCTCATCCTGGTTCTGTTCCTCGTGTCTCTCGACCAGACGGTGGTGGGGACGGCGATGCCGCGGGTCGTGGCGGAGTTGAACGGGTTCGAGCTCTACGCGTGGGTGACTACCAGTTACCTGTTGGCCGAGACCGTGGTCATCCCGATCGTGGGGAAGCTCGGGATTTGTGGGGAGAAAGTGGATCACGGTCGCGGGCGTGGCGGTGTTTCTGGTGGGGAGCGCGCTCTGCGGCATCGCGCAGGACATGACGCAGCTCGTCGTCTTCCGCGGGGTGCAGGGGCTGGGGGCGGGATGCTGCTCTCGACCGTGTTCACCAGCGTCGCCGACATCTTCCCCGACCCGGCGAGGAGGGCCAGGTACCAGGGGCTCTTCTTCGGGGTCTTCTCGATCTCCAGCGTCATCGGGCCGTCCCTGGGCGGTTGGATCACGGACGCCTTCGATTGGCGCTACGTCTTCTTTCTCAACCTGCCGCTCGGCCTCCTCTCCCTCGTGGCGCTCCCGTTCGTCCTGCCCAACGGGGAGCGCCGGCGCGCGGCCTCCATCGACTACCTCGGCGCGCTCACGAGCACGGTCGCCATCGTGGCGCTCCTGCTCGCGCTCTCATGGGCGGGGGAGGGCTACGGATGGGGCTCGGCCAGGGTCCTCGCCGGGTTCGCCGTCGCCGCCTTGTTCCTCGCGCTGTTCCTGCCCATAGAAGCCAGGTCCCCCGAGCCGATACTGCCCCTCTCGATGTTCCGGGACCGCTCGTTCGTCTCCGCCTCGATCGTCATGTTCGGGGTCGGCATCGGGATGTTCGGGGTGATCCTGTACACCCCGCTCTTCGTGCAGGGCGTCCTCGGCTACACCGCGACCGGTTCGGGCGCGGTTCTGACCCCGCTCATCCTGACGATGACCGCGATGGGCATCGTCGGCGGCGTCCTCATGGCCCGCGTGAACCGCATAAAGCCGTTCCTCCTCGCCGGGACCGTGCTCATGGCGCTCGGCGCGTATCTCCTTTCTACCCTCGGCGTCGGCTCCTCCACGACCACCGTCGCCCTGTTCCTCTTCGTCACGGGCCTCGGCCTCGGGCTCATAATGCCGAC
This sequence comes from Rubrobacter marinus, assembly GCF_011492965.1. Classification (GTDB taxonomy): domain Bacteria; phylum Actinomycetota; class Rubrobacteria; order Rubrobacterales; family Rubrobacteraceae; genus Rubrobacter_F; species Rubrobacter_F marinus. The sequence continues at coordinate 2,663,180 of NZ_CP045121.1, read as the reverse complement.
CACCACCCTCGCCGTGCAGACGATAGCGGGGGAGGAGAACATGGGCGTCGCCACCGCGGCCACGCAATTCATCCGCTCCATCGGCTCGACCGTCGGGACGGCGGCCATAGGGACGCTCGTCACCTCCGGCTACGTGAACGGCCTGCGCGAGGGGGTCCCGCAGGGCACGCCGGACCGCCTCGTCGGCGGCCTCGAGGAGCCCAACGCCCTCGTAAGCCCCGAGGCCCTCGGCGCCCTCGAGCGCGCCGCGGGGGCGCTGCCCGGCGGCGAAGGGCTCGTTGGCGGCCTGCTCGCCGCGGCCCGCGAGGCCCTCGCCGGCGCGGTCCAGACCGGCTTCCTCTTCGTGCTCGCGACGGCGGTGCTCTCGGTCGCGGGCGCCCTCCTGATGAGGAACCTCCGCCTCAAGCAGGGCGAGGTCGCCGGCCCCGGAGGGGAGGCCGACGAGCTCGCGGCCGGCGCCTCCGCCGGGGCCTCCGCGGCGTCCTCCGCGAGCCTCCCGCGCGAGGCCCGGCGGCCGGGAGCGGACGGCGAGACGGGGGAGATCGGCACGGGGCGGCGCCGGAGGAAGGCGTCGTGACGCAAGCGAGGCCCGCGGAGCGGGAGAGAGGCGGTGGCGCGATGAAGGTCGCGATCTTTGGAGGGACGGGCAGGACGGGGCGGCACCTGATCGAGGGGGCCCTGAGGGACGGGCACGAGGTCACGGCGCTCGTCCGCGACCCCGGGAAGCTTGCGACGGGCCACGAGCGGCTGCGGGTCGTCGAGGGGGACGTGCTCATCCCCTCGAGGGTCGAGGAGACGGTCGCCGGGGCCGACGCCGTCCTGAGCGCCCTCGGGCACACCAAGACCTCCCGAAGGACGTGCAGGAGCGGGGCACCGAGCACATCGTAGCCGCCATGAAGCAGCACGGCGTGCGCCGGCTCGTCAGCTTGACGGGGGCGGGGGTACGAGACCCCGGGGACCGCCCCAAGCTCGTCGACCGCGTCTTCTCCGGCCTGCTCAAGGTCTTGCAGAGGGACGTCCTGGAGGACGCGGAGCGCCACGCCGAGGTCGTAAGGCGGAGTGGGCTCGATTGGGTGATCGTGCGTGCCCCGCGGCTCACCGACGGGGCCGCGACGGGAGAGTACCGCGTCGGGTCCGTCGGCGAGAACAGCGGCACCAAGATCTCGCGCGCCGACGTCGCCGGCTTCATGCTGCGCGAGCTCACGGACGATTCCTACGTCGGCCAGGCGCCGATGGTCAGCTACTGAGGAGGATGGGATGAAGGCGATACGCATAAACGAGCCGGGGGGGCCGGAGGTCCTGCGGCCGGAGGAGATGGAAGCACCCACGCCGGGACCGGGCGAGGTCCTGATAGCGGTCGAGGTCGCCGGCGTGAACTACGCCGACACGGGGACGCGCCGCGGCATGGCGTTCGGGCCGCACCAGGCGCGGTTCCCGATCACGCCGGGCTTCGAGGTCGCCGGCACCGTGGCGGCCCTGGGGGAGGGCGTCGACGGACCGTCCGAAGGTACCCGCGTGGTCGCCGTCCTCGAATCCGGCGGCTACGCCGGATACGCCGTCGCCCCCGCCGGCATGGTCGTGGAGGTGCCCGAAGGGGTGGACCTCGGGAGCGCCGCGGCCGCCCTGCTCGTGCAGGGCATCACGGCCTACGGCGTCCTGCACGACGCGGCCGGGCTGCAAAGGGGCGAGAGCGTGCTCGTCCAGGCCGCCGCCGGCGGCGTGGGCTCCCTCGCCGTGCAGCTCGCGCGGCTCGCGGGCGCGGGCACGATCGTGGGGACGGCCGGCAGCGCCGAGAAGCGCGAGCTCGTCCTCTCCCTCGGCGCCGACCGCGCCGTGGACTACGGCCGCGACGGCTGGGCGGACGAGGTGATGGAGGCCACGGGCGGTCGGGGCATCGACGTCGTGCTCGAGTCCGTCGGGGGGGAGGCGGGTAGCACGGCGTTCGGCTGCCTCGCCCCCCTCGGCCGCATGGTCATGTTCGGGGCGGCGAGCGGACGGCCGATGCCCCCGCCGGACCTCATGCAGATGAACGTCAAGGGCCTGACCCTCACCGGCTTCGGCGGGCCCTGGATCCGGCCCGGCCGGGCCCAGGCGGCGCGGAACGAGATCTCCGATCACCTCCGTACCGGAGCCCTGCGGCCCGTGATAAGCCGCTCCTTCCCGCTCGAGGAGGCCGCCGAGGCCCACCGGGCCATCGAGGCGAGAGCGACGACCGGCAAGGTCCTGCTCGCCGTCTGAGCAGGACCTTCGGCGGCGGACCGGGGAAGCGGGGGATCGCCGCAGCTTCCTCCCGACGCCCCGTATCTTCAGGGAGTTGCGTAAGGTTGGTGGCCCGTGATCCGAAGGAGAGGCGATGATCGTTGACGTGTACGCGGACGTGGTGTGCCCCTGGTGCTACGTTGGCGAGCGCCGGCTCGAGAGGGCCCTCGCCATGAGGCCGGGGATCGAGGTCGAGCGCCGCTGGCGGCCCTTCCAGCTCCAGCCCGGCATGCCCGGGGGCGGGATGCCGTGGGACGTCTTCGCCCGGCGGAAGTTCGGCGGCGAGGCCAACGCCCGCGGCGCCTTCGCGCGGCTGACCGAGGTGGGGGAGGGCGAGGGCATCCGGTTCGACTTCGACCGGGTCGCCAGCGCCCCCAACACCGTCGACGCGCACCGCCTGATCCTCCTCGCCGGGGAGCACGACCGCGGCGCGCAGTGGAGGCTGGTCGACGCCCTCTTCGAGGCCTACTTCTCCGGAGGCCGCAACCTCAACGACCACGAGCACCTCGCCGGGATCGCCACGAACGCCGGCCTGAGCGGCGACGAGGTCCGCCGCTACCTCGCGGGCGAGGAGGGCAGGGCCGAAGTCCGTGCCTCCCAGGAGGAGGCGTACGGGAGGGGCATACAGGGCGTACCCCTCTACGCCTTCGGCAACGGCTCGGTCGTCGCCGGGGCCCAGCCGGTCGAGGCGTTCGTGCGCGTCCTCGACGGCGCACGGGCCGCCGGACACACGGGATGACGGGCAGACCCGGTCGGGTAACGGGGGGGCGGCGCGTAGTAAGCTGAGGGGGCCGTTCCCGTCGTGTCCCCTCCCGGAAGGCCTGTCGTTGTTCGCGGATCGTCGCCTCGTGGTGCTCGCGTTCGTCGCGCTGGTGGTGCTGTGGGGCTCGTCGTTCTCCGCGCTCAAGGTGGGCCTCGAGTACGCGCCGCCGGTGCTCTTCGCGGGCGCGAGGTCGATCCTCGGCGGCCTCCTGGTGACGCTCGTTGCGCTCGTGTGGGGCGGGAGCCCGAAGCTCAGGCGCGACTGGCCGGTCTTCGCCCTGCTCTCGGCGCTCAACGTCGTGCTCTTTCTGGGCCTGCAGACGGTCGCGATCATGTACCTCCCCTCGGGCTCGGCGGCGGTCCTGATCTACCTGCAACCCATCCTCGTCGGGGTACTGGCCTGGATGTTTCTCGGCGAGGGCCTCACGACGCGCAAGGTCGTCGGCCTCTTGCTCGGCTTCTCGGGCATCGCGGCGGTGAGCGCCGGCGGGCTCCTCGGCGAGCTGCCGCCCGGAGCCTCGCTCGGCGTCGCCCTCGGGGTCGGGGCGGCCCTCTCCTGGGCCCTGGGCACGGTCTACTTCAAGAAGGCGCAGGAGCGGGTCGCCCTCCTCTGGGCCGTCGCCGTCCCGTTTCTCGCCGGGGGCGTCGTCCTCACGGCCCTCGGGGCGCTCGTCGAGTCGCCCTCGGAGATCACGTGGAACGCGCCCTTCGTCGCGAGCCTGCTCTACGCCTCGCTCCTCGGGACGGGGGTGGCCTGGCTGCTCTGGCTCGGCCTCGTGAGGGCCGGCGAGGCGAGCCGTGTGTCGGCCTACATCTTCTTCGTGCCCCTCGTGGCCGTCCTGATCGGGGCGGTCTTCCTCGACGAGACCCTCAGCCCCTCGCTCGTCGCCGGCGCCGCCCTCGTCGTCGCCGGCATCTACCTCGCCAACGGCCCTCAGCCGGAGCAGGGGGCCGGGAAGGGGGCCTGAGCTAGCCGTCGTAGCGGGCGGCGGTGGAGCCCGCGGGGACGATGACGCGCAGGGCGTTGGGCGCGACGGAGAACTCCTGCGGGGTGTAGGCGACGAGCTCGCCGTCGACGTTCACGGGCAGCTCCGGCTCCGTCTCCAGGACGACGCGGGACGTCCTGAAGTGGTCCACGCTCTCGGACTTGACGAAGTCGCCGCTCCTCAGGTAGCGGGCGACGCCGAAGAGGTCGCGGGTGCGGCCGAGGACGATGGCGTAGACGTCGAGGGTCTTGTCGTCCATCCCGGAGCCCGGGGCGACGACCATCCCGCCGCCGTAGAACCGGCCGTTCCCCACGGCCAACTGCAGGAGGCGGCCGTACTCGACGGGGGCGTGGTCCCCGTCCGGGAAGGTGAGGCGGCCGACGAAGGGCTGGTGCTTTATGAAGGCCTTGACGGCGGCCACGGGGTAGGCGAGGGGCCCTATGTTCTTCTTCAGGAAGGGCGAGAGGGCGCGGGTGGCCTCGACGCTCAGGCCGACGGAGGCCACGTTCACGTAGTAGTTGTCGCCGAGGAGCCCGAGGTCCACGTCGACGACGTTGCCGCGGGCGATCGTCTCGCAGGCCTCCGCGAGGGAGGTCGGGATCTCCAGCGTGCGGGCGAAGTCGTTCGCGGTGCCCAGAGGGAGGAGGCCGAGGGTGGAGTGGTGGTGCGCGAGAAAGTCCACGGTCGAGGAGACCGAGCCGTCCCCGCCGCCGAGGATGATCGGGTCGTGCCCCTCGAGGACCGCCGCTCGCACGGTCTCGGCGAGCCGGGCCGGGTCGTGGACGGGGAAGCTCGCGCCCACGTCGACGCCGAGCGCTGCCAGAAGCTCCAGGGCCTCCTCGAAGGCCTGCTCCCCCGTGCGCGATCTGGCGTTGACTATGAGGGCTGCTCCTCTCATCCGGCGGATTCTATCCTCCCGCGCGGGAAAGTTGATCCCGAAGCCGCGGAACCGTATCTTACGGCGGCAGGAGAAGGGGAAGGGGCCGCATTCAAGCGCCGCCCTCCGGGGCCGAGCGCCGTCGAAGGCGCCCCCGGGCCGGCGTGCGCGACCCCGACACAAACGGAGAAGGAGCACAGAGATGACGAGACCGCCCGTACCACCGTTCGACGAGGAGAGCGCGAAGAAGAAGGTCCAGGCGGCCCAGGACGCCTGGAACACCCGCGACCCCGAGAAGGTGTCGCTGGCGTACACCGAGGACTCCATGTGGCGCAACCGCGACGAGTTCTTCCAGGGGCGCGAGGCCATAAAGGACTTTCTGACGCGCAAGTGGGAGCGCGAGCTCGACTACCGCCTGCAGAAGAACCTGTGGTGCTTCACGGAGAACCGCATCGCGGTCCGGTTCGAGTACGAGTCGAGGGACGCAGGCGGCCAATGGTGGCGCAGCCACGGCAACGAGCTGTGGGAGTTCGACGACGAGGGCTACATGAGGAGGCGCGACGCCTCCATAAACGACTACAAGATCGACGAGTCCGACCGGCGCATATTCTAGGCGGCTGGGGGCAAGGCCTCGTCTGGTAGACTCTGCCCCGCATTGTTGCAGGACTCGAAAGACGCGGCCCACGCCCACGCCGCGCTCCCTTGGAAGGAAAAGCCTTGATAGACCATCTGGTGCTGTTCACGGTGAAGGAGGACGCGTCGGCGGAGGACGTCCAGGACATGCTGGAGGGCCTCAGGGCCCTCCGGAACAAGGTCCCGAGCGTCATCGACCTCTCGGTGGGCGAGAACTTCAGCGAGAGGGGCGGGCCGTTCACCCACGGTCTCTTCGCCCGGTTCCAGACGCCGGACGACCTTCAAGCCTACCTCAAGCACCCCGAGCACAGGGCCGCGGCGGACAAGCTCAACACCTTCGCCGACCCCAACCGCATCGTCGTCGACTACGACCACGGGCTCTAGCGGGGCGTCCGGGTTGCAGGAGTTCGGCTACAAGAGCCTGACGCCGCGCGAGCTCGTGCAGAAGCTCGGAGGGGGGGAAGCGCCCGTCCTGCTCGACGTGCGCGAGCCGTGGGAGTACGAGCGGGCCCGGATCTGGGGCTCCCAACTCGTCCCTTTAGCGGACCTGCCCGAGCGCCTGCACGAGCTCGACCCCGAGGCCGAGACGGTCGTGATCTGCCACCACGGCCTCCGGAGCGCCCACGCGACCCGCTTCCTCGACCACTCGGGTTTCCAGAGCGTCTACAACCTCGAAGGCGGCCTCGACGCCTACGCCGCCGTCGACGACTCGGTGCCGAGGTACTAGCGGGCCGACCCCCCGTCGGGGCCCGCGTCCCCCTCGCGATACATCATCGAGGTCTCCACGGAGCCCGACTGGGCGGCCACGATCCGGATCTGGCGCTTGATGTAGCGCCGCTGCTCGCTCCCCTCGGGGAACGCGCCGTACAGCTCCTGCAGCCTCCCCTGCTCCTCGCCGAGGTCCCTGCGGAGCGCCTCTAGCCCCTCCAGCGACGCCTCCTCGAGCCCCTGCTCGAACTCCTCGTCCCGGATCTCCCGCGCCCAACCCAGCGAGAGCGGCGCGTGCGGCCCGCCTCCCGCCGCCTCCCCGTCGGAGAGCAGCCCGCCCGGGTCCACCCCGAGAGCCCGCGCCAGCTTGCGCACCGTGCCGAAGTGCGGGCTAGAGATCCTGCCGTTCTCGATCCCCGAGACCGTCGTCGGGCTCACCCCGGCCTCCGCCGCCAACCGGCCCTGCGTCCACATCTTCCGGCGCCGCACGCGCACCAACCGCTCGCCTATCCCGAACCTCTCCAACCCTTACCCCTCTACCGACCACGGCCCGATGACAGAAAGATAGCACAGAACGTATCCAATAACAGGTTTAGATCAAAAACACAGAAATTTCTGTAGAAAATCTGTTTGATAACTGCGTATATGCGGTAAAATGTCGGTGCTCGATAAGGACGGGCCCCGTTGGGGGTCGAGAAGGAAGGAGGGTGTTGCAATGGCGTTGAGTCCTTTCAGGGGTCGCGGTTTCTACGACGTGCACGGTGAGATGAACCGCTTGTTCGACGAGATGTTCGGCGGGCTGGCCCGCAGGTCCGGGGGGCGTCAGGGCGAGGGGATGGCCGACTCGTGGTCTCCGGCGCTCGACGTGCTGCACGAGGACGGGGACGTGCTGGTGCGGGCCGAGTTGCCGGGGGTCAAGCCCGAAGATGTTGACATCACGCTCTCGCGGGGTGTTCTGACCATCTCCGGGCAGCGCAAGGCCGAAGCCGAGCAGCAGGGCCAGGGCTACTACGTCAGGGAGCGCAGGTACGGCTCCTTCCGCAGGAGCCTGGTGCTCCCCGAGGGGATCGACGAGAGCAGGATCGACGCCCGCTACGACAACGGGGTGCTCGAGGTGAGGATCTCCGGTGCCGCTGCGGTTCAGGAGCCCAAGAAGATCCAGATCCAGGCCGCGGGCAACGAGAGCTCGAGCAACGGCCAGACCGGCTCCGAGGGCGAGACCCCGGGGAGCTGAGCGGTACGGGCCCGGTACTCCGCCGGGCTTGGCGCGGGACGGGAGGCCGGGGCGGGAGACGCCCCGGCCTCCTCGTGGTTGCGGGCCCCTTCGCCGGGGTGGCGGGCTCATGAGAAGTAAGGCGTAGACCAGGAGCTCGGGAGGAGATGCATGGGAGCGAGAAGGAAGATGTGTGACTTGTGCGGGGTGAGGCCCGCGGTGGTGACGGTGAGGCGCGTCGTCCCCGGGGAGCCCCGAGGACGGAGAACCTGTGCGAGCCGCACGCCGCGCAGGCCGGGGTCGGGGGTCGTTCGCCTCTGGGGGCTCTTCCCTCGGGGCGGCGGTAGCCTCTTCGACGACTTCTTCGGCCGGTTCTTCGACGGGGAGCCCGCGTCGGCGCCGGAGGAGGGCGCGGGCGGCCGCGGGGCGCCCCGCAGGATGCAGGCGGAGCAGGTGGACATAACGCGGTACTTCTCGGACGCCACGAACGAGCTGTTGCAGCGGGCCGCGCAGCGCGCGATGGAGCGGGGCAGCCTCGACCTGACGAACGAGCACCTGCTGCACGCCGCGCTCGAGGACGGGGCCGTGCGGCGCGTCCTCGAGGAGGTCGACGCAGACCCCGCGCAGGTCGGGGCGCAGCTCGAGGAGGAGTCGGCCGGGCGGGGGGACGGCCGCTCCGGCGTCGCCCCCTCGCTCGCCCCCGACGCCAAGCGCGCCGTGCTCGCTGCCTACGACGAGTCCCAGGCGCTCGGGGCCTCGTACATCGGCCCCGAGCACGTCCTGCTGGCGCTGGCGCTCGACGAGGAGTCCGAGGCCGGGCGGCTCTTGAGGCGTTTCGGCCTCTCGCACACGAGGCTCCGGGGGGCCGTCGTGCGCGGGGTGGACAGCGCCGGCGGGGCGCGAGACGGCGCCCGGAGCGCCACGCCCACGCTCGACGAGCACAGCCGCGACCTCACCGAGATGGCGCGAGAGGGGAAGCTGGACCCCGTGATCGGCCGCTCCGAGGAGGTGGAGACGACCGTCGAGATCCTCTCCAGGCGTACCAAGAACAACCCCGTGCTCATAGGAGATCCGGGCGTGGGCAAGACGGCGATCGTGGAGGGGCTCGCCCAGCGCATCGTCAACGACGAGGTGCCCGAGACCCTGGCCGGCAAGCGCGTCCTGGCGCTGGACCTCGCGGGCCTCGTCGCCGGAACCCAGTACCGCGGCCAGTTCGAGGAGCGCCTCAAGAAGGTCATCGACGAGGCGGGCGAGAACCCGGAGGGCCAGATCCTGTTTATAGACGAGCTGCACACCGTCGTCGGGGCGGGGGCGGCCGAGGGCTCGATGGACGCCTCGAACATGCTCAAGCCCGCGCTGGCCCGCGGGGAGCTGCACGTCGTCGGCGCGACCACCGTGGACGAGTACCGCAAGAACATCGAGAAGGACGCGGCGCTCGAGCGCAGGTTCCAGCCCGTCCTCGTCGGCGAGCCCACCGTGGACGAGACGGTCGAGATCCTGAGGGGCCTCAAGGACCGCTACGAGGCGCACCACCGCGTCAAGATCTCCGACGAGGCCATCGTGGCCGCCGCCGAGCTCTCCGACCGCTACGTCACGGACCGCTTCCTCCCCGACAAGGCCATAGACCTCATGGACCAGGCCTCCGCCAGGGTCAGGCTGCGCTCCAAGACCAAGCCGGTTGACACCAGGGAGCTGGAGGACGACATAAAGCGCCTCAAGCGCGAGAAGGACCAGGCGGTCGCCAACGAGGACTTCGGGCGGGCGCAGGAGCTGAAGGGCCGGATCCAGGAGTCCCAGGACAGGCTCGGGGCCTTCAAGGGGGGGCGCCAGGCCGTCGCCGGGGTGACGGCCGAGGACGTAGCCGAGGTCGTCTCCAGGGCCACCGGCATCCCGGTCTCTCAGCTCACCCGGGAGGAGCGCGAGCGGCTCATACGCCTCGAGGAGCAGCTCCACGAGCGGGTCATCGGTCAGGAGGAGGCCGTCACGGCGATCGCCGAGGCGATCCGGAGGGCCAGGGCGGGCCTCTCGGACCCGAACCGCCCCATAGGCAACTTCCTCTTCCTCGGGCCGACGGGCGTCGGCAAGACCGAGCTCGCCCGGACGCTCGCCGAGGCCCTGTTCGGGGACGAGGCGGCGATGATCCGGATCGACATGAGCGAGTTCCAGGAGCGGCACACCGTCTCCAGGCTCGTCGGGGCGCCTCCGGGCTACGTCGGGTACGAGGAGGCCGGCCAGCTCACCGAGAGCGTCAGGCGCAGGCCCTACTCGGTCCTGTTGCTCGACGAGATCGAGAAGGCCCACCCGGACGTCTTCAACGTCCTGCTCCAGATTCTCGACGACGGCAGGCTGACGGACTCCAAGGGGAGGACCGTCGACTTCAAGCAGACCGTGATCATCATGACCTCCAACATGGGCGCCGAGAGGATCCAGGCGCACGCCAGGCGCGACGAGCCCTTCGAGGAGCTCAAGGAGGACATGGACAGGCTCCTGCGGGCCACCCTGCGCCCCGAGTTCGTGAACCGCATAGACGAGGTCATCGTCTTCCGGGCGCTCGACGAGGCGCAGATCGCGGAGATCGCCCGTCTCCTCCTCGACCGGACGGAGCGGCGCATGAGGGCGCAGGGCATCGAGGTCGGGTTTACGGAAGGGGCGGTCGCCCTTATAGCGGAGGAGGGCTTCGACCCCGAGTTCGGCGCGCGTCCCCTGAGGCGCACGATCCAGCGCCGCGTCGACAACGAGCTGGCGAACCTGGTCCTCTCGGGCTCCGTGAACCCGGGCGACAGGGTGGTCGTCGACGCCGACGACGAGGCCCGCAAGCTCGCCTTCGGGGTGGAGGAGGGCGCGGCGAACGCCGTCGCCGCGGAGTAGTTACCGGCCGTCCGCGCCGGAAGGGCCAGGGGCGTCCCCGCGGGGACGCCCCTGGCCCTCGCGGACCGCCTCTTCGAGGCGCCGATAGAGGCTCGCGGCTAGCCCCTGCGGCGCACGGGAGCGCTCGACGAGGGCGCGGGCGGCGTCGCGCGTCTCGGTGGCGCCCGGCAGCTCGAACGTGAGGACGACGGGCTCCGGGTCTTCGAGGCCGAGCTCGCCGAGCGCTATCCTTTCCACCTCGGGGACGGGCCGTCCGGTCTCTTCGGCGACCGCGCGGATGGAGGCCATGGGGTCGAACTCCTGGCAGACGACGATGCCGCCGTCGAGGCGGCGCTCCCACCACCACTCGGCCTCGACGCCGGCGAAGCTCTCCCTGACGAGGGCGGTCGCGGGCTCGGCGAGAAGCTGGCTCAGGACCTCGGGCATGGGCTCATACTACAACAGGGGAGGCGGGGGTTACGCTGCTTCCCCGGGCTTTGGGGTACGTATACTGGCGGGCAGGAGTTTCGTCCGGTCCTGCGGGGCCTTCGGGAGGGGTAGAGATGCTTTTGGTACGGGATTCTATGGTCCGGGAGGTCGTCACCGTCTCGCCGGAGACGACGGCGGCCGAGGCGCTCAAGCTCTGCTGGGAGAGGGGGATCCGCCACCTCCCGGTGCTGGAGGGGGGGAAGATGGTCGGGCTCATCTCCGACCGCGACCTGCGCCTGGCGACGCCCGCTCTGGGCGACCCGAATCGGGCGGCGGCGCTGGAGAAGATCCGGGTCGGCGACGAGATGTCGCGCGGGATCACGACGGCCGACCCGGAGGATCCCATAGAGCAGGCGGCGATGGCGATGCACGAGAAGAAGATCGGCTGCCTCCCCGTCGTCGAGGGGGACGACCTCGTCGGCATCCTCACCGCTTCGGACGTGATGGCGGCGCTCGTGCGGCTCGTGGGGGCGCACGAGCCCGGGAGCCGCCTGGAGGTCCAAATACCGGACCGGCCGGGCTCGCTCGCCGAGGTCGCCGGGATCGTCCGCGACCAGGGGGTCAACATCGTGAGCGTCCTGAGCGCCCCCAGCGAGGGGAACGGGGTGGCGCACAGCGTGGCCGTCATCCGGCTCGCCACCATAAACCCTTCCGGGGTGGTACGTAGCCTCCAGGAGGCCGGCTTCCCCGTGCTCTGGCCGCCGACGGCGCCGGACGGTCCGGGGCTTTGAGCGGCCGGGCCGTCTTCGTCCACGACGAGGCGCTGGAGGCCTACGGCTTCGGGGGGGACCACCCCTTCAACCCCCTCAGGGTCCGGATGACGATAGAGCTGTGCGAGTCTCTGGGGCTCATGGAGGGCCACCGGTTCGTCTCACCGGAGCCGGCGACCGACGAGGATCTCACGACCGTCCACTCCCTGAGCTACGTCAGGAGCGTCCAGAAGGCCGGCCGCGACGAGGCCCCGCTCTCCGAGCTTCTGGACTACGGGATAGGGACGCAGGACAACCCGATCTTCCCGCAGATGCACGAGGCCTGCGCGCACGTCGTGGGCGCCGTCATCGGGGCGTGCAGGCTCGTCGTGGGGGGAGAGGCCGAGCACGCTTTGTGCGTCTCCGGCGGGCTTCACCACGCGCTGCGCTCGAAGGCGAGCGGCTTCTGCGTCTACAACGACGCGGGCGCCGCCATAGCGCGCCTCAAGGAGGAGCACCCCGGCATCAGGGTCGCCTACGTGGACACCGACGCCCACCACGGCGACGGGGTGCAGTGGATGTTCTACGACGACCCGGACGTCCTGACCTTCTCCATGCACGAGTCCGGGCGCTACCTCTTCCCGGGGACGGGCGGGGTCGAGGAGAAGGGGCGCGACGGCGGGACGGGGTACTCCCTCAACGTTCCGCTGCAGCCCTTCACGCAGGACCCTTCGTTTATCGAGTGCTTCGAGGAGACGCTGCCCGAGGCGCTCAGGCGCTTCCGCCCCGACCTGATCCTCTCGCAGAACGGCTGCGACGCCCACGCCCTCGACCCGCTGACCCACCTCTCGGCGACGACCCGCGTCTACGAGCACGTGCCCCGCCGCGTCCACGAGCTCGCCCACGAGCTCTGCGAAGGGCGCTGGGTCGCAATCGGGGGCGGCGGCTACGACATCTGGCGCGTCGTGCCGAGGGCGTGGGCCGCGCTCTGGGCCGCCGTCTCGCACCAGGAGATGCCCGAGACGATGCCCGGCTCGTGGATCGCGAAGTGGGGCGGGCAGAGCCCCGTCGCGCTCCCGAACCTCACCCGCGACGCCGCCGCCGACTACCCGCCCATCGGCCGCGCCGCCCAGATCGAGGAGCGCAACCGCAGGACCGTCGCCGAGCTGAAGCGCAAGGTCCTGCCGCTCATAGAAGAGGGCCCCCGACCCTAAAGCATTCGCGCCCCTGAGCCGATACATCCCTAGAAGCGAGAGACGACGGTCGCCGCGCGGCACGCCCGGCGGCCAACGGATGGTGCAACCGTTTGACGGAGAAGGGCCGGAGGAGGGGACAAACAGGAGGACGGGCTTGGCGGCCGGGTTGGATCCTGACGGTGGCCGCGCTCGTCGTCGCGCTCTCTCTGGCCTCCGTCGTGGACGCGCTGTACGACTCCTCCCAGAAGGTGGACGAGGCCCGGATCCTGCTCGCCCGCATCTCGGAGGACGCTCTGGAGCAGCGTTCCGCGTGGCGGGAGACCCGCGAGAGGGGGGAGGTCTCGCCGGCGCTCCTCGGCGAGGTCGCCGAGGAACGGAGGGACCTCCAGGCGAGCCTCGCGGCCTTCGGGCGCCTCGACGGCGACGGGCGGGAGGCGGCCATACGCGTCGCGCTAGAGGACGCCGAGGAGGCTTTCGACGATGAGCTGCGCCTGATCCGCGACGGCAGTGCGGAGGAGGCCGCCGTCTTGCGCGAGGAGAGGACGCGCCCGGCGTTCGAACGCCTCGAAGACCTCCTCGACGAAGCCGCCGCCGAATACGAGGGCGCCGTGGCCCGGGAGAAGCGGGCGACGAGCCTGGGGACGTACGCCGCGATGCTCTCGGCGGCGGTCGCGCTCGCGGTGCTCTTCCGGCGCTACGAGAAGTCCCGACGGGCGGCCGGGCGGGAGATCGAGGGGAGCAGGCAGCGCTTCGAGCTCGCCGTGCTGGGGGCCAACGACGGGCTCTGGGACTGGGACCTCGCGACCGGCGAGTCGTATTTTTCGCCCCGCTGGAAGGAGATGCTCGGCTACGGGGACCACGAGCTTCCGAACCGCTACGAGGAGTGGGAGGGCCGGGTCCACCCGGAGGACCTCCCCAAGGTCCACGAGGCGCTCGAAGCGCACTTGAAGGGCGAGACGCCGCACTACGAGATCGAGCACAGGCTCATGCACCGCGACGGGCGCTACCGCTGGATCCTCGCCCGCGGGGCCACCGTCCGGGACGCGCGGGGCAGGCCCTACAGGATGGCGGGTTCCCACACCGACGTCGCGGAGCGCCGGGAGGCCGAGGAGAAGCTCCGCGAGAGCCAGCGCGGGCTCGCCGACGCACAGAGGATCTCCCACGTCGGAAACTGGAGCTACGACGTCTCCCGCGACCAGGCCGCGTGGTCCGACGAGCTCTACCGCATCTTCGGCCTCTCGCCCGGCGAGATCTCCCCGAAGTACGGCACGTTTCTGCGGTTCGTGCACCCCGACGACAAGGGGATGGTTCGCCGCGCGGTCCGGGAGGCGCTGTACGGCGAGCCGCCGGCGGAGATCGAGTTCCGCGTGGAGCGGCCCGGGGGCGAGGGCCGTACCGTCCGCGCCCGCTACGAGCTCGTCCGCGGCGAGGGCGGGGCGCCCGAGAGGATGGTGGGCACGGTCCAGGACGTCACCGAGCACAAGGAGGCCGAGGAGCGGATCAGGGAGGCCGAGGCGCGCTACCGGACCCTCATCGAGCAGATCCCGGTCGTCACCTACGTCCAGGAGCTGGACCACAACAACGCGACGGGCTACATAAGCCCGCAGCTCCACGACCTCGTCGGCTACACGACCGAGGAGTACACCTCCGACCCCGAGCTGTGGATCCGGCTCCTCCACCCCGAGGACAGGGAGCGCGTGCTGGCCGAGGACAATCGCACCGACGAGACGGGCGAGCCGTTCCGGATGGAGTACCGCATGGTCTCGCGCAACGGCCGCGTGGTCTGGGTGCGCGACGAGGCGGTGATCGTGCGCGACGAGGACGGGGAGCCGCTCCACTGGCGCGGCGTGATACTCGACATCACGGAGAGCAAGACCCTGGAGAACCGCCTCGCCCATCAGGCCTTCCACGACCCCCTCACCGGGCTCCCGAACCGCGCCCTCTTCGCCGACCGCCTCGCGCACGCCCTCGCCCGCCTCGAACGCAGGGGGGAGGCGCCCGGCGCCAAGGGCTCGGTGGCGGTGCTCATGGTGGACCTGGACAACTTCAAGGTCATCAACGACTCCCTCGGGCACGACGCCGGCGACGAGCTGCTCGTCGAGGTGGCCGACCGCCTCCGGGGGTGCGTGCGCCCCGCCGACACCGTCGCCCGCCTCGGGGGAGACGAGTTCACCCTGCTGCTGGAGGACCTGAGCGGCGTGGGCGAGGCCGCGCTCGTCGCGAAGCGGATCCTCGCCGCCTTCGTCCCGCCGTTCGCGGTGGGGGGGCAGGAGATCTTCGTGACGACCAGCGTCGGCATCGCCCCGGGCGGCTCGGGCCCGTCCGGGGAGCCCGAGGACCTCCTCCGCTCGGCCGACCTCGCGATGTACGGGGCGAAGAGGAGCGGCAAGGCGAAGTACGAGATCTTCGACCCCTCCATGGGCGCCGAGGCGCACGCGCGCCTGGGGCTGGAGAACGACCTCAGGCGCGCGGTCGGGAACGGGGGCGCCGAGTTCCGCGTCTTCTACCAGCCCAAGGTGCTCCTCGAGACCGGCGAGATCTTCGGCTTCGAGGCCCTCCTGCGCTGGAGGCATCCGGAGCGCGGCGTCGTGGGACCGGACGAGTTTATCCCGCTCGCCGAGGAGACGGGGCTCATCGTAGACCTGGGGCGCCGGGTCCTCCGCGAGGCCTGCCGGCAGGCGAAGACGTGGCAGGGCGAGGCGGCTCCCGGTCTGGTCGTGGGCGTCAACCTCTCCGCGCGGCAGTTTCAGGACCCGAACCTCGTGGGGGACGTGAGCGCGGTGCTCGCCGAGACCGGCCTCGCGCCCGACTCCCTCGTCCTCGAGATCACGGAGAGCGTGGTGATGGACGACGCGCCCGTCGCCGCCGGGACCCTCGCCGCCCTCAAGGACCTCGGGCTCCGGATCGCCGTGGACGACTTCGGCACGGGTTACTCGTCGCTCTCCTACCTCAAGCGCTTCCCCGTCGACTACCTCAAGATCGACCGCTCCTTCGTCGACAGGATCGAGGACTCCGACGTCGAGGCGATCGTCTCCGCGATGATCGACCTTGCCGCCGCGCTCGGGCTCCGGGTCATCGCCGAGGGCGTCGAGGAGGAGGGGCAGAGATCCCGGCTCGAAACCCTCGGCTGCGAGCTCGCCCAGGGCTTCCTGTTCTCGAAGCCGCTCCCCGCCCTCGACGCGGCGCGGCTCCTCCGGATGCGGCTCGCCCCGCGGCCGGGGATAGGGTGAGCATCCGCCCTACGGATGTCCGTTCGGATGTGTTAGCCTTTTGCCGCACACGGGGAATCGAGACCGGAGGTAGAAGAAGAGTTGCAGGCTACGTTCGCTCACGCCACGGCACCGACGCTCTCATCGGCACCCGGTACCCAGACACCTCCTCGCGAGATCACGGAACGCAAGCAGAGCCAGGAGCCCCCCTGGAAGGTCATCCTGCACAACGACGACTTCACCCCGATGGAGCACGTCGTCACGGTGCTGCGCAAGGTGATCCCGCGCATGGGCGTCAAGCGCGCCATGACCATCATGCTCGAAGCCCACACGAAGGGTAAGGCCGTCGTCGTCAAGTGCCACAAGGAGCTCGCCGAGCTCTACCAGGAGAGCCTCAACAACGAAGGCCTCATCTCCACCATAGAGCCGGATTAGAGATTTGAAAGGTTGCTGACTGAGGGGCTGGTCGTAGAGGCTATCCGCTTCGTCAGCGAACGGTGGAAAGCTTGACAAACGACAGTCCAGATTTCCGAAGAATGATAGCCGAAAGTCTCTTTGGCCGAGACGCGGAACAACTGCTTGCAGAAAACAGCGAGGCAACGGTAGACCTGTTCGAGACCTTCGGCGTACGGCAGTTGGAGGAAAATTTGCAACTGCCGATCGGGTTCTTCGAAGCGCTTGTTCAGGAAGATGATTGGTCTTTCATCATAAAGCTGCATGCGCTCATGGAAGCAGCGGTCACACACTTGGTGGTCGAGACTATCGCCAAGCCGTCGTTGCAGGATATTTTCGCTCGCATAGATATGAGCAATACGCAAACAGGCAAACTTGCCTTCGCGGACAAGCTCGAGTTGTTGAGCAAGGATGTGCGACGCTTTGTTCGCACGTTGTCTGAGTTGCGCAACGAGTTTGTCCACGATGTCTCCAACGTGAACGTGGATCTGATTGCCTTCATCCGGGGGCTCCCCATAGAAAGGCAAAAGGGGTTTGGCAAAGCTTTCGGATGGGGCTTTCCCAACAGGGTACCAAGATTAGAGGTGGAGCCGGGGTTGTATGACCCAAGAGAGTTGATGAAGGTGTTTGCGTATGCCGTGTTTCCGCACGCGCCTAGACTGTCGATCTGGTTTGGGGCAATGCTTTGCTTGCACGAGGTATCGCGGGGTGTTTCGTTGGCGCGGCTCAACGCCGAGCAGCAGTTGGTCGTTGATGCCATAATTACTCGCGCGGAAGCCTTACTCGAACCGCAGCCTACAGATGGGAAAACGCGGCATTACGCTCTGCGTGGCGAACCCGTAAGTTACGTCAATCCCTTCGATAGCGTGTCTGAGGACGATTGGAACTCGGCGAGTTGAGGACATGATCGTTCTCGACACCCACGCTTGGGTGTGGTGGGTTCATGGCGACGAGCAGCTTACATCGTCGCAAGCTAGCACCATCGAGGGGGCGGAAACCGACCTAATAGGTGTGAGCGCAATTTCTTGCTGGGAGGTAGCCAAGCTCGTCGAGCGGGAACGTCTCAAGCTACCGCGTCCAGTAGCTGAGTGGTTGGAGCTAGCGCTCGATTACCCCGGCGTGCAGTTGATCGAGTTGAGCCCGGAGATAGCGGTTGCCTCGACGCAACTTCCCGGCGAGTTCCACAAGGACCCCGCAGACCAGATTATCGTCGCGACGGCGCGAGTACACGGTTGTCCGCTGGTCACGTCCGACGATAAAATTGCCGCCTACGCCTACGTCGACACGATCTAGGCCCTCGTAGGGTAAGCGCTCCTACCCCCCGATCTGGCTCATCGTGCGGTTGCGAGTCTCCTGAGGGAGGGTGAGGCCGGCGGCCGGCTTGATCCGCGCGGTCTTCCACAGAACCTCGTGAATGGCCGGGATGGGGTCTTTCGAGCGGATGGCGTCCTTCACGGGCACGTCGAGGTCGGTGAGGAGGCAGGGGTGGATCTTGCCGTCCGCCGTCAGCCGGAGCCTGGAGCAGCGCGCGCAGAAGGGCTCGGAGACCGGCGTTATGACCCCGAAGTTGCCGGGCGCCCCGTCGAACTTGAATTCGTCGGCGGGGGCGGCCGGGTCGTCCTTCGCGACGGGCTTGAGGTCCCCGAGGGCGTCCTGGGCCCTGGCGAGGATCTCCGAGCCCGGGATGAAGAGCTTGCGGAAGCGCGAGCCGTCCGTGTCGCCGTTCAGGGGCATCAGCTCGATGAAGCGCACGCTCAGGGGGTACTTCTGGGTGAGCCTCGCCATGTCCACGATCTCGTCATCGTTCACCCCGCGCAGGGCGACCGCGTTGATCTTGACGGGCGAGAGCGGCGTCTGGAGCGCCGCCATGATCGCCTCCCACACCTTCTCGAAGTGGTTGCGTCGGGTGATGAACTGGAACTTCTCGGGCTGGAGGGTGTCGAGGGAGACGTTGATCCGGTCGAGGCCGGCCTCGACGAGCCCCTCGAGGTTGTCCTTGAGGAGGTAGCCGTTGGTGGTCATGGTGACCTCGTCGAAGCCCAGCGCCTTGAGCTGCTCGACGAACCACACAACGCCGCGCCTCACGAGGGGCTCGCCGCCGGTGACGCG
Organism: Rubrobacter marinus; assembly: GCF_011492965.1. Classification (GTDB taxonomy): domain Bacteria; phylum Actinomycetota; class Rubrobacteria; order Rubrobacterales; family Rubrobacteraceae; genus Rubrobacter_F; species Rubrobacter_F marinus. The sequence continues at coordinate 2,644,750 of NZ_CP045121.1, read as the reverse complement.
CACCTTGGTGACGCCCAGGGCGAGGCACGCCTCCGCGAAGGTCAGCATCTCCTCCAGGGTGAGGATGTGCGACTTGTCCTGGAACTGGATGTCCTCCGGCATGCAGTACTGGCAGCGGAAGTTGCAACGGTCCGTCACCGAGATGCGGAGGTAGTCCATCTTGCGGTCGTAGCTGTCCGTTAGCTGAACCATTCCCACCTTATCCGAGTAGTCCTGAGCCGCCATTGTACCGCGAGCCGGGCCCCCGCGGCCCGTCGTGCGCTAACATCTCCTTCCGGGCGTGATTCGTGACACACCGGGGAACAAAGAAAACATGGCAGGCCCGCGACGGTTTCGAGGCCCGCCCGGAAGGACCCTGATCACCGTGAACGTTCCGAACAGAATCTCCCGTTCGAGGAGTGCCGCATAAACCAAGCCCTCGTCACGCTCTCGCCGCTCCTGATCGCCCTGCTCTCGGCCCCCGCCGCCGTTCTCGCGGGCAACCTCAGGCCGCGGCTCGCCGCGCCCTTGGGAGCCGCGTTCGCGCTCCTCGCCGCGGTGGCGACCCTCCTCGTGTACTTGCGGGCGGGGGGAGGTGAACGTCGCCTGGGCCCCGACGTGGGGCCTGCGCTTGCACCTCGTCCTCGACGGTCTCGCGGCCCTGTACGCCCTGCTCGCGACCGGGGTGGGGTTCCTCGTCCTGGCGTACTCCTCGCGCTACCTGCCGCTGCATCTCGGGCACGGGGGACGGCCGGAGTCCGAGGGGACGCGGTTCTACGGGTTCATGCTGCTGTTCATGGGGGCGATGGTCGGGCTCGCGATGGCCCAGGACCTCGTCCTGATCTTCGTGTTCTGGGACCTGACGGCGGTGGCTTCGTACTACCTGATCGGGTTCGACCGCCGCGACGCGAACTCCCGCGCCTCGGCCCTCATGGCGCTCCTCGTGACCGGCGTGACCGCCGTTCTCCTCCTCATCGGCGCCCTGATGTTCTACGCGGCCCACGGCACCTACTCCGTCCCCGAGCTCGCCGGGCTCGTGCGTCCCGGCCCGCTCCTGAACGCGGCGGGCCTCCTGATCGCCGTCGCGGCGCTCGCCAAGAGCGCGCAGGTGCCGCTGCACTTCTGGCTGCCGCGCGCCATGGCCGCCCCGACCCCGGTCTCGGCCTACCTCCACTCCGCCGCGATGGTCGCGGCGGGCGTCCTGCTCCTCGGGAGGGTCTACCCGCTCCTGCAGGAGAGCGAGCTTCTGATGAACGTCCTGCTCGTCGTCGGCCTGCTCTCGATGGCCGTGGGCGGCGTCCTCGCGCTCACGCGCGACGTGCTCAAGCAGCTTCTCGCCTACTCCACAATCTCCCAGTACGGCTACGTGGTCTTCATGTACGGCCTCGGGGGAAGTACGGGGCGGTGGGCGCGGCGTTCTACGTGATCGCGCACGCCCTCGCGAAGAGCGCCCTGTTCCTGACCGCGGGCGCCGTCAGCGAGGCGACGGGGGAGGACAGGCTGAGCCGGATCGGGGCCTGCGCAAGCCCCTGCCGGTCCTCGCGGTGGCGAGCGGGGCGGCCGCCGCGGGCCTCGCGGCGCTCCCCCTGACGATAGGCTTCTTCAAGGACGAGCTCTTCTTCGGGGCGGCGCTCGAGAGGGGGGCCGTATTCGCCGCTCTGGCCGTGGTGGGGGCGGCGCTGACCTTCGCCTACGTCTGGCGCTTCTGGAGCGGGATCTTCCTCGGGTCCCCTCGGGACGGGGCGCACGCGGTGCCCGCCGCCCTCGTGTGGCCCGTGGCGGTGCTCGGGGCGCTGGTCCTCTTTGGCGGGGTCTTCGTCGAGCCGTTCGCGGCGCTCGCGAGGGCCGCCGGAGCCGCCTCCTTCACGGGCTCGGTCGATGGCGTGGAGCCCGCGTACCACCTCGACGCGCGGCCAGAGAACCTCATGGCGCTCGCGACGTTCGCGTTGGGGGCGGTCCTGATCTTCTCGCGCCCGGTTTGGGAGGGGCGGCGGGGCGTTCGCCCGGCTCGGGGAGAAGTTCGGGCCGGAGCGTCTCTACGAGGTCTCCATCCACAGGCTCAACGAGCTCTCGGACCTCGTGCACCGGACCGAGATCCGGGACCTCAGGAGCCGGGTCGCGGCCGTCTTCGTGCCGGCGGGGTGCTCGTGGGCCTCGGTTTCCTGGTGACCCCGACGGCGGGGGTGTACCGGCTCGGCGCGATGGAGTGGCGGGACGCGCCGCTGCTGCTCGCGCTCGTCGCGGTCGCGGTCTCGGCGATCACGGCGACCTACACGCGCCGCCACGTCACCCTGGCCCTCGTGCTCTCCAGCGCGGGTTACGTGCTCGCGGCCGTGTACGCCTTCTTCGGCGCCCCGGACGTGGCGCTCGTCGCCGTCCTGATCGAGACCGTCGTCACGCTGCTGTTTATCGCGACGCTGAAGCTCATCCCCTACAAGGTCCTTCACCACCAGGCGGGGCTTCCGCTGGAGCGGCGGCGGCGCAAGGTCTACACGGCGGTCGTCGCGGGGGCGTTCGCCTTCGTGGTCGTCTGGGGGACGCTCTCCCAGCCCTCGCCCGACCGGGGGGCGGCGGCGGAGCTGACGAGGCTCACCCCCGACGCCCACGGCAAGGACGTCGTTACCGTGATCCTCGCGGATTTCCGCGGCCTGGACACGCTGGGCGAGATCACGGTGGTCGCCCTCGTCCTGCTCGGGGTCGCGACGCTCCTGAGGCGGGGGCGCCTCCGATGAAGAACGATCCCACGAGCATCCTGACGCAGGTCGTGGCGAGGATACTGCTCCTCCCCACGGTCGTCGCGGCGATCGCCATCCTCGTGAAGGGCTACGCGAGCCCGGGGGACGGCTTCGCCGCGGGCGTCGTCGCCTCTCTCGGGGTCCTCCTCCAGCACATCGCCCACGGGCGGGGGGAGGCCGAGAGGCTGGGCGCCGTCCGCTACGCGCCGATCCTGGCCGGGGCGGGGCTCCTGCTCAGCCTGCTCGTCGCCATCGTGCCGCTCGTCCTCGGAGACGCCGTGCTGACGCACTACCCGCCGCCCGGCGCGTCGGTCGTCTACCTCGGCACGCTCGAGCTTATAACCCCGGTCCTCTTCGACCTGGGGATCTTCCTGCTCGTCTTCGGTTTCGTGGTCGGGACCATCACCTTCTTCGCGCGCACGATCTCCGAGGAGCGGGAGTACGCGGGGCCCGGGGGCGAGCACCTGGACCTGGAGGACGACGCGTGATCTTGGCGGTCTCGGCGACGATCGCCGTGGTGTTCGCCTCGGGGGCGTTCCTGGTCCTGCAGCGCGACCTGTTGCGCGTGGTGATCGGGATCGTGCTCGTCTCCAACTCCTCCGTCCTTTTCATCATGTCCGCCGGGCTCACCCGGGGGGACGCCCCGATCTACCCGGTGGGCGACGAGGCCTCGGTGAGCGACCCGCTCGTGCAGGCGATGGCGCTGACGGCGCTCGTGATCGGCTCGAGCACCGCCGCCCTCCTCCTGGCGATCGTCTACAGGCTCTACGTCTCGCACCGCTCGGTCGACATACGGGACGTCTCCGACGCCGAGATGCGCGAGTCCGAGGCCCTAGAACGCGTCAACGAGCCGGAGGAGGACCCCGAGGGGAAGAGGAGTCCGACGAACGGGCGCTCGAGAAGGGGAGCCGCGTTGAACGAGGCGCTCGTCGTCCTGCCGGCCGGCATAGCCTGGATCTCGGCCGCGGCGCTGGCCCCGCTCGACGGCCGGAGGCCGGTGTGGGCGTGGCTCGCGGCGACGGCCCTCGCGGGAGCCTCGTCGCGAGCGTCCTGCTGCTCCTGGAGGTTCTGAGGAGCGGGCCGGTCCAGTCCGTCGCGGGAGGGTGGCCGGAGGGGTCGGGATCTCGCTGCGCGCCGACGTCCTCGGGCCTCGTTCGCCGCCGTCTCCCTGGCCGTCATCCTCGTCTCGTTCGTCCACGAGGTCCTGATGGGGGTGCGTTCGAGGACCTTCCCGGCGCTCATGCTCTTTCTCGCCGCGGGCCTCGGCGGGCTGTTCCTGACCGGGGACGTCTTCAACTTCTACGTCTTCTTCGAGATCTCCATGACCGCCGCTTACATCCTGACCGGCTACCGCGAGCAGGACTTCCAGGTGCGGGCCGCGTTCATCTTCGCGGTGATAAACCTGCTCGGCTCGGTCCTGTTCCTTATAGGCATCGCGGCGCTGTACCACGTTACGGGCTCCCTGGACATGCAGGTGATCGCCGAGAGGATCGGGCGGTCCAACCCGAGCACCGTGATCCCGATAGCCACCCTGATCTTCGTGGCCTTCTCCCTGAAGCTCGGGCTCTTCCCGTTCCATTTCTGGCTGCCGGCGGTCTACGTAGGGAGCCACGCGCCCGTGGCCGCGATCCTCTCGGGCGCCCTGGCGAACATAGGGAGCTACGGCCTGCTGCGCTTCGGCGCCGGCGTCCTCCCCGAGGAGCTCGGCTTCGGCGCGATCGTGGTCCTCGTCCTCGGGGTGGCGAGCATCGTGTACGGGGCGCTGCAGGCGGTGAGCCGCCACGCGACGAACGAGGTTATGGCCTACTCGGCGATAGGGCAGGTCGGGTACATCCTCGTCGCCCTCGCCATCGGCGGCCCGATAGGCTACGCGGCGGCGTTCGTCTACGCGATCGTGAACTCGTTGAACAAGGCCCTGGTCTTTCTGGCCTCGGGGCTGCGCGGGCCGCTGGCGGGGGCGGCCTTCGCCGTCGGGGCGTTCAGCATCGCGGGCGTGCCCCCGGCGGCCGGGTTCGTCGGGAAGGTCGCCCTCTTCAGGACCGGCATCGAGGGCTCGGCGCCGGGCTCCGGACCTTTGGGCGGGGTGGCGGGAGGCGTGGCGATCGTCGCCCTGATCTTCGTCGGGAGCGCCCTCTCGTTCGTCTACTCCTTCCAGGTCTACCAGCGCGCTTTTCTGGCGCGCAAGAACTGGCAGGAGCGGAGGCCGAGCCCGCGACCGGCGCGGGTGCTCTCGATCCTGCTCGCCGTCTTCGTCCTCGCGGTGGGGCTCTGGCCGGAGCCGCTGCTCGTCCTCGGGGAGGAGTCGGCGTCGCTCCTGCTGGAGGGGGAGGGCCGCAGGTGAAGCGCGCGCTGTTCTCGCTCGTCCTCCTGACCGTCGTCTACGCGCTCGTCCTGGCGAGCTTTCACCCGTGGGACCTCGCGTTCGGGGCGGTGCTGTCGGGCGTGCTCCTGTTCTCGTTCCGCAGGTTCGTCTTCGACGGGAGGCCCGCGCCCCTGCCGGGGCTCGCGGGAAGGATGCTCGCCTTCTGGCCGTTCGCGCTCGCGGTCGTCGGGGACACGATCGCCGGCACGTGGCGGGTAACGAAGGTAACGCTCGGGCGGACGCCCCTGGAGAAGTCCGGGATCGTGGCCGTCCCGATAGGCGACAGGACGCCGGTCGGCGTCGCCGTCTCGGCGCTCGTCGCCACGATCTCGCCGGGGGAGTTCCTGGTCGAGATCGACTGGGACGAGGGGGTAATGCTGGTCCACACCATCGACGCCTCCGATCCGGAGGGGGTCCGCCGCTCCCACGAGAACTTCTACACGAAGTACCAGAGAAAGGTCTTCCCGTGAGGGGGCCTCAGGAGGAGGTAGTCGCTTGCACGAGGTAGTCTTCTACGCCGCGTTCGTCTGGATGACCGTGCTGCTCGCGATCGGGGTGGCGGCGGTGATCCGTCTGCCCACCACCGCGGCGCGCATCCTCGCCCTCGACACGCTCACCCTGATCCTGGTCGCCCTGCTCGTCCTCTACTCGGACTACCAGCGCACCCCGTACTACCTGGACGCGGCCCTGATCCTGGCCCTGCTCGCGTTTATCGGGACGGTCGTCGCCGCCCGCTACCACGGCGAGCGGAGGATCTTCTGATGCGCGAGGCGTTCGGCGCCCTGGGGGCCGCCTTCTCGGCGGTCGCGCCGTGGGTCGCGGACGTCCTCGTCGTTCTCGGGATCTTCGGGATGACGGTCGGGATCTACGGCATCGTCCGCATGCCCGACGTCTACAACAAGCTGCACGCGGCGAGCAAGGTCGTCTTTCTGGGGGTGGTCATGCTCCTCCTGGCCTCGGCGGTGACGAACGACGCCGCGATCATCATGCGCGCCGCCCTTATCGGGATCTTCCTCGTCCTGACGACCCCCGTCTCGGCCCACGTCGTGGGCAAGGCCGCCTTCCTCAGGGGGTACGAGATGGAGACGCCGGACGCCGTGGACGAGTCGGGGCGCGGCCTGGGGAAGGGTCCCGAAGACGACCGGAGCGCGGCCTAGCGAAAGGTCCCCGCGGCGAGCTCCGCGATCCTCTCGGCCAGCGCCCCCCAGCTCAGGTCCTCGACGGCGTTTTGCCGCACGGTCTCGCGGCACCCCCGCCGCTCGTCCTCCGGGAGCGAGAGGTAGCCCGAGAGGGCGCGCGCCAGGTTTTCCTCGAAGCCGCCTTCGAGGCTGACGCGGGGCTCGAAGGGGAGCCCCTTGCCCACGAACCCGCCCGCCTCCCTGAGCCCCGAGTGGTCGGCGACGAAGGGGGGCACCCCGCTCGCCCCGAACTCGGCCGCCACCAGGCCGAAGGTCTCTGGGAAGATCGAGGGGACCACCGCCACTTCCGCCGCCGGCAGGACGCGCGAGAGCTCCTCGTGGTAGAGCGGGCCGACGAACTCGACGTACTCCTCCATCCCCTTCGCGGCCCGCAAGAGATTCTCGGAGAGCTCGAAGTGCTCCATCGTCGAGGGGGGACCGCCCTCGAAGAGCCGGCCCCCCTCGACGAGGGCCTCGACGGCGCCCCGGTTCCCCGTCGAGAGAGCGTGGACCAGGGCTTCGAGGCCCTCGCGGAAGGTGCCGTAGCCGATCACGAGCAGGCGCGCGCCCGTCCCCTCGCGCGCCCTGGCGAACGCCGAGAGCAGGGAGTGGACGCCTTTGGAGTGGATCAGCTTCCCGACGTAGACGACGACCGGGTCGCCGGAGCCGAGCACCGCGCGTATGCGCTCCCCGGCGTCCCGGTCATGCTTGCGCGGCTCGTAGGAGGCCGAGACCGCCGCGAGCTCGCGCGCCAGGTCTTCCGCGTCACGGGCCTCGCCGCCGTCGAGCACGGTGCGCAGCCTCTCCGCCTGCTCGGGGCCGCGGCCGGGCCCGCCCGTCAGGGACTCCGTCACCGAGAGGTCGAGCCGGTCGGGGCGGAAGAGGTCGGTGTCCACGCCGCCGGGGACGGCGAGGGTCCTGTCCGAGAGCTTCGGGAAGTCCTCGGCGATGGTGCCCGCGCTGTGCGAGGAGAGCGCGACGATGCTCGTCGCCCCGGCGAGCCCCGAGCCCGCGATCTCCATGTACCGCTCGCTCCTGCGCGCCACGTACTGGAGGCAGCTGCCGTGGACGATGCTCGTGTACGAGACGCCCGTACCGTCGAGGGCGACGCGCGCGATCTCCGGCCCCGGCACGGAGTGGTTCGTGACGACGCCCGTGGCCCCGGAGCGCTCCAGCACCGTCCTCACCGCCTCCACGTTCCCCGAGAGGTAGCGCTCCAGCTCCTCCTCGTCGAGGTCCAGAAAGGTCTTCACGCGCCAGCCGGGGTAGTCGTCGTAGACGTAGACCGGCAGCAGGTCGCCGACGTCGGGGTTGTAGACGGCGCAGCGGCCCGCGTAGGGCGTCTCCTGCTCGCCCAGGGCCTCGACGCCCCGCTTCGAAGCCCCGTAGTGCTCGTTCACGAAGTCGTAGCGTAAGGGTTCGGGCTCCTGGCAGAGAAGGTGGACGTCGTGGCCGACCTTCACGAGGCCCCTGCACAGGTTCTGAACGTAGACGTTGCTCCCCGAGCCGGAGAGCATGTAGCCGTGGGTCATGAGAAGTTTCATGGCGCCAAGCATAGCAAAGGCGTCCGGCGAGCAGCCATCGCGGGCCGGGTGAAGAGGGCCTTCAGCCTGTAATATTGCGAGGTCGGTCTATTCGCACAGGCGAGGAGGACGTTATCGTGGCGCGCACAAAGACCGCTGGGGTCCCCGAGGTCGGCGCGGAGGCGCCTGAGTTCAACCTTCCCAGCGCCCAGGGCGGGCAACTCAGGCTGAGCATGAGGACGGCGCGGGGGCCGGTGATCCTGGTCTTCTACGGCGAGGGGGACGAGGAAGACGTCCGGTACTTCGGGGAGCTGGCCGCTCTGGAGGACGAGATCAACATGGCCGGCGGCACGGTCGTCGGCATCGGGGTCTCCGAGCCCGACGCCGCCCGCGAATTCCTCCGCAAGAGCGGCCTGAAGAGCTACGTCCTCTACGACTACGCCCGCTCCGCCACGCGCGCCTACGGCCTCCTGGAGGGACGGAAGAGCGACGAGCACGCCCGCCCGGCCGCCTTCGTGATCGGGGGCGACCACAAGATCGCCCACGCCTGGACGGGCGAGAGGCCCGAGGCCGCCGAGCTCCTCCGGAAGGTCTCCGAGATCACCGGCCTCCCCAAACCGGCCGAGGAGCCCGAGGCGGACGACGCGGGCGAGAAGAGACCCGCCGCCCGGGCGCCGAAGGAGGCGCCGGAGGGGGCCGAGAAGGCAGAGGGCGAGGCCGCTGCTCCGGCCGCCGAGGCCGAGAAGCCGAAGAAGATGTCGGCCGAGGAGCGGGAGCGCATAAAGGCCGAGCGCCGCGCCGCCCGCGCCGAGGGCAAGTCCCTCAAGCAGCCCAACGAGCCCTCGGGCGACGGCGCGGCGGGCGAGGCCCCGGCCGCGGAGCGCAAGAGGCTCTCCCCCGAGGAGCGGGAGAAGCGCCGCGCGGAGCGGAAGGCGGCGCGCGAGGCCGGGGACGGAGCGAAGCCCGAGGCCGGCGGCGGCGCGAACGGCGACGCCGGAGAGGCCGGCAAGGAGGGCTGAGGCTATGGCGCGGCCGGAAGGGAACGGGGCCGACGAGCCGCGGCACGGGCCCGAGGGGCAGAACGGTGCCCCCGGGGAGGGCGACGCGACCGCGGAGATCCCGCTCTCGGACGGCGCCGCGGACGAGGGCGAGCTCCGGCGCCGCCTGGAGGCCCGCAAGCGGCACCTCAAGGAACTCTACGACGAGACCTCGACGCTCAAGCTCGCGGCCGACGAGGCCCGGGTGCGGGCGGAGGCGAGCGGCACGCGCGTCCGGGAGCTCGAGGAGGAGCGCGACCGGCTCCGGGAGAGGGTCTCGGAGTTCGAGGAGGAGGAGCGCCGGCGCAGGAGGCGGCGGGAGGGGCAGGACCGGCGGGTAGCGCGCCTCGGGCGCGAGCTGGAGCGCCGCGACGCCGAGATACAGCGCCTGGAGACCCTCATGGAGGAGCGGGCGGGGGAGATAGAGGCCTACGGCCGCGAGGCCAAGGACGCGGCCTCGCGCAAGGACGTCGCGCTGGAGGAGGCGCTCCGGAGGATCGAGGGCCTCGAGCGGGACCTGGAGGAGCGCGAGGCCGCCGCCTCCGACCTGAGGGGGACCATCGACCGCCTCCGCGCCGAGCTCGACCTCGAGTACGAGCTGAGGCGGCGCATGGCCGAGCCGGCGAACCGCATCCGGGCCGGCATCGACCTGTTCAACGGGTCGGAGCACCTCCGCTCCGTCGGCTCCATCTCGAAGTCTTTGGGCTCCCCGGAGGTACACGTCGTCCTGGAGGGGCCGGATGCCGACGAGCCGGCCGTGGTCCTGACGTTCACGTGGCAGGGCATCACCTGGCAGGCCTACGCCGCGAACCCCGGCCTCGCCGTCGAGGAACCCCGCGTCTACCAGAGGGGCGCCGGAGAAGACCTCTCCGGCGTCGACCGCGAGCCCCCGAACGCCCGCGTCGGCCCCGGCGGAAGGGTGTTTCTGGGGCTATAGGGGCATGCGGTACCTTCCCACGCGCTGCCGCCGGCACTCGGAGGACGAGCGGCGCGGCGGTCTCGGGGCTTTCCTAGTCGTCGCGGGAGATGTCCCAGGAAGAGATCCAACCCTCCGAGACGGCCTTGCTCACGGCCTCGCCCCTGGTACGCACCCCGAGCTTGTCGTAGATGTTGGAGAGGTGCCGCTTCACGGTGGTCTCGGAGACGTGGAGGGATTGCGCGACCTCCTTGTTGCCCGCGCCCCGCGCCACCATGCGCAAGACCTCGGCCTCGCGGCCGGAGAGCTCGCTCTCGGCGGGGCCCTCCGCGTCGTAGTCCTCGCGGGGGACCGAGACGATCACGTTGCCCGGCGTGCCGCGGGCGACGGAGCGCACCGTGGAGATCAGGTCCTGCGACGAGGCGCCCTTGGTGAGGAACGCGCTCGCCCCGAGCCCCAGGAGCTCGCGCACCAGGCGCCGGTCGGCGAACACGGTGACGACCACGATCTTCGGCGCCGGCGAGAGCCTGAGCAGGTGGGTGGTGGCGGCCTGCGCCCCCATCACCGGCATCTCGACGTCCAGGATCACCACGTCGGGCGCTGTCTCCTTCGCCAGCGCCACGGCCTCCCGGCCGTTCCCGGCCTGGGCCACGACCTCGACGTCCTCGTTCAAGGAGAGCATCTCCGCCATCCCCTCGCGAACCATCGCGTGGTCGTCCGCGAGGAGCACCCTTATGGGCCGGTCGTCTACTTGGTCTTCTCCCGCATCAGGGGCAGGCGGACCTCCAGCGTCGTCCCTCGCTCCTTCCCGGAGGCGACCTTGAAGGAGCCGCCGAGAAGCTCGGTGCGCTCGCGCATCGAGGAGAGGCCTATGCCCTCCGAGACCTCCTCCGAGCTCTCGAAGCCGAGGCCTTGGTCCCAGACGAGGGCTTCGACCTCGCGCGGGGAGATCTTTACCTCGACCACTATGCTGTCCGCGCCGGAGTGGGCCACGGCGTTGCGCACGCCCTCGCGCAGGATCATGTAGAGCTGGTCGCGCACGTAGTCGGGCATGTGCTCTTCCTCGCCCTCGAAGGCGACCTCGGAGTCGACGCCGGAGGGGACGCTGATCCTCATGAGGTTCTGCAGGGCTATCCTCAAGCCGTCGGAGGTCTCGGTCTCGCGCAGCTCGCGGGCGAAGGTGCGCATCAGCTCCAGCGCCTCGCGGGTCGTCTTCTGCGCCAGCTCCAGCTTCTCCCGCGCCCTCCGGGGGTCCCGCTCCTCCAGGACCCTGTGGAGGTCGAGGCACTGGCCGACGACCGTCATCTCGTGCGCCAGGCGGTCGTGCAGCTCGCGGGAGAAGCGCCTGCGCTCCTCGCCCTGGGTCTCCTTGACCTTGGTGAGGAGGTAGTCCACGAAGGAGGCCATCACCATGCGGGAGATGCGATCCATGACGATCTCCTGGACGGAGAGCGCGATCTCGGCGATCTCGCGCGGCGAGGTGCCGGGGGTGAGGTCGTCGACGACGACCGAGACGGTCTCCTTGCACAGCGCCACCCCGGCCCGGAAGGACTCGTCGGGGTGCGGGTTGAGGGGCTCTTCGGAGTCCTCGATGTTCCGGTAGATCTCCTCCTCCACCGCGAGCAGGGACCTCTCCTCGCCCTTGAGGACGCTCGCCGCGCGCTCCAAGACCCCGCGGGCTTGCTTCTCTATCTGCCCGCGCGTGTTCCCCCGGCCGATAATGAGGAGGCTGCCTTCCTCTTCCAGCCGCCGCGCGTACGCCTCGAGGATCTCGCCCGTCTTCTCCCCGATCACCCGCGCCGCCCGGGCTCTTCCCGGGCTTCCTGAAACGTCGACCCCCAATGTTCTTCGCATCCTCTCCACGACACCTCGCACTTCGCCCTATACTCGGCGTCTTCGCAGCATAACACCTCGTCTCCGGCGGACGGCCCGGCGACGGACGCGGGGCTCCACCGGCGCAGCCGGCGAGACGCGAAACCGTGCCCGGGGGCGTCTTCTACGGCGGGCCTCGGCCGGTTCTCCTACGGATCCAGGGCCAGAACCTACGTCTTGTGGTCCGCAAACGTGGGCCTTTCGTACCAGCCGGGCCCGTTTGGTGCTCAAACGCGGTTCCGCACCCTCCGTAACGGATACATCTGGTTATGCAGCGCCGGCGAGGAGCGCGGGCGTGTTGGTTACAGCAACGGAGCAAGGGAGCAAGGATGTCTGATTACGAGCAGCGCACGGACAGGTTCACGGCCGTCGAGGACGAGTACGCCGGGTACACGGTGCGCGATCCCAACGGCGAGAAGATCGGCAAAGTCGACGACCTCTTCCTGGACGAGAACGACCAGCCCGAGTACATCGGCGTGAAGATGGGCTTCTTCGGCACCAGGAGCACCCTGGTACCGCTGGACGCCTGCACCGTCGACAAGAGCCAGGGCTTCATCGAGGTCAACCAGCCCAAGCAGACCGTCAAGGACGCCCCTCACTTCGACGACGACAACGAGATCACGCCCGACTACGAGCGCCAGGTGCGCGAGTACTACGGCCTCTCCGCCGCGAGCGGCACGGAGGAGCGCGGCTCCTACGGCGCCTACGAGCGGGACGACGCCACGACCTCCGGCGACGCCGAGGCCGGCAGGGTCGGCCCCGGCATGGTCGAGGGCGACACCGAGTCCGGCGAGTTCCGCGGTCACTCGGAGGACGACGAGGGCGTGCGCCAGAGCAGAGGCTCCGACCTCGAGGACGAGGACGAGCTGAGGGTGCAGCGCTCCGAGGAGGAGCTTCGCGCCGGGGTCCGCGAGCGCGAGGCCGGGCAGGTCAACGTCAGAAAGCGCGTGAGGACCGAGCGCGAGAGGATCGCGGTCCCGAAGAAGCGCGAGGAGGTCTCGGTGGACCGCGTGCCGGTGGACCGCGACGCCTCCCCCGGCGAGATCGGCGAGGACGAGGTCAGCGTGCCGGTGGTCGAGGAGGAGGTCGTCGTTGGCAAGCAGGCCGTAGTCAAGGAAGAGGTCCGCGTGCGCAAGGACGTGGTGCAGGACGAGGAGGTCGTCGAGGAGGACGTGCGCAAGGAGGAGGTCGACATCGATGACGCCTCCGGCACCTCCAGGCGGCAGAGCTAGCGCAAGCAGTCCAAGCCCCGTCCGCGGGGCGAACCTTCCGGCGGCACCGCCGCCTGGAGGGCAGCCGGAACCTCCACTCCCAAGACGGGGACGGAGGTTCCGGCAATCGGCGCGGTAGCTCCGCGGCCGTCAAACCACGAGAGGGGAGCAGCATGGGTAGAGACGGAGACCGGGGCAGGCCGGTCGAGCCCGGGGAGGCCCGGGCTTACGGCAACGACCCGGACGCCGTCGAGGTGCGCCGCGTGGTTGGGGACGGTGACGGGGGTGCCCGGGCATCCGTCGCCTCCTCGGCCACCGCGCCCCCGCCGGAGGAGGCCCGCGTGCTGCAGGACCTCGCCCGGCGAGGGGCCAGGCAGGCGCTCGACGAGAAGGAGCAGGAGTCGGGCGGCGGTGGCCTATACGGGAGCCAGATCGACTCTTCCCACCTGGTCGGGGCGGCGCTGGCCGAGCTCGTGGGCACCTTTATCCTGGTGTTCGGCGGTACCGCCGTCGCGGTCGGGGCGATCCTGAGCCGCGCGACGGCCGGCGCGGCCTACGACTCCCTGGCCATAGCGCTCGCCTTCGGGCTGGCCCTCGCGGCCGTGGTCGCCGCCGTGGGTCACGTATCGGGGGCGCACGTCAACCCGGCCGTTACCCTGGGGATGGCCGCCGCGAAGAAGTTCCCGTGGGCGTACGTCCCGGTCTACCTGGGGGCGCAGCTCGTGGGCGCCGTGCTCGCCGCTCTCGCCACCTGGCTGACGTTCGGCGGCCCGGGCAGGAGCGAAGCATTGCTCGCGGCCCCTTCCCCCGCGGCGGGCGTCGGAGACCTTCGGGCGTTCCTAATAGAGGTGCTCATCGGCTTCATCCTGGTGTTCGTGGTGATGGCGGTGGCCACCGACGATAGGGCACCGGCCGCGATCGCCCCGATAGCGGCGGGCTTCGCGCTAGCGGTCGGCATCTTTATTGCGGGCCCGATCACGGGGGCCGCCGTGAACCCGGCGCGTGCCCTGGGGCCGATGATCGTGTCGGGCAGCTTCACGAGCGTGTGGCTCTACATCCTGGGGCCCATCGTCGGGGGCGTGCTGGCCGCGCTTCTCTACGACCGCTTCATGGCCCAGACCGAGGCCCCGTCGTAAGGGCTCGACGAGCCCGGGCTAGACTGAGGAGGCGACGCGGAAGATCCGGCGCCGCCTCAGGAGTTAGCCGGAGCAGCCGGATCGGGGCGAGGGCCTCGGAAGAAAACGGGATCACCTGACGGTAGATCTACCAACGAAAGGGGAGCAACATGGGTAGGAACAGAGACAGGGACGAGGGCAGGCCGGTGGAGCCCGGGGAGGCCCAGGCGCACGGCAACGACCCGGACGCGGTGGAGATAAACCGCAGGGGCGGCCGCGACGACGGGAGCCTCGGGCCGAACATAGACGCCCAGGGCCGCGACATGGACAACCCGCAAGAAGGCGGCGGGACGAGGAGCGTCGGCAGGGCGCGCGAGGAGCGCGCCGAGGCCCGTTCCCGCGACGAGGGACGCGGCGGGCGAGAAGACGCGCAGCGGCGGAGCAGCGGCGGTCGGGACGAGAGCTCCGACAGGGGCACGAGCTGGATCAGCGTGATCTTCGGTCTGCTCGCCGCGCTGGGCGCCAGCTTGATCCTGAGCGGCATCGTCGGCGGCATCGTCGGCGCGATCCTCGGGGCCATGGGGGTCGGCGGCGGCGCCGAGGGCGGGACGGCCGCCCTTATCGGAGTGCTCCTGACGCTCCTCATAGCGTTCATCATCGGCGGCTACGTCGCCGGGCGCATGGCGAGCCGCTCGGGGCTCAAGCACGGCCTGCTCGTGCCGCTCCTGCTGCTGGCGCTGACGATCCTGCTGGCGATCATAGGCACGCTCGTGGGGGCGAGCCTCATAGACAACCTCCAGGGCGTGACGCTCCCGGCCGTGCCGGGCGGCGTGCAGCAGCAGGCGCAGGGCGAGGCCCCGCAGAACCTCGGCACGATCCTGACCGTCTCCGGCATCCTCGCGCTGCTCGTCCCGTTTATCGGCGGGGCCATCGGCGGCTCCTGGGGCGCCAGGACCGGCCGCAACCGCCCGTAACAGACGGGGATAGTCCCATCGTGGCCGGCCCTCGCGGTCGGCCACGGACGCGAAACGACGGAGAGGCCGATGGCGGGGTATCGCCATCGGCCTCTCCTTCTGTCTGATTGCGGCAGGTTCCGGGCCGCTGCCGCCGTCGCGGGGCTCCATCTTTGGCCCTCGACCAGGGGTTGGAGCCGTCTAGCGTTTGTTCGTCCCTTTGGTAGCTTCTTTGTCCTTCTCGTCCGCTTTCTCGTCGCCGTCGCCGATGGCCTCACGCTTGGAGTCGGACCCCTTGTCCCCGATCTCCGCGACAAATTCCTGGACGCCGCGGCCGAACGACTTTGCCATGTCCGTGACGCGGCGAGGGCCTATGATGAGCGCGAGGACGGCGAGGACGAGCAGGATCTCGAAGGGCCCGATGCTCACCCGTAGCGCCGGGCTTCCATGAGCTGCTTGAGGCGCGTGAGGGAGCGCTCGGCGTTTCTGCGGGCGAAGCGCTCGATGCCGACGAAGCGGGCGGCGCGCATCAGGGCCTTGTTTTTGAGGCGGAAGTCGCCGGTGTAGGTGACGAGGCAGGAGGCGCCCCCGTCCTCCGGGAGGACCGTCACCTCGCCGCCGCCCTCTATGGTGGTGAGGTACGACCAGCGGATCAGGCCGTTCCCGTGCTCGAGGACCCGGGCCTCCGGCGTGAGGCGACCGACCGGGCTCTCCAGCATCAGGCGGTACGAGTCCTCGGAGAGCTTCTCGATCCCCTCCACGCCGACCATCCACTCCTTGGCGTTGCGGAAGTCGCCGATGTAGGACGAGACGTTCTCGGCAGGGGCGTCGACGCGCTGCTCGACGGCGACGGGCTCCGGGGCCTTCGGCTCGTCCCTCATCCCCACCCCAGCTCCGAGATGCGCGCCTCGTCGAAGCCGAAGTAGTGGGCAATCTCGTGCACCACCGTCACCCGGATCTCCTCCTCCAGATTCTCCGGCGGGAAGTCCCGCTCCAGCGGGCCGCGGAAGATGGAGATCTTGTCGGGCAGGCCGTAGTAGTTCGAGCCGCGCTCCGTGATAGGCACCCCCTCGTAGAGACCGTAGAGCGTGTCGTCCTCGCCCTCGGTCAGCATGTACTCCTCGGGCCAGTCCTCGACGACGATGACGACGTTCTCCAGGTACTGCGAGAGCTCCGGCGGCACCCCGTCGAGGGCGCGCTCCACGAGCTCGTCGAACTCTCGCTCATTCACGCGGGTAATTGTACACGCGAGCATCGAAAGGTTTGCCCTACTTGAACTCGGCGTTGCCGTCGTCGGCCATCACCACGGAGCCGTTGATGGCGTCGGCCTCGTCCGTGCACAGGAGGGCGACGACGTCCGCGATCGCCTCGGGGGCGATGATCCTGCGGCGCATCTGGGCGTTGGCGAGCAGGTCGTTCATGCCCATGTCCTTGTAGCCCTGGATGATCGGGGTGTCCACCGCCCCCGGCGCCACGCCCACGACCCGTATCCCGAACGGCGCGAGCTCGAGCGCCGCCGCCTGGGTCATGATCTTCACGGCGCCCTTGGCCGCGTGGTACCCGAAGACGCCCGGGGTGGCGTAGAACGAGTAGACCGAGGCGGTGTTCACGATCGTGCCCGCAACACCGAGGTCGCGCATTTTGCGCCCGGCGGCGAGGATGCCGTGGTAGACGCCGAACTGGTTGACGCGCACAACGCGCTCGTAATCCCCCGGCTCGTGATCCAGAAGCGGCGCGTAGTGCCCGGTGCCCGCGTTGTTGAACATCACGTTCAGCGAGCCGTAAGCCTCCACGGCCCGGTCCACCGCCGCCTCGACCTCCTCGAACCTCGCCACGTTCGTGTGCACGAAGAGCGCCTCTCCTCCGGCCTCCTCGACCATACGGACCGTCTCCCGGCCGCCTTCCTCGTTGTACTCCGCGACGACGACCCTCGCCCCTCGCGCGCGAACTTGAGCGCCGTCGCCCGCCCGATGCCGCTCCCCGCCCCCGTCACTACCGCCACCTTGTTCTCCAGCTTCATACGACCGGACCTCCCCGCTAGCTCCTTGTGAGGGAGGGATTCTACAAGCTGGCCTCCGCGCGCTGCTCGCGGGGGGAACAAATGCGATACTCCCGCAAGTACCGTAGAAAGGTCTCTCTGGAGGTGTCGTCGTTGAGGTTCCTGTCGAGTTCGCGTCCGGGGCGCTGGGTGGTGTGGGCGGTCTACAAGGTTTTGAACAAGCCCCTGCCGGTGCCGCACGCGGCGGAGTGGATGATGATCCCGGAGCACTCCGTCGAGCAGGTCCTGGAGACGGGCGCCCTGGCGAGCCTCTACCCCGACGACGTCCTCGAAGCCGCCCGCCGCATGGACCGCCAGCGCCGCGAGCACGACGAGCGTTACGAAGAGAAGTCGCGGTAGGCCCGAGGCCCGCCAGGGGAGGCTCGCGCTGAGCGACTCCACCCACTCCCGGAGTGCGAGCTCCAGCTCTTTGTCCTCTCCCGACGGTACGGGAGGGGTCTGCCGCTACCCGTAGCGGGGCGCGCTCCTGGCGGGCCTGGCTCTCACAGCCGCTCGTTTACGGCTGGAGCGGCGCGGTCTACCGCGGTTCGTCGGGGAGCGGCGGGGTGCTCGCCGGGGGCTTGCGCGGGCTCGCCGCCTTCTCGTAGGCGTAGGCCAGCTTCAGCAGCTCCGCCTCGCCGTAGGGCTTCCCGACGAGCTCGAAGCCCACCGGCACGTCCCCTTCGGCGAACCCGGCGGGGAGGCATATGGACGGCAAGTCCGCCTGCGCCGCTATCAGCGCGTTGGTCGGGAAGGTCAGGACCGTCCACTTCCAGTCGTCGAGCTCCTGCCTCGTGGGCGGGAGGACCTGCGAGTTCGGGTAGACGATCGCGTCGAGGCGCTCGGAGGCCATCAGGTTGAGGATGGCCCTTCGAAACTCCTCCCTGGCGGCGAGGCCCCTGTGGTAATCGGGGTCCTCTTCGGGATCGACGGGCGCCTCCTCGGCTATCGCCGTGAAGAGGTCCAGGCGCGGGTGGAAGCGCTTGGAGTCGTAGAGCTCCCCTATCGTGTGGGAGCCGGGCCTCTTGGAGAGGAACCCGTCGATGTCGTAGCGGGACTGCGAGAGGTAGAGGGAGGTCACTTCTATGAAGCGCATCAGCTCCGGCATGCTGACGGGGTCCACGATCTCCGCGCCCGCGCCCGCATCGCCTCGATCGCCCCCCGACGACGCTGTTTACCTGGCCCGAATCCGGATCCTCGTCCGCCCCGAACGCGTCGCGCAGCACGCCGATCCTCGCCCCCTGAGGTCGCCCTCTTCGAGGCCGCTCCTGTAGCCCCCGGCGTCCCTGGCGAGCGTCGCGGACGCGGTGAACGGGTCTTCGGGGTCGTAGCCCACGAGCACGTCCAGGAGGGCGGCCGCGTCCCTCACGGTGCGGGTCATGGGGCCCGCGGTGTCCTGGAAGACCACGAGCGGCGACATGCCCTTGCGGCTTATGAGGCCCGTCGTGACCCGCACCCCGACAAGGTTGTCGAAGGAGGAGGGGACGCGGATGGAGCCCCCGGTGTCCTCGCCGATCCCGACGGCCCCGAGGTTCGCCGCGACCGCCGCCCCCGTGCCGCTGCTCGAGCCGCCGGGGTCCCGATCCAGATCGTAGGGGTTCTTCGTCTCCCCGCCCGCGGAGGAGTAGGCGAACCAGGAGGTCGCGAAGTCCGGGAGGTTGGTCTTCGCGAGGATCAGGGCCCCGGCTTCTTTCAGCCTCCCCACCGCGGTGGCGTCCTCCTCGGGCACGTACCCCTCGAACGCGACCGAGCCGAACGTCGTGCGGATGCCGGCCGTCTCCGCCTGGTCCTTGAGCAGGACGGGTATGCCGTGCAACGGCCCCACGAGCTCTCCGCTCTGCTGGAAGGAGAGATCCAGCTCCTCGGCCTGCGCCAGCACGTTCTCGTTTACCGTGATGATGGCGTTCAACCCCGGACCGCTCTTGTCGTAGGCCTCGATGCGGGCCAGGTAGAGCTCCACGAGCCTGCGGCAGGTCAGCTCGCCCGACCTGAACGCCGAGTGGATGTCGTCGATGGTGGCTTCCTGCAAGCGGAACTTCGGAGAACTCACGTCTACCTCCTATGCCTTCGGTGGGACGAAAAATTATCCCACTTCTTCGAGTACGGTTTCGGACGCTGGTGCCGCCGCCGGGCGGCACGCTCCACGCGGCATCTGGGTCGGGCGTCGGCGCACGACCCAGGGTTTCGTCGAACTCCTGCGGACGCAGGAGCCGACCGCGGGCGCGGCGAGGCCGAAGGTGTCCCGGCTGGCCGTGCTGTTCATCGAGCTCGTGGAGGTCTCGGGCGTCTAGGGTGCCTTGCTGACCGGGCGGTAGCAGAGCCGGAACGATGATCGGGTTCCCTTGCCGGTGCCCCGCGGATCGTCGGGCCGTGATCTCGACCTGGAGCGTGCCCGTGTGGGGACGGTGCGTTTCTGGATCAGGCACGGAAACGGTAAGTGCTTATCTCTTCCCACGGGCCGCCGAGGTAGCGCCAGAGGCTGAGGCCCTCACCGCGGACCTCGAAGGGGGAGAAGGACGCGTCGAGCTCGTCGTGCAGGGCGCGCGCCCTCTCCGGCGAGACCTTGTTCTGCACCGTGACGTGGGGTCTGAGGCCCTGCTGGTCCTGCTTCGTCAGGTAGGGCTCCCAGACTTTCGCCAGTCGCCTCCGTAGGCCGACGAGCTCCGGCGCTTCGAGCTTGTAGGCCACGCCGCGGCCCATGAACAGGAGCCCCGCCGCCCTCAGGGTGATGGGCGCCTGGCGCCCACACGTTTTCTCTATCTCCTCGACGATCTCGCCCTCCCGCTCGCCGGGCAGGTGGTGGAAGAGCGTGAGGTGCGCCGCGAGGTGGTTGCGCTCGGGCGGAAAGTGGGCCTCGCGCAGGCGGTCGAAGCGCCCCTGCGACTCGTCGTCCATCTTCAGCGTCAGGATGAGGGGGGCGGGGCTCCGGGTTTCGGCGGACAGGGTAGTTCTCCTTGGATCTCGGTCGGGGCGTGCCCATCTTACAGCGGCTCCGCGCGGGGCGCGGGACCCTATCCCGTCCGCGGCAATATACTGGGCTCATGGACCTCTTCGACTCACAGGGCGCCGACGCCCTCGCCCGCCGGGCGCCGCTCGCCGAGCGCCTGCGCCCGAGGGACCTCGACGGGGTGGTGGGCCAGGAGCACCTGACGGGGCCGGGCAGGCCCCTGCGCAGGGCGGTCGAGGGGGGCAGGGTAGGCGCGATCGTGCTGTGGGGACCCCCCGGCACCGGGAAGACCACGCTGGCCCGCGCCCTGGCCGAGGTGTCGGAGGAGGAGTTCATCCCCCTGAGCGCCGTGACGAGCGGGGTCAAGGACCTCCGCGGCGCTCTGGACGCCGCCCGCGAGCGCCTCAAGTACGAGGGGCGCGGCACCCTCCTCTTCGTCGACGAGGTACACCGCTTCAACAAGGCCCAGCAGGACGCCCTGTTGCCCGCCCTCGAAGAGGGGCTCGTGGACTTCGTGGGGGCGACGACGGAGAACCCGTCCTTCGAGGTCACGGCCCCGCTCCTCTCCCGCTCTCGCGTCCTCCGCCTGCGCCCGCTCTCGGAGGAGGGGATGCGCGGGCTGCTGGAGAGGGGCGCGAGGCGCTCGGGGTCGGGGTCTCTCCGGAGGCGGAGGAGTACCTCATGCGGCTCTCGGGGGCGACGGGCGGAGGCTCCTGAACGCCCTGGAGGTCGCCGCGGGCTCCTCGCGGGGACGGTCGAGGTCGGGGACGTCGAGGCGGCGGTGGGGGAGAGGGCTCTACGCTATGGGCGGGAGGAGCACTACGACGTCGTGAGCGCGTTCATCAAGAGCGTGCGCGGCGGCGACCCCGACGCGGCGCTCCATTACCTGGCGCGCATGATCGAGGCCGGCGAAGACCCGGTGTTCATCGCGCGGCGGCTCGTGATCCTGGCCTCCGAAGACATCGGCAACGCGGACCCGCACGGCCTGCCGCTGGCCGTGGCCGCGACGGAGGCCGTGCGGCTCGTGGGGATGCCCGAGGGGCGCATCCCGCTCGCCCAGGCCACGACCTACCTCGCCTCCGCCCCAAGTCCAACGCCTCCTACAAGGCGGTGGGGGCCGCCTCGAGGACGTCCGCCGCGGCCCCAGCCCGAGGTCCCCATGCACCTCAGGAACGCGCCGACCGGGCTCATGAAGGGCGAGGGTTACGGCGCGGGCTACCGCTACCTGCACGACGACTCGGCGGAGGGGATGAACGACCGCTACCTGCCCGAGGAGCTCTCGGGAAGGTCTACTACGAGCCGAAGGAGAGCGGCGCCGAGGCGCCCATCAGGGAGCGGCTGGACCGGTGGCGCGAGGCGAGGGAGGGGCGGGGGTAGCCCCCGTCAGGCTGTTCGCCCGGTCCCGGAGCCCCGAACTCCGAGCTCGGGCGGTCCATCCAGATCCCGTCCCACATCCTCCCGCCCGCGAAGGGGCTCTGCCTGCGGCGCCCTATCTTCTCCTTGAAGCCGGCCTTCCCGCAGGCCCGGATCGCCCCTGCGTTGAACTCGAAGACGCCGAGCATGCCGCCGTGCGGGCCGGCGGTGTCGAAGGCGTGGTCGAGCATCAGGCGCGTGGTCCCGGTGCCGTAGCCCCTGTTGCGGTACTCCGGCCCCCCGATTTTGATGCCGAACTCGGCCTTGCGGTTGCGTTAGTCTACTTCCATCAAACTGGCGGGGATGAAGGGTCGAACGCTCGTACGCCGTGAGGGTGACGTTGGCCCGGGACTCCGCCTCCCCCTCGTACCAGCCGGTCTCCTGCTCCTGGGTGCGAAGCTGCCGGCGGCGGGGCCGTCTTCGGGGCGTCCATCCAGCGGGCGTACGGGGCAATCAGGTCCCGCCGCGACGGTCCGGGCGCCTCGATGTCGAGGCCCGGCCGGGTCAGGCCTCCGATCCTCGCTCGTCCCCACGGGCATCCTCCCCCTCCGGCGCCCCGGCGGACGGGTCGCCGTCCAGGGCCGTCTTCGCGTTCGTCTCGACGAGGAGGGCGAGGAAGACGAAGGGGGCGAACCAGGTGACGTAGGGGTAGAACCAGTAGTTGAAGGTGAGCTGAAAGGCGATGATGAGGGCCGCCGAGAAGGCGGCGAGGCGCCGGACGGTGCGCCTCCTCGGGAAGACGGCGACGACGAAGGCGAGGATTATCGCCCCGAACTCCAGCGGCCCCTTGAGGAAGGCGAGCTGGGGCACCTGCGTGAAGATCGTCCACGGGCTCTCCCGCTGGCCCTGGAAGCCCAGGGTCTTCTCGTAGAAGAGCTGCACCGCCCCTACGGGGTCGCCGTCGAGGGCGAGGACCCAGAAGCTGAGGAGGACGACGGCCACCCCGCCGAGGACGAAGTCCAGGATGCGCCCGCGCTTCTCCACGCCGCCGTGGAGCATCCACAGGGGGGCGAGGACGAGGGGGAAGAGCTTGATCGCGAAGCCCGCCGCGACCGCCGCGCCGCGCGCGACGGGCAGGGTGGCGGTCGCGAGCCCTATCGCCATGACCGCGGCGACGATGACGTCGTTGGTGTTGTTGTTCGTCGTGTAGAGGGTGTAGGGGAAGACCGCCCAGGCGAAGAAGAGCGCCGCCGCCCCCTTGGGCCCCGCGTAGCGCCAGCCTGCGACGAGGAGGGCCGCGGCCCCGACGACGAACGCGAAGACCGTCGCCCCGTGGGCGGCGGGGAGGAAGTCCCACTGGCCGGAGAAGCCGAAGATCAGGTTGAAGGGGACGTAGATCAGGTAGTTCAGCGGCCCGTACGTGTCGCCGGTCCCGACGTCGTCGGGCATGTTCCCGTAGGGGAGGGTGCCGTCCAGGATCCTGTCGGCCCCCACGACGCCGGCGTACCCGACGTCGATGACGCGCGAGTCGAGGTTGAGCGCGAGCAGGAACCCGCTCGCGAGCGCCGCGAGGACGAACAGGACCCCCGTCGGCAGGTTGCTCGTCTTCCCGACCCTCTCCCCGTAGCCGAAGCCCATGAGGATCGTCCGGCCGAGGAGGTACAGGAGCGGCGGGTACCACAGCACCGTGGCCCAGAACGAGTCCCCCGCCCGGAAGAAGCCGTGGGAGACGAGGAAGCCCAGGATCGCCAGCACGTCGAGGTTCCTCAGCGAGAGGAGCTTGTCCGTGCGCCAGAAGGCGGCGGCGAACAGGAAGGCCAAAGTGCCCCAGACGTACCAGTAGTTGGCCTGCTTGCCGTAGGCGCCGTAGTCGCCGCGGGCCATGTGCCAGCCGACCTGGTCCCCCGTCCAGACGAAGTTGGACTGCCAGGTCGCGTCGTCGATGCCGACCCGCGCGACCTCCTTGCGCCCCTCGTCCCCGACGGGCATGCCGCCGACGGCGCCCTCCTCCTCGACCTCGAAGTGGACCGTCCACTCGCCCTCGTCGTACTCGGCGCGGGCGGTGTAGGGGGGGTGCTCCAGAAGCTCCCGGCGCACCTCCGGGATCGCCGTGGCGAGCTTTATCGCCTCGCCCTCGGAGAGCTCCGGGTATGCGAGCGTGTCCGCCGCCGGCGAGACGTCGACCCTCCCCGTCTCGCCCGTGTCGTCGATCACCTCGACGCGGGCCACCGTGCTCCCGGAGGCCCCCTCCACGAAGGCGACGCGCCAGACGTCGCCGTCCACGTCGTACTCAGACTCGGGCTTGACGGTCGGGCGGTCGGCGTATCTCGCCACCTCGGGGACGAGGCTCGCTGCGAGGCGAGCCTCCCGGGCGTCGGTCTGCGTCCCCGGCGCGAAGCCGAAGACCGGCAGGAGCAGGAGGACCAGCACGGCCACCGGCAAGAAGCGCGTCACGCCCGTGCCCCCTCCGGGGCCGGGCTCACGGGTCCCCGCTCGTCCCCCGGGGGGAGCACGAGCATGAGGACCCACAGGACGATGAGGATCAGGTTGCGCTCCAGGAGCAGGTCGATCGCGGAGCCGTCCATCGAGAGGAGCCGGTCGTAGTGCTCGGGGAAGATCTGCGAGGTGGCCCAGCAGGCCCCGAGGTAGAGCCCCGAGGCGCCGAGAAGCCAGAGCCCCCCCGCGCACAGGGGGATCAGGGGCAGCAGCCAGATCATGTACTGCGGAGAAAGCACCTTCGAGCCGATGGTAAAAGCGAGCACGAACGCCGCCGCGTAGCGGGGCACGGAGGCGGTCGCGAACCGCCCCACGAGATGCTCCCGGTACATCACCGCCGCCGTGACGACGACCAGGGCCCCGGTGATGGGCAGGCTCATCGAGCTCCAGAACCCGAAGCCCGGCCCCTTGACGTCGAACGCCCCGAACTCGTAGACCACCTCCCTGGCGTAGCCGAGCTTCATCAGGACCGAGGCCCCCACGGACTCGACCTGCAACCCCCGCTCCGCGTGGTACGCGAAGCTCTCCAGAAAGCCGCCGCCACCCAGCACGAACGCCGGCACGAAAAAGGCCGCCACCACGAGCCCGAAGATCGCCGACCCCCGACGAACGCCCGCCATCCCCCGAGCCGGGCCGCGAAGAGGGCGAGCGGCGGCCCCACGAGCGCCGGGACGAGCTTCGCCGCCGTCCCGACCCCGAGGGAGACCCATGCGAAGGCGAGCGCGAGCGAGGAGGCGGTGCCTCCTTCTCTCGACCGCACGGCGAGCGCGACCGCCGCGGCGACGGTCAGGGCGACGACGGCGTCGTAGCGGGTCACGGCGATAGGGTTGAGCAGGACCGCCGCCGCGACGAAGATTAGGGCAGCGACGGGCCAGGGGAGGCCCAGAGCGCGCGCCGAGAGCGCCGTCAGGACGAGCGAGGCGACGAGCAGGAGCGCCATCTCAGAGGCGAAGGCCGCGGCATACGAGGCCGGGCCCTCCGAGACGAGGGCCGGCGGCACGAAGAACGGGAGGCTCCCCGGCGGGTACTCGATAAAGAAGTCCCGGTAGGGGACGGCCCCGGAGAGGATCTCCTCCCCGGCCATCATGTATGTGAGGATGTCGCGCGACTCCGTGCTCAGCGACGCGGTCAGGCCCCGGAAGCGGTCCATGAGCGTCCAGTACATGTACAGCCCCAGCAGGGCCAGGGGGACCCAGAAGAGCAGCGCGCCCAACAGCGGGCCCGCCTCCCCCTTCGTGCCGAGGGTCGCGAGCTTCCCCTGGATGCCGCCCCTGATTACTGCGGCTCCTCAAGCTCCTGGCCGAAGAGATCGGCCAGGGGTTCGAGGCCCTCGGGGGCGCCCGTGACGAGGAGGGAGTCGCCGCCCCTCAGGGCGTAGGCGTCGCGCGGGCGGTAGGTCCAGCGCCCCGCGCGGTTCACCGCGAGGGCGTACATCCCCGTCTCGGTCTCTATCCGCAGGGAGCCGAGGGTTCGGCCGTCCGCGGGGGAGCCCGGGGAGACGGTGAGCTTCAGGACGATCTCGTCGGACTCCCCGACGGCGGCCGAGAGGACGGGGTGGACCTCCTCGCCCTTCTCCACGATCCAGACCATCTCCTGGGCGCAGTCGGCGATCGTCTCCGAGGCGGTCGCGAGGTGCAGGATGCCGCGCAGGCGCGGCGCGTCTTCCATCCTGCGGGCGGCGAGGAGGACCCAGCGCTCGATACGGTAGCGCATCTCGTCCATCTCGTCCTCGATCGCAACCACCTCGCGCGCGAGCCTCGCGTCGTAGTACAGGAGCGCCGAGTAGGCGAGCCCCACGGCGACCTCGGAGAGGTTCTTCATCTCGATAAGGATGTCCACCGCCCGCTCGAGCTCCGAGAGCCCCTCGGGCGGGGCGCCCCCGTCGCCGGCGTGCGGCGTGTGCCGGGCGACGGGGGCGCCCGCGAACTCCCGGATCTCCGCGACCCCCTCGGGCGGGCCCTGCATGAAGAGGACGTCGCCCGCCCGGAGGACGTCCTCGGGCTCGGGGTCGAAGTTCCACTCGGAGCCGCTGCGGATGGCGATCGGGCGCATCCCGGTCTCCACGGGGAGGTCCAGCTCGTCGAGGCTCCGGCCGTCCAGGGCGCTCTCCGGGGCGATGTGGACGCGGCTCGTGATCTCCTCGGCCGCCGGGAGGTCCTGGAGGAGCTCGGGCGGGATGCCGAGCTTCTTCTCGACGATCTTGGCGATGTCGGTCGCGGCGTTGCCGATCTTCTCTATGTCCTGAACGACCTGGAGGATGCCGGCCATCTGCTCGGCGTCGGCGTGGCTGCGCGCCGCGAAGATGGCGAGGCTCCTCATGTCGAAGACGAGGTCGTTCAGGCGCCTCTCGAGGCGTATCACCTCCTCGGAGAAGTCCTCCGAGTTGTAGAACAGGGCCGCGTAGGCCAGGTCCACCATGAGCTCGGAGGTGTTCTTCGCCTCCGAGATCATCTCTTTGAGGTTCCTGGGTCGGGCGTCGCGCATGTGTGACAGGGCTCCTAACCGGCCAATCCGAAAACGATCATGGCTATTATAAGGCTCATAAATCCGAGCAGGTCCACCGCGGCGGTGATGATCGGGATGCCGTACGTGTCCGGGTCGAGCCCGAAGCGGTAGCTGAGGACGCTCCCGTAGTACGCCGCGAACACGGCCGCCGTCGTCGCTATGAGGCCCGCGAGGGCGCTGATCCCGAGCATCGCCCCGAACCCGGGGCTCGCCTCGGGGGAGAAGAGCGTCACCGCGAGAACGTGCGACGCCCCCCCGATAAACAGGTAGACCCCGGTGGCGAAGATGTAGATCAGGGTGAAGTCCCGGAAGGCGCCGACCGAGGGCAGCCCCCGCGGCGCCAGGAGCCCGAGGTGTACCTTCGACGAGAGGCGGCTGGAGAGGATGCCGCCCAGGGCGCCGCCCTCCTGCAGAAACGCCGGGAGCAGGATGGAGAGCGCCAGCAGCGTCGTGAACTGCTCCTCGCGGTCCTGAAGCGCCACCCCGACGAGGATCGTCACCGTCCCCGTGAGCGCCAGGATCGGCAGCGACTCGGCGAGGATGCGCCTCAGGTTCGGGACGCCGAGCCTGAAGGCGGCGGCGACCGCCCCGAGCGCCACCGCGATCAGGGCGACGGCGAACACGCTCGAGAAGATCGGGATGCCTATAAGGTAGGTCGCGACGACGAGCGACGGGAGGGTCAGGATGTCGCCCGCCGCCGTGATCATCGGCGCCGCAATGTTGTCCATGTCCCAGTCGCGCGCGACGCTCACCCGAGCCACGAGCACCGTGATGCCCAGCAAGAACGTCCCCGCGATCACCCCGCCGACGGTCGAGATCACGACGTAGTCGAAGACGGAGAGCCGCGTCTCCACCCCAAGGATGTCGCAGAGATACCGGGCGAGAAACGCCAGGAACACCCCCGAGATGAGCGAGAGGACCGCCGCGGCCTGGACGTTCTCCGCCAGCACGCCCCTCCTGAACGAGAAGCTGAAGAGGCCGGTCTGTATCGCCGTCGAGATGCGGCTCCCCATCGCCCCGAAGATGGCGCCCCGCATCCCGATGGCCGCCGGGATCAGGACCGCGAGCCCGACAAGCTGGTCCAGCGTGTCCGTGATGCCGGCGAGCGCGATCCCCGCGACGAGCTCCCCCACCGACGAGATGAACAGCGCCGCGAACCCCTGCCTGAGGGACTCTTTCTCCTGAGAGAGGTAGCCGTAGACCTTCGGCCGTATCCGGGGCCGCTCCTGCAACCGGCGCCTTATGCGACCCGGCTCGCGCCCGGATGCATCCTCTCCTCCCCGCACGAAGCGCCGCCTCCTGCCGCGGGAGCCCTTGTCCTCACCCTCGATCACAAGGGCTGTATAGCCCCTACCCCGCGCAAAGTAAAGCGTTCTGTAGCCGCGAGCTTCTATCCGTCGGTTCTCGGCGATCCCATCGCTTCGCGGGCAGGAGCGGGGGCCGCCCTCAGAGCATCCTCCTGCGGTGGAGGTAGTAGAGCATGATCGTCCCGATCGTCAGCAGGACGGCGAGGACGACGAAGTAGCCGTAGCGGGTGGCGAGCTCGGGCATGTTCTCGAAGTTCATCCCGTAGACGCTCGTGATGAGCGTAAGCGGCAGGACCACGGTCGAGATGGCCGTCAGCTTCTGGATGCCCTGGTTTATGCGCTGGGTGGCGCGGGTCGTGTAGATCTCCATCGTGCTGGAGAGGTAGTCGCGCGTGGACTCGATGGAGTCCAT
The DNA here is from genome assembly GCF_011492965.1 of Rubrobacter marinus. Lineage (GTDB taxonomy): Bacteria > Actinomycetota > Rubrobacteria > Rubrobacterales > Rubrobacteraceae > Rubrobacter_F > Rubrobacter_F marinus. Next base: position 2,616,811 of record NZ_CP045121.1, on the reverse strand, counting down.
GACCCGGTTGAGGTGGTCGAGGATGTCCTGGAAGTACATCTGGTCCTCTTCCGGCACCAGCGGCGTCGTCGGCCGGGTGAACGTCGTGACGCTGTCCCTCTGGGGGAGCGCGATCCTCCTGAGCGAGGTGAGCAGGTGCTTGAGGCCGAAGAGGTCGTCGAGCGCCCGGGTGGAGACGTTCTCGTCGCCCCCGAGGAGCTTCGCCTCTACCTCGTCGGCCCGGGCCGAGAGGGCGTCCATGATCGGCAGGTACTCGTCGACGACGGCGTCGAGCACGGTGTGGGCTATCCTCGACGCCGACGCAGAGACGAACGCGTCCCCGGCCCTCAGCTTCTCCCGCACCCGCCCGAGCTCCGCCACGGGCTTCGGGTGCACGCACACGACGAAGTTCTTGCCCACGTACATGTCGATCTCGGCGGTGACCAGCCGGCTCCCCTCGCCGGAGAGGCCGAACGAGAACAGCACCACGAACAGGTACTCTCCGTAGTCGTCGACCTTGGGCAGATGGCTCTCGGTGAAGCAGTCCTCGATCGTGAGCCCGTCGAAGCCGAACGCCTCCGAGAGCAGCCGCACGTAGGGCCCGTCCTCCCCGCCGTCCTGGCTGGAGACGTCGCACCACACGAGCGCGTCCCCGTCGGAGAGGTACCCCGGCAGCTCATCCGACCCCACGTCCTCCCGGAGGTTCCCCGAAGAATCGAGCACCATCAGCTCCACGTTCTCCGGCAGCTTCTCCGTGCCCGTCCTCATGCAGCGGAGTATACCGGCGGGGCGGGGGTAGGGAGCCGGATTCCGCCCCTGTACAATGCTCCGTAGGTGGCGAATCCGTAGACCTGGCGACAGGGGATTGGAGGCTCCGTTGGCGGATGGGGGAGGCGCTCCGAAGACGGCCTTGATCACCGGCGCGAGCCACGGCATAGGGCTCGAGGCGGCCCGACAGCTCGCCCGGCGGGGCATGACCGTGGTCCTGACCGCCCGGGACCTCGGGAAGGCCGGCGCCGCCGCGAGGGAGCTTGACGGCGATGGCTCGGACGTGCGCCCCAAGGCGCTCGACGTCCGCGACGCCGCGAGCGCCCGTTCGCTCGCCGCCGAGCTCCGGGGCGAGCTCGGCGGCCTGGACGTGCTGGTCAACAACGCGGCCGCCTACGCCGACTGGTCCGAGACGGCGTCCGCCGCGGACCTGGAGGCCGCGCGGGCCGTCTTCGAGACGAACCTCTTCGGCGCCTGGCGGGTAACACAGGCGTTTCTGCCCATGATCCGCGAGAGCGCGCACGGCCGGATCGTCAACGTGGCGAGCGGGGCCGGCTCGCACGGCGAGCCCCAATTCGGGCTAACGACGGGCGGCGGCGCGGCGACCTACGCGATCTCCAAGGCCGCGCTGAACGCCCTGACCTCGAAGCTGGCCGCCGAGCTGAGGGACACGGGCATACTCGTCAACTCCGTGGACCCGGGCCTCACCGCGACCGCCCCCGGCATGGAGGCTATGGGCGCCCGCCCGATCCCCGACGGCGCCGCGAGCGTCGCCTGGGCCGCCACCCTCACCGACGGCGGGCCCACGGGCGGCTTCTTCCGCGACGGCGAGCCGCTCCCCTGGTGAGCCGGCGGCCCGCCGCAACTCTCGCGTCCCCGGCCTGAGGACGACGATGCCCGCGCCGGAACGCACCCTTACCCTCCGCGAGCTCAACAGGGCGACGCTCGCCCGGCAGATCTTGCTGGGCCGCGAGGCGCTCCCCGTCCCCGAAGCCGTCGGCCGCCTGATCGGCCTTCAGGCCCAGGTGGTCTCCCCGCCCTACGCCGGGCTCTGGACGCGGCTCGAAGGGTTCCGTCCGCGGGACCTGACGCACGCCCTGGAGGAGCGGAAGATCGTCCGGGCAACGCTCATGCGCTCGACCCTGCACCTGATGACCGCGGAGGACTACCTGCTCCTGCGCCCCGCCCTCCAGCCCGCGCTCTCGCGCGCCCTGAACTCCTTCTTCGGCAAACGGGCCCGTGGCCTCGACGCGGAGCGCATCGTCGCCGCCGCCCGCGCGTACCTCGACGAGGAGCCGCGCGCCTACGGCGAGCTGCGCTCCCATCTGGCCGGGCTCTACCCGGACCGGGACCCCGAGGCCCTGGCCTACGCCGCGCGCACGTACCTGCCGATGGTGCAGGTGCCGTCCGTAGGCGCCGCGTGGGGGTTCTCCGGCAGGCCGCCCTACGCGACCTCGGAGTCCTGGCTCGGCGAGGCGCCCTCGGGCTCGGGGAGCCCGCGCGCCCTGATCCTGCGCTACCTCGCGGCGTTCGGCCCCGCGACGACGGGCGACGCACAGGCTTACCTCGGCATGGCGCGGCTCAAGGAGCACGTCGAGGCGCTCAGGCCCGAGCTGCGCGCCTTCCGTGACGAGGGGGGCAGGGAGCTGTTCGACCTGCCGGACGCCCCCCTCCCCGGCGCGGACGCCCCGGCGCCCGTCCGCTTCCTGCCCGAGTACGACAACGTCCTGCTCGCCCACGCGGACCGGACGCGGGTGATCGCGGACGAGCACCGCGCCCGGGTCTTCCTCTCGGCGGGACGGGTACGCGCGACGTTCCTCGTCGACGGCTTCGTCGCGGGCACCTGGAAGGTCGAGAGGGAGGGGGGCTCGGCGCGGCTGGAGATCGAGCCGTTCGGCACCCTACCCGATGAGACCCGCAGCTCCTTGGACGAGGAGGGGGAGAGGCTGTTGCGCTTCTTCGCGGAGCCGTCCGGGGCGACGTGAGCCCGTGGGCCCCGACCCGATCTGCCTCGCCTGGGGCCTCCACTTCACCTCCGAGTAGGAGACGAACTCGGAGTTCCTGCAAACGAGGATCTGCCAGCGCTATTCACCATCACGGAGCAGGCGGCGACCTAGCGGGCTTGCGAGCCGACTCTAGTTCGGTCGGTCGCTCTCCTGGGCTCCTTCCTGCTCGGTACCTGCGGACGTCTCACCCGGTCCGCGCCCCGGGATGGCTTCGCTGTACAACCTCCCCGCGGCCAGGTACACGGAGTCGATGAACACGCTGAGCAGCCTGTTCCCGGAGGCGGCCGCGACGGCCCGGTGGAAGGAGACGTCCGCTACCAGGCTGTGCGAGTCCTTCAGGCCGTCAAGCCCCATGGTTTCCTTCATGGCCCCAGGAGCCTCGGGGGTGTGCGGGAGGGCGGCCATGCCCGCCGCCGGCACCTCTATGGCTTCTCGCACAGCTTGCAGACCCTGGCCCCCGTCGCCGGGTCTACCGGTAGAGGCCCTCGCGCCGTCGGCTCGCGTTCTTCGCCTCTCATGCCCCGGACAGGCAGTAGTTGACGGCCGAGGGGATGTCTTCCATGTGTTCGACAAAGACGCACCTTCCCCGGCCGCGCTCCGCGAGGTCCTGGCAGGCGCGTACGCGGCCGTCCTCGAGCGAGGTGCCGATCACGTGCAGCGTCTGGTACTTCTCGGCGATGGGCGAGGGGTCTTCGCCGACGTTGTGCATGGCGTCGGTGAAGATTATGGCTACCTTCTCCCGGGTTGCGGTCCGTTCCATCTCGCCGAGGCCCACCTCCAGCCCGAGCCTGAGGTTGGTGAGGCCGCGGGCCCGCGCCGCGAGGATATCGTCGAGTAGCTCTGCGAAAGGCTTCTGTTGCGTGGCGCCCTTGACCACGGCCGCGTCGCGCCAGAACAGGATTACGGAGAAGTCGTCGTCGGCGACGTTGCGCGCCAGGGAGGCGGCGGCCAGAGCCGCGTGCATCATCTTCGTCCCGCGCATCGAGCCCGAGACGTCGAGCAGGAGGACGTAGGTGCGCCTGGCCCGAACGCGCTCGGTGACCCAGAAGTCGTCGTACTCCGGGTAGGGCTTGCCGGCAATCTCCTCGAGCGTGCGGTCGATGTCGAGGTCGTCGCTGTTGAACCGGTAGCGCACCGGACGGAGCTTCCCCCGCCCCGGGCTCGCGGTCGGGTTGTGCCTGGCCAGCCGGACCACGATCTTCAGCGCCATCTTGCGCGTGAGCTCCCGCAGCTTCTCGTCCGCCGCGTTCGGCCACAGGTCGCCGAGGAGCGAGAGCGCCGCCTCCTCGTCCCTCTCGTACAGCTCCTCGAAGGCCGCCCGGTCGAACCGCTCGTCCTCGGCCAGGACCTCGCGTGCCGCGGGGTGGTCGCGCCGGAACTCCCCGGCGCTGCGCGGCGGCGTGGGGCCGGCGGAGCGCTCGGTCGCCAGGAGCGCCATCTCGTTCGGCCGGTACACCCGAGGCGGCTCCTTGACCTTACCGGGCTTCGGGTAGGAGACCCTCTCGCGCGGCCGGGACGGCATCACGACCGGGCCGCGCCGGCGCCGGGGACGCCCGGCGGGGGCGGTTACGGGGTTGTCCCGTCCGTCCAACGCCCTCTCCCCGCGCGCCCGCTGCGGGCGGAAGTAGAAGACGTCCTCCCAGAGCTCTCGGACGATGGCCTCCGGCGGCCTCTGGGCGGTCTCGTCGGGCACCATCCTGCCGGAGAGCGAGATGAGCGCCGCGTCCAGCGCGACATCCTTGGCCGCGTTGCTCGCGCCCCGGATGCTCGCGGCGCGGAGGTCCGTGTCGCGCAAGGGGGCCAGGTTCTCGGCCACGAGCACGAGGTCTATCGCCCCGCGCACGGACGAGCCCATGCGCAGCTCGGGGTGGGCGCGGCTCGCGCGCACCAAGGAGACCGCGCCCTCGATCAGCCAGCCGTTCGGGCTCCCGCTCCGGAGGCGCACGATCTCGCGCTCCTCCCCCTCCGGCTGGTAGCCGACGGGCAGGCGGCAGAGCCGGTCCAGGATGGAGCGGCTCACGCGCATGGTGCCCACGTTGTCGAAGGGGTTCATCGCCGCGATCAGCCGGAAGCCGGGCTCGGCCCGCACCGTCCCCACGCGCGGCACCTCGATCTCGCGCTCCGCGAGCGGCCCGAGCAGGACGTTCAGGGTGTCGTCGGGGACGCGGTTGAACTCCTCTACGTAGAGGAGAGCCCCGCGGCGCATAGCGTCGGTCAGCGGGCCCCAGGCGAAGTCCTCGGGGCGGTAGCCGTGGGCCACCACGCCCGACGGGTCGTGGTAGCCGACGAGCTTCGCCGGCGTCAGGTCCGCGTTGCCTTCCACCATGACGAAGGGAACGCGGGAAGCCCCGGCGACCGTCCGGAGCAGGGTGGATTTGCTGGTCCCGGGCGGTCCCTCGAGAAGCAGGTCGCGGCCCGCCGAGAGGGTGGCCGAGATCTCCTCGATCTCGCGCCGACGGCCGACGACGGCTCCCCGGCCGGCCTCGCCGATGGAGCGCGCCGAATACGGCTCCGTCATCGGATCGGCGCCCCTACCGCTCGGCCGCGGCCGGGGCGACGCGCGAGACGATCTCGCGGATAACGTCCTCGGGCGTCCGCTCCACCGTCTCGTGCAGGCTGACCTTGCTGGAGAGCGCGAGCGAGGCCGCCTCCGGCAGCACCGGGTCCAACCCGCCGTTCGCCCCGCCAAAACCCCGGATCTCGGCGAGCCTGCGGGCGACGAGGACGAGGTCTATGGCGCCCCTGACGGAAGAGCCGAGGCGGGCGTCCGGGTGCTCCCGGGTCCCCCGCGTGATCGCCACCGCCGACTCCACAAGCCGATCGACCCTGCCCTCTGTACGCAAGGCCACGATGTCCCGCTCCTCGGCCTCGCCCTGGTAACCCATCGCCAGCCGGCACAGCCGGTCGTAGATGGAGATGCTTATGCGCGCCGTGCCCACGTTGTCGAACGGGTTCATCGCCGCGACTATGCGGAAGGAGGGCAGCGCTTGAAGCCTGCCGACCCTGGGGATCGTGATCTCCCGCTCGGCCATCGCGGTGAGGAGGGCGTTGAGGGTGTCCTCGGGGACACGGTTGAACTCCTCGATGTACAAAAAGCCCCCCTCGCGCATAGCCTCCGGCAGGGGCCCGGGGACGAAGTCCTCGGGGCGGTAGCCGTGGCGCACCACCTGGGCGGGGTTGTGGTAGCCGATGAGCTTCGCCGGCGTCAGGTCCGCGTTCCCCTCCACGAACACCAGCGGTATCCCGTAGTGGCGGGTGATGGTGCGCAGGATCGTGGACTTGCTGGTGCCGGGCGGGCCTTCGAGCAACAGGTCCCGTCCCGCGCCCAGGGCCGCGAGTATGCTCCCCAGCTCCCGCTCGCGCCCGACCACCTCGGCGTGGACCGCCTCGTAGACCGCGCGGACGTCGGGCCGCTTCTCCCCTCCGCTCATGCTCGCCCTCCTGGTCGCCTCATCGACCTCCTTACTGTTCGGGATCGGCGGAGACCACGCTTTGCTCTGGCCGCCCCCGCTATCAGGCTCGCCTCACACCTTCTGCGTGAAGCCGGCGTCCACGGGCAGGACGACGCCGGTGACGTAGCGGGCCTCGTCGGAGGCCAACCAGAGCACGGCGTTGGAGATGTCGCGCGAGTCCACCCACGGGATGGGCAGCAGGTTCAACTGGGTGTAGGCCTCGCCGAACTGCTCGCGGGTCGGGTTCTCCTCGTCGGGGAGGAACAGGTGGTAGATCGCGTCGTTGTGCAGCAGGGGCGTGTCGACGCCGGTCGGGTTGACGGTGTTTACGCGGATCATGTGCGGCGCGAGCTCGTTGGCGAGCGTCTTCATGAGCCCCACCACCCCGTGCTTGGCGGCCGTGTAGTGGGCGGTGCCCGGGAAGCCCTTTATGCCGGCCGTCGAGCTCGTGATGATTATGGACCCGCCCTCGCCGTGCTCGATCATGTGCGGGACGACGGCCTTGCACGTCTTCCACACGCCCGTGAGGTTGACGTCGATCATGTCCTGCCACTGCTCCCTTGTGAGCTCCCAGGTGGGCGCCGAAGAGAAGATGCCCGCGTTCGCGCACACGATATCGATGTGCCCGAACTCCGAGATGCCCTCCTCGACCGCCGCGCGCAGCTCCGCCTCGTCGCGGACGTCGGCCTTGCGGGCGACGATACGACGGTCGAGATCCTCGACCATGCTGGCGGTCTCCTCCAGATCCTCGGAGGTGCCCATCGCGAACGGCACGGTGGGGATCTGGTCGCACAGGTCCACCGCGACGATCTCCGCGCCCTCCTCGGCGAGCCTCAGAGCGTGCGAGCGTCCCTGTCCGCGCGCAGCGCCCGTGACGAACGCGACCTTGCCTTCTAACCTCGCCATGCCCCCCTCACCCCACTTTCTCGGTAGACCCGGCGTCGACCTTCAGCTGCTGGCCCGTGACGTAGCGGGCCTCGTCGGAGGCGAGCCAGAGCACCGCGTTGGAGATGTCCCGGGCGTCCACCCAGGGTACGGGCAGGGTGTTGAGCGTGGCGAAGGCCCCGGCGGCGTCCTCGCGGGTCGGCGTGTCGAGGTGCGGCAGGAAGAGTTTGTAGGTCGACTCGTTGTGCACCATGGGCGTGTCGACGCCGGTCGGGTGAACGGAGTTGACTCTTATCATGTGCGGCGCGAGCTCGTTGGCGAGGGTCTTCATCAGGCCGACCAGCCCGTGCTTGGCCGAGACGTAGTGGGCGAGGTTCGCCAGGCCCACGATGCCCGCCGTCGAGCTCGTGATGATTATGGAGCCGCCCCGTCCGCGCTCTATCATGCCCGGTATCGCGGCTTTGCAAGTCTCCCAAACCCCGGTGAGGTTGACGTCGATCATGTCCTGCCACTGCTCCTCGGTGAGCTCCCAGCTCGGCCCGTAGGTGGCTATCCCGGCGTTGGCGCAAACGACGTCGATGTGCCCGAACTCGGAGAGTCCTTCCTCGACGACCGCCCGGAGCGCGTCCCCGTCGCGGACGTCGGCTTTGCGGGCCACGATCCTGCGGTCGAGGTCTTCGACCATGCGCGCCGTCTCGTTGAGGTCGTCTTCGGAGGCCAGGGGGTACTGCACGGTCCCTATGTCCTCGCAGATGTCGCAGGCGATTATCTCGGCGCCCTCTTCGGCGAGCCTGAGGGCGTGCGAGCGCCCCTGGCCCCTCGCGGCGCCGGTGATGAGCGCGACCTTTCCGTCCATCCTAGCCATAGCTTGCCTCCTCTCGCATCCCCACCGGCATCAGGCGGCGTTGCCCGCGTTCTGGCCCGCGGCGACGTGGATCGCCTCCCCGGTTATGTAGCGCGCGTCGTCGGAGACCAGGAACAGCATCGCGTTGGAGATGTCCTCGGGCTCCACCCACGGTACGGGGATGGCGTTCAGCTGCTGGAACGGCACCGCGGCCTGCTCGCGCGTCGGGTTCTCGACCCCCGGCAGGAAAAGCTTGTAGGCGGCCTCGTTCTGGATCATAACGGTGTCCACGCCGGTGGGGCAGACGGCGTTGACGGTGACGCCGTTCGCCGCGACCTCCATCGCCAGGCTCTTGACCAGGCCGATCACGCCCCACTTGGTCGCCACGTAGTGGCCGATGTTGGGGAAGCCGCCCCGCCCGGCCATGGAAGAGGTGGCGACGATCCGGCCGTAGCCCTGCTCGACCATGTGCGGAACCACGGCGCGCATCGAGTTGAAGACGCCGGTGAGGTTGGTGTCTATGGTCTCCCGCCACTGCTGGTCGGTCATCTCGGCCACCGAGCTGAACGTGAAGATGCCCGCGTTGGCGCAGAGGATGTCGATCTTGCCGTACTCCGAGATCGCCCGGTCCACGACGCCCCGCATCTGGCCCGAGTCCCTCACGTCGGCCTTGACGGCCACGCACCTGCGGTCCAGGTCCTCGACCATGCTCGCCGTCTCGTCGAGCTCCTCCTGCGTCCCCATCTCGTAGGGCACCGTCTCGAGCTGCTCGGCGACGTCGCAGACGATTATATCCGCCCCCTCCCGGGCAAACGTGAGCGCGTGCGAGCGCCCCTGCCCGTGTGCCCCGCCGGTGATCAGAGCAACCTTCCCGTCCAGTCTCGCCATCGTCCTCCCCTTTCCCCTCAGGGTCGCGTACGGCTACCGGGTCCGCAACGGCCAACGCCGAGCAAGATCCCTGCCCGGGTCCGTCCGCAGCGCTCCTTACCTCACGTGCTCCACGCCGTGTGCTCGACCGCGCGATCGGCGCGGTACTGCGGAAATGCTCGTCATCCTCCCGTTCCGGCCACCCGCCCGACCTTTCCAGTACATCGTACGTGGACGCCAACGCACGATACTCGTACACTGTACGTGAGTCAACCCCGAAGTGTGGATTCTTACGAAAAGGCGGTGGGTTGGGTAGCGAGCGCGCGTTGAGCCAGCGGAAGATCGCCGAGGCGGCCTTGCGCCTTGCGGACGAGGAGGGGCTGGGGACGGTTTCCATGCGCAGGGTCGCGGGGTGCCTCGGGGTAGGGACCATGTCTCTCTACCACCACGTGCCGAGCAAGGACGCCCTGCTGGAGGGCATGGTGGAGCTCGTCTTCGAGCGGGTGGAGCAGCCCCCCGAGGAGATGAGAGATTGGGCGGAGCGCGTCCTCTTCATTTCCATGACCTTCCGACGGGCGGCCCTGGCCCACCCCGCCGTCGTGCCCCTCGTGGCCTCCGGCTCCTTCTCCGGACCCATGGTGCTCCGAAGCACGGAGGCGTACGTGGCGGCCCTGGTGCGCAGGGGATTCGACCCGGAGACGGCGGCGCGCGTCTACCGGGCCGCCGCAAGCTACGTGATGGGGTACCTCTCCCTCGAACTGGGGGGGTTCTTCGCCTCCGCCGTGGACGCCTACCGCCGCGGGGGGCTCGAGACGGACGGGCCGACGGAGTATCCCCACCTCTCCGAGCTCGCCCCTCGCCTCGGCGTCCGGGACCCGGAGCGAGAGTTCGAGGCCGGCCTCCGCAGGCTGCTGGCGGGCTTCAACGACGACCTAAACCGGGACTCGAACCGGGCCGCAAGGGAGAAGCAACCGGACGGCGCCTGAGCGGGGCAGCGTTCGCCGCGAAGGGAGCGTCTCGCGCGGCGTGAACCCGACCGTCGTCACACCTTGCTGTACGAGATCACGAAACGGTACCGTGACCCCAGGCAGTTACTCGTCGCGCGGGAACGTAAAGGGGCAGGGGCCAGGACGAGCCAGCCCCTGCCCCTGATGGGGATAGCGTGCGGCGCTTAGGAGGCGTCTTCGGGGTTGCCGGCCGTGGCCTCGCGGGCCTCGTCCTGGTCCCCCTCCGGCGGCTCCGGGGCACCGACGCCGGCGTAGAGCACGGCGGCGAGGATGCCCGCGAGCCCCACGGGCGCGACCCAACCCGGCAGCCTGATGCCGAGCAGGCGATCGAGCGAGTACCTGTCCGGGCCGCTCATGATGAGGGCGAGCGCCGCCACGATGTTGGTCACGGGGAGCTCGGCCCCGCCCTCGGTCACCCAGATCGGCTTCCCCCAGTGGGCCTTGGTCGTCGCCATCGCCATGGAGCCTATGATGCCGAGGGGCCCCAAGGGGTTGAGCAGTCCGAGGGCCGTCAGGGTGCCGCCGCCGAGCTCGGAGGCGATCGCGAGCTGCGCCCAGGGCTTGCCGGGCTGCAACCCGAGCATCTCCATGAAACCGGCGGTCCCCTCGGGACCCGGCCCGCCGAACGACCCGAAGCCCTTCTGGGCGCCGTGACCCGCCATGAGCCCGCCCAGCGCGCTCCGCAGGACCAGCGATGCCCCGTCGCTCATGCCACTCGCTTGCACTCTCCGCCTGGCCATCTGGCCTCCTCCCTGTCCGAGCCCCGGTTCCGGGACTGTCGATGTCTTGTGCTCTCTACCCAGCGCCCGCCCGGTTCTACCCGCGGGCGCCCTTCACCGGCGTGATGGGGGTGAGGCGCGCCTCTATCTCCTCGCGACGGTCCTCGAGGAACGGCGGGAGCGAGAGCCCCTCGCCGAGGTGCTCCGGGTCCTCGTCGGTGGCGAAGCCGGGGCCGTCCGTGGCGATCTCGAACAGCACCCCGCCGGGCTCGCGGAAGTAGATCGAGCGGAAGTAGAACCGGTCGATCTGCGGGGTGACGCCGAGCCCGGCCTCCCGGATCCTCTGCCGCCACGCCGCGTGCTCCTTGTCGTTGGGCACCCGGAACGCCACGTGATGGACCCCGCCGCGCCCGAGGTGCGCCCGGGGCGCCCCCGGGTCCACGAGCACGTGCACCTCGGCCCCCGGTCCGCCCGGCCCGACCTCGTAGACCACGACGGTGTTCCCGTCCTCCGAATACTCGCCCGCCCGGCGGAACCCGAGCACGTCGACGAGCACCCGCTCCGTCGGCCCGAGCTCGGCCAGCGTCAGCCGCACCGCCCCCAGCCCGCGGATGCCGTACTCGGCCGGCACCGGGCTCTCGTCCCACGGCACGCCGCCCTCGACCCTCGACCCGCTCTCGTCGACGAGGCGGAGCCTCTGGCCCTCGTGATCCGTGAACGCTATCGACGACCGGCCGCCGTGGTCCTGGATGCCGCCGTGCGCCACCCCGAACTCGTCCAGCCGATCCGCCCAGTACCCCAACGCCCCGCCCGGGACCCTGAGCTCCGTCGCCGAGACCTCCCCGACGCCCCGACGGTTCGGCGCGAGCCTTAACGTCGGCCAATCGAAGAACGTTATCTCCGTCCCCGGCCTGCCCAACTCGTCCCCGTAGAAAAGGTGGTACGCCGAGACGTCGTCCTGGTTCACCGTCTTCTTCACCAGCCGCATCCCCAGCACGCCCGTGTAGAACTCCACGTTCCCGGACGCCTCCGTGGTCACCGCCGTCAGATGGTGCAGCCCGCCTAGCTCCATGACTCCTCCTCTGTTTAGTGCTAAACCGTAGAGATAGTTTAGGACTGAACTGGACGTTCGTCAAGGCCAGGGTCCCCTACGGACGGAGGTTGAGGGAGATAAAGTTTAGCGCTAAACTAGCGGGATGACCCTGGAGCGTACACGCGGGAGGAGCCTGCGCAGGCCGTCGGTGCTGGCTTATGTGAGGTTGTTGCGCGTCTCGCAGAAGATCGAGCGCGAGCTCGAGTTGCAGTTGCGGCGCCGGGGGTTGAGCAACGCGCAGTTCGACGTGCTGGCGCAGGTCGGGGCGGCGGAGGGGCTGACGCAGCAGGAGCTGGCGGACCATCTGCTGGTGACCAAGGGGAACGTGGCGCAGCTCGTGGCGCGGCTGGAGGGGCGGGGCGTGATCGAGCGCCGCCCGCAGGGCCGCACCAACCGCCTCTACCTGACGGAAGGGGGCCGCAGGCTCTTCGAGAGCGCCGTCCCGGAGCACGAGGCCCTCGTGGACGAGCGCCTCTCCGCGCTCACGCCGGACGAGCAGAGCTCCCTCCACGGCCTCCTTCGCAAGCTCGACCGCGGCCTGGACCGTCTCCCCGGGGCGAACCCCGACGCGGATCCGCCGGCGGCTAGCGGCCCGGCGGCAAGAGGGAGCGCAGCCCGGAGCTCACGCGCTCCACGGAGAACCCGAGGACGCGCCGCTGGTGGTAGAAGAGGTCCACGCCCAGGGGGCGAGGAGGGCGTCGGCCAGGTAGTCGGCGTCGAGGTCCTCGTCGAGCTCGCCGCTCCGCCGAGCGGTCCTGAGGAGGACGAGCACCGTGCCCCTGAGCCAGCCGTACGAGGGGTGGGCGAAATGGGCGAGGCGCTCGGTCCCGTCCAGCGTCTCGTGGCCGCCGTAGAGCAGGTCGAGGTTCGCGTCGGTGAACCGGACGAGCCGGTCGAGAAACAGGTCGAGCTTCTCGATCGGCCCGACGCCGGCCTCGGCGAGGCCCGCCAGCGTCTCGGCCTGAAACGCCCGCGTCGGCTCGTCCAGGAGCGCGTAGCAGAGCAGCCCCTTGTGCGGGAACCTGCGGTAGAGCGTCCCCTTGCCGACGCCCGCCGCGCGCGCTATCTCCTCCATCGTCACGTTGACGACGTCGCGCTCCTCGAACAGGGCCCGCGCCGCGCCCAAGACCCGGCCGCGGTTCCTCGCGACGTCCCGGCGCTCCGCGGCGTCCGGAGCCTCCCGTCCCGCGTGGTCGAGGCTTCTACTGAACTTGACCTTCGCTTCTTCCATCTCCTCCAACCCCACCCCCCAAGTTTACATCCTCGGCCCATAGGGTAATATGGACGCTCGTCCATTTCGTACGAAGGGAGTAAGATGGCGCTCAAGGTTGCGATCGTTTACTACAGCGCGACGGGCAACATTTACAAGATGGCGCAGGCGGCGGAGGAGGCCGCGAAGGAGGCCGGGGCCGAGGTTCGGCTGCGCAAGGTGCCCGAGCTGGCGCCGGAGGAGGCCATCAAGAGCAACCAGGGCTGGTACGACCACCACCTGGAGACGCAGGACGTCCCCGAGGCCCAGCTCGACGACCTCGATTGGGCGGACGCGATCCTGTTCGGCACGCCGACCCGTTTCGGCAACGTCTCCGCTCAGCTCAAGCAGTTTATCGACACGACCGGCGGCCTCTGGTTCCAGGGCAAGCTCGCGGACAAGGTCGTCAGCGGGTTCACCAGCGCCTCGAACCAGCACGGCGGGCACGAGTCCACGCTGCTCACGCTCTACAACGTCATGATGCACTGGGGCGCCATCGTCATCGCCCCCGGCTACACCGACGAGACGATCTTCGGGGCCGGCGGCAACCCCTACGGGACCAGCGCCCTCGGCCGCGAGGAGGGCCCCAACGAGCAGGAGCTCACCGCCATGCGCTACCAGACGACGAGGGTCATCGAGAAGGCCCAGCTTCTCGCCGGGAGCCGCGTAGCCTAGAGCCCGACCCGAAGAAAGCGCCCGTTCGCGGGCGAGCAAGCAGGCGAAGGCCCGGTCGAGAGACCGGGCCTTCGTCGCGCCGGTAGGTGGACGACCGGGGCTTCCTCTTCCGGTTTTCGTGGGGTAGGGTCGTCTGTAACGTGAGTGTCGAAGGGAGGAAGAGATGTCGGCACGGGACAACGAGGCCATAGTCCGGGAGGCTCACGAGGCGTTCAACGCCCGCGATCTGGATCGGGCCGTCGCCTACGCGGCCGAGGACCTCGAGTGGACGGTCGTTGCCTCGGGGGAGACGTTCCACGGGCCGGAGGGCTACAGGCGGTACATGCAGAACTGGATCGACGCCTTCTCCGACGCGGGCACGGAGATCACGGCCGTGCACGCCGGAGACGGCTTCGCGGTCGTCGAGTTCACGGGCCGGGGCACGCACGACGGCACGCTGAAGAGCCCGGCGGGGGACGTGCCCGCCACGGGCCGCGTCTCGGAGAACGCGTTCTGCGAGGTGGTCCAGATCGAGGACGGCAAGATCTCCCGAGCGCGCACCTACCTCGACCTGGCCACCATGATGGCCCAGCTCGGCCTGATGCCGGCGCCGGAAGGAGCCGCCGGCTAAACCGCCCGCAGCAGGTGTAGAATCCGGGGCATGAAGATCGGGACCCGCACATCTCTGGGCACCACGCGCGTCCACTTCGGCGTCGGGAGCATCCGGAAGCTCTCCGAGGAGGCCCAACCCGTCGAGCGGGCCTTTCTGGTGACCGGGCGGACGCTGCGGGAGAAGACGGACCTCGTGCGGCGGGTCGAGGGCATCCTCGGCGGGAAGCACGCGGGTACGTTTGACGGGATGGGGCAGCACACCCCCGGGAGCGCCGTGGAAGAGGCGGCGCGGCAGGCCGAAGGGGCGGACCTCCTGGTCAGCTTCGGGGCGGCAGCGTCGTCGACGGGACGAAGGCCGTCGCGCGCAAGCTCGGGTACCCGCGCCAGGTCGCCGTCCCGACGACGCTCTCGGGGGCGGAGTGGGCCCACCTCGTCGGGGTGACGGACGAGGCGGCGGGGCGCAAGGCCGGGTTCGTCGACGAGGCGGCCGTCCCGCCGGTGGTGATCCTGGACGCCGAGCTTACCCTGCCCACGCCGGAGAAGCTCTGGCTCTCGACGGGGATCAGGGCGCTCGACCACGCGATAGAGGGGTTTTTGGGACCGTCGGAGCACCCGATCGAGGACGTCACGGGCCTCGAAGGGGCGCGGCGCCTCGTGGAGTTTCTGCCGCGCTCCAAGGAGCGGCCGGAGGACGCAGGGGCGCGCCACGAGCTCCAGATCGCCCAGTGGCTCGCGTACTTCGGGCCGAAGAACACCCCGATGGGGCTCTCGCACAACCTCGGCAAGCGCATAGGGGCGAGCTACGGCGTTCCGCACGGCTACACCTCCTGCGCCACCCTCGCCCCGACCCTCGACCTCGTCGGCGAGCGCGTCCCGCGCGAACGCTGGAAGGCGCTCACGAGCGCCCTGGGGGGCGAGCCCGGCGGGCGCGTCGCGGCGCTGGTGCGCGAGCTGGGGCTGCCGAGCCGCCTCTCGGAGTTAGGGGTACCGGAGGGGGACCTCGACGCCATCGCGGAGGAGTTCGGGGAGCTTGCCGGGGAGGCCCGCGAGATCCTGCGGCGCGCCTACTAGCCCCGCGCTCGGGCGCTAGCCCCGGTCCAGAAGCTCGTAAGCCGCGCTCGTGGCGGCGACGTAGACGGCGTGGTGGAAGGCGTCTATCGCCACCTCCTTGGCCCCCCACGTCCAGAACGGCGGGGCGACGCCGAGGGCGGGGAGCATGACCTGCTCGGAGCCCCACACCGCCCCGAAGTGCGCGGCCGTGGCGCCGGTCCCCGAGAGCCCCAGGGCGCCCAGGGCCCCGCGCGCCGCCCCCCAGCCCGTGCCGTAGCCCCAGTGGACGATGTTCGAGAAGCGTTCCTTCTCCTTCTCGCCGGTCGGCTCGACGCCCAGGACCTTGCTCGCGGCGGTAGCGGGTGCCGACGACGCCGCGCGGCCCCGCAGCTTCATCTCCAGCGTGCTGGAGACCGTCATCGCGGCGGTGCCCGCGGCGCCCGCGAAGAGGCCCTTGCCCACGGCCCCGGCCAGATCTCCAAGTTTCATGCGTGCCCTCCTGGTCCGTAGTGCGATCTCCCTCAGGTTACGTCTCCCGGGAGCGGCGGACGCAAACGCTCAGGCGAAGCTCTCGGTCACGACGAGGGTCGGGGGGGCGGCGAACTCGTGGAGCTCGGCGAGGAGGGTCTGCATGCGGTCGTCCGTCAGGTCCCGCCCGACCCCTTCGAGGTCGTTCGCCTCGATGACGAGAAAGTAGCGGTAGGGCGGGGCGGCGCCGGAGCCGAAGACGCCGGCGGCCCTGAACGCCTGCCAGTGGTCTATCGAGGGCATCTCCCGGACGACGGGGGCGTAGCGCGTCCGGGCCCAGCGCTCGTACTCCGCCGGGTCCACGCCGTCCTTCAGGTCGAACAGGCCGAAGATGGTGGGCATGCGCGGGCTCCTTTCGTCAGATCTCCAGTCGCGCGTCTTCGAGGTCGAGGTCGCGCTCGACGTTGCGCATCGCTTCGTCCCCTATCTTCCCCTCGCTCCTCATGCGGAGGACCGCCGCGCGCTCGGCTTCGAGGAGTTCGCGGCGGAAGCGTTGAAAGTCCGAGGAGCGTTCCTCGAGGTCCTCCTCGCCGTCCTCGTAGGAGCCGACGTGGCGGGCCACGAAGCGGCGGCGGCGGTAGCCGTAGAGGCCGCGCATCCTCTCGGCCGTGTCCTCGCGGACCCAGCCCTCCTCCGCCAGCTCGTCGATGCGGTCCAGGGCGGCCTCGGCGGCGACGAGGCGCGCCTTGATCTCCTCCCGTTCGGAGGCCCCGTCGTCGTGGATGTCGAGCCACCGGATCAGGGGTTGGAGGGTCAGCCCCTGCCCGACCACCGTCACGAGGATGACGCAGAAGGTGAGGAAGAGGATCAGGTCGCGGGCGGCGATGCTCTCGGGGACGGCGAGCGCCGCCGCCAGTGAGACCGCGCCGCGCATCCCGGCGTAGGAGATCACCATGACGTTCTGCCACGGCGGCGAGGGGTCGCGCTCCCTGAGTCGGGGGCTCAGCCAGCGGGGGACGTAGGTGGCCGGGAAGACCCAGAGGAAGCGCGCCAGGATGACCGCCAGGCTCACGAGCGCGCCGTAGAGGGCGAGGGTGGCGAGGGAGAGGTTCTCGTCCGAGAGCTCTTCGAGGATGGCCGGCAGTTGCAGCCCGACGAGGATAAACAGGAGCGAGTTCAGCAGGAACGTCACGGTCTCCCAGACCGAGAACGCCTGCAGGCGCGTGCGGGGCGACGTCAGGGACGGGTTGCGCCAGCCCACGTAGATGCCGACCGTAACCGCCGCGAGCACCGCGGACGCCGGGAGTATCTCGGAGTTGTTCAACTCCTCGGCCGGCAGGTAGGCGGCGTAGCCCGTGAAGAGGGTTATGGTGATCTCCACGAGCGGGTCCTCGACCCGGCGGCGCACGGCGACGATGATCCAGCCGACCAGGAGCCCTATGCCCACCCCGATCGCGACGCCGACGACGAAACGGTAGCCGAGGTCCAGAAAAGAGAAGGCGGCCCCCCCGGCCACGACGAGGGCGATCCTGAACAGGACGAGCGCCGAGGCGTCGTTCACGAGGCTCTCGCCTTCGAGGAGCGTCACGATCCTGCGCGGCACCCCGAGCCTCTGGGCGATGGCGGTCGCCGCCACGGGGTCGGTGGGGGAGAGGATCCCGCCGAGCACGAACGCCACGGCCCAGGGCAGCCCTATCACCCAGTGCGCCACCGCGGCGACCGCCACGGCCGTGAGCAGGACCAGCCCGACCGCGAGGAGCCCTATCGGCCTTATGTTCGCCCGGAGGTCGCGCAGCGACGAGAAGAACGCCGCGGAGTAGAGCAGCGGCGGCAGGAACAATACGAGCACCAGCTCGGGCTCGAGCTCGATGTGCAGGCCGCGCACCCCCGGCGCGAAGCCGAGGACGAGGCCGCCGAGGACCAGCAGGATGGGGTAGGGAACCTCCAGCTTGTCGGCGATGAGGACGAGCCCCGCCACCGCTACCAGCAGCCCGAAGACGACGAGCTCGATGTGCTCCACTACCGCGCCTCCACCGCGCCCTCCGCGGCACCTCCCGCCGCGTCGCCCGGCGCCTCGACCGCCAGCGGCAGCCGGACCTGGAAACGCGTCTCCCCCGGCCTCGACTCGACGCGGATGTCGCCCCCGTGGCGCCCGACGACCACCCTGTAGCTGAGGTCCAGCCCGAGCCCCGTCCCCTCGCCCACGCCCTTCGTGGTGAAGAAAGGCTCGAAGATGCGGCCCCGGAGGGCCTCCGGGATGCCGGGCCCGTCGTCCGAGACCTCGACGAGCACCCCGTCGCGCTCGCAGGTGGTCCGGAGCTTCACGCTTCCGCGCTCTTCGGGCCCGCGCCCCGACCTAGCGGCGTCCACGGCGTTGTCCAGAATCTGGGTCCACGCCTGGTTGAGCTCGCCGCCGTAGGCGGTGATGCGCGGCAGCCTCTGGTCGTACTCGCGGGTGATCTCCACGCCGTCGAGCTTGTAGGCGAGCACGGCGAGCGTGCTCTCGAGGCCCTCGTTGACGTCGACCTCCTGGAGCGGGGCCTCGTCCATGTAGGAGTAGGATTTCACCGCCCCGACGAGCGCCGAGACGCGCGCGGAGCCCGCCTCGACCTCCCCGATCAAACCCGCCGCGCCGAGCACCGCCCCCAGGTAACGCATTGCCTCGGGCAGAACGTCTTCGGGCAGCCGGGAGGCCGCGCCCTCGAGCCACGCCACGTCCAGGCCCGCGCCGACGAAGGCGGGGAGAGGTCCCACCCCTCCTCGACGCCGCGCTCCTCGAGCCACGCCGCCGCCTCGTCCTCCCGGTCGTTGAGCTCGATGGGGCCCAGGCCCGGCGCGGGGCCCTCGCCGCTCGCCGCCCGCTCCTGCGCCTCGGCGGCGACGGCCTCCAGCGCGGAGAGCCCTTCGGGCCCCAGGCGCCCCGAGGCCGCCAGGCGGGCCAGCCCCAGACCCCGCTCGTTCGACTCCCTGAGGGTCTCGCGGAGGCGGCCGGCGGCGCGGAGGGCGGCCGAGGCGGGGTTGTTCAGCTCGTGGGCGAGGCCGGCGGCCAGGGTGCCGAGCCCTTCGAGCCGCTCGCGCTGCTGGGCTACGGATTGCAGGATCTGGACGCGCTGGGCCATCGTCTCCAGCACCCTCTGGCCGAAGGAGGGGTAGGAGTTGAGCATTCGCCGAAACTCGTCCTCGGGGATCAGGAAGAGGCGAACGTCCGTGAGCGCGCGCCCCGTCGCCTGGAAGGGGGTGCCGGCGAGGAGCGGGACCTCGGCGAAGAAATCGCCGGGCGTGTAGGTGTTTATCGTCACCTCGCCGCCGCTCACCGTCTTCGTGATCCTGAGGTCGCCCTCCAGGATGATGTAGAGGTCGTCGACGGGCTGGCCCTCGCGGCCGTTGATCTCGCCCGCCGGGACGAACTTCTCCGACCCCGACTGCGCGACGCGCACCAGCGCCTCGTCGCCGAGCCCCTCCAGGAGCGGGACCTGCCGCAACTCCTCCATCAGACGCCGCGTGGGCTCCATCGGGCCTCCCCCTTAACCCGCGACGTGCAGCACGGCCTTGCCGGTAAAGCCCCTGTCGAGGAGCCGCTTCGCGACGGGCCCGACCTCCGTCCACGACGCCTCCACCTCTACCCGCGGCGCGAGCCGCCCGTCGGAGACGAGGGAGGCCAGGCGGGCGAGCCCCACGGAGGCCGGCCTCGACAGGACCTCGTGGAAGAGGATGAAGCCGTGGACCTTCGCGCCGCCGGTGAGGTAGAAGTCCCGGACGTCGAAGGTGACGCCGTAGGAGGCCGAGCCGCCGAAGGCCACGCACGTCCCCTCGGGGGCGAGCATGGAGAGGGCCTCGCCGAGCACCGGGCCGCCGACGGAGTCCAGGATCAGGTCGTACGGCCCGAACCCCGCCGCCGCCTTCGCCCCGTCGCCGACGGCGACCTCGTCGGCCCCGGCCTCGCGGGCGATGGGCTCGTGCTCGGCGCGCCGCACCAGCGCGACGACGCGCCCGCCGGAGAGCCGCCCGAGCCGGAGCGCGAAATCCCCCGCCCCGCCCGAAGCGCCCGTCACGAGCACCGTCCGCCCCAGGAGGTTGCCGCCCATCTCCAGGGCGTAGAGCGCGGTCAGCCCCGCGACCGGGAGCGTCGCGGCCTCGGCGAAGGAGACGTTGTCCGGCAGCTCGGCGAGGGCGACGGTCGGGACGGCGACGTTCTCGGCCCAGGCCCCGGAGGATTTCAGCCCGACGACCCTGGCGCCCTCGGCGGGGCCGGAGCCGTCCGCGGCGGCCCTCTCGACCGTACCGGCGAGGTCCCAGCCGGGGTTGAAGCCGGCCTCGGCCGCCTGCGCGCGGTTCACCTCGCCGCGGTTGAGCGAGATCGCCGCGACCCTGACCACGGCCTGCGAGGAGTCGGGCGAGGGAGCCGGGACGCCGCCGAGAGCCAGGCGGGCGGGGGCGTCGGGATCGACCAGTACCGCGCGGATCTCTGCCACTTCCCAACCCTCCGTAAGCTCGCCAGCCCCTACCCCTTCGCTACGCACGCGTCATTGTACTGTCTGTCCCGGGCTCGAACCCCTCCTCGAAAGGCTAGGTCGGCCGCGTCCGAGACGCCCTTGCGGCCTCGCGTGCCGGACGCCGCGCGCGGCCGGGACGGGCCTTCGGCCACAGCCCCAAGACGTGAGCGTGTTACGGCTCGGCTCTCGCGCTTGGAAGGGCGCGGTGTTCGCGTACGTTTCGGTCTTGGCCGGGGAACCCGAACCGTAACCACCGGGAGGGGGACCGGAGAGCTCACGCTCCGGTCCCCCTCCCTCCTTCGGTTCGTCCGAACGGAACACCGTCGCCTCCGTGACGGCGGCGATGTCCGGCTGCTCGTTCTCGTACTAGGAGGTTCGGGGACAACCCACTCTTGGGTGTTTTGCCGGGGGCCGGGGCGCGAAAAACGCCCCGGCCCTTTGCCGTCCCCTCCTGTGCGGTGCTAGATGCCGCGCCTCCTGCTCATCAATAGGGCGCCCGCTGCCGCGGCGCCCAGTAGGCCGAGCGCGACCGCTCCCAGGGGGAGGCCGCCCGTCTCGGGCATCGCGCCCGTATCGGAGGCCGGGTCGCCGTGTTGCGACTCGTCGGCCCCCCCGGAGACCGCCCCGCTCGCGGAGATCGCGACCACCGGGGCGGGATCTTCGGAATCGGCCGCGCCCGTCCATTC
Organism: Rubrobacter marinus; assembly: GCF_011492965.1. Taxonomy (GTDB): domain Bacteria; phylum Actinomycetota; class Rubrobacteria; order Rubrobacterales; family Rubrobacteraceae; genus Rubrobacter_F; species Rubrobacter_F marinus. The sequence goes on along the minus strand of NZ_CP045121.1, from coordinate 2,595,979 downwards.
GGCGACCTCGCCGTCCTCGTAGGTCTGGATGGCCGCGAACGCGTAGTCGCCGGGCTCGCCGGAAGCCTGGGCGACGAAGGTGAACTGCGCGGCCTCGCCCGCGGGGACCGAGCCGCCCGACCACGCGATCGTGCCGGCGTCCGCCGTGACCTCGAAGCCTTCGGGCGCGCTCGCGTCCACGACCTCGAAGCCCTCGGGGACGCGGAGTTCGAGATCCGTGTAAGCCACGTCGGACTCGTTCGGGACCTCCACGACGAGCTCCTGCGAGCTGCCCTGGGGGACTTCGGCCGGGGAGATCTCCACGTGCGCCCAGGCCACCCCGGAGGCGGCCAGCGTCATCAGCGAGCCCAGGAGGGCAAGCCGGAACAAAGCTCTAAGCATCTTCTTCCTTCCTCTTCGGTTCCTTCCGTTTCGCCTCGTCGAGCCCGGACGGAGGCCGGGCCCTAGGCCGGGAAGATCGGGGGCCTGTGAGGGACGGAGGGGAAGTGCTGGTTCGCGAGGGCGCTCGCCTGCCGGAACAGGGGCCGTGCGTCGTCCGCCCGATGCGGCGACGCGGTCTTCTCGACCGGGACGCTCTTCAGGGAGTCGGGGGAGAGCGCCGCCAGGTTCGCCGTCGGCGCCAGGTCGGGGGTCGAGGCGTCCAGGTCCGCCACGGGACGTCCCTGGGCCCCGCCGAACCCGGGGACGGCCTTCGACCCGAGGCCGTGGTGGTGGAGGTTCCCGCTCCCGATGGCCTCGTCGTGGAGCTTTGCCTGCTCGAGGGTGACGTGCTCCCCCTCGAACCAGGCGAAGTAGGAGACGGGCTGGGCGAGTATCAGCGCCAGGGCGAGCAGGCAGGACGGGAAGAGCCCCAACGACCTGCCTTCTCTGTAATCTCCGCGGTGCGCAACCGACGCCAGGGCCAACCTGCTCCCCTTCCTAAGTTCTTACGCCGTAAAGGCAGCGTACCGGCGGGCCAGGACGCGGCGCCTCGCTCAAATGGGCCAGCTTCTCAGCGGACCCGGACGCTCGGGGCGGATGCTCGTCGGGAAGCCCGGGGCGAGGGGCAGCGAGGACGATGGACCAGGGGTCGTCCCCGGGCTCCAGGGAGCCGTGCCAGCGGTCGCGGACGCGACCGCCGCCGGCCGCGTCGTCTTCGATGCTCGGAAGATCCTGGTGGGTCTCGTCGTCTCCCCCCCGTCCCAAGGTACGCAACGGTAGCATTATGCTGCCTGGCGGCACCTTTTTGCGCGCCGACCTGCCGCCGTTGCCAACGAGGGGTTTATCGGGGCATGTACAATCTCTGCGCTGTGAGATTCAGGGTCGCCATCCGGTACTTGCTGTTCGCGCTTCTGGTCGCGGCCTTCGTCGCCTTGTACCCCCAGTTGGATGCCGCCGGCTATTGCGAAGGCGGCGGATGTCCCGAGGTCTCTTACCCGGCACACGGCGCCGGGCCGGGGGCCAGCGGCGTCGCCGGTTCCGGGGTTTCTTTCGTGGTCGCCGCCCTCGTCGTGGTTCCGGGTGTTCTCCACCCCTACGCAGCCCGATTCTCGCTTACGCCCTGGAGTACCGAAGTCCTTCTTGGCATAGATCTCCCTCCGGAAGTCCCTCCGCCCCGGCGCTAGGCGAAGCCCGAGCAGGGCGCTCCTGGCGTCGAGGACGCCTCGTATCACCTGCCCTTGCCGGGTCTCACCGTCCATCCCATAAGGGAACCGCCGCCGCATCTCTCGAGCGATCGAATCGCCCGGGGCATTCCCGCGCGGCTGCGCTCCCGACTCGAGTACTCGCGAGAGGAGAGATGCATGACCAGGACCGTTCCGCCGGGCTCCCGGCGGTTACTACTCGCCCTTACCCTGGGGACGGCCGTCCTCGTGACGGGCCTGTTGGTGGCTTTGAGCCAGTTGGGCGCAGGCCACGCAGGCAGCCCCGAAGAGCTCTACGCCGGGATACCCCAGGACGGAACGACGCTGGGCGAAGCGGAGGCGCCCGTGACCGTCTCCGTCTACGAGGACTTCCAGTGCCCATTCTGCGGCAGGTTCGGCCGTGAGGTCCTCCCGGACGTGGTGCGAGAGTACGTCAGGAGCGGGGAGGTCAGGGTCGAGTCCCGGCCGATGGCCTTTCTCGGCGAGGACTCGCTCGAAGCCGCGAGGGCGGCGCTCGCCGCCGCCGAGCAGGACCTCTACTGGCAGTACCACTCGCTGCTCTTCGAGAATCAGGGCGCGGAGAACACGGGCTACGTCACCGACGCGCTCCTCGAGCGGCTGGCCCGGCAGACCCCGGGCCTCGACCCGGGTCCGTGGAACGATCTGCGCGCGAGCGGCTCGGCGGGCTCGGAGCTTGAGGACGTCCGGGCCGAGGCCGGGGCCCGCGGCGTGGACTCCACGCCCACCCTGATCGTGAGCGGCCCCGGGGGCGACGAGGTGCTCGAGGGAGCGAGGGACTTCGAGGAGGTCGCGGAGGCCATCGAAGAGGCGCGCGGGTAGCATGGCCGACGACGCAAGGAGCAGAACGAACGGCGGACCCCTGCGCGCGGCGCTCGCCGCTCTGGCCGCCGCCGGATTCGTGATCAGCGCCTACCTCACGTGGGTGCACCTCGTGGGGACGGCGCCCGTCTGCGCCGCCGGGAGCACGGGCTGCCTCGCGGTGCAGACCAGCCCTTACGCCGAGATCCTCGGCGCGCCGGTGCCGGTGCTCGGTCTGGCCGCGTACGCCGGCCTCCTGCTCTCGGCGACCCAGAGGGGGCAGGTGGGCGTCTACCTCGGTCTGCTCCTGACCCTGGTGGGGACGCTCTTCAGCGCGTACCTGACCTACCTGGAGCTCTTCGTGATCGGGGCCGTCTGCCAGTGGTGCGTGGCGAGCGCCGCGATCATGGCCGCGGCCCTCGTATGCGCCGCCTTGCGGGTCGCGCGCCTGCCGGGGACCCGATGATCCTGCGACCAGTAGCGTCTCCCTCGGGCTACGCTCCGGCGTAGCCGCTCGAAGGGGTGCCGGGAGCGTCGGGACCCGCTCCACGCCTTGTGCTCCGCGCCTCCTCGCTCCACCACCGCTCGTGTTCCCGCGACAAAGCGGCGCGAGAAGCGGGCGCGAGCCCATGGTGAGTGATACAAAAGAAGCAAGGTCGGGTCGCACGCGGGCGCCTACCCAGCCCCCCTCCGTGGGCAGCCCCACACCCTCCGTCGGTCACCGGCCCGGCCTTTGCGGGGTCCTCGTCGCGATCGAGGACCCGAAGGGGGTAGCCGTGCGGTCGGAGCACGGGGGTTTCTGGCGGGACGAGGCGAAGGAGGGACGGTCGATGGAGGAGCGCACGAGGGAGGTGCCCGTCGGGCCCGGTTTCGTGCCGGGGACGTCGTGGGGATCGAGATGGGTTCCTTGCGGCACGACGCGGACCTGGAGGAGGTGCTCGCGGTCTTCCGGGCCGACGACGCGGTGGGGACGGGGCTCGCGCGTGCCGCGAGATCACGCTGCGGGACGACTCCTCCGGAAGGTCCCGAGGCGGCGCCGCTCCTTCGTGAGCAGAGCGGGCGACGAATTCAGCAGGGTTACCCTCTCCGCCGTCGTCCCCGACGAAGCCTCGCCCGGCGAGTACCGGTGTTTGCGACTGGAGGCCGAGACCGGCGCGGGCGAAGAGTGCCCTTCGATCCGGTCTCAGAGGCCGCGTGGCGTGGCTGGCGCTTCCGGGTGCAGGGGGAGTAAGGGGACCGTAAGTAATGCGCCACCCGGCGCGAGCCGGGACGTACCGGCTTCGACGCCCTCGAAGGTCCCCAGCGCGGTGTTGTTTACCCCTAGCCAGCGATATTTCCCAGCCGCGTACGCGTAGACAGAGGCGGCTCGACGGCGCCTGTCTGGCGTGCCGGCTTGCCCTGCTGGTGCTAACAGGCGCGTGCGCGTCTGAGATCGGCGGAGCGACGGTCGGTGTCGTGATGGGACGGACCCGACGCCGGTAATAGCGGGGAAAGGAAAGAGGAAGGGGGTGGCGCCGGGTCCGTGTCATCGTTGTACGCCGTTGGGGTAACAGAGCGGTAACGCATCGGCAACGAAAAGGTAACGACCTCATGCCTGGCGGCCGTGAGGCGCGTCGAGCGCGCTACGGGAGGGTGCTGGAGCCCGAGACGTACGTCGTCGTACCGCATTCGGAGGCGTACCTCCCAATCATTATGCCGAAGCCGACCTCACGCGAGGCGGGATCCAGGATGAGCACTTTGGCGTTGTCCCCGTCCTGCCCGCGTCTCGCGTCGTCCTCCGAAGTCGTTTTCTAGGACCGCTCGTAGCGGGGGTCGAAGCGCCCGCCCCTCCTTCGCGCGGGGTCCAGCCTGTAGCGGCCGCAGGAGGGCATTGCTTCCGGGAGGCGTAGGTGATGCGCGGGGGCGGACCGGAGCATAGAGGTAGGCGACCTCGTAGGGCTCCCCGCAGGCGCACTCGCGCCTCAAAGTGTAAGTCTTGCCTTCTCCCACGACGGAGCCTCCTCTTTCGACCGTCCCCGCAGAACTCCTGGCCCTCAGTTCACGAACTAAGCGAGGATCTGCGCCTCCACCCTCGGGATGAGGAGCCCGTCGAGCACGGCACACCATGCGAGTTCGCCGGCCTCCAGGGCACGCCCGAACTCGTCGTAGAGGTCGAGGAGGAGCCCCCCGAAGTCCTCCGAGCGGCCGGTGACGTCGCCGGGCTGCGCCCCCTTCTCCGCAGTAACCTCTCCCGCCGTCCGCTCCGCAATGGATGTCGTCATATTGGGTCCCTCCCTTCGATGCTTTACCGACCAGTTATCGGATAGAGCACGAGAAAACTTAAGCCTGCCAAGCGCCGTGTGTTCATGGGGAGCGCAGAGGAGCTTGGCTAAGCGAGGACGCTCAGGACCACCGCAGAGGGATGGAGTGGATCGTGGAAGACCTGTTGGGCGGCGGCCACGAGCTTCGTTGCCGCCGCCAGTGGCTCGCCGCTGCCGGTGTTCCTCGCGAGGCGGGGGTGGGCACCGCTGGAGATCTGGACCCTGAGGCGATGCCCTCGCCGGAAGCTGTGCGCCGTCGGCCAAAGCTCGATCCTCAGCTGTAGCGTCTCGTCTTCTTCGGGCTCGGGGCGACCGGGGGAGACGCGCAGGAGCGCGTCCGAGACGTTGACGGACCTGCCCGACGGCTCGACGTCGCAGAGGCGGGCGAAGAAGTCGGCGTGCGCGAGGCTAGATCTCACCCACAGCTCGGCCTCCACCGGCCCCACTACCTCCAGGTTCCGACCCAACGGCTCGCTCGTGTACGTCAGCACGTCGGGCCGGGCCTCCAGGGCGCGGTTGTCCCGCGGTCCGGCACCGCGACCAAAAAGCGGGCCGCCGACGGACGGCGTCGGGTCGGCCGGGTCGTAGCGGTAGCCCTCGGGCGGCGAGTCCCCCGGTGCCTCGCGCGCCAGGAGGTGTCCGCCGTGCAGATGCCAGCGTTCCGCTCGGACGCCCGGGGGCGGGAAGTCGGGGTAGTCTCGCCATTCCTCGGCCCCGCCCACGTGGACTCGGACCGGGGTATCCCGGAGCCTGCCGCGCTCGCCCTTCGCGTGGGTGTCGAAGAAGGCGAGCGCCTCGCGGGTGGCGACGGGCACCCACGCCGGGTCCTCGTGCGCCCAGGGACCGATCGTTAGCCGGGGCTGCCTACCGGCGTCCCGCAACCTCGCGTAGTCCCGTAGCAGCCCCGGCAGGAACAGGTCGTACCTGCCGCCCAAGAGGTGCACCGGGGCGGTGATCCCGGCGACGGCGTCGCCGTGGCGGGCCGAGTCCCACCAAGGATCGTGCGGGGCGTCGTGCTCGAGCCAGCCCTGCCAGTAGTCGACCCTTCGGCCGGTCGCCCATCGGTCGAGGTCGCCGAGCGGCAGGCGGGCTTCGGCGCGGCCGACCGCGCGCCCCTCCACCCCGAGGAGCACCCGCCCGAAGGCCCGGACGAGGTGTAGGGGCTCGTCGCGCTCGAAGTTCCACCGCTGCCTCGTCCAGCGCAGGAACGTGTGGAGCGCGAACGAGCCGCCCTCGTAGACCGGCTCACGGAAGTCGGAGGGGGCGAGCTGCACCGCCATCGCCCTCGGCCGCGGGATGCCCTCCCACGAGCCGTCGTCCGGCACGGAGGCCAGCGCCGAGGCTAGCGCCCACTGGCTGAAGCCCAGGTAGCTCGGCCCGGTGGTCACGACGTCCCCGGCCCAAGGCTGGCGCCCGAGCCACACGAGCGTGTCCAGGCCGTCGGCCGCCTCCTGGCGGAACGGGTCGAGAATGCCTCCCGAGTGTTCCGTCCCCCGGCAGCTCTGGATGACGACCTCGTAGCCCCGCTCGGCGAACGGCCGTCCGTACATTACCGAGTGCAGGCCTCCCTTGCCGTAGGGGGAGCGCACGAGCACCGTGGGGAGCTCCGCTGCGTCTCCCGCCCCGCCGTCCTCGGGCGCATAGCGGTCGGCCAACAGCACGACCCCGTCGCGCATCGGCACGCGCAGGTTTCGCGTGACCTCGATCTTGCGGGTCCGCGCCGGCGGGAGCTCGAGAACGCGTTCCAAAACCTGGCTGAGGATGGACCCGAACAAGGTCACGGGTGCCGCTCCCTCCTCTCGTGCCTGCGGGCGTCCCGGTACGAGCGGGGTGATCGGCTCGTCCGACGGGGAGGCGTGGTCTCCGCGTCCCCGGATCTTTCGGGCAGGTTCGCCTTCTCGCCTCTAACTTCTCGGCTCCATCACGACGTTGTCCACGTAGCAGAAGATCCAGGCCTCGCCGGGCTCGAAGCTCCGGACGAGCGGGTGTCCCTCGGCGTGGAAGTGTTTCGTCGCGTGCTTGTTCTTGCTCGAGTCGCAGCAACCTACGTGGCCGCAGATCAGGCACTCCCGGAGGTGGACCCAGGTGTCGCCCGTCGCCAGGCACTCCTCGCAGCCGTTCGCCGAGGGCGAGACCTCGTTGATCTGGTCCAGGTGCGTGCACGTTTGCATGCTGCTCTCCTTCCGTGGTCGGGGGCCGGACGGCTAGCCGCTGCTAGCCGTCCGGCCGCGCCTCGTTCGACTCGTCCATGCCCGCCGCGAGGAGCGCGCTCGCGAGGTCGGGGTGACGGACCACCCGCGTGACCCGGCCGTCGCGGAAGGCGAAGACGGAGCCTACGGTCTGTTCCCCGGTCGTCTGACCGGTACCCGCGTCGCGCCAGCTCGCGTCGCCCTCGACTACCACCGTCCCCGCCCGGTGGAAGATGCGCCTCGGCTCGATGCGTACTCCCGAGCGAGCGACCCATTCGCGCAGGAGTTGCGCGCCCCGGCCGGTCCCTCGCGGCCCGCCGACCTCGACGTCCGGGTGGGAGAGCGCCACGAGAAGATCCGCGTCCCCGGCGTTCAGGGCCTCGTGCCAATCGCGGACGACGCGGACCTCCGGGGCGGTCACGGGCGGGCTCCCGGCTTCGCCCGACGGGTGCTGCGTGCCGGAGCCGGGTCTACGAGCGATCGTGCAGAGGAGCTCCTGCCGGACGGGGCCAGCGCGGGCGCTCGCCGTCCCTCCCGTGCTGCGTGTGGACGGGCAAACGCCGAGCGCATATCCTGCCGGGGGTGAGGAGAATTTTGCCGTGGCTCGTTGCGGCCGCCGCCGTGGCCGGGACCGTGTACGGGCTGCAGAGCCAGGGGCGTTTGTGGTGGTGTTCTTGCGGCTACCTCCTTCCGTGGTCGGGGGAGCCCGCGAGCTCGGACACCTCGCAGCACCTCTCCGACCCGTACAGCCTCACGCACGTGCTGCACGGGTTCGTGTTCTACGGGCTGCTGGCCCCTCTGGCGGGCTCGCTCGCGTTGTCCTGGCGTCTCTCGCTCGCGGTGGCCCTCGAGGGCGTCTGGGAGATCGTCGAGAACTCGGAGTACGTGATCCGGCGCTATAGGGAGGGGACGGCCGCGCTCGGCTACGAGGGCGACGCGATCGTGAACTCGCTCGGCGACATGGCCGCGTGCGCGCTCGGGTTCGTGCTCGCCTACCACCTCGGCGCCCGCCGGACGCTCGCGCTCTTTCTCGTCATGGAGGTCGTGCTGATCGCCTGGATCAGGGACAGCCTGCTCCTCAACGTCCTGATGCTGATCTACCCGGTAGAGGCGATCAGGACGTGGCAGATGGGCCTCTAGCGGCCGGACGGACGGGGGTTGCTCGCGAGCGTTCTGCTTCACGCCGGGGCGGTCCCCGGCTCGGTGGGGCTCGCCTCTCCGACGCCTTCGGGGCGGCCCTTCCCCTCGATCATCACCGCGGCGGCGACCGCGCTCGCGACGGCGAGACCGGCGGCGACGAGCATGATCAGGCGGAACGCCCCGACGAACGACTCGTCGACGGCCTCTTCGACGGCCGCCGCCTGCCCCGCCCGAGGCCCGCCGGCGTCTCCGCCCCGCGAGGTCGACCTTGCGCTCTTCGAGCTGCTGGCGAGCTTCCGTGGGTAGGCCCAGCCCGTCTACGCGGGAGTCGAGGCCGCTGGAGAAGGCGGCGAAGACCAGGATGCCCAGGATCGGGATCGCGAGGAGCCCCGCCGTCCTGGAGACCGCGTTGTTCACCCCCGAGGCGAGCCCCGAGTGGCGCCCCTCGACGGAGTTCAGGGCGGTCGTGGTCAGGGGCGCTATGACGAGCGACATTCCGAGGCCCTGCACCAGGACGGCCGGGAAGAAGGTGGTCCAGTAGGAGCCCCCGGTGCCGGGGAGGGCGAAGAGGACGAAGCCCACGGCGGCGACGAGGGGGCCTACGATCAGGGGCAGCCTCGCCCCGTAGCGCGTCACGAGCCCGCCGGCCCAACGGCTGAGGAGGAACGTGACGACGATGAACGGGAGAAAGGCCGCGCCCGCGGCGGTCGCGGAGTAACCGTGTACCTGGATGAGGTTGAACGGCAGAAAGTACAGCGAGCCCCGAGGCCGGCGTACAGGAGCAGCGTCAGGAGGTTCGCCCCCGAGAAGTTGCGGCTCTTGAACAGGGAGAGGGGCATCATCGGCTCGTGGGAGCGCCTCTCGACGAAGACGAACGCGACGAGGGAGGCGACGCCGAGGGCGAGGGCGCCGAGGACCAGCCCGTCTCCGAAGCCGCGGCTCGTCGATTCGATCAGGCCGTACACGATCCCGCCGAGGCCGACGGTGGCGAGCACCGCGCCGGGTACGTCGAGCTTGCGCGCGTCCGGGTCGCGGCTCTCCGGGACGTGGCGGGCGACGAGGTAGAGCACGAGCGCCGCGAGCGGCACGTTGATGAGGAAGGCCGCCCGCCAGGAGACGTTTTCGACGAGGTAGCCGCCGAGGACGGGGCCGATGGCCGCCGTGATCCCGGAGAAGCCCGACCACGTCCCGATCGCCTTGCCGCGCGCCTCGCCCTCGAAGGAGGCGCTGATGATCGCGAGGGAGCCCGGCACGAGGAGCGCCCCGCCGATGCCCTGGGCGGCGCGGGCGATTATAAGCTGCGTGGGGTCCTGGGCGAGGCCGCACGCGACGGAGGCTACGGCGAAGACGGCGATCCCCAGGGAGTAGATCCTGCGCCGCCCGTAATGGTCGCCGAGCGAGCCGCCGACGAGGATGAGGGCGGCGAGAAAGAGCGCGTAGGCCTCGACGATCCACTGGGCGTCGACGGCGGTCGCGTCGAGGCGCGTCTGGATCTGCGGCAGCGCCACGTTGACGACGGTGCTGTCGATAAACGCCATCGCCGAGCCTATGATCGTGGCGGCGAGGATCCAGGGTCCCGAGCTCGGCGCGCACGGCGCCGCCCCCTTACCCGAGAGGATGACGCCTTCGTCGCAGGGCGGGTTGCCGATGTTCGCCACGCTTCTCCTCCCTTATCTCGAACCTCAGAACGACGAGCCCGGGCCTCTCAAAAACTCCGCCTCCTCGACCGTCGTCTCCCGGCCTAAGATGGCGTTGCGGTGCGGGAAGCGCCCGAACCTCTCGACGATCTCCTTGTGGCCCTCGGCGTAGGGCACCGGGTCCGACTCCCCGACCTTGCCGAGGTTGCGGAAGAGGTCGAGGGCGAGGCGCTGGTCCTCGATCTCCTCGCTGTGCATGAACGGCATGTACAGGAACCACCGTTCCAGCGGCCGGAGCTCCCGGTCGAGGGCCCTCTCCACGGCGTACCTCGCGGCCTCGAGCGCCTTCCCGTCCGTCGCGTACGTCCTCGGGTCGTTGCGGAACATGTTGCGGGGGAACTGGTCCAGCACGATCACGAGCGCCACGGCCCCCCGCGCGTCCTCGCGCCGGTCGTCGTGCTCGCCGGCCGCGGCCTCCTCGTAGAGGCCCAGGAAACGGTCCCTTATCTCCTCGTCGAAGGCGGCGTCCTTGCGGAACCACTCCTCGCGGAAGCCGCCGTAGCCCTCCTCTCCCTCCCTGCCGAACCAGAAGTCGAGGACGTCGTCGGGCCTCATTCGGCCGGGCCCACGATCGTCACGCCCTCCTCCGTCTGGGCCACGGGGCGGTTGCGGATCTGGGAGCTGTAGCGGTCGAACATCCAGAGCTCCGGCGTGATCTCCGAGATCAGCTTCCCGTCGTCGAACATCCTGACCATCGAGCTCTCGGAGACGGCGACGGAGACGGCCCCCGTCCTGTGGCTGACGGAGGCGGCGGCCATGTGTCGGCTCCCGAGCCCGAGGGGCAGCTCCAGGCTGTCGGAGACGGTGTCGAGGTAGCGGGCGGCCGAGAGGACGACGCCCTCGTCCGAGACGACGAACGCCCCGTCGAGCTGGGCGAGCTCCTTGAGGGTCTCGCGCACGTTCGGGTCTTCTATGTGCTTCTTCTCGTCGGCGTGCCCCTGGAGGGGGTCCAGGATCATCGGCCGTGAACTCCGGAGCACCGCCTCGGAGTCGCCGACGACGAAGAGCGTCCCGATCTTGCGTCCCTCCCGTCCCTCCCGCGCTATCTCCACGGCGAGCGTTATGACCTGCTCCAGGACGCGCGTGTCCACGCGCCGCTTCTCCGAGCAGATCTCCTTGAAAAGCTGCGTTTCGGTGTACAAGCCTTTATCCTCCGTCTTTTTCTCCCGCCCCTACGGGCAGCCGGACGCTGAACCGCGTCTCGCCCGGTTTCGAGTCTACCCTCATGTCCCCCCCGTGGCGACGCGTCACGATCCTGCGCGCGATGTCCAGCCCAAGCCCCGTCCCCTCGCCGATTGGCTTCGTGGTGAAGAACGGCTCGAAGATGCGGCCCTTGAGCCCCCGGGCTATGCCGGGTCCGTCGTCGGTGATCTCGACCTTCACGCAGCCGCCGTCCCGGGAGGTCTTTATCTTCAGGTGGCCCATGCCCTCGCCGCCGGACATGGCGTCGAGGGCGTTGTCTATGAGGTTGGTCCAGACCTGGTTGAGCTCGCCGCCGCGGGCGCTCACGCGGGGGAGTCCCCGATCGTACTCGCGCTCCACCTCCACGTTCCCCTTGAGCTTGTGCCCGAGGATGACGAGGGTGCTCTCGATCCCCTCGTGGACGTCGACCTCCTGCATGGGCGCCCGGTCCATGTAGGTGTACTCCTTCATGGCGCGCACGAGCTCGGAGATGCGCCCCGTGCTCCCCTCGACCTCCCCGGCGAGCCCCAGAAGGTCCAGGGTCGTCGCGAGCCACGCGAGAGCGCCCGCGAGCTTCTCGCCCTCCATGCCGTCGGCGAACGCCTCGATGCGCTCTGCGTCCAGCCCCGCGCCCGCGAGCGTGGGCCCGAGCTCCCACGCCTCCTCCACGCCGCGCTCCTCCAGCTTCTCGGAGAGCTCGTCCTCCAGGTCCGACCTCTCCAGCCCGTCGAGCGGGACCGCGTCCACGCCGGCCCCGGCAACCTCGCGCCGGAGGGCGAGGATCCGCTCCTTCTCCCCGTCCGTGAACCGGCCGTCGTGCCGGAGGGCGGTCTCCTGGGCGTCGAGGATTACGGTTCGCAGCGAGGCCGCGGCGCGGCGGGCGGCGGAGGCGGGGTTGTTGAGCTCGTGGGCGAGGCCGGCGGAGAGCTTGCCGAGGGCGGCGAGCTTCTCGTTCTGGCGCGCCCAGTCCTGGTTCTCGCGCACGCGCCGGGAGAGGGCCGAGATGAAGACGTCCGCTACCGCGGGCCTCTCGGCCGAGACCCTGCGGAAGGCGCCGGAGGTTATCTCGAGGAGGCGGCTCGGGGCGACGGCCCGGACGCGGAAGCGCGGCACGTTCCCCGCGAGGACCGCGAGCTGGCCGGTGAACTCGCCGGGGAGGTGCGTGGCGACCTCCTCGTCGCCGCCCTCCACGGGCCTCAGGACGCGGAGCTCGCCCTCCAGCAGGACGAAGAAGCTGTCCACGGACTCGTTCTCCAGAAACAGGTACTCCCCGGCCTCCAGCTTCAGCTCGTCGCCGTGGGCGGAGAGCCAGGCCACCTCCTCGTCCGCCAGCTTCGGGAAGACGCTCGTGTCCTGCGGGTCGTGGATCATGGCGCGCCTCCGCCACCGTCGCTCTTCGGCCCCCGGGCCGGGAGGCGGACGGTGAAGCGCGTCTCCCCGGGCTCGGACTCGAACCACAGCTCGCCGCCGTAGCTCTCGACGACGATCCGCTGGCTTATGTCCAGGCCGAGGCCCGTCCCCTCGCCGACGGGCTTGGTGGTGAAGAACGGCTCGAAGACGCGGCCCCGGGCCTCCTCCGGTACCCCGGGCCCGTCGTCCGACACCTCGACGAGGACGGCGTCCCCGCTACGCCGGGTACGAACCGAGACGGCGCCCCGGTCGCCTCCGGCAGCCGTCCCGGCCGCATCGGCGGCGTTGTCCAGGAGGTTCGTCCACACCTGGTTCAGCTCGCCGGGGTTTCCGGAGACCGTCGGCACGTCCTCGCCGTAGTCCCGCGTCACCTTCAGGCCCTTGAGCTTGTGGGCGAGCATCTTCAGGGTGCTCTCGATCCCCTCGCGGACGTCCACCTCCTCCCGGGCGGCCCGATCCATGTGGGTGTACGCCTTTACCGCCCCGACGAGCTCGGAGATGCGGCCCGTGCTCCCCTCAACCTCTCCGACGAGCTCCGTGACCGTGAGGACCGAGCCGAGCCACGAGAGCGCGTCCGCCAGGGAGGGTTCGTCGACGGCAGAGGAGACGCCTTCCAGCCAGCCGACGCCGAGCCCGGCGCCCGCGAAGGTGGGGGCGAGCTCCCAGCCTTCCTCGACGCCGCGGTCTTCGAGCCACAGGAGAAGCTCGTCCTCCAGGTCGCCCCTCTCCAGCGGGTCGAGGGCGGGCGCGGAGGCCGCCCTCTCTTGAGCCTCCCGGGCGCACCCGGAGAGGTCCCGGAGCGCTTCTTCGGTCAGGTACCGGCCGTTCAGCGCGAGGGCGCGGGCGTGGAGCTCGGCGACGGAGCCGCGCAGTTCCCCGGCGGCGCGTCGGGCGGCGGAGGCGGGGTTGTTGAGCTCGTGGGCGAGGCCCGCGGAGAGCCGCCCCAGGGCGGCGAGCTTCGCCTGCCCCTGGGTCACGGACTCGTGAAGCCGGGAGCGCTCGGCCGCGGTCTTGAAGATGCCGCGGGTGACCTCCGGGCAGAAGGCGAGCATCTCCCAGAACGCGTCGGGCGCGAGCTTCAGGAGGTTGACGTCCGTCGTGGCCCTGCCGGTGGTGGGGTAGGGGGCGTCCAGGAGGAGGATAAGCTCGGCGAAGACCGAGCCCTCCCCGAGGGTGACGACGAACGCCTCCCGGCCCCCGACGTTGCGCGTCCACGCCGTCTCGCCCTCGAGCACGACGTAGAAGCCGTCGGGCGGGTCGCCCTGGCGGGCGATCACGGCGCCCGAGGCGAGGCGGACCTCCTCGCCCCGGGCGGTGATCCAGTCGAGCTTCTCGGACGGCAGGTGCGCGAAGAGCGGCGCCCGGCCCAGGGAGGCGGAAGCCGTAGGGGCCCGCACCGCTACACCTTGCTGAGGTACTGGTGGATAAACTGGACCGCGATGGAGCCCTCGCCGACCCCGCTGGCGACCCGCTTGACCGACCCGTGCCGTACGTCCCCGGCCACGAAGATCCCCGGGACGCTCGTCTCCAGGAGGTACGGGTCGCGGTCGAGGCTCCACCCTCTGGGACGTGCGCCGTCCTCCGAGAGGTCCGGGCCCGCGAGGATAAACCCGCGCTCGTCGCGCCTGACCACCCCGTCGAGCCAGTCCGTCCCCGGGAGCGCCCCGATAAACACGAAGAGCCCCGCGGCCGGCACGGTCTCCTCCCCGCCCGAGGCGGCGTCCTTTATGGTCACGGTCTCTAGGCTCTCGTCGCCGCTCACGCGGGCGACGCTGCTCCTCAGGCGGACCTTTATGTTCTCCCTGCGGCCCATCTCGTCGATAAGGTACTGGGACATGCCCTTCTCCAGCGAGTCGCCGCGCACGAGGAGGGTGACCTCGCGGGCGAACTGCGAGAGGTACATGGCGGCCTGCCCGGCCGAGTTCGCCCCGCCGACGATGTACACGTCGCTGTCGCGGCAGGAGAGCGCCTCGGTGATGGCGGCGCCGTAGTAGACGCCGCGCCCGGTCAGCTCGTCTATCCCCGGGGCGTCCAGCTTCCTGTAGGCGACGCCGGTGGCGATGAGGAGGACGTCGCAGGAGACCTCGGAGCCGTCGGAGAGGGTGACGATCCGGTAGCGGTCCTCGACCCGGACGCCCTTGACCTCCTGGGGCGCCAGGATCTCCACGCCGAAGCGCCTGGCCTGGGCGACGGCCCGCCGGCTGAGCTCGCCCCCCGAGACCCCGGTGTGGAAGCCGAGGTAGTTCTCTATCTTCGAGGACGTCCCCGCCTGCCCGCCGGGCGCTTCGCGCTCTATAAGGACGGTCTTCAACCCTTCGGAGGCGCCGTAGACCGCCGCCGCCAGCCCCGAAGGGCCGCCACCGACGATGATCAAATCGTAGAAAGGCCGCTGGGCCCTCGTCTTTAGCCCGATCTTCTCGGCCACCTCGACGTTGGGCGGATCCTCCAGGTACGCGCCGTCGGGCAGCACGACGAGCGGGAGCTTCGGCGCCCCGTGGTCGGCCTGCGCGACGATCCGACGCCCCTCCTCGGAGCCCTCGACGTCGAGCCAGCGGTAGGGGACCATATTACGGGCCAAAAAATCCTTCAAGCGGTGCGAGTCCTGCGACCAGCGGTTGCCGACGAGCCGGATCCCCTCGAAGGGCGGCCTGAACCCCGAGAGCCACTCCTCGAGCTGGTCGTCGAGGACGGGGTAGAGATTCTCCTCCGGCGGGTCCCACGGCTTCTGCAGGTAGTGGTCGAGCCCCACGTCGTTGATCGCGCGGATCGCCGCCTCGGTGTCGGCGTAGGCGGTGAGCAACACCTTCTTCGCCTCCGGGAAGATCCCCCTGGCTTCTTCGAGAAACTCCACCCCCGTCATCCGCGGCATCCTCTGGTCCACCAGAAAGAGCGCCACGGCATCCCCCCGCAGCTTCAGCTTCCCCAAAGCCTCGAGCGCCGAGGCCCCCGAGTCCGCCCGCAACACGCGGTACTCCCGGGCGTAGCGGCGCCTCAGATCCCGCTCGACCGCACGCAGAACCTCCGGGTCGTCGTCGACCGTAAGAATGATAGGCTTCGCCACCTCGCCCCCGTTCCCTCGGATGAAACCCCTCCGAATACGCCCGCTCCGGTACCCCACCGCCGAGCGCCTTTCGACGATTGTATCACGATGGTCGAAAACCCCCGAACTATGTAAACGTTCCGTTTAAAGGCGGTGTCTCGCCGCGCGGTCTTCGGCGCCGACGAGGGCGGGTATTCGATCGCGCCAGAATCTGGGTAGTCACAGGAGGCAGAGCGGACGGTCGGTGCGGATGGCGCGTGGCGCGGGCCCTCGCGACGGAAGGCATCTTGGGAGGGGTCGCGTACGAACGTTTTCAGTAGGGTTTCGGCCCTGTTGAGGGGTGGGGGAAAGACGGGCGAGCCGGTCGGCGAGGTACGCGTCGTGGAACCGAGCCCGCTCGACTGGCTGTACATCACCTACAACACCGTGGAGGAGCTCGTGCGCACGAGCCCCGGCGGCAGCATCGTGCCGGCCGCGATGAAGAGCTACCGGTGGAGGGAGCCAGACGCGCAAGCCCCTGCTCGCCCGAACCTCCTACAGGATCGAAAAGCTCGTGCGCGACGAGGCGCTGGCCCTCTTCCTGTGCGCGCCGCAGGCCCTCTACGCGGTGAGCGAGCACGTGGAGTTCACGCCGTACCGCGCGACCTTCGAGCTCGCCGAGTGCCGGGTGGGCCCGGAGCACCGGTCGCGGCGGTGGCCGGAGGGGCGCTCTAGCCTTCCGCTACCGGGGCGGACTCGCGGAACTGGCGGCGGTACAGGTCCGCGTAGAGGCCGCCGGCGGCGAGGAGCTCGGCGTGGGTGCCGCTCTCGGCGATGCGGCCGTTCTCCACGACGAGGATCCTGTCGGCGTCCCGGATGGTGCTAAGGCGGTGGGCGATGACGACGCTCGTGCGGCCGGTGAGGAGCTCCTTGAGGGCGCCCTGAACGACCGCCTCCGTGCGGGTGTCTATGTTGCTCGTCGCCTCGTCGAGGATCAGGATGGCCGGGTCGGCGAGGACGGCGCGGGCGAAGGAGAGAAGCTGGCGCTGCCCCTGGCTCAGGGAGCCCCCGGCCTCGCCGAGACGGGTCTCGTAGCCCTCCGGGAGGTCTCGTATGAAGCCGTCGGCCTGGGCGACGCGGGCGGCGCGCTCGGTCTCCTCGCGCGTCGGAGGCTTCTCGTCCCCCGCGCGGCCGTAGCTTATGTTCTCCGAGATCGTGCCGGAGAACAGGAACGGCTCCTGCAGGACGGTCGCGACGTTGCGCCTCACGCTGCGGCGCGTCACCTCGCGCACGTCGTGGCCGTAGATCCTTACCGCGCCGCCCGTCACGTCGTAGAAGCGGGGGATGAGGTTCGCGATCGTGGTCTTGCCCGCCCCCGTCGCCCCGACGAGGGCGACGGTCTGTCCCGGCGCGACGTCGAAGGAGACGCCGTCGAGGACCGGGCGTTTCGGCTCGTAGGCGAAGGAGACGTCCTCGAAGGTTATGCGGCCCTCGACGCGGCCGAGCTCCGGCGTCCCCGGCGGGTCGGCCGGCTCGGGCTCTTCGTCCAGGATCTCGTAGATGCGCTCGGCGCCCGCGAGGGCGGCCTGGGCCTGGGTGTAGACCTGGGAGGCGAGCTGGAGCGGCCGGAAAAACTGCTGGACGTAGATCAGGAACGCCGCCAGGAGCCCGACGGTGAGCCCTCCCGCGTAGACGAGGTAGCCGCCGTAGCCGATCACGAGCGCGATGGCGAGCGTGCTGAGCACGTCTATCGCCGGGGCGAAGGCCGACGTGACCGCGACGGCCTGCACGTTCGCCGTCCTGTTCGCGGCGTTGCGCTCCCGGAAGCGGGCGATGTTCGCCTCCACGCGGTTGAAGGCCTGGGCCTCGCGGACGCCCACGATCTCCTCCTGCAAGCCCGCCGTGACGTCGCCGACCGTCTCGCGGGTCTGGCGGAACGCGCGGCGCGCCCTCCGGGCGAAGAACGAGGTGGTGAGCAGCATCGCCGGGATGATGGTGAAGCAGACGAGGGCGAGCCTCAGGTCCAGAAACAGCATCGCGACCACGATCCCGAGGAGGCTGAAGAGCGAGCCCAGAAGCTGGGTGACCCCCTGGGAGAGAAACTGGTTGAGCGTGTCCACGTCGTTCGTCGTGCGGCTCATCACGTCGCCCACCGGGCGCCGGTCGAAGTAGCTCAGGGGGAGGTGCTGCAACTTGTCGAAGATGCGGGCGCGCAGCGAGGCCAGGATGCGCTGGCCGACGGCCCCGACCTGGCGGATCTGGCCGCTCTGGGCCAGCGTCCCCGCAGCGTAGACCACGAGGAGCAGGATCATCGTGCGGAAGAGGCCGGAGGGGTCGTCGCCGAGGATGTTCCGGTCGATGGCCCGCCCGATCAGGTACGGCCCCCCGGCCTGCGCCCCCGCCCCGATGACGATGAGCACGAACGCCAGCGCGAGCTCGCCCCCGTGCGGACCGAGCTCCGAGAGCAGCCGCCTCAGCGTCGCCCCGCGGTCCCCCGCCCGCTCACGCGAGGCCCCCGCGATGGACTCGATGCTCCTCATGCCCATGGGACTACCTTACACCTCATGCGGCCGAAGGACGGTACGCGGACCTGCAATGCGCCCTGCCTCCTCTGCCGCAGCCCGGCGGATACGTCGCGCCGGGGTCCCGGTGCGGCCCTATCCCTGCGCGGGGGCGAGCTTGAGGATGCGGTCGTCGTCGGGGCCGGGGGTGCCGCGGCCGTCGCGGTTGTTGGTGAGGACCCAGACCGAGCCGTCGGGGGCCTGGGCGACGTGCCGCAGCCGGCCGGCCTCGCCGGAGAGGAGCTCCTCCCGGCCCGCGAGGTTGCCCGCTCCGTCGAGGTCGAGGCGCCAGAGGCGCTGGCCCCTGAGGGCCGCCATAAAGAAGTCCCCCTCCCACTGCGGGATGCCGCTGTCCCTTACGATGGCCGCGCCGCTCGGGGAGGCCTCGCTCGTCGCCCAGGTCGAGATGGGGTCTACGAACGTGGGCTCGCCGCCGGTCCCCTCGACCTCGGGCCAGCCGTAGTTGCCGCCCGGCTCTATCCTGTTGACCTCGTCGAAGGTGTTCTGGCCGAACTCGGTGGCGTAGAGCTGCCCGCCCTCGTCCCAGGCGAGGCCCTGAACGTTGCGGTGGCCGTAGGAGTAGACGGGGCTGCCGGGGAAGGGGTTGTCGCCGGGGACGCCCCCGTCGGGGTTTATGCGGAGGATCTTGCCGCCCAGGGAGCCCACGTCCTGGGAGATCGGCATGTCGCCCGCCTCGCCGGTGCCGACGTAGAGCAGCCCGTCGGGGCCGAACTCTATCCGGCCGCCGTTGTGGTAGGAGTTGACGGGGATGCCGGTCAGGATCGGCTCGGGCTCCTCGCCGAGGCGGAAGCGGACCACCCGGTTGTCCTCGGCGGTGGTGTAGTAGGCGTAGACGAGCCCGTCCTCGTCGTAGGCGGGGGAGACGGCGACGCCGAGCAGGCCGCCCTCGCCGGAGCCGTCCGCCGGGAGGGTCTGGACCTCCTCGATCGTCCCCGACGGGTCGAGGAGGAGCAGCCTCGCCGAGTCCCGCTCGGTGACGAGCGCCTCGCCTCCGGGGAGGAACGCGACGTCCCACGGCGCCTCCAGGCCCGTGGCGACGACGCTCGTCTCGACGGGCACCGGCCCGGCTTCCGCCGACTCGCCCTCGGCCTCGGGCGTTGCCGTGTCCTCGGGCGGGGGCGTCTCCTGTTCGGCGAGCGTGGTCTGGGTACCCTCGACGCTCGCCTCGCCACCAGTGTCCTCCTGGGGGACCATGCGGGGCTCGGACTGGCCCGCTCCGGAGCCGCAGGAGGCGGCGAGGGGCGAGGCGAGGAGGAGGGCGAGAAGGGCTACTACGGCTGCGGAGCGCGCGCGGGGCATGGAACGTTTCCTTCCGGCTCTGGTCGGTCTAGCGCCGGTTGTATCACGCTCCCGCGGATGTTTTGACGAGCGCTCTTACAAACTACCGGACCCTGACCATTGCCTTGATCGCGCGCCGCTCGTCCATCGCGGCGTAGCCCTCCGGGACGCCGTCGAGGTCGACGGTGAGGTCGAGGACGGGCGAGGGGTCGAGGGTGCCCGCGAGCACGTCGTCCAGGAGCTCCGGTATGTACGCCCTCACCGGGGCGACCCCGCCGCGAAGCGCGATGTTGCTCCCGAACATGCGGCCGAGGTTCAATTCCTCGCTCCCCTGCGGCACCCCCACGAAGCCAACCGTGCCGCCCGGACGCGCCACCCCGATCGCGGAGTCCATCGAGGACTTGACCCCGACGCACTCCAGGACGGCCTCCGCGCCGCCGCCGGTCATCTCCAGGACCTCCTCGACGGCGGCCTCGTCGCGGGCGGTCACGACGTCCGTCGCCCCGAAGCGGCGCGCGACCTCCAGGCGATCCTCGCGGTGGCCGAGGATGATGATGCGCTCCGCGCCGAGCCTCCTGGCGGAGAGGACGCCGCAGAGGCCCACGGCCCCGTCCCCGACGACCGCCGCCGTCCCCCCGGCCCGCACGCCGGCCGCGACCGCCGCGTGGTGGCCCGTACCCATCACGTCCGTCAGGGGCAGGATGGACTTCAGGAGCGCCTCGTCGTCTGCGACCACTTCCGGGATCTTGACGAGCGTGCCGTCGGCCAGCGGGGCCCGGACCGCCTCGCCCTGGCCGCCGTCGGAATCGGCGCCGCCCCAGAAGCCGCCGTGGACGCAGGAGGTCTGGAGGCCCTTCAAGCAGTACTCGCACTCGCCGTCGGAGAAGGCGAAGGGGGAGAGGACCCGGTCGCCCGGCTTCACCGACGTGACCTCGCTCCCGACGTCCTCCACGATCCCCATCCACTCGTGGCCGCAGCGGTAGCCCTCCTCCCACCGCGAGATGCCCCGGTAGAACCACAGGTCCGAGCCGCAGACGCAGGCGTGGGTGACCCTGACCACCGCGTCGGTCCCTTGCTCGATACGCGGGTCCGGGACGTTCTCGACCCGGACGTCGCCCGGCGCGTGAAAGACGGTGGCTCGCATGAATCGCTCCTCGCTGTGGCCTGTAAGGAAACCCGGAGGGTGTACCACAGGCGGAGGAGTGAGGGCGGGTCGCGGGGGGTAGATCCTCGCCGGAGGACGGCACGAGAAGGACCGTCCCGGCTGCTAATATCACGCGATGTTTCGGTGCGAGTCGTGATGCGAAAGGACGCCCCGGCGACCGGGGGTACAGGGAGATCCGGCGCGTCCCCTGCTCGCTCGACGCGGTTCTACGCGGCGGTCTCGATCGCGGCGGCGCTCGCGACCGTGGGCCTGAAAGCGGGGGCGTACGTCCTTACGGGCTCCGTGGGTCTGCTCTCCGACGCCGCCGAGTCCTCGGCGAACCTCGTCGCCGCGATCGGCGCCTTCTGGGCGCTCTCGGCCGCCGCGCGTCCCCCCGACGAGGAGCACGCCTACGGCCACACCAAGGCCGAGTTCTTCTCCAGCGCCCTCGAAGGGGCTCTCGTCCTCGCTGCGGCGGCTTTTATCGCGGCGACGGCGGTCGGGCGTCTGTTCGAGCCGCAGCCGTTGGAGAACGTCGGGGCGGGCCTCGTGGTCTCGCTCGTCGCCGCCGTCCTCAACGGCGTCGTGGGGCTCGTGCTCCTGAGGGCGGGCGGCAGGCTGCGTTCGGCCGCGCTGCGCGCCGACGGGCGGCACCTCCTCACCGACGTGTGGACCACGGCCGGGGTCGTGGCAGGCGTCCTCCTCGTGGGCTGGACGGGGTGGCTGTTCCTGGACCCCCTGATCGCGCTCGTCGTAGCCGCGAACATCGTGTGGGTGGGCCTGCGCATCCTGAACGAGGCGGCCCACGGGCTGCTGGACACGGCGCTCCCCCCGGAGGATCTGAGGGTGGTGGAGGCCGTGATCTCCCGCTACCGCGAGAGCGGCATCGAGTTCCACGCCCTGCGCACGCGCAGCGCCGGCGCGAGGAGGTTCGTCAGCATGCACGTCCTCGTCCCCGGCTCCTGGAGCGTCAGGCGCGGCCACGACCTCTCCGAGGACCTGGAGCGCGAGGTGGTCGAGGAGCTCCCGATGACGACCGTTTTCGTGCACCTGGAGCCCCTGGAGGACGAGTCCTCCTTCCGCGACCAGGGCCTCGACCGGCCGGACCTGGAGGAGCCCCCACCGGGCTCGTAAGGGTCTTCTAGCCTCCGGCGGGTGCGGGCTCGAGCTGGGAGCCGAGGATCTCGTTGTAGAGCTCGCTCGTCCGGACGAGCTCCTCGTGGGTGCCGCGGGCGGCGATCTCGCCCTCGTCGAGGACCAGGATCAGGTCCGCGTCCCTCACGGTCGAGACCCTCTGCGCGATGACGAAGACGGTGCGGTGCTCCTCGCGCATGAGCCTGTCGAGTGACTCCTGGATCGCCGCCTCCGTCTCGGCGTCGACGGCGGAGGTCGAGTCGTCGAGGATGAGGAGCCTCGGGTCGACGAGGAGCGCCCGCGCGATCGCGATGCGCTGGCGCTGCCCCCCCGAGAGCCCGATGCCGCGCTCCCCGACCACGGTCCCGTAGCCCTCGGGGAGCCCCTGAACGAACTCGTCGGCGCGGGCGGCGCGGGCGGCGGCCTCGACCTCGTCGAGCGTCGCGTCGGGCCTGCCGTAGGCGATGTTGTCCCGGACGGTGCCGCTGAAGAGCAGGGTCTCTTGCAGCACGATGCCGACCTGAGAACGCAGCGAGGAGAGCGTGACGTCGCGCACGTCGTGGCCGTCTAGCCTCACCGCCCCCCCGGTGACGTCGTAGAAGCGCGGCAGGAGGTTCACGAGCGTGGACTTGCCCGAGCCCGTCGTCCCGAGGATCGCCGCGGTCTGCCCCGGCTCGACGCAGAAGCTCACGCCCTTCAAGACCTCCCTCTCGTCCCCGGGGTAGCGGAAGCGGACGCCGTCGAACTCGACCCGGCAGCGGACGGGGGGGAGGGCAACGGCGTCCGGCTTGTCCTCGACCTCGATGGGGGCGTCCAGGATCTCGAAGACCCTCGCCGCTGAGGCCCCGGCCCTCGAGAAGGCCGCCGAGAGGAAGCCGATGGTCAGGATCGGGAAGAGCAGAAACCCGAGGTACGTGTTGAAGGCGATAAGCTCGCCCACCGTGAGCGTGCCGCCGATGACGCGCAGCCCGCCGAAGAGCACGATCCCAAGCGTCCCCAGGTTCGCCACGAAGAAAACGAACGGGAAGTTGTTGGCGAAGGTCCGCACCGTCTCCAGGTTCCTGCCCAGCAGGTCGTCGTTGACCTCGCGGTAGCGGTCCGTCTCGTAGTCCTCGCGGGCGTAGGCGCGGATGGTCTTGACCCCCGAGAGGTCCTCCTGGAGGACGGTGTTCAGCCGGCCCAGGGCCTGCTGGACGCCCCGAAAGAGCGGCCCGATGCGCTGCACGAAGCGGAGGAGGAGGACGAAGATAGCCGGTACCGTCGCCAGGGCCACGAGGGCGAGTTGCAGGTCGAGGAACAGGAGGAGGACCGTCGTCCCAAGCAGCATGATCGCCGCCGAGGCGAGCTGCACGACCCCGGAGCCGGCGAACGTCCGGATCTGCTCGACGTCGCTGGTCAGGCGAGTGACGAGCTGGCCGGTCTCCTGCCGGTCGTAGTACCCGAAGCCGAGGCGCTCTATCTTCTCGAAGAGCGCGTTCCTCAGGTCGTACGCCACCCCCTGCGAGGCCTTCTCCGCGAGGTAGCCCTGCAAAAACTGGAAGCCCCGCGCAGGAGTGCGACCCCGACGAGCCCCCGACGGCGAGCAGGATGACGCGCATGCTACCCGGGGGCGTGACCCCCGGTCGACGGCGTAGGCGATAAGCTGGGGCGTCACGAGGTTCGCCGCCGAGACGAGGAGCAGCGCGAGAAAGGCCCGACCGCCTCCTTCCCGTACGAGCGGAGGTAGGCGAGGGCGCGCCGGAGCGCCCCTACGTTGCCCGAACCCCCCTCGCGCCGCGCCACGGCCGGCCGCGCCTCTCTAGGCCATCCCGGTGGTGTGCTCGGGGCGGACGTACAGCACGACGCGCTCGTCGCCGGGCTGGTGGTACGGGTAATCGTCCACCCCGAGGTACTTCTTCGCCATCGCGTTTATGAAGTCGAGGTTCGGGTCCTCCTCGATCTTCTCGACCTCGCCCCGCACCTCCAGGTAGCGGTAGGGGTTCCCGGGGTCGACGATGGAGAGGGCGATGCGCGGGTCGCGGCCGAGGTTGCGGTACTTCTGGCGCCCCTTGGTCTGGCTGAACTTGAGGTGCTGCCCGTCCCAGTCGAACCACACGGGGTTGTTCTGCGGCTCGCCGCCCGGGCCTATCGTGGCGACGTGGGCGAGGGCGGTGGAGGAGAGCAGGTCCTCGGAGCCCTCGGGGATCACCGGCTGCTTCTCGTTGGTACTCATGACTTCCTCCTTCTGGTAGCGGTCTCGCGCCGGGGCGTCTCCGGCCGCGGCTAAGGGCTCACGGCCCCGCCGGCGTCGTCGTGGGCCTCACCACCGCTAGTCGTCCCGGCGGATCTCGGCGGCGGCCGGGCGGAAGAAGAGGCCGAGGATCCAGTCGGCGGCCACGGCGGCCTTGCCCCTCGGGCTCTCGAGCTTGTACAGGTAGGTGGCCCGCCACACGAGGACGGCCAGGAGCCCGCTGAACCTCACCCCGAGCACCTCGTTGACGGCGAACTCGCTCCCGAGCTCGACGAGTTGGCCCATGGGCCGGTACTCGAAGGGCTCGAGGTCCTCCTCCCGCCCGTCGAGGGCGGCGAGCACGTTCTCCGCGGCGGCGTAGCCCTGCTGCACGGCGGCCTGGGCGGTGGGGGGGACGAACCTCTCCTTCTCGCTCCCGGCGAGGACGTTCGGGATCGCGGCGCAGTCCCCGAGGGACCACAGGCCCGGCCGGTCCGCGACGCGCAGGTACTCGTCGACGATCACGCCGTCGCGCTCGGTGAGCGGGAGGTCGAGGGTCTTCAGGAGCTCGTTCGGGCGGCCACCGGCCGTCCAGATCGCGTTCTCCGTCTCGATCTCGCGCCCGTCCTTGAGGACCACGCGACCTGCCTCGACCCGCTCTGCCGCCGCGCTGGTGAGGACCTCGACGTTGCGGGCGGCGAGGCGGGCGCGGGCGGCGCGCCTGAGGGCGGGGTCGAGCTCCGGCAGGATCTCCGCGCCGCGGGTCAGCAGGATCACCTTGACCCTGTCCCGCCGGATGCTCGGGTAATCCGGAGCGAGGGCGTCGGTGATGAGGGCGTCGATCTCCGCCGCGGTCTCGACCCCGGTGGAGCCGCCCCCGATGACGGCGAAGGTGAGCGACGAGTCCGGCACGTCGCCGTCGGCGAGCGTCGCGTCCTCGAAGCGCTCTATGACCCTGTTGCGGATGCGCTCGGCGTCGGCGACCCCCTTCATCGTGAGGCAGTGCTCCTCGACGCCTTCGATCCCGAAGAAGTTCGGCTGCGCCCCCACCGCGAGGACGAGGTGGTCGTACGGGAACTCCTTGCCCCGTCGGCGACGGCGATCTTTCTGTCGTAGTCGATGTGTTTCAGCGGGGCCCGCCTGAAGCTGGCCCCCGAGGTGATCAGGGCCCGCCTCAAGGGCTGGGCGACGTTGAGGGAGTCGATGTCGCTGGAGATGGTGCCGGCGACCATCGGCCAGAAGGTGAAGAAGTTCTCCCGCGAGAGCATCATGATGCCCACGTCGTCGCGCCGGCGGGTCAGCTCGGTCAGCCTCTCCACGAGCGCGTAGCCCCCGAAACCGCCCCCCACGACGAGCACCTTCTTCTCGAAGACCCCGTAGGGCGGCTTCTCCCACGGGGAGTACCGGGGCTCCGGGTTCAGGTAACGGCGCAACGCCCCCGCGGCGACCGCGACCCCTCCCGCCGCGAGACCGCCCTTGACCCATCTCCTCATCGTCGCCTCCGGCGGCTCGTGTCCAGACCCCGAAACTCTATACCCTCGACCGCTCCCCGGAGCAGCTTCGCTACGGGGGAATGCGCCGACCGGCCTATTTCGCGCCCCCGCCGCCGGTCCTCGCCGCGCCGGGCCTCCGGGCGCGTTCCCCCTGCACGGCCTCGCGCACCGCCGGGGCGACCTCCCCCGCGAAGCGGCCCACCTGCCGCTCGTGCTCCTCCGGCGGCCCCTGCGGCCAGAAGACGAAGGCATCCATCCCCGACTCCAGGGCGAAGCCGGAGAGCGCCTCGGCGAGCTTCTCCGGCGGTCCCACCAGGGGACCGTCGCCGTCCGCCCCGATCCTGCCCTCGACGTTGTAGACGCGCGTGATCTCCCGGGGCTCGCGGCCCGCCTCCCTTGCCGCGCCGTCGATCCGGTCGTGCATCTCGGGCAGACGCTCGGGCGCCGAGTAGGCGAGCGAGGGGACCCACCCGTCGGCGAGACGGCCGATGAGCCGCAGCATCCTCGGCCCGTACGCCCCGACCCACACCCCGATGGGGTGCGCCGGAGCCGGCCCCGGCCGCATCCCCGCGAGCCCGTAGAACTCCCCGTCGAAGCGTAAGGAGCGCTCCTCGCTCCACACGAGCCGCATCACCCTTATCGCCTCCTCCAGCGCGCGCACGGCTTCGCCGGGGCTACGCCGCGGTCCTCCCATCGCCGCCACCGCGTCCCAGAAGGCGCCGGCTCCGAGCCCGATCTCCACCCGCCCGCCGGAGATGACGTCGAGGGAGGCGGCCGATTTGGCGAGCATGGCCGGCGGGCGCAGGGGCAGGTTCGCGACGTCGGGGAAGAACCGGATCCTCTCGGTCAGGGGGACGAGCGTCGAGATGAGGGTCCAGGTGTCCAGAAAGCGGCGCTGGTAGGGGTGGTCCTGGATGCCCACGAGGTCGAGCCCCTCGCGGTCGGCCGCCCGGACCACGCGCCGGATGCTCTCTACCTCCCCCGCCAGCGGCGCGACGCTCACGCCGAATCGAAGTTCCCTGCCGTAATCTCGCATGGCTCTCCTCTCTCGCCTCTCCTAAGAGCCCTTCGCCCCTCGCCCCTTCCCGCCGCCCCTGATCCAGAGCGCGGCGACGATCGAGACCACGAGCGCGACGCAGACCATGAGGAAGGCGTCGGAGAAGGGCGCGGCCCCGAGGCCGTAGAGCGGGTTGAGGGCGCCGGCCCCCGCGTCGCTCCTCGCCGCGAAGAACGCCCCGATCACCGCGGGCCCCGTCCCCCGCCGAGAAAGAAGAGGCCCTGGAAGATGCCGATCCCCACCCCGACCTCCTCCCTGGGCAGGACGGCCTGCGCGGCGTTGTTCGTCGCGGAGTTCGCGAAGGCGAACCCGGCCCGAAACCGAGCATCCCGAGGGAGACCAGATACGGGGAGCCCCCGCCCGAAGGAGGAGAGGAAGAGCGCCGAGACCAGCATGCCCCGAGCCCGGCGAAGATCGGCGCCCGGGCGCCGACGCGGTCGGAGAGGCGCCCGGCGTAGGGGAGAGGAGCGCGAGCGCGACCGCCCCGGCGCGAGCACGAGCCCCGCCCGCGCGGGCGAGAGCCCGTTGACCTCCGAGACCAGGAGGGGCACGAAGACGAGGCTCGTCACGTTCGCGAGCATCGAGAAGAACCCGACCGCCACCGCCGCGACGTACGGGCCGTTGCGGAACAGGTCGGGCGGGGCGAACGGATGGGCGGCGGTCCGTATCCGCAACGCGAACCCGACCGCCGAGACCGCCGACACCAGGAAGCTCCCCCACGAGGAGGGCGAGCCGAACCCCTCGACCTGCCCCTGCGTCACCCCGAAAAGGAACAGCCCGGCCGCCAGCCCGAGCAGCACCCCGCCCGGCAGGTCGAACGAACGCTCCCCGGAGGGCCTGGTGTGCGGCAGCACGAACCACGCGCCGACGACCAGGAGGGCCGCCAGGGCGAGGGAGGCGTAGAACAACGACTGCCAGCCGGCGAACCCGGCCAGGGTACCGCCCACGACCGGCCCGACGGCCGCCCCGACCCCGACGCTGGACAGCACGAGCCCCAGGGCGTACCCGCGCTCCCCGGGCGGCAGGAGCTTCGCCACCGAGGCGCTCGCGAGCGCGGGGATAGCCGCCCCTCCCGCCGCCTGCAAGATGCGTCCGAGGACCAGCACCACGAGGTTCGGCGCCAGCGCCCCGACCAGGGACCCCACCGCGAACGTGACGAGCCCCAGCGTGAACGTGGAGCGCAAGCTGTAAAGGTCCGAGATGCGCCCGTAGAGCGGGATGCCCACGGCGTAGACGAGGAGGTAGCCCGTGATCACCCACCCCACCTGCCCCGCCGACGCCCCGAACTCCCGCCCTATGACGGGCACGACCACGTTCACCATCGAACTGTTCAGGACCGAGACGAAGACCGCCGAGATCAGGACGAGCAACAACAACCTCGTCGAGACCCGACGTTCGCCTCTCTCGCCCGGGGGCGCGCTGTTCTCCGTGATGTCGGCTTCTCCTTCCGAATCGAATGGGACCTCTACTGCCCGGCCGGACCTCTCAGGCGGAGGCCCGGAGCACCCGATCCTCCTCGGGCGTGAGCCTCGACGCGAGGTCGACGACGAGACGCCCCAGGCCCTCCAGTTTCTCCCCGTACCCGTCGTCGGTTATGTTCCCGTCGCCGTCCGAGAACTTCCACGCCCTCGGAACGGAGACCATGAGCGGCGCCACGGTCCCCCTGAGGGCGTGAACGACGTGGACCATCGCCCCGTTGGCGTTGGACCCGGCCATCTCCCCGCCGGCCGTCGAGATCAAGCCCACGACCTTGCCGTCGAAGTAGGGCCTCTCGTCCCCGCCGAGAAACTGCGCGAAGTCCAGCGCGTTCTTTGTTATGCCCGCGAGCGTCCCGTGGTACGCGGCGGTGCTGAGGATCAGGGCGTCGGCCCCGCGCATGGCCTCCACCAGCCGCCCCACGCCCTCGCCGTACCCTTCCAGGGGCCTCCCGGGCTCGTACATCGGCAGGTCGAGCTCCTTGAGGTCCAGAAGCTCTGCCTCCGCCCCGGAGTCTCGCGCCGCCCCGAGCGCCCGGCGGAGCGCCCCGAGGCTCGACGAGCCCTCGCGCAGCGTCCCGCCTATGCCCACGACCTTCAATTTTCCGTCTTTCGAAGTCATGTTCGTCTCCCGTAGATAAGATCGTCGGAGGAAGAGCGAGCCCCTAGCCCGCGCTCAGGTTCTCCCGGACGCGGACGAGGAGGCCCTTGAGCCCGTGCTTCTCCTCCTCGCTCATCCCCTCGAATGCCCGCTCCTCGACCCGCTGCCAGAGGTCCTCGACGGGACGCCGCAGGTCGCGGCCCTTGGCCGTGAGGCACACCCGGAAGCTCCGGGCGTCCTCCGGGTCCCGGCGGCGCTCCAGGAGGCCGCAAGCCTCCAGCCTGCCGAGCATCCTGCTTACGGTCGGGGGCTCGACGGCGAGCCGGGCGGCGAGCTCGCCGCCCTTGAGGCCGTCCTCCTCCCAGAGCTCCCGCAGGACCATCTCCTGGCCGGCGTGCAACCCGACCTCCGCGAGAGCGGCCCCGACGCTCCCCCGGTGCGCCTTGCACGCCTTCGCCAGCGCGAAGCCCGCCGTCTCCCCGATGCGGCCCGTCCCCCCGGTCTGGATCAAACCCTCCCCCTGGCCTGGAGCCGCTCGTAGTTCATTCGGAACAACTCCAGCGCCCCCTCGACGTCCTCGGGCCCCCGGATGCGGTAGCTCGTCCACCCGGTCTCCGGCAGGACGTGGTGCTCCTCGGCCTTGCCGGCCGCCACGAGCTCCTTCCTTACCCTCACCGGGAACGGCAGGTCCGCCAACCGGTCGCCGTGCAGGTGCCCGATCTCGTGCCCCCGAACCCGAAACTCGATCCCGTTGAACCTGTGCGGCTTCGACTCCACCCCCGGCCAACCCCGCAGCTCCCGCTCGATCCTCTCCGCTATCTCACCCATCGCCGCCTCCCTTGACCGTATTTATTTAGCCAGCTAACTAATTGTAGGACTCGGCATGGGGATGTCAAGGTGGGGGGTCAGGCGGGGTTCAGGAGGGCGAGGAGGACGGAGACGGTGACGACGGAGACCGAGGTAGAGACGAAGATCGCGCTGGAGGTCCGTTCGACGTAGGTGTCGTACTGGCGGGCGACGATAAAGACGTTGGCGGCGATGGGGAGGGCGACCCCGAGGGTCGAGGCGACCGCCCAGAGCGGGTCCACGCCGAAGACGAGGGTGGCCGCGAGCCAGAGGGCGGCCGGGTGGACGAAGAGCTTGAGGAAGGTCATGTAGGAGACCTCGGCCGCGCCGGAGACGGAGCGGCTGGCGAGGGTGGCGCCGAGGGCGAAGAGGGCGCAGGGTCCCGTCGCGGCGGCGAGCAGGTCCAGGAAGCCGGCGACGGTGCCCGGCAGGGCGACGGGGCTCGCCGCGGAGAACAGGAGGCCCGCGAAGATGGAGACGATGATGGGGTTGCGGGTGAGGGCGGCGAGGGTGGAGCCGACGTTGCCGAGGGTGCTCCCCCCCGCGCCCTTGCCGGCCGTGATGATCGCGATGGCGATCGGGATCAGGAGCACGCCGTCGATAATCAGCCCCACGACGATGGGGAGCGCGGCCTCCTGCCCGAGGGCAGTCGAGATGAGGGGTATCCCCATGTAGCCCGTGTTCGGGAGGACCGCCGCCAGCCCGAGGACCGCGGCCTCGCCCTTCCCGACCCCGAAGAGGGCCCTGCCGCCCAGGGCGGCGAGGCCGAAGAGCGCGAGGCTCGTCGAGGAGTAGGCCAGGATAAAGGGGAGGTTCAGGACCTCCCCGATCGGCGAGGCCGACATCAGGGAGAAGAGGAAGGCCGGCAGGGCGAAGTAGAAGACGAACGAGTTCAGGCCCGCCGCGCTCCTCGTGTCCAGGACCCCGAAGCGCGCCGCGCCGTAGCCGCAGAAGATCAGGGCGAAGAAGGGCAGCACGGTGTCGAGGATCGTAGCCATCAGCCCTCAGAGGGCGCCGCGCGCTTCACGCCGCCCGTTCCTGTCCCGAACGCGGCGCTTCCGACGTGTAACAGGTGCATCCTCGAGAGAAGTCTTCGCGGCCGGAGCGGGATCTCGCCGGCGGCCGGAAGCCCTAGACGACCCGTATGCCGGGCTCTTGGACGACTTCGCCGACGACCTCGGCCGTCTCCCCGCGTTCCCGGAGGGCGCGGACGTAGCGTTCGGCCTCCTCCGGCGGGCCGAGACGAGGAGGCCGCCGCTCGTCTGGGGGTCGTAGAGGGGGAGTAGGGCACCCTCGTCCACGCCGTCGGCGGTGACGTAGTCTCCCAGGTAGGTCCGGTTGTTCTTCAGGCCGCCGGGGTAGTGACCCTCGGCGGCGAGCTTCTCCGCCCGCTCCCAGACCGGGACGTCGAACCTCTGGACCACCGCGCCGACCTCCGTCGCCCGCAGCACCTCCGCGAGGTGGCCGAGGAAGCCGTAGCCCGTCACGTCCGTGGCGGCGGAGGCCCGAATCTCACCGAGAGCCTCGCCCGACGCCTTGTTCAGGTGCGCCGCCGTCTCGACGGCGTCCTCGATCTCGGCCTCGGAGAGGATCTCCCTCTTCAGGGCGGTGGTGAGGATGCCGAAACCGAGGGGTTTGGTGAGGACGAGCCGGTCTCCGGGCCTCGCGCCGGCGTTACGGACCACCCTGTCCTCCTCGACGAAGCCGGTGACGGAGAGGCCGTACTTGGGCTCGTCGTCCTGGACGGAGTGGCCGCCGAGGAGCCGGGCGCCGGACTCCTCTATCTTCGAGGAGCCGCCTTGCAGGATCTCCTTGAGGATCGAGAGGTCTAGCGAGCCCGGGAAGCCGACGAGGTTCATCGCCGTGATCGGTTTGCCGCCCATCGCGTAGATGTCGGAGAGGGCATTGGCGGCGGCGATCTGGCCGAAGCGGTAGGGATCGTCCACTATGGGCGGGAAGAAGTCGACGGATTGAAGGAGCAGGCCGCCGCCGAACGGCACGTATCCCGCGTCGTCCTTCGTCTCCATGCTGCTCACGAAGCCGTTCACCGAGGGCGACCCCGGCGCCAGCTCTCCAAGTACCTGCTCCAGGACCCCTGGAGCGAACTTGGACGCTCAGCCGGCTTTCTGCGAGTACTTCGTCAGCCTGATGCGTGCCTTCTCGTCCACGCGCCCGAGTATACTACCCGGCCCCTCGTCCAAGCTCCTCTACCAACGCCGCGAGCGCCGCCCGCTCCCGTTCGGGCTCGACAAGGTAGGCTCGCGCGGCGCAGCCCTTCACGAGCGAGGAGTAGAAGGCCTCGTCACCCTCGGCTCGTCCGAGCTTCTCGGCCAGGGCCTCCTCGTCGCCCGGCGTGAAGTAGCCCGGGTAGTCCTCGTCGAGCATCCCGACGTTGCCGGGGATGCGCGAGGCCAGAACCGGGACGCCCGCCGCCAGAGCCTCGGAGACGACGTTCGCGCCGCCCTCCATCAGGGAGCTCTGTACGAGCAGGCGGGACCTGCCCAGAAGCCGTCGCGCCCGCCAGCGCGGCACCTCCCCGATCCAGCGGTAGCGCGGGATCTCCGCTTCCAGGCGGCGGGCCCGCGCGGCGAGGTGGGCGTCGTAGGCCTCGCCCGCGTGGAGGACGCGCAGGCGGGAGGAGTGGGGGAGGAGCCGGGCGGCCAGGGCGGCGCGGAAGGGGTCCTTCTCGGCCCGGAGGTTCCCGATCACGCAGGCGTCGAAACGGGACTCGACCGGCTGCTTGCGCGCCATCGGCTCGGCCGATTGGTAGACGACGCGCGCCTTCGCCCCGTGGCGCGGCTCCAGCTCTTCGAGGCCCTTCTCTTGAAGGAGGATCAGCCGCGTCGCCAGCTCCAGGGACTCGCGCGCGTCCTCGTCGGTGCGGATGTCCCGGTACAGGTCCGTCCCGGTCAGGGCGACGACCAGAGGCTTGTCCGGGTGAGCCGCCCCGAAGCGCTCGATGGAGGGGTGGCTTCGCCGGGCGTGCAGCGCGATCATCAGGTCCGCCTGCCCCCCGGACCAGTCCTCCTCGACCCGCACGCGATGCCCCGTCTCCCGCAACAAGCGCGCCCAGCGCGCGGCCGTGGTCCCGTTGCCGCTGCGGGTCCGCGGCCCCCGCGGCGTTACGACGGTGATCTTCAAGCCATCCCCACGATTCTCATCGCTGCGTATTTATGCACGACTCGGACCGGCCGGGTACACCTTCGGGCCCATAACCCGTCCTCGTTGCGCTACGATGCAGCGGGCCGGTCGAGGATGATGAGGGAGGACGCGGAGGCCATGCGCGAGGAGACTAGGGAGAGGGTCGACGGGCTCGTGGAGATGCTCGTGGACTGCCGCAGGCGGACGCTGGAGCTGGTCTCCGACCTCTCGGACGAGCAGATGCTCGGCCCGCAACTGCGCATAGTGAACCCGCCCCTTTGGGAGATAGGGCACCTCGCCTGGTTCCAGGAGCGCTGGAACCTCAGGCGCATCACGGACGAGCGTTTCGAGCCCTCGAAGATCCTCCCTCAAGCCGACGAGCTCTACGACTCGATGGAGGTCGCGCACGACACCCGCTGGGACCTCCCCCTGCTCTCGCGCGGGGAGAACCTCCTGTACATGCGACGCGTCCTCGACGAGACCCTGCGCAAGATCGAGGCCGGAGGCCCCACGCCGCAGAACGCCTACTTCGCGAGGCTCGCGGCCTTTCACGAGGACATGCACGGCGAGGCCTTCACCTACACCCGCCAGACGCACGCGCTCCCGGCGCCCCCCATCTCCGGGTACGACCCGTCCGTCCTCGACGACGGGCCCGCGGGCCCCCTCGCGGGCGACGCCGAGGTCCCCGGCGGCGAGTTCGTTCTCGGGGCCGACCGGAACCTCCCGTTCGTCTTCGACAACGAGAAGTGGGGCCACCCCGTCGAAGTCGCCCCGTTCCGCATCTCGCGTGCCCCCGTCACGAACGAGGAGTTCGCCGCGTTCGTGGAGGATGGCGGCTACGGGGACGGCGAGCTCTGGAGCGAGGCCGGAAGGCGGTGGCGCGACGAGGCGGGCGACGTTTTCCCCGTCTACTGGTCGCGCAAGCCGGAGGGGCTGTACGCCAGATCCTTCGACACGACGGAGGCCCTCAGCCCCCACGCGCCCGTGATCCACGTGAACTGGTACGAGGCCGAGGCGTACTGCCGCTGGGCGGGGAGGCGGCTCCCCACGGAGGCCGAGTGGGAGATGGCCGCCTCGGGAGGGGACCCGGCGGGCCGCAAGCGCCTCTACCCGTGGGGGGACGAGCCCCCGGGCCCGCGCCACGCGAACCTCGACGGTCGTCTGCTCGGCCCGGCGAACGTGGCGGCGTTCCCCGAGGGCGACAGCGCGTTCGGGTGCCGCCAGATGATCGGGAACGTCTGGGAGTGGTGCGCCGACGACTTCGGCCCGTACCCCGGCTTCGTCCCCGACCCGTACGCCGACTACTCCGAGCCCTGGTTCGGCGACCACAAGGTCCTCAGGGGCGGCTCCTGGGCGACGAGGGGCCGCATGCTCCGCAACACCTGGCGCAACTTCGCCACGCCCGATCGCCGCGACATCTTCGCCGGCTTCCGCACCTGCGCCCTCTAGCCCCCGGTCGCGCGAAGGGGCCGGGAGGCCCTCTTGCTATAATGCCGCGCTCGAAAGGGAAGGGGACGCTCATGGCCGTAGTGCCGCCCGTCGACAGGGAGGACGCGGCGCCCGAGGCGCGTGCCGCCCTCGACACGCCATCTTTTTCCGGGAGGAACCAGCATTGATCATCGAAGGCCCGCGCGTCGACCCGGCCGAGCTAGAACGTCGCACCGGCTGGGCCATAAAGCCCGAGGGCGCCTGCAAGGACGAGCGCTGCGTCCTGCTGCCACCGGGGGAGGACGAGAGGCTGCAAGCCCGCGTCCTCGCCGAACGCCTCGGGATGCCCCTGGTGCGGGACGACGTGACGGGCCTCCTCTGCCTCGGCCCCGAGGCCGGCGGCCGGGCGCTGGCGAGCACCGAGGCCCCGGACCTGACGCTCCCCGACCTCGAGGGCATGCCCTTCCGCCTGAGGGCCTGCGCGGCAGAAAGGTCCTGCTCTACGCCTGGGCCTCGTGGTGAGGGTGCCGCTTCGACCTGCCCGGGTGGCAGGAACTGTACGCCGAGCTCAACCCCGAGGGCTGGAGATCGTCGCCGTCGCCCTCGATAGCGGGGGCCGGAGGCCGCACGGCCCTGGTACGAGCGCGCCCGGCCCGGCTACCTCACGCTCGTCGACGAGTCCCACCTCATGGACGAGCTCTTCGGGATCGTCAACGTCCCCAGCGCGCTCTGGATCGACGAGGAGGGCACGATAGTCCGCCCGCCCGAGCCGGCCTTCCCCTGGCGCCCGCCCTTCCTGGACCGCGAGATCCCCAAAGGTGCCTCGCCGCAACTCGTCGACCGCCTCACCGAGGCCAAGGGGGTCCGCGTCGAGCACGAAAAATACGTGACGGCCCTGCGCGACTGGGTCCGAAACGGCCCCGAGAGCCCCTACGCCCTGGACCCCGACGAGGTCATCGCGCGCAGCCGCCCGCGCCCCTTCGAAGAGGCCAAAGCCGCCGCCCGCTTCGAGCTCGGCCAACACCTCCACCGCGAGGGACGCGCCGACCTGGCCGTGGCGCACTTCCGGGAGGCCCATCGCCTCCAGCCCGACAACTGGACCTACAAGCGCCAGGCCTGGAGCCTCACGAACCCCGACCAGGGCCCGACGGAAGAGTACGAGGGCGACTGGGTCTCGGACGTCCGGAAGATCGGTGCCGAAAACTACTACCCGCGCCTGGAGATGTAGCGTCCTCGAACTAGTCCGCTAGCCTCCGCCGCACCGCCGCCGAGAAGCGGTCGACGAGGAGCACGACCAGGATCGTCGCGCCGACGAGGGTCGCCACCTTCGGGTAGTCGAAGAGGTTCATTGAGATCAGGATCTGCTGCCCGATCCCCCCGGCCCCGACGAACCCCAGGATGGTCGCCGAACGTATGTTGCACTCCCACTGGTAGAGCGTCAGCGAGGCGAACCCGCTCATCGCCTGCGGGAGCCGTCCGAACAGGAAGGCCTGAAGCCCCGTCGCCCCCGTCGCCCTCAACGCCTCGACGGGCCGTGAGGGGACGGCCTCCAGCGTCTCGCTGTAGAGCTTGCCCAGGACGCCGGCGGAGTGCACGGCGAGGGCGAGCATCCCCGGGAACGGCCCGAGCCCCAGGGCCACCACGAAGACGAGCGCCCACAGGATGTCCGGGACGCTCCGGAAGACGTTGAGGACGAACCGGGCGGCGTGGTAGGGGACGGCTGCGAGGGCCCGCTCGCCCCGCGACGCCCCGGTTGCCATCTCCTCGCGCGTCCCGAGCGCCGCGAGCGGGAAGGCGACGATCGCCCCTATGAGGGCGCCGAGAAACGACATCTGGAAGGTCTCGAGGAGGCCCACGCCCGTCGCCCGCAGCGTGGCGGCCGAGAGGTCGGGCGGGAACATCTCGGAGACGAACCGTTCGACCGCGCCGCCCCCGGAGAGGAGGTCGACGAGGTCGAAGCCGACGCCGTAGGCGCTCCACCCGGTGAGGCCGAGCAGGACGAGCACGCCAAGGCTCGCGGTCCAGGAGAAGCGCGGTACCGCCCCCCCGAGCCCCGGGGCGCTAGTGGGCCGAGACGCCATCTCGTCCCTCCGCCACGCGGATCGGCTCCCGCCTCCGCGGCGCCCCTTCCTCCCGCTCCGCGCGCCTCCCGTCGCCCTCGTAGACGGCGGCGAGGAGCCGGTCCGTAAGGTCCTTCGGCTCGCCGTCGAAGACGACCCGTCCCGCCCGCAGGGCCACCACGCGGGGAAGGTGCGCGCTACCTCGACGTCGTGCAGGTTGACGAGCAGCGTCGCGCCGCCGCGGTTGAGCTCCAGGAGCGCCCCATCACCCTCTCGGAGGTTACGGGATCGACGGCGGCGAAGGGCTCGTCGGCCAGGATCAGGCCGGGCTCCTGCACCAGGAGCCTCGCGACCGCGACCCGCTGCTGCTGCCCCCCGGAGAGGTCGGCCGTCCTCGCGCGCACCCGATCCCCGAGCCCGACCCGCTCCAGCGCCCCGCTCGCCTTCCGCGCTAGCTCTGCGTCCGGCCCGAGAATCAGCATCCTCATCGTCGCCGACCTGCCCAACGCTCCGACCTCGCCCAGGGCCGCGTTGAGGCCGGCGGAGAGCTGCGGGACGAGGTTGTATGCCTGGTGTATCGTCCCGACCCGCCGCCGCTCCGCCCCGAGCTCGCGCCCGGACAGGGAGTAGAGGTCCCGCCCTCCCACGGCGACGGTGCCCGAGTGGAGCGGGACGCTCCGGGTCAGGGCGCGAAAGAGCGTGGATTTGCCCGCGCCGCTCGCCCCGATCACGGCGAGCCCCTCGCCGGGCCGGACGGAGAGCGTGACGCCGTCCAGCGCCGCCCTGCCGCCGAAGCGGACGCCGACGTTCTCCAGGGAGAGGCCCCGTCCCAAGCTACTGGCTCTCCGTCAGGAGGTCCAGCTCGCGGGCCTGCTCCTCGACGTAGTCGTAGTCCCCGGCCTCGACGCGCTCGTAGCCCTCGGCGCCGAGGAGGTCGAGGAGGTCGGGGTCCTGCATGCTCAGGTAGGCGTCGGTGATGGCGCCCTCCAGGTCGTCGGGGAGCTCGCTTCGGACCACCCAGGGGTAGCCCTGGATCGGGTCGGACTCCTCGATCACGCGCACGGAGCCCCCCTCGATCACGCCCTCCTCCTCGAGCCTGTACAGGATGCGGTCCTCGATCCCGCCCGCGTCGACCCGCCCGCCCGCCACCGCCTGCGCGGTCGCGTCGTGCCCGCCGGTGTAGGTGACCTCGCCGAGGTCCGTCCTGTAATCCACCCCGGCCTCCCTCAGCATGATCGAGGGGTAGAGGGAACCGGAGGTCGAGGAGACGCTCCCGAAGGCGAAGTCCCGGCCCCGAAGCTCCGAGACCTCCCGGACCGGGCTCTCTTCGGGCACGATGATCACCGACCGATAGGTGGTGTCGTGGGTCCTCGGGTTGATCTCCGTGACGAGCGGATGGACCTCCGCCCGCTCCCGGGCCTGCACGTACGTCAGCCCCCGAAGTACGCGAGGTCCAGCTCCCCGGACGCCATCGCCTCGACCACGGCGCTGTAGCTCGCCGGCACGGAGAGCTCGACCTCCGTCCCGAGCTCCCCGGAGAGGTACTCCCGAGCGGCGCGTACTCCGCCTCGACCTTCTCGGGTTCTGGTTAGGCACCAGCCCGACCCGCAGCGGCTCCCGCGCCTGCGCGTCGGAGCCTCCCTCCGGGCGCCGCCGCACCCCGCCGCAAGAACGGCGAAGAGCGCGAAGGCTACGGCGGCGAACGAACGCTTTGTCAAGAAAGCTCCCTCCTACCCGGGTTCTCGGTACACAGCCCCACGAACGCCTCCGCTGCGGGCGAGAGGGGCCTGCCGCGCTCCACGAGCAGGACGAACGGGCGGGAGAAGCTCACCCCCGAACGTCGAGGCGCTCCACGGGGGCCTGCGCCCCGAGGGTGCGAGCCG
The DNA here is from genome assembly GCF_011492965.1 of Rubrobacter marinus. Classification (GTDB taxonomy): domain Bacteria; phylum Actinomycetota; class Rubrobacteria; order Rubrobacterales; family Rubrobacteraceae; genus Rubrobacter_F; species Rubrobacter_F marinus. The sequence continues at coordinate 2,558,270 of NZ_CP045121.1, read as the reverse complement.
GTATCACCCCGATCCCGCCCCGCCGCGACCGCACCCGCGACGGCCGCGTTGGAGCCGAGCTCCATCGCCACCGCCGGCCCCCGACGCCGGCCCTCGCGAGCCCTCCTCGACGGCCAACCGCGTCGCGGAGCCCTTCTCCCGGAGCACGAACGAGCGCCCGTTCAGGGCTTCGATGCCGACCGGCCCGCCGACGAGCGGGTCGGAACGGGCGGCGACGGGGACGAGCTCGTCCTCCTCGACCACCCGCCCGACGAGCCGCGGGTGCTCCGCCGCGCCCCCACGAGCGCCACCTCGACCTCGCGTTCGAGGATCAGGGCGACCGTCTCCTCCGTATCCGCCACGCGCGCGTCGAGCGTCACCTCCGGGTACCGCCGGGAGTACTCCGCTGCGAGCTGGGGAGGAGCAGCTCCCGGGCGTCGAAGAGACCCGACGGCGAGACGCCCGTGCGGGCCGGCGTGCCGCGACATCCCTCCTCGAGCTCCGCGACCGCGCCGAGGACGCGTCGAGCGTGCCCCGCCAGACCTTCCCCGCGGGCGTCGAGCGCATCGGCCGCCCCGCGAGACGAGCGCGACCCCGAAACGCTCCTCCAGCGCGTGCAGGTGGTTGGAGACCGCCGGCTGCGTCATCCCGAGCTCGCGCCCCGCCGCCGACAGCGAACCGTGCTCCAGCACGCACAGAAAAACCCGAAGTCCTTGCAGGCTCACCCCATAACGTACGCAAAGGTATCACTCGCTGGTTATCGGAGCAATAAGACCGTCTTTGGGTGACGAAGGGGCGGTGGCTATCGAGCCCACGGCCGAGGCCGGAGGGGCGGGAGCTCGGCGGCCGGCCGGTACCCGGGCGCCGCGCGGAGGCGGCGCCCGGGGACGAGATGACCGTTCGGGCTAGGAGGGCTTGGCGAGCACGCCTTCAAGCCACGATCGGGCGGCGTCGACCTCCGGGCGGCCTATGCCGTGGCCGCCGGGCTGCCAGTCGAGGGTGACGTCAGCGCCGGCTTCCTCGAGGAGGCCCGCGAGCCGTTCGGTGTTGTCGGCGGGGACTATGGGGTCGGAGCGGCCCGCCGCGAGGTAGACCGGGGTGCCCGAGAGGTCGGGCGTCGGGTCCGGTTCGAGGGGGACCATCGCCCGGAGGAGGACGGCGCCGGCGAGGAGGCCCGGGTGGAGCAGGAGCAGGCTCGCCGCGATGTTCGCCCCGTTCGAGAAGCCGACCGCCCAGACGCGGCCCCGGTCGATCCCGTACTCGCCCGCGGCCTCTTCGACGAAGCCGGCGAGCTCGTGGGTGCGGCGGATCAGGTCTTCCTCGTCGAAGATCCCTCGGCGAGGCGCCTGAAGAAGCGGGGCATGCCGTGCTCCGAGACCTTGCCGCGCGGGCTGAGGAGGGCGGCGCTGCCGCTGATCATGCGTCCGAGGGGAGGAGGTCGTCCTCGTTGCCCCCGTGCCGTGCAGGAGGAGCAGGGTGTTCGGGTCGTCCCCCTCGGCCGGCACGAAGCGGTGCGCGAACCCCGAGAGCTCGTTCGCCACGGCTAGAGCGCCTTCTCTTGCGGGAGACGGACGGGGGGAGGCTCGCCTCGATGCGGTCGCGGTGCCTCTCCAGCCAGGGCGGGAGCTTCAGCTCCTCCCCGAGGTGCTCCGGGTCCTCGTCGACGGCGAAGCCGGGCGGGTCGGTCGCGATCTCGAAGAGGACGCCGCCGGGCTCGCGGAAGTAGATGGAGTGGAAGTACTGCCGGTCGAGGACGGGGTGACGTCGAGGCCGCGCGTCTCGGCCTCGGCGCGCCAGGCCTCCTCGGTCTCGTCGTCCGGCGCGCGCCAGGCGACGTGGTGCGTCGTCCCGACCGCGGTCTGCCCCGCGCCCCGTCCGGCACGGGGACGACGTCCGCGAAGGTCTCGCCCCTTCCGTGGCGTACCGGACGCGGCCTTCCTCCTCGCCGACCTTCTCGAAGCCCAGGAAGTTGGAGAGGAGCTCCTCCGTCCGGGAGGGGTCGGCCTCGAGGAGGGTGACGCCCGAGATCTTGCGGACCGCGTGCTCCGTGGGCACGGTGCTCCCCGCCCACGAGCCCGATGCCGCGTCCAGCCCGGGCCGCGCCACGATCTCGATCCCGAGGCCGTCCGGGTCCTCGAAGGTGAGGACGGTCTCGTCGAAGCGGCGCGCCGGGGCCCCGAAGCGGACGCCGTGCTCGACGAGGCGCTGCGTCCAGTAGCCCAGGGAGTCCTCCGGCACCGCGAACGAGGTAGCCCCGATCTGGCCGGCCCCGCTCCGGCCGCGCGGCGCCCCCGGCCAGGAGAAGAAGGTCATGATCGTGCCGGGGTTTCCGCCGGCGTCCCCGTAGTAGAGGTGGTAGGAGCTCGGGTCGTCGAAGTTCACCGTCTTCTTGACGAGCCTGAGCCCCAGGATACCCGCGTAGAAGTCCACGTTGTCTTGCGGGTCGCCGGCTATGGCCGTGACGTGGTGCGCCCCCGCGAACTTTATAGCCATCTCTTCTCAGCCTCCGCTCCGTGTACAGACGTACGATCGGGTTGCAGTCTAGCGTAGCCCGAGGGGTTCGAAGGCGGGCCGGAGGTGCTATGGTCCGGGCGTGAAGAGGACGAACGGCGCGCGGGACTTCTTCGGGGAGCTGCGGCTCTCGCCCGTCATCCCTGCCGTGAGGGGGCCGGACGGCGCGCTGCGCGACGCCCTTTCGGGGCCGCACGCGGCGGTCTTCGTCCTCGGCGGCGACGTCTTCCGCGTGCTCGAGCGGGTAGAGGAGGCCGGACAGCGCAAGAGGCCCGCCGTGTGCGTCAACGTGGACATGGTCGGGGGCGTCTCCGCCGACGCGAGCGGGCTGCGGTTCCTCGCCGGGAGGGTCGAGGGGATCATCTCGACGCACCGCCACGTCGTCGAGCTCGCCAAGGGCCTCGGCCTCGTCGCCATCCAGCGCCTCTTCGCCATCGACTCCGGCGCCGTCGAGCGTGGGACGCGCCTGATCGGGCGGGCGGACCCCCACTGCGTCGAGATACTCCCCGCCCTCGCGCTGCCCGAGGTCCTCGCCACGCACCCCGGGCTCCTCGAACGCCCCGTCCTCGCCGGCGGCCTGCTCAAGAGCGAGGACGACGTCGCGGCCCTGCTCGCCGCCGGAGCCTCCGGCGTCTCGACCAGCTTCGAGGGGCTCTGGCGCCCGCGCGCGCTACGTCGGCGCCATTAAACCTTCCGCTTGACGCGGATTTTTGGCCCGCGTAGAGTGTCGGCGAGAAAGACAACAAGCTTCGCGGGCACAGAGACATAAGAGAGAGCCTCGCACGGGATAGGAAGCGCCGGGCCGGGAGACCGGCCGTGGCGACGTCCGTGTGGGGCTCTTGCGCTGGGAGGTGAGGCCGGAGAGCGAAGCGCGCGGCGTCGGTCGTAAAGGGAAAGGGACGAAAGGACGGGGTATGGCAGGGGATTACGTTCTGGCGATAGATCAGGGGACGACGGGGACGACGGTCCTCATCTTCGACCACGCGGGCGCGCTCGTGGGGAGGGCTTACTCGGAGTTCACGCAGCACTACCCGAGGCCCGGCTGGGTGGAGCACGACGCGGACGAGATCTGGCGCGTCTCCATGCGGGTCGTCGGGGAGGCCCTGGGCGACGCCCAGATCAGCGCGCGACAGCTCGCCGCCATCGGGATCACCAACCAGCGCGAGACGGCCGTGATGTGGGACCGCAACACCGGCGAGCCGGTGCACAACGCGATCGTGTGGCAGGACCGGCGCGGGGCGGCCCTGTGCACCGAGCTCTCCGAGGCCGGAAACGACGGGATGGTCCGCGACAAGACCGGCCTCACCATCGACGCCTACTTCTCCGGCTCCAAGATCGCGTGGATGCTCGACAACGTCGAGGGCTTGCGCGAGCGGGCGGAGCGCGGCGAGATCGCCTTCGGCACCATCGACTCCTGGATGGTCTACAAGCTGACCGGCGGCCACGCCCACGTCACGGACTACTCCAACGCCTCGCGCACCCTGCTCTACAACATCTACAACCTGGAGTGGGACCGAGACCTCCTCAACCTCTTCCGGGTGCCCGACGAGATCCTGCCCGAGGTCAGGCCGAGCTCCTACGTCTACGGCAACACCGACCCCGGCGCCTTCTTCCAGGCCGAGGTGCCGGTCGCGGCCGTCATAGGCGACCAGCAGGCCGCCCTCTTCGGGGAGGCCGCCTACACCAAGGGCCTCGCCAAGAACACCTACGGCACCGGCTCCTTCGCCCTCATGAACACCGGCCCCGAGCCGATGAAGAGCGAGGGCGACCTCCTCACCACCATCGCCTGGGGCATCGGCGACGAGCCCGTCGAGTACGCCCTCGAGGGCGCCATCTTCATCACGGGCGCCGCCGTGCAATGGCTGAGGGACGGGCTCGGCATCATCAAGAACGCGGCCGAGACCGAGGAGCTCGCCCGCAGCGTGGACTCCAACGACGACGTGTACTTCGTTCCGGCGCTCGTCGGCCTCGGGGCGCCGCACTGGGAGCCCTACGCCCGCGGCACCATCGTCGGCCTGACCCGCGGCACCACGAAGGCGCACCTCGCGCGGGCGGCGCTGGAGAGCATGGCCTACCAGACCAAGGACGTCGTCGACGCCATGGAGAAGGACTCGGGGATAAAGCTTCCGGGGTTCAGGGCCGACGGCGGGGCGGCCGCCAACGGCTGGCTCATGCAGTTTCAGGCGGACATCCTCGGGGTTCCGGTCGAGGTGCCGGAGATCACGGAGACCACGGCCCTCGGCTCTGCTTACCTCGCGGGCCTCGCCACCGGCTTCTGGGACGACCGCGACGAGCTCGCCGCGAAGTGGAAGCTCGCCAACCGCTACGAGCCCCAGATGAGCGACGAGGAGCGCAACAGGCTCCACGGCCGCTGGAAGGAGGCCGTCGAGCGCTCCAAGAGCTGGGCGCGCGAGGCCGTCGAATCGCCGCTCGGTTAGGGGGGGCGAGATGAAGAAGGTCATCAACGCCCCGGAGAACGTGGTCGCCGAGATGCTCCGGGGCATGGAGCTCGCCCACGGCGGGATGCTCCGCGTCATCCACGACTTCGGCGTCGTCGTCCGCGCCGACGCCCCGGTCCAGGGGAAGGTCGCCCTCATCAGCGGGGCGGCTCCGGGCACGAGCCCACCCACGGCGGGTACGTGGGCCCCGGGATGCTCGACGCCGCCTGCGCCGGCGCCGTCTTCACGAGCCCGACCCCGGAGCAGATGCTCGAGGCCTCCAAGGCCGTCGACGGCGGGCGGGCGTGTTCTACGTCGTCAAAAACTACACCGGCGACGTCCTCAACTTCGAGATGGCCGGGGAGCTCGCCGAGGCCGAGGGGATCCAGACGGACTACATCATCGTCAACGACGACGTCTCCGTGGAGGACTCGACCTACACCACGGGGCGGCGCGGGATCGCCGGCACGATCTTCGTTCACAAGATCGCCGGGGCCGCCGCCGACGACGGCAAGGACCTCTCGGGGGTCGGGGAGATAGCTTCCAGGGTCAACTCCAACCTGCGCTCCATGGGGATGGCGCTCACGAGCTGCACCCCGCCCGAGTCCGGCGAGCCCATCTTCGAGATCGCCGACGACGAGATGGAGATCGGGATGGGCATCCACGGCGAGCCCGGCATCGAGCGCAAAAAGATAGAGCCGGCCGACCAGATCGTGGACGAGATGCTCGAGAAGATCCTCGGCGACAACGTCGACTTCTCGGGCTCCGAGGTCGCCGTGATGATCAACGGCCTCGGCGGCACCCCGCTTATGGAGCTCTACGTCGCTTACGCCCACGTGGCGGACGTCCTGAAACGCGAGGGGGTACGGGTCTGGCGCATGCCCTACATCGGCGAGTACATGACCTCGATCGAGATGGCGGGCTTCAGCATCTCGCTCCTCAAGCTCGACGAGGAGATGAAGGGCTACCTCGATGCGCCTTGCAGCGTGACCGCCGGCAGACCTTTCTAGGGGCGTCGTATTGATGCGGAGACGGACGGAGGGGCGCCCCAGCGCGCCCCCTACGTCCACAGGTACCCTGCCCCGGACCCGCGCCGTACCGGAGCTTCGAGGATCACGGGCGGCAGGGGGCGACCCTGCCGCGGCCCGGGGCGAGGCAGGGGCACGCCTGGCAGACGACGGCCGGACGCCCCGCGAGGACGCCGGTCGGGTAGTACGCACGAGCTTGCCGGAGGGTAAGGCTTCGAGGCCCCCGCGCGTCTCGGTTTCGAGATCGGCCTGGCCCGCTGCCGGCCCTTTCTTGACCGGCGTCGAGGGCGTAAATATTCTTCCCGCGGGATCTCGGGGAGGCCAAAAGGAGGTTGTGTCGTGGATTTGAGTTTGACGATCTTGCTCGCCGCGTTTGCGGGTGGCTTGTTCGGGGCGGCCATAGGTGGTCTGCCGGCGTTCGTGTTTACGGGCTTCGCCGTGCTCGTGGGCGTCGCCGCGGCGGTGGGGGGGAGCGACTTCGACATCATCACCAACGTGGCGTTCGGTCCGGTCTTCGGCCCGCACGTCGCCTTCGCCGGAGGAGCGGCGGCGGCGGCCTTTGCGTACAGACGGGGCCGACTGGAGAACGGCCGCGACATCGCCGCGCCGCTTGCCGGTATCAACGACCCCATAACGCTCATCGTCGGGGGCCTGTTCGGGCTGGGGGGCTACGTCTTCCAGCAGCTCCTGGTCGGCCTCAACGTGGCCGGTTACACCGACTCCATAGCCTTCACGGTGGTCGTCTCCGCGATCGTGGCCCGGCTGGCCTTCGGAAGGACCGGCGTGTTCGGTAGCCTGGACGCCGAGGCGCGCCAGCGCGGCCGGTTCGAGCCCGCCGGGGACCGGGTCTGGGTGGATTACCAGCAGGGCTTCCTGCAGGCCGCCATCCTCGGTCTCGGCGCCGGACTGCTCTCGGCCTGGATCGTCACGGCGTTCACCGAGGCCAACCCCGACTACGCCGCCGCCGCCGGGGTGCTCGGCTTCGGTATCTCGGCCGCCTCCCTGCTCCTGCTGCAGACGGGCTTCTCGGTGCCGGTCACGCACCACATGACGCTCCCGGCGGCCGTCGCGGCAGGGGCCATCCTCGCGATCGGCGGTTCGCCCCTGCTCGCCTTGCTCCTCGGCGCCGCCGCGGGGATCGGCGGAGCGCTCGTGGGCGAGACGTTCAGCCGCCTGTTCCTCATCCACGGCGACACCCACATCGACCCGCCGGCCGGCGCGATCTTTATCATGACGTCTATCGTCATCATCGTCGGGTTGTTTATCGCCTGACACGGGGACGCCTCCTGCGCACGGTGCTCGACTTGCCGGGGCGCAGGGGATCGCGCGGCCGGCCTCGTGAAGACGCTCGCACGCAGCGTCGCAACCGGTTAGGAGGAGGGCTTGAAGGAGACGGGGGCTTCGTCCCACCCCTCGGGGCGGTACGGGCCGGGGGAGGGGCGCGGCCGGCCTCGGTCGTCGAGGCCTTCGTCCGCCATGCGACGCGGGCGCCGCAGGGGACGTGCCTCCTCTTCGAGGGCGACCGATGGAGCTACGAGCGCCTGCGCGAACGGGCCGAGGGTTCGCGCGGGCGCTGAGGGGATCGGGGCTCTCCAGAGGAGATCGCGTCGCCCTCTTCCTCGGTAACAGCCCCGACTTTCTCGCGGCCTACCTCGGCACGCACCTGGCGGGCGCCGTGGTGGTGCCGGTGAACACCGCGTACAAGAGGACCGAGCTGCGCCACATCTTCGAGGACGCCGGCGTCCGCCTCTGCCTCACCGACGGGGAGCGCCGGCCCGAGCTCGCAGGGGTGCGCGGGGACCTCCCGGAGCTCGAGACCGTCGTGGAGGTCGGCGAGGACCTGGAGGTGTTCCTGAAACGGGCGGGCCCGTACGAGCGGGAGCTCCCCGGCGGCGACGACCTCGCGACGATCGCCTACACCTCGGGGACCACGGGGAGGAGCAAGGGGGCGATGCTCCTCCACCGCAACCTCGTCGCCAACGTCCGGGCCGTCTGCGAGGCGTGGCGCTGGACGCCCGAGGACCGCCTGCTCCTCACCCTCCCGCTCTTCCACACGCACGGCCTCACCGTCGGGGCCCACGGCACGCTCTTTACGGGGGCGAGCGCGGAGCTTCACCGCAGGTTCGACGCCGGCAGGGTCTACGACGCGCTGCTCGCCGGCGAGACGACGATGTTCTTCGGCGTGCCCACGATGTACGCGCGCCTGTTGCGGGAGGCGCGCGCCCGCGACGAGCGTCCCGGTCCGCTACGGCTGTACGTGGCCGGGAGCGCGCCGTTGAGCCCGGGGGCCTTCGCGGAGTTCGAGGAGCTCTTCGGGGAGCGCATCCTGGAGCGGTACGGGATGACCGAGACCGGCATGAACCTCACAAACCCCTACCACGGGGAGCGACGGCCGGGCACGGTCGGGGGGCCTTTCCCGGGGCAGGAGGCGCGGATCGTCGGCGTGAAGAGCCGCGAGGTTCTGGGGCCGGAGGAGGTGGGGGAGATCGAGGTGCGCGGGCCTCACGTCTTCGCGGGCTACTGGCGGCGCCCGGACGCGACCGAGGAGAGCCTGGGGGCGGACGGCTGGTTCCGGACCGGCGACCTGGGCTCGGTGAGCGAGGACGGCTACTACACGATCACGGGAAGGGCGAAGGAGTTGATCATCTCCGGCGGATACAACGTCTACCCGCGCGAGGTCGAGGAGGTCCTGGAGGGCTGCCCCGGCGTCGCCGAGGTCGCCGTCGTGGGGCTCCCGGACGAGGAGTACGGCGAGAAGGTCGCCGCGGCCGTCGTGCGGGACGACCCCGCCCTGGAGGCCGAAGCCGTTGTCCATTTCTGCCGGGGGGACCTCGCGGGCTACAAACGGCCCCGCGAGGTCGTGTTCGTCGATGAGCTCCCGCGCAACGCCCTGGGCAAGGTGCAGAAGCACCTCGTGCGCGAGGGCTCGTAGAAGGGGAGGCTAGTTGAGCGCGACCGAGAAGACGCTCGCGGTGGTGAGGGAGATGGCGTCTGCGATGGAGGAGCACCGGCGCCACCTGACGAAGCTGGACTCCGAGATCGGGACGGCGACCACGGCAACAACATGCATCGCGGCTTCGGCGCCGCCCTCGAACGCCTGGACGGTGCGGAGCCCAAAACCCCGGCCGACGCCCTCAAGGCCGTCTCGATGGCCCTCATAAGCAAGGTCGGCGGCGCCGCGGGCCCACTCTACGGGACGGCCTTTCTGCGCGCCTCGTCGGCGCTGGCGGGGAAGGAGGACCCTTCGCCCGGGGACGTCGCGGAGGCGCTGGAGGCGGCGGTCGGCGGGGTGAAGCAGCGCGGCAAGGCCGAGGTGGGGGACAAGACGATGGTCGACGCCCTGGAGCCCGCCGCCGGAGCCGCGAGGGAGGCCGCGTCCTCCGGCGCGGGCGCGGGGGAGGTTCTCCGCGCGGCGGCGGAGGCGGCGAACGGGGGGCGGAGTCGACGGTCCCCCTCACCGCGAGGAGGGGACGGGCAAACTACCTCGGGGAGCGGGCCGCGGGCCACATGGACCCGGGGGCGCGCTCCTCGTACCTGCTGCTCGATGCCGCGGCGCGGGCGCTGGGGCGTAGGGCGTGGTCGGGTTCGTGCTCGTCTCCCACAGCCCCTCCATCGCGGAGGGGACGGCGGAGCTCGTGCGCCACATGGCCGGGGAGGTCGAGGTCGTGGCCGTCGGGGGGGATACCGACGGTGGCCTCGGGACGGACCCGGACGGCATCCTCGCCGCCGTCGAGGGGCTCGGGACGGACGAGGTCTTGGTTTTCATGGACATAGGCAGCGCGGTGCTCTCGGCCGAGACCGTGCTGGACATGCTGGAACCGGAGACGAGGGAGAAGGTACGGCTCGTGGACGCGCCTTTCGTCGAGGGGGCCTTCGCGGCGGCGGTGCTCGCCTCGACCGGGGCCGACGCGGGGGAGTGCGTCGAGGCCGCGATGGAGGCCCGGACCGAGCCGAAGCTACACGAAGGGGAGTAGAGACGGAGCCCGGCGCGATGGAGGCCCGGGTGCCCGGGGATATCGCCCGATACCCCTTCGACCTCATCGTCGTGGGGCCGGGATAGCGCGCGACGCGGCGATGCGCGGCCTGCGCGTGCTGCTCCTCGACAAGGGCGACATCGCCAGCGGGACGACGAGCTGGTCCACCCGCCTCATCCACGGCGGGCTGCGCTACCTCGAATACTACGAGTTCTACCTCGTCCGGGAGTCCCTCTCCGAGCGCGAGAAGCTGCTGCGGATCGCGCCGCACCTCGTGAAGCCGCTGCCTTTCGTGGTCCCGACCTACGAGAGCTCCAGGCGCGGCCCGACGCTCGTGGGCCTCGGCATGTACGTGTACGACGCCCTCTCGCCGAGCAAGTCGATGAGCCGGCACGAGATGCTCTCCCGCGAGGAGGTCGTCGAGCGGGCGCCCGGCCTGAACACCGAGGGCCTCGTGGGCGCGGCGCTCTACTACGACGGGCAGGTCGAGAACGACGGGCAGGTCGAGTACGCGGAGAAGCTCGCCGTCGAGAACGCCGCCCTACGAGCCCGAGGGGTCGACGAGCGCCGTCACCCGCAGCCACATCATCCACGACCACGCGAAGGAGGAGCCCAGGATCGGCGGCCTCATCTCCATCGTCGGGGGGAAGCTGACGACCTACCGGAACCTCTCCCGCCAGACGGTCGATAAGGTCTACGAGAAGCTCGGGCGCCGGGCCCCTGGAGCCGCACGGCCAGCGTGCCGCTCGCCGGCGGAGAGACGAGCGACTTCGGGGCCTTTAGCGCCGGCTTCAAGCTGACGAGCGGGCTTACCGACGACCTGGCCGGGAGGATGCTGAAGCTCTACGGTACGCGCGCCCCCAACGTCCTCGCCGAGGCCGGGGACGACCACTCGCTGCGCGTGCCGCTCTCGGCGACGTTCACGCCCGGAACCGGGATCATCGGGGCGGAGGTCCTGTACGCGCTCCGCCGGGAGCTCGCCGTGACGCTCGGGGACGTGCTGCTGCGGCGCACGATGGTCGGGATGGGCCCGAAGGTCGGCCTCGACGTGGACCGGGCCGCCGCCAGGGTAGCGGTCGAGCACCTCGGCCGGACCGGCGAGAGGGCCGAGCGCGAGGTCGCCGCGTTCCGCGAGTACGTCCGCCTCTACAAGCCCAGGGACCTCCGGGAGATGCAGCCCGCCGGGGCCTGACAGGTGGGTTAAACGCGCGAACAAGTGTCGTGTTTTACGGTCGATTGCGCCGGGTAACGGTACAAATAACAAAAGCGTAAAGCAGAGATCAGGAGGTACCTCATTGGAGACTAACAGGGGCAGCGAGGGCATCCTCTCGCAGGAGATGACCGAGAAGCGCGAGGAGATCGTCGAGCTTCTGAAGACGGCGTACTTCATGGAGCTCGAGACGGTCATGAACTACGTCTCCGAGTCCATCAACCCCGACGGCGTCAGGGCCCAGGAGGTCAAGGAGTCGCTCGAGGAGGACATCACCGAGGAGCTGGACCACGCAAGGCAGTTCGCGGCAAGGATCAAGGAGCTCTACGGCGTCGTCCCCGGCTCGATGGAGTTCAGGGCCGAGCAGACCTTCCTGCAGCCGCCGGAGGAGCAGATCGACGTCGTCCACGTCATCAAGGGCGTCATCGACGCCGAGACGAAGGCTATCGAGCACTACACGCGCGTCGTCGAGGCGACGGAGGACTCCGACCCGGTCACCAACGACATGGTCATCGCCATCCTGCGCGACGAGCAGCAGCACCGCAAGCTCTTCGAGGGCTTCCTCCGCGAGTACGCGGCGGAGGGCAAGGCCTAAGAGCGTCTGGCTTTCGGCCGTCAGGACTTGGCGGTACAGGAGGGGCCCGGTCATCGAGACCGGGCCCCTCTTTCTGCGGTTTCGGGGTGTGGGAGGTCGCGCCGCCGGAAGCCTCGGGCGACCATCTGGCCCTTGGTGGGCCAGATGGTCGCTAGTCGGCCGCGACTTCCTACAACGCGTTCACGGCCTCGTCTATCGGTGTGTCGCCGTCCAGGACCTCGAAGGTCTTGCCGTGGGTGTTGGTCGCCGTGAGGGTAGCGAGGAGGACGCGGGCGGTGTCTTCGCGCGTGATCTCGCCGCGCCGTCCGAGCGAGGCCGCGGCGTCGACCCTGCCGGTGGCGGGGTCGTCGGTGAGGCGTCCGGGGCGCACGATGGTGAAGTCGAGGCCGCTCTCTCGCAGGGCGTCGTCGGCCTGGCCCTTGGCGCGCAGGTAGGGGCGCATCCCTTCGGAGCCGGACTCCGGGTCGTCGGCGCCCATGGCGCTGACCATGACGTAGCGGCGGACGCCGTGCTCCCCGGCGGCGTCGATGAGCTTCACGGCCCCCTGCCGGTCGACCGTCTCCTTTTTGGCCGCGCCGCTCCCCGGACCGCCGCCTGCCGTGAAGACGATGGCGTCGCAGCCCTTCGCCGCCGGGGAAGGGTCCCCTTCGAGGTCCGCCACTACGGGGGTGCCGCCGAGGGCTTCCATCTCCCCTGCCTGGGAGTCGTCCCGGATCATGGCCCTCGCTTCGTGCCCCGCTTCTGAGAGCAGCCGGACGAGGTGCCGGCCGACTTGGCCGTGCGAGCCCGCGACGAGCACCCTCATGGGTTCCGTACTTTCTCGTTCATCGTTGGATCCTCTCCTCGAACAGCCGGACGTCCGCGGGGATTCTACCCGTGGGGTCCCTCGGGGATAACGGACGCCCGGCGCGAGCGGGGACCTCGACGGCGCTCCTCGAAGCGGGAGGCTGAGGTATAATGCCGCCCGCAGCAAGATGGAAGATTTAGACCTCAGCCACAGATCCTGGACGCGCCGGGGGGCCCCGCCCGGAGGCGCGTCGTAACCTTGGGCGAGTCGCTCTACTCCTCGATCAACCTGATCGCGGCGCTCGTTCTGATCGTCCTGAACGCCTTTTTCGTCGCCGCGGAGTTCGCGTTCGTGCGGGTGCGCGAGACGCGGATCGTGCAGCTCGAGCAGGAGGGTAGCTCGAGGGCCGCGGTCGTCCGCAGGGCGCTGCACGACCTCGACGCTTACCTCTCCGTCTGCCAGGTCGGGATCACGGTCGCCTCGCTGGCTCTGGGCTGGGTCGGGGAGCCGGCGGTCTCGGCGCTTATCCGGCCGCTCCTGCACGGCGTGGGGATCACCAACGAGAGCGTCGTCGAGGTCATAGCCGTGATCCTGGGCTTCGCCGTGATCACTTACGCCCACCTCGTCTTCGGCGAGCAGGCACCCAAGTACTTCTCCATCCAGCGGGCCGAGGCGACGGCGATGTGGATCGCGCGCCCCTTGAGGATCTTCATGCTGACGTTCCGGCCGCTGGTCTGGCTCGTGAACGCCTCGACGAACTTCGTCCTGAGGCCGTGGGGGATACGGCTCGGCGAGGAGATGGAGGCGCATTCGGAGGAGGAGCTGAGGATCATGATCACCTCCTCCACCAGGGAGGGCGTCCTCGACCCGCAGGAGCGCGAGTACCTGAACAACGTCTTCGACTTCGGGGACACGGTGGCCCGCGAGATCATGGTCCCCCGGCCCGACATCGAGGCGCTGCCGAGCGACGCGCCGCTGGAGGAGCTCGTCGAGAAGGCCGCCTTCGGCCGCTACACGCGCTACCCGGTCTACGAGGACGACCTCGACCACGTCCTGGGGGCCGTACACGTCAAGGACCTGTTCAGGGCGGCGAAGGAAGACGGGAACGGCTTCGACATCCACCCCCTGGTTAGGGAGTGCCTCGTCGTGCCGGAGACCAAGCGGATAGAGGAGATCCTGCGGGAGTTCCAGAAGCGCAAGCTGCAGGTGGCGATCGTCATCGACGAGTACGGGAGCGTCGAGGGGCTCATCACCATAGAGGACGTGCTGGAGGAGATCGTCGGGGAGATCCAGGACGAGTTCGACGAGGACGAGGCGGCGATAGAGCGCATCGGCGAGGACGTCTACGCCATCGACGGACGCATCCCGATCACCGAGGTGAACGAGTACTTCAGCCTCGACCTCCCGCACGAGGACTTCGACACCATCGGCGGCTACGTCCTCGGCGCTCTGGGCCGCCCGCCCGAGCCCGGCGACGTCGTCGAGGCCGACGGCTCCACCCTGCGCGTCAAGAGCGTCGACGGCCCCCGCGTCTCCTCCCTCACCATGCAACGCGGCAGCACGCCGGAGGAAGTCGCCGACGCGGAGAGCTCGGGATAGACCCCCAGCGGGGGGAGTACGAGCGGATCCTGCTGGAGAACGTGCGCCGGGTTCTGCTCGGGCGCGACGAGCCTTTCAGAAGCATGCATGGCAACGTCGAGCAATGCGCCATGGTCGAATCGGTCGAACTCGACGTCTCCGGGGAAGAGCACGAGGTCGTGATCCTGGTACGGGACTTGATGCGCCCGGGATGCCTGTTCGGTTGGCGAACGCCCGCAGAGGAGCCGGACGTCGGATTCGAGTACGAACTGCACATGGCCGGCACCGTGAAAGGCGCCGCCGAGAGCCGGGCTACGGTGGTATGGGTGAACCTGGAAGAGGACTTGATGGCGGTCGGATACGGCCTCCCCAAATCTTGCTCTACGGAGGGGATCAACTGGTTTTGAGAGTCTTCGTCCCTGCCCGCACACCTCGAAACGGTCCGTCGCGTACCCGACGGACCGAGCCTCGCTTGAGGTGAGCGCGGGAGATCCGCTAGGACGACGGCGCAAGGAGTACGAGCGGTTCTTTCTCGCTGAGTTGCGGAAGCTCCTCGACCCCGACGGACCTGTCGAGGGCCGGTCGAAGGATGAGGGGTACGCGGAGATGAAGAGAGGCGAGGCGTGTATCTGGCAGGGGATCGGGGCGGAGGAGATCTACCTGGACACCTCCGCGCCCTGGCACGAGGCCGTCGTGCTGGGGCGCGATCTCTCGCGCCTCGAATGCCTGTTCGGGTGGCCACGAGCGCCCGCAAGATGGTCACCTCGTCCAGCCTGGAGGAAGACCTAGATGCCACGAGCTTCCCGAGGAGAAGGGCCTGTTCGCCCGGCGGCATCACCTGGCTCTGAGGTGAAGTCTTACCCCTCCTTTGCCGGCTCCAGTACGAGCCTGTGCCGTGCCGCGAGCTCGGCGGTCTTTCGGCCGAAGACCATCGGCCGGTAGCGGACGCCGAGCCAAAGGTCGATCTCGTCGTCGTAGTAGGGGCTCGCGGGGTGCCCTGACTGGCCGGGGGCCACGACGCTCACGGCCTCGTCCCAGTCACCGGTGTCCACGACGAAGCGGTAGTTGGGGCCCCTCGCGACGGGGCCGAAGCGCGGGTGACCGTGTTCGTCGGACTTGCCCCCGCCGAAGGCGGCGTGCCGGACGGTGTTCGCGTCTCCTCCGATCGGAAACGGCCCGCGGTTCAGGAGGCCCCGCAGCGCTCGCACCGCTCCCAGCGGGTGCCTCAGCTCGGCGGCGTGCAGGGCTCCCCAGCTCCACCCCCCGGGGTCCTCGCCCAGGGTCTCCCTCAGGGTAGAGACGGCATCTTCGAGGGCGCCCGCGAGCATCCCCTCCGGAAGCTCGTCCAGCCCTTCGACCAGTTCGGGAACGAGGTCGCCGACGTACGTCGCGATCCCGTTCGGCACGGGGTAGCCCGACGGGTTCACGTCGCCCGCCGCGCGACGGATCAGGTGCTCCAGCGCGACGCGAGCTATCGCTCCAGGGCGGCTGTCGGCGGTGAGGTGGCCGTCCCAGGTCAGGAGTTCTCGCAGGAGCACCTTCTCCTCTCCCCTCGGCGCGAGCCTCGCCAGCCTTGTCGCCAGGGCATGGGCAGGCTCGCAGTAGAGGTCGCCCTGGATCTCCCAGAAGCTCTCCGGCGAATGCTTCTCGGTCGCGGCCAGGAGCGCGGAGATCCGGTCCTTCCGGTACGGCGGCAGGTAGTAGCCGGGGATGAGGCCCGCGCCGGGGGGCGGCTCGTTCGCCGAGGCGATCTGCCCGTCCTCGGGGTCGAAGAGCCCCGGGAGCTCCGAGGAGGGGAGGAACCCGTCCCACTCGTGCTCGCCCGGCGGGCCGGGGAGGACGCGATCCCCCCGGAAGCCGCGCCGCACGGGGACGAGACCCGCCAGCGCCCAGCCGACGTTCCCCGCCCGGTCCGCGTAGACGAAGTTCTGGTTCGGCGTCGTCCAACCCTGCAAGGCCGCGAGAAACTCGTCCTTATCCCGCGCCCGGTTCACGGCGAGGCCGCTCTCGACGAGCACCGTCGGGTCGGGGACGGCCCAGCGGAGGGCGAGGTCTCCCGGGTCCTCGCCCTTGCCGTCCGTGGCGACGGCGTCGGTGACGACGGGGCCGTGCAGCGTCGTCCTGACGGTCTGGACGAAGGGCTCGCGCCTCCCGCGGACGCGTATCGTCTCCTCCCTCGACCCGGCCTCGCGCCACTCTCCGCGGTGCTCGTAGAGGCGGCCGTCCTCCGAGAAGTGTTCGGCGTAGAGGTCCTGGACGTCCGTGAGGGCGGCGGTCACGCTCCAGGCAATCTCCTCGTTGTGCCCGATCACCACCCCCGGCGTCCCCGGCAGCGAGGCCCCGACGACGCGGTACGGGCCGCCGTAGAGCCCGAGCTCGTACCACAGGCACGGGATGCCGAGGGAGAGGTGCGGGTCCCCGGCGAGGAGCGCCGAGCCCGTGGCGCTGCGCCACGGGGCGACGGCCCAGGCGTTCGAGCCCGCGCCCGGGTCCGTCTGCGGGAGGAGGTCCTCGGGCTCCTCGCCCGTCAGGAGCTTCGACTCCCAGCTCGAGGAGAGGCTCCACGCCATCACGAGCGACCAGGCAGCGGTGTCGAGGGGCGTCCACGGCTCGGGCCGGTGGCGGAGGAGGGCGAGCTCGGGGGGGAGGGGTCCGGCTTCGAGGCAGGCGTTGATCCCGGCGGAGTAGGCCTCGATCACCGCGAGCGCCCCGGACGGTCTCTCCACCGACCGGGCGATCCCGGCGAAGCCGACCGTGCGCGAGAGGCGGTCGAAGGGCAGGGCCTCCGCCCCGAGAAGCTCGGCGAGGCGGCCGTGGCCGGCGCGGCGCTGGAGCTCCATCTGGAAGAAGCGGTCCTGGGCGTGGACGTAGCCCTGGGCGAAGAACAGGTCGTGCTCGTCGGAGGCGAAGATCTGGGGTACCCCGAAGCGGTCGCGCAGGATCTCCACGGTCCCGTTCGGGCCGGGGAGCTCCACGCTGCCGTCGAGGCGCGGGAGGGAGGACTTCGAGAGCAGCCGGAGGGCCGGGGCGAGGGCGCGGGAGAGGAGGTCTACGAGGGTCTCCGGTATGGCGCTCGGGTTCATGATCCGGCGAGTTTAGCAGTGCGTGAGGGCTCCTGTTACCATTGCACGGCTGTCTCTGGCGAGGATGGATCGGCGGGCTTGTTTGAGCACGAAACCACTGAGTAGCGGGGACCTCGGCGCGCTCACGAATGGGGCGATGGCGGAGGTATGGGGGTGGGTGCGGGCGAAGCTCCCGGCCGGCATCGAAGTCTTCGACGCCCACGCCCACATCGGTACGGACGTCGACAGCCGCGTGGTGACCGCGGAGGACATGAAGGAGCGGATGGACGCCGCGGGCGTGGCGAGGGCGATAGTCTTCCCCCTCAACGACCCCAACGCCCGCGACGACTTCTCCGGGCCGAACGACGTCCTGTGGAACGCCTACGAAAAGTTTCCGGACGCCTTCGTGCCCTTCTTCCGGCTGAACCCGCACAAGGACTACGAGGCGGAGTTCGCCCGTTGCGTGGACCGCGGCTTCCTGGGCCTGAAGCTCCACCCCGTCTCCCAGGAGTTCGAGCTCGACGACGAGCGGGTGGTCCGCCTCTTCGAGATGGCGGCGGAGGCGGACATACCCGTGCTGGTCCACGCGGGCTTCGCGATGCAGAGGATCGTCGAGCCGCTCATGCCGACGATCGAGAGGTTGCCCGGCCTGCGATTGATCCTGGGCCACTCCGCCATGGTCGAGGTCCTCGCCGCGACCCGCGCCTTCGCCGACCACCCGAACATCCTCTTCGAGACCTCGGTCGTGAAGGCGAAGGACCTCTACGTCCTCTTCAACTCCATGGACCCCTCGCGCGTCTGCTTCGGCTCGGACATCCCCTACGGCGACCTCCCCTCGACGATGCACGCCGCCCTCCTCGCCGCCGACGCGGCCGGCCTCTCGGAGGACGAGCTCTCGGGCGTCTTCTCCCGCAACATCCGCAGGTGGTTCCCGTGAGCGGGGGCCTGGCGGAAGGCAAGGGCGCGGTCCCCGTCTCGCTGAGGGTGGGCCACCTCTCCCGGATCGACACCTACCTGGACTGGGCGACCCTCTCGATGTGGCTCGGCACGAAGCGCGCCCCGATCGTCATAGGGATGGCCCAGGCCAGCATGAAGGGGCACGGCCCCGGCGGCCCCGACGGCCCGGACGAGGGGCTCCTCGTCCGGCTCAGGGCGCTCGTGGGGGAGGCGCGCGAGCACTACGAGGCGGGGGACTTCCCGGCGGCGATGTCCCGCATGCGCGTCGCCCACGACCTGGTCTCCCTGCACGTCATCCGCATCTCCGGGGAGTAGGAGGGCCTTGAGCGAGGCCCGCTCCGGCTCGTCCGTGATCCCCGACGACGCCCCGGTCGCGGCCCTTCGGCGCGGCGAGCTCGTGGAGAGCGTCCACCGCGGCCGCTACGCGGTCGTCGACCCGGGGGGCGCGGTGATCGATTCCCTCGGAGACCCGGCCGGTTACGTCCACATGCGCTCCAGCGCGAAGCCCTTCCAGGCGCTCCCGCTCGTCTTCTCGGGGGCGGCCGACGCCTTCGGCTTCACCGACGAGGAGATAGCCGTCGCTTGCGCCTCCCACAACGGTGAGCCCAGACACCTCGCCGCCGTGCGCTCGATCCTGCGCCGCGTCGGGCTCTCGGAGCGGGACCTCCAGAACGGCTTCCACCCGCCGATGCACGCCCCCTCGGCCGCACGCCTCCTCAAGACCGGCGAGGGCCCGCGCGCCATCCACGGCAACTGCTCCGGCAAGCACGCCGCCATGCTCGCCGTCTGCATCCACGCAGGGTGGGACCCGGCCGGCTACCGCGACCCGGGCGGGCCGTTGCAGGGCCTGATCCTGCGCACCGTCGAGACCGTCTGCGGCGTCGAACCGGGGGGCGTGAAGCTCGCTGGCGACGGCTGCGGCGTCCCCGTCTTCGCCCTGCCGCTTAAGGGAATGGCCCTCGGCTTCGCCCGCCTAGCCGCGGGCGGATTCGAAGGCTTCCCCGACGACCTCTCCGAGGCGCTCCTACGGGTGCGCGACGCGATGCGAACGCACCCCTACATGATCGCCGGGACAGGCCGCCTCGACACGAAGCTTATGGAGGGGACGGCCCTCATCGCGAAGAGCGGGGCCGAGGCAGTCTTCGCCGCCGCCAACACGGAGGAGCCCCACTGGGGCGTGGCGCTCAAAGTCTCCGACGGCGCGGGCCGCGCCCTCGCGCCGGCCGCCGTCGGCGCCCTCGCCCGACAGGGGGTTCGTGTCCCTCGTGGCTTCTCCACATCTCCGGTAACCGACCTGCGCGGGGAGACCGTCGGGGAGACCGTGCCCCTGCTCTGAGCGACGGGGCGGGCGGGCTCTCGGGAGTACAATCCCGGTGCGTATGGGAGGGATGGATCACAGGGAGCTCGACTGGCGGGGGATACTGCTCCTCGGCACCGCGTTGCGGGAGGGGCTGCTGGAGGCCGTCGCGGACGGGGCTCGCCCGGCGCCGGAGGTGGCCGGGGCGCTCGGGCTGGACGAGCGGGCCGTGCGCATCGTCCTCTCCGCCCTCGCCGAGCTCGGGGCGCTGGAGGAGACCGATGAGGGCTTCCGTCTCCAGGAGGAGCACCGACGACCGCTCCTGGATCCCGAGGACCCGGGATACGTCGGGGCGAGCGTCGCGCACCGGTTGCGGCTGTTGGAGGGCTGGGTCCGGCTGCCCGAGGTCCTGAAGACCGGCGAGCCCGTCGAGAACCGGACCGCGCCGGCCTTCGAGGGGACGGAGACGTTCGTCCGGGCGCTGCGGCGGACGGGCGCGGAGGGGGCCGCGGAGATCTCCTCCATCGTCCTCTCGCTCCTGCCCGAGGGAGCCAGCCTCCTCGACGTCGGGGGAGGCCCCGCCGCGAACGCCGAGGCCTTCGCGAGGGACGGGGCGCGGGTGACGGTCTTCGACCGCCCCGAGGTGCTCGAGCTCATGCGCGGCCACCTCGACGCGGCGGGCATAGCATCGGTGGCGGGGGACATGAACGAGCGGCTGCCCGAGGGCCCGTTCGACGCGGTCTACTTCGGCAACACCTCCCACATGTACGGCCCCGAGGAGAACAAGGAGCTGTTCGCCAGGATGCGGCGCGCACTCGCGCCGGGAGGCCTCCTCGTCGTCCGGGAGTTCGTGCGCGGGACGAGCGAGGAGGCCGCGCTCTTCGCCGTGAACATGCTCGTCTTGACGCCCCGGGGCAACACCTACACCGCCTCGGAGTACGAGGAGTGGCTACGGGATGTGGGCTTCGCGGGCGTCGAAGTCGTCCCCATCCCCGGGCTCGTCTCCCACCTCGTGCTAGCACGCCTTCCCGGGTGAGCGAGCCGCGTCAAGCGGGGGCGGGGCTCACGCCCTGGCTCCGCCCGGCCGTCACCGTGGCGCTCCTCGCGGTCCTGCTCGTCCTCTACCTCGTCTCGGACGCCTTCCGGGGGAGGTCAACCGGGCGGTGGCGGTGATGGGGAGCGGGGATACGGGGGCACTCAGGGACTACATCCTCTCCTACGGGGCCTGGGCGCCGGTCGTCTCGGGGGCGCTGATGGTCCTGCAGGCCCTGGCCGCGTTCGTGCCATCGTTCCTCCTCGGCCTGGCGAACGGGCTGGCGTTCGGGCGTTCTGGGCGGGATGCTGAGCCTCGTCAGCGCGGCGCTGGCGGCCTCGATCTCCTTCGGCATCGCGCGCGCGGTGGGACGGGCGCCGGTGGAGGCGCTGGTGGGGAGGGGGAGCCTCGGCCGCGCCGACCGCTGGTTCGAGCGCTACGGGGCGTACGCCGTGCTCGTCGCACGCCTGATCCCCGTGGTCTCCTTCGACGCGATCTCCTACGCCGCGGGCCTGACGCGCATGGGCTTCTGGCGCTTTCTCGGTGCCACGACGGTCGGCATGGCCCCTGCGACCTTCGCCTACTCCTACCTCGGCGAGCGCGCCCCCCAGTTGGTGGGCGTCCTGCTCGTCGTGTTCGGCGTCTTCGTCGCCGCCGCGGTCGTCGCCGCCGTGGTCCGTCGCCGTCGCAGGGGGAAGAGCGTCTGAGGGGCGCGGCCCTAGGAGTGGGGGAGGCCCCGCAGCTCCCGGTCCACGCCGTCGAGTAGCTCCCGCAGGTTGCGCTTGTTCTGGCCGAAGTCGTAGACGCCCTTGCGCGAGACGCTCCTCAGCGCCGCGCGCGTGTTCGTGTGAGCCCCCGTCTTCCCCTCGGACAGGCCTACGGAGACGTCGTCCCGGAAACCGAGCCGCGTGCGGCGCACGGCCGTCACCTCCGCCTCCGAGGAGCGTCCGAGCTCCCACCGGGGGAGGCCGCGCACGGCGGCTTCCACGGCGCGGCGCACCTCCTTCGCGGCCACCGGATAGGTGCGCGAGGTTTCGTACGAGGCCGTCTTGCCCAGGGCATCCACGACGACCATTCTAAACGGCCGGACGTCGCGGGGTAGCCCGGAGTCGAGGCCGGCGGAGCGACTGGCCGGCGGGCCGGCGGGCTGGTAGTTTTTCGTCCGTGAGGCTTACCCCCCAGTTGCTCGAGTGGTGCTACCGTTCCGGCGCCTTCCCGATGGCCGATCCCTACGGGAGGATCGAGCTGTACCGCTCCGACCCCCGCGCCGTGCTCGAGCTCGACGAGTTTCACGTCCCCAAGTCGCTCGCCCGCGTCGTCCGGTCCGGAAGGTACGAGGTGCGCATCGACGAGGACTTCGAGGGGGTGATCCGGGGCTGCGCCCGCCGGGAGGAGACCTGGATCAACGGCGAGATCGTGCGCGCCTTCGTCGCCCTCCACCGCGCCGGCAAGGCCCACAGCGTCGAAGCCTACGACCGGGACGGCAACCTCGCCGGCGGCCTCTACGGCGTCGCGCTCGGCGGTGCTTTCATGGGCGAATCCATGTTCACCCGCGCCCGCGACGCCTCGAAGGTCTGTTTCGTCCACCTCGTCGAGCGCCTCCGCGAGCGGAGCTACGAGCTACTCGATTGCCAGATCCAGAACGACCACCTCGAGCGCTTCGGCGTCACCGAGATCCCCGAAAGGGAGTACCTGAGGCGCCTCCGGGAGGCGTTGAGTCTGCGTCGAACCTTTGTTTGAAGGGGCACGACGGTAAACGCTTCACTCCGGGAGCGTCTACCGAAGGAGGTCTAGATTCTGGCACGAAGCTGGACAGAGTTCCTTGTGCGGCCGGCTGCACCCCTTCGGGTGAAGGGTCGACTGCCCCGTTGGCGACCGACCCGGCGAGCGGAGGCTCACCAGCGGCGCACCGAGCCGGGACGACCTCTCTCCCGTGTGGTCCCCGAACGGCGCCAGGATGATGCTCGTGAGCGAGTCCGAAGCTTCCGCTTATCGGGAGATACACGTGACGAACCTCGATGGTACGGGGGAGGTCCGCTATACGAGCGGTAATTTCGACCGGCGTCCCTCCCGCTCGCCGGGAGGCAAAAAGATCGTGTTTTCCAGGCGCGGATCGGAGACGGGGCAGACCGAGATTTTTCGAGGAGGCGTCGATCCTGATTGGGGACCAATCTCCGACATGGTCAGGCCGACCGTCACCTCCATAACCCCCGCACCGGGTTCGAGCGCCGGCGATCGCACCCCGACCACAAGCGCGATCGTGCGAGACGACAGGGCGTACTAGTCGAGAAACGACGTAACGGTGTACGTCGACGGACGCTCGGTTACGGACAGGTTGCGGTACACGCCCAGCCAAACTGTCGGCTACCACTCGGTGGAGATCGTCGTTCCAGACGCAGCCGGCAACAGCCCGACCGCGAGTTCGGGCTTCAGGGTGAGGTGACTGACGGGGTTTTACGGGCCGCAGAGCCGCGAAACCCCCCGACCATCGGGCCAGACCCTGGCCGAAACTGGACCGTTCCGCCGCCCTCTAAAGCTTTTTCGCTTCTGTGCCGATAAAGACAAGTACTAGCGTAATCTTCAGGAGAACAGAGGCTTGCCGAGGTAAGGCAACTCGTAACCCCAAGGTTGGTGAGGAATGCGACGTGTGTCGTTCGATCCGTGTTCCCGGCTTTGTCGAGAGGATTAGCCATGCGGGAAACTAGTTTTGTTGCAAGGGCCGTCGAAGGCGGTCGGGCGGGAGGAGAGGCGTAGTGCGAGAGCGTTCCCTCGCCGTGGCGTTCTTCGCTCTGGCGCTCGTCCTGGTCGGGGCGCTGCTCCCGAGCCTTGCGCGGCCTGCCGCTGCGGCCACCACGCCCGCGGGCTTCATCGACCAGAAGGTCGCCACGGTCGGCGCCCCGACCGCCCTCGCTTTCACCCCGGACGGTCAGATGCTAGTCACCACCCAGCAGGGGAAGCTCAACGTGTACAAGGACGGCGTCCTTGTCAAGGAGGGGGCGTTGAACCTTCCGGCGAGCCGGCTCTGCTCCAACTCCGAGCGCGGGCTACTCGGGCTCGCCGTGGACCCCGACTTCGCCACGAACCGACAGATCTACGTCTACTACACCTTCAACAAGTCCGGCCAGTGTCCGACGAGCCAGCCGACGAACGCGGCCAACCCCGTCAACCGCGTCTCCCGCTTCGTCCTGCCGGAGACGAACGCGGTGGACCTCGCCAGCGAGGAGGTGCTCGTAGACAACATGCCCTCGCCCGCCGGCAACCACAACGCCGGCGACCTGCACTTCGGCAACGGCACCGACAAGAACCTCTACGTCAGCGTGGGCGACGGCGGCTGCGACTACGCGGCCAATTCGGGTTGCGCGGGATCCAACGACGCTGCCCGTGACGCGCACGTCCTGCTCGGCAAGATACTGCGCATCACCCCGGACGGCGCCGTTCCGGCCGATAATCCCTACGCGGCGACCGGCGATCGTTGCGCCCTTTCGGGTAGGACCACGGCCGGCCGTAAGTGCGCGGAAACCTACGCCTCGGGCCTGCGCAACCCCTTCCGGTTCGCCGTAGACCCGGATGCCGCCTCGACCAGAATCTTCGTCAACGACGTAGGCCAGGGTAAGTGGGAGGAGATCGACGAGGGCAAGGCCGGTGCCGACTACGGCTGGAATCTGCGCGAGGGCTTCTGCGCCAACAATGCCACCACCGGCTGCCGCACCACGCCGGGCGCGACGGTGAGCGGGCTTACCGACCCCGTCCACGCCTACGGTCGCGACGTCGGGGCCTCCATAACTGGCGGCGCCTTTGTCCCGAACGGCGTCTGGCCCGGCTCCTACGACAGCTCTTACCTCTTCGGGGACTTCGTGAGCGGCAAGATCTTCCGTCTCTCGCCCAACGGTAGCGGCGGCTACACGCGCAGCGACTTCGTGACGGGCGTCGGGAGCGCCGTGGCGATGACCTTCGGGCCATACAACGGCACCCAGGCCCTCTACTACACCTCCTACACGAACGGCGGCGAGATCCACCGCCTGGCACACACCGGCGCTAACCGGGCGCCCGTCGCCTCCGTCACCGCGGACCCGCCCTACGGCCCGCTGCCGCTAACCGTCGCTTTCGACGGCTCCGGCAGCCGTGACCTCGACGGCGACGTCCTCGCCGAGTATCTCTGGGACTTCGACGGTGACGGCACGACCGACGAAACCACCACGACGCCCAGGACAACCCACGAGTACACCACCGCCGGCACCTACGAGGCCGCCCTGCGAGTAAGGGACGGGCGTGGCGAAGTCTCCGCTCCTGTAGCGGTGCGCCTGGACCCGGGCAACACGCCGCCCGAGCCGAAGATAGAATCCCCCACCCCTGAGAAGCTCTTCCGGGTCGGGGAGGCGATCACCCTCAGCGGCAGCGCCGCCGACGCCGAGGACGAGGCCGCGGGAACGGTAACGACGGCCGCGCTGCCCGAGAGCGCCCTCTCCTGGCGGGTCGGGCTGCGCCACAACACCCACGAGCACCCGTTCGTCCCGCCGACGAGCGGGAACAACGTCTCCTTCACCGCCCCCGCCCCCGAGGACCTCGACGCGGCGTCCAACAGCCTCCTCGTCGTCTACCTCACTGCCACCGACTCGAAGGGGCTGAAGCGGACCATTGCCCGAGAACTGCGGCCCCGTAAGGTGAACGTCGCGCTGAACACCAACCCGTCCGCCGGTATCAAGCTGGGGCTCAATGGGGCCACCTTTCCGGCGCCCCGCACGTTCGTCTCCTGGGAGGGGTACAGGTTGAACGTCAGCGCACCGGCGCAGAAGGACGGCTACGGCCGGTCCGTCGTCTTCGCCGGGTGGTCGGACGGCGGCGCGGCGTCGCACACGATCTCCACCCCTGCCTCCGCCGCGACCTACACGGCGAGGTTCAAGCTCGTCTCCGCGCTCTCCGTCTCCTCGTCGAGGACCACGGTGCCTTACCGGCAGGGGGCCGTCCTCAGCGGTAAGCTCGCGACCACGAACGGCGCCCCCGTGCCGGGCAAGGCCGTCGAGGTGTGGCGCTCGACGAACGGCGCTAACTGGGTGAGGGCGGGGACAGCGTATTACAATCCAACCCTCAAGGCGTACAGGTTCTCCACCCCGCGGCTGACGCGCGACACCTACTTCCAGATGCGCTTCGTTGAGGACTCCACTCACAAGGGGGTCAAGTCGAGGGCCGTGCTGCTCAAGGTGAGGCGCTAGCCGGACCGCCCTAGCCCCCATGAGGTAGGCCCTGCCCGGCGTGGTAAGCTTGTTTCATGGATAGAAGATACATCGAGTTGGAGCGCAGGCCGGAGCTGAACCGGCCCGTGCTGATCGCCGGGTTCACCGGCTGGAACGACGCGGCGGAGGCCGCGAGCCTCGCCGTCGACACGCTCCGGGAGGAGTGGGGGGCCGAGCAGTTCGGCGCCTTCGTCGGCGAGGAGTTCTTCGACTACCAGTCCGTGAGGCCCCAGATCAAGCTGATCGAGGGCGTCACCCGCACGGTGGAGTGGCCCGAGAACGCCCTGTACGCGACGAGCGGCGGGGTGCAGGCCCTCGGGGGGCGGGACGCCGTCCTGATCTCCGGCCCCGAGCCGAACTTCCGGTGGAGGGCGTTCTGCCAGGGCGTGGTGGACCTCGGCCGCGAGCTGGACGCCTCGCTCGTGCTGACGATGGGCGCGCTCCTGGCGGACGTGCCGCACTCGCGGCCCGTCTCCGTCGCCGCGAACGCCCAGGACCCCTCGCTCGTCGAGAACCTCAAGCTCTCGGCCTCGCGCTACGAGGGCCCGACCGGGGTGACGGGCGTGCTGCACCGCTATGTCGCCGAGGCCGGCCTCCCCGCCGTGAGCTTCTGGGCTTCGGTGCCGCACTACCTGCCGAGCGTCCCGTCGGCCCCCGCGGCCCTCGGGCTCTTGCAGAACCTGCAGAACCTCGTCGGCGGCCGCCTGGACACGTCGCACCTCGAGCGCACCTCCGAGGACTACCAGCGCCAGGTCGCCGCCGCGGTCTCGCAGGACTCGGACCTCGTCTCCTACGTCCAGATGCTGGAGGAGCGCTACGACGCCCAGACCGACGGGGGCACGAGGGACCTCCCCTCCGGCGACGAGCTCGCGAGCGAGCTCGAGCAGTTTCTGCGCGAGAAGGGCGACGAAGAGCAGTAGCGCCCCGCCCCACGGGCTGGGGAGACCTTCCCTTAGGGCTCCACGGGCACGAGCCCGACGGCCCTCACCCAGGCGCCGCTCCCGCCCTCGACCTTGATGGGCATGCACAGCACGGTCGCCCCGACCGCCGGTAGCGCCGCCAGGTTCGCGAGCTTCTCCAGGTGGCAGTACGCCCGCTCCGCCCCGGCGTAGTGGGCCGGCCACAACAGGGAAGGGTCCCGTTTCTCCCGCCATTCCCCGCCGATCACGGGGTACGGCCGGTCCAGGCTCCAGGCGTCCGTGCCCATGACCCCGATGCCGCGCTCGACGAGGGAGAGCACCGCCTCCCTCCCCAGGCCGCACCCGTACCCGAAGTACTCCTCCGTGCCCCAGGCCTCGTCCGCCCCGGTGCGGAAGAGCACGATCTCCCCGGGCGCGAGGTCGTGGCCGATGCCCCGCAGCCGCTCCTCCACGTCCTCCGGGGAGACGAGATGCCCCGTCGGCAGGTCCGAGACGTCGAGCACGACGGCGGGGCCGACGAACCGGCTCAGGGGTACCTCGTCGATCCGGCTCGCCCGCTCCCCCTCCGAGGTGGGGGCGTAGTGCCAGGGCGCGTCCGCGTGCGTGCCGGCGTGCGTGGAGAGCTCCGCAACCTCTCCTGCGAAGCCCGTGCCCGTGGGCAGAACCTCCGGCGGGATGCCGAACAGGTGCTCCCACAGCTCGGCCCCGTCCTCATGGGAGACGGGCCCGATGCGGGGCGGGTTGGGCTCGCTCGGCGTCGGGCCGACGGGCCGGCTCAGGTCCACCAGCCGGACCCGGCGCCCGAGCAACTCCACGACATCGACGTCTCTCGGGTTCATCGCCCTACCCCTCCCTCCGCTCTGCCCGGCGTAAACCCCGAGCGTACCTGCCTATGCTCGCGCGGCGCCTCTCTGGGCTCAGTCGTAGAACAGGGCGACGACGAAGAGGACGACGCTCAGGAGGCCGAGGACGCCCTGGGCGGCGGCCCCGGCGAGGTAGCCGACGAGCACCCCGCCCGCGGCCCTCGACGTGCGCCGCCAGTCGTCGCCGCCTCGGGCGGGCCGGACTCGGCGCTCTTCGTTCCCGGCGCCCGAGGAGGGGTGGCGCCTGCGCCGGAGGTACTCGCCGAGAAAGACCCCGCCGATGGAGCCGGCGAGGAGGCCGAAGAGCGCGCCCACCCCGAAGAAGAGCGCCCCGAGGAGGGCGCCGAGGAGCCCCCCGATCGCGCCGCCCGCCGTGCCCCAGTTGCTCGCCCCGAACCTGCGCGCGCCGTAGCTTGTCGCGACGAAGTCCGCGACGAGGGCGAGGGCCGCGAAGAGGCCGAGCAGGACGAGGACGCCGGCCCCCACGACCTCGAAGTCCGTCAGGTAGGCGTAGACGAGGGCGGAGACGAAGATAAGCGGCACGCCCGGCAGCGCGGGGAGGACGCTCCCGGCGAGGCCGACGAGCATGACTATCAGGGTGATCCAGAGTATCGGCTCGCTCTCGGCCATCGCGCTCAGCCTAACACCGGCAGCGTCTTCTTCGGCTTCTTGCCGGGGCGCGTCAGGGCGGCGTTGAGGGAGCCGGACTTGTAGCCCGCGAGGTCGAGCGTCACGTAGAGGAAGCCCGCGTCCTCGAGCTCGGCGGAGATCTCCTCCCGCTCGGCGAAGGCTCGTTCGAGCTCGTCGGGGCCGACCTCCAGGCGCGCGATCTCGCCGTGGTGGCGGACCCGGACCTGGCGGTAGCCCTTCGAGCGCATAAACTCCTCGGCCCGCGCCACCTGGGCGAGCTTCTCCGGCGTGATCTCCTGCCCGTAGGGGAACCGGCTGGACAAACAAGCCAGAGCCGGCTTGTCCCACGTCGGCAGCCCGAGGTGCTTGGCCAGCGCCCTGACCTCCGCCTTGGAGACCCCGGCGACGCTCAAGGGCGAGACCACGCCGAGCTCCCTGGCCGCCTTCCGCCCCGGACGGTAATCCCCCTCGTCGTCCTTGTTCGCCCCGTCGACGACGCAGCCGTAGCCCCGCTCGAGCGCCATGCGGTGCAGGTCCGAGTAGAGCGTGCTCTTGCAGAAGTAGCAGCGGTTGGTCGGGTTCTTCGCGTAGTTCGGATCGTCGAGCTCGCGGGTGTTCACCACTAGGTGCTCCACGCCCAGAGAGCGCGCGAACTCCTCGGCCTGCCCCAGCTCCGAGGGCAGGTAGGTCTCGTTGTTCGACGTAACTGCGAGCACGCTGCCCTCGGGGAGAGCCCTCGCCGCGACCGCGAGCGCGAGGCAGGAATCCACCCCGCCCGAGAACGCCACAAGGGCGCTCCCGCGATCGGCCACGATGGCCTCGAGCTCCTCGAGCCTCCCCTCCGGCGTCTTCCCGGGGCCAACGGAAACGTTCTCCATGCTCATACCCTCTCCGATCCTTCCTCTCGAGAACGCGTTATAGCCCTGCGGCAACCTCCCCGGCGTGTTCGCCCGGTCGATCGGCGTCGGGTCCGAGCAGCGTCGTGCCCCCGGCCTCGCGGGCTGTTCGAGCCTCCGACAGTCTAATCCCGGGAGGCCCCGAGGCCGGCGCGAGGTCCTCCCGAGCCGGAGGCGCCGTGGAGCACCCGTGCCTCCCTGGCCGACGAATCTCCAGGGGCGCATTATAGCCGCCGGGCTCTCCCTGTCGAGCAGCGGCGGCGCCTCCCCGGCGCCTCGCGCGTGGTACCGGGCTCCGGTGCGGAACGGTCCCAGCGGCATCTTCGTACAGTTGCTTCGCGTCTACGGTTGCCACAAGTGCTGCTTGACGGATAGAGTCGGAGCATGAGGGGAGCCGGACGAATGCCCGTCCCGGAGCACGGGTCGGGAGGTGTAGCGCACGGGGAGCCCGTGGTGGCGGTCGCGAGCGCGTCCGAGGGCTGGAGGTTCGGCGTGGCGCGGCGCTGAAGGGGTTGGAGGGAGGGGGCCGGGGCGGAGAGCCCCGGCCCCCTCTACGCCCTCTCGAAGACGGCGGCGGCGTTGTGGCCGCCGACGCCGAGGTTCGCGCAGAGGGCGACGTCGAGGTTCGGGCCTCGCGCGGCTCGTCGACCACGTAGTCGAGCTCGGCGCAGCCCTCGGCGAGCGCCGTCAGGTTGCGCATGGGGGGACGGTCCCCTCCTTTACGGCGAGGGCGCAGATGGCGCCCTCGATCGCCCCGGTCGCCCCGAGGGAGTGGCCCAGGGTGGACTTCGTCGCCGAGACCATCGCGTTCGGGTTGATGCGGTACATCGCCTGGGACTCCGGGCCGTCTCCCGCGACCGTGCCGGTCCCGTGCGGGCTTATAAAGTCGACCCTGTCCTCCTCGACGCGGGCGGACTTCAGCGCGAGCTGCATCGCGGCGTGGATGCCGCGGCCCTTCGGGTCGGGGTCGGCGACGTTGAAGGCGTCGGTGGTGCGGCCGATGCCGGTGATCTTCGCGTAGGGCTCGGCGCTCCGGCGCTCGACGGACTCGGCGCTCTCCAGGATCAGGATCGCGCTGCCCTCGCCGATCACGAACCCCGAGTGCCCCTCGTCGTACGGCCTGCACGCCGCTTCGGGGTTCTCGTTGTTGCGGCTCATCGCGCGCATCGCGATAAAGCCCGCGACGATGACGGGGGTGATGGTCGCCTCCGACGCCCCGCAGATCACCACGTCGGCGTCGCCGCGGCGGATGAGGTCGTAGCCGAGGCCGATGGAGTCGGTGCCGCAGGTGCAGGCGAGGGCGTTGGCGGTCGAGGGGCCCCTCACGCCCAGCTGGATGCCGATGTGGGCGGCGGCCGCGTTCGGCATGATCTTGGTGACCGCGAACGGGTTGACCCGCGCCGGACCCTTGTTGGAGATGGTCCACTGCGTCTCTTCCATGCTCGTCGCCCCGCCGATGCCCGTCCCGATGACGAGGCCCACGCGCTCCGAGTTCGTCTCCAGCTCCCCCCACGCGCCGGCGTCGTCCAGGGCGAGCTTCGCCGAGGCGAGCGCCATCTGGGCGAAGCGGTCCGTCCGCTGGGCGGCCTTGCGGTCCATGAAGTCCCTGGGGTCGAAGTCGCTGCACTCGGCCGCGATCCTGACCCCGTACCCGTCCGGGTCGAAGAGCGTTATCGGCCCCATGCCGCTCTCGCCCGCCAGCAGCGAGCCCCAGAACGCCTCCCGGCCGACGCCCACGGGGCTGACCATCCCTACCCCGGTTACGTAAGCCGCCCGGTCCCCGTGGCCGTTCTCCATCTCGCCCTCCGAACCTTCTGTAAGCTTGCTCCCAACCACTAAGAGCGCACATCTTAGCACCACCACTCCCTCCCTACGCTAAAGCCGGGGTCGCCCTCGACCGATAAAACATCTACGAGCACCTGGATGGGGAGGGGCGGGGATGAACTGCTGGGTGATGGCCTTCGTCGGTGAGCACGCGAAGAGCAACTACGACGTTGCGCGACGTACGAACACCTTCTGCGTCTCTTCCAGCCGGACCCCGATCCGACGGGCAAGAGCGGGCGACCGTGTCCTCCTCTACCTGGCCGGGGAAGGCTTCGCGGCCGAGGCCAGGATCTCCTCCTCCGCCTCCTCCCCTGATGGCGTGCCTCGGTGGTACTCGAAGAAGACCCCCCTCTGGCGGATCTCCATCGAAGACGTACGCTTCTTCGAGGAGCCGGTCCTGTACAGGTTCCCCGGCGACGGGAACCATCCCGCCCTCGGCTTCCACCGCTACTCGCTGACGAGCGGCTTCCTCGCCATTCCGGAAGATGGTTTCGAGGACGTACTCGGCTGGAGCCGTGCGGGATCGAGCAGCGAACTCGCCGAGGACTCGCCCGCGCCGGAGGTCGTCGCGAACGAAGCGCTGTCGGTTCCTCCTCGACCCTCCGTAAGATCCCGCCGGTCACCGGACTCCGTCCCATCGATCACGGTCGATCCCGAACGGGAGCGCGAGAAGCGGATGGCCGGTCAGCACGCCCTTCACGAGGGTCGCAAGCGGGTCGCGATGTGGACCGTCGCGGAGATGGGAGCTTCTCTGCTCAACCTCAAGGGCGTGAGGCGCTACGCTCGAAGCAGGGTACGGGCCGCCGAGACTACCTGGGTCTCTGGCGGCAGGGCCGAGGAGAGGGTGGGGGAGGAGCTCGAAAAGCTCCTCCCTCACGGCTTCTACATCTTCCACGACGTCCCGCTCCGCGGCTTGGGGAACGTGGACCACGTTGTGCTCGGCCCCAACGGATTCTTCTCCGTCGAGACGAAGAGCCACTCGGGGCACGTGACGGCCCGCGGGGGCCGGCTTGCGCGCAACGGACGCCCCTTCGAGAAGGACTTCGTCAAGCAAGCGTGGAGCGGATGCTACAGGCTGCGGGAGATCCTCGACGCCGAAGTCGCGCCGCTCCTCCTGTTCACCGATGCGTTTGTGGAGGGCCGAATGGCCGTACGCGGGGTGCGCGTTCTGCCGCTCAAGTGGACCGTCGGGGAGATACTGGCCCCTAGCATCCGCCACGAAACCGGGGCCGTCAAGATGGCCGTGTCGAAGTTGAGCTCGAACACGGGCTGTCATCCGTCCGCCGCTCCTCGCCTGGCGTAGCAGGAAGAATGCCGCCGCGGCGGGACCCCGGCTAAGATGTAAGTCTTGTTCGGGCTCGGGGCTGAGTACGGGAAACTGTGGACGGCGAGCACGGTCTCCAACCTTGGGGACGGCGTAACGCTCGTCGCCGCGCCCCTGCTCGCCGCGAGCCTCACGCGCGACCCGGTCCTGGTCTCGGGGGTCGTCTTCGCCGGGCGCCTGCCCTGGCTGCTCTTCTCCCTGCCTAGCGGAGCGCTCGTGGACCGTTTGGACCGCCGTTTAGTCATGGGGCTTGTGGACGGCCTGCGGGCAGCGGTAGTGGGAGCTCTGGGGCTGGCCGTGCTGCTCGGTTGGGCGAGCATCCCGCTCCTCTATGCGGTCTTCTTTCTGCTAGGCGTGGCCGAGACCCTCTTCGACAACGCGTCCACCGCGATCCTCCCCGCGATGGTCCCAAAGGAGGGGCTGGAGAGGGCTAACGGGCAGCTGATCGCTGCACAGATGGTGACGAACGAGGCTGCCGGACCGCTCCTCGGCGGGGCGCTCTTCGCGTTCGCCGCCTCCGCCCCCTTCTTGCTCGACGCCGGCACCTTCGCCGTCTCCGCCGCCCTCGTCCTCGCGCTTCGCGGCAGTTTCCGCGTGGAGTGGAGAGGCGGGGACTCCCCTACGACGCTCTACGACGAGATAGGGGAGGGCCTCGGATGGCTCGTCCGACACCGTCTCTTGCTCACCCTGGCGCTCATGCTCGGGGCGAGCGGCTTCGCCCTCGTGGGAACCTTCTCCGTGCTGGTGCTCTACGCCCAGGACGTCCTCGGGCTCGGGGAGTTCGGCTACGGCGCGCTCCTCTCGGCCTCCGTCTTCGGAGGCGTCGCGGGGAGCTTGCTCGCCGGCAAGGTCGGGAGGCTCATGGGGACGGGCAGGGCTATCTTCGGGATCTTCGTGCTCGGGGTCGTCGTCCACGCGGGGCTTGCACTCGCCACGAACCCGTACCTCGCCGGAGCGATGCTCGCGCTGGAAGCCTTCCACGCGATGGTCTGGAACGTACTGACGATCTCGTTGCGCCAGGCCCTGATCCCGAACGGTCTGCTTGGCAGGGTGGGAAGCGCTTTTCGCATGATCGGCCTGGGAGGTCAGGCGCTTGGCGCCCTCGCAGGCGGCGTCCTCGCCCGGGCGTACGGGATCACCGCCCCCTTCTGGCTTGCCGTCATGATTTACGCGGCCCTCGCCGCCCTCGCTCTGGGGCTGTTGAGCAACCGCGCCGTCTCGGAGGCTCGGTCCGCGGCCGAAATATAATGCGGCCGTGATCTTCTACGCCGCGACGCTGCTTTTTCTAGCGAACTTCGCCCTCGGGCTGCTGGTGCAGTTCGGCGTCGTGGATTCGAAGCCGTTCCGATGGCTGCACCACGCGCTCTTCTTTGCGGTCTTCGTCTCGGCCGCCGCGGCGGTGTTGGCCGGCTTCTACTGGGGGGAGCCCTACCGCTGGACGCTGCTTCCCGTCCTCGGGCTCTTCGCCGTCCTGCCCTACGTCCGGGCGGGAACGCGGGGGCACGCGGCCCTCGCGTGCGCGTCGCTCATGTTCTATGCCGTGGGATTGGCCCAAAGTGTGTAGGCGAAGCGGCGCTCGTGTGAGCCCGTTGACCTTAAGGGGCGCGCTCCCCGGGTAACTTCAGGCTGTCGTGGAGTTTTCCGAAGAGGTGGCACCCCTGAAGGCCGAAGAGTTTACGAATAAAGTGCGCGCCCGGGGGAGCGAGAGGACGGGCTGTTGCATCGTCGGCGGGGGGCCCGCGGGCCTGATGCTGGCGCTCTTGCTCGCGCGCCGCGGGGTCGAGGTCACGGTGCTCGAGGCGCACGGGGACTTCGACCGCGAGTTCCGGGGGAACACCATCAACCCGGGGGCGATGGAGGTTCTGGAGTCCCTCGGGCTCGCCGACGGGCTGCGAGGGCTGCGCCACGCCCTGATCAAGCGCTTCATCGTGCAGGCGGGGCCCGACCGGGAGACCTTTGCGGACTTCTCCCGCCTGAAGACGCGCTACCCGTACATCCTGATGCTCCCGCAGGCGCGTTTCCTGGAGTTCGTCGCGGCCGAGGCGCGGCGCTACCCGAACTTCCGGCTCGTCATGGGGGCCCGCGTCAGGGAGCTCGTGGAGGAGGGCGGCGCGACGCGCGGGGTGTTCTACGACGCGCCGGACGGCGAGAGGCGCGAGGTACGGGCGGAGCTCGTGGTGGGGACGGACGGCCGTTTCTCCAAGATCCGCAAGCTCGCGGGCTGGAGCCCGTCGGGGGGAGCCGCCGATGGACGTCGTGTGGTTCAACGTGCCGCGCGAGGAGGGGGACCCGGAGGAGGCGGGGGCGATCTTCCGCTGCGGGCGCGGCGGCCTCCTCGTACTCATGGACCACTTCGACCACTGGCAGGTCGGCTACCTCATCCCCAAGGGGAGCTTCAATCGCCTCAAGGACGGGGAATCGGGGCCTTCAGGAGAGCGGTGGTCCGTCTCGCCCCGAGCTCTCGGGCCGCATGGGCGAGCTGGAGGACTGGAGGCAGGTCTCGCTGCTCTCGGTCGAGTCCGACCGGCTCAAGCGGTGGTACGCGCCGGGGCTGCTCGTGATCGGGGACGCCGCGCACGTCGTCTCGCCGGTGGGGGGCATCGGGATCAACCTCGCGATCCAGGACGCCGTCTCCGCGGCGAACGTGCTCTCGGGGCCGCTCCTGGAGGGACGGCTCGGGACGCGGCACCTGCGCGCGGTGCAGCGGCGGCGGGCCCCGGCGGTCCGCTTCGTCCAGCTCGCCCAGGAGCTCGCCCAGCGCTGGGTGGTCGCCGGCGCCCTCGACCCGGAGCCCGAGGCGCCCTTCCGGCTGCCGCGCTCGCTGAAGCGGGCGCTGCGCATGCCCGTCCTGCGCGACGTGCCGGCGCGCCTGATCGCCTTCGGCGCGTGGCCGGTGCGCGTCCGCGGCGCCGCCCGCAAGGGCGTGGAGAGAGGATGGTGAGCGAAAACGCTGTTGTATACTCGAAAGATGATTCCGTCAGCAGAGCCCGCGGAGCCCCCGCCGTCGAGGAGCCACTAGGCATGGAGCTCTACGATGCCCTCCGGAGGCGCAGGACCACGAACGGTCCCTTCCTCCCGGACCCGGTAAGCCCCGAGCACCAGAGGATGCTCGTCGAGGTCGCCGCCATGGCCCCCTCGCACCTCAACAGCCAGCCCTGGCGCTTCGTGCTCGTCGACGACCGCGAGAAGATCGAGGCTCTCGCCAGGGAGAGCGGCGAGAGCATGACCCAGGTCTTCCGCGACGGGACCTTCTTCAAGCGCTACCGCCCCTACTTCCGCTTCTCCAAGAAGGAGATGGAGGAGCGACGGGACGGCATCTACTTCGACCAGCTCCCGAGCGTCCTCAAGCCCTTCACCCGGCAGGTCTTCTCGCCGGCCGCCCAGGCCCTCATGAACCGCCTCGGGGTGCCGAAGACGCTCGGCGAGGACAACCGCAAGCTCGTCGCCGGCTCGCCGCTCCTGCTCGCCGTCCTGCTGGACAAGGCGGAGTACCGGCCCGGGGAGCTCTCCGGGTTCTACTCCATCTTCGGGATGGGGGCCGCGGTCGAGAACATCTGGCTGATGACCACGGAGCTCGGCATGGGCATCCAGTTCGTCTCCTTCCCGATGGAGGTCCCCGAGAGCTGGCGGAGGATCCAGAACCTCCTCGAGGTCCCGGACGACCTCGAGCTCATGGCCGTCTACCGCCTGGGCTACCTGCCGGAGGAGAAGCGTCGCCCCTCCATCGACTGGACGAGCACGCAGCGCAAGCGCCTCCCCCAGTACGTCTTCCGCAACTCGTGCGCCACGCCCGAGCCGGAGCCCGAGGGGACGGACGCCCAGAGAGAGGAGAACGGACGATGAGGGACGTAAACCCGCGCGTGCTCTCGGTGGCGACGTCCGTGCCGCGCCACCGCATCTCCCAGGAGACGGCCAAGGACCTGGCGCGGGCGATGTTCTCCGAGGTGTACAGGGACATCGAGCGCCTGCTGCCGGTCTTCGACCACGTGGAGATCGAGGGGCGCAACTTCTGCGTCCCCCCCGAGTGGTTCTACGAGGACCACACGTTCCCCGAGAAGAACGCTCTGTACGTCGAGAACGCCCTCGACCTCTCCGAGAAGGCGGCCCGCCGCGCCCTGGACCGGGCGGGGGTCGAGCCCGCGGAGGTGGGGGCGGTCTTCTTCGTCTCGACGACCGGCCTCTCCACGCCCTCCATAGACTCGCAGCTTCTCCCGAGGCTCGGCCTCTCCGAGGAGACGCGGCGCGTGCCGATCTGGGGCCTGGGGTGCGCGGCCGGGGCCAGCGGGCTCTCGGTGGCCGCGGACCACGTCCGGCTCTACCCCGAGAAGCCGATCCTCTTCGTCGCGGTCGAGCTCTGCGGCCTGACGTTCCAGAAGGGCGACCGCTCCAAGGCGGGGCTTATCTCCACCGCCCTCTTCGCCGACGGCGCCGCGGCCCTGGTGCTCGGAGGTCCGGAGCGGGGGGGCTCGGGGCCGGAGCTTCTGGGGAGCCACAGCACGACGTGGACCGGCACCGAGGACATCATGGGCTGGGAGCTTGTGGAGTCCGGCTTCAAGGTGCGCCTCTCCCGCAGCGTCCCCGACCTCGTGCGCAACCGTATGCCGGAGAACCTGGAGAAGGCCCTGGGCTCCGTCGGGCTCGCCTTCGAGGAGCTCGAGCACTTCGTCACCCACCCCGGCGGCGCCAAGGTCCTCGACGCCTTCGAGGAGGTCTTCGGCCTCGAACCCGGCGGCCTCGCCCTCTCCCGGGAGGTGCTCCGCTACCACGGCAACATGTCCAGCGTGACGGTGCTGTTTATCCTGGAGCGCCTGCTGGAGAGCGGCGACGCCTCCCCGGGCGACCTCGGGGTGCTCTCCGCGATGGGCCCCGGCTTCTCGGCCGAGCACGTGTTCTTCAGGTGCTAGCGGCGGCGAGCTCGTAGTCCTTTGAGCGCCGTCCTGCTCGTCCTCGCCGTCGCCGCCGTCGGCGCGCAGCGCCTCCTGGAGCTCGTGCTGGCGCGCCGGAACGAGCGCAAGGCCCGCGCCCGGGGGGCAGTCGAGCGGGGGCAGAGTCACTACCCGCTCATCGTCGGGCTGCACTCGTTGTGGCTCGTCTCGACGCTGGTCGAAGGACTCGCTCGCGGCCCGGAGCCGCCGTCGTTCTGGCCGCTCGCGCTCGCCCTATTTCTGCTCGTGCAGCCCTTGCGGTACTGGGCGATCTTCTCGCTCGGTCCCTACTGGAACACCAAGATACTCGTCGTGCCGGGGGCGAGGGTGGTCGTCCGGGGCCCGTACCGCTACGTGAGCCATCCGAACTACGTCGTGGTCGTCGTCGAGATACTCGTGTTCCCCCTGATCTTCGGGGCGTGGGCGACGGCGCTCGTGTTCACGGTCCTGAACGCGATGGTGCTCTACGTCAGAATCCGGGAGGAGAATCGGGCGCTGCGCGAGCTGGCTGATGTAAGCTAGTCGGACGGCCGTCTCGCCGGGAACAAGCCGGACGGGACCGAGCGCCGACAACCTGACCGGCTAGCACACAGGAGACTTACTATGCTCGATCTCAAATTCATCCGCGAGAACGCCGAAGCCGTCGCCGAGAACTGCAGGAACCGCCTCGTCGAGGCCGACGTCGGGCTCGTCGTGGAGCTCGCGGATCGGCGATCGGCGCTCATCCAGGAGCTGAACGAGCTCAAACAGCGGCAGAACGAGCTGGCGAGGAGCGTGGGCAGGGAGCGCGACCCCGAGGCCAGGCAGAGGCTCGTGGAGGAGGCGCGCTCGATGAAGGAGCGCGTACCGCTGAAGGAGGGCGAGCTCGCCGAGGTCGAGGGGAGGCTCAGGGAGGAGCAGCTCAAGATCCCGAACATGACCCACCCCGACGCCCCCATCGGCCGGGACGACTCCGAGAACGTGCCCATCCGGCACTTCGGCGAGCCGACCCGGTTCTCCTTCGAGCCGAAGGACCACGTCGAGCTCGGCGAGGCGCTGGGGATCATAGACTTCGACGCGGGCGCCAAGACGACGGGGAGCAAGTTCTACTTTCTGCGCGGCGACGCCGTGCTCCTCGAGCTCGGGCTCGTGCGCTACGCGATGGACGTCCTCATGGAGCGCGGGTACGAGCCGACGATCACGCCGGACCTTGCGCGCGACGACGCGCTCGTGGGGACCGGCTTCAGCCCGCGCGGGCCGGAGACCCAGATCTACTCCGTCGAGGAGAGCGACCTCTCGCTTATCGCGACCGCCGAGATCACGCTGGCCGGGTCCCTGGCCGACGAGATCCTGAACGAGGACGACCTCCCCATCCGCCTCGCCGGCCTCTCCCACTGCTTCCGCACGGAGGCGGGCTCCCACGGCCGGGCGAGCCGGGGCCTCTACCGCGTCCACCAGTTCACCAAGGTCGAGATGTTCGCCTTCTCCACCCCCGACCAGTCCGAGGCCATACACGAGGAGATGGTCGGGATAGAGGAGCGCATCTTCCAGGGCCTCGGCCTCCCGTACCGGGTGGTGGACATCTGCACCGGCGACCTCGGGGGGGCGGCCTACCGCAAGTACGACCTCGAAGCGTGGATGCCCGGCCGGGACGCCTTCGGCGAGGTCACGAGCACCTCCAACACCACCGACTACCAGGCCCGCCGGCTCAAGATCCGCTACAGGAAGGACGGGGGCCGTCCCCAGCTTCTCCACACCCTCAACGGCACCGCGCTCGCCATCAGCCGCGTCCTGATCGCCCTCATGGAGAACTACCAGCGGGAGGACGGCTCGATCGAGCTCCCCGAAACCCTCGTCCCCTACGTCGGCAAGAAGGAGATAACGCCCGCCAGGTAGCCCGGGGGCGTCCGGCTATCCGTCCATCGGGTCCGGGCGCACGGCGCTCGCTTCCCCGCCCGCGCGGCCCGCAATAGAATAGATTCGGTGGGTCTTGGGTCGGCCGCCGGGCCCCGTGCGAGGCGCGGCCGACGCGGTCCGTGGCACGGGAGGTGAGGGCGTCGTGGACCCGACGACCGGTGGGCTCTCCAGCCGCAGGGAGTTTCTGAGGGGCGTGGTTGCCGGCGCGGCCCTGCTCGGCTGCGGCGGGGCGGGGTTCGCCTGCGGGTGGGCTCCCGCCCCCGAGCTCTCCGTGCAGCCTCGCCGCGTCAGGGCCGACGAGCCCTTCGTCGCGCGACTCGAGGGCCTCCCCCCCGGCGAGCGCGCGGTCTTCTCCGCCGACTTCGTCGACGAGATGCTCCGGGAGTGGTCCTCCACCGCCGTCTTCGAGGCCAACGAGGGCGGAATTGTCGACACCTCCGAGCACTCCCCGATCGAGGGCTCCTACGAGACCGGAGACCCCACGGGGCTCATATGGTCGGCCCTGGGCGCCGACTTCTACGCCCCGACCACGGGCGTGTCGACCGTAACGGTGACCGCCAGGGCAGGGGATCTGGAACTGAGCGCCGAGGTCGAACGCTACGCGATGGCGGACGGCGTCGAGGCCGCCGACGTGAGAGCGGAAGGGCTCTTCGGCAGGATCCTCTCGCCCGCGCGTGGGGAGCGACCGGCGCCCGGGGTCCTGGTCCTGGGAGGCTTCGAGGGCGGCTTGTCCCCGCACTCGGCGTACGAAGCGGCGCTCCTGGCCTCCCGCGGCTTCGCGGCGCTCGCGCTGGCGTACTTCAGGGGCGAGTACTTCGGGGCGGGGATCCCGCCGGGCGCCCTGCCGGAGAACCTGGCCGGGATACCGCTGGAGTACCTGGGGCGCGCGGTCCGCTGGCTCGGTGAACGAGACGGGGTGGACCCGGACCGCCTCGGCGTCGTCGGGCACTCGCGCGGCGGCGAGCTCGCGCTCCTACTCGGGGCGACGAACCCGGAGTTGAAGGCCGTGGTGAGCTGCGCGGGCAGCGGCGTCTCGTTCCCCTCGCCCGAGGGCGACGGGCCCGCCTGGACCCTGGGGGGAGAGCCCGTGCCGCACCTTCCGTATGCCTCCGACGGCTCGCGGCCGAGGGAGGGGGCGATCAGGAGGGCGGAGATACCCGTCGAACGCACGAACGGGCCCGTGCTCCTGATCGCCGGTGAAGACGACGCGCTGTGGCCCTCCGAACTCTTCTCGCGCCTGGCCTACGACAGGCTCCTGCGCCACGGCCACCCCCACGGCGACGAGCTCGCCGTCTACCCGGGGGCCGGGCATCTCATCCGGGCGCCATACGCGCCGGCCGCCCCGGGACGGGCGCAGTTCGGCGGGGACGCGAGGGCGAACGCCGAGGCTTGCGAGGACTCGTGGCGAAAGGTCACGACGCTCCTGGAAGAGAATCTCAAGCCGTAAGCTTGCGGGGTTGGTTATCTGCCGGCCTCGTACCGCCAAGCGGAGCTCCGTCCCTTCTCGGCCAGGCTCTCGCCGCGATGAGGGGAGGGTTGCCCAGGGCCCTCCGTCTGCCCCGTTCTCTACGCCGGCAAGTAGGTCATGGAGCCGGTCGGCGGGGTGCAGGACGCTATACTCTGCGAAAACTTGCACCCCGAGAGGAGCCCCCATGGCCGAGGCCGTCGAGAAGCTTACAAAGAAGAGCGAGGATCCGAGCAAGTGGTACCTGCAGCTCGTGCGCATGGCGAAGCTCGCGGACTACGGGCCGGTGCGGGGTACGTTCGCCATCCGGCCCTACGGGTACGCGCTCTGGGAGCGCATACAGGCGGACCTCGACGCCCGCTTCAAGGCGACGGGGCACCAGAACGCCTACTTCCCGCTCTTGATCCCCGAGAGCTACCTGAAACGGGAGGCCGAGGTCGTCGAGGCTTTCGACCCGGAGCTCGCCTGGGTCACGATAGGGGGTAGGGAGGACCTGGAGGAGCGGCTCGCCGTCCGGCCGACCTCAGAGAGCATCATCTGCGACTTCTACAGCAACTGGGTCCAGAGCTACCGGGACCTCCCCGTCCTCATAAACCAGTGGTGCAACGTGATGCGCTGGGAGAAGGTGACGCGCCCGTTCCTGCGCACGGCGGAGTTTCTGTGGCAGGAGGGCCACACCGTCCACGCGACCGCGCGCGAGTCCCGCGAGGAGGCCCTGCGGATGCAGCGGGTGTATCGCGACTGCTTCTACGAGGCCCTGGCGCTCCCGGTCCTCGACGGCGCCAAGAGCCCCTCGGAGAGGTTCCCCGGCGCCATCGAGACGTTCACGTGCGAGGGCCTGATGGGCGACGGGCGTGCTCTGCAGGCCGCGACGAGCCACGACCTCGGGCAGAACTTCTCCCGGGCCTTCGACATAACGTTCCTCGACGAGAACCAGGAGAGGCAGTACGCGCACCAGACCTCCTGGGGGTTCTCGACGCGGGTCATCGGGGGGCTCATCCTCGTGCACGGCGACGACCGGGGGCTGAAGATCCCGCCGAAGCTCGCGCCGACGGAGGCCGTGATCGTCCCGATCTGGCGGGGCGAGAGCAAGGGCGAGGTGCGCCGCGAGGCCGAGAAGCTCTACATCGAGCTCAAGGAGGCGGGCTTCCGGATGGAGATCGACCTCGACGAGGAACACTCGCCGGGCTACAAGTTCAACGAGCACGAGCTGCGCGGGGTGCCGGTGCGTATCGAGCTCGGGCCGAAGGACATCGAGAACGGCCAGGCCGTCCTGGCGCGCCGGGACGTCGCCGGCAAGGAGGGGAAGACGTTCGTGCCGCGCTCGGAGCTCGCGGGGAGGCTCCGGGAGCTTCTCGGGGAGATCCAGGAGAGCATGCTCCGCCGGGCGACGGAGTTTCGCGAGGAGAACACCCGAAGGGCCACGTCCTACGAGGAGTTCAAGGAGATCATCGAGGAGAAGCGCGGCTTCGTCCTCGCCCCTGGGACGGGGACCCGGCGACGGAGGCGAGGATAAAGGAGGAGACGAAGGCGACCATCCGCCTCCTCCCTTCGAGCGGGAGGAGGGCGCGGACCTCGTCTCCGGCAAGCCCGGCCGGACCGCCGTCTTCGCCAGGGCGTACTAGCTCGCCCTTGACGGTCGGGGGGGCGGTGCTTTAGCATCTTCCTCTAGCGCGGACTCGCATCGAGAGCGGCGGAGGGAACTGGCCCCGAGAAACCGCGGCAACCGGCGCAGAGCGGAGACGCTCGCGCAAGGTGCCAAGTCCAGCAGGACGCAGAGGTCTGTTGAGCGTCCTGGAAGATGTGGAGAGCCGATCACTTGAGGCCTCCTCTACGGAGCGGGTTGCGCGTAAGGCAGAGCGGGGCTCGCCCCGCGGCGCCACGGCGTAAGGACGCGACGGACGAAGGAGGCTACATTACTACCGAGCATGACACCAGACCCGGGGGCCGGGGCTAACGCGGCTCCGGCCCGACCGGGCAAGAACTTCCACCCCATAGGCTCCTTCGAGCCGGAGATGGGCGGCTACCTCCCAGAGGTCAGGCTCGCCTACGAGACCTGGGGCGAGCTGGACGACGCGGGCGAGAACGCCGTGCTCGTGGTCCACGCCCTCACCGGCGACTCGCACTGCTCCGGGGGGCCCTCCGACGCGTACAGGCGCGGCGGGTGGTGGGACGAGATGGTCGGGCCGGGGCGCGTGGTCGACACGGATGAGAACTTCGTCGTCTGCTCCAACGTGCTCGGCGGCTGCTCCGGGAGCACCGGGCCCGCCTCCGTGGACCCGGAGACGGGGCGGCCCCACGGCATGCGGTTCCCCGTCGTGACCATCCGCGACATCGTGCGCGCGCAGAGGCGGCTCCTGGATGGGCTCGGGGTGCGCAAGCTCCGGGCGGTCATCGGCGGGTCCATCGGGGGGCAGCAGGCGCTGGAGTGGGCCGTCGAGTTTCCGGACTTTCTGGAGAAGGCCGTGCCGATCGCCTCGACCGGGGCCCTCGGGCCGCAGGGGATCGCGATGAGCGAGATCGGCCGTCGGGCCATCATGGCCGACCCGAACTGGCGCGGCGGCGACTACTACGGGGAGGCCGGGCCCGAGACGGGGCTCGCGATCGCGCGCATGGCCGGGATGGTCACGTACCAGAGCGCGCCCGGCATGTGGGAGCGCTTCGGGAGGGGGCCGGCGAGGAGGCCGCCCTTGTACGAGGAGTTCGGCGGGATGTTCGACGTCGAGGGCTACCTGCACTACCAGGGGCAGGACCTCGCCGGACGCTTCGACGCCAACTCCTACCTCTACCTGACGCGCGCGATGGACCTGTACGACGCGGGTGCGGGCTACGCCTCGCGCGAGGAGGCGTACCGGAGGATCGAGGCCGACGTCCTCTTCGTCGGGGTCTCGAGCGACTGGCTCTTCCCGGCCGCCGAGGTGCGGGAGACGGCCGAGGAGGCCAGGCGCGCCGGTGCCAGCGTGCGCTACGAGGAGATAGAGTCCCAGAACGGGCACGACGCGTTTCTGAAGGACTGGGACGACCTGAGGGCGGCCGTCGGGCCGTTCCTGAACGACTAGGAGGAGACGAGAGATGACCGACACCGCAGATCAGAAGGCCCAGGAGCGCCAGTACGGCTTCGATACCCTGGCGCTGCACGCAGGCCAGGAGGTCGACTCGGCGACGACGGCGCGGGCCGTCCCGATCTACCAGTCCACCTCCTACGTCTTCCGCGACACCGAGCACGCCGCGAACCTCTTCTCGCTCGCGGAAGAAGGCAACATCTACACCCGCATCATGAACCC
This sequence comes from Rubrobacter marinus, assembly GCF_011492965.1. Taxonomy (GTDB): domain Bacteria; phylum Actinomycetota; class Rubrobacteria; order Rubrobacterales; family Rubrobacteraceae; genus Rubrobacter_F; species Rubrobacter_F marinus. The sequence goes on along the minus strand of NZ_CP045121.1, from coordinate 2,514,563 downwards.
GACCACCGACGTCTTCGAGAAGCGCGTCGCCGCGCTCGAAGGGGGAGTGGGGGCGCTGGCGACCGCGTCGGGGCAGGCGGCGGAGACGCTCGCGATCCTGAACATCGCGGGGGCGGGGGACGAGATCGTCTCTTCCGCCGGCCTCTACGGCGGCACGTACAACCTCTTCCACTACACCCTGCCGAAGATCGGCATCACGGTGCGCTTCGTCGAGGGGAACGACCCGGAGGCGTTCCGCGCGGCGATCAACGACAAGACCAAGGCGATCTACTCCGAGACGGTCGGCAACCCGCAGCTCAACACCCTGGACATCGAGGGATAGCGGCCGTCGCCCACGAGGCGGGCATCCCCCTCATCGTGGACAACACGCTTCCGTCCCCGTACCTCGTGAACCCCTGCGCCACGGGGCGGACATCGTCGTCGAGTCGGCGACGAAGTTTATCGGGGGCACGGGACGACGATCGGCGGCGTCATCGTCGACGGAGGCTCGTTCCCCTGGGACAACGGGAAGTTCCCGAGTTCACCGAGCCGGACCCGTCGTACCACGGGCTGGAGATCTACCCGACCCTCGGCGAGCTCTCGTACATCCTCAAGGCGCGCGTGCAGATGCTCCGGGACTACGGTCCGGCGATCAGCCCGTTCAACAGCTTCATGCTCATCCAGGGCCTCGAGACGCTGCCCTCAGGATGGAGCGCCACTCGCAGAACGCGATGGCCGTCGCCGAGTTCCTGCAGGGGCACGAGAGGGTCAACTGGGTGAACTACCCCGGCCTCCCGAGCCACCCGACGCACGACCTGGCGAAGAAGTACCACCGCGGGGGGATGTACGGCGCGATCCTGGGCTTCGGGATCGACGGCGGCCTGGAGGCCGGACGGAAGTTTATCGACCGGTTGGAGCTTCACAGCCTGCTGGCGAACGTGGGGGACGCGAAGAGCCTCGTGATCCACCCCGCCTCCACCACCCACTCCCAGCTCTCCGTGGACGAGCAGAAGACCACCGGCGTGACGGACGACTACATCCGCCTCTCCGTCGGGCTGGAGAACATCGAGGACATCCTGGCCGACCTGGACCAGGCGCTGAACGGAGCGTGAACGGATTGAACAACGTCCATCCTCTGGTAATCAAGTTCGGCGGGACCTCCGTCGGCGGCGGCGCGCAGTTCGCCAACGCCGCCGGTATCGTTGCCGGGGCCGCGGCGGATCGACCGGTGGCCGTGGTCGTCTCGGCGATGTCCGGGACCACCGATACCCTCCTCGGTTACGCGGACGCCACCGACGACGGCGCGTCCCGCACGCGGGTCGGAGCTACGCGCGAGGGCTCGCTCGCCGAGCTCCACCGTGCCCTCGCCGAACGCCACCTGGCCGCCGCTCGCGAGGCCGTCTCGCCGGAGATCCTGCCCGGGGTGGAGCGCCGTGTGCTCGAACTCCTCCGGGAGCTCGTCGAGGCCATAGGAGCGCCGGACGCGAACGGTCCCGCAGCACGACGAGCCAGGATCGCCGTCTTCGGCGAGCGCCTCTCGGCCGCGATCCTGGCCGGCGCCATAAGCAGCCAGGGGGCTCCGGCGGCCGTCGTCTCTGGGGACCCCATCGCCACCGACGGGGACTTCGCCGAGGCCGAGGTCGACGCCTCCGGGACCCGCGAGCGATGTTCGCGCTACGTCGCGCCGCTCCTCGGGGACGGGCGGGTCGCCGTCGTCCCCGGGTTCGTCGGGCGCTCGCCCGAGGGCCTGCCGACGACGCTGGGTCGCGGGGGCTCAGACCTCTCGGCGACCGTGGTCGGGCGGGGCATCGGGGCTTCGGAGGTCTGGATCATGTCCGACGTAGACGGCGTCCTCGACGCCGACCCGCGCCTCGTGCCGAACGCTGCTCTCCTGCCGGAGCTCTCCTACCGCGAGGCGGGGGACTTCGCGGAGCTCGGCGCGAAGGTCCTGCACCCGAGGACGATGGAGCCCGCCTCCGAGGTCGGGATGGAGGTCCTCGTCCGCAACACGTTCAACCCGGACTGCCCGGGTACGCGGGTCACGGACGCAGAGGGGAGGGGGCGTCCGCTGCGTCGCGCTGCGCCCCAGCCTCTCGGTAGAGCTGCCGTGCGCGACGGGCCACCGCCGGGAGGCCTCGGCCGTGATCTGCATCGGGTCGCCGGACGAGCGGGACCTTCGCCGCGGCGGGGAGATCCTGCGGCGGGCCGGCATCAGCCCGGTCCACGCCGGCATCGCCGCCGCGGGCCTCGTCTTCGTCGTCTTCGCGGAGAGGGCCGAGGAGGCCCTGCGCGTACTGCACGAGGGCCTCGTCTCCCGCGACGAGGTTCCCGCCGAGGAGGTCGCGTGAAGCGCGTCGAGATCGTGCAGCTCGGCCTCGGCTACGTGGGCCGGGCCGTCGCCCAGATCGTGATCGAGGAGCGCAAGCGCTGGCTGGAGACCCTCGGGCTCGACCTCCGCTACCGGGCGGTCGCGGACACCTCCGGGGCGCTCGTCGGCGAGGAGTTGTTGCCGCAGGCGATCCGGCTGAAGGAGGACGGCGGGAAGCTCTCGGAGCTCGGAGTCGAGCCGGTGGAGGACGTGCTTAGGACCGAGCCCGAGGAGGGCACGACGCGGATCGTCGTCGACCTCGCGGTGCACGGCGGCACCTTCGATCTGGACCTGCTCGGCGTGCAGAACGGCTCGTGCCTCGTGCTCTCGAACAAGGGCCCGCTCTCCGGCGGCTCCGAGCAGTACGAGAGCCTCATGGACGCCGCCGGCGACAGGCTGTGGTACGAGGCGACCGTCGGCGCCGGGATGCCGATCGTCTCGACCCTCAAGGGGCTTGTGGAGACGGGCGACGAGGTGCTGGAGATTCAGGCCAGCCCGAGCGGTACTTTGGGCTTCATCATGAGCGCGGTCGAGGGGGGCCGCTCGTTCTCCGAGGCCGTCAAGGAGGCGGTGGCGCTCCACTACGCGGAGCCCGACCCCCGCGACGACCTCTCCGGGCTCGACGTGGCGCGCAAGGCGATCATCCTCGCCCGCACGATGGGGCGGGAGATAGAGCCTTCGGAGATCCCCTACGAGTCCCTCGTCCCCGAGGGGCTGGAGGCGGTCCCGCTGCCCGAGTTTATGGAGCGGCTGCCAGAGGCGGACGAGGAGTTCGCGGCACGGATGAGCGCGGTGCGGGAGAACCACATGCTCCGCTACCTCGCCCGCATCCCGGCCGAGGGGCCGGTAGAGGTCGGCCTGACGGAGGCGGCGGTCGAGACGCCGTTCGGCCCCATAAACGGCCCCGAGAACGTCTTCGACTTCCGCACGCGCCGCTACTCGGACGTCACCCTGACGGTCACGGGACCGGGCGCTGGGCCCGAGCGGACGGCGAGCGGGGTCATCGGAGACATGCTGGACATCGTTGGCAAGATCGTAAGAGATCGGGAGGGATTGGCATGAGCGAGGGGTACACGGTCGCCGTCGTAGGCGCCGGTCTTGTAGGCGAGAGGCTCGTGGCGGAGCTCAGGAGGCGGAACTTCCCCTGAAGGAGCTACGCATCCTCGCCCGGAGCGCCCGCACGGCGGTCCTGGACGGGGAGACCTTCGAGGTCGGGGTCGCCGAGCCCGAGGCCTTCGAAGGGGTGGACATCGCGCTCTTCGCCGGGACGGAGGGCGAGAAGGGGCCGCGGTCCAGCTCGCGCGCGAGGCGACGGCCCGCGGCGCCGTCGTCATAGACAACGGGAGCGACTTCCGGCTGGAGCCCGACGTCCCGCTCGTGGTGCCGGAGGTCAACGCCGACGCCGCCCGCGAGCACGACGGGATCATCGCGAACGGCAACTGCTCCACGATCCAGATGGTGGTGACCCTCGCCCCATAGCGCGCGAGTTCGGCCTGAAGAAGGTCGTCGTCTCCACGTACCAGGCCGTCTCCGGGGCGGGCAGGAGCGGGGTCGAGGCGCTGGAGAACGGCCAGGGCGACGCCTTCCCAAGCCCATCGCCGGGAACGCCATCCCGCTCATCGGGGCATCGGCGAGGACGGCTACACCTCCGAGGAGCGGAAGATGAAGCTGGAATCCCGTAAGATCCTCGGCCTCCCCGACCTCGAGGTGCACGCGACGGCCGTCCGCATCCCCGTCCACACGGGCCACTCCGAGAGCATCTACATCGAGACGGAGAGGGAGGCCACCCTCGAAGGGGTCCTGGAGGCGCTGCGTTCGGCGCCGGGCGTGACGTTCTCCGGCGACGCCAACGACTTCCCGACCCCGCTGGAGACCGCGGGCGACCCCGGCGTCTTCGTCGGCCGGGTGCGCGTCTCGGGGAACGCGATCGAGTACTGGTGCGTCTCGGACAACCTGCTCAAGGGCGCCGCCACGAACGCCGTACAGATCGCGGAGACGCTCGTCGCGGCGAAGGTGTAAGTGCCGGAGGGGACTCCCACGGAGATTCGGGCGGCGACGGAGGAGGACGTCGGGCTCGTCCTCTCTTTTATCAGGGAGCTCGCGGAGTACGAGGGGCTGTCGCACGAGGTCGTCGCGACGGAGGACGTGCTCCGCGACTCCCTCTTCGGAGAGCGAACGGGGGCGGAGGTCGTGATCTGCCACCACGAGGGCACGCCGGCGGGCTTCGCCCTCTTCTTCCACAACTTCTCGACGTTCCTCGGGAGGCCGGGCCTCTACCTCGAGGACCTGTACGTGAAGCCCGAGATGCGCGGCCGCGGCCTGGGCCGCGCGCTCCTCGTCCACCTCGCAAGGGTCGCCAGAGAGCGGGGCTGCGGGCGGCTGGAGTGGTCGGTCCTCGACTGGAACGAGCCCGCCATCAAGCTGTACAGGGGCATCGGCGCCACGCCGATGGACGAGTGGACGGTCTACCGCGTCACCGGCAGGGCGTTGGAGGATCTGGCCGCCGGATAGGGTGCGTAACGCCGGAGTCCGGTGAAACCTTTTTGAGCGGCACGGATTCACCGACGGGTACCGGCCACCGCGCCGATCGGTGCGCACGAACGAGAGAGGCGGGCCCCGAAGGGACCCGCCTCTCTTCGCGGCCGTAGCCGTCCGGTGCGAGTAGCCCACTACCTCACGATGCGGCGGGCCACGAGGCCGCCCGCGATCAGGAGGGCGCCCGCGCCGAGCGTCAGAAGGCCGAAGCCACCCGTCGCGGGAGCATGCCGCCGTGGTCGCCGCCGGCGGAAGCGCTGGCGCCAGCGGAGGCACCGCCACCGGAGGAAGCCGCGGCGGCCGCGGCGGCAGCAGCGCCCTCGTCCTCGTCGGCGACTTCCTCGTCGTCCTCGTCGATCTCGTTGAAGCCGCCCTGCAGGAGGTTCACGCAGTACTGCACCTGCTCGGCCCCGGCGTCGTTGCCGTCGGGCTGATCCACGGAGTTTCCATCGCCGGAGATGTTCGCCTCCGGGACGTTGATCTGGTACGCCGCCTGGTCGAGGACCTGCTCGCAGTCGTTGGCCGCCACCTGGCTGTTGTCGCCCGCCTCGATCTCGACCTGAGCGAAGGAAGGCGCGGCCACGACGAGCACCATCGCCAGCATCGCCGCCACCAACATCAGCTTCTTCAATTCATACCTCCTGTGCCACGGTTTACAAAACGAAAGCATGGTTTCATACGGCTAAAATTCCGTCAACACGAAAACAATGAAACCAAATATATGGTGCAGAAAATATTAACAATGCACAATATATCAATGCATGGACGGGAGGCAGGGCTGGCGAGATCTCGGTGCTTCGATAGGGACGTCGGCCGCCCGCTTGGGGGACCCGGCTTGGCGGGCTCTCGTAGCCGCTCCCCGGGGCGGCTCGGCGCGGAGGTAGTGCGCGCTGGTCCTCCGGAGCCCTGACGATCACACGCGAGGCGCGGGCGGAACCGATGCTCGCTCGGATCCGGGGCCAGAGCAGCCTCCGTCGATCGGCGCAAACGAGGAGAGGCGGGCCCCGGTGGGACCCGCCTCTCGTTACGGCCGTGGCCGCCTGGTGCCGAGTTAGGTGCTTACCTAACGATGCGGCGAGCCACTACGCCGCCGGCGACCAGCAGGGCGCCCGCGCCGAGGGTCAGGAGGCCGAAGCCGCCCGTCTCCGGAAGCTCCTCGCTGGACTCCTCTTCCTCGCCGCTGGACTCCTCCTCGCTGCTCTCGCTGCTGGACTCCTCCTCGCTGGAAGAAGACTCCTCGCTGCTGGACTCCTCGCCGCTCGACTCCTCGCCGCTGCTGGCAGAAGCGGCGGCAGCGGCGGCGGCGGCGGCGCCCTCGCCCTCCTCGACGACGCCGTCGTCGTCCTCGTCAACGTCGGCCTCGTTGAAGCCACCCTGCAGGAGGTTCACGCAGTACTGCACCTGCTCGGCGTCGACGCCGTTGCCGCCCTGGGCGACCTCGTTCTCGTCGCCGGAGACGTCCGCGACCGGGGCGTTGTACTGGTACGCGACCTGGTCGAGGACCTGCTCGCAGTCGTTGACCGCGACCTGGCTGTACTGGCCGGCCTCGACGGAGGTCTCGTCCGTGCTGCTCTCGTCGTCGCCCTCGATGACCGCGTCCTGCGCGAGCGCCGGGGCGGCCGCGACCAGCGCCATCGCCAGCATCGCCGCCAACATCATCAACTTCTTCATGCCCTACCTCCTGGTTTCGGGGCTTACGATTACGGCGCCGATACTGGCACCTCGCTGTTCACAAAGCAACACAGAAACCATAAGAAAAAACATATTTAACAAGGAGTTTCTTAATATTTAACGATAAGCGTCTTATTTCTCGGCGTAGGGCGTCCCCGGGGCGTTCGAGTGGCGGAGGATCGGGACGTGTGAGGACGAGCGGCGGGGGATGGGACGTTCCTCCGGTCGTGGAGATGCCCGGGGCCGCGTTGTTGTTATGATTGGTACAGGCTAGACGGGGCCCTGGGCGGAGAGGAGGCGTTATGGTGACCGAGAGGCGAAGGTCTTTCCTCGAGTTGCTGTTCGGTGACGGGCACGGCAACGAGCGGCAGGGCAGGGTGCTCCGGTACATCGTGCATCGTCTCGGGAGGGCGCGAGGTTTCAGGACGTCGTCGAGGAGGAGTACGTCCGGCGCAACGCCACGAGGGACGAGGTAGACCGGATAGTGACCAACCCCGAGTTGATCCAGTCCTCCAGGGAGCACCTCGAGAGGGCGTTCGCCTCGGGCGAGCTGGACCCCAAAGCCCCTCCGCGCCGGTAGTTCCCCGGAGTCCCGGCCTCCGCAAGGGTTGTATAATCTCGCGGTTGCAACCTTTATACAGCCCTACGGAGGTAGTATGCCGATCTACGAGTACAAGTGCGAGAACGGGCACGTCTTCGACATCATGCAGCGGATGAGCGAGGACCCCCTGACGGAGTGCGTGCAGTGCGGCGCTCCGGTGAGGAAGGTGCTCCACCCGGTCGGCATCTCCTTCAAGGGCTCGGGCTTCTACTCGACGGACTACAGCAACAAGGGCTCGAAGACGGACGCCAAGGAGACGACCAAGGCCGACTCCGCGGCCTCTTCGAACGGCAACGGCTCCGAGAAGAAGACCGAGACGTCCCCTACCGGGAGCGCGGCCAAGAAGGACGACTAGGGGGACGGTGGCCGAGCCCGTGCGAGGAGAGCCCGAGACCGAAGCCCCGCGGGCCTCACGCCCGGCCTCGCTAGTCCTCACCCTGCTCTTCGTCCTCGCCGCCATCACAGTCTCCGCAGGGCTCGTCGTCTACACGGCCTGGCTCCACGACATCGAGAACGGCCCGTTCGCCGTCCTCTTCGCCGTCCTGAGCGCCAAGGCCGCCCTCTCCTGGCTCTCCTGGAACGAGCAGGACGAGGACCACCGGACGGCCTCCACGGGCCAGCAGAAGCAAGACTGAAGCCCGCCTCCGGCCGCGACGGCTACCCTTTCCGTCCTCACCCGGCCCTCCCGTGGCAGGTCGCCGTCGCGCTCGCGAAACGGTTGCTAAGGAGCGAAAAATACGCGCGAAAAGTGCTGCAAATCGTGCCTCAAGTTTAGGTAGAGCTTGAGCTAGACAAGCTCTGTTTTCCCTCCGTATAGTGCCTCCCGCGAGGATGTTCGTGGGAGAACGGGCGATGGGCGGGGTCTTCAGGGGCTCCGCCGCCGTCTTTGAGTCGAAGGGGAGGAGTTCTTTGTCGGTCACGCCTTTCGCGCACCTGCACTGCCATTCTGAGTACTCGATGTTGGACGGGGCCAGCAGGATCAAGGACCTCGTCTCCTTCGCGAAAGAGCAGAACATGCCCGGCATCGCGCTCACGGACCACGGGGTGATGTACGGCTCCGTGAAGTTTTACCAGGAGGCGACGAAGGCCGGGATCAAGCCGATCCTGGGCTGCGAGGTCTACGTGACCGCCGACCGGCACGACCGCAGCCGGGCGAAGTACTTTCACCTGACGCTCCTGGCGCGCACCGCCGAGGGCTACAAGAACCTCATGAAGCTCTCCACCTGCGGCTTCCTCGAAGGCTTCTACTACAAGCCGCGCGTGGACATGGAGATGCTGAGGAAGCACGGCAAGGGGATCATCTGCCTCTCGGGCTGCCTCTCGGCGGAGGTGCCGACGCGCATCCTCGAGGGGCGCATCGACGAGGCGCGCAGGCTCGTGATGGAGTACGGCGAGATCTTTGACGCGGTGTACCTGGAGATGCAGGACCACCTGGAGATCCCGGAGCAGAAGCGCGTCAACGAGGGCCTCTTGAAGCTCCACAAGGACACGCACATCCCGCTCGTCGCCACGAACGACTCGCACTACACGGCGCGCTCGGACGCGAGGATGCACGACGTGCTGCTGTGCATCGGGACGGGCAAGTTCCACGCTGACCCGAACCGGATGCGCTTCTCGGGCGAGGAGTTCTACGTCAAGCCCGTGGACGAGATGGAGAGGCTCTTCCCGAAGCATCCGGAGGCGCTGGAGAACACGCTGAAGGTCGTGGAGAGCATCGAGGACCCGGGGATCGAGCTCGGCAAGACGAGGCTGCCGAACTTCCCGAAGCCCCAGGGGTACACGGCGGACCAGTACCTCCTGGAGAAGTGCGAGGAGGGGCTGAGGGCGCGCTACGGGGCGCGGGCCAGCAGCCCGGAGGTGCGCCAGCGCCTCGAGTTCGAGCTCGGGACGATCGGGAAGATGGGGTTCGCGGACTACTTCCTTATCGTGTGGGACTTCGTGAAGTACGCGAAGGACCGCAAGATCGCGGTAGGTCCGGGGCGAGGCTCGGCGGCCGGCTCGATCGTGGCGTACGCGCTGGAGATCACGGACCTCGACCCCCTGAAGTACTCGCTCCTCTTCGAGCGCTTCCTGAACCCCGACCGCATAAACATGCCGGACGTCGACATCGACTTCTCCGTGCACGGGCGGGCCGAGGTGATGCGCTACGTCACCGAGAAGTACGGCGGGCACGACCACGTCGCCCAGATCATCACCTTCGGAACGCTCGGCGCCCGGGCCGCCATCCGCGACGCCGGACGCGTCTTCCAGTACCCCTACGACGCGACGGACAAGCTCGCCAAGTTTATCCCCGAGAAGCCGGTCGGGACCGGCCTGCGCGACGTCCTGGCGCAGAACGAGGACGGCATCTACGTCCCGGGCGAGAAGCACCCCGGGGCGGCGCGCGAGATGCTCCAGTTTGTCGATGGGAACGCAGGGGCCAAGGACATCCTGGATATCGCGTTCAACATCGAGGGCTTCTCCCGCCACGCCTCCATCCACGCCGCGGGCGTCGTGATCTCCGAGGAGACCCTGACGGACATCGTCCCCTTGCAGAAGGGCGCCAAGGGCGAGGTCATGGTCCAGCACCCCATGAGCGACGTGGAAGCGTTAGGTCTCCTCAAGGTGGACTTTCTCGGCCTCAGAAACCTCGACGTCATCGAGGAGACGCTCCAGACCATAAAGGAGACGACGGGCGAGGAGGTGGACATAGGGGGGATCCCGCTCGACGACGAGGAGACGCTGAAGCTCTTCTCCCGGGGCGACACCTTCGGGGTCTTCCAGTTCGAGTCCGGCGGGATGCAGCGGATGCTCCAGGAGGTCCGCCCGGACCGCTTCGACGACCTCGTCGCGCTGAACGCGCTGTACCGCCCCGGCCCGATGGACTACATCCCGAACTTCAAACGCGGCAAGCACGACCCGGACAGCGTGCAGTACCCCGACGAGCGCGTGAGGCACATCCTGGAGCCGACCTACGGCGTTGCGGCCTACCAGGAGCAGCTCATGGAGATCTCAAAGACGCTGGGAGGCTTCACGCCCGGCGAGGCGGACACGCTCCGCAAGGCCATCGGCAAGAAGAACGCCAAGATGCTCGCGACGCTCAAGGACAAGTTCATGGACGGGTGCGCCGCGAGCGAGGTCTCGACCCAGATCGCCGAGGAGCTGTGGAACTGGATGGAGAAGGCCGGGGGCTACTCCTTCAACAAGAGCCACTCGGCGTGCTACTCCTTTCTCGCGTTCCAGACCGGCTACCTCAAGGCGCACTACCCCGAGGCGTACATGGCTGCGCTCATGAGCAGCGTGATGAACACGAAGGACCGGGTGCCGCAGTACGTCGCCGAAGCACGGGCCATGAGCATCCAGGTCCTGCCGCCCGACGTCAACGAGAGCGGGCACCGCTTCACGGTCGTCGGGGACACCATCCGGTTCGGCCTCTCCGCCGTCAAGAACGTCGGGAGTTCGTGCGTCGAGGCGATCATCGCCGCCAGGGAGGACGGCCCGTTCGAGGACGTCTTCGACTTCTGCGAGCGGGTGGACCCGAAGACGTACAACAAGCGCACGCTCGAGGCGCTCATAAAGTGCGGGGCCTTCGATTGGACGGGAGCTTCGCGCGCGGCGATGGTCGAGGTCCACGAGAAGGCCGTCGAGCTCGCGCAGAAGAGCCTCAAGGAGGCCAACGCCGACCAGTTCTGCATGTTCGAGGCCGCGGAGATCGCCCCGGCCCGCCCGGTCATCTCCGACGCCGAGGACGACCGTCGCGGCGTCCTCGAGTGGGAGAAGGAGGTCCTCGGCCTCTACGTCTCGGACCATCCGCTTCGCCCGGTGGCCCACAAGCTCAAGAGGCACATCGACACCACGGTCTCCGACCTCGACCACTGCCGGGACGGGGCGGTCGTGTGGGTCGGGGGGCTCGCGACGAGCGTGCGGCGCAACACGACGCGCAAGGGCGACGTGATGGCGATGCTCCAGCTCGACGACACGCGCGGGCTCGCCGAGGTCATGGTCTTCCCGAGAGTCTTCGCCAAGTGCGCCGATTGCGTGCGCGAGGACGCCATCCTGAAGGTCAAGGGCCGCGTCGAGCGCAAGGAGGGCATCCCGCGCGTCGTGGCGCTGGAGGTCGAGGAGCTGCACCTCGAACCGGGCCCCGACCCGCTGTACCTCTACGCCGACGAGTTCGTCGGGCTCTCGCAGAGCAGGGCGCGCGAAGCCTTCGCGGTCATAGGCCGGCACTCCGGCGGGAGCCCTCTCTTCCTCGTCTCCGGCGACGGGGTGCTGGAAGAGCAGATCGCGGGTGTCGACGACTCCTCGGACCTCCACGCCGAGCTCAAGCAGATCCTCGGTCCCCGCTGCATAAGCACGATACGCCGGGGTCCGGCGCGGCGCGGAGCGCCGGAAGAGGCGGTCATGGAGCAGGTCGGGTAGGGAGCGGTGGAGGCGGAGGCGCTCGTCCGCCGTTACCCGAAGCTCTACCATATGGCGGAGGACGGGAGCTGGGAGAGCATCCGTAGCGTGGGGCTCCTCAGCACGAGCGCGCTCCTCGACAGGTTCGAGGTACGGGGCGAGAGGCGGCGGGAGATCGAGTCGTCTCGCCGACCCGAGATCGTGGAGATACAGCACCCCGAGCTCGGCAGGGCTTTCGTTCGCGACAACAAGCCCATGCAGGAGAAGACGCTGGAGAGGTGTCTCGTCGGGATGACGCCGCGCGAATGGTACGAGAACCTCAACCGCAGGGTCTTCTTCTGGGTGGACGAGAAACGCCTCAGGAAGCTGCTCGGAGCCAGAGCGTACCGGGAGCGCCCGCACCTCGTCCTGGAGATAGATACCGCCGAACTGCTCCAACGCCACTCCGAGAAGGTCTCGCTCTCTTCGATCAACTCCGGCGCGACCTTCACTATGAACCCCGCCCCACGCGGACCCGACACCTTCAAGCGCATCCCGGATCATCCCGACGGTAAGCCCGTGGTCGAACTGACCGTCGACTACACGGTCCCCGACCTCGCCGACTTCACCCTCTCTGTCAGCCGCTGGTTCGGTGCCGAGAAGCTAGAAGCGGTCTAGGATCGCTCTCAGGTGGGGGACGAGGCGTGAAGTAGGGCGAAGTGGCCAGCCTTCGAGCATGCTTGTGGAGATCCTTTGGGACGTACGTACGATCCTTGCCAGTGCGCTGACGTATCGAACCGGGACACTTGCACGGGAGAGGGGTGCGTGCCTAACATTACATGCGAAGCATGTTTGTAGGAAGGGGAGTCGGTGGGGCGCACTGCTCGATTCGTGGGTTTGGTTTGTCGCGTTGCTCTGAAGAGGATCTCGTGCAGCGTACTCGCAAGGCGCGATGCGTCCTCGGCACCTACGGTTGCCTTGCTTCTCGTCGTGGTTCTCGGTGTCACCGCGTGCAGTACGGGACAAGAGGCTGCCCAAAATACTCCTCCGTCGGAGCCCCAGCAGAGAAAAACTCCACAGAGCGCCCAACCTGCCGAGGAGCAACCGCGCGCCCAAGAGACGGAGTCCGACGTAGAGGAGCTCCTGGATCAGCCTGGACCCCCGGCTTCGAGCCCCGCTTATGCTCCGATCTCCGACGGCTCCTTGTCCATCGAAGTTCCCGTCGCTTGGGACGAAGTGATCGTAGGAGAGGAGTCCGAAGCCGGAAGCAGCTGGTCGCAGTTCAGCGGGGAGGACGTGCAGGCGTCCATCACCGCTGCGCCCGATCTCGCTGCATGGGGCAGTGCGCCCGACGTCTCGGGCACGTACGCCGTCGCGTCCCGTGCTCTGGCAGAGGGGTATACCGACGATGAGCTCGTCTCCGAGGGCCCCAACGACCTTTCTTCCGCCTGCGAGCTCGGAGCGCGCTCGGGTTTCGACAGGCCGCCGTACTCCGGCGTAGTGCAGGCCTGGAAGAACTGCGGCGCGAACCCTGCCGCCAGCTTCCTCACGCTCACCGCTGCGCCCGCTGGCCGCGAGTGCGTCGTCGTGCTGCAGGTGGGGATGATCGGAGACGACGATCTGGAGGCGGGCCAGCACCTCCTCGATACCTTCGGCGTCGATTGTGGGTTACTGCCCCTCGATGAACCCGCGGTGCAGGAGTACGCGTACGCGACCGAGCCCATGGCAAGCGTCGAGGAGTACGCCGCTTCTCCCGACGGCGACGAGGGTAGTAACGACTTCGATTGCACGGATTTCGCGACTCAAGAAGAGGCACAAGCTATTCTTGACGCGGACTCCGCAGATCCGAACAGGCTGGACGAGGACGGGGATGGGCAAGCATGCGAGGATTCGTTCGACGGGAGCGACAGTGCTCCTGCAGGTCCGTGTCCGCCTGGTGAAATCGTCGCCGGGGAGGGCTGCGTCCCGAATCCCGCGCTAGAGGAACCAACAGATTCTGGAAGAGGGGAGCCAACGCCACCGACGGACCAGTACGGTCAGCCTGGAGAGCCTCCGCTGGTCCCCGGGTACGGGGAGAACGAGCCACCCTCCTCCGCTCCTCCTCCTCCGCCGCCGCCGCGTGATCCTAACGATGAAAGCTGGACTTGCGACGAGATAGGCGGGGGTCCCTACACGGTACCGCCGGGCAGTCCACATGACGCTGATGGGGATGGACTGGCTTGCGAGCCGTAGGTCTTCGGCGAAATGGGAAGCGCCTGCCTTAGCGCACACGTAGCGTTTCGGAGCAGTACCGGGGCAACCGAGGCGTTACGTCAGCTACTAGAGGGGACTGGACCACTACGATCAATCTACGCAGCTTTGGGCTAGGGCAATCCTGCACGGACGTGTGGAATCTCCAAAATGGCCTCATCCTTATCGTATGATAGGGCGGCAACTTTTCATTGTTTCGTAGGCGAGAGGGGAGAGTCTTCCCATGACCGAGACCGCACAGGCCAGGATCGTTTTTACCCGTGGCGTGCCGCCGCCCGAGTCGTTCCCGACGGAGGAGTTCGCGGAGTGCCTCGATGCGGCCCTCAAGAAGGACCCGAGCGTCATTCTCCAGTACGGGCAGCAGCCGGGGTACGGGCCGCTGCGCGAGGAGCTGGCGAAGGAGTACGGCGTCGACGTTTCGAACATCCTGGTCGGGAACGGGTCGTTGCAGCTTCAGGATCTGATCTCCGCGTACATGATCCGCCCCGGGGGCGTGGTGTACACGGAGCAGCCTAGCTTCGACCGCGCGATCAAGACATTCCGCAGGCGCGGCGCGCGCGCCGTGGGCATCCCGCTGGACGACGACGGGGTGAACGTGGAGCGGTTGAGGGAGGCGGTAGAGGCGGAGAAGCCGGCGTTCGTGTACCTCGTGCCGGACTTCCAGAACCCGGCCGGGGCGACGCTCTCGCTGGAGAAGCGCCGCCAGGTCGTCGAGCTCGCCGAGGAGAAGGACTTCTGGGTGATCGAGGACATCCCGTACCGCAAGCTCCGCTACGCGGGCGAGGACCTGCCGCTCTTGCGCGAGATCAGCCCGAACAGGGTCATCACCATGAGTTCGTTCAGCAAGCTTCTGAGCCCCGGCATCCGCGTCGGCTTCGTCATAGCGCCCGAAGAGCTGATCAAGGCGGTCACGAGCCTCGGCGAGGACACCTACCTCTCCCCGGTCCTGCCGACGCAGGCCGCGGTCGCCGAGTACCTCAGGCGCGACTGGCTCGCCCCGAACATCGAGCGCCTCAAGGAGGTCTACCGCCCGCGCTGGGAGGCGATGGCGAACGCGGTGCGCCGCGAGTTCTCGGGCGCCCAGCTTTTCGTCCCGGACGGCGGCTTCTTCGTCAGCATGATGCTCCCGGAGGACGCCCACACCGACAACCTCGTCGGCCGCGCCAAGGATCAGGACCTCGTCCTCACCCCCGGCGCCGCCTTCTTCCCCGACCCCATGACCGGCGAGGAGGTCTCCGGCGACCGGTTCGTCCGCCTCCCGTTCTGCGCCGTCCCGCCCGAGCAGATCGACGAGGGGGTCAAGAGGCTCGCGAGCCTCGTCTGAGGGCCACCTTCTAGGCGCCGGCCGTGATGGCGTGCCGGCGCAGCTCCTCGTAGAGCGGCAGGCACTCGCGCAGCAGGGGCTCCAGCCTTTCGGGGAACGGCTCGGGCTTCGGCGAGTACCGGCCGAAGCCCGTCGAGGCGTGCACGTTGCGGTACCAGTGTCTCGCCCAGATCCCGTCCTCCGGCTTGGGGCCGGCGGGCCAGCGGAGCATCGCCTCGTCGAAGGGTATGCCGAGCCGCTCGCAGGCCCGTCCCAGGACGCCTCTGGGGTCCAGGAGCAGCTCGCGGGCGTCGAGGACGACGGGGGGATTGCCGCTTGCGAGGGCCGCTTCGAGGATCTCGACCTGCTCGCGGAGGCCGGTGTCGCGGAGGGTGGGGGAGGGGAGCTGGTGGAGGAGGGACGGGAGCATCTCGCGCGGGTCGCGAGTGAGGAGGACGTTCGTGATCTCCCGTAGAAACGCCCGGTCGAGCCCGGCGAGGTGGTGCGCCATGTTCTTGAGGAAGAGGACGGGCTTCTCGCAGCGCCCCAGGATGACCTCGCGCACGACGCGTTCCCCGTCGTTGTCCATCGCCTCCATGACCTCGTGGGCGCCGGGATGGTCCGCGTCCGTCACCGTGAGGTAGTGGCCGTAGAGGGGCTCGTCGAGGACCCGCGTGTCGGGGCGCTCGCGGAAGGAGTACATCAGGGCGGTCGAGACGTTGCGGGGGCCGGACCAGACGGAGAGCCGGAGGCAGCCGGTATCAGGCACCGGAGATCAGGGCTCCGTATAGCTCGGTGAGGCGGGCGGTGGTCTCGCCGGGCTTGCCGCTCCCGATGGTCCGGCCGTCCACCTCGACCACGGGGGTGAGCCCGCCGAAGGTGCCGGTGACGAAGGCCTCGTCGGCGCCGTAGACGTCGGTGAGGGAGAAGGGACGCTCGAAGACGGGGATGTCCTCGGCGCGGCAGAGCTCCACGATCATCCTCCTCGTGATGCCGTTGAGGCTGTAGTGCCCGGTGGAGGTCCACACCTCGCCCCGGCGCACGACGAAGAAGTTGGTGGCGTTGCACGTCGCCACCGCCCCGGTCGGGTCGAGCATGAGGGCCTCGTCGGCGCCGGCCTTGAGGGCCTGGATGAGCGCCACCACCTCGTGGAGCTTGCTGTGGCAGTTGAGGCGCTGGTCGAGCGTGTCGGGCGGCGGGCGGCGCACGGTCGAGGTGAAGAGCTTTATGCCCTCGGCCCGCACCCCGGGGTCGGCCCTCTTGTGCTCGGCGATGATGACGACGTTGGGGCCGCCGGTCGCGAGGCGCGGGTCCTGCGAGGGCGTCTTCTTGTCCCCGCGCGTGACCATCAGGCGGAGGTGGACGCCGGTGGTCATGCCGTTCCTCTCGACCGTCTCCCGGAGCGCGTTCGTAAGCTCCTCTCGCGTCATGCGGATGTCGAGGTCTATGGCCTTCGCCCCCTCGAAGAGGCGATCGAGGTGGAGGTCCAGGAGGGCGAGCTCGCCATCGTGCAGCCGGATGCCCTCCCAGACGCCGTCGCCGACGAGGAAGCCGGAGTCGAAGACCGAGATCCTGGCCTCCGCCCTCCCGTAGAACTCGCCGTTGATGTACACGAGGACGTCCTCGTTCCGCTCGTCCGGCAACGCCTCGTGCGTCCCCCTCGCCATCTCTCTCCTCCCGATCTCTGGCCCCGGCAACGCATCGTAGCCCGAAGGGCGCCGCGGCGCCGATGGTAAAATAGCCCCATGACTGAGAAAGTGCGAAAGACCGACGAACAGTGGCAGCAGCAGCTCACCCTCGAGCAGTACCGGGTCGCCCGGAAGCACGGGACCGAGCGGGCGTTCACGGGCGAGTACTGGGACTCGAAGGAAGAGGGCATCTACAGGTGCGTCGGCTGTGGGGCGCCGCTCTTCGGCTCGGAGACGAAGTACGACTCCGGGACGGGCTGGCCGAGCTTCTGGGCGCCGATCGACGAGGGCAACGTCGAGACCCAGCAGGACCGGAGCTTCTTCATGAAGCGCACGGAGGTCCACTGCGCCCACTGCGATTCCCACCTCGGCCACATATTCGGCGACGGCCCGGCCCCGACCGGCCAGCGCTACTGCTTGAACTCCGCCTCCCTGCGCTTCGAGAAGGACTCCCGGCCCTCCTAGCCCTCCGGTAGCGCGTGGGATCTCCTCTTTGAAAAGCGCCTCGCGCCCGTAGACTCCGCAGGTGAGCGAGAAGAAGCCGGAGAACGGGACGGCGGCGGGGGACCGCCTGGAGGCGGTGCGAGGGGCCTTGATCTCCTGGTTCGTCGAGCACGGGCGCGACCTGCCGTGGCGCTACACCCGGGACCCCTACCACGTCCTCGTCTCCGAGGTGATGCTCCAGCAGATCCAGGTGACGCGCGCCGTCCCTTTCTACCTCGCCTTTCTGGAGCGCTTCCCGACGGTGGAGGCGCTCGCCGGGGCGCCCATCGCCGAGGCCATCCGGGTGTGGGGAGACCTCGGCCGCTACAGGCGCGTGGTGAACCTGCACAGAACGGCGCGCCTCGTCGTCGAGGAGCACGGCGGCGAGATCCCGCCGGACCCGGAGGTCCTGGCGACGTTCCCCGGCATCGGCCCGTACACGGCCGGTGCCGTCGCCTGCTTCGCGTTCGAGCGGGACGTCCCTTTCGTGGACACGAACATGCGCCGCGTGCTGCACCGCCTCTTCTTCGGCCCGGAGGTTCCGGACGCGAGGGCGAAGGACCGTGAGATCCTGTCCGTCGCCGCCGAGCTCGTCCCAAGGGGCCGGGGCTGGGAGTGGAACCAGGCCCTGATGGAGCTTGGCGCCCTCCGCTGCACCGCGAGACGCCCCCTCTGCGACGAGTGCCCCGTGGCGGACGGCTGCCGCGCGAGAGGGGACATCCTCGAAGCCCTCTCCGCCTCGCCGCGCGCCGCGAAGAAGCCGGTCTACAGGTACAAAGGCTCGAACCGCTACTACCGGGGCCGAGCCCTGGCGAAGTTGCGCGAAGCCCCGGAGGAAGGCGTCACGCTCCGGGACCTCGGCGCCGCCCTGCGCGACGGCTTCACGGAGGCCGACCTGCCCTGGGTGGAGGGCGTCGCCCGCAGCCTGGAGAAGGACGGCCTCGCCGTCCTGGACGGGGCTAAGCCGGCGCCCGGTACGCCCGATATCGTGGCGGAGGAGCGCCCGGCGTACGGCGCGGAGGCGTCGACGGGGGCCGGGGAGACGGCCGCCGTGCGCGTCAGGCTGCCGTAAAGCCGGGCAAGAGAGAGGCCGGCGCCCCGCGGGGGCGCCGGCCTTCGGTCTTCTTCGGGCTCTTACCTCATCATGCGCTTGACGGCCATGGCGGCGATGCCCGCCATGGCGGCCTTGGCCATGGGGTTGCCTCCGCCACCCATGCCGCCGCCCATCATGCCGCTTCCGCCGCCTCCGCCCATGAGGCCGCCGAGCATGCCGCCCATGCCTCCGCCGCCCATCATGCCGCCGCCTCCGCCCATCATCCCGCCCATGAGGTTACCCATGAGGTCGGGCTGCTGGGAGTGCATCCGGCCCGTCATGCCGGCGAGGTAGTCGGGGTCCTGGAAGCGGTCGTCCTGGCCGTCGTGGTCCCGGTCGATAAAGTCGCCGTAGCCCTGCTCGTGGGCGTAGCCCCTGAACTGCTGGCCGAACTGCATTCGCTCCTCGGGCGACATCCGCGAGAACGCCTCGCGCGCCGACTCGCGGTACTCGTCCTCCGAGAGGTTCGGGGCGACCTCGCGGTAGCGGTTCATCGCCTCCTCGTCGGAGATCCGGTCGTACGGCGCCCCCTCGTCGTAGCGGTTCGCGAAGTCGCGGTACTCTTCCCGGCGACGATCGTCCCCGCCGCCCATCAGGTTGCCCAGAAAATCCATGTCCGTCCTCCCTCGTTCTCCTACAACGGGAGAGATGTACCCGCCCGCCGCCGGTCGCAAAGCACCCACCCCCGGGTCGGCTTACATAAAACCGGTTTGGGATCATGTATAACCCTTACCCAGTCGGTTCTCGTCACGGAAGGAGCCCAAATGTTACGGAAGGTCAAAGCAGTTCTCGCCCTGAGCCTCGTGCTCTCGCTCGGCGCGGGCGGGGCGGCGCTGGCCCACGAGGAGGCGACGGTCTACCCGCTCCCGGGCGAAGAGGTCTTCCCGGAGGGCATAGCGCTGGACGCGGCGACGGGCGACTTCTTTGTCGGGAGCACGACGGACGGCACGATCTTCTCCTCGAACGTCTCCGGGCCGGGGGTGGAGGCGAGCGTCTTCTCCGAGGGCGGCGCCGACGGGCGCACGACGGCGATCGGCATGAAGACCGACGGGGCCGGCCGCCTCTTCGTGGCCGGCGGCGATACGGGTCGGATGTTCGTCTACGACACCGCGACCGGCGCCCTCATCGAGGGCTTCGAGAACGGGCGGGAGATGACGTTCGTCAACGACGTCACCCTGACACCGGACGGCTCCGCCTTCTTCACCGACTCGATGAACCCCGAGCTCTACCGGGTCTTCCCGGACGGCGCGGGCGGCTACGAGCTGGAGAGCTACCTGAGCTTCGAGGGGACGCCCGCGGAGTACGGCGAAGGCTTCAACCTCAACGGCATCCAGTCCAGCGCCGACGGCCGCTACCTCGTCACGGTCAAGTCCTCGACGGGCGAGCTCTTCCGCATCGACACGACCACGAAGGAGGTCTCCCTCATAGACACCGGGGGCGCCGACCTCACGAACGGCGACGGCCTCCTGCTCGACGGCCAGACCCTCTACGTCGTCCGCAACCAGCAGGAGCTGATCGTCCCCGTCGAGCTCTCGGCGGACTTCTCCAGCGGCACGGCGGGCGAGCCCTTTACGGACGAGTCGTTCATGTACCCGACGACGATCGCCGGGAGCGGCGGCGACGTCTTCGCCGTCAACTCGCAGTTCGACGCGCGCGAGACGGGGAGCCCGGAGCTCCCCTTCAACGTCTCCAGCGTCCACATCCCCGAGGAAGCGGCCGCCTCCTCGGAGATGCCCCAGACCGGAGGGCCGAACCCGCTGCTCCTCCTGGGCGGCGCGGCTGCGGCCGTCGTCGTGGCGGTCGGCGCGCTCGCCCTGATCCTCCGGGCCGTGCTGCGCCGGTAGCACAGGGGAGGGGCGCGAGAACCGCGCCCCTCCCTCATCTCGCGGGCAGCTTACAGATCGTACAGCTCGCTGAACTTCGTCCGGAGGTAGCGGAGGTACGGCGCGGTGTCGAGGGGACGTCCGGAGACGCGCTCGACCACCTCGTCCGGCAGGTAGCGGCTCCCGTGGCGGTGGATGTTCTCCCTGAGCCAGGAGAGCAGGGTCGAGAACTCGCCGCGCCGGATGTCCTCCGGGATCTCCGGGTGCGCCTTCACCGCCTCCTCGAAGAACTGCACCGAGAGGACGTTGCCGATGGTGTAGGTCGGGAAGTAGCCGAAGAGGCCGGCCGACCAGTGGACGTCCTGGAGGACGCCCGTGGCGGCGCTCCCCGGCGTGACCCCGAGGTACTCCTCCATCTTCGCGTCCCACGCCTCGGGGAGGTCGGGGACGGCGAGGGAGCCCTCGATCAGGGCGACCTCAAGCTCGAAGCGCAAGAGGATGTGGAGATTGTACGTCACCTCGTCGGCCTCGACCCGGATCTCCGACGGCGAGACGGCGTTGATCGCGCGGTAGAACGCCTCGAGCTCGACGCCGCGCAGGGGCTCGGGGAACGCCCCCTGGAGCCTGGGGTAGTAGAAGGACCAGAAGGCCCTGGAGCGCCCGACGAGGTTCTCCCACATCCTGGACTGGGACTCGTGGATGCCCATCGAGGTGCCGCCGCTCAGGGGCGTACGGGCGTAGCGCCCGTCGACGCCCTGCTCGTAGAGGGCGTGTCCGGTCTCGTGCATCGTGCCGAAGAGGGCGGGGGAGAGCCAGTCCGGGTCGAAGCGCGTCGTGATCCTGACGTCGTTCGGCCCGAAGTTTATACAGAACGGGTGGACGGTCCGGTCCTGGCGGCCCCGGTTCCAGTCGTAGCCGAAGGCCGTCACTACCTCCTCCCCGAACTTCTCCTGCGCCGCCTCGTCGAAGTCTCCGCGCAGGACGGCCGCCCGGCCGTCGTCGCCGCGCTCGGAGATCTCGCGGATCATGGGCACGATGCCCCCCTTCAGCTCCTCGAACATCCCTCGAGGGTCGCCTTTTTGGCCCCGGGCTCGTAGCCGTCGAGGAGGGCGTCGTAGGGGTGGTCCTCGTAGCCTAAAGCCTCGGCGGCCTCGCGCTGGAGGGGGAGCATCGCTTCGAGGTGGGGGCGAAGAGGGAGAAGTCCGACTGGGCACGAGCCTCGACCCAGGCGGGCTCGGCGAGCGCCGAGGCCCGAGACATCTCCTCCACGAGCCTCGACGGCAGGCGGGTGGAGCGTTCGTAGTCGCGCCGCGCGCGCCGGACGAGGGCCCCGTCCTCCGTCCCGGGGTCGATGTCTCGGGCGGCGTCGAGCAGCCCCCCGGTCTCGGCGTCGACGAAGTGCTCGTGCGCGAGGCGGCTCAGCGTCGCCATGCTCTCGGCCCTCGTCTCGACCCCGCCCTTGGGCATGTAGGTCTGCTGGTCCCAGGCGAGCAGGGCGTTCGCCGAGCCCAGGTCGGAGACCGTCGCCAGCTTTTTCCTCAGTTTCTCGATGGTATCTTTTTTCGTCTCGGTCATGCGTTGCATACTAGCACCCGCCTGGAGCGCGTCCCCCTCGTTACGAGGCGCTCGCGAGCCAGAGCACCTCGTACGGGGCGAGCTCCACGTCGCCCCTCGGCACCCTCGGAGCCCGGCCGCTTATGCGGTCCACGGGCGACGTCATGCCGAGGCCGTGGAGGAGGTCGAGGCTCGCGTAGCGGGTCTCCTCCGTGAAGTTGTGGAGGGCGAGGAGCGGGCCCAGGGGTGCGGGCGGACGAAGGAGAAGACGCACGGGTGAAGCTCGTCCACGATCTCGACCGGCGTCGCGGCGTGCAGGTGCGGGGTACGCCTCCGGGCGTCGACGAGGGCGCGGATGCCGGAGAACAGGGCGTGCTCCAGCGTGCCCGGGAGTGGCGTCGGGCGGCCTTTCTCCAGTCCATGCGCGGGCGGTGCATCCAGCGGTTGTCGTCGCGGCGGTTGGGGTCTTCGAGGTAGGAGTGGTCGGCGGCGAGGCCGAGCTCGTCGCCCATGTAGATCAGGGGTATCCCCCCGTACCCGAAGATGAGGGCGTGGCAGAGGAGGACGCGCCGGACGCTCATCTCCATAAGCGCCTCGTCCCCCGTCTCCTGCGCGAGCTCCAGGCCCGCGAGGCCCGCCAGGGTGCCGCTGATGCGCCGGTCCCCCGTCGCCGGGTTCTGCTCGAAGACGGCCCCGCGCGCGTGGCTGCCGGGGAACCCTCCGGAGTAGAAGTCGCTGAGGAAGGAGCGGTGCGCGCCCGCGTCGAGGCCGACGGCCGAGGCGTCCTCGTCGGTGATCGCCCAGCCGATGTCGTCGTGGCCGCGGGCGTAGGTGGCCCACGCCGCGTTCGCGGGCTTGCGGGGGAAGCGGCCGAGGGCGTGGGCCATCAGCCGCGCGTCTCGGCTGGCGAGGGAGGACCAGAGGTGGACCATGAGGGCGTTGTGGTAGGCGAGGTCGGACTCCTTGCCGTGGTGGGCGCTCGTCCCGAGGTACGTCACGAGCTCGTCGGGGCCCACGATCGCCTCGGCCTTGTGGACGACGGCGGCGCAGGAGATGCGGCTGCACGCCCTCAGGGCCTGCAACAGGTCGTGGACCTCGGGCCGGTTCTGGCAGCTCGTCCCGAGCTCCTTCCACATGAACGCCACGGCGTCCAGCCGGAAGACCTCCACGCCGACGTTCGCCAGCGACAGCAGCACGTCCGCCATCTCCAGAAAGACCCGCGGGTTGGACCAGTTGAGGTCCCACTGGTAGTCGTTGAAGGTCGTCCAGACCCACTTGCCGGTCTCCTCGATAAGCGTGAAGTTCCCCGGCGCCGTCTCCGGGAAGACCTCCGGGAGCGTCTTCTCGTACTCGTCGGGGAGGGTTCTGTCCCCGAAGACGTGGAACATCTCCTCGTACTCCGGGATGCCCCGGCGGGCCCCCTCCGCCCACTCGTGCTCACGGGCGCAGTGGTTGAGGACGAGGTCGAGGCAGAGGCTCATCCCGCGCCCCCTCATTCTGGCGCAGAGCTCGCGGAGGTCCTCCATCGTCCCCAGGGAGGCCTGGACCTTGCGGTAGTCCGAGACGGCGTAGCCGCCGTCGTCGAGGCCCGCCGGGCGGCTCCGGAGCAGGGGCATGACGTGGACGTAGTTCGCCCCGAGCTCCTCCAGGTAGTCCAGGCCGTCGGCGACGCCCGCGAGGTCGCCGGCGAAGCGGTCCGCGTAGAAGACGTAGCCCACCCGCCGCTCGCTCTGGAACCAGTCCGGGGTGAGGTTGCGCTCCAGGTCCAGCGCCTTGAGGTCCTCCGGTCGCTCGGCGTACCGGGCGGCGAGGAGCCGGACGAGCCGCTCCAGCGAGGCGTCGGAGTCGTCGCGGGCGCCGTAGGGGGGCTTCAGGCCGTCGAAGAGGTCCTGCCAGTAGCGCTCCAGGCGCAGCATGAAGACCTCGGCGTCGCTCTTCGGGAGGCCCGCGAGCCCCTCGCGCGCGACGCCGGCGAGGCTCTCGAAGGCCGCGCGCGCCTCCGGGCTCATGCACAGAACGTTCTGGATCCCCGCCCCCTTCCTGGTCTCGAACGCCGGCCCCGCGGCAGGATCGTGCCGGGATGACGATCGATATTCTAGCCTTCGAGGGGGCGGGGAAGCACGGGCACCGAGCCCGCTTGCTAGGCGGCGACCTCCTATGCAACCATACGCTCCGGTCTGTCCCACGCTCGAAGATCGGACGAAAAGTTGGGTTACAACGTCAGGCTGTCCGTCACGTGTCCGGATGCCAAGGGGCTCATAGCGGCCGTCTCGTCGTTCATCTCGATGCACGACGGGAACATCCTGTCGGCGGACCAGTACGTGAACCGCGAGAGCGGCAGGTTTCTGATGAGGCTGGAGATCGAGGGTGAGGGCTTCGGCCTGGAGCGCGAGGAGTTCGGGGCGGCCTTCGCGCCGCTCGCCCGCCGCCACGGGATGGAGTGGCGCGTCTCCTTCACCGACACGCCGAAGAAGATGGCGATCCTTGTCTCCCGCTACGACCACTGCCTGATCGACCTGCTCTGGCGCTGGGACGCCGGCGAGCTCGACGCCGAGATACCGCTGGTCGTCTCCAACCATCCCGACCTCGCCGGGCGCGTCGAGGCCTACGGGATCCCCTTCTTCCACCTGCCGGTGAGCAGGGAGAGCAGGGCCGAGCAGGAGGCGCAGGTGCTGGACCTGCTCTCCGATCACGGCGTGGACTTCGTGGTGCTCGCGCGGTACATGCAGATTCTGAGCCCCAAGTTCGTCTCCGCCTACCCGGACCGCATCCTCAACATCCACCACTCGTTCCTCCCGGCGTTTGTCGGGGCGGACCCGTACAGGAGGGCCCACGACCGGGGCGTGAAGACCATCGGGGCGACCGCCCACTACGTCACCGAGGACCTCGACGCCGGCCCGATCGTGCACCAGGACGTCGCCCACGTCACCCACCGCGACACCGTCGACGACCTGGTCCGCCTCGGGCGCGAGGTCGAGCGCCGCGTCCTCGCCCGGTCCGTCCGCTGGCACCTCGAGGACCGCGTCCTCGTCGACGGCCACCGCACCGTGGTCTTCGAGTAGCGTAATTTCTGCCACTAGAGGGTATGCTTCCCCATCGTGTGCTTGCTCTGGGGGGTAATGCTTACGGGAGGGTAGCTTGAGCGGTCAGGAGAGGCGTTTCAGGAGGCGTAACCATGCAGGGCGTTTGTTCGCCTCCGTCGGCGGGGGAGCCTTGCTCCTCGCCGCCCTGTTGTTCGTGTTCGTCGGATGCGGCGGTTCGGGGCAGGAAGGCTCCGGGCAGCAGGGCTCCGAAGGTGGTGGCTCCGGAGAGGAAGGCTCCACGCAGGCGAGCGCTGGCGGCGCGACTAGCGGCGCAACCAGCGGCACGACCGGAGGCACGACGAACGCAATGGGCGGCGGCACTACCGGCGGCACGACCGCCCCGGCCGGGGGCGAGACCACGGCCGGGACGAGCGGGGGTTCGGCCGGCGCGAATGCCTCCCAGCCGTTCACCGCGATAGCGCCGCCCCCCGGGGCCACGCCCCTGACGGAGGCCCCGGGGCCGCCCGAGCCCCAGGGGACGCAGCCCGAGACCACCGCCGTCGACCAGTACGGCAACCCCGTTTCACCGATCGCGGCGCGGACCGTGCCGCTCGGCCAGACGCTCGTGGCCGGGGCCGAGGACCCCTCGAACGGGCCGCTGAAGAACAACCGGCTCGTGGCCTACTACGGCAACCCGCTCTCAGGGTACATGGGCGTGCTCGGGGAGACGGACCCCCAGGCGATGATGGCGAACCTCGAGGAGCAGACGGCGGAGTACTCGCGCCTCGACCCCGAGCGCCCGGCCGTCCCCACCATCGAGCTTATAGCCTCGACCGCCTCCAGGGAGCCCGGTGCGAGCGGCCTGTACATCAACAACCTCCCGACCGAGCTTATAGAGCAGTACGCGCAGCTCGCCGAGGAGAACGGGGCGCTCCTGCTCCTCGACGTCCAGCTCGGGCTCGCCACGATCGAGGAGGAGATCGAGCTTCTCCGCCCCTTCCTCGAGCGGCCCTACGTTCACCTCGCCATCGACACCGAGTACTCCGTCGAGCCCGGCCAGATCCCCGGCGTCGACCTCGGCAACGTCGACGGCACCGAGATAGCCCCCGCGATCCAGACCCTCGACGCGATAGTCCGGGAGAACAACCTCCCCGACAAGATGCTCCTCGTCCACCAGTTCGAGACGGGCATCGTGACGAACAAGCAGCTGATCCAGCCGACCGAGAACGTCGAGGTGGTCCTCCACGCCGACGGCTTCGGCGGGCCGGAGGCCAAGCTCACGAAGTACGACATCCTCGTGCGCGACGAGGCGACCCAGTACGGCGGCTTCAAGCTCTTCTACCGCCAGGACGCGCCCCTGCTCTCGCCGCAGCAGGTCCTCCAGCTCGACCCCGCCCCGGCGGTCGTCACCTACCAGTAGCAAGAGCCCGGGCGGGGCCGTACAACACGGCCCCGCCCTTATTCGGGTTGGCCCGTCGGGCTCCCGTCCGATGGCCCGCCGGGTTCTAGACCTTCCCGCTCCTCGAGTATCGGTAGCACGTCCGTCCGGCGACGATTCTTCAGCAGCGGCGCCCCCAATAGCACGACGATCAGGGTGGAGATCCAGGACCACTCGAAGAGGGCGTCCCCCAGATGCACCGCCACGTTGATCCCGGCCATCGCGACCCCCGCGAGCAGGCCGAGGCTTACGGAGACGAGCATTCGAACGGGCGGCGACTCCTCGTGCTCGCGGGGAACTCCCGGAACCTCGAACAAGCTGGCCGACGCGGCGAAGAAGAGGGGCATGGAGTACCACCACGCCTCGACAACATAATTTAGGGAGAAGTACCAGAGGTGTCCGAACACGCTGACGAAGATCATGGACGCGGCGAGCAGCCAGCCCCGCTCCAGAAGACGCGCCGCCGGCGTCATGGGTGGACGGTCCTCGATGGCCCACGCCGCAGCGAACTCGCTGACGTCGCCAGCGATAACCGAGTCCACGCTCTTGCCGTCCCGAACGGCCGCACGCAGGTGGTCTTCCAACTCCCCCTTCATCTCCGCCACCCGTTCGACCGGTATCCCGTTCGCGCCCCAGAGGATCACGCACCAGTCCACCGTCATCCCGATTTCTTGCTCGACGCTTTCGAATTTCACGTTGCCTCCTCCTCTGCGCTACCAGATTCTCCTGCGCACGAAAGCCCGGACGTCCGGTACCGAGTGCTTCAAGAGTCCATACATGAGAAGCGCGACGAGCGCCGAGACCAGGGTCGCGTACCACGACCAATCGAACAGCGCCGCGTCCCTGCCGCCGAAGGCGAGCGCGATGATTACCGTGGGCACCAGCACGGTCGTCAGGGACAGAACGACGATGGCCAGGTGGCCTTTCCAGCGGGGCTCGAGGTGTTCGATCGTGGTCAGCGCGGGGAAGAGGCCCATGAGGGAGACCGAGACGGCGAAGGTTACGACTGGCAGGAGTACGCCTAGATCGACGCCGAAGGACAGCGTCCAATACCAGAGGTGTGTAAACGCGGCGAAGACAGGGACGGAGATCGCGACCGAGGTAGCGAAGATGAACAACCGTCTCCCGAGCTCTCGGGGCGGCCTGCTCTCCTCGGCCCAGAGCTTGGCGAAGGGCCTGACGTCGTCCCCCACGACCGCTTCTACCGGCTTGCCATCTTCGCCGGCCTCCCGAAGGTGCCTCTCCAGCTCGGAGAGCATGTCATCCACTCTCCGACGAGGAACGCCGCTACGGACCCAGTACACCCTGCACTCGTAGATCGTGCGCGAGATGCGTTCCTCGTTAGCTCTGACTTCCAACGCGGCTCCTCTCCCCAACGACCCGGCCGACGGCCGACGAGAAGCCTTCCCACTCCTCTCGCCATGCCTTCAACTGCTCTTCGCCCTTCGGGAGGGTCCGGTAATACTTGCGCTTCGGCCCTCCCTGGACGGCACCTTGTAGCTCTCGATGAGCCCATCCTTCTGCAATCGGCTCAGCAGGGGGTAGATGCTCCCCTCCCGACGAGCTCCAGCCCCCGCTCCTCCATCTTCCGCACCATCTCGTAGCCGTAACAGGGCTCCTCCGAGATCAGGGCCAGAAGACACATGTCCAGCACGCCCCTCAAGAGCTGCGAACTTCGCTTCTCCGCCGCTTCCTTCAACCGGTTCTCCCGTTCGACCTCGGAACCTTGTGTCGCAAGGTAGTAGGAGGCTAGCAGCTAGAATCTTGTGACGCAAGGTAGCGGGGGAGAAAAGGCGAGGATATCGGTTAAGATAGCTCTCGTATGGATCGAGTGACGCCGAGGAAGTTCGCTACCACGCCGGGGACGCGGGACGTGTTGCCGCCCGAGTCGACGCGTCTCGTGGAGGTGCAGGCCAGGATCCGGGAGCGCTTCCGGCTCTTCGGGTTCGGGGAGGTCCTGACGCCGGCGCTGGAGTACTCGGAGGTCATAGAGGAGCCGAGGCTCCGGGACGCCTCGTTCAAGCTCTTCGACCCGGACAACCAGATGGTGATGCTCCGCCCGGAGATGAC
Source organism: Rubrobacter marinus (assembly GCF_011492965.1). Lineage (GTDB taxonomy): Bacteria > Actinomycetota > Rubrobacteria > Rubrobacterales > Rubrobacteraceae > Rubrobacter_F > Rubrobacter_F marinus. Next base: position 2,486,325 of record NZ_CP045121.1, on the reverse strand, counting down.
GACCCCGATCGCGCGCCTCGTCTCCCAGCGCCTCCGGAACAGCCCGCCCCCGCACAAGCTCTCGTACGTCCTGCCGGTCTACCGGAGGGCGGACGTTGGGCGCGGCCGGAGCGCGGAGCTGTACCAGGCGGGGGTCGAGGTCGTCGGGTCCCGGAGCGCGCAGGAGGACGCGGCCACGATCGCCCTGCTCGTGGACGTTCTGGGCTCGCTCGGGCTGCGGGCCCCGGAGAACTTCGCGGTCGTCCTCGGCCAGACGGCTTTCTACGAAGCTTATCTGCGCCACGTCGCGCCCGAGACGGCGCCGGAGGTCCTGCGGGCCCTCGCCGCCAAGGACCTCGTCGCAGTGGATAACCTCGCGGCGGGGTCGTCGAGGGAGGCAGCGCTCGGGGTGCGGGGGATACCGCGCCTCGTGGGGCCGGCCTCTGACGGGGCCGTCCTGGAAGAGGCGGCGAGGTTCGCCGAGCGCGTCGGGGCGTCGGAGGCGCTCGCGGCCCTGGAGAACCTGCGCGAGATCCTGCGCCACCTCGAGGCGCACGAGGCCCTGGGCGCCGTCATTCTCGACCTCGGCCTTATAGGGCGCCACAACTACTACACGGGGGCCGTCTACGAGGCGTACGCCGCGGGGCTGGGCTTCACCATCGCGAACGGCGGGCGCTACGACAACCTGCTGGAGCGCTTCGGGCAGGACCTCCCGGCCACCGGCTTCGCCATCTACCTCGAGCGCCTCCTCTCCGTGCTGCCCGAGGAGGGCCCGTCGGACCTGGTGGTCCTCGTCGGTGGCGGGGTGGAGGGGGCGGAGAACGCGGGTATCTTGCGCGCCTCGGGCGTTCCGGTGCTGCACCTCTGCGAGGAACTCTCGCCCGCGGAGGCCCTCCGGTACGCGCGCTCGGTCGAGGCGGGTTGGGTCCTGTACTCCGGGGCGGAAGGCTCCGTCGAGCTGGCGCCGGTCCGCGAGGGCGCGGAGCCCGAGGCCCTGCCCGTCGGGGAGGTCGCCGGCAGGGTGATGGGCGAGGCGCGGGGGGTGGTCCGGTGAGGGCGCAGGACGGCATCCTGCGCGTGGCCGTGCCGAAGGGGGCCATCTTCGAGGACGCCCTGAGGTCCCTGAGCGCCGCCGGGCTCCCGGTCGGGGTCCTGCGCGAGAACGACCGCAGGCTCCTGTACCCGGCCGAGGGGGTAGAGTTCGTGATCTGCCGGCCGACGGACGTGCCCGTCTACGTCGAGTACGGGGCGGCGGACATAGGGATCGTGGGGAAGGACGTACTGGAGGAGGGGCAGCCCAACGTCGTGGAGCTCATGGACCTCGGCACGGGGTGGTGCCAGATGATCCTGGCCGCCCCCTCCGAGAGGGCCGAGGGCGTGCGGGAGGCGATCCGCCACGCCGAGGTCGTCCGGGTGGCGACAAAGTACCCGAGGACCGCGAGGGCGTACTTCGAGGGGATGGGGCGCCAGGCCGAGATCATCGCGCTCCACGGCTCCATCGAGCTCGCCCCGCTCGTCGGGCTCGCCGACTGCATTGTCGACCTCACCGCCACCGGCACGACCCTACGCGAGAACGACCTGACGGTCCTCGACGAGATCTCCACCTCCACGGCGCGCCTGATCGCCAACCGCGGCTCCTACCGCCTGCGCAACGCCGAGGTGGCCGCCCTCGCCGGGAGGATGCAGCGCGACGAGGCACGCATTGGTTGAGTTCGTCGACGCCCGCGGCGACGACCCGAAGGAGGTCGTCTCCCGCCTTCGCAGGCCCGGGGGATTCCTCTCGGAACCCGTCCGTAAGGTCGCCCGCGACATCGTCTCCGACGTCCGCGACGGCGGGGACGAGGCGCTGCTCGCCCACACCGAGCGCCTCGACGGCGTCCGGCCCGACCCGATCCGGGTTCCGCTGGAGGAGATACAGGCCGCGAAGGCCTCGCTCTCCCCGGAGGTGAAGGAGAGCTTCGGCGTCGCGATAGAGAACGTCCGGTTCTTCCACAAGCGCGAGCTCGACCGGCCCTTCGAGACGTCGCGCGCGGGCGCGACCGTCGGCCAGAGGATACGCCCCATCCGACGGGCCGGGATCTACGTCCCCGGGGGACACGGGGCCTACCCGAGCACGGTCGTGATGGCGGCCGTCCCCGCGCAGGTCGCGGGGGTGCCCGAGATCGCCGTCTGCGCCCCGCCGGGGAGGGACGGCAGCGTGAGCCGCCACGTGCTCGCGGTCGCGGGCCTCCTCGGGCTCGACGAGGTCTACCGCGTCGGGGGCGCGCAGGCGATCGGGGCGATGGCCTACGGGACGGAGAGCATCCCGCCCGTGCTCAAGATCGTGGGTCCCGGCAACGACTACGTCACCGCCGCGAAGCTCGAGGTCTTCGGCCACGTCGGTGTGGACGCGCCGCTCGGGCCGAGCGAGGTCGTCGTGATCGCCGAGGCCGGCGCCTTCCCGGAGAGGGTGGCGCGCGACCTCATGGCCCAGGCCGAGCACCTCTCCGGCGCGTCGGCGATCCTCCTCACCCCGAGCGAGGAGCTGATGAGGAGCGTCGAGCCCCTGCTGACCGGGGAGCCCGCCGAGCTTATAACCCTGGTCCGCGTGCGGGACAGCGCCCACGCCGTGGAGCTCACGAACCTCTACGCCCCCGAGCACGCCCACATCATCTCCGAGGACCCCGAGGCGATCCTGCAGGACCTCGACGCCGTGGGCATGGTCGCCGTTGGCGACTTCACTCCCGTCGCGCTCGGGGACTACGGGGCCGGACCCTCCCACTCTCTCCCGACGAACGGCGCCGCCTCCTGGGCGTCGGCCCTCGGCACCCACGACTTCACCGCGAGGACGAACTACATCCACTACGGCCCGGAGGCCCTCGCGGACCTCGGGCCCCACGTGATGCGTCTCGCCCGCCTCGAAGGCTTCCCGAACCACGCCGAGAGCGTCGGGGTGCGCCTCCCGAAGGGGGGCTAGTGCGCGAGGTCCGGGAGATGACCTCGGACGCGGAGGTCGCCGCCACCTACGGGGTAATGCACGGGCTCCGGCCCCACCTCGACGAGGGGGAGTACCTACTGCGGGTCCGGCGCATGCGCGAGGACGGCTACCGGCTTGCAGCCGTCGTGGACGGGGATGCGGTCGTTTGCGTGGCGGGCTTCAGGATCGTGGAGTTTCTCGCTCACGGCAGGTTCCTGTACGTCGACGACCTCGTAACGGACGAGGGCGCCAGGTCCACCGGAGGCGGCAAGACCATGCTCGACTGGCTCGCCGCCGAGGCGAGGAGGGCCGGCTGCGAGAAGCTCCAGCTCGACTCCGGCGTGCAACGATTCGCGGCCCACAAGTTCTACTTTCGCGAGGGGATGCACATCACGAGCTACCACTTCTCGAAGGGGCTGTAGAAGCCCCTAGGGGCGACAGTATCGCGTAACTCGCAGCAGCCTCGCGCCTGCGAGCGCCAGCCCGCCGGCGAGTACCGGGGCGACGCCCACCATCGATAGAGGAACGCCCCCCGTATTTGGTAGCGCGCTGTTGCTGGCGGAGGGCACGTGACCTAGCTCGATGCATGCCTCCAGCGCCCCCGGATCAGGGGGTAATTGAGTACCTCCAACGGGCTCCAGGAGGTAGTCGCAGGTGAAGACCATGTCGCCCTCGTAGATCAAGGTGCCGTCCTCGAGAACGGTGTAAGCCCCTTGCGAGTAACTCACTGGAGCAAGGGGTTCCTCTTCCAAGCCCTGTGACATATCCGGCGTACCGGTGATGAGTACGAGTCCGAGTACCAGGAACAACGACGGCAGTACTCTCATTCGGCTCCCTCTGGTTAGTAGTCCTCCGAGCGTGGGGTTCATCTTCCCAGCGGGGAGCGCGTCGCGCTACGCGGTCCTGCGTGGAGGACGGACCTTTGTCGGCTAGAATGCGTTGGTGACGACCCGGAAGGAGACGGATGGCGCGGATCGGTGAGGCGGAGAGGCAGACGGGCGAGACGTACGTGAAGGTGCGCATCTCGCTCGACGGCGAGGGGAGGGCCGAGGTCGAGACCGGCGTCGGCTTCTTCGATCACATCCTGCACCTCCTCGCGCACCACTCCGGCATCGACCTCGACGTCGAGGCGAAGGGCGACACCTGGGTCGACGACCACCACACCGTCGAAGACACCGGCCTCGTCCTCGGACGCGCCCTGGACGAGGCGCTCGGCTCGAGGACCGACCTCGTCCGCTTCGCCGACGCGTCGGCGCCCCTGATCGAGGCGCTCTCGACCGCCGTCGTGGACCTCGGGGGACGCAGCCACCTCACGATCGACCTCGGCCCGATGCCCGAGAAGATCGGCACCTTCGACGTCGAGCTTTTTCAGGAGTTCCTGCGCGCCTTCACTCAGTACGGCCACTTCACCCTCCACCTCAACTGCCACTACGGCGAGAACGCCCACCACAAAGTAGAGTCGGGCGTCAAAGCCCTCGCGGTCGCCCTCCGAGCCGGCATCGCCCAGAGGACGAGCGGCACCGCCTCCACGAAGGGGGTAATCGATTGAGCTCGCCAACCTCCGACAGGCAACCTTCGAAGGGGACGAAGCCGGCCGCAGGGGCGGGTGAGGGTCCATGGCCGGCGGCATGAGGGTCGCCGTCGTGGATTACGACGCGGGGAATACGCTCTCGGTGACGCGCGCCCTGGAGAAGGCGGGCGCCTCGGTCGACCTCACCCCCGACCCGAGAAGGTCCTGCGCGCCGACGCGGTCGTCCTGCCGGGGTGGGGGCCTTCGGGGACTGCATGAGGAAGCTCAGGGACAGGGGATGGACGCCGCCTGCGCGGAGGTCTTCCGTTCGGGCAAGCCCTTCCTGGGGGTCTGCGTCGCGCTCCAGGTCTTCTTCGACTCCTCGGAGGAGTCCCCGGGCGTCGAGGGCCTCGGTCTCCTCCCGGGGAGCGTCACGCGCTTCAAGGCGGGCGACCTGAAGGTGCCGCACATGGGCTGGAACGAGCTCTCCGTCGCGCGTCCGCACCCGGTCTTGAGCGGCCTCGACGGCGAGGACTTCTACTTCGTTCACTCCTACTACCCGGTCCCCGAGGAGCCCTCCGACCTCCTCGGCACCTCCGAGTACGGGACGGAGTTCTGCGCGGCGGCGGGGAGGGAGAACCTCGCGGCGGTCCAGTTCCACCCGGAGAAGAGCAGCCGGGCCGGGCTCCGCCTCTACGAGAACTTTCTGGGCTGGGCGCGGAAGCTGTGATCCCCGACGCCTTCACGGTCTTCCCGGCGATAGACCTGCGCGGCGGCAAGTGCGTCCGGCTCAAGCAGGGCGACTTCGAGCGCCAGAAGGAGTACGACGCCGACCCCGTGGAGCGCGCGCGGGAGTGGGAGCGGCGGGGGGCCGGCGCGATCCACGTCGTGGACCTCGACGGCGCGAGGGAGGGCCGGCCGGTGCAGCTGGATCTTATCGGCCGCATGGCGGCGGCGGTCGGCGTCCCCCTGCAGGTGGGCGGCGGCGTGCGCACCCACGACGACCTGCGCGCGGTGACGGGGGCCGGGGCCTCGCGCGTGGTGATGGGCACCGCCGCCGTCCTCGACCGCGAGCTCCGTCTCCGGGCGGTGGACGAGCTGGGGCCGGCCCTCGTCGTCGCGGTGGACGCGCGAGACGGCGTGGTCGCCACGCACGGCTGGGAGCACACGAGCGGGGTCGACGTCCTGGATCTCGCGGAGGAGCTCTCCGACGACGGGGTCGCGTGCGTCCTCCACACCGACGTCGCCCGCGACGGGATGGACGGCGGTCCCGCGCTCGAGGCGACGGCGGCCGTCGCCTCGATGGTCCCCGCCATCGCCAGCGGCGGCGTGCGCGGCTCGCGCGACGTCGCCGCCCTCGCCAACGTCCCCGGCGTCGTGGGCGCCATCGTCGGTACCGCCCTCTACGAGGGGCAGGTCACGCTCGAGGAGCTGCTCGAAGCCGCCGGCGCCCGGTAAGGCGCTACCCCAAACGGCGTAGGGAAACATCGTGCATCTTGGCGATGTCACAGACGTAGCAACGAGTATCCTGAGAGTAGGAGGAACCTCGTTCGGGGTCTCCTCCCGAGCGGGGCCGCGGGATGCGCCGAAGGGCGGGAATCCGGGCAATACCCGTATACGGCGGCTCTCCGGATCGGGCCGCGAGGGCAACGGCGGACGGGCGGAGGAGGTCGACGATGATCCAGGTTCAGGTAGAGGTGGAGAGCGGCGCCGGCCGCTTCCTCGTGTCGGCGCGGGCGGCGAGCATCGGGCGCGCCCTGAGCCTGGTCTGCGCGAGCAACCCCGGCGCCACGGCGCGCGTCGTCTTCCCGATAGAGCCGGACCCGTTCTTCGTTCGCGAGGTCTCGCGGGAGGGCCTCGCGGCGCACGAGGCGATCGGGAGCGCGGCGTGATGGCCGTCGTGCAGGAGCGGGCGCGCGAGACGCGCGAGGGCGTCTCGAGCTTCGAAGGGAGCCGGACCGCGGACTGGGAGGCCGTCATCGCGGCGTACCTCGTCGACGACTGGCCCCCGCCCGAGTGGCTCGCGGCGGCCGGCGAAGTCTCGCCGGGCCTCTCGAAGGCTTAAACCGAAGGGACCGGCCTCCAGGGGGCTCGCTAGAGCTCCAGCACGCGTCGCTGGGGGGCGCCCTCCTCGTACTTCGCGGATTGGAGGGTCTTCCAGGCGAGCTGGGCGAGGGCCTCCTCCGTGGGACGGCGCGCGAGATCCGGTTCGAAGGCGTCGGTCAGGACGGCCCGGGCGGTCTCCGCGGAACGGTCGAGGGCGGCGTTGATCTCGTAGGCGCGCGCGGCCTGGTACTTGATCTCCAGGCTGCGCGGCTCGGCGTCCCCGGCGGCGAAGGTCAGCTCGTACTCCTCGGTGCGGCTCTCGTAGTCCCCGATGCGCCGCGCGGTGCAGGTAAGCTCTGGCATGGCCCGGATCCTAGCACCGGGGCTTCCTCCTTGCTCTCGTCGCGCCGCTACGTGTTTGGGCGACGGCTCTTGAAGGGAGTCGACGACGAACGCGGGCTGCGGGGAGCCCGCGGACCGAACGCGCGAGGTCCTTCGCATACTCCATGGGGTGGACGCCGCATCCGTCGGGCAGTTATGTTGGGGAACGCGCGTCTTCTGCTTCCGCTGCGTTAAACTGCCCGGGAGGCTTGTGGAGAAGCTCTTCGAAACCGGCAGAGAGGCGCGGGCGAGGAGGCCCCCCGGGGAGTCCCCAAAGCGGGGCGGGCGGCCTGGCTGGGTCTTGCGCTCCCTCCGTTTCTGCTTCAACCTCGCCCTCCTGTTCTCCGTCGGCGGGCTCGCGACGGTCCTCGGCGGCTACCTCTACTTCACCCACGAGGCGGGCGACAAGCTCGGCGAGCGCTACCCGGAGCTGCCGCAGAACTCCTTCGTCTACGACGCCGAGGGCGAGCAGATCTCGGAGATCAAGGGCAAGGAGAACCGCCGGACGGTCCGCTACCGCGAGCTCGGCGAGTTTCTGCCGCGGGCCATAGTCGCCGTCGAGGACGAGCGCTTCTACGAGCACCCGGGCTTCAGCATAGAGAGCGTCGGGCGGGCGGCCCTTGAGGACATAAGGGCGCGGGACATCCGCCAGGGCGGCTCCACAATCACCGAGCAGCTCGTCAAGAACCTGTACATACAGCAGGAGCGGCGGGGGAACAGCTCCTTCTGGCGCCGCTTCGAGCAGGCGTGCCTCTCCTTTGCATACGAGCGCAACCACACGAAGGAGGAGATCCTCACCGCCTACCTCAACACCGTGTACTTCGGCGACGGGGCCTACGGGGCGGAGGAGGCCGCGAGAAGCTACTTCGGCAAGAGCGCCATCGAGCTAACCCTCGCGGAGGCCGCCGCCATCGCCAGCTTCCTCGACTCGCCCTCCAGCTACCGCCAGGAGGGGGAGCTCGAGGGCTCCGCCCGAGCCAAGGAGAGCCGGGACACCGTCCTCAGGCTCATGAGGGATCAGGGGGTCATCTCCGACGCCGAGATGCGCGAGGCCCGCGCGACCCCGCTCGAGTTCTCGCCCCCGCCGCCCCCGGACGATCCGGTCTTCGATTCTTTTCTGGATCAGGTTTACAGGGAGGTGGGGGAGGAGCTCGGCGACGACGCCCTGGAACACGGGGGACTCAGGATCTACACGACCCTCGACCAGGAGCTTCAGCGCGAGGCCGTCGCGTCGACCGAGGAGGTGCTGAACCTCTCCGACGACCCGTCCGGGGCGATCGCGACGGTCGAGCCCCAGAACGGGGCCATAAAGGCGCTGGCGGGGAGGGTGGGGACCTTCAACCTCGCGCTCGACGCGCGGCGCCAGCCCGGAAGCTCCTTCAAGCCCTTTGTCCTCGCCGCGGCCCTCCGCGAGTTCGTCTCCCCGGAGACGACCTACCTCTCCCGCAACCTCAGCATCCCCTACGACGGGGAGACCGTCCAGGTCTCGAACTACGACTTTATCGAGCGGGGGCCCATCACGCTGGACACGGCGATGGCCGAGTCGGACAACACTGTCTTCGTCCAGCTCGCCATCGACCTCGGCCTCGGCAACGTCGTGCAGACCGCCCGCGACATGGGGATAACCAGCGAGATCGACCCCTTCCCCTCGACGGCGATCGGGGGCTTGAGGGAGGGCGTGAGCCCGCTGGAGATGGCCTCGGCCTACGCGACCTTCGCGGCCGGCGGCATCCACCGCGAGCCCTACTCCGTCGAGCGGATCGACCGGGTCGGCTTCGGGGAGCGCGAGCCGACCTACGACCACCCCTTAGAGGGCAAGCGCGTCCTCTCCGGCAACCAGGCCGCCGCTGCCACCGAGGTCCTGCGGGGCGTGGTCGAGGACGGTACGGCGAGCTTCTTGCACGACCTCGACGAGGAGATCGGGCGCCCCTCCGCCGGCAAGACCGGCACGACGGACGACTTCGTCGACGCCTGGTACGTCGGCTACACGCCGCGCCTCGCGACCGCGGTCTGGGTGGGCTACCCCGAGGGCCGCCGCTCGATGATCGACGTGCACGGGGAGCCCGTGATCAACGGCGAGAACCTGCCCATGGACCTCTGGTCGCGCTACATGTCCGGGGCGACGGCCGGCGAGCCCGTCCTCGACTTCCCGGGCTCGGACACGAGCGAGTTCAAGCTCCTCAACCGCGGCTACGCCCGCGACCCCTACGGCGGCGGCCGAAACGGCTACTACCCGGACGACGCGACCCCGCTCTCCTCCACCCGCCGGGACCGCGAAACACCCTAGCTCCGCGGCCGGGGCTCCGCTTCGGGCTCCCGCCTGTATACTGCCGCGCGCGGGCGGCAGCTCCGGAAAGGACGGTTCGGACCCATGCCCTTCTCGGTGATCGAAGGCACCTTCCACGTCGTCGGCTACTCCCCGGACGGGGACTCCGTGCGCTTTCGCGCCCGCGACGAGGCGGACTGGCGCAAGCTCTCCGGCCCGCCGGTCGTGCTCAACGCCAGGGAGCACGCCCAGCTCCGCTTCGAGGCAATAGACACGCTCGAGACGCACTACCTGAACTCCCACCAGCCCCTCGCCCTGGCAACAGCGGCCCTGGAGTTTCTGCTCGCGGACCTGGGCATCACGGACGTCGAGTGGAACGAGGCGAGGACCGAGGTCACCTCCGCGACGGACGGCACGGGGGGCTACATCCTGAGCCGCGCCACGGAGGGCAACCGCCGGCCCGTGGCCTTCGTCTACGCCGGGGAGCCTCCCCAGGGGGAGGAGGGCTCGGACGTCTTTCTGGACGTCGAGAAGCTCCGGGAGAGCGTCAACTACCGGTCCCTGGAGAGGGGGCTCGCCTACCCCACGTACTACAAGGGGCTCTTCCCGGATCTCCGGGAGGCCATGAGCGCGGCCGTGGTCCGGGCCCGCGAGGAGGGGCTCGGGGTCTGGGCCGAGGACAGGACCAACGCCGGGTTCGCCGTCGAGGGGCCGGGGTCGCTCTCCGAGGAGCACGTCATCCTGCCGAAGCTCTTCCGCCGCCTCGCCGAGTACCTGCAGGCCGGCGGCCCCGTCGCCGGCTTCGACGCGTTTCTCGAAGCGAGGGCGGAGGAGATCATCGTCATCCCCAACGTCCACGCCACCCACCTCGACACTGTGGTGGAGGTGGAGGGGGAGACGGTCAGGATGACCGAGCGGCCGGAAGACCTTATCTTCGAGGGCTGAGCCGGACGGACCGTGCTCGCGAGCCGAATGGTATAAAGCCGTCATGGACCTCCCGGGGCTTTACGGCATCTCTTTCGTGGACTGGGAGGCGGTTGCCGCCTCGTGGGGGAAGCGCACCGTCCCCAGCAGGCTCCTGCTCTTCGCCGCCCGCCGCTATCTCTCCGTCGCGCGGGGAGGGACGGGGCCCGGGGGAGAGAGGGTCGCTCTTCTGGAGCCCCTCAAGATGCCGCGGGAGATCAAGGAGGCCTTCGCCTCGCCGCCCGACCCCGAGGGGGAGGCCGCGCCGGAGTGGGGCGCCTTCGCGGACGCAGCCGTCGCCGCGGAGCTAGAGACCATCTCCTACGGAGAGCGCCCCATACTGCTCGGAGAGCTCCGCGCGGGCTTCGAGAGGGCGGCCGAGGAGGCGGGGCCCGGGACCGCGCTCAACCGCTGGTTTCTCGCACGCCGCGACGCCCTACCCGGCGACGATTTGCCGGGACACCCGGAGTACCTGCCCGTATAAACGGCCCCACGCGGCGGGAGCCAGCGGCGTCGACCGAGCCGGGCGCTGGCTCCCGTCGTCGAGAAGGGCCGGCGCGCGACGGGCCGAAGACGCGCCGTCCTCCGTTGTCCCCTCGTCGACCGCGGAGTAGATCGGCGTTCCCCAGGCGCATTTGCTGGGCCCGGCCGGGGTACGTAGAATCCGCGGCGCAGACGATCGAGGACCGGCGGGGGAAGCCGGAGGGAAAGGAAGGGTTCCATGGAGGCCATACCGAGCGCGAGCTACAGCATGACGTTGCGGGTCGAGTTCCCGCACCAACCGGGGTCTCTGGGGGCGATCCTCACGACCATAGGCGAGGCTGGGGGATTGGTCGGCGCGGTCGACATCGTCCGCATAGGCGGCGACAAGACCGTCCGGGACATCACGGTAAACGCGCGAAACTCGGACCACGGGCGCAGCATCGTCGAGGCGGTGGACGCGCTCGAAGACACGCAAGTGCTCAACATCTCCGACAGGACGTTCCTCATGCACCTCGGCGGCAAGATCGAGGTGCGCTCGAAGATGAACATCCGGACGCGCGACGACCTCTCCATGGCCTACACGCCGGGCGTTGCGCGGGTGTGCAAGGCGATCGCGGCGGAGCCCGAGCGGGCCTTCAACCTCACGATCAAGCGGAACACCGTCGCGGTCGTCTCCGACGGCACCGCGGTCCTCGGCCTCGGGGACATCGGCCCCGAGGCGGCGATGCCGGTGATGGAGGGCAAGGCGATGCTCTTCAAGGAGTTCGCGGGCGTCGACGCCTTTCCCATCTGCCTCGACACCAAGGACACCGAGGAGATCATCGAGACCGTCAAGCGCATCGCGCCCGCCTTCGGCGGCATAAACCTCGAAGACATCTCGGCGCCGCGCTGCTTCGAGATCGAGGAGCGCCTCAAGCGCGAGCTCGAGATCCCGGTCTTCCACGACGACCAGCACGGCACCGCGGTCGTCGTCCTCGCCGCGCTCATCAACTCCTTGAAGATCGTGGGCAAGGAGATGAAGGACCTCAAGGTCGTCGTGAACGGCATCGGGGCGGCGGGCGTGGCGTGCGCCAAGATCCTGATGTCCGCCGGGGTCGAGCACGTCGTAGGCTGCGACTCCCGCGGCATCGTCCACCGGAGGCGCGACGGGCTGAACGCCTCCAAGCGGTGGTTCGCCGAGCACACCAACCCCGAGAACCTCACCGGCGGCCTCACGGAGGCCATGCGCGGCTCGGACCTCTTCCTCGGCCTCTCCGTCCCCGGGGTGCTGACGCCGGACCACCTCGACACGATGAACGAGGACCCCATCGTCTTCGCGATGGCAAACCCGGAGCCGGAGATCATGCCGGAGGCGGCTTTCGGTCACGCCAGGATCATCGCCACCGGGCGCAGCGACTACCCGAACCAGATCAACAACGTCCTCTGCTTCCCGGGCATCTTCCGGGGCGCCCTCGACGTGCGCGCCCGCGAGATCGACGAGGAGATGAAGCTCGCCGCCGCCCGCGCCATCGCCGAGGTCATCACCGAGGAGGAGGTCTCGGAGGACTACGTGATCCCGAGCGTCTTCGACGAGCGCGTCGCCCCCGCCGTCGCCGAGACGGTCGCCCAGGCGGGAAGAAGAGCGGCCAGGCCCGTCGCATCAGCCAGCAGGAACAGGAGATGGGCACCTCGGCCCCCTCGCTTTCTAACCGGGAGATCTGGCCGCCGCCGTCGCCAGTCCTGCGACGGCGGCTCGGCCTCCCCCACCAGGAGAAGCGCTTCACGCGTGCCGTTCGGGGCCGATTGCCGTCGGCAGATCACGGCTTACAATAAGAATATGGCAGGCTTGCGGAAGATCTTCGTGTGCACGACGCCCGGGAGGGGCGTTGCGGGGCCAAGGGCGGGGGTGAGCTCTACGAGCGCTTTCGCGAGGAGGTCGAGGGGCTTGGCATCTCCGCATCGGCGGTGCTGCGCAACGGCTGCAGCCGCCGCCACGAGGAGGGGCCGGTCGTCTTCGTCTTCCCGGACGACGTCTGGTACACCCGCGTCGGCCCCGAGGACGTCCCCGGGATCGTGGCTCGCCACCTCGCCGGAGAGGCCTCCGGCAGAACCTAGGGCCCTTCGGGGCTGCGGTACCGATCCGCCGTCCGCGCGTCGAACCCGACGCGCCCGACGCGCTCCAGCGCCCAGTCCGCCCCGGCCAGCAGGCGGCCCCTGCGGCTCTTCATGTAGTAGAGGAAGATGCTCCTGTAGAGCGCCTGCGCGGCCGGGCCCCTGAGCCGCGCCCCGAGCGCGACGGCGGCCCCGCTCTCCGGCCCGAGGCTCACGGCGTACCCGCGGTCGAAGAAGCGGAAGGGCGGCCGTCCCCTGCGGGAGCGCGCCCCCGGAGCCTGCGCTTGAGGTCCCGGGCGACCCAGGGCCCCTGCTGGACGGCGAGGGAGGCGACGGGGCCAGGGGGCCCAGGCGCGGATCTTCGTACCGGCCGCCGTCCCCGAGCACGTACACCTCCGGGTGGTCGGGGAGCGTCAGCCGGTCCGTCACGCGCGCCCTGCCCCCTCGTCGTGCTCCCCGGCAGGTCCCGGACGAGCGGGGCCGCCCGCACCCCGGTGGTCCATACCCGGACGCCCGCCGGCGTCTTCTCCCCCCGGCCACGACCCCCGAGCCGTCCGCGTCGCTCACGGGGGCGTCGAGCCGCACCTCGACCCCGAGCCGCCCGAGCTCCTCCATCGCGACCCGGTGAAAAAAGGGATCCAGCCAGCCCATGAGCCGGTCGGTGGCCTCGAACAGCACCACCCGCGGCTCCTCGGCCGGCGGCCGGACGGTCCTCCTCCTCAGGTAGTCGAAGAGGACGGCGATCTCGGCCGCCAGCTCGACCCCGGTGGCCCCGCCGCCCGCGACGGCGACCGTGAGCCCGCCCTCGGGTAGACCGCTTCCCCTCGTCGCGCTCCGCCAGGCCTCGTTCAGGGCGTGCCTCAACCTCAGCGCGTCGTCGAGGCTCCAGAAGGTCTGGAAGCCGTCGCCGAGGCCCTCGGGGGCGGTACCGCGACGCTGCCGGGGGCGAGGACGAGGTACTCGTAGCTGACGTCGCCGGAGGAGGTGCGGAGGACCTTCTCCCCGAGGTCGACCCCTAGCGCCTCGGTACGCAGGAAGGCGTGGTCGTCGGCGGCGGAGGCTACGGGCAGGCGGACCGTATCCGGGTGGACGCGCCCGACGGCGACCTCGTGGATCAGGGGTATAAACGCGTGCTCGTCCGCCCGGTCCACGAGGAGCGTCTCGGAGGGGCGCCGGAGCGGGGCGGGGAGGTTCCTCAACAAGGAGCCCCCGGCGAACCCCGCGCCGACGACGACCAGGCGGGCGCTCTCGGGGCGGCGGAAGTGTTAGCGTCGCGTGCTTGCAAGTCCCGGCTCCCCCTCGGTGTCATGGCGGCGAGTATACATACCCCCTCCAAAGGTGAGGCACTTTACAAAACGATTACGCATCCGTAGACTCTACGCACCGACCAAAAAGGGGGGTCGGATTGAATGGGGAAAACAAAGGGACAACTCGTCTTACGGGGCTAGAAAGGGGCCGTAGTGGCGAAGGAGGAGTCGGGCGTGGAGGAGATCATCCCCGGGCTCATAGTACGGCACACCAACCGTCGTCTGGGTAGGCTCGAGCTTTCGGATGCTTGTGAGCGTTTGATCTGCGGCAAGATCTCCTTTTCGGAGTTCGTGGATCAGGTCGGCGAGGGCTTTCGGGAGCTTCTGGACTTCATGATGGAGCACGACCTGCACCCGGGACGTCCGGAAGAGGTCGTCTACTGCGTGGATTGTTACGCCGATTTTTGCTGCAGGGAGACCATCAGGTCGCAGCTCGGCGAGCTTTACCGCATGGGTGCCGCGCGCGTGGCGGGGGCGAAGGCCAGCTGAGGGAGGGGCGCCGCCCGCGCCCGCCGTGTTCGAGGACGATCGGCGTTAGAATCGTGACCCATAGCATGGGTCCGGCTGCCGGCCGGGCCTCGTAGGCGACGGAGGCGGGAGGTCTCGCGGGTGGACGACGAAACGCAGAAGAGGTTGATCACGATCCTGTCGAGCGGCATCGCTTACGCTCTGGCGAGCCGGCTGGCCGAAAGGTTCATAAAGGAGCCCGAGGTCCGGGGCGTGAGCGACGACTTCAAGGAGGCGCTCCTCAAGGCGGGCTTCTCCCTCGTCTCGACCCTCATCGCCTCCTACCTCGTCCGGCAGGTCGTCGGCAGCCGCTGGGGTTCCTGAGGCGCGCCGAGGCATCCTCCGCAACCCACCCGTAGGTTAGCGCTTTGGGCTCCGGGCTCCTGCAATCGGCGCGCTTCGCGCTCGTCCTGGGGCTTATCGTGGCCGGGGGACTGCTCCTCTACGAGCTGATCGGGGTCGTAGAGGTTCTGGTCCTCGCCCTGCTCATTGCCCTGGTGCTCGCCCCCGCCGTGGATTTCCTCGTGCGGCTGGGGCTGCCGCGCTCCTTGGCGCTGATCGCGGTGGTGATGGGCGTGGTCGTGGCGCTCGGGCTCCTCGGCTACATCGTCTTGCCCCTCCTCTTGGACCAGGGCGGTGAGTTTCTGGCCCGGGCGCCGGGGGTGGTGCGCCGGGTGCAGGACTACGTGCAGGCGACAGGCGAACGCTACCCCTTTTTGGGCGGCTCCGGCGGCGTGGCGAGCCTCGACCTCACCGAGGCCGTCCAGCAGGTCATACAGAGGGCCGGCGAGCTGTGGCGGATAACGACGCGCGGGGCCGGGCTCCTCCTGCAAGCCCTGGGCGCCGTCGTCATGGCGCTGTACATGGTCTCCAACCCGAGGCCGCTCCTCAACGGCATCCTCGCGCTCTTCCCGCTCAACAGGCGCGGGCGGGTCGAGGAGATCCTCGACCTCATAAGGCGGCGGGTCTCCGGTTGGATCCTCGGCCAGCTCGCGGCGATGGCCCTGATCTTCGTCCTCACCTGGATCTCGCTCGTCATCCTGGACGTGGAGTTCGCCTTCACCTTCGCCGTCCTCACCGGCGTCCTCGAGATCGTGCCGTTCTTCGGCCCGATCATCGCCGCCGTCCCCCCGATCCTCGTCGCCTTCGTCGACTCCCCGACGAAGGCCCTCCTCGTCGTGGTCGTCTACGTCGTGATCCACCAGGTCGAGGCGCACGTCGTCTCCCCGATGGTGATGGCCCGCAGCGTGCGCCTCCATCCCGTCGTCGTGATCCTCGCCGTCCTCGCGATGGGCGACCTCCTCGGTCTCGCCGGCATCATCCTCGCCGTCCCGACCGCCGCCGTCGTAACCGTCCTCCTGGACGAGCTCTACGTGAAGCCCCTCGGCGCCGCTCCGAACGACGGGGAGGAGCCCGCGCCGCCCACGGACGAACGGGAGAGGGCGGGCCGCACGGGCGCCTCGCGCCCCTGACGGGGACCGGCCCCGGCCGTGTGTTTGGGGTGACGGGTTGGGTTATCATTCGACCATGAGCGCAGTCATCATCGTGGTGGTGTTGCTGGTGGGCGTTCTCGTCGCGGCCTCCGTCGCGCTCGGGCGGCGCACGGACGAGGTGGACAGCGCCCGCGACACCGAGTACCTGGAGCTCGAGGGCAGCTGGATCCGCTACCGCGTCTCCGGCGGCGGCCCGCCGGTGCTGCTCGTGCACGGCTGGCTCTCCTCGGGCAGGGTCTGGGAGCGCCTCGCCAACCGCCTCGCCCAGCGTTTCACCGTCTACTCCCTGGACCTCTCCGGCTTCGGGGAGTCGGACAAGCCGATCTCCGGCTACGGCGTCCGCTACGGCAGCCGCCTCCTGTACGCCTTCTGCGCCCACTTCGGCCTCACGCGGGCCGCGGTCGTCGGGCACGACCTCGGCGGCGCGATGGCCGTTAAGCTCGCCGCGGACCACCCGGACGTCGTCGGCCGGCTCGTCCTCGTCGCCACCCCGGCCGACGAGGACCAGATGGACCTGCCGACCTTCCTCTGGCTCGCCACCCTCCCGGTCGTGGGTCCCCTGTTCTACACCCTGGGCCGCTACCTCAGGCCCCTGCGCGGGCTCTGGATGCGCCCGTTCGTCTCCGACTCCGGCGACCTGACCGAGGAGGCGATCGACGACGCCGGGATGGCGACCCCGGCCTCCGTAACGAAGACCCTCAACGTCGCCCGGCGCGAGCTCTCGCGCGGCCGGCTGGTCCGCCAGGCCGGCATCATAAAGGTGCCCGTGCTCGTCATCGTCGGGGAGGAAGACCAGATCGTGGACCCCCAGGCGGCCTCGGACTGGGCCCGGGCGCTCCCCACCGTTGAGGTCGTGCTGGTCGAGAACGCGGGCCACCTGCCGATGCTGGAGCGTACCGGCGAGTTCAACGCCCAGGTGCTCGCGTTCTTCACCGGGGACTCCCGGTACCTGGAGGCGATGGTCGAAGAGCCCCCTTACGAAGACGAGGAAGGGTTACCCGACGACGCGGAACCCGCCGCCGAGGCCCCCGGGACCTCGCCCGAGGACCCGACCACCCCGAACGTCGTCCGCAAGCAGCACGGCCGCTACGATTCGCCACAGGGGACTTCTCCCGAGGAGGAGCCCGGGGCCGAAGAGGGCGCCGGGGATGAGGCCGACGGCGCGCAACGCGAAGACCCTTCCAGCAACGGGAACGAGGATCGGCCCAGGGTCATCAGGCGCCGCCCGGCGGAGCCGGCCGAAGGGAGGAGAGAGGAACCGCTCTCGGAGGTGCCCGAGGATCTCTTCCAGTGGCCCGAGGCGTGGAAGGAGTTCCGCCCGCGCGAGCGCTCCCGACGCCAGGATCACGAGGAGCCCGAGGGCCCCGAAGACGCCCCCAACGGCCGCTAGGCCCCGTCCCTCCCGAACTTGTCCTGGATCTCCTTGCGCAGGTACAGCCAGCTGCGGATGCCCAGAAAGTACCCCGTGAGCACCGAGCGCTGCTCCGAGACCTCCTCGTACCCGTACGACTCGTACAGCCTGAGGGCCGGGATGTTGCCGGCGCTGACGTGCAGCCCGACGGTGGCCTTGCCCGTCTCCCGGGCGAGGTCCTCGGAGGCGTCGAGGAGGGCGCGGGCCATCCCGCCGTTGCGGTGGGCGGGGGAGACGACTAGCCGCTCCACGTAGGCCTCCCGGTAGCTCGCGGCGTAGCGCGGATACGAGAGCAGGGTCGCCGCCCAGGAGGCGCGCAAGAAGCCCAGGGCGCGCTTGAGGGACTCCCACAAGCCCCCGGAGAGGGCGTCGTCGTCGGACTCCCCGACGCGCACCCCGACGCTCGCGGCGATCTCTCCCGTCGCCGCGACCTCGACGACGAGCGAGCGGACCCCGCCCACGGTGTGCTCCAGGCGGACCCACTTCTCCATGATCCAGACCGACCGGTCCATACCGCGCCCGAAGATCGGGCGAAACTTGTCCAGGAACCCCTCGACGACGAGGCCGGCGATCTCGGTCTCGTCCCGAACCTCCGCCTCGCGCACGGTGTAGGTCTCCTCGAACATCGGAAGATCGTAGCACTAAAGCCCGGTCCGGGATGTCCCGCCGGATCTCTCGCAGAGGGGCAGCCCGCCGCCTAGCTTATGAGCCGCTTGCGCATAAAGTAGATCGGCAGCAGGAAGAGGGCGGCGGTGAAGACCAGCATCCACGCCACGTCGACGAGCACGCCGGGGGACGGGCCGATCGCGAGCTCGCGGCAGACGTTCACCGCGTGGTAGAGGGGGGTGAACCAGGCGATCTGGGGCACCGGCGCCGGGAAGTCCGTTATGGGGAAGAAGATGCCGCTGAACAGGAACAGCGGCGTGACGACGAGCGTGAAGTAGTACGCGTAGAGGTCTATGCGGTCGATGAGGCTGGTGAACAGCGTCCCCGTGACGCTGAACATCACCCCGATCAGCAGGAGCGTCGGCGGGATCAGGATCGCCCAGAACGAGCGGATGAGCGGCTCGTCGAAGACGACGCCGAGCACGGCGAGGACCGAGAGGAACCCCGTCCCGTAAAGGGCCGCCCGCGTCCCCGCCCACAGGTACTCCGCCGCGACGACGTCCTCGACGTTCACGGGGGTCGTCACTATGGCGTCGTAGACCCGCTCTATCTTCATCTTGACGTAGGTGTTGAAGGTGCTCTCGAACGAGGCCGCGAACATCGCGTTGCTCGCCAGGAGGCCCGGCGCTATGTACTGCACGTAGCTCTGCCCGCCGACCCCGCCGGCCTGGATGAACGCCCCGAGCCCGAGCCCCAGGGCCGCGAGGTACAGGAGCGGCTCGAAGAGGTTCGGCAGCAGTGCGGTCTTCCAGTACTTGCGGAAGATGGTCGCGTTGCGCTGCCACACCCGGAGCGTCCCGCGGGGCGAGGGTATTCTCACGGCGTCCATCAGTCGATCAGCCGCCTTCCCGTGAGCCTCATGAAGACGTCTTCGAGGCCGGCCCTCCTGTGCAGCGTGTTCTCGACGGGTACGCCGGAGTCGCGGATCCGATCCTGCAACAGGCCCGCGTCGGACGTGTAGGCGAGCAGCGCCTCCCCGGCCCGCTCGACGGCG
The DNA here is from genome assembly GCF_011492965.1 of Rubrobacter marinus. Lineage (GTDB taxonomy): Bacteria > Actinomycetota > Rubrobacteria > Rubrobacterales > Rubrobacteraceae > Rubrobacter_F > Rubrobacter_F marinus. The sequence continues at coordinate 2,467,272 of NZ_CP045121.1, read as the reverse complement.
TCGGAGTGGTCCTCGACCAGGGGCAGCAGCTTCTCCAGGGCATCCTTCCCCGCCCTCAGCTCCAGCACCTCGGGGCTCACGTACTCCCTCACGAGCTCGTCGGGGGAGCCGTGGGCAATGATCCTGCCGTCCTCCATGACGACGAGCCGGTCGCAGAGCTGGGCGGCCTCCTCCATGTAGTGGGTCGTGAGGATCAGGGTCTTCCCCTCCGACGTGAGCTCCCGCAGCCGCTCCCACACGAGGTGCCTGGCCTGGGGGTCGAGCCCCGTGGTCGGCTCGTCGAGGACGACGATCTCGGGGTCGTTTATGAGCGCGCGGGCTATGAGGAGCCGCCGCTTCATCCCGCCGGAGAGGTGCTCGACCTCGGCGTCTGCCTTCTCCGTGAGCTCCACGAACTCGAGCAACTCCTCGGCCCGCCGCAACGTCTCTTTCCTCGGCATGTCGTAGTAGCGGCCGTAGACGAGGAGGTTCTCCTTTACCTTCAGGTCCTCGTCGAGGTTGTTCTCCTGAGGGACGACCCCGATGCGCCGCTTTACGGCACGCTCCTCGCGCCCGACGTCGAGCCCCGCGACGGTGAGCTCCCCGCCGGTGCGGATCGCGGCGCCGTAGATCATCTTCATCGTCGTGGTCTTGCCGGCCCCGTTGGGCCCGAGAAACCCGAAGCACTCCCCCCGGCGCACCTCGAAGTCCACGCCCCTGACCGCCTCGAAACCTTCGTAGCTCTTGCGGAGCCCCCGCGCGACGATGCTGGGCCCCTCCTGCGCGCCACTCGACGCCCCGTTCGTCCCCGTGTCAAAGGTCGATGCCCCCTCTTTCTCCCCGCCGCAGGGCGGCGATGCGTTCCCCCAACAGGCCCAACGCGACGGCCAGACGCTCCTTGTTCTCCGGTCGGTTGAGCCAGGTAGAAGCCCCGGACGGGTGGGGCAGGGGTACATATACCACCCCACCGCGCACGATGGCCTTCCCGACGGCCTCGGAGAGACGGCCGATACCGAGCAACTCCTTTATGGCAAGACCACCGACCGGGACGACGACCTCAGGCTTCAAAAGCTCCAGCTCCCGCTCGAGGTGCGGGCGGCAGTTGCGAACCATGGCGCGCGACGGCACGAGGTCCCCGCCGCCCTTCGCCTTCCCCGGGAAGCACCGGGCTATCGCCGACAGGTAGATCTCCTCCCGAGACACCCCCGCCCGCTCGAACCACCCCGCGAGCCGCCTGCCCGCGGGCCCTGTGAAGGGCAGCCGGGTGCGAACCTCCGTAGAGCCCGGTGCCTGCGCCACAAGCATCGCCCGCACCGCCTTCGGCAGATCCACGACCGGAGCCGCAGCCCCGGGCAGACCCGGAAAGCACCTCGTGCACGACAGAACCCCGGCCCTATGTTCCTCGAGCAGCCTCACCGGGAGGATACTAACCCGCGCGCCAGGAACCCTCCGTGCGTACGATCCCAGCGCATTCAAACCACTAAATAAACCTTCATGAAACCTAAAAAAATCTGCGCCTGATCTTCCTTCTTCTATACAGGGCTGCTAAGATTTGTGTTATGGCACTCATGGACAGGAAACGGCACGGGGGACGGCGTGCCCAGAGGCGGATGCAGAAGCGGCGTCCGCGGACGGGCCTGTACATCTTCGTCGGGTTGGTCGTCGCGGCCGTTGGGGCGCTGGCCTACCTGGGTCTGGGCTCCGCGCTGACCGGGGACGCGGGCCAGGTGGAGCGCGTCCAGACGCCCGCGATCGAGGACCCGCCCGCGGCGGTCTCCGAGAGGGTGGCCGACGAGGCTCGGGCGAAGGAGAGCTCCGCCGAGGAGGAGGCCGCCAGGGAGCGGGCTGCGGAGGAGAGGGCGGCCGCCGAGGAGCGGCGCGAGGCCGAGGCGGTTGTTGCGCCGGAGGACCCGACGATGTACCTAACGGTCCCGGCGCTCGGCATCGAGAACGTACCGGTGATCAACGAGGACTCCGAGGCCGCGCTCGAGGCGGGCACTCAGCACGTGACCAGCACCGGGTTCCCCTGGCAGGAAGGTGCCAACACGTACATCGCCGGACACAGGCTCGGGTACCCCGGGACGGCGAGCGACCACATCTTCTACGACCTGCCGCGTCTCGGTGCGGGCGACGAGATCACGCTCACCGACTCCAACGGCGAGGTGTACAACTACGCCGTCACGAACATCGTGGAGGTCTCCCCGACCGACACGTGGGTCATGAACCCCCCGTCCTCCGGCAACGACATGGTCTCGTTGCAGACCTGCATAGAGAACTTCGGGGATTACTGGACCGAGGGCCCGAACTGGTTCGCCCGCTACGTGGTCCAGGCCGAGCGGGTCTAGGCGAAAAAGCACGACGCTTCAAGAGGCGTCCCCTTCGGGGGGCGCTTTTCTGTGCGAAGCGGCGGGGGGACAATATACTGAGGTGAAGCTCGCGCACCCTTTCGCGGGCGGTATCACAACCCATAGAAGGAGGAATTCGTGGCGCTCGTAACGATGCGGCAGCTGCTCGACGAGGCGGCGAAGGGCGGCTACGGGGTGGGGGCGTTCAACGTCAACAACCTGGAGCAGGTACAGGCGATCATGGAGGCGGCGCGGGAGACGAACTCTCCGGTCATCATCCAGGCGTCGCGGGGGGCGCGCAAGTACGCGAACGACCGGTTCCTCTACCACCTGATGCTCGCGGCGGCCGAGGTGTACCCGGAAATCCCGGTCGCGCTCCATCAGGACCACGGCAACGGCCCCGACACGTGCCGAAGCGCGATCGACCTCGGCTTCACGAGCGTGATGATGGACGGCTCGTTGATGGAGGACGGCAAGACGCCGGCGGACTTCGAGTACAACGTGCGGGTCACGCGTGAGGTAGTCGAGATGGCGCACGAGCGCGGCGTCACCGTGGAGGGCGAGCTCGGTACCCTGGGCGGCATCGAGGACGGGGTGGGCTCCGGCGAGGTGCACCTGACCGACCCGGACCAGGCCGTGGAGTTCGTGGAGCGGACCGGGGTGGACGCGTTGGCGGTGGCAATAGGGACGAGCCACGGGGCGTACAAGTTCACCAGCGAGCCCGACCGCGACGTGCTCGCGATGAACATCATAGAGGAGATCAACAAGAGGCTCCCGACCACGCACCTCGTCATGCACGGCTCCTCAAGTGTGCCCAAGGAGCTCGTCGACACCATCAACCAGTACGGCGGCGAGATCCGGCCGACCTTCGGGGTGCCGGTGCGCGAGATCCAGGAGGGCATCAAGCACGGCGTCCGCAAGGTCAACGTCGACACCGACCTCAGGCTCGCCGCTACCGGCGCGATCCGCAAGGCCTTCGCCGAGGAGCCCGGCGAGTTCGACCCGCGCTACTACCTCAAGCCCGCGCGCGAGGCGATGAAGGGGGTCGTCCGGGCGCGCATGGAGGCCTTCGGCCAGGCCGGCCACGCGGGGGACTACGAGCCGATCACCCTGGAGGAGATGGCGGACCGCTACAAGCAGCAGGGCCACAAGCTCACCGTCACCTAGGGGCAGACGCCGATCACCAAAGGGGAGGCCCGCCGCTAGCTTATCGCGGCGGGCCTCCCCTTTTGCCCGCTCCGTTCGCCCCTCGCGGTGGGCGCAGGGGAGGGCCGCCGTCCTCCCGCGCCCGCGGGTTTCGTAGCAGGAAGAGGCCGTAGGCCACGAAGCCCACCGTGCCGAGGAGGAGCACGATCAGGTACAGGGTGGCTCCGGGGGTAGAGATCGCGACGGACAGCGAGATCAGGGCGTGGGCTAGGACGGCGGGCCAGAGCGAGGCGGTGCGCCAGCGCAGGGCCGCGTAGGTGAAGCCGCCGCAGGTCGCCAGCGCGGTCGCCTGGACGGCCTCGGGCCACGGCCCCGTGAGCACCGAGACGCCCAGGGTCAGGGCTCCGGCGAGCAGCGACGTCGCGACCACCGCCCGGAGGAGCCCCGAGGGCGCCAGGACGCGCAGCATCAAGCCCCTGAAGAGCGCCTCCTCGCCGAACACCGCCACCAGCACCGTCGCCAGCGTGGCGAGGAAGATCCAGACCCCCGGAACCCTGACGCCGTCGGAGAGGGCGAGGACACCGACGAGGAGGGGGAGGGCGAGGAGACGAGCGTTGCGCCACCGCCGGGGCCATCCGAACCCGGCCTCGCGCAGCCATCCCGCCCAGGCGAGCAGCCCGACGGCGAGCAGGGCGACGGCGAACCAGAAGAAGTTTTCCGTGCTCCAGAAGAGGGCGAGGGTCTGCTCGCCCTCCGTCGGCGGCTCGAGGTCCTCGGGCGCCACGTCGCCGACGTCAGAGACCACGGGCCTGCGCGACGCGGTGACGCTGAGGACGGCGATGCCGAACGACGACGCCGCCAGCAAGAGCGCGACGGCTAGAGGGTGGCGCTCCACGAAAGCCTTTATCAAGCTCGGCGCTCCTTCCGGACGGGTTGGCGTCCGTCAGTTTAACCGGCATCGGGCGCCCGGCGGCACGGAGAAGGGGGTTGGATCCTCGCGGATCCAACCCCCTCGTGTCCCCTGCGCGGAGGGGCTTAACCCTCCTGCGGCTTGACCTGCGGTGCCCTGAGGAAGACCTCCTGATCGTTCACGGCCGTCGCCTCCTCCGGGCTGAGCGAGAGCTGCTCCTCCAGCTGCGGGCGCGGATTGTTCAGCCTGCCCGCGACGATGACGTTCTGCCCCTCGCTCACCGCGACCTCGTCGCCGACGTTGATGACGAGGAGCTGCTCGGCATCGCTCTCGCCCACAAAGAAGGCGCGCTCGCTGACGATGTTGCGCACCTCCGCGCCCCTGATGCGAGCGCGGTCGCCGTTGAGGGACTCCTTGTTGGGAGAGGCGATAACGGACCTCACGCTGGAGATCGGCGGCCTGTCTCCGCCGCCTCCCGTGCCTCCGCCCTGAGTGCCGCCACCCCCTCCACCGCCATTAGCCTGCTCGCCGCCCCCGCCGCCGTTGCCGCCGCCCTCGTTGCCCTCTCCGCCTCCACCGCATGAGGCGATCAGGGGTATGGCGACGAGCATCAGGACGACTGCCCCCAGCTCTCTCAGGCGGGCGACGCCGCGACGCTCCGTGCGTTGTGTGGTGGTCTGCAAGGGGTACCTCCGCGATGTTCTCGTGTCCAGAAGCCGCCGTTTCGCGGCCCGGTATTCTACAGGTCTGCCCCCGGCGTTGCTCGCGGTCTCTCGGGGCTAGCGCGGCTCGTAGACGTCGTAGAGGATCGGCTCTATGCCGTCTTCGCCCACGCCGGAGCGGTACTGAATGTAGTAGGCGCGCTGGAGGTAGGCCAGGGCGGTCTTTATGCGGCCCTCGAGCGCGGGGATCTCGGCCTCGAGCGACTCCAACCTGTCGGGGTCGAGGATGAGGTCTTCCTCGTCGTTGTCCTGCCACTCCTCCAGAGCCGGCGCCAGAGGGTGTCGAGCTCGGGGGAGAGGGGTTCGCGTTCCATGTTTTATGCTTCCTCTCTGTGCTTGCGCAGCTCGAAGACGACGTGAGAGAGCTCCGGGACGAGCAGCTTCTCCACCGCGAGGCGGACGGCGTTGCGCGATCCCGGCAGGCAGGCGACGAACCTGGAGCCGGAGGCGCCCGCGATGGCGCGGCTCAGAAAGGCCGCGGACCCTATCTCCTCGTACGAGAGGGAGCGGAAGATCTCGCCGAAGCCGTCGAGCTTCTTGTCGATGAGGCGGCTCGCCACCTCGTAGGTCGTATCGCGGGCGGAGATGCCGGTGCCCCCGGTCGTGACCACCGCGTCCACTTCGCGGCGGGCGAGCAGGCCCGTGAGCGTCTCCTCTATCCTCGGCGCGTCGTCGGGGACGATCTCGCGGTGCACGATCTCGTGCCCGCCCCCTTCGAGGAGCTCGACGGCGGTGTTCCCGCCGGTGTCGGTCTCCGGCGTCCGCGAATCGCTGATCGTGACGACGGCGACCCGGACGTGGTCGGGGGCGGACTCCCGGTGCTGGCGGACGCTCTCGCTCAAAACGCGCCCCCCATGGGGCCCTGCAGGAACGGGTTGGTCATCCGCTCGCGGCCGACCGTTGTCTGCGGGCCGTGGCCGGAGAGGACGCGCGTCTCGTCGGGCAGGGGGAGCAGCCGCTCCTCGATGCTGTGCATGAGCAGCTCCATGCTCCCTCCCGGCAGGTCCGTCCGGCCGACGCTCCCCGCGAAGAGCGCGTCCCCCGAGAAGACGAGGTTCTGGTCCTCGACGAGGAACGCGAGGTGCCCCGGGGCGTGACCGGGGGTGTAGAGCGCGTGCAGGCGGAGCCCGCCGACCTCGACGACCTCGTAGTCCGCTATGTTCCGGTCGACCGCGGGGACCTTGCCGAAGCGCATCCCCATCATCACCGCCTGCTGGGGGACGGTCTGGAGCATCGCCTCGGCCTCCTCGTGCATGAGGACGGGGCAGGCGTACTCGTCCGCGAGGGGGCGATGGCGCCGACGTGGTCGATGTGGGCGTGGGTGACGATAATCTGCGAGATCTCCAGGTTCGTCCCTTCGACCGCGATCGCGATGCGCGCCGCCTCGTCCCCGGGGTCTACGAGCGCCCCCGTCCCCGTCGCCTCGTCCCGAGGATGTAGCAGTTCTCCTGGAACGGGCCGACGGTGATCATCTGGACGATCATGGCGCGCCCCCGTCGCCGGCGCGGCCCCTCAGAAACTCCACGAGCAGGCGGGCCGGGGTGCCGGAGCCGCCCTTCGGGGTGTAGGCGTTTCTCGCCTTGGCGCTGTAGGCGACCCCCGCGATGTCCAGGTGGGCCCAGGGGTAGTCGACGAACTCCTTGAGGAAGGCGCCGGCGGTCAGGGCGCCGCCGTAGCGCCCGCCGGAGTTTCTGATGTCGGCGGTGTTGCCCTTGATCTGCTCGGTGTACTCCTCGAAGAGGGGGAGGTGCCAGGCGCGCTCGCCGGAGGCCTCGCCCGCCCTGCGCACCTCTTCTATAAGCGCGTCGTCGTTGCCCATTAGGCCGGACGCGTGGTCCCCGAGGGCGACGTGGCACGCGCCGGTGAGGGTCGCGCAGTCGATCACCGCGGCGGGGCCGTAGCGCTTGGCGTAGGAGAGGGCGTCGGCCAGGATCAGACGCCCCTCGGCGTCGGTGGTGACGATCTCGGTCGTCTTGCCGGAGTGGAGCGCGAGGACGTCCCCGGGCTTGAAGGCGTTGCCGTCGGGGAGGTTCTCGGTCGACGGGACGAGGGCGACGACGTTGACGGGGAGCCCGAGTGAGCCCACGGTTTCCATCGCCCCGAGGACGGCGGCCCCGCCGCTCATGTCGTACTTCATGTCCTCCATGCCGGCCGAGGGCTTTATGGAGATGCCGCCCGAGTCGAAGGTGACGGCCTTGCCGACGAGCACGACCGGCGCCTCGTCGCCGCCCCGCCCGTGCTCCAGCACGATAAATCGCGGCTCGTTCTCGGCCGACCGTCCCACCGTCGCGAGGCCGTTGAGGCCCTCGGCCTCGATCGCCGCCCGGTCGAGGACCGTGACGTCCATGCCGTGGCGCTCTGCTATCTCCCGCGCCCTCTGCGCGAGATACTCGGGCGTCGCCGTGTTCGAGGGCTCGTTCTGGAGGTCGCGGGCGAGCACGGCGCCCGCCGCGAGCTTCGCCCCGGTCTCCGCCCCTCCGGCGACGCCCTCATCATCGGAGACGATGGTAAAGGTCGAGAGCTCGTGCCCGTCGGCTCCGCTCTTGTAGCGGTCGAAGCGGTAGAGCCCGAGGGCCGCCCCCTCGGCCGCGGCCTCGGCGGCGGCGACGCGGGCTGCCGAGCCCTCCGCGACGGGCAGGGCGAAGGCCGCGCTGTCGAGCTTCAGGGAGCGGGCCCGCGTCGCGGCCGTGGCGGCGGCGCGCCGGAGCGCGTCCAGCCCGAAGGACGAGCGGGCGCCCAGGCCGACGAGTAGGAGCCTCGGGGACCGGAGGCCGTCGGGGTTGTAGACGAGGGCGGAAGAGCCCTTCTTGCCGGAGAAGTCCCCGTCCTTCAGCACCCCGGCCGCCTCGCCGGCCAGCTCCCGAGGGACGTCCTCGCCCTCGAAGAGGGGGACCGCGAGCAGGTCCGCCTCGACCCCCGCGAGCCCCTCGCCCTCTTGTCCTGTCGCGATCCGAACCAAGCCAGGTCCTCCTCTAGTTTGAGCGTGAGCCGTCCCCGTCCCGGGAACGCGTTGATTATAGGGCAAAGAGGGCCGCGCTCCGCCGACCCACGCATGCCCTATACTCGCCGGGCGATGCAGCTCTCCGTGGTGATCCCCACCCTCGACGAGGCCGAGAACATCGGCCCGCTCCTGGAACGCCTCTCCCGGACCCCCGGCGTCTCGGAGGTCGTCGTCTCGGACGGCGGCTCGGCGGACGGGACCTGCGGGATCTCCCGCGCGTTGGGGGCGAGGCTCGTCGAGTCCGAGCCCGGCCGCGGGGCGCAGCTTCGGGCCGGCGCGCGCGAGGCGAGCGGCGACGTGCTGCTCTTCCTTCACGCCGACGTCGTCCCGCCGATGGACCTCGCCGCCCAGATCGAGGGCGCGCTCGGCCGCGGCTGCGTCGGGGGAACTTCCGGCTCCGCTACCCGGAGGGCGGCGCGCTCGGGCGGTGGTTAGAGGCGCTCGCCCCCTTCTACCGGAGGCTCGGCCGCTACTACGGGGACTCGGGGATCTTTGTCCGAAGAGAGGTCCACGACCGGTTGGGCGGCTTTCCGCAGATCCCCGTCATGGAGGACGTCGTCTTTGTCCGCCGGCTCGAGGAGGCCGGGGAGACGGCGTACCTGCCCGGCCCGATGGTGAGCTCGGCCCGCCGGTGGGAGGGGCGTCCGGCGAGAACCCTCCTCCTCTGGGCCTCCCTGCAGGCCGCCTTCGCCCTCGGCGCCAGCCCGCACGAGCTCGCCCGCTTCTACCGGGCGCACGGCAAGGGGTAGCCGTAGTTCGCATCGTGGTCATGGCGAAGGCCCCGTTGCCCGGGAACGCGAAGACGCGCCTGCGCCTCCCGCCGGAGGGCGCGGCGCGGCTGCAAGCCGCTCTCGTCTGCGACACGGTGGAGAAGGCGAGCGCCCTCGGCCCCACGAGCGTCGCGGGCACCCCGGCCGACGGGCTCGCGCTTCTGGAGCCGCTGCTGCCGGAAGGCGTCAGTCTCTTCGCGCAGAGGGGGGCGGACCTCGGGGAGAGGATGCTCGACGCCGCCTCGCGCCTCTTCGGGGAGGGCCCGGAGCCCGTCCTCATCCTCGGCACCGACGCCCCGACCCTGCCGCCCGCGGAGATCCTGGCCGCGTCCCGGGCGCTCCGGACGCACGACGCCGCCATCGTCGGGAGCGACGACGGAGGATACGTCCTGCTGGGGCTGCGCGCGCTCCACGCGGCCCTCTTTCGGGACGTCCGCTGGTCTACCGAGACCGTGTACCGCGAGACCGTGGAGAAGGCTTTAGGCGCTGGCCTCTCCCTGTACGAAGGGAGGCCGCACTACGACGTCGATTACCCGGAGGACCTCGATCGCCTGGCGGGGAGCTTCGGGGCGGCCCCGGCTCGCCCGCGCACCGCCGGGGTCATCGAGGAGCTGCTGCGGCCTCCCCGAGCCTAGCGGCGGCTGCGGTGCTATCTTGGCCCGCATGGAGAACCTGCGCCCCTACCTGGATCTCGCCGTACGGACCGCCCACGAGGCCGGCCGCCTCACGCTCGGTTACTTTCAGGCCGGCGTCCGGCCCGAGTGGAAGGCCGACGACACGCCGGTGACCGCCGCCGACCGGGGGGCGGAGGAGGTGATCCGGGCCCGCATCCGCGCGGCGTACCCCGGGCACACGGTCGTCGGGGAGGAGTTCGGGACCGAGGAGGGGAGCGTGGGGAGCCACCGTTGGATCGTGGACCCCATCGACGGCACCAGGGCCTTCGTCAGGGGCGTGCCGCTCTACGGCGTCCTCGTGGGGCTGGAGATCGAGGGCGTCTGCGAGGTCGGCGTGGCCTACTTCCCCGCCCTCGACGAGATGCTCTCCGCCGCCACGGGCCTCGGCTGCTACATGAACGGCCGCCGCGCCCGCGTCGCGCAGACCCCGAGGCTCGGAGAAGGCATCGCCTCGTTCACGGACGCCGCGAGCTTCGAGGAGCACGGCAGGGGAGACGCCTGGGGGCTCGTGCAGAGGGTGGCGGGCGGCGTACGGGGCTGGTCGGACGCCTACGGGCACGCCCTCGTCGCCACCGGGCGGGCCGACCTCATGCTCGACCCCGTCCTCAACCCCTGGGATTGCGCCCCCTTCCCGCCCATTCTGAGGGAGGCCGGCGGCTACTTCGGGGACTGGTCCGGCAACGAGACGATCTACGCCGGCGAGGGCATCAGCACCACGAGGACGCTCCTGCCCGAGGTGCTGCGCCTCCTGGACGACGGGGCATAGAGAAGGGGCGCGGATCTCTCCGCGCCCCGGAAGCGATCTCCTTTAGCCGGCGGCTAGAGGATCGGCAGGTACTTCTCCAGCTCGTACGGGGTGACCTGCATGCGGTACTCGTCCCACTCCTCGCGCTTGACGTTGAGGAGGCGGTTGTAGACGTGCTCGCCGAGGGCCTTGTAGAGGAGCTCGGACTTCTCGGCCTCCTCGATGGCCTCGCCGAGGGAGCCGGGGAGGCTCTCGATGCCCATCTTCTCCCGCTCCTCGTGGGTGAGGTTGTAGAGGTTGCGCTCCATGGGCTCGGGGAGCTCGTAGCCCTTCTCGATCCCTTCGAGGCCGGCGTGCAGGAGGGCGGCCATCGTCAGGTAGATGTTCGCCGAGGGGTCGGGGCAGCGAAGCTCCATCCTCGTGGACTTCTCCTGGCCCGGGTGGAAGCCCGGGACGCGCACGAGCGCCGAGCGGTTCTTGCGGCTCCAGGCGATGTAGACCGGGGCCTCGTAGCCCGGGACGAGCCGCTTGTAGGAGTTGACGTTCTGGGCGAAGATGATCGAGAGCTCGCGGGCGTGGCGGAGCTGACCGGCGATAAACGACTTGGCGGTGTCGCTCAGGAAGTACTGGTCGTCGCCGTCGAAGAACGCGTTCTTGTCGCCCTGGAAGAGGGACTGGTGCGTATGCATGCCCGAGCCGTTCTGGTTCTGCAAGGGCTTCGGCATGAACGTCGCGTAGACGCCATGGCGCGTGGCGATCTCCTTGACGACCGTCTTGTAGGTCATCACCTTGTCGGCCATCGTCATCGCGTCGTCGAAGCGCAGGTCGATCTCGTGCTGGGAGTGCGCGACCTCGTGGTGCGAGTACTCGACGTGGATGCCGAACTGCTGGAGCGCCAGGACCGTCTCGCGCCTCAAGCTGGTCGCGGCGTCGAGCGTCGTCAGGTCGAAGTAGCCGCCGTAGTCGAGGGGCTCGGTCCCGTTGGAGTCCTTGAAGTAGAAGAACTCGAGCTCGGGGCCGACAAAGAAGTTGTCGAAGCCCATCTCCGTGGCGCGCTCCAGCGCACGCCTGAGGACGTGGCGCGGGTCGCCGACGTAGGGGTCGCCGTCGGGGGTCTGCACGTCGCAGAACATCCTCGCGACCGCGTTCTCCTTCGGGCTCCAGGGGAAGACCTGGAAGGTCGAGGGATCGGGCATGGCGATCATGTCCGACTCCTCGATGTCGTTGTAGCCCGTGATGGAGGAGCCGTCGAACCCTAGCCCGCCGTCGAGCGCGTCCTCGAGCTCCTCGACGGTGAGCGCGAAGCTCTTGAGCGTCCCCAGGATGTCCGTAAACCACATGCGAATGAACTTGACGTCCGCCGCTTTGGCCTGCTGCAATACCTGCTGCTTGGCTTGTGCGTCCAACTCCGTGCCTCCTGTCCTTGCGTCGTTCCGCTCTTACCGGGATGGTGGGCCGTGTCCTTGCCACGTGTTTCCTTTGACCCAACGGGGCCATAATATGTAGGAGGTGAGCCGGTGAGTAGGGCCTTGGGTACAAGCAAAACGAGCGCGAGAAGCCGGATTTTTGGCCAGTTGTACAAAGAGCGGCGCCGAGGGCCGTCGAATGAGTGGCGGATGGCATCGGGGTAGAATTACGGGACGCGGGGGCCGCGACCTTCGCCACGACGAGCGAGGACGACGGAGGGGAAGCGATGGAGAACGGGCCGCAGGACAGGACCGAGGACCGGCGCAGGCGGACCGGGCCGCTCGGGGAGACCGGGGACGACCCGGAGGCGACCCGGCGCGTCCCCGCCTCGCGCGAGGCGGAGGACACGCAGCCCGTCTCGCAGGGGGAGCCCGGGCGGGAGGGCGCCGAGACGCGCGTCATAAGGACCCCTGGCTCGCCCGGGGCTCAGGCAGAGGAGCAGACCAACCCCAGGGGCTACTTCGAGGCGAACGAGGAGCGCGAGGAGCGCCTGAGGGACATCTACGGCGGGGTGGACTGGCTCGCGAGCTTCGTCGGGTGCCTGATCGCGGTCGTCACCGGCCTGGTGCTGCTGGCCCTCGCCGGGCTCGTGCTCGTGCCGCTCGGGTTCACGCTCAACCTGGAGGGCAGGGAGATAGGGGCCGCGATCATCACGGGGCTCGTGGTCGTCGGGGTCGTCCTGTTCCTCGCCTACCTCTTCGGGGGCTACGTCGCGGGGAGGATGGCCCGCTTCGACGGGGGCCGCAACGGGATGATGAGCGTGGCGTGGAGCCTGGCCCTCGTCCTGCTCGTCGCCGCGGTCGGCAGCTTCCTCCCGGGGCGTTTCTTCGACGTCCTGCAGGAGTTCGTCCAGAACACGGTCCTCCCGACCGTCGGCGGCCTGACGGAGCTCGGGCTCGCCGGGGCGGGGATTATCGCGGGCGCGCTCCTCCTGGCGCTTCTCGGGGGCTTCTTTGGCGGGCGCCTCGGGTCCCGCTACCACTCCGCCATAGACGGCACGACCTGAGGGGCGGGGCGCGCGGCTTGTGCGCCGTAACACACGTATTCTCCGGGCGTCGGATATATTCTCGCGCGATCATGCCGTACGATCTGGAAAGAACAGGCTAATGGGCGTAACAGCGCGCGGGCGGCACCTGCTCCACAAAACGGGCATCAAGCGGGTCGGGACGAAGGAGAAGGGGTTCTCGTACGCCTACCCGGACTCCGACGAGGTGGTGCGCGAGGAGAAGGTTCTGGCGCGCATCGAGAGCCTCAAGATCCCTCCCGCCTGGCAGGAGGTTCGCATAGCACGAGGGCCGTCCGCGAAGGTCCAGGCGGTCGGCTACGACTCCGCGGGGAGGTTGCAGTACCTCTACCACCCCAAGTACCGCGAGCGCAAAGAGAGGGAGAAGTTCGACCGCATCCTGCGTTTCGGCGATCGGCTCCCCGAGATGCGCAGGATCACGAGCGAGCACCTCGACCACGAGAAGCTCGACCGCGAGAAGGTCCTCGCGTGCATGACGCGGCTCATAAACGCGGCCTACTTCCGCGTCGGGGACGAGCGGTACGCGAAAAAGAACAAGACCTACGGCATCGCCACTCTCAGGCGCAAGCACCTCACGATCAAGGGCGACGAGATGCTCTTCGAGTACCGGGGGAAGTGGGGCCAGATCCAGCGCAAGTGCGTGATCGACGGGCGGCTGCGCGAGGTGGTCGAGCGGTGCGCCGCGCTCCCCGGATACGAGATCTTCAAGTACAAGGAGGGCGGCGAGGTCCGCGACGTGAAGAGCCGCGACCTGAACGCCTACATCAAGGAGATCATGGGCCGGGAGTTTACCCCGAAGGACTTCCGCACCTGGGCGGGGACCCTCGTCGCCGCCGTCAAGCTCGCCGAGCTCGGGGCCGAGGAGGACGAGAAGAGGGCCAAGAAGAACGTCCTCCAGGCGATAGACGCGGTGGCGGAGCGGCTCGGCAACACCCGGGACATCGCGCGCGCCTCGTACGTCAGCCCGCGGGTGATCGAACACTACCTGGAGGGTGAGGTGATCGCGCGCCAGGCGGAGCGCCTGGAGGAGGTGATCCTGGCCGAGCAGGGCGGCCTCACGCGGGACGAGGAGTCCCTCTTGGAGCTCCTGCAGAGGAAGCTCCGCCGCGAGCTCGAGAAGGCCGCGTAGTAAAATCGCTTCCTCGGAGGCCCCCAAGGGGCCGAAGCGAGCGAGACGGAGGAAACCATGATGAAGGGCATCGCCCTCAAGCTGTTGAAAAACCCGCAGGCCCGCCGCCTCGGGATAAAGCTGCTGAAGAACCCGCGCGTGCAGCGCGAGATCATCAAGCAGGTCTCCCGCCGCCTCGGCGGGAGGTAGCGCCCCGGGGCTACCCGCCCCGGACCGCGGCGCCCCGCCGCATCCGGTCGAGGACCGCCGACGCCGCGCCCGTGGAGATCGCCTCCCGGGCGCGGCGCACGTGCTCGGCGAGCGGCGTCTCCTCGTCCGCGAGCCAGAGCCTGAGGGCCGCGTTGTAGAGGATCATGTCGAGGACCGGGCCCTCCTCGCCCGAGAGCGCCCCGAGCAGGCTCTCGGCCTCGGCCTCCTCGCCCCCCCAGGGGATGTCCGCCCTCGTGGCGCGCCCGAGCCCCAGATCCTCCGGGGCGACCCTCGCGTCCTTATCGCCCCGCGGGGTCACGAGCAGGAGCGAGGAGGCGCCGTCGGGCGGGGCCTCGTCCGAGCCCTCGACCGCCTGGTAGACGAGCGCCCTCTCCACCCCGAGCGCCCTCAGGGCATCCGGCATCGTCTCCAGAAACGGCCGCCGGTGCGTTATGCCGACCATCATCCGTGCTCCCGCGACCGGCGAGACGAGCTTCTCCGCGACGTTCAGCGCCGTCCTCCTGACCATCTCCCGCCGGAGCTGCCTCAAGCCGTCGAGCTCGGGCAGGTAGCTCCTCGGGGAGACGGCGGCGAGCCCGTCCTCCGCGAGAGAGGCCGTCGCCTCCGCGAGCGTCTGGGGGGCGCCGACGCCGAGGTTCCTGAGGGCGTCGAGGTTCGTGCGCCCGGACTTGGGGGGGACGTCCTCCCCGGCGAGCACGACGACCCTGCCGCCCGCGGCGGCGGCCACGAGGGAGGAGACCGCGCCGACGTTCGTGGTGCGTAGCTTGCCGTCGAAGCCGCCCGAGACGGCGACGACCGGTGGGCCCTCCGGGACTTCTATCGGCCGGACGAGGGAGGCGAGGCCCCGGGCGATGCCCGCGAGCTCCCCGGCGCCGTTGCCCTTGGCGCGTCCGATCAGGAAGAAGCCGGCGGCCTGCGCCGGGGTCGCGACGCCGCGCAGGATCAGCTCCGTCGCCTCCCGGGCGGTCTCCGGGTCGAGGTCCTGGAGGCTGTCCGGCCCCCGGGCAAGCTCCTTGAGGTAGGGCGCGAACTCCCTCCAACCCTCGCTCATGCGACGCCTTCCTTTCGACACGCTCCGCGGCGCCCGGGCATCTCCATCGCCCGGAGCGACCGAAAGAGCCGGGGCGCGACGGCGCGCCTCCGGCTCGTGATCCTCTCCCCATCCTTTTACCACTTTTGGGGGCCGGGTACCCCGGCTCAGGCGGGGCTCGGCGCCCCGAGGGAGGCCAGCGCCCGGGTGTCGAGGTAGACGAAGCCCTCCTCCCTCTTCACCGAGAAGGCGAACGTGCAGGAGAGCCCTTCGTCGTTCAGCACCTCGCCGGTCTTCAGGTCGATCTTGCGGGCGTGCAGCGGGCAGGTGACGGTCGCCGCGGCGACGTCCCCGTCGGAGAGGGGACCACCCCTGTGGGGGCAGACGTCGTAGACGGCGTAGAAGCCCTCCTCCGTGTTGAACACGCCGACGTAGAAGCCCCCGACCTCGACCCTGCGGCCCTCGAGGAACGGCACGTCGTCCTCCGCGCAGACCCTCGTCCAGCGCTCGCTATCCGTCATTGACCACCCCCGCGAACTGGTTTCTCGTCTTGTTCTGAACCCGCTCCTGCCACGGATCGTACGAGGCCGCCTTCGCCTCCGCGAGACGCTCCCTGAGCCCCTCGGGCTCGCCGGAGTCCTCGGAGAGGACGTGCTTCTTGATCTCCTCCAGGCCGACCCGCGGGACGAAGTCGTAGGTGCGCTCCTTCCAGCGCCCGTTCTCCCGGTAATACTGGAAGAACGCCTTGACGACCCTCACCGCCTCCTCGTGCGTCTCGACGGTGGCGAGCAGGTCGCCCTTCCGGACGTCCATGCCCGCCGCCCCGCCGACCCAGACCTGCCAGCCGCCCTCGATCGCGATGACGCCGACGTCCTTGACGGTCGACTCTGCGCAGTTTCTGGGGCAGCCGGAGGCCGCCATCTTCACCTTCGCCGGGGTGTAGAGGTTCTCGAACGCCTCTTCGAGCTCGATCCCCAGGCCCGTCGAGTCGCCGACGCCGAAGCGGCAGAACTCCGTGCCGACGCACGTCTTGACCTGGCGGAACGCCTTGCCGTAGGCGAACCCGCTGGGCATGCCGAGGTCCTCCCAGGCGCTTGGGAGGTCTTCCTTTCTGACGCCGAGGATGTCGAGGCGCTGGGAGCCGGTTATCTTGATCATGCGCGCCTCGTACTTCTCGGCGACGTCGGCGATGCGCCGGAGCTCGTCGGCGGTGGTGACGCCGCCGCGCGTGCGGGGGACGATGGAGAACGTCCCGTCGTTCTGGATGTTGCCGTGTACCCGGTCGTTTATGTGGCGGGCGTGGCGCTCCTCCTCGTGGCGGTTCGCGTTGACCTCGCTGACGACGTAGGTGAGGCCGACCTTGCAGTCCGAGCAGGCCTTGCCGGCGCCGCACGCCTCGCCCAGGGCGCTGACGCTCTTGATGCCGCGCTGCTTCACGATGCCGCGGACGTCGTCGGTGGAGAGCCCCATGCACTTGCAGAGCTCCTCCTTCTCCTCGACCGGGCCGCCCGTGGCTTCTTCGAGGACCGTCTTTATGATCGGCTTGCAGCTGCCGCAGGAGGCGCCCGCCTTCGTCGCGGCGCCGACCTTGGCGACGGTGTCGGCGCCCTTCTCGGTGATGGCGACGAGGATCCGGCCCTTCGAGACCCCGTTGCAGTCGCAGACCTGGGCGTCGTCGGGGAGCGGGGGGGCCTCGACCCCGCCGCCGGAGCCGAGGATCAGGTCCGCGTACTCTTCGGCCCCCGCGCCCTGCCGGACCGCGCCGAGAAGCTGCGGCCCGCCCGTCGTGTCGCCGAGCAGCACCACGCCGACGACCCTGCCGTCGCGGACGACGGCCTTGCGGTAGATGCCCTTGACGGGGTTGGAGCTCAGGATCGCCTCGGCGCCTGGCCCCTCGCCGTAGACGTCCCCGGCCGATTCTAGATCGACGCCCATGACTTTGAGGCGCGTCGCGGTGCCGCCGGGGACGTAGCGGGAGTTCTCGTCGCCCCGGAGGCGGCGGGAGAGGACGCGGACCTGCTCCAGGGCGGGCGCCACGAGCCCGATCGTCTTCCCGCCGTGCTCGGCGCACTCGCCGACGGCGTAGACGTCCTCGGCGCTGGTCTTCAGGTGGTCGTCGACGACGATGCCGGTGTTGACCTTGAGGCCGGCCCTCCGGGCGAGCCCGGCGTTCGGGCGGATGCCCGTGCAGATGACGACGAGGTCGGCGTCTAGCTCCTCGCCGCCGCGCAGGCGCACCCCCCGGACGCTGCCGTTGCCGAGGATCTCCTCGGAGTGCGCGTTCAGGCGCATGCCCACGCCAAGGTCGCCCATAGCGCGCGCGAGCATCGCGCCGGCGGGGCCGTCGAGCTGCTGGTTCATGGGATGCCCCGAGCGGTGGACGACCGTGACACCGGCGCCGCGGTTCGTGAGACCGTAGGCCGCTTCTAGGCCGAGGAGGCCGCCCCCGATCACGACGGCCTTCTCCGGCTCCGCCTCCAGCATCTCCTCCGTGTCGCGCACCGTCCTAAAGACGAAGACGCCGTCCTTCTCGCGCCCGATCATCGGCGGGATCCAGGACGACGAGCCCGTTGCCAGAACGAGCTTGTCGTAAGGAACCCACTCCCCGTCGTCCCCGCGTACCTTCTTCGCGGCTGCGTTGATCTCCTCCACCCTCACCCCGAGGCGCACGTCGATGCCGCGCTCGGCGTACCAGTCCCTCGGCCGCATCCCGAGCTCCTCCAGGCCGACCGAGCCGGCCATGTACTCGGAGAGGCGCACCCTGTCGTAGGTACCGACGTGCTCGTCCCCGTAGAGCGTTATCGAGAACCCCCCAGGTGCTTCCTCGACGAGGCTGTCGACCAGCGCCGCCCCGGCGATCCCGTTCCCTATTACCACGATCCTCGTCCCGCTCATCTCAACTCCCGTCCCACGCGGAGAGCGCCTCCGCGGTCGCTCGCTCTTCTCTCGTCGCTTCCTCCGCACCCACCGGCTCGACCCTCACCGCGGCCCCCTTGAGCTCGGGCTGGAGGCTGACGGGGTCTCGCTCGTCGTGCGTCGCGTCGTTGACGCTCCCGCCCTCCGTCCACAGGTCGCCCCAGTGGAAAGGCGCGAAGACCGTCCCGGCCTGCATCTCGTCCGTCACCACGGCCCTCGCGACGAACGAGCCCCGCTCCGAGACCACCCGGGCCGCCTCCCCGTCCGTCACCCCGGAACTCCCGGCCGCGTCGGGGTGGAGCATCACGAACGGGCCGGAGAGGCCCTTCGTCAGCTTCGCCGAGCGGCCGGTGCGGGTCATCGTGTGCCACTGGTTCTTTATGCGGCCGGTCGAGAGGACGAGCGGAAACTCGGTGCCCGTCTCCTCGGCGAGGCCCGCGTCGTGAGGCGTCGGGGCGAAGCGGGCCTTGCCGCTCGGCGTGTTGAACTTTTTGTCTACGTAGAGGCGCGGGGTGCCGGGGTGCTCCTCCTCGTCGCGCTCCCAGATGCTCCGCGCGATCCCATGAAACGGCCTCTCCTCGTGGTCCATGCGGTCCGGGGCGGGCCACTGCACCGGCCGCTCCCTGAGGCGCTCGTGCGAGATGCCCGTTACGTCGGGGAACCTGCCGCGCGTGAGCTCCCGGTACTCCTCGTAGACCTCGGCGGAGCTCCCCCAGCCGAACGCCTCCCCGAAGCCCATCTCCCTGGCGACGCCCGCGAAGATCTCCCAGTCCGCCCTCGCCTCGCCGGGCGGCTCGACGAGCTTCTCGACGATGCTCACGCGGCGCTCGGAGTTCGTCATCGCCCCGGCCTTCTCGCCCCAGGCCGCCGCCGGCAGCACGAGGTCGGCGAGGGCCGTCGTCTCCGTCGGGTACGCGTCCGAGACGACGAGGAACGGGGCGTCGGCGAGGGCCTTGCGGACCCTGTTCAGGTCCGGCATGGAGGCCGCCGGGTTCGTCGCCGCCACCCACAAGAACTTCACGTCGCCCTCCCCGAGCGCCCTGAACGACTCGACCGCCGGGAGACCCGGCTTCGAGGGGATGCTGCCCTCCTCTATTCCCCAGGCCCCCTCCACCTCGCGGCGGTCTCCTTCGTTCTCGATCAGCCGGTAGCCCGGCAGGAGGTGCGCGAGGCCGCCGACCTCCCGGCCGCCCATCGCGTTGGGCTGTCCCGTCAAGCTGAACGGGCCGGTCCCGACCTTGCCGACGTTCCCGGTCGCGAGGCAGAGGTTGATGATCGCGCGGTTCTTCAGCGTCCCCTGCGCGCTCTGGTTGACGCCCATCGTCCACAGCGCCATCGCGGTCTTCGCCTCGCCGAAGCGGCGCGCCGCCTCGACGATGTCCTCCGCCTCGACGCCGCACACCCTGGCGGCCCGCCGGGGCGTCCACTCGTAGGCGATCTCCGCCGCCTCCTCGAAGCCCTCGGTGTGGCGCCCGACGAACCTCTCGTCGACGAGCCCCTCGTCGAGGACGACCCGGAGCATCGCGTTGGCGAGCGCGAGGTCGGTGCCGGGTCTTATGGGGAGAAAGACGTCGGCGATCTCCGCCGTCGCGGTGCGGCGCGGGTCTACGACGATCACGGAGACCCTGGGGTCCCTTTTGCGCTGCAAGATCCTGCCGAACGTCACGGGGTGACAGTCGGCGGTGTTCGAGCCCCAGAGCGCGATGCACTCGGCGTACCCCACGTCCGCGTAGGAGGAGGGCGGACCGTCCGACCCGAACGCCCCCTTGTAGCCGGCCACCGCGCTCGACATGCACAGCCGCGAGTTGGAGTCGACGTTCGCGACCCCGAGGTACCCCCGCGCGAGCTTCCCGGCGGCGTAGTAGTCCTCCGTGAGGAGCTGGCCGGAGACGTAGAACGCCGCGGCGTCCGGCCCGTGATCCCGGATCGTGGCGCCGAGCTTCTGGGCGACCTCCCCGAGGGCCTCGTCCCACGAGACGCGCCCGAAGCCCCCGCCCGGCTTGCGCCTCAGGGGGTGGGTCAGGCGGTCGGGGTGGTGGACCGCCTCCGGCAGGCCCGCCGGCTTCGGGCAGAGCTTCCCGAAGTTCGCCGGATGCGAGCGGTCCCCCCGGATGGAGACGATCCTGCCGCCTTTCACCCCCGCCTCGACCCCGCATCCCACCCCGCAGTAGGGGCACGTGGAACGCGCCCAACGCTCGGGGGCCGTCTTCTTCTTGCCTGCGGCCAAACTTATGCGCCCTCCCCTACGACGGACCTGCAAACGGAACAACCGACGCCCCAAAGGTTAGGGGAGGGGGCGGCTCGCCTACATCGGCCCGGTGTATAGACATTGCGCACATAGGTGCTCGCCGTTTCTGGTCGTATGCATAAAGACCGCGCTTGTGACGCGTCCGTAGCATTGACGGCGTCGGGGCACCGTCCTTCGCCCCGTCGAGTTCCGGCTTGTTCCTACGAGGCAGAAGGGGGTCGAGGGCCGATGTCAGCGAGAGGCGGCGCGATAGAGCGCGAAGGCATCAGGGGTGGCGGGTGGATAAACGAGTGGAACCCGGAGGATGAGGGGTTCTGGGAGGCGAAGGGCAGGCGCGTCGCGAGGCGCAACCTCGTCTTCTCGATCTTCGCGGAGTTTCTCGGCTTCTCCGTGTGGCAGCTCTTCAGCATCGTGGCGGCGCTGTTGCCGCTCATAGGGTTCGCCTTCACGGCCCCGCAGCTTTTCGGGCTCGTGGCGATACCGCCGCTCGTGGGGGCGACGATGCGCTTCCCGTACACGTTCGCTGTTGGCATCTTCGGGGGGCGCAACTGGACCGTGATCAGCGCGCTCTTGCTCCTGATCCCGACCGTGATGCTCGGGATCATCATCCAGAACCCGGAGACCCCTTACTGGCTGTTCGTCGTCGCGGCGGCTTTGGGAGGCTTCGGGGGCGGCAACTTCTCCTCCAGCATGGCGAACATCGGCTACTTCTACCCGAACGACAAGAAGGGGACGGCGCTCGGGATCAACGCCGCGGGCGGCAACCTCGGGGTGGGCGTCGTGCAGCTTATCGTCCCGTTCGTCGTGGCTTCGGCCGCTCTCGGGGCCGTCTTCGGGGGCGCCTCGCAGACCAGGACCGACGCCGCCACCGGCGAGACGAGCCAGGTCTTTATCCAGAACGCGGCGTTCTTCTGGGTGCCCCTGATCCTGCTAGCCGCCCTCGGGGCGTTCCTTTTCATGAACAACCTGAACGTCTCTCAGGCCTCCCCGAGGGAGCAGGCCCCGGTGGCGAAGCGCAAGCACACCTGGGTGATGAGCTACCTGTACATCGGGACGTTCGGCTCGTTTATCGGCTACTCGGCGAGCTTCCCCGTCCTTATCGGCAACCAGTTCCCCGAGTACGCCGCCACCTGGATGGCGGCCCTGGGCCCTATCGTCGGCTCCCTGGTGCGCCCGTTCGGCGGCTGGCTCTCGGACAAGCTCGGCGGGGCCAGGATCACGCTGTGGACCTTTGTCGTGATGATATGCGCGGTCCTCGGCGTCCTGTACTTCCTCTCCGTCCAGTCGTTCGCGGGCTTCTTCCTCTCGTTCATGCTGCTGTTCCTGACGACCGGCGTCGGCAACGGCTCGACGTACCGCATGATCCCGTTCATCTTCCGCACCGAGCGCGAGCGCGAGGTCGAGGGGCAGGGCGAAGGGATACTGGCCGAGGCGCGCCGCCGCGGCCTGAAGGAGGGTGCCTTCGCCATCGGGTTCATCGGCGCGATCGCGGCCTACGGGGGCTTCGTCATCCCGCAGGCCTACAAGTACTCCATCGGCGCGACCGGCGGGCCCCAGACGGCCCTCACCGCCTTCGTCGCGTTCTACGTGACCTGCGTCGCCGTCACCTGGTACTTCTACTTCCGCAAGAACGCCGAGATCCGCTGCTAGGAAAAAGCGGGGCGGGACAGCAGGCGTCCCGCCCGGGACCGACGGAAGGGGAACGCGATGCCCTACACGACCGTACTCCTGCAGACCATCACCGCCGTCGAGGGCGGGGGCTGGACTCGCCCTCGCCCCTCAACCTGACCTACGAGGTTCCGCAGGGCTGCACCGCGGGCGTGCAGTACGTGCGGGCCGGGAACTCCTCGGGGGGATGGTCAATGTCACCCTGCTCAAGGACGGCAAGGTGATGCGCTACTTCCCGATCTCCGCCGGGGGCGCCATGCACGTCCCGCTCTCGATCGTCGACGAACTGGAGCCCGGGACCGAGATCACCGTCGCCGCCGCCGGGGAGGCGGCGGGGACCCTGATCCTGGACATCGGCGTCCTGGAGGTGAACTCCTCCCCGTAGCGCGAGGGCGGGTCTAGGACTCTTCCTCTACCGCAGCCCGGGTCCTACGGGCCGCGTCGCGGGCGACCTCGACGGCGGAGCCGGTCTCGCGCCAGACCTCGAGCTGGCGGTCGGCCTCCGTGGGCTCGTCGAGGAGGCGGGCGGCGCCGGAGAGGTCGCGCTCCGTGCTCGCCTCGAGCAGACGGAACCACGACTCGAGGACCTTCCGGGTGGGGACGCTCTCGTGCGAGGCGGCGTCGATAAAGGTGCCTTCGAGGCCGTAGCGCTGGGCGCTCCACTTGTTCTCCTCGATCTCGCGCGCCGGCAGGACGGGACGCCTCTCCCCGGCCTCGTACTCGGCGGAGACGGCGTCGCAGAGGGCGGCGGTCAGGGAGACGAGGGCGGCGGTGCGCCGGGGGTCGGCCTGGGCGTCGGAGGCGCGCATCTCGATCGTGCCCAGGGCGGGCTGGGGACGGACGTCCCACCAGATCTCCGCGAGCTTGTCGATGGCGCCGGAGCGGTGGACGTAGTCCACGTAGTCCTTGTACCGGGACCAGGAGCCCATCGGCTCCGGCAGGCCGCCCCGGTGCATGGAGCGCGAGAAGATCAGGACGCGCGAGGACTGCATGTCCGTGTTCTCGCCCTGCCAGAACGGCGAGTTGACGGAGAGGGCGAGGAGGTGCGGCACGTACTCGCGCAGCCGGTCGAACATGTAGATGGCCTTCTCGGGGCCGTTGACCGCGTAGTGGACGTGCAGGGCGAAGGTGTTGTTCCGGCGGATCAGCCACCCCAGCCGCTCCTTGAGGCGCTGGTAGTGTGGCTTGTCGATGATCTCCTGCTCCCGCCAGTCGCCAACGGGATGCGTGCCGCTGACCCCGAGCTCCCGCCCGAGGCGCCCGGCCTCGGAGAGGAGGTAACGACGTCGCCCGATGAGGTCCGAATAAACGCCTTCCGCGTCCGCGTGGACGCCGGTGTTGGCCTCGATCTCGCAGTCGATAAGCTCCCCGGAGAGGTGACCCTCCGGCGCCTTCGCGAGGATCTCCTGCGCCCCGCCGGCGAGCTTCATCGTCGCCGGGTCGGCCAGCCAGAGCTCTTCCTCCGCCCCGAGGGTGCCCTCCGGGGCGCCCCTCTCGAAGGCGTCGTCCGGGATCAAGGTCTGCTTCTCGGCGCCTGTCGTCAAGGTTCTCCTCCCGCGATGTCATCTCGTCCGCCGCGCCTCGGGGCGGCCTTCCGGAGCGCCCTGGCGCTCCGCCGGACGCTGATTCTACCCGTTCGAAGGGCGGGCGAACTGCGCCCTCCCCGCGTTGGCGGGCGGGAGGCCGGGTAGAATGAGGCCCACGCAGTATGGTCGCAACGAAAGAGGGGTCCAGATGTCTGCGGAGGTAGGGGAGAAGGCACCGAATTTCGAGTTGCCGAGCGACGATTGGGATCGCAGGGTGTCGCTCGAGGAGGCGAGGCAGGACGGGCCGGTCGTCCTGTTCTTTTATCCCGGCGACTGGTCCAGCGTCTGCACGGACCAGATGAGCAGGTTGCAGGATGAGATCGGGCGCTTCGAGGATCTGGGCGTGAAGGTGATGGGCGTGAGCGTCGACTCCCCGTGGTCGCACAAGGCGTTCGCGGATACCCGCGAGATACACTTCCCGCTGCTCTCGGACTTCGGGCGCGAGGTGACCGAGGCGTACGGCGTCCAGCACGAGGCGGGCTTCCCGAAGCGCGCGTACTTCGTCATCGACAAGGAGGGCGTCGTCCGGGCGAAGAAGGTCGAGAACAGCCCCAGGGACCAGCCCGAGGTCGACGACGTCCTCGACGACGTCGAGAAGGCCCTCTAGCAGGGAAGACGGGTTGACGGAGAGAGGACTCCCGCGGGGCCTCCCCCCCGGCGAGGTCGCCGCCGCCGCTTCGGGCGCCCTCACCCTGGGCTACAGCGCCCCGATGCCGGGGACGGACTCGCGCTACTCGGACGGGGCCGTCGCCCACGAGACGCGCCTCCTCGGCGTCCCGGCCCTCGCCGCGACCCTCGCCGGGGCCGACGACCGCTCCGTGGGCGAGACGGTGCTCGAGGCCGTCCTCGGCTCGCGCGCGGTCTCCGGGTTCGCGGACCTCGGGGCCGCCGGGCTCCTCGCGCCCCTGGCCCGGGCGGCGCTCCTCGGGGAGCGGGTCGGGAAGGTCCTCGTCGGTCTCTCCCACGCCGACGTCCGGTACTTCGGGCGGGCGCTGGAGGAGGCGGGCCCCGAGCACCTCGGCGGGACCCTCCACGGCGCCGTGAGCGTGGCTCTGGGCGCCGGGCGCGACGCGACGCTGCGCGACGCCATGCGCTTCGCCGCCGCCGGCAGCCCGCCGGACGCGATGGCCGCGGAGTACGCGCGCAACTTCGAGGTCACGCGCACGCTCGCGCGCCCCGCGCTCGACGCGGCGCTGGCCCGGGTCGAGGCGGCCCGGCCCGCGCTCGTGCAGGCCTACCTCGAAGTGCTCGCCGAGGTCCCCGACGCGGACGTGGAACGGCGGGCCGGCCGCAAGGAGGCCGAGGACGTCTCCCGCATGGCCGGCGGGGTCGTGAAAGCCGGCGGGACGGGCTCCAGGCGCGGCCTCCAGGCCGTCGCCAACCTCGACGGCATCCTCAGGCAGAACGCGAGGCTCAAGCCCTCCGCCACGGAGGCCAGGATCGTCGCCGCCGCCTTCCTCTGCGGCGCGGAGCGCGGCCCGGCCTACCTCAACGGCCGGGTCCGTCCCGCGTCGCACCGATAGCCCGTATATAGACGGTGCGCGACCCCGCGGGGACGGCGGGGGTAACGCGTGAGGCCTTTCGCGCTCGCCCGGGGGCTTTGCGGGTAGAATCTGCGCGCAGTTCGTTACGCGAGATGTGGAGGCGCGAGAGTACATGAAGGCCCTTGTAATCGTCGGACACGGTTCGCACCTGAACGAGGATTCCAGCCTGCCGGTCTACGAGCACGCCGCGCTCGTCCGCGACCGCTACGCCGGGGAGTTCGACGAGGTGGTGGAGTGCTTCTGGAAAGAGGAGCCCTCCATGCGCCACGTCCTCGACCTCGTCGAGTCGGAAGACATCTACGTGGTGCCCGCGTTCATCTCCGAGGGGTACTTCACGCAGCAGGTGATCCCGCGCGAGCTCGGCCTGAGTGGCCCCGTGACGCGCCGTGACGGCCGCACCATCCGTTACGCTGGGCCTCTGGGAACGTACGAGGGGATGCCGGACGTGATCCTTGAGCGGGTCGACGACCTCTTGGAGGGCAAGGAGACGCGGCCCGGCCGCACGGCGCTCGTCCTGCTCGGGCACGGCACCGACCTGAACAAGAACTCCAGCGGGGTCATCTACCTCAACGCCGAGAGGATTAGGGAGCGCGGCGTCTACGACCTCGTGGAGGTCGGGTTTCTGGACCAGGACCCGCCCATCGCGGAGGTGGTCGGGGGCGTGGAGGCCGAGAACGTCGTCCTGATCCCGGTGTTTATCGCCGAGGGCTGGCACACGAGGGAGACCATCCCCGAGGACCTCGGCCTCACCGGCGAGGTGACCGAGATGGCCGACAGGACGGTCTTCTACGGCGCGCCGGTCGGCACGCACCCGTCGGTGGCGGACCTGATCGTCTCCCGCGCCAGGGAGACGGACGAGCGGGAGGCCGAGCTTGCGCGCGACGTCTCCTGAGCGCTCCGGCGGGGAGGCGCCCCGGAGGAACACCGCGGCCGAGGCCCGCACGGCCTTCGCCGCCTGGGTGGAGGAGGCCCCCGGGGGGCGCTCCTTCGGCCAGATCGTCGTCCGCCCGCTCCCGGAGGGAGGCTACGAGCTGCGCCACGCCGCGGACGCCGGGCTCCCGGATGGTGACCTCGACGTACACGTCGACCCGCGCGAGGCCCGCGAGATCGCCAAGCTCACCGAGGGGGGAGAGTACCGTCCCCTCAAAAGCTCTCCGAACCTGAGGCGAGGCTGGCTGCTGAGGGTGGAGGGCGAGCGTGGCCTCTACGTCGCGATGAACTACCTGTATCCCTCGGCGGTCGTCCACTGGCACCTGCACCGGAGCGGCGAGCTCGAGATCACGACCTACCGCGAGAACGCCGCCCGCCAGTCGGGCATCTACAAGCGCGTCCAGCGCCTCTCGGACGAGGGGGTGCAGAACGCGGCGCGGGCCTGCTGCGAGGACGCGGTCTGTCTCAAAAAGACCCTCTGGGACGTCGACGAGAACACGCCGCTGGAGTCTGAGCGGGGGGAGGGGGAGATCCCCTGTCCCGAGCCGTGCAGCATCTTCGTCTCCTTCGCCCGGCGCGTCAGGCTCTTCGAGCGCGAGAACAAGCGCGACCTCGACGCCATCGGCCTCTCCCCGAGCGAGAAGGAGGACCTCTCCGCCCTCGTCGAGGCGGCTGCGACCGGGAGCGTGCCTCTTGCCCGCGAGGCCGAGTTCGAGGAGCCGCTGAACGAGCGCCGGATGCGTTACCGCAGGCTCACCCTCGTCCCGAAGCTGCGTCCCGACGGGGACGCCGCCACCCCGGAGGAGGGCTAGGGTGCCCCGCCTCGCCGTCGCCAACGACGCCCACCTCATGCGCGGCGCCCTGGGTCGCGACCCCGGCATACGCGGGCTGCCCCGGCTCAACGTGAGCTCGTGCGGCCTCGTCGTCACCGTGCACGGGAGCGTGCCGGACGCCGAGGCGCGCCGGCTCGTCGAAGAGGCCGTGCGGAGGGTGCCGGGGGTGGAGGGCGTGGAGAACAAGCTCGTCTGCGGGGCTCCCGGCACGGCCTAGACGCGGCGGCGTCTGTTTTCGGGGCCGGTGTTGCGGGTACCACGGAGGCATTATCCGCAGTAGAGATCTGGAGGCACCAACATTGGCGAAGACGACGAAAGCGGCCGGGACGTTGCTCGGAACGAGGACCGGCCGGAAAGCGACCGCGAAGGCCGGCAAGGCGGCGAGCAAGGCCGCCGCGAAATCCGCGAAGGCGCAGGCCAAGCTCGCGAAGCGGGCCCTGAGCACCTCCGAGCCCCGGGGCTCCCGCCTCCTCAAGTACGGGCTCTTCGCCCTCGGCGGCTTCGCGATCGGCGCCCTTCTCGCGCGCGCCGGCGGAAACCAGGACGCCTCGTTCACCGACGGTACCGGACATCACACCCCCGACGCCGACAGCCCCGCCGGACGGCGCGGCGAGACCTGGGGCTCCGGCACCCCGACCGGCTCGACGCCGGGCGGCGCGCAGGGGAGCGCCGGGCCCGAGAGCGGGGTGGCCGAGCCGCCGCTCCAGAAGCCCGAGGACCCCAACCGGACCGGGGCCGAGCGCGAGTACTCCGACCCGTCGAGCGGGCCGCTCATCGGGCGCAGCCACGACCCCGAGCGGGGCGACGTACCGGTGCAGTACGAGGAGCTCGAGAACCGCATCCGGACCAGGATCGGCGAGGATCCGCGCACCCTCGGCCTGCAGCACCTCAACGTCGAGGTGAACGACGACGTGGCGGACATCCGCGGCGTCGCCCCCTCCCAGGAAGCCAAGGACGCGGTCAGCGAGATCGCCGCCGACACCCCCGGCGTCCGCGAGGTCCGAAACCTCATGACCCTCCAGGCGTAGCGTTAGCCAGGGAGAAAGCCCCGTACGGGGCGAGGAGGGGGGTCCCCGCCGATCGGCGGGGACCCCCCTCCTCTTTGATCGGTCGTGGAACCGGAGCTTTGGGCTCTAGCCCCTGATCATCTCCAGCAGCGCGTCGCGCTCGCGCTCCAGCGTCTCGGCGTCCTTCGCCTCGACGTTCAGGCGGAGGAGGGGCTCGGTGTTCGAGGGCCTCAGGTTGAACCACCAGGCGCCGAGGTCCACGGTCAGGCCGTCGAGGTGGTCCACCTCGGCGCCCTCGCGCTCCCCGTAGCTCTCTTCGACCGCTCGCAGGGTCGCCTCCTGGTCCTCGACCTCCGAGTTGATCTCCCCGGAGCGGACGTAGGTGTCGATGGGGGAGATGAGCTTGGAGAGGGGGCCGTCCTGGCGGGCGACGAGCTCGGCGGCGGTGAGCATGGCGATGATGCCCGAGTCGGCGAAGTAGTTGTCCCTGAAGTAGAAGTGCCCGGAGTGCTCGCCGCCGAACGCCGCGTCGTTGGAGCGCATCTGCGGCTTGATGATGGAGTGGCCGGCCTTGGTGCGGATGGGACGGCCGCCCTCGCGGCGCACGAGCTCGGGGAGGGCCTTCGAGCAGACGGCGCTGTAGACGATCGCCGCCCCCGGCTCCTTCTCCAGGACGCTCTTGGCGACGAGGGTGGCGAGGATGTCGCCCCCGATCGTGTTCCCCCCCTCGTCCACGATAAAGCACCGGTCGGCGTCGCCGTCGAAGGCGGCCCCGAAGTCCGCGCCCTCCTCGACGACGCGTCGCTGGAGCTCCTCCATGTTCTCGGGCTCTATGGGGTTCGGCGGGTGGTTCGGGAAGGAGCCGTCGAGCTCGAAGTACATCGGCACGTACTCGAACGGGAGGCCCTCGAAGATCGGCGGGAGCATCTTCCCCGCCATCCCGTTGCCGGCGTCGACCACGATCTTCAACGGTCGCAGGCCGTCCGTGCTTATGAAGCCGCGGCAGTGCTCGGCGTACTCCTTGGCGACGTCGCCCTCCTCGACGGAGCCCGCGTACTCGGCCGGGCCCGGCAGCCTGTCCTCGACGATGAGGTCCCGGATCTGGTTTATGCCCTCCTCGCCGGAGAGGGCGATCGCCTGCTCGCGGCAGAGCTTGAGGCCGTTGTAGTCCTTAGGGTTGTGCGACGCCGTGATCATGGCGCCCCCGTGCTCCTCGAGGTGTCCGACGGCGAAGTATAGGGCGTCCGTCGAGACGAGCCCGAGGTCGAGGACGTCCGCCCCGGCCTCGGTGACGCCCCGGACGAAGGCCTCCTTCAGGGCGTCGCCGGAGAGGCGCATGTCGCGGCCCACCACGACGCGCGAGCCGCCGAGCCCGAGGTGGTAGACGTAGGCCCGTCCGATGTCCCGCGCCACGTCTTCGTTCAGGGCGTCGGGGTAGAGCCCCCGGATGTCGTAGGCCTTGAAGATTGACTCGTCGATCACTACGCTCCCCTTCTACCTGCCGGGTGGTACGGTCCCGCTTCTTGGGGCTTGATCGCCCCGCGCCTTCGGTACAATAGCGGACTATGATGGCCTGTGCAGACCGCCCGAAGGCCCCTTGATGGGCCCCCGCCTGCTACGGACGGCCGCCCTCTTCTACGGCATCCTGATCCTCCTGGCCGCCGGCATCGGCGCGCTCTCCGGCCGCAACGTCTTCGACCCCGGCGCCTCGCCCGCCTCCGGCCTCGCCCTAGGCGTCGCGACCGCCTTCGGGACCGTCGCCCTCGGCCTGCTCGCCTACGGGCTCCTCCCCTTCTACCGCAAGCTCGCCGAGAAGGTAGCGCCGCTCCTGGTCGACGGCGCGCGCGGGCGCGACCTCGTCGGGCTCGCCGTCCTCTCCGGCGTGGGGGAGGAGGCCCTCTTCAGGGGGGCGCTGCAACCGGAGATCGGGATCGTGGCCTCCTCGCTCCTGTTCGGCGCCCTCCACGTCGGCCCGGACAGACGCTACCTCCTGTGGACGCTCTGGGCCGTGGGGGCGGGCTTCCTCTTCGGCGCGCTCTACGCGTGGACCGGGGTCTCCTCGCCCCTGTGGTCGCCCACGCCCTGCACAACGCCGCAACGCTCCTGTTGTGGAGGCGTTCCCGGGCCGCGGGCCGCGGCGCGATCGGGGAGGCCGCGTGACCGCGCTCCCGAACACCAAGACCAGGGGGGCGGGGCGCCGGTGGCCGCTCTTCGTGCTCGTCGCGGTCGCGCTCGTGGCGCTGTGGCTCGTCGTGGAGGCGTTTCTCAGGGCGGAGAACTTCACGCCCGGGGAGGAGATCGTCTCGCCCAGCGTCCGCGACGTCGCGGTGAGCGCCGAGAACAGGCTCTACCCGCCGCCGGACGTCAACTACTTCGGGGAGCGGCCCGAGACGGTCTACGTCTACCTGAGCGTCGAGGACCTGCCGACCGGGGAGGACATGCGGGCCGAGGTGCGAAGATCGGGGAGCGGCTCGGCCCTCTCGCTCTTCTTCGGGGAGGACGGCGGGATCCGGGCCGTCGACGAGCAGGAGGACCAGTTGAGCTCCGGCGAGGGCGGGGCCTCGGGGGTCGTGAAGTTCGCCCTGCAGACGGAGTCCGGGGATCCCGTCCCCCCGGCAACTACACCGTGGAGATCTCGGGCTCCCCGGCGGCGAGGCCGGGCGCCCGCCGTGCGCAAGTCGTTCGTCGTCGAGCGCTAGCCCTCCGGCGCCGGGCCTAGTAGGTGTGTTTTTTTCGGATACAATGGGTTGCGTTCTTGAGGTGGCGGGTTTGGACGTACCCAGAGGGAGGATGCGTATCAAGAGCACGATCTTGAGCTTGTTGAGCCTTGCCCTCATAGGGGCGGGCGTCGCCCTGATCGCGAGCTTCTTTCTCGGCGCCGACCTTCTGGGCAACGCGGGCGGGGACGAGGGGGAGGCCGGCGATCCCTCGGACTTCAACGTGCCCGTCCTCGAGGAGTCGACCGGCGCGGCCCGCCCGGAGCCCGAGGGTTCCGAGGAGGCCCCGGAGGACAAGACCCTCACGGTCAGCATCCCCGATATGGAGGTCTTCGAGGCCGCCGTGCCGGACGCGCGCGGGGACGACGAGGCCAAGCTCAAGGACTACCTCGGCATCCACCTCCAGGGGACGGGCTTTCCGTGGGAGGACGGGGCCAACGTGTACATCGCCGGCCACCGCCTGGGCTACCCCAACACCGACTCGTTTCTCGCCTTCTGGGACCTCGACGTCCTGGAGAACGGCGACGAGATCTCGGTCAGGGACGCCGACGGCAGGGAGTACACGTACAGGGTCTTCAAGGAGGTCGTCGTGGAGCCGACCAACCTGGAGGTCACCCGGCCGGTGCCGGGCAAGGACGTGCTCACGCTGCAGACGTGCACGCTGCCGGACTACTCCCGACGCCTCATAGTGCAGGCGGAGAAGGTCGCCTAGGGGTAGCGCCTTGGTAGCCGGGGTGGCTGGACGCGAAGAGTTGAGAAGAGAACACCGTAGGGGGGGAACCTAGAGAGTGCTGCGGACGAGACCGCCGGTCGACGTAGGGCGCGTAAAGCGCCCGGGCAAGAAGGGGCCTTCGAGAAAGAAGGAGCCCGAGCCGTCCATCACCAAAGCCAAGATGCAGGTCCGCGTCGTCGCGCTCGCGATGGCGGTCGCGGCCGTCTTCCTGACCCTGGGTTTCAGGCTCTGGTACCTCCAGGTCATCACCGGCCAGGAGCACACGAGCTACGCCCAGAACACCCACACGCGCGAGGTCAAGATCCCGGCGCAGCGCGGCGTGATCTACGACCGCGATGGCAAGGTCTTGGCGAACAACGTCCCCGGCCTGAACGTCACCATCGTCCCCAACGCCATCCCGCGCGAGAAGGTCGAGGAGCTCGCCGGCATCCTGGAGTCGGACACGGAGGCCGTCCTCGCCCAGTACGACGCGGCGCTGGAGTCCGGCAACCAGTACAGCCCGATGCTCGTCAAGGAGAACGCGAGCCGCGAGGACGTCATGTACGTCAGCGAGAGGACCGAGGAGTTCAAGGGCCTCGTCGTGAACGACGACTACGTCCGCAACTACCCGGAGAAC
The DNA here is from genome assembly GCF_011492965.1 of Rubrobacter marinus. Taxonomy (GTDB): domain Bacteria; phylum Actinomycetota; class Rubrobacteria; order Rubrobacterales; family Rubrobacteraceae; genus Rubrobacter_F; species Rubrobacter_F marinus. The sequence goes on along the minus strand of NZ_CP045121.1, from coordinate 2,435,322 downwards.
TCGCTCGCCTCGCACGTCTTAGGCTACACCGGCGCCGTCACGCCGGAGGAGCTCGCGGCGGGCGGCCTCTACGACGGGCTGGAGCAGGACGCCGTCGTCGGCAAGGGCGGGGCGGAGCTCGCCTACGAGGAGATCCTGCGCGGCACCCCCGGCAGGAAGGAGTACAACGTCGACGCCCTCGGCCGCGAGGTCGAGGTCCGCAGGGCCGACGGCAGCCGCTTCGACGGGCGCGAGGAGGAGATCCCCGAGCGCGGGGAGCCCGCCCGCATCACCGACCCCGTCCCCGGCAAGGACCTCGCGCTCACCATCGACGCGGAGCTGCAGCAGACCGCCGAGGACGAGCTCGACGCCGCCATCGCCCGCGCGCAGGAGAACGGCTACGAGGGCTCGGGCGGCGCGATCGTCGCCATGAACCCGGAGAACGGCGAGATCCTCGCGATGGTGAGCCGTCCCACGTTCGACCCGCAGCTCTTCGTCGGCGGCATCACGGGCGCCGAGGAGGTCGAGCAGTTCGATTACCTGAACTCCGAGTACGCCAACGCCCCGTTCGCCAACCGCGCCATCGCGGGGGCGTACCCCGCCGCCTCCACCTTCAAGGTCTTCACCGGCATGGCTGGCCTCGTCTACGGCATAATCGACGCGACCACGACGGTCACCGACACGGGCGAGTGCTGGCGCCCGCGGGGCTCGGTCGGCGGCTGCTGGCAGAGCTGGCGCGAGAACAGCCCCAAGTACGACGTGCTCGGCCCCCACGGCACCCAGAACTACGCCGAGGCCCTCGGCGACTCGAACAACAAGTTCTTCTACCAGGTCGCCGACTGGATCTGGAACGCCACCGACGACGAGAACTGGCTGCCGAAGTTCTACGAGCGGTTTGGCTTCGGCTCCCCGACCGGCACGGATCTCCCCGGCGAGGCCTCGGGGCGCGTCCCCACCCGTCAGTGGCAGGAGGAGGCCGGAGGCACCCCGGACGACAAGCTGTGGACCGTCGGCCGGTGGGTGAACCTCTCCATAGGCCAGGGCGACCTCCTCGTCACCCCGGCGCAGCTTATCCGCGGCTACGCCGCGATCCACAACGGCGGCACCCTCGTCACCCCGCACATAGGGCGCGAGGTCCGCGACCAGAACGGCGAGGTCGTGCAGGAGATCTCGCCCGAGCCCGCGGGCAAGCTCGAGGGCGTCGATCCGGCGTTCCTCGAGAACACCATCGAGGGCATGAGGAAGGTCACCGCCGAGAAGGGGACCGCGGAGAACTCCTTCAAGGGCTCGCGCCTGCCGATCGTCGGCAAGACGGGCACCGGCGAGATGACGGGCGGCAAGTTCGTGAACTGGTTCGCCGGCTGGGCCGAGAACCAGGAGCGCCCCCTCGTCGTCGTCACGATGATCGAGGGCGGCGGCGCCTTCGAGCAGGGCAGCGAGGTCACCTCGGCCCCGGCCGCGCGCCACGTTATAGAGGCGTACTACGACGTCGAGCAGGCATCGGAGGACCCGTACCGGACGGCCTCCGGGCCCGCCCCCGAGGGGCGCCCCGACTCGGAGGCGAGCGTCGACGCCTCGCCCTCGGGCCCGGGCCTCGCGGAGTCGGTGGCCCCGACCTCCAGCGTCGGCGGCCCCAACGCGATCGCCGCGCCGACCCCGGGCTACGCCCCGCCGGTATACTCGGAGCCGGTCTACACGCCGCCCGCAGATCCCGCCGTCTACCCACCGGTCTCCTCCTACTAGGGGGGGACCGGCGCGAGTGAAGGAGTTCCGTTGTCGCACGTCCTGATGGCCCTCTCGCTGCCGAGCCCGCCGTCCCCGATCATCTTCGAGGCCGGCCCCTTAGCCATGCGCTGGTATGGCCTGTGCATCGCCCTCGGGATCGCGGTCGCGACCTTTATCACCTCCCGGGAGCTCGCCCGCAGGGGCCACGACGGCGCCCTCGCGCTCGACGCGCTCTTCTTCGTCGTCCCTCTGGGCTTCGTCGGGGCGCGCGTCTACCACGTGCTGACGGACTACGATCTCTACGCCGACGACCCGTTCCCCGGCGTCTTCGAGGTGTGGAACGGGGGGCTGGGGATCTACGGCGCGGTCGTGGGCGGCTTCCTGGGCGTCTTGATCTTCGCGCGCTTCCGCGGCATCAGCCCGCTCATGTTCGCCGACGCCGTGGCGCCCGGCCTGATCCTCGCCCAGGCCATCGGCCGTTGGGGGAACTACTTTAACCAGGAGCTCTTCGGCCGTCCGTCCGACCTGCCGTGGGCCATCCGCATCGCGCCGGAGAACCGGCCCCAGGGCTTCGCGGACGCGGCGTCCTTCCACCCCACGTTCCTCTACGAGTCGATCTGGAACCTCCTGGTCTTCTTCGTGCTCCTCTACATCGCGCGCCGCTTCGACTCGCGCCTGAAGAACGGCGACATCTTCCTCCTCTACGTGAGCCTCTACTCGGTCGGGCGTTTCTTCGTGGAGGCCCTGCGCATAGACCCGGCCTTCCTCCTCGGGGACTTCCGGGGCAACCTCTTCGTCGCCTCGGTGCTCGCCCTGACCTTCGCCCTTATCTTCTTCCTCCGCCACGCGAGCACGGGCAGGAAGCGGCCCTCCGCGGGCTAGGCAACCCCTGCCGCGGGCGCGTGATCCCCTCCGTTGACGTGGGACGCTCCCGTTGCTAGCCTGAGGGCTAACTAATTTCGTCCCCGCCTCAACGCGGGGGCGAGCCATACTGGAGGGGGGCTCCGTGAGGTACTTTCAGAGGGATGCTGGTGCTCTGACCGGCGGTTCGGGCGGGAGGGCGGCGCTCTTGCGCTTCCTCGTCCTCTTCGCCGCCGTGGCATTGGCGGGGGTTGCGATCCTGAGCACGCGCTCGGACGCGCAGAGCGGGCCGGACGGGGCCGCCTCCGCCTACAACGACCCGGACAAGCCCGTCCTCTCCTACCTGCTCTCCGAACCGGAGAACGTCGAGGAGTTCCGCGCGGAGTTCGGCCTGAGCGACGCCCAGGTCCGCGAGGTGCTCGCCAGGACCCGCGCCGAGAACAGGACACTCGCCGGGGTGTACGCCGAGAGCGAGAGGATACTCGCCGGTAGCCGCGGGCTCTCGACCGCCGAGAAGCGGGAGAGGATCTCCGCCTCCGGCTACTCCGGCAAGGTGCGCCGGGTCGTCGGCGGGACGAAGAGGTCCGTCGAGGCTACCCTCCCGAACGGCAGGGCGGACGAGCTGGAAGCCTGGGTCGAGGAGCAGTGGAGGGACGAGGTCCGGGAGGCAGGCGCGAACACCGCGGGCTCCGAGAGGGGCACCAGGGCCACCCGGCCGCCGGGGACGTACCGGATCTTCGCAACCCAGTACATCGGTTACACCACCTTCGAGGTCGCCATGCCCCACCGCAAGCTCAAGTTCGCCGGGGGCTACAGGACCACGCTGACCCTCAACGGGCGCCGGGTCAGCGCCCCGATCAAGGAGGTCGGCCCCTGGAACACCTACGACAACTGGTGGGACCCGGTGGCGAAGCGGACGATGTGGAAGGACCTGCCGCGCGGCAAGCCGGAGGCGAGGGCCGCGTTCTTCGAGAACTACAACCGCGGCAAGGACGAGTTCGGCCGCGAGGTCCTGAACCCCGCGGGCATAGACCTCACCCCCGCCGTCGCCAGACGCCTGGGCCTCGCCAAGTACGAGAACGCCTACGTCTACGTCAGCCTGCCCAAGCGCCCGGCCTCCTAGCCCGGCCTCCTAGAACCGGGAGGGGTTGCCCCAGCCCACCCCGCCTGATAACCTGCAAACGAAAAAAGTTTTCAGTTGCGGCGGAGAGGCGGGGTGGGTTGTTTGAGCGTTGAGGGCGCGGTCGGGAAGATGCGGGGCCGCGGGTACAAGGCGACGCCGCAGCGGGTGGCGATATTGGGGGCGCTGGCGGCGGAGCAGCACCAGAGCCTGGAGGAGATCCGGGCGCGCTGTCCCGGGGTCGGGATGGTCACGGTGTACCGGACGCTCGACCTCCTCGGGTCCCTCGGGCTCGTGCGCCGGTTGGACCTCGGCGACGGGGCGCGGTACGAGATCGCCGAGGACCACCACCATCACATGATCTGCGAGTCCTGCGGCGACATCTCGGAGTTCGAGGAGTGCCCCCTGGACCCGGCCCGGATCCCCACCCGAGAGCCGGGGTTCGAGGTCCGTTCCCATAGCGTGGAGGTATACGGCAGGTGCGCGGAATGCCTCTGAGAGTTTTGCCCACCGTTGAAAAAGTGTTTCAACTGCGGCGCGTTGGTCCCATCGGGGCCGGGCGGAGCGGCCGGGGGATGGGGGGCGCATGAGCGGGGTTCTGCTGCTGGCCCTGATCGCGACGGTCGGCTTCTCCGGGGCGAGCCTCGTGGCGCTGTTCGGGAAGAGGGCCAACGGGCCGAGGCGCTCCCTCTCGGCGGCCGTGGCGGCCGGCATCCTGCTGGCCCTCGCGTTCGCGGATCTCTTCCCCGAGGGGCTGGAGATGGCCGGGACGGCGGCCATCGGGGGGTTCGTCGCGGGGTTCGTGCTGCTGTTCCTGGCCGAGGCGATGGGCCGCGTTCACGCCGCCCACCTCTCCGAGGACGGGGACTTCGAGGGCGCGCTCTGGCCGCTCTTTCTGGGGCTGGCCGTGCACAACCTCGCCGACGGCTTCGTGCTGGGGGCGGCCACTGGGGAATCCAGCGCCGTCTCGGGGTTGCTCGGGCTGGGCATCCTCGTACACCAGGTGCCGGTCGGCCTCTCGCTCGCCGCGATCCTCGTGGCCACGAGCGCGACGCGGGCCAGGATGGTGCGCACGATCCTGGCGCTGGGGCTCGCCATCCCGCTCGCCGCCCTCTCCACGGTGGCCCTGCCCGTGCCGGGCGAGGGGGCCCTCGGGGTCTTGACCGGGGCCGCCGGGGGCGTGCTCGCGTACATGGGCGCCGCCCACCTGCTCCCCGAGACCCAGACCGGGAGCGCCGGCAGGCTCGCGGGCCCCATCTTCGCCGGGACCCTGATCGCCACCACCCTCGTCCTGACCCTCGTCCTCGGCCACTAAGGGTTCCCGGAGAGGCGCGCCGCCCGGGCGTCGAGCGTGTCCTCCGGGGCTAGAGGACGAGGACGTACCAGACGCCGAGCAGTATCACCTCGATGCCCAACGTGATCACGGCGGGGACGAAGGGGGCGAACCTCTTCTGCGAGAAGACCGTCGGGGCGAGCAGGAAGCCGTAGACCAGGCCGCCCGCGAGGCCGCCGAGATGGGCGGCGTTGGAGACGTTCGGTATCGAGAAGCCCAGGAAGAGGTTTATGCCGGTCAGGAGGAGGAGCTGCCCTATTACGGGGTCGCGGGCGGAGAAGGTGCCGCGCCTGATGGCGTAGCCGAAGACGCCGCCGAGCAGGCCGAAGATGGCGCCCGACGCCCCGACGGCCGGCTGCCCGAACGCGCCGGTAAAGACGCTCCAGTAGAGGTAGGCGAGGCCGCCCGCGATCCCGCTCAGGCCGTACATCGCGAAGAAGCGGCCCCGTCCGAACGACGCCTCGGCGAAGGAGCCGAGAAAGTAGAGCGAGAGCATGTTCAGCAGCAGGTGCGTCACGCCCGAGTGCAGGAAGATGCTCGTGACGAGGCGCCACGGCTGGCCCTCGGCGACGCACACCGGGATCAGGGAGCCCGCGATCGGGCCTCCGCCCGTCGGCTGGCAGTTCAGGACGGTCCCGGACGCGCCCGTGCTCGCCAGGCCGACGTAGACGACGACGCAGGCCGCTATGAGGCTGAAGGTTACCGGGAGGCGCGAGAAGGCCAAAGAGGCGTCGAGTGCGCCGCTAGCGGCGCTTGATCTCGCGGACGGCGTCCCCGACCTGGACCTTGCTCAGGTCCTGGAGCGGGCCGCCGAGCAGGTCCTCCAGGTCCTCGGCGCCGGAGTCCTTCGGGTTCATGCCGAAGCCCTGCACCTGGACGTTGTCCCCGAACATCTGCCCGAAGATGCGCTGGAGGTTCTCCTGCATCTCGCCCAGCCCGGCGGCGCCCACGCCCCCGAACGGGGAGCCCGCGTCGGAGAGGCGGGCGACGGCCAGCTTCTCCTTCACCTCCGTCACCTCGGCCTTCGCCTTCACGTCCTCGACCGTGCCGAGGGTCTCGCCGGTGTCCGGGTCCCAGACCTCCTCGCCCTCCGGGGCGAAGATCTCGAAGAGCATGCCCGCCCGCACGCCGTGCTGGCGGCCCCGGTTTACCACGATCTCGCCCTTGCCCATTATCTTCGCGACCTTGCCTTCGACGGCCATAAGAACCGCTCCCTCCGTGCTCGAAAACTTCCGTCGATTATATCTCCCACCACGCGAGGACAACGCTCGCGCTAGAATCCTCCGCATGTCCGAGCCGGAACACAACGGGGCCGCGCGCACGACGAGGGTGGGGAGGCACCTGCCGACCTCGGGCGGGCTCGTAAAGAACACGCTGCGCCTCGCCCGCGAGCAGGGCCTGGAGGCGGTCCAGATCTTCGTCTCCAACCCGCAGGGCTGGGCCGTTCCCCAGCCCCGCCCCGACGCGGAGGAGTTCGTCGAGGGGGCGCGGGAGGCCGGGCTCTCCCCCGTGGTCGTACACGCCAAGTACCTCATCAACCTCGCCTCGCCGGACCCGGACCACCGCAGGCGCTCGGCCGAGGTCCTCGCGGCGGAGCTCGTCGTGGCCGGGGCCGTCGGCGCCCGCTACGTCGTGGTCCACTCCGGGAGCCACGGGGCGACGGGGAGGAGGCGGGATGGAGCGCCTGGTCGAGGGGCTCGGCCTGGCGCGGGAGATCGCGGGCGGCGAGTCGGGGGAGCGCCGCCCGGCGGAGCCCGTCGTCGAGAACTCGGTGGGGCCGGGACGCAGCTATGTGCCACGTTCGAGGACCTCGCCCGGGTGACCGCGGAGGCCGGGGTGAAGGCCTGCGTGGACACGGCGCACGCCTTCGTCGCGGGGCACGACCTCTCGACGCCGGAGGGGGCGCGCCGTGTCGCAGGCGAGCTTCGGGAGGCTCTCGGGGCAGGATCGCCCTCCTGCACCTCAACGACGCGAAGAACGAGCTCGGGAGCAGGCGGGACGGGCACAAGAGGATAGGGGAGGGGCACGTCTCGGCGGAGGCGTGGACGGAGCTTTTCGGAGGTTTGCCGGGGGTGCCGGCGCTCATGGAGACGCCCTACGACACGCCCGAGGTCGACGCCGGTCAGGTCAGGCTCGTCAAGGAGCTCGCGGGCGGGTTGCCGCTAGCGCGGAGCGGGGTATAGAATTTAGGCCATGAAGACCGTGGAGATACGACCCCAGCCCAAAAAGACCGACCTGCTGTCGGCGATCGGGGAGACGCTCAGGGCGACGCGCAACGAGCGCGGGCTCACCCTCAGGCAGGTCGCCGAGGGGGCTCACGTCTCCATCTCCTACCTGGCCGAGATCGAGCGCGGCGAGAAGGACCCCTCCTCCCGCGTCCTGGAGAGCATAGCCGAGGGCCTCGATCTCGAGGTCAGCCTGCTCCTCCTGCAGATCGCCACCAACCTCGACCCGGACGTCGCCCGTGGCCCCGTCGCCGGCACCCTCGCCGCTTAAGATCACCCGAAGAACACACCGTTCTCCAGCCCGCGGTCCTCGACGGGCATCATCGCTTCCGTCCTAGACGCTCAAGAAGTACGTAAGCAGCACGCTGATGAAGTTGTAGGCCGCGTGCGCGATAAAGGTCGCGGTGGTGTTTATGCGGTTGCGCAGGATGCCCAGGGCGATGGAGAGAACGAAGATGTAGGCCACCACGATCGAGGGTCCGTACTGGACGTGGAGGGAGGCCCAGAGCACGGAGGCCGCCACGATGCCGAGCGCGGGCTGCACGGCGCCGCGGAACAGCGTCTCCTCGCCCGCGGCGGCGCCCAGACCGATCACCGTGGCGAAGAGGAGCGCGGAGGCCAGGCTCAAGCCGATGGGGCTCTGGGTGGTGCCGGTGATCTCCCCGACCCGCTCGTAGAGCCCGGGCTGCAGGACCTGGAACAAAGCGTCCGCGGCGAACTCGAGCGCCAAGGCGGCGACCACGAAGAGCGCGACGACGCCCAGCTGGCGGGCCGTTATGGGGCCGTAGCCCAGCCGGGCCAGCGTCTCCCGGAAGTTACGCCGGACGCCGAGCCCCACTCCGAGGACGCCGATCGCCAGGAGCGGCAGCTGGTTGATGATGATCAGGGGCACCGAGACCCTTCCACCCGACGTGAGGACCGCGCCGACGGCGTCCGGCGCGTAGGTGAACGCGAGAAGGGTGACGAGGTTCTGCGCCAGCACCACCACGAACATCCAGAGCGCGAAAAAGATCACGGGGTCCGACCAGAAGGTGGTCCGCGCGGTAGCGTCGTCCGCCTCGGGGCCCCGGCGTCCCCGGCGTACCGCGACCGGCCGGTTATCCGTCTCAGGGGCGGCACGCAGAGGGCGATGCCGAGGACGCCCGCGAGCCCGAGGACGAGCGCCGAGGTCGTGGAGAGGACGGGCGGCAGGTCCTCGATGGGACGGCGCCCGAACTGCCGACGAAGTACAGGACCGCGCCCAGACCCGTTACGAGAAACGAGAGAAACAGGACGATCACGACCAGGCTGATCTCCGCCCCCCGGTTCTTTCTTCCCCAATGCGCCAGCAGGGAGAGACCGCCGACGAAGGCGATGATGACGAGCACCGAGACCAGGGCAGACGCTTCCTGCATTCGCAAACCTTTCTTCAGTGACGAGGCTTCCCGAACGTTTTAGCACACGGGAAAGGCGGGTCTGTGAAAGGCCCGGGGCAAGACGGCGCGACGGACGAAACGCTGCGCCCGCCCTTAGGGGTCGCGGTTCTCGGCGCTCTCCAGCCCGTCGAGGATGGGGCCGAGGACGTCGTCCCGGGCGGCCTCGTACTCTTCGAGGGTCTCCGCGCCCCGGGCGGCCTCGGCCATGCGCGCGACGAGGCCGGAGTTGCCGTGGCCCTCGCCCCTGGCGGCGAGGATGCGCCAGGCGAGGACGCGGTAGGCGCGTTCGAGGCCGGGCTCGGCGTGGCCGTTCTCGAGCATCTCCTCGAGCGCGCCGTGCAGGCGCTCGGCGGCGGCGAGGGGGAGGGTTACGGGAAGCCGGGGGCGTCTGGCAAGGGTCTACTGGACCTTTTCGAGGTAGATGCGGTCCTGCGTGACGACCATCCGGACCTCCCGGAGGAGTCACCGACGAGGTGGCGCCACTCCTTGGCGAAGACGTCCGAGCCGGCCGCGTCAGTAACGAGCAGGAGGCCCTGTCGTCCTCCTCGATGACCACGGGATGCTCCGAGAGCCGGCCGCGCCTGACGGGGTCGCGGCGGTAGATCGAGTTGCGCGAGCGGAAGCTCTGCACGCTGGAGGGCGTGGTGTTCAGCTCGCCGGCGATCCACTCATCCCCCCGGCCCTCGTCGACCCAGTGCCGGATCTTGGCCGCGTGCGGCTTGAGCGCCACTCTCCTCGTTCCCATCGCCCTGCTCCTTCTCTGCCGCTCGTCTCGCTTCTGTGAGGGTCTCGGAGTGATTTGGCTTGTATTGTATTAGTACCACCTCGAATACTTTTCGCAAACCGGACTTTCTCCCCGAACCCCGGGCTCAGTTCAGCACGAGCGCGGCCATCCACAGGACGACGAGGCCCCGGGCGCTCCACGCCGCCGTGCGGATCCAGTTCGTCCCGACGAGGCCGCGCCACTGGGTCCTGTCGAAGCCGGAGCCCAGGGCGGTGTGGCGGGGCACTTGCAGGAGGGCGGTGGAGAGCCAGATGGCCGCGACGAGCGCGAGCCCGACGAGCGCGAGGTAGAGCGGCACCCCGTCGGGGCGCAGGAAGACGAGGAGGAGCGCGGTCCCCGCCTCGAGGAGCATGGGCGGGCCGACGACGTAGCTCGTGAGGCGCGAGTGGGCCTCGGCGTAGGGCCGGAACCCGCCCTCTCCCACCCGGGCGAAGAGCGGGTAGTGCACGATCTGCACGAACCAGATCAGGCCGACCATATAGAGGGTCGCGGCGAGGTGGGCGAGCAGCAGGTACTCCAACGGGCCTCCCCAGCCTACCCTTCCCCGAGAAGGGCGCCAGCGGCGGCCAGGCCGGAGAGGGAGGCGCCCTCGACCTTGGGCTGGGCGAAGGAGTCCCCGCAGAAGACCAGCGCGGGGTCGCTCTGCGCGAGGAGGAAGGGCTCGGGGTGCGGCTCGGAGACCCAGCTGTAGCGCCAGCGGGCGAGCTGGGTCGAGACGACGTTCGAGCCCACGAATTCCCCGGCGAACCCGAGGAGGGCGGCGGTGATCTCCGCCTCGTCGTCCTCGTAGTGCTCGCGGCTCCACTGGGGACCGGCGTGGATCGTGACGGCGGGCGCCCGAGAGATGCCCTTGAGCCCGTTGTCCCCGATCCAGTCGAGCGGCTCGCCCTTGATCTGCACGCCCCCCGGCTCCGGGACGCCGCTCGGGCCGTCGAGCAGGGCCATGAGCGCGAGGCACGGGTCGTAGGAGACCCCCTCCAACTGCTCCAGCGCAGGGCCCGGCAGCTCGTACTCCCCGGAGCCGACGATCTCGAGGGCCTGCGGTACCGGGGCGGTGACGATCAGGGCGCCGGCCGTCGCTTGCGTGCCGGATTCCGTCTCCAGGCGCCAGGTGCCGCCGTCCTCGTCCACCCGGACCACCTTCTCCCCGGTGCGGACGTCGAGGCCCCGGGCGAGGTGTTTGGGGACGGAGGTCATGCCCTCGGCGCCCCGGTAGCGGGGGTGGCCGTCCTCGTTCGGGTTGCCCTCGGCGTCGGCGAAGCCCCGGGACCACTCGCGCGCGGCGCCGGCCTCTTGCCAGTCGGCGACCATTCCCTTGAACTCGTCGCTGCGGGCGGTGAAGAACTGGGCGCCGTGGTCGAAGGAGGCGCCGTCGAAGCGGCGGGTCGCCATCCGGCCGCCGACGCCCCGGCCCTTGTCGAGGATGGTCACCGCCCAGCCGGCCTCCTGAAGCTTGTTCGCGGCGAGGAGCCCCGACATGCCCGCGCCGATGACCAGGCAGGTGTTCGTCCTTTCGGCGCTCATCGCGCGGCCCGGCGGGGCATCGGGTGCAGGGTCGAGAGGCCGCCGTCGACCCCGAAGACCTGGCCCGTGATCCAGCCCGCCTCGGGGGCGAGGAGCCAGCTTATGGCGGCGGCGATGTCGCCGGGCTCGCCGAGCCTGCCCATGGGGTGTAGCTCCTCGGAGGCCGTGCGGGAGGTCTCGCTCGCCGTGATCTTGCGGGTCATGGGCGTCTGGACGAGGCCGGGGGCGACGGCGTTGATGCGCAGCCCCCTCGGGAGGTAGGTCGTGGCGGCGGAGATGGCGAGGCCGATGACGCCCGCCTTGGCCGCGGCGACGGCCTCGTGGTTGGCGAGCCCCACCCTCGCCGCGACGGAGGAGAGCAGCACCACGGAGCCGCCCTCGGGCATGTGGTTCGCCGCGGCCTTGACGGTCCCGAAGGCGGTGCCGAGGTTGAGGGACATCGTCTCTGCCCACTCGTCGTCTTTGGTGAGGTGGGCCGGTTTGAGCATGAACGAGCCCACGCAGTTGACGGCCCCGTCGATCCGGCCGAACTCCTCCACGGCCCTGGCGAAGACTCGGTCTACCTCCTCGGGCTTCGTCGCGTCGAGCCCGACGCAGAGCGCGTCCAGCTCCGCGGCCAGGGACCGGAGCCTCTCCCCGTCCCGCGCCCCGAGGACGAGCCGCGCTCCTCCCTTCGCGAGGCGGCGCGAGAGCTCGCTCCCGATCCCGCCCGTCGCCCCCAGCACCACGTATACGGGGTTCGCATCCCTTTCAGCCACGCGCCGCACCTTCCTCTCTTCGCCACGGTTTGCATGATTGCGCCATCTCCGCCGCCCGCTTCACGGTCCGGAAGTGGATGTCCACGGTCTCCTCGATCCTCGGGCAGTAGCCGCCGGCCATCGTGACGGCGACGGGGAGCCCGAGCTCCCGGCACGCCTCCAGCACGATCCTGTCGCGCTCGCCGAGGCCTTGCTTTGTCACGGAGAGCCGGCCGAGCCCGTCCCCCTCGTACGGGTCGGCGCCCGCGAGAAAGATCGCCATCGTCGCGCCCGCGCGGTCGAGGGCCTCTTCGAGCCCGAGCTCCAGGGCTTCGAGGTACGCGCCGTCGTCGGCCCCGTCGGGAGCCCGACGTCGAGGTCGCTCGTCTCCTTGTGGAAGGGGTAGTTTTTCTCGCCGTGGATGGAGAAGGTGAAGACGGTGGGGTCCCCCTCCAGGATGGCGGCCGTGCCGTTGCCCTGGTGGACGTCAGTGTCGATGACCACCACGTTCCCGACGCGGCCCTCCGCCTGGAGCGTGCGGGCGGCGATGGCCGAGTCGTTGAGGACGCAGAAGCCCTCGCCCCGATCGGCGAAGGCGTGGTGGGTGCCGCCGGCGAGGTTGGCGGCGACGCCCTCTTCGAGGGCGGCCCGGCAGGCCCCGACGGTGCCGCCGGAGGCGCGGCGCGAGCGCTCGACCATGCGCTCGGACCAGGGGAAGCCGATCCTGCGCATCTCCTGTCTCGAAAGCGTCCCCGAGACCACGTGCTGCAGGTAGCCCCGCTCGTGGGCGCGCAAGACCTCCTCGTCCGTGACGGCGTGGGGGACGCGCAGCTCCCCCGGGCCGCAAATGCCCGCCCCGTCCACGCGCTCGCGGAGCATGGAGTACTTCTTCATCGGGAAGCGGTGTCCCTCGGGCAGGGGGAGGACGAACTGGTCCGAGTAGAAGACCTTCACGAGCGCGTCCTCGGGTGTTCGATGCAGACGGGATCCATCACGGCAGCGTAGTACATCGCGACGGGAGGGGTTGGAAGCGGGTTCGCAAATCGGGCGCACGGGCTGTGTTAGCATCGAAGTTCTTCTTATGACGGAGCCCTTCCAGATCAAGCTTTTCGAGGAGGACGCGGGGGAGGTGTCGCCGCCCGAGCGGGGGCTCTACCTCGGCACCTCCGGCTGGTCGTACGCGGACTGGGAGGGGACGGTCTACGAGCCGGGGACGCCGCCCGCCGCCCGCCTCTCGGCCTACGTCAAGAGCTTCTCGACCGTGGAGATCGACTCGACCTTCTACGGCACCCCGAAACGCTCGACGGTCGCCCGCTGGCGCGAGCTTGCGCCCCGCGGCTTCCTCTTCGCCGCGAAGTTTCCGCGCGAGATCACGCACGAGAAGAACCTCGTCGGCTGCAAGACCGAGGCCGAGGCGTTCGTCCGGACGATTGATGGCCTCGGGGACAAGCTCGGCCCCCTGCTCCTGCAGCTCCCGCCGGACTTTTCCTCGGAGGGCTCCGGGGTCCTGGACCGCTTCTTGAAGGACCTACCCGGTGGCTTCCGCTACGCCGTCGAGGTGCGCCACCGGAGCTGGTTCGACGCGGGCCTCGAGGAGACCCTGCGGGAACACGGGGCGGCCCTGACGCTCGTGGATTATCCGGGGATGCCCAGGCTCGACGAGGCGACGGCGCCCTTCTCCTACATCCGCTGGCTCGGCAACCGGCGGGAGTTCCCGCACGGGCACACGGGCCGAAAAAGGACCGGACCGACGACCTCCGCGTCTGGAGCGACCTCGTCGACCGCTTCCTCGGGAGGGCCGGGAGGTCTTCGCCTACGCCAACAACCACTACCAGAACCACTCGCCCTCGACGGTGCGGCAGTTTCTCGAGCTTAGGGGCACTAGTTGGCCGTGCCCGTGGTTTTCAGCACGGGTTCTTTGCACCCGTTCGGCCTGGATCGGGTCTATGGCTGGGCGGCCGAGGCCGGTTTCGACGGGGTCGAGGTGATGATGGACGAGCGCTGGGATACGCACCAGCACGCGTACATCAACGAGCTCTCCGAGAGGCACGGCATCCCCGTGGTGGCCCTCCACCCGCCCATCTACCGAAGCGCGTGGAGGCTCGGCACCGAGGAGACGCTGATCCGGAGCGCGCGGCTCGCCGGCAAGATCGGGGGCCCCGTGGTCGTCGCCCACCCGCCGCCGCCCGGACGCCCCCTCGCGCGGTGGAGCGCGGGCGCTTTGGCCGAAGCCCGCGGGTTCGGCGTCCCCGTCGCCGTCGAGAACATGCCGAAGCCCGATCGCGGTTTCACCGTCCGGCGCAAGAGCTGCCACAGGCCCGAGCACCTCCTGGGCCTCGGCGACGTCACGATAGACACGAGCCACGTCGGGGCGAGCGGGGTGGAGCTCATGGAGTTCTGGGAGGGGCTCAAGGACCAGCTCCGCCACGTCCACCTCTCCGACTCCGACCTCTCCGGGGGCGACCAGCACCGCCTCCCCGGCAAGGGCAAGCTGCCCCTCAGGGAGTTTCTCGCCGGGATCGGGGGAAGCGCCTACCCTGGCGCGATCAGCCTGGAGCTGAAGCCGTGGCCCCTCGGCACGCCGCACCCCGAGGTCATCATGGAGCGAATGAAGACGGCGCTGGAGTTCACCCGGGAGGGGCTCGACGGCTAGGAGATCAGGGCCCAGAGCTGGGTGAGGATGCGGTGGGTGAGGCCCCAGATTACGTAGCGCTCCTTGTAGGTGAAGGCGGGCCAGCTTCCGGGGAAGTCCGCGATCTCGACGTCTTCTTCCACCAGCTTCTCGACCGGCACCCAGAACGCCTCCGCTACCTCGTTCGCGTCGAGCGGGCCCGGCTCGGCGTCGAGGGCGACGACGAAGGTCGAGACGACGAAGTGCCTCCCGGCGCTGCGCGGGCCCATGTCGTCGAGGCGGCCGAGGAGCTGGCCCTCGGAGAGGTCCACGCCGACCTCCTCGAGGGTCTCGCGGCGAGCGGTGGCGTAGGCGTCCTCGTCGTTCGGCTCGCGCCGGCCGCCGGGGAGGGCCATGTGCCCGGACCAGAGATCCCCCACCCTATCGGCGCGTTTGATGACGAAGATCTCCAGACCCTCGCGCTCCCTGAGCATGAGCGCCACGGAGGCCTGCTTGCCCCTCGGCTCCAGGAGGGCAGGCTCGCGGTCCTTCAGGGCAACGGCCACGCGCTCTACCGCGTTCAAGTGTCGACGCCGTTCCTCATCCGCGTGAGTCTAACGCTCTTCGGGCTCCTACGCGCCGCCCCCAGCCCGCCTCGCGGGCGCGGATGATGGCCTGGACGCGGTCGGCGACCTGTAGCTTGCGGAAGACGTTGGAGACGTGGTTGCCGACCGTCTTCTCGCTGATGTGGAGCCGGGCGGAGATCTCGCGGTTCTTGAGGCCCGAGCTATGAGAAGCAGCACCTCCAGCTCCCGGGGGTGAGCTCGTCGAAGAGCGGTGAAGGGCTTGTAGGGCCCGCGGGCCCGGCGCCGGTGGCCGCCCCGAGAACTGTTCGAGCACGCGACGGGCTACGGCGGCGCCGAGCAGAGCCTCGCCCCGGGCGACGGCCCGGATGGCGCGCAGCAGCTCCCCCCGGTCGGCGTCCTTCAGGACGTAGCCGCGTGCGCCCGCCTTGAGCGCCGCGAAGACCGACTCGTCGTCCTCGAACATGGTCACCACGATGACGCCCACGTGCGGGCTTCGCCCCACGATGGTCCTCGTGGCCTCGATGCCGTCCATGCCGGGCATCTTTATGTCCATGAGCACCACGTCGGCGGCCAGCTCCTCGGCGAGATGCACCGCCTCCTCGCCCGTGGCGGATTCGCCTACAAGCTCGACGTCGTCGGCTCGCTCTAAGAGGCTCGCGACGCCCTCCCGGAACAGCCGGTGGTCGTCGGCCAGGAGCACTCGCGTGGCGCTGCCCGCCGCTACCATCTCCTCGCTCAAAGTGGCGCCTTCTTGTCGGCGGCCTCGATCGGGATACGCACCGCGGCCTCCGTGCCGACGCCGGGCTGGGCCGTCAGGCGTAGCGCGCCGCCGAGCAGCTCCGCCCGCTCGCGCATGCTACCGATGCCCTTGCCGTCGCGCCCGTTCGCGCGGAGCCCGGAGCCGTCGTCGCGAATCTTCAGTTCGAGGCCGTCGTTCCTCCGTTCGAGCCGAACGTCCACCCGCGAGGCCCCGGCGTGCTTGCTCACGTTGAGGAGCGCCTCCTGGGCGACGCGCAGGAGGGCCACCTCCGCGGCGGCGGGGACGGAGAGCCCGTCGTCGGCCTCGAAGCGCACCTCGACGCCCGTCTCCCTGGCGAAACGCTCGCAGTGCTGGCGCAGCGCCGGGACGAGCCCGAGCTGGTCGAGGATCGGCGGGCGGAGGTCGTAGACCAGGCGACGGATGTCGGCGGTGGCCTGCCCGACCAGCTCGTAGAGCCTTTCGAGGTCGCCGGCCAGCGGGGTCCGGGCTTCCTGCGCCGCATCCAGGCAAGCTTCGAGCCTGAGCCTCATGCTCGCGAGGACCGGCCCGAGCCCGTCGTGCAGGTCGCGCTGGATGCGGCGGCGCTCCTCCTCCTGCGCCGCCACCAGCTTCTCGCGCGAGCGTCTGAGGTCCTCCAGGCTGTCGCTCAGGGCGACCGTGAGCCGCACCGCGTGGACGGCTGCCCCCGACCGGGTGGCCAGGTCGCGCAGCAGCCTGCGGTCGGCCGGGGAGAAGTCCTCGCCGGGGCCGCGGGAGGCGACGCTCAGGGCGCCGACGAGCTCGCCGCGGTGCGCCAGCGGGAGAACGAGCTCCGCCCCGCTGCGGGCGAGGGCGGACCCGCAGGGGTTCGACGGGCCGAGGTCCTCGGGCCTGAGCCCGTCCGGCTCGCGGCGCAGCTTCTCCACTGCGTCGGCGTCGCGCACGGCCTTCTCGGGCGGAGCCCCGCCGTGGGCCGCCACGACGCGAAGGGCGTCACCGTCGGCAAGCCAGATCGCCACGTGCGGCAACCGGAGCGCCTCTGCCACGTCCTCGACGATCACGGGCAGCACCACACGGGGTTCCAGCGTGGCGCTCAGGCGCTCCCCGAGACGCGACAGCACCGCGTAGGGCTCGTCGCGCTCGCCGTACATCAACCGGTCGACGGCCCTCTGCAACCGGTCGCGCAGGGGAGCGAACAGCACGGCCACGAGCCCCGTCGCCAACACCGATACGAGCAGGTTGCCGCGCGCCTGCAACAGCGCGCCGGCCCCTCCGACCAGAAGTACGTAGAGCCCGACCACGCACGCGGTCAGGGCGCCGTAGACCAGGGCGCGGTTGACGATGAGGTCGATGTCCCACAGCCGGTAGCGCAGTATCGCGGCGCCGATGCTCAGGGGGATCAGGAAGTAGGCGAGGGTGATGGCGGTGACGTCGGCCACGTCGTAGAGCACGGACGGGACGCCGGGCCCGGCGAGTAGGGGGCTGCCAGGATGCCGAGCACCTGAACCAGGATCGCCGCGATCGCGCCGGAGACGACCCACTTCGTCTGCTGCCGCTCCTTCGGGCTCGACACGCCGCGGTAACGGTAGACCTGGGCGGCCACGCCGGCGAGCAGCCCCCGAAGAGGATCGGGCGAGGGCGGACGGGGATCGGTGGGCGTCCCTCTGCCGAGGAACAGCGCGACGAAGGTCCCCAGGAGAAAGAGCCCGGCCGCGCCTCGCGTCCAACGCGGCACGAACCTCCCGTTGGGGAAGACGAAGAGAAAGACGATCAGGGCCGCCCACAGAAGCCACCACGAAAACTCGAAAGCCGGGCCCCACCCGGGGTACGTGGCCGCAAGAGCCTGCACGTTCGGGGCGTTGACGGCGCCCATCAGCACGAGGAAGAGCGAGACGAACAGCGACACGGGATCGGAGGACCGGTGCCACGCGATCACCGCGGCCACCACGAAGCATCCCAGCCCGAAGGCCGCCATGAGCCCGGTGAGGTACGCGGCATAGAGGCCCTCGGGGATGCCGATCTGCAGGAGCTCCGTCCGCACCGCCTCGGGTGGAGCTCCGCGCCGCGCGTGAAGCGCGGGCACAGCGGCGGCGAAAAGACCGAGGTTCAGCGCGACGAGCGCGGCCCAACCGGCGCGGGCAAGGGTGAGACTGCGACCCCGCAGGGCCGGCGTCTCCGGCCGCGCTCTCTCTTGCGGCGTGGCATGCTGCGAATGCATCAATCCGATTCTACTCCCTCGGAGTCTCCCTACGCGACGGGCTGCGCCGCGTCCCGCCGGATCGCGGGCTCGCGCACCCGCTCCTTGCCCGTCCAGAGCGCGTACCCGCCCCAGGCGTATCCCAGGAAAGTCAGGTAGTAAAGCATGGCTATGGGCGACAACGTCCCGCCCTCCGCGAAGATGCCAAGCGGGACGAGCACGATACTCGCGAAGAACACGGGGACGCTCGCGATCTGCAGCCATCCCGCCATGCGCGGCAGCACCCGGGCGCGCACGGTCGCTATCCCGAACAGCGGGAAGGCCAGGACGGACAGGAGGGCAAGAGGTCCGAGCGCGCCGGCCCCGTGCGCCATCGGGCCGTCCCCGATCAGGGCTCGTGTCGCCGGATCCTGAGCGAGCAGGGGGACGGCGTACGCCTCGTACAGCAAGAGGTAGAAGTGGTACGCCGCGGCGAACATGGTAGCGGCGAAGCCGAGCAGGCCCAACACCCCCGCCCGGTGCGCTTGACGGGCGTAGAGCCCCGTCAGGCCCAGCAACGCGAACAGCCACGAGGCGAAAACGACGAGGTGGGCCGTTGCGTAGAGGGGCTTGAGCACGTCCACCGCCTGTTCGCTCGGAGGGTGCAGGACGAAGCCCAAAACCTGGAGGGGCAGGGCGATGAGCAGGGCCAGCCCGCTCAACCGGAAGAGGGCCGCAGACGACATTCAGTGCTCCTTTCCGCCCGTGGCGGGCGCGACTAGCGTGACCAATTTCCGAACCAGCGTCGCTCTACTCCTATGTGGGCGACCTCCTTTGCGCTCGGTCCTTGCGGTTGAGGGCACTCTACGGGGCGATACATCCCGACGTCATGAGGAGACGCCCCCGGTTTCGACCCGTTCTGTCGGGAAATTTCGGGTCTCGTCTAGGGGCGCGGCCCTGGTCTGCGGTAGCTGCGTCTTCGGGTGAGTTCTGGCCTTACGAAGAGATGACGCGGCGAACGACGGGCCGGTTTCGCGGATCATCCCAGGGACTCCTCGCCCCGATCCTGCTTCTCCGGCAGGGATTGTGGCGGTGGTAAGCTCTTTCGAGGTTTTCGAGAGAAGGAGCTTCCGTATGGTCGATGAGCGGTTGAAGAAGCTGGCCCGGTTGCTGGTGGAGTACTCCATCGGGGCCGGGGAGGGCGAGCAGGTCGTCGTCTCCGGCGGGGTCGCGGCGGAGCCCCTGATCCGGGAGATTTACGGTCGGCTCCTGGACGTAGGCGCCGTGCCGATACCGCAGGTCCAGCTCCCCGGCATGCAGGAGATGTTCTTCGAGCGCGCGAAGGAGAGCCACTACGAGGAGACGCCCGGGGTGACGCGCGCGATCTACGAGGGCGCGGACGCGTTCATCTCGATCATGGCGTCCCAGAACACGAAGGCGCTCGCGGCGGTCGACCCCGGCAAGCAGCGCGCCCTGGGCAAGCGGGACAAGGCGATACAGGAGATCGTGCTCGGCAAGGACCGCTGGGCGCTGACGCTCTTCCCGACCGCGGCCCTGGCCCAGGAGTCCGAGATGAGCCTCGCGGACTACGAGGAGTTCGTCTTCGCCGCGATGGCGCTGAACGAGGACGACCCGGTCGCCTACTGGAAGGAGAAGGCGAAGGAGCAGGGGCGGTTGATCGAGCGGCTCGAGCGCGCCGACGAGGTGCGTATCGTCGGCCCGGGGACGGACCTGAAGCTCCGCATCGGGGGCCGCAAGTTCCTCAACGGCGACGGGATGCACAACATGCCGTGCGGCGAGATCTTTACGGGCCCGATCGAGGACTCCGCCGAGGGCGAGGTCTTCTTCGGCATCCCGGTCGCCGTCGCCGGGCGCGAGGTCTCGGGGGTCCGCCTCAGGTTCGAGGGCGGCAAGGTCGTCGAGTCGAGCGCGGAGAAGGGCGAGGAGTACCTGAACGCGATGCTCGACGCCGACGAGGGCTCAAGGTACCTCGGGAGCTCGGGATCGGGACGAACTACGGCATCCCGAGGGCGACGAAGAACATCCTCTTCGACGAGAAGCTGGGGGGCACGATCCACCTCGCGGTCGGCCGCTCCTACGAGAAGACGGGCGGCAAGAACGACTCGTCGGTCCACTGGGACCTTATCTGCGACTTGCGCGAGGGCGGCGAGCTCTACGCCGACGGCGAGCCCATAGAGAAGGACGGCGAGTTCGTAGGCTACGACTTCCGCTAGGGCCTACGCCGCCGCTCTGTGAAACGCAACCCGAAGGCCCGGGCTCAGGACCGGGAGATCCTGCGGCTCGCCCTCCCCGCCCTGGGGGCGCTCGCCGCCGAGCCGACCTACGTGCTGGTCGACACGGCGATCGTGGGCCACCTCGGCACCCCGGAGCTCGGCGCCCTCGCGATCGCGGGCATCCTGCTGACCACGAGCGTCACGCTCTTCAACTTCCTCACCTACGGCACGACCGCAAGGGTGGCCCGCCTGCACGGCGCCGGCGAGGACGGGGCCGTGGGGAGCGTCGGGTCGGGAGCGCTCTGGATCTCCGTCGCCCTCGGCGGCCTGCTCCTCGCGCTCGCGCTCCTCTTCGCGGGCCCGGCCGTCTCCCTCATGGGCGGCGACGGCCGGGTGGGGGAGATGGCGGTGGAGTACCTGAGGATCTCGGCGCTCGGGCTGCCGTTCGCGATGATCGCGCTCGCGGGCAGGGCTTCCTGCGCGGGTGGGAGACCTGAAGCTGCCGCTCCTAATCGTGGTAACGGCGAACGCCGCGAACGTCGTGCTGGAGGTGCTGTTCGTCTACGGGTTCGGGTGGGGATAGCGGGCTCGGCGTGGGGGACCGTGATCGCCCAGGCGGGGATGGGAGCGGCGTTCGTGCTCGCGCTGCTGCGCGCCTCGGGGGCCTGCGTCTCCCGCGGTGGTCCGCCGTCCGGCCGCTCTTGAAGGTCGGGGGGACATCGCGGTGCGCACGGGGGCGCTCCTGCTCTCGTTCGCGCTTGCGGGGCGGTGGTCGCGCGCATCGGGGAGGCCTCGCTCGGGGCGCACCAGGTCGCCTTTCAGCTGTTTTTCTTTCTCGCGCTCGTGCTGGATGCCATCGCGATCGCCGGCCAGATCATCGTCGGGCGCGCCCTCGGGCGGGGGACGCCGAGGGCGCGTACGGGGCGGCCGTGCGCATGATCTCCTGGTCCGTCGCGGTCGGCTCCCTCTTCGCTGTGGCGCTGGTCCTGTTGGGGGTCTGATTCCCCGTCTGTTCACCGACGACGCGGCCGTGATCGGACGGGCCGCGGAGATCTGGCCGCTCTTCGCCCTCATGCAGCCCGTGGGCGCGGCGGTCTTCGCCCTCGACGGCATCCTGATCGGGGCCGGCGACACCCGCTTCCTGAAGTGGTCCATGCTCGCCGCGCTCGCCGCCTTCGCCCCCTCGCCCTCGGGGCGCTCTTCTTCGGCTTCGGGCTCTTCGGGTCTGGGTCGCCCTGCTCGTGTTGATGGCGACGCGCCTCGTCACCTGCGGCTCGCGCTTCGCCGGGCGCCGGTGGGCCGTCGTGGGGCTTGAGGGGAGGCCTCGCGGCCGAGTTTCGCCGCTCGTGGTTTCGGGGTAGGGAGCGGGGCATGGACGAGACTATGCTGCGCGTGGGGAACGTTGGGAGCGAGGCGGACCTCGAAGCCGTGCGGGACGCCCTGGACGAGATCGGGGCGGACTACGAGCACGTGGACTCCGAGCCGAACGAAGACTCGTACCCGCAGACGGCGTACTTCCAGATCCAGTCCGGCCTCACCGAGGACGCGGACAACATCCTCGAGAAGCTCTCGGAGGAGCGCGGGCTCGACGCCGAGATACTCTAGGAATCACAAACCCCGCCCGATCGCACGTTTATACTCGCACGGTGAATCGAACCCGCAGGCCAGAGGTAGGACCGTGAGAGCTTACGAGAAGATGCCGAGGGCTTTCGAGCCCCATCCCCGCTCGCCCGGAAGCTCCGGGGAGGGGAACGCCCGGCCCCTTCTCGGGCTAACGGGCGCCGGGCGGGGGGCCTGATCCTTGCGCTACGACGCCGTTTTCCTGGACATAGACGGGACCTTGTTGTGGGTCGACCTCGACGTCGAGGGCTACGTCAGCGCGCTCTCGCCCTACACGACGGATGGGCCGCTGACGGTCGAGAAGGCCACCGGCCCCGTTTGGAAGGGCCTCAAGACGCACATAAGGGAGAACATAAACTACGCGACGGAGGAGGAGCTCGCGCGCTTCCGGCGGGAGAACGCGGAGAACACGGCGCGCACCCTGGGGCTCGACGCCCCGACGGATCTGCTCGTCGAGGTGGCGGGCAGGTGCACCGTGTTCAACCCGTACTGCGAGTCCGAGGCGGTCCTGGAGGAGTTGAGGAGCATCGGCGTTCCGCTCTACGCGCTCTCGAACTGGGACATCGGGCTCGAAGGGGTGCTGGAGGAGCTCGGCTGGAGGCGCTTCTTCGACGACCTCGTGGTCTCGGCCATCGTCGGCGCGGAGAAGCCGGAGGGCACCATCTTCGAGGAGGCGCTGCGCGTCGCCGGGGTGGAGGGGCACCGGGCGGTCCACGTCGGCAACGACCCCGTCTCGGACGTGCGGGGCGCGGCGAGGGCGGGCATCGACGCGGTGCTCGTCGACCGGAGGGGCGGCGTCGAGGCGCCGGAGGCGACGGCCGTGTTGCCGGACCTGCGCGGGCTGCCGCGCTTCGTGAGGGGGTAGGTCGCTTGGACGAGGCACGCGCGGCCCGGGCGGTTCGAGAGATGCTGGCCGCCATCGGCGAGGACCCCGACCGCGAGGGCCTCCGGGAGACGCCCGATCGCGTCGCCGAGGCCTACGCCCACCTCTTCTCCGGCCTCCGGGAGGACCCCACGCGCCACCTCGAAGGCGGCTTCGACGAGACCGCCCGGGACCTCGTCCTGATCCGGGACGTGCCGCTCGCCTCGACCTGCGAGCACCACCTCCTCCCGTTCGCCGGCAAGGCCCACGTCGCCTACCTCCCGAACGGCCGGGTCGCGGGCTTCTCGGAGATCGTGCGGGTGGTGGACGGCTACGCCCGCCGCCCGCAGCTCCAGGAGCGCCTGACCGCCCAGATCGCGGACGCCCTGTACGGCTCCCTGGGCTCCCTCGGCTCCCTCGTGGTGGTCGAGGCGACGCACACCTGCATGACGGCGCGCGTGGCGGAGACCATCGGGAGCGTCGCGGTCACCGTGGCCGCCCGCGGGGTCTTCGAGGACGACCCCGCGCGGCGGGCCGAGGTCGTGGCCCTGATCCCGCGCGGCGGCTGACGCCGTGACGCCGTACCCGCGGCGCCTGTTCTCTTTCCTCTCGTTTCTCGGCCTGGCGGCGCAACTCGCGCTGAGCATCGGCTGGTTCCGGGGCATGCGCGAGATCCGCGCCCTCCGGGACTTCGAGCCGGGGCCTCTCCCTGGAGGCTACCCCTCCTTGAGCGTCGTGGTGCCCGCCCGCGACGAGGAGCGGGCCGTCGCCGGCGCCCTGCGGTCCGTCCTCGAGAACGGCTACCCCGGGCGCCTGGAGGTCTTCGCCGTGGACGACCGTTCGACGGACGCGACGCCCGGCATCCTCGCTTCCCTCGCCGGGGAATACCCCAACCTCACGGTCCTGAGCGTGCGGAGCTTGCCGGAGGGGTGGCTCGGCAAGAACCACGCGCTGTACGTCGGTGCCTCGGAGGCCGGGGGGGAGTGGCTGCTCTTCTCCGACGCGGACGTCCACCTCGCGCCGGGCTGCCTGGCACGGGCCGTCGCCTGCGCCACGAGGGACGGGCTCGACCACCTGACCCTCTCGCCCGACGTACTCTCTCGCGGAACGCTGCTCTCCGCCTTCGTCGCGACGTTCTACCTGATCTTTACGCTCGTGGCGCGCCCCTGGCTGGCGAAGGACCCGCGCAGGAAGGAGAGCGTCGGCGTCGGGGCCTTCAACCTCGTCCGGCGCGACGCCTACCTCGCGGCCGGGACGCACCGGGCGATAGCCCTGCGGCCCGACGACGACATGAAGCTCGCGAAGCTCTTGAAGATCCGGGGCTTCCGGCAGGACGTGGCCTCCGGGGACGGCCTCGTCCTGGTCGAGTGGCACACCAGCGTGCGGGGCGCGATACGGGGCCTGGAGAAGAGCGTCTACGCCGGGGCGGACTACCGGCTCGGCGCGATCGTCGCGGGCGTGCTCCTGCACGCCCTCGTCGGCGTGTTGCCGTTCGCCGGGGCCCTCCTGCTGGGGCGAGGGGCACCCCGGGCGGCGTGCCTCGGTAACGTCGCCCTGATCCACGCGATGTACCGCCGCTCGGGGTCGGAGGCGCCGCTCCTGCACACGGCGCTCCATCCGCTCGGCATCGCCCTGTTCGCCTACGCCGCGCTCAGATCCGCCTACCGCGCGATCCGGACGGGGGGCATCGAGTGGCGGGGGACGCGCTACCCGCTGGACGAGCTCAGGCGGAACGTCCTTTGAACTCCCCGATGTTCGCCGTGGGCGGCTCGGGCGGGACGGGCGCCTCGGGGACGTAGGCGAGCGCGGCGCCCGCGATGCCGGCGGCGTTGAGCATCTCCGCCGGGACGATCTCGGTGCGCGTCTCGATGTGGGGGAGGAACTTCTCGGACCTCTTGCTGACCCCGCCGCCGATGACGATCAGGTCGGGCCAGAACAGGTCTTCCATGGCGCGCAGGTACTCCATGAGGCGCCCCGACCAGTCCTGCCAGGAGAGGTTGTGGACCTTGCGCGCCCGGTCGGAGGCGTAGTGCTCGGCGTCGTCGCCGTGCAGCTGGATGTGACCGAGCTCAGTGTTCGGGACGAGCTTCCCCTCGATAAACAGCGCCGTGCCGATGCCGGTCCCGAGGGTGAGCATCAGGACCACGCCCGAGACCCCGAGGCCGGCGCCCCAGCGGATCTCGGCGAGGCCCGCGGCGTCGGCGTCGTTCACGATGCTCACCGGCGTGCCAAGCTCCCGGCGCAGCCGCTCCCCGAGGTCGAACCCTATAAACCCCTTGTCCACGTTGGCGGCGGTGTGGACGACGCCGTCCTTCACCACCCCCGGGAAGCCGACGCCCACCGGGCCGTCCCAGCCGGCGCGCGAGATCACCTTCACCGCCGTCGCCACGACGTCGTCCGGCCTGCCGGCCTTTGGGGTGGGAACCCTTATCCTCTCGCCGACGAGCTCGCCGGTCCTCGTGTCCACGGGGGCGCCCTTGATCCCGGACCCGCCGATGTCCAACCCGAAAACGTTCATCCCTAACCTTCCCGCTCTCCCTGCTACCCCATTATTGTAACGGGACGTCCGGCCCCGCCCCAGATGCCTCACGCCCCGGCGAAGAGCCCCTCGCCGACGTAGCCGCCCTCCCTCGCACCCGGAGGGAGCGCGAAGACGGCGCTCCCCGTGTGCGAGATGTACTCGTTCAGGGCGTCGTTCTCGGCCATGCGCCGCTGCATGGGGACGAACTGCCGCCCTGGGTCCCGCTGAAAACACACGAAGAAGAGCCCGGCGTCGAGCTGGCCCCTCTCCCGGTCGATGCCGTCGGTGTACGAGTAGCTCCGGCGCAGGATGCTCTCCCCGCCCTCGGCCCCCAGCCGGACGTGCGAGTTCTCGGGGACGAGCGGCTCGCCGTCCTCGCCCTCGGCCTCCAGGTCCACGGCGTCGAACTCCCCCTCCCGCCCGATGGGCGCGCCGCTCACCTTGTGGCGGCCGAAGGTCTTCTCCTGGTCGTCGAGCGAGGAGCGGTCCCAGACCTCTATGAGCATCCGGATCCTGCGGGAGACGAGGTACGTGCCCCCCTCCATCCACCCCGGTCCCTCCGAGAGCCCGACCCAGACGTTCCGGTCCATCGCGCGCTCGTCCTCGGCCTTGAGGTTGTTCGTCCCGTCCTTGAACCCGAAGAGGTTGCGCCCCGTCTCCTGCTGCCTGCTCGTGCTGGAGGTGCGGCCGAACCCCATCTGAGACCAGCGCATCTCGACGACGCCCCGCCCTATGCGGGCGAGGTTCCGGACGGCGTGGAAGGCGACCTGCGGGTCGTCCGCGCAGGCCTGGACGCAGAGGTCGCCGCCCGAGAGCTCGGGCCGGAGGGCGTCGCCGGGCATCGGCGGGATGGGCGCGAGGGCCTTCGGCCTCCGGGCCGCGAGGCCGAAGCGATCCTCGCCGTCGCGCTCGAAGAGCGTCGGTCCGAAGCCGAACGTGATCGTCAGCCTGGAAGCTGGGTGCCCGATGGCCTCCCCGGTGTCGTCGGGCGGCAGGTACGGGCTGAACCCGGCCCCCCCCACGTCGCCGACCGGCTCGCCCGCGCACATCAAGGCCGCCGCCTCGGACCACTCGCGCAGGAGGTCCCTCAGCTCGTCCCGGTCCTCCGTCACGACGTCGAAGGCCGTGAAGTGCAGGCGGTGCTGCGACGGCGTGGCGATGCCGGCCTGGTGGGCGCCGTAGAACGGGACGGCCTCGGCGTCCGGGCTGGCCTCCTCCGCGCGGCTGCCCCTCGCCGCCACCCCCATGCCGCCCGCGCCCAGGGCGAGGCCGGTGCCCGCCGCCCCGGCGAGCCGGAACGCCTCCCGCCGGCTCAGGCGCTTGCCGCGCGGCCCGTCGAGGGGGCCGCTCGCCCCGCGTTCTTGCTCGGGCCTCTCCTCGCGGCTCATCGGCTAGGCCTGGAGGACCTGCCCGACCCGGGAGAGGGGCTCGGCGAGCGCGTCCACGCTCTGGCTCAGCTCGCGCCTCTCCCTTTCGTCGAGCTCGGTGTAGGGGACCCAGCCATCGCCGTCGCGGTAGGGCTCCAGGGTGGCGTAGAGGTCCGCGAAGCGGTCGTCGATCTCCTGGACGAGCTCGGGGTCCTCGCCCTCGACGGCCGGCTCCAGCGAGCGGAAGGCCGCCTCCGAGCCCTCGATGTTCGCGGCGATGGAGTAGAGGTCGGTGTGCGAGTAGCGCTCCTCCTCGCCGGTGATCTTGCCGGCCGAGACCTCGTTCAAGAGCTCGATGGAGCCCACGACCGGGTCCGAGGGCTCGAGATCCAGGCCCTCGACCTCCGTCCTCAGGGCCTCGACGTCGGCCATGAGGACGCGGGCGTACTCCTCCTGCCCCTCGGTCGTGTTCTCCTCCCAGAGCGCCTGCTCTATCCTGTGGAAGCCGCCCCACTCCTCCTCCGGCACGTCCCCCTCGCGGGCGTCGATCTTCGGGTCGAGGTCGCCGAGGGACGCCGCGACCGGCTCGATCCTCTCCCAGTGCACGCGCGTGGGCGCGTAGAGCCGCTTGGCCCTCTCGACGTCGCCGGAGATTACGGCGCCGGTGAACCGATCCGTGGCGTCGACGAGGTCCTCCGTCTCGTCCACGACGTACTCCCCGTAGCTCTCGGAGGCCGCCTCGAGCTCCGGCGTGCTCCCGACCTCCGTGGCGGCGGTGGTCTCTGCCGTGGTCTCCGCGGTCGTCTCCGCCGCGGTCTCGCCGGCCTCCCCGCCGCTCCCCTGGGGGGCCGTCTGCCCGCAACCCGCGACGACGGCGACCGCGAGCACGGCACCCACTCCCAACACGAACTTTTCCAGCACAGGGCTACGCAAGGTCCAGATCCTCCGATCCGAGATAGGGGTTAGTGTTTTGCCGCGCGGTCGGCGTCGGCGGGGAAGACCACGGCCGGGCCTTGCACCCCGACGGCGACGCGCTCGCCGATCTTGTAGGTCGAGCCCGCCCAGACGCGCGAGCGGAGCGTGCGACCGGAGTCGAGGCGGAGCTCCACGAGCTGGTCGTGGCCGAAAAACTCGCGGCGCACGACCTGCGCCTCCCCGGCGGCGAGCTTGTGCCCGAGCGGGAGCAGGAGGAGCGCCTCGGGGCGGAGCATCACGTCCCCCTCGCCGCCTTCGGCCACGTCTCCGACCGCCGGGATCTCCCCGAGGTCGCAGACGAAGCGCCCCGCTTCCATCCGGCCGGGGAGGAAGTTGGCCTCGCCGACAAACCCTGCGACCGCGCGGCTCGCGGGGTGGTTGTAGAGCTTCTCGGGCGGGGCCTTCTGGGAGATGACGCCGTCGAGCATCACGGCGACCTCGTCGGCGAGGCTCAGGGCCTCCTCCTGGTCGTGGGTGACGAAGATCGCCGTAGCACCCGCGTCCGTGAGGATCTCGCGCATCTCCGTCCTCACGCGCGCCCTGAGCGCCGCGTCGAGGTTGCTGAACGGCTCGTCGAGCAGCACGATGGCGGGCTCGGGCGCCAGGGCCCGCGCGAGCGCGACGCGCTGCTGCTGCCCGCCGGAGAGCTCGTGGGGCATCCGGTCCCCGAGGCCCTTGAGGTGCGTGAGCTCCAGCACGTCCTCCACGACCCCCTCGCGGTTCTTGCTCCGGGAGAGCCCGTAGGCGACGTTCTTCGCGACGGTGAGGTGGGGGAAGAGGGCGTAGTCCTGGAAGACCATCCCTACCCTGCGCTTCTCCGGCGCGACGTTCACCCCCGGGCCCGCGACGGTGCGGCCCGCGATCTCCACGGTCCCCGTATCCGGGTGCTCGAAGCCCGCGATGAGCCTCAGGGTGGTGGTCTTGCCGCAGCCCGAAGGACCCAGCAGGGCCAGCACCTTCCCGGCCTCCAGCTCGAAGTCGAGGCTGCGCACGGCGTGCACGGGGCCGTAGCTCTTCTCGACCCCCGAGATGTTCACGGCGGCGCTCACCTACTTAACCCGGTCCCGGATCGTGAGCAGGTAGAGCGGCGGCGCGGAGATCAGGATGAGCAGCAGCGCGGGCCCCGCAGCCCTCGCGAAGAACGCCCCCGAGGTCGCGTTCCACACCTCGGTCGCGAGCGTGTCGAACTCTATCGGCCCGAGCAGCAACGTCGCCGGCAGCTCCTTCATCGTGGTGAGGAAGACGAGCGCGGCCCCCGCGACGAGCCCGTTACGCGCGAGCGGCACGGTGATGGTCGCGAGCACCCCCAGGGGTCCGCGGCCGAGGGAGCGCGCCGCCTCCTCGACGCTCGGGCGGGCCTGCAGGAGCGCCGCGCGGATCGCGCCGAGCGCCTGCGGCAGGAAGTGGACGACGTAGGCGAAGACGAGGAGCGCCAGGGTCTGGTAGAGCGCCGGGGCGTAGTTCGAGCCGAAGAAGACGAGCGCGAGCGCGAGCGCTATCGCCGGGAGGGCGAACCCGACGTAGGAGAGGCGCTCGACGAAGCCGGAGACCCTGCCGGGGAAGCGCACCGCGAGGACGGCCACCGGCAGCGCCGCGAGCACTGCGACTCCCGCCGCGAGCCCGGAGACGAAGACGGAGTTCCACGCGCTCTCCCACACGGACTCCAAGGTCTCTCCGGCGGCGAGCCCGCGGACGAGCCAGTACACGAGGATGCCGACGGGCAGGACGAGTGCGAGCGAGACGACGCCGCCCGTGAACAGGAGCGCCGGCAGGCGCCAGCGCCCGAGCGGCACGGGCCTCGCCACCGCCGAGTTCCTCCCCCCGTAGTTCGCCCGGCCGCGCGTCCGGTGCTCCACCGCGAGCACCGCGGCGACGAGGACGACGAGCATGAGGGCGAGGATCGCGGCCGGCGTGCGGTCGAAGGCCGACTTGTACTGGATGTAGATCTCGGCCGAGAACGTGTCGTAGTGCAGCAAGGAGACCGCCCCGAAGTCGCTGAGGGCGTAGAGCGCGACGAGCAGCGCCCCGGCCACGATCGCCGGCCGAAGCTGGGGCAGCGTGATCCTGAAGAACGTCGCCCAGCGCCCGCTCCCCAACGAACGCGCCGCCTCCTCGAACGAGGAGTCCATCCCCCGAAGAGCGGCCCGCACGGTAAGGAACACGTAAGGGTAGGTGAACAGCGAGAGCGCGAGCGCCGCCCCCGGGAGCCCGTAGATGGAGGGCAGCCTCTCCACTCCGAGCGGCGCGAGGGCGCCCTGGAGGAGGCCGCGTGGTCCCAGCGTGCTGACGAGCACCAGGCCCCCCACGTACGAGGGGACGACGAGCGGCAGCGCGGCGAGCACCGCCCACACGCGCCTCCCCGGCAGGTCCGTGCGCGCCGTGAGCCACGCGAGCGGGACGGCGATCCCCACCGCCACGGCCGTGACGACCGCCGCGAGCAGCACGCTCCGGGCGAGCACCTCCAGGGAGGACGCGTCGAAGACGACCTCCGAGATCTCCGTCAGCCCCGCCTCCGAGGCCCGGATGGCGAGGTACAGGAGCGGCAGCACCATCGCCAGGGCGACGAGGGCGGCCGGCAGGGCCACGAGCGCCGGCGGGCGCTTGCCGCGCGGGCGCCGCTTCGCGCCCTTCGCCGCTACGCGCTCCTTCGGCAGAACCGTCAAGCCGCTCCCCCCACCCCTACAAGACCCCGGTCTCGCGCAGGAGCTCCAGCGTCCCCTGCAGGTCGTCGAGGTCGCCGAGGTCCACGTCCGGGCCTCTATCTCGCGGAGCGGAACGAGCCCCTCGGGGTCTGGATGCCCTCTACCATCGGGTACTCGAAGGTCTCGTCGGCGAAAAACTGCTGGGCTTGATCCGCGAGCAGGTAGTCGACGAAGCGCTGCGCCTCCTCGGGGTTGTCCGCGGTGTTCAGGATGCCGGCTCCGGCCACGAGGACGAGGGCGCCGGGGTCGCCGTTCTGAAGGATGTAGTTGCGCGCCCCGAAGTCCTCGCCCTGCTCGGCGAGCGCCCGGTAGAGGTAGTAGTGGTTGATGAAGCCAACCTCCACCTCGCCGGAAGCAACGGCGTCGAGCGTCGTCGAGTTGTCCGGGTAGACGATCGGGTCGTTGGCCTGGATGCCCTCGAGCCACTCGCGAGCCCTGTCCTCGCCCTCGCTCACCCTCAGCGCCGTCACGAAGGCCTGGAAGGAGGCGTTCGTCGGCGCCCAGCCGATCCTGCCGCTCCACTCGGGGTCGGTGAAGTCGAAGATGGAGGGGGGCAGCTCGTCCTCCTGGAGCGCCTCGGTGTTGTACGCGACGACCCGCGCGCGACCGGAGGTACCGACCCACTGGCCCTCGGGTGAGCGGTACGCCTCGGGGACGCGGTCGAGGGTCTCCTGCGGCAGCTCCTTGAGCGCGCCGGCGTCGGCGATCGCTCCCAGGGCCCCGGGGTCCTGAGCGAAGAAGACGTCCGCCGGGCTGTTCTCGCCCTCCTCGGAGATGGTCGCCGCAAGCTCCGCCGTGTCGCCGTAGCGGACCTGGGCGTCGATCCCGGTCTCCTCCTCGAACTGCTCGATCAACGGCCCGACGAGGCCCTCCTCGCGCCCGGAGTAGATGACGAGCGCGCCCTCCTCCGCCCGGAACGGCTCCGCGGCCGTGGTCTCGCCCGTCGTACCCCCGGTGGTCTCGCCCCCGGCGGTCTCGCCGCCGCCGGAGCCCTGGCCCCCGCTCGGCGCTTCCTGGCCGCAGGCCCCGGCGAGCGCGAGGGACAACGCCATGAGAACGAAGATGGAAGACCTCTTTAGCAACAAACCGCCCGCCTGTTCTAGACTCGGTCCCGCCCGCAACGGCGAGACATCGCCGGGAGGGCTACCGCGTCCCGCAGCCCCCGACCCGCTCTTTTTATAATGACAATCGTTTGCAATAACAACACGCCAAGGGTAGTTTACGCCGCGGGCGCAAGTCAAGCTCCGGGCGCGGCGCGTGTGAGCCAGGTCACTAGGTTGGGGGAGGCTCCGTAGAATCCATGGACGGCGGGGCTTCTCGGCGTGTTGACGGCGGTCCTGTTGCTGGCCTTCGCTTACCTCCCGGGCATTTTCTCGGGGGGGCCTCGCGCGCAAGGGCGACGGCTGGGGGAGTGGGTGATGTTGCGGCTGGCCGCCTCGGTGGGGGTCGTAGCGCCCGTGCTCGTGGGGCTGGCGCTGGCGGGCGCGTTCCGGGTCCCCGCGATCCTGGCGAGCCTCGGGGCCTGTGCGGTCGTCGGCTGGCTGCTCTCGCGTGGGGGGGAGGCACGCCCGCTACCGCGTGTTACTGGGTGGGACGCGGCCGTGCTCGGGCTGGTGGCGGGGAGCTTCGCCCTGTACGCGCGGCCGGCGGAGTACGTGATCAACAGCCGGGATCCCGGGGTGTACGCCCTCGTCGCCGACAGGTTGGCGCGCACGGGCGAGTTTCTCGTTCGGGACCCGCTCGTCGGGGCGGTGGCGCCGTTCCATCCTTTCGCGCAGGGGATAAAGTACCCCGGCTTCTACGTCTTCGGGCAGGACCTGATCGTCCCCCAGTTCTTCCCCGGCCCCTTCGCCTTTCTGGGTTTCGGCAACCTCGCGGGCGGCCTGTGGGGCAGCTTGTACGTCGTGCCCGTCCTCGGCGCCCTGGCGGTGGGGATGGCGTTCTTGCTGGGCTCCGAGCTCTTCGGGCGCTGGGCCGGGATTCTCGGGGCTGCATTGCTGGCGACGAGCTATGCCGAGGTCTGGTGGGCCCGGCATCCGTCGAGCGAGGTGATCTCGCAGCTCTTCGTGCTCTCCGGGCTGTGGCTCGCGGTCCGGTTCGTCCGGGGCGGGGCGGGCCACGGGGTCGTGGCCGGGCTCCTGCTCGGCGGGGCGATGCTCGTGCGGGTGGACGCCTTTCTGGCGGCGCTTGCCCTGCCCGCGCTCGCCCTCTGCGACCTCTTCTTCCGGAGGCCGTTCTGGCGCTGGCTCTACCCCGGCGTGCCGCTCGCCCTCGCCGCCCTCGCCGCCCTCGCCTACCTGAACACCCTCGGGGGCGCTACCTCAACCTGATCTACGGCCGCCACGACCTGGACGAGGCGTTAGAGCTCGCCCCCTACGCCCTCGTCGCCGCGGCCCTCGTCCTCGGCTCCCTCTGGGCGCTGCGCCGGCGCTACGGGGAGCGCCTCGGGGTCTGGGTGCGGGTCCGGGGCGCCCGCCTGGCGGTGCCCTGCGCCCTCGCCGTGGTCGGGGTCGCGCTCTGGGGCTACTTCGTCCTGCCGGTGCCGTGGGAGAGCCTGCCGGACGGGTCCAGGGACTACGACGCCTACCGCGAGCAGATCCTGCTCCGGCTCACCTGGTTCGTGACCCCGCCCGTCGCCGTTCTCGCGCTCCTCGGCCTCGTCCTCGCCGCCCGCCGCCCGGACGCGCCGAGGGTCCTCCTGCTCTGCGCCGTCCTGAGCTTCGGCGTCCTGTACACGACGGTGCCGAACGTCGCCCCCGACCTACCGTGGGCGACGCGCCGGTTCGTGCCGGCGGTTTTTCCGGGGGTGGCCCTCCTCGCCGGGTTCGCCGTCGTCGAGGCCGGACGGGTCCTAAGGCGCCTGTGGAGCCCGCGCGCCGGCCTCGCCCTCTCCGGCGTCCTGGCCGCCGTCGCCCTCGCCTGGACCGTCAACGCCGCGCTGCCGGTCCTCGCGTTCAGGGAGCTGGAGGGCGCTGTGGCCGCGTTCGACAGGGTCGAGCGCGCGGTCCCCGAGTCCCGGGTGCTCTTCGTCGAGGTCCCGGACGGCACGGACCGCTCCGCCTCCACCTTCGAGTACCTCTACGGTCGCCCGGTGCTCCCCTACAGCCGGGATCGCTTCCGCCAGGAGGTCGACGAGCTCCGCAGGGCCGGGCTGCTGGAGGACGCCGCCTACATGACGCTCGACGGAGGCCCTGCCCCCCTGATCTCCGGCCTGCGCTTCCGCAGCGCGGGCACGAGCGAGGTCTCCCTGCCCATACTCTCCCCCGTGGAGAAGGAGCTGCCCCGCAAGAAGGAGACCCTGAACATCTCCTACCGCCTCTTCACCATCGAGGAGAGCGGCGCGGGACGGACGACCTCCTCCCGCGACTACGACTAGACGACGCCCCGAATCCACGCGCGATCGCTCACTTGCACACAGCAGATCGTCGCGCCCTCGATACCAAAACTGTTCGCGAACCCTGCGAAGCGTGGCCGTCGGCGCGCGGCGCGAGGAGATCGCGTACGTTCACGTGCCGCGCTTGCCAGGCTCTGCGGTATCGGCCCATCGGCGGCCTTCTCGTTTCTTGGGTCGTCGGCCGATCGGTGTGTCTAGTTGCGCGTGTGGAAGATGTGTCGCTGCCCGCGTTGAGGCGCTTGGTGGCCGCGGCGAACACGGCGCACCGCCGGCGCGATGCTACGGGTGGCGCGGCGGGGTCGGACGGCCGCCGCACCGAGCGGCGGCTCGACGATCTCTTCGGGACGGGCCGCACGCTGGCGGTCTACGGCACGCTCGCCCCTGGCCGACCCAACCAGGACGTCGCCGCGCCCCTGGGGGGCGAGTGGACGGACGGCGTGATCTAGGTGGATCTGATCCCGCTGGGGTGGGGCGCGGCCCTCGGCTTCCCCGGGTTCCGCCCTCGGACCGGGGGAGACGCCGCGGCGGTGCGCGTGTCGACCGCCGCCTCGTTGGCGACCGCCTGGCCCGCCCTCGACCGCTTAGAGGGCCCGGGGTACGAGCGCATCCTGGTGCCGGTGTCCGGCGCGGAGCCGGGCCCCGCGCAGGCCGGCGAGCGGCGGCCGTACACGGTCGCCAACCTCTACGCCGCGACCGGGTCCCGGCGTGGCGACGGCGGTGCTTCGCAGGGCCCGTAAGCAGCTCGTGACGCCCGGCCTACTCCCCCGCACCGCCGTCCGGGTCTAGCCGTGCCTCCGGCCACCGGCCGGGGCTGCCGCACCGGCGCCGGTCCGACGGGTTTGACATTGACAATCATTGTCAATTAAGGTTCGGCGCGATTCGGGTGCGCGCCGTGCGCGCCGGGCGGCTAGGAGGATTCGTTGGGCAGGGTCTTGGTGACGGGGGCGGCGGGGTTTATAGGGTCCCATCTGGTCGATCGCCTGTTGGACGACGGGTACGAGGTGGTCGGGGTGGACTCCCTCACGGACTACTACGCGAAGGGCACGAAGAGGCGCAACATCTCGGGGCGCTCCCGCACGAGCGGTTCCGCTTCGTGGAGGGTGACCTCTGCCGCATGGACCTCGGCGGGCTTCTGGACGGGGTGGACCGGGTCGCGCACCTCGCGGGGGAGCCCGGCGTCCGCTCGAGCTGGGGGAGCGGTTCGAGACCTACCTGGAGCGCAACGTCTACGCTACGCAGCGCCTCCTCGAGGCCGCCTCGTCGGGCGGGACGGAGAACTTCGTGCACGCCTCTTCCTCCTCCGTGTACGGCCCCGACGGGGGCGGGCCGGTCGGCGAGGACGCCCCGCGCAGGCCCGCCTCGCCCTACGGCCTCTCGAAGCTCGCCGCCGAGGAGCTCGTGGGCCTCTACGCCGGGGAGAAGGGGGTGCGGGCTACCGTGCTCCGCTACTTCACGGTCTACGGGCCTCGCCAGCGCCCGGAGATGGCCCTCTCGCGGTTTATAGAGCGCGTCACGAGCGGGGAGCCCGTGGAGGTCTTCGGCGACGGCACCCAGGTGCGCGAGATGACCTACGTCTCCGACGTCGTCGAGGCGACGGTGGCCGCTCTGGAGGTGGAGGGGACCGTCTCCGCCCGGGCGTACAACGTCGGGGGCGGGTCGCGGGCGACCGTGGCGGAGCTCGTGGCGCTCGTCGGGGAGGCGCTCGGCGAGGAGCCGGAGGTCGCGTATGGGCCGCCGGTGCCCGGGGACGTTCGCTCCACGTGGGCCGACCTCACCCGCGCCCGGAGGGAGCTCGGCTACGCCCCCCGGGTCTCGGTCGAGGAGGGCGTGCGCGAGCAGGTGCGGTGGACCGTCGCGGGGCGCGCCGCCCCGCGGGTCGCCTGAGCGGTGCCAGGTCTCCCGGTGGCCTGGGCGGCTCGGATGGAGGGGCGGGCGCCGGCATGAGGGTCAGGGTCGCGGCCCTCGCCCTCGGGATGGTCGCGCTGGCGGGGCTGGCCCTCGCGCTGGCGCCGGCCCACCTCGTCGGGGCGGGGGAGTATGTCGCCGAACATCCGCTGGAGGTAGGGCTGGCGCTCGTCGCCTACACGGGGGCGTTCGTCCTGAGGGCGGCCGCCTGGCGCCCGCTCGCCGGGGCGCCGGTGCCCAGAGGCAGGCTCTTCTCGCTCCTCATGGGCGCCCTGTTCCTGAACCACGCCGCGCCCGCGAAGGCCGGCGATATCGCCCGCATGTACGCCCTCTCCCGGCGCGGCGTGGCGGGGGAGGAGGCGGTGGCCGGCGTCGTGGCGAGCCGGGCGGTCGACCTCGCGGGCCTGCTCGCGGTGCTCGGCGCCGCGTGGACGCTGGCCGGGGCCGGTGGCTGGGAGCGGGCGGTCCTGCCCGCCGGGGTCGTGGTCTGCGCGGTCTCCGCCCTCGCCCTGATACCACGCCTCGGGCTGCGGCTCCCCCGCGCTTCCTCCGGTCGCCTCGCCGGACTGTTGCGGCGAGCGGAGGGGGTCCTCGCGGCCCTGCGCGGGGTCTCGCCCGGCGCGCTCGCGAGGTCGTTCGCGTTCGCGGCGCCGGCCTGGGTGCTGGAGGCCGGTATCCTCTGGACCGTAGGGAGGGGCTCGGGATGGGGCTCTCGGCCGCGGAGGTGGTCGCGGCCACGCTCTTCGCGGTGCTCGTCGCCGCGGTTCCGCTCACGCCGGGGGCTCTCGGTACCTACGAGGCCGGGATGGTCGCGATCCTGCTCACCTTCGGGTGCCGGCCGAGACCGCGTTCGCCGCCGCCGTGGCGACGCACGCGATCAAGTTCCTGTACGCATTCGCCGCGGCCCCTTCGCCTTTGCGGAGGGGCTCGCGGCCGTTCGGAAAGGGGTGGCCGATGAAGCCGGCCTCCAGGTTTGAGATAGTCGCCGCCCGGTGCTGGAACGTCCTCAACGAGGGAAGTCGTTCCACCCCGTCTTCGTCCTCGGGACGTTCTTGCTGCTACACCTCCCGGACCTGCTCAGCGGCGGGTTCTGGGGCCTGGCGCTGCCGGCGCTCGCGCTGACGGCCCCGCTGGTGGTGCTCTTCGTCCGCTACGACTTCCCGCTGGGGCTCCGGCGCGCGCTGCTCGTGTTCCTCGCGGCTTTCCTGCTGCTGTTCCGCTTCGTCGACCTCGCGGCGCTCGGGCTCGTGCTCGGGCTCTACGTGTTCTTTACCGTCTTCTTCTGGGGGACGTTCTACTACCACCTGAGGACCGGGGCGCCCAAGACCAACTTCATACGGTTCTGGAAACTCGTCTGGGAAAACCCGGACTCGACCAGCGGCAACTTCCAGGAGCAGGTGCCCAAGGCCCTGATCGCGCTGTTCACGCTGGAGTACCTCGTCGCCGAGCCCCCGAGCCCCGGCCGCGCCCTGCTCGTCCTCGGGTTCACCCTCCTCGTCGGCGTCGCGTCTTACCTCGTCCACAGGTTCCTTTTTACGTGGAAGCCCGTGTACCCGGCGGAGCCGACGCGCGAGGTGAACGAGGACGGGCCGCTGGCGAAGCGCGTGATCGTGGTGGTCATCGACGGGTGCCGCCTCGACCGCTTCCGTGAGGCCGAGAAGCCGTACCTGGAGAAGATGATGGCGCGGGGGACGGTCTACGAGAGCGTGGAGACGACGTATCCTGCGCGGACGGTGGTCTGCTTCTCGTCGATGTTCACGGGGGCGTCGCCGGAGGCGCACGGGATCCGCTCGAACCTCGTCCTGAAGCTCGGGCTCAAGGTCGAGAGCATCTTCGACGTCCTGAGGAGGCACGGAAAGGTCGGGCGGCTCGTAGGGATCGCGCACCTCATCGACTCCTTCGGGGACGACGTCGCGAGCGTGACGAGCGTCGCGCACAACGACAAGATCGACCAGAACCTCATCGCCGCGGCCCGGCGCGAGCTCCACGAGCACGACCCGGAGCTCCTGATCCTCCAGCTTCTCGCCGTGGACCAGAACGGCCACACGCGCGGCACGTACTACCCGGAGTACGTCGAGCGCATCGAGATCACCGACGGCCTCATCGAGGAGTTCATGCGCTGGTGCGAGGAGCGCGGCTACCTCGAAGACGCCGCCGTCGTCCTCATGGCCGACCACGGCCAGGGCATCGGCATCGGCGCCCACGGGCACCTCTCCGAGGGCGAGCGCTTCGTCCCGTTCGCGATGTGGGGCAAGGGATAGCCGAGGGCCGCGTCGTGAAGGAGCCCCGCTCCATCCTCGACCTCGCGCCCACGATAAGCTACCTCCTCGGCGTCGAGCCCCGGCGGGCTCCACGGGCCGCGTACTCACCGAGGCCGTGGAGCGCCGGGGCACGCGGGAGCGCTCGTGAGGCGCCTCGCCGTCGTCGTCCCGCGATGGACGAGGAGGCCACCATCGGGGAGCTTCTGGACCGCATCGAGCGCGTCCGCGTGCCCGGCTGCGAGCTCTTCGCCGTCGTGGTCGACGACGGCTCCGGCGACCGCACCGCGGAGATCTCCGTCCGGCGCGGCGCCCTCGTCGTCCGCCACGAGGGGAACAGGGGCCTCGGCGCGGCCGTGCGCACGGGCCTCCGAACGGCCGTGGAGGAGGGGCAGACCTCGTCGCCTACCTCGACGCGGACCTCGAGTACTACCCGAGGACATACCCCGCCTCGTCGGGCCGATCCTCGACGGAAGGGCCGAGTACGTGCTCGGGAGCAGGTTCCGGGGGGAGAGCGGGGTGGGGGGGATGCGGGCGTACCGCTGGCTCGGCAACCACGCCTTCACCGGCCTGCTCGTCCTCCTGACGCGCTGCCCCATCACCGACGGCCAGACCGGGATGCGGGCCTTCTCGCGGGAGGCCGCGGGGAGCGCCGAGATCATCCACGACTACAACTACGCCCAGGTCCTCACCATCGACCTCGTGCGCAAGGGCTTCCGCCTGCTCGAAGTCCCCATCCGCTACCGCCTCCGCGAGCACGGCGCCTCCTTTATAAGCTGGCGCTACCCGGCGAAGGTCCTCCCCGCCATCTGGCGCGAGCTCCGGGCGCCGTAGGGGGGAAGCCGCTCAGGGCCCTCGCCTCCGGGGCCTCGATCGCACACGTTAGAAGTAAATGCATCGAAAGATGTATGTTGCAGCTAAGTATACGTTTTGCTGCATGAGATAATCGTCGTATGGGTCAGGCGCGCGACAACGGGGCCGATGGGGGTACCAGGGTGCAGGAGTGGCGCGAGGCGGAGACGCGTTACCGGACGGTGATCGAGCAGTCTCCGCTCTCGATCCACGTGTTCGAGCCCGAGGGGCGGACGCTCCTGGCAAACAGCTCCTGGAACGAGCTCTGGAACCTCGAGGAGGGCGAGGAGCCCGAGGGTACGAGCATCTTCGACGACGCGCAGATGCGCGCCACGGGGCTCCTGCCGTACATCGAGACGAGCATGGCCGAGGGCCCGGTCAAGCCGCCGCCCCTGTACTACGATCCGGCCAGGACCGGGCGGGAGGGCGAGCCGCGCTGGCTGCAGGCCTTCGTCTACCCCGTAAACGACGACGCGGGGAACGTGCGCGAGGTGACCCTCATCATCGAGGACGTCACGGAGCGCAAAGCGCTCGAAGACAAGCTCGCCTACCAGGCCTACCACGATCCCCTGACCGGTCTCCCGAACAGGGCCCTGCTCCTCGATCGCCTCGAGCAGGCGCTCAAGCGCGTCGAGCGGCAGGGGGGCTTGAGCAGGGTCGCGGTGCTGTTCACGGACCTGGACAACTTCAAGCTCGTCAACGACTCCCTCGGCCACGAGGCCGGAGACCACCTCCTCGTCGAGGTGGCTGGGAGGATCTCGTCCTGCCTGAGGCCGGAGGACACCGTGGCGAGGCTCGGCGGCGACGAGTTCGTCGTCCTGCTCGAAGGGGTGGCGGGCGTCGCGGAGGCGACCGCCGTCGCGGAGAGGATCTCACGGGAGCTCGACGCGCCGTTCGCCCTGAGGGGTCAGGAGGTCTTCGTGACGACGAGCACCGGCATCGTCCTGGGCGGGCCGGACAACGCCGAGGACCTCTTGCGGGACGCAGACGTCGCCATGTACCGGAGCAAGGAGTCCGGCAAGGACCGTCACGAGGTGTACGAGGCGGACATGCGGGCGCGCACCGCGAAGCGTCTGGGTCTCGAAGGGGACATGAGGCGGGCGGTGGAGCGCGGGTGCGAGGAGTTCGTGGTCCGCTACCAGCCCCTGATCGACACGGCAACGGGCCGGACGTCGGGGCTGGAGGCGCTCGTGAGGTGGGAGCACCCCGAGCGCGGCCTGGTGTCCCCCAGCGATTTCATACCCCTGGCGGAGGAGACGGGCATGATCATCGCCATAGGGCGACGGGTGCTCCGGGAGGCCTGCAGCCGGGCCCGCGATTGGAGCAGCCTGGGCCCCGGGGGACGGGGCATCGAGGTAAGCGTCAACCTCTCGGCCCGCCAGTTTCGCGACCCCGGGCTCCTCGAGGACGTCGCCCGGGTCCTCGGCGAGACCGGGCTGCGCCCCGGCGCGCTGACCCTCGAGGTGACGGAGGGCATCCTGACGGAGGACACGCCGGTCGTCCTCGCCACCGTGCAGTACCTTGGTCTCCTCGGGGTGAAGCTCGCCATCGACGACTTCGGTACCGGCTACTCCTCGCTCGCCCACGTCAAGCGCTTCCCCGTCGACTACCTCAAGATCGACCGCTCGATCGTGAGCGGGATCGAGGAGGACCCGCGGGACGAAGCCATCGTCTCGGCGGCGATAACCCTGGCGCACGCCCTGGGGGAGCGGGTGGTCGCCGAGGGCGTCGAGACCGAGGGGCAGCTCGCCCGGTTGCGCGAGCTGGGCTGCGAGGTCGCCCAGGGCTTCCATTTCTCCAGACCCCTCGACGGCGAGGCGCTCGCGGCGTGGCTCGACGCCGGGAAGTAGCGGCTCCGCCGCGGGATCAGCGCATGGACCTCATCACGAGCTTCTTGACGACGGTCTGGTAGGCGCCGGGCAGCAGCCGCGCCAGCCCGTCGATCACGTAGGCGTCGGGGCCGACGAGCACGCGGCGCTTGTCCTTCTGCACCGCGCACAAAATGGTCTGTGCTGCCTTCTCGGGCTCGGTGATGAAGAGCTTCTCGAAGTTCTTGCGGCTCTCCTCGGGGTCGACGCCGAGGCTCCGCAGGCTCTCGTCCGAGCGCGCGGAGCGGGCGACGTTCGTCTTGATGCCGCCGGGGTGGACGCTCGTCGCGCTCACCGGCGCGCCGCTCAGCTCCAGTTCCATGCGCAGGGCCTCCGTGAAGCCGCGGACCGCGGACTTCGAGGCGTTGTACGCGCCCTGCCCCGGGACGCTGATGAGGGCGAAGACGCTGGAGACGTTGACGACGTGGCCCTCGCCGGAGGACTTGAGGTGGGGCAGGAAAGCTTTCGTGCCGTTCACCACGCCCCAGAAGTTTATGCGGAAGAGCCACTCGAAGTCCTCGTAGCCCCCGCCCTCGATCGTCGAGCCCAGGGCGACGCCGGCGTTGTTGAAGATCAGGTTGACCCCGCCGTGCTCCGCCGCCGCTTGGTCCGCCCAGGCGTGGACCGCCTCGCGCTCGGCGACGTCTACCCGCGTCCCCGAGACCTTCACCCCAAGCCGCCGCGCCGCCTCGACCGTCCCGGCGAGGCCCCCCTCGTCGACGTCGGCGAGCGCGAGGTCGCAGCCCCGCCGGGCGAGGTCCATGGAGAGCGCGCGGCCTATGCCGGACCCCGCGCCCGTGACGGCGGCGACCTTGCGCGAGAACGACTTCATCGTGATACGGCTCCTATCTGCGAAGTGGACGTTGCAACCCTACGCCCGCGAACTTCCCCTGCCCGCGAGCAGCGCCCGCGTGGCGCCGGCTATCTCTATTACGGCCTCCCGCGAGACGCGGCTGGTGCCGACGGCGTTGAAGAAGCTGTGTATGAGGCCGGGGAACCGCCGGAGAACGACCGGCACGCCCGCCGCGCGCAGCCCGTCGGCGTAGGCCTCGCCCTCGTCGCGCAAGGGGTCGAAGCCCGCGGTCACGACGAGGGCGGGCGCCGCGCCGCTCAAGTTCCCGGCGCGCAGCACCGAGAGGCGCGGGTCCGAGGGGTCGGCGCCGGCGACGTACTGGGCCGCGAACCATTCCAGAAGCTCGCGCGTGAGCAGGAAGCCGCCGCCGAAGAGCTCGTGCGAACGCGTGTGTTCCGCCATGTTGGTGGCGGGGTAGACGAGCACCTGCAGGACGGGCGCCGACCCGCCCTCCCGGGCCGCTTGCCACGAGACGACCGCCGCGATGTTGCCCCCCGCGCTGTCGCCCGCGACGGCGACCCTGTCCGCGTCCGCGCCGAGCTCCGCGGCGTGCGCGAGCGCCCAGCGGAACGCCGCCCGGCCGTCCTCGACCGCCGCCGGGAACGGGTGCTCCGGCGCGAGCCGGTA
Organism: Rubrobacter marinus; assembly: GCF_011492965.1. Classification (GTDB taxonomy): domain Bacteria; phylum Actinomycetota; class Rubrobacteria; order Rubrobacterales; family Rubrobacteraceae; genus Rubrobacter_F; species Rubrobacter_F marinus. Next base: position 2,393,468 of record NZ_CP045121.1, on the reverse strand, counting down.
GTCCACGGCCAGCACGTGCGCCCCGGCGTGGCGACAGAGGAGGCGACACGGGGCGTCGTGGGTGTCCAGGTCCCCGATCACGAAGCCGCCGCCGTGAAAGAAGACGACGAGAGGATGCGGGCCCCCGGGCTCGTCGGGGGCGTAGTGGCGCGCGGAGAGCCTCCCCTCCGCGCCCTGAACCGTCAGGTCTCGCACGGCGCCCACGGGGACCGGCTCGCCCCCCGAGACGGCGGTCTGGCGGCGGTAGGCCTCACGGGCCTCGGCCGGCGGCATCGTCTCTAGCGGGGGAGCCCCGCGGCGCTCCAGCACCGAGAGGGCGAGCTGCAGGTCCGGCTCCAGCGTCTGGCCGTCCACGCGCACCGGGGGGCGGCCGGAGAGCCGGACCTGCGCCCGCGGCGGTAGCGTGCAGAGCAGGCGCGCGGCGCGCAGCTCGAGGCGTTGGCGCGCGGAGAGGGTGGACTTCAAGGGCTGCCGCCTTCCTGGTCTGGATCGCAAGGTGCTGTCGAGGGACCCACGAGCAGGCCCGCTGCCGGGGGGGTGGCGAGGGGGGATCAGGCGCGGATCGCCTCTTCTCGCGGGGCTTTCGGGGCGCGCCGGACGGGGCGGAGGTGGTAGTGCTCGGGGTCGAAGCGGCGCAGCATGCGGCGGAAGCCCCACATCGTGCGCGGCCACATGAGGCTCGGCCTCTGGCCGTCGTCGAGGTACCAGCTCACGCAGCCTCCGCGGGCCCACACCGTCCGGTCGAGGTCTTCGCCGACCCACTCCATGTACCGATCCTGCGCGTCGGCGCGCACCTCGACGTTGGAGAGGCCCTTCTCCCGCATCAGGCGCAGGGCGTCCATCACGTAGGCCGTCTGGGCCTCGGCCTTCCAAATCATGGAGCCGTGCCCGGAGCCCGTGCCCGCGCTGCAGATGTTGAAGAAGTTGGGGAAGCCCGCGACCGTCGTGGCGCGGTGGAAGCGGGGCCTGCCGCCCCAGACCTCGTTCAGCGAGCGCCCCGCGCGGCCCCGGATGAGGGAGAAGACCGGGGGCGTCGTCGTCTCGAAGCCCGTGGCGAAGACGATGGCGTCGACCTCGCGCTCCGTGCCGTCGGCGGCGACGACGCTCCCCTCCCGGACCTCCCGGAGCGCGCTGCTCACGAGCTCCACGTTCGGACGATCCAGGGCGGGGTAGAAGTCGTTCGAGATCAGGACGCGCTTGCAGCCGATCTCGTAGTCCGGCCTGAGCCTGGCGCGGAGGTCCGGGTCCCCGACCTGCTGCTCCAGGTGGGAGCGCGACGCCCGCTCGAAGAGCCGGCGCACCACCGGGTTTCGCCGGATCATGCGGTAGTTCAGCCCGTCGCGGACGAGAAACTGCTTGAGCCGGTACAGCGTCACGAGCGCCGGCACCCTCCGCAGCAGGCGCTTCTCCCCCTCCGAGACCTCGCGCTCCGGACGCGGCACCACCCAGCCCGGGGTGCGCTGGAAGACGTGGAGCCCCTCGACGCGCCGCTGAAGCTCCGGCACGATCTGGACGGCCGAGGCCCCGGTACCGACGACGGCGACGCGCTCGCCGGAGAGGTCGTGCCCGTGATCCCAGCGGCTGGAATGGATCATCTTCCCCCGGAACCGATGGAGCCCGGCCACGTGCGGGTAGACGGGCTCCGTGAGCGGTCCCGCGCAGGCCACGAGGACGTCCGCGCTCATGTGTCCCCGCGTCGTGGTGATGCGCCACCGCGCGGCGTCGTCGTCCCAGGTCGCGTCGAGGAGCTCCTCCCCCAGGCGGATCCAGGGCGCGAGGCCCCCTTCTCGACCACCCTTCGAGGTAGCCCCGGATCTGGCCGCCACTGGAGAACGAACGGTCCCACTCGGGGTTCGGCGCGAAGGAGAGCGAGTAGAGGTGCGAGGGCACGTCGCAGGCCGCCCCGGGGTAGGTGTTGTCCCGCCACACCCCCCGACGCTCCCGGCGCGCTCCAGGACGGCGAAGTCTTCCTCCCCCGCCCGCGCAGCCGCCAGGCGACCGAGAGTCCGCTGAAGCCGGCGCCGACGACCACGACGCGCACGTGCCGCCCGCCGCGACCGCCCTCTTCTCCAACCCCCGAACGGGTCTCCATGGTTGTCATACGGCGCCCCTCCCTCGCTTGCGACCCATACCCGTGCCGATTATAACGGCCGCGCGGCGGAGCTCCGGCTCGCCTCTGATCCCGACCGGGCAGGAGCATCCCGCGCGCCGCGAGCGCTTGCGGCGGGGCGCGAGTTAAAGAATTATTCGCGTCAGCCGATAATAAAGGTAGGAACCTGTGGCAGGGCTTACGGCACATTACAACGCGCTGGTGGGGTAGGGCATGACGATGGTGGGGGATCGGGGAGAGCGTGAGAGGGCGCGTCTGGAGGCGTTGGATCGCCTGGACGCGGTTCGGTACGAGGCGGATCACGTCCTGCAGGGGCTGGTCGACGATGCGCGCGAGGCGTTCGGGACCGACCTCTGCTCGATCAACCTCTTGCTCTCGAGGTCCCTCTATTTCAGGGCCTGGTCGGGGGAGCTCCCCGAGGATCTTGCGAGGGACCGGCGGGGACCGCGGGAGCAGATGGTGTGCCGCCACGTGGTGGGCACGGAGGCGCCCCTGGTGGTGCGCGACTTCCTGTGTTCGGGCGGGTTCGAGGAGGAGCCCGTCTGCGCGCTCTACGGGGTCCGCTTCTACGCCGGGGTGCCCCTGCTCACCTCCGAGGGACACGTCGTGGGCTCCCTCTGCCTGCTGAGCGCGGAGCCGATCGAGTTCGACGAGCACGACCTGAAGTTGCTCCAAGCGTTCGGCAGGGCGGTGGTGAGCAGGCTCGAGACCCTCGGCTCGCTCGGTCGCGAGCGGGCCGCCCGGGAGGAGGAGGCCCGGCGGAGGAGGGAGGTCGGGCGCCTGGCCCGCCACAACGAGCGGATACTGCGCTCCGCCGTCGAGGGGATCCTGGGCCTCGACGTCGGGGGGAAGATCGAGTTCGCCAACCCCGCCGCCGCCGCCATGCTCGGCTACGAGCCCGAGGAGCTCGTGGGCGAGAACATGCACGACCTCGTTCACCACACCCGTCCCGACGGGAGCCCGTACCCGCGGGAGGAGTGCCCCAACTACCTGGCCGTGCGCAACGGGATCACCAAGAGGGCCGACGGGGAGGTGTTCTGGCGCAGGGACGGCACCGCGTTCCCGGTCGAGTACGCGAGCAACCCGGTCCTCGAGAACGACGAGCTGAAGGGCGCCGTGGTCACCTTCGACGACGCCACGGAACGCAAGGAGACCGAGGAGGACCTGCGGCAGCAGAGGGACCTCTACGAGACCCTGCTCAGGGCCCAGAGCGAGGCCGGGGAGGGGCTGCTCATCGTCGAAGACCGGCGCGTCGTGTACGCCAACGAGGCCTTCTGCGCGATCAGCGGGTACGGGCTCGAGGAACTGGAGAACATGGAGTCCGTCGTGGAGCTGCTCCCGCCCGAGCACAGGGCGTGGGCCGAGGGGCGCCTGCGCCGCCGCACCGGCTTCCCCGAAGGTTTCCTCGGCCGCCGGCAGGTCACGATCCTCCACAAGAGTGGGCGGCCGGTGAGCGTGGAGCTCGGGCTCATGCCGCTCCGCATGGGCGGCAAGCCGCGTCTCATGCTGGTGGCGCGCGACGTCACCGATCGGAAGGAGGCCGAGGAGGCGCTGCGCGAGAGCGAGGAGCGCTTCCGCTCGCTCATCCAGCACGCCTCGGACATCATCGTGCTCATGACCGGCGACGGCGAGATCGAGTACGTAAGCCCGTCCGTTCGCGGGATCTGGGGCTACCTCCCCGAGGACCTGATCGGCACGGACGCCTACGCGCTCGTCCACCCCGACGACGTGGAGCGCGTGCGGGCCTTTCACGCCGAGAGCAACGAGACGCCGGGCGTCAAGCCCGTGCTGGAGCTGCGCATGCGCCGCGCCGACGGTTCCTGGCGTTACGTCGAGGGCATCGGCAACAACCTGCTCGAAGAGCCGAGCGTGGGCGGGATCGTCGTTACGCTCCGCGACATCACCGAGCGCAAGGAGGCAGAGGACGCCCTCAAGGAGAGCGAGCAACGCTTCCGCTCTCTGGTCCAGAACGCCTCGGACCTGATCACGGTGCTCACGGCCGACGGCGTCGTCCTCTACGAGAGCCCCGCGATCGAGGGGATGCTCGGCTACGCGCCGGAGGAGCTGATCGGGAGCACGACCTTCGACCTCATACACCCGGACGACGCCCCGAGGGTGCTCAGGGCGTTCGCCAAGCTCTCCGAGGACAGCGGGGCGAACCCGTACATCGAGTACCGCTTCCGCCACGCGGACGGCTCGTGGCGCCACCTCGAATCCAGCGGCGCCAACCTCCTCGACGAGCCGAGCGTGCGGGGGATCGTGGTCAACTCCCGCGACGTCACGGAGCGCAAGGCCCTGGAGGAGAGGCTGACGCACCAGGCGCTCCACGACGGGCTGACCGCACTCCCCAACCGCGCCCTGTTCATGGACCGCCTGGGGCACGCCCTCGACCGCGGCGAGGCTCACGCCGCGGTCCTGTTCGTGGACCTCGACGACTTCAAGGTGGTCAACGACTCCCTGGGCCACGAGGTGGGCGACCGCATGCTCGTCGCGGTCGGCGAACGTCTGGGGACCTGCCTGCGCCCGGAGGATACGCTCGCGCGCCTCGGCGGCGACGAGTTCGCCGTCCTGCTCGAGGACGTCCGGGGCAGTGACGAGGCGACCGGCGCCGCCGGGCGCATAGCGGAGGCGCTGCGGGACCCATTCACGCTCGGGGAGCACGAGGTCTTCGTCTCCGCCAGCATCGGCATCGCCCTCGGCGGCGGGGACCCGCGCCCGGGGCTGCCGGACGATCTGCTGCGCCAGGCGGACATGGCGATGTACGAGGCGAAGAAGAAGGGCAAGGCCAACCACGAGGTCTTCGAGCCGCGCATGGACGCCCCCGCCCTCGGACGGCTGAGGATGGGCACCGACCTGAGGAGGGCCGTCGAGCGCGGCGAGTTCCGCGTCCACTACCAGCCCGAGGTCTCCCTCGAGACCGGCGAGGTCGTCGGCTTCGAGGCGCTGGTGCGCTGGGAGCACCCCGAGCACGGGCTCGTCGCCCCGGCCCGCTTCATCCCCGTCGCCGAGGAGACCGGGCTTATCGTCCCGATGGGCCGCTGGGTGCTCGAGGAGGCGTGCCGCCAGGCGAGGGCGTGGCAGGACCTCCGCCCGGACGGCCCGCCCCGCGTGATGAGCGTCAACCTCTCGGCGAGGCAGTTCGAGCACCCCGACCTCGCCCGGGACGTCGCCCGCGCCCTGCGTGAGAGCGGCCTGGAGCCGGGCCGCCTGGTCCTCGAGATCACCGAGAGCGTCGTCATGAACGACGCGCGCTCCACCGTCGGCACGCTCGGGGAGCTCAAGGCCCTGGGCGTCCGGCTCGCGATCGACGACTTCGGGACGGGCTACTCGTCGCTCTCCTACCTCAGGCGCTTCCCCGTCGACTACCTCAAGGTCGACCGCTCCTTCGTCGACGGTATCGGGGAGGACCCGGGGGACGCGGTGCTCGTCTCCGGCATCGTGGACCTCGCCCACGCCCTGGGCCTGAACGTGGTGGCCGAGGGCGTGGAGACGCAGGAGCAACTCGCGCTCCTGCGGGGCATGGGGTGCGACCTCGCGCAGGGCTACCACTTCGCCAGGCCCCTCCCAAGCGAGGAAGCCTCGACGCTCCTCGCGAGAGCTCGCCCGCTGGGATAGGCGCGCCCCTCAGGGGACGGCGGTGGACCTAGCCGACCAGGGCGCCCCGGTAGAGCTCTATCTCCTCCAGAAACTGACCGCTGCCCCGGGCGACGCACGAGAGGGCGTCCTCGGCGATGTGCACGGGGATGCCGGTCTCACGGCGCAGCCGCTCGTCGAGGTGCCTGAGGAGCGCGCCGCCGCCGGCGAGGATCATGCCGCGGTCCATGACGTCCGATGCGAGCTCGGGGGGCGTCCGGTCCAGGGTGTCGCGGACCGCCGCGACTACGGCTTCGAGCGGCATGCTGATCGCCTCCCGGATCTCCTCGCTCGTCACCGTTATCGTCTTCGGCAGGCCCTCGACGAGGTCGCGCCCGCGGATCTCGGCCTCGTCCTCCTCTTCCAACGGACACGCGCTGCCGAGCTCGATCTTGAGCTGCTCCGCCGTTTGGGAGCCTATGGCAAGCTTGTACTCCCTCTGGATGTAGCCCGTGATCGCCGCGTCGAAGTCGTTGCCGGCGATGCGGACCGAAGACTTGGTCACGATGCCGCCCAAGGACATGACCGCGACCTCGCTCGTCCCGCCGCCGACGTCGACGACCATGCACCCTTCGGCCTCGTTGACGGGCAGCCCCGCCCCGATGGCCGCCGCCAGGGGCTCCTCGATGATGTAGGCCTGGCGCGCCCCGGCCGACTCCGTCGCCTCCTTCACCGCCCTCAGCTCCACGTCCGTGACGCCGGAGGGGACGCAGACCACCACGCGCGGCCCGATCAGGGACCGGAGCAGCCGCCTGGTCGGCTGGGTCTTGCGGACAAAGTAGGAGAGCATCTTCTCCGTCACCTCGAAGTCCGCGATCACCCCGTCCTTGAGGGGCTGCACGGCGACCACGTCGCCAGGGGTCCGCCCGATCATGCTCTTCGCCGTCGCGCCGACCGCGACGACCTTGTCGGTCCTCAGGTTTATGGCGACGACCGAGGGTTCGGAGAGGACCACCCCGCGCCCCTTGACGTACACGAGCGTGTTCGCCGTGCCAAGATCTATCGCAACGTCACTCCCGAACAGTCCTCCGACCATGCCCATTCCCAACCTCGAGGTTCGCCGGCTTTCGCGGCCCAAAGGAGGAACCCCACAAATTCCTCGCGCCACGGGCACTTACCCACCTGCCGGGGATTATATCGACCGTCACTAGAAAGAGGGCCGCCGATCGGCCGCCGCCGAAGGTTTCACGAAGATTTATCTTGCCCGGCGTCCTCGGGAATCCCCGCCCCGAACATAGGAGACGCCCGTTCTGGAAGCGAGCCCCCTGCTTTATGATGGGTGGCGTGACCGAGGCGGCGGAGAACGGGGATCTGCGGGCGCGTCTGCGCCGGGCGCTGAGCGTCCCCCTGCCCGGCTGGCGGGAGGTGTACGACGGCTTCAGGCCCCGGGACCTGACGACGGGGGAGCTCAGGCCCCGGGTGCCGGACGACGACGCGCGCCGGGCCGCCGTGCTCGTCCCGATCCTGCAAACGTCCGGCGGGGCGAGGGTCGTGTATACGCTGAGGACCGACGGGCTGCGGGACCACGCCGGGCAGGTCTCGTTTCCGGGGGGAGCGTGGACCCCGGGGACGCCTCGCTCCTGGAGACCGCGCTCCGGGAGGCCGAGGAGGAGGTGGACCTCCGGCGCGACCTCGTCGAGGTGGTGGGGGAGATGGAGGACATGTACGTCCCCCGAGCCGCTTCCTCGTCAAGCCGTTCGTCGCGCTCCTGCCCCCGGAGGCCGAGCTGGTCCTCGCCCCGGACGAGGTCGAGGTCATCTTCAGCGTCCCATTGGAGGAGCTGATGTCGCCCGGCTCCCTCAAGACGGAGGTCTGGGAGCGGGACGGACGCCGCATCGAGGTTCCCCTCTTCGCGGTCGGCGGGCACGAGATCTGGGGCGCCACCGCCGCCATGACCGCCAACCTCCTCGCTCGCCTCGGCTGGGACGCGAGGGCGCTCCTCCGCTAGCCCCGGCCCCTACGGGATCGTCCCCCTCGCAGACGAGTTTTCGAGGTTCTGGTAACGGCCTTACGTCGTGCGCCGTTCCGGCGCGGTAGAGTCGCGCGAATGGCTACCACCCGGAGACACGAAGGGGACACGGACGAGACCGTAGGGGAGCACCCGCACTCCGTCTGGAAGGACCACAACCTGCACGTCGTCTGGACGGTCACGCTGATGGCGGTCCTCGGGACGTCGAGCATCACGCCGGCGTTCCCGACGATCGTGCAGGAGCTCGGCGTCTCGCCGGGGCAGGTCGTCCTGCTCATCACGTTCTTCACGCTGCCGGGCGTGCTGCTCACGTTCGTATCGGGGGTGCTCTCGGACAGGTTCGGAAGGAAGGCCATCCTCGTCCCCTCGCTGTTCCTTTTCGGAATCGCCGGCGGGGCCTGCATGTTCGTCCGCGACTTCGAGCTTCTTCTGGGGCTGCGCGCCCTGCAGGGGGTGGGGGCCGCGTCGCTCGGGGCGACGAACGTCACCCTGATCGGGGACCTCTTCTTCGGCAACGAACGCACCGAGGCCCTCGGGTACAACTCCTCGGTCCTGAGCATCGGCACGGCGAGCTACCCCGCCATCGGCGGCGCCCTGGCTACCTTCGCCTGGTACTACCCCTTCGCGCTCCCCCTCTTCGCCATCCCCATAGCTTTTCTCGTGATGTTCTCGCTCCATAACCCGGACGTAAGAAACGAGCAGGGGTTCAAGGAGTACTTCGGCAGCGTGTGGGAGCACGTAAGGGACAAGCGCGTCGCCGGCCTCTTCGTCGGCAGCCTCGTCACCTTCGTGATCCTCTTCGGCTCGCTCATCACGTACCTCCCAATCTTGATGAACGAGTTTTTCCGGGCATCCCCGTTCGTCATCGGGGTCGTGGTCGCCAGCTCCTCCCTCACCACCGCCCTCACCTCGACCCAGATGGGGAGGCTCTCGTCCCGGTTCTCCGAGAAGGCGCTGATCCGCCTCTCCTTCATCCTCTACGCCGTCGCCCTCTGCGCCGTCCCCCTCGCCCCGAACGTGTGGACGCTCCTCGTCGCGACCGTCGTCTTCGGGGTCGCCCAGAGCCTCAACCTCCCGAACTCCTTCTCGCTCCTGACCGCCGCCGCCCCGACGGAGAACCGGGGCGCCTTCCTCGCCCTCAACAGCACCATCCTCCGCCTCGGCCAGACCGTGGGGCCGCTCCTGATGTCCGCCGCGGCGGCGGGCTTCGGGCTCGGCGGGGCCTACTTCGCCGCCGCGGTCCTCGCCGTCGTCATGTCCCTCCTCGCCCTCGTCCTGATCCGCTAGGGCTCCCATAGTGCTTTAAGCACCACGCGGGCCAGGAGAATGGCCCCTCCCGGACGACGACGCCCCCACGCATACGCCGTAGGATCGATCCATGCAAGGAACGGTCCCCGCAGCAGCCCTGATCCTGCTCGCAGCCCTCGCGCTCCCCGCGAGCGCGGACGAGCAGACGGGCGTCGCCTCCCTCCGCCGGCCCGAGCCGACGGGCCTGCTCGATCGGAACGAGGCAGCCGAGGTCGCGCGAGCGATGGACGAGGCCGAGCGCAGGACCGGTCGCACGATCCACGTCGACGTCGTCGTGGACGAGACCGGTCGCAGGGTCTCGACCGGCTGGACCTACTACTCCCCGCCCGACGCAGCCGGTCACGCCACGGAGACCCCGATGCCGGTGCTCGCCGAGGACGTCAACGCCCCCGACGGCATCGTCGTCCTCGTGGATCCCTTCGAGGGGACGGGCTCCTTCGTGGAAGCGCCGGGCCTCTCGGACCGGGAAGAGCGCTACCTCTCCGACCTCATGACCTCCAGGTTCCGCCGCGGCTCCTACGGCGCCGGCCTGATCGCCGCGGCGCGCGGGCTCGAAGACCGGCTCGCGCCCCGCGGACCCTGCCGTCCGTCCCCTCGCGCCACGAGACGGCCACGGGGTCCGGAATCTCCGCCACGTCCGTGGCCCTCTTCGCGGGGGCACGGTCGCCGTGATCTCGCTGCTCGGCTACTTCCTCCGGGGCGAGCGCTACCGCAATCCCCCGGGACCCGAGAAGGGCGTCCGGTTCGTCGCCGCCCGTCGCGACGCCGACGCTGCCCTCTCCGCCCTCGCCCCGCGGGTGATGCTGCTCGCGGAGAGGGAGATGGCCGTACTCGGCCGCATGAGGCGGCTCGAACGAAGGCCCAGCGCAGGGAGTCGGAGCGGGGCCGAAGGGCTGCTCCGCGAGGCCGTATCGGGCGGCTTCTGGGAGCGCTTCGTCGCGGCGACGGCCCTCGTCGGGGAGGACCCCGAGGCGGCGCTGCCCGAGCTCCGCCGCCTCTCGACGGAGGCGGAAGCCGCCCTGTGCAAGCTCGACGAGGCCGAGCGAGCTCTGCGCGACCCGTGGTCCGAGGAAGGGCTCGCCGGAGAGAAAGACTTTACGAGAAGGGACGAGAACGATGGATGAGCGCGCGGACGCTACGCTGGCCGAAAGGGTCGAGCGCCTGGAGAGGGAGGCGGCGGAGATGCGGGACGAACTCCGCCGCCTGGACGGCCGCAACCGGGATCGACCATCCTCTGAGACGCCGCGAACGGTCCTCTCGAGACCGTTCCAACGCCATGCCCCCGCTCCGGTAGCGGCAGCATTTCCCGAGACCTCGCGCGAGCCGCGGGGCGCGAAGCCCGGCGGGGGAGGCTTCTTCGGCCGGTTGCCCTTCGACCTTGGGGACCTCGGGATTACCGGAGCGGGGAGTGGTGGCTCGGCAAGATCGGGGTGGGGCTCCTGCTCTTCGGGGTGGCGTTCCTCTACCTGCTCTCGGTGGAGCGCGGGTGGATCACGCCGGCCGTCCGGGTCGGTTTCGGCCTCGCGCTCGGCGCGACCCTGACGACCCTCGGCCTGCGCGTCTACGCGGACCGCAGATCCTTCTCCCGCATCCTGCTCGGCGGGGCGTCGGCACCTTCTACGCGACGGGCTTCGCCGCCTACAACCTCTACTCCCTCGTGCCGCACGCGCTCGCCTTCGCATTTATGGTGGCGGTCACCCTCCTGGCCTTCTCCCTCTCCGTGCGCGGGGCAGCGTCGCGCTCTCCCTCGTCGGCGCCGTGGGCGCCCTCGGCACCCCGTTCCTCCTCGACGACGGCTCCGGCACCCTCGGCGGCCTCGTCCTCTACGCCTGCGTCGTCCTCGCCGGGACCGGCGCGATCTACGCGTACAGGGGCTGGCCCTCGCTCCTCGCCGTCTCCTTCGTCGGCGGCTGGAGCGTGCTCCTGGCAGGTTTCTGGAGCGCCCCCTCCCCGACCACGGGCCGCTACCCCGAAGACCTGGTCGCCTTGCAACTCGGTGTCTCCTTCGCCTGGCTGCTCTTCTGGCTCGTCCCCACTCTGCGTGAGGCGCTGCGCGCCCGCTACCCGGCTGCGCTTCCCTCCCCGGCGAATGCCTTCGTCGGCGGCGGCGTCCTCGCACACGCCACCTCCGTCTCGTCGCCGCTCGTCGCGCTCGCGTTCACGCAGGCCATCTGGCAGCCCGCCAGCGGAGTCCTCGGCTCCGTCGCCCTTGCCGCGGCCGCGCTCTACGCGCTCGCGGCCCTCGCCCTCCGGCGCCTCGAGGGGACGCACATCCAGTCCGCCTCACTCTCCTTCACGCAGGCGCTCGTCGCGCTGCTCCTGCTGACGATCTCCATGGTGCTGGTGCTCGACGGCGACGCGCTCCTCTTCGCCCTCGCCGCGGAGGCGGCGGTCCTGCACGCCGCGGCGCGTCGTATCTCCAGCAGGGTCCTCTCCTTCGAGGCCCACGTCCTGTGGGCCGCCGTCGCGGTCTGGGTGTGCGGGCGGCTCCTGATCGGGCTGCTCGTCGGCCCGTTCCCGGGGTCGCTCCCCGCCCCGTTCCTCGGCGCCGCCTCCCTCACCGACCTCGCGGTCATCGTCCTCGCCTTCCTCTCATCCCGGGAGTTGTCGCCGCGGGGAGCGACCTCCACGTACCGCGCCCTCGCGCACGCGGCGGTCCTGGCCTGGCTCGCGCGTGAGCTTCTCCCGCTCCCGTACGGCGAGACGTGGGCGCTCCTCTCCTGGGCGTTCTACGCTGTGGCACTGCACCTCGTCTCCCGCCGTCTCCCTCGCGGGGGAACGGGGGAGGTCGCGCACGTCGTCTCGGCCGCGGTAGCGGTCTGGCTCGGCGCCCGCCTCGTCGGCGGGACCCTCGCCCCCGGCTACCCCGGCGCCCCGATCTTCAACGCCCAGGGCCTCGCGGACCTCGCCGTGATAGCGCTCCTCGCGCTCGCGGGCCTCCTGCCCGGCGCCGTCTCCCCGCGCCGCCTCGCGCGGGTCTATGGGCTGGCGGCGCACGCCGCCTTTCTGGCGTGGCTGTGGCGCGAGCTCTCGATGCCGCCGGGCGGGGAGGCCTACGTCACCGTCGCCTGGGGCTCCTACGCCGTCGCCCTCCTCGTCGCCGGGCTCCGCCTCGACCGCGTCTCGCTCTTCAGGGCCGGCATGACGACGCTCTTCCTCGTCGTCGGCAAGCTCTTCCTCGTGGACCTCGCCTCCATAGAAGCGGTCTGGCGCGTCCTCCTCTTCCTCGGCTTCGGCGCGCTCTTCCTCGCCCTGAGCTTCTACACCCGCTCCCTGTGGCGCCCCGGAAGAAACGGGCCTATCCCGGGCTCCGAAGAGTCGTGAAGGAGGTCGAACGTGACGAATCTCGATCTCCCGTGGTGGTTTGTAGCCCTTGTCTGCCTGATGGTGGTCGTCCTGTACTTCGGCATCGGTGCAACGCTCGGCTTCCTGTGCACCTACGTCGCCCTGAGGCCCCTCACCAGGCCCGACAACGAACAGGAGCACCCCAGATCCAGGGCCCTCGGAGCCTCCTTTCTCGGCGCGCTCGCCGGGGGCGCCACGAACTTGCTCGTGGCCTGGATCTTCACCCACGCGTAAACCGGCCCCGGGACGAGGCGCGCCTGGCTGCGGAGAACGGACCCCTGCCGGATTCTCGTCCCCTGTTTCGGTCTGTTATCCGCGGCCCGGCGTTCTTCCGAAACCTTCCATCTCCTTAACCGCTCCGTCCACCGTATTGTTACCCGAGCCCGTTAGGGTTCGGGGCTGCGGCGCGACCCCGGACAGGAGAGGCGGAACTCCGTGAGCGAGAGGACGAAGTTGGGGCTCGGGATAGCGGGCGCGGCGGCTATCATCGGGCTCCTGGGAGACGGCCTCCTCCGCGCGACCCCGTGGGGCCTGAACGTCTTCCTCTTCGCCCTCGCCCTCGTGGGGCTCGCGGCCTCCCTCGCCGCGTGGCGCGGCGTCGGTCTGCGTGGGGAGGGACGCCTCCTCGTCGCCCCGCTCCTCCTCTTCGCGGCCCTCTTCGCCTGGCGCGACTCCGACACCCTCGCCGTCGTCAACGGCCTCTCGCTCCTCGTCGCGCTCTCGCTGGTCGTCTCCAGGAGCCGCTCGGGCACGCTCGTGGCCGGCCTCTCCGACTACCTCTACTGGGGCCTGCAGGCCGCGCTGTACGCCTGCGCCGGGCCCGTCCCGCTCCTCGCCCGCGACGTCTCCCTCCGCGAGCTGCGGCTCGGCGGCTACGGCACCGTCCTCGGGGTGTTGCGCGGCCTGGCCATCGCCGCGCCGCTGCTCCTGCTCTTCGGCGCCCTCTTCGCCGCCGCCGACGCCGTCTTCGAGGACCTCGTCGTCGGCCTCTTCGACTTCGACCTGCCGGATCTCCTCGGGCACCTCTTCCTGATCTCGCTCTTCGCCTGGGTCTCCTCGGGCCTCCTCCGCCTCGCCCTCGTCGGGGAGAGCTGCCCGCGCCCCGGCGTCCGGCCTTCCTCGGGCTCGGGATCGTGGAGCTCGGGTCTCTCTTGGCCTGCTTAACGGCCTCTTCCTGCTCTTCGTCGCCGTGCAGGCGCGCTACCTCTTCGGGGCGAGGGCCGGGTGCTCGCCTCCACCGGCCTGACCTACGCCGAGTACGCCAGGCGCGGCTTCTTCGAGCTCGTGACGGTGACGGCCCTCGTACTCCCCCTGCTGCTCCTCGCCCACTGGCTGCTCCGGAGCGAGAAGCCCGCGCACCGGCGGATCCTCCGCGGCCTCTCCGCCTCCCTCGTGACCCTCTTGTTCATCGTAATGTTCTCGGCCCTGCAGAGGATGCGCCTGTACACCGCCGAGTTCGGCCTCACCGAGCTCAGGCTGTACACGACGGCCTTTATGGCCTGGATCTTCGTGGTCCTCGTCTTCTTTCTCCTCACGGTCCTCCGCGAGCGCCGGCCCCTCTTCGCCCCCTCCGCCCTCGCCACCGGCTTCCTCGCCGTCGCCCTTCTCAACATCATGAGCCCCGACGCCCTCATCGTGCGCACGAACCTCGCTCGCGCCGAGAGGGGGGAGGAGCTCGACGTCGCGTACCTCGCCTCCCTCAGCGCCGACGCCGTCCCTGCGCTGTCGGCCGGCCTGCCCCGGCTGCCCGAGGGGGCCCGCCGCGACCTCGAAGCCCGGCTCGAAGCGCGCTGGGCGGGAGAGGCACCGGGGGACTGGCGCACCTACAACCTCTCCCGCTCTCGGGCGCGCGAGGCCGTCGCCGACCTGCCCGCGGAGCCCTTAGCGGAGGCGCCCCCTCTCCGGAGGGCCGGATGAGAAGCCCGGGCACGCGCGCGGAGAAGCCCGGCTACGCCCTCCACGTCCTCGCCGACGGGTTGGACCCGCCCCGGTACGCGTACGTGGAGGTCCGGTTCCGGGACGGGCGTCGCCGGTTCGCGAGGCTCCACACCCCCGAGGGAGTCCGGGCCATCCTCGACGAATGGCGCCGACGGGGCGAGCGCTCCGGCCTCTACTTCTGGGCGCCGGGCGTGATCGTGGTCCGCGAGATCACCCGCGCGGGCATAGCGGCCCTCGTCGAGGACCTCATGGCCGAGGGCGAGCTCGAGGTCGCGTTCGTGCCGGCGGAAGACTGCTGAGGCAGGACGCAGGACCCACACGACCTCGTCACTACGGGCTCAATGGGGTCTAGGGGTGGTGTTTCGACCGTCAGAACCGGAGTTATCCACAAGATGTTGTGGATACAAGCGGCACGGCGGTGGATAAGTGGAACAGGTGTAACAACTTCTTAACGCTGCGCGAAAACTTCTTAATGCTACGGATGCATCGAGGGGCGGCGCGAGTGGAAATGGGCGGGGGTGGCTTTACAATTAGGTTTGGAGCAAAACACGATCTACACGAGAGGTGAGAGGTGCTTACCGAGGAGCGCGTGAGGGACCAGTTGAGGAACGTTATCGACCCGGAGATCGGGATGGATCTCGTGGAGCTAGGGCTCATCTACGACGTGGGCGTGCACGAGGAGGGTCGGCACATCGACGTCACGTTCAGCCTGACCAGCCCGATGTGCCCGGTGGGGGACATGATTCAGGAGCAGGTCGAGACCGAGGCCCTCTCCATCGAGGGCGTCGAGACAGTCAACGCACAGCTCACCTTCGAGCCGATGTGGAGTCCGGAGATGATGAGCCCCGCCGCCAAGCTCTTCTTCGGCCGTTAGAGGAAGAGCTTCGTAGAAGAGGGGGCGACGGGTGCAAACCCCGTCGCCCCCTCTTCATGCGTGGAGGATCGCCAGGAACTCCCTCGGACGACGCGAGCGTCCTCGCCGGGGTCGTATGACGCCCGCTCTGAGTAGCGCCAGTGCGTTGCGGGGAGACTACCGAAGACCTGCCGAGCGAGAGGAGGCATGCTTGCAAGTGAGCGAGTTATCGGTCCGGACGGACGAGCGCTACCAGTTCGTCTCCATCACCGACGGGGTGAAGGACGCCGTGCGCGAGTCGGGGGTGGGGGACGGGATCTGCCTCGTCTCCTCGACGCACACGACGGCCGCGATCACGGTGAACGAGGACTACGACCCGGACGTCCCACGCGACCTCGCCGCTGCTTGCCGCGCGCTCCTCGGCGGGCTCGACGTGAGGTTCGAGCACGCCGAGGGGAACAGCGACTCGCACCTCCTGACGAGCCTCTTCGGGCAGGCCCAGCAGCTTCTGGTCAGGGGCGGGGAGGTGGACCTGGGCCGCTGGCAGGGGGTGTTTCTGGCGGAGTTCGACGGGCCGCGCCGGAGGACCGTGCGCGTCGCCGTCTACGGGGCCTGAGCGGGGCCGTTTCAGCCCTTCGGAGGCCGTACGCACGTCCGGTTATCTTGTATCATCAGGTAATCAATGTGAAGTCGCGCGAGCTCGCGGGTAGCACCCGGGTAAGTCGAAGGGCTGGAGGTTCTTTTTATGGGTAGATTGTTGAACGGCGGGCTCGTTGTCGGGGGTACCGTACTCGCCCTCGGGGCGCTGAGAAGGGCGCTCAACCCGAGGCCGCGGTACGCCCCCTGGGAGAAGCCACGCTACGAGCAGTTCGACAACAAGGTCTGCATCGTCGGGGGCGGCTTCGGCGGTTACTCTGCTGCGACGAAGATAACCGAGCTAACCAAGGGCCGCGAGGACGTAGGCGTACTCGTCGTCGCGCGCGACAACTTCTTCACCTTCTGGCCGATGGTCCCCGGCATCGTCAGCAGCGACATCGACTCCCGCAACGTCGCCCAGCCTTTGAGGCGGGCGCTCATCACCGCCGGGGCCAGCTTCCGGAGGGCCAAGCTCAAGGAGATCGACCACGAGAACAAGAGGATCGTGGCCGACGGCGGCCTGGACTTCCCGTACGACCAGCTCGTGATCTCGCTCGGCGGACAGCCCAACTTCTTCGGCATCCCCGGCGTCGAGGAGCACGCCCTGCACATGAGGGGTGTGGAGGACGCCGAGAGGATCCGCAACCGCGTCATCGAGCGCTTCGAGGAGGTCTCGCTGATGCGCGGCGAGATCCCCGAGTCGAAGCTGACCTTCGTCGTCATCGGCGGTGGCGCGACGGGGACCGAGGTCGCCTCGGAGATCCACACCCTCGTCCACGAGGCCCTCGCCCCCGACTACCCGAACATCGACCCGAACAGGGTCCGCGTCTTCCTGCTCGAAGGGCTCCCCCAGATCCTGCCGGAGCTCGACCCGTCGTTGCAGCGCGCCGCCCGCACCCGGCTCTACAACGAGAACATCGAGGTCATGACCAGCACGTTCGCCGAGGAGGTCACGGAGGACGAGGTCAGGCTCAAGGGCGGCGAGGTGATCCAGTCCGAGAACGTAATCTGGACGGCCGGCAACCGCCCGAACGTCGCGATCCACGACCTCGGCCTCCCCGTCGACGAGCGCAACGGGATAAAGGTCGACGAGTACCTGCGCGTCGAGGGCTACCCTGGCATCTGGGCGATCGGCGACTGCGCCGCCATACAGGACGTGCGCGAGGGCGCCGAGGGGAGGTTCGTCCCCCCGACCGCTCAGGCCGCCGGCCAGGAGGGCTACACCGTCGCGAAGAACATCCTCGCGACCATCGACGGGCGTGAGGACGAGCTGGAGAAATTCGAGTACAAGCCCCTCGGCCAGCTTGTCGAGCTCGGGAGCGACTTCGCGGTAAACGAGGTCATGGGGGTGCGCTTCTCGGGGCTCGCGGCGGCGATCTTCTGGCGCATGGCCTACCTCGTCAGGCTCAACAGCCCGCAGAGCAGGGTCCGCATCGCGGCCGACTGGATCTCCGCCCTCTTCGTCCGGCCCGCCGTCACGCAGATCCGCGGGACCTCGCAGGAGTAGTCCGGGGCCCCGCTCATGTCACTTGAGACCCGGCGGCAAAGGTGCTACGTTAGCCCCGGTCTAACGGCTTGCGGAGGGTAGGACACGACGCGGTGGTGTATCGTGGCACAATGGAAGCTAGCGACGGGGTAACCCCCATACCGGGGATGATGGCGTGAACTTCGCGAACCAGCTCACCCTGGCCCGCATCGTCGCCATCCTGCCGGTGATGGCGGCGCTCTACGTGCCGTTCCCCGGCAGCCGCTTCGCGGTGCTCGCGATCTACGTCGCGGCGATCCTCACGGACTACTTCGACGGCGTCCTGGCCCGGCGGACCGGCAAGGTCACGGCCTTCGGCAAGCTTATGGACTCCATCGCCGACAAGGCGCTCATCGTCTCGCTCTTCTTCGCCCTCGTCGGGGAGGGGATGATGCCCTCGTGGATGGCCGCGATCATGGTGGTCCGCGAGTTCGCCGTGACGGGACTTCGCATGGTGGCGCTGGAATCCGGCGAGGTCATCGCCGCGAACCGCTGGGGCAAGGCGAAGATGAACGCCCAGAGCCTCGCCATCTTTATCCTGCTCCTCGCCTACGCCGGCGTCGGCGGCACGCTCATGGCCTCCCTGGGCTACTGGACCATGTTCGTCGCCCTCATCCTCACGCTCTTCTCCGGCTGGTCGTACCTCAAGGACACCCCGAGGATCCTCGCCGCCACCGCCGGTCAGAACAGGGCGTAGCCCCAACTCTCCTATGCCCGAAGTACCCGAGAACCGTCTTACGCCCGGCGAGGTCGAGATCGTGCTGCGGCGCGCCGCCGAGCTCAGGGCCCGCCGCAAGGATCGGAGCGGGGAGGGCCAGTCCGTCTCCCCGGAGGTCCTCGTGCAGGTCGCCGCCGCCGCCGGCATCTCCGAGCACGACGTCCGGCGGGCGCTCTTCGACCTCTACAGCGACAGGACCGCCGAGCCGTTCACCCCGGCGCGGAGGTTCTACGGACCGTCGCGCCTCAGGAGCGTCCGCGAGGTCCAGCGGCCCGCCGAGGTCGTCAGGGAGCACCTCGAGGACCTCCTCAGGCGCGAGCAGGGCCTGAAGATGCGCCAGAAGACCGAGGGGAGCAGCATCTTCGACGCGGGGGACCTGCTCGGCACCGTCCGCCGCGCCCTCGACTTCTCCGGGAACCGCTCCCTGCACAAGGCCCGCTCCGTCGAGCTCAGGGTCGAGGACGTGGAGCAGGGGCGCGCCGCGGCCAACCTCACCGCGGACGTCTCCAACCAGCGCAGCGAGTACCTCTCCCTCAGCGGCATCCTGGGGGCGACCCTCGCCCTGCCGCTGGCGATCGCGGGCTTCGCCGGCACCGGCGACTGGGTCTACTTTCTCGGCGTCCTGCCGGCCCTCGCCGCCCCGGCGGTCGGCTTCAAGCTCGCGTACCAGAAGGCCTGCACCGACGCGCGCCGCACGATGGACGGCCTCCTGGACGCCGCGGAGGAGGGCTACGGGGCCGAGCAGGACGAGGGAGAGCGACGCGAGAGGCCGCCCGGCCAGGTGCGCGGCCTCAAACCCATCCCGAAGTACACGCGTCCGTCGGACGAGTGATCGGCACCGCCGGTCCTCGCTTCCCGTTGGACGGGCCCATTCCTGGTGCCCGGCCGGGCCGCCTTCGAGTCGGCGGCTCATCCGAAACTGATGACTGAAAGCCGTCGGGCGGCTGTTATATTGCCTTTATGCCTCTAAACGTCCTCAAGGAGATCTTCGGCTTCGACTCGTTCCGTCCCGGTCAGGAGGGCGTGATCCACGCCGTCCTCGAGGGCCGCGATACGCTGGCGGTGATGCCGACGGGGGGCGGGAAGAGCCTCTGCTACCAGGTGCCGGCGCTCATGCGTGAGGGCCTTACGGTGATCGTCTCGCCCCTCATCTCCCTGATGAAGGACCAGGTCGACTCCCTCCT
This sequence comes from Rubrobacter marinus, assembly GCF_011492965.1. Taxonomy (GTDB): domain Bacteria; phylum Actinomycetota; class Rubrobacteria; order Rubrobacterales; family Rubrobacteraceae; genus Rubrobacter_F; species Rubrobacter_F marinus. The sequence continues at coordinate 2,374,249 of NZ_CP045121.1, read as the reverse complement.
TCAGAGCTCCGTGACGACGGCGGCGACGCTCCACTCCGGGCTCTCGCCGGAGGAGCGGTGGGAGGTCGAGCGGAAGGTGAGGACCGGCGAGATCCGGATGCTCTACGTCGCCCCCGAGCGCCTGCGCTCGCTGGAGTTCGTCCTCGCCCTGAGGCGGGCCGGGGTGGGCCTGTTCGTCGTCGACGAGGCCCACTGCATCTCGGAGTGGGGCCACGACTTCCGGCCGGACTACCTCTTCCTGCCCCGCGCCGTCCGCGACCTCGGCAGCCCGCCGGTCCTCGCCCTCACCGCGACCGCGACGCCGCGCGTCCGGCAGGACATCCTCCGCTCCCTGAGGATGCGCGACCCCGAGGTGGTCGTGACGAGCTTCAACCGGCCGAACCTCACCTACCGCGTCCTGCCCGTCAGGGACAAGGACGGCAAGCTCCCGCGCATCCTCGACGTGATCCGTCACACCCCCCCGCCCGGGATCGTCTACGGCACCACGAGGAAAGAATGCGAGGAGCTCGCCTCTGGGCTCAGGCGCGCGGGCGTCAACGCCGCCCACTACCACGCGGGGCTCTCGCCGGGGGACCGTACGAGCGTGCAGGAGCGCTTCATGACCGACGAGGTCGACGTCGTGGTCGCGACGATAGCCTTCGGCATGGGCGTGGACAAGCCGAACGTGAGGTTCGTGGTGCACGCGAGCGTCCCGGGGAGCCTGCCGGCGTACATCCAGGAGGCGGGGAGGGCGGGGCGCGACGGGGCGGACGCGTCCTGCGTCGTCCTGTACCGGGGCGCGGACCTCGGGCGGCGCAAGCGGCTCGTGACGGTGAACGCGGCCGGCACCGACGAGGTCGGATCTTTCTTCCGCGCCCTCTCCGGGGTCGCGGGGGAGGGGGGCGGGTGAACGTGCCGCCGTCCTCCTTGGGCTCCCTCGGCGGCGTCGACGGGGACGTGGCGGGGGTGCTCCTCGGCGGGATGGAGGAGGCCGGGCTCTTGGCGCGCGGCTACGACCTGTGGGGGGAGGTCGAGGTGCGCCGGGTCGAGGAGGAGCCCGGGGAGCTGCGCGAGGAGATCTCCAAGGTCCACGCGGCGCTCCCCGGGGAGGGCACGGTCTCCCTGCCCGAGCTCGCCCGGAAGGCCGGCGTGCGCCCGGTCGTGGCGCAGTCCGCGCTCTTCCGGCTGATGGTCGACGGCCTCGTGGACGCCACGCCCCGCGGCTCCCTCGCCGACATACGTCTCAAGACCGGCGGTCTCGACGACGAGAGCCGCGGGGCCATCGCGTCTCGCCTCAAGTCCCGAACTCGGGCGGCGTACGACCAGATCCGCACGGTCGAGACGTACACGACCCTCTCCACCTGCCGCCGCGAGCACCTCCTCCGCCACTTCGGCGACACCGAGGAGGTGGCCCCCTGCGCCGGCTGCGACGTCTGTCTCGGCGAGGCGCACGCCGCCGACGCGGGCGCCTCGTGGGATACATCGTCTGCGCCCCTGCCTGGGGGCGCGCCCCTCGCGAACGGCGCCCCCATCGCCGAGATCGACGGGGAGCTCTTCGAGCGCCTGCGGGGCTGGCGGGGCGAACAGGCCAGGAGCCAGGGGGTCCCGGCCTACGTCGTCCTGCACAACTCGCACCTGGAGGAGATCTCGCGCCGCAAGCCGAGGAACGTACACGAGCTCGGCACGATCAAGGGCATCGGCCTCCGCCGCGCCGCCCGCTACGGCGAGGAGATCCTCGCCCTGATCAACGGCGGGGGCACGAAGGCCCTCGCCGAAGACGCGCAACCGGAGCCTGTGCCCGTCGAGGGTGCGCCCGAGGAGGGGCGCTAGCCTACAAAGAACATCTCGCCGCCGCCGAGCGCCTGCTCCGATCCGGGCGCGGCGCCGCCGCCGTCCCGGAGCTCGTTCGGGCGCTGGAGGCCGGCGGGGAGGAGGCCAGGGAGGCCGTCGACGCCCTGCTCGCGATCGGGTCCGGTCCTGATCTAGAATGAGGTTGCCGGCCGGAGGCCCGAGAAGAAGGGACGCGAAGCGGGGCCGGCTGCGAGAGATCTAAGGGAAGGGGAAGCTCGTGAGGCTGAAGGGGAAGAGGATCGTGGTTCTGATCGCCGACGGGTTCGAGGACCTGGAGTACTGGGTGACCGTTATGCGCCTCAGGGAGGAGGGGGCGGAGGTGATCTCGGTCGGACCCGGCGAGGGGCCGTTTATGGGCAAGAACTTCTCGGACGCGCGCGCGGACGCGACGGCGAACGACGTTAGCGCGGACGAGCTGGACGGGATTGTCATCCCCGGCGGCTGGGCGCCGGACAAGCTGCGGCGCTACGAGGAGGTCACGGACCTCGTCAGGGCGGTGCACGAGCGGGGCAAGGTCGTCGGGATCATCTGCCACGGCGGGCTCGTGGCGATCTCCGCGGGCATCGTCGGCGGGGTAAGCGCCACCGGCTCCCTGGGCATTAAGGACGATCTGGTGAACGCCGGCGCGACCTGGGTGGACAAGCCGGCCTTCCGCGAGGGGAACCTGGTCTGGGGGCGCGTCGTCCCGGACATACCGTCGTTCTGCCGCGAGCTCGTCGGCGCCCTGGCCGAGGACTAGGCAGACCCGGGGTGAAGGCGACCACCGGGCCGCCGCGGCCGGGTTGGTAGGATAAGAGGCATGAAGAGCTTTGGCGCCGTGCTTTTCGGAATACTGCTGGCCCTCGGGATCGGGGTGCTGGTCATGCTCGGCATCGTCGCGCCCGTCTTCACCCGCTTCTTCGGCCAGTCGCTGGCCTCGACCGCGCTGCCGACGGTCGTCCTGATCTTCGTCGCCGCCTTCTCGTTCTACTTCGGCGGGATGTTCGCCTCCTACCGCGCGCCGTCGAGGCGGAAGCTGCACGGGACCCTGGTCGGCCTCATCTCGTTCGCGGTCTCGCCGCTCGTCAACGCCCTCACCTCGGCGTTCGGCGGCGGCAGCGATCCCTTCGCCAACCTGCGGACCTCCACGGGCGTCTTGCTCTCGGTCGTCCTGTTCGCCACGGTCCTCGGCGCTTCGTACGTGGGCGCCCGTCGCGGCGAGGTCGTCTACGCGCACAACGCGCAGGTCCTGCGCCAGCGGGAGATCCGGCGCCAGAGGGAGCAGGCCTCCGCCCCCGAGGGGCAGTAGCCAATAGCCACGTCCTGCCTCTTAGCTCCCCCGAGCGCTGCACGCCCCAACGCAGGACTTCGAGCGGGGCTCAGGTACCTGGCGCGGCCGCCGCTTCGGCCAGCACCCGCGCCAGCCCCTCGGGCCACGAGAGCATCGGGTGGTGGCCGGTCGGTAGCTCCACAACCGAACCCGCCCTCCTCGCGAGCCTCCGCTGCGCCTCGGGCGGCGTCGCCCGGTCCTCGGCGCACACGACGTAGGTCGACGGCTTCTCGCGCCACGCGACGCCGCGAGGAGCCTGCCCGAAGACCGTCAGGGGCTGGCGGGTCAGACGCTCGAGCGCACCGGCGACCGACGCCTCGTCGCAGTCCTGCATAAAAGCGTCGGGCACGAGCTCGGCCTTGATGCCCATCGTGCCGTCCTCCGGACGCGGGTCCATCCACGGCCCCGGCTCCCTCCCCCGCCGAAGCTCGCCAACGTCTCGTCGCTCTCGGGCATAACCGAGGAGACGTAGACCAGGTGCCCGACGCCCCGTGGCCCGCGGCGGCGTCGGTTATGACCATGCCGCCGTAGGAGTGCCCCACGAGCACGACGGGCTCGTCCTCCTCGTCGAGCGCCGCCCTCACCGCGTCGGCGTCGGCGTACATGTCCCCGGAGACCTTCGAGGAGACCCCGGGGGCCACACAGCTCGGCAGCTCCACGGCCCGGCTCCCCAGGCCGAGGGCGGCCAGCGGCTCGACCATGCGGTGCCACCACCAAGCCCCGTCGAAGACCAGGGCGCCATGCACGAATACGACCTTCATCTCAGCTACCTCCCTGCCACCGCCTTCGCTCCCTTCGGACGCCTAGTGTAGCATTAGAGCAGTGTTTGTGCAGTGTTTTGAGCCGGGGCAGAGGCTCGGAGAAAGAATTTTCGTCCGTCTACCGGTATGCGTGCGTCAGGCGGGTCGCGTCTTCGTCCGATCCTCCGGAGGATGGCCCTCTCGGAAGAAGCTCTCCACTTCCCGCAGGGAGCTCGTGACGGGCGCGGGGGGAGGCTTGCGAGGATCGCCTTGCCCCAGCTCTTGCGGCGGAGCCTGGGGTCTAGAAGCGCGATCACGCCGCGGTCCGAATCGCGGCGCATGAGCCGTCCCGCCCCTGCCGGAGCGCCACCTGCGCCCTGGGCAGCGAGACGGCGCGGAACCAGTCCCTGCCCGCCCGCTCGGAGAGGCGCTTGATGACGGGGTCGTCGGGACGGGGAAGGGGACGCGGTCTATCACGACGAGGGAGACGGCCTCTCCGGGCACGTCCACCCCGGTCCAGAAGGAGCGGGTCCCCACCAGGACGCCGCCCTCCGTCTCCTTCAGCCACCGCACGAGCCGCCCCGGGGAGTCGTCGCCCTGGAAACGCACGGGGAAGGGCGGGTCGAAGACGCGCCTGTACGCCTCGACCGCCCGGCTCGTCGAGAGCAACACCAGCGCCCTCCCCCCGGAGAGCGCGACCAGATCCTCCGCGCGCTTCGCGCCCGCCGCCGCCTCGCGCTCCGCGGCCGGAACACCGTGCGGGGCATCTCGCGGCGCGCCCTCCCCTTCGTCCACGTACAGGAGGCACCTCGCGGCGTAGTCGAACACCTCCGAGCCGAGGTGCTCCCGGACGGTCCTCCCTCCGAGGGGCCCGTCGAGGCCGAGCCGGCCCCTGGTGTAGGAGAACGAGCGTCCCTCGCCCGACCCGGTCGCGAGCGTCGCGCTGGTCAGCACCACCCCGCCGTCCCCGAAGAGGGGCAGCAGTCCCTCCCGAAAGGCCTCGCCGGTGTCCACGAGCCAGGCCTTGAGCTCGGGCAGCGGCTCCCCAGTCACCCCGCCCTTGCGGCCACGCCGAAAAGACCTCCGGCCCTCGACCACGGCGTAGGCGTACTCGTCCTCGGGCTCGGAGTAGAAGAAGCGCAGGTCCCCGAGGAGGCGCGCGACCATGCCGGTAAGGTTGTTCGCCTCCTCCTTCGGGTCGTTCGCGAGCGCCTCCGAGACCGAGAGCAGCGCGTCCTTGAGGGTCCCGTACGAGCCGGGGGCGGCGCCCTCGTCCCCGAGGGCGCCGTTCGCCTCCAGCTCGCCGAAGAAGAGCTCCGCGGCCATCTCGGCGCGGTCGGTGTGTGCTACGGCCCCCTCGGACTTCTTTTTCGCCTGGCGCATCGCGTAGCGGACCCGCCCGTAGGACACCCGGGCGCCGAGGGCCTCGGACATGACGTCCTCCAGGACGTGGGCCTCGTCGATGATGAGGTGGCGGCCCTCGGCGTCGAAGATGTTCCCGCCGGAGGCGACGTTCGCCAGGAGGAGGGCGTGGTTGACGATCACGAGGTCCGCGTCCTGGGCCTTCTCCCGGTGGGCGTAGTAGAAGCAGCCGTCGCGGAAGCGGCAGCTCTTGGGGGCGCAGTCCTCGCCGTCGGAGGCTACCTCGAGCCAGGCCCACGCCGGCACCGGGAAGTCCAGGTCTTCCCTGTCCCCGGTCTCCGTCTCGACGGCCCAGCGTTCGAGGCCCGGGCCGAGCTTCCCGTCGAGGAGCGTGCCCTCCCTGAGGGTGTCCTCGTGGCGCTGGCCGCAGAGGAAGTTCCGGCGGCCCTTCATCACGGAGTACGCTATCCCCTCCTCCTCGGGCTGCCCCAGCAGCGAGCTCGAAGCGGCCGAGACCACGGGTACGTCCTCGGTCAGAAGCTGGTTCTGGAGGGCGAGCGTGGCGGTCGAGACCAGGACCTTCTCGCCGGCGCGCAGCGCCCGCAGGATCGCGGGCGCGAGGTAAGAGGCGCTCTTGCCCGTCCCGGTCGGGGCGTCGGCGAGCAGCACGCCGCGCTCGCGAAAGGTGCGTTCCACGGCTCGCGCCAGCTCCACCTGCTCCGGGCGCCGCCGGTACCCCGCCTTGCGCGCGGCCAGGGGCCCGTCGACGGCGAAGATCCCGTCCGGCGCCGCCTGCTCGCCGCCCCCCGAATGTCTCTCTCGCGCTCCCATGGTCCCAGGAGATTATCCTCGCCGCGCCCCGAATTGCGAGCCCCGGTTCGAAAACGCGCCCCGGACGGTGCACGCCCCGCCCGACCGCACCGCCCGGGAGCAGGGCCGCGGAGGGCTACAGGGGATCGGTCCCGTCCCCGGGCACAGCCGACTCCCGCATGCCGAGCCCCTCTCGCTCGACGGGCGGCAGCTCCGCGTGGTGGCGGGCGAGCCAGCTCACGCCGTCGAGGAAAGCGATGGCCCGGTCGGTCTCCGGGCACGCCCCCCTCAGGAGGCGCCAGAAGGAGGGGGAGTGGTCGGGGTGGACGGCGTGCGCGAGCTCGTGGGCGACCACGGCTTCGAGCACCCACCGGGGCATGCCCCTCAGCGCGGCGTTGAGCCTGACGGTGTCGGTGCGCGGGCTATAGCTGCCCCAGCGCGAGCGCTGCGCCGTCGAGAACAGCACCCGGCCGACCGAGGGGGGCTCGGGGAACCTCCCGGCGACCCGCCGGGCGAGGGCGAGGGCTTCCCCCTCCCCGTTGACCTTCCTCGCGTGGGCGCGGCGCAGGAGCCTGCGCGCCAGACCCTCGACGACGGGCGCTAGATCCTCGTCCCGCATCCCCGGCGGCGCGCTCACCCGCAACACGGAGCCCTCGAGGCGGGCGTTGACGTTCTTCACCCGCTTCTTGCGCTCGACGAGCAGGGTCAGGGCCGTACCGTCCACGAGTAGAACCTTCTCTTGACCGTCCTTGGACACCGCGTGAGTGTAGCGCCGAAAGCCCGGCAGATCTCGCTCCCCGGCGGCCCGGAGCGACCCCCGAACGCTCGCCGGGGAACGCTCCGGCGTCGTTCCAGGAGCGTTCGGGGTCGGGTGGGTCGGGCAGGAAGGCTCACGGGCGCCGGGTTTGCGCGCGGGGTCGGCGGGGCTGTCCGGTCAGGCTATCTCGCCTGGACGCCGAGCAGGAGGCGCCCCTGGGCGTCCATGCGGGCGTTCGGCCTGCGGCTGGGGTCGTGGATCTCGGACGGGTCGTCCCCCGTGCCGACGAGGTAGACCCTCGGCTCCTCGACGCCCTCGGTCGGGTCCGAGACGTAGCGGCGCCAGGCCATCTCGCTCCACACGAACGTGACGACCGGCTTGCCGGCGGACCCGTCGTCCGTGCCGACGTGGACCTTGGGGAGCCCGAGGGCCTTGGAGATCGAGGCGACCGTCCGCGTGTGCTCGCTGTCGTTGAAGACCGAGATGCCCGCGCGCATGCGTTGCTCGGGGGAGGAGAGCTGCTGCAAGCTCTGGCGGGCCTCCTCCAGCTCGCGCTCGCGCCGCAGGCCCTCCTCGACGGCCTCCGCGAGGCGCCGCTCGAGGTCCATCGCGCGCTCCTCGGCGAGGAGCCGCGCGGAGTCCGCCTCCTTCAGCCTCCCCTCGAGGCCGTCGTCCGCGGGCCGCTGCTCGGCCTCGGTCTCCCGCCGCGCGCCCCCGGTCCTCGCGGCCTCCAGGGCCTCCCTGAGCTCGGCCGTCACCGTCCCCTGCTCCTCCAGGGCCTCCCTGAGCTCGGCGAGCCGGTCCTCGAGGCGTGCGCGCTCCTCGGCGTGCTCGCGGGCGCGCCGCTCCAGGTGCTCCTCGGCGGCCTTGCGCTCCTCCGACCTCTCGCGCTCGATCTCGGCGAGGCGCTCGCCGTACACGCGCGCCTCGGACTCCTGGCGGGCCCTGAGGCCCTCGGTGCGCTCCTCGAGCCCCGCCTGTTCCGATTTGCGCTCCTCCTCCCGGCCGGCGAGGGCCTCCTGGAGCCTGCGGCGGGCGTCGGCGAGGTCCCTGGCGCTGCGCTCCTTGACGGCGCGCAGCTCCCCGTCCCTCTGAGCCTCGATCTCCTCGGCGCGCCTGTCGGCGGCCTCCTTCTCCTCCGTCAGGCGCTGCGCGTGCGCCCGGCGGAGCTCCCGCTCGCGCCCCTCGGCCAGCGCCTTGACCTCGCGGACCTCCCTGCGGCGCCGCTCCTCGGCCGTCACCGCCATCGACTCCAGCTCGATCCTGAGCTCCTCCACCTCGACCCGGCGGCCCTCGATCTCCGCCCGGAGCTGCTTCTGGATCTCGAGCTCCCGGCCCGCCGCGGCGCTCCTCAGGGCCTGGAGCTCGGCCTTGTGGCGCTCCCGCTCCGCGCGCCGCTCCTCGTCGAGGCCGCGCCCGAGCTCCTCCCGGACGGCCCGCTCGAGCTCGATCTTCTCGCTCTCCGTCCGGCCCTGGAGGTCCTCGATCTCCGCCTGATGCGCCTTCTTCAGGGCGTCCGTCTCGTCGCGATGCTCGCGGGTCAGGCCGTCCATCTCGTCGGCGTAGCTCTTCTGGAGGGCCCGTATCTCCGCGACGCGCTCCGCCTCCGTTCTCTCGACCTCGGCCTTGTGGCGCTCTTCGAGGTCGCGGTAGCCGGCCCTGAGCTTCTCCTCCCAGCGCTCCGCCGCCGACCTCAGCTCCTCGACCTCGGCCTTGTGGCGCTCCTCCAGGGCCGTCCGCTCCTTGCGGAACTCCTCCCGGAGCGCACCGACCTTGCCCTCCGACGCGGCCGCCTCCAGGTCCGCCCGGCGCTGCCCCTCGAGCTCCTCGCGGAGCTCGGCCATCCCCGAGATGTGCTCGTTGCGGAGGCGTAGCTGCTCGTCGGCGTACTCGCGCCTCAGGTCGCTCAGCTCGTCGCGCAGGGAGACGGCCTCCGCGCGCGCGGCCTCCAGCTCCTGCCTGAGACGGTCGCCCTCCTCCACGGATTCCCCCCGGGCGGAGACCTCCTCCTGGGCCTTGCGCAGCGCCATCGAGGCGTGGTCCAGGTCGCTGCGCAGGTCGGCGACCTCGCCCTCTAAGCTCTCGATCAGGGCGTCGGCGGCGCGCATCTGCTCCTCGAGCTCGCGAACCGGGTCCACGCTTCCCTCCGTCAAGCCGATCCGCCTCCGCTCACCGGAGAGCCGTTATGTTCGTCGTACGCAACCACCGGGGGTCAGGGTAAACGTTTCGAGGGTTCGGGTAAAGTACCGCCCGACGGGCGGAGGGGCGCTAGTTCCGCGCGCGGCAGGAGGGGCAGACGCCCTCGATGACGAGCGTCGTCTGGGTGACCTCGTAGGGGGTGTTCTCCCGGACGGTCTCGAAGAGGTCGCCGGGGTCGACCCCCGGGATCTCCTCGACCGTGCCGCACTCCGTGCAGCGGATGTCGTGGTGGGGCTCCGTGTTCAGGTCGTAGCGCACCGGCGACTCCGACCAGCGCTTCGCGCCGATAAGGCCGATCTCCTCCAGGACGGAGAGCGCCTGGTAGACGGTGCCCAGGGCGACCTTCGGGTTCTTCTTTTTCACGGCGAGGTAGACCTCCTCGGCCGAAGGGTGCCCCTTGAACTCCTTCAAGGCGTCGAGAACGGCGCGCCGCTGGCTGGTCAGGGTGTAACCCGACCGCCGGAACTTCTCGCGGACGTCGCGCTCCGCCACACCGATCATCTCTGCCACGCCTCCCGATCAATAACCATTCCTGGAAAAGTCTATCACAACCCATTTCGTGGTCCCGAGATACATTAAGGCTCATGGCACTCCTCATCACGGCGCTCGTAAACCTCTTCCGCCTCCTCAGAAACGTTGCCGTGCGCCTCCTCCGGCGGCCCCCGGACTTCGTCTGGATCCCGGTCTCGGGCTCCCTGCCCGAGTTCGAGTCGCGCAGGAGGGGCTTCCTGCGCCGCCGTCTGGGTCCCCGACCCTCCGGCCCGAGCCTCGAAGGCATCCGTTCGCGCCTCGACCGCATCCTCGCCGACGGCAGACCGGCCGGCGTCGTCCTGCGCGTCGAGAACCTCGACGCGGGCTGGGCCTCCCTGGAGGAGCTGCGCCGCGAGATCGAGCGTTTCAGGGGGCGGGGGAAGAGGGTGGTCGCCTACCTCGTGGATCCCGGCAGCCGCGACTACTACCTCGCCTCGGCCGCGGACGAGATCTTCGCGACCCCGCTCTCGACCCTGAACGTCGTCGGCGTCAGCGCCCGGGTGAACTTCCTGAAGGACGCCCTCTCGCGCGTCGGCATCCGGACGGAGGTCGTCGCCGTCTCGCCCTACAAGAGCGCCGGCGACACCCTGGCCCGCTCGGACTTCTCCGAGGAGTCCCGCGAGCAGACCGAGAGGCTCATCGACCGCAGGTTCGGGGCGCTCGTAGACGCGATCTCCGCCGGACGCGGCCTCCCGCCGGACGAGACGCGCCGCCTCATAGACGGGGCCCCCTACCCCGCCTCCGCCGCGGAAGAGGCGGGCCTCATAGACGGCGTGCTCTACGAGGACGAGCTGGCCGGCAGGCTCGGTGAGGGGGGCGCGCGGCTGGCCGAGTGGGCCGGGGCGCGCCGCGCCCTGCGTCTGCCGTATCGCAAGAGGGCGCGAAAGCTCGTGGCGATGGTCGGGGTGGAGGGGGCGATCGTGCGCGGGAGGAGCCGGAACCTACCGGTGCCGCTCCCGCTGGTGGGGCGCCAGCAGGCCGGAAGCGACTCCGTCGTCGCCGCCCTGCGCGTCGCCGAGAAGAACAGGCGGGTCGGGGCGGTGCTGCTGCACGTCGACTCGCCGGGGGGCGACGCGCTCGCCTCGGATCTGATCTGGCGCGAGGTCGAGCGCGTCCGGCGCAGGAAGCCCGTCGTCGTCCTCATGGGCAACGCCGCGGCCTCCGGCGGCTACTACGTCTCGGCGGCGGCGAGCCACGTCGTCGCGCGCGGGAACACCGTCACCGGCTCCATCGGCGTGATCCTCACGCGCCCCGTCGCGGCCGGCCTGCTCGGAGACCTCGGCGTCAACCCCGTCACCGTCGAGCGGGGCGCACGCTCCAACCTCCTCGACCCCCGCCGCGAGCCGACCGCCGACGAGCTCGCCGTGCTCCGGACGCAGCTCACCGCCGTCTACGACGAGTTCAAGGACCGGGTCGTGCGCGGGCGCGGGATGGATCCCGCGACGCTCGAAGGCCTCGCCGGCGGGCGCGTGTGGACGGGCGACGAGGCCCTGGAGCGGCGCCTCGTCGACGAGGTCGCGGGCTTCCGGGACGCCCTCCGGAAGGCGAGGAGCCTCGCGGGGATGGACGGGGACGACGCGGACACGCTCCTGAAGGTCTCCGTCCCCGCGGGCGCCCGCCCGTCGCCCGGTGAGCCCGTGCGCGAGGCGGTCGACGCGGTCCTGGAGGCGTTCGCCGAGCTGAAGGCGCCCCGCGCGTGGGCGCTCGCCCCGTACCGTCTGGAGGACGAGCGCTAGCGGCTGGTAGTATCTGCCGGCAAGCCCGTCTAGACGGAGGTGGAGCGGTGCGCAACCCGGGCCTCGCGGCGGCGCCGAGCCCGGTCATCCCCGGCGTCGGCCAGATGGACGACGGCCGCGTCCTCGCGGGCATCCTGTGGCTTATCGTCACGCCGGGGCTGTGGATCGGCTCGGGCGGGTCGCCCGGCTGGAGCCGCCACGTCGCCGCCGCCTACTCCTACGACGCCTACGCGCGCGACCATCGGGTCCGTCCTTGAGAGAGAAGGGCGTAGACAGGCGGGCGATGGCCGTCCTCTCGGCCGGCCACCTCTTCACGGATCTGAACCAGGGGGCGGTGGCCGCCCTCGTCCCGTTCTTCGTCACCGAGCGGGGGCTCTCGCTCGCGGCGGCGGGATCTCTCGTCCTCGCGGCCACCCTGAGCTCCTCCATCGTCCAGCCGCTCTTCGGCCTCTTCTCGGACAAGAAGCCCCTCCCGTCCCTCATGCCGCTCGGGGTGATTTTCGGAGGCGTCGGGGTGGCGCTCGCGGGCGTCGCGCCGTCTTTTCTCTGGATCTTCCTGTGCGTCGTCCTCTCGGGCCTCGGCGTGGCCGCCTTCCACCCGGAATCCGCCCGGTTCGCGGCCTATGTCTCGGGCTCCCGCCGCGCCCGCGGCATGAGCTTCTTCTCCGTCGGCGGCAACGCCGGCTTCGCCCTCGGTCCCGTGCTCGCGACCCCGCTCGTCCTCGTCTTCGGGCTCCCCGGCACCCTCTTCCTCGCCCTCCCCGCGCTCGCCATGGGGCTCGTCCTCTTCCACGAGCTGCCGCGCCTCCTCTCGTTCCGGCCGGAGGCCGCGGGTGGGGGAGAGGGGCGGCAGAAGGAGGCCGCGCCGGACCGCTGGTGGCCCTTCGCGCGCATGGTCGGGGTGGTCACGGTCCGCTCGTTCGTCTACTTCGGCCTCGTCACCTTCGTCGCCTCGTACTACATCCGCGAGCTCGGCGCGTCGCCGGGCCTCGCGAACGCGGCCCTCTCCGTGATGCTCTTCGCCGGGGCGGTCGGGACCCTGGCCCTCGGGCCCGTCGCCGACCGTTTCGGGCGCAGGACCGTCCTCGCGGCCACGATGCTCGTCCTCTCCCCGCTCCTCTACGCCTTCACCCTCGCCGGTCCCCTTGGCGGGATGGCCCTGCTCGCGGCCATAGGCGCGTTCACCATCGGCACCTTCGGCGTGACGGTGGTGATGGGGCAGGAGTATCTGCCCGGCAGGATCGGGGTAGCCGCAGGCATCACCATGGGCCTCTCCATCGGGCTCGGCGGCGTCGGCGCCCCCCTCCTCGGGGCCTTTGCCGACGCCTACGGTCTCTCGACCATGCTGCTGGCCATCGCCGCCCTCCCCCCGATAGGCCTCCTCCTCGCCCTGACCCTGCCCCGCGCCCGCCAATAGCGGGACGAACGCTCGAACGGCGCCTCCGCCCGTCCGCTCTCCCCTAGTCCTCGCCCGCGGCGAGCCAGTCTCCGGCCTCCCGCATGACCTCGGGCGGCACTTCGTGGCCGCCGTCGAACTCGCGGTAGCGAACCCCGTACCCCGAGCGTTCGAGCCGCGGGACGATCGTGCGGCTGCAGCGCTCGATCGGGAGCACGGCGTCCCGCGTGCCGTGGGAGACGTAGAAGCGGGGCGAGCCGACCCGCCCGGCCGGCGCCATAAAACCCGGGGAGAGCGCGAGGACGCGGCGGAACAGATCTCCGTTGGTGATCCCCAGGGAGAGCGCGTAGGAAGCCCCGTCAGAGAACCCGGCGACGGCGACGCGCGCGGGATCGACGGCGTAACGGGAGAACGTCCGTTCCAGGGCCCCGTCGATCGCCCGTACGTCCGGCCCGTACCCCCCGACGATGACGTCCCACGTGTACTCACGAGAGGTCGGGGCGAGGACGACAAGCCCCTCCGCCTCCGCCGCGTCCCGAAACACGGGTAGGATGCCGCGAGCCTCCGCCCCCGCCCCGTGCAACAGGACCACGAGCGGCGAGGGGCGCCCGGCCCGGTACCCCGAAGGCACGTACAACAGGTGCTCCCCGCGCGGGGACCTCCGAGTCCGAGCAGGCCGACCGGGGGGAGCCGGTCGGCCCCGCCACCGGACGCGCCCTCAGGCGCCCGTCTGTCCGCTCGTCCTTCGCCATTCGCGCCGCGTGTATATGCCCGCCGCGCGTTCGGGGTAGGCACGGTCGTGTCCGTCGAGGGGCGGGGCCTGTTCTTCGTTCCGGGACTTCGGCGGCGTGTTGTAAAAGAAACGCCATCCGTTCGTCGCGCATTGGGTAACATGAGATGCGTGAAGCTCGGGCCTCAGGACAAGGATCACGGCGTCGGTTGAACGTTTTTAGCGCGCTCGGCCGCTTCTCCTACAGGTTCCGCTGGCCCATCCTCATCGTGTGGGGCCTCCTTCTCGTGGCGAGCGCCTTCTTCGCCCCGAACCTCTCCGACCGGCTCAAGGGCGGCGGGTTCAGCGGCGCGGGCTCCGACGCCGAGGAGGTGCAGGAGATCCTGCTCGACGACTTCGACGCCTCGCCCGCCATCGTCACGGTCGTCTTCGAGGGCGAGGGCGCGCCCGCCACGAGCCCCGAGTTCCAGGAGGCCCAGAACCGGGCCCTGGAGGACGTGCGCGGCATCGAGGAGGTCCGGAACGTCACCACCTACTCGGAGACGAGGGACCCGCTCTTCGTCTCCAAGGACGAGCAGAAAAGCTACGCTCTGGTCTCCTTCGGCGTCTCCGTCGACGAGACGCAAGGGCTCGTCGACGAGGTGCGCGAGAGGGTCCGCTCCGACGAGTTGAAGACCTACGTCACGGGCGCGCCGGCCGTCTACCTCGACATCACCGAGGCGAGCAACGAGGACATCCGCCGGGCGGAGAAGTACGCGTTCCCGCTCGCGCTCCTCATCCTGATCGTGGCCTTCGGCAGCCTCGTCGCCGCCGGCGTCCCCGTGGTCATCGGGGGCGCGAGCGTCGCCGTCACCCTCGCCACCCTCTACTTTGTCGCGGGCGCCTACGACATGTCGTTCTTCGTCCTCACGATCTCGACGATGCTCGGCCTGGGCCTCGGGATCGACTACGCCCTCTTCGCCGTGAGCCGCTTCCGGGAGGAGCTGGAGAACGGCCCGGTCTCTGAGGCCGTGCCCAGGACCGTGGAGACGGCAGGTCGGAGCATCTTCTTCAGCGGGACGGCCGTCCTCATAGGGCTTATGGGCCTGCTCTTCTTCCCGTATATGTTCATGCGCTCCATCGGTGTTGCGGGCTCGTTCGTGGTCTTCGTCTCCGTCGCCGCCGCCCTGACGCTCCTCCCCGCGCTCCTCGGGGTCCTGGGGCACAAGATCAACGCCCTCTCCCTGAGGCGCCGCCGCCGGAGCTCCGAGCCCGTCGGCGCTCGCTTCTGGAGCAGGAGCGCCGAGATCGTGATGCTCCACCCCGTGCTCGTGCTCTTCGCCGTCGGCGCCGTCCTCTTCGCCCTCCTCTACCCGGCCCTGCACATGAGGGTCGGCATCCCCGAGGCCACGGTGCTCCCGACCCGCTACGAGTCGCGCATCGGCGACGACATCCTCAAGCGGGACTTCGACTACGCCCGCCTGACCCCCATAGACATCGTCGCCACCCTCCCCGGCGACCCCCTGAGCCCCGAGAACCTCGCGAAGGTCCGCGACTTCGGCGGGAGCGTCGGCGGGACGGACGGCGTCGAGCGCGTCGAGAGCATCTACACGGTGGGCGAGGAGACCGCCCGCGCCTACGCCGAGCGCGTAACCTCCGCCCACAGCGACGCGGAGGCCCAGGCCGCGGCGCGGGTCGACGCGGCGGTCGAGCAGCAGCTCGCCGGCCTCGAAGCCCAGTACGGTTTCGTGCCCCCGGGTGCTGAGGATGAGGTCCGCGCCGAGGCCGAGCGCCGCGCCGCCGAGGAGATCGACGGCCGCGTCCCGGAGCTTCCCGAGGGGGTGAACGCGGACGGGACGGCGACGCCCGAGGGGATCTCCAACGTCCTCGCCCTCCCCGAGGTCCGCGACTCCGAGGAGGTGCGAAGCGCCCTCAGCACGTTCGTGGCCGGGGACCGCACGATCCTGCGGGCGGTGACCGCGCCGAACCCCTACACAGAGGAGGCCCGCGCCGTGGTCGGGGAGGTTCGGGCGATAGACGCGCCGGAGGGGGTGCAGTACCTCGTCGGGGGGCTCTCCGCCGGGCAGAAGGACTTCATCTCGAACCTCTACGGCAACGTGCCCTACGCGGTCGCGTTCGTGCTCGGGGTGACGTACCTGATCCTCTTCCTCACCTTCCGCTCGTTCTTTATCCCGCTGAAGGCGGTGATCGTGAACATCTTGAGCCTCACGGCGAGCTTCGGGGCGATGGTCTTCGTCTTCCAGGACGGCAACCTCTCGGGCTTCTTGAACTTCGCGCCCCTGGGATTCGTGGACGCTACGGTCCCCATACTGATGTTCTGCACGATCTTCGGCGTCTCCATGGACTACGAGGTCTTCCTGCTCTCGCGCATCCGGGAGGCCTACGAGCACGGCGAGTCGAACACCGAGAGCGTCTCGAAGGGTCTGGTCTCGACGGCCGGCATCATCACCTCGGCCGCCGCGATCATCATCGTGGTCACGGGCGCCTTCGCGTTTACCGGCATCGTGACGACGAAGGCGGTCGGCCTCGGCCTCGCGGTCGCCGTCTTCGTGGACGCCACCATCATCCGCGTCCTCCTCGTCCCCGCCACGATGCGCATCCTCGGCGACTGGAACTGGTGGCCCGGCGGCCGCAAGAGCGTCTTCAAGCGCAAGGGCTAGAAACCTCCCGTCCGGCTTCGCGTACTCGAAGACGAGCACAGCGAGGGAGGAGGCCCCCGAAAGCAACGGGAGATCGACCGCGATGGGGTGGAATCCGGACGGGGGCGCAAGCGCGAACCGGCGCGGCGGCCGTGGCACCCGTCGGAGGCGATCGAGGCGGCGCCGTGCGTCTCGTGGACGCTTGGGAAAGCGATACTACGGGCTCCTCCCGACCTCCAGGTACCTGGGACGCGCCGCTAAGCCCCGATGGCCACGTCCCTTAGCCGTGCCCCGTCGCGGCCCCGTCGGCCAGCAGGTGGACGAGGTGCCCTACGAGCAGCGCGGCCGCGGTAAGGACGATGGCGACCTGAAGCTTGCGCTCCCGGGAGAAGTCCCGCATCAGGAGCGCGCCCAGCGCGAGCACGACCCCGACCTCAGACGCCGCCGCGCACAGGTCCACGAACCCGAAGCCCTCCGCCTCTCCCGCACGAGGACCGAAGAAGGGTATCCCCACGGTCTTCGTCGAGAGGTACACGGCGAGGACGAACAGGTTTCCCCGATACCCACGAGAAACAGCGATCGCCGGGCCACCGCATCAAGACGGTGCCGTAAGCCCCCTGGACGGCCGCCGAGACCAGAAAGAACGTCCCGTACCCCCACCACTCCCGCATGTGCTCCGGCATGACCCAGAGGTGCGAGAGGGCGGCCAGCAACGACAGAGCCGCCGCCAGGTACAGGGGCAGTTCGCGTCGCCCGGCCCTCGCCGCTTCTACGTCCACCCGTTTCTCCCGCGATGCAGGAAGAGGGAGCGCCCCGCAATAAAGCCCGGGCGCTCCCTCTCCGCCTGCGTGCGACGCAACTTGCCCGACCCGACGAACTGTATAAGCTGCTTCGGCGGAGTTTAGCTCCGCGCCGTGGAGCTGCGGCCCGGCACGCCGGCGACGACTAGCGCCAGGACGCCGAGGGCGAGGTGCACGATGTTGTCGAAGATGGTGTAGCCGTTCGGGATCAAACCGAACAGCGTCGGCACTATAAAGCCGAGGATGCCGACGAGCAGGTAGACGACCCCGACGACGCCCACGACCGACCGCACCGTACCGTCATCCGTCCTCCCGAAGCCGAGATACGCCAGGAGCCCGCCCGAGAGCAGATGGACGATGTCCTCCACGAGGTCGATGTTCAGGATGCCCAGGAAGAGCTCGTCCCCGAGCAAGAGGCCCACCACCCCTAGCAAGATCAACACTACCCCTACAACCTGCGCATACGTTCTTGCCGCCATGCCGTGCCTCCTTCGGTCGGTCTGCACGCCCTGTTACGTTATAACCCATACAGGAGAGCAAGCAACAAGAGGCGCAAGTCCGAAAGCAAGAATTGATCCTGGAACCATGCTGGGCTACACTTGCCGCGTGAGCGAGCTCGAGCAGTTACTCAGGAGCCGGGGTTACCGGCTAACGAACCAGCGGCGTGTGATCGTGGGGGAGTTGGAGGGCGCGCGTCATCTGTCGGCGGAGGAGTTGCACGACCGCCTGAAGGGGGAGCACCCCGAGCTCGGCCTCTCCACCGTGTACCGGACGCTGGATCTCCTGCACGAGCTCGGGATCGTCCGCAAGGAGGACTTCGGTGAGGGGTACTCGCGCTACGAGCTGGCGACCGAGCGCATCCACCACCACGCCCGCTGCCGGGAGTGCGGAGCGGTCATCGAGTTCAACGAGGAGCTCATGGAGTACCTCGCCCTGCAGGTCGAGCGCGAGACCGGGTTCGTCACCGAGTGGCACGAGATCACGCTGCACGGCCGCTGCGCCGCCTGCTCGGACTCCTGACCCGGGGCCTCAGCCCCGAAGGTCACGGCGCTTCCGCCCGTACTCGTTCCGGTCGATCTCGCCCCTCATGTACCGCTCGTCGAGGAGCCGCCGCGCCGGATCGGTAGCAGCTCTTCCCGATGCCCCTCATCACCAGCACGAGAACGCCGACCATCGCCATTGCCACGACGAGGGCGGCACGCTCCCGGAAGATCGGCGAGCAGTCGGGCGGATCGAACACGCCGGTCGTGAACGCCTACCTGGGGTCCCGGGAGGGACTTCCCACCGAATTGCAGGTTACACGTGGAGCTTCAAGCCATCCTCGGCGACCAGCACCTCTCCCGAGAAGCCGCGCCCGATCTCGGCCTCGAGATCCAGCGCGTCCGCGGGCGGGTAGACGTGGGTGAGGACGACGCGCCCCACGCCCGCCTCCGAGGCGATGCGGGCGGCGCCGGATGGCGTTAGGTGGCCCGCTACCGGCGAGTCGTCGGGGAAGGAGCACTCGATCAGCAGGGTGTGCGCGCCGCGGGCGAGCTCGACGACGGAGGCCGCGTACTCGGTGTCGCCGGTGTACACGAACGCGCCGCCCTCGCCCTCGACGCGGTATGCGATGCTCTCCGGGCGGTGCGCGGCCGGGGCCCAAAAGATGCGGGCGCCCGGAAGCTCGACGGGGGAGGGGCTGGTGTGGGCCAGCCCTAGCACCTCCGTCGGGTAATAGCCGAGCATCCACTCGCCCCAGACGCCGGAGATCTTGCCGAAAAACTCCTCGAACGGGTCGGGCCCGTACAGGGCGAGCGGCCTCGCCCGCTGGGTCTCCGCCCCGTACTTTATGGCGAACATGAGCGGGACCACGTCCACCGTGTGGTCGGGGTGGAAGTGGGTGAAGAAGATCCTGTCGACCGAGAACGGGTCGAGGCCGGCCCGCAGCATCCCGCGCACGGCCCCGGAGCCGAGGTCGAAGACGAGCGTCTCGCCCCCGGCCTCCACTACCACGCAGCTCTGACGGCGCTCCAGACGCGGTACGGCCGTCCCGCTGCCCACCACGGTTATCTCCAAGGCGCATCCTTTCTCCCGAAGGCCCACAGAAGCCCCGCTACGCCGAGCAGCGCCCCCCCGACGACGTCCGACGCCCAGTGGACCCCGAGGTAGACGCGGCTCGCGGCCAGCGCGAGCAGCACCACCAGGATCGCGGCCCGCAGGGGCCGGTTTCCGGAGAGCAGGTACAGGGCGCCGAAGAGGATCACGGCCCTCAGCATGTGGCCGCTCGGGTAGGGGTAGGCGTAATCGACGACGATCACCGGCGCGTAGTCCAGCGAGCGCCCCGAGCCCTCGGGCAGCGGGACCTGCGGGAGGTAGAGCTTCATGAGCAGCTCCAGAACCGCCGTCGCCACGAACGCCACGAACAACCGTGCCGCGAGCCCCCGCCGCCGGGTGAAGAAGAGCCACAGGAGCAACGCACCGAGCGCGACGCTCGTCACCTCCACGCCCCCGAAGACGGAGGACGCCACCGACGCGCGATCCAGCGCCGCTGAGGCGACGGACTGGAAGGTCCGTAACGCCCAAAGGTCCGCGCGGTAGAGCCACCCCAGCCCGGCCGCCGCCGAGAACGCCGAGAAGAGGACGAAGGTTATCCAGGCGCCACGGATGTAACCGTCCTCGTGCACGGTGCGAGATTAGCAGAGCCCGGGCACGAAGAAGGCCGGGCCATAAAAGACCCGGCCTTCTTACCGCAGGAGAAAGTCGTTCTAGGCGACGGCGTCGCGCAGGATGCGCCCGTACTCGCCGCCCTTGAGGATGCGCTCGGCCTCGCGCTGGAGCTGGCGGACCCTCTCCCGCGAGATCTCCAGCTCGTCGCCGAGCTCCGCGAGGGTGGCTGGGTCCCGATCGTCGAGGCCGTAGCGGCGCACGAGTACGTAACGGGCGCGCTCCGGCAGGCGCTCGATGGCCTCCTTCAGGTGCTCCGTCTCCATCTCGCGCATGACCTCACCGGCCGTGTCCGAGGCCCGTTCGTCCTCGACAAAGTCCCCGAGCTGCGAGGAGGTCTCGTCCGAGGAGACCGGCTGATCCAGGCTCGTCGCGTCCGGCATGGCGCCCATCGTGAGCCTCACCTCGTCGATGGCCCACCCAAGCCTCTCCGCGACCTCTTCCTCCATCGGGTCGCGCTCCAGCTCGGCGGAGAGCTCGTTGTAGGCGCGGGAGACCTTCCGGATCTTCTCGGTCATGTGGACGGGCACGCGGATCGTGCGCCCCTTGTCTGCCACCGCCCGCTGCACCGCCTGGCGGATCCACCACGTAGCGTAGGTGGAGAACCTGAAACCACGGTCGGGGTCGAACTTCTCCACCGCCTTCATCAGGCCGATGTTCCCCTCCTGGATGAGGTCCTCGAAGGGCAGGCCGTAGCCTCTGTACTTTTTGGCGACGGAGACGACGAGCCTGAGGTTCTTCTCGATCAGCTTCTGGCGGGCCCGCTCGTCACCCGCCTTCGCCCGACCCGAGAGGTCGATCTCCTCGGCGTGCGTGAGGAGGTCGCCCTGGCCGATGTGCGCCAGGTACTTCGCCAGAAGCTCCGGCGTCTCCGCTTCTCTCTCTGTTTTTCCGGTGGCCGACTTTTTTGCGATCTCGGTGGCCATTCGCCCTCCCAGGGTGCCCAGCGGCAAAAATCTGTTTCGAAAACTACTCTTGATACTACCTCTTTCGGGCTATTTCCAAACGTTTCCTTTCTCCTTTGGGAGACTTTTTCGACATGGTTTAGGCGTATACGCGGCGGGCGGGGGAGAGGTTTCACCGCCGATGCGTTTATAATCATGCTTATGAGGGATGCAGCGGGGATTGCGGAAGGGCTCAAGGCCGGTACGCCGGAGGTTTTGGCGGCGTGGCGGCGGGATCGCGGCGGCGAGGATGGGGGGGCCGAGGCCCGGCTCGTGGAGGAGGTCGGGCGGCTGCTGGAGATTTTCGCGGAGTTTCTGCGGAGCCCGGAGCCGCTGGAGGGCTTCAGCCGCGAGGGGGCGACCCGGGCGATGGTGGCGAAGATCTCGGCGATCCAGCACGACCTCGGCCGCGACGCGGTAGGGGTGATCGAGGACTACGCGTCGCTCCGGCGGTGCGTCTGGCGCTTCGTGGAGGGCCGGACGGACCTCCACGCGCTCGACGGGGGCGAGGTGGCCCGGTTCTTCGTGAAGCTGATGCAGGCCGCCGACTGGGTCACCGAGAGGGGGCTGGAGGAGTTCGAGGGGATCGCGCGGGCCAAGATGGAGAGCGACCTCGGGCGCGCGACCGCGACGGACCTCCTCACCGGCCTCCCCGACCGGGAGCTCTTCAACCGGTGGCTCCTGCCGCAAGCCGTGGAGGAGCACGACCGGCTCGCGCTGATCGTCTTCGACCTCGTGGACTTCTCGGGGATGGTCGCCGGCGGGAACGTGCCGCGGGCGAGGGAGGCCCTCCTGGGCCTCGCCGAGGCCGTGGAGAAGGGCACGCCCGAGGGCGCGCTCCGGGCGAGGTTCGGGGACGACGAGATCTGCGTCCTCCTGCCGGCTACGGAGCCGGAGGAGGCCTACGCCACGGCCGAGGCCGTGCTCGACAACCTGTCCCGCTCCCCGGAGGGCCTGCGGGCCGACGCCGGGGTAGCCGGCTACCCCGAGCACGGCGCAAGCTCCGACGAGCTCGTGGGCTCGGTCTTGTGGGCCCTGAAGACCGCCAAGCGCGTGGGCGGCGGCGGCATCGTCGTCGCCCGATAAGGAGGAGAAGCTTGATCGCCATCATCAACCGTCTACCGGTGAAGGAGGGCGCGGCCGATCAGGTCGTGGAGCGTTTCGCGGGGAGCGGGGGACACGTACAGGGCTTCCCCGGCTTCGTCTCCATGGAGGTCCTGCGCTCCGACGCCGAGGACGAGGTGCTCGTGATCACGCGCTGGCGGGACCGGGAGGCGTTCGACGCGTGGGTCGGGAGCGATGAGTTCCGCAAGGCGCACGGCAGGGGAGGGGGCGGAGATCTGCTCAGCGGCCACCCGAAGATGGGTTCCTACAGCGTGGCCGTCGAGCGCGCCCCCGGGTCGCCCTGACGGGCCGCTCGACTCGCTACCGACGGTCCCTAGAGGACACTGTAGATCGAGCTCTCCTCGGGCGAGGGCGGCTGGTACTCGCCCTTGCCGAGGATGGCGAAGACGACCGCGAAGAGAAAGATCATCACGGCGATCATAACGATTAGTGATGCGCTCCTCACTTGTGCTCCCTCAACGTAGCCCTTGAACCAGCGTTATTCTAACCCACCCGGGGGTGCGTCGCCCCGGGTCGAGCGGTCGGGAACGACCGGTAAGGTATAATGTTCGTGTTTGTAGGAGGTTTTATGGAGCGTGGAGGTTCCGGGAGCCATCGGGGTGTTTCGGGTTGAAGGATGCGGAGCGGGGGACGTTTTTGGCCGTTGATGCTTCTGTGAGCGAGTATGGCGAGGTGCAGGAGGCGGAGTGCCGCGCGCTCCTGGAGATCCTCAAGGGCATGGGGATCGCCTCGGCCGACAGGATCTACAAGCCCGGCGACGCCATCTACCGCCAGGGCGAGCACGGGGACGCCCTGTACGTCCTGACCTCCGGGGTCGTGAAGCTGTTCAGGCCGTACTCGGGGAGCAAGGAGGCGACGCTCCGGCTGTTGAAGCCCTGGGACATCTTCGGCCACCTCGCGTTCACAGGGGAGGCCAGACAGAGGGCCTACGCCGAGGCCGTCACCGAGTGCAGGGTCACGAAGGTCCCGAAGATCTTTATGGAACGGGCCGTCCGCCGCAACCCGCAGGCCGCGCTCAAAACCATGACGCTCCTGGAGCTCAGGCTGGTGCAGTACGAGGAGCTCGTCAAGTGCCTCCTGCCGCGCGAGACGGAGGTGCGCCTCGCGAACCTCCTGCCGATCCTCGCGAGCAAGTTCGGCGACCGGGACGCCGAGGGCCGCATCACCATCGACCTGAGGCTCACCCACCAGGACCTCGCCGCGATGGTCGCCTCGACGCGCGAGTCCGTCACCAAGGTGCTCAACGACATGCGCAACCGCGGCGTCCTGGAGATCGAGAGCGGCAGGATCATCCTCAAGGACCACGCCGCCCTCGCCCGCCTGAGCGGCGCCTAGGAGGGCCGCTCCCCGGCTGTTCCGGCAGAAGGGGGAGCGCCCGCGAGGGGGTTGGGCTATACTCGCGGCTGCCCCGGAGCCGGTACCCCCAAGAATCGCCCGTGCTGCGACGCGCAGCGCACGGTCTCGCCGGCACGGAGCCCTCGTGGTTGACCGCTAGAGCGAAGGTGCCGTTCGTATGCTGGAGTTTTTGGAAGCCGTGTTCCTCGGGATCGTGCAGGGGCTGACGGAGTTTCTGCCCGTCTCCAGCTCCGGGCACCTCCTGCTGGGGCAGTACTTTCTCGGTCTGGACCAGGAACGGTTCGGGCTCTCGTTCGACGTGGCCCTGCATCTGGGCACCCTTCTGGCGGTGATCTCCTTTTTCTGGCGCGACCTGCTCAGGATGGCGGCGGCCTTTTTGCGGTCCTTGTGCCGGCGGAGCATCGCCGAGCCCGACGCGAAGCTCGCCTACCTCGTCCTGGCGTCCACGGTACCGGCGGCGCTCATCGGTTTCTTTCTCGAAGACTTCTTCGAGACGGCCGTCAGGTCGCCCTGGGTCGTGGTCTTCAACCTGGTGCTCGTGGGCGTCCTCTTCATCGTCGGCGAGGCGGTCGGGCGCAAGACGCGCGACTCCTCCAAGCTCACCTTCCGGGAGGCGGTGGGGATCGGGCTGGCGCAGGCCGCGGCGCTCGTGCCCGGGGTCTCGCGCTCCGGCGCGACCATAACCCTGGGCTCTTTCTGGGGCTCAAGCGCGAGGAGGCCGCGCGCTTCTCGTTCCTGATGAGCGTCCCGATCATCGCGGGGGCGGGGTCGTTGCAGCTTCTCGAGGTCGTCGAGGAGGGGATGAGCGCCTACGACACGCTGCTCTTCGCGGTCGGCTTCGTCTCATCGGCGGTTGTCGGGTACCTCGCGATCAGGTTCTTTATCCGCTTCATCGCGAACCACTCCCTGCGCGCCTTCGCCTACTACCGCTTCGGCCTCGCCGCCGTGGTCGCGCTGCTGCTCGTCCTCCTCTAGCTTTTGACACGGCTCGAACCCTTCTGATAGCTTGGCCCGGATCATGCGCGCTCGGAGGACGATGAGGATTACGGCCGGTGGACGATTTATCCGGGGGAAGCTGCCTCGCGCACGAGCGCGGCGCCGCTTCCCCCGGCCCGTGGACGAGTCCTGAGATCACCGTTTCGTGGAAGGCGTTGGCATGACACCGATCGACAAGCACGCAGCACGCAAGCGCGGGGAGGAAGCCCGTGTTCGCTGAAGGGGGCTCCGGGCCCGAGGCGCCGGGCGAGATGGAAGGGCTCAGGGACGGGATCGACGCGGTCGACGCACAGATCGTGAGGCTCCTCGACGAGCGGGCGCGGCTGGCGCACAGGATCGGGGAGGTGAAGCTGGCGAAGGGGCTGCCGGCTTACGTGCCCTCGCGCGAGCGCAAGGTCATGGAGCGCGTCGTCGAGCTGGGCGAGGGGGACTTCCCGAAGGCCGGACTGGAGGCGGTCTTCCGCGAGATCATCTCGGCCTCCATCTCCCTCGAAGCGCCCCTCAAGGTCGCCTACCTCGGCCCAGAGTCGACCTTCACCCACGAGGCGGCGCGGCGCGCGTTCGGGGCGAGCGTGGAGCTGGAACCGGAGGCGACGGTCGCGGACGTCTTCGCGCGCGTGGAGCGGGGCGAGGCGAATCACGGCGTCGTCCCGGTGGAGAACTCGATGGAGGGCGCCGTCACCCACACCCTCGACGAGTTGATGGGTAGCCCTCTGAGGATCTGCGGCGAGATCTACCTGCCGATCTCCCAGAGCCTCCTCTCTCGGGAGGGTTCTCTGGAGGGGATAAGCAAGGTCTACTCCCACCCCATGGGGCTGGCGCAGGCGGGGAGCTGGCTCCGCAGGGAGCTGCCGCACGCCGCGCTCGAGGAGGCGGAGTCGACCGCGGAGGCCGCGCGCCTCGCGTCGGAGGAGAGGGGCGCGGCCTCCGTCGGGAGCGCTCTGGCGGCCGACCACTACGGCCTCCGGGTGCTGGCCACGGACATCCAGGACGCCCGGACGAACGCGACCCGCTTCATCGTGCTCGGGCGGACGTGGGCGGGGCCGACGGGGAGGGACAAGACGAGCGTCGTCTTCTCCTTCAAGAACCGGCCCGGGGGCTTGAGGGACGCCCTCTCGGCCTTCGCCGAGGAGGGCATAGACCTCAGGCGCATCGAGAGCCGGCCGTCGAGGAGGCGCGCGTGGACCTACGTCTTCTTCGCGGATTTCGCTGGGCACCCGGAGGACGAGGGGGTCCGCCGCGCGCTCGCGAAGCTCGAGGAGCACACGACGTACCTGACCCTGATCGGGGCCTACCCCGAGGTCCGCACCCCGGGCGGCCCCGAGGGCGCGTCGTAGGCCGGTTCTGGACTTCAAGACCGCGGCGAGGCTCGTCCTCGAGGAGGTGGGCCACCCCCTGCACTACGGGGACATCACCGAGATAGCCCTGGAGTCGGGCTACCTGAAAAGCGCCGGCAGGACGCCCCACAACACCATGCGCGCCCGGCTCTCCGTCGACGTTCGGGACAACGAGGAGAGCCCCTTTCGCCAGACGGCGCCGGGCGTGTACGGCCTGAAGGAGGGCGGTCCTTAGGCGGCTCGTAGATGCTGTATATTGACGCGCGTAGGCATGGAAGACGGGGAGTTCGCAAGCACACGGAGGGGTTGCAATGGTAGATGTCTTGCACGGCGGAGCGTTGGAGGCGGCGGCCTGGAAGATCAAGAACCTCCCCGACTACGAGGCGAGGCTCGAGAGGGCGGCCCGCAGGATGGAAAGCGTGGGCAGGGGACCGGCGGCGCTCATCATCTACGAGACGGCCCTGATGGGGAGCGGGCGTCCCGTCGAGGAGGTGCGCGAGAAGGTACGCGCCTTCGCGGAGACCTTCGAGGACGACGAGGACGAGATGACGATCCCGAGGGCCAGCGGGATCATGAACGTCGAGGACGACTCCTGGTTCTTCGGCGACGAGGGGATACGGGCGATGACCGGGCAGCTTCTCGGCCAGTTCCAGCACCGCGTGACCCAGTACAACTACGTCGACGAGGCCGAGGTCCTCAAGCGCTGGGCGGACGGCTACGACACGCGGCTTTTCATCCGGCGGCGCATCCACCAGACCGAGCCCATCGCGGGCGTCGTGCCCGGCTTCGATCTCCCCCTGATCCAGTACCTCAGGGTCGCCGCGGGCGGCGACACGGTCGTCCCCACCCCGGGGATCGCTCGCATGCTCGTCGCCCTGGGCGCCCTGAGCGAGGGCGAAGCCTCGGACGACTACGCGGTGCTCGAGGCGGCCGAGGGGCTGGCCCTGAGGCTGGAGCTGCCCGCCCCTATTGCGGGCGAGATCTTGAACGACCTCGCCCAGGAGAACGACGTGGTCTTCCCCGAGCCCCCCGTGGAGGAGGCGAAGGAGCCCGAGGGCGGGGCCGCGGACGAGGCCACCGGGGAGGTCATAAGCACGGGCGGGACGGACGACGAGGCCGCCAAGCCGAGCCCGGACGACCGCGCCGCGCGCCGGGCCGCGCGCGCCAACGCCGACCGCGGCGAGGAGCCCACGAGGGTGCAGGACCCGCAGGCCAAGGACGCCCCGGGGACGAAGGAGGAAGAGGGGGCGAAGCCGGAGGCCGCCCCGCCCCGGTCCGGTCCCGCCGACGCGCCCGGTAGCGAGTAGGAGAAACGCGGCGAAACACACGGTAAGACCGATAAAGCATGCTCGCGGGGAGTTTCGCGGGCTTGCTCGTTTGCAAGCGCCAAACCGGTGGTAATATGTCTACCGTCACGGTTAATAATTCATACATCGAGCCTTTCCAAAGCCTGCGGGAGAGAAAGAACAGGTCAGAAGGTAACAAGGAGTTGTCGGGAGCATGACCGAATCCAAAAAGCGCATCGCCCTCAAGCCGCACATGAAGCAGATCCGGGAATGGGTGGACGCGGGCAAGACCGACGACTGGATCGCCGACGCCCTCGGGACCAGCGCGTCCAGCGTGCAGTCGTTCCGGTCGCGCAACGACATCTACCGCCGGGATAGGGGCCCCCGCGAGCCCGCCAGCGTCTTCGAGGGCGTCCTCGACCACGGCGAGCGCGACGGCTGGGGCCTGTGGCTCGACCCGGCGATCGCGGACGACCCGATCTGGAAGGAGTACTGGTCCGGCGTCGACTCCGTGGTGGTGAAGGTCGCGGAGGACTCGATCGTGCTGGAGGTCGCGGCAGGCGGCTCGCACGACGGCAACGGGGCCTCGACGCCCACCGTCGCCTCCCTCGCGGTCGAGGCGTCGGTCGAGGTGCCCGCGGAGCTGGCGCTGCCCGTGGCCGACGAGCCGGCGGCGGCGGAGCCCGAAGCCGGCCCCGAGCCGGGCCGCGAGCGCGGCAGGGTCAAGTGGTTCGACGCCGAGAAGGGCTACGGATTCCTGGTGCGCCCGACGGGCGAGGATCTCTTCGTACACCACTCCGAGGTCGAGGGCGAAGCCTCGGACCTCGGGCCCGGCGGCGAGGTCGAGTACGTCGTTGGCCGCAACGACCGCGGCCCCAACGCCCGCTCCGTCCGCCTGATGCAGTAAGGCGCGGGCACCGCTCGAAGCGTAACTTGGGGAGGGCCCCGGTGGCACCGGGGGCTACGACGAGAGGTGGCCCGTGGCGGCGAGCTCGAGCAGCTCTGGCGGGGCCCCGTCCTTGCTCCACAGGAGGCGGGTGATGGAGGCGTTGGGGGCGCGCTCGCTGCCCGGTAGGATCTCCTCGCCGAAGAGGTCTCGCAGGAAGGCTCGCATGACGCCGCCGTGGGAGACGACGAGCAGGCGGTCGCCGGGCTCGTGCCTGGCCCGCACGGAGGTGAGGGCCTCCACGAAGCGGTGCAGTATGTCTTCGTCGGTCTCGGCCCCGACGAGGGTCCAGCGCTCCTCCTCGGGCAGGGCCAGAAACTTCTCCGCGAACTCGGGGTCCCGGGCCTCCTGCTCGGCCCAGGTGTGGCCCTCCAGGGTGCCGCCCTTGCGCTCCTTCAAGCCGGGCACCGGCACGACCTCGCCGGCGAAGCCCGCCTCGCCCGCCACGATCGTGGCGGTCTCGAAGGCCCGCGAGAGCGGGCTGGCGTAGGCGCCGGAGATCTGCGTCCCCCGCAGGGCCCGGCCCGCCTCGGCGGCCTGTCGCCTCCCCAGCTCCGAGAGGGGGAAGTCCAGCTGGCCCTGCCAGACCCCGGTCGCGTTCGCGGTCGACTGGCCGTGGCGGACCAGGATGAGTTCCTGCCGCTCGTTCTCGCTCTGTAAGCTCATGCGCGGTAGGTTAGTGCATCGGACCCGCATCCGGCAAATGGCTTCCCCGGAGCGCCCAGGTTCCGCGGGGCGGGGCCCGATGCTAAGATTCTCACCGGAGGCAGGGTCTCGAGGATGGGGGTCTTTCCGTATGTTCTGGAGGAGGCGCAGCAGCAACAGGACCGAGGCGAGACCGACCGCTCCGGCGGCGCCACCCCCGGCGGACGAGACGCAGGAGGCGCGGGAACAGGGGGCAGCGGAAGACGCCCCAGTCCTTCCCGACGAAGACGGCCGGATCGAGCTAGAGCGCGACGCCCCGCGGCCGGTCGCGATCCAGCACGCCGCCGAGGAGCTCAGCAGGCGCGGCGACAGGGTGGTGGAGCTGTTCAAGGAGATCAGCTCTCCCAAGGGGCGGGCCAACCTCGCCATCCACCTCAAGCGGGGCTCCGAGCCGGAGGAGGACGTCTTCGTCGAGGTGGCGACGGACCCCTGGGACGACGAGGCCGTGCGTAGGGCGGTCGGCATGGCCGCCATCCTGCGCGGCTCGGACCACGCGGGATCGACCCTCGAGTTCCTCAGCGCCTACCCCGTGCCCGACGAGCTGCGCTTCTTCGAGGGTAGATCCGCCGCGGCTCTGTTCCTACTGGACCTCGTCGACGGCGACGACCTCGAGAGCCCGGAGACCTGCGCCGAAACTTTCAGGGAGACCGCGAACCGCCACTGGGGCCTGAGCCTCGGCTACGAGACCAAGGAGCTACCCCTGATCGAGGAGCTGCTCACGGCGGCGCTGAACGAGGAGACGGAGTATACGCCGCCCCGCGTCCTGGACCCGCTCGTTCACGGCCTGGGTTGCTACGTGGGGGAGACCCTGCGCCGCCACTCCCCACAGGGGGGCTCGTGGAGCGGCGCGGGGGAGTGGGGCGAAGGGATAGTCCTGGAGTTCGAGGACCTCACCGCCGATCCCATCGGGCAGGCGAGGTCGTTTCTGGAGAACGGCGCCGAGGACTCGGTGGCCTTCTACGCGGACTACGTGCTCGGAGAGCTCGAGGGCCGCGGGAGGTAAGCCGGGGCGCCGCCCCTAGGAGGCGTAGCGCTTGCGAAGCTCCCTGATGATGTAGGTCGAGTCCACGAGCACCTCGTCGCCGATGGTGAGGATCGGGATGGCCCGCTGGCCGGAGAGCTGTATCACGGTCTCCCTGCCGTCGGCGTCCGCGTTGACGGTCTCGTAGCCGAGATCCAGACGCTCCAACTCGTTCTTCACCCTGCGGCAGTAAGGGCAATACTCGCCGGTGTAGAGCGTTATCTGTCCGTTCCCGGTCGTGGATTCCGCCATCTCGTGCCTCCTGATTCTTATCAAGGATACGTGCCCACCGATTATACCGCGACCCGAAACCCGCACCGTGACCGCGCCCGCAACGGCCCGTGAACGGGCACGGAAGCCTGTACCTCAAGGCGAAGTAGACCGTGTACGTGAGCTTGAAGTGTAGCGAGAGAAATTACTCTGCCGTCCGCTGGAACGGCCTCAAGCGACGTGTTAGGGTCCGTCCGGAGAGGGGGAGCTCTCTCGGATCACGCTGCGTTTCAGGAACGAGGCTGTCGGGTCCCTCTGGGGCCGAACAGGGAGGAAGATTTGCTTAGGAGTAGGACAGGGGACGGGGCCCGGAGGCCGGAGAGTGCGCGTCCGGGCGGCTTTTCGAGGTCCGGGCCGGCGGGGGGCGGGAAGCCCCGGCGGCGCATCTCGGTCCCGATCATCGTCGCCTGCGCCCTCGTCGCCGTGGTCGTGGCGTTCGACTACTGGTCCAACTCCGGCAAGATCTACCGGGGCGTCGAGGTCGGCCCGGCGGAGGTCGGCGGCGAGACCCTGTCCGGGGCGCGCGAGATCGTCGAGGCCGAGGCGGCGGGGCCGCTCGAGGAGATAAGGCTCGCGGGCCCCGAGGACGTCTCGTTCACGAAGGACGAGCTGGGCATAAGCCTGGACACCGAGGCCACGCTCGAGGAGGCGTACGCCGTCGGGCGCGAGGGGAACATCCTGCAGCGGCTCGGGGATCGGCTCGGCGCGGCGTGGGGCCTGGCTTCGGTGAGGCCCGAGATCCTCTACGACCCCGAGGTCGCCCGCGCGAAGATAACGGAGCTCGCCGGGAGGCTCGACAAGGCGCCCACGGAAGCGACCGTCACGGTCGCGGACGGGGCGGTCGAGGTCGGGCCTTCGGCCGACGGGTACGAGACGGACGTCGAGGGCACGCTGGCGAACCTGGACCGGGCGGTGGGCGAGCTCACGGGCGAGACCGAGGTCGCGGGCCGCGCCCTCCCGCCCGACGTCGTTACCGCGGAGGCCGAGGAGGCCGCCGCGAGGGCCGAGGAGGTGGTCTCCGGGCCGGTCGAGCTCGTGGCGGGGAGAAGGACTGGACGCTCACGCCCGAGGGGCCGGGCAGGCGCTGAACGTCGCCCCGAAGGACGGGGGACTGGAGGTCGCGCTCGACAGGGAGAAGCTGCGGACCCTGCTCGCCGGGCCGATCGAGGAGCTCAACGTCGCGCCGCGCGAGGCCAGCTTCGTCCCCGAGGCGGCCGGGGTGACGGTGACGGAGAGCCGGACGGGGAGGGCCGTGCAGGAGGACGAGTTCTTCGCGGACCTCGAGGCCGGGCTCTTCGAGGGCAAGCGCGAGTACGAGATACCGGTCGCCACCGACGAGCCCGAGCTCACGACCGCCGAGGCCGAGGGGCTCAAGCCCACGGACCTGCTCGGCTCCTACCGGACCGATTACACCCTGAGCAGCGACAAGAGCCCCGAGCGCGTCGAGAACCTCAGGATAGCGTCCAACGCGATTAGCGGGACCCTGCTGGCGCCGGGCGAGGTCTTCTCGTTCAACGAGCTGGCCGCGCCGCTGAAGTACAACGAGACGCACGTGATCGTCGACGGGAAGGAGACCACGGCCGACGGCGGCGGCCTCTGCCAGGTGGCCTCGACGCTGTTCAACGCGGCAAACTACGCCGGCCTGGAGATCGTGGAGCGCAACGCCCACTTCTCCGAGCTGCCGTACATAAGGCCCGGCATGGACGCGACGGTCTGGTTCGGGGCGCTCGATATGAGGTTCCGGAACACGACGGACGGCTACCTGCTCGTGCAGGAGTCGGTCGGCGAGGACGGCTACGTCTACGCGAACATCTACGGCCGCCCGACCGGCACGCAGGTGCAGATGAACTCGGAGCCCAACTTCAGGGGCGAGGACGCCTCCGAGTGGGTGACCTACAAGACGATCGAGGAGGACGGCAAGGTGACCTTCGATGGTCCCGTCTACACCACCTCCTACGACGCCCTCATCGACGAGCACGGCAAGAAGATACCGCCGACGGACCTCACGCCGGCGCCCGTCATCCCCTAACCTCCCGACCCGTCACCACGAGGGGGCGGACCCGGCAAAGTAGCCGGGTCCGCCCCCTCGTGTGGCACCCTTTGGCGCGCCATGCTAGGGTTCGGCCGCTGGACGCCGCCACGCGGCTTTTGCTCTCCGGTATGGCGCGCGGTCGTCGCGTCCGGAGGAGGGAGGGGCAGGGATCTCGGACACAAAGATGCCCTCCGGGGGGAGCCTCCTGGAGTCGTTCTCCACCGGGCGGTCCTCCGGCGACGGGAGGCCGGCGGCGAGCCGCAAGCCTCCGCGTCCCCCGCGCCGCTTCCTATACCTGGTCGCCGCCGTGTTTCTCCTCGTCGTCCTGGACTTCGGCCTCAACGCGGGCGAGATCCGTCGCGGGGTCCGGGTGGGGGCGGTCGAGCTCGGCGGGAAGTCTCTACCGGAGGCTCGCCGGGCGCTGCAGGACGAGACCGTGGGGCTGCTCGAAGGGGTCAGGGTCGTCGGGCCGGAGGGCGTCTCTTTCACCGCAGGGGAGGCCGGCCTCCGGCTCGACGTCGTCGCGACCTCGAGGAGGGCCTACGCCGTGGGCCGCGAGGGGAACGTCGCGTCGCGGCTCGGGGATCGGCTCCGCGCGGCGTGGGGTGGGGCGCCGGTGACGCCCGAGGTCGCCTACGACCCGGGGACCGTCCGGCAGGAGATCGAAACGCTCGCCGCGCCGGTGCGGGCGGAGGCCAGGGAGGCCGGGGTCGTGGTGACGGGGGACGAGGTCGAGGTCGTCGAGGCCCGCGAGGGGCGCGCGCTGGACGTCGACGCCACGGTGGCGAGCGTCGCGCGCGCCGTCGCGGACGGGCGCGCGGAGGCCGAGGCCGTCGTCCGCGAGGACGAGCCCGAGGTCTCGACGGCGGAGGCGCGGGAGGTCGCCTCCGCCGTCGAGGGGGCCCTGTCCGGGCCGGTGACCTTCGCCGCCGGGGACGACGAGTGGGTGGTCTCGGCGGAGAAGCTCGGGAGGCCCTGGAGGTGTCGCCGGAGGGAGGGGGGCTCGGGGCTTCCTTCGATCCGGAGGGGTGCGGGCGAGCCTGGAGGGGGCTTACGCCGCGCTGACCGACGAGCCCGTGGAGGCGGGCTTCGCCGTGGAGGACGGGGAGGTCTCGGTGCGAGAGGGCCGCGCGGGCGAGCGGATAGAAGAAGAGCGGCTCCTCGCCGCGATGGAGGACGGTCTGCTGGAGAACAGCGGCGGCGTCAGGAGGTTCGAGCTGCCGGTCGTGACGGCGGAGCCGGAGCTCACGGCCGACGAGGCGAACGGCCTGAAGCCGACCGCGCTCCTCGGCCGGTACCGGACGAACTACACGACCTACGACGACGGGCCCGGCCGGGTCGCGAACCTGGAGATAGCCTCCCGCGCGGTCGACGAGACGGTGCTCGCGCCGGGCGAGGTCTTCTCGTTCAACGAGCTCGCCGAGCCCCTGGACTACTACGCGACCAGCGTGATCATCGACGGTCAGGTGGACACCGCCGACGGCGGCGGCCTCTGCCAGGTCGCTTCCACCCTGTACATGGCGGCAAACTACGCGGGGCTCAAGGTCGTCGAGCGCCACCCGCACTACGCCGAGCTGCCGTACATACGGCCCGGCTTCGACGCGACCGTGTGGTTCGGGGACCTGGACATGAGGTTCGAGAACAACACGGACGGCTATCTCCTGCTCAGGGAGTGGGTCGACGAGGACGGGTACGTGAACGCCGAGATCTGGGGCCGCCCCACCGGCAAGAAGGTCGAGATGAACTCCCAGCTCGTCTCCACCTCGCTCGACGCCGAGGGCAACCCCGTCACCGAGTGGGTCACGTACAAGAAGGTGAGGAGGGACGGCGAAGTCGTCTCGGACGGGCCCATCCACCGGGACGTCTACGGCTACCTGAAGCCCTGAGAGCTACCGGACCGCCGGTAGCGAGGGGACGACGCGGGGGCGGCGCGTCTCGGGGACGGGTCGTCTAGCCCGCGAGCTCCACGATCAGTTCGACCTCGACGCAGGCGCCGAGCGGGAGCTCGGTGACGCCGACGGCGCTGCGGGCGTGGAGACCGGCCTCGCCGAAGACGTCCCCGAGCAGCTCGGAGGCGCCGTTGAGGACGGCGGGCTGGCCGTTAAATCCCGGGGCGGAGGCGACGTAGCCCGTAACCTTCACGACGCGGCGTACGTTGGCGAGGCCGCCGGCTTCCGCGGCTGCGGCGGCGAGGGCGTTCAGGGCGCAGAGGCGGGCGGCCTCCCGGGCCTCATCGGGGGTCACCCCGTCGCCGACCTTGCCCTCGAAGCGGAGCTCCCGTTCTCGAAGGGGAGCTGGCCGGCGGTGAAGAGGAAGGAGCCCGCGCGGATGGCGGGGACGTAGGAGCCGGCGGGCTTGGGGACGGGGGGGAGCTCCAGGCCCAGCTCACGAAGTTTGTTCTCGGGCGTACTCAATGGAGGGCCTCCTCGTACTCGCTGGCGTCGTAGACGAGCGGGAAGTCCCTGCCGTAGGCCTCGCCGGCGGCGACCTCTCCGATAAAGACCGTGTGGTCCCCGGCGCGGGCCGTGTCCAGGACTCGGCAGTCGAGGTAGGCCAGGCAGTCGAGGAGGACGGGGGCGCCGGAAGGGGCGAGGTCGTAGGGGATGCCCCGGAGCTTGTCGTGGTACTCGCCGCTCGTCTCGGCGAAGTGGGTGGCGACGTCCACCTGGTCCTCGCGGAGGATGCTCAGGGAGAACGTCCCGCTCTCCATGATGACGTCGTGCGTGTAGCGGTCGTCGCGGACGGCCACGGCGACGGTCGGGGGGCGTTCGGAGGTCTGGGCCACCCAGGAGGCGGTCATGGCGGTCTGCTCGCGGCCCCGGCGCGTGCCGAGCACGTACACGCCGTGGGTCAGGTGGCTCATCGCGCTCGTGATCGCTTCCCGGTCGGATCCTCTTCTGTCGTCCACCGGCCTCCGTCCTGTCGGCTCCATCCGATAAGTCGCCATTCTACCAAGCCTGGCCGTGTCGCAGCCGGGAGTATTCGGAGGGACGGGTGTGGGTATAATCGCGCCCGTCGTCGAGGGGGCGGCGAGGGCGTAGATGAGGCAGAGGCCTCGGGAAGGGTTGGTGGCGGGGAACTTGAGCGTTGCGCTGATCGGGATCGGGGTGCTCCAGACGATCTTGTACCTCCTCTTCGTGCGTACGATAGACCTGTACGAGCGGGAGGACTTCCGGTACGTGATCCCGGTCTTCGTCTGGGGCTTCACGGTCGCGGTGGTGATCTCCCTGATCTTCAACACGGTGATCGGGGCCGCCCTGAGCGCGCTTACGGCCGACCCGGGCGCCGCCTCCTTTCTGACGGCGGTCTTCGTTGCCCCGCCGGTCGAGGAGACCGCGAAGGGGCTCGCGCTCCTGATCGCCTTCGGGGTCGCCTCGGCGGTCTCCCTGAGCCGCGGCGGGACGGAGTTCTCCGGGGTGATGGACGGGATCGTCTACGGCTCGGCGGTCGGGTTCGGGTTCTCCATCGCCGAGGACATCCTGTACTACGCCCAGACGTACCAGCAGGTCGGAGACCAGGTCTTCCTCGTGCGGCGCATCTTCGGCGGGTTCGCCCACGCCGCCTTCACCTCGCTGACGGGGATAGGGATCGGGCTCATCCCCTGGGTGCGCTCGTACACCTTGAAGCTGCTGCTGCCGCTCCTCGGCCTCGCGGGGGCGATCCTACTGCACGCCCTCTTCAACTTCTCGGCCTCGCTCTTCGGGCCGGTGGCCTACCTGATCGAAGGTCTGGTGCTGCTCTTGTACGCGGTCGTCATCGTAAGCTGGCTCGCCGTGGAGCGGCGCACGATCCGGGGCGAGCTCAGGGAGGAGGTGGACCACGGCACGATCAGCCGGAGCGAGTACGCCATCCTCCCGACTTACTTCGCCCGGAGCTTCCACTACCTCGGCCTCCTCCTGACGGGCCGCCTGACGGAGTGGCGCCGGTCGCGCAGGATGCACCAGGCCGCGGTGGACCTGGCGTTCACGAAGCGCCTCGCGCGCGAGCCGTTCGCCCCCACCCAGATCCAGAAGGAGCAGTACCTCCGCCAGCGCATAAAGGAGCTGAGGTTCGGACGGACGGGCCAGTCCGCCTCGTATTGACGGGCGGGCCGGAACGCGCCGATCCCCCGGAGGCCACGGGGATCATCCTGACCGGCGGCAAGAGCAGCCGCATGGGGAGGGAGAAGCTGACGCTCCGGGTGGGGGGCGTGCCCCTGATCTCGCGCGTCCACGACGCCCTCGCCCCCCACTGCCGGGAGATCCTCCTCGTGGGGGACGGGCCCGACCTGCCGGGAGCACAGAGGGTCCCCGACCTGCGCGAGGGCCGCGAGGGACCCCTGGCGGGCCTCGAGGCCGGCCTCGGCGCCGCCTCTTCCCGGCGGGTCTTCGTGGCGGCGGGCGACATGCCGTTCGTCCCCCGGGACCTCGTCGGCTTCCTCCTCGACCGCCTTCGCTCGCGCGACCTGCGGGCGGCGGTGCCGCGGCGCGCGGGCCGGGTGCACCCCCTCTGCGCGGCGTACGACAGGGGCGTGCTCCCGGACGTGACCCGTCTGCTGGACGCGGGGACGAGGGCGGCGTGGCGGCTTCTGGATGAGCTCGGGGCGGGGGTCGAGTACGTCGAGGAGGAGCTCGAGCGGTTCGGCGACCCGGACGTCTACCTGACGAACGTGAACGCGCCCGAGGACCTGGCGCGGGCGCGCTGGCTCGCCGGGGAGGAGGGATGAGATTTTTGCGGCGCGGCGCCGGTGATAAGGCTCGGCGTTCTACCGCGCCCCTGACCGTGTTCGACACCGTCAGGGGCGCGGTCGAGGGGATCTTTGGGGATCTCGCGCGGCTCTTTCGCGTGTTTCGTCGCGGGTGGGCGGACGAGCAGGGCCTAGAGGTGTCGCCCCGGGTCGCGGTGGTCCTCGGGGCGCAGGTGTTGCCGGGTGGGAGGGCGAGCCGGGTCCTGGAGGCGCGGGTGCGCCACGCGGCCCGGCTGTACGCGGAGGGCGCCGTCGGCCTCGTCGTCGTTACCGGCGGGACGGGGGAGCATCCGCCGAGCGAGGCCGAGGTGATGGCGGGGATACTCGGCCGGGAGGGGGTTCCGGGCGGG
This sequence comes from Rubrobacter marinus, assembly GCF_011492965.1. GTDB lineage: Bacteria > Actinomycetota > Rubrobacteria > Rubrobacterales > Rubrobacteraceae > Rubrobacter_F > Rubrobacter_F marinus. Next base: position 2,337,613 of record NZ_CP045121.1, on the reverse strand, counting down.
GACGTCGTGCTTGAGGATCGGGCGCTCAACACCTGGGAGTCGGCCTGGTACGTCGCGGAGATCGCGCGCAGGCGCGCGATCGGGGCGGTGCGCGTCGTCACCGATCCCCTGCACTGCGTTCGCGCGGTCGAGGCGTTCGGGGAGGCCGGGCTGCCGGCGGTCGCCGAGCCCGCGTACCGCAGCCCGATGTGGCGCGGGCGCCTCGACAGGAGGGGGCAGCTCGTGAGGGAGATCGTGGCCGTCGTCTGGTACAGGGCGTGGCACGGAGTAAGGGCGCGCCTCCGCTCCCCCGGCCGGTGACCGCAGCCAAATAGGTTCACGCGGCGGTCCGGCTCCGGGCGCGCGTCGTTACGGGTTTCACCGACGCGGCTGACGGGCGGCGGGCGGCGGCTGTAAACTCATGCTCGTGAGCGAGAAGGAGAACAGGGGAGGGCTCGTTGAGCCCGCTTAGGACGGGGTTTCGTTACGGGCTGGTGGCGGTGGTCATCGCGCTCGTCGCCGATCTGCGGTACCTGCTGATCACGCCGGGAGACCTGCCGAACTGGATCCTCACGGTCATCGAGACGTTCCGCACGCAGGCCGCGCTGGCCGCCTTTCTCTTCCTGAGCATCCTCGCCGCCCTCCGGGTCCGCCCGGTGCGCGTGGAGGCGGACGTGCCGTACCGCTCCCTGCTCCTGCGGGACGGGGCGCTCGCGGCGACGGTCGTCTCCGTCATGGCGGGGCTGGCGCTCCTCGTCGCCACCGGCCTGAACTCGACGGTCCTCGCGGACAACGTGCGCGCCTACGCGAGCGACGCCGCGCCCTACATCCTGGAGTACAACGCGAAGGTCGCCGGCAGGCTCGACGAGCCCCCGCCGCTCCCGCCGGTCGGGGAGATCGAGGCCGGGCTCCAGCCGCCCGAGCCCCGGGATGTCGGCCGTTCCCTCGCAAACCTCGTCCTGCGCTCGATCCTGCTCGGCACGGTCGGCGCGATCGTCGGCGCCCTGCGCGGCTCCTTCGGCAAGAGGGGCGACGCCGGGGAGGACGCGCCCCCACGAAGCGGCGCGGCCGAGGGCACGCCGGGGGCGTGACGCTGGGCCGCGCGGGCTGCGTAGCGGCGGCCCTCGCCGTCGACGAACTCCTGGGCGAGCCCCCGGCGTCCGCCCACCCGGTCGTCTCGATGGGCCACGCCATCTCCTTCTACGAGAGACGCGCCCTCGCCCTGAAGGGTGCCCCCCGGCAGCGGCTCGCGGGCCTGGCGCTCGCCGCGGCGCTCCCCGCCCTCGCGTTCTCGCTCTCCCGCGCCCTCCTCGCGCTCGTCCCCGACGGGCTGCGCCCCGCCGCCGAGATCCTCCTCCTCTCCACCACCGTCTCGATGCGGGGCCTGAGGGAGGCCGCGGCGGCCGTCTCCCGGGAGCTCGACGGCGGCAACCTCGGAGGGGCCCGCGCCCGGGTCGGGGAGTTCGTGGGGCGCGACACCGAGGAGATGTCCCCGGGCGAGGTCGCGCGGGCGGCCGTGGAGTCCGTGGCCGAGAACACCTCCGACGGCGTCGTCGCCCCGATGCTCTACGGCTTCCTCCTCGGGGCGCCCGGCGCCCTGGCGTACAAGGCCGTGAACACGATGGACTCCATGGTCGGCCACGAGACGCCCGTCCACGGAGACCTCGGCCTCGTCCCTGCAAGGCTCGACGACTGGGCGAACCTCGCCCCCTCCCGCGCCACGGCGCTCGCCGCCGCGGCCGTCTCGGGCCGCTTCGGAGCGGCCTGGAGCGTCGCGCGCTCCCACGGGCCGCGGACCAAGAGCCCGAACGCGGGCTGGGCCGAGGCGGCTTTCGCGGGCGCCCTTGGGCTGACGCTCGGCGGCACGAACTCCTACGGAGGCGTGAAGCGCGAGGGCCCGACCCTGGGCGTCGGGCGCCCGCCGGAGGCCGGGGACATCGCCCGGGCCACACGGCTCATGCGCAGGGCGTGCGGCCTGGTGCTCCTCTCGCTCGCGGGCGTCGCCGCCGTGCGCGGCGCCTCCCGTTCCGGGGGTACGCGCCGTGGTTAGCGGCTACGCCTCGACGGGCGACGGGCGCCACCACGGGGCGCACGGCGCGGACGCCGCCCGGGCCCTGGGAGGGGAGCCACCGGGAGGGTTCCTGGATTTCAGCGCGAACATCAACCCTCTCGGGCCGCCGGAGGCCGCCCTGTACGCGGCGCAGAAGGCCCTCGTCGGGGAGGTTGCCGCGTACCCCGATGGGCGCTACCCCGAGCTGTGCGACGCCCTCGCGGGCTACCTCGAGGTGCGGGGGGAGACGGTGCTCCCGACAAACGGGGGGGCCGAGGCGCTCTTTCTGGCGGCTCGCGCGGCGGCCGGGGACCGACCCGGGGGGAGGGCCGTGGTCCTGGACCCGACCTTCAGCGAGTACGCCGCCGCGGCGCGGGCCGCCGGGCTCGTGCCGGAGAGCCGCGTGGCCCGGCGGCGGGAGGACGGCTTCCGGCTCGACCCGTCCGTCCTGGACGACCTCGGCGGCGTGAGCGTCGTCTTTCTGTGCAACCCGAACAACCCGACCGGGGACCTGACGCCGCGAGGCGAGGTGCTGGCCCTGCTAAAGAGGGCGCGCTCGGCCGGGGCGGCGCTGGTCGTGGACGAGGCGTTCGCGGACTTCGCGCCCGGCGAGAGCGTCGCGGGCCTCGTGGACGACCACCTCTACGTCGCGAGGTCCTTCACCAAGTTCTTCGCGGTGCCCGGGCTCAGGCTCGGCTGCCTCGTCGCCCGCGACCCGGAGCGCGTCCGCCCGTTCCAGCCCTCGTGGTCCGTGAACGTCGTCGCCGCGGCCGCGGGCGTCGCGGCGGCGGGGGACTCGGGCTACGCGCAGAGGACGCTCTCCGAGGTCGCGCTGAGGCGCGGGGAGCTCTGCTCGGCCCTCGACGCCCTGCCGGGCCTCGAAGTCTACGCAGGTTCGGCGAACTTTCTGCTCCTGCGTGGCCCGGAGGGGCTGCCGGAGCGGCTCGCGCGGCGCGGGGTGCTGGTGCGGGGCTGCGGCCCGTTCCCCGGGCTCGGGCCGCGGTTCTGCCGGATCGCGGTGCGCGGGGCGGGGGAGAACGCGCGTCTCGTGAGCGCCGTGGAGGCCGCGTTGGAGGAGGCGTCATAGCCGTACGCGCCCTCGTGCTGGGCGGTGCCCGCAGCGGGAAGAGCTCGTTCGCGGAGGAGATCTCGCGCGGGATGGGCGGCGACGACGTGCTCTACGTGGCGACCGCCGTCGTCTCCGGCGGGGACGAGGAGCTCGCGCGGCGCGTGGGGGCCCACAGGGAACGGCGCCCCGCGGGCTGGGGCCTGCTGGAGCTCTCGGGCGGGGGGCTCGGGCCGGTGCTCGACGCGGCGCGCGGGCGGGGCGCGGTCCTCTTCGACTCGCTGACGCTCTGGGTCTCCGCCCGGATGTGCGCCCCGGAGGACGGGGGCACGCTGGAGGAGCTCGACCGCTTCCTCGCGGGTGCCGCGGCCATCGCGAAGCCCGTGGTGCTCGTGAGCGACGAGGTCGGGCTCGGGCTGGTGCCGGAGAGCGCCGAGGGGCGCCGCTTCCGCGACCTGCTGGGTCTGGTCAACCAGCGCGCGGCGGCGGCGGCCGACGAGGTGTACCTGTGCGTCGCCGGCGTGCCGCTGAGGATCAAGTAACGGTGCGCGCCCTCTTCTCCTTCTTCACCGTTCTGCCGCTCGGGCGCGGCGCGACGCTGGAGGAGGCCGCCCGGAGTTCCTACGGGCTGCCCCTCGTCGGGATCTCGACCGGCCTCCCCGGCGCCGCCCTGATCCTCCTCGGCGTCTTCCCGCCGGGCGTGGCCGCCTCCCTCGCGCTCGTCGCGGCGCTCCTCGCCGCGGGCCTGCACCACACGGACGGCGTCCTCGACGTCGGCGACGCCCTCATGGTCCGCGGCACCCCCGCTCGCAGGCGCGAGGTCTTGAAGGACGCCCGCGTCGGCGTCGGCGGGCTGGGCGCGCTCTTCGCCGTCTACGCCCCGACCCTCGCCGCCCTCTCCTCCCTCGCAGAAGAGTCCCCCTACCTCGCGGCGCTCTCCCTCCTCGCCGCCGAGGTCGGCGCCCGCTCGGCGATGCTCCTCGTGCTCGCCTTCGGGCGGCCCGCCTCCGGGGGCTCCTCCTCGGCGTACTTCGTCCGCGCCCTGAAGGGGGGCCGCAGGGCCGTTGCCATCGCGATCTCCCTCGTCCTGCCCGCGTTCGTCGCGCTGCCCCTCGGCTGGGGGGCTCTCGCCGCCGCCCTCCTCGCCGCGCCCGCGGTCGCCCTCTCCGCGCTGCGCGTCTCCGGGCAGGCCTTCGGCGGCATAAGCGGCGACGTCAGCGGCGCCACGGGGGAGCTGGCGCGCGCCGTGCTGCTCGTCGCCCTCTCGGCCGTGGTTACAGCGGGGCCGGCGGCATAGAGAAGCGGCCGGCCCCGGAAGGGCCGGCCGCAGGGTACGAACGTGCCGATGGCTCTACGAAGAGAGGTCGTCGCCCGGCTGCATCACGTGGACGGAGACGCCCGGCGCGATCTGGGCGAGGTGCTGCTGGAACTCCTCGGGGGTGCCGGGGACGAACGGGAACGTGCCGTAGTGCATCGGGACGACGTGCTCGACGCCGAGGAGGCGGGCGGCGTGGGCGGCCTCGAACGGGCTCATGACCACCTGGTTGCCGATCGGCAGGAGGGCGATGTCCGGGTTGTAGAGCTCCCCGATGAGCGCCATGTCGCCGAAGAGGGCGGTGTCGCCCGCGTGGTAGAGCTTGAAGCCGCTCTCGAACTCCAGGACGTAGCCCTGCGGCTCGCCGGCGTAGATCGAGGAGCCGTCCTCCAGCTGGATCGAGGAGGAGTGGAAGGCGTGGGTGGCGGTCACCTTCACGCCGCCGACCTGGGCGGTGCCGCCCTTGTTCAGGGGCATCGCGTTCTCCACGCCCTGGCTCTGCAGGTACGAGAAGATCTCGAAGTTCGCCACCGCGGTCGCCCCGGTCTGCGTCGCGACCGGGACCGCGTCCGCGAAGTGGTCGAAGTGGCCGTGGGTGACGAGCATCGTGTCGAGCTCGCCGATCTCCTTCAGATGGTCCGGCGTCTGCGGGTTGTCCGTCAGGAAGGGGTCTATGAGGATCTGCTCGTCGCCCGCCGTAACGACCCTGAAGGTCGCGTGACCCATGTAGGTGATCCTGGTCCCACCCAGAAGATGTTCCACGGTCTCTGCCTCCGTCTTTAGCTTCCTATGCCTGCGAAAACAAGATTAACGTATACCCCGAGCGCATGCCGGAGAACCGCGGGCGCAGGGCCCCGGTTAAAGCTCGTATCTGCTCGTGCCGATAACTATCCGTACCCGGGTCGGAGACGCCGCGTGGGCGGTCCGCTCGGGCCTAGATTTTCCGGACAGGAAGGCGCAAGCGATGCATCACGCAGAGATCGCGGCTAGTTGGGACTGGCGTCTCGTGGCGCTCTCGTACGTGATCGCGGTGATCGCCTCGTATACGGCCCTGGACCTGGCCGGCAGGGTCACGGCCTCCAGGGGCGCGGCCCGGACGCTGTGGCTCGCGGCGGGCGCGTTCGCGATGGGGACGGGCATCTGGTCGATGCACTTCACGGGGATGCTCGCCTTCGACATGGGCGCGCCGGTGTCGTACGGGCTGCCGAGGACGCTGCTCTCCGTCGCCATAGCCGTCGGCGCCTCCGGGCTCGCGCTCTTCGTGGTCGGGCGCGGCGCGGTGGGGCCTCGCTCGTTGCTCATGGCCGGCCCGATCATGGGCCTGGGGATCGCTTCCATGCACTACACGGGAATGAGCGCGATGCGGATGGGGATGAGCATAAGCTACGATCCCGTCCTCTTCGGGATCTCGGTCCTTATCGCCGTGCTCGCCTCCATGGCCGCCCTCTACCTCGCCTTCCGCCTCAACCGGCGCGGCACCCCGCACGCGGGGCTCCTCATGGGCGGCAGCGCCCTGGTGATGGGGGCCGCCATCGCCGGGATGCACTACACGGGGATGGCGGCGGCCGAGTTCGACCCCTCGGGCGGCGCGGCGGCCCCTTCATCCGCCCTCGACGCGCCGGTCCTGGGCTTCGGCGTCGGCGTCCTGACGCTCGTGATCCTGGGCCTCGCCCTTCTCGGCGCCATCGTGGACCGGAGGTTCTCTTCCAAGGCGGAGGAGCTCGCGGAGAGCGAGGTCGCGCTGCGTGAGAGCGAGGAGCGCTTCCGCGCCCTCTCGGACGCGACGCTGGAGGGCATCGCCATCACCGAGGGGGGGCGAATCTTGGAGGTCAACCGCGCCTTCGCCCGGCTCTTCGGCTACGACGACGTCTCGGAGCTTGTCGGCAGGGACGTACTCGACTACGTGTCGCCCTCCTCGCGCGAGCTCGTCGAGGAGCGCCGCGCCAGCGGCTACGCGCGGTCTTACGAGGCCACGGGGTTGCGCGGGGACGGCACAACCTTCCCCATCGAGATCCACGGCAAGTTGTCCTCCTACAAGGGCCGCGAGGTCCGCGTCACGGCCGTGCGCGACGTTTCGGAGCGCAAGGAGGCCGAGAAGGCGCTGCGCGAGAGCGAGGCCCGGCACCGCGCCGTCGTGGACACCGCCTCCGACGCCATCATCACGATGACGAAGGACGGGACCGTGCGCTCGTTCAACCCCGGCGCGGAGCGCATCTTCGGCTACGGGACCGGGGAGATGGTCGGCAGGCCCCTGAGCGTCCTGATGCCCGAGCGCTTGCGCGGCGCCCACGAGACCGGCTTCCGGCGCTACCTCGGCGGGGGGGAGGCGCGCGTGGTGGGGAAGGGCCCCGTCGAGCTCGCGGGCCTCCGCAAGGATGGGGAGGAGTTCCCGCTGGAGCTCTCCCTGGGCGAGATGCGCGAGGAGGGCGACATCCTGTTCACCGGCATCATCCGCGACGTCACCGGACGCAAAAAGGCCGAAGCGGCGATGCAGGAGGCCGCCGAGGCCGCCGAGGCCGCGAGCCGCGCCAAGTCCGACTTTTTGGCGAACATGTCCCACGAGATCCGCACCCCCATGAACGGCGTCATCGGCATGACCGAGCTGCTCCTCGGCACCCCCCTCGACCCCGAGCAGCGCGACTACGCGGAGACCGTGCGCTCCTCCGGCGAGCACCTCCTCTCCGTCATAAACGACATCCTCGATTTCTCCAAGATAGAGGCCGGGAAGGTGCGCCTCGAGGAGATAAGCTTCGACCTGCGCGCGACGGTCGAGGAGGTCGCCCGCCTGCTCGCCGGTCGCGCGGAGGACAAGGGGCTGGAGCTTATAAACTTCGTCGAGTACGACGTCCCCGCCGCCGTGAAGGGCGACCCGTTCCGCCTGAGGCAGGTGCTGACGAACCTGATCGGCAACGCCATCAAGTTCACCGAGAGGGGCGAGGTGGTCCTGCGCACCGCCCTCGTCGAGGAGGCGGGCGGCGAGGCGACCGTCCGGTTCGAGGTCCTGGACACCGGCATCGGCATAGAGGCCGCCGAGCTCGAGCGCCTCTTCGAGTCCTTCTCCCAGGCCGACGCCTCGACGACGCGCCGCTACGGCGGCACCGGCCTCGGGCTCGCCATCTCCAAGCAGCTCGTGGAGCTCATGGGCGGCGAGATCGGGGTGGAGAGCGTCCCCGGGCAGGGGAGCACGTTCCATTTCACGGCGCGCCTGGAGGAGCGGCCCGAGGCCGAGGGTGGTGCCGAGCCCGGGGGGGAGCTCCGCGGCCTGCGCATCCTGATCGTGGACGACAACGCGACCAACCGGAAGATCCTCCGCAAGCAGGTCGCCCCGTGGGGGATGGTCTCCGACGCGGTCGAGAGCGGCTGGCGCGCGATGGAGTACCTCCGCGCCGCCGCCGGCGCCGGCGAGCCTTACGACCTCGCGATCCTGGACATGCAGATGCCGAACAAGGACGGCCTCCAGCTCGCCCGCAGCATCAAGGCGGACCCGCTCCTCCGGGACGTGCGCCTCGTGATGCTGACCTCCATGGGCCAGCGCGGGGAGGGCGAGGAGGCGCGCAGGGCCGGCATCGCCGCCTACCTCACGAAGCCCGTCCGGCAGGTCGAGCTCCGCGACGCCCTAGCCACCGTCGCCGCCTCCCGTTCGACGGCTCAGGCCACGACGCCCCCGGACGACGCGGGGGAGGATGCGCTCGTCACCCGTCACGGCCTCGCCGAGAAGCGCGCCGGGGCCCGGCCGCACCTCCTCGTCGCCGAGGACAACCCCGTAAACCAGAAGGTCGCGCTGAGGACCCTGGAGAGGCTCGGCTACCGCATCGACGTCGTCGAGAACGGCCTCGAGGCCCTGGAGGCGCTCGCGCGCGTGCCGTACGCGGCGGTGCTGATGGATGTGCAGATGCCCGGGATGGGCGGCTACGAGGCGACGCGCGAGATCCGCCGCCGCGAAGGCTCGGAGCGCCACACCCCGATCATCGCCATGACCGCCAACGCCATGAGCGGCGACCGCGAGGCCGCACTCGCCTCGGGGATGGACGACTACATCGCGAAGCCTGTCAAGGCCGAAGCCCTGGAGGGGATGCTGCAGAACTGGGTGGCGCGCGAGGCGCCGCGGCCCCCGAGGGACCTGACGGAGGAAGGGGCGGAGGCCTTCCCCTCCGTCGACTGGGAGGTGCTGGACGGCCTGCGCGGCATCCGCGGGGAAGGTGAGCCGGACCTCCTCGTCGAGCTCTTCGAGATATTCGAAGAGGACACCCCCGCTCGCATCGCGGCGCTGCGCGAGGCTCACGAGCGCGGCGACGCCGAAGGGCTCCGGCTCGCGGCGCACGGCCTGAAGGGCGGCTCCGGGAGCTTCGGCGCGCGCCGGATGGCCCGCATCGCCGAGGGCGTAGAGGCCCTGGGCCGGTCGGGCGACCTGGACGGCGCGGCCGAGCGCATCGCCGAGCTGGAGGACGAGTTCTGGCGCGTCTGCGCCGAGCTCGCCGCCTCCCTGACCGGCGCCGTCGACGGCGGCCGCTAGCCGCGCCGGCCGAGCGGGTTCTCGCCCGGGCTCGCGGTCGCGCGGGCCGCACCACGGCTTCGACGGGGCCCACTCTGTTATCTTAGGGCGGTCGGCGAGCGGGTCGCGGGTGTAGGGAGGTAGTTTGAAGTTCGCTGCTCTGGCGGTGCTGGTGGGGATAGCGGTGGCGTTTCAGGCCACGCTCACCTCCGTCTCGCAGCGCACGATCGGGCCGACCGCCCTCGTCGCCATCTCGGGGCTGACGACGGCGATCGCCGCGGCCGGCGTCTACCCGTTCCTCGCCCGGCCGGAGTTCACGGCGCGCGCCGTGGGCTTCGCCGCCGCTTCCGGGGTGCTGGGCGCGTTCATCCTCGGGGGCATCGCCTACTCCGCGGGACAGACCGGCGTCGCCCGCACGCTCTCCCTCGTCATCGCCTCGCAGCTTATAGTCAGCCTCGTCCTCGACAGCATCGGCGTGTTCGGGGCCGACGGGCAGGACTTCAGCCCCCTCACCGTCCTCGGGGTCGCCCTGATCCTCGTCGGCGGCGTCCTGGTGGTGCGGTATTAGCGCCCGGCCGACCCCGCGGCGCGGGCATCGAACGGGAGCGGGCTTCGTGGCGGCGATGAGCCCCGTCGGCCGGAGGCTGCTACGGGGCGATCGGGAGGCCGAGGGCTAGGCGTGTCTTATCTACCCATCGAGGACCACGGGATCATCGGGGACCTGCACACGGCGGCGCTCGTGGGGATGGACGGGACGATCGACTGGCTCTGCCTGCCGTCGTTCGACGGGCCGAGCGTCTTCGCCTCCATCCTAGACGACGAGAAGGGCGGGCACTTCAAGCTCGCGCCCGCCGGGGACCCCGGGCGGAGCCAGCAGCTCTACCTCCCGGACACGAACATCCTCCTGACGCGCTTCCTCTCGGCCGAAGGCGTGGCGGAGACCCTGGATTTCATGCCGCTCCCCGAAGGCCAGAACGACCGGCACCGGCTCGTCCGCAACGTCCGGGTAGTCCGCGGCAAACTCCCCTTCGAGATGGAGTGCCGCCCCGCCTTCGACTACGCCCGCCAGGGGCACACGGTCTCGGTCGTCAAGACTGGCGCCGTCTTCCGCGGGCCGACCGCGCTCGGCCTGCGCTCGGACGTGCCGCTCGCGGAGGGCCCGGGGGGGTCGGTGCGGGCCGGTTTCACGCTGGAGGCGGGGGAGAGCTGCACCTTCGTCCTCGCGAACCTGGCGGACGGGGAGGGGCCCGAGGACGTGGACGGCGGGCGTCCGTTCGAGGAGTACCTCGAGGGGACGATGCAGTACTGGCGGCGTTGGATCTCCGGCTGCACCTACGACGGCCGGTGGCGCGAGGACGTGTACCGCTCCGCCCTCGCCCTCAAGATCATGGTCTACCATCCCACCGGCGCGCTCGTCGCCGCCCCGACCATGGGGCTACCCGAGTGGGTCGGCGGAGAGCGCAACTGGGATTATCGCTACACCTGGCTCAGGGACGCGGCCTTCGCCCTCTACGCCCTCATCTCCGTCGGCTTCGAGAGCGAGGCCAAAAACTTCATGGGCTGGCTGCGCGAGCGTTGCCACCGCGACACCGACGGCCTCCTCCAGCCGCTCTACGGGATCGACGGCCGCACGGAGATAGAAGAGAGCGTCCTGAATCACCTCTCCGGCTACAAGGGCTCCAGCCCGGTGAGGCTCGGCAACGCCGCCTACGGACAAACCCAGCTCGACCTCTACGGGGCCGTCCTCGACGCGGCCTACCTGTACAACAAGTGGGGGGCCCCGCTCGACTACGACCTGTGGCAGAACCTCAGAAAGATCCTCGACTGGCTCGCCGACAACTGGCAGAGGCCCGACGAGGGGATCTGGGAGGTCAGGGGCGGCTCCAACCAGTTCGTCTCCTCCAAGCTCATGGCGTGGGTCGCGCTGGAGAGGGCCGGCAGGATCTCGCACCAGCGCGGCCTCCCCGCCGGGGACGGCCGGTGGACGAGGGAGCGCGACAGGATCTACGAGGAGATCATGGAGAAGGGCTGGAACCCGAAGAAGGGCGCCTTCACCCAGACCTACGGCGGCGACGCCCTCGACGCCTCCCTGCTCCTCATGCCGCTCGTGAAGTTCGTCGGCCCCACGGACCCGCGCTGGATCTCCACCCTGGACCACATCCAGAGGGAGCTCGCCCGCGACACCCTCGTCGACCGCTACAACGTCAGCGAGGCCTCCCCGACGGCCTGGGCTCGACCTCCCCGAGGGAGCTTCAGCATGTGCTCGTTCTGGCTGGTCGAGTGCCTGACCAAGGCCGGCCGCCTCGACGAGGCCCGCCTCGCCCTCGAGAAGATGTTCTCCTACGCCAACCACCTCGGCCTCTACGCCGAGGAGATCGGCCCGTCCGGCGAGGCCCTCGGCAACTTCCCCCAGGCCTTCACCCACCTCTCCCTCATCAGCGCCGCCGTCCACCTCGACCGCGCCCTCGGCAGCCGCTAGAGGACGCCCCGTAAAGATGGGAGAGAAGCTCTACGAGGCCGTCCCGAACTTCAGCGAGGGCCGCGACGAGGCGAAGATCCGGCGCATCGCCGACGCCGTGCGCTCCGTCAGGGGCGTCGCCGTCCTAGACCTCCACTCCGACGGGGACCACAACCGCAGCGTTCTGACCTTCGTGGGGGAGGAGGGGCCGCTCCTCGAAGCCTCCTCCGCCCTCGCGCGCGCGTGCCTGCGGGAGATAGACCTCTCAGCCCACAGCGGCGTCCACCCCAGGATGGGCGCCCTCGACGTGCTGCCGTTCGTCCCGCTCGCCGGCGCGACGATGGCCGCCGCCGCCGATCTCGCCAGAAGGGTCGGGGAGGCTCTCGGGGCGTTGGGCCTCCCCGTCTACCTCTATGGCGAGGCCGCGTCGGCCCCGCACCGGCGCAACCTCGCCGACGTGCGCAGGGGCGGATACGAGGGCCTCTCCGCGCGCTCGGGGAGCCCGGAGTGGAGGCCGGACTACGGCCCCGGCGTGCTCCCGCCGCGCTCGGGGCGGTCGCGGTGGGGGCACGGCCCTTCCTCGTCGCCTTCAACGCCTACCTGGACACGAGCGCCGTCGAGGTAGCGCGCGCCGTCGCCGCGGAGGTTCGGGAGCGGAGCGGCGGCCTGCCGGGCGTGAAGGCGCTCGGGCTGGAGGTGGGGGGGAGGGCTCAGGTCTCGATGAACCTGACGGACCTCGAAGAGACCTCCGTCGCCACCGCCCTCGACGCCGTGCGCCGTTCCGCGGGGAGGCACGGCGCCCGCGTCGAGGAGACGGAGCTCGTCGGGCTCCTGCCCCTGGAGGCCGCGCTGGAGGCCGCCCGCCGCCACCTCGACCTGCCGGACCTGCGCGCGGGGCAGGTGATCGAGGCGGCGTTCTGGGAGGCCGGCGGGGGCGCCGGAGGCTAGTAACCGTTTCACGGGCACTCGATGGGGGAACAGCCCTCTCGCTGTCCGGTTCGCGGAGGGAGGTACTTTGGGGCGTCTGGCCCGTCTGATCGAGGGTTTCGGGAAGCTGCGCGTCATGGTCGTCGGGGACCTCGGCCTCGACCACTACCTCGTGGGGGACGCGGGCAGGATCTCCCGCGAGTACCCGGTCATGATCCTGAACCACGAGCGGGACGAGTTCCGGCTCGGGGGAGCCGCGAACACGGTAGCGAACCTCGTCTCCCTGGGCGCCGAGGTCGTCCCGGCGGGCTGGATCGGGGACGACGCGAACGGCGACGAGCTCCTGAAGATCCTCGCCCGAATGGGCTGCCCCACGGGGGCCGTCGTCCGGGACGGCGGAACCCGAACCGTCACCAAGACGCGCATCGTCGCCGGGGGCACGCACGGCGGCGGCCTCGGCCAGCACCTCCTCCGGGTCGACCAGCTCGGCTCCGGCGCCCCCGAGCCCGCCGCCGAGGGCGAGCTCATCCGCCGCGTCGAGGAGCTCGCCGGGGACGTGGACGGCTTCGTCCTCTCGGACTACGGCCACGGCACCCTCACGGCGGACGTATCCGGGGTGGTCGTGGATCTCGCCGACGGCCGCTACGTCGGCCTCGACTCCCGCCACCGCCTGCTCGACTTCCCGGGCGTCACCGCCGCAACCCCGAACCTCGAGGAGACCGCCGAGGCCGCGGGCATGAACGTCGCCGGCGAGGCCGGCGTCGAGAAGGCCGGGGCGGTGCTCCGCGCGAAGCTCGGCGCCGAGGCCCTCCTCGTCACGCGCGGCGGTGAGGGCATGAGCCTCTTCGAGCCCGGAGCCGATCCCGTCCATCTTCCCGTCGCCAACAAGAGCGAGGTCTTCGACGTCACCGGCGCGGGCGACACGGTCGTCGCCGCCTTCACCCTCGCCCGGCTCGCCGGAGGGGGCTACGCGGAGGCGGCAAGCCTCGCGAACGTCGCGGGCGGCCTGAGCGTCCGCCACGCCGGGGCGACCCCGGTCGGTCTTCGGGAGCTCCTCGGGGCGTTGCCCGACGAGACGCCGTAGAGGGTCGCCCCACGACCGACGGTACCTCTCCCGATCCCGTTACACACTTCGGGCCATCCTTGCGCCTATCGCGCGTTTTCGGCGCCACGCGCACATCCTTTGCGGCCGTGCGCGGGTAACGTATGTTGCGCTGACGTCGTCCCCTTCGCGCGGGTTCGACCGTCGGGACCAACGGCCACGACAGGCGCAAAGAAGAGGAGTTCGATTGGAACGGCACGTCCCAAGCACGCGCGGGGTGGGCCTCGAGGTCTACGAGGCATTCGGGCGTCTCGCCCCCCAACGCGCGGAGTACGCGAGCCTCCCCATCCGGGATGGCTTCGACTGGGAGGGGTGCGCCGCCGGGCTGGACGCGGTCGATCTCTACCTCGTGGTCTTTCGTTCCGTGCGCCGCGCGGCGGCGGACGATCGGCTCCTCAAGGAGTACGACGACCGCGCCTACGACGAGGCCCTGGCTTCCGGCGGCGTGCTCCGCTACTTCAGGGGCCGGGTGAACGAGCGCCGCGAGTGCCTGTCGTTCTGCCTCTGGGAGAGCAGGCGGCACGCGGTGACGGCGGCCGGCAAGCCCGCCCACGGGGAGGCCGCCCGCATCTCGGAGGAGATGTACGAGTCTTACGACCTCGAGCGTTACCTCGTCAGGAAGCCCCGGAGGGACGCGGGGCTCGGCATCGAGCAGGTCCCGTAGCGGCACGGGCCTCCACCGTCCCTGGCGGCGGGCGAAGCGCTGTATGATTGCCCCGTAGCCCGCAGCGGGAGAGACCGAGGAGGCGCGATGCAGGGGCGACGGGAGATCAAGGCCGCCGCGATACAGATGTCTTCGACGCCGGCGAAGGCGGAGAACTTCGGGGTGGCGGAGGACCTCATCCGCGAGGCGGTCGCCGCAGGCGCCGACCTCGTGGCGCTGCCGGAGCTGTGGAGCTGCCACGGCCTCGAGGAGGCCTACCGGGAGAACACCGAGCCCGTACCCGGCCCGACGACGGCGTTTCTCGGACGTCTCGCGCGCGAGCTGAAGGTCTACGTGCTCGGCGGCTCTATTCTGGAGGGAGAGCCGGGCTCGGAGCGCCGCTACAACACCTCCACCTTCTTCGACCCCTCGGGGGAGCTCGTGGCCCGCTACCGCAAGATCCACCTCTTCGACGTCAAGGCGCCGGACCGCGACTACCTGGAATCCCGGACCGTCGCGCCGGGGGACGAGATCGTCGCCGCCAAGGCCGGCCCCGCGACGCTCGGCCTCTCCGTCTGCTACGACCTGCGCTTCCCCGAGCTCTACCGCCTCCTCGCGCTCCGGGGCGCCGAGATCCTCGCCGTGCCGGCCGCCTTCACCCTGGCAACGGGCAAGGACCACTGGGAGCTCCTGCTCCGTGCCCGCGCCGTCGAGAACCAGGCCTACGTCGTCGCCCCGGCCCAGTGGGGGCAGAAGGCCGACGGGCGCCGGACGTACGGCCGCAGCATGATCGTGGACCCCTGGGGGACGGTCCTCGCCCAGTGCCCCGACCGCGACGGCTTCGCCCTCGCGACCCTCGACCTGGACTACCTCGACCGCTTCCGCGCCGACTTTCCGGCGCTCGCCAACCGCCGTCCGGAGGCGTACGACTGGTAGGAGCCGCTACCCCGCGGCGCCGTCGATCCTCCGAACGGACTGCACGGCCAGGATCTCGTACTTGCCCGACGGCTCCGCCCCGACGACCTCGCCCGTGATCTCGACGAGGGCGGCCTCGTGGGGGGCGAGCTCCTCCGAATCGCCCTGCAGCAGGTAGAGCACCTCGTAGCCCTCCTCCCCGGCGAGAAGGTATTCGGCATCCGCTGCGAAGGCGTACGTGCCGGCGTTCGCGTCTTCGATCCTCCCGCGGGCCACAAGCGCCATGAGATCCATCCTCTCCTCGTCCATCGTCCCTGCCGGGGACGCCGCGCCGGTCGGGCGCGACCCCTTGCGGCAACCGTACCGTTATCCCGCGTACCCAATCCACAACGACCCTACGCCGGGGACCGCACCAACCCGGGAGCCCACCACGGAGAACCGAAAGGCTCCGCAGCACCCGAGCTAGCCGCATGCCCGCTCGATCGTAGCCGCCTTCGACCCGACGAGGAGAGCCACGACGGAGGTGCCCGAATCAGGGGCTGCAACCCGTGCTCGGCGACCTCCGCTGCGGTCGGGTAAGCGCTGTAGGGCAGGTGAAGCGGCCCGCCGCCGGCCGCCTCTCCGGGACGCCCGACGCGCTCCGTGCTCTGATCCATCATCTCTCTCCTCTCGTCGGATGGACTCTTCTCAACCCGACGGTAGCGCCGAAGAGCAGGGGGCGAATCGGCCGAAGGACCGCTCCTCTCCTGGGACTTTGGGCAGACGAAGCGCGCAGACGATGGTGCAACCTCCCCGGACGCCTGCGCGGAACAGGGGCCGAGAGTTCCCCGCCGTCACCGGAAGACGAGCCCCGAAGGGCCAACCCCTACAACACCGCCCCTGCGACGGCGAGGACGGCGACGGAGGCGGCCACCGGCAGGAGGGCCGCGCGTACGATCTCCCCCTCCCGCCCCAGCAGCCCGACGGCGGTGGCGGCGAGCACGACGCGCTGCGGCGCCAGCATGCTCGCGTGGCTCCCGGAGACGTTCTGTACGGCCGCGACGAGCCCCTCCGAGACCCCGAGGCCCCGTGCCGCCTCGACCTGCAGGGGCATGAACAGCGCGTTGGAGGCCGCGTTCGACCCCGTGAGCGCCCCCCCGAGCGCCCCGACGACGGGCGCCGCCACGCCGTAGAAGGGCCCGAAGACCGTCGCCGCCGCGGCGAGCATCGCGGCGGCCCCGCTCGCCGCCACCACCCCGCCGGCCAGCACGAACGTCACCACCGCCCCCGCGGTCGGCAGCCACTGCCACAGGGTCCCCGACGCCGCCGAGCGCAGCGCCCCTCCGCCCAGCCCGAACAACGCCGCCCCGAACCCCGCCGCGAGAAAGAGCGCGGGCCCCGGTCCCGAGAACGCGGGCCCGAGGGAGCCGAGCCACCCCGCGATCGGCCCGGGACCGTTCGCGAGGACTAGCAGCAGGAGCAGGAACGCGTACGGCAGCGCCGCCCGAATCGGCGGCCCCGAGCCCCGCAGCCTCCCGCGCCTGAGGATCAGGAAAGCCCCCGTGGCCGCGAGCCCCCCGACGGCGCCCGCGAGCTCCGGCACGACGAAGAGGCTCGTCAACAGCGTCGCCGTCCCCGCCACGAGCCCGAGCAGCACCGCCTCCCCTCCGCGCTTGCGCACCCCCGCCCACCCGCCCGCGAGCGCCACGGCGGCGACGGCGTAGACGGGGAAGAGGGGCAGGCTCAGGAGGGCGCTCCCGTCCGAGAGCTCCCCGAAGGTGGTCCCCGACAGGTCCGCCCCGATCACGGTCCCTATCCCCAGCGCGCCCCAGGGAACCGCGCACTGACCCCAGCTCGACAGCACCGCCGCCTTGAGCGGCGAGAAGCCGGCCGCCAGCAGGATCGGGGCGCTGATGACCACCGCCACACCGAACCCCGTGACCGACTCGAAGAACGGCGCCGCCCCGATCACCACCACGAGCGCCAGCCCCTCCCGCTCGGGCTCCAGCTTCCCCAGATACCCCGAGACCGCCGCGACCGCCCCGCCCCTCTCCAGGATGTTGTACAGAAACAGCCCGCCGAGCAACACGTACAACACCCGCCCCGACGTCCCCGCCCCGGCCACGAAAGCCCCGGAAGCCCCGAAGCCTCCAACCCGGGCCACAACAGCGCCCCGCAACCGCCGCCGCGAGCGCGGCCACCCCCGCCCGCACCGCGGGCCACCGCAACACGAGCAGGGCCACCCCCGCCACCACGAACGGCGCCGCCGAGATCCCGTAACCCAGTACATCTACCATGGTAGACTATCTTCTACCAAATGAGCGAGTCCGGCACAACAGGGGCATCTTCCACGGTGGAGGCCGTCTCCTCGGGGAGGCTCGGGCCAGGGTCAAGAGCCTGCGCCGGAGGCAGGGGCTGACGCTGGAGGAGCTGGCCGGCAGTTCCGGGGTGAGCCGGGCCATGCTCTCGAAGGTCGAGCGGGGCGAGAAGAACCCCACGCTCGTCGTCGCGGCGAAGGTGGCGGAGGGGCTCGGGGTCGGTCTCTCGGAGCTTCTGGGGACGGAGGAGCGGCGGGAGGTCGTCGTGGTGGCGCGCGAGCGCCGCCAGATCATGCGCGACCCCGAGACCGGCTTCGAGCGGCAGCTGCTCTCGCCGCCCTTCGCAGGGCGCGGGGTGGAGTTCGTGCGCAACGTCGTGCCGGAGGGTGCGACCTCCGGGCGCTTCCCGCCTCACCGGCGCGGGGTCGAGGAGTACGTCGTGGTCGAGAAGGGGCGTCTACTGGCGGTGCTCGGGGGCGAGGAGCGCGTCCTCGAAGAAGGGGACGCCCTCTACTTCGAGGCCGACGTGCCTCACCGCTTCGACAACGCGGGCGAGGGCGAGTGCAGCTACTACCTCGTGATCGTCTCGAAGGGGACTTGATCTCCTACAGCCGCGTGCTACAGCCCGAAGGCCCCCGTCGCGAGCTGCGAGAGCACCCGATCGCGGAGGGTCGAGACGTCGGCCGGGATCCCCCCGAGGGGGCGCAGGAGGTCGGTGGCGCCCTGGGGGGCCTTCGCGCCGGCGGGGACGACGAGGTGGGAGCCGTCTTCGAGCTCCAGGAGGCGTTTCCTGCCGCCGCGCTTGCCGCGCTTGGAGCGGTCCTCGCCGTTCACCTCGACGATGTCTAGCGAGTAGTCGATCATCGGGGCCGCGGCGATCTCGCCGCCCACCCCGTAGGCGTCGCAGATGGGGTTGAGGTGCAGGATGTCGTCGACGCCGATGCCGCCGGAGGCGAAGATCTTGACGTGCGAGAAGCCGTTGCGGTCGAGCTCCCAGCGGGCCTCCTGCATGAGATCGCGGAAGTCCCCGCGGCGGTTGCCGGGGGTGTCGAAGCGGACGGCGTAGATGGAGTCGGGGATCGCGCGGGCCGCGATCAGCGCCCCGAACTTCTCGTCGTCGAAGGTGTCTATGAGGATGGTGCGCGGGACGTCCTCGGGGACGGCCTCGTCGAAGGCGCGGGCCGCCTCCTCCGTCGAGCCTATGATGAGGACGAGGGCGTGGGGGAGGGTGCCGCTCGCGGGGATGTTCAGGCGGTCGGCGGCGAGCTCGACCGCGACCCCGTCGCAGCCGCCGAGGTAGGCGCTTCGCTCGATCATGGGCGTTATCGACGGGTGCATCCTGCGCGCCCCGAAGGAGACGACCGGCTTCTCGCCCGCCGCGAGCCTGCAACGGGCCGCCCCCGTCGCCACCCCCGAGGCCTGGCAGAGGAAGCCCAGGATGGCGGTCTCGTGCTCGGCGAAGGCGCCGTAGGGGCCCGAAAGGGTCAGGATGGGGTCGTAGGGGCGGCAGACCGTCCCCTCCGGCACCGCCTCGACCTCGACGTCCACGTCCGCGAGGAGGCTCGCGACCTCGTCCATCCCCGCGACGACAAACCAGGCGCTCTCGTCGGAGGTCTTGAGCGTGACCTCCATGTGGACCGGCGTGTTCTCCAGGCCGCGAGCCTTCAGGACCTCCATCGTGCGATGGAAGTACACGTCGGCGACCTTCGCGCCGCGTATCTCCTCCTCAGAGGCCGTATTGAACCGCCGTCCGTTCACGCCCGTTTCGCCCAACCCGCGACCCTTTCCCCTCGACGCCTGCCGGCACCATCATAGCCAAAGGAGGGCCCCACGGCGCGCCCGTCCGGGACGATGCCGGGAGGACGCATCCCGCCGCCCGAACCTCCCCCGCCGGCCCGCGACGGAGGGCTCGAAGAGGAGGATCGTCTACACACTTCGGCCCAACGTCCTCCTCGAGGGCGGATGTTTGTGTTGTCTATTACAGTTTGAGCCCGGGCCCGCGGGGAAGAGTGTGCGCAGACGACGCGGTCCTACCGGGCGCCTCTGGGCGAGCGGGGCCGCGGCCATTAGGAAGGGGAACGTGCATGGATGGAGCAGAGGGCCGCGCCCTCCCCGTGGATCTCGACCGGGAGTACTCGCGGCGCAACTTTCTGAAGACGGCGGCGTGGGCGACGGCCGCGATCTCCGCCGCCGGCATCGGCGGCTTCGGCGTCGCCAACCGCTACGCCGAAGCGCAGACGGCGCCGTACGTGACGTACCAGGGTCTCGGGGACGCCGCGATCCTGCAGTTCGCGTACCTTCTGGAGCAGCTCGAGGGCACCTTCTACGCCATCGGCGCGGACTCGGGGCTCTTCACGGGCAATGCCCTGGCGCAGATCGCCGAGTTGAGGGACCACGAGTTCGCCCACGCGGACGCCATCGCCTCGACGCTGGGGACGTTGGGCGCTGCGGTACCGGCCGTACCGGCGTTCACGTTCCCGACCGACGCGACCGCGAGCGCGGCCGCGTTCCTCGGCTACGCGGCGACGCTGGAGCCCGTGGGGATCGGGGCCTACCAGGGGGCGGCGCCGGCCCTCGTCAGCAAGGACATACTGGCCGCGGCGCTCTCCATACACGCGGCCGAGTGCCAGCACTGGGATGCGATCAAGATTCTCAACGGCGTCTCGCCTCCGAACAACGTGGCCCTCGAAGAGGCGCTGCCCCTGGGTACCGTGCAGGCCGCGGTCGCCCCGTTCGGGATCACGGGTTAAGGGAGGATAGACGATGCGCAGAGAAGCAGAGAAGCCCGAAGTGGGGGCCCTCGCCAGGCCCAGGACGCGGCGCGAGATCATGAAACTGGCGGCCCTGGGCCTCGGTGCGGCCGCGGGGACGAGCCTCTTCGCGAAGAAGGCCTCCGCCCAGACCACGGGGGTCGTCTCGGACCTCGACATCCTCAACTTCCTCCTCCCCAACGAGATCTTCGAATCTCAGGTCTTCTACCCCGCGGCGCTCGACGCCGGTATCCTCTCCGGTGCCGCGTACGACGTCGTCGCCCAGATACAGGAGATCGAGGTGGTACACGCCGCCGCCCTGGCCGATGCCATCGTCAGCCTGGGCGGAACCCCGGTGGAGGCCCCGGAGTTTATGGTCCCCGAGGCGGTCCTGGCGAGCCAGCAGGCCTTTTTGGAGGCCGCCCTCGTCCAGGAGCAGAAGGACGTGGGGGCCAACCTGGGCCTGGGTCCGATGATCCAGAGCCCCGACATCCTGGCCGCGGCCGGCGCGATCAACGGCGCCGAGGCCGAGAACGTCACCGCCATCAAGAACCTGCTCGGGGTAGTCCCGCCGGCGAACGAGCCGTTCCCCGCGGCCCTCACCCAGGACGAGGTCCTGGCGATCCTCGCCCCGTACATGGGGATGGGCTCGATGATGGAGACGGGCGGTCCCGCCCCGGCCGGCGGCGTCGGAGACAAGAGGTACTAGCCCGCCGGGAGAGAGCCGCCGCCACGCGGCGCGGACCGGGCCGTCCGACGACCGGGTCGGCGGCCCGGTCCGCTCTGACCGTCCGGTGTGCCGTACGCGCCGGTTGTTCGGGGGGCTCGACGGCCGCCAGGGCGTAACCGAGATAGAAGAAGGAGAGAACGTGGCAGATTACGAGCGGAGCATGGCGATCGAGGCCCCTCCCGAGGACGTGTTCGCCTGGCTGGCGGACGTCGACAACCTCCCCGGCTACCTGCCCCCGGTCACCGACGCCTCCATCGAGGGCCCCTCGGCCGAGGGGACGCCGGGACGGAAGGTGCGCATGACCCTCGAGTTCCCGAACGGCAGCTCCTTCGACGCCGAGGGCTACCTCGCCACCGACGAGCGCGAGCGCAGGATGGAGTGGGGCGCGGAGACCGAGCGCGACTACTCGGGCTGGCTCACTGTCGGCAACCACGGGGAGAGCGGCAGCGAGGTCGTGGTGCACCTCTCGTTCGGGGAGCGCTCCGTGGAAGGCGACATCCAGGAGGGCGCCCCGGAGGACCGCGACCCCGTGGAGGAGGCGATGGACGCTACGCTCGAGTCCATCCGGCGCCAGATCGAGGAGGGCTCGGGCAAGGTACAGCCCCCGCCGCCGCCTGAAGGCTCCCAGCCGCCCCAGAACTGAGGAGCGCCGGCGAGGAAGCAACGCCCGGACGGGGTGGTGCGCAAGCGCCGCCCCCGATCGCCGCCCGCAAGACATCCTACCCAAGGAACCCTGGCGAATCGGGCGAGGCCCGGTAAGGGCCAAGCGTTGGCCTTCGCTCTCATCGTTACCCGGTGACGACGCCCGAAAACGCTTGGCCGTACCCCGGGGATTCGGAGGGCTTCGGCGGCGACGCTTCCCCGCGTCCTATCGCCTGATCTCCACCAGGCCGTGTCGGACCGCGAAGACGAGGGCTTGCAGGCGAGATTGGACGTGGAGTTTGAGGAGGAGGCTCCTCAGGTGGGTGCGGACGGTTCCGACGCCGACGTAGAGCCGCTCGGCGATCTCCTGGTCGCTCAGGCCTTCGGCGAGGGACTGCAAGACCTCCCGTTCCCTGGAGGTGAGGCGTTCGATCGCGAGCTGGGCCTCGTGGTCCTCCTGGCGCTCGCGGCTCACGAGCCGGATGGCCTTCGTGATCTCCTGCAGGGAGAGGAGTTGCTCCCCGGCGTGCAGGCGGCGCAGCGACTCGACGACCTCCAGCGGGCTCGCGGATTTGTGCGCGGTGCCCATCGCCCCGGCCTCTATGGCCAGGGCGAGCTGGACCGGGTCGGAGTGGGCGCTCAGGACGAGCGTCGCGGTGCCCGGCCGGGCCTTGCGCAGGTCGCCGATCAGGTCCACCCCGGAGCCGTCGGGCAGGTTCAGGTCCACGAGCGCGACGTCGATCTCCAGATCCTCGCGCCCCAGGAGTGCGCGCGCCTCGGCCAGGGAGCCCGCCTCGGCGACCACCTCCAGGTCCGGTTCGCGCCCCAGCACGATCGCCAGGGGCAGGCGAAAGGAGGTGTGGTCGTCCACCAGCATGACCCGTATGGGCCCGGAGGCGGCTGCGCGCGGCGCGGCGCTCACCGTTCGGCCAGGGGCAGGTCGAACCCGAAGACCGACCCTTCTCCCTGCCGCGTCTCCACCGTCAGCTCCCCGCCGTGCGCCCGCACGATCCGCCGGGAGAGGTACAGGCCGAGGCCCGCCCCCGGGACCTGCTTGCCCTGCGCGTCGCGCCCCCGCCCGAACTTCTCGAAGATCAGGGGCAGGTCCTCGGCGTGGATGCCGGAGCCGTAGTCGGCGACCTCGATGCGGGCGCGCCCTCGCCCGTCGGCGCTCGCCCGCAGCTCTATCGGTCTGCCCTCCGGGGAGTACTTGGCGGCGTTGGAGAGGAGGTTGCGCAAGACCTGGCCCACCCGCTGCGGGTCGGCCATCACCCGTCCGCTCGTCTCGAAGCCGTCGCCCGAGACCACCCGCACCGGGTGGTCGCCCGGGAGGGAGTCCGCGTATGCCTTGGCGTCGATCAGCAGGACCTTCAGCGGCAGCGGCTCCGGCTCGACCTCGAAGTCGTCGCGCTCGACGGCGGCGGCGGTGCGCACGTCGGCGACGAGCGCGTTGAGGTTGGAGATCTCCTTCTCTATCGCCGCCGTCGCGTACTCGCGGATATCCGGGTTCTTCCCTTCGACCCCGAGCACCTCGTTCAGCCAGCGGATGGCGGTGATCGGGCGGTCCAGCTCGTGGGCGACCATGGCGCTGAAGTCCGCCCTCAGGGTGGCGAGCTCCGCCAGGTGCCGGGTCCGCTCCTGCTCGGTGGCCAGCAGCGCGCTGCGCTCCGCCGCGAGCGCGGTGCGCTCCGAGGCGATCCTCCTGAGCTCGACGATGCCGCCCACGGCGACAACGAGCGCGAACCCGAAGCGCAGGAGGTCCGAGGTCGAGAGCACCCCGAGGCCGTAGACCGTGGGCCACATGTACTCGTGCAGGATCGAGCCGGCGAGAAGGATCATCGCGAAGAGCACCCAGCTGCGCAAGAGCCCGCTACGGTTCAGGCGGAAGGTCCCCGCCACGGCCACCACCGCCAGCACGAGCGGGAGCGTCGAGAAGGCCCAGTGCCAGGGCGTGAGCCAGCCGAAGGACATGCCGAGCTGCACGATCTCCTCGTAGCCCTCGACGCGGGTCAGCGGCGGCATCCAGGTCTCCCCATCGAGCAGCTCGAAGACGAGCAGGTACGCGGCGATCGGCGCCAGGACGAGCGCGACCATCGCCACGCGCGCCGCCCGCTGCGGCAACCTCCGGGGGAGCAGCCCGACCGCGAAGAGCGCGCACGCGGCGGTGCGCGTGACCAGGCTCTCGTAGAGCGACTCGTTGAGCTCGGGGGGGTCGTCCTGGAGCAACGGCTCGACGTAACCGAAGGTCAGGTGCCCGAGGCCCAGGACCACCAGCCCGGCCGCCACCCAGCCCATGCGCCAGCCCTCCTTCTCCGCGAGGAACAGGACGAGCACCAGCGCCGCGAAGAGCCGGGTCAGCGCCGAAGCCGCCTCCTCGCTGCTCTGCAGCTTGTCCGGGATGTGCACGGCGAGACCGGCCCCTCCCGTGACGAAGTTGGCCGACGCCGAGACGACGATAAAGGCCACGAGCGCCGCGACCATGAGGGCGACCCGATGCTCCCGGAGCGCGCTGGAACGCGCGGGGAACACCGCCGTCCCCCCGCCCTCGCGGCCCCGCACCTCCGGTCGCGCGAGGCCCACGGCCGCGCGTCCCGCGGATGGGGCGAAGATGTCCGACCACCGTCTCACCAGGACCCGAATGATAGCGTAATCACGAGGGGGCTCGGCCGGTGCGCGCCCGCTAGCCGGCCCGCGCGGCCGCCGCGCGGTCGTCGATTACGGAGAGGAGGTCTAGCAGGTCCACCTCCTCCATCTCGAAGTACTGGCCGTCGATGCTGATCCGCGCCGCCGGGCTCTCGTAAGGGTGGAACTCGAACCAGGCCGGCCTACCGGGGACGGGCCTCAGCGTCCTGGGCAGGCTGCAGATCACCAGCACCGGGTTCAAGCACAGTACCTCGAGCATGAGGTCGTCCGGTTCGACGACTTCGACCTCCAGGTTGGGCCGGAGGGCTTGTATGGCCCGGCCGACCGCATCCCTGTACGAGCGGGGCTCGATGGCTACGAGGACCCGCGGGCGCTCCTCTGCGGGACTGTTCTCCGCGTCTGTCTCTGCTGTTGCGATCATCGGCGTCCCTCTCTGACCCGGTCCCACCCGCCCGGAGCGCGAGCTACGCTGCGCTTGCTCCTGCGCCAGGCCGTCGCTGTCTGGTAAGAATAGTGACGAAGATCGTTGGTCTCTGCTTCTTCAAAAATGAATAGCTTTCTCCTACTCCAGATAGACTAGAGGGCGGAGCGCCGGGGGGGCGTGGCAACGCCGGGCTCACGCTCTCGCGAGGGCCCCTCGTCGCGGCGAACGGCCGCGGGTGGTCCATCTATAATGCCCTCATGGACTCCACCGGTTCTCCCCTCCCAGGAACAAGCTTCGCGGCTTCGGCCGGCACGCCGTATGCCGCCGAGGCGGCGGCCGAGATCTACCGCGCCGGGGGCAACGCCGCGGACGCCGCCGTGGCCGCCGCGGCGGCGGTCGGGTTACGGAGCCCCTCATGAGCAGCATCGGGGCGGGGGTTCGCCCTCGTCAGGCCCCCGGGCGGGGCGGCGCGGAGCTTGTCGACTACTACGACTGCATGCCCGGCAAGGGCCTCCCGGCCTCCGCCTTCGGCGCCGGGGCAGCCCGACGACCATGATCCTGAAGTACGGCGCGGGCGTGAAGTCCATCGTGGGGGCCGCCTCGTGCGCCGTCCCCGGCTCCTTGCGCGGCTGGGAGACCCTGCTCTCGCGCCACGGCAAGCTGGGCCTGCGCGAGACGCTCGCCCCGGCCGTCCGGCTCGCCCGGGAGGGCTTCCTCCTGTGCAAGACGAGCGGCATGTGGTTCGAGGTCGCCGCCGAGGTCCTCGAGCTGACCGAGGAGACGCGCAAGAACTTCTACACCGGAGACCGCGTCTACGTCACCGGCGAGGAGGTGCGCTTCCCGGAGCTCGCCGACACCCTGGAGGCCGTCGGGGAGGCCGGGGCCGACCTCCTCTACGAAGGGGAGCTCGCGCGGCGCCTCTCCTCGTACATCCTGGGGATGGGCGGGATCATCACCGAGGAGGACCTCGCGACGTACGAGGCGGTGGTCCGCGAGCCCCTCTCCTTCGCCTACCACGGGAGGACCGGGTACACGAACGGCCCCCCGTCGGCCGGCGGCGCGACGCTCGCCCAGATTCTGCGCGTCGTCTCCGCCTACGACCTCGCGAACCTCCCGGAGGCCGAGCACGCGCTGGCGCTCTCCGGCGCCATGAAGTACGCCCTCGAGGACCGCGACCGGGCCTACACCGAACTCGCCGAGAACGCCCGCGTCGCCGAGAAGCTCACGGGCGAGGAGTACGCCGAATCGCAGCGGGCGCGGATCTTCGGCGCGGCCGGCTCCGCCTTCGGCCACCCGTACACGACCCACCTCTCCTGCGTCGACGAGTCCGGCCTCGCCGTCTCCATCACCGCCAGCATGGGCTACGGCTCCGGCATCGTGATCCCCGGGACCGGCATCCCGATGGGGAACACTTTAGGCGAGCCCGAGCTCAACCCCAAGGGCTTCCACGCCCTCAGGCCGGGGGAGCGTCTGATCTCCAGCATGAGCCCGACGATCTTCTCGGACGGGGAGGGGACGTGACCTCGCTCGGCTCCCCCGGCGCCTCGCGCATCCCGACGGCTATCGCCCAGGCCCTCATAAACGTGGTGGACTTCGGCATGCCGCTGAGGGGCGCCGTCCTCGCCCCCGCCTCCACGCCGAGGGCGACCTCTTCGCCTACGAGGCCGGCGCGAGAAAGCCCGACCTCTCCCTCTACGAGCGCGTCCTGAGCTACGACGAGCCGTCGATGTTCTTCGGCGCGGTCAACGCCGTCCGGCGCACGGGCGAGGGCCTGTTCGAAGCCGCCGCCGATCCCCGCCGCTCGGGCGGTGTCGCCTTTGCTTAGGGGCCAGGCCCCCCGCCGTCCCGTCGGCATCCTCGGCGTCCCGATGGACCTCGGCCAGGACCGCCGCGGCGTAGACATGGGGCCCTCCGCGCTGCGCTACGCGCGCCTCGCCGGCGTCCTGGAGGACCTCGGCTACCCCGTCGCCGACCTCGGCAACGTCGAGACCCCGATACCCGAGACGGTGGAGGAGGCGAGCGGCACGAAGCACGTCGGGGCGGTGCGCGCCGTCTGCGAGAGGGTCGCCCTGCGCGCGCGGGACATGGTCTCCGGCGGGCTCTTCCCGATCTTCCTCGGCGGGGACCACTCCATCTCCATAGGCACCGTCTCCGGGGTGGCGGGGGCCGCCCGGGAGGCCGGAGGGGGGCGCACGGGCGTCCTGTGGGTCGACGCCCACTCGGACTTCAACACCCCCGAGACCAGCCCCTCGGGGAACGTGCACGGCATGCCCCTCGCGGCCCTCACCGGCCGCGGACACCCCGACCTCGTCCGCATCGGCGGGGAGGGGGCGAGCATCAACCCCGAGGATACGGCGCTCGTGGGCTTGCGCTCCGTGGACGCCGAGGAGCGTCAGCTTCTCGAGGAGGCCGGGGTCAACGTCTACACGATGAAGGAGATCGACGCCTACGGGGCGGCCACCGTGATCCGGCGCGCCCTCGAGGACCTCTCGCACCTCGACCGCGTCCATCTCTCCCTCGACCTCGACGTCGTGGACCCGGACGTGGCCCCGGGCGTCGGCACCCCCGTGAGGGGCGGCCTGACCTACCGCGAGGCCCACCTCATGATGGAGCTCGCCAACGAGTCCGGCGTCGTGACCTCCCTGGACGTCGTCGAGGTGAACCCTATCCTCGACGTTCGGAACGGAACCGCGGAGCTTGCCGTAGAGCTCGTCGGCAGCCTGATGGGCCGCCAGATCATCAACTTCCCGCGCTGAGGAAGCAGCCCGTGTTGGCGCGGGCGACGTTCTCCTAGCGGTAGCAGCCCCCGGCGCCCTCGACGGGGAACTCTCTCGGGCAGCCGCCGTCCGGCATGACCGGCACGGGGCCGTCCTGAGGCCCTCCCGCGTCTAGAAGCTCCCCGCCGCTCGTGGAGAGGCCGCAGTCCTGGACCTCGTAGGTGTACTCGGCCCCCTCGGAGACGATGCCGATGCGGTAGGTGCCGGGGCCGGGGTCGTAGGTGGCGGTCGTCTGGTAGGACTGGAGGCCCCCGCCGCCTCCGTCCGTGGAGCTGGCCAGGATAGGGTCGTCGTTCTCGTCGAGCGGGGCGTAGACCGTGGAGCCGCTCGTCGAGTCGCCCTCGACGGTCTCCAGGACCCTGAAGGTCTGGCCCGTGATCTGGAAGGGCTCGCTCTCCTGCGTCCCGCGCCCGTTGATCCTGGTCACCGGCGCGCAATCCTCGCCGCCTTCCTGGGCGATCGCGGACGTTCCCGCCGTCCCCCAGGCGACCCGAAGAACCGCCGCGCACGCAACCAGCAGCAAGAGGGCCAGGAGCCTCCGCCTCGAATCCCCCAACACCGAACCACTCCCCCCAACGGCTCCGTCGCTCACGAGAACTGCCACTCGGGAGCCCCGGCTCCGAGCCCTACGGGCGGTTCGCGGTGCTGCAAGATGCAGAAGCGGAAGCCCGGCGCGGTTCTTTTCCTGCGCCGGGCTTCCGCTTCTCTCGTCCTTCTGCTTGTTTTAACGGGCGAAGCAGGCGCCGTCCTTGTCGACGGGGAACTCGTCGGGGCAGCCGCCGCTCGGGAGGGGGGGCACGGGGCCGTCCTCGGGGCCGCCGGACTGCATCAGCGGGGTCGTGTCGTACTGCGTCGTCTCGTACTGGGTCGTCCCGCCGCTGGAGGTGTTCTCGTACTGGGTCGTCTCGTACTGCGTCGTGCCAGAGGTATCGTCCTGGCTCGTGGTCCGGTCGAAGTCCGTGGAGCCGGTCGTGCCGAGCGAGTCCTCCTGGGCGTAGGCGGAGCCCAGCCCGAGGAAGCCCTCGCCGTCGTCGATCAGCGCCACGGTCAGCCGGGCCGAGAGCCCGCCCAGCGCGATCAGCGCCACCACGGCTAAGGTTATGGTCAGGTTGTTGCGTATCATCAGGATCCCCCCTGGTTGTCGCATGGCGCGGTCATGCTACAACGGCGGGGGGCGAAAATCTACGGAGTCGTGATCGACGGTTCACGACTCCGGCGACGAGTCTGCGGCCTCGTTCGGGTCCGATCCCCGGTCAGCCGCCGACGTGGATCGCGGGCCGGCGGTCCGGGTCCTTCTCGGCCTCCCTCAGGACCTCGCGCGTTACGGGGGCGGTGTCGCCCTCGCCGAAGAGGAGGTACCGGATCAGGTACACGATCGGGTTGCCCTCCGTCCAGCCGAAGTAGCAGTGCGACTTCTTGCCCGTCGTCTCCTGGAGGTGCAGCAGGAGGGCGGCGATGGCGTTCGGCACCGTCGAGCTCTGGCAGCGAAGGACCTCGTACCTGCCGATCTCGACCCCCTCGACCTCCAGCACGTCCGTGAACTCGGAGGCGTCCTCCACCTCCACCTCGAGGAAGAGGATGCGGTCCTTCGCGGGAATGTGGTTGTCCTCGCGCTGCTCCCTCTCCTTGCGGGCGTACTCCTCCTCCTTTCCCGTGCGGCGCCGGTGGGCGACGAGGTGGATCTCGCCGCGCTCGGCGGCCTCGTCTATGAAGCGCTGGGCGGTCTCGTCGACCTCGACGCGCTCGGTCCTGAGCTCCGTGGAGCGCTGCACCCGCGAGATCAGGGAGGTCAGCACGATCGCGCCGATAAAGAACGAGGCGATGACGAGCCCGTCCGGACGCTGTACCGCGTTGGCCACGAGGGCGTAGACGAACACCGCGAGGACGACCCCGAAAGCGAGCGACGCCTTCCTCAAACCCCGGCGCCAGGTGGTGAGCGTGACCGCGAAGGCGGCCGAGGTCATCATCGCCAGGATGCCGGTCGCGTAGGCGCCGCTCTGCGCGTCCACGCTGGCCTGGAAGTAGACGGTTATGACGAGGGCGACGAAGGTGTAGACCAGGACCAGCGGCCTCAAGGCCCGCGTCCAGTCCGGCGCCATGCCGTAGCGGGGCAGGTAGCGAGGCACGATGTTCAGGAGCCCGGCCATCGCCGACGCCCCCGCGAACCAGAGGATGGAGATCGTGCTGAGGTCGTAGGCGGTACCGAACACCTCCCCGAGGTACTGGTGGGCGACAAAGGACATCGCGCGGTCGCTGGCGCTCCCGTCCGGCCCGAACTCCGACGGCGGTATCAACAGGGTCGTGACCAGGCTGGTGGTTATGAGGAAGAAGCTCATGATGAGGGCGGCGACGGCGAGCATCTTGCGCGTGTTGTGGATGCGGCCCATCGGCTTCTCGGGATCGTCCCCCTCGTCGCCGCGCACGAGCGGCATCATGCCCACGCCCGTCTCGAAGCCCGAGAGGCCGAGGGCCAGGCGCGGAAAGACCAGAAACGCTATGCCTATGACCGCCAGAGGGTTGCCACCGGAGATGTCGAATACCCTGCCCCGCCAGTCGGCGATGGTGTTCGGGTTCGTCGCTATCTCGTAGAAGCCGTACCCGACCACGACGAGGTTCAGCAGCAGGAAGGCGACGACCAGGAGCACCGCGAGCCATATGGCCTCCCCGAACCCCCTGAGGAAGACCGCCCCGAGCGCCGCCAGCAGCACCAGGGTGATGATGACCTCCCTGCCGTGCAGAAACGCCGGGGCAAGCGGGTTCTCGACGATGTGGGCCGTCGCGTCCGCCGCCGAGAGCGTTATCGTCACGAGCCACGCCGTCGCCACGAAGCCGAGCAGGCAGAGCACGAAGATCTTGCCCTTCCAGAACGAGAGCAGGTTCTCCAGCATCGCTATGGACCCCTGCCCGTGGGGGCTGGCCTCCGAGACCCGCCTGTACATCGGCAGCATCCCGAAGAGCGTGAGCAGCACTATAAGCAGGGTAGCGACGGGGGAGAGCGCCCCCGCCGCGACGATGGCGATGCCGGGGATGTAACCGAGCGTCGAGAAGTAGTCCACGCCGGTCAGGCAGACCACCTGCCACCACGTGTGCTGGTCCCTCCCCTCCTTGACCTGCGGCCCCTCGACCCCCTCGACGCGCTGCTCCAGCAGCCAGCGCCCCAGAGAGCTCTTCGGGCGCTTCTGCCGGTTCGACAGCGAGGCCACGGCTAGACGGTCCCTTGCTTTATGCCTGCCTGCGGAGCATGGCGCCCGGTTGCAGAGCCCTCCCCGCGCGGCGAGACCGCTTCGGAGCCGTCCGAAACACAAACCAACCGGTGCATACCTCGTCCCCTTCTATGGCGCCTGCGAGGTTAGCTGTCGGGTTCGGGACGAAAGGACACTCCCTACGCCGGCCGGGCGGAGCCCCTCCGGCGACTCACCCCTAGGCCACGAGGCCTCGGTTCCTGGTTCCCCCGCTCCCCGATGCCACCCGGGGATTCGGCGCTATGGCCGTCGCTAGGGTGCGGTATACACCCGGCCCCTAGCGCCTGTCAAATTCGTAGCTATGTCGCGGGAGCCCCGCACCGTCGGCGGGGACGGCGGGCTACGCCTATCCCCTCCAGAAGGCCGGGGTCAGGAGGACGAGCACCGTGAAGAGCTCCAGGCGGCCGAGCAGCATGAAGAAGGTCAGGAGCGCCTTCGCGGAGCCGGGCAGGGCGGCGTAGAAGGCGGGGTCCCCGGCCGGGCCCAGGGCCGTGCCCGTGATGTTCAGGCAGGCGAAGACGGAGCCGAAGGCCGCCCCTACGGGCACGCCGTGCAGCGCGACCAGCAGCGTTCCAAAGATCAGGAGGGCCACGTACACGAAGAAGAAACCCAGAAAGGCCCCCCGCATACGCTCCGGGATCACGCGGTTGCCGAGCTTGAGCGGGGTGACGGCCTGGGGATGTAGGATGCGGAACACCTCCTGCCACGCGTGGCGCGCCAGGAGGACGGCCCGGATCACCTTCAGCCCTCCGCCCGTCGAGCCGGCGCACGGCCCTATCGCCATGAGCAGCATAAGGAAAATCTGGGCGAACGGCCCCCAAGAGGACCACGCCGCGGTGCTGAAGGCCGTCCCCGTGGCGAGGCTCGCGCTCTGAAAGGACGCCTCCCGGAACGCGGTCAGCGGGGAGCCGCCGGCGTCCGAGGCGTAGAGGATCGCCGTCAGCAGCACCGTGCTCCCGGCCACTATGCTCAGGTACGTCAGAAACTCGCGGTTGCCGAGGGCGTGCCCCGTCCTCCCGCGGGCGGCGTAGAAGTAGAGGGCGAAGTTCACCCCGAGAGCAGCATCCCCCCGATAACGGCCAGCTCTATCGCCCAGGAGTCGAAGGCCGCGATGGAGTCCGAGCGCGTGGAGAACCCGCCGGTGGAGACCGTCGCGAGGGCGTGGTTGACGGCGTCGAAGGGGCCCATCCCCGCGAGGAGGAGCGCGACGATGCCCCGAGCGTGAGGGAGCCGTAGATGTAGGCGAGGATCTTGGCCGTCTCCCTTATGCGCGGCGTTATCCTCTCCGGCATCGGGCTCGCGACCTCTGCCGAGTAGAGCTGGGTCGCGCCGAAGCCCACGAGCGGGGCGACGGCCACGAAGAGCACCACGATCCCTATCCCCCCGGCCCACTGCGTCAGGCTCCGCCAGAGCAGCAGCGACGGGGCGACCTCCTCCGGCGCCGTGAGCGTCGAGGACCCGGTCGTCGTGAACCCGGCCATGGACTCGAAGAAGGCGTTCACCGGCCCCATGAGCCCGGAGAGGACGAACGGCACCGCCCCGATCGCCCCGACCCCCAGCCACCCGAGGACGACGATCAGGAACACGTCGCGCCCCGAGACGTAGCTGTCCGGGGAACGCGTCCCCAGAAACACGGCCGACGCGACGGCGAGCGTCACGAGCGCCGGGAGCCCGAACGAGACCACGTTGCCGTCCCCGACCGCGAGCGAGTAGGCCGCCGGGAGGAACATCGCGGCGCCACCGGCGGCGCACACGGCCGCGAGCGCGTTCAAGACTATCCTAGGGTGCAAAGACGCGCTCTACCTTGTCCACCGCGGCCCCGACGGTGAAGACCACGACGTTGTCCCCGGGCCGCAGCGTGTCCTCGCCGCTGGGGATGATGACCTCCTCGCCCCTCAGCACCGCGCCGACGATGGCGCCCCTCGGAAACCCCGCCTCCGCCAGCGGGCGGCCGGAGACGCGGCCCCGCTCCGGGACCCGAAGCTCTATCATCTGGGCCCCGCTCTCCAGAAGGGTGACGGCCGAGATCTCCCCCGCCGCACGAACCTAAGGATGGCCCCGGCGGCGAGCAACCGGGGGAGACGGTGATGTCGACGCCAAGGGCCTCCGCGAGGGGGCGAACTCGCCGCGGCTTATCCCCGCGACGGTGAGCTTCGCCCCGAGCTGGCGGGCGTACATCGCCGCCAGGAGGTTCGCGCGGTCGTCACCGGTGACGGCGACGAAGGCGTCCGTCCGGTCGACCCGCTCCTGGAGCAGGAAGTCCCGCGAGATCCCCTCGTCGTGGAGCACGAGGCCCCGCGCGAGCTGCACGGCCGCGTACCTGGCCCGCGTCTCGTCCTGCTCCACGACCTTGACGGCCACGCCGCTCTTCTCGAGCGCCAGGGCGAGCCGCAGCCCGATGCGTCCTCCGCCGAAGATCATCACCTCGCGCACCGGCTGCGTGTCCGTGGCGATCGCCCGGACGATCCCGGAGATGCGCCGCTTCTCGCCGATGAGGAAGACCCGGTCGCGGGCCTCCAGGACCGTGTCTCCCCGGGGGACGAGCGCCTCCCCGTGCCTCACGATCCCGACGACGAGGCTGCGCTCGGGGAGCTCCAGGTCCTGCACCCGGACCCCCACCGCCGGAGCATCTCCCTTCAGGATCACCTCCGCGACCGTGATGCGCCCGTTCGCGAAGGACTCCGCGTTGACGGCGCCGGGGAGCGCGAGGGCACCCATGATCTCCTCCGTCGCCATCTGCTCGGTGTGGATGACGAAGTCGATCCCGAGCACCTCCTGGGTGAAGGGCTCGCGCGGGTCGTAGTAGTCCTCGTTGTGGATGCGCGCCACGGTGCGCAGCGCCCCCTGGGCCTTGGCCGCGAGGCACGCGATGATGTTCGCCTCGTCCGAGGTGGTCGCCGCGACGAGCAGGTCGGCGTTCTTGACCCCGGCCTCCCGCAGCACCCTGGGGCTCGCCCCGTTCCCCTGCATCACGAGGGCGTCGAGCCCCTCGGTCGCCCTCTCCGCCAGGGCCTCGTCCCGCTCCACGACCACGACGTCGTGCCCCCGGCCGAGAGGACCCGAGCAGCGTTGAACCCGACCTCCCCGGCTCCGACGATCACGATCCGCACGCCACCGCCCTCTCCAGTTCTTTACGGTGAGCAGAGTAAGCGGAGTATAACGTCCCGAACCGACGTCCCGGAGCACGGGAGCCACCACGACGCGGCGGGGGGTGCCCGAAGGCACCCCCCGCCGTTCCGGTGCGGATGTCGTCGCTTCCGGGCTAGCGCAGGTTGTACGCGCCCAGTGCCAGGATGATCAACACGGCGAGCGTGAAGAGGCCGAGAACTAGAAACAGGGTTCTGTTCGACCCCTGCCGCGGGGCGGGGCGGCGTCGGTAGCTCTTTTCGAGACGCCTGCGCGCCGCCCGGTTGCGCGGTACCCGCCGGTTGTAACCCATGATCCTTACCCCTTTCCGAGCGCCTCCGCGACGAGCTCGGCCACCTCGGAGGGGTTCGTCGCCGCGCGGATGCCGGCGGCCCTCAGGGCCTCGCTCTTGGCCTGCGCCGTGGTGTCGCCGCCCGAGACGATCGCGCCCGCGTGGCCCATCGTCTTGCCCTCGGGGGCCGTGAAGCCCGCGATGTACGCGACGACGGGGGTCTTCATCTCGCTCTGGATAAACTCCGCGGCGAGCTGCTCGGCGTTGCCGCCGATCTCCCCGATCATCACGGCGCATTCGGTCTCCGGGTCGGCCTCGAACTTCTTGAGGATCTCGATAAAGTCCGTCCCGATGATCGGGTCGCCCCGATGCCGACGGCCGTGGACTGGCCGATCCCGCGCTGGGTGAGCTCGTTGACGATCTGGTACGTCAGCGTCCCGCTGCGGCTGACGACGCCGACGTTGCCGGGAGGAAGATGTCCTGCGGCATGATCGAGACGTTGGACTTGCCCGGCGAGATGACGCCGGGGCAGTTCGGCCCGATAAGCGTCGCGTCGAGCATGCGCATGTAGTCGGAGACCTTGAGCATGTCGTGGACCGGCACGCCCTCGGTGATGCAGCAGACCGTCCTCATCCCGGCGTCCAGGGATTCGAAGATGGCGTCCGCCGAGAACGACGCGGGGACAAAGATCACGCTGGTGTTCGCCCGGTCTCGCGCACCGCCTCGTCGACGGTGTCGAAGACGGGCACCCCTCGAAGTCCTGCCCGCCCTTGCCGGGGTGACGCCGGCGACGACGGCCGTGTTGCCCTGGAGCATCCTCCCGGTGTGGAAGCCGCCCTCCCGGCCCGTGATGCCCTGCACCAGGAGCCGCGTGTCGTTGTCTACGAGTATCGCCATGTGTGGCTCGTCCCCCTACTCTAGCCGCGACCTAGCTCGACGGCCCTCTTAGCCGCCTCGAGCATGGTCTCCTCGGTGTGCACGTTGGGTGGGGTGTTCTCCGCGAGGATGCGGCGCCCCTCCTCGGCGTTCGTCCCGTCGAGGCGCACCACGATGGGCAGCTCGATCTTCGAACGCTCGATCGCCGTCATCAGGCCGCGCGCGACCTCATCGCCCCTCGTGATGCCGCCGAAGATGTTGAACAGGACGCTCTTGACCTCCGGGTTGGAGGTGACGATGTCGAGCGCCGCAGAGATCTTCTCGGCGTCCGCGCCGCCCCCGACGTCCAGGAAGTTGGCGGGCGTGCCGCCGGCCTGGGCGACGACGTCGAGCGTGCTCATAACGAGCCCCGCGCCGTTGCCGAGGATGCCGACGTCCCCGTCGAGCTTGACGTACTGGAGGCCCGCCTCCTGCGCCCGCTGCTCCTGCGGGTCGGCCGCCTCGACGTCGTGCAGGTCGGCTATCTCCTTGTGCCGGTAGAGGCTTGAGTTATCCACCGTCACCTTGGCGTCGAGCGCGAGGACGCGCCCGTCTTCGGTGGCGACGAGCGGGTTGATCTCGACGAGGCTCGCGTCCGCCCCGGTGAACGCCTCGTACAGGTTGCCGAGGACCTTGCCGACGCCCTTGGCAACGTCGCCGCTCAGGCTGGCGGAGAAGCGGAGCTCGCGCGCCTGGTAGGGGAGGAGCCCCACGAGCGGGTCCACGTGCAGCCGCACGATCGACTCCGGGCTCTTCTCGGCGACCTCCTCGATGTCCACGCCGCCCTCGGTCGAGAACAGGATCAGGGGCTTCTTCGCCGTACGATCCACGGTGATCGAGAGGTACATCTCGCTCGCGATCGCCGCACCCGCCTCCACAAGCACGCGCCGGACCGTGTGCCCCCTGATGTCCATCCCGAGAATCTGCTCGGCCGCGTCTCTGGCCTCGTCCGGGCTCTTCACCACCTTGATGCCGCCCGCCTTGCCGCGCCCGCCGGTCAGGACCTGAGCCTTGACCGCCACGGTGCCGCCGAGCTTCTCGGCCGCGTCGCGCGCCTCGTCCGGCGTCGTGGCGACGATGCCCTCAAGCGTTTCTATGCCGTACTGCCGCAGCAGTTCCTTGCCTTGATGCTCGTAGAGATCCAAGATCAACTCCCAGCGAAACCCGCCATAACGCCCGGCATTATACAGGGGGTCAGGGCCGGTTTTTGCCCCTGCCCCGACCGCAAAACGTCCTTGCCTTTCCCCGAAACCGCGGATACGGTCTCGGGAAGTTTGGGCTGCCACGCCCGGCTGCACGGGAGAATCGGAGGTGTCTTGTGGGGATCTTGCGCTGGGCGTTCGCCGGGTTGGTCGCGCTGCTAGTCGGCCTAGGCTTCGCCGTGCTTACGGGGAGCGTGCTCCTGGCCGCCGTCCCCGCGGCGGGGGCGCTCCTCATCGCCGCCTACCTCTCGTGGGAGGGACGCCCGCTCCATCAGGCCACGCGCGAGATAGGCCGGCGTAGCCCCCGCCGGAGGCGGGCTACGCCGCGCCCTTCGGCGGTACCGCCGAAGGCGACGCGGACTCCGGAGGCGACGGCGGCGGAGCTTCCGGCGGAGACGGGGGCGGCGGGGGCTGACGCAGCTTCGCGCCTCGGGCGCGGGGGGGTGGTTCCTCGGCCCGGCCCCCGAGGTGATCCGACTCAGCCCTCCGTGGGGCCGGGGCGTTCCCTGGAGTAGCGCTGGTGCAGCTCCACGGGGCGGCTCTCGTCCCTTCTCTGCCGGCGGCGCCGGCGGACCCTGAGGTTCAGGAGCTCGACGAGGACGGCGAAGCCCATCGCGAAGTAGATGTAGCCCTTCGGGACGTGCTGGCCGAAGCCTTCCAGGAGGAGGGAGAAGCCGATGAGGAGGAGGAAGCTCAGGGCGAGCATCTTCACCGTCGGGTGGCGGCTGACGAAGCCGCTGACGGCCTCGGCCGAGACCAGCATCACCCCGATGGACACCACGACCGCCGCGATCATGACGGAGACCTGATCCACCATCCCGACGGCGGTGATCACCGAGTCGAGCGAGAAGACCATGTCGAGGATGACGATCTGGATCAGGACGCTCCCGAACGTCGCCTTCACCCGCGCGGAACTGTGTCCCTCCTCGCCTTCGAGGTTCTCGTGGATCTCGTAGGTGCTCTTGCCGAGCAGGAAGAGGCCGCCGAGGATCAGGATCAGGTCCCGCCCCGAGATCTCTTGCCCGAGTAGCGTGAAGAGCGGCGCGGTCAGCCCGATTACCCAGCTCAGGGACAGGAGCAGGAGGACCCGCATGACCAGCGCGAGCCCCAGCCCCAGCCGCCGGGCGAGCGCCTGCCTCTCCTGGGGCAGCTTGTCTACCAGGATCGAGATGAAGATCACGTTGTCTATCCCCAGCACGATCTCCAGCGCCAGCAGCGTCAGGAATGCGATCCAGATCTCCGGGCTCAGCAACAGGTCCATGGGCGCCATCTCCTCCTTCTCCGGCCGCCGATCTCTGGCTTCCCGGCGTCGTTCGATCGAAATCCATCGTTTGCGGGCGAGTCTTACCCGCCGGGCGTCGAGACTTTATCCCAGGAAATTCCGGATCGCTGCGGCGGTGCGCTCCTGCGAGGGCGCCCGGATGCCTCCGGCTCCGGAAGGCGCGTTCCGATCGTGTGGCCTATACTCCGCGTGTTTTGGGAGTCGGGACAGCGATAAACGTCGCCGCCGTGCTGATCGGTGGCGGTATCGGCACCCTCGTCGGCGCCCAGCTCCCCGAGAGGATGCGGCAGACGGCCATGCAGGCGATAGGCATCGTCACGCTCCTCATCGGCATCCAGAGCTTCGTGCAGTTCGACAACCCCCTCGTGCCGCTGGTCGCCGCGATCTCGGGCCTCGTCGTGGGGGAGCTTCTGGATATCGACGGCGCCCTCAAGCGCTTCGGCGACGGGTTGGAGCGGCGCTTCTCGAAGGGGGAGAGCCCCGTGAGCCGGGCCTTCGTGACGACCAGCCTGCTCTTCTGCGTGGGCCCCCTGACGATCCTCGGCAGCCTGGAGGACGGTCTCTCCGGAGATTACAGCCTGCTCGCCCTCAAGAGCGCGCTCGACTTCGTCGCCGCGCTCTCCTTCGCCTCGGTGCTCGGGTGGGGGGTGCTGCTCTCGGCGGGCACCGTGCTCGTCGTGCAGGGGACGCTAACGCTCTCGGCCGGTCTCCTGGAAGGGCTGGTCACCGAGCCGATGATCGCGGCCACCACCGCCACGGGGGGCGTCCTCATCCTGGGCCTCGGCCTGATGCTGCTGGAGCTCAAGGAGGTGCGGGTCGCGAACATGCTCCCCGCCCTGCTCGTCGCCCCGCTGCTCGTCGCCGCGGCCCCTCTCTGGCCGTTCTGATGGTCCTTGCGCTGCGCACTCGGGTATAGTTCACGTCGTTCGAAGACACGCGAGCAGGAGGAGCACGAATGTCCGAGGAAGCGAAGAGATCCGGCAACTGGGAGGGCAGCCCGCTACAGATGGGGAGCGGCCTCGACCCTTGGGGGATCACGGAGATCGTGCTGCAGTTCGACACCGGCGACAACGAGACCTTGAAGCCGCGCATACGCGACCGGTTCGGCTCCTACGAGCTCAGCCAGGCGGCCACGTACCTGGACTCCATCTCCAGCCAACTAGACTTGCAGAGCCGGTAGAGGGGAAGGTTTCATGCACGGAATAATCAGGCAGCGCCAGATAAACAACCAGAACTCGTCCGTGTTCAGGCTGAATCAGATCGTGGTCCGCTACGGCGACGGCCGGACCTTGACCTTCGTCCCCGAGGCCGGCCGCGAGAACTTCAGCGAGGACGACATGCACGAGCTGGTCAAGGTGCTCCAGCGCGCCTCCTCCGTCGCCGAGTGGGCCGAGGTCTCCGAGAACCCCAACATCAAGGGCTACTAGTGCGGGGCCGGCGACCGACCCCTAGCGGCCCGGGGGATCGTCGTCGTCGGTGTAGCGGGTGTAGCCGTCGTAGTAGTCCTCGTCCAGCGTGACCTCCTCGCCCGCGAGCTCGCGGCGCCTCAGATCCCACAAGACCTGCAGGTCGTGGTCGAGGCGCACGAGGGTCTGGTGGTCCTCCTCCGTCGCGTGGTGCGTCCCCTCGCGCGCAACGAGGTCCTCCCGGTACCTGGAGAGCTCCTGGATCCTCTGCATCACGCCCTTCGCCATCTGCCTCTCCTCGGGTCGTTCGTAACGTCTCTGCGACGCAGTGTATAGCCGAACGGGCGCCGAGGGGCCGGTGTGCCCCTCGGCGATAGACTAGAATTCGAGGTGAGAGAGAGGAGAGGCTTGCTCGAAAAGATAGAGCACCTCGGCTACGCGGTCGAGAATCTCGAAGCGGCGGCCAGGTTCTACGAGGAACGCTTCGGCGTCGAGGTCGGTGAGCCCGAGGAGGTCGCCGAGCAGGGCATCAGGGCGATGATGTTCCGGGTGGGCGAGTCCAAGATCGAGCTTCTGGAGCCGACCCGCGAGGACTCCCCGGTCGGGAAGTTTCTCGGCAAGCGCGGCCCGGGGTTCCACCACGTCGCCTTCGAGGTCGAGGACATCACGTCCGCCCTGCGGGAGCTCAAAGATAGCGGCGTCGAGCTTATAGACGAGGAGCCGCGGGTTGGGGCCGGGGGGACCAGGATGGCTTTCGTCCACCCGCGCGAGGCATTCGGGGTCCTCACAGAGCTCGTCGAGCGACCGAACGGCAAGCGGTAGGGGAGGGGCAGCAGAGGTGGACACCGAGAAGCGCCAGGGCCGGGACGAAGCACGCCGCACGGAGTCCGGGATCGAGGTGAAGCCGGTCTACGGCCCCCAGGACTTCGACTCCTCCGACTACGGGGAGAAGCTCGGAGATCCCGGCGAGTACCCCTACACCCGCGGCGTCTACCCCTCGATGTACCGGGGCCGCCCTTGGACCATGCGCCAGTACGCCGGCTTCGGGACCGCGAAAGAAACGAACAAGCGCTTCAAGTACCTCACCGAGCAGGGCCAGACCGGCCTCTCCGTCGCCTTCGACCTCCCGACGCAGATGGGCCGCGACTCGGACCACCCGCTGGCCCTCGGCGAGGTCGGCAAGGTCGGGGTCGCCATCGACTCCCTCCTCGACATGCGGGAGCTCTTCGACGGCATCCCGCTCAAGGACGTCTCGACCTCGATGACGATCAACGCGACCGCCTCGACCCTGCTCCTCCTCTACGGCCTCGTCGCCGAGGAGCAGGGGGCGGAGGCCAGGAGCGTCACCGGCACGACGCAGAACGACATCCTCAAAGAGTACCTCGCGCGCGGGACGTACATCTACCCGCCCGAGCCGTCGATGAGGATCACCACGGACATGTTCGCCTACTGCGCCCGCGAGTTCCCGCGCTGGAACACCATCTCCATCTCCGGCTACCACATCCGCGAGGCCGGCTCGACGGCCGTGCAGGAGCTCGCCTTCACCCTCTCCAACGCCATCGCCTACGTCGTGGCGGCCACGAGGGCGGGCCTGGAGGTAGAAGAGTTCGCCCCGCGCCTCTCGTTCTTCTTCAACGCCCACAACGACCTCTTCCAGGAGGTCGCCAAGTACCGGGCCGCAAGGAGGATGTGGGCCAGGATCATGAAGGAGCGCTTCGGCGCGACGGACGAGAAGAGCCTCAAGCTGCGCTTCCACACCCAGACCGCGGGCTCCTCCTTGACCGCCCAGCAGGCCGAGAACAACATCGTGCGCACGACCGTGCAGGCGCTCTCCGCCATCCTCGGCGGCACGCAGAGCCTGCACACCAACGCCTTCGACGAGGCGCTCGCCCTGCCGACGGAGAAGAGCGCGCGGATCGCCTTGAGGACCCAGCAGATCCTGGCGAGCGAGGGCGGCCTCACCGACACCTCCGACCCCCTGGCGGGCTCCTTCTACGTCGAGTCCCTGACCGACGCCGTCGAGGAGGAGGCCTGGGGCTACATAAAGCAGATCGACGAGATGGGCGGCTCGGTGAAGGCGATCGAGGAGCGCTACATGCAGCGCGAGATCGAGGAGGCCGCCTACCGCTACCAGCGCGAGGTGGAGAAGGAGGAGCGCGTCATCGTCGGCGTGAACCGCTACGAGACGGACGACGACCCGGAGATGGACCTCCACACCGCCGACGAGACGATCCAGGAGCAGCAGACCGAGCGCCTCAGGGAGCTGAAGGAGACCCGCGACTCTTCGGCCGTCGAATCCGCCCTCGCCGACCTCAAGGGGGCCGCCGAGGGCACCGACAACCTCCTCTACCCGATGAAGGAGGCCCTCGCCAGCCTCGCCACCCTGGGCGAGGTCTCCGATACCCTGCGCGAGGTGTACGGCCAGTACCGCCCCTGAAGAACGCAACGCCCGCCGGTGGTCACTCTGATTACTTTCTGCGGTAGACGGGGATGATAGGGTCTGTCGTTGAATAAAGCTTGTCCGCGTTCGTGCCGATAATAGGTTAGGTGCGCGAGCGCCGCGACAAGGGCAAACCCGTCGCGAGACGGGGACGCAAAGCTTACGGGCCTCCGAGGGGAGGCGGCCGGGCTACCGAACAGCAAGCTGGGGAGGATCTCCCGTAGGAGGCGGCATGTCATCTACGCAACGCATCTTTCTCTCCCTGGGCGTCACGTTCGCGGTGATCCTGGGATACCTGGTCTTTCAGAGCTCGGTCCAGGAGGTCGAGACGCAGCCCAGGCAGGGGGGACCGCCGGTTACGCCCACCTTCAAGGAAGGCAAGGGGCGCGAGTTCGCCTCCGATAAGATCATCGTCCAGATCGAAGAAGACGCCACCCAGGCGGACCTCGAGACCATCAACCGCAGAAACGACGCCCGCACCGAGGACGACCTCCCGCGCAGCGACGTGAGCGTCGTGGACCTGCCGCAGGACCTGCCGGTCGAGGAGGCCATCGAGCGCTACGAGGCTTCCCCGGACGTGGAGTACGCCGAGCCGGACTTCCTGCTGAAGCCGGCACAGACGCCCCCGCCGGATGACCCGGACTACCCCAGGCTCTACGGCCTCAACAACACCGGCCAGAGCGGCGGCTCCAGCGACGCCGACATCGACGCCTCGGAGGCGTGGGGCACGACGACGGGCGATCCAAGCGTCGTGGTGGCCGTCATCGACGAGGGCGTGGACACGGACCACCAGGATCTCAGGGACAACATATGGGTCAACCCCGGCGAGTCGGGCTCCGGTAGGGAGACCAACGGGATCGACGACGACCGCAACGGCTACGTAGACGACGTCAACGGCTGGGACTTCGCCAACAACGACAACAGCGTCTACGACCCGGACCCGATAAGCGGCGCGGGGGACGAGCACGGCACCCACGTCGCCGGCACCATCGCCGCGCGGGCAACAACTCCCTCGGGGTCACCGGGGTCAACTGGCAGGCCAGGGTCATGCCGCTCAAGTTTCTCGGCACGAACGGGGGCTATACCTCGGATGCCGTCGAGGCGATCAACTACGCGGTAGCCAGGGGCGTCAAGATCAGCAACAACTCCTGGGGCGGGGGCGGCTTCTCGCAGGCCCTCTCCGACGCCATAAGCCGGGCCGACGCCCAGGGGCATCTGTTCCTGGCGGCTGCCGGCAACGGCGGCTCTGACGGGATCGGGGACGACAACGACGCAGCACCCCACTACCCGTCGAACTACGACATCCCGAACGTCGTGTCGGTAGCCGCTACAGACGACGGGGACGCACTGGCCTCCTTCTCCAACTACGGGGATTCCTCCGTGGACCTCGCGGCCCCTGGTGTCCGCATATTGAGCACCCTGCCCGGTAACTCCTACGGTGCCTACAGCGGGACCTCGATGGCTACCCCTCATGTCGCGGGCGTAGCGGCATTGCTGAAGGCGAAGAATCCCTCTTTCGACGATGCTCAGATGAAGGCCCAGCTGGTGCAATCCGTCGATACCAAGGGCAATCTAACGGGTAAGGTGGCGACCGGCGGACGGGTGAACTCGGCGCGAGCGCTCGGAACCAACCCGCCCCCCCAGGATACTACCGCGCCGGAGACGAGCATCTCCTCCGGACCCTCCGGTACCACGAAGAGCACCTCGGCAAGCTTCGGATTCGCCGCCTCCGAACCGGTGTCGAGGTTCGAGTGTAGCCTCGACGGTGCGGCGTTCGCCGCCTGCGCCTCCCCCACGGCCTACAGCGGTCTGACGAGTAAGGCGCACAGCTTCAGGGTTCGGGCAGTGGATCGGGCTGGCAACGTGGACGCGACGCCTGCCGTCCGGAACTGGACCGTCGATACGGTCCTGCCAACTGCTACCTCGCCGTCCCCCGCCCCGAGTGCCAGCACGCGCGACCGCACCCCGCTGATACAGGTAGTGGTGCGGGATACGCAGACGAACTTACAGAAGGCCAACTTGCAACTCTACCTCGACGGTGCGCGCGTAACGACCTTCACCTACGACGCCGCTGCCGACGTGCTGCGGTACACCCCGCCCACAAACAGGGCTTACGGTACCCACACGGTGAGGGTAGTCGCCACCGACGCCGCGGGGAACGTCGGAAACAAGCAATGGAGCTTCAAGATCGTACGCTAAACGTCTCTGGCGCACGGTTGGGAGACGCACGGGTAGGGGGCCGGAACACCCATTCCGGCCCCCTACCCGTGTCGAATCAGCCGTCGGTGCGAATAGGGGCTTGTGGTAGTATTTGCCCGGTACCGTGGGGCCGTTTCGGCCCGTCTTCAGATCTTTCGTTGTGTTGGGGTGAAGACCCCAGAGGAGGTTGCAAACGTGGTCGACTGGTTCCGTAGACGCGACAGCAAGAACGGTTCATCGCGGGCGGAGCCGGCTGCCCGGGAAGAGGACGTCTCCGTGGCCCCGGAGGGCGAGACGGCAGAGCATCTGATCGACCGTACGCCGCCGGCTCCCGAGCCCGCCGACGGGTTCTCGGAGGCCGGCATACGCGAGGCGCTGAGGGACGTGAGGGACCCCGAGATCGGGCGCGACGTCGTCTCCCTCAACATGGTCCGGGGCGTGGAGATCCAGGGCTCCGCCGTCACCGTGGGGATCGCGCTGACGACCGCCGGCTGCCCGATGAAGGCCCGGATCACCGGGGACGTCCGCGACCGCCTGATGGAGATCGAGGGCGTCGAGAGCGTCGAGGTGGACTTCGGCGTGATGACCGACGCCGACCGGCAGAACCTCATGACCTCGCTGCACGGCGGCCCCTCCGAGCTCGCCCCCGCCTTCAAGGACGAGTCGAAGACCCGCATCATCGCCGTCGTCTCGGGTAAGGGCGGCGTCGGTAAGAGCACCGTGGCGGTCAACCTCGCGGCGGCGCTGGACCGGGCCGGGCACTCCGTCGAGATCCTCGACGCCGACGTGCACGGCTCCTCCATCCCGGTGATGCTCGGCGCGACCGAGAAGCCGAACGTTGTGGGCGGCGTTATCTTCCCGATCGAGTCGGCCTCGGGGCTGAAGTTCATCTCGATGGGCAACTTCGTGAACGAGGGGCAGGCCATAATCTGGCGCGCCCCGATCGTGAACAAGGCCCTCACCCAGCTTATGCGCGACGTGTACTGGGACGAGCCGGACTTCATCATCGTGGACATGCCCCCCGGCACCGGCGACGTCGCCCTCACGGTCGCCCAGATGATCCCGAAGGCCGAGGCCCTCGTCGTCACGACGCCGCAGGCCGACGCCGCCCGCGTCGCCGTGAAGGCGGGCAAGATGGCCGTGCAGGCCCACCTCAAGGTCGCGGGCGTCGTCGAGAACATGTCCTACGCCGAGTGCCCGTGCTGCGGCGAGCAGCTCAAGATCTTCGGCGGCGACGGCGGGGACCGCGTCG
The DNA here is from genome assembly GCF_011492965.1 of Rubrobacter marinus. Classification (GTDB taxonomy): domain Bacteria; phylum Actinomycetota; class Rubrobacteria; order Rubrobacterales; family Rubrobacteraceae; genus Rubrobacter_F; species Rubrobacter_F marinus. The sequence goes on along the minus strand of NZ_CP045121.1, from coordinate 2,293,047 downwards.
CGGGCGAGCTCGACGCCAAGGTCATGGGGTGCATCCCCATCCTCCCGGACGCCTCCGGCGAGCCCGGCCACGCCCTCTTCCCCGAGGCCTCGGCCCCGGCGCGCGCCTTCGACGAGATCGCCCGGGGCATCGCCCAGAAGAAGGTCCGCAGGCGCATCAAGGTCCTGTAGCCGACAGCTCGCGGCCGTCAACGGAGCGCCCCCGCCTCGTGAGGCGGGGGCGCTCCGTTTTGCCCTAGCGCCGCGATGTCCCGGGCCAGTCCCTGGGGCGCGTGGGGCCCGAGGGCCAGCCGGGTGGGGGCTGGTTGTGTGGCGGGAGGGCGACGAGGCGACCGCCGCTCCAGCCCGCCGCCTTCGAGCGGAGCATCTCGGCGACGAGCGGCTCTACAAAGGTCTCGGGCTCCGTACCGAAGCCGTGGCGGGCGTAGTCCTGGAACCAGGGGCAGCGGAGCAGGTAGGGGGAGACCTCGTCTTCGTCTTGTCCGCCGTGGATCATGAGCGCGTAGCCGAAGATTCTCTTGCAGGCGTGCCAGTACGACCTCTCGGGCTCCTCCAGCCACTTCTCGTAGCGGCGACGGCCGGCATCTATCGCGGCCGGTAGGTCCGTTATCTCCGCCCCGTGGCCGGAGAAGGTCCGGCGCGCCCGCAGCGTCGAGAGCCGGTCGAGGCTCTCGAGCGCCCTGTGCGCCGCCCCGACGCCCTCCCGGAACGGGTTGAGCCACGCGACATCGTCGCCGTGGACGGCGTCGCCGAGGAGCAGGGTCGCCTCCTCCGGCGCGTAGAGGGAGACGTGCCCCAGGGTGTGGCCCGGCGTCTCGATGACCTGGAGGACCACCGGGCCCGCGTCGAGCTCGTGGCCGTCGGAGAGGGGGCGTTCGACGCGGTAGGGCTCGATGGGCTGGTCGAGCCACTCCACGCCGCAGGCCTCCCGATCTCGCCGGTTCACCAGCTCGGCCTCCCAGCGGTGGGCCGCTACGGGGACGCCGTGGTCGCGCTGCAGGCCCGAGTTGCCGCCCGCGTGGTCGCAGTGGTAGTGCGAGTTGACGACGAGTGAGAGCGACTCGGGCGGCGTGCCCGCCCGCTTCAGCAGATCCTCCGTCTCCGGAAGATCGCTCCCGTAGCCCGAATCCAGGAGGATCGGGTACTCGCCCCGGACGAGGACCATGTTCGCGCTCGGGTAGGGGCGCTGGAAGAAGACGAAGGGGTCAGCGGGCAAGGCGTACCCTGCCGGGAAACCCGGCGAAGCTCGCCCGCAGCACGTTCTTGCCGTCGCCGTTGACGAAGGCCGCGTCGCACTCGACGCGCCGCCTCTCCTCGTCCTTGGCGGTGACGGTGACGGTGCAGGAGATCGTGTCGCCCACGAAGACGGGCGCCAGGTACTCGAAGCTCATCTCCGTCGCCAGAAAGCCGAGGAGCCCGCCGATGTGCGTCAGCATGCTCCCGGTGAGGAGGCCGGGGATGGTGAGCTGACCGTACGGGCTCTCCCGGGCGAACTCGGCGTCCTGGTGGTACGGGTTGTAGTCCCCCGTGACGCCGCAGAACATCGCGACGTCCCCGTCCGTGAACGTCCGCCGGAACCGATAGGTCTGGCCGACGCTCATCTCCCCGAGCGCCTCGCGTAGCTGCCGCTTGAACTCCGGCGTTGCCCCCATCAAGCCCCCCTTTGCGTCGGATCTCTCACGCAGCATAGCGCGCGCCCCGACCACGGACGAGCGCCCCGCTGCTCCCAGCGGGGCGCTCGTCCGGCCTGGGTCGGCTCTAGCGATCGGAGCGGTGGCTACCGCACGGGGCTAGCCGAGCAGCCCGAGCCCCTTCACCGCGTCGCGCTCCTCCTTGAGCTCGTTCACCGTGATGTCGAGCTTCGACTGCGCGAAGTCGCCGACCTCGAGTCCCTCGACCACCTCGTAGCTCCCGCCCTGGGTGCGCACCGGGAAGGACGAGACGAGGCCCTCTTCGACGCCGTACTGGCCGCTCGAAGGGACCGCCATCGAGCGCAGGCCGTCGGCGCCGAGGGCCCAGTCGCGCATGTGGTCGATCGCCGCGTTCGCCGCGGAGGCCGCCGAAGACGCGCCGCGCGCCTCGATGATCGCGGCGCCCCGCTTGCCGACCGCGGGCATGTACTCGTTCTCGTACCAGTCCATGTCGACCTGGTTGACGGCACGCTCGCCCCTCACCTTCGCGTTGAAGAGGTCGGGGAACATCGAGGGGGAGTGGTTGCCCCACACGACGAGGTCCTGGATGTCCTCGACGCCCACGCCGAGCTTCTGGGCGAGCATCGAGACCGCGCGGTTCTCGTCGAGGCGGGTCATCGCGGTGAAGCGCTCGCGCGGCACGTCGGGGGCGTTGTTCATGGCGATCAGGGCGTTCGTGTTCGCCGGGTTGCCGACGACCAGGACCCGCACGTCGTCGGCCGCGCCGGCGTTGATGGCCTGGCCCTGCGGCCCGAAGATCGCGCCGTTCGCCTCCAGGAGGTCGGCGCGCTCCATCCCCTTCTGGCGCGGCCGGGCCCCGATGAGCATGGCGACGTTGGAGCCGTCGAAGGCCTCGTTCGCGTCGGCCGTGATGTCGATGGAGTCGAGCAGCGGGAAGGCGCAGTCGTGGAGCTCCATAGCCGTCCCCTCGGCGGCCTTGAGCGCCGGCTCGATCTCCAAGAGCTTCAGCTTGATCTTCTCGTCGGGCCCGAGCAGCTGGCCCGACGCTATACGAAACAGGATCGCGTAGCCGATCGCGCCCGCCGCGCCGGTAACCGTTACGGTCTTTGTCATCAGCTTATCTCTCCTCTTGTTAGCTTTTACGGATCAATGATAGAGGACCCCGCATGCCTCTGCCGCCGCCCCCTCGCAGTAAAATACCCCTGACGATGCGTCCACAAGCGAGGAGAGTTTTGGAAGTAACCCAGGCAATAGAGACGCGCCGCAGCGTCGGGCGCGTCAAGCAGGACCCCATCCCCAGGGAGGTCGTCGAGGGGATCCTGGAGAGCGCCGTCCACGCCCCGAACCACAGGATGACCGAGCCGTGGCGCTTCCACGTCTTTGTCGGGAAGGGACGGGGAGAGTTCGCCCGCGCCCGCGCGGAGTGCGCGCGCCTGATGGCCGAGGCCGAGGGCGAGGAGGAAGAGACGATCTCCGGCCGCCTGAGCCGCGAGCGCAAGAAGGCGTTCAGAGCTCCCGTGGTCATCGCGGTGGTCTCCAAGGGGGGCCGCGACGAGGTCGAGACGCTCGAGAACTACGCCGCCTGCTCGGCCGCCGTCCAGAACATGCAGCTCGCCGCGCACGCTGCCGGGCTCGCGACGATCTGGCGCACCGGCCCCATCGCCTACCACCCCTACATGCGCGGCTTCCTGGGGCTGGAGGGCGAGGATCAGGTCGTGGCCTTCGTTTACCTCGGCTACGGGGACGTGGAAGAGAGGCCCCGTAGGCGCGAGCCGGCCACCAGCAGGACGGTCTGGCACGAGGGGTAGGGGAGTGGCGGCAACCTCGGACGGGTAGGTTCGTATACGAGAGAGAAAGCTACCCCAAGGAGAGAACGTGGGAACTCTGCTCAGACGCCTCGCAATAATGGCCGCGCCAATACTGTGGCGCAAGATCCAGCAGCGCCGCCGCAGGGGACGCCGCTAGCCGCGCCCTACGCGTCTCCCAGGGAGACGCCCTCGAAGCCCCCGTCCTTCCCCTGGATGCGAACGAGGAAATCCTTCGGTTCGTGGTAGAGGATGACGGGGGCTCCGCGCTCCTCCGCCTCCGTCAGCACCTCGATGCGGTTCTTGCGGGCCGCCTCGGGGTCCGTGTCGACGCCGCTGATGAGGTCGGGGTTCAGCCAGATCTTCGCGGGGGCGAGGTCCGCCGTGTAGAGCGCGGCCTCGTCCCCGGATTCGATCCACACGATCTGGTGCCCCTCCGCGTGCCCGCTCCTGACCTCGACGCGCACCCCCTCGACGATCTCGCTCGGGCCTTCTAGAAGCTCGAACCAGCCCTCGTAGACGCCGTTCTCTACCGGCGAGACGGCGAGACGCCTGCCGTCCTTCTCCGGCATCTTGCGCGCCTCCTCCAACGCGGCTTCCTGCGCGTAGACCGTGGCGTTCGGGAAGCTGTTCGAGTTCAGCGCCCAGCCGACGTGGTCGGGGTCGAGGTGGGAGAGGACGAGGTGCGTAACGTCCCCGGGATCGTACCCGGCCTCCTCGAGGTCCTCCACGAGGCCCCTCTCGCGCCGGATCTCGTAGCGCCCCACGAGCATCTCGGGCAGCTCCGGACCGAAGCCCGCGTCCAGCAGGACCAGGGCGTCGCCGGACCGGACGAGCACGGGGTGCATGCCGCCCTTGATCTTGGCCCGCTTCGCGTCGGGGCCGAAGAGGTTGCCGGCGTCGGTGACGAAGATTCCGTCGTCGAGCACCCGAACCTCGATCTCTCCCACCTTCAAGGTCTCCCTGGCCATCGCCTTCCTCTCGTAGGGGAGCCGCCAGCATACAAGCCCGGGCCGAGCCGGGCCCGCCGCCCGGCCGTCGGGTCAGGAGCGGACCGCCTCCCTTATGGCTCGGGCGAGCATGCGGGGGTGCTTGAGGAGCGCGTAGGTAGGAGCGTCGCCGGTGAACGCCTCGACGAGGGCGCGGCGCGCGGCCGGGTCCTTCTCGCAGGCGGCGAACAGGGGCTCCATCGTTTGCAGGTTCGGCACCAGGTTGGTGAGGGCGTAGCCCGAGATGTGCTCCTTTGCCCGCTTCTGCCGGAGCTGGGTGGCGTAGCCCTTGAGGACCGAGGCCGAGTAGTCGCCCCGCGCGCGGGCCTCGTGGGCCCAGGAGGCGGCGAGGCGTCCCGACTCGATCGCGTACCCGACCCCCTCGCCGCTGATCGGGTGGATCATGCTCGCCGCGTCCCCGACGGTCATGAGGCCCTGCGTGTGGCGCTTCGCGCCCCACATCCCCATCTTCAGCGACCAGCTCTTCGCGGGCCCCTCCGGCTCCGCGTCCCCCAGCCACGCCGCTATCTCCGGCTCCTCCAGGAACCGGTCGTAGAAGTCCTTGAGGTTGCGCCCGGACCGCGCCAGCGTCTTCGTCGACACGCCCGCCCCGACGTTCGCCCGGCCGTCCCCGAAGTAGAAGACCCAGCCGTATCCCGCCCCGTGCTCGTTCATGTCCCTGGTTATAAAGACGTGCAGGTCTTCCTTGTTCGGGCCGGAGACCCCCTTGAAGTACTGCCGCCGGGCCACGGAGTTCTGGTGAGCCTTCATCCCCTCGCCCGCGAACCCCCCGATCCCGTCCGCGGCCACGACCAGCGGCGCCCCGAACCTCGAGGGTTCACCCCCGTCCCCGACCGCGACCGCCTCGACCCCGGTCACGCTGCCGGACGAAGACCGCAGAAGCTCCGTCGCCCGAACCCCGGTGCGAAGCTCTGCGCCGGCCTCCGTGGCGCGCTCGACGAGGCGGGCGTCCGTCTCCTCCCTGGGGATGACGTAGCCGTGCGGGCCGTGGAAGGTGGGGGGGACCTTCTGGCGGAGGTACGCGGTCTGCGTGTAGATGGAGAACCCGGAGAACTTGCCGTGGCCCGGCTCGTCGAGCCACTCGCCGAGGCCCATCAGCGCCACCTCTCCCGCCGCGTGCGGCATGAGGCCGTCGCCGCAGGGCTTGTCCCTCGGGAACTCCTGGCGGTCGAGGAGCAGGACGTTCAGCCCCGCCCGCGCCGAGTGGTAAGCCGTCGAGGCGCCCCCCGGCCCGGCCCCCACCACGATAAGGTCCCAGCTCGCCGTCATCCGACCACCGCCTCTCCAAACAGTCGATAAACGGGCCGCAAGGCCGACCCTCCGCGCCATTATACTTTCGCCCCGAAACCGTATCTCAAACCGAAGGGAAGTGGATCATGGTGGACCGCAACCGTCCGGCGCGCTACGAGGTAGGAGGGCGCGCCGCCCTCAAAGCCACGGGCCAGCCCGTCGAGATACTCGAGGTCCGCCGCGGGGAGTTCGTCCCCGACTTCGTCTACAAGGTGCGCGTCCTCGCCGAGAGACCGGCCCGCCCATACAACCTCTCCGTCCCCGAACACGACCTGTCCGACGGTTGAGCAACAAGCGCTACAATCCCGGCCCTCGGTAAGAAGGCCCGCCGGGGAAATCTGGCGAGCTCTCGCCTCGCCGGACCTGCCGGTAGCCTCGATGCAGCCTGGAAGCCCGTAAGAGAGGCAGGGTCTCCCGACGCCGCGCTTTTTGCTTAGAAGCCCTCGCCGGAGGTGACGCTCAGGTACGCGACGTCCACGAGGGGGACGCCCGTCTCGACCGCGCGGTTGACGGCGCGGGAGAGGGCTTCGGCGGCCACGCCGGCATCGGGGAAGTGGCCGTCGAGGAGGCGGGCGGCGCGCGCGATCTCGTAGAAGGAGAAGCGCCGCTTCTCGCCCGTCAGGGTGTAGACTGCTTCGAGAACGTCGAGCCTCAGCGAGATCAACTGCTCGAGTCGCCAGCGGATCTCGTCGCCCGTGAGGTTCATGGTCTGGTAGAGGCGGGCTATCTCGGAGATCTGGACGAGCGCGGGGGCCCGCTTGCTCAGCCGCGCCACCGACGTCTCGTCGAGGTACCGGCGGGCGGTGATGCGGGCCAGGGCGAGCTGCCCCTTCTCCCCGTCGAAGCCCGCGAGCGGCCGCCCCGTGTCCCCGCGCGGCTCGCCCGCTCCGGGGGTCGCCCCGGTCATGCGGATCTCTTCGCCTCCGACGAAGACGCGCGGGAGGTGCCCGCCGGCGTAGTACGCCACCTGGTGCGCCATGGCGCACGCCTTCTCCGCGTACCCGGGGGCCGCGCCCGTGCGGATCTCGACCCACCGCCGCACCGTCCCCGAGTACAGCCTCTCCAGGGCCCTCCAGGTGGCGTCCCCGCGCAAGTCCAGCTCCCCCGGCTTCTCGGTCACGACCCTGACCTCCGCCCCGGGCAGGTCGCGCGAGTAGGCGTGCCGCACGGAGAGGAGCAGCCGCTCGAACTCCTCGTCCACCGTCCCGGAGAGGTAGCGCCGCCGCTCCGCCGGCAGCACGTACATGAGGCGGCTCTTGATCCTCCGCTCCTTGCCCTCCGCGGCCTTCAGGCGGTCTATCGCTTCGTAAAGCTCTCGCCTCCGCTGATACACCAGCGCCGAGAGGCGCTCGACCTCGTCGTCCTGGGCGAAATCCTCGGCGGCGGACCACGCGTCGTCGCGCGCGGCGCACACGGCCTCGTGGGCGTTCTCCGCCCGGATGACCGCCCGCTGCTGCTCCTCTCGCTCGCGCTGAGCTTCCCCCAGCTCCCGCTCCAGCGTCTCTATGGTGGAAGACAAAATGAGACCTTCCCCGCTTCTCCAACCCGTTAAAGTGATTCTACAGTAACACGCGCGAGCGTTGCGCCCGGCGACCCCAACGGCTAGATTTCCGTAACGCTTACTCTCCTAGGAGGACGACAATGGATTTCAACACGGGACGCGGTTCCGGGGAGCCTTCACGCCGCCCAGACGATTCGTCGAGCCCGCTGTTCGGCAGCGGGGAGACGGGTCCGCCACGTTCTCCTGCCGGCCCATCTCCTGGAGGATCGGGCGGCGAGTTCAGCCTCTCCGACCCCATAAACAGCTTCGTCAGGACCACCGTCGCGGTCTTGACGAGGCCCAAAGAGTTCTTTCGCGGCATGTCGCGGCAGGGGGACTTCATCAACCCGGGGGTATACGGGCTTATATGCGGTTTCATCTCGGCCTTGCTCGGCGGGCTGGTCGGTCTCGTCTTCGGATCCGTGTTCTCCGCACTCAGCGGGGCCGAGGCGGCGACAGGTATCGGAGGATTCTTGGTCGGCGTGATCCTCGCCCCGATATTCACGGCTATCGGTCTGCTGATTACGGCTGGCGTCTACCATCTGCTCGTGCTCCTGCTCGTGCGCCCCTCAAACGGCGGCTTCGAGGCGACCTTCCGGGTGGTCTGCTACGTCTCCGCGATACAGCTGCTGACGTGGATACCGATCGTGAACATCATCGCGGCCATATATGGGCTGTACGTGGCGTACTTCGGTATTCGAGAGGTCCACGCCACGACCAACCAGAGGGCCGCCGCCGTCGTCGCCCTTCCCGTGCTGGTAGTCATCTTCTTTATCATCTTCGTAACTGGTGCCGCGATACTTCTCCAATTCGCATAAAGGGGCCGTTAGCCGCCCCAACGCGCGACCGCTATACTGGCTCAAATTTCGAGTCGAGGAGGTATTCGCGTGGCGAAGACGGTCACTCTCATTCCGGGGGACGGCGTAGGTCCCGACCTAACAGACTCCGTGAAGGAGGTTATCGGCGCCCTCGGCACCGACATCGAGTGGGAGGTAGCCGAGGCCGGCGAGACGGTCATGGAGGAGAAGGGCACGCCCCTACCCGAGGAGGTCCTCGAGTCCATCCGGCGCAACAAGGTAGCGCTGAAGGGGCCGCTGACCACCCCGGTCGGGACCGGGTTCCGCTCGGTGAACGTGGCGCTCCGCAAGGAGCTCGACCTCTACGCGAACGTCAGGCCGAACCTGAGCCTGCCGGGCCTCGACCTCCGGTACAAGGATATAGACCTCATTATCTTCCGGGAGAACACGGAGGACCTCTACGCTGGCGTCGAGCACCAGGTCGGCAAGCACGCGGCGGAGTCGATCAAGATCATCACGCGAGAGGGTACGGAGAGAATCTGCCGTCTGGCCTTCGAGCAGTCGAAGGAGCTCGGCCGCAAGCACATAACGGTGGTACACAAGGCGAACATCATGAAGTTTACGGATGGCCTCTTCCGGGACGTCTTCTACGAGGTCGCCAAGGACTACGAGAACGATTTCGAGGAGATCGACGACCGCATCGTGGACAACATGAGCATGCAGCTCGTGATGAAGCCGGAGCTCTACGACGTGATGGTCTGTCCGAACCTCTACGGGGACATCCTCTCGGACCTCTGCGCGGGCCTCACGGGAGGGCTCGGCGTGGCGCCGGGGGCGAACATCGGGGACGAGCTCGCGCTCTTCGAGCCGGTACACGGCTCGGCCCCAAGTACGCCGGCCAGAACCGGGCAAACCCGCTCGCGACGCTCCTCTCGGCGAAGAACATGCTGGACTACATGGGGCACGAGGAGGACGGAGAGAGGATGCAGGCCGGCATCGAGGCGGCGCTCAAGAGCCCGAGACGAGGACCAAGGACCTCGGCGGCACGGCGGGCACCAAAGAATTTACACAAGCGATAGTCTCAAACCTGTCTTAGAGGGGTACACTGGTTCGGTTCGTATAGGCTCAAGACGGGAGGGTCGGTGCGCGTCCTCGTAGCTGGTGGTGATGGATTCTGCGGTTGGCCGACGGCCCTGTACCTGTCGGCGCAGGGTCACGAAGTATTTATAGCCGACAACTACAGCCGCAGGGGTTGGGACGAGGAGCTCGGCACCAACTCGCTCACGGAGATCTCGGACCTGCCGACCCGCGTCGCCCGCTGGCAGGAGACCAGCGGGCGCGAGATCGGCTACGCCTCCGGCGACCTTACGGACGAGCGTTACGTCTACGAGATCGTGGACCGCTTCAGGCCGGACGCCTTCGTCCACTTCGCCGAGCAGCGGAGCGCGCCGTACTCAATGATCGACCGCTCCCACGCCGTCTTCACCCAGGTGAACAACGTCGTCGGCAACCTGAACATCATGTACGCCATCGGCGAGATCGTGCCGGAGTGCCACCTGATCAAGCTGGGGACGATGGGCGAGTACGGCACGCCGAACATAGACATCGAAGAGGGCTACATCACCATCGAGCACAACGGCCGGACGGACACGCTGCCGTACCCGAAGCAGCCCGGCTCCTTCTACCACCTCTCCAAGGTCCACGACTCGCACAACATCCACTTCGCCTGCAAGATCTGGGGCCTAAGGGCCACCGACCTCAACCAGGGCGTCGTCTACAACGTCGAGACGGACGAGACGGCCTCCGACCCCGTGCTCGCCAACCGCTTCGACTACGACGGCATCTTCGGGACGGCGCTGAACCGCTTCTGCGCGCAGGCGGCGAGCGGGAACGACATCACGGTCTACGGCGGGGGCGGCCAGACGCGCGGCTTTATCGACATCCGCGATACGGTGCGCTGCATCGAGCTCGCGGCGAACAACCCGGCCGAGCGGGGCGAGTTCCGGGTCTTCAACCAGTTTACGGAGCAGTGGTCGGTGCTGGAGCTTGGGCAGCTCGTCGCCAAGGTCGCGCAGACGCTAGATCTGGAGCCGAACCTGGTGCACCTGGAGAACCCGCGGGTCGAGAAGGAGACGCACTACTACAAGGCTGCGAACACCCGTCTTATAGACCTCGGGCTGAAGCCGCACCTCCTGAACGAGGAGACGGTCGAGAAGCTGCTGCTGATCGCGATGGAGAACCGGGACCGCATCCATCCGGAGACGTTCGCCCCGCAGGTGAACTGGCGCAAGCCGCACTACAAGTAGGACCATCCGGGCGATACGTTTGCGGATCGCGTTCGTAACAGAGTCTTTTCTCCCGGCGACCGACGGCGTCGTGACGCGCCTGCGCCACACCTTGGACGAGTTGGGCGCCTTCGGCGACGAGTTCCTCATCATCGCCCCGAAGTACGGGGAGGGGCCCTCGTCGTACGCGGGCGCCCCCATACATCGGGTGCCGGCGGTGCCGTTCCCGCCGTATCCTCAGATCAAGCTGGCCCCCCCGAACCCGAGCGTCGGCAGCGCCCTCCGTCGCTTCCGCCCCGACCTCGTACACGTCGTCAACCCGTTCGTGCTCGGGGCCTCGGGGGTGTTCTACGCCCGGCGCATGGGAGCGCCGCTCGTGGCCTCGTACCACACCAACGTGACGGTCTACGCTCGGTTTTACGGCCTCGGCTTCCTCGGCGGGCTCGGACGCCGCTGGGTGCGCGCGCTTCACAACCGCGCCAGGATCAACCTGTGCACCTCCGAGACCACGCAAGAGTACCTCGAGAGCGAGGGGGTCCGGGGCGTGCGGTTCTGGCCGCAGGGGGTCGACGCCAGGCGCTTCCATCCCGACAAGCTCTCCAAGGACCTGCGCGTGCGGCTCTCGGGCGGTAGCCCCGGCGAGCGGCTCCTGCTCTACGTCGGGCGCTTAGGGCACGAGAAGAACATCGCCGGGCTCAAGGGGGTGCTTTCCGGGGTCCCGGGGACGCGGCTCGCCATCGTGGGCGACGGGCCCGCGCGCGGCGAGCTCGAGCGCGAGTTTCGGGGGACGCCCACGGTCTTCGCGGGGATGCTACAGGGGGAGGAGCTCGCGCAGGCCTACGCCTCGGCGGACGCCTTCGTCTTCCCGTCCACCACCGAGACGCTCGGGCTCGCCATGATAGAGGCCCTCGCCTCCGGCCTGCCGGTGATCGCGGCGCGCAGCGGCGCCACCCACGAGGTCGTCTCCGAGGGGGAGAGCGGCTTCCTCTACGATCCCGGCTCCGTGGAGAGCATGGTCTCCGCCGTCCGGCGCGTGCTCGCCGACGAGGACACGCGCCTGCGCTTGAGCGACGGGCACGTACCGCGGCCGAGGGACGGACCTGGGAGGCGTCGACGGCCACCCTTCGCGGTTACTACCGGGAGGCCATGGCGAGATGAAGGAGAAGGGGATCGGCTGGGCGGTTCGCCCGACGCTTCTCCAAGTTCTCGGTGGTCGGCGTCATCAACGCCGTCGTGGACCTTGCGGTGCTGAACCTCTTGCTGTGGGCCTACCCGACGGAGGAGCCGTGGCAGTTCGTGCTCTACAACTTCGTCGCCCTCGTCCTCGCGAACGTCAACTCGTACGTCCTGAACTCGCTCTGGACCTTCAGGGGCCAGGCCCACCCAGGCCTCAAGCAGGGCGGGCTCTTCGCCCTGCAGGCGCTCGTCGGCGTCGGGGTCAGCAGCGCCATCTTCTGGCTGCTCATACACTACGCGCTGAACAGCACGGGCCTCTCACCGGTCGTCGCGGGGAACGTCGCGAAGGTGATCTCGACGTCCATCGCCTCGACCCTCAGCTACTTCGTGCAGCGGTACTACGTTTTCCCGCGCGAGGGGTAGAGGGGCCTCGCAGGGGCGCTTGTAAGCGCTCCGGGGTCGTGCTAAATTACGACTGCGTTCGGCGAGAGCGGGGCGCGAGAGCGCGGAAGTAGCTCAGCTGGTAGAGCATCACCTTGCCATGGTGAGGGTCGCGGGTTCGAATCCCGTCTTCCGCTCTGGCCCCGGAGGCACGGGGGCTACGGCGGCATGGCCGAGTGGTGAGGCACCGGACTGCAAATCCGTTAACCCCGGTTCGATTCCGGGTGCCGCCTCTCGGCGGAGACGATTGGTCTCCGGCACAACGGGCGATTAGCTCAGGGGGAGAGCGCTTCCTTGACGCGGAAGAGGTCAATGGTTCGAATCCATTATCGCCCACTTCGAACTACGGGCTCGCGGCTGTAGCGGGCCCGCCTCTCTCATTCCCCGCTCTTTATCCCTACGGCGGGCGTGGAGCCGCTCCAAACCCAGGGCCGTTCCGGTACTAGAATCTCCCTTGCGGAGCAGAGACGCTAACCTTGGAGATACTCGATGACGTTTTCTTTTTGCAGCCCTTCGGAGGATCAAAGATGGCCGCTGTAAAGCTCCCCGATGGCAGGGAGCTCGCGGTGGAGCCCGGGGAGAAGGCGCGCGACGTGGCCGAGAAGATCGGCAAGCGTCTCGCGAGGGATGCCGTGGTCGCCAAGCTCGACGGCCAGGTCGTGGACCTCGACGCCCCCGTGGACGGGGGTGGTCTCTTCGAGGTGGTGACCAGGGACTCCGAGGAGGGGTTGGAGGTCCTGCGCCACTCGACGGCTCACGCCATGGCCCAGGCCATCATGGAGCTGTACCCGGGGAGCAAGCTCACCATCGGGCCGCCCATCGAGAACGGCTTCTTCTACGACATCGAGGTGGACGGCAAGATCTCCGACGACGACCTGCCGGCCATAGAGGAGAAGATGCGGGAGATCGTCGCGCGGGACCTGCCGATCGTGCGCGAACAGGTCTCCAAGGCCGAGGCCGAGGAGCTCTACGGGGATAACCCGTACAAGATGGAGATCGTCGAGGCCCTGGAGGACGGCGACATCACGGTCTACCGCCAGGGCGAGTTTTTCGACCTCTGCCGCGGCCCGCACGTCCCGAGCACCGGCGCTCTCGGGGCCTTCAAGCTCCAGAACATCGCCGGGGCGTACTGGCGCGGCGACGAGAAGAACCCGATGCTCACGCGCGTCTACGGGACCGCGTGGGGCTCGGAGAAGGAGCTCAAGGCGTACCTCAGGCGGCTCGAGGAGGCCAGGGCCCGCGACCACCGCAAGCTCGGGCGCGACCTCAAGCTCTTTACGTTCTCCCCGGACGTCGGCGCGGGCATACCGCTCTTCCTGCCCAAGGGCGAGATGCTCCGCCACCTCATGGAGGGCTACGTGCGCGAGGTCCAGACCCGGCACGGCTACGACCACGTGTGGACGAGCAACATCGCGAACGAGACGCTCTACGCCAAGAGCGGGCACCTGGAGCACTACCGGGAGGACATGTTCCCCGCGATGGTCGACGGGGAGACGCGCATCCGGCTCAAGCCGATGAACTGCCCGAGCCACATGACGCTCTACAACAGCGAGGCGCACTCGTACCGCGAGCTCCCGATCCGCTACGCCGAGTTCGCGACGCTCTACCGCTACGAGAAGAGCGGTCAGCTCACGGGCCTCACGAGGGTGCGGGCGCTCACGCAGGACGACGCGCACGTCTTCTGCACCGAGGGTCAGGTCCAGGAGGAGTTCTCGCGGGCGCTGGAGATTATCCGCGAGGTGCTCGACACGTACGGCTTCGAGGACTACAAGGTCCGCCTCTCCCTGCGCGACCGCGGCTCGGACAAGTTCGTGGCCGACGACGAGAAGTGGGCGCGGGCCGAGGACGCCCTGCGCGAGGCGCTGGACGCGGCCGGCATCGCCTACGAGCCCGTCGAGGGCGAGGCGGCGTTCTACGGCCCGAAGGCGGATTTTATGGCGAGGGACGTCCTCGGCCGCGAGTGGCAGCTCTCGACGATCCAGGTCGACTTCATCCAGCCGGCCCGGCTCGGCTGCGAGTACATCGGCGAGGACGGTGAGGCGCACACTCCGGTCCTTCTGCACAGGGCGGTCACCGGTACGACGGAGCGGTTCATGGCGGTGCTCATCGAGCAGTACGCAGGTGCGTTCCCGCTGTGGCTCTCGCCGGTACAGGCCGTCGTGATCCCGGTTGCAGACCGGCACCTCCCGTACGCTCGCGAGGTCCGGGCGAAGCTCGCCGCCGCCGGTCTCAGGGTCGAGGTCGACGGCTCGCAGAACAGCATGCAGAAGAAGATCCGGGAGAACGCGCGTCAGAAGATACCCTACCTCCTCATCGTCGGGGACGCGGAGGCGGGGGAGGGGTCGGTCAACGTCCGCAAGAGGGGCGAGAAGACCCAGGAGGCCGTCGGGGTCGACGACTTTATCCAGCGCACCGGGCAGGAGATTGCATCACGCGGCTCTTATGGACGGAAGTAGAGAGGACGCGGTATAATAGTTGCAGGTTGGGGACTGGGGTACGCTCGGGTATGATTTAACCGTGTTCGGGCCGCAACCCATCCCCGAGAAGCCGAATTTGGAAGGAGTGGTGTACAGTAGCCGCTGAAGAAGAACCAAGGATTAATGGCCAGATCAGGGCGCGTTCCGTTCGTCTGATCTCCGAGAAGGGTGAGCAACTCGGGATCCGGCACATAAGGGAGGCCCAGGAGATCGCCGAGAAGCAGGACCTGGACCTGGTCGAGGTCGCTGCGAACTCCGATCCGCCCGTGGTCAAGATCATGGACTACGGCAAGGACAAGTATCGCAAGGAGCAGGCCCGCAAGGCCGCTCGCAAGAAGCAGGTCAACATCAACGTGCGGGAGATCAAGCTCCGGCCGAAGATCGGGGACCACGACTTCAACACCAAGCGCGGGCACGTGGAGCGTTTCCTCCGCGGCGGCGACAAGGTGAAGGTCACGATCATGTTTCGTGGCCGCGAGGTGCAGCACCCGGACCTCGGCGAGAAGCTCCTGCGCAGGCTCGCCACCGACCTGGAAGACCTCGGCCGCATCGAGAGCCAGCCGAACCTGGACGGGCGCAACATGGTCATGGTGATGTCGCCCAAGAAGGAGGTCCCCCCGAAGGCCGAGGCTAAGGCCGACGGCGGCAGGGGCGAGCGTCAGGAGAGCCAGGAGACGAGCGCCGCCCGGTCCTAGCGCCAAGGTCTGGTACAATCTTTCGCTGTTCGGAGGCGAACCGGCTACTCCCGTGCCGCGAGCCTCCTTTCGTAGTGCAGACAAAAGAAAACGTGGAGGACGAAACGTGCCGAAGATGAAGACCCACAAGGGCGCCGCCGGGCGCTTCGAGGTCACCAAGAAGGGGAAGCTCAAGCGTCGCAGGAGTGGTCACAACCACATCCTCGAGAAGAAGAGCTCCAAGCGCAAGCGGCGTCTCAACACCGAGACGACGATCCACGCCAACGACCAGAAGCGCGTCATGCGCCTTTTGGGGGTGAAGTAGTTGGCACGCGTCGCGCGCAGCCTTCACGCCCGCAAGAAGCGCCGCAAGGTTCTCGAGCAGGCCAAGGGCTATCGGGGAACAAAGAATAGCTCGTACAAGCGGGCGAAGGAGCAGGTCTGGAAGGGCGGGGTCTACGCCTACGCGGGCCGCAAGCAGCGCAAGAGGGACTTCCGGTCGCTCTGGATCCAGCGGATCAACGCCGGCGTTCGTGAGCACGGGCTCTCGTACTCGCAGTTCGTGCACGGCCTGCGGCTCGCCGAGGTGGACCTTGATCGGAAGATCCTCGCGGACCTCGCCGCGACCGAGCCCGCCGCCTTCGCCGCGGTGGTCGAGAAGGCCAAGGACGCCCTGCAGGCCGCCTAGGACCGGCGGGGGGCCGTCCCGGTGTTCGAGCGCATATCGGCCCCCCGGCTCATCGTCATGGGGTTCGCCGGGTTCGTCGTACTCGGGACGGTCCTCCTAAAACTTCCTTTCTCCAGCGTCGGGCTATCTTGGCTCGACGCTTTTTTTATCGCCGTCAGCGCGGTGTGCGTCACCGGGCTGACCCCGGTGGACATCCCCTCGACCCTCAGTACCTTCGGGGAGATCGTTCTGGCGGGCCTGGTGCAGGTGGGGGGGCTCGGGATCATGACCGCGGCGACCCTCGGCGCGCTGCTGGTCCGGGACCGCCTCGGGTTCAGGCACCTGCTGACCGTCCGCGAGGAGCTTGGTAGCCCCGACGCCCCGCGCAACGTGCTGCGCCTGATCGGCCAGGTGGCGCTCGTGACGGTGGCGGTGGAGCTTGCGGGCGCGCTCTTTCTGACCGCGCGATTCGCCCTCGACGGGGTGGGTCTCATGAACGCTGTGGGCTACGGCCTCTTCCATGCCGTGACCGCGTTCTGCAACGCCGGCTTCTCCAACCTCGCGGAGGGCCTCTACCCCTACGCCGGTGATTGGACCCTGACGCTCGTCCTCGCCGTGCTCGTCCTCGCGGGCGGCCTCGGCTTCCCGGTGCTCGTGAACCTCTACAACTACCCGAGGCGTCGATACCTCACCCTGCACTCCAAGCTCGTGCTCGTGCCGTCCGCAATCTTGCTGGTCGTCGGGGTGGCGAGCTTCGCGGCGTTCGAGTGGACCAACCCGGCCTCGATGGGCGGCGAGCCGCTCGGTACCAAGCTCGCGCAGTCCGTGTTTCAGGGGGTCACACCGAGGACTGCCGGGTTCCAGACCGTGGATTACGCAGACCTAACCGACCCGACCCTCGCGGTGCAGACCGTGCTCATGTTCATAGGGACGGCCCCTGTTTCGACCGGCGGCGGGATCAAGGTGACCACCATCGCCCTGATCTTCCTTATCCTCGTCGCACAGATCCGCGGGGAGCGGGAGCTGACGGCCTTCGGACGCCGCGTCCCGGGGAACCTCGTCGGCGAGGCGCTGGCTCTATTGTCCCTGGGCGCGTCGATCATCTTCGTGGCGACCCTCGCCCTCATGGTCTCCGACCGCTTGCCGCTGTTGCCGGCCCTCTTTGAGGTCACCTCGGCGTTCGGGACGGTGGGCCTCTCGCTCAACGTCACGCCGGAGTTGAGCGCGTTCGGCAAGGTGCTGATCGCTGCGGTCATGTTCATGGGGCGGGTCGGGACGATAACCCTTATAGTGGCCCTCGCCGCGCGCTCCAAGCCCCGGCGCTACACGTACCCTCAGGAGGATATTGCGATCGGATGAGTAAGCAGTTCGCCGTAATAGGGATGGGCCGGGTCGGGACCTCGTTGGTCAGGACCCTCGACACCCTGGGGCACGACTACCTCGGGATAGACTGCGACGAGGAGCGCATCCAGGACCTCGCGGCGGAGCTGCCCGGGGCCAGCCTCGTGACCGCCGACGCGACCGAGGGCACCGTCCTGCGCGACCTCGGGCTCGAGAGCTTCGACGGGGCTGCGGTGGTCGTCGGGAACAACGACCAGGCGAGCGTGCTGGTGACCCTGATCTTGAAAGACCTCGGGGTGCCGGTGGTGTTCGCGCGTGCGAGCAGCGAGCTGCACGCCCGGGTGCTCGAGAGGGTTGGGGCGGACCACGTGGTGCAGCCCGAGAGGGAGTTCGGCGAGGCCCTGGCGCACCGCATAGCCTCGCCCGGAATCCAGGATTACCTGGATCTCGGGAGGACGAGGCGCTGATTCGGATGACGACCCCGGAGGGGTGGGTCGGCAGGACGCTCAAGGAGCTCCGGCTCCCCGAGAAGAACGGCGTCGAGGTCGTCACCGTCAAGTCCGCCGGCCGGGGGATACCATCCCCCGCGCTCCGACCTGCCCTTGGAGCGCGGGGATCTCCTCGTCCTCGGCGGCCCGAAGCGGCGCCTCGACGAGCTCAAAGAACTGGATTGATGCCCTCCGCGGCCGACCTCAAGCGACTCGCGAAGCTCAAGCAGAAGAAGTACCGCGAGGCGGAGCGCCTCTTCCTGGCCGAGGGCCGGAACCTCGTCGGTTCATCGCCGCAACCTCCGCTGGAGACCTACGACGATCCCGCCGCCGTCAAGAGACTCTCCACGCTCACCACCCCGACCGGCCCCGTCGCCCTGTTCCCGTTCCTCGACGTTCCCCCGGACGAGCTGCTCCGGAGCAGAGACCTGATCGTCCTGCTCGACGGCGTACAGGACCCGGGGAACGTCGGCACCGCGATCCGGGCCGCCCACGCCTTCGGGGCGGGCGTCGCCCTCTCCTCCGGGACCGCCGACCTGTACAACCCCAAGACCGTGCGGGCCACAATGGGCTCTCTCTTCCACGCCCCCGTGGCCCGCGAGCTCGATCCGACCGGCTTCTTGGCGTCGGCCCACGCCGCTGGTTTCGCCTCCGCGGCGGCTATGCCGGAGGGAGGAGACGCGCCCGCCGATTTGCCCGCCGGCAAGCTCGTACTCGTGGTGGGATCGGAGGGGGCGGGCCTCTCGGAGGAGGTGGCCGTGGCGTGCTCACTCAGGGTCACCATCCCCGTGCTCGCGCCGTCTCTGAATGCCGCCGTAGCGGCCTCGATCCTGATCTACGAGGCCCACGGCCGTATGCTAGGATAGCCCGTAGATGTCCGTGGTTGAGCGCATAGAAGAGTTGAAGACGGAGGCCCTCTCCGCCCTTGCCGACGCGGGCACCACGAAGGATCTCGAGTCCGCGCGCGTGCGCTACCTGGGCCGCTCGGCCGACCTCACGGAGATAAAGAAGGGCATCCGCGACCTGCCCCCGGACGACCGGAAGGCCGTCGGCGGGGCGTCGAACAGGGCGACAAAGGAGATCGAAGCCGCCCTCGCGGAGCGCCTCGCCGAGGTCGCCGTCTCCGAGCGGGAGGAGCGGCTTCGGGCCGAGGCCGTGGACGTCACGCTCCCGGGGGTGCCGTACCCGAAGGGCAGCCTTCACCCGTCTCTGCGGATCATCGACGAGGTCGTCGACTTCTTCGTGGGCCTGGGCTACAGGGTCGCGGAGGGCCCCGAGGTCGAGACGGACTATTACAACTTCACCGCGCTGAACATCCCGCCGGGGCACCCGGCGCGCGGGATGCAGGACACGTTCTTCCTAGACGACGGTCTCGTCCTGAGGACGCACACCTCGCCGGTGCAGGTCAGGACGATGCTCTCGCAGGAGCCGCCGGTCTACATCGTCTGTCCGGGGCGGACATACAGGCGCGACTCCGACCCGACGCACACGCCGATGTTCAACCAGATCGAGGGCCTCGCGGTGGACAAGGGGCTCACCCTCGGGGACCTCAAGGGGACGCTCGCGGCGATGGCCCGGCACGTCTTCGGCGAGGACGTGAAGGTGAGGTTGAGGCCGAGCTACTTCCAGTTCGTCGAGCCTGGGGTAGAGCTCGACGTGAGCTGCTTCGTCTGCGGCGGGAGCGACCCCAACTGCAAGGTCTGCAAGGGTGCCGGCTGGATCGAGATGCTTGGTGCCGGGATGGTGGATCCCGCGGTCCTCTCCGAGGCGGGCTACGACCCCGAGGAGTACACCGGTTTCGCCTTCGGCATGGGACCCGACCGCATGGCGATGGTCAGGTACGGCATCCCGGACCTCAGGCTCTTCTTCGAGGGCGACCTCCGCTTCCTTCAGCAGTTTTAGAGTTCTAGTCCTTAGAGGGAGATCACTTTGCGCGTCCCGCTTTCCTGGCTCCGCGAGTACGTAGATTTCGACCTTTCGGCCGACAATCTGGCCGACCTCTTCTCGCTGCGCAGCCAGGAGGTAGATGGGATCGAACGCTTCGGCGTCCTCGACGGCGAGGTCGTCGTCGGGGAGGTGGTCGAGTTCGGGCAGCACCCCAACGCCGACCGGCTGAACGTGGCGAAGGTCGACCTCGGGGGGCAGATCGTGCAGATCGTGGCCGGCGCCCCCAACCCGTACCCCGGCGCCCGCGTCCCGGTCGTCGTGCCGGGGAGCGTCCTCGCCGATGGCCGAAAGCTGAAGAAGGCGAAGCTCCGGGGCGAGGAGTCCAACGGCATGATGATGAGCGAGCGCGAGCTCGGCATCTCCGCCGAACACTCCGGGATACTCCTCCTCGACGACTCCTACGAGGTCGGACGCCCCGTCTCGGATTACTTCCCCGTCGGCGAGACCGTCCTGGAGCTCGACGTCAACCCGAACCGGCCGGATCTGTGGGGCATGATCGGGGTGGCCCGCGAGCTGGCCGCCATCCTGAACACGAAGTTCGAGGTCCCCGAGCCGGTCTTCGACCCCTCCTGCGAGCCGACCGGCGCCTACACCCTGCGCGTGGAAGCCCCCGAGCTCTGCCCCCGCTACGATCTCAGGCGCGTCTCCGGCGTCCGCCCCGGCGAGAAGGCGCCGTTGGAGCTGCGCCGCCGCATCCACGCCGCAGGGATGCGCCCCGTCAACGCCGTCGTCGACGCGACAAACTACGTCATGCTGGAGACCGGACAGCCCATTCACGCCTTCGACGCCGGCGAGGTCCGGGGCGGCATCGTCGTCCGGCGGGCCCATCCCGGCGAGAAGATGACCATGCTCGACGGCCACACGCGCTCCCTCGACGAGGAGATGCTCGTGATCGCCGACGAGGAGCGCGGCCTTGTCGTGGCGGGCGTGATGGGCGCGGAGACCGCCGAGGTCGGCGACGAGACCACCGACGTCCTCGTCGAGGTCGCGACCTTTGCGGGCCGCAACATAATGGAGACCTCCCAGCGCCTCGCGCTGCGCACCGACGCCTCCGGGCGCTTCGAGCGGGGTCTCGACCCGAATATGGTCGACTTCGCGATGAACCGCGTGACGGACCTTATCGCGAGGACCACCGGCGGCGAGCCCGCCCCCGATACCCTCAGCTTCTACCCCGAGCCCGTCGAGCCGTGGGAGGTGCCGCTCCGCCTCCCGCGCGCCGAGCTCCTGCTCGGGATGCCGGTCGGGGAGGGCGAGGCCGCCGAGCGTCTCCGTGGACTTGGCTGCGAGGTGGAGGCCGGGGAGGGCAAGCTCGCCGTCACCGTCCCGACCTTCAGGCGCGACCTGACGCGCGAGGCCGACCTGATCGAGGAGGTCGGCCGTCTCGTGGGCCTCGAGAACGTCCCCGAGAGCCTGCCGAGGGCCCCGCAGGTGGGCGGCCTCACCCCGGAGCAGCGCAAGCTCCGCGCCCTGCGCCGCCTCCTCGCCGACCTCGGCCTCCACGAGGCCGTCACCTACCCCTTCGGCCCCGACCGCTGGACGCGGGACCTCGGGCTCGCCGGGGACGTCGGAGCGCCCCTCAAGCTCCAGAACCCATTGAGCGCCGAGGCGGGCAACCTGCGCCGCACCCTGCTGCCGGGCCTCCTCGACGCCGCCGCCCGCAACCGCTCCTTCGGCGCCCGTGGCGGCGCCCTCTTCGAGGTAGGACACGTCTTCGAGCCGAAGGAAGGCCCGGAGGGGATGCGCGAGTACGCCCTCCGCTACCGCATGCGCGGCGAGATGGGCCCCGACGCCGAGGTACCCCCGGAGCTACTCATGGGGGTGGGGGAGAGCAACAAGGTCGCGGGCGTGCTCGCGGGCATCGTCCGCGCTGCGGGCTGGAACGTCCCGCCGAAGCCCGCGGGCTTCTTCGAGGCCAAGGGGCTCGTCGAGAGGCTGATCCCCGGTGCCACCTTCGAGCCCCGCACGACGCCCTTCCTCCACCCCGGACGGGCCGCCGTGGTGCTCGTGGACGGCGAAGAGGCCGGATGGGTGGGGGAGGTGCACCCGGAGGCCGCCGAGAGCTTCGAGCTCGAAGGGTGGCCCGTCGCCGCCTTCGAACTCGACGTCGCGTTCGCCGATCCCGACCCCGAGCCCCGTTTCCGCGCGTTCGTCAACGTGCCGGCCGTCTCCATGGACCTCGCCGTCGTCGTCGACAGGGACGTACGCGTCGGGGAGATGCTCCGGGAGGTCGCCGCGCTCGGCAGCCCGATCCTCGCCGAGACGCGCGTCTTCGACGTCTACGAGGGCTCGCAGGTCCCCGAGGGCAAGAAGAGCGTCGCCCTGAACTTTACGTTCCAGGCCGAGGAGACCCTCACCGACGAGGCGGTGAAGGAGGAGCTAGATCGCGTCTCCGCCCGCCTGCGCGACGCCTTCGGCGCCGAGGTGCGCAGCGGTTAGGGGCGGCCTCCCGCGCCCCACTCCTCCGCGAGGACGCTCATGAGGATCGCATCGTGGAACGAGCCGTCCCGGCGGACGGCCCCCCGCAGGCGCCCCTCGTGGGAGAAGCCGATCTTCTCGTACGCCGAGATCGCCGGCTCGTTGAAGTCGAAGACGCTCAGGCCCACGCGGTGCAGCCGCAGCTCCTCGAACGCGTACCCGAGGAGGAGCCGTATGGCCTCCGTCCCGACGCCCTGGTCCCGGTCGTCGGTCGACCCGACGATGATCGAGAGGTCCGCCGAGGAGTTGGCCTCGCTCACGTTCATCAGGCCGATGACGCCTACGGGCTCTTCCACCCCCTCCCGGTGGATGGCGAAGGAGTCGTCGATGCTGGACAGCTCCCGGTCCCTGAAGAGGCGCTCGACCGCCGACTGACGCATCGGCCCCGACGCCCAGCTCGTGAGCCGCCAGACCTCCTCGTCGCCGTACCAGCGCGCGTAGAGCGGGTAGTTCTCCCTGCGGTGGCGCCGCAACTCGACGCCCTCCCCGATCAACTCGCGCGTCCTCCCGGTGCGGCCCATCGCGCCATTATATGCGGGGTTCTCCGTTGGAGATATCGGAAATCATGTTAAAATTACAGCATCATGAAAGTAATTCAGGACAGAATCGTTTCGTTGGGTTTCGGTAAGTATGTGCGGGCGGACAAGATCGTCGCGCTCGTACCGATAGAAGAGGATCGCGGCAGCGGCCGGCGGACCCTCGTGTACGTGGAGAACCTCCCCGAGCCGCTCGTCGCGGGGCGGACGGAGGGCACGATCGTGCGCGACATGGTCGGCGTCGAGAGCGGTGCGGTGGAGCTCCTGCGCCAGCTCCAGATGCAGATCGGGCAGGTCAGGCCGCTCCTCAAGGGCTCCATACGCTCCGAGGCCGGCCTCGACCTCGACCAGCTCTCCCACCGTATCTCGGACCTCACCGGGGAGCAGTAGGGCGTTGGAGCTCGGCGACGTCCTCGGGCGCGACTTCTACGATCGCGACCCGAGGCAGGTCGCCGTGGACCTCCTGGGTTGCGTCCTCGCCCACGAGACGGACGAGGGCACGGCCTCCGGCGTGATCGTGGAGACCGAGGCGTACCTCTGCATGGACGATCCGGCCTGCCACGCGTACCGCTGGCCCGAGATGAAGAACAGGACCATCTTCAAGGGCCCCGGCCTCGCCTACGTCTACCTCATCTACGGCAGGTACCCCCTGATCAACGTTAACTGCGAGGAGGAAGGCAAGGGCAGCGCCGTCCTTATCCGCGCGCTGGCTCCCCTCGTGGGCCTCGACCTTATGGCCGAGCGCCGCGGCAAGCTGGACCTGTGTACCGGACCCGGAAAGCTCACGCAGGCCCTGGGCATAGAGATGCGCCACGACGCCCACGATCTCACGCACCCGCCGCTCACCCTGCGCTACGGGGAGGCCTCGGAAGGCGAGATCGTCGCCACCACCCGCATCGGCCTCAGCCGCGGCACCGAGCTACCCTACCGTTACCTCGTCGAGGGAGACCCCAACGTCTCCGTTCCGCCCAAGACCGTCGCCGAGCGCGGGCTGAGGCGCGGCGGTCCCGTCCCCACCATCTGACTTCTCCTAAATCTTAGGAGTACTAGAAGCCGTACTGGGCCGCCGCGGCCCCGCTCGACGGGTCCGTCACGGACGGCGCGGTCACGGGCGGCGCTACAGGTTGCCCGGGAGGCGTGGGAGGCACGGCGCCCGTCGCACCGCCTATCCCCGGAACGGTATTGGGCGCGGCCTGCTGCAACCCGTTGGCCTGACCTGGCGCGGCGGGGGTCGTGCTCTCGAGAGAAGACGGAGCGCCGGGAGTTTGCTCCCTGCCCTCCGTCAAGGTCTGCGAACCGTCGATGCCCTCGAAGCGCTCCACCGGAGCGCCTTCGAGGAGGCGCTGCATGTGGGTCTGGAAGATCACGGCCGGCGGGGCGAGGGGTCCTTTCTGGGTTCTGCTGTCCAGCGCGAGCAGCCCCTCCAGGGTAGCGCCGCCCTCGGCGTAGCCCATCCATACGCCCGTCACGAGCTGCGGGGTAAAACCGACAAACCACGAGTCGAAGAAGTTCTCCGAGGTCCCGCTCTTGCCGGCTACGGGGCGCTCCCCGAGGTTGGCCTTCGTCGCGATCCCCTCGGTGACGTCCCCGATCATGACCTCCGTCGCCGCCCGCGCCACCTCTGGCTCGATCACCTGCTCGCCTTCGGGGCGGTCGCCCTCCTCGCGCAGGACCGTCTCGTTCTCCTGACCCTCGTTCTGCACGACGCGTTTGATCCCGGTCGGCGACACCAGGCGCCCCCCGTTCGCTATCGTGGCGTAGGCGGTGGCCATGTCCATCGGGGAGACCTCCCGCGTCCCGAGTACGATGGAGGGGTTCGAGGTGTCGAGCTCGGCCGTTACGCCGAGCCTGTGCGCCACGTCGGCGATGGCCTCCGGGCCGTTCTCGAGCCCCTTGCCGTCGGCGTTCATCACGAGGTCCGTAAAGACCGAGTTGTCCGAGAACCACAAGGCCTCTTCCAGCGTGATGGGCCCGCGGTGCTCCTCCTCGAAGTTGTCCACGACCCACTTCTCCGGGTTGCCCTCGGCGTCCTGGATCGTGTACCGCTTCTTCTCGGAGACGAACTGCGTCGTCTTCGGGTCGATCCCCTGCTCGAGCGCCGCGATGAGGGCGAACGGCTTGAAGGAGCTGCCCGGCTGGCGCCTTGCCTGCGTCACGAGGCTGAACTGCGACTCCGTGTTCCGGTCTCCTACCATCGTCCTTATGTAGCCGGTCTCGGGCTCGATGGTCACGAGCGCAGCGTCCGGGTCCCCGGCGTAGGCGAGGAAGCCCGCCGGCCCGTAGAGCATCTCCCGGGCCCCCGTCTGTGCCTCGAGGTCGAGGGTCGTGTAGACGCTCAGACCGCCCTGAAGGACGGTAGCCGCCCCGTACTCGTTCACGAGCTCCTCGCGCACCGTCTCCGCGAAGTCCCTCATCTCGGGCGGGCCCGTGAGGCCGGACTCGATCATGGGCGCCTTCGGCCACGGCTCCGGGAGGGGCTCGTCGAGGGCCTGCCGGTGATCCTGGCGGGTGATGTAGCCCGCCTCGAACATGTTCTCCAGCACCAAGTTGCGCTGGTACATGGCCCCCTCGCCGTCCACCCCGAGCGTCGAGGGCGACCAGAGGAGGCCGACGAGGGTGGCTGACTCGCTTAGGGTAAGGTCGTCCACCGATTTGTTGAAGTAGGTCTCGGCCGCGGCCCCGACCCCGTAGGCGTTGCTCCCGAAGTACACGGTGTTCAGGTACATGCCGAGGATCCTGTCCTTCTCGTAGCGCCGCTCGAGCTCGATGGCGATCGCCGCCTCCTCGAGCTTCCTCGAGATGGAGCGGTCCTGAGAGAGGTACGCGTTCTTCACGTACTGCTGGGTGATCGTGCTGGCGCCCTCGACCGCTTCCCCGGCGCGGATGTCCACCCAGAGCGCGCGCATGATCCCGGCGAGGTCGACGCCGGCGTGCTCCCTGAACCGGGCGTCCTCCTTCGCGACGAGGGCGTCGAGGAGCGTCGCCGGCATCTCGTCCACGGAGGCCGCCTTGCGGTTCTCGCCCTCGAAGATCGTCCCCACCACGCGGGCGGAACCCTGCGCCTCGCCGATCGGCTCGGAGTAGATGTACGTCGGATGCGAGGAGACGACCGGAGGCTCTTCCAGCTCCCCGACGCTGCGCACCAGACCCAGATAACCGCCCGCCACGAAGAAGAGCGCCGCCACGACGCCGCACAGCAACGCCACGCCAAACCACTTGAGAATGCGTGCCTTGAGGCTCTCCTTGCCGCGACCGCGGTTCTTCTTGGCATCCTTGGAGGGGCCGACCCGCAGCGTGCCCTTACCGGGCGCCGGGCTCGACACGGCCTTGCCGCCCCTCCTCTGATAAGTGCGGGCCATCGGTGCGGTATAGTACAGCAACCGTGGACGGGTTACGAGGATATTGCGAAAGGGTTGCATTTCTTTAATGGGAGACCTCGACCGGATCTTCGCCAACGCGGTAGACGTGATCCCGCGCGACGAGCTGGAGAGGCGGCTGTCGAGCGGTCGTTCCCTCCGGGTCAAGCTCGGCTTCGACCCCACGGCGCCCGATATCCACCTCGGCCACGCCGTCGTCCTAAAGAAGCTCCGAGAGTTCCAGGATCTCGGGCACACAGCCGTCCTGCTCGTCGGCGACTATACGGCGAGGATAGGGGACCCCTCGGGGCGCTCCAAGACCCGCCCCATGCTCACCCCCGAGGAGATCGAAGCCAACACCAGGACGTATTTGGATCAGGCCTACCTCATCCTCGACCGCGACCGCACCGAGGTCCGGCACAACTCCGAGTGGCTCGCCCCCCTCACGCTCGCGGACATAATAGGTCTCACGCGCGCGACCACCGTCGCCCGCATCCTGGAGCGCGACGACTTCAGCAAGCGCTTCGGCGCCGGCGACCCGATCACGCTCACCGAGCTGCTCTACCCGCTGGTGCAGGCGTACGACTCCGTGGCCCTGGACGCCGACGTGGAGCTCGGCGGCACCGATCAGCTCTACAACCTGCTCATGGGGCGCCACATCATGGAGTACTACGGCAAGACCCCCCAGTGCGTCCTTACGATGCCGCTCCTCGTGGGCACCGACGGCTCCGCGAAGATGAGCAAGTCCCTGGGCAACTACATAGGGCTCACCGAGCCCCCGCGCGACGTGTTCGGGAAGGCCATGAGCATCCCGGACAACCTCATGAAGGATTATTACGAGCTCTTGCTAGACAGCGCCGTGCCCGACGCCCCGCCCGTCGAGCAGAAGCGCGAGCTCGCCCGCGGCCTCGTGCGCATGCTGCACGGCGAGGACGCCGTAAAGGACGCGGAGGCCACCTTCGACACCGTCGTCCGCCGCGGCATCCCCGACGACGCGCCAGAGGTGGCGCTGCCGGATGGGGAGGTCTGGATCGTCGACCTCATTACCCACGCCGGCTTCGCCGGCACGAACGGCGAGGCGAGGCGTTTCATAAAGGGGGGCGCCGTCAGGCTAGACGGCGAGCCCGTCCGAGACGAGAAGCTCGCGCTGGACGCCGGGACGCTACATGGCTCTGTCATTCAGGTCGGCAAACGCCGTTACGCCCGCCTCGTCGCGCCCTCCTAGAGACCTTGTAGAAGCGCTCGGCCGGGCGCGTTTAACGGCCCGGAAACTTTTTTCGAGGAAGCGCTTGACGCTTCGGGGCGGCGCGCTATACTCCTCATCGCCGACATCTGAGGCGGTCCCGGGAGACCGGGGCGGTGGGAATCTAAAGGTTCTACACAACTCGGAATAATCGCCCCGCCGAGAGGCAGAGGGCTTGGGTCGGTCGAAAAGAAGTGGTAGAGAGGGCGCAGTCTTGGCCCAGAGGAGCCCGCAGAGAACGGTTTGACAACCGGGATCGCGGTGCTATACTCCCTCTACCGATGACCGGAAGCGATTTGATAACCGAGGCGGTGCGATAGGGCGACTTCCCGACAAACTGGGAAGAGTCCGACGCCCACTCTAGCGAGTGGGTTTTCTTTCGCCCCCGAGGTGCTATAATCCCGGTCCGGCTCAGCCGAGAGGCAAGAGCTTGGAGGTCTTGAAAACTGAATAGTAGCGAAAGACCTAGAGAATGATAGGTGAACCCGTCTTAAAATAACGTCGGGATCTGACTCTTTGCGGCCCAAGAGTAATACGGAGGTCGCCGCCGTGGGTAGCGCCCACGACCACTTTAGCTTTTGAGCGGGCTTCGGCTCGTTTTTGCAGCTAGTTCGGAGAGTTTGATCTTGGCTCAGGACGAACGCTGACGGTGTGCTTTAGACATGCAAGTCGAACGAGAAAGCCCTTCGGGGTGAGTACAGTGGCGAACGGGTGAGTAACACGTGGGCAATCTGCCCCTCGCAGGGGGACAACCGGAGGAAACTCCGGCTAATACCCCGTACGCTCTACGGATCGCATGGTCCATAGAGGAAAGGTAGCTTCGGCCATCCGGCGAGGGATGAGCCCGCGGTCCATTAGCTTGTTGGTGGGGTAACGGCCCACCAAGGCGGCGATGGATAGCTGGTCTGAGAGGATGATCAGCCACACTGGGACTGAGACACGGCCCAGACTCCTACGGGAGGCAGCAGTCGGGAATCTTGCGCAATGGGCGAAAGCCTGACGCAGCAACACCGTGTGTGTGAGGAAGGCCTTCGGGTCGTAAAGCACTGTTGTTGGGGACGAAGGGCGAGAGGTTAATAGCCTCGAGCTTGACGGTACCCTTCGAGGAAGCCCCGGCTAACTACGTGCCAGCAGCCGCGGTAATACGTAGGGGGCGAGCGTTGTCCGGAATTATTGGGCGTAAAGAGCGTGTAGGCGGTTCGGTAAGTCTGTCGTGAAAACCCAGGGCTCAACCCTGGGCGTGCGATGGATACTGCCGGGCTAGAGGGTGGTAGAGGCAAGTGGAATTCCGAGTGTAGCGGTGAAATGCGCAGATATTCGGAGGAACACCAGTAGCGAAGGCGGCTTGCTGGGCCACACCTGACGCTGAGACGCGAAAGCTAGGGGAGCGAACAGGATTAGATACCCTGGTAGTCCTAGCCGTAAACGATGGACACTAGGTGTGGGCGGAGTCGAATCTGTCCGTGCCGCAGCCAACGCGATAAGTGTCCCGCCTGGGGAGTACGGCCGCAAGGCTAAAACTCAAAAGAATTGACGGGGGCCCGCACAAGCAGCGGAGCATGTTCTTTAATTCGATGCAACGCGAAGAACCTTACCTGGACTTGACATGGTGCTGCAAGCGCACGGAAACGTGTGACCTTCGAGGGTGCACCACAGATGCTGCATGGCTGTCGTCAGCTCGTGTCGTGAGATGTTGGGTTAAGTCCCGCAACGAGCGCAACCCCTGTGATGTGTTGCCAGCATTAAGTTGGGGACTCACATCAGACTGCCGGTGACAAACCGGAGGAAGGTGGGGATGACGTCAAGTCATCATGGCTCTTACGTCCAGGGCTAGAAACGTGCTACAATGGCTGGTACAAAGGGTTGCAAGACCGCGAGGTGGAGCGAATCCCATCAAAGCCAGTCTAAGTTCGGATCGCAGTCTGCAACTCGACTGCGTGAAGGCGGAGTTGCTAGTAATCGCGGATCAGCATGCCGCGGTGAATACGTTCCCGGGCCTTGTACACACCGCCCGTCACACCACGGGAGTAGGCAATACCCGAAGTAGGCGCAGCGAACCCCTTGCGGGACGCGGTCTGCGAAGGTAGGGCTTGCGACTGGGGTGAAGTCGTAACAAGGTAGCCGTACCTGAAGGTGCGGCTGGATCACCTCCTTTCTAGGGAGTAGGTTAGGCCGGCAACGGCCGACCGGACGAGGGTCTCGATATAGCGGGTTGAGCTTTACAGTTCCTCGTGAGGCTTCTCGACCTAGGATACTTCGACCAGACTCGACGTTGGGTTCCCTTCTTCTCTCTGTTCTAGCTACTATTCAGTTTTCAGGGCCTTTGGCTCTGGAGCCGTGCGGTGGGTGGCTTCGGCCCCTCGCCGTAGAGGCGCGCCTGCGAGAGCGAGGCGTCTGGTTTTTGAAAACTGCATAGTGCGATAATAATGCCATCAAGATATTAAGGGCGTATGGTGGATGTCTTGGCACCGAAAGCCGATGAAGGACGTGGCAAGCTGCGATAAGCCGTGTGGAGCCGCAAGCGGGCTTTGAAGCACGGATTTCCGAATGGGGGAACCCAGCGAGCGTAACGGCTCGTTACCCGCACCTGAACACATAGGGTGTGCGGAGGGAACCCGGGGAAATGACACATCTGAGTACCCGGAGGAAAAGAAAGAAAGTCTCGATTCCCTGAGTAGTGGCGAGCGAAAGGGGAAATAGCCCAAACTCAGCACGTGAAAGCCTGTGGGCGTTGCGTGTTGGGGGTTGTAGGACCGACGTGGTTGTCCCACAGGGCAGCCTAGAGAGTTACAAAACGCACGGGTAGTCGAAGCGGACTGGAAAGTCCCGCCGTAGTGGGTAAAAGCCCCGTAGGCGAAACTCGAGCGACTCTCTGTTCGGCACCTGAGTAGATCCGGACACGTGAAACCCGGATCGAATCCGCGGGGACCACCCCGCAAGGCTAAACACTAACGGTGACCGATAGTGAACCAGTACCGTGAGGGAAAGATGAAAAGTACCCCGCAAGGGGAGTGAAATAGTACCTGAAACCATACGCTTACAAGCGGTCGGAGCAGCTTCGTGCTGTGACGGCGTACTTTTTGCATAACGGGCCAGCGAGTTGCTGGTGTCTGGCGAGGTTTAGCTAAGAGCGAGCCGAAGCGAAAGCGAGTGTTAATAGCGCGTAGAGTCAGATGCCGCAGACCCGAAACCGAGTGAGCTATCCATGGCCAGGTTGAAGCGGGGGTAAGACCTCGTGGAGGACCGAACCGACCTAGGTTGAAAACTGGGCGGATGAGCTGTGGATCGGAGTGAAAGGCTAATCAAACTCGGCGATATCTGGTTCTCCCCGAAATATATTTAGGTATAGCCTGGCGTGTTTCGTCGCGGGTGTAGAGCACTGTTTGGACGCGGGGCCCCACAAGGTTACCAACTTCAGACAAACTCCGAAGACCGTGGACGTAAGAGCGCCGGAGTCAGGGAGTGGGGGATAAACTTCATTTCCGAGAGGGAAACAACCCAGACCGTCAGCTAAGGTCCCTAAATAACGGCTAAGTGGTTTAAAGGATGTGGCGCTGCACAGACAACCAGGATGTTGGCTTAGAAGCAGCCATCATTTAAAGAGTGCGTAATAGCTCACTGGTCAAGTGGTGTTGCGCCGAAAATGTTCGGGCCTTGAGTCGTTTACCGAAGCTACGGACTTCAGCTTATGCTGGAGTGGTAGGGGAGCATCCTGTAACGGTCGAAGCGGCGGCGTAAGCCGGCGTGGACGGATCAGGAGAGAGAATGCTGGCATGAGTAACGAGAGACAGGCGAGAAACCTGTCCGCCGAAAGCCCAAGGGTTCCTGGGTAAAGCTAATCTTCCCAGGGTCAGTCGGGACCTAAGCCGAGGTCGAAAGACGTAGGCGATGGACAGCAGGTAGACATTCCTGCACCACGAACATGGCGTTTGAGCGATGGAGGGACGGAGAAGGGTAGGCCAACCGCAGCGCTGGTTGACTGCGGGCTTTGCCGTAGGCTGGGGAACAGGAAAATCCGGGCCCCGTAAAAGCTGAGGGTCGAGCCGAATCCCGCAAGGGCAAGTGGTTGATCCCATGCTTCCAGGAAAAGCTTCTAAGCGAGTCATGTACGTGCCCGTACCAAAACCGACACAGGTGGGCGAGTGGAGAACACTAAGGCGATCGAGATAACTATGGTTAAGGAACTCGGCAAATTGTCCCCGTAACTTCGGGAGAAGGGGAGCTCTGGACGGTGAAGGCCTTGCGCCGTAAGCTGTTCGGAGCCGCAGAGAATAGGCCCAGGCGACTGTTTACCAAAAACACAGGTCTCTGCTAAGTCGCAAGACGATGTATAGGGGCTGACGCCTGCCCAATGCCAGAACGTTAAGGAAGCCGGTTAGCCTTCGGGCGAAGCTGGCGACTGAAGCGCTGGTCAATGGCGGCCGTAACTATAACGGTCCTAAGGTAGCGAAATTCCTTGTCGGGTAAGTTCCGACCTGCACGAAAGGCGTAACGATCTGGGCGCTGTCTCGACCATAGACTCGGTGAAATTGTAGTCTCGGTGAAGATGCCGAGTACCCGCGGAAAGACGGAAAGACCCCGTGAACCTTTACTATACCCTGGCATTGGATGCTGACACAGCTTGTGCAGGATAGGTGGGAGGCTATGAAACCGGGACGCCAGTCTCGGTGGAGCCGTCCTTGAGATACCACCCTTGCTGTGTTGGTGTTCTAACCCTACGCCGTGATCCGGGTGGGGAACAGTGTCAGGCGGGTAGTTTGACTGGGGCGGTCGCCTCCCAAAAAGTAACGGAGGCGCCCAAAGGTTCCCTCAGCACGGTCGGAAATCGTGCGCAGAGTGTAAACGCACAAGGGAGCTTGACTGCGAGAGAGACATCTCGAGCAGGGACGAAAGTCGGGGTTAGTGATCCGGCGGTAACGAGTGGAAGTGCCGTCGCTCAACGGATAAAAGGTACTCCGGGGATAACAGGCTTATAGCCGCCAAGAGTTCACATCGACGCGGCTGTTTGGCACCTCGATGTCGGCTCGTCGCATCCTGGGGCTGGAGTAGGTCCCAAGGGTTGGGCTGTTCGCCCATTAAAGCGGTACGCGAGCTGGGTTCAGAACGTCGTGAGACAGTTCGGTCCCTATCTTCCGTGGGCGTTGGAGATTTGAGAGGAGTGACTCCTAGTACGAGAGGACCGGAGTGAACGAACCTCTAGTGCACCGGTTGTCCTGCCAAGGGCACCGCCGGGTAGCTATGTTCGGAAGGGATAACCGCTGAAAGCATCTAAGCGGGAAGCTCGCCTCGAGATAAGATCTCCCATCCCCATGAGGGAGTAAGACTCCTGGTAGACCACCAGGTTGATAGGCCACAGGTGTAAGCACAGCGATGTGTTCAGCCGAGTGGTACTAATAGGTCGAGGGCTTGATGTTTTATCGTGCTATGCGGTTTTCAAAGATCAGATGTGCCTCCGGGCGTTCTACAACCGAATACGCTGATCCTTTTGAAAGGGTGACGATGGCGGTGGGGATACACCTCTTCCCATTCCGAACAGAGAAGTTAAGCCCGCCAGCGCCGATGGTACTGCAGGGTCTCCCTGTGGGAGAGTAGGTCGTCGCCCATTCTTTATTAGATCGTGATCTGAAGCCCCCGGTTTGCGCCGGGGGCTTCTTGTCGTTCGGGACGTTGATCTTACGGGTTGCTAGAAGACGGTGCTACCAGAGCCCCCACGAGGGCATGGCGTCGTCGGGGTGGGGGTGCCACACCGCTAGCTTCCGGGCCTCCCGGATGTGGGAAGCCTGCGGGGAGCGCCGCGTGTCGTAGGATAGACGCGTCTGCTTGAGCCTTTCCCGGTGTTCGCGGAGCGCAGTACCGGTCCTGGCGTGCCTCAGTTTCTCGGAGCCTGCGTTGTAGAAGGGGTCCGAGTAGGGGACGGGCGCGCGGTCGTGGGGCTCATAGAGGACGACCGTTCTTCTACGCGGGAAGAGTACCCCGGGCAGCAACGCGAGGAACACGAGAGCCGCGCAAGCAACGAACCCATACCAGAACCGTGGGTCACCCACGAGCCACGTTATCGTCTGCGTATCCGTCGGATCCTCCTCCCGGTCTGCGCGAAGACTACCAGGCTCTCCTCGTACGTGCCAGGTGCTACTACGTAGGACCTTTATGCTTTTACGCGCGTCGCCGCATCGCCGTGGTGTTTGTGGCTGGCACAAACCCTCGCCAACGTGCCGGCTGAGTGGTCTCCGAGCGCGATGAGTGGGTGCGACGGTATCGGAGTCGTGGCGAAGTCGAAGGCACGGGCGTCCGGCTTCGCGCGGTACGGGAGGACCGGCCTCGTTAGGCTGGGATTGCTTCCGAGGAGCAGGGGCCGGCGCGTCCTGAGGACGGCTAGAAGGCACGTGTGGCGTGAGGCCGATTGCGGTAAGTTGAGCGTGGGCGGTTAGTATTCGCGCCCGTAGGTCTGAGACTAGGTTAGGAGAGTTTGGTGGCTCATCCCGAGATTGATCAGGAGTTCGTACAGAAGCAGAAGGGGCGGCTCGAGGAGATGCGCGCGGAGCTGCGCAGGATCGTCGAGGGGATGGAGGGAGACAACCAGAACCGCGCCGAGGACGAGGGCGACTTCACGGAGCACGACTCGGGGGACATGAGCCAGTCGATGTTCACGCGGGAGATGGACGCGACCGTCGGTGAGGCGATGGAGGGGCGCCTGGGCCACGTGGAGCGGGCGTTGCAGAAGATAGAGGAGGGCACCTATGGCCTCTCCGACGTGAGCGGGGAGCCTATCGTCAGGGGGCGTCTGGAGGCGGCGCCGGAGGCGATCTACAAGGTGGACGAGCAGCAGGCCTTCGAGGACGGACGGCGTTACCGGCAGGAGATAAACGAAGACAGCCAGCCGCCGATCTCGTAGCGTGTGCGCGGCCCCACGGGCCGCGCGGGCTCGGCGGTATAATGTAGGCATGGATCGACATTCTTTCGGCGGGGACGACCGGGGACGCGGCGACGAGCCCATCTTCCGCAGCGACCTGCAAGAGCGCCCGAGGCACCGACGTACGAGCCCGTGAGGCCCGAGGGCGGCATGTGGAGGACGGTCAAGCGCCTCCTCGCGCCCCTCGCGGCCATCGGGTTTCTGTTGGCGAAGTTCAAGTTCGTCCTGTTCGCCCTGCTCAAGATCAAGTTCGTCGGGACGGCGCTGACGGCGCTGCTGAGCATCGGGGCGTACGCGCTGCTCTTCCCGTTGTGGTTCGCGGTGGGTCTCGTGGCCCTGATCTGGGTACACGAGATGGGCCACGTCTTGCAGCTAAAGCGCGAGGGGATACCGGCGTCCGCTCCGATGTTCATCCCGTTCCTCGGGGCGCTGGTGGCGATGAAGCAGTTGCCCAAGAACGCGCTGGCCGAGGCGCGGGTGGGGCTCGCGGGGCCGGTGCTCGGAACGCTGGGGGCGCTCGGCGTGCTTGGGCTCTACGCGTGGACCCAGGAGCCCGTGCTGCTGGCGCTGGCGTACGTCGGGTTCTTTTTGAACCTGATCAACCTGCTGCCCGTGCTGCCGCTGGACGGCGGGCGGGCGATAGGCGCGCTCTCGCCGGCGTTCTGGATCCTCGGGGTGGGCCTCATGGCCGCGCTGATGCTTACGTCGGCGATCAGCCCGCTGTTCCTGCTGCTCGTCGCCTTTCTCGGTGGCCCGGAGCTCTGGCACCGCTGGAAGACGCGCAACACGCCCGAGGGGCAGGCTTACCACAAGATCGAGCCGCGCCACAGGTTCGCCGTCGGGGCCGTGTACCTCGTCCTCGCGGTCTCCCTCGCCCTCCTCATGGGGGTCACCGACGTGCCGGCTCCTCCGCCGAGCGCTTGAGGACGGTTCTCTACACCGGAAAGGGCGGGGTCGGGAAGACCAGCGTCGCGGCCGCCACGGCGGTAAAGGCCGCGGCGTCGGGCAAGAAGGTGCTGGTGATGAGCACCGACCCCGCGCACTCGCTGTCGGACGCGTTCGACGAGCCTGTGGGGCCGGAGCCGAGGGAGATGGCCGAGGGGCTGTTCGCGCAGGAGATGGATCAGGGGACCATGATCCAGGAGCACTGGGCGGAGATCCAGGAGTACATGACCACGCTCTTCGAGTGGCAGGGGACGGAGGCGCTGGCGGCCGAGGAGCTGGCGATGCTGCCCGGGATGGACGAGATCTTCGGCCTCCTAATGGTCCGGCGCCACCACGAGGAGGGGCTGTACGACGCCCTCGTCGTGGACGCCGCCCCTACGGGGGAGACGCTGCGGCTCCTGAGCTTGCCGGATCAGATGGGCTGGTACGTCGAGAAGATCTTCCCCGTGCAGAGGAGCGCGGCGAAGCTGGTACGTCCGTTCGCGCGGCGGGCGAGGACGAAGGCGCTGCCACCGCTCCCCGAGGACAGCTTCTTCGGGGCTCTCCAGCGCTTCTACGACGCGGTGGCGAGCGTGGGTGAGGTCCTGACGGACCCCGAGCAGACGTCGGTGCGGCTCGTGACGAACGCGGAGAAGATGGTGGTCGCCGAGTCCCGGAGGGCGTACACGTACCTGAACCTGTACGACTACGCCGTGGACGCGGTCGTGGTGAATCGTCTGCTGCCGGACGAGGTCTCGGACCCGTACTTCGAGAGGTGGCGGGAGTCGCAGGGCCGGCACTTGAGGAGCATCGAGGAGGCGTTCTCGCCGCTCCCCATCTTCAAGGCCCGGCTCTTCGAGCGCGAGATGTACGGCGTCGAGGCGCTCTCGGCGCTGGCGGAGGAGATTTTCGGCGGGGAGGACCCGCTGCGGCGCTACTTCCGTGGGGCGGCCCACGACATCGTCAAGGCCGACGGCGGGTACGAGGTGATCCTGAACCTCCCGCTCCTGGAGAAGGGGAGCGTGGACCTGTCGAAGAAGGGGGCGGAGCTCTCGGTGCGGGTGGGCGGCTACCGGCGGAGCGTCCTGCTGCCGGACTCGATGGTGCGGCTGCGGGCGGCGGGGCGCGCATGGAGGGCGACAAGCTGAAGGTGAGGCTCGCGGATGACGGAGGATAGGAGGAGGCGCCGCGCGCCGATACTCGGCGTCCTGGCTTACGTGCTGGTGCCGGGGAACGGCGCAGGCGCGCGACCGGGCACTTTCGCCGGGCGGGGCTGGAGGTCCTGCGGGGCGTCGGCGCTCTCGCGCGCCCCGAGGGGCGGGGGCAGGATGCCGGGGCGGAGCGCCGGGAGCGGATCGAGATAGAGTAGCGCCGCGCTTGGCCGCCGCCGGGGAGGCGGCGATGACCCGACGGGCGAGCAGGACGGCTGGGGAACTCGCTCGCAAGGGCGGTGCCCGCGGCGGTAGGAGCCGTGACCCACGGCGTGAAGGAGGCGCTGAGGGTGTTCCCGAAGGGGCTCGCCGAGGAGCGCGAGAAGCAGCAGAAGGTTTAGGCGGGCTCCCCCGCGCGAGCGCCGGGCAGGTTTGGCGTGAGGGGGTGTCGGTAGTAAGATACGTTCATACATTTTCGGCAGGATTTCGTTAGCACCGACGGGAGTTACGCATGGAGAACGGGCAGTCGACCGGGACGTTCCGGGTGAAGAGCGGGATGGCCCAGATGCTCAAGGGCGGGGTCATCATGGACGTGGTGAACGCCGAGCAGGCCAAGGTAGCCGAGGAGGCCGGAGCGGTCGCGGTGATGGCGCTCGAGCGGGTCCCGGCAGACATAAGGGCGCAGGGCGGGGTCGCGAGGATGAGCGATCCCGAGATGATCCAGGGCATCCAGGAGGCCGTCTCCATCCCGGTGATGGCGAAGGCCAGGATCGGGCACTTCGTGGAGGCGCAGGTCCTCGAGGCGCTCGAGGTCGACTACATCGACGAGTCCGAGGTGCTGACGCCGGCCGACGAGGCGCACCACATCGACAAGGCGGCGTTCGAAGTGCCGTTCGTGTGCGGGGCGACGAACCTCGGTGAGGCGCTGAGGCGCATCGGCGAGGGGGCGGCCATGATCCGGTCCAAGGGCGAGGCCGGGACCGGCAACGTCGTCGAGGCGGTCAGGCACATGCGCTCGATCGTCGGCGGCATCAAGAAGCTGACGGTGCTGGACTACGAGGAGCTGATGGCGGAGGCGAAGGAGCTTCGGGCGCCGTACGAGCTCGTGCGCTGGGTGGCGGAGAACGGGCGGCTGCCGGTCGTCTTGTTCACGGCGGGCGGGATCGCGACGCCGTCCGACGCGGCGCTGATGATGCAGCTCGGGGCGGACGGGGTGTTCGTGGGGAGCGGCATCTTCAAGAGCGGGGACCCGGCGTCGAGGGCGCGGGCGATCGTGCGCGCGACGACGCACTTCAAGGACCCGAAGGTGATCGCGGAGGTCAGCCGGGCCTCGGGGAGGCGATGGTCGGCCGGGAGATGGGCGACCTCTCGGAGGGGGAGAAACTAGCTTCGCGTGGCTGGTAACGGGAACAACGGCGGGGGCCGGCCCGTAACGGCTCGAAAAGGCGATCGGCCGGTAACGGCTCGGAAGGCCGAGCGCGAGGAGTCCGGCCCGACGCGGGTTGGAGTGCTGGCGTTGCAGGGGGACGTGCGCGAGCACGTCGAGATCCTGAGGAAGCTCGGGGTCGAGCCCGTCGAGGTGCGCAAGAGCGAGGACCTGATGGGGCTCGCCGGGCTGATCGTGCCGGGGGGCGAATCCACCACCATCGGGAAGCAGATGGTGGAGACGGGGCTTCTGGACAGCGTGAGGAGCTACTTCTACAAGGGTGGACCCGTCTGGGGGACGTGCGCCGGGATGGTGCTCGCCGCCTCGGCGACGACGGGCGGCAGGCAGCCCTTCTCGGGCTCATGAACGCGCTCGTCGAGCGCAACGGCTTCGGGCGGCAGGTCCACTCTTTCGAGGCGGACCTCGACGTCGAGGGGTTCGACCGCCCGTTCACCGGCGTCTTCATCCGGGCGCCGTTCTTTGAGGACGTCGGCCCGGGGTAGAAGTCATAGGGAAGGTAGGGGAGAGGATCGTCGCGGCGAAGGGGAGAACATCCTCGTCACGGCCTTCCACCCGGAGCTCACGGACGACGTGCGGTTCCACGAGTACTTTTTACGGGAGGTATGCGGTATATGAGCGGACACTCCAAATGGTCCACCATCAAGAGGAAGAAGGGGGCGGCCGACGCGAAGCGCGGGGCGCTCTTCGGCAAGCTTTCGAAGGCCATCACGGTGGCGGCGCGCGAGGGCGGGGGCGACCCCGAGATGAACCCGGCGCTGGGTCTCGCCGTTCAGAAGGCCAAGGGCGCCAACATGCCCAACGACAACATCCAGCGGGCCATAGACAAGGGGACGGGCGCGGGCGCCGACGGCGAGACCTACGAGCGGATCACCTACGAGGGCTACGCCCCGGGCGGGGTCGCGGTGCTCGTCGACGTCCTGACGGACAACCGCAACAGGACGGCCTCCGACGTCCGCTACGTCTTCTCCAAGAACGGCGGGAAGCTCGGGACGAGCGGCTCGGTCGCGTACCTCTTCGAGCGGAAGGGCGTGATCCTGGTCCCCATCGACTCGGTGGACGAGGATGAGCTTATGGAGGCGGCGCTCGAGGCCGGGGCCGAGGACGTCGAGACCTCCGAGAGCGACTACCGCGTGGTCACCTCGCCCGAGGACTTCACGGCGGTAAGGGACGCGCTGCGCGACGCGGGCATCGAGTTCGAGAACGCCGAGATCACGATGCAGCCCCAGAACAGCATCGACCTCGACGTCTCGACCGCGAAGCAGACGCTCAGGCTTATCGACGCGCTCGAGGACAACGACGACGTCCAGGAGGTCTTCGCCAACTTCGACATAAGCGACGAGGTCATGGCCGAGGTGGCAGGCTAGCCCTCTCCCCGCAACAGATTTTCTTCCTCGGCGGCCGGTCTACCCCGGCCGCTTTTTCTTGCCTGGTTCAGAGAGGGCCCGACCTGATCGCAAGGAATCCCCTCGGAACCGGCTTGCTGACGCTCAAGACCTGGGCGTGATGTACGGTCGTCGCTGTGGTGCGCTTCGATCTGGAGGGCGAGATCGGCTTCGTCGAGCGGTGATCCGAGCGGTTGAACGTGCTCGCCTATGGCGCCCGTACGGTTCGTCGTTTACCGCACTATAGGGAGGGTATACCCCACATGACGTAAGCAGCACCAGTTGGCCGGGTTTGGGCCGACGTCGATAGAGGAGGGATCCCTGATGGAACGCGAGGAGCGCACGGACAGGTTCACGGCGGTGGAGGACCGCTTCGCCGGCTACACCGTCTACGACCGCGACGGCGACAAGGTCGGCAAGGTCGACGACCTGTTCCTGGACGAGTCGGACCGGCCCGAGTACGTGGGCGTGAAGATGGGCTTCTTCGGCCTCTCCTCCACCCTCATCCCGATGGACGCGGTGCGGGTGGACGAGGGCTCGCAGGCCCTGTACGTGCAGGCGGAGAAGGAGCAGGTCAAGAACGGGCCGCGCTTCGACGACGACTCGGAGATCACCCCGACTACGAGCGCCAGGTGCGCGAGTACTACGGCCTCGGGGCCTCCCAGCAGCAGGAGGGGCAGGGCTCCTACGGCGCCTACGAGCGGGACGACTCCACGACCTCCGGCGACGCCGAGGCCGGCAGGGTCGGCCCGGGCATGGTCGAGGGCGACACCGAGTCCGGCGAGTTCCGCGGCCACGCGGCGGACAACGAGGGCGTCAACCAGCGCTCCGGCGACGACCTCGAGGACGAGGACGAGCTAAGGGTGCAGCGCTCCGAGGAGGAGCTTCGCGCCGGGGTCCGCGAGCGCGAGGCCGGGCAGGTCAACGTCAGAAAGCGCGTGCGCACCGAGCGCGAGAGGATCGCGGTCCCGAAGAAGCGCGAGGAGGTCTCGGTCGACAGGGTGCCGGTGGACCGCGACGCCTCCCCCGGCGAGATCGGCGAGGACGAGGTCAGCGTGCCCGTCGTCGAGGAGGAGGTCGTCGTCGACAAGAAGCCGGTCGTGAAGGAAGAGGTCCGTGTGCGCAAGGAGGTCGCCCAGGACGAGGAGATCGTCGAGGAGGACGTGCGCAAGGAAGAGGTCGACGTCGACGACGCCTCCGGCACCTCCCGCCGCCGCAACGACGGGGATGTCTAAGACCGCAGAGTGAGTTCGTTTCGATCTCCGGTCGGGTGAACTGAGCCCGGCCGGGGATCCAGGGAAAGGAGATCGAGAGAATGACCGAACAGGGAACCCGTGGTGGACAGCAGGGCCAGAGCGCGCTCAGTAGCGACAGGGGCGGCACCACGATAGACGACGCCGTGGTCAAGAAGATCGCCGGCATCGCGGCGCAGGAGATAGAGAAGGTCCAGGTGGGCGGCGGTACCTCCGCGGCGGTGGGGGGCTTCCTGGGGAGCGTGACGGGCGCCGTTACCGGCAGCTCCAGCGGCCCTGCTCCCACTACAGGCGTGAACGTGGAGGTAGGCAACGAGGAGGCGGCCGTGGACCTCACGGTGGCGCTGGAGTACGGCGTCGCGATCCCGCGCACGACCGAGGCGGTACGCCGCAACGTCATAAACCGCGTCGAGAACCTGACCGGGCTGAGGGTCACCGAGGTCAACATCACGGTCAACGACGTGCAGTTCCCGGAGCAGCGGCCGATGCTGGGCCAGCAGGAGCAGGTCAAGGAACAGGCGCGCCAGCAGTAGAGAGCTCGACGAGGGTCTCGGAGGCCCGAAGACTCCGGGTCTGGGCGTGCCGCGGTCAACGAGGCGCGTCCCCGTCGACCGATAGCACGCGTGATGAGCGGCCGGGTTTCCCCGGCCGCTCTCGTGTCGTAGGAGGGCCACGATCGTAGCCCGCTTAACGGGATAGGACCGGCCTCTGCTCGGGCGGTCCTGCTCGTGGAGGACGACGGGGCCCGGTTGCGGGGTGCCCAGGGCTAGGAGCGTTCGCTTGTCGGAGTCTTACGAGGGGGGCGTCTGCGGGCGCGGCCGGGGAGGCCCACCGGCGAGGCCTCGCTCGGTCTGCGTCATCTCGGTCAGGGTGGCGCTCGCGGGGGTATCTGTACGTCCCGGCCGGGTACCGGGAGGAGCCGGCCACGGCCCCTGGTGGTGCTGCTGCACGGGCGGGCGAGGACGCGCGCGACGGTCTGGCGCAGCTGAGGGAGCATGCGGACGCCGCGGGGCTGATCCTGCTCGCTCCCACGTCGCGCGGGCCGACCTGGGGACGTCGTCGTGGGGCGCGGGCGGTATGGGCCGGACGCCGCGGCCCTCGACGTGGCTCTGGAGAAAGTCTTCTCATCCCACGCCGTGGACCCCGCCCGGGTCGCCGTCGGGGGGTACTCCGACGGGGCCTCTTACGCGCTCTCCCTCGGGCTGTCGAACGGGGACCTGTTCACGCGCGTGCTCGCGTTCTCGCCCGGGTTCGTGGCGCCGGCTAGCCGGGTCGGCTCGCCGCGCTTCTTCGTCTCCCACGGGACGCGCGACGGGTGGCTGCCCATCGACATGTGCAGCCGCAGGATCGTCCCGGACCTTGAGCGCGCGGGGTACGAGGTGCGCTATCGGGAGTTCGAGGGCGGGCACGTGGTCCCGCCGGGTATCGGGCGCGAGGCCGTGGAGTGGCTCTGCTCGCCGCTCGGCTGACCGGCGGCGGGCGCCGCCGAGATCACCGCTCGCGAACTCGGGCGAAGAGGTCGGTGATCTCGCGGTCGTCCACGTAGGAGAGCAGGAAATCCTCCGCCATCAGGCGGGCTACTTCGGGGTTCTGGCGCTCCTCTTCGTCGGTGCCGGCGTACGCGGGGTTGCCCGCCGCCAGCCACCTCAGATTCTCCAGCAGCATCTCCCTGCTCAGGCCGGGCTCGTTCAAGTTGCGTCCTCGTGTTCGTCGCCGTGCTCCGCGCGAGCCAGCGAGGCGGAGATGGGTTTTGAGCGGGGAAACCTCTACTTGGTTTCTTCGGCGAGGACGTCCTCGGCCCAGGAGAGGGCAGCGTTCGTCGCGGGGAAGCCGATGGTGGTGAGCGAGAGAACGATGGCGTGCAGGATCTCCTCTTCCGACGCCCCCACCCCGAGGAGCTTGCGGACGTGGGAGCGGACCCCGCCCTCCGATTCCGCGCCGACGGCGACCCCTAGCTTGACGAGCCTTCGCTCCTTCTCGCCGAGCGGCCCGGCCTCGTGCTCGGCGGCGCCCAGGGCGTCGAAGGCCTCTTTCACGCCGGGGTAGCGCTTCTCGAATTGCTTGTAGATCCCGGGCAAGTAGTCCGTCATGTTCTCTCCCGTCCCTCGAGTGTCAAGGGGATGCTAGCACGGCGCACCGGATGCCTGCGGCTTACGGGCTGGACCTCACCCTGTCGCCGGCGTTGGTGGCGCAGGAATCCCTGCCCGAGCCGCCGGCGGCGAGGTCGTTCGGCCGGATCCCGTTGAGGGTATCCAGCGAGTCCGTGCCGGTATGGCCGAAGAGCCGGTCCGGACCGGGGCCGCCGTAGATCCGGGGTAGTGGCGCGGTGGCGGTGGCGTACCATATGTGGTGAGCGGTGCAGGCCCCTTGGGGACGGGTTAACCTGTTTCCCGGCATGGTGGTGAAGATGGCAGAGAGGCGCGGCGGCACGACGATCCTGGGGATAGACCCCGGGACGGCGACCATGGGCTGGGGCGTGATCCGCACCGGCGGGCCGCTGGGCACCCGCCTGAGCTACGTGCAGCACGGCGCAATCACCACGCCCTCGACGTGGGAGATGCCGAGGCGCCTGGGTCGGCTCTTCGATGGGGTCACGGAGCTCGTCAAGGGGTACAGGCCGCAGGCCGTGGCCGTCGAGGAGCTCTTCTTCAACACCAACGTCACCACGGGGATCAGCGTCGGCCAGGCTCGGGGGGTCGCGATCCTCGCGGCGTACCGGGCCGGGATCGAGGTCGCCGAGTACACGCCGCTGCAGGTGAAGCAGGCCATAACGTCCTACGGGAGGGCCGACAAGCGCCAGGTGCAGGAGATGGTCAAGGCGCTGTTGAAGCTGCCGGAGATCCCCCGCCCCGACGACGCGGCCGACGGGCTGGCCATCGC
Source organism: Rubrobacter marinus (assembly GCF_011492965.1). Classification (GTDB taxonomy): domain Bacteria; phylum Actinomycetota; class Rubrobacteria; order Rubrobacterales; family Rubrobacteraceae; genus Rubrobacter_F; species Rubrobacter_F marinus. The sequence goes on along the minus strand of NZ_CP045121.1, from coordinate 2,249,901 downwards.
GATCTGCCACGCGTTCTCCCTGAGGATGGAGGGCGGGAGGGCCGGCAAGAAGTTGGGGGTGGGGAAATAGCCGGGCGTGGGGGATAATCAGGCGATGATACACAGGCTTCGCGGACAGTTGGCAGAGAAGGACATGGAGGGCGTCGTCGTCGACGTCGGCGGGGTGGGCTACCGGGCCTCCACCTCGGCGTCGACGCTCAGGGCGCTCCCGGCGGTGGGCGAGGATTGCGTGCTGCACACGCGCATGGTGGTCAGGGAGGACGCGATGCTCCTCTTCGGCTTCGCCGGGCGCGAGGAGCGCGCCGCCTTCGATACGCTCACTGCGGTCAGCAAGATCGGGCCGAAGCTCGCGCTCGCGATCCTCTCATCGCTCTCGCCGCAGGAGATCGTCGAGGCGGTAGGGCGGGGCGACGTGGTGAAGCTCGCCTCGGTGCCGGGGCTCGGCAAGAAGACGGCCGAGCGGCTGGTGCTGGAGCTCAAGGGCAAGAACCTCGGGTCGTTCGACCCCGGCATCGGGGGCGGCGCGGGCGGGCCGTTTATCGAGGCGCGCGAGGCCCTCGCGGCGCTCGGGTACTCCATCGAGGAGGCCGAGAGGGCGTTGCAGGCGGTGCCGCCGCAGGATTCGGTGCAGAGATACGTCAAGGAGGCGTTGCGACGGATAGGCAGCAGGCGTTGAGCTCCGAGGGGTTCGACGGGGAGCGGCGCCCGGTCCGCGGGGCGGGCGAGGGGCCGGACGGCGGGATGGAAGAGATGGACGACTTCACGGTGGGCCGCGGCCCCTGGGAAGACGGCGAGCGCGACGAAGAGGTCCCCGAGGACATAACGGGGGCCGCAGGCTTCGAGAGCGCCGTCGACCCCTCCGAGGACGAGGAGGGCGACGAGCCGACGCTCAGGCCCCGCACGCTCGAGGAGTTTATCGGGCAGGAGGCCCTCAAGGAGAACCTCTGGGTCTTTGTGGAGGCGGCGAAGCGGCGGGGGGAGCCCCTCGACCACATGCTGCTCGCGGGGCCCCCGGGGCTCGGCAAGACCTCGCTCTGCCGCATCCTCGCGGCCGAGATGGGGGTGGACATCTCCATCACCAGCGGGCCGAGCCTCGAGCGGGCGGGGGACATGGCGGCGATCCTCACGCAGCTCGAAGAGGGCGACTTCCTGTTTATAGACGAGATCCACCGCCTCAACCGCCAGATCGAGGAGGTCCTCTACCCCGCGATGGAGGACTTCGCGATGGACATCGTCCTCGGCCAGGGCCCGTCGGCGCGCACGATCCGGATGGACGTCCCGCGCTTCACGCTCGTGGGCGCGACGACGCGCACCGGCCTGATGACGAAGCCCCTCCTCGACAGGTTCGGGTTCAACGCCCGGCTCGACTACTACGCCCCCGAGGACCTCAAGAAGATCGTGGTGCGCAACGCCGGCATCTTGAAGGTCCGCATCACCGAGGCCGGGGCCCAGCAGCTCGCCATGAGGAGCAGGGGGACGCCGCGCATCGCCAACCGTCTCCTCAAGCGCGTCCGCGACTACGCGGAGGTCATGGGCGACGGGACGATAGACGACGAGACGGCCGCCGCGGCCCTCCTGATGCAGGGCGTGGACGACCTCGGCCTCGACCGCATCGACCGCGACTACCTGGCGCTGGTCATCGAGAAGTTCGGCGGCGGGCCGGTGGGGGTCGGCACGATCTCCGTGGCCCTCGGCGAGGCGCGCGACACGGTCGAGGACGTCTACGAGCCGTACCTCCTGCAGAGCGGCCTGATCCAGCGCACGAGCCGCGGGCGCGTGGCGACGCGGCGGGCCTACGACCACCTCGGCATCCCGATGGTGGACTAGACCCGGCTCCCGCGCGAGGGCCATCGCCGCCGGTATCTCCGCGCCCGCGGAGGGCCGGCGGCTCTGCGTTCTAGGTCGAGCGCGTGCGGGACCGCTCCTCGATCTCCTCCACGTCGATGGTGTCTTCCTCGGGCGGTGCCTCTACGCGCACGGGGGCGCCGTAGTCGTAGACCTCTTCGGTCAGCGAGATCGTGGCGTCTTCGATGCCGGCGTCCCTGAGCTCGGGGGTGTCCAGCGGGACCTCCATCTTGAAGCGGCGGACCCGGCCCTCGTCGTCGAGCCACGTCTCGACGGGCAGGGTCGTGAGCCCCAGCTCATCCCTCACTTCCCCGAAGGCCTCGCGGAGCTTCTCGCTGCCCTGTTCGGCGGCGACGTCCACGTCGATGTCCGCGCGGTAGTGCGTCGTCGCGACGCCGCGGACCCAGTCCCTGCCGACCTCCTCGACCCCGTCCGAGACGCCGCGGAGGTACTCCAGCTCGCCCGTTACGTCGTCCGGGGTGCCGGTGCGGGCATCGGAGGCCTGGCCGGCGGACCCTCCTGTCGCGAGGCTGTCGTCCCTCCAGCGGATCCAAGCCTCCTCGAAGGGCAGCTGGGAGCGGACGTACTCGGGCATCTTCTGGTAGACGTCCGGGCCGATCTGGCGGACCTTCATCTGGCCGATGTAGGGCATGTTCATGGTGAACCTGGAGACGTTCCTGTCGAAGTCCACCGCCCCGTCCACCCGGACGCTGAACGCGTCGGGACCGTTCGTACCCGCCGGCGCCAGCCCGGAGAAGTCCATGAACATCGTGAACTTGGCGGTCCTCGCCTTCGCCGTCTTTTTGGCCGCGAGCCGGACCGTCTCCACCGGCCTGGGCGCGGCTTTCTCGGGCTCGGCCTCGCCCTCGGTCCTCGCCTCTTCTCCACCGGACGGCCCGCCGGGGCTCTCCCCGACTGCAGGCTCTTCTCCTGTTGCCGGACCCGGAGACGGGCTCTGGGTCTCCGCCCGCGCCGGAGCCGTACTCGGTCCGGTCTGGGCGTCGTCCGGCTCGGAGCCGCAGGCGGGCAGGGCCAAGACGGACAAGGCGAAGAGGGCCACGAGGACCGCCCGCATTCTGCGCTGCATCATCAATCTCCCATCCCCCGACATGGTATGCGTAGGGTAGTGTTGCCCGCGTTCGTGCACTTTGGTCAAGGGATACCGTTAAAAGAGAACAAAAGATCGAGAAACGGCACGACAGGATGGGGTGGATGCAGAGTCGGACGTAACGGGTACCGCCGTTGTGGCCGTTTCTTGCGGTATTCGTGCGAGGTCGGGGGAGAGAGCAGAGGCGCGGGGGGATGAGAAGGGCCCTTCTGCTCCTGTTGGCGTTTTGCCGGAGGGAGCGGGAGGGCCGCGTCTGGTGTTGCGGGAGGGGTTAGTACTTGGCGTCCAGGCCGAGGACGTCGCCGCGGCCGAGGGTACGCTCGGAGGCCTGGCAGGGCCCGTTCGACCTGGTGCTCATGGTGAGGTTGCCGTGGCTGCCCTCTGAGACGTGGCTGAGGCCGAAGGTGTGGCCGCGCTCGTGCGTCAGGACGGATTCGAGGTCGTAGCTGTTCTTGCACGAGCGGGCGGTCGGGGCCGTGGTCCACCTGGGGCCCGTGTTGATCCTGATGTCCGAGGCGGTGACCCGGTCGGGGCCGCCGCCCCCCACGAGGTAGTTGGTGCAGGTGACGGCGAGGGCCCCGGAGGAGAGGGTACCGAAGGAGACGATGCTCTTGCCGTCGTTGGCCGCGCAGGTCCCGGAGGCGGAGACGCCGGCGACCGCAGTGGTCGCGCCGGCGTAGGCCATGCCCACGGAGACCCTGTCGCCGAGCCGGCAGGCGTTCCTCGTGTTCGCGACGTTCGTCGTCGCCCTGCGGACCGCGGCCTCGGCGGCGGTGCGCGTGATCTCCGACGGGGTCGTGGCGCGGTTGAAGTAGTAGCTCAGGCCCGGCTCCACGCGGTAGGAGAGGGGGGTGAAGGCGCGGTCGGAGCACTCGCTCGGCCCGGTCGCCCTCGTGGCCCTCGCGGGCTCGTTCGCCGCCGAGTCGTCCCCGACCTTCGCCAGCTCGATCGCACCGTCCGGACGGTGCTCGATCACGAGCTCCTGAGCGCCGGAGACGCCGAGCGTCTCGACGTGCACGCTCTCGCCGCGCGGGGGGAGCGTGCTGCTCGCCCCGTTGTCCGAGATCACCCGGTCCCCGACGGGGCAATCCCCCGCGTCGACGACGGGCGGGAGGCCGCGGGCCTCGATCTTCCCCTCGCTCGGGGCGCACGCCCTCAGGATGGACCTGTCCGACTGCGCGGACGACGAACCGCTGTAAGCCAGGGTCGATGCCAGACCGAGCGTCAGGGCCACGGCCAGTGCGACAAACCTTCCCACGAATCCCCCCTTGGGATACTAACTTGCTACGTCCTACTCCTTTATCGGACGCGGGGAAGCATTGCTTTAGTCTCTGCGACCCGTTCGGGTGGCAGCGCGGCTCCGCGAGGTACGGGTCGAGGGACCGGGCAGGGGCCAACGGTAGGCCTACAAGCCGCGTTCGACCATATCGATCAGCCGCTGGCCGACCTCCCGCGCTTCGGGATGTTCGAGGCCGCGCAGCGGTCCGTCGATCAGGAGCATCGCCAGCCCGTGTACCGCGGACCAGGCCAGAAACTCCGCGCCCGGGCGTCGTTCACGCGGCAGAACATCCGCCTCGACGAGCTCGTCCAGCGCCGCGCCCAGAAGCTGAAAGGGCGTCAGCCCTCCCTCCCCGGCTCTGTCCCGGCTCGCGGCGCTGCGCAGGTTATCCGAGGCCGAGAACGCCGTCCGGAACAACCCAGGCTCTGCCCGCGCGAACCGCAGGTAGCCCGTACCCACCCCGCGCAGCCGAGCCCGCGCGAGTTCGGCGGGGTTCCCGTCACCCGCTAGTCCGGCGAGCTCTCCCTCTATCGCGACGGCCAGCGCCGCCTGGGCGGCCGAACAGACCGCGTCCAGGAGCGCCCGCCGGTCCTCGAAATGCCGGTACGCGGCGCTCGGCGCGACACCCACCCGCCGGGTCGCCTCCCGCAGCACCACCGCCTGTGGCCCGCCCTCGCGCGCCATCTCCGTACCCGCTTCCACCAGCGCCCGGCGCAAGTCGCCATGGCGGTACTTCTCGCGTCTCCGAGGTCCCGCTTCCGCGCTCGTCATCTCCTCCTCAGAACAAGCGGCCTATCTGCCCGCAAAATCATGAAAGCCGGTAGTGAACACCGTGCACGAATCGTATTCTATCTTTACGGATTGTGAACACCGTACACAAAGGAGAGGCGTCTTGGATGTCCGAACCGCGAACCCTCATGACCGATCTTGCCATCGGCCGTGCGCGTGGGCGTCCCCGGCCCCGAGCCGCCGGGAGTCCATCTGCTCCCAGACGGCGAGGGCCATTGGACTACGAGGGACGGGCGTGCCGTGCCGGCGCTCGAGGGCTGCATCGACGTGGACGTCTCCGTCACGCCGTTCACCAGCACCCTCCCGATCCGCAGGCCAGGCCTCGCTCCAAGCGAGTCCGCCGAGATCTCCGTCGCCTACATCGAGGGCACGCAGTTGCAGGTCTGGCCGGAGCCGCAGCGCTACACGTGTATGAAGCAAGGGGACCGGGGCGGACTCTACAGGTTTGTGAGTATCGATGGTGGTTTCACGGCGGACCTACCCGTCGTTGACGACGGCCTCGTGCTGGATCATCCGGGGTTGTTCAGGAGAGCCGTGGCGTAACCGGGTAAACGCCGCTGTGTGAAGTTCCGATGCCGGGTCGGTTCACCGGGCGATCTCTGGGGCTTCGGGAACGCGACTTCCGCGAGGCGAAGGAGGCGCTGCATCAGAGCATGGCCGGTATGTTCGCTCACCTCGTCGGCGTGGGTACGCGGGGAAGGAGCGGGCGACGAATGCGGACCCTGGGTGCGGTGGAGCCTAGCTTGCGCGGGACCAGTCGTCGCGGCGGGAGCCCCGTCGCACGGTGCCGTGGGGCTTCTTGCGGATCCACTCGACGAACCGGAGGATGTCGGGGTGGGCGAGGAGGGACTCGACGGTGTTGTACTCGCGTTCGAGGGTCTTGTTGTCGATCGTGGCGTGGATGTGACGGTGGCACGGCCGGCAGAGGTCGACGGTGCGGTGGATCTCCTGCCGGTCGAACATCTTCTTGTTGCGCTTGTTCTTGTGGCGCGTCCTGGGGATGAGGTGGTGGCGGGTGAGGTCTTCGGCCGCCCGCCCGCAGAGCTCACAGGTCCGCTCCCCCGCGCCGTCCCTGTTCTTGGTCACGAATAGAAGTCTAGCATCGTCCATCCGAAGCCCCTGTGAAAGGCATTTCGACCCCGGCGCGGGAGCGACCCCTCACTCGTGAGAGCCCGGCCCGCCTCCGCCACGGGCATGCCCCCACTGCTCCGAAGTCGCTCGGTGCGGCTCCGGCCGCCGCCTCGACGACTCTTGAGGAGAATCTAGCTCATACGGCGTATTGCCTTGCATTGCATGCGTCGTGTACTTTGATACATGAGATGTTTGTTAGGTAAGGAGCGTGAGGTGGGGGCGAGAGGGTGCTCGCCTCCGGCGACGGTCACGAGCTTCTGGTGCACCGACCGGGGTGTGGAGGGCCTTCCCCAGACGGGGCGCGGGGGCTCGAGATAGGGGACGGGAGGATGGACAAAAAGTGCGGCTGTACCCGCTTCTTCGTGGACTGCGACGAGGCGGCCGACATCTTCGAGCGGGCCCTGCAAGCCTACCTCGCCGATCGGGAGGAGTGGGGCCGCATCCTGGCGATCTGCTACCTCTGGCATAAGCGCAGGGCCGGCGAGGTCGTGACCTCCGAGATTGCATAGCCGAAAGGGCCGAACGGCGCGAGAGCTCGTCGCACCTCCTTTAACGGGATGGTGGATGGAGCATCGTCCGATATGGGACGGGTTTTGCGGGTGCGCGCAGAGGAGCCCGCAACATCCGAGAGAGCGCCTCGCTCTTGTCCCCTCGACGGTAGCGCGCGATGGTGGCGGCAAGGGTTGTCGTCGGAGAGGTCGGGCGGTACCGTGGGAGCGGTGAGGGATCTCGTGCAACACGGTAGACGGCGATGGACGGTCGGGTCGGTCCCGCTAGCGCGGGCGCGGGTCGCCTTGCGCATGCTCCTGCGCCTGACCGACAGGGGAGGATGGGTCGCGACCGGCGTTCTGGGCTGCGCCTATCCGCGTACGGAGAGAGCACTGGCCGCGCTCTCGGGCAGCGGCGTGCGGCTGCTGGTCAACCTCCACGAGCGGCCCCACGACCCGGCCCGCCTCCGAAGGCACGGCCTCAGGGAGGCGCACCTGCCCGTGGCGGATTTCGCCGCGCCTTTCCCGGAGCAGATGGAGCGTGCCATAGCGGCGATCCTCGGGGCCCTGGCGGCGGGCGAGGCGGCTGCGGTCCACTGCGGGGGCGGGCTGGGGCGCACGGGCACGGTGCTGGCGTGCTACCTCCTGGCCAGCAGCGAGGGCCTCGGGGCGGAGGAGGCGGTCCGGCGGGTGCGCGTATCGAGGCCCGGCTCCGTGGAGACCCCGGCCCAGCTCGCGGCGGTCCGGACGTGGGCCGAGCGCCGAACTCGCTGAGGGGTTCTCCGACGCTCATCTCCTAGATGTCCGGGACGCCGTCCTTCTCCATCTGTTTGAGCATCGCGTCGGCCTGCGGGTGCAGCGTCACGGTGTACCTACTCCTCGTCTCCCCGGGCTTCGCCCTTCCCATCGAAGCGGGTTATCCGGGTGCTCGGCCCGCAGCCCGACGCAGGGACGGAAGAGTTCGTCCCTGCGTCGGGCTGCCGAGGAGACCGTTCGTCAGGTGCGCAGCCGGTGCGCGTCGAAGAAGCGGGCCATCTCGGCCGAGGCGTCGGGTCCCTTAAGGTCGGTGTAGGAGCCGCGTCGTCCCCCTCCGGACCACGCGTGCCCCAGCCCGCGCACGGTCCAGTGCTCCACGACGGGGCGGCCGTCGGCGTCGAGGTGGGTGGCGCGGGTGTAGGAGTAGCCGTCGGGGACCTGTCCTTGCCTGACCTTTATGGGCGCTGCGCTCTTGCCGTCGAGGCCGCTCGCCTTGTAGTACGTGATCACCGCCTCGGCGTTGCGCGGGTGGACGGTGCCATCGCGGTCGCCGTGGAAGACGATCACGGGCACGCTCCGGCCGGACGCGTCCGTGAGGGGGACGCTGGCGGGCGCGGTGCCTCCGAGGCCCATGCCGCCGTTCATGGCGGAGAAGGCCGAGGGGAGGTCGCGGGCGGCGCCGGGGGCGAGGCCGGAGTGGACGCCGACCGCGGCGTAGAGGTCGGGGTAGGCGGAGCCCATGATCGCGGCCATCGCGCCCCCTGCGGACATCCCGGCGACGTAGACTCGATCGGGGGCGACGTTGTACTCGCCGAGGACCTCGCAGGTTATCCCGGCGATGATGGACGGCTCGCCCCTTCCGCGTCCCTGGTCCGCCTCCTTGAACCAGTTCCAGCACTTCTGCATGTTGTCTCCGCCGCCCTGCTGGGGGTAGGCGACGAGGAAGGTGCGCTCCTCGGCGAGGGCGTTCATGCGCGTCCCGGCGGCGAAGTCGTCGGGGTTCTGGGTGCAGCCGTGGAGCATGACGACCAGCGGCACCTCTTCCCGCCCGGTGTAGCCGCTCGGGACGTACAGCTTGTAGGAGCGGGTGCCGGCGGCGTTGGTGAAGGACCGCTCGAGGAACCGTCCCCCGTCCGGGACCACGTCCGGCCCCGCGGGGCGCCGCCGGTCTTCGAGACGTCGGGCCTCCACGTGGCGGGGCCGACGCGTCCCCAGTCGGAGCCGCGCCGGAAAGAACGCTTGCCCGGGCGGGGGAGGGGGATCCGGCAGCGTGCGCGTGGGGGCGCGTCGATCACCTGCTCGTCGACCGCTCCCCCGGAGGCGGGGAACCACCTGGTCTCCACCGTCGCCGCCGGGGCGAACCCGCCCCCGAGGGCGCGCTGGATGGCGGCGGTGGCGTCCGAGAGCCGGCCCTCCTGCACGAGGCGCGTGGCCTCCGACATCATGTCCTGCATCTGGTTATCCATCTATCTCTCCTTTGTCCTGTCTGGTCTCACGTCGATTGAATTCTGTCCGCCAGAGCCTTCTTCACGGCCGGGCTGGCGCGGAAGGCGCCGAGCACGGCGACCGAACGCACGGCCTCCAGGGCGAGCTCCGGCGCGACGTCGTCGGCGATGCTCGCCAGGCCGAGCACCCGGATCTCCAGCATCTCGCCCGCCTCGCGCAGCGCCTCCAGGTCGCGCCGGGAGTAGTGCTGCAAGCCGAGCACCAGTTCCTTGCGGACCACCGTCTGCCGGACCGCGTCGGCGTGCGTGTTGAGCTGGTTGCGGATCGCGGTCCTAATAAAATCGGTGCGGTTCTGGTAGAAGCCCTCCCGCACCAGGAGGTCGATCTGCCCCAGATCCACCGGGGGCATGTTGATCGTGATCTTCTCCAACTCGCTCGTTACCATCGCGCCTCCTCTCACTCGAACATCTGTGTGCCATCCACATGGATGGTAGCACGAGGGAGCGGTGTTGTGTCAAGACGGCGTGCAAAGCCGTACGGTTGCGCCGGATATGGGGTTTCTCGCGTCGGCTCACGGGCCTTGGTCTCCCGGCGCTGTATGGCGTCGTCTGTTGGGAGGTGGAGCGCAGGTTCTGGCCCGTGGCTGCACGGTAAGTTAGGCTCCGTCTTCGGGCAGAGGTTTTCGTGCGGGGTCGCAGGAAATCGTTTCTGAGGGGACGGGGGCCGGCGGGAGGGCCGTTTTCGGAGGAAGAGAGGAAGATGGCTTCAGGGGTGGATGAGTACACGCTGGGGGTAGAGGAGGAGTACCAGATCGTCGATTCCGGTACGCGCGGGTTGCGGTCGCAGGGCGGGCGCGTCGTCGAGAGGGCGCGGGGCAATCGGGGCGAGGGGGACGTGACCGCCGAGCTTATGGAGTCGCAGGTCGAGGCCGTGAGCCCCGTCTGCCGGACGCTCGGTGAGGTACGGGCCGAGCTCTCGCGGCTCAGGCGCGCGGTGATCGGGGCTGCGGGGGAGGGGGCACGCATCGCGGCGTCGAGCACCCACCCGTTCTCCCACTGGCGCGAGCAGGTGGTCACCCCGAAGGAGCGCTACCGGGTCCTGATAGAGGCGTACCAGCAGCTCGCCCAGGAGCAGCTCGTCTTCGGGTTTCACGTGCACGTCGGGATAAAGGACCGCGAGTCGGCGGTGAGGGTGATGAACCGGCTGCGGGTCTGGCTCGCGCCCCTGCTCGCCCTCTCGGCCAACTCGCCGTTCTGGCTCGGCGAGGACTCCGGCTACGCGAGCTACCGGACGCAGGTGTGGGGCAGGTTCCCCGTCTCCGGACCACCGGGGCTCTTCGCCTCCCGCGCCAAGCACGACGCGCTCGTCGAGGCTCTCGTCCGGACCGAGACCGTCGAGGACGCCACCAAGATCTACTGGGACGCCCGCCTCCCGGAGAAGACCGATACGATCGAGGTGCGGGTCGCCGACGTCTGCCCGCGCATCGACGAGGCGGTGATGCTCGCCGGGCTCTCGCGGGCGCTGGTCCGTGCCTGCTACGAGCGGGACGGTCGCGAGGAGCCCTACCCGGCCGCACGCCCGGAGCTTCTGCGCGCCGCGCACTGGCGCGCGTCGAGGTACGGCCTGGAGGGGGAGCTCGTCGACGTCGAGGAGGAGCGCGTTGTGCCCGCGGGGTACGAGATCCAGAAGCTGCTCGACTTCGCCCGCCCGGCCCTGGAGGAGCTCGGCGACTGGGACGAGGTCTCGGGCACCGTCCGCGAGACCCTCGAACGCGGCAACGGGGCCACCCGCCAGCGCGCCGTCTTCCGCCGCACCGGAAGCCTCGAGGCCGTCGTGGACATGCTCGTCGACGAGACGGCCCGGGGAACTTGAGCGCAGCTTCCTCCTCGAAGACGGCTCCGGTGGCGCTCCTCACCGTCACGCCGCGGAGGAGTACGTCTTCCGGAGGCCGCCGCGCCCTCTCGGGTAACGCTGCCGGTCGAAACGAGGATTATGGCGGTCGGTCCGAATAGCTGTGGCGCTAGCCGGGAACCGTGCCTCGTCGAGGGCGTGCTGCGTGGTCGAGTTCAAGCCGGAAGGCCTGTTAACGTGCCTGCGTGTGGCACGTTTCGGATAATGGATGCGGAGGAGCCCGTAGGGCGGCCGGGAAAGGGGCGACGGTAAGGGCGGAACCTCGCTCGCGCGGGTTCGCGCGGAGGCGCAGACTAGGTGCGGAGGATCAGGGGGACGTCGGTATACGGGAAGGGGAGAGGGAAGAGTCTTGAGCGAGACCGCGCTGGAGGCCTACCTCCTCTACTCGCGCCGGGAGTCTGCGGCGCTCTTGATCCTCGCGGTCTGGGGGGTGTCCAACCTCGTTGCGGGGGTGTTGCTCTCCCGGTGGTCCTCGGGCAGCTCAGGTACTTCTGGCAGGTGGCCGCCCTTTGGGCGGTCAACACCCTGATCGGGCTACCGCAGTACCTGGACCTCGCCGGACCCGCTACCCCGCCGGCGACCCTCGCGGAGGCCCTCCGGGATGGCCTGGGCACCGCGCGCCTGCTCTCCGGGGCTTTCGTCTCCGACCTGGCGACGATGCTGGTCGGCGCTCTGCTCGCCTGGCGGACGGTCACACGCGACTCCGAGCGGTTGCAGGGCTGGGGTAAGGGCCTGGTCGTGCAGGGATTGTGGCTCGCGGTCTTCGACGGCGTCTTGCTGGCGATCAACGGCGAGTACGTCGGTAGCCTGCTCGTCCTCGCGGGTTGATCCAATGGAGAACGGAGGAGTTTGATCGTCACCGGGAACCCCGATACGGGTACCGACGCAGGCGGCCCCTCTAACCCTCTAAAGGACTTGCCAGGCCAGGATGGCTGCGAGCGCCAGGGCTGCCAGGGAGGATGCGAGGATCGCGCGTCGCCGGCGGGCGAGGGTACCGAACTTGTCGTGCGAGATGTCGGAGGGCAGGGCGTCAGGCCTCCTCACCGGGGTTCCGCTTGCGGGGCGGCCGAGCGAGGTTCGACCGGTGAGGGCCGCGAGGCTCCTGCCGCGCCGGTCGGGGAGAGGAAGACGGTCGCTCGCGTGCTCGGGCTCCGGGTAGTCGATGATGGCCCGGCGCGGCAGACCGTTCACCGCCATGAGGTCGCCGACCATCTCGGCGAGGTTGGAGACGGCGGAGATCAGGAGGCTCTGGCGCGCGAGCACCGTCCGGAGGGCGTGGGCGTCGGGGAGGCGTGGGCGGGCTCTAACGACGTCCTGCGTTCCAGCCTCGAGCTCTCCAGGGCGTCCGCCAGCTTGTCGAGCCGTTCGGTGACGCGTTCGAGATCCGTGCCTTCCCCTGCTTGAGCTTTTCGCGTATCGCCTCGGTGCCGAAACCGCCGGCATGGAGCTCGCGAACGGTGCCCACTTTACGGATGGATTCCTCGGGCACGAAGATCCTGCCGGACCGTCGTGAGAAGGGGATGGAGTACTCCTTGAGGTAACGGTAAACGGTAGGTCGCGGTATGCCCAACTCCACGCTCACCTCGTCGACGGTATAGATCATGCCCCCCTCCCGATTATCACGGGGATATTTTCGCGGGTTTTTGCCCGAGCGAACGTATCCTAGCACAACCTCGGAAGGCCCTGGCTTTACCGTCCAAGGTCCTATAAATGGCTTATCTAAAGCATTTCTTATTCGACGCCGTGGTCGAAGTCCTCGACTGGCGCCGAAGCTGCCTGACACAGCTTCTATCACGCCGCGATAAAGCGTGAAAAAGACTTGAACGATAGGTACAGGATCCCGATACTCCTGGGACGCAAAGCTTAACGTTGTATTGAAGGTAGACGTTGACGGAGGGGGATACGTGTTGCCGAGGTTCTTGTTCGTGTTGTGGCTTCCGCTCGTGTTGATGGCCTGTCTTGCTTTCTCGAGCGAGGAAGCGGACGCAGAGGAGGCGCTGGCTTCATGGTACGGGCCGGGCTTCTCGGGTCTGCCGACGGCGTCGGGGGTGCCGTACGATCCGTTCGGGTTCACGGCCGCTCACAAGACGATGCCGCTCGGGACGGAGCTTCTCGTGAGCTACGGGGGGAGCGCGGTCGAGGTGACGGTCAACGATCGCGGCCCGTACGTCGGTGAGCGGGAGCTGGACCTCTCCCAGGGTGCGGCCGAGGCGCTCGGGCTCACGGAGGCGGGCGTGGACTACGTCGAGTACGCCTCGACGAACCAGTACGCCGCGGCTTCGCAAGCGGTCCCGACGGATGCGTACGCCGGGGGCGACCAGTACTCCACGACGACCCCCGAGGCCTACGCCAGCGTCTCGACCACCCAGTATTCGTCGGGGACGGAGACGATCCTCGGCGACGACCAGTACGCGAGCTCCGAGCAGTACGTGGAGGCGGAGGTCCCTGCCGAGCCCGCGACCACGACCGCGACACCGGCCGCCACCACGAGCGCGGCCGTGGGAGGCTCCAGCAGCGCCGTACTCGTGGTGCGGCCCGGGGAGACGCTGTCTGCTATCGCCGCCGAGATGGGGGTCTCCGTGGAGCAGCTTGCGGCGCTGAACGCGATCTCCGACCCGGACTACATCTACGCGGGACAGGTCCTGTACTACTAGGCCGGCCTGCCTGGGCGATGGGGTGAGGAGTCGGACCACCGCCGGCGACCGCCGCGTTTTGCGCGGCTTGCGAGAGCGGGAGCTTGGTCCGGGGCGCGCCGTCCGGCCGGCACGGTAGACCGTCTTCGCGAAGGCGAGCAGGCGTCGCGCGCGGGGCAGCGACGAGCGTTCGTGCATAATAGGCGCGTCGGTCTCCGGTCGGGGTAGGTGTGTTTGTCGCGTTTGTTCGATGTTGCGGTTGGGGTGGGTCGGGCGCTCGAGGAGCGGTTCGACACGCTGAAGACCGGGGTGCGGCGGCGGCTCGGTTTGATGGCGCCGCCGGAGGTGCTGACGTATCGGGGCACGGTACCCAGGAGGCGCTGTTCATGAAGGGGCGCGTCCTGGAGTCCAAGGGGCTCACCCGCTCCAGCGTGACGGACACGACGAGGACGAACCTGCGCAACATGGCGAGGAGGTTCCTGAGCAACGAGGTCCCCTCGCCCGGCTCCGCGCCCGGCACGCGGGCCTGGAGGTCTCGGTCGCCGCCGACGAGGAGGGGTTCTTCGACGTCAGGTTCGACCTCCCCGCCCCGCCCGATAGCGGGGTGGACTGGCACCCGGTCGAGGTGGAGCTCCTGGAGACCAGCGGGGCCGAGGCCCGGGCCTCGGGCAGGGTGCTCGTCCCCAACGGGGCGAGGTTCGGGGTCATAAGCGACCTCGACGACACCGTGATCCAGACCGGCGTCACGAGCCTGCTGAAGATGCTGCGCACCGCGCTCCTGCACAACGCCCACACGCGCCTGCCCTTCGAGGGGGTGACCCACTTCTACCGGGCCTTGCAGGGGGACGCCAACCCGATCTTCTACGTCTCCAGCAGCCCGTGGAACCTCTACGACCTCCTGGAGGACTTCCTCGACGTGCACGGCGTGCCCGCGGGGCCGCTCTTCCTCAAGGACTGGAGCCCGATGGCCCTCAAGGGTCACGAGCAGCACAAGCTCGGCGTCATCCGCACGCTGCTCGCCACCTACCCGGACCTGCCGTTCGTCCTCGTCGGCGACTCCGGGGAGCAGGACCCCGAGATCTACCGGACCGTCGTGCGCGAGAACCCGGGGCGCATCGCCGCCGTCTACATCCGCGACGTGACGACCGCCGAGCGCGACGTCGTCGTCCACGCCATCGCCCGCCAGGTCCGCTCCTTCGGCGTCGAGATGCTGCTCGTCCCGAACACGGCCGCGGCGGCCGAGCACGCGGCGGACCGGGGCCTGATCTCCCCCGATGCCCTCCCCAAGATACGACGCGCGAGTGATTAGCCCCCTCCGGCCGAACCGGGACGCGGGAGCGTCGGCCCGGCCCCGAGCGCCCCGTCCGAGTACACTCGTTCACTTAGCAAAACCGGAGCCCCGAAGGGACCGTTCGGACCCGCATCCGGAGGTCCTCCGCCGGGTCCCCCTCGTGTAAACTGTTTGTTACACGGACGTTAAATCCTTACCGGGCGAGGTGTCACGTGAGCGCTGAGGAGCTGGTCGAGCGGCGGGTCGGGGAGGACGATCGCGCGAGGAGCGCGAGGGAGTTGATCGAGCTGCTGCAGGAGTTGCGGGTGGTGTTGCCCGGGGTGCAGGTCCTGTTCGCCTTCTTGCTCACCGTGCCGTTCTCGGCGGGCTTCGCCGACGTCGGGCCGGTGCAGCAGAAGATCTTCTTCGGGACGCTGATCTGCACGGCGCTCTCGGCGGGCCTGCTCATTGCGCCCTCCGCCCACCACCGGATGCTGTGGCGCAAGCAGGCGAGGGAGCAGCGGCTCCAGGCCGCGAACCGCCTCGCCATCGCGGGCATAGCGCTGCTCGTGCCGGCCATGGTAGGCGTCGTCTTCATGGTTACGGAGATCATCTTCGACGCCGTCCTCGCCTCCCTGGCGACCGCGATCGTGAGCGCCTTCTTCGTCTACGTCTGGTTCGTGCTCCCGCTTCGGTACCGCGCGAACGGCGACTGAGGAGACGGGCGGGGTTGTCCCTCGGCGAGGCTGGACCCCCGATCACGCGCCGAGCTTCTTCGGGCCGGTGAGCCAAACCACGCCCAGGATCGTGAGGGACAGGCGGGTGCTCACGCGGGGGATAAGGTTCGCCCTCGCCTCCTGCGCGGTGCTCCTGGTGCTCGCGCTCGCGCTGTATATCTTGCTGCGCGAGTACAACGCCCCCCAGAGCGTCCTGTTCGGCCTGCTCGACCTGTTCGTGGTGACGTTCGCCTCGCTGGTACTGACGTTCTTCACCGGGGCCCTGCTCTACGACTACCAGCTGGAGAGGGCCCAGGAAGAGAACGCGCGGCTCGTCGCGCGGCTGTTGAGGACCGAGCTCTCCGGCCTGCTCCGCCTGCTCGACGAGGCCAACGCGGTTGAGGTCCGGCTCTCCGGCACCGGGGAGACCTTGGCCGTGGTCCCCTCCCGGCTCGAGACCCTGATCCTGACCGACGCCACGCGCGGCGGCTTCTTCGACCCCGAGGGCGCCGCCGTTGCCATGCGGCTGCTGGGCAACGTGGCCGCGCGCAGGGTCCTCGTCCACGACCTGCTCCTCCCCAGGCTGCTCTCCGACGAGCCCGAGGTCCCGCGCGCCCTCGTCCGGAGGATCGAGGACCTCCGCTGGGCCATCGTCCGGGACCTGACCGCGCTGCAGGGCCTCGTCGCCGAAAGCCCGTGAAATTTACGCGCGAGATGGCTCCACGGAGGTTTAGTAGATTGTGAGAGGTGGTACTATGTTGGTGTTGTCGCTGCACCTCGAGTAGGAGGAAAGGGTCCGATGGACTAGCGAGCGAACAACGCCACGGACTAGATCCGTGGGCCGGGCCAACGGCCGCTTCAAGAAGCGGATATTCTCGTCGGCCCGGTATTTTTCTGCCCGCAGACCGCCGATGACCGCGGCGAAGACGCGTAGCCAGGAACCTGGAGGTTGCCGAGGTCTCCTAGCCCTCGGGCGGCGCAGAACGGGGATGTGTACCCTTCTGCGCCGCCTCGGGTCCGGCAGTCTCAGGTTGGTTTAGCCTCTGGCCCCGTTCGCTCCGGGCTTCGTGACGGCGCCTTCGGAGGCGGAGCCCACGAGGGCGGCGTACTTGGCGAAGACGCCGGTCTCGTAGCGGGGGAGGGGGTCGGTCCAGCCCGCGAGGCGGCCCTCGATCTCCTCGTCCGAGAGGTCGACGGAGAGGGTGCGGTTCGCGACGTCGAAGACGATGTTGTCGCCCTCCTCAAGAGCCGCGATGGGCCCGCGGTGCGCCGCCTCGGGGGCGACGTGGCCGGCCATGAGGCCGCGGGTGGCGCCGCTGAAGCGCCCGTCCGTGAGGAGGGCGACGCTCTCGCCGAGGCCCTGGCCGACGAGGGCGGCGGTGACGCCGAGCATCTCGCGCATGCCGGGGCCGCCCTTCGGTCCCTCGTAGCGGATCACGACGACGTCCCCCTCGACGATGCGGCCGGACTGCGCGGCCTCCATCGCCTCCTCCTCGGAGTCGAAGACGCGCGCCGGCCCCTCGTGCCTGAGGCGCGTGTAGCCCGCGACCTTGACGACGCAGCCCTCCGGGGCGATGTTGCCCTTGAGGATGACCAGGCCGCCGGTCTCCTTGAAGGGGCTGTCGACCGGGGCGACGACTTCCTGGCCCGGGGTCTCCTCGGCCCCCTCGACCTCCTCGGCGATCGTCCTGCCGGTCGGGGTGAGCCCCCCGCCGTCGACGAGGCCCGCCTCGACCATGCGCCTCCCGAGGAGGCGCGAGCCGCCGGCCTTGTCCAGGGCGACGGCGGTGTATCGACCGCCCGGCTTCATGTCGGCGATGATCGGGGTCCGCTCGCTCACGCGGTCGAAGTCGTCGATGTCGAGGTCGATGCCGGCCTCGCGGGCGATGGCGAGGAGGTGCAGCACGAGGTTCGTCGAGCCGCCGGTCGCCGCCCCCGCCGCGATGGCGTTCTCGAAGGAGGTCTTCGTCAGGATGTCCTGCGGCGTCACGCCGCGCTTGAGGAGGTCCATGACGAGGCGGCCGGCCTCGACGCAGACCTCGTCCTTGCGTGCGTCGTTCGCCGGCGGGCTCGCGGAGCCCATCGGGGAGAGGCCGAGAAACTCCAGGACCAGCGCCATCGTGTTCGCGGTGAACTGGCCGCCGCAGGCGCCGGCGCCGGGGCAGGCGCTGTTCTCCACCTCCTTGAGGTCGTCGTCGCCGATGCGGCCCGCCGCGTGCGCGCCGACGGCCTCGAAGACCTCCTGAATCGTGATGTCCTGGCCCTTGTAGCGGCCCGGGTCGATGGAGCCGCTGTAGACAAGGAAACCGGGGATGCCGAGCCTCACGAGGGCCATCGCCGCCCCCGGGAGGGTCTTGTCGCAGCCGACGATGGAGACGATGGCGTCGAACATGTGGCCGCGGCCGACGAGCTCGATGGAGTCGGCGATCACCTCGCGGCTCACCAGGCTCGCCTTCATCCCCTCGGTGCCCATCGTGATGCCGTCGGAGATGGCGATGGTGTTCAGCTCCATCGGGGTGCCCCCGGCCTCCCGGATTCCCTCCTTCACCCTCTCCGCGAGCCGGCGCTGGTTGAAGTTGCAGGGCATCGTTTCGATCCAGGTGTGCGCCACCCCGATTATGGGCTTGCTGAGGGCCTCGTCGTCGAAGCCGATGGCCTTGAGCATCGAGCGTGCCGGGGCCCTGTCCCGGCCCTCGAGGATCGCGCGGCTCTTATGCCTGAGATCTGTAGTTTCCACGGTGCCTCCGTTCTGGTACGACGATCCTCCCGATCCCCATACTACAGCGTGACCCCGGAAAATACCGGGGAACGGCGCCTCCCGCGCTAGGGCGCCGCGTACAGCTGCTTGCGTGGCACCGGGTGCGTCCGGTAGCCCGCGTAGTCCCACTGGAGCTTCGCGACGGCGCCCCCGCCGTTCTCGTAGTATTCCATCCTGACCTCGCAGCGCTGTCCGGCGGTGAGCGGTATGGGGGCCGAGGACCTCCGGTCGGTCGCCGCGTGGTCCGTCCAGTCGTCGACGACGAGCCTGCCGCAGACCCACAGCCTGACCCCGTCGTCGCTCGTGGTGACGAAGTTGTAGTCGGCGGTCTCGGGCGCCTCGATCTCGCCGGTCCACCGCGCCGAGAACGTGTCGGCCCCGGTGAGCGCCGTGCCCGGCGGGATGCCGTAGCCCCAGTCGAAGGCGACCGTGCCGTCGGTGCGCGTCGTCTTGAGCGCGGTCAGGTCCGTGTTGTCGAAGTACTCGCCCTTGAGGCCCGTGCCGGTGCCGGCCGTCTCGGGCGGGGCGGCGCCGCCCACGATCGGGGACGGGGCGACCTGCAGCTCCTCGTAGTCCGTACCGCCCGCCACGATCTTGAGGTGCAGCTTCTTCGCCGCCGCGTCGTAGTAGTAGCCGGAGACGGTCCTGGCGTCCAGCTCGGCGAGGCTCGCCGCCTTGCCGCCCCCGCACCAGCCCGTGCCGGCGACGTCGCAGCCGTACTTGGTGACCTTCGGCTCGACGGGGTAGTCGAGGCCGAGGCGGACGAACCTGCCGGAGCCGCGGGCGAGGACGAAGCGCGCCTTCTTGGGAGTGGCGCCGTTGAAAGCCACGTCGTAGGCCGCGTTCGGCAGGATGCTCGAGTGGGCCGTCGTGGAGTCGTCGCAGCAGCCCATGAGCGTCTGGGAGACGCCGTCCTCGCGCGTCAGCTTTAGCGGCTTGATCGCGGCCGGGTCGCCGTCGAGCGTCCCGACGTCCAGCGTCGCGTACTCGGTCGCGCAGACGTGGGCGTTCCACTCGTCGCGCCGCGCGCAGGAGCCGTCGAGGAGGAAGGGGTTGTTCGCGGCGACCGTTCTGCCCGCGGTCCCCGTCACGGAGCCGTCCGTGTCGAGAAAGACGGAGGAGCGGTCCCCGTCCATGTTCGCTTCGGGGTCGAGCAGGTAGACGCGGTTGGCGTCCACGAAGCTAAGGGCCGTAGCGAAGTTCTTGGGGTGCAGGTTGAAGTGGTTGGAGAGGTTGAAGCCCAGGGCGCCGGCCCGCCTCTGCGTGTTCGGGGAGAAGTTGGCGAAGGCCGTCCGTTCGGCGCCCACCCGGCCGTCGTAGTACTCGAAGCCGCGGATGGGGAAGTCCGCGTCCCAGAAGCGGGGGAGGCTCCGGCCGTCGAGGCCCTTCGTCTCCCAGGAGCGCGGGGTGCCCTTGTTCGCCGACTCGCCGACCACGAGCCCGTCCTCGAGGAAGCTCTCGTCGCTCGCGAAGGTCGCGCCGATGGCGTTGTCCGCGAGGGTCGGGTCGGAGAGGACGTGGTTCGAGCCGCGCAGCCACACGGCCCGGCCGCGGTTCTTGTAGCCGGTGAAGTCCTCGAAGCTGGTGACCACCGTCGGCGACTTCGTGTCGGCGGGGTTCTCGCGCGCGCTGTGGTGGGCGGTCTCGATCGTCCCGTTCGGCCTCGGGCCGCGGTCGACGTGGAGGCCGTCGCCCTCGTAGGAGTGGGCGGCGTTGCCGGAGAACGCCCCCAGCGGGGTGCGGCGCGGCCAGATCGCGGCGGTCTCGGCGGGGCGGTCCTTGGCGAAGAGCCCGGTCGGGTGCTCGGGGAAGGCGAGCCAGAAGCCGATGCCGAAGCCCCCGGCCGCGACGTTGTTCCTGAGCACGTTGTCGGGGTTCGTGACCCAGAACGTCGCCGGCGACTCGTCGCTCGGGAGGAGGCGCTCGCCCACCGCCGGCCTCCTCGAAGTCATGCCGAGGTTGCCGTCGAGGACGTTGTCCACCTCGGCGCCGTCCTCCATAAAGAAGCCGTGTCCGAGGTGGTCGTGGCAGACGTTGCCCGTGAGGTTCAGCTTGTTCGTGCCGTGGATCGTGACGCAGCGGTTGAAGGTCTTGTGGAGGCTGGATCCCCTGACGTAAGAGTTCTCGCCCGCGTTGCCGAGCATGTGGAAGTGGATGGGGTAGCGCCGGAGGATGTTCTTCTGGCCCATGCGCGTCAGCTCGGTGCCGTCGATCCTGGCGGTGCCGCCCATCACCATGATCTGGCCGCCGAACCCGCCCGCGCTCGACGCCTGCTCGCCCTCGACCGTCACGTTGCGGCTGAGGAGAGCGACCTCGGCCCGCTCGTCCAGCGGACGACCGGCGACCGTCTGCACGGTCCCCCAGTGGGCGTTCGCCAAGGTCTTGTCCAGCGTGATCGTGCCGCCGGAGATCGCCTTGATCGTGGCTTCTTCGGCCTGGAGCGGGTCGTAGTCGGTGGAGGCGACGACGATCCTGTCCCCGACGCGCCAGCCGTCGGGATCTTCTACGGTGAGCTTGTCGGTGCCCTTCGGGGCGGTGGTGGTGAGCTTCGTCCAGCTCTTGCGGGCCTCGCCGTGCAGGTCGAGGGTGCCGCCCATGACGCCTATAAACTTCGTGCCCATGTTCATGACGTTCTGCGCGGGGTCGCTGCCGGTCAGGACGATCCTGGCCCTGTGCTCGAAGGGCTCGGCCTCGGTGCCCACGCCGAGCTTGCCGTGGACCATGATCCAGCGCGAGGTCAGCGTGAGGTCCTTCTCCTCGAAGAGGAGCGTGCCGTCGATCTGGAGGCCCGCGAGCGACGGCGGGCTCGCGTCGAGGAGGACGGTCTTGCCGGCCGGGATGGTGACGGTCTCGCCCGCCCGGGCACCGCGCCCCCCAGGTCGCGGGGTCCGACCAGCGCTGGGCCCCGCCGGGGCGGGGTCGGCCGGGGTGGGCGGCGCGGGGGAGCGGGAGGGACGTACGGAGGTGGAGGCGGCGGTGGCGGCGGTGGCGGCGGCGGGGGCTGACGGACCCGAGCGTGGCGCTCGCGCGCCCCGAGGCCGCCTTTGCGCGGACGGCCCCGCTCTGCGCCCCGGACGGCACCCGCCAGCGCTTGGTGAAGCGCCCGCTCGCGGAGGTGGTGAAGGTGCCGACCGTCCGGCCGGCGAAGGTCAGGTTGCCGCGGGCCCTCGCCGGGAAGCCGGTGCCGGTGGTGGAAACCGTGGTGCCTGGGTCGGCGGTCTTGGGGGAGACCGAGATCCTGGGCTTGGTGGCGGAGCGGGCCGGATCGGCGGAGACGGCGGCCAGGAGGACGGCCGCCAGGGCCGCCGCGAGCGCCACGAGCAGCACCGTCCTCGACCCATGCGTCCGGGGGATCACGCGCTCGCTCCGGCCTCTAGCATCCTTCGCTCCTTCTCTGTTGCGGGAGACGAGGGACGCGGCCTTGGACTTTCGGCGGCCCGGCTACCTCCTGGAGGCCCGTGGCTTTGCGTCCCCGCCTCGCGGCGAGTTTGCCCTTTCGTGTGCCTCCCATTATCGGCACGTAGGCCGGGCTTGCTTTAGCGGCGGGTGCCGGGGTGGGCTTGTGCGAGAATCGGGGGCATGAAGGGGGGAGCAGACGCGCGGGTGCTTGCGGCCATGGGGGTGGTGCTACTCATATGGGCGTCGGCGTTCGCGGGGATCAGGGCCGGGCTGGAGGGCTACGCGCCGGGGCATCTCGCCCTGCTCAGGTTCCTGGTGGGCTCGGGGCTCCTCGCCGTCTACGCGGCTCTCGTGCGGATGCCGCTGCCGCGCCTTGGGGACGTACCGGCGATCCTGCTCGCAGGCTTCCTCGGGTTCTTCGTCTACCACGTCGGGCTCGCCTACGGGGAGGTCACGGTCGAGGCGGGGGCGGCGAGCCTCATCATCGCCTCCGTGCCCGTCTTTACGGCCCTGCTGGCGATGGCCTTTCTCGGGGAGAGGCTCGGGGCCTGGGGCTGGGTGGGGAGCGGGGCCAGCTTCGCGGGGGTGGCCCTGATCTCCTTGGGAGAGGGGGGCGCCGTCGGCTTCGACCCCGGCGCCTCGTTTATCCTGCTCGCCGCCGTCGGCGAGAGCCTCTTCTTCGTCCTGCAGAAGCCGTACCTGGAAAAGTACGGCTCTCTGAGGTACACGACGTACTCCATCTGGGCGGGCACCCTGTTCATGCTCGTCTTCTCGCCGGGGCTCGTGGAGGGGGTGAGGGAGGCGCCGCTGGACGCCACCCTCAGCGTCGTCTACCTCGGCGTCTTCCCGACGGTGGTCGCCTACCTCGCCCTGGGCTACGTCTTCTCGCGGATGACCGCCTCCGTCGCGGTCAGCTTCCTGTACGTCATCCCCGTGCTCGCGTTCCTGATCGCCTGGGCCTGGCTCGGGGAGGTGCCGACGCTCCTCTCGGTGGCGGGCGGGGCGCTCTGCCTCGGCGGGGTGCTGCTCGTGAACGCCCGGGGCCGAAGCGGGTCCGGACGGTAGAATCTGCGGGGTCGCGAGCGAGGAAAGGTGGCATCCATGCAGACCGGCAAGCAGGGCGAGGCGCGGCGAGTACACCCCGGAACCCGCATAGGGCACGTCCACCTCAAGGTGGCGAACGTAGAGCGGGCCCTGGGCTTCTACCGGGACATCCTCGGCTTCGAGGTCACGCAGTGGTACGGGGAGGACGCGGTCTTTCTCTCGGCCGGCGGCTACCACCACCACATAGGGCTAAACACGTGGATGAGCCGGAACGCGTCCCCCGCGCCGGCGCGCTCGGCGGGGCTCTTCCACCTCGCGATCCTCTACCCCGAGCGCCGCGAGCTCGCCCTCGCGCTGCGCGCCCTCGTCGACGCCGGCTACCCGCTCGACGGCGCCTCGGACCACGGGGTCTCGGAGGCCCTCTACCTGCGAGACCCGGACGACAACGGCGTGGAGCTCTACTGGGACCGGCCCGAGGGGGAGTGGCCGCGCACCGAGGACGGCGGCCTCCACATGTTCACGCGCCCCCTCGACGTCCACGGCCTGCTCGCCGAGCTCGACGGGGCCTGAGGGGACCCGCTACTCCTCGTTCGCCAGGACCAGCGTGGCCTGGGCCGCCGCGTCCGACATCTCGTCGAGCGCGCGGGGGCTGAGGTTCTCGGCGGTGTCGCAGGCCTGGTGGTAGCAGGGGTCGTGGGGCTCGCCCGCCTCGCCGCCGAACAGGGCGGCCTCCTCCTCGGTCTTCGTCCCCTCGGCGCCGGTGAAGAGGCCCCCGACCGGGACCCCGGCGTCCGCGAAGGGGCCGTGGTCCGAGCGGCCCTCGAGGGTCGAGTCCGTCCGCGCCTCGAGGTTCTGGGAGGCGAAAAAGTCCAGAAAAGCCTCCTCGATGCGGCCGGAGCCGCGCGGCCCCGAGGCGCCGTCGTAGACGAAGCGGACGTGGTTCGGGGAGCCGAGCATGTCGAAGTTGAGGTAGGCCCCGATCTGGTCTAACTCCTCCTCCGGGAGGCCATCGACGTAGCCCGTAGAGCCGATCAAGCCTATCTCCTCGGCCCCCCAGAAGGCGAAGCGGATCTTCTTGCGGGGCTCGATGCCGAGGCCGGACATCTGGCGCGCGATCTCCAGGACCGTGGCGGAGCCCGAGCCGTTGTCGTTGATGCCGGGGCCCTCCGGCACGGAGTCGAGGTGCGCGCCCACCATCACCGTTCCGTCCTCCGTCCCGGTCCTCGTCTCGGCGATGACGTTCGTCGTCTCCCTGCTCCCCGAGACGGTGGAGGCCGCCACCCGGACCGCCGCGTCGCCCTCCCCGGCCAGCCGCGCGAGGTCTTCTCCCACCGCGAGGCTGGCGCCGACGACGGGGATGCCGATCCCCGGCTCCCCCAGCGTCCCGCCCTCCAGGATGCCGGTCCGTCCTCGCCCGCCCTCGTTAAAGATCACGACCGCGGAGGCTCCGGCCTCCTCGGCGCGCAGGGCCTTCTCCTCGAAGGGGCAGCCCCCCCGCCTGATGAGGGCGACCTCGCCCCGGACGAGGCGTTCGAAGTCCACAGCCTCGCAGCCGCTCGACGAGTCGCCCGGCTCACCGAGGTCGACCGGCCGCACGGGGGCCACGACCGCCCCCGAGCCCGAGAACTGCAGCGTGGAGAAGTCCTCCCCCTCCTGATACGGGCGCTCGTCCGGGGCGACGAGCTCCAGCCTCGCCGGGACCAGCTCCTCGTAGTATGGAACCTCGAAGGGCTGCACCTCGACGGCGTAGCCGGCCCGTCGCAGCTCCTCCGCCACGTACCCGGCCGAGGCGTCGTAGCCAGGGGTGCCCGCCGCCCGGTTGCCCCCGTTCGCCGCGGCCACCTCCTCGAAGCGCCGGGCGTGCTGCAAGATCCCGTCCGCCGTCACCGCCGAGCGCAGCGCCTCGGCCTCGTCCGGGGGCGGCTCCTCCTCCGCGCCGCAGGCCGCCAGGGACAGGAGCGCGACGGCGAGGGCCAGTATCCGTAGGATGCGTAGCGGTGCCATGACCGCAAGATCCTACCGCGATCGAACGAAAACCGCACCGCCGCGGCCATCGACGCCCCGGCGTTCCGTAGCGGAGACGACTAGCCCCGCCTGACGATCTCGGAGTTGAACGCGATGATGTCCTCGGTGGTGTCATCCGTGATGACGGCGTCCCTGCCCGGCCCGCAGTCGACCCGGTCCCCGTCCTGCTCGCCGCTCTCGCGGGCCTGGAGCCGGTCGTTGCCGCTGCCGCCGATCAGGACGTCGGAGTCTCCGCGCCCGGTGATGGAGTCGTTCCCGCCGCGCTCGTCGAGGCGGTCGTTCTCGGCGGTGCCCACGAGCCTGTCCGCGCCGTCGTCGCCGGTCCGGTTCGGGGCCAACGCGGTCCCCGCGAACGCCGTCACGACCAGCACGGTTGCCGCGCACTCTGCGCTCGGAGGCTACGTTGCTTCGGGGCCGCCCCGAGAACCTCCGCGTTATGGATGATCTTATCTTGGCCCAACTGGGCTAGACGCCGTCCCGGGCTTACCCCTACCGGGAGCAGGGCGTACCGGCCGGCGCGGCTCGCTCGAAGGGGACGGGGGTCGCGCGGTGCTTGCGAGGGGGCGGTGGGACAGGCGCCGTTGGCGAATATAGGGGCCGGACGTAGAATGTGGGCGTGGAGCTCGGAGGCATAGGCAGGGTTTTGATCGGCGCGGCGGTGGCGCTGCTGGTGCTGGGCGGCCTCTTCCTGCTGCTCGGGCGCCTCGGGATCGACCGGCTGCCGGGGGATCTCGTCTTCCGGCGAGGCGGGCTCACGGTCTACTTCCCCCTGGGGCTGATGATCCTGCTCTCCGTCGCCGGCACCATCCTCCTGAACATCTTCCTCCGCCGCTAGACCGGGCGTGCGCACCGACGAGCTCGACTACGAGCTGCCCGAGGAGTCCATCGCCCAGAGGCCGGCAGTCCCCAGGGACTCATCGCGCCTCATGGTCGTGGACGCCGCGACCGGCGGGATCTCCCACCACGTCTTCCGCGACCTCCCGTCCTTTATGCGCCGGGGCGACGCCCTCGTACTGAACGAGACGAAGGTCCTCCCCGCGCGTCTCGCCGCCCGCAGGCCGGGCGGGGGCGCGACAGAGCTCCTGTTTCTCGCGGAGCTCGACGACGGCGCCTGGGAGGTGCTGGCGCGCCCGAGCCGCCGCCTCAGACCCGGCATGGAGCTCTCCGTCAACGGCGACCCCTCCGGCTTCTCCAGCCCTCGGAGAAGGGCGCTGGGCTGTCGCCGCCGAAGACGTGCCGGCGCTGCTGGAGCGTCACGGCCGGATGCCCCTGCCCCCGTATATAAGCGCGACGCCGGAGGCGGAGGGGGAGTACCAGACGGTCTACGCCAGGGTGCCGGGCTCCGCCGCCGCCCCGACCGCGGGCCTCCACTTCACCGAGCGGGTGCTCGACGGTGTGCGCCGGGCCGGGGGGACCGTACAGAAGATCACGCTGCACGTCGGCACCGGGACGTTCTCTCCGGTCAGGGCCGAAGAGCTCGCCGAACACCGGATGCATGCGGAGCGCTACCTCGTGCCGGAGGAGACGGCGCGGGCGTTGGCGGAGGCCGGGCGGGTCTTCGCGGTCGGGACGACGGCGGCCCGTACGCTGGAGAGCTGGGCGGCGAGCGGGGAGCGCGAGGGGGAGACGGAGCTCTTCGTCTACCCCGGCTACCGCTGGCGCGCCGTCGACGCCCTCATCACGAACTTCCACCTCCCGCGCTCGACGCTGCTCGCGATGGTGATGGCTTTCGCGGGCACGGAGCTGGTTCGGGAGGCGTACGAGACGGCCGTGCGGGAGCGCTACCGCTTCTACTCCTTCGGCGACGCGATGCTGCTTCTCAACGGTGGACGGGGACGGACTTGAGCGCGCCCGTCACCATAAGGGTCGAGGCGCGCGACGGCGAGGCCCGGGTCGGCAGGCTGCGCACCCCGCACGGCGAGGTCGAGACGCCGACCTTCATGCCCGTGGGGACGAAGGGGACGGTGAAGGGGCTGACGCCCGGCGATCTCCGCTCGGCGGGGGCGGGGGTCGTGCTCGGCAACACCTATCATCTGTACCTGAGGCCCGGTCCGGACGTGGTGCGGGAGGCGGGGGGGCTCCACGCCTTCGGGGGTGGAAGGGGCCGATGCTCACCGACTCGGGGGCTACCAGGTCTTCTCGCTCTCCCACCGGCGCAAGCTCTCGGAGGAGGGCGTGAGGTTCGCCTCCGTCTACGACGGCACGACGCACCAGTTCACCCCGGAGCTCACGACGCGGGTGCAGGAGGAGCTTGGGGCGGACGTCGCGATGGTGCTGGACGAGTGTCCCCCGGCGAACGCCGAACGCAGGTACCACGAGGAGTCGTTGAGGCGGACGGCGCGTTGGGCCGAGCGCTGCCGGGAGGCGCACACGAGGCGGGATCAGGCGCTGTTCGGGATCGTGCAGGGTGGGCTCTTCCCGGACCTGAGGGAGGAGAGCCTGCGGCGCACCGTCGAGCTCGACTTCCCCGGCTACGCCGTCGGGGGGCTCTCGGTGGGGGAGTCTCGCGAGGAGATGCTAAAGATGCTCGCCTTGGTCTCCCCGAACCTGCCGGCGGAGAAGCCCCGGTACTTTATGGGCATCGGGGACCCGGTCGGCATATTGCAGGTGATCTCGCTCGGCGTGGACATGTTCGACTGCGTCCTCCCTACCCGCCTCGCGCGCCACGGCATGGCGCTCACCGCGGACGGCAGGCTGAACCTCAAGAACGCCCGCTTCAGGCGGGACTTCGGCCCCCTGGACCCCGAGTGCCCCTGCGAGGCGTGCTCGGACTACAGCCGGGCGTACCTCTCGCACCTCGTCCGAGAGAACGAGCTTCTGGCGCACCGGCTCGTGACGCTGCACAACGTGCGTTTCATGGGAGATCTGTGCCGAAAGGCGCGGCGGGCGATCCGCGAGAAAACGTACGCGGAGTTTATGGAGACCTGGATCTCCCGCTACACCGGAGCGGCGGGTGCTCCCCGGTCGGCGGAGGCTTCTGAGTCGAGATGATGGGTGCTATAGTGGCCCCAAGGTATGGGTAGCAGCCGCAACAACCTGATCGTGCTGGGCCTCGTGGTCGTCCTTATCGGGGTGGCCGCCTACTTTATCTTCGTGCGGCAGCCCGTCGCGGAGGCGACGCGTCTCGGCCTCGACCTCGAGGGCGGGGTGAGCGCCAGCCTCAGGGGCTTCCAGGAGGACGGCTCCGAGGT
Source organism: Rubrobacter marinus (assembly GCF_011492965.1). GTDB lineage: Bacteria > Actinomycetota > Rubrobacteria > Rubrobacterales > Rubrobacteraceae > Rubrobacter_F > Rubrobacter_F marinus. The sequence continues at coordinate 2,222,112 of NZ_CP045121.1, read as the reverse complement.
GACCCGCGAGGAGATGGAGCAGGCCGCCCAGGTTATCCGCCAGAGGGTCGACTCCCTCGGCGTCACCGAGCCCGAGATACAGCTCCAGGGGCAGGACCAGGTCGTCGTCAACATCCCTGGCATCACCGACTCCGACCGCGCCGTGGAGCTTATCGGGCGCACCGCGCAGCTCGGCTTCTACGAGGTCCTCGCCGTCGCGGGCGGGGAGACGGTCCCCGCGGAAGAGGTGGACGGGGTCAAGGAGGACTTGCGGGCCGAGCTCGAAGGGGACCCGGCCTACGAGGAGGGGGAGACGAAGGTCCTCTTCGAGGAGACGCCCGCGCCGGAGGGGGAGGGGACGCTCGTCTTCGGCTACGTCGTGCCGGAGGAGCCCGCCGTCCGCGGCGACGCGCTCGACTCGGCGACGCAGGCCCGGGACCCGTCCGGCTTCCTCGAGGTACAGATGACCTTCACGAGGGAGGGGGGCGACCAGTTCGGCGATCTCTCCCAGCAGATCGTGGACAACGCCCTCGCCAACGGCACGCCCGGGCAGGGGCAGCTCGCCGTCGTCCTCGACGACGACGTGGTGAGCGCGCCGCGCATCGACCAGGCCATCTACGGCGGGCAGGTCAGCATCAACAACACCGGGGCAGGCGGGCTGCCGCCCGCGGAGGCCGAGGAGCTCGAGATCGTGCTCCAGACCGGCGCGCTGCCGGTGAACATGGAGGTGCTCTCCGTCACGGCCATCGGGCCGACGCTCGGGGCGGACTCCTTGCGGAGCGGCCTGATCGCCGCGCTCGTGGGCTTCGGGCTCGTGCTCGTCTTCCTCGTGATCGTCTACCGGGTGCTCGGGCTCGTCGCCGACCTCGCGCTCCTGATCTACGTGTTCCTCCTCTGGGGCCTCATCGTCGCCATCCCGATCACCATGACCCTGCCGGGGATCGCCGGCATCGTCCTCTCCATCGGCGTGGCCGCCGACGCCAACGTGGTCATCTTCGAGCGGATCAAGGAGGAGATCCGTCGCGGCAAGAGCCCCCGAACCGCCGTCACGCTCGGCTACGGGAGGGGCTTCAAGGCGATCCTCGACGGCAACCTGACGACCCTGATCACGGCCTTTATCCTCTTCGCCCTCTCCTCGGGCTCCGTGCGCGGCTTCGCGGTCCTGCTGGCCGTGGGCGTCGTCCTCAGCATGTTCACCGCCATCGCGGTGACGCGCGCCCTGCTCGGCGTGATCTCCGGCCGCGGCTTCGGCCTGACGGCGGGGATGGTCGGGGTCTCCAAGGGGAGCATCGCGGCGACGAGCGCCCGCGACGCCGAGAGGGAGGAGGCTCGCTAGTGGCGTCCGGCGTCTTCAAGAACCTGGATTTCGTCGGCCGCTGGAAGCTCTGGTTCGCCCTGTCGGCGATCTTTCTGCTCGTCAGCATCGGCGCGATCGCCCTCGGCCGCCTGAACTTCGGCATAGACTTCGAGGGCGGCTCCAAGTTCACGGCGAGCGGCCTCGAGGGCAACCCGACCACCGAGGAGGTGCGGGAGGCGCTCCCCGGCAACCTCGGGCAGGACGCCGTGGTGCAGAGCCTCGGCGAGGACGGGTTCGAGGTCCGGACGCCGGTCCTCGAGCCCGGGCAGGACGCCGAGGTGCGCGACGCGCTCGCGGAGGAGCTCGGGGCCGAGGTTAGCGTCACCAGCATCAGCCCGACCTTCGGCGGGCAGATCCGGTCGCAGGCGCTGCAGGCCGTGGCCGCCGCGCTCATCATCATCGTGCTGTTCATAAGCATCCGCTTCGAGTTCGCCTTCGCGATCGCGGCGATGCTCGCGCTCTTGCACGACATCCTGATAACCGTCGGCTTCTACGCCCTCGTCGGGCGCGAGGTGAACCTCGTGACCGTCGTCGCCGTCCTCACGGTCCTCGGTTACTCGCTCTACGACACGATCATCATCTTCGACCGCATCCGGGAGAACACGCCCGAGGCGGGCTACAACCGGCGCCGCTTCGACGCGATGGCGAACTCCTCCATCCGCCAGGTGGTGATGCGTTCGATCTACACCTCCATCTGCACCCTGATCCCGGTCGCAGCCCTCCTCATCTTCGGCGAGTCCACCCTGAGCGACTTCGCCTTCGCCCTCCTCGTCGGCATCGCCGCCGGCACCTACAGCTCGATCTTTATCGCCGCCCCCGCCCTCGCGCTGTACAAGGCCTGGCGCGCCGACAGGGCGAGAAAGGACGCGGTAAAGACCGCCTGAGCCCCGGTCGTCGGGAAGGCTACGAGCCTCCCGGATGGGCGCCGGTAGAGCGGCCCGTCGAAGTCGTCCGTCCGCCGCGCTCACCCGGTCGTCTTGCCGGTCGTGCTCCTCAGGCCCAGGCGCCGCCCGCTCGCGACGAGCAGGACGCAGGCGACGACCAGGATCGGCGCTAGCAGGGTCAGCTCGCTCGTCATGTAGGGGCCCAGACCTTCGGCGTCGATCCGTCCCTGCAGAAACACGGAGTCGTTGTGCAGCCCGTGCATGGCTATCGCGATGATTGTGCTGCCGCCGACCCGGTTGTAGAAGTAGGCCATTACTACCGAGAGGAACAAGAACCGGGCGACCAGTATCGCGAGGAGCGTCACGCCGCCCCACATGCCGTAGGCGCCCGTAAGTATGTCCGGCCTGGCCGGGAGATGCCACACGCCCCACAGGAGACCGACGATGGAGGACGCCGCCAGGGGCGTCATGCGCTCTTGCAGGAGCGGCTGGGCGAAGCCGCGCCAGCCCGTCTCCTCCGTTACCCCGCCGATGTCCAGAAAGATCGAGGCGAGCAGGGCCAGGGGAAACGCCCACGAGAGTAGGGGCGTGCGCACCCACTCGAAGCTGCCAGGCGGGGCGAACAGGTGGTTGAGGGCAGCCGTGGAGAGCGACATCGCGAGGAAAGAGAGGAGCATGAGCCCCCAGACCCGGAGGCCTCTCCTCCGACCGACGTCGACGCTCCAGAAGCGGTAGCGGCGCACGAGCGCGACCACGCCCCCGATGCCCCCGAGCCCGAAGGCGATGCCGGCGACGGCGAAGGCGGCGATGTCCGGCGTGAGCGGCTGCAGTATCGAGAGCACGATGCCGGGGATGGCCTGCGGGGCCTCCACGGCCAGCCGGAGGGCGGAGACGAAGTCGGTCCTCTGCTGCCCTCCCCAGACCGCCTCGATGGCGGTTTCGAGCGTGCCGCCGGCGCCGCTGAACAACAGGGTCGCGATTACCGCCACGTTGAGGACGAACGAGACCGCGAAGAACCACGCGACCGGGCGCCGCCTCACCACTTCTCGAACGGTGAGCATTGCGAGTACCTCCTTCTCGGGCGATTGCTACGCTGTGCGCCCCAGAAGGTAGGTCCGACCCCGGGTTAACGGCATCGGCCACATGTCCTAACCCGCGGCTAACCCGGGGTTGTTTCGGAAAGGACGGGCGTACTCGACGGTCGCCCGTCCGGTTCTCGGTCGGGAGGAAGCGTGCTAGAGCAGGTTCAGGTCCGCCGCCCTCGAGGCCGCCTCGGCACGCGAGTGCACCCCGAGCTTGCGGTAGACGCCCGCCACGTGGGCCTTCACCGTCCCCTCGGCGACGAAGAGTTCCCTGGCGATCTCCCTGTTGGTGCGTCCCGCCGCCAGGAGCCTCAACACGGCGAGCTCCCGGCCGGTCAAGGGATCCGGGAGAGTCTGGGCGGGCCGTGCCGGGGGTGTCGCTTCTCCGGTGGCGTTGCCGATTGGCCGCGTACGAGCCTCCGACTGCGCGCTCGGCACCGCGCGGCGGTCGCCCTCGCGCATGGCGTAGGAGATCGCGCCCTCCCGAGTCCTCGCCTCCAGGTGCCCCTCGCGCGCGAGCTTCTCCAGCTCCTCGGCGGCCTGGGCTACCGTGAGCGGGGTGAGCATCGCCGCTGCGGTGGGGGTCAGCTCGCCGTACTCGCGCAGGGCGGCGAGCAGCTCTCGCTCTGCGCCCTTCGCGCCGCCGATCGCGTCCTTTCTCGAAGCCCAGCCCCGGATCGCCATCAGGGCGACGGGCGCCGCCGCGCCGAACACGAGGACCAGCCACCAGAGGCTCGTCACGTCCGCGAGGCCTCCGGCGGAGAAGGCCAGGACGATCAGCCCCCACGCCAACAGGGCGACCACCGTGCCTCTGCCGAAGATGGGATCGGGCGCGGGACGCCGGGCTGGGTGCTCCGGTTCTGCTGGCATGGCTCAGATGGTACCAATGCCCCCGGTGGCCGGACCACCGCCGCGGTACTCCACGTGCCGAACGTCGGACGGTGAAAACGTAGCTTCGGATACCCCGGCTCGGAGAAAGCGGCGAACCGAAAGCGAGTAAGAGGCCTTTTATTGACGCCCAGACTCGTTGGGGATGCCTTCGCTACGTTATCATTCGAGAACGAAACCGCACCGAGGAGGGCCAGAGATGGTTATGGGTTCGATCGAACGCTTGATCCTTCTGCAGATAGGCGCCGCCGCGGCGACGCGCGAGAGGGTGCAGGAGGTCGTGAACCGCCTGATCGAGCAGGGCCGCATGGAGCGCGAGGAGGGGCGTGCCGTGGTGGACGACGTCGTGACGCGGGCGCGGGAGCGCTCCGGTGGCGCGCGCAGCCTCATCGACGCCTCCCTGCAGCAGGGCCTCCGCACGGCGGGTGTGCCGGATCGCGAGGCCTACGAGGATCTCCTGTTCCGCATCGAGCAGCTCGAGCATCGCGTGCGCCTCCTCGAAGACCGCCCGGCTTCCACCCCTCCGCGCACGCCGGCGTCGGCCGCGGAGACGCCCGCCGCCGCGGTGCCGCCCCCGGACGCTCCGGCCGTGGACGACGCGCCGGTCGGGGGGATAGACGTGGCGCCGCAGCCTCCGAGGGACGAGCCCGGCTCCACCCCTGGCCTGGCGCCGCGGGGCTAGGGGAGCGGGGGTCCGCAGATCGCGGCCTCCGACGGTAGCCTCCGCCCCTTAACGGGTGGTCGGCGGGAGAACCTCCTGCGGTTCTCCCAGATCGGGCGCGTGCTCCTCAGGCACGGGTTCGGGTTCGTCTTCGACGTCCGGCGGGACCGGCGGGAGAAGCGGGGCCTGGAGGAGCTTCTGGCCCCGAACTTCGGCGTCAGGCTCAGGCGGGCGCTGGACGACCTGGGGCCGACCTTCGTCAAGTTCGGCCAGCTCCTCTCGACGCGGCAGGACATCCTGCCCGAGGGCGTGCTCTTCGAGCTTCAGAAGCTGCAAGACACGGTGGCCCCCGTCCCGCTCGCGGTCGCGGAGCGCGTCATCGAGCGCGAGCTCGGGGCGCCGGTCGGGGAGATCTTCGCCTCCTTCGAGGAGGTCCCGCTGGGGTCGGCGAGCATCGGTCAGGTCTACCGGGCTTGTTTGAAGGGCGGCGAGGAGGTCGCGGTCAAGGTCCAGCGTCCGGACGCGCGGGGGAGGGTGGAGGCGGACCTCACCCTCATGAGGGACCTCGCGGCGCTCCTGGACGCGAGGTTCGGCGAGCGGCTCTTCATCGACGTGCCGGAGCTTGTCGCGGAGTTCGAGGGCGTCATCCGGCGCGAGCTCGACTACGAGGCGGAGGCGCAGAACGCCCGCCGCTTCGGCCACAACTTCGCCGGGACGGAAGTGAAGATCCCCCGGGTGTACCGGGAGCTCTCGACGGGGCGGGTCCTGACGATGGAGTTCGTGGAGGGGACGCGCTTTCACGAGGTCCGGCCGCTCCTGATGGCGCCGGGGGAGAGGAGGCGGGTCGCGGCGATGGGGGCGGAGGCGATCTTCAAGATGGCCTTCGACGACGGCTTCTTCCACGGGGACCCGCACCCGGGGAACTTGATCCTCACCCCCGAGGGGGAGCTCGCGCTCCTGGACTTCGGGATGGTCGGGTTCATGAGCCGGGGCGACGTGGAGGCCCTGAGCCGGCTGTTTATAGCGACGATCCGGCGCGACGCCGACGCCGCGCTCCGCGGGCTGGAGGGCCTGGGCGTCCGGTACGCGACGGAGGTGCGCGGGGACCTCGTGCAGGAGCTTCGGGAGTTTCTGCACAAGTACTCGGGGCTCACGGTCGGGGAGTTTTCGCTCGGGCAGGCGCTCTCGGAGCTGATCTCGCTCGCCAGGCGCTACCGGGTCTCCATGCCCCCGGTCTTCCCGCTCCTCACGAAGTCCCTGGTGACGGCCGAAGCCCTGGCGCGCTCCATCGACCCCACGATAAACGTCTACGAGCTCGCCCAGCCCTACGCCCGACGCCTCCTGCTGGAACGCTACGAGCCCGACGCCCTCCTGGAGAGGACGGGCGAGCGGGCCGTGGAGTACGCCCGCTACCTGGAGGACTACCCCGAGCAGATCAGGCAGGTCCTCGCGGGCTTGGAGGACGGCACCCTGGAGGTGCGGCTCCGCCACGGCGGCATCGACGAGCTCGTGGGCGAGGTCGACGTGCTCGCGAACCGGCTCGTCTTCGCCCTCGTAACGGGGGCGCTCCTCGTCGGCTCCTCGATCATCGGCGCGTTCGCCGCCTCCGGCCCCCAGGTACCCCTGCTCGGCGTCCCCGTCGTCGCCTTTATAGGCTTCACCCTCGCGGCCCTCCTGGCCGTGCTGCTACTCGTCGTTATCTTCCGCTCGAACAGGTTGTAGGTTCCGGCCTCGAACTTCCGGCGGCGACGGGAGGACCGTCCGGGGCTGCTCCGGGTGCCGGTGTTAGAATTTGGCTATGGAAACCATCCGCGAAGAGGCGTACCCGAGGCCCGTAGCGGTCCCCGACGTCACCATTACGAGCCTGATCGAGAAGGTCCGCTCCTACAACCCCGAGGCTGATGAGGAGCTGCTGGCGCGCGCGTACGGCACGGCGCACGCCGCCCACAAGGGCCAGGTCCGCAAGAGCGGGGAGCCGTTCGTCTACCACCCGTTGTGCGCGGCGGAGATCCTCGCCGACCTGCACCTGGACACGACGACGATCGCGGCGGCGCTCCTGCACGACGTCCTGGAAGACACGGAGCTGACGAAGGCGGAGCTCGCCTCGCTCTTCGGGGACGACATCGCGGAGATCGTGGACGGGGTTACGAAGCTCAAGCGGCTCCCGAGCGGGAACCTGGAGGAGGCGCAGGCCGAATCCCTGCGCAAGATGATCGTGGCGATGAGCCGGGACGTCCGGGTCATCATCATCAAGCTCGCCGACCGGCTGCACAACATGAGGACGCTCGCGTACCTCAAGCGCGAGAAGGCCTTGCAGAAGGCGACGGAGACGCTGGAGATCTACGCCCCGCTCGCCCACAGGCTCGGCATCTACTCGGTGAAGTGGGAGCTCGAAGACCTCGCCTTCGCCACCCTCCACCCCCGGCGCTACGCGGAGATCAAACGCCTCGTCGCGGCCAGGAGGGGCGACCGGGAGTCGTTTATCAACGGGACGCGCGAGGAGCTCCTGAGGCACCTCGGGGAGGCCGGGGTCGAGGCCGAGGTGCGCGGGAGGGTCAAGCACTTCTACTCCATCTACAACAAGATGGTCCGCCGCAACAAGGAGTTCAACGAGATCTACGACCTCGCGGGCCTGCGCGTCGTCGTGGACGGCGTGCGCGACTGCTACGGGGCGCTCGGGGTCATCCACTCGGTGTGGAAGCCCATACCGGGGCGCTTCAAGGACTACATCGCGATGCCGAAGTTCAACATGTACCAGTCGCTGCACACGACGGTGATGTCGTGCGAGGGGAAGCTCCTTGAGATCCAGATCCGGACCCGCGACATGGACATAACCGCCGAGTACGGCATCGCGGCTCACTGGATGTACAAGCACGGCCTCAAGGACAAGCAGGTCGATCGGCTCACCTGGCTGAAGAGCATGATGGAGTGGCAGAAGGAGACGACGGACGCCCAGGAGTTCATGGAGTCCCTCAAGGGCGAGCTCGTCGCCGACGAGGTCTTCGTGTTCACGCCGAAGGGCGACGTCGTCAGCCTCCCGTCCGGGGCGACGCCCATAGACTTCGCGTACCACGTCCACACCGAGGTCGGGCATCGCACCGTCGGGGCGCGGGTGAACGACCGGATCGTGCCGCTCGACTCCGAGCTCGTCTCCGGGGATCGGGTCGAGATCATCACGGGCAAGAAGGAGGGCCCGAGCCGGGACTGGCTCGCGGTCGTCCAGAGCGGGCGCGCCCGCAATAAGATCCGCCAGTTCTTCAACAAGGCGGACTGGGAGGACAACCTCTCCCTCGGCCGCGAGAAGGTCGCCGCCCTCCTCAAAAAGCAGCGCATCGACCGCGACAAGGTGCCCACCGCCGTCCTCGAAGAGGTGGCCCGCTCGACGAACAACTCGTCGCCGGACGACATGCTCGCCGCCGTGGGCCTCGGGGCCGTATCGGCCGAGAACGTCGCCCACCGCATCGCCGAGAAGATGATCCCCAAGGAGCAACCGGAGGAGAGGGGGCAGAGCCCCGCCCTCGTGCCGCTCCCCCTCCCCGAGGGCGCCACCGACGCCGAGACCGGGGTGCGGGTGGTCGGCTCCAGCGGCATCCTGACGCGCCTCGCCCGCTGCTGCAGCCCCATGCCCGGCGACGACATCGTGGGCTACGTGAGCCTCGGGCGCGGGGTCGTGGTACACGCGGGCGGGTGCGTGAACGCGCGGGCGCTCAAGGCCCGCGACCCGGACCGGTTCGTCGAGGTCGAGTGGGCGCAGCGGCGGGGGAACCTCTTCACCGTCGAGATCCTGGTCGAGGCGCTGGATCGGATGCACCTCCTCAAAGACGTTACCTCGACGATCTCCGACGCCGGGGTGAGCATCCTCTCGGCGCGGGTCGACACCATCGAGGACCGCACCGCCCTGAGCCGGTTCGCTTTCAAGGCGGCGAGCTTGCAGCACGTCGAGGAGATCGTACGCAAGATCCGGGGCATCCCCGACGTCTACGACGTCTGCCGCGTCTCGCGCGACGGCACCCCGATCCCGTCTTCCCACGAACGATAGGAGGCCCGTAACCCCTTGGCCGAGATAGAACAGGTCCGCTTGAGCATGGGCGGCTTCGAGGTTAACTCTTACGTGGTCCACGCCCCCGAGGGCGACATCATCGTGGATGCCGGCGCCGAGCCCGAGAAGATCCTCGCGGCCCTCAGGGCGCCGGTGGCCGCGATCCTCGTGACCCACGGCCACGCCGACCACGTGGGCGCTCTGGAGGACGTCCGGCGGGAGACGGGGGCGACGATGTACATGCACCCGGCCGACGCCGAAGGGGCGGGCGTGAGCCCTTACGAGCCCCTGCAGGACGGCGAGGGGATGGCGCTCGCCGGGCAGGGGATCTACGTGCTGCACACCCCCGGGCACTCCCCCGGCTCGGTCACGTTCCTCGTCGGGGCCGACCAGATCGTGGGCGACCTGATCCTGCCGGGCAGCGTCGGCCGGACGGACCTCGGCGGGGCCTCGTGGGAGGAGATCGAGGTCTCCCTGCGCCGCGTGATGCCGTACTGGGAGCCCTCCACGCGCCTCTACGCCGGGCACGGCGACCCGATGGTGGCGATGGAGGAGCTGGAAGGGAACCCGTACCTGCCGCTAGGGGTCGTGTGAGCTACCGGGGGCCGAAGGGGACCTACGACGTCTACCCCGGCGGGCGCGACCCGCACGAGCGGCCCGAGCTCTGGGCCCGGGTGGAGCGCGTGGCCCGCGACCTCTTCCGCCGCTACAACTACGCCGAGTCTCGGCTCCCCGTCTTCGAGGAGGCCGAGCTCTTCGTCAGGAGCTCCGGGGAGACCTCGGACATCGTCACGAAGGAGATGTTCCTCTTCACGGACAAGGGCGGGCGGGAGCTCGCGCTGAGGCCGGAGGGGACGCCGGGGGTCGTGCGCTCCTACATCGAGCACGGGCTGTACGGGGCGGCCCAGCCCGTGAAGACCTGGTACATGGGCCCGATGTTCCGCCACGAGCGCCAGCAGAAGGGCCGCTACCGCCAGCACGTCCAGATCGGGGTGGAGGTCCTCGGCTCCCCGGACCCGCTCGTCGACGTCGAGGTCATCTCGCTGCTCTACAACCTGCACAAGACGATGGGGGTCCGCGACGAGGTCGTCTACCTCAACAACCTCGGCGACTTCGAGACGAGGAGCCGCTACGTCCCCGAGCTCCGGGAGTTTCTGAGGCGCCACGAGGCCGACCTCGACCCCGACTCCCGCGCCCGCCTCGACAAGAACCCGATGCGCACCTTCGACTCCAAGAGCAAGGAGACCCAGGCCGTCCTCGACGAGGCGCCCCTGATCGGGGAGTTTCTGAGCGACGACGCCCGAGCGCACCTCTCGGCGGTGGAGAAGGGCCTCGAGGCGGTCGGCGTCCCCTACAGGGTAGACGAGAGGCTGGTGCGCGGCCTCGACTACTACACGATGACGGTCTTCGAGGCGAAGAGCGGCGCCCTCGGCGCCCAGGATACCGTGGGGGCGGGCGGGCGCTACAACGGCCTCGTCGAGGCCCTCGGAGGGCCGGACATGCCGGGCATAGGCTTCGGCACCGGGGTGGAGCGCATCCTGCTCGCCGCGAACGCCCCACCCGAGGAGGACGGCCTCGACGTCTACTTCGTCACCCTCGCCCCCGAGGCGCGCCTGCCGGCGATGGCGCTCGCGTCCTCCCTGCGCGCCGAGGGCCTGCGCTGCGACCTCGACTACGCCGACCGCAGCGCGAAGGGCCAGTTCAAGCAGGCCGACCGCACGAACGCGCGCTTCGCGATCGTCATCGGCGACGAGGAGCTCGCCCGGAACGCCCTCAAGCTGCGCGACATGTCCTCCGGCGAGGAGAAGGTCCTCGACTTGGGGGAAGGCGCCCCCGCGGTCCTGCGGGCCGTCGGCGTCTGACGGCCGTGCCGAACGCCGGTTCGGGAATTACGGACGCCCTGGTCTCGGCGCTACGCCGCGCCCGCAGCGTCGCCGTGTTGACGGGCTCCGGCGTCTCGGCCGAGAGCGGCGTGCCGACCTTCCGGGACGCCCAGACGGGCCTCTGGGCCCGTTACGAGCCGCAGGAGCTCGCCACCCCGGAAGCCTTCGAGCGGGACCCCGGGCTGGTGTGGGAGTGGTACGAGTGGCGCAGGGACCTCGTCCGGGCGGCCAAGCCCAACCCGGGGCACCGCGCCCTCACAGAGCTCGAGCGGCGCGTGCCTTCGTTCTCCCTCGCCACCCAGAACGTCGACGGGCTGCACCGGAGGGCCGGCAGCGAGAGCGTGCTGGAGCTGCACGGGAACATCATGCGCTCGAAGTGCTCCGTCGAAGGCATGGAGGCCGAGCCCCGCGAAGGCGACGAGAGCGTGCCGCCCCTGTGTCCGGGCTGCGGCGGCTTCTTGCGGCCGGACGTGGTGTGGTTCGGGGAGGCGTTGCCCGAAGACGCGTTCGCGGCCGCCTCCGGGGCAGCGCGGGGCTGCGACGTCTTCCTCTCCGCGGGGACGTCGAGCCTCGTCTACCCGGCCGCCTCCCTGCCCTACGAGGCCGCGCGCTCCGGAGCCCTGCTCGTCGAGATCAACCCGGACGATACGCCCCTGACGCAGCACGCGGACCACGCCCTGAGGGGCAGGGCGGGGGAGGTGCTGCCCGCGCTCGTCGCGGCGCTCGGCGAGGCGTGACCCCTCGAAGGCGTTAGAAGACCCAGGGCGCTCCTCCGGGTAGCCGGGCCGGCACGTTCCGCCGCGGGTCCCCCGGCACCGCCTGTGGCGCTGCCCTGCCCTTGCCCATACCGGTCGCTACCGCGGGCAGTATCCAGGGTGGGGTTTTGGGGGTGGTCATTCGGGCACACATCCGTAGTCTTACGGTTCGTGATCAGAGAGAGGAGCGGAATTTATGCCGGTCGAGGACCTACGCAAGAGTCCGATGATGAGCCACATTCTCGACGCGTTGGAGAACGGCGAGGACATAGGGCACTACGGGCGTTTCACGTTCGCGGTCATCGCGCGCCACTTCGTGGACAACGATGAGCTCGTCAAGCTCATGACGCAGGACAAGGACGCGGACGAGGAGGAGATCCGGGCGCTCGTCCAGCAGGTCGAGGAGAAGAACTACAGCCCGCCGAAGCGGGACAAGATCCTGGACTACCAGAAGCAGCAGGACTTCGACATCTGCCCGAACCCCGACGACCCCGACGCCTGCAACCCTTACCAGGAGCTCGACTTCCCCGACGAGGTCTTCGAGAGCATCCAGGAGTACCGCGAGGAGAAGGCCAACTAGCCCCAGCTTCGAGGGCTCTTGCGCCGCCCGGTGGCGACCGCCGCCACCGGGCGGCGCTTCGTCGTCCTACCGGCCGCTGCGGGGCGGCCCCAAGCTCGCCAAAGGCGGACGCTCTTCGACGGCGACTCGCCGCTGGCCGAGGCTCGTGGGATGGCCCGGGAGCGGGAGGAAGAGGGGGCCCGGGGCGTGCTCTCCGAGGTCGTCCTCGCCCGTGCGAGACATCGCGGCCGTGAGGGTGGCGTAGGCCGCCTCTCCGAGGTCGGGGGTCGGGACCCTGGCCTCCGGGCGCTCCCCGAGGCATACCTGCGCCAGGGCGTCCACGCCCTTCCACTCGTGGGCGTCCAGGAGGAGGCTCAGGGAGGCGCCGTAGCCGACGGGGAAGGGGAGGGAGGCGAGGAGGCTCCGGCGGGCCGAGAACTCGGCCGAGACCGGGTCCACGAAGCCGGCCAGCTCCGGCCTGTACAGGTTGATCAGGGGCCTCGCGACGAGCTCGGAGAGGCCCCTCGCGCCGATCTCGTCCCCCCCGGAGCCCACCGGGGAGAAGCCCTTGACGAGGTGGAGCTCCTCCCTCAGGAGCAGCGGACCCACCAGGCCCAGCGCGCGCCGCCCGTCGGGGTCGGGCGCGGCGGGGTCGAGGAAGAGCAGGATCTCCCCCCCGGAGACCGCGAGCCCCCGCCACAGGGCGTCCCCGTAGCCGCGCACGGGGCCGTGGCCGGGGAGGAGATCGGCGTCCGGGTAGAACCTGGCGTCGCCCCGCGACGAGAGGTCTTTGGCCTCCCGGCACAGCACGATCTCCTCGTCGATGAGGCCGGCCTCCGTCAGCGGCGCCAGGGCGTCGAGCAGGGCCGACGTGCCCCTGCCCTTGCCGCCCATCGGCAGGATCACGCTCACCGTCGCCCCCGACGCCGCCTTTCTCTCCGCGAGCATCGCGGGGTCGAAGTCGCCGCGATCGAAGGTGTTGCTACGCACCCAGGAGGCGAGGGCGAGGTCCCTGGCCAGCCCCCTCTTCGCCCTGCCGACCGTGCGCGCGGAGGTCATGACGCGCACGGCGAGGGAACGCTCGATCGGGATGCCGCAGCGTTCGAGCGCGCGCTCGAGCTGCTCGTCCTCCAAGGCGGCGCGCGGCTCCAGACCGCCGACCTCGGCGTAAACCTCCGCCGTGAGGGCGAGGGAGGCCCCGCTGAACTGCCAGTGCTCGGCCGTGCCTCCGCCGGTATCCTCGGCGAGCAGCTCCATCTGCTTCTCGCGGCCCCGCGCCGCCCTCCACTCCCTGACGCCCTGGACGAGGTCTTCGTCGTCCCGGAGCTCGATCCTGCCGCCTATCGCCCGCGCCCCGCGCGCCGCCGCGTCGAGCTGGGCCCGCAGCCAGTCCGGCGCCACCACCGTGTCCGCGTCCGTCGAGGCGACGAGGCCGCCGGGCCTGCCCACCGAGACGAGCCGGGAGCACGCCTCGTCCATCCCGACCCTGCGCGCCCGGCCGGCCCCGCGCCCGGGCCCGTGCAGCAGGTGCAGGGCGAGGGCCGGGTGCTCGGAGGCGAACCGTCGCGCCCGCGCCTCCGTTTCGTCCTCGCACCCGTCGAGGACGAGCAGGACCTCGTACTCGTCGGCCGTGACGCCCTGTTGCGCGGCGAGGGCGTCTAGGCAGGCCTCGATCAGGTCCTCTTCGTCGCGGGCCGGCACGACCACCGAGGCCCGGAGCGTCTCGCGTGGCGGGGGGAGGATCATCCGGGGAGCGGCGCTCCCCGCTCGACGAGCCCGCGCCCCTCGTCGTAGTCCTCGTCGTGGTTGTGGGAGAGGACGCCGATGCAGGTGCCCCCCTTGCCGTACCAGACGGTGAAGGACTCCCCGGCGCCTTCGGGGGCGTCGCCGGCCTCGACGTGGTCGACGAAGCGGGCCTCGTCCCAGCCGTTGCTCCACGACCAGTACTTCAAGCTCTTGTCCGCCATCGTGGACCAGAAGCCGGGGGCCATGCTCCACCCGGCCTCCCCGCCCGCCAGCACGGCGCCCGCGACGCCGCCGTGGTTCAGGGCGTCGCCCCAGTGCTCGACCTTCTGGTGCGTCCCGGCCGACTCGTTCATCGCGTAGGCGACGTCTCCGACGGCGAAGACGTTCGGGACGCTCGTCCGCATCGAAGAGTCGGTGACGACCCCGCCGCCCTCGATCTCCAGCCCCGCCTCCTCGGCGAGCCCGATGCGCGGCCGGATGCCGGTCCCGAAAAGGACCGTCTCCGTCTCCAGCGTCTCCTCGCCCTCGACGCCGACCCGGAGGCCGCCGTCCGAACGCTCGATCCCCTCGACGTTGCGGCCGAGGCGGAGGTCGACGCCGAAGCCCTCCAGCCAGCCCCGGATCCTGCGCGCGACGGCCGGGCCGAGACGCGCCGCCTGCGGCGAGTCCTCCTGGCTCACGAGGGTCACCCGTGCCCCGAGCATGGAGAGCGACGCCGCCGCCTCGCACCCTATAAAACCGCTCCCCACGACCACGGCGCGGCTCCCGGGGGAGACGCGCGCCCCGAGCTTCTCCGAGTCCTCCAGCGTGCGCATCACGAGGACCTCGGGCAGATCCCCGCCGGGGACGGGTATCCGTAAAGGCTCCGAGCCCGTGGCGAGCACGCAGGCGTCGTAGGGGATCTCTCCGGTCTCCGTCGCCACGACGCCCCTGCCCGCGTCGAGGGAGAGGGCGGAGGTCGCGAGCCTCAGCTCCACGCCGTTCTCCTCGTACCAGCCCGCGCCCTGCATGGGGAGCTCGGCCCGCTCCACCTCGCCGCGGAGGTACTCCTTCGTGAGCGGGGGGCGGCGGTACGGCGGGAAGCTCTCCGCGGTCAGGATCGTGACGCGCCCGCGCCCCCCCGACTCGCGGTAGGCCCGCGCGGCGGCGAGGCCGCCGGGGCCGCCCCCGACTATGACTATGCGATCCGTCTCGTTCATCTCCCGTCCTCGAAAAGGTCCAGCCGGTACTCCGGCTCCACGATGGTCTCCCTCACGTGCAGGCGCGAGTTCCCCACGAGAAGGCCGTGGACCTCGTCGCCCTGCAAGGGGTACGTCTCGGTCTCCTTGCGCCAGTGGACGGCGAGCAGCCTCCCCCCGGGCGCGAGGGCGTCCTCGAAGCGCGCGAGCGTCTCCAGCATGACCTCGCGCGGCAGATAATAGAGGACCTCGGAGGCCAGGATCAGGCCGAAGGGACCCTCCGGCATCTCCTCCGGCAGCTCGCGACGCTCGATCCTGACGTGAGAGTACTTTCGCAGCCTCTGACGCGCGACAGAGACCGCCTTCTCCGAGACGTCCACCCCCAGGAGCTCGTCGCAGAGCGGGGCGAGCATCTCCGTGAAGACGCCGATGGACGCGCCGACCTCCAGCGCTCGTCCGTACCGGCGGTCCTGCAAGACCTCCAGGGTCCGCTCGTACTTGCGCCGCTCGTAGGGAGAGGTCTCGAAGCCCCACGGGTCGGGGGAGGCCGAGTAGAGGTTCTCGAAGTACTCCGACCGGAGGCGCGGTCTCTCAGCCATCCGGGTCCTCCGACCGGCGCCTGATAGCTCGGCGTCCGTCGCGCGCGATGGCGGGCTCGAGGCGGTGCTGCAGCAGGAAGAGCTCGAGGTCGCGGCGGGCCCTGTCCAGCCCGTCGGCGACGGCGAACGGGCGGGAGCCGCAGGCCCGGGCCGCCTCGTCCAGGATCTCGCGGCACGCGGAGGCCACGGCGGCGCGCAGGCGGATCGAGGTCTCCGTCAGGGGCCGCTCCCCGTCCTCGTCGGCGAGGGCGGAGGCGTGCTCGATCCAGCGGTCGATGGTGCCCTGCGCGGAGAGCATCTTGCCGGCGGCCAGGGAGACGAGGTCGTCGGGCTCCCGCCCCGCGGACTTCGCGGCCAGGGTGTCGAGGGCCGCCTCCACGGCGGCGTCCGCTATCCCCGCCCACGAGACGGCGGTACGGATGGCGTCGCGGCCGAAGTACGGCTCGCGCAGGATCTCGCCGGGCTCCCCGAACACCGCGAGCACCCGCGCCCCGTCGAAGACGACCCGATGGCTCTCGGACGAGCGCATCCCCGCGCCCCTGAACCAGCCCCGGTCCACCTCGAGCCCGCCCGCGAGGTCCACGTACGCGAGCAGGGGCGGCCCCGGCTCCCCCTCCGGGCCCCGAACGAGGACGAGCGCCCGGTCGAGGCCGGTGGAGCCGGAGCAGAACGTCTTGACGCCCCTCAGCACGAAGCCGTCCCCGCTACGCACGAGGCGCGCGGGCTCGCCCTCGCCGGGGACGGGGTCGGCCCCCAGACCCCCACGCGCAGCTCCCCGGAGGCGACCGCCGCGAGCTCCCGGCCGCGAAGGGGCTCGGGGCCAGGACGGTGAGCCGCTCGACGGCGTTGTAGTGGCCGTCCAGGATCCTGCCCACCGAGCCGTCGGCGGCGGCTACGGCCCTCAAGACCCGCCACTCCTCCCCGACGGTCGCGCGCCTGCCCGGCCCGTCCGGGAGCTCGGGGACCGGCAGCGAAAGTAGGCCCGCCGACGCCAGGGAGCGGAACGGCTCCTCGGGGAAGGCGGGGTCCGCGTCGCGCGCCGCCGCGCCCGCCCCGATCCCCTCCAGCAACCTGTCGAATCCGGCGGAGCCCGGCCCGACCCAGCCGCCGGACGCCCCGTTTCTCTCCTCTACGGCCTTCATCTGTGCTCCTTCTACGCCCCCCGCCGCGCCCGGTAGGGGGACGGCTCGCATTCTAGCTTCTCTATGTGGGCGACCAGCTCTCCGACGAGCGCCACCGTCTCTGCGCAACCGTCCCGGAGCGCGCCGGGGCCGATCCCGTCGTGCATGAGCACCACCGCGCCTTGCCGGATGAGGGGAGAGACGCTCCGGAGCATCGCCGGCGCGTCGTCTCCTCGCCAGTCGTGGGTGTCGGCGGTCCAGCCCGCTATCTCCAGCCCGTACTCCGCGGCGATGCCCCACGTCCAGGGCGCGACGACGCCCCACGGGGGGCGCCAGAGCCTGGGCTCGGCCCCGAATGACCGCAGCGCGCGCAGCCCCTCCCGGGCTTCCGCCTCGACCTCTCGCGGCGAGAGCTCGGTGTGGCGCACGTGGCGCACGCAGTGCAG
This sequence comes from Rubrobacter marinus, assembly GCF_011492965.1. GTDB lineage: Bacteria > Actinomycetota > Rubrobacteria > Rubrobacterales > Rubrobacteraceae > Rubrobacter_F > Rubrobacter_F marinus. Next base: position 2,204,935 of record NZ_CP045121.1, on the reverse strand, counting down.
CTCGACCCCGTGCCCCGCCTCGAGAGCGGCCCGTACGAGCCCCTCGTGTTCGAGGGCTAGCGGCGGGATCACGAAGAACGTCGCGCGCGCGCCGGCCCGATCCAGGGCGTCCAGCACCCGCGGCGTCCACACCGGGTCGGGACCGTCGTCGAAGGTCAGGGCGACCCCCGGCGTATCCGTGACGTCCATACGTCCCTTGGGTGCACGTTCGTCGGACGTCCGTTGCGTCTGTATGAGCACCTCCCTGCACCCCGATCTACCCCGCCGCTTGCGTCCCCCGCCTCCGGCGACGACCGCGTCCCCGTAAGCATAGGGGTTCGGGGAGAAACGGACGTGTGGCCCTTCACTGCCCACGGCACCGGGGGTGCCGCCGAAACCCCCGAACAAGGCCGCACGCAACGCCTCGGGCGCCCTACGCGCAGGTGAGGGCCGCTACCCACATCATCGGAACGAGCCGAAACCGAACGCGCGAGCGCGAGAGGTTCGGCGGGTTCTCCGAAGGCCCGACCGTATGGACGTTCGGCGTCTCGTTGGCGACGGGGGAGGGGCGGCGGCTCGTGAGGCCTGAGACGGGCAACACGTCGAGGGGCTAATACCTCGCTTCGGAATTCGCCTAGACGGCGTCGTCGGGGCTGTAGAATAAAGGGGCTGGTCCACCGTATGTAACCGCGTGAGGGGATCCGACCACCGTGAGTTCATCAGAGAGGTTCGTCGCGGAAGGTAGCGTAGAACTCGGGCCGAAGGAAGATTTTTTCGTCTTTCTCGACGGTGAGCACCTCGGCTCGATGCTAAGGAGGCATTTCGGCGCCGAAGCCGAGAGTGGCTACACCCCGATCGGGCGGCTGCGCGTCACCGTCGAGCGCGTCGAGGAGCAGGCGGCCCCCGAAACCTAGAGCGACGCCCCCCGACCCGGGCGTCTTTATCGACGCGACCCTCCCCGTACGGCCCTCGTCCCTCGGCCTGGGCCCGTGACTTCTGTCTATTACCGGCCAGGGCAATCCCGCGTTTTCCATCTCCTCGGACGCACGAACGTACCATCGACCCTCGCCGTTTCGACGGGCCCGGCGCGGGCGAGCATCGGCACGCTTGCGGGCGACGCCGGTGGGCGAAGACGGCGCGGCGGCGAAGGTTGCGTGGTGTACCGGGGCCGTCTCGGGGGCGGAAGGGCTAGGGGGCGTCCGTTCTGAGGCGCGCCATCGAGTAGGCGTCCACGAAGCGGCCGTCGCGCAGGGCGTAGGAGCGGTGGGTGCCCTCGACCACGAAGCCGGACCGCTCGTACAGGGAGATCGCCCGCTCGTTGTCGGTGTAGACCTGCAGCTCGATCCTGCTCAGGCCGATCCAGCGGTCCGCGAGCTCGAGGGCGGCCTCCAGGAGCGCCCGCCCCGCGCCGAGCCCCTGGCGGTCGTCGCGGACGGCCATCCCGATCTCCCCGACGTGCCGGCGCCGGGGGTGCTCTAGGACGACGAGCCCCAACTCGCCGACGACCTCGCCCTCCAGAACGGCCACGAGGCTGTGTATCCCCTCGGACGGCGAGATCCTTCGCCGCCACGCCTCCACGGAGGGGTACGGAAGCTGGAGCGTGCCCGAGACCGCGCATGGCCCGTCGAAGAGGCGGCTGACGGCCTCCGCGTCGCCGGGCTCGGCGCGCCGGACGCTCACCTCCATCCCGGACGCCCTACGAGTTGTCGCCCTCGCTCGGGCGGGACGCGGGGTTGGAGCCCGGCTTCCCCTCGGGGGGGCGGCGCAGCGCGATGTGGAGCTCCTTGAGCTGCTCCTCGGCGACGGGGCCGGGGGCGTCCATCATCTCGTCGCGCGCGGCCTGGGTCTTCGGGAAGGCCATGACCTCGCGGATGTTCGGCTCGTCCTTGAGGAGCATGATCAGGCGGTCCACCCCCGGCGCGATGCCGCCGTGCGGCGGCGCCCCGTAGCGGAACGCGGTGAGCATCGCCCCGAAGCGTTCTTGGGCCTCTTCCTCGCTCATGCCGATCGTCGAGAAGACCTTCTGCTGGATGTCCGGGCGGTGGATCCTGATGCTCCCGGACGCGAGCTCCGTCCCGTTGGCGACGAGGTCGTAGAGCTGCCCGATCACCTTCAAGGGGTCGGAATCCAGGAGCGGGAGGTCCTCCTCCCTGGGCATGGTGAACATGTGGTGCATCGGCTCGATGCGCCCCTCGTCCTCGTTCCACTCGAAGAGCGGGAAGTCCGTGACCCACGCGAGCGCGAGCACGCCCTCGTCGGCGAGCCCGAGCCGGTCGCGCAGGTGCAGCCTCAGCCGGTTCAGGCTCTCAAAGACGACCGCGTCCGCGTCCGCGACAAAGAACATGTAGTCGCCCTCTTGGGCCCCCAGGGCCACCTTCAGCGCGTCGCCCTCCTCGGGGGAGAAGAACTTGGCGATGGGGCCGATCAGAGCGTCCGCCCCGACCTTGAGGTGCGCGAGGCCCCTGGCCCCGCCGGCCGAGGCGACGCCGGTGAGCTCGTCGATCTCGCGCCGCGAGAGGTCCCCCAGACCGCTCACGGCGAAGCCGCGCACGGAGCCGCCACGCTCGATCGCGCCGGCGAAGACCTTGAACCCGGAGCCGCGGACGGCCTCGGAGACGTCCCGGATCTCCAGCCCGAAGCGAAGGTCCGGCTTGTCCGTGCCGAAGCGCGACATCGCCTCCGCGAACGTCATGCGCGGGAAGGGCTTGTGGAGGATCTTCTTCTCCGTGTAGCCCTCGACGATCTCGGTGAACAGGCCCTCGATCAGGACGAGCACCTCCTCCTGCGTCGTGTAGCTCATCTCGACGTCGAGCTGGGTGTGCTCGGGCTGGCGGTCGCCGCGCTGGTCCTCGTCGCGCAGGGCGCGCGCGATCTGGAAGTACCGCTCGAACCCGGCGACCATGAGGAGCTGCTTGAACTGCTGCGGCGACTGCGGCAGGGCGTAGAACTGCCCCGGGTACAGCCGCGCCGGGACGAGGTAGTCCCGCGCGCCCTCCGGGGAGGAGGCTGTCAAGAGCGGCGTCTCGACCTCCACGAAGTCCCGCTCGGCGAGGTAGCTGCGCATGTGCTTGACGACGCGGTCGCGGAAGATGATGTTCTCTTGCATCCTCTTGCGCCTCAGGTCCAGGTAGCGGTACTTGAGGCGAAGGATCTCGTCGACCGGCCTCTCGCGGTCGATCTCGAACGGCGGCGTCTCGGAGCGGTTGAGCACGCTCAGCGCGGTGGCCGAGATCTCGACCTCACCGGTCGGAAGCTCGGGGTTCTCGTTCCCCTCGGGCCTCCTCGCGACCTCCCCCTCTATGGAGACGCTCCACTCCGGCCGGAGCTCCTCGGCCTGGCCGAAGAGCTCGGCCTCCTCGGGCCGGAAGGCGACCTGCGTGATCCCCCAGCGGTCCCTCAGGTCTATAAAGATGAGGCCGCCGTGGTCCCGGCGCCGGTTGACCCAGCCCGCGAGCCTCACGCGCTCGCCGACGTCACCGGCCCTCAACTCGCCCGCGGTGTGCGTCCGGTAAGGGTTGTTCTCGAAGCTTTTCGTGCCAGTTTCTTCCCGGTGCAAGAGTTTCCTTCCGCCGTTCGTCGAGGGTCCGAGCAAGTATAGGTTAGACCCCCGAAGGGGCCAAGCGTCGCGCCCCCCGCGACCGCGCGCCGGGCGGCGTTGAAGGCTCCGTTGCACCCTTTTCACCCCTGTGTTAATTTGCGCCAGGCTCTGCCCGGAAAGGGGCTGACATACAGCCTGGCCGGCGGCGGGCCCACAGAACGGGGGAGTGAGATCTTAAGACGCGCTTTCGATGTGCCCCTTCGGGGGCGTGGTTCCCTTATACCGGCTTCCCTGGCGCTCTTCTCCCTGCTCCTCCTCGCGGGCTGCGGGGCGGCGAGGAGGAGGCGACCGTGGTCCCCCGCCCGGCGGCACCACGGGTTCCGCCGCCGCCCCGGCGCTCCCGGCGCGAACACGGCCGGCGGCGCGACCGTCGAGGGGAGCGCCCAGGCGGAGGCGCTCCAGGATCAGCCGTTCACCCTCAACCTGGACCAGCCCGTCCCCCCGGACTTCCGGGCCGCCTACCAGCGCAAGGCCCTCATCGCGGTGGCGTTCTTCAAGGAGGGGGAGGACCCTCTCTACCCGCAGGGGCTCGAGGTCGACGACTTCGTCAACGGCGACCTCTCGGAGCTCCAGTCGCAGTACCCGGAGGTCGAGTTCTTCTCCTACGACATCTCGGAGCCCGGCGAGGCCGAGACGAGCGAGGAGCTCCAGCAGGGGCAGTACGGCACCCTCGCCGCCCAGATGGACGTCGGCTTCACGCCCTTCGTGGCGATGCTCGCGCCGAGCGGCGAACAGTACACGATCACGAACCTCTACCAGGGCTACGTCGAGCGCGGCGTCCTCGACCAGGCCCTCTTCGACCTGACGAGCGTCGAGGTCGCGAGCAACACGAGCGACACCGACGTGGAGCTGGAGACGGTCGAGCTCACGGAGAGCGGCGGGGGCGTTGAGTACTTCACCGTGACGAACGACGGCGACGACAGGGTGAACCTCCAGGGCTTCAGCCTCCGCGTCGTCGACCCCGAGAGCGGCGAGGTCACCACGGACTCGCCCGGCGTCGAGGTGAACGAGCAGACCCGCGTGGGCCCCGGCAGGAGCGCCTCGGTCGGGCGCGTCCCGGACGCCGTGGACGCCGACGGACGCCAGGTCAGGGGGACCTTCGAGGGCGGGGAAGACCTCGAGCTCCAGCCCGGCGACACCGTCGCCCTCCTCGACGGCGGCGGCGCCGTCGTCGATACCGTAGCCGTCTAAGACCGCCCCTTCCGCGGCCCTTACGTGGGCGGTCAGGCGCCCTACCATGCGTTATAACTAACCCCATGACCGACGGCTCCGTGTACCTGGACCACGCCGCCACGACCCCTCTGGACCGGAGGGTCCTCGAGGCCATGCTCCCGCACCTCGGCGGCGCGGCGGCGGGGGGCAACCCCTCCTCGCTGCACGGCGCGGGCGCCGGCGCTCGCGAGGCGGTCGAGGCGGCCCGCGCCGAGGTCGCGGCGCTCGTGGGGGCGCGGCCCGCGGAGATCTTCTTTACCTCCGGCGGCACCGAGGGGGACAACCTCGCCGTCCTCGGCCTCGCCGCCGCGCGGCGAGGGAAGAGGCACGTCGTCGTCTCCGCCGTCGAGCACGCCGCCGTTCGGGGGGCCGCCGCGCACCTCGAATCCCGGGGCTACGACGTCACGCGCCTGGGCGTGGATGCCGACGGCCGCGTCTCCCCGGACGCCCTCGCCGATGCCCTTCGGCAAGACACGGCCCTCGTCGCCGTGATGTGGGCGAACAACGAGGTCGGCACCGTGCAGCCGGTGGCGGAGCTCGCCGGGCTGTGCGAGGAGCGCGGGGTTCCGTTCCACGCCGACGCGGTCCAGGCGGCGGGGAGGCTCCCCATCGACGTCTCGCGCGTCCCCGTCTCCACGCTCGCCGTCTCGTCCCACAAGCTCTACGGGCCGCAGGGCGTCGGCGCCCTGTACGTCCGCGAGGGCGTGGAGGTCGCGCCGATCGTCTTCGGCGGCGGCCAGGAGGGGGGGCTGAGGAGCGGAACCGAGAACGTCGCCGGGATCGTGGGCTTCGGCGCCGCCGCGCGCCTCGCCTCGGAGGAGATGGGGTATCGGGCGCGCCACGAGGAGGGGCTCAGGGAGCTGCTCCTCCGCGGCGCCCTCGCGCTCCCCGGGGTACGCCTCAACGGGCACCGCTCGGAGCGCCTCTCGAACAACGTCCACCTCTGCGTCGACGGGGTCGAGGCGGAGAGCCTCGTCCTCTTCCTGGACGCCCTCGGCTACGCCGTCGGGAGCGGCTCGGCGTGCGCTTCGAGCTCGGCCGGCCACAAGGCCTCGCCGGTGCTTCTCGCGATGGGGCGCGGGGAGGACGAGGCGTTCTCGGCCGTCAGGGTCACCGTCGGCAAGGATTCCACGCGGGGGGAGGTCGAGGGCTTCCTCGGCGCCTTCTCCGCCGCCGTCTCGCAGCTGCGCGAGCTCTCTCCCCTGTACGCAAGCTCATAGCCGAGGGATCGATATGCCAGATCGTTACAACCCGCAGGTAATAGACCACCTCGTCCGGCCCCGGAACGTCGGCGAGCTCGAAGGGGCCAGCGGCACCGGCGAGTCCGGCGACGCCTCCTGCGGCGACGTCGCCCGCTTCACCGTCCGGATAGCGGAGAACCGCGTCGAGGGGGTCCGCTACAAGGTCTACGGCTGCGCGGCGTGCATCGCCGCGGGCTCGGCCCTCTCGGAGCTCGTGTCGGACGCGAGCCTCCTCGACGCCGCGCGCGTCTCCGGGGTCGACCTGGAAGAGGCCCTCGGCGGGCCGTTGCCGGCCGGCAAGGAGCACGCCCTCACCCTCGTCCTCGACGCGCTGCACAAGGCGATCGAGGACCACTGGAACAGGGAGGCGGGCGAGATGCTCGTCGAGGGCTACGGGGGCCTGCGCGCGGGGACGGGCGGCAAGAAGACCGTCGTCGTGGCGACGAGCGGCGGGGTCGACTCGGCGGTCACCGCGCTCCTCATGAAGGAGGCCGGCTACGAGGTCGCCTGCGTCACCTTCCGCCTCCACGACGGCGAGCGCGGCAGCCGTTCGTGCTGCTCGCCGGACACCGTCCTCTTCGCGAGGGACACCGCGCACCGGATGGGCCTGCCGCACTTCACCCTGAACCTCAAGGAGCTCTTCGACCGGCGCGTGATGGAGGACTTCGTCGGCTCTTACGCCGAGGGGAGGACCCCGAACCCCTGCGTCTCGTGCAACGCCCACGTAAAGTTCCACGCCGCCTCGTTCCTCGCCGACAAGCTCGGCTTCGAGCGCGTGGCGACGGGGCACTACGCCCGCGTGGTCGAGGAGCCGGAGGGGGCCACGATGGCCCGGCCCGTCGACGAGGCCAAGGACCAGACCTACGTCCTGTGGCCCGTCCCCAGGGAGCTCCTGGCCCGCACGATCTTCCCGCTCGGCGAGCACCGCAAGGAGGAGGTCCGCAGGATCGCCGAGGATCGGGGCCTCGCCGTCGCGTACACCCCCGAGAGCCAGGACATCTGCTTTATCCCGGACGGCGACTACCGCGGCTTCGTCCGGAAGTCGGTAGCGGCGGAGCCGGGCGAGATCGTGGACCGCGAGGGCCGCGCCCTCGGCCGCCACAAGGGCGTCGTGGACTTCACCGTCGGCCAGCGCCGGGGCATCGGCGTCGCCGCCCCGACCCCGCTCTACGTCACCGAGGTCCGCCCGAAGACGGGGCAGGTCGTCGTCGGCAAGAAGGCCGACCTCGAGACGCGGGAGGTGCGCGTGGGCGGGCTGAACTGGTTCCTGCCACCGGAGAGGGCGGGCTCCGTCCAGATCCGCTACAACGGCCGCCCGGTGCCGTGCGAGATGGAGCACGCGGAGGGCGGCGAGGTCGTCGCGCATCTCGGGGCGCCCGTCTTCGGGGTCGCGCCCGGCCAGTCCGCCGTCTTCTACGACGGGGACAAGGTCGTGGGCGGCGGCGTGGTGCGTCGCGACACGTAGGGGCGCCTTCCAGGTGCCGCGGCGGGGGCGGCGAGTATAATGGCCTCTGGCGAAGAGCGAGACGTAGTGGAGGTGCGGTAAGGCTTGGACGCGTTTGTGGACCTTATGAAGGGGCTGCTCTTCGGGGGGCTGGCCGTCGCCTTCTTCGTCCTCGCCTGGATGTTCCTCAGGCTCGCCCGGATCTTCTCGACCACCGAGAAGACGATCAAGGAGGTCTCCGAGCAGGTGGTCCCACTCCTCGGCAAGACCCATGTCACCGTCGACAACATAAACAGCCAGCTCTACCAGCTCGACAACGCCGTCGGCGACGTCGCCGACATCACCGGGGAGCTCGACCAGACCACCACCGTCATCACCCGCGGGGTGCGCGGCGGCGTGATCAACCTCTCCTCCGCGACCGCCGGCCTCTCCAAGGGCATAAGCGCCTTCTTCGGGGCCTCCGGCAAGGAAGGCCCCGCAAGCGACGCGACGGCGCCCGGGGACGGGCGAACCACGAGGGAGGGTTAGGCCTTGGCGGGTTGGGGCAAGCTCATCGCCGGCGCCGTGATCGGGGCCGCCGGCGCGATCTACGCGACAAACGAGGAGCTGCGCAAGGGTCTGCCCGGCGCGGCCCGGGACCTGCCCGAGACCGTCCGGCGCCGCTTCCAGGCGGCGACCGCGGCCGCGCGCGAGGCCTCGGCGCTGCGGAGGGCCGAGATCATCAAGGAGCTAGAGGCTCACGGGGGCGACCACGCCGGTCGCCGTTCCCTGGGGGCGCCCGCCGGGGCGGTCCCCGGCCTGCCCGCCGCAGAAGGACCGTCCGAAGTTCCGGCCGCGCCCCGCGTGGTGCGACGCGCCGAAGCGGGGCGGCCCGAGCCCGCCGCGCCGGTCGAAGAATAGCCAACCGAGAGGGAGAAGAGAACTTGAGCGACCCCACGGATTACACCTACCTGACGCTCCCGCCGGGCGAGGCCGTGCGTTCATGCATCGGCCTCGTTGTCGCGGGCATGGCGGCGCGAGGCAAGATCGGGGTCGGCGGCCTGGAGGAGGCCGTGGAGCTCCTCGAGGACCGCCACTCGAACGAGCACGCGACCCGCTACCGCTTCTCGCTCGTGGAGGACCGCCTCCTCGCCGAGGTCGAGGAGCAGCGCAAGGTCGCCGGCGTCGCGGGGGGGACCGGGGAAGCCGAGCGCGGCTGGCGGACCGTGGTAGAGCTGGTTTCGTGACGACCGGGAGACGCTACAGGCGCCCGGACAAGGCCCGCACCCGCAGGCTGCTCACGCGCTACCACAAGCACGGGGACCAGCGGGCGCGCGAGCTCGCCATTCAGGAGCAGCTCCCGCTCGTCGAGTTTCTCGCCCGCAAGTTCGCCGGCCGCGGCGAGCCCGTCGAGGACCTCGTCCAGGTCGCCTCCGTGGGCCTCATCAAGGCCGTGGACCGCTTCGACGTGGACCGGAACATCGAGTTCTCGACCTACGCGACGCCCAACATCCTCGGGGAGATCAAGCGCTACTTCCGCGACAAGGGATGGGCGATGCGCGTCCCCCGCGGCTTGCAGGAGCTCAGGCAGTCCGCCAAGGAGGCGATCCGGGACGGCACCGTGAAGACGGGCCGCTCCCCGACGATTCAGGAGCTCGCCGACCGCCTCGACTCCGACGTCGAGAGCGTCGCCGAGGCCCTCACGCTCGGGCGCGCCTACAACACGGCGAGCCTCGACGCCCCCGTGAGCCAGGACGACTCCGACGGCGACACCATCATGGACCTGCAGGCGGACGAGAACAGCCCTATAGAAGGTCTGGAAGACAAGATCCTGCTGCAAAGGGCGATCGAGACGCTGAAGGATCAGCAACAGCGCATCCTCAAGCTCCGCTTCAACGAGGGGAAGACGCAGACGGAGATCGCGGAGACCATCGGCGTGAGCCAGATGCACGTCTCGCGCCTCCTCCGCCGCGCCCTCGACGACCTGCGCCGCCAGCTCGACGACATGGGCGGCGAGGAGGACGGGCGGTCCGAAACCGCGCGGGCGCGCACCGGAAGCTAGTCCTCGCCTGCCCGCTCCGGGCCGAACCGCTCCGAGATAACGCGACGCGGATAACGTAGAATCACGACCATGCAGAGTCACGAGATCCGAAAGCGTTACCTGGAGTTTTTCCAGGAGCGGGGCCACCGCTTCTTCCCGAGCTCCTCGCTCGTCCCGCACAACGACCCGACGGTCCTCCTCACCACCGCCGGGATGCAGCAGTTCATCACCTACTTCACCGGGCAGGAGAAGCCGCCGAGCCCCCGCGCCACGAGCGTCCAGAAGTGCTTCCGTACTCCGGACCTCGAGGACGTCGGTGACTCGACGCACCTCACCTTCTTCGAGATGCTCGGCAACTTCTCCTTCGGCGACTACTTCAAGAAAGAGGCGATCGAGTACGCCTGGGCGTTCCTCACGGAGGATCTCGGGCTGGCGCCGGAGAAGCTCTGGATCACGATCTTCGAGGGCGACGAAGACGCCCCGGAGGACCTGGAGGCGAAGGAACACTGGATGGCCTGCGGCGTCCCCGAGGACCGTATCTTCGGCCTCCCCAAGAGCGAGAACTGGTGGGGCCCGCCGGGCGACTCCGGCCCCTGCGGCCCCTGCTCGGAGGTCTACTTCGACTACGGCGAGGACCTCGCCAAGGGCGACCCCTCCGAGGACCCGAGGTACGGCCCCGGCGGGGAGGAGGGCGACCCGCGCTTCATCGAGATCTGGAACCTCGTCTTCAACCAGTACGAGCAGGCCCGCGACGGGACCCTCACCCCCCTCTCCAAGACCGGCATCGACACGGGCATGGGCCTCGAGCGGACCGCCGCCGTCGTCCAGGGCGTGCGCTCCGTCTACGAGACCGACCTCTACGCTCCGATCTTCGAGAAGGTCCGCGAGTACACCGACGCCCGCTTCGGATCGTCCGAGACCACCGACCGCGCCCTCTACATCCTCGCCGACCACTCCCGCGGCATGGCCTTCCTCATCGCCGACGGCGTCCGCCCCGGCAACCAGCGCCGCGAGTACGTCCTTCGCCGCATAATACGTCGGGCGGCGTTGCAGGCCTACGGGCGGCTCGGGATGGGACCCGAGGGGCTCGCCGGGCTCGCGGAGGTCGTCGTCGATTACATGGGCGACTTCTACGAGGAGTTGAAGAAATCCAGGGAGGACATCCGTCGGGTTGTCACGGCGGAGGCGCGGCGCTTCGTCGAGATCTACGACTCCGGGATGGGGCTTTTGGAGGAGGAGTTGTCGCGCTTCGAGGGGGGAACTTCCCCGGGCACGTCGCGTTCACGCTGCACGACACCTACGGCTTCCCGGTGGAGGTGACGCGGGAGGTGCTCGCCGACCGGGGCTCTCGCTCGACGAGGCGGGCTTCGAGAAGGCGATGACCGACCAGAGGGAGCGTGCGCGGGGGGCGTTGCAGGGTCACGAGAGGTTGGTCGCGGCGTTCCGGGATCGGGAGATCAAGAGCCGCTACGTCGGCTACGAGCGCGAGCAGGTCGAGACCACGGTGCTCGCGGCCGAAGGGGCGCCGGGCGGCGGGGGCGAGCTCTACGTCGTGCTCGCCGAGAACCCGTTCTACGCGACGGGGGGCGGGCAGGTCGCGGACGAGGGGTGGATCTCCCTCGAGAGCGGCCAGCTCGAGGTCTTCGACGTGGTCCCCGCCGGGGACTACCAGGTGCTGCGCGCCCGGCCCGTCGAGGGCGAGACGGTCGAGGTGAGGGCGGGGGACCGGGTGACCGCCTCCATAAACCGCGTCCGGCGCCAGCAGATCGAGGCAAACCACACCGCGACGCACGTGCTGCACTGGGCGCTCAGGGCGGTCTTGGGCAAGGAGGTCGTGCAGGCCGGCTCCTACGTCGGGCCGGACAGGCTCCGCTTCGACTACCGCTACACCGGCAAGGTCGACGAGGACGAGCTGCGGCGCGTGCAGGAGTTGTGTCTCCTCAAGATCACCGAGAACCAGCCCGTCCGGTACTACACGACGACGATCGAGGAGGCCCGCAACCTCGGGGCGATGATGCTCTTCGGTGAGAAGTACGGGGACCTCGTGCGCGTCGTCGAGATAGACGGCTTCTCCCGCGAGCTCTGCGGCGGGACCCACGTGCGCGGGACGGCCGAGGTCGGGGCCTTCAAGATCGTGACGAACAGGAAGCACGGCGCCGACCTCTACCGCATCGAGGTCATCACGGGGCGCGAGGCGCTCTACTACCTCATCGGCGCCACCGAGACGGCAGAGGAGCTCTCGGACTCCCTACGAGTCGAGATCGAGGAGCTGCCGGGGGCCGTGGAGGACCTAAGGCGCGAGGCGCGCGAGGCGCGCGAGGCCCAAAAAGCGCAGGCCCTCAGCAAGGGGCTCGCGGAGGTCGGATCCCTCGTCGAGAGCGCGGAGTCCATCGACGGAGCGAAGGTCGTCACCGGGCAGGTCGTCGCGGCGGACGTCAAGGGGCTCCGGCAGATCTCCGACGACGTGAAGAACAGGCTCGGGGGGCGGCGGCGGTCATCCTCGCCGCCGCCCTCGACGGCAAGGCGGTCCTCGTGGCGAACCTCCACCCCGAGGTCTCCAAGAAGGTGAAGGCCGGGGAGATCGTGCGCGAGGCGGCGGGCGTCCTCGGGGGCGGCGGGGGCGGTGGTCCCACGATGGCGCAGGCCGGCGGCGGAGAGGTCTCTGCCATCCCCGACGCCCTGAGCAGGGCGCGGGACGTTATCGGGCAGAAGCTGGCGGGCGGGCCGGGGGCCTAGCCCTGGCGCCGGCGCGGAGCATCGGCCGGGTCGCGGCCCTCGACATCGGCGAGGCCTACACGGGGGTCGCCATCTCCGATACCGGCGCGACCCTCGCCTGCCCCTCGAAGCCGTGCCGTCGGAGAAGCTGGACCGCTACCTCGGGAGCTGTTCGCGGACGGGGACGTCGCCGAGGTCGTGCTCGGCGTCCCAAGACGCTCGGCGGCGAGATCGGTTTTCAGGCCCGCCGCGTCCTCGAGCGGGCGAAGGGGCTAGAAGCGTCCTTCCCGGGGTGCGCTTCGTCGAGTGGGACGAGCGCCTCACCACGCGCGTGGCCCGGGCTACGATCGGGGCGGGGGAAGGGCGGGCGCCGGCGCGGCGGCAAGGAGCGGGTGGACCACCTCGCGGCGGCGGCCATGTTGCAGGAGTACCTGGACCGGAGGGGGGACGTTGCGGCGTCGCGGTAGGGGGGGCAGGCGCAGGGGCAGGAGGAGATCGAGGCCCGGTTGAGCGCCGTCCGGCGTTCTTCGCGGCCGAGGCCGAAGAGGCGCAGGCGCAAGGGGACGTCTCCGTTCGCGCGGATGTTCATGGTCCTGCTGCTCCTCGGGGTCCTGGTCGGGATCGTCGTGCTCGTGGGGTCCGCCCTGCGCGGCGGCGAGGAGGAGCCCGTCACCGTCACGGTGGAGGAGGGGGACACGCTCTCGAGCGTCGCCGACAAGCTCGACGAGGCCGGCGTCATCAGCAGCAGCGCCCTCTTCGAGTTGCAGGCCCGCGTGCGGGGCGGCGCCACGCAGCTCAGGCCCGGCCAGTACCGGCTGGCCCCCGGCGAGAGCGGGGAGGAGATCCTGGCCACCCTCTCGTCCGAGGAGGAGGACGTCTCGACCTTCGCGGTCACCATCCCCGAGGGGCTCACGATCGCGCAGGTGGCCCGGACGGTAGAGGCCGAGGGCGGCGTTCCCGCCGCGGAGTTCGAGGCGGCGGCGGGCCGCACGGACTACGGCTACGCCTTCCTGGAGGATCCTGCCATAGGGAGCACCGAGGGGTTCCTCTTCCCGAAAAGCTACCAGTTCGAGAAGGGGACCGGGGCCGAGGGCATGATCGACCGCTTCCTGGAGCAGTACCTTATAGAGACCGAGGCGCTCGATTTCGCCGCCGCCGAGGACCGGTTCAACCTCACCGAGTACCAGCTCGTCACCGTGGCGTCGCTCGTCGAGAGGGAGTCGGCCAACCCGAGGAGCGGACCATGATCGCCTCGGTGATCTACAACCGCATACGCGCCGGCATGCCCTGCAGATCGACGCCACCGTGCAGTACGCCCTGGGGGAGCCCAAGGAGAACCTCTCGCTCGCCGACCTCGAGGTGGAGAGCCCCTACAACACCTACGCGAACCCCGGTCTGCCGCCCGGCCCATCGCCAGCCCAGCAGGGACTCCCTCGTCGCCGCCCTGGAGCCCGCCGAGACCGACTACCTCTACTACGTGCTGGAGGCCGACGGCCGAAAGCACTTCTTTACGAACGATTACGACGAGTTTCTCGCCGCCAAGAGCGAGGCCGGGCGCTGACCGGGCAGCGGAGCGGCCTGCCGGGGGGTACGTTAAAGGTCTGGCGCCGCGCTGCCGATAATCATGTGGAGGCCGTTGCGGAAGCTCTGCGGGCCGTGGCGTCTGGCGGACCGGACGGAGGAACGGGCCCGTCGGACACGACCGCAGATCCCCCGCCGGGGAGCATCGTGGCCCGCGAGCCGAGAGGTTCGGGGCCGGACCGTGGAGGCGCGGGGGCCGGTGAGGAATACTTGAACAGGCGCGGGGGTTAAGGCCCTCGGTACCTGGGTCAATGGACGCAGATCGGGCGCGAGCCCGAAGTGGGGTAACAAGCGATGCATTCCTACAGCAGCAGTACGGGGAAGGGCGACGGGGTCTTCAAGGAGAAGAAGATCGGCGAGATCCTCGTCGCGCAGGGCAAGGTCACCGAGGAGCAGATAGACGAGGCCCTCGCGATCCAGAAGTCCGATACCAGGAACATAGGCAAGATCCTCGTCTCCCTCGGCTACATCAACGAGGACGACTTGGCCCAGGCGTTGAGCATGAGGCTCAACGTGGAGTACGTGGCGCTCTTCGAGGTTCACGTGGACCCCGAGGTACTCGGGATCATAGAAGAGGACGTCCTGTTGCAGCACAAGGCGGTGCCCCTGAGGGTCGAGGACGGGCGGCTCATCGTCGCGATGACCGATCCCAACGACATCTACGCCAGGAGCGACCTCACGATCAGCGCCGGTTACCCGATCACCACCGTGGTCGCCGCCGAGGACGCGGTCCGGCGGCTGCAGGAGCAGCTCTTCGGCAACGGGGCCGTCGTGGACGGCGCCCTCGCCGAGCTCGCCGACGCGGTCCAGGCCTACAGGGCGACGGAGGAGACCGAGGCAGGGGACGCCGAGGCCGCGAGGAAGGCCAGGAGGGTCGAGCCCGGGGCGCAGCCCGAGGCCGATCTCGGCGAGCCCGTCGCGGAGCCGAACGGCGCGCGGGGGGAGCCCGCGGCGCGCGGCGGCGGACGCAGGAACATCAGGGGCGCCAGAAAGACCGGGGAGATCCTGATCTCGCAGGGCAAGCTGACGCAGGGCCAGCTCGACCAGGCGCTCGAGCTCCAGAAGAACGACCCGAGGGACCTCGGGAAGATCCTCGTCGCCCTGGGCTACGTCACGCCCGCCGACCTCGGAAGGGCGCTGGCCGAGCGCCTGAAGCTGGACTTCGTCGTGGTCGCCGACCTCTCCGAGGACGAGGTGGACCCGGCCGCGATCGAGCTCGTAAACGAGGAGGCGCTCCGGAAGTACATGGCCCTGCCCTTGAGGGTCGAGGACGGGCGGCTCATCGTCGCGATGAGCGACCCCAACGACATCTTCGCCCTCGAGGACCTGAGGATCATCGCGAAGCACCCGATCACCCCGCTCGTCGCGACGGAGGAGGACCTCAAGGGGGCCTTCGCCGCCCTGTTCGGCGACGAGGACCTCTACCCTGACGTCGTGGACGAGCCCGAGGCCGAAGGCGGTGGTCAGGAACCCCTGCCGCCGGTCGAGGAGCCCGGCCCGGACGCCCCGCCCGAGGGGCCGCAGAACGGGTCCTCGACCGGCTTCGTGGTCGGTTCCAACGGTACGGCCGAGGCGCCGACGGAGGGTGTTCCCCTCGGGCGGCAGGCCGGCGACAGCGGCACCCTGGAGCGCGTCGAGGGGACGAGGAACCGGAAGGTCGCCGTCGGTGGAGGCCGGATCGGGGACATCCTGCTCTCCATGGGCAAGGTCACCGAGGAGCAGCTCGACGTAGCCCTCGCCATGCAGCAGGACGACCCTCGCGAGGTTGGCAAGATCCTGCTCTCCCTCGGCCACATCGAGAAGACCGACCTCGCTCAGGCCCTGGCGCGGCGTCTCAGGCTGGACTTCGTGGAGCTCACCGAGCGCGACGTGGACCGGGCGGCGGCCTCCCTCGTCGAGCAGAAGGTACTCCGCAGGCACGGGGTCATGCCGCTGAGGGTCGAGGGCGGGCGCCTCGTGGTCGCGATGAGCGACCCGACCAACATCTACGCCCTCGAGGACCTGATGATGATCTCGGGCCACCCCATCACGCCGGTGGTCGCGCTCGAGGAGGAGATACAGCGCGTCCACAACAAGGTCTTCGCCATGAGCGACGAGATCTCCGAGTTTCTCGAGGAGGCCTCGAAGGAGACGGTCGAGCAGGACCACGGCGACCTCGACCTCGGGGTCGAGACCTCGCCGGACGAGGCCCCGATCATCCGGCTCGTCAGCTCCATCCTCCAGCAGGCCGTCGGCGACGGGGCCTCGGACATCCACATCGAGCCGCAGGCCCGCGAGCTCGCGGTCCGCATGAGGGTGGACGGCGTGCTGCGCGAGTCGATGACCGTCCCCCCGAAGCTGCAGAACGGGGTCATCGCGCGCCTCAAGATCCTGGCGAACCTCGACATCGCCGAGAAGCGCGTGCCGCAGGACGGGCGCTTCAGCGTCAAGCTCGGCGGGCAGAAGATCGACCTTCGCGTCGCGTCGCTACCGACCGTGTTCGGCGAGAAGATCGTGCTGAGGCTCCTCGACACCTCGAACGCCACCGTCGAGTTGACGAAGCTCGGCTTCCCGCCGAAGGTCTACGCCCAGTACGAGGAGGTCTTCCGCAGGCCGTACGGCGCGATCCTGGTGACCGGCCCGACGGGCTCGGGCAAGTCCACCTCGCTGTACGCCACGCTCAACGAGCTCAACACCCCCGAGAAGAACATCATCACCGTCGAGGACCCGGTCGAGTACCGGATGCGCGGGGTCAACCAGGTGCAGACCAACCCCAAGGCCGGCCTCACGTTCGCGAGCGCCCTGAAGAGCATCCTGCGCGCCGACCCCGACATCGTGATGATCGGCGAGATCCGGGACTTCGAGACGGCCAAGATCGCGGTGGAGGCGGCGCTCACGGGCCACCTCGTCCTCGCGACCCTGCACACCAACGACGCGCCCGGCGCGGTGAGCCGCCTGAACGACATGGGCGTGGAGCCGTTCCTCACGTCGTCGGCGGTGGATTGCGTGATCGCGCAGCGGCTCGCCAGGCGCCTGTGCGAGAACTGCAAGGAGCCGGTGGAGCTCGAGCGGGAGATCCTGGAGGGGATACGGTTCCCCTTCAAGCACGTCCCGGAGGCCGCCTTCCTCGACTTCCACAAGGCCGTCGGCTGCGACAGGTGCGGCGGCTCCGGCTACCGCGGGCGGGTCGGCCTCTACGAGCTCCTCGTCGTCAGCGACAACATAAAGGGCATGATCCTGCGCGGCGAGTCCACGCTGGAGATCGGGCGGGTCGCCGAGGAGGAGGGGATGGTCCGGCTCCGCGACGACGGGCTCTTGAAGGCCGCCGCCGGGGTCACCACGATCGAGGAGATCCTGCGGACCGTAATCTAGCGCCAAGCATTGTAAGCGGCTAAAGTTCCGGCTTGGTTGTGCCGATAAGTCGTTGAGCGGAACCGACTAACACTGCGGAGGGAACACGAGATGATGCTAGAGAGCGGGCTCAACGACTACCTGTTCGACGCCATAAAAGCGGGGGCCAGCGACCTGCACATCACCGTGGGCCTGCCCCCGATGATCCGGGTACACGGCAAGGTCCAGCCCCTGGACTACCCGCCGCTGACGGGCCAGATGACGCGCGAGATGGTCTACGACATCCTCTCCAACGACCAGCGCCAGCGGCTTGAGAGCGAGTGGGAGCTCGACTTCGCGTACACGCTGCCGCGGACGGCCCGCTTCCGTGTCAACGTGTACTTTCAGCGCGGCTCGATGGGGGCGGCGTTCCGGACGATCCCGCACGAGATCAAGGACTTCAGCGAGCTCGGGCTCCCGCACGCGATCGAGCAGATGGCCGAGAAGCCGCGCGGGCTCGTCCTCGTCACGGGGCCGACCGGCTCGGGCAAGTCGACCACCCTCGCCTCGATGATCGACAAGATCAACCGCGAGCGCGCCGAGCACATCATGAGCGTGGAGGACCCCATAGAGTTCCTCCACCAGCACAAGAAGTGCATCGTGAACCAGCGCGAGGTCAACCAGGACACCAAGTCCTTCGCCCAGGCCCTCAAGCACGTGCTCAGGCAGGACCCGGACGTCATCCTCGTCGGCGAGATGCGCGACCTCGAGACGATCGGGCTCGCCATCAGCGCGGCCGAGACCGGCCACCTCGTCTACGGCACCCTCCACACCCAGGACGCCCCGCAGACCGTCGACCGGATCATCGACGTCTTCCCGCCGAGCCAGCAGGGCCAGGTCAGGGCGCAGCTCGCCATCGCGCTCCAGGGCATCGTGACGCAGACCCTGATCCCGAAGCGCGACGGCAAGGGGCGGGTCGTGGCCTGCGAGATCCTCGTGCCGACGCCGGGCGTCAGGAACCTCATCCGCGAGGGGAAGAACCACCAGATCTACTCCGCCATGCAGACGGGCGGGAAGTTCGGGATGCAGACGATGGACGCCGCCCTCGTGGAGCTCGTCCGTAAGGGCGAGATCTCGCGCGAGGAGGCCGAGAAGCGCTCCAGCAACCCCGACGAGTTGAAGCGGCTGATGGGCGGCTCCGGCGCGACGCCGCAGGCGCCCGTAGCGGCGGCGCCTGCGAAATCCGGTTACGCGGCCTTCGGAAGTCGGCGCTAGGCCCCAGGGGTAGGACGGAGAGGAAGGCTTACTTTGGCGCAATTCACCTACAAGGCCCGTAGCCGGGCGGGCGAGATCCTCGAGGACAAGATCGAGGGTAACGACACGATGAGCGTGGCGACGGCGCTGAGGCAGCAGGGCCTGCTCGTCATCGACATCAAGGAGCAGGGCGTCGGGCAGAAGGACATCCTCGAGCCCTTTAAGAAGGTCAAGCTCGCCGACCTCGTCGTCTTCACGCGCCAGTTCGCGACGATGATCAACGCCGGCCTCCCGATCGTGCGGTGCCTCTACGTCCTCACCGAGCAGACGGACAACAAGAAGCTCAAGGACGTCCTCGAAGACGTGCGCAAGGACGTCGAGGCGGGCCTCGCCCTCTCCGAGGCCCTGGACAAGCACCCGAAGATCTTCAGCAAGCTCTACACCGAGATGGTCCGCGCCGGCGAGATCGGCGGCATCCTCGACGAGGTGCTGCTCCGCATCGCCCAGCAGCTCGAGAACGACCAAGAGCTCCGCCGCAAGGTCAAGAGCGCGATGACGTACCCCATCGTCGTCCTCGTGCTCGCGATCCTGGCCGCCTCGTTCATGCTGATCTTTATCGTCCCGATCTTCGCCAAGATGTTCGAGGACCTCGGCGGCGACCTGCCGCTCCCGACGAGGGTCGCGATGGGCCTCTCCGGCATCCTGACGAGCATCTTCGGCGTCTTCGTCTACGCGGGTCTGATCGGCGGCGTGGTCTTCTTCCTGAGGTGGCGCAAGACCGAGAACGGGCGCAAGGTCGTCGATCCGGCGATGCTGAAGATACCGGCCAAGATCGGGGACATCATCCACAAGGTCGCCCTCGCCCGCTTCGCCCGCACCCTGGGCACCCTGAGCGCGGCCGGCGTCCCTATTCTGCAGGCCCTGGAGATCACGGCGACGTCGTCCGGCAACTGGGTGATCGAGAAGGCGCTCCTGAAGAGCCGCCAGGCGATCCGGGAGGGCCTGCCGATCTACCAGCCGCTCGAAGAGGAGGCGGCGTTCCCTCCGATGGTGACCCGAATGATCGCGGTCGGCGAGGAGACGGGCGACATCGACGGGATGCTTACGAAGATCGCCGAGTTCTACGAGTCGGAGGTCGACGCCGCAGTCAAGGCGCTGACCTCGATCATCGAGCCGTTGATGATCGTGGTCGTCGGCGGCATCGTCGGCGGCATAATCGTGGCGATGTACCTGCCGATGTTCAAGATCTTCGAGCTTATCGAGTAGCGGAGATGTAAGGTCTGAGGATAACCCGGGGTTTCAACCTCGATTAGCCTCGATTCTGAAGCGTTTCTCGAAACCCACTGTGCCGGGCAGCGTTCGGTACAGTGGGTTTGATTCCGTAACGAGCGTAGCTTCGGCTATCGACGACGAATGGCATAAGCCCTTCGCGCTCAAGTCGTCTAGTATGTCTGCAGACTTCCTGAGCCTCTTCGCTCCCGGGGCTTTCGGCCCGAGCGTGGCTCTCGGCGGCTCTGCCGCGACGCTCTGTCGCTTCTAAACCGGTTCGGTGTGGCGAAGATGTGCATTCGATTCTGGATTAACCGGTCTGTATGTAGGTGTCGAAGTAGAACGGCCTGTGCGGATCGGCGGTGCCAAGGGCGGAGAAGCCGCACGGATGGCGGGTCGATGCTTGCGGGGCGGGTGCGACCCATTACGGAGCATACGAGCGGGTCCGGGAGGACCCAGTAGGGGGACGGGCAGTGGATGCAAGGAGCGCGGGCGGCAGGGGCTCAGTCCGCCGGGCGACCTCGAGCGCCTCTAGACCGTCGAGGGCACCGTGGACCTCGAACCCCTCCCTCTCCAGGTACTTCCGGAGCAGATTCAAGGGGTTTTGCTCGTCTTCCACGACGAGACCCCGAACGATCACGGCCAGGATCCTACCGAAGAGGAGCCAGAAGCTTCAACTCTGGCCACCAGGTTCATCTCACTCCCTCTCATGCGTGCATCGTCCGCAGTCTCCAGTGCATGAGCTCTGCCGCGCCCGGAGTTTGACCGTTCCAAGCAGTGGGCATCCAACCCGCAAGGACTATAGCCTTCCAGAATCCTCTCGGGCGAGCCTATAGTACTCAGCCAGACAAGGCAGGCGGCCAACGAAACGTAAGCGAACGCACAAGATCAGAGCCCGCTCGTATGCAAGAATGGCAAATGGAGGAGCTATGAAGATACGGATAACGCAAAACGTCCCCAGGTACGCCCGTCTCGCCAAAGACGTCGTCGTGGACGCAGAACCCGTTGCCAGCCACCCCGAAGTGATGCGGGTGAAGGGTTTCGGCGCTTTCGAAAATGGGGCGCTGGTGCGGAGCTGGGAGCTGGTATTGTTGGACGAAGAGATCGAGGCGCTCCTGAACGAGGACTAGCCGCCACCCCATTACCGACGTTTCCTCGATCGGCAGCACATGCGCACGAACCGAACGCTCGGTCCGTGACGGGCAGGGTTTCAGGTCCGGGTCCCTTAGTGTTCCAAGCGAAACGAAGCATGCCGTTTTCCTGGTGGTCAAGGAAGTACATCGGAGACAGACCTGCGGGACGCCGTAGACATCGGGGCCCTTCGTACTTGTCTGAGCCGTACCCGGAAGCGGACGTTGATTTTACCTTTTTCGAGCGATTCCTCATCGCTGGAGCACGGTAGTTGAAGCTGTAAAAGCGCCAAGCTCCGTCGCGCGGGCGAACCCTGTGTCCAGCTTGAATGGTGCCCCCGGTCGCTGGTAAGAGCCGACCCGGCTCCGGTGGCGCGCAGGGAACGCTAGGAGCCTTCCCGGTGGCAACTTCTCCGGATGGGACCGTGCAGGCCGGGCGTAACCATGCGAGCATGGGCGTCGATCTGCTCGCCTGTCCGGAAGTTCCGAGGCATGCACTTGAAGCGCGGCTAAAGGTTTCTCTCGCGCTGCCCGATAACCATGTAGTCGCTAGATCTGACGGACCCGGACGGAAGGGGTTGAGGGCGTGAGGAACGATCGTGGAAAAGTTGCCATCTCTGCAGCGCTCCCGGCGACCCTTCAAGGAATTTCCGGTTGCGCTGAGGGAGGGCGGCACGAAGCATTCGAGATCATCCGTCCGACCCTCGGCGCCTCGCGCTCCGAGGTAGGCTGAGACCTTACAGAAGGGGATAGCGGAACCCTATGGCCGCCGTGGGGCAGGTGGAGAACGACCGCGTCGTGCGGCTCATACGGGCCTACCGCGAGAAGGGCGACCGACGGGCGGTGGAGCGGATCTTCTCGATCCACGGAAAGATCCTCAACCACATCGTCCGCCGCTACTCGGGCTCCTCGGGCGAGACCTACGAGGACCTCTTGCAGGTCGGCTACGTGGGCCTCATCAAGGCCGTGAACGGCTACAAGACGGACTCGAACGCCCGCTTCAGCTCCTACGCCTACGCCATGATCGACGGCGAGCTCCGCCACCACTTCCGCGACACGGGCCTCGTGAAGAGGCCGCGGTGGGCGCGGAGCCTCTACTCCCGCATCGCCGAGGCGACGACGAAGCTCACCGGGGAGCTCGGCCGGCCCCCGCTCGTCGACGAGATCGCCACGGAGGTGAACGTGACCCCCGAGGGCGTGATGGAGGTGATGAAGCTCTTCCTGAACACGAACGTCTCCTCCCTCGACGCCCCCGGCTTCGACGGCGAGGAGCCGAACATCGGGGCGATCAAGAGCCTCCAGTACGACTCGTTCTCCCTGCCGGTGGAGGACCGCATCCTCCTGGAGCAGGGCCTGGACTCTCTCAGCGAGATTCAGCGCAAGGTGGTCTACCTCTTCTTCTACAAGGACCTCTCCCAGACGGAGATCGGCAAGCGCCTCGGGCTCCCCCAGCGCAAGGTCTCGCGCATCATCGCCTCCTCGATGAAGTCCCTGAAGGACAGGATCAGCCGCTAGCGGCGACCCCGTCCGTGTGGCGCGCGAAGCACGGCGGTAAAGCCGCGAGCGGTAGCCTCTTGCGGCGAACCGGTACGGAACGCGAACCGATGAGGAGGGGATCTTCGGGCACTCTCCGGCCCCTCGTGGCTACAGGTTCTTGAAGTACCTGGCTATCGGCAGGTGGACGTATCCGGCCTTCTCGTAGGTGCGGCGCGCCGCTGCGTGCCCGGGGTCTCCCCCCGTCTCGACCATCGCCACTCTCATCCCGGCTTCTTTGAGCCTCTCAAGGGCGAACTCGGTCAGGGCCGTTCCGATGCCACCGCCCTGGTGGTCCGGGTCGACGGCCAGCATGGAGATCTCGCCCATGCCGCGCTCCGGATGATGGAGCTCGACCGCGACGAAGCCGACGGTGGCTCCTTCTACCTCGGCGACCCATACCCGCCCGTTCTCTGCGTCGCAGACGTCCTCCACCGCGCGCCGCTGGTCTTCGCGCCAGTCCGGATGCTGCCGCCGGAAGATCTCCGACCCCAGCGTCCTCTCCAGGGACGCGAAGACCGGCGCCCACGCCCTCAGCGAGAAGTCGACTACCGCCTCGGCGTCTCGATCTTCGAACGGCCGAATCCGTGGCCGCATGGCTGACACACCTCCCGACACCGGTTTCTCCCCAGGGTACGTGCCACGATTCTAAGCGCGGGAGGCGCTACGCGCAGGAGATCGCATCGGGTAGGACGGCCGCCGCGCGACCATGGGTTCGGCCGATAGCGCGGGTTTCGTCGCGCGTCGCGCACCTTCTCGCGGTCAGGTTTGCTGGGAGCCCGCACTCCAGACTGTGCTGTAGAATTCCGACCTTCCGTTGCTGTTCTTCGCGGCTCGCGCCGCCCGGAAGGAGCGTAATTCTTTGGGTTTCTTTGGATCGGTCGGCGACAGGGTAGTGGGCGCTCCTTCCATCCTCGCGGCCGATTTCGCCAACCTCGCCGAGGAGGTTCGCCGGGTGGAGGCCGGGGGGGCGGAGCTTGTCCATTTCGACGTGATGGATAACCACTTCGTGCCGAACCTGTCGGTGGGGCCCGCGGTCGCCGCCGCGCTCGTGGCGTCCACGGACCTCCCCGTGGACGCCCACCTGCAGGTCATGCGTCCGGACTCCCTGATCCCGGCCCTCGTCGAGGCGGGGGTGGCGAGCATCCAGGTGCAACCCGAGTCCACCCCCCACCTGCACCGCACCCTAGAAGCGATAAAGAACGCGGGCCTTGACGCAGGCTGCGCCCTGAGCCCGACGATGTCGCCGAGCGTTCTGGAGTACGCGTGGCCGTACCTCGATTACGTGAACGTGATGAGCGTGAGCCCCGGCTTCGGCGGGCAGGCGTTCATCCCTGAGATGGTCGGGAAGGTCCGCCGGCTGCGGGAGATGACGGACCTCCCCATCCAGGTCGACGGCGGCATCACCGAGGAGACCGCCCCCCTGATGGTCGCGGCCGGAGCGCGGGTTCTCGTCGCCGGCTCCGCCGTCTTCAGGGGGGACAGGGCGGCCCGGATGCGCGGGATCGTCGAGGCCGGAGAGGGGGCGCTGGGGCCGGCCTGACGCCTCCCTCTCCGCGGCGAACACGCGTTACTTGTAAGCATTTGGAGCGCGTGGTACCTTTGCCCCGTATGGCTTTTCGGGGGCGGGTGGAATTCCCGCACCGGCGGTGATCCCGCGGGCACTGTGTCCCGCGGAAAGCCCGCGAACCTCACGGAGAGATCCGGGGTTGAGCCGGTGAAGGCTGGTCTCGCCAGCCGTAGTCCGGCGCCGACGGTCAGAGTCCGGATGGGAGAAAGGGTGCGTTGTCTCAGGACGTATTCATGCGCCGCGCCCGCGAACTCGCGGAGCGTGGACGCTACACGGCGGCGCCGAACCCCCTCGTAGGGGCGGTCGTCGTGCGTGACGGCGGGATCATAGGCGAGGGCTGGCACGCTCGCGCGGGCAGGGAGCACGCGGAGGTCGTGGCCCTCGACGCGGCGGGCTCCGCGGCGCGCGGGGCCGAGCTCTTCGTCACCCTCGAACCTTGCAACCACCAGGGCAAGACGCCCCCCTGCACGGACGCCGTCCTGAGGGCCGGCATCGGCCGCGTCGTCGCCGGCCACCTCGATCCGAACCCCAAGATGCGCGGCCGGAGCATGGAGCTCTTGCGCGAGGCCGGGGTGGCGGTCGAGGTTCTGGACGACGGGTCCTTCGCCCGCCAGAACGAGCAGTTTCTCCACCTGATGACCACGGGACGGCCGTTCGTGCACCTCAAGCTCGCGTCGTCGCTGGACGGCAGGATCTCCGCCTCCGGCGGGGAGAGCAAGTGGATCACGGGCGAGGCCGCCCGACGGCGCGCCCACGAGCTGCGCGCCGAGGCCGGGGCGGTCCTCGTCGGCGCGGGCACCGCTCGCTTCGACGACCCCCTCCTCACCCCGCGAGACCTCCCCGAGGCGGCCCCGCCCGTCCTCCGCGTCGTCCTCGACCCGCATCTGACCCTGAGCCCGCAGAGCCGGCTCGTCGAGACGGTTGGCGCGGACCCCGTGCTCGTCTTCTCCGGCGAGGACGCCGACGCCGCGACGGGGAGGTGCTGCGCGGGCGCGGCGTGGAGGTCGTGACGGCGCCCGGGGCTCGGGCGGGGGATGGACCTCGGTTACGTGCTGGACGAGCTGGGGCGGCGGGGCGTCCGCGGCGTGCTCGTGGAGGGGGCGGGGAGACCGTCGGGAGGTTCGTCCGCGAGGGCCTGGCCGACAAGCTCACCGTGTTCTACGCGCCGAAGGTGCTGGGCTCGGGGGGGACGCCGCTCATGGGGTCTCTCGCGGTGGACGCGGTCGGGAGGGCGCCGGGGTTCCGCGTCGATGAGGTCGAGAGGTTCGGGGAGGACGTCGCGCTGACGCTCTACCCGGCGAGAACGGAGGAGAGCTAGGGTGTTTACGGGGCTGGTCGAAGGGACGGGGCGCGTCGCCTCCCTCGAAGGGGGCGAGATGGCCCGGATCGAGGTGGAGGCCGGGAGGCTCGCAGAGGGGACCGGGATCGGCGACTCGGTCTCGGTCAACGGGGCATGCCTGACCGTCAACGAGATCCACGGCGAGAAGCTGGTCTTCTACGCCATGCAGGAGACGCTCAGGCGGACGGCGCTCGGGGGCCTCGGGGAGGGCGACGCCGTCAACCTGGAGCGCGCCATGACCCCCGAGAAGCGCTTCGGGGCCACATCGTGCAGGGGCACGTGGACGGGGTCGGGGAGGTCCTTGGCGTCACGCCCGAGGGGACGCCGAGCTCTGGGAGTTCTCGGCCCCGCAGAGCGTCCTCAGGTACGCCGTCGAGAAGGGGAGCGTCTGCGTAGATGGGATCAGCCTCACCCTCGCCTCCGTCCGCGAGGGCTCGTTCACCGTCTCCATCCTGCCGCAGACGAGGGAGGCGACGAACCTCAAGGGGCTCGTCCCCGGCGACCGGGTGAACCTGGAGGCGGACGTGATAGGCAAGTACGTGGAGAAGCTCCTCGGGCCCCGGCTGGGGAGCGTGGCGCAGAGCAGCGGAGTCTCGCAATTAAAAGATAGGAGAGAAGATGCCGTTTAGCCCGATAGACGAGGTCCTGGAGGACATCAAGGCCGGAAAGATGGTCATCGTCATAGACGACGAGGACCGGGAGAACGAGGGCGACCTGACGATGGCCGCCGAGCTCGTCACCGCCGACGACATAAACTTCATGGCGACGCACGGGCGGGGGCTCATCTGCCTGCCTATGGCCGGGGAGATGATCGACAAGCTCGAGATCCCGGACATGGCGACCCACAACTCCTCGCGCATGAACACGGCCTTCACCGCCTCCATCGAGGCGAAGGACGGCATCACGACCGGCATCTCCACCGCCGATCGGGCGCACACCTGCCGCGTCGCCGTCGACGACGCCACCGGCCCGGACGACCTCGTCATGCCGGGCCACATCTTCCCCCTGCGCGCCCGCCCCGGCGGCGTCCTGCAGCGGGCCGGCCAGACCGAGGCCGCGGTCGACCTCGCGCGCCTCGCGGGCCTGAAGCCCGCCGGCGTGATCTGCGAGATCATGAAAGAGGACGGCACGATGGCCCGCGTCCCGGACCTCGAGAAGTTCTCCGAGGAGCACGGCGTCAAGCTCGTGACCACGGCCCAGCTTATCGAGTACCGCCGCCGCTACGAGCGCCACGTGAAGTTCGCGGTCGAGACGCGCCTGCCCACCGACCACGGCGAGTTCCGCCTGCGCGCCTACGAGAACGACGTCGACGACCTGACGCACTTGGCGCTCGTCATGGGCGAGCCCGAGGGCAAGGAGGACGTCCTCGTGCGCGTCCACTCCGCCTGCCTGACCGGCGACGCCCTGCACTCGTTGCGCTGCGACTGCGGGCAGCAGCTCGACTCCGCGATGGCGCAGATCGCCAAGGAGGGCGAGGGGGTCCTCGTGTACATGCAGCAGGAGGGGCGCGGCATCGGCCTCCTCAACAAGATGAAGGCGTACCACCTCCAGGACGAGGGCCTCGACACGGTAGAAGCGAACCAGAAGCTCGGCTTCGCCCCGGACCTCCGGGACTACGGCCTCGGCGCCCAGATCCTCAAGGACCTCGACCTCTCCCGCATCCGGCTCATGACCAACAACCTCACCAAGGTGGTCGGGCTCGGGGGATTCGGGCTGGAGATCACGGACCGTGTGCCGCTTGAGATCACGCCGAACGGCGAGAACAAGCGCTATCTCCAGACGAAGAAGGAGAAGCTCAACCACGTCTTCGACAACATCTAGGGGAACCGGGTTGAACGAGCCGAACATCATCGAGGGACACCTGAGCGCGGCGGGGCGGCGGTTCGCGATCGTCGCCTCCCGCTTCAACGAGTTCGTCGTCAAGGCGCTGCTCGACGGGGCGCTCGACGCCATAAAGCGCCACGGGGGCGACCTCGCCTCCGTAGACGTGGCGTGGGTGCCGGGGGCCTACGAGGTGCCGCTGGCGGCGAAGCGCCTCGCCGTCTCGGACCGCTACGACGCGATCATCACTCTAGGCGCCGTGATCCGGGGCGCCACCGCCCACTTCGACTACGTCGCGGGCGCCGCCTCTTCCGGGGTCACCTCCGTCTCGCTGGAGACGAACGTGCCCGTCATCTTCGGCGTCCTGACGACGGAGAACATAGAGCAGGCCATCGAGCGCGCCGGCACGAAGGCGGGCAACCACGGCTTCGAGGCCGCCGTCACGGCCATCGAGATGGCCTCGCTCGTGGAGCGCATCGACGAGCGCGCCGGCCGCGGGGAGCACTCCGCCTCCCCGCGGGTGGGGCAGGCCTGAGGGGCGACCGACGAGAAGAGCCCCGAGCCTCCAGTAGGGGCTCGGGGCTCCGGTTGTAGCGGGGAGAGGTTGCCTAGGCGGTAGCGGTGGCGTCGGCGGGTCGGATGCTCGGGGCGGCCTTCTGGACCTTGAAGGCCTTCAGGCAGGAGGTGCAGACGTACTCGCGCCTGACGGAGGCGCCTTCCTGAATGCGGATCTTCTGCAGGTTCGGGTTCCAGCGGCGCCGGGTGGCGCGCAGGGAGTGGCTCCGGGCGTTGCCGAAGTTGGGGCCCTTCTTGCAGGAATAACAGACTTTAGCCACGAGAATTCTCCTGTGCTAGGATACCGGCCGATATCGGATGGGGCCCATAAGTGGTGGCTCGCTGCGCACGACCTAAAGACGGGCTCCGGGCGAAGATTGTACACCAGTTTCCATCCCGCAACACTTAGAATACGGTGGTGCCCGCACGGGCCGTCCATGGGGAAGAGGAAGGTTGATGAGCCGCACGGCCGAGGGTCGCGAAGAAGGAGTACTGCCCAAGTCGGAGCTGAAGGTCGTCGTCGGGGCGGCCTACGCCGCCCTCAAGGCTCGCGCGGCGAAGATCGACGCCCTGAACGTCTACCCGGTCCCGGACGGGGACACCGGGACCAACATGCTCCTCACCCTACGCTCCGTGATGGAGGCGGTCTCCAGCTCTCCTAACCTGCGGGGTGAGGACGCCGCCAGGGCCGTCTCCCGGGCGGCGCTCATGGGCGCGAGAGGCAACTCGGGCGTCATCCTCTCCCAGATTCTGCGCGGGGCGTGCGAGAAGCTGGGGCAGGCCCGCTCGCTCGACGCGAAGGCGCTGGCCGAGGCTCTCGGCGGCGCGAAGGAGCGGGCGTACGCGGCGGTGCGCGAGCCCGTAGAAGGGACGATGCTCTCGGTGATGAAGGACGCCGCGGCGGCGGCCCAGGCCCTCGTCGAGGGCGGCAAGAGCGACCCCGCGGAGGTGCTGCGGGAGGCCGCGCGCGCGGCGCACGAGTCGGTGAGGCGGACCCCCGAGCTCTTGAGGGCGCTGAGGGAGGCCGGGGTGGTCGACGCCGGCGGCTACGGGGTCGCGGTGATCCTCGACGCGCTGCGGGCTTCGCTGTCGGGGGAGGAGCTCGAGCTCGACGATGACGACGAGTCCGTCCCCAACGAGGGGCTGCTCAAGGGCACGATCGAGCACTCCGCCGAGGAGGCCTGGGGCTACTGCACCGAGTTCGTCGTCAACGGCTTCTCCGGCGACGCCGAGGGGTTCGGGGCCTGGATCCACGAGGTCGGCAAGAGCGTGCTCGTGATCCCGGACGAAGACCTCGTCAAGGTCCACCTCCACACCCAGGACCCGGGCGGCGCGATCTCCTTCGCCGGGCGCTACGGCCGCCTCTCCGGGGTCAAGGTCGAGGACATGGAGGCCCAGACGAGGGCCCGGGTAGGTCACGCGGACGAGACGCCCGCGGCGGACCTCGGGGTCGTCGTGGCGAGCCGGGGGGCCGGGAACCGCGCGTTCTTCGAGTCGATGGGGGCGGTGGTCGTCGAGGGGGGGCAGGGCGCCAACCCGAGCACCGAAGATTTCGTCCGGGCCGTGGAGCAGACGGGGGCGAGGACCGTGATCCTGCTGCCCAACAACAAGAACGTGGTACCGACAGCCGGGCAGGTCGCGGGCCTCGTGGAGGTCGAGGTCCGGGTGGTCCCGACGCATACCATCGCCGGGGGCCTCGCCGCGATGGTCGGCTACGACGCCGAGGGGGAGCCCGAGGAGGTCGTGGAGGAGATGTGCGAGATCGTCTCTGGCTTGCGGTGCGGCGAGGTGACCCAGGCCGTCCGCGAGGCCCGCGTCGAGGGCCGCGAGGTCCCCGAGGGGGCGTACATCGGGCTCCTCGACGGCGAGCTCGTCGCGGTCGAGCAGGGGGTCGAGGACGCGGCGGTCCGGCTCGTCGAGAGGATGCTCGCGGAGGGGGCCGACGTCGTCACCCTGCTCCGGGGCTACGGGATGGACGAGGACTCCGCGAGAAAGGTCGCCGAGAGGATAAGGACCCTGGACGAGGCGGTCGAGGTCGAGGTGAAGGATGGGGGACAGCCCCTCTATCCCTTGCAGATGGTGGCCGAGTAATGACGACGGCGATCGTCACGGACTCGACGACGAGCCTCCCCGAAGGGGTAGTGGAGAGGCCGGACGTGCGGGTGGTCCCGCTGACGTTCGGCTTCGGCCCGGACGAGACCTACACGGACAAGGTCGACCTCTCCAACGCCGAGTTCTACGAGAAGCTGAAGACCTCCTCCCGTTTCCCGACCACCTCCCAGCCTTCGGCCGGGGCCTTTGTCGAGGCGTACGAGTCCCTGAGCGCGTACGACGACGTGCTCGTCCTCACGCTTTCCAGCAAGCTCAGCGGGACGTACGGGTCGGCGCTCTCGGCGGCGGGGATGGTCGAGCGTCACGTCGAGGTGATCGACACCAAGACCGCCGAGATGGGGTCCGGCCTGATCCTCCTGGAGGCCCTCAGGGTCGCGGACGAGGGTGGCGGCTTCGAGGACGTCAAGGGGGCGGTGGAGGAGGCGGTTCGCCGGTGCGGCATCTACTTCGCCGTCGGCACCCTGGAGTACCTGGAGAAGAGCGGGCGCATAGGCCGGGCGCAGCGCCTCCTCGGGACGGCGCTGGACATCCGGCCGGTCCTGCGCCTCGAGGACGGGGAGGTCGTGCCGCACAAGCGGGCGCGGGGCCGCAAGCGCCAGATGGCGGCGATCGTGGACGACGTCAAGCCGCTCGTCGAGTCGGGGCGCCAGATCGCCTACGGCCAGGTCAACGCCCCCGACGCGCTCGACGACCTGATGAAGGCGCTCGGGAACAGGGGGCGGTTCGTGGCCGAGATCGGGGGCGTCGTCGGGTCCCACGTCGGGCCCGGTGCTTATGGCGTGGCCTACCTTTAACGAGGCCTCACCGGGGGCCGTCCGGGAGACGGTACCTCCCCCTCGCCTTTCCTGGCGGACGACGCTGCCGGAGCTCAGGGAACGGCCCGTCACCGAGCTTCCCGGGGTGGGCCCGCGCATCGCGGCGGCGCTTGGGGACCTCGGCGTCCGGACGCTGGCGGACCTCGTCTCCCACTACCCCTCCCGCCACGAGGACCTCTCGAACGTCAAGCCGATCTCCGACCTGCGCGTCGGCGAGAAGGCGACGGTGGTCGCGCGGGTGGTGAACGTGAAGCCCGTGGGGAGGCCCGTCCGGGGACGCGTCCCCGGCCTCTCCGCGCAGCTCTACGACGGGACGGGGTACATGCCCGCGACCGTCTGGGGCCGCGGCTGGCTCCTCAACCAGCTCGTCCCCGACACCTGGGTCGTGGTCTCGGGCGAGGTGCAGCGCAAGTACGGGTTGCAGCTCGCGGCGAAGAGCATCGAGGTCGTCGACGATCCCGCGACGCTCGGCGAGTCCGCGCACGCCGGCAGGTTCGTGCCCGTTTATCCGGCGAACAAGGCCATTAACGCGCGCCGGGCGCGGACCCTGATCCACCGCGGCCTCGACGGCGCCGGCCGCATACTCGACCCCCTGCCGGCAGCGATACTCGCCCGCCAGAACCTCCCGAACCTGCACGACGCGATCCACGAGATCCACTTCCCGAGCGACAGGGACTGCTTGAAGGAGGCGACCCGCAGGCTCGTCTTTCACGAGCTCTTCCTCATCCAGACCGGTCTCGCCGCCCGCAAAGCCCGGCTGGAGAAGACGGAGACGGGCCGGAGGCACCGGGGCGACGGGCGCCTGCTCAACCCGTTCCTCAAGGCGCTGCCCTTCGGTCTGACGGGGGCGCAGGAGCGCGTCATCGGGGAGGTCCTCGAGGGGATGCGCTCGGAGAAACCGATGCGCCGGCTCCTCCAGGGCGACGTCGGGAGCGGCAAGACCGTCGTCGCCGTCGCGGGGCTCCTCTCGGCGGTCGAGTCCGGGGGGCAGGGCGCGATCATGGCCCCCACGGAAGTCCTCGCCGAGCAGCACTACCTCTCCATCTCCGCGGCCCTCAAGGACCTGCCCGTGAACGTGGTCCTGCTGACGGGTTCGCAGGGCGCACAAGAGCGCCGCGCAGCGCTCGAAGCCGTCGCGGGCGGCGAGGCCCACGTCGTCGTCGGCACGCACGCCCTGATCCAGAAAGGCGTGGACTTCCACAACCTCTCGCTCGTCGTGGTCGACGAGCAGCACCGCTTCGGGGTGGGGCAGAGGACGGAGTTCAAGGAGAAGGGGGTGACGCCCGACACCCTCATCATGACGGCGACGCCCATACCCAGGACGCTCTCGCTCACGCTCTACGGGGACCTGGAGGTCTCGATCCTGGACGAGCTGCCCCCGGGCAGGAAGCCCGTCGACACCCGGGCCATCGCGGTCGCGGAGCGCTACGAGGCGTACGAGAGCGTCGCGGAGGAGCTTGAGGCCGGGCGCCAGGCGTACGTGATCTGCCCGCTCGTCGAGGAGTCGGAGGCCCTGGAGGACGTCCGCGCGGCGGAGGAGTTGTACGACGAGCTCGTCACGGAGATTTTCCCGGAGCGGCGCGTCGGCCTGCTGCACGGACGGATGAAGGCGCAGGAGAAGCGCGAGGTGATGGCGGCGTTCCGCTCGCGCGAGATCGAGGTCCTCGTCGCCACCGTGGTCGTCGAGGTCGGGGTGGACGTGCCGAACGCGAGCGCGATCGTGATCGAGGGCGCCGAGCGCTTCGGCCTCTCCCAGCTCCACCAGCTCCGGGGGAGGGTGTGCCGTGGCCTCCATCCGCCGAAGTGCTTTCTCGTCGCCGACCCGAAGACCGACGACTCGCAGAAGCGCCTCGACGCCCTGTGCGACCACCAGGACGGCTTCAAGCTCTCCGAGGTGGACCTCGCGATCAGGGGCGAGGGGACCCTTTTCGGGGCCCGCCAGAGCGGGATGCCGGACCTCAAGATCGCCAAGCTCCTCCGGGACATCGACATCCTCGTCGAGGCCCGCCGCGAGGCCTTCGAGCTCGTCGCCGATGACCCGACCCTCCGCAAGCCCCACCACCGCCCGCTCAGGCGCGAGATCCGCGACCTCCTCGGCCGGGACGTGGACTGGCTGTTCAAGGAGTAGCGGTGGTCGGTGCCGGCAGACTCGACGGGGAGGCTCGCGTGGGAGAGTTGTTTCGTGATGGGCTCTGCCTCGCAGCCCGTGGGGGCCGCCGGTGAGCTTCGTGGAGATGCTCATCGTTCTTCTGGCGGGCGCCGCCGCCGGCGCCATAAACGCCGTCATCGGCTCGGGGACGCTCTTCACCTTCCCGGTCCTGCTCTCTCTGGGCTTTCCGCCGGTAACCGCGACTATGAGCAACGCGATCGGCCTGGTAGCCGGCAGCGTCTCCGGCACCTGGGGCTACCGCAGGGAGCTTGCGGGGCAGAGGCGGCGCGTGTTCCGGTTGTTGCCCGCGTCGCTCCTTGGCGCGGTTACCGGCGCGTGGCTTCTCCTGCGCCTACCCGAGGAGACGTTCGAGGCGGTGGTGCCCGTATTGCTGGTCCTCGCGCTCGTGCTGGTCGTGACCCAGACGCGCATACAGCGGGCGCTCGCCCGGCGCCGCGAGCGCGAAGCCGCCAAGGGGCCCAAGCGCGAGGGGAGATCCGGGAGGGAGCCCGCCG
Organism: Rubrobacter marinus; assembly: GCF_011492965.1. Lineage (GTDB taxonomy): Bacteria > Actinomycetota > Rubrobacteria > Rubrobacterales > Rubrobacteraceae > Rubrobacter_F > Rubrobacter_F marinus. The sequence goes on along the minus strand of NZ_CP045121.1, from coordinate 2,171,774 downwards.
CCTTCGGCGCCACGTACCTGATCGGGGTCTACGGCGGCTACTTCACCGCCGCCCAGGGCATCCTGCTGGTGGGCGCGCTCGGCGTCCTCGTCCCCGAGACGCTGCAGCGCGTGAACGCCCTCAAGAATTTGCTCGCGCTCGCCGTCAACGTCGTCGCCGCCTGCACCTACACGATCGTCGCATACGACCGCATCAGTTGGACGGCGGCCGGCCTGATCGCGGTCGGCTCGCTCGCGGGCGGCTTCGTCGGAGCGAGCGTGGGCCGCCGGCTCCACCCGGCCGTCCTGCGCGGCGTCATCGTCGTGCTCGGCGTCGTCGGGATCTGGCGCATCCTTGCCGCGTAGGACACCAGAGGTCAAGCGGGCATCGAAGTTGCCGGAACGGGGCTCGAAGCCAAGCACGGTCCGGGCGTCAGCGCCCCGAATGCTCTGCCGGCACGTATCCGCGAGGGGAAACCGGCCTTGAGGGTCGTCGCTGGGGAGGCGCGGGGGATACGGTTGGCCCCGGTCCCCGAGGGGGTCAGGCCGACCGCCGACCGGGTGAGGGAGGCGCTCTTCAACTCCCTCGGCCAGTTTTTCGACGGGGGGGAGGTGCTCGACCTCTACGCGGGCACGGGGGCCCTCGGCATAGAGGCCCTGAGCCGCGGCTGCGAGAGGGCGACCTTTGTCGAGAAGAGCGGGCGGACGGCGGGCGTCATACGGGAGAACCTGCGGCGGACGCGTTTCGAGGGGAGGGCAGAGGTTGTACGCGGCGACGCGCGCGGGGAGGTAGAGAGGCTCGTTCGGGAGGGTCGGGAGTACCGTTTGATCTTCGCGGACCCTCCCTATAGAATCGCCGGGAGCGAGATCGGGGAGGTCTTGCCGCTGCTTATAGCCCTTCTCGCGCCGGGCGGGCGCGTCGTGGTCGAGAGCGGGGCCCCCCTGGACGCCGAGCAGATCGCGAGCGCGAAAGGGGTCAGTCGCCGCTACGGCGGGACGATCGTAACCATCTTTGAACGATCCGAGGGGACAATGGACGTAGCGATCTGCCCCGGCAGCTTCGACCCCGTTACCAGCGGGCACCTCGACGTCATCCGCCGCGCCTCGCACCTCTTCGACCACGTCGTCGTGGCCGTCGGCAGGAACGTGCGGAAGAACACGTCGAAGCTCCCGGCGGACGACCGGGCGCGACTCATCGAGAAGGTCACGAAGCCCCTCGAGAACGTCTCCGTAGAGATCATGGAGGGCCTCCTGGTGAACTTCGCGCGGGAGCAGGGGGCGCGGGTGGTGGTCAAGGGCCTGCGCGCGGGCTCGGACTTCGAGTCCGAGTTCCAGCAGGCGCAGCTCAATCGGACGCTCTACTCCGACTTCGAGACGGTCTTCATCATGGCGGCGGCCGAGCACAGCTTCCTGTCGTCGAGCGCGGTGCGCGAGATAGCCTCGCTCGGGGGCAGCGTGAAGGGGCTCGTGCCGGACGAGATCCTGGAGACCGTGCAGAGCCGGTACTACGTGCCCGCGGAGGGCTCGGCAGCCGAGAGCGATAAAGGGTAGAATGAAAAAATGGATGTTTTGGTGCTTATAGACAGGCTTGAGGAGTTGGTCGAGGAGGCGCGGAGCTTTCCGGGCTTCGGCAACACGGCGATGATCGACCGCGACGCCGCCTTCGACGTCATCGACCAGATGCGCCAGACCATCCCCGAGGAGCTCAAGCAGGCGCGTTGGATCGTCAAGGAGCGCCAGGCGATGCTCGACGAGGCCCGCAGCGAGAGCGACCGCATCATCCGCGGCGCCCAGGAAGAGGCCGAGAAGATCACCTCCGAAGAAGAGGTGCTCAAGCGCGCCGAGAAGCGGGGCTCGGAGATTCTCGAGGACTCCCGCCGGCGCGAGCGCGAGATCCGCCTCGGCGCCGAGGACTACGCCGACGAGGTCCTCGCTAACCTAGAGGACAACCTCTCCCGCCTCCTCGAGGCGGTCCAGCGGGGCCGCTCGAAGCTCCAGGGCGTCCCGGACGAGTAGTCTCCAAACCCGCGCGTAGTACAATCGCCCGATGAACGAACGCATCAAGCTGAAGCGCCCCGGCATGGACATCGGGGACTCGTGGGAGCTTCTCAGGACTTTCGAGTTGTCGCCCTTCGACCTCTACGGCCGCCACCACGAGGTGGAGTCGGCGGAGGCGAGGGTCGTCGTGACGCGGCTCGCGGAGGGTCTGCACCTCGACCTCGAGGTCGAGTGCCGGATCTCGACGACGTGTGATCGGACGCTGGAGCCGACGGACGTCTCGCTCTCGTTCGGCGACTCCGAGTTCCTCTCGGGGCCGAACGATCCGGAGCTGTACGTCGAGGACTGGGAGCTCGACGTGGCGAGCTACGCCGAGGAGGCGATCCCGAGCGAGCTCCCCATGCAGGTCTTCTGCCCGGGCACCAAACCGGTCGAGCAGGAGCCAGGCGGGGACGAGATCGATCCGCGCTGGCGCGGCCTGGGCGACCTTTTCGCCTCGGGCTTCTAGAGAACCAACACCGACAGGAGGATTATCATGGCCGTACCGAAGAAGAAGACGTCTCAGGCACGCAGGGACCAGCGCAGGGCGCACGACGCCATCAAGGCGCCGAACCTCGTCTCCTGCCCGAACTGCGGCGAGCTGCACGTCCCGCACCGCGTCTGCCGCAACTGCGGCTTCTACAAGGGCCGCAACGCCGTCGCCGTCGAGGTGACCGAGTAGCGGAGGGCCCTCCCTTTGGGGCTCCCGAAAGGCCGGCGACTTGCGCATAGCCGTTGACGCCCTCGGAGGAGACAACGCGCCGGGGGAGATCGTCTCCGGCGCCCTTGCCGCCGCGAGGAGGCTGCCGCGCGACGAGATCTTGCTCGTCGGCGACGAGGTGTCCGTCCGCCCCCTCGTCCCGGAGCTCCCGCAAAACGTCCGCCTGAAGGAAGCTCGGAGCGCCGTCGGGATGAGCGAGGACCCGGCCGCGGCCCTTCGCGCCCGGCCCGATTCGAGCATCGCCGTCGCCGCCGAGACCGTGCGGCGGGGCGAGGCCGAGGCCTTCTTCTCCGCCGGCAGCACCGGCGCCTCCGTGGCCGCCGCCCTGCTAGGCATCGGGCGGCTAAAGGGCTGCCGCCGACCGGCAATAGCGACGATGCTCCCGTTCGACAAGCCTGCGCTGCTCCTCGACGCCGGGGCGACCGTGGCCTGCCGTCCGCAGGATCTTTTGAATTTCGCTATCCTTGGCGGCGTGTTCGCGAAGAGATACCTGCGCCTCGATGGCGAGCCCCGGGTGGGCCTCGTCAACGTCGGTGAGGAGCCCGGCAAGGGCGACGACCTCGCCAAGGAAGCGCACGCCCTGTTGGAAGCCTCCGAGGGGGTCCGCTTCGTCGGCAACGTCGAGGGGCGGGACGTCGGGAGCGGCGTGGCGGACGTGCTCGTGACGGACGGGTTCACCGGCAACGTCGTGCTCAAGACCGCCGAGGGCGTGGCCCGTGAGATCCTCGGCATGGTCCGCGACGCGATGACGAAGAACGTCGTCAACAAGCTCGCCGCTGCCGTGCTCCGGCCGTCGCTAGTCGCCGTCAGGGATCGGGTGGACCCTGAGAACTACGGGGGCTCCTTCCTGCTCGGGGTGCGCGGCCCGGTGGTCATCGGGCACGGCAACTCGCGCGCCCGCGGCGTGGAGAACGCCATCGTCGGGATCTCGCGCGCGGGCTCCGGCCTCGTCGAGGAGTCCGAGGCGGCGCTCGCCGCCGGGAGGCGGAGCGTGGAGGAAGCGTCGTGAACGAGCCGGTCGGCAAGATCGTCGGGGTCGGCCGCGCGCTCGGCGGGCGGACCGTCACCAACGACGACCTCTCCGAGGTCATGGACACGAACGACGCCTGGATCACGGAACGCACCGGCATCAAGGTGCGCCACTTCGTCGCCGAGGGCGAGGACTGCGCGACGCTCGCGATCGACGCCTCCAAGAGGGCGCTCGAGCACGCCGGGGTCGCGGGCGAGACGGTGGACCTCATCATCTGCGCGACCTCGACCGGGCCGGAGTCCATGCCGAGCGTGGCCTGCCACGTCGGGGAGGCGATCGGCGCCCCGGGGGTCGGGGCGATGGACGTGGCCGCGGCCTGCTCCGGCTACGCTTACGCCGCGAGCGTGGCGGGCTCGATGCTCGACAGCGGCATGGCCCACCGCGTCCTCCTCATAGGGGCCGACGCGATGACGAAGATCGTCGACGCCAACGACCGCTCCACCGCCGTGATCTTCGCCGACGGGGCGGGCGCGGTCGTCCTCGACCGCGGAGACGGCAGCTCCGGCTTCGTCGACCACATCCTCGGCGCCGACGGCCGCATGGCGCCGCTCGGCCGCGCCGGGCACCCGAGCGACGAGCAGAAGCTCTACCAGAACGGCCGCGAGGTCTTCAAGTTCGCCGTGAGGATACTGCCCGAGATGATCGAGAAGCTCCTCTCCCGCAACGGCATCGACCCCGACGAGGTCCAGTACGTCATCCCTCATCAGGCCAATGCACGCATAATACACGCGGCGGCGCGGAAGATGCCGGTACCGGAGGAGAGGATCGTGGTGAACCTCGACCGTTTCGGGAATACATCGGCGGCGAGCATCCCGATCTCCTACCCGGACATCTACGACGGGTTCGAGAAGGGCCGCTACGTGGTGACGGTGGGCTTCGGTTTCGGGCTCACGTGGGCCGCGAACCTGTACAAGATCTAAGGTCGACACGAGGACGAGGAGGGCGGTTTGGCGTTGCGTTTGGCCGTGGTTTTTCCGGGCCAGGGGACGGCGGGAGGCGAGGTCTCGGGCGAGGTCGGCGAGGTCGTCCGCTCCGTTACCGGGGGGGGCGAGGTCCCCTACCAGCTCTCCGTCTTCGCGAGCTCCGTGGAGACGCTTCGGGAGCTGGGAGAGAGGGGCGTCCGGCCCGACGTGGTGGCGGGGCACTCCCTCGGCGAGTACGCGGCGGCGCACGCGGCGGGGGCCATCACCCTGGAGGAGGCGGCGCGCCTCGTGGCGGAGCGCGACCGGCTGATGAACCTGGCTTCCAGCCAGAACCCGGGGGGGATGGTCGCCGTGCTCGGGGCGGCGCCGCGGGAGGTCGCGGACGCCGTCGAGGCCTTTCCCGAGGCGGAGGGGGTCGTCGTGGCGGCAAACTTCAACACGCCGCGCCAGACCGTCATCTCGGGCGAGGAGGCGGCGCTCGATGCCTTGGGCGAGCGCCTCGGGGGGAAGAAGAGGAAGCTGGAGGTCGCGGGGGCGTTCCACTCCCCGCTGATGCTCACGGCGTCCCTGGCGATGGAGGAGAAGCTCGACGCGGCGGAGGTACGGGACCCCGAGGTCCCGATGGTCAGCGGGGTGGACGGCGCGATCCTGGCCAAGGCCGACGACGTCCGGCTGGCGCTGCGCGACCAGATGCTCTCGCCGGTGAGGTGGGTGGCGGTCGTGGAGAGGCTCGCGGCCCTCGGGGTGGAGGAGATCGTGGAGGCCGGAGGGGGGACGCTGGTGCGGATGCTCAGGGACTTCAAGGACGTGGAGATAACGGGGCGCGCGGCGAAGGAGGTGCTCTCGTGAAGGCCCTGGAGCTGCCGCTCGGTCCCGCCGCCATCCGCGAGCTTATACCGCACCGCTACCCGTTCCTGCTCGTGGACAGGGTCGAGGAGGTCGAGCCGGGGGTTCGGGCGGTCGGGATCAAGAACGTCACCCAGAACGAGCCGTTCTTCCAGGGACACTTCCCCGACTACCCGGTGATGCCGGGCGTCCTCATCGTGGAAGCTATGGCGCAGGTTGGGGCGGTCGGGGTGATGACGCTGGAGGGGTACGCCGGGAAGCTCGCGCTCTTCGCGGGGATCGACGGGGTGCGATTCAGGCGCCAGGTCATCCCGGGGGACGTCTTGCGGATGGAGGTCGAGATCTCGCGCCTCAAGGGTAGGGTCGGTCGGGGTAAGGGCTCGGCGACGGTGAACGGGGAGCGGGCCTGCGAGGCCGAGCTCATGTTCGCGTTCGCCGACAAAGTAGAGGGAGAGTAGATGGAGGGACGCGTCGCGCTCGTAACCGGCGGGGGCCGGGGTATCGGTCGGGCAATCGCCGTGAGGCTGGCGAGGGGGGGCGCGAAGGTCGCCGTCTCCTACAGGGCAAACGACGAGGCCGCCGAGGAGACCGCCAGGCTCGTCCGCGAGGCCGGGGCGGAGTGCGAGACCTTCAAGGGCGACGTCGCCTCGTCCGAGGACGTCGATGCCCTGTTCGCGGGCGTCAAGGAGGCATTCGGGCCGGTCGAGATCCTCGTGAACAACGCGGGGACGACGCGGGACAACATCATGCTGCGCATGAAGGACGCGGAGTTCGACGAGGTCTTGCAGACCAACCTCAAGGGGACGTATCTGTGCACCCGGGCGGTGCTGCGGGGGATGGTCCGGGCGCGGTGGGGCAGGATCGTCAACGTCTCGTCCGTCGTGGGCCTGCTCGGGAACGCGGGGCAGGCGAATTATGCTGCCTCCAAGGCCGGGATCATCGGCATGACGAAGAGCGTCGCCCGGGAGGTGGCGAACCGCGGGATCACGGCGAACGCGGTGGCGCCGGGGTACGTCGAGACGGAGCTCACGGGCGCGCTCTCCGAGGAGATAAAAGAGCGCATCCTCGGGCAGGTGCCCGTGGGGCGTTTCGGCGAGCCCGAGGAGATCGCGGAGGTCGTCGCGTTCCTGGTGGGCGACGGGGCCGCGTACATAACGGGGCAGACCATAACCGTGGACGGCGGGATGGTTATGCAGTAAAGGCGATTTAGGTTACACTACGCGCTATCTTTCGGGCGGGTGCGCCCGCGGGAAGTTCTCGAGAGTCGAATATCGTGTGAGGAGGAGAGGTATGGGACGGGACGAGATCCTGGAGAAGATCAAGGAGATTACCGCCGACAGGCTCGGCGTGGACGAGGGCGACGTGACGCCCGAGGCATCGTTCAGGGAAGATCTCGAGGCCGACTCGCTCGACCTCGTCGAGCTGATCATGGAGCTCGAGGAGCAGTTCGGGATGGAGATCCCGGACGAGGAGGCCGAGAAGATCACGACGGTCGAGCAGGCCGTGGATTACGTTACGGAGCACCAGGCGGCGTGACCCAGGGGGCACCAGGGGACGGCGCCTCAAGCGGGAAGGGCTTCGCCTACGTGACCGGCGCCGGGGCGGTTACGCCGCTCGGGACCGGCACGGAGAACTTCTGGGACGCGGCGCTGCACGGCAAGAGCGGGATCGGCCCGATCACGCTCTTCGATTCCGAGCCGTACCCCTCCCACATCGCCGGCGAGTGCTCGGACTTCGACCCCGTGGACTTCATGGGGAAGAAGGAGGCCCGCAGGATGGACCGCTTCGCCCAGCTCGGGGTGTCGGCCGGCATCCAGGCGGCCGAGGACGCCGGCATCTCCGAGACGCTCCAGAAGACGCCCGAGCGGGTGGCGATCATTATGGGCAGCGGCATCGGCGGGCTCTCGACCTGGGAGCGCGAGTACAAGATCCTGAACGAGAAGGGGCCGAACCGCGTCAGCCCGTTCCTTATCACCATGATGGTCCCGAACATGGCCGCTGGCCAGCTCGCGATCGCGCTGAAGGCCACGGGCCCGACCCAGTGCCCGGTCCTCGCCTGCGCCACGGGCGGCGAGGCCATCGCCGAAGGGCTGGAGCTTATCCGCCGCGGCGACGCCGACGTCGTCATAGCCGGGGCCTCCGAGGCCCCGATCACGCCGCTCAGCATGGCCGGTTTCTGCGCGATCCGCGCGATCTCGACGCGCAACGACGACCCCGCGAGGGCGAGCCGGCCGTTCGACGCCGACCGGGACGGCTTCGTGATGAGCGAGGGCGCCGGAGCGGTGGTCCTCGAGAGCGTGGAGCACGCCGAGCGGCGCGGGGCGAACCCCATAGCGCGCGTCGCGGGCTACGGCCGCTCGACCGACGCCTACCACGTGACCGCGCCGGACATCGAGGGACGCGGGGTGGAGCGGGCGATGAAGCTCGCGCTCGCGGACGCCGGGCTCTCGCCCGAGGACGTCGGTCACGTCAACGCGCACGCGACCTCGACCCCCACCGGCGACGGGCCGGAGACGAAGGCCGTCTCCCGGTACCTGCCGCACGCGGCCGTCTCGGCGACCAAGTCCATGACCGGGCACCTCTTCGGGGCCGTCGGGGTGACCGAGGGGATCATGTGCGCCCTCGCCCTCAAGGAGAAGGTCCTGCCGCCGACGATCAACCTCGAGAACGTCGCCGAGGACTGCATGGAGCTCGACTACGTGCGCAACGAGGCGCGGAAGGTGCCCGACCTCAAGGCCGCCATCTCGAACTCCATGGGCTTCGGCGGCCACAACGTCGTCGTGGCGTTCTCCGAGGTGGGGTAATATGGAACGGATATGTCTTTAAGAGACCTGATCAACATCCTCCCGGAGCCGCTGCGTCAGCGCGCGCTCACGCACCCGTCCGTCGCCGACCCGTACGACTCGAACGGTCGCCTGGAATTTCTCGGCGACTCGGTCCTCAACAGCCGCGTCGCGGAGATGGTCTTCCACAGCTACCCGGAGCTTCTGGAGGGCGACCTGACGCGCATCCGGGCGCACCTCGTGAGGAAGTCGTTTCTCGCCACGGTCGGTAGGAGCGAGGGCCTCGAAGACGACATCGAGAGCTCCGTCATCAACGACTCGGTTATCGCGGACACCGTCGAGGCGATCATCGGGGCCGCGTACCTTATCGACAAGGAGCTCGTGTACAAGACGGTCGACGAGATCTTCAACCCGTCCGAGGTCGACACCGACGAGCTCCGGGATTGGAAGACCCTCCTCCAGGAGACGCTCCAGGCCGAGGGCCTACGGCCCACCTACAGGGTCAAGGCCAAGCAAGGCCCGCCGCATCGCCCGCACTTTATCTCGGCCGTAGCGGTCGACGGCCGCGAGGTGGGCTCCGGGGAGGGCGGCTCCATCAAGGAGAGCGAGCAGTCCGCCGCGCGCGCCGCGCTGGAGATCCTGGGCGTACGCCCCGTCCCGCGCTCCGCCGTCGAGGTGCACGTAGGCGCGTAGTTGTCGGGCGGAGGCGCTCGACTAAGCGTTCGACAAGGTCATTCACCGTGGCGGGTTCGACGCTTGCCAGACCTTAGGTCGTCCTGCCGCTCGCTCTCCGAAGCACGTGCGGAACCTCCAAACCGGAAGCCGGGGTACGTACCCCGTGGGCGTGGCACATCAGGAGCGCTGACGTTTTCTCCGAGGAACCGGCACGTGTCGGATGCGCCTACTGAACCCTCGTTTGCACCACTTTTCGTCCCCGTCTGTACTTCCGAGCATGGGAGCGCGTAGAATGCGGCGATGCTCTCGGCGATATACGTAAAGGGTTTCAAGACGTTCGCTCGTCCGGTACGGATGCCGCTCTCGGGGGGGATCACGGCGATCGTGGGGCCGAACGGGTCGGGGAAGAGCAACATTACGGACGCGATCCTCTTCGCCCTCGGGGAGGGGAGCCCGAGCTTGTTGCGCGCGGGCTCGATGGACGACGTCGTGTTTTCGGGCTCGGAGTCGTTGCCGGCGGCGGGGGCGGCGGAGGTTACGCTCGTCATCGACAACGGCGACGGTGTGGTCTCGCTGCCGTACGGGGAGGTGTCGCTGACGCGCAGGATCTCTCGCGGCGGCGACACGGAGTACAGGATCAACGGTAGCCGGGCCCGGATGGCGGACGTGCGCGCCGTGGCGGGGGAGGCGGGCATCGGCCGCCACAGCATCCTGCGCCAGGGGGCTGTGGACGCGATCGTCGCCGGCGGCGCCCAGGCTTGCCGGACGGCCCTCGAGGAGGCGGCGGGCCTCGGGGTGTTCCGGAGGCGGCGGCTCGCGGCGGGCCGGAAGCTGGACCAGACGGCGGCGCAGCTGGAGAGCGGGCGGGCGCTGGAGGCCGAGCTCGCGGAGCAGCTACGCAAGATCGAGCGGGAAGCCGTCGCCGCCCGCGAGTACCGGGAGCTGGAGGCCCGCTACCGCAAGCTCTCGCTCGCGCACCTCTACGGGGTCGCGACGCGCGGTCTCGACGGCCTGCGCTCGCGCCTCGCGGAGGCCGAGGCTACGGCGGCCCGGCTGGTCGAAGAGGAGGGCGCGGCCCGCGAGCAGGGGCGGCGCCACGGCGAAGCCGAGGTGAAGCTGGAGGGCGAGCTGCGCGAGGTGGAGCGCCTCATCGAGGGCCTGGAGAACGGCCTGGAACGCCTGCGCGCCGACGCGTCCCGCGCGGAGCGATCCGCGTTCCGGGCCGAGGGTGCTCGCGACGTCGACGCGGACCGGCGCAGGCTGGTCGAGAGGATCGAGGGGGAGATCGAACGCGTCTCCGCCGAGCTCGGACGCCTCGAGGAGGGGGTGGACGGGCTGGAGGAGGGGCACGCGCGGGCGAAGGGAGAGCTCGGCCGGCTGGAGGGGCTCGTCTCGCGCACGAGGCGGGAGGGCTCGGCGGCGACGGCGCGAAGGGTCGAGGCCGCGGGCAACCTGAGGGCGCTGCGCGAGAGGCGGGACCGCGCGGCGAGCCGTCTGGGGGAGACGGAGGCGATGGGCGACGAGGATCTCGCGCGGCTGGCGGAGGCCAGGGAGGGGCTGGACGCTCTGCGCTCCGAGCCGCGGGTAGGCGCGTCGGCCGTGCCGGAGCGCGTGAGGGAGCTGCGGGGTCTCCTGCGCGGGCGGGCGGCGGATGCGGACAGCAGGAGGGGCGTTCTGGCCTCGCTCGTCGGGAGGACGGAGGCCGAGGTACGCGCCCTCCGGGTGCCGGAGGGCGGCTCGAACGGGAAGCGTCTGTACGAGGTCGTCAGGTCCAGGCCCGGCTACGAGGCCGCCGTCGAGGCCGCGCTCGGCGACCTCGCGGGCGGCGTGATCGCGCCCCTCAGCGAGGGCCTACGCTTCCTCTCCGGCGAACGGCCCTCGGAGCGCGTCGTGGTGCGCCTGGACGCGGGCGAGCTGGCGGAGCACGGCACGCCGCCCGGCAAGCCGCTCGCCGAATGCGTCGAAGTCCTCGACCCCTCGTACGAGGAGGTCGCATCCCGCCTGCTCGCCGGGATCTACGTCATCGATGGGGTCGCGGAGCCGGGGGGATCCGCGCCCAGCAACGGGCACGTGGCGGTGACCCGCGAGGGCCTGCGCCTAACGCGCACGAGCGCGAGCCGGACCGCCGAGGACGGCGAGTTCGTCCGGGAGGCGCGGCTCGCCGAGGAGGAGGCCCGCCTCGACGTGCTGAAGAACCGCATGGGCGAGGAGCTCTACGACCTTCGGGAGGAGGTCGCCTCCCACTCCGGGCGCCTCGACGAATTGAACGCCCGGGGCGAGGCCCTGCGCAACCTCGCCTCCAGGGTCACGCGCGCCGGCCGGCTGCTGGCCTCCGAGGCGGAGCGGCGCTCCAAGGGGGCGGAGCGCGCGCGGTGTCTGCGCCAGGAGGCCGAGGCCGCGCTAGAAGGGGCGGAGGGTGAGATCTCCACCGCCGAGGCCACCCTCGGGGAGGCGGAGAAGGCGGAGCAACGGGCCGGGGAGGAGCTCTCCGAGGCCCAGCGGTCCGTCGACCCCGCCTACGCGGCGACCCGGGAGGCGGCCGGGCGCCTGGCCCGGTCCCGCTCGGCGATCCGTGCCCTCCGAGACCGCCGCGCCAGGCTCGTCCGCGAGCTCGGACGCCTGAAGAAGGCCGCCCCGGCGGGCAGGGACCAGAGGCTCGCGGAGTTGTCCCGCCGGGCCATCGGGGCCGCTTCCCGACTCGAAGCGGGCGGGCGCGAGGGGCTCGGCGCGGCCCGTCGTGCTCGGTCCGAGGCCGCCGCGCGACGCACGCGCGTCTCCGAGGAGCGGGCCGAGCTCTCCCGGACCGCGGGGGAGCTCGCCGTGGAGCTGGCCCGCGCGCGATCCGGGGTCGAGGCCGTGCGGGAGGAGCTCGTCCGCGTTGAGGAGGCCGCCGCGCGGGCCTCGGAGGAGATCCTCGAGGAGTGGGGCGCGACGCTGGAGGTCGCGCGCGGGGAGGCCGAGGCCCTCGGCGAGCCCTCGGAGGCCGAGAGGGCCCGGCTCGCCCGGCGGCTCAAGCGGTTCGGGGACGTCAACCTGCTCGCCATCTCGCAGCAGGGGGACCTCGAGGAGCGCTACGAGTTCGTCTCGGCGCAGCGCGCCGACGTGGAGGCCGCGGCCGAGGAGCTGGAGCACGTTATCCGCAAGCTCGACGGCGAGATGGAGGAGCGCTTCACCTCGACCTTCAGGGACGTTCGGCGGGCCTTCGGGGAGATCGTGCCGCGCATGATGGACGGGGCCTCCGGGGAGCTCACGCTCTCGGAGGAGGGCGTGGAGGTCGGGCTGCGGCTGCGCAGGAAGGGCTGGAGGCCCCTGCGGGTGCTCTCCGGCGGCGAGAGATCCCTGCTCGCGCTGTCCTTTCTCTTCAGCATCTTCCTCAGCCGTCCGACCCCCTCCGGAGACCGCACGGGGGCCTTCTGCGTGCTGGACGAGGCGGAGGCCGCGCTCGACGACGTCAACCTGGCCAGGTTCCTCTCTGTGGTAGACTCGTACAGGGCATCCGGGCAATTTTTGCTCGTGACACACCAGAAACGGACCATGGCGACGGCCGACGTACTCTACGGGGTTACTCAGGATTCCTCAGGGGCCACGGTTGTCGTATCCAAGCGTTTAACGGGAGAATGAAGAACCTGTATGGGACGGTCGTGGCGCAACTTTTTCAGGAGGAGTAAGAAGCAGGAGGAGGTTTCCGAGACCGCCGTCGAGGCGCCGGAGCGGGAACCTGCCGAGCCGGACGAGCCCGAAGGTTCCGCCAACGGCCTGGCGGAGACGGGCGAGGTAGTGGAGGAGACCCCCGTCGCGGAGGAGCCCGAGGAGAACCTCGAGGCCCCCGTTCGGGAGGTGCCGGTCAGACGGCTCGAGGAGGAGGAGCCCGAGGTCGCCGAGCCTGAGCCCGACGAAGTCGTAGAGCCCGAGCCCGTGGAGGTGCGGGAAATCGACGTTGCGGAGACGGCTTCGGTGGAGAGCGCGTCGGAGGAAGAAGAGCCCGAGGAGCCTCGCGGATGGTTCGGGCGGCGCCGGCGGCGGGAAGTCGAGGACGAGGAGCCTGTCGACGAGCCCGAGCTCGTCGAGGCGCGGGAGGCCGAGGTTCTGGAGCCGGCGCCGGTCGAGGAGGTGCCCGAGGACGAGGAGATGGAGGAGTCTCGCGGGTGGTTCGGGCGTCTGCGCCAGGGCCTGAGCCGGAGCCGGGAGTCTTTCGTCGGGCAGCTCAACGCGGCGGTCGCGGAGTTCAAGGACGCCGAGGACGAGGAGTTCTGGGAGAGGGTCGAGGAGATCCTCATAACCTCCGACGTCGGGGTGCCGACGACGGCGAAGCTCGTCGCCGAGCTCGAGCAGGAGGCGCTGGAGCGGAACATCACCAGCGGTAGAGTGCTTCGGGAGCTCATGATCGAGCACGCCGTTCGCATCCTCGACAAGCCGGTCGAGCTGGACATCTCGCACAAGCCGACGGTGCTCCTCATGGTCGGGGTGAACGGGACGGGCAAGACGACGAACATCGGCAAGCTCGTGAGCTTCCTGCCCGGCAAGACGATGCTCGCGGCGGGCGACACGTTCAGGGCGGCGGCGATAGAGCAGTTGCAGTCCTGGGGCGAGAGGACGGGTGCTGCGGTCGTAGCGCGCGAGCGGGGCGCCGACTCGGCGGCCGTCGCGCACGACGCGGTCGAGGCGGCGAAGGCCGAGGGCGCGGACGTGCTGCTCATAGACACCGCGGGGAGGCTGCACACGAAGATGAACCTCATGGCCGAGCTCGACAAGGTCAAGCGGGTCATCGAGCGCCAGCTGCCCGGGGCGCCGCACGAGGTCCTGCTCACCGTGGACGCGACGACGGGGCAGAACGGCCTCCGCCAGGCCAAGCTCTTCCACGAGGTCGCGGGGGTCACGGGTATAATATTGACCAAGCTCGACGGGACGGCGAAGGGCGGCATCGCGCTCGCCATCGCCAACGAGGTCGGGGTGCCGATCAAGATGATCTCGGTCGGCGAGCAGATCGGCGATCTGCACCCGTTCGAGGCCCGCGAGTTCGCGCAGGCGTTGTTTGGAGATTTGTAAGTATGTTCGATACATTAAGCGATAGGCTCGGTAAGGCCCTCGAAGGCGTCCGCGGCAGCGGCAACCTCACCGAGGACCAGGTAAAGAAGGTTACCCGCGAGATCCGTCTGGCCCTCCTCGAGGCCGACGTGAACTACGCGGTCGTCAAGGAGTTCGTGGGGAACGTCCGCGAGCGGGCGACGGGGTCGGAGGTCTCAAAGGCCCTCTCGCCGGGGCAGCAGATCGTCAAGATCGTCAACGAGGAGCTCGCCAACCTCATGGGCGGCACCTCGAGCAAGCTCTCGTTCGCCTCGCGGCCCCCGACGGTCGTCATGCTCGCGGGCCTCAACGGCCACGGGAAGACGACGACCGCCGGCAAGCTCGCGCTCTTCGCGAGAAAGCAGGGGAAGACGCCGTATCTCGTCGCCTGCGACACGTACCGCCCCGCGGCCATAGAGCAGCTGCAGCAGATCGGGCGCGAGCTAGGTGTTCCGGTGTACGCGGAGGGGACGGAGCCGTCTCCGGAGGAGATCGCCGAGCGGGGCGTGAAGGCCGCGCGCGACGGCGGCTACGACTTCGTCATCGTGGACACGGCGGGTCGTCAGGTCGTGGATCAGAACCTCATGGACGAGATCAAGCGCGTCCGCGGCGCGGTGAGGCCGCACTCGGTCCTGCTCGTCCTCGACGTGGTGACGGGCCAGAACGCGGTGGAGATCGCCGAGGTCTTTAAGGAGTACGTCGACTACGACGGGATGGTCCTGACGAAGCTCGACGGCGACGCCCGCGGGGGGGCGGCGCTCAGCGTCGTTTCCGTGACGGAGCGGCCGATCAAGTTCGCCTCCGAGGGCGAGAAGATGAGCGAGTTCGACTACTTCTACCCGGACCGCATGGCGGGGCGCATCCTCGGTATGGGCGACGTCCTCACGCTCATCGAGAAGGCCGAAGGCCAGATGGACCAGCAGGAGGCCGAGGCCCAGAGCAAGAAGCTCATGGCCGGCAAGTTCGACTTCGAGGACTTCCTGAAGCAGATGCAGATGATCAAGAAGATGGGTCCCCTGTCGAGCCTGCTCGGCATGATCCCGGGCTTGAGCAAGCAGCTTCAGGGCGCGAATCTGAGCGATCTGGACGACAAGGCGCTCGGCAGGGTCGAGGCGATGATAACCTCTATGACGGTACAGGAACGGCGCAACCCGAAGCTGTTGCAGAACCCGAGCCGGGCGCGTAGGATAGCCCGCGGCTCCGGCTCGACCCAGCAGGACGTGCAGAAGCTCGTCAAGCAGTTCGGTCAGATGCAGAAGATGATGAAGCAGATGGGCAAGGGCGGCGGCGGGATGCCGAAGCGCATGCCCAGGGTGCCCTTCAGGTAGTCCAGACAGAGAATCGTAAGATCAACGAGAGGTGAGTAGAGCATGGCGGTAAAGATCAGGCTGGCGAGGCACGGCTCGAAGAAGGCCCCCTTCTACAGGATAGTGGTGGCCGACGCGAGGAGCCCGCGCGACGGCGCGTTTATCGACAGGGTCGGCACGTACAACCCCAGGACGCAGCCCTCCGACATAAAGGTGGACGTCGAGAAGGCGAAGGAGTGGCTCGGGAAGGGCGCCCAGCCGACCGATCAGGTCCGCAAGCTCCTGAAGATCTCCGGGGCCCTCTAGGAGCTCCGTGCGCCAGCTCGAGAACCTGCTCGTCTTTCTCGCCCGGCAGCTCGTCGACGAGCCCGATAGGGTGGAGGTCACGGGCCAGGAGTCTGACTCGCGCGTCGACCTGAAGCTGCGGGTCGCCGAGGGCGACGTCGGCAAGGTCATCGGCAAGGGCGGCCGCATCGTGAAGGCCATCCGCACCGTTATGAAGGCGGCCTCCGTCAAGGCGCAGAAGCGCGTCAACGTGGAGGTCGCGGACTAGCGGTCGTGCCCCGTCCCGCAGGGTCCGTGGGGGACCTCTCCGACCCCATAGTCATCGGCGTCGTCGCCACCGCGCACGGGGTGAGGGGCGCCCTACGCGTGAAGCCTACCGGTTCCGGCCGTCACCTGAGGGAGGGCGTGCAACCGTTCGTGGGCGAGATCAGACGGCGGATACTCAACGTCAGGGAGACGCCCAAGGGGTTTCTCGTAGACGTCGAGGGGATCGGGGATCGGGCGACGGCCGCGGGGTTGAGGGGCGCCGAGATCGTTCTGGACCGGACCGAGCTCGACGCGCCGGACGAGGACGAGTTCTACGTCGGGGACCTCGTCGGCCTGGAGGCGTACGACGTCGAGGGCGGCGAGCACGTAGGGGCCGTGGTCCACGTCTTTCCCACGCCCGCGCACGACGTTCTCGTGGTGTGGAAGGACGACGAGGAAGTCTACGTGCCCTTCACGCTGGAGCACGTCCCGGAGGTAGACCTGAAGGGCGGCCGGGTCGCGGTGAAGCGGCCCGAGATAGAGGGCTAGGGCCGCGATGGGCTCGATAGACGTCTTCTGCGTCTTCCCGGAGGCGGTCGAGGCGACGGTGCGCGTCGGGGTGGTGGGGCGCGCGATCGAACGCGGCTCGGTCGGCTTTCGGGCGTTCGACCTGCGCGACTTCTCGCCGAACGGCAGGATCGACGACGCGCCGTTCGGCGGCGGGGCCGGGATGGTGGTGCGAGTCGACGTGGTCGCACGCGCCTTCGGGGAGGTCTACGGTGAGCCCGCGCGGGAGGTCCGCGAGGGGCGGCGCGTCATCCTCACGGAGCCGGGCGGCAGGGGTTTGGATCAGGGGTACGTCGGCGAGCTCGCCGCCGGGATGGCGGAGGGCGAGGACGTCGTCGTGGTTTGTGGCCGCTACGGCGGGGTGGACGAGCGGGTGCGCGAACACCTGGCTACGGAGGCGGTGTCGCTGGGACCGTTCGTGCTCTCCGGGGGGGAGATCGTGGCCGCCGCCCTGACGGATGCCGTGATCCGGACGCTGGACGGGGTGCTCGGGAACTCGGAGAGCCTCGAGGGCGAGTCCTTCTCGGAGGAGGGGACCATCGGGCCGCCGGTCTACACGAGGCCCGCGCGGTGGGATGGAGAGGACGTGCCGGGCGTGCTATTATCCGGCAACCATCGAGAGATCCGCGCCTGGCGCGAAAGAGAGTCCCGCGAGCGGGCTCGCACCAGGGCGGCGGGGGACCGGGAGGTCCCCGCGCGAGAAGCTCCGAATATCACCCACGAGGAAGGACAGCAATGATCACGAATGATACGATAACGCCCATCGACGTGGATTTTCGTCCCGGCGACACCGTACGGGTTCAGTACAGGGTCATCGAGGGGAACCGCGAACGCATACAGAACTTCGAGGGGCTATGTATCGCCCGCAAGGGCGGCGGGATCAACGAGACCTTTATGGTCCGGAAGAACTCCTTCGGGGTCGCCGTCGAGCGCGTCTTCCCGCTCCACTCGCCCAAGATCGCGAAGATAGAGGTGGTCTCCCGCGGCGCGGTGCGCCGGGCGAAGCTCTACTACATCCGCGAGAAGATCGGCAAGAAGGCCCGCGTGAAGAAGGCTAAGTAGCTTCCTACCTGTAGCAAGATGCCTGAACCGAAGAGAGGGCGCCGCCGGGAGGACCCGAGCGGCGCCCTCTACGCTTTCGACGCCGCCTTCGTCTCCGGTGGGAGGGGGCCGCTCGCCGGGGCGGACGAGGCGGGCCGCGGCGCGCTCGCGGGCCCGATAGTCGCGGCGGCGGTCATCCTGGGGGAGGAGAAGCTGGCCGGCCTCGACGACTCCAAGGCTCTCGGTGAGGGGGTTCGGGAGGCCCTGTTCCGGCGTGTCGTCGCCGACGCCCGGGCCCTCTCGGTCGTCTCGTTCCCGGCGTGGTGGATCGACGAGCACGGCGTCGGGCGGGCGAACCGCGAGGCGCTCTCCCGCGCTCTCGGCAGCGTGTCCCCCTACTCGGGCCGCGCCCTCGCCGACGGCACCCCGAAGCTCGGGCCGGCGGTGGAGTGCATGCCGCGGGCGGACGGTAAGAGCGCCGCGGTCGCGGCGGCGAGCGTCGTGGCGAAGGTGCTGAGGGACCACGCGATGCGGATGCTGGAGCTCGAGCATCCCGGGTACGGCTTCGACCGCAACCGGGGGTACGGGACGCTCGAGCACCGCTCGTCCCTGCGGGAGGTGGGGCCCTGCGCCGTGCACCGGTTAAGCTACGCGGGGGTCGGCGCGTCGTGAGCAGGCGAGCGACCGGCGAGCTCGGGGAGTCGCTGGCGCTCGGGTACCTCGTTCGCAAGGGTTACGAGCTCGTGGAGCGGAACTACCGCACCCGACACGGGGAGATCGACCTGATCCTGCGCGGCGAGGACGTCCTGGTCTTCGTCGAGGTGAAGGCGCGGCGCGGCAGGGGGTTCGGGGACCCGCTGGAGGCGGTGACCCGGGGAAGCAGGAACGGGTGCGCCTCATGGCGGAGGCTTACCTCGCCGAGCAGGGGCCGGGGTTCGCGGAGGGGTTCGAGGAGATGCGGTTCGACGCGGTCGGGATAGTGCTCGCGGGGGCGCGCCCGAGATCATTCACGTCGAAGACGCCTTCTGAGGGCTGCGCACGGGCCGGCGCCACCGGCGTCGCGCGTAATCGAGCACATTGGTACAATCGTCCGGCATGGAATGCTTCGCGCTCCGTCGAGGGCGTAGCATGGATGGAGGGTTTCGTGAGTAGGGCCACAGGAAAGGGTTGGTACGCGGCGTAGTGTCTGTGTGCAGGGTTCGTAGTCTGGCTCTGCAGGGTGTGGATGCCTTGCCGGTCGAGGTCGAGGTGGACGTCGGCGCGGGGCTTCCGGGCTTCTCCATCGTCGGGTTGCCCGACGCGGCGGTGCAGGAGGCGAGGGAGAGGGTCCGGGTCGCCATATCCAACAGCGGATACAAGTTTCCGACGAAGAAGGTCATCGTGAATCTCGCCCCCGCGAACCTGCGTAAAGAAGGACCGGCCTTCGACCTGCCGATCGCGCTGGCCGTGCTGGCCGCGTCGGGTCACGTGCCGGGGGAGGGCCTGGCCGGCGCCGGCGTCGTCGGCGAGCTCTCGCTGGACGGAGGGCTCAGGCCCGTCAGGGGTGCGCTCTCGATGGCCGAAGGGGCGAAGAGGGAGGGCCTGGGCGTCCTGATCCTGCCGCACCAGAACGCCGCCGAGGCAGCCGCGACCTCCGGCCCGAAGACCTACGGCGTGACCTCCCTGCGCGAGGCGGTCGGCCTCCTCTCCGGCGAGGCCCCGGTGTCCCCCTTCTCCCCACAGGCCAACGGCGAAGGTCCGGGGACAAACCCTTCGGGGAGGACTTCGCGGACGTGGCGGGGCAAGCGTTCGCCAAGCGCGCCCTGGAGGTGACGGCCGCCGGCGGGCACAACATCCTGCTGAACGGGCCTCCGGGCTCGGGCAAGACGATGCTCGCGCGACGGCTGCCGGGATCTTGCCGCCGCTCACCGAGGAGGAGAGCATCGAGGTGACGAAGGTGGCGAGCGCGGCCGGTGTCGGGGACGGGCACCTCGTCCGGCGGCGGCCCTTCCGCGCCCCGCACCACACCATCTCGACCTCCGGGCTCGCGGGAGGGGGGAGCAACCCGCGGCCCGGCGAGGTCTCCCTGGCCCATCACGGGGTCCTGTTTCTCGACGAGTTCCCCGAGTTCAGCCGCTCCACGCTGGAGGTGTTGAGGCAGCCGCTCGAGGACGGGACCGTGACGATCTCGCGGGTAGCGGCCACGCTGACGTATCCGGCCCGCGTGACGCTCGTCTGCTCCATGAACCCCTGCCCCTGCGGCTACCACGGCGACAGGAGGAGGGCCTGCCGGTGCTCGGCCGGGCAGGTCGAGCGCTACCAGGGGCGCGTCTCGGGGCCGTTGCTCGACCGGATCGACCTGTTCGTCGACGTGCCGCGCCTGACCCGCGAGGAGCTTCGGGGCGGCGAGGCCGCGGAGGGGTCCGCCGGGATCCGGGCGCGCGTCGGCGCTGCGCGCGCCCTTCAGACCAAGCGTCAGGGGGTCCCGAACGCGGCGCTGGCGGGGAGGGCGCTCAGGGAGCACGCCGCCCTCGGCGGGGAGGCCGAGGCGCTGTTCTCCCGGGCGATAGACCGCATGGCCCTCTCCGGGCGCGCCCACGACCGCGTGCTCAGGGTCGCGCGCACCGCCGCGGACCTCGCCGGGGAGCCCGAGATCGGGGTCGAGCACCTCGCCGAAGCGCTGAACTACAGGAGGGCCGCGAGCGTTGACTCCTAGCGCCTCCGACGCCTACCTCTTCCTCTCGCTCCTGCAGGCGAGGGCCGGCACGAGCGTCGTGGCTCGCATGAACGGTCTCGCGCCGGAGGGCGTCTTGCAGATGCCGCCGGGCGAGCTCGCCGCCGCGCTCCGCGTGAGCGCGAAGGTGCGGGGGGCTCTAGAGGAGCTTCGGGACGGCTTCGACGCCGGGGGCGTGCGGGCGCGCCTCGGGGAGAAGGGGTACCGGGCGGTCACGCTGGCCGACGCGGACTACCCGGAGAGCCTGGCGGAGGCCCCGGATCCCCCGCCGGCGCTGTTCGTGGGCGGGGGGCTGCCGGAGGGACCGGCCGTCGCGATCGTCGGCTCGCGCAAGGCGTCCGCCACCGCCCTCGACGCGGCGCGGGCGCTCGGGAGGGCGCTCGCCGAGCGTGGGGCTTGCGTGGTCAGCGGGCTCGCGCTCGGCGTGGACGCGGCGGCGCACGAGGGCGCGCTGGAGGCCGGCGGGACGACGGTCGGGGTGCTCGGCTGCGGCATCGACGGGGTGTATCCGAGGAGCCATCGCAAGCTCTTCGGGCTCGTGAGGGAGTCCGGGGGGATTGTCTCCGAGTACGGGCTCGGGGAGCCGCCCCTGCGGTGGAGGTTCCCGGCGCGCAACCGCGTGATCTCGGGCCTCTCGGCGTGCGTAGTGGTGGTAGAGGCACCGGAGCAGAGCGGGTCCTTGATCACGGCCCGCCACGCGGCGGACGCCGGGCGGGACGTGTGGGCGGTGCCGGGCCCCATAGGCTTCGACGAGTGCCGCGGGTCGAACAAGCTCCTCGCCGACGGCGCGGGGGTGCTCTGGGACATCGACGAGTTCGCCGACTCCGTCGCGCCCCCCGCCCAGGAGCCGTTGAGGCCGGCCGGGAACGGCGGCGCGGGGACGGAGGGTTTGCCCGTCGACCCCGGGTTGCCGGAACACGAGAGGGCGGCGCTGATGGGGGTAGGCTTCGAGCCGACCGGGGTGGATACGATAGCGGGGCGTTGCGGGATCGGGATGCGCGAGCTTCTCTCCGCGCTCGCGCTGCTGGAGCTCAAGGGCTACGTGAGGCGCGACGCGGGCGGCTCCTTCGCCAGGAGCCCGGTCGGGCGGGCAGGGGGGACGGCGTGAGCGGACAGACCGTCGGGCGCCTGTGGAAGCGCTACAGGAAGCTCCAGGAGGACCTCGAGAGGCTCGGCCCCGAGGACGAGAGGCGCAGGGAGGTCGAGCGCCAGGTCAACGGGCTCAGGGACCGGCTCGTCGTCAACTACTCGCCGCTCGTCAAGTACGTCGCCAGCCGCGTCGGGGCGCGGATGACGGCCGGGACCATAGACCAGGAGGACATGATCTCCTGGGGCGTCCTGGGCCTCCTCGACGCGATCGAGACCTACGACCCGGACAGGCCGGGCAAGAAGGCCAAGTTCGAGTCGTACGCGGTGAGCAAGATCCGCTGGTCCATCCTCGACGAGATACGCAGCCAGGATTGGGTGCCTCGGCGCGTTCGCCTGCGCGCGCAGGAGGTCGAGCAGGCGACCACGAGGCTGACGCAGGAGCTCCGGCGCCCGCCGTCCGAGGTCGAGGTCGCCGGCGAGCTCGGGACGAAGCTGGAGGACCACCGCACCTTTCTGCAGCAGTACTCCCGCGCACAGGTCGCCTCGCTGGAGGCGCGCCTGGAGGTGGACGGCGGACCCGGCGGGGAGTACGGGGCGTTCGTCGTCGACACCGCGGCCGTCGACCCCCAGAGCCGGGCGAACATGGAGGAGCTGCGGTCCCACCTCGTGGAGGCCATAGGCCAGCTCGAGCACCAGGAGCGGATCGTCGCCACCTTCTACTTCTACGAGGGGCTGACCCTCAAGGAGATCGGCAAGGCGATGAACCTGACGGAGGGCCGGATCAGCCAGCTCCTGCGGAAGGCGCTGGAGAAGCTAAGGGGGCGACTCAAGGAGTCCACGGTCGTCTCCGGGGGCTGGCAGCAGAGCATCGGCTAGAAGCCCCGTAGGCGCTGTGCTAATATCTTTCGCGGAGTTTTGGTCGTAACGATCACGCACGCCCGCCGTAGGGTCGGTTTTTCAGATCGGCCCAGGTGGTGGTCCGGAGAGTCATCTCATTGCCAAGCCGGATTGCGAGGCGCGGGCGGAGGCAAAACCACCTGAAAAGAAGGAGTAGGTAAGGGTTTTGGAGAGTACGGTACAGCAGGCGGTCGGCGTCAGGGAGCTTCTCGAGGCCGGCGTCCACTTCGGGCATCAGGCCAAGCGGTGGAACCCCAAGATGAAGAAGTACATCTTCGCCCAGCGGGCGGGGGTGCACATCATCGACCTGGACCAGACGTTGGATCTCTTGGACCGGGCGCTGAATTTCGTCCGGAGCATCGCGGAGGCCAACCGCGAGGTCCTCTTCGTCGGTACGAAGAAGCAGGCCCAGCTCACGCTCGCCGAGGAGTCGGTGAGGGGCGGGCAGCCCTACGTCGTGGAGCGGTACATCGGCGGGCTCCTGACGAACTTCCAGACGATACAGCCGCGCATCCGGTACTTCACGCAGCTTATGGAGCGGGTCGACGGCACCCCCGAGGAGGAGCGGACGGGCCGGGAGTGGTTCGCGCTCAACCGCGAGTACCAGAAGCTCCGGCGCAACTTCGCCGGGCTTACGGAGATGGAGCGCCTCCCGGGCGCGGTCTTCGTCATCGATCCCAAGCGCGAGGAGCTTCTCGTCAAGGAGGCCAACCGGCTCAAGATCCCGGTGGTCGCGCTGACGGACACGAACTGCGACCCCGACGTCGTGGATTACGTCATCCCCGGCAACGACGACGCCATTCGCTCGATCAACCTGATCTCGCGCCTCATCACGGACGCGATCGTGGAGGGCCGCGGCGAGGAGGTCACGCCGTCCGAGGACCGGCCGGTCCCGCCGGCGGTCGAGGAGGCGATGGTCGCGGAGGAGCGGGCGAACGAGCCCCTCTCGGAGGCCGCCAAGGACGGCGGGCTCTCCGACGACCAGCCGACCGGGCTCGCGGACCCCGTGGAGTCGGCGGGCGAGATCGCCCCCGAGGAGGACCCGACGACGAGCTACCGCGGGGCCCAGAGCGCCGAGCGCCAGGAGGGGACCCCGGGCGGCCCCGAGCAGGGCGCCGTCCCCGCCCCGCAGGGCGAGCCGACGAGCAACCAGGCGGCCCAGAGAGAGACCAAGCAGCAGGACGACGTAGAGGAGAACTGAGAGCCCTATGGCGAGCACCATTGAGAAGATAAAGCAGCTCCGCGAGGAGACCGCCGCCGGGATGATGGACGTCAAGCGGGCGCTGGAGGAGTCTTCGGGCGACCTCGACGGCGCGCGCAGGGTCCTCAGGGAGCGCGGCCAGGCCATCGCGGCCAAGAAGAGCTCGCGCGAGACGCACGAGGGCCTGATCGAGGCGTACATCCACTTCAACGGCAAGCTCGGCGTCCTCGTCGAGGTCGACTGCGAGACGGACTTCGTCGCCCGGACGCCGGAGTTCAAGGAGTTCGCCCGCAACGTCGCGCTGCACGTGGCGTCGATGAACCCGCTCGCCGTCGGCGAGGGCGACGTCCCGGCCGAGGCGGTCGAGGAGGAGCGCTCCATCGCGCGCAAGCAAGCCCAGGACTCCGGCAAGCCCGAGAACATCCAGGAGAAGATCGTGGAGGGCCGGGTCAACAAGTTCGTCAAGGAGCGGGCGCTCCTGACCCAGGACTTCGTCAAGGAGCCCGGGAAGACGGTCGGGGACCTGCTCCAGGAGACGATCCAGAGGCTCGGCGAGAACATCGTCGTCCGCAGGTTCGTCCGCTACGAGCTCTAGCACGGGGAAGTAGGGAGGCGTGGAGGAGACCTCTCCGCTAGGGGAAGATAAAGCCACGGGGGCCGAACCGGGCCCCCTCGGCCCGATCAAGCGCGTCGTCCTCAAGCTCTCTGGCGAGAGCCTCGCCGGCGACGGCGGCTACGGCATCGACCCCGCGAGCCTCGACGTCGCGGCGAACCAGGTCCAGGAGGCGGTCGAGGCGGGGGCCGAGCTCGCGGTCGTCGTCGGCGGCGGGAACATCTTCCGCGGCTCGGGGGTCGCGGACCAGCTCGGCATCGAGAGCGCGACCGCCGACTACATGGCGATGCTCGGCACCGTCATCAACGCCCTCGCGCTCCAGGCGGCGTTGGAGCGCCGCGAGATCCAGACGCGCGTCCAGTCGGCGATCCAGATCCAGGAGGTCGCCGAGGCGTACATCCGCCGCAGGGCGATGCGCCACCTGGAGAAGGGGCGCGTGGTCATCTTCGCCGCCGGCACGGGCAACCCGTTCTTCACGACGGACACGGGGGCCGCGCTAAGGGCGCTGGAGATCGGGGCGGACGCGCTGCTCATGGCGAAGAACAGGGTGGACGGTATCTACGACAAGGACCCGCGCACGAACCCGGACGCCAAGAGGCTGGAGCGCATCGCCTACCTCGATCTCCTGTCCAAGAACCTCGCGGTCATGGACCACACGGCGGCGACGCTGTGCCGCGAGGAGAACCTGCCCATAGTCGTATTCGATATACTGAAGCCCGGTAATTTGAGCGGGATCCTGCGGGGCGAGCGGGTCGGATCGCTCGTCTGGAGCGCGGACGGTGCCTCGGAGGACGGGGTCGGAGGAGAGTAAGGCATGTCGGATATCGTAGATCTCACGGCGGCCGAGCGCCGCATGCAGGGGGCGGTCGAGTCCGTCCGCCGGGAGTTCGGCACCATCCGGACCGGCCGGGCCAACCCCTCCATCCTCGACCGGGTCGAGGTCGACGCCTACGGCTCGAGGATGCCCTTGAGGAGTGTTGCGAACGTGAACGTGCCGGAGCCGAGGCTCCTCACGGTCACGCCCTTCGATCCCGGCACCCTCAAGGCGATAGAGCGCGCGATAGACAACGCCGACGTCGGCCTGAACCCGCAGAACGACGGCAAGATCATCCGCCTCCCCGTCCCCGAGCTCACGGAGGAGCGGCGCAAGCAGTTTGTCCGCCGGGCCCGGGGCATGGCCGAGGAGGGCCGGGTCTCCGTCAGAAACGTCCGCCGCGACGAGATGAAGGACCTCACGGAGCTCGTGAAGATGGGCGAGATCTCCGAGGACGACGAGCGCAGGGCGGAGACGGAGCTTCAGGAGCTCACGAAGCGCTACGTGTCGCGCATCGACGCGGCGCTCTCCGACAAGGAAGCCGAACTCCTTGAGGTCTAGGCCCTGCTAAACCCCGCCCGAAAAAGGGCCGCAGGGGGTCCTCCCCCGCGGCCGCAGGTTCCCGAGCGCGTCCTCACCCCGATAGAGCGGGAGGGGGCGCCCCGCCACGTCGCGATCATCATGGACGGCAACGGCCGCTGGGCGAAGTCACGCTGGCTCCCGCGCGCCGCGGGCCACCGCGCCGGCGTCGCCGTGCTCACCCCCCTGATCGAGGCGGCCGGCGAGCTCGGCGTGCGCACCCTCACCCTCTACGCGTTCTCCACCGAGAACTGGGCCCGCCCTCGGGCGAGGTCGAGTCCCTCATGTCGCTCTTTCTGGAGACGGCGCGCAGCAAGGTGCCCGAGCTGAACGAGCGGGGGGCGCGCCTGCGCTTCGTGGGGAGGCGGGAGCACCTGCCCCAGAACGTCCGCGAGGCCATGGAGGAGGCCGAGGACCTCACCTCCGGCAACGACCTCATCGACGTCTACGTCGCCCTGAACTACGGGGGGCGCTCGGAGCTCGTGGACGCCGCGCGGCGCATGATCCGGGACGGCCTCGACCCCGACGCGGTGGACGAGGCGACGTTCGCCTCGTACCTGTACGCCCCGGAGGTGCCGGAGATCGACCTGCTCATCCGCACGAGCGGGGAGCTGAGGATCTCGAACTTCCTTCTCTGGCAGATCGCCTACGCCGAGTTCTACGTCACCGAGACGCTCTGGCCGGACTTCTCCCCCGAGGAGTTTCGCCGCGCGATCGCCTCGTACGCTGCCCGCTCCCGGCGCCGCGGCGGGGTCTAGAGGACCATCACCGCGTGCTCAGGAGGCGTTTCGGCACGGCCGCCGTACTCGCTCCCATCGTCGTCGGCGCCATCGTCCTGGGCGGCCCATACGTGGTCGCCCTCGTCCTGCTCGTGACGGCCCGCGCCTCCTACGAGCTCGCCCGCGCCCTGACGCTGCCCTACCCCGCCGCCTTCGGCGCGGGGGCGCTCCCTGTCCTCCTCGCCGTCCCTTTCGGCACGACGGGCATCCTCGCCGGGGTGATGCTCGGCCTGCCCTGGGCGCTGTTCTGGCTCGCGGGCTACCCCGAGGCCCGGACGCTCAGGGCCATGCTCGCCCTGATGCTGATGGCGACGTGGGTCGGGGCGCCGCTGGCGCACGTGTACCTGATCGGGGACCAGACGAACGACCTCGACGGGGTCTACCTCGTCCTTATCGCGGTCGCCGGCCCCTGGGTCTCCGACTCGGGCGCCTACTTTGCGGGCCTCCTCTTCGGCCGCCACCCGCTCTTCCCGTCCCTCAGCCCGAAAAAGACGATCGAGGGCGCCATAGGCGGCATCGTCCTGACGACGGCGGTCGTCGCCCCCCTGGCAAACCTGCTCCTGGATCTCCCCCTGTGGACCTCGGCGCTGGCGGGCGTGGTGATCTCGATCGTAAGCCAGGCGGGCGACCTCTTCGAGTCGATCCTGAAGCGCCTCCTCGGCCTCAAGGACCTCGGCCGCGCCCTGCCCGGCCACGGCGGCATCCTCGACCGCATCGATAGCCTCTTGTTCACAGCCCCGGCCGTCTACTACCTCTACACTCTCTTTCTGACATGAACGAAGAAAAGAAACGCCTCACCATCCTCGGCTCCACCGGCAGCGTCGGCCTCCAGGCCCTCGACGTCGTCCGCGCCCACCCCGACCGCTTCGAGATCGTGGGCCTCTCCGCCTCCTCGAGCGCGAAGGTCCTGCGCCAGCAGGCCGAGGAGTTCGCTCCGCGCTACCTCGCCCTCGAGAACGGCGACCCGACCCCCCTGAACGGCCTGAGGGCCGAGATCCTCACCGGACCCGGCTCCGCCGCGACCCTCGCCGAAGCCCCCACGGACGTCGTCCTCAACGCCATCGTAGGCTTCGCCGGCCTCGCCGCCACCGTAAAGGCCCTCGAAACGGGCAACCGCGTAGCCCTCGCCAACAAGGAATCCCTCGTAACCGGCGGCGAATGGGTCATGAAGCTAGCCAGCGAAGCAAATAACCGCATAATACCCGTGGATTCGGAGCATTCGGCGATCTTCCAGTGTCTGGAGGGGCGGGCTGAGGCGGAGATCTCGGGGGTTTTGCTGACGGCTTCTGGCGGGCCGTTCTTCGGTCGGGAGAGCCTGGAGGGGCTCGGTCCGGAGGACGCGCTCAAGCACCCGACTTGGCGGATGGGGCCTAAGATCACGATCGACTCGGCGACGATGATGAACAAGGGCCTGGAGGTGATAGAGGCGCACCACCTCTTCGGCGTCGCCTACGAGGCCGTGAAGGTCGTCGTGCACCGGCAGTCCGTCGTGCACGGCGGGGCGCTGTTCAACGACGGCGCCGTCGTCCTGCACGCGGCGAACCCCGACATGCGGCTGCCCATTGCGTACGGCGTCCTGTACCCGGAGCGGGCCGACGTCGGCGTCGAGGCCGTGCCGTTCGGCGGGTCCACCTGGACCTTCGAGGAGCCCCGGAACGACGCCTTCCGCTGCCTGCCGCTCGCGATCGAGGCGGGGCGTCGCGGAGGGGCGTATCCGGTCGCCCTCAACGCGGCGAACGAGGTGGCCGTCCAGGCTTTCCTTGACCTCAGGATAGAATTCCTGCGTATAGCAGACGTAGTCGAGGAGGTGCTTTCGACCGTGCCCGAGTTCGGTGCGATGCAAAGCATGGAGTCAATAACCAGCGTGGACCGCTGGGGTCGAGAAGAGGCGGAGCGCGCCGTGCGGGGGGCCGAGGCCCGGTGACCGTGGTAGTCGCCCTGCTCGGCCTGATCCTGCTCGTCGTCGTCCACGAGCTGGGCCACATGCTCGTCGCCAAGGCGATGGGCGTCCACGTCCCCGAGTTCGGCATAGGCTTCGGCCCCGCCATCTTCAAAAAGAAGTTCGGCAAGACGGTCTACTCTTTCCGCATAATACTCCTCGGTGGCTTCGCCAAGATGGAGGGGATGGAAGGGATGGCGAGCGTCGAGGAGGAGACGGGGGAGCGCGGGCCGAACGCTTATCCGTCCAAGCCGGCGTGGCGGCGGGCCGCGATCATCTTCGCGGGGCCGTTCGCGAACCTTTTGGCGGCGGTGGTGATCTTCTTCGGGGTGTACATGGCCGGCGCGCCGACCGGCATCACGACGACCGTCGAGGAGGTCGTCCCGGACTCGCTCGCCGCGGAGCTCCAGCTGCGGCCGGGGGATCGCATCGTCTCCGCATACGGCGAGCCCGTCGGCGAGTGGTCCGAGTTTCAGGAGATCATGGCCGGCCGGCGGATCGGGGACCCCGTGGACCTCGTCGTGGAACGGGGCGGGCGGGACCTGGAGCTCTCCGGGGAGCTCGGGGCGGACCCGACAAACCCGGAGCGGGCCATCGTCGGCATACAGCCGGCCGCCACGACCGCGGCCGGGCCCATCGAGGCGTTCGTGGAGGCGGTCGGCCGCACGATACAGGTGATCGGGCTCTTCGGCTGGTTCGTCGGGCAGCTCGTCACCGGCGGGATCGACTTCTTCGATTCCGTCTCCAGCCCGATCGGGGTGGTCTCCGTGAGCAGCACGGTGGCGTCCCAGGGGCTCTTGAGCTTCGCGAACCTGCTCGCGTTCATCAGCTTGAACCTCGCCGTCTTTAACTTGCTGCCGATCCTGCCGCTCGACGGCGGACACCTGTTCTTTATCGCGGCGGAGAAGGTCATCGGCAGGCCGGTCAGGCCCGAGACGATCGGGAAGGTCGCGGCGTTCGGGCTGGCGTTAATTCTCATGCTTTTCGTGTTCGCAACCTACGCGGATGTTAGTAAAATCGTAGAGGGGCAGCCGTTCATCCCCGAGCAGCCCGAGAGACGTCCGTAACAAACATGGGAGTGAGATGACCGAGGCAGCGATACAGGAGAGGCCGATCACGAG
Source organism: Rubrobacter marinus (assembly GCF_011492965.1). Taxonomy (GTDB): domain Bacteria; phylum Actinomycetota; class Rubrobacteria; order Rubrobacterales; family Rubrobacteraceae; genus Rubrobacter_F; species Rubrobacter_F marinus. Next base: position 2,142,526 of record NZ_CP045121.1, on the reverse strand, counting down.
CCGCAGGATCGAGGTCGGCGGCGTGCCGATCGGCGGCGGGGCCCAGGTCGCCGTCCAGTCCATGACGAACACGATGACCTACGACGTGGAGGCGACGGTCAATCAGGTCTACGACCTCAGCGCCGCCGGCGCGGACCTCGTGCGCGTCTCCGTCAACGGCTCCAAGGCCCTGAAGGGCTTCCGCGAGGTCGTGTGGCGGAGCCCGGTCCCCCTGATCGCGGACATCCACTTCGACTACCGGATGGCGCTCGGGGCCGCCGACGCCGGGGCGGCGTGCGTGCGCATCAACCCCGGCAACGTCGGCAGCGACGACCGCTACAAGCAGGTCATCGAGAAGTGCATGGAGACCGGCGTCGCCATGCGCATCGGCGTCAACTCCGGGTCCGTTGAGAAGAAGTACTGGCACCTCCCGAAGGCCGAGGCGCTCGTGACCAGCGCGCTCGACAAGGTCGAGATCGCCGAGGAGATGGGCTTCTACAACTTCAAGGTCTCCCTGAAGGCGAGCCACGTCCCCGAGATGGTCGAGGCGAACAGGAAGTTCCGCGAGCACTCCGACGCCCCCTTGCACCTCGGCGTCACCGAGGCCGGGACGAAGCTCAACGGCTCCATAAAGAGCGCGGCCGCCCTCGGCCAGCTCCTGCCGTACGGCATCGGGGACACCATCCGCATCTCGCTCGCGGAGGACCCGGTCGAGGAGATCCCGGTGGCGTACCAGATCCTCTCGTCCCTGAACCTTCGCCACCGCGGCCCGAACGTCATCGCGTGCCCGAGCTGCGCCCGAACCCTGGGCTTCGACGTCATAGGGATGGCGGCCCAGGTCGAGGACAAGCTCAAGAACTTCGAGGACCACTTCACCGTCGCGGTCATGGGCTGCATCGTGAACGGCCCCGGGGAGGCCAGGGACGCGGACTACGGCGTCGCGGGCGGCAAGGACGACGGCGTGATCTTCGCGAAGGGCAAGCCCCTCCGCAAGGTCGGCCGCGACGAGATCTACGACGCCCTCTTCGAGGAGATAGAGAAGGACGGCTGGAAGTAAGGGGCCTGGGTGGGCTCCTCCCGGCGTAGGGATGTGCTGCGCCGGGAGTTGAGCAAGGAGCCGAGCCGCGCCCGGCGCTTCATGGCGCCGCTCTACGTCCTGGTGGCGCTCGCCGGCTTCTTTCTCGTCCTCTCCGCGGGGACCCCGCGCCTCTCCGCGCCGGCCTTCGGGTTTCTCGCCGTCGCCGCGGGGTTGCTCCTCGGCGGCCTGGCCGACCTCGGCGCCGGGGGGTCCCCAGGAGCCCGCGCGTCGCTGCGCGTGGCGGGCTTCGCGCTCGGGATCTCAGGGCTGCTGGCGGTCTTGCTGGCGAGCGTCCTGTCCGGCGGTTGAGCCGCGTCTCCTACCTTGTAACCTACATACTCTGATGTACAATCAGTGGTGTTGTTGAGGAGCAAGGGGCCTTTCGGGGCTCGTTGCTTTTTTAACGTCTTGATGAGGGAGTGCTCGAAACGGCGAGTTTGGAGAGATTGGCGGAGGTCGTGGAGGGGGCCCTTCCGGAGGGTGCGGAGCTTGTACAAGCCCGCTTCGACGGTGGGCCTTTTCTTACGCTGCTCGTGGACCGGGAGGACGGACCCGTGGACCACGAGTTTTGTAGGCGGGTGGCGGGGGTCGTAACCCCGGCCCTGGAGGACGAGGGATACGACGGGCTCGTCGAGGTCTCCTCTCCGGGGATAGAGCGCCCGCTGACCAAGCCGGAGCACTTCCGCCGCTACGCAGGTCACGAGGCGAAGGTCAAGGTTTCGGAGCCCATCGAGGGCCGGCGGAACTTTACCGGGGTCATAGACCGGGCGGGCGAAAACAGCTTCGTACTAAAACTCCCGGAGGGGGGAGCGGAGGTGGAGCTGCCGTTCGGCTCCGTAGCCCGAGCGAACCTCAAGGAGGACATATAACAGGATGAACACCGCACTACTATCGGCGCTGCACGAGATCGAGGCGGACAAGGGCATCTCCTTCGACGTCGTCAAGGGGGTCCTCGAGGAGTCCCTGCTCGCGGCCTACGAGGGCCGGGAGGGGGCCGAGGAGGGGGCCGAGGTGGTCCTCGACCGCGAGACAGGCGACCTCCGGGTGATGAAGGACGGCGAGGACATAACGCCGCACGACTTCACCAGGATCGCCGCGCAGACCATGCGCACGACCTTCTACCAGCGCCTGAACGAGATAAACAACGACCAGCTCCTCGCGGAGTACGGCGACCGCATCGGCGACGTCGTCACCGGGATCGTGCAGCAGGCGCACCGCCGGATGACGCTCGTCGACCTCGGAAGGGTCGAGGCGCTCCTGCCGGCCAGCGAGCAGGTGCCGAACGAGCGCTACGAGAACGGCCAGCGCCTCAAGGTCTACCTCCTGGAGATCCGGGAGCCCGGCCGGGGGCCGAGCCTCACCGTGAGCCGCCGCCACGAGGGGCTCCTCAGGGGCCTCTTCGAGCTGGAGGTACCGGAGATCTACGACAAGCTCGTGGAGATACGGGCGGTCGCCCGCGAGGCGGGCCTGCGCTCGAAGGTCGCCGTGTGGTCCAACGAGCAGGGAATAGACCCGGTCGGGGCCTGCGTGGGGCCGAGGGGGAGCCGCGTGCGCGCGGTCGTCTCCGAGCTTCGCAACGAGAAGATAGACATCATCCAGTGGCACCCGGACCCGGCGCAGTTTATAGCGAAGGCCCTGAGCCCGGCGCGCGTCCGCGAGGTCTACCTCGACGAGGACGAGAAGCAGGCCGAGGTCATAGTGCCCGACGATCAGCTCTCGCTGGCCATAGGCCGGGAGGGGCAAAACGCCCGGCTCGCGGTGAAGCTGACGGACTGGAAGATAGACATAAAGCCCGAAAGCCAGGCGGGCGACTTCGAGGACGAGGAAGAGGACTGGGAGCCGGAGGCGGACAGCGCCATGCACCGCTGCCGGGCCGTCCTCTCCAACGGCCGGAGGTGCGCCAACACCGCGCTGCCGGGGTCGCTGTTCTGCGGCATACCGTCGCACCAGGCCCAGGCCGCCGAGTTCGAGGGCCTGGTAGAGGGCTCTTAGGGGGTTAGATGAGTAAGCGCGTATACGAGATAGCCAGGGAACTGAACCTGGACAACAAAGAGGTAATAGGCCGCCTGCAGCAGGCCGGCGTGGAGGTCAAGAGCCACTCTTCTTCGGTGGAGGACTCCGTCTACGACCGCGTCTTCGGGGACGGCCAGAACGGGAAGGCCGAGGCCGCTCCGGCCGCCTCCAACGGCGGCGGCAACGGCCGGCCGGCCGAGGCGGCCCCTTCGGGTCGCCCGGGCGGCAAGGGCGGCAAGAACAAGCGGCGCCGGGTCGTCATCGACGCGAGCGCGACGAACCGCGGCCCGAGGCCGACCGCCACGGAGGTCCCGCAGAAGGAGGCCCCGAAGCCTGTTGCGGCGGCGGAGGCCAAGGAAGAAGAGGGCACGGCCGTAAAGGTCGAGCCGGGCGCCACGGTCGCGGACCTGGCCGGCGCCCTCGGGGTGCCGCCGACCAGGATCATCAAGATCCTCATGGGCATGGGCGAGATGAAGACCATGACCCAGACGCTCTCCACCGACGAGATCGAGCTTATCGCCGACGACATGGGCGTCGAGGTCGAGGTCGCCGCCATCGAGGAGCCGGTCGAGGCCACGCTCCCCGAGGACTCCCCGGAGGACCTCGTGGAGAAGCCGCCGGTGGTCACGGTCATGGGCCACGTCGACCACGGGAAGACGTCGCTGCTCGACCGCGTCCGCCAGGCCAACGTGCAGAGCGGCGAGGCCGGCGGGATCACGCAGCACATCGGCGCGTACCAGGCTAGCCTGGGCGACCGTAAGATCACCTTCGTCGACACCCCGGGCCACGAGGCGTTCACCGAGATGCGGGCCCGCGGCGCGAGGATCACGGACGTCGTGGTGCTCGTCGTCGCCGCCGACGACGGCGTTATGCCCCAGACGGACGAGGCGATAGAGCACGCCAAGGCCGCCGGCGTCCCGATCGTCGTCGCGGTCAACAAGATCGACGTTGCGAACGCGAACCCGGATCGGGTCCTCGGCCAGCTCTCCGAGCGCGAGCTCGTGCCGGAGGAGTACGGCGGTGAGACGGTGACGGTCCGCGTCTCGGCGAAGACCGGCGAGGGCTTCGAGGAGCTTCTGGAGAACATCCTCATCGTCGCCGAGCTCGAGGACCTGAAGGCCAACCCGCACGCCCCCGCCAGCGGGTACGTGATCGAGTCGGAGCGCGACCCGGGCCGCGGTCCGGTTGCGACGCTGCTCGTGAACCGGGGCACCCTGAAGAAGAGCGACGTGGTGCTCGCCGGCACCGCCTACGGGCGCGTCCGCGCGATGCTCGACTACACCGGCAAGCGCATAAAGCAGGCGGGCCCCGGCGAGCCGGTCGAGATCCTCGGCCTCTCCGGCGTCTCCGAGGCGGGCACCCGCTTCGAGGTGACGGAGAACGAGCGCGCCGCGCGCGACCGCGCCCAGCAGGCCGAGGCGGCCCTCCGCCGCCAGGAGCTCGCGCAGGGCGGCCCGAGGCGCACCCTGGAGGAGCTCTTGGGCCAGGGCGGCGTGCAGGACCTCAACCTCGTCGTGAAGGCGGACGTCGCGGGCTCCGTCGAGGCCCTCAAGGAGGCCCTCGCGAAGCTCTCGACCGAGGAGGTTCGGGTGAACATCGTCCGGAGCGGCGTCGGCGCGCTGACGGACTCCGACGTCATGCTCGCGAGCGCCTCCGACGGCATCCTGCTCGGCTTCAACGTGCGCCCGACGACGACCGCCAAGCAGGTCGCCGAGCGCGAGGGCGTCGAGATCCGGACCTACGACGTGATCTATAAGGCGCTCGAGGAGATCGAGGCGGCCATGCGCGGCATGCTGGCCCCCGAGCAGGAGGAGCGCGAGACGGCCTCGGCCGAGGCCCGCGCGATCTTCCGGGTCCCGAGCGTAGGCGTGATCGCCGGCTGCTACGTTACGAGCGGCGAGGTCGTCCGCAACAACCGCGTGCGCGTCGTTCGCGACGGCACGGTGGTCTACGAGGGGAACATCTCCTCGTTGAAGCGCTTCAAGGACGACGCCCGTTCGGTGAGGGCGGGCTTCGAGTGCGGCATCGGCGTCGAGAACTTCAACGACGTCAAGGAGGGCGACGTCCTCGAGTTCTTCGAGGTCGTCGAGGTCCCGAGGTAAGGGGACCCCTGCAAAGTTGTTCTGCGCGGTAAGGCTGGAGCTGGAGTTGCCCTTCAGCTCCAGCTTGAAGCAGAAGCGCCAAATCCTCCGGTCGCTCAAGGACCGGCTCCGCCGCAGGAACGTCTCGGTCGTGGAGGCGGGCCAGCAGGACGCCTGGCAGAGGGCGACGGTAGAGTTCGCCTTCGCCGCGGTGGACCGGTTCTCCCTCGAGGAGAAGCGCGAGGAGATACGCCGCTCGCTCCTCAACTACGAGGAGCTCTCGATCTCGCAGTGGCGGGAGGAGTTCGTAAAGCTATGAGCGAACGCACGCGAAAGGTAGAATCGCAGCTCAAGGAGATCGTGGGCGAGGAGCTCGCCTCGCTCTCGGACCCGCGCATCAACGGGCTCGTGACGGTGACCGCCGTCCGGGTGAGCCCGGACCTCGCGGTCGCCACGGTCTTCTACAGCTTGCTCGCCGGCGAGGACGCCGAAGAAGCGCAGGACGGCCTCGACAGCGCCGCCGGACGCATCCAGAGCGCCGTCGGGCGCCAGACGCGCATGAGGCGCACGCCGCGCTTACGCTTCGAGCCGGACCCGATCGTCGATAACGTCGATCGGATCAACGCAGCACTGAGAGATATCAGGGAGACGGGAGACGATGGAGACAAGGACCAGTAACACGGTGCGGGAGGTTGCCGACCTCCTCAAAAGCCTCGACAGGGTGGCGGTGACGACGCACGTCGGCGCCGACGGCGACGCCATTGGCTCCTCGGCGGCGCTCGTGCGCCTCGCGCGCTCCCTCGGGGCGGAGGCCGTCTTCTGCCACCGCGAGCCCGTCCCGAACTACCTCCGCTGGCTCGTCCCCGGCGAGCCCCTGACGGAGCTCCCGCCGGACCACGACCTCCTCGTCGTCGACACCTCGCGCGCCGACAGGGTCGGCGTCGACTACGAGGGGACCCCCGTCCGCCTCAACCTCGACCACCACGCGGACAACCCCCTCTACGGCGAGTACAACTACGTCGACGGGACGGCGGCGGCGAGCGCCCAGATCGTCGCCTCCCTGTACGAGGAGTGCGGCATTCCCCTCGACCGCGACGCGGCGACGGCGATCTACACCGGCGTCTCGACGGACACCGGCGGCTTCCGGTTCCGCAACGTCTCGCCGGCCGCCCACGAGCTCGTCGCCGACCTCCTGAGGGCCGGCGTCGTCCCGGCCGAGGTGGACGATCGGATCAACCGCACCGGCACGGTCCCGCAGCTGAGGATCGTCGGCGCCTCGCTCGCCAACGCCGAGCTCCACGGGAGCGCCCTGATCTCCACGGTGGACGGCGAGGACTACGAGCGGACCGGCGGGTCGGAGCTCGACTCGAAGGAGTCCATCGACCGCCTGCGCACGGTGGCCGGCGTCGAGGTCGTCGCCCACCTGCGCGAGGTCGACGGCGGCACGAAGGGCTCCCTGCGCTCGGAGAGCGTCGACGTCTCGCAGGTAGCGAACCGCTTCGGCGGGGGCGGCCACCGCCTCGCCGCGGGCTTCACCATCAAGGGCAAGAAGCCGGACGAGGCGAAGGCCGATCTCCTCGACGCCCTTCAAGGCGTCGTCGACCTCGGCGAGGAGCCGGGTCCGAACGGCGGGGGCGCGAGATAGCCGGAGCCGGACAGCGGGAGGACGAGGGGATGCGCTCCCCGGAGGCGCCCTCCGGCGCGCTGCTCCTGGACAAGCCGACCGGCATCACCAGCGCCCGGGCCGTCGCCCGCGTGAAGCGCCTCTTGCCGAAGGGGACCAAGATCGGCCACACCGGCACCCTGGACCCCCTCGCCTCCGGCCTCCTCGTCCTCATGCTGGGCCGGGCGACCCGCCTCTCCCGCTACGTCACGGGCCTCGACAAGGCCTACACCGCGACGGCCCGCCTCGGCGCCGTCTCCGACACCCTCGACGCCGACAGCGTGGTCTCGCCGCTGCCGGACGCCCCCGTGCCGACGGAGGACGAGCTGCGCGCCGCCGCGCGGGCCCTCACCGGAGAACTCCTGCAGGTCCCCCCGATGGCCTCGGCCGTGAAGGTCGGCGGCGAGCGTCTCTACAAAGCCCACCGCCGCGGCGAGGAGATCGAGCGCGAGGCCCGCCCCGTAACCGTCCACGCCCTCGACCTCGTCTCCTACGACGAGGACGAAGCCTGCGCGACCTTCCGCATCCGCTGCGGCAGCGGAACCTACGTCCGGTCCCTGATCTCGGACCTCGCCGCCTCCCTCGGCACCGGCGCCTACCTCACCGCCCTGCGCCGAACCTCGGTCGGCCACCTCTCCGTCGAAGGGGCCCCCTCCCCGGAAGACCTCGCCGCCGACCTCCTAGATAACCACATAATACATCCGAGGGCGTGGTTGGGCATTTGCCCGGCGTGGAGGTCGAAGAGGCAGAGCGGTCTTACGTGTGCAACGGCAGGAAGATGGGGGCGTTCGGGGTTGGCGGTCCGTTTCGGGTGGAGCACGGGGGGGAGCTCTTGGCCGTGTATCGGGACGACGGGGAGATCTCGCGGGCGGAGGTCGTGCTGTGCGCGGGGTAGTCGTGGCGCTCGGGAACTTCGACGGGGTGCACCTCGGGCATCAGGCGGTGCTCGGGCGCGCCGTGGAGGAGGGGCGCGCCCGCGGGGCGAGCGTCGTCGCGGCGACCTTCGACCCCCATCCCAGGGAGGTCTTGTGGCCCGGGACGGGGCCGAAGCTGCTGAGCACCCCGGAGGTGAGGCGGGAGCTGCTGCTGCGGTACGGGGCGGACGAGGTCCGCGAGATCCCCTTCGATCTGGCCCTCTCGAAGAAGGGCCCGAGGAGTTCGTGCGCGACGTGCTCGTGGGGACGATAGGGGCCGCGGCCGTGGTCGTCGGGGAGAACTTCCGGTACGGGCACCGGGCGGCGGGGACTTCGAGAGCCTCAGGAGACACATGCGCGCCCTGGGCGGGGAGGCGTACGCCGTCTCGATCCTGGCCGCCGAGGAGGACGTCAGCTCGACCCGGATCCGGGAGCTCGTGGCGGCGGGTGAGGTTCGGGAGGCGGCGGGTCTCCTGGGGCGGGCGTATTCTCTGCGAGGGCCCGTCGTCGCCGGGGATCGGCGGGGGCGCCAGATCGGCTTCCCGACCGCGAACGTGCTTCCGGACCCTCGCGTCGTGGGCCCGGGGATCGGCGTGTACGCCGGCAACGTGACCGTCGACGGGCGGGTGTACGGTGCTTGCACCAACGTCGGCGAGGCGCCGACCTTCGAGCGGCACGAGCGGCGGGTCGAGGCGTACCTGCTCGGGTTCGAGGGGATTTGTACGGGAAGGTCGTCGAGGTGAGCTTCGTGGAGAAGCTCAGGGGCGAGAAGCGCTTCTCCGGGATAGAGGAGCTCAAGGCGCAGATAGGGCGCGACGTCGAGGAGGCGCGGGGGTGCTCGGGGCGGTCTAGGGGCGTTTGCTAGCCCTTGTGGTAGCATAGAGGTTGACAAGAAACAGGTTGAGACTATAAGAGACGGCAAAGAGGAGAAAGACGAAGTTGGCGGTTGTCGAGAACAAAGAGGCGATAATCTCGGAGTACGCGGTCCAGGAGGGCGACACCGGCTCGCCCGAGGTCCAGGTTGCGGTGTTGACCACGCGCATCCGACACCTCACGGAGCACCTGCGTACCCACAAGCACGATTACCATTCCAGGCGAGGGCTTCTGAAGCTGGTCGGCAAGAGGCGCCGGCTCCTCAAGTACCTCCAGAGCAAGGATGTCGAGCGTTACCGTTCGCTCATCGCCAGGCTCGGTCTGCGCCGCTAGGGTAGCGGTACGGCAAGCATCGAGTCTTCAAAAGCAGCAAGAGGAGAAAAGAATATGCGTTTAGAGATACCGGTAGGCGAGCACTCCATCGTGCTCGAGACCGGGAAGATGGCGCGCCAGGCGGGGGCTCCGTCATGGCGCGTCTCGGCGACACTGTGGTTCTGTCCACGGCGACGGGCTCGTCTTCCCGAGGCCGGGGGTCAACTTCCTCCCCCTGAGCGTCGACATCGAGGAGCGGATGGCGGCGGCCGGCAAGATCCCGGGCGGCTTCATCAAGCGCGAGGGGAGGCCCTCCGAGAGGGCGGTCCTCACGGCGCGGCTCACGGACCGGCCGATCAGGCCGCTCTTCCCCAGGGGCTACCGCAACGAGATCCAGGTTATAGGGACGGTCTTCGCGGCCGACCAGGAGGTCCCGTACGACACGGTGAGCATGGTCGGGGCGTCGGCGGCGCTCTCGCTCTCGGACATCCCGTTCGACGGTCCGATCGGCGCGGTGCGCGTCGGCCGGTCGATGGACGGCGAGTTCATCCTCAACCCGACCTACGGGCAGATCGCCGAGAGCGACCTCGACCTCGTGGTGGCGGGGACGAAGGAGGCCATCACCATGGTCGAGGCGGGGGCGAACGAGGTCCCCGAGGAGGTCATGGTCGACGCCATGCTCGTCGCCCAGGAGGCGATCAGCCGGATCGCCGAGGCGATCGAGGGCTACGCCGCCGAGCACGGCAAGCCCAAGCGCGAGGTCGTCGCGGCCGACGACGCTAACCCGTTCCTCGACGACCTTCGGGGCGCTACCTCGACCGGGTCAAGGACGCCATCGTCAACCCGGACCGCAGGGGCCGGGGCGAGGCGATGGACGAGCTCAAGGCCGAGCTCACCGAGGGGCGCGACGAGGAAGAGGCCGCGCAGATCGGCGAGGCCGTGAGCGTCCTCCAGAAGGAGGCGTTCCGCAAGCTGTACATAGAGGACAGGAAGAGGACCGACCTCAGGGCGATGGACGAGATCCGTCCGACCACCGCCGAGGTCGGGCTCATACCGCGCGTCCACGGCTCCGCGCTGTTCACGCGCGGCGAGACGCAGGCCCTCTCGGAGCTCGCGCTGGCCGACCTCGGGCTCTCCCAGCGGCTCGACACCATAGAGCCGGTCACGGGTAAGCGCTACATGCACCACTACAACTTCCCGCCCTACTCCACCGGCGAGACCGGCAGGGTCGGGAGCCCCCGCAGGCGCGAGATCGGCCACGGGGCGCTCGCCGAGCGCGCGCTCGTGCCGGTCTTGCCCGCCGAGGACGTCTTCCCGTACGCCCTCAGGATCGTCTCGGACATCCTGGAGTCCAACGGCTCGTCCTCGATGGCGAGCGTCTGCGGCTCGACGCTGTCGCTCATGGACGGCGGCGTGCCGATCAAGGCGCCGGTCGCGGGCGTGGCGATGGGCCTGGTCAAGGAGGGCGACGACTACGTCATCCTCACGGACATACAGGGGCTCGAGGACCACAACGGCGACATGGACTTCAAGGTCGCGGGGACGCGCGACGGGATCACGGCGCTCCAGATGGACATGAAGATCACCGGCGTTTCGGCCGAGCTTCTGAGGGAGGCGCTCGCGCAGGCCAAGAAGGGCCGCGTGGAGCTTCTGGACATCATGGCCGACGTCATCGCGGAGCCGAGGACCGAGGTCTCGGACTTCGCCCCGCGCGTCGAGGTGTTGAAGATCCCGACGGACAAGATCGGGCTCCTGATAGGCCCGGGCGGCAAGACCATCAACGCGCTGCAGGACCAGTTCGGGGTCAACATCTCCGTCGAGGACGACGGGACGGTCTACGTCTCCGGCGAGGGCGTGGTCACCAAGGAGGCCGCGGCCGCCATCAACGGGATGACCAAGGACGTCGAGGCCGGCGAGATCTACAACGGCAAGGTCGTCAAGACGACGAACTTTGGCGCCTTCGTGGAGCTCACCCCGGGCCGCGACGGTCTCGTGCACATCTCGCGCCTCGCCCCCGGAAAGACGAGGGTCGAGCGGGTCGAGGACGTCGTCAGCGAGGGCGACCGGATCAAGGTCCGCGTCCTCGAGATAGACAAGCAGAAGCGCATCTCCCTGGAGAAGCTGGAGGACTAGAGGTTGAGCGAGAGGAACGTAAACAAGAAGGAGCTTCCGGGGGCCTACGCGTCTTTTCGGAGCCCTTGAGCGAGGCGACGAGCGTCTCCCTGGGGTCTGGATCCGCGCCGGCAGCCGCGACGAGAAGGACGAGGTGGCCGGGATAACCCACCTCATGGAGCATATGCTCTTCAAGGGCACCCCCTCGATGGACGCCCTCGGCATCGCCGAGGCGTTCGAGGGGATCGGGGCCCAGGAGAACGCGGCGACGGGCGAGGAGTACACCGTGCTCTACGCCCGGTTCCTCCCCGAGCACCTCGAGCGTGCGCTGGACATCATGAGCGACATGATCACGCGCCCGACCTTCGCGGATCTCGAGCGCGAGCGCGAGGTCATCGTCGAGGAGATCCGGATGTACGAGGATCGGCCGGACCAGCTCGCCGACGAGTACCTCTCCGGCCTCGTCTTCCACGGCGACCCCTTGGGGCGCCCGATCATCGGCTCCGCCGAGACGGTGCGCGGCGTGGACCACGACACCCTCAAGGGCTTTCACCGGAACACCTACACCGCGCCTAACGTCTTCGTCGTGGGCGCCGGGAAGCTCGAGTCCGAGTCGTTCGAGAAGATGGTCGAGGAGAAGCTCGGCGCGGCGCTCCCCTCGGGTGAGCCGTTCGTGCGCAGGGCGCAGGTCACCCCGCCGGAGAGCCGCTTCTTCTACAAGTTCAAGGAGACGGAGCAGTACCACGTCGCGATGGGCTCGCAGGGGATACCGGCGAGCAGCGGCGACCGCTACGCGATGCTCGCCCTGAACAACGTGCTCGGCGGCGGCATGTCCAGCCGGCTCTTCCAGGAGGTGCGTGAGAAGCGCGGGCTCGCCTACGCCGTCTACTCGTACCACCAGGGATATTCCGACGCGGGCGCCGTCAAGATGTACGTCGGCTCCACGACCGGGAACGTCGAGGAGGCCGTGAAGATCATCGCCGAGCAGCTCGACCGGGTACGCGAGGAGCCCGTCACCGAGGAGGAGCTCCACCGCACCAAGGAGCAGCTCAAGAGCTCGACGATCCTCGCCCTGGAGAGCACCGCGACGCGCATGACGCGCGTCGGGCGCAGCGTCATCACCGGCTCCGAGCTTCTGACGCCCGAGGAGATCTCGGCCAGGATAGACGCGGTGACCGCGGAGGACGTCAAGCGCCTCGCCGAAGGACACCTGAAGAGGGGCGACATGTACCTCTCCGCCGTCGGCCCGAAAGAGCTCGACCTCGGCAGGCACCTCGCGGCGTAAACGAACAAAGCCACAAAGCAGCAACCAACCCGGGCCGGCCAGCCTCTCATCTCGCTGGCCGGCCGGGGCGTTTTCTAGGAGGTAAGCAACGATTTTGGACAGCAAAGCACTGCAGGTCATCCCCCTCGGAGGACTGGGGGAGATCGGCAAGAACATGACGGCCGTGCGCCAGGAGAGCGGGATCGTTCTCATCGACGCCGGCATGTCCTTCCCGGACGAGGAGATGCCCGGGATCGACCTGGTCCTCCCGGACTTCTCCTACCTCAGGGAGCACCGCGACGAGCTTAAGGGCATCGTCCTCACCCACGGCCACGAGGACCACGTCGGCGCCCTGCCGTACCTGTTGCGCGAGTTCAACGTGCCCGTGTACGGGACGAAGCTCACTTTAGGGCTCGTGCGCCCCAAGCTCGCCGAGCACGGCATAAAGAAGGGCGACCTCAGGGAGATCAAGGCCGGAGACCGACAGAAGCTCGGCGGCTTCGGCATGGAGTTTATAAACGTCAACCACTCCATCCCCGACGCCGTCGCGGTCGCGCTGCGCACGAACGCGGGCCTCATCGTCTTCAGCGGCGACTACAAGATCGACCTGACGCCCATAGAGGGCGAGCCGATGGACCTGAACCGCTACGCCGCTCTGGGCCAGGAGGGCGTGCTCGCGTACTTCGGCGACTCGACGAACTCCGAGCGCCCCGGCTTCGTGCCCTCGGAGCGCGTGGTCAACGAGACCTTTAACCAGGTCTTCGAGAGGGCGACGGGGCGCATCATCGTCGCCTCGTTCGCGAGCCACATCCACCGCGTCAACCAGGTCGTCGAGGCGGCCAAGGCGCACGGGCGGCTCGTCGGGGTGACGGGGCGGTCCATGATCCGCAACGTGCAGATCGCGCGGGAGCTCGGCTACATGGACCTTCCGCAGTCGATGTACGTGGACCAGCGCGACATCAACAAGGTCCCGGACTCGGACATCGTGATCCTGACGACGGGCTCCCAGGGCGAGCCGATGGCCGCCCTCTCGCGCATCGCCGCGGGGCAGCACCGGACCATCGAGGCGGGCGCGGGCGACATCGTCATCGTCTCCGCCCACCCGATCCCGGGGAACGAGCGGGGGGTCTCGCGCACGATCAACAGCCTCATGAAGCGGGGCGCCGAGGTGCTGTACACGCCCTTGAGCCGCGTCCACGTCTCCGGGCACGCGGCGCAGGAGGAGCAGAAGATCGTGCTCTCGCTGCTGAAGCCGAAGTACCTCGTCCCCGTGCACGGCGAGTACCGGATGCAGAAGCACCACAAGGACACGGCGATCTCCATGGGCATCCCCGAGGAGAACATCCTTATCCTGGAGAACGGCGAGCCCGTCGAGTTCGAGGGCGGCGAGGCGAGGCGGCTGGAGACCGTCTCCAGCGGCATGTTCCTCGTGGACGCCGGCAGCGTCGCCGACAACTCCGACGCGATCATGCGCGAGCGCCAGCAGCTCTCCGAGGAGGGCATGTTCATCGTCGTCGCGCGCATCAACTCGAAGTCGGGCGAGCTTCTGGGGCCGCCGGACGTCATCTCCCGCGGCTTCGTCGACCCGCAGGCCCAGAACGGCCTCGTAGACGAGTCTGTCGCCACCGTCACGAAGACTCTTGAGCGGACCGCGCAGCGCCACGTCACGGACTGGTCCGAGTTGAAGAAGGCGATCCGTAAGGACCTCGCGGGCCTCCTCTCGGAGAAGACGCGCAAGCGCCCGATCATCCTGCCCCTAATCGTAGAGGTCTAGGGGGAGGGGCACCACATAACGTGCCCCACCTCCGCCCCTTCGCCCTGCGCTAGACTTGCGTGCATGGCGACGAACAGATCCCCCCGCAGACACTCGACCCGCGCCTCGACAAAGGCCGCGGGCAAGGGCTCGAGCAAGGCTTCCAACTCGAAGAAACGCTCTTCCGCAAAGGGCGGGGGCTCCGGTCCCTTCTCGCGCCTCGGCGAGGTTCTCTCCCGCGAGGCGATCGGCCTCGTCCTGCTCGTCGCGGGGATCTTCTTTACCGCTTCCTTCGTCACCGGCCGCGGGGCCGTGCTGGGCGAGGCGGGTCTTCTAGCCGCGACCCGTACCCTAGGCGTCGTCGGCCTCGCCCTCGCGCCCCTCGCGGTGCTCGCCGGGGCCCTCTTGCTGCTCGGCCGCTTCCCGGGGAGGAGGGCCGCGGGGCTCGCGCTGCTCCTGGTCTCGATCGCCGCGACCCTCGCGGCCACCCTCCCCCCGCAGACGCGCTTCGACGAGGCCGTCTACCCCGACCGCGGCGGTCTCGTGGGCAGCGGGATCTACGGGGCCCTGGCCGTCGCCGGCGGTCCCGTCGGCGCCGCCCTCGCCCTCCTCGCCCTCTACGCCGCCGGCGTCTTCCTCCTGACCGGCCTCTCGCCGCGGGACTCGGCCGCCGGCGCGAGCGCCCGGGCGGGCTCCGCCGCGAGCACGCTCCGGGAGAAGCTCCGCGACGCACGGGAGCGCCGCAGGCAGCAGGGTGCTCAGAAGGTTCGTCAGGCGAGCCCGAAGCGCGCCCGCCCGGCGCAGGAGGAGCTCCGCGGCGTCCACGGCGGACCCTCGGAGTCCGAAGCCCCCGGTGCGCTCCCAGAAGACGCCGGGGCGCCGCCCTTGCAGCCGGCCGCCCGGGTCTTCGACTACGAGGGCGGGCCGGAAGGGTCCACCGAGGACGAGCCGGAGGAGCCGTTCGAGATCGTGCTGCCGGAATTTCGGGAAGAGGCGGGTCTCGACGAGGAGGGGCCCGTGATCCCGGGCGAGTACTCGCTGCCGCCCCTGTCCCTCCTGAGGCCGGGCCGGGGCGACCCGGAGCACGACGCCGAGGGGACGAGCAGGCGCCTCACGCGCGCCCTCGCCGACCTCGGGGTCGAGGCGACCGTCGTGCGCGCGGTCGTCGGCCCGCGCGTGACGCGCTACGAGCTCAGGCTGGGGAGCGGCGTCAAGGTCGGCAAGGTCAGAAACCTGCAGCAGGACATCGCCTACGCCCTCGCCGCGACCGAGGTCCGCATCCTCGCGCCCATCCCCGGCAAGAGCGCCGTCGGGGTCGAGGTCCCGAACACCCGCCCGGCCGTCGTCACTCTAGGCGACGTCTTCCGCGAGTACCCCGCCGGCAACGACTGGAGCCTGCCGGTTGCTTTGGGCAAGGACATCTCCGGGAGGGCCGTCTTCTTCGACATGGCGGAGATGCCCCACCTTCTGGTCGCCGGGACCACGGGGAGCGGCAAGAGCGTGATGCTCAACGGCCTCCTGACCTCGCTGCTGCTGACCACCGACCCCCGGCAGGTCAAGATGGTCCTTATCGACCCGAAGCGGGTCGAGCTCTCGCAGTTTGCGCGCGTCCCGCACCTCATAACCCCCGTGGTTACGGACGTCAAAAAGGCCGCCAACGCCCTCTCGTGGGCCGTGGCCGAGATGGAGCGGCGCTACGAGGTCCTGGAGAAGTTCGGGGTTCGCTCCCTCGACGGCTACAACGAGAAGCGCCCCGAGAAGCAGATGCCCTACGTCGTCGTCGTCATCGACGAGCTCGCCGACCTCATGATGACCTCCGCCGCCAAGGTCGAGGACGCGGTCATCCGGCTCGCCCAGAAGGCGCGCGCCGTCGGCATCCACCTCGTCGTCGCCACGCAGCGCCCGAGCGTCGACGTGATCACCGGCATGATCAAGGCGAACGTCCCGAGCCGCATCGCCTTCGCCGTCTCCAGCCAGGTGGACTCCCGCGTGATCCTGGACACCCCGGGCGCGGAGGCCCTCCTCGGCCAGGGCGACATGCTCTTCAAGCCGGTGAGCGCGCTGAGGCCCTCGCGCGTGCAGGGCGCGTACCTCTCGGAGGCGGAGGTCGACGAGGTCGTCACCGCGTGCGCCGAGCGGGCTCAGGCGAGGTTCGTCGAGGAGGTGACGGAGACCCGCGGGGAGAAGGAGGAGAGCGGGGAGCCCGAGGACGAGCTCTTGCCGGACGCGGCGAGCTTCGTCGTCGCCACGCAGCAGGCCTCGGTGAGCGCCGTGCAGCGGCGCTTCCGCGTCGGGTACTCGCGCGCGGGCAGGATCGTCGACGCCCTCGAACGCAAGGGCGTCGTCGGCCCCCACGAGGGCTCGAAGAGCCGCTCCGTGATCGTCACGGAGCTCGAGCTGCCCCGAATCTTCGACCCCGAAGGGTCCGGAGACGGGACGAACCCCGGCGGTCCCGACGGCCGCGCCGGGGGCGTCGACGGCGACGAGGGGGCGTTCCCGTTCGGCCGCTTCGACGAGGAGCGCGGGACCGGTGGCGGGGACCCCTACGGCGCCCCTCGCGACCGGGAGTAGCGCCGCCTCGGGCTTCTAGATTTTGCCCCTTTTGTGGTAGGCTCCGGTCAGGTGAGCGACGGGATGGACAACGGGCGGGACGAAGGCGGCAGGACCGGCGAGCTTCTCGAGCGCGTCCGCAGGGAGAGGGGACTCTCGCTGCGCGACGTGGAGAACGCGACCAAGATCCGCACCCGCTACCTCGAGGGCCTGGAGCGGGAGGACTACTCCATGCTCCCGGACCAGGTCTACGTCCAGGGCTTCCTGAAGACCTACGCGAACTACCTCGGCCTCGACGGAGAGGGCCTCGCCCAGGAGTTCAGGGAGCGCCGCGCCCCGCGCCGGGAGAGGGCCCTGAACTACGAGCGCCCCCGAAACAGCGAGTTCGAGCGGCCCGTCATGAGCCCGGGCGGCCTCGCGGGCGCCGAGCGGCGCAGGGTCTCGGGCGCGGCCGTCTTCACCGTGGTCCTCGCCCTGATCCTCATAGCCCTCGTCGGGGCGCCCTCTACTACGTGGGCTCCCGTTCCGCGAGCACGCCCGAGAGCGGGGGCTCCGCGAACGTCGAGCCCGCCCCCAGCAGGAGGAGGAAGAGGAGCCCCGCCCCGCCGGGAGGACGAAGCGCCCGCCCCGAGGAGCGCCCGTCCCCGAGGAGCCCGAGGAGGAGGCGCCCGCCGAACCCGAGGGGCCCGACGAGCCCGCCGAGGAGGCCCCCGACGCGGCGACCGACGAGAACGTCGACGTGGTGGTGAGCGTGGGGGAGAGGGCGTCGTGGCTCAACGTCGAGGCCGACGGGGTGGTCCTGTTCTACGAGACCGCGCCCGCCGGGTTCCAATCGACCTTCGAGGGGCCGAGTACGTCAGCGTGACGGCCGGCGACGCCGGGGCGGTCGCCGTCGAGGTGGACGGCAGGAGCGTCGGGCCCCTGGGGTACGACGGGCAGATCACGACGCAGACCTACACCCTCGGGGCGCCGCCCCCGCGTAAGCGCCCGCCCCCGGATTTCTGCCTTTATCATCCCCAAAGGGTTATTGGGAGGCCCCTACCCCCGCTGTATAATCCTCCTTGCATAAGAAGAGCCGATCAGAACCGACGACAAGACACCGTTTTTGGAGGATGCAACAGTGGACAAGACCAAAGCGATAGGCGCCGCCGTCTCGCAGATAGAGAAGGCCTTCGGCAAGGGTTCGATCATGCGCATGGGCGACGAGGGCCCGAAGAAGATGTCCTCGATCTCGACCGGCGCCCTCGCCCTCGACCTCGCGCTCGGTATCGGCGGGGTGCCGAGGGGGCGCATCGTCGAGATCTACGGCCCCGAGTCGAGCGGCAAGACGACCCTCGCCCTGCACGTGATCGCCGAGGCCCAGAAGGCCGGCGGCCTCGCGGCGTTCATCGACGCCGAGCACGCCCTCGACCCGACCTACGCCGAGGCGATCGGCGTCGACCTCGAGAACCTGTACTTCTCCCAGCCGGACAACGGCGAGCAGGCCCTCGAGATCGCCGACACCCTCATACGAAGCGGCGCCCTCGACGTCGTCGTCATCGATTCCGTCGCCGCCCTCGTGCCGCGCGCCGAGATCGAGGGCGAGATGGGCGACTCCCACGTCGGCCTCCAGGCCCGCCTCATGAGCCAGGCCCTCAGGAAGCTCTCGGGCTCCCTGAGCCGCTCGGACACGACGGCCATCTTCATCAACCAGCTGCGCGAGAAGATCGGGGTAATGTTCGGCTCCCCGGAGACGACCCCGGGCGGCCGCGCCCTGAAGTTCTACTCGAGCGTCAGGCTCGACGTCCGCAGGATCGGGGCGCTCAAGGCCGGCACCGACACGGTGGGCAACCAGACGAAGGTGACGGTCCGCAAGAACAAGGTGGCGCCGCCGTTCAAGGAGGTCTTCTTCGACATCATGTACGGGGAGGGGATCTCCAAGGAGGGGAGCCTCCTGGACATGGGCATCCAGCACGACGTGGTGCAGAAGTCCGGCGCCTGGTTCGCCTACGGCGACGAGCGGCTCGGCCAGGGCCGCGAGAACGCCAAGCAGTTTCTCAAGGAGAACGACTCCGTGCGCAACCGCATCCTCGCCGACATCCACGAGAAGCTCGGCTTCGCCGAGCCCGCCGACGGCCCCGAGGACGACGGGGCGGAGGACGGCGCGCCGAACGGCCGCGCCGCCGCGCTCGGCTCCGAGCGCCTGGGCTAGAGCCCCCGGCCCCGCTACGACGGCGAAGGGCAGGCACTCTTGCCGACCGTGACCGGCCTCGTCGAGCGGCGGGGCCGGGCGAAGGTCTTCGTCGACGGCGAGTTCTGGGCCGTGCTCGACGCCGCCGTGGCCTTCGACCTGGGCCTCGCCGAGGGGGTCGAGCTCTCCGACGAGGGTCTGCGGGAGGCGAGGGTCGCGGGGGAGCGTCCCCTGGCGATGACGCGCGCCCTGAACGTGCTCGGCTACCGGGCGCGCGCCGAGGGCGAGCTGCGGACCCGGCTCGAGCGGGCGGGCTACGCCGACGCGACGGTCGGGGCCGTCCTCGAGAGGCTGCGGGAGCTCGGGTACCTCGACGACGGGGAGTTCGCCAGAAACGCCGCCCACGAGAAGTCCCGCAAGTACGGGCCGCGCAGGATCCTCGTCGACCTCAAGAAGAGCGGGGTGGACGAGGAGGTGGCGCGCGAGGCCGTCGAGGAGGAGTTCTCCGGCGACGACGAGATCGAGGCCGCGTCCGCGGCGGCACAGCGGCGTTATAATACCGGGGAGAGGTCCGACGCGCTCGCGCGCCGGGTCTACGGCTTCCTCGCTCGGAGGGGGTACTCGGCGGGTGTGTGCGCCGAGGTTGCCAGAAGGTACCGCGAGGGGGGAGACGGGGAGTAAAGACCGGAGCTTTCCGGCCGCTGCTCCGCGACGGTGGTGGGTGGGGTACGTGGCGGTCACGCCTTCGCGCTCCCGGGTCGCGGCTAGCGGCCTTTTTTGGAGGAATAGTTTATGGAAGTTTTGCTACTGGTCCTCGGCGTCGTCGCCGGCCTGGGCCTCGGGGCCGCCGCAGGCTACCTGTACTTCAGATCGAGGGCGCGGGCGTCGGCGGACGCCGAGGGTGTGGAGGCGCGCGACTCCGCCCGCAGGATCGTCGAGGAGGCCCGCCGCGAGGCCGAGGCCACGCGCCGAGAGGCGGAGCTAGCGGCCAAAGAGGCGGCGATCAGGGCGAAGGACGAGGCGGAGGCCGAGGCGCGGGCGCGCAGGGCGGAGCTCGCCAGGGTCGAGGAGCGTCTGGAGAACCGCGACGCCGCGCTCGACCGGCGCGACGGGGAGATGGACCGCGAGAGGCGCGAGCTCTCCCGCCGCGAGGAGGCCCTGAGGGCGCGCGCCGTCGAGCTCGACGGGCGCGAGGCCGAGCAGCTCAAGGTTCTGGAAGAGGTTTCGGGCCTGACGCGCGCCGACGCGGAGCGCAGGCTCGTCCATGACCTTGAAGTAGAGCTCGAGGACCGGCTCGGGAGGATGGTCAGGGATAGGACCTTCGAGGCCGAGGAGAGGGCCGACGCGGAGGCTCGCCGGATCACGGCGCTCACGATGGAGCGCCTCGCGTCGGACCTGACCGCCGAGTCGACGGTCAAGGCCATCTCGCTCCCCTCCGACGACCTCAAGGGGCGCATCATCGGGCGGGAGGGCAGGAACATCCGGGCCTTCGAGGCCGCCACGGGGGTGGACGTCATCATCGACGATACGCCCGAGACGGTCGTCATCTCGAGCTTCGACCCCGTGCGCCGCGAGGTCGGCCGCGTCTCGATGGAGCGGCTGGTGCAGGACGGGCGCATCCACCCGGGCCGCATCGAGCAGATCGTCTCCAAGGCCAAAAAGGACGTCGAGAAGGAGGTCAAGGCGGCGGGTAGGCAGGCCGTCTTCGACGCCAAGATCTCTGGCGGCATGGCCCCGGACCTCGTGCGCATGCTCGGCGCCCTCAGGTACCGCACCTCCTACGGGCAGAACGTCCTCTCCCACTCCGTCGAGGTCGCCAACCTCTGCGGGATGATGGCCGCCGAGCTCGGGGCGAACGTGAAGCTCGCGCGCCGGGGCGCCCTGCTCCACGACGTCGGCAAGGCCGTCGACCACGAGGTCGAGGGGACGCACGCCCTCATCGGCGGGCGCATGGCGAAGAAGGCCGGCGAGTCCGAGGACGTGGTCCGCGCGATCTCCGCCCACCACCACGAGATCGAGATGGAGACCGTGGAGGACGTCCTCGTGGCGACCGCCGACGCCGTCTCGGCGTCGCGCCCGGGGGCGAGGCGCGAGTCGAGCGAGATGTATATAGAGCGCCTGCGCTCCCTCGAGGACATAGCCCTCGGCCACCGCGGGGTGGACAAGGCCTACGCGATACAGGCCGGGCGCGAGATCCGTGTGATGGTCCAGCCGAGCGAGGTCGACGACCGCATCGCCGCCAAGCTCGCCTTCGACATCTCCAAGCAGATCGAGCAGGACCTCGAGTACCCCGGCCAGATCAAGGTGACCGTGATCCGCGAGAGCCGCGTGACCGAGGTCGCCCGCTAGGGAGCGCACCCGTGGAGGGACCGTACCGCGACCTCGGCGCCGGCTTCGCCCGCCTCGCCGGCGCCGAGGGCCTGAGGCGCACACCCGTCCCTCTGCGCTCCGTCGAAGACGCCCTCTTCGAGCTCCTCCGCAACGCCCGCGACGCCGGCGCCTCGAACATCTACGTCGCCTCCATCCTCAAGGCCCGCCGCTACCGCCACCTCACGGTCCTGGACGACGGCCACGGCATCCCCGCCTCCCACGCCCACCTCGTCTTCGAGCCGGGCGTGACCACCCGCCACCTCTCCCCGGTCCCCGAACCCCCCGGGCGCACAGGAGCCCCCTCGACGGCCCCGCACGGCGCCGGACTCTCCCTGCACCACATACGACAAGCCGCCGTCTCCGCCGAGGTCCTCTCGCCGTCCTCCCCGACCTCCGTCAGAGCCGTCTTCGACACCCGCGACGGCCTCCCCGAAAAGAGGCTCCAGTCCGCCTCCAAACCCTCGAGATCCAATGTCCTCGCCGTCCTCTCCCGCTTCGCCCAGACCGCCCGCAACGGCCCCCGAACCCCCCCGAACCTCTTCCACGGCTCCCCGGCCAGCATCCTCGCCAGACTCATACACAACCGCATAATACAAGAAAATTCGTCGCACGCCGTCGAGCTGCGGGAGAAGGCGGGTTCGCTGGGTTTGGGGGTGTCGTTGAGGACGGCGCAGAGGGTGCTCTCAGGGGCCATTGCGGCGGCGGAGCCTTTGGGTGCGGTTCCCGTGGGGGAGGCGGGGCCGGGCGTCGGCAGGGGGAGAGCGGGGGTGGTAGCCCTCGTGCCGGAGGGCCTATACTCACGCTCGGGGACGAGGAGCTCGAGGAGCTCTCCGCCGTCCTCCGGAGGGTCGCCAGGGCGAGCTACCTCGACCTCTCCGGGCTCGCCGCCGAGGGGCGGCCGGGCGAGATCGTGATCAAGGCCCGCGTCTACGAACCTGAGGAGGAGTACGGGGATGACTAGCACCACGAACGGTCCGGGCAAGGTATCTACGAACGGCCCGGCGCCCGTCGCTGTGACGCTCGGCCGCAAACCCCGCCCGGCGGGCTCCGGCGTCGGGGGAGGCGCCCTGGCTCCGGGCGCCGGCAAGACCGCGTGCATCAGGACGTTCGGCTGCCAGATGAACGTCCACGACTCCGACAGGATGCTGCGCATGATCCGGGACGCCGGATACGCCGAGGTCCAGCGCTACGAGGACGCCGACGTCGTCGTGCTGAACACCTGCTACGTCCGGGAGAACGCCGTGGACCGCGTCCGCGGCCACCTCGGCGAGCTCTCGCGCCTCAAGAAGGAAGGCCGCGTCAAGAAGGTGGCGCTCACCGGCTGCGTCGGCGCCGCCAAGGAGTCGTCCGAGCTCCAGAACACCTACGGCGTGGACCTCGTTCTAGGCACCCATAATACATACGAGTTGGCGGAGTTCGTGGGGCTGCCGGGGATGGAAGAGACGTACACGCCGGACCTGCCGGGGACCGAAGGCGAGCACCAGGCGTTCGTGACCATTATGACGGGTTGCAACTACCAGTGCAGCTACTGCATCGTCCCGACCGTCAGGGGCAGGATGGCGTGCAGGCCGATGGAGGGCGTCGTCGAGGAGGTCAGGAGGCTCGTCGGGTCCGGCACGAAGTACGTGACCCTGCTGGGGCAGACGGTCGACGCGTGGCGGGAGAAGGACGGCGGGAAGAGGTTCTGCGACCTTTTGGAGAGGGTCGCCGACGAGGCGCCGAGGGTGTGGTTCACGACCAGCCACCCGTCGAACATGGAAGATCGGACGCTCAGGCTGATCGGCGAGAAGGAGACCATCGTGGGCAGGCTGCACCTGCCGGTGCAGTCGGGGTCCGACCGGATGCTCAGGGCGATGCACCGCGGCTATAAGGCCGACAGGTACCGCAGGAAGATCGAGGTGTTCCGGGAGGCGGTGCCGGACGGCACGCTCTCGACGGACATCATCGTCGGGCATCCGGGCGAGACCGAGGCCGACCACGAGGAGACGCTGAGGCTCGTGGAGGATTGCGCGTTCGACTCCGCGTACGTCTTCAAGTTCTCCCCCCGCAAAGGGACGGAGGCCGCGGAGATGGCGGCCGAGGAGACCGTGCCAGACGACGTCTCGCAGAAGAGGTTCCTCCAGGTCCTGCGCGCCGTCGAAGGGAACGCCTCCCGGAGGAACAGGGCCAAGGTCGGGGCCCTCGAGGAGATATACGTAAGGCACGGGCGCACCGGGGAGGGGCGCGCGATCGGGGAGACCTGGAGCGGTCACGCCGTCCACGTGCCGACGGGCGCAGCACCCGGGGAGTACGTGACCGCGAGAATCGAGGGCGCGGGCCCGCACGTGCTCTACGCGGGCGAGCCGGCCTTCTAGGGGCTCCGGGCCGGGGTCGTGGGTCATCCTGCGCCGGAAGAAGGAGGGGCGCCGAGGAGGGCCCTCGTCGTCTGTGGCCCGACGGCCGCGGGGAAGAGCTCCCTCGCGGACGGGCTCGCCGCAAGCCTCTCGGAGGAATGGGGGGGCTGGGTGCCCACGCTCGTCGTCGACTCCATGCAGGTCTACGAGGAGATACCCGAGACGACGAACCAGCGCCGCGAGAGGCCGGCCGAACTCGTCGGGGTAGTCTCGGTCGAGGACGAGTGGACCGTCGCGCTCCACAAGCGGCGCGCCGAGGGCCTGATAGGCGGGCTCGGGGATGGGTGGCCCTTCGTCCTCGACGCGGGCACGGGGATGTACCTCAACGCCATAGTGCTTGGCCTCCCACTCGCGCCGAAGGCGTCCGACGAGGCCCGACGGGAGGCGATAAGGGCGTCCGCGGGCGCGGCGAACCCCAGGCGCGCGGCGAGGGAGGAGGAGCTCAGGCTAGAAGGGGCCCCCGAGAGGGGCTCAGTGTGGTCCGGGAGCCCGATGTACGGCGCCTCCTTCGTCTACCTCAGACCCCCGCGAGAAGCCCTCGACCTCCGCATAGCCGGGCGCTCCCGCCAGATCGTGCGCAGGGGCGAGGCCGAGGGCAGGACCCTCAACGCGATGGACCCCAACCCCTCCGTGCGGCAGGCCGTGGGCCCGAAGGAGATGATGCGGCTGGCCTCCGGCGATGTGTCGCGGCAGGAGGCCGAGGAGAAGATAGCCGCTCGCACCAGGCGGCTCGCCAGGCGCCAGATGCGCTGGTTCGACAAGCTCATGCGCGCGCTACCGGCGGGCACCGAGAGGGCGATCGTCGAGACCGCCGAAGATCCCGCGATAAAGCATATAATGCATGATATAATGTGCTCATGGTCATAAACGGGGGACAAGGGCGCGACGGGGCGGAGGGCGAAGCCGAAGAGAGGGTCGTGCTCGTCGCGGCGGGCGAGGATCGCGAGCTCGGGGAGCTCGGCAGGCTCGTGGAGACCCTGGGACTCGGGGTCGTCGGGGAGCTCGAGCAGGGGCGCCGCGACGGGGTCGGCTACCTCGGGCGCGGCAAGCGGCAGGAGCTCCGGGCGCTCGTCGAGGAGACCGGGGCCGGGTTCGTGGTCGCGGACGACGAGTTGACCGCCTCGCAGGCGCGGGTCCTCGAGGGCGACGCGGGCGTCCCGGTCGTGGACCGTACGGCTTTGATCATCAGGATCTTCGCCGAGCACGCGCGGGATGCGGCGAGCAGGATGGAGGTCGAGCTCGCGGAGCTCACGTACAGGCTCCCGAGGATCAAGGGCGGCAACCGCGCGCTCAGCCGTCTGGGCGGCGGCGGCGCGGGCGGCGGCGGCGCCCGGCGTGGCTCCGGCGAGCAGCAGCTCGAGTACGACCGGCGCGTGATCCGGGAGCGCATGTCCTCCATCGGGCGCAGGCTTGAGGCCGAGAGGTCCAACCGCGCTGTCCGAGGCTCGCGGCTCAAGAAGGCCGGTCCTCCGACGGTCTCCCTGGTCGGGTACACGAACGCCGGCAAGACCACGATCCTCAACGCCCTCAGCGGCGAGACCAGGTCGACGGCGGACAGGCTGTTCGAGACCCTGGAGACGACGACGCGCCTGGTAAGCGGCGCGCCCGCCAGCGGCTCCAACGGCGCCTCCGACGGGGCCGCCGGGCCCGACTTCGTGGTCACGGACACCGTCGGTTTCATCAGGAAGCTGCCCACGCAGCTCGTCCACTCCTTCGCGGCCACGCTGGAGGCGGCGCGCGAGGCCGACCTGATCGTGGTGTGCGCCAACGCCGGCGGCGGGATGGTCGAGCTCAGGGAGGAGCTCGACTCGGTGGTCGGCACCCTGGAGGAGGCCGGGATCCCCACGAAGGATGCGCTCCTTTGCCTCAACAAGATAGACCTCCTCGACGAGGGGGGCCTCGCGGCCCTCGAAAGGGATTACCCCGACGCCGTCAGGATCAGCGCCGTCCGAAGCGTGGCGCCGCTCGCCCGGGCCGTACGCCGGAGGATCTCCGGCGGCTTCGTGCGCGCCGAGATCCTGATACCCCACGAGGAGTACGGCAAGGCGGCTCGCCTGTACGGTTCGGCCGAGATACACGCCGAGAAGAGCACCGAGGAGGGCGTGTGGATGGACGTCACGCTCCCCAAACAGGACCTGCCCAAGTACGCCCGCTTCATGGTCGCGGTCTGACCCGGGGCCTCAAGACGCCGATCCGCTCCCCGTCCGCGTTACGCGATGGCTAGGGTCCTCCGCCTCCTCCCGGGCCCTCCGGAGGAGATGGCCGCCGAGGACGTCTACTCCGGCCTGACCTTCCCGACGTCCGGCGTCGAGGGCGCCCGTCCCTACGTGGCCATCAACATGGTCAGCACGCTGGACGGCAAGGCCGCGGTCGGCGGCAAGGCCAGCCCGATAGGGAGCGCCGTGGACAGGCAGATCATGCGCAACATCCGGGCCGCTTTCGACGCCGTCGTGGTGGGAGCGGGCACCGTCCGCACCGAGGAGATGAACCTCTCCGTAACCGACGAGCTCGCCGAGAGGCGCAAGTCCGCCGCCCGCCCGGGCCAACCGTTGGGCGTGGTCCTCGCCGGCGCCGGCGAGCTGCCCCTCGGGAGAAAAGTCTTCCGCCGTCAGGGCCAGCAGACCGTCGTGGTGATATCCGGCGGCGCCACGCCGGAGAAAACCCTCGCCGAAGCCGAAGAGGCCGGCGTACGCGTCCTTCGCACGGAAACCCCCAGCCTCCCGAAACCACACGACGTCCTAGCCGTCCTCCGGGACCGCCTCGGCGTACGAAACGTCCTCCTAGAAGGCGGCCCCGGCGTCAACGGCTCCTTCCTGTCCTCGGGAGTGGTCGACGAGCTGTTCCTGACCCTCAGCCCGAAGATCGCCATGCCCCGCGGCGCCTTCGCCATCGCCGAGGCGCGAACCGCCGGCCACTCCCGCGCGATGGACTTCCACCCGATCTCCGTCCACTGCGCGACCGAGGAAGGAGAACTCTACCTCAGATACCAAAAGCGCCCGCGGAGCCCGCGCGCGTAGCCGGACCGGCAGCCTTCAATTTCCGATAAGTGTAATTCTCGGAAATTGAAGGCATTCTACAGCCATGGCCTTGTCGCCACCCTGCGAAGGCCATAAGGATGGCGCGTGTCAGGTTCGCGGGGTCGTCCTCGACGTTGCGGGAGCCGTAGTGTAGGCCGCGCGCGAGAGCTCTCGCGCCGAGCCGATTGCGTGATCCCCGTTCGGCAACCGGCGTTCGCTTGTTCGTTGGCCCGGGTGGCGTGAGTGTCACGGATTGCTCAGCGGCGATCTTAAGACTCGTACGTGTATTGGCGACCGGTCCGCGCTCGACGCGCACGCTTATTCCGGCGGCCCTCGCGTGGGAGGAGTTTTTGTTCTCCCGGCGCTCCGTGCGCCCCGGCCAGTAACGGCGCGCTTTAGGGTGAAGGAACAGACCCTAGCGGCCCATAGACGCCCCCGTCGGACTCCGCCGGGGGCTTCGAACCCCGTACCCTGCCCTCTTTCCTTCTCGGCCTCTGGTATCGCCTCCGCGGCCCGAAAGTCCTCCTGGTACCGCTCGCGCGCTCCGAGGACGCGCCCCTCGCACACCACATGTGGACGGTCTTTGACCGAGGGCTGAACATGTGGTGCAGGTAGAGATGGCATGCCCCGGAGCTTTGACTATCCCGCGCGGCGAAGCCTATAATAAATCTTAACAGAAGTTACTACTTGTTCGTCTTACGGGAGATCGGGGGCTGGGTTGTTGCGGAGCGCGGGAATACCGACGAGGGTGGCGATAATCTTCGTTCTGGCGGTGCTGTGCCTTTTCGTGGGCCGCATAGGTTGGGCGATGGCCTTCGACAGCGAGGGTCCGGAGAGCATAAGGGCCTCCGAGGTCGCGCAGCAGGGCGGCGAGGACGAGGACCTCTTCGATTGCTCCGACTTCGAGACCGAGGAGGAGGCGCAGGAGCAGCTCGTCGACGGCGACCCCTACGGCCTCGACGAGGACGGCAACGGCATCGCGTGCGACGGCGAGGGCGAGGAGACGCGCTCCGCCTCCCAGGACACCGAGGAGGCGCAGTACGAGCAGGTCCAGTACTCGGACAGCAGCAGCACCGACGACTCGGATTCCGACGACTCTTCCGGGGAGTACCAGTACTCCTCCGCCGACGACTCCGGCAACATCCTCATGGAGGCCGGCGGCCCCGAGAACGGCCCCGCCCCCAGGATGCCCGGCGGCGCCTGCCCGAGCGAGTTCCCCGTCGAGCGCGGGGAGGGCTGCTACAGGTAGGCCGGGAAGCGAACCGACACCGCCGACGCGAGAGGGCCCCCGGTGGATCCACCGGGGGCCCTCTCGTTCTTTGTTTTGCTTGCTTTTATCATCCTTTGTTGTCTGTAGGCGTGTCGGACCCCGCTACGAAGTCGGTAGAGTATTATAGGTATACGCTTTGTTGGCGAGGTCTTCGGCGCGTCGTATGTAGCGGAGGGTGGTCTTGGGGTCGGAGTGGCCGAGGAACTGCTGGATGACGAGGAGCGGGGCCTCGTTTATCGCCATGTTGGTGCCGACGGTGTGCCGGATGGAGTGGGGCGAGATGGCCTTCGTTATGCCGGCGGCGCGGGCGTACTTTTTGACGATGTAGCGGATGGAGCGGGTCGTGAGGGGCTTGTCGCGGCCTTCTCTGGAGGCGAAGAGCGGCTTGCGGGCGTCGGACATCGAGACGAGGCTCTTGCCCGAGAGGAGGACGTGTCGCTGCACGAGGGCCCACAGGTCCGGGGAGACGGGGACCGCCCGGATCTTGCGCCCCTTGCCCTCGACGCGCAGCATCACCTGCCCGTCCCCCACCTCCCGGAAATCGCCGATCCTGAGCCCCACGACCTCCGCCTCCCTCAGCCCCGCCCCGGCCATCACCGCGAGCAGGGCGTAGTCGCGCCAGTTGCCCGTCCTCGCCGCCGAGAGCATCCGCGAGAGCTCGTCCTCCGTGAGGACGTTGTAGGAGGGATCCTGCATGACCTTCGGGCTCTTCGCGAAGAACCTCAGGGCCTCCGGGTTGACCCTCGTGGCGCCCACCATGTACGTGAACGTGAGGAACCGTCGAAGGGCCGAGAGCTTCTTCGCCGCCGTCGCCGCGGCGTAGGTCGCGAGAAGATGCTCCCTGTAAAACGACAGGTCCTCCGCCGTCACGTTCGCGAGGTCTCCGCCCAGGTTCTCCGAGAGGTACCCGAAGAACATCCCGATCTCTGTATTATAGGTTTTTATCGTCGCGGGGCTGGAGAGCGTACGGAGGTATGCGGCGAGGAGACGGCCGGGGTCTGCCGGGGGCTGCGGGGCGGGGGGATCGTTTGCGGCCTGTGGCGCGGGACGGAGGTGTTGGGTGGCGGGGAGGTTGTCGGTGCTGCGGGCGCTGTCGTGTTGGGCGGGGCCGTTCACCGGTGCATCAGGCGTCGTAGGTCAGGAGGGAGGTCACGGGGTACGGGGCGAGGCGCTCGCGGCCGTTGAGGAAGGTCAGCTCGACGAGGAAGGCGACGCCGGCCACGACGCCGCCGGCGTTCTCGACGAGCTGGCACATGGCCCTCGCGGTCCCCCCCGTGGCGAGGAGGTCGTCGACGACGAGGACGCGCGTGCCCTCCCTGATGGAGTCGGCGTGGACGTGGAGCGTGTTCGAGCCGTACTCGAGGTCGTAGGAGGCCGAGATCGTCTCGCGCGGGAGCTTGCCGGGCTTGCGGGCGAGGATCAGGCCCTTGCGGGCGCGGTAGGCGAGCGCGGTGCCGAAGACGAAGCCGCGGGCCTCTGCGGAGAGGACGCGGTCGTAGTCGATGCCGGCGGTGGCCGCCGCGGCGCGGTCCACGGCGGCGTGGAAGGCGGGACCGTCCTCTATGAGGGGGGTTATGTCCTTGAAGGAGATGCCCGGGGACGGGAAGTCCGGGACCTCGCGGACGTGGCGCTCGATCTCCTGTATCGACAGGAGCGCGGGCGAGGAGGTGGCGGAAGGTTCGTCCATCCGGGGGTCAGGAGGCGAAGTTGTCTATCGCCGACGCCATCATCAGCTCCTTGAGGCGCGAGTCGACGGCGGCGAGGTGGCGGGCCTTGTTCACCGCGTCCTGCACCCGCTGCTCGTCGCCGCTCCTGAGCTCGGGGTTCAGGATCTGCTTGAACATCGCGGCCTCCCGCTCGACGGCGGCCATGATGCCGCGCAGGTGGCGGGGCTGGATGCCGTACTTCGCCATCTCGAGCGCCATGCGCGCGATCTCGACGTCCCTCTGGGTGAGGTCGCCGCCCCGCCCGACCACGCCCACGGACTGGAGCTCCTCTACGAAGCGGAGCTCGCTGTCTATGGCGTCCGCGAGCTCCTCGCGCGTGTAGGTCTTGTCCTCGAGGACGCGGGAGAGGTCGCCGCCGGAGTCCGAGGTCCCGACCGGCATGCCGCCCTCGATGCGCTTCTTGATCACCTTCAGGGGGAGGTACTCCTTGTCCTGGAGGGTGAGGATGTACTTGAGGAGCTCGACGTCCTGCGGGGAGAACAGGCGGTAGCCGCCGCGCGTGCGCGTGAGGTTGATGAGCCGCCTCCGTTCGAGGTAGCGCACCTTGCTCACGGAGAGGGTCGGGAACTCCTTGCGGAGCCTCGTGACGACCTCGCCTATCGTATAGTGGTCTTTGGGACCGCCGTTCTCCATCATCGTAAGCCTACTGCTCCCATCCTCGACTGCCATCGCCTACAACACATACAATGCCAAATACGCCCCCTCCGCGCGGCGTTGCGCCGCGCCCCCCGAAGCACGCCCTAGGTCAAGACGAACTTGAAGCGGTACTTTCCTATCTGGATCTCGTCGCCGTTCCTCAGGTCGACGGAGTCCACCCGGACGCGGTTCACGTAGGTGCCGTTCAGGGAGCCGGCGTCCCGGATCCTGAACCCGTTCTCGTTCGGCGCCTCGCGCCTGAAGACCTCGGCGTGCCTGCGCGACACGGTCACGTCGTCCAGAAAGATCTGGCTGTCCGGGCTCCGGCCGACGGTGACCTTCTCGCTGCCGATGTCGTGCATGCGGCGCCCGGCGGTGCCCTCGACCTGGTCCAGCTCGATGAGCGCGGCCCCCTCCGGGAGGCCGTTCTCGTCCTGCGCGAGCTTCTTGCCGGCCGCGTACTCCTCGTCGCCGAAGCTCGGCGCGTAGGAGACGGTGGACTGCGCGTGCACGAGGCGGGTGCCGCACTCCGCGCAGAACTTCATGCCGGGGTTGACCTCGGAGCCGCATTCGGGGCAACGGTTCAAACGCCCCTCCCCCCTCGCCCCTCCCCGCGTCCCCGGAGGAACGGGGCTCTTCGGAGGCGGAGCCCCGAGCAGGACGCGGGCGAGCTCCTCGGGCGAGAGCGCCGCCCCCCCGCGCCGGACGAGCTCCGCCCGGATCAGGTCTATGCGGCCCTGCAGGACGCGCCTGCGGTAGCTCACGTCCCTCTCCTCGTCCGAGAGCGCCTTCAAGCGCTGCCTGAGCTCCTCCTCGGAGAGGTCCGTAAGGTCCGGCTCGCCCTCCCAATCGTAGCGCTGATCTTCCCCACCCCTCGTCTCGTCGGCCATGGCCGGAGTATAACCTCCCCTGAACCTCTAGTACAGTCTCACGGTCCCCGTCCGGGCCCGAGCACGCGCTCGCTACCCCTCCCGGATGAGCCCCTCCACGAGCCCCGCGTACTCGTCGAGCACGCGATCCGCGTTCTCGCCGTCGGCGCCGGTCTCGGCGTAGACGTAGAAGAGCGGGTTGTCCGGGTCCGGGAGCATCAGGACCCACGAGGAGCCCCCGTCTTCCAGGTTGAGCTTGACGCCGTCCGTGAGTATGGCGTCCGGGTCTCCCCCGAACCTCTCGGCGAGCCCGCGCATCACGCGCCCCTTGGCCGCCCACGGGCACTCCAGGCGACGCCGCTCGACGCTCCCGAAGCTCTCGCCGAAGCGGCCCCTAACGGAGGAGAGAGCCCCGTCGCCGTCGCCGCCGCCGAAGGCTTCGAGGGCCCGAAGGAGCGTGATGAAGCAGTCGGGGGCCGGGAGGAAGGCCGGGAAGACGAAGCGGCCGTCGGCGAGGCCCGCGACGTCGGCGCCCTCGCGCGCGGCCTTGAGAGCGACGTTGCCGAGGCCAGCGCGGCTCCGCTGAGCGGCGCCGCCGCCCTCCCGCACCAGGTCGTCGTAGCCGCTGCTCAGGCTTATGGGCAGCACGGCCTTCCGCGGGCGCAGGCGCGAGATGAGGCAGGCGAGCATCACGTCTGGGGGGACGAACTCCCCCTGATCGTCGACGAATTGGACGTCCTCGCCGGTCGGGCCGACGACCGCCCCGAACGCGGCGCCCACGGTCGGGACGATCCGGCCGACGCGATCCAGGGCGTCGGTGAGGCTGGTCCTCCGCGCCCCCGTGGTGGAGGCGTTGGCGTTCGTGAAGCCCTCGACGACGACGGCGCCGATGCCGAGCCGCGCGAAGACCCGGCTCGCGACGAGGCCCGCGACCCCGCCCGAGAAGTCCACGACGACGGTGGCTCCCCGCGTCTTCGTCTCTTTCTGCGCGCTCTCGAGGCGCTCGACGTACTGCTCGACGGCGCGGCCCGGGTAGATCAACTCCCCCACGTCGGGGCCGTGGGCCCTGCGGTACTCCTCGCGGACGAAGACCTTCTCGACGGAGCGCTGCTCGGCCTCGCTCATGGGGGTGGCGTCGGAGGAGAAGAACAGGATCTCGACGTCGTCCGGGTCTTCGCCGGCGCGCATGTGCGCCCCGGCCGAGGACTTGCCCGCGAGGACGTCGTGGCGCACGACGCCCGCGTGTACGGCCCGGAGGTCGCGGACGTTGACGCCCGTGGCCATGAGGGCGCCGGACATGTGGCGCTTGGCGACCTGCGCCGAGCGGGTCGAGTCGCGGCCTAAAGAGACGATCTCGCCGGGGTCGAGCTCCGTGCCGACGGAGGAGGCGAGGCGCACGACGAACTCGGGGGTGAGGTCGACGTTGAACTTGCCCTGGACGATGCCGCCCTTGAAGACCGTCCTCAGGCCCATCGTCTCGTAGATCAGGGACTGCGTGACGTTCGCCCCGCTCTCGACGGTCTTGTGCGGGAAGACCTTGACCTCCGGCGCTATCGTCGCGCCCTCGCCCACGATCACGTCGTCGCCGAGGGCGCTCCGCTCGAGGATGCGCGCCCGCTCCTGGATGTAGGAGTTGCGGCCGACGAGGGCGTCGAGGATCTCCGCCCCCTCCCCGACGTACGTCCCCTCGGCGACGACGCTCCGCTCGACCGACGCGCCCGAGGCAACGACGACGTTGTCCCCGATCACGGAGTACGGGCTGACCCTCGCCCCCTCGTCGACCCTGACGTTCTCCCCGATGACGACGGGACCCTCGAGGGCCTCATCGTCGACCTGGGCGCGGGCGCCGACGTAGACGTTCTCCCTCAGGCGGGTGCCGGGCGGCCTCGCCCCGCGCATCCTGCCGTCGAGGACGTCGCGCTGGGCCTTCATGTACTGCTCGAGCGTCCCTATGTCCTCCCAGTACTCCTCGGTGACGTAGCCGTAGAGCGGGCGGCCGGCGTCGAGTAGCCTGGGGAAGAGCTCCTTGGAGAAGTCGTACTCGCCCTCGGCCGGGATCTCCTCGAGCACGGAGGGTTCGAGCAGGTAGATGCCGGTGTTGACGGTGTCGGAGAAGACCTGCCCCCAGGTCGGCTTCTCAAGAAAGCGCACGATGCGCCCGTCGCCCTCGGTTATGACCACGCCGAACTCCAAGGGGTTCTCGACGCTCTTGAGGACCATCGTCGCCTCGGCCTTACGCTCCTCGTGGAAGGCGAGGACGGCGCCGAGGTCGCAGTCCGTGAGGGCGTCGCCGCTGATGACGAGGACGCGCTCGCCCTTGAGGTGCTCCTCGGCGAGCTTCACGGAGCCCGCGGTGCCCGCCGGGGCGTCCTCGACCGAGTAGCTCATCGAGACGCCCCACTCCGAGCCGTCGCCGAAGTAGTCCCGGATCTCGTCCGGCATAAACTGGAGCGTCACCACGATCTCCTCGATCCCGTGTCGCTTGAGGAGGGTGACGATGTGCTCCATGCACGGCACGCCGACGATCGGGATCATGGGCTTGGGCTGGTTGCTCGTGAGCGGCCGGAGCCTCGTCCCCTGACCGCCGGCCATGATCACGGCCTTCACGAGGGACCCCCGGCGGCCGGCGCGCCCCCCCGAACACGCGAGCGGCGCGAGCGTGCGGGGCGCGAGGCCCCACGACCCGAATGATACATACTCCCTGCCTTCCCCGGCTGCTTCCGCCGGCCGCTGGTGCGGCCTTCCCGTTGCGTTTTTCCTGACGGGTATCTTACCAGCGACGCAGGGGTCCCCCACGAGCGGTTCCGTCCCGCACGCAGGCCGGGGACGGTCTAGCGGCTGCTCTTCAGGCGCAGCTTGACGCTCACGCCCCTCAGGCCGTAGCGCTCGCGGAAGGAGTTCTCCAGGAAGCGGAGGTAGCCGTCGGGGACGTCGTTCGGGCGGGTGGCGAAGACGGAGAAGCGGGGCGGGGCGGTGCCGGTCTGGGTGGCGAAGCGGATCTTGACGTTCCCGGGCGGGGGGGTGCGCGCGGTGAGCTCGTTGACGAACTCGGCGACCTCGTGGGTCGGGACCCTGGTGTTGTACGAGCTGTGCAATCGGGCGGCGAGCGGCACCACGCCGCTCACGCCGGCGCCCGAGAGGGCGGAGATGGCCAGGAGCGGCGGCTTGAGGTCCGTCATGCGGTAGACGACGTCGGCCTCGATCTCCCGCAGCCGGTACTCGTCGACGAGGTCGCTCTTGTTCACGAGCACCCCGCAGCTTCGTCCGGCCTCCTCGATCTGTCGGGCGAGCCTCAGGTCCTCCCCGACGAGCCCTCGACGGCGTCGACGAGGAGCAGGGAGACGTCGGAGCGGCGGATGGCCCTTCGGTCTTGAGCGTCGAGTAGTAGGGGACGCCCGACGCCCTCCTCGCGCTGCGGTTGATGCCGGCGGTGTCGAGCAGCAGGAACCGTCCGCCCGGGACCGAAGCGCCTTCGGGGGCGGAGATCTCGTGGGCGACGGCGTCGGTGGTGGTGCCGGCGACCTCCGAGACGACGGCTCGCTCGGCGCCGAGGAGGCGGTTGAGGAGCGTGCTCTTGCCGACGTTGGGGCGGCCGACGACGGCCACTTTCGGGTACGGGGCCTCCTCCTCGGGCTCCGCCTCCGGGAGGAGGGCGACGATCTCGTCGAGCAGGTCGCCCGTCCCTATGCCGTGGACCGCGCTCACCGCGTGGGGCTCGCCCTCGCCGAGGGCGTAGAAGTCGTAGCGCGCCGTGTCGTCGGCGGGGTTGTCGAGCTTGTTCGCGGCGAGGAGGACGGGCTTGCCCGACCCTCGGAGCTCCCTCGCGATCGCGGCGTCCGCCTCCGTGACCCCGAGCCTGGAGTCGGCGAGGTGGATGATGACGTCGGCCTCCTCGACGGCGACCCGCGCCTGCAGCGTCACGAGAGCTTCGAGGCCGGTCTTGGCCGTGGGCTCCATCCCCCCGGTATCCACGAGCGAGAACTCCCTCCCCGCCCACTCGGCGCGGCTGTAGGAGCGGTCCCGCGTCGTCCCCGGCTCGTCCGCGACCACGGACTGGCGCCGGCCCAGGATCCTGTTCACCAGCGTGCTCTTCCCCACGTTCGGGGCTCCGACGATGGCCACGACCGGCAGGCGGCTCAAGAGACCCCGGCTTTCCTGGCCGAGCCCCTGGTCTCGCCGAGGGCGTAGATCCCGCGCAGCACCCGGTCCGCGACCTCGTCGTAGGACGGCTTGCCCTTTCTCGTCGCGTCCACCCGTATGGGAGCCCCGATGTACGCCCGGAGCTTCCCGCCCCGCAGACGCTCGGAGAAGCTCGGCACCTTATCCATGAACACGGGGATTATGGGTGCGCCGGAGCGGGCGGCGAGCATGGCGACGCCGCCTTTGGGCGGGTCGCCCGGGTCGTATGCCTTGCGGCGCGTCCCCTCGGGGAAGATGCCCAGTGTCCACCCGTGCTTCAGGAACACGAGGGAGCTCCGAAGGGCGCCGCGGCCGCCCCCCTCGCGGTCCACCGGGAACGTGCCGATAAAGTAGAAGAACCTGTCGAACGGAGGGGTAAAGAGCTCCTTCTTCCCCATCCACTGTATGCGCCGGGGGACGGCCATGCACACCAGGACCGGGTCCGCGTACCGGCGGTGGTTGGCGGCCAGGATCACGGGCCCGTCTTCGGGCACGTTCTCGACGCCGTGCACCTCGAACCCGACGAGGAGCCGCGTGAGCGCGCGCATAAGGGCCCTGAAGAGCTTGTAGCGCGGGGACATGATCCTGCGTCCGCCGTGCTTCGGGAAACCGTCTACGGGGCTCACCCTCCCTCGGCCCGCGCGGCCGCGGCGAGGCCCACGACGCGCTCTACGACTTCTTCCAGGGAGAGGCCGGTGGTGTCTATGACGACGGCGTCCGGGGCGGGGACGAGCGGCGAGGCCTCGCGCTCGGCGTCGCGCTTGTCGCGGGTGCGCATCGCCTCGCGGATGCGGTCGAGCTCGGCCTCGCGGTTGGTCTGGGCGGCGCGGCGTCGGGCCCTCTCGTCGGCCGAGGCGGAGAGGAAGACCTTGAGCGCCGCGTCGGGGAGGACGACGGTCCCTATGTCCCGCCCCTCCATCACGGCGCCGCCGAGGCTCCGGGCCGCCGCCCGTTGCCGTTCGACGAGGACGCGGCGCAGCTCGGGGTGCGTGGAGACGCGCGAAGCCGCCGCGGCGACCTCGGGGGTGCGCAGGGCGTCGCCCGGGACCCGCTCGCCGTCGACCCGGACCCCCGCCCCGTCGAGCTCGACCCGCCCGGCGAGGGCGGCGAGCGCCGGGCCGTCGTCCGGGGCGACGCCGTCCCTGAGGGAGAGGAGGGCCACCGCCCGGTAGGTCGCGCCGGTATCGAGGTTCACGATGCCCAGCTTCTCGGCCACCGCGCGCGCCACCGAACTCTTCCCGCTCCCCGCGGGACCGTCTATCGCTACAAGGAAAGCTCGCATCGATCGGGGAGTATAACCGATGCCGGGCGGCAGAACGGGCCTCGCGCTCCGGGGGCTAGGGACCCTCGGCGGGGCTCGCGCGCCGCGTCCTGCGCCGCCACCAGACCGAGGCCGCCACGAGCGCGGGCAGGAGCCACCAGCCGAAGACGACGACGGAGATGACTGCGCCGGCGACCGTCCCGAGAAAAGCCAGCGAAGCTTCCCAGGCCGCCGCGACGGCGCGGACGGGCTCCAGGGCCGGCTCAGGGGTCGCGGGGCCCCGAACCGGCTGGATCCCCAGCGCTATGCGCGAGGTCGTCGCACGGTCTTCGAGAAACTGGATGCGGCCCTGCACCGTCTCGATCTGGCCGCGCAGGTCCGTGAGCTCGCGCTCTATGGCGAGCGCGTCGTCGACGCTCTCTACCTCGCCGTAGAGCCCGAGGAGCCCGTCCTCGGCGGCGAGCAGGTTCCGCTCGCGCGACTCGAGGTCCACGAACTCCTCCGTCACGTCCTCGCCGCCGACGGTGTCGGTCGTAACCTCGCCCAGGCCCGCAACTCCTCGAGCGCCGCCTCGAACTCCGGGGACGGCACAGAGAGGACGAGGTCGGCCGTGACCCCATCGTCCCCGCCGTCCACGCGCGAGCTTGTAACGCTCCCCCCGAACCGCGCGGCGACCTCCTGCGCCCGCGAGGCGGCGCCGCGGACGTCCTCGGACCGCACTTCGAGCTCGGCCGTCTTGACGATCTTCTCGCCGTCGAAGCCCGGCAGGGCGGCCCGCGGGCCCTCCTCGGCCCCACCTTCGACCTGCCGCGCGGCGGACGAGGCAGCGGCGCCGGCGGACGAGGCCGCCTCGTCCCCGGGCGTCGGGGCGAAGTCTGTCTCCGGAGAGGCCTGACCCGCCGACGAACCCGACGACTGCGCCCCGCCCCCTCCAGCACCCCCGCACGCGGCCGAGGCGAACACGAGCAGGGCCGTCAGGGCGATCGGCCACGCGTAGGCCGCGATGTTCCCGTCGAGCGAGGCGCGAAGGCCCGTGCTTGGCGTTGGTGCAAGGGCGCGTTCGGCCGGGCATCGGTCGTTCTCGAACCAGGGGAAGATCCGGGGCATCCTGCCTCCTTCCGCGCCGCACATCCGGCGCTGGCGCGAGAACGCGCGGGCTCTGGCTTACCGTACGCCCTTAGTACAAGGGACGAGCGGGATCGGTTCCCGGCGCACTCCTACCGGACCGTCTCGGCGATCCGAACGGCCTCCTCCCGCGGGATACCTGCCCGCAGGAGGAGCGTTGCTTCTCCCTGCTCCCACAACAGGGCGCCGCCGGGTAGGCGTTCGGCTTCTCCGGGCTGCGGGCGCAGTTTCCGTCCGTCGGGGAACCAGTAGCCCCGGCGACCGCCGACGTCGACCTCCTCGGACGATGGTCGGGAGGCCGTGGCCACCCCCGGGTAGGCGGAGGCGAGGCTCCCGGGTACCTCGACGAGGAGGAGCCCTGCGTCCGTGTCGCCGAGCGGCCGCAGGTCGGGGCCCGGTCCGAAGACGAGGACGACGCCGGCTCGCCGGGGCGAGCCGGCGTCGTAGAGCGCCCGGGGCTCGCCCGTAAGCTCCGGGCTCTCGGGTAGGAGTAGCCTCCCGACCTCGTCACGGGCCTCCGTCATGGTGAGCCTCTCGCCGAGACCGAGGGTCTTCCCGGGCGGCGCCTCGGGTCTGCCGGCGGAGGCCGGTGCATCCCCTTCGGCAGGTTGGGGGGCTGCCTCCCGGGCGTACTCCGCGGAGGATGCGCCGGCCCCCCGGCGGCCCCGCCACCCCCGATGCCCCGGACGACAGGGTGTCCGAGACGGTGGAGCGCACCGCGGGCGAGAGTAGGGACAGGGAGATCAGGAGCGTCGCGGCGGCAGCGGCCCACCGGGGCGTGGCGAGTTTTCGCGGCCAGCCGCGGCGCCGCGCGGCCTCCGCGTCGAGCCTGCGCCGGACGCTTCGGGCGAGGTCGGGGGGCTCGGGGTACTCGATGTGGGAGCCGAGCTCCCGAAGCTCCCTCTCCAGATCCTGCTCCCTATCCGGCATCTTGCTCCTTCCTGAGGGCCTCGCGCAGCCGCCCGAGCGCCCGCGAGAGCCGGGACTTGACCGTCCCGCGCGCGCAGCCGAGCACCTCCGCGGTCTCCGCCTCGGAGAGGTCGAGAAAGTAGCGGTAGCCGATCACGGCCCGGTCCTCCTCGCGCAAGCCTTCGAGGGCTTCGAGCAGCTCCGCCCGCCTCTCCTGCGCGACGAGGGCCGCCTCCGGCGAGAGGGACCCGTCTCCACGCCCGACGCCCTCCTCGGCCGCGCGGAGGGAGAGGCCCACCCTACGCCCCGCGGCCTTGCGCCGGTTGCGCGCCTCGTTGGAGGTTATGGCGAGGATCCAGGGCCCGAACGAAGCCCCCGGCTCGAACCGCGCCAGCGCGCGATAAGCCTTCACGAACGCCTCCTGCGAGGCGTCCTCGGCCTCCGCCGAATCCCCGAGGATCAGGTACGCCGCCCGAAACGCCACGCCCCCGTACGCCCGCACGAGGACCTCGTACGCCGCCGCATCGCCCCCCTCGCACGCTCCACGAGCTTCCAATCCTCCGAAACGGCCCCCAGCCCTCTCCCTTCCCGACCCTGCTACAAAGTACAACCCGAACGGCGCGCAGGTTCCCGAGGAAGCCGGTCAGCACGAGATCCGGACGACCACGCGTCCCCGGCGATGGGAGGGGTGAGACGCCGATCCGGGCCCTCGCGCACTCCGGCGACGCGGCCTTCGCCGCCGGCATCCGCCCGTAGGTGAGGCCCGGCGTCTCGGCTACCGGAGCGCGTCGAGCTTGCGGAAGAAGTCCGGGAAGGTCTTCGTGACGCACGCGGGGTTCTGGATGCTGATCCCGGCCGCCACAAGCCCGGTCACGGCGAAGCCCATCGCCATCCGGTGGTCGTCATACGTCCGGATCGAGGTGGGCCGGGTTTCTCGGGGTATTATGCGGATACCGTTGCGGTGTTCCCGTACGTCCGCGCCGAGGCGGGCGAGCTCGGTGGCGACGGCGGAGATGCGGTCGGTCTCCTGGTGGCGGGTGTGCTCGACGTCTCGGATGGTGGTCGGGCCGTCGGCGAAGGGGGCGATGGCGGCGAGCGTGATCATGGTGTCCGAGAAGGCGTTCATGTCGACGTCGACGCCCCGGAGGCGCCGGGGGCCCTGGACCGCGACGCGGTCCCTTTCGATCCGGACCTCGCAGCCCATCCGCTCTAGCACCTCGGCGAAGCGCAGGTCGCCCTGGGGCGAGGACGAGCCGAGGCCGGGGATCTCCACCCTCCCGCCGGTCACCGCGGCGGCGGCCATAAAGTACGAGGCCCCCGAGGCGTCGGGCTCGACGGGATAGTCGCGGGCGCCGTAGGCCGCGGGCCGGACCGTGAAGCGGCCTCCCTCCTCCTCGACGCCGACGCCGAAGGAGCGCATCACCCCGGTCGTGATGCCGACGTAGGGCTTCGAGACGAGCTCCCCCTCGACCTCGAGCGTCATGCCCTCCCGGGCGTAGGGGGCCGCCATGAGGAGGCCGCTCAGAAACTGGCTGCTCTTGCTCCCCTCGACGCTCGCCGTGCCGCCCCGGAGGCCACCGCCTTCGACGACGAGGGGGAAGCGGCCCTCCCCGTCGGCGTAGCGGACGGCGGCGCCGAGCTCGCGCATGGCGTCCACGAGGTCGCCGACCGGGCGCTCGCGCATGCGGGGGACACCGTCGAGGCGGTACGGGCCCGGGCCCAGGGCGAGGGCCGGCGGGAGGAAGCGCGCCACCGTGCCCGCGTTGCCCACGAAGACCTCGACGTCCTCGTTCGGGACGCGGCCCCCGAGGCCAAGGATCTCGACCTCCCCCCCCTCGCGGTCGGCGCGGACCCCGAAGCCGAGGCGGACGAGGGCGTCCATAAGCCAGTAGGAGTCGTCGCTGAAGAGGGGGTTCAGGATCCTGGAGCGCCCGTCCGCGAGCGCCGCCACGACGAGCGCGCGGTTTGTGACGCTCTTGGAGCCGGGCACCCTCACGGTGGCGTCCACGGGGCGCGACAGAGGCTTGATCTCCAGCTCCACCGGGAACCGCCCCCGCACGTCGTCGACGGTGAAGTCGACGCCGGGCACGCCGGCGACGGGCCTCGTCCGCTCCCCGCTCATGCGCCGCCCCGCAATCCCTTTAGCTCCTCGCGGGTCACCGGGCGGTGGCGCCCCTCGCGGAGCCCGCCGAGGCGCACGGGACCGACCCTCACCCGCCTCAGCCGGAGGAGCCGCAGCCCGACCGCGTCGCAGGCTCGGCGTATTATGCGGTTACGGCCCTCGTGGATCGTCACGTTGAGGGTCGTGTGCTCGCAGGTGCGGCGGGGGTCGGAGATCCTGGGCGGCAGCATCTTGCCGTCTTCGAGGGTGGGGCCCTCGGCGAGGGCCTCGAGGGACCCTTGGGCGACGGGGTTCTTTATGGTCAGCTCGTATTCCTTCTCTATCTCGGAGGACGGGTGGGCGACGCGGTTGGCGAGGTTGCCGTCGTTCGTCAGGAGGAGCAGGCCTGTGGTGTCGGCGTCGAGGCGGCCGACGGGGACGAGGCCGGGGACGCCCTCGGGCATGAGGGAGGCGACGGTCGGGCGGCCGCGGTCGTCGTGCAGGGTGGTGAGGTAGCCGGCGGGCTTGTTTAGCGCCAGGTAGGCGTGGGCGCTCGGGAGCTCGACCGGCCTGCCGTCGAGGAGGACGCGGTCGGTCCCGGGCTCGACCCCCTCGCCGAGGGTGGCCGTCCTGCCGTTCACCCTGACCCGGCCATCCGTAATAAAGGCCTCGGCCTTGCGGCGCGACGGGGCGGCGCCGCTCCGGGCGAGAAACGCCTGGAGTCGCAAGGGGCTCTAGGCCTCCCCGGCGGCGTCCGGCCTCGCGCCGGAGATGCGCTCGCGGACGCGGGCGAGCTCGGCCTCGTCCACGAGGGCGTCGAGGGGCGGGAAGTCCTCGGGGTCCCGGGCGCCGGCGGCGGCGAGAAAGTCGTCCGTGACGCCGAGGAGGGCCGGGGAGCCGGGGAGGCCCTCGTCCCGGCCCCGCTCCTCGAGGAGGTTGCGCTCGAGGAGGTTGCGGACGACGGCGTCCGAGTTCACGCCGCGCGCGGCGGAGACGGCGGCGCGCGTCATCGGACCGAGGTAGAGGACAGAGGCGAGGACCTCGTGGGCGGCGCCGGAGAGCGGGGCGGGGCGGGCCTCCGCGCGGAAGCGCTCGACCGCCGCCGCGCAAGTGGGGTTCGTCGCCAGGGCGTAGCCCCCCGCGACCTCTCGAAGCACGATCCCCGAAGACGCCGGGGAGAAGCGTGCCCGGAGGTGTTCTAGGGCCGCGAGGGCCTCCCCTTGCGCGAGGCCCGTCGCGGAGAGGAGGTCGGGCAGGGCGATGGGGCTCGGGCTCGACAGGAGGACGGCCTCGATCAGGTGCTCCGGCGGCGCTTCGTAGCGGGCGTTCCCGGTCAAGGGACGGGCCTCAGGGTCAGGGGGCCGAAGGGCTCGGGCTGGACGAGGACGATGCTCCCCTCGGAGGCCAGGCTGAGGGCGGCGGCGAAGGTCACGGCCGAGCGGAGGCGGTCCATCTCGCGCGTCAGGGCCTCGAACGAGACCGGTTCGCCCCCGGCGAGGGAGCGGCGCAGCAGGGCGACGAGCTCGCCGACGGTCACCGTGATCGGGCCGAGGTGGCGCGTCTCCGGCTCGACCG
Source organism: Rubrobacter marinus (assembly GCF_011492965.1). Lineage (GTDB taxonomy): Bacteria > Actinomycetota > Rubrobacteria > Rubrobacterales > Rubrobacteraceae > Rubrobacter_F > Rubrobacter_F marinus. The sequence continues at coordinate 2,100,332 of NZ_CP045121.1, read as the reverse complement.
TCCGGGAGAACGTCCGGCGGGCGGCGGCGGAGATCTTCTCGGGCCTGATGCGCAGCTTCCCGGGCTTCGGCGGCGGCGCGTGCCCGGACGGGTAGTAGCCGGCGTTGCGCGCGAGGCGCTCGCCGATGGCTTCCGCGGCGCGGCGCACCTTCAGGTAGGCGACGAGGCGCGCCTCCAGCTCCTCCGGGCCGATGGCCTCGTCGCCGTCCTCGTCGCCCGTCTCGGAGCCTGCGGGGACGAGCGAGCGCCCCTTCAAGAGGACGAGAGAGGTCGCGGAGTCCACGAAGTCCGTGTCGCGCTCCAGGGCGCCGGGGGAGCCCTCGTCCGACCCGCCCGAGCTGCGGTAGAGGTTCACGAGCTCGGCCAGGGGGACCTCGAAGATCTCCAGCTCGTCGCGCAGGATCAGGGCGAGCAGGCCCTCGTAGGGGCCCGAGTAGACGTCGAGCTCGACGGTGAAGGCGCTCAGGGGCTTGGCACCGGCTTCGGCCCCGCGGGATCCATCGCTCACCGGGCCTCCGCGTGCAGGGGGAGGATGGAGGTCAGGGGGTGGTGCTCCGCCGCGTGCTCGCGGGCGAGGGACGGGCTGACGAGGCGCCCCTCGACGACCGAGGCGCCGCGGGCGAGGCCCGCGTCCGCGTTCAGGGCGTCGACGAGGCCGCGTCCGGCGACCTTGGCCACGTAGGGGACGAGGGCGTTGGAGAGGGCGTGGGCGGCGGTGACGGGGACGGCGGCGGGCACGTTCTTCACGCAGTAATGGGTCACGCCCTCGTCGACGAAGGTCGGGGCTTCCAGGGTGGTCGGGCGCGAGGTCTCGACGCAGCCCCCCTGGTCGACGTCGACGTCGACGATCACGCCGCCGTCCCTCATCGCGCGGACGGTCTCGCGGTCGATGAGGTGCGGGGTCCTGGAATCCACGACGAGCACCGCCCCTATGAGGAGGTCGGCGTCCGGGACGACCTCCCGCATGCCCATGCTGCTCGCGGCGAGCGTCTTCACGCCGCCGAGGCGCATCGCCTCGAGGCGCCTCAGCCGGTCGAGGTCGCGATCTACCACGACCACCTCGGCCCCGAGGCCGCTGGCGACGCAGGCCGCGCCGGAGCCCACGATCCCGGCCCCCAGCACGACCACGCGGCCCGGGCGGACGCCCGCCGCGCCCCCGAGCAGGATGCCCCTGCCGCCGGAGGGACGCTGGAGGTAGTGCGCCCCGATCTGCGGCACGAGGCGGCCGGCGATCTCGCTCATCGGCGCGAGCACGGGCAGCCCGCCCCTCCCGTCGCCGATGGCCTCCATGGAGAACGCGGCGCACCGCGAGGCCAGGAGGGCCTCCAGAAGCCCGGCATCGACCGCCAGGGAGAGGAAGGCGAAGAGGATCAGGTCCTCCCTCAAGTACCGGTACTCCTCGGGCAGGGGCCCGAAGACCTTGGCGATCAACTCGGAGTCGCGCCACACCCCTTCGGCGCCGGCGACGACCCTGGCCCCGGCCCGGCGGTACTCCTCGTCGGAGACCGCGGCCCCCTCCCCCGCCCCGGCCTCGACGTGCACCCGGTGCCCCGCCCTGACGAGCTCGTGGACGGCGTGCGGCGTCAGCGCCACCCGGCCCTCGCCGGGCGTCAGCTCGCGAACCACCCCTATCCTCACGGCGCGCCCCCCCCGAGGGCGAGGGCGACCGCCGCCGCCGCCGCGTCGAAGAAGACCGGATCGTCCTTGTAACCGCGTCCCATGCTGGAGAAGGTTACCCCGTGACGCCCCTCTAATCCAGCGGCAGACCAGCGGACGCGCTCGTAGGAGTGGCGCGAGGGGAGCCCGCCGGGAAGCTCGCCCGCCGCCTCTGGCACGGCCACGCGGCATCCGGCGAGCGCGGCCCGGAGGGCGGAGACCGTGTGGTGCGAGACGCCCCCGTGGCGCGGCCTCCCGTCCGCCGCGGAGAGACGGGGGGCGAGGACGGGCGAGGCCCCGAGCGAGGAGGCGGCGTTGAGCGCGACCGCCGCGGACATGCCGCCGTGGCCGTGGGCCGTGGCCGTCCCCACCACTCCGGGCCCGATGCCCGAGATCACGAGGTCCGCCCCGACCGACGGCCCGGCCGCCGACAGGAGCCCCGAGTAGACGTTCGGCGCCTCGACGTCGCCCCCGAAGCAGGCCCCCGAGGAGACGACCGCGTGCAGAAGCCCCCCTTCTTCGAGCGCCCTCACGACGCCGGAGAACGCGACGGGCAGCGCGCCGCCCTCCTGCCACACGAAGGCGACCCTGACGCCGGGGCGGAGGTCGGCCGCCGCCGCGCAGGCGGGCGCGAGGTGCGAGTGCAGCGGGAGCACGACGACCGGCACCCCGACGAGATCGCCCCTCTCGGCGGGTGGAGGGGCCGGGTGTTGCAGCGGCGTGTAGGGCAGCTTCACGAAGTGATCCCGGTTCTCGGGGACGGCCGCGCCGTCCCCGTCCGTCGTGGGGAGGACGAAGGCGAAGCCGCCGGTGCCGAGCCCCATCTCCGGGCCGAGGAGGTTGACGGCGACCTCGTCCCCGACCTCTGGTAGGGGCTCGAAGGGGGCGAGCGCGGGGAGGTCCTGGCCGCGCATTGGTCCCTCCAGAGGTTCGATCCGGAGGAAGCGTTCCCCGGCCTCGAGCACGCGCGCCCGGCGCAGGGCTACGGGAGGACGGGCTGCCAAGAGGGGTGTTCCCGCAGGAGATGCTCGATCTCGCGCCGTCGGCCGCCCGCGCCGACCCAGGCCTCGGCTTGCGGCGCCGGGGTCCACGAGGGGCCGAAGCTCACGCCGAGCCCCGAGGACCGGAGGTACCGGGCGAGCCTGCCCAGGACGAGGGGGTCCGGCACTAGCGGCTCGCCCAGGCGCACGACCCGCGTCTCGAGCACGGCCCCGACGAGGGCCGCGTGGGCCGAGACGGCGCGAAGGAGCTCGTCCACGGCCTCCGCGAGTTCGGCGCCGCGCAGGGCCCTGACCTCGCAGGCCAGCTCGTACGTTCCGCCCCCGCCGTCTTCCCGGAGCCCGTAGCGGCGGGCGCGCGGGCCGCAGTCGGGGAGGCTGGGGGACGGCAGGGCTTCACCGGGGCGCGCGCAGAGCAAGGCCTCGACGGAGACCGAGCCGGCGGAGGCGGTGCAGATCTTGCCGGCGCGCTCGCCGGGGAGAAGCGCCACGCCAGCCGGGCGGGGCGGCAACGCCCGGCTGGCGTGCTCGCGGTAGGCGGCCCTCAGCGGGCCGTCCTCTCCCCGGTCGGGGCCGTCTCCTGGGGGGCCGAGCCGTTCGCCTCTTCTTCCGCCGCCGCGCCGCGGTGAAGGTCGCGGCACGCCTCGACGAAGCCGTAGAAGAGGGGGTGCGGGCGCAGGGGGCGGCTCTTGAACTCCGGGTGGAACTGGCTGCCGATGTAGAACGGGTGGTCCCTGACCTCGGCGATCTCGACCAGCCGGTCGTCAGGGGAGGTGCCGCTAAAGACCATCCCGGCCCCGGCGAGGGCGTCGCGGTAGCCGTTGTTCACCTCGTAGCGGTGGCGGTGGCGCTCGGAGACGACCTCGCCGCCCCGGACGCCGAGGTCCTCCCCGTACACCCGGGCGGCCAGGGTGTCGGGCACGATCTTGCAGGGGTAGCGCCCGAGGCGCATCGTGCCGCCCATCTGGACGCCGACCTGATCCGGCATGATGTCGATGACCTTGTGCGGGCTCTCAGGGTCGAACTCCGAGGAGCTCGCCCTCTCCAGGCCCGCGACGTTGCGGGCGAACTCCACGACCGCGATCTGCATGCCTAGACAAAGGCCGAGGTACGGCGTGCCGGACTCCCTGGCGTATCGCGCCGCCTGGATCTTGCCCTCCGTCCCGCGGTCGCCGAAGCCCGGCAGGACGAGGACGCCGTCGGCGCCCGCGAGCCTCCGCTTCGTCGCGGCGGGGTCGGTGAGGTCCTCGGCGTCCACCCAGTCGATCTCGACCCGTGCGTCGTGCGCGCCCCCGGCGTGCCCGAGGGCCTCGACCACCGAGAGGTACGCGTCCTGAAGCTTGACGTACTTGCCGACGATCGCGACGCGCGCCACGTCCTCGGCGGAGATCATGCGCTCCACGAGGCCGCGCCACTCGGCGAGGTCGGGCGGCGCAGCCTCGAGCCCGAGCTTCTCGAGGACGAGGTCGTCGAGCCCCGCCTCGTGCAGCGTCAGGGGGATGGAGTAGAGCGTCGGGGCGTTCTCGGCCGGGATGACGGCCTCGAGCTCCGTGTCGGAGAAGAGCGAGATCTTCTTTCTGATGTCCTCGCTGACGGGCCGGTCCGCCCGGCACACGATGATGTCCGGGCTTATGCCGATCTCCCGCAGGGTCTGCACGGAGTGCTGGGTCGGCTTGCTCTTGAGCTCGCCCGCGGCCTCGATGTACGGCACGTACGAGACGTGCATGTACAGGACGTTCTTCCGCCCGACGTCGTTTCGGAACTGCCTTATGGCCTCGAGGAACGGCAGGCTCTCTATGTCCCCGACCGTCCCCCCGATCTCGGTGATGACGACGTCGTTCTCGGCGCCCAAGCGCCCTATCCTGTTCTTGATCTCGTTGGTTATGTGCGGGATGACCTGAACGGTGGCCCCGAGGTAGTCCCCGCGCCTCTCCCTCTGGATGACCTCCCAGTACACGCTCCCCGTGGTGACGTTGGAGAGCTTGCCGAGGTTCTCGTCGAGAAAGCGCTCGTAGTGGCCGAGGTCGAGGTCGGTCTCGGCCCCGTCCTCCGTGACGAATACCTCACCGTGCTGGTAAGGGTTCATCGTGCCGGGGTCCACGTTGATGTAAGGGTCGAACTTCTGCAACACGACCCTGTACCCCCGCGCCTTGAGGAGCATCCCCAAGGCCGCGGCACTCGTCCCCTTGCCGATAGACGAGACCACGCCGCCCGTCACGAAGATGTACTTGGTATCCGTAGAAAACGGCTCCGTCATAACCGATCACGCCCCCAAGAATCGAACCTGCGCAAAAAACCTACCCTCTCTATTACCCTCGAGATACTCGAAACCTCGGCCAGAGCGGTCAGCCCGAGTACTACCGCGAGGAAGAACCACCACGAAGGCCCGGGCCCGCCGGAGATCGCGACATAACCCAGGGTTGCCCGAGCACGGCGGCCCCCGCATCTCCGAGCATGATACGCCCCGAACGTCGAAAGGAAACAACCCGGCCGCGCCGCCTGCCACGGGCAGGGCCGCGAGCACCGCCCCCACGACCCGGCGAACGGCAGCGCGAGCAACACGAGGAGCGCCACGAACTTGATTGCCCGCCCGGCCGCACGTCGAACAGGTTCGCCAGGTTGGTGCTCCCGCCACCAGCACCGCCGCGCCCAGCACACCGAAGACCCCGTCCGCGACGACCAGCGCGACCGCGAGCGCCCCGCCCCGAACAACACGAGCTTCGAGAACCCCGTCGTCACCCTGCCCCCAGGAGCGCCCCGAGGTGCCCCGAAACCCACGCGCCTCCCCCCGCCCCACACATCGTCCACAAACCCGATCATGCCCGCCGCGAAGGCGTAGACGAGATACGCGAGCCCACCCGACCCGATCCGGACCACGCCCGATGCCGCGAGCACCAGCGTCAGGAGTATTATGGGTAAAAGCGCGAGGCCCGCGGCGGTCGGGATGTTGTTGCGCTCGAGGTTGCGGCGCCGGGGAGTTGGGGGCCAGGAGGGCGAGGGCGAGGAGGGTTCCCAGGGCCCCGAGGCCGATCAGTAGGGCGACCTGGGCGGGGACGGGCACGCGCTTACCAGGGGACGCGCTCGCCCCGGAGGGCTCTGAGGACGTCGAGGCCCTGGCGGGCGCGGTGGGCGAAGCCCTCGAAGGTCTTTCCGGCCGTCCGGTGCGCGAGGGGGAGCGGGACCTCGAGCGGCGTTATGCCCGAGGAGAGGAGGTCGAGGGTCATCCCCACCTCGGCGCCGAAGCCGGGGGCGAGGCCCGGCAGCGCGTCGAGGGCCGCCGGGAGCAGGGCCCTCTGTCCGGAGAGGGGCTCCAGGGGCGCGACGCCCGCGCGCCGGGAGATGGCGCGGCGGGCGAGGCCCTTCACGAGGCCGAACCCGCCGCGAGCGGCGACGCCCTTCGGGAACGCCGCGACGGAGGCCGGGTGGTCCTCGTCGAGGGCATCGAGGAGGGCGGCGAGGCGCGAGGCCGAGGGCCCGAGATCCGCGTCGGCGAGGAGCAGCGGTTGAGCGGAGAAGGAGGGGCCCGCGCTGCGGGCGAGGAGGATGCCCGCGCGTAAGGCGGCCCCCTTGCCCCGCGGCGAGGGCAGGGAGACGACCTCCGCGCCGGCGGCGCGGGCCAGCGCGGCGGTGGCGTCCCGGCTGCCGTCGTCGGCTACCACGAGGCGGGACAAGTTCGGGATCCCGAACAGGGCGTCGAGGGTCGCGGGGAGGAGACCCTCCTCGTCCCGCGCCGCCACCACCGCCGTAAAACCGTCGCGCACGGGGTCAGTTTAGGGCAGCGCCTCTACACCGACAGGCAGGGGATGCCTCGCAGACCTGGTTACAACAAGGACTTCTGCGGGCGTCGGTATTCCTGTATCGCGTTGGCCACGCCGCTCCTCCTCGGCTTCGCTTCGAGACGGCTTACGAACAGGGAGCGGTGACCCACCCGAGCTCGAGGGAGGCTATTACCCTGCGGACGTCGTCCCAGTAGCGGAGGATAAGCTACTCGTCGGTCCTCTTCGAGAGCAGCGACCACGCGAGGGCGCCTCTCGGAGCGCCGGGCGCCTCGCCCGTGACGAGGGCCAGGCCGTAGAGGATCCGGTCCGCGACGTCCTTTATGCGGGGGGAGAATCTCATCCCGAGCCCGGCGAAGAGGGCGAAAACGGTTCCCGTGAAACCGCTGGTGTCCACGGTGTGCTCGAAGAGCGGGGGCTCCGTCTCGTTGTCCGGGGTGCCGTCGAGCACGTAGGTGGCGTCGCGGACCGTCGACGGTATGACCTTGGTCCCGTACTGGGAGAACTGGTCGCTCGTCCACGAGTAGAGCGTCACCCCCTTGCAGTAGCCGAAGCAGCAGGGTAATGCCCTCGCGTTCTTCGCCTTGACGTCGACGGGGAAGCGCTGGCCGTCCGAGGAGGAGAAGGTGCCGCCTCCCCAAACGGTGCCCAGGGGAGGACGTGGTGGAAGTCGACGACCGAGGCCACGGCGTCCGTTAGGGTGTCCTCCCTCACGTACCAGGTGGTGGCCCAGGCGATCTTCTCGTAGGAGAGTTCGGCCAGGTCCGCCATCCTGACTGGCCCCACGTTGGTGACCCGGGCGAGGATCGCGGCGTGGAGGTGTCTCCTCAGGCCGGCGGTCGTGGGCTCGGATCCGGCGGCGTAGGTGAGGCGGGCCGGGAAATGCGTCCAGCGGTCTACCCCGACGACGAGGTCCGTCAACTCCGCCTTGGGGAGGCTCTCGGAGCCCCCCTGCTCAGGGCCTTCGCGCTCTCCGGCGGCCCGTCGTAGACCGTTCCTTCCTCGACATTCGGTACGGGCCCTCTCGGGCCCGTCTTGCGGCGTGTAGCGGTGGGCTAAGGGGGCGGAGTCACGACGCGTCGGACCCGTCTTCGTCGGCGTCCTCGTGGCGGCGTCTCTGACGATAACCGTAGGCCGCTTCGCGCACGGTGTCCTCGTCCTCCAGCGAGGACCCCAGAGCGCCCGCGACCAAGGACAGCGAGGCTGTGAACCAGGAGAGGATCAGGTACTCCCCGAAGCCGGCCGGGTGGCCGAGGGTGCTCTGGAGGTAGCCGTTCGGCACGAAGACCCAGGCCGCGACGAACACCAGTAAGAAGAGCATGGCGTACGAGAGCAGCGTCGCCGCCGTAACGGTGAGGGCGGTCACGCCGTTATACAGTCTCGCCCAGTGCCGGGGCTCCCCGTCCCCGGGGCGTTCCCAGAGCCCATGGGCGACGATGACCCAGGCGACCATCGCCACTAGCGCCACGACCATGAGCAGCAGGAGGCGAGCCCAACCGAACAGGTCGCTCAAGGTCCAGATGGTGGGGGTGATCAGGGAGTAGGCGCCCGTGGCGAACGCCGCGGCGAGCGCGCCCCCGAAGCTGGGGAAGAGCTTCCAGGGGCGGTTGGCGAGTACCATGCCGGCCAGGAGCCGCGGACGCCCGTTCACCCGCGGGGCGGCGAAACGCACGTCGACGCCCATGCTCTTCATGTCCTCGTCGGGGGGCGCGATCCGGCGGAAGGGGGCGAGGAACCCGCCCCCTCGGCCTTCAACCACGCCAGCGTCAGCGCCGTCTTCCGGGACACGGGCGTCATCTTTGAGTCCCTGGAGCCTCGCGTACAGCTCTCCGACGAGCTGGAGGGTCGCTTCCCTGGCCCTGGAGCGGAGCCTGAGCGCCCCGAGGGCGGGCAGCGAGAGCCCGGCGACCCCGCGCGAAGCGCTCGCGTCCGCCACGACGAGGTGCCCGTTCCTGTACACCGGCAGGTCGGTCAGGCAGACGGCCATGTCCCAGCCCTCCCGCTCCTTGCGGTCGCGGCAGACGTCCAGGATCTCGGGGGCGTCCCGCTCGCTGCCCGTGAGCGGATCGACGAAGACCGCGACGTCCCACGACACGCGGACGTCGACCCGATCGCCGAGGAGCTCGGGGAGCTCGGCTGCGAGGTCCCTGGCGATCTTCTCCGGTATTTCGGGGGCGGGTACCAACCCCAGCGTGACGGTGCTACCGTTTGCGGGCTGGTTCCGGCGTGAGCGTACCGCCCGCGATTCGCCCTCCCTGGGGTCCGTAGAGGCCACGCTCCTCCTTACTCACCGTATGGGACGCTCTGCTCGCCGTTCGCCATCACCGTCTCCCGGTCCTGGCCGCGCTCGACCTCGACTGGTTCTCGATGCAGGTACGTTCACTCCGTCCTGGCGGTACTGGACGTTCACGAGACCATCCAGCACCTCCTCCGCGGCGGCTGTCGCGTCAGCCCGAACCGTCCTGGCTCTGACCCTCATTGCTGCGTCGCTCTCCGTGGTATGTATAGGCGGCCTCGTGCACGTCGTCCGAGGTCTGCAGTCCCGAGCCGAGGGTGCCTCCGAGCGTGGCCAGCGAGCTCGTCATCAGGGCCAGGGCCACGAATTCGCCCAGGCCGGCCGGACGTCCGATGGTCGTCCCGAGCACGCCGGCATCTATGAGGAACCCCGCCACGGCGAGCGTCAGCGCGAACAAAGCGGCGAAGAAAGACAGCACTCCTATGGTTAGCGTGATCAGGGTCGTCGCGTTCAAGAGCGCCGTGAGCTCCCGGTTCGTCCGGCCGCCCGACCGGTACCACATGCCGTGGCGGACGGTGATGTAGGCGATCATCGTCACCACCGAGGCGACCACCAGCACCGAGAGCCTCGCCCAACTAAACGCGCCGCTCAGTTGCCATATGGTGCTGGTGGTGATCGTGAAGGCCGCCGTCCCGAGGGCCGCGGTGAGCGCGTAGGAGAGGCCGAGGACGACCCGGAAGGGGTGGGTGGCGCGCACCATCCCGGTCAGCAGCCGCAGTTGGCCGAGCCCCGCCGGCATGACGAGCTGCAGGTGGCCATCCTCCTCGCTCCGCACGACGAGCCCGGAGGCCGTCGTGGGCTTGGAGGAACGGCGGCCGCCCTCGCCGTGATCCTCCTCGTGCTCCTGACCGACCCCGAGCCTCTCACCGAGGACCTCGTCGACGAACCGGACGATCGCGTCCCGCGCGTGCCGGCGCCTCCGAACCACCCCGAGGGCCGGCAGGGAGACCAGCGCCACGTCCTGCTGCGGGGACGCCTCGGCCACCACCGCCCGCCCGTCGTCGTGCAGCAGCGGCAGGTCGGTCACGCATACCGCGAGGTCCCAGCCCTCCTTGCGCCTCCATTCGCCGACATCCTCGATAGTCTCGTCCCCGGCGTGTTCCCCGCCTTCGGCGTCCGGGACGCGCGGGTCGCGCATGGTGGGCACCTTCCAGGAAACGCGGTCGCTGACGTGCTCGGAGAGCGCCCCGGGCAGCTCGGCCGCGAGATCCTCTACGACCTCCCGGGGCACCTGGGGGGGCGCCAGCAGACCGAGCACCACGACGCCGCTGGCTGCGCCCGCCCCGTCTCCCTGCTGGCGTCCCGTTCGCGGTTCGTTCATTTCAGATGTCAAGCTGACTCACCCCCTTCGAGGGCGTCCTCGGCAGAGGGACGTCTCCTTCCCACATCTATCCCGGAAGCTTGGATCGGATGACGTCGATCTGCTCGATGTTGGGCTGCTCCGCGAAAAAATCGGGATTGTCCGCCAACGCCTGGGCGACGCGGCCCGACAGGTGCGCCTGGCGGCCGTCCTCGTCCGGGAACACGTCGAAGATGCCGAACGTCGAGGGCCCCATGCGGATGCCGAACCACGCGGTCGTCTTCGGCTCCTCCTGGACCGCGGAGAGCCCTTGTATGAGGAGGTTCTCGACGTCCCCCTCTCTCCCCGGCGCCGCCTCCAGCCGGATCAGCAGCCCTACGGTAACCGTTTCGGCCATGACTATCTCCTTTCGATATGTCTCTTGTCGGTAGCGGCAACGAGCCACCCCCGCTCCGCCTGATGCGGCGTTTCAAAGTGCGAGCTTCGGATCAGAACGCAGCGGCGGCGGCCTCGGCGACGGTCTGGTCCTGTTCGCCGGTACCGCCGCTGACGCCGACCACCCGGCCGGCCCACCGGCTGCCCGACAACCGTCCGATCAGCAGGGCCGCACCCCCGCCTGCGGCGGCAAGCCCGCCTAGGGCCACTACCTTTTTCGCTTTCCCTCTCTCTAGTCTTCTTCCGCGTCCGCCTGGCCGGACGTGCGGCGACCAGGACCCGAAAGTAGCCGGGTCCTGGCAAGTAAGCCTTCTCTCAGGAACGGACCTGCGCCGTCTGCCTGCCCTTGGCGAACTCCTCGACGATCCTGGAGCAGAACGCCGGCAGGTCGTTGGGGTCGCGGCTGGAGGTCAGGTTGTCGTCCACGACGACCTCCTGGTCCACCACCTCGGCGCCGGCGTTGCTCAGGTCCACGCGCACGCTCGGGTAGGAGGTGAGCCGCCGGCCCTCGGCGACGCCCGCGGTGATGAGCGTCCACGGGCCGTGGCAGATCGTCGCGACCGGCTTGCCGGTCGCGAACCAGTCCCGCACGAAGCCCACCGCGTCGCCGTCGACGCGCAGCTGGTCGGGGTTCACCGTGCCGCCCGGGAGGAGCAGGGCGTCGTAGTCGTCCACCGACGCCCCGGAGACGAGGCCGTCGACCGCGAAGGTCCCGGCCTCCTGGATGTCGTTGTTGCGGGCCTGTATCTCCCCCTGGTGGATGGAGAGGAGCGTGGTCTCGGCGCCGGCCTCCCGCAACGCCTGGCGCGGCTGCTCGAGCTCGACGCGCTCGACCCCGTCGGCGGCGAGGATGGCGACCTTGCGCCCCTGTAGTTCGTTAGCCATAAACTTCTCCTATTCGTCGTGGGACTTGCGCCCCGGTCTACCGTTGTTCTCTGAGGGAATTGCAGGTACTCGTAGAGGAACCCGGTTCGCTTCCCCGTCGCGTCCCTCCTCTGGATCTATCTGTTCGTTGCCCCGAAGGGCGGCATGCCTGGACCCGCGTAAGTTCAGAGCACCTCCAGGGGCCGCGGTCCCGTCGGGGGCGGGAACATGCGGTCGAGCTCGGCCAGGTCCCCTGGCGTGAGCTGCAGGTCGAGTGCCGCGCGGTTCTCCTCGGCGTGCTCGGCGGTGCCGGCCCTCGGGATCGCGTTGACGCCGTCCTGGTGCAGCGTCCAGGCGAGGGCCACCTGGGCCGAGGAGACGCCATGGCGTTCGGCTATGGTCCCGAGGCCCGGGTGCCCGATCATGCGCCCCCGCTCGAAGGGCGAGTAGGCCATGATCGGGAGGCCTCTCCCCTGGCACGCGGGCAGCAGGTCCCACTCGATGCCGCGGCGCGTCAGGTTGTAGAGTACCTGGTCGGTCTCGACGGCCGCGCCGCCTGGGAGGCTCGCGAGTTCCGCCAGGTCCGCGACGTCGAAGTTGCTGACGCCCCAGTGGCGGACGTACCCGGCGTTGACCAGCGCCGTGAAGGCGTCGATCGTCTCCTCCAGCGGTACGGGGCCGCGCCAGTGCAGGAGGTAGAGGTCGATCCGGTCCGTGCCGAGCCGCCGCAGGCTGCGCTCGCAGGCGGCGATGGTGCCCTCCCGCGTGGCGTTGGACGGCAGTACCTTGCTGATGAGAAAGACCTCATCGCGCCGGCCGGAGATCGCCTCCCCGACGAGTTCCTCGGCGGCGCCGTTGGCGTACATCTCGGCGGTGTCGACCAGCGTCATGCCGAGGTCGAGGCCGTGGCGCAGGGTCGAGATCTCGCTCTCCCGGCGCCCCGGGTCCTCGGCGTAACCCCACGTCCCCTGCCCCAAGACCGGGATCTCCTCGCCGGACGGGAGCGGTATCGTGCGTATCGTTGCAATAGGCACCTCGGACCTCCTTTACCTCTCGACCCGCACCGGCGCGACAATTCCGGCCTTCGTGGTTCCGACAGTGGTCAGTGGGAGTGTCCGTTCGAGTGGCCGTCGAGCTGGAAGACCGAGCGGACGCAGCCGTCGATCTTGTTCTTGAACATGTCGTAGCCCTTGGGTCCTTCGTCGAGGGACATCGGGTGGGTCATGAGGTGGCTCGTCTCCAGCTCGCCGTTCTGTATGTGCTGGAGGATCTGCGGGATGTAGCGTTGCCCGTGCTGCTGCGCCCCGCGGATCTGCAACCCCTTGTTCATCGCCGCGCCCATGGGGAACTTGTCCACCGTCCCCAGATACACGCCGAGGACGAAGAGCGAGCCGCCCTTGCGGCAGGCGTGAACGGCCTCGCGCAGGGGGAACGCCCGGTCCGACTGCATGTACGTCTGCTGCTTGGCCCAGTCGTAGAGGAACATCGGGTTGTCGGCGTGCGACTCCATGCCCACGGCCTCGATGCACACGTCGGGGCCCCTGCCGCCGGTCATCTCCCGCAGCTCTTCCTCGACGTGGGTCTCGGTGTAGTTGATAGCCTCGGAGCCGATGTTCTTCTCGGCCATCCTCAACCGCTCCGGGTACCGGTCGATGTTGACGACGCGCTCGGCTCCCATGAGGATCGCCGCCCTGGCCGCCATCTGCCCGACGGCGCCCGCGCCCCACACGGCGACCACGTCGCCGGGCTGGACGCCGGCCCCGTCCGCGCCCGTCCAGCCGGTCGGCGCCGCGTCGGAGGCGAAGAGCGCCGCCTCGTCGGAGACCCCGTCGGGGATGGTGAAGGCGCCCTGGTCGGCAAACGGCACCCGGATGTACTCGGCGTGGCTGCCGGCGAAGCCGCCGAGGGCGTGCGAGTAGGCGAAGCAGGCGCCCAGAGCGCTGCCGTACAGCGTCTCGGTTATGGCGGGGTTGGTGTTGGAGTTCTCGCACAGCGAGTACATCTCGTGCTGGCAGAACCAGCAGCGCCCGCAGGCTATAAACGAGCAGACGACGACCCGGTCGCCGACGGAGTGGTTCTGCACCCCCCGTCCGACCTCGACGACCTCGCCCATGAACTCGTGGCCCAGGACGTCGCCCGCGCGCATCGCCGGGAGGTAGCCGCCCAGGAGGTGCAGGTCCGAGCCGCAGACCGAGCTCAGGCGCACCTTCAGTATGATGTCCCCGGAGTTGAGGATCTGGGGGTCGGGAACCTGCTCGACCCCGAGCTTATTGACGCCGTTCCAAACTAGGGCTTTCAAATCAGCCCCTCCCCTCTGCCGCGGCTCGTCACCATACCGAGGAGCTTGCCGCCCGGCGTATCCTTCGTCGTGGGCGGCTTGTCCGGGCTCAGAACCTCGCCTATCTCGAGTATCGACCTTGTCTCCCTGAGGGCCGCGCGCAGGTCCTGGCGGGGGTCCTCGCCGGAAGCCCGGGCCTTTATCGCGCTCGGGCCCGAAGGCACGGAGCCGCGCAGTCGTGCGTGGATCTCCGTGCCGCGGTCCCCGGGTGCGGGCTTTATGCGCACCTCGATCCTGTCGGCCATCGCGGCGAGCGGGCCCGGAAGCCCGTCGCCGGAGGAGACCTCCTGGGGCGGGACGTTGACCGTGACGGCGTGCCAGCGATCCGCGCGTCCGCCGGAGGGAGCCCCACCGCCCGCGAAGAACGCGCGCGTCGCCGCGCCGGACGGGCGGTACCCGTCGCCGACCACCCGTCCGGCCCACCTGCTGCCGGTGAGGCGCCCGATGAGCAGGGCAGTCCCCCCGCCCGCGGCGGCAAGCCCGCCTATAGCTACGACCTTCTTTGCCTTCATCCTTCGTCCCTTCCGCGCCTCTCGTGGGGCGCGTGGTGTTCGGGCAGTCCGGCCCGAGACCGGGTCGACGGTCTCGGGCCGGTCCTGCTCCTTTACGGATCTCCTACTCTCTAGGCGCTGCCCGCCTTGACCGGGTGCTTGCCCTCGGCGAACTCCTCGACGATCCTGGAGCAGAACGCCGGCAGGTCGTTGGGGTCGCGGCTGGAGGTCAGGTTGTCGTCCACGACGACCTCCTGGTCCACCACCTCGGCGCCGGCGTTGCTCAGGTCGACGCGCACGCTCGGGTAGGAGGTGAGCGTGCGGCCCTCGGCGACGCCCGCGGTGATGAGCGTCCACGGGCCGTGGCAGATCGTCGCGACCGGCTTGCCGGTCGCGAACCAGTCCCGCACGAAGCCCACCGCGTCGCCGTCGACGCGCAGCTGGTCGGGGTTCACCGTGCCGCCCGGGAGGAGCAGGGCGTCGTAGTCGTCCACCGACGCCCCGGAGACGAGGCCGTCGACCGCGAAGGTCCCGGCCTCCTGGATGTCGTTGTTGCGGGCCTGTATCTCCCCCTGGTGGATGGAGAGGAGCGTGGTCTCGGCGCCGGCCTCCCGCAACGCCTGGCGCGGCTGCTCGAGCTCGACGCGCTCGACCCCGTCGGCGGCGAGGATGGCGACCTTGCGCCCCTGTAGTTCGTTAGCCATGCATGGCTCCTTCCGAGACGGCGGGCGAGTGCTGCTCGTACGCATCTTCCGTCGTCTGGTGTGTACGGGTGGGCCTCGGCCTCGAAACCCACCCGCGTTCGTTCTCGTTCGCTCTTCTACGACCCGTTCGGGTGGAGGACGACCTTGGTCCAGCTCTCTTCGCGCTTGTCGAAGTGCTCGTAGGCGTCCGGTCCCTGGTCGAGCGTGAGGTCGTGGGAGACTATGAACGAGGGCTTGGCCTTACCCAGGTGAATCAGCTCCCGGAGCTGGCGGTTGTAGCGCTTGATCGGGGCCTGGCCGACGCCCACCTGCTGGCCCTTGAACCAGAACATGCCGAAATCGAAGGCGGCCTTCCCCTGCTGGGCCATCTGGTCCGGCCCTCCGGGATCCTGCGGTACGAACACCCCCACGCAGCCGATCTTGCCGGTGAACTTCACGGAGTTGACGAGGTTGTTCATGGTCATGGCGGGGTCCTCGTTGCCGTTCGGGTCGTGCGCCTGGTAGCCCACGCACTCGCAGCCCTTGTCCGCGCCCACCCCGTCGGTCTCGTTCAACACCGCGTCCACCGGAGAGCCCTTCGAGTCGTCGATGGGGATGGCGCCGATCTGCTCGGCAAGCCGCAGCCTGTCCGGATGCCTATCCACGACCATGACCTTGCCGGCCCCCTTGATGATCGCCGAGTACGCCGCCATGAGCCCCACGGGCCCGGAGCCGTAGACCACGACGGAGTCTCCGGGCTGCACGTCGGCCATCTCGGTGGCGTGGTAGCCGGTCGGGAAGATGTCCGAGAGCATCACGTAGTCGTCCTGCTTCTCCCGCGCGTCCTCCGGCAGCCTGAGGAGGTTGAAGTCCGCGTAGGGGACACGCAGGAACTCGGCCTGCCCGCCGGCGTAGGGACCCATGTCCGCGAACCCGTAGGCCGCACCCGCCCATCCGTCGACAGGCTGCATCCTGATGCAGTAGTTCGTCAGGCCGTGCTCGCAGTTGCGGCAGTGGCCGCAGGAGATGTTGAAGGGCGCGGAGACCATGTCGCCGACCTGGATCTTGTCTACCGCGTCGCCGACCTCTACCACCTCGCCGACGTTCTCGTGGCCGAAGATACGGCCCTCCTCGAAGTCCGTCCGGCCCTCGTACATGTGCAGGTCGGACCCGCAGATGTTGGTCGAGGTGATCTTGACGACGACGTCGGTCGGCTTCTGGATCGCCGCGTCGGCGACGTTGTCCACGCTTACTTTGCGAGGCCCATGGTACACAAGTGCTTTCATTGCGTCCTCCTCTGATCGATCTTCCAACATCCAGCTCCCGCGCTACTCGAGAAGCGTGGTAGGCAACGTCCGTCTTGCCGGTCCCGGTACCCTTGAATGGCCCGAAGTGTGCATGTAGTATGGTCCGAAGTGTGCATGCAGTCCTTCGCGCCGCCCAGGGCGTCACGCGGGACACAGGGTTCCGGCCTCCGACAAGCTCGTTGGCTTCCTACCTCGCTTTCGAGGCCCGATGATCACCCGCCGGCGGCCTTGCGTCATGGGTTACGTTATCCATCTTCGCCTGAGACAAAAGGACCACGGCCGCCTGGTACATTTTCCCCAGGCTCCGACGTTCGGCCCGCGGCCTTACTTATCCGGCCTGCGAAAGACGTCCCGGACGGCGACCGCGAGGTCCCCCATGCCCGTCGGGCGCGCGCTCCGGTCGCCCCGGTGGAGGAACGGGGGAGCGTCCAGCGGTCCTCGTGGGATTGTGTCAGCTCCCTCGCGTCTCGACTTCGGTCGGTACACATACTCCACCCGGAGGGTCGGACGGTCGTGAGGCAGAGAGTCTATGTTCTCGCGGGGCAAATCACCCACGAAAGACCGGTACATCCATCCCGGAGGGGCCGTGCGGAGGTTTCACTTGGCGTAAAGCTCACAAAAAAAGGGTAAAAGCCCACACAAGAAAGTAACATTACACACAGAACCGTAGTCTAAGAGGGGACGTTCCGTGACGATCTATACCAGACCAACCCCCAAGGAGGGTCCCGGCGTGAGGCTAGATCTCACATACACTCCCGCAACCGCGTGTCCGGTCTCCGGAAGGACATCGCCTCGGCTCGGGCCCATTCAGACCGCCACCCCCGGCGAAGCATTTTACGGCCGGGGTGGGGGGTTCGAGCAGCGAACAGGACGAATACGATCGGGTGCTCTGTTCGACCGCCCGGGTGCCCGGGACGAGAGGACCAGGCGTGTTTGACCTTCAGAAGATCCGGGGTGCGGGCCTGGAAAAAGCGGTCCGGCAGGTGCCCGCGGCGGTCACCATCGTCGAGGCCGCCTCGGGGGAGATCATCCTCGCCAACGAAGAGGCGAAGGCCATGATGAGGCGGATCCTGACCGGGCCCGTGCCCCCGAGGGTGGAAGGTTTCAAGGACCTTCGCGACGCCGGTGACTTCAAGCTGTACCGTCCCGACGGAGATGCTTACGAACTCGAAGAGTGGGCCGTGATGAGGTCCATAAGGACGGGCGAGGAGGTGAGCGACGAGGAGTACGACTACGTCGCCGCCGACGGCACCCGGGGCACGATGCGCTGCGACGCCTCGCCCATCTACGACGACGAGGGGCGCGTCGTCGCCGGTGTACTCCTCGTGCGCGACGTGACCGAGGAGAAGCGGGCCGAGGAGAGGCGCCGCTACGACGCAGGCCTGCTGGAGAACGTCCACGACGCCGTCCTGGCCACGGACGCGCGGTTCGTGCTGACGGCCTGGAACAAGGGCGCGGAGCGGATGTTCGGCTGGACGGCCAACGAGGCGCTGGGTCGTTCGATACAAGAGGTGGTCCCCAGGGACTACGGCGACGAGGAACTTGCCCAAGAACTCCAGGAGTTGACCGACACGGGTCGGTGGCGTGGCGAGAGGACCTGGTACCGAAAGGACGGCGCGCCGGTTCAAGCCGAAGGGATAACCGTCGCCTTGCGCGGAGGGCAGGACGAAACCACGGGCTACCTGTGCATCATGCGAGACATAAGTGGGCGCAGGGAGGCAGAGGAGAGGCTGCGCGAGAGCGAGGAGCGCTACCGGCGGCTGGTCGAGAACTCCCCGGACGCCATAGCCGTCTTGGCCGAGGGCAGCATCGCCTTCGTGAGCCCCGCCGGGGCGAGGCTCGTCGGCGCGGGAAGCCCGGGCGAGCTTTTGGGCGTGCCCTACCTCGACCTCTTCCACCCGGGCTCGCGGGCGGCTGTGGAAGCGGGGGTATCGCGGGCGCTCGGGGGCGAGACCGTGGGGCCGTTCGAGGCGAGGGCCCTCCGGTCCGACGGGGGGGCAGTGGACGTGGAGGTGTCGGCGATAGCCATCGTCCACGAGGGCGACCCCGCGGTGCAGGTACTCGTCAGGGACGTCACCGAGCGCAAGCGGAACGAGGAGGCGCTCAGAGAATCGAGCCGGCGCACCGAGGACATCCTGGAGAGCGTAACCGACGCCTTCTACGCCCTCGACCACGAGTGGCGCCTCACCTACCTGAACGAGCGGGCGCTGCGCTTCGCCTCGCAACTGGCGGGCGAGGAGTTTACGCGAGATGACCTGATCGGCCGGACGCTCTGGGAGACGCTCCCCGCCATCTTGGGCACCTCGATCGAGGACGAGTACCGTCGCGCCGTCCGCGAGCAGCGGACCGCCGTCTTCGAGTACCCCTACCCTGGCGGCGGCCCGGTCTTCGAGGTGCACGCCTACCCCTCGGAGCAGGGCCTGTCGATCTACTTCCAGGACGTAACGGAGCGCAAGCGGGCCGAGGAGACGGGCCAGGAGCAGACCCGCCAGCAGGCGGTCGTCGCGGACCTGGGTCTCAGGGCGCTGGCGAACGACGGCCTCGGGTCGCTCCTGGACGACACCGTGGCCCTCGTAGCCCGGACCCTGGACGTGGAGTTCTGCAAGATCGTTGAGATCCTGCCCGGAGGCGAGAAGCTGACGCTGCGCGCGGGGTTCGGCTGGCAGGAGGGGCCGTCGGGAGCACGGACGAGATAGACCCCCAAGTCGCCTACACCCTGGACGGGAGCGACCCCGTGATCTTCGAGAACCTGGAGGCGGAGACGCGCTTCGAGCCGGCCCCCATACTCTTGGCGCACGGCGTGGTAAGCGGCATGACCGTCCTCGTCCCCGGCAGGGAGGAGCCCTACGGGGCGCTGGGAGCGCACGCGGGCACCCGCCGGACCTTCTCCGATGAAGACGCGAACTTCCTGCAGGCCGTAGCCAACGTGCTCGCCACGGCGATAGAGCGCGAGAAGGCCGGGAAAGAGCTCGGCGAGGTCAGGGAGGCCGAGCGCAGCCGCATTGCCCGCGACCTGCACGACGAGGCCCTCCAGGACCTGGCCTACGCGATGACCCAGGCCGAGATGGTGCGGGCCGCGCCCGCCGGGGGCGAGACCGCGGACCGGGCGGGCAGGCTGACCGCGGCGCTCAAGCGCGTCGAGCAGCAACTGCGCGTCGCCATCTACGACCTG
This sequence comes from Rubrobacter marinus, assembly GCF_011492965.1. Classification (GTDB taxonomy): domain Bacteria; phylum Actinomycetota; class Rubrobacteria; order Rubrobacterales; family Rubrobacteraceae; genus Rubrobacter_F; species Rubrobacter_F marinus. The sequence goes on along the minus strand of NZ_CP045121.1, from coordinate 2,081,016 downwards.
CGCCTGGAGGCCGAGCACGACAAACCGTTCTCGGGGCTTCTGGATTCGCTCATCGAGCTGCACCGCACCATGGCCCCGAACACCGAGATCAGCCTGGACCTGCGCGACGGGGTCCTCGAAGGACCGCTCGGGACCCCGGGCAGGGAGACCCTGCGCATAGTCGGGAGGCCCTGACCAACGCCCGGCGCCACTCGGGGGCGCGCAACATCGGGATCTCGGTCTCGACCTCGGACGGCAGACTCCTGGCGGAGGTCTCCGACGACGGCCGGGGCACGGACCCGTCGAGGGAGCCGTCCCCCGACGGCGGCATGGGCATAAAGGGGATGCGAGAGCGGGCGCGCGCCCTCGGCGGGGAACTCAGGATCGAGAGCGAGCCCGCGATGGGCACGAAGGTGCGCTTCGAGATGGCCCTGGAGCGGAAGAGAGACGAGCCGGAGTCGGACGTGCGAGTCCTGCTGGTCGAGGATCACGTCGCCGTCCGCGAGGCCGTCGCCGCCTCGTTGGAGCGGGAGACCGGCTTCGAGGTGGTGGGCCAGACCGGTTCGCTGGAGGCGGCCCGCCGGCTGCTCGCCGAAGGGGTCCCGGTGGACGTGGCCGTCGTGGACCTCGGCCTCCCGGACGGCTACGGGGGGGACCTGATCGGGGACCTGCGAGCCGCCAACCCCGAGGCTCAGGCGCTCGTGCTCTCCGCGAGCCTGGACCGCGCCGAGACGGCCCGCGCGGTCCAGAGCGGGGCCGCGGGCGTCCTGCACAAGACGGCCCACCTGGACGAGGTCGTCGGGGCCCTGGAACGGCTCAGGGCGGGCGAGACCCTGATGCCCCTGGAGGAGGTCGTCGAGCTGCTCCGCTTCGCCGGGACCAAGAAGGACGAGGAGTACGAGGCCCGTCAGTCCATAGCGAGCCTCACCCCCGCGAGATGGAGGTCCTGCAGAAGCTCGCGGAGGGCCTCGACAGCGACGGCATCGCCGAGAGGCTGCACATCGCAAAGCGTACGCATCGCAACCACGTGGCGAGCATCCTGATGAAGCTCGGGGTCCACTCCCAACTGCAGGCCCTCGTCTTCGCCGTCCGCCACGGCGCCGTCAAGATCTCCTAGAGTAACCCGCCGAGAACGGTCCGGGAGACGGTTCGCGACCGTCCTCGCGGGAGGGCCGCCCCACCGAGCCGCGCGGCCGGTCGTAGGAGATGGGGAAAATGACCTAGCGAGAATTGAAGGATTTTGTCGTCGCCGGGCGCCGGGGACGGTCGGTAGTCTTGGTTCCCTGCAGGTCGCCTCACGATGGGCGGCCAGGGGCCTCCCGGATGAAAAGTTTCGGGAGGAAAGTCGAGGGGTGCCGACGTTTTCGCCTTCCTTACCCGCTCCACCGGCGGGGCGCCGGTAGCTCTCGCAGGAGAGGCTTCTACAGCTAAGGAGGAGACGTGCGACCGGCAGATCCGCAGAAGATCGACCGTCACGCCCGAAGCGGCGGGACGTTGCGGGCGCGGAGAGCGAGGGAAGATCGGGGAGAGTCGCGCGGGAGTAAAGCACCCGGCGACGACGATGCCGAGACCCCGGACCACGTCATGGAGGACTTCGAGGAGAGTCGGGGAGAGAGAAGGCGAGGAGACGTGGTGATCGGGACGGCAACGCGAGAGACAGAGGGAGCAACCGAGCGGACGCGGTATCGGCCACGGGGGGCGTATTGGCTGATCACGAAGACCGCGAACGGCCGGGTGGAAGTGCTGACCCTCGACTGCGGCACCGGAGGGACCTTGCCGGTCTTCAGCCACGCGGAGGAGGCCGAGATCTTCCTCCATCTCGGGCAAGCGGACGACGAATGGCGGGTGACCGAGATTCGCAACGGGGGTCTCATCTACGTTCTCTGCGGGCCCTACGCATGCGTCAAGGAGGTGGCCCTCGACCCCCTGCCGGAGATGGTGGCCCAGAGGACCGTCGGCCTCGTCACCCTCGCCAGGGACCGTTTCATGGACCACCTCGCGAACGCGAGGTGGCGCTCCCGGTCTTCCGGCCCGGATCAAGCACGGCCTTCGTAATGGAGCCGCAGACGGCGGACCCGCCCCGCTTTTCTCTGACCCCGCATACGTCCTCAGCTCTTGCGACATACTTCTTCTCTGCCGACGAAGCGCGTACTGATCTGCGGACGGCCCGGCCGCGGATGTTCACGGCCCCAGAGGCCCGCGCGGTTCTCACCGATCCGTGAGGGCTAGTCTGGCGGCGAACCCGATCAGCAGCGCGCCCAGGGACCGCTCGATCCAGCGGCGGACGACGGGCGCGGCGAGGATGAGGTCGCGTGCGGCGGCGCTAGCCAGGGCGTAGACGGCGAAGACCGCGAGGGTCATGAGCATGAAGATGCCGCCGAGCCCGATCAGGCGCGCGTCGAAAAATCCGGGGGTGGCGTCGAGAAACTGCGGGAGGAAGGCGAAGAAGAACAGGGTCAGCTTCGGGTTCAGCACGTTCAAGAGTATCCCGCGCCGCACGACCGCGTCCATGCGCTCGATCGGCGCTTCTCCCGCGTCGAGCGGTACCGTGCCGGCCTCCCGGATCATCGACAGGCCCATGAAGACGAGGTAAGCGACCCCCGCCCAACGGACCGCCTCGAACGCGACCGACCCCGCCTGCATGATCCCGGAGAGGCCGAGTATCGCCGCCAGCATGTGGGGGACGATGCCCAGGGTGCAGCCCACGGCCGCGTACAGCCCGCGGCGCCAGCCACCGCCGACCGAGCTAGAGACCGTATAAACCACCCCGGTACCCGGGATCAGGACCACCACGAGCGATGTCAGCAAGAACTCGACGGACATGCCCGGGAGGCTAGTCGTCCCGGGTGGGGCTGTCAAGATTTGGATGCATCGAGCATCTCAACGCGACGCAACTCCGGAACGAGCCGGTGCTCGCCCCGGCTCGCCGTCGTAGCGCAACGGGCCGCCCTCCTCGGCTCGCGCCACCACGGCTCACGAGAACGTCTTCGTCGAGCCTCGCACGACGAGCCGGGTGGGCAGGAGCACCTCTTCCTGGTCTCCGGCGTCTTCCCCGCCGAGCTGTGCCACGAGCTTCCGCCCGGCTTGCAGGCCCTTCTCGACGTGCGGCTGGTGCAGGGTGGTCAGCGGGGGGTTCGAGCGCGCCGCCTCGGGGACGTCGTCGAAGCCGACGACGGAGAGGTCTTCCGGCACGGATAGGCCGATTCGCGCCGCCGCGTCGATGACTCCGAAGGCTAACTGATCGCTCAGGGCCAGGATCGCGGTCGGGCGCGGCTCGCGGGCGAGCAACGCCTCGGCGGCGGCCCTGCCCTCCGTCGGGCTGCTCACGGCGCACTCGTAGACCGGGACGTCGTCCCAGGGGATCCCGGCGGCGCCGGCCGCGGATGCCACGCCCCGCAGCCTGGCTCCGCTCGGCCGAAAGGTGGCGATCCCCCGCCGGTCGGGCTCGACCATGCCGCTCCTCGCCTCGAGCGCCAGCCGGAAAGAGACCACGCCCAGGCGCCGGTGGCCGAGCTCGATCAGGTGCTCGGCCGCCGCCCGGGCCGCCCCCTCGTCGTCTATGTTGATGGCCGGCACCCCATCGACGGGCGGCTGGTCCACGATCACGGCCGGTAGCCGGCGCTCGACGGCCGCTCCGACGAGCGGGTCGTCCGCGGCCATGCTGTGGATGACCACCCCGTCGATCGCCGCCCCCCTTACCACCTCCGCGTCCCTGCTCCGAGCGACCCGCCGGGGAGCAACAGCATCCCGAGACCGGCCTCCTCCACGGCCTCGGAGACCCCTCGAGAAACAACACGGCCGCGGGGTCCGCGAACGCGTAGGAGAGCTTGTCCCTGAACAAGACCCCCACCGCGTTCGCCCGCCGCTGCCTCAAACCGCGCCCGAAGGGATCCGGACCCGCGTAGCCCAGCTTGCGCGCCGCCTCGAACACCCTCTCCCTCAGCCCCGCCGAAAGCTGGTCCGGCCGGTTGTACGCGTTCGACACCGTCGACGGAGAAACCCCCAGCTCCGCCGCAACCTCCTTGACCGTCACACGTCTCCGCTGCGGACTTTTCTCCGCCGCCCGATTGACATCCATGCACCCCATGATAACCTACTGTAACGTTACAGATTAAATCGTTACAGAAGGGAGCGTGACGTGCTCGGAAAGCAGATGATGGAGCTGGCGAGGTTGAAGCGGGCGCGTCTGGCCGCGCTCGTGGTCTTTTTCATTAACGGGTTCGGTTTCGCGAACTGGATCGTGCGCATCCCCACGGTGCAGGAGGAGTTGGGGTTGAGCGAGGGTTCGTTGGGGCTGGCGCTCCTCGCGCTCGCGGGCGGGGCGCTCGCGACGATGGTCTTCACGGGCGGCGTGGTGCAGAAGCTGGGCAGCCGGCCCGTGGTGGGTGTGGCGGGTACGGTCTTCGGGCTCTCGCTGGTGCTGCCGGCGCTGGCGCAGAGCCTGCCCGCCCTGGTAGTGGCCCTGCTCGTCGCGGGGGCGTGGCACGGGGCGTTGGACGTCTCGATGAACGCCCACGCCGTGGCGGTGGAGAGGGACTACCGGCGCCCGATCATGTCCTCCTTCCACGCGGCCTTCAGCCTGGGCGGCCTCGCGGGCGCCGCGGGCGGGGGGCTCCTCTCCGCCTACGGGGTGGGCCTCGCGCCGCACCTCGGCGGCGTGGCCGTGGTGAGCGCGCTCGCGCTCGCCGTCTCTTCGAGGGCGCTGCTGCCCCGAGCGCGGATCGCGGGGGCGAAGAGGAGGGGCCGACCTTCGTGCGGCCGAACCGCGCGCTCGCGGGGCTCGGCTTCATAGCCTTCTGCGTGCTGCTGGGGGAGGGCGCGATGGCGGACTGGAGCGCGGTCTACCTCGGCGGGACGCTGGGGTCCGGCCCCGGATTCGCCGCCGCAGGTTACGCCGTCTTCTCCCTGACCATGGCGGCCGGCCGGCTCTGCGGCGACAGGCTCGCGAAGAGCTTCCGGCCCGCAGCGCTCGTGCGCGCGGGCGCTGCCCTCGCCGCCGCCGGGCTCGGGATCTCCCTGGCGGTCGGGCACCCGGTGCTCGCCCTTATCGGCTTCGCCTGCGCGGGGGCCGGGTTCTCGGTCGTCTTCCCCAGCGTGCTGAGCGCCGCCGGGCGCGACGGCGAGATGCCCGCCGGAACGGCGATCGCGGCCGTCTCCACCGCCGGGTACTTCGGCTTCCTCGTCGGCCCCTCGGCGATCGGCTTCGTCGCCGAGCTCACCGGGCTCGGGGCGGCCCTTTTTATCGTCGTGGCGCTGAGCGCCACCGTCGCCGCGATGGCGGGGATCCTGGGACGCGCGCCGCACGCCGCCGAGACGCACAAAGGGACGCAGGAAGTGCCCGCGTAGGGAGAAGACTGACCGTCGGGCGCGGCGAGCGAGCCCACGGAGTACCTCGACGATCCGCGCCGGGAGACCTGGGTCGCATATCGGGTCCTCCCGAGACGGCCGGCAGGTCGGGAGCGTAGAGACCGTAAACGAAAGGACGACGGTATGAACCAGCGACAGTACGCGAGGCACGCTACCACCCGGACGCTCACGCGCCCGGAGCGGCGGGAGAACCCCGGCGTCGAGACGGAGGCCCGCCCGGGTTTCGGCCTCGGCGAGAAGATCACCCTCCGAAACGAGGTACCCGGCTACGGAGGAGCACCCCTGAGCGCCGTTCTGGTCGAAGGTCCGGCCGAGAACGGAAGCGGAAAGGTTCCGGCGGACGCGAAGCTGAAGATCCGGGTGCCCGGCTACGGGCGACGCGTGATCGGGGTTCGGCTCTCGCCGCGCAACGGAGAAAGCGTACCGGGCGACACGGGGCGGCTCCGTCTCGCGGTGCCCGGTTATGGCGGCGTGACCCTCAAGACGAACTTCGGGGGAGCAGGCGTTTCGGCGGGCGGGAGAACGGGAGCCGGAGCTTCCGGTCGATAGGTCCCCGTCGGGCCTCCCACCGGCGCCGGCATGAACCCCGCGCGCACCCTCGGCCCCGGCGTCGTGTCCGCGACGTCCCCCTCCTTGTGGGTCTATCTCTCCGGTCCCGGGAGCCCCGCTCGCCGCTGTCTTTCCCCACAGCCGCCTCCCGACGCAGGGTCGTGACCGCGAAGCTGTTCCACGACGAGCGCTACCCCTCAACCCACGCCACGCACCTGCGCGACGACGAGCCCCGCTGACCCGACAGGGCCTTCGAGAGCCGAACAGGGATAGGTCGCGAGCCGGACGCTCCGCGGCAGGCTGGAGGCGGACCGGCACGCGCGCCTCGACGCCCGGATGGGAGGGCTGGATCCCTCCTCCGTCGGCACCCTGCTCCTCTCTCGCGACCCTCCGTCTCCTGCCGGAGGAGCGCGCCGCGCCGCCGGGCTGGCTCGCCCTCGCGCTGAACGAGCTCGCCCGGGCGCTGGAGCCGCTGGCGGAGGACCCCGAACGTCCGGACGTCAGGCGCCGCGCGAACGACGTGGCGGAGAAGGTGGCGCAGACGGCCACTCGCGCCGAAGCTCGAGGCATCGCCAATACTCGCGTGGCGCTGGCCGCGGAGGGGACCCGCTTGGTAGCCTCGGACGTCGCGAGGTTGGCCGCGCCGGAGAAGGACGGGACGAAAGCCTGAAGCTTTGAGCGACCGTGGCCCGACGCCACCGACGGTAGATCCGGGGCCTACGCCCTTCCGGGTTCCAGGGACTACCGGGCTAGCCGGGGACCGGGGGGAAGGGGTCGGAGGCGGTCTCTTTCGTGCCGTAGGCGCCGTCCGCGGCGGCGCCGGCGGCGAGGAGGACGAGGGCGGCGCGCCCGGCGGGTCGATCGGCGTTGTCCACGGAGGGGACGCCGAGGTCGTTGTACTGAGGTACCTGGCTGCGCCCGTCGCCGGAGGCTTCGGCGCCGACGATGCGCACGTTCGCGCCCTGCCAGACCCGGAACATCGACGCCTCGGCGCTGGCGAGCGCGTTGAGGGTCTCTTCGTCGGCCTCGGGCGGGGGGTTTCCGCCGCCCAGGAACACCACGATCTCGGGTCCGGCGGAGGCCAAGCCCTCCGTGACGGGGTAGGGGCCGATAACGTCGGCCGCCTCCTCGGCGTACTGCTCCTCCGGGGTGGAAGTCCCGCCCGTCGCGGGCGCCGGGGGCTCGAGTTCCGTCACCGAGGTCAGGGTGGCGCCGGAGAGGGCCAGGGCGTCCTGGAGGGCTTCGGCGGTCCCCTCGTCGGCGTACGGGCCGAGGACGAGGGCGACGCTCGTCCCCTCCAGGCGGCCGGAGATCACGGCCTCCGAGACTCCGGCGAGCATGGCGTCGTCCCCGGCGGCGCGCTGCTCCAGCTCGGCTATGCGCTCGTCCTTCTCGTCGAGGCGCGCGCGTTGCCCCTCGAGGTCGGCCCGGATGTCGGAGACCTGGGCCCTCAGCTGCTCGTCGAGGAGGCCGTTGTCCGCCATCGCTATGCCGAGGAGCACCCCGATGGCGAGGGCGAGGAAGACCGAGATCAGGGAGACGACGTGGTAGCGGAGGTCCGGCAACGCTGTGAGCCCCCGCCGCCCCTAAATGCCCAGGAGGAGCCTGAGCTTCAGCGCGAGGAGGCGGAAGATGTCCGCCACCACCTGCGAGCTCGCGGCGACCGCGGAGACGGCGACGAGACCGGCCACGACGAGCCCCACGAGGTGCGCCACCGAGAGCCGCGTCGGGTAGAGCTTCGAGACGCCCTTGGCGTCGACGAGCTTCGGGCCAACCTTCAGGCGCGTCAGAAACGTCGAGGACGCACCCTTGCGGCCCTTGTCCAGAAACTCCGTCAGACCGACGTGCGTGCCGACCGCCACGATAAGCTCCGCCCCGCACTGCTCCGCGAGCAGGATCGCGACGTCCTCCGAGAGCCCGGGCGCCGCCAGCACCCCCGCCTCCCGAACGCCTGCGTTCCGCACGCGAGCGAGCCCGGGCGCCTCGCCCCCGGGGTAGGCGTGCACGAGCACGCGGTCCGCGGCCCTAAGCGCCCCCCCGGAGACCGAGTCCATGTCCCCGAAGACGAGGTCCGGGCGCCGGCCCGTCTCCAACAGGGCGTCGGCGCCGCCGTCGACGGCGAGGATGAAGGGCTTCACGTCGCGAAGGTACGGGCCCAGGGTGGCGAGGTCCTCGCGGTAGTCGTAGCCGCGCGTCACGACGAGGACGTGGCGGCCCCGGATACGGCGCGAGACCTCCGGCGGCACCTCCAGGGTCGAGAACAGAAGGTCGCTCTCCCGGCGCATAAACTCGACCGTGTTCTGCGCGAAGCTCTCCAGGGCGACCCCGACCGTCTCCCGGCTGCTCCTCAGGAGGCGCTCGGCCCCCTCGAAGTCGAGGTGCTCCCCGGTGGCGAGCAGGACGCCGTCCCGGTACACCCCGTCGCCCCTCACCTCGATCTCGTCGCCCGTCTTCAGGCGCTCGAAGACGTCGCCCCCCACGCCGTCGACGATGTGGACCCCGGCGCGCGCCAGGATCACGGGCCCCAGGTTCGGGTAGGAGCCGGTCGCCGAACGCTCCGCGTTTACGACCGCCCCCACCCCCCTCTCCACCAGCGTCTCCGCCGTCACCCGGTCGAGGTTCTCGTGGTCTATGACCGGGATCGTGGACGCGTCGAGGCGGGGCACGATCTCCTTGGTCTTCCTCCCGAGGACCGCCCGCCCGAGGAGGCGGAACTCCTCGCCGTCCCGCCCCCCGCGCAGGATCCGCGAGAGGCGCGTCACCCGCTCGCGTCCCCGCCCGCGACGCCCACGAGAAGCTCCCGCGCGTGGGCGAGGGAGGCCTCGTCCACCCTGCCGGAGAGCATCCGGGCGAGCTCCCTGCGGCGCTCCTCGTCCTCGACCTTGCGGATCCGGGTCGTCGTCCGCCCGTCGGCCTCGGCCTTCTGCACGACGACGTGCGAGGCGGCCTCCGAGGCGATCTGGGGCAGGTGCGTGATCGTGAGGACCTGGTTGCGCCCCCCGAGCTCGCGGAGCTTGTGGCCCACCGCCGTCGCCGTCTCGCCGCCTATCCCGGCGTCCACCTCGTCGAAGACGTACGTGGCCCCCGGCTCGACCCGCCCCTGGGCGAGACGGATCGCGAGCATCACCCGGCTGAGCTCTCCGCCCGACGCGTACTTCCTCACCGGCAGCTCCGGCTCGCCGGGGTTCGGCCGGATCACGAACTCCACCCGCTCCTTCCCCCCGGGCCCGAGCGCCACCGGCAGGAGCTCCGCCCGGAACGTCGTCTTGTCGAGGTTCAGGTCCCCGAGGTTCTCCTGGACCTTGCGGGAGAGCTCCTCCGCGGCCCTCGACCTCCCGGCGGAGAGCACCTCCCCGATCCCCTCCAGCTCGGCCTCGCCCCGCGCGATGCGACCCTCCAGCCCGCGGTCTCCTCCTCGAAGTTCTCCAGGCGCGAGAGGCGCGCGCGGGCCTCCTCCAGGTACCCCCCCACGTCGGGGCCGTACTTGCGCTCCAGGGCTCTGAGGACCTGCAGCCGCTCCTCGACGACCTCCAGCCGGTTCGGGTCGGCCTCGAGGTCGTTCAGGTACGTGGCGAGCTCGTAGGCCACGTCTTCGAGCTCCGCCGAGAGGCCCGCGATGCGCCCCTCCAGCCCCGAGAGCTCCTCGTCGTAGCGCGCCGCCCGCTCCAGCTCGGCCCCGGCGCGCGCCACCGCGTCGGCGGCGCCCCCCTCCTCCCCGGAGAGGGCCGACGACGCGGCGGAGGCCGCGGAGATCAGGTCCGTCACGTTCCTCAGGCGGTCCCTCTCGCGCGTGAGCTCCGCGACCTCGGCCTCGCCGCCGTGCCCGGCCTCCTCGAGCTCCGCGACCTGGTAGCGCAGAAACTCGACCTCGCGCACGCGCGCCTCGGAGTTGCTCCTCAGGTCCGCGAGCTCCCGCCGGTCCCCCTCGACCCTCGCCCACAGCCCGGCGAGCTCGTCCTTCGCCCGCAGCGCGTCCTCGTCCAGAAAGTCGTCGAGGATGCCCATCTGTGCAGCGGGCTCCACGAGGCGCGCCTGGTCCCGCTGCCCGTGGTACGAGACGAGCCTCTCCCCGAGGCTCGAGAGCGCCTTCACCGGCACGGAGACGCCGCCGACAAAGCAGCGCGAGCGGCCCTCCCGCGTCAGGGTGCGCCTGAGGACGAGCCCGTCGTCGGCCTCGATCTCCTCGGCCAGGTCGCCCAGGGACTCCGAGAGCATCTTCTCGGCGATCCCGTCGGGCAGGAAGAACGTCCCCTCGATCGTCGCCCTCTCGGCCCCTGAGCGGACGGCCTCGGCGCGGGCGCGACCGCCGAGGAGCATCTGGAGGGAGGTGGCGAGCAGGGTCTTTCCGGCTCCCGTCTCGCCGGTGATGGCGTTCAGGCCGGGTGCGAGCTCCAGGGTGGCCTCCTCGATAAGGGCCACGTTTTGGACGGAGATCTCGGCTAGCACCTGCGGGTCCCTCCTTACAAGAACGTCCTCCGAACGGCACGCCACCACGTCCACTCGTCGGTCCTGCCTATTCTAACCCGTTCGGGGGAGAGGCTGAGCCTCACGCGCCCCCCTCCGGCACCTCCACCGGGTCCCCGCCGTCCACCGAGACGAGCGCGGGCCGCTCCGTAACCGTCAGCTCGACCACCTGGTCCTCCCCGAGGACGAGCGGGCGGCTAATCAGGGAGTGCGGCGCGATGGGCACGAGCACGTAGCAGGGCACGTCCCCGGAGATGAGCGGCCCGCCGGCCGAGAGCGCGTAGGCCGTCGAGCCCAGGGGCGTCGCGGCGACCAGCCCGTCGCACTGGTACGAGACGAGGTCCTCCCCGGCGACGGAGACCTCGACGGAGGCGATCTGGTGCGGGAGCTTCTTCAGCAGGACGGAGTCGTTGACGGCCAGGCGCGGCTCGCTCTCCCCGGAGATGCGCGTCTCCAGCATGCGGTAGTCCTGCACGTGCAGCCCGCCGTCGAGGATCTTGTCGACGCCCGACTCGATCTCCTCGGGCCGCATCCCGCTCATGAAACCGACCCTCCCGAGGTTGACCCCTACGAGCACCCGGCCCGGGTACATCTTCGAGGCCCGCAGCATCGTCCCGTCCCCCCGAGCACGAAGACGAGGTCGAGCTCCTCGACGCCGCCGTTCCCGCCGAGCCTCCCCGTCGGCCCGGTGAAGCGCTCCACCTCGACCCCCGGGCGGCGAGGACGCCGGTCAGCCTCTCCGAGTACCCCTCGCTCACCTTCGGGTTCGCCACCACCCCGACGCGCCGCACCTTCACGCTTCTTCCACCACCGACAGGATCTCCCCCTCCCCCAAAGTAGTCGCGGACCCCCTCAGCAGATGGACGGGGTACTCCCTGTTGCCGGACTTGCGCCCCGCGACGGGCGAGCGGGTGAGCCCCACGGCGCCGAAGCCCAAAGACGCGAACGCCTCCGCCACGGACCGCACCGCCGCCGCCCGGGCCCCCGCCTCCCGCACGAGCCCCCCGCGCGAGACGCTCTCGGGGCCGGCCTCGAACTGCGGCTTGACGAGCAGCACGGCCTCCCCCATCCCCGGCGTCGTCCGGAGCAGGTTCTCCAGAGCGACGCGAAGCGAGATAAACGAGAGGTCCGCGACGAGGAGATCCGGCGCGAACGGCAGGTCCTCGCCGGAGAGGCGGCGCACGTTCGTCCGCTCCATCACCGTCACGCGACCGTCGTTGCGCAGCCTCCAGTCGAACTGGCCGTAGCCGACGTCGACGGAGAGGACGCGATGGGCCCCCCTCCGGAGCAGCACGTCCGTGAACCCCCCGGTCGAGGCCCCGGCGTCGAGGCAGTCGCGGTCCTCCACCCCGATGCCGAAGGCGTCGAGCGCGTGGTCCAGCTTCTCCCCGGCCCGCGAGACGAACCGGCTGCCGCCCTCGACGCACAGCTCCGCGTCGGCGGCGACCTTCTGCCCGGCCTTGCCCGCTACCTCCCCGCCGACCCTCACGAGCCCCGCGAGGACGAGGGCCTGGGCGCGCGTCCGGCTCTCGACGAGCCCCCTCTCGACGAGCAGGGCGTCGAGCCGGGCGCTCCGCGCGGCCTTAATGGCCCCGGTGCCGGACGAAGAGGGCGAGCTCACGGAGCCCCGAGGTGTCGCCGGGCAGGGTCGAGAGGGAGGCGAGCGCCCGGCCCACGGACTCGTCCGCCTCGCGCCTCGCCCCGTCTAGGCCGTAGACGCCGACAAAGGTGGCCTTCCCCTGCTCGGCGTCCTTCCCGCCGCTCTTGCCCAGGGCCTCGCGCGTCGAGGTGGCGTCGAGGACGTCGTCCACGATCTGGAAACACAGCCCGAGCTCCAGGGCGTAGTCCGAGACCGCCTTCTGCCCCGCCGCGTCCGCCCCGGCGAGGATCGCCCCAATCCGCGCGCTGGACTTGATGAGGGCGCCCGTCTTGAACGTGTGTATGAGGCGCAGGGCCTCGGGGTCTGCAGATCCCCCCACCCCCGTCAGGTCCATGTCCACGACCTGACCGCCGACCATCCCGTTCACCCCCGTGGAGCCCGCGAGCTCCCGGACGACCTCCAGGATCTGCTCGCACGTCCCCTTCTGGTGCACGGTGATGAGCGTCAGCGCCTCGCCGAAGAACGCGTCGCCGGCCAGTATCGCCATCGCCTCGCCGTATTTTTTGTGCGCGGTCGGCCTCCCCCGCCGGAAGTCGTCGTCGTCCATCGCCGGCAGGTCGTCGTGGATCAGGGAGTACGTGTGGATGAGCTCGATCGCCGCGGCGCTCGGCAGCGTAACGGAAGGCTCCGCGCCGAAGACGCGCGCGACCTCCATGCACAGCGTCGGCCGCACCCGCTTGCCCCCGCCGAGCATCGAGTAGCGCATCGCCTCGACGAGCCGCTGCAGCAGCGGCTCCTCGGAGAAGTACAGCGTCTCGAGGTAGCCTTCGAAGGCCACCCGGTGCCCCTCCCAGGGAGAGCCCCCCCCGGAGGTAGCGTCCGGCGTCCCCCCGCTATCCAAAGCTGGCTCGCCGCTCCTCGTGGCCCGTCGGAGCGCCGGCCGGCCCGGACGGCCTCGCGCCGCGCAGCACGCCCCCGACAAACTGCGGGGCCTCCTCGCTGGAGAAGCCCTTCGCGAGCTCCATCCCCTCGTTCACCGCCACCTCCGGCGGCACGTCCTCGACGTAGAGCATCTCGTAGAGGGAGAGGCGCAGGATGTTCCGGTCGATCGCGCTCATCCGCCCGACCGTCCAGCCGACGGCGGCCTCCCCAATACGCTCGTCGAGCTCCTCCCCGCGCTCCTCGACCCCCCGCGCGAGCCGGGCCATGTAGGCGTCGACCTCGCCCCGGTAGGAGCGCCACCTCGCCAAGGCGTCCTCCACGGGACGCCCCGTGACGTCGCTCTGGTAGAGCACGATAAAAGCGTTCTTACGCGCCGTGCGCCGGCTGCTCAAGCCCCTAGTCTCCCCTAGACCCTCGTCAGGTACTCTCTGGTGCGCGTATCCACCCGCACCCTGTCACCGATGTTCACGAAGAGGGGCACCTGCACCACGAGCCCGGTCTCGAGCGTCGCGGGCTTGGACCCGCCGGTCGCCGTGTCGCCCTTGAGGCCGGGGTCCGTCTCCGTCACCTCGAGGTCCACGTGCGCCGGGGGCTCCACCCCTATTACCTCCCCGTCCGCGCTCAGCACCTTTACCTCGCCGTTGGGCACGATGTAGCCCGTGGCCTCGCCGAGCACCTCGGCCGGCACCGCGACCTGCTCGAAGGTCCCCGAGTCCATAAAGTTGTACAGGTCCCCGTCCGCGTACAGGAACGTCATCGCCCGGGTCTCGGTCCTCACCGGATCGAACTTCTCGCCGGCCCGGAAGGTCTTCTCGATGATCGCCCCGGTGTCGATGTTCCTGAGGCGCGTCCTCACGAACGCCCCGCCCTTGCCGGGCTTGACGTGCTGGAAATACAAGATCGTAAAGCGCTTGCCGTCCGACCGGAAGGCCGCGCCGTTTCTGAACTGACTCGTCGAAATCATGAAAACCAAAACTCCCGATACCGCTACCCTACTTCTGAACGTCGCGATATTATCGCACACGCCGTCCCCCGGCTAGCCTCCGCCCGACGCCCCGATGCCCCTCCGCGACAACGCCCCTCCGGCCGTCCCACACCCACGCATCAAGGCGCCTCTCACCCTCCCGAGCGCCTCCATGGGCCGGGAAGAGAGCGGTAGAAAGTGCTCCGTACCGCGCACCACGAAAGCGCCTGGCTGCGACTCGGGAGGCAGAGATCGTTCTGCACGCCTTCCACCCGGCGGGAGGCCCGAAACGGCGAAGCCGCGGCGCGTCCTGCCTGGCAGACGCGCCGCGGCTTCGGCCGGTACCGTGGTTGCGCCTTCCTCACCCGTCGGGGGGGTCCCGCGTGCCGGTGTGTACGCCGAGCCTACCCGCGCTCCCGGACGGGCGGCCCCCTACCCCAGACTGCGCTCCAGCACGTAGCGCACGGCCGCGACGTAGCCCCACTGCCTCATCCCGGCGACGACGGCGTCGACCGCGGGCGAGACGACGGAGTGACGCCGCCAGGTCTCCCTGGCGTGGACGTTGGAGAGGTGAACCTCGACCTTCGGTACGTCCACCGCCTCCAGGGCGTCGTGGAGGGCGTAGGCGTAGTGCGTCCACGCGCCGGGGTTTATGAGGAGACCGTCCGATCCCGCGGCCTCGCGGATAAACCCGACCATCTCCCCCTCGTGGTCCGTCTGCCTGAACTCGAAGTTCACCCCCGGGTACTCGTCCCGCAGCAGGTTCTCGATGTCGTCGAGGGTGAGGGTTCCGTAAACCTCGGGGCGGCGCTTGCCGAGGGTGCCGAGGTTCACGCCGTTGAGGACGTGGACGCTAGCGCCGGTCCTATCGTTCAAGGATGCTCCCGATCGCGGCGCGGGCCTCGCTCGCGGTTACGGGGACGCCGTGGACGGGGCGCCCGATCCCTTCGAGGAGGACGAAGCGGTAGCGCCCCTCGCCGTCCGAGCTCCGCCGCTTCTTGTCGCGGCCCATCGCGTTCAGGACGGCCTCTACGTCCGTGGCGGGCACGCTCAACGGGAGGCCGGCCGCCCGAAGGAGGTCCCGGTGGACCTCGACGAGGTCGGGCCCGAGCTTCTCGTGCGAGAGACGGGCGGCGGCCAGCATGCCGACGGCCACCGCCTCCCCGTGCGGCAGGTCGTAGCCCGCGGCGGCCTCGAGGCCGTGGGCGACCGTGTGGCCGTAGTTCAGGACGGCGCGGAGACCCCTCTCCCTCTCGTCCGCGGCGACCACGGCGGCCTTGTACCGGACGGAGTGCAGGATCAAGCGCCGCAAGGCCTCGGCGTCGCGCTCCCTGGCCGGGCCCAGGTACTCGTGGAGGTCGTCGAAGAACGAGCCGCCAGAGAGGATGCCCATCTTCACCACCTCGGCGAGGCCCTGGGAGAGCTCGCGGTCGGGGAGCGTCAGAAGCCAGTCGAGGTTCGCGGCGACGAGGCGGGGCTGCAGGAACGCCCCGACGAGGTTCTTCCCCTCCGGCAGGTCCAGGCCGACCTTGCCGCCCACGGAGCTGTCCACCATCGCCAGCAGCGAGGTCGGAAGCTGAACGAGGTAGATCCCGCGCATGTAGCTGCTCGCGACGAAGCCCCCGAGGTCCCCGACCACACCGCCCCCGAGGGCGAAGAGCGTGCCGTCGCGCGAGAGCCCGGCCGCGGCGAGGCGGCGCAGGACGGTCTCGTAGACGGCGAGGCTCTTGGAGGGCTCCCCCGCCGGGACGGTTACGACCTCCGAGATCTCCCAACCCGCCCCCGCGAGCGCGCCGACGACGGCGTCGGCGTGGAGCGGTCCCACGGACGAATCGGTGAGTACGGCCGCAGCTCCCGGCGGCAGCGCCTCCGAGACGGCGGCGGAGAGATCCAGGTCAGACTCGACGCGCACCTCGTAGGGTGCGGCCGAGCCGGTGCCGACCGTTACGCTTCCCGCAGGAGGCACCCTCAGGCCGCCTCTGTCCGGAGCCACTCGACGATCTCGTCGGCGACGCGGCGGGGGGGGCGGTCGCCGGGCTCGAGGTGCAGGGAGGCGACCTCCAGGTAGTACGGCAGGCGCTCGGCGTAGCGTCGGGAGAAGTCCTCGAAGCTCGTGCCCCTGAGTGGACGGTTCGGCCCTCGCGTCCTGCGGTAGAGGACGTCGGCGTCCTCCCACAGAAAGACCGTCGGGACCCCTTGCAGCAGGGCGCGGTTGCGCGGGTCGATCACGACGCCGCCGCCGCAGGAGACCACCCTCTCGCGGGGGCCGCCCAGGGCGCGGGAGAGCTCGAGGCGCTCCAGCTCGCGGAAGCGGGGCTCGCCGGCCTCGGCGAAGATCTCCGGTATCGAGAGCCCGGCCCGCTCGGCGATCGCCGCGTCGAGGTCGACGAAGTCCCACTCGAGGTCCCTCGCGACGACGCGGCCGACCGTGGTCTTGCCGCTACCCATGTAGCCGACCAAGGCGAGCGGCCCCCGCACGCGGCTATGCGCCGTTCCCCGCGCCCTTGGCTCGTGCCTCGTCGCGCAGGCGGCCCGTGTAGGCCTCGTAGGCGGCGCGCAGGTCGGTCATGTTGTCGCCGCCGAACTTCTCCAGCATGGCGTCGGCCAGCACGATCGCCACCATCGACTCCCCGACCACCGCGGCGGCCATGACCGCGCAGGAGTCGGCCCTCTCCTTGAAGGCGCGGGCGGGCTCGTAGGTCGAGAGGTCGACCGTCCGCAGGGCCTTCGCGATCGTCGAGATCGGCTTCATCGCGGCGGAGACGACGACGGGCTCGCCGTTCGTCATGCCGCCCTCCAGGCCGCCGGCGCGGTTGGACGAACGGACCAGCTCGCCGTTCTCCAGCAGGATCTCGTCCTGAACCTCGCTGCTCCTCCGGCTCGCCACCCCGAAGCCCATCCCGACCTCGACGCCCTTCATGGCGTTGATGGACATGACGGCGTGCGCGAGCCTCGCGTCGAGCTTGTCGCGCCAGTCCACGTAGGAGCCGAGCCCCGGCGGGACGCCCTCGGCGACGACGACGAACTCGCCGCCCAGGGCGTCGCGGGCGTAGCGGGCCGCGTCGATCTCGGCCTTCATCTTCTCGGTGACCTCCGGGTCCGGGCAGCGGACCTCGGACTCGTCGGCCTTCCCGGCCGCCAGCGCGGCGGCCTCCTTGTCCATCGCGACCGCCCCGATCCGGTAGACCGCGCTGTTGATCTCGACGCCGAACTCGGCGAGGAGCTTGCGCGCTATGCCGCCGGCGGCGACGCGGGCGGTGGTCTCCCGGGCGCTGGAGCGCTCCAGGACGTTCCTCAGGTCGTCGAAGTGGTACTTCTGCATCCCCGGGAGGTCGGCGTGGCCGGGCCTCGGGAGCGTGACCTTCTTGGGCTCCTTCTCGGGCGGCTCCGGGCTCATCCGGTCTTCCCAGTTTGCGTAGTCCTTGTTCCGGACGAGCATCGCTATGGGCGAGCCCAGGGTGTAGCCGTGGCGCACCCCGCCGAGAAACTCGATCTCGTCCTTCTCTATCTTCTGCCGGCCGCCCCGGCCGTAGCCCCTCTGCCTGCGCGCGAGGTCCCGGTTCACGTCCCCCGCGACGAGCCCGAGGCCCGCGGGAACCCCGTGTACCAACGCGACCTCGCCGGGCCCATGCGACTCCCCCGCCGTGGAAAAATCGAACCTCATCTTCCCCGCACACTCCCTCTCTTATGAGACCTAACGAACAAGGCGACCGTCGTCCTCTCGGGCCGTCCGGCTAATATAAACCCTCGACCCCCGCACGAACACCCCGCACGAACACCCCGCGCGAACGACCGTCCCGTAAGCCCCGGCGAAACCCCTCCCGAGGCTCGCTACCGGCCTAGCCCGCCGCCGCTGTCGAAGAGGTTCCCGTTCCCGTCCCCGTCGTCGTACTGACCGGAACCGCCACCGTTGCCGGAGCCTCCGCCGGAGCCGCCGTTGCCGGAACCGCCCCCGTTGCCGCCGCCCCGTTCCCGCCGTTACCGTTGCCGGAGCCGTCGTCGAAGCCCGAATCGCCGGGCGACGTCTGATCCAGGAAGTCGTCTCCGCCGTCGGAGCCCGTCCCGAGCCGGAGTCGGTGCCGTCCCCGGTCCCCGTGCCGGGGTCGGAGCCCGTCCCGCTCCCCGTGCCGTCGTCGACCGGAGGGCTCGTGCCCGTGTCGCTGCCGGTGGTGTCGCCGCCGCCCGCGTCGGCGGGGGGATAAGCTCGCGGAACGGGTCCTTGCTCTCGAAGACGTCGAGGGCCTCGTTGTCGCGGTTCTCCACGCCCGGGGCCGGGGTACCGGAGCCGGCGCCGTCCTCCGGCGCCTGCGCGACCGAGGGCTGCGCGGCCTGGCGGGCGACGCGATCCTCCTCGCTCGGGTCCCCGATGATGACGCCCGCGAGCAGCCAGGCGAAGATGATGAGCGCCAGCGCCGCGAGTACGGGCGGCAGCACCTTGTTGTCCCGGAGCAGGCCGTCGCGCAGGCCGCCGATCGCCTCGGCCACGCGGGAGCCGAAGCTCCGGCGCTCGGGCTCCATAAGCTGGAGGCGGCGGACCATCTTAGGTGGTCCCCCCGGCGGCCGTCGTGCCGCCCTGTGCCGCCGTCGTACCGCCGGTAGGACCGCCGGGGGCGGCGGGGGCGTCCGGGCTCGCGCTGCCGCTCGCGGGCTGCACGTAGGTCTCCGCCAGGATCTCGACCGTCAGGATCTCCTCCGCCCCTGCCACCGTGGTGCTGCCCCCCTCCTCCTCGAGCTCCTCGAAGGTCACCTCGTTGACCGTCACGAGGCGGCTCAGGTTCTTGAGCCGGAACAGAAAGTCCTGCATTTCGAGGTACGTCCCTTCAAAAGACATTGTAATGGGTATGCGCGAGAAGTCACCATCGGCCGGCGCGGCGGCGGCGTCTCCCCCCGCCGTCCCTCCGCCCGCCGCGCCGGGGTCTTCCGGCGTGATCAGGAGCTGGGTCGCGCCCGCCCCCTCGGCGATCTGCTCGATCTGGACGATGAGGGTCGGGATCTCCTCCTGCTCGGGGAGGCGTTTGGAGTACTCGAGGATGTTCCGCTCGATCTGCGGGGCGTTGCGCCGGACGTTCTCGAGCTCGGCGACGCTCTGCTCGAGCTGGGCGCGTTGCTGCTCCTTCTGGGTCCGCTCTTCGTAGGCGGCGAGGTACTGCTGGCGCAGCGGGCTGAAGAGCAAGAAGTAGTAGCCGACCGCGAGGAGCAGCAGGATCAGGAGCCCGAATATCAGGATGTTCCGGTCGTTACGGTCCATACTGGTACTCCACCTCCGAGAAGTCGTCGCGGCCGGCGCGGCTCGCCTGCTGGTCTTCGATCGGCGCCCCGGTGTCGTCCTCGCCCTCGTCGGGCTCGCCGTCCTCCAGGCGCACCTCGTTGCCGTCGTCCCCGACGCGCGTGACAAGCTCGGCGGCGACCTCGAAGGTGATCGCCTCGCTCGCGAAGGTCTCCCGGTCGAGCTCGGCGGTGGTGAGCCGCGTGTTCGCCAGGAAGCGCAGGTTGTTCATCCGCACCATGAAGTCCGAGACGTTCTGGTACTCGGGCTCGGCCACGCCCGTGAAGGTGATGGCCCCCGGCGGCTCGAGGTTCTGCACGTTGGGCGGCTCGACCGGCGGCGTCTGGATGTTGACCGGGGTCGCCTGGCCCACGAAGCTGTCGAGCGCCGTGGCGTCCGGGATCACGAACGCGAGCCCCTGCAAGAACTCGTCCCACGGGAACCGCGTCCGGTAGATGCCGTCGGCGATGGGCTTCTTCGCGTCGAGGCGGGCCTGCAGGTCCGCGTAGGGCTCCAGCTCCTGGATGCGCGCCTGCTGCTGGGCGATGTCCCCGTCGACGGCGGCGATGCGGTCCTGCTCGCTCCCGAGGCGGATAAAGTACAGAAGGTACAGCCCGATCATCACGAGCACGAGGAGCGCCCCGGCGATCAGTAGCGCGCCGATGATGCCGCCCCTCGACGCCGACGGTAGGCCCGGCCGGCGGCCACGCCGCTCGTCGGCCGGGAGAAGGTTGATCCGCCTCACGGCGCAACCCTACGCTTCGTCTGGCTCACGCCTCCTCCAGGGCGAGCCCCAGGGAGACGGCGAGGACGGGCTCCATGACCCTGAGCTGCTCGTCCGGCACGTTGGACTTGTTCCCGGCGAGCTTCTGAAACGGCGCGCCGCGCCGCGTCGGGATGCCGAGCAGCTCCCCGAGGTAGGCGTCGAGACCGTTCACCAGCGCGCCCTCGCCCGAGACGAAGACCTGCGCCACCTCCCGCGAGCCGGGCTGCGAGTAGTGGTACTCGATCGAACGCTGCACGTCCTCGGCGAGCGCCTGGACCGCGTCCTCGAGCCCCCGCCTGACGTCGTACATCAGCGCCGGGTCGAAGTCGTCGTCCCCGCCCGCGCCGTCGTCGTCCATCGCCTCCGGCCCGATCCTGACCTTCGGGTTCATAAGCTGGCGCTCGGCCTCTTCCTCGGGCACGTCGGCGACCTCGGAGACGACCTGGGCGAGGTAGCCCGAGCCCCGGGGATGAAGCGCGTCAGCGTCGGGGTGCCCCCCTGCGCGACCACGAGGTTCGTTATCTCCGTGGCGACGTCGAGCAGCAGGATCGCCCCTCGTCGTCGAAGAGGGCGTTGGGCAGCGTCGAGCGGACGAGCGAGAGGGCCTTCACGTCCACCCCCTGCGGCCTCAGCCCGGCCGTCCGCATCACGGAGGCGAAGCGCCCGATCATGTCCTTCTGCGCCGCCACGATCAGGATGCGGTCGAGGTCGGAGCCCTCCCCCGCGGGCCCGAGCACGACGTAATCGAGGATCGCCTCGTCGACCGGCATGGGGATGTGGTCCTGGGCCTCGAAGTTTATGGCGCCCTTGAGGTCGTCCGGGCTCATCCTGGGAAAGTCCAGGAGACGCACGACGACCTTCTGGTTCGCGACCCCGAGGTAGGCGTTCTTGCCCTTGAACGAGTGCGAGCCCCAGAACTCCTTGAGCTCCGCGGCGAGCAGGTCGTGGTCGGCGACCTCCCCGTCCGCGACGGCGCCTGCGGGAAGCTTCCGGTACCCGACGTGCTGCAGCGTGTAGCCGCCGCCGGACTGCGAGATCTGCACCGCCTTTATCGCCCGCGGTCTATGTCCAGCCCCACGGCCTGCGGCCTGAAACGTCCCATCCCCCTACACCTCCCCGATCAGGGCTAGAAAGAGTTCGCTGTAGGAGCCCCAGATCTCGGACCCCACAAAGGACACGAGGACCCCGCCACCGCGAGGAACACCCGAACGGCAGCGCGGTCCTCCGCCCCATCTTCCCCGTCGCCATGAGGACCCCGGCGACGACCGCCCGAGCAGCGCCCCGAGAAAGACGGCCAACAGGGCGTAGAGCCCGAGAAAGGCCCGAGCATCCCCCCATCTTCACGTCCCCCATCCCCATGCCGCCGGGACGCGCGATGGCGAGCGCGAAGAGCGCCCCCGCCACCCCGATCGTGGAGACGACGTACACCCACCAGCGCGACGGCTCCAGCGCTATGGAGAGCACGAGCCCCACGGCCGTCGCCGGGAAGACGATCGCGTTGGGCAGCAACCTGTACTCGAGGTCCGTCCCGGCGAGCGCGACGAGCACCCCGATCAGGACGAGCGCGGAGACGAGCTCCAGCGAGAGCCCGTAGCGGTAGGCCGCAACCCCGAACAGGAGCCCGGTGAGCCCCTCGACGAGCGGGTAGCGCGGCGAGATGCGCGCCCCGCAGTTGCGGCACTTCCCCCGGAGCAACAGGTACGAGAGGAGCGGCACGTTGTCGAAGCTCTTTATGGGAGCGCCGCACCGCGGGCACTGCGAGCCCGGCCAGGCGATGGACTGGCGCAGGGGGACGCGGTGTATCACGACGTTGAGGAAGCTCCCCACCACCAGCCCGAAGAGCACGGCGACGACCACGATCACGCGTCGGCCTCCACCGCCCGCAGCGGGGGACCTGGACGTCCTCCTCCACGACCGCCCTGCGCCCCACGCTCGCGTTCTGCCCGATCACGGCCCGCACCCCGACCCGCGCCGCCGGACCCACGACCGCCCCGGACGCGAGCCACGACCCGGCCCGACCATCGCGTCCCGATCCACGACGGCCCCGGCCCACGTAACAGTGGCTCCCCACCGAAGAGTCCGGGTGCAAGACCGCGCCCGCCGTGACGACCGTGCCGTCCCCGAGCGTCGCCTCCGACGAGACGTACGCCATCGGGTGTATGGCCGTGAAGAAGCTCGCCCCCAACCCGCGCACGGAGTTGGCTATCCTCAACCGCGCCGCGTTGTCCGTCACGGCCACGATGACGTGTACCTCCTCGACGGAGAGCATGCTCTTCAACATCCCCACGTCCCCGAGCACCGGAAAACCCCGAACGTGAGCCGGAAGCGCAGCGTGAGCGTCGTCGTAGAAGCCGATCACGAGCGACGAAAAACCCGAAGCTACCAGGACATCCAGCGCCAGTCGCCCATAACCGCCGGCCCCGACGATCGCTACCCTGACACCGTCGTCGAGGCCGATTTCTTGAACCTGAACTTGCGGTTGAGGTATGCCAGTACTTGCCCCGGGCTCGGTTATCTCGGTCTCCTCTCCGACACGGTTGGGTGGCCCATGCGTGGCATTCTAGCATCGTGGCATAGGGCTCGCGCTTATCTCTACATGGTGAGTGAATGCGCGAGACTACCCACTACAGGTAGTGCCCACTCAGGACGAAAAAGTGCCCTCCAACCGCCTTCCACGCAAGAAATCCGGTGCCGAGAGCATCTTCGAGCCCGGCGCTTGAAGCTCCAGAACCTCCAACACTCCCTCGCCGCACGCCACCAGAATGTGCTCCTTTGCAGGTAAAATAGTTCCCGGGACTCCTCTTCGAACGTTTTTCTCGGAGATCCTGGCGCGCAGCACCTTGATCGGACCGGACAGATCCGGATGATAGGCGCGTGCTCCTATATGTGGTGTAAGAGCACGGACCCGATCGTGCACCCTTTCGACCGGCTCACCCCACCGTATCACCCTCTCCTCATCCCCGAGTTTAGGTGCGTAGGTGGCCAGATCGTTATCCTGTTCGGTGAGGGTTAGCATTTTTTTGGCGAGGCTAGACATACCCTCTACCACAGCTTTAGCTCCAAGCTCCGCGAGCGCGGCGGTGAGCTCGCCCCCGGTCATGTCGGGCGGGATGGGCGTCCTGAGTTGTAGGGCGAAGGGGCCGGTGTCGAGGCCCTCGTCCATGCGCATCAAGGAGACGCCGGTCTCCCCCTCCCCGCCATGATGGCGCGCTCGATAGGGCGGCGCCGCGGTAGCGGGGGAGCAGGGAGGCGTGGACGTTCCAGGCCCCGAGGGGGCCGCGTAGATGGTATCGGCGCGCAGAATCTGGCCGTAGGCGGCGACGACGAGGGCGTCGTGGGCGGAGATCTCCCCGGCCGCCTCGCCGATGCGGGCGGGCTGAGCCAGCGAGAGCCCCGCCTCGG
This sequence comes from Rubrobacter marinus, assembly GCF_011492965.1. GTDB lineage: Bacteria > Actinomycetota > Rubrobacteria > Rubrobacterales > Rubrobacteraceae > Rubrobacter_F > Rubrobacter_F marinus. The sequence continues at coordinate 2,057,717 of NZ_CP045121.1, read as the reverse complement.
TGGCGAGCTCCGCGACGGGGCTACGGGTGACCTTCCGGCCCCGGCCCCGGGGCCGGTCGGGCTGGGAGATCACGAGCCCGACCTCGTGCTCGGAGCCCAGGAGGCCCCGCAGGATCGTCGCGGCGAAGCTCGGGGTGCCGGCGAAGGCTAGCTTCATGGGGCGTCGGGGACGCTAGCCGCGGGCGAGGTTGCGCTCGCGCATCTCGCGCATGGCCTGCTTGCGCGACTCGCGGTCGGTGCGGTCCAGGATGAGGACGCCGTCGAGGTGGTCGATCTCGTGCTGGAAGATGCGCGCGAGGAGGCCCTCGGCCTCCACCCGCAGGGGCTCGCCGGACGGGTTCTGTCCCGTGATCGTCACCGCCGTCGGCCTCTCGACGTCCACCCTCGTGCCGGGCAGCGAGAGGCAGCCCTCCTCCAGCTTATCGGTCTCCTCCGAGCGCTCCTCGATCTTCGGGTTCACGACGGCGAACTCCACCGTCTCCCCGTTCTCCTCCTCGTACGCGGCGACGAGGATGCGCTTGAGGCGGCCGATCTGGTTCGCCGCCAGGCCGACCCCGTCGTTCTCGCGCATGATCTTCAGCATCTCTTCGGCGAGCTTCTGCAAGGAATCGTCGAACTCCTTGACCGGCGTCGCCCTCGACTTCAGCACGGGGTCGCCGAACGTCCTGATCTCGTGTGCCATGTTCATACCTCCTCGGGTCCATCTCGATCCGCGCCCGGAGCTTGCCGCCGGTCCCGGCCGCCGCCTTCGCTACGACCGCCGCGGCCGACGCGACCTCGGCGCGGGCGCGCCCCCGGAGGAGCAGCCGCCACACGGTACGCCCCCCGTCGTGCCCGGACGCCGCAAGCGGCATGGGGTCCGTCGCCGTAACCCCCGGCCCGAGGGCCGGCCGCAGCTTGGATTCTACCGCACGCCGCACCTCGCCCTCGGGCCCGCTTAGCGAGATCTCCGCCATGTGGCCGTGCGGCGGATAGCCCAGAGTCCGGCGCCTCGGAAGCTCCCTCTCCGCGAAGGACTCGTAGTCGCCCCGGAGCGCCGCCAGAAGCGCGGGATGCTCCGGCGTACGCGTCTGCGCGAGGACCCTGGTCCGGCTCGCCTCCGCCGCCCGGTACAGAACCCTGAAGCCCTTCTCGGCAGAGAACGAACCCGACAAGAACGCGTCCGCCTCCGGAACGATCACGGTCTCCCACGCCCCGCATAGGACGAGCCGCGGCGTACCCACCACGACCCTCGCCCCCCGCCGTCCCGATCCTCGACCGACGCCAGCCCAACCACCACCCCGAGCTCGTCCGCGAGGGCGTCCCTCACCCCCTCCGCGGCGAGGCCGACGGCCATGAGACGCGCGGTCCCGCAGGCCGGGCAAGAGCCCGGGGTCCCCTCCCGCAGCCCGCACCCCCGCAGACCAGGGCGCCGCTCGGCGAGCCGTTCTTCGAGGCGGCGCTCGCGGCCCCCCGCCATGCGGGGCGAGCGGACGCTCGCAAGAGGGACAGAGCAGGACGTGCCCGCACCGGCCGCAGGAGACGCTGGTGGCGAGGCCGCGCCTGCCGACCACGACGCCTACCCGCCCCCCGACCCGACGGTCTCGCGGCAGGCGGCGACGAGGGACGAGCTCAGCGCGGCGCCCGTTCCGCGCGTGTCGACGACGCCGATCGAGGGCCAGCGAGCCGGCGGTCGGGGCGGCAGACGGCGCGTCCCGCTCTCCGGCGCGTAGAGCCTGAGCGAGGGGGTCGGGGAGAGGAAGATCGCGGCGGCGTTCTCGATCCGGGCGCGCGCCATGGCGAGCTCGCGGGCGTGGACGTGGAGCCCCTTGTGGTCCGCCGAGGCCCGGTGGTCCTCGTTCGGCTCGTCGACCACGCAGATCGCTCCGAGGGAGGCCAGCGGCACGAGCGCCGCCGTCCGCGTGCCGACGAGGACGTCGACCTCGCCGCTGCGCGCCGCCTCGTACGCCGTGGCGCGCTCGCGCCCGAGGGAGCCGTGGTAGGGGGAGACCGTCAGCCCGGCCGGGAGCAGGCGCACGAGATCCCGCGCGAGCTTCTCGACGCACCCGACGTCCGGCGCGAGCACCAGGGTCTGCCCTCCGCGCCGGGCCGCGAGGCGCGAGATCGCGGCGGCCGCCATGGCCCCCTCGCCCGTGGGCGCGCGCCACACCCACGCCCCTCCCCCGTCGAGCGCCCGCCTCGCGCCCCCGAGGTACCCGTCGAGGTCGATCCCCGAGCCGCGCGTGTAGGAGATCGGGGCTGCGTCCGGCCTCTCCTCTACCCGAACCGCGCCGCGCCGGACGAGCTGGTTCAAGGTGGCGCGCCCGGCGCCGGTCATCCGGAGAAGCTCCCGGACGGGCAGGCCGCCGGGTTGCTCCTCCAGAACCCGGAGAAGCTCCCGCTGACGGGTCGCCCGGGTCGGGGGCTCGGTGCCCGCTTCCCCCGAAGGCACGGCCCACTCCACGGTCCGCCGCCGCGGGTGGATCGGGGAGAGGGAGATCCTGCCCTCCACCTCCGCCGCTCTGGAGGCTGGTGCCCCGAGGGTACGGCGCAGCTCCGTCCGCGTGACCGAATCCCCCGCCCTCCAGGGCCAGTCCCGGGCAGGACGCAGCACCTCGTAGGCGAGCTTGACCCCGGGCGGGAGTGCCGCCTGGAGGACGGCCGGGAGCGGCTGGGCCGAGGCCATCGCGGCCCAGCCGCAGAGCCTCACCACGGCCGGGCGCAGGGAGAGCGACGGGACGACCGTTCGGACCTCCTCGAGCGTCCGGTTCTCCCCCTGGCGTTCGAGACCGACCACGATGCCGAGGCGGGCGTAGCCCGAGAGGGGGGCCGTCACGGCCGTGCCGACCCGGACCTCGCCGGCGAGGTCTTCGGGGACGAGGTAGTCGAGGGGCGGGAGGGCGTGGGACGGGATCAGGAGGCTAACCCTGGCTACCCGTCCCGCTTCCCGTCGCGCCGGGCCCCGCCGACGGCGGGAGGAGGTCGTCGTGGGCCCGGTCAATTACAGGCCGGCGGCGCGGCGCAGGTCGGCGGCGCGCGAGGTGTCCTCCCAGGTGAAGCCGGGCTCGCTGCGGCCGAAGTGGCCGTAGGCGGCGGTCTGGGCGTAGATCGGGCGACGGAGCTCGAGGTCGCGGATCAGGGCGCCGGGCCTGAGGTCGAAGTGCTCCTCGACGAGCGCGTGGAGGGTCGTGCGGTCCACGGTCTCGGTGCCGAAGGTCTCGACGAGCAGGCTCACCGGGTGGGCGACCCCGATCGCGTAGGCGACCTGGATCATGCACCGCTCCGCGAGCCCGGCGGCGACCACGTTCTTGGCGACCCAGCGGGCGGCGTAGGCGCCCGAGCGGTCGACCTTCGTCGGGTCCTTGCCGGAGAAAGCCCCGCCGCCGTGCGGGATCGCGCCGCCGTAGGTGTCGACGATGATCTTGCGCCCCGTGAGCCCGGCGTCGCCCTGGGGGCCGCCGGTCACGAAGCGGCCCGTCGGGTTGACCAGTATGTCCGTCCGGCCCCGCTCGTAGAACTCCGCCGGGATGGTCGGCTCGATGACGGCCTCCAGGAGGTCGTTCTTGATCCGCGCCTCCATCCCGTCCTGGTGCTGGGCGGAGATCAGGACCTTGTCGACCGCGACCGGGCGCGAGCCCTCGTAGCGGACGGTCACCTGGCTCTTGCCGTCCGGCCTGAGGTACGGGAGGGCGCCGGACTTCCTGACCTCGGAGAGCCGACGGGTAAGGGCGTGGGCGAGGGTGATGGGCAGCGGCATGAGCTCCTCGGTCTCGCGGCAGGCGTATCCGAACATCATCCCCTGGTCCCCGGCCCCGACCTCGTCGAGCTCGGACTCCGTCATCTCGGACTCGCGGACCTCCATCGCGCGGTCGACCCCCTGGGCGATGTCCGCCGACTGCGGGTCGATGGAGACGATCACGCCGCACGTCTCGGCGTCGAAGCCGAACTTGGCGCGGGTGTAGCCGATCTCGGAGACCTTGCTCCTCACGATGGTCGGGATGTCCACGTAGGTCTCGGTCGTGATCTCACCGGCCACGACGACGAGGCCGGTCGTGACGAGCGTCTCGCAGGCGACCCGGCTCATGGGGTCCCGCGCGAGGGCGGCATCGAGGATGGCGTCGGAGATCTGGTCGGCTATCTTGTCCGGGTGCCCCTCGGTTACCGACTCGGAGGTGAAGAGGTGCGAGGTGGCCAAGCCGGACTCGCCCCCCTCTTCCGACGTCCTAGGTACCGTCCTCTCAGCCATCAACCAGCCCTTTCCTCGCCTATGTTGGCAGCGAGGGCGTCCAGTATCCGACCGGCCACCTCCCGCTTGGACGCCCGGGGTACGAACTGCTCGCCTTCGGGGCCGACGATGTATACCTCGTTGTCGTCGGAGCCGAACCCGGCCCCCGCGAGCGAAACGTCGTTCCCCACCACGAGGTCCACACCCTTTCGCCCCAGCTTCTCACGGGCGTCGGACACGGGGTTCCCATGCGTCGCGGCGAATCCTACCATAAAGAGCTCCGGGTTCCCCTCGCGAACGGCCCGCAGTATGTCGCCGGTCGCGACGAGTCTGAGCTCCAACTCCTTCCGCCCGCCGCGCCGTATCTTCCCCTCCTCTACCTCGGCCGGGGTGAAGTCCGAGACGGCCGCCGCCATGATCAGGGCATCGGCCTCGGGCGCGAGGCGCACGGTCGCCTCCTCGAGCTCCGCGTAGGTCTCGACCGGGACCCAGGTGACCCCGGCTCGGCCCCCTCGACGTTCGCCGCGACGACCGTCACCCCGGCGCCGCGGCGCCACGCCTCGCGGGCGACGGCGCGCCCCATCTTCCCCGACGAGCGGTTGCTGACGACCCGCACCCGGTCGATGGGCTCCCGCGTCCCCCGGCCGTGATCAAGACCCGCATGCCGGAGAGCGGCCCGTCCATCGCGTTCAGCAGGGCGCCGGCCACCCCACGGGCGAGGCCATCTCCCCGCCGGCGCCGCCGAAGACGCGGAAGCCGTCCGCCTCCAGCAGCGCCAGGTTCTCCCGCACGGCGGGGTGCGCGGCGGTGGCCTCGTCGAGCTCGGGCGCGACCACCGCGGGACGCCCGCAGCGACGTCGAAGGGGAGGCCGCGCCCCCACGCCCGGGCGAGGCGTGCCAGGGTTGCGGCGGTCGCGGGGGCGAAGACGGCGGCCTCGGGCGCGGCGGTCGGCACACCGACGACGCGAGCCACGGTCGCGAAGGCCGCCGGACCGGCGAAGAGCCGGGCGCGCGGCTCCAGAAAGACCTCGACCTCGTGCCCGGCCGAGGAGAGCTCGCGGGCAACCTCGGGGGCGCGGAGAGAGCCCGGTCCCGGGCCGACCACGAGGAGGATCACGGCGGGGAGGGCGCCCGGGTTCTGTTTAAGCGGCGCCCTCGCCGTCCGGGTCGTCGCCGCCGTCCTCCTGCGGCTCGCCGACCGTCGGGCCCGTACCGGGGATCCCGGCGTTCACGCCGAAGGCGTCGCCGCCGGCGGCCCCGACCTCCTGCTCGACCTCATGCTCCAGCTCCTCCTGGGACTTCTTGAAGCCGACCTCGAGCTTGCCGGAGCGGAGCTCCTCGAAGGCGATGCTCAGGGGGTGCTGGGAGCGGGTGTGGACCTGCGGACCGGGGATGCCGAGCGAATCGTTCAGCCCCAGGGTCGCGGTGTACTCGTTGATCTGGCGCGCGCGGCGCGCGCCCGCGAGCACGAGCCCGTAGCGCGAGTCGACCTTGCCGAGAAGGTTGTCTATCTTCAGCTCGTTCAGCATCTCACTTGCCTCCTATAATCTCTCTCATCGTCCTGATCATATCTTCCCGCGCCCGCTCACGGTCCCCGTTGACGACCTCGCGGTCGAACTCGTCCATGGCCGCAACCTCGCCGAGGGCCGTCGCCATGCGCAGCTCCATCGCCTCGGTGTCCTCGGTCGCCCGGCCCTCGAGGCGCTTCCGGGTCTCCTCAAGGGACGGCGCCCTGACAAAGACCATCACCGCGTCCGGCCGCTTCTCGCGCACCTTGCGCGCCCCCTGAAGCTCTATCTCCAGGATCACCGAGCGCCCCTCGTCGAGGAACTCCTCGACCTTCTCCTCCGGCGTCCCGTAGAGGTTGCCCGAGTACTCGGCCCACTCCAGGAACCTGCCCTCCTCGATCCAGCGCTCGAACTCCTCGCGCGATATGAAGAGGTAGTCGCGGCCGTCGACCTCGCCCTCGCGGGGCTTGCGGGTGGTCGCGGAGACCGAGTAGGCCAGCTCGGGGACCTCCGAGAGGGCCTGGCGGATAAGGGTGGATTTGCCTGCTCCGGAGGGCCCGGAGACGACGATCAGGCGTCCTCGTCGCAACCCAGAGCCTCGAGCAGGCGGTCGCGCTGGCCGTGCGTGAGGCCGACGAGGGTCTTCGACCGGCTCACACCCGCCTCGCGAAGAATCCTGGTGACCTTTACCCGCCCCATCCCGCGGACGGCGAGGAGCATCTCCTCGACCTTGGCGCCCTTGAGCTCCTCGGAAGGGTCCATGAGCAGGCCGTAGATGTTTCTTCCTCCGCTCTTGAGCTCTCGCTTCGCGTCGGCGCGGGCGAACCGGATCCGGTTGGCCTCCTCCAACGCGCTGCGGCGTTCCTGCGAAGTTCTCTCTGGTGCGCGCCTCAGCATCGACCCGAAATTATACCAGCGTAACCCTTCAAGTTCCGATGGCCAGGGGGAGCTCCCTGGCGAGCAACCCGCCGTCGCGCAGGTACTCCTCGAACTCGGCGAGCATCGCCCGGGCTCCCGCACGAAGCCGCCCGCCCCGACCTGCACCGCCGTCGCCCCCGCGAGCATGAACTCGGCGACGTCGGTGCCGCTCGTCACCCCCCGCAGCCGACGACGGGGATCCTCACGGCCCGCGAGACCTCGTAGACCGCCCGGAGCGCGACGGGTTTGATCGCCGGCCCGAGAGCCCCCGCGCAGGAAGACGCGCCTCTCCCCCGCGTCCACGACGAGCGCGGGAGGGTGTTTATGACCGTGACGGCGTCCGCGCCCGCGTCCTCCGCCGCCACCGCGTTGGATGTCACGCCGTCGTTCGCCAGCTTCACGAGCAGCGGCTTCGCCCCGCCCAGCGCCTCCCTCGAGGCCGCCACGACCTCCCCGACGGTCGAGGGGCCGGCGCAGAAGGTCCCGCCGCCGTGCTCGACGTTCGGGCAGGAGAGGTTGAGCTCGACGGCCGAGACGCGGCCGTCGGAGGCCAGCGCCCCGCACGTCGAGGCGAACTCGGCGACCGTGTCGCCCGCGACGGAGACGAAGAGCGGGAGGCCGACCGCGTGGAAGGCGTCGAGGTCTTTGAGGAAGGCGTCGAGGCCGGGGTTCTGGAGTCCGATGGAGTTGATCATGCCGGACGGCGCCTCCGCGAGGCGCGGCGGCGGGTTGCCCGCGCGCGGCCCCGGCGTGACGGTCTTCGGGAGCATCGCCCCGTAGACCTCCTCAGAGCCGTCGAGCGCCTCCTTGCCGAGGGTGCCGGCGGCGGGGATCAGGGGGGTCCGCAGGGGTATGCCGCAGAGCTCGACGGCGAGGGCTCCCGCCATCACCGTGTCCCCGGATCCGGCTACCACGCCAGCGCCTCCGCCTCGAAGACCGGGCCCTCCACGCAGGTCCTCTGGTACGTCTTCTCCCCCGCCTCCCACACGGGACGGCGCAACCGTAACAGGAGCCGTTGGCGCAGGCCATCCTCTCCCGGAGGGCGAGCTGGGCGGGGACCACCCCGTCGACGGCCGCGCGCTTCGTCGCGCCGAGGGTCTCCGCCGTCCCGCTCGCGTAGAGCGCGGCGTAGCGAGAGAGGTCTCCGACCCGGTCGAGGACCGCCCGCGAGGGGTCCCCGGCCCCCCCGTCTCGACGAGCGTCGCGCCCTCGTAGCGGGAGCGCAGGAAGCTGGCGTAGGCCTCCGGGCATCCCCGGAACCTCCAGGTAGACGTCGTGCTCGATCCCCGAGTCCTCCAGCCGCCGGGAGAGAAGCTTCAAGGGCGAGACCCAGACGCCCCGCCGATCAGGGCAACGGGTCCGCCGCTTCGAACGGCGAAACCGTGCCCGAGCGGCGCGCTGACGAGGAGTCCCGCGTCCTCTTCGGCGAGGAGGGCGGTGCCGCGTCCGCGGACCTCGAAGAGCAGGCTCGCGACCTCGCCGTCGTGGTCATGAGCGAAGAGGGGCCGGGGGAGGAAGGGGTCGAGGCCCGCGTGCCGCCCGGGGCGGGCCATGACGAACTGGCCGGGCTGCGGAGCGGCGCCCGTCCACCCGTAGCGAAGGAGGACGTGGCGGCCGTGCTCCTCCCTGCTAAGCACCTCGACGGGGTGGAGCTTCAACGGAGGGTCAGGCCCTCGCGGCGTAGAGGCTCTGGAGGGAGTTTACGCGCCCGAGGCCGCCCCTTATCTTCGACTCTATGCCCTGTACCGCCGCCGCCGCTCCGGCGAGCGTCGTTATGCAGGGGACACCGTGCATGAGGGCTTTGCGACGGATCTGGTAGCCGTCCGTCCTCGCACCCCGGCCCCACGGGGTGTTGACGATCAGGTCGACCCCGTCCCGCTCTATGAGCCCGAGCACGTCGTCCTCGCCGACCCCTATCTTCGGGACGACGGACACTCTGAGGCCGTTGTTGCTCAGAACCTCGGCCGTGCCTTCGCTACCCAAGAGCTCGAACCCGAGGTCGGCGAACGCCCGCGCTATGAGGACGACGGTGCGCTTGTCGCGGTTGGCGACCGAGATGTAGACCCGGCCGCTCGCGGGGAGGGTCTGGCCCGCCGCCGTCAGCGCCTTGGCGAAGGCGCCGCCGAAGGTCGGATCTATCCCCATCGCCTCGCCGGTCGAGCGCATCTCGGGGCCGAGCAGGGGGTCGACGCCCGCGAAGCGGTCGAACGGGAAGACCGGCGCCTTGACGCTGAAGCGGCCGTTCGTGTGCGACCCGAGGCTCATATCCCGCAGCTTCTCGCCGACGAGGACGCGCGTCGCCACCTTCGCGAGGGGCACCCCGGTCGCCTTGGAGACGAACGGCACCGTCCGGGAGGCGCGAGGGTTGCACTCGATCACCATGACGTCCTCGCCCCGGACGACGAACTGTATGTTCATCAGCCCGACCACCCCGACCGAGAGGGCGAGGCGGCGCGTGTAGTCCTCGATGCGCTCGAGGAGCGCCCTGTGCAGCGAGATCGGGGGGTCACGCAGCTCGAGTCGCCGGAGTGAACCCCGCCTCCTCGACGTGCTCCATGATCCCGCCGACGTAGACGTCCTCCCGTCGGAGACGGCGTCCACGTCGACCTCCATGTAGTCCTCCATGAACTTGTCGATGAGGATCGGGTGCTCCGGGTCCGTGCTCACGCTGGACCTCAAATACAGGTCGAGATCCGTGTCGTCGTAGACGATCTCCATCCTGCGCCCCCCGAGGACGTAAGATGGCCGCACGACCACGGGATAGCCGAGCTCGTGGGCGACGGTCCTCGCCTCCTCGGCCGAGGATGCCGTCCCGAACCGTGGATGCGGGATGCCGAGCTCTTCGAGGAGCGCCCCGAAGCGGGAGCGGTCCTCGGCGAGGTCGATGGCGTCGGGGGTGGTGCCGAGGATCTTGACGCCGTTCTTTTCGAGCTCGTCGGCGAGCTTCAGGGGGCTCTGGCCGCCGAATTGGAGCACCACGCCCTCCGGCCTTTCGCGCCGTACGACCTCCAGGACGTGCTCGGCGGTCAGCGGCTCGAAGTAGAGCCTCGTCGAGGTGTCGTAGTCCGTCGAGACGGTCTCGGGGTTTGAGTTGACCATCACCGCGTCGTAGCCGGCCTCGACCAGCGCGTAGCTCGCGTGCACGCAGGCGTAGTCGAACTCGATGCCCTGCCCGATGCGGTTCGGGCCGCTCCCGAGGACGACCACGGACGGGTTCTCGCCCCGGACGACCTCGTCCTCGACCTCGTAGGTCGAGTAGAAGTAGGGCGTGCGGGCGGGGAACTCCCCGGCGCAGGTGTCGACGGACTTGTAGGTCGGTCGGACGCCGAGAGCCCTGCGGACGCCCCGTATCACCTCGGTCGACGTGCCCGCCGCTGTGGCTATCGCCTCGTCCGGGAGGCCGGTCCGCTTGAGCTCCATGAGCTCTTCCGCCGAGAGCGTCTCCGAGACGGAGCCCTCGGCCGCGACGATCCTGGCTATGGAGGCGATAAAGAACGGGTCGATCTTCGTCTTGTCGCAGATCTCGGGTATATCCGACCCCGCCCGCAAGGCGTCGAAGACGGCGAAGATCCTGTACGGGTTCGGCTCGTCGAGGCTGGCCTTTATGTCCTGGGGCTCTACCTCCAGCGAAACCATAGCCTTCAGAAGGCTCTCCGTGAACGTCCGGCCGATGGCCATGACCTCGCCGACGCTGTGCATCTTCGTGGAGAGGCGCGGCGCCGCCGCCGGGAACTTCTCGAAGGCGAACCGCGGGATCTTGGTGACCACGTAGTCCAGCGCCGGCTCGAAGGAGGCCGGGGTCGCGCGGGTGATGTCGTTCGGGATCTCGTCCAGCGAGTAACCCACCGCGAGCTTCGCCGCTATCTTCGCGATCGGGAAACCCGTCGCCTTGCTCGCCAGCGCGCTGCTCCTCGATACCCGCGGGTTCATCTCGATCACGTAGAAGTCGTCCGCGTCGGGGTCGACCGCGAACTGTATGTTCGAACCCCCCGTCGAAACCCCAATCTCACGTATTATGCGTAAAGATGCGTCGCGCAGCGTCTGGTACTGGCGGTCGGAGAGGGTCTGGGCGGGGGCGACGGTGATGGAGTCGCCGGTGTGGACGCCCATGGGATCGATGTTCTCGATGGAGCAGACGACGACGACGTTGTCGACGACGTCTCGCATGACCTCGAGCTCGAACTCCTTCCAGCCCGCGACGCTGCGCTCCACGAGGACGCTGCGGACGGGGCTGGCGTCCAGGGCGTCGTCGACGGCGGTGCGCAGCTCCTCGGCGTCGTGGACGGTGGCGCCGCCCTTGCCGCCGAGGGTGAAGCTGGGGCGCAGGATCAGGGGGTACCCGATGCGCGCGGCCAGTTCCAGCGCCTCGTCGACGCGGCTCACGACCTCGCTCTCGGGGACCTTCAGGCCGATCCTGTCCATCGCTTCTCGGAAAAGCTGGCGGTCCTCGGCCATCTGGATCGAGGGGACCGAGGCGCCGAGGAGCTCGACCCCGAGGTCTTCGAGGACGCCCGCCTCGTGCAGCTCGATGGCGAGGTTCAGGGCCGTCTGGCCGCCGAGGGTCGGGAGCAGGGCGTCGGGGCGCTCGCGGCGCAGGATCTCCGCCACCGTCTCGACCGTGAGGGGCTCGACGTAGGTCACGTCCGCGAGCTCGGGGTCGGTCATGATCGTGGCGGGGTTGGAGTTGACGAGGATGACGCGGTAGCCCTCGTCGCGCAGGGCCCGGCAGGCCTGAGTTCCCGAGTAGTCGAACTCGGCGGCCTGGCCGATGACTATCGGGCCGGAGCCGATGATGAGGATGCTCGAAAGGTCGTTGCGGCGCGGCAAGAAAGGTCTCCTCTAGAGCGCCCGGGCGCCGGAGGCCACCTCGACGAAATCGTCGAAGAGGTAGCCCGAGTCGTGGGGCCCGGGGCTCGATTCGGGGTGGTACTGGACGCTCCAGGCGCGGAGCGAGGAGCTCTTCAGGCCCTCGACCGTGCCGTCGTAGAGGTTCTGGTGCGTGAGCTCGACGCCCTCGGGGAGCTTCTCCCCGACGACCGCGAAGCCGTGGTTCTGGCTCGTGATCTCGATCTTGCCCGTCTCCAGGTTCCTCACGGGGTGGTTCGCCCCGTGGTGGCCGAAGGGCATCTTGTAGGTGATGCACCCGAGGGCGAGCCCGAGAAGCTGGTGGCCGAGGCAGATGCCGAAGACCGGCGCCTCGCCCATGACGTCCTCGACCGTCGCGGCGGCCTTCTCCAGGGCGGCCGGGTCGCCGGGCCCGTTGGAGAGGAAGATGCCGTCGGGACGGTAACTCAGGATCTCCTCGGCCCCCGTCGAGCCGGGCACCGCGAGGACGGTAGCGCCGCGGCTCCTGAGCTCGCGGTAGATGGAGCCCTTCACCCCGTAATCCAGGGCGACGACGCGGCAGCGCTCCTCGCCCAACGCCGGCAGCAGGGTCGGCTCGGTGAGCTGCGCGCTCGACGACGCGAGGTCGAGACCCTCCATCGAAGGGTGAGACTTCGCCTTCTCGCTCAGGACTTCAACGTTCGTCTCCGTGGTGGAGATGATGCCGCGCATCGCGCCCTTGTCCCTCAGGTGACGGGTGAGGGCGCGGGTGTCGATGCCTTCGACGCCGAGGGTGCCGTGCGCCTCCAGCAGGTCGCCGAGGGAGAGCTCGCTCGCCCAGTTGCTCGGGTACTCGGTGTACTGGCGGACGAGGACGGCGGCGGCCTGAACCTTTCTGGATTCCGCGTCGTCGGGGATCACGCCGTAGTTCCCGATCAGGGGGTAGGTGAAGAGCACGATCTGGCCGCGGTACGACGGGTCGGTCAGGGTCTCCTGGTAGCCGACCATGCTGGTGGTGAAGACGACCTCTCCCGCTACGTCGCCGTCCCCGGCGAAGGTCCAGCCGGAGAAGTGGGTTCCGTCCTCCAGGACCACGAGGGCCCGGCTCCGCCCGCCAGCGGTCCAAGATAGTTGATGCTACGCCCTTGACCCAAACCTTGCTCCCGTCCGATCCTGTACAAGCTCTCCGCCGACCATCGTACCGACGATTCGCCCCTTGAGGCTTCTCCCTATGTAGGGGCTGTTCCCGGAGCGGCTGAGGAGCCCCTCGCCCCGCACCGTCCACTCCTCGGAGAGGTCCACGAGCGCGAGGTCGGCCGGCGCCCCCTCCGCTATCCTCCCTGCCCCGTCGCCGACCCATGCGCCGGGCGCCGAGGCCATCGCCCCGACGAGCCTCTCCAGCGAGAGATGCCCGCCCAGCACCAACTCCGTGTAGAGCGCCGAGAAGGCCGTCTCGTGCCCGAGAAAACCGGGCGCGGCCTCCTCCAGCGGGAGGTCCTTCTCCTCGGAGGCGTGCGGCGCGTGGTCCGTCGCGACGAAGTCAAGGATACCATCCCGCAGGGCCCCTCCGACGCCCAGCCTGTCGCCCTCCGGCCTCAGGGGCGGGTTCACCCGGTACATCCCTTCGAGGGTCCGGACGAGCTCGTCCGTGAGCGTCAGGTGGTGCGGCGTCGTGTCCGCCGTGACGTCCGCGCCGGGGACGTTCCCCTTGAAGAAGCCCACGAGGGCGGCCGAGAGCGCGGTCGAGACGTGGGTGACGTGGACCCTCGCGCCGGTCTCGGCGGCGAGGACGAGCGCGGTCGCCGTGGCGACGTCCTCGGCGCTGCCGGGGGAGCCGGGGAGCCCGGCCAGGGCCGCCGCGACCCCTTCGTGGACGACGCCCGTCGCGAGGGTGTGGTCCTCGCAGTGGAGGATCACGGGCATCCCCGCGTCCTTGGCGTAGAGCATCGCGTTGCGCAAGACGCCCGCGGACTGCGTGCCGAGCCCGTCGTCGGAGACGCAGAACGCGCCGGCCTCCCTCATCAGGCGCATCTCCGTCAGGCGCTCGCCCTTCAAGCCCTCGTGCAGGGCCGCCGAGACGTAGGCGCGAACCCGCGACTCCCCCTCGACGCGCCGGACCAGCCCGGAGACGACGACGGGACGGTCGATCACGGGGTCCGTGTTCGGCATCATCACCACGCCCGTGAAGCCGCCCGCCGCCGCCGCGGCAGAGCCGGTCTCTACCGTCTCCTCGTCCTCCCGGCCCGGGGTGCGCCAATGGGCGTGTACGTCCGTGAAACCGGGGAAGAGGTGGAGCCCGTCGGCGTCGAGGCTCCGGGTGCCCCTCAGCCCCTCGCCGACCTCGGCGACGCGCCCGCCGGAGACCCGGACGTCCATCACCCCGTCGAGGCCGGAGGCCGGGTCGAGGACGTGGGCGCCGCGGACGACGAGGTCGTCCGGCCCGTGTGTGGGGATGTTCGTAGGTGCCCCGTGCGTCACGCGGCTACCCTGCTCGGGACGGCGCCCATGGTGAGGGCGAGGACGGCCGAGCGGACGGCGACGCCGGATCCGACCTGATCCGGGATAAGCGAAGAGGCGTCCAGGACCACGTCGCCCGCGACCTCGACGCCCCGGTTGACAGGCCCCGGGTGCATCACGAGGGCCCCGGCCGCGAGGTGCCGCTTCGCCACGCCGTAGTACCGGGCGTACTCGGGGACGGAGGGGACGCGCGGGGAGCCGCCCGTCATGCGCTCCTTCTGCAGGCGGAGGGCGTAGAGGACGTCGGCGCCCCAGTCGATCGCGTCGTCGACCGAGGGGAGCACGGGGAGGCCCCAGGCGTCGGCTTCGAGCGGCAGCAGGGTCCGGGGGGCGACGATGGCGAGCTCCATCCCGGCGGCCCGGAAGGCCGGGATCACGCTGCGCGCCACCCGGCTGTGCAGCACGTCTCCGACGACGGCGACCCTGCGGCCGATCAGCTCGTCGAAGCCCCCGAAGCGGTCCGAGAGGGCGTGGAGGTCGAGGAGGGCCTGGGTCGGGTGCTGCCCGCGCCCGTCGCCGGCGTTGACGACCGCGGCCCCCGTGTGGAGGGCGGCGATTCTGGCCGCTCCGGCGGCGGGGTGGCGCAGGACTATGGCGTCGGCCCCGAGGCTGTCGAGGGTGACCACCGTGTCGATCAGGCCCTCGCCCTTCTCGAGCGACGAGCCCTTCTCGGAGAGTGAGATGACGTCGGCCCCGGCCCTGCGGGCGGCGAGCTCGAAGGAGACGGCGGTGCGCGTGGAGGCCTCGAAGAAGGCGAGGCAGACGGTCTTGCCGGCGAGCGGGCGGTCCAGGGGACCGGCGGCGTGCTCGCGCGCGAGGTCGAGCACCTCGCGGAGCTCGGCGCGGCTCGTCTCTTCCAGCGAGAGCAGGTTTCTAGCGCGCAACGGTGATCACCCCGTCTTCTCCGTCGGTCTCGACGAGCCTGACCCGCACGGTCTCGGCGCGGCTGGTCGGGACGTTCTTGCCGACGTAGTCCGCCCGGATGGGCAGCTCGCGGTGCCCCCGGTCTACGAGGATCGCGAGCCGTATCGCCGCCGGCCGGCCCATCTCCAGGAGGGCGTCCATCGCGGCCCGGCTGGTCCGGCCCGTGTAGAGCACGTCGTCGACGAGGACGACCGTCTTACCCGCGACGTCGAACGGCAGGCGGCTCCCCTCACCTCCGGCTCCTCGCCGTGGTCCCCGAGGTCGTCGCGGTGGAGCGTGATGTCCAGGGAGCCGACCGGCACCTCCAGGCCCTCAAAGCGCTTTATGTTCTCCGCGATCCTGCGCGCCAGCGGCACCCCCGCGTGAGCACGCCGACGAGGGCCAGATCTTCCAAGCAGGTTGCGTTGCGCTCCAGGATTTCGTGCGAGATGCGCCTCAGGGAGCGGTCGAGTCCGTCTTTGGAGAGGATCTCGGAACTTCGGCCCCCGGCCGGCGTCTCCGCCCGGCCGCGCCTGTCGTGCCGACGAGCGTCGGCGCTCGAACGTCTCAAGCTACTACCCCCTTCGCGCCTCACGGGGCGCCGTTAAAGGATCGGCAAATTTCCGGTGACACTACCAAAGCGGCCGTTGGGAATCAAGCGAGCCCGCCCTGCGCCTCGCCCGCAGGACCCTGGTCCGACGCCAATCTCAGAAGCCCAGCCGGCGCGCCGCCTCCCGGAGTTCGTCCGGTATCCCGGACTCGAACTCCATCGCCTCGCCCGTCACCGGGTGCTCGAAGCCGAGCCGTTCGGCGTGGAGCCAGAGCCGCGCGTCCGGAACGGGCGTACCGTACAGCGGGTCGGCGTAGACCGGGAAGCCGATGGCCGAGAGGTGGACCCGGATTTGGTGGGTCCGCCCCGTCTCGAGCCTCACCGCGAGCATGGTGTGGCCCCCCGCCTCCGAGACGACCTCGAAGTGCGTCACCGCCTGCCTGCCGACGCCCGCGGTCATCAGGGTCGGGTTCGTGGGGTGGCGCCCGACCGGGGAGTCGACCTTCCCCGTCGCGGGCAGGCCGACGCCCTCGACCACGGCCCTGTACTGGCGCTTGACCACCCGCGCGGAGAGCGCCGCCACGAGCCCCTCGTAGGCGGCCTCGTCCTTCGCAAGCACCATGAGCCCCGAGGTATCGCGGTCGAGGCGCTGCACCACCCCGGGCCGATCCGGATCCTCCCCGCCCGCTATGCCCCTGCTCAACAGCGCGTTGACGAGCGTCCCCGAGGAGTTCCCGGCCCCGGGATGCACGACGAGCCCGGCGGGCTTGTCCACGACGACGAGGTGGTCGTCCTCGTAGACGACCGGAACGGGAATATCCTCCGGGAGGAGGCCACCATCAGGGAGGCGGGCCTCTACGCTCTCCCCGGCTCGCGCCTTGCGGGAGGGCGAGGCTTCTTCCCCCCCGACGCGCACCGCGCCGTCCTCGATCATGCGCCGAGCCGCGCTCCGGCTGACGTCGAGCCGCCGGGCGACGAGACGGTCGAGGCGTTCCCCGGCCTCGGCGGGCCCGACCTCGAAGTCGTGCGTCTCGGCGTCGGGCGTCGCTATGTGGGAGATCCCAGGCGCACGGGGACGTCGTCGCATTCCCCGCCGCGCACGAGGACATACTCATCGCCCGAGGAGGACTCTCGGACGACGGCCACGTCGGCGTCGCGCACTCCCAGCGGCCCCGCCAGGAAGCGCTCTGCCGCGCCGTTCGCCTTACCGTCCACGGGGGGTGCTGCGACGGAGAGCCTCACGGCGTCCTCGCTGTGGAGCCCTTCAGGGAGGTCTCCCTGGCCCCGGGCGAGATTCGGAGGCTGACGAGGACGCCGTCTTTGGAGGGTCGGACGAACCCGCGGGTCTCTGCCCCCGCGCTAGCCACGCCTGCGGAGGAAGCGGCTGGCCCGGAAGATCCTGCTCTCCTCGGCCTTCTGCTGCCCGGAGCGCTCCTCGTCGAAGAACCGGTCGTACGCCGGACCGTCCCCGGTCGGCGCGGGCTCCTCCCGGTCTACCTCCTCGGCGGCCAGCGGCCTCGCGTCCACCTCGCGCACCCCGTCCTCGTCGAGGCTGGAGAGGGGCCCGGTCTCCTGCGCGCTCGCCGCAGCGCTCGCGGGGGCATCCGTCTGAGCGCCCGACCTCGCCGTCGAAGGCTCGACCTCCGGCTCCTCGACCTCGGGCTCCGGGTAGTCCGCGGCCATCGACTCGGATTCGCCGCCGCTCGGGGATTGAGGAACCTCTATGCGCTGGGTCGCGTCCTCGGCCCCAACGTCGTCCCCGCTCTCACCCACGTCCTCGCCCACTTCGCCGGAGACGCCGGGCTGGCGGGTCGTCTCGTCGAACGCCCCCTCGGATTGGCGGGTCTCGGCGGCCTGACGGGCGGCGGCGATGGACTCGGTGTCGAGCCGCTCGCGGAGGGAGGCTTCGATCTCCTTCGCCGAGGCCACGTCGGCGTTCTCCATCACGGCGAGGTAGCTCTTGAGGAGATGGCGGAAGTCGTTCTGGAAGTCCTGCTTCGCCTTCTGCAGGACGCCGTAGGACTCCTGGACCCGCTCGACCCGGGAGGAAGAGTCGGCGAGGATGCGGTGCGCCTGCTCCTTCGCCTCGCGCACGACGAGGTCGGCCTCCTTGTTAGCGTTGCGCCGCAGGTCGCGGGCGACCTGCTGGGCGTGGACGAGCGCCTCCCGGATCGCGCCCTCCAGCTCCTCGAACTGCTCCAGGCGGCCCTTGAGCGAGGCGAGCTCGTCCTTCATCCGCTGGTTCTCGGAGAAGGACCGCTCGAACTCGTCGGCGACCTCGTCGAGAAAGTCGTCTACCTGGTTCGCGTCGTAGCCCCGCAGGCTGTTCTTGAACTCCTTGCGGCGGACGTCTACCGGTTTTATAGCCATGAGATCACCCCGTTATCGGTCTTATAAACTCGTCGATTACTAGCAACAGCAAGCTGGACGCTATGTTCAACCCTATGATCGCGATAAGCGGCGAGAGGTCAAGGCCGAAGCCCCCGATCCGCAGGGGCGGTATGACGCTGCGGATCGGCCCCAGGATCGGGTTGACGATCGCCCGCACCGCGTCGTACACGGCCTGGAAGAACCCGCTGGACGGGTACCTGGGGATGAAGCTTATGACGATGGACGCGAGGATCGCCCCGAAGAGGATGTAGAAGGCGTAGTTGACGATGTTGGAGAGCACGTCGCCGACGCTGAAGCCGAAAAGCTGCGCGAGCGTGAGGCCGATCCCCATCAGTCCGCCAGCCTCCGGGCGCGCTCGGTCGCGGCCTCGATGCCGTCGTAGACCGCCGCCACGAACCCGGCCTTCTCCATCGCGACGAACGCCGCCGCCGTCGTCCCGCCCGGCGTCATGACCTCGTCCCGGATCTGATGCGCGGACCGCTCCTTGAGCAGCACCGAAGTTCCCCCTATGGTCTGGTTTACGAGCCTGCGGGCCACGTCCCGCGGTATCCCTTCCCGGACCCCCGCCTGAATAAGCGCGTCCGCGAAGAGCGCGACGTACGCCGGCCCCGAGCCGTGCAGCGCCGTCGCCGCGTCGAAGAGCCGCTCCGGCAGCTCCATCACGTCCCCGACGTGCCCGAAGATCTCCATGACGGTCGGGACGTGCGCCTGCCCGGCCTCGTTGGCCGCGACGACGGCGGAGCCCAGCCCGACGGAGGCGGCGACGTTCGGCATCACGCGCAGCACCGGCGTACCCGCCGGGAGCCGCCCCTCGATCGCCTTGATCGTGACCCCGGCCGCCACGCTCGCGACCGCCACACCCTCGATCGCCGGTGCAACCTCGTCCAGGACCGTCAGCACGTCCCAGGGCTTGACCGCGACTATAAGTAGATCGCTGTCCTCGGCGGCCTTTCTGTTGGAGTGCGTCGTCCTTACGCCGTAACCCTCGGCGAAACGTTTCAACTGCTCCTCGTGGACGTCGCTCACCATGAGGTCGAAGTCACGGGAGGCCGAGAGCCGCGCGACGAGGGAGCCCCCGATCTTGCCCGCCCCGACGATGCCCACCTTCTTGGTCGAAGCCACCCGAGACTAGAGCTGGTTGAAGAACGCGCGCTCGGCGAGCCGCTTGCGCTCCTCGGCCGAGACCTCGACGTTCCGCGGCGTGAGCAGGAAGACGCGGTTGGCGACGGTCTGTATCTGGCCGTCGAGCGCGTACGTCAGCCCCGAGCAGAAGTCCACCATCCGCCGCGAGAGCTCGCCGTCGGCGTGCTGGAGGTTCAGGATCACGGGCTGCTGGCGCTTGAAGCGGTCGGCCAGGGCCTGCGCGTCGTTGAAGTTGGTCGGGTCGATCACGCTGACCCTCGTCGAGGGCGCCACCCTGTTGTCCGGGACGGCCCTGAGGTGTCCCGAGTTGTTCTGCGGCGCCGCGCTGTAGCCGCCGCCGGAGGCGCCGCGCTCGCGCCCCTGCGAGTTCTCGCTGCCGAAGAGATCGCCCAGGGAGGTGCCGAACGCCGAGGAGCGCTCCGCGCGTCCCAGGCGGCGCACCGCCGGGCTCGGCTCGCTCGGCTGTTGAGGCTCGCTGCCGTAACGGCCCTTGGAGGCGTAACGGCGACCCTCCTCTTCTTCCTCCTCGTAGTAATCATCCTCGTCCACGCCGAAACCGAACCACGCGGCGACGCGCTCGAGTTGATCCCTAACTCCCATCCGACCTCCTCACGGGCCTCACCGAACCCGGGCTTCCTCGATGAGGGCCCGCCCGATCCTCACAATAGTGGCCCCTTCTTTGACGGCGACAGCATAGTCGTTGCTCATACCCATGGAAAGTTCCGAAAGGTCGAAGTCGGGGGCCCAACCAGCCCCCAGCCTATCACGTATCGCCCTCAGTTTTGCGAAAACATAGCGTACATCCTCGGGGTCCGCAACCAGCGGCGCGAGCGTGGAGAAGCCCCGCACGCGCACCGCTCCGCCGGTCCCGGCCGCCGCTTCGAGCAAGGGCTCGACCTCCCCTTCGGGCACCCCGTACTTGGCCTCCTCGCCGCTGACGTTGACCTGCACGAGCACCTCGATCCCCCCCTCCGGCGCCCTCTTCGCTAGCTCTTGGACCAGCCTCACCGAATCGACGGAGTGAATGAGCTTCACCCTGCCCACGGCCTCCTTCGCCTTGCGGCGCTGGAGGTGGCCGATAAAGTGCCACTCGAAGGCGTCGGGGAACATCTCCTGCTTGCGGACGAGGTCGTCGGTCTTGTTCTCCCCGAGAAGCCCGATCCCGGCGTCCGCGAGCGCGCCGATCTGCTCGGGCTCGTAGTACTTGCTGGCGACGAGAAACCGCACGTCCTCCGGCCGCCGGCCGCCCTCGACGGCGGCCTCCGCGATCCTCCCGCGCACCTCCTCCACGCGCTCCCGTATGGGCTCCGTCGCCTGCAAGCTAACGCGCGCCTCCCCCGTGGCCCCCGGGTTCCAGCGCCACCGCCGCGAGGTTGCGCCCCGTCTTCGGTCCCTCCTTGCGGTGCGAGTAGAAGAGGTCGGTGCGGCAACCGGTACACAGCCCGAGGTCGTGCACCTCCGCGACGCCGGCCTCGCGAAGGTCGGTCTCGATCGAGGCCGCCAGCGAGAGCATCCGCCCGTCTACCACCCCCCGGCCGAACCTGTCCGCGAAGCGACCGGCGACCTCCTCCGAGACCTCGTAGCAGCACCGGCGGATGCCGGGCCCTATATACGCCCGGACGACCGAGGGGTCGCCCATCTCCTTCGCTGCCTTGCCCGAGATCCCCTTGAGCGTCCCCCGCCATCCCGAGTGGACCATCCCCACGACCCCGTCCCCGACGAGGGCCACGGGCACGCAGTCCGCGATCGCGACGGCGAGCGAGAAGCCCGCGGACCCGGTCACGAGCGCGTCGCCCTCGCCCCCGAACCGGCCCTCCTCCACGCGCACCACCCCGTCGCCGGCTACCTGCCGCACCCAGGCGGAGGACCGGCCCGACATCGAGGCCCTTATGCGCGAGAGGTTCTCTTCGACGGCGGAGCGCTCGTCGCCGACCAGGGTCGAGACGTTCAACGAGTCGTAGGGCGGCTCGGAGACGCCGCCCTTGCGGGTAAAAAACCAGATTCTGGCGCCCGCTGGCGAGGGCTCTGGGGTAACGTAAGGCGCGCCGCCCGGGGCATCGGCGGCGCGCTCAATCCAGGGTGCGGTCTGCAAAGGCTAACCCGGCCAGGCCGCCTAGCGGCGGCGGAGGAAGGCCGGGATGTCGAGAACGTCGCCGCTGTCCCTGTCGGCGGGCGGCGCCTCCTCACGGTCGCGGGGGCTCTCTATCACCTGCTCCTCGCGACGCCGGGTGACGAGGCGCTGGTCGAAGCCGGTGGCGATCACCGTCACGCTCACGCGCTCGCCGTAGGTCTCGTCGACCACCGCCCCGAAGATCAGGTTCGCGTCCTGGTGCGCGGCGTTGTGCACGATCTCGGCGGCCTCGTTGACCTCGAAGAGCCCGAGGTCCGTGCCGCCGGTGATGTTCAGGATGATCCCGGTAGCGCCCTCGATGCTGGCTTCTAGAAGCGGGCTGCTGATCGCGGTCTTCGCCGCCTCGGCCCCCCTCGCCTCGCTGCTCGACTCGCCGATGCCCATCAGCGCGGAGCCCGAGTTCTGCATGATCGTGCGGACGTCCGCGAAGTCGAGGTTGATGAGGCCGGGCACCGTGATGAGGTCCGTGATCCCCTGAACGCCCTTCCTCAGCACGTCGTCGGCCATCTTGAAGGCGTCCATCATGCTGGTCCGCTTCTCGGCGACCTGCAGGAGCCTGTCGTTCGGGATGATGATCAGGGAGTCGACGTTCTCCTTGAGGCGCTTGATGCCCTCCTCGGCGTACGTCGAGCGCCGCCGGCCCTCGAAGGTGAACGGCCGCGTCACGACGCCGACCGTCAGCGCCCCCTGCTCGCGGGCCAGCTTCGCCACCACGGGGGCGGCCCCCGTGCCGGTGCCGCCGCCCTTGCCGGCGGTCACGAAGACCATGTCGGCCCCGCGCAGGGCCTCCTCGATCTCCTGCTTGCTCTCCTCGGCGGCCTCCATGCCGATCTTGGGGTCGGCGCCCGCGCCGAGGCCCCGCGTCAGCTTCTCGCCGATGTGGATCTTCATGTCCGCGTCGCACATCTGCAACGCCTGAGCGTCAGTGTTCACGGCGATGAACTCGACCCCGGTCAGACCGGAGTTGATCATGCGGTTCACGGCGTTGGTTCCCCCCCCGCCGATCCCTACGACTTTAATCACCGCCAGATAGTTAGTCCCCGACTCCAACATTACCTTCCCAGCCCTCCGTCGCCTGCGCTTTAACCCTGGTCTCCCGGTCCCTAACCGGGCAGAGCCCGGAACCACCCCTTGACCGCGGCCACTATGCTACCAAAATCGAAAGCCCCCGCACCTTTACTCTTCGGTCGAAGGTCATCGTTTTTCGCGGCGAAGTATAGCAGACCTACAGCCGTCGAATACTGAGGCTTCAATACAGGCTTAACGTCGCCCTTGATGCGACGGGGTACGGCGAACCCGGCGCGCGTCCCCAGGATCTCCTCGGCGAGCTGCCCGAAGCCCTCGAGCTGTGAGCCCCCGCCGGTGAGCACGACGCCGCCGGGCAGCGCGTTCAGGAGGCGAGCATCGTCCAGGGAATCGCGGGCGAACTCGAGCACCTCGCGGGCCCGGTACTCCAGGATCTGGCTTATAAACTTGGCGCTGTAGTGGCGGTCGTCGAGGAGGACGGGGGCGACGTCGTCGACGTTCCTCGAGAGCACGTTCCCGTAGCGAACCTTGAGCCTCTCGGCGTCCTCGAACGGCAGCTTCAGCCCGTAGGCGACGTCGGACGAGAAGCTCTCCCCCCTATCGGGACGACGGCGGTGTGGGTGAGGGCGCCGCGCACGAACGCCGCGATGTCGGTCGTGCCGCCGCCGACGTCGAGGAGGGCTACGCCCATCTGCCTGTCGTCCGGGGTGAGGCACGCCTCGCTGGAGGCGAGCGGTTCGAGGACCACGCGCGCGACCCTCACCCCGCAGTCCTCGACCGCGCCGAGCAGGTTCTGGATGCTGGAGATCGCGCCGGTCACGACGTGGCCCCGCATCGTCACCCGCCGCGCCGCGAGGCCGACCGGCTGCCTGACCCCCTCGGTGCCGTCGAGGACGAAGGAGCGCGGGACGACGTGCAAGACCTCCTCTTCCTCGCCGGCGCTCGTCCCCCGCGCCTCGGCGTGGAGCCTGCGCACGAACCTCTCCGTGACGAGGCGGTTCCGGCTCCGGTTGAGGAGCGTGACCTCCGTGTTCAGGGAGCGTATGTGGCTGCCGGCGATCCCCACGCTCACCGGCCCGCCGCGCAAGGACCCGCCGCCGCACGCCTCTACCGCCTCGGCGATGGACTCGGTCGCGGACTCCCGGTCGACGACGACCCCGCGCCGGAGGCCGTAGCTCGGGGCCTCGCCCATCGCGAGGATCTCGACCGGGCGGCGGCCGTCGACCCGACCGGCGATCGCCACGATCTTGGTCGTGCCGACGTCCAACCCGTAGACGAGCTTCGACATGCCCCTGCTACCCGTTCGCCCCGTCGGGGGTGACGTCGGGCTCCGCCGCGCCGACCACGACCCTCTCCGGGAGCGGAGGTCGAAGTACGGGGCCTCGGGGTGCTCCTTCATGATCCCCTCGAGGGCGCGGACCTGTCCGTCCCGACGTCCCCCCGAAGACGACGCGGCGCCCCTCCACGGTGGCCTCTATGCCCCCGCTCCCACCCCGTCGACCGAGTCGAGGCGCACCCCGTTCTCCTCCAACGCCTCGCCGATGCCCAAGATCTCCTCCAGCCGCCCCTCGTCGAGCCCGACCCGCTTGAGGCGCGCCCCCCGAGCCCGGGAGCCTCGTCCCGTCCACGGCCCACACCCCGCTCTCCCGGCCCAGATCTCCGCTGAGAACGGCGTCGCGCTCCTCAACCTCGACCACAACTATACCGGAACCCTGATTTTTCAGCACCTCGGCACCCTTCACCCAAGGGTTAGACTCCACCCTTCGCTCCAGTCTCTCCTCGTCGAGGGTGAGGAGGCTGGCGCGGTCGGGGACCGCGGCCCAGGCCTCCCTCTCGGGGAACATCCGGGCCCCCTCGACCTCGACCCCGGTGACGGGGAAGAGGAGGTAGGCCCCGAAGAAGGCGGCGAGCGCGGTAACGGCCGCGACGACGGTCGAGACCGTCAGGGCTGTGAGCAGCCTACGCAGGGGTGGTCTCCTTCACGCGCGTTCCTCGTCCCTAGCCGAGGGCGGCCAGAAACTCGTCGCCGGCCCGCGAGATGTCGCCGGCGCCCATCGTCAGGACGGTGTCGTCGGGGTGGGAGATGGACCGCAGCACGGTCGCGATGTCGTGGCCGTCGGGGACGTAGTAGACGTCCGGGCGCTCGGGCGTGCGGCTCTCGCAGACGGCGTCCACGATCAGCTTCCCGCTCACCCCGGGCTGGGGCATCTCGCCGGCGCCGTAGACCTCGGTGACGAGGACGGCGTCCGCGGCGGTGAGGGCCTCCCCGAACTCCCGGTAGAGGGTGCGCGTGCGCGAGTAGCGGTGCGGCTGGAAGACGGCGACCACCCGGCCCTCGGGGGAGGAGGTCGCCCGGGCGACCTCGAGGGTAGCGGAGAGCTCCGTCGGGTGGTGGGCGTAGTCGTCCACGACGCGGATGCCGTCCTTGATCCCCTTGAGCTGGAAACGCCGGCGGACGCCGCCGAAGTCCCCGAGGCTTCGCGCGGCGGCGTGGGCGTCGTGGCCGAGCCAGCGCGCTATGCCGGCCGCCGCGAGCGAGTTGAGCATGTTGTGGCGCCCGTGCACCCCGAGCTCGACGAGGCCCCGCTCCTCGCCGTCCTCGTACAGGACGTAGGAGTTGGAGGAGACCGGCTCGGCTCGTAGATCCCCCGCCCCTATGCCGTAGGTCGTCACGGGACAGGGGGCGAGGGCCGCGAGCTCCATGCAGTTCGCGTCGTCGGCGCAGGTGACGAGGTGACCTTCGGCCGGCAGCTTCCGGACGAACTTCTCGAAGGTCTCCATAACGTCCTCCAGGGAGGAGTAAAAGTCCGGGTGGTCGAACTCGACGTTGGTGACGACGGCGGCGAGGGGGTCGAGGTGGAGGAGTGAGCGGTCCGACTCGTCGGCCTCGGCGACGAAGAGGTCGGAGGAGCTCAGGACCACGTTGCTGCCGATGTCGTTCAGCTCGCCCCCGATAAGCGCCGTCGGGTTTTCGCCCCCGGCCCTGAGGGCGTGGGTCGTCATGCTCGTGGTCGTGGTCTTGCCGTGGGTGCCCGCGACGGCGACGCTCCGGCCGCCGGAGAGGATGCGGGCCAGGGCGCCCGCGCGGGGACCACCGGGATCGAGCGCCGCCGCGCCTCGAGGAGCTCGGGGTTCGTGGAGGGGATGGCCGTCGAGATGACCACCTCCTCCGCGTCGCCGACCTGCCCGGCGGCGTGCCCGATGTAGACCTGCACCCCGGCCTCGGCGAGCCTCCTCGTGTAGGGCGACTCCTTGAGGTCGGAGCCGGTGACGCGGTGGCCCGCGCCGTGCAGGACCTCCGCGATGCCGCTCATCCCGGCGCCGCCTATCCCGATCATGTGTATCTTCATCGCGTTCCTCCGTTCGTCGCGGTCGCGGCGGAGAGGAGCCTGTCGGCTACCTCGTCCGCGGCGCGCGGGGTGGAGAGGGCGCGCATGTTCCGCGCGAGCCCCTCTCGTCGATTCTCGTCGTCTAGTAGCCCTTCGACCCGATCGCGAAGGGTCCCGGCCTCCACCTCGCCGTCGAGCATGAGCTCGGCCGCGCCCCCTTCGGTGAAGTAGCGGGCGTTGTGGAGCTGGTGGTCGCCCGTCGCGTAGGGGTAGGGGACCAGGATCGAGGCCCGCCCCACCGCGGCGGTGTCGAAGAGCGAGCCTGCTCCGGCCCGCATCACCACGACGCTCGACGCCGCGACCGCGTGCCAGAGCTCGTCGTCGTAGGCGATGATCTTGTGGCGCGGGTTCTCCGTGGAGAGGCGGGCGAAGTCGCGGCGGCCGGAGATCTGGACGACCGAGTACGGCGTCTCCCCCCCTCCGAAGGCCTCGGCCGCGGCCAGGTTGAGCTTCAGCGCGCCGCCGCTCCCGCCGAAGAGCAGGACGACCGGCGGCTCGACCCCGAGCCGGGCGAGCCCCTCCTCCCGCGAAGCCCCGAAAAACTCCGCGCGGGTCGGCATCCCGACGGGGACGGCGCGCCTCAGGGCCTTCTCCGCCTTCGGGAAGGTCACGAGCACCTCTTCGGTGAAGCGCGAGGCGAGCCTGTTCACCCTGCCGGGGACGGAGTTCTGCTCGTGTAGAAAGGTCGGGATGCCGAGGGCTCGGGCCGCGAGGACCGCCGGGGCGCTCGCGTAGCCGCCGACGCCGAGGACGGCGCCGGGACGGAAGCGCTCGAGGATGTCGCGACAGCGGGAGACCGCCCGCGCGAAGAGGAGGCCGGCCCGGGCGCGGGCGACGGGGCCCCCGGCGAAGCCGGCGAGGGGGAGGGCGTGCAGCTCGAAGCCCTTCTCGGGCACGAGGTCGGCCTCGATGCCCGACTCGGAGCCGATAAAGGCGACGTCGGCCGCCCTCTCGCGCAGGCTATCCGCCACGCACAGCGCGGGGATCGCGTGTCCCCCCGTCCCTCCGCCGGCGATCAGGATGCGCGCTCCCGCGCCGCTCCCCGCTCGGGGCGCGTCTCGCCACTCTCGCAACCTCACTGTCCTCCGATATGCGGTACAGGATCCCCACCGCCGCAAAGCAGACGAGGACGCTGGAACCGCCGTAGCTTACGAACGGGAGCGTCATCCCGGCCAGGGGGACGACGCTCATGGTGGCGCCGATGTTGAAGACGACCTGCACGGCGAACATCGTCGCGAGGCCCGCCGCCAGGCACCGGCCCAGCACCGTCGGGGCGTTCAGGGCGATAAGGTACGCCGAGACCACGAAGAAGCCGAAGGCCCCGATCACCGCGAACATCCCGAGCAGCCCGAGCTCCTCGCCGACGAGGGCGAAGATCATGTCGGTGTGCATCTCGGGGACGGGGACGCCCCCGGCCCCGGGCCCGGCCCCGAGGTAGCTCCCCTCCCGGATCGCGTTCATGGACTGGCAGATCTGGTACCCCGACCCGTCGCAGACGCTCAAGGGGTCCAGAAAGGTCAGGAACCTCTCCCTCCTGTACGGCGCCGCGAGCATCGCCCCGACGAGCAGCACCAGCGCCCCGCTCCCGGCGAGCAGGAGGTCCCGCGTCTTCGACTCGGAGGCCCAGAGCACGCCCGCCGCCCCCGCCGAGATCACGACCGACGTCCCGAAGTCCGGCTCGACGAGGACGAGCGCGAACAGGACCCCGACCGCCCCGATCGCCCTCCACGGCAGCCCCGAGCCCGGTCGGGCCCGCGAGACCACCGACGCGAGCAGCACCACGGCCGCAAGCTTCGCGAACTCCGCCGGCTGGACCTGGAGGGGGCCCACGTCGATCCACCTCCTGGCCCCGCTGATCTCGCGCCCCACGAAGAGCACGAGGACGAGGCTCAGGAACACGCCCGCGTAGAGCGGCGCCGCTATCCTGCGCCACGCCGTGTAGCGGATCCCCCTCGTCACGAAGAAGGCGATGATCCCGATCCCCAGGTGCGCGAACCGCGTCGCGAGGGAGTAGGCCCCGTACTCGGCGCCCCCCTCGGCCGAGGTCGCGGAGTAGACCATTACGTTCCCGAGAAACGCGAGGGCGAGCGCCACGACGAACAGGTTCGTCCGGAGCGACGTCACCGCCGCGCCCCGTCCCGAACGGCCGAGAGCCGCGCAAAGACCTCCCCCCTCTCCGCGTAGCCGGAGAACTGGTCGAAGCTCGCGCACCCGGGCGAGAGCAGCACCACGTCGCCCGGATGGGCCATCTCGCGCGCCCCCTCGACCGCCGAGCGCAGGTCCGGCAGCAAGCGAACCTCCGCGTCCACCCCGGCCTCCCCGAGGAACCGGGCGAGCCGCGGACCCGCCTCCCCCTGGCAGAGGACCGCGCGGCACCGCCCGAGGTGGGGCAGCACCTCGGAGAAATCCGTTCCCTTCTCCGAGCCGCCGAGGAGAAGCACGGCCGGGCCCTCGATCCCCGCGAGCGCCGCCGCAGTTGCCGCCGGGTTCGTCGCCTTGGAGTCGTCGACCCAGACGACGCCCCCGCTCTCCCCGACGACCTCCATCCTGTGCGGCTTGAGCCCGTAGCCGGTGAGCCCTGTACGGATGCCCTCCGTCGACGCCCCGAGTCTCTCCGCCGCCAGGGCCGCGAAGAGGGCGTTCTCCCGGTTGTGCCCCCCCGCGAACGGCAGCTCCGACGCCTCGACGAGGGGCCGCCCCCGAGCAGGAGGGTCTCCCCATCCACCCGCGTCTCCCCCTCCCCTACGACGACGGTCTCGGCGGCGAGGTTCTTGGCCGCGCGCCGGCCCACCTCGTCCCCCGCGCTCACGAGCGCGAGGTCCTCCGAGCCCTGTCCGTCGAAGATCCGCAGCTTATCCGCGACGTACTCCTCGAAGGAGGCGTGCCAGTTCAGGTGGTCGGGGCGGACGTTCAGGAGCGCCGCCACGTCGAAGCCGGGGTTCTCGAGGTAGTGGAGCCCGAAGGACGAGACCTCCAGGACGAGCGTGCCGGCCTCGCGGACCTCCTCCAGGCAGCCGGTGAGGGCGCGCCAGGAGTTGCCCGCAACGGCGTGCGGGACCCCGGAGGCCGTCAGGCAATGCCCGATCATGTCCACTACCGTCGTCTTGCCGTTCGTCCCGGTGACGGCCGCGACCTTGAGGTCCGGGGCCTCCCTCCCGAGCAGCTCCAGCCCCAGGGCGACCTCGGAGGAGATCGGGACGCCGTGCCCCTCCGCCGCCGCGAGCAGGGCGTCGCCGGGGCGGATGCCGGGGCTCGCGACGACCCGGTCGAAGCCCTCCCCGAGGATCTCCGGACCCGCCCCGAGGCGCGTCTCTACGTCGAGGGACCCGGCCGAGCGGCGCAGCGCCTCGGAGTCGTTGGAGTCGGCGGCTACGACGTCCGTACCGCGCTCGGCGAGGGCGCGCGCGGCGGCGAGGCCGGACTCCCCGAGGCCGTAGACGAGCGTCGTCATACGGAGTCGTTGTAGAGGGTGAAGTAGTAGAGGACGAAACCGGCGGAGGCGAAGACGGCCTGGATGATCCAGAAGCGCACCACGACCTTGTTCTCCTGCCACCCCAGAAACTCGAAGTGGTGGTGGATCGGGGCCATCTTGAAGACGCGCCTGCCGGTGAGCTTGAAGAAGACGACCTGGATCATCACGGAGAGCGTCTCTATGACGAAGATCCCGCCTATAACCGGCAGCAGCATCTCGGTCTTCGTCAGGACGGCCGCCACGGCGAGCACGCCGCCGATGGCGAGCGACCCCGTGTCCCCCATGAAAACCTCTGCAGGGTGCGAGTTGAACCACAGGAACCCGATGATGGCCCCGACCATCGCCCCGCAGACCACGGCGAGGTCGTACTGGCGCTCCAGAAACGCGATCGCCGTGTACGCGAGCAGCGCTATCGCCCCTGCCCCCGCCGCGAGCCCGTCGAGCCCGTCGGTGAGGTTGACGGCGTTCGTCGCCCCGACTATCACGAGCAGCACGAGCACGCTGAACAGCGCCACCCCTATCACCCCTGGCCCGAGCACGAGGTTCCGGTCGAGCCCGGGCAGGATCACGTTCTGCGTCACGCCCACGTAGCGCAGCGCCATGATGTCCGCCACGACGACCGCGAGCATCAGGAGCAGCGCCTTGTAGCGCGCGCTCAACCCCTCGTTGCGCCGGTTGGAGATTTTCTGCCAGTCGTCGTACAGCCCTATCGCCGCGACCGCCGAGACGAGCAGCAGCACGGTAAGCGTCGCGAAGTTAGGCCGTGCTACGACCACGAGCGCCGCGGCGAGACCGAGCAGAATCACGACCCCGCCCATCGTCGGCGTCCCCTGCTTGATGAGGTGCGTCTGCGGCCCCTCCTCGCGCACGAACTGCCCGAACTTCTTGTTCCTGAGGAACTCTATAAACTTCGACCCGGACGCGAGGGTCACCAGAAAGGCGATCCCCGCCGCCAGGACAACGCTAAACAAGAGCTAATCTCTCCTTCAACTTGCGGGTCAGACGGTCGAGCCCGACCCCTCGCGAACCTTTTACGACGACGTAGTCGCCCTCTTTGAGTACCCTCTCGAGCCCCGCGGCCGCGGCCTCGGCGCTCTCGTAGAAGAGGGACTCCTTCGGGAAGGCCTCCGCGTACCAGCGGGCCTCGTCCCCGACGCAGACAAGCAGGTCCACCCCGACCTCGGCCGCGAGCCTTCCCGCCTCCCGGTGGTACTCGCGGGCTGCGCCGCCGAGCTCGAACATCCCGCCGAGCACGGCGACGAGCCGGCGGTCCTGCCGCCGAGCCCCCTCGGCCCCGTACCGTAGCACGGCCGCGACCGCTGCCGGCGACGCGTTGTAGGAGTCGTCGTAGACGATGATGTCCTCCCGGAGCTTGTACACCTCGCCCCGGAGGCCCGTTCGCCTGAGGCGCGTGAGGCCGCGGGCGCACTCCTCGGGCTCCAGCCCGAGCGCCAGTCCGCCCCCGATCGCCGCCAGGAGCGGCTCCACGAGGTGCGTCCCGAAGACCGGGGCCTTGACCTCGATCTCACGTCCCTGGTCCCTCATGTGCAGGGTAAAGGAAAGACCGCCGTCTTGCTCGGCGACCCCTGAGGCGTAAAGGTCCGCCTCAGGCTTACGCCCGAAAGTGATGCGCCGCCCTATCTCCCGTCCCGGCCCCGTCGCGGCCGCGGGCGCGTCGATCGGACAAACCAGGACGCTCTCGGGCCCCTCGCCGAGGGACATCGCCAGCTCGCCCTTCGTGGCGGCGAGGGCTTCGAGGCTGCCGAAAGAATCCAGGTGGACCGGGGAGACGGCGGTCAGGATGCCCACCTCGGGCGGGGCGATCCTGGAGAGGTGGGCGATGTCCCCCGGGTGCGTCGCGCCCATCTCCAGCACGAGCACCTCCGCCTTCTCGTCGGCGGCGAGCACCGTGAGGGGCAGCCCGATCTCGTTGTTGTAGTTCCCCTCCGTCGCCGCGATGCGCCTGCCCGTGGAGCGCAGGATCGCCGCGAGGGCGTCCTTCACCGTCGTCTTGCCCACGCTCCCGGTTATCCCGACGACCGTGGGCGCACCCTCGCGCGCCAGGCTCCACCGCGCGAGCTCCCCGAGAGCGGCCTGTACGTCGTTCACCACGACCGTGGGTACGGAGAGCGGCCGGTCGCAGACCACCGCCGTCGCCCCCCTCAGCATCGCCTCGGGCGCGAAGTCCGCCCCGTCCACCTGCCCCCTCATCGCGAAGAACAGGTGGCCCTCGCGCACCGCCCGGGAGTCGACCGCCGCCCCGCAGACCGGCGCCTCGGCCCTCCCGTTTGCGACGTCGTGGAGCGTCCCGGCCATCGCCTCCGCCGCTCTCTCGAGGGAGACGGGCCTCACCGGCTACCTCCCGCCGCGTACTGGTTCGTCGCCGGTCCGGCCGCGTCCTTGCGGTCCGGGGGGACGTTCATGTAGCTGAGGGTGAAGCTCATAACCTTCTGGAAGGCGGGGGCGGCGACCACCTCGCCCCAGTAGGTCGTCTGGGGGTCGTCCACGAGGACGAGGGTCAGGTACTCGGGATCCTGGGCCGGGGCGAAGCCCACGAAGGAGGTGAAGAAGCC
Source organism: Rubrobacter marinus (assembly GCF_011492965.1). Lineage (GTDB taxonomy): Bacteria > Actinomycetota > Rubrobacteria > Rubrobacterales > Rubrobacteraceae > Rubrobacter_F > Rubrobacter_F marinus. Next base: position 2,026,168 of record NZ_CP045121.1, on the reverse strand, counting down.
CCCGCCGTAGAGCCCGGTCTCGGGGTCGACCTTCTCCGCGGTGCCGGTCTTCCCGGCGACGCTGTAACCGGGTATCCGGGCGAGCTCGCCCGTCCCCTCCTCGCCGTCGACCACGCCCTGGAGCATCCCGCGTACTATAGACGAGGTGTTCTCGCTTATCACCCGGCGCCCGGCGTCCTCTGGCTCCGACCCCTCCGCCACGTACGGCGTCACGGCGAGGCCCCCGTTTGCGATGGCGGCGTAGCCCGCGGCGAGTTGCATGGGGGTCACGGTCAGGCCCTGCCCGATGGGGATGTTGCCGATGGAGGAGCCGCTCCACTCCTCGTAGGGCGGCACGATCCCCACGTCCTCGCCCCAAAGGTCCACGCCGGTGGCCTTCCCGAAGCCGAAGCGGTCGATGTACTCGGCGAGCTTCTCGCCGCCGAGGGCCTGGGCGACCTGGACCGTGCCCACGTTGCTCGAACGCGCGAGGATATCGCCGGTGTCGAGGGTGAGGGTCTCGTGCGGCTCGGAGTCGTTGATGATCCTGTCGGCGACCGCCATGTGGTCGGGGATGACGAAAGCGCTGCTCTCCGTCACCGCTCCTTCCTCTATCGCCGCGGCCATCGTGAAGGCCTTGAAGGTCGAGCCGGGCTCGTACGGGTCGGTGAGGGCACGGTTGCGTTGTGCCTCCCCCGACGCCTCCCCAAACTCGTTGTTGTCGTAGCCGGGGACGTTCGCCATGCCCACGACCGCGCCGTCGTCCACGCGCATCACGATACCTACGGCGCTCTTCGCCTCGTGCTCCTTTACGGTCTCGATGAGCGTCCCCTCGAGCTCCTTCTGCACCGCCGTATCGAGCGTGAGCTCCACGTCGTCGCCGCTCTTCAGCGCCTCCTCGTGGCTGGCCTCCACCCCGCCGTAGGCCATGTCCGCCCCGAGGTGGCCGAGGGTCTGGCTCGCGAGGGCGCCGTTCGGGTAGACCCGCTCGGCGTCCGGCGCGACCGAGACGCCCGGCAGCGCGAGGTCCAGGATCTCGCGCGACTTCTCCGGCTCCACCCCGGAGGCGACGACGCTGTACCCGCTCAGGGCGCCCCCTTCGTCCCTCCTCGTGAGCTTCTCCTCGACCCCGGCGACCTCTTCGTCGAGCACCCCGGCCAGCGCCTCGGCCGCCGCGCGCGGGTCCTCGACCTGGTACGGCGTCGCGACGATCTTGGAGGCCTCGAGGCTCGTCGCGAGCTGCCGGCCGTCCGCGCTGAGGATGGCGCCGCGCTCGGCCCGATCCTCGAAGGCGGCGACGCGGCGGTGCTCCGTGGTGAACAGACCGGCGTCCCCCTCCCCCGCTACGCTCAGCTGCACCGCTCGCCCCCCGAGGGAGAGGCAGACCACGGCGACGACGCCGACCGCGAGCCGGACCCTGCCGCGCCCGACCGCCCTTGCCCGATCGCCGGCGGCAGGCTTCGTCCCGCTCGATCGGCCGCGCCGCCCCCTGCCGGCGAGCTCCACGACTTCGCCGCCGCTCGTACGCCCGCCGGTCTCCCGAGGGTCGCCCCCTCGCCCCCGGCGGTACCGGGCGTCAACCTCCGCTCCCCTTCTCTTCCTCCCCTTCACTCGCCCTTTCCTCCCCCTCGCTCCCGCTGTAGGTCTTCAGGTCACCGCCGGCCGGATCTCTCATCCCGAGATCCCCCTCGGCTAAGCTTCGAACCCTCCCCGGCTCGGAGAGCTCCGTGACCTTGACCTCGAGGCGCTCGGCCTCGGCCTCGGCCCGCGCCTTCTCCTCCTGGAGGGCCGCCGCCTCCCCCTGGAGCCCGGCCGCCGCCGTGTGGACGTAGACGCTCCCCAGCATCAGCACCACCGGAACGACCACGAGCACCAGGAAGGCCCGCCGCCTGCGCGCCGCCTGCCCCCCGGAGCGCGCGGCCTGCCGGGGGGCCCCGCCCGGCAGGCCTCTTGGGGGCGCCTCGACCGGCGATATCCCGTAGTCCCGTCTGCGCTGCGGGGCGGCCACTACCGGTCCCCGACCGGCTCGTTCGTGCGGGTGGCGAGGCGCAGGCGGGCGGAGCCGCTGCGGGGGTTCTCGGCGACCTCCTGCGGCGAGGGCTTGCGCACGGGACCCCGGCGCAGGGTTGGCTCCGCCCCGCACGCGCACACCGGAAGCTCCGGCGGGCAGACGCACCGCCCCTCCCGGTCCTTTATAAAGCGTTTCACCATGCGGTCCTCGCCAGAGTGGAACGTGATCGCCACGAGCCGCCCGCCCGGCCGCAAGAGCTTCTCCGCGGCGTCGAGCGCGCGCTCCAGACCGCCGAGCTCGTCGTTCACGAACACGCGCACCGCCTGGAAGACCCTCTTCGCCGGGTTGCCGCCCCGCTCCTTCCAGCCGACCGCCGAGCGCACGGCCGCCGCAAGCTCCACCGTCGTCGCGAGCGGGCGACGCTTCGAGATCTCCCGGGCGATCCGGCGGGCCTCCCCGCGCGGCACGTCCCCGTAACGAACGAGGACGTCCGAGACCTCCGCGGGCTCGGCGGCGTTGAGAAACTCCGCCGCGGATCGGCCGGAGGTCGGGTCCATGCGCATATCGAGAGGGCCCTCCTGCACGTAGCTGAAGCCCCGCTCCGCCTCGTCGATCTGGAAGCTCGAGAGCCCGAGATCGAAGAGGACGCCGTCCGCCTCGACGCCCTCCTCGACGAGCCCCTCCAGGACCTCGTCGTAGGCGCCCGCCCTGAAAGAGAAGCGCGGGTCCTCACGCAGTTCGGCCGCCCTGTCGGCGGCCTCGGGATCTCGATCGATGGCTATTAGTCGGCCCCCGGCCCGAGCTTCTCCAACACCCCTCGGGAGTGCCCCCCGCCGCCGAAGGTGGCGTCCACGATCGTCTCGTCCCCCCGGGGGCGAGCGCCTCGATCGCCTCTTCTAGCATCACGGGATAATGTCCGGCGGCCATCAAACCCCGAAGTCCCTTCCCGCGAACTCCTCGACGATCTCCGCGAAAGACTCGTCTGCGGTCGACAGGTACCGGTTCCACTCCTCGGTGTCCCATATCTCCAACCGGTCATCCACTCCGGCGAGGGTAACCGATTGCGAGAGGCCGGCGTACTGGGCCAGCTTCGTGGGCAGCAGGACCCGCCCCTGGCGATCCAGGGTAGCCTCGAACGCCATCGAGAAGAACATTCTCGACAGCTGGCGCCCCTTGGCCGACAGGTCCGCGTTGGCCTTTATGTTCGCCTTGAAAGCCGCCCACTCGTCCGGCGGGAACGCGAACAAACAACGATCAACCCCCTTGGTGATTACGATGCCGCCCTCGAAGTAAGAGCGGAGTCGGGAGGGGAGAGTCAACCGCCCTTTCTCATCTAGGGTGTGCTCGTACTCTCCCAGAAGGGCCAGGGTCTCGTCCTCCCACTACGTCCCACTTTGACCCACAACGCTGGGAATTCTGGCATACCCCTGCAAAACCTGCAATCCGATGAGGCTCTTTCCGGGGCTCTGGCCGTGAAACCCCGCTTTTTCGCCTCTTTTACCCTCCCCCCCAGGGTAATGGACCCCCTATGTTGGTTGCAAGCCCGAGACGGGTCGCCCCGTCGGTTCGCACGGGTCAAGCGGAGGCCGCTGGCGCGTGGAGGTCGCACATATGGGTGGAGAAATGGAGTTGGTACTACATCTTGGGTAAGCGGAAAATTGTGCTTGAAGGGGTGCTTGCGCGGCGACCGGAGAGGGCGTTCGCTGGTGTGGATCCAGGCGATGAGGTGGGCCCACCAGGACTCGAACCTGGGACCGTCCGATTATGAGTCGGATGCTCTAACCAACTGAGCTATGGGCCCAAGGAGTGGGCGGTGAGCTGCCCTGGTAGGACTCGAACCTACAACCCTCCGATTAACAGTCGGATGCTCTGCCATTGAGCTACAGGGCAATAACCTCGAAGATTATACGTTCCGGACCCCTCGGCTTCAAGACTCCAGGGTCAGGTTGCTCGCCTCGACGGCCGCCCTCTCGAGGCGTTTGGCCTCCGTGTGCAGGCGGAACTTCTCGTCGAAGTCGTCGGTGCGGGCCTTGGACCTCTCGCGGCTGAGGGCGCCGAGCCTGAACCAGGCGGCGCGCAGGGAGGCCTCCGAGGGATCGGGGAGCCTCTCCCCCGCCGCCTGCAGGGCGCTTACCTCGTCCATCATCGGCCGGGTTCGCTCGTCGGAGAGCAACGCGCTCGGCGGCTCGCCCGCGTGTTCCAGGAGCAGCGCGTAGATGTGCGCCTGCGTCTCGTCGGCAAAGTCCTTGAGCTTGAGGACGAAGGGAGCATCGAGGATACCGGGGGCTTCTACGCCTTCCGTCATCGCGCGGGCGGCCGAACCAGGACGGGCGAACGCGTGAGCGAGCACCTCGCGCCCCGCTTCCATTAGAGGGTTTCGTGTGCGGCGGCGCGTCGCACGCTCCCCACCGCCGTTCTCCTCCGGTTTGGGGACGGAGCTCAGGGATCTGGCGTCAACCCGCAAGGACTCCGATACGACGCGGATCGCCTCGTTGCGAAACACCGGGTCCTTTATGGCGGCCACCATCTCCCTGAGCTCCGACAGCGACCGGGACCGTTCCGCCGGGCTCGCGCCGCGCATGCACTCGGCCATCAAACGGACAACGTATTCCAGGGCGGGCACGGAGTTGGAGAGGAGCTCTTTGAACTCCTCTGCGGGGTGCTCGAGCAGCCAATCCGCCGGGTCTTCGGAGAGGCGCAGAACGTATACGTCCACCTTCAGGTCTGCGCTATTGCGGACCATCTCCTCGACCCTCCTCAGCGCCTTCTCCCCCGCCTCGTCGGGGTCGAAGAGCAGGTGGATCGTGTCGGCGTAGCTGCTCAAGGACTTCAGGTGCCCCTCGGTCATCGCCGTGCCGAGGGTGGCGACGGCGTTCTTTATCCCGACCTGGCTGAGCATCAGGACGTCGGTGTAGCCCTCGACGACGAGGGCGGACTTCTCCTGCCGCATCGCCGCCGCGGCCTGGGGCAGGCCGTAGAGCAGGGAGCGCTTGTTGAAGAGCTCCGTCTCCGGGGAGTTCAGGTACTTCGGCTTCGCGTCCCGAGGGTGCGGGCGCCGAAGCCGACGATGCGGCCGCGCAGGTCGGAGATCGGGAACGTCACCCTGTCCACGAACCGCTCGCCCCCGCGGGGGGAGAGCAGACCGGCCGCATCCAGGGCGCTGCGGTCCAGCCCGACCTTGCGCGCCGCCGCCGAGAAACCGCCAGATCCCCGCGGCGGAGCGTACCCCAAACGAAATTCTTCGATAGTAGATGGCTCCATCCCGCGCCCCTTGAGGTAACGGCGAGCTTCTTCGGCGACGGAAGCCTTCAGGAGGTACTTGTGGTAGTAGGCGGCGGCGGCGGCGAGGGCCCTGTAGGCGGAGCGGCGGCGGGCGGTGCGGGTCTTGGCGGCGCGCTCCTCTTCGGGGGAGCGGCCCTCGAACTCGAGCTCGATCCCGAACCGCTCCCCGAGGTGAGAGACGGCCTCGGCGAAGGGCAGGTTCTTCAGCTCCATAACGAGCTTGATGGCGTCGCCCCCCTTGCCGCAGCCGAAGCAGTGGAAGAAGCCCTTCTCGGGGGAGACGCCGAAGGAGGGGGACTTCTCGTTGTGGTCCGGGTAGGGGCAGAGGCCGGTGAATCGGGCGCCGGCGCGGCGGAGCGCGGTGAACTCGGAGGCTACCTCGACGATGTTGGCCGTCTCCCTCACCGTCTCTATGCTCCGCTGCGAGATTCTCATGCCGTACATTCTACGGTGGACGGAGGGGATGGCGTAGGCCGGGATCTTTGTACTCGTGTCCAAAGATCGATGAGCGGCTGCGTGGTAGGTTGCGGGGCATGGAGACTGGACGGGGCACGGCGGAGCGGAACGGCAGGGGACGCGCGGAGTATGCGGACCTGCCGCCCGGGGTGGGGTTCGCCGCGAAGGACGAGCCGTTGCGCAGGGACATCAACCTGCTGGGCAGGATTCTCGGTCAGGTCATCCTGGAGCAGGAAGGCAAGGGGCTCCTCGGGGCGGAGGAGGAGATCCGTGCCCTCTGCAAGAGCCTCCGGTTCGCCTACGACCCCGAGCTGGACGAGCGGCTCAGGGCGCGGATCGGGCGGATGGACGGCGGGGAGATGGGGCGCGTCGTGCGGGCGTTCTCGGTGTACTTCCAGCTCGTCAACGTCGCGGAGCGGTACCACAGGGTACGCCGTCGCCGCCAGCACGAGGCCGACGAGAACAACGAGCCTCAAAGGGCGTCCCTTCGCAGCGCCCTCGGCCGCCTCGCCGGGGACGGCGTCGGGGCGGAGGAGCTCGGGCACCTCCTGGAGGGGATGGGCCTCAGCCTCGTGCTCACGGCCCACCCCACGGAGGCGCAGCGCAGGACCATCCGCCGCAGGCACGGGGCGATCGCGGGCATCCTCGACGACATGGACTCCGGCAGGCTCACCGCCCGGGAGCGCAAGGGGGCGCGGGAGAGGCTGGCGGAGGAGATCACGCTGCTCTGGCAGACCGACGAGTTGAGGGCGGAACGGCCGGAGGTGGAGGGCGAGATCCAGAGAACCCTCCTGTTCTTCAAGGACCCCCTGATCTCCGCGACCCTGGAGGTCTACCGCGACCTCGAGGACGAGCTCGCCCGCCTCTACGGCGAGGAGGGCCCGAAGGTCGGCCCCGTCCTCAAGTTCGGCTCTTGGGTCGGAGGAGACCAGGACGGCAACCCGTTCGTGCGCCCGGAGACGATGCTGACGGCCCTCGGGCTGCAGCGCGAGCTCGTCCTGGAGCGCCACCGCGAGACGGCGCTCTCCCTCGCCCGGCACCTGAGCCAGACCATCCGGCGCGTCGGGGTCTCGGAGGAGCTGGAGGCGTCGCTGAGGGGCGACGAGCTTCTCTTCCCGGAGGCCTCGGAACGGTTCACGAGAGAGGACGCGAACGAGCCCTACCGCCGCAAGATGCTCTTCGTGGCCGGGCGCCTGAGGAGAGCGCTGGAGTCGCCGGACGGGTCGGACCCGAAGGGCTACGCGGATGCGACCGAGCTTCTGGAAGACTTGCTGGTGGTCCGTAGGAGCCTCCATCGCCACGCCGGCGAGCGCGCGGCCGAGGGGAGGCTCAAGGACTTCATCCGGCAGGTGGAGGTCTTCGGCTTCCACCTCGCGAAGCTCGACGTGCGTCAGGAGAGCTCGCGCATCCACGGCGCCGTCGCCGAGATCCTCTCGCCGACGGGCACGGACTACGCGGGGCTGGACGAGGCCGGGCGGGCGGACCTGCTCCGGCGGCTCCTCGGCGAGCCCTCGTGGGAATCACCGCCGGAGGACCTCTCGCAGGAGTCCAGGGACGTCCTGGAGACGTTCGCGAACATCCGCGAAGCGGCGGAGCTTCTCTCGGAGCCTGCGGTCGAGACGTTCATCCTGAGCATGGCCCGGGGGGCGAGCGACGTCCTCGCGGTCGTCTACCTGGCGCGCAGGAGCGGGCTGGTCGACATCGACGGGGAGGGGCGGTGCACGGGCGCACGGCTCGGCGTCACCCCGTTGTTCGAGACGGTGGACGACCTGGAGCAGGCGCCCGGGGTGCTGCGGGGCCTCCTGGAAGACCCGATGTACCGCTCCTTCCTCGCCTCCCGGGGCGACGTGCAGGAGGTGATGCTCGGGTACAGCGATTCGGGCAAGGACGCGGGGTACGTAACGAGCAACTGGACGCTCTACAAGGCGCAGGGGGAGCTCGCCGGGGTCGCCCGCGAGCACGGGGTGGGGCTCCGGCTCTTCCACGGGCGCGGCGGGACGGTCGGGCGCGGCGGGGGCCCCTCGTACGACGCCATCCTCGCGCAGCCGCCGGGGACCGTGGACGGCAGGATCCGCATAACCGAGCAGGGCGAAGTGATCTCGTACAAGTACGGCATGGAGGGGCTCGCCCGCCGCAACCTCGACACCGTCCTGGCCGCCGTGATCGAGACGAGCGCGGCCCCGGAGAGAGGAGCGGAGGTCAAGGAGCGCTGGGTCCGCGCGCTGGAGGACCTCTCGGCGCGATCGCGCGAGGTCTACCGCTCCCTGGTCTACGAAGACGAGGACTTTCCGCCGTTCTTCTCGGAGGCTACCCCCATACGCGAGCTCTCGCTCCTGAACATCGGGAGCCGCCCGGCGAAGAGGATCGACAGCCCCGACGTCTCGGGCCTGCGCGCCATCCCCTGGGTCTTCGCCTGGACGCAGAACCGTCTCCTCCTCCCCTCCTGGTACGGCGCGGGCACGGCGTTCTCCGAGGCGCTGGAGTGGGACGGCGGGCCGGAACTCCTGCGGGAGATGTACGGCGGGTGGCCGTTCTTCCGCACGCTCGTCGACTTCATGCAGATGACCCTCGCGAAGAGCGACATGCGGATCGCCGAGGCCTACGTCTCGCTCGTCGGCGACGACGGGGTCAGGGAGCGAATCTGGGGCCGTGTCTCCGAGGAGCACGCGGCCTGCGTTCGAGCCCTCCTCGACATCACGGGGCAGGAGAACCTGCTCGACGGCTCGCCCGTGCTGCAACGCTCCATCCGGCTGCGCAACCCCTACGTCGACCCGCTCTCCTACATCCAGGTAAACCTCCTGAGACGGCTGCGAGCCCTCCCCGAGGGCTCGCCCGAGCGCGACGCGGTCGCTCATCCCCTCCTCCTCACCGTCTCGGCCATCTCCTCGGGGCTCCTGAACACCGGCTGACACCGGAGTGTGGCCGTCTTCGATCGTCGCCCCACCCCTACTCGGCGTCGACCCTCTTCCTCGCGCTCGAAGACGCGCGGCGCTCCATCAGATCGAGAAGCTCACGGGGATGCCCTCCAGTCAGAACTAGAGAGCGGTGATCTGGCGGGACGAAGCCTTCGGTCACGGCATGGTCGAAGAGGGCGACGAGCGGCTCCCAGTAGCCGGCTGCGTCGAGGAGGGCGCAGGGCTTGGCGTGGATGGAGAGCTGGGCCCAGGAGAGGACCTCCAGAAACTCCTCCAGGGTCCCGAAGCCCCCTGGGAGGGCCACGAAGCCGTCCGAGAGGTCGGCCATGAGCCCCTTGCGCTCGTGCATGGAGCCGACGACGTGGAGCTCCGTGAGGCCCTCGTGCCCTATCTCCCGGGAGACCCGTGCATCCGGCATCACCCCTACGACCTCGCCGCCCGCCGCGAGGGCCGCGTCCGCGACGGCCCTCGCGGCGGGCGATCTCCTCCCCCACGCGGCGCGCCGCTTCCCGGTAGACGGGGCGCGAGCCTTCGCTGGAGCCGCAGAACACGCACACGCGCCTCACCCTCCGTGCCTCCTCTACTGGTTGGTGCCGGTCCTGGCCCGGGGCTACGGGGAGATCTCGTCCGGCCTCGGCAGGAAGACCCGCTCGTAGGTCGCGAGGGCGTAGCGATCGGTCATGCCGGCGACGAAGTCCACCGTCTGTACGACGGGGTCAGGGTCCGTACGGGGCCGTTCTTCCGGGTTATGGAGGTAGTGTTCGAAGAGGGCGGCGACCACGTTGCCGGCCCTGTCCGAACGTCGGAGGCTCGGGTTGTGGTAGACGTTCTCGAAGAGCCATCCCCTAAGCTCGATCAGAGCTTCGTGGACCCTCTCGGAGAGGGTTATCTCCCTGCGCTCGGCGGAGGTCGAGATCATGTCGCGCACCAGCGTGTCTATGCGCGCGCTCGTGGTGCCGCCGAGGACGGAGATGGGGCCCTCCGGCAGGTCCTTGGAGGCGATGATGCCGGCGCGCAGCGCGTCGTCGATGTCGTGGTTGACGTAGGCGATCCGGTCGGCGGTGCGCACGATCTCGCCCTCCCGCGTCGAGGGATAACCCCTCCCCGTATGGTTGAGGATGCCGTCCCTGACCTCGTGGGTGAGGTTCAGCCCGGCCCCGTCTCTCTCCAGGTGGTCCACGACGCGCAGGGAGTGCTCGTTGTGGCGGAAGGTCCTGCCGTGGTCTTCGAGGACGCGGGCGAGGGCCTCCTCGCCGACGTGGCCAAAGGGGGCATGGCCGAGGTCGTGGCCGAACGCTATGGCCTCGGTGAGGTCCTCGTTGAGGTCCAGCGCGCGGGCGATGGTGCGGGAGACCTGCATCATCTCCAGGGTGTGCGTGAGGCGGGTGCGGAAGTGGTCGCCGTCGGGCGAGATGAAGACCTGCGTCTTGTGCATCAGGCGGCGGAAGGACTTGGCGTGGAGGATGCGGTCCCGGTCCCTCTGGAACGGGTTGCGCACCCCGTCGGGGGCCTCGGGCCTCGGGCGGCCGGCGCTGGTCGTGCAGGCCCAGCCGGGCTCCACGTCTTTCACGCGCACGCCCGGTTCGGTCACGCCGGGCGGGCCGAGCGCCGGTCGGGGCGTCGAGGAGGGAGGCGTTGCCGGGGCGTGGGCGATGACGTGGGCGGCGACGACCCTGCGGACGCTCTCCCCGAGGCCGTCCTCCACCCGCGCCTCCTTCAGCGGCCTCGAGAGCAGCGTCCGGAGCGCGTCGAGGGTGCCGTCGGGGAGCGGGAAGGCGTCGCCCGTGTAGCCCGCCCGGCGGCACTCGGGACAGAGCACGCCCCGAGGGGTGGGGCGTAGTAGAGGAAGCCCTCCTCGTCGAGCGCGTCGAGGCTCCTCTCGCACGAGACGCAGGCGTCGAGGCGGAGGGCGTAGCCCGAGAGCATCGAGAGCTTCAGCGCGAAGGCGGACTCGACGCTCCCGTGCCCCTCCGCGCGGCCCTCGAGGGCGTCGAGGGCGTTGTAGAGAAGGTTGAAGACGCGGCGGTCGGCCTCGTCCCCGCCCGCGAGGGCCCGCGTCGTGGCGACGATGCCGCCGGCGGTTTCGAGGCGGGCGAGGTCCTCGCGGACGGCGTGGAAGCTCCTCAAGACCTCGGCCTGGGTGACGGTGTCCAGCGTGCGGCCCTCGTAGGCGAGAAAGTCCACGCACGAGAGCGGCTCGAGGCGCCCGCCGAAGCGGGACTTGGTGCGGCGTATGCCCTTGGCGATCGCCGAGACGAGCCCCGCGTCCCTCGTGTAGAGGTCCAGGATGCGGTCGGCCTCTCCGTAGCGGATCGAACGGAGGACTATGCCCTTACTCTTGTAGACCGCCATTCTCGGCTTCCTCCATGATCGCCACGCTCCCGCTCGTCCCGAGGCGGGAAGCCCCGGCGTTGAGCATCTCGATTGCGTCCTCGAGCGACCTGATGCCGCCCGATGCTTTTACGGACAACCCCTCCGGCGCCTCCTCGCGGAGCAGCGAGACGTCCTCGGGGGTGGCCCCGCCCGGGCCGAAGCCCGTCGAGGTCTTCACGAAGTCCGCGCCGCTGGCGGCCACGATCTGGACCGCGAGCCGCTTCATCTCGTCCGTGAGGTAGCCCGCCTCGATGATGACCTTGAGGACGGCGTCGTTGAGGCCGTTGTTCATCGCGACGGCGCTGACCTCGCCGTTGAGGCTCGCGAGCTCCTCGGCAACGTAGGAGAACTCGCCCGAGAGGAACTTCGAAATGTTCATCACCACGTCGATCTCCGAGGCCCCGCCCACGATGGCGTCCCTCACCGCCGCGGCCTTGACGCCGGTCGTGTCCGCACCGAAAGGGAACGAGACGACCGTCGCGACCTTGACGTCCGTCCCCCTGAGGGCCTTGGCGGCGAGCCGAACGTGGCACGGGAGGATGCAGACGGCGGCGAAGTGGTAGCGGGCCGCCTCCTCGCAGAGCGTGCGTACCTCGGCCTCCGTCGAGTTGGGCTTGAGGAGGGTGTGATCCACCGTCTTCGCGAACTCCCTGACCCTCATGCCCAACCGGCCACGCTCCTCCCGAGATAAAACGGAACACCCTGCGACACGGTTATTATAGCCCGAGCCGCTCCAGGAACCTCGGGTCGTTCCTCCAGCCGGGCGTGACCTTCACCTTCAGGTCTAGATAGATGCGGGTGCCGAGGAGGCGCTCGACGTCGCGGCGGGCCTCCGTGCCGATCCCCTTGATCGTGCGGCCGTTCTTGCCGAGCACGATCATGCGCTGCGAGGGCCTCTCGACGTGGATGACGGCGTACACGACCGTGACGTTCTCCTTGCGCTCGACCTCGTCGATCTCGACGACGATCGCGTGCGGCACCTCCTCCCGCAGGGCGTTGAGCACCTTCTCCCGCACGTACTCCGCGAGGATGAACGACTCGGGGAAGTCCGTGACCGCCCCCTCGGGGAAATACTGCGGACCGGGCGGCAGTAGCTCCACGACGGCCTCGGTGAGCGGCTCGACGTTCAGGCCCCTCAGGGCGCTGAGCGCGAAGATCTCCCTGTAGGAGCCGGTCTGGGAGACGGCCTCGATCACGGGCAGCACGGCCTCGCGGCCGCGGAGCAGGTCCACCTTGTTGACGCAGGCGATCGCGGGCGTCCCGGAGTCGGCGACGAGCCGGGCGACGTAGCGGTCCCCGGTGCCGAGCTCGCCCTCGACCTGCGTCGCGTCGAAGAGGAGAAGGACGGCGTCGGCCTCCTTGAGGCTGTCGAGGACCTGCTGCTGCATGCGGCTGCGCAGGGTGTCGCGCGGCTTCTGGGAGCCGGGGGTGTCCACGAAGACCGCCTGGTAGCCCGGGCCGTTGCGCACGCCGCGGACGGGGCTCCTGGTGGTCTGGGGACGAGGGGAGGTAATGGAGACCTTGCTGCCGACGAGCGTGTTGATGAGGGTCGACTTGCCGACGTTCGGCCGGCCCACCACGGCGACGAAGCCGCTCTTGAAGCCGTCCTCCTGCCCGTCGCCGATCACAGCGCCTCCGGGCCGAAGGAGTTCGGCAGGATCTCCTCGAAGGGATACCGGCGCGGGTTACCCTCCGCGTCGAGCACGACGACCTCCTCGCAGCCGAACTCGCGCAGGACCTGCCGGCACGCCCCGCACGGGAAGCAGGGCGCCGTGTTGGGGCTGACCACCGCGACGAGCCGTATCCCGTGGTCGTCCGGCGGCGCGTCGGCGATCATCTTCATCACCGCGCCCCGCTCGGCGCAGATCGAGAGCCCGAAGGAGGCGTTCTCGACGTTGCACCCGTCGTAGAGGGCGCCGCCTTCGGTGACGATTGCCGCCCCTACCCGGAAGCCGCTGTACGGGGCGTAAGCCTGTCTGGAGACGGCCCTTGCGGCGTCGATCGCGTCTCTAAGCTCCATTATCCGATTCTATAGGAGTTGGAAGACGGCGACGGAGAGCAGGGTGCCGAGGACCGCGCCGACGGCGACCTGGTAGACGGAGTGGAAGCCCGCCTCGACCCGGCTCTGGCAGACGAGCAGGGCCATGAGCAGCGTGATCGCGGAGATCAAACCCGCGTACCGCGCCGCCCCGTCCGCGGCGATGAAGCTCGCCGCCACCCACGCCGCGAACGCGACTGCCGCGTGCCCGGACGGCATCCCGCCGAGAAAGGCGTTCGGGGAACGGGTAAGCGCCTTGCCGAGCACGACGGCTATGGCGACCAGGACGAGCGCCACGACGGTCAGGTGCCCCGGCCAGCGCCGGACGCTGTCCAGGGTCTCCAGCGAGAACGGGCCGAGGTCGTCGCCGAGGATCAAATACCCCACCAGCACGGCCGCGATGCTCGCCACGAGCACGGCCCCGGCGGAGACGTCCTTGGCGAGCTTCGCCAGCGGGTGGTATTCCTGCGTGACGAGGTCCACGGCGAACTCCATCGCCGTGTTGAACATCTCGGCGACAAAGACGGCCAGGATGACGAGGACGAGCATCGCGAGCTCCAGCTTGCTCACCCCCACGAGCAGGCTCAGGACGAGCACCGCCGCCGACGCGACGGTGTGGAAGCGCATGTTGCGCTGCGTCCGCACCGCGTAGACGAGGCCCCGGTAGGCGTGGTTGAAGGACCGGGCCACCCCCTGCTGGCCCTTCCGGGGCTCGGCTAGCTTCTTACCCGCCACCGCCCACGTCCCTCAGCACCGCGCCCTGCACGGCCGCCATCTCGCTCTCCTCGAAGTCCTCCCCGTGGTCCATCCCCGAGAGGTGGAGCGCCCCGTGCACGACGAGCTCCTCGATGCCCATCTCCGAGCTCGCCACGCCTGGGCAGATGACGATCTCGCCGACCATCTCCCCGTACGGCCCGTCGATCCCGAAGCTCAGGACGTCCGTCGGGGAGTCTTTGCCCCTGTACTTGAGGTTGAGCTTGTGGATGGTCTCCCTACGGACGAGGGCCACCGAGACCTCGCCCATACGTTCGGGTCGTAGCCGCGGGCGGCGAAGGCGGCCGCGGCGAGCTCCGTGGCGCGCTCCGGCGAGAGCCCGTCGAAGCCGATCTCGTCGAGGACGGCGACGGTGAACGGCACTGGGCTCCCCTACGCGGTCGAGCCGCGGGCGGGGGCGGGCTTACTCTGGGCGGGGGCCTGGGGGTACTCTATGCGCGGCCCGATAAAGCCGATGAGGGCCTCTCGGATCGCCTCGCCCGTCTCGTGGATCTCGTGCATCGTCAGCTGGCACTCGTCGAACTGGCCGTCCTCCAGCTTGCCCCGGATGGTCCCGGCGACGATGTCCTCGATGCGCTTCGGGGTCGGCTTGTCGAGGGACTTCACCGTCGCCTCGATGGAGTCGGCGAGCATCAGGATGCCGGCCTCCTTGCTCTTCGGCTTCGGACCCGGGTAGCGGAAGTCCGCCTCGCGGACGTCGACGCCGGCGAGGTCGCCGCCGAGGGAGTCTTCGAGGGCGCGGCGGTAGAAGTACTCGATGCGGGTCGTGCCGTGGTGCTGGGCGATCATGTCGAGGACCTCCTGCGGGAGGTTCCACTCCCGCCCGAGCCTGAGGCCGTCCTTCACGTGGCGTTTGATGATCCGGGCCGAGAGCGCGGGCGTGAGGCTCTTGTGCGGGTTGGCCCGCCCGATCTGGTTCTCTATAAAGTAGTACGGGTGCTCGAGCTTGCCGACGTCGTGGTAGTACGCCCCGACGCGGGCGAGCAGGGGGTCCGCCCCGATCCGCTCGGCGGCGTTCGCCGCGAGGCTGCCGACCTGGATGGAGTGGGTGAACGTGCCCGGCGCGCCGCTAAGGAGCTTGTGCAGGAGCGGGTTGCCCGTGTCCGCGAGCTCCAGCATCTTCTGCGGCGTGAGGATGTTGAAGGCGTTCTCCAGCAGCGGCAGCAGGACCATCGCGAGCATCAGGGAGAGCAGGCCGTTCACCAGCCCGATGCCGCCCTGCCCGAGAGCCGCCTGGAGGCCGCCGCCCCCGATCAGGGCGAACGCGAACGTCACCACCCCGGTGACCACCGCGATCAGGAGCCCCGCCCACAGAAACTCCGTCCTCGGGCCGACGCGCAGGACCGTGTAGATCGCGAAGCCCGAGGTCAGCAGCAGCACCGACGCGAGAAAGAAGTCGTTGCCGGCGATAATGCCGATGTTGACGCTCTCGATCACGACCATCAGGAACATCAGGCGCGGCCCGAGCAGGATCGTCCCGAGGATCGAGAGGCCCGCGAGCGGGATGAGGTAGTACGGCAGGGAGAGCAGGACGAAAGCGCGCGCAAGCGCCGTGAACAGGATCAGGAGCGAGGCGGCGAGCAGGACCCTTATGGCGGTCTTGCCCTTGAGTATCCTCTTTCCGAAGCGCTCCAGAAAGTACCAGGCGACCCACATCTCGGTCGCGACCACGATCCCGACCCCGAGAAAGACGGACCAGGGGTTCGCCCCGCCCGCTAACCCGAGGGCCTCCATCCTGGCGACGTCGCCCCGGTCGAGCACCTCGCCCCTGGCGACGACGCGCTCGCCCTGCGCGACGCGCCCCGAGACGTCGTCCACCCCCGCGGCGGCTTCGTTGCGCGCGGAGGCCGTCGCGCTCCGGTCCACGACGTAGTTCGGCGCTACGAACCCCCGCTCAGCACGTCGACCACGACCGCAAGCTCGCCGGAGGCGTCCCTTCTCGCGGCCTCGGAGAGCCGCTCGCGCGCCTCCGGGATCGGCACGACCCGGAGGCGGCCTCCTCGACGCCGTCGTCCCCCACCGGCGTGGTCCCGTAGAGCTCGTCCAGGTTCTCCACGACGTAACGCTCGGCCTCGTCCACCTCCTCGTCCTCCAGGAAGACGAGGGACCGGGCGGCGTTCTCGGGGAGGGGGAAGGGCGCTGCGCCCGTCACCCTCGCGACCTTCTCCTCGGGCTCGCCGCCGGAGGCCCGTATGCCGCGGACCTCGTCGAAGAAGCCCGCCGCCGCCTCGGTCTGGCGCGTGGGGATCCCGGCGTCCTGCCTGTAGGCCACCGGCGCCTCGTCGCGCGCCTCCTCGCGGGCGGCCTCGGTCGCCACGGGATCCACGTAGGTGACGCCGCGCTGGGCGAAGACGTCGTCGCGGGCGACGCTCCCCACCTCGTAGCCCGCCCCGCTGCCGGGCAGCCCGCCCGTCGAGAACGTCGGCCGGGGGTCCAGGCTGATAAGCACCGTGAGCGAGAGCCAGGTGATGACGAGCAGGGTGACGTAGAACCGCATCCGGGGCAGGCCGTCGACCCAGCCCCGGAACTTCTCCGACCGCGTGGGTAGCCGGTGGAACTCCTCCGGCCTCTTGCCGGGCGCCTGGGGTCCCTCGGCGGGCGCCTCCCTCGGGGGAGCCGGCGCGCCGCCGTTCTCGGCCGCGGCCCCGTTGGTCTCCCGGAGGTCCTGCGCGCGGTCCTCGCGGGCCTGATTGTCTGGGGGTTCGTTCACGGCACCCGTTATTATGCCCCTTCCGGGCCCTCTAGGAAGCCCCGGATGGGTCGCCGGCCTGCTCGTAGGCGTCCACGATGCGCATCACCAGGTCGCTCCGGACGATGTCGTCGCGCTTCAGGCGCACGAACGCCACCCCGTCCACCCCCGAGAGCGTCCGCTGGGCGTCGTCGAGGCCGCTCCCCTGGCCCCTGGGCAGGTCGACCTGCGTGGCGTCCCCCGTGATCACCATCTTCGAGCCGAAGCCGAGGCGCGTCAGAAACATCTTCATCTGCTGCGGGCTCGTGTTCTGGGCCTCGTCCAGGATGACGAAGGCGTCGTTAAGCGTCCGCCCGCGCATGAACGCTAGGGGCGCGACCTCGATCGTGCCGCGCTCCAGGTGGCCGCCGAACTTGGCGGGGTCGATCATCTCGTACAACGCGTCGTAGAGCGGCCTGAAGTACGGGTCGACCTTCGCCATCACGTCGCCCGGCAGGAAGCCCAGGGACTCCCCCGCCTCGACCGCGGGCCTCGTCAGGATGATCCTGTTGACCTCCCCCCGGTTCAGGGCGTCGACCGCGAGCGCAACCGCGAGGTAGGTCTTGCCGGTCCCCGCCGGCCCGACGCCGAAGACGACCTGGTGGTTGCGGATCGCGTCGGTGTACGCCTTCTGGTTGCGGGTCTTCGGCGCCACGCGGCGGCCGCGGTGCGTGAGGATGATGTCCCGAGCACCTCCTTGCCGTCGCCGCTCGCGCCCATCTTGAAGAGGCGCTCCGCCGTCTCCGGCGTGGGATGGTTCCCCTCTCCGCGAGGTCCACCAGGCCGTCGAAGACGACCTCGGCCCTCTCCACGGCCTCCTCGTTCCCGCGCAGGACGATCTCGTTGCCGCGCACGATCACCTCGCACTCCACGAGCTCCTCGACCCTCCGCAAGACCGAGTCCCGGTCCCCGAAGACCTCGTACTGCCGCCCCGGCGGCACCACGAGCTTGGCCTCGACCTGATTTCCAGACTTGGTGTCCGTACTTCCTCCTTAACTCTCTACCGTAGCTTCAAACATCAGCCCTGCAACCTCTCGCGCACGATCCCGGAGAGCTTCCTGCCGTCGGCCCTCCCCGCGGCGAGCTCGTTGGCCCGGCCCATGACCGTCCCCATCTCCCTCATGCTCGAGGCGCCGGTCTCGGAGATCACCCTGTCGACGAGCCCTTGCAGCTCCTCGTCCGAGAGCGGGGTCGGGAGGTAGGCGCGCACGATCTCGGCCTCCCGGGTCTCGGCCTCGGCCTGTTCCTCCCGGCCGGCGTTGCGGTACGCCTCGGCCGACTCCTCGCGCTGCTTGACCTGACGCCGGAGGACCGCCATCTCGTCCTCGTCGTTCAGGGGCTCGCCCTTCTCGATCTCGGCGTTCTTGAGGGCGGCGGAGATCATGCGTAGGGCGGTGACCCGCCCCTTGTCACGGCTTCTCATCGCCTCTTTTGTATCACGTACCACGTCTTCGCGTATAGCCATTACGGCATCCTCACCCTCTCGCCGCCCATGACGTGGGCGTGGAGGTGGAAGACCTCCTGGCCTGCGTCCGGGCCGTTGTTGATCCTGAAGGCGTAACCGGACTCGGCCACGCCCTCTTCCTCGGCGACCTCCTGCGCGACCTCGAAGAGGCGCTTGGCGACCCCGTCGGGTAAGCGCCCGATCTCGGCGAGCGAGGAGACGTGTTCCTTCGGGATGACGAGCACGTGCACCGGCGCCCGGCCGTCTATGTCGTGGAAGGCGAGCACCCCGTCCTCGTCCCTCACGACCTTCGCCTCCATCTCGCCCCTCACGATCTTGCAGAACACGCAACCGTCGTCGCTCATGGTCTCCTCTCGAAGTTCCTCGCCGTGCTACCCAGCGCCGCGCAGGCGCGCGCCACCGCCACCATCCCCGCGGTCTCGCTCCGGAGCCTGAACGGGCCAATCGACGCGAGCCCGACCCCCTTCTTCGCAGCGAGGTCCAGCTCCCCCTCGCCGAAACCGCCCTCCGGCCCGACGAAGAGGCTCACCGCGCCGTCCCCTACCGCGGACTCCAGCGGCGGCAGATCCCGCCCGTTGTGCAGGAGCACGCCGGCCGCGCCCACCTCCTCGACGGCCTCGGCGAAGGGGACCGCCTCGCGGACCTCCGGCACCCGCAGCCGCCGCGACTGACGCGCCGCCGCCAGCGCCACGCGCCGCCATCGCTCCACCTTGCCGTCGCTCCTGTCGAGCCGCACCACGCCGTGCTCCGTCGAGAGCGGCACGATAGCGCCCACCCCGAGCTCCGTCGCCTTCTCCACGACGAGGTCCATGTGCCGACCCTTGGGGACCGCCTGGTAGAGCGTGACGGCGCCCTCGTCGGCCGGACCCGAGCCCTCCTCGACCACGACGGCCTCCCGCCCCTCCCCGAGCTCCGCCAGGAAGAGCCTCCCCGCGCCGTCCACGACCTCGATGGTCTCCCCGGCGCGTGCCCGGAGGACTTTGAAGAGGTGGTGCGCCTCCTCGGCGGGGAGGCGCAGGCCGTCGCCCGCGGAGAGGCGAACGTCGGAGAAGACGCGGGTGCGTACGGACATGAGGAGACCGCCCGGCCTACCTGAAGACGGCCCTCAGGCGGTCGAAGAACGAGTCGCCGCCGCCGTTGTAGGTCTCCGCGCCGCTGATCTCGTCGAAGCGCCTGAGGAGGTCGCGCTGCTCGTGGTTGAGGCGCGTCGGCACCATAACGTCCACGACGACCTTGAGGTCGCCGCGCCCGCGGCGCCTGAGACGCGGCATCCCCTCGCCGCGGAGCGTGAGCGTCTCCCCGGGCTGCGTCCCCGGCTCGACCTTGACGCTCTTCCTGCCGTCGAGCGTCGGGACCTCGGCCTCCGTGCCCAGGGAGGCATCGACGAAGTTGACCCTCATCCTGTGCACCAGGTCGTCCCCGTCGCGCATAAGCTCGGGGTCCTCCTGTACCCTGACCCTCACGTACAGGTCGCCCGCTGGCGCGCCGCGCTCGCCCTTGTGGCCCTGGCCGCTGTGCCGGATCCTCATCCCGCCCTCGATCCCGCCCGGCACGGAGACCCGGCGCGTGACGACCTCCGAGACGCGCCCGCTCCCGTAGCAGTTCTCGCACGACTCCTCGATGATCCTGCCGCGCCCCGAGCAGGTCGGGCAGGCGCCCGTGCTGACCATCTGGCCGAGCATGCTCTCCCGGACGGTCCGCACCGCCCCCACGCCCCCGCAGGTCTCGCACTGGCGCGATTTCGTCCCCCCGACACCGTCGCAGACCTCGCAGTTCTTGACGACCTGGACGTTGACCTCGCGCTCCGTCCCGAAGGCGGCCTCCCGCAGGGAGACCTCGACCTCCGCCTCGACGTCCTCCCCTCGGGCGGGGGCTCGTGCGCCGCCGAAGAACGAGCCGCCGAAGCGGTCCCCGAAGAACGCGTCGAAGATGTCCTGGAAGCCGCCGAAGGGGTCCCCGCCCGGCCCGGCCCCCCCGGCGCCGCGCGGCACCTGGTGGCCGTAGGTGTCGTAGGCCCTCCGCGACTCCGGGTTCGAGAGCACCTCGTAGGCCTCCGTCAGCTCCTTGAAGCGCTCCTCGGCGCCGGCGTCGTCCGGGTTCGCGTCCGGGTGGTGCTCGCGGGCGAGCCTGCGGTAGGACTTTTTGATCTCCGTCTCCGAGGCCTCGCGTTGCAGGCCCAGGATCTCATAGTAGTCACGCTTCGCCAAAGGTTTTGCTCCTTAGAACCTGGAGTCGAGGTGCTGGGTCAGGGCCTCCGCCGCCGAACGGACGGTGGAGATGGCGGCGCCGTACTCCATGCGCTTGGGCCCTATAAGGGTGACGACGCCGAAGGGCCGCTCGTGGCGGCTGTAGGCCGCGGCGACGAGGCTGGTCCCCGTGAGGTTGTAGAAGCCGGACTCGGCCCCTATAGAAACGACGACCCCGCTGCTGGAGACCGAACGCCTCAGGGAATCCCCGACGAGCTTCAGGAGCCAGCGCCGCCGCTCGAAGACCTCGACCACCGCTGCCAAACTGGCCGGGTCCAGGTCGTCGAGCCGGGCGAAGAGCGCCGAAGCCCCCGGATGAACAGCCCCCGCTCCGTCGCCCGTCCCAGGACCTCGACCGCCTGCAAGACCGCGCCCACGGCCATCGGGTTGTAGTCCGACAGGTAGCGCCGGGCCGAGGAGAGCTGATAAGTCCCGGCGGAGTACCCCCCGAGAAACGAGTTGAGGGACTGGAGTATCCCCTGCACCTCCTCGTTCGGGACGTCCGGCGGTAGCTGGATGGTCGTGCTGGAGGAGAGACCGCTCTCGGTCGTGACCACCACGAGGTGCGTCCCCTCCCTGAGCGGGAGGTGGTCCACGCGCGCCACCCCGTCGCCCAGGGCGCTCGGCCCGGCGACGACCGCGAGGAGGCGCGTCACCTCGCTCATCCCCTCCGAGACCCCCTGCAAGAGCTCGTCCACGTTGCCGACGCCCTCCGGCGCCTCGAACGACGGGCCCGTCGAGCCCGTCTCCTCGACCATGAGCGCGTCCACGTAGTAGCGGTAGCCCGCGTCCGTGGGGACGCGCCCGGCCGAGGTGTGAGGGTGCGTGAGCAGCCCCTCGGCCTCCAGCGCCGCGAGCTCGGACCGGATCGTGGAGGCGCTCGCGTCGACCTTGTCGGCGAGGGCGGCGCTGCCCACGGGCGTGCCCGTCTGGATGTACAGCTCCAGCGTCTTCGTCAGGATTTCGTGCTGCCTTGGGGAGACGGCCATAGCGAAAATTCTACCACGGGGGCAGTTTGCTACATCTCGCTGGAGCGGTGGAAGCGGCCCGCCGCGGCGGCGGGGCTAGAGCTTCAGCGCGGCGAGGAAGGCCTCCTGCGGTATCTCGACGCTGCCGACCTGCTTCATGCGCCGCTTGCCCGCCTTCTGCTTCTCGAGGAGCTTGCGCTTACGGGTGATGTCGCCGCCGTAGCACTTCGCGATGACGTCCTTGCGGTAGGCGCGGACGGTCTCGCGCGCGATCACGCGCTTGCCCATCGCCGCCTGGATCGGCACCTCGAACTGCTGGCGCGGGATGAGCTCCTTGAGCTTCTCCACGAGCGCGCGTCCCCGATAGTACGCCTTGTCGCGGTGGACGATGATCGAGAGCGCGTCCACGATGTCGCCGGAGACGATCACCTCGACCTTGACGAGATCGGAGACCTCGTAGCCCTTGAAGTCGTAGTCGAACGAGGCGTAGCCCTTGGTCCGGCTCTTCAGGGCGTCGAAGAAGTCCGTGATGATCTCCGCGAGCGGCAGGTCGTACGTGAGCTGCACCCGCCGCGACGAGATGTACTCCATCCCGACCTGCACACCCCTGCGCTCGTGGCAGAGGCTCATCACCTGACCGACGTACTCCTTCGGCCCGATCAGGGTCGCCCGCACCACGGGCTCCCGGATCTCGAGGTAGGCCTCCGGCAGGTCGCTCGGGTTCGTCACGATGCGGACCTCGTCCTCCATCACGACCTCGTACCGGGCGCTCGGCGACGAGGCTATAAGGTCGAGGTCGAACTCGCGCTCCAGCCTCTCCTGCACGATCTCCATGTGCAAGAGCCCCAGGAAGCCGCACCGGAAGCCGAACCCCATCTTGGAGTTCTCCGGCTCGAAGAAGAGCGAGGCGTCGTTGAGCTGCAACTTCGAGAGGGCGTCGCGCAGGCGCTCGAAGTCGTCGCCCTCCGTCGGGTAGAGGCCGCTGAAGACCGTCGGGAGCGCCTGAGCGTAGCCCGGCAGCGCCTTCTCCGCCGGCTGGGCGACCCTCGTGACCGTGTCGCCGACGCGCAGGGCCTCGATGTCCTTCAGGCCGGCGATCACGTACCCGACCTCCCCCGCCCGCAAGGAGGGCAGCGCCGTCGGCTTCGGCGAGTAGCACCCGACCTCCAGAAGCTCGAAGCGCTCGTCGGCGCGCATCGCCTTGACCTCGTCGCCCTTCTTCAGCTCGCCGTCGACGAGGCGCACGAGCGAGACGACGCCCCGGTAGGGGTCGTAGTAGGAGTCGAAGACGAGGCCGCGCGTCTCTTCTTCCGTAGTCTCGGGATGGGGGACGCGGTCCACGATCGCGTCGAGCACCTCCGGGACGCCCTGGCCGGTCTTCGCCGAGATCTTGATGATGTCGTCGGGGTCTACGCCCAGAAGCTCGACGAGCTCCTCCGTCGCGGCGGGGACGTCGGCCATCGGCAGGTCGATCTTGTTGAGGATCGGGATGATCTCGAGGTCGTGCTCCATCGCGAGGTACAGGTTGGCGAGCGTCTGCGCCTGTATGCCCTGGCTCGCGTCGACCACGAGCAGCGCCCCCTCGCACGCCGCGATCGCCCGCGAGACCTCGTAGGCGAAGTCGACGTGGCCCGGGGTGTCGATGAGGTTGAGGTTGTACTCGCCGTCCTCGCGCGGGTACAGGACCCGCACGGCCTGGGCCTTGATCGTGATGCCCCGCTCCCGCTCGATGTCCATCGTGTCGAGGATCTGGTCCATCCGGTCCCGCTCGGCGACGGCATGCGTCGCGTCGAGGAGCCGGTCGGCGAGCGTGCTCTTACCGTGATCTATGTGGGCGATAATGCAAAAGTTGCGAATATTCTCTAGGGTAGACACCCGAAGAGTTTACCATGATTGCCCTCTTGTTCTACATGTGTTACATTCTCGTGGTTCAAGACGATTACAAACGGGAGGACCCCCAAGGTGCCAGCACCCTCCAAGCGCGACAAGCAGAGCGCCCGGACGCACGAGCTGAACAAGCCCGTCCGCACCCGCCTGCGCAACATCTCCAAGAGCTTCTACAAGGCCATCGAGGCCGGCGACACCGAGCGCGCCACCGAGCTCAGGAACGACGCCCAGCAGGCCTACGACAAGGCCGCCTCGAAGGGGATAATCCACCCCAACAAGGCCTCCCGCAAGACCAGCCGCCTCGACAAGGCCCTGGCCGGCAAGGGCTCCGACGCCTAGAGCTCCCGAGCCAGATGGGCCCAGAAGGGGCCGCCTCCCTAGCAACGGGAGGCGGCCCCTTCTGCTCTCCTGCGCGAAAGGCTACCGGACGTCGTAGACCGCGCTAGCGGGCCATGCCGAGCACGGTGAGTTCGACCTGCAGGTTGTCGGAGAGGTCGCTGCCGCCCTTGAGGCCGCGCTCGAGGTCGGAGACCAGGGCCAGGGCCTGTTCGAGCTCCTCCTCCCCCATCCTGCCGGCCCCCTCCTCCAGCTTGCGCGCGACGAACGGCGGTACCTTCAGCGCGCTCGCGACCTCGGAGCGCGGTGCGCCGTCCTCGAAGAGGGCCTTCGCGCGCGCCAGGAGACGGAACTGGCGCCGGATCATGTGCACGATCCTCAGCGGCGGCTCCCCCGTCCCGAGCAGCGCCTCGAGGAGAGTCAGGGCGCGCCCCCCCTTCCCCGCCCCGAGGGCGTCGACGAACTGGAAGATGTTGGACTGCAGGTCCGGCGGACACAACGCCTCGACGTCCCCCATCGTCGCCTCCCCGTCGGCGTAGAGGGCGAGCTTCTCCACCTCGCGCGAGACGCGCGTCTTGTCGTCGGAGCAGCGCAGGACGAGCTCGGCGGCCACGTCCTCCGGGAGCTTGAGCTCCGCCTTCTTGGCGTAGCCGACCGCCCACCGGGCGAGGGCCTTGCCGGTCGGCTGCTCGAAGCTGTGTACCTCGCCGATCTTCTTGGCGGCGGCGAGGAGCTTCTCGCGGGCGCCGAGCTTCTTGCCGAGCAGGACGAGGTCCGCCTCGGGCGAGGGGTCCCCGAGGTAGTCCACGATCTTGGCCTTCTGCGCGGCGTTCCAGGCGTCGAGGTTCCGGACGAGGACGACCGAGCCCTCCCCGAAGAGCGAGTACGAGTTGCAGGCCGAGACGACCGCCTCGGGGCTCGAATCCGCGGCGTCGTACGCCTCGACCGTCCGGCCCTTGCGGATCTTGTCGACCCCGCGGGCTTTGCGCTCCTCGTCGTCCCCGAGCAACAGATAAACGGCCACGCATCGATTCTAACCCGGCAGCACGGCGACCAACACGACCCAGAGCACGCACAGAACGACCGTGATCCCCGCCGCCCTCGGCCACCGCTCCTCCGGCAGCACGACCCCCGCTATCGCCGCGTAGGCGCAGCCGAGGTAGAAGAGCGCGACGAGGGGCAACGAGGCACCGGGCGTCGGCACGGCGGCGCCGGGCAGCGCCGCTCCACCCTCGGCGACGGAGGCGAGGACGGTAACCAGAAAGCCGTTCGGGGCGTTGATGAGGTGGGCCAGCGTCGCGGAGGCGCTGCCCGCGAGGACGCCGAGGAGCCCTAGGGTGAGGATCGGGCCCGAGAGCGGCACCGCAACGAGGTTCGTCAGGAGACCGACCGCAGATACCTCGCCGAAGCTCGTCGCGATTATCGGCGTCGTGGCGATCTGGGCGGCGAGGGAGACGGCCAGCAGGTTCGAGACGAGCTCGGGCGGCTTCTTCGCGCGGCGGAAGATCGTCCTCTTAACCAGGGCTTGCAGCGGTTTTCTCAGGAGCAGGATGCCGAAGACGGCGGCGACGGAGAGCTGGAAGCCGGGGTTGTAAACGAGCATGGGGTTCCAGGAGAGCACGGCCGCGAGCATCGTGGTCATGAAATGGAGCGGAGAGAGTTGGCGTTTCAGCAGGGGTGCTGCGAGCACGAACGTGGCGACCACACCCGCCCGGATCGCCGAAGGCGGGGCCCCGGCGACGACGATGTACAGCCAGACGAGGGTGAGGACGGTCAGATTCCTGAGGAGGGTCGGCACCGCGAGGAGCCGGAGGACGAGGTAGATCATGGCCGCCAGAACGGCGACGTGCTGGCCGGAGATGGCGAGGACGTGCATTACCCCGGCCCTTCTGAACGCCTCCTCCAGATCCTCCGGTATCCTCGACGGGTCCCCGAGCACCATGCCGCGCACCACCGAAGCCTCCCGCGGTCTCAGCCCGTGTCCGAGCGCCAGGTCGGTCGCGCGGTGCATCTGGCCGATGGTGCCGCGCTCCTCGTCCATGGGCCACACGCCGCCCGCGTACACGATCCCGGAGACGCGGCGCGTCTGGAGGTACCGCCCGTAATCGAAGCCGTCCTCCCCCACCTCCGGGCGCTCGATCTCCCCGGCGAACCGCACCCTGTCGCCCACCCCGACCCGCATGTCCGCGGAGTAGACCTCGACCGCGCCGCCCCTCAACACCTCCTTCTCCTCGTACCAGAGGTGCTCGACGCGCACCTCCGCCCGGTACCCGATCTTCGTCGGCACCGGCGGGGAGGAGACGCGCCCCACCACCTCGACCTCGCCCGGCATGACCGCGGCCAGCTCGCGCAGGGGATCCGGGGTAGACGCGTGGAGGAACGCGATGCAAACCCCGCCCGCGATGAAGAGCGACCCCAGGATCGCCATCGCCCGCCAGCCCGGGGGCACGAGACCGGAGGGCCGGACCACCGCCGCGACCGAGACGGAGACGCCGACCAGTACGAGCGCCACCCCGAGCGGCGGCGCGAGGGTGCCGGAGGCGACGCCGAGGGCAAGGAGCAGCGCCCACAGATCCAGGCGCACCGGCGGGCTCAGGTCGAGGCGTAGCCCCCGCGTACCGGTGCTCTCCGAGGTCCTAAACGCCTGCAAAAGGCTTGATCTTCTCCAGCGTCTTCGGACCGATCCCCGGAACCTCCTCGAGCTCGTCGAGGGACCGGAAGGACCCGTTCTCCTCCCTGTACTCCACGATGCTCTGCGCGGTCGAGGGCCCCACCTCGGGCAACTCCTCCAGGTCCTCGGGCTCGGCGGTGTTCACGTCGACGAGGAGCGGGGCCTGCGCCTCGACGATCGCCTCCTCCAGCGAGGTGCTGTAAACGACCCTGGGCGTCGCCTCCGAAGCCCGCGACGAGTAGTAGGCGCCGCCGGAGAGCACGATCACCACGAGGGCGCTCACGACGACCTGGGGCTTGTACCGGCGGAGGCGGCCCGACGGGAGCCACCCCCCGCGGCTCGTCGAAGTTGCGGTCTCGAACTCATTTCCGAACACCGTGTGGGTTGGCGGCGAGCGACGGTACGAGCCTAGAACATACGAGGACTGCCGCCGGCTCCGCTTCCTCCTCCCCCTCGCTTCACGTACATGGGGAGAGGTTAGGGGCCGGGCCCGCCGGCCGCGTCATGCTCGAGGGATGATCCTGCCCGACTTCCCTAAACCGGGAGGAATGGCAGCAGGGTAATAAACGAAGGCATGACCACTCGGAATGTGGAGCCGAGGGGGATCGAACCCCTGACCTCCGCGCTGCCAGCGCGGCGCTCTCCCAGCTGAGCTACGGCCCCGAAGACCCAAAGAGTATAGGCACCCGGCGCGGATGTGTCAACGCGCCGCGTGCCGTTGGCCTCCTTACTCTTCCTCCCACTTCTCCTGCGGTGCCGCCCTCCAGAGGGCCTCCAGGCGGTAGTAGTCGCGCGCCTCGTCGGTGAAGACGTGAACCACCACGTCGAGAAAGTCCAGGCTGATCCAGGCCGAGCCCTCGTCGTAGTTGCGTGAGCGCGGGCGGTAGCCCTCCTCCCGCATCTTGTCGATGACCTCCTCGACGATGCGGCGCACCTGACGGTCGGTCTCGGCGCTGGTCACGACGAAGTAGTCGGTGTAGGAGACGAGCTCCGTGAGGTCTATGATGGTCACGTCGCGGCCGAACATTCCGGCCGCTGCCCCGGCCGCCGTCTCGGCCATGTGCCGGGTGATCTCCGGCCCCTCGCGCACCACGTCGTCCACGGAACGCCGCGCCGGCTCTTCGCGGTTCAAGATGCGTCCTCCTCGCTCAAGCTTTCCCCCCGTGCGTCCACTGCCACGCCGTCTCCCGCACCGTACAACCCCCTGTCGTGGATGATCTCGTGTACCGCCTCCGGCACCAGGTACCGGACGCTCTTCCCGTCCGCCACCATCTGTCTTATGGTCGTCGCGGAGATGTCGACCCTCGTGCACTCCACCGGGACGATCCGATCGAAGTTCTTCAACTCGGCCGCGAGGTGATCCAGGTTCGAGATGTCGTAGCCGGGCCTCGTGGCCGCGACCATCCGGGCCTCCGCGAGAAACCCGTCCGGGTCCCGCCACGAGAGCAGGTTCGAGACCTCGTCGGCCCCGCTCACGAAGAACCACTCCTCACCCTCGTAGCGCTCCTTGACGAGCGGCACGGTCTCCACGCTGTACATCGCCCTCCCGGCGTCCACCTCGACGCGGTCCACGACGAAGCGCCCGTTCCCCTTCACCGCCGCCTCGACCATCGCGTAGCGGTCCTCGACGGGCGCCTTGACGCTCGCGAAGTCCTTGTGCGGGGGCACCCCGCCGGGGACGAAGATCACGCACTCCAGCCCGAGCACGTCGGCGACCTGCTCGGCGATCACGAGGTGCCCGTGGTGTATGGGATCGAAGGTGCCGCCGAAAATGCCCATCCGCCCGCTCAACTGAAATCGAACCCCACTTCGCCGATGCGTACCTCGTCTCCGGCCGCGGCGCCCGCGCGCCTCAGGGCCGCCACGACGCCCTTGCGCTCCAGCTCCCGCTGGAAGTTCTCGACCCCCTCGGGGTTCTCCCAGTCCGTCCTGAGCGCGAGGCGCTCGATCTCCTCGCCGGAGACCTCGTACGCGTGCTCCCCCATCTTCTCGACCCGCATCCCGCTCCAGGTCGGCCGGAAGGTCCGGTGCTCGCGCGCCACGGCGGCCACCGCGATCTCCCGCTCGCTGAGCGCCCGCAGCCTCCTCTCCAAAAGGTCCCGCAACTCCGGCACCCCCTCACCCGTGAGCGCCGAGACCTGGACGGCGTTGGGGAACTGGTCCCGCAGATAATCCCGCAGCTCCTCGTCGAGGGTATCCACCTTGTTCAGAACGGTGATGAGGGGCCTGTCGCCGAGACCGGCCGCGTAGAGCTCCGCCCGCAGCGTGCCCTCCGCCCCCTCCGGGTCTTCCGCCGCGTCGAGGACGAGCGCGAGCAGGCGGGCGCGGGCCACGTGGCGCAGGAAACGGTTGCCTAAGCCCCTGCCCTCGCTCGCGCCGGAGATAAGGCCCGGGATGTCCGCGACGACGAAGGGTTCGCGGTACGTCTTGTCGTCCACGACGCCTAGCCCCGGGGTCAGCGTGGTGAACGGGTAGTCGCCCACCTTCGGCCTGGCGGCGCTGAGCGCCGAGAGCAGCGAGCTCTTCCCCGCGTTCGGCAGGCCCACGAGACCCACGTCGGAGAGGACCCGGAGCTCCAGGCGGATCTCCCGCTCCTCCCCCGGCAGCCCCCTCTCCCTGAAGGCCGGGGCGCGCCTCGTCGAGGTGGCGAAGGAGGAGTTGCCCCTGCCCCCCAGGCCGCCCTTCGCGACGACGACCTCCTCGCCCGCGTCCGCAAGATCGGCCAGGAGCCCCTGCTCGTCGTAGATCAAGGTTCCCACGGGGACCTCGACGACCACGTCCCCGCCCCCCTCTCCGGCGCGGTTGTTGCCGGAGCCGTGGCGGCCGCGGTCGGCCCTTATGAGGTTGCGGTGCGCGTACTGTTCGAGCGTCTGGAGGTCTTCGGTGGCCCGGAAGATCACCGAGCCGCCGTCGCCCCCGCGGCCGCCGTCCGGGCCGCCGCGGGGCTTGTACTTCTCGCGGTTGAACGAGACGCTGCCGTCGCCCCCGCGCCCGGCGCGGACGACGAAGCGGGCTTCATCTACAAACTGCAACGGGGCTACAGACCCCCAAAGAGCTCGGCGTTCAGGCCGTTACCCCTACGACTTCCGCGGCCGGGTTCTCGAGCACGTTCGCCACGCTCTTGCCGCGCGTGCGGCTGAAGGCAACCTGGCCCGAGACCTTGGCGAACAGGGTGTCGTCGGAGCCCTTGCCGACGTTGAGGCCCGGGTGGACCTTCGTGCCGCGCTGGCGGACGATGATGCTGCCGGCGGTCACGGTCTGGCCGCCGTAGGTCTTGATGCCCAGCCGCTTGCCCTCGGTGTCGCGGCCGTTCCTCGACGAGCCGCCGCCCTTCTTGTGTGCCATTCTTAGCTTACCTCCAGAACCTTTATGCGGGTCCGGGCCTGACGATGCCCGGTCTTCTTGCGGTACGTCTTCTTCGGCTTGTACTTGTAGATGTGGATCTTGTCGCCCTTGAGGTGCTCCAGGATCTCCACCCTGGCCGTGCGGCCGGAGAGATCGAAGTCGTCGCCGTCCGCGACGAAGGAGACCGGCAGCTCCACCGACTCCCCGACCTCGCCCGCGAGGCGGTCGACGACCAGCTCCCCGTCGCGGGCGGCCCTGTACTGTTTCCCGCCGATCTTCAAGACTGCAAACATGAGACGCTCCTGAACGCTTTATCATTCGAACGGGCACTTCTAAAAGGAATGCCACGGTACTGACGGACTAGTATAACCCCCGACCGTACCTTCGACCAGTCGGGTGCCCCCACCGGGCTACCCCTTGTAGCCTTCGGCCTTCGAGCGCATCGCGATGCCCTGGAGCAGGCCGAGGGAGATCACGCTTACCACCAGGCTACTGCGGCCGTAGCTTATGAACGGCAGCGGGATGCCGGTCACGGGCATCATCCCCATCGTCATGCCCACGTTGACGAAGACGTGAAACAGAAAGATCGTGGCGACGCCGACCGCGATGAGGACGCCGAAACGATCCTTGGAGACGGTCGCGACGTGGAGTATCCGCCAGATCAGGACGAAGAAAAGGACGAGCAGCAGCGCCCCGCCCACGAACCCGATCCTCTCGGCGAGGCTCGAAAAGATAAAGTCCGTGTGGTCCTCCGGCAGGAACCCCAGCTTCGCGAGCGTCGTCGCGTCGAGACCCTTGCCGGTGAGCCCGCCCGAGCCGATGGCGTCCTTGGATTGCAGCACCTGGTACCCGACGTCCGTCGAGCCCGTCGGGTCCATAAACGCGGTGAGCCGCGCGATCTGGTACTCCTCCAGAAACTGGAACTTGACGGCGAGCGCGAACGCGACCAACCCGGAGGCCGCGAGCAGGCCGAGCTGGTAGAGCTTCGCCCCCCCTATAAACGAAACCGTAAAGAACACGGCCCCGAAGACGAGCGCGGTCCCGAGGTCGGGCTGGGCGAAGACCAGCGCCGCGGGCACGCCCAGAAAGCCCAGCGACTTCAGGAACGTCTTCGTCTCGCTCGGCGGGTTCTCGGCGAAGTAGCCGGCGAGGGCTATGACCACCAGGAGCTTCGCGAACTCCGAGGGCTGAACCTGCACGGGGCCGATGTCGATCCAGCGCTGGGCGCCCCCGGCCGAGTCGCCCGTGATGGTGACGGCGAGGAGCATGAATACGGCGGCCCCGTAGACCCAGGGCAGGTACTTCTGGAGCTTGCGGTAGTCGTAGATCGCGAGCGGCACCGCGCCGATCAGGCCCGCCACGAACCCGAGCCCCTGGTTGAACGCCAGGCCGTAGGACTCCTCCGGGGTCGCCCCCGAGACGTAGACGGCGAGCATCCCGAAGGCCGTCAGCGCGAGCGAGGTGAGGAGGAGTATCGGGTCCATCGCCCTGAGCCACCCGAAGATGCCCTCGGCGGGACGGCCGCGCCCCGCCATGCCGTTCGTCGTGCTCCTGCTCGTCAAGCCGCTTTGCCCCCATCCTTCGTTACGATCTTGAACAGCCACGCCCCCACGAGGTACGCCAGCACCCCGTTGAGCAGGGCGTCAGGCAGTATACCGCCGAAGGCGTAAGCCAGAAACGACGGCCCGCCCGCGCCCGCGAGGGAGAGCGCGACGAGGCCGACGAGGTCGTAGACGGCCACCGCGACCACCGTGCACAGCGCGAGAATAGCCCTCGAGTCGCCCTTGCGGCCCGAGGCGCGCATGGAGATCGCCGCCGCCGCGAGCCCGCCGAGGGCGCCGACCCCGAAGATGCCGGTGCCGGCCGCGAGGGCGTCCGTGAGGATGCCCCCGAAGAACCCCAGGAGGAGCGCCTGCAGGTCGCGCTGGCCGCTCGTCGCGACCAGGATGCCTATGATCGCGAACCTCGGCCCCACCCAGCCGAAGGTCAAGAGCGGCGAGAGCGCCGCTTCGAGGACCGCCGCGACCCCGACGAGGACCGCCGCCCGGACGATGGAGGCGCCACCTACCAACCCGTGATCACCCGCACCTCCTGCAGGTCGCTGGGGCGCACTGCGGGGGTGACGGTGATGTTCTGGAACTGGTTTATGTCCTGCGAGCTTACGGACTCGACGGTCCCCACGAGGAGCCCCGGCGGGTAGATGGACAGCCTGTCCTCGCTCCGGCCGCTCGTCACCACGAAGTCGCCCTTCTCCACCCTGGCGTTCAGGTCCACGTAGTCCACGCCGAGGTAGCCCTCCCAGCCGGTCTTGAGCATCCCCTGCCCGTAAGGAGCCTCGCCCTCCGGCGGCTCCTCGGGGGCGTCGGGCGGCACCATCCGGACCCCGGCCGCGAAGTCCTGGCTGGTGACGAGGATGACCTCGGCGGTGTGCGGCGTGACCATCTTCGTCGTGCGCCCGACGAGGACGTTCTCCCCGACGACGACCGGCTGCTCCTGCCTCACCCCATCCTCGCTCCCGACGTTGATCTGGATGCGCTTGGTGAGCTGGCCCCCGACCGGCGCGACCACGTGGGCGAGCGGCGCGTACTCGAACGAGGGCTGCTCGGCCTCGAGGAGCTCGCGCAGCCGCTGGTTCTCCTGCCTCAGGCGAGCCGCCTCGGCCGCCTCCTCCTCGTTCTCCAGGGCCCGGCGCTGGAGCGCCTCCTCCTCGCGGGCGTTGAACGCGCTCCCCATGGAGTCGCGCGCGGACGCCACCGGCGACCCGACAAACGAGAACAGCCCCCTGACCGGCCTGAGCACCTCGGCGGCCCCGAGCTGCACCGTGTGCAGCGGCCCCGTCTGCTCGTCCTCCTTGAGGTAGATCGTGAACAGGACGAGGCTCGCCACGCAGAGGATGGCGAGGCCCGCGAGACCGCTTGCGGCGCTGGACTTTTTTCTACCCATGACGGGACCCCAGACCCGCGGGCTAGCCCGCGGAGAGCGCGCTGCGGTAGTACTCGAGCTCCTCCAGGGAGCGGCCACTACCGATAGCGACGCACATCAGCGCGTCGTCGGAGACGTGCACGGGGATGCCGGTCTCGCGGCGCAGCCGCTCGTCGAGGTGCCTGAGCATGGCCCCGCCGCCGGCGAGGATCATGCCGCGGTCCATGATGTCCGACGCGAGCTCGGGGGGCGTGCGGTCCAGGGTGTCGCGGACCGCCGCTACGATCGCCTCGACGGGGACGCTGATCGCCTCCCGGATCTCCTCGCTGGTGATGGCGATGGTCTTGGGCAGCCCGGTCACCAGGTCCCTCCCCCGGATCTCCGCCGACTCCTCCTCGGCGAGCGGGAACGCGCTGCCGAGCTCGATCTTAAGCTGCTCCGCCGTCTGCGTCCCTATCGCCAGCTTGTACTCCTTCTGGATGTACGTGCCGATGGCGTCGTCTATGTCGTCGCCGGCGATGCGGATGGAGGATTTGGTCACGATGCCGCCCAAGGATATGACCGCGACCTCGCTCGTCCCGCCGCCGATGTCCACGATCATAGAGCCCTGGGCCTCGTTGACGGGCAGCCCCGCCCCGATGGCCGCCGCCAGGGGCTCCTCGATGGTGAAGGCCTGGCGCGCCCCGGCCGACTCCGTCGCCTCCTTCACCGCCCTAAGCTCGACCCCGGTCACGCCGGAGGGGACGCAGACCACGACGCGCGGCCCGACGAGCGAGCGGAAGAGCCGGCGCCTAGGCTGGGTCTTGCGGATAAAGTAGGCGAGCATCTTCTCCGTCACCTCGAAGTCCGCGATCACCCCGTCCTTCAAGGGACGCATGGCAACGATGTTGCCCGGCGTGCGGCCGAGCATTCTCTTGGCGGCGCTCCCGACGGCGACCACCTTATCCGTCTTGTTGTCGATGGCCACCACCGAAGGCTCCGACAGCACGATCCCCTGCCCCTTCACGAACACCAGCGTGTTCGCCGTGCCGAGGTCTATCGCCACATCCCTTCCGAACAATCCCAACATTCCCCTATCCCCATCCGTTCAGGCAGGAAGCCCCGAACCGCTTCAAAGCATCCCGTGTTCTTTCATGCTAAAGTGCCCGTCGCCCACGATCACGTGGTCGAGGACCTCGATCCCCAGAATCTCGGCGGCCCCACAAGCCTCTTCGTGACCTCACGGTCCTCCGGGCTGGCCTCCGTCTTGCCGCTGGGGTGGTTGTGCGCCAGGATCACGCCCGCCGCACTCGCCCGGATGGCCGGCTTGAAGACCTCCCGGGATGGACGAGCGCCTGGGAGAGCGTACCGACGCTGATCAACGGGGTCCCGATGACCTCGTTTTTGGTGTTGAGCAGCACGGCAACGAAGTTCTCCCGGTCGAGGTTGGCTATGCGCCCCCTCAGTAGCCTGTCCACGTCCGCCGGCGATGATATCACGGGTTTTCCCGGGTTGCGAACCTGCCCGATGCGCCTCCCCAACTCCACCGCGGCCAGTATTATGCAGGCCTTTGCCTCGCCTATTCCGTTGACCTTGGTGAGCTCGTGGACGGAGACGTCGTAGAGCCCGTGCAGGCCCCCGGCCTCGCCTATGACCTCGTTCGCGAGCTCGACGGCGGTCTTCTCGCGGCTGCCGATCCCGAACAGGAGGCCCAGCAGCTCCCCGTCGGAGAGGGCGGCCGGACCGGCCTCGAGGAGGCGTTCGCGGGGCCTGAGCTCCGGCGGGAGGTCCTTTATCGTGTACCTGCGCCCCACCCTCGGCCTCTCCCGCTACGCTGACCCACGGCTCGGAACAAGGATACGACGGCCGGCCCGGGACCGCGTCCTCCGGTCGGGATGAACTAGTACCAGCGTACCCCGTGCTCCTCCAGCATGCGGCTCGTCGTGGAGAGCGGGAGCCCGACGACGTTGGTGTAGTCGCCCTCGATCCCCTCCACGAAGAGCGCCGCCGTGCCCTGTATGGCGTATCCGCCGGCCTTCCCCACCCCCTCCCCGAGCCTCGCGTAGGCCAGAAGCTCGGGCTCGGAGAGCCCGCGCATGCGCACGCGGGTCCTGACGCTCTCGACGGAGACGCCGTCCCCATCGCCGCCGACGACCGCCACCCCCGAGTAGACCTCGTGCTCGCGCCCTTCGAGGAGGCCGAGCATGCGCCGCACGTCGCCCTCGCTCTTCGCCTGGCCCAGGACCTCGCCCGAGCCCGGCACGTAGACCACCGTGTCGGCGGCGAGCACCACGGTGCCGGCGGAGGCGCCCGGCCCCTCCGCGACCGCGAGCGCCTTGCCCCTGGCGTTCTGCACGGCCGTCTCGGCGGGGTCGGAGAGGGAGACCTCCGGGAAGCCGCTCTTACGCCCGACGAAGTCGTAGCCGACCATGCGCAACAGGTCGACGCGGCGGGCGGACTCCGAGGCGAGGACGAACTGCACGGAGCCCTAGATCTTGCCGCCGAAGAAGAGGCCGAGCTCCCTCTGGGCGCTCTCCGGCGAGTCGGAGCCGTGCACGAGGTTGTCGGGGAGGCTCAGGGCCAGGTCGCCGCGGATGGTGCCGGGGGGCGCCTCGGCCGGGTTCGTCGAGCCCATGAGGCGACGGACGACCGCTATGGCGCCCTCGCCCTCGATCCTCATCGCGACGACGGGCGTCGAGGTGATGAAGTCCACGAGCTCGCCGAAGAAGGGCTTCTCGCGGTGCTCGGCGTAGTGCTCCTCCGCGAGCTCGCGGCTCACGTCCATAAGCTGCATCGCGCGTATGTCGAGGCCCTTCGCCTCTATGCGCCTCACGATCTCGCCTATCAAACGCCGCCGGACGCCGTCGCCCTTCACGAGCACGAGGGTCTGTTCCATGGTTCTACGCTCCTTCTTCCGTCTCTACCAGTCGACTTTCTTTTTCTGCGCCGTCGCGCAGTACGGGCAGGTGGCCCACTCGAGTTGCAGCGGCCGCGAGCAGTTCTCGCAGGGCCTCTTCAGGTCCCAGTTGCACTCGGGGCAGAGCAGATAATCGCTCTCCACCACGGAACCGCAGTTGGGACACAGGTTGACCCGATGCTTGAGCTCCCGCTCCAGGACCGCGAGCTCCAGCTCGCGCTCCCGGGATTCCGCCACGTACTCGGGAGGACGCACTATAACGTAGATCAAGGTCCCTATAAACGGGAAGATGAGCGCGACGGCCCCCCAGTACCAGCGCATCGCCCCGCGCCGGTCGGCGTCGGTGAAGGTCCAGTAGACGAGCGCGAGCCACAGGATCGCGAAGAACAGCGCGACGAGGCGCAGCCCGAGCGTCAAGAGCGGGCTGCCCAGAAAGTCGTTTACGACCTGGAACGGGTCCCCGTCCGTCTGCAACAGGACCGCGCTCACCCCACGAACCTCGACACCACGAAGAACCCGAGCACGAACGAGACCACCGCGACGACCGCCAGCAGCCCGAGCAGCTTCCAGATCCCGCTAGTCAAGATCCCTCCCCGCGCAACACGCCGAGCACGCCCGCCGCCGTATACAGCGAGCCCGTCACCAACACCACCCCGTCTTCGCGGCCCGCCTCCCGACGGCCGCCTCCAGAGCGTCCGAGGGGCTCTCGAAGACCGCGGCGCTCCCCCCCGCCCTATCCCTCGGATCGTACCTCCGCACCAGCTCCTCCGGCCCGACGGCCCGGCCGCCGGAGCCGCGGGGGCGGGTCAGCACCAGTCCATCGGCCTGCTCCTCGACGGCCCGGAGCATACTCACGACGTCCTTGTCCTGCAAGGCGCCGAAGACGACCGTAAGCCGCCGCCCGCCGAACCGCGCCCGGACCGCGGAGAGCGTCGCCGCGAGCCCCTCCGGGTTGTGCCCCCCGTCCACCACCACCCGCGCCCCGCCGACCTCGAACTCCTCGAAGCGCGCCGGGAGCCGCGCCCCACGCGCCGCCAGACCTCGCTCCTCTTCCGCCAGGGGCCGCCCGAGCAGCACCTCCGCGGCCCGCATGCCGAGCCGCGCGTTTCGTGCGAGGTGCGTCGGAAGATCGGCGGTCGCGGAGTCTCCCACGCGGTCGTCCGTAAGCTCCACGAGGCTCGCCCCAACTCGCTCGCACGTCTCCCGGGCCAGCCGTACCACTCGCCCGTCGTCCGTCCCGAGCACGAGCGTCGAGCCCGGGCGGACGCTCGCCAGCTTCTCGGCGGCTATCTCCTCGACCGTGCCGCCCAGATATTCGGCGTGGTCGAGGCCGACGTTGGTGAGGACCACGACCTCGGCGGGCGCCGCGGTCGTCGCGTCGTGTCGCGCCCCGAGCCCGGCCTCGAGGACGGCGAACCGGAGGCCGCGGTCGCGGAAGATCTCGAGGGCGCCGGCGGTGAGGATCTCGAACTGCGTCGCGGGGACGCCGTGGCAATCGGCGACCTCCATGACCCCGGCCATCGCGGAGGCGAACTCCCCCTCGGAGACGGGGACGCCCCCGACCATCACGCGCTCCGTGTAGGAGAGGACGTGGGGCGAGAGGAAGGCGCCGGCGGGATGGCCCGCGGCTTCGAGCGCTGCCGCGAGAGCGCTGGCCGTCGTGCCCTTGCCGTTCGTGCCGACCACCTGCGCGACGCGGAGGGCGCGGTGCGGGTCGCCGAGGAGGGAGATCAGGGCCTCGATGCGCTCGAAGCCCAGGGCGATGCGGCGGCGGCGGTCGAGCTCTTCGCAGACCGCCTCGTATGCCGTGGGAGCGGCCGGTCTCACGCCTGGCTTAGAGGTAGTCGTCCAGGCGCGAGCGGAGCGTCTCGAGCAGCCTCCCGTTCGAGCGAAGCTTCTCCCGCTCGGCCTCGACCACCGGGGCGGGAGCCTTGTCGACGAACCTCGCGTTCGAGAGCTTGCCCTCCGCGCGCTTGACCTCGCCCTCGACCCGCTTGATCTCCTTCTCCAGGCGCGTGATCTCCCCGAGACGGAGCTCTTCGGAGAGCACGATCTCGACGACGCCCTCGCCGGCCGCGAGCGCCGCCCTGCGCTCCGAGCCGTCGACCTCGTCGACGAGCCTGACGCCCGCCAGCGCGGAGAACACCCGCTCGTCGATGCCCTCGGGGCGAGCCCCGTAAGCTCGCCCTCCACCTTGCCCTCGGACCGGAAGGAGCGCACGGCCGTGATCGCGGCGCGCGTGAGGTCGATGTGGCGGGCCGCCGCAGGGTCCTCCAGCGAGGGATCGAAGCGGGGAACCGTGCCCTCACGAGCATCTCCTCGCCCCCCAGGACCCGGTTCATCTCCTCCGTCGCGAACGGCATGACGGGGTGGAGGAGGCGCAGGATCCCGCCGAGGACCTCCCGAAGTATGCGTGGGGTCTCGGCGGAGGGCGCGGCCTTCGCTATCTCGACGTACCAGTCCGCGAAACGGTGCCAGGCGAAGTCGTAGACGAGGCGCATCGCCTCGGAGAACTCACACTCCTCCAGGAAGCGGTCGTATTCGCGCACCGTCTCGTTGAAGGAGTGGAGGATCCAACGGTCCGACGCCGAAGCTTCCCCCGCTGCGTCCTTAGCCTCGTACCCGGCGACGAAACGCGTCACGTTCCACAGCTTCGTGACGAAGGAGCGCCCCATGTTCGCCCGCTCGTAAGAGTAGGCGAAGTCCTGCGTCGAGGACTGGTAGAGGAGCCCGAAGCGGACCGCGTCCGTGCCATACTCGTCGAAGAGCTCGAGGGGGTTGATGGTGTTCCCCTTCGACTTGCTCATCTTCGTCCCGTCCTCGGCGAGCACGATGGAGTGGACGTTGATCTTCTCGAACGGCACGTCCCCGCGGAAGCGCAGACCCGTCATGATCATGCGCGCCACCCACAGGTACATGATCTCCCGCGCCGTAGAGAGGAGCGCCGTCGGGTAGAAGTACCCGAGGTCCTCCGTCTCCACGGGCCACCCGAGCGTCGCGAAAGGCCACAGCCCGCTGCTGAACCACGTGTCCAGGATGTCCGGGTCCTGCTCCCAGCCCTCGCCCGGCGACTCCTTCGCCGCGACGACCTCGCCGCCGGGGCCGTACCACACGGGTATCCTGTGGCCCCACCAGAGCTGGCGGCTCACGTTCCAGTCCTGCAGGTTCTCCAGCCACCGCACGGTCTCCCGCCGCCACGAGTCGGGGTAGACCGTGATCTTCCCTTCACGGAGCGCCCGGATGGCGGGTTCGGCGAGCTCCCTCATCGAGATCCACCACTGCTCCGAGAGCCAGGGCTCGATGACGGCCCCGCAGCGGTCGCAGTGCCCGACGCGGTGGGTGTGCTGCTTGACCTCCCCGAGCAGCCCCTCGGCGTCGAGGCGGCGCGCGATCTCCACCCGCGCGTCCTCGCGTGTCATCCCCTCGAAAGGCCCGCCGTTCTCGTTGATCGTGCCGTCCGGGTTGAGGACGTTCACGGGCTCGAGCCCGTGGCGCTCCCCGATCTCGAAGTCGTTCGGGTCGTGCGCGGGCGTCACCTTCAGCACACCTGTCCCGAACGCCGGGTCTACGTAGGAGTCCGAGAGCACCTCGACCTCGCGCCCCACGAACGGCACCATCACCCTACGTCCGAAGAGGCCCTTGTACCGATCGTCGTCCGGGTTGGCGACGAGCGCCACATCGCCGAGCAGCGTCTCCGGCCGCGTCGTGAAGACCTGGACGTAGTCGTTGCCGTCGGGACCGGGGCCCCCGCCGTCGACGAAGGGGTAGCGCACCCCGTAGAGCTTGCCCGCCACCTCCTCGTAGTTGACCTCGAGGTCGCTGATGGCGCTTCGGTCGCGCGGGCACCAGTTGGTGATGCGCGCTCCCTTGTAAAGAAGCCCGGCGTCGTACAGTTCGACGAACGCCTCCGCGACGGCGTCCTGGTAGCCCTCGTCCATCGTGTACCGGAGGCGCCGCCAGTCGGCGGAGGCCCCGAGCCGCTTCATCTGGCCGAGAATCTGGGAGCGCGACTCCTGGGCGAACTCCTGGCAGAGCTCCAGGAACCGCTCCCTGCCGACGTCCCAGCGGGTCTTGCCCTCCTCCCGCACGAGCTTGCGCTCGACGACGTTCTGGAGCGCGATGGAGGCGTGGTCGACGCCGGGGAGCCAGAGGGCCTCGTAGCCCTTCATGCGGGCCCGGCGGATCAGGGTGTCCTGGATCGCGCCGTTCAGGGCGTGGCCCATGTGGAGCGCCCCCGTCACGTTCGGCGGGGGCAGGACGACGCAGTACGGCTCCTTCTCGGGGTTCGGCTCGGCGTCGAAGGCGCCGGAGCGCTCCCACTCCTCGTAGATGCGGCCCTCGACGGCCTTCGGGTCGTAGGTCTTGGGGATCTCCGCCTGGTTCAACTGACCTTTACGCCCCTAGGCCGATTCGTCGTAGGAGTACTTCGCCTTCCCCGACGCGGTGACGAGGGTCGGCTGCACCCCCTGGCGCACCGTGTCGGCGTCCACGACGCACTTCGTCACGTCGGAGCGGCTCGGCAGCTCGTACATCGTCGGCAGGAGCGCGGTCTCGAGGATGCTCCTCAAGCCCCGGGCCCCGGTGCCCCGCTCCAGCGCGAGCTCCGCGACCGCCTTCATCGCGTCGTCGGTGAAGGTCAGGTCGACCTTGTCGTAGCGGAAAAACTGGCGGTACTGGCGCACCAGCGCGTTCTTCGGCTCGGTGAGGATGCGGATCAGGTCGGCCTCGTCGAGCGTGCGCAGCGTCGAGATGATCGGCAGCCGCCCGACAAACTCGGGGATGA
Organism: Rubrobacter marinus; assembly: GCF_011492965.1. Taxonomy (GTDB): domain Bacteria; phylum Actinomycetota; class Rubrobacteria; order Rubrobacterales; family Rubrobacteraceae; genus Rubrobacter_F; species Rubrobacter_F marinus. The sequence goes on along the minus strand of NZ_CP045121.1, from coordinate 1,986,093 downwards.
GGCCGTACTTGAGGAGGTCCTCGGGCTGGGCGTTGCTGAGGATCTTGCTGTCCTCTTCTTCGAGACGGCGATCCACCTCGCCCCGAAGCCGATGCTCCGCTTGCCGATCCTCTGGCGGATCACGTCTTCCAGGCCCCGAACGCGCCGCCGCAGATGAACAGCACGTTTTTGGTGTCGATCTGCAGGAAGTCCTGGTGCGGGTGCTTGCGGCCCCCTGCGGCGGGACGCTCGCGACCGTGCCCTCCAGGATCTTCAGGAGCGCCTGCTGCACCCCCTCGCCGGAGACGTCGCGCGTGATCGACGGGTTGTCCGACTTGCGCGCGATCTTATCGATCTCGTCGATGTAGATGATCCCGGTCTCGGCCTTCTTCACGTCGAAGTCCGCCGCCTGGATGAGCTTCAGCAGGATGTTCTCGACGTCCTCGCCGACGTAGCCGGCCTCCGTGAGGGCCGTGGCGTCGGCGATGGCGAACGGGACGTTCAGGATCTTGGCGAGCGTCTGGGCGAGCAGGGTCTTGCCGCTGCCGGTCGGCCCGACGAGCAGGATGTTCGACTTCTGCAGCTCCGTGCCGTCCGTCGTGTCCACGCCCATGCTGATCCGCTTGTAGTGGTTGTAGACGGCGACGGCGAGGACCTTCTTCGCGTCCTCCTGGCCGATCACGTACTCGTTGAGGATGCGGTTGATCTCACGGGGCTTGGGGAGGTCGTCGTCCTTGAGGATCTCCGGTCCCGAGAACTCCTCGTCGATGATCTCGTTGCAGAGCTCTATGCACTCGTCGCAGATGTAGACGCCGGGGCCGGCTATGAGCTTCCTGACCTGGCGCTGGCTCTTCCCGCAGAAAGAGCACTGCAGCTGGTCCGATGGGTCCCTCATACGTTTAGGCCCTCCCCCTGTACGTTGCCGCTACGGCTTTACCCGGCGTCTTCATCCGCTAGTCGCTTCGTCCCTAGTGCTGCTGGACGATGTTGTCGATAACGCCGTACTCGATGGACTCTTCGGCCCCGAGGATGTAGTCGCGATCGGTGTCGCGCTCGATCTTCTCGTACGGCTGGCCGGTGTTCTCGGCCAGGATCTCGTTCAGGCGGCGCTTCGTCCTGATGAGCTCCTCGGCGTGGATCTGCACGTCGGACGCCTGCCCGGCGAGACCGCCGATGCTCGGCTGGTGCAGCAGCACCCGCGTGTTCGGCAGCGCGTTCCGCTTGCCCTTCGTCCCGGCCGCGAGCAGGAAGGCGCCCATCGAGGCGGCCATCCCCAGCGCCGTGGTCACGATGTCCGGCTTCACGAAGCGCATCGTGTCGTAGATCGCCAGCCCCGCCGTGACGCTGCCGCCCGGGGAGTTGATGTAAATGTTGATGTCCTGGTCCGGGTCCTCGCTCTCGAGGTGCAGAAGCTGCGCCATGATCGCGTTCGCCACCTGGTCGTCCACCGGGGTGCCGAGGAAGATGATCCTGTCCTTCAGCAACCTGGAGTAGATGTCCATCGCCCGCTCCCCCCGCGGGCTCTGCTCGATTACGTAGGGGATCACGTTGTTTATGTCGTAACTCATGCTGCTATTCCTTTCCTTCGCTGGTCTCGGACGAGCCGCTCTCGCCCGCTTCGACCGTAGCCTCGACCCGGGCCTCGCCGGCCTCGGGCTCCGACGCCTCCGTACCGGAGATCTCTTCCCCGCCCTCGTCGGCCTCGGAAACCTCTTCCTCTTCGGGCATCGGCACGGCGACCGCGTTCTCGACGAGGAAGTCGAGGGCGCGGGAGCGGGCGATCTCCTCTTCGAGAAGCGCGTACGTCCCGTTGCGGCGCATCGTCTTCTCGATCTCCTTGGGCTTGCGCCCGGCGTCTTCTGCGATGTGCTCGATCTGGTGCGAGACCTCGTGCTCGTCGGCCCCTATGCCCTCGGCCGCCGCGACGGCGTCGAGCACGAGCTCCTTCTTGACGGTGTCGGCCGCGTCCTCGCGGACGCGCTCCTTGACCTCGTCCTTGTTGGCGCCGGCGAGCTGGTAGTACTGCTCGGGCTCGATGCCCTGCGACCGGATGCTCCGCTCGAACGAGGCGACCATCTCGTCGGCCTTCTCCTCGACCATCACGTCCGGCACCGCGACCTCTGCGCCCCTGGTGACCTCGTCGAGCACCCGGCCCCGGAACTCGCCCTCGACGCGCTGGTTCGCCGTCTCCTCGAGCTGGCCCCTCACGGCGCCGCGGAGCTCGTCGAGCGTCTCGAACTCGCTCGCCTCCTTGGCGAGGTCATCGTCCAGCGGCGGAAGGTCGCGCTCCTTGATCTCCTTGAGGTGAACGTTGAACAGCACGGACTGCCCGCGCAGCGACTCCTCGCCGTAGTCCATCGGGAAGGTGACGGCGAACTTCTTGCGCTCGTCGGCGTTCATCCCGACGAGCTCCTTCTCGAAGTCCGGGAGCAGCTCGCCGCCCCCGATCTCCAGCATGTAGTCCTCGGCCTGACCGCCTTCGAGCGGCCCGCCCGTGAGCTTCTCGCCGTTGAAGTCGATGATCACGTAGTCGCCCTGCTGCGCCGGACGGCCCTCGACCGCCGCGAGCGTGGCGAACTGGCCGCGAAGCTCCTCGAGCTGCGCCTCGACCTGATCGTCCGGGACCTCGACCTCGCGCCGGGGCACCTCGAGGCCCTTGTACGGGCCGAGCGTCGCCTCCGGACGAACCTCGACCGTGGCGGAGAACTTGAAGCCCTCCTTCTCGTCGAGCCCCTCGTCGAAGTGGATCTCCGGCCGGTCTATCGGCCTGAGGTTGTTCTCGACGACCGCCTCGGAGTACCAGGTCGGCAGCCCGTCCTGGAGCGCCTCCATGTAGATGTAGTCGCGCCCGACGTGGTTCTCGATGATCCTGCGTGGAGCCTTGCCCGGCCTGAAGCCCGGAACCCGCACCTGATTGCCGAGCTCGCGGACCTTCGCGTCGACGCCCTTCTTGACGGCCTCCGGGGAGACCTCGACATCGAGCTTTACCTTGTTGTCCTCGAGCTTAGTTACGTTCGCCGTCATACACCCCAACTCTTCTCGACCATCTCCTGCGGTACGGGCGCCACCATCGGCGTAGTGCGAGAGGCGGGACTTGAACCCGCACGCCCGAGGGCACTAGATCCTAAATCTAGCGTGTCTACCATTCCACCACTCTCGCTCGCCTCAAACCTGGCGGGATTATAACAGTCGCCCCGCTCCCCTCGGCCCTGTACGCTAAGGGCGCAAGCCGCGTGGGGACCGGCCGCAACGACGAAATCCCGCCGACGGACCGCGCCAACGGGGACTTATCGAAGAGGGTGACCGACGGGGCTCGAACCCGCGACCTTCGGGACCACAACCCGATGCTCTGCCAACTGAGCTACGATCACCAGGCAACTACGAGATTCTACCAGCCCGCCCTCTACTGCAAAACCCCCGGGACCGGGAGCGAAACAAGGCCGCGCGGCGAGGGTTCCAGAGCCCTCGCCGCGCTCGCGGGCGGTCTAGCCCTTCGAGATCTGGTAGCCCGCCTTGTCGAAGAACGCGTAACGCTTGATGACCGGCGTCTCCTGGTAGCAGCCGCCGCCCTTCTGGCAGACGGTGAAGCCGCCCTTGCGGGAGCTGAGGTGCGCGCCGTAGTCGTTGCCCTTGTACGTGTAGTAGAAGTCGCGCTTGCGGAGGATGCCGTCGTACGTCCAGCCGCTGTCCTCGCCGATCTCGGTCACGCCCGCCGTGACCGCCGGCCTGGAGAGGTAGGTGATCTGGGAGTAGTTCCAGCAGGACCTCTGGCTCACGTAGAAGTAGGCCAGCAACTGTCCGCGCGCGTTCCTGTAGTTCACCTTGCCGCCGATGCTCTTGCACTCCGACGCGGCCTGCGCGGCCCGGTCGCTGGTCTGGGCGGAGCTTGTGGTATCGCCCCACACCGCGATGGCCAGGCCTAGCATCAGAACAACCCCGGCCAGGACCCGAGAAGCTTCTTCGGGCTGCTCCACGCAACCCCCGAAGCCCCGAGCCCCCCGCCCGAAGCCTCTACCCGATCTCCGGCACGCATCCTCATCCCTTCCTCCCCTGCTTCCGGCCCGAACCGAGCTAACTTACGCACGAAGGGATCTCGGCGTGTTGGCACCCGGGCACCACCCTGGACACGACGGAGTTTCTCACACAAGAACTCAATAAACATCCTACAAAAGTAGTATTTTCTAACTTTTCTCGACGCAGCGTCCGAGCCGGAGGGAGCCGGAGCGTGGTGCCACGGCCCCCGTAGCGGGGCTTATCCACGGCCGCTTCCGCCTACGTTTCTATGCTGATGGTCTTCAAGCCCGTGAGGCGGCCGTCCGCGGCGCCGACGAAGTAGATGCCGACCTCCGGACCGCCGTCCTCGCAACGGTAGACGGCCAGGTCCTCGCCGAGCGCGTGGCGGAAGGTCTTCCCGAGCTTGCGGAAGCCGCGGGCGCTGCGCACCTGGCCCTCGTCCATCCACGGCTCGACCTCGCTGAGTCGAGCCAGGGTCTCGTCGAAGTCCTGGCGGGTCGTGCCGGCACGGGGGCATCCCGACATCACGCCGAACGACTCGGCGTCCGGCAACTCGTCCACACCGGCGTAGGACACGAGGTACCAGGCGGAGTCGGCCTCGGAGGAGGGCATCTGCAAGCCCTCGGCCGCCTCCAACAGGCGCTCTCCGGTCCCGTCTTCCTGGGCGGTCGCTCCTTCGGTGGGCAAAGCGCAGGCGAGCAGCGTCGCGACGGCGAGCAGGGCTATCTTTCTCATGGTGTCTCCCTACCGGTGGGTGGACGAGCGTCGCGGCGTTTCGAGCTCGAAGGTATAGATCCGACTTCGAGCGAGGACGCTTCGGCTCGCGTTATCTCGTGCATGCCAAGAGCGTAAGGAGTGGATCCGGGCAGAGCATCCTACCTCGGGGATGATTCTTACCGGGTGCCACCCGGCCCGGGCGTCCGGCGCCTACGGCAGACCGTCCGGGTACCCGCAGGTCTGACCCTGGCGGTTCGCTGCCGCCCTCGCGTGCGGCCTTGGTCCTCCCTGGCTGTCGGAGAAGACTTCCCATCAAGATCTCGCCCGCAACGATGTTCCCGCTCCGGCTCTTCGCGTCACCCGTTGCCGCGATCGGCGGAAGTTTGCACCCTGAATGGACCAGGTGCGTTCTTGCCGGTGCGGCAGGGATAGCCTCCGGTGTAGATGCCCCTCTTCGGAGACTCGGTCGGTCCTCTTGTTGGGCGCGGGTCGAGCGAGTAGCCTGGTTCCCGCGCGGGTACCTAGCTTGGACGCGCTTCCCGGTCGACGGGCAGAGAGGCGCCATCCGTAGCGGTGGGACGGCGCAGTGGTAGGGATTCAGCGGGACCGGTAACGCATCCGGGGAATACGGGATGCCTGGCCGGGATCGACCTCGTGGAGAAGGAAAACGGAGGGTAGTTGTTATGTCCGAGGAGATGGTGTCGCGCGGGTACGAGCAGAGGACGGACGCGGAGCACGCTTACCCCCGGGATCTCGCCGCGTTCGTGACGGCGCGGTGGGCGGAGGCGTCGGGCGCTTCGGACCCTCGCGCCCCCGTCTCCCATCGCGCCCCCGTCGATCCTCTGCCCCGGATCGCCGTGCTGGAAAAGGTACTTTCGACCTGTTTCCAGGCGAGCCTCCTCCGCGAGGAGGACCAGCCCGTCCTTTTCCGCCTCGCGCTCGGTTCGCCGGAGGTGTTTCCTCCGGAGGGTGGGCCCCCGGACGGTCTGCAGCCCCTCGAGTTTCCGGAGCCCCGTACCTTCGACGAGCAGGAGCTGCGCCGGCTCTCCCCCGCCACCGATTACCCTCGCTCCATCGTGGGGGTCAGGCACGACGGGGAGGAGGGCCTGAGGATCTGGGGGCTCCTGCACTCCGGTCCCCGCTGGCTGCGGGACCGCCAGGGCGGGCGGGTCACCTCCGCGCCGCTCCCGCCCCTGGCGGTCGTGCACGTGACGGGGCCGGGGCGCATCGAGGTACGGAAGGGCTCGGAGATCGTCGGCAAGCTGGAGAACGGCGTCCTCTCGGACGCTTCGATGGACGTCTTCGAATCCGGCTGGATGCCGGCCGTGTTCGCGGCGGAGAGGGCGGAGCTGATGAACCTGCACTCGCAGGCCCGCGAACGGGCCTACGAGCGCGACGGCGAGCGGTGGGCGTCGCTCGACCCGGACCTTGCGCGCAGGATCAGCAGACAGATGTTCAAGCGGCTGGTCTCGACCGTGCAGAACTTCGGGCGCGGGGGGACGGTGATCTTCGTGCCCCCGGAGCGGACCGAGGAGTTCTCCACCTCGAACCGCTACGTCGCCCTTAAGTACAGGATCTCCGACGGCAAGCCGCGGAGGCGCTTCCGCACTCTTATCGTGGAGATCATGAACCGCCTGGCGCAGGCGCACTGCACGAGCGACGCGTCCCAGCCCCCGCGAAAGATCGGCTGGCGGGAATACCAGGAGACCAACGACGAGGGGATCGCGACCCTCGAGGAGGCGGTCCTCGAGGTGGCGCACCTCGTCGCCGCCCTCGCCACGACGGACGGCGCGGTGGTGATGACCAAGCGCTACGAGCTGCTCGGGTTCGGCGGCGAGATCTCTGGCAAGCTCTCCAGCGTGGAGACCGTCCACAGAGCGCTCGACATCGAGGGGAACGTGGTGCAGGAGGAGCCGACGGAGATCGTGGGCACCCGCCACCGCTCCGCCTACCGCCTCTGCAAGGAGCTGCCCGACGCCCTGGCGGTCGTCGTCTCCAAGGACGGCAACGTACGGTTCGTCCGCCGCCACGGCGACGGCGTCACCTACTGGGATCAGGGCTGACAAGCATCCGTCGCCCTACCCCCGCCGGTAGGCTGACCGAACGTCCCCGAACGCGGTAGGACCGGGGAACCGTACGTCCGCTCGACGGGGAAACGACCCGAAGAGCTCCGGGAGCACGAACGCCCGCGGTAGAAGACCCGACATGCCGTCTTTGCGACTCGCGGGATCGGGGTAAGCATGGCCGGGCGCGGGAGTTCGAACACCGTCCGGGCGCGATCGGGCGGCTCGGTGTGGTCGCGGCGGGTTTCGGGGCGCGGCTTCACGGGATGGCGGCAGGTTCGTTGAGCGGAAGGGAGCTGGCATGGCGCAGGAGAGCGTGCGAGGACGGGTAGTGGTCGTTACGGGGGCCTCGAGCGGGAACGGGAAGGCCATGTCCCTCGCGCTTGCGGACAGGGGGGCGCGCCTCGTGCTCGCGGCCCGGCGGGTCGAGCTTTTGGAGGCGACGGCCCGGGAGGTCGAGGACCGGGGCGGGGAGGCGCTGGTGGTCCCCTGCGACGTGACCGTGAGGGAGCAGGTAGAGGGGGTCGCGCGCGCCGCCGAGGAGCGGTGGGGCCGGATCGACGCCTGGATCAACAACGCCGGCGTTATCGCCTGGTCGCTCTTCGAGGACACCACCGAGGAGGAGTTCCGCCGCATCCTCGAAGTGAACCTTATGGGCTGCGTGTACGGGGCGTGGGCCGCTCTGCCCGCCATGCGCCGCCAGGGCTCGGGCGTCATCGTCAACATCGCCAGCCTGGCCTCGCTGGTCGCGCTCCCCGTCGGATCGGCCTACTCGGTGAGCAAGGCGGGGGTCTTCGCCCTCGGGGACTCTCTCAGGAGGGAGTTGAAGGGGAGCGGCATCCGCGTCTGCCAGGTGATGCCGGTCGGCGTAAACACCGCGGGCTTCTTCCACCAGCGCACCCGCGGCTTCAGGCTCTCCAAGAGGGTCGCCCCCTTCCTGCAGGACCCCGAGACGGTGGCGAAGGCCGTCGTCCGTTGCCTGGAGAAGCCGGGAACGAGAAACATACCGCTGGGCATTCAGGGCAAGGCCGCCTTCGTCTTCGGTGCCCTCGCCCCGCGCCTCGTCGACCTCTTCGGGGGCCTCGTCGCCCGAGGGGTCCAGAAGGGGGACGCGTAACCTCCCCCATGGACAACCTCTTCGAGCCCTCGGCGGCGGGGCACGACATCAGGGGGAAAGGGGAACGCTCCGACGAGGACCCCACGCCGCACCTGCCCCGGCGCGAGGGCCGATAGAGCGTCTTTACCCTGCGTCCGACCGGCGCGGCGTCGCGCGCGCAGGGTTCGTCTCCGCTAGAGGCGCCCCCGTCCGCGGCGATCACACGCTCCGTCCCACCGGGGTCTCGCCAGTAACCACGTAGCGCTTGCGGAACCCGCGATCGCTCGCGATGACCTTCCCATACTCCTCTTCTCGACTCGCCCCGACCCCGTCGAGCTCCCCGCGCGAGATCCCGACCCCCCGAACGACGTCCCCACCGGTGGCAACCCTCGCAGCCCCTGATCCCGCGGCGAGCCCCGGATAACGGCCGCATGCCGTCGAGACCCGACGCAGCGAGCACCGACGCTAGCAACTTTCTTGACTAGCAACATCGCTTGTGGTATTCGTTTCTTATATAAGAACGCGTTGCTTTATGCGCAACAGAACCTGGCGAAAGTATGGGGTCGGGGCGCGGGTTATCCGGTGGTCGCCCCGATCGGATTCACGGGGAGAGAGCGGTGGAAGCGAGAGCCGACGTCGTGATCGTGGGCGCAGGGATCGTGGGCTGTGCGGTGGCGGAGCACCTCACGCGGATGGGGTGGCGGGACGTGGTTGTTCTGGACCAGGGCCCGCTGTTCACCACCGGTGGGTCGACGAGCCACGCCCCCGGGCTCGTCTTTCAGACCAACCCCTCGAAGACGATGTCGGCGTTCGCCTGCTACGGGGTGCGGCGCTACGGTAGTTTGCGGTCGGAGGGGCGGCCGTGTTTCCGGCAGGTCGGGAGCATCGAGGTCGCGGCGACCCCGGCGCGTTGGCGCGACCTCGAGCGCAAGCACGGGCTGGCTTCCTCGTGGGGCATCCCGTCCGCGCTGCTGACGGCGCGGGAATGCGTCGAGAAGGTGCCGCTGCTCGATGGCGGCAGGATCCTGGGCGGTTACTACGTGCCCTCGGACGGCATCGCGAGAGCCGTGTGGGCGTGCGAGGCCCTGTCGCGCGAGGCCCGCTCGCGAGGGGCGGTTTTCCACGGCGAGACCGAGGTGACGGGGATAGACGTCGAGGGTGGGCGCGTCCGGTCGGTCGAGACCTCCGCCGGACGGATCGAGACCGGTCTCGTCGTCAGCTGCGCCGGGATGTGGGGGCCGCGCCTCGGAAGGATGGCGGGGGTCTCCATCCCGCTGGTGCCGATGCAGCACCAGTACGCGCGGACCGGGCCGCTCGCGGAGCTAGCAGGGGAGACGGAAGAGGCCGTACATCCGATCCTGCGCCACCAGGACGCCTCCATGTACTTTCGGCAGGTCGGGGAGCGCTATGGAGTCGGCTCTTACGGGCACCGGACGATGCCCGTCTCGCCCGAGGATATCCCGCGTCACGGGGAGGTCGCGGGGATGCCCTCCGTCATGCCGTTCACGCCGGAGGACTTCGAGGGAGCGTGGCGGGACGCGGTGGAGCTCCTGCCCGCCCTCGGAGACGCCGGGATAGAAGAGGGGATCAACGGCCTCTTCTCGTTCACGCCGGACGGGTTGCCCCTGCTGGGCGAGACGCGGGAGGTGGGCGGTCTCTGGGTGGCGGAGGCGGTCTGGGTGACGCACGGCCCCGGCGTAGGGAGGGTCGTGGCCGAGTGGATCGCTCGTGGTGTGCCGAGCATCGACCTGCGCGAGTGCGACGTCAACCGCTTCGAGGCCTTCGCCCGGAGCCCCGCTTACGTGCGGGTACGGAGCGACCGGGCCTTCCGGGAGGTCTACGACATCATCCACCCCCAGCAGCCCATCGAGAGACCCAGGCCGCTGCGCACCAGCCCCTTCTACGCGCGCCAGGGGGAGCTCGGGGCCTACTTCCTCGAAGCCTCCGGGTGGGAGCGCCCCCAGTGGTTCGGGGCGAACGAGCGGCTCGTGGAGGGCCGGGACATCCCCCACCCCGACGACTGGGCGGGGCGCTACTGGTCGCCCATCGTCGGCGCCGAGCACGGGGTCACCCGGGAGCGGGTAGCCCTCTACGACATGACGCCGCTGAAGAAGGTCGAGGTCACGGGACCGGGGGCGCTCGCGTTCCTCCAGGGGCTGAACACGAACGAGCTCGACAAGCCGGTCGGCACGGTCACGTACACGCTGATGCTCGACGAGGAGGCCGGGGTCAGGAGCGACGTCACCGTGGCCCGCCTCGGCGAGGAGCACTTCCAGGTCGGCTGCAACGGGGTGCGCGACCTCGCGTGGATGGAGGGGCACCTGCCCAAGGGCGGGACGGTGCGGGTACGGGACATCACCGCGGGGACGTGCTGCGTCGGGGTGTGGGGGCCGATGGCGCGGGAGCTCGTGCAGTCGTTGAGCGAGGACGACCTCTCGAACGAGTCGTTCGGGTTCTTCCGGGCGCGCGGGATCCACGTCGGAGAAGTCCCGGTCGTGGCGCTGCGCCTCTCCTACGTCGGGGAGCTCGGGTGGGAGCTGTACGCCTCCGCCGACATGGGCCTGAGGTTGTGGGACCTCTTGTGGCGGGCGGGCCGGCCCCTGGGCGCCATCGCCGCCGGGCGCGGGGCCTTCAACGGGCTGCGGTTGGAGAAGGGCTACAGGATGTGGGGCACGGACGTGACGAGCGAACACGACCCCTACGAGGCGGGTCTGGGCTTCGCGGTCAAGCCGGAGAAGGGCGAGTTCGTCGGCCGCGAGGCGCTCGAGAGGCGGAGGGCCGAGGGGCCGAGGCGCAAGCTGGCCTGCCTCGTTCTGGAGGACCCGAGGGTGATGGTCCTCGGCAATGAGCCGGTCTTTAGCGGCGACGCGGCGGTCGGGTACGTGACGAGCGCCGCGTACGGCCACACCGTCGGGCAGAGCATCGCCTACGCTTGGCTGCCGCCCGAGCTCGCCGAGGAGGGCACGTGGCTCGACATCGGCTACTTCGGGGAGCGTTACGCGGCCACCGTCGCCGACGAGCCGCTCTTCGACCCCGCGATGAAGCGGATGAGGAGCTAGGAGGGAGGGGCGCGATGCACTAGGCGAGGGGTTTCGTAGCGGAGCCGGCCCGGCGGACCGGCGAGGAGATCCGGAAGGAGAAGCTTCATGACCCAGACGGCGACGACGTCCCCGGCGGACCTCGTACGCGAGGCGCCGAAGGTACTGCTGTACACCAGGATCCGGCGGGGGCCGTACTTCTACGCCTCGCGCAAGCACGGCGTCGAGATGTACAGCGTCTACAACCACCAGTACCACCCGCGCCACTACGGAGATCCCGTGCAGGAGTACTGGGACCTCCTCAACGGCGTCACGCTCTGGGACGTCGGGGTGGAGCGGCAGGTCGAGATCACCGGCCCCGACGCCTTCGCCTTCACGAACATGCTCGTCCCGCGCGACCTGAACAAGTGCGCCGTAGGGCAGTGCAAGTACGTCTTCGTCACCGCCGAGGACGGCGGCATCGTGAACGACCCGGTGCTCCTGCGCCTCGGCGAGAACCACTTCTGGCTCTCGTTGGCCGACAGCGACGTCCTCCTGTGGGCCCGCGCCCTCGCCTACAACTCCGGCATGAACGTCCGGATCCGCGAGCCCGACGTCGGGCCGGTGCAGGTGCAGGGGCCGAAGTCCAAGGAGGTGATGGTGGACCTCTTCGGCGAGGGCATCCTGGACGTCCCCTACTACTTCCTCGCCCACGAACAGCTCGACGGGATGGACGTGATCGTCTCGCGCACCGGCTACACCTCGGAGCTCGGGTACGAGATCTACCTGAAGGACGCCTACCGGAACGGGCAGAAACTTTGGGACGCGGTGCTCGCGGCCGGGGAGCCGCACGGCCTCAAGGTCATCGGACCGTGCCACATCCGCCGCATAGAAGGCGGCATCCTCGCTCACGGGTGCGACATGACGATCGAGACGAACCCGTACGAGGTGGACTACGGCTACGAGTGGATGGTGGACCTCGAGCAGGAGGCCGACTTCGTCGGCAAGGAGGCCCTCAAGCGCATAAAGGAAGAGGGCGTGAGGCGCAAGCTCGTCGGGGTGGAGATCGGGGGCGAGCCTCTGGGCTCGTACAACGACGGCTCCATGATCGACTACTTCCCCGTCCACGACGGAGACCGGCACGTGGGCCGGGTAACCTCGGCCTGCTTCTCGCCGCGCCTGGAGAAGAACATCGGCTACGCGATGGTGCCGATCGAGTACGTCGAGTACGGGACCGAGCTTACGGTCGAGACTCCCCACGGACGGCAGCGCGCGGTCGTCGTCCGGCGGCCGTTCGTGGACCCGCAGAAGGAGATCCCGAAGACCGACCCGAAAAAGACGCTCTCCCAGGGGTGACGAGGGACGAGGGCCGGCGGTGATCGGGGAACACGAAGAGGCCTCGGACGAGAGGCGCGAAGGGTACGGAGCGGCCCCGCTCCGGGGGCTGGAGCACCCGCGCTACGAGCTCGTCCCCGTCGAGGGCGCGCGCGAGCAGGCCATCTATCTCCCCGCAGGCGCGGAGGTCTCCGTCACCTGCTCGCCGACCCTGGGGATCGGGAGCACCATCGCGCTCGCCGAGGAGCTTCTCGCGCGGGGCTTCCCCGTCGTGCCGCACCTGGCTGCGCGCCTGATCGAGGACGAGACCCGCTTGAAGGCGGTGCTCGGGAGGCTGGAGGAACGCGGCCTGAAGGATGTTTTCGTCGTCGGGGGCGACTCCAAGGTCCCCGCCGGGCCGTACGCGAGCGGGCTCACGCTCCTGAGGGCCATGTCGCGGCTCGGGGCCGGGATCGAGCGGGTAGGCGTCCCCGCCTACCCGGAGGGACACCCGCTCGTCGCGGAGGAGGAGTTGACGCGGGCGCTGCTGGCGAAGCAGCCCTTCGCGTCCTACGCGGTCACCCAGATCTGCTTCGAGCCGGAGACGGTCCTCGGCTGGCTCGCCCGCGCCCGCGAAGGTGGCCTGAAGCTCCCCGTCTACGTCGGGGTTCCGGGGGTCGTGGACCGGAAGAAGCTGCTCCGGATCTCGCTCAAGATCGGCCTCGGCGACTCGATGAGGTTCCTCAAGAAGCAGACCGGCCTCGTCGGGCGCTTGCTCCGGCCGCGCGGCTACAGCCCGGACGCCCTGATCGAGGGCCTCTCGCCGTACGTCGGGGACCCCGATTACGGCATCCGCGGGTTCCACGTCAACACCTTCAACCACGTGGAGGAGACGGAGAGGTGGCGAAGGGGGAGGCTCGGCTCCACGGCCGACGGAGGGGTGTTCGAAGGGGTCCGGCGCGCCGCTCCCGCGCCGATGCAAGGCAAGGAGTAGTTTCGGATGGTGTACCCGACCACGATGCCGGACGACCTCGGGATCGCCCGGAAGGCGACGTTGAAGCCCATCCCGGAGATCGCCGCCGGGATGGGCATCGGTCCTCACCTCCTGGAGCCTTACGGCGGCTCCGTCGCCAAGGTGAGGCTGGAGGCGATCGAGGAGCTTGCGGAGCGGCCCAGGGCGAAGTACGTGCTCGTCTCGGCGATCACGCCGACGCCTCTGGGGGAAGGCAAGACTACGGCGGCGGTCGGCCTCGGCCAGGCGTTCGAGCACATCGGCAGGCGGGCGACGGTCACGGTGCGCCAGCCCTCGATGGGCCCGACGTTCGGGATCAAGGGCGGGGCCGCGGGCGGCGGCTACAGCCAGGTCGTGCCGATGGAGATGCTCAACCTGCACCTCACCGGCGACACGCACGCGGTGACGGCGGCGACGAACCTGCTCGCCGCCATGATCGACAACCACATCCACCAGAACGACGACTTCTTCCACGTCGACCGCCACAGCGTCACCTGGCGGCGAGTGTTGGACGTCAACGACAGGTCCTTACGCAACATCATCACGGGTCTCGGTTCGCGCACCGACGGCGTCCCGCGCGAGACCGGCTTCGACATCACCGCGGCCTCCGAGGTCATGGCGGTCCTCGCGCTCTCGACCTCCTTGAAGAACATGCGCGAGCGGCTGGGGCGGATCGTGATCGGCAGGAGCACCACCGGGGAGCCCATCACGGCGGAGGACCTCAAGGCCGCCGGGGCCATGGCCGTCATCATGCGCGAGGCGGTAAAGCCGAACCTGATGCAGACCCTGGAGAACACCCCGGTCCTCGTCCACGCCGGCCCCTTCGGCAACATCGCCCACGGCAACTCCTCCGTGGTGGCCGACCTTATCGGCATCCGCGCCGGCGACTTTCTCGTTACAGAGGCGGGCTTCGGCGCGGACATGGGGGCCGAGCGCTTCTTCAACATAAAGTGCCGAACCTCGGGGCTTACGCCCGACGCCGCGGTGCTCGTCGCCACGGTGCGCGCCCTCAAGGCCCACTCGGGCCGCTACGAGGTGGTCGCGGGTCGCCCCCTGCCACCCGAGATGCTCCAGGAGAACCCGGCGACGTGTACGCGGGGGCGGAGAACCTGCGCAAGCAGATCGAGAACATCCTCGTCCACGGCGTCTCGCCGGTCGTGGCCGTCAACGCCTTCCCCACCGACCACCCCTCAGAGCAAGAGGCGATCCGCGAGGTCGCGGAGAGCCTGGGGGTGCGCGTCGCCGTCTGCAACCACTTCTCGGAGGGCGGCAAGGGCGCCGTCGAGCTGGCCGAGGCGGTCGCCGAGGCGTGCGAGGAGCCGACCGCCTTCCGGCCGCTCTACCCAGATTCTGCGAGCCTGCGGCAGAAGATCCACGCGATCGCGACCGTGATCTACGGCGCCGGGGCGGTGGAGTACGACCTCGCGGCCTCCCGCCAGCTCGACTCCTTCGAGAAGGGCGGCCTGGGCAATCTCCCGGTCTGCATCGCGAAGACGCACCTCTCGATCTCCTCGGACCCGGCCCTCGTGGGGGCGCCCGCCGGCTGGACCCTCCCGGTGCGGGAGGTGCGCGCCTCGGTCGGCGCGGGCTTCATCTACGTGCTCTGCGGCGACGTGCGCACCATGCCCGGCCTCAGCCCCGTCCCCGCCGCCACGCGCATAGACCTGGACGAGCACGGCGAGATCGTGGGCCTCTCGTGAACGCGGAGGACCCGACGCCGGACTACCCGAAACTTCCGCTCGAACGGTTCCTCGACCTCACGGCCTCCCGCGAGCCGGCCCCCGCCGGAGGCTCCGCCGCGGCCGTGACCGTGGCGCTCGCCGCCGCGCTAACGGGCATGGCCGCCCGCTTCTCGGACGACCACCTCGCGGAGGCCGACGAGCTCGCCGCCCGCGCGGACTTCCTCGGGGAGGAGGCGTCCGGGCTCGCGCGCGCCGACGCCGCGGCCTACGCGCGCGTCCTGGAGGCACGCCGTTCCCCCAGAGATCCGGAACTGCGTCGGAGGCGCGTCGGGGAGGCGCTGTCGGAGGCCGCCGGCGTGCCGCTCGCCGTGGCCGAAGCCGGGGCCGAGATCGCCGGGCTGGCCGCGAGGCTCGCGCGGGAGGGCAACCCCAACCTCAGGGGCGACGCGGTCTGCGCCGCCTTGTTGGCCGAGGCGGGAACGAGGGCCGCGGTCACGCTGGCAAAGATCAACCTCTCCGCCGCCGGCCTCTACGATGGATGCGTCGAGCGCGCCGGAGAGCTCGCCCGGACCGCCGCCGCGCACGCACTCGGGGCAGAGGAGAGGGCCGACGTTGCGAACGTCCTGCAAGGACGAGATCGATCGACGCGCCCCCCTTCCCGGGAGGGCCGGCGACAAGGAGGTAGGAGATGACGGAGAGGAGGACCCCGCTCTACGACTTTCACCTGCGCTCGGCGCGGGATCTCGTCAAGGGCGGAGGCGACTACGTGTTCCCGACGTCGTACACCTCGCCCGTGGAGGAGCACCTCAACGTCCGAAGGCACGTCGGGGCGCAGGACCTCTCCACGATGGGCGAGGTGGACGTAAAGGGTCCGGGGGCCGAGAGGCTCGTGAGGCGGCTGCTCGTCAACGAGGTGGCCGACATGGAGCCCGGCCAGTTGCGCTACTCGACGATGTGCAACGAGGAGGGCGGCATCGTCGACGACGTCACCGTCTACAAGTTCGACGACGAGCACTTCATGGTGGTCACGAGCTCCGGGCCGCGCCTGAAGACGTACCGCTGGATCTCCGATCACGCCGCCGGCGCCAGCGCCTACGTCACCGACGTGACCGCCGCCGTCGCCCTGCCCGTCGTGCAGGGGCCGCGCTCGCGGGAGTTTCTCGAGACCGTGGTCGAAGGGGCGGACCTCGACGCCCTCCGTTTCTTCCGGTTCGCGCCGGGCTGCATCGGGGAGGTGGAGCTCCTGATCTCGCGCTCCGGCTACACCGGCGAGCTCGGCTACGAGCTCTACACCCCCGCCGACCAGGCCTCCGTCCTCTGGGAGCACCTCCTGAAGAGAGGCCGGGAGTTCAACCTCAAGCCCTACGGCGTGGCGGCCATGCAATCTTTGCGCATCGAGAAGGCCCTCCCGCTGTACGGACCCGACATCGACGAGCGCCACACCCCCTTCCACGCGGGGCTGGGACGCTGGATCCGCTTCGACAAGCGCGACTTCGTCGGCCGCGAGGCCCTGCTGCGGGCCCGCTACCGCGGCCTGGACGAGCGCTGGGTTGGCCTGACCCTGGAGAGCGAGGCGCCCGCATCCTCCGGAGACGCGGTCTACGCCGTCGCCGACGAGGCGACGTTCAGGGAGATCGTGGAGACCGGAGCCGAGGCCGGCGCGTACGAAGACCGCCTGAAACCCGCCGAACACCGCATCGGGCGCGTCACGTCCAGCGCCGTGGGGCCCTCCGTCGGCGAGACGCTCGCGATGGCCTACGTCGAGACCGCCCACTCCTGGCCGGGCAACTCCCTCATTGTGGAGACCGCGGGACGGTTCGTACCGGCGAGGATCGCCCACACGCCGTTCTTCGACCCGGAGAACGCCCGCGTGCGGGCGGAGCCCCCGGAGGAGCGGCGCCCGGAGGCTCCGGCGCGCAGGGACGGCGCCCGGCCCAACGTCCCGGCGAGGCATTCCCCCAACGGGAACACTTGATGGGCGTCTCGTACTCGGGGCGCTTCGACGTCATCGTCGTCGGCGTCGGCGGCATGGGGAGCGCGACCGCCTATCACCTCGCGCGCAGGGGGAGGCGCGTGCTCGGCCTGGAGCGGTTCGGCATCCCGCACGCGATGGGCTCCTCGCACGGCCACACCCGCATCATCCGCATGGCCTACTACGAGGATCCCTCGTACGTCCCGCTCATCGTCCGTGCCTACGAGCTGTGGCGCGAGCTGCAGAGAACCGCCGGGGAGAAGCTCCTGTACACCACCGGCTCCATAGACGCCGGGCCGCCCGAGAGCTGGGTCTTCAAGGGGTCCTGGGACTCCTGCAAGCTCCACGACCTGCCGCACGAGGTGCTGACCGGCGCCGAGGTGCGCCGCCGCTACCCCGGCTACCGCCTCCCCCCCGAGACGGCGGCACTCGTCCAGCCCGACGGCGGGTTTCTCGTGCCCGAACGGTGCATCGTCTCGTACGCGACCGCGGCGCAGGCCCTCGGCGCCGAGTTCCACGCCCACGAGCGGGTGCTGGAGTGGGAGCCCCTGCACGGCGGGGTGCGCGTCCGAACCGGGCGGGGGACCTACGAGGCCGACAAGATGGTCGTGACCGCGGGCGCCTGGGACGGCCAGCTTCTCGGTTTTCTAGGAGGGCTCGCCGTCCCCGAGCGCCAGGTTCTCGCCTGGCTGCAGCCCCTACGCCCCGAGCGCTTCCGCCTCGACAACTTCCCCGTCTTCAACCTCCTCGTGGAAGAGGGCCGCTACTACGGCTTCCCGGTCTTCGGGGTCCCCGGTTTCAAGTTCGGCAAGTACCACCACCTCGAGGAGGCGACCGACCCCGAGACCGTGGACCGGGAGGTCCACGACCGCGACGAGAATCTGCTCAGGGCCTTCGCCGAGCGGTACTTCCCGGAGGGGGCGGGCCCGACGATGAACCTGCAGACCTGCATGTTCACCAACACCCCCGACCACCACTTCGTCATGGACCTGCACCCGGAGTACGAGCAGGTCTCTTTCGCGTCGCCCTGCTCCGGGCACGGCTTCAAGTTCGCGAGCGTCGTCGGCGAGATCATGGCCGACCTCGCCGAGAAGGGGACGACCCGCCACCCCATAAGCCCGTTCCGGCTGGAGCGCCTCCTGCGGCCCGGGGCCCGCCGTGCGCCCGGGCCCGACGCGGGGCGTGACGGGGCGGTGCGCCCCTTCCCCAGGGCGGGGGCGGTGAGCCCCCCCTGGTAGGGGCGGGCCCGTACCTCGTCCGGGCCGCGCGCCGCGAGGTGTGGGAGTACAAGCATGAACGATGTAGAATGCTCGGCCATGGAAGCCACGGATCGCAAGGGAGGCGGCGTCCAGTCGGTCGACCGGGCGATCACCGTGCTCGAGTTTCTCGCCAACCGGGGATGGTCCAGGGTGACCGAGGTGGCGAACGAGCTGAACATCCACAAGTCCACCGCCTACCGGCTGCTCACCACGCTGCGCGACCGTGGGATGGTCGAGCAGAGCGCGGTGACGGAGAAGTACCGCCTGGGTTTCGGCCTGGTGCTGCTCGCGAGCGCGGTGACCGCCGACCTCGACGTCGTCCGGTGCGCCCGCCCGATCTGCGAGCGCCTCAGCGAGCAGACGCGCGAGACGGTCACCGTGGCGATGCTGGAGGGCGACGACGCCGTCATCATCCACCAGACCATCTCCAGGTCCTCCGCCCTGAGCGCCGATTGGACCGGGGTACACACCCCGCTGCACGCCACGGCCTCCGGCAAGCTCTTCCTGGTCCACATGCCCGAGGACCAGCGCCGGCGCATCCTGAGGAGGCCGCTGGAGCGCTTCACGGAGCACACCGTGGTCGACCCGGCCAACCTCGAGGACAAGCTGAGAGAGGTCCTGCGCGACGACTACGCCTTCACCGTCGAGGAGCTCGAGATCGGCCTGAGCGCGGCCGGGGCGCCCATACGGGACGCCAACGGCTCGGTCGTCGCCGCCGTCTCCGTCTCGGGCCCGTCCTTCCGGCTGCCGGTCGAGTCCGCGGAGGAGGTCGTCGCCCCGGTGCGGGAAGCGGCCGCCGAGATCTCCCAGTGCCTCGGGTTCCGTAGCCGGGGCGAGAGCCCGGCCCGCTGAGCACCCGGGCGTCCCACCGGCGCCGGCCGCCCACAACCTCGCCCGTTTAGCGCAGGCTCAGGATGACGGTCTTCAGCTCGGTAAAGGTCTCCATCGGGTAGCGGCCCCCGACGCGTCCGATGCCGGATCGAGAGCCGGCGCGGCCGCCGAAGGGCAGGTGGCTCTCCCAGTGGTTGGAGGAGGCGTTGACGTTTACCCAGCCGGTCCGCACCGACTCTGCGAAGCGCAGTCCCCGGGCGAGGTCTCCGGTCCAGACGGCGGTGAGCAGGCCGTAGGGCGAGGAGTTGATCGTCCGTAGCGCCTCGGCCTCGTCCCGAATCGCCGTGACGGGGACGATAGGCCCGAAGGTCTCCTCGCGCGCGACCTCCATCTCCTCCGTCACCCCGCCGAGCACCGTGGGCTCGTAGTAGAGACGCGTCGGGAAGCCGCCGGCCCGGGAGCCGCCGCGCAGGAGCTCCGCCCCACGGTCGAGGGCGTCGGCCACGTGGCGGTCCATCTTGCTCGCGGTCGTCTCGTTGTTCAGCGGCCCCATCGTCGTCTCCGGGGAGAAGGGATCGCCGAGCCGGAGCCCCCGTCCTATCGCGGCTTCGAGCCGAGCCAGGAAGCCGTCGTAGACCCTCTCGTGGACGAGGAAGCGCTCCCCGGCGGTGCAGCTCTGGCCCGCGCACAGAAAGGCCGAGGCCAGCGTCGCCTCAGCCGCAGCGTCGAGGTCCGCGTCTTCCAGGATCACCATAGGCCCGTTGCCGCCCATCTCCAGGAGGGTCGCCTTCCCGGCGGCGCGCTCGGCGACCCTCCGGCCGGTCGCGGTCGAGCCGACGAAGCCGATCGCCTGCGTTCCGGGGCTCGCGGCTATCTCGTCCCCGACCTCGGAGCCGGGCCCGGTGATCATGTTGAAGACCCCGGGCGGCAGCTCGGCATCGGCGATGCATTCGGCCAGCCCGACGGCGCAGATCGAGGTCGAGGAGGCCGGCGACCAGACCACGGCGTTGCCGGAGGCGAGGGCCGGGGCGAGCAGCTCGGCCGGCATGGTGTAGGGCCAGTTCCAGGGTGTTATGACGCCGACCACCCCGCGCGGGACGCGGTGGAGGAACACGCGTTTCGTGGCGTCCACGGAGGGCGGCATCGAGCCGTCGAGGCGCGTGGCGTCCGCGGCCGCCATGCGGAAGTACACGACGAGCTCGTCGACCTCGTCGTAGGCCTCGGCGTGGAGCGGCTTGCCCTGATCCAGGGTGAGCGTGTACGCGAGGTGGTCGCGGCGCTCCTCGATGAGGTCGGCCACGCGGTCCATCGCGGCGGCGCGCTCGAAGGCGGAGCGTGCCGCCCAGGCGGGCCAGGCGTCGTTCGCGGCGAGGATCGCGCGGCGGGCGTCCTCGCGGGTGCCCTCGGGGACGGTGCCGATGGGCTCCCCCGTCGCCGGGCTCGTCGCCTCCAGGCGCCTCGCCGAGGCGCCCGGGGTCCAGTCGCCGGCGACGTACATCCGGTGGTCTTGCGTCCGCGTTATCATCGCTCACCCCTCGCGAAGGCGTTCCTGTAGATCTCCTCGTACTCTTCCACGCCGACCTCGCGCGGGTTCCCGACGGTCTGCGGGTCCTCGTAGGCGATGCGGGCGAGCAGCGGGATCTCCTCCTCCGAGAAGCCGAGCTCCCGCATCGTCGGTATCCCGACGTCTTCGGTCAGGCGGTACAGCTCCTCTATACCGGCCGCTGCCGCCTCCATCGGCGGCAGCCCGAAGACGTCGGCACCGAGGGCCTGGGCGACGCGGGCGTAGCGCTCGGGGGCGGCGGGGACGTTGTACTCGCAGACCGGCCCGAGGACGCGGGCTGTCAGGGCGCCGTGCGGACAATCGTGGACGCCGCCGGCGGACTGGCTCATGGCGTGGGCCGCGCCCGCGCTCTCGGTGCCGTAGGCGAGGCCGCCGAGCGTCGCCGCATGCGCCATGTGCGTGCGGGCCTCGAGGTCGGCGCCGTCCCCGCAGGCGGTCCTGAGCCAGCGGGCGGCGAGCTCTATCGCGGCGAGGGCGACGGCGTCGTTGAACGGCTGGTGGTAGTCGCAGGTGTAGCACTCGATCCCGTGCGAGAGGGCGTCCATCCCGGTTGCGGCCGTGATCGTGGGCGGCAGCCCGGTCATGAGGGAGGGGTCCACGAGGGCGACGCTTGCCCCGATCAGCAGCGTGCCCCCGACGTTGAACTTGATCTTCCGCTCGTGGTCGGCGATCACGGCCCACAGCGTGACCTCGCTCCCGGTCCCGGCGGTGGTCGGCACGGCGACGAGCGGCGGTATGCGCCTCGTGATCGGGGTCCTACCGTACTCGTACTCGGAGATGGAGCCTCCGTGCGTGACCTCGACGCCCACGCCCTTCGCGGTGTCGATGGAGCTGCCGCCGCCCAGGGCCACGAGCCCGTCGCAGCCTTCTTCGTTGTAAAGCGCGCTCGCCCGCCCGATGAGCCCTACGTCCGGGTTCGGGTACACGCCGTCGAAGGGGACGGCGCCTTCGAGGTGCTTTAGCGCCTCATCGGCGATCCCAGCGGCGGAGACGCCCCCGTCGGTGACCAGAAACGGCCTGCGTATCCCCAACTCCCTCGCGAGCTCGCCCAGACGGGAGAGCGCGCCCGGCCCGTGTACCATGCGGGTCGGCACCTCGACGGTGCGGACAACCTCGACCTCGACGCTCATCGCATTGCCTCCTTCAGATAGCCGCTCACGCCACCGTGCTGGCCGGCCCTTTACGCTCCGACCGGAGCCACTTATCGAGCGCAGCTCGCCTCGGTGTGAGGTATTCCTCGGGCGTCCCGCACCTCTCGAGAAACGAGATCGCGGCCTCGCACATCGCCCTGCTCTCGGCGACGTGCTCCTCCCAGACGTTCACTTCTTCGCCGGGGTCTACCGTCAGGTCGTAGAGCTCCGGCATCTCCGACGGCCCGCCGAGGATGAGGGAGCGGTCCCTCGTGGACACGGTGAGCGGCATATAGCTGGAGATGCGCCGCGGCCGCGAGTCGACGGCCGTGGTGATCTCGCCCTCCGCGAAGTACAGCGGCCAGGAGCTTATGACGAACGGGCGGTGCTCGTCCCTCACCCCCCCGAGGACCTCCAGCAACGACTCCCCCTGCATGCTCGCCGGGCGCTCGACGCCGGCCAGCTCGAGGATCGTGGGCGCGAGGTCCGGCGCGGTGGTGAGCGCCGTCCTGCGCCCCGGCTCCAGCCCGGGACCGCGCACCATGAGGGGGACCCTCGTGAGCTCCCGGTGCAGCGGCGACCACCCGATCGTCAGGAGCCACGACTCGGGCAGCCAGGCCGGCAGCATCGAACCCTCCTTGACGGTGGCCCCGGCGTCGTGGAACCACTCGGCCTTGCCGAAGTAGCCGTGCTCGCCGAAGTAGAACCCGTGGTCGGAGGTGAAGACGACGATGGTGTTCTCCCGGAGCCCGAGCACGTCAAGCTTGGCGAGCAGGCGCCCGACCCAGAAGTCGACCATCGTGACCTCGCCGCAGTACAAAGCGTGCGCCAGGGCCATGTCGTCCGGGGTGAGCCCAGCCTCCTCCCACTTGCTGTAGACGGGGTAGAGCTCCCTTCCTGCGTACTGCGGCCGGTACCTGGCCGTGTAGTACGCGGGCGCGTCCCACGGCTCGTGCGGGTCCCACGTGTCCACGTACAGGAAGAACGGCTCCTCGTAGTGCCTCTCCAGCCAGCGCTCCGCTGCGTCCACCGTGCGCGCCACGAGCCGGTCGGCCTCGTGCCTCCACGTCGCGCGGTAGTCGGAGCGCTCCCGGGGCCTGGTGTCGTCGCCCTGGCCCCTGACCCAGACGAAGTCGTCGAAGCCCCGGTCGTACCCGAAGCCGCCGCGAACGAAGAACGGGGTGTCCACGATCCCATCGTCAGGTACCCGGCCTGCGACAAGAGCCCGGGAGCGTCGGAAGGTCCCTCGGCAGGGGCTGCCACCCCATGAAGGTGTACGAGAAGGTCCCCGTCAGGATGTCCGCGCGGGCGGGCATCGTGGGGAAGGAAGAGATCAGGTGCCCGTCGAAGACTACCGACGAGCGCGCGAAGGCGTCGAGGTGGGGCGTGTGGATGTTGCGGTTGCCGTATGCGCCGAGATGGTCGCGCCGGAACGTGTCCGAGACGATGACCAGGATGTTCGGGCGATCTGACATACGATCCTCCTGCACCGGACGTATGGTTTGTAGAGTCGACCCCCCTTCTTGCTACGGACGGAGACGCGGCGGCGCGCGGCGGCCCGCGCGATACTGGCCTCCCCCCTCCTGACCGTCCATCCTGTGCAGATCCTCGTCCGACCACGGGTTCATCCGGTGCGCCGGCTTCTCCGCAGCGAAGAGCCTCGAAGCCAGGCTCCTGCCCGGCATGCAACCCATGCGCACCGCCGGCGCCAACGACCGGCCGAGAAAGACCGCCGGCCCGCGATACCCGCCGGAAGAGGCCGTACCCCAGCGCACCGGTCCCCCCATACGACCGGCGCCGCCCGTAAACACCTCTGGCCTCTCACGTTGCGTCATAAAGAACATTCACCTCATTACAGAACATATACCACGTTTGTTACTAGCGGGCAATGAGGGAGTCGAGGCTGCGTGACGCAGGGCTTTGTCTGCCGAGCTACCTCGCCGCCGGAGCGGAGATCGCGACCGTCTGGGAGTCACCACAACCTCGTGCCCCCGCTCCGGGAGATGGGGTTGCGGGAGGGCATCACGCTCACCGGCCGCTACGGGTCCCCGACCGGGGAGCCCTACGAGACCCCCCTGGACGGCGAACCCGCTGCTCCTCCCGGGGAACCTCTACGCCCCGCGGGAATCGAGCACGACGGAACAAGCGAGCCCCTCTCCCGCCGGCCCCGGTCGACGGGGGAGCATCCCTGACCGGCCAAGCGCCCGCAAAAGGCTCTCGCCGGTGTTCTCGGGCCGGGATGAACCTTCGGGCGCGACGATCGAGGCACGTCCGTCTCGCGCAGCGGTGGGTTCCGCCGCTGCGGGGGGCTGCTATTCGGGTCTAGCGCTCGGCAGCAGCACCTCGGAGGATTTTGCGTCCAGGAGGCCGAGCGGCGTGAGGCGCAGGGCGGGCAGGAAGTCGCAGGTCAGGAACAGGAGGGTGTAGAGGATGTCGTGGTGCCGGTAGCCCGCTTCGTTGACGGCTCGGGTGAGGCTCCGGTTCAGCTCGACCACCTCGTCGAAGGGGCGCCCGGACATCATGCCGGTGATGGGGAGGGCGATCTCGTACGTCACCTCCCCGCCCTTCACGATCGCTATACCCCGCCGAGCTCTCTCACCCGCCGGGCCGCCCGGGCCATCGCGTCCGGGTCCCTTCCGAGGACGAGGGTCTGGGTGGTCGTGTTGTAGGTGCTCGCGAGACCTTCGAGGTCGTCCGCGAGGCCGGAGACGAGGGCGCGGGAGATCCAGGCCCCCTCCCGGTCCACGAGCGCGGCGTGCAGCAGGCCCGGCCGCCCGTCGAGCGCTACGCGCCCGCCCTTCACCCCAACGCGCGCCTCCCTCCTCTCGGAGATCACCGCCGTCTTGAGGTGCAGGACCGGGACCTCGGCCTCCTCTCCGGCGGCTCTTTGCGGGTAGAGCGCGGGGTCCGCGAGGTCGGGGCCCCGGTCGAAGCGCGGCCGGCTCCCGTAGCGCGACCAGTCGAGGCGCGGCAGCGGGGCGGTGAGCTTGCCCCGTTCGGCGACGACGCGGCCCCTGGTGATGACCGTCTCGGGGCGGAAGGAGACGAGGTCCGGCAGGAGCAGGAGGTCGGCGCGCCGGCCGATGCCTATGCCGCCCACCTGTCCGTCGATCCTGAACAGCGTGGCCGGGTTGATCGTTACGGTCTGGAGCGCCTGTACGGGTGGGACGCCGCTCTCGACGGCTATGCGGAGCAGGCCGTCCACGAGCCCGTTCTCGGCGACAAACTCGGGGGAGGGGCCGTCCGTGCTCATCATGAGCCGCTGCGTGCTGACGCCGTCCTCGGTCACGGCGCGCAGCAGCTCCGGCAGGTCGGGGCGGAGCGAGCTGTTCCGGAGCATCGTCCACACCCCGAGCCTGAGGCGGTTCAGGACCTCGGTCTTCGAGATCGCCTCGTGGTCCGCGTCGATGCCCGCCGCGACGACCGGCTGCAGGCGCGCCTCCGAGGCGCCCCCGGTGTGGCCGTCCACGATCTTACCGAGCGCCTTGGCGGCGCGGATGCCGGCCAAGAGGTTGGGATCTCCGGCCGCGAGGGCGGGCCAGCGCGTCACCTCGGCCGTGCCGGCGACGTCGTCGCGCCGGAGGAGGGGCTCGACCTTCTCGAGGGCGAACATCTCGTCCTCGCCGGGGAACTTCGCCTGGGAGGTGAGGCGCGCCATCCACAGGTAGGAGAGCGGCAGCTCCTCGAGGTCCTCGATCATGGCCCGGAAGCCGTCCGGCCCCATCTGCATGTAGAAGAAGAGGTTGTCGGCGAAGATCGTGGTCGTGCCCAGGGGGAGGACGCCCTCGACGAGGCTCACGGGGTTGTAGAGGACCCAGGGGTGGAAGTGCGCCTCGACGTAGCCGGGCGCCACGACCATCCCGTCCGCCTCGACCACCCGCGTCTCGGGCCCTATGGCCCCCTCGCCCTCCCCCACGTACGCTATGCGCCCGCCGGTGACGGCGACGTTCCCCGGGTGCAGCTCGCCCGAGTAGACGTTCGCTATCGTGCCGCCGCGCACGAAAAGCTCCGCCGGGCGCTCGCCGCGAGCCGTCTCTATGACCTTCGCGTGCTCCTCGGGGCTGGGCTGCATGCTCAGATTCTCCAGGGCTTCGGGCACGATGAGGTTCGTGCGCCGTCTTTTATAGGGAAATCCGCCACGGCACCTTCGGCGCCACGCGCCGATCCTACAAAAGAGCCGCCCCGGGGGTGATTCACGGCTTCTTCCCCTCGTTCCCGCCGAGCACCTTGGCGAGCGCCACCCCGACGACGAGCGCCCAGAAGGTCGAGTTTATGCCGAGGATGCTCAGGCCCGAGGCCCCGACGAGCAGGGCCACGCCCGCCGCGAGGGCGTGCCTCTCGCCCCCGACGGAGAGCCTCAGAGATTGCAGGATCACCGGCAGGAGCGTGAGCCCCGCGACGCCGGCGATGAGGGCGGCGGGCAGCGCGCCGATAAGCGAGATCACGGTGGCCCCCGCGAGCCCGAAGGCGACGAACAACACCCCTTGCGTCACCGTGGCGACGTAGCGCCCCTCCACGTCCGGGTGCGCCTCGGGCCCCGCGCAGACCGCCGTCATCGGGGCGGCGATGTTCACCCCGTTGCCGACGAGGGGCGCGGTCAGGATCGAACCTATCCCGCTGAAGATCGTGACGGCGTTCGTCGGCGGCGCGTACCCATTTGCCCTGAGTATCCCGACCCCGGGCGCGTTCTGCGTCGCGACGGCGAGCAGCGTGAGCGGCACGGCGACGGAGACGACCGCGCCCCAATCGAAGGAAGGCGGGATCAGGACCGGCCGAGAGAGCGCGAGCTCGAGCTCCGCCACCTCGACCCGGCCGCTCGCCCCCGCCACGGCGAACCCGGCGACGAGGGCGAGGAGGGCGGGCGGGACCGCGCGCACGAAGCGGACGCCGAGGAGGTAGGCCGCGACCATCGAGCCGATCAGGAGCGGCTGCGACGGGAGCAGGGCGAAGACCTCGATCCCGAACGGCAGGAGTATCCCCGCGAGCGCCCCCATGAGGACCTCGTTGGGCACGCGCTCCATCACCGCGTCGAAGAGGCCGGTCACACCGAGCAGGGTGACGAGCACGCCGGAGACCAGGAACGCCCCCACCGCCTCCGCGATGCTGTACTCGCCGAGCACCGTGACCAGCAGGGCGCTACCCGCGATCGGGTAGGCCCCGCAGATGGGCTCGCGGTACAGAACCGTCAAGAGCAGGCTCAACAGCCCGCCACCGACAAAGATCGCGAGAAACCAGGAGGAGATCACCGCCTCCGGATACCCGCGCCCGAGGCCGCCTGATACACCAGCAGCGCCGGCCCCGTCGACCCGAGAAGCGCCGCCACGAAACCGGCCCCGAGCGTGGACGCGGTCGTATACCGCGGCAGGTCCCGCAGGTTGCGTGCGACGTCC
This sequence comes from Rubrobacter marinus, assembly GCF_011492965.1. GTDB lineage: Bacteria > Actinomycetota > Rubrobacteria > Rubrobacterales > Rubrobacteraceae > Rubrobacter_F > Rubrobacter_F marinus. The sequence continues at coordinate 1,959,053 of NZ_CP045121.1, read as the reverse complement.
CCGGGCGGTTCGGGACCGGTCAGGCGCAGGGGCAAGCTACCTTCCCGGGTCGCCGCGACGCGAGCCTGCGGAAAACGACCGGCGCGACACCGAGGACGAGGGCCGGAGTGACCGAAGCGAAGCAGCACACGGTCGCCTCATCAAACCGCCGTACCACGCCCTGTCGCTCACGAGCCAATCCTCCCGGCTTGCTGCCGCTTGCCCCGCCGAGGCGCCAAGCCTCGAACCGGCCTCATTATTGACCGATCGGACAACTCCGGGCAACGGCTACGAGGCCGGGCGGAGCGCAGGCGCCGGGTGTGGGACGCGAGGGCATGGCGAAGCCGGCATCGGTCGGTGTGTGGCGCCACGGGCAAGCGCCCTGAGGGAAGGCCTCTACGCGCTAGACGCCGGCGGTAAGGTAGGCAAGGACGGAGCGTTTGCAGACCTCGCGGTACTCCGCGTGGGTGTTCTCCCAGTCCTTCTCCTGGATCCACTGCGTGAACAGCCCGTCCACGAGGGCGCGGACCACCGTTGCCGCCTCGCGCGCGTCCGTCCCGTTGAAGACCCCTTCTTCCTGCCCGGCGCGCACGACCTCGGCGTAGAGGCCGTTGCAGATCTCGTGAAAGGTCGCGCCGACGTCGGCGAAGCGGTCGTTGCGGGCCGCGTAGCCGAGAAAGTCGAAGAAGACCAGGTAGAAGCGGCGGTTGGACTCCGCGTTCACGAAGATCGCGTCGATCATCGCCGAGACCTTCGACTCGGCGCTCTCGGCGCGCGAGATCGCCTCGCGGATGCGCTGGGCGACGCGCGCGAGCACCCAGCGCATGGTGAGGAGGATCAGGTTCTCCTTGGACTCGAAGTAGTACGGGAGGATGGCCTTGCTCACCCCCGCGTCGTCCGCGACGTCCTGCAACGAGAGGTGTCCCAGCCCCTTCTCACCCATGACCTTGTACGCGCTCCTGATGAGGCGCGCCTGCTTCGGCGCGAGGGAGTCGCCGTCCCGGTCTGAGATCTGTATAAGGGTGTCGGGCTGGGACACGCTATGCGCTCCTTACGTTGCTCGTAGAAGATCGGGGGAGGGGTGGAGCCCTCCCCCAGGAACCGCTCTTGAAACTATTTTACATGCCGGAGCAAGATGCTACGTTTGCTTGGCGAACTCCGGCTTGCGCTTCTCCATGAAGGCCCCTATGCCCTCCTTCGACTCCTCGCTGCTGAACAACGGCTCGACCAGTTCGCGCTCGATCCCGAGCCCCTCCGCCAGCGGCTTGTCCATCCCGCGGTGGACGGCGAGCTTTATGGAGCCGATCGCCTGCGCCGCCCCGTCCGCGAGCCCCTGGGCGTACTTCAGCGTCTCCTCCTCCAACGAACCGGCCGGGAACAGCCGGTCGAGGATGCCGAGCTCGTGTGCCTCCGGGGGCGAGAGCCTGCGGCCCGTGATCATGAGGTCCAGCGCCTTGGGCGCCCCGATGAGGCGCGGAAGCCGCTGCGTGCCGCCGTTGCCCGGCAGGAGCCCCAGCGTCGCCTCCGGGAGCCCGAGGTAGTACTCGCCCTCCGCGCCGAAGCGTAAGTCGCACGCGAGCGCCATCTCCAGGCCGCCGCCCAGGGCCGTCGCGCCGATCTGGGCGATAAAGACCTTCGGGAGCTCGGCTATGCGCGCGAGGTTCTCGTGGGCGAGCCGGATCATGTCCATGTTCTCTTCGGGCGGGTTCTGGTTGAACGCCTTGATGTCCGCGCCCGCGCTGAAGAACCGCTCCGAGGCGCTCCTGAGGATGACCGCGCGGGCTCCGGCGTCCGAGGCCGCCTCGTTGACGCTCTCGCCCAGCTCCTCCATAAAGGAGTAGTCGTAGCTGTTCGCCGGGGGCTTGTTCAGGGTCACGTACCCTACGTTGCCTTCCCTGCCGTACTCTACCGCCATGCTCTCTCCCCTCCCTTACTGTAGGCCCGAGCCCTCTTCTTCCACGACGTCGAGGTCGCCGACCGCGACGGACTTCGCCTCGAGGTACGACTCCAGGGCCTCCGGTCCGTGCTCGCGGCCGATGCCGGAGTCCTTTATGCCCCCGAACGGCAGCTCGTCGTAGCCGAAGTGGAGCTGGTTCACCCACGTCATCCCCGACTCGATCTCCTGCGCGGCCTTATTGATGTACCTGACGTTGTACGTCCAGATCGAAGAACCGAGCCCGTAGCTCGTGTCGTTCGCGAGTCCGATGGCCTCGTTGATGCTCTTGACCTTGAAGACCGGCAACAGCGGCCCGAACGTCTCCTCGCGTGTCACCCGGCTGTCGTGGGGCGCGTTCTCCAGGATCGCCGGGGCGAAGAAGTACCCGCCGCCCCCGTTCGTCTCGCCCTGGTACGCGACGCTCGCCCCGCCCTTCACCGCGTCGTCGAGCTGCTCCTGGAGGGCGTCGCGGTGGCGGGCGGCGTTCAGGGGGCCCATCCGAATCTTCGGCTTCTCCGCCTTCTCCATCCCGTCCCCGACCTCGTAGCGCGAGACCCTCTTTATGAGGCTCTCCATAAACTGGTCGTAGACCTCCTCGAAGACGTAGACCCGCTTGGCCGCGAGGCACGCCTGGCCCGCGTTGAAGAACCGGCCGACGTTGATCCCCTTCACAGCGTTCTCGACGTTCGCGTCCGGGCAGACGATCACGGGGTCCGAGCCGCCGAGCTCCGCCGAGACCCGCTTGAACTGCGGAGCCGCGATCTCCATGACCCTCCGGCCCACGGCCGTGCTCCCCGTGAACGCTACCCGGCGCACGTCCGGGTGCCCCACGAGCGCCTCCCCGACCTCCTTGCCCGGGCCGGTCACGACGTTCAGCACGCCCGCCGGAAGCTCCGCCTCCTGCATGAGCTCCGCGATCCTCAAGGTCGCCAGCGGCGTCGTGTCGGCCGGCTTCACGACGATCGTGTTGCCGGCGGCGAGCGCCGGTCCGACCTTCGTCCCCATGAGCGTAAGGGGGAAGTTGTACGGGACGATCGCGGCGCAGACGCCGATCGGGCGCTTGATGACCATGCCGTAGCTCGTCCCGAACGTGGACGGCAGCGGGGCGTAGGAGCCCCGGATCTTGCTGGCCAGGTCCGCGTAGAAGTTCATCCCGTGCAGGAAGTGATGGAGCTCGCCCATCGCCTCCATCATCGGCTTGCCCTGCTCCTGCACGAGGAGCTTCGCGATCTCCTTGGAGTTCTCTTGTATCTTCGCCACCCCGGCGCGCATGATCTGGGCCCGCTCGTCCGGGTCGGTCTTCGACCAGGGGCCAAACGCCGCCTTCGCCGCCTCGACCGCCGCGTCCACATCCTCCGCGCCCGACTTGGGCACGGAATCGAACTGCTCCCCCGTCGCCGGGTTGACGACCGGCATCTCCTCGCCGGACTTCGCTCCTACCCTCTCCCCGTTTATCAACGCCTGAGTCATGCTTAAGCTTCTCCCTTCCCGCTCTCACCCATGGAATACTCCGGCCTGCCCATGTACTTTAGCCGCAGCGATTGGTACTCGCGCGCGGCGGTCTGTACCCACTCCGAGGAACTCCCCCCGAGCTCCTTCTTCACCTGCGCCGGTACCCCCGCCGCGAGGACCTCCGGCGGGATCTCGCCGCCCTCCCTCACCACGCTCCCCGCCGCCAGCATCGCCCCCTTCCCGACGCGCGCCCGGTTGAGCACGATGCTCCCCATCCCGATCAGGGCCCCATCCCCGACCGTGCAACCCTCCAGCATCGAGAGGTGCCCGACCGTGACGTTGGCCCCTATGACCGTCGGCTGGTCCTCCGCCGTGTGCAGCACGGAGTTGTCCTGCACGGTGCTCCCGGCCCCTACCACGATCCGGTTGAAGTCGCCCCTCAGGACGGCCCCGAACCAGACGCTCGCCCCCTCCTCGACGACCACGTCCCCGACAAGGACCGCGGTCGGGGCGACGAAGGCGTCGGGGGCGACCCGGGGCTCCTTCCCCTCGAAAGCAAGAAAATGCGCCAAACCCTACCTTCCCTCGAAGAGGGGCGCGCGCCGCTCGCGGGTGGCCCGCACGCCTTCCTTGTGGTCTTCGGTCCCTACGAGCGAGCTCTGCGCGAGGCTCTCCGCGAAGAGCCCGCTCTCCAGGTCCACGCTCGCCGAGAGGTGAAGGAGGCGCTTGGCGAGCCCGTAGGCCTGCGGCGCCCGCCTCAGGATGTGTCCCAGGCGCTCCCTCGCTTCGTCGAGCAGCCGTCCGTGCGGGACCACGCGCGTGACGAGCCCGTGCCGGAACGCCTCGGACGCGTCCAGATCCTCGCCGCCGAGCACGATGTCGCGTGCCCTGGCAAGCCCGACGAGCTTGACGAGCCGCGACGTCCCGCCGTGGCTCGGTATTAGCCCGATCATGCCCTCCCTGAACAAAAAACGCGCGTTCTCGGAGGCGATCCGAAGGTCGCAAGAGAGCGCGAGCTGCGTCCCGGCCCCGGTCGCGAGCCCGTTGACGGCCGCGACCACCGGCTTCTCCAACCTCTCCACGGCGGAGATGAGCCGCGTCAACTCGTGGCTCTGCGCCCGAAACTCGGCGGGGTCCCAGTCCTTCTCGAACCTGGAGAGGTCGCCGCCCGCAGAGAACGCCTCGCCGCTCCCGGTGAGGATCACGCCGCGCACCCCACGGTCTACCGCCGCCTCCTGGAGGACGGCGAGCAGTTCGCCCTGCAGCCCTTCGTCCAGGGCGTTCCGTTTCTCGGGGCGGTCGAACTCCACGAGGAGCGCGCCGCCCTCCTCCGGCGTGACGCTCAGGCCCGAGGGCTCGGTCATCGTTTGATGACTTCGAACGGGCTGTTGCACTCCCGGCACATGAACGAGTAGACCATGAGGTGCGGGCCGTATTCGGAGATCTTTTCGACGTCCTCCCCGTCGCACCAGGGGCAGATGAGCGGCCCGTCTACGCCGTTGCCTTCGACCTCTCCAGACGGCGCTGCAGCTGGTTCCATTCGTTCCATGGCAGGTCTCCGTACTCCCATCGTCCCTCGCTCTCGTCTCGCTCCACCGGGATCTCCACGCCGCAGCCCTTGAGGAGCGGCACGATCCGGTCGAGGTACCTCTGGCGCATCTCCTCGTTGCTCATGCTCGCCAGCCCCTCGGCCCTCAGGGCCTCGATGCCTTCCTCGCCCTCGGGCCCGAACCAGCACAGCATCTCCGGGAACAGGTCGTTCACCCGCTCCTGGAGCAGTGCGCGGCCCCGCTCCTCGTAGGCGATCTGGCGCACGAGGCTCTCGGCGTAGGCGGAGGTGAGCTTCTCCTCGTCGAGGATGCGGTGCGCCCTCCTGGCGAGCGCCTCGTACCTGGAGTTCTCGACGGACTCGAGCACGACGTTCACCGCGGGCCCCACGAGCGCGAGCGCCGCGACGACGTTCGACCAGCTCGGCAGCGGGTCGTCGAGGAAGCTGACCGAGTAGCGCCGCGCCCGGTCCACCTCGCCCTGCAAGCCCGTCGGCGGGTTCGGCCACGGGAGCTCCTCCAGGAGCGGGTAGATCGCACGGGAGTGCCCCAGCTTGTCCTGCGTGATCGCCGCGCACGCCGCCGTCGACTCCAGCAGCGGTCCTGCGTCGGCCCACTCGGAGACGCGGCGGCCGAGAAAGTACTCGTTGTCGCCTATGACCGCGATGACGTTGACCAGCGCCGCCAGAGCGTCGTCGCTCTCGACGAGAAACTCGTTCTCGGCGCCGCGTCCCGGCGCCACCTTATCCGTGCCTTCCGGACGACCGGTCACACCTGCACCTCCGTCTCGCCCTCCTGGGTCTCCTTCTCGGCCCAGTAAGCCCTGCTCACCGGGACGAGCGTCATCTCCAGCCAGTCCCTGCCGTGGCGCTCCTGCGCGACCTTCGCCGCCTCCTCGTCGCTCCCGGCCTCGACGTCGCCCCGATGCTCGATGGGCTGGTCGTACTCCGTGCGCGCAAAGACCATGTACCTCTCCATGCCCCTCCCCCTACTCCGGCCTGATCACCCGTACGAGCGCCTCGCTCGGCACGACGAACATCTCGCGCCAGCGCCACTCGTCGTACATGAGGTGGGCGTAGACCGCCGCGTCCTTCGGCTCCGAGGCCCGCACGTTGCCGTTGTGCCTGAGGGGGTTCTCCTCCCCCACCCGCGCCGTGAAGACCTCGTAGTTGTCCACGGGGCGCATTAGACGACCCCGACCTGCTTGAGCTGCTTCTTGCCCAGCGGCGTGATGTCCTTGCGCGACCACGTCTCCCAGACGACCTCGATGTCTACCTCGTCGATGCCCTCCATCTCCAGCAGCCGGTCCCGGACGTCATCCTGGATCATGTCCATCGCCGGACACCCCATGCAGGTGTACGTCAGCTTGATGTAAGCCTTCGAGCCCTCTACCTCGATCCCGCGTATGAGCCCGAGGTCGACGAGGCTGATCGGGTACTCGGGATCCAGAACCTCCCGCAGCGCGTCCCGCACTTCTTCTACCGTGTGCATCCCGCTCCTTTCAGAGTCTCGCGAGAGAATCGAGGTTCTTCGCCAGATTTTCGGGGTCGGCGAAGAACGACATGTGCCCGGTCTCCATCGAGACGACCTTCTCGCAGGGCATCTCGGCGAGCATCTTCTCCTGCACCGCCGGGCTGACGGCTCTGTCCCGCAGGGTCTTTACGTACGTCCGCCTGACGCCGCCGTAGTTGCCCTGCGTGAGCTGCACCGGCGTCGCGAGAGGCGCCAGGGGCTGCGGTCCGACCATCCGCCTGGCCCGCTCCACGTCTTCCTCGGAGCAGTCGTTGTAGAGGGCGTCCGTTATCCCCGCGTCCTCGAGCACGAGCCGCCCGTTCTCCGCGTCGAGCTCGGTGCTCTCGGAGATCACCGACTCCGGGTCCTCCTGAGAGGCCTCCGCCGCGCTCTTGCCGTTCGGCAGCAGCAACGCGCTCAGGTAGACGAGCTTCTCGATCCTGCCCGGACACTGCTCCGCGGCCTGGCTTATGGCGATGCCGCTCAGGCTGTGCCCCACGAGCACGACGGGCCCGGACTGCCGCCGCAGGACCTCGCAAACGCGGTCCGTGTAGTCCTGCAGCGTAACCTCGCCGACGGGGGTCCCATCCTCGCCGTGGCCGGGCAGATCGACCGCGACGGCCTCGTGCCCCTCCCTTTCGAGAAGGGGCGCGAGCTTCTCCCAGCACCACTTGCCGTGATAGGCCCCGTGGATGAGTACGAACGTGCTCAACCCTAGACCACGTCTTTGGCGTAGAGCTCCTTGTAGCCGCGCTGGAGGTGGTTCACGTACTCCTCGTTGTTCGGACCGCGGTCCTTCCAGCGCTTCATGACGTCGTCCCAGGTGATGGCGCCGTCCTCGAACTTCCAGCGCTTCTCCTCGGCGTCGAACTGCGCCGGGAACGGGAAGTCCACGACGTACTTCTCCCCTTCGGCGTCGTAGTGCGCCGGCACGTCGAGCCCGAGGCCCTCGCAGAGCGGCACCGTGTGGGACATCCAGGTCTGCCTCAACTGGTCGTTCGTCGAGCCCTTGTAGCCGTACTCGATCTGCTCGTTGTGCTTCTTCTTGCCGTCCGGCAGCCCGAACCACTCCAGCGTGAGCGGGAACATCCAATCGACCGCCCGCTGCAGCTCGGCCTTCTTCTCCGGGTCCTTCGAGAAGGCCTTCATCCACTTCTCGCCGTGCCTGAGGTGGAAGTTCTCCTCCCGGTCGACCTTGACCAGCGCCCTCTTCCAAGGACCATACGAGCAGTTCTGGTGGATGTCGCTCAGGAGCACGAACCCGGCCCTATCGTAGAAGCCGTTCCCCACGATAAGCTCGGTGAAGCTCTCCAGCGGCACGTCGAAGGCGTAGGGGTACTTGAACTGGCGCGGCTTGCGCTCGTAGACGAGCTCCTCCGTGTCGACCCCGAGGTCGCGGAGCATCCGGTACGCGATGTGCGCGTGCCCGAGCTCGTCCTGCACAATGCCCATGACGGTGATGTAGTTGTTGACGCTCGGCAGCGTCGAGAAGTCCTTCGTCGCGTTCATGTAGGCCGGGGCGCTTATGAGCTCCGTGTCGGCCGAGACGATCAAAGTCCGCTTCAACCCCTCGATGTAACGCTCCGTCGCCTGGGAAGAATCCTCGATCAACTTCCCGCTCTTTATGCGGTCGAGGAGTATCTCCTCGGTTACGGCCGTCATAGTCATGCCCCGCTCCTTTCTAGCCTTCCAATCCTCGCACAGAGTAACTGACCGGACGGTCAAAATCAAGGGGTTTGGGAGGTTTCGCACGAGGGGTTGCGCCCGGAGGTGGGCGGGACGAACGGGCCCCGTCGCCTCGTTCACGGGGCTTCTCGATCCAGCCCGTAGACCTCGCGGGCGTTCTTGTGCAGGATGAGTTCGACCGTCTCGCGTTCGAGGCCGAGGTCGATGATGGCCTGGGCGTTGGCGCGGTTGCCGGGGACGCCGGGCCAGTCGGTGCCGAAGATCATCTTCTTCGCGAGCCGGGCGAAGTCGTAGGCCTTGTAGTAGTCGGGGAGCTTCTTCGGGGGGAGGCCGGAGACCTCGATCCAGACGTTCGGGCGCATCAGGGTGATGAACGCCGCCGCGTCGTACCACCAGCCCCGCCCGCCGTGGGCGAGCACGACCGTGAGGTCCGGGAAGTCGCGGGCGACGTCTTCGATGAGGGCGGGGTCGGCGTAGCGGTTCGTGGAGCCGGGGAAGACGCTCGTGCCGCAGTGGAAGACGACCGGGAAGCCGTTCGCCTCGCAGAAGGCGTAGGCCGGGTAGAGCATCCTCTCGTTCGGGGCAAAGGTGCCGTGGACGGGGTGGAGCTTCAGGCCGACGGCGCCGAAGGAGATCTGGCGCTTCAGCTCCTCGACGAGCGGGTAGTGCAGGTGCGGGTTCAGGTTCGCCATCAGGCGGAAGCGCTCGGGGTTGCACGAGAGGATAGGGACGAGGTCCTCGACGGGCTGGATGCCGGTGGACTTCGGGCTGTACTCGCAGAACAGGATCGCGACGTCCACACCTTCCGAGGCCATGTACTCGTCGAAGCGTTCGGGGACCAGAGTCCCCTCGTCGTCGTAGAGGTCCATGAGGGAGGGCGAGCCGAAGCGGGCCGCCCAGTCCCTCCATGACTGCTTCAGGGTGGGCAGGCGCGCGGCGTGGACGTGCGCGTCGATCAGGGGGATGCCGTTCAGCAACGCCGTGCTCCCGGCGGACTCCCGCCGACCCGTCGAGCCGCCGAATTCGTCCCGGTCGCCGAGTGGTCGCTCAAACTCACCCTCCTCCTCGTTCCCCTAGACCAGCTCGTCCTCCTGCTGGGGCATCTGGACGTTCGGCTCCGGCCGGCGCAGCTTGAAGCGCTGGATCTTGCCGGTCACCGTCTTCGGCAGGTCGTCGACGAACTCGACGATGTGCGGGTACTGGTAGCGCTTCAGGCGCTCCTTGCACCAGGTCTGCAGCTCCTCGGTCAGGTCGTTCGAGGGCTCGTAGCCCTCCCTCAAGATGACGGCGGCCTTGACGCGGGTGAGGCCGTCGACCGGGATGCCGACCGCCGCCGCCTCTATGACCGCCGGGTGATCTCCGAGCGCGCTCTCGACCTCGACCGGCGAGACCCAGAGGCCGCTGACCTTGATCATGTCGTCCGAGCGCCCCTCGTACCAGTAGAACCCGTCCTCGTCCATTCGGTACCAGTCCCCGGCGAACATCCACTCGCCCTGCATGGTCGCCTTCGTCTTCTCGTGGCTGCGCCAGTAGAACGCCGCCGCCGAGTCCCCCTTCACGGAGAGGTAGCCCGCCTCCCCGGGCTCCACCGGGTAGCCCTCCTCGTTCAGAACCCTGGCCTCGTAGCCGGGCACCGGCCTCCCCGAAGATCCCGGCTTGAGGCCGTCCACGGTGTTGGAGATAAAGATGTGCAGCATCTCCGTCGAGCCGATGCCGTCGAGGATCGTGGAGCCGAAGGCCTCCTTCCAGCGCCGCCAGAGGCCGGCCGGGAGCGCCTCGGCCGCCGAGGCGCAGAGGCGGACGGAGGAGAGGTCGTAGTCCCGCGCGTCCTCCCAGTTCAGGATCGCGTTGTAGAGCGTCGGCACGGAGAAGAAAAGCGTCGGCTCGTGGCGCTGGATGGTCCCGAGGACGGCCTGCGGCGTGGGCCTCCCGGGGTGGAGGACCGTCGAGGAGCCGGCCCAGTACGGGAAGGAGATGCCGTTCCCGAGCCCGTACGCGTGGAAGAGCTTGGAGGCGGAGAAGACCTTGTCCTCCTCGGTGATCTGGAGCACGTGCTTGGCGTAGGTCTCGCACGTGTAGATTATGTCGTGCTGCAGGTGGACGGCGCCCTTCGGCCTCCCCGTGGAGCCCGAGCTGTAGAGCCAGAACGCGGGGTCGTCCCTGTGGGTGGCCGCGGGCGAGAGCTCGTCCTCGCCCTCCTCCAGCAGCGCCTCGAGGGTTTTCCTGCCCCCCGCATCCTCGACGTTGGTGAGGATCACCTCGACGGGCTCGTCGTAGCCCGCCAGCGCCTCCGTCAGCGTCTCGTCGAACATCCCGTCGGCGACCACGACGCGCGCGCGGCTGTTCTCGACGAAGAAGCGGTAGTCCGCCGCCTGCAACAGGGTGTTGACCGGGATCGGAACGGCGCCGATGCGGATCGCGGCGAAGAAGGCGGTCGGGAAGGACGGCGTGTCGTTGAGGAGGAGCAGCACCCGGTCCTCCTGGCGCACCCCCATCCCCTTGAGGGCGTGCCCGAAGCGGTTGATGCGGCGGGCAAGCTCCCCGTAGGTGACCTCGCCCTCGCCGTGGTAGATGGCGACCTTGTTGGCCCGCCCGGCCTCCAGGTTCCGGTCCACGAGCAAGCTGGCGTTGTACCAGTTCGGTATCTCGATCATGGCTTCACCTCTGCGAAGGTTGCGGCTCGGCGCCGCCGAGCTCCTGGGTGGCGACCGCCTTCTTGACGACGACGGACTTCGTCTCCGTGTAGAAGTCGAGCGCCTCGATGCCGTGCTCCTTGCCGTAGCCCGACTGCTTCAAGCCGCCGAAGGGCAACTCGTCGTAGACGAGCTGGGGGCTGTTGATCCAGGTGTACCCCGCCTCCAGACGGTGGGCCGCGTCCGAGGCGCGGTTCAGGTCGGCCGTCCAGATCGAGGAGCCGAGCCCGAAGACGGAGCTGTTGGCGAGCTCCAGCGCCTCCTCCATGTCCCTCACGCGCCACACCGGCAGCGCGGGCCCGAACACCTCTTCGGTGGCGACCCTCGAATCGCGCGCAGGCTCCACGAGCAGCGTCGGCTCGTAGAAGAAGCCCCTGTCGAGGCCGTCCCCCCCGGGCCGCTTCGCCCCGTGCAGCACCTCGCCGCCGGAGTCCACGGCGTCCCGGACCTGCTCCTCGAGCAGGTCGCGCTGGCGCGCCGAGTGCAGCGGGCCGAGCATCACGCCCTCGGCCGTCCCCGGCCCGAGCTTCAGCCTCCCGACCTTGCCCGCGAGCTTCTCTATAAACTCGTCGGCGACGCTCTCGAAGACGAAGAGCCGCTTTATGGCGAGGCACGCCTGGCCGCAGTTGAAGAACCGCCCGACGCTCGCGGCGCTCGCCGCCTTCTCCAGGTTCGCGTCGTCGCACACGATCATCGGGTCGGAGCCGCCGAGCTCCAGCGTGGTCCGCTTCAGGTCGTTCGCCGCCAGCGCCATGAGCTTCTTGCCGGTCGGCGTCGAGCCGGTGAAGGCGATCTTGCGGACCAGGGGGTGCTCCACGAGCGCCTGCCCCGCCCCCTCCCCCGTCCCCGTGACCACGTTGAAGACCCCGGCCGGAAGCCCCGCCTCGTGCATGATCTCCGCGATCCTCAGGGTCGTGAGCGGCGTGGTATCGGCCGGCTTCGCCACCACGACGTTGCCGGTGACGAGCGCCGGGCCGAGCTTGTTCCCCAGCAGGGTCGTCGGGAAGTTCCACGGCACGATCGCCCCTATCACCCCGAGGGGGCGCCGGATGATGAGCCCGTAGGTATCCACGTCGAGGTCGGGCACGTAGCCGCCCCGGATGTTCTTGGCGAGCCCGACGTAGTGCTCCAGCGTGTGGACGAACCGCCGTATCTCCAGCCGCGCCTCGCGCAAGGGCTTCCCCTGCTCCGAGGTCAAGAGCGGAGCAAGCTCCCCAACCGCGCCGAGGACGGCGTGGGCGGCCCCACCGAGGATCTCGCCCCGCTTCGCCGCCGGAGTGTCGCGCCACGCCGGAAACGCCTCGTAGGCGCTCCTGACCGCCTGATCCACCTCCCCGGCCCCACCGGCCGGGACGCTGCCCACCTCTTCCCCGATCGCCGGATCCACGATCGCCATGCGCTCGAGCCGCGAAAGCTCCACGCTCTCGCCGTTGATAAACACCTCGGCCATAAACTCTCCTTTACGCGCTCGGAGGTAGCCCCGAATAGCCGTCAGCCATCGACGCGACCTCCACAGGACCAACGCCCGGTCCACCCCCAACCCTCACCTCGAACATCCCTACGCTCCCCGAACGCATCTTCGCGGTCCCCGTTCCCGTAACGAAAATTAGTCTAACCGATCAGTCAAACTCGTGTCAACGCTTTCACTCGTTCCGTGCCCGTGTACGCGGGCCGCGGAACGCGATCCTTCTGGGTGCGTTCGAAGGGCAGGCCGAAGCGCCTTCTTCGAAGGGTGGCGAGAAGGTCCCACCGTTCACGAGCTGCTCGGGCGAGTTCATGCGGCACTACGCCCGGGCATCCGAACCCGCGAAGCCCCGAGACGGCCGTCTCTCGCCCGAAGCGTCCGATCCCCGGAGGCGAAGATAGCCAGCGCCTCCGGGGAGATGAGCTCTCGAACGTCGGTTCTACGAAGCCACGCCTACCTTCGCCGGCCTCAGGTCGGTGAAGGTTCGGTGAAGACGGGTCGCGGACGCGTCTTCGCGCACTAGATCCACTCGGACTTCTCGACGTCCACGTGAGCGGGGGACCTCGGAAGCAGGAAGATTATGAGCGCCGCGATCACCCCGGCGATAGCGAAGCTGTAGAAGCCCCACGGCACCGCCAGACCGGCCCCCGCCAGGAATCCTCCCAAAATCGGGCCGACGATAGCTCCCGTCCTCCCGATCCCCGCCGCCCATCCGAGCGCAGTGGCGCGGCTGCTCGCCGGGTAGTACTGCCCGATGTAGGAGTACACGAGCACCATGGCGGCGAAGACCCCGGCACCGGCCACACCGGCGAACAGGTAGGTCAGGAGGAGCGGCAAATTGACGCTCAACAAAGAGATGCCTATCGCGGCGATCGCGAAGAACACCCCGCAGATCAGCTTCGTGCCGAACCTGTCCGCGAGCCCGCCGGCGACCAGGTTGCCGATCACGGCGCCGCCCTGGAAGAGCAACAGGAACGAGAGCGCCGAACCGACCGAGAACCCGGCCCTCGTCATCGTATCGGGCAGCCAGGTGCTGAAGCCGTAGATCAGCATGAGGCCGCAGAAGGAGGCGGCCCAGAAGGCCACGCTGCGAAGGAAATAGAGCCTGCCGAGGATCGTCCTTAGCCCGTGGAGCTTGCCCCGTGCGCGGCGGTCTCTTCCTCTCTCTGCACCGTGCTGGCGACCTCCTGCAACGGTACCCCGAACCGGCGGGAGAGCTCCTCCGCCTCCCCCCTGCGGCCCTGCGCCACGAGGAAGCTGATCGACTCCGGCAGGTACTTCAGGCCCAGCGGCACGACGACCACGAGCGGCACGAGCGCGACCAGGAACATTATCGGCCAGCCGAAGGAGGGTATGAGCAGGATAGCGAGACCCGCGGCCAGGAGGCCCCCGACGTTGTAGGCGGCCATCATGGCCGTGTATGTTATGTTGCGCCGGTGGCCGGGCGCGTACTCCAGCGTAAGGGCCGTCGCCACGGGTATGAGCCCGCCCAGGCCGATCCCGGCGAGGAAGCGGAACAACCCGAACATCTCGGGCGTCGGCGCCAGGCCGCACGCCGCCGTGAAGATCGAGAACCAGGTCACGCAGATCAGCAGCGCCCTGCGACGCCCTATTATGTCCGTGACGGTGCCCGCGAGCAGCGCGCCGAAGAGCATGCCGATGACGGCGTAGCTGCCGATGAGCCCCACCCGCTCGGGCGTTAGCCCCCACGGCTCGTACGCCAGCAGGGCCGGAATCACCGTCCCGTAGACGATCAGGTCGTACCCGTCGAACCCGACCGCGAAGCCACACAAGGCCGGAACCAACCATATGGCGGAACGCGATGTTCGCGCCTGGCCTACTGTACTCGCAGACATTCGAACTCTTCTCCTTTCCAGAAGTTCTCCCGCCGCTGACGCGGCCGGCAACCATCCCCTTCCTCCGGTACTCCCGAGCCGGAAGCCCGAGGCAGCCTCTCTTCCAGCACCCCCTTCCTCCACGCGCAACGGCGCCTCGACGATCCGCCTCCGAGACGCGGTACGCCCCCGCGCGAGGCAGGACCACAACGAAACCGACGGTTCTCTCCTCTGATCTCCTCCCCACTGCGCCCGACGGACGACGGGGCCAGAGCGATGCGGGCCTTGCCCAAGGCCCCGCGGCTCCCCGTAGAGCGCGCACCTTCTACCATCGCCCCAGCCCCCGTCTCCTCGACGCCCTCCTGCTTCCCCAAGCGGAAGGACAACTCCCTGTGCGCGGATTAGTCTAACCGATCAGTCAAATCCGTGTCAACGGAACGACTATTGAGTCTTCACAGAGTTTTCGCTATGCAGCACCAGTAAGAAGGCGGTCGACGGCTGCGGAGCTGCTGCGGAAGCTGGGGGCGTCGGCTCTCTCTGAGGCGCTCCGCGCTGAGGAGGTTCGATGCCCGGGTTCGAGCCTCGCCGCGACGTCTGCGACCCACAGCGAGACCGGCGTTGTCGGCAAACGGTCGCCGTCGCGGCACGCTCCGGGACGCGTGACGTTATGGAGAGGCTGTCCGCCGACGCCGGATCGGGGGGACGATTTCCGCGATGCGAAACACCCTCTTCTGCGTAGAATCACCCTGGCAGGAATCGACGCGACCGGTTGCTGCGGAGGCCAACGTGCGGGACGGGAGGTGGCCGTGATCGAGACGGGGGTGGGGCTACGGGCGGCGTTCGGCGGCGACACGACGAAGGTCGCCTATGCCGCCGTGCCGGGGCCCCGCGCTATTCACCTCGCTTTGGTGCGGCGCGGCGTGATCGCGCAGGCGACCGGCCGACCCGCCGCGGCGCAGCGCCTGCGCGACCTCGCGCGGCTGCGCCGCGCCCGACAGAGGGGGAGACGATGAGGACGGACATGCAGGCGCCTGCGCGGCACGCCGCCGACAGCCACGACCTGATCCGCGTGCAGGGCGCGCGCGAGAACAACCTCAAGGACGTCAGCGTCGAGCTCCCGAAGCGCCGCCTGACGGTCTTCACCGGCGTCTCCGGCTCGGGCAAGAGCTCCCTGGTGTTCGGCACGATCGCAGCGGAGTCGCAGCGGATGATCAACGAGACCTACAGCGCCTTCGTGCAGGGCTTCATGCCGGCGCTGTCGCGGCCGGAGGTCGACGTGCTGGATGGCCTGACGACGGCGATCATCGTCGACCAGGAGCGGATGGGCGCCAACCCCCGCTCCACCGTCGGCACCGCCACCGACGCCAACGCGATGCTGCGCATCCTCTTCAGCAGGCTCGGGAAGCCGCACATCGGCTCGCCCAACGCGTACTCGTTCAACGTCCCCTCGGTGAGGGCGAGCGGCGCAATTACCATCGAGCGCGGCGGCAAGACGAAGGCCGAGAAGGCCACGTTCAACCGGCTCGGAGGCATGTGTCCGCGCTGCGAGGGCATGGGCTCTGTCACCGACTTCGACCTGTCCGCGCTGTACGACGACGGCTTGTCGCTCAACGAGGGCGCGCTCACGATCCCCGGCTACGGCGTCGACGGCTGGTACGGCCGAATCTTCCGCGGCTCCGGCTTCTTCGACCCGGACAAACCCATCCGCAAGTACGCCAGGAAGGAGCTGCGCGACCTGCTCCACAAGGAGCCGACAAAGATCAAGGTAGACGGGATCAACCTGACGTACGAGGGGCTGATCCCGAGGATCCGGAAGTCGTTCCTGTCCAAGGACGTCGACGCGCTGCAGCCGCACATCCGCGCCTTCGTGGAGCGGGCGGTGACGTTCGCGACCTGTCCCGAGTGCGACGGCACCCGGCTCGGCAAGGAGGCCCGGTCGTCGAAGATCGACGGGAAGAACATCGCCGACGTCTGCTCGATGCAGATCAGCGACCTGGCCGGCTGGGTCCGGAGCCTCGACGAGCCCTCCGTGGCCCCGCTGCTCACCGGGCTGCAACACCTCCTCGACTCGTTCGCGGAGATCGGGCTGGGCTACCTCTCGCTCGACCGGCCGTCGGGGACGCTGTCGGGCGGCGAGGCACAGCGCACCAAGATGATCCGCCACCTCGGCTCGTCGCTCACCGACGTCACCTACGTCTTCGACGAGCCCACGATCGGCCTGCACCCGCACGACATCGAGCGGATGAACGACCTGCTGCTGAGGCTGCGGGACAAGGGCAACACCGTGCTCGTCGTGGAGCACAAGCCCGAGACGATCGCGATCGCCGACCACGTCGTCGACCTCGGCCCCGGGGCCGGCGCGGAGGGCGGCACCGTCTGCTTCGAGGGTACCGTGGAGGGGCTGCGGGGGAGCGACACCACCACCGGCCGCCATCTCGACGACCGGGCGACCCTTAAGGGATCGGTGCGTTCGTCCTCCGGCGCGCTGGAGGTCCGCGGCGCGTCGACGCACAACCTTCGGGACGTCGACGTCGACATCCCGCTCGGGGTGCTCTGCGCGGTCACGGGCGTCGCCGGCTCCGGCAAGAGCTCGCTGATCCACGGCTCGGTCTCCGGCCGCGACGGCGTGGTGGTGGTCGACGCAGGCGCGATCCGCGGTTCGAGACGGAGCAACCCGGCGACTTACACGGGCCTGCTCGACCCTATCCGCAAGCGGTTCGCGAAGGCCAACGGCGTGAAGCCGGGGCTCTTCAGCTCCAACTCCGAGGGCGCCTGCCCCACCTGCAACGGCGCCGGCGTCGTCTACACCGACCTGGGCGTGATGGCCACCGTCGAATCTACCTGCGAGGAGTGCGAGGGTAAGCGGTTCCAGCCGTCGGTGCTGGAGTACGCGCTGGGCGGCCGGAACATCGCCGAGATGCTCGCGATGTCGGTGAAGGAGGCCGGGGAGTTCTTCGGCGCCGGCGAGGCGCGCACCCCGGCCGCGCACGCCATCCTCGAGCGGCTCGCCGACGTCGGGCTCG
Organism: Rubrobacter marinus; assembly: GCF_011492965.1. GTDB lineage: Bacteria > Actinomycetota > Rubrobacteria > Rubrobacterales > Rubrobacteraceae > Rubrobacter_F > Rubrobacter_F marinus. Next base: position 1,941,925 of record NZ_CP045121.1, on the reverse strand, counting down.
GCTACCTCAGCCTCGGCCAGCCGCTCACCACGCTCTCCGGCGGCGAGCGGCAGCGGCTCAAGCTTGCCACCCACATGGCCGAGAAGGGCGGCGTCTACGTCCTCGACGAGCCGACGGTCGGCCTGCACCTGGCCGACGTCGAAGGGCTGCTCGGCCTGCTCGACCGGCTCGTCGACGCAGGCTCGTCGGTCGTCGTCATCGAGCACCACCAGGCGGTCATGGCGCACGCCGACTGGATCCTCGACCTCGGCCCCGGCGCCGGCCACGACGGCGGCCGGATCGTCTTCGAGGGCACGCCCGCCGACCTCGTCGCCGCCCGCTCCACCCTCACCGGCAAGCACCTCGCGGCCTACGTCGGCGCCTGACCGAGGCCCTCGCGGAGCCCCTGGGACGAGGCCCGTCTGTTTCGACTCGTCCCGCTCGCGAACCGGTAAGAGATGTCGTCCCAGCGACGAGCAAGCGAACCGCCAGGCCGACGCGCTTTCGGGGAACCTGATGCGCCTGCCGGTTAGCCGACGACGCCGGTCTTGCTACGGGTCGCAGAGATCGTCGTTGCGGGGTTCCCCGGGTTCGTGTCGTTGTCGGCGCCCCTAAGCGCTCGCGGCTCGTTCCCTCAGCGACGGCGCGGCGAGGTACGCGTCGCCGTGGATCTCTCTGAGCCCGTCGAGCGTCCGCACGATGGCGCCCGCCCCGAACTCCTCCGCCCACTCGAACGGGCCCTTCGGGTAGTTCGCGCCGAGCTTCATCGCCCGGTCGATGTCCTCGGCGGTCGCCACGCCCTCGGAGAGCGCCAGGAAGGCCTCGTTGACGATGCAGGAGATCACGCGCAGGGCGATAGCCTCGTCTCCCTCCTCCGCCTCTGCCTCCCTCTGCCCCTCGCCCCCGTAGTCGTAGAAGCCGCGTCCGCTCTTCCTGCCGAGGGTCCCCGCCTCGACCATCGAGCGCTGGAGGAAGGAGGGCCGGAACCTGGGCTGGAAGTAGTACCGCTCGAAGAGCGACTCGGAGACGGCGAGGTTGACGTCCATGCCTATGAGGTCCGCGAGCTCGAGGGGACCCATCCGGAAACCCGCGCCGCGCAGCGCCGCGTCCACCGCCCCGGGCTTCCCGCCGGCCTCGACGATCCTGAGTGCCTCCAGGTAGAACGGCCGGGCGACGCGGTTCACCACGAAGCCCGGCGTGTCGGAAACGCGGATCGGGGTCTTGCCCAGACGCTCCGAGACCTCCTCGGTCCGGCGCACCGCCTCGGGGGACGTGGACGGGCCGGAGACGACCTCGACGAGCTTCATCGCCGGCACGGGGTTGAAGAAGTGCATGCCCACGACGCGCTCGGGTCTACTCACGCCCGTGGCGATGCCGGCGACGGAGAGCGAGGAAGTGTTGGAGGCGAGCACCGCGTCCTCGCCCACCACGCCCTCGAGGTCGGCGAAGACCTTCTTCTTGAGGTCCATGTCCTCGACCACGGCCTCGACGACGAGGGGGATGCCGGCCAGGTCGCCCATGGAGGTCGTCGGCGTGACGCGGCCCAGGATCCCGGCCCGCTCGGCCTCGGAGATCCGGCCCTTTTTAACCCGGCGGTCCAGGTCCTTCTCGATGGTCTGCCTCCCACGGGCCAGCGCGTCCTCCCCGACGTCCAGCATCACCACCGACATGCCCGCCAGCGCCGCGCTCTCCGCGATCCCCGCGCCCATGGTCCCCGCCCCCACCACGCCAACTTCCGCCATCCGGACCTCCAACCCGAGCGTCGTCTCCAGCCAATCGCTCGACAACCTGATTGTATGGACGGTCAAAATGATAGATCAAGACGCTCGCCGTCGCGCGCCTCCTCTGCGGAAGGGAGACGGCGCGTGCGAGCCTCTTCGGCTCCGCGAGGTTCGTCCCGCGTCGAGGTGCGTATCGAAAACCCGTACTTTTGTCCGGTGTGTACGGGTCGTATCCTTGCGACTATAGGGGTCAGGAAGCTATCGGCGGAGGAGACTACCCATGCACCGAGCCCATTGCGCGACGCTACCACGTAATCTTGGAGGGGACGGGGTCCACGACGGACCGGCCGTTTTCGGTCGCGGGATGCCCGGCGAGACGAGGGAGCTGAGGGTACAGGGCGGCACCGAAGATCGGGGGCGTTCGGAGGCGGGCCGGGTCTTCGCGGGGTTGGCGGTCTGATCTTGGGCGCCATAATCTCCGTCTCCAACCTCGCCAAGACCTACGCCTCCGGGTTCCGGGCGCTCAAGAAGATCAACCTTGACATCCGGCGCGGCGAGATCTTCGCCCTTCTGGGCCCCAACGGCGCGGGGAAGACGACGCTCATCAACATCATCTGCGGGATCGTCAACCCGAGCGAGGGCGCCGTCCGGGCCGACGGCCACGACATCATCTCCGATTACCGCGCGGCCCGGTCGCTAATAGGGCTCGTCCCGCAGGAGCTCACGACCGACGCCTTCGAGACCGTCTGGGCCACCGTCAGCTTCAGCCGCGGGCTGTTCGGCAAGCCGAAGGACCCCGATTACGTCGAGAAGGTGCTCAGGGATCTCTCCCTGTGGGACAAGAAGGACAACAAGATCATCACGCTCTCCGGCGGCATGAAGCGCAGGGTCATGATCGCCAAGGCCCTCTCGCACGAGCCGCAGATCCTCTTCCTCGACGAGCCGACGGCCGGCGTGGACGTCGAGCTGAGGCGGGACATGTGGGAGATGGTGCGCGCGCTGCGCGAGACCGGCGTCACCATAATCCTGACCACCCACTACATCCAGGAGGCCGAGGAGATGGCCGACCGGATCGGGGTGATCAACCACGGCGAGATCATCCTCGTCGAGGAGAAGGCCGAGCTCATGCGCAAGCTCGGCAGAAAGCAGCTCGCGCTGCAGCTCGACGAGAACCTCGACGAGATCCCGACCGAGCTCGCCGGCTACGGGCTGGAGCTGGCGGCCGGCGGCGGCGAGCTCGTCTACACCTACGACACGCAGACGGAGCGCACGGACATCACCGCCCTGCTCGCGGATCTGAACCGGGCGGGCATCCGGTTCAAGGACCTCCAGACCAAACAGAGCTCGCTGGAGGAGATCTTCGTCGACCTGCTCAAGGAGGAACGGTGAACTTCCACGCGATACGCGCCATCTACACGTTCGAGATGGCGAGGACCTTCCGAACGCTGCTGCAGAGCATCGTCTCGCCCGTCATCTCGACGAGCCTCTACTTCGTCGTCTTCGGCGCGGCGATAGGCTCGCGCATCACCGGCATCGACGGGGTCAGCTACGGCGCGTTCATCGTGCCCGGCCTGATCATGCTCTCGCTCCTCACGCAGAGCATCTCCAACGCGTCGTTCGGCATCTTCTTCCCCAAGTTCACGGGCACCATCTACGAGCTGCTCTCCGCCCCCGTCTCCTACGTCGAGATCGTCATAAGCTACGTCGGGGCAGCGGCGACGAAGTCGATCATCCTCTCCCTGATCATCCTCGCGACGTCGGCGCTGTTCGTGCCGCTGGAGATCCAACACCCCCTCTGGATGCTCCTGTTCCTCGTGCTCACCGCCTTCACGTTCTGCCTCTTCGGCTTCGTCCTCGGCATCTGGGCCGACGGCTTCGAGAAGCTCCAACTCGTCCCGTTCCTCATCGTCACGCCCCTCATCTTTCTCGGCGGCAGCTTCTACTCCATCGAGATGCTGCCGCCGGTCTGGCAGACGGTGACGCTCTTCAACCCGGTCGTCTACCTGATCAGCGGCTTCCGCTGGAGCTTCTACGGTATCGCCGACGTGAGCGTCGGCGTGAGCCTGGGCATGACGCTCCTCTTCCTCGCCATCTGCCTGGGGCTCGTGGCCTGGATCTTCAAGACGGGCTACCGGCTCAAGGCCTGATCCCCGCGCGTAGCAGCAGACGGTCGGCGCAGGCACCGGGGAGCCGGCTCCCGTCCGAGCCACGCCTTCGTGTAGGGCGCAGAGAGCCGGTGCGGACGCTCTCCCGGCCGCCCTATTGCGCTCTTATCGCCTCCCCGGTCCGCGCGCCTCGCCCGTTCGCGGGCTGCGCGAGGCCGAGGATCCCGTCCACGGCGCGGCCGAGCTCCTGCGTGCAGTCTCCGGCGGCGGTGCGCCGCCGCCAGGCCACGTGGGCGTCGGGTCGCACGAGCACGCAGCCGCTATCCTCGATCTCCGAGAGGCGCGCCCAGTCGTCGTAGAGGTCCAGGACCTCGCGGCCCGGCCCGATCTCGTAGCAGGCGATCTCCACGCCCGTCCTGCGGCTCGTCTCGAGCGCCGCCTCCCTCCACGCCTCGCCGCCTATGCCGGTGAAGAGCACGAAGCGTCCCTTGCCCGCCAGGTCGTGCGTGCTGACCTTGCGTCCCTCGTGGCCCACCCAAGCGTGCGGTAGCCTGGCGCCGGGCCAGGTGGTGGGGTGGTAATAGAGCTCCGGGTCGCGCGTGAAGGCGGGCTCGTCCGTCCCATCGGGGACCACGGCCGACGAGCGGTAGCGCTGGCCGAGCTCGACGCCGTGGGCGTTGAACTCGTAGTTCTTCCCTTCGATGGCCTTCCGGAGCTTCTCCCGCTGGTCTCGGGCCTCCGGGGTGTTCTCCTTGCGCGCCTCCATGTTGGCGAGCATCACGTCGGGGTCGGTGGTGTCGAGGAGTCCCAGAGCCTCGAAGATCGGGCCGAACTCCTCGATGCTCTTGTTGGCCCGCTCGACGATCTGCCTGCCGATCGGCGCCCTCTCTGCGTCGTAGGTCTCGAGGAGCGAGGGTCCGGCCTTGCCCTTCAAGACGAGGGCGAGCTTCCAGGCGAGGTTGTGGGAGTCGGCGATCGAGGTGTTCGAGCCCAGGCCGTTGGAGGGCGGGTGGCGGTGGCAGGCGTCGCCCATGCAGAACACGCGCCCCTCCGAGTAGCGCGTCATGTAGGCGCGGTTGTTCGTCCACAAGGAGAACGATTGGACCTCGACCGGGACCGTGTCGTCGCCTATGAGGTTGTGCACGATCTCGACGGCCTGCCTGTCGTCCAGCTCCGGCGGGTCGTCGTTTATGTCGTAGCCCCACAGGATCAGCCACTCGTCCCAGGTGCGCACCATCCTAACGAGGCCCATGCCGATGCCGCCTATGTCGGAGCCCGGCTGGAGGACCCAGTACAGGACGCTCGGGCGGTGGGCGACGTACTGCGTCAGGTCGGCCTTGACGACGATGTTCATGCTCCCCGCGATGCCCATCTGCCCCTCCATGGGCAGACTGATGTCCGCGGCGACCTTGCTCCGGCCGCCGTCGGCCCCGATCAGGTAACGGGCGCGGATCTCGTACGTCCTCCCGTCGAGGCGGTCGCGCACCGTCGCGGTGACGCCGCTCTCGTCCTGCTCTAAGGAGAGGTACTCGGTGTCGAAGCGGACCTTCGTCCCGCGCGAGGCGGCGCCGCCGAGCAGGATCGGCTCCATCAGGGTCTGCGGGATGTCGCAGTGGCGCGAGGGGCTGGCGAGATCGTAGTCCGCCTTGCGCAACGGGTGCGTGCCCCACGTGTGCAACCTCGCTAGCTCCTCGCCCGCGAGGCTCGCGCAGAACACGGTGTCGCCCATAAGCTCCTGGGGCACGCCCTTCTCGATGACGTCCCGCTCGAGGCCGACATCACGCAGGATCTCCATGGTGCGCTGGTTCGTTATGTGCGCCCTGGGAGTGTTGGCGAGCCAGCCGTACTTCTCCAGCAAGACGTTCTCGACGCCGTACTCGCTCAAGAAGAGCGCCGCCGCCAGGCCCGCGGGTCCGGCCCCGACGATCAGGACGTCCGTCTCCATCGTTGCGCCCAAACCCTCCTCCTTCGCTACTCGCCGGCGGGTGCCAGGACGAGGTCATACTCCATCGTGTAGAACGGCCCCTTCGTCTCCCTGCCGTCCGGGGCCGCGCCCGCGTCGTGGCGGACGAACGGGGCGATCAGGGTCTCCTTCACCCCGAAGACCGCGTCGGTGTCGAGGTGCTCGTCGCCCTCGGCGAAGACGTGCGTGATCAAGGTCGCGTAGCCCGGCGCCTGCACCATGAAGTGGACGTGCGCGGGCCGCATCGGGCTGCGGCCCGCGGCCCGAAGCAGATCGCCTACCGGCCCGTCGTAGGGGATCGGATAGGGCTCCGGCTTCACGGACCAGAACGAGTAGCGCCCCTCCTCGTCCGTCCGGAGCCGTCCCCGGCCGCGCGCCCCTTCGAGATCGTCGTACTGCACGTCGTAGAAGCCCTCCTCGTCGGCCTGCCAGACGTCCACCCGTGCGCCCGGGATCGGCTCCCCCCCGGCGTTTAACACCCTCCCCGAGACGAAACAGGGCTCCCCGGGGGCGCCGCCCGAGATGTCGTCGCCGTTCTCGAAGGCCGGCGCGCCCTCGACGAAGAACGGACCGAAGACCGTAGCCTCGGTGCTCCCCGTGGGCAGGCTGCCGTCACCCCGGACCACCTCGACGCCCTCGCCGGAGTCCGTGGCCCCCTCGACGTGGCGGTGGTTGAGCCCGACCACGAGCATCGAGACGCCCAGTACGTCGGAGAGCAGGATAAACTCCTGGCGCTTGTCGTCGGTGATGTGGCCGGTGCGGGTGAGGAAGTTTATCCCCTCGAACCACTCCTCTTCGGTCAGCTTCACCTCGCTCACGAACGCGTGGAGGTGCTTGACGAGGCTCTGCGCCACCTCCCTGAACCGTCCGGACTCCGCGCCCCCGAAGCTCTCCAGCACCGCCCGCGTCAGGTCCTCGTCGGCGAGGTTGCGCGCCCCGCTCGCCGCCTCTCCCCTTCGCTCGTTCACGACTCTCCTCCTAGCACTCGGCGTACCGCATTCGTGCCTCCCCCGCCCCCCGGCATACCGTGCCCACGAGCTCCTCCTCAGAAGCGCCGATCGCTTGCGACTCGTACCGGGGCGTCGCAACCCCCGGTACGAACCCGGTCATCGCGGCTCGTGGGGTCGATCTGCTCGTCCAGATGTCCGTTCCCCGCGGACATCCTTCTCCGGTTGGCCGTACGAGCCGCCGCAGCCGACCGACACGGAGAACCATGATCGACCCGCCGTCGTTCCGCGTCAACCACCGCGCCTGAACGTCGGCGGGTTCGCACTCGCACTCGGCATCGCACCGCAGGCGAGGGTTTCGCGCCGCCGAAACGTTACCCCTCCCCCATGCCGCTACCGGCCGCGCGGCTCCCCTCGTAGCTCGAACAGCCGCTCCTCCAGCGCCGCCGGGGACACGCCCAAGCGCGCCAGCAGCCTCGAGGCCGTACCGTCCTCGTTGCCGAGTATCCCCAAGAGCACGTGCTCGGCGCCGAGGTGCCTGTCTCCGAGCCTGCGCATCTCCTTGCGCGCCCCCACGAGCGCGTTCTTGGCCAAGGGGGAGTGCGGGATCTTGCGGTCGTCCGGGAGGCTCATGTCGAAGGCCTCCCCCGCCTCCCGGCGCAGCCCCTCGAGGGAGACCCCGATCGCGGAGAGGGCGTCGGAGAGCATCGCTTCGGACTCCTCGCGCGCCCCTTCGAGCGTCGCGCCCAGCGAGGAGAGCGCCTCCCCGGCGATCCCCTCGTCGACCCGGAGGATCCCGAGCAGAAGGTCCTCGTCCCCAAGCGAGTCGTGCCCGAGCGCCCTCGCCTCCTCGAAGGCGGCCTCCACCGATCCGCGAGACCCATCCGTGAAACGAGCGAACATCATGCGCCCCTCCCCTTCCTCCCCGGCGGTTCCCCCGGGTACCTGTCCCTGATCCGCCTGGCATGCTTCTTGTGCACGGCCTGCTTGCTGACGCCCAGGACCTCGGCGATCCTCGCCCAGGACCACCCGGCCACGATGGCGTTCTCGACCTGCGCCGCCTCCAGCGCCTCCAGCGTCCGCCTCAAAGCGACGACGGCCTCCAAGCCCTCCCGCGGATCCTCCGGCCCTCCAACTCGTGTCCTCGTCTTCTCGTTCATGCGTCAACTATAATTGACGCTAGTAGATGTGTCAACCTTTATTGACATTCACCGCACCATCTTTCACGCCGATTGCAAAAATCGTCTTGCATAAGTTAGGGGCGCGGCTTGTGGGAGCATCGCCACCGAGGCTACGGCGCCGACGAGGAGTAGCAGGAAGAAAGCGCCCGACGTACAGGTGAGGCGCTCCGGGAGGCGTAGCGCGCCCACAGCGGTCAGCACCAGGGCAGTACCCTCCCGACGCACGCGGTAACGAACAGCGTGATCTAAGGCAGCACCTCCCTCCGAACCTGCGGTCTCCGGGCGCCGTTGCCGCGCGTTCGCGGGCGGACAAACCTGCAGCCTGATATGTTGCATGTTGTGTTGCGCGTTACAACTTTTTCGCCTTCGAGGCATTAGTTTTGCCAGAGAGCACACGCCGGTGAGGAGGGGTTGGTCGAGATGCGCATCCTGGTGGCCTTCGACGACGAGTATCGTGCGTTCCGCGAGGCCATCTCAGGTGCGCTAAGCGCGTTGCGCCCCGAGGACGAGGTCGAGGCCGCCGCGCTCCCGGCGATAGGGGACAAGGTGGCCGCCTTCGACCCCCACCTGGTGATCGCCAGCCTCCCCGGCGCCTTCGGTACCGGGGCCGCGTGGGTGGAGCTCTCCCCGGAGCCCGATCGACCGTCCAGGGTCTGCGTCGGCGGGCGGCGATCTGAGGCGTACAACCCCTCCATGGACGACCTCGTGGCCGTCGCGGAGGAGGCCGAAGGCCTGATCGGGGACGAACGCCGCTCCCGGTCCTCCTAGCAAGAGCCCCCTCCCGTAGGGCTCGCCTGGCGGACCGGCACCTTGCTCCTCGAAGGCCCTCTGACGACGCCTGGGCGGAGGCGGGAGGACCGTAGCGGTAGCTCTCGAAGGTTCCCGGATGGGCATGTCCTCGAACTCGAGATAGCTAGCTGTGTGTAAGCCCACCAGAGGGTGCGAGCAACGATCCTCGGGGGCTCCTGTCAGGCCCGCAGGAGAACGTGCGCGTATGAGTATCCTGGACACGGTGGACGGCCGCCGCCCACGCTCGGGGCCACACCCATCGGGGAGACGCCGGTGCTTCCGGTCTTGCGGCCTGGCGCGTCACGGCTCCCCGAGCACATGGGCCTCCAGCCAGGAGTTGCGGAACGCTCCCCGTGGGTCGAGCCGCTCGACCAGGCCGACAAAGTCCGCTCTGCGCTCGTAGTGCGGGGCGATCGCCGCCGCGTCCGCATTGAAGACCTTGCCCCAGTGCGGGCGTGCCCCGAGTGGGAGGAGCGCGTCCTCGATGTGGACGAGCATTGCCTCGACCGCGCCTGGCTCGGGCTTCCAGGTGAAGTGGATGCCGACGGCGTCCTCCCCGTAAGCCGTGCTCATCCAGAGCCGATCCGCCGCCACCGTGCGGAGCTCGGAGACCTGCAAGATCGGCCGGATGCCGTCCGCGAGGGCGCGCACGGCCTCTATGGCCTCCACGGCGTGCCGGCGCGGGAGCAGGTACTCCGACTGCAGCTCCTCGCCGCTGCTCGGCGTAAAGCCCATGCGGAAATGCGCCAGGCGGTCCGACCAGAGGCCGGGCCTGCCCAGCTGCGGCGTGCACGGAGACGCGTCGAGCTCGAGGATCGGGTGCCGGTCGACGGCTGCCGCGACCGCGCCGAAGAGGTCGGCCTCCGTCTCCTCGGCCTCGTCCGTCACGCGGCTCTTGACCCAGACCTGGTCGTTCGTCTCGCCCCAGCGGGTAAAGACGCTCACGCTGTAGCCGCGCGAAGTGATCTCGTCGAAGTTCTCGAGGAGGGCGTCCCAGCTCAAGCCTTCGAAGACCCGCTGCCGCACCTCGTAGGCCGGCTCCACGTCCAGGGTGACGCGGGTGACCGCGCCAAGCGCGCCGAGCCCGACCACGACGCCTTCGAAGTCGGGCTCTCCCCTGGAGACCTCGAAGATCTCCCCCGCCGACGTCACGAGCTCGACCCCCGCGACGGCCGCCGCGAGGTTGCCGTTCGCGTCGCCCGAGCCGTGCGTCGCCGTCGCCACGGCGCCCGCGACGGAGATGTGGGGAAGCGAGGCGAGGTTGTGCAGGGCCACGCCCTCGGCGTTCAGCATCTCCGCCAGCTCGCCGTACTTCAGGGCCGCGTTGACGGAGACCGTGCTCGCCTCGTGGTCGACGACCACGTCCGCGGGCATGGCTTCGAGCGTTACAAGCTCCGAGGAGTCGGCGACGTCGTTGAACGAGTGCCGCGAACCCAGAACGCGCACGCCGGGCGCGTTGGCGACGATCTCCTGCACCTGCTCGATCGTCGACGGCCGGTGCAGCTTCGCCGCCCGGTACGCATAGTTGCCGGCCCAATTCGTTCCCAAGGAATGGTCCTGGATCATCGCCTTCCCCTCTCCTCCTGCCCGACCCGAATCCCAAGTGCGGAAGCTGCTACAAATCTCGCGTAAGAGCAGCAGGTTCCCCCCGCGGCTTGACCTCTGAGTTACAGGCCTCGTCCCATAAGCGCAATGATAGCGGAGCCCCGGTCTCCGCTAAACGGCACCGAGCGCTACGTCACCATCTCTTTCGGCCGGGCCCGACCGGGTGGCGCTCGGCCCGCGAGGCGCCCGTCGTCCTGACGGTGGACGCCGCGGCCATGCACGCGGCCGCGCCTTCCACGAGGCCGCCAACGGCGTCTGGCCTACCACTTGCCGCCCGGCTACCCGTCGGGCTGGCCCACTAGGGCAGGATCTCTACGTACCCGTCCGTTCCGTGCACGCGGATGCGCTGCCCGTCCCGGATCCGCCGGGTTGCGTGCTCCACCCCCACGACGGCCGGCAAGCCGTACTCCCGCGCGATCACCGCGCCATGCGTCATCAGGCCCCCCACCTCCGTCACCAGGCCCCCGATAGCGACGAACAGGGGCGTCCAGCTGGGGTCCGTGTAGGCGGTGACCAGGATGTCGCCCGCTTCGAGCTCGGCCTGTGCCATGTCCAGGATGACGCGGGCCCGCCCCTCGATGGTCCCGGCGGAGACCGGTAAGCCGACCAGCGCGCCGGCCGGCAGATCGCCGCGCCGGTACGCTCCGGCGACGGCCTCGCCATCCGAGGTGAGCACCCGGGGCGGCGTGAGCGCCTGATACGACCTGAACGCGTCCTTGCGCTCGCGGATGAGCCCGTCATCCACCCCGTTCGTGCGCACGACGTCGTGGAGCTCCTGGAACGTGAGGTAGAAGATGTCTTCCTCCTCACGAAGCACGTGGGCCCGCACGAGGCGCTGGGCTTCTTCCATCAAGGCCTGCTTATAGACGAAGTAGCGGCCGACCATGGCGTACTTCGGATACTCCCGGTACCCGCTGAAGGTCCGGACCCGGTCGATCATCCGCTTGGCCTCTTCGGCCTTCCGCTCCCCGTCCGGCAAGGCCCGCAGGCGCTCCAGCAGCTCCTCTTCCTTCTTCCGGGCCTCCTGCCTTCCTCTCTCGAAGCGCCGCCCGCCGGCGCCCGGCTCGAAGCTCTTGACGTTGCCCAGGATGATGGGCACGAGCGTGGTGGGGCGTTCGCTCCAACGCGGCCTCGTGATGTCGATCTCGCCGACGCAGCGCATGCCGTACTTGTCGAGCCAGGCCCGGATGGCGTCCCGCGCTTCCCGCCCGCCCGCGAGCTTGGGCAGCTCGTCCAGGAAGCCCTCGTCCTCGACGTGCTGCAGAAAAGCCACCACGTCCGGATGCGGGCGGATCACGTCCGCGACGTCCAGGAGCGCCAGCCCCATCTCCGACGTGACGTTGTGGGGGACGGACTGCGTTAGCGCGTCGGCCGCGTTCTTCTCGCCCAGCCACGCCTGCAGATTCTCGTTGAGCCACCAGGCGGCCTCCATCCCCGCCATGATCACCCCATGGCTCTGCGGATCGAACAGGATCCGCTTCAGCTTCTGGATGTCCGTCAGGATAAAGTCGAGCAGCGCCGGTCCGGACTCTGTCCGGATGTCTCGCTTCAGGGCGGCGATAGAGGCCTCGCTGCTCGCGATCAGCCCGGCGACGATGGCCGGATCGGTCTCGATCGGGGCCGGGGCGCCGCCCGCCGGCGCCCCGCCGGGATCCTCGTCCGGGAGCGTCGGGATGAAGTCGCCGCGGTCGAGGATGGTCTGCAGCGCGTCTCCGATCAGCGGATCGCCTCTCCCCAGGACCTCCAGGAGGCCTGCGCGGCTCGCGGGCGTTGCCAGGCCCCGGGTGACGTCGACAAACAGCCTCCCGCCGGCCTCGTACATGGGCCGGCCGGCCGTCAGTTGCCACAACGAGAGCCCAGCGGCTTCATGGGGTCGGTCATCATCTGCTGATGGCCGACGGAGACGTAGACGTGGTTCTCCCGGTCGCCGGCCTCGGGGATGGGGAACAGCGTGGTGATCGGCCGGCTCTGGACGATCTGGAAGCCGTCGTCGACCAGGCACCACTCGATGTCCTGGGGGCGGCCGAAGTGCGCTTCGATCCGCCGTCCCAGCCGCACGAGCCGCATGACTTGGCGCTCGGTCAGCGCCGGCTCGTCCTGCCGCTCCGGCTCGATCTCCTGTTCCCGCGTACCGCCTGCCGGCGAGGCGTGGATGGCGAGCCGCTTGGTGGCGACCGCCATGGCGACGACCTCGCCGTCCCGCACCCCGTAGACGTCCGCGTTCACCAGGCCGGAGACCAGGGCCTCGCCGAGGCCGAAGGTGGCCTCCACGCAGGCGACCTTCCGGTTGCCCGTGACGGGATCGGCCGTGAAAAGAGTGCCGGCCGCCCGCGGGAAGACCATCCGCTGCACGACCACGGCCATGCGGACCTTCCGGTGGTCCAGGCCGTTCCGCAGGCGGTAGGTCACGGCCCGCTCGGTGAAGAGCGAGGCCCAGCACCGGCCGACGTGCCGGAGGATCGCCGCCGGCCCCACGACGTTCAGGTACGTGTCCTGCTGGCCCGCGAAGGAGGCCGTCGGCAAGTCCTCCGCCGTCGCGCTGGATCGGACGGCGTAGGCGGCCCCCTCGCCGAGCCGGGCGCTCTGGCGGGTGATCTCCGCCGCCAGATCGTCGGGGATGGCGATCCCTTCGAGGGTCCGTCGGATCTGCGCGCTGAGCGCGGAGATCGCCTCCCGGTCGTCCGGCCCCAGGCGCGACAGACGATCGAGCCGATCGTCGATCGACGGCGCCTCCGCCATGATCCGGCGGAAGGCGTCCGTCGTCACCCAAAAGCCGGCCGGCACGCGGAGGCCTTCGATCCGCGAAAGCTCCCCCAGGTGCGCGCCCTTGCCGCCAACGACCGCGACCTGCATCTGGTCGATCTCCCCGAAACCCAACACGTAGCAGCCCATCCGCTACCTCCCTCGTGTCTCCTCTAGAGAACGTCGCAGCGTCTCGCCGGACCCCCATCCACCATCCTGCTCGAGGAACCGATCCCGAGCGCGCCGCGTCCTCGTACACCTGCTGGATCCACTCGGTCGCGCTCTGGATCGACTGGAGCTTCGGCGCAGCCACATCGTAACCGCTCCACCCCGCAGGCAGGTCCTTGAGGGCATCTATGTTTTCTTGAATATCGACGAGATCGGCGGGTACGACACGAAGGTCACTCTTGCCGGCGACGCAGAGGATGGCGGAGACGCTGGGGTGCGCAGACGGCGCGGCCAGGCGCGGCGATCCCCGCGAGGCGATGGTCGTCCTCGCCGCGCTCGAGCGCGACGCCGGCGGCAGCGCCGAGGCTCTCGCCCACCACGCCCTCGACGACCTCGAGGAGACGCGCAGGGCGATCGACGACGCGGGCGGGGACGAGGATTAAAGGTTTCTCATCGACGTGCCGATAATGACTCCGTAGGGGAAAACGACAAAGGCAAACCCGTCGCGAGGCGGGGACGCAAAGCCACGGGCCTCGGAGGATGGGCGAGGCAGCCGGGCTACCGAAAGGGGTGGTGGGGATGCATGGTCCTCCCCGGGCGTAACGCGCCCGACGACGGGCGAAGAAGAGAAGGGCCGTCCGGCCCGAACTCCGCGCGAGCAAAGAAGAGCATAGGCAAGAAGCCCCGGGGCGCGTGCAGGCGCCGCCGGGACCGTAAATCCACGGAGAACCCACCCACGAAAGGAGCGTTTCCGTGAACGCGACGAGTATACGCAAGAAGGGCACGTCCTTCGGCCTGGGCCTCGCCCTGGCCCTCGCCCTCTCCCTGGCGCTGGCCTCGGCCGCCCTGGCCGCCACGCTGACGGGCACGGCCGGCAACGACAACATCTCCGGCACCGAGGCGGCCGACAACATCTCCGCCCGCGCCGGCAACGACACCGTCTACGGGCTCGGCGCCAACGACACGATCTACGGGGAGGCCGGCTCGGACACCCTCCAGGGCAGCGCCGGGGCCGACCAGGTCAACGGCGGCCCGGACGCCGACCAGGTCTACGGCGGCGCCGACCGCGACGGGCTCTACGGCGGCGACGGCGGCGACACGATCTACGCGGCCAACGACGGCGCGAGCGACTTCGTCAACTGCGGGGCCGGCACCGACACGGCCTACGTGGACGCCACGGACCTCATAGAGGGCGTGTCGCCGACGATCGAGGGCGACCTCTCGCTCTTGACCAGCTGCGAAAGGGTAAGGCTCCTCTAGCGGCCTTCGCACGAGCGGGGCGGGCGGCGAGAATCCGCCCGCCCCGCTCGGTCGGTAGAATGGCGCGCCCTGCTGACCCTGCCCGAGGTCTGCGGGTCCTGCCGCCGCGAGGCGCAGGAGCGGGTAGTCGTGCCGCTGACCGGCAGAAAGAAGAGGGCCGCGGCGGTCTCGTTCCGCGAGAGCGTCGAGCGTCCTCCCTGCGCCCGCCCCGACGTCCAGGACCCGCCAGGAGGCGGGGCGCCACGCGACGGACCCCTCCAAGCACGCCCTCTGGCCGGGGTGAACGTAGGCGAGGAGGCCAGCGAGGCGCCCGGCCGGAGAGGCCCCATAGCCGAACCTGAGGGCCAGGTACCCTTCGCGAACGTATCCCCTTGCCCGGCGGAGGGCGGTCCTCCCAGGGAGCTCGTCCGCCCCGTGGGTCGGTTAGCTCTCGTAGGCGAGGTGCAGGTCCTCAGGGGCGGGCACGGGATCGAGGTGGATCAGGCGGCGCGCCACGCGCTGCTCGTAGGCCCATAAGCCCGAGACGCCCTGCACGGCGGCCCACGAGGCCGCCGTGCAGGATCCTACGGCCCGGGTGCTGACACAGGACGCAAGCCTCGACCTTCTCGGTCCTCATGAGGGTTTCCATACTGCGGATTCTTGCGTATCCGCGCTTGCTCGGTTTCGGGGCAGCCGGAAGCTCGGACTCGTCGGCGAGTAGGATCGGAAAGGCCAGGGAGTTCCGTGGCCGATCTTGGCAGGGACCCCGATAAGCCTTAAACTCTTCCCCCGTGAAATACGATATATCCGATCATTCTGCCGAGGTAGAAGCCTTGCGAGGCCTGGCCGTCCTCAAGGTGGTCCTCGCCCACGTGGCTGGGCAGTGGGCCGCGCTCGTGGGGCTCCCGCTCGTCGTGCCCTTCCTCGGCTTCGACGTGGTGAAAGGCTTGCAGCTTGGGCCGGGCGGGGTGTTCCTGTTCTTCTTCCTTTCCGGCTATCTCCTGACCCGCGTCGAGGAAGGCCGGAAGGAGCGCGGCCCCTACCGGATGCGCTCGTACTTCGCCAGGCGGGCCTTGAGGATCCTCCCGGCGTACTACCTCGCCCTGGCCGTGGTGTGGCTCCTGTGGCCGAAGGAGACGACGGGTTGGGACCTCCTCACGCACGCCTTCTTCGTGCACACCCTGTTCCCGGAGACTACCGCCTCGGCCGACCCGGTGATGTGGTCGCTGGCCTCGGAGGTCGCCTGGTACCTCATCCTCCCGTTCGTGATCGTGCTGGTGCCGCGCTGGTGGCAGAGGGCGCTCCTGCTGGTGGGGCTCCTCGTCGGCGGGCGGGCGATCTACGTACACGCGATGGCCGCCACGCCCGGGCCGGAGGGGGAGCTCTACGCCAACCACCTGCCCACGACGCACCTCTACCTGTTCGCCGGGGGGATGCTGCTGGCCATGCTCGTCGGGCGCTTCGGGGAGCGGCCGGCCCTCGCCACCGCGCTCACGCCGCCGGCCGCGGTCTACCTGTTCGGGTACCCCTACTTCGGGGCAGAGGTCGCCGCCGCGATCCACGTGCCCGCCTGGCTCCTGGTGGATCTGTCGATGGCGGCGTTCTTCTTCGCGGCCGTTGCGGGCAGCCGCATCCTCCGTCCGGTGCTTTCGTTCGCGCCGTTTCGGTTCGTCGGGACGATCTCCTACAGCCTCTTCCTGCTGCACCAGACCGTCCTGGTCCTCCTTGCGTCGAGCTGGTCGGCGGAGTTCGAGGCGTGGGCGACTTCGTCGCCGTGGCTCGCCTTCTCGTGCGCGCTAGCCGCGATCCTGGCCCTCAGCATCCCGGTGGCCTACCTGAGCCACCGGTTCGTCGAGCGGCCGTTCCTGGAGAGGAAGCCCAAGTAGCGCGGTAACGAGAACCCCCCCGACCCCGCCGCGCCCGTGGCGATGGAGCCGGCGGCTCGACGTCTAGCTATTCAGGTAACGTTTCGCGGCGAAGCGCCCGGACCTGTGGAGGTCGGCCGCGAGCTCCGGCGAGAGGCCGACCTCCACAGGTCCGTCCACCCAGGGTGTCTATGGGGACGGTCCTGACGAAGTCGTGCTCCTCCAGGTAGAGCCGGTCGTGCTCCTCGATCATCGTGTCCGCCAGCGCCCGCAGGTAGCCGAGCACCCCCAACTCGTACCCCGTGCCGGGGGCGTCGAAGAGCCACACGGGGAAGTTGCTCGACATCCCACCGTCCGCGACCAGGTGCTCGGCTTCGGTCTCGGGGTTCGTCCACCTCACCGGCTCGAGAAAGAGCGGGATGGACACCTACGTGCAGGGCCGCCGGAGGACGCAGGCAGCGAGCCTGGGGCGCTTCGGGCCGGCGCGAGAGAGGGCCTCGGGGGGCGCGGTCGAAGGGGTTGAGTGGTAAGGAAGTGGTAAACGCCCGACCGGGACGGGGAGGCGCCGGGAGGGAAAACAGCGTTTTGCGGGGAAAACGGGGGCGCGCCCGGTAGGATTCGAACCTACGACCTGCGGATTAGAAGTCCGCTGCTCTATCCGGCTGAGCTACAGGCGCTAGGGTAGGCCCCGGGGGTGGTGCTTCCGGGGACACAGAGCGGGTGAGGGGAATCGAACCCCCATAACCAGCTTGGAAGGCTGGGGCTCTGCCTTTGAGCTACACCCGCGAGCGACCTATCCGTGGTCGGGGCGAGAGGATTTGAACCTCCGACCCCCTGCTCCCAAAGCAGGTGCGCTACCAGGCTGCGCCACGCCCCGTAAGGTCTGCGACGGAGTATACCAGAGCATGTGAGCGCCCCCTAGAGGGCCGCGGCGGGGGCGGCGGCCTCGATCTCTTCTTCGAGGAAGCGGCTGCCGAGGAGGGCGAACTCCTCGGGGTCGGCGCTGCAGATGTAGGTCGAGCGGCCCTCGTCGTCGGGGTGCTTGGGCCTGCGGAGAAAGCCGCGGCGGGAGAGGATGCGGCCGACCTCCAACGCGGTCTGTCCCGCGGAGGAGATGAGGCGCACGCCGGGGCCGAGGATGCGGTTGATGGTGGCCGAGATGAGCGGGTAGTGGGTGCAACCCAGGATCACGGCGTCGACCCGACGCTCCATGAGCGGCGTGAGGTAGCCCGTGGCGACCCTTTCGAGCTCCGGCCCGTCCACGATGCCGCGCTCGATGAGCGGCACGAACGCAGGGCAGGCCTGCTCGTAGACGCTTATGCCGGCGTCGAAGGCGTGGACCGCCCGCCTGTACGCCCCGCTCGTCACCGTCGCCTCCGTCGCCAGAACGCCGGCGCGGCGGTTGCGGGTCTCCAGCGCCGCGGCCCGCGCCCCGGGCTCTATCACTCCGATCACCGGGACGTCGAAGGAGCGCTGCGCCGCCTTCAGCGCCGCGGCCGTCGCGGTGTTGCAGGCGATGACGACCATCTTCACGTCGAGGTCGATCAGGTAGTGGATGATCTCGAAGGCGAACCACCGAACCTCGGTGAGGTCGCGAACGCCGTACGGCACCCTCGCCGTGTCGCCGAAGTAGATCGTATGCTCGTACGGCAGCCTGTCCCGGATCTCCGAGAGCACCGTCAGGCCGCCGACCCCGGAATCGAACACGCCTATGGGCCTGGGATCGCTCACGGCGACGAATTATACCCATTGACCGCCCCCCTTAGCATGCTACTTATGGCACCCGTCCGCGCCGAGCCCGCCCCTTGTCCTATACGCGATAGCGGTTAATATCCGGGCCGTCACCTAAAAGGAAGGAGCTTGCATGCGAGCAGCGGTGATCAACGAACCCAACGGCGGGGTCGCAATAGAGGAGCGCGAGAGGCCGGTACCCGGCCCCGGGCAGGTCTTGATCCGGGTGCGCGCCTGCGGCGTGTGCCACAGCGACCTGAACGTCCTGCAGGGCGCCTTCCCCTTCGCGCAGTACCCCGTCGTGCCGGGCCACGAGGTCGCGGGCGTCGTCGAGGAGGTCGGGGAAGGCGTCGAGTGGCCCCAGGCGGGCGCGAGGGTGGGGATGCCGTGGCTCTACTCCTCCTGCGGCCACTGCGAGCAGTGCACGAGGGGCGAAGAGGTGCTCTGCCAGGTCGCCCCGAACGTCACCGGCGTCACCGTCGACGGCGGCTACGCCGAGTTCATGCTCGCCCCGGCCGCCTACGTCGCCCCGATCCCCGACGCCCTCGACTTCGCCGAGGCGGCCCCGCTCATGTGCGCCGGCCTCACCGTCTACAACGGCCTCAGAAACGCGGGCTTCCAGCCGGGCATGAGGGTAGCCGTGATCGGCCTCGGCGGCCTCGGACACCTCGGCGTCCTCTACGCGAAGGCGATGGGCGCCCGCGTCGCCGTCCTCTCCGGCAGCGCGGACAAGGAGGGTGAGGCGAAGGAGCTCGGCGCGGAGCTGTTCATCAATTCCCGCGAGGGATCGGTCGCGGAGGCCCTCCTCGGCTGGGAGGGCGGCGCGAACGTCATCCTCGCCACCGCCCCGTCAGTCGAGCCGATGACGGCGGCGCTCCCCGGCCTGGCTCCCGACGGCACCCTCGCCGTGCTCGGCGCCGCACCCGGTGAGATCACGGTCTCCCCCATGGACCTGATCGGGGCCCGCCGCCACCTCATGGGCTCCCCCTCGGGCTCCCGCAAGGATGTCCGCGACGCCCTCGAGTTCGCCGCAAAGGCCGGCGTGCGTCCCCTCATCACGACCCGCCCCCTCGAAGCGGCCGGCGACACCCTGAACGAGATGCACGAGGGACGCCTCCGCAACCGCGTCGTTCTGACGATGGAGTAGGCACCCGGTAGAGGCGGACGAGGGAAGGGCCCCGGTCTCTCGACCGGGGCCCTTGTAGTGGAGGCGGCGGGAATCGAACCCGCGTCCGCGAACGTGCTGCCCACGAGATTGTACGAGCGTCGCTCCCAGTTTCGTTTCGCCCGCCTCGACGGACCGGGGCACCGCCGAGAGGCTAGCCCGTTGAGTGTTCCCTACGTGCCCCGGGCCAGGACCCGTAGGGTAAGCCCACTAAAATGAGACCGGTACCCGAGCCGTGGGCTACCCGGACCGATCGGCTACCGTTTTAGTTAGGCAGCCAGAGCCATATCGTTATCGGCGTGTATCTTGTGGTGCCGGCGTTTAACGAGTCTCCAGCAAACTCGGCTCGTCTCGCTAGGCGCTAACCGCTCACGTCGAAGCCGGTACGCCCCCTTGACAACCCGTATTATACCGCGTGAGCGGCCCGCTTCAAACCCCTTGCGGGGCGCCGTCTAGCTCCTCAGACGCTCCTTCATGGCGCGCTCTATCTCGCGGTTCGCCGTCTTCTTGGCGATGTCGCGGCGCTTGTCGTACTCCCTCTTGCGGCTCGCGACGGCGATCTGCAGCTTGATGTTCCCACCCTTGTCGTAGAGCTTCAGGGGGATGATGGTCTTGCCGTCCTCCTGGGCCTTGCCGGTGAGGCGGTCTATCTCCTTGCGGTGCATCAGGAGCTTGCGGTCGCGGGTGGGGAGCTGCTCGCGCTGGCGGGCGTTCTCGTACGGGGAGATGTGCGCCCCGATCAGGAACACCTCGCCGTTCCTGACGCGCACGTAGCTCTCCTTGAGGTTCGCCCGTCCCTCGCGGATGGACTTGACCTCGGGGCCGGTGAGCAGGAGCCCGGCCTCGTACGTCTCCTCCATCGCGAAGTCGTGGTACGCCTTCTTGTTCTGCGCGTACTGCTTGCCGTTCATCGCCTCTTCACCACCCTCAACTCCGCCCGCTGCATCAGCGGCAAAACATCCAACAACTCTACCAGCACCCTGTCCCCGACCTTGTACGAGGCCCCGATGGAGTCGTTCGAGAGCACGACGCCGCTGGGATCCAGCGTCCACCAACCCGGCAGTTTGCTCACGTGCACGAGCCCCGTCGCCCCCGTCTCCAGCTCCACGAAGAGCCCGAACGCCGCGGTGCTCACGACCGTCCCCTCCATCGTCTCCCCGACGCGGTCGCGCATGAGCCACATCAGCGTGTACTGGTCGGCCGTGCGCTCGCAGACCGTGCTCCTCCACTCGCGCTCCGAGACCTCGCCCGCGGCGGCGGTCGTATCCTCCGGCGCCTCCTCCCCGAGGAGCGCCCGGTGCACCAGGACGTCGGAGTAGCGACGGATCGGGCTCGTGAAGTGCGTGTAGTTCTCCAGGGCGAGGCCGTAGTGCCCGAGGCTTGCCGGCGAGTAGAAGGCGCGCGGGAGGGAGCGCAGGATCAGGTAGTTCACCGCGTCGGACTTGGACTGCTGCGAGATCGTGCCGAGGTTCTCCGGCGTCGGCTCGGCCCCGACCCCTATGGCCTCCAGCCGCGTCGCGAGCTTCTCCATGTCCTCTTCGTCCGGCCGCTCGTGCACCCGGTAGACCGCGCCGGGCCTCCCCCGGATCTCGCGGGCCACCGCCTCGTTCGCCAGGATCATGAGCTCCTCGATAAGCTCCCGCGCCGGCGTCGAACGCCGCACCCCGGACGCGACGGGCACGCCCCGCTCGTCCACCTCGTACTCGGGCTCCCGCCCCCCGAGCTCCAGCTTGCCGCGCACGGCCGCCCGGGTCTTCAGCCTGCGCGAGAGCTCGTACGCCGTCCCGACGAGCTCGGGCTCCCGGACCTCGCCCTCCCCGCGCAGGAAGGCGTCCACCCCGCCGTAGGTCAGGCGCGCGTCGCTCCTGATCAAGCTGCGGTACGCCCGGCGGCTCAGCGTCTCACCGGAGGACGAGACCTCCATCTCCACCGTCACGGCCGCCTTCTCCTCGCCCGGCCTGAGGGAGCACGCGTCCTCGGAGAGGGCGCGCGGGAGCATCGGGGCTACGGTCCCGGGGAGGTACACGGAGTTGCCCCGCCTCATCGCCTCCCGGTCGAGCCTCGTCCCCGGCCTCACGTAGTGGGTCACGTCCGCGATGTGGACCCACACGCGGTAGCCGCCCCCGGTGCGCTCTATGGAGATCGCATCGTCGAAATCCTTGGCGTCCGAGCCGTCGATGGTGACGGTCGGCAGCCCACTGAGGTCCTCGCGCTCGCCGACGGGCTTGCGCGCGACGGCGACGGCCTCCTCCTCGACCTTCGGCGAGAAGCTCCGCGAGGTCTCTATCGAGGCGAAAAGGGCGTCGTAGACGTTGCGGGGGTCGTCCGGGGAGCCCAGGACCTTCGTCACCTCGCCGCGCAGCGACCGGCCCTTCTCCCGGACGTTCACGAGCACTATGTCCCCCGCCTCGGCCCCGCGCCGCAACTTGCGCGCGACCAGCACCGGACGCCGCTCCTCGACGAAGAGAGGATCGGCGATCGAGTACTTGCCCCTGCGAACCAGTTGTGCCGGCAAAATCATAGGGAGAGAAGGGGTAGACGAACCAAAAGCATGCCTAGAGTCTACCACCTACGGGACGCGAACTACCGCGCGACCGGCCGTATGGACGCGCCCTCGAGGGCCTCCGGAACGCCTCCCGACGTGCACGATAATGCTCCGTGCGAACGCGACCCCCGGCCTCTCCCGACGGCCTCCCCCTCTCGGGCCGCCGGGAACAAACGGGCGTCCGGGCGCTTGGGGCCCTATACCCTCAAGAACCTGCGCACGGAGACGAAGCTGCCGACGATGCCGATGAGGACGCCGACGGCGATGAGGACGAGCAGGACGAGCAGGGTGTTGACGGCCGAGGAGGAGACGGGGACGAAGGGCAGCGCGCTGCTGGCCCACTCGACAAAGATCGCGTTGCCCCAGACGACGACGAGGGCGGCTATGGTCGCCCCGATCAGGCCCTGCGCCAGCCCCTCGAGCACGAACGGCGTCCGCACGAAGCCGTCCGAGGCGCCGACGAGCTTCATCACCTCGATCTCCTTGCGCCTCGCGAAGATCGAGATCCTGATGGCGTTGGAGATGAGCAGGACGCTCGCCACGAGGAACAGCACCGTCGCCGCCCTGAGCGCCCAGATCACGTACCCCGTGACCTGGTTGAGCTGGCTTATGGTCTGCTGAGGGTAGTTGAGGTTCTCCTCCGAGAAGCCCTCCGCCCTGAGCCGCTCCGCGACGGCGTCCGACGCCTCGGGGTCGGCGAGCCGTATCTCCATGGAGGCCTGCATGATGTCCGGGTCGAGGCCCTCCATGACCTCGGGCTGCTCGCTCAGCATGTCCTTGACGCGGTTGAGCGCCTCGGCCTCGGAGACGAAGACCACCTCCTCGACCTCCGGGTAGCCCTCGACCTGCCTGCGGTCCTGGTCTATCTGCTCCCGGGTCACGTCCTCCGGGAAGAACGCGGTTATGGCGACGTCCTTGCCCACCCCGCGCAGGATGCCCTCGACGTGGGCGCTGACGAGGAGGCCGACCCCGAGGACGAGGACGCAAACCGCCGTCGTCGTCACCGCCGTCACGCTCATCAGCGCGTTCAGGCGCATGTTCTTCGCCGCCTCGCGCAGGAAGAACCCCAGGTTAAACCTCATTCGCGTAGCCCCCCTTCACCATGTCGCGCACGACGCGCCCGTCTTCGAGCGCCACGACGCGCTTGCGCATGACGTCCACCATCTCCCGGTCGTGGGTCGCGACGAGGACCGTGGTGCCGATGCGGTTGATCCTGTGCAGAAGCTGCATGATCCCGACCGACGTGTCCGGGTCAAGGTTGCCGGTCGGCTCGTCGGCGATGAGGATCGGGGGCTGCCCCACAAACGCCCGGGCGATCGAGACGCGCTGCTGCTCGCCGCCCGAGAGCTGGTCCGGGTACTTCTCCGCTTGCTCCCCGAGCCCGACGAGGTCCAGAATCTGGGGGACCTTCACCCTGATCGCCCGGCGCTTCTGGCCGGTCACCTCCATCGCGTACGCGACGTTCTCGGCGGCGGTCTTGTTCGGCAGGAGCTTGAAGTCCTGAAAGACGCAGCCGATCGAACGGCGGTGCCTGGGCACGCTCCGGCGCGGAATCCCCGAGAGCCGCACCCCGTTCACGGTGATCGAGCCGGCGGAGGGCTCGAGCTCCTTGAGGATCAGGCGGACCATCGTCGACTTGCCGGAGCCCGAGGCGCCGACGAGGAAGACGAACTCACCCGGGTCTATGCCCAGGTCGACGTGGTCCAGGGCCACGGAGTCCTTGCCGTAGACCTTGGTGACGTTGTTGAAGTTGATCAATGCGCTCTCCAGACGTGGCGCGGCGGGCAGAGGTAGGTGGCGTTCCCGGATCTGCCGGCGCCGCTGTAACGGTCCCGCAGCGTATT
Source organism: Rubrobacter marinus (assembly GCF_011492965.1). Classification (GTDB taxonomy): domain Bacteria; phylum Actinomycetota; class Rubrobacteria; order Rubrobacterales; family Rubrobacteraceae; genus Rubrobacter_F; species Rubrobacter_F marinus. The sequence continues at coordinate 1,918,336 of NZ_CP045121.1, read as the reverse complement.
CTGTGTTCGGAGGGCCATCGACGCCTACCACGGCCGGCCGAGCTCCCCCTCCAGGACCCCTTGGGCCGCCGCGAACGATAGCAAAGGTGCTACGGGGGATCAACCGCTCCCCCCACGGGAAGCTCCCCGAGCTCTCCCGTGAGCACGACCCGGTCCTCCAGAAGCTCGGCGCCGGTCACGACGCTCCCGCCGTACTGCTCGCCCAGGGCATACGTAAAGCTCGTCCCCTCGAGAAGCTGCCCGGTTAGGTCCTCCGGCAGCGTCGTCCCGAACGCCTCCACCCGGGAAGGCACGAAGACGAGCGCGCCGTCCTGTACCTCGACGCCCCCCTCCACGCCGACGGGAACCGGGAACCCGAGCACGGCGACCTCGGAGCCCACGAGGGCGCTCCCCTCCCGCAGGTCGACCCCCGTGACCGGAAACGACGAGACCTGGGAGGTCGCGATGCGGTTCACCTCCGCCTCCGAGAGCTCCACGCGCAGACCGCCCGTCACCGGCGCCTCGGTCCGCAGCGCTCCGCCGCGGACGCTACCCGTGACGTCCACGTCGAAAGGGTCCAGGTCTATCGCTACCTCTTCAGGGCTCACGTTGCCCGCCACGGAAGGGGGCAGGCTCACGCGCCCGTCCGAGAACTCCCCGAGCAGCATGAAGGGGGCCGGCTCGCTCGTGAGGTCAACCTCGGGCGTCTCCGCGAGGCCGAGGCGGTCCTGCACGTTGCGGGCCACGTAGCCCTCCACCAGGGGCGGCAGGACGGTGTACGTGCCGACGACGAGGACGGCCCCCACGAGCAGCACGAAGCCCAGGGTCCTGCCAACGAAGCTAAACAGCGGTGCGGCTCTTGAGGTAGGCGTAGATCAGGGCGTCGAGGTCGCCGTCGAGGACGCGGTCGACGTCGGCGGTCCCTTCGCCGTTGCGGTGGTCCTTGACCATCTTGTAGGGATGCAGGACGTAGGAGCGTATCTGCGAGCCCCACTCGATGTCCGCCTTCTCCCCGCTCTGCGCCGCGATCTCGCGCTGGCGCTTCTCGCGTTCGAGCTCGAAGAGGCGCGCCCGGAGGACCCGCATCGCGACCTCGCGGTTCTGGTGCTGGCTCCGCTCGTTCTGGCACTGCACCACGATGCCGGTCGGGAGGTGCGTGATCCTCACCGCCGAGTCCGTCTTGTTGACGTGCTGCCCGCCCGCCCCGGAGGCGCGGTACGTGTCGACCTTCAGGTCCTTCTCGTCGACCTCGACCTCCACCGCGTCCCCCACGACCGGCGCGACCGCGACGGAGGCGAAGCTCGTGTGGCGCCTGCCGCCGGCGTCGAACGGGCTGATGCGCACGAGCCGGTGGACGCCCCGCTCCGCCGAGAGCAACCCGAAGGCGAACTCCCCGGAGATGGAGTAGGTGGCGCTCTTGATGCCGGCCTCCTCCCCCTCGGTGTACTCGATGGTCTCCAGGGAGTACCCGCGCCGCTCCGCCCACCTGCGGTACATCCGGGCGAGCATCTCGGCCCAGTCCTGAGAGTCCACGCCGCCGGCGCCGGAGTTTATGGTGAGGATCGCCGGCCCCTCGTCGTACTCGCCGGAGAAGAGCCGCGCCACCTCCTGCTCCTCCAGCACCCGCTCGATCCGCCCGAGCTCCTCGCCGACCTCGCCCAGCAGCTCCGCGTCCCCCTCGGAGAGCTCCAGGATCTCCCCGGTGTCGTCGAGGCGCGCGCGCAAGTCTTCGAGCAGCTTGAGCCGGTTCTGGACGCGCGAGAACTCCCCGGAGATCTCGCGGGCCTCCTCCTGGTCGTCCCAGAACCCCGGACGGCTCATCTCGCCGGAGAGCTTCTCCGACGATCGCCTGAGCCCCTCGACGTCGAAGAAGTCCTCGAGCTCCGCCAGGCGCCCCTCGAGCTCGACCGCCTTTTCGTTCAGCTCCGCCACTACTTCCCGTCGCCGTCTACCGAGCCCGTGCCGGGGAACGAGGCGCCCGCCTCCGAGGCATCGGGGACGGGGGACGCGGCGGCGCCGCCGGACGTCCCCGCGCTCCCGGCAGCGGCCGCGCCCGCGGTGGCCGCGGGGTTGGGGTTCTGGGCCATCATGCGCTGGTGCTCGGGGGTGTTCGCCATCCCGCACTTCTTGAACTTCTTGCCGGAGCCGCACGGGCACGGGTCGTTCCGGCCGACCTTCGAGGCGTCGACCCTCCGCGGGCTCTTGGGGCGCTGGCTCGGCTCCTCGCCGCCGCCCGAGTAGGAGAGCTGCTCCTGGGCCGGCTCCTCGCGCAGCTTCACGTTCTCGACGTGGTAGATGTAGGTGACGTAGTCCTGCTTCAGGCCGGCCTCCATCTCCGTGAACATGTCGAAGCCCTCGCGCTTGTACTCGACGAGCGGGTCGCGCTGGGAGAGTCCCCGCCAGCCGATGCCGTCGCGCAGGTTCTCCATCTCGTAGAGGTGCTCGCGCCAGCGCGAGTCGATGATCGAGAGCAGGGTGCGCCGCTCGGCCTCCTCGAAGGAGTGGATGCCGTCCGTGCGGATCAGGCTGCGCTTCTCGAGCTCGTCCGTCCGCTCCCGCCACTCGGCCTGGCGCTCCTCGAGCTTCTGCCGGGCGTCCTCCAGCACCATCTCGAGCATCCCGTCCGAGTCGAGGCTCTCGCGGTCGAGCGCCTTGAAGTCGATCGAGCTCGGGTAGAAGCGGCGGACCTCGGCGGAGAGGGTCTCCATGTCCCAGTTCTCCGGGTAGTCGTCGCGGGTGTGGGTGAGGACGACGTCCGTGAGGACCTCCTCGGCGTAGCCCCACGTGTCCACCTCGCCGCCCATGAGGATGTCGCGCCGGAGCGCGTAGATCACCTCGCGCTGCTTGTTGAGGACGTCGTCGTACTCGAGGATGCGCTTCCTGGTCTGGAAGTTCTGGCTCTCGACCTGCTCCTGCGCGCGCCTCACCGAGCCCGAGATCATGCCGGCCTCGATCGGCACGTCCTCCTCTAGCCCGATGCGGTCGATGACCGCCTGCATCCTGGTCCCGCCGAAGCGGCGCATCAGGTCGTCCTCGAACGAGAGGTAGAAGCGCGACTCGCCGGGGTCGCCCTGACGGCCCGACCGTCCGCGAAGCTGGTTGTCGATGCGGCGCGACTCGTGGCGCTCGGTGCCGAGGACGTAAAGCCCCCCGGCCTCGTGGACCCCCTCGCCGAGCTTGATGTCCGTCCCTCGGCCGGCCATGTTCGTCGCGATCGTGACGGCGCCCTTCTCGCCGGCGGCCACGATCGTCTCGGCCTCGCGCTCGTGCTGCTTGGCGTTCAGCACGGCGTGCGGGATCCTGCGCTTCTTGAGCAGGCCCGAGAGGTGCTCGGAGACCTCGACCGAGACGGTACCGACGAGGACGGGCTGTCCGGCCTTGTGGCGCTCGGCGATGTCCTCGACGGCGGCCTCGTACTTCGCCTTCCTGGAGCGGTAGACGAGGTCGTCCTTGTCCATCCGGACCATCTCGCGGTGCGTCGGGACGGAGACGACGGCCATCTTGTAGATGTGCATGAACTCGTCGGCCTCGGTGGCGGCGGTGCCGGTCATGCCCGCGAGCTTGTCGTACTGGCGGAAGAAGTTCTGGATCGTGATGGTCGCGACGGTCTGGTTCTCCTCCCGGATCTGCACCCCCTCCTTGGCCTCGATGGCCTGGTGCAGCCCCTCGGAGTAGCGCCTCCCCTCCAAGACGCGCCCCGTGAACTCGTCGACGATGAACACCTGCCCGTCGCGCACGATGTACTCGTTGTCGTTGCGGTACAGCGCGTGCGCCCGCAGCGCCTGGTTGAGGTGGTTGACGAGGTTCGTGTTGACGTCGTCGTAGAGGTTCTCCACGCCCAGGGCCTTCTCGACTTTTTCCACGCCCGCCTCGGTCGGCGCTACTTGCCGCTTCTTCTCGTCGACCTCGTAGTCCTCGCCCTCCTCGAGGCGCGGGACGATCGCCGCGAAGCGGTAGTAGGTGTCGGCGGCGCTCTCGGGGAGGCCGGAGATTATGAGCGGGGTCCGGGCCTCGTCGATGAGGATGGAGTCGACCTCGTCGACGATGGCGTAGTTGAGCTCGCGCTGGACGAGGTTCTCCACGCTGGTCGCGATGTTGTCGCGCAGATAGTCGAAGCCGAACTGGGCGTTGGTCCCGTAGGTGATGTCCGCCCCGTAGGCCACCTTCCGGTCCGCGGGGACCATGCCGTCCTGGATGAGGCCGACGGTGAGCCCGAGGAACTTGTAGACCTCGCCCATCCATCCCGCGTCGCGGCGCGCCAGGTAATCGTTGACGGTCACGACGTGCACACCCTTGCCCGAGAGCGCGTTCAGGTACACGGGCATGGTCGCGGCGAGCGTCTTCCCCTCGCCGGTCTTCATCTCGGCGATCTTGCCCTCGTGCAGCACGATGCCGCCCATGACCTGGACGTCGAAGGGCCGCATCCCGAGCGCCCGCCTGGACGCCTCGCGAACCACCGCGAAGGCCTCATACAAAATGTCTTCGAGGGTCTCGCCCCCTTCGAGCCTCCCGCGGAACTCGTCGGTCTTCGCCGCGAGCTCCTCGTCGGAGAGCTTCTCGACCCCGGGCTCGAAGGCGTTGACGGCCTCGACGCCCCTCTGGAGCGCCTTGACCTTGCGCCCCTCGCCCATGCGCAAGATTCTGGTAAGCAGGTTAGCCAAAGTAAGGATCCTCGCTCGGCGAAACGGCGCCCGAAGTGGCGCCCCGCCGTCTCGTTTATCTCGCGGGCTCTATAAGCCCGAAGTCGCCATCGCGACGCCTGTACAACACATTTATATCACCCGTCTCGGCACTCGTGAACACGAAGAAGTCGTGGTCGAGGAGCTCCATATGCATGGCCGCTTCCTCTGGCCCCATGGGCTTCATCTGGAACTGCTTGGTGCGCACGATGCGCGCCCCGAGGTCGGTGACCGCCTCCTCCTCGTCGACGGCCTCGGCCCCGGACGGCGGCGCGTCGGCGGCGGTCTTGCGCGCCCTCTGGCCCTGCCAGCGGTCGATCTGGCGTCCCCTGTAGCGCCGGACCTGTCGTATGAGCTTGTCGGCCATCAGGTCGATGGAGGCGTACATGTCCGCCGAAGCCTCCCGCGCCTTCATCACCGTCCCGCCGACGAAGAGCGTCGCGTCGGCGACCTCGGGCTGGCCTATCGCGGGGTTGCGCTCGTGCAAGAGCTCGACCTCGACCCTCGACGCGCTCCCCCCGTCGTCGAAGAACTTGGCGACGCGCTCGACCTTCTCCCTCGCGTACCTCTCCAGGGCCTCCGTCACCGGGATGTTCCGCCCCTTGATCGCCACGTCCATGCTCTGGCCTCCTTCGTCGGCCGCCTCCGGCCCTCGGCCCCCGGCGGTCGACCCTTGGCTTCTCCTCAGCGCTACCGCGATGGTCTGCAGTTCGCCCTCTCCCCGAGCCGCCTCCCTCTCGTCGCGCCCCGCGTGTCCCCGGACGAGAGACCGCGAAGGCGCTTCAACACGTCCTGCAAAGGGTCAGGGCGTGGACCTCCCTCGTGCCCGACGTCTTGAGCACCCGCGCGCACTCGTTCAGGGTCGCGCCGGTCGTCATGACGTCGTCCACGAGAAGCACGCTTCCTGCCACGGGGCCCCGCGCATCGAACGCCCCGGCCACGTTCTCGCGCCGCTCGGGCGCCGCAAGCTCGACCTGATCCCTCGTCCCTCTCACCGCCCGAAGTTTATCCAAAAAGGGCGCCCCGATCCTCCCGGCCACGGCGCGCCCCATGAGCTCGGCCTGGTTGAACCCCCTCTTCGCGAGCCGCGCCCGGTGCAGGGGCACGGCCACGACGGCGTCGAAGCGCATCCCCGCGAGGCTCCCCGCCATCAGCGGCGCCATCAACCTCTCCACGACGCGCCTGTACCCCTCGTACTTCAGCGCGTGTACCGCCCCCTTCCCCACGCCCTCGTACCGCAACGGCGCCCGGGCCCCGTCGAAGGCCAACTCGACCGTGCGGCAACCGTCGCACCCGTAGACCTCGAACGCCGTCGGCAGCCCGCACCGCCCGCACGTGGGCGGCGAGATCTCCGGCAGCGCCTCGAAGCAAGTTCGGCACAGAACGTCGCTCGACCGGCGCGAGCACCCGACGCACCGCTGAGGGTAAAAGAGGTCCGCGAGGACTTCGGCGTACGGCTTCAGCACCAACCCGAGCCCCTGGGCTACCCGAAGACGTCGGCGACGGGCATCGAGAAGCCGGGGACCACCGAGCCTACGTCGAGCACGTCCCCCTCGGTGAGAACCCTTATCTCCGTCCGCGAGGAACGCACCGAGACGGTCCTCGTCCGCGGCTCCACCACCACGACGGCGCGGGCCCCGGCCTCGAGCCAGGAGGCGACCTCCTCCTCCACGCCGGCATAGGAGTCGTTCGGCGAGACCACTTCTACTACGAGGTCTGGGGCGCCCGGCCAGTACCCCTCTACCTCACCGACCTCCTCGACCCGCTCGCGACGCACGAAAGACGCGTCGGGGGCGCGTACGGTATCGGGGTTGCTCGCAATCTTGAAACCCGTCTCGGCGGCGAACATAAGGCCCAGACCATTGTCGCGCACGTACCGGTCCAATGGGGTGGTTATGTTAAGGATTATCCTCCCGTGAACGTTCCCTGCCGGGGTCATCTCCCGCACCTCTCCCTCGACCAACTCCCGCCGGACGCCGTCTTCGGGCATCGTCAACAGCTCTTCGGCGGTGACCGGTCTTTGCGCTACGGTCATGGAGGTACCTCTCGGCTCTGGGTCCTTGGGGCAGCATTCTATCCGCCCTCGCAGTCCCCGAACAACCGCGATGGTGCCCTAGAAGCTCATGCTCCTCGGGGGTAGGACCACGCCGGGGTTGATGCGCACGCCCTGGTCGAGGACGTTCCCCTCGCCGACGACGCAGCCCGCGCCGAGGACCGAGAGGCCCCGCACGATCGCGTCCTGGCCGACCCGCGCGTTCGGCCCGATGATAGAGCCGCGAACCACCGCGCCCGGCTCCACCTCGGCCCCGTCGAAGAGGATGCTCCCCTCGACGACCGCCCCCTCGCCGACGACGCACCCGCGCCCGAGGGCGGAGCGGCCCCCGATCGTGGCGCTCCTCCCGAGGACGCACCCGGCGGCCACCGAGACGGGCGGCAGGATCTTGACGCCCTTCGCCCGGCCGGTGGAGGGGTCGACCTCCAGGAACTCGAAGCCCTCGCCCGCCCCGACCGCGCCCGAGAGCACGTCCTGGGAGGCGGCGAGGTAGCTCCGCGGCGTCCCGATGTCCCGCCAGTAGGAGCTGGAGACGTACGCCCCGAGGAGCCCCTCGGCCTGGAGGCGCGGGAAGATCTCCCGCTCGATCGAGACCTCGCGGCCAGCCGGAATCCTCGCGAGCACCTCGGGCTCCATCACGTAGATGCCGGCGTTGACCAGGTTCGTCGTCACCTCGTCGGCGGCCGGCTTCTCGAGGAAACGGCGGACCTTCATGTCGTGGTCGACCTCGACGAGCCCGTAGGCCGTCGGGTCCTCCACGCTCGTTAGCACGATGGTCGCCAGGGCCCCCGAGGCCTCGTGCGCCTCGATCGCCTCGCGCAGGTTCGCCCCGCTCAGGACGTCCCCGTTCACCACGACGAGCGGCCCCCCGTCGAGGTAGCCCTCGGCGTTCTTGATCCCGCCGGCGGTCCCGAGCGGCCGGTCCTCGACCGCGTAATCTATGGAGAACCCTTCGAGGTCCTGGCCGTCGAAGTAGCTCTGGATAGGGTCCGGCAGGTACCCGAGGGAGAGCACCGCGCCCGAGAGCCCCCCGGCCTTCAGGAAGTCGAACATGTAGCCCATGAACGGGCGGTTCCTCAGGGGAACCATCGCCTTCGGCACGTCGTACGTGATCGGCCGAAGCCTGCTGCCCTGCCCACCGACGAGAACTATAGCCTTCATGGACCGGTTACCCTACAGCAAGCCCGACCGCTCCGCCAGGGCGGAGAGCGGCCCGATGAAGAGACCGAACACGGTCGTGGCGATAGCCAGGGCGTAGACGCAGAACAGGACGATCCCCGTCCCCTTCGGCTCCTCTGCCCCCGTGACCGGGTCCTCGAAGAACATGTTGCGGATGATGCCGAAGTAGTACGGGACCGAGAGGACGCTGTTTATCACGAGGGCGCCGACCACGATGTAGGTAGCGGCCGAGGCGGCCTGCACGCCCGCGAAGATCACCCACGCCTTCCCGAAGAACCCGCTGAAGGGCGGTATCCCCACCAGCGCCGCCATAAACACCGCCATGCAAGCCGCCACGCCCGGCCTGGAGCGGAAGAGCCCGTTGAAGCTCTTGCCGTCCTCGCCGACGAGGTCGATCACGAAGAACGCCCCGAGGTTCATTATGGTGTACGCGGCCATGTAGATGAGGACGGCCTGCACCGCGGTGTCCAGCCCCGCCCCCCTGAGCGCCGCGAACGCGCCGAGGATGTAGCCCGAGTGGGCGATGGAGCTGTAGGCCAGCATCCTCCGCACGTTGCGCTGCCTCAGGGCGAGGAGGTTGCCGACGAACATCGTCAGCACGGCGAGAAACGCCATCACCGACGTCCACGTCGGGGCCGCGTCGGGCATCCCCTCGAGGAGGACGCGCAGCAGGATCGCGAACGTCGCGGCCTTGGGCGCCACCGAGAGGAAGGCCGCCGCGCTCGTCGGCGCCCCCTGGTAGGCGTCCGGGGTCCAGAAGTGGAAGGGCGCCGCCGAGAGCTTGAAGGCGAAGCCCGAGATCAGGAGCACCAGCCCGAGGAGCGCGACCGGCGAGAGGCTGCCCGAGAACGCCTGACCGACGTCCGCGAGGTTCGCGGAGCCGGAGGCGCCGTAGATCAGGACGATCCCGTAGAGCAGGATCGAGGACGCCATCACCCCCGTCAGGAGGTACTTCATCCCCCCCTCCGAGCTCTCCCGCCGGCGCCGATCGAAGGCGACGAGCGCGTACGAGGGGATCGTCGCGAGCTCTATCGCCACGAAGAGGCCGAAGAGGTCGCGCATCGAGACGAGCATCATCGCCCCGACCGCCACGGCTAGTATGAGCATCAGGTACTCGGGCGCGTCACCCGTGCGCCCCGACCAGCGTATCGCCGCCAGGATCGCGAAGAGCGCCGAGAAGGCCACGATGAGCTTGAAGTAGAGCGCGAACGCGTCGACCACGTACGCGTTGCCGAGGAACTCCCCCTCGAAGCCCGCCGCCAGGAGCACCGCTGCGGTGACGAAGGTCGAGATCGCGCCGAGGACGGCGAGACCGGCGACGAGGCCCTTGGAGTTCGGGGCGAAGACCCCGACCATCAACACGACCATCGAGAACAAAAACGCCACGATCTCGGGCTCAGCCCGACGAAGGTCTGCGCCGTGAACAACTTACGAACCCCCTATCGCGGCCAGGAGGAGCTCCACGGCCGGCCGTTGTACGCTGATGAGCAGGCCCGGGAAGATGCCCAGGAGGACGAGCAGGAACGCGAGCGGCACGACGGCCGACATCTCGACCGGCCCGGCGTCCGTGGCCGCGGCCAGCGCGGGTCTCTCCGGGGCAGGACCGAAGATCGTGCGGCGCAGCATGTACGAGAGGTACATGACGCTCAGGATTATGCCCAGGGCCGCCAGCGCCCCCGCGATCGGGTACGCGACGAAGCCGCCCATGATGCTCATGAACTCCGAGACGAAGACCGCGAGCCCCGGCATCCCCATCGCGGCGAGCGCCCCGAGCGCCAGGAGCCCCCCGGCCCAGGGCATCCGCGCCGCCATCCCACCGAGCTCCCGGATGTTGCGGGTCCCGGCGCGGCTCGCGATAACCCCGACGAGGATAAACAACAGCGCCGAGTACAGCCCGTGCGTCACCTGCTGCATGACCGCCCCGTTGAGCCCGACCGCGTTGCCGGAGGCCACCCCGAGCAGGATAAACCCCAGGGTGCCTATGGAGGAGTACGCGACGAGCGCCTTCAGGTCCGGCTGCATGAACGCGACAAAGGAGCCGTAGATTATGTTCACGACCCCGAGCGCGGCGATGATCGGCAGGTACGGCTCGACCCCCTGCGGGAGCAGCGGGAGGGCGACCTTGAGGAGGCCGTACGTCCCGAGCTTCGGGAGGATGCCCGAGAGCACGACGTTCGTCGAGGTCGGGCTGGAGACGTAGACGTCCAGCAGCCAGCTGTGGAGCGGGACGGCCGGCGTCTTCACCAGGAGGCCGAAGAGGATAGGGGCGGCGATCGCGACCTGGGCACCCCTCGGCAGCCCGCCCCCGTTCAGCGCGTCGATGGAGAAGTTCGGCCCCGAGAGGATGCCCAGGGCCAGGAAGCCCGCGAGCATCACCGTGCTCCCGAGGAAGGTGTAGATAAAGAACTTCACCGCCGCCGGGCGCCGGTTCTCGTCCCCCCAGACGCCGACGAGGAGGTACATCGGGATCAGCGTGATCTCGAAGAAGACGTAGAACAGGATCAGGTCCTGAGCCGCGAACACCCCGAGCATCCCGACCTCGGCGATAAACAGGATCCCGAAGTACTGCTTCAGGTTCTCCCGCACGTCCCACGACGCGACCACGGCGATCAGGGTCAGGAGCGCCGAGAGGAAGAACATCCCGAAGCCGAGGCCGTCGAGCCCGACGCGGTAGCCGATGCCGAGGGCCTCGATCCAGTTCACGTCCTGCGTGAGCGACGGCGCGCCGAGGTCGCCCCTGTGGCGGAAGTAGATGTAGAGGGTCAGCAGGAACGGTACCGCCGCGAGGCCCAGGGCCGTGTAGCGGACCGTCCTCGCGTCCGCCGTGCGCGGGAACGCGAGCATGACGACCGCCGCGACGAGCGGGAAGAAGATCGTTATCGTGGTGATCACAGGCGCGTCCCTATCGCCACCGCGCCCACGGTCACGGCCGCTATCAACGCCACCACGAGGAACCCGTACTGCGCCCCCACTATCACCCCTATCACCAGTACGCTTACAAGAATGAACAGCGCGTAATTCTGCGCCCCGCCGCTCTGGAGCGGCCTGAGCCTCTCGCCGAGCCCGGAGACCCCGCGCCCGAAGCCCGAGACCATGCTCCCGAGCACCCGCCTGTCGAAGACGTTCGTCGCCCTGCCGAGCGCCATCGCCGGCCGGACGAAGAGCTTGTCGTAGATCGCGTCGAAGTACCAGCCCCGGTCCAGGAACGTGTGGAGGGGCGCGAAGCGGCGCGCGAGCGCGGCGGCCCGCTCGGGCTTGGGCACGTAGAGCGCGTACGCCAGCCCTATCCCCGCGAGCGCCACGGCCACCGAGATCGCCCCCAGCACGTAGTTGAACGAGTGCGTCTCGAGCTCGAGCGCCTCGACCGTGAACTCGCTCGGGGCGACGAGCGCGGAGAAGAAGTCCCTGATGGGTAGGCCGAAGGAGCCCTCGGGGATGCCGAGGAAGCCGCTCACGACGGCGAGGATGGCCAGGAGGACCATCGGCCCCGTCATGATGCTCGGCGACTCGACGGCCTCCCGCGCGCCGTCCGTCCGGGCCTCGCCCGTGAACGCGACGAAGATCGCGCGGAAGATGTAGAACGCCGTCAGGAAGACGGTGGCGAGCGCCATCGCGTAGAGGAGGTAGAAGCCCTCCTCGAAGGCGCCGGCGAGGATCGAGTCCTTCGACCAGAAGCCCGAGAGGGGGAAGATGCCGGCGAGCGAGAGCCCGGCCAAAACCATCGTCCAGAACGTCAGGGGCATCCTGCGCCGTAGCCCCCCCATGTCGAACATGTTGTAGCTGTTCATCGCGTAGATGATGCTGCCGGCCCCGAGGAAGAGCAGCGCCTTGAAGAAGGCGTGGTTAAAGAGGTGGAACATCCCGGCCGTGTACGAGCCGATCCCGAGCGCCATCATCATGTACCCGAGCTGCGAGACGGTCGAGTAGGCGATCACGCGCTTTATGTCCTTCTTGACGACGGCCATCGTCGCCGCCATGAGCGCCGTGAACCCGCCGATGTACGCCACGACGAGCAGCGCCTGCTCGCTCTGCACGAAGATGTCGTAGGTGCGCGCGACGAGGAAAACGCCGGCCGCGACCATCGTGGCCGCGTGGATGAGCGCCGAGACGGGCGTCGGGCCCTCCATGGCGTCCGGGAGCCAGACGTGCAGCGGAAACTGGGCGCTCTTGCCGACCGCGCCGACGAAGACCAGGATCAGGGCCGTCGTCAACACGGACCCGCCCACGAACCCGGCCGCCGCGGCCTCGGAGATCGCGCTGAAGTCCGTCGTGCCGGTCGCCCGCCAGAAGATGATGATCCCTATAAACAGCGCCGCGTCCCCGATGCGCGTGACGATAAACGCCTTCTGCGCCGCCTTGGCGGCGGAGGGCTTCTCGAACCAGTGCCCGATCAGGAGGTACGAACACAGCCCGACGAGCTCCCAAAAGATGTACAGCTCGATAAAGTTCGGCGCGACCACGAGCCCGAGCATCGAGGCGGTGAAGAGGTTGAGGATCGCGTAGTACCACGCGAACCTCCGGTCGTCCTGCATGAACGCCCCGGAGTAGAGTTGCACCATCAGGCTCACGAAGCACACCACCACGAGCATCATCGCGGCGAGGCCGTCGACGTAGACCCCGATCGGGAAAGAGCCGCCGGGCCCGAGGTTTATCCAGTTCACCGCGAAGTCGAGCGGCGCCCCCGTGCGGACCACGAAGTACAGCGCGAAGGCGCTGAAGACCAGCGAGGTCGCCACCCCGAAGATGGCGACGTACTGGGCGCCCTCCTTCAGGTAGCGGCCGAAGAGGGCCAGCACCAGAAAGACCAGCGCCGGCAGGCCGGGGATGGCCGCGATGATGAGTTGCTGTCCAACGCTCTGCGTCATCCGTTCCCCTAGCCTTTGAGCAGGTTGACTTCGTCGACGTTGACCGTCTTGCGCGAGCGGTAGACGGCGAGCACGATCGCAAGCCCCACCGCGACCTCGGCCGCGGCCACCGCGATCACCAGGACCGCGTACCCCGCCCCGAACCCGCCGGCGTCCGGCAGGTAGTCCGCGAAGGACACGAGCGAGAGGTTGACCGCGTTGATCATCAGCTCGATGCACATAAAGACGACCACGGCGTTGCGGCGGATAAGCGCGCCCCACGCCCCGATGGCGAACATGATCGCCCCGACGACGAGGTACCCTTCGAGCGGCAACGCCGCGTTCAGCGTGTCCACAAACTGCTGCACCTGCGGCGGCACTACTCCTCCACCCCCCTGTCTATCCCCTCGCCCGTCTTCCTGCGGCTGACCACGATCGCCGCTATCACCGCGACGAGCAGCAGGACGCTCGCCACCTCGAAGAGCAGCCCGAAGATCTCCGGCGCCCCGTTCACGCCGAGCAGGGTCTCGCCGAGCTGCCCGACGCTCCTCATGCCGTTACCGGGCTCGCTCCCCGACCAATCCTGGATCGTCACGATGTAGGCGAGAAACGCCCCGACCCCCGCCGTGACGAAAAATCCGGGCCAAAGCTGCTTCGAGATGATCGTCCGGAAGTGCCGGGCCTGCGGCTTCTGGGTGAACATGATCCCGAACAGGATCACCACCGTCACCGCCCCGACGTAGATCAGGACCTGGAACGCCGCGAGCGCCGGCGCGTTGAGCATCACGTAGAAGCCCGCTATCCCCAGAAACGCCCCCGACATGAACAGCGCGGAGTGGACGATGCTCCGGCTCAGCACCACGCCGAGGGAGCAGATCAGGGTCATCGAGGCCAGAAAGACGAAAGCGATGACCACGATCTAGGCCGCGTCTTCCTTGTTCGGAGCCTTGCGCGGGGCCTTTTTGGGGGCGGCCTTGCCCTCGGCGCCCTGGCCCGCTGCGGCCTTGCCGGCCGGCTTCTTCTTTTTCACGGCGGGCTTCGGGTCTATCGTCGGGTCCACCGGGCGCTCGCCGAACTGCCGCGCGAGCTCGAGGCGGTTGTAGGCCTGGGCCTCGAACTCCTCGGTGTGGTAGATGCAGTTGACCGGGCAGACCTCGACGCAGAGGGAGCAGTACATGCACCGCGAGTCGTCGATCACGAACCCGATGGCGTAAGGCTTCGGCTTTCCGGAGCCGTCGGCGTCGCGCTTGGTCTGCTCTATAGAGATGCAGTGATCGGGGCAGATGCGCATGCACTGCAGGCACGCGATGCACCTATCCATGTCCACGGTGAGCATGCCGCGGCTCCGCTCGGGGAGGTCGCGCTTGTACTCGGGGTAGGCGCGCGTGATCTTTTTGTCGAAGATGTGCTTGAAGGTGATCCCCATCCCCTTCAAGATTCCCTGTCCCAGCTGGGGCATCTGAAAACCTTTCTAACTAGAAGACCGACGGCAGCAGGAGCATGGCCCCGGCGGTGACGAACAGCCAGATCAAGCTGGCCGGTACGAGTATCTTCCAACCCAGGTCCATAAGCTGGTCCATCCTCAGGCGCGGGAGGCTCCACCTCACCCACTGGAAGGTGAACACGAGGATCGACGTCTTGAGGCCGAACCAGAACCAGTTGAAGTTCCCGAGATCGAGAAACTCGAAGGGCGGCTGCCAGCCCCCGAAGAAGAGCGTCACGGTGATCGCGGAGATCAGGCCCATCGAGGCGAACTCGGCCGCCTGGATCAGGGCCCACGTCATCCCGGAGTACTCGACCATGAACCCGCCGACGATCTCGCTCTCGCCCTCCGGCAGGTCGAACGGCACCCTCCTCGCCTCCGCGAGCCCCGCGATGTAGAAGACGACGAACATCGGGAGCTGCGGCAGAAAGTACCAGTGCCAGAACCCGCCCGCCTGGGCGTTGACGACGTCCACGAGCGAGAGGCTCCCCGAGAGCATGATGACCCCGAGCAGGCTCAGGATCAGCGGCACCTCGTAGGAGATCATCTGCGCCGCCCCCCGCAACGCGCCGAGCAGCGAGAAGCTGGACCGGCTCCCGTAGCCCGCCATGATCAGGCCCAGCGCCCCGATGGAGGTCATCGCGATAAAGAACACGATGGCGACGTTGAGGTCCGCTATCACGGCGTTCGGCGCGAACGGCACGACGAGCCACACGAGCGCCGCCGGCAGGAACATCGCGATGGGGGCCGCGAGAAAGACCCATATGTCCGCCCGGCTCGGGGCGAGGTTCTCCTTGGTGAACAGCTTGAAGACGTCGGCCGCCGGCTGCAGGAGCCCCCTCGGGCCCACCCTGTTGGGGCCGAAGCGCAGGTGGATGTAGGCCGAGACCTTGCGCTCGGCCATCGTGAAGATGGCCGCCAGGTTCAGGACCAGAAACAGCACCACGCCGAAGGAGAGAAGGAACCTTATCGGCTCCTGATTGAGGATGTCCAAGCTCAAAGCCCCAGTGCCTCCCTCGCCATTATTTGTCCCACGCCCCGGAGACCGGGTCTATAAGACCCATGATCGGCATGATGTCCGGGAGGTAGTGGCCCGGCACGATCTCCTGCAGAAGCTGCATGTTCACGGTGCACGGCGTCCGGTAGTGGACCCGGTACGGCGTGTCCGAGCCGTCGGAGACCACGTGCACGGCGTACTCGCCGCGCGCGGACTCGACCCGTCCGATGCCGTCGCCCTCCCTCGGCCGCAGGCGCCGGCCCATGTCCGCCATGACCTCGCCCTCGGGGAGGTTCTCCAGGATCTGCTTGATCATGCGGATGCTCTGCCTGACCTCGCCTATTCGGCACCGGTACGAGCCCTCCACGTCCCCGGCGGCGTCGGTGACGACGTCGAAGTCGAGGTTCTTGTACCAGCCGTAGGGGTAGTGCTTGCGCACGTCGAACGGGACCCCGGTGCACCTCAGCGGCACCCCGGTCAGGCCCATCTCGAGCGCCTTCTCCGGCGTCATCTTGCCGACGCCGCGCGTCCTCGCCCGGAAGATCTCGTTCCCCTCGATAAGGTCCACGAAGTCGTTGTCGAAGCGGCTCTCGAGGCCCTCGATGTACTCCCACATCTTCTCGGGCATCCCTTCGGGGAGGTCGGCCTTGACGCCCCCGATCCGGATGTAGTGGAACATCATCCTCGCGCCGGTGACGGCCTCGAAGATGGACTGTATGCGCTCCCGCTCCCGGAAGGCGTACAGGATCGGGGTGAACGCCCCGAGCTCCAGCATGAGGAAGCCGACGGACGGGATGTGGCTCATGATGCGCCCGAACTCGTTCATCAGCGCCCGGATGGCGTCGGCCCGCGGCGTTATCTCCACGTCCAGAAGCTTCTCCACCGCCAGGCAGTACCCGTACTCCATGGCGATGTTGTTCATGTAGTCGATGCGGTCCGTGATCGGGACGACCGCGGGGTACATGCGGTTCTCGGAGATCTTCTCCTTGCTGCGGTGCAGGTACCCCATCACGGGGTCGCACCGCACCACGGTCTCTCCGTCGAGCTCGAGTATGAGCCTCAACAGGCCGTGCATCGCCGGGTGCTGCGGCCCCATGTTCATGTCCAGCGTCTCCAGGCCGAACTCGTCCCTGATGTCCGAGCCCGCCAGACGCGCGCTGGCCCGGCTGCCCAGGCTTACTTGCTCGGTGCGGCGTTCTTCGCTAAGCATCCCTTTACCTCAAATTCTCGAAGGTGCGCTTGGTGCTGATCTCGAAGCTCTTCAGCAGCGGGTGGTGGTCGAAGTGATCCTGCCACATGTACAGCCGCCGGAGGTCGGGGTGGCCCTTGAACGCGACCCCGAACATGTCGTAGGCCTCGCGCTCGTGCCAGTTCGCCGTGGGGTAGACGTCGGTGACGGTATCTATCACCGGCTCCTCGCCCTCCACGGTCGTCTTCACCCGAACCTGACCGCCCCGCAGATCCAGAAGCTCGTAGGTGATCTCGAACGAACCCATCCGGTCCACCACGGTGATAAACGAGAGGTGCAGGATCCCGAGCGCCTCCCGCGCCGTCGTCAGGACCGAGCGCAGGGCCGAGGGCTCGATCACGATCCGCACGAGGTTGCCCTCGATCTCGGACTCCTCGAGCCCGTGCCTGTTCCGAAACCCCTCCAGGTAACGCTCCAGCCGCTCGTTGAGGTCCCCCTCGGGGAGCGTGAAGGCCAACTTAGGCGGTCCCCTTGGGGTCGGCGGGCTCCTCGGGGGAGCCGTTCTCCTGAGCGCTCGCGGCGGCGGCCTTCTCGGCCCTCTGCTGCTCCTTGAGCTTCTTCTTGACCTCGGCCGGGATCCAGCCGACGTCCGTCTGGGAGGCGGGCGGCATCCCCTTGCGCTCGAAGACGTAGGTGCGCTTCAGCGGCTTCACGCCCTCGAAGCGCGGGGCCTTGCCCTCCGAGATGTTCGTGTACTCGCGCTCGGGGAGGTACTCGAGAAAGTCCCCGTCCTCGGTGACGAGCGCGGGCCTCGGCTTCTCGTAGCCGACCTGCTGGTCCCGCTCGATCTTCTTCTGGAGCGTCATGATCCCGAAGATGAGCGCTTCGGGCCTTGGCGGGCACCCCGGCACGTAAACGTCCACCGGGATCACCCTGTCCGCCCCCATGAGGACGGAGTAGCCGTCGAGGAACGGGCCGCCGGAGATGGCGCAGGCGCCCATCGCGATCACCCACTTGGGCTCGGGCATCTGCTCGTAGAGGCGCGTCATCCGCTCGGCCATCTTCGTCGAGACGGTGCCCGAGACGATCATGACGTCCGCCTGCCTGGGGCTCGCCGAGAAGAAGCCGGCCCCGAAGCGGTCGAGGTCGTTGTGCGCCATGCCGGTGGACATCATCTCGATCGCGCAGCACGCCAGCCCGAACTGGAGCGGCCAGAGGGAGTTCTTTCTCGCCCAGTTGAAGAGCTTGTCCGAGCTCGTCGTCAGGACGTTCGGCTCGTTGAACCTTTGCATTAAACCCACTTGAGGGCCCCCTTCTTCCAGGCATAAGCGAGACCTACGCCCAGGATAAGCACGAAAATAATCATCTCGACAAAACCGTAGAGCCCCAGGTCCCTGTAGATGACGGCCCAGGGATAAAGAAAAGCCGCCTCGACGTCGAAGATCAGAAACAGCAGCGCGAAAACGTAGTACCGGACCGGGAAGGGCCGCCACGGATCCGTGACGGTCATCTCTCCGGTCTCGTAGTTGGCCCGCTTGACCTTCGCCCCCCTGCGACTCGGGGCGATGAGCCGGGCCAGGACCAGCGTGGTCGCCACGAAACCGACCACCATCAGGAGGAATAGCCCCACGTAGATGTATAGGGTGCCGTACCCTATCTCTTGGGCCCCCGCCTGCAACAGAGCTAGCGCCAAGTATGCCTCTCTTCCCGCGAGAAGTTTCCCGAAACCTGTGCGCAATATACTCGCGCTACAGGAATCTTGCAAGACGCTGCTAACGGTAGCAAATGGAGCTTAAAGCTTACTCTCCCGGACGGCGGACCCGTTGGCGGCCAGAATCTGCACGAACTGCACGAGCATCTGCCGGTACATCTCCAGCGAACGGGAGACCACGTACTCCCTCGGCCCGTGGTGCCCGCCGCCGATGGGCCCGAACTCGACCCCCGGGATGCCGGCGCGCTGGAAGTAGACGATGTCGGAGGCGCCGTGGCGGCCGACGCTCACCGGGTTGCCGTGGAAGTGGCGGGCGGCAACCTCGCGCAGGGCCTTCACGAACGGGTTGCGGCGGGAGACGTAGGTCGGCTCGCGCGAGAACAGCACCTCGACGTCGGCCGGCATGTCGATGGAGCGGATCTGGCGCGCGATCTCCCGCGGGTCCTGCTCCGGCAGGTAGCGGATGTCGAGGTCGTAGGTCGCCCGGTCCGGGACCCGGTTTATGACGTCCCCCCCGATGATCCGGGCCATGTTGATGCTCGGGTAGGGGAAGAGCTCGCTCCTCTCGCTCGCGAACGGGAGGTCCAGGAGGCGCTTGTAGTGCTCGTAGGCCAGGAGGACCGCGTTCTTGCCGAGCCAGGGGCGGGAGCCGTGCGCGCTCTTGCCCTGCAGCATCACGCGCAGGTCCAGAACGCCCTTCGCCTGCACCCCGATGTGGAAGTCCGTCGGCTCCCCCGTGATAAGGAAGTCGCCCGTGTGGCCGTTCTCGATGAGGACCTCCGCCCCCGTCGGCCCCCGTACTCGCGCTCCTCGTCCGGCACGATCAGGAGCTCCACGGTGCAGTCGCACCCCAGAGCGTGCAGGTCCTCGACGGCGTACATCATCGCCGCCAGAGCCCCTTCATGTCGTAGACCCCGCGGCCGTAGAGCTCCTCGCCCTCCTCGTACGGCTCGAACTGGTCCTCGTTGCCGGGGACGACGTCCGCGTGGGCGTGAAGCAGGATCCTCGGCCCCCCGGATCCGGCCCGCGCCACGAGCGAGGAGAGCTCCCCGTTCGGCCCCGCGCCCTTGTACCGGATAGTCTCCAGACCCCGCGCCTCGAACCAGCCGTTTACGAAGTCCATCGTCGACTCCGCGGCCCCAGGCGTGTACGAGCGGTACCGCACGAGCCTGCGGGTGAGCGAGAGTACCTCGACCTTGTTCTTGACCACCGCCAGTTTTAGATCTCCGTTCCGTTACGATGGAGCTACGGATGATCCGTGCATCTTAGCAACCGTTCCTCGGACCGTCTCTCCTTATCTACCCCATGACGGTACCGGGATATTCGGAGACGCCAACATCGGCGCGGTAGGGGCCGGCGCGCGACTACTGCTCCCACACCACCGCGCGGCAAGGCACCGGCCCGTCGCGCGCGATCCGCGCCGCTACACCCCAGGAGCGCCGGGCCTTAAGGATCCGACCTGGAGGCGTGGTCGAGCGGGACGCGGGCTCCGGGCGTGCAGTTCTGGAGGACGTGTTCCGGTAGGAGGTCTGTGAGGACCTAGCGGCTTACCGCGGGCTCGGTGCCGAAGGCGACGGTCGCGCCGAGCCCGGAGAGCTTCTCCTCGAAGCCCTCGTAGCCGCGGAGGATGTGCCTCGCCCCGTCCACGACGGTGGTGTCTTCGGCGACGAGCCCCGCCATGACGAGGGCGGCGCCGCCCCTGAGGTCCGGCGACTGGACGATCGTGCCGGAGAGCTTCTTCGGGCCCTTGACCATCGCGCGGTGGCCGCCGAAGAGGTCTATGCCGGCGTTCATCCGGTTAAGCTCCTCGGCCACCTGGAGACGGTTCTCGTATACGTTCTCGGTGATGATCCCGGCCCCCGAGGTCTGGGTTAGCAGCGTGATCATCTGCGCCTGGAGGTCGGTGGCGAAGCCGGGGAAGGGGAGCGTCGAGACGTCGACGCTGCCGAGCTCGGCGGGGTCGGAGACCTGCACGCGCAGCCCGTCGCCGGTGTCCGCGACGTCCACCCCCATCTCCCGCAGCTTGACGAGTTCCATCTTGAGGTGCGCGGGGTCCACGCCCCTGACCGTCACGTCCCCGCCGGTGGCGGCGGTCGCCATGACGAACGTGCCCGCCTCGATGCGGTCGCCCAGCACCACGTAGTCCACGGGGTGCAGCTCCTCGACGCCCTCCACGACTATGCGGCCGGTCCCGGCACCGAAGACGTTGGCCCCCATCAGGTTTAGAAACTCCGCCAGGGCGACGACCTCGGGCTCGCGGGCGCCGTTCTCGATGATGGTCGTGCCCTGCGCCAGCACGGCGGCCATCATCACGTTCTCCGTCGCGGTGACGCTCGGGTACTCGAAGTAGACCTCGGCCCCCTTCAACCCGTTGGGCGCCGTCGCCCTGATGAAGCCGTGATCCAGCTCCACCTCGGCCCCGAGCGCCCGCAGCCCGTTGAGGTGGAAGTCGAACTTCCTGAGGCCGAGGTTGCACCCGCCGGGGGCCGAGACCTCGGCCTCGCCGAAGCGCGCGACGAGCGGGCCGAGCACGACTATGCTCGCGCGCATCTGGCGCACGAGCTCGTAGGGGGCGGTGTAGGAGTCGATGGTCCCCGCGTCGATCTCCAGCGTGTTGCCGCTGAAGTCGCTCCCCGCCCCGAGGCCGTCGAGGACCGCGAGCATGGTGTCCACGTCGCGGATGCGGGGGACGTTGTGCAGCGTCGTCCGACCCGGGGCGAGGAGCGCCGCCGCGATAAGCTTCAGGGCCGCGTTTTTGGCACCCGAAACCCTTACCTCCCCCGCGAGCCGCCTGCCACCCTCGATGTAGAACCTCTCCATGAAGACCACCCTCCCGATTTTGCATTCTCGGTACGGGGGCCGTCTTCCGCGACCCCGTGAAACGGTTGCGGCTACTCGCCGCCGTACTCGCGGGCCACGCGGGCGAGGTTCTCGCCCATCCGGCGCCGGCGCTCGATATCGGCGCGAGCCCTCTCCGTGTTCTCCTCGTCGTCCCCTCCGAGAGCTCCGAGAGCTCGTTCTCGGCCTCCTCGATGCGGGTCTGGGCCGCGTCGGTGTCGATCTCCCCCGCCGGCACCGCCTCCTCGACCAGAATCTGGACGAGGTTCTCCGAGACCTTGAAGAAGCCGTCGGAGGTGGCGTAGACGTGGCGCTCCTCGCCCTGCTGGATCCTCACGTCCCCGATCTCCACCGTGGAGACGGTCGGGGCGTGGTCTACCAGCACCCCGATCTGTCCGTCCGCGATCCTCGCGACGACCAGATCCACCTCGTCGTCGAAGATCATGCGCTCGGGCGTGATGACCCGGCAGTAGAGCTGCCGGCTCTCACGCTCCTCCGAACGTCCCTCCGTCACCCCTAGCCTTCCCCGTCGGAGTTGTCGTCCCCTTCGGCCCCGTCGCCCTCGGAGTCGCCGCCCTCGGAGGAGTCATCCTCCTCGCCGGAGAGCTGGCGGGCCTTCTGGACTACCTCGTCGATGCCGCCGACGAGGTAGAAGGCCTGCTCGGGCAGATCGTCGTGCTTGCCCTCCACGACCTCCTTGAACGACCGTATCGTCTCCTCGAGGTCGACGAACTTGCCCTCGAGCCCCGTGAACTGCTCGGCCACGAAGAACGGCTGCGACAGGAAGCGCTGCAGCCTCCTCGCCCGGCCCACGATGACCTTGTCCTCCTCGGAGAGCTCGTCGATGCCGAGGATCGCGATGATGTCCTGCAACTCCCTGTAGCGCTGCAGGATGTTCTTGACCTGCTGGGCCACCTGGTAGTGCTCGTCCCCGACCACCGACGGGTCGAGGATGGTGGAGGAGGAGGAGAGCGGGTCGACGGCCGGGTAGATGCCCTGCGCGGCCAGGGAACGCGACAGCTCGACCGTGGAGTCGAGGTGGGCGAACACCGTGAACGGGGCGGGGTCGGTGAAGTCGTCCGCCGGGACGTAGACGGCCTGGAACGAGGTGATCGAGCCCTTGTTGGTCGAGGTGATCCTCTCCTGCAAGGCGCCCATCTCGGTGCTCAGGGTCGGCTGGTAACCGACCTCGGAGGGCATCCTTCCCATGAGGGCGGAGACCTCGTTGCCGGACTGCACGAAGCGGAAGATGTTGTCGACGAAGAACAGCACGTCCTGGCCGAGCTCGTCGCGGAAGTACTCGGCCTGGGTAACGCCGGTCAGGGCGACGCGGAAGCGGGCCCCGGGCGGCTCGTTCATCTGCCCGAAGACCATCCCCGTGTTCGGGAGGACGCCCGCCTCCTCCATCTCGCCGTAGAGATCGTTGCCCTCGCGCGTCCGCTCGCCCACGCCCGCGAAGACCGAGGTCCCCTCGTACTGGAGCGCGATGTTGTTTATGAGCTCCGTGATGAGAACGGTCTTACCGACGCCGGCGCCGCCGAACAGGCCGGCCTTGCCGCCGCGGCGCACCGGGCACAGAAGGTCGATGACCTTGATGCCGCTGACGAACTGCTCGGCCTGCGTCGTCAGGTCCGCGAACTTCGGCGCCGGGCGGTGGATCGGCCAGTAGTCGTCGGCCTTGACCTCGCCCTGCTCGTCGACCGGGTTGCCGAGCACGTCGAGCACCCGCCCGAGCACGTCCTTGCCGACCGGGACCGCGATCGGACGGCCCGAGTCCCGGGCGTCGATGCCGCGCTTGAGGCCGTCGGTCGAGGACATGGCCACGGTCCGCACGACGTCGTCGCCGAGAAGCTGCTGGACCTCCAGGACGAGCTCCGGCGCCTCGCTGTCTTCGCTGAGGGTGACCATCAGAGCATTAAAGATCTCCGGGATCTCCTCCGGGTCGAACCTCACGTCCACGACCGGACCCTTGACCTCGATCACGGTCCCGACGCCGGTCACCTTGCCGTTCGCGCCGCGCTCCCTCTCCTGGGTCTGAGCCTGGCCGTTACCGCCGTTCGAGCCGCCGTTGCTCTCGTGACCCGGGGTGCGCCGCGCGTTGGTCTGCCGCTGGTCCTCCGTCCCGGTCCCGCTGGACTGGGAAGAGCCCTCCTCCTGCTGACCCTCGGCGGCGGGCTCACCGGCGTTACCGCCGGTGGCTCCTCTGAGTAGATCCTTGGCCTTATCCATGGCCCCCTCGAACTTATCCATTGCGTAGCCTCCTGCTTAGACGCATCCGCCCTATCCGGCGGACAGGGCCTCCGCCCCGCTTACGATCTCCAGAATCTCCTGCGTGATCTGGGCCTGGCGGGCCTTGTTCATCTGCAGGGTAAGGTTGTCCGACAGCTCGTTGGCGTTGTCCGTGGCGTTCTTCATCGCCGTCATCCGCGCGCCGTGCTCGCCGGCCGCGCTCTCCAGGAGCGCCTGCCAGATCATCGTCTCCACGTAACGCGGGACGAGCTTCTTCAGGACGGTCTCGGCGTCCGGGATGTACTCGAAGTACGAGGCGTCCGAGCCGTTCTCGCCCTCATCCTCGTCTTCCTCGTCCTCCTGAGCCACGGGCAGAAGCCGCGTGACGACCGGACGCTGGGTGAGCGCCGTCTCGAAGCGGTTGTAGACGAGGTGGACCTCGTCGGCCTCCTCGTCGTCGAAGAGGCCGACGAGCGCCTGGCCGATCTCGCGCGCCTGCTCGTAGGTCGGGCTGTCGGAGAACCCGGTGTATGTCTCTGCCAGCTCTATGCCGCGGAACCGGAAGAACGAGACCGACTTCCGGCCGCTCGCGACCTGGACCTTCTCCCCGTCCAGCTCCTCCCGCAAGCGCACGGTCCGCCTCAGAACCTGGGCGTTGAAACCGCCGGCGAGCCCCCGGTCCGCGGTGATGGTCGCGACGGCGACCCGGCGCACCTCGTCCCGACCGGCGAGGAGCGGGCTCGAGCCCGTGGCGCTCTTCGCGACGTCGCGCATCATCTGCTCGACGTTCTCGGCGTAAGGCCGGGCCTTTTTGACCCGGCTCTCCGCCTTCCGGAACTTCACCGCGGAGACGGTCTGCAGAGCCTCCGTCACCTTGGAGATGTTCTTTATGGAGTCGATCTGCCGCTTGAGGTCGCGGAGGGAGGCCAAGGTCTAGCTCTCCCCGTCCTCGTCGGAGGTACCGGCCGAGGCGTCCACGAGCTGGGTCGCCTGCGATTCGTAGTTCTGGTTGAAGTGCTCGATGGCCTCCTTCAAGCTCCCCTCGTTCTCGTCGGAGAGCTGCTGGGAGTCGCGGATGCCGTCCAGGATCTCGCCGTGACTGTCGCGCATGTAGTCGCGGAACTGGCGCTCCCAGTCGCCGACGGAATCGTTGTCCACCTCGTCGAGGTAGCCGTTGGAGGCGGCGTAGAGCACGACCACCTGCTCCTCTACCGGCATCGGGTCGCGCTCCTGCTGCTTCAGGATGGACGTCAGGCGCTCGCCGCGGTTCAGCGTCTGCTGCGTCGCCTTGTCCAGGTCGCTCCCGAACTGGGCGAAGCTCGCCAGCTCCTGGTACTGGTTCAGGTCGAGCCGCAGCGTGCCCGCCACGCTCTTCATCGCCTTGATCTGGGCCGAGGAACCGACCCGGCTCACCGAGTTGCCGGTGTCGATCGCCGGGCGCTGGCCCGCGTTGAACAGGTCGCCCTCGAGGAAGATCTGCCCGTCCGTGATCGAGATGACGTTCGTCGGGATGTAAGACGAGATGTCCCCCGCCTTGGTCTCGATGACCGGCAGCGCCGTCAGGGACCCGCCGCCCGCGTCGTCCGAGAGCTTCGCGGCCCTCTCCAGGAGGCGCGAGTGGAGGTAGAAGACGTCGCCCGGGTACGCCTCGCGGCCCGGCGGACGCCTCAACAGGAGCATCATCTGCCGGTACGCGACCGCGTGCTTGGAGAGGTCGTCGTAGATCACCAGCGCGTCCTGGCCCTGGTTCATGAAGAACTCGCCGATGGCGCAGCCCGCGTAGGGGGCGAGGTACTGCAGCGTCGCCGACTGGGAGGCGGAGGCGTTCACGATGGTGGTGTAGTCCATCGCCCCGGCCTCTTCCAGCGACGAGACGACGCCCGCGACCGAGGAGTCCTTCTGGCCGACGGCGACGTAGATGCACTTCACGTCCTGGTTGGCCTGGTTGATGATCGTGTCGAGCAGGATCGAGGTCTTGCCCGTCTTCCGGTCGCCGATCACGAGCTCGCGCTGTCCCCGGCCGATCGGGATCATCGCGTCGATCGCCTTGATGCCCGTCTGGAGGGGCTGCTTCACCGGCTGGCGCTTGATGATGCCCGGCGCGACGATCTCGACGGGGAGGTTGTCCTCGGCCTCGATCTCGCCCTTCCCGTCCATCGGACGGCCCAAAGCGTCGATGACGCGGCCCAGGACGCCGCCGCCAACGGGCACGCTCGCGAGGCGCTCGGTGCGCCGCACGATATTGCCCTCCTGGATGTGCGTGTCGTCGCCGGCGACGATCACGCCGACGTTGTCCTCCTCGAGGTTCAGGGCGAGCCCCATGACCCTGTTACCACGGGCGTCCTCGAACTCGAGCATCTCCTGATACATCACGTTCTGCAGGCCGTGGACGCGCGCGATGCCGTCCCCGACCTCTAGAACCTGTCCCACCTCCTCGGTGCGGACCCGGTTCTCGTAATCCGTTATGGCTCCCTTTAGTATGGAGGAGATCTCCTCCGGCCTGAGCCTACCCACTAGACTGCCCCTCTCTCGTGCATGGTTTCCCGGAGGCTCGCAAGCTGCCCCCGCACGCTACCGTCTACCTGTCTGCCGCCGAACCTGAAGACCGCCCCGCCCACCAGCTCGGGGTCGACGTGGGTCTCGAGGACCACGTCCTTGCCGTCCAGAATGCGGCCCAGCCGCGATTTTACCTCGTCGAGTTCTCCCTGAGTCAGCTCGACCGCGGTCGTCAGGTCGACCTCGATCCTTCCGAGGTGCTCCTTGACCAGATCCTCGTACCGCAGCGTTACCTCGTCGAGGATCTCCGTCCGGTCGTTGTCCGTGAGAACCTTCAAGAAGTTCGTGGTGGAGGTCGTCATGCCCTCCGTGAGCCCGTCGAGGGCCCGCCGCTTCTGGTTCTCCGGGATCTGGGTGCCGTAGAAGAAGAGCCTCAGCTCCTCGCTCTCATCCAGGGCACCCAAAAATTCCCTGAGGTTGTCTAGCGTCTCCTCGAGCTCCCCACGCTCGCGGGCGGCCTCGAAGAGGGCCTCGGCGTAGGTCGATACCGCGCTCAAACGCTACCTACCGCCCCGCCCGTCGCCGACCCCGGAGGTGGCGACGTCGGACTCGAGGCTATCCAGAGCGTCCGAGATCAAGCGATCGTGGTCGTCGCGCTCGATGGAGCGCTTGAGGACGCGCTCGGAGGCCACGACGACCATGTCGGCGACCTCTTGGCGCACGCCGCGGAGGGCGGCCTCGCGCTCGCGCCCGATCTCGTTGCGGGCCCGCTCGATGATCTTATCGGCCTCCTCACGGGCCTCCTTCTTGGCCCGCTCGCGCTGGGCCTCGCCCTGCTTGCGCGACTCGTCCAGAATCTGGCGCGCCTCGCCGCGGGCCTCGTCGATCTGGCGCCGGTACTCGGCCAGAAGCTCGTGGGCCTCCCTGCGCGTGCGCTCCGCCTCGTCGATCGACTCCTCGATCGCCCGCTGGCGGTCCTGGATCTGCTTGCGGATCGGCGGGAACACGTACCGGATAAGCAGGAACAGCAGGATCAGGAAGGCGACGACCTCCCAGAAGATCAGCCTCGTGTTGGGTATGTCGAAGATACCCGTCGGGTCTAGCTGAGCCACCATCTCGACCATGTCCCCGTCCCCTTTCTAGCCTTGCTTAAAGAACGAAGGCGATGAGGAGGGCGAAGACGATGCCGTAGAGGGCGAACGCCTCGACGAGCCCGATGCCGAGGAACATCAAGGTCCTCGTCTGGTCGAACGCCTCCGGCTGGCGGTGGATCGACGCTATGGTCTGGCCGATCAGGTACCCCATCCCGGCCCCAGGCCCGATGACCGCCGTGCCGGCCGCGATGCCGGTCCCGACGTACTTGAGCCCGTCCGCGCTGTTGTCCGCCTGGAGTAGCAGGGCCAGCAAGGGTTGAACCGCCGCCAGTATATCCATGTATTACCGCTCCTCTCTTCTGCTTTTGCTACGCCTGTTTGGTCGAGGGCCTAGTGGTCCTCGCGGAACATCGCCTGTTCGATGTAAACCTGCGTGAGTATAGCGAAAATGTACGCCTGCAGGACGGCCACGAAGATCTCGAAAGCGTAGAAGACCACCGCCAGCGGGACCGAGACCAACGGCACGATGGCCCCGACGCCGCTCAGGCCGAAGTACAGGATAAGGCCGAGGAAGACGAAGATGATCAAGTGCCCCGCGAGGATGTTGGCGTAGAGCCGGAGCCCGAGCGTCAGCGGCTTGGTGAACTCCTGCAAGATCTCCAGGAACGTCATCAGCGGCACCATGAGCGGCTTGGCGGGCAACCCCGGAGGGGCGAAGCTCTTCAGATACCTCACCGGGCCGTTACGCCGGAAGCCTTCGTACTGCGTCAGGATGAACGTCATGAGCGCGAGCACGATCGTGAACGAGATGTTGGCGGTGACCGGGTAGCTCGTCGGGATGAGGCCTATAAGGTTGAGCACGAGGATGAACACGAAGAGGGAGAGCGTGTACGGGAACCACTTCTTCCCCTCCTCGCCGACCTGACCGCCGAAGCTGCGCCCGAAGCCGTAGAGCTCCTCCACGATGACCTGATACGCGCCGGGCCGCGTGCTGAGGATCCTGCTCCCCACAAAGAGTATGAGGAACGTGAGCGCCGTCCCTATGAATAGGAACCACACGCTCTTGTCTATGGAGATGTCGATGGGTCCGAGGTGTATCGGTATGTGCCAGGTCTCCCTGGCGGTCTCCCACGTGTGCAGGATCTCGTGCCTCAACTCGTCCTGACTCACCTGTGCCAGCGTCAACAAGCCCATCAAACCTCCACCCTTCGTTCCTCTGTCTCCGGCGCCGAGCCACCCGCACCGTAGTCCGTTCCAAGGTTTCCCGCCATCTTTAACGCTACCGGCACGAGAACCACGTTCTCGGCCAGAAACACCCCGGCGAACCCGCCGAGCATCGCCAGCGCCGGCCACGACTCGAGGTACGCGGGGACTCCCAGAGCCACCGCGACGAACCCGTAGCGCGCCACGAACGATCCGGCCCCCGCCAGCACCCAGGCCCGCGTCCCCCTGAGGAGCCAAGAGACCGTCACCGCCGTCGAGACGAAGCTCAGGATCCCAACCCCAACCCCGTACGACAAGGCCCCGGCGTGCGAGCCGCCGTAAAGGTACCAGACCAGGGCGGCCACCGGCACGGCCAACCCCGCCGTCCATGCCGCGCACAGAAACGCCAGCTTCCAATGCGCCCCATCAACCGCCCAGGCTCTTTATCGCCCTGTGCACGTAGTACAAGCTCCCGACGAAGCCGATCGCAACCCCGACCAGAAGAAAGAGCGGGAGCGTGCCGACAAACCTGTCCAGAACGAAGCCCGCGAGGACCGGCGCCCCAGGATCAACCCCAGAGTAAAACCGATGCCCAGAAACCGGGTCGCATTACCCCCACGTCCGTTCCCGCGCGAATTGGTGTCCGCCATCGGCTAGATACTACTCCAGGCTCCGAAGTATTTCAATTTCTTGCAAATTGTTTCGAGCCCGCTACAACGGCGGTTTCTTCCCGCGCACGGGCGGCGTCTCCGCGAGCCTCGCAGCCCCTCAACCGGGCGCTTCTTCGCGGTCGTCGCCGAGCCGTACCACCGAGAGGCCGCCCTCGCTCGCGAGCTCCATCGCCAGCCCGTCCGGGTAGCCCCCGGCGTAATAGACCTCCTCGACGCCCGCGTTCATGATCATCTTGATGCACAAGAGGCAGGGCTGGTGGGTGCAGTAGACGGCGGAGCCGCGCACGGAGACGCCGTGGTAGGCGGCCTGGATCAGGGCGTTCTGCTCGGCGTGGAGCGTCCGCTGGCAGCTCTCGCGGCCGTCGACGATGCGGATCAAACACCCGACGTCGTCGCAGTGCGGCATCCCGGACGGGCTCCCGTTGTAGCCGGTGGTGAGGATGCGCTTGTCGCGCACGACCACCGCCCCGACGGCGAGCCGCGGGCACGTCGAGCGGGTCGCGACCTCGTGCGCAATGCGCATAAAGTACTCGTCCCACGAGGGGCGCGCCCTCTTGAGAGCGGCGTGGCCCTCCGAGGTGTCCACCGACGGGTCCTTAAAGGGTTCCATACAACCTGTCCCCCGCGTCGCCGAGGCCCGGCACGATAAACGAACGCTCGTCGAGCCCGGGGTCGAGGGCGGCGGTGTAGAAGGTCACGTCCGGGTGCTCGCGCGTCACGCGCTCGACGCCCGGCACGGCGGAGACGGCGTGGAGGCAGGAGATCCAGGTCGCCCCGTACTCCTTGAGCTTCGTCAGCGTCGCGGAGAGGCTCCCGCCCGTCGCGAGCATCGGGTCGAGGACGAGCACGAGGTAGTCCCCGATGTTCTGCGGGAGGTTGACGTAGTACTCGACGGGCTCGGCGGTCTCCTCGTCCCGCTGAAGGCCCATGAAGCCGACCGTCGCCTCGGGGAGGAGGGCAAGCGCCCCGTCGAGCATACCGAGACCCGCCCGGAGGACGGGGACGAGGCAGACCGGGCCGGAGATCTCCTCCACCTCCGTCTCCACGAGCGGGGTGCGAACCCGGACCGTCCGCGTCGGCATCGAGCGCGTCGCCTCCGCGACCATCACGAGGGCGAGCTCGCGCATCGCGCGGCGGAACTCGGGGGTCCCGGTGGTCTCGTCGCGCAGGGTCGCGAGCTTGTTGCGGCTCAGGGGGCCGTCGACGACGCGGAGGTTCTCGGCCAGCGTCCCCTCAGGCATAGAGCGGGTAGGCGTCCGTGAGGGCGGTGACGCGGTCACGCAGCCCCTCGGTCTCCCCGCGCACGGCGGCGACGATGATCTCCGCGATCTCGCGCATCTCGTCCTCCCCCATCCCGCGCGTCGTCATCGCGGCCGTGCCGAGCCTCACGCCGCTCGTGACCGTCGGCGGCTCGGGGTCGTTCGGGATCATGTTCTTGTTGCACGTAACCCCGACCTCGTCGAGGACGTGCTCGAGCTGCTTCCCGTTCGTCCCCGTCCCCCTCAGATCCACGAGCATGAGGTGGTTGTCCGTCCCGCCGGAGACGAGGTTGATCTCGCCCTCCATCAAGCCTTCGGCAAGGGACCGCGAGTTCTCCACGATCTTCCGGGCGTAGTCCTTGAAGTCCGGCCTCAGCGCCTCCCCGAAGGCGACGGCCTTGCCGGCGATGGCGTGCATCAAGGGGCCGCCCTGCATCCCCGGGAAGACGCGGCTGTTCACCTTCTTGCCGAAGGGCTCGCGGCTCAGGATCATGCCGCCCCTCGCCCCCCGGAGCGTCTTGTGCGTCGTCGTCGTGACGATCTCGCAGAAGGGCACCGGCGACGGGTGCATCCCGGCCGCGACGAGCCCCGCGATGTGCGCCATGTCGGTCAGAAAGTACGCCCCCACCTCGTCGGCGACCTCGCGGAACTTCTCGAACTCGATGATGCGCGGGTAGGCGCTCGCCCCGGCGATGATGAGCTTCGGCTTCTCGCGGCGCGCCGTCTCGCGGACCTCGTCGTAGTCGATGTAGCCGTCCTCGCCGACCCCGTAGTGGACGAAGTCGTACATGCGGCCGGAGAAGTTGATCTTCATCCCGTGCGTGAGGTGCCCACCGTGCGCTAGATCCATCGAGAGGACCTTGTCGCCCGGCTCGATCAGGGCGGAGTACGCGGCCTCGTTCGCCTGGCTCCCCGAGTGCGGCTGCACGTTCACGCTCTCAGCCCCGAAGAGCTCCTTGGCCCGCTCGATCGCGAGCACCTCGACCTTGTCTACCTGCTCGCAGCCCCCGTAGTACCTCTTCCCGGGGTAGCCCTCGGCGTACTTGTTCGTCAGCACCGAGCCCTGCGCGGCAAGCACCGCCGGAGACGCAAAGTTCTCGCTCGCGATCAACTCGATCGTCGTTCTCTGACGCTCCAGCTCACCATCGAGCGCCGCCTGAACCTCTGAATCAACCTCAGTGTACGGGCCTATCATTCTTCTACCTCCGGTTCACGGTAAAACTTACTTGCCGTTCAGGGTTAGGGGCTCTCCGTCCCGGTGCTCGACGGTGTTGCGTACCGCAGATGGTGCCGTACCCCACGCCTTTCCCCTGCTGATCGGACGGACCGACAGAGTATAAACGTTGCACAGTACGGCCTCAAACGGGCGCCGTGACGCGGTTTACCCCTCCATCATGCGGGAGAGCGTCGCCTCGTCCAGCCCGGCTCCGGGCCTCAGGATCCTGGCCCGCCCCCCGGAGAGGTCCACGACGGCGGAGGCCTCCCCGCCCCC
The DNA here is from genome assembly GCF_011492965.1 of Rubrobacter marinus. GTDB lineage: Bacteria > Actinomycetota > Rubrobacteria > Rubrobacterales > Rubrobacteraceae > Rubrobacter_F > Rubrobacter_F marinus. Next base: position 1,886,940 of record NZ_CP045121.1, on the reverse strand, counting down.
CGACTCGCCGGCGACGGCGAAGTCCGCGCTCTCCCGGATGACCGGGTCCACCCCATCGAGGGTGGCGGGAGCGGGGCCTCCGGCGGGGTTGGCGCTCGTGGCGTAGAGGGGGCTACCGTACTCGGCGAGCAGCTCTCGCACCGTCGGGTGGTCGGGGACCCGGACGCCGATCGTACCTCCGTCCTCCCGATCCAGGACGAGCGTCAGGGGGCCCGGCCACAGGGAGCGCGCCAGAGCCTCCGCGACGGGCGGGACGCGGGACGCCAGCCCGAAGGCGCTCTCCGCCGAGGGGCAGAGCAAGGCTATGGGCTTCGTCGGGTCCCTGCCCTTGATCCCCGCGAGCCTGTCGAGCCCCGTCTCGCCGGCGACGAGCCCTACCACCGTCTCCGTCGGTACGAGCCCGACGCCGCCGCCGCGCAGGAGCTCGGCGGCCTCGCGAGGGGCGACGGTCCTCAAGAGCCGCCCGTCCACTTCAGCAGGGCGACTCGCGGCGTACCCGTGAGATCCGGGGCGGTGCCCCTGGGGACGAACCCCCTGCTCCGGCCCAGTTCGAGGACCGAACGGGACTGGTCGTGGCCTATCTCCAGCACCACGCCGGCCCCGTCGGCCAGCAGCGGGGGCGTCTCCTCGAAGATGCGCCGGTAGAACTCCAACCCGTCGGGGCCGCCGTCGAGGGCGGAACGCGGGTCCCAGTCGCGGACCTCGGGGGCGAGGCCCGGGATCTCCGCGCTCGTGATGTAGGGCGGGTTGGAGACCAGCACCTCGACGCTCCCGCGCAGGGCGTCGAGGCCGGCGGTTAGATCTGTGTGGTGGAGGTGGACCCTTACGCCGGCCTTCTTCGCGTTGGCGCGGGCTACCTCAAGGGCGCCTTCGGAGATGTCGGTGGCGTGCACCTCGCAGCGGGGGCGCTCCTGGGCAATGGACACCGCGATGGTGCCGGAGCCGGTCCCGATGTCGAGGACGCGGCACGAGCCCCCGCGTTCGTCGATGCGGGTGAGGGCGACGCTCACCACGCTCTCGGTGTCCGGGCGCGGTATCAGCGAGTGCTCGTCGATGTCGAGCTCGAGGTTGCGGAAATAGGTGTAGCCGAGGATGCGCTGCACGGGCTCGCGGCGGAGGCGGCGTTGGATCCAGGCCTCGTAGGTCGCGGCTTGCTCCTCGGTCATGGGCTCCTCGCGCCACGCCAGGTTGCCGCGCCGCAGGTCGAGGAGCTCGGCCATCAGGATCTCGGCGGAGGCCGCGGGCTCCGGCACCCCGGCCTCCTTCAGCCTGAGGGCGGCCTCCCGGACCGTGCGGTAGACGCTCGCCCGCGCTACTTTATCTCGTCGCCCCATTGCCGCTAGCCGGCGCGTTCGCCTCCGCCGCGAGCTTCTCGGCCCGCTCCTTGGCCGAGAGCGCCTTCGTGAACTCCTCGAGGTCGCCGCCCAGCGTGCTCTCCAGGTTGTGCGAGGTCACGCCGACCCGGTGGTCCGTGATGCGGCCCTGGGGAAAGTTGTAGGTGCGGACCTTCGCGGAGCGGTCGCCGCTCCCGACCTGGGCGAGGCGCATCTCGCCCGCCTGCTTCGCCCGCTCCTCCATCTCGCGCTCCAGGAGGCGCGACTTCAGGATGCGTAAAGCCTGCTCCTTGTTCTGGAGCTGGCTCTTCTCGTTCTGGCACGTCACTACGAGGCCGGTCGGCTTGTGCGTGATCCTTACGGCCGAGTCCGTGGTGTTCACGCTCTGGCCGCCGGGGCCGCTGGAGCGGTACACGTCGATCTCCAGGTCGTTCGGCCCGATCTCGACCTCCACGTCCTCGGCCTCGGGCATGACCGCGACGGTCGCCGTGGAGGTGTGGATGCGCCCCTGGCTCTCCGTCTTCGGGACCCGCTGGACGCGGTGCGTCCCGCCCTCGTGCTTGAAGACCGAGTAGGCGCCGTCGCCCTCGATCTCCAGGATGACCTCCTTGTACCCCCCGACCTCCGCCGGGTTGGAGGAGAGGGTCCTGTGCTTGTAGTTCAGGCGATCAGCGTAGCGCGAGTACATCTCCTCGAGCTCGCCCGCGAAGAGCGCCGCCTCGTCGCCGCCCGCGCCCGCCCGGATCTCGACGATCACGTCCTTGTCGTCGTTCGGGTCGCGGTCGACGAGCTCGACGCGGATCTTCTCGGAGAGCTCCGCCACCTTCTCCTCGGCCCCCTCGGCCTCCGCGGCGAGAAACTCCCGCATCTCGGCGTCCTCGGCCGTCGCCACGAGCTCGCGGGCCTCCCGGCCCTCCTGTATGGCGTCGAGCAGCGCCTGGGACATCTCTGCCCCGCGCCGCATTCTGGAGTGCTCCTTGGCGATCTCCGCGTAGCGGCGCTGGTCGGAGTAGATGTTCGGGTCCGAGAGCTCCCTGGTGAGCGCGTCGTGGCGCGCCAGCGTCTCCTCGGCGAGTTTGACTACCTGTTGATCCATGACTTGTGTAACTCTTCTCGGTCTTTAGATTACGAGCTGGTTTGTGGCGTCGGGCTTGATGCGGGCCTCTTCCTCCAGGGAGAGGACCTTCTTCAGCGACGCCATCGCGACCTCGACCTGATCGTCGGTGGGCTCGCGGGTAGTCAGCTTCTGGAGCTGCAGGCCCGGCCAGACGAGGACGCGAACGATCGGGTTGCCCTGGTTCCGGGCGCTCCACATGATGAACTCGAAGGCGAGCCCGGCGACGAGCGGTATCACGACCACGCGCGCGGCGAGCGCCTCGACCCACCAGTCTATCGGCAGGAGGCTGAACACCAGGATGCTCATCACGAGCACGTAGAGGATAAAGCTCGTCCCGCACCTCACGTGGCTCGTGTCGAGCTTGCGGGCGTTCGCGGGGATCATCTCCTCCCCCCGCTCGTAGACCTTTATGGCCTTGTGCTCGGCGCCGTGGTAGGCGAAGAAGCGCTTTATGTCCTTGCTCACCGCCGTGATGCCGAGGAGGTACAGCATGAAGATGCCGATCCTCAAGGCGCCCTCGACGAGGTTGAAGAGGAGCGGGTTCTCGATGCTGTTCCCGATCAACCACCCCAGGCCCTTCGTCCCGAAGACGGGGGCGGCGAGGAACAGGAGAAAGGCGAGCACGAGACCGAAGATCATCGTAAAGGCGATCTCCTTTTTGGAGAGGTCCTCGTCTTCGCCCAGCGCTATGTTCGTCGAGAGGGCCAGCGCGCGCATGCCGAGCCACAAGGTCTCCGCGAGCGAGAGGAAGCCCCGCAGGACGGGTATCCTGAAGAGCCTGCTCTTGCGCGTGATGGAGCGGAAGGGCTCCGCCTGAACGTCGAGCTCGCCCTTCGGCGTCCTGACCGCCATCCCCCAGAAGTTGGGGGAGCGCATCAGGACGCCCTCCATGACCGCCTGTCCGCCGACCCTCACGACGCAGCCCCTATCGGTTCTGGCGGGCCTGCTGGCGGTTCCTGAACCGCTGCACCCGGCCACCGGAGTCGAGGATGCGCTGCTTGCCCGTGTAGAAGGGGTGGCAGTTCGAGCAGACGTCGACCGTGATCGCGTCGCCCGCCGTCGAGCGAGTATCGAAGTCGGTGTTGCAGCTCGTGCAATGGACGTGCGTCGTCGTGTACTGGGGATGTATGTCGGTCTTCATAGAAGCCTCCGGTTGTAATTGGTCGTAAGAACGTATTTTACCGCGCCGGGCGAGAAAAACCTGGAGGGGCGACCGCTACCGCGTGGCCGCCCCCGGGTCGTCGCGCTCGCGTTAGCCGCGGACGCGCTGGAGCTCGCGGAGGAACTCGGCGTTGGTGCGGGTCTCCTTGAGCTTCTGGATGAGGAGCTCGACCTTCTGGTCGGTGCCCAAAGCCCCCAGGATGCTCCGGACCTGCCAGACCCGCTGGGCCTCGGCGGGCTCCATGAGGAGCTCTTCCTTGCGCGTGCCGGAGTCCTCGACGTTGATCGCCGGGTAGATCCTCTTGTTCGCGAGCTTGCGCTCCAGGTGGAGCTCCATGTTGCCCGTGCCCTTGAACTCCTCGTAGATTACCTCGTCCATGCGGCTCCCGGTCTCCACGAGCGCGCTCGCCAGGATGGTGAGTGACCCGCCGTCCTCGATGTTCCGGGCCGCGCCGAAGAACTTCTTCGGCGGGTAGAGCGCGGCGGAGTCGACGCCGCCGGAGAGGATGCGCCCCGAGGCGGGTGCGGCGAGGTTGTAGGCGCGGGCGAGGCGCGTGATCGAGTCGAGCAGGACCACTACGTCCTCCCCCTCCTCGACGAGCCGCTTGACGCGCTCGAGGACGAGCTCGGCGACGGCTATGTGGTTCTCGGAGGGCTGGTCGAAGGTCGAGGAGACGACGGTCGCCTCCTGCACGCTCCGCTCCCAGTCCGTAACCTCCTCCGGCCGCTCGTCGGCGAGGAGGACGAAGAGCTTGACCTCGGGGTAGTTCGCGGCGATGGACTGCGCGATCTGCTTGAGGATCGTCGTCTTACCGGCCTTCGGCGGCGAGACGATGAGCCCGCGCTGGCCCTTCCCGATCGGCGCCGTGAGGTCGATGACCCTCGGGGCGATGTCGTTGGGCTTCCACTCGAGGCGGAGGCGGTCCTCCGGGTAGAGCGGCGTCAGGTCGTCGAAGCTCGTCCGGCGGCGGCCCTTCTGGGGCTCCGTGCCGTTGACCGTCTCGATGCGCACCAGTGCCGGGTACTTCTCGCCGTCGCGCGCCGGGCGAATCTGGCCGACCACCTCGTCGCCGCGCCTGAGGTTGAAGCGCTTGATCTGGGACGTGGAGACGTAGACGTCGCCCTTGCCCTGGCTGTAGCCGTTGGTCCTTAGGAACCCGAACCCGTCGGGCAGGACGTCGAGGACGCCGCTCTGGACGGGGGCCTGCCCGTCGCCGCGCTCGGCCTTCTCTCCCTTGTCCCCGCGCCCCTCGCGCCGGCCCTCGCCCTTGTCGCGGCCCTTCTTCTCGTTGCGCCGCTTCTCGACCTCCTCGGGGGCCGCCACGGCGGCGGTGTCGGCCTCGCCGAAGGGGTCGGTGCGGGGGGTCTCGGTGGCGACGCCGGCGGCGCCGTTGGCCGACCCGTTTCTGGCCTCGGTCGCCGCGCCGTTGGTCGCGGCGGCGCTATCGGCGGCGGGCTGCTCGGTCGTCGCGACCGGTTCGGGCTCGGTCTTCGCGCCGTCGGCCTGCTCGGTCGCGGTCTTGTAGATCAGCTCGGCAAGCTGGGGCTTGCGGTACTTGCGGTACGACTCGATGCCAAGCTGCGAAGCGATCTGGTGCAGGTCGCTCAGGGGCTTGCGCTCGAGGGTGGCTAACTCCGTCATATTTCTCTACCTCTCCTGTTTCGGTACGCGAATGCGTGGCTTCATAAAATGGTGAACTTATCTTTTTAAAGCTGGAAGCCCTGCGTCCCGGCCTCGGGCTCGAGGGCATGGATGGTGTCCATGAATCGTACCATACGGGGTTCGGTGGACATCACCACGGAGTGGGTCCTGCCGCCCCCGCGAAAGTACCTCACCCCGTTGAGGATCTCGCCGGACGTGATCCCCGTCGCCGCGAAGACGACGTCCGTGCTCCGGACGAGGTCGTCCATCGTGAGCTTCTTCTCGGGATCGTCGAGGCCGTACTCCCTGAGCTTCTCGACCTGGGAGCGCTGGGTGGGCCACATCTTGGCCTGCATCTCCCCGCCGAGGCACCTCATCACGGCGGCGGCGAGGATACCCTCGGGCGCCCCGCCGATGCCCATGATCGCGTGCAGCCCCGCCCCGCGCAGGCCCACGGCGATCGCCGGCGTGAGGTCGCCCTCCTGCCGGAGCTGGATCCTGGCCCCCGTCGCCCTTATCTGCTCGACGAGGTCCTCGTGCCGCTCGCGTTCGAGGACCGCCACGGTTATCTCCGACGGCCTGCGCCCGTAGCCCTCCGCGATGGCGTTTACGTTCTCCGAGACGGGCGCGTCTATGTCGATCCTGCCGCGCGAGTTCGGGCCCACGATGAGCTTGCTCATGTACATGTCGGGCGTCTTGAGCATCGTCCCCCTGGGGGCCGCCGCGATCGCGGCGATCGAGCCCTGCTGCCCGCGCGAGAGGAGGGTCAGGCCCTCGATCGGCTCGACCGCCAGGTCGACCTCGCCCTGATCCGGGTCGGCCGTCCCGAGCGTGTCGCCGAGCTTCAGCGTGCCGGGGGAGGCGACGAGGGACTGGATCTCGCCCTTCTCGTCGAGGCGCTCCTCTCGAAGTATCGCCACGCGCCCGCAGAAGGGCATGGCGTCCAGCTCTTGCCTCAACGTCTCCATGGCCAGAGGGTAGGCCCGCTCGGGGACCCCGGCCCCGCCGAACGGCGCGACCCGGAGGGCGACGCGCTCGGTGACTGCGGCGTATTCGATCGCGAAGGCCGCAACGCTCCCGGAGCGACGCTCAGCCATGCTCATACAAGAAGACCACTCGACCTCCCCTACAAACCGGGGTCCTGCGGTTGCGAAGACCCATCGGGTCGGGCTCCATCGGAATCGACGCGGGACTGCCGGAGGTTAGACCTGCCGGTGGTGCGTCGATGCCATTATTATACACCACTTCTCTTGCCGGGGTCACTCCCGACGGGCCCGGCCTCGAAACGAGCGATGGCCTCCCGGGCGAGGGCGAGGAGCGCCCCGTCGAGGGCCGCGCCTTCTCCGGCCGCGGCCACGGGGTCGTTGTCGCAGTACAGGACCGGCCTGCCCTCCTCCGCCCCCCGGCGCGTGACCACGTCGATCGCCGCCGCCTTTATCTCGGTCAGGTACGCGTCGAACGGGAGGTCGCGCGCGGCGTCGAGGTCGCGCGCGAGCGCCTTCCTGTCCGAGAGGTTCCCGGAGGAGGCGACCACCTCGCACCCGTAGCGCTCCTCCAGGTGCCCGGCGAGCTTCGGGAGCACGGCGGCCGGCGCCGTCGAGACGTAGGAGACGCGCAGGCCCGAACCTCGCCGACCGGTCGGGGCCGGAAGATCGTGGGCAGAACCGGGAGATCCGGCCTCACCTCCCCACCGCCTCCACGACGGCCCGCACCCTGGCGGCGTCCGCCATCGGCTCCTCGCTCATCGTCAGCAGCAGGAGGTCGGAGACGAGGAGCCGATAGGCCCCGAGGTACCCGGCTATGTACTCCGGGTCCTGGTGGGCCCCCGCGACGAGCACGCGCCCCCAACCTCGACCGGCGGCACCGCCGCCCCCGACCCGTCGAAGAGCGTGAGGTGTGTCTGAAGCCCGTTCGCGACCTCCGCCCCCTCCAGGACGTTCGAGACGAACGGCTCCCCGGAGAGGCCGCCGCCGCACCTCCTGCACCCGACCGTGACGACCCGGCTCAGCGCCGCCGTCTCGTAGCAGTCGCTCGCTGCGTGCGCCCCCTTCTCCAGGGCCTCCAGCAGAAAGTCGCTCCCGACGCTCATCTTGTGGCCCTCGATCACCTCGGGCTCCTCCGGCCCCCCGCGCCCCATCGAGACGACGCAAGGGTCGAAGCCGTTGCGCGAGAGCAGGCGGGCCAGGTACCCCGAGACCGCCGTCTTCCCCACCCTCTTGCCCGTCCCGATCACCGCGAGCGAGGGCTTCGTGGAGACGCGGCGCAACGCCGGCGGCGCGAGCTCGAAGTCGCTCCCCTTGTAGCGGGCCCCGGCGGCGAGGACGAGCGAGGCTATGCGCATCCGCTCCCGGTACCCGACCACCGGCTCGTCCGAGAGGTCCACGACCACCTCGACCCCCGGATGCTCGCGGAGCGCGTTCGCGACCGCGGAGACCGGGTCCGCGTCGCGCACGAGCGGCACGCCGTAATCCGTCCCCTCCTTCAGCTTCTCCGTGCCGCCTAGAAACGCCGCCGCCACGGCCGTCAGGCCCATCGAGCCCTCGATGGCCCTCATCGCCTGCAAGACGACGGGCGGGTAGTGCTCGCCGTCGATAAGGAAGATCGCCCTCAAGGGGGCCGCTTACGCGTCTCCCGTGCCCAGGCCGGGGATCTCCGACGGGGCCTGGACCTGCGCGTCTATCTTGTCCTCGTAGCGCGAGTACTGGTGGGTCTCGGCGTCGAAGTCGACCGCGAGCTCGCGCTCCTTGAAAGGGTACTTGCGGAAGACCTTCACGCGCGGACCCTCGATCTCGATGATGTTGTAGCAGGGGCGCGTGTTCCCCCTCAGGCGCGTCGTCGAGGCCGTGCCGGCATTCACGATAAACATGTTCTCCAGGCGCCACGAGTACGGGACGTGCTTGTGCCCGGAGAGGACGAGGTCCACGTCGAGCTCGGCCAGAAGCTCCAGGAGATCGCCCGCGTCGAAGATGATGTTCCGCTCGCGGCCCGTCCCCGGTATCGGAACGAGGTGGTGATGCACCACGAAGATCTTGAGCCGGTTCCCCGCGTTCTCGAAGCAGCTGCGGATAAAGCCGTAGTGCTCGCGCCCGACCCGCCCATCGTTGAGGTCCGGCTCGGAGGAATCGACCCCGACCATGATCGCCTCGTCGAACTCGATCACGGAGTACCGCTCGCCGAAGAGCCGCTCGAAGTGGATGTAGCCGACGTTCCGGGAGTCGTGGTTGCCCGGGATGACCATCACGTTCTGGCACCGAAAACGGCTCACGTACTCCGCCGACTGCTCGAACTCCTGCCGGTAACCCGCGTCCGTCAGATCCCCCGAGACGACCACCGCGGTCGGTTCCATGTCGTTGATCTCCAGGATGGAGCGTTCGAGGAGGTCCGGGATAAAGTAGGCGCTGCCGCAGTGGATGTCGCTGATCTGGCAGATCGTCAGCCGGCCGTCGCTGCCCATATCACCCCGTGAGTCTTGGTCTGCTCCGATGGCCCTCAAGTATATCCGAGCGCCGCCTCGCCGGTCAGGCGCCCATGCCGGGAAGCCCCGTCGGGACTCTGAAGCGGGGGGTGAAGAGGCCCACCCCGGCGGCGTAGACGGCGGCCTGGGTGCGATCCGAGACGCCGAGCTTCGCCGTAATGCTCTTGACGTGCGTCTTGACGGTGTTCGGGCTGAACCCAAGGTCCCCGGCGATCTCGGTGTTGGTCCGTCCCTTGGCCATGAGGCCGAGGATCTCGACCTCCCTCGCCGATAGCAGCTTCAAGAGCGCCTCCGCCCCCTTGCGCTGGTCGATGTCCTCGATCACGGAGATGAAGTAGTCCGGTTCGCCGGAGGGCTTGCGCGCCAGCGAGACGGAGATCTCCACCCAGACGGTGGAGCCATCACCCTTCACATAACGCTTCTCCATGGCGTAAGAGGGGATACCGCCCGCGAGCAGCTTCTCGACCTGCTCGAGATCGGCTTCGAGATCCTCCGGGTGGGTGACGTCCTGGAATGTCTTCTTCGTGAGGTCCTCACGCTCGTAGCCGACGATCTCGCAGAGCTTCTTGTTGACCCGGACCCAACGCCCGTCTAGGGCGACGTGCGCCATCCCTACCGCGGCGAGTTCGAAGGTGTCCTGAAAGTGCGCCTCCCTCTCCTCCAGGTAGCGCTCGCTCTCCTCGAGCCCGGCCAGCGCGGCCTTGAGCTCTGAGGTGAACCCCGCGACCTGGCTCCGGAGCTTCGTGTTGAGACGCAGGATCTCGAGCTCGGCCTTTTTGCGAGCGGTAATGTCTATCTTCACCCCCTGCCAGTAGAGTGGCTCCCCGCGCTCGTCGCGCAGCAGCACGGCCTCGTCGCGCACCCAGACCTCCCGCCCGTCCCTGGCGATGCAGCGGTACTCTTCCTCGAACGGCTCGCCGGTCCCGTTGCACTTGAGGTGGCGGGCCAGCACCCGCCCGTGGTCCTCGGGGTGGAGCGTGCGGAGCCAGAGCCCGGGGTCGGAGATCCACTCCTCCGGCGTGTGACCGAGCATCTCCTCGATCTGCGGGCTGACGTACACCGTCGAGCTCTCCGCGTCGTTCCTCTCGATGTACGTCGCCGCCGGCACCCGCTCGACCAGCCGCCGATACCGCTCCTCGGCCTCCCTGAGCCTGGTCTCCGCCTCGACGCGCGCGGTCACGTCCCGGCAGTTGAAGACGAGACCTCTCACGGCGGGGTTCGCCAGCTGGTTGTTGCACGCCGACTCGAACCATCGCCAGGAGCCGTCCTTGTGCCGGTAACGGATGACGACGCCCTCGTTGATCCCGGGCTTCTCGAGCTGCTCGTAGAACAGCGGCCACGCCCACTCCAGGTCCTCGGGGTGTATGAAGTCCGCCCCGACCTTCCCGACGGCCTCCTCCGGCTTGTAGCCCAGCAACCGCTCTATCGAGGGGCTGACGTACGAGAGCGTGTTGTCGGCCCTCTGCACCACGACAAAGTCCAGAGCGTTCTCGTTGAGCGCCCGGTGGCGCTCCTCGCTCGCGCGCAGGGCCCTCTCCGCCTCGACGCGCGCCGTCACGTCGCGGCAGTTGCACACCACCCCTCGTAGAACCGGGTCCTCGAGCTTGTTGTTGACGACGACCTCGAGGTAGCGGTAGGAGCCGTCCTCGTGCCGGTACCTCGCGGTCCCCAGGTTGTGCGACCCGGGGACCGGCAACACCTCGGCCACCTTGCCAAGAGCCCACTCGCAGTCGTCGGGATGCACGTAGCCCGAGATACGCGTCCCGACGAACTCCTGCGGGGAGTAACCCAGGATCTGGCCTATCGCCGGGCTCGCGTAGAGCGCGACGTTGTTCTCGTCGGCCAAGACCACGAAGTCTTGGGCGTTCTCCACCAGCGCCTTGAAGCGCTCCTCGCTCCCCCGCAACTCCTCTTCGAGCCTGACCCTGTCGGTTATGTCGCGGCCGTGAAACACGAGACCGCGCACCCCGGGCTCGTCGAGCAGGTTGGAGGCGGAGGTCTCGACGTGGCGCCACGTGCCGTCCCGGTGCCCGAGCCGCACCAGCGGCCCCGGCATCCCTACCACCCCCGGATTGCGAGCGGTCCACGCGAGGTCCTTGAGCGCCGCCGGATGGTCCTCCGGGTGGACAAACTCCAGGAGGTTCCTCCCCACGACCTCCTCGGGCTTGTGGCCGTACATCCGCTCCACGGAGGGACTGACGTACCCCAACACCCCCTCCGCGTCGGTGACGGCCACGAGGTCCGGCGCCCCATGCACGAGCGCCCTGAACGCCTCCTCGCCCGCGGGGCTACCCCCGATCCGCTCGCGCTCGCCGACGGCTCGGAGTACCACGGCGATCTCCTCTCCATGTCCCCCCCGCAGCGCGACTTCCGCCGTGAAACTAGTCCCGTCCGCGCGCCTGATGAGGAGCCCCCGTCGAACCTGCTCGTCGCCCGCAACTCCTCCCAGGCACGCCCGAGCCTCTCGTCTACGGGGTCGAAGTGCGCCACCAACGCGGACCCGACGAGCCGCTCGGACTCCAGCCCAAGAAGCCGGCAGGCCGCCGGATTGGCGTCCACGACGGTTCCGTCCTTGCCGGCCACGAGCATCCCGTCCCCGCAGCCTCGAATAGCGAACGGTAACGCCTTCAAAGACCCTCGTGGAGCCCAAACCCTAACTCCTCCCGCGTTCTCTCTAAGACCTCAAACCTGTACTGCCCCCAAAATGCGACCCGGTACAGGCTGGCGGAGATGCCTCCCGTTCCCGAACGTATCCGAAGATCGCGATACTAGCAAGGCTCTCGCCTCCGATGACGCAGCCCCATCACATGACCCGCCTCGCAACCGTACAAGCCACAAATACCCATTCGGGTGATGCCACGGACCCTACATTGCAACAACAAGCATTGTTTTGTTACTTCTTGTTACAGGAACGGGACGAAAACTTCCTCAGAAACACCCGGGTGGGTGATACCGGTGCGCACTGGCGCCGACTACGGTTGTGCAAGCGAGCGTTTTTCGGAGGTTCAGATGGAGCAGGACGCGCAAGACTGGGTCGCAGGAAGGGAGACGGTGTCACCGCTAGGTACGGAGGTCGACGCCGCGCGGGCCGCCCTCGGGAGGCTCGGGAGAAGCTGGAGGAGGTGTTGAAGAGGGTCGAGGAGAAGTTCGGCGACGAGCCGGACGTGGAGGTCGAGAGCGCTGTCCCTTGAGAGGCGGACGCGGGGACTGCGAGAGGAGGAGCAAGCGTGAGACGGCCGGCGGCGGCCGGGTTCAAGCAGGACGTGCTCCTTCGCGGGATGGCGTCATGGGCGGGCAGGGAGATCTGAAGCAAACGGCGGGCAAGAGTCGCCCCGCCTCGTTCGGAAGGAGCACGAGATGCACACTGTCAGGGGCAGCGGGTGGTTCAGGAGCGTGGGGGTGATGTTGATGGCGTTGCTCGCGGCGCTGTCGCTGCTGTGGCTCGCGCCGCAGGCTCGAGGCGAGTCCGAGGATAGAGGCGCTTCGGCCGAGAAGCCCAAGCTCTCCGCCGAGGAGGCCAAGAAACTGGATGAGGCGAAGGCGGAGCGGGCGAGGACGGCACCCGTCGGTCCTGCAGAAGCCCAGGCGCAGCCCGAGCGCCAGGTAGACAAGGATGCCCAGGGGAACCCTTACGTCGCGGGCGAGTTGATCGTCACGTACGAGGAGAAGGCCTCCGCGGCGAGCGAGGACGGTGTGAAACAGAAAGTCGGCGCGCGGGTCGACAAGGAACTCGCCGAGAACGACGCCGAGGTCCTCTCGTTCGCGGCGGTAAAGAACGAGCGGACCGAAGGAGCGCGAGAGCGAGGGCTGGAGCGCAAGAAGGAGGAGTTGGAGCGGGATCCCAACGTCGAGGCGACCGACTACAACTACGTGCGCAAGCCCCTGTTCACGCCCAACGACCCGCTCGCCCCCAGCAGTGGGGCCTGCCCAAGCTCAGGGCCTACCCGTCCTGGGACACGGCCAGGGGCACCGGGGCGACCATCGCCGTCATCGACAGCGGCATCGACGAGAGCCACCCCGACATCTCCGGGTAATGGACTCCTGGGACTTCATCAACAACACCCCGACCGTCGTGGACACGGAAGGTCACGGCACCCACGTGGCCGGTATAGCAGCGGCGCTGACCAGCAACGGCACCGGCATCGCCGGGGCCTCCCCCGACGGCCTGCTCTTCAACTACAAGGTGTGCGACGATCTGGGCTGCGCCGACGAGGACATCATCGCCGCCATAAACGAGGCCGTCCGGCTCGACGCCGAGGTCATCAACCTCTCGCTCGGCGGGTACGGCTCTTCTACAGTCGCGCAGAACGCTGTGGACAACGCGTGGAGGAACAACGTCGTGGTCGTCGCGTCGGCGGGGAACGACGCCGTAAGCACGCCGAACTACCCGGCCGCCTACCCGAACGCGATAGCGGTCTCGGCCACGAACACGTCCAACGGCGACTCGAACTTCTCCAACTTCGGAAGCTGGGTCGACGTCGCCGCGCCGGGCGGCCAGTTGGGCGCTCCCAACTCGCAGAGGATACTCTCGACCCTGCCGGTCGCGCTCGGAAGTTACGGGCACAAGAACGGGACTAGCATGGCGGCCCCGTTCGTCTCGGGGATCGCGGCCAACCTTGCCTCCCGGGGCCTCCCCGCCACCGAGATACGCCGTCGCCTGGAGGCGACCGCCACCGACCTCGGTGCTCCCGGCAAGGACGTGCTCTTCGGCCGGGGGCTCGTCAACGCTCATGCCGCCGCCACAAACGACACGGCCCCTGGGTGCGGTACTTGAACCCCGTCCCCAACGGGACCACCTACGATCGGACGCCGACGATCGGGCCACCGTCGCCGACGCCCAGTCGGCTCTGTCCAGGGCCAGCATCCAGTTGTTCGTCGACGGGCGCAAGGTGACGACCTTCGGTTACAGCGGCAGCCGGCTCAGCTACACCCGAGCCTCGCGCCGGGCTTCCACAAGGTCAAGATATACGTGGCCGATCCGCAAGGAATGTCGGCGACCGCCGGGTGGAGCTTCACGGTCAAGTAGCGCGCCGCCAATAGGGAGGGGCCGGGACCGACGATCCCGGCCCCCTCCCTGCCGTCACCAGCACCCGCCACCCAATCGCACCGTCCGCGGTAGGAGCAGGCTCGAAGTCCTCCGAAAGCCTGCCCGCACGAGCGAGACCGCGGTCCCCGTTCCTCGGCTAGCGCTTCGGGCGTAGGGGAAGTTACCGGAGGCCAGCGGCGCGCTTCGACCGGGCGAGGAGGCGGACGTGAAGGAGACGTTCTTGAAGAGGCGAGGATGAAACCGCCGAGATCCTCGCTGCTGGTCGGCGCGCTGTACGCGAGGCTGGGGCATCTGATCTTGTCAACCATAACCAGTAGTCTCGAGGTGGCGGAACCACTCTAGCTCCGCCACCTCGAGGCGCCTCCCGCGCAGCGGTCCGATACGAACGGCGCTATCTTGCGCAAGCACACGCTGCGCCCCGCCCGGCCACGTCTACGCAGCCCAGAGCGCAAGGGCCCCCGGCCCGCCTACATCCTCTCTGGCGCCTCGACCCCGAGGAGGTTCAAACCGGACGCCAGGACTAGCTTCGTGGCGGCGCACAGGGCGAGCCTCCGCTGCCTGAGGGCCTCGTCCTCCACGAGCACCTGGTGCACCGTGTAGAAGCGGTGGAAGCGCGTCGCGACGGTCTCCAGGTAGGTCGGCAGGGATGGACCTCCCTCTTCGCGGCGGCGTTCTGGATCACGCGCGGGAAGTCGAGGAGCTCGAGGAGGAGCGCTCGCTCCTCGGGGCGAACTCGCCCTCCGGGACGTTCCGGATCGAGCCCGGGTCCGTCTCGGCGCGGCGGAAGATGCTCGCGATGCGGGCGTGGGCGTACTGGACGTAGTAGACGGGGTTCTCGTCGGACTGCTGGACGGCGACGGCGAGGTCGAAGTTCATCTCCGTGCGGTGCGAGGAGCGCACGTAGAAGTAGCGCGCCGCGTCCTCCCCCACCTCGTCCATGAGCTCGTCGAACGTCACGAAGTTGCCGGCCCGCTTGCTGACCTTGACCTGCTCGCCGCCGCGGAGGAGCTTCACGAGGCGCACGAGCTCGACGTCGAGGAAGTCCTCGGGGAGCCCGAGGGCGACGATCCCGGCCCGGATGCGCGGCGGATAGCCCGCGTGGTCCGCGCCGAGCACGTCCACTGCGGTCCCGAAACCCCGGTTCCACTTGTCGCGGTGGTAGGCGAGGTCCGGCGCCATGTAGGTGTACGAGCCGTCCCGCTTCACGAGGACCCTGTCCTTGTCGTCCCCGAACCTCGTGGATTCGAGCCAGAGGGCGCCCTCGCTCTCGTACGCGTGGCCGCGCCCCTTGAGCTCCTCGATCACCTCCGAGACCTCGCCGGACTCGTAGAGGCTCTTCTCGTTGAAGTAGCGGTCGAAGCCGGAGCGGGCCCGGGCGAGGGTCTCCCGGATGCCGGCCATGCACCAGTCCGTCGCGAAGGACGTGATGGCCGGCAAAGCCTCGGCCGGATCGGCGTCCAGGTAGCGGTCGCCGTCCCTTTCCTTGAGGGCCTCGGCGATGTCGCGGATGTACTCGCCCTTGTAGAGGGCGGACGCGTCGGAGACGGGCCGCTCGCGTCCGAAGAGCTCGGCGTAGCGGGCGGCGACGGACTCGCCGAGGAGCCGGATCTGGTTTCCCCCGTCGTTGAAGTAGTACTCGCGCGAGACCTTGCGCCCGGAGGCGGCCATGATCCGGGCGAGCGAGTCCCCGTACGCGGCGTGGCGCCCGTGCGCGGCGGTCATGGGACCGGTCGGGTTGGCGCTCACGTACTCCAGCAGGATCGGGGCTCCGGACGGCTCCCGCCGACCGTAGCCTTCGCCGGTCGAGAGTAGCCCGCCGAGCTCCTCCCCGAACGCCTCCGACGAGACCCGGAAGTTTATGAACCCCGGCCCCGCCACCTCGACGTCCTCGACGAACGGCGCCTTCAGCGCCTCGGCGAGCCCCTGGGCCACCTCTCGCGGGTTGCGCCGGAAGACCTTCGCGTTCGCGAGGGCGACGTTCGAGGCGAAGTCCCCGTGCGCCGCCTCGTTGGGCCGCTCGACGTGCACCCCGTCGAGCTCCACCCCGTAGGCCTCCCGCGCCGCCTCGCGGAGGGCGCCGGCGAGCCGCGCTTCGAGGCTCACGAGCGGCCCTCCCCGCGCCCGAGCAGCTCGCCCATCAACCGCCGGTTCTCCGCCGACGCCCGCTCCGACGCCCCCTCGTCCCTCACGAACCGGACCTCGAACACGTCCCCAACGCCACACCCCTCGGGCAGCAGCTCCCGGGGCACGTCGAACGCCCTGCGCCCCTTCGGGTAGCCCACAAGTACCGCCATGCCATCGTCCTCGAAACTGTCTATCTGCACCTGCATATACATGCACATAGTACCGCTTTTAGGGGCAGTCGGCCGACCCGCGAGCGAGGGCTTTCGGGCCTGCTCTCCGCCCTTGCGCAAGAACCGGTCCGGTTAACCTCTATGTTGAAAGCAGAGGCGAGAATACCTTCGTCCGAGACGGCCCTATAAGCGGAGGCTAGTAGTGGTACTTCTCGCCCCGGCTGATCTTGGCCGCCCTGTAGAGCTGTTCGAGCAGGACCACCCGCGCCAGGGCGTGGGGCAGCGTGATGTCGCCGAAGGAGAGCCTGGTGTCGGCTCTCTGCAGCACCTCGGGCGCGAGACCGAGCGGGCCGCCGAGGACGAAGGCGACGTGGCTGTTCCCCGAGAGGCCGAGGTCGTCCAGGTGCCTCGCCAGGTCCTCGGAGGAGAACCGGCGGCCCCTCTCGCGGTCGAGGACGACGAGGTGTGCTCCTTCGGGGAGGCGCCTGAGGAGCCTCGTCGCCTCGGCGGAGAGCACCTCCGCGGGGGCGCGGCGGTTGAGGTCCTCCTCGGGGACCTCGACGACCTCGATCGGGAAGTAGCGGCGGAGGCGTTTGAGGTAGTCGTCCGAGCCGTCGGCGGCCCAACCTTTCAGTCGCCCGACGGCGAGGACGGTTGCGCGCCGGATCATGGCTTTCTACCCCAGGTCGAAGAGTCGGGAGCGCTCCGCGCCCTCCTCCCCGTAGCGGTAGACGTGTCGGTGGTCCTGGATGGGCTGGCCGACCTCGATCCAGGGCGTGGGGTGCCTGGCGATCGCCGCCCGTACCCTTATGCCGTCGTGGCCCGCGGCCTTGAGCACACGGCGGACGGTGCCGGTCGCTCGCATGGGGGAGTTGTTCGTCTCCGAGAGGTGGGCGAGGACGAGGTCCTTGAGGCCGTGCGGGGCGAGGGCGAGCGCCGCCTCCGCCGCCTGCTCGTTCGAGAGGTGGCCGATGCGCGAGGCGACGCGGCGCTTGAGATCCGCGGAGTACGGCCCGCGCCGGAGCCACTCCGGGTCGTGGTTCGCCTCGAGGACCAGGGCCTCGACGCCGCGCATGTGCTCGATGGTCTCGAAGCTGATCTCGCCGAGGTCGGTGGCGAGGGCGGCGGACCTCCTGCCGTCGGAGACGCGGAGGCCGTAGGTCGGGGCGTCGTGCGGCACCGCGAAGAACGTCGCGGCGAGGGCGCCGAAGTCCAGGGTCTCCCCGGCGGGGACCGGCTCGGACCCCTTCACCGCCTCCGCGACGCCCGGCGCCGCGTAGACCGGGATCCGTCGTTCGCGCAGCAGCGACTTCACCCCGGAGGTGTGGTCGGCGTGACCGTGCGTGACGAAGACGGCCGAGACATCGTCGAGGCCGCGACCGACGCGGGCCAGCAGCCCCTTGAGCTTCTTGCAGGAGAGGCCGGCGTCGACGAGGACCCCGCGCTTGCCGGTCTCGAGATAGGTGGCGTTACCCGAGCTGCCGCTCGAGAGTACGCTCAAACGAAAGACCGCTTCCAAGGTTCCTCGCTACCTCCAAGAGATACCGCTCCCGACCGGCGCAGATCTTAGCACGCCGCCCGGGAGGGCTTATCGTCGGGATCGGAGAACCCGCTGGCCTCCCTAGACCAGCTCCGCCTGGACGACTATGCGCTCGGCGTAGTCCGGGAGGGTGCAGGTCTGGAGGGAGAGCAGGGACTTGCCCTCGACGGGGTTCATCACCTCGACGTTATCGGGCGGGACCACGATCTGCTCGCTGACGACGTACCTGTACTCGCCGCCGGCGGAGTCCGTCACGAGGATCTCGTCGCCGGGGACGAGCAGGTCGAGGTCGTAGAAGACGCGGTCGGAGCGGGTGCCGGGATAGCCGAGACGATGCCCGGCGACGTAGACGTTCGCCCCCTCCTGCCACGGGTAGCCGGTGGCGGGGATGTGGGCCGTGCCCTCCGTCAGGGCCTCCTCCGAGACCTCGTCGAAGGCGGGGACGCCCTCCAGGCCGAGCTTGGGGATGGTGATGTAGAGCGTCTTGTCCTCCGGGCCCCGGGATCCCGCCCGAAATTGAACGGCTTGACCGCGGGGATCGCGCCCGCCGAGCCCGCCGCGCCCTGAAGCTGCACGGGCTCGTTCCCCTCGCCCTCCTCGAAGAAGTCCCTGAACTTCGGGACGCCCTCGGGGCCTCCGCGACCTCGCCCGTCGCCTCCGAGGCGGTGGTCCTCCCGGCGACGGTCATCCCACCGGCGACGGTCGTCTCTTCGGCGGCGGTGGTCTCCGGGGCCATCTCCCCCGTGGCCGGGGCTGTCCGGGTCCCTTCCGAAGGCGCGGGCTGTTCCGCTTCTTCGGCGCCGCCGCAGGACGGCAGGGCGAAGAGCGAAAGGAGGAGCAGGGCGTAGAAGAACGCCCTGCTCCGGTGGTACATGCTGCGGTTGTGAGCGTTCAGAGGCCTAGTAAGCCTTCTCGCTGCCCACGCCCGGGGCGGGCTTGGAGCCACCCGTCTCCATCATGGAGCCCATGCCGAGGAACGGCGCCACGGCGGCGAGGACCTCGTCCTGGGTCAGCGCGGCCGGGAAGGCCGTGTTCGCCGGGGGCACGACGCCGTTGAGGTTGTTGATGGCGACGACGTGCTCGCCCTCGACCCCGGCGATGCTGCCGGCCGCGGCCAGAACGGCCGGGTCGGAGATCATCGGGGCGGCGCCGAGGTAGGCGCCGACGCCCACGGGCTCAAACGTGCCCGCGAGCTCCAGGATCGAAGCCTGGCTCGAGAACGCGCCCTCCGGGAAGGTGAACTCCGGCTTGGCGACCGGGGTGCCGCCGGCGCCCGTGATCAGCTCGATCAGGGCGTTGACGTGCTGGTTCTCGTGGTCGTACGTGGCCGCGATGTAGCTGAGGGCGGGCTCGGCGAGGACGCCGGAGTCGAGCGCTATCCCGTAGAACTCGGCCTCGAGGTACTCGAGCGTGAGGGCGAAGTTGGCGATGTCGATGTCGCCGCCGCCGCTGGCGCCGCCGTAGGTCTGCGCCTCCGCGCGACCGGAGAGGAGCGCCGTACCGGCGACGGTACCGACGGCCGCGGCCGCGAGCGCCTTCAGGAAGTTGCTCCTGGTCCGGGGCCGCGCGAACTCCTCCACGCTAGGCAGATTGATCGTGTGCTTCTCCATCTGTTTCTGTCCCCTCCCTTAAGCCGTGACGCCGAACGGGGCGACGGCGGCCAGAACTGCGTCCAGCGGCAGCGCCTCTTCGAACGCGATGTTGTTCGGCGGTACGACACCCTGAAGGATGTTGATCGCGCAGCGGTGCTGGCACTCGGCGTTGTGGATCGAGATCGCCGCCGCCAGCAGGTTCTTGTCGACGAGCGCCGGAGCGGCGCCCTGGTAGGCCCCGATCCCCACCGGCTCGAACGTCGCCGCGTACCCGAGGAACGTCGCCGCGTCCGCGGTCGCGTCGTCCGGGAAGATAAACTCGGGCGTCGCCGGTACCTCGGCGCCTGCGGCCGAGAGGGTCGACGCGATGGCGTCGGCGTGCGCGAACTCGTGGTCGCGGATCGCCGCGATCTGCGCCAGATCGTTGCCGGCGAAGAGGCCGGAGGCCGCGCCGATGTCGTAGAACGTGCCCTCCAGAAGCTCTAGCTTGTAGGCGAGCTGGAAGATGCCCACGTCGCCCACGGCCTGGTAACCCTCGTGGACCGCCCAGGCCGGACGAGCACCGAGGGCCAAGCCCCCCGCGCCGGCCGCGGCCGCGGCCGCACCAGCCATCGCCGCCGTCTTCAAGAAGTTGCGCCGCGAGTACTCCCGGTCGAACCCGACCGGCGAGATGCGGCTCTCTGCTCCGTCCATCCGCTGACTCCTTTCTCTGCGGGACCCTATGTCCCTGAAGAACACCACAGTTCGTCTCACCACTTCTCTACGAAGCCCCCCCGGCCCCGGATCAACAATCCCCCAAATCCCTCCCATGTTCTTCGCCAATGGTCCTATATATGAAAAAGGCGCCCCTCACGCCTCGAACGCGCATGCTAACAGCAACCGCGTCATCCGAACAAGCGAATATGTGTGTAGATGTGTGTATTTTCGTAACAAGAGCGCAACCTTGCGGGCGGCTTTTCGGCATACCTGCCCGTCCGTTCCTCCCTCGGATGCATGCTTTGGTGTTCTCGAGCGAGGGGTGGAGTGATCCGGGGCGGTGGCGCTCGCGTAAGATACGGGCATGGCGGACAGGGGACGACAGTACCTTCTCATGGCGGACGAGGACCTCATGGCCCTGGTCGAGAGCGAGGACTCGGGGGCGTTCGCGGGGTTGTACGACAGGCACGTAAGGGCGGCCTACTCCCTCGCCTACAGGATGATGGGCGATCGGCAGGCGGCCGAGGATCTGGCGCAGGAGGCTTTCTTGGAGGTGTGGCGGGCAGCGCGAAGTTACAGAGCGGACAGGGGGAGCGTGCGAACCTGGATCCTCTCGATCGTGCACAACCGCGGCATCGACCAGCTCCGCTCCAGCGCGAGCCGCCGCAGGACCCAGGATAAGGTCGAGGCCGTCGCGGTCACGACGCAGCCGAGCGAGGCCTTCGCGGAGACGTGGCGGAACTCGCAGAGGGTTCAGGTGCGCGAGGCCCTCAAGGTGCTTCCGCCGGAGCAGCTCAAGGTGCTGGAGCTCGCGTACTTCTCCGGGTACACCCACCTGGAGATCGCGGAGCTTCTCGACCTGCCGCTCGGTACGGTCAAAGGCCGCATGAGGCTCGGCCTCAAGAAGATCCGGGGCTACTTCGAGGACCGCGGGATGGCGGTGCCCGGATGAGCGGCCCGACGAGAGCACCGGGGGGGGACCCGGATCGCACGCGCTTTGACGAGCTCGCAGCGGCCTACGCCCTCGGCGCCCTGACCGGCGAGGAACGGCTGTGGTTCGAGGCCTACCTCGCCGAGCACCCCGAACTAAACGCGGAGGTCGACGAGCTCGAGAGCGTCGCCGACCTTCTCGCCCTCGCCCCCGCCGAACAGGAGCCGAGCCCCGGTCTGAGAAGGAGCGTGCTCGAACGGGTCGGCGCCCCGCGCGAGATCCTGAGCGAGGCGCCGCCCCGGCGGGAGCGCCGGGAGGGCGGGAGACGCTGGTTTCTCCGTCCGCAGGTGCTCGCGGCGGCCGCGGCCGTGCTCTTCGCCGTGGTCGGGCTGCTCGCGTGGAACTTCTCGTTGCGGGACCAGAACGGCGACCTGCGCGACGAGGTCGCCGAGCGGCGCACGATCCAGATGGAGGGCTCGGGGCTCGCGAGCAACGCGGGCGGGGAGGTGCTCATGACCGGCGACGATCAGGCGGTGCTCGTCGCCAGGGAGCTGCCGCCCCCGCCCGAGGGCGAGGTTTACGAGACCTGGATCATCCGCGACGGCGTGCCGGAGCCCGCTGGCCTCTTCGAGCCGCGCGACGGCGACGCCGCTACGACCGTCCGGGGCTCCATGGAGGGCGCCGAGGCCGTCGCGGTGACGCTCGAGCCCGAGGGCGGCTCCCCCATGCCGACGAGCGACCCGATCCTCGTCGCCCCGCTCGCGTAGCGGAACCCGCCGTTTCGTCGCTGTTTCCGGGTTTAACCCGCCTCTAACGCGGGTAGTACCGCTTGTAGCGAGGAAAGGAGAAAGCATGTCGGTAGCTCGTGTAACCGAGATCAGCGCGACCTCCCAGTCGAGCTTCGAAGATGCCGTCAAAGAGGGCATCAACCGCGCCACCAGCACGCTTCGGGGCGTCGAGGGGGCCTGGGTCAAGGACATGAACGTCCTGATCGACAACGGCAGCATCGTCGGCTACAAGGTCAACCTGGCGATCACGTTCCTCCTCGAGGATTCCCAGGGCGTCGGGTAGAACGAGGCGAACATAGAGGTGGTTATGGACGCCCCGGTCTTCCGGGGCGTTTTCGCGCGTCCTATGGCTCCGGGGCGAGCCAGTCCAGGGCGACGGCGGCGGTCCAGGACTGGTCGTCCGAGCCCAGCGGTTCGCCGGTGAACGGCTCGAAGTACTCCGCGAAGCCGCCGGCGGCGAGTTGTTCCAGGGAGGAGCGTCTGAGGTCGGCGGCGCGTCCCTCCTCGCCCGCCAGCTTCAGCGAGCGCCAGAGGAGCCAGGAGATCACCGGCCAGACCGGCCCGCGCCAGTAGGCGCGAGGGTGGAAGCGCGCCTCTCGCGGGCTCGTGCTAGGCGGGAGCGGCCAGCGGAGGCGGTCGTCCCCCGCGAACGTTCCCGAGTAGAGGAGCAGGAGTAGCTTCTCGCGGAGGGTGTCCGTGCAGCCCGAGATCAGGGGCGCGAAGCCGGCGATCGTGCGGACTCGCAGGGGCTCGTCCGAGCGCAGGTCCCTGTCCAGGCAGAGGCCGAGGTCCCCGTCGTAGCAGGCGTCGAGGCCCCGGCGGCCGCGCTCGATCCAGCGCCCTATCATCTCCACGTCCCTCTCCCGCGCGCCGACGATGCGCGAGATCTCCACGAGCGCCTCGTTTGCCGCGACGAGGATCGCGCTGAACAGCACGTCCTTGACCAGAAACGGGTGCGAGCGGTAGATCCTCCCCTCGTCGTAGCGGCTGCGCTTGAGGAGGTCGACGAGCCACAGGTAGCGGTCGTACTCCTCCGCGGTCGGGCGCTCCGAGGGCTCGTCGACGAACCCGAGGTCGGGGCGCGCGTAGGGCGAGAGCTCGCCGACCTTGACGTTGGCGAGGGCCTCGTCCCAGCGCGGGGAGTTGTCGGTGCCGCTCTCCCAGGGGTGGTAGATCGTCACCAGCCCCGAGCCCTCGGGGTCCCTCGCCGTAGCCAGGTAGCGGTGCCACGCGAGGAGGTTCGCGTAGCCTCCGGAGAGGAAGGATCGGGCCTCGTCCTCGTCCGCCGTCCCCCGCGCGACCTCGAAGATCCGGAGGGCGGCTATGGCGTGTACCGGGGGCTGGCAGAGGGCGCTCGTCGGTCGCGGCGTCCCGGAGGCGCTCCTGGAGAGCGAGGCGGAGGCCCAGTGCTCGGGGCCCAGGAGGTAGCTTCCGGGCGGGGCCTTGGGGTTGAAGACGATGTGCGGGATCTTGCCCGTCGTCCACTGGCCGTCGAGGAGCGTCGTGAGCTCGCTGGCCGCGCGCCGCGCGCCGAGTCGGGCGAGGCCTATGGCGATGAACGCGCTGTCCCAGCTCCACTGGTGCGGGTAGAGCTCCGGCGCGGCCCTCGTCCAGCCGCCCATGTCGTTGCGGCGGAGTACGCGAACGGCCTCTTCGAACATTCCCGCGAAAGAATCGGACATTACGGACACCATACCCCGACCGCGGTGGGCTCACGCCGGGCGCCCGGGAGGGGCACGTTTCCGGCGATGGTGTTAAAAAGGGCGCGTGATCCGACTAGGCTACCCCGCGCAGAACCTCGCCATCCCGGCGGGGACGAACCACACGTGCCGCCTCGCGAGCCTGCCGGACGCCGAGAAGGTGCGGGCGCTCGTGTGGGAGAACATCACCGCGCTGGAGACGATCATCCGCTGGAACGCCGAGCGCGGCATCTCGCTCTTCCGGATGGGGCAGGCGATGGTCCCGTTCGCCTCCCACCCGGCCTTCCCGTACGACTGGGAGGAGGAGCACGGCGAGGACTTCCGCTGGATCGGCGGGCTCGCCCGCTCCCTCGGCGTGCGCCTGAGCATGCACCCCGGCCAGTTTATCCAGCCCGGCAGCCCCAAGCCCGGCACCTCGGAGCGGAGCCTCGCCGAGCTTCGGTACGTCGCGCGCCTCTTCGACCTCCTCGGGAGCGACGACTCCGTCATGGTCCTGCACATGGGCGGGGCCTACGAGGACCGGGCCGAGACCGCTCGGCGCTTCGTCGAGGTGATGGCGCCGCACGCGGAGATCCTGAAGTACCTGGCGCTGGAGAACGACGAGCGCGTCTGGCCCATCGGCGACATCGTCGCGACCGCGAGCGCCCTCGGCGTACCCGCGATCCTCGACTCCTTCCACCACGGCATCCACCCCGGCGGCCTGACCCTGGGGGAGGCCGTCGACCTCGCCCTCCCCACCTGGGCGGGGCACGGGCGGCCGAAGCTTCACCTCTCCAGCCAGGACCCCGAGAAGCGCCCCGGCGGCCACGCCTACCTCGTGGACCCCGCCGACTACGAGACGCTTCTCATCGCCCTCGACGGCCGGGAGGCGGACGTCATGGTCGAGGCGAAGGGCAAGGAGGAGGCCCTCGTGGCGCTCGGTGTGGAGCTCGGGGTATAGGGAGGGCTGGGGGCGTCTCCCAGACCGGAGACGGCGAACGCAACGCGACGGACGGAGGTTCGGGATGGCCGAGAGGTTCGATGTGATGATACTGGGGATGGGCCCCGGCGGGGAGGTCGCCGCCGGGCGCCTCCTAAACGCGGGCAAGAAGGTCGCCGTCGTCGAGAGGGAGCTTATCGGGGGCGAGTGCGGCTACTGGGCCTGCATCCCGTCGAAGACCCTGATCCGTCCGCCCGAGGTGAGGAGCGAGGCGGCGCGCGCCGCGGGGACGAGCACGCCGGAGCTCGACGTCGAGGCCATCTTCGACTACCGCGATTTCATCATCCGCAACCTCGACGACTCCCGCCAGGTCGAGGGCTACGAGAAGAAGGGCGCCACGGTCATCAAGGGCGAGGGGCGCCTCGCGGGCGAGGGACGGGTCGAGGTCAACGGCGAGAGCTACGAGACGGAGCACGTGATCCTCGCCACCGGCTCGTACTCGAACCCCCTCCCCATCGACGGCCTCGACGAGGTGACGGTGTGGACGAACCGCGAGGCCACGACGACGCGCGAGGTGCCGGGCCGCGCCGTCATCATCGGCGGCGGTCCGAACGGGGTCGAGACGAGCCAGTGGCTCTCCCGGCTCGGGTGCGAGGTAACCCTCGTCCAACACGCCGACGTCCTCGTGAACCGGGAGGACCCGAGGGTCGGCGGGATCATCAAGGGCATCCTGGAGGAGGAGGGCATCGGGGTGCGCGTCGGCCGAAGCGTCGAGAGGGCGCGCAGTAAGGAGGGCGAAGGCGCGGTGGTCACCCTCGACGACGGGGAGGAGATCCCCACGGACGTCGTCGTCACCGTCGCCGGCCGGACGCCGAGGACGGAGGGGATCGGGCTGGAGTCGGTCGGCGTCGAGCCGGACAAGGGCGGCGTCGCCGTGGACGAGCGGTGCCGCGTCGAGGGGGCGTCCGGGAACGTCTGGGCGGTCGGGGACGTGACGGGCAAGCTCCTGTTCACTCACGTGGCCCAGTACCAGGGCCGGGTCGTGGCGGCGAACATCCTCGGCGGGGACCGGCACGCGAGCTACGGCGGCGTGCCGCGGGTCGTGTTCTCGGACCCGGAGATCGCGGCCGTCGGCCTCACCGAGGAGGAGGCGCGCTCGCAGGGGATGGACGTGACCGCCGTGACCCTGGACCTGCCGGAGCTTATCGCGAAGCCGTGGACGTACGAGCAGGAGCCGCGGGGGACCCTGAGCCTCGTCGCGGACCGGGGCCGCGGGGTGCTCGTGGGGGCGTGGGCCGTGGCGCCGCAGGCGGGGGAGTGGATCCACCACGCCGCGACCGCCATCCGCGTCGGGATTCCCGTGGAGGAGCTGCGCGACGGCATCGCCCAGTTCCCGACCTTCACGGGCGCGTACATCGACGCGTTCGAGATGCTGGACGTCTAGGAGGGAGCAGCCGTGCACGAGAACCCTTCACGCGAGGAGATCAGGAACCTTCTGGAGGGCGCGCGCAACGTGGCGGTCGTCGGGCTCTCGGAGAGCCCGTACCGCACGAGCCACGCCATCGCCCGCTTCCTGCAGAACGCGGGGTACAGGATCTTCCCGGTCAACCCGAACCTCAAGGGCCCGGTCCTCGGCGAGGAGCCCTACGCCACGGTCGAGGAGATCCCGGAGCGGGTGGACATCGTGGACGTCTTCCGCAGGAGCGAGCTCACCCCGCCGGTCGCGCGCGACGCCGCGGTGGCCGGGGCGAGGGCCATCTGGCTCCAGCTCGGCGTCTACAACGAGGAGGCGGCGCGCTACGCCGGGGAGCACGGCCTCACGGTCGTCATGGACCGCTGCATAAAGGTGGACCACGCCGCCCTCCTGGGCCGCTAGGGACGCCCGGCGGTTGGCCAGAGCCCCCGTCGCCCCGAGCGTATGTGTAAGATATGCAACGTCAGGAGGCGAGGGAAGGGGTAAGCATGCCGCGCATCAGGCCGATAGAGCCGGAGGACGCTCCTTCGGTATCTCAGGAGTACGTCGAGAAGGGCAAGGCCAAGACCGGCGGGCAGGTCGTCAACTTCTACAAGCAGATGTCCGTCTCCCCCTCATCGTTCAAGGCGTACATGGACTTTGCCGCCACGCTCGAAGGCGGCGCGCTCGACCGGCAGACGCAGGAGTCCATCGCCGTCGCGGTCTCGGACTACGACGGCTGCGTCTACTGACTCTCGGTGCACTCCGCCGTGGCGGAGCAAGAGGGCCTGAGCAAGGACGAGGTCCGGCAGGCGCAGAGCTTCGAATCGGACGACCCCAAACGGGCGGCGGCGCTGCGCTTCGCCCGCGACGTCGTCGAGAGCCGGGGGCACCCCTCGGACGGCTCGTTCGAGGAGGTCCGCGAGGCAGGGTACACGGACGAGCAGATCATGGAGGTGATCTCCAACGTCGCCCTCACCCAGTTCTCCAACTACATGAACGACTCGATCCAGACGGAGGTAGACATCCCCGCGGTCGAGCCGACGAGCAGCCGCTGAACATGCATCCATCACCGGGGCGACGGTGGTCGCCCCGGACGCTCCTGGAGGTCACCGCGTGGTACGAGAGATAGCCTACTTCGAAGTCCAGGAGGGCCAGGGCGAGGGCTTCATCGAGGCCTACAACGGGGTCGCGAACGTCCTGAACGAGGCATCGGGGAGCCACGGCGCGACGCTGCACAGGGGGATAGAGAACCCCAACTCCTTCACCCTCATCGTCGAGTGGGACTCCGTCGACGCGCACACCGCGCTCACGAGGGAGCCCGGTTTCGAGGACTTCGGGGACGCCATCGGTCCGTACCTCGCCGGCCGGCCCGAGGTCCGGCACGTCGAAGCGGTCGGCTAGGGGGAGAAGATGCCCGGGGCCATCGCCTTCGACGTCTACGGGACCCTCGTCGACCCGCTGGAGATGGGGGAGCGCCTCCGGCCCGTCGTCGGGGAGGGGCTCGCGGAGTCCATGGCGAAGCTCTGGCGCGAGAAGCAGCTCGAGTACACCTTCAGGCGCGCCCTCATGCGCCGCTACGAAGACTTCGACGCCTGCACCCGCCAGGCGCTCGACTACGCGATCGAGGCCCTAGGGGCCGAGCTCTCCGGCGCCGACCGGGAGCGTCTGATCTCCGAGTACGTCAACCTCTCCCCCTTCGCCGACGTGGCGCCGGGCCTGGAGGAGATGAGGGCGGCGGGCCACGCCCTCGTCGCGTTCTCCAACGGCGTGGAGGCCACGCTGCGCTCGCTTCTCGAACGGGCGGGCATCCTGCCGCTCCTCGACGGCGTCGTCAGCGTCGACGCCGTCACTTCGTTCAAGCCGGACCCCGAGGTCTACCGCTACCTCTGCCGGAGGCTCGACAGGCCGCCTTCGGGGGTGTGGCTCGTCTCCAGCAACCCGTTCGACGTGATCGGGGCGAAGAACGTCGGCCTGAGCGCCGCCTGGGTGAAGCGCGGCCCCGCCGCCCTCTTCGACCCCTGGGGCATCGAACCCGACCTCGTCGTCCCGGACCTCCGGGACCTCGCCGCGAAGCTCTGAGCGCTCCGCCGGAGCAACCTCCCCTGCGCCTCTTCGTCTACGGCACCCTCAAGCGAGGCGAGCGCAACCACGACCGTTTCTGCGCGGGTTTCGCGAGCGTCGAGGAAGCGACCGTCCGGGGGAGGATCTACGACCTCCCCTACGGCTTCCCCGCTCTCGTGGTGCCGGCGGAGGACGTCCACGCCGTCGGTACCGCGGACTACGTAGCCGACGCAAACCTCCCCCACGGCGCCAGGGTCCGCGAGCGCGCGGAGCTCCCGGGCTGGGATTCCGTCCACGGGGAGCTTATGACCTTCGGAGACCCCACGGAGCGTCTGCCGGCCGTCGACGGGCTTGAGAGGTTTCGTCCGGGCGAGGAGGGCTTCTACACCCGCGTCCTCGTCCCCGTCACGCCGGCGAGTAGCGGAGAGCCGGTGCTCGCGTGGGCCTACTCGGCCGCGGAGGGCTCCGGCGTCTACCTGCCCGGCGGGACCTGGCCGGCCTGACTAGGGTCTCCCGAAGAGGCGGACCCAGGCCGGGAAGAACGTGCAGACGAAGGCCAGGAGGAGCGTGACGGCGAGCGTCCTGCCGTCGCGGCGGCGGGAGAAGGCGAGCCAGGCGAGGGAGATCCAGAACAGCATGTTCGCCGACGCGACGCCGTAGACCCAGCGGGAGAACTTGTGCTGGTCCGAGAAGAAATCCATCTCCTCGATCTCCGGGTAGCGCGTCTCCTCGTCCATCCGGGAGCGGAGCACGAAGACGGGGAGCAGGTTCGCCAGGATCACGGCGCCTCCCCAAGCCGCCAGCGCGCGCGGACCCGAAGAGCGACCCCGCACGAGGTACGTCAGGACGATCGTCATCAGCACGTTCCCGGTGGCTCCGACGTAGATGGGCACCGGGAAGCGGCCCATGTCGCGCAGGTCGTCCATCTCGTTCAGCCGCTTGCTCAAGCGCTCCGCTCCCCGCTCGTAGGACCGCCGCGACCGGCGAGGCCGAGGTTCGCGCCCGAAGGGGCGGGCACGGTCGCGGTGCGCGCGCCGATCACGCTCACCGCGAGCCCCCCGAACGGCAGGGAGGGGAGGTGGTCCGGCGCTTCACGACGCGTCCTCCAGCAGCCTCAGCGCCGCTCCGACGTGCATCTTCACCCCGACGGGCAGGGCGTCCTCGTCTATGTCGAAGCGCGGGTGGTGGTGGGGGAAGGAGATCCCCTTCTCCTCGTTCCTCGCCCCGACGAGGTAGAAGGTCCCCGGCGAGACCTGCCCGTAGGCCGAGAAGTCTTCGCCGCCCATCGTCGGCGGCATCCGCACCAGCGTCGCCTCCCCGAGGACGTCGCGCGCCGTCTCCTCCACCGCTCGCGTCACCTCGTCGTCGTTTATGACCGGCCGGTAGCCGCGCTGGTACTCGAACTCGTACTCGGCCCCGTGGGCCTGGGTGATCCCGCGGACCACCCGCTCCATCGCCCCCGGCATCCCGTCCCGGATCTCCGGCTTGAGGGTCCGCACCGTCCCGATCATCTCGACCGAGCCGGGGATGACGTTGTGGGCCGTCCCGCCGGTGAACTTCGTGACGGAGACGACGACGTTCTCTATCGGGTCCGTCTCCCGGGAGACGACGTGCTGGAGGTTCGTGACGACCTGCGCCCCGACCGCGATCGAGTCGACGGTCTGGTGCGGCAGCGCGGCGTGCCCGCCCTTCCCCTTCACCACGATCTTGAACGTGTCCGGCGCGGCCATCATCGGACCGTAGACAACCCCGACCTTGCCCGCCGGTAGCCCGCTCCACAGGTGGATCCCGACGACCCTGTCCACCCCGTCCATGACCCCGGCCCGGACCATCTCCTCCGCCCCGCCGGGGAAGAGCTCCTCGGCGTGCTGGAAGACGAAGCGGACCTCGCCCCGCAGCTCGCCCTTCATCCCGGCGAGCACCTTCGCCGCGCCGAGCAGCATCGCCGTGTGGCCGTCGTGGCCGCAGGCGTGCATCACGCCCGGGTTGCGCGAGACGAACTCGGAGTCGTTCTCCTCGGTGATGGGGAGGGCGTCCACGTCCGCCCTGAGCGCGATCACGCGCCCCGGCGCACCCCCGACGAGCCGCGCCAGCACGCTCGTCGGCGTCGGCCGCGAGAGCTCGAGCCCGCCGAAGGACTCCAGGGTCTCGTAGACGAAGCGCGAGGTCTCCTCCTCGTGGAAAGAGAGCTCCGGGTTGCGGTGGAGGTGGCGCCGCCAGCCGACGACCTCCTCACTCACGCCCTCGACGAGGCTGCCGATCGTTGCGGTCTCGATAATGGCCCCTTCCTGTCGACGTTTCCGCCGGTCTGAGACCGGCCCATCGTATACGCCCCCGCGGGGCATGCGCAATTCCGGAGCACTCAGAAGGGCCGGCCCGCGTAGCCTAACCGGCGACGCCGGAGCCTCGCGCGTGCCCCGGGGGCACGGGTGCGGCGCTGTAGGTCTTCGTGCCCTCGAACGCCCGGGCGGCGCGCAGGATCTTCGCCTCGCCCCAGTCCGGCCCGACGAGCATCGCGCCTACGGGGAGACCCTCCGACGTGCCGCAGGGCACGCTCATGGACGGGAGGCCGGTGACGTCGAAGGCGCAGGTGTTGTGGATCATCTCCAGCGCCCGCGCGACGATCTCCTCGCGCGGGGCGTCGGCGGGCGGGATCGGGGTCGCCTTCATCGGGACCGTGGGCAGGACGAGGAGGTCGTACTCGGAGAGCGCCGCGTGGTAGGCCGCGGAGAGTTTGCGGGAGAGGTTCTGGGCCTTGGCGTAGTAGCGGCCGTGGTAGCGCTGCTGCATGTAGCGTCCGACGAGCATCGTCAGCTTGACGGTCTCGGCGAGGTCGTCCGCGCGCGTGATCCTGCCGCGCGCGTAAGCGTCGAGCAGGGAGGTCGTGTAGTGGCCCTTCCAGTTCGTGCCCATGGAATTTCCGCTCACCATGAGCGCCGTCGCCCCCTCGATGGCGATACCGTTCCAGATGTGGATCCCGTCGCGGTGCAGCGGCACGGAGACCTCCCCCACCTCCGCCCCGAGCCCCCGGAGAACCTCCGCCGCCTCCCGGACGGAGGCGTCCACGTCCTCCTCCGAGAGCCCCGGCCAGCCGAAGCCCTCCGAGAGGACGCCGATCCTCACCCCCTCGACGCCGCCGTCGAGGTCGGAGAGGTAGTCGTCGACCCTGACGCCCGCCTGCCGCGGGTCCAGGCCGTCCTCCCCGGCGATCGCCGAGAGGAGGAGGGCGACGTCCTCGACGGTGGCCCCGATCGGCCCGACGTGGTCGAGCGTCAGCTCTATGGGGAAGGCGCCGGTGTACGGGACGAGACCGTGCGTGCCCTTGAGGCCGTAGACGCCGCACCAGGAGGCGGGGATGCGGATCGAGCCGCCCTGGTCGCCGCCTATCGCCGCGTCGCACTCCCCGCTCGCAACGAGCGCGGAGCTCCCGCTGGAGGAGCCGCCCGCCGAGCGCGAGCGATCGTGGGGGTTACGGACGGGCCCCGTATCGCTCGTGTGGCTGCCGCCGGAGAAGCACAGGGACTCGCAGACCGCCTTGCCCAGGATCTCGCCGCCCGCGTCGAGGATGCGCGCGACGACCGTGGCGTCGGCCTCGGGGACGTAGCCCTCGAGGACGGCCGTGCCGTTCATCATCGGCACCCCGGCGACGCAGACGTTGTCCTTGATAGCAAGGCGCTTCCCGGCGAGCGGCCCGCCGTCCGAGCCCCGGATCCTGCACCTCCAGTACCAGGCCCCCAGGGCGTTCTCCTCGGGCTCGGGACGGTAGGCCCCGGAGCGCGGGTGCCTCACCTCGGGCGCGGGCTCGACGAGCTCGTCGAGACGCCGGTACGAGGCCATCGCCCCCTCCACCAGCCCGAGAAACGACGCGACGTCCGCGTCGGAGAGGTTGAGGTTGTAGGAGGCCGAGATCTCCCGCAGCTGTTCGGGGGTGGGTTGCTTTACCACGATGCGCTCCTCCTTCTCATCCCGGCCCCGGAGACGACAAGCGTTCCGTACGCCGAGAGACGATCCCGTCGCGCCCCAGGATGCCGCACCATCGCGCCCCGCGCGAGCCGCACCGCCTCTCACCCGGGGCACGCGAAGGGGCCCGCTCTCGCGGGCCCCGATCTCGCGCGGCTATCCCGATCTGCCGGGGTCAGGAACCGCGTCGCAGGCGCCGGATCCTGGTGCGGCCCTCGCCCTCGCCGCCCCCACTGCCCTCGTCGCGGCCGGGCTGGTAGCCCGTCGACGCGCTCTGGTAGTCCTGCATGTCCGTGAACTCTTTCTCGCCGGGCTCGGCGGCGGGGGCCCCGAAGTACTCGCTCGCCCCCTCCCTGTCGCCCGTACGGCCGCCCTGTCCCTCGCCAGAGCCCGCCGAGCCGGAGGGGCCGCTACCCTGGCCGCCGCTGCTCTCGCGGATCGCGTCGCGGTAGCCCTGCAGGTACGCCTCGCGAGCGGCGGATTCCCCCGTATCCTGGCCGCCGGTCCCGGAGGTCTCGCCGGCGATCGCCTCTGCGCCCTGGCGATCGTCCTGTCCGCTGCCCTCGCGATGCTGGCCGCCACTCTCGCGGTACTCGCCCCCGCCTTCGCGGTACTCGCCGCCATCCCCCCGGTCCCCGGTCTCGAAGTCGCTCACGCCGCCGGAGGTCGAGGCGCCGCCGGCCGCGGAAGCCATGGCGGAATCGGAGACGTAGTTCTCGTCGTTGCGGTACTCCTCGCGGCCCACGTTCTCGCGGGAGCCGCGATCGGAGGTATCGTAGTCGTCGCCGCGCATCGTGTTGTCGCCAGCCGCGGCCCCTTCCGCGCCCGAGGCGTCGGTCGGACGGTCGTAGGAACCGCCCGTCCCGCCGCCGAGGCCGAAGTGTCCGCGGATCCTCTCCTCGAACGAGCGGTCGATCTCGTCGTCGTCCCTGTACTGCGGGGCGTCCTTCACGCGCTCCTTCGACTCGGCCACCTCGATCACGCGATCCCGGTCGTTGACGCGCACGATCTCCATCGGGATCAAGGTCGTCCCCGAGAGCCCGAAGAGGCCCATCTTGACCCCTATGTACTCCTCGCGGTCCCTCTCGTCGACGAACAAGTCGTCGACCTTGCCTATGCTCTCGCCGTTGTTGTCGTAGACCTTGTAGCCCTCGTACTTCTCTTCCAACTCGCGCAAGCGATCTTCACCGGCCACGGTATCTCCTCCTTGCCACTTTTGGCTTCGGTGGGACCTGTACCCCCTCCGGAGCGGAAAAAACATACGCGGAGTCGGTACGCCCGGGCGGCGCGATCGCGGTCGCCAAGCTATATATTGGTAGATGATGCGTCGGGGAAGAACCATCGGTAACAAGGCGAGCCGGGGGCCCGAAGCTGGCCCCTCCTTCCGATCTTGACCCCCTCCGGCAACGTCCTCGCCCTGGACGTCGGCTCCTCGTCGGTCCGCTGCTCCGTGTACCGAGGGTTGGGGGAGGTCGTCGAGGGCACGGCCTCCGCCCACGAGCACGCCTTCGAGCGGGGCGCGGGCGGGGCGGCCACCCTCGACCCCGAGGTGCTCGCGGCGCTCGTCTTCCGCGCCGTGGACGAGACGCTCTCCAAGGGCGGGGGCACGGAGGGCGGCATCGCCGCCGTCGCCACGAGCACGTTCTGGCACAGCCTGCTCGGCGTGGACGCGCGCGGGCGTCCGACGACCCCGATCTTCACGTGGGCCGACCGCCGTGCGGCGGGCGCGGCGCGTGGGCTACGGCGGACCCTCGACGAGGGGGCCGTGCACGCCCGAACGGGCTCCG
Organism: Rubrobacter marinus; assembly: GCF_011492965.1. Lineage (GTDB taxonomy): Bacteria > Actinomycetota > Rubrobacteria > Rubrobacterales > Rubrobacteraceae > Rubrobacter_F > Rubrobacter_F marinus. The sequence goes on along the minus strand of NZ_CP045121.1, from coordinate 1,853,440 downwards.
TCCTCCACTCCAGCTACTGGCCCGCCAAGCTCCTCTGGTTGAGCCGGACGGACCCCGACGCCTTCTCCCGCACCGATCGCTTCCTCTCCCCCGGCGAGTACCTCCAGCTCAAGCTCTTCGGGGAGGCGCGCGTCGGGACCTCGATGGCCTCCGGGACCGGCCTCCTCGACCAGAACCGCAAGGCATGGGACGGCGACCTCTTGGCGGCGCTGCCCATCGACGAGGGCAAGCTCTCCCCCATCTCGGACGAGCCGCTCGGGGGACTGGGCGGCGAGTGGGCCGAGCGCTGGCCGGCGCTCCGGGAGGTCCCGTGGTTCCCGGCGGTCGGGGACGGGGCGTGCTCGAACGTCGGGAGCGGCTGCGTGACGCAGGACAGGCTCGCCCTGATGGTCGGGACGAGCGGGGCCATGCGCGTCCTGTGGGAGGCCGAGTCCGCCGAGGTGCCCGACGGCCTCTGGTGCTACCGCGCCGACGCCCGGCGCTTCGTCTCCGGCGGCGCGCTCTCCGACGGGGGCAACCTCGTCGAGTGGCTCCGGAGGACGCTGCGCCTCCCCGGTGAGGAGGAGGCGGAGGGCCTGCTCTCCCGCATGCAGCCCGACTCGCACGGCCTCACCCTCCTCCCGCTCCTGGCCGGAGAGCGCGGTCCCGGCTGGGCCGACGAGGCGAACGGGACCGTGGCGGGGCTCTCGATGGGCACCACGCCGATAGACATCCTGCGCGCCGCGATGGAGGCCGTCGCCCTCCGCTTCGCCCTCATAGCGGAAGGTCTGGACGCCGCCTTCCCCGAAGGCGCCCGCGGCAGGGAGGTGGTAGCCACCGGGGGCGGCCTGCTCGGCTCGCCGACCTGGGCGCGCATCATGGCCGACGCCCTCGGGAGGCCGGTCACGGTCTCCGGGGTCGGGGAGGCCTCCAGCCGCGGCGCCGCCCTGCTCGCGGCGGAGGCCCTCGGCGGACCCAGGATCGAAGAGGTGCCGGCCCCGTTCGGCGAGACGATACAGCCCGACGACGGGCGACACGAGGCCTACCGGCGGGCGCTCGAACGCCAGAGGGAGCTGTACGAGGACGTAATGCGGGACGATCGCTAAACCCGCTCGCCCGGGAACGGCGGACGAGCGGCGCGTCCTACCTAACGTTTCGCCCAAAGAACAGGCGCCGACCGGATGGATCCGGTCGGCGCCTCCTGGTTCGGGTTCGGTTACGAGCCGGAGCCGTTCCTCTGGTTCATCGGGACGTAGTCGGCCTCGCGGGCGCCCGTGTAGATCTGGCGCGGGCGGGCGATCTTGAGCTCGGGGTCGTCCATCATCTCCATCCACTGGGCCATCCAGCCGGGGGTCCGGCCGATGGCGAACATGACCGTGAAGGCGTCGGTGGGGATGTTCATGGCCTCGTAGATGATGCCGGACCAGTAGTCCACGTTCGGGTAGAGCTTGCGGCTCGTGAAGTACTCGTCGTCCAGCGCCCGCTTCTCGAGCTCGATGGCGATGTCGAGGAGGACGCTCTGCTTGTTCGTCGCCTCCAGGACCTCGTCGACGTGGCTGCGGATGATCCTGGCGCGCGGGTCGTAGTTCTTGTAGACGCGGTGGCCGAAGCCCATGAGGCGCTCGTTGCCGTCCTTGACGCCCTGCAAGAAGCCCGGGATGTTGTCGACGGAGCCGATCCTCTGGAGCATCTTGAGGACGGCCACGTTCGCCCCGCCGTGCAGCGGGCCGTAGAGCCCGGCGACCCCGGCCGCGATCGCCGAGAACGGGTCGGGCAGGGAGGAGCCGGCGACCCTGACCGCCGCCGCCGAGCAGTTCTGCTCGTGGTCGGCGTGGAGGATGAAGAGGACGTCGAGCGCCTTCTCGATCCTCGGGTCGGGGACGTAGCGGGGCTCCGCCATCTTGAAGAGCATGGAGAGGAAGTTGCCCGTGTAGGAGAGGTCGTTGTCCGGATACACGTACGGGAGGCCCATGGCGTTCCGGTAGGCGAAGGCGGCGAGGGTCGGCATCTTGGCGATCATGCGCACCGCCGAGATGTGCCTCTGCTCCTCGTCCCTTATGTCCACGGCCTCGGGGTAGAACGTGCTCAGGGCGCCGACGCTCGCGAGCAGCATGCCCATAGGGTTGGCGTCGTGGCGGAAGCCCTCCATGAAGCGCTTGATGTTCTCGTGGACGTAGGTGTGGTGCGTGATCTCGTGCACCCACTCGTCGAGCTGCTGCTGGTTCGGGAGGTGCCCGTAGAGGAGCAGGTAGGAGACCTCTAGAAACGACGAGCTCTCCGCTAGCTGCTCGATGGGGATGCCCCGGTGCTCCAGGATGCCCTTCTCGCCGTCGATGTAGGTGATCGCGCTGCGGCAGCTCGCGGTGTTGGAGAAGCCGGGATCGTACGTCATCAGACCGAAGTCGTCGTCGTCGACCTTGATCTGACGGAGATCCATGGCCCGCACGGTGCCGTCTTTGACTTCTACGTCGTAGCTTTTCCCGGTTCGGTTGTCTTTGATGGTAAGGCTGTCGGCCCCCTCGGTAGCCTGAGCCTTTCCATTCTCGGTAGCTTGCGCCCTGTCGGTCAAAATCCCTGCCCTTTCTTCTTGCCAACCGAAACCCTCGCGGGGCCACGGGCCCGTTCCCCGACTCCTATCTTCCCTATAGTTAGACACATTATATCTTCGCGCGCAGGGGGAGTATCGGGGCGGCTCCCGACCGAGAAGGAAGGGGCCCGGAGGGAATAGGGAAGAGGAAATAGGGTGGTTTCGGGCCCCTACGCCGATTATCGGACGCCGCGCGAGATTTCTTTAACGCACGACACCAACGGCGAAGAGACGGCCGGGACGCTCCGAGGGTCGGACGTCCCAAACGAAGCCCTCAACTATCGTCTCCGCGTCGAGCTTCTTGGCCGTCATCCGGATCTCGTCGACGACGACCGCCTCATGAGCACCCCAACCAACACCACGCATGAGCCATACGTCGAGCTTCACGAAGTCGGGACTCGGGCGGTGGATCGGGTTGAGGGGCAGTAGCCGCTCCCCATGCTGTCCAGAAGGCCCTGAAACCCTCGCTTGGTGGTAGTCGACGGCGTTCCCGGGGTGTCGGCGACCTCCTCGACCCGATGAATATGTCGGCCGGCGGCACGGAAACCTATCCATGCTGCCGCCAACGCTTCCGATCGGGCCTAGATTATCCCCTTGCGGCGCAGGTAGACGAGCATCGTCACGCCGATCACGACGAGGACGGCGAGGACGACGAAGTAGCCGTAGCGCGTGGAGAGCTCGGGCATGTTCTCGAAGTTCATCCCGTAGACGCTCGTGATGAACGTCAACGGCAGGAAGAGGGTCGAGACGGCGGTGAGGCGCGCGACGCTCTGGTTGACCCTTCGGGTCTCCTCGGCGTTGCGCTGGGTCTGGCGGGTGGTGTAGATGTCCAGCGAGTCCATGAGGTAGTCGCGCATGGTGTCGATCATGTCGACCACCCGGATCAGGTGGTCCCGCACGTCGTCGTAGTAGGCGACGCTCTCCTCGGGGACGAGCGTGGTCGAGGGCCGCATCAGGATGCCGACGACGTCCCGCAAGGGGACCGCCAGCCTCCGGAGCGCCGTCAGCTCGTGCTTGAGGTGGTAGAGCCGGTCGAAGACGTCCGTCCCGGAGCCGAGGTCCTCGTCGAGGAGCTTGTCCTCGATGTCGTCCACGGTCGCGGAGAGCCTGTTCATGATCGGCAGGTACTCGTCGACCACGGCGTCGAAGACGGTGTGCGCCACGTTGGCCGGCGAGCCCGAGACGAACGCGTTCCCGGAGCCGAGCCTGCGCCGCACCCTCGAGAGCTCCCTGAGCGGCCGTGGATGGACGCAGACCACGTAGTTCTCCCCCACGTACATGTCCACCTCGACGGTCTGCACCCTCTGCGTCTTCTCGGAGAGGTGGAACGAGAAGAGCGCCACGAAGAGGTACTCGTCGTAGATGTCCACCTTGGGCAGGTGGCTGCGGGTGAAGCAGTCCTCGATCGTCAGGTCGTCGAACCCGAAGACCTCCCTCAACAGCCGCCCGTACGGTCCGCCCTGCCCCCCTTCCGTGCTCGCGATGTCGCACCACACGAGCGCGTCCGGGTCGGAGAGATGGAAGGGCAGCTCCTCGAGACCGACGTCGTCGCGTAGCCGCCCCGAGCTGTCCAGCACGAGGACGTCCACGCTCTCCGGCAGGTTCTTTTTGCGCGTCTCTTCCACGGCGACGATTCTACAAGCGGCCGGGGCGAACGACCACGAGAGCGTCGACGAGGAAGGCCTAATAGCAGGAAGCCCCGGCGTGAGTTACCGATGGGCGGCGCGCGGGATAGGGGTGTCCGACGGATTTACGGACCTCGCTCGCGGCCCGGGGCGGTGGATACCTGCTCGGGAGGGCGCGCCGCCGTCGCCTCGTTACGGAGGCGGGCCGACCCGCGGCTTCGTGTAGACGGTCCTCGTGAGGGGTAACGAGGGCTCAGGAAGCCGGTGGTGCGGCAGCGGAAGGAGGCAAAGTTGGGTAAGGATGCGGAGAAGCGATTGGCCCTGGTGCTATCCACGGCGCTGGCCGCGTTCGCGGCGACGAAGGTCGCGGGCACGCTGCTGGACGAGCCCGAAGAGCGCGGCGTCGGCGACGACGTGAAGGAGGCGTTGGTGCAGGGCGCCTTCTCGGTCGCCGCGACCATCGTGTCCTCGTTGATCATACGCAACGTACTGAGCAAGCGCTGGGGTACCTGATGGTGGCGCCGGAAAGGGAGGTAGGCCGACGTGGGAGATAACGCGCAGAAACGGCTGTTGTCCTTGCTCGTGCTGGCAACGTTCATCACCCTGCAGATCCCGCTGAAGAGGCTCGTCAAGGAGCTGGTGCCCGGCAGGAGGGGACCGAAGGAGGACGTCGCGGAGGCCCTGGTGCAGGGCACGGCCAGGGTGGCGGCCGTCATCCTGGCCTCGACCATCATCCGCGGGCTGGCCGACGACCGGGACCCGAGCCCCGCGTCGGACACGAACACGAGCGCCGGGGAAGGCGCCGCCGAGGTAGCGGTCGAGCTGTAGTCCCCGAGAGGAGAGACGAAAGCGCAGGGGGCCGGGGCCGCATGCAACCCCGGCCCCCTCTCTGCCAGACAAGCCTCCCGACGCCGAGCGCCGTCCGTCCTCGAGCCCGAGAACCTCGCCGATCTGGAGCGCCCTCGAACGGGACCGAACCTGCGAGTCCGGCGCGCGAGGACGAAATCCCCATCCCCGCAACCCTGAGATCCAGCCGCACGACTTCCCTCGATAGCCAGCTCGTCCGCCCGGCTTCGAGAGCTTCCGCATCGCTCGCTTCGCATGACCGCTCCGCGCCGTCCCTCGGGCATCGGTAGGCCCCCCAGCGCGTCGAGGAGGTTCCGGCGCCTCCGGATGCGCCGCTTTGCGCTCTCCGTCCGCCGCTTGCTCGTGCCCGCATATCATCGGATACGATGCTTCGGACCGGCATCCATGACGCGACGCCGAGTCTCGTTTCCGAGCGCTACGTTCCGGACGCGGCGCTTCGCGTCCGCTCCCGTCGTAGGAGCCGAAATTTCCCGGTTCGAATGGGACATCTCTCCCACGCCGGCGGGATGGTGCCCCCGGTAGGGTCTTCAGAGATCGTTGCAACCGCGTGGCGGAGGGAGGAAGCGCCCGAGCGGCGCTTCGGAAGGAGGACGGCGATGAAGCGCGTGCTCATCGTGGAGGACCATGCCGTGTTCCGGCAGGCCCTCGCGTGCGTACTGGGGCGGCACACCGGGTTGCGAGAGAGCGTCGAAGCGGGCTCTCTGACCGAGGCCCTCGAGCTGTTGCCGGACGCGACGGTCGACGCCGCGATCGTGGACCTCTGCCTCCCAGACGGCGATGGTTCGGAGCTTAAAAGCGGTCTTCGCGGCCAAGATCCTGGGATCGGGGTGCTGGCGCTGTGCAAGAACGCGGACCTGGAGCATCACGACCGGGCACTCGGCGCGGGGGCGACCGAGGTGCTCTCCAAGGAGGCCTCCATCGAGGAGATCCTCCGCACGGTCCGACGGCTCACGGCCTGACCGTACGGGGGCCCGGGACGCAAGTTCCCGACCAAACCGGGACACGAGCCCCATGACGGCGGGACGACCCCCTGCTTAGCATTCGTTCGAGATCCGGGAGCAGCGATCTCGGGAAGGAGAAGGACCGGATGTACGATTCCAACGCGGGGCATTTCGAGCGCGCCGCTCCACCCACGAGCGAGAGGTTGCCGGCGGATGGCGGGCGCGTCGTCGAGATCTCGAGACCGCCGCGGTCCGGGCGCGGCGCGGGCAAACGCAGACGGTCGCGCCCGGAGCAGCTACCCCTCGCCCGGAACGCGACGTTCCCCCCGCTTCCACCTCCGGATATAGTCGCATGAGACACGGGTCACGACGTTCGGGAAGGAGGGCCCCGACGCTTACGAGAGGCAGCAGCGTGAGCGTCGTTCTCCGCCGCGGACGCCATCTCGCGCCCGACGCGGATGCCGCGCTCCCCCTCAAGAGAACGCGACGCACGTGACCCCCGGACGATCGTCGGCGCGGCCAGGACGAACAGCCAGAGCAGGGAAGGAGAACGACGGATGTCGAACGAGAACGTGGAGTTGGTGAGAAGGGCCTTCGACGCCTGCAGACGGGGTGACGCCGCGACGCTCAGAGAAGTCTTCGCCTACGACAACGAGGTGCAGATAATCGGTGCCACCGACTGCCCGGCCCCTTATCCTCCGCTTCACGACCCCGGCTTCGATTACAAGAGCGTAAGCCCGAAGGGGGACAACAAAGTCGAATCCGAGATCGAGTACCGAAGGGACCCCAAGAGGTACCGCGGCACGTTGACGGACACGATAGGAACCGTCGGAGGAGAGAGGAAGATCGTGTCGAGCACCGTCGTGTGGGGGACCGAAACCCAGCCTTACCCGGGCCCGACGTACGACGACTATGCGGAGTACGAGGCCACGTACGGGTGGTGGGGTTGGCCCATTGGCAGGAGGCGCAGGTAATCCCCGGAACGGCTCGCCCGTGAGACCGCACCCTACAGGACGGGGACCCGCAGGCATCCCGGATGGTCTGCTCCTCGTCGTGCGCGAGCGCCGGCTCGTCATCGCGCGGGTGGCCTGGGTGTTCGTGGCGGCCGTCGCCGTCGCGGTCTTCGCCGCCGGCTTGCCCGCGCTCTATGCCGAGGTGGTCGACGGGGTTCTCGGCGGTGAGGATCTCGCCTCGCTAGAGGCCAACCTGAGCCGGCTCGGCCTCTCCGTCGGCTTCTACGCCGCGTGGTTCTCCGTCGTCCTGCCCGTGGCGGTGGCTGCGGTGTTCTTCGCCGTCGCGGGCATCGTCTTCTGGCGCCGGCCGGACGAGCCGATGGCCCTCTTCGTCGCGCTGCTGCTCGTGCTGTTCGGCGCGACCCGGTGGGAGGCCAACGAGGCGCTGGCGGCCTCCTACCCGGTCCTGAAGACCGCGAGCAGCCTCCTGGAGTCGCTCAGCCTCGCGTCCGTGTTCGCGTTCTTCTACCTCTTCCCCGACGGGCGCTTCGTCCCCCGCTGGACCCGGTGGGTGGCCCCGCCCCTGGTCGCGTACCTGCTCCTCGCCTCGCTCTGGCCGGCGTCCGTCTGGGACCCGAAGGGCTGGTCCGGTCTCCCCCACGGTGCGTTCTTCGGCGGTTGTCTCGTCGTCGGTCTCATCGCGCAGGCCCTCCGGTACCGGCTCTCCGGCGCGGTGGAGCGCCAGCAGACGAAGTGGGTGGTCTTCGGTTTCGCGGCGGCGCTCGCGGTCTACGTCGCCGTCATCCTGGTGTTCTTCGTCCTACTGGAGCCGCCGCAGCCGGGCACGTTCTCGAACCTGGCGGTGGGCACGGTGTTCTACTCCTCGGCGCTCTGCATACCGCTCTCGCTCGGCGTGGCGATCCTGCGCTACCGGCTGTGGGACATCGACGTGATCATCAACCGCACGCTGGTCTACGCCTCCCTCACGCTCAGCGTCGTCGCGCTGTACGTGCTGCTGGTCGGGGGGATCGGGGCGCTCTTCCAGGCACGCGGCACCTTCCTCGCCTCCCTGCTCGCCACGGGCGTGGTCGCCGTCGCCTTCGCGCCGCTGCGCGACCGGCTCCAGCGCGGCATCGACCGCCTGATGTACGGCGAACGCGACGACCCCTACCGGGTGCTCTCGCGCCTCGGAAGACGCCTGGAGGCGGCCCTCGAGCCCGAGACCGTGCTCCCGACCATCGTCGAGACGGTGGCGGGGGCGCTCCGTCTGCCCTACGCGGCGATAGCGATGCGCGGGGAGGACGGGTTCGAGATCTCGGCCTCCTACGGGACCCCAACCGGCGAGGGGACGGTCCTGCCGCTCAGCCACGGCGGCGAGACGGTGGGGCGCCTGATCCTGGCCCCCAGGGCGCCGGGCGAGGGCTTCTCGCCCGCCGACAGGAGCCTCCTGGAGGACCTGGCCCGAAACGCCGAGGTCGCCGTACACGCCGTGAAGCTCACCGCGGACCTGCGGCGGTCCAAGGAGCGCCTGGTGACGGCCCGCGAGGAGGAGCGCCGCCGCCTCCGGCGCGACCTGCACGACGGCCTCGGCCCCACCCTGGGGAGCCTCGCGCTCGGCCTCGACGTCTCCCGCCGGCTCCTGAAGACCGACCCGCGGGAGGCCGACGAGATGCTGGCGCAGCTCAAGGCCCAGGCCAAGGACGCGGTCGGGGACGTCCGGCGGCTCGTCTACGGCCTGAGGCCCCCGGCCCTCGACGACTTGGGCCTCGTCGGCGCCATCCGGGAGCAGGCCGCCAAGCACGGCCGCCTGCTCGACGATTCGGGGGCGAGCGAGGCGGACAGGAACGGGCGCCTCGCCTTCCGCGTCGAGGCGCCGGCCGGGCTGCCGCCGCTGCCGGCCGCCGTGGAGGTCTCCTGCTACCGCATCGCCCAGGAGGCGCTCAACAACGTCGTCCGCCACGCGAGGGCGGATTCTTGCCTTATACGGCTCTCGATCTCCGCCCCGGGAGACGAGCTGCGGCTCGACGTCGTCGACGACGGCATCGGGCTGCCGGATGACCCCCGAGCGGGGGTGGGGATGAGCTCCATGGCGGAGAGGGCCGAAGAGCTCGTCGGCAAGCTGACGGTCGAACCCGTCCCGACCGGCGGCACGCGCGTCGTGGCGCGCCTTCCCCTCTTCGAGCGCGAGGCGGAGTGACGGGATGAACGAGGGAGGAGCACCGTGGATCCCATGCGCGTGCTGATCGCGGACGACCACGCCCTGTTCCGCTACGGCCTGAGGGCCATGCTGGCCTCCGAGGAGGGCTTCGAGGTGGCCGGCGAGGCCGCCACCGGCGAGGAGGCGGTGCGCCTCGCCGCCGAGCTCCAGCCGGACATCGTCCTCATGGACGTGCAGATGCCGGGCATCAACGGGATAGAGGCCACCCGGCGCATCGCGCGGGACCACCCCCGCGTCGGCGTCGTGGTCGTGACGATGTTCGAGGAGGACGACTCCGTCTTCGCCGCCATGCGCGCCGGCGCCCGCGGCTACGTGCTCAAGGGCGCGGACGCCGACGAGGTCATAAAGGTGATGCGCGCGGTCGCCGGCGGCGAGGCGCACTTCGGGCCGGACATAGCCCGGCGGCTCATGGGCTTCTTCTCCGCCCCGGAAGCGGCACCCTCGCAGACCTTCCCCCAGCTCACCGATCGCGAGCGAGAGGTCCTCGACCTGCTCGCGCGAGGCATGAGCAACGGGGAGATCGCACGCCACCTGTACCTGAGCCAGAAGACGGTGCGAAACCACCTCTCCAACATCTTCCCGAAGCTCCGGGTGGCGGACCGCGCCCAGGCCATCATCCTCGCCCGCGACGCCGGCCTGGGCGGAGCCCCCACTCCTCCTAGGCCCTGACGCCCCCGCATCCTCGTCCTTGCACGGCAACGCCCCCACGACCGCCACGGCGTAGCCCGGAGACAAGCGACGCCTCCCTACCCCGGGCCGGCGCTCGTGCAGCGGTCGGCGCCAGGGAGCTTCGCTGGCGCGGCTAAAGTTTCTCTGCCGCCGTGCCGAAAATCCCTCGACGGACGACAAAGGCAAACCCGCCGCGAGGCGGGGGCGCAAAGCCAGGGGCCTCGAGACGAGGCAGCCCGGCTACCGAAGCGTAGGAGGAAATGCTGTGAGAAGGTCGATGGTTTTCGTGCTCGTCGCGGCCTTGCTGGTCGCGATGACGACAGGTGTAGCGGGGGCGAAGGGCAAGCCCGCCAAGAAGCCCGACAAGAAGCCGGCGCCGCCCGTCGCGCACGTTTTTCGGGGCGAGATCGTCGCGGTCGACGCCGATTCGGTGCTGGTGAGCGTGGAGGGGGGCAACAGCTTCGCGAAGCCGTTCGTCGGCAAGCGGCTCGACATCGCCGCCAACTCCCGGACCAAGGTCGTCGAGGACGACGTAAAGACCAGGCTCTCCAACCTCGACGCCGGGGACGCGGTGGTGGCGAAGGCGATGGCCCCGCGCGGCTCGCAAAGCTTCACGGCCGACATGTTCGTGGCGACGAGCCCGACCGCCCCCTACTACCTCGACGCCGACGGAGACGGGATCGGGGCGGGCGAGCCCCGGACCTTTGTGATCGATGAGCAGCCGGAGGGCTACGTCAGCGCGTCCGGCGACAACTGCGCCGACGTCGCCAACCCCGACCAGGCCGACGCAGACGGCAACGGGACGGGCGACGCCTGCGAGCCCGTCGTCGAGGAGCCGGCGCCGGAGGTCGGCGAGCCGGCCGTCTAGCAGGAGGAGAACCGTGTGCTAGCGAAGGGGCCGGGGCCTATGTGGTCCCCGGCCCCTTCGCCCACTCCCCCACCGAGAGCTTGACGCCGATGTCCCCGCGCGTGGCCCCGGAGTGCGAGCAGACCTCGTGCGCTTTCTCCATGAGCGCCTGGGCATCCTACCGCGTCAGGTCCGGGGGGTGGCCGATCGACCGCGAGCCCGAAACCTCCGTCCTCGGTCCTCCCCGGATAGACGTTCGCCCTGATCGAGGCGTCTCCGACAATTTTTTCCGCCGCCCGGCGAAGAGCTGCTCGGGGTTCGTCCCGTTCCCGCTGTCGCCATCCCGAGTCGACGACATCTCGACACCGAGACGTTCACATCCGAGCCAACGAGGCACGGCCAAGATACGTTCGCAACATCGAGGCGGGGCAGCTTCGGCGTTGGGGTCACCAGCGAGGAGCCGGTCCCGCCGTACCTGCCCGAGGACCTTTCGCCCGAGGAATTGCCGCACATCTCCACCCCACCCGAGATGCTCCCCGCGGGGCGCGGGCTCCGGAGAGGTCGCCTCGGGCGGCACGTTCAGGCTACAGATGGGAGCGGACGAAGGAGTGGCCTACGAGGCAATACTCTGCGACGGTCCCACAGCTCCGATCGTGGCGCCCGAGGCGGAGACGCCACGCGAGGCGAGCCGATCTTCGGCCCGTGGATAGTCCATCGGGAGCGCAAGGAAGACCCGCAAAAACGCCCCGCGGTTTGCGGGGCCCTCCAAGTGGCGAGACCGGGACTCGAACCCGGGACACCACGATTATCAGGAGCGGCCGGCGGATCGAAGCCCGGCGCGCTTCTCGCTTCGGCGGGGGTCCGGGCGGCGTCGATGGTTCCCTGAGGGGGCGCGGGCGGGGTCCGGGCGCGCCGGGCGTTCCGTGCCGGGAGGCGGGGCGGCGCCACGGATTTTGGGGTAGGAGTCGGCGCGACCTCGCGGTCACACCTCTTCAAAGGCACCGCCCGCCCGGTGGGCGGCCCGGGGGCATGAAGGCTCATCCCCCACCTTGTGGGGCGGACTTCGCTCGGGTATGAATGCTTGTAAGGCACCCTGGAAGGGCGGTGCGGCGTTTGGGACGGATATTTTTGCTCGAAGACCACTCCTGGTTCCGCCGGGCCCTCGCCGACATGCTCGCGCTCGAGCCGGACCTCGAGGTCGTCGGTGAGGCCGGTTCGTTGGAGGAGGCGCGCCGGGAGACGCGCGACAGGGCCAAGGAGATAGACCTGGCGCTGGTAGACCTGCTGCTGCCCGACGGCATAGGCACGGAGCTGATCCGGGATCTGCGCAGGACGAAGCCCGACCTGCCGGTGCTGGTCCTTACCGTGGCCCGGGGCCCCGACCTCTACTCCTGGGTGCGGTCGATGGGGGCGGACGAGATGATCTCCAAAGACGCTTCCGTGGAGGAGATCCTCACCGCCGTACGCATCTTGTTGAGGAGGTGAGCGGACGAAGGTGCGAGTCATCGTGGCCATAGAGCCCCGCTCCTACCGGCAGGTCATAGGGGAGGCCATCGGAGCCTCGAGGCCGGACGTCGAGGTCACCGTGCTCGAACCGGCCACGCTCGGGGCGGCGGTCGCGCGCCTCGACCCCGACCTCGTCTTCTCGAACCGCCCCGACACCTTCGCACCCGACAGAGGGACAGCATGGATCGAGTTCCTCCCATACGAGCACCCGCCCGCGCGGATCCGCATCGCGGGGCGACGGCGGGAGCTGGAGGAGGTCGAGCTGGAGGACCTGCTCTCGATCGTGGACGAGGCCGCGGCGTTGGCCCGGGCGGGCAGGGAGCCCGGGAACCGCTAGGAGCCTCGGGCATATCCACCCGACCGCGGAGAGCAGGTCCTCCGGGAGCCGGTTATCGGTCACCGGCCCGTTCATCAGCGCGTCTTCGCCCAACGGACGCGAGGCGCTCTGCACCGGGGAACGGCCGCGTTCCCGCCGCCCGTGGAGGAGACGGCGAGATCAGCCCGCTCTGGTGGCGGCACCTTTCCTCACTCGGCCGTAGAACGCCTTCCAGGCCTCTATTACTTCCTCGTCGTCCGGATGGACGAACCAGTGGGCGTCCGCCGCGGCTTCCAGCCTCGCGGTCCTCGGGTCCGCGAATCCTCTTCCGCCGGGCCGGTGGCTGCGCAGCGCGGCGAGCAGCATGGGCCGTGCGTCTCCCATCTCGGCTTCGAATTGACGACGCTGCGGTACCATGCATTTCATGATCGCACGGCGAACAGCCGCCGCAATGGTTCGAAGTATGCAATGTGTCCCGCCGTACGGGCAGGAGGCACGGCCGACGCAGAGCCCGGAGGAGGCGCGCGTCGACGACCGCGTCGTGGTCGAGAACGGCTCCGGGACGTGCAATAAGAGGGCAACTACGCGTCTACGGCCGCCTCGTGCCGGGCGCCCGGAAGAGGGCGCTCGCCGCGCTGGACGGGGTGTTCGGCTAACCCGTTCTGGTGGCTCGATGGTACAGGGGGACGGACCGGACGATCGGGCAAAGAAAAACCCCGCTCATTGCGGGGCTCGTCCGAGTGGCGAGACCGGGACTCGAACCCGGGACACCATGATTTTCAGTCATGTGCTCTACCAGCTGAGCTATCTCGCCTGGCGAAAGGACACGCTCGGGGCGCGCCCTGGGAGATTCTAGGGCACGGGATGCGCCCTATCAAGGAGGAAGGGGCCCACGCGGGGCCCCTTCCTCGCGCGTCCGTGAGGCGCGACTACTTCTTGGAGAAGCGGTCGAGCTCGAAGGCGGACTCCACCATCTCCTTCGGGAGGGCGCCGACGACGGCCTTGGGCTGCTCGCCGGGCTCGAAGAGGGCGATGGTCGGGATGCTGGAGATGCCGAAGTGACCGGCGAGGGCGGACTCCGCGTCCACGTCGACCTTGGCGACCTTGACGGCGCCGTCGTACTCGGCCGCGATCTCGTCCATCACCGGAGCCACCTGGCGGCAGGGCGCGCACCAGGAAGCCCAGAAGTCCACGAGCACCGGGACGTCGGACTTCAAGACCTCGTTCTCGAACGTTTCGGTGGTAACCGCGAAGGGCTGTGCCATGAAAAACCTCCTGCCGTATGACTTACGCACAAGAGTATAAGCCACGGCACAAGGATAGGGTGTGTAAACCCCAACAACGGGGCGGGAGCGACGGGACTCGAACCCGCGGCCTCCGGCGTGACAGGCCGGCGTTCTAACCAACTGAACTACGCCCCCGCGTGGGCTCCCCGGACTCGTCCGGGACCCCAGCAGTTTAGCAGACCACAAACGGGTTTTCTAACGGTTCCGACGAACGTACCCGGAGCGCCCCGAAGGCCGCGGCCAGGCCCCACCCGGGCGTGGCAGCGAGCCTCCTTCGCCGTGCAACGCCCCGAGATACCGCCGCCGGACCCGTCCTTTGCAGGCGGCTAGCGCCCTCTAGCACCGCGAACGAGTATTGCTCGAGTCTAGATCGTGTCCTCGACCGTCCTGGACAGATCGCGCGCGTGACGCCTGTGAGTGAGGCTCGTCCCCTCAGGGAGACGCTTCTTCGGGCGTCCCGCCGCTCCACCGAGAAGTCCCAACCGGCTACAGGCCCCGTTCGGCCATATAGATGAGCCGCTGCCCCACGTCGTATACCCCGGCGCCGTCCTTGCCGCGCAACGTGCCGTCGATGAGGAGCATCGCCGGACCGTGTACCGCGGACCAAGCCAGACCCTCCTTCATCGCAACGGCCTGCTTCGCCTGGATGGCCGGGCAGACTGCGTCGAGAAGCTCCCGCCGGTCCGCAAAGTGCCGGTACGCCGCGCTGGGCGCCATCCCCACCCGCCGCGTCGCCTCGCGCTGCACCACCGCGTCGGCGCCCCCCCGCGCCAGCTCAACGCCGGCCCCCACGAGCGCCCGGCGAAGGCCGCCGTGTCGGTACGAATCGCCCTTCGGAGAGCCCACGCCCAGGCCCGCTATCCTGCCGCCCCGCTAGTGCACATTTTCGCCCGCGTCGGGGTGATTTCCCCCGTTGTGAACACCGTACACAAACCGTATTCTACCTCTACAGTTTCCGGCCCGGACCAGGACGGTGTTCGCCAAAGCCGGACGCTGAACCTTACGAGAGGGGAGAAGACGTGAGGAAGATAGTCGCGGTGGAGTTGCTGTCTCTGGACGGCGTCATGGAGTCGCCGAACGAGTGGGCCTTCTCTTACTCCGACGACGAGATGGAGCGGGAGAACACGGCGGGGATGGCCGCGTCGGACGCGCTGTTGTTGGGGCGGAAGACGTACGAGGAGTTCGCCTCCTTCTGGCCCGGCCAACCCCCCGGCACGCAGATGGTCGACTACATAAACAGCGTGCCCAAGTTCGTCGTGTCGGGGACGTTGGAAGGGCCGCTAGGATGGAACAACTCGGCCCTGATCCCGGGTGACGGGTTCGCGGAGGGGGTAGCGGAGTTGAAGCGGGAGCCCGGCAAGAACATCACGGTCGTCGGCAGCTGCGACCTCGTACGGTCGTTGCTACGGGCCGGGTTGCTCGACGAGCTGAGGCTCACCGTCCATCCCCTGGTCCTGGGGGCCGGAAGGCGCCTCTTCGAAGGCTGGGGAGATACCAGAGGCCTGACGCTGGTGGACTCGAAGACGTTCGGTACGGGGGTCGTCTCCCTCGCTTACCAACCGGAAAGGAGAGAGATCGGATGACGAGTAACGATTTCGCGAGCGGGTACGCGGAGGTCAACGGCCTGAACATGTACTACGAGGTTCACGGCACCGGCCGGCCTCTCGTCCTACTCCACGGCGCCTACATGACCGTCGGCTCCATGGGACGGCTCCTGTCCGGCCTGGCGGAGACCTGGCGGGTGATCGCCGTCGAGTTGCAGGCCCACGGCCGCACCGCGGACATCGACCGCCCCATAACCTACGAGCACATGGCCGACGACGTGGCCGCCCTCATCCGTCACCTCGACCTGGACCAGCCCGACGTATTCGGCTTCAGCATGGGCGCCGCTGTCGCCCTCCAGCTCGGTATCCGCCACCCGGGCCTGGCGCGCAGGTTGGTGCTCGCCTCGGTCTCCTACACCAGCGACGGGGTGCAGCCCGAGCTGCACGAGATGGCCCCGACCATTACGCCCGAGATGTTCGCCGGGTCTCCCATGGAGGCCGCCTACAAGGAGATCGCGCCGAACCCCGAGGACTTCCCCACCCTGGTCGAGAAACTGAAGACGCTCGACACGACGCCCTTCGCCTGGCCGGAAGAGGACATCCGGGGGATCGAATCCCCGACCATGATCGTCGTCGGCGACGCCGACGTCGTGCGCCTGGAGCACGCCGTCGAGATGTTCCGGCTGCTGGGAGGCGGAGCGATGGGGGACCTCGCCGGCTTCTCCGGGCACCAGCTCGCGGTACTCCCCGGCACCTCCCACTTCATCCCGCCTGGCAGCGGCATCCTGGACCGCGCCGAATGGCTGCTGGCGATGGTCCCTCAGTTTCTCGACGCTCCTTCACCGGAGGAGGCGGAATAACTCAGCCCCCGCGCTCCATCCTTCGGTCGAGGTCGCCCCTCCGGCCCGGCCGTACCATCGGAGCCGATCCGGTGAAGGAGGATCAGCATGAGGAAAACCGCCGTACCGGAGCAGGAGGCGCTGGATGAGTGATGGGTACGTCACCGCGGCGGAACGGCTAGCGGGCGGCGAGAACGCCGCACCGGTTCGTCGACTCCTGCCGGGGCCCGCTGCGGCAGATCACCAGCCACCCCGTCGCCCGGATGGGGACGGAGTGAGAAGGAGACGGACGTGAAGACGCACGTGCTGTTCGTTCACGGTGGCGGAGAGGGCGCTTATGAGGAGGATCGGAGGCTGGCGGCGAGCCTGCAAGACGCATTGGGTGCCGGATACGGCGTACAGTCCCCCAGGATGCCGAACGAGGACAGCCCCGAGTACGGGGCGTGGAGGGACCGGATCTCGGAGGAGCTTGCGGGTATGGACGGCGACGTCGTCCTCATGGGCCATTCTCTTGGCGCCTCGATCTTGCTGAGGTACCTCTCCGAAGAAGGCCCGGCGTCGGTCTACGCCGACCTCGAGCGCGACGGCGTCTTGCCCCCGGGCAGTAGACTCGACGCCGCCGCGGCGGCCAAGCCGGGCGAGGACGCCGACGCGCTGATGAAGGAGAAGCGTAAGCTGGACGGGCTGCACCTGGCCGGCGCCCATGGCGAGGTGGCGCACGAGGTCGTGACGCTGCCGGGGCGCTCGCCGTCGCTCGCGGTCAGCGGCTTTTTCTCGGCGGCAAGCACGAACGTCGGGGAGCGATGGTGCGCGCTCAACGTCTTTCCGTCGAACGGCGATCACCACATGGTTTTCTCGTATAGGAGGTTCAACGAGCTCGCAGTCCGGACGACCTTCCCTCGTCCGTAGGGCAACGGGTCACCACCGTCATTAAGAAACGCGTCGCCCCTCCCTGTGTTGGCACCCTGCTCATCCGCCCGTTCCGCTATGCGGCAGCGGTCCGATCGGACTCCTCGCATCGTTCACACGTCGGCGCGAACCGGGCGACCGGCGACGAGCACGATCAAGCGCGGGCAACCCTTACGCAATGGCGCCCCTTGGCGTTCCGTCATACCGCGTCCTCCCCCCTCGTCCCTACGCTCCGGCGATGCGCTGACCCAATACCGCGGTTCCGTCGGGGGCCAGCGTACTCCGGTGCGGCGACCCGCGTCAATCCCCAGCAGATCCTTGCTAATACGTTGCGCACCTCTCGCCTCGGGAGCTCGACAACCTCCGGCCGGCGTCGTGACAAAACCAGGCCTCCGTTGCGTGGCGCTCCGTGAGATAACTCGGCAGCAGACATCGGTGACCGTAAGACTCACATATCGTCGCGATCGGCGCTCCGCCTCCTCGTCCGGCAACTCGCAGACGTTGCGCAAGGGGCTTTACTCACAATCTGGGGTCACAGTACCATTCCGGACAGCCCGTTGAAAAAGCCGCGTCGGCGCCCGGACCGCTTGTGCGACGTGGGGCCGGCCACCCCGGAAATAGAGCTAGAGCGTGACCAGCTCGGCTAGCTTGGCCGCGACGTCTTCCATCGGCTCTTCCGCAGTGTCCAGGCCGCTTCGCGAGCCGAGCAGGGGGCTAACTTCGCGGAGAGCGTCATACGTCGTGTCGTGGACGATGGGAACGAGCAGGTCACGCGCTAGGAGTGCCGAAAGCTCTTTCTCGGAGATGCCCGCTCCTTGAACGCGGCGCAGCAGCGCGGGGGTCACCAGCACGATCCCGACTCGCGATTTCGCCAGTCCCTTATCGATTTCGCGGAGCAACGGCGTGCCGAGGACGACGTCCTTCTCGCTGAACCAGACCGAGACACCTCGTGCTTCGAGCAGATCGTGAAGCTCCTTGGCGGCCCCACCTCGGTCGTTCCATGCATGGCAGAGGAAGACGTCCCGAAGGTCAGGCAGGGAGGCTTGCTTCTCGACGCTTTCGCGGATCGGCGTGAGCGACCGCACCTGGGCAGGCGTGTAAGACACGGACGAACCGGCTCCCGACCACCTCGGCCTGGGGCTGCCAGACCCGCCGCTGCTGCTCCGAGCGCTCCCGCTACTCACCGATGAGGGGTAGGACGGAGACGAGGACGACGGGTACGAGTACCTGTAGCCGCTGTAGCGGCCACCGCATGCAGGGCAGTTCGCTGCGCCGCTCGCTGTACGATGGCCATATACTGGTGCCGTGCATCTAGCCATGTGGCCGATGATACCGGGTGCCGTCGCCGCTCTCAAGCGCTAGCGCAAACCGCCCTCGCCCCAACTGTCGTCAAACCGTCGTCAAACGGGGCCGAGTCGAAACCCGGCCCCTCGTTGACTTTCTATTTCTACCTGCAAAACGCCGCTTTTTCGAGGTGGGCGATGCTGGGTTCGAACCAGCGACCCCCTCCTTGTAAGGGAGGTGCTCTACCCCTGAGCTAATCGCCCCGGTCCTCGGGTTGGCCGAGGTCGTGCCCCCAACGGGATTCGAACCCGTGCCGCCGCCTTGAAAGGGCGGTGTCCTGGGCCTCTAGACGATGGGGGCCGTGGTGGACCTTGAGTGGCCTGTGAGCCAGGAAGGGATCGAACCTTCGACACGAGGATTAAAAGTCCCCTGCTCTACCACTGAGCTACTGGCCCAATTTTTGGATTTTACCAGATGGTGTGCGCCTAGCGGGATGCGACTGGGCCCATCCTGCGGGAGAGGTAGAGCGCCCCCGTGAGGGCGAGGATGAGCGCGGTGAGGACGCCGAGCTCGATCAGCAGCGCGTTGAAATCGGGGGTGCCGAGGCTCTGCTCGATGGAGACGGTGACGGCGAGTATGCGCCGGACGACGGCTATGAGGCCCACGACGAGGAAGGGCTCGACCCTCACCTCGCGCTCCTCGACCACGGTTATTATCGTCCTCAGGAGCTCGGCGAAGATGAAGATGAGCAGCACCTTGTCGAGGACCTCGAGCGCCGCCTCGAGCGGGCCGAGCTCCAGCACCCCGAGCACGCTCGCCCCCGCCGAGACGAAGAGCATCGCCACCGTGACGAGCAGGAAGACCGCCGCCGCGTAGTAGACGACCTTCTCGGAGAGCCCGAGGGCTCGCGTGGCGCGCGTGGTCTCCTCCCCGTGCGTCAATGCAGGAAGTGGCGCCGCTTGGTGAGGACCATCGAGAGGCCGCGCCTGTCGGCGGCCTCGACGACCTCGGCGTCGCGTTTGGAGCCGCCCGGCTGGATGACGGCTCCGACGCCGGCCTTTGCGAGGGCCTCGACCCCGTCGGCGAACGGGAAGAAGGCGTCGCTGGCGGCCACCGCGCCCTTCGCCCTCTCGCCCGCCTTGCGCACGGCGAGTTCGGACGAGTCGACCCGGCTCGTTTGTCCGGCGCCTATGCCGACCGTCGCCCCGTCCCTGACGAGGACTATGGCGTTGCTCTTGACGTTCTTCGCGACCTTCCAGGCGAAGAGCAGGTCGCCGAGCCCCTCCGGCGAGGGGTGGACGGAGGTGACGAGCTCGTACTCGTCGTCGCCCTCCACGCGGTCGGTCTCCTGGACGAGGAGGCCGCCGGCCACGGGCTTGGCGGAGAGCTCGGGACGCTCGATGGGGCCGGCTTGCAGCAGGGTCATGTTCGGCTTCTCGGAGAAGACCTTGCGCGCCTCCTCGCTGAAGGACGGCGAGATCAGGACCTCCGTGAAGACCTTGGAGATCTCGCGCGCAAGCTCCCCGTCCACGGGGCCGCCGAGCGCCACGATCCCGCCGAACGCGGAGGTCGGGTCGGAGGCGAGGGCCTTCCCGTACGCCTCCGCGAGGTCGTCGGCGACCGCCGCCCCGCAAGGATTTGCGTGCTTGATGATGACCGCCGCGGCCCTGCCGTCCTCCGAGAGGTCCGCGAGCAGGGTCCGCGCGGCGTCCACGTCGTAGAGGTTGTTGAACGACAGGGGACGCCCCTGGAGCCGCTCGACCCCCGTGAGGAGGTGGCTGCCGCCCCCCGCCTCGGCGTAGTACGCCGCAGCCTGGTGCGGGTTCTCGCCGTAGCGCAGCGGCAGGACCTTCTCGTAGCTCTTCGTCAGGGTCTCCGGGAAGACGTCATCTCCGGCGGCGGCATCGTCCAGGCTCTGCTCCGGGGCCGCCGCCGTACCGTTCGTCGAGGGGACGGCCTCCATCTCCACCCTCTCGGCGAGCCACGCCGATATAGAGGCGTCGTACTCGGCGGTCCGGCGGAAGGCTTCGAGGGCGAGGCGGCGGCGGGTCGTCTCCTCGACCTGCCCGAGCTCCATCTCGGCGGCGACCTCCTTGTAGAAGCTCGGGGAGGGGACGACGGTCACGCTCTTGAAGTTTTTGGCGGCGGCGCGCAGCAGCGTGGGGCCGCCGATGTCTATCTGCTCGATGGCCTCCTTCTCCTCGGCCCCGCCGGCGACCGTCTCCTCGAACGGGTAGAGGTTCACGCAGACGAGGTCGATCGGGCCTATATCGTGGTCCACGAGCTCTACGACCTGCTCCGGGTCCTCGAGGTCGGCGAGGATGCCGCCGTGGATCCTGGGGTGCAGCGTCTTGACCCTCCCGGCGAGCATCTCCGGCGCCCCCGTGACCTCGGCGACCTGCGTCACCGGGACCTTCGCCTCCTCGAGCGCCCTCGCGGTCCCGCCGGTCGAGATGATCTCGAACCCGAGCTTGTGCAGCCTCCGCGCAAACGCCGCGACCCCCCGCTTGTCCGAGACGGAGACGAGCGCCCGGCGCCTCACTTCGCGCCCCCCAGAAAGTGGTCCGCGACCGCCTCGACGAGCAGCCGGTGCTCCACGGGCCTGAGCCTCTCGTGCAGCGTCTCCTCCGTGTCGCCCGGCAGGATCGGCACGGCCTCCTGCCGGATCCCCGGCCCCGCGTCGACCTCCTCGACCATGTAATGCACCGTCACCCCCGTCTCCTCCTCCCCGGACTCCAAGGCCCTGGGTATGGCGTGCAACCCCTTGAATCGCGGCAGCAGCGAGGGATGCACGTTGATGACCGCCGGGAACCGCTCCAGAAAGGCCGGCGTCAACACCCGCATGTACCCCGCCCCAACCACGAGCCCCACGTCATACGCCGCGACCCTATCTGCGAGCGCGGCGTCGTAGGCCTTGCGCGACCCGAAGCTCCGCGGCTCCACGTGCTCCGCCGGAACCCCGGCCCGCCTGGCCCTCTCGAAAGCGTACGCCCCTTCCTTGTCCCCCGCCACCACCGCGCAGTGTTCTCTGTAGGCGTCGAGCAGCGCCTGGAGGTTCGTCCCCGAGCCCGAGGCGAGCACCGCGAAGCGCGCCCCCTCCGGCAGACCCCTCGCGCTACCCTCCGGGGACAAACTCCACCCCTCCGTCCCCCACGACCTCCCCGATGCGCCGGGCCCCGGACCCCGCGTCCCGCAGGACCGCCATCGCCTCCTCCGCATCACCGCTCTCGACCACGACGCAGAACCCGACGCCGAGGTTGAAGACGCGGCGCATCTCGTCCTCGGAGACCTTGCCGAGCGCACGGATCAGGCCGAATACAGCAGGCTCCTCCCAGGAACCTTCGTACAGCCTCGCGCCCCTCCCCCCGAGGGCGCGCGGCAGGTTGCCGGGGAGCCCGCCCCCCGTGACGTGCGCCATCCCGCGCACCCGGACGGACCGGCGCAGGGCCGAGACCTCGCGTACGTAGGCGCGGTGCGGCTCCAGATACGCCTCCCCCACCGTCTCGACCCAGCCCTCCGGCACGCTCGCGTAGGAGAGCCCCGCGTCCTCGACCACCTTGCGGGCGAGGGTGTAGCCGTTGGTGTGCAGGCCGCTTGAGGGCAGGCCGATGACCACGTCCCCGACCTCGACGCCCTCCCCGGTGACGACGTCCCCCCTCTCGCACGCCCCCACGCAGGCCCCCACGATGTCCAGGTCGCCGCCTGCGTAGAGCCCCGGCATCTCCGCCGTCTCCCCGCCGACGAGCGAGATGCCCAGGGGCCGGCACGCCTCCGCCGCCCCCCGGACGACCCCGGCCACAACGGCGGGATCCAGCCGCCCGCTCGCGACGTAATCCAGAAAGACGAGCGGTGTCGCGCCGGTGGCGAGGACGTCGTTGGCGCAGTGGTTGACGATGTCCGCCCCCAGGGAGTCGTAGCGGCCGACGGCCCCGGCGACGAGGACCTTCGTGCCCACCCCGTCGATGGTGGAGGCGAGGACCGGCTCCCGGAGGCCGGAGAGGGCGTAGAGCCCCGCGAAGCCCCCCGGGTTCGGGACGACCTGTGGCCCGTGCGTCGCCTCGACGGAGGCGCGCATGAGGCCGGTCGCCTCGTCGCCGCGCTCTATGGAGACGCCGGCCGCCTCGTACGACGACGGGGGGTTGCTCTCCGTCATCCCTATTTGCCGCCCACGGGCTGGACCTTCTCCAGGGCGAGCTTGCTCGCCGTGCCGGTGATGGGGTAGTCGCCGTCGAAGCAGGCGCGGCAGAGACTTCCCCGGGGCTGCTCGGTCGCGCGCGTCATCCCGTCCACGGAGAGGTAGGCGAGGGTGGTCGCGCCGATCTGTGCCCGGATCTCCTCGACCGTGTAGTTCGCCCCGACGAGGCCCTCCTTCGTGTCCATGTCGATCCCGTAGTAGCACGGGCCGGTGACGGGGGGCGAGGAGACGCGGAAGTGGACCTCCTTCGCCCCCGCTTCGTGCAGGAGCGAGACGAGCTTGCGGCTCGTGTTGCCGCGGACGATGGAGTCGTCGATTACGACGACGCGCTTGTCTTTTATGACGGAGGGGAGCGGGTTCAGCTTGAGCCTCAGCCCGATCTGTCGCATCCCGTCCGTCGGCTGGATGAACGTCCGGCCGACGTAGCGGTTCTTTATCAGGCCCTCGGCGTAGGGGATGCCGCTCGCGTTGGAGTAGCCGGTAGCCGCCATGATGCCGGAGTCCGGCACCGGGATGACGACGTCGGCCTCGACGGGGCTCTCTTCGGCGAGGATCTCGCCCATCTTGAACCTGGAGTCGGCGACCTCGCGCCCCTCGAAGCGGGAGTCCGGCCTGGCGAAGTAGACGTACTCGAAGCTGCACAGCGCGCGGCGCGCGGGCTCCGCCCGGAAGCTCGTCAGCCCGTCGTCGTCGATCACGACGACCTCGCCGGGCTCGACGTCGCGCACGTACTCGGCGCCTATGATGTCCAGCCCGCAGGTCTCGCTGGAGACGACGTAGCCCCCCTCGACCCTGCCTATGGAGAGCGGCCGGAAGCCGTGGGGATCGCGGAAGGCGACGAGCTTGTCCCGGAAGATCATGGCGACGGAGTACGCCCCCTCGAGGCGGCGCATCGCGTCGCGCACCGCCTCCCCGACCCCCTTGCCCCTCTCCAGCTCCCCGACGGCGACCGCCGCGATCGCCGCGGTGTCCGAGGTGGAGTGGAACTCGAAGCCCTCCTCTTCGAGCTCGCGCCTCAGAACATCCGCGTTCACGAGGTTTCCGTTGTGCGCTACCGCTACGTTCACGTCTCCCCGCCCGTGGAACTCGGGCTGGGCGTTCTCCCAGGAGGCGCTCCCCGTCGTCGAGTACCGGACGTGGCCGAGCGAGATGTGCCCGCTCTCCAGGGAAGCCAGCCGCGTCTCGTCGAAGACCTGGGAGACGAGCCCCATGTCCCGCATCGCGAGCGTCCGCTCCCCGTCGGAGACCGCGATCCCCGCCGACTCCTGCCCCCGGTGCTGCAACGCGTACAGCCCGAAGTACGTCCGCTGCGCGAGCTCACCGGCGAGCTCGCGGGAGTACATCCCGTAGACCCCGCACGCCTCTTTCGGCTTACCTTCCATCTCTCCGACCTCGATCAAAACAGACCGCACTCCTAGATTGGGGCCTTCTGGGACTCGAACAAGAGATGCTACTACATGCTCCTTACACATAGTTTCGAATCGTCTACCCGAGGTGTCCGCCCTCGGGGGCATGCTGCTCGAAGAGGTCGCGCTCGTGAGCGGCGCGAAGGTCGTCTACCGCGACGTCGAGTAGTCCGGGGACGTCGAGGCGGTCGCCTCCCGTACGGCCGATCTGGTCGTACGGCACACCCCCCAACGCTTCTTGCAGGGCATCCCAACGCTCCTCGGGGACCGCGACGACGAAATGCCCCCCGCATTCGCCGAAAAGGGCCTGGTCCCCGCGCCTGCCGCTCAACATGGGTTCCACCTCGACCCTATCGAACGTCATCCCGATACCGCCCGTAATCGACATCTCCGCGAGCGCCACGGCGAGCCCGCCACCCGATACGTCGTGCGCCGTATCCACTATCCCCTCTGCCACGAGGGATTTCACCAAGTCGGCGTACTCCTTCTCACGAGGGAGACGGGGTTGTTCCGGCTTGCCAGCGACCTTTCCGTGCACGATCTCCAGGTAGTCGGAGCCCGCGAGCGTGGGCCTGTAGTCTCCGAGATGCACCACCATGTCCCCCTCGCGCTTGAAGCCGGGGGTGGCGTGACGGCTCACGTCCTCGAAGACGCCGACCATCCCGACGGCAGGAGTAGGGTAGATGGCGCCGCGCTCCGTCTCGTTGAACAAGCTGACGTTCCCGCTGACCACCGGCGTTCCGAGTACCTCGCACGCCTCCGCCATCCCGTCAACGCACTCGGAGAGCCCGTAGTAGCCGTCCGGCTTCTCGGGGCTTCCGAAGTTCAGGCAGTCGGTGAGGGCGACGGGCTCGGCCCCGACGCACGAGAGGTTTCGGTACGCCTCCGCGACGGCCGCCGCCCCCCCGCCCCTCGGGTCGAGGTAGCAGTGGCGCCCGCTGACGTCGGCGGTGACGGCGAAGCCGAGCTTCGTGCCCTTGATGCGCAACACGGCCGCGTCGGCGCCGGGGCGGACGACGGTGTCGGAGCCGACCTCGCTGTCGTACTGCTCGTAGACGGAGGCGCGAGAGCAGAGGTTCGGGTGGGCGAGCATCCGGAGCAGGACTTCGTTGTAGTCGTCTGGTTCCGGGAGGGCGTCCGGGTCGAATCGGTGCGCCCCGTCGAGGTAGGCGGGCCTCCGCACCTCGCGCTCGTAGACGGGGGCATCGGCGAGGGCCTCGGCCGGGACGGAGCCGATGGGTTCGCCGTTGTCGAAGACCCGGAGCTCCCCGTGGCTCGTCACGCGGCCGACGACGGCGGCGTCGAGCTCGTAGCGCTCGCAGACCTTCAGAACCTCGTCGGCCTTCTCGGGCTCGACCACGGCGAGCATCCGCTCCTGGGACTCGGAGATCACGACCTCCCACGCCTCCATGCCCTCCTCGCGCAGGGGCACCTTCTCGGCGTCGAGCTCGATCCCGACGCCCCCCCTCGCCGCCATCTCGGAGGCGGAAGAGGCGATGCCGGCCGCCCCGAGGTCCTGGAGCGCGACGAGGAGGTTCCGTTCGAGGAGCCGCAGGGAGCACTCGATGAGCATCTTGCCGGCGAACGGGTCCCCGACCTGCACGTTGGAGCGCTTCGCCTCGGACTCCTCGGTGAGCTCGTCGGAGGCGAACGTCGCCCCGTGGATGCCGTCGCGGCCGGTCTTGGCGCCGAAGAGGACGACGAGGTTCCCCTCCCCCGCCTCGGCCTTCGCCCGAACCACCTCGTCGGCCCGGATGAGGCCGACGCACATCGCGTTCACGAGCGGGTTCCCGGAGTAGGCGGGTGAGAACTCGACCTCCCCACCGACGGTCGGGACGCCGATGGCGTTGCCGTATCCGCCGATGCCCCGCACGACCTCGCGGAAGAGGTAGCGGTTGCGCTCGTCGTCCAGGGGTCCGAAGCGCAGCGCGTTCAGAAGGGCTACCGGGCGAGCCCCCATCGCGATGACGTCGCGGATGATCCCGCCGACGCCGGTCGCCGCCCCCTCGTAGGGCTCGACCGCGGAGGGGTGGTTGTGGCTCTCCATCTTGAACGCGAGCGCCCAGCCCTCCCCCACCTCTATGACGCCGGCGTTCTCCCCCGGCCCCTGCAAGACGCGCGGCCCCGTGTTCGGGAAGCGCCTCAGGAGCGGGCGGGAGTTCTTGTAGCCGCAGTGCTCGCTCCACATCACGCTGAAGAGCGAGAGCTCCAGGTAGTTCGGCGGCCGGCCCATAAGCTCCAGGATGCGGTCGTACTCGAAGTCCGAGAGGCCGAGGGAGGTGTACGTCTCCTGGATGTTCAAACCTTCGCCCCCGCCGCCGCGAGCACGGACCGGAAGACCCTCAGGCCCTCCTCCGAGCCGAGGGCCGGGTCGGAGACGCGCTCGGGGTGGGGCATGAGGCCGACGACGTTGCGGGCCTCGTTGCAGATCCCGGCGATGTCGTTCGCCGAGCCGTTCGGGTTCTCGAGGTAGCGAAGGACGACGCGCCCCTCCTCTTCGAGCTCCCGGATCGTCCCCTCGTCGGCGTAGTAGTTCCCCTCGTTGTGGGCGACGGGCAGCGTGATGGTCTCGCCCTCGCCGTACAGCGCCGTCCACGGCGTGTCCGTCTTCTCGATGCGCGTGCGCACGCGCCTGCTCACGAAGCGCATCCCCGTGTTTCGGAGCAGAGCCCCCGGCAGGAGGTGCGCCTCCAGGAGGACCTGGAAGCCGTTGCACACCCCGAGGACCGGGCCGCCCCCCTTCGCGAACTCCTCCAAGGGGCCCATCACCTTCGCGAAGCGGGCGATGGCGCCGGGCCTGAGGTAGTCGCCGTAGGAGAAGCCGCCCGGCACGACGACCGCGTCGACGGCCTTCAGCTCGGCTTCGGCGTGCCAGAGCTCGACGGGGGTGGCGCCCGCGCGCTCGACGGCGTGCAGGGCGTCGCGGTCGCAGTTCGAGCCGGGGAAAACCGTCACCCCGATCCTCACGAGACGACCTCCCACTCGTACTCCTCGGTCGTCGGGTTGGCCAGCAGCCTCCTGCACATCCCCTCGACCTCGTCGGCCGACTCGACCTCCAGCTCGATCAGCCGGCCGATGTGGACCGCCCCAACCCCCGAAAATCCCAGAGCCGGTAAGGCGCGCTTCACCGCCTCCCCCTGCGGGTCGAGGATGCCCCGTTTGGGGCGTACGAGCACGCGTACCTTCAAAGCGTTCTTCATTCCATCGTCCCCATCGGTCCCATGTGCGTCACGCGGCGCAGCATCTCCTCGTAGGCCTGCTCGACGCCGCCCATGTCCTGCCGGAAGCGGTCCTTGTCCAGCTTCTCGCCGCTCTCCTTGTCCCAGAAGCGGCAGGTGTCAGGGCTGATCTCGTCGGCCAGCATGAGCTCGCCGCCCTCGTCGCGCCCGACCTCTATCTTGAAGTCCACGAGCAGGACGCCCTTCTCGTCGAAGAACGGGTAGAGCAGCTCGTTGACCCCCAGCCCGATCTCCTCGCAGCGCTTCAGCTCCTCGTCCGCGACCCCGACCTCCCGGAAGTGGTACCAGTTGAACATCGGGTCGCCGAGCTCGTCGCTCTTGTAGCACAACTCGATGATGGTGGACTTGAGCGGCGTCCCCTCCTCGTAGCCGAGGCGCTTCGCCAGCGAGCCCGCCGCCACGTTGCGCACGATGACCTCGACGGGGAGCATCTGGAGCTTCTTCGTCTTGATCGTCTCGTCGTCGACCTGCTCGATAAAATGGGTCGCCACCCCACGGCTCTCCAGAAACTTGAAGAGCGCCGCGCTCATCGTGGCGTTCGTCCGCCCCTTGCCCACCCACGAGCCGCGCTTCTGCGCGTTGAACGCGGTCGCGTCGTCCTTGTAGCGGTGGAGGAGGACGCCTTCCTCGTCCGTCGCGAAGATCCTCTTCGCCTTGCCCTCGTAGAGCAGCCTCTCAGACACTCTCCAACCTCTTCTTTAGCTCCTCGACCCGCTCGAAGACGGTGCCGACGTTTCTCAGCGCATAGCCGGGATCGAGGAGGTCCGAGAGACCGCCCCCGAGCCGCTCCCGTACCTCGGGTTTCGCCTCCAGAAGCTCCCGGAAGCCGCCCTCGCCGTCCCAGGCCCGGAGCGCCGAGTCCTGGACGATGGCGTAGGCGTCGTCGCGGGACATCCCGCTCTCCACGAGGGCGAGCAGGACGCGCCCCGAGTAGACGATGCCGCCGCCGATGTTCAGGTTCTCCCTCATGCGCTCCGCGTCCACCGTCAGGCCGTCGAGGACGCGGCGGGCGGTGCGCAGCATGTAGTGGGCTACGGTCGTCGCGTCCGGGAGGACGACGCGCTCGGCCGAGGAGTGGCTTATGTCCCGCTCCTGCCACAGGGCGTTGTCCTCGAAGCCGACCGCGGCGTAGCCCCGGAGGAGGCGGGCCATCCCGGTGAGGCGCTCCGAGAGGATCGGGTTTCTCTTGTGCGGCATCGCCGAGGAGCCCTTCTGGCCCCGGCCGAACGGCTCCTGGAGCTCCCGGATCTCCGTCCGCTGCGCCCCCCGGACCTCGACCGCTATCTTCTCCAAGGTCGAGCCCATGATCGCGAGGACGGACAATACCTCGGCGTGGCGGTCGCGCTGTATCACCTGCGTGGACGCCTCGGCGGGCTCGATGCCGAGCTCCTCGCACGCTAGAGCCTCGACCTTCGGGTCCACGTTCGCGTAGACGCCGACGGCGCCGGAGATCTTACCGACCGAGGCCATCCTCCGGGCGTGCTCAAGCCGCTCGAGGTTCCGCTCCATCTCGAAGGCCCACACCGCGCACTTGTGCCCGAAGACCGTCGGCTCCGCGTGGACCCCGTGCGTCCGCCCGACCATCACGGTCTCGCGGTGGCGGAGCGCCATCTCCACGAGGAGCTTCGCCAGCGCCGTCGCCTCCTCGATAACGAGCCCTAAAGCGTCCCGCAGCCTCAGGGCGCCCGCCGTGTCCACGACGTCGGAGGAGGTCAGGCCGAAGTGGAAGTGGCGGGCGGCGTCCGCGCCACCTTTACGTGCGACCTCCTCGTTCACCGTGGTGACGAAGGCGATAACGTCGTGGTTCGTCTCCCTCTCGACCTCGTCGATGCGCTCGACGGTAAAGCCCGCCTTCTCGGCGAGCTCCTCCACCTCGGCCTCCGGGATCTCGCCGAGGCGCGCCCGCGCGCGGCAGACGGCGATCTCGACCTCGAGCCAAGAGCGGAACTTCGCCTCCTCCGTCCAGATCTCCCCCATCTCGGGGAGCGTGTAGCGGCCTATCATCTAGCCCTCCAGCCTCTGCGCGAGGTCCCCGTCGGAGAGCGCGAGAATCTGGGCGGCGAGGACGGCGGCGTTGGCGGCGCCGTCTATGGCCACGGTCGCTACCGGCACACCCGTGGGCATCTGGACGGTGGAGAGCAGGGAGTCGAGGCCGCCCAGGGTGCCGGCGGAGATCGGCACCCCTATGACGGGCAGCATGGTGCGCGCGGCGACGGCGGAGGCGAGGCCGCCGGCGAGGCCGGCCGCGCAGATGATGACCTTGAGGCCGCGCTCGCGGGCGGTGCCCGCGTACTCGGAGACCTTCTCGGGGTCGCGGTAGGGGCTCATGACGTTCAGCTCGTGATCGATGCCGAACGCTTCGAGCCGCGCGACGCACTTCTCGATGACGGGCATGTCGGTGTCGCTGCCGACGAGTATTCCTACGGGCGGGGTCACAGCTCTTCCATCTCCATCGCTTCGAGGGCTATATCCGTGCGGTACTGCATGCCGGGGAACCGGATCAGCTCCACCGCGGCGTAGGCGCGGGCCCGCGCCTCCATGATCGAGGGGCCAGTCCCGACGACGTTGAGGACGCGCCCCCCGGCGGTGTAGAAGCCCCCGTCATCCTCGCGCACGGCCGCGTGGTAGACGCGCACCCCCGCGAGGTCGCGCACCTCGTCGAGGCCGGAGATCTCGTCCCCCTCCGAGGACGACTCCGGGTAGCCCTCCGAGGCCAGGACGACGCAGACGGTCTTCTCGTTGGACCACGAGACCTCGCGCCTCCTGAGGTCCTCCTCGGTGCAGGCCACGAGGAGCTCCAGGAGGTCCGAGTCGAGCCGGGGCAGAAGGGCCTGCGTCTCCGGGTCCCCGAAGCGGCAGTTGAACTCCAGCGCCTTCGGCCCGGTCTCGGTGACCATGACGCCCGCGTACAGGAGCCCAGCATACGGTGCGCCGATGAGCGAGAGCTGGCGGACGGTCGGGGTGATGATCTGCTCCAGAATCTGCGCGTACGTGGAGGGCTCCATCCACATCGTCGGGGAGTAGGCCCCCATCCCGCCGGTGTTCGGCCCCTCGTCCCCGTCCCCGAGGCGCTTGTAGTCCTGCGCCGGGACGAACGGCAGGATGTCGGTCCCGTCGGTGAGCGCGAAGATGGAGGCCTCGCGCCCCTCCAGGTACTCCTCTATAAGGACCCTCTCGCCCGCCGCCCCGAAGGCCCCCCGGAAGGCCGCCCGCACCGCGCCTTCGGCCTCGTAGGGCGAGTGCGCGACGGTGACGCCCTTGCCGGCCGCGATCCCGTCGACCTTGACGACCATGGGGTAGTCGCGCTGCGAGCGGAGGTAGGCGAGCGCCGGTTCCTCCCGGTCGAACGCCTCGAAGCGGGCGGTCGGGACGCCGGCGTGGCGCATGACCTCCTTGGCGAAGACCTTCGAGCCCTCCAGGCGGGCGGCGGCGCGGGAGGGGCCGAAGATCCGCAATCCCGCCTGCCAGAAGCACTCCGAGATGCCCCCTATCAGGGGCGACTCGGGGCCGACGACGGTCAGGTCGATGCCGGCCGTCCTCGCGTAGTTTCTGAGCCCGATGAGGTCGTCCGCCGGGATGTCCACGGTCTCGGCGATCCCGGCGATGCCGGGGTTGCCGGGGGCGGCGAACATCTCGGGCCGCATGGGGCTCGCGGCGATGGCCTCGACGAGCGCGTGCTCGCGCGCGCCGCTGCCGACGACGAGGACGCGCAACCCCTAGACCCTCGCGCTCTCTACGATCGCCTGGTCGCGCTCCGGTCCCACGCTGATCATGCGCACCGGCGCCCCGAGCCCCTCCTCCACGAACTGCACGAAGGACCGCGCCTCCTCGGGCAAATCCTCCCTCCGGCGGCACCCGGAGACGTCGACGCTCCACCCGTCGAAGGTCTCGTAGATGGGCTTCGCGTGGTGGAGGTCGGTCTGGCTGAGGGGGTAGTCCCGGACCTCCCTGCCGTCGATCTCGTACCCCACGCACACCTTGACCTCGTCGACGGACGACAGGACGTCGAGCATCGTGAGGGCGAGCCCGGTGATGCCGTTCAACGAAGCCGAGAACTGCAACGCGGGCAGGTCCATCCAGCCGCACCGCCTGGGCCTCCCCGTCGTCGTGCCGACCTCCTTCCCGACCCTCCTCAGCGTCTCCCCGGTCTCGTCGAAGAGCTCCGTCGGGAACGGCCCGTCCCCGACGCGCGTGGCGTAGGCCTTGGTCACCCCGATCACCTCGCCCAGGGCCGACGGCGGGATGCCCGCCCCGACGCAAGCCCCGCCTGCCGACGGGTTCGAGGAGGTCACGAACGGATAGGTCCCGAAGTCGTTGTCCAGGAGCGTCGCCTGCGCCCCCTCGAGCAGGACCTCCTCGCCGCGCTCCAGCGCGTCGCGGAGCATCCCGCCCGTGTCGGCCATCATCGGCTCCAGAAGCTCGCGGAAGGAGAGGAGGTAGCGGACGAGCTCCTCGACGTCGAAGGGCTCCTCGTCGTAGACGCTCGTGAAGAGCGCGTTCTTCTCGCGAAGCGCGGCCCTCAGCTTCGTCCGCAGGATGCCCTCGTCGAAGACGTCCTGCACCCGCACGCCGACCCTGGCCACCTTGTCCTCGTAGGCCGGACCGATGCCGCGGTTGGTCGTCCCGATCTTGGCCTTCCCGAGCGCCTTCTCGCGGTGGCCGTCGAGGCGGATGTGGTACGGGAGGATGAGGTGGCTCCGGCCGTCGACCTTGAGGCGGCCCCTGACCTCGAGGCCGCGACCCTCCAGGGCGCCGACCTCC
Source organism: Rubrobacter marinus (assembly GCF_011492965.1). GTDB lineage: Bacteria > Actinomycetota > Rubrobacteria > Rubrobacterales > Rubrobacteraceae > Rubrobacter_F > Rubrobacter_F marinus. The sequence goes on along the minus strand of NZ_CP045121.1, from coordinate 1,821,469 downwards.
TCGGCCAGGACCTCCGGGTTGACCACGACCCCGTTGCCGACGGTGCAGACGACGCCCTCGCGCACCATGCCGGAGGGGATGAGATGGACCTTGAACTCCTCCTTGCCCACCCGGATCGTGTGTCCGGCGTTGTTCCCGCCGGAGTATCGGGAGACGAAGCTGGCGTCTGCGGCGAGGGCGTCGCAGACGCGGCCCTTCCCCTCGTCGCCCCAAGCAAGTCCCAGCACGACCGTAGCGCTCATGTGACCGTCCTATCTCTTGGAAGTTCGGGTAAGGGAGATCCGGGGCGGGAGCGTGCAACACTCATAAAAGCCTCGCGTCCTGACAGCACTGACGCAATGTAGCATAGAAGCAACACGGTTTGAACGGGCCCGCATGGGTACGCCGCCCGGCCCGCGGGCTACTCGAAGAGCACGACGGGCTCTGCGTAGTAGCGCACCCGGTTCTTCTCCAGCGACTCCCCGACGAAGCTCCTGAGCTCGGCGTTGCGGGCGCCGGTCTCGCCGTCCTCGAGGAGGGCGAGGGGGTAGCGGACGTTCAGGACGCGCTCGGGGACGGGGAAGCGCGTGATCCCGGCGGGCAACACCTCCCCCCGGTCCACCACCTCCGCAAGCTCGCGCGGGGAGAAGCTCCTGTAGAGGAGCAGCGCCTCGCCCTCCCCAGGATCCACATCCGCCTCCGGGTCGATCCTCCGCACGACGCCACCCTTCGGGTAGATGCTTCCAAGGGCCTTCAGGCCGCGGACGGTCTCCACCAGCCCCTCGCCCCTCGCCCGCGCGTACAGGCGCCGGCCGTCGCGGAAACGCGCCTCGACGAGGCAGGCCTCCGGCCTCCGCGTGGAGGTCGAGACCTCCGGGAGCGCGCGGAGGGCGTCTTCGAGGCCCTCCGCGGGGAGGAGGTGCCCCCAGCTCTCGGCGCTCTCGGGGAGGGCTATGATCTGCACGAGGGCGAGGCGGAGGCCGAGCTCGGTGAGGGCGCGCACCCGGTGGGCGCCGTCGAGGACGAGGTAGCGGTCCCCGTAGGGGGCGGCGATGACGGGGTTGCGCTGGACGGCCTCATCGCGGATGCCGTCTCGTACGCGCGCCAGACGCGCCGGGTCGTGGTCTTCGTGCAGTATCAGGCACGACAGCTCCACGATGCGCAGGGCATCGAGCGCCGGGATTGCGCTCCGGGCCACGGCCTGGACGGGGTGGGTTAAGAGTCGCCGCCGGAGCGGGCGAAGATAAAGTCGAGAAGCACGAAGCCGCCGAAAAAGAACACGGCGATGACGGCGAAGAAACCGATGACGCCCATGAGCAGGTACAGCGTGTCCAAAGAAGAGCCTCCACCACTCGCTCCGCCACACAAAAAAACGCAAGAGAGTCGGGACGGCCGGATTCGAACCGGCGACCACTCGGCCCCCAGCCGAGTGCGCTACCAGACTGCGCCACGTCCCGACGCATCGCCCTTAATATACCAGAAGGAGGCCGGAGACAAGCGGGCCGTCGGGCCGTGCTATCATCCGCGGCGTGTCCCGGGCGGCCGTCTACATCAGGACAGATCCGGAGGGAAAACTCCCCTCCCGCGAGGAGCAGCAGGCCACCCTCGAAGGGTTCGCCGCGAGGTTGGGGCACGAGATCGTGGCGCGCTACGAGGACCTCGACGCGCAGGGCGCCTTCCTCTACCACCGCCCCGGCTTGAAGGCCGCGATCGGGAACATCAAGGAGGAGGAAGACTGGGAGGTACTCCTCGTCGCCCTCCCCCGGTGCATCTCGGAGACCGAGACGGCGGTGCACGAGTTCGTCCACAAGTTCTCGCTCTACAACAACCGCGTCGAGTCGCCGGAGCGCGGCTGGGAAGAGTTTCTCGCCGACATGAAGGCCTACCGGCGCGAGATGAGCCGCCGCTAGCGCGGCCCGGCAGCGTATTCTCCGCTTCTCCTCCGACGCTCCTTAAATCGTCATGTAACATAGGGAAATGGGCGTTTTGATCACCTTTGTCGGGATACTCGTCGCGCTGGTGGCGCTGGCCGGTCTCGCGCTGGGGCTCTTCATGGCGGCCGACCGTCGCACCCGGGAGCCCGGCCTCCTCTTCGCCCTGTGGTGGACGCCGGCGCTCGCGGCCGCCGCCGGCATCTTCATGCGCGACCCCGTCACTTTCTCCATGGGCCTGGTCTGCTTTGTCGTAGCGGGCGCGGCGCTCGTATTCGAGCGCGCGTCGACCCGCAAATCCTCCAAGCAGCGACGCTTCTCCCCGGACTCTGAGCGCACCACGCAGCGAGCGATCCGCACGCAGAACAGAGCGGACAACAAGACCGCCTCCTAGCCCGTTCCCGGGCTTTCCTGCCTGCGGCGAGCCCCCGGAGGCGTCGCTATACTACCGAGCGGCGTCGGGTCGTCTGAGGGGGTGCCGTGGGCAGCATCGAGTTCCGGGTCGAACGGGAGGTCTGCCGCTTCCTCGACCCCACCCGAGGCTTCGAGCCGGTCGAAAAGACCACCGAGATCCGGCGCGACCCCCTGACCGATCGTTCGAGCCGCATCCTGGACATGGGCTTCTCGCCAGAGAGGCCGGACGTCGAGGGGATGGTCGAGCGGTTCCGCTCCGGCTTCAACCCCTTCGCCCGGGAGGGGCGCGAGGAGGTCACGCCGAGGTTCCTGGAGGAGCTCGAGGGCATCCCCGGCGGCCGTCTCGGGCGCGGCGAGGCGCTCGTCGTCCCGAACCTCTTCCCCTACGACCGCTACAGCGCGGTCACCGTCCTCTCGGACGAGGATTTCGTCCCCATGACCGGCTTCTCGGAGGGGCTCCTCGTCGACGCCTTCGGGGCGGACATGGAGTACCTGAGGCGGGTCCGCGAGACCGACGGGAACGGGCTGCGCCACTACAGCATCAACTGGAACTACATGCCGCTCGCCGGCGGCTCCCTCGTCCATCCGCACCACCAGCTTATCGCCTCCCCGTTCCCCACCAACTACCTCGCGGACGTGGAGGCCGGCCTCGCGCGCTACGGCGGTCGCTACTTCGGGGACCTCGTCGCAACCGAGGAGGGCGGGGAGCGCTGGGTCGGGCGCGAGGTCGGCATCGCGTGGCTCACCGGCTTCGCGCCGATGGGCCACGTCGACGTGCTCGGGGTCTTCGCGGGCCGCGCCTCGCTCTTCGACCTGACGGACGAGGACCTGCGGGCGCTCTCGCGGTCGTTGCTCGGGATCTTCGCCTACCTCGACGCGGAGGGCTTCGCCAGCTTCAACTTCGCGCTCTACGGGCTGGAGGGCGCGGAGGGCTTCGAGGTCCACTGCCGGCTCTCGCCGCGGTTCCTGCTCTCCAACGCTCTGGGCACCAGCGACATCAACTACTTCGAGATCTCGCACTCCGAGTCGCTGGCGTTCTTCTTCCCGGAGGCCGCGGCCGGGTCCTTGCGCGGCCATTTCGAGAATGCGTAGAGACCCCACTCAGAAAGGAAGGCGAGCTTGGCGCTCCTCCGAACCGTTCTGATCTTCGTCATCGTCGTCATCCTGCTGCACCTCGGCATCTCCTACCTGAACGTGGACCCGAACCAGAACGGCCTGACGAGCGGCGTCGTGGGCCTCGCCCAGCTTCTCGAGATCCCCGCCCAGGCCCTCCTCCAGGCCCTCCCCCTCTCCCCCGAACAGCGCGGGAACGTGGACACGGGAGGCCTCTACTTCGTGGGCTTCGCCGCCATCGGCTTCTACTTTATCCTCTTCCTCCTCCTGGGCGTCGGCCGCAGGTAACGCCTTCACCGCGCCACTTCGGCCGTCCACTCCATGCTTGTGCTGGACGACACGAGGTAGCAGCCCTGTGAAGAGGAGGCGCGGATGGCGGAGGCCCGGTGGTTCGTCCGAACGGCGGCCGTTCTCGTGGGGCTTGCCAACCTCGTCGTGCTGGCCCATCTCTTCGGTGGCAACCCGGCCCTCCCTACGGGCGTGTCCTGGACAGAGGTCTCCGTACCCCGGGTCGCGCCGTACGTGCTCGCGGCGGTGGCCGCGGGCCTCGTGGCCGCGGAGGCCGAGATCCGATGGCTCGACGGGCTCTCCTACCCCCGCGCCGGCGTGGTGGGCGCGGTCTGCCTCGGCGGGGCGCTGATGGGCTTCCTATTCTCCGCCGTCCTCGTACTCCGAACCTCCGATAGCGTCGGCCTCGGCCTGACCTTCGCGGGCTTCGGCGGCGTCCTGTTCGAGGCCGTGCTCGGGGCGGTCGAGGGCCTGCTTCTCGCCCCTCCCCTGGTGGCGACCCTCGGCAGGCTCGGCAACGGAGTCCCGTCATCGCGCACCATGACTTAACCGGCGGTTACGGGTCGAGGACCTAGAAGTTGCCCAGCAGTTCGTCTACGGGGGCCGCGGAGACCTCCTCGGACGGGCGGGAGAGGTAGAGGTCGGCGTGGTACCAGCCCTCGTCCTCCTTGCCGGCGGGGTCGATGCCGGCGGCCGCGAGTTGCCGCAGGACGTGATCCCGCTCCGCAGCGCCCTCGAAGCGCCGCTGCGGGAAGGTGTGGGTGGAGAGCTTCTCCGTCACGAGGCCCCGTCGGGCGAGGACCGCGGCGATGGGATCGTAGTCCACGAACCGCACCGCGAAGGCGGCGACCCAGGGCGCGCCGTTCTCCGAGCCGTCCGCGACGCACGAGAGCACGCGCTCGAACGTGCGCTCCCAGATGTAGCCGACGCCCCCCGTGACGGTTACGAGCCGGATGCCGCGCGCGTCCCGGCGCAGCGCCTCCGTCGGCTCGTCCTCCTCCAGGTTCTCGGCGCTCCCCCCGTCAAGAAGCCCGGCCCGGAGCGCGTAGGAGACGGCCCGGGCCGCCGAGTCGGTGCCGACGACCTCCGGCGCCTGCGACCTCCGCCGGCTCCTGTAGAACGCGACGTCAGAGATCGCGAGCTCCTCGGCGGAGAGGCCGGCGAGGTCCGGGGAGGCGTAGCGCGCGTAGAGGTCGTCGAGGGTGAGGTCGTGCTTGAGCAGGGCGGCGTTGACGCCGTAGGAGCAGCAGAGATCCAGGACCCTCGGCCCGTCGCTGGCCTCGCCCGCCATCGCCCCGAGGAGCGCGGAGAAGACGCGGCTTCCGTGCTCGGGCGCCCGGTAGTCCAGGCTGCCGAGGGCCTCGAAGTAGCCGCGCGGGTCCGGCAGGTCGTAGACGCCGTCGAAGTTGGCCTTGCTCTGCTGGTTGTGCTCGGCGTACGGGTTCTGCGACAAGGTCTCGCGCCTCCTCTGCGGTGCCCGGCGGGCGTAGCGGCATCGAAGCATTGTACGGTCGACGCGGCGCTCGCGTGCGGCGACGCGCGAGCGCCGGAGGAAGTGACCATTCAGGCCGCCGGACGGGCCGGCGTTATGCGCTACCGCCGTACTCGGCCATGAACCGGCGGTCGACGTAGCTCTTGAGCTTCCAGGCGAGGCGCCCGCGCCACGCCACGCGGTCGTAGACGGCGAGCCCCGTGCCGTCGCCGAGGTTCAGGACGTAGAGGAAGCGCTTCTGGGGATTGTAGCGACGCACGGGCTCGCCGCGGGGGACGGCCTGCAGGTTGTGGTAGAGGACGGGGCCCTGGCGGACGGCGAAGACGCCGAGCTTCGGGAGGCCCAGGCCGCGGTAGGAGACCGCGTCTCCGCCGCCGAAGATCCGGCCGTCGGCCACGCTCCTCAGCGCGCGGTCCACCCAGAGGCCCCCGCAGGGGCCGACCGGGAGGCCCGAGGCCCGGAAGACGCGGCCGCTGGCCACGATGCCGACGGCGAGGACCGCGAGGTCGTACGGGAGGAGGTCCCCGCGGGAGGTCCGGGCGCGGCCGGCGTCGTAGGAGACGACCTCGGTCCCCGTCAGGACGCGCGCGCCGCGGCCTTCGAGGTACGCCCGGATGCTCCGCCGGGCGGGCTTTGGGGAGCCTTCGAGCAGCCAGTCCCCCCTCTCCACCACCGCGACCTCTCCCCCGGCGGGCCGCCGGTCGAGGAGGGCGAGGGCGTTCGCGGCGACCTCGCAACCGGCGGCCCCGCCTCCCACGACCAGGAGCTTCACGGGCCGGTCGCCGTCCAGGAGGAGGCGACGCTTGATCTCCGCGGCGTTCTCGACGGGCTTCACCGGGAGGACGCGGCCGTCGTCCGGGACCTTGTTCGTGGGGGTCGTGCTGCCGAGGCAGAACGAGACGGCGTCGTAGGGGACGGCGCGTCCGTCTTCGAGGACGAGGGCGCGGTCCTCCCCGTGGACCGTCCGGACGCGTCCCTGCACGAACGAGCCGCCGCCCCCCTCGACGAGCCGGCGGACGTCTATGCGGTCCTCTTCGGGGGTGTAGACCCCGGAGACGACGCCGGTCGCCATGCCGGAGTAGTAGAGGTAGGGCGAGGGGTCGATCAGGGTGACGTCGAAGCCGCGGCGGGTCAGTTCCGCGGTCCGGCGGAGGGTGTAGAGGTGGGCGTGGCCGCCGCCGGCGAGGACGATCCTCGGGCGAGGGGCTGGTCGTCCTGGCGGGCTCGCGAGCACCCTCGATGTATACACCAAAGGGTGTAGGTCTGCGGCATGCTTGTACGGTTGCCCGTCGGAACCTCTATACTTACAAGATCGCGTGGGGGTCCGGGAGTCAGGAGAGACGGTGATCGAAACCGCAAGGGCGTGCGTCCTACAGTGGGAGGGAGCTTATCCATGGAGGTCTTGGAGAAACCATGATCGAGTTTAGAGGCGTAAGCAAGACCTACCCCGGCAGCGCGCGGCCGGTCGTCAAAGATCTCTCCTTCGAGGTGCTCGACGGGGAGATCTGCGTGTTGGTGGGCCCATCCGGCTGCGGCAAGACGACGAGCATGCGCATGATCAACCGGCTCATCGAGCCGTCTTCGGGCGAGATCCTCATCGACGGCGAGCCGAACACCGCGATGAGCGGGACGAAGCTGAGGCGCAAGATCGGCTACGCGATCCAGCAGATCGGGCTCTTCCCCCACCGCTCCATCGCCGACAACATCGCGACCGTGCCGCAGCTTCTGGACTGGGACAAGGCCCGCATAAAGGGCCGCGTGGACGAGCTCCTGGAGCTCGTCGGCCTCGACCCGGGCGTGTACCGCGACCGCTACCCCGCCGAGCTCTCCGGCGGGCAGCAGCAGCGCGTCGGGGTGGCGCGAGCTCTGGCGGCGGACCCCCCGATCATGCTCATGGACGAGCCGTTCGGGGCGGTCGACCCCATCAACCGGAGCCGGCTGCAGGACGAGTTTCTGAGGATTCAGGAGGAGATCCGCAAGACCATCGTCTTCGTTACCCACGACATCGACGAGGCGATAAAGATGGGCGACCGCATCGCCATCCTGAAGGAGGGCGGCGTCCTCGCCCAGTACGACACGCCCGAGGAGATCCTGACCAACCCCACCTCGGACTTCGTCACGAGCTTCGTGGGGGCGGACAGGATCCTCAAGCGCCTGTCCCTCACCCGCGTCTCGGAGATGGAGCTGGAGCCGGCGAACGGCAGCGGGGAGGGCCTGCCCACCCTCAGCGACCGCCTCACCGTCCGCGACGCCCTCTCGGCGCTCATGGGGGCCGGGGTCGGACGCGGCGTCGTCGAGGGGGAGGGGGGGCGCAGGCTCCTGACGATGGAGGCCATAGAGGGTCTCACCAGGGGGGCGCGTGCCTAGCCCGGGAGAGCCCGCGAAAGCGGGCGACACCCTGGGGCTGCTCCAGGACCTCCAGCCCAAGCTTCTGGACTGGGGTTGGATCGGGGAGAATTTCGGCGACGAGATCCTGCCGGCCCTGATCGGGCACGTCTACCTCTCATTCGTCTCCGTGGGGATAGCGCTCGTGATCTCGCTGCCCACCGGCGTCCTGGTCTCGCGCTACCGCAAGGCCTACCCGCCGGTCACGTTCTTCACGGGCATCCTGTTCTCCATCCCGAGCCTCGCCCTCTTCGCCTTCCTCGTGACCGTCCCCGGCATAGGGATCGGGCCGACGGCCGTGATCATCGCGCTCGTGGCGTACTCCCTGCTCGTCCTCATCCGCAACGTCGTCGCCGGGATGGACTCCGTCCCCGAGGAGACAAAGGACGCGGCGCGCGGCATGGGGCTGACCGCCCGCCAGATCCTCTTCGGCGTCGAGCTCCCGCTCGCCCTGCCGGTCATCGTCGCGGGCGTGAGGATAGCGACGGTGACGATCATCGGGATCGCGACGATCGGGGCGTACATCCGGGGCGGTGGCCTGGGAGAGCTGATCTTCCTCGGCATCAGCCGCAACTTCCCGACCCGCGTGATCGTGGGGGCGGTCCTGGCGACGCTGCTCGCCGTGATAGCGGACCTCCTGCTCCTCGCCCTGGAGCGCTACCTGAGGCCGTGGGCGCGGACGAGGAGGGCTTAGGCGATGAGCGAATTCCTGGACGTCTTCCGCAGGCCGGACTTTATCCCCCTGCTCGTCACGCACATCGAGCTCTCCGTGGTGGCGCTCCTCCTGGGCGTGCTCATCGCCCTGCCGGTCGCGCTCGCGGTCAACCGCTCGCCGACGCTCTCGGCGATCGCCATCAACATCGGCAACATCGGGCGCGCCGTGCCGAGCCTCGCGCTCCTCGCGCTGGCCTTCCCGCTGCTCGGCTTCGGGTTCGCGACCTCGCTCGTCGCGCTCACGGCGCTGGCGATCCCGCCGATCCTCATCAACGCGTCCACGGGGCTCCGGCAGGTTAGCCCGCAGGTGATGGACGCGGCGAAGGGGATGGGGCTCTCGGGGGCCCAGATTCTGGGCCGCATCCAGGTCCCGATCGCCGCCCCGATCATCTTCGCCGGCATCCGCACCTCGGCGGTGCAGGTGGTCGCGAGCGCGACCCTCGCAACCTTCGTCGGCGGCGGCGCCCTGGGCCAGCTTATAGTCCTCGGCTTCCAGCGCAACCAGCCGGCGATTCAGATCGCGGGCGCCCTCGCCGTCGCGGTGCTGGCGATCATTACGGAGCTCCTCTTCGGCTTCCTGGAGCGCGCCTTCACCCCGAAGGGCCTCCGCGTGGCCCGCAAGCGGCGCGGCAAGTAGATTCCGTGGCAACAGAGACAGAAGGAGACGCATACATGAAGCTAAAGTTTTTGCTCCGCGCGGCGCTCGTCGCGCTCCTCGCGCTCTCGGTCGCGGCCTGCGGCAACGCGGGCGGCGGCGAGCAGGGCGGCGGTGGCGGCGGCGAGGGCGACGGCCCGTCGATCACCGTCGGCTCGAAGAACTTCACCGAGCAGTTCGTCCTCGGCGAGCTCTACGCGCAGGCTCTGGAGGCCAGGGGCTTCACCGTCGAGCGCCAGCTCAACCTCGGCTCCGAGCAGATCGCCGACCGGGCGCTGCAGGACGGCCAGATCGACTTCTACCCCGAGTACACGGGGACGGCCCTGGTCGCGCTCCTGGACTACAGCGAGCAGCAGCTCGACGGGCTGGACACGCCCGAGGCGACCTACGAGGAGGCGCGCAGGCTCTACTCCGAGCGCGACCCCGCCAACACCATGCTCACCCCGGCGGACTTCAACAACAACTACGGCATCTTCGTGCGGCGCGACGTCGCCGAGGAGCAGGGCATCGAGACCCTAGAGGACCTCGCGGAGGCCTCCGGCGAGCTCCGCTTCGCCACCTACTCCGAGTTCCAGGACCGCTCCGACGGCTACAAGAACATGCAGGAGAACTACCCCGGGCTGGACTTCGGCGAGATCATCACCGCCAACGACCTCGGCCTCCGCTACCAGGGCGTCACCGACGACCGCGCGGACGTGGGCGTCGGCTTCCTCACCGACGGCCAGCTCACCTCCGACGACCTCGTCGTCCTGGAGGACACGAAGGGCATCTGGCCGTTCTACTACCCGGCCCCCGTGGTCCGCAGCGACGTCCTCGAGCAGAACCCGGAGATGGAGGAGATCCTCAACTCCGTCTCCGCGACCCTGAACGTCGACGTCATGCGCGACCTGAACGGCCGCGTCGACCTCCAGCAGGAGGAGCCCGCCGACGTCGCCCAGGAGCACCTCGAGGCGGAGGGCCTCCTGGAGCAGCAGTAAAGTATCAGCCCAAAGCACGGGCGAGAAGCGGCGAGGGGGCCTCTCTGGGTCCCCTCGCCGCTTCTCGTGGGCCGTTACACGAACTTCCCCCGCTCGGTCCCCTAGAATAGCCCCATGGCAGCGATCGTGAAGATAAAGCCCGAGGTCCTCACCGCGCACAGGATGCGCATGGAGATGAGGAACCTCGAGGACGAGGACATCGAGAACACCATTCGGATGAAGGGCTGGGCGTGGGTCCTGGCCCGCAAAAGCTGGGTCTACGCCGGCGAGCCGGACTTTATCCACCGCCAGATCCGGGAGGTAGTCATAGCCCTCCCCGACATCGTCTTCGACGAGGCGGGCATCGAGGAGAGCGTCGAGACGGTCCTCGGCAAGGCCCGCAGCGACGAGGAACGCGAAGAGGCGCGCGCCCTCCTCCGCCAGGCCTTCGAGAAGACCGGCCAGCTCGACAAGGCCGAGGGCGCGCTCTAGGAGCCCTCCCCGGACTACGTTCCCTTGAGGAACGGCAGGGTGTCGTAGGCGACGAAGTTCTCGAAGGCCGGGTAGAACTCGCTCGTGGTCACCGGGCTGCGGGAGAAAGAAGCGAGGGGCTGGCTCTCGCCCTTCCCAGGCTCGCGCAGCCAGATTTTCACGGTCTCCTCGTCGAACTCGATCACGTTGTAGGACGGGGGCATCACCCCCCGGACGCGCATGGTCGACGCCGTGCCGGAGTGCACGATCCTCACCCCCGAGATGCTCCACACGTAGGGGACGTGGCGGTGGCCCGACAGGACCATCTCTATCTTCAGGTCACGCAGGATCGCCATCACGTCGCCGGCGTCGCGCAGGTTGTTGACGTCGCGGCCCGTGCCGGGGACGGCGAGGATGTGATGGTGGATCATGAGTATCCTCGGCCCCCGGTCCCAGCCGCGAAACTCCGAGTCGAGCCAGGCGTAGTGCTCCCGGCCGACCTCCCCCTCGTCGAGGTCCGGCTTGGTCGAGTCGATGGAGACGATCTTCGCCTCGCCCTCGGGGACGGAGACCGTCACCGACGTCTCGCGCATCCCGAAAAACTCCTCGAAGTGGCGGTACCCGACGTTCTTGGCGTCGTGGTTGCCCATCGCGTAGACGACGTTCGGGCACGACAAGCGGTCGAGGTAGCCCTTCGCCTCCTCGAACTCCCAGCGGTAGCCCTCCATGGTGAGGTCCCCGACGATCGCCACGAGGTCGGGTGAGAGCTCGTTGGTCTCCTCTATGGCGGCAGAGAGAAGGTCGGGCCTGAAGAGACCCGACCCGACGTGAATGTCAGACATCTGGACTATCCGCATGTTCTGGGGCCTCCCGCGTCGGCGTTTCTACGTCCAGTACGCGGGAGGCATTATGCCCTTTTCGGACCGACGGAACCTAGTGCGAGTGCGGGTCCATCTGCGCGACCTCCGCGGCGGCGAGCTCGTCGCCGGTCACGGGGTTGCCCGCGATGGCCTGCTGCAAGCTCTCCTCGTCGGTGATGATGGAGCCGTCCGGGATCACGCTGCCCGCCGGGATGGTGAAGGAGAGCTCCTCCCCCTCCTCGAGCGCAGGACCCGCGATCACGACGTCCTCGCCGATCTGGACGTCGTCCTCGACGATGGCGCGGAAGACGACGGCGCGGTCCTCGGCGGAGACGCCGTTGCCCATCTGAAGCGGCCCGTGGAAGACCACGTCCTCGGAGGAGGTCAGGTCGTCGCCGACCTGGATGTCGGTCTCCTCGAGGGCGTGGAAGGTCACCCGATCGTCGAGGTCGGCGTTCGCGCCGATGATGATCGGGGAGCCCTCGTCGGCCCGGATGGCCGTCCTCTGGCCGATCTGAGCGTTGGGGCCGATCCGGACGTCGCCTACGATCCTGACGAACTCCTGGATCTCGAACGGCTCCGCGACCTCGGGCTCGGCCCGCTCGTTGAAGGAGGTCGCGGGGTTGGGGCCGGTGACGTTCACGACGGTCTCGTAGCCCTCGGTCTCGTAGAGCTCGATGTACCCCTCGGCGAACTCGGCGTTGACGTCGAGGACGCCCTCGCGGAACTCCTCGGTCGAGGCGTCGGCCTCGGGGAGCGCGTCGGCCTGCTCCTGCGTCGTGATCTCCTCGCCCGGCCCGACGAGACTGTTCTCCGGGATCGTGACGTTCTCGACGGTCGCGCCGTGGAGCACGAAGGCCCCGTTCTCGAGCGTCGAGTTGATGATCTCGGAGTTGAACCCGACGAAGGCGAAGTCGCCGACCTCGGAGTCCCGGATGATGGCGTGGTGCGCGAGGCTGGTCCGGTCGCCCACGGTCGACGACTCCTGGAGGGCGCGCACGATGATGTTGTCCTGCGCGTTGGTCTCGTTCCCGATCGCCACACTATGGTCGGGGGAGGCCCTGAGGATGGTGTTGGAGGCGACGAAGCTGCGCTCCCCGATCCTCACGTCGCCGAAGAGCTCCACGAGCGGGGCCACATAACTCGTCCCGACGACCGGGTTGCCGGGCTCGACGGGCCTGAGCTGCCCACTCTCCCCGCCGGTCGTACCCCCCTGCATCCCGCCGGTCGTACCGCCCATGGTGCCGCCAGTCGTGCCGCCCATGGTGCCGCCAGTCGTGCCGCCACCGGTCGTGCCACCGGTCGTGACGCCGGAGCCGCCGCCGGACTGGGCCTGCTCCTCCTGCGAGCTCCCCCCCTGACCGCCGCCCTGCTGCGCCTCCTGCTCGCCGCCACCGCCGCCACAAGCGGCTACAAACCCGGCCATGGCCGCGGCGAGTACCGCCAGTGAAACCTTGCGTATCATTCAGTCTCCTTCTTTCGTGCCGCGGAGATCGCGGCCTGATGCATGAAACCGGAAACGAGGTACTCGCGGTCCCTCCCCCGCAACTCCTCCGGTCGACCCTATAGTACGTCCCTATATGCCCGAACAGATGAAATACTATTCGGCCCATGCGTTTGCTCGATCCGGCCCGCCGTTCGAGGCACTCCTCTGGCGGCCTCCCGCCGCACTGACCCGGCAACGGTCGCGCTCCGTCCACGAACACGCCGATCTTCCCCCGACGAAATTCGCGTAGGGACGGGGCCTACCCGGCGGACGCCTCCTCGAGCTCGCGGAGGAGACCGCGAGCCCTCGCGAGCTGCGCGTCCACGGAGTCGGGCGACGTGGACCCCGGGGAGCTCTTGTTCGCGACGCTGCCCTTCGGGGTGAGTAATTCCCTGGGCAGATCGGCCAGGGCCGGATGAGCGGCGACGAGCTCATCCTCGGGGACCTCTTCGAAGGGGAGCCCGGCCTCCTCGCAGCGGCGGACGAGGCGTCCGACGGCGCGGTGTGCCTCCCGGAACGGCACGCCGCGCGCGGCCAGAAAGTCGGCGAGCTCGGTGGCGAGCGCGAAGCCCCCGGCGGCGTTCGCCATCCGCTCGCCGTCGAAGGTAGCGGTACGGAGCATCTCGGGGAGGACGGCGAGGACGGCGAGGACGGCGTCCACCGAGTCGAAGATCGGCTCCTTGTCCTCCTGGAGGTCCTTCTGGTAGCCGAGCGGCAACCCCTTGAGCGTGACGAGGAGCGCGGTCAGGTTGCCGACGAGGCGGCCCGCCTTGCCGCGCATCAGCTCGTAGGCGTCCGGGTTCTTTTTCTGCGGCATGATCGAGGAGCCCGAAGAGTAGGCGTCGCTCAGCCGGGCGAATCCGAACTCGGCGCTCGTCCACAGCACCCACTCCTCGCCGAGGCGGCTCAGGTGGATCCCGAGGACGGCCGCGGCGTAGAGCAGGTCGAGGGCGAAGTCGCGCTCGGAGACGGCGTCGAGCGAGTTGAGGAGGGGCTCCATCCCTAGCGTCTTCGCCGTGAGCGCCGGCTCCACGGGGTGCGGCGTCCCGCCAAGCGCCGCAGCCCCGAGCGGCGAGGCGGAGGCGGCCTCGCGGGCCATCCGTAAGCGAGTCAGGTCGCGCTCGAAGGCCCGGAAGTGGGCGAGGAGGTGGTGGGAGAGCAGGATCGGCTGCGCGCGCTGCAGGTGCGTGTACCCCGGCAAGACGAGGTCGCGGTTCGCCTCCGCGACCTCGACGATGGCGCGCATCACCGCGAGCAGGGCCTCCCCCATGCGCTCCGCCGCGTCGCGGACGAAGAGGTGCAGGTCCAGCGCGACCTGATCGTTGCGGCTCCGGCCCGTGTGCAGCTTGAGCGCCACGTCCCCGACGATCTCGCGCAGGCGGCGCTCGACCGCCGTGTGGACGTCCTCATCGGAGAGCGTCCAGGAGAACCGTCCCCCCTCGACCTCCTCCAGCACGGCCCGCAGGCCGCGCTCGAGCTCGGCGGCCTCCTCGCCGGAGACGATCCCGCGCTCGCCGAGCATCCTGGCGTGGGCGATGGAGCCCCGGATGTCGTACGGCGCGAGCCGCGCGTCGAAGGGGATCGAGGCGTTCAACCTCTCGAAGGCCTCCGCCGGCGTCGTCCCGAACCTGCCGCCCCAGAGGGGGCCGTTGTCTCGTTCGCTCATGATCAGGCAGTTTAGATGACTCGAACGGAGATGTTTGTCCAACCGGGACGAACCCCGATCCCCTCCATCGAGGAGCACCGGAAGAACGTTCCGGGGCTCCTCAAACAGAGACGCCGGCGGGCCTGGGTGGCGCCGCCGGCGTGGGGACGAGTCGATCCTGTCTCTACGCGACCGTGCGCTCGTCCTCCTTGGCGGGGAGCGCGCGCCGGTCCTTCTGGTACTTCCTTATCGCGGCCTTGAGGGCGCTGAGGCCCATCGTGGCGTTGCGGGTGCGGCTCCCCACGGCCTCGCGGCCGACGCGGTCCACGAAGGCGTCGTAGTCGAGGTCGAGGACCTCGTCCATCGTCAGGTTCTCGTCTCGCACGAGCTGCATGACCATGCTCGTCGCGCCCATGCTGATCGTGTCGCCCTGCCCCGTGAACGAGAGGCCGGCGATCCGGTCGCCCTCGCCCCTGAGGTGGACCACGACGGAGCCCCCGCACTCGGGGCTGCCGCCGGGCATGACCACGTCGGCGTACTCCAGCCCGCCCTCGTGGCGGGGGTTCCTCGCGTGGTCCACGAGGGCCGCTATCTGCTGTTGGCGATCCAAGGTTCGGCCGCCCCTACCTCTCTATGGGGGCGCGCACGGAGTTGCCCCACTCCGTCCACGAGCCGTCGTAGTTGCGCACCCTGTCGTACCCCAAGAGGTACGTCAAGACGAACCACGTGTGGGACGAACGCTCCCCGATCCTGCAGTACGCGATCACCTCGTCGGAGGCCTCCGACGGCGATGGCAGCCCCGCCTCGCCCTCGTAGATCGCCCTTAGCTCCTCAGCCGACTTGAACGTCCCGTCCTCGTTAACCGCCCGCGCCCACGGCACGTTCGCCGCCCCCGGGATGTGGCCGCCCCTAAGCGCCCCCTCCTGCGGGTAGTCCGGCATGTGCAGGAGCTCGCCCTTGTACTCCCCCGGGCTCCTCACGTCCACCATCGGGCCGCCCTTCGCGGAGTGCTCCCTGACCTCCGCCATGAACGCCCTGATCTTCTCGTCGTCGCGGCTGGGGACGGGGTAGTCGGCCGGCGGGAAGGAGGGGACCTCCTGCGTCATCTCGCGGCCCTCGGCCTCCCACTTCACCCTGCCGCCGTCCATCACCCGCACGTTGTCGTGGCCGAAGAGGCGGAAGACCCACAGGGCGTAGGTGGCCCACCAGTTGTTCTTGTCCCCGTAGAAGACCACCGTCGTGTCGGGGCCTATGCCCTTCTCGCGCATCAGCGCGGCGAACCTCTCCGGGTCGACGTAGTCTCGGGTGAGGGGTCGTTGAGGTCCTCGACCCAGTCGACCTTCACCGCGTTGGGGACGTGGCCGACGTCGTAGAGCAAAACGTCCTCGTCGCTCTCGACGATGCGCACGTTCTCGGTGTCGTGGAGGTTGTCGGCCACCCACTGCGTCGTCACCAGAGCCTCCGGGTGCACGTACCCCTTCTCTTCGATCTGCTTCTCGGTCACGCTTCTCCTCTCTCTTCTTTCAACCGCACGAACGGCTATTCTAAACCATATCCGACAAGGTTTGTCGGATATGCTCGGGCCGGCGGGTCGGGGGGTATACTCCCCGACCATGAGAGCACAAGAGAGTTACGCAGGTCTGATCGGCAAGTCGGTCTCCGGGGGCGCCCTGGGGCGCGAGGAGGCCCGCGATCTCGGACGGTTCGCCCACGAGGCTCCGGGGCCGGCGATGGAGGCCGCGGCGCGCGTGCGCGACCGCCTCTTCGGGCCCAGGATCTCGTACTCGCGCAAGGTGTTTATCCCGCTGACGAAGCTCTGCCGGGACAACTGCGGCTATTGCACCTTCGCGCACGGGCCGCGCCCCGGCGAGAGGGCCTACCTCACGCCGGAGGAGGTGCTCGAGATCGCGCGCGCCGGCGCCGAGGCCGGGTGCAAGGAGGCGCTCTTCACGCTCGGGGACAAGCCGGAGAAGCGCTACCCGGAGGCGAAGCGGGAGCTCCGGGAGATGGGGTTCTCCTCCACGATCGAGTACCTCGTCCACTGCTGCCGGCTCGTCCTGCAAGAGACGGGGCTGCTGCCGCACGCGAACCCCGGGGTGCTCTCCGAGGACGAGGTCCGCGCGCTGCGCGAGGTCTCGGTCTCCCAGGGGATCATGCTGGAGGGCATCTCCGAGCGACTCCTGGGGCGCGACATGGCCCACTGGGCCTCCCCGGACAAGGTGCCCGCCCGCAGGCTGGAGACGCTGGAGGCCGCCGGCCGCCAGGGGGTGCCTTTCACGACCGGCATCCTCATCGGGATCGGGGAGACCGTCGAGGAGAGGGTCGACGCCCTGCTCGAGATCCGGACGGTCCACGAGAGGCACGGCCACGTCCAGGAGTGCATCGTCCAGAACTTTCGGGCGAAGCCGGGGACGAGGATGGCCCTCGCCCCCGAGCCCGACGAGAAAGAGATGCTCGCCACCATAGCCCTCGCCCGGCTCCTCCTGCCCGGAGACGTCGCCGTGCAGGCGCCGCCGAACCTCGCGGGCGGCGCGGCGGACGCGGGGCAGTCGTACGCCAGGTACATCGGGGCCGGCATAAACGACTGGGGCGGGGTCTCCCCCGTCACCCCGGACCACGTCAACCCCGAGCGGCCCTGGCCCCACCTCGAAGAGCTGCGCAGGGCGACGGAGGCCGAGGGGTACCTGCTGCTCGAGCGGCTCGCGCTCCACCCCTCCTACGCGTCGGGGGCGGAGCGATGGGTGGACGAGGAGATCCGGCCGCGGGTGCTCGCCGCGCAGGACGCCGAGGGCTTCGCCCGCGTGGAGGACTGGTCGCCCGGCACGACGGAGCCCATCCCAACCGAGACCGTCCGGGAGGCGCGCGGGGGGCGCCCCTCCGGGATGCGCCCCGAGTTCGCGAGGGCTCTGGCGGCCTCCGGGGAGCGCGACCTCGACGAGGAGGAGATCTCCCTGCTCTTCACCGCCCGCGGCACGGAGCTCTCGGAGCTCTGCCGCGTGGCCGACGAGCTCCGGCAGGAGGTGGTCGGCGACGAGATCACGTACGTGATCAACCGGAACATAAACTACACGAACCTGTGCTACTTCCGCTGCCGCTTCTGCGCGTTCTCCAAGGGCCCGAAGTCTCTGAACCTGCGCGGCGACCCGTACCTCCTCGACCCCTCCGAGGTAGCCCGCAGGGCGCGGGAGGCGTGGGAGAAGGGCGCGACCGAGGTCTGCATGGTCGGGGGCATCCACGCGAAGTTCACCGGGGACAACTACATCGAGTACCTCCGGGCCGTCAAGGACGAGGTGCCCGAGATGCACGTCCACGCCTTCACGCCGCTGGAGGTCTTCCAGGGGGCGCAGACGCTCGGCGTCCCGGTCGAGGAGTTTCTCGTGGACCTCAAGGATGCGGGCCTCGGGACGCTGCCTGGGACGGCCGCCGAGGTCCTGGACGACGAAATCCGTGAGATCATCTGCCCCGACAAGGTGAACACGCAGGAGTGGTCCGACGTGATGCGCGCCGCGCACGCCGTGGGGCTCCGCTCGACGGCGACGATCATGTTCGGCCACGTCGACGGCCCCGTAAACTGGGCCCGCCACCTCACCGTGCTGCGCGACATCCAGGCCGAGACGGGCGGCTTCACGGAGTTCGTCCCGCTCCCGTTCGTCCACATGGGGGCCCCGCTCTTTCTCCAGGGCAAGAGCCGCCGCGGCCCGACCTTCGCCGAGACCGTGAAGATGCACGCCGTCGCGAGGATCTCGCTGCACGGCTACATCGACAACATCCAGGTCTCCTGGGTGAAGCTCGGCGAGGAGGGCGCGAAGCTCTGCCTCCAGGCCGGCTGCAACGACCTCGGCGGCACGCTGATGAACGAGAGCATCTCCCGCGCCGCAGGCGCCAGCCACGGCCAGGAGATGACGCCGCCCGAGCTGGAGCGCATGATCCTCGAGATCGGCCGCACCCCCCGCCGCCGCACCACCCTCTACGGCACGCCGGAGCGGGCGTACTCCCCGACCCGGTAACCAGGGACTAGGAGCTCCCGCCGGGGCTCCTAGTCCCTGTAGACCACCAGGTCGTCGAGCGGCCTGCGCCCGCGCCGCTTCGGCGGGTCGCCCGCGGCGTAGCCCAGGGTAAGGAGGGCGTGCGGGACGAGCTCGGGGTCGAGGCCCAAAGCGCTCGCCACCTCCTCCGGGCAGAACAGCGGGGCGCACATCCAGCCCGCGTCGAGGCCCTGCTCATAGGCGGCTAACAGGGCGTTCTGCGCGGCGGCGCCCAGCGACTGGACGGCCATCGTGGTCTCGTTGCGCTGGCGCTCGGGGTCCGGGTAGGCGTCGAGGTCGCCCCCGTAGAGGCAGATCAGGAGCAGGACGGGCGCGTCGAGCAGGCGGCCCCGCGAGCCCTCCAGCCGTTTCTCGACGACGGCGGCGTCCTGGCCGTCCATCTCCAGGTTTCTGCGCCACTCCTCCCCCATCGCGCCGGCGAGGCGCTCCTTCGTCTCCCGCTTCGTGACGACGGCGAAGCGCCAGGGCTGGGTACCGTGTGGCGAAGGGGCCCAGCGCGCGGCCTCCACGACCTTCTCCACGGCCTCACGGGGCACCTCGCGGTCTAGGTAG
Source organism: Rubrobacter marinus (assembly GCF_011492965.1). GTDB lineage: Bacteria > Actinomycetota > Rubrobacteria > Rubrobacterales > Rubrobacteraceae > Rubrobacter_F > Rubrobacter_F marinus. The sequence goes on along the minus strand of NZ_CP045121.1, from coordinate 1,802,482 downwards.
CGCCGGACGGAGCGACGCCCCCTGAGGGCCTCGAGCAGCGGCTCGGCCCCGCCGTCGGGGGCGTCGAGGGCGCCCCAGGAGGCGACGCGCTCGGGGCGTATGGCGATGACGGGGTTCTCCTCTATCCGCATCCGCTCGTACTGGTGGTACTTGCCGCGCAGCAGCCTGACGGCGGCGGCGTGATCGTCCGCCCCGGGCTCGACGAGCCCGGCCCTCCCGCGCACCATGACGTAGGCGAGGAGGTCCCAGTCCTCGGCGTAGCGGTCCGCCACGAGGGCGACGCTCGGGTTCTCCAGGATGTTGCGGACGCGCTTGAGGCGGGAAACGGGGACGTCCTTGGGCTTCTCGTCGAGGGCTATGTAGAGGCTTCGGCCGTCGGAGGCGAAGCAGACGGGGATGGCGTGCGGCGCACCGTCGGCGTCCGCCGTGGCGAGCCGGGCGACGCGCTGGCGCGTGAGGAAGGCGGTCTCCTCCGCCGAGAGGATGTCGGTCCGGGCCCTCAACCGGTCCTCTCCCCCACGCCCTCGCGCACCCTTGGCGCGACCTCCTCGGCGAAGAGGCGCATGTTGGCGAGGGATTGCTCGTGGGTGATCCCCGGGAGACGGCCCCAGAAGCAGAGGTGGTCGTACGGGGCCTCCTCGTGGAGCGCCACGAGCCTCCCGGCCACCTCGTCCGGCGTCCCGACGAAGAACTTGTTCCGGGGGAGGTCCTCCGGGCGGAGGCGGTGTGGCGTGGGCCCCTCGGGGTCGGCGCCCCACTCGGCGTAGCGGCTCGCCTGGTAGGCGAGGCCGGGTGCGACGAGATCCCAGGCCCTCTCGCCGTTCTCGTGCACGAAGACGGTCGTGGAGGCGTAGAAGGGGAAGGTAGAGGCGTCCCGGCCGCGGGCCTCGGCCCTCTCCATCAGGACGGCGCGCGTCTCTCCGAGGGCGGCCCGGCCGCTGGAGGCGAGGAAGCCGTCCGCGAGGCGGGCGGCGCGGTCGAGGGCGGGCTCCGTGTAGCCGCCGAGGTAGATCGGGATCTCCCGCCCCGGGCGCGGCTCGAAGGGGAGGTCGGGGAGGCTCCAGCGCCGCCCCTCGAATCCCGTGCGCCCCTCGTTCCACGCCCTGCGTATGATCTCCACCCCTCCTCCAACAGCGACGGCCGGTTCTTGGGGTTGAAGCCGAGGGCGTCGAACTCGTGCCGGACGTACCCGAGCCCCACCCGAGCGTGAACCTGCCCCCGGAGACGAGATCCACCACGGCCGCGTCCTCGGCGACGCGCAAGGGGTGGTGCATCGGGAGGAGCAGGACGTTCGTTCCTATGCCGATGCGCGTCGTGCGCGCCGCGATCGCGGCGGCCACCACGAGCGGGCTCGGCAGGTACCCGTCGTCGACAAAGTGGTGCTCGGAGAGCCACACGTCCGAGAAGCCGAGGGATTCGCCCTCGGAGATCTCCTCCAGGCACTCGGCGTAGAAGTCCGCGTACCTCCCCGTGAACGGCAACTCCTGCCGGAAGTCGTACCAGAGCCCGAAGGTCGGAGCGCCGTTATGGGTCAAGATGTACCTCCGTCGAGATCGCCCAGTCGCCGCATACTCTAACCCACAGGTGCCTCGGATCCAGCATGTGCTCCACATGTGATACTTTTGTCCGCATGGCCAAGATGATCCAGATACGGAACGTGCCGGACGATCTGCACCGCACGCTGAAGGTCCGCGCGGCGAAAGCGGGGATGACGCTCTCGGATTACCTCCTCTCGGAGATAGAGCGGGTGGCCGAAAAGCCGACCCTCCAGGAGCTTATGGAGCGCCTGGCGCAGCGCGAGCCGGTCGAGTTGGATGAACCGCCGGACGTGACGATCCGGCGCTTGCGGGACGCGGACGATCCTCGCGGTCTCGGCTGACGGTCCTTGATCGTACTCGATGCTTCGGCGGTGCTGGCCTGGCTGCTCAGGTTGGAGCCTGCCGCGGCGATAAGCCGTAGGTTCCAAGCCCCCGGCGAGAGCCTGCACGCGCCGCATCTGCTCAACGTCGAGGTGCTCCATGGTCTGCGTCGCCACGCCCTTCGCGGGAAGATGTCGCGTACCCGGGGCGACGAAGCTCTCGAGGACCTTCTGGACGTGGACGTCTCCCTCTACCCTCATGCCCCACTCGCCGGCCGCGTCTGGGAGCTGCGCGAAAACCTCACCGCTTACGACGCGGCCTACGTGGCGCTGGCTGAGGCTCTCGACGCACCGTTGATTACCACGGACGGAAGACTTGCTCGTGCCCCCGGGCACAGCGCGACGGTCGAGTTGTTCGGTTAGGCGAAGAGCATCCCCAATGACCCGGTCCGCCGCACGCGGTGCGACGCGAACTCGCTACCTGCCGAGCGGGAGCGGGTTGAAGCTCGTGTCGCGGTCGTAGACGTCGACGCCCTCGCGGCGCTTCAGGCGGTTCACGACGAGGTACGTAAACGGCGTGGCGAGGGCCTCGTAGGCGCTCTTCAGGACCCACTGGGTGAGGATTATGGGGATCAGGGCGCTCGTGGGGATCGTCCCGGCGAAGGCAAGGGTCACGAAGATCGCGGAGTCGAGGCCCTGGCCGACGAGGGTGGAGCCGATGGTGCGCGCCCACAGGTGGCGGCCCTCCGTGGCGACCTTCAGCTTCGCGAGGACGAAGGAGTTCGCGAGCTCGCCGACGAGGTAGGCGACGAAGGAGGCGGCGAGGAGGCGCGGGGCGTAGCCGAGGATCGTCTCGTAGGCCTCCTGTCCCTCCCAGATCGGGGCCGGGGGCAGGGCGCCGGCCAGCGAGATCACGCCGACGGCCAGGAGGTTGCAGAGGAAGGCCAGCCAGATCACGCGCCGCGCCGCCCGGAAGCCGTAGACCTCCGTGAGGATGTCCCCGAAGATGTAGCTGAGGGGGAAGATCAGGGTGCCCGCGTCGAGCACGAGCCCGAAGACCCCGACGAGCTTGACGGCCGTCACGTTGGCGACGACGAGGCAGGTCACGAAGACCGCGACGACGACCACGAACGCGAGCGAGTACCCCTGTTCCCTCTCGCCGGCGACGCCCCGATCCGACAATACGACCTCCCGAAAAGTCCGACACGAAAACGGGAGCGCTCGGGCTCCCTCGGCAAGTGATAACACCGCGGGCGACGGCGGTCAACGAGGGGTGCCCCCGAGGGTGCGCGCCGCTAGAATGGCGGGAGAGGGAAGGAGCGCCTTTGTACGACGCGATCGTGGTAGGCCTGGGCGGGATGGGGAGCGCGGCCGCGTACGCCCTCTCGCTCAGGGGGAAGCGGGTCCTCGGCCTGGAGCAGTTCTCCCCGGCCCACGCGCTGGGATCCAGCCACGGCGAGAGCCGGATAATCCGGCAGGCGTACTTCGAGGACCCGGCCTACGTCCCGCTGGTGCTGCGCGCCTACGAGCTGTGGGAAGGGTTAGAGCGGGAAGCGGGCGACGACCTCCTCTCGCTCACGGGCGGCCTGATGCTCGGGTCGGAGAGCGGCGAGCTCGTCGCCAGGAGCGTCAGGAGCGCGAGGTCTCACGACCTCCCCCACGAGGTGCTCGACCACCGGGAGCTCCGGCGCCGCTTCCCCGCCCTCGCCCCCGCCCCCCACACCGTCGCCCTGTACGAGCGCCGCGCGGGCTTCGTGCGGCCGGAGCGCTCGGTGATGGCGCACCTCTCGCGGGCCTCGGAGCTCGGGGCCGACCTCCGCTTCGAAGAACCCGTGACGCGCTGGGAGGCCGCACCCTCCGGGGACCGGGTAGAGGTCGAGCCCCCGAAGGGGACCTACGAGGCCGAGAGGCTCGTGATTTGCGCCGGCGCGTGGGCGCCGGAGCTCCTGACGGACCTCGGTCTGCCGCTCGAAGTCGAGCGACAGGTCATGTACTGGTTCGAGCCCGGGGGCGGCGTAGAGCCGTTCCTCCCCGAGCGGTTCCCGATCTTTATCTGGGAGCCGGACGACGGCAACATGTTCTACGCCTTCCCGGCGGTGGACGGCGGGGAGACCGTGAAGGCCGCGTTCTACAGGGCCGGCGGGGTCCCCTGCACCCCGCGGACCATCGACCGGGAGGTCCGCGAGGGGGAGATCTCCCGCCTGCGCGGGTACCTCTCGGAGCACGTCCCGGCGCTCGCGGGGCGCTGCGTCGACGCGCGGGCGTGCATGTACACGAACACCCCGGACCTCGACTTCGTCCTCGCGCCGCACCCGGAGTTCGAGGCGGTCGCGGTCGCGGCGGGCTTCTCCGGGCACGGCTACAAGTTCTGCACCGTCGTCGGCGAGATCCTGGCCGACCTGGCGACCGAGGGCTCGACGGAACACCCCATCGGGCTCTTCTCCCCCGCCCGGTTCGCGCCGGAGCCGCGGGACGCCGCGACGGGCAACGTCCGAGACGCGACAGGAGGATAAAGAGATGACCGAGACGCGGGCGCGGAGCGTAGGAAACCACATCGGGGGCGAGGTGCGCGAGGCGGCCTCCGGGGGGTGGTTCGAGAACCGCAGCCCGACGGATGGGGAGCTTCTGGGCCTCTACGCCCGTTCGGGGGCGGAGGACGTGGGCAGGGCCGTCGAGAAGGCTCGGGCGGCGTTCGAGGGCTGGCGGCTCTACCCGGCGCCGAAGCGCGGCGAGATCCTGTACCGCGCGGGCGCGCTCATGGCGGAGCGCAAGGAGGAGTTCGCCCGCGCGATGAGCCGGGAGATGGGCAAGGTCCTCTCCGAGGCGCGCGGCGACGTGCAGGAGGGCATCGATATGGCCTTCTTCGCCGCGGGCGAGGGGCGGCGCATGCTCGGCGACACCGTCCCGGCCGAGCTCCCGGAGAAGTTCGCCATGAGCATCAGGATGCCCATCGGGGTGGTCGGCCTGATCACGCCGTGGAACTTCCCCGTCGCCATCCCATCCTGGAAGAGCTTCCCGGCCCTCGTCGCCGGCAACACGATAGTCCTAAAGCCAGCCGAGGACGCCCCGGAGTGCGCCCGGCTCTTCACCCAGCTCCTCCTCGACGCCGGCCTCCCCGAAGGGGTCTTCAACACCGTCTTCGGCCTCGGCGAGGAGGCGGGCGCCGCACTCGTCGAGCACCCAGGAGTCGCCGGGGTCTCCTTCACCGGCTCGACCGCCGTCGGGGTGAGCATCGCCCGCGAGGCCCACAGGACCCACAAAAAGGTCGCCACCGAGATGGGCGGCAAGAACGCGATCATCCTCATGGACGACGCCGACGTGGACCTCGCGGTGGAGGGCGCCGTCTGGAGCGCCTTCGGGACCGCCGGCCAGCGCTGCACAGCCGCGAGCCGCCTGATCGTGCACGAGCGCGTCCTCGACGAGTTCACGGAGGGACTGGTTCGTGCGGCAAACGCCCTGAAGCTCGGCGACCCGCTGGACGAGGGCACGGACGTCGGCCCGCTCGTGAACGAGGAGGCCCTCCGCAAGGTTTCGGGCTACGTGGAGGTCGCGAAGGAGGAGGGCGCCACCCTGCTCTGCGGCGGCGAGCGGGCGACGGAGGGAGACCTCTCGAAGGGGAACTTCTTCCGGCCCACGATCTGGGGCGGGGTGGACCCCGGGATGAGGATAGCGCAGGAGGAGATCTTCGGCCCCGCCGTCTGCGTCATCCCGGTCTCCTCCTACGAGGAGGCCGTCCGGGTGAACAACGGCACCCCGTACGGCCTCTCCTCGGCGATCTACACGCGGGACGTCAACACGGCCTTCCGGGCCATGCGCGACCTCTACACCGGCATCAACTACGTCAACGCCGGGACCATCGGCGCCGAGATACAGCTCCCCTTCGGCGGCACGAAGGCGACCGGCGGCCACCGCGAGGTCGGCCAGCAGGCCCTCGACTCCTTCACCGAGTGGAAGTCCATCTACGTGGACTATTCCGGCAAGCTCCAGAAGGCCCAGATCGACGAGGTGTAAGGAAACCCCCGTTTGCCGGCTCGAAGTCGGGGTAGGATCGGGGCCATGCTAAGAACAGAATTCAACTTGAGAGAACCTGCCCGTCCCCTACCCCCGGAGGCGGGCTAGTCGTGGAAGAGAGGCAGGCGACCTGGGAGGACCTCAAGCGCCAGTCGACCGAACGTCTCGGCCCCAACGCCGTCTTCGGCGAGGGCCCGGTGGGCGCTACCGTCGCCATCGTCGGCGAGGCGCCGGGCGAGCAGGAGGACCGGGCCGGTAAGCCGTTCGTGGGCAGGGCCGGCAAGCTCCTGAACGAGCTTCTGGAGGAGGCCGGCATCGACCGCTCGGAGGTCTACGTCACGAACACCGTCAAGGTCCGCCCGACCGCCGAGAAGGACGGCCGCACGAAGAACCGTCCGCCGAGGGTCGGGGAGGTCCGGGAGGGCGTCGAGATCCTGCTCCCCGAGCTGAGGGCCGTGGGCCCCGACGTCCTCGTGTTGCTCGGCAACACGCCGTCCAAGGCGCTCATAGACAAGTCCTTCGCCATGAAGAAGGACCGCGGCGTGCTGAGGGAGTCCATCCTCGACCTGCCCGCCATCGCTACCTACCATCCCGCCTACCTGCTTCGCCTCCAGGGCACCCCGAGCTACGACGAGGCGCGGGAGGAGGCGATCGGGGACCTCAAGGCGGCCCGCGACGCCGCGAGGGGCTCCTAGGTCAGGAGCAGGCGGGCGCCGACGAAGATCAGCATGCACGCGAGGATGACGCGTAGGGGCTTGCCGGGGAGGTAGGGCGCGAGGCGGCTCCCCACCAGGACGCCGGGGACGCTGCCCAGTAGGAGCGTACCGGCGAGGCCCCAGTCCACGTTCCCCTGCGAGGCGTGGGCGAGGCCCGTGACGAGCGAGAGGACCGTGGCGTGGGCGATGTCCGTGCCGACCACGACCGCGGGGGCCAGCGGGTAGAGGAGGAGCAGTATGATCGCCATGATGCTCCCGGAGCCTATCGAGGTGAGCCCGACGAGGTAACCGCCCATGGTGCCGAACAGTACCGTGAAGAGGCGCCGCTTGAGGCTCATCGGGCTCTTGCCGTCCCAGGTCGGCTTATCCGAGGCGCTCGCCGGCCTCTCGCGCATAAAGAAGGTGCGGTAGATCAGGGACGAGCCCACGAGGACGAGGGTCGCCGCGATGATCGTGATCATGATCGAGCGGACCGACTCTTCGTCGTAGCTCGCCTTGATCCACTCCAGCGTCCCCACGCCGAGGAGGCTGGCCGGGAGGCTGCCGAGGCCCAGGAACACGGCGACTTGCAAGTTCACCGACCGTTGGCGGTAGTGCTGCACGGACCCGACCACCTTCGTGACGGTGGCGTAGACGAGGTCCGTGCCGACCGCGGTCGGGGCGGGGACGCCCATCGTGATGACGAGGAAGGGCGTCATGAGCGAGCCGCCCCCCACCCCCGTAAGGCCCACCAGAAAACCGACCAGCAGGCCAAACAGGGCGGGGGTGGCGTCGATCACGCGCGGTTGAGCTCCTCCACCGGCTCCAGGTAGCCCTTCTCCTCGAGCAGCGCGACGACGCGCGCGGCGCTCTCGCGGGGCTCCTCCTGGTTGGTCTTGATGTGGAGCTCGGGCGCGGTCGGCGGCTCGTAGGGGTCGGAGACGCCCGTGAACTGCGGGATCTCGCCGGAGTAGGCCTTCTTGTACAGGCCCTTCACGTCGCGCTCGGCGCAGACCTCGACCGGCGCGTCCACGAAGATCTCGACAAAGTCCTCGCCGATCTGGTGGCGCACCTGGTCCCGGACCTCCTTGAACGGCGAGATGGCCGAGACGATCACGCCGACGCCGTTGCGCGTCAGGATGTTCGCCACGAACCCGATCCTCAGCACGTTCGTATCCCGGTCCTCCCGGCTGAAGCCGAGGCCCTTGGAGAGGTTGGTCCTGACGATGTCCCCGTCGAGGACCTCGACGCTCCCGATCCTACGCCTCAGCTCCTTCTCGACGATCTCGGCGATGGTCGTCTTGCCGGCCCCGGAGAGCCCCGTAAACCATAGCGTAAAACCGCGATCCAGCTTCCCATTCTCCATTGCTGCTCCCATCTTCGGCCCCGCGAGGCTTATCCCCGCGGGGTACTTTGGCGTCTCTTACCGGCCGTTCTTCTCGGAGCGGAGGCCCTCTATGAGCACCTCGACGACCTCGGGGCGGGAGAACTCCTGCGGCGGGTACTCACCGTTGTGGAGCATCTCGCGCACCCTCGTCCCGCTAAAGAAGACGTGGTTCTCCTTGTCGTGCGGGCAGGTCTTCGTCGTCGCCATGCCGTCGCAACTCGTGCAGTAGAAGGCGTGCTCGAACATGAGCGGCGTGATCCCGAGCTCCTCGCCCTCGAACTCGTTGAAGATCTCCTGCGCCTCGTAGGTGCCGTAGTAGCTGCCCACCCCGGCGTGGTCGCGCCCGATAATGAAGTGCGTGCAGCCGTAGTTTTTACGGCACATGGCATGGAACACGGCCTCCCTCGGCCCGGCGTAGCGCATCGCGGCCGGGAAGACCGAGAGCACCGTGCGGTCCTTGGGGTAGTACCTCTCCAGGATCGTCTCGTAGGACTTCATCCTGACCGCCGCCGAGATGTCGTCGGACTTGGTCTCGCCGACGAGGGGGTTGAGGAGCAGCCCGTCCACGGTCTCCAGCGCGCTCTTCTGGATGTACTCGTGCGCGCGGTGGACGGGGTTTCGGGTCTGGAAGCCCACGACCTTCTTCCAGCCCTTCTCCGCGAACAGCGCCCGGAGCTCGGCCGGCTCGCGGTAGTAGCCGGGGAACGGCCTCGGGTTCGGCTCGTCGACGAGCAGCGTTATCTCGCCGCCGAGCAGGGTCTCGCCCTGCCGGTACAGCGCGGCCACGCCGGGGTGGTCCCCGTCTTCGGTCCGGTAGACGTTCTTGGCCTCGTGGATCTTGTCGTAGCCGTAGCGGTCCGTCACGGTCATCGTCGCCAGCACGTTGCCCGTCCCGTCCGTGAGCGCGACCTCGTCGCCCTCGCGGACGCCGTCCGCCTCGTCCCCGTTCGCCGACAGCGTGATCGGCATGCTCCACACGAGCCCGTTCGCCAGGTGCATCGTCTCGACGACGGCGTTGTAGTCCTCCCGGCCCATGAAGCCCTTGAGCGGCGAGAAGACGCCGGTCGAGATCATCTCTAGGTCCGAGAGGGCGCGCGGCCCGAGCGCGACCTTCTGAAGCCCCTGGGCGGCCTTGAGCCTCTCGGAGCGCTCGTCCACGGGCGCCCGCCGGTCGACGAGCTCCCCGCCGTGCGGCGCTATCGCCGTGTAGTCGGCGGCGCTCATCGGCTGGCCCCCGCGGAGGCGAGCTGCTTGCCGCAGCCGGCGTCCGGCAGGCGGCGCGTCACGCGGCCCGCGAGGCCGGCGGCGCAGTGCTCCCAGATCCGCTCGCCGACGACCCAGAGCCTCAGCTCACCGGCGTAGCCCCGGGCGATGGTCAGGAACGTATCGTATGGCATTCCGGCCTCCTCCAGACCGTCGCCCCACTCCTCCCAGAGGGTCTCGGCGACGAATCGGGCGTCGTTTATGGTCTTCATGCCATCCTCGGGGCGCTCCTCGAGCAGGGCGCGCGTCTCCGCGCGCAGCGCATAAGGCTCGGGGGGCATGGGTAGGCTTCTCCGCGTCTCGCTCAACTAGTACCTCACCGCTTCGTGTGCGACCGGCGCCCGATCCGTCCCGGAGTAGTTCTCCAGGTGCTCCTCGTAGTCGATAAAGAGAGGAGCCTCGGGGTCAAAAGCCCTCTTGAGGCTCTTGAACGCGATCCTCTTGTCCAAGGCGTCAAGCTTATCCAAAGCCTCCGGCTTGTCAAGGTCGCGCAGCTCGAGCTTCGAGCGGACGTGCTCGAACGCGTCCAGGCCTTCGTCGCTGCGGATGATGATCGAAGAGTACCCGTCGGCGCTCCCGACGCTCCCGACGGAGATGTCCGCCGCGTGCCCCATAAAGTCCGCGCACTCGTCGCAGCCCTTAAGGGCGGCGCCGTGGAAGTCCTTGATCGGCTCCTCGAAGATGGTCTCGCCGTCGAGGTCCTGAACGATCATCTTGCCGCGGATGATGTCGACCCTGCCGACGTTGTCGAGGTCGACGCCTCGCTTGTCCCGGATCTCGTCGAGCATCAGCTTCTCGTAGTTGAAGCTCTTCGTGCACAGGAGCGCAATGGTCAGGGTAATCGCCTCGACCTGGGAGGAGCCCCACGTCCACGGGCGGGCCTGCATCGCCTTGATCCCCTCGACCTCGCACGGCGTTCCCACCACGGCGATCCTCGGGTTCGGCGGCAGGTCGTAGCCCTTGAAGTCCACGTGCCCCAGGGCGAGCGTCTGGTTGTAGAAGGAGCCCGCGGCCTCGCGGACCTCGTCGGGGGTCCTGGCGAGAAACGCCTCGCCCTTCCACCGCTCGGTCTCCGACTCGCGGGCGACGAGAGCGCCGTCGATCTCGCCCTTCTCGAGAAGCTCGATCAGGAGCGCGCTGACGAACCCGCCGTCCTGGGCGCCCTCGATCATCGGGTTTATCCGGGCGGTGTACGTCTCGTGCACCGTCCCGAGGGCGTTGCCGGAGACGCCGTCCGGGACGCTCATCCCCGACGCCTTCGCGGCGGCGGCGTTGTTCCCCGTGATCTTCTCGAGCTGCCGCTCCTCGAACTCGTCGAGCTCCTCGTCCCGGCGCTCCTCCTCCGACTCCCCCCGGAAGAGCCCTTCCTCTTCGACCATCTTCGCGTCTTCGAGCTTCCACGTCGCCTCGTACTGAAGCCCCCCGCGCGGGCAGAAGTCCCAGCACAGCGAGCAGCCCGTGCACATTTTTACGAGCTCCGGCAGGTCGTCGCTCCCGATCCCGATGGAGTCGGTCGGGCACGCCGCGACGCAGACGCCGCACTGCACGCACCGCTCGGCGTCGATGACCGCCTTCTCCAAATCCCAGAACCAGACCTTGCCGGGCGCCTCGTCGATGTCGTTCATCAACTCCCGGATGTCGAACCCGGCCATTAGCCCCGCCCCCTGTTCCTGCCGGCGCTCCTCAGGGCGCCGCGTAACTCCTTGTTCGGCCGGCGGCGGGCCCACTCGTGGAACCTCTCGCCGTCCCGGCGCTCCTCCTTGAACTTCTCGAAGACCGCGACGAGCGCGTCCGGCACGTCGTCGGCGGGCTTCGCCCCCTCGACCCAGTCGATAAACGCCGCGTCCCGCCCCAAGGAGCCGCCCAGGCCGATGTCCACGCCCTCGACGAGGGCGTTCTTCGTCTTCGCGGTCTCGCCGCGGAAGCCGATGTCCCCGATCTGGGGCTGGGCGCAGGAGGCCGAGCAGCCCGAGAAGTGCATCCTGATGGCGTCCTGGCCGACGTCGCCGACCCGCTCGTCCATCTCCTTGGCCCACTCGACGGCCCGGATCTTCGTCTCCACTATCGCGAAGCGGCAGAACTCGTTACCGGTGCAAGCCACGATCCCGCGCTCGAAAGCGCCGGGCTTCGGCGAGAACCGCTTCAAGAGGGGCTCCGCGAGCAGCTCGTCGAGCTTCTCCTCGGGGACGTGCGTGATGACGAGGTTCTGGTCGGTGGCGAGCCGGACCTCGCCGCCGTAGCGCTTCGCGAGCCTCGCCGCCTCGACGAAGTGCTCGCCGCTCATGCGCCCCACGGGCACGTTGAGCCCGACGTAGTACAGGCCCTCTTCCTTCTGCGGGTGAACGCCGACGTGGTCGCCGCGGTAGTGCTTCGTGAGGTCCTCGCCGGCGGGCGTCAGCTCGAAGGCGGCGCGCTTCGCGAGCTCCTCGCGGAAGCCCTCGGGGCCGAGCTCCTGGACGAGGTAGCGCATGCGGTTCGTCCAGCGGTTCTCGCGGTTGCCGAGCTCGCCGAAGATCTGGGCGATGGCCCGCGTGAGCTCCACGGCCTGCTCCGGCCTGACGAAGACGTCGATGTCCGACGCCATCCTCGGGCCGTCCGAGAGGCCACCGCCGACGCGCAAGTTGAAGCCGAGCGTGCCGTCCGGAAGGCGGGCGGGCAGGAGGCCGATGTCGTTGATCTCGGCCTGCGCGCAGTCCTCCGTGCAGCCCGTCACGCTCATCTTGAACTTCCGGGGCAGGTTCGCGTACTCGCGGTTGCCGGTGAAGAAGTCGTTGATGGCCTGGGCGACCGGGAAGGCGTCGATGACCTCGTCGTGGCCGAGGCCGGAGACGGGGCAGCCGAGGACGTTGCGGGCGGAGTCGCCGCAGGCCTGGACGGTCGTCATCCCCACCTCCTCGAGCCTCCGCCAGATCTCCGGCACGTTCTCCATCTGGATCCAGTGCATCTGGATGTCCTGGCGCGTGGTCAGGTCGAGGAAGTTGTTGCCGAAGTGCGGGTTCGGGATGGGGCCGTTGGCGAAGTCTATGGCGATCTGGCCGATGGTCTCCGCCTGCTCCGGCGTCAGGACGCCGCCCGGCACCTTCATGCGCATCATGAACGCGTCCCCGCCCTGCTTCTGCGGGTAGATCCCGACCCACTTGAGCCGCTCGACCTCGCCGGGCACCTCGTCCATGGCCTTTATGCCGCGCTGCGAGTACGTCTGGATGATCGCCTCGCGCACCTCTAGCGGGTGACGGTCGAGCTTTATCTTCTCGACCCTGTTGAGCTTGTCGTGCTTTCTAAGCGTTTCCACGCGAAATCCGTCCCCCCACGAAGTGGATCCCGCACTCCGTCTTGTCCAGCCCGCTCCAGCGCCCGGCCCTCGGGTCCTCGTCCGGGGCGACGGGCCGCGTCTGCGGCTCGCAGCCGATGCTCTTGTAGCCCTTGTGGAGCAGCGGGTTGACCGGCACGCCGTGCTCGGCGACGTACTCGTGTACCCAGTCCTCCTCCACGGCCGCGAACGGCGCGATCTTCGCCGCCCCGTAGCGCTCGTCCCACGCCACGATCGGGGTGTTGGCCCGCTGCGGCGTCTGGCCGCGCCTGATGCCGGTCATCCACGCGTCGTAGCGCTTGAGCGCCTTGGCGAGCGGCTGGACCTTGCGCACCTGGCAGCACAGGTCCGGCGTGCAGGTCCTCATCTCCTCGCCGTAACGCTCGACCTGCTCCTCGATGGAGAGCTCGCTCCTCAAGACCTCCAGGGGCAGCTTGTAGCGCCCCCCCATGACCTCCTCGCGAAACTCGACCGTCTCCCGGAAAAGGAACCCGGTGTCGATCGTCAGCACCGTCACCTTGTCGGTGAGGCCGGAGATCATGTCGAGCAGCGACATCCCCTCCGGGCCGCCGAACGACGCCGAGAGGGCCAACCCCTCCCCGTACGTCCCGATCGCCCACTCGATGATCTCCTGCGGCGTCGCGCCCTCGAGCCGCTCGTTGATCTGCTCGAGCTCCTCGGGGCTGGGGACGTAGTCGTACCGCGCGGATGACAGAGCTTTAGACATCGTGCTCCTCTCTGAAATGAGATGGAAGAAATTCGAATGGCCCAGAGGACCGGAATGGGATCAGGCGCAAGCGCAACAAACGAGACATCGCATTCGGATAACCGAAGTGCCCGCCTCGTACCCCCGAGAACGTCTGCTCGTGTGCCTCGCAAGTCCACGGAACAGATACTAGGCAACGCCCCCCGGAGCGTCAACGCGAAATACGACATTTTTTGTCGGATTTACGAAAATTCCTTGCGAGGCGCGGAGGAAACCGCCCGATAGGGGACTTTTCTGCCCCTTTTCGGGCCTACCTGAACATGTCCTTCTCGGGCTCCATGAGCAGGTCCTTGCCGGACCCGTCGCCCCTGCCGTAGGCGTAGCCGCGGACGACGGCGACGGGGATGCCGTCCGTCTTCCCCATCACGAGCTCGGCGGCGGCGGCGAGCTCGTCGGCGACGGCGAGGATGCTCGCGGTGAGGGGGTGCCCGTGGGGGTCGAAACCTCCCCGGTAGTCGATCAGGGGCTCCATGCCCGCGACGCCGACGGCGACGTCCGTGATGCCGTTGCGCCAGGGCCGGCCGAACGAGTCGGAGACGACCACGGCGACGTCCGCCCCGGCGCGGGCCACGAGGGCGTCGCGGATGCGGGCGGCGGAGGCGTCGGGGTCGAGGGGGAGGAGGCAGACCGTCTCCTCGCCGGGGACGTTCGAGGCGTCCACGCCGGCGTTCGCGCAGACGAAGCCGTGGTGGGTCTCCGAGATGATGATGCCGCGCTCCATGCGCACGATGCGCCTCGACTCCCTGAGGACGACCTCGATCTGGCGGGGGTCCTTCTCCCAGCGGGCTCCGAAGCCCTTGGCGAAGGCCGAGGGCTCGATCGTCCGCAGGTCGACGAGGCGCCCCTCGGCTTTGCTGATCACCTTGTGCGTCACGACGACGACGTCCCCCGCGCGCAGGTCGTCCCCCACCGAGCGCGCCACGAGCCCGGGGAGGTCCTCCCCGCTCCGAACCTCCGGGAAGCCCGGCACCGGCATCACCCGTAGCTCGCCCGGACGGCCCTGCGCCGCGACGGCGGGCTCTGCGAGCCGGCGCAAATCGTCCGCGGTGTCGAGGTCGAAGCCGACGTTCGGCCGCTCGACGACGCGCGCCTCCACCCCGCGCTCTCCGGCCGCGCCGAGGTGCGCCGCGAAGCTGTCCGCGCCGAAGAGGAACGGGAGCGCGTCCGGCGGGCTCAGGAGCAGGCCGTTCGTCCCCTTCCCGGCGGCGTCCGGGGCGACCGCCGCGAGCCTCCCCCGCCCCCCGTCTCCCGCCCCCACGACCGCCTCGACGTCCGCCGCCCTGAGGAGCGGGAGGTCGGCCGGGAAGACCAGCAGCGAGGTCGCCCCGTCGGCGACGGCCCTCTCGCGGGCCTCCTCGAGGGCCGGGTTCATGCCGCGGCTCCGCTGACGGAGGGGTGTGGCGCCCGCAGCCCTCGCGGCGTCGAGGACGTCGGGGTCCGGGCTCACGACGTAGGCGCGCTCGACCTCCGCCTCCCGGAGCGCCGAGAGGACGTTTCGCATCATGGTCAGCGTGAGGGTCGCCCTGCCCCTGGGGTCGAGCACCGGGCCGAGCCGGCTCTTCGCCCCGGCGAGGTCCTTCACCGGCACGACCGCGTAGAGGCTCAACGCGCGCCCAGGTCCGAGCAGAGCTCCAGAACCTCGCGCGCGAGGCGCGCGCGGTCCCCCTCGTCGCGCATCACGGCGTCCGTGGTCTTCACGCGCATGCCGAGGCCCTCGATCTCCGGTCCCTCCCCGGCGTCGGAGCGGTCGATGAGGAACCCGGTCGCCAGCTCCTCGTACATGCGGGCGACGCCGAGCGCGGAGACCTCGTGCCCGAGCGTGCGCATCATCTCGTCCGCCGGCCCCTTGAGCGCCTTCCCGCCAACGATCGGGCTCACCGCGACCTTCGGCGCGGAGGAGCGCAGGAGGACCTCCTGCATCCCGGGGACGGCGAGTATGGGCCCGATGCTCACGACGGGGTTCGAGGGGCACAGGACGATCGCGTCCGCCGCCCCGAGGGCGGCCTCGACCCCCTCCGGCACGCGGGCTCCGTCGATGCCGCGCAGCTCGACCCCGAGCACCTCGTCCCGTTGGCCCCGGCGGACAAAGTAATCCTGGAACTCGAGGAGGCCCTCGGGCGTCTTCACCGCCGTTCGTACGGGCTCGTCGCACATCGGCAGGAGCGCGCTCCGGAGTCCGAGCGCCCCCGCGAGGCCGGCGGTCACCTCCGTCAGGCTCGAGCCGGCGCGCAGGCGCTGGGTCCGCAGGACGTGGGTCGCGAGGTCCCGGTCGCCGAGCCTGAACCAGGCGTCCTCGCCGTAGCGGGAGATCATGGCCAGGGCGTCGAACGACTCGTCCCTCACGCCCCAGCCGGTCTCCGGGTTGGCGAGGCCCGCGAGGGTGTACATCACGGTGTCGAGGTCCGGGCAGATGCGCAGGCCCCACAGCTCGAAGTCGTCGGCGGTGTTGGTGACGACGACGAGCTCGCCCGGCTCCAGGACGGCTTCGAGGCCGGCGGCGAGCTTCGCGCCGCCCACCCCGCCCGCGAGCGCGACTACGCGCACGGGACTCCTTCGGGGATGTTCTGAGCCGGGACCATCGAAATCTTCAAGCTGCTATCTTAGCACCGTGCGGATTCTGGTAGCCGAGAGCCTCAAACTCCCCGAGGACGGCTTCGGTCTCCAGCAGGCCGTCCTCGAGGAGGTCGCCGCCGGCTCGCGCGGCGCGACCACCCTTCTGTGGAGCTCCTCGCGCTACGTAGGGGCCACGCGGCCGGAGACGCGCCTGCCGGGCTTCCCCGAGGCCAGGAGGCTCGTCGAAGGCGACGGCTTCCCGGTCCTGATCCGAAACTCGGGCGGCGGGGCGGTGGCCGCGAACGAGGGCTCCATCTCCTTCTCCATCACCTTCCCGGTCGAGGACATGCGCCACGGCCTCTACGAGCGGTACGCGGAGGGCGCCGAGATCGTCGTGGACGCGCTTGCGAGGGTCGGCGTCGAGGCGGAGCCCGGGGAGGTCGAGGGCGAGTTCTGCCCCGGCGCGTACTCCGTCCGGGTCGGCGGACCGGAGGGGTTCAAGGTGGCGGGCCTCGCCCAGCGCGTGACCCGCCGGGCCGCCAGGCTCGAAGCGCTCGTCCTGGTGACGCGGACGGCGGAGATACGGCACGCCCTCACGCGCTTCTACGGCGCTCTGGGCCTCCCGTTCCGCCCGAGCGGCGTCGGAGACCTGCCCCGAGCAGGCGTGCCGGCCGTGGTCGAGGCGCTCGCCGACGCCGTCTCGGAGAGCTACGGCGGGGCGGAACGCGGGGAGATCGGGGAGGTCACGTTCGAGAGGGCCCGCTCCCTGCGCGAGAGCTGGCGGGCGGGTCCGGGACCGACAGGGCCGGTCGCGAGCAACTTGTAGAAGGAACGGTGCCCGACGGCAACATCGGGCAGTCGCCGGAGACGGCGGCGGTGGTGCATCACGGCGGGGCGGGCACGACCGCCGAGGGGCTGCGCGCCGGCAAGCCGGCCGCCGTCTTCCCGTCCAACTTCGGCGACCAGCTCTTCTGGGGCAGGCGGGTCCACGCCCCGGGGGCGGGACCCGGGCCCGTGCCGCAGAGAAGGCTCACGATCGAAGGGTTGGCCGCCGCCATCCGCGCCGTCACCGGGGACGAGGGGATGCGCCGTCGCGCCGCCGAGCTGGGGGACGAGATACGGGCGGAGGACGGCGTCGCGCGAGCGGTCGAGATCATCGCCGGAAGCCCGGCGCAGGCCCCGGCCGGGGGGTAGCCACCCTTCCACGCCGCGAGCCGCTCGGGGGCCGGCTCCGGCTCGACCTGCCCTGAACCCTGCGGGTGCGCGGCTTCTCCTAACAAACCTAGGTGGCGCGCTGCGGGCTTCTACCGGACCTATAATCCGGCGGTGTCCGAGTTCGTCTTCAACGCCTTCGTCACCCTCCTCGTCGTCGTGGACCCGTTGGGGCTGGCGCCGATCTTCGTCGGCCTCACCCGGGGTAGATCCGCCGGGTACAGGCGCGAAGCCGCGATACGCGGGACGATGCTCGGGGCGGCCATCCTGTTCCTGTTCGCGTTCGTGGGGCAGACGCTCCTGGGAGCTTTGGGCATCGGGTTTCCCGCGTTCAGGATCGCCGGCGGCGCCCTCCTCTTCCTGCTCTCGCTCGACATGATCTTCGGCCGCCCCTCCGGCGTCCGCCGCACGGGCGAGGAGGGCGAGGAGCTCGCCGACGAGGGCGGCGCGGACGACGTCTCCGTCTTCCCGCTCGCCGTCCCGCTGATCGCCGGCCCCGGCTCGCTGACCACCGTCCTCCTCTACACCGGTGGCGGCGGCACCCTGGAGGTCGCCGCCTTCCTGGGCGTCCTCCTCGTGGTGCTCCTGATGACCCTCACCTCGCTGCTCCTCGCCCCGCACGTCTTGAAGGTCTTCGGGGAGACCGGGGCCGACGTCCTCGCCCGCGTCCTCGGCGTCCTGCTCGCCGCCCTCGCCGTCCAGTTCGTCCTCGACGGGATCAAGGAGAGCTTCGCGCTGTAGCTCCCGGGTGACGGGGGCCGACGGCTATAATCGCCCCATGGCGGACGGACCTATCGTGATCGTGGGCGGGCACATGTCCTGGCCCGCGAGCTACCGGGGCGTGGCGAGGATCCTGGGCGAGCTCTCGGGGCGCGAGGTGAGCGTCGTGCCGATCACGCCCTTCGACTGGGGGCTGGCGCGGTACCGCGGGTACGGCCAGATCGTCTTCGAGGTGGCGACCACGGTGGATCGGGCGCTCCTGGGCAGCGAGGCGGACAGGGCGGTGCTCGTCGGCTTCTCCGCCGGGGGCATCCTCGCCCGGACCTACATAGGCGGCGACCCGCCCTACGGCGGCCGGCGCTACTCGGGGCACCGCAGGGTCTCGCACCTCGTAACCCTGGGCACCCCGCACAACGTCCCCGAGGCCGGCCCCCTCGCCCCCATCGCCGGGGTGAACGAGCTCTTCCCGGGCGCCCTGCACGCCCCGTCGGGGCTCCGCTACCTCTCCGTCGCCGGGGCGGCGGTGGACGGCTCGCGCTCCGGCAGGGCGCGCGGGCGCTACGAGCGGTTCGTGGAGGACGGACGGGTCCCGGGCGACGGCAAGGTTCCGGTCCCGTCCGCCCTTCTGGAGGGCTCGGAGAAGCTGGTCCTCGACGGCGTGTACCACAGCCGCCTGTACGGCGGCCCGTCCGGGCGCTGGTACGGCTCGGACACGGAGACCGTCGAGCGCTGGTGGCCCGAGGGCCTGCGCGTGAGCGGGCGCCTTGTGAAAGAACCCGGCGCGTAGTAGCGTCAACGGTCGACGAGTACGGAAGGGGCGGAGAGTTGCCGTCAGCAGAGGGCCTGGAGAAGTACGGTTGGGAGACGCGCCCGGCGGAGGCGCCCTCGCTGCGCGCCGCGATGGGGCTCTTCCCGACCGGCGTCTCGGTCGTGACGACGGGGAACGGCGAGGGCACGGAGGCGATGACGGCGAACGCCGTCCTCTCCGTCTCCCTCGACCCGCTCCTCTTCCTGGTCAGCGTCCACAAAGACGCCCGGCTGAACACGCGCATCAGGGAAGAGGGCTACTACGCCGTCAGCCTGCTCGCCGCGGATCAGGAGGGCCTGAGCCGGCTGTTCTCGTCGCCCGAGCGCTCCAGCGGCCTGCCGGCGGTGAACTCTCTGGGCGGCGGGTTCGGCGTGACGGGGGCGCCGCTGGCGGCGGGGGCGATGGCCGCGATCGAGTGCGAGCTGGAGACGGTCTACCCCGGCGGAGACCACGCCCTGTTCCTCGGGCGCGTCGTCGCGGTGCACATGGGCGACGCGCGCAAGGGCCCCCTCGTCTTCCACGAGGGCTCCTACCCGGCCCTGGGGGGTGCTGCGCAGAGCGGCGGGGAGTTCGGCGCCTTCGTCGACTCGGTGCGCGGCTTCGACGCGCGCATGGGCCGCAGGACCCCGCGCGGCGGGCGCGGCTAAGCGTGTTCCGCCGGTCCCTGCTCGGGATCGTGCGCCCCGGAGGCGGGGACGGCCTGGAGTGGACGGGGGCACGGAGCAGGACGGCTACCTCACCTCCGGCCTCGCGCGCGACCCGGCGACGGGCCGGACCTACCCCGTGAAGGACGGCTACCTCGACCTGCTCGGCCGCAGGACCGGCGCGGACAACGTCGCCAACCTGACCAACTTCCTCCCCGGAGCGGGCCGCTCCTACGAGCCGCTCTGGCGCAGGCGCTCCCTCACGCTCCTCACCGGCCGAAAGTTCGCGAACGAGCAGGAGCTGGTCAAGATCCGGGACCTCGTCCGGGTCGAGCGCGGCGGCCTCTACCTCGACCTCGGCTGCTCCGCCGGCCTCTACTCCCGGGGCCTCGCCGCGAGCCTCGGCGACCGGGGCGACGTCCTCGGCATCGACATCTCGCCCTCCATGCTCAAGGAGGCCGCCCGCCGCACGCGCGCCCTCCGTCCCGGCGCGGTCCCCTCCCTCGCCCGGGCCGACGCGGAGGCGCTCCCCTTCGCCGACGGGGCGTTCGCGGGCGCGGTCTGCGGCGGGTCGCTCAACGAGTTCGGCGACCCGGCGCGCGTGCTCAGGGAGACGCGCCGGGTGCTCGCTCCCGGCGGGCGGATCGCCATCATGGGCCTCCTCCGCGCCGCCAGCCCGCGCGGCCGGCGCCTCCAGCGCTTCCTCTCGACGGGCGGCATCCGCTTCTTCGAGGAGGCTCAGGTCACGAGCCTCCTCGACCACGCCGGCTTCGACCCCGACCCGCTCGAGGTCCACAACGTCGTCTTCTTCGCCGGGGCCACCCGCCGCTAGGGGCGTCCGATCCGGCCTTGCCCTTCAATCCCCCGCGGGTAGGGTAGCGGTGGGTGGCGGGGCGGCGTGTCGGGGAGGAGAGCGATGGATCCCGCGTTCGATGGATCGAAGGTGGATCGTTGGGGGCCGACGGCCCCGAGACTTGCGTGCTGCTCGATGGGCCGAAGGGATCGGGGGTGGAGGCCTTCAGGCTTGGCGTGCTCGAGTCGATCGCACGCCGCGTCCTCACCAGCGGGGAGGAGGGTCTCTTGCTCCGCGGACCCGAGGCGCGCCCGACGGGCGAACGAGCCCTGGATTCCATACAAGAGGTCTTCGACGGGGCCCGCGCCGGGACCTCCCAGGGCACCGGCGTTCACGTGACGAAGCTCGCGCGAGCGGTGCGCAGGCGCTACGGCTCGCTCGACGGCTACGTCAGGGCCGAGGTGCTCCCCGCCCTGGAGCGGCGCGGGCTCTACCAACGCAGGGAGAGGAGGCGGTTCCTGATCTTCCCCGCCACACGCTGGGAGATCACCCGCTCCGGCGAAGCGGCCCGATCGCAGCTCGAACATAACCGCGATCTCGGCGAGAAATGCTTCGGCGAGTGGATGGAACGGGATCTGGAACGCGCCTACCGCTTTCTCGGACTCGCCGGCTCCTCCTTGCTGGTCATGGACGCACTACACCCCGAGCTGAGGGAGATGCAAGACCTCGAGGAGGAGCGGAGAGACGGCGCCGCATACCCCGCGCCCTTCGTGGTACCGACCGCGGACATGAGCCCGGACGGCCTGCCCGATCTCGGCGGCGCTCTCTCCACCTCGGACTCGTGGACCGACGCCACCTGGGGCGACGGAGCCGGTTCGGGCGGCGGATGGTTCGATGGCGGCGGCTTCGACGGCGGCGGCGGCTTCGACGGAGGAGGCGGCGGCGGTGGCGGCTTCTGAGCGAGTGGCACGCTCTTCGCTAGGGCGTTCCAGACCACGGACGCATCGCGAAGCCTTGCGGCGCGTCTCCCTCACGACCGAAAGCGAGACGCGCCGCAGCAACGCCCCTCGCCTCTCGTAGCCCGCCTGTACGCCTCCGCCGCGGGAGGCTTCCGCCACGCACCGATCCACGTTCGGGTCGGTCCTACGAAGACCCTCCGGTCGAGGTCGGTTCCGCGAGCACGAACGAGCCAGCGGGGTGTACTGGCTCCTCGCCATGCATTCCAGACTTTGGGTTGGGGTATGTTGCCCGTGAACGAGAGATCTGGAGGTTCGCGTGACGGAGAAGCTAGGCACGACCCCGGCCGTCGGGGAGAAGGTACCCAACTTCGAGCTGCCGGACGAGCGCGGCAGGCCCTTCAACCTGGCGAGGGAGCTGGAAGAGGGGCCGATCGTTCTGGTCTTCTACCGGGGCGACTGGTGACCGTACTGCAACGGGCAGCTGGTCAGCTATGCCAGGGAGTACGGGCAGTTCGAGGACCGCGGCGCGAGGATCGCCGGGATCAGCGTCGACCCTCCGGTGCACAACAGGGAGATGGTCCGGAAGCTCGACCTTCCCTTCGCGCTCCTGAGCGACGCGAGGGGGGAGCTCTCGAAGCTCTACGACCTGTGGAACGACAGGGAGGGCGTCGCGGTGCCCGCTATCCTGGTCGTCGACCGTTCGGGGACGGCGCGCTACGTCTACGCGGGGAGCGACTTCGCCGACCGGCCCGGGGATGAGCCCATCTTCGAGGCGCTAGACGGGCTGGAGGGTGACGCGGGGCAGCCCCCGACGCCCGGCCGGAGGTCAGCCTCTCCGCCGACGAGGCAGAGGCCTCGACCGTCCGGCCCGAGAGACCGCCGATGACCCTCGAGCAACTCGTCCCCTACTACCGCGGCGTCTACTTCACCACCGTCGCCCTTAAGAAGCGCTTCGCCGAAAGGGGTCCCGGGGGGCGAGAGGCCCACGACGAGGCCGATCGCTACCAGGGGATGACGAGCGGGTACGCGGAGGCGATCCGGGAGACCCGCAAGCAGAAGGGCAGATAAGGCAGAGCCCGCTCGACGGGCGGGCGCCCTAGCTCAGGAGCTTGGGGACGGTCGGGTCGACGAGCACGTTGAGAAGGCGGGTCCCGCCCGCGTTCAGGCCGCGTTCGAGCGCCTCGCCGAGGGCTTCGGGGCTCTCGATCGTCTCCCCCGGGACGCCCAGGCCCTCGGCCACGCGGACGACGTCCAGGTCGGGGAGGTCGAGGCCAGGGACGGTGTCGGGGATGCCGAGGGCGTCGCGGAAGCCCTTGAGGATGGAGTAGCCGCGGTTGTTGATCACCACGACCAGGATCTCCGCCCCGTACCGGGCCGCGCTCCAGAGCGCCTGCACCGAGTACATCACCGAGCCGTCCCCGATCACGCACACCACCGGACGGCCCGGGTTGGCGAGCTTGAGGCCGACGGCGGCCGGGAGGCAGTACCCGAGGCCGCCGGCCGCCGAGGTCAGGTACCCGCCGGGGCTCCCCGGCCGGATGTACTTGTGGAGCCGGGGCTTGCTGGAGGCGGACTCGTCCGCGACCATCGCGTCCTCGGGGAGGACCCCCGCGAGGGCGTGCATGACGTAGTCCACGGACATCGGCGTCGAGGCCTCCGGCGCCGACGGTCGCTCCCTCGGGGCGGGCGACGGCCGGTCCGGCTCGGGGAGCGCCTCGACGAGGCCCCGGATCGCGAGCCCCACGTCCCCGACGATGCTCGTCCCGGCCGCGGCGCCGTTCGCCTCCTCGGGGTCGTCGGTGATCTGGACGAGCCGCGTCCCCCCCTCGACCACGGGCCCGGGCAAGTACGGGTAGTACTGGAAGACCTGGGCGCCGAGGACGAGCACGAGGTCGTAGGGCGCGAGGGTCTCGGCGAGCTTCTTCTGGGCGAGAACGAGGTGACCGGCGAAGAGCGGGTGGTCCTCCGGGAAGCCGTTCAGCGGGGAGTTCGGTGCCGCCCAGACCTCCACCCGGGCCTTCTCCGCGAGCGCCACCGCGTCGTAGAAGGCCCCGGCGCGCGAGATCCCCGGCCCGGCCACGATCGCGGGCCTCCTCGCCCCGGCAATCATCTCCGCGACCTCGGCCAGCGCGTCGGGGTCCGGGGCGGAGCGGTGGGAGATCTCGCGCGCCTCGAAGGGCTCCGCCTCGACGTCCCAGTCGTTCATGGGGATGGAGACGAAGACCGGCCCTTGCGGGTTCTGCATGGCGGTGTGGTAGGCGCGGTGGAGCTCGCGGGGCACGTCCTCGGCCCGGTAGGGCTCGTGGCTCCGCTTGACGTAGGGCCTCGCCAACTCGACGAGCTTGCCGGTGAGCAAGGGCTCCAGCGCGATGTGCCGCCGGTCCTGCTGCCCGGCCGTGACGACGAGCGGGGTCTTGTTGTGCCACGCCGTCACGAGGTTGCCCATCGCGTTGCCCAGGCCGGGCCCCGTGTGCAGGTTGACGAGCGCCGCGCGTCCGGTCTCCCTGGCGTACCCCTCGGCCATCCCGAGGACGGGCGCCTCCTGCAGCCCGAGGACGTAGCGGAAGTCCTCGGGCAGATCCCTCAAGAACGGCAGCTCCGTCGAGCCCGGGTTGCCGAAGATCGTGGTCATCCCCAGCTCGCGCAGGAGATCCATCGTAGCCTCGCGGACCGTCGCCATGCCGCGCCACCCCCTTGTAGAGACCCTCGCCCTCCCGGCAATATAGCAGAGTGCCTTGCCTGCCCGACGCGCCGGATCGGCGCCTCTACGCGCCCCGTTCTCGCGCCGCCTTGGCGCGCCGGACCACCGCCTCGACGAAGCCCGCCTTGGCCTCCGTGTAGGCCTCGCGGTCGTAGCGGTAGCGGCCCGCGAGCTCGTGCTTGAGCCGAGCGTACTCCCTGGCGGTCGCCGGGTGCGTTCTCAGGTAGTCCCGAAAGAGCAGGTGGCACTCCCAGAACTCGCCTCCGGCCGGCGCCAGGCTGAGGTGGTAGCGATACGGAGTGAACTTTCTCAAGAAGATTCTGCCCGGCACGCCCGCCTCGCCCCGTTGCTCGTAGCCGACGCCCTCGAACAAACGGGCGCAACGAGCGCCGTCTTCGAGGCTCTCCAGGCCCAGCATGAGGTCCACGATCGGCTTGGCGTCGAGCCCCGGTACGGCCGTGCCGCCCACGTGCTCGATGGCCCCGGCCCGCTCTCCCAGGGCCGCCTCCAAGCGGTCCCGTTCGAGCTCGAAAAGCCCGGGCCAGCGCGGATCGTAGGCGACGACGCGAACCCGACCGGGGCCCGATGCCGCCGTACGAGCCGGTGGCGCTCCCCTAGTCCTCTCCCCCTCTTCGCCGTCTCCACCGCCGTTACCCCCGCCGCCGTCACCATCACCGTTGCCACCGTTGCCGTTGTTCACGCCGGGGATCTGACCGTTCAAGCCGGGGACGCCGCCGTTGCCCCCGCCTCCGTTGCCCCGTTGCCGGGCTGGACCTGCCCTCCGCCCGCGTCCTGCTGCCCCCCTGTACCGAGCCGTCGGGGGGAACGGGCTGGCTCGGCGCGGCGACGGTGGCCGGGCCGGTGCTGACGACGATGTCCACGACCGTATCCCTGTCGACCTCGGTCCCCTCCGCCGGGTTCGTCTCTATCACCTGTCCCGCGGGGACGAAGTCGCTCGAGACCTCCTCGACGCTCCCGAGCGCGAGCCCCTCGAACTCGAGGGTCGCCGCCGCCTCCGAAGCGAGGACGAGATCCGGGACCACGACCTCATCGGGGCCGTTGCCGACGGTAAGGGTGATGGTCTCGTTCTCCCCCACGCTCTCGCCGGGCGAGGGCGACTGGTCCACGACCGTATCGAACTGCTCCCAGGTGCTCTCCTCGCGCTCGGCCTCCACCCCGAAGCCCGCCGCCTGCAGCGTCTGGGTCGCCGCCTCCTCGGTCTGGCCGCGCACGTCCGGGACCTGCACGCTCGGTGCTTGTGCGGCGGGCTGTTCGTTGCCGGAGTTCGTGTTCGCGTTGTCTCCGGCGGTCAGGGCGTAGGCGATCCCGGCGAGGAGCGCGACGCCGACGAGCAGCGGGGCCAGGAGGCGGAGGAGGCCGCCCCCGCGCCTCCTGTTCTCGGTCTGGGGGGCGGGACGCGGGGGTGCCACGGCCGTCTTCGCCGTGCGCCCCCGGTCCCGCGGCAGCGGCGCGAGAGGCGCGGACAAGAGCTTCGTCTTCTCGGCCTCCACGACGGTCGGGGCGAGGCCGGATTGTATGCGCGAGAGGTCGTCGGCGAGGGCGGAGGCGCTCGGGTAGCGGTCGTTCGGGTCCTTGGCGAGGAGCCTCAGCGTGATCGCGTCGAGGGCCTCGGGGACCTCGGGGTTCGCCTCGCGCGGCGAGGGCGCCGGGTCGTTGACGTGCTTCAAGGAGACGGCCACGGGGTTCTCCGCCTCGAACGGGAGCGCGCCGGTGAGCATCTCGTACAAGACCACGCCGAGGGAGTACAGGTCGCTCTGCGGCCCGACCGTCTTGCCCTGGGCCTGCTCCGGGGACATGTAGGCGGCGGTGCCGAGGACCACGCTCGTCGCGGTGACCGACGGGCTGGCGGCGGCTCGGGCGATGCCGAAGTCCGTCACCTTCACGTCGCCGGTGCGCGTCACCAGGGCGTTCTGCGGCTTGATGTCGCGGTGGATCACGCCCTCCTCGTGCGCCGCCGAGAGCGCGTCGGCGATCTGCTCGGCCACCCCGGCCGCGACCCCGGGCGCCAGGGCGCCGTCGCGCACGATCCTGTCCTTCAGCGTCCCGCCGGGGACGTACTCCATCGCGATGTAGTACGAGCCGTCCTCGGCGCGGCCCCGGTCGTAGACGGCGACGATGTTGGGGTGCGAGAGCCGGGCTGCGGCCTGCGCCTCGCGCTTGAAGCGCTCGACGAACTCCCCGTCCTCGGCGTAGGCCCCGCGCAGCATCTTGAGCGCCACGTCGCGGCCCAGGACCTCGTCGTGGGCGAGGTAGACCTTCGCCATCCCCCCACTCCCGAGCGCCCGGACCAGCGCGTAGCGGTTGTCCACCACCATCTGCTCCATACGCGGCATTCTACTCCAATCAAGCGGTTACAAAAGGTCGCGCCCGGGGCGTTCGCTCCCCCGCTACAATGTCCCGACAGGTCAGGGAAGGTCGGATTTTCCAGGGGGTGGCGCTTGAAGGCGATCAGGATAAACGAGTTCGGGGGTCCGGAGGTATTGAGCTACGAGGACGTCCCCGTCCCGGAGCCGGGCCCCGGCGAGGCACGCGTCAGACTGGCCGCGAGCGGGGTGAACTACATCGACGTCTACGACAGGACGGGGCTCTACCCGGGCGACCTGCCGCGCACCCTGGGCCGCGAGGGCGCCGGCGAGGTCGAGGCCGTCGGCGAGGGGGTCGAGGAGCTCTCCGAGGGGGACTTCGTCGCTTTCGCGATGGTGCCGGGGCGTATGCGGAGTACGTCGTCGCCCCGTCGACAAGCTCGTGCCGTTCAACGTGACCTACGTCGAGGCCCGGGTGGCGGCGGCGATCATGCTGCAGGGCATGACGGCCCACTACCTCACGCACAGCACGTTCCCGCTGCAGGAGGGGCAGACCGCGCTCGTCCACGCCGCCGCCGGGGGCGTGGGGCTCCTGCTCTGCCAGCTCGCCAAGATGCGGGGGGCGAGGGTCATCGGGACCGTCTCCACGGAGGAGAAGGCCGAGCTCGCCCGCGGGGCGGGGGCGGACGAGGTCATCCTGTACACCGAGAAGGACTTCACGGAGGAGACGCGGCGCCTGACGGACGGCGAGGGGGTCGACGTCGTCTACGACTCCGTCGGCAAGACCACCTTCGACGGGAGCCTCGACGCCCTGAAACCGCGCGGCTACCTCGTCCTCTTCGGCGCCTCCAGCGGGCCCGTCCCGCCGGTGGACCTGCAGGTCCTCAACCAGAAGGGCGGGCTCTTCGTAACCCGGCCCTCCCTCGCCCACTACACCGCGACGCGCGAGGAGCTCGTGTGGCGGGCCGAGAGCTTGTTCACCTGGATCGGGCAGAACAACCTCTCAGTGCGCATCGGCGGCTCCTACAAGCTCTCCGAGACGGACCAGGCCCACCGCGACCTCGAGGGCCGCAAGACCACCGGCAAGCTGATCCTGCTGCCGTAAGGGGGAAACGATGAAGCTAGACGCCGGCCTCCCCGTCGACGGCAAGCACCTGCGCGGCATTACGGAGGTCGCCCGCGCCGCAGAAGACCTGGGCTTCGGGGGCCTGTGGACGAGCGAGACGAAGCACGACTCCTTTCTCCCGCTCGCGGTCGCGGCCGGCGCCACGAGCGGCCTCT
The DNA here is from genome assembly GCF_011492965.1 of Rubrobacter marinus. Classification (GTDB taxonomy): domain Bacteria; phylum Actinomycetota; class Rubrobacteria; order Rubrobacterales; family Rubrobacteraceae; genus Rubrobacter_F; species Rubrobacter_F marinus. The sequence continues at coordinate 1,775,197 of NZ_CP045121.1, read as the reverse complement.
CCCTTGGAAACTCCGTCGCCATCGCGTTCTCCCGCTCCCCGATGGTGACGGCGCAGCTCGCGTGGGACCTCCAGGACATCTCGGAGGGACGGTTCATCCTCGGCCTCGGCACCCAGGTCAAGGCGCACATCACCCGCCGCTTCTCCATGCCCTGGGACAAGCCCGCCTCCAGGCTTGCGGACTACATCAGGGCGCTCCGCGCGATCTGGGAGTCTTTCCAGACGGAGGGGAGGCTGAAATACGAGGGCGAGTTCTACAAGCACACCCTCATGACGCCGTTCTTCAACCCGGGGCCGATAGAGCATCCCGAGATCCCGGTCTACATCGCGGGCGTGAACACGCGCCTGGCGCGCCTCGCCGGTGAGCTCTGCGACGGCTTCCACGTCCACCCCTTCCACACCCCCGAGTACGTCAGGCGGGTCGTCGTGCCGGCCGTGGAGGAGGGCGCCTCCGGGGAGGGCCGCGACGCGCGGGAGGTCGAGCTGGCGACGAGCGTCTTCGTCGTCACCGGCGAGACGGAGGAGGCCATGGCGGAGCAGCGGGAGAAGATGCGCGCCCAGGCCGCGTTCTACGCCTCCACCCCCACCTACCGGACCGTCCTCGACGTCCACGGCTGGGGCGAGGTCGGCGACCGCCTCGGCGGTCTCGCCAGGGACGGCAAGTGGGACGAGATGCCGAACCTCATCACCGACGAGATGCTCCACACCTTCGCCGTCGAGGCCCCGCCGGACGGGGTAGGGCCGGCCCTCAAGGAGCGCTACGAGGGCCTCGTCGACCGCGTGGCCCTCTACCTGCCGTTCGTCCCCGGCGAGAGGGACGAGTTCTGGCGGGCGGCGATCGGAGCGGTGGATGGAGGGTAGGGCCGGGGCGTCGCGCGTGAGGAGACGGAGCACGGAGGGGGAGCGTGGGCCGGCTTGGACCCGATAAAGCGGACGATCGAGCTGGCGATGGAGAACGTGGAGGGCGGCGGGAAGCCGTTCGCGTGCGTGATCCTGCGGAGCGGCGAGCTCGTCGCCGAGAGCCCGAACCTCGTCGTACAAACGCACGACCCAACCGCGCACGCCGAGATCGTCGCGATCAGGGAGGCTTGCACGAAGCTCGGTACCGAGAGCCTCGCGGGCTGCGAGATCTACGTCCTCGCCCACCCGTGCCCCATGTGCCTCGGCGCCCTCTACTACGCGAGCCCCGACAGGGTGGTCTTCGTCACGGAGCGCGACAGTTACGCCAGGTACTACAAGGACGACGGGAGGTACTTCGAGCTAGAGACCTTCTACGACGAGTACCCGAAACCCTGGCCCGAGCGCCGGCTCCCCATGCGGCACGAGCCGGACGAGGCCGGCCTCGCGGTCTACGAGCGATGGCAGCAGTTGAACCCTTGAGGGGCGCGGGGAGAGACGACGGTACGCCTTGGACCTGAGCCTCGGGGCCGCCGTGTTGCTCGCGGTGGCCGGATTCGTGGCGGGGGCGTTGAACGCCGCGGCGGGCGGGGGCTCTCTGATCACCTTCCCCGCGCTCATAGCCGTGGGGTACTCGCCGTTGATCGCCAACGTCACGAACAACGTCGCCGTCTTCCCGGGGTACGTGACGGGCGCCATCGGCTACCGCGCGGGGCTGAGGGGTCAGGGGCGCAGGGTGCTCCCGCTCGCCCTCGCCAGCGCCGTCGGCGGCCTCGCCGGGGTCGCCCTGATCCTGGCGAGCTCCGAATCCGCCTTCGAGGGGATCGTGCCCTTCCTCGTCCTCGCCGCCTGCGCGCTCCTGGCCCTCCAGCCGGTGATCGGGCGCCGGCTGGGCAAGCGCTCGGGCCTGCGGGAGAGGCCCGGCCCCGGGGCGATCGGCGGTATGGCGCTCGCCGGGGTCTACGGCGGCTACTTCTCGGCGGCTCTAGGCGTCGCCGTCCTCGCCCTCCTCGGCCTGTTCTTCGAGGATACGCTGCAACGCCTCAACGCCCTCAAGGCGGCGCTACAGCTCGTGATCGGAGGGGCCGCCGCCCTCGGCTTCGCCCTGCTTACGCCCGTCGACTGGACCGCCGCGGCCGTCATCGGCGCCGCCTCCCTCGCGGGGGGAAGGGTGGGAGCGCGCCTCGCCCAGCGCGTGAGCGACCGGGCGCTCAGGGGCGGCATCGTCGCGTACGGGGTCCTCGCCGCCCTGTGGCTGTTCCTGAGGTGAGATCCGTTCGGGGACCTTTAGGCCGGCTACGACGGCTTCAGGACGCACTTGATGGCGCCGTCCTGCTTCTTCTGGAAGATCTCGTAGCCCAGAGGGGCGTCGTCCAGGGCCATGGTGTGGGTCTTGAGGTCCTCGGTACCAAGGGGGTCGTCGTCGCCGAGGAGCGGCATGATCTCGGGGACCCAGCGCCAGACGTTGGCCTGGCCCATGCGGACCTGCACCTGCATGTCGAAGAGGTCGCCCAGGGGGAACATCTGGATAGGACCGGTGTAGACGCCGCTCAGAGAGAGCGTCCCGCCGCGCCTGACGGCGGCCATGCAGTCGCGCAGGGCGCGCCGCTTGTCGAGCTGTATCTTGGTGGTTTGGAGGACGGAGTCGTACCACGAGCCCGCCGCCTCCATGCCGACCGCGTCTATCACCGAGTCCGCCCCACGTCCGCCGGTCATCTCCACGACGAGCCTCGCCGGGTCGTCGACCGCCGAGAAGTCGACGGTCTCCACACCGTACTTCGCCGCGAGCGTGAGCCGTTCCGGCACCCTGTCCACCCCGATGACGCGCCCGGCCCCCTGGTGCAGCGCGATCCTGGCGCACATCTGCCCGATGGGACCTAAGCCCCAGATCGCGAGCGTCCCGCCCCGGGGCACGTCGGCGTAGGCGACGGCCTGCCACGAGGTCGGCAGCACGTCGGAGAGGTACAGGAAGCGCTCGTCGGGGGCGTCCTGGGCCTCCTCGGGGACCTTTATGGGACCGAAGTGGGCCTGCGGCACGCGCAGGTACTCGGCTTGCCCGCCGGGGACGGCCCCGTAGACGTGCGTGTAGCCGAAGAGGGAGGCCCCCCGGCCGCGCCCGAGCAGGTTGACGGTCTGGGCGAGCTTGCCGGTATCGCGCGTGGTCTCGCACTGCGAGAAGAGGCTCTGGTCGCAGAAGTAGCAGTGGCCGCACGAGATGTTGAACGGGACCACGACCCGGTCGCCGGGCTTTATGTGCGTGACGTCGCGGCCCACCTCCTCGACGATGCCCATCGGCTCGTGTCCGATGATGTCGCCCTCGCGCATGATCGGGGTGAGCTTGCTGTAGAGGTGGAGGTCGGAGCCGCAGATCGCGGTCGAGGTTATGCGAACGATCGCGTCGGTCGGCTGCCGGATGACCGGGTCAGGCACGTTGTCCACCCGCACGTCTTCCTTGCCGTGCCAGACCAGTGCCTTCATGGCTCCCTCCTCCCCACGCCCGTCAATATCTCCCGGATCCTGAAAGGACCGCTCGTCTTCGGGGAGAGCGGCGGCGTGTCCAGCCCCGCGCCCTCCCTCATCCCCTTCAGCTCGTCGAGCAGCGTCTCCCCCGCGCCGTACCGCGGCGTCCAGCCGAGCCCGGTCCGGGCGCGCGTCGTGTCCATGACGGGGATGTTCAGCGCGAGGTCCAGCCAGCCCTCGGGCACCGGCTGGAGCCTGAGCTGCCAGCTTACGCGGGCGGCGGCCCGGGCGAGCTGCACGGGCACCGGCACCGGCCGCGCGCCGAAGATGCGCGAGAGCTCCGCGGGGTCGACGACGGGCTCCGTGGCGAGGTTGTAGGCCCCCCGGGCCTCTTCGTTCAGGAGCGCGAGCCGGTAGGCCTCCCCCACGTCGAAGGAGTGGACCACCTGACCGCGCAGACCCTGGATCGCCGGGACGAGGTTTATAAGCTCCGGACGGGCGACGAACGCCGGGAAGAACGGCCCTGCGAAGAGGCGCCGCTGCCCCTCCGCCGCCTCGCTCTTGAACGTGAGCGCCTGGCGCATCCTCACGACGCGCACCCCCGGGTGCTCGACCTCGAAGCGGTCCAGCCTCCGCTCGACCTCGGCCTTCTCCCGGGCGTAGTACGAGGTCGGGGTGCCGCCCGTCGGCCAGCTCTCGTCGACGGCGCGGTCCTTCGGCCCCGGCGAGTAAGCCCCGACCGAGGAGGCGTAGAGGAGCGCCGGAACCCCGGCCTCGGCGACGGCCCGCGCCGCCCTCATGCTCCCCTCGACGTTCACCATCCACAGCTTGTTGAGGTCGCGGGAGGGCTGTATGAGCCAAGCGAGGAGCACGACGGCGTCCGCCCCCCTTACGACCGGGACGAGGTCGTCCCGGGAGATGTCCGCCGTCGCCCACTCGACCTTCTCCATGCGTAAGCCCGGCCGACGCCGCGCCACGCCGAGTACGGAGTCGACCCGATCCTCGTTCGAGAGCGCGCGCAGGACGCTCGTTCCGATATTACCCGTGGCGCCGATGACTACTACTCGCATGAAGGGCTGCTTACCCTGCGTTCTCGCGGGCGAAACAGCGTCCCTCCCGTAGTACCATCGCCGGTGTTGTCTATCGTGGGAGGGATTTTCTTGCGTGTACTGGTGACGGGATCCGCGGGCAAGGTCGGCAGGGCGGCGGTGGCGGCGCTCCAGGCGAAGGGGCACGAGGTGAGGGCGACGGACCTCATCCCGCCCGTCTTCGAGCGCCCGGAGGATTCAGACCCCGAATACATACAGGCCGACCTCACCGACGCGGGCGACGCCTACGCCGTGGTGAACGGGATGGACGCCGTCGTCCACGCCGCCGCGCTGCCGGAGCCGACCCACAACCCGCCCCACGTCGTCTTCCACAACAACCTCATGGGCGTCTTCAACACGCTGGAGGCGGCGATCCGGCTCGGGGTGCCGCGCTACGTCAACATCTCCAGCGAGACCGTGCCCGGCTTCTTCTTCCCCGAGCGCCCGTTCCTCCCGGACTACGTGCCCGTAGACGAGGAGCACCCCATAAAGCCCCAGGACCCCTACGCGACCGCCAAGTACTTCGGCGAGCTCCTGATGGACGGCGCGATCACGAGGAGCGACATCCGCTGCATCTCCATCCGCCCCTCCTGGGTGCAGCACGAGGGCAACTACGAGCGCAACCTCGGGCCGCAGGTCCGCGACGCTGGCGTCCTCTCCCCCAACTTCTGGAGCTACATCGACGTCTACGACCTCGCCGACGCCATAGTCCTCGCCGCCGAGTCCGACCTGCCGGGCCACGAGGTCTTCTACATCGCCTCCCCGGACAACGTCGGCGGCCGGCCGTTCGAGGAGATCGTGCGCGAGTACTACGGGGACAAGGTCGAGCTGAAGACCCCGCTCCCCCGCGAGGACGCCTCCGGCATCTCCATCGCCAAGGCCGAGAAGATGCTCGGCTACAGCCCGAAGCGCTCCTGGCGCGACTACCTCGACGAGAGCGGCAGCCTCAAGCCCGGCGCGGGCGAGGGGCTCTTCGCCTAGAGGAACCGGGGGACGGGAGCACCGTCCCCTTCCCCGCTACCGGCGCTCTACGTTGCGGTCCTGAGGGGCCGTGGACTCCGTGGTGGTGACGGTGTACCCGGCGCCTTCGAGGGTCTCTGCGATGCTCGAGGGGTCGGTGGTCTCGAGCCTGAGGACGATGGAGCGGTACGTCTCGCGGCCGGCGGGGCCGAGGAAGATGCCCGCGATGTTCACCTGGCGGTTGCGGAGCTCGTCCGTGATCCCGGCGAGCGTCCCCGGCTCGTTCGGGACCTCCACCTCGATCCAGCTGCCCTCGCTCCCGGCCCCGGTGAGGTCGACGAGGATGCGCACGAGGTCCGTCGAGGTGATGATGCCCGCCAGCTCGCCGTCGGCGACGACGGGGAGGCCGTTGAAGTTCTTCTCGTAGATCGTGCGCGCGGCGTGCTCGATGGTGTCCAGGGGATGCACCGTGACGACGTCCGTGCTCATGATCTCCCGGACGCGGACGTACCCCAGGGTGTTCTCCTCGTCGCGCGTGTCGCGCGGCGGGCTGACGTCCCTGAGGTCCCTGTCCGAGACGATGCCGACGAGCTTCTCGCCCTCCACCACCGGCAGGTGCCGTATCCCCCGCTCGCGGCACAGGCCCCAGGCCTCACCGACCCCGGCGTCCGGCCCGATCGCGACGACCTCCCTGCTCATGGCATCCCTCACCCTTAGCATCTCCCGTCCTCCCCAAAATATGTCCGCAGAAGTACGCCCGGGAGCTTACCAGCCCTCCCCGAGAGGCGCCAGAACGCGGCTTGGTGCCGGGCATCGGGCGGTGTTAAGCTCGGGCCTCGTCCGCCGAGAACGGGAGGAGCGGGGCATGCGCGCTTGGAGGGTACACGAGCTGGGAGACCCGAAGGACGCCCTGAGGCTCGAGGAGGTCGAGGAGCCGAAGCCCGGCCCCGGCGAGGTCGTCGTCGAGGTCGAGGCGGCGGCGCTCAACTTCTTCGACATCCTCCTCTGCCAGGGCAAGTACCAGGAGCGCCCGGAGCCCCCGTTCACCCCGGGCGCCGAGGTCGCCGGAACGGTGGCCGGGGCCGGCGAGGGGGTCGCCCTCGCCCCGGGCACGAGGGTGCTCGCCACCCCGCCCCTCCCCGACGGCGGCTTCGCCGAGAAGGTCGTCGCCCCGGCCGAGGGCGGCGTCTTCCCCGTCCCCGAGAACATGCCCTACGAGAAGGCGGCGGCGATGCACATCGTGTACCAGACCGCGTACATGGGCCTCCATCGCAGGGCAGGCCTCGCGGAGGGGGAGACCGTGCTCGTGCACGCCGGCGCCGGGGGCGTGGGCTCGGCCGCCATCCAGGTCGCGAGGGCGGCGGGGGCGCGCGTGATCTCCACGTCCGGCGGCCCCGAGAAGGTCAGGGTCTGCGAGGACCTGGGGGCGGAGCTCTCGCTGGATTACAGAGAGGACGACTTCGTCGACGCCGTGAAGGAGGCGACCGGCGGGCGCGGGGCCGACGTGATCTTCGACCCCGTGGGCGGCGACGTCTTCGACCGCTCCCGCAGGTGCGTCGCCTTCGAGGGCGCCTCCTCGTCGTCGGCTTCGCCTCCGGCAGGATCCCCGAGGCCCCGCAAACCACGCCCTCGTCAAAAACTACTCCGTCGTCGGCCTCCACTGGGGCCTCTACAACAAGGTCATGCCGGCGGTAGTGGCCGAGAACCACGAGGCTCTCGTCGGGCTCTACGCCTCCGGGGGATAGACCCCCTGATCTACGACACCGTCCCGTTCGAGAACCTGCCCGACGCCCTCGGCCTCCTCGGGAGCCGCAAGACCTACGGTAAGCTCGTCACCAGGCCGAAGGGCTGAACGACCCCTCCCCGCGCTCCGGCGTAGGACGCAATACAATGGGCGGGCCGGATGGGTGGCATATTATGGGCGGCACCGGAGATCGTGGGGTGATGTTTTGCAAGCCGTTGGGCCTGTAGACGTGGTCGTCGTGGGTGGCGGGCAGGCCGGGCTGGCGCTCGGGTACTACCTCAAGCGGCGAGGATTTAACTTCGTGATCCTCGACGGCGCCCCCGCCGTCGGACACTCCTGGCGCACGCGCTTCGACTCCCTACGGTTGTTCACGCCCTCGCAGTACAACGGCCTCCCGGGCCTCCCGTTCCCCGCCCCCCCGGACACCTACCCCACCAAGGACGAGGTCGCCGACTACCTCGAGTCGTACGCGAGGGCGTTCGAGCTGCCCGTGCGCCTGCGCTCGCGCGTGAGGGCCGTCGAGAAGAAGTCCTCGGGCTACCTCGTGCGGACGGACTCGACCACCTACGAGGCAGGGCAGGTCGTCATCTCCACCGGAGCCTTCCACCGCCCCTACGTGCCGCCCATCGCGGCGGAGCTGGGCCCGCAAGTCTTCCAGATACACTCCTCCGAGTACCGCAACCCCGAGGCCCTCCCGCCCGGCGCCGCGCTCGTGGTAGGGGCCGGCAACTCCGGCGTACACATCGCGAGGGAGTTGTCGCGGAGCCGGAAGGTCTACCTATCCGTGGGGAGAAAAGTGCCGTACGCGCCGCAGAGGTTCCTGGGGCGCGACCTGAACTGGTGGATGCACAAGATCGGCGTGATGGACGTCTCCGTGGATAGCCGCATCGGAAGATGGATGAGCCGTACGGAGGTACCCTTGATCGGCGTCAAGGTGTCCCGGTTCAGGCGCGAGCACGGGATCGAGGTCCTCGGCCGGACGCTACGCGCCGACGGGGCGACGGTGATCCTCGAGGGGGCTCGCAGCTTCGACGTTGCAAGCGTCGTTTGGGCCACCGGGTACAGAGAGGATTACTCCTGGGTGGACGCGCCCGTCTTCGACGAGGCGGGAGTTCCCGTACACGAGCGCGGCGTCACCGAGAGTCCCGGTTTGTACTTCTTGGGCCTGGACTGGCTGTACCAGTGCGGATCCGGCCACCTGGGCTGGGTGCACCGCGACGCGGCGTTTCTCGCGGAGAAGATAGAAGATCTCACCCGACCGCACGACGCTGCGGAGACCGAGGCGCCCGTGCTGCCCCTACAGCGGGAGACGGGCAGGAGCCTCTAAACCGTGCCGGACAAGGGGACGCCCGCCTCCAGCAGCTCGGTCATCGCCTCGCTCGCCAGGGGACGGGAGAAGTAGAAGCCCTGGCCGAGGTCGCAGCCCATCTCCTTGAGGTGCGCCACCTGCTCAGCGGTCTCGACGCCCTCGGCCGTGACCTTCAGCCCCAGGGTGTGGGCCAGGTCCACCACGAGACGCACGATCGCCGAGTCCTCGGCGTTGTCGCCCAACCCCTTCACGAAAGAGCGGTCGACCTTCAGGTTGCTCAGCGGGAGCGTCTTCAAGTACCCGAGGGATGAGTAGCCCGTTCCGAAGTCGTCCATGGCGCTCTTCACCCCGAGCTTGCGCAGCTCCCTGAGAACGCCGATGGCGTGCTCGCTGTTATCCATGACGACGCTCTCCGTCACCTCGAGCTGCAGCTTGTGGGGCTCCAGCCCGCTCCTCTGCAACGCCGCGAGGATGTCCTCCATCAAGCTCGGGTGCCGGAACTGCCTCGCCGAAAGGTTCACCGCCATCATCAGGGGCGGCGAATCCGGGTGAAGCGCCTCCCACTCCTTGGCCTGACGGCAGGCAGTCTCCAAGACCCACATGCCTATGGGTACGATCAGACCCGTGTCCTCGGCGAGCGGGATAAACTGGCCCGGGGAGATCATGCCTCGTTCCGGATGCCGCCAGCGCACGAGCGCCTCCACACCCGTCATCGCACCGGTCGTCAGCTGGACCTTGGGCTGGTAATGCACCTCGAACTCTTCTTCTTCGAGGGCTCGGCGCATGTCGTTCTCCAGCCGCAGGCGCTCCAGAACCTCGGCGTGCATGCTCGGATCGTACAGGGCGTACCCGAGCTTACCCTTCTTGGCCTTGTACATGGCAACGTTCGCGTTTCGCAAGAGATCGCCCGCCGAGATCGTCGTGTTCGCGCTCATGGCGATCCCCACGCTCGCCTTCACGACGACCTCGTGCCCGCCTCCCACCACGAACGGAGACTCCAGACGCTCCCTAACCCTGTGCGCCACCCGCGCCGATTCCTCGCCCTCCTCGATGCCCTCCAACAGCACGGTGAACTCGTCGCCGCCCAGCCGCGCGGCGGTGTCTCCGACCCGCAGCGTGCTCTGGAGACGCTGCCCCACCTGGATCAAGAGGTCGTCGCCCGTCTTGTGCCCGAGGCTGTCGTTGACGCGCTTGAAATCGTCGAGATCCAGGAAGAGCACGGCGACCATGTTGCCCGCCCGCTCGGCGCGCGCCGTGGCACCGTGCAGCTTGTCCAGAAACATGGTGCGGTTGGGCATATCCGTGAGCGAGTCGTGCAATGCGATATGCCTGTTCTTGACGTACGCGCGATCCAGGCTATCCGCGAAGAGGTAAGAGAGCCCGGCGATGACGGGCAAGGTGATCAGGGGGAAATAAAAGGTCTCCGAGAACAACCCGATCCACGCGCTAACGGCGATGACGGAAGCGGCGACCACGAAGCTTCCCCACGGGGTCAGCAGGAAGCTGGCCGTTATCAGGGGAACGACCAGCATGCTGTAGGCCGTTCTCATGTCGGGCTCGTTGAAAGCGAGGAACGGCCCGAAAGCCATACACGCGACCGTTAGCAGGCTGGCGAGGCGCACGTAGCCCAGGCGGTTGAGCGTGTACAAGGAGCCGATAAGCAGGAGCGCTGCGCCGTTGTACGCGTTGTACTGGTACTGCCCCTGGGCCAGGTTGATCACCGACACGAAAGCCGCGGCGAGCGCCAACCCCACCAGTATGACGGCGAGGACGTGTCCTCTTCTTTGCAGGTCCAAGTCCGGGTTGTTGACCTTCAGCACCGCCAGCTCCCTATGGTCATGTGCTCGTGCCCGTCCCGCAGAGGGTTCGCCAACAACCCTCTGCGGGACCGGATCTCCACCAATTGCCGACCCTTCTCCCTATATGATCGGACAAAACGGCCAGGATCTTTAGCCGAAGCACCTCACGCGCCGCATCCGGCCGCCTGATGCGACCGCTTCCCCGGTCTCCCTACGCTTCGCTCCCGATCACGTAAGGGCGCTCAGCATCGGCTGCCCGGGTGTGGCGGATCAGAACACTTCCTCTCCGAACGTGTCCCCGTAGAGGCTGAGGGCGGACAGGACGGCCGCCCTTATGGCGAAGGCCGGCGCGTAGAGCGTCTTGCCTATCCACAGCTCGTGGTAGTCGTTCTTGAACGGGCGCTCGTTCGCCGCCAGGTACGACGCGGCCCTGCTCAGCGGCTCCTGGGGGAGGGGCTTTACGGTGCGGTGGTGGTGGAGCAAGGCGAGCAGGGTGATGGCGGTCTCCTCGTCGGTGGGGCCGTGCTGGCCCCAGGCCCCGTTGACGTGCTGCGTGTGCAGGAGCCACCGCAGGGTCTCCTCCATCTCGTCCGGCACGTAGGACGGAAGCAGCATCATGGCGCGGCTCGTCGGGTAGTAGATGGAGGCGTGCCACTTGTCCCTCCAGAACGTGCCGTGGTGGCGCGCGCGCATGAGGTAGCCCAGTATCTTCTCCCTGACCCTGGCGCGGTCGCCCTCGGGCATGGTCTCCGATGCTTCCAGGACGTGCAGGTTCGCGCTCACGGAGGGGTCCCTCTCGCGCTCGAAGGAGGCGAAGTTGCGGTCGCTCTCGTAGGCGAGCAGGCAGGACCCGTCGACCTCGTACCCGGCGCGGTGGAGCGCGAGGAGGGTCATCGCCGTGTCGTCGGAGTCGGGGAAGCCGTTGGAGGAGAAGCCGACCCCCTCGGGCCTCCAGGCCTTCATCAGGTGCTCGTGGTGGGGCTTCAGCGCGCCGGCGTGCTCCGCGGTCAGGCCGCCGTAGTGCAGGTAGTAGAGGATCCAGGCGCGCATGAAGATGTCGTGGGGGGAGACCGGGGGCAGGCCGCCGCCGCGCGCCAGCAGGTCCTCGAGGTACGTGGTGCTGCGCGGGTGGCGCTCCCGCCAGTCGCGCGTCTGCGAGAGAAAGCAGGCCGTGGCAGACGGAGACGCCGCCATGGAGCCGTCCTCCTGGAGGAGCTTCCCCGCCCCCTCGACGTCGATGCGGCCGGCGAAGGCCTCGAGGGAGTGCAGCGCCGTCGTCCAGGTGTCGAAGAGCCTCTCCCGCGGCAGGAGGCTCAGCTTCTTCTCGCGCTCGTCTTCGTAGTGCCCGAGCTGGGTGTACGGGAGGTCCAGGCCGAGCTCCCGCCCCTCCTCCAGGAGGTTCGGCAGGATCAGCTCGAACCCAATGGTCCTGTAGGTGTCCTGCTCCAGCTTGTCCGTGTGCCGCCAGATGTAGCGCTGCCCCGCGATCCTGCGCGCCTGGTCGTCGCGGCGGTGCCCGAAGCGGGCGAGCAGCACCACCACGACCAGCGTGCTCAGCAGTCGGTCGTGCGTGTACGGGACGCGGCTGCCCCAGCTCCCGTCCGCCTGCTGGCGGTCCAGTATCCAGGGCAGCAGGTGCGGGTATGCCATGCCGCCGTCTTCGGTCGTCAACCGGGCGGCCCAGCACGTGTCGTAGATCGTGGATTGCATCAACTGCGAATCTTCGGCCCGCAAGAGCTCGTCTACGGCGAGCCGCAGGTAAGCGGAGCTACGCATCCTCGGCCCTCCGCTTCCTTTCTCCGGTCAACTTGACCGGGGGTTCCAGGGACGAGTACGGCCAGAGCCACGCGAGAGCATCGGTTCCCCTCCTATTTGTCCGCCACCTACCGGATCGCGATTCTACAAACGGGGTCGCGCCGCCGCAACGCCTGAGCCGATACGTCGCGCGGACCCGGTGCTCCGGAGGAGCCGGTTTTTCCCTATAGTGGAGGGACGCTCTGCTGGACCCCAACGACGGAGGCGCCCGTTTGAACACCGAGACGTCGTACTCGTCCCCTTCGATCTCCGAGTGGATGGACTGGCCCCCGGAGCGGGTGGCGGAGGCGGTGAAGGGCTTCCCGTCCCCCCTCGTCGTCGGCTGGCCCTACAACGGGACGCGCCGCTGGTATCTCTCGCGGAAGCGCCGCGACTCCGGCGCGAGCGACTACCTGACGGTGCTGATCCGGCGCCAGGCCGAGCTCCACCGCATGATGTTCGACCACGGCGCGAGCGTGGTCCTGACCCCCGAGTTTGGCTCGGTCACCCTCCGCCGCGGCGTGGAGTACACGCGCTACGCCATGAGCGGCCTCTTGAAGCTGGCGGAGGACCCCGTCTGCCGCGAGCTGTTCGACTCCGGGGTACGGCTGCGCTTCTACGGGGAGTACAGGGAGGCGCTCGTCGACCCGGTCTTCCGGCCGATGCTCGAGGCCTGCGCCGAGCTGGAGGAGGAGACGGCCTCGGGCGACGGGCCGCTGCTGCTGCTGGGGCTCTTCGCGGACGCGCCGTGGGAGAAGATAGCGCGCCTGAGCGTGGAGTTCGCGGCCACGCACGGGCGCCCGCCCGACCGGCGGGAGCTGATCGAGGGCTACTACGGCGCCGCGGTGCCGGACCTGAGCTTCTACATCGGCCACACCCAGCCCGAGATGTTCGACGTGCCGCTCCTGGCGGGCGGCGAGGAGCACCTCTACGCGACCCTCAACCCCTCGCCGGATTTGAGCGAGCGGCAGTTCCGCGAGATCCTCTACGACCACCTCTTCTCGCGCCGGGTGCCGCTCGTGGACTACGAGGCGCTGCCGCCCGAGGCGCAGGGGGAGCTTATCGAGTACAACGAGCGGTGCTCGGGCGCGACCGTCGGGCTGGGCAGGGTACACCCCGTGACGAGGATGTGGCGCCCCGTCTTCCCCGACGTGCCCGCGCCGCCGCAGGCCTACGGGCGGGGGGGCCGTTAACCGTCCTGCTGCTCCTCGATGGGCGTGAAGGGCTCGCGGCCGGGCGGGACGAGCTCGAAGAGGTTGCCCTCGACCTTCACGGTCTGCCAGCCGGCGTCGTAGAAGTTCTGGGGCCGGCGCTCGGCTGGTTGAGGATGTAGACGGGGCGGCCCGCTCGGCGGCCTCCTCGGCGGCGCCGACGCCCGTGTAGTCGCTGGTCCCCCAGCGGAGGTTCGCCGTCGCGCGGTCGATGTCGTCGGGCCAGACGATGTCGGTGTAGCGGTGCCAGGAGGGGTACCACGGGCTGACGAGGGTGAGGTCGCGGCGGCGCTCCTCGACGAGGACCATGTACCAGAGCGTGCTGCGGTGGTGCAGGATCGTGGCGTCCGGCAGGGCGTTGTTGGCGACGTCCTCGATGATCTCGCGCCCCTGTAGGTCGCCGCTGCGGTCGACCTTGCGGTAGTCGCTGCGGGCGTCGGCGAGCGTGAAGTAGAGGAGCGGGGAGAAGAGCAGGACGACGGCCGCGGCCCCGAGGGCCGGCGGGGAGGCGCGGGTCAGGTTCCGGACGCCGTCGAAGAGGGCGGCGACGCCGAAGACCATGAACAGGGCGAGCATAAGGTAGGACGGGATAAAGTACAGAAAGAAGTCGAAGATCTCGTACTCGATCGCGTAGGCCAGCCAGCCGAGGAAGAGGAAGCCGATGAGGGCGGCGGCGGCCCGGTCCCGAAAGACCGCGACTATCGCCCCGAACATCGCGAGGAAGAGCAGGACGACGTGGAACTCGTCGCCCATGTACCCCCGAAGAACGAGAGCCTCAGGGGGATCAGGTCCGGCCCGAAGGTCCCGAAGACGCCGGTGAGCTGCCCGCCGTTGACGAGCTCCCAGAAGCGCGCGGGGTCGTCGGGTCCGCCTCGTTCATCGGCGGGTTCATCGAGGCGCGTATGGGCAGGTACAGGTAGGGCAGGAGCCCGACGAGGAAGAGCCCCGCCCCCTTGAGGACGACGCGCCACTGCACGAACTTCCTCTTCTCCACCGCGAAGACGAAGATGGCGGCCCCCGGCAGCAGGAGCCCGCTCGTCACGTGGTGCGTGAGGGAGAGCCCCATGAGGAAGCACGCGGCGAGGAGGTAGCGGTCCCGGCGCGTGTCCCTCCACACGAGCAACAGGAGGAGCACGGTCGTGATGAACAGGACGTTGAGGGTGTAGACCTCGGCGATGATCGCCTGGCTCCAGTACGTGTCGCCGATGCCGAACGCGAGCGCCCCGAGCCCGGCCCCGAGGATGCTCCCGGTCAGCCGGAGCCCGACGAGGTAGAGCACGAGCACCCCGGCGGCGCCCACGATCGCGGAGAACAGGTTGATCCTGTACGCGGGGTCCCCGATGGGCAGGTACGTGAAGAGGTGCCCGAGCATCGTGTAGGTCGGGTACCCCGTGGGGTGCGTCACGCCCAGGGTGGAGAGCTGCGCCTGGAACATGGCCGAGTCCAGGAGCGTCGGACGGTCGTAGTAGAGCACCGTCGGGGCGAGCGTCCTCAGGTAGAGAAAGAGCGCGAACCCGGCCACGAGGAGACCGACCGAGACGGCGAGCGTCCTCCGGGCCGGCACAAGACCGGAGGGTACGGCGAAGTTCCGCAGGAGCGGCTTTCTCTTCTTCGGTGGCTCTTCGACGCCCGCTTTCACTAGCGGGATAGGGTACCACAGTCGTTTTGCCCCTCAAGCTTCAAGCGAGCCCGCGCGGCCCCGCCCGCGGGCGAGCGCGCGAGTTCGCGGCCCGGGTGTATCCTGCCCGTCGCATGAGGACGTTCGACGCGACCGAGACGCGGGCCCTCCTCCCCTACCCCGCGCTCGCGGAGGCCCTCGGGGAGGTGCTCGGGATGAAGGCCTCCGGCGAGGCGCACGCCCCTCCGAGGCTCCGGCTCCCGCTCGGGGGCGGCGCGACCCTGCTCGTGATGCCCGCGGCCGACGGGGCCCTCGCGGTGACGAAGCTCGTCACCGTACACCCCGGCAACGCCGAGCGGGGGCTGCCCACGATCCGGGGCGAGGTCGTCGCGATGCGCGCGGCGACCGGAGAGCGGCTCGGCGTCCTCGACGGCGCGACCGTGACGGCGCGGCGCACGGCGGCCCTCTCGCTCCTCGCGGCCTCGTCCCTCGCCCCGAGGCCGGACGGCCCGCTCCTGATCCTGGGGGCGGGCACGCAGGGCAGGGCGCACCTCGAGGCGTTCCGGGAGGGGCTCGGCACCGAGAAGGTCTTCGTGGGGTCCCGCGGGGCGGAAGGGGAGCGCGCCCTCGTCGAGCACGCCAGGGGATTGGGTATGGAGGCGCTGGCGGTCGAGGGGGAGCTCGCCGGGGCCGTCGGGGAGGTGACCCTCGTCGTCACCGCGACGACGAGCGAGGTACCCGTGCTGTCCGAAGGGGTGCGGGGCGACGCCTTCGTCGCGGCCGTCGGCTCCTTCCGGCCGCACATGGTCGAGCTTCCGGCCCCGCTCGTCGCGGCGGCGCGCGTCGTCGTGGACGACCTCGAAGGCGCCCGCGAGGAGGCCGGGGACCTGATCTCCGCCGGGGAAGCCGGCGCGTTCGACTGGGGGGACGCCGTCGCCCTGGAGGACGCGCTCCGGGGCCCGGAGAGGTTCGAGGAGAGGGACGGGCCCATCGTCTTCGAGAGCGTCGGACACGCCCTGTGGGACCTCGCCGCCGCCCGCCTCGCCTTCGCCGGGGAGCTTTGAGGGAGGGCTAGATCGTGAGGCGGCGGTCTACCTGGCCGAGCTTGTAGCGCGCGAGCCCGATGTTCGGTCCGATCTTGTTGAAGTTCAGTTGCATGAAGAGCCCTTCGGCGTTGCGCAGGATGCGGAGCAGCACGAAGGAGTTGTCGTAGGTGATCAGGATATCCTCCATGCCGTCGTCGAGCCCGGAGACCTTCATGATGTCGAGGTTCATGCGCACGACGTCCGAGAAACGCGCCGCCGTGTACTCGAGGTCGACGTGGCTCCCCGCGTCGGCGAGCACCATCCCGCTCTCGTAGTCGACGATCGAGGCGCCCACCGCCCCGTGGATGCCCATCAACTCCTGCATCGCCTGGTGCACGTCCAGGTTCGTCTCTATCACAGGGATCTCCTCTCTCTGATCTCTGCTTATCATCGGCACGACCCCGAAACCCTTTAGCCGGGGAGACGGAACAGGGGCCGGAGGACGAACCCCGGCGCCCGCGCGGGGGGCCGACCGGGTACAATCCGCGGTGTCGTTCGATCTCGGAGGCGTGGGGGCGCGGTGCGAATTCTCGACGAGCGTTGGAAGGATCTGGCGGAGCGCGAGCGGGCGCTCCTGGAGGGCGTCGTCGGGTTCCTCGAGGGTTTCGGCGCGCCGCCCGAGGACGTGGGGCTCGTCCGCCAGAAGCTCGACGACATCGGGGAGCTTTTCCTGCTCGTCGTGGTCGGGGAGTTCAACGCGGGCAAGAGCGCGTTCATCAACGCGCTGCTCGGGGCGGAGATCTCCACGGAGGGCGTCACGCCCACGACGGACCGCATCACCGTCTTGCGCTACGCCGAGCGCCCGGAGGACCGCGAGCGCCGGGAGGGGGTCCTGGAGAGGGGCTACCCGAACGACTTCCTGCGCGAGGTCGCCATCGTCGACACGCCGGGGACCAACGCCATCATCCGCCACCACGAGGAGCTCAGCCGGGGCTTCGTCCCCCGGAGCGACCTCGTCCTCTTCGTCACCTCCGCGGACAGGCCCTTCACCGAGTCGGAGCGCGGGTACCTGGAGCTTATCCGCGACTGGGGCAAGAAGATCGTGCTCGTCGTGAACAAGGTGGACCTCCTGCGCGGCGACGAGGCCCGCGAACAGGTCCGATCCTTCGTGGAGGAGGGCGTGCGCTCGATGCTCGGGCTGAAGCCGCCGATCTTCTTCGTCTCCGCCTACCTCGCCCGGAAGGCGAAGGCCTCCGGCCTCGGAGGCCTGGAGGCCGACGCGCTCCTGAGCGCGAGCGGCTTCGGGGAGCTCGAGGGGTACGTGCGGGGGCTCCTCGACGAGGAGGGCCGGGTCCGGCTCAAGCTGGAGAGCCCCCTGGGCGTCGTCGAGGAGCTCGTCCGCCGCTACGGGCTCGCGGTGAACGAGCGCCTCGGCCTCCTGGAGGACGACTTCAGGATGGCGGAGAACGTCGAGTCGCAGCTCGAGGCTTACACCGAGGACATGCGGCGGGACTTCGAGGCGCGCCTCGCGGAGCTGGAGAACATCGTCCTGCGGATGAGCGAGCGCGGCGACGCGTGGCTGGAAGAGAACATAAGGCTCCTCAACATCCGCGAGCTGTTGAGCCGCGACAAGGTGCAGGAACGCTTCAAGGAAGAGGTCGTCGCCGACACCGAGGCGCTCATAGACGAACGGGTCCAGGAGCTTATCGACTGGATGGTCGACCGGAACCTGAAGCAGTGGCGCAGCGTCGTGGAGTACGTGAACCGCAGGCGCCAGGCCCGCTACGACGAGCACATCATCGGCGACGTCGGGGACAACTTCGAGTACAACCGCAACCAGCTTCTCCAGTCCGTCGGCAGGAACGCCCAGGACGTCGTCCGCCGCTACGACCGCGAGCGCGAGTCGGCGGAGCTGGCGCTCTCCATACAGGACGCGGTCACCCGCACGGCCGCCTCGGGGGCGGGCGCTCTGGGCATCGGGGCGCTCGTGGTCACGCTGTTCACGACCCGCTTCCTCGACGTGACCGGGCTTATCGCGGTCGCGATCCTGGGCGGCTACGGCCTCTTCGTGCTGCCGAACAGGCGCCGCAAGGCCCGGGCGGAGTTCGCGCAGGAGACCGAGGCCCTGCGCGAGCGGCTCGTCGAGGTGGTGAGAAGGCAGTTCGAGGCGGAGCTCTCGCGCTCGGTCGAGCGGATGCGCGAGGCCATCGCCCCCTACACGCGCTTCGTCCGCACCGAGCACGCCCGCATGTCCGAGGCCAGGGGCTCGCTCTCCGGCATCACGGACGAGGTCGAGGCGCTGCGCGCGGAGATCGGGGCGCCCGGCGTCCGCTCCTGACATACACGAAAAACAGTATTGCCCCGCGCGCGACGCGCATGTACCATGCTTGTGCCCGGTGGCCCGCAGAGTGTGAAACCTTTGTGGATTCCCCCTCCAAGCCGCCGGGCTTCATCGGTTATAAGCCGCATCACCGGCGCCGCTTTCCATCTCCCGCCGCGTTTACGGGACGCGCCCGCCCTCCAGCCCCGAAGCCGCTACGGCGGGGCGCGGCCTCTAACCCGCGGTAACCACGGAGCCTCCGACCAGCCCGATCGCCGCGGCGAGGAGCGAGACGAGCAGGACGGTGCCCGCGGACACCCCGGGGCGGGGCGCCTCATTGGGGAGGCGCCCCGCCCCTAACTTCCGGGAGACCGCCCAGCCCAAGGTTGAGTCCACGAGCCCCACAATCCCCGCCGCCAGAGTGCCCATCGTAACCCCGGACTGGTCCGCCGCAAGGGCCCCCGTCGTCCCATAGACGAGCAACGATACCACGGTGAGGACGGCGTAGGGGAAGCCCAACCGCCGGGCGGCGAGGGAGCCGAGCGCGTCGAACGCGACCACGAAGAGCGAGGCTCCCGCTACGATCCAGAGCAAAAGATCCCCGATGCTTTCACGCCGCTCGCGTCTCCTTCCTAGTACCCCGCCGCCGAGCCGGCGCCGCGGGGGTCGGCGCCCCCGTTGAAGCGGACCGGGTTGCCCTCCTCGTCGTACTCGATGGTGAGGGCGTGGGCGTTGCCCAGGGCCGCGGTCGCGGGGCGTACGTTGTGGCCGCGCGAGATCAGGTCATCCCGGACGGGCTGGCTTATGCCCTCCTCGACGGCGAGGATGTCCGGGATCACGAAGCTCGTCCTGGGGCGGAGAGGGCGTCCTGCACGTCCATGTCGAACTCGACCATGTTGGTCAGCATCTGGGTCGTGGTCTGGGGATGGTGCGCCCGCCGGGGGTGCCCAGCGCGATGGTGGGCTTCCCGTCGCGCAGCACGATGACGGGGCACAGGGCGTAGAGGCTCTTCCGTCCGGGGTAGACGTCGAAGACGTTCCCGACGGGCTCGAAGCGGCTCCAGGCGGTCGCGTCGTTCAGCCAGAGCCCCGTCCCCTCGGGCATGACCTTGCTCCCGAAGACGTTGCCCAGGGTCTGGGTGGAGCTTACGACGTTCCCCTCCCCGTCGGCGACGACGTAGTGGGTGGTGTAGCCCTGGGAGTTCGCCTGCGCGTTGTTGGCCGGCCCGGTGGGCGTGTAGCCCGTCGGGGAGCAGGAGGCCGCGGAGTCGACGGTGGTGAAGGGCTCGTAGGGGCTCGCGTAGTAGGGGCTCATGTTCGCTGCCTGCTCGGCCCAGTACTCCTCCGAGAGCAGGAGGTCGAACGGCGGGTCGGCGGCGTACTCCCTGGCGACCTGCCCGCCCTGCTTGGAGACCTCCGTGAGGGCGTGGAGGTAGTCGGAGGTGTTGTGATCCTGCGGGGTGAGGTCGAACTCGCTCAACACCCCGAGCCGGAGGAGCATGCCCCAGGAGGTGGAGGGCGGCGAGGCCGTGACCACCTCGTTGCCGCGGTAGCCGATGCTTATGGTGTCGAGCCACTCGGCGCGGTTCTCGCGGGTGTCGTCGAGCGTCAGGAAGCCGCCGCCCTCCTGGACGGTCGCGGCCATCGCCTCGCCCAGAGAGCCGCCGTGCATGGAGTCGGCGCCTTCGCGCTGTATCTGGCGCAGGGACCCTGCGAGGTCGGTCTGGACGAGGGTCTCCCCGGTCTGGAGCGGGACGCCGTCCCTGCCGTAGATCTCGCGGGCGTTCTCGGGGAAGGCCGGGTACTCCGAGCCGATCCAACCGGCCGTCACCCCGTCGATGGCGAAGCCGTTTTCGGCGTACCCTATGGCGGGCTCGAAGAGCCGGCTCCACTCGAGGTCGCCGTACTCCTCGGAGAGCTTCTCCCAGGCGTCCACGTTGGCGGGCGCAGAGACGGCGGGGGCCCCGCAGCGGTTCGCCTCGTAGCCGGGCGTCGGCGGGCGGAAGACCGAGGGGTCGGTCGACGCCGGGAAGCGGCTCCCGGCCTCCAGGTAGCGCGTCTCCCCCTTCTCGGCGTCGTAGACGACGAGGGCGCCGTAGCCTCCGGCCCCGCTCATCATCGGCTCGACGACGTTGAGGGCGGCGGCGACCGCGACGGCGGCGTCGAAGGCGTTGCCGCCGTCGGCGAGGACCTCGAGGCCGGCCTCGGTGGCGAGCGGGTGGGCGGAGCTGACCATGCCCTCGCCGCCGACGGCCGGGGCATCGGGCGTGCTCGAGGTGGCCCGCACCGCCGGCTCCTCCGGCGGCTCGGGCTCCGTCTGCGCGACGGTCGCGGGGGCCGTCGGCTCCGGCGAGGTCTCGCCGGTCGGCTCGCCCGTCGTCGCGGAGGTCGTCTCCTCCTCGCGCGGGGCGGCCTCGGGGGCCGCGGGCCCGGCGCCCCCGCAAGAGCCGAGGAGGCCAAGGACAAGCAGGATGGTGAGCATCTTCCTCAAACCGCAAGCTCCCGAGAATCGTGGTGTTCTGCCTTGCATGACGCCCCCTCCCTCACGGGGCACGGCTAGTTATATCCCACCTTTAACGAAAACCCGGTACCCCGCCGCCGTCGCGGGGCGCGTTGTAGACTTGGGCGCTCGACGGCCGATGCATCACAGACGAGAGGAGCCAGACAGATGGCGGATCGCGGGACAAAAGAGCGCAAGCTGGTGGCCCTGATGGTCAACGACCTCGGGCTCTCGGACCTCCCGGAGCCGGAGGTGAAGAGGATGAACGAGGAGGTGCGCGGGCTCTCGGAGGAGGAGCTCGACCGCACGCTGGCCTCCCGCCTCGAGCTCCCCGACCCCACGGACGAGGAGGCCCTGGACAGGGCGCTCGCCGGCGTCCAGGAGCCCGAGCGGCTCTCGGCCGGCGGCCCCGAGGGCTTCACGGGCGCCCCGGACATGAGCCACGAGGCCCGGCCCGAGGAGCGTTAGCCCCTCCCGCCGCCCTCCCCCGCCGCCCCTCCCGTCGACCGCGCGTTTAGAGGTCGCGACAGAACGGCAAATACTCCTTCGGCGATGGATCTAGGGGGCGTTTGAGCGTAAGGGTCATCGGGGCCGGCTTCGGGAGGACGGGGACGACCTCCCTGGAGGCGGCGCTGGAGGAGCTGGGCTTCGGCCCCTGCTACAGCATGGAAGACTCCGTGCGGAGCCCGGAGCACGTCGAGGCGTGGACCGCGGCGGCCCGGGGCGAGACGGTGGACTGGCGCTCCCTGCTGGAGGGCTACCGCTCGGCCCTGGACTGGCCGGCCGCCTCCTTCTACGAGGAGCTCGCGGAGGCGTACCCGGAGGCGCGCGTGATCCTCACGGTCCGCGACCCCGACCGCTGGTACGAGAGCACCCTGAACACCATCTACGGGGTGCCCAAGACCCCCTACGCCTCCCCCGTCCTCTCCTTCCTGCGCCTCGTCGCGCCCAAGACCCGTCACGCCACCCGGATGACGGAGGGCGTGATCTGGGACGGCGCCTTCTCGGGGCGCTTCGAGGACAGGGAGCACGCGATCGGCGTCTACGAGCGCCACATCGAGGAGGTGAAGGAGCGCGTCCCCGCCGGGAGGCTCCTCGTCTACAGCGTGAAGCAGGGCTGGGGCCCCCTTTGCGAGTTTCTCGGCGTCGAGGAGCCCGCGGGGCGACCCTTCCCCCACCTTAACGACACGAAGTCGTTTCTGGGGAAGGTCCGGCGGCGCTTCGTGCTCCCCGTGGCCGTCCCGGTCGTCGGCCTCGCGCTGGCGAGCCTCGGGCTGCTGGCGCACCGCCTTCTCAGGTAGGGCCGCGGGCCCCGAGCTCGGCCTTCTCCCCCTCGGGCGGTCCTCTTCTCCCGCGATGGGCGAGCGTACACGAACGCGGCGGGAGGGCCGTTCGCCCGCGTTTATGGCCCAACGGCGCAGGGGATAGATATCGGGTCAATCGTAGTTTATGCAAGCACGTGGCGAACAGGAGGAGCATCGTGGCATACAGCGTAATCGTCTGGCTCGTCGATCCCGGCAAGCACCCGCAGCAGGACAGGGAAGAGGAATGGGCCTCCGCCGGCCGCGACGAGGCCCCCGGCGCGCACACGGGCTCCACGGTCGGGTACTCCCTCCCGAGGATGAGGTACGGCGTCTACGAGAACCAGCAGGACGCCGAGAGCGCCCTCGTGGACATCTCCAACTCGCTGCAGAACAACCAGCCCCTGCGCATCACCTCCCAGGCGAGCAGGCAGTGGCTCATCCCCGCCGACAGGGTGCACTACGTGGTCTGCGAAGAGGTCACGCGCCCGAAGGACCAGCAGTAACGTAAGGGCGACGCCCCGGAACGTAAGTCGGGAACCTCCCCCCGCCCGGAGAGGTTCCCGAAGTCTGCATTATACCATGCATTGCAGTCGAGTCATCCCGGGCTGACCAAAAGTCCGCGTGCCCTACCTCATGAGCCCGCCCGGGAGTCCAGAAAGCCCGCGGTCGTGGTGGCGGAAGGCTCGAACATCATCGTGTAGTGCGTCGTGCCGGGCACGACGGTCTCCGAGCGGATATTCAATGCCCCGAGCATGGCGTCCCGGGTCTCGTCGGAGATGAGCGGCGCGGTCCCCGGAAAGAAGCCCTCGGCGGCTCGCACCAGGGAGACCGGATGCGTAATGTTCTTCATCTCTTCGAGCGTCGGAGCCCCGGAGGAGACGGAGTCCGAGTCCTCGCGCGCGGCGTCGATAGAGGCTTTGGGCTGGTAGCCGCCCTCTACCCCTTGCAGGTCGTAGCGGTAGTAGTCGGCCAGGTCCGGCGGGAGGTCGTCGTAGGTGAGGTTCTGGTTCGGGAACCAGAAGTTCAGGTAGTCCTCCGGCGTCTCGAAGACCATGTCCAGGCGCCGGAAGGCTCGTTCGAGGCCCTCCTGTATCGCCGCGGCGTCGGCCTCGTCCGGCTCTTCCTCCGGGCGCGGCCAGCCGCCGTCGAGGAGGGCGAGGGCCGAGACGCGGTCGGGGTGGAGCAGCGCTACCCTGAGGGCCACGAAGGCGCCCATGGAGTGGCCGCAGAGGATGCCGCGCTCCACCCCGAGGTGGTCGAGGGCGCGGACGACGTCCCCCACGTGCGCGTCGAGGCCGTAGTTGCCGGGGGGAGGCTTCTCGGAGTCGCCGCGCCCGCGCAGGTCGAGCGCGACCATGCCGTCGGGGTGCGCGAGGCGGCGCGCGACCGCGTTGTAGGCCCGGTGCTGGGCGGTGATGCCGTGCAGGGCGAGGATGGGGTTCGCCCCCTCCCCCACGCGGCCGTACGCCAGCTCCACCTCCCCCGGTACCCTGCCGCTCTTCCAGAAGCTCCCGTTCGCCATAGGGCAGGCATTATAGGAGAGCGGGACGGGTGCCGCGCGGACGTGGCGGGTGCTCCGCTAGCGGAGCAGGTCCTTCACCCTGGATGCGGCCTCGCGCCCGATCTTCGCGTGCTCGCTCGCCTCGAAGTGGACGCCGTCGAGGGCGCTGGCGGAGACGATGCCGGCGAGGTCGAGGAGGCCGCACCCGTACTTGTCGGCGACTCGCCGGTAGTGAAGGGAGAAGCGTCGAGACTTCTCCAGGGCGCCTTCGAACATCTCGTCGGCCTCGCCGAGGTCGCCGACCGGGGGCGGGGCCACGAGGAGGACCGCGGGCGGGCCCCCGTCCGGGCCGGTGGCGCTCTTCTGGGCGGTCTCGACCAGCGCGCCCGCGCCGTCCGCTATGTCCGAGGCCGAGAGGGCGAGGCGCGCCTTGAGGTCGTTCACGCCGAGCGCGATCGCGACGAGGTCCAGGGGCGCGTGCGACTCCAGGCAGGGGACGAGGTACTCGCGCCCGTTTCTGTGGGGGTCTATGGGGTCGTCCCAGACCGTGGTCCGCCCGTTCAGGCCCTCCTCGATCACCGCGTACCCGTCGCCGAGCTCCCGGGCGAGCACCCCGGGCCAGCGTGCGCCCGGACCGAAGCGCTCCCCCGTCGCGGGGTCGTAGCCCCAGGTGTTCGAGTCGCCGTAGCACAAGATGGTCTTCAAGAAGAGCTCTCCTTTGCATGGACCAGGCCGAACGCGGGCGCAAGCTCCGGCGCTTCCGCGCAGGGCGCCTCCTGCGGCAGAAGGTTCAAGGGTCGCCGTCCGTCCCGGCGACCCTGAGCGGCCCCCGGCGACGATGCACGGTGAGGTAGGCGAAGTCCGCGGACTCGCTTCTCGTCGAGCGGCGGGCCCCTCTGGGGACGAAGACGACGACCCCCGAACGCAGAGGGAAGGCGCGGCCGTCCACCGCGACGCGGCCCACCCCCGCGACGCCGACGACGAGCACGTCCACCTCCTCGTTCACGTGCTCGTCCACGCCCCCTCCCGCCGGGAATCGTACGAGGTTGGCGTTGAGGTCCCTGCTCCCCTCGAGGGTCCAGACCGCGCCGGCGCCGGAGCCCGCCGCGAGGCTCTCGTGGAGGTCGACCGGGTCCGCTTCGCGCATGCGGGGATTCTAGACGGCTACCGGCGCGGCCGTGCGGCGGACGGCCGCGCCCGTCGGGCGTATGGCCGACCCGCCGTCAGCCCTCCGTGGGCGCGCTCTCGCCGCGGACCGCGTCCAGCCGCGCGCGGGCGGCCTCGGCCAGGAGCGTGGAGTCGGTGCCGGCGGTGATCATGTCGAAGCCGGCTCTGGCGTGCCTCCTGGAGACCTCGGCGGAGGCGGTGTGGATGCCGGCGGCGATGCCCCGGTTCTTGCACGCGTCCTTTACCCTCGCGACGGCCTCGGCGTGCGCCGGCTCGACGACGTCGAGGGTCGGGGCGAGGCCGAGCGAGAGGGCGAGGTCCGCGGGGCCGACGTAGATGCCGTCGACGCCGTCCGTGGCGGCGATCTCCTCCACGTTCTCCAGGCCCTCCCGCTTCTCGACCATGACGAGGCACACGACCTCCCGGCTCAGGGCGCGCGGGTCCGTGGTGCCGAGCACGACCGAGGCCCGGGCCGGGCCGTAGGAGCGGTCGCCCTCCGGCGGGTAGCGGCAGGCCCGGGCGGCGCGGGCGGCCTCCGAGGCGTCGTTGACGAGCGGGACGACGATGCCCCGCGCCCCGGCGTCGAGGACCCTGCCGATGTCGGCGGGGTCGTTGCGGGGCACGCGGACGAGCGGGGTGGAGCCCGCGGCCTCCGCCGCCGCGAGCATCGGGACCAGCGCCCCGAGGTCCGCCAGCCCGTGCTGGCAGTCGATGCACACGTAGTCCGGGCGCGCGGCGGAGACGAGCTCGACGCCGAAGGCGGGGCCCGGCATCATGATCCACATCCCGAACGCCGGGCGCCCCTCGGACCATGCTTGTCGTAGGGAGTTCGCCACGGCTCCCCTACCCCACCACGACGACGTGGACGTCCCCGGGCCCGTGCATCCCGGTCACGAGCGACATCTCGATGTCCCCGGAGCGGCTCGGGCCCGTGTGGAAGCAGACGTTCGCGGGGAGCCTCCCCCCGGCGTACTTGCCTACGGCCTCGGCGACCGTGCCCAGGACGCGCTCGGCCCTCAGCACCGCCACGTAGGTCGGCGGCAGGAGGGTCACGCTGCGTCCGCGTCCGGGGCCGCTCTCCAGCACGAGGCTGCCGGTCTCGGCGATCGCCCACGAAGCGGTCGAGAGGCCGACGTCCGCCAACCCCGCAACCGCCCTGAAGTCCTCGAGGTCCCGCCAGATCGCGACCTCCACGCCCGCCCCCGCGAGCGGCGCGTCGAACCCCGCCAGCTCCTCGTCGTCCCAGCGCACCAGGGCCCCCGCCCCGCGCTCGCGGGCGAGCGAGACGACGTGATCCCGGGCCTCGTCCAGGCTCTGGACGCGCGCGCCGTGGCCGCCGACGGCGCCGAGCTCCTCCAGAAAGCGGGCGACGGGGTCCGCTATGGGGTCGGGGACGGGGGCGCCCTTCGGGGTCCACACGGAGTCCGGGGCGCGGGTGGGCTTGTAGCGGCCGGTGCGCGTCCTGTGGCGGACGTTCTCGAGAAACCGGGCGCGGTCTGCCACGGGCTAGATCCCCCCTCTCCAGAGCTCGCGGAAGGGCTTCGGCGCGAGCGGGGGCAGTTCCCGGGAGCCCGTCCAGCCGCGTAAGGGTCCGGGGACGGGCCGGACGGTGCCCTCCCTGACCAGCGGCCTCTGGGCGGCGCGGCCGAGCTTGCCGGAGATGTTGTAGAGGGCGGGGCTCTTCATCGTGTTCTCGAAGACCTTGAAGGCCGCGGTCTGGGTCTTCCCCGCCATGCCCTCCTCGACCTGGCGGTTGCGGAGCTTCAGGAGGAGGTCGTGCAGCGGGATGCCGACGGGGCAGGTCTCGGAGCAGGCGCCGCAGAGGGAGGAGGCGTGGGGCAGGTCCTTCGCCTCCTCGTCGCCCTTGAGGAGCGGGGTGATCACGGCGCCTATGGGGCCGGAGTAGGTCGAGCCGTAGGCGTGGCCGCCGGTCTGGCGGTAGACCGGGCAGACGTTCAGGCAGGAGCCGCAGCGGATGCAGTAGAGGGCCTCCTCGAACGGGGTGCCCAGGAGGTTCGAGCGGCCGTTGTCCAGCAGGACGAGGTGGAACTCCTCAGCCCCGTCGAGCTCGCCGGGCCCGCGCGGCCCCGTGACGAAGTTCGTGTAGACCGTGAGCTTCTGGCCCGTCCCGCTCCGGGCCAGCAGCCGCGTGAACACCGAGAGGTCCTCGAAGCGCGGGATCATCTTCTCTATCCCCATCACCACGACGTGGACGGGCGGGACGCTCGTGACGAGCCGGCCGTTCCCCTCGTTGGTGACGGTGACGACCGTGCCGGACTCCGCGACGCCGAAGTTCGCCCCCGTGATCCCGATGTCCGCCGTGAGGAACTTCTCGCGCAGGCGCCCGCGGGCGAAGCGCGACAGGACCGTCGCGTCCGGCGGCAGCTCTTCTCCGGCGACCTCCGAGAGGATCTCCGCGACCCTTTCGGCGTTCATGTGCAGGATGGGTCCGATGATGTGCGACGGCGTGTCGCCGGCGAGCTGGGCGATCCACTCGCCGAGGTCGGTCTCCACGATCTCGAGCCCGAGGTCGGCGTAGCCCTCCTCGAGGCGGCGGTTGAGCTCTATCTCCTCGGTCGCCATGCTCTTGGACTTGGCGATGACCTTTGCCCCGCGCCGCCGGGCGAGCTCGCCGACGTAGCGGACGACGTCCTCGCCGTCGGAGGCGAAGTGGACGCTCCCTCCCCGGGCCTCGACGGCCTCGGCCATCTCCTCGAGGTAGCGGTCGAGGTTCGCCATCGTCTCCCTTTTGATGCGGTACGCCCGCTCCCGGAGCTCGGGGGCCTCGGGGAGCGCCGCGAGGGTGGCGTTGCGCGCGGGCACCACCTTGGTGGCGAAGAGCCTCAGGGCGCCGCGCAGGGCCTCGTCTCTCGCCGCCCGGCCGCCGCGCTCGTTGAAGCCCTCGACGGGGCTCTCTATCCCCTCGCGGCGGCGGTCCGTCGTATCCCGCTCGCGGGCGGGCTTCCTCGTCTCCATCGCTAAACGACCCTCCCGTGCTCGGGGTCCAGCACCTCGGCGAGGTGCATCACGCGCGTGCCGTGGCCCTTGCGCGCCAGCCGCCCGCCGAGGTGCATCAGGCAGCTCGAATCGCAGGAGACGAGGGTGTCGGCCCCGCTCCCCTCCAGCGCCTTCACCTTCTCGTCGGCCATCGCGGTGGAGACCTGGGGCATCTTCACGGAGAACGTCCCCCCGAATCCGCAGCAGAGCTCCTCGTTCTCCCACTCCAGAAGCTCCAGGCCCTCGACGCCCCCCAGGAGGCGGCGCGGCTCCTCCAGGACCCCGAGCTCGCGGCGCTGGTGGCATCCGGCATGGAAGACGGCCCTCCCCTCGAAGCGAGATCCCAGGTCCGAAGCCTCCGCCCCCGCCACGTTGACCAGAAAGTCCGAGAGCTCCCTCACGCGGCCCGCGAGCGCCTCGGCCCTCTCCCTCTCCCCCCGCCGCTCCTCGAAGAGCACGGGATAGTAGTGGGCGACCATCGCGGAGCAGGAACCGGAGGGGCAGACGACGTAGTCCGAGCGGTCGTTCTCGAAGACGCCCATGAGGTGGCCGGCGACGCTGCGCGCCTCCCGGAAGAAGCCGGAGTTGAAGGCCGGCTGCCCGCAGCAGGTCTGGCCCTCGGGGTAGGAGACCTCGATGCCCAGGGAGCGCAAGACCCGTACCGTGGCGACGGCCACGCCGGGGTAGATCTGATCCACGTAACAAGGAACGAACAGCGCCACCCTCAAGCAGTAGTCCTTCCCCTCGCGTCCCTCGATCCCGTGCCGCAGTATAGCAACGGCCCGGTCCCTCCCGCCGCGCCGGCCGCGAGCCGTGCCGCTTCGAGGGCGGTCGCGAACGCCTGGAACGCGCCCCTGCTCACCACGCCCGTAAACCGAGCTCTACGGGCGTGTTCTCCTCATCTCGGCGGGGGTGGTCGCTAGATGCGGCACTTCCGGGCCGTCAGGCTGGCTCGTCGCGCGGCTGCACGAGGATCTCGTTGACGGCGACGTGATCCGGCTGGGCGAGCGCGTAGAGGACGGAGGCCGCCACGTCTTCGGGGTCGAGGACGCGAGCACCGGTGGGCTCGCCGTAGGATTGGATGGCCTCCTCGTCGTTGCTCAGGGAGGCGAGGCCGGTGTCCACGTTGCCCGGCTGGACCGTCGTCACCCTGACGCCCGTCCCCGCCGTCTCCAGCCTCAAGCCCTGCGAGAGCGCCTCGACAAAGAACTTGCTCGCCGAGTAGACGGCGAGGCCCGGGTAGACCTTGCGCCCGGCGTCCGAGGAGATCGTCACGATGTGCCCGCCCCCGCGGGAGAGCATGCCGGGCAGGACGGCGCCGACGCAGTTCAGCGTCCCCTTGCAGTTGACCTCGACGGTCCCCTCCCACTCCTCCTCGCGGAGGTTCTTCATGAGCGTGTAGTACATGACGCCGGCGCAGTTCACGAGGAAGTCGACCGGCCCGAGCTCCCGCTCCGCGCGCGCGACGAGCGCCCGGACGCCCTCGCGGTCGGTGACGTCCGTCGCCTCGGCGATACTCCCGGCCCCCTCGACGAGCCCCGCCTGTACCTCCCGCAGGGCGTCCGCGCGGCGGGCCGCCAGCGCGACGCCGGCGCCTTCGGCGGCGAGGGCGCCGGCGACCGCGGCCCCGATGCCGCTCGACGCCCCGGTGACGACCGCGACCTTGCCGCCGAGCCTCCCCCGCTTATCGTCTTGCCCCCTGCCGGACGCGTTCGGGGACGGCATCCAGCCGCGTTCGGCGAAAGACCGCGCGTAGGTCTCGAGGAGCTCGGCGTCGATCTTCGGCCGGCGGGGGCCGCCCGCGCCCAGGGCTCGGCGGGTGTTGCGGTCGGCGTAGACGTTGTCGTCCTTAACCTCCGCCGCGTCGTCGGGGCGGCGGTGCGCACGACCTCGCCGGCCTCCGTCTCGGCGGGCGTGGCGCGGATAGCGCTCAGCCAGTCGGGGTAGTCGGGGCGTTGGAGGTCGTAGCCGAGGCCCTCGATCCAGCCGAAGACCCGCTCGGAAGAGGGGGCTCGGGGTTGGCGAGGTGGAAGGTCTTGCCGGGGGCGCCCGGATAGTCGGCGAGGCCGAGGATCGCGCCGGCTACGAAGTCCACCGGGGTCATCTCCATGCGCCAGCCGTCTATCTTCGGGGCGAGGCCCGCGCGGGCGGACTCGGAGATGACGGCGCCCAGAAAGTCCTTCGGGTTGGAGGAGCCGGTCGCGCTGTGCCCCGAGATGTTGCCGGGGCGGTACACGGAGACCGGCAGCCCGCGCCCGGCGGCCTCCATCACGAGCTTCTCGGCCACCCACTTGGACCGGCCGTAGCCGTCGGGCTGGGCTCCGGCGAGGTCGTCGAGGTCCGTGTCCTCCTCGCACAACCCCCGGCCCCGCCCGAAGACGCCGTTCGTGGAGACGTGGTGCAGGGGCTTGGCCCTTCTGCGGCACGCGAGCCGCAGGACCTCGCGGGTGCCGTCGACGTTCGCGGGCTTGAGGGCGGAGTAGGGGTAGATCAGGTTGACCATCGCGCCCGCGTGGATCACGGCGTCGACCTCGTCGGCCTGCTCCTCGAAGGCCTCCTCCGAGAGGCCGAGCAAGGGCTCGGAGAGGTCCCCCGTCACGGGCACGAGGCGCTCCGACATCTCGGCGTTCCACAGCCCGTAGCCCTTGAGGGCGTCGCGCAGGGGGGACATCGGGTCGCCGCTCGGGCGCCGACGGACGAGGCAGTGCACCTTCGCCTCCGTCTTCGAGAGCAGCCCGTCGAGGAGGAAGGCGCCGAGAAAGCCGGTGGCCCCCGTGAGGAAGACGCTCTCGGCCTCGCCCAGGCGCTTCACCCCGTCGGCGGCGCCCTCCGGGGAGATACCCGTCTCCAGCGCGGCCTCCACGAGCAGGTCGTGCCCCTGCGCCTCGCGCCTCGCGCCGCCCCTCCCCAGCGCCTCGATGGCGTCCAGGAGGCCCGCGACGGTGGGGCTCTCGACGATCCCGCTCGTCGGGAGGCGGACCCCGAAGGCGTCCTCGACCCTTCCGGCGAGCTCGGCCGCCGCTAGCGAGTGGCCCCCGGCCTCGAAGAAGTCGTCCTCGGGACGGACGTAGCCCCGCTCGAGCCGGAGGACGCGCTCGAAGATGCGGGCGAGGCGTTCCTCCTTCTCCGGGCGGGACGCGTCCGCGGGGAGGGCGGGCTCCTCCGGGGCGTCGGGCTCCGCCGCGCCGCGAGCGGGGGGCGGCGGGAGGTTCTCGCGGTCCACCTTGCCGGTGGCGTCCTGGAGCGGAAGCGCCTCGGCCTCGACGTAGACCGCCGGGATCATGTAGTGCGGCAGCGCGTCCTGGAGGGCGCGCCGGGCGCCCGCGCTGTGGCCGGTCGCGGGGTCGATGCCCCACCCCGCGAGCCGGCCGTCCCTCGCGCCGCCCGCGGGGTCGGGGACGAGGTACGCGACGAGTCGCTTGTCCGTGCCCTCCTCGCCGTCGGCGACCACGACGCAGTTCGTCACCGCGAGGCGCTCCTCGATGGCGGCCTCGACCGCCCCGAGCTCGATGCTGTAGCCGCGCACCTTCACCATGAAGTCGATGCGGCCCATGATCTCCAGGTTCCCGTCGGGCAGCATCCGGGCCCGATCCCCCGAGCGGTACATCCGGGCGTCGGCGCCCGCGAAGGGGTCCGGGATGAAGCGCTCGGCGGTCTTCTCGGGCAGGTTGACGTAGCCGCGGGCCAGCCCCTCGCCGCCGACGTAGAGCTCCCCCGGTATCCCTTCCCCGACCGGGCGCGCGTCCTCGTCGAGGACGTAGAGGTGGTCCGGGTCCGCGGGTCTTCCCACGGGGCAGTAGGTCGAGTCGGCGCTCTCGACGAGCTCCCGCAGCTCGCCCGCGGAGATCTCGTGCGTCTCGCTGATGCTGTACAGGTTGAAGATTTTCTTGCCCGCCAGGGTACGCAGCGCCCGGCGCGCCAGCGTCTTGGTGACGACCTCGCCGTTGAGCCACAGGGTCCGCAGGGCCGAGAGCCCCTCCGCGAGGTCCTCCCGCCGCCGTCGAGGACGGCTTCGAGGAGCGACGGGGTGAAGAGCACCTCCGTCACCCCGTGCTCCCGAAGGTAGCCCACGAGGGCCGTGGGGTCGTAGATCACGTCGTCCGGGATGGGGCAGACTGCCCGCCCCTGAGGAGCGGCCGGAGCATCTCCCAGATGAAGAAGACGTTGCACCCCACGACGTCCCCGGGGCCGTAATCCACGAGGCCGAAGCGCCACGCGTAGGAGCGCACCGCGGCCCGGTGCGGGTTGGCGATGCCCTTGGGCTTCCCGGTGGTGCCGGAGGAGTAGGAGACGAAGGCGAGGCTGTCGAGGGTGGGACGGGTCCCCTCCCCGGGTCCACCCTCGGAGAGCCCGGCCTCCCAGTCGTCGCTCAGGAGGACCTTCTCCGCGCCTTCGGGGAGGTTCTCCCCCAGCTCCGCCGTCGTTACGACGACGCGGGGCCCCGCGTCGGCCAGGACCTCCTCGATCATGGACTCCGGATAAGCGAGCTCCAGCGGTAGAAAAGCCCCTCCCGCCCTCAGGGCCGCCAGGCACGCCACCACGAACTCCGGGCTCCGCTCCATGTACACGCCCACCGTGACGTCCGGGCCGACCCCCAGTCTCCGGAGATGGGCCGCGAGGCGGCCCGTCCGACGGTCCAGCTCGCCGTAGGTCGTCGTGCCCCAGGGGCCCACGACCGCGGGCGCCTGCGGTGTTCGGCGCGCCTGCTCCTCGAAGAGCTCGTGCAGCAGGGCGTTCTCCTGCGTCTCGCCGTTCATCGTCTCCTCACTACCCAGGGTGGTACGCTTCGGCCCTCTAATCGTCTGCCGCTAGCCCTGGGGCAGCCAGGCCTCGACCACGTCGCGGTTC
Organism: Rubrobacter marinus; assembly: GCF_011492965.1. Taxonomy (GTDB): domain Bacteria; phylum Actinomycetota; class Rubrobacteria; order Rubrobacterales; family Rubrobacteraceae; genus Rubrobacter_F; species Rubrobacter_F marinus. Next base: position 1,742,657 of record NZ_CP045121.1, on the reverse strand, counting down.
TCCTCCAGCCAGGCGCGCGTCCCCTCCTCGGGGTTCTCAGCCTCCTGTATCGCCAGCTCCAGCTCGCCGAGCTGCTCCTCGTTGAGGGTGAGCTTGTCCAGGAAGTCGAAGGCCTCGGGGGCGTCCTCCTCCAGCCCCTCGCGGGCTATCGCCGAGAGCTGCTCCGCCTCGCCCATCGCGCCCTCGGGGTCCTCCAGGTAGCGGATGTCGTAGGCCGTGAACATCCAGTGCGGCTTCCAGGCGGTGAAGGCTATGGGCTCCTGGTTCTCCAGCGAGCTCTCCACCTGCCCGAGCATCGCCGGGGTGCTCGAATCGACCACCTCGTAGTCGTCCAGGCCGTAGGCCGGGACGGCCTCGTCCTTGGTGACCCCCATGATCCCGGACCCGGGCTCGATGCCCACGATCCTGCCGCCGAACTCGTCGCGGTACTGCGCGAGGTCGCCTATGGTCCGCGCCTCGGCGTACTCCGGGACGGCGATGCCCAGGCTGGCCTCGCCCTCGTACCACTGCCCGAGGTCGACGACCTGGTCCTGGAACTCGTTCCAGTACGTCTCGTGCGTGGTGGGCAGCCACACGTCCTGGAAGGCGTCGAGGTCGCCGCTCGCCACCCCCTCGAAGAGCGGCCCGACGTCCAGAAGCTGCAGCTCGACCTCGTAGTCGAGCTCTTCTTCGAGCAGGATCTGAGAGAGGTTGGCGACGGCCACGTCCTCGTCCCAGTTTATGTAGCCGATCGTGAGGGACCTGTCGTCGCCGGACCCGGAACCACCGCCCTGACCCCCGCCGCAGCCCGCGGCCAACAGCCCCGCGAACAGCCCCAGCACGACCGCCAGCATAACCTTGCGACGAAGAAACATTCACCCTTCCCTTCTACGCTTACACGACGCCTTCGACCCACGGCTCTGCGGGTGAAGGCGCATACCATATGCTAAATAGCATGGGGTTGCAAATTCCAACCGCTCCCCAAACCATGCTTGGCACCCCGGGCGCCGTTGGTCTGCACGGTCTCGCGCCGCGCCACCGCCGGCCGGGCCTCCGCGGTGGAGCCCCAGCCGGCGGTAGTCCCTAGGCCACCCGTTCGCGGCTCGGGATGGAGGCGGCCGCCGGGGTGGGGACTCGTCGGCGGCTCGCGAGGGTCATCGTCCCGGCAACGGGGGGCTCGCGGTCGAGCTCTTGCCGAGGGCTTGAAGCCGGGTCGGGAGGATGGTGAGCTCCGGGACGTAGGCGCGCGGCGGCAGGGTGGCGAGGAAGAGGCAGGTGGCGGCGACGTCCTCGGGGCTGAGGCTCGCGGCGCGTATCTCGGGGCTCGGCGGCTCGGGGCGGTTGTCCAGGATGGGGGTGTCCACGATGCCGGGGTTGACCGAGGTGAAGCGAACCCCGTTGGCGTGCTCCTCGAAGCCCGCCGCGTGGGCGAACTGGCTCATCCCGGCCTTGGACGCGCCGTAGGCCGGCCCGGACATGTCCGGCCAGGCGCCCGAGACGCTGCTCACCAGGATCACGAGCCCCCCCGAGGCGCGCAGGTAGGGCAGCGCGGCCCGCACGGCGTAGAACGCCCCGGAGAGGTTCACGGCGAGCAGGTTCTCCCAGACCTCCGGCGTCAGCTCCTCCAGGCGGCGCCCCTTCACGTTCGTCCCGGCGGCGCAGACGAGGACGTCGATGCCGCTCTCCTCCCCCACGCCCACGAGCGTGCGGCCGACCGCCTCGGCGTCGGTGACGTCGAGGGCGTGCGGCACGAAGGCGCCGGAGCTTATCCGTCCCTCCCCGGCCCCCTCCTCCATCGACGCCCGGCGACGGGCGGCGCCGTGGACCTTCGCCCCACGTCGGCGAAGAGGTTCGCTGTCGCGAGCCCGATCCCGCTGCTCGCCCCGTCACGACCGCGGTCTTCCCGAGAGCGGCGTAGGTTCCGTCATCGAGCCCCCCGGCGAGAAAGACCTTTATCTGCGCGGTGGGGCCCCGCACGAGGTCGGCGAAGGCCGACGGCCCCTCCTCCAGCGGGAGGACCGGCGGGAGCTCCCCGATCCCGGCCCGCCCCTCGACGAGCCAGGCGAGGGCCTGCTCGTAGTCGGGCGCCGTGTAGGCGTAGGAGCCCTGCACGGAGATCTGGCCGCGCACGACCCCGTGGAACCCGAGGGAGGTCTCGTCGTCGTGCAGTCCCACCATCACGGCCCGCCCCCCGGGGCGCAGCAGCCCGATCGCCCCCCGCCGCGTCGCCTCCGCGCCCACGGCGTCCACGACGAGATCCGCCCCCAGGCCGTCCGAGCCGGCCCGCAACTCCTCCCACGCCTCGTCCGGCGTCGCGTGTGCCGCGCCCGCCCCGAGGCCGAGGGCCGCCCGGCGGCGCGCCTCGTGCGGCTCGACGACGCGCACGTCCGGGATGCCGGAGAGGACGGCGGCCTGCAGGCACATCAGGCCGATGGTGCCCGCCCCGATCACCACGGCGCTCTCGACGGGCTCCTCGCCCGCCGTGCCGAGCCGGACCGCGTGGACCCCGTTAGCCAGGGGCTCGGCCAGGGCGCCCACGCGGGGCGCGTCCGGGAGCCCCTCCGGCAGCGGGTAGGCGTTGCGCGCGGGGACGCGGACCCTCTCGGCGAAGCCGCCGGGGTGGTGGATGCCGATAAGGGTGCGCGCGGGGCAGAGATTCGTGAGCCCCTTCCGGCAGAGCCGGCAGGTCTCGTCCGAGGCGAGGGGGTTGACGGCGACGACGCGCCCCACGAGGCCCCGGTCCACCCCCTCCCCCACCTCGACCACGGTCCCGGCGAACTCGTGGCCCATCACCAGCGGCGGGGTGCGGTTCCCCATCTTGCCCAGGTACCCCTCGACCTCCGAGCCGCAGATCCCGGCGGCATCCGGGCGCACGACGAGCGTCCCGCGCTCGACCCTCGGCTCCGGGACCTCCTCGACTGCCATCTCCTCCGGACCGTTCCAAACGACCGCCTTCATCGGGTTCGGCCTCCTCTCCTTCAGAAGTCGCTAGTCAGGATCGCAAGATCGTGGCCGGGCCACGCGTACCCGCGATAGCTTCGGGCCGCCCTAGTCGAGCAGCCCGAGAAGGTACGCGATCGTTGCCAGCACGGCGAAGACCGTGAGGGCCACGAGCAGCCGCAGCCAGAGCAGCTTGAGCAACCGGCCGCGCCCCTAGCCCCCGAAGAGGTTCGTCCTGATCACGTCGTACAGCAGCAGGATCGAGAAGAACGAGAAGAACACGGAGATCACGTACATGATCACGAGCCGCGCGCCCTTGAGCTTGATCGGCTCCGGCAGCCCGCTGGTGTTCAGCTTGATCAGCATCCACGAGTACAGCGCCATGACGACGCCACCGCCCGAGGCGGCGATGATGAGGAGCAAGAGCGGCTGGTCGAAGCCGGAGAGCAGGATGATGGAGCCCGCGACGATCATGAGCCAGACGGTCGCGACGTAGACGCGGCTCTCGGTGATGGCGTGGCTCTCGCGGAAGAAGCTCACCTTCAGCGAGTCGGCGACGACGCGGCTGACGTAGTCGATGATCCCGAGGTTCGTGGAGAAGAGGATCGCGAAGGCGGCGACGTAGAAGAAGACCCCGAACCAGTTCCCTATCCTCTCGCTGAGTACCTGAGCCTCCGTCTGCAGGAACGTGGTGTCCGCGGCGTCGCTGGTGATACCCAGCGAGGCGACCACGACCGAGAGACCGATGAGCGTGATGAGGCCGATGGCGTAGAACGTGAGGAGCTGCTCGCGGTTGGCGACCTTCCACCAGCCCCTCCAGCGGCGCATGTTCTCCTCGTCGGTCTTCATCATGTACCCGAGGGAGGGGGCGGCGACCTCCTCGCCGGTGATCGGGGAGACGAGCCGCGGGATGCGAGCCCCCATGCCCATCCCCTTGTCGCGGATGTAGTTGCTCTGGGTGAGGTTGTTCGCGCCGCCGGCCCCGGCGAAGGCGATCGCACCGAGAAGCGTGGCGATCCCGAGCTGGCTCAGGGCGCTCGGGAAGTTCGCGACCCCCGAAGGCGCCTCGGTCACGATCCCGGCCCACGCCGACGCGTTGGTGGCGAAGACCAGCGCGACGACCATGAACACCGCGATGATCCCGACCAGCACGAACTGGACCTTCTCGACGGTCTGGTAGATGACCGGCGAGACCGTTATCGCGACGCCTATGGCGATGAGCCCGATGATCGCGAGTATCGGCACGGCCCCCTCGCCGAAGCCGAAGAGGTAGGAGAGCACCGTCGCCCCTCCCGTCGCCCACCCGGGCCACGCGTTCGGTAAGAACGCCCCGAGGACGAAGATGATCCCCCACGGCTTCCAGTAGCGCGTGAAGCCCACGACCGCGGTCTCCCCGGTCGCCAGGGTGTAGCGCTCGATCTCCATGTTCAGGAAGTACTGCATAGAGAACCCGACGAACGCGAGCCACAAAAGCCCGATCCCGACCTGCGTCGTGATGTAAGGCCAGATTATGAGCTCGCCGGACCCGAGAGCCGTCGCGAGCAGCACGACGCTCGCCCCCACGATCTTTCTGAGCGGCAACGGCTCCGGTAAGTCCCGATACTCGACCCCCGGTAGGTACTTGGTCGGTAGCTCGGAGGCTACCTGCCCGGGACGCTCGACGACGTCAGCCATGCTTGCAACTCCTCCCTTTGATGCCCTTGTCCCGTCTGGCATGTTAGCGAAACGCTATATCCGTGTCAAAAACCATCAGCAGCGCGCAATTCGGTCCATTTTCGAGCACCTTCGATGCTCGAGATGCCAGGCTCCGCCGCGCGGCGAAGCCCGCCGCGCGGCGGAGCATTCGCCGGAGGAACGCCCGGATGCTCGGCGCCGAGGGCCGTGTGTTCGGTTGTGGAGGGGAGCCGGAGTCCCCTGCTCGAATCTGGCGGCTGGTGCGGGGCTGTGGTAGCTTGCGGCTCGGGAACAGGGGCATGCAAGAGGGGAAGCGCCGTGCAGAATGGCGACGGGGACAGGAGGATACCGGCGCAGCGACGGGCCGAGGTACGGGGGCTGGTGAGCCTGCGCGGGTCGGCCTCGGTCTCGGAGATCGCCCACGCGCTCGACGTCTCCCCCTCGACGGTACGCCGCGACCTCGGGGCGTTGGAGCGCGAGGGCTTCCTGCGCCGCTCGCGGGGCGGGGCGGTGACCGTCGAGCGCACGACCTCCGAGCTCCTCTTCAAGGACCGGCGGCGCCACAACCGCCGGGAGAAGGCCAGGATCGGGGAGCACGCGGTCTCGCTGCTCGAGGCCGGGCAGAGCGTCATCTTCGACTCCTCCTCGACCGTGCTCGCGGCGGCGGAGGCGCTCGGGCGCAGGAGGCTCCCCATCACCGCCGTCACGAACGACGTCGCGATCGCCTCGGTGCTCGCGGAGGCCCCCGAGGTCGGGGTGGTCATCCCGGGCGGGGAGGTGAGGCGCGGTTCCTTTACGCTGCTCGGGCCCCTGCTCGGGTCTTTCTTGAAGGGGCTGCACGTCGACGTGGCGCTCCTCGGGATGCACGCGATCTCCGGCGACGTCCTGAGCGAGTCAAGCCTCTCGGTCGTCGAGGCCAAGCGGGCGATGGTCGGGGCCGCCAGACGGGTGGTCCTGCTCGCCGATCACAGCAAGTTCCGTCCCCCCGCGTTCTTCGAGGTGGCCCGGGCGGGGGCAATCCACGACCTCGTCACCGACGAGGGGACCCCGGAGGCCGCCGTGGAGGCCATGGACGCCTCCGGCCGGCTGCGCGTACACATCGTCTAGTTTAGAAAGGCGGCATCTTGGCTGAAGAGAGCACACGAGGGTTGGGCAGGCTGCAGGGCAAGGCCGCGGTCGTCACCGGGGCGGCGAAGGGGATCGGGCGGGCGACGGCGGAGCTTTTCGCGCGCGAGGGCGCGAGCCTCGTCGTGACGGACGTGGACGGGGACGGGCTCTCGGAGCTCGGCGCAGAGCTCGAGCGGGCGGGGAAGCCCGCCGAGGCGGTCGTTGGGGACGTCTCGAAGCCGGAGGATGCGCAGACCATGATCCGGGCCTGCGTCGACCGTTTCGGGGGGATAGACGTGCTCGTCGCGAACGCGGGCGTCATCCCGCTCAACAACATCGTGGATGCGACCCCGAGGATTGGGACCACGTGATGGCCGTCGACGGGCGGGGATGTTCCTCACCTGCAAGTACGCCATCGAGGCGATGCTGGACCGCGGGTCCGGCGGCTCCATCGTCTGCCTCTCGTCCATCTCCGGGCTCGCCGGGCAGAAGGACCAGTCCACCTACGGCCCGGCCAAGTTCGTCGCCTCCGGGATCACCAAGCACCTCGCCGTCGAGTGGGCGGACAGGGGCATAAGGGTCAACGCCGTGGCGCCCGGCACGATCGCGACCGAGGCCGTCGCCTCCCTCCCGGAGAGCTACAAGGCGCCCATGAAGGAGGCCCACCCCGTAAAGCGCCTCGGCGAGCCCTCCGAGGTCGCCGCCGCCATCCTCTTTCTCGCCTCGGACGAGGCCTCGTTCGTGACCGGGGCGATCCTGCCCGTCGACGGCGGGTACCTGGCTCAGTGAGCCGCCGGCGTTCGACCCTCCGCAAGGGGAGGAGCGGGTCGCCCGCGGCGGCCGGCGGGTGAGCGCGGCGCGAGGGGCCGGGGCCGAACGCGGGTGGCCGTGATAGCCGACGACCTGACGGGGCGGCGGACACCGGCGTGCAGCTCGCCCGCTGCGGCTACCGGACCGCGGTCGTCTTCCGAGGCTCCGATCCCCGGCCGGCGGGGAGTTGGACGCCGTCGCCGTGGACACGGACTCGCGCGCGATGCCCCCGGGGTTCGCCGCCAGGCGCGTCGTGGAGGCGGCGCACGCCGTGCGGGGCGCGGGCGTCGTCTACAAGAAGATCGACTCGACCCTGCGCGGCCCGATCTCCGCCGAGCTCTCCGCGGCCCTCGGGCGACGGGGCGGGAGAAGGCGATCGTGGCGCCGGCCTTCCCCGGGCCGGCCGAACCACGAAGGGCGGCGTCCAACTCGCCCGCGGCGTCCCCGTCCACGAGACCGAGGCGCGCAAGGACCCGCGTGCCCCGTCCACGAGGGGCACCTCCCGACCCTGCTCGAAGAGTTGAGCCCCGTCCACTCCCTGAGCGTCGAGGATCTCGCGAACCCCGGGGAGGTCCGCCGCGCGCTCGCGGGCGCCCGATGCGTCGTCGCGGACGCGGAGGAGGAGGGGCATCTGGAGGCGCTGGTGCGGGCGGTGCCGGACCCTTCGGCGGTGCTCTGGACGGGCTCGGCGGGGCTCGCCCTCGCCTTCGGCAGGGTGCATCCGGGACCGCGCAGCGGGGGGCCCTCCCCCACCCTCGAACCCGCCCGCGCGGTGCTCGTCGTCGTCGGTTCTCTCAGCGGGGTCTCCCGGGGCAGCTCCGGCGGCTCGCCGGGGAGCACGAGGCGGTGCCCGTCGGGGCGGGGCGGTCGAGGAGGCGGTGGTCGCCGCGCGCGGGGCGCTGTCGCGGGGGCGGCACGCCGCGGTGTACTCGCCGGAGGATCGGGGCGCCGATGCCGGGGAGGTCGTGGAGACGCTCGCCGGGGTCGTGGCGCGGCTCTCCGAAGAGGGGATCTTCGACGCGCTGGTCCTGACCGGGGGGGACACGGCGGTCGGGGTGGCCCGGGGGCTCGGGGCGTCCGGGATACGGCTCGTCGGGGAGGTCGGGGCGGGGATTCCGGTGGGGACCCTGATCGGGCCGCGTCCCTACCCCGTGGTTACGAAGGCGGGCGGGTTCGGGGAAGATGGTACGCTCGCGGACATCGTCGAGGCGCTCACGCGCGACGGGAAGGATTGAATTGCAGACGACGCCACCCCTCGTAGCGGTCACGATGGGAGACCCCGCCGGGGTAGGACCGGAGATCGTCGCCAGGACCTTCGCCGACGAGGGTTTCCGCGCCGAGAACCGCGCCCTCGTCGTCGGGGACACAGGGGTCATGGAGCGCGCGGTCTCGCTCCTCTCGCTCCCGCTGGAGGTCAAAGGGATCTCCGAGCCGGAGGAGGCGACTTTCGAGGAGGGGACGGTCGACGTGGTCGCGGCGAGCGAGCTCCCCCGCGACCTGCCCTTCGGCGAGCTCGACGCGCGGGCCGGGGAGGCGGCGTACCGGTACCTCGAGAGGGCGATAGAGCTGGCGAGCGCCGGGCGCGTGGCGGCGATCGCCACGGCGCCCCTGAACAAGGAGGCGATGCACCTCGCGGGGCACCGCTACCCGGGGCACACCGAGATCCTCGCCGGCCTCACCGGCACGCGGGACTACGCGATGATGCTCGTCACCCCCGAGCTCAAGGTCATCCACGTCTCGACGCACGTCGCGCTTAAAGAGGCGGTGGAGCGGGCGACGACGGAGCGGGAGCTCGCCGTGATCCGCCTCGCGCACGCCTCCTTGCGCAAGCTCGGGGTCGAACACCCCAGGGTCGCCGTCGCGGGCCTGAACCCCCACGCCGGGGAGAACGGCCTCTTCGGGACGGAGGACGCAGAGCGGATAAGGCCGGCGGTCGAGAGCGCGGCAGACGAGGGCATAGACGCCTCCGGCCCCTGGCCGCCGGACACCGTGATGATGCGCGCCCGGCGGGGCGAGTTCGACATCGTCGTGGTCCAGTACCACGACCAGGGGCACATCCCCATCAAGCTCATGGGCTTCGACACCGGGGTCAACGTCACCGTCGGGCTCCCGTTCTTCCGGACGAGCGTCGACCACGGCACCGCCTTCGACATCGCCGGCACCGGCAAGGCCGACCACAAGAGCATGCGCGCGGCCCTCGACCTCGCGCGTACCCTGGCCGAGGCCGGAGAGGAGTAGGGGCGTGACCGAACCGTCCTGGAACCACAGGTACGTCGAGGCCAACGGCATCCGGATGCACTACGTTCGGCACGGGACGGGGACCCCGATCTTGCTGCTCCACGGCTGGTCGGAGTTCTGGTACGTATGGCGCAAGAACGTAGCGCCGCTCGCCGAGGCCTTCGACGTCGTCGTCCCGGACCTGCGCGGGTTCGGGGAGACGGAGAAGGTCCCGTTGCCCGACCCGCCGAGCCGGCTGCTCGACGACCTGGTGGAGGACCTTCGGGGGCTCGCGGACGCCCTGGGGTTCGAGAAGATCGGGCTCGTGAGCCACGACGTCGGGTCCTCCGTGGCGCAGCAGTTCGCGCGCCGCTACCCCGAGCGCCTGACGGGGCTGTTCTTCTTCAACTGCACCTACCCCGGGATCGGGAGGCGCTGGGCCGAGCCGGAGAGCGTGGCGGAGATCTGGTACCAGTCGTTCCACCGGCAGCCGTGGGCCCAGGAGATCGTCGGGGAGAGCCGGAGGACCTGCGGGATCTACCTGAAGCACTTTCTCGACCACTGGGCCCACGAGCCCGGCCTCTTCGACGCGGCCCTCGACCTCTGGGTGGACAACTTCATGCGCCCCGGCAACCTGCGCGGCGGCTTCGACTGGTACGTGAGCACGGGCGAAGCCCGCATGAAGCTGATGCGCGAGGGGGCGCCGGAGCTGCCGAAGATAGAGACGCCCGCGCGCTTTCTGTGGGGGGAGAGCGACCCCATCCTGAAGGTCCGGTGGGCCGACAGGCTCGGGGAGTACTTTGCGGAGTTCGAGCTCACGCCGGTCCCGGAGGCCGGGCACTTCGTCCACTACGAGAAGCCGGAGCTCGCGAACGCGGAGATCGCGCGGTTCTTCGGGTCGTTGTAAGGTTGGTCGCGGGGGACGGCGTAGCGGAAGGAGTCCCAGGGTGGAGTTTCCGAGGGTGGTCAAGATAAGGCAGAGGTTCCCGAGGCCCCGCGTCGGCGACGTGGAGGCGAGGCTTCGGGAGGAGGTGGAGCGCGACGAGATCGCCTCCCGCGTCCGTCCGGGGATGGAGATCGCGCTGACCGCCGGGTCCCGGGGCATCGCCGAGATAGACGTCATCCTCCGCTCCCTCGTCGCCATCCTCGAGGAGATGGGGGCCGAGCCGTTTATCGTGCCGGCGATGGGGAGCCACGGGGGGGCTACGGCCGAGGGGCAGGTCGAGATCCTCAGGAGCCTCGGGGTGACGGAGGAGCTGTGCGGGGCGCCGATCCGGTCTTCGATGCACGTCGTGCAGCTCGGGGAGACGGCGCGCGGCGTGCCGGTGTACATGGACAGGATCTCCCACGAGTCCGACGGCGTCGTGGTGGTGAACAGGGTCAAGGCCCACACGGATTTTCGCGGGCCCTGGGAGAGCGGCCTGCTGAAGATGGCCTCCATCGGCCTCGGCAAGCACAAGCAGGCCCTCGCCCTTCACGGCTACGGCGTCGAGGGCATCCGGGACTTTATGGTCGAGGTCGGCCGCGAGGTCGTCGACTCCGGGAAGGTCCTGTTCGGCGTCGCGTCGGTCGAGAACGCCTACGACGAGCCGGCGCTCCTCGAGGCGATCCCGCCGGGGGAGATCCCGCGCCGCGAGGAGGAGCTGCTGGCGGAGTACAAGGGGCTGATGCCGGAGATTCCGGTCGCGGAGATCGACGTCCTCTTCGTGGACGCCCTTGGCAAGAACTACTCGGGGACGGGGATGGACACGAACGTCATCGGCCGCTTCCGCATCCCGGGCGAGGAGGAGCCCGAGAGGCCGCGGGTGAAGTACGTCGTCGTCGGCGACGTGAGCGAGGAGTCGCACGGCAACGCCCTCGGCGTGGGCCTAGCCGACCTCACGACGCGGCGCCTCTTCGAGAAGCTCGACCTCGCCGCGATGAACGCCAACGTCCTCACGAGCACCTTTCTGGAGCGGGCCAAGATCCCGATGGTCGTCGAGAACGACCGCGAGGCGCTCTCGGCCGCCGTCCGCTGCAACTGGGGCGTCCCGCCCCCGGAGACCCGCTTCGTCCGCATCCCGAACACCCTCCACCTCGAGCACCTCTACGTCTCCGAGCACCTGGTGGACGAGGTGACGCAAAGCGCCGGCGCCGAGGTCGTCTCGGACCCCGAGCCCCTCCGCTTCGACGACACCGGCAACCTGGAGGCCTTCTAGCCCGTGCGCAACTGGTTCGGGGCGAGAAGGGGCCGAACGAGCGCTGCGGCCCGTGCGAGGCTCCCGTCCGCTACAGGGACGAACCGGTGGCGCTCACCCGAACGCCGAGGGGGCCGAGGCGTCGGGGGTGGAGGTGTTGCGGAGCGGCGTGGACGCGCTGCGGCGGGACGCTGGAGACCGCTGCCCCGCCACTCAGGCCCGAAAACAATCCGAGGAGGCATGATGGACCCCAAAACGCTGTCCGGTGCGAACGTCGTGGATCTCTCGGTGACGCTCTCGGAGCGCCTGCCGGGGACGTGGCCGGGGCACATGAGGTACGCCCACAAAAACTGGAACTGGTTCGCCGAGGCCGAGGGACCGACGGGCAAGACCATCAGCGCCGCCCCCTACCAGACGAACTTCGTCCTCATAGACGAGCACTGCGGCACCCACTTCGACGCCCCCACCCACTTTATCCCGCCCGAGGGGTCCGGCCTTCCCTACGCCAGCGCCCTGGGCGCGGAGACCGGCGACAAGGTTCCGGTCGGGGACCTGATGGGCCCGGCGGTGGTCGTGGACGTGCGGTTCCTGGCCGAGGAGGGCGAGCCCGGGGTGAGCCCGTTCATCACGGCGGACCACCTGCGCGCCTGGGAGGAGGAGAACGGCCCCATCTCGGCGGGCGAGGTCGTGCTGCTCAGGACGGGGTGGGATCGGTTCTACGTCGAGGGGGACGAGGGGCTGAGGTTCATGCACGGCTCGCTCGTGACGGGGGACGCGCCGGGATGGCCGGCCCCGTCGCCGGACATGGCGATCTACCTGCACGAGAAGGGCGTCACGACGATCGGCATAGACGCCCCCAGCATCGGCTCCGCCCACGACGGCGTCCCCGTCCACCAGGAGGGCCTGAGCCGGGGCCTGCGCTACGTGGAGATCCTGACGAACCTCGGCGAGCTCCCCACGCGCGGGGCCTTCTTCGTCTTCCTGCCCCTGAAGATCGCCGGCTCCTCCGGAGGCCCCGGGAGAGCCGTGGCCTTTCTGCCGGGCTAGGGGTTACCTGCGGCGCCGCCCCGCGCGCACGCCGGCGGAACACAACGCAGCCCCGGCGACGAGCACCACCGCCCCGACGACGGCCCAGAACGCCTGCCCGGTCATGAAGCTGCCGGGCAGGATCCCGACCCCCTGCAACAGCCACGTCCCGCCCACGACCACCATCAGCCCGCCCAGGATCAAGAGTACCCACCGCACGCGCCCAGCCTCCTCCCGTATGGTCGCCCCCACTCTACGCCCGCCCGAACGGGAGCACCAGCACGCCCCCTACTTCGGTGCGTACCTGTCGGGCTCCTGAAAGACCTCGACGAGGGCGGTCCCCGCCGCCACCCGCGCGGCGTGCTCCTCGCCCGCGGCTATCTCGTAGGTCTCCCCCGGGCCGAGGACGCGCTCCTCCCCGCCCTTACGCAGCTCGACGCGCCCGGCCAGGACGATGCCGTACTGGGCCCCGTGCGAGTGCGGCGTCACGTCGAGGTCCTTCGTCGCCACGAAGAAGACCGTCTGGCCGCGCGGACCCGAGAGCAGCCGCCCCTCCAACCCGTTGAACGGCGCGTCGACCTCCGGCAGGTCGCCGATCCAGGCCGGAAAATGATCCATGAGCTCTTCCTTTCGCTCTCGTTCCGAGGCGTTATTCGCGCTTCGCGAGCGCCCCCGATCTACCTGAGCAGCGGCAAGCTGCCGGTGAGCTTGTTGACGGCCCTCTTCTCGCCGTAGAGCGCCACGCCGAGGTACCCGAGCCCGTCCCCTCGCGTGGAGGCCATCCGGTCCTCGTACTCCTCGTACGTCCTCGACGACTGGGCGGTCTCCGTGACGTCCACGACGAGCAAGTCCTCCAACGCGGCCGCCCTCACCCGTACGCTCTTTATCGCCTCCTCGTCGGCCTTGAGGACGGGGATCGGTATGCGGACGAGCCCCGCGTGCCTCTCCCCCGACCCGTCCACCACGTCCGGCCCGACGAGGGCCTCCACCCTGCGTCCCAGCGTCGCCGCCAACACCCCGGCCGCGTTCACCGCGAGCCCCACCGGCAACGACCCGGAGATTACCATTACGCACTTGACCGCCCCGTCGTCCACCCACCCTCCTTTTTAGTGACTACTGTAGTAGCTACCCCAAGGTAACAGGGTGGTTTGGCAGGCGCAAGCGGGTGGACTATAGTTGGGCGCATGGAAGGTTCTCCCCTGATCCCGGCCCTCGGGGACCTCGGGTTCACCCCGTACGAGTCGAAGGTCTACCTCGCGCTGTTGAGGGAGTCGCCCCTGTCCGGGTACGGCATCGCGCGTGCGTCGGGGGTGCCGCGGTCGAAGGTCTACGAGGTGTTGCGGGGGATGGTCGGGCGGGGCGAGGTGCTGGTAAGCCACGGGGATCCGGTCCGCTACGCGCCGCTGCCGGCGCGGGAGTTGATCCTCGCGCGGCGCCGCAAGGCCGAGGAGTCGCTAAGGGTGGCGGAGGAGGGTCTGGAGCGGTACGCGGCCGAGACCAACCCCTCGGAGCTTATCTGGGACATCACCGGGCGGGCGGAGATACTGGCCCGGGCCCGCGAGGTGATCGGGAGGGCCGAGGGGAGCCTCTTGCTCCAGGTGTGGAGGGAGGACGCGCCGGAGCTCCGCGACGACCTGGCCGAGGCCGCGGGGAGGGGCGTCGAGGTGACGGTGGTCGCCTACGGGGAGCCGGACTATCCCTTCGCGAGGATCTACCTCCACGACCTCGCCGAGGAGATCACGAAACAGTTCGGGGGACGTTGGATCATCTTGAGCGCCGATGCGAGGGAGATCGTGGCGGGCATCGTCTCGCTCGGGGGCGAGAGCCGCGCCGCGTGGTCCTCCCACCCCGGCATGGTCGTCCCGATCACCGAGCAGATAAGGCACGACCTCTACATCGCCGAGATGCTGCTCTCGCACAGGGAGACCCTCGAAGCGAGCTTCGGGCCGAGCCTCGTGCGCCTGCGCGAGAAGTTCGGCGGCGCCCCGATCGCCGGCGTCGCGTCGCTGCTCGAGACGAGGGTAGACGACGGAGCGTAAGGCTCGACCGCCCGAAGTTCTTAACAAGCCGTTACCGAAATGAAGCCCTGCTGCCTTAGCATTATCGTTGCTTGGGGACTGGAAGCCTAGTCCGGGGACGGGAGGAGTTACGGTGGCTTACGTGGACCTGCGGGAACGGGGTGGCGGGGAGCGGCGCCGGGGGGGCGGCGGGTCCGGGCAGGCGTTCGTCGGAGAATCTCGGGTCCCGCTCGCCCTGGGCCTGACCATCCTCCTTCCGGCGCTGGTTGCCTCGTACGCGGCGCTCGCCCGAGCGCCGGGGCTGTGGCTGGCGCTGGCGTGCTGGCTCCCACCCGCCGCGCTCCTGCTGTGGGCCGCGTGGCGCCCTCGCGGTACTCGCGGCCCGTCGGGTTTCGGGGCCGAGAAGTCGCTGCTGCTCGCGCTCCGGGACTCGGGCGGGGCGATCACGCCCGTCGGGGCGGCGCTGGAGACCCCGCTCACGGTCGGCGAGGCGGAGGGGATGCTTCTGAAGCTCGCCAACGAGGGGCACCTGCGCGTCGAGAGCCACGACGGCGCCCTGTACTACGTCCTGCCCGCGGACCGGCCACCGTCCGGACCGCTGGGACGGTCGTAGCCCGGGCTTCGGGGAGCGGCTTCCGCTACCCCTCCGAGCTCCAGGTCAGGTTCAGCGTGCCGTACTGCGTCTCGGCCTCCTGCTCGGCGACGACCTCGCCGTTCGCGAGTATCTCGATCTTCAGCACGCCGTCGTAGTTGCCGTTAGGCTTGGCGAAGGACGCGTTGACGACGTCGAAGCCGGACTCTCGCAGGTCCACCGTGAACTCGACGGGCTCCCCCTCCAGCAGCCCCTCGGCGTACTCCGAACCGTCGAGGTTCCCGTAGCTCCCCGCGTAGACCGTCCCCTCCGACCCCGACAGCCTCACGGTCGCCGTGCGCACGGAGGCCTCTGCGTCGCCCCCGGTCTCCTCGGGGGCCGTCGCCTCGACGGTCTCCGCGGGCGCCGCCTGCTCCGCCGGCTCGGCGGGCGGGCTTCCGGCCCCTTCCTCCTCCGAGCCGCAGCCCGCGAGCGCCGCCCCGAGGGCGAGCGCGAACAAGATCGGCAACAAGGCCCGGGCACGCGCGCCGCTCACCACCCCTCAGGCCCTCCGCGTTCCCGCGAGCACCCCGCAGGCCAAACCCCGCTCCTCGACAGGCAAAACAATCTCCGCTCCCGCCCTCATGATGGCATCCTCTCGAATCTTCCGAACCGTAATGCGCGTTAAGCTACCACACCAGCGAGGGAGTCTCCGAAGGGTGGGATCCGGGTCGAGGGCCTCGCGCTCGGGCGGAGACGCGCTCCGCGCGACGCTAGAAGGCGTAGCGGACGGTGCAGTACGGTAGGTGCTCGGCGAGCATCCCCTCGAAGAGCTTGACCATCCTGCCCTTCTTGCCCGTGCGGTAGCGGACGTTCGGGGCGCCGTTCTGGGAGACCTTGCGCTCCTGGAGGTCGGGGGTCCACAGAAGGTCCTCGGCCTTCGGGTGCCAGCCGAGGTTGACCTCGTGGAGCCCGGCGTTGTGCGTGAGGAAGATGACCTCGCAGGCGAGCTGCGCCTTCGCCCGCGTGGAGAGGGCGTCGTCGAGCTGGGCGAAAAGCTCCGTGTAGTCGGCGCGCCAGCCCTCGTAGACGATCACGGGGCTGAAGTTGACGTGCACCTCGTAGCCCGCCTCGACGAAGTCGTTGATCGCCGCGATGCGCTCCCGGACGCGGCTCGTCCTCACGTCCACGACCTTCGAGATCCCCTCGGGCATGAGGCTGAACCGGATGCGCGTCTTGCCCTGCGGGTCGTAACCGAGGAGGTCGCGGTTGACGTACTTCGTGGCGAAGGAGGCCTTGGCGTTCGGCAGCTCCTTGAAGAGGTCGACGATGTCCCTCACGTTGTCGCTCACGGTGGCGTCGACGGAGCAGTCGCCGTTCTCGCCGATGTCGTAGACCCAGAATCTCGGATCGACCTGGTTCGGCTCCATCTTGAGGCCCTGCCTCTTCGCGTGGCGCTCGATGTTGCCCATGATCCCCCCGATGTTCACGAAGGTGGTAATGGGGTTGGCGTAGCCCTTGCGGCGGGGGACGTAGCAGTAGGCGCACGCCATCGCGCAGCCGTTCGAGTGGGAAGGGGCGATAAAGTCCGCGCTCCTGCCGTTGGGGCGGCAAGAGAGCGACTTCTTGACGCCGAGGACGAGGACGCCGCGCTTGATCCCGACCCAGTCGCCGACGAGACCCTCGTTGCCGTGAAGGCCCTTTATGTTCCAGTGGGACGGCACCTCGACGCGCTCGGCGTCGGGGAAGCGCGCCAGGATCTCACGCCCCCGCTCGTAGGCGGCGACGTCCGGCTCGTGGAAGATCCTGCCTATCTCCAAAAGCGGGCGCGCCCCGCGCGTCCCTGCCCCCCGACCCCGTTCCTCCATCCTCGGAGTCTACGCCGAAACGTAGGTCCCTACGGGGTGAGGGATCACGAACCCGTCGCGGGGCAAGCGCACGCTCGGAGATTTTCCTAGGTAGGGCTGGGGACGGCGTCTTCGCGGGGCCGGCGCCGGGCGAAGTCGTCGGCGATCTCTTCAAAGGTCGCCCACTTCACGCCGTCGTGGCCGTTGATGTACTCGATCATGCGCTCGAGCATCAGGAGGACCTGCGGGCGGCCGGAGACGTCAGGGTGGATCGTGAAGGCGTAGACGGCGTAGTCCATCTCGCGGTGGACCCAGTCGAACTGGTCCCTCCACATCTGCTCGATGTCCCTGGGGTTGACGAAGCCGTGGGAGTTCGGCGAGCCCTTTATGAACATCATCGGGGGCAGGTCGTCGAGGTACCAGTTCGCCGGGATCTTTATGAGGTCGGTCTCCTCGCCGCGCACGAGCGGCTTCATCCACTCCTCGGCCTTCTTGGAGTAGTCGATCCTGGTCCACTCGTCGCCGACGCGGGCGTAGTAGGGGGTGAAGTCGTCGTGCTGGAGGGAGTGGTCGTACTTGTAGCCGAACTCCAGGAGGAGCTCGTTCGTCGTGTTGGAGGGCTCCCACCACGGGGCCACGTTTCCGACCGGCCTCTTGCCGGTGAGGTCGTCCACGAGCTCGATGCACCTCTCTAGCACGTCGCGCTCCTGCTGCGGGGTCATGGCGACCGGGTTCTCGTGCGAGTAGCCGTGCGTCCCGACCTCGTGCCCGGCGTCCACGACGGCCTTCATCTGCTCGGGGAAGGTCTCGATGGAGTGGCCGGGGATGAACCACGTCGTCCGGAGGTCGTACTTCTCGAAGAGCTTCAGGAGCCGCGGGCTCCCGACCTCGCCGGCGAAGAGGCCCCGCGAGATGTCGTCGGGCGAGTCCTCTCCCCCGTAGGAGCCGAGCCATCCCGCGACCGCGTCGACGTCGACGCCGAAGGCGCAGTAGATCTCTTTTTCGGCCATCCTTCCCCCTCCCTCACGGTTTCTCGACGGCCGGCATTCTACAAGAAACCCCCTCAAAGAAACCCGGCAGACGATGAGCTCCAGGCCGCCGACCAGCACCGCCGAGACCGTGACCCGCGTTCCAAGGAGAGGACCGTCGCTGTCGCGAGCGACGAGGAGCGCTGCCCCCTGACCCCGCTACACGGCGGAGGTCCCGCTGGGGGCGGTTTCGGCGGTCGGCGGTCGCTTATATGATGGCCGGCGTCGTGGAAGGTCCCTCCGACCGGCGGCGCCACGGTGCGGGAGCCCGTGCCGCGGGGTGCGCGGTCGTCCGGGGGGCTTCTTCTCGGGTCCGGGAACGAGCGGGCGTCGCGTGATCGCGGGCCTCGCGCGGGGAGGTACGGGTACTTGGCGGACGAAATCTGTTCTATGACGGCCACGGAGCTTGCCGGGCGGATCCGGCGGGGCGAGCTGTCGGCGACCGAGGTGATGGAGGCGCACCTGGAGAGGATCGAGGCCGTCAACCCCCGGATCAACGCCGTCGTCACTCTCCTGCCGGAGCGGGCGATGGAGGGGGCCCGCGCCGCGGACGAGGTGCTCGCGAGGGGCCTGCCGGTCGGGCCCCTGCACGGGCTCCCGGTGGCTCACAAGGACCTCGCGCTGACGCGCGGCATCAGGACTACCTTCGGCTCCCCCATCTTCGCGGACTTCGTGCCGGAGACGGACGCCCTGATCGTGGAGCGGCTGAGGGCGGCGGGCGCCGTCACGGTCGGTAAGACCAACACCCCCGAGTTCGGCGCGGGCTCCCAGACCTTCAACGAGGTCTTCGGGGAGACGCTCAACCCCTACGATGCGACGAAGACGAGCGGCGGCTCGAGCGGCGGCGCGGCGGCGGCCCTGGCCTGCGGGATGCTCCCCATCGCCGACGGTAGCGACATGGGCGGCTCCCTGAGAAACCCGGCCTCGTTCTGCAACGTCGTGGGCCTGCGGCCCTCCCCCGGCAGGGTCCCGACCTGGCCCGACGTCGCGCCGCACCCCCTCTCGGTCGAGGGCCCGATGGCCCGCACCGTCGAGGACGTGGCCCTCGTGCTGAGCGCCATCGCCGGCCCGGACCCGCGCTCTCCCCTCTCGATCTCCGAACCCGGCGGCACCTTCGCCCGGCCCCTCGACCGCGACTTCCGCGGGGTGCGCGTGGCGTGGAGCAGGGACCTCGGCGGGCTGCCGGTGGACGTCCGGGTGACGGGGGTGGTCGAGGGCGGGCGCCGCGTCCTCGAGGCCCTGGGCTGCGCGGTGGACGAGGCCGAGCCCGACCTCGCGGGCGCGGACGAGGTCTTCAAGATCCTGCGCGCCTGGCGCTTCGAGCTGGCCTACGGGGAGCTTTTGAAGAAGCATCGCGGGCAGATGAAGGACACGGTGGCATGGAACATAGAGGAGGGGGCGCGCCTGAGCGGCCCGAGCGTCGGGTGGGCAGAGCGACGGCGCGTTGAGCTCTACCACGCGGCGCGCGAGTTTATGGACGCCTACGAGTTTCTGGTCCTGCCCGTCGCCCAGGTGCTTCCTTTCGACGTCGGGCTCCGCTACCCCACGGAGATAGACGGGGTGGAGATGGAGACCTACATCGACTGGATGAAGTCCTGCTACCTCGTCACCGTCATGGGCCTACCGGCGATCTCCGTCCCCTGCGGCTTCACCCCCGAGGGGCTGCCCGTGGGCCTGCAGATCGTGGGCCGCCCCCGCGACGACCTGGGCGTCCTGAGGCTGGCCCACGCCTTCGAAAGTGTCACAGGACACGGCAAGCGTCGCCCGCCCGTCGTTAATTGACGTGGCGGTATCCGTTTCGTTGGCAACTAAGATGCCGAACGAGCTAAAATATCCGGGTCTCGCAAAGAAACAGGTCGTTTGTAGGCTCGCGGGCGTCTGCTCGTATCCCTTTGGAGGTGGATTTGTCGAGTCGAGAAACGAGGGTTCCGCCGCAGGAGGTCGTGGAGAGCGTGCTCGCGTCGGCGAAGGAAGCTCTCGACATGGACATCGCCATAGTCACGGAGTTCGTCGACGGGCGGCTGGTCTTCCGGGCGGTGAGCGGGGACGCCTCCTCGTTCGGCTTCGAGGAGGGAGAGAGCATCCCCCTGGAGCACTCCTACTGCAAGCGCGTGATGGAGGGCAGCCTGCCGGGCGTTATCGCCGACGCCGCCAACCAGGAGATCGTGCGCGACCTCGAGATGACGCGGGAGGCCGCCATCGGCGCCTACGCGGGCTTCCCGCTCGTGCTCTCCGACGGTCGCCCCTACGGCACGCTCTGCTGCCTGAGCCACTCGTCCGACCCCTGGCTCGCCGAGCGCGACCTCGAGCTGATGGCCAAGCTGGCCCAGGAGCTCGTCCGGCGGCTCGAGGACGAGGAGTAGCCCCACCCGCAACGAGCATCCCCGGCCCGACCCTACAAGGTACCGTCCGGGGGCTCCGCGGCGACGCATCACGCGTCGCGATCGGGTAACGGGCCGGGCGCGCCGTCCCCCTCGCGGGCGCGCAGAAGACGTGGTCACGGCCCTTATCCTGCCCCATAATAGAAACGACGAGGGGGCACCGTTCCCCCCGCCCCTCAGGTGGGACCGCAGAGGACCACCGGGACCCGGACGCCGTCCGGGAGGGGCCCGCCGGACGGGGGCCGAAGAAGAGGTACGGTTTGAGCAGAACGGCACGGCCGGACACAGGTTCTCCCCGTGTACCCCCCGCACGGCGCGCGCGGGAGACCGACCGGCTCGGCCCGCTCGGGGCCAGGGGGCGTCCCCGGAGGGCGGGGACGCCCGCGTTCGCGAGCCGCGGCGCTCTCCCCGTCGACCTGCTCGCCTTCGCGTCCGTTCGGTGCGGGAGGGTCGGCAGCGGCGTCACGGAGGAAGTATTGTGAACGCGCGGCGGCGGGGGGTCGCGGGCGAGACGCCGCTCAGGGTGCTCATCGTGGAGGACTCGCCCGACGACGCCCTGCTCGTGGTCATGGAGCTGCGCCGCGCCGGCTACGGGGTGGTCTTCGAGCGGGTGGAGGACCTGGAGGGGGTCGAGGAGGCGTGGCGGCAGGCGCTGGAGCGGGGCGAGCCCTGGGACGTCGTGCTCGCCGACTACTACCTGCCGCGCCTGCGGGCGCCCAAGGCGCTCGAGTTTCTGCGCCGGGTGAGCCCCGAGACGCCGTTCGTCGTCGTCTCGGGCAACGTGGGCGAGGAGCTCGCCGTCGAGGCGATGCGCGAGGGGGCCCGCGACTACGTCTCCAAGAGCAACCTGGCGCGGCTGGCGCCCGTCGTGGCCCGGGAGCTCCGGGAGGCGACGGTAAGGAGGGAGCGCGCGTACGCCGAGGCGGCCCTCAAGGCGAGCGAGGAGCGCTACCGGACCTTTGTCGCCCAGAGCACCGAGGGGATCTGGCGGATGGAGGTCGGGACACCCGTCCCCGTGGACCTGCACGAGGACGAGCAGATCGAGCTCTTCTACCGCCACGGCTACCTCGCCGAGTGCAACGACGCCGCCGCGCGGATGTACGGCTACGAGAGGGCGGAGGACCTGATCGGGGCGCGCCCCGGCGACCTGCTGCCCCGCTCCGAGCCGTCGAACCTCGAGTTCCTGAGGGCCTGCGTGCGCTCGGGGTACGCGCTCTCCGACGCGCCCTCGGTGGAGACCGACCGCGAGGGGAACGTCAAGTACTTCCTCAACAACCTCACCGGCATCGTCGAGGACGGCCGCGTGACGCGGGTGTGGGGCACGCAGCGAGACGTCACCGGGACCAGAAAGGCCGAGGAGGACCTCCGGCGCTCCCTCAAGGAGCTCTCCGACCTCAAGTTCGCGCTGGATGAGTCGGCGATCGTCGCGTTCACCGACCAGCGAGGCAGGATCACCTACGTCAACGACAAGTTCTGCGAGATCTCCGGGTATTCCAGGGAGGAGCTTCTCGGGCAGGACCACCGGATCATCAACTCCGGCCACCACCCCGAGGAGTTCATCCGGGGCCTTTGGCGCACGATCGCGAACGGCGGGGTGTGGCGCGGGGAGCTCAAGAACAGGGCGAAGGACGGCTCGATCTACTGGGTCGACACGACGATCGTGCCGCTCCTCGACGAGGGGGGCAAGCCCCACCAGTACGTCGCGATCCGCTACGAGATCACCGACCGCAAGAGGACGGAGGAGGCCCTGGCGCAGAGCGAGGAGCTCTACCGCTCGGTGGTCGAGCAGGCGGCGGAGAACATCTTCCTCGTGGACGTCGAGACGAAGCGCATCCTGGAATCGAACGCCGCCCTGCACGCGTCTCTGGGCTACACGGCCGAGGAGATGCGGGGCATGACGCTCTACGACCTTATCGGCCACGACCGCGAGAGCATAGACCGCAACGTCACCTGGACCGTCCGCGAGGGACGCCGCTTCGTCGGCGAGAGGCGCTACCTGCGCAAGGACGGCTCCGTGGTCGACGCCGAGGTGAGCGCGAGCGTCATCCCCTACGGGGACGGCGAGGCCCTCTGCGTCGTCGCCCACGACGTGACGGAGCGCTTGCGGGCGGAGGAGGAGGCGAAGACCAGGGCCCGCCAGCAGGCGCTCGTCGCCGAGCTTGGCCGCCGCGCCCTCGCCGAGCCCGACCCCCGCGCCCTGATGGACGACGCGGTGAGGCTGGTCGCGGAGGCACTCGACGCGGAGTACTGCGAGGTGCTCGAGCTCCTGCCCGAGGACGGCGAGCTCGTGCTCGGCGCGCGCGTCGGGTGGGACGAAGACGGCCCGGACCTCCCCGACCCGGGCCTGCTGGAGCGGGCGTACGAGGCGCTCGCCTCCGGCCGCACCGTCGTGGTCGAGGACCTGCGGGAGGAGGCGGGTACTGCCGGCTCGCCGGCGGTCGAGGGGTACGGCATCGTCGGCGGGGCGACGGTGGTCATCCACGGCGAGGACCCCTTCGGGGTGCTCGGGGTGCACACCAGGGAGCGCCGCGCCTTCACCGAGGACGACCTCAACTTCCTCCGCTCCGTCGCGAACGTGCTCGCCGCGGCGGTCTCGAGGAGGCGGGCCGAGGAAAAGCTCACCGAGACCAGGGAGGCCGAGCGGCGCAGGATCGCCCGCGACCTCCACGACGGCGTGCTCTCCGACCTCGTCTACGCCCTGCAGGGGATCCAGATAAAGCAGGCGCTCTCCGGGGACGGAGGGGGCGACGGCCTCGAAGAGACCGCCGAGGCGATCCGGCGCTCCGTCGAGGGCCTCAGGGTCGCCCTCTTCGAGCTCCGCCTCGGGGAGGAGCTGGACAGCTCGCTCGCCCAATCGCTCGGCTCCCTCGTGCAGCTCAACCGCCGCATGTCCCGCAAGGAGTACGAGGTCGAGCTCCGCGTGGGCCACGACCCGCCGGGCTGGATCCCGGAGGAGGCCGCAAGGCAGATCGTCCGCGTAGCCCAGGAGGCCCTGAACAACGTCCGCCGCCACTCGGGGGCGCGCCACGCCCGGGTCGAGCTGGACCTGATCGGCGAAGAGCTGGTCCTCTCCGTCTCCGACGACGGCCGCGGGTTCGACCCCGGCGGCTCGGCCTCGGGCGGCCTCGGTACCGACTCGATGCGCCAGCGGGCGCGCGAGCTCGGCGGCGAGCTCGAGGTCGAGTCCGCCCCGGGGAGGGGAACCCGCGTCGCCCTCCGCGCCCCCCTCTCCGCGCTCGGGAGGGGCGCGACGCTCCCGGCGGACGACGGGAGAGAGGGCGCGTAGCCCGCAGGGTCTCTAGCCGCCTCCCCTAACGGAGCGCGTCCTGCGGCGCGGGCTCGTCCGCGCTCGCCGCGGACTCCATCGGCAGGCCGACGTAGTTCTCGGCGAGGGACGTCGCCGCGGCCCGCGAGGAGCTGACGTAGTCGAGCTCGGCGAGCTGCATGCGGTAGCGGAAGTCGTCCTCGTCGTGGAAGCGGTGCAGCATCGACGTCATCCACCACGAGAAGCGGCTCGCCTTCCACACCCGCCTCAGGCACGTCTCGGAGTACGAGTCCAGCGCATCCGTCGCGCCGGAGGCGTAGGCCTCGGCGAGCGCCCTGGCGAGGACGCGGACGTCGGCGACGGCGAGGTTCATGCCCTTGGCGCCGGTCGGCGGCACGATGTGCGCGGCGTCGCCGGCGAGGAAGAGCCTGCCGTGGCGCATCGGCTCGCAGACAAAGGAGCGCATCTGGACGATGCTCTTCTGGAAGATCTCGCCTTCGGTGAGCGTCCACTCGTCGGTGTCGAGGCGGGCGTGCATCTCCTCCCAGATCTTCTCGTCCGGCCAGTTCTCGACGGAGTCGTTCGGATCGCACTGGAAGTAGAGGCGCTGTATCGTCGGGGAGCGGGTGCTCACGAGGGCGAAGCCGCGCTCGTGGAGGCAGTAGATCAACTCCTCCGTTGCGGGCGGCCCCTTCACAAGGATGCCGAACCAGCCGAACGGGTAGGCTCGCACGTGCTCCTTGCGTACCCCCTCGGGGACGAAGGATCGGGACGGCCCGAAGAAGCCGTCGGCCCCCACGACGTAGTCGCAGACGAGCTCCTCTTCCTCCGCGTCGTCGCGGAAGCGGATCTCCCCGGCCTCGGGGTCGAGCTTCGCGCCCCCGCGGAAGCGGACCTTGGGCTCGTCGGTTTCGAGGTCCCGCAGGCCGGTGGCGGCGGTCTCGAAGAGGATCTGCCCCCCGGCGTCCAGACGCGCGGCGTTCAGGTCCTTGACGACCTCCTGCTGGCCGTACACCACGATGCTCCGTCCCGTCAGCCCCGTCAGGTCGATGCGGTGCCCCCGGCCGCCGAAGCGCAGCTCGACGCCGTGGTGGACCGCCCCGATCCGGTCCATCCTCTCCCCTACTCCCGTCTCCCGCAGAAGCTCCGCCGTGCCGTGCTCGAGAACGCCGGCGCGGACCGTCGTCTCTATCTCCTCGCGTCCCCTGAGCTCGATCACGACCGACTCGATCCCCGCAGGTGCAGAAGGTGCGAGAGCAACAGCCCCGCCGGCCCGCCGCCCAAGATGCCTACCTGAGTCCTCATTCGTTGCCTCCTTGAACGGGTGTCGTCCCCGCTCGCTCTCGGTGCCCTCCGTTCGGCCCTCTACGTCGCGCTTCTTTGCCCAACCGCCCGCTGGATCGCCGTAGTCGTAGGGCTAACTCCGCCTTCGGTCCGTCGCCGCAAGCCTCTCCCGAGCCGGCTCGCGGCGTTGCGCGCCGGTTTGCTTATCTCCGAGGGCCGGCACTCAGCCCCCCGTGGCCCCGGAGCGCAGGGGGGCACGGTTCGTCTCGTAGACGGGGGAGGCGGGGACCACGGCGATGGCTATCGCCCCGATCAAGCCGGCGAGCGCGAAGGCGTAGAAGCCCCACGGCAGGGCGAGCCCGGCCCCGACGAGGAAGCCGCCCATGAGCGGGCCGCAGATCGAGCCGACCCTGCCTATCCCGGCGACCCAGCCCATCGCGGTGGCCCGGCCGGTGGTCGGGTAGTACTTGCCCACGAGGGCGTAGACGAGGACCTGGGAGCTGAAGACCCAGAAGCCCGTCACGGCGACTATGAGGTAGGTCACGGGCAGCGGCAGCCTGACGCTGAGGAGGAACAGGAAGACCGTCGCCAGGGCGAACCAGGCGACGCACGAGACCCTGGACCCCACCCTGTCGGCGACCGGCCCCGCGACGATCAACCCCGCGATGGCCCCGACGTTCAGGATCAACAGGAACGTCAACGCGGCCCCGAGGGGGTAGCCGGCCCCGCGCATGATCTCCGGCAGCCAGGAGTTGAGCCCGTAGACGAGCAGGAGGCCCATGAACGAGGCGACGAACATGGCGAGGGTGCCGGGGAGGTAGCCCCCGGAGAAGATCGTGCGCAGCGGCCCCGCATCCTCCCGCCTCTCCTCCCTCTCGACCTCTCGGGCGGCCTCGGGCTCCAGCCTGACGCCGAGGCGCCCGGCGAGCTCCTCGGCCTCCGCCGTGCGGCCCTTCGCGAGCAGGAAGCTCAGGGACTCCGGGAGCTTCCTGAGCATCAGCGGAATGATGACGAGGGCGGGCAGGGCTCCGGCGACGAACATCGCCCGCCAGCCGAAGGCCGGGATGATCGGGATGGCGAGCAGCGCCGTGAGGACCGCCCCGACGTGGTAGCCCGTCATCAGGTTCGTCACGGAGGCGCTGCCCCGGTCCCTGCGCGCGTACTCCGCGACGAGCGCGATCGCGGTCGGCAGCACCCCGCCGAGCCCGAGCCCGGCGAGGAAGCGCAGGGCCCCGAAGACCTCCGGCGACGGGGCGACGGCGCACAGGGCCGTGAAGAGCGAGAAGGCCGTGACGCAGATCAGGATCGTCTTGCGGCGGCCGATCACGTCCGTGACGGTCCCGATGGTCAGCGACCCGACCATCATCCCGAGGAGCGTGAGGGAGGTGATGAGACCCGCGGCCGCCGCCGTCAGGCCCCAGGGCTCGTAGCGCAGGAGCGACGGGAGGACGGCCCCGAGCACCACTACGTCGAACCCCTCGACCGCCACGGCGATCCAGCACAGCGCCGCGACCCACCTGTAGACGTTGGAGCCTCCCCCGTTCACCGATTCGGTACCGGCAGACACGCTTCCCCCCTTCTCAAGCCGACCGTCCGTACGCTCAAGCCCGCACCTCCCCGCGCCGCCTGACGGGCACCTCGACGAGCCGGGGCGCGTCGGAGGCGAGCGCCTCTTTCAGCGCCTCGACGAGCTCTTCGCGGCTCTCGACCCGTCGCCCTTCCATGCCGTAGCCCCGGGCGAGCGCGACGTGGTCGAGGCCGGGCAGCTCGATCCCGGGGACGCCCGTCACCCCGAGCAGCCTGCCGAAGTCCTCAAGGACGTCGTAGCTGCCGTTGCTCATGATCAGGAACGTCACCGGAATGCCGTAGCGGACCGCGCTCCACAGCGCGGGGATGGAGTACTGCGCGGACCCGTCCCCGATCACGGCGACGACCGGACGCTGTGGCCGCGCCAGCCCTATCCCGACCGCCGCCGCGAGCCCGAACCCAAGGCCCCCGGCCGCCGCGAAGTAGTAGCTCCCCCGCCGCGACATCGTCACCCGCTCCCAGAACACCGCCTTGTCCGACGTCGACTCGTTCACGAGCACCGCGTCCGGCGGGAGCACGCCGTCCAGGGCGTCGTAGACGGCCTCGGCGCTCAGGGGCGAGGTGATGGGGGCCGGGGCGGGGCGCTGCCGGGGCTCGGGGGCCGGCCCGGTCGAGGGCGAGACGGCCTCCACGAGGGCGCGCAGCGCGAGGGCGACGTCGGCGACGATGGCGTCGCCCATCGGCGCACGGGCGGCCTCGTCGGGGTCGTTCGTGATCGCGACGAGGGAGGCGCCCGGCGGCAAGAACGGGCCCGGCTGGTACTGGTGGTAGCGGAAGACGGGGGCTCCGGCGACCAGGATCAGGTCGTGCCCGGAGAGGGTCCCGGAGAGGGCCTTTATCCCCGTGGGCAGCACGCCCCGGAAGCACGCGTGGTCCGTCGGGAAGGGGCACCGGGAGGTGGAGGGCGAGACCCAGACCGGCATCCGCCGCCGCTCCGCGAGCTTCACTGCGTCCTCGAATGCGCCCTCCTCGTCCACGTCCGGCCCCACGACGAAGACGGGGCTCCGCGCCCGGTCGAGCCGCTCGGCGAGGGCGCGCGTCACGGACGGCTCCGGCGCCGCCCTCCCCGTCACGCTGCGGTCCTCGAGCAGGCGGAGCTTCTCCCCGTCGGCCTCGGCGGACCAGTCGTCGAGCGGGAGGGAGACGAAGACCGGCCCGCGCGGGGGCAGGGCGGCGAGGTGACAGGCGCGCGCGATGGCGGCGGGTACGTCCTCGGGGCGCAAGGGCTCGTTGCTCCACTTGACCAGGGGCTCCGGCAGGCGCGTCGCGCCGACGTTGGCGAGCAGCGCCTCGACCGGGACCATCTCCCGGGCCTGCTGCCCGGCGGTGACGACGAGCGGGGTGCGGGAGGTCTTCGCGTTGACGAGGCTGCCCATCGCGTTCCCGAGGCCTGCCGCGGAGTGCAGGTTGACGAGCACCGTCTCGCCCGAGGCCTGGGCGTACCCGTCCGCCATCGCGACGGCCGCCCCCTCGTGCAGCCCGAGCACGTAGCGGAAGTCCTCCGGGAAGCCGTCGAGGAACGGGAGCTCGTTCGAGCCCGGGTTGCCGAAGAACGTCCGGACCCCGTACGAGCGGAGCAGATCGTACGTCGCCTCCCGGACCGTCGGCATCCCTAGGTCCCCGTCGGCGCCCACTCCGCCCACAGCTCCTGCGGGCCGCGGAACTGGGCGTTCGCGTTGAACTCGAAGTTCTGTCCGGGCGGCGAGAGCCTGAGGTCCGGGAGCCTCCTCGTCAGGTGCTCGAAGGCGATCTTCGCCTCCAGCCGGGCGAGCGGCGCCCCGAGGCAGAAGTGGATGCCGTGGCTGAACGCTATGTGCCCCTTCGCGTTCGGGCGGCGGATGTCGAACACCTCCGGGTCGTCGAAGACGGCCTCGTCGTGGTTGGCGGAGGCGAGGAGGAGCATGATGCGCGCCCCCTCGGGCACCTCGACCCCTGCGATCTCCACGGGCCTCGTCGCGTGGCGGCGCCACGCGATGACGGAGGTGTCGTGGCGGAGCATCTCCTCGACGGCGTTCTCGATCAGGGACGGGTCCTCCCTGAGCTCGTCCCAAAGACCAGGACTTTCGAGCAGACGTCGGAGGCCGTTGGAGAGCAGGCTCGTCGTCGTCTCGTGGCCGGCGAAGGAGAGGCTGTAGTCGATGCTGACGACCTCCTGCAAGCTGAGGTTCTCCTCGTCCTCGGCCCTGATGCGCAAGAGGTCGCTGGTGTAATCGTCCCGGAGGTCCTCGGCCCGCCCGTGGACGAACTTCTCGATGTAGCCGAAGAGGGCGCTCATCTTCTCGACCGTCGGCAACCCTTCCTCCGGGTCCGGCCGGCCGAAGGAGACCTTGAGCCGGTCGTAGCACCAGCTCTTGAGGAGCTCGGTGTCCTTCTCGGGGTAGCCGATCAAGCTGAACACCACCGACGCGGGCAGGGGGAAGGCGAAGCGGCGCACCATGTCCGCGCGGCCCTCGGGCATCATGTCGTCGATCAGGCCGTCCGTTATCTGCCGGATGCGCCCTTCGAGGCCGGCGACGCGCTTGGCCGAGAACGCCCTCGCGGCGTGCTTGCGCGTCCGCTTGTGCAGCGGCGGGTCGGCGGTCGAGGTCGTCGGGGTGACGCGCACGCCCCCCTTGAGCGCGGCGAGGGCCTCGTCGCTCAAGGGATGTATGGGCTCCTGAACCCTCGTGTTCGAGAAGGTCCGGGGGTCCTTGACGATCCTCGCTATGTCCTCGTAGCGGCTTACGACCCAGAAGTCGATCTTCGGGGCGTAGAAGATCGGGGCCTCCCTGCGAAAGCGCGCGTAGTAAGGGTAGGGGTCCGCGAGGTAGCCCGGCGAGAGCGGGTCGAAGTCCGGATCTACCGGATACTCCGCGCTCTTCGGGTCCACGGTCTGGCCCATCCGGCTCTCCTTTCCGGGCCGCGGCCCGTTACGGCCCTACGCCAGCGCGACGAGGTGCCCGGCCAGCTCCTCCGGCGCGGAGAAGAAGGGCGAGTGCGAGGTCCCCATCGAGACCACGGTCTCACACGGCAGCTTCTCGCGCATCCCCCTCTGGGCCGAGATGCCTATCGCCCGATCCCCGACGCACTCTACGTACGCGCGCGGCACGCGCCCGAAGTTCCCCTCAGTAACCGCTACCGGCGTCCCGAAGGCGAACGCGGGCTCCGGGACGAGGCGGGTCTGCGCCCTCGCCACGTCGTCGTGGGAGCAGTCGCCGTAGAAGACTTCCTTGATGTTGTTGACGGTGAACGCGCTCCCGTCCTCGTTCGGCACGAGGTTCGGGAGGACGATGGCCTCCCCGTCGTTCTCGGCGACGGAGAGGAGCGTCTTGCCGTCCTCCAGCAGAAACCCGGTCAGGTAGACGAGCTTCTTTACCCGATCCGGCCTCGCCTCCGCGGCCAGGCTGATGACGAGACCGCCCATGCTGTGCCCGACGAGCACCACCGGCTCGGGCTGCTCGTCGAGGACGCGGACGACGCGGTCCGCGTAGTCCTGCATGGAGAGCTCCGAGACGGACGTCGCGTCCTCGCCGTGCCCGGGAAGGTCCGGGACCACTACCTCGTGGCCGGCGTCTTCGAGGAGGGGCGTGACCTTCTCCCAGCACCAGGCCCCGTGCCAGGCCCCGTGCACCAGCACGAAGGTGCTCACCGGCCCGCTCCGGCCTTGCTTACCCCTGCTCCACGCAACGTCTTCATAAGAAGGTCCTTTCCCCTACGTTTCCCCGTTCTCGTCCTTCTCCTCGGCGAGGACGCGCTGTGCCACGGCGAAGGCGGCGTTGGCGGCCGGCACGCCGCAGTACACCGCGCACTGTAGCAATACTTCTCCTATCTCGTCCTCGGTGAGGCCGTTGCGCAGGGCCGCGCGGACGTGCATCTCCAGCTCCTCCATCTTGCCCAGGGCCACCATCGCGGTCATGGTGACGCAGCTTCGCGTGCGGCGGTCGAGGCCGGGGCGCGTCCAGATCTCGCCCCACGCGTACCGCGTGATGAAGTCCTGGAAGCCTTCGGTGAACGGCGTGGTGCGCGCGACCGCCCGGTCCACGTGGGCGTCGCCCAAGACCTCCCGCCGGACCCGCATCCCCTCCTCCCGGCGCGCGGCGTCGGTCCCGTCGCTCAACGCTGCCCGCCCTTCACCACAGGCTCCAGGTGGTCCAGGATCCCGGCCGTGACCTCCTCCGGCCTCTCGACGTTGGCGATGTGGGCGGCCCGCTCGATCACGGCGAGGCGGGCGCCGGGGATGCCGTCCCGGATGGTCTCGGCCTCCTCGACGGGGGCGGCGGGGTCGTCGGTGCCGGCGACCACGAGCGTCGGGGCCGCGATGTCGCCGAGCCCGGGCCCGAGGTCGGCGTCCCTTATCGCCTCGCAGCACGCCGCGTAGCCCTCGGGGGGCGAGTTTCGGAGCATCCGCCCCGCCCACCCCAAGACGTCGGGCCGCTCCTCACGGAGGGCCGGCGTGAACCAGCGCTCCAGCACCGCGTCGGAGACCGCGTCGACGCCCCCCGCCCGGACGGCCTTAGCGCGCGCCTCCCAGGCGTCGGGCGGGTCGAAGCGGGCGGCGGTGCACAGGAGGACGAGGCGCTCGACGCGCTCGGGCGCCGCGCTCCCGAGCCACATGCCGACCATCCCGCCGATGGAGAGGCCCGCGAAGGAGAAGCGCTCGACGCCGAGGCGGTCCATCAGCGCGAGCACGTCGCGCCCGAGGTCGTCCATCCCGTAGGGGCCGGGGGGGACGGGCGAGGCGCCCTGGCCGCGGTGGTCGTAGCGCACGAGGCGGAAGCGCTCGCGGAGCGCGGGGACCTGGGGGTCCCACATATCGAGGGTGGTGCCAAGGGAGTTCGCCAACACGAGGACGGGCGCGTCCTCGGGGCCCTCGATCACGTGATTCAACTCGACGGTCTCTGCCGTCATGTACCGACCTCCTTGCGGTAGAAGTCCAGGGCCCGCTCTACGAACGCCTCCGCCGACCCGAGGTAGCTCTGGGGGTCGAGGGCGGCGTCGAGCTCCTCGGGCGAGAGGACGTCGCTCAGGGCGGGCTCGGCCAGGATCTCCTCCCGCAGGGAGCTTCCGTTCTCGAACGTCCGGTGCGAGGCCGCCTTTACGAGCTCGTGGGCCTCGAGCCTGCCGAGCTCCCTCGCCGCGACGGTCGTCACGTTCTCGGCAAGGAGAAGGCCGTGCGTAATGTCGAGGTTCTCCCGCATCCGCTCGGGGCGCACCTCCAGGCCCTCCGTGACCTCGCGGACCGCGCTCGCGGCCCCGCCGGCGAGGGCGAGCGCGTCGGAGAGGGCCTCCCACTCGGCGTGCCAGGCGCCCGCCGCCCTCTCGTGCTCCCCGACCATCGAACCTTGAAGGGTCCGCGCGAGGTCCCGTGCGCGACGCGAGGAGGCGGCGGCGGTGACGGAGAGGATCGGGTTCCGCTTGTGGGGCAGGGTCGAGGAGCCGCCGCGTCCCTCGCCCGCGGGCTCGGCGACCTCCCCCACCTCCGTCTGGGCCATGAGGACGACGTCCTCGGAGACCTTCTCGAGGACGCCCGCGAGGAGGGAGAGCGCGTCCGCGATCCCGTGTACCCTCGTCCGGTCCGTGTGCCACGGCACGATGGGCTCCGGCAGCCCGAGCTCCAGGGCGAACTCCTCGAGGACGGCGGGGCCGGAGTCGCCCAGGGACGCCAGCGTCCCCGCCGCCCCCCCGAGCTGCGCGGCGAGCCCGTTCGAACGCACGTCGAGCAGCCGCCTCCTCGCCTCGAGCGCCGAGACGAGCCAGCCCGCGGCCTTCAGCCCGAACGTCACCGGGAGCGCCTGCTGCAGGAGCGTCCTGCCCGGCATGACGGTGCCCCGGTGCCCATCCGCGAGCGCGGCGCAGGCGGCGGCGATGCCGTCCACCTCGGCGAGAATGAGGTCCAGGGCCCTCCCGCAGACGAGCATCGCGGCGGTGTCGGTTACGTCCTGGGACGTGGCGCCCCTGTGGACGTGGCGGGCCGCCTCCTCGGAGACCTCGCGAACGGCGGCGGTAAGGGCCTTCACGAGCGCGGGGACGGGGTTGCCGGCGGCGCGTCCGGCCCGCCCGATCTCCTCGGGATCGAACCGCTCCGCGTCGCAACACGAGGCGATCGTCCCGGCGGCTTCGGGCGGGATCACGCCGGCGCGGGCCCCGCGACCGCGAGGGCCGCCTCGGCCTCGAGCATGGCCGCGAGCCACGCACGCCCCCCGACCGCCTCCCGGAACGCGTCCGGGACGAAGATGGGCCGGAACAGTTCCTCAGACATCGAAGAACGCGGTCTGCCGCTCGCCCTGTAGATGAATGTCGAAGCGCAGGGCGGCGCCCCCTCGTCCCTCGCCACGAGCGTCTCGCGGAGCCCAGGGTCCTCGACGGAGAGCAGGACGGGGTCGGCGGCGTTCGCCTCCCCCTCGTCGGGGAAGTAGATGCGCGTCGCGAGGCGCTTGAGGAGGCCGCGGGCGAAGACCGAGACGGCGACGTGAGGCGCCTGCATGGACGTGCCGTCCGGTCCAGGGACGGGCCCGGGCTTCACCGTGACGAAGGAGAACGTGCCGTCCGGGTCGGAGCCGAAGCGCCCGAAGCCCTCGAAGCCCTCCTCGAGCGGAAGCTCCTCCCGGTCGTCCTCGGGGTGCCTGTAGCGGCCGTGGGCGTTGGCCTGCCACACCTCGATCATCGCGTCCGGCACGGCCTCTCCCGCCCCGTCGTACACGGTGCCCGCGACGCGGACGGCCCCCGGGCGGTCCGGCGCGACGAGCTCGGAGCGGTCCTCGCCGAGGAGGGAGGGGGCGAAGAAGGGGCCGACGGTCTGGGACGGCGTCGGGCGCCGTAGGCTCACCGGTGGTCCTCCATCGGGGTCGCCTCGCGCCCGCGCAGGACGATGTCGAAGTTGTAGCCGAGGGCCCACTCCGGCTCGGTCAGGGAGAGGTCGAACCTCGCGACGAGGCGCTGCCGATCCTCGGGGTCCCGGACGGACTGGAAGATCGGGTCCTGCGAGAAGAGCGGGTCGCCCGGGAAGTACATCTGCGTGATGAGCCTGGTGGCGAACGCCGGCCCGAAGAGCGAGAAGTGGACGTGGGCCGGGCGCCACGCGTTCTCGTGGTTTCTCCACGGGTACGCCCCGGGCTTTATCGTGACGAAGCGGTAGCGGCCCTCCTCGTCGGTGAGGCACCGCCCGGCGCCCGTGAAGTTGGGGTCCAGCGGGGCGGGGTGGCGGTCGCCGGCGTGGACGTAGCGGCCGGCGGCGTTGGCCTGCCAGACCTCGACGAGGGTGTTCCTCACCGGCCGTGCGTCGCCGTCGAGGACGCGCCCCGTGACGACGATGCGCTCTCCCAGAGGCTCGCCCTCGTGCTGGCGAGTGAGGTCGTTATCCAGGGGCCGGACCTTCCCGTGGCCGTAGGCCGGGCCCGTGACCTCCGTGAGGGTGTGCGGGAGGATGGTCAGGGGCTTCTCGGGCACGCGCAGGCGCGTGGAGCCGTAGTCGGGGTAGCGGAGGGTGGAGCCGTCGTCGTCGCGGCGGTAGCCGGGTATCCTTGTGCGTGATTCTTGCGCCAAGGTTCTCCTCCCCCTAGGCCGCGTTCTCGACGACCATGGCGATCCCCTGCCCGACGCCGATGCACATGGTGGCGAGGCCGTAGCGCACGTCGGGTCGCCGCTTCATCTCGTGCACGAGGGTCGTCAGGATGCGGGCGCCGGAAGCCCCGAGGGGGTGCCCGAGGGCGATCGCGCCGCCGTTCGGGTTCAGCCGCCCGTCGCTTTGGTCCATCCCCCACTCGTGTACGACGGCGAGGCTCTGCGCCGCGAACGCCTCGTTGAGCTCGATCAGCCCGACGTCGTCCATGGAGATGCCGGCGCGCGAGAGCGCCTTCCTGGTGGCCGGCACCGGCCCTATGCCCATGACCCGCGGCGGCACCCCCGCCACCGCGACGCTCCTGACCTTCGCCAGGGGCGTAAGGCCGTGGGCCTCGGCGTACTCTTTGGAGACCACGAGGACGGCCGCCGCCCCGTCGTTGAGGGAGCTGGAGTTGCCGGCGGTGACGGATCCTTCGCCCGAGAAGGCGGGCCTCAGCTTCGCCAGCTTCTCCATCGTCGTGTCGCGCCTCGGGCCCTCGTCGGCCTCGACGACCGTCTCGGCGCCCTTGCGGCCCTTCACGGTGACGGGCACGATCTCGTCGCGGAACCTCTTGCCGTCCTGGGCGGCGACGGCCTTCTCGTGGCTGTGGAGCGCGAAGCGGTCCTGCGCCTCGCGCGAGACGTCGTAGTCGTCGGCGAGCCCCTCCGGGTCGTCCTCGTCCGGGGTGACGAGGAACCGCTCCTGGGCCAGGTTCTCGGCGGTGGTCCCGAGGGAGTCGGTGTGGCCCATCTCCTCCATCCTCGGGTTCACCATGCGCCAGCCCAAGGTGGTGTCGAACGCCGTGGCGTTGCCGGTCGGGAAGGCGCGCTCGGGCTTGGGCGTCACCCACGGGGCGCGGCTCATGGACTCCACCCCGCCGCCCACGTAGGCGTCGGCCTCGCCGAGCATCACGGCGCGCGCCACCCCCGCCACGGCCTCGAGCCCCGAGCCGCACAGGCGGTTCACCGTGGCGCCGCCAACCGTCTCGGGGAAGCCGGCGAGGAGCAGGCTCATCCTGGCGACGTCGCGGTTGTCCTCGCCGGCCTGGTTGGCGCAGCCGAAGTAGACGTCCTCGACCTCTTCGGCGGGGACGCCGGCGCGCTCCATGAGGCCGCCCAGGGCGACCGCCCCGAGGTCGTCGGGCCTGACCGAGCTCAGGGCGCCGCCGTGGCGCCCGATCGGGGTCCTCACCGCGCCGACGATCCAGGCCTCGCGTATCGCTCCTCCGTAAGCCATGCCTACACGCTCCTTCCGGCCAGGGGCCCCACGCCCCGGACGATCGCCCTCATCCTACCTTCTCCTTCCTCGCCGCGGCGGTCCTCTCCTTGAGGTCGCGCAAGACCCGCAGCTCCCCCTCCCCCGGTGGCTCGGTCGTCCCGAGGTTCTCGGCGACCTTGAGGTCCCAGCCCGTCGCCTCCCTCGCCTCCTCCACGGTAGAGCCCGGGTGGAGCGCGACGAGCGTCAGCTCCCTCGTCTCGGGGTCGGGCTCCAGGATGCCGAGGTCGGTGATCACCACCGAAGGCCCCCCTCCCGTGTACCCGAGCCCCTCGCGCGAGTCCCCGCCCTCGGCGTGCCCCACGGACGTCACGAACGCCAACTTCTCCACGAAGGCCCGCCTGGACTGGCGGAGGACGACGAACACCTCCTTCGCCGAGGCCGCGATCTCCGGCGCCCCGCCCGCGCCGGGCAGGCGGACCTTCGGCTCCTCGTAGGAGCCCACGACCGTCGTGTTCAGGTTCCCGAAGCGGTCGATCTGGGCCGCCCCCAGGAACCCGACGTCCACCCGGCCCGCCTGCAACCAGTAGTTGAAGATCTCGGGGACCGAAACCACGGAGTCGGCGTGCTCGGCGAGCTCGCCGTCGCCGATCGAGAGGGGCAAGACCTCGGGCTTCGCCCCGATGGTGCCGGACTCGTAGATCAGGACGCACCCGGGGGCGTGGGTGAGGCGGGCGAGGTTCGCCGCCTGGCTCGGGATGCCGATCCCAACGAAGCAGACCGTCCCGTCCCCGAGCCTCCTCGAGGCCGCCACCGTCATCATCTCGTCGGCGGTGTAGCCCCGCCCCTCCCCCTCCGTCATCCCATCGCCCCCTCTTGCCGGATGCTCCGTAGGTGCTCGGAGAAGTCCTCCACCCCGAGCACGTGCCTCTCCATCCATCCCCGGAACTTCTCGCGGTCCCGCCCGATGGGGTCCCAGGCCTCGTAGAAGGCGTTGCTCCGGGCGTAGTAGCCGTGGGCGTAGGACGGGTACGCGCCCTGGGGCACCGCGCACACCGCGTCCACCGCTACCGAGGGCAGCACGATCCCGAAGGTGTGCTCCTCGAACGCGTCGACGACCTCCTCGACCGTGACGATCACGCGCTTCGCCGAGAGCGCGGCCTCCTTCTGGATGCCCGTGATCCCCCACAGCAACACGTTGCCCTTGCGGTCCGCCTGCTGGGCGTGGATCACGGCCACGTCCGGGTTCAGCGCCGGCACCGCCGTCAGCTCCTCCCCGGTGAACGGGCACGCGATCGGCTCGATCGTAGGGGTCACCTTCGGCAGGTCGGTGCCTACGTAGCCGCGCAGGACCGCGAAGGGGAGGTTCGAGGCGCCCGCGACGTAGCGGTTGGCCATCCCGGCGTGCGAGTGCTCCTCGATCTCCAAGGGGAGGGGCCAGCCCCGCTCGACGGCGTCGCGGAAGCGGTGCAGGGAGCCGACGCCGGGGTTGCCGCCCCAGGAGAAGACGAGCTTCTTCGCCGCGCCCATCCCTATCATCTGGTCGTAGACGAGGTCGGGGGTCATCCGCACGAGGGTCAGGTCCCTCTTCCCCTGGCGGACGATCTCGTGGGCGGCGGCGAACGGGATGAGGTGCGTGAAACCCTCCAGCGCGACGGTGTCCCCGTCGCCGACGAGCCCGGCTACCGCCTCTCGTAACCCCGTTATCTCAGCCAACGCCGCCCCCTCGTGTGCGCTGCATCCGTCTCCTCCCTACTCCCGCTTCCCCGTCACGCTCCGGGGGTAGCCCGGGACCGCGTCCCACCGTGCGTCTCCCTCCTGCGCGGCCCGCTCCGGTCCTCGTTCCCGGGCTACCCATTCCTGACCTCCTCGTCTCCCTGGCCCGCCATTCTGCTCGCCCCCCGTCCCCAGCGCAAACCCCGGACGGGGCGCGAGCAGAGCATTTCGTGCGGCAAGAGGGAGCCGTCTCCGACGGGCCGGAGGACCCGGTGCGCCTCCGCGAACCGCTAGGAGAGCGCCTCGCTCATCGCCTCGACGTTCGGCTCCCGGCCGGTCCAGAGCCTCTGCGCGAGCACGCCCTGGTAGAGCAGCATCCGTTCGCCGGCGACGACGCGCGCGCCGCGCTCGCGGGCGCGCCGGACGAGCAGGGTCTCTCCGCCGGGACGATAAACGGCGTCGCAGACCGCCTTGCCCGCTTCGAGAAGCTCCTCGGGGACCGGCAGGGCGTCGCCGTCCTTCATGCCGAGGGGCGTGGCGTTCACGATGACGTCCGCGTCCCCGGCGGCCTCGTCGAGCGCGCCGGCCCCGTAGACCCCGACCGTCTCCAGGCCCGCGGCGCTGAGCTTCTGCGCGAGGGCTTCGGCGTTCTCGACGTTGCGGTTGTAGAGGCGCAGCTCCCCGATCCCCTCGCCGCCGAGGGCGACGGCGACAGAGGCCGCGGCCCCCCCGGCACCGAGGAGCAAGACGCGGCGGCCGGAGAGCCCGATCCCGGCCTCCCTGCAAGCCTCGACCATCCCGCCGCCGTCGGTGTTGTAGCCGCGGAGCGTGGAGCCCTCGATCACTACGGTGTTGACCGCCCCGGAGACCCGGGCCCCCTCATCCAGCTCGTCGACTAGGGAGACCATCGCCCGCTTGTGGGGCATGGTCACGTTGAAGCCGCGGAGCCCGAGGGCGGCAGCACCCCTCACCGCGGCGGGCAGGTCGGCGGGGTCCACGTCCAGGCACACGTAGACGAAATCCAACCCCTCGGCGGCGAAGGACGCGTTGTGCATCCGGGGGCTCAAGCTGTGCCCGACGGGTTGCCCGATCAGGGCCAGCACCCCCGTCCTCCCGCTGATCATCCGCCCCACCTCCCCGGCCTCGCCGCCCGACACGCCCCCCGACCCCGCAAAGCGGGAGTCTAGCGGATCGCGCACCCGCCGCCACGGAACAAGCCCGCCCGCGGAACGATGCCCGGGTCAGGGGTGGCCCCCTTCACATATCGCGTTTGCAAGATGGCTCCTGCGGGGTAGCCTCTATGTGTATTTAGCACTTATCGTTCGACTCTTGTAGGAGAAGGTTTGTTTCCGACGAAGATTTTGCTAGCGACGGACGGCTCTGCGGAGGCCGCCGTGGCCGAGGATGCGGCGGCGGAGCTGGCGAACGGCACCGGTTCAGAGCTGTGCGTCGTGCACGTGGTCTCCACGGCGCCGGAGCTGCCCTACCCGCACACGACGGCGAAGGAGCGGAGCGAGGCTATGCTGGAGCGGAGGAGGCTGAGGGGGCTCGCCGTGCTGGATGCCCGGGTGAGGCGCATAGAATCCGAGCTGGGCGGGACCGTGGCCGCTTCCTACTACAAGGAGGGCAAGCCGGAGAAGGAGACCGTCGTCCTCGGCGAGGAGATCGAGGCCGGTCTTATCGTCGTCGGCGGCAAGCGACGCCCGTGGTACGAGCGGATGTTCTCGGGGGCGGGCGTCGCCGAGCGCGTCACGCGTGGGGCCGGCAGGCCCGTCCTCGTGGCGGCCGAGTCGCAGCCGCGCCGCGAGGCCGCGCGCCGCTAGCCGCGCGGCCGCTCCGAGACGCGCGCGGGGCGCGTTTCGGGGGTTTCTACGTCTCGGAGATGATCTTTTTCGCCCGGGGGATCGAGGGGGCGCTCATGCTGAGCTCGGTGACGCCCATCGCTATGAGCTTCGGTATCATCGCGGGCTCCCCGGCGGCCTCGCCGCAGACCCCGACCCAGATGCCCGCCGCCCGCGCCGCCTCGCAGGTTCGTTCGATGAGGGCGAGGACGGCCGGGTGGTCCGCGCTCTGCAGGCGGGTCAGGCGCTCGTTGCCCCTGTCCGCCGCGAGCGTGTACTGGACCAGGTCGTTCGTCCCGACGGAGAAGAACGAGACCTCCGGGGCCAGGGACGCGGCGCAGATCGCCGCCGCGGGCGTCTCGACCATCACCCCGACCTCGACCTCGCCGAAGGGCGTCCCCTCGCCCTCCAGCTCCCCGCGGCACTCGTCGAGGAGCGCCTTCGCCGCCCTCACCTCCCCGACCTCCACGACCATCGGGAACATTACCTTGAGGTTGCCGTGGCGCGCGGCGCGCAGGATGGCGCGCAGCTGGGGCTTGAAGAGCTCCGGCACGTCCAGGCACATGCGGATGCCGCGCCACCCGAGAAACGGGTTCTCCTCCTCGGGTTGGCTGACGCCGGGCAGGTCCTTGTCGCCGCCGACGTCGAGCGTGCGCACGATGACGGGCCGGTTCCCGAACGCCTCGGCGACCCCGCGGTAGGCCGCGTACTGCTCCTCCTCCGTCGGCAGCTCGGGCCGCTCCATAAAAAGGAACTCCGTGCGGAAGAGCCCCACCCCTTCGGCGCCCCAGGAGATCGCGCCGTCGGCCTCCCCGGCGGAGCCTATGTTCGCCGAGACCTCGATGCGCCGCCCGTCGCCCGTCCGAGCCTCGATCCCCTTGTACTCCTCCAGCGCGGTCGCCTCCGCGGCGGCGCCCTTTCGTCTCTCCTCGAAGGCGGTGACCGTCGCCTCGTCCGGGTCGGCGACCGCGTAGCCCTCCGTCCCGTCCACGGCGACGACGTTTGCCCCGAACGCCCCTTCGAGCGCCGTCCCGACGCCCACGACCGCCGGGATGCCCATCGAGCGGGCCATGATCGAGACGTGCGAGGTCCGGGAGCCTTCGGCGACGACGAAGCCGAGCGCCACGCCCCTGGGGATGCGGGCAGTGTCCGAGGGGGCGAGGTTGCGGGCCAGGACGACGCAGGGCTCCTCCAGCGCCGCGAGGCCGGCGGCCCTGCCGCCCATAAGCTCGGCGGCGATCTGGGAGGAGACGTCGCGGACGTCGTCGGCGCGGGCGGCGAGGTACTCGTCGTCGGCCTCGGCGAAGAGGGCGGCGAACTCCTCGCCGACGGCGAGCACGGCGGCCTCCGGGCTCGTCAGGTCTCCCACGCGCTCCTCGACCTCGGAGTGGAGCTCCGGGTCCTCGGCCATCTCCGCGTGGGCCTCGAAGATCTCGGCCTCGGACCCGCTCCCCGAGGCGCGCATCTCCTCGGCCGTCTGCGTGAGCGTCCGGACCACGGCCTCGACCGCCCCCCGGAAACGGCCGATCTCCTCCTCCACGGTCCCTTTGGGGATGCTCTCGCGCTCGGGGCGGAGCTCTCTGGGGGCGTGCACGAAGGCCGGGCCGACGGCGACCCCCTCGGAGGCCGCCACGCCGGTGAGCTTCAGTGGGGCTCCCACGCGCCTACTCCTCCGCCGAGATAAGCTCCACGAGGGCGTCCACCGCCGCCTCCGCGTCCTCCCCCTCGGCCCGGATGAGGATCCTGTCGTCCTTCTTCGCGCCCAGGGTCATGATCTTGAGGGTGCTCTTCGCGTTCGCCTCGCGCCCGCCCTTGACCACCTTGATCTCCGAGTCGAACTGCTTGGCCTTTTTGACGAAGTTGGCGGCGGGGCGGGCGTGGAGGCCGGCTTCGGGGCCTACGACCGCTTCTTTCTCGACCATACCGCTGCTCCTCCTATCACGCGGGCCTCCCGCGTGGTCGTAGATCTGGTTCGGGTTATCGGCTCTCCGGCGTCTTCAGCCGCGCGTGGCCGGGCGCCGGTGGCTCCGGCGCTCGAAGTCCGTCACCTTGCCCACCTCGCTCAGGAGCCCGAGGGGTTTGAGGAGGGCCTTCGCGGGCCACCCGAAGACGTCGAGCGGGTGGCGGATCGCCTGCCCGGCCAGCCTCCGCGGGAGGGAGGTGGCCCGGTCCGTCACGTCCCTGGCGTACTCGGCGTAGATGTGGCCGGAGAACATCTGCGTGTAGCCGCAGTTGTCGCAGCGGCTGGCGCGCAGGCGGTTCGACAGGTACAGGAGCCCGTGCCGCCCCTCCACCCGGCAGTTCGGACACCTCAGGATAGCCTCGTTCTCGACCTTCACGCCGGTCCCCTCTCAGCTCCCCCTCACAACAACAGTTCCCAGTCCGACAGGGCCGCCTGCAGGTCCCCGAGGAACCGCGCCCCGTCCGCCCCGTCGGCCACCCGGTGATCCACCGAGAGCGTCGCGGAGATCACGCGCAGCGGCAGCCACGCCCCCTCCCGCCACTCCGGGACCGTCCGTACCCGTCCCAGCGCCAGAATCCCCGCCTGCGGGGCGTTGATTATGGCGTCGAAGGCGTCTACCCCCATCATACCCAGGTTGGAGACGGTGAAGGTGCCGCCGGAGAGGTCGTCCGCCCCGAGCTTCCCCTCCCGCGCCCTACCAATAAGCTCCTTCACGGCCGGGACGAGCTCGCGCAGGGGTAGCGAGTCGGCCCCCTTGAGGACCGGCACCACGAGCCCCTCGTCCGTCGCCGTCGCGATCCCGAGGTTCACCCGCCGGTTCAAGTCCACGTACCCGCCGTCCACGTAACGCGCGTTGAGGCGCGGGTGGCCCTTCAGGGTCCGCGCGATGGCGAGCGCGAAAAGCTCCGTCAGGGAGAGGGCCGGGTACATCTTCGCCTTCAGGCGCTCCCGGAGCTCCAAGAGGCCGTCCGCCTCCAGGTCCCGGGTGAGGTAGAAGTGCGGCACGTCCCCGAAGCTCTTCGCCGTCCGCTCCGCGCCGACGCGCCGGACCCGAGAGAGAAGCTCGCGCTCGGCATCTTCCGCGGGAGGGGGCTCGACGGGGGCGGGCGCCCCGGATGGATGCTGTGCGCCCGTCGCGGGGACGGCGGGCGTTCGGGGCGGCGCTTCCTGAGGCACCTCGTCAGGCGTCGCTTGGCGGACGTCCGCCTCGAGGACGTCGGAGAGGTAGATCCTCCCGCCGGGTCCGGAGCCCGGGATGTCTTCTATGAAGATCCCTCGCGTGGCGGCGGCCCTCCGGGCGGCGGGGGAGGCGCGTACCCCGCGGCGGCCGTTGCGGTGCTCCCTCGTCTCCTCCGTCGCCGTGGGGGCCGCGTCGGGGAGCGAAGGCTGCGCGGCCGGAGAGGAGGCTCCGTTGGCGCCGACGGGTTCCTCGAACTCCTCGCCCGGGGCCGCTATGTAGGCGAGGGTGGCGCCGACGGGGACCGTCTCGCCCTCCTCGCCGCGCACCCGACGGATGACGCCGTCGGCGTTCGCTTCCACCTCGTAGGAGACCTTGTCGGTGTCGATCTCGAGGACGGGGTCGCCCTTCTCGACCGACTGGCCCTCCTCGACGATCCAGCGGAGGATGTTCGCCTCCTCCATGTCCATGCCGAGCTTCGGGACCTTCAGCTCGGTCGCCATCTAGGCGTACACCCCCTTGCGGGCGTCGACGAGGTTCCTGACCGCCTCGACCACCTTCTCGGGCGT
This sequence comes from Rubrobacter marinus, assembly GCF_011492965.1. Lineage (GTDB taxonomy): Bacteria > Actinomycetota > Rubrobacteria > Rubrobacterales > Rubrobacteraceae > Rubrobacter_F > Rubrobacter_F marinus. Next base: position 1,700,686 of record NZ_CP045121.1, on the reverse strand, counting down.
CGGGCGGACGTGGGCCTCGAGGTCGCGGTTGTACGGGATCGGGACGTCCGCCCCCGCCACGCGCGCCGGGGCACGGTCCAGGCTGTAGAAGCTCTCGCCCTCGACGATCCGGGAGACCACCTCGGCCCCCCAGCCCGCCGTCTTCACGTCCTCCTCGACCACGACGAGCTTGCCGGTCTTCTCGATGGAGCGCCGCACGGCCGCGTCGTCCATCGGCGAGAGGGTGCGAAGGTCCACCACCTCGGCCTCGACGCCCGCGTCGGCGAGCGCCTCGGCCGCTTCGAGCACGTAGTGGTGCATCAGGCCGGCCGTCACGATCGTGACGTCGTCGCCGATCCGGCTCACGTTCGCCTCGCCTAAAGGTACGCGGTAGGGCTCCTCGGGGACGGTGCCCTTCTTGTTGTAGAGGAGCTTGTGCTCGTAAAAGATCACCGTGTTCGGGTCGTCGATCGCGGAGAGCAGCAGCCCCTTCGCGTCGTAGGGCGTCGACGGCATGACGACCTTGAGGCCCGGGGTGTGGACGAACCAGGCTTCGAGGGACTGGGAGTGCTGGGCGGCCGCACCCGTGCCGGCGCCTCCGGGGGTACGGACCACCATCGGGACGCGGCCCTCGCCCCCGAACATGTACCGGATCTTGGCGGCCTGGTTGACGAGCTGGTCCATGCAGTGCGTCATGAAGTCGGAGAACTGGATCTCGGCGATCGGGCGCATCCCCATGAGGGCGGCGCCGGTGCACAGGCCGACGTAGCCGGCCTCGGAGATCGGGGTGTCGACCACCCGCTCCTCCCCGAACTCCTCGATCATGCCGCGGCTGACGCCGAAGGCCCCGCCGTAGACGCCGACGTCTTCTCCCATCAGAAAGACCTCGTCGTTCTCCCGCATCGCGCCGACCATCGCCTCGCGGACGGCCTCGCGGTAGGTGATCTCGCGCTCAGGCATAGACGTCCTCCAGGGCGGATTCGGGCTGGGGATCCGGCTCTCGGGAGGCCTTCTCGAAGGCCTCCTCGATCCTCAGCCGTGTTTCTTCGTCGAGCTTGCGCCACTCGTCCCGCTCCAGGACGCCCTCGCCCTCGAGGACGGTGGCGAAGCGTTGTATCGGGTCCTGCTTGCGCCAGGTCGCGATCTCCTCGCGGGTGCGGTACAGGTTCGCGTCGCTCTTGGAGTGGCCGAGGTAGCGGTAGGTGATCGCCTCCATCAGCGTCGGCCCCTCGCCGGCGCGCGCCCGCTCCAGCGCCTCCCGCGTGGCGTTGTAGACTTCGTCGAGCGTCGAGCCTGCGACGGTGACGCCGGGCATGCCGTAGGCGGAGGCGCGGTCGGAGATGTTCTCGATCGCGGTCGCCTTCTTGACGCTCATGGACATCCCGTACTGGTTGTTCTCGCACAGAAAGACGACGGGGAGCTTCCAGATCGCCGCCATGTTCAGCGTCTCGTGGAAGATCCCCTCGTTCGTCGCCCCCTCGCCGAAAAAGCAGATCGCGGCGTTGTCCTGCCCGCGCCTCTTGAACGCCCAGGCGGCGCCGCACGCGATCCCCATGCTTCCGCCGACGATCCCGTTCGCCCCGAGCATCCCCGCGCCGACGTCGGCGATGTGCATCGAGCCGCCCTTGCCGTGGCAGTAGCCCGTCGCCTGGCCGAGAAGCTCGGCCGCCATCCGGTCCACGTCCAGCCCGAAGGCGATCGCGTGCCCGTGCCCACGGTGGGTGGACGTTATTACGTCCCCTTCCTTCAGGGCGGCTATGGCCCCCACGGCGACGGACTCCTGTCCCACGTAGAAGTGGGCCGTGCCGTGGACCTTGCCCTCGGCGTAGAGGTCGTTCACCTTCTCGTCGAAGTGGCGGCTGAGGAGCATCTGTCTTAGAAGCTCCACCCGCTTACCGTCGTTCTGCAATTGCGGCCTCCTTTATCTTCCGACTTCCAACAACGCTTCGGCCAGCTCCCGGTCGCAGACCAGGGTCGAGACGTAGCCGCCCCTGATCGCCGCCGCGACGCTCTCGGCCTTCTCGGCCCCGGCGGCGAGCCCTATGACCTTGGGGATCGCGCGGAGCTGATCGAGGGTGAGGCCGACGACCCTCTCGGAGAAGCCCGGGAGGCAAGCCTCCCCCCCCGCGTCGAGGAAATGGCAGCAGACGTCCCCGACGGCGCCCCGTTCCTTGAGGCCGAGAAACTCCTCCGGGGTGAAGTACCCCGCCCCCACGAGCGTCGAGGAGGAGAGGATGCCCCCGATCCCGACGACGGCCACGTCGCACGCGGCCCCTCCGCCAGGACGTCCTCGATCCCCGGCGTCTCCAGAAGCTCCGCCCGGCTCTGGGGCGAGGGGACGATGGCCGGGGCCGAGAGGTAGAGGGCCTCCGCGGAGAGCTTCTCGGCCAGGGTCGCCGCGATCTGGTTGGAGTGCAGCGCGGCCTCGGCCCTGCCCATCCCCCCCACGAGCGGCACCACCTTGCCGCACAGAAAAGCCTGCGGGATCAGGACGTCCGCCAGGGCCCGGGAGGATCTGCCCCAGGAGATCCCGAGCACCGTCGTGCGGGTGCAGATCCGGCCGAGGACCGCGGCGGCGGAGGCGCCGACCGAGAGCTCGGTGACCCCGCGGTCCCCCACGGAGGAGGCCACCACCGCCTCCGCGAGGCCGTGGCGATCCTCCACGGCTATCTCCAACGCGGCGAAGTCCTCGCCCGGCGTGGCTATCTCGATCTTGACGAGCCCCCGCGCCCTCCCCTCGGAGATAAGCTTCGAGACCTTCGGCCGCGAGAAACCCATCCTGCGCGCGACCTCGCTCTGGGTGAGGTGGCGCTCGTAGTAGAGCCGGAGGACCTTGAGGATGAGGTGGTCCTCCTCGGAGAGGTTTCGGCGGTCGGCCGGGTAACGGGAGATCATCGCGGCCTACTGCCTCAGGGCCGCGTCCTGCAGCCGGCGCAGGTCCACCACGAACGAGTCCCCGGCCATCTCGACCCCCGAGCGCGGCACGACGCTCCCCTTCTGTATCGGGCGCGTGACGCGCGCCCCGGCGGCGAGCCCCAAGGGGAGCATCTCCTCGGCCTCTGCGACGTTGTAGACGCCGCCGTAGTAGTCCGCCGAACCGATGCCGCCGAGCTTCTCGCCGGGGACGAGGTCGCGCTTCGCCACCGCCACCACCTCGGCCGACGGTACGGGCCGCGAGACGATCGTGGGCTCGCCGTAGATCGCGGCGCGGGCGACGGAGATCGGGGTTTCGAGGCTCGTGAGGTGGTAGGGGCGGTAGAGGACGTGGTTCGGGCCCTCCCCCATGCCGAGGTACTGCATCGTCTCCCGCACGGCTCCCTCCCCCGAGCGCACGATGACGAAGACGCCGGGGGCGACCCCGCGCACGTAGTCCACCGTGCCGTAGCCCGACAGGATGCCCCCCTCCTCCTCGAGGCTGAAAACCTCACCGAGCTTCTTCGGCACCGTCTCTGCGGGCCCGTGCATGTTCGGCACGTCCACGGAGAAGCCGACCGCGTTGGCGACGGAGGCCATCTCGACCATCGTCTTGGTGCCGTCCACGAACGAGGCGAGCATCTTGGGGTTCATCTTCTTGCGCCCCGCCTCCTCGGCGAGCGACTCGGGGGTGGCCGAGACGTCCAGCGGGTTGTTCTTCCCCTTGCCGGCGACGACGACCTCGAAGCCTAAAGACCGGGCGAAGTCGTAGAGCTCCATTATGGCGCCGGGCTCGTCGCCGGCCGAGCCGGTGTAGACGACGCCGGCGCTCTCGGCCATGCGGCCGAGGACCGCCCCGACGGTGACGTCGGTCTCGGCGTTGAGCATGACCATGTGCTTGCCCTCTTGTATGGCCTCGTAGGCGACGCGGGCGCCGATCTCCGTGACGCCCGTCGCCTCGACGACCACGTCGACGGTGGGCGAGCGGACGAGCCCGAGGGCGTCGTCCGTCGCGGCCGGGCGCTCGGGGGTGCCGCTCAGGCCCTCGATGGGGTCTCGCCCCGTCTCCCGGAAGGCCGACATCGCCCGCTTGGGGTCCATGTCGGCGGCGACCACGACCTCCATGCCGGGGATGCCGGCGACCTGGGCGACGAAGCCCCGGCCCATCTGCCCCACCCCCACGAGGCCGACCCGCACGGGCCTCCCCTCGCGCCCGAGGGCTTCGAGCTTCCGCCTAAGACTCACGCGCGGCGTCCTCCCCGCCCCTCGCGGCCCCGATGCCGGCGCCCGCCCTCATCTCCAGACGGACGCCGGGCTTCACCGCCTCCGCGAGCCCCTGCGTACTTCCCTCCTCGAGGCAGATCTGGCCCGGCATCTCGGCCTCCCGGGCGCCGTTGAACACGAAGACCGCGTGGCCGAGCTCGGCCACGTTCTTCCAGGCCTTCTCGCCGACGGCCGTCACGCGGAACTCCTTCTCGCCGATGGCGAGAACGTCCCCGGGGGCCGGCGGCTCCTCGCGCATGTGCGAGCAGTCGTGGAGGACGCTCATCTCCGCGAGCTCCGGGGGGGCGCCGACCTCGAACAGGATCAGGTACTTCTCCTCGAGAAATGCCTCGACCTCCGGACCTATCTCCTTGATCTCCGTCGAATAAATGGGTTCCACGCAGGTTCCTCCTTACGGGTTCCTCGGGGCCCCTACTGGTAGAGCCCGAAGCTGAACAGGAAGGCGATGATCACGGCCAGGGGGCCGGTGATCTGGCGCGAGAACAGCACGGCCGGCACGCCGATCTCGATGGTCTTCGGCTTCGCCTCGCCCAGGGCCAGCCCCACGGGCACGAAGTCGCAGCCGACCTGCACGTTGTAGGCGAACAGCGCCGGCAGGGCGAACGACGGGTCTATTGCGCCGCGCGCGATCTGGTCGCCGATCAGGACGCCTATGACCTGCGCGATGACGGCCCCCGGCCCGAGGACCGGCGAGAGGAACGGCAGGCCCACGATCACCGAGAGCACCAGCAGCCCCACCAGGTTCCCCGCGAGCGGCGAGAGGGTGTTGGCGATGAGGTTCCCCAGCCCCGAGGCGTTGATGATGCCGATGAGGAGCGTCACGAACGCGATAAACGGCAGGACGTTCCTTATCACCGTGTCGATGGACTGGCGCCCGCTCTGGAACAGGATCCCGACGACCCCGCCGATCCCTCGCCCGAACCGGGCGATAAACCCGGTGAAGCCGCCCGCCCGCACCTGGTCGGAGTCGGCGGCGGCCTCGGACCCCGCCGCCGGGCCCCTGTCGGTGGTCGAGGAGACGAACGGGTTCGCCGCCGCGCCCTGGCCGCCGTTCGATGCTGCGGCCGTCGTCTCGCCGTCGGCCGGGGTTATGTTGGCCTCCCGCACGCCGGAGACGTAGATGTCCTCTTTTATGAACTGCGCCAGCGGTCCCGACTGGCCCACGGGGGTGAGGTTGATCGTCGGGATGCGCTTCCTCGGGTAGACGCCGGCCCGCGCCGTCCCGCCGCAGTCCACGACTACGGCGGCGATCTCGCTCTCCGGCGGCGGCGCCCTGAAGCCGTCCACCGCCTCCGCACCCGTCAGCTCGGCCAGCCGCCTCGCCACCTCCGGGATGCCCCCGCCGGTGACCGCGACGATCTTGTCCTTCTCCGCGGTGGGCTGGATGACGAGCGGCCCGCCCCAACCCTGGGGACCCCGCTCCACCTTTACGGCCCTGAACACTCTCTCTTGCACGTCGCCCCTCCCCTACAGCTCGACGCCCTGACGACGCGCCAGGAATTGGGTTATGTACTGCGTCACGAGCCCGCGGATAAAGATCACGATAAGCCCCACGATGAGGTACCTGACCGCGAGGTCCCCGAGCGGCAACCCGAGGCGCTGTATCCCGGTCGCCACGCCGAGCCACACGAAGAGCTCCGCCGCGTTTACGTGCGGGAAGAGCCCGAGCGGCGGGTGCACGAACGAGACCGCCGAGTCGTAGAACGCCGGCTTGTACTTCTCCTCCAGAAACGTCCCGAAGGTGTACGCCATCGGGTTCGTGAGGAAGAAGACCGCGATGAGCGGCAGAAGCGTGTACCTGGTGATGACGTTGCCGGCGGCGAAACGCGCCGCGCGCTGCACGCGATCCTGCCCGATCACGTTGATCAAGAAGTAAAAGAACGTGAGCAGCACGATCAACAGCGGGATGATCCCGGTGACGAAGCCGACGAACGTCTCGGCCCCCGCCTGGAACAGCCCGATAAACCACTCGGCGGCCCTCCCCAGGGCGCCGAAGACGCCCCCGGTCTGAGCGGTCGCCTGCTCACCCTCTGCCTGGAGCAGCGCGACGAACAACCCTTGCATGTATCCTCCTCCTTCGGCCAACCAACGGTTCCCCAACCCCCATGCGCCTCTCCCCTAGCTCACGGCGGCCCCCGCTTTCTGCGCGCGGATGCGGTCTATCTGCTCGACGGCCATCCGCGCGGCCGCCATGGTCCCCGGATCTTCCGGACCCTCTCGTTCCCCGTCCCTCAACTCGTCGATCCCGAGCCCCACGAGCCGATCGGCGTCCTCGAACCTGGCGAAGACCGTCCTGCCCCGCATCCTGAGCGCCCTGCCCACGACGCCGTCCTCACCCACCACCAGCATCAGGATGACGCCCTTGCCGAAGTACGACTTCGCGTTGCCGACCCCGACGTACCCCTCGTCCGCCTCGGCCGTGATCCCGCCGAGAACCTTCCGGTAATGCGCCATCTGAAAGTACGTCCCGACCGCCTGCAACAGCCACAGAAAACCCAGAACCACCAACAGAAGCACCCAGAACTGCATAAACGCTCTCCTCCTTCCCGATCCTCGCCCCCCATGGCGAGTTAGCATCCGCCGTCACAATACCTGTGACTTTTGTTCGCGTCAAGAACAAAAGTCAAGAAGTACTCGGAAGGCGTTTGGCCGCTCGCGCAGGACGGATCGTGCAAGCGCGTCACCGGCGCTCCCGAGCGGCTGCAGCGCCCCTCGCGGGCGGGAGCTTCGTCCGCGGAGCGCACGAGGACTACCGGCTTTCGCGGTACCTGCGAGTGGTCGGTTTCGAGAAGAAGTAGGTTCTCTCGCGCGTCGGGTCCGGCTGCGGGCGGGGCGGAGGCCGATGCCGGCGGTCCCTGCCACGCTCGTGCTGCGCCGCCGGCCTTATCTCCTCGTCGTCAACGGCCCGGGGCGGGGGCGCCGTTCTACGACGGGTGCTTCGGAGCCGTCGAGTTCGGTGCCGTCGGATCCGGCGCGGGCGGCGGCCCGACCCGGCGGGGGAAGGAGGGCGCGGGGAGCCCGAGCAGGTCCTCCGCAGGGTCAGCCCCCGTGACGTCCACGATCGATGGGTGCAGAGCCGTGTTGCTCGCGACGATCTCCAGTCCTTGGAGGTCGAGCTTCTCCCCCCGGAAGTTCGTTACCGTGCCCCCGGCCTCTTCGAGGATGAGGGCCCCCGCGGCGACGTCCCACGGCCGGACGCCGCGCTCGTAGTAGCCGTCCACCCTTCCGGCGGCCACGTAACACACGTCGAGGGCCGCGGAGCCCAGCCCCCTCAAGCCCTGCGTGAGGACGGCGAACCGCGAGAGAAGGTCGAGGGCGGCCGGCATGGCGTCGCGGTCGTACGGGAGGCCGGTGACGAGCAGCGCCCGGATGAGCTCGTCCGTCTCGGAGACGCGTATGGGCCGCCCGTCGAGGGTGGCTCCGCCGCCGCGCTCGGCGACGAAGATCTCCTCCCTCATCGGGTCGTGGACCACGCCCAGGACGACCTCGCCGGCCCTCTCCAGCGCGATGGAGACGCAGAAGACCGGGAGCCCGTGGGCGAAGTTGCTCGTGCCGTCCAGAGGGTCCACGATCCAGCGGTGCTCGCCCCCGCCCTCCCGCGCCCCACCCTCCTCGGCCAGCATCCCGTACTCCGGGAAGGCCTCCCGCAGCATCCCCCCGATCTTCCGCTCCGCCTGCTCGTCCACCTCGGTGACGACGTCGACCTCGCCCTTGTACCGGACCACCTGCTCCCGGCCGAAGTTGCTCCGCAGGATCTCCCCCGCCGCCGTCGCCGCGGCGACCGCTACCTCGAGTTCTCTCGCCAATCCGAAACTCCTCCTCGTCGAACGATCGGTGAGCAACAGCCGCTCGTGGCTCAGGCCGCCCCCTCGCGGCGCCCGACCGCGCCCCATACTACTGTAGAGGGACCTCGGGCCCTCCTCCTCGCGCAGGATATCCACGACGCACGGGTGCCGTCGTAGCTGCCCGCGATCACCCCGTTAGGACCGTAAGGTCCGGGCGGGTCGTTTACACTGCGCCAATGGACATACAACTTCAGTTGATACCGGCGCAGTGCGGCCACTGCGGCTACCTCTACCCGTCGGGGTTCGGGTTCGATCCCGCAGAGACCGGCGTCGAGGTCAGCATGGCGGTCTTCGAGAACGCCGAGGTGGCGGAACCGTGCCCGATGTGCGGTAGGCACCGGGCGCGCGTCCTCGCCGAGGAGTACCAGTTTGTCAGGGACGCGGAGAAGCTCCTGCGGCGCTCCGAGCGAGACGCCGCGGACCCGAAGCGGCTCGTCGCGTTTCTGCGGGAGGTGCGCGGACGGGGCCGTTCCGACGACGAGATACGGGAGGAGGCGAGGGAGCAAGCACCGCAGCTCTCCGGGCTCGTCGAAGAGCTCCTGGACGCGAGGCCCGCGGGCGTGGACGTGCCGACCTGGCACGCCCTGCTGGACAACACCCTGCGCGCGCTCGGGACCGCCCGGGACGGCGAGGGCGAGGCAGGGTTGATACCGAGCCAGGTAGTCTACGACTCGATAAACGAGTACAACGTCACGACGGTGCAACCCTCTTCGTCCGGCGATACGCGGCACGAGACGCATAAGGTGGGCCGCAACGATCCCTGTCCGTGCGGCTCCGGGAAGAAGTACAAGAAGTGCCACGGCAGCCCCACCGGCGGAGCCGCCAACGCTTGAGGCCCCGTCTTCACGCCGGCGGCCGTGGAGTAGGCAGCGTCTATAATGATTCCGTGTCGGGCCCTCGTCCGAGGGGGAGTCGATCGGCTTCCGGCAGAAGGGAGCGGCCCGGGCGCCGCGCCGTCTGGGGGGCGAGCGCGGTCCCTGCGCGAGGAGTTCGCGGGTTCGAACGCGAAGGTCGGAGGAGAGATGCACCATGACTGCTGATTCGGCCCGTCCCGCAAGACGGTTCCGCTCGCGCGACTGGTTCGAAGACCCCGAGCGCATGGACCAGACCGCGTTGTACCTAGAGCGCTTCATGAACTACGGGCTCACGCCCGACGAGCTGCGCTCGGGCAGGCCGATCGTCGGCATCGCGCAGACCGGCAGCGACCTCTCGCCCTGCAACCGGATCCACCTGGAGCTCGCCAGGCGCGTGCGCGACGGCATACGCGACGCCGGCGGCATCCCGATGGAGTTCCCGGTGCACCCGATCTTCGAGAACTGCCGCAGGCCCACCGCGGCGCTGGACCGCAACCTCGCCTACCTCGGGCTCGTCGAGATCCTGCACGGCTACCCCATCGACGCCGTCGTGCTGACGACCGGCTGCGACAAGACCACGCCGGCCGGGGTCATGGCCGCCTCGACGGTGGACATCCCCGCGATCGTGCTCTCCGGCGGCCCGATGCTCGACGGGTACTTCGAGGGCGAGCTCGTCGGTTCGGGGACCGTGATCTGGAAGAACCGCCGCCGCCTCGCCGCCGGCAAGATAAGCGAGGAGGAGTTCTTCGACGCGGCCCTCGCCTCCGCGACCTCTTCCGGGCACTGCAACACCATGGGCACCGCCTCGACGATGAACGCCGTCGCCGAGGCCCTCGGCCTCTCGCTGCCCGGTTGCGCGGCCATCCCGGCGCCCTACCGCGAGCGGGGCCAGATGGCCTACGACACCGGCCGCCGCGTGGTCGAGATGGCCCACGAGGACCTGCGCCCGTCCAGGATCCTGACGCGCGAGGCGTTCCTGAACGCGATCGTCGCCGTCGCGGCGATCGGCGGCTCGACCAACGCCCAGCCGCACGTCGTGGCCATGGCCCGCCACGCGGGCGTGGAGATACGGCCGGGGGACTGGGCCCGCGGCTACGAGGTGCCGCTGCTCGTAAACATGCAGCCCGCGGGCTCGTACCTCGGCGAGCGCTTCCACCGCGCGGGCGGCGTCCCGGCGGTGCTGAACGAGCTCCTTCGGGCCGGGAAGCTGGACGGCTCGGTGCTTACGGTCACCGGCCGTACGCTGGCCGAGAACGTCGCGGAGAGCGAGAGCACGGACCGGGAGATGATCTCGCCGTACGACGCGCCGCTGCAGGAGCGCGCCGGGTTCAAGGTCCTCTCCGGCAACCTCTTCGACTTCGGGATCGCGAAGACGAGCGTCGTCTCCGACGAGTTCCGGGCGCGCTACCTGAGCACGCCCGGCAGGGAGGGCGTCTTCGAGGGGCGTGCGGTCGTCTTCGACGGCTCCGACGACTACCACAAGCGCATCAACGACCCCGACCTCGACATCGACGAGCGGTCCATCCTGGTGATCCGGGGCACCGGGCCCCTGGGCTGGCCGGGCTCGGCGGAGGTCGTGAACATGCAGCCGCCGGACGCGCTCATCAAGCGCGGCATCACGACGCTGCCCACGATCGGGGACGGCCGCCAGTCCGGCACCTCCGACAGCCCCTCGGTCCTCCACGCCACCCCGGAGAGCGCCGCCGGGGGCGGCCTCGCATGGCTGCGCACCGGCGACACGATCCGCATCGACCTCGAAGCCGGACGCTGCGACGCGCTGGTGCCGGAAGAGGAGATCGAACGCCGCAAACGGGAGGACGGCGTCCCGCCCATCCCCCCGAGCCGCACCCCCTGGCAGGAGCTCTACCGCGCCTCGGTCAGCGGGCTCGACGGCGGCGGGGTCCTCGAGTCGGCGCTCAAGTACAGGGGCGTCGCCTCGGAGACGCCCCGGCACAACCACTGAGGGACAGCAGAGCGCCTTCGGCGCGGCCCCGGCGCCGAAACCGTGAGATCATGTCTCGTCCGATGGCACGAGAGGGGGAGGGTATGAACGGGGCGGAGAGCTTGGTGAGGACGCTGGCCGGGGCCGGGGTGGAGGTCTGCTTCGCCAACCCCGGCACCTCGGAGATGCACTTCGTGGCGGCGCTGGATCGGGTCGGGGGCGTGCGCTGCGTGCTCGGCCTGTTCGAGGGCGTCGTGACGGGGGCCGCCGACGGCTACGCGCGCATGGCGGAGAAGCCGGCCTCCACCCTGCTCCACCTCGGCCCCGGGCTCGCCAACGGGCTGGCGAACGTCCACAATGCGCGGCGCGCCCATGCCCCCGTGGTCAACATCGTCGGGGACCACGCGACCTACCACAAGGAGTTCGACGCGCCCCTCACCTCCGACGTCGAGGGCGTCGCGCGGCCGTTCTCGGACTGGGTGCTGACCTCGACGGACAGCCGTTCCGTCGGGCGCGACGCCGCGGCGGCGATCGCGGCGGCGATGGCCCCGCCGGGACGGGTGGCGACCCTCATCCTCCCCGCCGACGCCTCCTGGGGCGAGGCCGGCGAGCCGGCGCCGCTGCCACCCGTGGAGCCCCGGGCCGAGGTGGCGCCGGAGGCGATCGCCGGGGCCGCGCGAGCCCTACGCTCAGGCGAGAGCGCGGTCCTGTTCCTGGGCGGTCCCGCCCTGCGCGAGCCCGGCCTCACGCTGGCCGGGCGGATCTCCGCGAAGACCGGGGCACGCCTGATCGCCCAGACGCACAACGCGCGCGTGGAGCGCGGGGCCGGCCGGGTCCCCGTAGACTTCCTCCCCTACCCGGTCGACGCGGCCATCAAGACCCTCTCCGGGACGAGCCACCTCCTGCTGGCCGGGTCCAAGGCCCCCGTAGCCTTCTTCGCCTACCCCGACAAGCCGAGCGCCCTCAGCCCGCCGGAGTGCGAGGTCCACGGGCTCGCCGCCCCCGGCGAGGACGTCGTGGGGGCGCTGGAAGCCCTCGCCGACGAGCTCGGCGCGCGGGAGAACGCCCCCCTCCAGATGCGGGAGAAGCACTCATCCTCCACGGGCGCGGCCTCGGCCGACGGGGCCGCGCTGGCGGTCGCCTCCTCGCTGCCGGAGGACGCGATCGTCGTGGAGGAGGCGCTCACCGGCGCTTACGCGTTCATGTCGCGGACGAAGGGCGCGGCCCCCCACGACTACCTCCAGATCACCGGCGGCGCCATCGGCATCGGCCCGCCGCTCGCCACCGGCGCCGCGATCGCCCGTCCAGACCGCAGGGTGATCTGCCTGCAGGCCGACGGGAGCGCGATGTACACGGTGCAGGCCCTGTGGACGCAGGCCCGCGAGGGCCTCGATGTCACCACCGTCATCCTGAACAACCGCTCCTACGCGATCCTCAAGGGCGAGCTGAAGAACGTCGGGGCCAGCAGCGCCGGGCGCACCGCCCACGCCATGATGGAGCTCGACCGCCCGGCGCTCGACTGGGTCTCCCTCGCCCGCGGCATGGGCGTGGAAGCGGGCAAGGCCGCGACGATGGAGGAGTTCGACCGCCAGCTCGAAGCCGGTCTGCGCTCCGAGGGACCGTACCTGATCGACCTCCAGCTGTAAGAGCGCCCGGACCGGCAGACACCAGGGGCGCCGCAGACCTGCGGCGCCTGGAAGCTCGCGGGGACCAACGCCGGACCCCGCCCTCGCGTGCCCCGACAAGGCAACCGTCGCTTCGGAGATGCCCGGAGGGCGCGACGCTCGCCCGGCGCGGCTAGCCCGCCCAACCCCCGGGAGTAGGAAGGCCCGGAGACGTCCGATCTCCCGGCGTCCGCGGGCGCGGATCATCCCTGTCCGCCACCGTCTTACTCCTCGACGCCCGCACGGCCCGTGCCAGAACCGGGGGCGCCGTCCGGCATCAGGCCGCTCCTCGCCCTCCGGCATCTCTTTTGTGCTTAATGTTGCTTTCCTACCTCCGGGGGATAAAATGTGGGTACGCACGGCCCGCGGGGAGAGCGGGTCGGGGAAGGAGGACAGCCGTGCACGCGAGGGTGACGAACGTCCGGATCGACCCGGATCTGTTGGAGGGGGTGGTCAACACGGTCCGGGGAACCGTGGCATCGAGCGCCGCGGAGCAGAAGGGATTCAAGGGGCTCATGATGATGTCCGACCCCGAGACGGGAGAGGGCCTGGTCATCAGCTTGTGGGAGACGAAGGAGGACCTGGAGGCGAGCGAGGCGAGCGGGTACTACGAGGAGCAACTCGGCCGGGTCGCGTCCGCCCTCGTCGACTCGTCGGTCCGCCAGGTGTACGGCGTGAACCTTCTTCGGACGGAATCCGGCGCCGAGGACAGGACGTTGCACCTGAGGTAACGAGGAGAGAACGGGGCGCGGGCCGGGGCGTACTTCGGGGCTCCGGCCCTCTTCTTTGCCAGATCCGGCGGCATGCCCGGGCCAGGCCTCCCGGAAGGTGGCGAAGCGCCGGTCCGGCGGGCGCTAGCCCGGCGGGGCCGGGGGCGTACCGCAACGAACTCCGGTGTGGCAGCCTCTCGGCGGCTTAAACCCGATCGGCGCGGACCACCAGGCGCTTCTCGAAGGTCGGGATGGGGGTGCAGGTCTGCAAGCTGACCATGTCCCGCCCGCGCACGGGGGCCTTCGCCCAACGATCGCTCGGGTCCACCACGAGCATCTCGCTCACCCTGTACTCGAACACCCTGCCCCTGCCTTCTATCGCGACCCTGTCCCCCGCCCGCAGACGGTCCAGGTGGTAGAAGAGCAGGCGGCTGTTCGTGTTGCGGTAGCCCAGGCGGTGGCCCGCGATGTAGATGTTTTTCTGCTCCCCCTCGTCCCAGGGCATCTGGGTGTCGGGGAGGTGGATCGGACCGCGATCCAGGGCCGCGTCGCCGGCTTCGTTCGCTACCGGGACGTCGTAGACGCCGAGGGCCTCCACAGTCAGGGTGAACGGCGCGTTGCGTCGAGGGGCGTAGTGGCGGGGTCCGTCCGCCGCGGCGAGTTCGTCCGGGGAGACCGACGGGCCGTTGGGGGTCGCTTCGCGCGCGGGTTCGGGGGCAGGCGGGAGCGCCGGTGGCCGGCGGGTGGAGCGCGGCCGCCGATCCTCCGGCGGGCCTCGCCGGCGCTCGGTCTGCGGTCGCGGCGGCTCGACGATCTCGGGGGAGGCGGCCCCTCGTCGCTCCGGGGCTCGGCGATCACGGGGGGCGCAGGAGCATCCCGCGCCTTCGGCTCGATGAGGGCGTCCACCCCGCCGGGGTTCTTCGTCCCGAGGGCGATCGCCAGCGCCACGGATACCGCGGCGACCGTCGCGAAGGCCGCCATCGCCGCGCCCACCTTGAGCAGCCGCTCCCCGCTCGGATCCGCCTTCTCCGGGCGTCCGCTGCTGCGTTCGACGGAGGCCGTGGCGCGCCGGGGCACCGGACCTTCGCTACGCCTTGGATCGTTCCTTCGCGGCGCCGAGCCGGCGCAACGCCTGGAGTATCTCATCGAGGCTGGCGTCCTTCGTCAGGATCTCGTGGGTCCCCGCGCCCAGCGAGTCGGCAAACCGCTCGCGGTGCCGGGTCTCCGTCAGCACCAGCACCGCGACGTCGGGCTCGGTCTCGCTTATCTCCTCGATCAGGTCCACCCCGTTCCCGTCGGGAAGCCCCAGGTCGACAACCGCAACCTCGATGGAGCCGTCCAGCATGCTCAGGCGCCGGCGACCCTCGGCGAGGGTCCCGGCCTGGGCGTCCTCGTCGAGTTCCGTCTTCCACTTTATGACTTGCGAGAGTGCTTGTCGGAACGCGGAATGGTCCTCGACCATCAAGAAGCGTCTCATCCTTACCCTTTCCTAAACCACCCTGTTAGTCAGCAGTGTGGCAGCCATCCCGGCCCCGATGTACCCCAATTTGGGCTAGATCCTCCCCGGGCACCCGCGGTCCGGCACCCCGGATCGGTGTGGGAGGCACGACGAGCGTCAGGGGCGGGACGATGCGTCGCCCCTTCTCCTGCGCGGACGTTCACGAGGCATCCTGCTCCCGGCCGGAGAGCTTCTGCCCAAGCGCGCCGGCCGAGAAGAGCACCAGGGCGCAGCCCACGGGGAAGAGCACCTCGTTCACCGCTAGCGGGACCAGCCTGGCGCCCGAGGGCTGCGGCATCGCCGCGGAGGTCATGGCGAGGATCACGCCGCCGAACACGACCCCCGCCGCCAACCCCACCCCCACGTGGGCGAGCAAGCCTCCCCACGGGCGTCCCCCGATCCAGGCGACCGCCAGCCCCAGACACCCGTACTCGATCCCCTTGACCAGAGCGAGCAGGACCGGGGAGACCTCCGCCGACCCGCCCGAGGCGTCCCCCGTAGCCACGAGCGCCTGCAGCGTCCCCTTGTGCAGGACGCGCGCGACCTCGAAGGCGAGGGGCGCCGCGAGCAACCCCAGCACGCCCATGGCCGGCACTTTTATCCGCGAGATGGTCTGCCCGAGGGCGAGCCCGCTGCAGACGACGACCGACCACGAGACGTTCTTCAGCAGGTCGGCGACGAGCTGGCCGAGGCTCGGGATGCTCCCGAAGAAACCCGTCGCGACGAGGAGCAGCACCGCCTCCATCGCGAAGCCCAGCAGGATCGCCACCCAAGCCACGCGCAGCAGCCTGACCCCGAGACCGGCCTCCTCCACCGTCGGACCGCCCGGCCGTGATCCCGCGTTCTCGGCCACCCTCTCCCCGCCCGTGACCTGCTGCTGCTCCTTCTCCATCCGAAGACCTGCCCTCTCCGCCTGCCACCGCGACTTGCCCGGGCCCCAACCCCGCTGGGGTTACCCCTGCCCAACATCCTAGGCGCGAGGCTGAGGCTCGTATATGGGACTTTAGTCATAACTCGCACATGGACGTCTGTCCCGTCCCCGCGCAGCCCCTATGAGGGGTCCGGACCCGTCCGCACCGGGCCACCATCGGAACACGGTCCCAGATCACCGTTGTGAACGCCGTACACATACCGTATCCTTTCCGCGCCAAGGAGACGTATTGCCGACGGCGAGGCTATGCGGCCGGCCGCGCGTCGGCCGGTAACCGGTAGAGGAGGCCATCATGACGCACACATCAACCACCACCGCGGCGGTCGGCACACGATGAACGCCCCCGCCCCGATCTCCATTACGCCGGTCCTCGTTGCCGACCTGCTCGCCGAGGGCGAGCCGATGCCGCTGTACGTGCACGTCATCGACCATCCCGACGCGCGCGTGCTGGTCGACACCGGCATGACGGAGCCGCACCCGGCGTTGGCCGACCTCGATCCCCGCCTCCGGCCGCTGAGCGAGCAGGGCTTCGATCTCGCCGGCGTCGACATCGTCGTCAACACGCACCTGCACGCCGACCACTGCGGCGGCAACCACCTCTTCGCCGGCAGGCCGATCTACGTCCAGCGCCGGGAGCTCGACGACGCGCTCAGCGAGGACGGCTACACCGTCCGCGAGTGGGTCGAGGCGCCCGGCGTGCGGTACGTGCCGGTTGACGGCGAGCTCTAGCTACTCCCCGGGCTCCGGCTCGTCCCGGCGCCGGGCCACACGCGCGGCATGCAGGTGGTCGTCGTCGAGGCCGGCGGGCGCCCGGTCGTCGTCGGCGGCGACGTGGCGGTGTGGCACGGCGAGTTCGACGAGCCGCCCACCGAAGGCCGGCTGCGGGTGCGCGCGCTCGACCCCGAGCTGGTCTGGCTCGCGCACGAGCACGAGCCGTGGCGACCCCGCACCGCCTGAGGCATCACGCTGGCGCTCTCCGAGCCGTCGAGTGGCATATAACGAGGAGTCTCGTCGAAGAAGACGACCATGATCGTGCATGACAATTTTCAGACGGTCTCATAGCCGCGGGCTCTGTCGGCATCTTGGTGAAGATGGGCCAGGGCAAGACGGAACGCGCCGATCCGCGCCCGTTTAGCATGCGCTAGTGACGCTTCGCTAGTGCTTGTCGGGGCCGTCGAGTTGCCCTAACGGGGCATCGGCCCGGCGAACTTCTTCGCTTCACCAAAAGCCCTACGGAGCCCGCTTCTATGGCGGGGTCTGACCCCTCGACTCTAATACTGTATGGCCGGCGCCTGCCCCAACCACTCGTCGCGCGTCAGCTGCCCCAGCATGGCGTGCGCGACGTCGGCGCGGCTGATCTTGGCGCCCGGACCGCGGGCCGGGTAGCCCAGGCGGTAGGTGCCCGTCAGCGGTCCGTCGGTGAGCGTCGTTGCGCGGACGATGACCCACTCCAGATCGGACGCATCTTGCAGCACGGCCATCTGCGCGCGGCCACCGGCCACCTGCGCCGCGATCAGGCGCTCGAGGGCCCAGGCGATGGCCCGCCCGCTGAAACCGGGGTGGTCCTGCGCCACCCGTATGCCGGCCCCGCTTTGCACCACGACGCGCCTCACGCCGCGCTCTCGCATGGCCGCGACCAGGTGGCGGGCGTTGACGGCCGCCAGGTCCGGCGCCCCGCCCTTGATGTGGCCCAGGGCGTTCAGAATCGCATCTTGCCCATCTACCAGCCGCCCAACCGCCGCCGCGTCCGTCGCGTCGCCCTGGATCACCCGCACGCGATCCTCGAACTCGCCCAGCTTGGCCGGGCTACGGACCAGTACCGTGACCTGGTGGCCGTCGTCCAGCGCCTGCCGCACGATCTGAATGCCGGTGCGGCCACTGGCCCCCAGCACGCCCAGCTTCATGCCGACTCCGTCTCGGGCGCGAAGGCCGCAGGCGCGGGCAGCAGCGGTGTCGCGGCGAGGGCGGAGGCGCGGACCAACGCGACGGCCGTGGCGGCAAGCACCGTGATGCCGCCGGGGCGACGCGGAATCTGACTCTTGGCTCTCTCGGACATGGCTCTCCTTGTGTAGACGGGGATGTACAACCACGGAAGTTTACGGTTGTAAGCTTTCGATCGTTAGTTTAACACATGAGTTTACACATGTATAGTGACGACCATGGACGGGAACAAGAAACGGGCGCGCAACCCGCGCGGCGAGGGCCAGCGGCTGCGTCGGGACATCGTGCGGGCCGCCGCCGACCTGCTCGACGAAAGCGGGAACGAACAGGCCGTGACCCTTCGGGCCATCGCGCGCAAGATCGACATCACTCCGCCGTCGATCTACATGCACTTCCCGGACAGGCATTCGATACTGCTCGCGGTCCTTCAAGAGGCGTTCGCGGCTCTCGAGGAGCGGTTGCGTTCCGCCCGCGAACAGGCCGGCCCCGCCCCCGTGGCGCAACTCAAGGCCGTGTGCGTCGCCTACATCGAATTCGGAGCCCGATGGCCGCAGCGCTACAGAGCCATGTTCAAAGGCGTCTGGGACCACGCGGAAGCGCTAAAGGCCCCCGGCGTGGCGGACGATGCCGCGATGATCGGGAACGACGCCTTCGACATCCTCGTGAGTACCGTCAGCGCGTGCTCGGAGGCCGAAGGCTCCACCAGTACCGATTCCTTCGAGGACGCCACCGCCCTTTGGGTCGCCCTCCACGGACTCGCCGAACTCCGACCGAGGGCACCCCTATTCCCCTGGCCACCGCACCTCCTCGACACGCTCATCGACCGACTCGTCTTGCACGATTAACCGATGTGCGGATGCCGGGCGGCTATTGGACACCCGCACACGCCGAACAGGCTCAGCGGTATCGGCCAGGTCTGTGTCAATACACTTCGAATCCGCGGGGCCGATTGCACGCTGGCGTCAACGACTTATTGGCGAGGTCTCGACCCGAAGTCGGAGAGAATTGGCCTCGCATGCCCCACAGGACACGGCACCCCGCGTTGCGCGCGGCCCCGATCAGCAGGGCCGAGCAGTTGCCGTGAGGAGTAGACCGCGCGTCCGGCGGAGCGGCGACGATAGGCGGTCGCACTCGCTCGCGCAAAGGCCCGAAGTTTCGGCGTGTCCCGTAATGCTCGCAAGAGCGACCGGATCGAGGACGGATCGGTTCATCGCGCGCGTAAGTTCTCAGGGTACCGTGGGTCGCGTTCTCGAGAACACCGACGCCCCACATGTTGCGGACGCGGGCCGCGGCGCCCACGAGCCTCCGCTTGCCTTAGACCACGTACGCTGCTATAAGCGCCGTCAGGGGGGAGCACGACGTCAAGAGAAGTTTTTGCTCCGGGAGATACTGGATATGATCGAGATACTGCTCTTCGTTTGCGCCGCCTCCCTCGTCGTCCTCGACGCCGCGACCATCGTCGTCGCCGCCCTCGCCCTGCGCGCCGTGCGAAGGTACGTGGATCTCGCCGAGGAGCGCATGGAGCGGCTCCGCAACGGCCAGTTTCGCCTTCTCGGGGTGCCGACGGACGAGCAGCGAGAGGTATCGGATGAGCTCGAGCGCGAGCGCCGCGCGCACCGGGACGCCGAGCGGAAGATCGAGCGCCTGAGGCGGGAGCTCGCGGAGCTGCGGGAGACCCGGAGGGAGAGCGCCCTGCCCGCCGCGGTCGGGACGGCGAAGGATCGCCGCGAGTCCTACGATCCCGCGGGGCTGGAGACGTCGCCGAACCGCAACGTCCGCGAGGACGGGAGGGTCGCGCCGGCGGGCTTCCTCGAGACCTCCACGCGCAAGCCCGCCGACGGTCCCCCGCTCAAGGACGCGAAACCGCGCCTCGGGGTCAGGTATCCGCACCCCGACGATGCCGTCGCCGGGTCGACGCCGTCGCAGCCGGCCCGCGGCCGCAACGCCTCCGTCGACGTGTTCCGCAAGCACTACGACAAGTACCTGGAGAACTACCGGGGCTACGTGGAGCTCGCCGAGCACCTCCGCCGCACGCGCGAAGAGGGCGGGATGGAGCCCGGCTCCTTCGAGGAGCGCCACTGGGAGGAGAGGCTGCGCCGGGTGAACGACGGCATAGAGCGGACGATCACGAGGCTGGACATCCTCGAGGGCCAGAACCCCGGGCTGGCGGCCGACGATCGCGTCTCCCACCGCGCCCGCATCGCTCGGAGGCACTCGGAGCTCGGGTAAGCGTCCCGGTAACGCCACGGATCGACGATAGCGGCGCCCCCGTCCCGGTCGGACGGGGGCGCCGATTCCGTTCTCGGGGCCTGGACTTTGGGCCTCCGACTGTCCGCGTACGAGAGCTTCGTGGTGCCGGCACCGCAACGCGCCTCGGCACCCGGCCAGCCGAAGGCCGCGCGGCGTCCTACAAGCCCGCCCCCTCCAGAAGCCCGACGGGCCAGCGATCCTTCCACGGCCTCGCCCCCTCGAAGGCGGCGGAGGCCCTCAAGACCAGCGCGTCGTCGAGGTGGCGGCCCACGATCTGCAGGCCGATCGGCAGGCCGTCCTCCGTGAACCCGGCGGGCACGGTGGCGGCGGGCTGCCCGGTCATGTTGATCGGGAAGGTGAACGAGAGCCAGTAGGTGTTCGGGACCTCCCGCCCGTCGATGACCTCGGGGCCCTGGATGCCCGTCTCGAACGGCGGCACGGCCAGCGTCGGCGTGAGCAAAAGGTCGTAGCCTCGCATGAAGCGCCACATCTTGTTGTAGACGTGCTTGCGCGTCATCACGGCGTCCGTGAAGTCCTCGGCCTTCCAGTCCTGCTCGAGCACCGCGGCGAGGTGCGGCGACATCTTCTCCCCGAGCTCCGCGGCCATCTCGCGCATGCCTTTGAGGTCGGTCTCCATGAGGACGAGCCCCCAGAACGCCCCGAAGGGGTCCTCGAACCCGGGGTGCGCCTCCTCGACCGTGCACCCGAGGTCGTCCTCGAAGACCCTCGCCGCCTCCCCGACCACGCGGCGCACCTCCGGGTCGACCGCCGCGTAGCCCCAGTCGGGGCTGTAGGCGACGCGCAGGCCCCGGGGCAGGCCCTCCCGCGCCGCCGCCACCGGGTCGAAGCGCGTCTCCCTCGGGAGGGAGTGGCGGTCGCGATCGTCCGGCCCGGCCATGACCGAGAGCATGAGCGCGCCGTCTCGCACGGTGCGGCTCATGGGCCCTATGTGCTCCAGGGACTCCCAGCCCGAGGCCCCGGGGTAGCGCTCGTCGCGGCAGCTCGGGTAGAGCGGCACCCTCCCCATCGAGGCCTTCATCCCGAAGAGGCCCGAGAAGCTCGCCGGGATGCGCACCGAGCCGCCCCCGTCGCTGCCCAGGGCTATGGGGCCCATGCCGCTCGCCACCGCGGCCCCCGAGCCCGCGCTGGAGCCGCCCGGCGTCTTGCTCGTGTCCCAGGGGTTGGTGGTGGTCTCGAAGACGGGGTTGTGCCCGACGCCCGAGTACCCGAACTCGGGGACGTTGGTCTTGCCGAGGATGATCGCCCCGGCCTCCCTGAGGCGCTCGACCGCCACGTCGTCCTCGTCGGGGACGAAGTCCCTATACGCGTGGGAGCCCAAAGCCATCCGTACGTCCTTCACGGCGTGCAGGTCCTTTATGCCGACCGGGACGCCGGCCAGCGGCCCCGGGTCCCGGCCCCCGGAGATCTCGCGCTCCAGGCGCCGCGCCTCGTCGCGGGCCATCTCCGGCGTCGGGGTGCAGAAGGCGTGGAGCTTAGGCTCCAGCTTCTCCATCCTCTCCAGGACCGCGTCCACCACCTCCACCGGCGAGAGCTCCCCCCCGCGCACGCGCCCGGCCAGCTCCGTAGCCTCCATCCGGCAAATCTCGTCGTTGCTGGGCATTCGTCCCCCTTTTCCCGAAGGTCCCTTCACCCGGCATGCTACTAGCACCTTCCTCGACACGCTTCGGACGGCGCGGCCGGGGAGTCCCCCGCCCCTCAGCCGCGCACGACGTTCCTGCCGGCGACCCCCTGCTGCTCCGCGTCGTTGTCGTCGCCGTTGAGGTCGCGCTGGTAGGTCTCCGTGGCGAGGTAAACGGCGACGATGGTTATGACGGCCATGCCGATCATGTACAGGGCGACCGCCGGGTAGCCGTAGCGGCTGAGGAGCGCGATCCCGATGAACGGCGCCAGGCCGCCGGCGAAGACGGAGGCCGCCTGGTAGCCCAGGGACGCCCCGGAGTAGCGAACCCTCGTGTCGAAGAGCTCGGAGAAGAAGGCGCCCATGGGCCCGTACATCGCGCCCAGGGAGGCGACGGCCAGGGTGAGGGCCAGCCAGATCACGACCGCGTTGCCGGTGTTGACCATCCAGAACAGCGGGAAGGAGAAGAGCCCGAGGAAGATGGCGCCTCCCAGGTACACGGGCCTCCGGCCGAGCTTATCCGAGAGCGCCCCGAAGAAGCCTATCGCCACGATCTGGACGCACGCGGCGATGAGGACGCCGGTGAGCATGGTGCTGTTCTCGACCCCGACGGTCTGCGTGCCGTAGGTGAGCATGAAGGTGACGGCGATGTAGAAGCCGCCGTTGAGGAGGAAGAAGGCGCCCATCGTGAGCAGGATGCTCCGCCAGTAGTTCCGCAGCACCTCGACTATGGGCAGCCTGGAGACGCCCCCCGAGGACTCCCTCACCCGCTCGAACGCCGGGGTCTCCAAGATCTTGAGCCGGATAAAGAGCCCGACCGCGACGAGGATGATGCTCAGGAGGAACGGCGCGCGCCAGCCCCACGCGAGAAACTGCTCCTCGGGCAGCGTCTGGAAGAGGGAGAAGACGGCCGTGGCGAGCACGAGCCCCGCCGGGATGCCCATGCCGGGCCAGGCCCCGTAGAAGCCGCGCCTGCCGGGGGGCGCGTACTCCACGGCCATCAGCGTCGCGCCGCCCCACTCGCCGCCGACGGCGAAGCCCTGCAAGAAGCGCAGCACCACGAGCAGGATCGGGGCCCACACCCCTATCGCGGCGTAGGTCGGCAGGAGACCGATCGCGAACGTCGCGATCCCCATGACGACCAGGGTCATCACCAGCATGGACTTGCGCCCGATCTTGTCCCCGAAGTGGCCGCAGAAGATCCCGCCCAACGGCCGGGCGGCGAAGCCGACCGCGTAGGTCCCGAAGGCGAGCAGGGTGCCCGTCAGCGGCTCGGAGCCCGGGAAGAAGAGCTGGTTGAAGATCAGGGCCGCCGCCGTCCCGTAGATAAAGAAGTCGTACCACTCGATGGTCGTCCCCACGAGGCTGGCCGTCACGACCTGCCGGACCGAGGTGCGCTCCCCGGTGTGTTCTCCGCCCAATGCTTCCACAGCGCTTCTCCTTCCCGCCGGCGCGCGCCGGCGTCCGTTGCCAGGTCCTCACTACGGTCTCAACCCATGCCCCTCCCCCCGCCCGCGAGCCGCACGACCTCCCCCACGTCCCCGGAGCCTTCCAGATTCCGCAAGGCCCCCTCGATCTCCGCGACCCCGTCCTCCGGGAGCGCGCGCCCGGCGTTGTCCCGGAACTTGACTTCTAGCTCCTCGTCGGAGAGCGGGTTCTCGGGCCCGCCGCGGTTGTGCATGACCCTCGCCTCCCGCTCCTCACCGCCCTTGAGGCGGACGCGCAGGACCGCCGGGAACTGGTTAGGGAAGACGCGTTCGCACTCCTCGTCGGCGACGCACCGCACGCGCGCGGCGAGGTCGAGCTTCAAGGGCTCCTTCACGCTCTCGTCCGTGAAGTCGTCGAGGGAGACGCCGAGTCCCCCGCCCCCGACGAGCGCGGTCGCGACGGTGAACGGGCCGCTGAACTGCGCCGCGTACCCGGTCTTCGGGCGCGCCTTCTCCCCCTCGGGCTGCGCGATGGTGCGCAGCACGGGCGGCGCGACGCCAAGCTCCATCTCCTCGATCTCGCCCGGGTCCAGCCCCTCCCGCCGCAGCTTCATGGCGGCGTCCATCCCGGCGTGGGTGAAGTGGTTCGCCGGGTACGGCTTGAAGAAGACCCGAGGGAGCTCCCAATCCTCGCCGAGGCCCCGCGTGATGACCCCCGCGTCGGCCCTGTCGTCGAGGTAGGCCTGCAGGAAGCCGAACCTGCCCTCGAAGACGGTGGGCGGCCCCGTGAGCCCGTGGAGGGCCATCTCGGCGGCGACCACCCCGGCGTGGGCGGCCCAGCCGCAATGTATGCGCTTGACGGTTCCCCCGGTGCGGTTCGCTTCTATGATGCCCGCGCCCATGCTCGCGGAGATCGCGACGGCGTGCCCGATCCCCTCCTCGTCGAGCCCGTAGAGCATCGCCGCGGCGAGCGCCGCCCCCAGGGTGCCGGCGATGGAGGTCGCGTGCAGGCCCTTCTCGAAGAAGACCGAGTTTCCGAGCTTCGGGTCGTACCCTGCCATCCCGACCCGCACGACGAGCTCGTCGCCGGCCGCGACCGCCGCGAGGGTCTCCCTCCCCGAAGCCCCGGCCGCCTCCGCTGCGGCGAGAGCCGCCGGGACGACCGCCGCCGAAGGGTGGAGGACGGACGGCAGATGCGTGTCGTCGAAGTCGAGGGCGTGGGCGAGCGTGCCGTTGAGGAGGGCGGCGCTCGCCGCCGGGTACCTGCCGCCCCCAACGGCGCCCGCCCGGCCCTTCCCGCCCCAGCCCTCGACGACCTCGCGGATCACGCGGGCCGGCTCCATGCCGCTCGCGGCGAGCGCTATCCCGACGATGTCGGTGACTCGCCTTCGGGCGTCGCGCAGGATGCCGTCTTCGATCCCCCCGTCTCGCACCCGTGCCGCGAAGCGGGAGACCTCGCCGAGCACGGTCCCCCCGCTCACGCCGAAGCCACCGCGAGGGGGCGCACCGGCGAGCCGGTCCCGCCGACGATGTTCAGAGGGGCGAGGACGAAGAGGAACTCGCCGATCCCGGCGGCGGCGAGTGAGGCCAGGTTCATCACCTCGATGATGTGTACGCCCTCCTCGACGAGTAGCAGCCGGTGCACGGGCAGGAGCGCGTGCCCCACCTCGGGTTTTATCTGCTCGTAGGCTATGGTCTCGGCGCCCGTCGCGCGCACCCCCCTGCCGGCGAGCCACCGCGCCGCCCCCTCCGTCGGTCCCGGGACGCCGGTCTCGTGCCCGAGAAAGGCCTCCGCGTCCCCGAAGTTCGCGGCCCAGCCGGTTCGGACCAGCGCGACGTCCCCGGCGCGGACCTCCACCCCGGCCTTCTCCGCCGCCGCGGAGAGGTCGTCCTCCGTGACGCCGTAGCCGCCGGGCAGCGTCTCGGCGCCGTGCAGGCCCGCCACGTCGAGGAGGACGCCGCGGCAGACCATCGGGGCGATCCGGTCCACCCCGAGCTCCGAGAAGCGCCCGCCGCGCTGGGCGTCCTCGGCCGAGACCCCGCCGTAGAGCTTGCCCTCGTAGGAGACGTGGGCGAGGGCGTCCACGTGGGTGCCGACGTGGCCCCCGGTGACGATCATCTCGTTGGCCGCCGAGCTGCCGTCCTCGCGGACGGAATCCCCGTGACGCCGCATGAGCGACATCTTGAAGCCGGGGTGGTTGGGCGAGGAGGGCGTCTGGGCGGAGAGGGGCTGCGCGAGGTCGAAGACCTCCGCCCCCTGCGCCAGCGCCTCGAGCAGCCCGCTCACAGGGCCTCCCCCCCGGTTGCCTCCGGCGCGCGGCGGGCGAGGTTCAGCGTGGCGCGGGCGCTCGCGACCACGGCCTCGTCCACGAACCGGCCGTCCTCCAGCACGAAGGCGCCGGTGCCCCGCCCCGCCGACTCCTCCAGCCGGGCCAGCAGATCCTCCGCCCCGGAGATCTCGTCCTCCGTCGGCGTAAACACCTCGTTGATGACGGGAACCTGCGCCGGGTGTATCGCCGAGCGCCCGAAAAACCCCATGTCTCTCCCCTCCTCGGTCGTGCGGCGCAGGCCGTCGAGGTCCCGCACGCTCGTGTAGACGCTCTGAACCGGGCCGGGGAGGCCCGCCGCCCTGGAGGCGGCGACCAGCCGCGAGCGCGCGTAGAAGAGCCCCGCGTCCCCGCGCGCGCCGAGGTCCGCGGCCAGGTCCGCCTCCCCGAGGCCGACGCCCGCGACCCTGGCGTGGGAGCGCGCGATCTCGAAGACGAGCTCGAGCCCTAACGCGGACTCGATCAGGCACTGCACGACCGCCCCGGACCCCGAGCCTTCCAGCGCTTCGGCGACGCGCCTCACCCCGTCCGCCGCCTCCGTCTTCGGGAGCCGGAGCCCCGAGAGGTTCGCCCCGACCACCGCGGCCAGATCCTCCTCGGCCAGCGCGGAACCGGCCGCGTTTATGCGCACTACGACGGGCTTCGGGGGCCGGATCGGAGCACCTCGGCCGCGTTCTCGCGGGCCTCCCCCTTCCGGCCGGCGGGTACGGCGTCCTCCAGGTCGAGGACCACGGCGTCGGCCTCGGAGGCGAGGGCCTTCTCGACCCGTCCCGGATCGCTGGCGGGGACGTAGAGGTAGCTCCGGACCGGCGCCCCCCCGACCTTCACACGACGCCCTTCTCGGCGAGCTCCTCCAGCCGGGGCCTCTCCATGCCGAGCTCGCCGTAGACCTCCTCGTTGTGCTCCCCGAGCCTCGGGCCGGACCACCTGACCTCGCCGGGGGTCTCCGAGAGCCTGAACAGGACGTTCTGCATCTTGACGCTGCCGAGCTCGGGGTCGGCCACGCTGATGATGGTCTCGAGGGCCTTGTACTGGGGGTCCTCCATGATGTCCTCGATGCTGTAGATGGGGGCGACGGCGGCGCCGGCCTCCTCGAAGGCGTCCACGACCTCGTCGCGGGTGCGCCCGGAGATCCAGGAGCCCACCGCCTCGTCGAGTTCGTCGGCGTGCTTGGCCCGCTCGGAGCCCTTGGCGAACCAGGGCTCCTCTATGTACTCCGGCCTGCCTACGAGGCGCATCACGCGCTCCGCGATGTTCTGGGCGCTCGTGGAGATGGCGACCCACTGGTCGTCCTTTGTCCGGTAGGTGTTGCGCGGGGCGTTGTTGACGGAGCGGTTGCCGTTGCGCTCCTGGACGACGCCGAGCTGATCGTAGACCGTGGGCTGCGGACCCAGGACGGTGAAGATGGGCTCGAAGATGGCGAGGTCCACGACCTGCCCCCGGCCCGTGGCGTCGCGCGCCCTGAGCGCCGTGAGCACGGCGAACGCGGTGGCGAGCGCCGCGATCCCATCTGCGAGCCCGAACGGCGGGAGGGTCGGCGGCCCGTCGGGCTCGCCCGTCACGTGGGCAAAGCCGCTCATCGACTCCGCCAGGGTGCCGAAGCCGGGGCGGTTCCTGTACGGCCCCTTCTGCCCGAAGCCGGTGACGCGGGCGAGGACGAGCCCGGGGTTCTCCTCCTTGAGCTCGTCGTAGCCCAGGCCCCACCGCTCGAGGGTGCCCGGCCGGAAGTTCTCGATCACGACGTCGGCGCCGCGGGCGAGCTCCTTGAAGATCTCCTGCCCCTCGGGCTTGCTCAGGCTCAGGGTGACGGCACGCTTGTTGCGGCCGAGCATCTTCCACCAGAGCCCGACCCCGTCCCTGTCGTAGCCGTGCGTCCGCGCCGGGTCCCCTCTGGGGTGCTCGACCTTCAGGACCTCCGCCCCGAAGTCCCCCAGCACGGTCGCGGCGAGCGGCCCCGCGAAGAGCGTCGCCGCGTCTATGACCTTTACCCCGTCGAGCGCCTTGCGACCGTCCACCCTCTACTCCTCTTCCTTTTCGCCCTGCCACCCGAGCTTGCGGGAGACCTCGCGCGACGCGTCGCGCACCAGGGAACGCAGGCGCCGCACCGTCTCCTCCCCGAACCGATCCACCGGCCCGCACACGCTGATCGAGCCGATCGCGTGCCCGTCCGCGGCGAGCAGCGGGGCGGCGACCGAGGCGGCCCCCGGCTGCCGCTCGCCGAAGGAGGCGGCCACCCCCTCCCGCGCGTTGCGCGCCAGCTCCGCCTCGAGCTCACCCCTGTCCACGATCGTCTTCGGCGTGAGCGCGCTCAAGGGGCCGTCGATGATCTGGCGCCGCAAGTCCGCCGGCGCGGAGGCCAGAATGGCCCGGCTCGAAGCCCCGGCGTGCAACGGGAAGGGGCGCCCGATCTCGACGGTCATCTTTATCTCCTGGAGGCTCGGGATCTGGTCGAGGTACACGCGCGAGACGCCCACGAGCTCCGAGACGGTGGCCGTCTCCCCCGTCTCCCCTTGCAACCTCCTCAAGACCGGCAACGCGTTCTCCCGCAGATCGAGGTCGCGCAGGGCGCGGGCCCCCAGCGTCGCGGCCGCCGGCCCGAGACGATACCTCCCGCCGCCCTCGTCGACGGCGAGCAGGCGCCGCGAGACGAGCGAGCGCAAGATGCGATGGACCACGGCCTTGCTCAACCCCAGCCGCCGCGACACCTCGCTGACCCCCAACGCCCCCCCGTCCCCGCAAAGGTCAGGAGCACGTCGGCCACCCGATCGGCGGAGACCGTGCCGGACGCCGCCCTCTGCTCCCCATCTGTTCCGCTAGAAGAAACGGTATTCCACTCCCTTCCCCGTCTTCGCCCTGGCACACATGATGCCTGCCGACGTTTCTGCGTGCAAGTACGTTGACCCGCGGCCGAATACCGTGCTAAGTTTCGGGTGTAGCAAAGGCATGTGTTCCGCTTAAAGGAACACGGTTCGGCAGTTCATGGGCTGGGGTACGAGGGGAAGGGGTCGAGGGTGGGTCGCTTTGATAGCGTGGTGTTGGGGGGCACGGCCGTTCTGCCGGGGCACGGCGCGGTGCGCGCGGACGTGGGCGTGAAGGACGGCAGGATCGTCGCGATCGGGGAAGGGTTCTCCGCGGGGGACGCGGACGAGGTCGTGGATGCATCCGGCAGGCTCGTCCTGCCGGGGGCGGTCGATCCGCACTTCCACCTCGGCATCTACCGCAACATCACCGAGGATACGAAGAGCGAGACGGCCTCGTCGCTCGTCGGCGGGGTGACGAGCATCATCAGCTACTTCAGGACGGGGAGCCACTACCTGGAGAAGAGCGGGCCCTACGCGGAGATCTACCCGGAGGTGTTGCAGGCTACGGGCGGGCATTCGTACGTGGACTACGGCTACCACCTGGCGCCGATGGTCCGGGATCAGGTCGGGGAGATAAGCAGGCTCGTCTCGGAGGACGGCGTCTGCTCCTTCAAGTACTACATGTTCTACAAGGGCCTGGACCTCTCGGGGGCGTCGAGCGACGCCAGGGGCTACACGATGAGTGAGAACTACGACCTCGGGCACCTCTTCGAGATCATGGAACAGGTGGTGGAGGCTCAAGGGGAACGCACCGACGGGTCGCGCGTCTCGCTCTCCATCCACTGCGAGCAGCCCGAGCTTATCAGGATCTTCACGGAGCGCGTCAAGCAGGAAGGGGTGCTGACCGGATTGGAGGCGTACAGCGCCTCCAGGCCGACCCTCACCGAGCACCTGGCCGTCGCGGAGGTCGGGGTGCTGGCCGGCCACACCCGCTGCCCGGTCAACCTGCTGCACCTCTCCAGCGAGGAGGCGCTGGGGGCCGCCGTGGAGCTCAAGCGCCAGCACCCGGAGCTCGACGCCCGCCTCGAGACGACGCTGCACCACCTGGCGCTCACTTACGAGAGCTACAACGACCAGCGCGGCAAGGTCAACCCGCCCATTCGGGCCCAGTCCGACGTGGAAGCCCTGTGGCGAGGCGTGAAAAACGGCGAGATCGACTGGGTCTGCTCCGACCACGCCTGCTGCTCGGAGGAGCACAAGGAGGGTGAGCTCTGGAGCGCGCTCCCGGGCTTCGGCGGCACCGCCCTCGTGTACCCGTTCATGCTCACCGAGGGCATGAGGCGCGGCCTCTCGCTGGAGCGGGTGGTGGACCTCGTCGCCACGAACCCCGCGAAGGCCTACGGCCTCGCCCCGAGCAAGGGCGCCCTGACGATCGGCGCCGACGCCGACATCGCCGTCGTGGACCTCGACGCGACCTATCCCGTGACCACGGAGCGCCTCCTCTCGGCCCAGGACCACACGCCCTTCGAGGGGATGGAGCTCGCAGGCTGGCCCGTCCGCACCATCCTGCGGGGCAAGACCGTCTTCGCCGACGGGGAGACCGTCGGGCCGGCGAGCGGGGCCTACCTCAAGCGCCCCCTCGCCGCCGACCGCCCGCTCACGATCTCCTGAACCGGAGTGGTTAGCGGGGCCCCGGCGGGGGGTGACGCGGCGCCGCCCATCGTGGTGGTGGGAGCGGGGGCGTGCGGAATGATCTCCGCGCTGGCGGCGGCGAAGCGCGGGGCCCAGGTGATCCTGCTGGAGAAGGGCCGGGAACCCGCCGGCAACACCGTGCGCTCGACCGGCCTCATACCGGCCGCCGGGACCCGCTTCCAGAGGGAGGCGGGCATCCTCGACGACACGCCCGAGCTCATGGCCCGGGACATACTCGAGAAGAACGACCACGAGAGCGACCCGGCCATGACCCGCCTGCTCTGCGAGGAGGCCGCACCCCTCATCGAGTGGCTCGCCGACGAGGTGGGCTGCGAGATGATCTGCCACACGGACTTCCTCTACCCCGGCCAGAGCGTCTACCGCATGCACGGGCCGAGGGAGGGTTACGGGGCCACGCTCGCGGGCAGCTGGAGGACGCCGTCCGCGACGACCGCCGCATCGAGGTCCGGCCGGGCCTCCCGGCGACGGGGCTCATCTACGACGGGCGCCGGGTAACCGGCGTCCGGACGCAAGGGGCGACGTCGAGGCCCAGGCCGTCGTTCTGGCACTCAACGGCTTCGGGGCAGACCGCGAGATGGTCAGGGAGTACCTCGGCCCCGAGGCGGCGAGCGCCCTCTACTTCGGCTCGCCGAACAACACCGGGGAGGGGATCCGGTGGGGAACGGAGCTCGGGGCCGCCGTGAGTTGCATGGGCTCATACCAGGGCCACGCCTCCGTCGCCGCCCCGGACGGTCCGCTCGTCACCTGGGGCGTGGTGGTGAACGGCGCCATCCTCGTCAACCGCGAAGGACGCCGCTTCGGCCACGAGACCGTCGGCTACTCCGAGTACGCCGCCGCCGTCCTCTCGCAACCCGGAGGAGAGGCGTGGGAGGTCTTCGACGAAGAGGTCTTCGAGGCCTCCAGGGAGACGCGCCTCGAAGAGGTCGTGAGTGCCGGCAAGGTCCTGCCCTTCGAGAGCCTGGAAGACCTCGCCGGGTCCCTCGGCCTACCGACGGACGCGCTCTCCGAGACGGTCGAGCAGGTCAACCGGGTCGCCCGCGGAGAGCAGAAAGACCCGTTCGGGAGGCAGGCGTTCGCCAGCGGACCGCTGGAGCCGCCCTTCTACGCCATCCACGTCCGCGGCGCGCTCTTCCACACCCAGGGTGGCCTGAAAGTGGATGCCCGCGCACGTGTGGTCCGTCCCGACGGCTCGCCGATACCCGGCCTCCACGCGGGAGGCGGCACGGCGGTCGGGGTCAGCGGCAAGAGTCACAAGGGATACTCCAGCGGCAACGGCCTCCTGGCCGCCGCGGTCCTGGGCAGGATCGCCGGCGAAGCGGCCTTCGAGTCGACGGCCGGGGTACATGATCCGCGTTGAGCCGCGCGGTTGCTCCAGGCAACGAACACGTATCGGCGCTTGCGTTCGTAGGTCGACCCCCCGCCGCTGAATCAGGTAGAGCTACCTTGGGCGGTTTCCCTGAAGCCCGGAATATGATGCGAACACGTAAGTTCGAATAGAGAGCCGACGAGCTCCTGTTGACCGAGGCCGTCCAGCGAGAGGTAGAGATAGCCCGGGGCGGGCAAGCTCGACGTTCCGGCCTCGGGCGCGCTCGGTGAACGCGCCCGAGGCCCGTCGGCGTCAGCTCCGTCTGCGCGAGGGCGTCACGAGGTCGCGACGCCCTCGCGTTCGCGGGGTTTCTCCTCCTCCAGGTCGGTTCGGAACGTCTCCGCGGCAAGAAGAACGGAGACGAGCGTCACCAGCCCCGCCGCGAAGGCGAAGAGCGAGATCGGCCAGGGGTCCCCGCCCGACCACACCAGCAGGGCGGTGGCGATAAACGGCGTCGGCCCGCCCGCCACGACGGCACCGAGCTGGAAGCCCACCGAGGTCCCGGAGTAGCGCACCCGCGTGTCGAACAGCTCCGCGAAGAAGGCCGCAATCGGGCCGAACACGGCGGCGTGGCTCACCGCCAGGGCGAGCACGATCGCCAGCCAGATCAGGAGCGTGTTCCCCGTGTCGACGAGCCAGAAGAACGGGAAGGAGAGCAGCATCATCGCGATCGCGCCCCCGACGATGACCGGCCGCCGGCCGACGCGATCGGAGAGAGACCCGAACGCCGGCATCGTGACGAGCTCCAGCCCCGAGGCGATCAGGACCCCGATCAGGGCCACGCTCCGGGGCAGACCGAGCTGGGAGGTGGTGTAGGTGAGCACGAAGGTCGCGAAGACGTAGTAGAGCACGTTGTCCGCGAAGCGGGCCCCGGCGGCGAGGAGCACGGCCCTGGGGTAGGCACTTAAGACGTCCAAGATGGGCATGCGCGCCTCGGTGTGGGTCTCCTTGACCCGGGAGAAGGACGGCGTCTCCATGATCTTGAGCCTGATGAAGAGCCCCACGCCGACGAGCACGATGGAGAGAAGGAACGGAATCCTCCACCCCCACGTGAGGAACTGCTCGTCCGGTAGCGCGGAGACCGCGGAGAAGACCGCCGTCGAGAGCAGGAGCCCGGCCGGGATCCCGAGCTGCGGCCACGACCCGTAGAAGCCGCGCCTGCCGGGTGGCGCGTGCTCGACGGCCATGAGCGCCGCCCCGCCCCACTCCCCGCCGACGCCGAACCCCTGAGCGAAGCGCAAGAGCACGAGCAGGATCGGAGCCAGCACGCCGATCGTCTCGAACGACGGCAACAGCCCTATAAAGAACGTCGCGAGGCCCATGATCAGGAGGGTGACGACGAGCATGGCCTTGCGGCCGACCTTGTCCCCGTAGTGGCCGAACACCACGCCGCCGATCGGGCGGGCCACGAAGGCCACCCCGAAGGTGGCGAACGCGGCGAGGGTCCCCGCGAGCGCGCTGAAGCCCGGGAAGAACAGGGCCGGAAACACGAGCGCCGCGGCCGTTCCGTAGAGGAAGAAGTCGTACCACTCGATGGCGCTACCGATAAAGCTCGCGGTAGCGACCTTCGTTATCGAGGAACTCGACCCGACGCCTTCTCCGCCGACGCTCTCCATGTGCTCCCCCTCCTCCGGTCGGGCTACTTGCCGTACTTGATCGCGACGGTCTTGATTTGGCTGTACTCGTAGAGGGCCTCGTAGCCCTTCTCGCGGCCGTGGCCGCTCTTCTTGAAGCCGCCGAAGGGCAGCTCGACCCCGCCGCCGGCGCCGTAGGTGTTGACGAAGACCTGCCCCGCCCTGATCTCCTGCGCGAGGTGGTGCGCCTTGGAGACGTCGCGCGTCCACACCGCCGCGACGAGGCCGTAGTCCGTGGCGTTCGCCATCCAGGCCGCCTCCTCGGGGTCGTCGAAGGGAGTCGCGACCAAGACCGGGCCGAACACCTCCTCCTGCGCCAGCCTGTCGGAGTGCGAGACCCCGCCGAAGAGGGTGGGCTCGAAGAAGTACCCGCCGCCCAACCTGTCCCCCCGCGCGCGGTCGCCGCCCGCCAAAAGCTGCGCCTCGCCCTTCCCCTGCTGTACGTAGCCGTCTACCCGCTCGAGCTGCTCCTCGGAGATGATCGGGCCGAGGTCCGGATCCTCCAGCCCTGGGCCTATCTCGATGCCCTTGAACCGCTCGGCAACCCTCTCGAGCACCTCGTCGTGGACCCTCCGCTCGACGAGGAGCCTGGAGCCGGCGGCACACGTCTGGCCCGCGGCCTGGATAATGGAGTTCACGACGATCGGGATCGCGCCGTCTAGGTCGGCGTCGGCGAAGACGACGTTCGGCGACTTGCCGCCGAGCTCCAGGGTCACGGGGATGACGTTCTCGGCGGCGGCCCTGCTCACGATCTGGCCGACCTCCAGGGAGCCGGTGAAGGCGAGGTGGTCTATCCCCTTGTGGGCGGAGAGCGGGGCCCCGGCCTCCTCCCCGAAGCCCGGCACGACGTTCAGGACCCCCGGCGGCAGCCCCGCCTCCAGGGCCAGCTCCCCGACCTTGATCGGCGTGAGCGGGGCCTCCTCGGCGGGCTTCATCACGCAGCAGTTCCCGGTCGCGAGCGCCGGCACCACCGAGCGGCAGCCGATCTGGATCGGGTAGTTCCACGGGATAATCTGCGCCGCTACCCCGAAGGGCTCGCGCAGCGTGTACGCGAAGACGCCCTGCTGCGTCGGGATCGTGTCCCCGTAGAACGACTCGATGGTGTTGGCGTAGAACTCGAAGTACCGCGCGGCCACGGCCACGTCGGCGCGCGTCTGCGTCAGGGGCTTGCCGGTGTCCGTGCTCTCGAGCCTGGCGAGCTCCTCGTGATCCCGGCGCAGAAGCTCGGCTATATTGTGCAGGACCCTAGCTCGCTCGGCCGGCGTCGTCCGGCGCCACGTCTTCTCGTGGGCCTCGCGCGCCGCCTCCACCGCCTGGTTTATCTCGGCCTCGCCGCAGCGGGCGACCTCGGCGAAGGGTTGCCCGGTGGACGGGTCCAGGTCCTCGAACGTCCCCTTACCGTTCACCTTCTCCCCACCTATTATGGCGGGGTAGCTCTCCATCTTTACCTTGCTCATCCCTTCCTCCTATTGCTTCGGTCCTGACGGTCCTTTTGGTGGTTCGCTGGCCGATCAGGCCCGACCGGGCGGCGGCACGTATCCGGGGAGGGCCTCGACGCGCTCGAGCCAGGCGCGTACGTTTGGGTAGTCCCCGAGCTCGTAGCCTCCCTCGTCGCACACGCGCGGGTACGCGTAGAGCGCGACGTCGGCGACGGTCGGGCGCTCCCCGACGAAGAACTCGCGGCCCTCGAGGTGGCGCTCCATCACCCCCAGCGCCCGGTAGCCCTGCTCGAAGATCTCCGCGAGCTGCGCCTCCCTGACCTCGGTAATCTCGACCTCCCACATCTTCCACAGCCGGGGCCTCGAGAGGTAGAGCAGGAGGCTGTACTGCTCGAAGAACATCCAGCGAAAGATCTGCGCCCGCTCGACCCTGTCGCCGGGAAGGTAAGGCGTCCCCTCGGCGAAGAAGAGCATGATCGCGCCGGACTCGGGGAGCGTCGTCCCGTCGTCGAGCTCTAGAACCGGGACCCTGCCGTCCGGGTTAACGTTCCCGAGGAACCCCGGGGAGTGCGTCTCGCCGCCTCTGGTGTTGTAGTCGATCACCTCCACGCCTTCGCCCATGAGCCCGAGGAGCAGCCGTACCTTGTAGCCGTTCCCGGATTTTGGGGCGGAGTGCAAACGCATCGAACCCTACCTCCCTTCCTGGCGAACCGCGAGCCACCGCGCGACGGCCGCCCTCCGTGCGGACGTCACGCCGAAGCCCCGTTTTGCGAGTTCGCCAGGGCCGAGATCTCCGCGTCCCCGTAGCCGAGCTCCTCGAGGATCGAGCCGTTGTGCTCCCCGACCCCGGGGATCGGCCCCATCACCGGCTCCGTCCCCGCGAGCGTCGCCGGCGGCAGGAGCGCCCGCAGGGGGCCCACCGGAGAGCCGAACTCCCGCCAGCGCCCGCGCGCTTCGAGCTGCGGGTGGTCGAGGAAGCCCTTCACGTCGCGCATCCTCGCGTTGGCGATCCCCGCCCCCTCCAGCCTCCCCACGGCCTCCTCGGCGGGGAGACCCGAGAAGGCGCCCTCGATCTCGGCGCGAAGCGCGTCGCGGTTCTCGACGCGCTTGGAGTTGGTCTCGAAGCGTTCGTCCCCTGCCATCCCCTCCCTCCCCAGCACCCCGCCGCAGAACCGCTCCCACTCCCGCTCGTTCTGCACCCCGAGGAAGACGACCCCGCCGTCGGAGCAGGCGAACGGGCCGTAGGGCGCTATCGCCGCGTGGCTCGCCCCGCTCCTCCTCGGCTCCTCGCCGCCGTAGCCGGAGAAGTAGGCCGGGAAGCCCATCCACTCGCCCAAGGCCTCCAGCATCGACACCTCGATCGTCGCCCCCTCCCCCGTCCTCCCGCGCCGGAACAGGGCCGAGAGCACCCCCGAGTAGGCGTACATCCCGGCCGCTATGTCCGCCACGGAGATGCCGACCTTGGAGGGGGCCTCCTCCGTGCCGGTGATCGAGACGAGCCCGGCCTCGCACTGCACCAGAAGGTCGTAGGCCTTCTTCTCCGTGTAGGGGCCGCCCCCGCCGTAGCCGGAGACCGAGCAGTGCACCAGGCCGGGGTCCTCCCCCCTCAGCGCCTCCGCCCCGAAGCCGAGCCGTTCGGCCGCGCCCGGGGCGAGGTTCTGCACGAAGACGTCCGCCCCGGCCACGAGCCTGCGCAGCGCCCCCTTGGCGGCGTCCTGCTTGAGGTCGAGGGCGAGGGACTCCTTGGAGCGGTTGAGCCAGACGAAGTGGCTGGACATGCCGTTGACGGTCCCGTCGTAGGAGCGGGCGAAGTCGCCGGCGCCTGGGCGCTCGACCTTGACGACGCGGGCGCCGAGGTCGGCGAGCTGTCGGGTGGCGAAGGGGGCGGCGACGGCCTGCTCCAGCGAGACCACCGTGATCCCTTCCAGCGGCAGCATCTGGCTCCCACCCTCCCGAGAAGTTTCGCCGGTCAAGATCCTTCCCCCACGGGCGCTCTCTTGCGCCACCGTTCGCGCCCCTCCAGGTAGAGGTCGCCGCCGTGCAGGTCGTTGACGACGATCACCGGGAAGTCCTCGACCACGAGCCTTCTGATCGCCTCTGCCCCGAGGTCCTCGTAGGCCACGACCTCGGCATCCTTGACCCTGTCGGCCAGCAGCGCCGCCGTCCCCTCAACCGCCCCGAAGTAGACGCAGCCGTGCTCCCGCATCGCGTCGCGCACGGCCTCGGAGCGCAGCCCCTTGCCGACCATCCCCTTTAGCCCGCGCTCGACCAGCAAGGGCGAGTAGGGGTCCATCCGCGAGGCGGTGGTGGGGCCCGCCGGGCCGATGGCGTGTCCGGGCCGCGCCGGGGCGGGGCCGGTGAAGTAGACGATCTGCCCCTCCGGGTCGAAGGGCAGATCGTCTCCGTTCTCTATCGCCTCCTTCATCCTCGCGTGGGCGGCGTCGCGGGCGGTGTACAGGACGCCCGAGAGCAGCACGACGTCGCCGGTCTTGAGGGCTTCGTTGCCTTCTCTCATCAACGGGGCTTCGAGGCGGATCTCGTCGGCCATGCGCCTACAGCTCCGTCGAGGCGGTGCGGTGGGAGTGGCAGTCGAGGTTGACCGCGACCGGGAACGAGGCGATGTGCGTCGGGAAGCTCTCGATGTGGACGCACAGGGCGGTCTGCGTGCCGCCGTAGCCCGCGGGACCGATGCCCGTCGCGTTGATCCCGTCCAGGATCTCCCCTTCCAGCCTCGCGAGCTCGGGGTCGGGGTTAGGCTCGCCGGAGGGGCGCGTCAGGGCCTTTTTGGCGAGCATCGCCGCCTTCTCGAACGGCCCCCGATCCCGACGCCCACCGTGACCGGCGGGCTCGCGTTCGGCCCCGCCTTCTCGATGGTCTCGACGACGAACCTCTTCATCCCCTCCACGCCTTCCGCGGGGGTGAGCATCTTCAGGGCGCTCATGTTGTCGCAGCCGGCGCCCTTGACGAGCATGGTGAGCTTGAAGCCGTCCCCCGCCACCGGCTCGTGGTAGACGATCGCCGGAGTGTTGTCGCCGGTGTTGACCCGGTCGACGGGGCTGCGGACGATGGACTTTCTGAGGTAGCCCTCGTCGTAGCCGCGCCTCACGCCCTCGTCGATGAGCTCGCCGATCTCGCCGTCCGCGATGCGCACGCCGCTCCCCATCTCGACGAAGAAGACGGCGTAGCCGGTGTCCTGGCAGAACGCCACGCACCGCTCCTTGGCGACGTCGGCGTTCTGCAGGAGCCTCTGAAGCACCTCGCGCCCGTGCGGCGACTCCTCATCCTCCAGCGCCCGGCGCATCAGGGCGAGGTGGCTCTGCGGAAGCTCCGTGTTCGCCTCGATGCACAGGTCGCGGACGGCCTCGACGATCTTCTCGGCTGGGATCTCCCGCACGCTTCCTCCTAACCTGCCCGAAACCTCGGGCGGCATATTTCGACCACTACTACAACGGTTCGCTGCACGACCCCTTACGGCCGATCCGGCCCGGACGGCTGCTCCTTACCGGTTGCCACGCCGCGGCATCGTCCCTTCTCCCGCTATATGCTGCGACCGCCGTCCACGGGGAGGACGGTCCCCGTGATGTACGCCGCTTCGTCGGAGGCCAGGTACAGCGCCGCCGAAGCGACGTCCGAAGGGGTAGCGAGCCTCCCGAGCGGGATCGTCGAGATAAAGGCCGCCCGCCCCTCCTCGGGGTCCCGATCCCCTATGAACGTGTTGAGCATCGGCGTGTCGGTGGCCACCGGGGCCAGGCAGTTGACGCGGATGTTCTCTCCGGCCAGCTCCACCGCCAGCGTCCGCGCGAGATGGATGGCCGCCGCCTTCGACGACGCGTAGGCCGTGAACCCGGGACGGGTCCTCATGCCCATGACCGACGCCGTAACGATGATCGAGCCGCCCCGTCCCCTCATCGCGGGGATCGCGGCTTGGGAGCAGAGGAACACCCCCTTGACGTTGACGGCCAGCGACCGATCCAACTCCTCCTCCGTCGTCTCCCCGAAGGGGCGCGGGGGGTTGGTGTAACCGGCGTTGTTGAAGAGGACGTCGAGCCCGCCGTAGCGCTCGACCGCCGCCTCGACCATCGCCCTCGCGTCGTCCGCCCGGGAGACGTCGCAGCGGACGTGCGTCGCCTCGCCCCCACCCTTCACGATGCCCGCCGCCACGCCCTCGGCGCCGTCGGCGTCTATGTCGGCGACCACAACGCGAGCCCCCTCGGCCGCGAACCTCTCGGCCGAGACGCGCCCGATCCCGGACGCCGCGCCCGTTACGATAGCGACCTTCCCACCGAGCCGCCCCTCACGACCAGCCCCCATTAAGCTCCCTTCCCGTCTCGTGCCTGCGAACAGCTACGAGGTAATCGATCCGCCTTACGCCGTTCCTCGATGACTCTGCACCCTGCTCCATGCTTTGGGCCACCTCGGGACCGGAGCGGGACCTTCGACGCAGCGCGAGCCCGACCCGCGCGAGCATCGCGCTGCGCCTCATTCGAGAGGTTACTTCTCGTACTGCCTTGGCTTCCACGCTCCTTTATGAATTAGAAATATTCTCTATACAAAATAGAATTGCGTCAAGAGCGGGCGCTCGGTCCCATGTTCTCTCCCTCGAGGGGCGTTGGTGCAGACTCGCATTCGCACGACCCATGCCAGCAAGAAGGAGGTCGAACGGCACCGGTAGCGACGGGGCTCTTCGCCGAGCGCCACGGCGGAGCGGTTGTAGCAGATCCACCGACGGCACGGCGCTCTACGGGAGGCCGTCCGGGCGGGGACGCCCGAACCGACGCGGCCGAGCTGGACGCCGCCCGGCGCCGCGCGGTGTACGAGGCCGCAAGCCCGCGTCACCTCGAAGGGTTTATCGCCAGCCTCCGGGCGGTCCTGCCACCGGAGTCCATCTTGTTCGACAGCCACTCCGGCGCCCCGATCGGGGAGCACGAACGCATCACGGCAGCCGTCGAGGTCGCGACGCGCCGAGAGCGGCGGAGTTGGTCTGGGAGCGCAAGAGCTACCGCCCGTTCGAGGGGGCGCTTGCTGTGGCTGTCCGGAGGAGCGTCGGGCGGGGGCACGAGGACCGGGCGCGAAACCGTCGGGGGGTTCGGAGCACCTGTTCGTTCCGGGGCGGGAGACACACCTGCGGCTTCCGTCGGGCCCGAGCGCCCGGAGGACGAGGCCGTGTGAGACGGCGACCGCCCGAAGCCTCTATCGAGAGCCCGACCTCCCGGGTGCGGGCGAGTCGGGCTGGCCATGGGGAATCGGGACCTATCGGGGCCGCAGGAAAACAGGGTCTTCCGGACGTGAGCCAGGGCCGCGGCCCGCGCGAGCCCGCCTCCCCGAGCCGGGCCTGCTCCTTGCCCGTCCCCGCGCCGTCCCTCGACCGCTACTCCGCCACCGAGAGTTTCACTTCTATG
Source organism: Rubrobacter marinus (assembly GCF_011492965.1). Taxonomy (GTDB): domain Bacteria; phylum Actinomycetota; class Rubrobacteria; order Rubrobacterales; family Rubrobacteraceae; genus Rubrobacter_F; species Rubrobacter_F marinus. The sequence continues at coordinate 1,661,130 of NZ_CP045121.1, read as the reverse complement.
TTGCCCCGGGTAGCCTTGGAGTACGGGCAGACCTGGTGCGCGTCGTGCATCAGAGCCTCCGCCTCCTCGCGCGGGAGACCGGGGATGTGCCCGACCAGTTCGACCTTGAGACCGAAGCCGTTCCCGTCCCGTCCGATGCCGACGTTGGCCGTTATGGAGGTGTCTTCGCCCAGGCTCTTCTTCTGCCGGCCGGCCACGCGCCTCAGGGCGTTCTCGAAGCACGCGGAGTAACCGGCGGCGAAGAGCTGCTCGGGTTGGTGGCGCCTTCGTCCCGGGCCCGCCCATCTCCTTCGGCATCGTCAGGTCCAGGTCCAGGATGCCGTCCGAAGATTCGACCGTGCCGTTGCGTCCCCGTGTGCCGTCGCGGATGCGGTGTACAACGCTTCCATGTTCCCTCCTAGCTCATCACCCTGCGGCTTCCGCTGCTTCGGGATCCTACCCTGCGCGCCCCCGAAGCTGCGTCGCGTTCGGTGGGGCCCACCACGCGTCCGAGGGACGGCTACCAGTCGTTCAACGGCCGCCCGGCGTCGAGGCGACCTTGTAGCGCGTCCGTGCGGCGATGCCCTCACCGACGCCGGCCGCCGCGCCGGGACGCGTCAGCGGGATTGCTCGAAGACGTAGATGTGTCGTCGGTCCGGTAGCGTCTCGGGGGTGATCTCCATCTCCGGCCCGCCGACGCGCGTGATCGTGTCGTCCGGGTAGCGCGACAAGAACGACTCGACGGGTTCGATCTGGAGCCAGCCGCGCGGGTTGTAGTAGTGCATCGGGACGATCACGCGCGGCCCGATCTCCCCTATCGCCGCGTCGAGGTCGTCGTAGGCTATCGTGGCGTGGGCGCCGGCGAGGGCGAACATGACGTCCACGTTGCCGTGCAGCGCGTCGAGGTGCTCGGGCGGGATCGGGTTGCCGGTGTCGCCAAGGTGCAGCACGCGCAGCCCGCCGAGCGTGAACAGGTACAGGGCGTTCGCGTCCGGATGGCGACCGAACTCGCCCTGGAAGTCGAACGACAGGCTCTCCATGGCCGGGAACGGGCGGATCGTCACGCCCTTGACCTCCGTCCCCTCCGGCGGCAGTTCGAGCGCGTCCACCACGGTGGGACTGCCCCGCACGTGGCTGGGATCGGAGTGGAAGTCGTCCATGGACGAGCTCATGATCACGAGATCGGCGGGCTCGTCTATGGGATCGAAGCCCGAACCCGGCTTCGGGCCCGGCGTGTAGGGATCGGTGACGACCGAGAGCCCGTCCGCCTCGAGCCGGAAGCTGGCGTGCGCGTAGAACGTTATCTTCATCCGTCATCCCCCCGCGTGTTTCGCAACGCGTGGCTCGCGCCCGCGGGCGCGAGCCACGCCGGCCTACCCCTTAGGAGCCCTGGGCCTCGACCTTCTCGCCCTGGAACAGCTCCCACACCTCGACCATGTCCTCGGTCGCGGCCGAGAACTCGCTGAGGTGCGACGACTCCATGTGCTGCTCCCAGAGCGGCTTGGTCTCCCAGTTTTCGTAGAACATGATGATCCCGGGGTCCTCGACGGAGCGGTGCATGTCGTAGTTGATGCAACCCTCCTCGGAGAGGGTCGGCGCTACCAGCTTGCGACACTCCTTGTAGAGCCGATCCTCCGATCCGGGCTTGGCCTTGAGCTTGGCGATAATCGTGAGCGGTGCCAGTGCCACGTTCTCCTTCTCCCTTCGCATGCGACCACGAACCTTTCCACGCCGGGCAAAATAGCACGCCAGGGCACCCGGCGCGAACCTCGCCGCCCGCGCCCCGGTCCTGTCCCTCGGTACGGTACGAACTCTCTCCCTACGGACGACAGCGCGGGGGCGCGGCACCCTCTGCTCGCAGGCCCTCCACGACAACGGAGGCAAGCACCGTGTCGGACCATCCTTCTCGCACCGCGCTTGTGACGGGCGTGCCCCCGGGCATCAAGAGGGCGAGCAGCGCGTAGCGCAGTCGATAGACGGACACGCCACCCGCGATACCCGCCACCACCCCGGCGCCGACTCCCTACGGCAGCAGCACCGCTAACGCAGGGAGAACGGCGAAGGCGAAGAGGGCTGGCAGGGCGCACGCCAGCGAGAAGTCCCAGCGCGGAACGCGCTGTCCCGGGGCGCGCAGCAGGCCAAACGGGACAGGGAAGTTCGAAGAATCCAGGCGCGGGCTCGCCCCCGCGCGACGCAGGAGCAGCCACTGCGAGAGGAGCAGCGCCAGGAGCCATGACGCTACAAGCACAAGGGGACACCAGGGCAGCGTGGCGTTCAGGGATGCCTCGGTCTTTCGGAGATCCCCGAGAAGCACCACGCCCACGTACGCGCCCGCCAGTATAAGCACGAACAGCGCCAGAAGGTGAGCGCCGTCGGTACGCCACTCCTGAGTTTCCGAGCACCCTGACGGTTGCCCGATCTGGTCCACAGCAGGCCTCCTGACCCTCCCCGCGCAAAGCTCATATCGCTTTGTCGTCGCCTCGATTCAAGTTGCCGAGCCGGGTCGGCGGCTCGCCCAGGACCAAAATTGCCGATATTGGTTACAACACACCAACCTTCGTGGCCTATCTTCTGAACCGACTTTGCGAGTCAGCAACCTTTTCTTGACACGATTTTCGCTTTCGTATACGCTGTATACAAAGTACACACGCAAGACGTTGCCAAACTCCTTGAGACGTTGGGGGAAGGGACTTGGAGACGACATCTGCTACACGGCCCGAGCTACGGCGAGAGTTGTTCGAGTTCTCGGAGTGGGCCGCCGACCTGAGGTACGCGAGCCTGCCGGCGTGGACGCTCGACAGGGCGCGGCTGGTCCTGCTTGATGATCTGGGTGCCGTGCTCGGCGCGGCGGGCGAGGCGGAACTGGAGGCTTATCGGGGGCGGTACCTGGGCGTAGGAGGCCGGCACGAGGCCACCGTCCTCGCGCCCGGTTTCGTCATGACCGATCGTTTCGGCGCGGCCGAGCTCAACGGCATGGCCGGCTGCTGGCTGGAGGTCGACGAGGGCTACAGGCTTGCTACCAGCCACGCGGGGATCTACGCCATTCCCGCGCTGCTAGCCGTCGCCGAGAGCGAGGGCCTTACGGCCCGTGAGTTGCTGGAGGGCCTCGTGGTCGGCTACGAGATCGCCGCGAGGTTCGCGCACGCCTGGTCTTTCCCGCCGCTGGCGATACATCCGCACGGTGCCTTCTCCCCGGTAGGCGCCGCGGTCGCGGTGGCGAAGGCCAGGGGATACTCCTCCTCCGGGTTGTTGCGGACGATTCAGACGGCGTCGGCTTTCGCCATAGCGAGCCCTTACAACCACGCTACGGGGGGCGCATTGGTTCGGAACGTATGGACCGGGGCGGGGGCGCGCTTGGGCATCATGGCTTCCGAGCTGGCGATGGACGGAATCCTTGGCCTTCCTAGCTCACCTCTCGACGTGTTCGGCACAGCGCTTCAGGGGGAGTGGCAAGAAGGCGCCCTGAGCAACGGGCTAGGGGAGAACTACGCCATCGAGTCCGGTTACCACAAGCCGTACGCCTGCTGCCAGTACGCGCACGCGACCATCGACGCCCTGCTGGAGCTGCGAGCTCGCCACGAAGCGTTGGAATGGGCGAGGGAGGTGGAGAGCATCGTCGTCGAGACCCACCCCAAGGGGCTCTCGCTCGACGTGGCGCGCCCGGAGACCACCCTGGGAGCCAAGTTCTCCCTGCCGCACGCCGTGGCGGCGGGGCTCGCGTATGGGACCGGGGGTCCCTCGGCTTTCACGCGGGCGAGCATAGAAGATCCCGGGGTCAGGGCCTTGTCGGATGCCGTGGAGTTACGGCCGATCGAGGAGGTAAAGGAGTGGCCCGAAGACCGCCCGTCGCGGATCACCGTGCGCCTCAGGGACGGTTCCGAGGATACGGCGTACTGCGCCACCGCAACGGGGGATCCCTCCAGGCCTCTCTCCCGGTGCCAGCTTGTGGAGAAGTTCGTCGAGGTGGCCGGCGCGACGGTACGCCCCCAAGGAGCGAGGGGGCTGGCGGACCAGATCCTCGGTATGCCGGAAGACCTGCTCGTCCGGGACCTCGTCCGCTTGGTGAAGGAGGCCGCCTGATGGCGCCCGAAGAGCGCGCCCTAGTGACGGACGTGGTCGTGGTGGGGAGCGGCGCTTGCGGTATGGCGGCCGCCATAGCGGCCCGCCAGCAGGGGCGGAGGTCCTCCTGCTGGAGAAAGAGCCGGACGTGGGGGGAACGCGGCCCTGAGCACCGGCTCCGTACCCGGCTCATACACACGGTTTCAGGCGGCGGCCGGCGTAGAAGACTCCCCGAGGCCATGGCCGAGGACATCATGCGCCAGACCGGTTACCAGAGCGACGGGGAACTCGTTTTGCATCTGGCCAGGGAATCGAGTGGGCTGATCGACTGGCTGGTCGACGACCTGGGGGTGGAGCTGTACCTCGTGACCGACTACATGCACGTCGGCCACTCCGTGCATCGGCTCCATGCCCCCGCCTCCAGAGAGGGGGCAGACCTCGTCAAAGACCTGCGGCAGGCGATAAAAGACTTCGGGGTCTCCCTGAAGACTGGGATGCCCGTGAAAAGACTGCTGACCGCCGACGACGGGAGCGTCGTTGGCGTGGAGGCAGAGGAGGCAGGCCAGAAGCTGCGGGTCGAAGCCAAGAAGGTGATCCTGGCCTCCAACGGGTTCGCGGCCAACAGGGAGATGCTCCTGCGGTACTGCCCGGACATAGCGGACGCCCCTTACTTCGGCGCCCCGGGCAACACCGGCGAGGGGATCGCATGGGGCGAGGGGCTGGGGGCCGCCGTCGAGCACATGGGGGCGTATCAGGGGTACGCGGCGGTGTGCGAGAACGGGATACTCGTCTCCTGGACCACGGTAGAGAAGGGCGGGATCGTCGTGGATGGCGACGGGCGCCGCTTCGGGGACGAAACCAGCGGGTACTCCGCGTTCGTCCCGGAGGTACAGCGCCACACCGACGGGCCTATCTACGTGATCTTCGACCAGCGGATCATGGAGTCCGTCCGGGACCGCGAGCCCCGGTTCAGGGGCCTCGTCGAGGAGGGGTTCGTCAAAGAAGCGGCCACGGTGGACGAGTTGGCGGCCCTCCACGACATGCCACGGGACGACCTCGAGGAGACGCTCGCCCGCTACAACGCCGCCGCCGAGGCGGGGGTCGACGAGTTCGGCAGGAAGGATTTCGGAGCGGCACCGCTCCGGTTCCCGCTGCACGTCGCCCGGGCCTCGACGGGTCTCTTCCACACCCAGGGAGGCTTGCGGATAAACACCAACGCCCAACCCCTGCGTACCGACGGAAGTCCGGTAGAGAACCTGTACGCCGGGGGCGGGGTGGCCGTGGGGATCTCGGGTGCCGACGGCGGCAGGGGGTACTCGTCCGGTAACGGGCTGTTGACCGCCCTCGGGTGGGGCAAGATCGCCGGCGAGCATGCGGGCCGTTCGGCCGGGAAGCGAGGCTGAGCATGAGCACCATCGCCGAGAGGCTCGCGGAGAGGGCGTTGTCGCTCTCCTACGAAGATATTCCGGAAGAGGTGCTAGAGCAGGCCAAGCTGCACCTTCTGGATGCTCTGGGTGTCGCCCTCGCCGCGGCGTCCGTCGAGTCCGGCGAGGAGATCGTGCGAGCGGCCCGATCTCTCGGCGCCGGCGAGGAGGGGACGGTGATCGGAGCTTACGAGCGGTTACCCGTCCCCTCGGCCGCGTTGGTCAACGGCACCCTGATCCACGGGCTGGAGTACGACGACACCCACACGGGCTCGATAATCCACGCCAGCTCCGTGGTGGTGCCGAGCGTCCTCGCCGCGGCGGAGGAGTATGCGGTGGATGGCAAGGAGCTGCTGACCGCGCTCGTGCTGGGGTGGGAGACGATAATCCGGCTGGGCCTTGTCGCGCCCGGCGCCTTCCAGGCGCGCGGGTTCCACACCACCGGGGTCTGCGGCGGCTTCGCCTCCGCTCTGGTGGCCGGGCGACTCGCCGGGCTCTCCGCGCAGCGTTTGGCCTCCGCGCTCGGCATCGCGGGGAGCATGGCTTCCGGGCTCTTCGAGTACGTCGTCGGCGGCGCCTCGGTGAAGAGCGTCCACCCGGGCTGGGCCGCGCACAGCGGCATCGTCGCGACCAGACTCGCCCGCTCCGGCATCTCTGGCCCGAAGACCGTGTTCGAGGGACGTTTCGGCTTCTACAGCAACTACACGGACCGCGCTCCGGAAGAGTTGCCGCTGCACGACCTGTACCGCGACGTGGGCGAGCGGTGGTACACGACCGAGTTGTCCTACAAGCCGTACCCGTGCTGCCACTTCAACCACGCCTTCCTCGATTGCGCGGCGCAGCTGGTCTCGGAGGGCCTGAAGGCCGAGGACGTCGAGGAGGTGGTGTGCCGCGTCGCACCCGAGATCGTGCCGGTGGTATGCGAGCCTCGAGAAGCGAAAGCGTCGCCACAGAGCGGCTACGAGGCCAGGTTCAGCCTCCCCTACTCCGTAGCCGCCATGCTCCGCCACGGCGAGGTAGGCCTGGATACCTTCTCCCGCGACAACGTCGCGGATCGATCGCTGCTCGGGCTGGCCCAGCGCGTGCGGTACGAGCCAGACCCGGATACTCGTTACCCGGAAACCTTCCCCGGAAGCCTGGAGGTCACCACCAGGGGTGGCGACGTGTTGTCCAGGGACGTCGAGGTCAACCGCGGGGGGCCCCGGAACCCGATGCCCGAAGAGGAGATCTTGCGGAAGTTCCGGGACAACGCCCGGCGCACGCTGGGCACCCGCGACGTGGAGCGGGTGCTCCGGACGGTGCAGAGCTTGGAAGAGGCGGACGGGCCTCGGTCGCTCTGCGAGCTCTTGAGGGCCGCCGAAGAACGGAGCCCCGCTTTCGAGATGAGGAGCAACAGGTGATGCCGATGCGTAGGGATGCTGGCAGGGAGGTTATCCTCCCCGACCTCAGGTCGTCCGGGTTCGAGCACATGGCCACGCGAGACTGGGTCTACCATGCCCTCCTCGAAGCGATCGTGCGCGGCGGGCTGAGGCCCGGCGCCTGGCTCTCGGAGACGAGCCTGGCCACGCAGCTCGAGGTGAGCCGCACCCCTCTGCGCGAGGCCCTGCAACGCCTCCAATCCGACCTGCTCATCGAGCGGGGCCAAAACGGCAAGTTGTACGTGCGGGGCCTCTCGGAGAAAGAGGCACGCGACCTGTATGCGGTGCGCGCGTCCCTCGAGGAACTAACCGTCGAAGAAGCGGCAGCCAACATGACGGTTGCCAAGCTTGCGACCCTGGAGGAGATCCTGGAACGCATGAGATCGGCGGTCGATCGGGTCGAGGAGGTGGCCGAAGGAGGAAGGGATTTCCACGACGTACTTCTCGAGATCGCCGAGAACGAGATAACGAGTTGGACGCTCGGACAGCTGAAGCCTCACATAGACCGTTACCGGTTCCTCAGCACCCGGACGAGTCAGGAGCGCGGTATGCAGGCGGTTCGCGAGCACGAGGAGATATACGAGTCGCTCCGCGACGGTAACGTCGAGGCCGCGAAGTCGTGCATGAGGCGGCACATCGAGAAGGGAAGGGAGACCGTGCTCACCGCGCTCGTGGCCTCTCCCGAGACTCAAGGCGGGGAGGAAGAGTGAGGGCGGATCTAGCGGTCAAGAACGGAAGGGTCGTGCTGCCCGGCGAGGGTGTGGTGGCCGCCGACCTTGCGGTGCGGGACGGCAAGATAGCGGGCGTACTGAATCCCGGGCAGGCGCTCGAGGCGGACCAGACGATCGATGCCGGCGGGTTGACCGTATTTCCGGGGCTCGTAGACCCCCACACGCACTTGACCATGGGCGACTCCCCGGAACCGTACCTGACCGAGACCAGGACCGCCGCGATCGGCGGCGTTACCACAGTGCTGACCTACCTTTTCCAGTCCACCCCCTACGCGGACCTCTTCGAGCAGGACCGAGATCAGGTCGGGTCGCAGTCGTACGTGGACGTCGGTTTCCACTTCGGGGCCGTCACCGACGAGCAGCGCGCCGAGCTGGACCGCTACGCCGACGAATACGGCGTCACCTCCTACAAGTTCTTCATGAGCTTCCGGGGCGACGAGGGCCAGTACCTCGGCATCGAGGGCGTGGACGACGGGCTTATGTACGACTTCTTCTCCGACATAGCGCGGAAATTCGACGGGGTGGTCGCCACGCACCCCGAGAACATCGAGATAGTCTGGCGCTTGCGGCCGCGTCTCATGCAAGACGGGCGCGAGGACCTCAAGGCCTGGATGGAGTCGAGGCCGGACTTCGTGGAGGCCGAGAACATAGCGCGGGCCCTCAGGATAGCCCGTCAGACGGGCGTCACCCTCTACATCCCCCACCTGAGCTGCGCCCTCGGCCTGGAAGAGGTGCGCCGGTTCCGCGACCGCTACGACGGCTACTACGTCGAGACCTGCCCGCACTACCTCACGCACGTGTCGGACGACGGCACCGACACGCTCGCCAAGGTGAACCCCCCGCTGCGCACGGAGGAGGATCGCGAGGCGCTCTGGGAGGGCCTGGCGGACGGGAGCATCCAGACGGTCGGCTCCGACCACGTGCCGCGCCGGTCGTCGCACAAGGAAGGAGGCATCTGGAAGGCCTCGGCCGGCTTCCCCGGGCTGGCGACGCTGCTACCCGTCCTCCTCAGCGAGGGCCACCACCGGCGCGGCCTGCCGCTGGCCAGGATCGCCGAGCTAACCAGCGAGAACCCGGCCAGGATCTACGGTTTGTACCCGAAGAAGGGCGCGATACGGGTGGGCAGCGACGCGGACCTCACCCTCGTGGACCTGGACCTCGAACGGCAGGTGAGGGCCGAAGCCCTCGGCTCGTACTGCGATTTCTCGCTCTACGAGGGCTGGAAGCTCAAGGGGTGGCCCGTCACGACGATCCTGCGCGGCGACGTGATCTACGGCGACGGCTCGTTGAAGGGAAAGCCCGGTTGGGGGCGTTATCTGCACAGAGCGAAGGTAGGAGCGTAGACGATGGAGAAGCGAATCTGGGACGACTACATAACCGATGTCGACCGCCGGGTCTACGAGAAGGCCGGCTTCGGCAGCAGCTCCGGCTTCGGCAGCCGGCCGGCGATCCTCGTCATCGACGTGCAGTACAGGACGGTGGGCGAGGCTCGAGGCCCGATCCTGGAAGCAATGGACGCGTACCCCACCGCGGTCGGCGACCGCGGCTGGGCGGCCGTCGACAGGATCGGGGAACTCCTCGCAGCGGCGCGTCCCAAAGGCGTGCCGGTCCTCTACCCCGTCGTGGAGCGAAAAGACAGGTTCGACACCGGCCGCTGGAAAGACAAGATCCCGGGCATGGACAGCGAGGAGCACAGGATAGGCCAGCGCGGGACGCAAATCGTCGAGGAGATCGCGCCGGAGCCGGGCGACGTCGTGGTCAGCAAGCGCTACGCGAGCGCCTTCTTCGGCACGCCCTTGATGACTTACCTCAACGACCTCGACGTGGACACCCTGATCGTGACGGGCTGCACCACCAGCGGGTGCGTGCGGGCGACCGTGACCGACGCCTTCTCCTACGCCTTCCGGGTGATCGTACCCGAAGACGCGGTCTACGATCGCGGCGAGGCGAGCCACGCGATCAACCTGTTCGACATGAGCCAGAAGTACGCGGACGTCCCGACCACGGACGAGGTCGTCTCGTTCCTCGAAGGGCTGCCGACCGGCAGCGGCGAGGCCGTCGCGCAGGAGAGCAAGGCGTGAGCGGCGCCGCGAGGCTACGGGAGTTGATCTCCGAGGACCGCCTCCTCATCGCCCCCGGGGCGCCGAACGCCCTGACGGCGATACTCATCGAAGAGGCGGGGTTCCCCGTCGTGTACGTCTCCGGGGCGGGGGTCTCCAACACCCAGCTTGGGGCCGCGGACGTGGGGCTCGTGTCTTCGCGCGAGCTCGTCGATCAGGTGCGTTACATAACGGCGGCCGTCGGGGTACCGATCGTCGCAGACGCCGACACCGGCTTCGGCAACGCCCTCAACGTGGTGAGGACGGTCCAGGAGCTAGAAAGGGCCGGGGCCGCCGGGCTGCAGCTCGAAGACCAGGTCACGCCCAAGCGGTGCGGCCACTTCGAGGGGAAGCAGATCGTGTCGAAAACGGAGATGGTCAACAAGGTTCGCGCGGCGGCGGAGGCCCGCCGGGACGAGGATCTGGTGATCATCGCGCGCACCGACGCCCGGGCCGTGACGGGCCTAGAGGACGCCATCGACCGCGCCCTGGCCTACCGGGAGGCAGGCGCCGACATGATCTTCGTCGAGGCCCCGCGGAGCGTGGAGGAGCTCGAGACCGTCGCCCGGGAGGTCCCCGGTCCTCTCGTCGCGAACATGGTGGAGGGCGGCAAGACCCCGCCTCAACCCGCCGCGGTCCTGGAGAAGATGGGGTACCAGATGGTGATCTACGCGAACCTGGCGATGCGCGCGGCCGTGCTATCGATGCAGCAAGTACTGACGCACCTCGCGGATCACGGCGACAGCACGGGGGTGACGGACAAGATCGTAAGCATGGAAGAGCGCAACAGGATCACCAACCTGGCGCAGTATCGCAAGACGGAAGAGAGGTACCTCTCGGAAACGTAAGGCCTGTCCGAACTCCAAACTTCGAGGGAAAGGGAACGTTATGGAAAGGTTAGGCGGAGAACACGAAGGGAACACCTCTTCGGTAAAGCAGGTGGCCCTGGCCAGCCTCGTCGGGACCACGATCGAGTGGTACGACTACTTTATCTACGGGACGACCGCGGCGCTGGTGTTCAACCAGCTATTCTTCCCGGCGTTCAGCCCGCTGGCGGGGACGCTCGCGGCATTCGCGACCTTCGCGGTAGGCTTCTTCGCCCGCCCGTTGGGCGGCGTGATCTTCGGGCACTACGGCGATAAGTTGGGGCGCAAGACGATGCTCGTGGTCACGCTGCTGCTGATGGGCGTCGCGACGTTCCTGATCGGGCTGCTCCCGAGCTTCGAGACCATCGGTATCTGGGCGCCCATCCTGCTCGTCGTCTTGCGCATAGTTCAGGGCCTCGGGCTCGGCGGCGAGTGGGGCGGCGCCGCGTTGATGGTCTCCGAGCACTCCCCCCCGAACCGCCGGGGCTTCTACGCGAGCTCGGTGCAGATGGGGGCCGCAGGCGGCCTGATAATCTCGGCGGCCGTTATCACCGCCGTGTCGCAGCTGATGACCGAGGCGCAGTTCGCCGCCTGGGGATGGCGCATCCCGTTCCTTGCGAGCATCGTCCTGATCGCGGTAGGCACGTTCATCCGGTTCCAGATCGCCGAGTCCGAGGCGTTTACTCGCCTCAAGGAGGCCGGCGCCGAGGCCCAGATGCCCATCGTCGAGGTGTTCCGCACGCGCCCCAAGAACGTACTCTTGGCCGCTGGAACGTCGGGCGCGAACAACGTGGTCTTCTACACCGTCTCCGTTTTCACGGTCTCCTACGGCGTCTCGCAGCTGGGCCAGTCCCAGGGCACGATGCTGACGTACCAACTCCTGGTCGCCCTGGTCTATTTCTTCACCATACCGCTCTTCGGCGCGCTCTCCGATCGCATCGGTAGACGTGCGATGATCATCGCGGGCATCATAACGATGGCCCTCTTCTCCTTCCCCTACTTCTGGCTGGTGGATACCGGCAGCGGTCCGGTGATACTGCTGGCGATGGTGCTCGCGCTCTCCGTCTTCCAGGCCGCGGCCTACGCCCCGCAGTCCGCTTTCATCCCCGAGCTGTTCGACACCCGCGTCCGCTACAGCGGCGCAGCTCTCGGCTACAACCTGGCGACGATGATCTTCGGCGGCACGGCCCCGTTTATCGCGACCGCCCTCTTCGCGTGGGCCGGCCAGAGCACGTGGGCGATCTCGATCTACGTGGTAGCCATATGCCTCGTAAGCTTCGTCTCCGTATACCTCGCCACGGAGACCCCTATGCTCCGCGAGGGTTCGGACCAGACGGACGAACGACGCCTCACCGCGAGCCGGAGCGAGGAGACGGCCGGCTCGTGATCGGGGTCCGAAACCAGCGGCACTCGGCGGCGTCCCCTGGCGCCGCCGGGGAGCACCCTGCTCGGGCGCAGGGGAGATGAGGCTTTGTTCGTGAAGAGTTGGGGGTCGTTCCCCGAGGTGGAGGTCTTGCCGAACAACCATCGCACCTCCGTGGCCGGTCTACAAGTCGGCGTGAACCGCATCCGGTGGGTGCATCCGGCCTCCACGCCCGACCACCGCCACGACGACGCGGAGCAGGTGATCCTGATGCTCTCCGGACGGATGGAGATGACGATCGACGGCGAGGAGTACGAGATGGCGGAGGGCGACGTCGCGGTGATCCCGAAAGGCGTCTCCCACCACGGACGCACGCTGGGCGAGGACGCCGTCTTTTACGAGGTGTTCGCTCCCTTGAGGGTCCAAAACCTCGTCGGGTTCATCGGGAAGGTGTTCTAGGCGTGTCGGAAGAGGGACGCGGGTACGGTTCATGGAACAGATAACGTCCGGCGTCTTCGTGGAGACGGGGAACCTGGGTTCGAACAACTCCATCATCCTGGCCGATGAGGGCACCGTCTTGATCGACGCCCCGCACAAGCCGACCGACGCGGCGCGCTGGCGGGACACCGCCGCCGAGTTCGGCGAGACCTCCTACCTCGTCCACACCGACCATCACATAGACCATACCCTGGGAAACTTTCTGCTGCCCGGCAAGGTGGTATCGCACAGCGTCACCAGACGCAGGATGGCCGAGGAGTACCCCTCGTGGGGTTACGTCCGCGACCTCCTCTCCGTCATCGACCCGAAGGGCCTCGACGTAATGCCGAAACTGGCTTTGAGGCTGCCGACCGTCACGTTCGAAGATGGGATGCAACTGCACCTGGGCGATGTGACGGTGGAGCTTATGCACCTGCCGGGGCACACCGGCAACAGCCTCGTCGCCTACCTCCCCGAGCGAGGGGTGCTGTTCAGCGGCGACAACGTCTGCGAGGCCGGCCTGCCGTCCTTCCAGGACGCGGACGTGGGAGCCTGGTTCGAGGCCCTGGACCGCATAGCCGGCCTCGACTTCGAGTTTCTGGTGCCCGGACACGGCGAGGTGGGGACGAAGGAGACGGTCGAGACCTTCCGGGATCACGCCCGGGACCTCGTCCGGCGCGTCGGGGAGGCCGCACGGGCGGGGATACCCGCAGACGAGGCCGCGGACCGCATCGGGTTCGAGGACAAGATACACACCGCGACCGCGTCCTACGCCGGCTACCCGGACGACCTGATCGAACAATTCCAGCGAAGGAGCGTCCTGAGCATCTACGGTCAGCTGACGCGGGACCGACCACACCCGGCCCTCGCACGGAGCTTGTAGGTGAATTCTCCTCCGCAGAACATTACGATGCGTTCGTCGCCCGACCGCCCCGCCTCCGAGCTACCGTGCGGTACCCCCGCTTCGGCTCGCCCCGGTACGGCGTCGCGCGACCGTCACGAGACCCTCGGCGTCCACCTCACCCTCGGGGGACCGGCGTGAGCACGCGTCCGCAGGTGTTGCTCGTCTCGCTCGGCGGGACGATCGCCGGGGTCCCCGATGAGCGGGGGCGGAACGCGCCGGCGAAGACGGCCGCCGACCTCCTGTCCTCCACGCCGGGCGCGGAGGACCTGGCCGAGGTCCGGGTGGCCGACGTGAGGCAGATGCCCAGCCGCGCGATCTCGCCGCCGGACATGCACGCGCTGGCGCGAGAAATCCGCGAAGGCGTGCGAGAAGGTTGCGAAGGGGTCGTCGTCACGCACGGCACCGACACGATGGAGGAGACAGCCTACGCCCTGGCGTTGATGCTGGATATCGGTGTGCCCGTCGCCCTGACGGGCGCGATGCGCCCGGGGCACGTGCCCGGCTCTGACGGTCCGGCGAACCTGCTGGCCGCGCTGCGGGTCGCCGCTACCCGCGAGGCGGCGGCGCTGGGACCGGTAGTCGTCATGCACGACGAGGTACACGCGGCCCGGTGGGTCACCAAAGCCCACACCTCGCGCGTGGCCGCCTTCGCCTCGCCGTCCTTCGGGCCGGTCGGGACGGTCCTCGAGGGAAGGGTGCGCCTGCACGTCGACTCCGTCCGGTCGGAGTTTCTGGGTGTCCCCGACGAGCTGTCCGGCAGGGTCGAACTCGTGTGGGTCTCGGCCGGGGCCGACGGCGCCCTCGTCGACGCGACGGCGGCCTTAGCCGACGGTCTGGTGATCGCCGGTACCGGCGGCGGTCACGTGCCTCCCGCCATGGCAGAGTCTCTCCAAAAGGCCGTCGAAGGTGGCCTTCCGGTAGTGCTGGCGAGCCGGTGCGCCGGTGGGCCGGTGCTCGAAGAGACCTACGGCGGCGTCGGCTCGGAGAGCCATCTGCGCTCGATCGGGCTCGTCCCGGCCGGCACGCTGGGGCCGCTCAAGGCCAGGCTGCGCCTGATGGTCGCCCTTGCCGTGGGAGAGGACCCCGTCGAGGCCTTTTCCGAATGATACGTTCTCAATACTGACCGATTTTCTAGGAGGATCATGGCGGAGAAGAGGTACGACGTGGTCGTCGTGGGGGCCGGCAACGCGGCGTTCTCGGCGGCGCATGCTGCGGCCGAGCAAGGAGGGCGCGTGCTGGTGCTGGAGAAGGCGCCGCGCGAGGCCATGGGGGGCAACAGCTACTTTACGGCGGGCGCCATCCGTACGACGCACAACGGGCTGGAGGACTTACGCCCCCTGCTCGACGATCTCTCCGACGAGCAGGCCGCCGCAACGGAGTTGGATCCTTACACGCCCGAGGCCTTCATGGCCGATATGCGGCGCGTAACGGAGGGGCGCTGCGACCCCGAGTTGACCCGGATAATGGTTCACGAGTCGACCGACACCGTGCGGTGGCTCCAGGAGAAGGGCCTGCGCTTCAGGCTGATGTACGACCGCCAGTCCTTCGAGGTCGGCGGCAAACGGCGCTTCTGGGGTGGCTTGGTGCTCGGCACGGTCGGGGGCGGTAAGGGGCTCATCGAGCAGCACGTCCGCGCCGCCGAGGAGGAGGGCGTCGAGATCCGTTACGACTCGCCGGTGGTGGGGTTGTTGAAGGACCACGCCGGCTCCATTCGGGGCGTGATCTGCCAGGGCCCCGACGGCAGGTCGGAGATAGAGGCCGGCGCGGTGGTGCTCGCCGGCGGGGGCTTCGAGTCCGACCCGCAGATGCGCGCAGCCTACCTGGGTCCGCAGTGGGACGTGGCCAGGGTACGGGGTACGCAGCACAATACCGGAGAGGTGCTGCGCATGGCCATCGACGCCGGCGCCCAGCCCTACGGCAACTGGAGCGGCTGCCACTCCATAGCGTGGGACGCCGCCGCACCCCCGACCGGGGACTGGGAGCTGACGAACCTTTTCTCCAAGCAGTCCTACCCCTTGGGGATCGTGGTCAACAGGGAATCCAAGCGCTTCATCGACGAGGGCGCGGACTTCCGTAACTACACCTACGCCAAGTACGGCGCGGAGATACTGCGCCAGCCGGGCGCCCTCGCCTACCAGCTTTTCGACGCGAAGACCGAGCTGCTGCTCAGGCAGGACGAGTACACGGCGCCCGGGGTATCCCGCTACGAGGCGGAGACCATCGACGAGCTCGCCGAGAAGCTGGATCTCGACCCGCCGGTGCTACGGCGCACCGTCGACGAATTCAACGCGGCCGTCGTGCCGGGGGATGATTTCGACCCGTCGGTGAAGGACGGCAAGCGGACCGAGGGCATCGAGCCGCCAAAGTCCAACTGGGCGTTGCCCATCGACCGCCCGCCGTTCTACGGGTTCGCGGTGACCTGCGGCATAACCTTCACCTTCGGAGGCGTGCGGGTCGACGACGAGGCGCGGGTGCTGGACCGGAGCGGGCGTCCGATCGGGGGCCTGTACGCGGCCGGTGAACTGGTCGGGGGCCTCTTCTACCACAACTACCCCGGCGGCAGCGGCCTCACGTCCGGGGCCGTGTTCGGGCGTCGCGCGGGCCGCGCGGCGGCCAGCATCGTCGCCCGCTCCACGGCATGATCGTTCCCGCAGCAACCAGCCGCGGAGCGTCGGGCTGCGCGCGGGAGCGCCCCTGACGTGGCGCTCTTCCTGCGGGAGGCAGAGGTGGGGCAGCTCCTGCCTCTGCCCGACGCCATCTCGTCCGTGGAGGACGCCTTCGGGATGCTCGGCTCCGGCGAGGCCGTCGATCACCCGCGCGGTCGGGCACAGGCTGACGGCGCGGTCCTCAACGCGATGTGGGCGATCGCTCCTACCCTCGGCGCGATGGGGATCAAGAGCTACCCGATAGTGCGCTCGGACGTGACGCAAAGCTCCACAAGCACCTTCGTGCTTTACGGCCTTCCCGAAGGCCGGCTGGAGGCGATCCTGGAGGCCGATACCCTCGGCCAGCGGCGGACCGGGGCCGCGAGCGCCGTCGCGACGAGGCGCCTGGCGCGGCCGGAGAGCAGGGTGCTCACCGTCTTCGGGGCGGGCTGGCAGGCGGAGAGCCAGGTAGCGGCGCTCGCCCGGGTGCTCCCGAACCTCGAACGGGTGCTCGTGGTCGGCCGCTCGGAGGAGAGGCGGGACCGGTTCGTCGCGAAGATGGGAGAGGCCTTGGGCGTAGGGGTCGAGGCAGCCGAAGCGGAAGAGGCGGTGCGCGCCGCCGACGTGCTCGTCACCATAACCGGCTCCGCCGACCCCCTCTTCGACGGCGCCTGGCTCAAGCCCGGTGCCCACATCAACGCCGCCGGATCCAATTTCGCGGGGAAGCGCGAGCTCGACGCGACCACCTTGCAGCGCGCTGATCTGGTGGTGGCAGACTCCTCCGAGGTTGCGCGCCTGGAGAGCGGAGACCTCATCTCCAACGGCTTCGACTGGGGTCGCCTGCACGAGCTCGGAGCCGTCGTCGTCGGCGCTGCCCCGGACGACGCACGGAAGGGGAGATCACCCTGTTCGAGTCGCACGGGCTCGCCCTGGAGGACCTGGTCTGCGCCGCGAAGGTGCTGAAAAAGGCGCGCGACGCGGGCATCGGCACGGAGATCCCGTCTAGCGGCGGTACCGCTTTCGCCTGCGCCAGCAGAACGATGCGCCGGGCCTAAACCGTCCTCTCGAGGGCCCAGACGGGGAAGCGGTACTCGCCACGCACCGTTTGCAAGAGAATCGCCGCCCCGACGACCTTCATACCCGCCTGTTCGGCGCCGCTCGCCGCCGCCTGGATGCTCTGCGTCGTGAAATGGGTATCCGCCGCGATGAGCACCCGTTCTCCCTGCGCCGCGTCCGTCCCGGTCTGCAAGGCGATGACGCCCTCCCGATCGTAGCTGACGCTTACGGGCTTCCCGGAGAGCAGCGCCAGCTCGTAGCCCAGTACTCGGTCGCCGAACAGGTCGCGCACCACTATCAGATCGAAGGGCTGGTCCACGATCTCGAGCAACCTGGCAGCGAGTTCTCTGAAGTTCGCAGGGCTCGCAAGCGGGTTGCTCCGCCGTACCTCTCCGCCCTCCGTGATCATACCTACCCTCTCGAAGAGCACACCGTTCTCAACAGTACCGTCGTTCACTTCTCTCTACCTCCTCTTCGGACTCCAGGCCGGGCTCTCATCGACAGGTTGCAAGCCCGTTGCAGCTTTGGCGAGTCGCGACGACGCCCCCTCCCCCACGCGGCCTGCGACCTCAATCGCGTTTTCTGGCATCGAGCGACGTCAAGGCCGTGGCCAGAACCCCGGCCGCTCGAGCTATGTGCTCCACATCGCTCCACTCCCGCGGCGAGTGGCTTATGCCTTCGTGGCTCGGCACGAACACCATGCCGCTCGGCGCGACTTTGGCGACGTGGGCCGTGTCGTGGCTCGCGCCGCTCGGGAGGACGCAGAAGTCCGTCCCGCTCACCTCGGCCGCGCGCGCCAGCCTCTCGCGGATCGGCTTGTGCAGAACCACCGGGGATTGGTCCGAGAGCAAGGTCGCCGAGAGCTCCAGGCCCCTGCGAGAGGCGATGCGCGTCGCGCGGTCGAGCAACTCTTCGGCGAGGTCACGCTGCCGCTCCGAGTCCACGTCGCGCACGTCGAGCGCGAGACGCGCGGTCCCCGGCACCGTGGTGACGGAGCCGGGGTCCACCTCCATCCGGCCGACGGTGGCCACCGTCGTCCGCAGGGCCAGCGCGCGCCGCTCCGCCTCGAGTACGAACTCGCTCGCCCCCGCCAGGGCGTCGTGCCTCATCGGCATCGGCGTAGCCCCGGAGTGGTCGGGCCGGCCGGAGAACTCGAGCTCTACCCGCGTGCTGCCGGCGATGGCGTCCACCACGCCTAGAGGTCTGCCCCGGTTCTCCAGGACGCGCCCCTGCTCGATGTGCAGCTCCAAAAAAGCCGCGACGGACCCGGGCTCCCACGCGGCTTCGGCGCTGTCTTCCGGGCGCAGGCCGACGGAGGAAGCGCACTCGGACACGGAGCGTCCCTCGCCGTCCGTCAACTCCCGCAGCGTCGCCGCCGTGAACGCGCCGGTGGCTACGCGGCTCCCTATGCACGGCGCGCCGAAGCGGGCGCCCTCCTCCCCGCTGAAGACCACGACCCCGAACGGAGAGCTCAGGCCCCGGAGCCTTTCAACAGCCGCCCCACCTCGAGCGCCGCCGCTATCCCGGCCGCACCGTCGTAGGCTCCGCCCCGCGGCACGGTGTCCAAGTGAGAGCCGACGAGCAGGGCGGGCCCCTCGCCCGGAAGCTCGGCGAAGGTGTTGCCGATGGCGTCCGTCCGCACGCGGAGCCCCAGGTCCGCGGCCCAGCGCCCGAACAGCGCGTGAGCCTCCCGCTCCTCCGGGCCGAAGGCGAGGCGGGTCCAACCGCCGCGGGGGTCCGGCCCGATCTCGGCAAGCTCGCGCAAAAACCTGTCTACGTAACGCGGCTCCGGGTCGCTCGAAATCGCCGTCTTCGTTCCCGCTGCAGGCTCCCCGGGCCGGTTAGTCAATGCCCAGATCCTCAGGCGTGAAGAGGTAGGCGTAGCTCGCCGAGTGCTCAGCAAAGCGCTCTTCGGCGCCCTCCCGACGATCCAGGACGGCGACGGCATGGCGCGCGTTCGCGCCCGCTTCCCTAACGCGCGAGATCGCCCGAAGCGCGCGCCCCCCGGTCACCACCACGTCCTCGATAAGGGCGACGTTCTCGCCCGCGTAGAGCTCGCCCTCGATCGCCCGGGGCGAGCCCGGCTCGGGGTCCGGGCGTACGATGGCCAGCGGGAGCCCGGACTCGAGCGAGATCGCCGTCCCGAGCGCGACCGCCCCGAGCGCGGGGGCGACGAGGCGCTCGGTACCTTCCGGAACGAGCTCGGCGAGAAAACGCGCCAGTCGGCGCAGGATCGCGGGCCGGGTCTCGAAGAGGTATTTGTCGAAGTAGTAACCCCGCCGCAGACCGCTGGCGAACACGAAGTCGCCCTCCACGTAGGCCGCCCGCACGATGTCCGCCCGCAGCTCCGCCAGGGCCTCCTCGCGCGAGAGGCGCAGCCTGTTCTCCGACAGAAGGTCTATCCCGCGGCGCACGCGCCCCTCATTCTTCCTCCTGCACCGCCGGCCCCCGCCACGAGGTCACGCGGCCCCCTCGAAGAGCTCCGCGACGTCCCCCACCTCGGCCACCCCGAGCAGCCTGTCGTGCAACACACCCGGGTCCTCTCCTCCCACCAGAGCCTCGAACTTGGCGCGCAGCTCATCCGGTCGCGCGGGGTCGGAGTGGTGCCCGTGCGGATTCTCCACCCGCTCCGTGAGGACGCCGGAGGGCGTGTGGACCGTGACGCGCGCCGGGGCGGCATCGGGCCAGGAGTCCTCCAGGTCCTCCGCCGCGCGGACCTCGACGCGTCCGGCGAGTTCGGCGACGCGCTCGTCCGGCTCGAACGCCTCCGGCCTGGCGTGGCCGTGGATCATGGCGGCGGCGACCGCGTACTGGGTGGAGAAGCGGGTCGACAGGTCGTTGGGCCGCGCCTGGCGCGAGATCTTGAGGTTGTTCGAGACCGTCTCGACCTCCACCCGCGACACCTCCTCCACGGGGAGCGGACCGAGAGCGAACACCGCGTCGAGCGCCGAGTGGCTGAGCGCGCAGGCACTGTGCAGCTTCATGTAGTTGCGCGTGATGCGGAGCCGGTCGGGGTCCAACGGCGCGTCAAGCGCCTCGGGACGACTTAGCGCGCCCACCAGCCCCCCGAAGGCCTCCCTTTGAGCCTCGCGCGAGCCGGTGAACCCGGAGGCGGCCATGCGGTTCGCGTCTAGCCCCAAACTCGCCGCTCTCCCGGTGTAGGCGTTGCGGGCCGTGGCACCCTCGAAGCAGGGCTGCCACACGGGCAACAGCGGCAGGGTCGCCGCGACGGCCGCCGGCTCCACCGGGTCCACGCCCGCGAGGCGGGCGACCGCGACCGCCGCGCCGACCGCGCCGAAGTGCCCGTGCGGGTGGAGAGGATACGTCAGCTTGTAGGCCTCGAACAGGCGCGCCGTCACCTCGTAGCCGCCCAGGACCGCGGCGATCAGCTCGCGCCCCGTCGCGTGCAGAGCTTGCGCCGCGGCCAGCGCGGCCGGGACCACGTGCATCGCCGGGTGGCCCGTCGGCCTGCAACCCTCGTCCAGATCCAGGAACGTCCCGGCCGTCGCGTTGACGAAGGCGGCATCGGCGGGCTCCGCCCCCGGAAACCCTGGGACGAGCAGGCTGGCCCCACCGCGGGCGAGAGGCCCGAAGAGCCCGCCGGCGCCCTCGACGTATGCCGCGATCTCCGGCCGCTTCGCTCCGCCTATAGCCACGCCGACGGTATCGGCGAACACCCGGACCGCGTGATCCAGAACGTCCTGCGGAACCTCGTCCAGCTTCAGCTCGGTCGCCGAGGACACGAGCGGTGCAAGGTCCGGCGCCTCCAACGCACTATCCACGGGGTACTGCCGCCTCGTGTTCGCGCGACGACCGGACGAGCTCGCCGCGCGGTTCGCCGACCGGCTCCCCGTCCCTCATTACGACGCTCCCGCGGAGGACGGAGGCCCTGAGCGCCCCGCGCAGCCGGGCCCGTTCCAGGGGCTCAACGGGTGCTTGGAGTGCAACCGCTCGTTCTGCACGACCGTCTCCCCGCCGGATCCACGAGCGTCAGGTCCGCGTCCGCGCCGGGGCGTACGGAACCCTTGCGCGGATAGAGCCCGTACAGGCGCGCCGTCCCCTCGGAGAGCGCCCACGCCAGTTTCTCCGCGGACATACGCCCCTCCAGCACCTCGTTCACCATCACCGGCACCATCGTCTCCACCCGACCGCCCCGGCGGGCTGCGTCGCCAGGTCCTTCTGCTTCTGCTCTATCGTGTGCGGGGCGTGGTCGGAGCCCAGGGAGCTTACCGTACCGTCCCATACCCCTCCCAGAGCGCATCCCGGTCGTGGGCGCGCCGGATGGGGGGTATATCTTCATGGACGGCCCCACCGAGTGGTACGACTCGTCGGTGAGCGTCAGGTAGTGCGGGCAGGTCTCGGCGGTTATGGAGACGCCCCGCCTCTGTGCCTCCCGCACGATCTGGATCCCGCGCGCAGAGCTGGTGTGCACGACGTGGAACCGGCACCCCGTCGCCCGCGCGAGCTCGGCCCGAGGGCTATCGTGGCGGCCTCGGCCGTGTCGGGCCTGCTGGCCAGGAAGTCGTCGTAGTCCTCGATGCCCCTCCCCAGCGCCCGCTGGGAGGCCTCCACGATCTCGCGGTCCTCGCAGTGGGCCGCCAGAAGCCCCCGGCCCTCGCGATGGCCTCGAAGAGATCGAGCACGTCCCCGTTGCCGGGCGGGAGGATCAGGTTCTCCGGCGGCTCGTCGGCGAGGTTGTAGACGAGCTGCTTGGTCTGACGATGCAGCGCGTACCCCAGAACAGCTTGACGCCGACCGCCCCCTCCTCCACGAGCGCGGCCACCTCCCCGAGGTTCTCCCTCCCGAGCGAGATGGCCCACAAGCCGAAATCCACGAACGCCACGCGGGCGTGCTGCTCGGCGCGCTCCCGAAAGACGGAGACGTCGCTCACGGGCGGTATCGCGTTCGGCATCTCGAAGATGGTCGTTACGCCCCCCGCGGCCGCAGCGCGCGTCGAGTGGGCAAAGTCCTCCTTCTCCGTGAGACCCGGGTCGCGCGAGTGGACGTGCGGATCTATGAAGCCCGGGAACACCAGCAGCCCGCTCGCGTCGATCTCCTCGTCCGCCCCGGAAGACTCACCCGCCGCCACGAGCGCCGTTATGCGCCCGTCCTCGCACTCGACGTCCGCCGAGTAACTCCCCTGCGGCGTCACCACGGTGCCGTTCCTTACCGTAAGCCTCAAAAGCGCCCCCAAATCCTCCGCGAGTTGCCAACGGTTTGGGGACCAGTGTAACATAGTAACGGAACCGAGTTCTACTGAACGGAACTCGAAGTTCGAGTGGGGGATTGATGCAGGGGATCCAGAGACAGGTCGCTTTGCTGGACGCGATAAGCGATGCGCACGAGGCGGGGGCGTCGATAACCGAGCTCTGCCTCGCGACCGGCCTGGCCAAGAGCACGGCGCACCGCATCCTGGAGGGACTACAGGAGTACGCGCTGGTCGTCCAGGAGGAAGACTCGAAGCGGTGGAGGCTCGGGCCTCGGGCCGCTTTCTGGGCGGGCAAGTACCTGGAGGGCCCCACCTCGCTGGCGCCGTTGCGGGGGTTCGTCCGGCAGCTGAGCCGGGAGACCCAGTTTTTCTCGTACATGACGGTCCTGGACCACGGGGAGCTCGTTTGCGTGGCGGTCGAGCGGCCGGAGAGGAAAGCGCAGTTCTACGTGCAGCTCGGGAGCCGCATCCCCGTGCTCTCCGCCGCCGGCGCGAGGGCGATCTTGGCCTACGAGCCCGAGGAATCGGTGCGCCCCCTCGTGAAGCGGGCGGTGGCCGAGGATCCGCGGACCCTCGTCGAGACGGTCACGGTGGCGTCCTACCTGGACGAGCTCGCGGAGACGCGGCGCCGGGGCTACGCGACGTGCATGGAGGAGCTGGAGGTGGGCGTCAGCGCCGTCGGGGCGGCGGTCTTCAACGCGAGATCCCGGCCCGTCGCCAGCTTGACCGTGGTGGCCCCGACGCCCGGGCTGCTCGAGGGGTGGGACGAGACGGTAAAGACGCTGCGGGTGGTCGTCGACGAGGCCTCGGCCACGGTCGGGGCAGCGACGCTGCGGAGGGGATGAGCGGTTGGTGGCGGAGACACCCGTCAACACGGACTGGAAGATAGAGGACGGCGTCGTAGTGGAGAACGGGGTCGTGGGCCCCGAGAACGGCGACATCGGGCGCGTGGTGATCGAGGCCCCCGGCGTGGTCGCGGCGGCGCGCCCCGGTCACTTCGTGATGTTGCGGACCTGGGAGGGCGAGCCGTTTCTGCCCCGGGCCATGGCGCCGCTCTCCTACGACGTCGCCTCCGGTCGGATGGAGATCTTCTACCGGATCAAGGGCCCGGGCACGCGAGCCATAGCCAGGACCCATCCCGGAGAGATCGCCCGCGTCACGGGACCGCTCGGGCGGCCCGTCGTCGAGGACTTCGAGGGGCGGCGCGTCGCGCTCGTGGGCCGGGGCGTGGGCATCACGCCGCTCCTTCCGCTGGCGGAGCACATCGTCGCGAAGGGCGGCGAGGTCCGCGCGTACCTCTCGGCGCGCACCCGCGACTACGTCTTCGGCCACGACCGGTTCGCCGCGCTCGGTCCGGTTCGCGTCAGGGTGGACGACGAGGACGGGGACGAAGCGTTGGTGACGGACGCCCTGGCGAGAGAGTGCGAGGGATACCGCGTGGACGCGGTCTACGGGTGCGGGTCGTGGCGGCTCACCCGGGCGGCGGAAGCCCTCGGCGTCTCCCACGGGTTCCCTTCGTACGTCTTCCTCGAGTCCAAGATGGGGTGCGGCGTCGGCTACTGCAAGGGGTGTCCGGCCCGGCTTCGCAACGGGGACGGGTACAAGCTCGTTTGCGTCGAGGGCCCGGTCTTCCCCACTCGGGAAGTGGAGCTCTCCGATCCCGTCCATGGGCCACCGGAGTAGAGGAGGTTACGGCACCTCGTGAAAGCGGAGCTCGCGACCGACGTAGGACCGCTCAGGCTCAAGAACCCCGTTATGCCGGCGTCCGGGACGTACGATTGGTTCGGCCGCGACCCGGAGCAGGTGAGCGCGGATTCGTTCGGCGCGGTCGTGACGAAGAGCGTAACGTTGAGACCGCAGGCCGGCAACCCGCCGATCCGCGTCGCCGAGACGCCCTCGGGGATGCTCAACGCGATCGGCATCCCTTCCGTCGGCATCGAGGAATTTCTGGAGGAGGTGCTGCCGCAGTACCACGCGCTCGACCCGCCGGTGATCGTCAGCGTGCAGGCCTACTCGCCGCGAGAGTGCGAGAGCATGCTGGCGCGGCTGAGCGAACAGCCCAGGGTCGACGCCGTGGAGTTGAACCTGTCCTGCCCCAACCTGGCTCACGGGACGATCACCGCGCAGTCGGCGCGGCTCAGCGCGGAGATGGTCGCCGCCGCGCGCGGGGCCACCCGGTTGCCGATCGTCGCGAAGCTCTCGCCGAACGTCACCGACATCGCGGAGATAGCGAGGGCCGTGGAGGAGGTTGGGGCGGACGCCCTGTGCCTGATCAACACCGTCAAGGGCATGGCCGTGGATGTCGAAACCAGGCAGGCGCTGCTGGGCAACCGCAGCGGCGGTCTCTCCGGGCCGGCCATAAAACCCATAGCCCTGAGCATGGTCTGGGAGTGCTACCAGGAGGTGGACATCCCGATCGTGGGCGTCGGCGGTATAGCGACGGCCGAAGACGCCCTGCAGTTTCTGCTGGCCGGGGCGCGGGCCGTGCAGGTGGGAACCGCCACGTTCAGGGAGCCGAGGTCCCTCGCGCGGATCATCGCGGGGATCGAGGAGCACCTGGCGCAAGATGGCCTCCACTCGGTCGGCGAGTTGGTGGGGTGGTGTCACAAGGGCCGGCTTACGGTTGGCTCCTAGGATCCGCTCGGAGAGCCGCCGTTTCGGGGGTCGCCGCGACGAGGACCTTCACGGAGCGCGAAGAAGGAGGTGAGGATTATGGCAGAACGACCGCATCGAGATCGGCCGCCGACCGCGTCCGCGAACGGACGTCCGGACGGTTCGGGTTCTCGTCCGAGGGCGGCGGGCTCGTAGCCAGGTCCAAGCGCAGGTAGTCGGGGACGGGATAGCTTCGTGGGCGAGGGCACGGGTCCTCGCCGGCGGGAGAGGAGGATACGATGGATAGTTCCGAGACGCGCGGCAACGTCGGAGCCGGCGCGGGCCGAAGCGCGTCGCTCGCGACCGAGACGGGGGACGTCAAGCCGGACCGCTACGCCTGGAAGGCTCTTTGGGCCTCGGCCGTCGGCTACGCGATGGACGGCTTCGACTTCCTGATCCTGGCCTTCGCGCTGAGCGCGATCACGGCGTCGCTGGGCCTCACGGGCGCGGAGGCGGGCTCGCTCGCCACGCTGACGCTGATAGGCGCGGTCTTCGGAGGCGTCGTCTTCGGCGTCCTCAGCGACTACTTCGGCCGGGTGAAGCTTCTCGCCCTTACGATCCTTATCTTCGCCGTGTTCACGGGGTTGACCGCCATCAGCCAGGAGTACTGGCAGATAGCGGTCTTCCGTTTCATAGCCGGCCTGGGGTTGGGTGGGGAGTTCGGCATCGGGATGACGCTCGCCGCGGAAGCGTGGCCCGCCAAGTTCAGGGCGCGCGCGACATCGCTGGTGGCCGTCGGCTGGCAGACCGGCGTCTTCCTGGCGGCCATAGTGTCGGCGATCCTCATCCCCCTCATCGGATGGCGCGGCCTCTTCCTCGTCGGCATCGCGCCCGCACTCTTCGCCTTCTACGTCCGGCGCGGGGTGCACGAGCCCGCCCTCTTCGAGGAGAACAAGAACAAGACGCGACGAAGCTTCCCGCTGTGGCTGCTCTTCAAGGACAGAGCCACCACCAAGACGAGCGTCGGGATCGCCATCCTTACGTCGGTGCAGAACTTCGGCTACTACGGCCTCATCATCTGGCTGCCGACCTACCTGTCCAGCGAGTTCGGTTACGGCCTGACCCAGACGGGGGCCTGGACCGCAGTCACCGTCGTCGGCATGATAGTCGGCATCATGGTGTTCGGCGTTCTGGCCGACCGCTTCGGGCGCCGCCCCCTGTTCTGGGCCTTCCAGACGGGCGCCGCCCTCTCGGTGCTCGCCTACAGCCAGCTCGACGCGCCGTTCGCCCTCCTGATCGGAGGGGCCATAATGGGCTTCTTCGTCAACGGGATGCTCGGCGGGTACGGGGCGATAATGGCCGAGCTCTACCCGACCGAGGCCCGCTCCACCGCGCAGAACGTGCTGTTCAACATAGGCCGGGCTGTCGGCGGCTTCGGACCGCTCGTGATCGGGGCGCTCGCGGTCGTCTACGGGTTCTCGCTCGTGATAGCCATGCTCGCGAGCATCTACGTGATCGCCATCATAGCCACCGCGACCCTGATCCCCGAGCGCCGCGGCGCCGCGCTGAATTAGAGCGTAGAAGGAAGCACGCATACCCGGGCGGAGAATCAAGCAGGGTGACCGCGGGCTTCGAAGCCGCGCTCACGAGCGTAGGCGGCCCATCGCGCCGCCTACGCCTCCCGTAACTCGAAAGCTCACTCGGCGACCTCGCCCGCCTCGCCCTGACCCCGTGCTCTTCTCCGTCGCCTCGCGGATCTCGCTCGTAGGTGCAGCCCCAGCAGCGGAGTTAGAGGCGGAGACACCGGGACGCGAACACTCCGGCTTCGCCGATGGTCTCGAGGGCTAGGTGGGACGAGAGCGACGCACCCTGAGGAAAGTCGGACGCCGATGGAGCGGCCCGGACATCGACGAGGCGATTCGTTGAGGCCCGGGAACGGCCGAAGAACGTCCGCTGCGAGGCAATCGGGACGCGCCAGAGCGTTGAGGTTGCTGCCCCTCGCTGTCGGTGCGGCCGGCGCGGGTCTGGTGGCGCAGGGCCTGAGCGTTCCCGCCGCCTGGCTGGTCGGGCCCATGCTCGTCGCGATCCTACTCGCGCTCGCCCGACCGGAGGCACGACCCCGGATACCGGGCTGGACACGGCGGGCCTCCCAGGCCGTCGTCGGCATCGTGATCGCCTCGACCTTCCAGCCTGCGGTCCTGCCGCTCGTCGCCAGGGAGTGGTTCGCGGTCGGTCTCGCGGTAGGGAGCACCGTGCTGTTGAGCTTGGGTGCCTCCGTCGTGCTCGCCCGGTTCGCGCCCCTGGACGGGAGGACGGCGGCGCTGGGGACGTTGCCCGGCGCCGCGTCCGCGATGTCGTTGCTGGGCGAGCCCTTGGGCGCCGATCCGCGTCTGGTCGCGCTGATGCAGTACGGACGCGTCGTCCTCGTCGTCGCCTCGGCTGCGATCGTCGCCCGCCTCGGAGCACCGGCGCCGGTGACCGCCGGCTTCGCAGGGCTTGAGAAGCAGGGCGTGGATCCCCTGATCCAGAACCTCTGGGCGGCGTACGCCGTCGCGGCGCTGGTTGCGGTGGTCGGGGGTTGGGTCGGGGCCCGGCTAGCACTCCCCGCCGGCGGGCTGTTGGGACCGCTCCTGCTCGGAGTCGCGCTGCAGGAAGCACGGATTCTGGACCTTGCGTTACCCGCCGGCGTACCACCGCTTGCCTACGCCCTCATAGGCATTCACGTGGGACTGCTCTTCGACCGGACCTCCCTGCGAAGGGCGGGTGGCCTGCTGCCCTCCCTACTCGCCTCGACGCTCTCGCTCATGCTCGCGTCCGCCGGTATGGGGTGGGTGTTCTCCGCCCTCACGAACACCGACTACCTTACGGCCTTTCTCGCAACCACCCCCGGAGGGATAGACTCGATCGCGGTCATGGCCGTGGGGAGCGGCGCGGACGCCTCGCTCGTCGTGGCGGTCCAGACCATGCGTCTTCTGGCCGTGGTGCTTGTCGGCGCGCTGCTCGACCGCCGGTGGTCCGCACGGAGGTAGACGACCGCCTACCCAACCTCCACGCCGCCCTTCACCGCGCGACGATGCGCCGGGTAGCGTCCGGGCGGGGTCCTTTGAGCAGAAGGGGGCGAGGAGATGCCGGGACCGAACCTCGACGTTGGGAAAGAGCTCCGCGGCAAGGAGCTACTGTTTCCGCGCGCAGCGAACCGTCTCTGCTTTTCCTCCCTCTCCGCCGCCTCCCCCTCAAACTACCGCTGCTATACGCCCTCGCCGCTCGAGCTACGGTGCCCAAAGACGACGCTCCCCGGCCATCATCGAGAGCGTCATATGCCAAACCGGAGATGGAGGAGAGGCACTGGTGGTAGAAGAAGGCCCGGACAGCGGCCCTGAGAGCCGGCACCGCGCTACGCAGGAGCCGCCGACGGGAAGAATGAGAGCACCTGCTATGAGGTAAGCAAGAAGCGCCCTCCCCGCGCCAACCCGCGGATCCTTCGAAAGCGTTGGGTTCAGTGGTCGAATGATCGGCCGGGGTCCCGTGACAGGTTTCGGCCCTCCAGGGCGTCCTTGCCCACCTTTGCAGGACCGTCGGTAGCGGGATGCTCGCGAGCATCCGTCCACTTTTCGTCGCTGAGGTGGCTCTCGACGACCTTCTCGATAAAACGTACACCCCTGGCTCCGTCGTGGACGGTCGGGAAATCGTGGGCCATCCCGTCGCCGGGCTGCTCGCCCCTCGCAACCCGAATCGTTGCGGCGACGCTCGAGTAGACGTTGGCGAAGGCCTCAATAAACGCCTCGGGGT
This sequence comes from Rubrobacter marinus, assembly GCF_011492965.1. Lineage (GTDB taxonomy): Bacteria > Actinomycetota > Rubrobacteria > Rubrobacterales > Rubrobacteraceae > Rubrobacter_F > Rubrobacter_F marinus. Next base: position 1,632,519 of record NZ_CP045121.1, on the reverse strand, counting down.
GACCTGGAGGGACCCTCGTGGCGTTCTTTGCGTCCTCGCAGAGGTAGTCGTTTCCCCTTTTGAGGACCTGTTCGGGGGCCCCGTCGGGCTTGAACAGGAGGCGGTTCGGCTCCTCCTGGCGCCACTCGAGGCCGCCCTCGCTCCCGTAGACCCTTATCCTGAGGTCGTTCTCCTCGCCGGCGGAGATCTGGGATGCGATCAGGACGCCCTTGGCGCCGCCCTCGTAGCGCAGGAGGAGGTTGCCGTCGTCGTCGAGGCGCCGCCCCGGCACGAAGGAGGTCAAGTCGGCGCAGAGTTCGGATATTTCTAGTCCCGTGATCGTGGCGGCCAGGTTCTCGGCGTGCGAACCTATGTCGCCGATGGCGCCGGCGATGCCGGACCTCCCGGGGTCGGTGCGCCACTCCGCCTGCTTGGCGCCCGTCTCCTCGACGTTCCTGGCGAGCCAGCCCTGGTTGTACTCGACGATGACCTTGCGGATCTCGCCGAGGTGCCCCTCGCGCACCATGTGCCGCGCCTGCTTGACCATAGGGTAGCCGGTGTACTGGTACGTGACCGCGAAGACGACGCCGGCCTTCTCGACCGCGTCTACGAGCTCCTCGGCCTGCTCCGTGGTGTGGACCATCGGCTTGTCCAGGACGACGTTGAAGCCCGCCTTGACGAAGGCGTGGGCCACGGGGAAGTGCACGTGGTTCGGGGTGACGACGCTCACGAAGTCGACGCGGTCCTCTTCGGGCAGCGCGAGCTCTCCCTCCAGCATCCGGGTCCAACTGCCGTAGACGCGGCCTTCCGGCAGGCCCAGCTCGCGCCCGGAGGCGAGTGACTTCTCCTCCGTCGACGAGAGGGCTCCCGCGGCGACCTCTATCTGACCGTCCATGACCGCGGCGGCCCGGTGAACCGCCCCTATAAACGCCCCGGAACCGCCGCCGACCATCCCCATCTTGAGTTTCTTCAAGCTACTGCTCCCTCTCGAACGCAGCGTCGAAGGCCGCCGACGACGGCTCGAAGTCTACGCCCCTGACGTACGCCGCCGACTCCCTCGCCCCGTGCACCCGGTCCATCCCGGCGTCCTCCCACTCGACGGAGAGGGGGCCGTCGTAGCCGATGCGGTTCAAGGCGCGAATAATGGCCTCGAAGTCGATGCCGCCCCGTCCGACGGAGCGGAAGTCCCAGCCGCGGCGGTGATCTCCGAACGGGAGGTGCGAGGCAAGGATACCGCTCTCGCCGTCGAGGGTGCGGGCGGCGTCCTTCATGTGCGCGTGGTAGATGCGGTCGGGGAAGCGGTTCAGGAACTTCACGGGGTCCACGAACTGCCAGTACAGATGGCTCGGGTCGAAGTTGAAGCCGAACGCCTCGCGGCGCCCGATCGCCTCGAGTGCCTTCTCGGTGGAGAAGATGTCGTAGGAGATCTCGGTGGGGTGAACCTCGAAGGCGAACCGGACGCCCTCCTCGTCGAAGACGTCGAGTATCGGGTTCCACCTGTCGGCGAAGTCCCGGTAGCCCTCGTCTATCTCCTCCTGAGAGGTCGGCGGGAAGAAGTAGAGCTTGTGCCAGATTGACGAGCCGGTGAAGCCGGTGACCGTATCGACGCCCAGTCTGGCCGCGGCCCTGGCGGTGTCCTTCATCTCCTCGGCGGCGCGTTGCCTGACGCCCTCCGGTTCCCCGTCGCCCCAGACGTGCGGGGGCAGGGTCGCCTTGTGGCGCTCGTCAATGGGGTCGCAGACGGCTTGGCCGACGAGGTGGTTGCTGATGGCGTAGCAGCGGAGGCCGTGTTCGGCAAGGAGATCGAGACGTCCCTGTGCGTAGCGGTCGTCTTCCAGAACTTTGCGGACGTCGAAGTGGTCGCCCCAACTGGCGAGCTCCAAGCCATCGTAGCCCAACTCCTTCGCGAGCGGGGCGAGCTCCGTGAGCGGCATGTCCGCCCACTGGCCGGTGAAAAGCGTTACTGGCCGTGCCAAGGTTGCTCCTACCTTTCTCGTGTCTCCGGCCGCGTCTTCTCGGACCGTGGCCTACGGCGGGGATGTTCCGTTCGTGATCGGGAATTTGCGTGGCACCAGTTCATCGGGAGCCGGGGCCCTTTCTGGCGAGGGCGACGGCGAGGATGATGATCGCGCCGCGCACGATCTGCTGCTGGCTGAACTCCAGGCCCATAAGGGTCAGGCCGTTGTTTATGAGGCCGACGAGGAGCGCGCCGAGCACCGAGCCGACGACCGTGCCGTAGCCGCCGAAGAGGCTGGTGCCGCCAAGGATCACGGCGGCTATCACGGAGAGCTCGTCGCCCTCGCCCCACTGGTAGCGCCCGGACTGGAGGCGCCCGGCGTAGAGCATCCCGGCGAGCGCCGCGACCGTGCTGGAGGCGAGCAGGACGTAGAACTTGATCCTGCGGGTGTCCACCCCGCTGAAGCGGGCCGCCGACTCGTTGCCGCCCGTGGCGAGCACACGCCGTCCGTAGGCGGTCTTTCGGAGGACGATGTGCCCCACCGCGAACACGATGAACATCCATATCAGGAGGGCGGGGACGGGGCCGATCTGCCCCGAGCCGAAGATGGTGTTGAACGAGTCGTCGAGGATCGGGACGGGGGCGGAGTCGGTGATCCAGCGGGCAGTTCCGACCGCGATCCCGAGCATGCCAAGCGTGACCAGAAACGACGGTATGTTGAACCTGGCGACGAGGGCGCCGTTGACGGACCCGACGATGAGCCCCGTCAACAGACCGGTTGCCGCGCCGGCGAAGAAGCCGTACTCGGAGACCGCCAGCGCGCTCGTTACGGACGCGAGCCCCGCCACGGACCCGACGGAGAGGTCTATCTCGGCCGCCGAGATCACGAAGGTCATCGCGACCGCCATGACCGCGATGATCGCGCTCTGGCGCACGATGTTGAGCAGGTTGTTGAAGCTCAAAAAACCGGAGTCGTAAAGGGTGGCGCCGAAGAGAGCGAAGACCACCAGAAAGGCGATGAACACGACATACTGGCGCCAATCGAAGCGCGGGACGCTCGCCGAGGCGACGCCCGCGTCGGCGTCCGCTCCACGGTTAAACACTCTGGACAGCACGGTGCAACTCCTCCTCGGATCCTACGTCTCTTCTGTGCATCTCTCGCGTTACGGTGCCGTCCTGCAGGACGAGGATCCGGTCGCTCACGGCGAGCAGCTCGGTCAGCTCCGAGGAGATCACGATGATCCCCTTGCCGGAGTCGGCGAGGTCCCGGGCGATGTCCAGGATCTCCGTCTTGGCGCCTATGTCCACCCCGGCGGTCGGTTCGTCCATGACGAGCACGTCCGGCTCGGCCGCGAGCCACTTGGCGATGACGACCTTCTGCTGGTTGCCGCCGGAGAGGAGCCAGATGGGCTCGAAGATGGAGCTCGCCTTGACCTTCAACCTCTCGACGAGCGCCCCGACCGTCCGCTCCCCCCGCCGATCGTCGACCACGCCGCGCCGCTGCAACCCCTTCAGGAGCGGCAGGAGCAGGTTGTCCTTGACGGAGTGGTCCAAGACGAGCCCCTGGAGGCGACGGTCCTCGGGGATCAGGGAGATCCCCGCGTCCATCGCGTCGCGCACGCCACGGATGTCGACCGAGCGGCCGTGGACCAGGATCTCGCCGGCGTCCACCCTGTCTATGCCGAACAGGGCGCGCGCGATCTCCGTCCTGCCGCTCCCCATGAGACCGGCGAGGCCGAGTATCTCACCCGGGTACAGATTGAAGCTCACGTCCCGGAAGCGGCCCGCCGCGGACAGAACTTTCACTTCCAGAAGCGGCGAGCCCGTCCTGTCCACCTCGCGCTCGCGCCACTCGAAGGCGCCCTCCATCTTCTCCCCGACGATGTGGTCGATGACCTCGTCGAGGGTCAGGTTGGAGACCTCGTCCGTTATGGCGTTCCGGCCGTTGCGCAGGACCGTCACCCGGTCGGCGATCCGGAAGACCTCCTCCATGCGGTGGGAGATGTAGACGATGGAGATGCCGTTCGCCTTGAGCCTGCGGATGAGGTCGAAGAGCGCCTCCGACTCGGTCTTCGTTAGGGACGAGGTCGGCTCGTCCATGATGAGGATCCTGGCGTCCCTGGAGAGGGCCTTGGCGATCTCGGTGAGCTGCCAGTAGCCGGTGCTCATGTCCGCCACGGTCTTCTTTGGATCAACGTCCTCGCCGAGCTCGGCGAAGAGCTCGCGGGTGCGGCGCTCGCTCTGGCGGTCGTCGAGGAGCTTCGTCCCGGTGCGCGGCTCGGAGTTCAGGAAAATGTTCTGGGCGACGCTGAGGGTCGGGATCAGGCTGAACTCCTGGAAGATCATCGCGATCCCGTTCTCCTGCGCCTCCTGCGGAGACCGGATCTGGACGGTCCTCCCGTCCACCCTGACCTCTCCCCGTCCGGCGCGTGGACGCCCTCCAGAATCTTCATAAGCGTCGACTTACCGGCGCCGTTGCCGCCCATCAACGCGTGGACCTCGCCCTTCGCAGCTCGAAGTCGACGCCGTGCAGGACTGCGTTGCCGCCGAAGGACTTTACGATGCCCTCAGCTCCACCGCCGCTTCTGTTCGGTTCTCCGTCACGACCCTTTCCCTCGTTCCTTCGGGGCAGGCGGGCAGATTCCGCCCGCCGCCCCTCCTCGCGGTCTACTCGCCGGCGGCTTCCCTGACCTGCTCGGGCGGCTCCTGGTTGTAGACTTCCTTCCAGGCGTCCATGACGTTCTCGCTCGTCACGGGCAGGGCGGGGAGCGCCACGTAGGGGGGCGCCTGCTTGTCCAGGAGGGCGTACCCGGCCAGGTTGGCCTCGGTGACGCCCTGCTCGTAGGGCCTCTGGGCGCCGAGTCCCTTCACCATCCCGCCCGAGGCGAGCTCTATCGCCATCGGGGTGCCGAGGTCCATGGTGGCGACGGTCAGGTCGTTGCGCCCGGCGGTCCTGGCCCCGGCGAGGACGCCCTCCGCCGGCACGTCCCACACCGCCCAGATGCCTTTGAGGTCCGCGTTGGCGGTGAGCATCGCGGAGGCGGCCTCCTCGGCCTGTCCGGCGAAGTCGGGCCCGCCGATGCCCTGGTCGGCGACGATCTCTATGTTCGGGTACTCCTCCTCGATCGTCTTCTTGAAGGCGTCGTAGCGCTGCTGCGTGACGAAGAAGTCCGCGGCGTGGTAGATCGCGCCGATCTTGCCCTCTCCCCCCAGGGTCGAGGCCATGAGGTGGGCCGAGGCGACCCCGTTGCCGTAGTTGTCGGCCGAGACGACGCTCGTGTAGTCCTTGCCCTGTTCGAAGCCCTCGGGGACGTTGTCCATGAAGACGAGCTTCACGCCCGCCTCGGCCGCCTTCTTGTAGGCGTCGGCGGTCGCGACCGGGTCGGTCGGTATAGAGACTATGACGTCCGGTTTCTGGGCGAGCACGGTTTCTATGTCCGAGACCTGCTTGCCGGGGTCGAAGTCCGCGTCCGTGGTCGCTATAACCTCGATGCCCATCTCCTTGAAGCGGGTCTCGAGGGCGTTGATCTGGGCCCGGCTCCAGTCGTCGCCGCCGTAGTGCATCACGATGGCCGCCTTGGCGCCCATCTCCTTGACCTGCCCGAGCTCCTCGTCGGTCAGCGTCACCTCGTCGGCCGGCGTGGGCTCCTCGCCGTTGGGCCCGGTGCTCAGAACCTTCCCCTCCAGCTCCGCCAGGGCCTCTTGCGCCTCGGGCAGCGTCTCGCCGCCCCCGCCCTGTCCGCCGCCCGAGCCGCCGCAAGCTGCGAGCGTCAAGCTCAGTGCCACGAGCAGCGCCCAGACCACTAATCTCTTACCGTGCCTCACTCCGTCCTCCTGTGCATCCCGGAACCCCCTCTCGACAGGAGGAGGCCTTCCCCTGAAATTCCGTCTCCCCTTTCGGGGACTTTCCGCTACGGCCCGCTCCTTCGAGCCGGGGCGTGGCCCGCTCAGATCACCCCATAAACTCCCTTGTTGAACTCGCTCACGGGGCCGACAAAGTCGCGGTACGGCTCGTCGTAAGGGTCCTTGATCCCCCAGCCGCGCCCCTTGTTCTCGACGTAGGCGCACCAGTGCCACCCGAGAAACCAGGGCTCCCGGAGAACGGTGTTTATGGCGTCGATGTAGTCCCGGGCCCTGCCGCTCTGGTCCTCGATGCCGCTTGTCCGGTGCGGGTTCATCTCGGTGGGCGTCCAGTTGCCGATGTCGGCGATGATGACGGGCTTTCCTGTCTCCTCGTGCCAGCGCGCGAGGTCGTCGCGCATCCCGTTGCGGGACTCCTCCGTGGGCTCTGTGAAGTACTGAATCGAGAGGACGTCCACGAACGGCTGCATCGCGCGCAGGACCGCGCTCGGGATGCCCTTGTTGCCGTTGTAGCGGTCCCCGAGAATGAGGTGGTTCGGGTCGTAGCTCTTGATGTGCTTCGTTATCGTTTCGTAGTACTTTGTGGCGACGTCGAAGAGCTTCTCGTTGCGCTCCGCCTCGCTTAGCCCCTTCAGCTGTTCGAAGTCCTCGCCGCTCGCGTGGGGCAGCCAGGCCGGGATGTCGACGAGAAAGTACCCGATGAGGTTCTTGCTCCCGGCGTGGTCGAAGCAGATGTTTCTGGCGAGGTACTCGCAGTAGACGTCGAAGTCCCTGGAGTAGACGTCCCGGAAGGACGGATGGCCGTTCCAGTCTTCCATCTCCTGAACGCGCAGCTGCAGGACGTAGGGCATGTTCGCGGCTTCGAAGTCGGCGGAGCTCCAGCCCGTGGAAGAGTGGCCGAGGTCGATGGGATCTCCGAACCAGTCGAGCGCGACGCCCCAGTCACCGCTTATGTACTCCTGGGTCCAGCCGATGGTGTTGAAGCCCCAGTCCTTGAGGTCCTTGACGACGCCCTCGCGGATCCAACGCTCCCTGGAGCCGTACTTCTCCCTCCAGATGTTCGCGTTGTGCGGGTACTTCAGGTTGGACTCGTCGGCGTGGTTCAGCCCGACGGTGATGAAAGCGCCGCCGTCGGGGTCGACCATCCACCACCGGTCGTCCGCCCGTTCGAGCCGAAAGTACCCCGTCGCCTCGAACCGTCGCCCCTCGCTGCCGCCGTAGAAATCAACGCCCTCCATGGTCTCCGCCCCTCCCTTGTGCTCGTTCTTTTCCTCGATCGTGCGGCGCAACCTCACGCCGTCACCTCGTCTAGGAACTCCCTGCTTATGCGCGCCCCTTCTTTCGGGTCGTCGTAGGCGTCGAGCTCCACGGCGATCCAGCCGTCGTACGAGAGCTTCTTCAGCTCCCCTACCATCCGCCCGAAGTCGAGCTCCCCCCGGCCGAGCGGCAGGAATTCGCCGTTCGCGTAATCCTTGAGGTGGACGTATTTGATGCGGTCCCCGTAGATGTTTATGAGCTCGGCCGGGTCTCCCCCGCCCGCAGCGAGGTGCGCGGTGTCCGGGCAGAAGTTGATGCCGGTGTACTCGAACGTCCTGGCTATCTGCTCGGGGGACTCGACGCAGGTGCCGAGGTGCGGGTGGAAGCTCGGCACGAGCCCGAGGTCGCCGGCGAGCGCCACTACCCTTTCGAGGCCCTCGCCGAGAAGCTTGTAGTCCTCCTCGCGAATGCCGGACGCTCGCACCGCTCCGCCGCCGACCACGAGGTGCTCGGCTCCGAGCCGGGCGGCGAGGCGGGCGGCGGTCTCGATCCTGGAAAGCTCGTCGTCCAGGATCTCGCGGTAGATGAAGTTCGCGCCGGAGTAGACGCCGACGAGCGTCAGGCCGAGCCCGTCGGCGAGGCCACGCAGCTCATCCTCGCGGCCCTCGTACTGCATCAGGTTGCCGTCGAAGAGCTCGAAGCCCTTGTATCCGGCCCGGAGATGTCGCGGAGGGCCTCCTCGGTGGAGCCGGGCGTCAGGTAGTAGAGGTCCTTCACGCTCGTGACGCCGGCGGGGTGGCCTACGACCCCGCCCAGGTGTTCGTGTGGTAGGCGAACCTCATCGGCCTAGCCCTCCCTCGACGCCGCGGCCATCGCCCTGCCGGGCCCCGTTGGCGGACGACCTGCTCGGCGACGCGCCACGCGTTGGCCATTATGGTCAGGGTGGGGTTGACCCCGGTCGAGGTCGGAAACGGGCTGCCGTCGACGGCGTAGAGGTTCTCCACCTCGTGGGCCTGGCACCACTCGTTGAGGACGGACTCCTCGGGTCCGTGCCCATGCGGATGGTGCTGTGCTGATGAGAGGCGTTGCCAGTGATCCTGTCTATGTACACCGGCCAGGACTTCTTCGCCCCGGCGGCGTCGAGGATCTCGACGTTCTTGTCGATGATCCAGCGTCCCTGCTGGATGTCGTTGGTGTGTGCCTTGTGGGTGACGCGCGCGACCGGAAGCCCCCAGGCGTCCTTTACGCTCTCGTCGAGCTCCAGGCGGTTCTCGTACTGTGGCAGGTCGTGCAGGCAGACGCCGACGGCCATGCTGTGGTTGAATAGTTCGCGGTCGGCGTCCTTCATGCCCTGGCCCCACGCCGGCTGGTCCGGCATCGTGAAGTTGATCGGCAGCGGCACCCCGACCCCGGCCGCCGCGACGTGAGAGCCGCCGACGAAGCCGTTGTCCTGCGAGCCCTCGAGGAACTCGAACGTGCTCCCGCTCACGTAGCCCCCACCGGCCCAGCCGTACATCTCCTCCTCGAAGACGCCGACGGCCGCGCTGTACTCGTGGAGGGTGAGGTAGCGCCCGACGAGGTCGTTACCGTTCGCGAGGCCGTTAGGGAAGCGGACCGAGCGCGAGAGCAGGAGGAGACGCGCGGACTCCATCGCGCCGCAGGCGAGCATGAAGACGTCGGCCTCCTGCTCGACGAAGTCGCCGTCCGCGTCCTGGTAGACCGCGCTCTTCGCCCGGCCGCGCTCGTCGACGGTGATCTCGTGCACGTAGCAGTCCGACCTGAGGTCGAAGCGGCCCGTGGCCACGGCGTCCGGTACGAAGGTCGTGAGCGCCGTGGACTTGGTCCCCGTTGGGTCGCCGTGCTGCTGGACGAACGCGCTCTGCACCGTCGCTCGACGGCCGTTGTGCGGCCTGGAGAGCATCGCCATCGGGGTGGGGAAAGAGTTGTAGCCGAGCGCGGCGCAGCCCTCGTGGAACTTCTGGGCGTAGCGGGTGGGCCGCATGGCGGGGACGGGGTAGTCGCGGCTACGCGGGCCCTCGTACTTGTTCGCGCCCGCCTGCCCCGAGACCCCGAACGACCACTCGACCTTGTCGTAGTAGGGCTCGAGGTCTTCGTAGGTAATGGGCCAGTCCTTGAGGGAGGCACCGTCGACCTCGCCGTAGATCGTCTCCTGCTTGAACTCGTTCACGGTCATACGGGGCACCCAGCCCGTCCAGTGGACGGTGCCGCCGCCGACCATCTGCGGCACCGGGCAGAAGAGCTCGACCTTCGGGTCCTCCTGCGGGGAGTGGCGGAAGGTCCTGGGGTTGAGGATCGGGTCGGGCCACAGGTTGTACCTGTTGGCGTTGGCGAGTTCGTCGCCGCCGAAGCTTTCGGGCTTTCGCCACGGGCCCTTCTCGAGCGCGACGACCCGCAGGCCGCTCTCGGTCAGCACCTTCGCCGCTGTCGCCCCTGAGGCCCCGGCCCCGATGATGCAGACGTCCGCCCTCTCGGGCTTCTTCTTACCGGCCATCCGCGGCCTCCTCTCCGTGATCTGTGCTTTCGGCGAAGTAGGGGAGCGTCGAGTAGCGGCCGGAGTGAACCTCGGCCATGGACTCGGGTCCCGGGAAACCGAGTACCTCCCAACCGACGCGGTCCCTGTTGCCGCCGTAGACCGGGTCGCCGTAGAAGCCCTGGCGCGTGTGAAGCACGAGCAACGGGAAGAACAAAAGGTCCGATTCGTTGAGCGTCTGCTGCATCGCGGGCTCGGCCTCCTCCTCGGGCGCCCCGTAGCCCGCAGCGACCTGGTGCTCCTCTTGCTCCCCCTCATCCATGCCGGAGCGGGACTCCATCGCCCCGAGCACCTCGTCCTGCTGCCCCTCGGTGAGCGCGCGGAAATCGTCGCCGAAGAGCTCCCGGCTCCTCCGGTCCATCTCCGCGATGCCCTCCGTGTAGACCTTGCGTAGGCCTTCGATGCGCTGTCGCCACGCTTCGGCCCTCTTGCCGGAGAGCTTCTCGAAGCCGCTGCCGTCGGGCTTAGCGTAGACGTATTCGATGCCGGAGAGGTACCGGTCCAGGAAGCCCGTAGTGTTGGCCTCGCGGGCGCCGGGCTGGTGGTCCGTCGGGATGATGCGGGACATCGCCGCCTCGACCGTCGCCCACTGGTGCTCGTCGAAGAAGAGCCGCTCCGTGCTTCTCTGCTCGTTCATCGTCCCTTCCTTTGCCTTAGCCCTGGCCGCGGAAGAACTCGAGGTACGCCCCGGCGAGGTCCTCGGGGCACTCCTCGGCGAGCTGGTGGCCCCAGGGGAAGATCACGCCGCGCACGTCCTCGGCGACCTCCCTCATCTGCCGCTCGTTGTCCTCGCCTATGAAGTCCTTGCCGCCGACGGCGAGCACGGGCATGGGGAGCTTCGTCTTAGCCGCCTCCCGGTTCTGCTCGGCGTCCTCGAGGGTCGCGCGGTAGATCTCGAACATGCAGCGCAGGCCCCCCGGCGAGGAGTAGCAGCGGATGTACTCGTCGAGGGCGTCCGGGGTGATCGCGCTCGGGTCTTTCGTCTCGTGCTTGATGAAGTAGCTGAAGTACTCCCGCTCCCTGCCGGTAATCAGGAGCTCGGGGAAGTCCGGCACGGCGTAGAAGTTGATGTGCCACAGCCAGACGTACGTGTTGACGTTCTCGGCCGTCAGGAACGAGTACTCCTCGAGGCCGAAGCCCGGCAGGATCATCTCCTGATACACGAGCTGTTCGACCCTCTCCGGGTAAGCCGCCGCAAGCTGGTACGCCGCCGCGGCCCCCCAGTCCTCACCGACGAGCCGGAACCGCTCGTGGCCCAAAGTGGTCATGAGCTCGGCGAAGTCCTCGGCGACGTTGCGCATGTCGTAGCCGGAGGTGGGATGCTGCGAGTCGCCGAGGCCCCTCATGTCCGGCACGATGACGGTGTAGTGGGGCGTGAGCAGCGGTACGACGTGCCTCCAATGGTACGACGTCTTCGGAACGCCGTGCAGAAGCAGCACGGGCTCCCCGGACCCCGCGGTCATGTAGTGCAGCCGAACCCCGTTTACCAGCGCTCGGCCGTGCGTGACCTCGTCCCCGTTGTGGTCTTTCACCCGGTGGCTCACCTGATGCCCATCTCCTGCGTCCATTCGGTGCTCCTCTCCCATATCGGTTTTCCGCCTTTTTATCGGGAATCCTTCGGCTCCGGTAGCGTCTGCTCCGATCGGAACGATCCGTCCCCCTCGCCTCGGCTCGCCAGTCGCGATGCCCCTGTGGCCCCCGAGCTCGGGGGCCACAGGGTCGCCAGGGGTAGCGAGCGGAATATTTCGGCGAGCACGGTGCCCGATCGGAGGACCGATCACGCTCCTACTTCGCCCCGAACTTCGTCCTGTCGAAGCGGGTCACTATCTCCACGAGCGCCTCGGGGTTTTCCTCCGCTATCCAGTGCCCCGACTCGGGGACCGACTCGGCGGTCACGTCCTCGGCGACCTCGAGGCCCATCTCCTCGGTGACGGCGCTGAACAGGCTCATCTGCCCGTACAGCCCGAGGCAGGGCATCTTCAGCTTCCCGTTGTCCTCGATCGCGGCGCGGGTGTCCGCGGCATCCTGGTCGAAGGCCCGGTACAGGTCGAAGCCCGCGCGCATCGCCCCCGGCTCTCGATAAGCACGGGCGAAATGCTCGGTGTCGACGGCGGTGGGCTTGTAGCCGAGCTTGTCGTAGAAGTGCTGCAGGTACCAGTGCTCGCGGCCCGCTGTCAGCGCCTCGGGCAGATCGAAGACCTTATGGAAGGAAAAGTGGAACAGGGTAGGGTCATTCTTCATCCGGTCGTGGACTTCCGTGCCCGGGAGCGGCGCCTCCCCGTAGCCCATGGCTCGGGTGTCGTCCGGGTAGCGGAACGCGTACGCCGTGGCCAGCTGTCCCCCGAGATCGTGCCCCATGACGAAGGCAGGGCTGGTCAGCCCCAAGTGGTCGTGGAGCAGGAGGTGGATGTCCTCCGCCATCGAACGCTTGTCGTACCCGCCCCTTGGCAGTTCCGTGACGCGCGGGTCGCTGGTCAGGCCGTAATCGCTCCTCGGGCGGGACGAGTTGCCCGCGCCGCGGTAGTCGGGGCGACGACCCGGTACCCGGCGTCGGCAAACATCGGGATCACGTGGCGCCACTGCCAGGAGGTCTCCGGCCAGCCGTGCAGCAGGACGAGCGTGTTCTCCCCGAGCCTGCGTGGTAGTAGTGCATTCGCACGCCCGTTTCCAGAAGTGCGGTACCGGAGTCGAGGTGCATGGTAGTGTCGTCTATCGTCATCGCCAGTCCTTTCTCGTTTTGGCCCATGAAACGCATTGGGGCAACGCGTTCCGAAGTTATCTAAAGCGAACGTCGTCGTTCGCTTCGTTTCCTTGCCCGACATCGCCTTCGTCGCGGCCTCCCCGGAACCTCATCTCGTGCTCCCTCCGAACGCTGATCTCTGCTTGCCGCGCCCCACCCGTAGCGGCGACCTCGTCGACGCCCCCGCTCCCTAGCCTGTTACGCGGTGCCGTCCACATCGTCGGATCTACCCGGCCGCCGCCAGCACTCCTGCGGCGGCCATCACGCTCGCGCCCACGACGCCGGCGGAGTCGTCCAACTCGCTCATCACCACCGGCATGTTGCGCGTAGCGAGCGGGAGCGAGCGCTGGTAGACGGCGCTCCGGATCTCGGCCAGGAGCGTGTTCCCTACGTGAGATACTCCGCCCCCGATCACGATGAGCGAGGGGTTGAGCACGCTGACCAGTGAGGCGAGCGTCTGACCGATGAGCCTACCGGACGTCCGAATGACGTCGAGGGCGCACCTGTCTCCGCGCCTTGCCGCCTCCCCGATGTCCACCGTGGTCAACTCACCCCGTTCCTTCAGGACGGCGGCCATGATGTCGGATTCTCCCCTCCTGGCGCACCTCTCGGCCTCCGCGACCATCGCGGGCGCCGCCGCCATGGCCTCCAGGCAGCCCCGGTTGCCGCAGGTGCAGGTAGGACCGTTCGGGTCGACCATCACGTGCCCGAGGTCGCCCGCGCATCCCTGCGGTCCGCGGTGCAGCCGGTCGCCGATGATGATCCCGCTGCCGATCCCCGTGCCGACCTTGACGAAGATCATGTTCGCGATCCCCTTGCCGACCCCGCCCCAGTGCTCCCCCAAAGCCATCACGTTCACGTCGTTGTCCACAAAGACCGGCGCGGCATACTCCCGCACGAGTACTTCGCGTATCGGGTACCGATCCCACCCGGGCATGATCGGCGGCACGGTCAGCAAGCCAGTCGCCTGCTCGACGGGCCCGGGGACCCCCACGCCGACGGCCAGAACTTCCTCCCGGCGTGCCCCCTGCTCCTCCAAGAGCTCCACCACGATCTCCTTGACCCGGCCCAGAACCAGACGCGGCCCGAGCCTGACGTCCGCCGGCTCCGCCCTGTGGGCAAGGAGCTCGCTTCCCAGGGTGGTTAGCGCGACGTCGACGGAGGTGGCCCCTACGTCCACGGCCACGACGAGACCCGCCGAACGCGGGATCCCGAGCAACGAGGAGCGACGCCCCCCATCGGACTCCGCGAAGCCCTCCTCGGCGAGCAAACCCGCCTCCGTCAGGCGTGCGACCTCCGACGATACTTTGCCCCTACTCGACCCCAGAACCTCGGTGAATCGAGCTCGCGATACCGGCCTTGCCTCCGCATGGACGTACGCCATGATCGCGGCCTGCGCCTTGTTTTGAACGAGCGGGTAACGCGAACGTAATCCCGCAGCATCGATCTTGTCGCTCATCGTCTCCTTTCCTTGTGCTTATTCTGCCTGTACTTTTGTCTGTTTGTCAACAACATTTGTTTATTTTTTTCAGAAGTCCCTGTTCCCATGACGCGTGGTACCGGGGAGGCATGGGCGAACGGGCCGAACGGACGGTGTTTCCCCTTCGGGCCAGATCGTGCTTCGGGGCGGCCCCGAGCGACCTCGCGAGCGAGCGCGACCAGAGATAGCGCAGGGCGTGGTGGGAGCCGCACTCCTTCGCCGCCGAGACCTACTACCGCGGGCGCAACCTGTGCGGCCGTTGCTAGGGCAAGCTCAAGCAGCGGCTTCCCTTAGCGGCGCGGTACGAGAAGCGGACAGCAAGCTACCCGGCGACGGTGGTCATCACCTCACTGCTCGTCCCTTCCTGCGTGGCCCTCCGAACAGGCCCCGAGCGCCTCCGTTACGGCAGAGCTCGCAGGTGTCGCACCGGGGCACGTGCCTCTCGAAGGCGGCGCTCCCGGCGGAGGCATCCGGCCGCTCGTGGGCCGGCGATAGGGGCGCTGCCAAGCACCGGCGACGGGGCAGCGGGTCTCGGCGAGCCTCAGCGCCTCCTACCCGGAGGCGGCGGTGTTGTGGGCGCGGGAGCCGTGCCGGCACGCTCTACGATCGTCCTCGCCCGCTCGATCATCGGACGATCCACGACCTCGCCGTCGATCTGAACCACCCCGCCTCCCTCCCCGGGGAGGCCGTCGAGCACCCGCCGGGCCCAGGAAACCTGCTCCTCCCCAGGCACGAAGCCGCGGTTTACCGCCCCGATCTGCCGCGGGTGTATGCAGAGCTTCCCCCCGAAGCCCATAAGGCGCGCGTCGTCGACGTCCGAGGCGAGCTTCTCGGCGTCGTCGGTCGCGGTGGTGACGCCGTCTATGGGCGGCCTCAGGCCCGCCACCCTCGATGCCAGGACCAGACGAGAACGGGCGTAGAGTAGCTCCTTGCCGTCGCCCTCGATGTCGGCGTCGAGCATGAAGTCCACCGAGCCGAAGGCCAGGCGTTGGATGCCCGCGGCCTCGGCCACCGCACGCGCTTCCCAGACCCCTAGAGCCGTCTCGACGAGCGCGAGAACGCCGACGTCCTCGGGGAGGTACCCGCGGACCTCGGCGATCTGTTGCGCGCCCTCCGCCTTTGGGAGCATCACCCCGTCGAGACCCGGACAACCCGCTATCGCCTCGAGGTCTTCGGCGAGCCAGCCGGTCGACGCGGCATTCACCCTGACGTAGGCGGCCGGGCGCTCCGTGGAGAGCCATGCCGCTACCGCCTCCCGGGCGCCTGCCTTGCTCCCGGCCGCGACGGCGTCCTCGAGGTCGAGCACCACTACGTCGGCCCCGCTCCCTTGCGCCTTCTCGAAGCGGTCCGGACGGTCGCCGGGCACGAACAGGTAAGAACGGGCGTCCGTTTTGCGGCCCATCAGAAGCCCTTGCGCAGGTGGATCACGTACTCGAACGCGGAGGGGGGGTGGAAAGACTCCGCGAACTCGACGGGCGCTCCCCCCGTCGCGTAGTAGAGGCGGGAGATCTTCAGCACGGGCTCGTGGGGTTCGAGACCGAGGTGCTCGACCAGCTCCTCGTCGGCGCCGCCGGCGGATATGCGCTGCTCCACCCCGGCGACCTCGATCCCGCTGTTGCGCTCGACCTGAGCGTAGATCGGGACGCTGTGTATGGTCTCCGCCCTGAGGCCTTTTGCGAGCTCGACCGGCACGTACACCTTCGTGTAGCCGAAGACGGCCCCGTCCCTCTCGCAACGCAGGCCGTTTATACGCACGACCCGGGACCTTTCGGGCTCCAGATCCAAAAGCTCCGCGACCTCAGCGCCCGCGGGCTCTTCGACGACGGAGACGGGTTTCAGCACGGTCTCGCTCGCGAACTGCACCAGGTCGTTGATGGAGCCTATGACCGGGTTCACCTGCAACCCGCGCTTGCGGTCACGGACGGTGCTGCCCTTGCCCTGGCGGGAGGCGAGGTACCCACGATCCCTGAGGTGCCGGAGCGCCTGGCGAACGGTGTGGCGGCTCACGCCGAAGCCGTCGGCGAGCTCGACCTCGGGCGGTAGCTGGTCTCCGGGGGCGAGCTCGCCGGAGTCGATCCTGCCGCGCAGCTGGTCGGCCACCTGCAGGTAGAGCGCCACGCCCCTCTGCGGGGACGGCGGGAACGCGAAGACCCGACCCCTGGGCCTCCCGGACCCGCCGGAGGCTTCCTTCGAACGCTTGGGTTCCACTAACCGGCCTCGCCCTTCGCCAACTCGCCTACGTCCACGTCAGCGTACCCCAGAATCTCCTTCAGCACGTACTCCGTGTCCCCGCCCATGGTCGGGGCCGCGCGCGCGGGCACGGGAGCCCCGCTCACCTTGATCGGGCAGGAGATCTCCTTGACCACGCCGCGCCCCTCGTGCGGCACCTCCAGGATCATGTCTCGCGCCGAAAGCTGCGGCTCGCTCAAGGCCCCCGGTATGGTGTTCACCGGAGCGCAGGGGACGGCGTCGCCGAAGGTCTCGATCCACTCGGCCGTCGTGCGCCCGAGGAGGACCTCCTGCAGCGCCGGGAGGAGCCCTTCCCGATGCTCGTACCTCGCCGCGAAGTCGCGGTAGCGCGGGTCCTCCTTCCATTCCGGCCTCTCCAGCGCATCGCAGAGGTTGCCCCAGAACTTCTCCTTGTTGCACATTATGTACATGTAACCGTCGCCCGTGGCGAAGCGCTGCGAGGGCACCAGCGACGGGTGCCCCCCGTTTGGCGCCCGCGGCGGCAGGTAACCCTCGTTGAGGTACCAGGCCGCCAGGTAGTTGAGGTTGGAGACGGCGACGTCGAGCAGGCTCACGTCCACGTCGGTGCCCCGCCCGCTCTCGCGCGCCCCGAAGACCGCGGAGACGATGCCCAGCGCCGCGGCCATCCCGCTCATGAAGTCCACCACCGAGAGCCCGCAGCGCGTCGGGGGATCGTCGGGCTCCCCGGTCACGCTCATCCACCCGGCGAGGGCCTGGGCCAGGTAGTCGTAGCCGGGCTGGGAGAACCGGGGACCGGTGAGCCCGAACCCCGTCAGCGACGCCGCTACGATCCTGGGATTCACCTCCCCGAGCGTCTCGTAGGTGAGCCCCATCTTCGCCGGCAGGTCGCCGCGCAGGTTGTTCGCGACCGCGTCGGAGACGCGCACCAGGTCGTGCAGGATCCGGCGCCCCGACTCGCTGCGCAGGCTGAGGCTCACGCTCTTCTTGTTGCGGTTGAGGGACTGGTAGAAGAGGCTGTCCCCGTCGTCCGCGTAGGGGCCCACGGAGCGGCTCACGTCGCCGCCGAGCGCCGGGTCTTCTACCTTGATCACCTCGGCCCCGAGATCCGCGAGCTGCATGGTCCCGAAGGGCAGGGCCCCGTACTGCTCCACGGCGACGATCCTGACGCCTTCGAGCGGCAACCTCCCGTCGTTCATTCCGCACCCTCCGAGGACGAGGAGGCGCGCACGGCCTCAGCGGCCTCGCGCTTGGGGACGAGGAGGCTGCGCCGGTACGTCAGGACCGTCTCGTCCCGCTGGTTGTAGGCGCGCGTCGTGACGGCGACGATCCCGCGGTCGCTGCGGCTCTTGGACTCGCGCTTCTCGATGACGGTGGTCTCCGCGTAGATCGTGTCGCCGTGGAAGGTAGGCCCCTCGTGCTTGACGGACTCGTACTCGAGCATGGCTATCGCCTTGCCGCTCACGTCCGGCACGGAGAGCCCGACCGCTATGGCGAAGACGAGCGTACCGACAACGAGGTTCTGGCCGAACTGCGTGCCTTCGGCGAAGGCGGCGTCTATGTGCAGGGGATGCTGGTTCATCGTCAGGAGGGCGAACTGCGTGTCGTCCGCCTGGGTGATGGTCCGCCCCGGCCAGTGCTTGTAGACGTCTCCCGGCTCGAACTCCTCGTAGAATCGGCCGAACGTGTCGCGGGCGTCGTGGATCATCCCTCCCCTCCTTTCTCCAGGTCCAGCGCGTTCTGCTTCAGGAGCCCCCTCGCTATCACCATGCGCTGTATCTCGTTGGTGCCCTCGCCTATGGCCATCAGCGGCGCGTCCCTGAAGTAACGCTCCACGTCGTAATCCTTGTGGTACCCGTTGCCGCCGTGGATGCGCATGGCGTCCAGGCTGTTGTCGATGCCGGCCTCGCTGGCGAAGAGCTTCGCCATGCCCGCCTCGAGGTCGCACCGCTCGCCGCGATCGAACTTCTCGGCCGCGTTCCTGACGAGCAGGCGGGAGGCCTCGATGCGGACCGCCATGTCGGCGAGCTTGAGCTGCACGGCCTGGTGCTCGGAGATGGGTTTGCCGAAGGCCTCACGCTTTTGGGCGTAGGCGATAGCGTCCTCGAAGGCGGCACGGGCGATGCCCAGGCCGCGGGCGGCGACGTTGATGCGCCCCAGCTCGAGCCCCTTCATGATGTGTTGGAAGCCCTTCCCTTCCTCGTTGCCGAGGAGATTCTCTGCCGGCACCCGGAAGTCCTCGAACACGAACTCGGCGCTGTCGATCCCCCTGTACCCCAGCTTCTCGGGACGACGCTTCGCCTCGAAGCCGGGCCCGCCCTTCTCGACGATGAACGCGCTGATGCCCCTGTGGGCCGGCTCGGCGGTCGGGTCGGTCTTCATCGCTACGAGGAAGGTGTTCCCGAAGATGCCGTTGGAGATCCACTTTTTGTGCCCGTTCACGACGTAGTGGTCGCCTTCCCGACGCGCCTCGGTGCGTATGGCCTGCACGTCGCTGCCCGCGGAGGGCTCGGTGATCGAGAGTCCCCCCCGCCTCTGCCCGGAACACAGGTCCGGCAGGAAGCGGTCGCGCTGCTCGGGCGTCCCGGAGAGGTAGATGTTGTACGCCAGGATGAGGTGGCTGTTGATGATGCCGGCGATGCTCATCCAACCCCTGGAGAGCTCCTCTATTATCTTCGTGTAAGAGGAGGCGGAGAGGCCGAGGCCGCCGTACTCCTCGGGGAGGATCGCACCGAACAGCCCGAGCTCCTTCATCCGCTCCACGAGCCCGTGGGGGTAGGCGTCCTCCGCGTCGAGCTCGCGGACGACGGGCCTGACCTCCTCCTCCACGAAGTCGTGGACGGTCCCCAACAATGACTCTTGTGCCTTGGTGTCCAAAGGTGCCTCCTTCTAGGCTAAGGTCGTAGCGGCGGCTTCGGATACCGCCCTTCGCGGGCCGCGGTGCACGCTCACGAATAGCGTCGCTCGGTCCATCAACCAGCCGCTCCCCGCGTGCGCTCCAGAACCCGGCCCGTGCCGAGGATCGCCGCCTCCTCCATCGGCCGGCCCACGATCTGGAGGCCGACGGGGCACCCGCGGTCGTCCGATCCCCAGGGCAGGGTGAGCGCCGGATGCCCCGTGGCCGTGAAGGGCATCGTGAGCCTCGACAGCGCGAGCTGGGTCGGCCACGTCACGTCGCCGACGCGCACCTCCCGCACACCGGCGTCCGGCGCCGTTACCGCAGTGGTCGGCATCAGCAACACGTCCGCCTTCTCCAGGGCCGCGTCGACGTCCTTCTGGAGCATCCCGCGCAGCCGCTGCGCGCGCACGTAGTCGGCGGCGAGGAAGAACATGCCCATCTCCAGGCGCAGCCGGACGTCTTCGGGGAGGAGATCCGCCTTCCGCGCGAGCATCTGGCGGTGCACGTCGAGGGCGTCCGCGGCGATGGTGAAGAGCTGCGCCGCAGGCGCGAAGCGCATGGAGGGGATGTCGGCCTCGATCACCTCCCCCCCTGCCTCGACCACGGCCCGTTCGCAGTCCTCGACCGCGGCCCGCACCTCGTCGGAGAGGTGGTCGAAAAAGTAGGTGCGGGGGACCCCCACGACCACCCCGTCCAGGTCGCGCCAGGCGGTGGTCGACGCGGCGAACGGCTCGTCCGAGAGGACCTCCAGAAAGAGCGCCGCGTCGGCGACCGTTCGTGTCACGGGCCCTACGTGGTCCATGGTGCGGCCGAGCGGGTACACCCCCGCCGTCGAGACGCGGCCGAAGGTGGGCTTGAGGCCCACCACGCCGCAGCAGGCCGCGGGGACGCGCACGGACCCGCCGGTGTCGGTCCCCAGAGCCCCCGCGGTGATGCCCGCCGCCACCGCCGCCCCAGACCCGCCGCTAGATCCCCCGGACAGGGCCTCCTCCCGGCGGGGGTTCAGGACCCGGCCGAAGTCCGGGTTGAAGCTCAGGGCGCCGTAAGCCAGCCCGTGCAGGTTTGCCATGCCGAGGATCACCGCTCCGGCGCGTCGGAGGCGGGCCACGCAGGCGGCGTCTTCTCTGGCTGGCGCAAGGTCCAGGACCCGCGTTCCGCCGGTAGTCGCGTAGCCCTCGACGTCGATGAGGTCCTTTACCGCGACCGTGACCCCGGCTAGCGGGCCTACCTCCTCCCCGCCCCACACGCGCCGGTCCACGGCGTCGGCCTCTTCGCGCGCCCTCTCCTCGAAGAGGGCGATGAAGGCGTTGAGGTGCCGCTGACGGTGAGCGCTCTCCAACGCCTCCTCCACGAGGTCCACGGCGCTCGTCTCGCCGCTCTGCACGGCGGCTGCCTGCTGCCCGGCGGTTCGGGGAGGGCCGGAGCTCTCCCCGTCCGCCGCGAGCGGGCGGCTCTGCCACCGCTCGCGCGCGGGCCGGTTGACGAGGCCGTGTACGTCGATCACGCCCTGCTCCAGCGGGATAGGAGCCTCGGCGAGCAAGGAGATCACCTCGCGATCCGTCCGCACGCGACCGAGCCAGGCCTCGTGGCGCCCCCGATCGTCCAGCTCGTAGAGCCCGGCGATGGCCGCGACGCTCTCCGGGGAGAGGTCAGCCAACCCTACCCCCTTCGGTCCCTGTTTCGGGCGCCGGAGGCATCATTCCGAGAACGCCCTCTCGCTCGCCGCGCTGATGGGGTTGGGGCGCCGCTCCGACGGGTTGGAGGACACGTGGTCGATCAAAGATCCGTTCCCGTCGGCGTGACGCCCGCGCAGTTCCGCGCGCAGCTTCTCCGTCGCGGGTCCGTCCACCTCCAGGGTCCCGGGTTCGATCACGACCCCGTAGGCGTCGCGCGCGAGCTCGATGCTGGTGAAGTCGTCGAGGACGTCCTCGCGCACGTCCCCGGGCGGGCGGTCGAGGGGATTCCCGTAGCCCGCCGCGTTGGGGCCCAGAATCTGGAGCAGTTCCCCGGCCGCGAACGGCGCGCCGGTCACCTTCGCCGGCAGTTCCTCCGGCGCTTCGCCGTCCGGGTTCTTCACGAGCGACGCCGTCAGGCCGTCCCAGCCGCCGAGGATGCCGCGCGGCGGATCGGTGTGCCGGTCGCCCTCGGAGGAGTAGGTGCCGTCCACCAGGAAGCGGTTGCGGCGGACGATGCCGAGGCCGCCGCGCCAGCGCCCGGGGGCCGCGGGCTCGGGACGGAGCTCGTACTGCTCGTTGCGGATCGGGAAGCGCATGTCGAGCTCCTCGATGGGGTTGTTGCGGGTGTTCGCCATGAGGTTGTCGACGGAGTCCATCCCGTCCTTGCCGAAGCGACCGCCGTAAGAGCCCTCGTTGACCTCCAGGTAGATCCAGTACTGCTGCTGCTCCTCCAGGAACCCCGAGTAGGAGCAGAAGTTGACGTGGGCGGAGTTGCCGGCCGTCACCTTCTCGGGCAGCACGTCGGCGAGGGCGAGGATCGTGTTGTCCACCACGCGCTGCACCTGGCAGAAACGCGAGAAGCACGCCCGCGGGAAGTTGGGGTTGAAGATGGTTCCCTTTGGGGCGATCACCTTGACCGGGCGAAACACGCCCTCGTTCTGGGGCACGTACTCCGGGAACGTGGCCTCGTCCAGGAGGATGGTGCGGATGGCGAAGTACGCGCCGACGAGCAAGCTGCCCTCGTACGGCACGTTATAGCCGGTCGGGACCTCGGCGTTCGAGCCGGTGAGGTCTATGCTGATGTCGCCGCCCTCGACTATCACCTTGGTCTCCACGCGCAGGCGCACGTCGCGGTTGCGGGCGTCGTCGTCGAGCCAAGCCGTGGGTGCGGTGTACTCCCCGTCGGGGAGCTTCTCGATCTCCTGGCGAAGCATGCGCTCGGAGTAGTCCATCAGGTCGTAGGCCGACGACATCACCGTATCCACCCCGTAGCGCGCGCACAGCTCGACCATGCGCCGCCGCCCGAGCTCGCAGGAGGCGATCATGGCGTTCATGTCGCCCCGGTTCATGTCCTCGGTGCGGACGTTTTCGAACAGGTGGCGGTCCAGATCCTCGTTCAGCTCGCCCCCCTGGTAGAGGCGCAGGCCGTCGTAGAGCTTCCCCTCGGCGTAGACGTCGAACGCGTCGGCGTTGACGCCCGGGAACGAGCCGCCGACGTCGAGGACGTGCGCCGTCACGGCGGAGAAGCCGAGCAGCTCGCCCTCGAAGAAGACGGGGACGGCGACGGCGATGTCGGGGGTGTGGGAGGCGCCGTGGTACGGGTGGTTGTGGATGATGACGTCGCCCTCGCGGATCTTGCCTTTGAGGCGGCGCATGAAGCCGCGGATGTACCAGGGCAGGGAGCCGATGTGCATCGGCGTGGACTCGGACTCGCAGATCTCCCGGCCCTCGTGGTCGAAGAGGCCGCACCCGAGGTCCTCCGACTCGCGGATGATGGAGCTGTAGCTCATGCGGAACAGCACCCCCGCCATCTCCTGGGCGGTGGCGCGGAACGCCCCCGTGAGCACCCGCATCGTGATCGGGTCCACGGGCACCCGCTCGCGGGTTGGCGGGCCCGGAAGCCGGCCCAGCTCGGCGAAGGTTGCGGTATCCATCTCGGTGGTCATCGATCTCCTCCTTTTGCGTGGTGGACGCTCGTGCTTCGTCTTGCCCTACGGGACGAGGACGAGCTTGCCGAAGTGGGCCCTCGACTCCATGGTCTCCATGGCCTCTCTGGCCTCGTCGAGCGGGAACGTCTTGTGGACCGCCGGCCTGATCAGGCCGCGGCCCGCGAGGTCCAGCACCTTCTCGACCTCGTCGCGGTTGAACACGAACGAGCCGATAACGGTGTGCTGCTGGCGGAAGAACGGGATGACGTCGAAGTCCACCACCTCCCGGGCGTGCGCGCCGCAGGTCACCATCCGCCCGTCCTTGGCGAGCGAGTCGAGCCCGAACTGGAAGGAATCGCCCCCGACGTACTCGATGACCATGTCCGCCCCCATGCCGCCGGTCAGCTCGCGCACCCTCTCCGGGACGTCTTCCTTTGTGTAGTCGATGCCCTCGTGCATGCCGAGCCCTTTCGCGCGATCGAGCTTCTCCTCCGTGGAGGCGTTGCCTATGACAAAGGCCCCGGCGTACTCCGCGAGCTGGACGGCGGCGCTGCCCACGCCGCTGCCGACGGAGTTGATCATCACCGTCTCCCCGGCCTGCAGCTTGCCGCGCGTGAACATCATGTGCCAGGCAGTAGCGAAGGCAATCTGGGTGGCCGCGGCGTCGACGTCGTCCAGACCTTCGGGGAGCCGCACGAGCTGGCGCGCGAGCACCGCGGTGTACTCGGCGTATCCTCCACCGGCGAAGACCGGGGTCAGGCAGAGGCTCTCCCGGCCCGTCCGGCAGTAGCGGCAGCTTCCGCAGGTGGCGAGCAGGTACGGCATCACACGGTCTCCGACCCGCCACTCGTCGCCGACGGCGCTGCCTTTTTCGGTGATCTCCCCCACCAGCTCTATGCCCGGGGTGTGCGGCAGCTCGAAGGGGAAGCGCGACACGCCCTCCCGGATGTCCACGTCCAGGTGGTTGAGGGCGGATGCCGCGATCCTCACGACGACCTGATCCGGCTCCGGGGAGGGCACGGGGACGTCTTCGACGACGAGCTTGTCCGCGCCCCCGAACTCGTGGAACCGCGCGGCCTTCACGCGCCGCCCGCCTCGGCCTTCTCGGCGGCGGCTTCGATAACGCCGGCGGCCTCCCCGCCCGTGCAGTCGATGACGACGTTGCCGGAGCCGTCGACCTCGGCGTCCAGGCCGGGCGGCACGACGATGGTCGTGTCGAACTGCGTAAGGACCGCCGGGCCCTGGATCTTGTTGCCGGCGCGCAGCAACTCCCTGTCGTAGAAGTCGCACTCGACCTTCTTGAGCTCCCCGTCGACGTGGAACCACACCTCCCTCTTGCCGTGGTGCGCGGCGTCATCGGGGCGCGCGTCGCCGGCCTCGATCTCCGGCAGCCGTAGCTCCTCCATGAGGCCCACGCCCCTCACGCGCACGTTGACGATCTGTATGTCGTTCTCCTCGAAGCGCCGGGAGTACTCGCGCTCGTGGGCGTCGTGGAACGCCGCTGCCAGCTTCCGAAGCCAGGCGTCGTCTATCTCGCCGCTCTCCGCGTTCACCCGCAGCTCGTAGCCCTGACCCACGTAACGGCAGTCGATCACGCGCTCCACGACCATCCGATCCTCGGAGAGACCGTCTTCGCGCAGCTGTGTCAGGGCCTCCTCTTCCAGCTCCGCGAACTGCTCTTGCAGGCGCCCGCGGTCCAGAGTCGAGACGAGGTCGTAGTACGTGCGCACGTACTCGTACACCATGTCGGTGGCGAGGAGACCCACCGCCGCCATGATGCCGGGGTACCTCGGGACCACCACCTTCGGCGTGCCGACCTCCCGCCCTACCTCGGCGGCGAACATCGGGCCGGCCCCGCCGCCGGCGACGAGGGCGAAGTCGCGGGGGTCGTACCCCTTGCGCACCGAGTTCTCCTCGATGGACTGCACCATGCCGGCCACGAGGACGGCCAGGGCGCCGGCGGCCGCCTTCTCGGCCGACATGTCGAGTTTCTGCCCGAGGCGCTCCATGGCCTCGTGCGCCAGCTCCGGCCGGAGGTCCATGTTGCCGCCGAGGAAGTTGTCCGGAGGGATGCGGCCGAGCTCGACCATCGCGTCGGTCGCCGTGGGCTCGGTGCCGCCCCGGTCGTAGGATGCGGGGCCAGGATCCGCGCCCGCGCTCCTCGGACCGACGTGGAACATGCCGCCGGCGTCGACGTAGGCCACGGAACCGCCCCCGGCGCCGATCGTGTCGACGTCCACCATCGGGATCATGGCTTGGTAGGGGCCGACGCGGGTATCGAGCAGGTGCTTCATGCGTAGCTCGCCTCTTTGCGCCAGCCCGATGTCCGCCGAGGTGCCGCCGACGTCGAGGGTGATGACGTTGTCGAACCCGGCCTGACGGCCGGCCCAGATGCCCCCCACCACGCCGGCTATCGGTCCGCTCATCAGCAGGTTCACGGGCCTCTCCACGGCCCCCTGCGGGGTAGCGACGCCGCTGGCGGAAGTCATGAGGTGGAGCCCCGCGCGCACGCCGCGCTCGCGCAGCCCCCCGTCGAGGCGATCCACGTACCGGGCCACCTTGGGGCCGACGTAGGCGTTGAGCGCCACGGTCGAGAAACGCTCGTACTCGCGGTACTGGGGAAGCACTTCCGACGAGACGGAAAGGTACGCCTCGGGGAACTCTTCCTCCAGGATGCTCCTGACCTTGGTCTCGTGCTCGGGGTTCACGAACGAGAAGAGCAGGCACACGGCCACCGCCTCGCACCCTTCCTCCTTGAGGCGCCTCGCGGCGTCGCGGACGGCGTCCTCGTCGAGGGGCACGAGCACCGAGCCGTCGGCGAGCACGCGCTCCGGGACGGTGAGCCTGTAGCGGCGCCTGACGATCGGGTAGCGCTGCCAGGGCAGGTCCTGGTAGTTGGAGAAGTTCAGGGGCTTCTTGTGGCGCGCGATGTGGAGGATGTCGCGGTAGCCCTCGGTGGTGATCATGCCCACCTTCGCGCCGTTGTGCTCGACCACTATGTTCGTCGCGATCGTGGTGCCGTGGAAGACCTGGTCCACCGACGCGGGCTCCGTCTCGGCCATCCGGCAGAGCTCCTCTACGCCGGTGAGCGTCGCCACGGACGGATCCTGCGGGGTGGTTGGCGTCTTGTGCACCAGTATCCGCTGGTCCTCGTCCGAGGCGTAGATCAGGTCCGTAAAGGTCCCTCCGACGTCTACCCCTATTCGCTTCATGCAGCTCCTTTCCCGTTCCACTGCTAGATCGAGGCTTCGCGCTGGCCTCAAAGACCGCGCGAAAACAGCCCTACATTTCGGGTCACATCAAGCGCGCCGATCCGGTCTCGACCCGAAGGGCGCGGGTCACTCCCTCGATGGAGCCCGACTCGTCCAGCCCCTCGATCCTGCCGGCGACCAGCGCCGCCTGCTCCTTCGAGAGCTTGACCGAGGCGTTGAGGTCGAACTTCTCGCGGATCTCGTCCCGGCCCAGCGGTCGGTCGGGGGCGCCACGGTTGACCTGCTCGCGCCAGGAGATCGTCCGCCCGTCCCGCAGGGCGATAACGACCTCGCCGGAGAAGTGATCGGGGAACCCGGCCTCGGGGTCGACCTCGTAGTCGACCCTTCCGGCCAGATCGAGGACCGCTTCGTCTCCTATGGATTCTTCGTCGAAGTCCTTGATCCCCAGCCTGCGCCGGCGTACGATGGCGCTCGCCACGACGTAAGGCACGCTGAACTGCGCGTCGTAGGTGCTCTTGGGGCGGCGTTTGTTCTCCACCGGCTCGCAGACGGCCTCCACCTCCTCGGCGGCGATCTTGCACGTGATCCGGTCCACGTCCTCCGCCGCGAACCCCTCACCCTGCAAGAGCTCCAGAGCAGCGTCGATAAACGCGTGGACGAAGTGGCACGCCGGATAGGGCTTCACGGCGACGTTCAGAACCTCCCACCGCTCCCCGAGGCCCTCGGCTACGGCCTGTAGCGGCAGATCCCTGGTGCCGAGGTGGCTGGCGTACAAACCGTAGCGCCCCTCGTAGACCGCGCTCGGCCCGGTGAACCCCGCTCCGGCGAGGCTCGCGGCGGTCAGGCCCGCCTTGGCGGACCAACCGGGATGCACGCGCTTGGTCCAGGTCCCCTCTTCCAGAAACTCGAGGATTCCGGAGGCCATGCTGCCCACGATCCCCTGGGCGGTCGCGAGCTCTCTCGCGTCGAGCCCGAAGAGCAGGCCGGCGGCGACCGCCGCCCCGAACGCCCCGGCCACGCCGGTGGGATGGAAACCCTGCTTGTGGAAGCGCCCCGCGGCCGCCATCCCGACGCGAGCCGCGACCTCGGTCCCCAGGACGAATGCCCTGAGAACCTCCCTGCCGGAGCGGCCCTCGAGCTCCCCGGCCGCGAGCGCCGCGGGTAACACGCCGGCGCTGGTGTGCAGCACCCCGGAGAGATGGGTGTCGTCGAAGTCCAGCCCGTGGATCAAAAGCCCGTTCAAGAGGGCCGCACTGCCCGGGTCCACCGTCCGAGCGGAGCCCACCACGGTGGCTCCCCCATCCCCCGAGATCCTACCCACCCCGGCCAGGGCCTGCTCCGCGAACAACTCGGCCCTGGAAGCGAAGGCTATCCCCAAAGCATCCAGCATGAGGATCTTGGCCATTTCGACCACGTCGGCAGGCATGTCCTCGAACTTGATGCCATGAGCGGCTTCGGCAACCCGTCCAGACAAGCCTTCGCCTACACCCCCCCGGCGGGAGGCAATAACCCGGCTCGCACCGTCCTCCATCCCTCACCCTCCCCACAAGTACGCTTGTACGTACAACTTGGCGCGCATGATATGGATGGGTAGCTTCCGCGTCAAGCACCGCAGGCAAAATTCGTTGCTTCGGCGGCAAGCTTCGTCAAGGACGCCCTCAAGAGGAGCGAGAACCGTAGACGGTATGCTCGGTGCCGTGACCCCTCGGGGATGGCCCCGACGCAATGCTCGGAAGATGGTCCTGCCCGTCGAGGCCGAGGCCGGCCGCTTCGGCGGCTGCGGGCTGTGGCCGGGTCGCAGGCGGCAGCCGGTGAGGTTCACCGGCGAGGAGACGTTGGGGCTCGCCCCGGGGCTTCTGACCGCCCACCGGGCTCGGGCTGACGGGCGTTGCGCCTGCCTGTCCGAGGGCGCTCTGGCGAAACTCGAGAAGTTCGTCCGCGAGGCCCTGCGAGGGCGGGTTCGGACCCTTGGTAGATCTTCGCCGCCGCCCGTCCGCCCGCGCCGCCGAACCCTCCGAGACTACGACCGCAACGGCGCCGGTAAGCTCGGACCTCGAAGCGGCGGCCCCGGGCCGCCGAAAGGATCAGTTAGCGACGACCTCCTCGCTCGGTAGCCCCATCCTCTGACCCACGGCGAGTACGGCGGCCTCGCTGCCGGGCCTGCCCGCCACCTGCACAGACCCGTCGGCGGTGGGGACGGCGAGCGCCGGCCAGCCGAGCTCGTTGTACTGGGGCGTGTGACGGAGCAGCCGGCCCCCCACTATGAACTCGTCTCGCTCGTACTCCGACATGACCGCGTCCAGGGTCGGGGCGGCGCCGTCGAGCAGCGGCCCCACGAGGACGTCGATCCCCTCCACCGCCTCGAGGAACCGCGTCCGCCAGGCCTCGAGGAGCGCTCTGGCCGCGTCCGCGCCGTCGAAGGGCAGCGCGAGCTTCCACTGCACGTCCTTGCCGTAGCGCTTGGGCTCGTTTCGGTAACGCTCCGCGTGCACCTCCCAGACCTGCTCGCGGAAGCTCACCCAGTGCTCCTCCGGCAGGTCCGGGGTTTCGACGTCGACGCCGATGCGGGCGACCTTCAAGGAGCCGACGTCCGGGAGCTCGTCGATGCCGAGGACGAGTTGCAGGTCGTCTACCCCGGCGGCGAAGTAGCCCACGCTGTCGTAGCGCGCCGCCAGCGGGAAGATCCCCTCGAGAGAAGCGGCCCCGTGCGCCAGCTTCATGCCGTACACGCCGCAGCAGGCCGCCGGTATACGGACCGAGCCGCTGGTGTCCGTCCCGACCGCCAAGCGACACGCGCCGGCGGAGACCGCCGCGGCGGAGCCCCCGCTGGAGCCCCCGGCGGTACGGGAGCGATCCTTCGGGGTGAGGATCGCGCCGTAGAAGGGGTTGTAGCCGCTCACCCCGTACGCGAACTCGTTGAGGTTCGTCTTGCCGAGCACAATGGCGCCCTCGGCCTCCAGGGCGTCGACGACCGGAGCGTTCTTCTCGGGGACGTGGTCCGCGAAGAAGTCCGAGCCGTACGTGGTCCTGAGGCCAGCCGTGTCGATCAGGTCCTTTACGGCGACGAGCACGCCGGAGAGGCGACCGCCGCGCGGCGACTCGGCCGCGGCCAGTACCCTATTCCTGTCCACCTCTATGAACGCCCCGAGATCCGGGTCTATGCGATCCAACGCAGCTACGGCGGCTTCGCGCGACACTTCGGGTTCTCCTCCCTCTAGCCCTTCCTCGACACCCGCGGGGTCCCCCACGTCCAGCTCGGGCGCGGTGTTAAAGCATTCACTATAATCGTTCGCGGCTCCTCCGCAAGGGTCGAGCCGCGGATAGGGGAGGGGCGCCCCAGCGCCCCGATGGAAGTTCGTGGGAGGTGTCTCGGGTGAAGGCGCGGTTGCGGTTGCTCCCTGAGTTTCTGGGGGTCTTGGCGTTCGGGTTCGTCCTCTACTACGCCATGGTGGCCTTGCAGGGATCCCTCGGGTCGGATGGACCACTATTCTCGTTCGAGACGTGGCTGGAGAGGGCCCCGGACAGCGCGCTCTACCGCTTCTTCTGGCTCCTCGGGGACACCTCGGAGCCCACGTTCTACGCGAGCTTGTTCGGCGGGATCGGCCTTCTGGCCTTCGCCTTCGTCGGTCACCTGCTGTACAAGACCAACTCGCGGCTGAGGGGCATCCCCATCTGCTACGGCACGGGGCTGTGGCCCTGGATCTTCGCCGCCTCGCTCGTCGGGCTCGGGCTCTCCGTCGCCCTGTTCGGCGGCCTGCTCGAAGGCGGGTGGGCGCCGACCTTCGTCCCCTTCGTCAGCGTGCCGGCGGCCGTGGTCTTCGTTTATGGCGCGGGCTGGAAGAACGCCCTGACCGGGGGCATCCTCGGGGCGCTCGTCACGTTCCCCATCGCCTACGGGATCATCCAGTACGTCCTGACCCCCCTGGGTCTCCCGGGGGTCATAGGGGCCGTTACCGGGATGTGGCTGGGGGCCATCCTCGTCCTCGAGCTCTGCCGGTACCTGCCCTGGATGAGCCGCGAGACGGCACCCTCCGAAGGCGAGGACATCCCCGAGACCGGGGAGGGAACCGATCTACCCCAGCCGCCCCCTCCCGTCGACCCGAACCGCAGGGGATGGTTCGGCCGCCGGGTGCTCGCCGACTTCAGCGAGGCCCAGTTCTACGGGAACGAGTGGGCCTCGGCGGGGCTGCTCCTGGGGACGCTCC
This sequence comes from Rubrobacter marinus, assembly GCF_011492965.1. Taxonomy (GTDB): domain Bacteria; phylum Actinomycetota; class Rubrobacteria; order Rubrobacterales; family Rubrobacteraceae; genus Rubrobacter_F; species Rubrobacter_F marinus. Next base: position 1,602,566 of record NZ_CP045121.1, on the reverse strand, counting down.
TCTCCTGGGTCCTGAACCCCCTGCATCCGGCGCTCGGGACGGGCCTGTTGCCCGCCGTCATCCTGAGCCAGGTGCTCACCGCGGCCGTGGGCGTCCTCCTATACTACGAGAGTTGGAGGGAGAAGGGGTGGTACCCGACCTTCGTCCCGCTGGTGAGCGTGGCGCCTGCCATGGCGCTCGCCTTCGGCGGCACGATGCAGAGCATCCTGCTGGGCGCGGTGTTGGGGGCGATACTGGCGCCGCCGGTGGCGCAGTTCGTGATCGACAGGCTCCCCGACCACTGGCACCTGTTTATCGGCAACACGTTGTCCATGGCCCTGTCCTCTCTGGTCGTGTTCTTGATCCTGAGGTACGCGCTGGGGTTCGAGGTCCCCCCGCCGTCGTAGTAGAGGTGAGCCCGCCGACGGCTGCCCCCGCTCCCCGACGCATCGCTCAGGATCGGTCGAGGCGCCGGTGAGGCGGGGTAGATCGCCGCGAGCGGCGGGGAGCGGACGATCCCGTCCCGGCGGCCTTTAGGAGGAGGTCGGTATGGCTTACGACACGAACGTTGGCTCTTTACCCGACGTGCTGGCGACGGTGCGGCAGGGTCGGCTCCACGACCCGCTGGCGCGGATCGAGCCCTCCGGGCGGACGATCCTGAAGGGCGGGACGGTGATCGACCCGGCAAACGGCGTCGAGGCCGAGATGGACGTGGCGTTCCGGGGCCAGCGCGTCGAGGAGGTCGCGGACGGGCTCCGGCCGGAGCGCGGCGACCGCGTCTTCAACGTGAGGGGGCTTCAGGTCTGGCCGGGGCTCATCGACATCCACCTGCACCTCGGCGACCTCTTCGAGACCAGCTCGGCCCCGATCTTCGAGTCCGTCGCCGACGGCGTTACGGTGGCCCTCTCGCCCGGGGCGGGCAACTCGTTTATGTCGCCGTCGCTCCTGGGGGCGGAGGTCGACCGCGGCGTGCCCGTGAACGTGGGCCTCTACCTCGGCGGCCCGAACGTCATGGGCTGCCTCCTCTCGGTGGACGAGCTGGTCGACCTCTTCAACGGCGAGCTCCCGGAGGAGGTCGCCTACGAGAAGATGACGCGCAACCCCATCACCTACCTGACCGCCCCGCTCACGGTCGGCCTGAAAGACCACATGGGGCACTTCATCGCCCCCGACGAGATGCTCGACGGCCTGTTCGACATCTCCTCCCGCGCGGGGCTGGTCTTCATGAGCCACGCCCAGGACCCCGCCCACAGCGAGCGCTTGGTCCACCTGTCGAACGGAAGGCCCGTGCACCTGACGCACCTCCCCGCGGCGGGCTCCGGAAGCCACGGCGACCCGGTCGAGAGCATGCGACGGATGGTCGAGCTGCTCAAGCAGCCTCACGTCACCGGGGATCTGACGACGTCCCACCTCAGGCCGGGGCTCGGCAACCGCGACGGCATCCTGATGGACAGGGCCGCGCAACAGGTCGCCTACGAGGCCCTCGCGGACGGCACCGTCGACGTGCTCATCTCCGACGGGCAGTGCGACGCGACGATGAAGGGCTTCGGCGACACGCGCGACAACGTACCGGCCATCCTGGAGCTGGCCGAAGCCGGCGTTCTCCCGCTCTCCCGGGCCGTGGCCACGATGACGGCCAACGTGACCCGCCTGATGGCCGGCCTCACCCGAGAGGACTGGTGGACGGGGGAGCTGGGCCACCTCGGGGCGGGGACGAGGGCCAATGTCACGGTCGTCGATCCGCACGACAAGCTCCCCACGTTCGTCTTCGTCAACGGCGTGATGGCCGCCATGGAGAACCGCCCCGTGCGCGAGGCGAACGGGGCCGGGGGCTGGGTCACCAAGTTCGGCATCCTCGACCGCACGGGCGTCGGGGACCTGGCCGCCTTCGCCTATCACCAGGCCCGGCAGCCGGGCCGATAAGACGCAGCGGGGGTCGTTGCACCGGCCGTTCTACCGACACCCGAGGCTCTCCGTGCCTCGGGTGTCGGTAGCCCGCAAGGCGACCGGGCGGGCACGGGACCTGGTGCGGGGTCGGAGATCCGAGAGGAGGACGAGCGCGCCGCGGTCACGCCTATACCCGTGCCGCAACACGGGCCCCTTTGAGCCAAAGACTGACCGCTGCGGGACGAACGTCCGCACGAGCCGGTAACCCCCGAGCTCCAAGGAGTCGCAGTCGGGGCCGGGCTGGCGCATGGGCCTCACGAACTCCGCGAGGAGCGGCTTGGGGGAGCGATCCCCAAGCCGCGCGGTGCTCGCGGCCTACCGGAAGCCCGAACCGACGGGAGCCTCTTCGACGCCGCGCACGTCCTCGGCCTCCATGAGGCGCCTGTCCTCGTCGTCGTCCACCCAGGCGTCGAAGATCTCGGAGCAGGTGGCGAACCAGACGCCGTCCTTCTGGGCTATGTACTCCACCAGCTTCTCGAAGAACAACATGTGGTGGGCCTGGCCGATAATCTGCGGGTGCACGGCGACGGCGTAGCAGGCGTTGGGGACGCGCTCGTAAGCGTAGTCGAAGATGTCCCTCCAGCGCTTGAGGATCGTCTCCGAGTCCTGCATGCCCGCCTGGATGCCGGTGACGTAGGCCAGCGGCGGGAAGTCGTCGAGGTACCAGTTGACCGGGATCTCGAGGACGTGGCTCGCCTTGCCGGGCACGTTCCCCTTCTCCCAGTTGACCTGCCAGCGTCGCGGCCGATACGGGACGAGGTCGCGCGCCATCAGGCTGCTGTCGTACTCGAAGCCGAACTGCTCGATCAGGTCGAGGGTGTTCTCGCTGTAATCCCAGTACGGCGAGCGGTAGCCGCGCGGCCGGATGCCGAGACGCTTGTCGAACGTGTCGAGCGCGAGCTGCATGAGCCGCTCCTCGGTGTCGCGCTCGATCTTCGTCGGGTTCTCGTGGTAGTAGCCGTGGTGGCCGAACTCGTGCCCCTCGTCGAGGATGCGCTTGCAGACGTCGGGGAAGGTGTCGATCGTGTGTCCCGGCGTGAACCAGGTCGTCTTGATGCCGTACTTCTCGTAGAGCTCCAGAAGCCGCGGCGTGCCGACCTCGGCGCCGAACTCTCCGCGCGCCATCATCGCCGGCGTCGGCATGTTGAACGCGCCCAGCCACAACGACTGCGCGTCGAAGTCCACACCCAGGTTGACGGCGATCTTCTTCCCCTCCGGGAGGTTTAGGTGTCCCATGACCTGCGTCTCCTTTCCTCGTGTTCCTCTGCCCCGTGCCCCGACCCTCGGAGCAAACTTACGGCCCCTTCGGCTCCAGTACGATCCTCGCCTCGGTCGCCTCCTCGACCTCCTCCCTCGAGTACAGGAGCGGGAACGCTCCTCCCTCGGCCCAACCCTCGAACAGGTCCGAATAATGCTGGCTCTCGGGGTCCCCGGACTGACCCGGCGAGTTCATGAAAAGGGAGCCGTCCCACTCCCCGACGTCGACCACGATGCGGAAAGACGAGCCCCCGGTCTGGCGGAAGTCCGCCCGGTAGGCGGTGTTGCCCACCGTGTCCCCGCTCCCCCCGCGCGGCGCCGGCCCGACGTTCAGCCGCTCGCGCTTCTCCTCGTCGACGAGCGCCGAGAGGGGGTGCGTAAGGAGGGAGTGGTGGAGCCTCCCCCATTCCCATCCCTTCCGGTCGGACCCCAACAGCCCCTCCAGGTGCTCGACCGCCCGTCCCAGGCTCGACACCACGATCTCCACCAGCGTCTTCTCGGGCTCGGGGCCGAGCCTCCCGTCCGGTTTCTCCAGGAGGTCCAGGTCCGCCCGGGCGTCCGCCGCCAGGTCCTCGAGCGGCGTTGCCGCGGCGACCGCATCGGCCAGCTTCTCGGGCGGCACGGTCCCCTCCAGCGCCCTCTCGAAGAGCGCGGGCCGCAGGTAGAGCCGGTACCACACCTCGAAGAGCGCCGCGGGCGCCGAGTCGGGCGAGAGCACGTGGTCCCAGCCCCGCAGCATCCCCAGCGCCTCCTCGGTCTTCGGGTCGTCGCAGCGCACGCCGTCCAGCCGGGCGCAGATGCGTCGGGCCGGCACGGAGAGGTGATCGTTCTGCAAGCTGACGGAGTCCCCCAGCGCGTGGCCCTCGACGCCCTCGAGCGCCTCGGAAACCCGCTCGTAGCGGTAGGGGGCGTACCACTCGAAGCCAACCCCCTTCTCCTCGTGCGGGTAGCCCTCCGGCAGGTTCATCTGGTTGGCGGTGGCGACCCAGCCCCGTTGCGGGTTGAACTCCACCGGCAGCTCGTCGGCGTCGAGGAAGCCGTCCCACTCGTAGCGCCCGTCGCCGGGGACCGGCAGGAGGCCGTCCCAATTGGGCCTCCTCGGCACCAGCCCGCCCGGCTTCCAGCCTATGTTGCCCGCATCGTCGGCGTAGACCTGGTTCTCGCCGGGCGAGCCCCACCGGTTCATCGCCGCGAGGAAACCGTCCCAGTCCTTCACGCGCATGTAGTCCATGCTGCCGAGGTAGGGGGCCATCCCCGGCTCCAGCCACGCCGCCCTGACCGCGAAGGCCACGTGCTTCCCGGGATCCTCGTAGACCACCGGCCCGTGACGGGTGAACTTCATCTCTACCTCTACCGGCTCTCCGTCCCTCACCGGCACGCTCTGGTGCTCGACCTCCATCGGCTCCCAGCGCCCTTTGTAGCGGTATTCGTTCGGGTTCTCTGGATTCGTCTCGTAGACGTAGAGGTCCTCCTGGTCGATGGAGAAGATGGTGAGGCCGAAGGCGATCTTGCCGTTGTGGCCTATCGAGATGCCGGGCAGGGCGGGCTCGCCGGCCCCGATCACGTCCATCCCCGGGGCCGAGAGGTGGGCCACGTAGCGTAAGGAGGGCACCGAGAGCGCCCGGTGGGGATCGTTGGCGAGGATCGGACGCCCCGTTGCGGTGCGCGAAGGGGAGACCACCCAGTTGTTCGAGCCCTCCGGGGGCTTCTCGGCCCCCGCGGGATTCGCTGCGACGTCCGCCCCGAGCACCGGCGGGGTGGTGGCGAGAGCGTACACCGCGAGAACGTCGTCGGGGATGAGGGAGAGGTCGAGCCCCTCGGGCACCTCGACCTCGCGCGGCGGTTCCAGGCGGCTCCTCAGTTCGTCCGTCTCGGGGCCGAACTCCCGCAGGACGCGGGCGCGCTCGGCTTCGAAGGTCAGGTTTTTGTAGAGGCCGTGGCTCCGGATCCGGGCCACGTCCTCCGGTGACCAGTAAGCGGGCCGGTATCCCGCAAGGCGGAACTCCTCCGGGAGGAGTTTGGGATCCTCCTCGGTGAGCCTCACGTACTCGTTGACGCCGAGTACGAAGGCGGCGACGACGCGCTTCGTGTCCGAGCCGTAGGAGAGCCACTCGCGGCGCATCTCGTCCCGGTAGAGGAAGAGCCTGGAAGCCCTATCCTTCTCGACGAAGGAGGGTCCGAAGGCCTCGGCGAGGAGCCCGAGGCCGCGCCTGCGCCACAGGTCGATCTGCCACAGGCGGTCGCGGGCGGCGTTGAAGCCCTGGGCGAAGAAGGCGTCGTCGGACGAGGAGGCGTAGACGTGCGGCACGCCCCATCGGTCCACGAGGATCTCGACCGGACCGCTCAGGCCCTCGACGGCATAAGGGTGCTTGGCGTCCATTCACGCTCCCTCCTTGATTACGGAACCTTGCCGTGCTTTCGCCTCTAGGCGGGCGGCTGCGCGAGCACGAGCACGAGCGTCCGAAGAGCCCGAAGCGACGGAGTCAAGCTTCCTCCTCTTTCCATCCCGAGAGGATTTTAGGTCGGCATCGAGACTCGAACAAGCGCCGCCCCCCACGCAGCATGGGATCTGGCACGGCCGTGCGTGCGCCGGCGGAGACGCCGGTAGGTCCAGTCACTTGAGCAGTCCCCACAACCCGCGAACCTATGCCAGGTGACTCTTAAGGGCCAAATGTCCTATGTATTGTAGACATGGTGCATGTTCTTCTTGGAGAGGCGCTCGTTATGGCGGAGACGATCAGGGACGGCTCCCGGCTTCCGGAGACCGAGTTCGGTCTGCTCGGGATGGAGGAGGAGGTCGGGACGAACGAGGAGCTGGTCCGTAGGGTGGGCGAGGGCTTCCCGTACGAGGTCCTCGAGAACTTCAGGGAGAGCGTCGGGCTGGGCGCGGGAGAGGTGGCCGACCTCGTGCAGATCGACCCGCGCACCTCGAGCCGCCGCAAGCGGAAGGGCAGGCTCCACCCCGACGAGTCCGAAAGGGTCTCGAGGCTCTCGCGCGTCTACGGGAGGGCGTTGGGCCTCTTCGGCGGCGACCTCGACAGGACCGACCGCCGGCTCTCCACCCCGAAGGTCGCGTCGGACGGCGAGGCGCCCCTGGACTACTCGCGCGTGGACGTGGGCGCCCAGGAGGTCGTGGCCCTCATAGGGCGCATCGAGCACGGCGTCCCGTCCTAGGGCTAGGCACGATTCCTGGCCAACGTTACGGCGTTGCGCGTCTGCGCGCCGAGGTACGCGGACACGGCGTTCGGCAGGGCGGGCGCGCGTCTTTACGGGGGACGCTGGAACAGCAAGGGCAGGGCGGTAGTCTACGCCTCGGAGATCGTCTCGCTCGCAGCCTTGGAACAGCTGCTGCACGTGGAGGACCCTGCGGTGCTGGACGCCTTCGTGGTCGTCTCCGCGACCCTGTACGGGGACGCCATCGCGGTTCTGCCGCCCTCTTCACTGCCGGACGACTGGCGGACCTACCCCGTCCCGCCGTCCACCCGGAGGCTCGGGGACGTCTGGCTCTCGGAGGGCCGCTCGCTGGCCCTCAAGGTCCCGAGCGTCACGGTGAGGGGCCAGCACAACTACCTTCTCAACCCGGCGCACCCAAACTTGGCGAACATCGACGTCTCCGAGCCGGAGCCGCTGGATCTCGACCCCAGGATCACCGGCCCCTAACGCCACCCGGTCACACCGCCGGTGAACAACGGGCCTACCAAATTACAACAAACCGGCGCTCACAATTCCCATTGCCGCCACAAGCCCACTATGCTTGCGACAAACCCTCGAACCCTCCGCGAGTTGCCTGCAAAACGAGGCAAAAAGAGAGCCGACGAGCGGACTCGAACCGCTGACCTGCTCATTACGAGTGACATTCGGCCGTGTTTCGCCTGGTACCGCCGGATGACGACAAGTACCGTCTTTGCAGGTAAATCGTACATTATAATGTACGCGTGCTGTCGCAAAGCACCGCCCCGTGTCGCTCCTACTGCTGACGCTACTGCTGACACCGCTCACTAGAGTGCTTCCACGTGCGCTAACCTCCTTCATCGCGCCGAACACGTCCGTTGTCCGCGGCGCGGTGCAGGAAGCCTTCGTGGACGGACACGTTGAGGTCCGAGTCTTCCAGTCCCCGTTCGATCTCCGCCCGGACCTCCTCGTAGGCCCCTTGCTGACGGTCCTCGATCCTGGCCACCATCTCGGGCAGTTCCACGGCATTGGAGGTTGTCCTCGTGTAGGAGAACCGGTCCCTCCCATGGGCGAAGGCGGCAACTACGTAACGTCTTACCAGCGGGAAGCCATAGTACGAAGGGCGTCGATCCATCGTCTTGGCCACGAAGATCGCCCTCCCGGAGGAGCCGTATCCTTGCCAGCCAAGCGATCCGTCGCTCCGCTCCTTCAGCAACCGCAGGAACTCTCCCAAGCTCGCGGCCTCCACCTCGAAATCGGGCTCGGCGTCGGACATGCCCTCTCCCCTCTCCCAAAGGTCGTCCGGTCCCTTCCGAGCACCCCTATTGGGCGACAATATCCGGAAGGGCACCGCAGAGGTGATCCACAAACCACCGTTTTGCAGGTTTTACTATGTTTGGTCTATAAACTCTTGGCGCGCGGCTCCCTACGCTCGGTCACATGGCCGAGGAGGAGTTGGCGAAGAGGTTCGGGGAGCTTGTGCGACGCCTGCGCCGGGAGAAGGGCTACTCGCAAGAAGACTTCTCCTTCAGGGTGGGGCTGCACCAGACCTACGTCAGCTCGGTCGAGCGGGGAGAGAGGAACGTCACCATCGGGACCGCGGACCGCATAGCGAGGGCGCTCGACACTACTCTGGCGAGCCTTTTCGGCGAGCTCGAACGCAGAACGGACGAGGGCGAGCGATGATGTCGCGAGGTGTCGTCCTGCCGAGCCCTGTCGTCCTGCATTCTATGAGGCGTTCGAGATGCCCCTTTTCAAATAGGTTGCCACGCTGCTTTTATCGAGGTGGGCGTGCTTCGGTGCTGCGCTCTGGGAGAGCGCATCGCCTTAGCATTTGGGGGCGGAAAATTTCCGGCTCCCAGGTCGAAGGCCAGCTCGGCCGCCACCGCCTCTAGTAGCGCGGTCGACCTACGCTTTCCCCTTCGACGTGCCTCTCCGAGCGAGATAGTCGCTCAAACGAACGCCTCTCCATCGTCGAGCTATCCTGCCCTCTTGGCCGTCACCCTCGTACCCAAGATTTTGTTCCCCCTTCCTCTAGCAACACTCGTCGTCCTAAGCACAAATCTACGCCGCACGTAAGGAGTGGTCAGGAAACGTTGCGAGGAGAAGAAGGCCGGCTTTTCCAGTCCTTCCAGGAGTCTTGCCGCTACGCCTGTCCTTGACCGCCTACAGCTTGTCCAACGGATAGATGGGTCGGCTCACGCTCTCGAAGGGCAGGCGCTCGAGGTTCTCGGCGCACGGTCCTGGGAGGTCCAGAATATAGCTGGCCTTCGCTATGGGTCCGTATGCTAGCCTGTGCTCTGTAGCAGCCTTGACGGCGATCACGAAGAGATCTTCGGGATCGACGCCCTGGCTCCGCCACTGCGCGAGGTCGAAGGGAGGCGTCCTGCGGCTTGTCAGTAGTATGGTCACGCCCCCGTGCCGGACGAGGGCGCACGGGCCCATGTGAATCTCTCTGCTGGATGACCCGGCAAGGGTGCCTTCCCGAATCTCCGCCTCGAACCGGCCGTGGCTTCTAGACAAGACCTCCACCTCGAGCGGCAGCGGCTCCGCCCAATCCCCCCCGCTCTTACCACCGATTACCAGCGCATGGCGCCCGCCAGGATCAGCATCCTCTAGGGTCACCACACTCTCCGGGTCGTTGATGATGACGCCTGCCTTGGGCACGTCGTGCTCCACTAGCGCGCGCAAGACCTGCGTTCCGTCCCCCGGTGCCCCCGCCCCCACGTTGTCCGAAGACTCGATGAGGAGCACCGGCCCCTCGTCGTGGCTGTCCAACCGCGCCATCGCCTCTTCCAACGCCGAAAGGGTCGGCGTACTCGCCTCGCGCAAGGAGGACGCGACCACGTTGAGCTCCCTTAAGGTGGCGCGCGCTAACTCTAGGTCGCCGTCGGTGACGGCGGAGAAGCTCACCCCCGCCTCGGGTACATCCGCATACGGGAAGCCGGCGAGCACGTTAACGGCCGGTGTACTCGGGAGCTCGGCCTCTATGCGGCGAGCGCGCTCTTCCAGCGCGCGCATGGGTAGCGAACCCGTGTCTACAGTACTCGGAAGCCACATGAGCGGTGGGTGCTCCCAGAGCGTCGTCGGGCGGTGCTCGGTACGCATCAACCCATCCAACAAAAGGGCCGCGTCCTCTGCGGCTTGCTTGGCGTCCGTGCCCAAACTTCTGCGGTAAGAGATGAGGCCGTCGGATTGGCGGGCCATGGCTTCGGTGAAGTTGGCGTGAAGGTCGAACACACCGCAGACCGGTGCGTCGGAGAGGTGGTCTATACCTCGAATACGCCGCAACACCTCGCCCTCCACGTCATTCAAAGACTCGCTAACCATAGCCCCGTGCAGGACGAGGAAGACCCCGTCGACGCCTTCGTCCGTCTCCGCGTCCGCGACCGCCCGGAACTCGGCCCAGAAAAGTTCCACGACGGCGTCCGCGACCGTGGCGCTAGACGGGGCTCGCAGATCCACCACGGGCAAGAGTTCCCATCCCTTGGCTTGCGCGACCTCAAGTACCCCAGCAATCGAAGAGGCAGCATCCTCGACACGAAGCATGTCTTGACCGCGCCGAACCTCGAAGTCTCCTAGATTCGTCTGTCCATCGGCGAAGGTGTTCGTTTGATGGACGAGCCCGGCCAGGAGGACCCGGAGCCTTGCGCCGGTGTCGTCACGTGGCTGTGTGTATAGCCTAGTCATAACCCAGGCTCCTTTGCTGAAAGCGGACGGCGAGTTGCGGCCTCCTCAAGCGCTTTGGAGGGCCGTTCCTTTGAGTGGAGCGACGAGGAGCTACTAGAAGTCCGCCACCCATCGTCGGCGCCTCCGAGAGTTGCGTCGGGCCCTGTAGACAGCTCCACCTAGAATCAGTTGTGAAAGGCAAGAGCGAGCTCCCCCCGCTTCGCTCACCAGACCCCACATCACCTAAGTTAGCGACGTGACCTGCCTCGCTCGACTGTATCTCAAGGACAGGGTCGGTTCAACAATTGACTGAAGTTTTCTCAGTCTCGATTTCAGCCAGTTTCAGAAAGCAGGCACTTGATGATGCGACGTGTTGTAGAGTCTGTGGACAATAGTTAGTCCATTGGACTTTTCCGACGTTGGATAGGCGGAGGAGTACCGGGACGAACGCGAGGAGTACCCAAGCAGCGGTAGGAGAGCACGGTTGGGCGCCTACTCCGAAAAGTTCAGGATCATGCTCAAGCTCATACCCCACCCGGACGGCGGCGAGTGGACGGGGTCCAAGATGGAACGAGCCACCGACCGCAGGGTTCAGGCCTCCTACTTCACCTCCTTGAGGGACGGGCACATAGAGATCCCACGGGCGGACAAGGTGGAGGCGATCGCGCACGCCATGCGCTTCCCGCCGGAGCTGTGGTTCAAGGGCCTTTCGTGGTGGGAAGCGCTCTACGAGCGTTGGGAGGGTGGAGGTGACGTAGCTGGGACGCTAGGACAGAGAGAAGTGGTAAACGCAGGCAGGCACGTGAGCGAGCGCCTCAACCGGCTCCTGGACGTCGCGGTGAATGAGGGAACCGGGAGGCCCTTATCTGACGAGGAGGTGGCCAATCTGTCCGGGGGGAGGCTTCGAAAGGAAGACGTATCGGCGATGCGGGAAGGCCGTCTCAAGGATCCGACTTGGGCGCAAATCCTGGCGCTGTGCGACGTGTTCGAGGTGGACCCTGCGTTCTGGTCGGAAATAGAAACTCGTTGGCGTCCTTCGGCGGAGGTACTCAGGGGCATCGAGGACCAGGATGCGTACGTCGTCTTTCGTAATAGCGTCCGCCTCTCCCCGAGTAACAGGAGCATGCTGCGGATGCTGTCGGAGCATTTAAGGCGGGAGGAACGGAGGGGTGGCGAGGAAGGATGAGGACGAGCCTTACCAAGGCCTATAGGCTACTCGGTAAGCATCTCAAGGAGATCGCCGGCTTTGGCGGTCCCTCCATGGATGACTTCCGGCTGGAGTTGGCCGAACTCAACCTCCTCGGACGGGCATTTGGACCTCTCGATTATGCCCGCGCTCTGGAGAAACATTTCTGCATCCGCATCGAGATCGAGGACTTCCCGGATGTACGCCTTGAAAATGCAAGGCGGGAGGCTATGCGAGAGGGAACGCTCGCGGAGGTCTTCTACGCGGAGGAGCGGGGCGAGGCGTTGGTCCTCGTCCGGGAGAGCCTACGCATGCGTCCGTGGCCCGCGTACGATCTGGCGCTCTACCATGAGCTTTCCCACGTAGCAGCTCGCCACCCCGAGCGGATAAAGGACGGCGACGGCCTTGGTCGGTTGGCGAACGGGGGGCGGTTCTTGGCCGGCGCTTCGAAGCTCGTTCGCCCTGCGACGGCCGGCGGAGGTAAGCGAGAGGACCGCGAGGAACTGAGAGAGAAGGTGTACGAGCCCGAGGCCAAGAGGCGTGCTCGTTGGCTCGTGCTTGCCAGCACCTACCCGAACTTTTTCGAGAAGGATGGTGCGAACCGGTTGAGTTAGGGGGACGATCCGGCTGAGTGACTACCGAAACCTGCAGCTCGTACAGGCCGGGCTTTGCCTCCTGGCCCTGTTGGTTCTCTGCTCCTACACGTTTCTGGTACGCGAGAAGGAGCGACCGCCGATTGTGTGGTTCGGCGCGGTGATGGCGGTCAGCGCCGCCCTCGCTTTCGGCGCCGTCTTCCTTGTTTCCTGGGTGAATCTACCGTGGGGCGAGTCGCGGCTCGAGATGGCGACCAGGCTGCTCAGGGAGGTTCCGGCGGTTTCTATCGTCGGCTATGGCTGCCTCGTACAGGTGCGGAGGTACAGGGGCGTCAGAAACCGTCGAGCCGTTAGAGGATGGTTTGAGCAATCCCTCCTACTCTTGTCGGGGGCATTGCTCCTCGCCGGCCTGCTGAGCGTGCTCTTTCCCTACCCGATCCTGAACCTTCTGGAGCCGCTACCCCCGATGGCGCTGCTCATCGATGCCATCTGGATGGTTCCGTTGGGAGGGTTTTCGGCCCTTTCGGCGTTCGTTTTCTTTGAGGCGATCGGCCAAGAGCTGCCCAGCTTCAGGCAACGGATTCAGAACTTCTCCGCCGGGCTAGGGATGTGCTGTATCTCGGTGATCGTTTGGGACGCCTTCCTGGCCACCTGCATAAGGGTGCTCGGAAGACAAGACTGGGTCATCTGGAACGCGTGGATCGTCGCCGAGGCACAGGTCGCTCTGGTCGGCGTCGCGGCCATGAGCTTCGCCGTCGCCGTCGTTTCTTTCCGGGCGCGCGACAGGTGCGCCGACGCTACGGGACGCTTCTTGCGCTTCGTCGAGGTAGTCGACGAGATGTCCGGTGTGGTGGAGAACTCTCCTATCTCCAAGATGAAGCTCTCTACCCAGTACGCGAGCCTCCTCGAAGCCGGCGGAGAGGAGATGCTGAACTTACCTGCTGCAGACATGCGAAAGATGGACGACGCCTTTCGCATCTCGGTCCTTTGGGCGAGTCGGAGGCAGCGACAAACGGCAGCGCGCTTATTGCACCTGGCCCGCGTCTACGACGAGGATCTGGCCCAGATTCGCGAGCAGAATTCGAACGAGCCATCCCATAGCGGGCAGCGCGAGCGAAACGAGGGACTCGACGACATAACGGGTGGTACGAGCCCCCTAGGCTCCGGCCCGTCCGCGATGAGCGCGGTACTGGAGCTCGCATTGCAGTTGCTGGAGGAGACCGAAGACCGAATCTCCGGAAGGGGCTTACGAGACGCCCCTTACTGGGCACAGCTTTGTGGCATGGCACTGGCGGATGGAGCCGTGCTTGGTCCTCACCAGAAAGAGGGCATCCTGACGGGGGCGGCCGTCGACGAGAAGGTTCGCGACGCATACATGCTGGCGAAGTGGAAGGTGAGCATGGTCAGGTTGGGGTCCGGGTCAGCTGATTCTACTGACGGGTGGTGGAGGTGGCAGACTTGAACGGGCCTTCGCAACCGAACGACGACCCTAGAGAACTCTATCGGGATCCGGTAGGCCTGCTCAGGCGGCTCATCCGCTTCGACACGACCAACCCTCCGGGCAACGAGGCGGCCTGCGTGGGCTACATCGAGAACCTGTTGTCTAAGGCGAGGATCGAGACGAGGCTCCTGGCGAAGGACCCGCGACGCCCCAACCTCGTCGCCCGGATACCCGGAGGCAAAGCCGCGCCGCTGCTACTGCACGGACACGTCGACGTGGTTTCCGCTGACGCTCGGTACTGGCGGCATCCGCCGTTCGAGGGGACGCTGGAGAACGGGTACGTGTGGGGCCGCGGGGCCCTGGACATGAAGGGGGGCGTCGCCATGCTGCTCGCGGCCTTCCTGCGCGCCAAAGTCGGAGCGACTCCCCTGCCAGGAGACGTGATCCTCGCGCTCGTCGCCGACGAGGAGGCGGGCGGGAATCGGGGGTCGAAGTACTTGGTCGAAGAGCACCCTGAGCTCTTCGAAGGCGTGCGCTACGCCATAGGGGAGTTCGGCGGCTTCGCCTTGCACCTTGGGGGGCGCAGGTTCTACCCTATCCAGGTCGCCGAGAAGCAGCTGTGCCGGCTCAGGGCGACGGTGCGCGCCCAGGGCGCCGGGCACGGCGCCCTGCCGCAGCGCAACGGCGCGATGGCTAGGACAGGACGCCTGCTCGATTGCCTCGACCGGCGCCGACTTCCCGTTCACATCACCCCCGCCGCCCGCGATTTTTTAGCCGCGCTGGCTCACGGCCTGCCCTACCCGACAGGAGGCATCGTGAGGAGGCTGCTTGGCTCCTCCGCCACGGAGCGAGCTTTGGGCCTGCCCCCGAGCCTGGGACAACTCCCCGACGCCCTTCTTCGCAACACTGTCAGGGCGACGGGGGTGCGGGGTGGCGGGAACCCGCATAGCGTCCCGGAAGAGGTCGTGGTGGACCTGGAAGCCCGGTTGCTCCCCGGTTTTGGTCCCGCAGACCTTATCACCGAGCTCGCGGGGCTTGCGGAGAACCTCGACGTTCTGTTCGAGGTCCTTCGCTACGACCCCGGCCCGCCGCCTTCGGACATGAGTCTTCTGCCGGTTCTCGAGGGTGTTCTGCGAGAGGCCGACCCGGGCGGCATTCCGGTACCGCTCCTGGCCGCCGGCGTCACGGATGCGCGCTTTTTCGCGCACCTTGGTATCCAGACCTACGGCTTCTTGCCGATGAACCTTCCGCCCGGGGGAGCGCGTCTTCTGAAAACCATGCACGGAGCTGACGAGCGCATCCCGATGGAGGCCCTAGCATTCGGAGCAAACGCAATCCACGAAACGCTGCGGCGCTTCGGCGGAGGGTAGTTCGCAGTCACTGTTCTGCGTCAAACCCGCGTCAGGATGTTTCGGCTAACGATTCGAACCTTGCAGTATCCGTCGGACAGGTGCTCGCGATTTAGCTCGATCTGAGGGTGTTCGTGGCACAGGAGGTGGGGATCGACGACGTGGGCCACTTGGTCAAACCTGACCAAGTGAATGAGCTCCTTCGCTCAGGCTACGAGAGCCGCCCCTCCTTAAGATCGAGACGATAACGAGGGCGACCGTTGGAGGAGGAGACGTGTTCCCTACGAAAATACTGCTGGCCGTCGATGGGTCCGAGGAGTCGATGCGCGCCGCGCGCAAGGCGACAGCGCTGTCGAGAGGGTCCGGTTCGGAGCTGCACGTCGTTTACGTGGAGCCGGTAGACATAGCCGGCCCCGAGCGCGAGATCTACCCGCTGGAGACCCGAGAGGATCTTTTCGGAACCTTCGGGCGCTTTGCTCGGGAGAGGCTCGATGAGCTGACGGAGGAGGTCAGGAAGAGCGGCGGGGACATCACCCAAGCTCACGCGAAGGTCGGAAGGCCGGACAAGGAGATCGTGCGCCTTGCGGAGGAGCTCGGGGCAGAGCTGGTGGTCTTGGGGAGCCGGGGATTTGGGACCATAAGGCGGGCGCTACTGGGCAGCGTCTCCACAAGCGTCGTCCGCCTCGCCCACTGCCCCGTGCTCGTGGTGCGTGGGGACGAGGTAGCGGAGCAAGATCGGGCGTTCACGAAGATCTTGCTGGCGGTCGACGGGTCTGAAGAGTCCAGGGCCGCGGCCGACGCCGCGGCGGAGATCTCGGAGGCGACCGCGGCCGAACTTCACCTCCTCTTTGTTATGGAGACGGCGCCGCTCAACCCCTACGCGCCCTACCTCGGTCCCGAGGCGTGGGAGGTCAGCGCGGATGTTCTCGAGAAACGCAATGAGAAGATGCGGGCTTTCCTGCGCAGGGAGGCCGAGCGCGTGGAGGCGAAGGGCATCGAGGTAGAGGAGGCGCACCTGACCTCCGGGGTGCCGGCCAAGGAGATCGTTGGAGCGGCAGAGGAGCTCGGCGCGGACCTCGTCGTTCTGGGGAGCCGGGGCCTCGGAGCGGTCAAGCGGGCCCTCCTGGGCAGCGTCTCGGACTCCGTCGTGTGCCACGCCCACTGCCCCGTCCTCGTGGTCCGCGGCAGAGCTCAACAAACGGAAGAACAACCGGCTGACGTACAGGCGCGGACCGCCGAAGTGAGTCCGGGCTAGGCGGAGATAGCCACGCCGCGAGCTCGAGGCGGATGCGAACCATGGCAGGAGGGCCTCTCTGCCTGACGTGCTCATCTACGCGCGCGGAGGCCCCGGCAGGGTAGGACCCGCGGAGCCGGTAAGGCTCCTGTGTCCCTCTCCTGACCTTCCCCGGGTAGCTGCGTCCACCTGTCATCTTCCCGGCGCACCGAGAACGAGGAGGGTTTGAGCTACACGTGGTGGTCCGTGCGGCATAAGTGAGGGGTTGTGCGAGTTGCTACCGGAGGAGGAATTGGAAGGCGACCATCGCCGCCACCGAAAGCGTCGCCACCACGGCCACCTCGTTCGGCGAGGCCTCCTCCAGCGCGTCCGGGACGAGCTCGGAGAAGACCATCCAGATCATGGCTCCCCCGCGAAGCCCAGGCCGATCGGCAGCAGGGGCTCGAAGAGGGCCACGAACAGGAACGCCGGCACCGCCATCAGGGGCTGGGGAGGCTCGAAAAGATGCTCCACAGGGCGGCCCGCGCCGCGCTCACCCCCGGGGCACGAGGACCAGGCTTATGGCGAGCCCCTCGGGGACGTTGTGGACGGCGAGGGCGAGGGCGATGAAGAGCCCGAAAGCCTCTCCCCCGCCGAACGCCACCCCGATAGCTACCCCCTCGGTGAACGAGTGCAGCGTCATGACCGCCACGATCAGGAGCGCTTTGCGCGCCCCGCGGCCCCCATCTCCTCGAAGCCCGCGTGGATGTCCCCTTCTGGACGAAGATACGCGAGAGGACGATGAAGGCGAGGCCGAGCGCCGTCCCGAGGAGGGTTCGCCACAGCCCGTAGGCGACCCCCTCATAAACGAGCCCGAAGCTGGCCGCGAGCATGAGGCCCGCCGCGAGCGCGTTGGAGGCGCCGAGCCAGCTCCGGCTCATGTCCTTGGCGAATAGAAACGGGAGCGCCCCGAGCCCGGTGGCGACCGCTGTCAGGAGCGCGAGGAGGAAGACCTGCAGGGGCCCCGCCATCGGTGGCCGCTACCCCTCGAACCCCATCGCGCTGCTACCCATCCCGCGCGGGGCAGACCAGGATCGGGCCCCTTGCGACGTGCAGCACCTTGGTGGCGACGCTGCCTAAGGTCGCCCGGCGAACCGCGCCCAGGCCACGACGTCCCACGGCTATGAGGGACCTCTCCGGGGCGTCCCCTTCCTCTGCGGCCGAGAGGAGGCAGACGGTGGGGTCGCCGGAGGCGACGCGCAGCTTCGGGCGGGAGCCCAGAGCCCCCTCGATCTCTTCAATTTTCTCCCCGAGGTTCCGCTCCCCTGTCTTGAACCAGCCCTCGTCGTCGAGCATGCGCGCGGTGACGGTGTCCCCCTCCACGTCGACCTCCATAAGGGAGGGATAGGTCTGCACGAGGAGGCCCCTGGCACCGTAGACCCCGCCGACCTTGGCGCCCATCTCGACGGCGGCCCTCGCCTCCTCCGAGCCGTCGTCGCCCAGCACCACCCTCTCGGGCGGCCATGCGTCGGGCCCGTCCCGGACCACGAGCACGGGGCATGCGGCACCGCGGACGACCCCCTCGGAGACGCTGCCTATGACTATCCTCTCGACCGGCCCGTGCCCACGGCTGCCCAGCACGACCAAGTCCGCCTCGATCTTCTCCGCGAGGCCCAGGATCGCGTCGGCGGCCCTGCCTTCCTGGAGGTGCGCCTCAGCTACGGCGCCGCCGGCGTCCTTTATGCGCGCCACCCCCTTGGCCAGCAGCTCTTTGGCCATGTCCTTGTAGTAGGCCCTGATCATGGACTCGAAGTGGGCCGAGGGGAGGGAGTGCCAGGCGTGCACGACGTGCAAGGGGGATCCGAACCTCTCCGACAGGTCGACGGCGGCCCGGGCGGCGAGGGCCGCGTCGTCGGAGCCGTCGGTGGCGAGGAGTATCTTTTCGGGGAGTGAGTTCATGCGCGTTCCCTTTCCGGCTTCGTCGGCGCCTTTAGCGGGCGCGCGGGTGGATCAACACGGGTCCTTCGGCGGCGTGCAGGACCTTCGTCGAGACGCTGCCGAGCCTGAAGCGCCCGACCGCGTCGAGCCCGCGACTGCCCACGGCAACAAGGGTCTTGCCTTCGTCGCCCTCCGCCGCCGCCTCCATGATGCAGCCCGCGGGGTCGCCGACGGAGATGCGGACCTTCGGCCTGACCCCGACGGAGCCTTCCAGTTCGGCCGCACGTTCTTCGAGGGCCCGCTCCTCGCGGCGGAGCGCGTCGTCCACGCGGCGCGCGTCGAAGCCGCGCCCCTCGGCGTCTTGCTCTGGGAGCTCGGGGTAGGCCCTGACCAGGAGCCCCCTTGCGCCGTAGAGCTTGCCTATGGCGACGGCCAGCTCGCCCGCTTCCTTCGCCTCCTCGGAGCCGTCGTCGCCCAGGACGATACTTGCGGGGGGCCAGGCGTCTGGATCACCACGCATCACGAGCACGGGGCAAGGAGCGTCGTGCGCGACGCCCTCGGAGACGCTGCCCATTACGAGGCGTTTGACGGGCCCGAGCCCACGGCTCCCCATAACGATCAGGCCGGCCCCGATCTCCTCGGCGAGGTCGAGAACCTCGTCCGCCGCCGAGCCCCTCCTCAGGTGCGCCTCGGCAACCTCCACGCCCCCTCCCCGCGCACGATCCAACTCCTCGTCGAGCAGCTCGCGCCCCTCCCTGTCCTGCTCCTGCACGACGAGGGCGTAGACCTCCGGGGTAACCCCGGGGTAGACGTAGTGTGGAAGCCGGGCAACCACGTGTACGGGGTGGAGCTCGGAGCCCGCTTCTCGCGAAAGGTCCGTCGCCGCTCGGAATGCGAGCCGGGCGTCTTCGGAGCCGTCGGTCGCCAGCAAGATCCTCGCGGGAAACTGACTCATGGGCGTAAGGTCCTTTCTGAGTAGATTGCAGCGTACTTCGGTCGTGGCACGGTGGATTCGTCCCCTCCGTCGTCGGCTTCCCCCTTCTGCGAGTGCGGTCGCAGCAGACGTCCCCTCGTCAGGCGAGCACTCATCCTCCATCGTTTCCGAGATGCGGGTAGATCAGGATCGACCCGTCGGCCACGCGCAGGACCTTGCTCGAGACGCTCCCGAGCCTCAGGCGTTTGATGGGGCCGAGGCCGCGGCTCCCCATCGCTATGAGGGCCGGACCAGCGTCCTCCCTGGCCGCCCGGATGATGGCGGGGGCGGCCTCACCCGCCACGGACCGCACCTCGGGCTGGCTGCCCAGGATCCTCGCGAGTTCCCGGGCCCGCCTGTTCAGGGAGCCACGCCCCTCGAGCCGGTCGTCTACGATCCGGGTAAGCAAGAAGGGCCCCTCTTGGACGAGCTCCTTGCGGCGCGGATAAGCCCGCACGAGGATCCCTGCGGCCCCGAACAACTTGCCGATCGCGGCGGCTAGCTCGCAGGCCCGCTCGGCGTCGACCGAGGCGTCGTCGGCGAGGACGACGCGGGACGGGGGCCAGGAGCCCTCCCCGTCGGCGACGAGGACCGGGCAACGCGCGTGGTGGACCACGCCTTCCGAGACGCTCCCGAGGAGCAGGCGGCGCATCCGGCCCATTCCGCGCCTTCCCAGCAGGATCAGACCCGCTCCCAGATCCACCGCGAGGTCCAGGATCGTGTCGACGGGAGGGCCCTCGCGGAGGTACTTGCAGCGGATCTCCGCTCCGGCCTCCTCGATCCCCGAGGTCTGGGCATCGAGGATCTCTCGGGCTTCCGCCTCGTAGGGCTCGCGGTGGACCTCCGGCACGGCGCCGGGGTAGACGACCGGTGGGATCACGGGGCGCCAGGCGTGGACGACGTGCAGCTCCGAGCCGGTTTTTGCGCAGAGATCGACGGCGATGCGGGCCGCGAGCTTCGCGTCGCCGGAGCCGTCGATGGCCAGCAGTATCTTCTTCGGGAGCCCGGCCATCGCCTACGACGACGCCCCTTGCCGGGCCTCGTCACGCGCGTCGGTGAGGTCATGTTTCCGGTCGCGCTCGGGTTCGCGCACCACGAGGACGGGGCAGTGGGCGTGACGAACGACCGAGTCCGACACGCCGCCGAGGAGTACGCGACTCATCCCGGTCAGGCCCCGGCTGCCGATCACGACGAGGGCGGCGCCGAGCTCCTCCGCGAGCTTCACGATCTCCCCGTCGGGCTCGCCGAAGCGCAGGTGGGCGTCCTTGATTCGTCCCCCTTCGGCCTCTATGCGTTCGGCCTGGCGGTCCACCCACGTCCTGGCCTCACGCTTGGCGTGTGCGAGCTCCTCCTCCCACGTCTGCCAGGTGCCCGGCCCCGGGTAGGGCAGGCGCGGGTTCGTGTCGAGCACGTGGACTGCGTGGAGCTCCGAGCCCGTGGCGTTCGAGATCTCCACGGCCGTCCGGGTGGCGGCGCTGGCCTCCTCAGAGCCGTCGAGGGCCAGGAGGATCCTGCCGGGCAACTCGCCGCCTCCCTCGCCCCGCGCCACCAGGACGGAGCCCGGGAAGTGGCGGACGACGGAGGCCGAGACGCTCCCCATCAAGGCGCGCCGCAAGGGGCCCATGCCGCGGCTCCCCAGGACCACGAGGCCCGCGCCTATACCCTCGGCGATGCGCACGATCCCCGCGTCGGGGCGGCCGACGTCCACGTGCGCCCCCGCGACCTCGCCGCCGATCGCCTCTGTCTTCGCCACCTCCGCGTCGAGCTTCGCCCTTGCCTCGCCTTCGGCACGCTCGACCAATCTCGCCTGAAACTCGGGGTCGAGAATCTCGGTCTCGGAGGCGGCGTAGAGGCTCGCCACGTGCCCGACGTGCGCCACGTGCAGCTCGGAGCCGAGCGCCCTGGCGAGCGAGGCCGCCATCCGGGCAGCGCGCTCGGCCTCCGGGGAACCGTCGGTAGCCAACATAATCTTGCTCACGAACATAGTCTTCTCCTTCCCAGGTGCATTGTTCGCGGGGCATCGATCGCTTTCGTAAGCATCTAGCCCCCTTCTAAACTCGAGAGAACCTCCAGGGTCCAGGCCTTGATGACCTCCTCGAAGCTGCGCGTCTCGTCCGGCCCCACCCGGCACTCGTCCCTGCGGGCGGCGAGGAATGGGAGGCCCTCCGGGCTCGCAAGGAGGATCCGGACGCACTCGCTCGGGTCCAGCCCCGCCACGTACTCCTCGAGCTGGTGCTCGCCCAGGACCGTAGCCTCCGCCTTCTCTATGTGACGCCGGATCAGGCGCTCGTCCACACGCCGCACCTCGTCCCTCCCCTCTGCACCACCGAGCCTCTGACACGGTCACTGTAAGGTCCGGCGCCGCGCGCGCCCTGACCAACCTGGACCATCCCGCTGGCAAGGATCGATCAAAGCCAGCGGCCGGCACCGCTGCCCCGCGAATGGTCAATTTGGACGGCGTAAGGGGCCAAGAAGGATCAGGCCGAATCCAGAAACGGCCGCTAACCTGTCATGCACGAACGACGAGCATGGAGGTAGACGGGATGGGGTCCGACCTGAAGAGCGCACTCAGGACCATCGAAGAGGCGTTCGGGGACCGGCTGAAGCATGAGGTGCCCTGGGACGGGCGATCCGGAGACGACGCTTCGCTTTTCGTTCAGCCGAGAAACGCGGGGGAGGTCGAGTACCTCGCGGGGGTGGCCGCGCGCTTCGGGGTGCCGCTCGTCGCGCTGGGGGCCGGGACCGCCCGGAGCGTCCGCGCGGGTTCGGGGAGCATCCTGGTCCGCTTCGATCTGATGAGGGGCGTGAAGGTGCGCGGCAACGACGAGATGTGGGTCAGGGCGGAGCCCGGTGCGTCGTGGCTGGAGCTGGACGAGGCCCTCGGCACCCGCGGCTGGGGCCTCGCCGTCTACCCCACGAGCGCCCCGAGGGCCACGGTAGGCGGCTGGTTGGCCGAAGACGGGATAGGGGTGGGCTCCTACCGCTACGGCCGCACGCGCGAGAACGTCCTCTCGGCAGACGTGGTGCTCCCCGAGGGTCGCAGGACCGTGCGCGGCGAGGAGCTCGGGGACGTCATCGACGCGGCGGGAGGCAAGGGCATCGTGGTCGCCGCCACGATCAGAACCCGCCACGCCGACCACGACGTACCCTTCGCCCTCGCCTTCCCTTCCCCGGAGGACCTCGCGGGGGCGGTTGCGGAGGTGCACCGCGCCTATCCCCCGCTCTGGCACCTCGCCTTCCTGAACGATGCGATGTCGCGGGCGAGAGGGCTCGGGGACGACCACCTCCTGTTCGGCGCCTACTCCGGCGGGGGTACGAAGGCGGTCGAGGAGACGCTCGGCGAGGCAGCCGCTTCTTACGGAGGACGCATACTCACTCCGGCGGGGGCGTACCGCGTGTGGGGGCAGAGGTTCTTCCCCATCGCTCCGTCTCGCCCGGCCCCGATCCCGGCGGACCGAAGCTTCGTGTCCCTGGCCGAGATCCGGGACATTCTGGAGGGCCGCGGCCAGAACACGGTTCAGGGTACGGTCTCCCGCTCCGGTGAGGTCCTGGTCCTGGACCTCGGCGCCGCCGGAGAGCCCGCCCGGTAGACCGGGCAGGGCTCGACCCCCAGGAAGCCGAGCCTCGACGGTCGTCCGTACGAGAGGACAAGCGGGTGAGGTTCACCATCCGAAACCGGAGCATTGTGCCTCACCCGATGCACCTGCAGGGGCATCTCTTCCAGATCCCGAACGGCACGGGGCGCGGCCCACTCAAAGGTACGGCGATCGTCGAGCCGCTCGTAGCGAACTCTCCTTCGACCTCGTGGCCGATAACCCCGGCGAGTGGTTTTTCCACTGCCACAACGCCTACCGCATGGAAACTGGCATGGCCCGCGTGGTCCCTTACGGACGGCGCTAGGGCCGGCCCGGCGTGCGACGCGGCCGCGCCGCCCGGGCCGGCTGCTCCCGCTCTCGCGTCATACCGCAGATGGGGCCGGGCAGGAAGATCCTCAAACGAGGCTGCCCCTCCCCTATTTCGGCGCCCCGACTCACCGTTTGGGGATGGCTTGGGCGTCCCTGCGGGTGCGGCCGGCGCGATCCTTGCCGCCCTGCATCCCGTACCCGGACGCCCTCTAGGGACGCCGGACGAACTCGATCGTGGTGCCATTCGGGTCCCTCGCTTGCGGTGCTTCGCCCCGCGAGCCCGACGACGGGTCTTGCGAGCATCTGCGCATCGAGCGTGCACGACCGCTCCCCCTCTCCGATGCTCGGGCAGGCGCCTCGAGGACTTCCCTCACAGCCCGGCAAAGCGGACTCGGTTAGTATGCCGGGGATGCATGTTCCGAGAAGGAGGCGGCGATGGGCAAGGAAGTGTACGTGGCGGGGACGGTGCTCTCGATCCTAATCTCGCTCGCTTTGTACCTGACGGGCAGGCGCGAGGCGGGGATCTTCGTCGGCCTCTGGGCCCCGACCATACTACTCTTAGGGGAACGCATGGATGGCGAAGATCGGGCACCCACACGCCGCCGGGGCTTTTGGCGTGGCGCCTAGGGAGCAGCCGGCCGTCGGGGGCCCCCGGTGAGTCCGTCCCCGGCGGAGGACGGCTGAGATGGAACGCTTCGCGAACAAGCTCGTCTCGTCCTTGCCCGGTCTGATCTTCCGGGGTGCGAGCGAGGTCCACAATAGGCCCGCGGTCGCCACCGTGCTCTACGCCGCGGCCCTCGCCGGGGTGATGGCATCGCCGTTCGGGCGCGGGCGCGGCTCCCTGCGCGCGGGCGGGAGGAAAGGGGGCGCGGTTCCTCGGGCGCCGCCGCCGAGGGCGCCCCGATCCCGCACAGACCTCCTTGCTCCGCGAGATCGAGAGGGCGGGCCTCAGGGTGGTCGAGCGCGGCTTTCGTCCCGGCGACGAGGTTTACACTCCGGGGACCCCGCCGACTCGCTCTTCTTCCTGCTCTCGGGCGTGGTGAGGACCTACAGGATCTACGGCGCGGACGCCAAGGAGGCCACGACCGCCCTCCTCAAGGACGCGGGCGTCTTCGGCGTCCTCGACCTTACGGCGGAGGGGGGCTCGCACGAGGAGTTCGCCGAGGCCGTGACCGACGCACGCGTCGCGATCGTCCGCAAGGCCGCCCTGGCGTGGCTGGTGAGGCGCAAGCCCGAGGTCGCGCTCTCTTTGTTCTCGGCATTCTCCGAGCGGGTGAGGCAGACGGACGAGGTCCTCGGGAGCCTCCTGCAGCGGGAGGTCGCGGGCCGCTTGGCGGCGCTGCTCTTGAGCCTCCGCGGGAAGTTCGGCGAGGAAGGCGAAGGAGACGAGATAGGCACCGTGACGATCGGGCTGCGCCTCACCCACCAGCAGCTCGCCAGCATGATCGCTTCGACCCGCGAGGCCGTCTCCAAGGCGATGACCGACCTCAGGCGGGAGGGGCTCATAGAAGTCCGGGGGCGCATGATAGTCCTCGTGGACCTTCCCGGCCTCGCCGAGCGCGCAGAGGGCGGACCCGGAGCGTAGAGCGTCGTCTGAGCCCTCTACGCTCCGCCGTTGCCCCAGCTCGGATCGAGGCCGATCGGTGAACGATTCGTCATAGAAGCCGCGGATCGCCTCGCGACCGGATCATCGTTCGGCCCTCCGTACCCGCGGTTACCGTCGGCGCGGGGCGTACGGCGTCCGCGGTCGCCCCTGATCTCCGGCCTCGGGCACCTACGATGAACGTCCTCCGGCCCGCAAAGGCGCGCTTCTCTGCCCGTTCGCCGATGCCGTCGAACGGGGGCCGTCGTACCGATACCGGCATGTGTGCCTGTTGGGTAGTTCGTAGCGACGCGCTACCGTCCTTCCTAGGTTGCTGTCGGGCTTGTGCCCCCCTAGCGTCACAGGATTCGTGTCCTAGCTTGGGCTCACAACGACCGCTTCCGCGGCCAGCCTAAGTCCCGCTATGCGTCCCAAGCATTACGGCGAGGTTTCTCGGTGTCCCCTCCCGGAAGCTCCGGGCGACGTCCCGGACGTCGGTTCGCGCCAGCCCGAGGACGAGTGCGAGGACCGAGAGGGGAACCAGCGCCGCGTAGATGGGGAACAGCTCGTTGAACGCGGCCCCGTGGAGGTAGAAAACTCAGTTGTAGAGCACGTAGCCCAACGATCCCAGCCAGACCAGCCACGCCCGCCTCGAGCCACGCCTCGAGAGGGCCGCAGCCACGACCAGCACGGGAATGGCGACGACGAGCGTCACCAGGTCGTTGCCGCGGAAGGCCGCCGTCATCGGGGCGTTGTCCCGATACACACCGGCGAAGAGGCCACCGGCCGATACCACGAGCGCCAGGACGGCGATGGCGGCCGAGAGAACGTAAGGTGCCGTAGCCCGGGATCTAAGCATCGGCGTCTCCGCTACGGCGAGGTTTGCTGAGCGACCTGAGGCGGGTAGCTACTTGCCTCTCATCCCCCTCAGGTACCACGCCAGCATGGCGGTTCCGATCGCTGATACGACGCCGAAGACCGCCGCCATGGGGGCCGCCACGGGCTGGCCGTAGAGGTTCATCGCCACCATCATCGCCATGATGGCGAGCGTGATCAGGGCGGAGAAGGTGAGGAGGGCACCGGCCAGCGCGTACCCCACGGCCCTCCCGCGCCACAGCCAGTAAGCCGTCAGCGCCATCGCCGGGAGCATCCAGGCCATGTCGAGGACGTGGGCCGCGCCCGTCGGCGTCCCGGCGTCGATCACGCTCTGGGGGACGCTTCCTGAGACGAGGGCCGGGACCACCTCGCCCAGCCACGCGGGGTAGAACAGGACCGTCATCGTCGCCAGGAAGACGCTCGCAGCCCTCGCCGCCCTCCTGCTCGCAAAGCGTGCCTTGACCGCTTCGAAGTCCGTGGTCGCAAGGCTCCCGATCAGCGCGTAGAGCGAGAGGCCAAAGAGCGCCACGTAGACGAGGAAGAGCGGGTTGAAGCGGACGTGGAACGCGTAGATCGCGTACGTGTACAGCACGTAGGCCAAGCTGCCCAGCCAGACCAGCCGCGCCCTGTCGGAGCCGCGAGCGGAGAGGATAGCGGCGACCACCAGAACGGGGAGCGCGACCGCGAGGGTGACGACGTCTTGGCCTACGGCCTGCGCGACGAAGTTCAACTCGTCGCCGCGGAAGATGCCGTCCACGAAGAGCTCGCTCCCGGCCGCGATCGCAAGCAGAACGGCGATGGGCGCGGTGAGCCACAGCCAGGTCCTCGTGCGCGCGGTCCCCCTGTCCTCCATATCCCCTGCGGAGCGGTACTCCTTACCGCGTATCGTCCTCATCGTCCCTTGTACTCGTAGCTTCTGGAGGAACCGGGGCTCGCGTTCCGGGCGACCTCCTCGAGGAACTCCTCGGTGTAGTGCCTCACCGCTTCCCAGTCCGTGTACTCGAAGTCGCGCGAGATGTCGGTGCCGACGCCCATTTCCTTCGCCATGGAGCGGATAAGGCGCTTCTTTACGAACCCGTACCTCGTGTATGGGATCGCGCCGGCGAAGACGCCGACCCTCTCGGGGTGCCAGCCGGTCTCCTGCGCGAAGCCCTCGACGTACTCTTCTACCTTCTTGCACGCCTCCTCGGTCCCCTCGCGCGCCGTCATGCTAACGGAGAAGAACGCCGAGGGGACGCGTTCGAGCACCTCGCGGTTCTCCCGGACGAAGTCGCGCACGTAGCCCTCGTGCTTCCCCCATGGATGGAGGCCCCGACGACTACCGCATCGTACCCCTCGGGGAGAAACCCTCGGGAAGCTCTTTGACGTCCGCGACCCTCGCGTCGTGCCCGTGTTCCCCCGCCACCTCCGCTGCGTAGTTGGAGATCTTGGCCGTCTGGCCCTCGCCAGTGCCGTACACCACCAGTACCCTCGCCATGTTCGGCGGCCTCCCTTCCGAGTGCCCGTTCCGCTTCGCTTCTCGAACGACTCTAGTGCCGGGCGTCCTCTCTGACTTGAGCAATCCGTGCCTTCCGCCTGATCCATTTCGACCTTCGGAGTCGCCGACCCCGCGCCCGAGGCACATGCCGCGACCGCCAGAACCGGGCGTTCCTGCGTTCGACGCACGCCAACGACACCTCGGGGTGCGCCGGTAAGCCCCTTCTACGGGCGCTCGGCGAGCAGCCGCGAGGCCGCGGCCTCCAAGATTTGGAGAGGTAATGGTCTCGGGCGACATAGTAACGAGGACGCGTGCACGGACGGGTTGGGCGGTGGGCTCGCCTCCATCACCGGCGCCTTAGAAAGGACGGTCCCCGAACCGACCACGAGCGAGACGAGCATGAGCACCCCTCCCGATCCTCCAAGACTTCGATGAAGGAGCGGACCACCTTGAGTATGACCACCGGACGTTCCGCGGGCACGAGAGCGAGTCCCGCTTGGTGCCCGAACTCGTTCGCCGTGAGCCGGGCGTCAGGAAACCTGGCCCGCGGGGGTCTCTCTGTCGCCCTCCATCATGCCGCCGCGGCGACCTCCAACTCATTACGAAGGCACAACCCGGAACTACAGGGCGCTGGTGCCACGCGCCACAGTCGGGAAAGCTAGCGCGAAGCGCCCCGCAACCGGATTGAGCCCGGAGAGCGAGTAGAACAAGCGGAATACCGCTGTTGGCACCGGCGGCGAGACGCGCATGCTGAACGGGCGGCAAGTGACGCGCGAGAGGTGCCCCGTCGCGGGCCTTGTTGGTCAAACTTGGCCACCCGGTTGGTCCACGCGGGGCACGCAGGCGCTCACCGAATCATTCAGGCTTGGGGCACAGAGCGTTCGTGGCGGTCTCCTGCGGCCGCCTGGGAGAGGAGGTAGAGATGGGTACGGTCACCGGAGGTTCCGTCGTTCCGCCCGACGCAGGCGCGAGAGGGGACGTATACGTCACGGGGCGCAGGGTGGTGGCTACGCTGGTCGACGGTCTCTTGTTCGGCCTCCTGTTCGTCGCGATGGCGGCGCTCTTCGGAAACGTCGTACAAGAAGGCCCCGCGAGTTGGGACGGCTCGATGCCGGCCGTACCGAGCGTGGCGTACGGGGCGATCGTCGTCCTCTACTACGTGCTCATGGAAGGCTACCTGGGGCAGACGTTGGGGAAGATGCTCCTCGGCATAAGGTGGTACGGGAGGACACCGGCGGGGCGCCCGGGCCGAAAGCCGCGGCCTTGAGGACGCTACTAAGGGTCGTGGACGGGCTCCTGAGCTACGGGGTAGCCTTCGTGGCGGTCTTGGTCTCCGAGAAGCGGCAACGCCTCGGGGACATGATGGCGCGCACCCTCGTGGTCCGGGCGTGACACGGGCTCCTTCCCCGTCGGTTCGGCTGGGAGCGCACCGGATCGCGCGCCGCGGAGCGGACGGTTGATCGCCGCGCGTGACTACGACGTCGTCTTTGTCGGCGGCGGCCTCTCCGCGCTCCTGCTGTTGAAGGCGCTCCGTGGGACGCTGCCGGGGCGGGTCGCGGTCGTGGACCCGTCTCCGCCTTTGGAGCAGCCGCCCGTCCACTGGAGCTACTGGAGCCTCGGGGCTACCCCCTTCGACCACTTCGCCGTGGGCGCTTGGAGGCGGGCAAGGGTGGCCGACGCGCCGCCGGAACCCATCGCCCCCCACACCATGCGGCTCGTGCGCTCCACCGACGTGTTCGCCGACCTGTGCGCGGCGCTTGAGGGCGTCGAGTGGCTGCGCACGACGGCCCGCTCGATCTCGCGCCGCGGCAACCTCTACGAGGTCGCCACCGACGACGGCGCCCTGCGCACGAGCCGGGTCTTCGATAGCGCGCCCGAGGTAGCCCCCGAGTTCCCGACGCCGGGACGCCCGCGGGCACTCTTGAGTGGCACCGGCCTCCGCGTGACGGCGGACCGGCCGGTCTTCGACTCAGAGACCGCCACCCTGTTCGACCCGCTCGACGAACGGTCCTTCGCGTACGTGCTGCCGCTGGGACCTGCGGAGGCCCTCGTCGAGTCGGCCTCGTTCGGCCCGACCGGGCAAGGGGCGGACCGGGCGCCGCTTCTACGGTACCTGGAGACGCGGCACCCGGGGGCACGCTTCGCCGTGGACCACGAGGAATACGGCGAGATACCGCTAGGATTCGCGCCCGCGCGCACCGCCGGCCCGGGGCACGTCCTGCTGGGCGCGAAGCGCGGCCTCGTCAAGCCGAGCGCCGGCTACGGCATAGTGCGCATAGCGGAGGAGACGGAGCATCTGGCGCGCCTTTGGCGCCGACGCCGCCCGCTGCCGACCACTTGGCGGACGGGCCCACACTGGCGCCTGCTCGACGAGGGTTTTCTTCGGCTCGCTACCGCCGACCCTGGGAGGCCTCTGGCTCTGCTGCGCGAGGTGATGCGCGCCATCCCTCTGTCACAGTCTCTGAGCTTCATAGACGAAGAGCTTTCGCTGCGTCAGCTGCCACCCCTTATGAGGTCGGCTTACCCCGTTGTCTTCGGCAAGCTCTAGCCGTCGTGCGACGTAGCCACCCGGGCAGGCCGCGCTCCGAGAGCTGCGTCGGCCCGAGCAACGTGACCGTACGGATTGAGCAATATGGGTCAGGAAGCGGAACCTCGAACCCCCTACTCTGATGACCTCGGGCAGGCAACGGGGGAAGGTCGGGATGGAGACGCTTCAGGAGGGTTCGAAGAGCATGCGTTCGGCGCGTTCGGACGCCGGGTTTTTGTCGCGCCAGAGGTACAGGCTCGAGGAGGCGAGGGACCTGCTCCGCCGGGAGCTCGGCGGCGCTTTCCGGGAGGAAGGGGCGCGGCAAAACTTGTCCGATGGAAGCGCTTGCGCGCACGCCGGGGGAGCGATGCTCTGGCTCGAGACGCGCCTCCGGCGCAGGCTCGGCGCCGTCGAGCGCGCGCTGGAGAAGATCGAGGAGGGCACCTACGGCATCTGCGACGTCACCGGAGAGTTCATAACGTTGCAGAGGCTGGAGGCTGTGCCCGAGGCGACCTGCGCGCCCGAGGCCCGGCGACGGCGGGGAGCCGGCCTTTGACGTTGGCAAGATCTATCGGAACCCGTAGGGGGTGGCGACCGCCGTGCGCGCGATGATCCTCGACGCGCCCGGCACCCACCTGCGAACCGCCGAGCTGCCCACACCCGAGCCCGGCGCGGGCAGGGTACTCGTGAGTGTGAGGGCGTGCGCGGTGTGCCGCACCGACCTGCACGTCGTAGACGGGGAGCTCGCCGACCCCAAGCTGCCCCTCATCCCGGGGCACCAGATCGTCGGCACCGTGGAGGCCGTCGGGGATGGGGCCGAGCGTTTCGAACCCGGCGCACGGGTGGGCGTGCCCTGGCTCGGGTGGACCGACGGTGTCTGCCGGTTCTGCCTCACGGGCCGCGAGAACCTCTGCGACGCCGCCCGGTTCACCGGCTACCAGATCGACGGCGGCTACGCCGAGTACGCCGTCGCCGATGCCCGCTTCTGCTTCCCCATCCCCGAGGGTTACCCCGACCTGCAGGCCGCCCCTCTCCTCTGCGCGGGCCTCATCGGCTACCGCTCCCTCCGCATGACCGGCGATGCCAAACGACTGGGCCTCTACGGTTTCGGAGCCGCGGCGCACATCATCGCCCAGGTCGCCGTGCACCAGGGGCGCGAGGTCTTCGCCTTCACGAGCCCCAAGGACGAGGCGGCCCGAAACTTCGCCCGGGAGCTCGGAGCGGCTTGGGCCGGACCCTCGGACGCGCCACC
Source organism: Rubrobacter marinus (assembly GCF_011492965.1). Taxonomy (GTDB): domain Bacteria; phylum Actinomycetota; class Rubrobacteria; order Rubrobacterales; family Rubrobacteraceae; genus Rubrobacter_F; species Rubrobacter_F marinus. Next base: position 1,572,231 of record NZ_CP045121.1, on the reverse strand, counting down.
GCCGGAGGAGCTCGACGCGGCGATCATCTTCGCCCCCGTGGGGGACCTCGTACCCGCGGCGCTCGGCAGCGTGGCGAAGGGCGGGGCGGTGGTGTGCGCGGGCATCCACATGAGCGACATCCCCTCCTTCCCGTACGAGCTCCTGTGGGGGGAGCGTCAGGTGCGCTCGGTGGCGAACCTCACCCGCCGGGACGGGGAGGAGTTTCTCGCCCTCGCCCATCAGGTGCCCGTCCGCACGGAGGTCGTCCCCTTCGCGCTGGAAGAGGCGAACGAAGCCCTGAACGCCCTGCGCCGTGGCGAGATACGCGGCGCCGCCGTGCTGACCTTGGCGTAATAGAGGCGTGTCGGGCGGAGCCATTCTTCGTGGGCAGGACCGCGGTGCCTCTCTCCCGATCGGGCAATCGTCCGCGTACGCCGCCCCGCGCGTCTGTGACTCGACTGGCGTCGCAGAATCGCTCCTGGGCTAACCGGGGTCCGGCGAAAGCCCGCCGTTGCGATCGTGCCGTTCGCGACGCGCAGGTCGTTCGCCGTGACCATTTGCGGGCATCTCGGTCTTGTGCTGTTGGTGCATATTTGCCGGTGCGAGCATCAAGGTTGCTCATGGCGGCGGCCGTGGGCCGTGACAAACTCCGGCCAGGAGAGCGAGGCCGGATGGTAGCGGTGGCGCCCGCTCTCCTACGTATGGCGTCCCAGTAGGAGGTGCTCGAGAAGTGGAGCAGTTGGTGCCTGCGGCGGTGTTCTACCTATTGGTCTTGGCCCTCTGTGCGGCGAGTCCCTGGCGGGCCTCGTGCTCGGCTTCTTCGCGCCCCTCGCGTTCTTCCCTCGCGGGGCGATAGCCGCCGTGCTCGCGCACGAACCACCCGGCAAAGGAGGAACCCGACGATGAACGAAAAGGACCAGCGGCTTTCGCTTGTGGGGCGCATCAAGGCGCGCGTCGAGCACGAGGTGGACACGCGCTCCGTCGGGATCGCCGCCTTCCTGCTCAGGCTGACGAAGGGGCGCATAGTGCGGTTGTGGGCCGGCAGGCTCTGCTCCTCACCACGCGCGGCCGTAGGTCAGGCAAGAAGCGCACGGTCCCCTGCAATTCTTCTCGGACGGTGCAGGGGACATGATCGTTCTGGCCGCCAACTCCGGTCTACCCCATCCCCCGGGCTGGTACTTCAACCTCAAGGCCGACCCCCTGGTATGGGTCGAGGTCGACGGCCGCACGCTGCGGGCGCGAGCCGAGGAGCTATCGGACGAGGAGGACGCCGCCCTATGGCCACGCATACTGCGGGCCGCGCCCGAGGTTGCCAGGTACGGGAGGCGGACCAGCCGCCGCATACCCATGGTGCGCCTCGTACCTATCCGTTCAGATGAAGGAGCACCGGCTGGTCCTGCAGGCTAGACCGGGGATCGGACGGATGGCCGAGCCGTGGGTTCGCCAGAAGTGGAGTAGAGAAGGAGAACGTCATGGACACCGTCAAGACGAACAGAGTCTCGCTCGCGCAGCGTCGGAGGGGGAGGGGTACGGTACGACGGATTTTGCTCGGCTGCGGAGTCGCCTCGTCGGTGCTGTACGTCGCAGGCGACGTCCTCGGTACCCTGCGGTACGAGGGCTACAGCTATGCCGACCAATGGTTCAGCGAGTTGACGGCCCAGGGGGCACCGACGAGGCCCTTGATGGTCGCGCTGAACGTGGTCCCGTACACCCTGCTCGTGGCGGCCTTCGCCGTGGGCGTATGGATGCTGGCCGGTCCGAGACGCGCGGCGCGTATCACGGGCGTACTGCTGCTCGGGTACGCGGCCTTCGGCTTCGCGGGCGGCGCGCTCTTCCCGATGCGCCCGCGCGAGGCCCTTGCAACGGGCGAGGAGACGCTGCGCAACGTCATGCACATCCCGGCGACGGCGCTGATGTCGCTGTGCGTCGTGCTGGCCATGGGCTTCGGGCCGCGTTGCTCGGGAAGCGGTTCCGGTACTACTCGTACGCAACGATTGTCGCGGTCCTCGTATTCGGCGCCTTGACGAGCTTGCAAGCAGAACAAATCGCCACGAACGGCCCGACGCCGTGGGCGGGCTCGAGGAGCGCTTCAACATCTACACCACCATGCTCTGGGTGGCAGTGTTGGCCATCGGTCTCCTGCGTGCCCAGGCGAAACAGCCCCAGCATGACTTCAATGGGAGCGTGATTTCGGGTTAGTCGGTGGCGGTTGCCGGACATGCCGTCCAGCGACGAGTCACACAATTGGCCACCTTCAGCGTGGAGCACGGATACTTCGAGGTCCTTCGGGAGCTGCGCCGCTCCCCGCGGGCTCGTGGCGAACGCATCGGCCCGCCTTGCGATCCGGTCGAATGGGTGACTCGAAAATACAAAGACGGGAGGATCCTCGTGTGGTGGGCAGATCTACTCTGGGGCTTCTGGAACGGGCTTACGGCCTGGATCGTCCTTATCGTCCACGTCTTCGGCGCGTGGGACCAGTTCCCGGTCTACAACGCCGAGAGGAGTGGCAACTGGTACGACTTCGGGTTCCTGCTCGGCGCCGGCTCCCCCTTCCTGGGCAGGCTGGGCGGCCGAAGCCGGGGAGGTTCTGGCCACGACTGAGCCCAACCGCGTTATCGAGCAGCGCCGGTCCTCGGTTACGTGCGACGGGCCGCACGCGCGCCGGTTCTGCTCCCGGAGAGGCGTGAATAGGTGACCGTGGCAGGAACGTAGCGGTAAGGAGACGATCGACGACAGCCAAAGCCGAAGCGTCTGGTGTCGATGCCGCTCCGCAAACCGAATGATGCGCTTGGGGCACGAAGTGGTTAATCCTTGCCAGGGCACGACGCCGCCCTGGAGTTAAGCTGGCATCGTGAGTGCGAGGCTCGCTGGCGCGGGTTCGCGCCCGACCTTTTCGTGAAGGAGCGGACATGGATCCCTTCGGGGTCGAGTTCGGAAAGACCGTGGGGCAGCTGGTCGGCGAGTACCGCGCCGCGTTCGCGTGGGTGGCCCTGATCTGGCACCTCACAACGCTCGCCTTGTTCTACCTGATCTTCCGTTGCGGCAGCCGCTACCGGAGGGCCTTCGCGGCCTACTTCGCCCTCAGCTACGCCTGGCTGTTCGTCTTCGTCGGTGTGTGGATGAGCATCGAGCTGTACGAGAGGATGGGCCTCGCCGCCCTCGCGGTGTACGGGGCGACCCCGGTCTTCCTCCTGATCATGCTGTACCAGTGGTACCGGGAGCTGAGGGAGCCGAGGCTGGACCTGGATTTCAGAAGCATCGAGAAGTGGCGCCTACTCGTCGCGGTACCCATGCTCGTGTGGGGCTTCTGGTACCCGCCGTACGTCTTCGGCGTCCGCCTCGTCTTCGACCCGGCGGAGCTTTTGTTCGACACCTACGGGCTCATGGGCTGCCCGACGACCACGGTCGCCCTGAGCCTCCTGTTCCTGAAGTACCCGGCGGGCAACCGGATGCTCTTCCAAGTGTTGACGGCTTACGCCGTGATGGTCGGCGCCGCGATGGTCGCCCTGCTGTACGTGCCGGACATCCCCTTCTTCATCCTCGGCCTCGCCTCGCTTGCGTTGATCGTCAAGGTAGCGGTACTGCGCAGGCTCAGGGGCCAGGGGGACGCCGCGGCGCCCGCCAGACCGAGAACGGCTTGATCGCCGCCGAACGGGGCGGACCGGTCGCGGCGAGTACGCTCTGCCCTCGCCGCGACCGGTCCGGTGGATAGAAACCAGAGGTCTTAAGGAGTACCGCGATGAAAACGCCAGGTGCCTCTCCCCCATCTGCCCGTCGTTAGCACGCAGCCGGGCTCCGTGGCGAGGCCGCGGAGATGCGGTGGAGGTGGCTCTACCGCGTCGGCGGCGCGGCGGCGCTGTTCGGAGCGGCGCTCGTCCCGATGCAGGCGGTCGTCTTCGTCGTCTGGGGGCAGCCCGAGACCGCGCTCGGGTGGTTCGATCTGTTCCGGGAGAGCAAGCTCGGGGGGCTCCTTGCGTTCGAGCTCCTGTTCGTCGTCAACGCCGTCCTCAGCGCGGCGACCACCCTCGCTCTCTTCGTCGCGCTGAGGCGAGCCGCCGAATCCCTCATGGCGATCGCCCTGGTCCTCGGCCTCCTGCAGTCCGTGGCCTTCGTCGTGGCGCGGCCCGCCCTGGAGATGCTCTACCTGAGCGACCGGTACGCCGCTGCGACCACGGACGCCGAGAGGGACCTCTTTCTGGCGGCGGGTGAGGCGATGCTCGCCACCTTCCACGGCACCGCCTTCCACGTCGGCATCAACCTCTTCAGCGTCTACCTGCTGGTGGTCCCGATCGTGATGCTGCGGGGCGGTATCTTCGGTAGGCCGACCGCCTATGCCGGGCTCGCGGCGGCCATTCTCAACTGGGGACTCTACGTTCCTGGGACGGTGGGCCTCATCCTCTTCACCATCTCGGTCCTTCCCCTTCTGGCCTGGAACGTCCTGATAGCCCTGAGGCTATTCGGGCTGACAAGGACACCTCGAGGGGAGGTAGACGGAGACGGCATCCACGCGACCGCGAGGATGACGAAATGCTGCTGAGGAGGCGTAGCCGGGTTGTAAGGACGGAGGCCGCGGATACGAGCCCGAAAGTTCTCTACAAAACCGGCGGTACGGCCGCTCTGACGAGCGTCCTGCTAGTCCTTCTGGACATCCTCGTCTCGGCGGTGTTGCCCCGGGGAGAGGTACAGCCCGGAGCACAGTCCGCGGTCGACTGGTTCGCGCTGTTTCGCGATGATGTGTACTACGCCTTCCGAGATCTCGGCCTCCTCAACGTGCTGAACCTGATCCTGGGTATCCCCATTTTCCTCGCTCTCTACGCCGTCCACAGGCGGATAGACGAGGCGCTCGCGGCACTCGCCCTCGTGCTGTTCCTGTTCGGCGGGGCGGTCTACGTCTCGAACAACGCCGCCGTCCCCATGTTCGTCCTGAGCGGGGAACACACGGCGGCCTCTACGGAAGCCGAGAGGGCCGCCCTAGCCGCCGCGGGGGAGGCGATCCTCGCTCGAGGCGCGGACTTCACCCCCGGCAGCCTCGTCGGCTTCGTCCTGCCCTCGGTCGCCCAGATCGCGATCTCCCTCGTCATGCTGCGCGGTGGCGCCTTCGGCAGGCCGACGGCCTACTTCGGCATCCTGGGCTTCTCGCTCCTCCTTGCGTTCACAGTCTGGACGACGCTCGTCCCCGACGCCCTGGGCGTGGCGATGCTGCTCGCCGTGCCCGGGGGGCTCCTGGTGGTGGCGTGGAACGTCCTCGTCGCCCGCAAGCTCTTCCGGTTGGCTCGGGCATCAGGAAAGCAGCAAGAGGCATAACCACACTTTTCGGCGTCTATCGCATCGGAGAGGGAACCGCCAAACGCGAAAAGACGAAGGAGAGGAGGAAGAAGGTGCAAAAGGTGGACCCGAAGAAGGAGCTCAAGCACCTCTACAACCCATCGGCGAGAAAGATCGGCGTTGTGGACGTCCCCGAGATGAGCTTCCTGATTGTCGACGGCGAAGGGGACCCCAATATCTCCCCCGAGCACCGCGAAGCCGTGGAGGCCCTGTACGCCGTCTCCTACACGCTCAAGTTCATGCCCAGGAAGGGCGCAGCGGCGGTCGACTACCCGGTCATGCCGCTCGAAGACCTCTGGTGGGCCGACGACATGACGCAGTTCAGCGTTGCGAACAAGTTCGTCTGGAAGTGGACCATGATGATGATCATGCATCCCGAGTTCGTGACGGAGGAGATGGTCGAGGAGGCGAAGGGGCGTGTCGAGAGGAAGCGGGGCCCAGTGCCCGCCTCCCGAAGATGCGGCTGGAGCCCTTACGCGAGGGACCATCGGCCCGGATCCTGTACTCTGGCCCCTACTCCGAGGAAGGCCCGACGATACGCGAGCTGCACGAGCTTATGGCCGATCAGGGGCACGAGATGCGCGGCAAGCACCACGAGATCTACCTGGGCGATCCCCGTCGAACCGCGCCAGAGAAGCTCAAGACGGTCATACGACAACCGTTCGCGTGGAGTAGATCCCCGCAGGCGCGCGCATTGCCGGATGCGGCAGCGGGGGGCTCCCGCGTTCCCCGCTGAACCGGCGCGAACCTCACGCGGGAGTCAGCGGCGAAAGAGCATGAAGCCAAGCTTCGAGGCGGCGTCTTAGCTAGCGTTCTTCTTAAACTAGCACCAGAGGACGCCCACGGCCTGACACGAAGCGCGACAAGAGGAGGCCCCTGGCGCGTTCGGCCGGGCTCGCGGACGGCCGACCGAGGCATCGTCGCCACTGCTTGGCTTCCGCAAGCGCATCGCCGCGTGCGGTACGGAGCGATCGTGGTTCCTCGCGCATGGATTTGGGCGACTTTGACCAGCGCGATGGCGAGATCTGCTCAGGGTAGCGGCCCCTCCCTCGACTAACCTCTGAAGCGAAGATCGGTAACCCGAAGGAGGAGCGGACGATCCGAACGAGCGGTGGAGCGAGCTGAGCCTCCAACAGAGAAGAGGGATCGCGACCGGTTGGGCGAGTAAGAAGGGCGCGGCGAGGGATGGCCCGGCAAGGCGGCCCAGTACCAGGACACGGGACCCCGACCACCAACGACGGTCTCCGGCCCCAAAGCATTACACGGAAAGGGGTTTTCGATCATATGAACGGTCTACCGGCAGAGGTACTGCTCGCCACCGACGGCTCGCCGGACGCGGCACTGGCTACCCGGGTCGCGTCCGATCTCTGCTCGCGAGCAGGCTCCGCGCTGCGGGTGGTGCACGTGGGGCAGGACATCTCGGACTACGTCAGGCACTTCGAGGCGCCGGAGGAGTACGCCTTCCTCTTCGCCGACGAAGCCCGGGAGCTGCTAGAGCGGGAGGTCAGGAGTATAGAGCGGCGCGGCTGCGCCGTAGCGGAGGCCCGCCTGGAGCTTGGGGATCCCGTGGAGGAGATCGTCGACCTGGCCGAGGATCTGGAGAACGGCCTCATCGTCGTCGGGAGCCGCGGCCTGGGTCCGGTCGAGCTCCTCGTGCTAGGCAGCGTCGCCGAGGGGGTGGTCCACAGGGCGCCCTGTCCCGTGCTCGTCGTGCGCGGCGGTGAAGGTTGCTGGCCGCCGTCGGAGATCGTGGTCGGTGACGACGGCTCGGAAGAGGCCGCGAGGGCCGGAGACCTGGCGGCGAGGATCGGGGGGCTCTTCGGCTCGGAAGCCACGCTGGTGCGCGGCCTCCCGAGGCCACCCCGAAGGCTGGACGACGCCCGGACTCGGGAGGACGAACACCGCTCGGGTCAGAAGGAGGCCCTGCGGCGGAGGGCCTCCGAGCTAGCGAGATCGCTCGCGCGTCCGCCCCGGAACGTAGCGAGGGTAGGCGACGCCGCCGCGCTCATCCTCGACGAGGCCGGTGCGTCGCGGGGAACGCTCATCGCCGTCGGCAGACGAGGGGCCGGCGCCGGAGATCGTGGCCGGGGGGCCGTCACGATGCCCCTCCTAGGCAGCGTCTCGACCAAGGTCCTGCGGGCCGCCCCCGGTCCCGTGCTCGTCTACCCCCAAGACGCTTAAGAGCGGGCCCGGGCGTTGCGAGGAGAACGCGCTCGGGTGGAAGGGCCGGCGAAGGCTCGGAGAGGCAAGCCGCGAGGAGTCGTGGGCCGCCGCATACGCCTCCGGGCCGTTACCCCGGCCCTTCTGAACCAGCCCCTCGAAAAGGCACGTCCTCATGGCATGCCGCGGGATGGCAGCAGGGGCACACGGCGGAAACAGCGAGCATCTGCCTCGGGCGGTTCCCCCTCGCCGCCTCTGGACATCCTTGACTAGACGAATGACCCATCCTACTCACGCTCGGATTACTGGCCTCGAATAGCTTGCGGGTAGACGAGCTTAGAGGTCTATCGTGCGAGGAGGAGGGCCCGAGATGAAGCCTTCGGACGCAGACAAAGCCGCAAACAACGCCGTGGACACGGCCGCCCCGCCAAACGGGGACGAGGGGTTCGTGGAGCTGCTCGACGGCGAGCGCGTGGCATACCGGCCGGTGCTTCCCGCCGACGCCGCGGCCCTCCAACGCTTCCACCACCGCCTGAGTGGGCGCTCCGTCTACTTGAGGTACTTCGGCGCCAAGCCCGACCTGAGCGACAAGATGGCGGCCTACTTCGCCGACGCCGAAGGTGCCGGAGGCTTCGCCCTGGTGGCGCTCGACCCCGAGGATCCGGAGGAAATCGTCGGGATGGCCAGCTTCTACCGGGAGGGACGGGCAGGCAGGGCCGAGTACGCCGCGGCGGTGGAGGACGACTGGCAGGGGTGGGGTCTTGGGCTGGAGCTCACCCGCCGCTTAATAGGAGCGGCCAGGAGGAGGGGCGTCCGAATCTTCACCGGGGTCGTGCTCCCTGAGAATGCCCGCATGCTCAACCTCCTCAGGGACCTGAACCTGCCGGAGAAGTTGCGCTACGAGGACGGTGTGGAGCACGTGGAGATCGAGCTTTCGTCCGCCGTGCCCCCGGCCGCGCCCCGGAGGTGAGATCCCCCACCGTCGAGACCCATCAGGAGTCACGCACGGGCGAGACCTTCGCCTTGGATGCATTGGTACTCTCAGGGCCGTCTTTTGTAGGCGTGTTTGGTCAACCTGCGTTAGACGGATGGTTACGATCTGCCATGATTGCTCCGCTCTTCTGAGCGAGACTCCGACTGATATGGGCAGGTCCCCCGCATACCTCCGAGGCTCCGGTCCGTCGCAGAAGCCATGAGCGAGAGGAGTTCGAAGCCCATGAAGGCGCTGGTCTACCACGGTCCGAGAGAGAAGGTTTGGGAATCCAAGGAGGACCCTGCCATCGAGCGGCCTACCGCCGCGGTCGTCAGGATAGATACGACGACCATCTGCGGCACAGACCTGCACATTCTCAAGGACGACGTCTCCGAGGTTACGAGCGGGGGGATTTTGGGCCACGAGGCCGTAGGTACCGTCGTCGAGAAGGGCGCGGGCGTCGAAAGCCTGGCCGAGGGGGACAAAGTGCTAGTCTCGTGCATCTCGTCGTGCGGGAGGTGCGCATACTGCCGGGGGGGTGCGTACGGGCAGTGCCTCGAGGGGGCGGTTGGATCCTCGGCCACCTCGTCGACGGCACCTAGGCCGAGTACGCCCGCATCCCATTCGCCGACAACGGCCTCTACAAAATCCCCGAGGGCTATCCGACGAGCAGATCCTGTTCCTCGCGGACATCCTCCCCACCGGCTACGAGGTCGGAGTGCTGAACGGGCGGGTCGAGCCCGGTGCCACCGTCGCCGTCGTGGGCGCGGGACCTATCGGCCTCGCCTCGATGCTCACCGCCAAGCTCTACGCTCCGAGCAGGATCGTCGCCATCGATCTCGCCGACTCCCGTCTTGCGCAGGCGAAAAAGTTCGGTGCGGACGAGACGATCGACCCCTCCACACAGGACGCGGTCGCGAGGGTGATGGAGCTAACCGACGGGCTCGGCGCGGACGTGGCGATGGAGGCGGTCGGCGTCCCCGAGACCTTCGAGCTGTGCACCGAGCTCGTCAGGCCCGGTGGGCACGTCGCCAACCTCGGCGTACACGGCGCCCCCGCGACGCTGCACCTCGAGAAGCTCTGGATCAAGAACGTCACCATCACCACCGGCCTCGTGGACACCTACTCCACCCCGACCCTCCTGAGGCTCGTCGCCGAGGGCCGGCTCGACCCCACCCCCTTCGCCACCCACCGCTTCGGGCTCGGGGAGATAGAGGAGGCCTACGAGACGTTCGCCGACGCCGCCCACACCGACGCGCTCAAAGTCGTCCTGAAGGCGTAGCGCGGGAGACGAACACGAACGCCGGGAGGAGGTCGCGAAGTATAGGGATGACGCGGACGGTTATTGTACGAGCACCACTACCCACGAGGAGGTACCGAGATGTTGAGCCCATTTAGGGGATTCAGAGACTTGCAGAGCGAGATGGACCGTTTGTTCGGCGGGACTTTCGGGCGCCTCCCCCAAGCTGCGGAGACGACCGAGTGGGCCCCGGCGATCGACGTCACGGCCGAGAACGGCGGCATGGTGATCCGCGCCGAGCTCCCGGGCGTCAAGCGCGAGGACGTAGACGTCTCCGTCCACAACGGCGTGCTCGCGATCTCCGGCGAGCACAAGGAGGAGACGGAGCAGAAAACTGCCGGTTACCTGGTCCGCGAGCGCCGCTACGGGTCGTTCAGGAGGAGTATGACCCTGCCCGAAGGGGTCGACGCCGACGAGATCAAGGCGAGCTTCGAGGACGGGGTGCTCGAGGTAAAGATCCCGGGGAGCGCCCCGGCGGTGGAAGAATTGCCCAAAAAGATAGAGCTGGAGTAGACGGCCACGCCTGGGAGGCGGGCAGCCCGCCTCCCAGGCCACGGTTCAAGCTGGTCTAGGACGAGGAAAACCGCCACTCGTTGAGGAACGTTCCGACCTCCCCAAGGGAGCACAGGGCGTTCTCCGTCTCCGGCAGGGAGGTCCTGGAGTTCGCCCGTTGGGCCAGAACGGAGCTCGATCTACGGGCCTCGCGCAACGGTGATGCGAACCGCAATCGGGCTCGTTTCTCGTTGCCGCGGCCCGGTCGCCTTCGACGCGTGCGCTCGGGTGCTTACGCAGGACTGTTTTAAACCGGGTTACGCGCCCGGTTCTCGGGCTTGCCGATCTCCACGAGGCCGTGGCGCACGGCGAAGACGAGCGCTTGGAGCCGGGAGTGGACCCCGAGCTTCTTGAGGATGTTGGCGACGTGGTTGCGCTCGGTCTTGGCGCTAACGTGGAGCCTCTTCGCTATCTCCTCGGGCTCGAGCCCCTCGGCGAGCAGCGAGAGCACCTCCTTCTCGCGCTCCGTGAGACTCGAGATCGCGGTGCGCGCCTCCTGCTCCCGATCCTTGCGCGCGCCCGCGAGGCGCAGGAGGTCGATCACCTCCTCGAGCGGTAGCAGCGCCTCGCCCGCCCTTATGCGGCGTATGGCGTCCGCGACCTCCTCCATGCCGGTGGACTTGTGGAGGAGCCCCGCCGCCCCGAGCTCGACGGCCTGCGCGATCTCCGCGCGGTCGTCCGTGGCGCTCAGGATCAGGGCCTGCGCCTCGGAATCCGCGGCGCGCAGGTCTCCGATCAGCTCGGCGCCGTGGCCGTCCGGGAGCCCGAGGTCGAGCACCGCCACGTCCGCCGCCTCGCCCTCGAGCCACTCCCGCGCCTCGGCGAGCGAGCCCGCCTGCCCCACGACGGAGAGGTCCGGCTCGTCTTCCAGGGCGGACGCGACGCCCTCTCGAAAGGAGGCGTGGTCGTCGACGATCAGGACGCGTGCTCGACGCAGGACGGCGGAGTCTTCGGCGACACCTCCTCCGTTCCTACTCGTATCCACTTCGACCCGTACGCGCGTGCCGCCGCCGGGCCTGCTAGACACGAGTAGGCTCCCCCCCAAAGCGCGGGCCCTCTCCCTCATGCCCCTGGTGCCCATCCCTGCGCGGGTACCGTCGGGCTCGAAGCCGCGCCCGTCGTCCGAGACTTCCACCCAGAGCTTTGCGCCCGACGACCCGGCGAAGACCCTCACGCGGCCGGCTCCGGAGTGGCGACGCGCGTTGGCAAGCGACTCCTGCACGATGCGCAAGAGCTGATCCCCGACCCCCTCCGGCATCTCTTCGGGGAAGCCCTCCCCCACCTCCATCTCCACTTCGCAGCCGGGGTTCATGCGCCTGTTCAATTCCACCAGCGCCTCCACGGAGCGCAGGAACGCCCCTTTCCCTTCTTCGGCACCCAGGTCGTAGACGGCCCCCCTGAGACCCTGGACGGACCTCTGCAGAGCCGCTGCGGCCTCGTGCAGCCGGGCGTCATGGCCCCCGTTTCGCGCCGAGGTCTGCCCCTCGTCGAGGGAGCGCACCGTCTGCAGGGCGTAGACGAGGTCCTGCAAGACCACGTCGTGGAGGTCGCGGGCTATGCGGCTCCTCTCGGCCTCCCGGATCTCGCGCAGCTCTTCCTCGGCCCTCTTGAGGTCGGTGATGTCCGAGGAGACCCCGATCAGGCCCGTAACCTCGCCGCGGTGGTCGCGGTATGGCGCCTTCGTCGAGAGGAACGTCCTCGGCTCTCCCGCCACCGGCACGCGCTCCTCGACCCGCGAGGTCTCGCCGGCGCTCATGATCCGACGGTCCACCTCCATGACCGAGGCTGCCGTCTCCGCGTCTAGCAACTCGGAGTCGTCCCGGCCGAGGATCTCCTCTACGGGCCTGCCGATGATCGCCGCGGCAGAAGAGTTGGCCATGAGGTAGCGGCCCCAGGTGTCCTTGAGGTAGATGGCGTCGCTCGACCCCTCGATCACGGACTGGAGCAGGGCGTTGCTCTCCCTCAGCTTCTCCTCGGCCTGCTTGCGGTCGGTGACCTCGTAGCGGATGGCGACGTACTGGTAGGGCTTGCCCCTCTCGTCGAGGAACGGCACGATCGTCGTGTCGACCCAGTAGATCGAGCCGTCCTTGGCCCTGTTCCTGAGTTCCCCCCGCCAGATCCTGCCGCGCGCGATCGTGCGCCACAGGTCCTTGATGAACCCCTCGGGATGGTAGCCGGAGTTGATGAGGCGGTGGTCCCGGCCGATCAGCTCGGCCCTGGAGTAGCCCGAGACCTCGCAGAACTTGTCGTTGACGTAGGTGATGCGGCCCTTCTGGTCGGTGAACGCGACGATCGCCGACTCGTCGAGGGCGAACTTCAGGTCCGAGAGCTCCTTGACGGACGCCCTCAGCTTCTCCTCGGCCTCCTTCCTCTCGGTGACGTCGCGCGTCACGCCGAGCAGCCCGAAGACTTCGCCTTTGGCGTCGCGAAGGGGTGCGGCGTGCGTCTCCAGCCAGCGCCGCGTCCCCTTGAGGCCCACGATCTCGAACTCGAGCTCCCCCGATCCGCCGGCGAAGACCTCCTCGGTAAGCGCCACGAACGCGTCCCGGTACTCGGGGGAGACCATCTTGTGCACCGGCTTGCCGCGCACCTCCTCGAAGGAGTACGCCTCGATCATGGCGAGGCCGGCGGGGTTCATCTCCAGCAGCGTGCCGTCGGGGCCGAGCACCTTGACGCACTCGGGCTCCGCGTCGACGATCGTGCGCAGGCGCTCCTCGCTCCCCCGGAGCTTCTCCTCCGCTCGCTTGCGCTCGGTAGTGTCGCGCACCACGGAGACGCGCACGGGGCGCCCGCGATACGCGCTCTCCCTTCCGACCGCTTTTATGGGGAAGGTCGTCCCGTCCTTTTTCACCCCCACGCCCTCGTACCAGCCCTCGAAGCCCTCCCGGAAGTGACGCATCGCGAGCTCGGCCGACTCCGGCGTCACGAACTCCGGCATGGTCCTGCCGACCACCTCCTCGGTCCCGTCGTAGCCGAAGATCGCGGCGAAGCACGGGTTCGCCTCGAGGATGGTCCCCATCTCGTGCACGACCACGCCCTCGACCGTGGCCTCCGAGAGCACCCGGAAGCGCTCCTCGGCCTCCCTGCGCTCCGTCACGTCCCGTGCCACCGCCATCATGCGCAGAGGCCGGCCGTACTCGTCGCGCACGACGCTCGCGTTCAAATCGACCCAGATCGCCGAGCCATCCTTGCGTACGTAGCGCTGCTCGACTGGATGCTCCGGCTTCTCGCCGCGCAGCACGCTCCGGAAACCCTCCAGGTCCCCGTCGCGGTCTTCGGCGCGCGTGATCTCCCCGAACGTCATGCCCAAGAGCTCCTCGGAGGAGTAACCGGTGATCTCGCACATCTTCTCGTTCACGGCGAGGAGACGGCCGCTGGATGCGTCGATCTGCGCCAGACCCAGGCCCGCCAGCTCGACAGCCACCCCGTAATCCTTCTCGTTCTCCCACGACGGCCGTTCCTTGCCGTTCTGCGATCCACCCACCACGGCCTCACCACCTCCCCGCCACGAAGGTCTACGACCACGGAGGGCGGGCGAAGATCCAGCCCTCGAAGGACCTTCTCCATCGGTTCCCTTCAGGCGATGCACTCACAGTCGCGTCCCCTGTTCGCCGAGATTATCGCACGACCTGGCGAGAAGCATGGGCAATTTTGCCCAGCCGGTCGTGGTACGGGCGCCCAGACAAAGATGATCGAGCTTTCTCATGACCAGCCTGTTGCCTTCGCCGATCATGGAGGGCGTAAGGGAGATCAAGCCTGAGGGGAAGGGCGATGGAGAAGACGCTCAACGCTAGAACAGAGGACCGAACGGAGACGACCGTCCCGCTCCTCGCGAAGGAGGGACACGAGAACGGCGCGGGGGTCCTTCCCCCGGTGGTGGAGGGCTTCGTGGGGGCGCGCACGATGGACGCGGTCTTCGCGGTGGCCCCAGATCACCGCATCCTCTACTGGGACTCGCGGATGGAGTCCCTCACCGGGATACTCGCCGAGGAGGCCGTCGGGATGCCGTTCTACGAGGTGCTGGTCGGCGAGTGCGAGGATGGCGGCTCGTTCAGCGCCCGGGCCTGGGCCGCGACGCGGCTGGGCCGCGACGGGCAACCTATACCCGGCTACGACGCCCGCATCGAGACGCGCATGGGCGGCGGGCGTTGGATCGGGGTGAGCGTGCTCGGCTTGGACACCAAAGCGGGGACCTACCTCGTCCACCTCGTGCGAGACGCACAGAGGGCGCACGACACTTTGGAGATGGCGCGGGGCCTGCTACGCCTCTCCCCGAGGGAGGAGACCGCCACGGCCGCCCGTCCGAAGCACAGGGACGCTCCGGAGCTTACGCCGAGGCAGCGCGAGGTCTTGGGGATGCTCGCCGACGGGAAGGGCGTAAAGGAGATCCGCCGCGAGCTCTACCTCTCGCAGGCCACCGTGAGAAACCACGTCCGCTCGCTCCTGCAGGCCCTCGGGGCCCACTCGCAGCTCGAGGCCCTCGCCAAGGCCCGCAAGGCCGGCCTGCTCGACGAATGAAGGGTGGCTTCTTACGTGCTTTCCGAACGGTCGCCTCAGAACGGTAAGCGGTACCGCGCGGGGGCGCCGGGTCGGACCGCGCGAGCGGGAGGGTCTTCTTCGGAGCCGGAACGGTCGCGGAACCTGTGGGGCGCGCTGCTGGTCGTCGCGGGCTGTTGGCTGATGCTCGCGACCCTCGGCGCCCCGGGCGCGGGCCTGATCCCTCCGGTGCTGTTCGGCGGTGCCGGGCTGGCCTTCCTCTACGCCTTCTTCGGGGACGTCGCCGGACGCCCGTGGGCGGCGCTACCGGGGTTCTCGCTCCTGGGTATCGCGGCCTCGGCGCTCCTGCGGACGATCTCTGCGGGCACCGCCGCGGGATGGGCAGGGTCCTTCCTGCTGGGCGGCATAGGGGTGGGCTTCTTCGCCGTATACCTCGCCGGGCGCAAGCGCCCGTGGGTGCTCGTTGCGGGCGGCGCCGCCCTGACCGTGGCAGTAGTCATGGCGGGTCTCCCCGTGGGCCTCGGGGAGGCCACCGTAGCCGGGACACTTTTGCTGGGCCCGGCGGTTGCGTTAGGCCTGCTCGCGCACGTGACCGATCGGCGGAGGCGAGGCCGGGCGAATGGGGTGGCCCCTCATCCCCGCCGCCGTCCTGGCGCTGTTGGGCGCGTTGTCGTGGTCCAGGGCTACCACGGCACCGAACCACTCGTGGCCCACGACGCCCGTCGCGGGCGGACCGTACACCATCCTGCGCCCCGCGAGATCGGGCGCAATGCCCGGACCGGGCGCACAGAAAGGAAATCCGGGGGAGAAGAGGAGGAGAGATGAACGTTTCGGTGAAGAGGATCCTGCTGGCCACCGACGGCTCCGAGGACGCCAGGCTCGCCGCGCGGGCGGCGACGAACCTTGCTAAGGGGATGGGCGCGGAGCTGTGCGTCGCCCACGCCTGGAACCCGGTACACCCCGGTTACCCCTCGGTTGCGGGGGCCGAGTACTACCACCTGTACGAGCGGGAGGCCCGCAGGGTCTTGGAGGCCGAGGTGGACGAGATTGAAGCTCTCGGCGGCATCGTCGCGGAGCCCCGCCTCCTGCACGGCCCCCGATAGACGCGATCCTAGGCCTCGCCGAGGAGGTCGAGCCGGCCCTCGTGGTCGTGGGCGGCCGGGGGCACGGGGCCATCGGGCGCATCTTGCTGGGCAGCGTCTCCGAGGGCGTGGTCCACCACTCGAAGTTCCCGGTACTCGTCGTGCGCGGTGGGCAGGACGCCTGGCCTCCGGAGAGGGTGATCGTAGGGGACGACGGCTCCGGGGCCGCCGGAGGCGCTGCCGGCCTGGCCGCCTCCATCGGCGCGGTCTTCGGGGCAGGGATCGTGCTGGTGCGGGCGTACCGCTACCCGCCCGAGCCCATCGGGGGGTGGAGCCCCGAGGACCGCCGCAGGCTGGACGAGGAACGCGCCCGAGAGGAGGACGCCCTCGCGAAGCGGGCACGGAACCTCCGGCAACGGCCCGGCAACGGCCTGACAACGCGGTTGGTGGAGGGAGATCCCGCCGCCGCCATTTTGCGCGCCGGCGAAGAGTCCAGAAGCCTTCTGGCGGTAGGAAGCCGGGGGCTCGGCGTGATCGGAAGGGCGAGGTTCGGCAGCGTCTCCTCGAAGGTCCTGAGGGCGGCCACCGGTCCTATCCTGGTCTACCCGCACGTCAGCGGTGGCTCCGCGCGGGCGAACGCCGGGGAGGCGTCCACAGCGGGCCGCCGGACGCGCGTCCCCTCGTGACCGCCGCGGCGATCGAGGCGGAGGGGCTGACGAGCTACTACAGGAACCGTAGTGGCATCGTCGGCCTGACGTTCGAGGTCGAGAGGGCGAGGTCTTCGGCGAGCTGGTGGCGGTCGAGGAGGTAAGCGGAGGGATTTTTGGTCCAACCTGGATGTGAGCTTGCGGGGACCTCACGCGGGCGGTCCAGGATGCGGGACCGCCGTCGCTCGATGTCGAGCAACAAGGTCCCGCACCGGGCGACCAGGAGCGGTCCCGAGGTCGCCTGCGGCGTTCGAAAGGTTTCGTGCTGGCCTGCGGGGATGGTCAACTTTGGCCGGTCGAACCGTCAGATCGGATCAGGGCGCGCGACCCCACCGGCGGTATGCTGAGTTTGGCGTTCACGGACCGGAGGTGCGCGTATGGCGAAGATTCGGCGCGACGAAGAGGCGATAAGAGCCCTGACGGAGGTCTTCGAGGACCGTCTGAGACCACCTCACCCCGGTGAGGTAGCGAACGCCGACGCCGCCCTGGCTGCCGTCTCGCCCATGAGCGTCGAGGAGGTCCGGTGGCTCGCGGAGGTTGCCGCGCGTTACTCCGTGCCCCTGTCCCCACTCGGCGCCGGCACGGGGACGGAGCCCCGGGCGGTCGAAGGGAGCGTAATCGTCCGCTTCGACCTGATGCGCCGCGTGCGGCTCCCCGACGGCGACGAGCCCTGGGTCGAGGCCGAGCCGGGGGCGACCTGGCTGCAGCTCGAGGACGCACTCCGTGCCCGCGGGCGAGGGATCGCCGTCTACCCCACCAGCGCCCCCCGCGCGACCGTGGGCGGTTGGCTCGCCACCGACGGCCTCGGCGTGGGCTCCTTCGAGCACGGCCGGCTGCGGGAGAACGTCCTCTCCGTCGACGTGGTAACGCGAGGCGGCGAGATGCGCGAGGTGGGGGGCGAGGAGTTGGGGGCCTTCTTCGGCCCCGTGGAGGCGAGCGGTGTCGTCGTGGCGGCCAGGATCGGAACGCGCCGCTCCGACGCAGACCTGCCCGTCGGGGCCGCGTTCCCCGGCCCCGACGGCGTGGCCGGAGCGGTCGCAGACCTGGTCGACTCCGCCGCTGCCACGCCGCTCTGGCACCTGGCCTTCGTGAGCCCGGTGATGGCGGCTGCTCGGGGTCTGAGGGAGCGTTACCTGCTCTACGGCGTCTACCCGCGCCCGAGGGACTCGGAGGACTGGTGGGCCCTGCGCAAAAGGGTGATCGAGGTCCACGGCGGCGAGGAGCTCGACGTGCGCGAGGCCTGGCGGGTATGGGGGCAGAGGTTCTTCCCGGTGGCACCGGCCCAACCGCCCCCCCACGCCGCCAGGCGATTGGTCACCGTCGCGGGCCTTTCGCAAGAGCTCGAGAGCTCGCGGCCAGAGGACGCCTTCCAGGGCACCGTGTCCCGTTCCGGCGACGTGCTGCTGCTGGCATTGGGCGAGTAGGAGTACAGGCCGTACCAGGGACGGGCGCTCTTCGCTTCCGTAACGCCCGCGCCCCCGGTGATGCTCGCCCCCTTCTCCGCCGATCGGCGGGATCGGCCCGCGCCCGCACCGTGACGTAAGGGAGCGTTTGTGCCCCGACCACGACTCTTATGCTCGACTGGCAATCATCGATTACCGCCCAGGAATTGCTGCCTTTTGGCGAGGATTGCTCAGGGGGATGGTCCATCTGGACGACGCCGGGCGGTTCCCCCCGAATTAGGGTGGCGCTTATAGGTGACGAGCTCCGAGGAAGGAGAGCGAACATGAACGTAGGAGCGGTACCGGGACCGGCCCGTTCGCCGGGCGGGGATTACAACCTCTCGGATCCCTTCAACAGCTTCGTCGACGTGACGCGCCGGGTGGTGACGAGGCCCACCGAGTTCTTCGGGAGGCTCCCCCGTCGGGGCGACTACCTCTCGCCCCTGGTCTTCGCCCTGATCTGCGCCCTCGTCTCCGCCGTCCTCGGCGGCCTCCTGAGGTTCGCCTGGGCCGATGCATCCCTCGGCGGCGTCAGGTTCGAGGCCGCCGAAGCGAGCTTTCTGGGGTTTCTGGCGTCGGTTCTTTTCGTGCCCATAGGCAGCACGGTGGGGCTCTTCGTCCTCGCGGCCGTCGTGCACCTTCTGGTCGTGCTCTTCGCGGGCCCGCAGAACTCGGGCTTCGAGGCGACCTTCCGGGTCGTCTGCTACGCGGCGGTGACGAACCTGGTCAACTGGATCCCGCTCGTCGGCGGGATTCTCGCGCTCTACGGTCTCTACCTCGGCGTCGTGGGCGTCCGGGAGATGCACGGCACGACGACCGGCCGCGCGGCCCTCGTGGTCCTGCTCCCGGTCGCGGCGATCGCGCTCCTCGTGCTGATCGTGCTTGTCGTAGCGGGCGCCTTCGCCCTCGGCCGCCTCTCCTGAGCGGGCGACGGGTGCGAGAAGGCCTGACACACCCCTCGTATGGCGGGGGCGCCGGCCCGGGGCGGGAGGTCCGCCCCGGGCCGGCGCGCGTCTTCCGCCTTCCGCTCGTCCGATGATCGCGGACCGCGCCTTGTACGTCGGGGGGAGACGGGCGGGCACTCCGTGCGCCCGCTCCCCTTCGCCGGGGACCGACGGAGCCGGGAGCGCGATGTCCTGGGTCGAGATGCACGACCCTACGGCGGAGGAGGTTAGGGCCGTTGCCGGAGAGTTCGGGGTCCCGGTGCCCGTCGCGGAGTCTTTGGGCGTTTCGCACCACAGGCCGAGGATCGAGAGGATAGACGGGCTACTGTCCGTCGTCCTGAGAACGGCCCGTTACGCGGACGAGTCGGAGACGGTGGAGTTCGGGGAGATCCAGGTGCTCGTGGGGCAGAGCTTCGTCGTCACCATCGGACGCGGCGAGTACCGCGCCCTCGGGACGGCCAGGCGGAGGGTCGAGGGGGACCCCGACAGGCTGGGCTCCGAGGCCGTGCTCTACGCAATCGT
Source organism: Rubrobacter marinus (assembly GCF_011492965.1). Taxonomy (GTDB): domain Bacteria; phylum Actinomycetota; class Rubrobacteria; order Rubrobacterales; family Rubrobacteraceae; genus Rubrobacter_F; species Rubrobacter_F marinus. The sequence continues at coordinate 1,552,747 of NZ_CP045121.1, read as the reverse complement.
CGACGAGGTGGTGGGCGGCTACGAGCCCGTGGTCGAGGGCCTGGAGACGGACACGGACGAGGTCGAGACGCAGGTCTTCGAAGGCCACCCCGGCGTCTCGCGCCGCGTCTACGAACTCTACCGGGAGGCGGTCCAGTTCCACAGGGCGACGAATCCCCTCTCGGAGGTGATCGAGCGCCTCGCCGAGGGCGAGGAGGGCGAATCGAGGTCCCGGCTGCGCGGGGCGCGGGACCGCGTCCTCAGGGTCACGGAGCGGGTCGAGGACATCCGGGAGCTGCTCACGAGCATCCTGAGCGTCAACCTCACCCTGATCGGCATAAACCAGAACGACCAAACGAAGAGGATCTCCGCGTGGGCCGCCATCCTCCTGGCGCCGACGCTGGTCACGGGGCTCTACGGGATGAACTTCCGCCACATGCCGGAGCTAGGCTGGGCCTTGGGATACCCCTTCTCCCTGGCCCTCATGCTCGTCATCTCCCTGCTCCTCTACCGGGCATTCAAGCGGGCCGGCTGGCTCTAGCCGACGGACGTATGCCGCTTTGAACAACTTTGGTCAGCCCGTTGACCTGCTTTGTTCAGGCCGACCCGCGCCTACCCCCTTACAGTTGGAGTCGTCCAACCCGAAGTCGTCCGAGACGGACCAAGCTCGTGTCCGACCCGCCGAAGGAGGCGAAAGCCGTGCAGCAGAAGATCTTCGTCTTCGACGAACTCATGGAGGAGCACCGCGAACTTTTACGGAGAGCGCGAGCCCTTCAGGACGCACTTTCGGGTGATGTCCCCTCATCCGTAGCGTCGGCGCCCGACTTTTCGGAGCTCTGCGAGCGGGTGAGCCGTCACCTCCGCAAGGAGGAAGAGGCACTCCTGCCCGTCCTGGCGCGCTACGGGACGGTCCGGGACGATTTCGAGCCGGTGACGCGCATGCTCTTGGGACACGCCCGCATACGCAAGGAGATCTCGCGGCTGGGTGGTGAGGCTGCGCGAGGCCGTGTGGGGTCCTTCACGCTACAAAAGTTCGCCTACGGGCTGGCCCGCGGCGTGTTGGAGGAGGAGCAAGAGTACCGCTACCTCGAAGAGAGACTCCCGAATGAGGCGCTGGAGGAGATCTCCGAGCGGCTGTCCGCTCGCTACGGCGGCGATCCAAGCCCCTCGGCGATTCCATGACGCGCCTCAAGGCAACCCTGGAGCGCACCGGCGGCCTGAAGGTTTACCAGCGGTAGTGGGCGAGCGCTACCACGAGCGGTACCGCGTCGAGCCGAGCGCCGCGTTCCGGCTCGACGGCGTGAACCCGGAGGAGACGCAGGGCTTGAGAGGCAAGGAGGCCAGAGGGCTGCTCGCCGGGGAGCTGGAGAAGCTCTCGGGCCTACAGGAGCGTCTGTACGCCGAGGGGAAGCGTTCGCTGCTCCTCGTGCTGCAGGCCATGGACGGGGGCGGGAAAGACAGCACCATAAGGCGAGTCTTCCGCGGCGTGAACCCCCAGGGCTGCTACGTCGTAAGCTTCAAGGCCCCCTCCCAAGAGGAGCTGGCGCACGACTTCCTCTGGCGCATCCACCGGCGGACGCCGGCCAGAGGCCACATCGGGGTCTTCAACCGCTCCCACTACGAGGACGTCCTGGTCCCGCTCGTCCATGAGACGGTCCCCGCGTCCCTCGTCGAGGGCCGTTACGAGCACATCAACTGCCTCGAGAAGATGCTCCACGACTCCGGCACGCGCCTCGTAAAAGTCTTCCTGCACATCTCCAAGGAGTACCAGCTGAAGAGGATGCACCGCCGCCTCGAGAGGCCGGACAAGCTGTGGAAGTTCGCCCTGGAGGACCTCGAGGAACGCGAGCACTGGGACGCCTACATGGGGGCTTACGAGACCCTGTCGGGACGCTGCTCCACCCCTCGCGCCCCCTGGTGCGTCGTGCCGGCCAACAACAGGCGCTTCAGCAGCATCGTGGTCGCCCAGCTTCTCGTCGACGCCCTGCGGGAGATTGACCCGCAGCACCCCCCCGCCTTCGACCCCGAGCAGTACCCGACCGAACGGCTCCAACGGGGCTGACGGAGCGGAGCATCGCCGCCCGTTTCCTCTCGCCTCCCTGAAAGGGCCGGTCTTTTCCTGGCCGTGTCTGCTGACCGAAAACGGGGAGACGAGCCTATTCTTCCGGAGGACACGCGCCGAGGGGGCCTGCCCGAGTGAGCTCCCGGATCTCCCCCTGACCATCGCGGGGCTCAAGGAGCTGCTCCGCTCCCTCGGCGAGGCCGAGGAGGTCTGTGAACTCCATCTCGGAGACGGCGTAGCGCCCGTCGGAGGAGCGGACCCTGCAGAGCGGGCCGAAGTCGGGGTAGAGCTCGACCCAGGCCGGGGCCATCGCCTCCACCGCAGGGGTCACGCGGTTGCAGATCACGAAGTGCGGCGAGAAGGCGCGAACCTCGGCGTCGATCTGTCCGGGCTCGGCCACGCGCACCTCCCACGTTGGCTTGAGCATCATCAGAACCCAGGCCAAAATCTCCCGGTACGAGAGCGGCTCGTTCGCCAGCAGCACACGCATCTTCGTCACCGCGGCCTCCTCAGTTTGATGGTCCCGACCCCCGCGCGCATAGCCCCAGGAGATGCGGGGCGGGCGAGGGGAGGTGCGCTCGCCCGCCCCGCCGGCGATCAGCGGATGCGGAACCTCCACGTCTTCGTGGTCGAGCGCCCCCTGCCGTCGTTGGCGGTTATCCGCACGGCGTGGAGCCCCGCACGCATCGGGCGCGGCGGCCTGTACGCCAGCCTGTTCGAGGAGCGGGCGTACGTGAACCCGAGCACCCGCCGGCCGTCGATCCACAGCTTTATGTTCGCCTTCGCGAGGTCGGTCTCGGCGTCGCGCATCACCGCCGCGATGGTAGGCCTGAGGCCGCGGATCGTCGAGTTGGGGCGCGGCGTGAGGGGCGTTACGACCGGCGCGGTGTTCGCGGGCGGCGGCGGCGGAGGCGGCAGGACCGGCACCAGCGGTCCCAGCCTGTTCACGGGTACCGCGGGGACCGACTCGGGGTCTGGGCCGCCGGAGCCGACCTCGAACTGGGTCATCATGTCGTGGTCCTCGTGCACGAGGTTGTGGCAGTGCATCATATACTTGCCCCTCTCGGGGCCGAACCTGGCGATGACGCGTACCGTCTCTCCCTCGCCGACGTAGGCGACGTCCTTGGGTCCGCCCTCGTAGGGGTGGGGAGATCCTCCGTCCCTGGAGAGGATCTTGAAGTCTATGAGATGCGTGTGGATCGGGTGGAACCAGCCGCCGGAGTTGTTCGTGAACTCCCAGATCTCCACGTCGCCGAGCGCGGGGTTCGCGTCCACCCTGTTCGGGTCCCAGATCCGGCCCGGCCCCCCGTCCACGCCTATAGTCCACAGCCCGCCGTTGCGGCCGAACTCGAAGACGCGGGTGCGCACGGCGTCCTGTTCCGTGAGGTTCATCGGGCTGAAGGGGTGGTCGCTCGGGTTGAGCTGGGCCGGAACCTCGTTGTTTGTGGGGTCCGTAACGGTGTCGCCGACGTCGAAGCGCATCACGACGTCCGTCTGCGGGAAGTCCACGTTGTTGGGGAGGCCGAGGTTCCGCAGGACGACCTGCTGCCCCCTCCTGTTGGCGAAGTCGACTACGACCTCGTAGCGCTCGGCCATCCCGATACGGAAGCTCGTCACGTCGTTGGGCGAGGGGTCCAGGCCGCCGTCGTGCCCGATCACGGTGAACGGGTCGCCGGTCGAGAGGGCGAGGTTGTAGCCGCGGGAGACGGAGGCGTTGAGGAAGCGCAGGGTGTACTTTCTCGGCTCGACCGCGACGCGGGGCCAGGGCACGCCGTTCACCGTGACGATGTCGCCGAAGAGGCTGCTCTCCCCGCCGTTGTCGAAGAGAAGCGAGCCGTCCTCGGCGACGATGAGGTCCTTCAGGACCAGCGGCAGCTCGTAGCGGCCCTTCGGGATCGGCAGCCGGTCCTCGATCTCGTCGCGGGTAACGTACAGCCCCGCGAGGCCCATGTAGGCGTTGTTCGCGGTGTGGTGGACGGCGTGGTCGTGGTACCAGAGCATCCGGGCGTCCTGCTCGTTCGGGTAGACGTAGTCCTTGCCCTCGCCCGGGGCGGTCACGTCCTCGGCCCAGCCGTCAAACTGGGGCGCCGAGGCGTTCCCGTGCAGGTGGGTCCCGGTCGTGGTCCGGTAGGTCTGATCCGGGTGGACCGTGGTCTCGGGCAGGGCGTTGATCTGCCGCACGACGGTCGTGCGGCCCCTACGCTGCACGATGGTCGGGCCGGGCGTGATGCCGTTGTAGCCGTAGATCTGGGTCTGCAATCCGGGCACGATCTCCACGTTCGCGGCCCGTTGCGTGATCTGGTAGTAGTCGGTGAGGCCGCGGGTCCCCACGGGTTGGAGGACCGGCGGGTACGCGAGGTTCCTCTCGAAGGGGGGCAGGAGTGTCGGGATCTGGTCCTCCGGGATGCGCGGGGAGGCGAGCTGGGTGCGAGCGACGCGCTCAAGGGGCAAGAACAACGCCGCCCCGCCCAAAAGACCGAGCTTCAGCAGGTCCTTGCGAGTCAGCATCCTGGGGTTCGGTTTGTTAGCGGACTGCATCGCTGCTCCCTTTCCTGCGCGGTACTGCGGCGGTCCTGCCGCCAACCCAATCGTCGCACCGGGCGCCGCCCCCGCCATCTCCCATGCGCGTGAACTTTTTGCAGCGGAAAGGGGTTAACCTTCTTGGGCCAACCCGCGCTAGCCCAATCGTCGGCCCGCAGCACGGGAGGCCGTGCTGCGGGCCGACCCAACTCCTACGGAGGCAGCGAGGCCGCTCGCTGAGACGCCGGCGGCGCGGCCGCCGCGACCCCTAGCCGATGCGGCTCTTCGCAGATGCGCAACCTTGGTCATGGGGATGAGCAGCTTTGGTCAGGGCTCGACGCCTACGGTTCGATACGCTTCGACAAACATCGGAGACGAGGAACGATCGAAGCCATGACCCGCATGCTGCTGGTGGAAGACCATACGGCCCTGCGCGAGGCGCTGGCCGTCGCCCTCGAGGGCGAGCCGGGCTTCACCGTCACCGGTCAGGCGGGCACCCTCGCCGAGGCCCGTCCCCTGCTCGAAGACATGGATCTCGCCGTGGTAGACCTCCATCTGCCCGACGGAACAGGCATAGAGCTAATCTCCGAGATCTTCGAGCGGAACCCGAGCGTCCCCATCCTGGTGCTCACCTCCTCCGTCGACCGGGAGATGTTCGGGCGCGCGATCGAGGCGGGGGCGAGCGCGGTGCTGCACAAGTCCGCCGACATCGCAGAGGTCCTGGAGACGATACGGAAGCTGCGCGACGGGGAGCAGATCTACGCCTCGAAGGAGATGTTCGAGCTGCTGCGTCTCGGCAGCCGCCGCAGGGAACGCGACAAGATCGCGCTGTTCGCCGCGTCCAGCCTTACCGCGCGCGAGCGCCAGATTCTCGAAGCCCTCGCCGAAGGGCTGGACGGCAAGGAGATCTCCGGGCGGCTCGGCATGAGCCGGGAGACGGAGCACGCCCATCTGGTCAGGATCTACGCCAAGCTCGGCGTGCGCTCGCGGGTGGGCGCCCTGGCCTTCGCCCTCCGCCACGGCCTCGTCAGCATTCCCCCGGCGTCCCGTCGGAGCTAGCGCAAAGGGGTTAACCGTAGGGGGCCAATAAAAGATCGCCCGTTCTAGTGGTGCCCGTCCTGCCCCCAAGTAGCAACATTCACTTTCGTAGGACGCCTCGTTCGGGAAGGTGATGCACCTTGGATGCGGAAGCAACGAAGAGCCCGGTCGCCGCTGCGGCCCGGGAGTCGGACGCCGGGCTCGCGCCGCTCTCCCCCTCGCCCGAAGACTTCCGGGTCTCCGGCGAAAGCGTCGAGGAGACCGGGCCGATCCGGCACCGGCTCGACGCCAAGGAGGTGCCCCCCGGCAGCGCCGCGACCGGGACGCTCGTCTTCCAGGTATCGGAGGGGAAGGAGGACCTACGGCTCTCTTTCGGAGGCGCTCGCCCGGTCGCGTTAGAAGAAGCGCCGGCCGGCCGAGGCGCCGAGAAGCCGGCCGGAGACGGCCACGGCCACCAGTAAGACAATCGGAGCGAAGTGAGGAGACGTGAACACGGCGAAACGGTCTTCCGGAGAGGACGCGAGGCCGCGTCCCCCCTAGCGCCCACGGCGAGAAGCAACCGGAGAGAGCGGCGGCAGGCAACAGAAGGACGGAACGGAAATGGATACAGCCTACGGGAAACACACGGGGCGCAGGGTCGGCCTCAAGGGGCTGCTCGGCGCCTCCTTTACCGCCCTGGCGCTCGGCGTAGCGCTCGCCTCGCCATCGTTTGGGGCCGTAAACGGGGCTAACCGCAACCTCGAGGTCGACTACTCGCTCGACTTCGTGTTGCTGGAGGCGTACCCGGCCAACACCGCGATGCGGGTCGACGTGCTGCGTGGCCCGAACGACGTGGTCGTCGGCTCCACCACCCAGCAAACAGACGCCACCGGGCTGTTGGAGATCAACCACCTCGGCGGCGGCGCCTTCCCCAACGGGGACTGCTGGGGCCCGAACTCGCTGGACCCGAACGCGCCCGACGCGACGCCGGACATCCTCCCGGGCGACAAGGTCCAGGTTACGAACACGGCGAACACGGCGGACGTGGACTTCACGTTCGTGCGCGACCTCGCCTTCGAGGAGGTCGGCGGGGCCGTGGTCGGCACCGCGAGGGGCGTGGAGACCGCCCCGGGCACGTTCGACGTAGCCGCCCCCATCACCGGGCTCGTGGCGGAGGGCGACGAGTTCATCGAGGCGAGGCGTGAACCCGCCGGCGTGCGGGAGTTCGTCCTCCCCGACGCGGCCGGCAACTTCAACCAGGCTCTCGGAGGGGCCGGCGGGGACGTGACGCTCCAGTACGTCAAGCCGTCGGCGGGCGCTAACTCCTTCGAGTCCACCGTCGCGGGGCCGATCGGGACCGCCGGTGGCCCCGCCACGCCCGAGTGCCCGGCCTTCTCCCGCACCGCGATCACGACGGTCGACCGCACCGTGGTGAACGCGGCCAACGTCGGCACGCCCATGGTCGTCAGCGGCGTCGCGCAGCCTCAAGTGAGCGCCGTCACGGTCTCCGTCCCCGGCGGACAACCGAACAACGCGACCCTTGGCGGCCCCCAGGGCGGCCAGAGGACCTGGCAGGCGACGGTGCCGGCCGCCGAGCTTGCGGCCCTGCCGCAGGGCGACTTCGTGATCACGGCCTCCTTCACGGGCAACGGGGTGCCGCCGACCGACACGAAGACGATGCGCAAGGACACGATACCGCCGGTCCTGACCTCGGACCCCGCGCCGGGCACCTACCTTAATGGGGTAGGCGTCGCCCTTATCTCCGACGGCGGGGAGGCCATCCGCTTCACGACCGACGGGTTCCCGCCGAACAACAACAGCAGGCTCTACGACGGGCAGAGGATCCCGCTCGGTCTAGGCGTACACACGATCAACGCATTCTCCGTAGACGGTGCCGGCAACCGCCGCGACGCGTCGTTCGTCTACATCGTCAGGCAGCCCGACGTGATCATCACGCCGAGCTCGACTGCCTTGACCGTGGCGCGCTCGAACCTGAAGCTGGGCCAGACCCGCCTCATCTCGGGCAGGTTGACCCCGGCGCATCCGGGCAGGCCGGTGAAGGTGACGATCAGGCGCGGCGGCCGGATCGTCGCGGTGCGCAACGTCGCCTCCACGTTCTCGTTCCGCTACAAGCCGACCCGCACCGGCCTCTACTCGGTCAGGGCGAGCTTCGCCGGCGACGCCGACACCCGTGCGAGCATCAGCCCCAACAGGACGTTCAGGGTGATCCGCTGAACGTCACCCGAACTCCTGTCGTAGGCGAGGGGGCGGCCGTTCCAAAGACCGGAACGGCCGCCCCGCGCCGGTACGAGAGAGCCCGACGAGGCGCCAAGCGCGGGGGCACGGCAGGGCGAGGCCGGTTAGGAGAAGTCACCAACAAAGGAGGAACGCATGATCCCCAACCTGGGACCGACGGAGCTGCTGATCATCCTCACCATAGTCCTGCTGCTCTTCGGGACCCGGCGCGTTCCCGACCTGGCGCGGTCTCTGGGCACCGGGGTGCGGGAGCTACACAAGGGCCTCCAGGAGGACCACGGCGGCCAAAAGGAGCGACCGGGCCGACGCGAACTCGAAGAAGACGATGCACCCCCGGCGAAAACGCCCCGTGAGGCAGGTCCACCGGCGGCCCGAAGGAAGGACGGACGTCCCCACTCCCCCACCTCGTGATCGACGGCGGTGATCCGGGGTGACGAGCAGGAGCGGTCGCGTCGAGAGGGGCCTACTCGACGCACCCCCAGCCGAGCCCCCGCTTCGGCCAGACCGCTCGACGGAGCGGTGCCGTGGGCTACTAGGAGCCTCTACCCGCCACGCAGAGAAGACCTTGCCTCAACGCCGCGCTGCGGGGAGCCGGACGAGGAGCGCTACGGAGACGGCCCAGGCCACGACATGCATCAGCAGCAGAGAGGCGATCATCGCGGCGGGGGCGCCGGGGATGGTGAAGGGCGTGGCGAACGAGAGGGCGAGGACCACGAGGGCGACCCACCAGAACAACCGCGCCGGCCGGGACGAGATCGCGGCGATAACGGCGAAGACCGCAGCCGCGCCGAGGGCCCCGATCACGGACGTCACGATCACGGGCGACAGCGTTATGGGCTCCCCCGAGGCCGGGACGGGGACGTCCGTGGGGATGGTCCCCAGAGCCGACGCGATCGCGTAGACGAGGGCGTTGGCCAGCGCCGCCGCGCCCGCGGCCAGCGGGGCGGCCAGCAGCAGGCGCCGGTGGCTTATACCGGCCGTTCCGATGGGCGCGGGCTGCGTGTTCTGCATCTTCCTCCTCCTCATTCTCGCTTGCTACGAGTCTCGATGCACCAATGGCGGGCTCCCCTCAGGGGGCGACGCGGGGCCGGGGAGCCCGTCGAGCGCCCCTTCCTCGCGAGACGCGGTCCTGTCGCGGCCCACGAAGACGTCGTCTTCCTCGGGCGACGCGGGCGCGTGCTTGCGGTAGCTGATCACGATGGCGGCCACCAACGCCACCATGAGCAGCACCGACGCCAGCACGAAGAGCAGGGCGAAGACCTCGCTCCCACCGCCGGCGACGCCCAGCAGGATCCGCCCGAGCTCCGCCGCGTCCCTCGGCCCGTTGCCCGGAGCCTTTCCGGCCCATCCCTGAGCCGACACCACGTAGACGAGAAACGCCCCGACCCCCGCCGCCACCAGGACGCCGGGCCAGAGCTGCCCGTTGAAGATCGCGCCGAAGCGCCTCGCCTGGGGCTTCTGGGTGAACATGATCCCGAATAGGATCACCACGGTCACCGCCCCACGTAGATGAGCACCTGAAACGCCGCGAGCACAGGGGAGTTGAGCATCACGTAGAAGCCCGCCACCCCAGAAACGCCCCCGACATGAACAGAGCGGAACGCACGACGCTCCGGCTCAGGACCACCCGAGGGAGCAGAGCAGGGTCATCGAGGCGAGGAACACGAACGCGACGGTCACGCCCCACCCCCGTTCGGCATCCGGCGCTCGGGAGCTTCATTGCAGGTTCAGGACCCTGTGCTCTTCGTCGACCAGCACGACGTCCACCGGCAGCAAGTACGTCCTCAGCCCGAAGAGCCCCGTCCGCAGCTTGACGTACTCCGGCTCCCCGCGCCGGTTCACGAACAGCTCCTTCACGCTCCCGATCCTGCGCCCCTCTGGGTCGTGGACGCCGTACCCGACGTAATCCTCCGGCGCCCCGATCCGGTCGGTGAGCCTACTGCGGTCTGTCGCCGTGCGCATCGCTGAGCCTCTTTCTGCGACTTCCGCCGACGGTAATGGTCGTCTAGGCGACGCCGGCACAGATCCCTCAAGGCCTCAACCCGTCCCTTTCGCACCACGCTGCTACCGTCGTCGGCGCGCCTTTCCCTTCACGCTTGCGCCCCGATACGGCCGAACCTTACCTCCCATACTCCGTGGCGTAATGATCCAACGCGCTCATACGCCTGATCAAAAATGTCTAGCCCCGTCGGCGGGGCCGTCCGCCACGCCAAGCCCGCCGCGCGGCCTCTCGAACCTCTGCCGGATCGGGGACGAACGCGGGCAGAGGAGCACCGCCGTGCGCGCGGTCAAACGACCCGCGCGATAACGCACGCGGGGCGCCGGCGATCGCCCGAGACCGGCGTCGCGAAACAACGGGACACTCGGGATCGAGAGGACCACAGGAGCGGCGGTGTTAGACTATTACCGTATGGCAATGTGATTTTTTATGTGGAGGACGGACGTGGCCAGGTACAGCGGCAAAGATCTGAGCGACGAGGCGTTCGAGATGCTGGGGGAGCGGTTCAAGGCGCTCGCCGAGCCGATGAGGCTGCGTCTGATCTACGCCCTCATGGACGGCGAGAGGACCGTATCGGAGCTCGTGCAGGAGACGGGCGCGCTTCAGGCCAACGTCTCAAAGCACCTCAGGATGCTGCTCGAAGAGGGCATCGTCGGGCGTAGAAAGCAGGGCCTCAACGCCTACTACAGGATAGCCGACCCCACCATCTTCGAGCTCTGCGACCTGATGTGCGGCTCGATCCAGGACCGCCTCCAGGCGAACCTCGGCGGCTTCTCCAGAAGCTCCTAGAGCGCCCCAACCTTATACCTCCTCCCCGACAACGCGCCGATCACCGAAGCCTCGCACCGGCGGAAGGTCCCGCACGGCCGCACCCCAACGCACAAAGCCCCCAGCGCTCCGAGCAGCCGAACCGCCTACCCGCAGACCAACGGCCGAACATCGCCCCGGCGGCGCGCACCCTCCTTATTATGACCACATACTAATGTGGTCATATAAAATAGCTGAAGTACGTAGTCTGTCGAAGGAGGCGTTATGCAGACGGCCACTATACCCGCGGTGATCGACGTGGAGCGTTTGGGTGAGTTGATGGACGAGCGCCCGGACGTGCGGGTGCTCGACGTGAGGACGCCCGGGGAGTACGAGTCGGTGCATATTCGGGGCGGGTACAACGTTCCGTTGGATCTCCTGGGGGAGCATGCGCGGGAGATCCGCGAGAACGTCGAGGAGCCGGTCGTGCTCGTGTGCCAGTCGGGGGGGCGGGCCCGGAAGGCTCGGGAGGCCCTGTCGGAGGCGGGATGCCCAACCTGCACGTCCTCGAGGGGGGCATGGGGGCGTGGGTGGCGGCCGGCAAGCCGGTCGAGCGCGGGCGGGGGCGCATCTCCATGGAGCGTCAGGTCCGGATAGTCGCGGGGGCTTTGGCGGCGGCCGGCGGGGTGCTCGCCCTGACCGTGAGCCCGCGCTTCGGGGCGTTGCCCGCGGCCGTCGGCGCAGGGCTGGTCTTTGCGGGCGTTACGGACACCTGCGGGATGGCGTCGGTGCTCTCGAAGCTGCCCTACAACCGCGGGGCGAACTGTGACGTGGACGCGATGGTGGGCGCACTCAAGGAGGGAAAGGAGCTTTCGGCGGCCTGAGCAAGCACTTCCCGGGCTATCGCGGGGGCGCGGCGGTAGATCTACCGCCGCGCCCCCGCGGGCTTATGCCGTGGGTTGGGGCGCCTTGCTCGGCTGGCGCCAGAGGTCCAGGCGGTCGAGGGCGTGCTTCACGGAGAGGTGGGTCGCGTTCTTCCCCAGTTCCTTCGGCCAGGCGGAGCGGGCGACGACGTCGCGCACCGGGCCCTTCATGCCGGCGAAGTGCAGCTCGATCCCGCGAGACCCGAGCTCCGTCGCCAGTCCCTCCAGCGTCTCCAGGGCCACGGCGTCTATGTCGTTGACGGCGGAGAAGTCCAGGATCAGGTACCGGAGGTCCGGGCGGCGGGAGACCGCGTCGTCGAGCCAGCCCTTCAGGAACGCCGTGTTCGCGAAGTAGAGCGAGGCGTCGACGCGCACGATCAGGGCCCCGGGGAAGGTCCGGGTCTCGGGGTGGCGGCTCACGTTGCGGAAAACGTCCTCGTCCGCGAGGTAGCCCACCTCCGTCGTGTGAGGCTGGGCGCTGCGCCACACGAAGACGAGTAGCGAGAAGACGATGCCGGCGATTATCCCCTGCTCTATGCCGACGAGGAGCGTGACGGCGAAGGTCAGGACCAGGGTCAGCGCATCGGCCCGCTTGACCTTGAACAGGCGCACGAGCTCCCCCACGTCGATCAGACCGTAGACCGCGACCATCACGATCGCCGCCAGCACCGCGCTCGGCAGGTAGTAGAACAGCGGGGTGAACAGGACGAGGGTCAGGAGGACGAGGGTTGCGGTGATGACCGAGGCGAGCGGCGCGCGCGCCCCGGCGCCGTAGTTCACGGCCGAGCGCGAGAACCCGCCCGTCACCGGGTACGACGAGAACGCGGAGCCGAAGACGTTGGCGAGCCCGAGCCCGACGAGCTCCCGGTTCGCGTCGACCTCGTACTTCTCCCTGGCGGCGATGGACTTTGCGACCGCTATCGACTCCATAAAGCCGACGAAGGCGATGGTGAGGGCGGTCGGGATCAGGGCGACGACCGCGCCCGCGTCGATCGCCGGTAGCGCGAGAGCGGGCAGGCCGCCCGGCACCTCGCCGACGATGCTCACCCCCCGCTCGTCCAGGCCGAAGGCGTAGACCAAAAGGGTCGATGCGGCCACAACCAGGAGCGGCGCCGGGAAGCGCGGCGAGACCCTTTTGGACACGACCAGAGCGACGATGCTCCCGACCCCGATGGCGAGCGTCGGCGGGTCGACCTCCGCGAGCCTCCCCGCCGCCTCCCACAGCAGCAACGGGACGGAGAAGCTCGACTCGAGCTTCACGCCGAGGAGCTGGCCGAGCTGGCTCAGCCCGATCACGATCGCCGCCGCAGACGTGAACCCGCTGACGACGGCGTGGGAGAGAAAGTTGACGACGAAGCCCGCCCGAAGCAGCCCGAGCCCGAACTGTATGGCCCCCACCATGAGCGCCAGCAGCGCCGCCAGTGCGACGAACTCGCCCGTGCCCGGCTCGGCGACGGCCGAGACGCCGGTGAGGGTCAACAGGGAGACGATGGCGACGGGCCCGACCGCGAGCTGGCGCGAGGACCCGAACAGGGCGTACACGAAGAGCGGCACGATCGAGGCGTACAGCCCGACCACGGGGGGCAGGCCGGCGAGCATCGCGTAGGCCATCCCTTGAGGGACGAGCATCACCGCCACGATCAGGCCCGCCGACACGTCCCCGGCGAGGTCCTCGCTCCGGTAGCGACGCAGCCAGCCGGCCGCGGGGACCACCTTCTCGAACATCCTCCGGCCTACTCTAGAGGCCGGCCGCGCTGCGCCCAGCCGGCCGTCCCGCCCAGAAGGTTCGCCACCTCGCCGAATCCGCTCCGGCTCAGGAACCGCGCGGCCCCCTCCGAGCGGTTCCCGCTCGCGCACACGAGCACCACGGGGCTTCCCCGCAGCTCCTCCACGCGCTCCGGCAGCTCGCCGAGCGGGACGTTCCGCGCCCCCGGCAGGTGCCCCCCCTCGTACTCCCACCTCTCGCGCACGTCGACGATGCGAGCGCCCCTCTGCCGCCACCGTTCGACCTCTTCCGGGAAGATCTCCTGAAAAGCGTCTTCTGAAAAACTCTGCTGATACACCACGATGCCTCCGTTGGATAAGAGGTTGGACATGCCGGAGGCGCCGCGGGGTAGCCGTCCCGCGGCGCCTCCCCTTGCGGCGGCCCGTCCTACGCGGGGACCCGCTGCTTGCGGGCGGCCCAGCCCTCGTAGCTGCCTTCGAGCTCCAGCACCGGGCCGAAGCCCGCGGCCCTCAGGGCGCTCGCGACGACGGCTGCGCGCGCGCCGGTCTGGCAGTGGATGACGATGGGCTTATCCCCCGGCAGATCGTCGAGGTGCCACATCACGCGCCCGCCGTGCAGTTGGATCGCCCCCGGGATGTACCCGGCCTCGTGCTCGCCTTTAGCGCGCACGTCGAGCACGAAGGGGTCTTCCATCTCGTCGAGCTCTTCCGGGGAGACGGTGGGCACGGGCTCCTTTTCGAGCCCTTCGAGGTCCGTGACGTAGCCCTCGACGCGGTCTATGCCGACGTACGAGAGCCGGTCGCGAAGGAGCTTCGCCTCGGCCTCGTCCTTTGCGAGCACCACGATCGGCCTGTCGTCCCCCTCGGGGTCTACCACCCACGACGCCCACGTGACGAAGCTGCTGCCGGCCGGGACGTTCAGGGCACCCGGCACCATGCCGTCGGCGAGCGCCCCGCGCGAACGGGTGTCGACGAACAGGACCGCGCCCCGCTCGATCTCCCCGGCGAGCGCGCGGCCTTCGTGGCGCACGAGCGGCGGCCTCTCCCCAAGCAGCGCAGGCCCGGACTTGTTCTGGAGCTTCATGCGCCCGAAGTAGACAGGCGCGTCGGGCTGCCCTCAAGCAGCTTCTCGACGAACCCATCCTCGTCCCGCCGTTCGAGGTAAGCTCCCCACCACGAGAAGAGCCGCTCGTAGCCGACGGTGGAGGTGGGCACGGCCCCAAAGCCTTGCCGCAGGCGCTCCCCGCCCCGTGTCCCGGCCAGACCTGTACGTGGTCGGGCAGGGTGAGGAACTTGTCGCGCAGGCTGGCGAACATCTGCCTGGCCCCGCCGAAGCGCGTGTCCTTACCGCCCGCGGCCTCGTCGAGTAGGTCGGGCCTGCCGATGTCGCCGACGAAGACGAAGTCGCCGGTGAGCATGTACCCGGGCTCGTCCGCCGTAGCGCCGTCGGTGACGAGGAACGAGAGGTGCTCGGGGGTGTGGCCCGGCGTGTGGACGGCCGTCAGCACGACGTTGCCCACCCGGATCTCGCTCCCGTCGTAGAGCCCTCGCCCTCGAAGCCGTACTTCCAGTCGGCGTCGCCCTCGTCGGAGAGGTACAGCGTCGCCCCCGTCGCAGCCGCAAGCTCCCTGGAACCCGAGAGGTAGTCCGCATGGATGTGCGTCTCGGTGACGGCGAGGATCTGCATGCCGTGCTTCTCGGCCTTCTCCAGGTAGACCCCCACGTCGCGCCGGGGGTCCACGACAACCGCAGTACCCGCCCGCTGACACCCGATAAAGTAACTGGCCTGCGCCAGGTCCTCGTCGTAGATCCTCTCGAACAACATAACTGCCTCCTTCGCGCCTCCGGTCCTTTCCGGCGTTGACCTGATGATAGCCTTTAATCTCTATATGTCAATACGGTTATGTATATAGGCTCTAGTCTCCGAGGTTTTGCGGGTACGTCGGGCTCGCGGGGGGGTTGGGTGTGTCGGGGCGGGGGCCGTTGTGGGTGGCACGGGCCTCTCGTTCGTCGAGGAGGCCGATGTTTCTGAGGGCGTCTCTGGTGGTTGGGTATCTCATGCTGCCTTCGAACTTTTCGTTCCAGCCGGCGGCTTCGAGGGGTTTACGGACCTGGAGCTTTACGTGGGTGAGCAGGACCTCGATGTCCGTGGCGCGGTACTTGGAGACCAGGTTTTCGAGTCCTTCTATGGCGGTCAAGTCGATGCCATTCACGCCGCGGCAGTCGAGGACGATCCACTTCAGGCGCGAGCGGTCGGCGACCGCGGAGATCAGCCACTCTTCCAGGAAGGGGATGTTGGCGAAGTAGAGGCGGGCGTCGAAGCGCACGATCAGGGCTTCGGGGTACGTCTTCGCTTCGGGGTAGCTGCGCAGGCCGAGGAAGGCGTCCTCGCTCTCCACGTAGCCGAGCTCGGTTGTGTTGGGGTAGGCCGTGCGCCTGACGAAGGCGAGCAGGGCGAAGGCGGCTCCGGCGATGATCCCCTGCTCCACCCCGACGAGGAGGGTTACTGCGAAGGTGATCAGGAGCGCCAGCCCGTCGGCCCTTCTGGTCCTGAAGGCGCGCCGGACCTCCTTGAAGTCGAGCAGCCCGTAGACGGCGACGGCGATCACGGCCGCAAGCGCCGCGTTCGGCAGGTAGTAGAAGAGGGGGGTCAGGAACAGGATGGTCGCGACAACCATCAGGGCGGTCATGATCGAGGCGGCCTGCGTCCGGCCTCCCGACTGGTACTGGACGGCCGTGCGCGAGAAGGAGCCCGCGACCGGGAAGCCCGAGGAGAACGCCGCGGCGACGTTGGCGAGCCCTAAAGCCCTGAGCTCGGCGTTCGAGTCGATCTTGTAACGCTCCCTGGCGGCGACGGCTTTGGCGACCGAGATCGACTCTATAAACCCGACGAAGGCGACGACGAGGGCCGCGGGGAGGAGGGCCCGGATCGCCTCTACGTCGAGGACCGGAAGGGAGAGGTCCGGGAGCCCGCGGGGCACCTCCCCGACGATGTCCACCCTCCCGTCGAGGGCGAAGAGGAAGACGGCGAGCGTGCTCGCCGCAACCGCGATCAGGGACCCGGGCAACCGCGGCGCGACCCTGGCGAGGACGAGTATCGTGGCGAAGCCGAAGACCGCGAGGGCGAGGGCGATGGGGTTCGTCTCGCCGATGCTGCGCCATATCTCCGCGACCAGCGCCGGCATCGAGGTCCCTTCCGGGAGGCTTATCCCGAGCAGGTGCTTCACCTGGCTGAGCAGGATGATGACCGCGGAGGCGTAGATGAAGCCGCTCAGGACCGGGCGGGAGATGAAGTTGGTTATGAACCCCATCCCGAGGAGACCGATGGCGAGCTGCACGACGCCGACCGTCAGCGCGAGGAGGAGGACGAGGCCAATGTACTCCTCCGTCCCCGACCGGGCGAGGGCCGAGACCGACGTCAGGGTCAGGAGGGCCATCAGCGCCGGAGGGCCGACCGGCATGTGCCGGGAGGTGCCGAACAGGGCGTACACGATCGTCGGGACGATCGAGGCGTACAGCCCGTAGATCGGCGGCAGCCCCGCCAGCATCGCGTAGGCCATGCTCTGCGGGACCAGCATCACCGTGATGATCAGGGCCGCCGTGAAGTCTTTGGACAGGTCCTCCCGGTCGTACCCCCGGAGCCAGGCGTAGGCCGGGAAAGCCTTCGCCAGGGCTCCCGAAGGCTTAGGGGTCTGCGCGCGGTTGTCCGTCCCTTCCGTCATGCCGAGTGCGTCATTTTCCGTCCACGAAGTAGACCTTCCGGTCCGGCCTGTAGGGCGGTCGAAGACCTCGGGGCGCCTGAGGCCGTCGGGGCGCGGGCCGGGGCGGGTCATGGCGAGCCAGCGGCGGTAGACCTCGCGGCTCTTTTCGGTGTCCACGTAGACGTCGCCGTAGCGGTCTTCGGGCGAGCTTTCGTCAGGTAGACAGCCTGGTGCCAGCAGTGCATCCCGCTTACGGGGTCGGGGTGGACGGGGAAGGTCAGGTTCTGGTGCACCCCGCCGTCGCCCCAGAAGATGCGGCTCGTGTCGGGGTCGACGCTTGCGTAGGGGCGGGGCCTTCGATCTGCCTGAGGCGCCAGCCGTCGCCGGCACGCGTTATGTCCACGAGGGAGTTGCTCCAGCGGTCCGCCTCGTCCCCCTTGCGGCGCCAGCGGCCGAGGTGGTGGGAGCAGGCGACGACGCCGGGCGAGATGCCTTCCGTCACCCAGGCGTGGTTGACGGAGTAGCCGATCTCGGTCGTCACCCGCACGAGGTCGCCGGTCTCGATGCCGCGCTCGCGCGCGTCCTTCGGGTGGACCCAGACCGGGTTTTTGTTCGAGATCTCGTTCAGCCACTTCGCGTTGCCGCTCCTGGTGTGGATGAGCGTCGGGAGGCGGAAGGTGGCGTTCAGCACGAGCTGCCCTTCTTGGAGGTTCTCCGGGTGTACGTGGCTCTTCACGTACCCGGGGGTAGCGTACTCCGGCCAGCCCCACTCGGCCATGGTTGGAGACCAGACCTCGAGCTTCCCGCTCGTCGTCGGGAAACCCTCACGCGCCTTTCCGCCCACGTGGACGCCGACGTGCGGGACGCGCCGGTTCGCCCGGATCACGCCGCCGTCGCGGCTCTCCGGCGTCGTTACGGTCCCGTCGGGCCCGACCCTGGCCCCTTCGATTTCCTCGGGACCGAGCTCGCGCATGTTCCGCTCGTAGACCTCCCGCTTAATCTCGAAGGCGGCGTACTTTCGCATGTACTCCAGAGGCGTAAGGTCCTCTTCGGCCGCCTTCTCCGGGAGGCCGGGTACGGCGTTCTCGAAGATCCAGCGGTAGTAATCGTCGACGGTGAGCTTCTCGCCGGGGTTGTAGGGGCTCTCGAAGAAGCGCCTTATCCCCATCTCGCCGTCCGGGTCTATGCGCCAGCTCAGCTCGATCCAGAACTCGTCGTCCTCCCAGACCTCGCCGGGGTTGGTCTCGTACGTATACCGGACCTCTTCTCCGCGCCTCCTGGCCGCCTCCCGCAACACCGGCTGGCGGAACGAGAGCCACACCCCCGCGTGCGTCTCCTGGCTCATCAGGTCGTGGCGCTCGGGGCCGTGGCCCAGGGGCAGCACGTAGTCGGCGAAGTACGCCGTCTCGCTCCAGGTCGGGGTGAGGGCGACGTGGCAGCCGACGGCGTCCTCGTCCGTGAGGGCCTCGATCCAGGAGAACCCGTCCGGGTAGGTCCACACGGGGTTCAGGACGCGGCTGAAGTAGACCTCGAGCCTCCCCCGTCCCTCCATCAGGAAGTAGGGCAGGAGCGGGCTCATCTCGTACTGCGCTAAAGGGTACTCGTCGGGGTAGGTGAAGGTGTTCCAGACCCCCTGGGGCGGCGGCTCCTCCCAGAAATGGGGCAGCCACTTGTTCCAGCCGTTCGGGCTCGTGCCCCCGCGCCGGCCCCAGCTCCCGGTGAGGACGTTCAGGAGCATCAGGCAGCGCGAGACCTGCCAGCCTCCGAGGTTTGCGGCGGCAGCGGCCCGCCAGTTGTGCGCCGCCACAGCGGGGGCGGCCCGCCCGATCACGCGCGCAACCTCCACCACCTTTTCGGCCGGGACCCCGCACTCGGCCTCCGCGTACTCGGGGGTGTACCCCGCGTAGTCCTCCCCGAGCGCCCGGACGAACGCCTCGAAGGAGTCCGGGTCCTTCTCGGGGTGCTCCTCTTCGAGGTACTGCCGCCAGTTGGTCCAGTCGCGCAGGAACTCCTCGTCGTAGAGCCCCTCGTCGAGGATGACCTTGGCCATCGCGAGCAGGAGCGCCGCCTCCGAGCCGGGCCTGGCCGGCAGCCAGTGGTCGGCCATCGCCGCGGAGTTCGAGAGCCTCGGGTCTACGACGATGAGCTTCGCGCCCTTCGTCTTTCCTTCGATGATCCTCTGGGCGTGTGGGTTGAAGTAGTGGCCGCTCTCCAGGTGGGCGCTTATGAGCAGGATGGCTCTGGCGTTCGCGTAGTCCGGCGAGGGCCGGTCGAACCCGCCCCAGAGCTGGTACCCGAAGCGCCCGGAGCTGGAGCAGACGTTGGTGTGGGAGTTGTGGGCGTCCACGCGCCAGGCCCGGAAGATCCTCTCCATGTGCTGGTGCTCGAAGCCGGGCCGCCCGACGTGGTACATGACCTCGTCGTTGCGGCCATCCTCCAGAGCCTTGCGGATGCGCGACGCTATGTCGTCGAGCGCCTCGTCCCAGCTCACCCGCTCCCACTCTCCGCCCCCGCGCTTCCCCTTGCGCCTCATCGGGTAGAGGATGCGCTCCGGGTCCCTGACCTGGTTGATGGTCGCCGGCCCCTTCGCGCAGTTGCGCCCGCGGCTGCCGGGGTGCAAAGGGTGCCCCTCGAACTTCCTGACCTCCCCGCTCTCCCGGTCCACGTACGCCAGGAGCCCGCACGCCGACTCGCAGTTGAAGCAGACGGTCGGGACGATCTGGTAACGCCGCTTCTCCCCGCGAGTCCAGCCCTTCGCCTCGTACTCGACCCAGTCGTCCCACCTCTCCGGCGGCGGAAAGCCCGTAAGGGCCGAGCCCGGAGAGAGACGCTCTATCTCTCCGGCTACATCCTCCGGCTCGTCCAGCTTCGGGATGAGCCCTATCCTCGCCGCGGCCCGCTCGACGAAGGAGCGGCGTGGCTTCCGTGTGCGCATCTCTTCTCCCTTGGGTCAGGCGAGCGGTATGGTCTGCGGGGCCTCGACCCACGCGTGTTCGGTGGCGAGCATCCCCACCAGGGACAGCACCGCCGCCGTCGCGACCGCGAGCGGGGCGCCGACCGCCACCCCGGCGAGCGGGACCAGCGAGCCGAGGAGCACGGACCCCACCCAGAACAGGACCTTGTAGCGGCCCGCGTAGATCATCTTCGCCGCCCGCTCGGCATCGAGGGTTGGATGGCGCATCCCGAGCTCGACCCACATCACGACGAGCGCGACGAGTACCCCCGCCCCGAGGGTCCACCGCAACACCTCGCGCAGGGGCTCGAGCCCCCCGACGAACAGCGACGCCAGGTACAGCGCCGCCGCCCCGCCCACCACGGCGTGGGCGAGCATGTGCAACGGGAGCGCCGGGCTCTGCCAGAAGTCCCGCCCCTTCGCCTGACCGAACAGAAACGCCGTGTACACGGCCGTCGCGACCGCG
Organism: Rubrobacter marinus; assembly: GCF_011492965.1. Classification (GTDB taxonomy): domain Bacteria; phylum Actinomycetota; class Rubrobacteria; order Rubrobacterales; family Rubrobacteraceae; genus Rubrobacter_F; species Rubrobacter_F marinus. The sequence continues at coordinate 1,532,399 of NZ_CP045121.1, read as the reverse complement.
AACGCCACGAGCGGCCACGCCAGCACCGCCGTCGCCGCCCCGATCCCGAGGAGATCAAGCGCCGCCCACAGCGCCAGCAACCCGCCGAAGCCCGTGATGATGTATGCCCCCGCACCAGCCAGCTCTTCCACTGGGCCTGAGCAGCACGTAGTGGAAGCGGTCCGGACGCCCGAGGTCCAGGACCAGCAAGCCCCGGTCGCCACCATGAACACCAGGCCGAGTACGGTCCCCGCCCACAGCGCCGCGCCCTCCACCGCGACCCCGAGCCCCGCGATCAGGAACGGGATGGCGACCGAGCCGCTCGCTATCGCCTTGGTCCACACGTAGCCGGGGACCTCCTTGCCCCACGCGACCCCCTTGTTCGGGGCGTCGTAGGTCCTCCGCGCCCCCCCGGACAGCCTCTTCGTCTCCGTCGCGGCCGGGGAGCCCCCTCCGCCTTTGCGGCCGAGCGGGATGACGCCTTGCATCACGCCAGCCCCGTCGCCGTGCCCGTTCCCCGGGACGAACCGGCCGACGCCGCGCCGCTGGTTGCCCCACATGTAGTCCGAGGAGGGCGGGGCGTCCCCGGGGGTCAGCGCGGCCTCGTCGCCGTCTATGTAGAAGAGCTTCGGCTTGGTGCCCTTCTCCGGCTTGCGGACCGTAACCTTCTCGCGGGCGAGGAGGCGGCTGATCGGGGTTTCGGGGTCGTCAATGTCGCCGCTGATGATGGCCTCTTCCGGACAGACGTTCACGCACGCGGGCTCGAGCCCCACGTCCACCCGATGGGCGCAGTAGTTGCACTTCGCCGTGGTATGGGTGCCCGGGTCGGTGTACAAGGCGTCGTAAGGGCAGGCCTGGATGCAGGCGTTGCACCCGATGCACCGGTCCCAGTCGAAGTCCACGATCCCATCGTCCCGGACGTACAACGCCGTTACCGGACAAGCCTCCACGCACGGGGCATCCTCACAATGGTTGCAGCGCATCACGTGGAACGCCCGCTCGGTGTTGGGGAACTCGCCCTTCTCCACGTACTTCACCCACGTCCGGTTCACCCCGACGGGCACCTCGTGCTCGGCCTTGCACGCGACCGTGCACGCGTGGCAGCCGATGCACTTGCGGTTGTCTATTACGAAGCCGTAGCTCGTCATGAGCGCCACCGCACGAGATGCCCGAGCCCGGAGCCCGGAGCGGGGTCCCCGCGAGCAGCGCCCCCGCCCCCGACCATCGCCGAGAGCTCGCCCGCACTCGCCGCCGCGCCTCGCGACGCGAAGCCGGGGGCAGGCCCACCTTCCCCGCTCTCGACCCGGCCAGAGCGGCGCCGCCCCCTCCCCCACACCGCCGGGCGAGATCCCTCAACCTGCCCGGAGTGCCCGCGCGCCCTCTCGTCCATCTCTCCGTACACCCGAACGCCCATCTCTCCTCCTCGGATGCGCCTTCCGTCGTTGTCAGCACATATTTGTATTACAATATTGTAATTTAGCAATGTAGAAGCGCGCAAGCGTCTTCTCTCGGGCTCCGCGGTCGGCTCTCCGAGGGACGGCGGAGGGACATTTCCGGCGCGGCGCAGGCGCCGACTTCCTCGGGATGTCGGCGCCTGCGCCGCGCCGTTCCGGAGGCGCGGCCCGCATTCCGGGGCGTGAACCTTGCGAACCCATGACTCCCGCTGCCTTCGTCTGCTTCCACGCCGATCGTACCGGGGGTAGAGGGGAGCGGCATGACCGGGATGGGTCATCTCTCTGGTCAGCTTTGTCCATGTTCGCTCTCCCCGGCGCCCACCGACGGCGAGCCCGTAGCAGCCCCGGCGCCGTGGAGCGGGTCACGAGCCCGACGGGAGCCGCCGATCTACCCGTCCTTACGGAGGCATAGTGATCAATTTTGGCTAGAAGGATGGTCCAGAGGGTCCGCGCCTCCCGGCTCCGCGGGGAGGAAGATTCGTGGCGTGGAGGGATGGCGCCCCTCTGCCGGAACCGGGCGCCGCCCCCGGAGCTTGGTTGGAGAAGACCGTTCGGAGAACAGGAGGGCCGCGTGGAGGTGGGTTTGATCGGGTCGACGCCGGGTCGCCGGGGAACTTGCGTTTACGGGATCTTGCGAGTAGGGGCTGTCGGTCGAGGGGGCGGGTGCGCGTCCCTCCTGCGACCGGGAGGGCTCGTCGGATGCGACCCGGGCGCGCGGGTTGACCGCCGCGTCGCCGGTGGGCGCCGCGCGAAGGAGGGCGCGAGGGCGTCGGGCCGGCGCCCCGATCGCGCGCTCCTCGGGCTCGTCCGCTCCGCCCGGGCCTCCCTCGCCGCGGTGGTCGGGTGGGGCTGCTCGCGGCCGCCATCACCGTGGCGCAGATGGCGCTCTTGAGCGAGGTGGTGGCCGGCGCGTTCGTAGGCGGGGAGGACCTCGCGCGCCTGGCGCCGGTCGTCCTGCTCCTGCTCGGGCCGTGCTGGCGCGGGGCGCGCTCCTGTGGACGAGGGAGGTCGTGGCCCTCAAAGGGGCGGCGCGGGTCAAGTCGGGGCTCAGGGAGCGTCTGTTCTCGCACGTCCTTCGCCTCGGGCCCTCGTACGCGGCGGGGAGCGTTGCGGCGAGCTGACGACGACCGCGACCGAGGGCGTGGAGAAGCTCGAGCCGTACCTCGCCCGCTACCTGCCGCAGACATACCTGAGCGTCCTCGTTCCGCTCATGGTCTCCGGCTTCGTCTTCGCGATGGACCCCCTGAGCGCCCTGTTGCTCCTCGGGACGGCGCCCGTGATCCCGGTGATGATGATCCTGGTCGGCTCCTACGCCGAGGAGCACGCCGGACGGCAGTGGGCGGCGCTCTCCCGCATGGGTGCGCACTTCCTGGACGCCCTGCGGGGGCTGCCGACGCTCAAGGCCTTCGGCCGCTCGGGCGACGAGAGGGAGCGGGTGGCCCGCGTGGGCGAGGAGTTCCGGGTGCGGACGATGAAGGTCTTGCGCTACGCGTTCCTCTCCGGGCTCGTCCTGGAGTTCATGACCTCCGCCGCCATCGCTCTCGTCGCGGTCTCCTTGGGGGTGCGCCTGATCAACGGCGCGATCCCCTTCGATGAGGCCTTCCTCGTGCTCCTCCTCGCCCCGGAGTTCTACAAGCCTCTGCGCGAGCTCGGCGCCACTAGGCACGCGGCACTGGAGGGAAGGGCCGCGGCGAGCCGCATCCTCGAGGTCCTCGAAACCCCCGCCGCGCCGCGTCGCGAGGCACGCACCACCCCTCCCCCACCCACCGGTGCACCAACCGTCGAGCTCGTAGGCGTCCGGTTCGCCTACCCGGGGAGCGGGCGCGAGGCCCTCCGGGGCGTCGACCTCACCTTGTCCTCCGGCACGACGACCGCGCTCGTGGGGCGCAGCGGCTCGGGGAAGAGCACCCTCGTGGACCTCCTGCTCGGGTTCTCGGTCCCGCGGGAGGGGGGCATCTACGCGGACGGCGCGCCGATCTCCTCGCTGCCGGTCGAAGTCTGGCGGGAGGGGTGGCGCTGGTGCCGCAGCGGCCCCACCTGTTCCACGGGACGGTGCTCGAGAACATCCGGATGGCGCGCCCCGGGGCGAGCAGGGCCGAGGTCGAGCGGGCGGCGGAGCTCTCGGGGGCGCACGAGTTCGTCCGGCGGCTCCCGCGGGGCTACGACTCGGCGGTCGGCGAGCGCGGGGCCCGCCTCTCGGGCGGCGAGGCGCAGAGGCTCGCCATCGCCCGCGCCTTCCTCAAGGACGCCCCGATCCTCGTGATGGACGAGCCCACCTCGAGCCTCGACCCCGAGAGCGAGAGGCTCGTCGCCGAAGCTCTGCCCCCCCTCGCCCGGGGCCGCACCACCCTCGTCGTCGCCCACCGCCTGAACACCGCGAGGGCGGCCGACAGGATCGCCGTATTGGAAGACGGCTGCATCGTGGAGGTCGGCACCCACGAGGAGCTCCTCTCGCGGGGCGGCGCGTACGCCCGGCTCGTCGTGGCCTCCGTGGCGGGGGTGACGGCGTGAGGCTCTTCCTGCGGCTGCTCGGCTTTCTCCGGCCCTACGGAGGGAGGGTGGCGCTCTCGGCGGCGCTCGGCGCGGCGACGGTCGTGAGCGGGGTGGGCCTGCTGGCGACCGCGGCGTACGTGATCTCCGCCGCGGCGCTCCAGCCCCTACTCGGGGAGCTCGCCCTCGCCGTCTACCTCGTGCGCTTCTTCAGCGTCTCGCGCGCCTTCTCCCGCTACGCCGAGAGGCTCGTCTCCCACGGTCTCACCTTCCGCCTGCTCCAGAGCCTCAGGACGTTCTTCTACGCCCGCCTCGAGCCCCTCGCCCCCGCCCGCCTCTCGGGCTACCGCTCGGGGGACCTGCTCTCCCGCTTCGTCCGCGACGTCGAGGAGCTGGAGAACGTGTTCCTGAGGATCCTCTCCCCCTTCGTCGTGGCCGTGCTGGTCTCCCTGCTGACCTTCGCCGTCCTCCTTCCCTTCGACCGGACGCTCGCCCTCGTCGCCCTGGGGTTCCTCGCGGCGACCGGCGTCGGGGTGCCGCTCCTCGTCCGCCGCCTCTCCCGGGGGCTCGGCCGGCGCGAGCTCGGGCTGAGGGCGGAGCTCGGCGCGCGCATCCTGGACGGCGTGAGCGGGGCGCGCGACCTCCTCGCCTTCGGCCGGGAGGGGGCGGAGAAGCAGGAGATCTCCGCCCTCGACCGCAAGCTCGAGGGGACGCAGAGAAGGTCGGCCCTCGTCGCGGGGCTGCAGGAGTCAGCGACCGAGACGATGACGGGCCTCGCGCTCGTGGCCGTCCTCGTCCTCTCGGTCCCGCTCGTCGCGGCCGGCGAGATCGAAGGGGTCTGGCTCGCCTTCCTGGCGCTCGTGGTCCTGGGCAGCTTCGAAGCCGTGGCCCCGCTCGGGACCGCCTTCCGCTCCCTCGACCGCTCCCTGAGCGCCGGCCGGCGGCTCTTCGAGGTCACGGACGCAGAGCCCGGGGCACGGGACCCGGAGGATCCGCTCCCCCCTCCCGAAGACCACGCCTTCGAGCTCGACCGGGTGAGCTTCCGCTACGAGCCCGCAGGCCCGCCCGTGCTCGACGAGGTCTCCCTCCGGCTCCCGCCCGGCCGGAAGGTCGCCGTGGTCGGCCCGAGCGGCTCCGGGAAGAGCACGATCCTGGCCCTCCTCCTGCGCTTCTACGACCCCGACGAGGGCTCGGTCCGCTTCGGCGGCCAAGACGCCCGCTCCTACGCCGCCGACGACCTCCGCGCGGGGGTAGCCGTCGCGCCCCAGGACCCGCACGTCTTCGCCGGCACCCTGCGCGAGAACCTGCTCGTAGCCGATCCTGAGGCCGACGAGGGCGCGCTCCGGAGGGTCTTGCGGAGGGCTCGTCTGGAGGACTTCGTGCGCGCCCTGCCGGAGGGGCTCGACGAGTACGTCGGGGAGGGCGGCTCGCGCCTCTCCGGCGGCGAGAGGAGGCGGCTCGCCGTGGCGCGGGCGCTCCTCAAGGGCGCCCCCATCCTCGCCCTCGACGAGCCGACGGCCGACCTCGACCGCCTCACCGAGGGGGAGCTGCTCTCCTCCATTCTGGACCCCGGGCAGGAAAAGAGCCTCCTCCTGGTCACGCACCGCCTCGTCGGGCTGGAGGCGATGGACGAGATCCTGGTCCTCGACGCGGGGCGCGTCGTCGAGCGCGGCACGCACGCGGAGCTCGCGGGGGCGGGCGGCCTCTACAACAGGATGCGCGACGTGCAGAACGGGATGCTGGCAACAGCGTGAAGGAGAAGCCTCCCGTTCGCCTCGAATGACCGGCTTTCGCCGGGCCGCGAAACGCTCCGCGGCCCGGGGACTCGAATGCAAACATCGGCGGACCCGCGGGGGCCGTCTCGACGGGAGGTAAGGATTTGGAAGACGCGTTGCTGGCAAGCCGATTGCAGTTCGCCTTCACGGCGGCCTACCACTTTCTGTTTCCGCAGCTCACCATGGGGCTCGCGCTGCTCGTGTTCATCCTCAAGAGCGTCTACATGAGGAACGGCAACGAGACCTGGAACAGGGCGGCGCGGTTCTGGGGGAAGATCTTCGCGATCACCTTCGTTATGGGCGTCGTGACCGGCATCCCGATGGAGTTCCAGTTCGGCACCAACTGGGCCCGCTTCTCCGCGTTCACCGGCGACATCATCGCCCAGACCCTGGCGATGGAGGGCGCCTTCGCCTTTTTCCTCGAGTCAGCCTTCGTCGGGCTCTTCCTCTTCGGCGAGCGCCGCTTCGGCCAGAGGGTCCACTGGTTCTCCTCCCTCATGGTCTTCCTGGGCACGTGGGCCTCGGGCTACTTCATCATCACGACGAACGCCTGGTTGCAGAACCCCGTGGGTTACCGGACGCTGGAGAACGGCGAGATCGAGCTCAACGACTACTGGGCCGTGCTCACGAACCCGTGGATGATCCCGCAGTACGCCCACACCATGGGCGGCGCCACGGTCTGCGGGGCGTTCGCCATGGCCGGCCTCGGAGCCTTTTATCTGCTCTCCGGCCGGTCCGAGCCCTACGGCAGGATCTTCTTGAAGGTCGGCGTGATCGTGGGGGTCGTCGCGAGCGTCTGGATGCTCTGGCCGACGGGCCACGCCCACAGCGACCTGCTCGCCGAGAAGCAGCCGGTCACCCTCGCCGCGATCGAGGGCCACTTCGAGACCGGCCAGGGCGACCTGGTCTTCATCGGGCAGCCGGACGTCGAGAACAGGCGCATCGACAACGCCGTCGCCCTGCCCGGGGGCCTGGGCATCCTGATGTACGGCTCGCCGACCGCCGAGATCCGGGGCCTCGAGGAGTTCCCCAGGGAGGACTGGCCGGACAACATCCCGCTCCTCTACTACTCCTACCACGTCATGGTCGGCCTCGGGACGATCTTTATAGGGCTCCTGGTCATCGCGGCCCTCCTCCTGTGGCGCGGCCGGCTCTACCGGACGCGCCCGATGCTCTGGGCCCTGATGCTCGCCATCCCGTTCCCGTTTATCGCGAATACGGCCGGCTGGCTCACCGCCGAGCTCGGCCGGCAGCCCTGGCTCGCCTACGGCCTCATGCGCACCGCCGACGGGGTCTCCCCGCTCATCTCCTCCGGCAGCGTGCTCTTCACGCTCATAGGTTTCGCCGGGATGTACCTCGTCATGGGCCTGCTCTACGCCGTCTTGATGGTGCGCGAGGTGAGCCACGGCCCCGAGGCCGAAGAGGGCGAGCTGGACGTCCCCGGTTCCGAGCCCGCGACCACCTGAAGAAAGGAGCCTCCCCGTGGAAACGGTCTGGTTTATAGCGGTGGCCTTGATGATCACCGTGTACGTCCTCCTGGACGGCTTCGACCTCGGGGCGGGGGCCATCCACCCCTTCGTCGCCAAAGGCGAGCGGGAGCGACGCCTGGTCCTGCGCTCGATCGGGCCGGTGTGGGACGGGAACGAGGTCTGGATCATCGCCGCCGGCGGCACCCTCTTCTTTGCCTTCCCGCTCTTGTACGCCTCGGGCTTCAGCGGCTTCTACCTGCCCCTCTTCGTCGTGCTCTGGCTCCTCATAATCCGCGGCCTCTCCATAGAGCTGCGCGGGCACATAGAGAACCCCCTCTGGGCCTCTTTCTGGGACGCGGGCTTCTTCCTGGGGAGCGCGCTCCTGGCGGTCTTTTTCGGGGTGGCCCTGGGCAACGTCGTGCGCGGCGTCCCGCTGAACGAGGACGGCGACTTTTTCCAGCCGCTGTGGACGGACTTTAACCCATTCTCCGAAAACCCCGGCATCATCGACCCCTACACCGTGCTCATAGGCGTCCTCGCCCTGACGACCCTGATCGTGCACGGGGCGAACTGGATCGCCCTGAAGACCGAGGACGAGCTGAACGCCCGCGCCCTCCGCTTCTCCCGCGCCTTCTCCCTCGCCCTCGTCCTGCTCACCGCCGTCGCCACCCCCGCCACGTTCTGGGTGAGCCCCTGGATGCTCGAGAGCTTCTCCGAGCGCCCCTACGGCTACGTCCTGCCGCTCGTCGCCGCCGCCGGCCTCGCGGGCACGGTCTACTTCGCGTTCAGGGGGCGCGACCGGGCGGCCTTCCTCTCCTCCGGCGCCTACATCGTCGGGATGCTCACCAGCACCGTCTTCGCCGTCTACCCGAACGTGCTCCCCGCCGTGGACCCGAGGAACAGCCTCACGATCTTCAACGCGGCCTCCTCGGACTACAGCCAGGCGGTCGGGCTCGTCTGGTGGAGCATTGGCATGGCGCTCGCCGCGGTCTACTTCGTCGTCATCTACCGCCTCTTCCGCGGCAAGGTGCGTCTCGAGGACGAAGGTTATTAGGAAGTCGTCGGGCAACGTCCTTTGGCCCCCGATCAAGATTTGTTACTCATACGGTCAATTGTGGTCAATGCGGGACGGACGGCGAGCGCTAATCTGGTCCGCGTGGTGGGAAAGGCCGGTGCCCGGGAGCAGGGGCTACGAGCACCGGTGGAGGAACACGAGGAAGGTGTGCTCATAAAGGCCGCCGTGGCGCACAGCTTTACGGAGCCCCCCGCGCGCGTGGAGCACGTGCCCAGAAGCGCGCCGGGGGCCAGACGACCGGTCGTCCGCACTAGAGGCTCCGGCCGATCCCCCGAAACTCCCAGCGACCGCGAGGAGCCGTCCGCTAGCGAGGGGCGTACCTCCCGGGAACCGACGGGCAGGATCGCAACGCGCGAAGGGGCTTCCCCAGCGTGATCACCGACGGCACCACGCGCCTCGAAGCGCAAGGCAAGCTCCCTTATTCGGCAGAGGTGCCCGTAGCCGCCGATAAGCCGGTCGAGACGCCCTTCTCCAGGAGCGACTCCTCAGTCCCGGTGGCGCGAGGTGCGGAGGCCAAGGGGGTTTCGTCGGCGAACCCAACCGTCGTCCCACCCTACGGCGTTGGGAACGCCCCTCCCCAGTCCGAGACCATCACGGACACAACGCGCGCCGATGCTCTCGAGGACATCGGCTTATGGGTCCCGACGCGCAGGATCGGCCTGGAGCAGGAGTTCTTTCTGGTGGACGAGAAGGGGGAGCTCCGTCAGGAGGCGGATCGCTTCCTCGGGCTCTGCCGCGAGGAGGCCCGGGAAACAGGGCTCGACCCGTCCTGCTTCAAAGGGGAGTGCGCGATGGGCATGGTCGAGATCCTCACGCCCCCGAGCCCCACGTTCGAAGCTCTGGCCGACGTCTACCTGAGCAACTTGAGCCTGGCGTTGAGAGCGTGCGAAAGCCTCGGCCTCAGGCTCTATCCTCTGGGCACCTACCCCTTGCCCGCCGGAACCGTCATGCGCAACGCCCCCCGCTACTGGCTCAAGTCCCGCGTCATAGGGCGCGGGAGGTTTCTGCACGCGGGCAGGTGCGCCGGGACCCACCTGCACCTCGAGCTGCCGCCGGGGACGGCGTGGCCGGACGTCAAGGTGGCCAGGGACGCCCGCGAAGAAGCGCGCCGGGAGATGCTCGACCTCTACAACCTCGCCACGGCCTTCGACCCGGCGCTCGTGGCCCTGACCCGGTCCTGCCCCTTCTACGAGGGGCGCGCCGACGGTCTCGCCGCCCGCACGGCACGATACAGGGGCGGTCTCGGGGTCGACGGGGTCTATGCCACGCTGCAAGAAGTCGGCGGCCTCGCGCCCTACGCGGAGGACGTGGAGGACCTCGTCGAGCGCGAGAGGAGACGAGCCCGGGCCTGGTTCGGGGCGATGGGCGGGGCGGGCGTGGAGCGCCGTTTGTTCGCACGAACTTGCGGCGTCTCCGACAGGTTCTCGTGGAACCCGGTGCGCCTCAGCCGCCACGGGACCGTCGAGATCAGGACCATGGACTCGAACCTCCCGGAGGTGGTCCTCGCGGCGTGCGCGACGGTCTACGGGGCCGCGGAGAGGCTCCGGCGAGATCGCCTGCGGGTAAAGCCCACCGCCGAGACGCGAACCCTTGAGGTCCAGGACGGCGAGTTGCTCGTGCCGTCCTTCGACCTCCTGAGCGGGCGCCTGCTGCGCGCGGCCGTGGAAGTCGGGGCCCCCTCTCCCGAGGTCGCCGCCTACCTCGACTCCCTGGGCGCGTTCGCCCGGCCTCTGGAGGGGGCGGAGATGCGGTCCGTTGGTTGGCTGAAGACCCCGGACGGGGGATACGCAACGACGGAGTCGCGGCTACGGAGCGCGTATCCCTATTCCCACCTCACGCGCGAGGAGGGCCTGGATCTGGTTCTGGAGGCCTGCGGCGAGCTCGAGGTACAGGTATCGGCGCTGAAGGACCGTTTCGGGGCGCCGCACGACGAGCCTCGCCCCGAAGCCGGCCTCGCGATCGCCACGTGACGGGGCCTGCCTCTACCGGGAGGCAGCTACACCGGAGAGAGACGACGGACACTAGGGAGACACCGGAGAAGCCAGCAAGGAGGAGGTCGTGATGAAGAACGGCGCGACGGGGACCGTACGGTTCGGCGACCGGCGGGAGGAAGGGACCCGGCGGTTGCTCTCGCTGCTGAGGGAGAAACTGGAAGAGGCCCACGATGCCGGGGAGGCAGTCCTGAAGCTCGAGCCGGAGGACCTGCGGGGCCTGTGCCTACGGGCGGGGATCGCGGAGGAGGACGCGGCGAGCGCCTTCCGCGCCCTGGTGCGCGCGAACCTGGTGCGGCTGCGCGGACGCTGGCGCGAGGGAGCTTCTGCGGCACGGGCCCCGATCTACGTCGAGCGTCTCGTCGACGGAGGACCGCGCGAATGGGGTACGGGCAGGCTCCGCGAACCAAAGGAAGGTTGAGCATGGAAGAGGCACGCCTCAAGAAACTCGCCAGAGCAGCGTTCCGGCCCGAGCGCTACCGGTGGTGGTACGCGGTCGGCTTCGGGCTCCTGGCCAACCTCCCCTCATGGGCGGCCTTCAGCCCCGAGGACGCCAGGGAGCTCTACGAAAGCTAGGAGCAGGCGCAGTTCGCGCCGCCCTCCTGGGCCTTCGGGCCCGCGTGGACGGTCAACAACGCGAGCGTGTTGTGGGGCAACCTGAGGCTCCTCAACTCGCCCGAGAGCACCCGGGGCAGACGGCCCCTCCTCCTGTTGCAGGGCGCGAGCTGGCCGCTGTACTCGACCTTCTCCTACGTCTACTTCCGCAAGAAGAGCCCGATCCTGGCGCTGGTCTGGACCGGTGCGTACTGGCTCCTGACGGTAGCCAGCGTAGCCTTGAGTCTCAAGAGCGGACGCAGGGACGTCGCCCTCTCGCTCGGTACGCTGCTCGCCTGGCTGACGCTGGCTACGCCCGTGGCGGCCTACGGGGCGGCCCGCAACCCGGACCCGCTGCTCGGCTACGATCCCGGCTACTAGCGACGAGGGGCGAGAGCCCGTAAGGCGAGGCTCCTCGGGCACCGGGCGACGTAGGGCGAAGAGGGACCTCGAGCGTCGCGAGTCGGGCTCGACGCGGCTCGTGGCGCGCCTTGCGTACGCTTCTGTCAAAGAGTAGGCATTCTGCAGGATAGGAGGGTTCACGACGTGCTCGAAATGGGGTTCTTTCGTGTTCGCGAGGCCAAGGTAGACGACCTGAGAAGCTGGATGAAGGAGATCGAAGACCGCGAAGGCGAGGTTCTGGAGACCTTCCGCAACGAGGGCACCCGGCACGAGAGGGCGTTCTTGCTCGAGGGCTCCGACGGGCCGGTTCTCGTGTACGTCATGGAGGTCGACGACCCGGAGAAGGCACGACGCGCCTACGCGGACTCGAAGCTGCCGATCGACGCCGAGCACCGCCGGGTCATGGGCGAGGTACTGGTCGGCGGTGCGGAGGCGGAAGAGCTGCTGAACATAAGCGCCCGCCGGGAACGGTAGGCTCCGGGATGCCTCTCCCTGGATCGGGACGGGGCTCCTTTCGTGTCGCCACCAAACCACTTCGCTCCACGGCCGCGAGATTGAGCAATCCTGACCACGGAGATGATCGATCCCGCTCATGCCGTTCCTGACCTCGCTAATTACATTGAGGGCGCAATCAAGGGCGAGCGAAGGAGGCGAGAGACATGGCGTTCGCGAGGTTCATGTCGCGGCCGATGGGCCGCATCATCAGGGTGGTGCTGGGGCTGGCGATCATCGCGTCCGGGATCTGGATCGGCGGGACGACGGGGATCGTCGTCGGGCTGATCGGCCTGGCGCCGATCGCGGCCGGGGCCTTCAACTTCTGCCTGGCCGGGCCGATCGTCGGCGGCTACTTCGAGGGGCGCAAGAACCTCGAGGCCCCTCCGTCAGGGCCGCGGCGGACGACGCCCCAGCACTGAAACGACTGGTGGGGCGAGGACCCGCACGAGGTCGTTGCCCCGCCCGAGAAATGGTCATGAGCGGCCCGTAGGGGGTCGCTCGGGAGAGGAGGCAGGGCATGCAAGCGCCAGCGCGTATGCAGGGCAAGAGCCTGGATTCGCCCGACGAGGTCCGCTCGTTCGAGAAGGGCAGGATGGACGTCGTCAACCTCGGCGGTGATGTCGTCGCGGGCAGGGCCGTCTTCGAGCCGGGGTGGCGGTGGTCCGAGCACGTCAAGCCCGTTGCGGGGACCGACAGCTGTCAGGTCGCGCACGTGGGTTACGTGCTCTCCGGGCGCCTGCACGTCAGGATGGACGACGGCTCCGAAGGGGAGCTCGGCCCCGGGGACGCGATGACGATCCCCCCGGGCCACGACGCGTGGACCGTGGGCGACGAGCCGTGCACGATGCTCGACTTCTCGGGGGCCGAGCGTTACGCCAGGGAAAAGACGGCCGCCACGAGCGGGACTCGGGAGAGGGAGCAAAAGGGCAAGGTGTCGTTCGACAAGATCAAGGGGCCCTTGTTCCCCGCGTGAGCTTCGCCCTCGGCAATCCGTTCCACGCAGGAGTCCCGTGGAAGGGGATGGAGGCAGCCCCGTAGGCGATGAGCGGCGTACCGTCAAGGCAAAGGGGCCCCTTCAGGCGCCCGGAGAGGAGAGATTGGTGAACACCCAACGGAGGTTCCTCCCCGAGAGGATCCTGCACCGTATCGAGGACCACATAGACGAGTGGCGCAGGCGGGAGGGCGTCCGCGAGGCCGAGCTCGCCGAGCACCGAGCCAAGCTTTGGGAGGAGGCGGCGAAGCGGGAGAAGCTTCTCGCGGAGGCCATCGGGGAGGAGGAGGCCAGACAAACCTCCGTGGAGGACGTGGTGAGGCGACACCGCGTCGTCTTCGTGGTGCACTCCGGGGAGGCCGCCGAGGCCCTCGAGACCTTCGCCCACGAAAGTTCCCGGCTCATGAACGTCATCCCCGGCCGGAACAGCCGCACGAACGGTACGGGCGTCAAGGGCTCCTGGCTCATCTTCGAAGACCCGTCCTGAGCGACCGTCTCCCATCGCGCTCCCGCCGCGTGGCCGGGGGGCATACCGGGAACCGGCGGCGACTTTGCCGAAGGGCGCCCTCCCGCGGGTAACCCGCGCCTCCGGCGACGCTTCCGCGGTAGTGCAACCGGAGAGCGGGGCACGACCGCGGCCCGGCCGGTCGGGAACGCCGGCTCCCCGGTACGCCCCGCCTCATCACCGATGGGGTACGACGTACCGGGGGCGGTTGGCCCGGCGGAGCCTCAGCGTCCGGTCCCGTTGGTGGGAACGCGCTCGTTTCGCCGGATCATCGGCGCGACCTCGCCCTTCTCTCCTTCGACCCCGGGCCTGGTAGGGCATATCAGCAGCGGTCCCCCGTAGGCCCTCAGCACCGAGATCGGGACGTCGCCCGTCCTCGCGCGCCGGGTGGTCCCCGGGCCGGGGTCGCCGACGATCACGAGCGAGCGTTCGCGTTCGCGGACGGCGTCCAATATGGCCTCTACCGGATCTCCCGCGACGAGTCGGGTCTCCGTGGGAGGGCTCCCACGCACCTCCGTCTTCGCGGCAGAGCGTACGGCGGGCTCGGGACGGGCGGGCAGAACGAGGCTCGTCGTCCCGAAGAGGTCGCCCAGGCGCGAGGCCAGGGCCCTCGCCGTCTTCGCGCCGTCCGAACCGCCGTCCCAGACCACCACTTGCTCCGGGGGCCATCGCTGCCCGACGCCCCGTGCCACGAGGACCGGTATCCTGGAGGAGCGGATCACCCCCTCGGAGACGCTGCCCAGGAGGAGGCGCCCGAACGGACCGAGGTTCCGGCTGCCGAGGACCAACATACCGGCGCCCACCTCCTCGCCGAAACCCAGGATCTCTTCGACCGTGGGCCCGACCCTCAAGTACGCCCCCGCCACCCTGCCGCCCGCCTCTTCCACGCACCCGGCCATCTCGAAGAGCAGCTCCTCCACCTCTTGCTCGTAGAGGTCCTGGTAGAGGTCGGGCCTCACCTCGGCGTAGACGTGCGGAGGGATCGCGCGCGCCACGTGCAGCAAGTAGAGCGCGGCCCCTCCCCCCTCGGCGAGGTCCACCGCAACGCGGCCGGCGGGCCTGCTTCCCCCGGATCGTCCATAGCGAGCAAAATCTTCCGTGGAAACTCCATCCCTACGCTGCTCCTCGTCGACCTACATCGCCCGTCCGGCCTCTGCCCGAAGCGGAGACCGCCCAATGCTGCGCCGCTCCTCCTTCCGATGGTGCACCGCTACTCGTGACCCAACTTCGGCGAAGTTTCCATGCCTGGCTCCTCCATGCCCTACGCCTGCGATCGGTGGCGGAGGCGGGCGCTAACGGTGGTAGGTGAAGGGAGGGGGGAGAAGGGGCGCCCGCCTGCCGTAACAAGATCTTGGCACGACGCAGGCCGAACGCCCTGACCAAACTTGGCTATAGAGGGACGCTATTTTGGCTATTTTGCCCGTATGCGTCGAACGTCCGTCGGTCATCTCGACGGCACGGTGAAGCTCGAAGCCGAAGGGGCGACGCATCCCTCTGAGGTTCAAGGTAATAGATGGCCGCCGTCCAACACCCGCCCTCCCCCTCGACGCAAAACGCCGCTCGCCGGCCGAAGAACAACCGAATTGGCACAATCTTGCTACTTATTTGGCAAATGTTCGCGATGGAAGGAGTGCGCCCGACGGATAAATTGCGTCCGCAAGTTCTTCCTGGGAAGGGAGGTACGGTTGGAGACGACGAAGCCGGCCGGGCCGATCGTGGGGGTTGCGCCTCCGGTCGCCGCGCCGCAGGCAGGAGCGGTAACCGAAGGGTCACTGGGGCGGGCCTCCGGGGGTGTCGGGGCGCTCGGGGTGTTCTTCGGGTGGGTGGCCAGCATGGCCGGACTCTTCGCCGCAGCCCTGGGGATCATCAGCGTGGACGTCTCGCCCGAGGCGGTCGGAATCGCACTAGGGATCACCGGGTACGCCCTGGGCGCCAGGGGACCGGGGGCGTTCACGGTCGTCGTTTCGACGGTCATGCTCCTGATCGTGCTGGTGGCGGGTATGGGCGAGCTGCCCGGCCTCGTGGGGCCGACCGACCCGCTCGCCAGCCCCTGAGGCGTTGCGCTTGGGTTCACCGTTGACGGCGGAGAGCACGCACGGGGAACTGGGTAGCTCTCGGGGAAGGAGACGGAGATGAGCGAGACGGCGCGGACCTTCTCGCTGGTGGTGGGCATCGCGTTCGTGCTGCTCGGGCTCCTGGGGTTCGTCCCCGGCATCACGACGGACGAAGGGTTGCTGTTCGGGTTCATGGGCGTCGACGCGTTGCACAACGCGATCCACCTCGTCGTCGGCGCCCTCGGGGTAGCGGCCTACTACTACGCCGGTTGGGCGAGGCGCCACTGCCGGGGGCTCGGGGTGCTCTTCCTGCTGATCGGCACCCTCGAGTTCGCCCCGCAGCTCAGCGGACGCCGAGGGGGTAGGATCTCCCCCTCGCACTGAGGGACCCGAGGCCGTTGGCCTCGGGTCCGCAAGAGGACCGGCGGGCTTCCGCCGGTCCTCTTGCCGGCGTGAGCGGTGGATCCTCTTTCACACAGCCTAGCCGACTGCTTGGGAGCGGTAGAACGTTCGAGAATGCGGCAAGGACCCTCAGTTCGATCCGACGCCGCGTGGGACCGCGTTTCGCGGTACGGTCCGGCTCACGAGTCCAGGCGCGCTTCTTCGAGGTCGAGATCGCGCTCTATGCGATGGAGCGCCTCGTCGGAGATCTCGCCTTCGTCCCGCAGCCGGACCAGCCGCTCGCGCTGCGCCCGGACCAGCTCGTGTACGAGGCACTGGTATGCCCTGGAGCGCTCCTCGAGTAAGCCGCCAGGAATAACAGAGGCAGCAGGAAGAGCAGGACCACGATCTCGGGGTCCTGCTTGACCCTGGGGAGTCCCGGCACGGACGCAAGCGCCAGGCTGCCCAAGACCAGCAGGATCGGGTACGGGACCCCGATCCTGCGTGCCACCGTCGCCAGCGCCGCTACGGCGGCGAGCAGCACCATAACCAGGCTCAACTCCGAGACGCGGTACCCCCCCTTCGAACGAGCACCTCCGCCACGACCCCTCGCTCGTGCCACTCCGCTACCCCCGAGGCGCGCGTTTCCTATCCCCGGACGCAATCGTACGGGCGCGCTCGCTCCGCAAACCCGGCGCGTGTTCCTTCGAAACCTACCGGAACGCGTTTGGCGTCGTCCTCGAGCACCGTTCGGCTCCGGCACCTCGGGCCCTCCGCAGGGGCTAACTCCTGAAGGTGTCGCTTTCGGGCGTGTGTTGTCCCTCTATGGCCGGCCTGGAGCTCGGGGCGAGCTCCCCGGAGGAGAAGTCCTCGCCCATCGCCTTACGGGCGGCCGCGACGAGCTTGGGGTTGTCGAGGATCTTCTCCACCTCGTCCGGGGAGGCGTTGCGCCTGACGTACTCCTCCTGCGTCACCTCCCTGAGGTTCGCCCCGTCGCTGATCCGGTACATGATGTAGTCGAGCACCTTCTCGAGCCGCCGGGACGGGTAGGGCCCAAAGATCTTGGCCCAGAAATTGGCCCAAAAGGTGTTCTTTTTCCGCTGCACGTCGCCTCCTTCTGCCGATCTCCCCGCGGCTTGTGGACCCCGAGGTACCCGTGCTCCTGCTACCCGTCTCCGTCGGGCGGCCCGCTCGGGCTCGCCGTGCTGGACGAGCCGGGCCGGCAACCGTCTTCTGCGGACGGAGGCAGGGCGAGCCCTGCCCGTTCCTGATCGCCCGGTTCGGGGCCTCCCCCTCGGCGACGCCCGTCGCGAACCCCGCAAATCTCGTCCAGCAGGCCGTTGATCTGGCCCTGCGTCTCCAGCCCGCTCAGCGTGTCCGGCAACCCGCTCACCCCTCTTTCTCTGCGCCCTACCTTCTTTTCGAGGCCGACGGCGGAGACCGATTTCTCGGCTACAGCCGCTTCCGGAACCCGGGTGGCGTCCCCGAGCAAGCGGAGCGCCGGGCGAGAGCTTCGCGGACCGCGACGGTCGCCGTCGCGCTCTCGGGTCCGATCCTGCGCCTCGTCGCGGCTTCCACCTCGCCACCTTCGGGTCGGCCTACGGGCACAATCTATGCGAAGGGGCGCCGCCGGGGATCAACGAAATTGCTCAATAAATTAGTCATTGTTCGGCGGCAAGCACGGGCCAAGGGAGCAGAAGAGCCCGCGCACCCCGACGCTGGCACTCGCTCGTCGGTTTGGCGGGAACCGCGATGCTTCGGGCCCCGCACGACCCCCTTCGTTAGCCCGTCGCGGAAGTCGCACCCGGCCGGGCAAGCTCGGGCGCGGGCAGCGAGGACCCATCTCGTCCCCGGCCCCGAGGACGCACGGGGCCAAACGCAGGGCCGGCGGCGAACCCGTCCCTTTGCCGAGGCTCCCCGCCCCTCCCACTGTACCGTTCGCGCCTGTCTGCCCCCTACCCTGGGGTTCTCGCCTCGAGGTCTGCGGCGTACCAGTTCGCGGTCTTCGCCCCCGCCTCGTACGCGCTCTGCAAGAATCCCAGCAGGGTATCCCTCGGCGAGGCGCTGCTTCGGACCTCCTCGTAGGGCAAGAGCGCCGCGCCGCCCTCCTGCCAGGCGGCCGCGTCCGGGCTCAGGAGCTGTTCGGTGAGGCCCCCGGGCTCGGGTGCGGTGTAGGAGTAGAAGGCGGGCTCTGGCACATTCCGGTCCCCGGGCCAGAAGCCGCAGGAGATCACCTCGTGCGAGTAGGCCTCGCGGGTGACGGGGTCGGTGCCCTCGGGCAACGGCGCGCGCTTTCCCGAGAAGCGCGTCACGGCCAGGTCGAAGCTGTGCCAGTAGAGGTGCACGGGGCTCTGCTTGCCGTTGAAGCGGCTCGCATACTCCCCGAAGACCTGGTTCGCCCACGCGAGCACGCGGTGGTAGCGCCGCACGTGGGACCGCTCGCAGGCGCGGTGGCGGGTGTTCTCCGCCAGCGTGTGCTCGTCGTCGAGGTCGAAGGGTTTGGTGTTGATGGAGGCCTCTATGCCCAAGAAGCCGAGACCATCGAAGAGCCTGCCGTAAAACTCGGCGACGGGGAGGTCGTCCAGCGCGAAGCCGAACGCCCCGCCCTCGCTCGTGGTCGCGAGGAGACGGTTCTCCAGCAGGTCGAAGGAGAGGTCGAAGGTTCCCGCCCGGTACGGGACCGGTCCGGTGGTAAGCCCGTGCGGGGTCACGTAGAGGGTGACGTGCCACCAGTGGTTTCTCGGCGGGGAGAGCTCCATGCGGACCTTGCCTACTATCTGGCAGTAGCGGTGCAGCGTCTCCTTGGTGTCCTCCCACTCATCTAACGGCAGAGGCGGTAGCTCCACCTCCAAAAGGAACGTCGATCCGGCATCCATCCTCGGCTCCTCCTTCGTCTTTCGTCCGTCCTCGACTCGCCTCCGTAGCCCTCGTCGCCGGAGTTCATCCCTTCCGGATGGGCGTCCCTCGGCCCGCAAGCACGAGGCCGCGAAACCCCGATCACAACCCGGCAGCGTACTCCGCGGCGTCTCCGGCAGTCGGAGCAGTCGCTCACGAGAGCGAGGCACGTGGTAGCGACGGGGCGGTCCGATCCCGGCGCGCTCCTGGCTATTGCGCGTGCGGGTTCATACCCCGGCGGGCCCTCTCAGGGACGCGGATCGGGAGGGGCGGACGGAGAGGCATCCCGGTCGTGTCCCCCGAGGGACTCACCCGCCACCTCCTCCCCGGTCACGGGCTCGCTCAGGGCCACCTCGTAGCGCTCGACCGAGGCCACTCTCTCCCCTGCCACGGCCGCGCTCTCCGTGCGGGCCCGGCGCACGGCCTCCTCGCTGCGCGCCATGTCCTCCTCCGTCTCCCAGAGCGTCATGGCCAGGGAGCGCCCGCTCTCCGGGTCGAACATCAGGTACATGCCCCGGAAACCCTCCTGGAGCCGCGCGACCGGCAATAACTGCCTGCGCGCCAGGCGTATCCCCTCCGCCGTCTGCTCGGCAAGACCCTCGAAGGTGCTTATTCTCGCGAACATTCCATCTCCTTCCTTCGCTCCCTTTATATGCTCCTTCTCCCCGGGAGACGCCCCCAGGTTCAGGCTACCCGATCCAGAGGATCGTGGTCAGGTACGCGGCGTAGAGGGCCAGGAGCGATGCACCGCGCCGGCGCCCGAGCAGGCCGTCTCGCCCCGGCCACGTCGCGGCCACGGTGACGAGCCCGAAGACCAGACCCACCGCCACCTCGTCGACCGCGACGCGGAAGGGCGAAAGGACGGTCACCAGCCCGACGACGAAGAGGCCGTTGAAGACGTTGCTGCCCAGGATCGTGCCCAGACCCACCTCCTCGTGGCCCCGCAGCGCCGAGACGAGGGCCACCGCCAGCTCCGGCGTGCCGGTCGCCGCCGCCACCACCGTCGCGCCGACGACGAAGTAGTCGAGCCCCAGGGCGGGAGCTATCTGCTCGGCGCTAGTCACGATCAGGCGCCCGGCCGCGACGAGGAGGGCGAGCCCCGCGGCGCAGAGCAGCGCCGCCCGCGGACCGCTCCGCTCCCCGAGCACCTCGTCCGCAACGCTCCTCTGCTTGCGCGCCTCGAAGGTGATCGCAACGAGCCAGGCGACGAACAAGCCGAGCAGCACGACCCCGTCGGCCCGCGACATCTCGCCGTCGAAGACCGTCACGCCGACGACCACAGGGGCCAGGAGCGCGACCGGTAGATCTCGTCGTACGCTGTCGCGCGGGGCGCGGATGGCGGAGAAGAGCAGCGTGGCACCCAGGATCAGGGCGACGTTCACCACGTTGGAGCCCAGGGCGTCGCCGAGCGCGATGTTCGGCGCGTCCTCGAGCGCCGCGTTCACCGCCACCGAGAGCTCCGGGCTGGAGGTCGCGAACGCCGCGAACGTCGCCGCGACGATGCCCGGCGGCACCCGCGCCCAATCGGCCACCCCGACGATGCCACGCACGAATATCTCCCCGCCCAATCCGGCGCACAGCACCCCCAAAACCAGCAAGGCGTACGCGTTCAAGCCGTCCCTCGCGGCGCCATCCCCGCCACTGCGGCATCCCGCAACGTCGGGCTACCCGGACAGGCCCTCGAGCCGGAGGGGCGAGACCGGTTGCCCCTCATCCCACCCACTCCTGCCCGGCAGACCAGGCCAAGCCGCCCGGTTCTCGCTCGCTCCTCACCAGAGATCCGGCCCGGTTCTTCCCCACCTCCTTCACGCCGAACCCGGCCGCGCGCTCCCGCCGCCCCGACTGCCGCTCACCCCCTCGCGCCCGGCGGCGACGAGGTACGCGATGCTCGCGACGAAGAGCGACAGCTGGATCAAGGACGCAACGGACGAGTCCCCGCCCAGCAGGGCCTTCACCCCGCGCAGGCTCCCGAGCGTCAGGATCGCGGCGAGCGCGACGGCCGAGTAGAGGCCCGCGAAGCGCGAGCATGGCCGCGCCATCATCCAGCCGGCCACCGCCATCGGCACGCCGAAGAAGGCCGGTACGAGCGCCGTTGTGCCCGCGGCTCCGGACGCCGCGTAACCGATCACCCCGACCAGGACCAGAGCTACCCCGAAACCTAACGTCAGCTTGGTCATGCTCTCCTCCTTCGTGTATTTCTTATGCTCCTGGA
This sequence comes from Rubrobacter marinus, assembly GCF_011492965.1. GTDB lineage: Bacteria > Actinomycetota > Rubrobacteria > Rubrobacterales > Rubrobacteraceae > Rubrobacter_F > Rubrobacter_F marinus. The sequence continues at coordinate 1,511,637 of NZ_CP045121.1, read as the reverse complement.
CTTCGTGTAGGCGTCCCGCCGGTGCCCCCTACATCGGGCCGTGGGTGTTTCCGGTTCCGCCGTGCGGGGGCCTTCGAGCTCGAGGCGGGAGCCGCGACCGCGCAGGTCGGGGACCGCGCCGCACGCCGCCCGATTGGAGCCTCCGCCGCCGTGCAAAACGACCAGCTTCGCCGGCGCCTCCGGGTTGGGGTAGCGATCCACGTGGGCGAGCACGCCGCCCCAGCGGACGAGCTCCTCTGCCGGCTTCTCGCCCTCGCCGACGCGCCACTCCTCGGGCATCAGGGCTCTTGCTGGCGCCGCCACTCCATCCGCGAGGCGTAGGTCGGCCCCGTCATCCCGGTCGCCCCCGTTTGCCTGCTCTCCACGAGCGCCTCCTCCCTCGCCTAACTCTCCGAAGGTCCTCCGCCGGGGTCGTCACCCGTCCCCAGGAGATTTTCCTGAACGTCAGGCACCTCCTCCCTCCGTCGGATGCTCCTACCTCCGTCTCCTCCGCCTATGGTTCTCTCGGTATCGTCCACGAGGGCGAGCAGGTCCCCAAGCGACGGGTTGAGGACCTCCCGGACCTGCCCCCGACGACGAACCTAGACGGCTCCGCGGGCTCCGCGGAGATCTCGGCCCTGGCGAGCACGCTCGCGTCGGCCGCGTCTCCGACGCTGTCCGTGATGACGAGGAGGGGCTCCAGGCGCGCTACGGCCCCGTCGAGCTCCTCGGGCGGGACGTGCTCGACCACCGCGCGCGGACGGTAAGAGAGGATGGCGCTGGCGAACGCCTCCCCGTAGACGTTGTACTCCTGCCCCAGCGCGATCACGACGCGCAGCCCACCGGGTCCGGCGGACACGACTCCGTGATCGCGGGCGTTCACCCGCTCTCCCGGGTACTTTGCGACCCCGTCCGAGACGCGTCCGCCTGCGCGTTCCGTCGGCGTTCGCCACGTCCCGAGGACTCGAATCTTACCCACTTCGTTTCCTCCTCCGGGAGACGCCCGGGAGGGCGCCGAGCGGCCCCGGGCGTCTCGCGGAAGACACGGCCCTCCGCTCCCTCACCGGCGACCCCGTCCACGCCACGCTGCGAGAAGGTCTCGGGCGCCCGCCGGACGCGCGGCCCCCTCGCCCCTGCCGGGCGGTCGTGGTGGACCTCAGCCGCCACCCCCGGCCTCCCCAGGCGACGCGACGAGGGGTCGAGTCCTCCTCCTGCGCAGCGCCTTCTCGAGTTCCATGACGCAGAGCATGACCGCGGCCGCCGCGGCGCCGGCGGCGAGCGTGACCGGAGGGAGCGGCTCGGTCTGGAACACGTTCTGCAAGAACGGCGTGTACACGACGGCGAGCTGGAGGACGAGCGCGGCGCCGATCATCGCCAGGAGCACCCGGTTGCCGCCGAGGCCCGTGCGCCACACCGGCTCGCGGAACGAGCGGTTGGAGAGCGCGCGGACGAGCTGCGCGAACGCCAGCACCGTGAACACGGTCGTGGCGACGAGCGCCTCCTCGGTGGCGGTAACGGCGCCCGCGCCGCCCGCCGCCCGCCAGGCCAGCCAGCCGACGAGGATCATGCCGGCGCCGAGCACGGGGCCGATGGTCGTGACGTGCTGGGCGATCCCGCGGCTGAAGATGCCCTCGGTCGGGGCGTAGGGCGGGCGGCGCATCGTGTCGCGCTCGGCGCGCTCGACGCCCATCCCGAGGCCGAGCAGGCCGTCGGTGAGAAGGTTCGAGAACAGGATCATGATCGGGACCAACAGCAGCGGCAGCCCGAAGAACGGCGGGATCGCCACGATGAGGACCTTCGCCACGTTGCCGGAGACCGAGAACTGCACGAACCGGCGCACGTTGTCGTAGACGACGCGCCCCTCCTCGACGGCGGCGACGATGGTGGCGAAGTTGTCGTCGAGAAGGACGACCTCGGCGGCCTCCTTGGCGACGTCGGTGCCGGAGCCCATCGCGACGCCTATGTCCGCTTTTTTGAGGGCGGGGGCGTCGTTCACCCCGTCGCCGGTCATCGCGACGACCTCGCCCTCCTCCTGCAAAGCGTCCACTATGCGCAGCTTGTGCTCGGGCGAGACGCGGGCGAAGACGTTCACCTCACGCACCGCCTCCCTGAGCTCTCCGGCGCCCATCGCTTCGAGGTCGCGGCCGGTGAGGACGCGCGCGTCGGGAGCGGCCATGCCGAGGTCGGCGGCGATGGCCCGGGCGGTCAGGGGGTGGTCGCCGGTGATCATGACGGGCCGGATCCCGGCGGTCTTGCAGGTCGCCACGGCGTCGCGGGCCTCGGGCCTGGGCGGGTCGACCATCGCAGCGAGGCCGAGGTAGACGAGCCCCCGTTCGACCCCTTCGGCGTCGCCCTCGCCGGGGAGCTCCTTCAGCCCCCGGGCGGCTACGGCGAGCACGCGCATCCCGCCCGCCGTCAGCCCCTCGATCTCCTGGCCGAGCCCCTCCCGCCCGGCGTCGTCGAGCGGCAGGATCCTGCCGCCACTCCACAGAGAGACACAGCGCTCCACCAGCGCGTCGGCAGCGCCTTTGGTCAGGGCCACGTACGGGCGACCGTCGGCCACCGCGCGCAGCCCCTCGACGACCCCGAGGTCACCGGAAGGCACCTCGTGTACGGTCGTCATACGCTTGCGGCCGGAGTCGAAGGGGAGCTCGGCCGCGCGCGGGAGCGTCGCGTCGAGGTCGGGCTTGTCGAGGCCGTAGCGGGCGGCGACGACCACCAGCGCGCCCTCGGTCGGGTCGCCGACGGCCTCCAGAGTTTTCGGGTCGAGGATCGCGTCGTTGCAAAGGGCGCCCGACGCCAGCAGCGGGGCCAGCAGCGCGGCCTCGTCGTCGAGCTCGAGGCGGGCTTTGGGTCCGCGCTCGCGCAAGGTTTCGCCGAGGTCGGCTTGCGCGTCCGGGGAGCGGAGCGCGAGAACCGTCATGCGGTTCTGCGTCAGGGTGCCGGTCTTGTCCGAGCAGATCACGGTGACCGAGCCGAGCGTCTCCACGGCGGGGAGGCGCCGGATCAGGGCTTTGCGGCCGAGCATGCGCTGCGCGCCTAAGGCCAGGGTGAACGTGAGGACCGCGGGCAGGCCCTCGGGCACAATGGCGACCGCGAGGCTGACCGCGGTGAGCAGGATCAGGGCGGTGTCCTCGCCGCGCGCGAGGCCGGTGGCGAACACCAGGGCGGCGATTACGACCGCGATCAGGGCGAGCACCTTGGCGAGCCCGTCGAGCCTGCGCTGCAAGAGCGTCTTCTCGTGCCTGACGTCCTGGATCAGCTCGGCGATGCGGCCGAGCTCCGTGCGCATGCCGGTGCCAGTGACGAGCGCCGACCCCCTACCGAAGGTCACCGAGGTGCCGAGGTAGGCCATGTTGGCCCGGTCCCCGAGCTGGGTGTCGGCGCCCGCGATGGGCGCCGTGGTCTTGTCCACGGGCTCGGACTCGCCCGTCAGCGCGGCCTCCCCGGCGCGCAGGTTGACGCTCTCGACCACCCGCATGTCCGCGGGCACGACAGCGCCGGTCTCCAGCAGCACCAGGTCTCCCGGGACGAGCTCGCGCGCCGAAAGCTCCACCACGCGTCCTGCGCGCATTGCCCGCACCTGTGGCGCTGCCATCTGCTTGAGCGCGGCGATCGCCTTCTGGGCGCGATACTCCTGCACCACCCCGAGCACGACGAAGAGGACGACGATCGCCAGAATCGCCGCGGTGTCGTAGGGGCGGCCGAGGAGGGCCGCGATACCGCCGGCGAAGACGAGGATGAGGATCAGGATCGAGGAGACCTGCTCCCAGATGATCTGCCCGAGCGTGCGCCCGGCCCGCTCCTCGAGCTCGTTGGGCCCGTACTCATCGAGCCTGCGCCGAGCCTCCTCGTCGCTCAGGCCAGCCGACGGATCTGTCCCGAGAGCCGAGGCGACGGCCCCGACGTCGAGCTCGTGCCAGCCGCGCTCAGGGTGCTCGGGAGCCTTCGATGCTTGAGTCTGCGCCCCCCTCGTCATAGCCCCTCCTCCATGGTCTGGCGACGCTCCAGCGTCTCGGGCTTTATGCGCTTGAGCTCGTCGGGCGGGAAGCGGCCGAGCAGACGCCACGCGGTCTCCAAGGTGTCCTCGATGGAGCGCCTGTTCACGCCCTGGCCGACGAACTTCTCCTCGAAGTCGTCGGCGAAGGCGAGCTGGCGGCGGTCCTCGTCGGAGAGGGCGCCTTCTCCGACGATGGAGACGAGGCGCCTCAGCTCGCGGCCCCGGGCGAAGGAGGCGTAGAGCTGGTCGGCGACCTGGCGGTGGTCCTCGCGCGTCTTGCCGGCGCCGATGCCGGCGTTCATCAGGCGGCTCAGGGAGGGGAGGACGTCTATCGGCGGATCTATGCCTCTGCGGTCGAGCTCGCGGCTCAGGACGATCTGGCCCTCCGTTATGTAGCCGGTGAGGTCCGGGATGGGGTGCGTTATGTCGTCGTCGGGCATCGAGAGGATCATGAGCTGCGTCACCGAGCCGGGGCGGCCCCTGACGCGCCCGGCCCGCTCGAACAGGGAGGCGAGGTCCGTGTACATGTAGCCGGGGTAGCCCCTTCGGCCCGGTATCTCCTCGCGCGCCGCCGAGACCTCGCGCAGGGCTTCGGCATAATTCGTTATGTCCGAGAGGATGACGAGGACGTCGCGCCCCTCCTCCCACGCCAGGTACTCGGCGGCGGTGAGCGCCGCGCGCGGGGTGAGGATGCGCTCGACAGACGGGTCGTCGGCGAGGTTGAGGAACAGGACGCTCCGTTCGAGGGCGGCGCTCCCGGCGAAGCGCCTCCTGAAGAAGGCCGCCTCGCGGTGGGTGACGCCCATCGCCGCAAAGACCACGACGAAGTCGCCCTCCCCCTCGCCGACCACGCTCGCCCCTTCGGCGATCCGGGCGGCAAGCTCCGCCGCCGGCAGCCCGAAGCCCGAGAAGATCGGCAGCTTCTGGCCGCGCACGAGGGTGTTCAGGCCGTCGATCGCCGAGATCCCCGTCTCTATAAAATCCGACGGATGGGCGCGGGCGTAGGGGTTCAACGGCGCGCCGTTCACGTCCCGGTACGCGGCGGGCCTCAGGGGGGGGCCGCCGTCGGTGGGCCGGCCGGAGCCGTCGAGGATGCGCCCGACGAGGTCGGACCCTACGGCCATCGTCGCGACCTCGCCGCGCGAGCGGACCTTCGTTGCGGGCCGGTCGAGGCCGCGGGTGCCGCCGAGGACCTGCACGACCATCTTGTCGCCCTCGACCTCGAGGACCTGCCCACGCCGCGTCTCCCCGTTCGGGGCGACGACGTCCACGATCTCGTTGTAGCCCACCCCTTCGGCGCCCCCGGCGACGAGCAACGGCCCCGAGACGTAGCCTACCGTCCGGCGCTCGAGGGAGAAGAGGCTCGCGCGGCCGTTCGTGCCTGCGATGGCTTGCGTCATGCCGTTCGGGCTCCTCTCGCTCAAAGCTCCTCCATCTCCTTCCTTATGCGCTCGATCAGATCCGAGGCCCGCCCCTCCGCCTCCTCGTCGGGCCAGTACTTCATGCGGGAGACCTCCCGGAGCGCCGGGACGGCCGCCCCGGCCTCCGACGCCGCCCCGCGCCCAACGGTGGCGACGAGCGCTTCGTGAGCGGCCCGAACGACGCGGAGCATGTGGCGCTGCTTGGGCAGCGCGCAGTAGGCGTCGATCTCGTCGAAGGCCGACTGCTGCAGGAAGTCCTCGCGCATCAGACGCCCCGTGGCGAGGATCGCGCGCTGCGCGGGCGCCAGGGCGTCCGCCCCGAGAAGCTGCACGATGTCCAGGAGCGCCCCCTCCTTCTGCAAGAGGTCGAGCGCCCAGGCCCTACCGTCGGACCAGCCATCCGCGACCTCCCGATCGAACCACCCGTCCAGCTCGTAGAGCGTGTAGCTCGTCCCCCACGCGATGGCCGGGAAGTGGCGGGCGCGGGCGAGCGAGGTGTCCAGGGCCCAGAACGTGCCGGCGAGGCGTAGAGTGTTCTGCGTGATCGGCTCGGAGAAGTCCCCGCCCGCCGGGGAGACGGCTCCCACGACGGTGACAGAGCCCTCGCGTTCGTCGGCGCCGAGGCAGACCACGGAGCCGGCGCGCTCGTAGAACTCGGCGAGGCGGGTCGAGAGGTAGGCCGGGTACCCTTCTTCGGCGGGCATCTCCTCCAAGCGGCCGGAGACCTCGCGCAGGGCCTCGCCCCAGCGGCTCGTGGAGTCGGCCATGAGGGCTACGCCGAGCCCCTGGTCCCGGAAGTACTCGGCGATGGCGATGCCGGTGTAGATCGAAGCCTCGCGGGCGGCGACGGGCATGTTGGAGGTGTTGGCGATCAGGACGGTTCTGCCCATGAGCGAGGCCCCAGTCTTGGGGTCGGTGAGCTCGGGGAACTCCTCCAGGACCTCGGTGAGCTCGTTCCCCCGCTCGCCGCAGCCGATGTACACGACCACGTCGGCGTCGGAGAACTTGGCGAGCGACTGCTCCAGCACGGTCTTTCCGGTCCCGAAGCCGCCCGGTATCGTCGCTGTCCCTCCCCTTGCGACCGGGAAGAGGGTGTCGAGGATGCGCTGGCCGGTCACGAGGGGCTCCTCCGGGTCGAGCCTCCGGGCCACCGGGCGCGGCTCGCGCACCGGCCAGCGCCTGAGCATCGCGACCGGCTCCCCTCCGACTACGGCGACGGGCTCCTCCACGGTGAAGGAGCCCTCGCGTGTCTCCTCGACGACGCCCGAGACGCCGTGGGGGACGAGGACCTTGTGCGAGATCGCCGTGGGCTCCGCCACGATCCCCAAAACGTCGCCGGGGCCGACCTTGTCGCCCGCGGAGACCGAGGGGACGAACGTCCAGCGGCGCTCGCGGTCCAGCGAGGGCACCTGCAGGCCCCGCCCGATGGTGGGCGCGCCGTAGGGGTCGTCCCCGACCGCGGCGATGGTCGGGAGGGGGCGCTGGGTGCCGTCGAAGATGCCGCCGAGGAGGCCGGGGCCGAGCTCGACGGTGAGGGCTTCGCCGGTGTCCTCGACCGGCTCGCCGACGCGGAGGCCCGAGGTGTCCTCGTAGACCTGGATCGTGGCCCTCTCGCCGTCCAGCCGGATCACCTCCCCCGGCAGCCTCGCCTCCCCGACGTAGACCACGTTGTACAGGCGGGCATCCGTGAGGCCCGTGGCGACCACGACCGGGCCGGAGACGCGCCAGATCTCGCCGTCGATGCGCGCCCCCCGGTCGGGTCTGCTGCGAACGTCGGTCTGTGTCATCGTGCGGCTCCTCCCTCGGCGTCGAACGTGATCTCGTATCCCACGGCCTGCCACAGCATCTTCAACAGCCTCTCGCGTCTCCCGCCCTCGGCCTCGTGCGCCTCGCCCTCGGGGAGCGGCACGACGAGCGGGCTCAAGGTCTCGTCGAAGCGGCGCCGGAGCTCGCGGTCCAGGCGCGCGTGGTAAGCCTCGTGGACGGCGATGACGCCCCCCTCCCCGTCCACGAGCTCCAGCAGCGTGGCCTCCGCCTCCTGGGGCGAGGCCACACCGACGGTCGCCGCCCCGGCGAGCCGGTAGCCCGGCGCGAGGTCGGGGGTGGTGAGGACTATGAGGCGGCTCACCCTTCGCCCCCCGCTTCCGGCAGGATCAGGCGCGAGCGCACCCTCTCGGGGGGAGCCCCCCGGAGGCGCCTTCGGCGATGAGGCGCAGGTTCCTCGCCTCGTTCTCCTTGGCGGCGGCGTACGCCAGGGGGATGTCCACCCCGAGGGGATCCCCCTATAGAAGAGGGAGACCGCGTCGCGGACGCGCCTCGCCTCGAGCTCCCCCTGCAGCGCCACGAGGTCCGCGCTGCGCCCCCACCGCTCGAGCGGGGCGCGCCATGCCGGAGCGCCGGCGTCGGCGAGCGCGGCCGCCACCCCTTCGGGGTCGGGGAGCCGGATGGCATCGTCCAGGCGGGAGAGTTTGATGTGTCCGCCCGGAAGATAGGGCCCGAGGCCCGAGAGGACGGGCAACGCGTCCGTCTCGCCGCGGGCGAGCGCCTCGCGCAGCCTGAGTGCCGCGAGCAGGTTGCGCTCGTCGATCTCGCGCGCGAAGGACCGCATCAACGTCTCGCCTTCCGGGCCCGTGCGCTCCAGGGCGTCGGCCGTGCGCCGCGCCCAGGCGGCGGCGATGGCGTGCTCCAGGCCCGCGAGGTCTTCGGTTCGCTCGTAGTCGGGCCAGGCATCGTCGAGGCTGCGGGCGGTCTCGGGGTCGGGGAGCTTCCAGCGAACCATGAGCCCGACCGCCGCGGCGAACTCGTTCTGGCGCGCCACCTCGCGCGCGTAGGCGCCCGGGAACGGGCCGATCGGGACGACGTTCTGGAGCGCCTCCTCGGTGTGGGGCGCCGTCGCCTCCCCGCGCAACAGCGCGACGGTGTTGGAGAGGTCCCAGCGCGAGAGCATGAGGTCCACGAGCTCGCGGGCCCTCCCCGCGTAGAACGAGCGCATCTCCTCTAAAGCGCGCACGAGGTGCCCCTTCACCGCCTCGTGCAGCCTCCTCGCCCCGTGAAAGCGGGTGAGGGCCCCCTCCACCTCGGGCGCGTACGCCGTCGAGGAGAGGGAGCCCAAAACACCCTCCACGTCCTTGTCCAATAGCGCCTCGTAGTCGTCGCCCGCGAGGAGGCCGGCCTTGCGCGCCCTGAGGCGGGCGTTGCCGTAGCCGAAGTCGGCGCGCGCGACGGGACGGCCGAGTATCTTCAACGAGCCACCCCCGCGGCCTCCACGCCCGCCGCGAGGGCGTCGAGCCGGCGGCCATACCAGAGCCTCAGGTCGGGGTCCGCGTTGGCCAGGCGGTCCTCGAAGGTGTTGCGCAGGGTCCTGCCGTCGTCGCTCTCGAGCACGAGGCCGCCTAGAGGTATGGGCGCGGTCTCGACGGCGAGGCCGTCCGCCGTGTTGGCGGCCAGGGCCTCGTCCCGCGGGTCGACGCGCAGGGTATCGGCGTCGGGGAGGGCGGCGAGGCCCTCCCCGAAGAGGGCGAACATGGCGTCGCGGTAGCGGGCGGGGTCCTCGCGCAGGGCGGCGAGCTCGGAGCGCGCGCCGGCGACGAGGAGCTTGTAGGACTCCTCGCGCACGAGGCGTAAGGAGCGCGCAGCCTCCAGGTTCGCCAGGGCGACGCGGCGCGTGGCCTCCGCCCTTATGCCGGGCTCGCCGGAGCGCAAGATGCCGTCGCGGACGGCTTGCGCCTCCTCCCGGGCCGCAGCCAGGATAGCCTCGGCCTCGGTGCGGCTCTCGGCCTCGACGCGGGCGCGCTCCTCGTCCGCCTCGGCCTGTATCGCGGCGAGCAGGTCTTTCAGGGGGCTCAACGTCGTTGTCCCCCTAGCCGAGGAGCAGGATGATCATGGCCGCCACGGCGAACCCCAGGACCACGAGGGTCTCGGGGATCGCCATGAGCAGGATCGCCCGCCCCGTGAGCTCCGGCTTCTCGGCCACGGCGCCCATCGCGGCGGACCCTATGCGGCTCTGAGCGAGCCCCGAAGCGAGCGCCGCAAGCCCGATGGCGAGCCCCGCACCTATCGCGATCAACCCCAGTTCCATAAGCCCTTCTCCTTCCTCTCGACCCGGCGCCGGTGGCGCCGGAACAACGTGGTCCCTAACCCGCGCGACTCCTAGATCGGGGCCACCTCCCTCCCCTCCCGGGGCTCCGCCTCGACGGCGTCCTCCCGGGCATCCCTGGCCTCGGCCGGGGGACCGGCGGCCCGGGCGCCGAAGGGCGTGAACGGGCGGCCTCCCCCCTCGTAGAACTTGCCGAAAAACTCCACGTAGTGGAGGCGCATCGCCTGGATCATCGGGCTGAAGCCCGCGAGCGCGAGGTTGAGCGCGTGGAAGAAGGCCGCGATCACGATCCCGATCCACAGCGGCGCCACCGCGGCGAACTCGTTGGCGACGATCGCGAGGTACGCGGACGCGAGCCCGACGGCCGCGATCCTCAGGTAAGAGAGCACGTTCCCCAGCGCCCCGATAAGCTCCAGAGGCCCCATGAGCAGCCCCATCCCTCCGCCGTGCGCGGCCATCATCAGGACGAGCCCGACGACCACCGCGGCGACCGCGGGCGTTACGGCCCCCGACGGCATCATCCCGGCCACGAGGCCCGCGAGGCCGAAGACCCCGGCGAGGGCGATGAGGGTGCCGACCTTCTCCGCGACCTCGCCGCGGTGCCGCTCCCGCCAGCCCTGCCAGATGCCGAGCAGGAGCCCGAGCACGACGTGCGTCGCCCCCAGGGCGAGCGCGAAGACCAGGAGCGGCACGAGCCCGTCGGGCCGGTAGAACCACAGCGCCCAGTCGAAGCCGAGCAGGTCGTACCCCAGGTTCCCCAACGCCTCGCCGAAGACGAACCCGAAGATGATCGACCACACCGACCCGACGAGCAGCACCGAACCGAGGTCCTTGAGCATCCCCGGCCCGGTGAAGCGCCGCTTCATCCACAGCGCCACCCCGAGCAGGAGGAGGCCGTAGACCACGTCCCCGACCATCGCGCCGAAGATTATCGGCAGGAACAGCGACATCAGGCCGGTCGGGTCCAGCGTGCCGGGGCGCGGCAGGTCCAGGAACCGGACCAGCCCCTCGAAGGGCCTGACCGGCTTGGGGTTGTTCATGAGGACCGGCATCGTCCCGTCGTAGCGGTCCACCGGCATCTCCTCGACCACCACCTCGGCCCCCACGCGGGCTTTGAGCTCCTCGCGCAGGCGGGGCAGGTCTCTCTTGGGGACCCAAAAGGCCGCGACGAACGCCCGGCGCGTCCCGCCGAGTAGATCGGCGGCCTCGAGCTGCTCGAGCTCGGCGCGGAGGCCCGCGAGCAGGGTGCGCCACTCCTCCTCGTGCGGCCGGAGGAGCGCGTCGAGCTCCTCCTTCGCGGCGGAGATCTCCGCCGGAAGCTCCTCGAGCCTCCCCTCCATCGCCGCGACGGTGCCGCTGAGGGAGAGCCTCTCGTACCCCTCGGGGAGCGTGGCGTGGCGGACGTGCTCCTGGCCGAGCAGCTCGTGCACGGCCGCGGTGTCGTCGTGGGAGAAGACGAGCACGCAGCCGATAGCGCCGTCCTCTATCTCCTCGGAGACCAGCTCGAAGCGGGAGCCCAAGACCTCGGCGAGCTCCCGCCGGAGCGTCTCGACGACGCTCAGATCGGTCGTGTTCAGGACGAGGGCCACCGTGTCGAGCCGGAGCCTGTCCAGCTCGTGGTCCTCGAGGTCGGCGAGCTCCGGCACGAGCGGGAGCAGGTTCTCCAGGGGTTCGAGGTAGCGCGGAAGCACGATCTTCTCGTCCTCCAGATGCTCGATGCGCCCCCTGAGCCCTTCGACGGCGGGCTCCACCTCCGCAAGGCGCGAGCGGACGTAGGAGACGTCCACCTCGCCGGGCACGAGGTCGCCCCGCCCCGGGTGCGCGTCCGGCCCGAGGAGGTCGAGCAGGGCCTCGAGCTCCGCGACGAGGAACCTGACCTCGCTGGCGCGCGCGAGCCTCCGGTCGTCTTCGGGGAGCGGGGAGACCCTGTAGGGCTCCCCTTTGACGTCCGCAAGCTGGACGAGCTCGAGCTTGTGCAGCTCCTCCAGCACCAGATCCAACCTGCCCCTCGGGCCGACGAGCCGGACCTTCGCCATCTTCGCGAGCAACGCGCTAACCTCCCCGGCCCCGCGCCGGCAGGACGTGCCCGACGACCGCCCGCACCGCCTCCGGCCGGTCCTTCGCGGCCAGGGCACGCAGGTCCTCCGCCGTGGCCTCGGCCCCGGCGAGGACGCGGGCGGCCTCCTCGTCGGCGGCGGCGAGGGCTTGCCCGCGCCGCTCCTCGAGGGTCCGGCGCGCCTCCTCGCGCGCCTCCCGGACGATGCGCCCGGCCTCCTCGCGCGCCGCCTTCAGTCGCCCCTCGACCGCCGCCTGCAGCTCCCGCTTGCCTTCGAGCGTCTCCTCGAGCCGGCGGACGGACTCGAGCGCCGTCTCCCCGGGCGGCTTGCCGTTCGAGGATGCCGCGTTCAGGGCCCTGCCGTCGGTCTCTCTCAATGCTCTTTCCCTTCCTTTTCCGAGCATCCCTTCGCCCGCATCAAGCGCACGCGGCTCTCCATCTCCCGTTCGTCCAGCACCATCGCGATGTAGTCGCGCTCCTCCTCGAGCCCGGGGACGACGACGTTCTCCAGGGCGTTCACCCGGCGGGTAGTCTGCGAGATCTCCTCGGCCAGCCGCCTCAGGGAGATCTCGACGGCGACCACGTCCAGGAGCCCTTCGAGGACCGCCTCGAAGTCCTCGGCCGCCCGGTCGACGCGCGGCGTGGTCGCCGAGAGGCTGTAGCCGCGCGCGTCGCGCGCCCTTCTGACGGGCTCGTGGTCCAGCTCGACGATGGGCACGCCGGCGACGCTCTTCGTCTCGAGCTCCACGCCGACGTCCCCGGACGCGGCGAGCGCGGCCGACCCGACGGCCTCGGGGCCGTCGAGCGCGACCGCCTCGCCAAGGGAGGCTCGCGCCTCGCCCGCCCGGTCCTCCAGGTCCCGCATTGCGGCGAGCGCCGACCGGCTCAAGCGGTCGAACTCCCTCATAAGGGCGGTCCGCTTCTCCTTCAGGAGGTCGCGCCCGGTCTCGGCGAGCGAGATCCTCGCCCGCCTCCCCAGGAGCTCGCTGCGGGTCGCGCTAACCCGTCGCAACGTCGAGCTCGGAAGGGGGCGCGGTAGCCGCCGGAGGTTGGGGGAGCCCGTGCGTGCGTGGCCCGTCGGCTGCGGACGGCTGGTTTCGGGGCACGGTACCCCGCTCTCCCGTCGACCGCCTCGCGTACGGTCCGCTACCGTCGGGGTGCGGCGACAATGTCGTCGCTTGCAATCGGGCCTCCCCTCTCATAACTGTCCCCAAAACTCGGCTACCGCGTCGATGGGCACAATGTAAAACGCGAGGGTTCGAGCGCCATCGTCGTTTGTTGCCAAGTTCGTAGCGACTTTTGGTCAAAGTCGTCCGGGGGACGGGAGCCGCTAGCGGGGGAGGACGCCCAGCTTGCGGGCCTGGGCGAGGGCTTCGAGCTGCGAGCGGGCCCCGAGGGCCTGCTTGACGGAGCGGACGTGGTTTCTGACCGTGGCCTCGGAGAGGTGGAGCTTGCGGCTGATCTCCCTGGCGGGCATGCCCTCGGCCATGAGGTTCAGCACTTCGAGCTGGCGGCGGGTAAGCTCCGGAGCGTCAGCGCTCGGGGCGACGACGGTGCGACCCCGGCCGGAGAGGCGCAGGATCTCGCGGGCCATCTCCTCCTCCGGGACGCGATTGAGGGCGTGGTCGATGGCGAGGCCCGCACAGTGGGCGAGCCCTTCGGCGAGCGCCAGGTCGTCGGGGCCGTACCTCCTGTCGCTCTCGGCCGAGACGAACCCTATGGCCCCGGTCGGCCTCCGGCGCCCCCGGAGCGGCACGCACATGTAGGAGCGGGGCTTCAGGCGGCGGAGGACCCCGAGGTGCTCGGCGTCGCGGGCGATGGACCTCAAGACCGGATCGTCTATCTCCGGGAGGAGCTCCGATCTTCCGGTCCTCAGCACCCTCGGCGTGCCGTGCGGCAGGTTGGGGTCGAGCGGGTACTTCTGGCGCAGCCCCTCGGCGAGCTTCGCGTCCCCGGAGCCCGAGGTCCCCACCACGGCCCTGTGGATCCGTCCGCCCGACTCCAGCACGTCTACGAAGCACCAGTCGGCGACGGCGGGCACCGCCAGGCGTGCCGTGGTGTCGAGCACCGCCGCGTAGTCGAGGTGCGAGGAGGCCGAGAGCAGCGCGTTCGCCCCGGCCAGAAACTCGAAGCGGCGCTCGGCGGCCTCGGCCCTCTCCGATTGCTCGGTAACCTTCTTTCGAGAATCGTCTTCCCCGAGCTTGCGCTCTATGGCGGCGCCGAGGACGTCCGCGACGTCCTGGAGGAACAAGATCTCGTGATCGGCGAACGCGCGTTTGCGGCTAGTGTGGGCGCTGAGCACGCCGAAGTGCCTGTCCTCGAGGAGGATGGCTACGGTAACGCCGCTCGTCACCCGATGGTCGTGCAGGAGAGGCGCGCCCTTGAACCGTACCTCCTCCCGCAGGTTCTCGACCACGACCGGCCCCTCCGAGATGAGGGTGTAGCCGGCCTGCGACTCGAGGTTGGTCCCGACCGTAGCTCTCCCCACGTACCCGTCCATCCAGCCTACGCCGGAGCGGAGTAGCAGGCGCTCGCCGTCGGGGAGGAGCTCGAGGACCTTGGCGTACTCCACCGAGAGGGTCCTCGCCACGAGCGCGCAGGCCTCGTCCAGAAGAACCTGTAGCTCCGGCCCCGAGAGGGCGAAGATGCCCAAAGAGGCGACGGCCTCCTTCTGGCGTACGCGGGTCTCCAGCCCGTCCCGCGACGACGGGCTCCCCGGAGCTCCTGCTCGGGCACCTCCCTCACGGCGCCGGGTACGCCGCGGCACGCCGGTCTCCGCCGCGTGGTCCCCAAGCCGCCCACCGTAGAGGCCTGCGTGCCGCAGTCCCAGACGCGCATAGCCCGCCGTTTGGTGCGACCGCTCCGGACGAGATCAAGCTCATACGACCTCCCTTTTCGAACAGGAGGTTACTACAACCGCCGTCCCCGTAAATGAACAACTTTGGTCAAACGAACGCCGCTTTTTGTTCACGAACCGCTCCTGCCACGGAAGGATTATTACTGCCCTGAAGGGTCGTGGTCGCAGCGGAAGGTTTGCGGCGGATAAAGGTCCGGACCAAAGACGGACAACACGAAGAGGAGGCACGAGGCGCATGCTGTTTCTGGAGGCGGTCCCGGAAGCGAGGCGGGGAGGCGTGCGGAGGGGGCAGCGGTGCGGCGCTCCTCGCTCCCGCGCCCGACTTCGGGGGCATACCCGACGATTGATCGTGAGGCGCGTCAACGGCGCCCTGGACCCCCTGATTCTCTCCTTGCCCTCGGGCGGTGAGGTGCTGCCGGTATTCGCTGAGGAGGCGACGGCGAAGCGCTACCTCCGCTCGGCTCTCCCCGGCGCGGGATGGCACGTGAGGGAGTTTCCCGAAGGCGAGCTCTCCTCGATGCTCATGACGCTCTGCCGCGGCGTGAGCGGGGTCCTGCTGGACCCGGGTCCGGCAGGACGGGAGGCGAACGCTGCTTTCGTGCACAGGGAAGGCTTTCTCAGCTCCTGCTTGGAAGGCACCTCAGACGATCATCCCCAGCAGCGCGCGAGGGAGGCAGCGTTCGCCTCCGTACGGGGAGATTAGGGAGATGGGTATCTCGCCGGGGAAGATCCTGCTCGCCACCGACGGCTCCGAGGACGCGGCGGTCGCGACCCTGGCGGCGATCGACCTCGCCAGGAGGAGCGGCTCGGAGCTGCACGTCGTCCACGCCTTCGAGTTCGTCCCGCCCCGCGAGTACATGAGCGTGGCGCTCAGGCTACACTCCCCCTTCGCCTCCCGCGAACGCGGGCAGCGGATGCTCGAGGAAGGGGTGGAGCTTATCGAGGAGGCGGGAGGTAAGGTCTCGGGGGCGCACCTGCTCATGGGCTCCCCGGTGGACTGCATCCTCGGCTGCGCCGAGGAGATGGGCGCCGGCCTCATCGTCGTCGGCAGCCGGGGCCTGGGCGGGGTCAAGCGCCTCCTGATGGGCAGCGTCTCCGAAGGCGTCATGCACAACTCCCACTGCCCGGTCCTGATCGTGCGTCCGGGAAACGACGCCTCCTCCTGGCCGCCGGCGAGGGTGCTCATCGCCGACGACTCCTCCGAGGACGCCCTGAGGGCCGGAGAACTTGGGGCGAAGATCGGCGGCCTCCTGGGGGCCGAGGCCCTCATGGTCCAGGTCTACCCGAGGCTCCTTGAGACCTCGCGCGGGAGGAGCGAGGAAGAGGCCCGCATCGTCGAGGAGGTCTTGCGGGACGCGGAGGCCGCGTTGCGCGAGAGGGCGAGGAAGCTAGAGAAGATCTTGGGGAGGCGCCCGGAGGCGCGACTCGTGATCGACGAAGGGAGCGACGGCATCGACGGGATCGCGATGACGGTCCTGGAAGTGGCGCAGGAGACGGTGGAGCCGACGCTCGTGGCCGTCGGCAGCCGGGGCCTGGGAGCGGTAAGGCGGGCGCGCCTCGGCAGCGTCTCGACCAAGATCGCGCGGGCCCACACGGGGTCGGTGCTGATCCTCCCCCGGAGCCGGGGCGCCCGGACCGGGGCCGACACCGAACAAGCGCGGCGGCGAGACACCGTTCACCACGCCTGAAACGACGGACGAGAACCTTGCCCACGGCGACAAGCCGTACGAGACCGTCCGACGCTGACTGGCACTCCTTCGAGACCGCAGAGGTTCTCGACGTTTTGTCGGCAGCTCTCCGGCCGGCCTGACGGAGGCCGAGGCCAAAAACGGCTCGAAGCGTCTGGCCCGAACACCCTCGGGCGGGCCAGGGGCGACGGCGTTTTGCGCATCCTCCTGCGCCGAGTCAATGACTCCCTGATCTACGTCCTCCTCGGCGCCGTCGAGCGTGCTTTCGGCCTCGTGCGAGAAAGCTACCCGGGGGCCGATGCCGAACTGGTCCTCCCTGTGGAACCGGAGACGTTTTTCGTCGGGGACGATTTCGACGGCGCGGAGATGATCGTAGTCCAAACGCCGTCGAGTGCGGCGTGGCGAGGGTACGGATGCGAGCACCCGGCGCCAGTCGAAGTATCGCCGAGCGCTCGCAAAAAGGGACACGCTATCGAGAAGACCTGGTCGCCGCGCCCATATAGGGCAAGGCTGGCCTCCGCCGGAGTAGGCCGCCAACGGCAGGCGAAGGCGGGTTGCGCAAAGAACCGCGCTCGTCCTCGCGGCCAAAGAAGTACGCGGTACGCGGACGGTAGCTCGCCGTCGCGTTCGTCCTAACGCCCTCCGCGCGAGAGGCCTGTGACGCTTCGGCGGTGGCGGCGAGTTGTTCCCCTCCCTCGGACTGCACCGGTCGTCCGACAATACCGTCCCGATCGCTGCCGGCGCCCCCTCCCCGCGAAACCTTTTTGCGATCGCTTAACGCAAGCTTCACGGGCCCTTTACGCCGAAGCCCTACCGCGGGGGAGTCGGCGCGTGGCGGGTTCGCGCTCCCCACTCACCCCCCTCCTTCCTCGGGGTGCGGCCCGCCACCCCGACATCAGCAAATCCTTAGTCACGGCCCCTTCTCGGCATACTCCCGGCAAGCCTTCCTTAGGTCGATGGTTCGAACACCGCTCCCCGGAACCGGTGGTCCTCGACGCAAGCGCATGCTGTTCGCCACCTGCTGCTCATCATGGTCCGCAGAGTCTTCACGTAGACTGCCGACGTAGCTCTCGAGGCGGCAACTCTTGCGGCCGCGCCGCGGCAGCGTCTCGCTAGTGCAGGCGGGCGGTCGTCGTAACGCTCGTGCCTTACTCCTACGCTCCGGCGCCTCGATGGTTTGCCGTATCCACGCCTTGCCTTCCAACACGGCGGCGCCCTTGCCCCTTCGGCTTCCACGACGGATACCCCTTTGCGGCGAAGGCACTGGCGGACGAGGAGGCATCGCCGATTAGACGCCCTAGGGACGGCAGGATGGAGATGGGCGGCAGCAAGAACTGCGTCCTTTAATCCTTGGGCCAACTCCGGTCCCGAGACCTGGCCGTTGGTAGCGCCGCGCGCGGTTCACCCATCCTGGCTCACGCCAAAGAACACGGGTACCTCCGCCCCCGTTTGCGTCCCGATCGGGTTCTCGTCCCCGATCCGCAGGGTAGCCAATCCCTCGTAAGCAGGTGGTGCCGTAATGGTCGCCTCGAAGCGTCCCCAGGCACCGTTCCCGTCCTCGGCCCGGATCGTCTCCCTGGCTATGGGAGCACCCTGCTCGTCGAGCAGCACCGCGACGATCGAGCCTTTGGGGTTGCGCGAGTAACCCTCGATGGGGAGCGGCTCGCCCGCCACCGCCTCCTCGGCCTCGCACGGTTCGGTGACGACCACGTTCTCGGCCTGGACCGCCGGACAAGTGAGCCCGCCCGGCGCGTTGCGGAAATCTATGGCGAGTTGGCCCGCCTCCGTAAGCTCCGTCACGCGGTACTCGAAGGCGTCGAGGGCGAGCACGTCGACGAACAGCCCGCCGTCCGACGCTTGGACCACGTAGTAGGCGTCGGTTGTGAGCCCGGCCAGATCTTCCCCTGCGGTCTGCGTGGAGGTCACGCCCGGGAAGAGGAGTCGGACGTACCCGCCCTCCGGGGGCTTCTCCACCGACCAGCGCGGGATCCTAGACGCCTCCCCCTCCCCGGAACCGAAGGCTATCCTCACCCGATCGTACCCCCGCAGGTAGTCGAGTTCGACATCCCGGATACGGTTCGCCGCCCCCTCGCCCCCGCCGCTCTCGGGCCCCGACCAGGAGGAGGGCTTGCCTTCCGCGTTTCGGTCAGGCTCTTCGGCCTCCACGTCGCCGGCCTGGCTCATCGTCGTTGCGGCCGAAGCGTTCTCTTCTTGCGGGGCCAGCCGTGTCCCCCCCTCCCCGCCGCAGCCCGCGATCAGCAAAACTACCAACGGGACCGCCGCGAAGTACCTCGAAACGCCGCGGCTCACGCCACCACACTCCGTGCGTCCCACGATCGACGAACCTGCTCGATAACGGGATCAGAGGCCCAACAAACGAGCTTACGGGCGTTTGCAGTTGCCGAGTTTTCCACCATCGCGAACCTCCGATGCGAACGGACCCGTCAGGGCTTTGGGAGCAGTAGCACGGCGCGACGGCCAGAGACTGTCTCGAGTACCAGCAGCGCGGAGTTAACCGGTTCTCGGACGAGCGTCGGGCGGCCACTCGGTCGTGTGACCTTTGTGGGCAGCCCCTCCCGCGAGTTCCCCCGCATCTGCACCTACCGGCACCCCTTGCCGTCGTCCCGATCAGGGGCGCGGCGCCTTCCGTAGAGGCGGGTCAGCGGGGTAGCGCTCACGCCGTGGGCGAGCACGGAGGCGCAGATGACGAGGCTGCCGACCGTCCAGGCCTCCTCGACCCCCGTCTCCTGCAGCGCGAGGTTGGCGTAGTAGAGCGCGGCGACGCCGACGGGGCCGAACCATCCCAGGAAGAGGGTCTCGCCCCGTCCCCTTACCCCACTCATGAGCGGGCGCGTCGCCAGCACGGCGGGCAACCGGCGCAGGAGAAGCACGGCCAGGACCAGCACTACCCCGCTCCAGCCGAGCTCCAGCCACCCCCGCCACGGTATGCTCGTGCCGAGCAGCGCGAAGATGGGCAGGATAAAGAAGCGCGTCCCCGCCTCCTGTACCTGTCGTTGCTGCTCCCGATCGCCCTTCACCGCCCGGTCGAAGCCGAGCCCGGCCAGAAAGACCGCGAGGATGCCGTCGGTGCCAATGAGCTTCGCGGCGCCCAAGACAACGAAGGAGAGGGCGATGGTGTAGACGAGAAAGGAGCTCTCCCCTATCGTCTCGCGCGCCTCGGCCCATTCCACGAGTTCGCCCGCCCCGTAGCCCACGAGTCCGCCGAAGATCATGGCCGCTACAACCTCCCACACCAAGGTGTGGGTCAGCCAGTGCGAGAGGGCCTCACCGGGCGGCCGTGCGAGGAGGAGGATGGGCAGGAGTACGAAGGGGTAGGCCAGGCCGTCGTTGAAGCCGGACTCCGCGGAGAGGGTGTGCCTGAGGCGCGCGGGGAGGTTCTTTTCCGCCAACCCGCCCGTGACTATGGTGCTGGAGACCACGGGGTCGGTCGGCGTGATCACGGCGCCGACGAGCAGGGCCGCGAGGAAGGGTAGGCCCAGCAGCAGGTACACCAAGAGCCCGCTCGCGAGCCACATGAACGGCATCACGAACCCGAGCAACACCGCGAGCGTCCGCCAGTTGCGCAAGGAGAACCGCCCGGGCAGCCTGAGCGCCACCCCCATAAGCGAGATCGCGAGCGTTAGCCTCGTCGCTTCTTCCAAAATCGTTTGCTGATCGCCCCAGCGTGCCGGGTCGAGCAGGCCGAACGCGGCGGGCCCGACCAGAACGCCGGCCAGCAAGGCCAAGATGGGCGTGGAGATGGGCGCCCGATGGATCGAATTGGAGAGCAGTCCAAGCAGGAGGACAAGCGCCCCCACGGTTACCAGCCCCACGTTCAACTCGCTCAACCCCTATTCACCCGTCCTCCGCGCCGCAACGTCGCATTGGCCAGCGTTGCGTCCCCCTCTTCGATGATTCGCTCGCCGTGACGGTGCCGCCGGCCCGTCGACCGTGCTCCTCGCTCGCGGCCTGCGGAACGGAGCCCTGAGACGGGTCCGACAGCCGTCGCGACGAAGGACCGCGCGCCAACCCCCGCTCGAAATATACGTCTGCCAGCGTGCAGCGGTCTGGTCGGCCCCGCCCGAGGCCTGTTAGAGGGAGAACCATCACAGCGCCAGCAGGATCGTCGCGTACAGGGCGACGCCGAGGGCGAAGGCCCAGAAGCGGCTCTCCCTCTCCTCGGGCAGCTCCTCTTTCAGGACGTTGAGTACGGTCCCGCCGGCCAGGAAGGCGGTTATCGCGGCGACCACGAACTCGGGAACCTCGACCAGAAGGCCCAGCATCCAGCCCAGGAGAATCGCGGCGCTCAAGACCCAGCGACCAACCCGGCGGTAAGCGGACTTGTGTTGCTCGCGCAGACCGTGGTCGTTGACCACGAAGTGCAGGGCCATCGCCAGAAAGAAGAGGAGAAGCCCCTGCGACACGCCCGCCTCCCGCCTCCCGCCGTAGCAGGAGGTAACCGATGATGGCGTTGTAAGCGGTAAACGAGGAGACGTGCAGCCAGAACACACCGGTGCTCGCCCGATCTTCCCCTGCCCCCTTGCGGCGCTTGCTTGACGAGCTGGCCGCGCGCTGCAGGCCGTAAAAGGTAGCGAGACCCACGAGCGACAAAAGGTACACGTGGCTCTCCAAGAGGGCCAGAAAACCCTGCCCCAGGGCCTCGGCGATCGCCTCCTGCCCCTCGGCCAGCTCCGGCAGCAGATGCACGAAGACGTAGGCCACGGAGACGCCCCCTGCGATGGAGAGCCAGATACTGCGGGGGGTACCATTCAGAAAGCGCAGCCTGCCGGAGAAAAGGTGCACGACGGCCAGGCCGAGAGCAGCGAGAAGAGAAACGAATACCGGTGCGCTTGTCATCCGCCACCTGCCCGCTGCGGCAATTCGCGGCGACGGCCAGCGGCAGACCTCGTCTGTTTCCTACTCTCGTACAAGAGGACGGTTTCTTCGCGCCGTGCGCCTCGGACTTGTGCCTCCTGCTCGTTGCTCGAACCGCTGTCGCTCGCTCCGGTTTACCCCTCGCTCGTTAAGGAACCGCAAAGGTTCGGTAAAGCTTTGGCTTCGGCGCGTCGAACCTCCGCGACCGGCTCCTGCTGGACGGCAAAGCAAGCCGACGTGCCGAGAAAGTTCGTTTGCTCGAAGGCCGATCCCGATCAACAGCGCTCGGGCGTTTACAGACGAGGGCTCTGCCGAAACCGCAAGGGTGGCCGGCGACCCGAGGGCTAGGGCGGCACGGTACAGAGTGCCCGGTGTCGTACGGAACCGAAGGATGGACAGGTAGGGGGAGACTGCGCCGCGCGGACCGGCGTGGAAACGGGGGAGGTAGAAAGGCGCCGGTCCGCAACGGCTCCCTTATTGTCGCTCGCCACCGTTAGCTCCAGGTAAAGGCCTGTTAGCGTACGGTAAAGGCAGCGCTGTCCGGGTCGTCGTAGCCCATTAACCCTTACCCCTATCCCATACATTTGCGGTCGCTCGCGCATGAGATGTGGTTTTTTACAAAGTGGATGGGTACGAGTACCACGCGCAGACGAGGGCTGGTACCGCAAGGTCACACGGGGAGGAAAAAGCCATGGCAAAGATCGCCCGTCGGGCCGGGCGACCGCGTCTGTGGCCGATCGTCGAAAGGAAGCAGGGTTGGGCCGCTGGCGGTGAGGCTTCGCGGCGGAGCAGGGGGTGGCCTGGCGGCGGTCGGTTTGGCGAGGGCACGGATGGGCACCTCAGGATCACAGACAGCATCCAACGCATCGCACCCGACTCAAAGGCCTAGCCGCGCTGCTCGTGAACTCTTGCTCAGGCGCGGCGCGGGTAGTGCCAGCCCCGTAGGGGAGGCAGTACCCCGAGGCATGTTTCGCCCCACCAGGGGTTCGAAGGCCTCCTCGGCCCCCTCCTCGTGCCGAGACCGGGGGGCGCCGACGTAACCACGAGGGAAGGGTAGCGTTTCGTGTTGCGCCTGTACGTGCGGGTGGCGGCCGTGGCGCTCTTGATGACCGGTGTTGTGGGCTTCTCGAACCTGTGGGGCCTCGGCCCGCTGACGGGCTTCTACCACGTGGGAGTGGGCCTGCTGTTCGCCTACGCGGGCTTCTTGCAGAGGGACGTTGCGACCGTCCGTCACATGGTCGGAGGCTTGGGAGTGTTGCTGCTGGTGGTAAAGTTGGCCTCGTTTCCGATCGGTGTGGCTTGGTTCGGGTCCTTCGATCGTGGTCCCTTTGAGGCAACGTGCTTGGTGCTCGGCTTGGGGAGTGTACTCGCCGCCAGGTACTTGTCCGACGGAACGCAAAGTTCGGGGGGCAGCAGTAGGGACGGAAGGAGGTCTTGAGCACCATACCGACGATCGAGGCCCGTTCCCTCCTCGGAAGTAGGGCGGGGACGCGCTGGTCGATCGTTTGTTCCGGCGCGTCGGAGACGGAGGAGCTATACCCGGACACGGGATCTTCGGCTGGGCCTCTTCACCACCCCGCGTGAGCTTGCCTCCTTGGCGGGCGGCATCGTCCTCGTCACTGCCATCGGTTGAGCCATCGACCGCGCCTTCGGTGCCCCCGTGCCCGTCTGGGCGCCGAGAGCATGATGTCCTCCCGAGTGTCGTTGCGGCGCCACGGATACGTTCACGACGGGCGCAAACGGTTGCACGACAAAGGCCCTCGTGCAGCACGGCCTGCTCCAAAAAAGACCCGAGGTCCGGCGGACCGTGAGTGGAGGCCGGACGCGTTACTATCTTCGCGTGCCTTTACCCGTACTCGAACCGATTATCCGGCCGAAAACATCGGGGGTGCCCCTTGCTCAAGTCCAGAAGGGAGGACGCGCTACGTGAGCCCGGAAGGACGTCCGGTGGAGAGGATCGTGCGTCCCTTCCAAGACTTCACCCGCAAGCAGTCCTCCGGCGGCATACTCCTAGTAGCCGCCGCGACGATCGCCCTCGCGTGGGCCAACTCCCCCTGGGGGGAGAGCTATGCCGCTCTGTGGCACACGAAACTGACTGTGGGGCTGGGAGATTACTCGCTGTCCAAGGACCTCACCCACTGGATCAACGACGGCCTGATGGCGGTCTTCTTCCTGGTCGTGGGGCTGGAGATCAAACGCGAGATCTTAGTGGGCGAGCTGTCCTCCCTGCGCGGCGCGGCGCTGCCGGTGGCCGCGGCCCTGGGCGGGGCAGTACTGCCCGCCGCAATCTACGCCGCCATCAACGCCGGGACGGAGGGCGCGGCCGGCTGGGGTATACCGATGGCCACCGACATAGCCTTCGCCCTGGGCGTGCTCGCGTTGCTCGGAGAGAGGGCACCCGTGGCGCTCAAGGTGTTCCTGACGGCGCTGGCCATCGTCGACGACATAGTAGCGGTCCTGGTGATCGCCCTTTTTTACACGGCGGAGATCTCTTGGGGAGCTTTAGGATTCGCAGCGCTCTTCCTGGTCGCCTTGATCGTGGCCAACCTGATCGGGGTGGGTAGGACGCTGGTCTACGCCCTGCTCGGCATTGGGCTTTGGCTGGCGTTCTTGCTCTCGGGGGTTCACGCGACGATAGCGGGGGTGCTTCTGGCGTTCACGGTGCCGGTCAGATCCTTCATCGCCCCAAAAGCATTCCTCGAGCGCGGCAGGTACGTTCTCGACCGCTTCGAGCAATCCGGCGAGAAGGGCGACGGCGTGCTCGCGAACGAGGACCGCCAAGCCGCCCTGCACGCGCTCAATCGCGCCGCCTACGAACTGGAGCCACCGCTGCACGAGCTCGAGCATGCGCTGCACCCATGGGTGATCTTCGCCGTCATGCCGCTCTTCGCCCTGGCAAACGCCGGCGTCGCGCTCGGCGGAGGTGCCGCGGAGGCGCTGACCAGCCCGGTGACCCTGGGCATCGTGGCCGGGCTGATCCTCGGCAAGCAGATCGGCGTCACCCTGTTCGCGTGGCTCGCGGTGAGAAGCGGAGTCTCCGAGTTGCCGAGAAGCATTTCCTGGCGCCACATTTACGGGGCAGGGTGGCTCGCCGGGATCGGCTTCACCATGAGCCTCTTCATCACGGACCTGGCCTTCCCGAACGGGGCGCTGGCGGACGCGGCCAAGCTGGGCATCCTTGCCGCCTCGTTGATCGCCGGGGTGGTGGGCTGGACGATCCTCAGGGGAGCCTCCACCTCGCGCTAGAAGGAGTCAGGAAGACCTTGGAGTCCGAGGAGGTGTTGAGCTTCTTTAGGCGCCAGCGACTTCGGCGTCGTAGGTCAGCCTACGACGCCCGATGATGCGCACGTGGATATGAAGTTTGCCGGGGGCACGAGACCTCGTGCCCGCAAGATCTTTACAACGAGCGTGCGTACACGGCCGCTGCGCGGAGCACGCTAAGCCGTGTCGCGCTACCGGAGCGCGGACGGTTCGGTCCCGGCTCTTCCCGACGAGCTGCCGGTCACCTGCGCCTCCCCCATCGGCGCCAGACGAACCAGGCGACCGCGCCGATCAGGGCCGCCAGCAGCACGTACTGGACCACTTGCCCATACTGGCGCACCAACGTCCAGCGTTCGCCGAGGAACCAGCCCAAACCGACGAGCAGCGCGTTCCACAGTGCGCTGCCGCCAAGCGTGTAGGCGACGAAGCGCCAGACGGGCATGCGCTCCGTACCCGCGGGTACGGAGACGAGGCTTCGTACCCCGGGACGAGCCGGCCGAAGAAAACGGCGGGCCCGCCGTAGCGGTCGAACCACCCGACGGCACGGTCCAGGTCCGACTCGTCCAGCAGCAGGAATCGGCCATACCTCTTGACGAACCGGCGCAGGCGTTCCTCGCCGAGCCACCGCCCCAGGCCGTAGAGCACCAGGGCACCGGCGAGTGATCCGGCGGTAGAGGCTATCAGCACCGGCAGGAACGCGAAGCGCCCCTGCCCGACGAGGAGGCCGGCGAGAGGAAGGATGACCTCCGAGGGGATGGGTGGAAGCAGGTTCTCCAGCGCGATCAGGACGGCGATGCCCACGTAGCCCAGAGATTGAATGACGCCGAGAACCCATCCTGCGAGGCCAGTCAGCGAGTCGCTCATCGTGACCCGTTTGCCTTAGGCGACAGGGGGTGTTTTTCGAGCGCACGCGTCCCTGCGTCAAAACCCCTCGGGACACCGGGGCCTCTTCCGCGCCGTGAGTACCCTTCGCGAGCCCGACTCCTCGCACCACGCGATCCGCAGGTAGGGTCTTTGACCCGTGGGCTGTCCCGAAGCACTAGTACCGCGTCCATCGATCTTAGCCTCCCGTGGACACTGCTACGGGTCTTCACCCCGATCACGACCCGTGGGTTCCTGAGCTCGCAGAACTCTGGTTCCAAACCGACCCCTTCCGCTTCGTGCCTTTCGCTTACGCCTCGTCCATCGGCGAGCCCGTCGGGCGGTCCAAGTACCGGCGGGGACAGTTCGTTGCTAAGGGCCAGCGTCAAGCCGTACCTCCCGGACGCGCCTCTGGCGCCCGCCGCCACAACGACCGCCACCCCTCCCGCAAGATCGAACTCAAGCGCGTACCGCTCTTGCTTCCCGGAGTGAACAGCCCGAGGGCTCTAGCGTGTCAGCTTACAAACGCTGCGCGTAGTTACGGTTAAGGACGAGTAAAGGAAACGTTTGCTCGTCGCGCGGAAGCGGAAACTTAGGGCGCTCAGGGCAGCCTCCGCGCCCCTTGCGCCCGCTCGTGTGCACCGGTCCGGACCTGTTCCCCCTTCGGGCCCCCGCCACTGCTTCCTTCCGGTTTCTCCTCGGAGCCGGGCCGCCCGTCACCCGCCCGGCCTTCCTCGGTCGGACTTACGCGCTCGATCCAGAGGTGCCGGATCAGGACCCGCGCGGTAGCGAGGATGGGGACGGCGACTAGTATGGCGAGGGGACCGATGGTCCATCCGACGAAGAGAATGCCGAGGGCTATCACCGCCGGGTGCAAAAGGATCGCCCGACGCATGATGAGCGGGACGAGCACGTTGCCTTCTATCTGCTGGACGACGACGAGCGCGCTGACGCAGACGAGCGCGTGCACCCAACCCTCCGCCAGCGCGACGAGCCCCACGAGGACCGTCGCGGCTATCGGGCCGAAGAACGGGACGATGGTGAGGAGCCCCGCCAGGACGCCGAAGAGCAGAGGGAACTCGAATCCCACGAGCCGGAGGGCGAGCCCGGTCATCAAGCCCACGGTCGTCATGTCGACGGCCGTACCCCACATCCACCGCGTGAGCGTAACGCGAAGGTCGGCGAGCAACGCGCGCGTTCGGTCCCGCCCGTGCCTCGGGAAAAGGCGCAAGAAGCCCTCGACGATAGGGCGGGGCTCGATCGCCGCGTAGACCGCCGCCACGACGAGGACGATCAGGACGGAAGCCACGCCCAACACCGTCCTCAAAAACCCCAAAGCGTCCCTCGCCAGGGCTAAAGGGTCGTAGTTGAGGGTCGCGAGCAAGCCCGAGATCTCCCGCTCCAGCCGCGCGATCACACCCTGTGTCGCCGACGGATCCCCCCCGGAGGCCCGCGGACCGATCTGTTCTTGAAGCATCGCCAGGATACGCGGGAGGTCTCCCAAAAACTGACCGAACTGCTCTATCAAGGGTGGGACGAGCGCGTATCCCATCGCGACGAACGCCCCGAACAGAATAAACAGCGTGGCGATCACGCCGACCGCTCTGGGCAGGCGGAGTCGGGCCAAGAGCTTCGCTCCGGCCGCGAGCGCGAGGGAGAGCAACAATGCCACGAAGGACACCACCAGGAACTGAAGGATCTGGCCAAAGAAGAGCCCTACCAGCCCCAGGAGCGCCAGCAGGAGGACCGCCCTGTACAGATCGCGCGCCCTCAAAGCCTCTTGCCTCACTACTTCTCCCTCACCTCCTTGCCTCCGCGGCCAGTTCGCCTCATCGTTCCCGGGCAACTGCGTCTACATCGACCACGAGGGTACACCGCGAGAGTCCGGATCGTCCGCGCCGTCTTGCCGGGCCACGTCCACAAGGTGCGCGTTCGCACCGAATGCTCGCTCGACGGAAGGCTCGAAACCCCGTCCGCCCCCGTCGTGAGATCCGCCCCCGGGCAGCAGTTCGGTCTTTGCGCGGTAGCCCTTGGGAATGTCGGCAAACCGAAGCATTAACTATCTTCTTTGCGCTGCGGCCCCCGAAGACTCGGGGTCGAACACGCTTTGGCCTCCCTTGGTCGTACCACCTGCCGGTGGGCCGGTTCGGGTTTCTCCCGCATGCGCCTCCGATCGACGCCCTCATCCGGCTCCGTTTCCGCAGGTCGCATCACCTCGACCACCATCGTGCCGTGTAGCTCCTCCCTCCCGCTCCACGTCGCGGGGCCACAGAAGTTGCCACAGGCCGTCGTCGAAACGTACGTGCAGGGCCGTTCGGTCGCGGGTACCATACGCCTTCGCCACGGTGCCGACGCGCCCCCGCAGGTCCGCCTTTTGGCAGCCCTCCCGCACCCGTACCCTCGCCCCCACCCACGTTTCATCGGACCTCAAAAACCACCTCGCTTTCCGAGCGAATGGCCCATTATGTGCATGGTAAGAGACACGAACGAAGCGTTGACCAGGGGTAGTAAAGAAGCGGTAAGGTTTCCGTTAAGTTGCGGCCGTCCGGCCGGTGTCGCTGACTGCAGGCGGCCGAAGCCGCGCACGATCCGTGAGGGACTAGAAAGGCTTCGCGCTCTTCGTCTCTGCCGACCGGTCCGTCTTTCCGAGGCGTCGAGTGGCAGACCGTATGCATTGTACGGACGCTCCCCCTGCGCGTATCTTCTCGATCATAGAAGCACCACTGGCGGGTTTACGTTCCCCTTACACACCCTTAACCGGGCACCCGCAATTCGCGTCCTAGACTGCGGGTCGTTGTAGACGACCTCCCCGCAGGCGGGGAAACGAAGGAGGTACGCGGATGAAGCGGATCGCGAGACGGGCGGCCCTCGTCCTGACCACGGGTGCTTTGGCGTTGACGTTCACCGGCGGGGCCGCTCTCGCCCAGGAAGCGGAAGGGGGCTTGCTCTCGGGCACCGAAATCGGCGATACGCTGTCGAACGCGGGCGAGCAGGCAGGCGAGGCGCTTGGGGGCACCGGTGTCGGCGAGGCGATCATGGGTTCCGAGGCAGGGGAGCTCGTCCGGGGCGCGCCCGGATCGGACGCCTTGTCCGGTATGGGCGGCGACGACCTCCTCTCCGATGCCGCGGGCGACAACCTGATCGAGGGCGACGCCGGCAACGACCGGCTGGAAGGCGGCGCGGGCCTCGACCTGCTGCGGGGCGGCGCGGGCGACGACGCGCTCTCCGGCTTCGGCAACAACGACGCCATCTTCGGGCAGGCCGGCGCGGACAACCTCGACGGTGGCGACGGGGACGACTTCCTGTTCGGGGCCGGGGACGGCGAGGCGGACACGGTCGCGGGCGGTCCCGGCAACGACACCTGCGTCGTCGACGAGACGGACACCGTCTCCGATTGCGAGAACGTCGTAACCCTGTAGGGGACGCAGACGCTCGAGCCCGGAGGTAGCGTGGCCGCCCTCAAGACGGCGCCGGAAATCCTGGAGACCGTCATCGAAGACGGGCGCGAGAACCTCCAGCGCGCCAACGCGGGACTGGCGCTCAGCGGTCTCGCGGCCGGGCTCAACATCTCCTTCTCCGCGCTGGCCCTAGGGGTCGTGGGGGCGATGGCCGGCGGTGTAGGGCTCGTCGCCATGCTGTTCTACCCGATAGGGTTCCTCATCGTCGTCCTCGGGCGCGCCCAGCTTTTCACCGAGAACACCGTTACCCCCGTTACGGTGGTGCTGGACGAGACCAACGGCCTGGCGAACATGCTCCGGTTCTGGGCGGTAGTTTTCACTTCCAACGTCCTGGGCGCGGCGATCTTCGCCGTCGCCGTGACGTAAGGGAACCTGCTCGACCCCGCGGCCTTCGATCTCCTGCTGGAGGAAGCCGCCCATAACCTGGAGCCCGGGTTCTGGACTCTGACCCTCAAAGCGGTCTTCGGCGGGTGGCTCGTGGCGCTCGTAGCTTGGGTAGTGTCGGCCTGCAGGGACACGATCTCCCAGGCCTTCTCCATCTACGTCCTCTCCTTCCTCATCCCGGCCGCGGGGCTCGCACACTGCATCGCCGGCTCGACGGAGGTCCTGATGAGCGTCTTCGCCGGCGAAACGCCGCTTTGGGACTTCTTCTCCGGCTTCCTCGCCCCGGCCACGTTGGGCAATACCATCGGGGGCGTAGTCCTCGTCACGCTGCTGAATTTCGGCCAGGTAGTAGGCTCCGACAAGGAGCGACTCCCGAACTCGGACGTAGACCTATGACACAGGAGGGGCCGCCTCTCGCGCCGGAGATCGCGCGGGAGGGACCAAGGTCCACAACAACGTGAGCGGGTTACTGACGAAGGACTCGCGCCCGGGTGCGAATCTGGGCAAAGCGGGATCGGTGAGGTATCAGATCCTATCCTTTCCGTGGATGCCGACGAGGAGGTTCGCCGCCCGTTACTCGCCGGCGTAGTTGCGCTGTCCGCGTGCGTCAGACGACGCCAGATCGACCTTGACGGGGCAATGCTCGGCACGGGCGCTGGTCCGCGGAGCAACCCCCGTTTGTCCTCTGGGCAAGGGTATCACTCGCCCGTGCCTCCTCAGTCCTCCCTTGCCCGGGTCCCCGGCTGTCCGTCGCCGTCGCGGTGGCGCAGGGCGTCGAGCGCCTCTTCGAGGCCCTCTATTCGCAGAGACGGAAAGCCGACGATCTCGCTCGTGGTCGAGGCGATGGCGACGTTCTCCTCCGAGAATCGCCTGAGGACGCTCTCGGAGATGCCGCTCTTGAGGGAGCGGGCGGAGCGGGTCGGGATCACGAACCGGACGGAGAGCTCGACCCAATCGTCCGTGAGCCTGACGAAGACTTGGGGCTCCACCTCGCTCTTCCCCACGAGGTAGCGCCGGGACATCTCGGCGAGCGCTTCGGCGCTCTCCTGCCTAAAGCCGCGCGTGGCCCCCTCCACCTCCTCGAGGAGGATGTCGCGGGCCTTCTCCCAGGCCGTCTTGTAGGAGACGGGGACGGAGATCTCCTCCCACACGTAGTCGAAGTCCTTGGAGTAGTTGTAGATGGGCTCGTCGAAGAACGCCTTGTTGGAGACCGTGACGACGCGGCCGGTGTACTGGCGGGCGCGCACCCAGACGTCTGAGTCCTCGGAGGCGCCGGGGCTCCCGATCTCCATAACCGTGGTCCTCAGGGGCGAGAGGTCTATGACGTCCCCCTTCACCCCGCCCATCATCACCCGGTCACCGACCCTGAAGACGCCTCCCGCGAGGATACCGAGCCACGCGGCGAAGGAGCCCAGGACGTTCTGCAACGCGAAGGCCACCCCGGCCGAAGCTGCCCCCACTACGAAGCCCAACCTCCGACCGAACTCCGCCCAAATAAAGATCACGAGCAGCACCGCCACCCCCCAGACGGCGTAGGCCGACACCTTCCTGATCCAGTAGGCGCTGTGACGGTCGTCCCTTCCTGCCTCGGACGGCCCTCCCCCGCCGCCCTGCCCCATCGTCCCGAACCGTCGCCGGACGGCCTGCGACGCCACGCGGCGCAACGCGAGCGCCCCGGCGAGGACGAAGAGCGTCAGGAGGAGCCGGACACCGACCTCCGGTCCGCCGACCACCCCCGCAAGCCCCTCGAAAGCTTCCCTTAAAACACCGCCGTCGAACAACGAGATCCTCCCCTGCCTCGAGCCTACCGGGTCGCGCCCCGTAAGACCTCCTCCACGGCCCCCCGGATCCTGCCGCCCTCCGGAAGATCCTCCGATAGCCCGGAGAGCTCTTCGAGGTCGGCCTCCACGCCCACCCCGGCTCCCACCAGGCGCTCCCCGAGCTTCACCGCGCCGAGGAGGAGTTCGGTGGCATCCCGGGGGTCGGAGACCTCGTTCGGGGCGAGGCGGGCCACCGTGAGGGCGCCGGCCCACAGAGCGAGGCGGCGCTCGGGGATACGGTTCGCGTCTATGGCCCGGCCGAGGATCTCCAGGTACCGTTCCAGGACCGCGACCTGCCCGCTGGTGAAGGCGGCCCTGCGGATCTGGTCGAAGGCGAGCCCCACCACGTCGTCGAAGCCGTAGTACGCGACCTTCAGGACGACCTTCGCGCCGCCGACCTCCAGCTCGCGGACGCGCGGGGGCATCGCCTTCTCGCCAAGGGCCACGAACATGACCTCCACCTGGTCCATCGCCTGCATCGCGGTCGTGGGGTCGTTCACCCCGGGCGAGAGGCCTTTGAGAGCGATGTCCGAGAGCTGCCTGAGGCCGAAGGCGAAGTCTTGGCGGAACGAGCGCTCCTTGCCGAAGTAGAAGGCGTCGTGGACGTCTTCCAGGGACCGCGGCTCCTTCGCGGGCCAGGCGCGCACCAGCGGGAGACCCGCGGCGACGAAGTGTCCGGGTCCGAACGGGATCTCGACGACCAGCGTTCCCCCCTCGGGCGCGTTGGAACGACCGACGAT
This sequence comes from Rubrobacter marinus, assembly GCF_011492965.1. GTDB lineage: Bacteria > Actinomycetota > Rubrobacteria > Rubrobacterales > Rubrobacteraceae > Rubrobacter_F > Rubrobacter_F marinus. Next base: position 1,480,141 of record NZ_CP045121.1, on the reverse strand, counting down.
CGCCTCCACGACCTCGCCGGCGTTCAGGTACTGCACGTAGCCGCTCTGCCGGGCCCGTACCACCAGGGGCTCCTCCGAGAGCAGGCCTCGCAACTCCGGGCGCTCCTCCGGAGCCTTCGGGTCCTCGGCGGGCGCGTCTCCCAGGTCGTCCAGGTTCTCGATGACCTCCATCGCATCCCTACGGGCCGTCTGAACGATGGTGGAGGACTGGATGAGGTTGACGACGTGGGCGATGAAGTAGACCAGGAGCGCCACGCACGCCACGGTCAGCACCACCGCCACGGTCACCGAGATCACCGGGGTGAAAGACCGGCCCTCGGCAGAGGCCTCGCGGATGATCCTCAGGACCAACAGCGAGTACAAAAAGGTCGCAATGAACGTCCCCAGGACGACCTGCACGCTGCGGTCGGAGGTGAAGCTCCTCAGGACGCGCGGGGTGTAGCTCGTGGAGGCGAGCTGGAGGATGACGATGGTGAGCGAAAAAGCCGTCGTTACCGTGGTTATGACGCTCCCCGCGATGGCCGCGAGCACGCTCCTGGCGGCCGAAGGGCCGCCGGAGAAGACGACGGGTAGCGAAGCCAGATCCGCGCGCAGAAGCTGATCCAGGTACTGCGTGGCGAAGAACAGCACCACGGCTCCCAACACGAAAACGGCGGGAACAAACCAGAAGCTTGAATTGAGCTTCTCCCAGAACGAGCCCAACTTCCCGCCGGACGAGCCTCCCCCATCGCCCCTGCGCGTGATGGTCATGGCCCTCCTGCACCTCCTGACGCGAGGTCGCAGCGGAGGTCGCCCGCCGCCCATCCTCCTTCGCGGACCATCAGCCCATCCTCCCCGCCCTCACGCACGAAGTCCTCCTCCCGAAGCAATGCACAAAACTTCCTCAACTCTGGCCCAGGACCGTCACGTCGACCAGGGGAGTAGCCTCGGAGATCTCCCGGCGTAGCTCCCGGCCTATCCGCTCCTGCAAAGCCCGCTCCGTGGAATCCGCCGAAGAAGCCGCCCCGGGGGTCGTCTCCTCCTGCTCGACGTAAGTCGAGACCAAGAGCGTGTTCTCGTTCGGGACGTCGGCCCTAACGAACCTCGCGTCCGTCTCGACGACCCGGACGGGACCGCCGGTCCCGACGGCCCTCTGCACGACGACCTCCGCCTCCCGGGCCAGGCTCGCCCGCTGCAACTCGGGCGGGTCGCCGAACTGCCAGGCCAGGAACCCCCGAGAGCGAGCAGGGTCGCCGCAGACAACGCCACCTGCACCCAACCTCGTCCGCGAGAGTAACGGGACCCTTCCGGGCCCAGGCCGACCAGCCGGAAGACCAGCGCCCCGACAGGTTTACGCCCGCAAGCTGGAGGCCGAGCAGAAAGAGCCCCGCCTTGGCCATGGCCCACTCCCGAGGACCGCGGCCATCCCGACGAGCCCGCGGGCGGGGCGAGGGCCGCAGCGACCAGCATCCCGATGGCCGCCCCGAAACCAGACTGCTCCTCTCGGACTGGGCCTGGCTTATGGCCCCGCGGCCCCGGCGACGAGCGGCAGGACGACGGCCGTCGTGGAGATGGAGGCGGTCTGTTCCATCAGGGTGGTGGAGAGGCGCTGGCCGAGGACGAGCGACATGAGACCGGCCGTGGCGACGGCGACGGCGAGGCCTGCCCCGTAGCGGAGCAGGGTACGACCGAGCAGGTCGAGATCCCCCCGTGCGGTGGCGACGGCGGCGTTCATCGCGGGACCGGCGAAGGGGGCGATGAGCATCGCCGCGACGAGGAGGTAGACGGTGTTCGTGTACAACCCGATCCAGACCACGAGGCCGCTGGCCACGGCGTAGCCCAAGAAGCCGCGCCAGGAGCCCACGCTCTGCAAGCCGCCCAGAAAGATCTCCAGAGGGCTGCGCAGGGTCACGTCGCGGACCTGCCGCGGCACCTCCTCGGGCGGGGGCTTCAGGTTCAGCACCCCGTGCGGGAACATCGAGACGTGCAGCCCGTCTACGGAGTTCAGCGCGTCTAGGAGGGCGCCGAGCCGGCGGTTCGGGACGTGGAGAAGGGTGAGGTCCACCGGTCCGTTGCTGCTCTGGCCCGCGAAGGAGACCGTCTCGTCGGCGCCGTGACCGTGGGCGACCTCCCTTACCTTCGCGCCGGCCCCCTCGGGCACCCAGATCAACAACCGTCGCAACCTCCAGCCTACATCATCGGAGCCTGCACCTGCTCGGCTCCCCGCAGCGTCGCGCCTACCGTCCCTCGTCCCCGCGTCTCACGTACTGCGGCGGCAGATCCCCTGGAGGCCGCCGGGCGTGGGGCGCCAGATGAGCAAGGGGCTCAGCGGGTGGTTTGTTCTTGCTGATTCTCTTCGGGGACGTCGACCGACGTCGCGCTCATCCAGGGCCCGCCCTCGTACTGCTCGAGCGCCTCCTGGTCCAACTGGAGCCCCGTCTCCTCTTCCGCCTCCCCGGGCTGGAGCTGCTCCACCCCGCCGTAGGCCGAGACGGGCTGGCTTACCGCGAGCTCGGACTCCAGGGGCCTGCCGGTGTCGTTCACGACCAGCACGCCTTCGGGGTAGCGTCCCTCCGCCCGGTCGGCCTCCTCGACCATCACGAACGCGTCGGGGCCCAGGACCGCGCCGACCTCGCCGCCGAAGGCCCTCATCGTCCCGTAGTACTCGCTCGGGTCCTCCACGGGCATGTTCGCGGCCTCGGGCGCCGGCTCTTCGCCGCTACCACAGGCGACGAGGACCTGCGCCGCCAGCAGTAAGACCGGCAGGGTCGCCAACCGGAGCCTCCAGAACGCCCTTCGGCCGGAACGGCCGCCGCGGACAGCGCATTCGTCCGTTACTTCTCTCTTCATATCCTTCCTCCTCGAGCACTAGTACCGCACGACACCGAGCGAGGGACGATGGGAGCCGCGCGGGCGCGACACAGCACACGCTTCCATCCCCCCAGCATTCCCCCGGGTGGAAACCGTTCCGCCCCGCCCACCTTGATCGAAACGTACGCGAGAACAAAGTCGGCTCGCCTCGACCCGAAGCGACGAGAAGGGCGCAAAACGGTCGTTCCGGCAGGCCCGCGAAGATGCTCCGGTCGGGCACGAGCAGAACGAACACTACGACGAGCGTCGTTGTGGGAGTCCGAAGAGCGTTCCAGCCCGACGACGCCACGAACTTCCCGGAGGCCGTCCCGCCGGCCCTTCGGGTAGCGGTTCTGCGTCATGGACGCATGCTCCGGTCCCGGATGCGAGGCGCCGAACCTGGGGTCGCCTCGTCACCATCGATCTCAGAAGGCGTACGGAAAGTCCGTCCCGTCGTCTCTGGCCTCTGCCGGGTGGGGCAAAGCGACCTCGCGTGGGAGAGGAGGGGGAATGCACCCTCGGGAGACGTACTCAAACGACGGTCGCCTCGATGGTGTGGTATCCGGTGGCCCCCGAGGGTATAGGCGCGGCCTCCTCCGCGGTCTGAGTCTCGCCCTCGCCGTCCGTGGCGCGTACCTTCAGGACGTACTCTCCGGGCTCGGCCTCCCACTCGTAGACGTACTGGCGCCAAGCGTCGACGTCGAGCTGGGCGGCGAGGCGGGCATCGTTCCAGGTCTCTCCGCCGTCCGTGGATACCTCGACGCGCTCGATGCCACGCGTGGGGGCCCAGGCGACCCCCCCTATGGGGACTCGTCCGGCCTGCACCGTGGCGCCGGGCTCGACGGTGTCGATGCGGCTCTGGGTCTTGACGGGGCCCTGCTTCGACCAGCCGCGTTGGATCCAGTACGCGTCGTAGCCCCGGTCCGTCAGCTCGATCTCGGTGAGCCACTTCGTCGCCGAGACGTAGCCGTAGAGGCCGGGGACGACGAGGCGGACCGGATAGCCGTGCTTGAGGGGCAACTCGTCGTCGTTCATCGCGAACGCAACGAGCGCCTCCTCGCGCTCGAAGGCCGTACGCGTCCTGAAACCGTTCGTCCACCCGTCCACGCTGCGACCGACGAGCTGCTCGTTGGCCCGGTTTAGTCTGTCCGGGGCCACGCCGGCCTCCCTTAGCACCTCCGAGAGGGGCACCCCGGTCCACTTCGCGTTGGAAACCAAGCCGCCGCCGACCTCGTTGGAGACGCAAGCCAGCGTTATATACGCCTCGATCACCGGCAGGGACATGAGGTCGTTGTACGAGAACTCCACGGGGTTCTCGACCGCGCCCCTTACGTTGAGCGTCCAGCGCTCGCGGTTTATGCGCGGCGAGGAGAGGGCGGTGTCGATGACGTAGAAGTCCTCGGCCGGCGTGATCAAGGGCGGCATGCCGGGCACCTCGATGGAGGCCTCCGGGGGAGGGGGCGGCACGCTGGTTCGGACCTGCGGTACGGCTTGGCCAGGCCCACCCCTCTGCGTGCTCTCCAGCGGCCTCGCGCCCGTGACCTCCGCGTCCTCCTCGCCGGTGAGAAACCGCCCGGTACCGGCGGCCGCGGCCCCCACCGCCGCAGCCCCGCCGGCCAACGCCAGAAACCCGCGCCGATTCACCGCCACGCCGCGTTCGGAGTGCGCCTCGCGGTACCTGCCGGAGAAGGGCTCGGGCTCGCGGCGCTCGGCGGACGCCTCTTCGCTTGCATCCTCCGGCCCGGCGCCCTCACCGCCGGGTACGCCGGAGGAGCGGAGCAGGAGGCCCGAGACGAGCGTGCCTGCGCCCAAAGAGCCGAGTACGGTGAGGACCGTGGCGACGGGCGCGATAAACGGCTCCATAAACGCCGCGAAGAGGGCCGCGGCCGCGAGCACCGCCACGCCCGCGAGGGCCGCGAGCCGGGAACGCCGGGCGAGGGCGGCGAGGCCGGCGCCCGACAGCAGCGCCGAGACCACGACGACGGCGATCAGGACCGGGGCCGCCGCCTTGCCCAGGGCGCCGATCCCCGCCGTCGCCAGGGCGCCGGGCGTCAGCTCGATGATGCGCTGGGAGATCGCGACCGGCACAGAAGGCACGAGCGCGTATACGCCGTGCACCAACTCCGCGAGGCCGAGGGCCAACGCCATGCCAGCGCCCCCTGCCAACGGCGCTCTGTATCCTGGTCTCAAGCCTTGCTCCCTTCTCCGTATCTGGCGCTAGAACCGCGCCCAAGATGGCGGTCTCTCTCACCCCTACACGTTGCACTCTTAGCTCTGGTGCCTGCTCCATCACGACGGTGAGCGGGCGACCTCGCGTCGCGTGTCTTCGTCCGTTCGATCCAGAGTCTCCTCGCCGCGGTAGAACTCGAAAGCGTCAGTTCTCGATCTCGGCCAGGGCGCGACCTCTCATGGCCGTGCCCCTCCCGCACGCTACGGGCGAAGGCCCGAAGGCGCGGACGGTTCCCATAAAGTAAGCCAAGTATGTTAAGGGACTGGAAAGATCCGGTTAGCAAACCGGTAAGAGAAACTAAGGAGTTAGTATCGGCGGGCGCCCGGAAATTTGGCTAAAAGCCGAGCTCGATCGCCCCCGTGACCCGTAGCACGGCTATCAAAATAGGCTGGTGTATAAGGTAGACGAGGAGGGTGTGCCTCCCCAGGAAGGCGAGCGGGGCAGCAAAGAGAGGCGCGTCCGAGCTCTCCGCGTCCGCCCCGCGCTGCCGGTATGCGACGTTGCCGAAGAAGAGGCCGAGCAGCACGACGCCGAACCAGGGCAGGAGGGGCCGGTAGTCCGGCATGTAAAAGCCCTCCGGGTCGACGCCCAAAGGCGCGAGCAGGATGCCCAGGGTACCGGCGGCGTCCACGCCTTTCGCCCGTAGGTAGACCCCAACCGCCACGAGGGCGACGCCAGCGAGGAGGTTCGCGAGCCTCAGCCGCAAGAACGGGTAGGCGAGCACGATCGAGGCCCCGATGAGGTGCAGGATGCCGAAGACGACCACCCCGAGGTCGAATACCCAGAACACCACGGTAACGAGCAGGCCGTAGGAGAAAATCCTCGACCCTCGCCGCAGGTACTTGCCGAACGGGCCGCGATCCTCGCCCGCTCGGCCGGCCCTCGCGGAGCTCAAAGAGAGCGAGAGACCCGCCAGGAACACGAAAGCGAAGGCGCTCGCATCCGCGAAGGTTCCCCAGAAGCCCGAGGTAGACTCGATCGGGAAGCCCCCGAGGACGTCGAGGTCGTAGACGAGGTGGTAGAAGATCACCGCGACCATCGCCAGCCCCCGGGCGAAGTCCACCTCCCAGTAGCGCCGGGCCTTCGCCGGCCGCCCTCGGGAGGCACCCGTTTGGATTCGGGGCGTCAAACCGGCGCCCGAACGGCGGGCGACGCCGGGAAGCCGCGCGACCCCAGCACGCCGGGGAGCGAGGCGAGGGTCGAGGAAGCCCTACGCGCTCGTGGAGCTGACGCGATCAGCCCAGTATCCTGAGGGGCGCGATGCCCCACTGCAGGGCTTTGTCGTAGGCTGGGCGGTCCTTCCACTTCTCGAGCGTGAGCTCTTCGGCGTTCGTCTTGTCCAGCTCGAACATCCGCTCCATCCGGGCGGCCAGACGCTCGCTGTAAACCTCCAGGTTGCTCTCGTGCAGGCCGAAGAAGCTCAAGGTGTCGACGTTGGAGGAGCCGACCGTGGACCATACCCCGTCGACGGTCGCGGTCTTCGCGTGGAGCATGAAGTCCTTGAACTCGAAGATACGGACCCTCGCACTCAGGAGCTCGCCCATGTAGCTTCTGGCGATCCAGTCCACGAGGGCGTGGTTGGACCTCTCCGGGATCAGGATCTCGACTTCGACGCCGCGCTCAGCGGCCTTGACGAGCGCGGTCCTGAACGCGGGCCCCGGGGTGAAGTAGGCCGTGGTCATGTAGAGACGCTCGTCGGCTCGGTCGATGGCCCTCAGGTACTCGTCGCGGATGGGGAAGGTGTGGGAGTAGGGGTCGTTGACGTGGAAGGCGAGCGTAGGGTCCCACGATCGGGCGCGCACCGGCGGCAGCTTCGGCAGGCCGTCCCGGCGGTACGTGTTCCAGAAGTCGGTGAAGGCCCGCTCCATCTCGTGGACCTCCTCCCCGCGCACGCGCAGGTGCGTCCCGCGCCAGCTCGTATACAGGACGCCGATGTTCCAGCCGCCGACGAAGGCCACCCTCCCGTCGACGGTCAGGATCTTGCGGTGGTCTCGGTGGGCGCTGCGCGGGTTGAGCGCGTCCTTCGTCCCCCTCACCCGGCGGAAGCGCAGCAGCTCGATCTCCCGGGGAAGCGCCTGAAAGCGGCGGGCTGGCCGAGGTTGGCGGCCTCGTCGAACACCGCGTACACCTCGACCCCCTCGCGAGCCTTCTTCGCGAGCGCGTCCAGGAAGCGGCGCCCCAGCCGTCGTCCTGCCAGATGAACGTCTCGATGAAGATCCTGCGCTCCGCGCCCTCGATCTCCCGGATCATGTCCTCGTAGAGCCGCTCGTACTCGGGGTAGAGCTTCAGCCCGCCCCCCGATTCCAGCTCCACCTCCGGCTGCTCCTCCCACGGGAACCCCTCCGGGGGCGGCCGGCGTACCCGACGCCGAAGCGCGGCCGTCGCCTCCACCGCCCCCACGAGCGCGGCCTCCGCCGCGAGCAAGGCGGCTAACGCGGAGAGCAGGGCCTTGAGCATCGTCCTCGTCAACAGGTCCACTCCTCATTCGTCGTACGGGGGCAGCAAGGGCCCGCCGGTGGGACGCCGCGTTCGCGGCGAACCTACCTCCTCAGCATCTTCAGGCACGTGATCCCCGCCACCAGGGCGCCCGCTGTGTCCAAGATCATGTCGACTATCGTGTCGAGCTTGGGCAGGATGACGTTGGGTCTGGCGATAAAGTGGTCGTAACCGAACTCCGCGATCTCCCACAGCGCCCCCAGCCCCAGGCCGAACACGGTTATAAAGAGCACCAGCAGGTACCCGTGCGTCCGCGCCCCCGCGAGCACCGCCCCATAGGCGTAGACCGCCAAGAGCAGCGTGAGGGCAAAGAAGTTGTAGGCGTGCAACGCCTCGTCGAACCAGAAGAACCGCTGGTAGAAGCCGAAGACGATGCTCACAACGGCGGCGGCAGCCCCCAAGAGGGCCAGGCCCCACACCGTCGCCTTCTGCGCCCTCGAAATCTGTTCGCTCACGAAAACGCTACCTCGCCCGCGCAGGTCCGCAACGCGCCGCCTCTGGAACTCTGGGGCGTACGCGTCCCGTCCGTGTCGGCGCAACCGTACTCCGCACTTCCCTCATCGTCCCCTCCTCCGCCCGCCTCCCGCCTGCGCGGCCCATGGTACGGCTCCGGGCGAAGTTTGCGGGCAGGCGCATCAGCGACCTAGCCGCTCGTAGACTGCCGGGTCCGCGAAGTCCCCGACGACGAACTCGGCCCCGGCTTCCCTGAGCTCGTTCGGCGCGTGCGTGGAGACGAGGCCCACCACCGGGATGCCCGCCTCCGCGGCGGACTTCACCCCCTTCGGCGAGTCCTCGAAGGCCAAGGTCTCCCCCGCCTGGAACCCGAGCCTCTCCAACGCGACGCGGTAGGGGGTCGGGTCCGGCTTCTCGGCGCCCACCTCCTCGGCGAAGATCATCGGATCGAAGGCCTCGTCGAGGCCTAAAGCCTCCAACGACCGGCGCGCGTCCTCCCTGGGGGCGTTGGTTACGAGCACGATCCCCATCTCTTGCCGGCGCCCCTCCTTCAGCAGCGCGCCGAGGCCCAGAATCGGCCCTACCTGGTCGGCACGTCCCCGGTAGCTTTTCGCCTCAGCCTCCAGAAGCTCCGACCTCTCCCCGTCGCCGAGGTGGGGCAGAAGCTCCCTTACTGCCTCCTCGTTCGACAGGCCGAGCAACTTCTCCCTGTAGAGGCTCATGTCCACCTCCAGGCCGTAGGGCCTCAAGACCTCCAGCCAGGTCGCGATGTGCAGCGCGTGGGTGTCGGTCAGCGTACCGTCGAGATCGAAGAACATCGCTTTAGTCATGCTGGCACCTTTCTCGAAAGAGTCGCGACGGCTCGCGAGAAGGGGCGCCGGTACGTCCGGCGCCCCTTTAGAGCCTGCCCCGCAAGTGGCGGGTGCTTGCCCGCGAGCCGTCCTACTGGCTCGTCGTGCCGCCGCCCTGCATCATCGGCTGGACCTGGGTCGCCATGATGGCGGGCCCGTCCGCGAAGGCCGAGACGAACTCGTTGTTCACGTCGTACTGGACGCCCATCTCCTGCTCGAACGTGGCGGCGTCGAACTGCTCGAGCGTCCCCGTCACCTGAACGGTCTGCTGCTCCGTGAGGTTGGGGCCGTTGCTCGTCGACACCAGGACGCCCTGCTCCCCGAGCGCGCCGGCCTCGGCCTCGTAGAGGCCCTCCTGCTCGGCCGTCTGCTCGTTGACGATCACGAACGTGTTGGGGTCGATGACCTCGGCGACCGCGCCGCTGACCGTCAGGTTCTGGCCGTAGAACTCCGCCGGCTGGTCCACGATCTCCGTGATGCCGACGTTCGTGCCCTGCTGCATCATCGTGGTGCCGCCGGCCTGCGGGGTCAGCACGAAGGAGTCCGCGACGACCGCAGGCCTACCCTCGAACTCCCCGAAGACGCCCTGGTCGAGCTCGTAGCCGACCTCCTGCTCCACCTCGTTCAGGTTGAACTCGCGCACGTTGCCGGTGGCCTGCACGAGGTCCTGCTGCTGGATCTCGAAGGCCTCGCCCTCGGGGACGCCCTCCACGATCTGATCCAGCTGCTGGGCGCCCACCACGAGCAGCCCCTCGTTGACCAACTCGCCGCCCCCGATGACCACGGCATTTGGGCCGACGACCTCGGTCACGAGGCCGCTTACGGTGGCCGTGTTGCCGTAGAACTCGCTCGGGTTGTCGAGGATGTCGGCCACGCTGGCCGCGCGCGCCTGCCCGGCGGACTCGGCCTCCTCCCCCGCCGGTACCGTCTCCTCTCCGCTGCCCGACGCCGGCTCGTCGCCCGCGCCGCCGCACGAGGCGAGGAACAACGCGGATGCCAGCATCAGCAGCAGCCCCACGCCCCACGTACGAAAGCGACCGTCCTCGCGGCCTACACTGAGGGCCCTGGCTTTCCTTTCTCTCACAAGCATCTTCTCCAAAAGTTTCGTCGGTCCAACTTCGCAAGCGTCTTTCCTGGGTAAGGGTCCTGACCGTCGGTGGCTCTCCTCTCTCGCTTACCGTTGCGCACCCCAGTGTGCCGCGAAGAGTTTGGTCTGCTGTAAGGGGTCGTTAGCCCTCGGTCAAAGTAGCGTTAAGCTATCTTTACAGGCGGTTTGCGCGACGAGGATGCCGGTAATCCGCCGGCGAAGGTGTAGCGAGACGACGACCGAGCGCGATCCGAACGGGACAGATGGCCGGGCATTGGGGTGCCTACCTCTGGGGATGCCACGCAAGAACGGAAGCACCGTCGGACGATGATGGGCCTGCGTGTCCTCCGCCCCGTCCTCGTCGACGACCGAAAGGCAACTTACGGCCCTAACCCACGGTTCGTCAACGGCTTCGCGCGGCTATCACCCCGAGGTCTTCTCCCCGCTCGTGGCCTTCAATGACAAGACGATGGAAGTCGTTATGACAGCAGCGATGATCGCCAGCGAAGCGTAGATCGGGACGTGGATCCCGAAACCCTGGAGCACGAACTCCGCTCCGAGGAAGATCAGGATGGCGGCGAGGCCGTAGTGCAGGTAGACGAAGCGGTCGACCAGCCCCTCCAGGGCGAAGTACAAAGCCCTCAAGCCCAGGACGGCGAAGGCCATAGCCGAATAGGCCACGAAGGTGGTCTGGGTAAGCGAGAGCACCGCCGGCACCGAGTCTATGGCGAAGATAACGTCCGAGGCCTCGATGACGACCAGGGCGGCCAGGAGTGGCGTCGCGTAGCGCTTGCCGTTCTCGTTCACGAAAAAGTGGTCGCCGCGGTAGTCCTCGGTGAACGGCAAGACGCGCCTCAGGAGCTTCAGCGCGCGATTGTCCTGGGGATCCGCTTCCTCGTCGTTCCCGCTGCGGAGCAGCCTGATGCCTGTGAAGACGAGGAACGCGCCGAAGACGTAGACCACCCAGGAGAAGGCCGAGATCAGGGCCGAGCCGGCCAGTATGAAGAGAAACCGGAACACCAGGGCGCCGATGACGCCCCAGAACAGGACGTGGTAGCGGTACCTCTCCGGCACGGCGAGGCCCGAGAAGATCACGGCGAAGACGAAGACGTTGTCGATGGAGAGGGACTTCTCCACGAGGTAGGCGGTAAGGTACCTGCCCGCCGCGTCCGGCCCCCCGACGAACCAGACGAAGCCGCCAAAAGCCATGGAGACCGCGATCCAGAACCCCGACAGCCATAATGCCTCGCGAAAGGGTATCTCTTGGCCTTGCGGTGGAGCACGAAGAGGTCGAGGCAGAGCAGCGCGACCACGAGCCCGACGAAGACGGCCCACGCCCAAAAGGGGAAAGTCGCGCTCGCGGGGGCACTCACCCGCCCCTCCTCCCCCTCGCCCAGTCGTTCCGATGGGGAGACGCGGCTGGCGACGATCGAATTTTTGAGGGCTGCGAACGTTTCAGGTCTGGACCCAATACCCATTCTCCTACGAGACCTACCCCTCGAGGATTTTTGGTGGACCTATGTTGCACGTGCTCTCCTCTCCATTACGCAACGTATTCACCTACGGCCGGCCCGCATCGGCAGCCACGTCAGGGCGTCATAGGTGTACGTTGAACGTGTATCCTTCCCGTGCAAGGGGCCGTGGCGCGCGATCACGTCAACCGCGAGAGGCCCCAACGAGGCTTTCAACCGTCTTGGGTGGTACTCATCGCGGTAACCTACTCGCCGTTCTCCCGCAGGGCATTGCTCGTCTTCGAGCAGGGAGATAGTCCCGGTTCACGTCCGGCACCGGCGTCAGGATCGCTGTCCCTCGCGGCTGCCCACCGTGGTGCCGCTCTTACCCGCCGCACCGGTGAGCGGACGCGTCCTGAGGAAGGATCTGCGCTTCTCTGCGTGCTGTCCCCGCTCCCACGTCCCACTCCCCTGCCTATTGCGAGAACGTTGAGCGGTCTACCCAGCCTTGTCCGGCCCTTGGCGAGAGAAACAACTTAGTCGGGGTACCCCGGAGGAAGCGGGTCTTGTATCGACTCCTTTACCCCGTCGGCGTCCCCATCGTAGGGGCCAGGAACGAACCCCTGCCCCACGAGCAGTCCGACAAACAGGGCGGCCGTACACAGAAGGATCGTCGCGCTCCCGAGGGTGCGCGCTCCGAGGTAGTATCCGGCTACTCCCAGGGCGATCCCCACGGCCTCGGTCGCCATGGAGACGAAGTAGGCTCCTACTACCGCTAACATCAAGCCACATATGCAGAGCGCTCGCCCAATGAACGCCCTGTCCACTCCGGTTGTCCCTTCCATGATCTCTCCTCTTCTCGTCGGACCCTCCAGGAACAGCGCAAAAGAACGCGCAGTTCTGCTACTCCTTGCTGGAAGCCTGGTGAGGCCAACTCGTTCAAGCTGGCATGGTCGGCCTCGCTTTTCGAGGCGGTTAACCTTGCGGCCCTCGCCGTCGATACGCAACGTCGGTCGCCCGGCGTTTACGTGCTTTACGTGTATCGAGTAATGTTTTGCCCGCTGTGCTCTCTGCGGCTTCGGTGCTCTTCTCCCGAGGCTTCGGGGGCAACCCGTCGGCGGTGCGAGATGCAGTCTCTTCGCTCGGGCGGAAGACGATCCAGCCCTCCAGGCCGCACGCTGCCACGCCCAACTCGACCTGCGGGGAGGGGTTGCACAGCGCGAGGTTCTCGCGATAAAGCCAGTACTCTACCACGAGCTCCCAGAGACAAGCGGAGTCCATAAAAGTTACCCCGGACAGATCCACGCGTACCGGCGAACCCCAACTCGCGGCGCTATTCAGGGTCTTGCCGAGGGCTCTCCTTGCCTGAACGTCGAACTCCCCGGAGAGCTCGACGAGTATGCCCACTTGGCTTGGTTCATGAATGCGAATTTTGGTCGAGTTCTCCACGTCAACTTCCTCCCTCAGTGCGAGCCATCCTTGAACGGAGCGCGAGGATGCCAGTGGCCGAACGACATGCTGCAATGTACGCGTCTCGGCGGGGGGATCGATCCCCCCGCCGAGACGGATGCTTAGAAGACCGAGAGCACCGGCGGCTTGCGTTAGTCGTTGTCCTGGGCCATGTGGCCGATGGGCTCCTTGGAGCGTCCGCCGAGGTAGCCACCTACAGCAGCGGCGATGGCCGAGACCAACAGCCCAAAGAACGCGCCTATCGCTCCGTTCCTCACCGCGTTGGCGAGCTGGTCGGGACTGACGTTGGGCAGGTTGGGGTTCGGTACGTTCACGCCCCCCGGACCGAACAGGCCGAGCTGACCGACCACGTTACCCAGGGCCCCGAATATCGAGCCGAGCCCCAGAGCCGAAAGCACCAGGATCAGCACGGTGCCCAACGCCCACACCAAAAAGCCGTTGAGGAAGCCGGTCGCGGCCCCCCTCACCGCGGAGGTCATCCCCGCGACCGCGCCGCCGGTAAAGAAGGCGATGAGGCCCACGATCGCCGGCACCCAGGCGCTCCCGGTGTTCTCCGCGCTGACGCCTACGAGCCCAAGCCCGATCGCAAGCAGCTGAAGCAGCAGGAGGGTCGTGATCGCCGTGATCAAACCCGCCCAGATCGGACCCCACCTCGCGCTGTCGCGCCGCATTACCAGGTCGGTGCCCCCTCGACGTTCGGGGTAGGGCACCGCCGTCGGCCGGTTGGGCTCGACGGGCTCCCGCTCGCGCTCCGCGGCTCCCCCTGCGGGCCGCTCCTCGCTTGCCACGCCGTCACTCCGACCCCCGTCGCCGATGCGGTGGACCTCCACGGCATCCGGATCGTTGCCGTGCGCCCCGGCCTCCTCGGGCTCGACGGCCCGATCGCCGCCTACCCCTCTATCTCTGCGCCTGCCCATCCGCTCCTCTCCTTTCGTGAACCTGCTCGGCGCTGCATCGAGAACACAATTGATGTATCTGATGTGCCTCGTGCCCTCGCGCCTTTACACGTCCCCCACGTTCTAACTCCGGCCGATAAGCGGGCCGTAAGCGTTGTGTAAAGGGAGGATTAAGTGCGAAATACTGAACCCACAGCGGTTGAATCTTGTACATAGCCGGAGGCCGATGGCTTGGCGCCCCGCGCTCGCGGTTTTGATGCGTCACTACGCATCCAGCCCTCCAACACGCTATTGCTACCCCGGGCACGCCGCCTAGGTAGACCCTCTGGCAGGGGATGCCGAGGCCTCGTGAGATGCGTCAATCCCTAGAATCTCACTGGTACCTCCGAAACAGTTGCGGACGCGAAGCCGGAACTTACCTCCTACTGCTCCCGCACCAGGCGGAAGAAGACCTCGTCGAAGGAGGGCTTGGGGACGTTGGCGGAGCGAATGTCAGCCCAGTCGAAGGCCTTGAGGACCTCGGGTAGCTTTGAATCGGCGTCGTCCACGAGGAGCCGCACGACGCTCACGGCTTCTCCTTTTCCGTTTTGTCCTCCGCGAACCTCGACGTCGCTCCCCAGGTCCTCAAGGAGGCCGAGGTGCTCCGTGAGGCGGCTGGGTTCGCCGGCCACATGCAGCTCTATGTTCTCGCCGCCGAAAGCCTGGTGTCGGAGCTCATCGGGGGTACCTGCGGCGACGATGCTACCGCCGGCCAAAAGCCCGACGCGGTCGCAGAGCTCGGCCTCGCCGACGTACTGCGTCGTGACGAAGATGGTGCGCCCCTCGTCGCGCAAGGAGCGGAACTCCTCCCAGAAACGTCGTCTGAGGATCGGGTCGAGGTTCGCTGTGGGCTCGTCGACGAAGAGGAGCTCGGGCTCGTGGACGATCGCCGCGGCGAGTTGCAGTCTGCGCTGCATCCCCCCGGAGACGTCCCCGGCGACCTTCCGCCGGTGCTCCCAGAGCTCGACGAACTCCAGGGTCTCCCGCACCCGCCGCCGGCGCTCCCCGAAGCGCAGCCCGTACAGACCGGCGACGAAGTTGAGGTTCTGGCGCACGGAGAGCTGGCCGTAGAGCACGAAGCCCTGGGGCATGTACCCGACCCGGCGCTTCTCCTTCGGCCCGAACGCGACCGGGGCCCTGCCGAGCACCTCGACCTCCCCTTGCGTGGGCGAGAGGTAACCGGTAAGGGAGCGCATGAGGGTGCTCTTGCCCGCGCCAGAGGGGCCTATGAGGCCAAAGATCTCCCCCTCCTCGACCGAGAGGTCTACCCCCTTGAGTACCTCCTCCCCGCCGAAGCGCTTGACGAGCCCCTCCGCCCGTATCGCCGCCACGCTAGTGCTTCCTCCTGCCCACAAAGAACCGGGCGGCGCCCAGGGCGACTATCGCCATCGCGCCCAGCCCTGCGAGGTCGTAGGTCGAGACCGTCTCGCCCCGGATCATGACGTCCTGCAACGCCCTTATGCCGTACGTCGCCGGCAGGAAGTTCGAGACGAGTACGCCCGGCCCCCTCATCTCGCTCAAAGGGAAGAGAAAGCCCGCGAAGAAGCCGCTCGCTATGAGGAGGAGCATCGAAACCTGAACGGCCTGGAGTTGGCTTTTGGCGAGAGCGGAGATCAGGAACCCCAGGCCTAAAGACGCTACTGTGAGGAGCACCATGGCGAAGGCCATCCTCAAGTACCCGCCCTCTACAGGGACGCCCAGAAACCCCGCTAGCACCGCAGCTACCGCCAGGTTCACCCCGAGCACGAGCCCGAGGTAGGTCAGAAACTGCCCGGCCAGGAGCTCCCCGGGCCTCAAGGGCGAGACCTCGAAGAACTCGTAAGCCCCGCTCAGGCGCTCGCGCACCACGGCCAACGAGGCCAGGCTCACGGAGATGTGCTGGACGAGGATCGCGAGCACCCCCCGCGCGTAGAAGCCCACGACGTCCGGGGGCGTGGCCAGGTTCTCGGTTTCGAGCCGGAAGGGGTTCGTGAGCACCTGAGGGGAGACGTCGTCGGGCAGCGCCGCGAGCGCCTCCTGCGCGGAGTTGACGCTTTCTCGCAGGTCGGTCAGCCCGCTTCTCTCCCCGATAGTCCCCTCCCTCTGGACCTCTCGCACCTCTCCGAGCACGTTTTGTGCGTCGTTGATCCCCCTGAGCGTCTCCGAGACGTCCCCCTCGACGGCCTCGGACTCCTCCAGCGCTCCCAAGGAGCCCTCCAGGGTGGCGAGCGCCTCGTCGAGCTCGGTCGTGACCGTCTGGGCCTCCTCGGAGGCTAACTCCTCCGCGGCGGCGCTCGCCTCCTCGAGCCGGCGGTCGAGCTCGTTCAGCCGCTCCTGTATCGTGCGCAGGTTCCCGATCTCGCCGCCTATCGTCGTCTCTATGAGGCTCTGGTTGAGGTCGAGGACCAGGGCGTAAGCGCGGGCGGGCACCCTGGTCCCGAAGACGGGATTGATCGTGTTGTAGACCACCCCCAACGGCGTCCTTTCGCCGCTCGCGACGGTTCCCAAGGGATCGGGCGGTATAGTGATCACGGCGTCGACCTCCCCCCTCTGGAGCCGCCTCCTCGCGGACTCCAGGTCGCCAGTAGTCCCCACGAACTGCGTGCGGTCGGTGAACTCTTCTCTGTAACGTTCGAAGAGCTCGGCGCCCTCGCTGCCGGGCTTGACCACCACGAGGGCGCGCGGCCTAAGGATGTCCCGCACGTCCAAGCTCAAGCCGAAGGCCGTCATGATCAGGACCGGCCCCACGAGCAGGAGCAGCAGAAGCTGCGGCTGACGCACCAACGCCCAGAACTCCTTCGCGGCGACCGCCCCGATCCTCAATTCCTGCCTCCTAGTGCTAGCGCACCGGTTTCGTTGTCGCTGGGAACCGG
The DNA here is from genome assembly GCF_011492965.1 of Rubrobacter marinus. GTDB lineage: Bacteria > Actinomycetota > Rubrobacteria > Rubrobacterales > Rubrobacteraceae > Rubrobacter_F > Rubrobacter_F marinus. The sequence continues at coordinate 1,463,487 of NZ_CP045121.1, read as the reverse complement.
CGCAACCGTATGAAGGGCCGGGACCGGCCGCTCTCCCCGCAACGTACCCCAACCCAACACCCGAGGCCAGAGTCGTCGCTCATCTGTGCCCGGTCATCGGGCGGTGTACAGTCACGCCGCGGGGCACCCTCTTTGCGGGACGAGGCCCGCCCCCGCAGCCGGATCTTCACACGCAAAAGAGCAGACCCCGTGACCTCCCTTTGCCCTCGTACTTTGCGTATCCTCGCTCTTGCAGCGGTCCGGTTGTCTAGCGATTGCGCTCCCCGAGCTCCACCGTCACCGGAGCCTCCTCGCCGTTGTTCACGACCGTCATCTCCACCCTGTCGCCGGGGGCATAGTCCCTGAGGGCGGCCAGCAGGTCTCCCGTGTCGCGGATCGCCTCCCCGCCGACGGCCGTGATCACGCTCCTCGGCTCTATGCCGGCATCGTCGGCCGGGCTCCCCGACTCGACCTGCGTGACCAGCGCCCCCGTCTCGGTGGGGAGGCCGTACCGGTCGGCGATCTCCATGGTGAGGTTGGAGACCCCGACGCCGAGGTACGGGTGCGTCGCCTGCCCCGTCTCGATGATCTGGTCGGCCACCGAGATCGCCGTCGGCGACGGGATGGCGAAGCCTATGTTCACCGCCCCGGTCTGGGCGGGCGGCAGGTAGGCGGCGTTTATGCCGACGACCTGGGCGTCCTCGTTGACCAGGGCGCCCCCGGAGTTGCCGGGCGAGATGGCCGCGTCGGTCTGTATGAGGTCCACGAGCGCCTCCTCCTGCCTGCCCCCGGTGAGCGAGGCGGGCACCTCGCGGTTGAGGCCGCTGATCACGCCCTGCGACACCGTGGACTGGAACCCCGACGGGCTCCCCACGGCGACCGCGAGCTCGCCGGGCCTGAGGTCCAGGTTCTCCACGAAGTCCGCCGCCGGCAGGTTCTCCCGATCGACGCGCACGACGGCGAGGTCGGTGGACGGGTCGGTCCCTACGACCTCGCCCTCCTCCGTGGAGCCGTCGGCGAACGCTACGTTCACCGTCTCGGCCCCCTCGACGACGTGGTTGTTGGTGATGATGTAGCCGTCCTCGCGGTAGATGACGCCGCTCCCCAAGCCCTCGCCCTCCTGCGGGCCCAAGGGAGTCTCCTGGATCGCCTCGACGTTCACCTGCACGACGGAGGGCTCGACCTCGGCGGCGATCTCGTCGACCGGCCAGTTCGCCACCGCTTGGGAGGCGTCGCCTCCCTGAGCCGCCGCGGCCCCCTCCCCTTCTGGGGCACCCCCTTGCTCTTCCTCTCCGCCGCTCCCGCAACCCGCCACGAGCAACGCCGCCAGGACGGCGACGGCGGCCCCGGCCTTCTTCTCCCTAGAAAACGAACGTCTCATGTTTCCTCCTTACTCTTCTGTCGGGGGCTTGGAGAAGAGCAGCACGAGGCGCTCCCCCTCGAGTGTCACGAAGACGCCCTCCTCCCCGACTGCGATGCCATTCGGTTCTTCCCCCGCTTCCGGAGGAAGTTCGACAGCCTGAACCGTTTCGAGGCTCGTGGCGTCAAGCGTTACCAGCCTCTGTGGGGTGACCGCGTGCAGGAAACCCGGCTCCGCGGCCAGGTACAAGACGGGCTCGCCGAGGTCCCGCTCCTCGACCACCCCGAGCCCCCCGCCGCTCCTCTCGGGCTCGACTGCGACGATGCGCCCCGTGCCGGTCTCGCTCGCGTAGGCCCTCTCCGAGTTTTCGGCGTCGACGGCGAGGGCTGCGGCGTCGAGGGGGATCTCTCCCTCGGGGAAGGGGTCGGTCCCGAACGCGTGCGCAGAGACGCCCTCCGGGCCCGCGAGCCAGAACTCGTCCTCGATGTCGGGCGAGGTCGCGATGAGCGTCTCCTCGCCCCCGTCCACGCGCCTCTCGGCCACGGGGTCGAATGTGTCGAAGCTTACCGCGGTGACTGTTTTGCCGTCGGCGGAGAGGGCGTAGATGGCGTTCTGGGGGCCGCTCATAGCGACCCGAACGGGGGGCTCGCCCGCGTCGAAGGTGCGGATCTCCAAGAGGTCGTCGGTCTGCAGGGATTGGATGTGGTCCAGCTCCGGCTGCGGCACGAAGGCGCGGCCCTCCCTGTTGCGGTCGAGCGCCATGTTCTCCCCGGCGCTCTCGCCCTCGAGGTCCGCGCCCCCGGCGACCACCAGTCGCGGGTCCTGCTCGTCGGGTCCCGCGAAGAGGCCGCCCTCGGGCTCCTCCACTTCGAGCTTGACGATCCCGTCGCCGTCCTCGGTGAGGGCCAGGAGGGCCCCTCCCGAGGCAGGCTGGTAGGCCGGGGCCCTCAAAGGAACCTCCGTCTCCAGCGCTACGACCTGCCCGTCGAGGTTGTCGCCAGCCCCCTCCTCATCGCCGCCCTCGCACCCCACGAGGAGAAGGGCGGACGCCGTTAGGAGCAGGCCGAGGGACCAACGCGACAACCGCCCCTGCGCCCCAGAGGCTCGACCGTCGTCATCGAACGTACGTGTCACGCCAGAAAGCCTTTCTCTTGTTCTGCGTTCTGCTGCCAAGGGCTGCGCCGCTTTCGCTCGAAGCCCTCCGTTTGTGGGACACGAGGACCCGGCGCCCCCCAACAACGGTGCCTGAGGCGGTAGCGACACCCTCCCGAGCGGCCGAACCGATGTCCGTCGTGGCCCCTCCCGGCGTTACCCGTCTTGAGGGGGCCGGTGGAGGAACCGGCTCCCGGTCGCGAAAAGCTTGCGGGTGAGCCCATCCGCCGGAGAATCGGCCGCAGTACGTCTCTGGGTTTCCCTCGTGCTCGTTTTTTCCTCCGGGCCTACGCACGACGCGTGTACGACCGGCGGGCCCGGACCGGGAGCTACGGCAGTATCCTTTCACGGAGCTTCTAGCGGTAGACCCAGTACGGCGGTCGTCCATAGTGCTCGTGGAGGCGCGTCTCGTACTCGCGATCCAGAGGAGCGTTTGGGTCCCATTCGGGGGCGCCCTTTATCTCGTCCTGCGTCAGGTCCACGTACAGTTCCTTCTGCGGCCAGCTCACGGAGGAGGTCCAGCGCGGCGAGATCAGCACCTTCTTGCCGGGCAGCCAGTCGCGCGTGTCCACTACGACGTAGCGGATCTCCCACCCCTCGTCGTCCACGACGAAGTCCTCGACGTGTCCCACCCCGCCGTCGGTGGTCCCGATGGAGTAATCTTCGACCTCCTCGGTGCTCCTGAGGTGAGGGTCCCCCTCCTCGCGCGGAACGCCGACCTCGGCCGCTCGATCGCGCACGTACGGCCCCGGTTGGATCGGGGCGGCGCCCGCTGCGGCCTCCCAGCCGCTGCCCCAGTAAGGGGAAGCTCCGTAGCCTTCGAGGCGTGCGGCCTCCTCCCCTTCCGCGACCGGACGATCGGTCTCGGCGCTGGGGGCGTTCTTCACCGCTTCTTCGGTGAGATCCACGCGCAAGACGCGGGCGTCCCGGTCAGCCCCCTCGACGTGGTCGGGGACGACCAGGACCTGCCGGTTGGCGATCCACCCGCCGGCCCTGACGACGACGTAGCGGACCTTCCAGCCCTCGTCGTCGAAGCGGAGACCCTGCACGATGCCGGCCTTGCCATTCGTCGTCTGGATCGAGTACCCCTTCAGCTCTTTCGCGCTCAATAGCATTGAGCATCTCCTTTCCGAATTGTTGTTCCGTAGCGTTCGTTTTCGCCGGATCTGCCGCGACGCCCTCCGTCGTTGCTGGAGGAACCAGGGATCTTCTCCACGGCGTCGGCCAGTTCGGTCATGCGCTTCGAACTGCCGATCCCGCAGCCCTCGAAGAGCAGAGGGTCGAGCGTCCACTCGGTCTCGTAGGACTCGCCCGCCAGGTCCTTGTAGCTCGTGGTCAGCCTTATGCCGTCCTCCAGCCCCCTCTCCCTCAGCACCGGCGCCAGGTCCGGCAGGCGGCCCCACAGGTGGCTGATCTGCCCCTCCGGCTCCAGGAAGGGCAGCCCCTTCTTCAGGTAAGGCAGGTCCGAGACGACGAGGCCGTCTGGGGCGACGACGGGGGCCGAGAACGCGAAGGAGGCCTCCTTCGCGGGGGCCTTGTTGAAGTTGCGCACGACGGTGCCGACATTGGGGAGTCGGCTGTAGTCGGCGCTGACCACGACCATAGGCCGTCCGCCGGCGGTGCGCTCCTCCTTGCTCCGGCGGATCCACTCGCGGTAGAGCTTGACCAGGTAGTAGTAGCCAGCTCCGATGACGCGCACGTTCAGGACGTTGGAAATGGCGGCACCCTCCTGATCGACGTTCTGCCAGTTCACGATCGCCTCCTGTTCACGCCTGCGAGACCACGCGCAGAGCCCGATCGGAAAGTCTTTCCGGGGGTTCCGGGGCGTAGCCCGAACCGACGATCACCTTCAGGGCGCGGGGGATCACCGAGAAGTCGACGGGACCGCGGCCTACGAGCTCGCCGTCGGCGTTGAACCCGAACCCGCCCGGAGGCACGGTCTCCACCCGGATGCTCCTCCCGCGGGCGAAGAAGACCCCTTCGTCCCCCAGGTAATCCGCCCCGGTGAGGGCCTTCCGGCCGAGGCCGAGCAGCCCGGACAGACCGGCCTCCTCAACGACCACGAGGTCCAGTAGCCCGTCCTCGGGATTTGCCCTGGGGATGGCCGGCCAGCCGCCGCCCGCGTAGCGGCAGTTGCCCACCGCCACGTTCAACGCCCGAACGCGGCGTTCCTCGCCGTCGACGACGAGCCTGACGACAGGCGCGTGGAAGCTTCGGGCCACCTCGACGAAGGCCCTCGAGTAGGCGAGCTCTCCCCACCGGCCCTTGAGACTCTCGTCGTCCGCAGCCTCGGAGACCATCTCCCCGGCGCCGCCGACGGCGACGTTGACGAAAAACCTCTCGCCGACCTCCCCGGAGCGGACCCTCGCAGCGTCCAAGACGCGCGTACGGCCCGCGCGTACCGTTTCCAGAGCATCCTTCGGATCTGCCGGCACCGTCAGCGTTCGGGCGAGATCGTTGCCGGTGCCCGTCGGCAAGAGCGCGAGGGTGACCCCCTCGGGGAACCCGGCCAACCCCAACCCGTGCACCGCCTCGTTCACGGTACCGTCGCCCCCCACGACCAGGAGGAGACCGTCGCGCCACTCGCGGGCGGCCTCGCGCGCCTCCCCGAGGCGCCCCGTGCGGACCCACTCGACGCCTCGGTCCGCCAGAGCGGCGCGCAGGTGGGCCTCTCCGTCCCATGCACCACCCCCAGACGTCGGGTTGTGGATCACCCGCACGGGCGCTCCCTCTGCGCAAGCCGCGCTCATCGCGCGGCCCCCGATGCCGCCCCCATCGTCACCCATCCGTATGGAGAGGTTCGCCTATAGTCCCACCGACGAGAGCGCCGAAAACGTTGATCGCGAACAGGGCAAGACCGGCCGACACGCTGTCGCCCGTGAGGCCGAAGCACGACGGCGGTAAGGCCACGCCCTCCGCGAAGACGATCTCGAAGGGCGTCAGGATCAACGTGAGTATGATCCCCACCGTCAGGCCGGCGAAAGCCGCTAGCGTCCCGTGCTTTTGACCCGAGTACCGCGCCGATCTTGCGGCGAGGTAGCCCCCGAGGAGGTAGGAGAGGAAGCCCGCCACGAGGGAGACGACCACCGCCGCGGCTGTGAATGAGCCGCGCTCGACTTCCGGTCCGAGGAGCAACCCGTAGAGCAGCCTCAACAACGTACTGATCACGATTCCGGCCAAAACGGCCGCCGTCCAACCGATGGCCACCGCCCTCCACCGAATACCTTCCGTGGCACCCGCCGTTCTGTTGCGCATCCCGAAGAGCCCTCTCATCATTAGCCGGCTTCATGCCCCTAGCCACCGTTCTCGGTGAACGCAGAACCTGTGCAAAAACCGCCGTTGGTCCTCTGCGGAAGGGGCGTCGAGGCGCGTCCCACGGGCGGGGACTGCGAGCCTTCAAGATCGGTCATGCGACAGTCTTTTGGGAGGTGGCCGCGCCGGTTTGGATGGCCTGCTCCGCCCTCCGCTGTAGCTTGCCGACTTGCTTTCGGGGGAGCCGGAGTTCCGCGGAGAGCTGGGCTATCCCTGCGGGCTCACGACCATCGAGTCCGTAGCGCCTGACGAGAACCTGCCGCTCCCTGTCGGGGAGGCGAAGCACGGCGAGGCGGAGGTGCTCGACCTCGCGGGCCCGCACGACCTCGTCCGATACGTCCGGGGCTCCCTCGTCCTCGACAAAGTCCCCAATACGCGCCGTCTCCTCGGGGCCAACCGGCAAGTCGAGGCTGGTGGCATCAGGCATCGCGCTTACCACGAGCCGCACCTTGTCGGTGGCCCACCCGAGCCTCTCCGCGACCTCCTCCTCCGAGGGATCGCGCTCGCGCTCGGCCAAGAGCGCGTTGTAGGCGCGCGCTACGTCCTTGATTTTCTCGGCCATATGGGCGGGCACGCGGATGGTGCGCCCCTTGTCCGTCACCGAGCGCTGCACGGCCTGGCGGATCCACCAGGTCGCACAGGTCGAGAAACGGTAGCCCCGGTCGGGGTCGAACTTCTCCACGGCCTTCATCAGGCCGATGTTCCCCTCCTGGATCAGGTCCTCGAACGGCAGGCCCATCCCGCGGTACTTCTTGGCGACGGAGACGACGAGCCTGAGGTTCTTCTCGATCAGCCTCCGGCGGGCCTTCTCGTCGCCGGCCTTGGTCGCCCTAGCTAGACTTCGCTCCTCGTCGCGGGAGAGTAGCTCGTTCCGACCAAGGTGCGCCATATAACCCATCAGTAGCTCCGGCGCCTGCATCGTCATCTCTTACCAGCCTCCTCGTCCGTGTTAGCGTGCTTCGCTTCCCGAGCCCCTTTGGGGCGTCCGGTAAGGAGTCTTGCAGGGGCCGATTGGCGGTCGGCAAGGTTCGGTTAAGAATCTGTAAAGGTTCGGTTAATGCCGCTTACATGCCGGCGGAGGCTCGGAGGTGCTCGGGTACAATTCATCGAAATGAACTTCAAGTTTCGGGTCTGGATGCCGTTGGCGGCGGTGCTGATCGTGCTGCTCTCCGTCGCCACGGTGCTACTTTACGTGCTCCCCGCCGCCGGGGCCCGGCTAGGGGGCTACGTCGAAGACCGGACGTTCGCCCGGGCGGCCGCCGCGGCGAGCGCGGTTTCGAGAGCGGAGGCCAGCGATGTCCGGCGCGAACTGGAGCTCGCCGCCGAGACGAGCGGCGGGGAGATGCTCATCGTCGACCGGCAGGGCCGTGTCGTAGCCCGCGCGGGCGAGAACGTCATCTCGCCCTCCGGGGAGCTCCTGCGGAGCGCTGCCGATGGGGAGCGCATAAACGAGACGATGGGCGACCAGAGGGTAGCGGTGGCCCCGCTGATCCGGGAGGGCAACCTCGACGGAGGGCTGGTGTTCGCGCCCGGGGAGGCCGAAGACGTCGTCTACCGGCTTTTCCTGCGCAGCGGGGTGGAGGCGGCGGCTGTCGCCTCGGTCCTGGGCGGGGGCCTCGCCCTGCTGTTGGCCACCCTGCTCGGCCGGCGCGTCGAGCGAATCGCTCTCGGCGCCCGCGCGATGGGGGGCGGCGACCTCTCGCAGCGCATCGAGCCGGGACCTAACGACGAGCTTGGGGAGCTGGCCGGGACCCTGAACGTGATGGCCGAGAGGCTCGAGAACTCTTTTCTCCGGCTCAAGGAGGGCGGCGCCACGCTCAACGCCATCCTAGACAACCTCTCGGAAGGCGTGCTCGCGACGGACCCCGAGGGCCGCGTGGTCTTCGCCAACAGCGTCGCCCGGCGGATGCTCGACCTCGGGGACGGCGAGGGACCGTTGGGCAAGACACCCAATCCCTGGAAGGACTTCGATCTTCGGCGAGCGGTCACCCGCTGCGCGAACAGAGAAAGCTGCTCGGAGGCGAGGGTGCGCGACGGGGACACATTCTTGCAGGTCAAGCTGGAGCGCCTCCCCGGTTTCGGCGGGGGCGGCGGGGTGCTCGTGGTGATCCGGGACCTCTCCGAGGGGCGGCGCTTGGAGGCCAACCAGCAGCGCTTCCTCGCGAACGCCGCCCACGAGCTGAAAACCCCCATCACCACCATCCTGGGTGCCGCGGAGCTCCTTCTCACCGAGGACGACGACGATCCCGAGGTCCGTCGGCGCTTTCTCGCCCACATACATTCCGAGGCGGAGCGCATGCGCAGGCTTTCGGAGACCCTGCTCAGGCTGGCGCGGACCGGCTACGACCTCCAGGAGCCCGACCTCAGGACCCTGGACCTCGACGGCGTGGCCCGCGAAGCCGGAGAACGGATGCAACCGCTCGCGGAGAGCGCGGGACTCGCCCTTAGCGTGCGAGGACGGGGAGGGCACGTGAGGGCCGACCACGAGTGGCTGGAGCAGGCGCTCCTCGTCGTGCTCAACAACGCCGTGCAGCACTCGGCACGAGGAGGCGAGGTAAGGGTACGCATCGAGGCCGAAGCGGTAACGGTCGAGGACGACGGCAGCGGGATCGGCGAGGAGGACCTGGAGATGGTCTTCGAGCGCTTCTATCGCGGGCGTCGGGACCCCGAGAAGGACGGCGCGGGAGGGAGCTTCGGCCTTGGGCTCCCGATCTGCAAGGAGCTCGTCGAGAGGATGGGAGGCACGATCTCGCTGCGAAGCGAGGAGGGCGTGGGCACCGAGGTAAGGATCGAGCTGCCGGAGGCACGGAAGTTGCCCCAGGAATCGATGGTTCGGGAAGGTCTCGAGTGACCTCGTACGACGAAGCCACTCGCTGGGCCGTGGGCGATCAACTTGCCGAGGGCTTCCTCGCCTACGACGCCGAAACCAAGCACGTCCTGAAGTGCAATGAAGCTCTCCAACTCATGCTCGGGTACGCCTCCGACGAGGTACACGGGATGCGCATTTACGACTTTTTCGCCCACGACAGGGAGGACCTGGACTCGCACGTCCGGCTCGTCCTGGCGGGAAAACACCGGCGCATCGAGGAGTACCGGTACCGTCGCAAGGACGGCTCGATCGTCGACGTCGAGGCAAGCGCCAGGGCGGTCGACTACGGCGATCGGAAGGCGGTATGCGGCGTCGTCCGCGAGGTAACAGAGCGTCGGCGGCAGGAGCGGGCGTCGAGGGTGGATCAGGAGAGGCTGCGGCTGGTGATGGAGGCCGCCGGGATGGGGGTTTGGGACTGGGACTTCCGTACCGGCGAGGTCGTCCGGTCCTTTGTCCCCGAACGCCTGCTTGGCCTCCCCTCCGACGGTCTCTCGGGAGGTCCCGAAGCGATCCCCGAAAACATCCACCCCGAGGACCGCGAGCTTGCGCGAGCCGCAATAGCCCGTTCCTTGGAAGGAGGGGAGGACTACGGGGTCGAGTACCGCGTGGTCCAGCCCGATGAGAGCATCCGCTGGATAGCCACACAAGGTCGAGTTCTCCGCGACGACGAGGGTCGGCCAGCGAGGATGCTCGGCGTCACAAAGGAAACCACCGAGCGAAGGCGGACGGAGGAAGAGGCCAGGCACCTCGCCGAGAACCTCGAGGCGCGGGTCGCCGAGCGTACGTCGGAGCTGGAGGCCGAGCGAGCACGCCTGGAGGCGGTCTTGCGGCAGATGCCCTCGGGCGTCGTCATCGCCGAGGCCCCTTCCGGCAAGGTCGTTCTTTCCAACGAGCGCGCAGAGCAGATCCGGGGTCGCCCCCTCCCGCCGTACCTCGGAGGGTGGGAGCGCGACGAGTACGAGGGCCTGCGTCCCGATGGGGAACGTTACGCGCCCGAGGAGTTTCCGCTCGTACGGACCGTCCGAACCGGTGAGGAAGTGCGAGACGAGGAGATGGTAATCACGCGCGGGGACGGCGACCGGGCCACGGTGCGTGTCAACTCTTCTCCGATCCTCGACCGCGACGGACGTATGGTGGCGGGGGCAGCGGTCTTCTACGACATAACCGAGGGGAGGCGAGCCGAGGAGCGACTGCGGGAGAGCGAGGAGCGCTTCCGGGCGACCTTCGAACAGGCCGCCGTCGGCATCGCGCACGTCGGCGTGGACGGCAGGTGGCTGAGGGTGAACCAGAAGCTTTGCGACATCGTCGGCTACACCCAGGAGGAACTCCTCCGGCGTACTTTCCAGCACATCACCCACCCCGAGGACCTCGACGCCGACCTGGTACAGGTTCGAGGATTGCTGGAGGGCAAGATACGGACGTACTCGATGGAGAAACGGTACCTGCGGAGGGAGGGTTCGTCGGTCTGGGTCAACCTTACGGTCTCGCTCGTACGCGAGCCGTCCGGAGAGCCGAAGTATCTCATCGCCGTCGTAGAAGACATCGACGAACGCAAGGGCGTGGAGAGGGCTCTCCGGGAGAGCGAGGAGCGGTTTCGCCTGATCGCCGAGAACGCCCACGACCTCATCAGCATGACGAACCTGGAGGCCCGCTACACCTACGTCAGCCCGTCTCACGAGGCCGTGTTGGGGTACACGGCCGAGGCCTTACTGGCGATGAGCCCCTTCGACCTCATACCACAGGAAGATACAGCGCAGCTCGCGGATTGGGAGAACGCTCCGCTGACCCGATTCCGTGCCCGAAGGGCCGACGGGTCCTGGTTGTGGATGGAAGGCTCAAGCTACACGGTAACCTGGCGGGGCGAGACGCACGTGGTCGGGATCGCGCGCGACATCACCGAGCGCAAGCAGGCCGAAGAAGAAATCCGGCGGCTCAACGAGCAGTTAGAGAGACGCGTCCAGGAGCGCACGGCTCAGCTGGAGGAACAGAAGGCCACACTCGACATCATCCTGGACCACCTCTCCGAAGGGGTCCTGGCTACCGACGTCGAGGGGCGCGTGGTTTTCGCCAACCCCGCCGTCCGCGCCATGTTCAGCCTGGGCGCCGGAGACTTTCCCGACGAGACGCCGGACCCCTGGGGAGACTTTAAGCTACCCCAAGCAGTCTCCCGCTGCGCCCGACAGAAGGAGAGCGCAAAGGCCAGGGTAGCCAGCGGGGAGACCGTGCTGCAGATCGGCTTGGAGTACGTGCCCGGGTTCGACGAGGGGAAGGGTGGAGTGCTGGTGGTGATCCAGGACCTCTCCGAAGGCAAGCGCCTGGAGGCCAGCCAGCAGCGGTTCCTGATCAACGCCGCCCACGAGTTCAAGACGCCCATTACCACCATCCTCGGCGCCGCGGAGCTCCTCCTCACCGAGGACGAGGACGATCCCGAAACGAGGCGCCTGTTCTTGGGTCACATCCACTCCGAGGGCCAGCGTTTGCAACGCTTCTCGGACACCATGCTGCGACTGGCCCGGGTAGGCTCGGACCTCGGCGAGTTCGCCCCACAAGCCGTCCACCTGGGGAGCACGTTGGAGGCGTCGGTAGAGCCGATGAAGCCGCTCGCGGAGAGGTCGGGGCTGGAGCTACACGTAGAGAGCGATGAGGCCGGTTGGGTACGCGCCGATCCCAGGTGGCTCGAGCAAGCGCTTATGGTCGTGCTCAGCAACGCTGTGAAGTACTCCGCACGCGGCGGACGCGTTTGGCTGCGGGCCCGCGCCGGTACCATCACGGTGGAAGACGAGGGCGAGGGCATAGACGAGGTCGACCTCCCCCACGTCTTCGAGCGTTTCTACCGGGGTAGGCAGGGCGCGGGACAGGAGAGCGGCTCCGGATTGGGGCTGGCGATCTGCAAGGAGCTCATAGAGAGGATGGGCGGGGACATCTCCCTCGAATCCGAGGAAGGCGTCGGGACGAAGGTAAAGATCCAACTGCCGGAGGTAAGAGATGTCTAAGGTACTCGTGGTCGAAGACGACCCGGCCGTCAGGGACGTCGTAGAGCATGCCCTTTCGCGAGAAGGCATGGAGACGTCGGCGGTCGGGGACGGGGAGTCGGCGCTCGAGCGCCTGAGGGGAGAGGCCGAGCCGTTCGACCTCGTCGTCCTCGACGTGATGCTCCCCGGGATGGACGGCGTCGAGGTGTGCCGCGAGATCCGCTCGGGCGGTCCCGCGAAAGACGTGACGATCCTGATGCTCACCGCCCGCGACGACGAGACGAGCGTCGTGGTCGGCCTCGAGGTCGGCGCCGACGACTACGTGACCAAGCCGTTCTCGCCGCGCCAGCTCGTCAGCCGGGTCCGCGCCCACCTCAGGCGGCGGCGCCTGAGCTCCAAGGCCCCCGAGGAGCAGAGGAGGCTCGAGTTCCCGGGCCTGATGCTCGACCTCTTGAGGCGGCAGGTCACCGTCGAGGGGAACCCCGTGGAGCTCACCGCCAAGGAGTTCGACGTCCTGGCGCTCCTGGCCGGCCACCCGGGCAGGGTGTACGGGCGCGAGCAGATCATGCGCCACCTCTGGGACGGCGACTTCTTCGGAGAGCCCAGGGCGGCCGACGTCCACGTCCAGCACATCCGCGGCAAGATAGAGCCGGACCCCAAGAACCCCCGCTACGTCCAGACCGTCCGGGGCGTCGGCTACCGCTTCGCCGAGCTCTGAGGGGCCGCCATGCGTGCGCCCCAAGTGGCTGATCGGGCGGGGGCTAACCCCTCGCGCCGCGCGGCCTCGCCTCCCCTGGCCCGGGTGTTGCCCCACGGACCAGGCCGCGGCCGGAGCGGCGCGGGCTCGGGAGCGGCGCCCATAGAGCACGCTCCGTATCGCCCATCGGCGCGGGTGATTCGGAGAATGGGCCTGCGGCACGGACTGCCCCAGGGTATGTACACTCCATGCGTGGTGAGATCCAGGACAAGCCTGCCGCGATTGTTGTTCGCGCTGCTGGTGGCCGCATTCGTGACTTTTTCCGCAGCTGGACGCCGCCGGTTACTGCGGCGCTGACGGCTGCCCGAGGATTACGTACTCGTCGCATGGCGCGGACGGGGCGTCCGGGGGCGCGAATCCTTCAGGGGTCTCCTTCGTGGTTGCCGCGCTCGTCGCCGTGCCGAAGGCTTTATCCGCCCGCGTGGTCAGTCTTGCGCTCTCGTTCCCGCCTCTCGACGTCCTCCTTAGCGTAGCCCGCTCCCCGGAAGTGCCGCCGCCTAAGCCTTCGTTTAGCTAGAGTAAGAGATTTCTGTCCCAAAGCAGGGACTCTACGCGACCCTACTCCCCATACAGGGTGGCATAGAGCACGAAGGCTGGATGGCAGGAGCCCTACCCCCGAAGCATCGTCGAGAAGACTCGGAGGATGCGCTTTTGCCGCCAGTACACCCGAAAGAGGTGCATCAATGACGAGGACAAACGCGGCGGGATCGCGGCGCGTGATGATCGCCCTTACCGTGGCGGCCGCCGTTCTCGTGACGGCGCTCCTGGTCGCGCTTAGCCAGTTGGAAGGCGGCGCGGGTACCGGCAGCTCAGAAGAGCTGTACTCGGGGATACCCCAGAACGGGATGACGCTCGGCGAGGCCGACGCGCCGGTGATGGTGTCGATCTACGAGGATTTTCAGTGCCCATACTGCGGCCAGCTTAGCCGGGAGGTCCTCCCGAAGGTGGTGCAGGAATACGTCAGGACTAGCGAGGTCAAGCTGGAATCACGGCCAATGGCCTTCCTCGGCGAAGACTCGCTCGAAGCCGCAAGGGCCGCTCTTGCCGCAAGCGAGCAAGACCTCTACTGGCAGTATCACTCGCTGCTTTTCGAGAACCAGGGCGCACAGAACTCTGGCTACGTTACCGGCAAGTTCCTCGACGAGCTCGCTCAACAGATCAGCGGTCTCAATACGATCGCGTGGAAAAACGGGCTCGACAGCGACGCCGCAGGATCGGAGTTGGAGAAGGTTAGGTCAGAGGCCGAGGCCTCAGGGGTGAACTCGACGCCTACCCTTGTCGTCAGCGGTCCTGGTGGAGAAAAGAAGCTGGTGGGAGCGAAGACCTTCGAGGAGATCTCGGCAGCGATCGACACAGCGGGAGGTTCATAGAGTTGGCCTCTCTTGCAGAGAGTGCAACGGAGAGAGGGAAGCTCCGGACGGCACTCGCCGGGCTGGCGGTTGCGGGCATCTCGATAAGCGCCTACCTCGCCTGGGTGCACTTCGCCGGCATAGATCCCCTCTGCGTCGCCGGGAGCGACGGTTGTGACACGGTGCAATCCAGCCAATATGCATCCGTGCTCTCCGTCCCGGTATCGGTACTGGGGCTCGCGGGGTACACGGGCCTCCTGTTCGCATCGGTCCTGAAGGGTGAGGCGGGCGCTTACCTCGTTCTGCTGCTCGCCTTGTCGGGCACGCTGTTCAGCACCTACCTCACCTACCTAGAGATCTTCGTGATCGAAGCCATCTGCCAGTGGTGCGTGGCGAGCGCGGCGGTCATTACCGCCGCGCTGGTCTGCGCCACCCTCCGTGTTGTGGGCCTACCGACTCATCGGTAGGCCCACTATCCGCACCACTCCCACCAAAAGCTACCCCGAGGAGCAGCTTCTCGTGTGGCATACAGGCCACGGCTTCCCTCGAAATCGGTCCAACCTGATGTAAGTGGAAGGACAGCTTTGCTGTAGGGCGCCCTTGAGATTGACGAAGGGAAATTGCGCTCGTTTCGGAGGGTCGTGTTCCTCGAGACCCTCCCGGGTGTCTACGTGGCCCTCTGAAGCCCGAAGGTCACGACGAAGGAGACTTATACATATGCCGCTCCTCCCAGGGGGTCGGGGTCGCGGCTAGAGTTCCTCTCGGCTTGTACTAAGGAAGGGTGGGAGAGCCCTCGGTGTTCTGACGGGTGATATCCGTAAGAAATGGCAGCTCGGGTTCTGTAGCCGGGATCGCGCTGCCCTCTTGGTTCTCCTTCGGCCGCTACTGGAGCACGAGGGTGCGGCGCTCCGCGTTCAGCACAATGTTGCTTACCGGTATCAGAACGGTCTTCAGCCCGAGGAGTCCCATCTTTACGTTTATGTACTCCGGCTCGTCGAAGTCATTGACGAAAAGCTCGGCCACGCTGCCAATCTTGCGCCCTCGAGGATCACAAACCGTGTACCCCACACACCTCCCCGGTCCGTTGGCTATGCCCTCTTGCTGCCCAAGGGGTTGGGCGCCGAAGGGCCTGCGGTTCGCTGTGGTGTCGGTCATCCGAGATCCTTTCGCTATTGCTCCTACCGCTCATTATGGTCTTACCGCAGATCGGTTAACGGTTTGCAAGGTTACGGCGGCTCACGGTTACAAGAGTGTTAAGGTGTCGCGGTAGATCCAAGATCGGTGGTGCTCACCCCCTTGCGGTACCGATCTTCACCTCAGTGAGAGAAACCTTGCTGTGATGCGTGGGACGCATGGGCCGACCAGCGGTGACGGCGCTGGTAAGCTACTAGGTTAGGCGTCGGAAGCGCCCATCAACCTCGCAAACGGACACCACTGGAGGACCCCTTGATCCGACCGGCGACACCCGAGGATTCGGCGGCGGTGGTCGATCTGGTCGTCGCGGCCGAGATGTTCTCCGCCGACGACGCCTGGTTCGTGGAGGGCATGATGGCGGACTACTTCGACGCCAACGAGGACGACGGCCACGTCTGCTTGATCGACGACGAGGGCGGTCCGCTCGGGGTCGCGTACTACCGACCTAAGCTCGCCGCCGATCGGGTCTGGGATCTCACGATGATCGCCGTGCGGCCCACCCGACAGGGGCAGGGGCGCGGGGCGGCGATGCTCCGGCGCGTCGAGGAGGACTTGCGGGCGCGCGGCCAGCGGTTGTTGCTGATCGAGACCTCCGCGTCGCCGCAATACGACCGCACGCGCGCGTTCTACGTCAAGTGCGGCTACGAGGAGGAGGCGCGCGTCCGCGACTACTGGGCGGCGGGCGACGACCTGGTCGTATTCCGCAAGGCCTTGAACGCGTACTAGGCCACGGTCGCCACGAGACCGCGGCTAAAGGTCTGCGGGAGGCGGTTGGGTTCGCCGGGCGGAGGGACCGCTGCAGCGCCTCCGCGTAAGGAAATGAGACGGAGGTACCGCTAGCGACGCATAAGCACGCGACGGTCCGGCTGCTGGTCCACATCCCCGCAGCTTGTTGAAAACCAGCTCCCGCTGGGTAACCCGGGTGCCGCGGCGTGCGGTCCCTTTAGACTCGCTCCTCAACAAACCAGTCGACGGCCATCTCGGCGATCTCGTTGGGCACCGTGTGGTCGCCGTCGAACTCCACGTAGCGTCCCGCGTAGCCTTTACGCTCCAGCCGTGGCACGAGCCGGCGGCTCGTCTTGTCGATGTCGAGCAGATCGTCGCGCGTGCCATGCGCGACGAAGATCGACGGGTTCCCTCTGTAGGATGCGGGCCGCATCAGACCCGGTGCGAACGCCGCGACGTGCGTGAACAGGTCCCCATTGGTCAAGCCGAGCGAGAGGGCGTAAGAGGCACCGTCCGAGAAGCCGAAGACCGCCAACCTATCGGCGTCTACGGCCAGGCGGGCAAACTCCTGCTCGAGCACCCGGTCGATGAACCTTACGTCCGGACCGTAGTGGCCGGGGAAGAATATGTCCCAGTCCCTCCAGTCACGCGAGTCGGGCGCGATCAGGAGGATACGGGCCTCGTCGGCGGGGCCGAGAAACGGGGCGATGCCCCGTCGGGCGTCGCTCATCGAGCCGTGCAGCACCAGGGCCAGCAGTGCCTCTTCGCCGGGCCGGTAGCCCTTAGGGACGTAGAGGAGGCCGTCGCGCTCGGAGCCGAGGCCTGGTAGGTAAAGCCCGGCGGGCACCGTAACGTCCGGACGTGTCGGTCTCGGCCTGGCCAGCAAGCGACCCCGATCCGCTCGCCCCTTGGTTTTTCCGCCGCTTCGACGACCTCTCGACCTTTTGCGAGGCGTCCGCCTCCCTCCCATTGGAGGCGAAGAAACCTGCGGAAGCGGCCCCTACCGCTCCCCCCGCGAGCCTCAAGAAACGCCGTCTGCTGATCTCCCTCTTGCCCGTCACCTTTTGCCCTCACCCACGTTCCGACCTACCGGTTCGGGATGCCCCGAATACCACGAGCCAGTGCCACCGTACCCACGGCAGCCGATCCATCCTCCCCGGGATATCGCTCTCGACGGTCCTCGTCTTCCCCACCTCAAGCCTCCTCATGCCCGTGTTCCGGCGAGACGCAGGAATGGCCCCGATGGAGCACGGTGAGTCCCTAACGCGTCCCAATGAGGACCGGTTATCCCACGGTGCGGTTAGCGTCCCGCCCTCGCACGGAAAGCTTCGGTTAAGAGACGGTAGAGAAACCGCAAGGAACTCGGCGCCCCGCCTCGCTCGCGCGGCCGACAAGACCGGGCTTCGATCCGCCTACGGCGCGAACTCGTACGAACAGTCGCGAGCGATGACGGAGCACCCACAGTGAGAACGAGACGACCGGCCCCGTCGAGAAGGAGTGAGGGTGCAAGCTAACGAAGAGTACGCCCGGCAACCGGGCATGCTCAAGGCCGACTAGAGGTGCATATCTCGAAGTTGAAACGTACGACCCGCGGGACAGGCCGTATTCGAGAGCCGCGGCTAGCCGTGACTCGCTAAATAATCGCCAACCAAGTTCGTGCCGTAGAAAACGAGCCTGAGGATAGGGAGCCGCCTTATGGCTGTCGACCTCGCCGGTCACGACGGCGCGCGGACGACTTGATCGCAAGTCCTGCCCCCAGCGCCGCCACGACAACCACCCCTATTGGCGTGCTCCCCGTAACGGCTGCCAAGCTGGCGCCAAAAAGGCCGCCGACAGCCGCGCGTGTGGTCGTATTACGTCCATTCATGCTGACGCCTCCTCTGAAGAACACTTCGGTCTCTACCGGTCTCGGCGCCCTCGGGAGTGCCCGGCGACGCCTTCGGACCAAGTCCAAACCGTAATTCGCCCTTGGACGCACATCAAGCAAATCCGGGTTTCCTTTACAAACGCTTAACTAGACGCTCCAGGTTGTTATAAGCTGCCTCCGACCCAAGTCCGGAGGCTAGCGAGCTGGACAAGAGGATAGAGACCCCTGGAACGAAGAAGGACAAGCCGGAAAAGAGGGGAGGCGTTGCGGGACCGGAAGCCTTAGGGAGGGCCTGTCCTGCGCGCATCGTGCGCGAAATTTACGCCATGCCTCATGCGCGCAAGTAGCGCGGCAAGACTTCGAGAAAGCGCGTGAAGCGCTCGAAGGAAAAGCACGGAGAGCTGCTGCCGGCGGATCTCGATGTTAGTCCTCGATAGCGCCGCCCCGCCACACTCGTCCATCTGCTCCGATCTGCCCCTCGAGGGTCTCGGGAAAACGGGTATTCGTAGGTGTACCTTGCCCATCGCCCGACGAGATCGCGCGAGGACGGTACTAGGGGGGACGTGGCACGTCGTAGAAGCTGTGCTGCGAAGACGTTGGCGTCGTGCGACAATCTTCCTGAGGAGGGTGAGCAGTGCTCAGGCTGTACGCGCGCATCGTGGGGCTAATTCTCGTATTACTCGGTTTAGCAGGGCTGGTGGGCGTCGTAGGGGTTTCCGTTGCGACGAGCTTCTATCACGCTGCCGTCGGTACCTTCTTCGCCTACCTTGGCTTCTGGCAGAGGGATGCCCTGGTTATACGCAGCGTGGTGAGCGGCATGGGCGTAATGCTGTTACTGGTCAAGGGGGTCACGATATCGATGCCGTTGTTCTGGGGTGGAGCGCCTTTTCTCGGACCCATGGAGGTGACTTGTCTCGTGGTGGGGGTTCTCAGCATACTAGCCGCGAAGTACCTAAGCGACGACGCGCCCACGGCCGGTGCCTGAGAGACCGCACGCTCGCCACAGCAAGCTCGGGACGAGCGTACTCCACACACTCGCCCCGCTTGTGTCGGCTGCACCGCCCGTATCGACATTTCTAATACTTACGAGATGCCCCATTCCACCGCCTCGATAACCGTTCTTACGGTCCTTTGGACGTTCGAGAGAGCGGCCCTGACAACCTCCTTCCTCTCTGCCCAACGCGCCACGTAGGTGAACGAGTACTCGGAGGCATCGATGCCGAAGTACGAGAGCACCGCGTAGGCCGTCCCCTCGGCCTCGGCCTCCAGGGCGGGGCGGTCCGCCTCGGTGGCCTCCGCATCCCGGTGAAGTAGGTGGTGGGCCAACTCGTGGGCGAGCGTCTTCGCCCTACCGTCGGCCGGAAGGGTGCTCCTGAGGAGGATGCGCCTCTCGCGCAGCAGGTACACGCCCCTGGCGCCCGGTGAGAGCCTGTCGAGCTCGGCGTCGTCCTCGGTGACGGGAACGCCCTCCGATTCCGAGAAGGCTAGCAGCGACCGGCCCAGCGCCCGCGCCGCCTCGGAGTCGCCGCTGAGCGGCTTCGGACGCGGCTTCTCCGGCATCGGCCCGGCCCCGGGGACCGAATCGGTCTGGGAGACGTCGAAGACCTTGACGACCTTGAAGGAGGTAAGCACGCGTCGCTTATCGCCGCCCTCCTCGTCCTCCACGGTGCGGAAGATCGGCGCGAGGATCTTGAGCCCCTCCTCGCCGCGCCTCACCTGACGTCCGAGCTCTTGCCACCTCCTGTACCCCGCCACCCGGGTGGCGTTCGGCCTCTGGATCAGGATGAGCAAACAATTGCTCGCGGAGTACCGGTAGAACCTGGCGGAGAAGGCGAGGTAGCGCTTGAACTCGTCCCCGTCCAGTACCTTCTCCACACCGGCGTCGAGAAGCTCCACGGCCTCGCGCACCTTGCGGTCTCTCCTCTCGCTGCCCTCCATGGCTTCGGTCCCGTAGTCCTTCACGACGTGCCTCCTTCCTCTCGGTGGTTCCGTCTCTCGAGTTGCGTTAGCGCGTGTCCCCGGGGCGTCGTCTCTGCGCAGGCTCTTCCGGCGGCCACGGTCCGCGGCGGCCCTTCGGCCTGGGATACAGGTAGGAGAGGACCTTGCCGGTCCCGCAGCAGTCGGGACAGGGAGCGGTCCTCACCTCCGCCGGGCCGCCGACGTGGACCACGCCGTCGAAGCAGCGTACGCACCCCCTCTCCGCGTAGGTCAGCCGTCCTTCTCCCTCGGCGGCTCTCTGGCGCTCCCCTCCGTCGGGCAGGACTCCGGAAGGAGCTTCGTGGGCGGTCTCGCCGTCCCCCACGTGGAAGGAGAGCTGCTCGTAGGAGGCCGAGGGCGCCAGCTTCTCGATCGCGACGCCGTGGTCGGGCGACGCGTGCTCGCCCGAGATTTGGTAGCCGCCGGGAAGTATCGCGGCGCGGGTTTCCAGACCCGCCAGGTACAGCGAGAGCGTTGCCTCGTTTTCCCGCATCCTGTTCTTGAGCCAGCCGAGCCTCGCGCGGTGGTAGTGGAGCTGCCTGGCCGCCAGGACCGCCTGCCTCTCCGTCGGCGGACGCATCAGGCGGCCCCTTCTGCTTCATAAGAGCCCCGCTTCCCGGCGATCACTTCCCGGCACGACTCCCGCAGTCTCGCCAGCTCAGCGGCGGAGACTTGCCTCCAGCGTCTCCTAGCCAGGTGATGAAAGTACCGACGGCCGTAGCGAGCGAGGGTCGTCCTCCCTCCCCACGATCCCCACTCGCGCCAGTCGGCCGCGTGCGCCTCCCGGTGCTCCCCGCGCGGAAGCTCGACGCGGGAGGACTCGATCCTCCTGGCCAGTTCCTCGCGGGTGAGGGAGTCGGCGTCGTCGACGCCGTAGCGCATCGCGCGCTCCACGAACTCGAGCGCCAGCCCGATGCCCTCGCCGTCGAGCTCGGGGTGTGCGGTCATCCTGTCGTAGGCCGTGAGCAGGTGACGAGGCACCCGGTGGTGAACCTCCTTCGCGTGCAACGGTCTCCCCTCCTTCCTCCGCTCGGGCCGCTTTTTCGGCTCCTTCACTCGTGGGAGGAGACGAAAAGGCCCGCTTCGAAGGCGCGGAGGAGTAGCGGAACGAGGTCCCGCGATACCCGTGACGCAGGAAAAAGAGGGAGGTTTGGTCTGCTTTGGGGACGGCCTAGCCCGCGCTCCGCGCCAACGCCCGGGCCTTCCCGATGGTGAGGGAGAGGTAGGCGTCGCCGTGGCGGCCCTTCTCCAGGTACTTCTCCGAGATGCCCTGCGCGGGGTCGGTCATCACCGCCCAGGCGTCGGCCTCCGAGAACCCGGCCGCGAACATGGCGAGACAAGCGGCGAAGTCCGCCTCCGAGCGGCTCGGGTAGGTCCTCATGGCACCTCGGTTGCCGCGCGAAATCAGGGCTCGCGTCCGGCCGGAGAGTCGCGAGAGGTCGGGCGACGGGTGTGAGCCGACGGGACGCCTGCTCCTCGAAGTAGGGGCTCCGGTGCTTCCGCTTCGGGAAGCGCCAGCTCCAGCTCGCGCGGATGGTAGTGGTCGTCCGTGAGCTCCAGTAATCTCACCGGAGGGGCGGGTTGTACTTGCGGTTCCTGGTATCGGGGGTCTGAGGAGCTGCCCGAGGTCCCATCCCGAAGGGTCGGCGCCGATGGCTCGAGAAATCCGTCGGTTGAGGGCTTCCGCCTCGCGCGGCGGAAGCGGGCGGCTCAAGCGCCAGAAGAGGTGCCGGCGGCCGGGTGAACTCTCGACTACCGCCGTGGGCTCCGGGGCTCCGACCGACGGGACGGAACCGTCGGCGTCGGCCCACAGCGCGAGGACCGGGGCGGCGTTCTCCTTGGTCCTCCTGCGGGCGATCAGGAGGTGGGCGCAGAAGTAGGCCTCGCGGCCCTCGGCCGAGCGCTCTAAGCACCAAGCTTCTGCCGCCCCGGCCTTCCCAGGGTACTCGAAGTAGGCCGAGCGGGGATCGGAGAGCTTCCCACTGGAGTGTTGCTCCCTTACACCACAGAGTAGCCCCACGTAGCCTCCCGGGTTGTCGGTCCCGTAAAGCATTCTCCAAAGCTTCCTCACAGGTCCTCCTCCCTCGTTGCGCTCTAGAGAGGCGCAGCCTAGACATCGCTCCCCCACCCCGGGCTCCTTCTCGTGGGCGTCGTCCGGTGATACGGCCGCTTCTTCGGAACGGATGGTACGGCGACGTCGTAGCTGACGACGCCAGGCCGGTTCCCTCCGAGCCTCCTCTCATGCGGATGCGTTGGGGTCCTTCGTAGCGCCCGGCCTTGTCGCGTTGTCGTGAAAGCCCTCGTCGAGGAAGCGTCCGCCCTGTCCCGATGGAAGGAAGGGCCGGGCGTGGTAGGCGACGAGGGCGCGCTCCAGCGACGGCACCTCGCACGTGGTCGACGGTCCGCGGTACCCCGGAGACGGACGATTCGCGACGCGCCAGTACCACGTGCAGTCGCCGGCCTGGGGAAGACCTTCCACCGCCGAGTGCTCCGCACGTACCGGGTGGTGGACCACACAAGAGAGGACGAGCATCCTGGAAGGATTGTCCTCCTGCCTGCGCCCTCCCACGGTCAGCTCGAGCGTGACCTCGTCGGCCCGCCTCGCCCCCAACCGCAGCGCCACAGCCTCAAGGCCGAGGCGCCGGGCCCGACGCCCGGAGAGCCTCCTCCTCAACTGCCGGGCCCTCCGCTCCTCGTCGCAGAGCATCAAGTGGTTGCCGAGGTCCAGCAGGGACGCGGCGATACGTAGCCGGACCCTCTCTCGTACGCGCCTCGAGAGCCCGGAAGTTTGCCCGTGAGGGCGCTCTCGTCGCCTGAACAAAAGGCACATAGCCGCTAGCGCGCTGGCGATCGAGAACAGAACCAACGACAGAAAGACCACAACGGTCTCGCCCAAAACCTCCTCCTTAAGGTACGCTCCGCACTCCCACGGCGCCTGCTCCCTTCGCCAGGAGAGACGGGGCGGCGCCGAAGCTCCGCCCCGATCGGGCCGTTCCGTCAACTTGCGCGACGCTTCGCCTAAAAGGCCGGTCGCTTGGTCTGCCGATCGTCGTCATTCCCGCCCCGGTCGCGTCCGTGCCGGGAAGCGGACCCGGCGGAGGTGCCGCCGTCCCTGGCCTTACCTTCGGAAGAACTGTTACCAGTGCCGAGGAATTGGACGTTGTCGGCGACGACGTCCACCTTGCTCCTCCTGGAACCGTCCTTGGCCTTCCAGGAGCGGTACTGGAGGCGGCCCTCGACGAGGATGGGGTCGCCCTTCCTCTTGTGATTAACTACCGCCTCGCCGAGCTCGCGCCAAACGCTGACGTCGAAGAAGTCGACGGCGTCCTTGTCCTTGGACCTCACGCGGTTGACCGCCAAGCCGAAGCCGCACACCGGCACCCCTTGGCCGGTGAACCGGATCTCCGGATCCCTGGTGATGTTCCCAGCCAGGATCACCCTGTTGAGACTCGCCATGATCGGCAACTCCTTCCCGCGCCCGACCGACCCGCCGCCGAACGCACCGTTTGATCTGGCCCCTTGCGCGGGACCTCCTTCACCCCCTGGTGGAGGTCCCGCGAGGCCTCGCCGCCCGCTCGTCTCCGGCTGCACGAGGACGCTGCTTGAACTACCATGCTTGCCAGCAGACAAAAAGGGGGCTCGGTGCGCCTATGTTGGCCGACCGTGGAGGCTGGGGGACCACCGGTGATGGTCCCCGTTGCTCGTTACTCAGTAATGAGAGCCTCGATCTCCTCCAAGGCGCTCTCATCGGCGAGAACGTCGAGCAGGGCCTCGCGGCCGGTCTCCTCTGGAAGACGTCGTCGAGGTCTCGGTCGAGCAGGATCTCCTCGCCCTCCTCGCCTTCCGGCTCCACGCCGTCGGTTTCGACCCAGGGCTGACGATCCCGAACCTTTCGTCGCGGATCAGGCCGTTGAGGCTCCGCCGGAAGCTCGTCTCGTCGAGCCCTTCGGTCGCGGCGAGAAACACTTCGCTGGTCCTGCGGCTCCGGAGGCGCCGCACCTTGCCGGCTTCGGCCAGCTCGCTCAGAGCCGCCCTCAGGGACGCCTCGGGGTTCACCGCCGTCGGGCCGGCGAGCCTGGCGCGGCGGGAGAGGAACTCCTCCTCGCGGACGGCGCCTCCCTCGCGCCTCAGGAGGTGCAGCAGCCGGTGGGCCGGGGTCGGGAGCCCTTGGAGGTAGACCGCGCGGGCGGTGTCGTAGGACGCCCGGCCGCTCCTGCGCGCCCGCTCCGTGCGACGACCGAGCTCCGAGTCCTCGGTCCAGTGGGGCTCGTGGGCCTCGCGCCTCCCCGCGTCGATCTCGCGCGCGGGCCTCACGGCAAGCTCCTCGCCGCGGCGCCGACGGGCGGCGCATTCGGAGCGCATGCGCTTGCGGTTCGCCTCGATCCTCCGGCGTTCGGCCTTCGTACCGGCCACGGCGAGCGACCCGGCGCGAGAGGCGCGGAAGAGTTCGGCGGCGACCTCAAGCTCCCGATCGGGGGAGCCTTTGCCGGCTCTCGCCGTCAGGCCCCACCCCTCCTCCTCGGAGTAGTGGGAGCCCGCATCGCCGGCGTCTGTCAGGACGCCGAAGGCCCTCCGGAAATTCGTTCGATGTGTGGGGGAAGCCGGGAGCCGTTCGGCCGCCTTCTTCCTGTCGCCCGCGGTGGAGCCGGCCATCGCCAGGACTACGCCGTCCCCCTCCGCGAAGAGATGCGCGACGCCCCTCTCAGAGAGCCCCGCCACCCAGGCGAGCAGCTCAGGCGCGAGGTCGTCGACGAGCCTGGCGGTCGGCACGGCCCAACCAGCAGCCTTCAAGGCCTCGACCAGGCCCTCGTCGCGCTCGTCCTCCGGAAAGGGGTCGGAGCCGAGCGGGTCGTCTTTCGACTCGGCCTCCCGAACACGGGACTTCCCGCCAAAGAGCGCGTGTGCGGCCGCGGACCTCGCCGAGAAATGGGCGGTGAGGGCCCCGCCTGCGCTCTCGTCGCCGACGGCGAAGGAGAGCAGGCCGCCGTCCTCGACGGCGACGCCGGCCGAGAGCCGGCAGTTGCGGGCGATCGGGACCCAAAGGGCGTGTCCGGACTCGAGCGCGACGTCCGAGATCGCCGCACAGCGCTCGGCGGCGGGCAAGCTCCCGATGAGCCCCTCCAGCTCCTCCAGGTACTCGGTGGCGCCAGAGAGGGCCTCCTCGCCCGGGGCGTCCACCTTCAGCGGTTCGAGCCCCTCGATCAGGGCGCGCACGGACGTTGCGGTATACTCCGTCATGGTTGTTCTCCTTTCGTGGGAGACGAAGGTCGGGAGGGTCCAGCTCCCGGCCTTCAGCCTTTTTCTCGAGACGACCCTTTGGCGGGGTCCTCCTTCTCCTGGTTGGAGGAGGTCCCCGGCTGCGCTAGCCGGAGAGCTCCTCATTCCGCTTGCCTAGCGCATAGATCTCTCCTTTCCGTTGTCATCCGCTAGCCGGTGTAATGGAGCTGGCGCGGCCGGAACAAGAAGGACGGGCCGCGGAGATCTCCGCGGCCCGTCCTTCTCTCTATCCGCTGTTAAAACACCTTTGCTCCGCAGCCAGTGCTTCGCGCGAATCTGAGTCGTGCTTTAGCAGGGCTTCGGCTTCCGGCCTGATCGTCCTCCTTGGGGCCCTAGATGGCCCGGGCATGGTTGACCTCTCGGGGGCCGACGGGCCGGACGGCGTCGGCGAAGACCGTGGCGACCGCCACCGTCTCCCCTGCCGGGGACATGAACTCCAGCGTGTATCCGGCGCGATCCTCGTCGTCGACCCGCGCCGCATGCACCGAAACCACCGTACCGACATCGCCGGCCTTCAGGCCCTTTTCAGGCACGTCCCGAGTCAGGACCGCCCTCTCGTGCTCCGCGATCACGGCGTCCTCACCTCCTTCTCGATCCCGGGTAGGCGGTGACCAGCCGCGGCCCTCGACCTCCCGGTCTCTCTTCCCACACCGAGCGCACCGACGGCCGGCGGCCATCCGGCGCCCTCAAGGGACCTTCCACCGCGTATTGTACGCCGAACGGCGTCTCCTCCCGCTCTACGATCTCGCCTGCGGCGTGTTCGAGCAAGGCGTCCGCCAGTCGCCGCCACTCCTCGGACCGGAAACCGAAGCCCGAAAAGTACACCGCCTTGCCGTGCCCATCCGGGTGCCCGAACGCGAGCAGGTACCCGGTCACCTTCTGCTCCTCCACGTACGCCAGCTCCGCGTCCGGCAATCGATCCATGCACCCCTTCCTCCTTTCTCAAATTTCCATCGTATGTAGGTAGAGGAGGCCCGGCGACGTTCGCAAGGTCCTCCTCTACCGCGTCTACCATCTCGCTCTACCTTGTAGAACCTCGAAGGCCTGCACGCAAAGGCGAAGCTCCAACTCAGTCGTACGGCGTGTGTAGGAGAAGGCGACGCTATCCAGCGGCTTCACGATCCAGTCAGAATCTCTATCCATCGGGAAGTAGATCTCGTTCTCTGGGTCCTTTACGGCAAAAGACCCCGAAACCAGCGTCTTGGGACGTTTTTGTGGCGAAAACCCCGAAGGAAAACCGGCAGCAAATGCGATTACAGGGAGCCTACACCCTCGCGAAGACCGCGTAAAGAGCAGACTAGCGGACTGTGTACCGTGGCTTCATCGGCGTGATGACGCGGAATTTGTCGGAGTCGAAAGGTAGGGAAACGGGGGTTTATCGGGCCCTCGGGAGGCATTTGAGCCCCTCCGACATGGCCTAACTGGATGACGACGGGCGTAGCCCTCTTATCAGGCGCCGTACGGGCCGCAGGGACGCGCGGCTCGCCCCGAGCGTTTGGCGAGCGCCGTGCTCAGAGGTACCGCTCGCCAAACGCTCGCCCAGCGTGCGCCGAAAATATCCCCGTCAAACCCGCGCATCCGGCGAGCACCACGCAATAGCTTAATCCGGGTATGCGGCGAGCAGAACCCTACATCAACGGTGTTCTGCGCCAACATAATTCCCTGCTCTCCTGGCCGCCGTTTGCGACCGCCCACTTATTCTCCTGAAACCCGTCCCCAGATGCACCTGTCGCTACGATGTTTCCAGCACGGGTTTCGTTACAGGGAAAGTGCCCTTCTAAAACCTCCTCCTGGTCGTCGGCGCAGGGGTTCCGGAAACGGCCGTTTTCGTTACCGGGCTTCGGGGGCGAAATTCGTGTTTGCGTCGGGGTACTCCCGCCGGGGCGTGCTGCCGCTGCCGACGAGCCTGGGGGAGTTTCTGCTACTCGCCTCCTTGGGCGAGGTACCCGTCGGCCCCGAGACACGATAGGATGCCGAAGTGGATGCCGGAATCTTAACTCCAGAGGCGTTAGCTCTATTCCTCTACTTTGTGGTGCCCGGCATCGTTCTGGTCAAGGTTTACGATCTGCTGGTACCCTCCGCTCGGCGCGAAGCGAGCGCCGCATTTCTGGACGCCCTGTCATACAGCTTCATGCTCCTTGCGGTGGGATTCTGGCCGTACTTGCTGTTGGTACTTGCGGGCGGTGGGCTGGGCGATTGGCTGTACTATGGCCTGCTATTCGTGCTTACGGTCGCACAGGCGTTTGTCGTCCCCGTCCTCCTGGCGGTGTTCTACGTACGCTCGCGCACCAAGGGCTTCCTCAAGGACAAGGTCCCGGATCCCACGCCCACGTCCTGGGACTGGTTCTTCTCCGGCAAGGGGCCGCAGGCCAGCATCGACCCTACGACCAACAAGCCCGTCTGCTACATGCGCTTCACGCTCAAGGAGGGCGACTCGTTCGGAGGTTACTTCGGCCAGTACTCGTTCGCCTCCTCCTTCCCCAACCCCGCTCAGGTGTACGTGGAGGAGGCTTGGAAGCTCCGGGAGGACGGAAGCTTCGGCGAGCTCGTGGATGCGAGCGTCGGCGCGGTCGTTAACCTCGACGAGTGCGAGTTGGTAGAATTCGTTGCGATAGACGTCTCCTCCAACGACTCTGCGAGCGATAGCGCCGAGAACGGAGAACGCAGGGGTGGAGGCGTGGATCAAAATTATGAAGGCCAGGGTGATCATGGGTAGAAGAAGATCCGGCAGCGGTGGCATGGAGCGACATGGGGGGTACGGCGGGGGCAATAACAAGCCGGGCCGCAAGCCTCCGAAAGGCTCCGGCGCAACTAATAACGCGGGCAAAGGTTCCGGTAGCTCGGGCGGCTCCGGAGGGTCGAGCAATTCCGGGAAGTAGTCTTCCCATACGGGAGCTTGAATTCTTAGGGCTGTTCGCTCAACGGCCGCGTATTAGGACCTGCTGGAGCCCTCGGGCCAAAGTATCTTTACCTTCTTACTCCGGTCGGTTGCATGGGAAACGACGTCGCCTGTCCCTCCGAGTCCACCAGCGGGTTGACCGTCCCAAACGGCGAGGAGAAGATCGCACTGGTCTGCGACCGCACGTCCCGCGGCCATGAACGCTTCTTCGCTGGGTTCGGAGAAGGGGAGTTCGATGACCTCGTGCGCGGCGGAGAGTAGGCGCTCGAACTCCTGTCGTGCGGCTTCGTCGTCGAAGGTGCCGGCGTAGCCTCGGCAGGGGATGACGGCGTAAAGGCGTCCTCCACTAGCCAGGAGGACGTTAGCGAAAATCTGGTCGGCTCCGACCGCGAGGCTGCATAGACCGACGAGCTCGTCCTCGACCTTCGCGATCTCCGTAGCCATGGCCGCCGCAACCCGGCGCCGCGTCAATTCACTGAGCGTCTGGTGACCCGTACACCCAATAGCCGTCACAGAACTCCTCTTTCTGCACGTTTCCAGAAGTATCGACCAAGCGAAGTAAGATAAACGTCTCCGCCCTTCATCGCCACCCAATAGTGGTCCCGCCGGTCGTCGGTGGTCACAAGGTTGGCGTTACGAAGCCGTCCGAAATAATCGAACTGCTGCTGCTCCGGGGTCCCGCTCTGCCCGGGCGGGAACGGCCTTCCTTCGCCTTCGTGCGCCGGCGTAAGCGGAACACGGGCGTCGGCGCTCGGAAAGTGATCCGGTAGTTGCCGAAGCAGAGCTGGCTCGATCCACGGCGGCCCGACGCGCAGGACGGGCGGTTCCGTGATGTGGGCCTTGAGGAGGGGCCGCTGCTGCCACGCATCGAAGGCCGGGGACACGTAGGCGTACAGGCCCAAGCTCGTCACGTTGCCAAGATGATCGGTGGCCCCGCCCTCGAGTCCATCTAGCACCATGCGAGTGAACGCGCCGTGCCCGGCAACCTCGGCGGAAGTCTCGGTCGGTCGGCTCGCGGCCAAGACGGTAACGTTCTCGCGGAGCAAGGCCTTGTTCAAGCGGAATGGGTCCGAAACCGCAGAGGACTGGAGGCCAGGCGTGTTACCCAAGTCGCCAGCGAAGCAGCAATCCAGCACTAGGGTTACGCTCCTGGCCGGGGAGTCGTTGGCCAGGGTCATGAGGTCGTTCATAGAAACGCCGAGGCTGTTGGACGTGGCATCCTGAGTGACCAGGTCAGCGCCCCACAACGTTTGCCCGCCGTGCCCTGCGAAGTAGAACAGCAGGTCAGTGTCTTTGGCATTGTTGAACAGGCGCGTGAGGGCGTCGCGCAGCGCGTCGCGGCTTACGTCCTCGGCCCCGGCTTCGCCGATCATCAGATCCGTGGCGAAGTTCGGGCTCCCGTCGGCATGGGTCCTCAGCACCTCGACGAGCGCAGTGGCGTCGGCGACGCAGCCGGACAGCGACCCGACAGTCGGGTAGTGGTCGATCCCGACGAGAAGGGCGCGCTTCAAACGTTCTTGCCTTCGTTCATCATCTGGCGAACTTTCGCCGCGACCTTAGCCCAGTCCCAAGCCACGGTGCGGGTGCGCGGGAGTCCGGTCGGGAGTGTGCTCAAGGTGTTGGCGCCGTCGACATAGACGCCGAAGACCGGGACGTTCTGACTCTTCGCCATGGCGATCTCCTTGACCACACCGGTGGCGGTGCCCATCGACCTGCCGACGAGCACGATGAGCATGTTGGTCCGATTAATCTTCTTTTTTATCTCAGCCTCCCATTGCGCTTGGGGCAAGGACGTCTTCGAGGACCAGTCGAAGGCGGTGAAGGGCGTGGGCGACTTGGAGTTGCATTGCCCGGCAAACAGATCCTTTGACTGCTTGTTGTGGTCGAAGTCGAAACTGAGGAACGCGCGTGGATCTGCCATCATGCTCCTTCTTGACGTAAGTGGGGTTGGTTCGGAAGCTGCTCCCCCCGATCTGGCAGCTTCCGAAGAAGCGTTTCTCGAATATTACTCACGTTACTAGGTACTACTACCCCAAGTTTCGGAAGATTGGGTACCACCACCGCTCCGGGATCATGCCCCCCGGTATGAATAACTCTCCTTGCTGTCCAGCCTCGCCACCGGGCTTTGCGAGGGTGACCCGGCGCAGGTACAATAGAATGCATACTTTGAAGTTGTGTTCGGAACTGTTCTCGTCCGAATGGCTCCGGTTGTTAGCACCGACCCGCGACGGAGGTCCCGAGGCTTGAGGTTGAGGGAAATGCGGGAGGAGCGGGGGCTTACCCAGGAGGCCTTGGCCGGGCTATCGAACGTCTCCAGGCCGACAATTCATCGCGTAGAGCACGGCCAGCAGAGGCCCCACAGGAGCACCATCTCGAAGCTCGCCCGAGCCCTTGGTGTCGAGCCGTCGGAGATCGCGCCGGAGCTGCACGCTCAAGCGGTGAACCCCAACGTTGGCGTGAGGATGACTGTTGGCATTAGGGACGAGGCTTTACCCTACATAAAGAAGGCCGCCCGCAGGCTAGCTCTGAACCCGGGCGACATCGATGAGCTCGTCGGGGCCGGTCCGGAAGGCCTCTACGAGGCTTGCCGCAAGTACGATCCCTCCCGCGGCGTACCGTTCGACCGCTACGCCAGGTGGCTCGCCATCTGCCGCGCCAAGGACGAGGCCCGCCGACTTTATAAGCAGCACCCCGGCTTCGGGCTCGAGCCGCAGGGTCTGGAGCCGTGGACCTACTGAGCGTGATGCACGGCAACTTCTGTATCGTTTTCGATTGTTTAATGTATTGGGGCGGCAGGGAGGCCGCTTCCCGTTTGCTCCACCTACCCGCGTGAATGACTTTTTCTTCGCCGGGGGAAAGGTTCGCTCTCGCTCGGCATTTCGCCTGTTTAGGTAAAAGCTTCCCCGTAACTCCATAGGCCGTCCCTTTCCGGGGACGGCCTTCGTCGTGAGGTGACGCCGTGAAGGACGATCCCTAATGCCCTCCGCAGGGGTGTCGCACGACAACCGCATAACGCACTCGGCTGGGGATCACACCTCGGCCTTTTTCGTGCCGTTTATCGGGGTCTTGTGGGGCCCCGTGGGCTTGCCCCTGCATCGAATGTTCCCTAACGCACCTAGTAAGTAGTGGAACACTACTACGACATACTGCGCCTCTTGGCAATCCTCTCGCAGGTGGTGCCCGAGCACCCGGTCGCGGCCATGCTGCTCGCGGGTGCCTGGACCGTGCTGGTCTACTTGGGGAGCAAGGTCGCGGACGCGGCCGTCTCCCATTTTTGGACGGAGCACGTCCTCAAGCGCCGGTTTCCCTCTCCCCCGCCTCCCACGGAGGACGCCCTGCGGGGGCAGGTGGAACGCCTGTCACGCGAGTTGGGTCGCGCGGAGGCCGAGAGGGACGCGGCCCGGGAGGACGAGCAAAGGGCACGCGAAGACGCACGAGCCGAACGCCGAAGGGCCCAACGCATAGAGGACGCGCTCCGCGACGCCCCACCCCGCCGAATACCGAGGCCCCGGAAGCGACGTGGCCGCCGTCGATGACAAAGATGGGGGTCCGTCTCGAAACCCCCTCCCCCTACGCGGGCGCGCACCAAAACCACGGGTAATGCAACGCAAGAGCCGCACCGAAACCCCTCCACAAAACAAAGTCCCAAAACCCCCTCCCGGGAGGGCGGCGCCGATACCGGCCGTTTTCGTTGCCGCTATGGATGTTGCTTTCGTAACCGACTTCGGGGTCGGAAACCGACGGCGTACTCCTACTCGAGCGGCGTACGGGGGAACCACCGCCCGGGGCCGGGGCCAGCGTCAATCGGCCGTGCCCGTGGGGTTGAACAGACCAGCCATCGCCGGAAGAAGAACCCACCCGGACAAACCCACAGCGAAGCCGGCCAGCGTCGAGGTCGAGTAGACAACGGCTACCGCGACGACGAAGGCTACCGCACCCGAGGCGACGATCATGGTGGCTCGGGTGCTGTTCGTCAGCAAAGAGGCAACCAGCGCCACCAGCACCGGGGCCGCCACCACGGCGGCCAGGACCCTACCGTAGGAAGGTCCCGCCGCGAGTACCACCACGAGCAGGATCCCGGTCGCGACGCCGGATAGCACGAAGTCCCCCGGCCAACCGAGGCCGAGAGCCCGAGCCGGGAGGGCACCGGCCAGCGCGAATGCCACGAAAACTAGCGAGTAAGCCGCGGCGCGGATCGGATCGGTGCCCTCCGCCCGCTCCCCCGACCCGGAGGAGTAGGGGTTGAAGGCCTCGCCCGGCAGAGCGACGTAGAAAGCCAACGGGCACGCGACCAGGACTACCGCCACGGCCCCGATCCCCGAGACCACCGTCCGGCCTAGCCTGTCGGGGTCCACGTTACGCTCCTCGATCCGTTTCGTCCACTGCTGCCTCGACCGTCTCGCTCCTCTTACGGCTTGGCGGGACCCACCGTCTCGAGGTCGAGCCGGTAGGGCAGCCGCGCGCTCCACGCCCCGTCGTGTCCGGAGACCTTCAAGTAGTACCGCCCCGCCGGCAGCTTACGTCTCACCTCCTCCGACCTCTTCCCGCGCTCCGCCGGTGCCGCCGCGCTCTTGCCACCGGCGTCGTAGAGCTCGAGGTCGTAGTCGGCGGGCAACCCGTGTAGGCGCGCCCGGTGGGTGGCGGCGCCGTCGGCCTCGAAGGCGAACCGGTCCTCGTCACCCTACCGCGCTCTCAGAGCACTGCGGTCACTTTACCGAGATTTCCGCTCGGAGTACGTTGTCTTACTCAGCTTGCAGCGATCCTCTGTCCAGTCTTGCATCGCCCGCTTGAGCCCACCTCTGTGGGTGGAGGGGTTCGCTGCGTGAGGCAAATGCAAGGAAGCGGACCCGCTTCCGTTGCGCCGGATTGGCGGTACAAGTAACCTAGGCATATTAGAGGGGTGGCGTGTCGGGGGTGCAACAGGGATAGGTCGAGGGAGCCGCGACGCAAGAGTGGCAGGAAAGCGGGCGGCCCGAAAGGTTTCCGGTCTCGACGATCCGCCTTGAGAAACTTTGGGGGGCTTCCGCTGGGAGGGCACTGGAGCACGACCGCACGTTTCGTCACCTTCATCGCGCTAGCCCTGGCTCTCGTGATCGCCTTTTGGGCGGCGGCCGTGCTGGTCGTCGAGGACGCCGTTTTTGCGGTGGAGGCGCCTAGGGCGCAGGCGGGGGTGGAGGCGGCGGCAGCCTGCGCCAGGATGTTTGGGGCGCTCGCGCTCTTCCTCTGCGCAGCGGGGACCGTGGGGACCACCTCCGGGCGACTGTCCTGGGTAGTTGCCGGCCTCTTGGTGCTCGGCCTCGGCAACGCGGGGTTCGGCTACGCGGGGGCGATGTCGGACACGGAGCGCGACCCCGATGCGGCCGCCTACGGGGCGTTGCTCACCTGGACCGCCAGCGGAGCTCTATTCGCCTTCGGCCTGGCTCCCAGCAGGGCGCGTCCACTGGGGTGGAGGACGGTTCTGGCCGTCCTCCTCGCGTTCGGGGCCGCGGGGCTCGCGGTCTCTTCGACCGCAGGCCTGCTGCCACCACTGGTGTCGCCCCCGCCCCCCGGTCCGTTACCCGACTTGGGGGAGGAACTGCCGGCGTCGACGGGATGGTACGCGGCGCTCTCGGCGGCGCCACTCGTCCTTGCTACCGCCGCGGCGATCGGAGCGTCGCGCGCGTACCGGCTCGGCGACGTGCCGGGATGGTTGCCCTCGGTCATGGTGCTCCTGGCCGGCGCGCAGCTGCACAACGTCTTCGTGCCGTCGGTCTACGGCCCCGTCCTCGCCTCGGCCGACGTCCTTCGCGCGGCCTCCGTGGCGGTGGTCGTGGTCGGCGGCATAGCGGAACTCTCGCGTATCGCGCGCGAGCGGGCCTTGCTCCTCGGTACGGAAAGGAAGCGAGCCGAGCGCCTCGGGGAGCTCGCCTCCATGAAGGCCGACTTTACCGCGATGGTCGCCCACGAGCTCGGCGGGCCATTAGCGGCGGTACGCAGGCTCGCAGACCTCCTCGAGCGAGGCGGGGCTGCCGATCCCGAGCTGCGCTCCTACGCCCTGGGCGCCATGCGCGAGCAGACGGACGTTCTGAAGGCCCTCGTAGAGGATGTCCGGGAGACGGCCTCAGCCGAGCGCGACGACTTCCGGGTGGAGCCCCGCCCCGTGAGGCTCGGCGCCCTCCTCGAGGACGCCAAGGGGTTCGCCGAGTCGCTCCCCGGCGACCACTCCGTGGGGCTACTGGTTCGGCCCGAGGGTGCCGAGGAGGAAGAGGTGCTGGCCGATCCCACCCGCATAGGCCAGGTCTTGAGGAACCTCCTCTCGAACGCGGCCAAGCACTCCCCGGAAGGGGTGCCTGTCGAGCTGCGTGTAACCTCCGGCGATTGCGGGGGCCGCCGTCACCGCGTCCTCGTCGAGGTGGCGGACCGGGGCGCGGGCATCCACCCCGACGACCTCGAGCGGATCTTCGACAAGTTCGGGAGGGGGCGCGACGCCGAAGGAGGTAAGGTCGAGGGCTTGGGACTCGGGCTGTACCTAAGCCGCCGCATCGCCCTGGCCCACGGCTCGGAGCTCTCCGCGCACTCCGCCCCCGGCGAGGGTTCGGTCTTCTCTTTCGAGTTGGAGCTCCTAGACGGCGGCACCCGCCGGCGGATAGACGAGGAGGGGAAGGCATGATTCGCCTGCTGCTTCTCGACGACCATGCCTCCTCGCGGATCCCGCTCGCCCTCGTCCTCGACCAAGAGCCCGACCTCTCCGTGGTCGCCCAGGCGGGAACCTTGGCCGAGGCGCGTCGAGCCCTGGGAGGCTTGGACGGCGGTGCGGACGTAGCGCTCCTGGACCTGGACCTACCCGACGGGTCGGGCACGGACCTCATCGACGACCTACGCGCCGCCAACCGCGAAGCTTCGGCGCTCGTCCTGACCGCCCACTCCGACAAAAACAGGCTCGCGGGGGCGGTGGAGGCAGGTGCCTCGAGCGTGCTCAATAAGGCGGCCGACCTCGACGAGATAACGAACGCGATTAGGCGACTGGCCGCGGGCGAGCAGATTATGCCGCCCTCCGAGGTCCTCGAGATGGTTAGGCTCGCCGTCAAGCGCCGCGAGCAGGACCGAGACGCCCGCGCCGCGCTGGCCCGGCTGACACGCCGGGAGCTCGAGGTCCTGCAAGCCCTCGCCGACGGCCTGAACGACAAGGAGATAGCGAGGAGGCTTCGCGTGGGGCCCGGCACGGTGCGCTCCCACCTTACCGGCATCCTCACCAAGCTCGGCGTCGAGTCCAGGTTGCAGGCGCTCGTCTTCGCCTTACGCCACGGCGCGGTGGAGGTCGAAGGGCGTTAAGAGCGGTAGCGGGGGCTACCCCAGCTCCCGCCCACGATCTATCACAAAAGTTATACGCAAAAATCAGCGATTCCTCGGATGACGGCGCCCGCGAGGTGCGGCACCATTCTTCTCGGGTCCGTCCGGGCCCGGGGGCAAGGGGGCGCGGTCGTCGACGGAACGCCACGCGCCGTCGCTACAACGAGCGAGGAAAGGGGCGTCGGAGTGGGCCGAATCTTGGGTAGGGGTGTGCGTATGCGAAGCGGCGGGGAGTTTTACGGACCGCCGCCAAGGATCGTACTAATCCTCCTCGCAGCGCTGGTGCTCTTCTCGACCGTGGCGCCGACCTTCCTCGCATCACGGGAGGCGGTAGCGGCCCAACAAGGCCAAGCCGATGGTTCGTCTTCTCCTTCGAAGGTCGACCTCGACGGCACACCCGTCGCCGCTGGCACCGCGAAGGCGGCCAAGCTCGAGGCGATAAAGGTCGTGGAGTCGATGGACTACCCGAACCCTGACGAGACGCCGCCAGGCAAGGACGACCGAAAGGAGTACATCCTCAGGGAGCTTCGGGCCTCCATCGACGGCACCTTCCGCGGCGACAACTGGCTCGAGGACGGCTCCGCCTTCGAGCACGACGTGAACGCCGCCAAGCGCCTCAGGGGGATGCTCGCCGACCCGAAGGTCGACGAGGGGGTCAAGGAGAAGGCCCGCGAGGCCCTGAAGAAGGTCCACCGCGCCGACCGGCTCGTGACCGAGAAGGCCCTCGGAGCGACCAACATCTTCGGCGCCGACCTTCCCAAGGATGGCCAGCTCGCCCTCGACCGGGCCCGACAGGAGCTCCAGAAGGGCGACGACAAGTCGCAGAAGGGCATGCCCGTCGACGCGATCCGCGACTACCAGAAGGCGTGGGGGCATGCGGACGCGGCCTCGGACCTCTTGTGGAAGGCCTTCGACCCCGACGGCGACAAGCTCCTCCCCGACCAGGAGAAGAAGCTCGGCAGCGACCCGAAGAAGGGCGACACCGACGGCGACGGCGCGAACGACGGCGACGAGTTTTACAAGCTCGGCACCGACCCCACTAAGGCCGACCCCGCGACT
Source organism: Rubrobacter marinus (assembly GCF_011492965.1). Lineage (GTDB taxonomy): Bacteria > Actinomycetota > Rubrobacteria > Rubrobacterales > Rubrobacteraceae > Rubrobacter_F > Rubrobacter_F marinus. The sequence continues at coordinate 1,427,409 of NZ_CP045121.1, read as the reverse complement.
AGTGACCGCGACGAGGACGGGATGACGGACCGCGACGAGGTCGAGGCCGGCACGAACCCCCTCAAGCCCGACACCGACGGCGAGGGCCTCGAGGACGGCGAGGAGCTCGAGGGCTTCTCCGACCCGAACAAGCAGGACACCGACGCCGACGGCCTCACCGACGATTCCGAGAAGCGCCTCGGCACGGACCCGAAGAACCCCGACACGGACGGCGACGGCGCCGCGGACGGCTTCGAGACCTACACCACCGAAGAGTCCGCCGAGGAGGGCGGCGTCGCCGTCGAGATGACGGGCACCGGCGACGTGGCCCGGGGCGTGGAGTTCAAGGACCTCTCCGAGGACAAGTTGTTCCAGGGCATGCCGGGGCAGGCCTCTTCCGCAATGGACGTCACCTCCGAGAAGCCGTTCGAGAAGGCGCGGGTCAAGATCCCGTTCGACCGGGCAAAGGTGCCGGGCGGCGATGTCGAGAACCTCGGCGTGATGTACTGGGACGAGGGCTCGCGCGTCTTCGTGCCCCTCAACGAGGGCGGGGTGGACGTCTCGGGCGGCTACGCCTGGGCCGAGACCGACCACTTCACGACGTTCGTTCTCTTCCACATCCCGACCTGGGAAAAGTCGTTCACCCAGGTCGCGTGCGAGGACGACGGGACGAGGGCCCCGACCGACCCGAACCTCAAGAACCTCGACGTCGTCCTCGACATCGACTCCTCGGGCTCAATGAGCTGGAACGACCCACGCGGGTACCGCAAGACCGCGTCGAAGGCCTTCGTGGACGCCCTCATCGAAGGCGACCAGGCCGCCGTCGTGGACTTCGATAGCCGCGCCAAACTCCTGCAGCCCCTCACGACCGACCGCGCGGCGGCCAAGGCCGCCATCGACCGCATAGATTCATCGGGCGGCACGAACATCGCCGCCGGGCTCGAGACCTCATTGAACGAGCTCGACAGAAACGCGAAGCCTGGGCACCTCAAGGCGGTCATCCTCCTCACCGACGGCGAGGGGTACTACTACGACGCCCTGACCAGGAGGGCGAAGGACTCCGGGGTCGCCGTCTACACCATAGGCCTCGGTTACAGCACCGACGAGTACCTGCTGCGATCCATCGCCGAGGGCACGGGCGGAGACTTCTACCACGTCACCAGCGCCGAGGACCTTCCGCAGGTATTCAGGGGCATCGCCGAGGGCGAGCCCGCGCCCGGGGCGGACGAGGACGCCGACAAGGACGGCCTCTCCGACTGCGCCGAGATCAACGGCTTCGTCGGGGGCAACGGCGTCTCCGTCACCACAGATCCGAAGGACGAGGACACCGACGGCGACGGCGCGACCGACGGCGAGGAGGCCGGGGAGCTCGCGACCGGCCTCGACGGCGGCTACTACCCGATGCCGACCAACCCCACCATGGCCGACACCGACAGCGACACCCTCGACGATTTCCAAGAGGTCGACATGGGCCTGAGCGCGACCATGATCGACACCGACGTCGACGGCGTCGACGATGCCACCGAGCTCGCCGCGAACTTCGACCCCCTCGACGCCAACCCCGATAATGACCACCGCGACGACGCGGTCGAGTTAGAGAAGCAGTCCGATCCGTTCAGCTACGACCTGACGGCCGTCGAGCACGGTGCGGCCATCGTGATGGGCTTCGTCACGGGCGACGCCGGGCAGAACCTCGCCGACTGGGGGCTCGACCCCTACGATTACCACCAGACCTTCGGGTACCTCGCGGGCTGGCTGGCGAGCGGCTACCTCGTCATCGGCGACGTCCGCGACACCATAGCCTCGCTGGTGAGGGGCGACTTGGTCGACACTTTCCTCAACGCCATAGGGCTCCTGCCGCTTATTGGGGACGCGGCCAAGACGGTGAAGGTCTTCGCCACCTTCATCTCCTGGGCCGACAACCTCCTCGTTCCGACCGCCCGCTGGATCACGGTGCAGTTCGCCGACCACCCGACCCTCATGTTCGCTGCCTTGGGCGCAGCGGGATGGGGAGACGACGTACCCCTCGACGACGCGGCGAAGCAACAGTTGGCCGCGGCCCGCAACGACCCGGCCCTCATCAAGAAATACCTCGGCGAGGGTGTTGAGATCACGGGCAAGGCGTCGTTCAGCAAGGCCGACCTCGAGAACACGGTCAGGACCGCCACCGACGACAAGGGCCAGCTGTTATGGAACCAGGCCAAGCTGACCAAGTCCGGCAAGAAGGCCGAGGCCCTGGCCGTGGAGGCGTCCGTCAAGATTCTTCGGGACCTCAACTACGAGGTGCTCTACGTTGGCCGCAACCAGCCGCTCAAGCTCGCCACCCCGGACAGCAAGGGCAGGACCGAGAAGTACCTGAGCGTGGGGCCCGACATCGTGGCGAGGAAGCCCGACGGCACGCTCGTGGTGGTCGAGGTGAAGGGTAAGGAGGCGGATCTGTCTATGAACAGCAGCCTCTACCGCTCCACCGTCGACGGGCAGAAGCGCACCCAGCCCGCTTTCAGTTGGCTGAACGCCAAGAGCAATCGCTACCTCGACACCATGAAGCTCGCCGAGGATCCCAAGATCGGTGACGCTGCCCTGGAGCTCGAGAAGGTGCTTGGTGGCGCTCCCTATGAGGCCGTGCTGGTGGGGTATGGTGATGCGAGTACCAACCTGGGCAAGCTGGACGACGCCACAGCCGCGCTCAAGTCCGATCCGCTCGACCCGAACGGACGGGGGCTACGGGGGTGAAGATCTACGGCGTCGACGCCCGGTAACCGTAGTGGGTCGGGGGTGGGTCTTGCGACCCGCCCCCAGTAAGTTTAACCTCGGGGAGAAGATGCTGGAACCGAACCGAAAGCAGATACGCAAGGAACTCGACGAAGCCCGCAGGATGATGGGGTTCGAAGAGCAGCGCTACGGGCGGGCCTTCGCGGCGACGCTCGAGCGCGCGGCCCGCTGCCTCTACTGGCTGCACGACTCCGAGGCGCGCGAGTATCTCCTACGGACCATCGAGAGCTACGGGCAGAACCGGCAGATGATCGGGAACTTCTACAGGATGCTGGGCGAGCAAGAGCTCTCCCGGCGCCACTTCGGCCAGGCGTTCGGGGGCTTCAAGGAGAGGCTTAACGAGGACGACTTCATGAGCGTGGCCGCCACGGCGGAGGCCGCCTTCCTCGCGGGGGACTACGAGGAGGCAGAGAGGCTCGCCGATCGCTACCGCGAGCTCGACCCGGACCCCGGGCTGCGCATCCACGCGGTGGGCAAGCTCGCCCGCGCCAGACGCACCGGCGACCTTCGGGTGTCGGAGGAGGCGGCAGAGGAGTTGGCGGAGATGATCCGCAAGAGCCGCGCGAAGGTCTCCGACACCGGTAACGTAAATCTGTGGGACTGGTACGAATTGGCGCTCGAGACCGGGGTGCAGTCGGAAAGAGGGGAAGGCCCCGCAGCTGTTGCGGATGAAGTCGGGGGTGTAGTACGGCGTGGTAATGCCGCAGGGACGGGAGGTCCGGACCTTCAAGAACGGGACCTTCGGGAAAGGACCTGCGCGGAGTGAACCTCGCCAGGGCCAACTTGAAGGGCGCCGACCTCCGCCTTCAGTCCCTGGACGAGGCCGACCTCTCGGGGCGGACCTCTCGCGCGCCGACCTCTCCGACACCGACCTTTCCCTGGCCGTGCTGGTCGACGCAAACCTCTCGGACGCGAACCTCTCCCGCACGGAGCTGATCGAGACGAACTTTCGGGGCGCGATCCTGAAGGGCGCGAGGCTCGCGGGGCCGAGTGCCAGGACCCGAATTTTTCCGAAGCGGACCTGTCGGGGCCGACCTGTCCGGGCTGGACCTGCGGGGGCCGATTTCGGACGGGCCAACCTGCGGGAGGCGAACCTCTCGGGCGCCGACCTGCGCCACGCCGACCTGTCGGGGCGGACCTCACGGGGCGGACCTCCGCGGCGTCGACCTGGACGAGGCGGACATCACGGACGCCGTGATGCAGGGCGTAGTTCGGTAAGGGGTCGCCGGAGGTCCGGGCGCAACTGCTGGCAGGCTTTGCTTCTAAGAGGTCCGCGACTTTACTCGCTTCGGAACCTACATCTATGTCCAATGGCATGCCGTCCACGTCTACGACTACGCTTTCGGCCACGACCGTACCCGTGCCGAACTTACTCGAAAGCTTTATGCAGAGCGAGTCCGCACTGGGATAGTAACTCAGCTACAAGTTTCTTCGCATTCCAAACCTACGTCCTGCGCTTACGCATATGTGAATTTCGTGGCCACTAAGAGGTCACCTCGTAACGGCCACTTCCGACGTCCCTCAGGAGTCCGGCCCTGCACAGAGCGAGGAGGAAGCTTCGCACGGCGCGGTCGCTGGTGGCAGGCGCCGTAGAACCCTCTGGGGCCTCGGGGTAGTGCTCGCCCACCTCGCTCGCCACATCGCTGCCAGCAAAGGTCTGGCCCGCCTTGCCGCGAACGAACAGCAGGAAGACCACGCTCTTCCACTCGCCGGGGTGCGTCAGGATGGCCCGGTCGTCGGGGTGCTCACGCTCGAGCAGGACCATCTTGCCCTCACCCAGTAGCTTTAGGATTTCCCCGCGTTCGGATGACGAGAGCCAAGAGAGGGCTCGTTCGGCACGGTCCATTCCCGCCTCGCGGTAAGGGTCATCCTCGGGCAATGACCAAGCTCGTAGGCGTTCGGCCTCCCACCGCTCCCGCTCCAGCCTCCTCAGGCGGTTCTTCTCCCACTTCGCCTCTAGCACGCTCATCTCGTCCGCCTCCTGCCGGGCGCGTTCGAGCCTCCGTTCCTCCTCCTGTTGCCTCTGCGCGAGGTCCCGGCGCCGCCTCGCCAGGGTCTCCTCGGAGGTCGTCCTCCAGTACCTTCGCTTGCCCCGAACGTCGGGCTCGTGGAACTCGACGAGCCCCTCGCGCTCTAGGCCATCGAGGAAGGCCCATAGCGCCTTCCACGCCCAACTCTCCAAATTCGAGTGCCTGTAGCGGCGGAGCACTCCTCCGGCAGCCCCGAACCAGTCGAAGACGGTCCCCGATTTTCGCCCGTGGACGCAGGCGAGGAAGAGTTCCGTCTTCCAGCGCCCCGGAGGGGCGTAGATGTTGCGGTCGAGCCCGCCTTCCTCCTCCAATGCCGCGAGACGGCGTTTGCCGAGGAGGGAGAGCGCCCTGGCCCTCTCGGGGGAGGAAAGCCAGGCCCTTCGTTCTTCGGCCTTCTTCTCCGCCGCCCACTTACGCCTCCTTTCCCGACTTTCGGCGTCGATCTCCCTGGCTTTGCGCGCGGCCTCCTCGCGCCTGGCGCGGCGCCGCTCCTCCTCCAGACGCTTGCGCTCTAGGCGTTCGCGAAGAGCGTTCGCGGGGGTGGTCAACACGCCCTCCTCGGAAAGCGAGAAGGCGTCGAGGCTGTACCCGGCCCACCTAACGGGATCGTGGTGGCGTCCCCTCGCGGCGGCGCCCGGCGGCAGGAGGCCGGGGCCGTCGGGATCGAGGAAGAGCGGCTCCTCAACCCGGACGCCGGCTTCGTCGGGGGTCGCGTCCTCCCACCGTCCGACGTATGCCACCCTCTGGCCCTCCTCCGTGGCCAGAAGGTCCGCGAGGGCGTCCCTTTCCTTCTCTTGCCGGAGGTGGCCGAGGAGCCAGTAGTCCCGGACGCCCGCGGCCTCGTAGTCCTCGCGACGCGCCCTCCACTCTTCCTCTGGTAGGTCAGCGTACTGCACCTCGAAGGCGACCCGGAGACCGCTCGCGTGGACGGCCAAGACGTCGGGCCTGCGGTTCGCGTCGGGGAGGCGTTCCTCGAGGAGGACCGACCAGCCCTCGTGCAGGACGCGTCGTAGGGCCTCGAAGAGCGCGAGCTTCGCCTCGCGGTGCTCGACGGTCTCACTCTCGTGGTCGCAGGGGGCCTGTCCGGGGACTGCGGCGAAGTGCCATGCATTGATCAGACCAAACTTCTTAACTAGGCGGGTCCCACAAACGGCGCAGCGCAAGAGGCCGAGGCCAGACGATCGCGAGACGCTCCGCGCCTCCGCGTGGTTGGGGTTTTTCCGGCAGAGCTTCTGTAGGTCTGGCGCGCGGACCTCCCTTGCCCCCTCGCGGTCGTCGCCGGACAGAATCAGCGCGACCTTATGCTCCGGCGCGGCGTGCAGCGTTTACCCTCCTCACGCGCAGGTCCGTATCGTAGTCCTTCTGGCGCGTTATCGGCACGGAAGACGAGGGCACTTTAGAAGTCCGGCACGGTGCCGGTGTGCCTGTACGGCAAGAACATGGAGGGGTCCGTAACTTGCCCGGGCCCCTCCACCCGCGATGCGGCTGTGTCCTTACCTCTTCTCCCGAACGGTCGTCTTCGGGGAGCGCTGGGCGTGCTTCTTGGTCACGTACCTGCCGCTGATCGCGCTGCGATAGGCGTAGCCCGAGCCCTTCTTGGATTTGCCGGCCAACCTCATCACCTCCTTTCTACGATCGGAGGGGGACGGCGCCGGCGCCGTCCCCCTGATTTGTCCCTACGTCCCGTAAAGGGGCGTTTACCGAAGGTTTCTAGCCACTTCCGAAGGGGAGTTTCCCAACTTTCTTCACCCTCCAGGTCCGGGCCTTGCGCTGGAACGCCTGCACCTTGGGCCAGCCGTAGACGTGCGCGAGGTCGACCGGCTCGTACCCCTTGAGCACGAGCGTCGCCATGTCCCGGTCCCGCTGCGTGCCGTGGTGGTGGAGCAGCGCGAGGGCCTGGAAGCGCGCGTCGATCTCGTACGACTCCCACCGGATCACGACGTCCGCCGGATCCTCCGTCGTCCCTCGGATCAGCCGCATGATCTCCGGGTCGAAGCTCGGCTTCTCGCGTTCTGTCTTCTCGTCCTCCGAGAGGCCCTCCGGCAGGTCCTTCTCCTTCCACCAGACCCGCTCCGGCACCTCGCGGTCCCGCTCGATGCGCCGGACCTCGGCGAAGATCGCGGTCCTTAGGTAGGCGGCGACCTCCCCCTCGTCCTCCATCTCCATCCACGGCGGCAGGCCGCCGTCCCCGGAGGGGCGCTCGAAGGCCGACCTAAGAACCACCCACAGCGCCTGGCGCCGGTCGTAGGCCGTCCAACGGGTCCGGGGTCGGCGGAGCTTGAGGCGCCGCGTCATGAAGGCGTCCGCGGCGCCGCAGCGCCCCCGGCCGAACTCGTCCCAGACCTCCAGGGCGGCGAAGACCATGGAGTCGAACGGCTCCTCCGCCGGTAAACCAACGTCGGGACAGTCGATGCGGGGACAGTCGATGCGGGGCCAGTCTGCGAGCGGCGGGACCGCCTCAAAGATTTTGTTTATCGAGTCCGCCGCGTGCGAGTAGTTGTCGAACAGACGGCCCAGCCCGCGCGTGAAGCCGAAGATTTCGGGGGCCGCGAGAGCCCGGGCGCCCGCCAGATGGTCGAACGCGGGGGTTATGGACCGCGCTAGCCCCGAGATGCCCGCGTCAAGCTTCGGGAAGGTCAGGCCGCCGAGCGCGCTCGGGCGGGAGATCTCCGTCGCCGACAACGCCGCCCCGATCGCGGACCGCCGGCCCTGCTCCGCGACGGAGGCGAGGGAACTGGCCGAAGAGTCTGCGGCGGCGAGACGCGCGATCGGCTCCGGTGGCACAAAGGGGCGGTTCAAGCCGGCCGCCACGTCGGCGGCCCTCAAGGCGAGGTTGGCCCTGCTGGCGATCTCGGCGATGCTGCGGTAGTCGATGGCGGCCCTGGCCTGCTCGGAGGCGTCCAAGGCCCAGAGGGCGTCGTTGATGTTCCCGAAGTCGAATCGCATGATGATCGTTCCTCTCTAATTCTAGGGGCCCGGGATTGGGCTCACTACGTAAAGGTGCCGTTTTGCGAGGTCTCTAGCCGAAAATCGGAGGTTTTTTGAGAGTTCGCCAGAATCTTGGCGACGAGCGGAAGCAATCCGTCGGCAGCCGGGATGCTACCTTGAGAAGAACCGCCACCACGGCCGTCGGGCTTCCTCCGACTCCCGCTCCAGCCGCTCCATACGCCGGCTTTGTTGCAGGTTGGCGGCCTCCGCATCCTCGAGGCGCTTCTCGTACGCTTTCAGCTCCTGGCGTAGAAGCTCGACCTCCTCGAGTGGAGGCTCCCCGGCTCGTGGCCCGGCCTTGCGGGGGGCGCGGTCCTGCTCGTATGGAGGGGGACCGTCGGATCCGGCGAACGGAAGGAAGTGCTCGCGCAGGGCGAGCAGGTGCTGCCGCACGGGGTAGGGGAGCCTGGGCCACACCCACACCCCGAGTATCAGAAGAACGACCGTCATGAAGACGTCCCCGATGGCGGTGCTCCAGGCCCACGCCGCGAAGCCGACGAGGAGATCCGGGCGTCCGAGGATAGCGAGCACCATCGTCGCCGCGTCGGGGGGAGCCCCGGCGAGGAACCGGGCCAGCCGGTGGAGGTTGTTGGCGTAGAGACCCATACTAACTAGCCGCCTCCGGGCCAAAAAAGTGCAGGGGCGAGCCGGTGCCGGCCGGGAAGGACCCGAAAAAGGGCATAAAAAGGGCCGGGGGGTTAACCCCGGCGCTTATTCGAGAGCTATGTTTTGCTACCTTAACGGGCAGCATCAGACGCCATTCTCCACGGCGAGCACCTCGCAAAAGAAAGAGCCGCCCCGGCGGGACGGCTCGGCTCTGCACTTGATCCGCAACGACAAAGCCGCCCCGGCGGGCGGCTCTTCGCGCTACTTTCCTAACCTACAGGAAAAGGTACTGCATGAGGTTCGCGGGGTCTACTAGCGGTCTACTCGCCGGCCCGTCGCGCGAACCTTCGGGGCAATAAAACTGCGCCGAACGGCGTGGGAGGCTGCATCGCCGGTCCTACCCCGGCTTCCTCCGCCGACGCCGGTACGCTTTCTGCTTGCACCCCTGAGAGCAGGTCTTGGCGTCCTTGCGGGCCGCGGTGAACTCCTCGCCGCAGACCTCGCAGACCTTTTCGCGCTCGACCGCGCCCCTCTCCTTGCGGCTCTGGTTGCGGAGCTGGTCGCGGTAGGCGCGCCCGCAATCCTCGGAGCAGAAGGTCCGGCGCATCGACGAGGCCGTGAGCCGATAGACCATCGGCCTCTCGCACCTCGCGCAGAGCTGGGCGACGACGTCTCCCCTGCCCGGCGTCAACCACTCCGGGGAGCACGATCCGCACAGCACCGTGCGCTGGTAGTGGGGCTTGCCGACCAGCGGGGGATCCACCCACCGCCACCTGATCGGAGGGAAGCCCACGTAGACCTCCGCCCCGAAGTGCACGGGCTCTCCGGGGAGCAACGAGTGGCCGCAGGCCCCGCACTCGTCCACATGCTCACGCGCCCTGAAAGCCAACGACCTTGCTTCGCGCTCCTCCGGAAGTTCGTGCTCGCGGACCCTTTCGGCGAAAAGCTCCATCGCATCCCATTTGAAGTGCCGGCTGCCGTATTCCCACCCGAACCGCGCGTAGCTCTTCTCCCGCTGGCTGATGCGCTCGCCAAGCTCGGTGTCGTCTAGGTGCTTCCTCTCGCCCCTCAGAAGCTCCACGATGCCGGAGTCCTCCGTCTCGCGGGCCACCCGCCCGATAATCTCGAGGCATTCACGGTGGGCATCCGGAAAAAGGCTTTCGTCCACCCAGGTACCGCGTCGGGTCTCCATCAACCGTGCGCGCGCGCTCAGGCCGGTACCATCCACCCGGGTCATACCCCCCACGGAAACGGCGAAAGACGTACAAAAAGTAAGAGCGCCCGCTTTTGGGCGCAGTCCGACAACTTGAGCCAGAATACAGACCACCATTGCAGAAGTCAATACCCGTAACACTTGGCACCGGAAATCTGGCCTTGAGCGGACAAGATTTGTCCCGCTGTGCGTCTCGGGGGTTACGACGAGTCCGTCAAGGGCGACCCCGTTTTACTGCTCCAAGCGGGAAACCTTCGTCGTCACCTGCTATGCACTTGGTGCAGCCGATTATGGACAGTTCTCCCAGAAATTACTCAAACTTTTCCGAGTACCCGCCCTCAGCAGCCGCTTGCCTCAACTTCTTCATCATGCGGTACTTGGTTTTGGTGACCGACTCGGGCTCCAGGCCGAGTATGTACGGTATCTCGGCCTCCTCCACGTCGGGGTGCAGCGAGAGTTCGTAAACGTCCCTCTCCCGCGGGCTCAGGCCCGCGAGCTTCGTGATGCTCCTCAGCTTCTCCTCTATCTCGGATACTTCGTCCTCGTCGAGATACCCGGGCTCCCGCCGGAGGGCGCCAACCACCTTGTCCCCTCGTCGGCCTGCCTCTCCAGGCGTCTTGCGACCCGGTTGGTCAACGAGCCGAGCTCCCGAGGCGAGAGGTCCTCCGCAGAGGCCGGGGGGCTACCGTCCGGACGATCCTTCGTCCACTCGATCACCACCGCGGCCAGCAGCTCCTCGGAGAGGCGCTGGAAGGGGTCGCCGCCCTCCGAGAGTGCGGCCCGAAGACGCTTGTTCCTGGTGAGGCTGATGCGCCCGCGCACCAGCCTCACCAGGCCATCGAACCCTTCTTTCCGTTCTTGACCCACCGATACTCCTTCCCCTGGCACCGCGCCACAAGGAGTTGGCGGCGGCCGTATTGGGGAACCCGCGTCGGTCGGCCCAACAGCGCCGACCGTCGGGCGGGGGTCGGGACGGGCTCTCCGCCGCCGTCGCTCCGGCTCCACGCTGGGGGATCGATGGCGAGGTCTGACTTCCGGCAGAGCTTTCGTGGCTTAGAGCTTATCTGACGGCTCGCCATCGTCGTGCTAGCTTCTCGCCGTGGAGCGGACGGAGCCGAGGGGGCGATGGCGATGGTGAAGCGGGGCGAGACCACGGACCGGGCGTGGGAGCGGATCGCGCCGCTTCTGCCCGAGCACGGCCGGCCCGGCGGGCGCTGGCGCGACCACCGCGGGGTGGTGAACGGCATCCTGTGGAAGCTGAGGACCGCCTCGCCCTGGCGCGACCTGCCCGAGCGCTACGGCCCCTGGCAGACCTGCTACGACCGCTTCGTCCGCTGGCGGCGCGACGGCACCTGGGACCGCCTGCTGGCCCACGCGCAGACGAAGTCCGACGCGGTCGGCGGGGTGGAGTGGGAGGTGAGCGTCGACTCGACGGTGGTGCGGGCGCACCAGCACGCCGCCGGCGCGCGACACCGGCCGAGCGGTCGTGACTCAAAAGGGGGGTAGAGCACACGCACGACGAGGCTTTGGGGCGCGGCAGGGGTGGCTTCTCGACCAAGCTGCACCTCGCCTGCGACGCCAGGGGCCGCCCGCTCTCTCTGCTGGTGACGGCCGGGCAGCGCAACGAGGCCCCCGAGCTCGGGGCGTTGCTCGACGGCATCCGGGTGGCGCGCCCCGACGGAGCTCCCGGCCGTCCCCGGAAGCGGCCCCACCGGCTGCTGGCCGACCGCGGCTACGCCCACGACTCGTGCCGGAAGCTGCTGAGGCGGCGGGGCATCCCGCACGTCATCCCCGAGAGGCGCGACCAGAAGGAGCGCAGGAAGAGGCGCGGGGGCAGGCCGCCGCTCTTCGACGCGGAGGCTTACCGCGGGCGCAACGTGGTGGAGAGGTGCGTCAACCGGCTCAAGCAGTGGCGCGGCGTCGCCACGAGGTACGAGAAGCGGGCGTGCAACTACCGGGCGACGGTAGTCATCGTCTCGCTGATGGTCTGGCTGTCCTCGTGAGCCGTCAGACAGGCCCTAGCCGAAAGTATGGCAGGTACTCTGCGGCACTTGAAGCCCCGAGGGAACCCGGCGGCGTTCGTCGGTCGTTGCGCTACCGACCTCGCGCGAGCTCCTGCAGGGCCTTGAGGGCTTCCTCCGAGCTCTCCTTGGCGGGTCTGTCGGTGCCGGACGTGAGGCACTTGGCCACGTAGCCGTGCTCCACCTCGCGTATGATCACCGGCGCCACGTGGCCGCACTCGCCGGGCCTGATCTTTCCTCTGCTTCCGCCCATGCGTCCGATTTTCGGCACGGATAGCACGTCCCTTCGGTATGCCTCCTTACTGCAAGGGAGCCAGGGGACCGAAGCGAGCAGGAAAACCCGAAGGCCGCGCAACGCGCTTCGTACCGGTCCGTCCGGGTGCACCCTACGTCCGGCAGACGGGCAAGATTTTTAGCGGGAAGGGAGGTGAAGTAGCGCCGGCAAGCGCCCTACGCCCGCCACTCGTCCTCCCGCGCCGCTTTCCTCAGGAGGGCGGTCATCTGGTGTGTGTACAGGTCCTCGGGGTTCGGGACCATCTCCTCCGCCTCCGCCCAAAGGGAGGACGAGAGGGAGCGCCAGAATCGCCCCTCGCCGGTTCCGGGGGCCGTGGCGACGGCACTCTCGTCGACGCGGGCGATCTCGTCGAAGAGGAGGCGCAGCTTCAGGGAGACGACCCTCTCCTCGATCTCCTCGCGCCCCCGCTCCCTCAGCGCGTCCTGCTCCTCGTACGCCGACTGCGGAGGTTCGTGGAGCGCACTACCGACCGTCAGCGCCGTTGCAGCGGTCTTGCTCGCAGGCCTCTCCCTTGAACAGCGGGTAGCTTCGTGCAGGAACTCCGCTGTCGTCATGAGAGCCGTACTGCGCTCGCGTACACGTAATCGGCGATACTTGTCACGTCCCCACCCATTACTCGTAGACCATGCTGCTCGCCAATTCGTTCGGCTCTTTGAGCCACCGCCGGATCATCGCAGGCAAAGAGAACCTCGGTGGGCGTCTTTAATTTCAGAGTAGCGTACCGTTTGTGGTCGTGGACCTTCTTCTGGATGGCCTTCGGCCCGATCTTCGACTCCGCTGTCTGCCTCTCCACGATGAAGGTGTGGCCGCAGAAGACGATGTGGGCGTCGGGCTTGTGGACGTAGGGGACGTTCTCGTACTCGCCAGCGTAGGCGGCGCGCTTCTCGTGGCGCCACTCCCATTCGGGGTACGGACCGAGTTCGGCGTCGAGGCCGGGCTTGGCGGCGACGTAGAGCTCGTTGGTGAGCACGTAATGACGGGCCTGCCTGGGCAGGAGCGGCTTGGGAACGTAGGCCTCTTCGAGGCCTAGCGTCTCGACCACCGAGTCGAAGCCGGCCTTCTTGAGGTGCCAGACGGTCTCCCTCGCCGCGCGATCCTCCCACGTCGGGTCCCTGACGTACATGGTGCGCCCCTCGACGTAGCCCTTCCTCCGCAACTCCGGCAGACGGGCGCGGGCGCGGCTCGTGCTGGTGAAGAACAGCGCCGCTATTTGCCCCGTGGAGAGATAGCGGCAGAAGAAGATCGTCTCCAGGATGTCCTGGTCCCTGGGGGTCAGCGTACCTGCCTTACCAGACGCGAGCGTCACTCAGACCCCCTATCGTCGGGGCGCATGCTCAATGTCGTACCTTCCCCTGCAGCATCCTCGCCTCGGCGACCTTTATGGACCGGCGCCGCCAGAGAATGAACGCCGAGAGCAGCGTCGCGGCGCCAGCGGAGATCAGGGGCGGGTCCGCGACGGGAATTCCCACATCCGGCGCGGCTTCGAGCTGTTCGGCTAGAGACGACAGGGCCTCCGTAGTCCGGGTGATCCAGCCCACGAATAAGAAGGTCAAGATCCACGCGAGTGCCGCGGCGAGAGCTTCACCCGGTGTGACGGGGAAGCGCGGGGAGGCGGTTTTACCAGGCGCCCGGTGCAACTCCCACCGCTTCTCCAGGCGCATCCTGGACGCGCTCCAGCGCGCCAGGTGGCACCGACGGGCCCTGGCGATGAGAACGAGAGCCAGCACTAGGCCGGCGGCGAGCGCGGCGGGGGCGTGCAGCTCGTGGAGGACGTCGAAGGGCGACGAGTCGGCTAGGCGCCTGAGAGGGCCCAGGGGTCCGGGGTAGAGTACCTGCTCGCCTCCGGATCCGACGACCACGTGCCCGGCGAAGCTGTCCAGGCGAACGAGCAGGGCGTCGAGGGAGGACGCGACGGCGGCGGCGAGCGCGAGGGCGCCGTAAAGGGTCCTCGACGGAAGCGGCGGGGGCACGTCTTCCCTGTTGCAGACCGCATCCTTCCCGTAGTCTCCGCCTTCCTGCACTGCGTTTCTGACGGGACTCTCAGGGAAGAGTTCGCGAAGGCGTTCCCTAACTTCGTCCTGCGGCAGAGACAGGATCCATTCCCCCAGTGAGGTGGGGCCGCCGGCGTCTGCTTCATGCTGGTTCTCGACGGGCTCCCCTTCGCCTCGCAGGCCCGCCACGGCGGGTCGTCCGTTCTGACGCTCGACGAGCCAATGGGCCGCCACCGTCGCCTCGTGATAGCGGGCGTTCCCCTCGCCGACGGCAGCGCCTGCGCGCGGAACGTAGGCGACCATCCTCCCGTCGAAGTCCACCCCTTCCAACTCCGGGAGCACCGCGTCCAAGGGCTGGCGCTTCCCGGCGGGACCCGAGGCGGCCCCGTAGCGCCTGAAGCCCCCGATCGCGCCGACCACGATGTCCTCCTGGGCGGCGAGCAGAGCGCCCAGAACCCCCTCGCAGAAGCCCTCCACCTGCCCGGGCTCATAGTACGCAAAGACATAGAGATGGCTGCCCGCTCCTCCGAGCGGCACCGTCTCTTCGACCTCCAGATTGCCGGTCTTGGGATCGAACGCCAGGGCCTCGACGCCGGAGAGCATGCCCTCGACATCGAAGCAGGGGACGAGCACGTGCTCTTCAGCGGAGCTTGCGGCCAGGGAGAGTCGAATCCTTCTCGCACCGTTTGGCTCGAAACCGGGCACGCGGAGGAGCCTCTTGGCGCCGAAGCGCCCGGTCAGTTCGGTAGCGACCCGCTCGGCCCGGTCCCGGTCGAGGGAGGCGAAGCGCCCCACCCGGGCCGTCGCGGGCATGACGCCCTCCTTCTCGAGCGCCTCGAGGTGTTCTTTCTTGGGCGGCAGGGCTTCGATCATGGCCCGGTAGACCTCATCGCGCAGTTTGCGTGCGCCCCGGGAAACTCCACGCTGCTCCGCCCGCCCGTCAGCTTCCGTAGCCGCGTCCTTCACCTTAAAAACTTTCGGGTCTAAGTCCCCCGCCCCTTCCCACAAGCCGGTCTGAGACGCGGGGGCTTCAACCACAGGCTTCGTAGTGTCCCCGAGGGTCGAGGCGGCCGGCGAAGAGACATCATCGCCGGAGCCATGCCCGCCCTTCTCGGCGCCGCCATCCGGAGTCGTACCGTTCGGGGGGGTACGATCGGCGGTCTCGTGGCGCCGCTGCGGCCAAGCTTGAACCGGGGTCTCCGACCGCCGTCCGCCTCCCGCCCCGGTCCGCGCTAACGGCGCACCGGCCCCTTCCGTCCTTGCGGGAGGGGCTTTGGGTTGGTTCCTCTCTGTGGGGGAGCCGGGGAGAGTTCGACGTGTTCTTCGGACGGGTTGGCCTCCGCCAGGAGCGCGGCGAAGCGTGCGCGGCGCTCTTCGGTTCCTGCCGGCAGGGAGAGTAGCCACTCGTCTAGGTCGGCCCCTACGGGCAGCAGTGCCACGGCCGCACGGCCGTTCTGGGGCTCTGCGATCCAACGCGCCGCTTTGGGGGCTGCCTTGAGCACGTTCGGGTTCGGCGGATCGTCGGCGTCCGGGATGTACGGGACCGTCCGGCCGCCGAAGTCCGTGCCCTTCAGCTCCAGAAGCGGGTCACCAGGATCGCCGTCGAGCGTCTCAAGCGAGGAACTGGCGCGGAAGCACTCGCAACCCATGATTGCTCCGACCGCGAGCCCGCACTCGGCGGCCACGATCGCTCCCATCGCGCCCTCGCAGACGGCCAAGGTGTCCTCCGGCCGGTGACCGGGGAAGAGATACAGGTGGTTACCCGCACGGCGCAAGGAGACGTACTTGCCCATCCCCTCCGGCGGCTCCCCCACGCAGCGGCCCTCGATCGTGGTGACGCGGCCCCTCGCGTCGTGGTAAGGGATCAACAAGTAGTCCCCGGTGAGCGTGAACTTGAAGCGGCCGTTCTCCGTGTCCTCGGAGAAACCGGGCACCGACAGCAACTCCTCGCGTCCGAACTCGCGCTGGAGTACCCCTTGAGGTGACGGGCTCGCCCGGCGGTCACGGTGCCGAAGCGCCCTTTCCTTATGGTCTCATGGGAGAGCCCGCGAGCTCTGAGGTAGCTGCGGTCACTGGTCTCCAGGGGGCAGAGCTCGAGTATCCGCCTGTACACCCGTCCGGCGAGGTCCAGGCGTGCGTCGAGGTTCTCGGGGACGTCTTCCTCGTTGCCGCGCCGTTCCCGGTTCTTCGAGTCCGCGGCGCGCTGACGTACCGGCACTGCCCGAGACGACGCCTTCGAGGAGACCTTGACCGGCGGCGTGACGCCGACGTTCTTCCGGATACCGGCCTTTGCTGGGGGCTCGGCACCTCCGCCAGCGGGCTCCAGCCCGAGCAGCTCGTAGGCCTTGGCGAGCACGGCCAGGAAGTCCGCGTGGTAGTCGAGGCCCTCGAGCTTGGCCAGCATGCCGAAGACGTCGTCGTAGCCCGAGAGGCGGCAGTCCTCGACCAGGCAGCCGCCCTTCCGCTCCGACCTCTTCACGGAGTATTTGTCCTGCTTGCCGCAGGCCGGGCAGCCCCACACCAGCCTGGCGCCCTGGTCCTTGCCCGGGCCCAGCCGGATGGCAAGCAGCTCGGTCGTCCTGTCGCGAACGAGTTTCTTGTCGTACCGCTTACGGCTGGTGGGCATCCCGTCGCTTCCCTGGTTGCCGGTACGCGTGCTCACCGGGCATCGACTCCCTCCGGGATCACGAATGGAGGGCGTCCGTAGGCCTCGCTGATCCGGTCGGCCAGTTCCGCCACGTCGGCCGGCGTATGCGCCGTCGGCGCGCTCGCAAAAGGCAGAGCCAGATCCCAAGTCGGGCAGATCCCCTTCAGTGTCTCGTCGGGGTTCTCGCCCAGGTAGTAGAGCTCCGCCCGCGTGAAGCAGACGACGTGGTAAGTGTGCGCTCCAGTGTCTGCCAATTTTGAGTTCACAGCGGCCACGAGGTCCTCGGCTTGACGCTTAGGGTCGTCCTCGAAGCACCGCCCGTTGAGGTACAGCGCGCCGTCCACGTCCGCGGTGACGTCTCCCTCCTCTTCGCGCACGACGATCACGCACGCGCCCACGGGCCCCACGGCCAGGAAGTCGATGGTCCCGGCCTCCTCGGTCATGAGCTCGTCGAAGACGTAGTAGCCGTGGGCCGCCGTGGCACGCAGCGCCGATCGCACAAGCTCCCTCCTCTCGGCACGCGCGATCCTCTTCTCCCTGGCGGAGGGGCGATGCCGTTCCCGACCACTCCCACTCGGGAGCTCCAGGAGCAGCGCTAGCAGAATCGTCGTCTGGAGGATGCGGATGTTCGCGCCTCTCGCTTCGTCGGACGGCTCACCGCTTCTCGGTTACCGCTTGTCCCACGACCGATCGCCAGTGCGGCTGCCGCCCATACCGGTATCTCTGCCTCCGCGCGGTCGACCTTGCATAAACCTCTCCTTGCCCTCGTCGCGTACGTCCATCTGCTTGAGGTATTTCAGAGTGCTCCTGGAGACGTTTTCGGCCCTGCGCGCCTGCTGGCCCTGGCGCCGGGCCTGCTGGATCCTCCGGGTCGCCTCACCGCTATCGGCTTTCTCCGTCCTACCGGGCATGCGTTGCGGCGACGCACCGTTCGCGCTACCCCCACCGGAATTCGTCACGGTGCCCCCGGTGGAACCACTGGAGGTGCGGTTCGTGGCGCTCTTTACGGCGGAGGCCACTGCGGTTTTGACGGGTATGCCAACGGCCAAGCTCGCCGCTGTCTTCGCCAAGCCTACGAGTCCCCCGCGGCCCGGCAGTTGGACGTTGAAGGCCCACTCGATGACCTTGAACGGCGTCTTGTACATCACCCACAGTATAAGGATGGCGCCTACGGCCACTACGGCGCCCTCGGAGACGAAGCCCAGCGTGCTCGCCCCCTCGCCGAAGAACGCCTGCGGGCTCTCGACCGCGAGCACGCCGACGCCGAGCTCGATCGACCACAGCGCGGGGATCGCCGCGCAGGCGAGGACGCCCCGAAACCAGGAGCCGGCGAGCGAGCTGAGGCCGGGCACGAGCGAGGCGACGAGGGCAAAGGGCCCGGCGACGAAGAGGACGGCGTAGAGGACGCTCTTCAGGAGCGCCACGATCATCACCAACATCCCGACCCAGGCCGCCGCTACGAGCAAGATGACGTTCAAGAAGTTCGCCACGGCCATGTTCCCGACGGCCGCCTTGAAGAGCTCCTGGCCGGCGCCGTTCACGTCCCCGCTGCTCGGGAAGAAGGCGTCGGTGATGCCCGCGGTTATGCGCGATAACTCTCCCATGAACTGCGGCAGGAAGGCCATCGCCATCGCCACGCCCATTAGCTTCGGGAGCCCCTGGAAGCCGGCGTAGGCGAGGTCGTAGTTGTCCGAGCGGACCATCATGAGAATCCCGAGGAGCAGGATGCCGACCAGGATCGCGGGCCTGAGCTTCTCAACGGCCCCCGTGTAGAATCCGAGCAGGTCGCCTCGACCCTCCAGGGTAGGCAGGGAGAGCAGGTCGGTCTCGAAGGCCTCGGCCATCTGCTCCAGGGCCCAACCGAAGGTGTTGTCCCACAACCATTGCAGGATGCCCCGGAAGAAGCCCAGAACCATCCCGGTCAGGCCACCGTCGTCTGCGGACCCGGAGGTCCCTCTTGGGACGCCCTCCCCCGAAGGGGCATCGGCGGGCGTTCCGTCCATACCGGTGGAGTCCTCCGCGGGCTCCTCGGCTATGCACCCGTCCCCGTCGTTGTCCACGTTGAACTGCCGGTCTTCCTCCCGCTCGCGCGTCTGCTCTTCGGGGGTATCGGACTCGAACCGCTCGGCGCACTCTGGCTGCCCCTCCCCGGTGGTCGTTCCGGGCGCGTCAGGCGGACCCTCTGCCTGTGCGAACTCCTCCCCGCCGGAGGCGCCGTCCTTCTCCGGCGTGTCTTCCTCTGTCGATGCTCCCTCGACCGGGCCGTTCGAGCCGGGGGTCGCGAGCATTCCGGTGCAGCCATCCTCGTCCACGTCCTGACCCACCTGCGCCTCGTTGTCCTCCCGGGCCTGCTCGTCGGGGGCCTGCTCCCCGTACCAGCCGCGGCAGGCCTCGTCGGCCGGGGAGGCTGCCCGGGCCGTGGTCGGCAGTGTCGCGAAGAAGGCTAAGAACATGGTCAGGACCAGCATCACCCTGCGACGAGCCCCAATGCTCGACGGGCGGGTCGGGTAACGCGCTCCTCGAGCGTTTGCAGACGGCGCGGGCACGTGTCGCGCGCCCTTTACAGCGGGGTCCACTCGATCATCCTCTCGTAGATAAACCAACCGAGCAGCACCACGAAGAGGCCGGCGAACACGCCCTCGGCCACCCTCGCGGCGAGTGCGTGCCGATCACCGTTCGTGCCGGCGGCGCCCTTTATGAGGATGGAGATCATCAGGCCCACCCCGGAGACGGCCAACCCCACGCCTCTCAGTGTCGAGATTGTCGAGCTCCAGAAGCCATAGTCTTCAGCCTGGGCGAGAAACACCAACTCTTGCAACATAGCTATCGCGTCTCCTCTACCTTCTCGGCGGCCCGTACCTTCCAGACCGAGCCGGAGCGTGCCAGGACCATTCGTTGGCGGTATGCAAGCTTCTTGCCGGCGAGCTCGCCGTCGGGTCCGTAGCCGCCGCCCGTCTCGAACCGGGCGTAGCCTTCGGCGGTATCTGGCGTCGTCTTCTCGACGTCGAAGCGGGTGAGCAAAGCGGCGCTCTCCGTGCCGGTCTTCCCGACCTGCGCGGCGTAGCGCTCGATCTCGGCCGCGCCGGGGGACTCGTAGAACGCAGGCCAGACCACGGTCGCGCCCACCCCCTGGTTGTAGGCGTCCTCGTCCCGCCCCGAGTATCCGTAGGCCGCGGAGACGAACCGGGCCGCCGCGAAACGCACCCGCTCTCGGTCGATCGGCGCAAGGGCGCCCGCGGAAGCACCGGTCCCCAGCGGATCGTAGGAACCCGGCTCTTCCGTGTTCCCCTCCGGGCGGTCGGGCGTTCTCCCTGGTGAGTCTTGTGGCGCTCGCGTCTCTGCGGGCGTCTCCGAGGAGCGCGCCGGGGGCTGACGTTGCTCGGGCGGTGCGGTCGCGTGAGCGTTCTCGTCGGGGACCGCCTGAGGCTCCTCTCGGGCAGCGCCAGATGGAGGGGCCGGCCCGGCGGCGCGGCTGCCATCGGGCACGGCTTTCCCGGTAGCCTCGTCGCGGCCGTAAGAGAGCACGCCGTAGCTCCATCCGATCACGAGGACGATCGCGAGTGCCCCGAGGGCGAACGCCCGGCGCCGACCCGGCCGCTCGCTGCTCCCGAACCCACCCCGCGGCAGATCGCTCACGTCCCGCCCTCCTTCCCGCGCCCGGTCATTCGACGAGCCTCCGCGCGCCCAGGTAGTTCGGCGAGTCCCACATGGGCGTGACGGAGGTGTCCATCGTCCCCATGTTGGCGTGGATGATCTGGCCATCGCCCGTGCTGATCGCGACGTGCCCCCCGGTCCCGTCTCCGGGGTCGCCCCAGACGAGGACGTCTCCGGCCTGAGGCGGCCCTTCGACCGGCTCCCCGTAGCTCGCCAGATCCGTCGGCACGTCCGGCAACTCGTAGCCGAACTTCTCGAAGACGGTCGTCGTCAGGCAGGTGCAGTCCATCTGCTCCCCTGGTGCGCAGGCCTCCGGCCCTCCGAGCACGTACGGTGCTCCGACGTACTTCTTCGCCTCCTCGACCACCTGCTGACCGGTGGCGCTGCCAGCTCCGGCGGGCACGTCCGAGGGCGACTCCGCCGAGACCGGTACCCCGCCGTCGAACGAAGGCCCGCCGGGATTGGCAACCTCGGGGACGATCCCGAGGGCCTGAAGCGGGGAGCAGTAGGCGGGAAGGTCGGCGGAGGTCGCACCCGGGGCGACGCTCTCCTCTCCGGTAGCCGTACCGCCGTTCTGGCGCAGCCACTCGAGGAGCGGGAAGGGGTTCATTGCCCCGCTCGCTGCCTCTGCCCGAGTACCCGTCGGGTCGTACCACCCGAAATGGAGATGCTCGCCGCGGCCGTCGGGGAGGATCGAACCCGGAGGACCTTCCCCGGTGGAGCCTACCTCGCCCACGACGTCGCCGGCCTCGACCATGTCGCCGGGCCTCAAGGGTGACGGCTCGAGCATGTGGGCGTAGAGGAGCGTGTCGCCGGCCTGCACGGGCCCGACGCTCTCGGTAGCCTCGACCATAACCGTCCAGCCGCCGAGCTCGTCCCACCCTTGCGAATCGGCACCGGAGACGGAGACGACCTTGCCGCTCGTCGTGGAATAGATGGGGGTCCCATCCGGCGCGAACACGTCCGTACCTTCGTGCGTAGAACCCGATTCGCGGGAAGCGCCCCAGGTGTCCTCGTAGGAAGCGGAGTAGTCTTCAGGAAGCGGGAATACGGCCTTCGTGGTCCCCTCGGCTCCGGGATCACCGGGACTCTCCCCCTCCGAGGTCCCATAGTTACCAGCCTCGGAGACCGGGCGGCTCGTGTCGTCCTCGTCGGAGCCGAAGTCCGTGACCCAAAACTCCCCGTTGCCCGTCCCCGGGTTCTCCACGAGCCCGATGCCCACGACGCGCATCCCACCGTCGAGCATCATGGCGTTGTGGGGCGGAGAGTTGCGCCAGGCCTCGAAGACCTCCTCGGCGGTGTCCTGGCCTGCGGCGATGTTCTCGCCGTAGCGCGAGGCGCGGTACCCCTCCTCGTTCATCCGGTCGGTAAGCGTGGCGCCCTCGAAGTAGTAGTCCGTGGGCCCGCTTACGTGCGGCTCGGGAACGCCGTAAGCATCGTACTTTGCCATATCGTGGGCGTAGCGGGCCGAGGCGGTCGACAGGTCGTCGGAGAGCAGCAGTGCCTCGAGTCCGTTATCCTCGCGGTAGCCGTTTATGAGGCCGAGGGCCTCGATCTCGACGGAGGAGTAGTCGGTCTCCCCGGGCTCCCGACGGTGCCCACGGCCTCCTCGGCGAGGGCCGATCTCGTGGCGAAGGGCGAGAGGATCGTCGCAAGACCCGAGGACTTCCCAGCAGCAGGGTCGGCTCCGCTAGAAACCATCCCGTCTCCCCCATCGTCCGGTGTTCGGTACCTCGCGGCCTGGGCGACGACGTCCTGGTAGTACCACTCGGCCCCGTTGTAGGCGAGGATCGCTGAGTGGTAGTCCCGAGGCGCTCCGCTCAGCTTCAGGTAGTTGGCGGCTGACGGGATGGCGTCTTCCGGGTCGCAGACGTCCTTCCGACCGTCGCCGTTGCCGTCCACCCCGACGTTCGCCCACGTGCTCGGAATGAACTGCATGGGACCTTGCGCTCCGGCCGAGGAGGTAGCGCACGTGCCGCCGTGGCGGCCGTGATCGGTCTCGATCTTGCCGATCGCGGCGAGAACGGCGGCGTCCAGTCCGTACTCGCTCGCCGCCTCCTCGTAGAGCGAAAGATACTCCTCCGGGACGTCGGAGAGCGCCTCCTCGCCCCACTCCTGCGAGACGTAGGAGGGCCCAGAGGCGCCCGAGGTTCCGCTCGGGTGCCTGGAGAGGCATCCCCTGCCGCCTGCTGACAGGTTCCCGCCACGGCCCCGACCGAGCTGACGAGCACCATCGTCACGGCCGCGAGCCCGAACAGCAGCCCCCCGACGAGCGCCAGGATCGCACGCCGGCCGCGGCGGGTCTTGAGGACCGCCTTGGCCGCCTTGGCCGCGAGCGTCGCTGCCGCTGGCGCCGGCAGGCTCCTTAACCCCTACGTATCCCGTGCGCTTCACGCAAACCCTCCATCCGGCCGTCTGATTCCCCGCCGGAAGAAGCCTGCGTCGACCGAGCGCGGTCCTTAGTCGCAATGGAGAACGCTCCGCCGGCCAGGAGGCAGCACGCCCCGAGGAGCAGTGGGAGGAGACCTGCGCCGCCGGTCTCCGGTAGGACGGCTACGCTCCTCCCAGAGGACTCCCGCTCGGGGAGGCTGCTCAATGGGGCGACGGAATCCTCCGGTAAGTCCGGCTCGGCAGCGTAGGACGGGGGCGACGCCTCATGCTGAGGAACGTCCTGACTGTATGCCGTCTCCTGCTCCGGCACCTCGGTAGTCTGCCGGGGGAGCGGGAGGGTGGCCTGCTCCTCTGCGCTCGCCGGCTCCGTGGTCGAGTACTGCGCGGGTTCCTCCCCTGCAGGCTCGTTCGTAGATTCATCCTCGGTGGGCTCTTGGTCGAGGTCCTCCTCGGGCGGTTCGGCCTCCAATGGGGTGCTCCCGGGGCTACTCTCCTGCGTGGTCTCGTCGGGGAGGTATTGCTCCTCGCCTGTCTCCTCCCGAAGTACGGTCTCCTCCGGGGTTGTCTCCTCGGAGACGGTCTGCTCGGCAGTCACCTCCGGGTCGGTCTGCTCCCTATACTGCGCGTCCGAATAGCCGCCGCTCGTGCCCCCGGCGCGGGTCTCCTCGCCCTGCGGAGCCTGCTCCGCGGTTTCGAAGCACCTCGCGTAGAGATCGTTCGGTTCCACGGTAAGCGCCTCGGCGTAGCCCTCCTCGAGGAGGACACGATTGAACAGCTCGGGACGGCCCGCGCCGACCATACGCTTCAACCCACCCATAAAGCCCTCCTCGGCGGATCCACCCGTCCAGACGTAGGCGAGAAGCCTGCCGTACTCGTCGGTCCCCTCCTCGCCGACCTCGAGCAGCACGTCCTCGCCCTCGAGGGCTTCGGCGGTAAACGTAGCGGCCTCCTCGGCTTGGGGCTCGGGAGCTCCGTTCTCGCCCTCAAGTTCCGGCGCATCGACCCCAATGAGGCGCGCCTGGTCCGTGCCGCCGACCTCCTCGGCCAGTTGCAGCGTGTCGCCGTCTACGGCCCGCTCCACGGTCGCGTCGAGGGTCTCGCTCGTAGGCTCGGTAGGGCAGAGGTTCCCTCCTCCTTGCGAGGTGGTCCCTCCCGGAGCGGTGAGCTCCGATGTGCCTTCCCGAACGGTCGATCCGAAACCGGTGGTCCCCCCGGTCGGGAAGGTGTTCTCCCGCGAGGTTCTTTCGGGGACGGTACTCCCCGGGGAGGACGTGCCCGGGGTAGTGGTCTCCCGGACGTCCCCGCCCTTCTCCTCGCAATCGCCGGCGACCACGTCCCCCGCCCTCGCGCAACCGTCCCCGGCGTAGACCTCCCCGCCGTCGATCGAGACCTCGCCGTCGCCCGCCTCCGTGGCTTCTAGCGTTCTCCCTGATGTCTCCTGAGCTGCGGCATAGCGGGAGGAGCCAGTAGGGAGTACGAGAAGCAGAACGGAGAGGAGTAGCACGAGGGTAAGTACTACCGCCGTGCCGGTGGTAAAGCGCATGGCACGGTCGGCAGAGTAGGGACTCGAAGGCATGGTCCTCCTTGGGGTTCTGGGTATTCCGGAGCGTCGAACGAGTCCGAGGTGGACGGGGTCGCTCCACTCCGAGGAGCAACGGGGGCTCTCTGCCGTCCCCCTCCGCTGTTGGTCCTCACGATCGCCTCCTACCGGTCTCCGCGGTCCGCTCGTTGAACTTGCTCGGCTGCGCAGCTTGGTCGGCGGTACCCTGCTGGGCAGGATGGGCAGGTAGTGAAGAATTGACGCCAGCCGCAGGCGTCTCCTGCTGAACCGCCCGCTGGCTCTGCGGGGCAGTCCCAAGCCGTTGCCGAGGTACCTGTGGGGCCGGCGTCGACCGGTACGTGGTCGCCTGCCGAGTCGGCTCCTGATAAACGGGCTCGGTTCGGCGCGGCATGTCAGGCCCAGGTGGCGTATAGGTCTGCGCCTCCGGGGCTCGCTGCGCAGCGGTACGACCTCCCCAACCTTGCTCGCGGACTTCGGCTCCGGTCGCAACGTTCTGGCGCTCGACCGTCGACTGCCGGAAGGTCTGCGTCTCTGCCTGCGCCTGGGCCACCTCCTCTGCGACAAGTCGTTGCTGGTAGGACGCTTGCTCGGCCGCGGACTGCTGCGCCGCCACGCGCTCCCGGCCGGCCTGCTCGGCGACCGCTCGATCCGGGGTCGCAGAAGAATCGGCATGGGGGTCGAGGGAGTTGGTAATACCTCCTAAAGCCGGCCCTCCAGCGACCTCCTGCAATACGTACTGCGATTGTGAGGAGCTTTCCTGACCTTCCTCCCCTGCGCCTGCTTGCCCCGCGCCCGCCAAGCCTCGCTCTGGAGCATCCGTTCCTCGAAGCGCTCGGGAGGCCTCGCTGCCGCCTCGCTGAGCGGAGTCGAAGGCGCTTTGAAGCAAGCGCGGCTCAGCCCATCGGGAGGTAACAGGGGATGCGCCACGCTCGAGCGTCTGAGGAGCGCCGCTTTCTTCGGGCTTGGCATCTCTTGCCGTGAGGCTCGATGCGCCGCCTACGAACGAGACGCCGGCGTCCCGCCCACTTTTCTGCACCGCGCCGTCATCGGCTTCCTCGACCCGTGCCCCCCTACGGTCTGCAGGGCCGGCAGGCCGGCTGTCACCGGCGCCGCGAACATCCAGAATCTCATTGCCGGGCTGGAGTGGGTTGTGGTTACCTCCGCCGCTCGGATGAGGTCGGGATCGAGAACCCGTAATGTCGGGGACATCGCGTGTCCTTACGCGCGCCTGCGGAGCGGCTCCCCGCGCGATTCCGTTTTGCGAAGCTCCGGCGCGCGTGCCCGCGCCGTCGGCGGGCGCCGTTCCTCCTCGTGCGGCGGTCTCATTTGCAGTACCTTCCGAGCCGTCGCCGGGTTGCTCGATTGTTTTGGGAGAGACGCCGGTACTTGGGGTGGGCGATGACCTGCCTCCTTTGCCAGGAGAATGCGTCTCCGCCTTTTCGGTAGGGCCCGTCGCAGCGATATCCCCTTCGGTGGTTATCCGCCGCGTGGTCCGAGGATCGTACTGTTCCGTACCGTTGGCCGCGTCGAGCCCGCTGTGGCCGTTAACCTCGTCACCGGTTGGCTCCTCTTCCAGTGTCTCGATGCTCTTCTCCGGCGTCCTGGCTCCATAGCCCTCGTCTGCAGGCTTGGCTTCGTTTGTTGAGCCATTCTCGAATTCCTGAACGACCATTACTTCCTGGCCTTGCGTCCCCCCGACCGGCTGGTCCTCGGAGGCGTCCTCGGAGTAAGGCGCTTCTGGGGATGCAGGCGGCTGCGGCTCGCCGCCCTCGATCACGATCTCGGCCTGCGGCTCGCCCGCTTCGTCGGCAGGCCCGGCAGCGGTAGGTGGCGCTTCGCGTCGGTAGAAAGAATCGTCCGGTGCTTGTTCGGGGACCGGCGAAGGTTCCGCGGACGCGAAGTCGTCCGACCCTTTGTCTGACCCGGTTTCGGCCGGTCGCGCCGCGGGAGGCGTCGCAGTGAATGCTTCGTCCCCCCTATTCGGGTCGGGTACCGGCACCAGTGCTACCTCGTCGCCTCTTTCGCCCGTCGGCCCCGTCTCGGCACGCGTCGGCCCCGCGGGCGGTGCGGCGGGAGGCTCAACAGGCGGAGACGTTTCCTCGGTCCCCTCCTTTAAAGGATGATCCTGAGCGAGCTCGTCCCTTGCGGCTGGACGCTCCACCATCGGACGGCCTTGACCGGGGCGGGGCTGCTCCTGAGATCCCTCACCGACATCGGATACGGGACCTATCGGGCCGTAAGGCTCGTCTTCTGACCCAACGGCCGGTTCGGGTGAAGCATCCGGCGATGAGACGACAGCGAGCTCTGTGGGCGAGTGCTCCGGGTCTTCTCCGTCGGAGGAAGGGCTGGGTACGACGATACCCGTGCCTCCGCTCGGCTCCTCTGAGGTAGCCGGGGAAGACGGCGCCGAAGCGTACTCGGGAACCCTTGCGTCGTTGGGACGGTTGTCCCCCGGAAGGGGTTGCCCCTCGGGCTGCGTCGGCGGCTCCGATACGCGGTCCGTTTCCGGGGCCCGGGTTTCGTCGCCTAAGTGCGGTCTCACGGCCCCGGCGGCGGCCATCCCCTCGTCCACGCCCCCGTCGCCTCCCCTGCCTTCGGGAGGCTTGTCCTCGTCGATCTGGGCCAGCATCACCTCGCCGGCCCGGAGCGCGGCATCGGCGGTCAGGGCGCCTGCTCCTTCGCCGTCGGGAGCCGGCACGGAGGCGAAGGCGGTCTTTGCGTACTCGGGTGGCTCGGAGACATCGGCGGGGCGCACCGGTACGTCGAGCCATGCCAGAGCCTCCCGGGGGGTCGGAGATCCCGGATCGGCGTAGGCGTTCGCGACCTCCCCTGCCCGTGAAGCGCGGTCCTTGGAGACGGACGGCGCATCGAGGTAGAGGACGGTCTGCTGAGTTTCGGCCAACACCTCGGTGGACGTCTGGGCCATCAGGCCGACCACCACCGCCATGAAGGCCGCGGCCAACCTGCACCCTCGGGTCCCGACCCGGAGGAGCGCCAGCACCGTCCGGTCCGAACTGGCGACGGGGGGCGGGGCCTCCTCGGGCCTCCTCCCGGCGCGGGTGCCTTGCCTGTTCTTTGCGGGGGTCATGACCACCTTTCTCTTAGAAGAACGAGTTGTTGCCGGGCTTCTTGTTCGGGGAGCGCTTGGTGAACGGGTCGCCGTCCTTGTCCACGTTGGGGACGCGGCCGAAGACGCCGTGACCTTTCGGGATCATGGAGGGGTCGCGCCCCAGTCCCTGCCCCCGCTCGAGGTTCGGTCCCTTCCCGCCCGGCCCTCCGAGGCGCTTGCGCCCGATCTTCCCTGGCCCCAGGCTGCTCGGGCCGCTCGTTCGTCCGGGCCCCATGCTCGACGGGGGGATGTGGTCACCCACGGCTGCTCTCCTTCGGCTCGTTTGTAGTTTCGTCCTCGAATCCGCGCCAACCGACCAGCAGGGGAACGAAGGTCCCGTTGCGGCCTTCCGCGACGGCTCCACCTACGCCACGGTGGGCCTCGAAGGAGACCTGGTAGCTGCTCTGACCGGGCCTTACGTACGTGCGCGTCACCTTGTCCGAGCCGCGCTCGCGCCGGTCGAGGTAGTAGGCGTAGCCGTCGAGCCGGCCATCTTCGAGCGAGTACACGGTGCCGAGCGTCGTCTCCTCGGCCTTGGCACCGTCCTCCTTCGGGACGAAGGTGTGGGTGGTGACGTGCAGAACCTCGCCGCCGTCCTGGGCGACGGCGTAGACGCCGGTTTCGACGCCGGAGGGCCCGAGGTCGAAGCCGCGCTCCACCTGGGCGGCGGTCGGGCCCTCGAGGGTGAGGGTCTGCCCCGCCTCGCCCTCCTTCTGCGTGACGCGCCCCCGCCAGTTCAGGCCGGCTCCGTCGAGCTCGGCCTCCTCCCCGCTCTCTTGCAGGGCGCCGAAGACGACGCCCGAGTCGCGTACCGGCCCGCCCCCGAACGGGTTATCCGACGATCCCTCCGCCCCGATCACACGGTCGCCGGGGGCACCGGCGGTCGGGGGCTGATCGCCTTCGCGAAGGAACAAAAACCAGAGAAGCACCGTCAGGGCCGATAAGACTGCGAGCGCCATCCCGAGCGGCGCCGGGTTGTCTCGCAGGTGCTCGATCGTCCTCGAGAGAGACTTACCTCCGGGCCTCCGCCCTGCTCTCTGCTGCTCCCCTCCTGCTCCGGGCACGGCCACGCGGGGTACCGTGCCGGTCGGTGCAGCGCCGGAGCCCTCGTCCGCGAGGGCCTTCTCGGCGTGCTGCATCTGGCCAATGTCGTCCTCGGCCAGCGGGCCCTGGCTTCGACGCCCGCCGCGGTCGTTCAAGGGCACCGTCCGGGAGGTCTCGGCGCCGGATCGCTCCTCCTCGCCAGTCAACCAGGACGGCTGCTTCTTCCCATGGGGCTTTGTGCTCTCAGGCATTCGCCTCCTCCTCCCGCGCATCAGACGCGCTCGTTCCGGCTCCGGAAACTATGAGGGCGCGGGTCAGTTGCCTCAGGCCCTTGTCCGCGCGCGTGCCGCTGCTCGCGCCCGGGCCGAGGAAGTACACAGGGCGCCCGTCGAGCGGTTCATCACCGCCCGGGGAAGACGCGTCTTCCGCGCCGGTAAGCGCGAGCATCGTCCCGTTCGTACCGCGCTTCTCCTCGACGAGGAGGGCGGCTTCGAGGGCCTCCCGCGCGTTCTCCTGGGAGCAGGCCACGACCTCGTCGGCCGCCTGCAACCAGTCCTCGGCGTAGGCGCTGTCCGCGTCGCCACAAGCCACCAGGCACAGGTCGAAGACCTCGCGGGCGGCCTCCTGCAGCACGAAGGCCGGCAGGGAAGCATTGCGCGGGGCGTGGATCACCTTGAGGGCCGAGAGGTGAGAGCGGGAGACGTGTTCGCCCAGGTCTTCGGGGTCCGCCTTAGCCCGCCTCAAGAATTCGTCAGGCGGGCTGGCGCCGTCCTCGCTCCCGTCGTCGGTAGACAGCGTCCGCGTGAGGGAGCCGCCGCAGGCATCAACGGCGAGCACGTAGAGTCGCTCCTTGCGCGCCTCGCGTCCGACGAGCTTCGCCACCGCCGCGGCGGTCTCGGACGAACTGTTGCCGGCGAAGGCGTAGAGGCGCATCGGCTCATCCCCGCCCGGCAGGCCGGGCAGGGCGCCGCGGCTTTGGGCTCCGCGGTGCTGCTCCGCGTCGCCGTTCCCCTCCCCGGCCTCCTCGACGCGACACTCGGTCTCCCCTTGCTTGCGCCGCCTCTCCTTGTACCCTGCCTCCAGGCGCGGGTCGGTGTTGTAGAGCTCCTCCTCCTTCTCCGAGGCCATCACCGCTATCGGGATGCGGGCTTGGTCCACGACGAGGTACCCCTCGCCCCTGCCGAAGTTGAGGAGCTCTTCGGTCTCCTCCTCGGAGAGGTCGTGCACGGCGGCCGTCGCCCTGGCGCTCATCTGGTGCTCGTGGCGGAAGATCATGTGGGTTGCCGCGAGCTTGAGGATCACGTCGCCCTGCGGGCTCCCCACGAACTCGTTTATTGCCTGGCTCGCGAGCCACATGGCGTTATCACGGGCACGGCCCGAGCGGTACATAGTCTCAGCGAACTCCGCGCTCATGGGGAACGCGAGGAGCGCCCAGCCCTCGTCGATCCAGCAATCGGAGGGCTCGTTGGGATTGCTGAGGACGCCGTTGAGGAACTCGAGGATCGCGTGCATCACCGGCGCCTTCTGGCGGTTCTTGACCTTGGAGATCTGGAAGACGAGGTAGCGATTCGAGAGGTCGACGTTCGTGGGGGCGTCGAAGATCTTGGAGAGCGCACCGGAGTGCCAGCTCCAGAGCTTCTCAAGAAGGGCTTCGACGAGCCCGTTCTCCCCGGCGTAGCCGCGCAGTATCTCCCAGAACTCCGGGAAGATAGGGGCTTCCCTGCCGTGGGTCGCGGGGTCGCGCGTGATGCCCTTCTTCTCGTAGGCCTCGTAGACGGCCCGCTCGACGTAGGAGGCCTCCGCGCCGGAGAGCCCGCCCACGGCCGCACCGGCGGAGCTCGTATCGTCGGTAGTGGCCATAAGGGAGACCATGCGGGTGATCTCCTGGGCCTTGCCGTCCAGCGCCGAGGCCCGCGCGGCCTCGTAGGCCTCCTCGGCGTCCGCCTCCTCTTCCTCCCCGTCGCCGAAGATGTCCTCGAGGAGGTCGAGGTTCATGTAGTCCTCGTGCAGGTCGAACGGGTTGATCTTGTGCTTCGAGCCCGGGGCGATCACCGCGTAAGCGCCGCCCAAAGCACGGGCGACCCTGACGTAGCGGCTGTTGCCTTCGGGGTCTATGACGACCTGGCGGTGGCCGAACATAAGGAAACGGGTCGAGAGGCACTTTATGACGAAGCTCTTCCCGGCCCCCGACTGGCCGAGTATGACGCCGTGGGGATTTACCAGCTCCCGCGTGTCGAGGGTCATGACGGAGTTGCTTCTCGTATCCACACCGAGGAAGACGCCGTTCTCGTGGTCGATCTGCCGGCTCCCATAGGAGAACAGGCACGCCAAGGGGCGGCTGAGCATCCCGAAGGTGCAGTAGCGGTCGGCAACGTGGAGCCTGCCCAGAGGGAGGGACGAGAGGAAGCCCTCCCAGGCCTGCTCGCGGGCGAGCTGCGCCTCGACCCGGTAGCCGGCTAAGGTGTCCTGGACCTCCTGGGCCATGGCGTAGAGCCTCTCCTCGGAGTCGGCCTCGAGGTGGACGAGGACCGAGAGCTCCAGGTAGCGCTGCCTCCCCGAGTTGATCTCGTGCAGGGCCTGCTCGTTGGTGAACTCGGCGATCTCGCGCTGCTGCTCGGCGTTGACGTTCCCGTCGTCGGCGGTCTTGCGCGAGGCCCTGAGCGCGGCGACCCTGCTCCCGAGGATGGCCTGGGCCTCCTTCTTGGGCCGGGGGTCCACGTACTTGACGAGCTTGACCCGACCCTCGATGCGATTGAGGTCGGCGAGCATTCCGAAGTAGACCTCGTCGGGCCAGCCGGAGACGAGCATCGTGGTGTGGAAGCGGCCGTCTACGCGGAGGTGGTCGGGTAAGATCTTCACGCAGTCGGGAGCGATCTTGTCCGCCACGACGTCCCCAATCCCTAAGGCGTGCGGCTCCTCCTCGCGGATGGCCTCGGCCTCCCGGATCATCCTCTCCCGTTTCCCCTCCGGAAGGGCGTCGTATCCGCCCGGCTCGAGGGCGATCGGCTCGTACAGCGTGGGGGCGTACTCCCCCTCCTCGTCCCAGTCGCTCACCTGGCCTTTGAGGAACGAGACGAGTTCCAGATCGGTCAGGGCCCGTATGCGACAGCCCATCCGATTGAGGCCGTTGTAAAAGGAGTTGGCGCGCGTAGAGAGGACCCGGTAAGCCGCCTTGGCCTCCTCCTGCCGCCTCCTGGCGTCCCTCTTGGAGGCCCGTCCCCCCGGCGCCTTGCCTTCCTTGCCAAAGCCGAGAAGCTTGAACAATGCATTCATGGGCCCGAGGCCTGAAGAGCCGGCCGCCCTCGCCTTCTCGAGGGCCGGGTTGTAGGGGAGGACGGCGTAGCCCTTGCGCTCGAAGATCGAGAGCCGGGGCAGCTCGCGGTCGAGGTACTCGGCGTGTTCGGCTGCGAATGCCTTGAGCTTGCGCCACTCGGGCGGTATCGCGGAGGCGGCCGCCCCGCGGAAGCGTCGCGTGTAGCGCCCCGTGGAGCCCTCCTTGCTCCTCGTGACCTCCATCCAGGGGAAGTCCAGGGAGTTGTAGAGCTCGGTGGCCGAGCGGAAGACCCGCATGCGCTCGGTGTCGCCGATCATCGAGAGGTTCTTCGGGATCACCCTGAAGACCACGACGTACGTGCCGTCCTCGCAGCGGAGCATCTCCCAGTGGAAGTCCTCGGCCGGGAGCATCCTCTGGATGGCGTCTCGCATCGAGCGCCAGCCGCCTCGCACACGGTCGCGGGGACGCTTGAAGAAGACGTCGGGGCGAAGCAAGGAGACGACCTTTCTCTCCAGGATGAAGTCCAGGTGGTAGCCGTCCTTCGAGCGGTAGAAGGCAAAAGCCAGCGAGAGCGGCAAAAGCGGCGAGAGCCACACGGCCGCCCTTTCGGTCGAGAGCCCGAAGGAGCCGGCGAGGTAGTAGCAGAAGGTCGCGTAGGCGACGAGGGTACCGGCCAGGATCGTCGCCTGGCGGGTCTCCACGGCTATGCCGGCTATCTTGGTGGTCTTCCTCGCCCCGGCTAGGTCCTTGACGACGGGCTCGCGCATGGCTTACTCCCCCTCCTGCTCGCTTTCGCTCGTTATCCGGCGTGGTGAGGTGCCTGGCTCGGACGCCCTAACCGCCGCCTCCGCCGCCCGCCAGGCCTGCGGCTATGGAGAGGATCGGGGTGACGATGACCCCGGCAACGATGCACCAGAGCGAGCCCTTCATCCCCATCGCCGCGTAGGCGTGGGCGTTCTCGTTGATCGAGGCGTAGCCCTTGACGAGCAGGGAGGCGACGAAGCCTATGCCCCCCACCGAGAAGGAGAGCGCCGCCAGGTAGTTGCGGACGTTCTCGAGGGTCTGCTGAATGGCGTCCCCACCCCCTCCGCCGCCCGGTGGCGTCTGGGCGAAGGCAGCTTGCGCGCCGACGCTCAGGGCGACGATCGCGACGAGGGAAGCGGTCAGCCCGAAGAACAGGTACCTGGGTAGCTCCCGCTCGACGGCCGCCACGATCCCGGAGCAGAAAGCAAACGTCCGCCCGAACAAACAACGGAAGACGCGCTGGGGGGTTGCGCACGCGGCGCCGTGGTTCGCTTGCATAATCTCCTTCTCTCCTCCTCTTCTCGAAGTCTTGACCGGGCGGGTAGCCCCGTTCTTGCTGCGGGGGATCGCCCTTCGATATGCCCTCTCGCTCGCGGCCGGCAGGGTCACGTGGCGCCCCCCGATCCGGTGGTCTTCCGATCGTCCTCCAGATCCCCCGGCGTCGAGCCCGGGCCGAGGAGCTCCGCAAAGGCTCCGTGGTAAGCGGCCGGGGGCTTGGGCGCTCGCCCGGCTCTGACGGGCACAGGCCTCTGCTGCTTGCCACGCCTGACCCGGGAGCAGTGCCACCAGCCGCGCGGCAGGTAGACGAGTTCCTCCTCGGAGACCCTGGGCACCGTCTGCCTCCTACGGCCCACTGAGAACGTGCCCGGACCGCCGAGCAACCCTTTGTGGGTCCGGCGGTAGTCGCGCACCTCCTCCTCGGTCTGCCCGAGCATCCGCACCGCCTGCTCGGCGTCCTCGCCCTGCAACCCGCCCGAGATAAGCTTGTTGCGCGCGTTCGTGGCGAGCGCTTCCTTGAGGGGAGAAGGCAACAGGGAGAACGACTGGTAGGCGAAGTTGAAGGCGACATGGCGCCTTCGTGATTGCGTCACGAGCGACGAGAACGCCAGGGCGGCCTCGGAGTTGGCGTGCCCGAGCATGGAGTGGACCTCGTCGAGGTAGGCGGAGACGGGGTAGCCGCCGTTCCCGCGGGCGAGGATCGCCTGGCGGAAGTACTCCATCATCCAGGTCGAGAGCATCAGGCTCGTCGCCGGCGCCGCCCCCTGCGGGACGCTCACGAGGGTGAGCCCCGGGGAGTCCAATGCCCCAGCGAGATCCAGAACCGGCTCGCCCCCTTCCGGCGAGAGCGCGACCTCGACGGTCTCCTGGGCGAGGAGGGCGTCCATGACGGCGTGCAGACCCGCGACGAACTGCGCCCTCTCCCTCTGCCCGTACTGGCCGTAGTAGAGGTCTTGCCAGTAGCCGCGCGTCCTGCGGGGGAGGTCTTTGGCGTTGACGGTGAAGCGCTTGCCTTGGGCGTCGCGCTCAACACCAAGGACCTTCCTGCGAAAGCGCTCGTTCTGGACGAAGCGGTCGAGGTCGGTCATGGTCGCCGCACGGCCCTCGCGCTCGGCGTGGCAGCAGACCGCCAGCACCGAGTGCCTGAGGAACATGGAGTTGAAGTTCTCGAAGAACTTCTCGTCACCGGAGGCAACCGCCGATTGGAAGGCGACGACCGCCCTCTCAGCGGCCTCCACCTTGTCCCCGGCCAGCGGGTTCCATCGCATCGCCGCGCCCGAACCCGCGTACGTGAAAAAGCGTATGGGCACGCCGAGCCAGAACGCGAGCGGCAGGAGCTTGGCGCCGAGGTCGCCCTCGGTCTCCACCACGAACACCGACAGCCCGCTCTTGAGGTCCTGGTAGGCGAGCCACTCCATGGTGGAGGTCTTCGCCTGTCCCATCGGCGCCACCATCTGCAACCCGGTGAACCGGTCGGAAAGCGGCAAGTAGAGCGGCGCCCGACCGAACGGCCTCGAAGGTCGGTACCCGATCATCGCCTCCCCCGGGCGCCGGAAGAGGGCGCGATGGGCGAGGTCCAGGAGCGGGCCCGAACCTCCGTGGGCGCCGGCCAGGGAGAGCCCGGCCAGCACAAGCCCCGCGGTCCCGAGCGCCCAGTTGGTCGGGTCCTGCGCGGCGGCCAAGAGCTCCGGGCCTTGCTCACGAAGCTTCTGCCCCAGCTCGTAGAAGCGATCGCCCCGAGCGAGCGCGAGGCACGGATCGGCAGCGCTCAATCCGAACCTCTGCGCTCGCCAGGCGCGACGCCGGACGGGGTCCCGTTACGGAGGGGGGCGGGACCCCGCCCGACGGTCTCGTGGGGTATGGTCGCTTGCATGGTATTGCTCCTCTCCGGGTTCGGCCGGGCGACCCGCTACGGGTCTGGCGAGTGGAGCCGCCCGGCGGCCGTCAACTACCGCTCCGTCTACCGCTGGTCTGCCCTCTGGCTGGCGGGCCTCCTTCCCGTCTCGGCAACCTACGCCCAGCAGTCTGCGAGGACCGGGGCGGGGGCACATCACAAGAAGGGGTGGTCCCCGCCTACAAGAGATGCTGGGGTTGGGAGATCAGTCGCGTGACGAACCTCGTCGGTCCCGAAAGGATCGGTCCGGAGCCTGTCAGACGGTCGAGGGACCGGTGCCCGGCGGCCCGAGCAATCCGAGCTCTGCCGCCCGTTTGAGGGCCCCGATCGAAGAGCCGACGCCCAAAGCACGGTAGAGGTTGCGCTGGTGGAAGTGGACGGTGTGGATCGAGAGCGCCAGGTCCGAGGCTATCTGCTTGGCCGAGCATCCGTCGGCCAGGAGCGCTAAGACCTCCAACTGGCGATCGGTGAGCCCCAGCTTTGCTCGCTCGGACGAGCGTTCATGGGCCCGTTCGGGCAGGCCGCCGTGGTACTCCGCCCCCTCCGCCCTTCGGCGCAGCTCCTCGTGCTCCTCCAGGCGCTCCAGGGCGCCACCGAGCAGGGATGCCGTACGGGAGATGGAGAGAGCGTGGCGAGGGCCGAAGGCGCCGGCCCTCGCGGCGTAGGCGACGAGGGCGCCAAAGGCGCCGCCGCGACAGGGCACGGGAGCTGCAACCGCGGAAACGGATCCCTCCCATCGAGGGGTCCCCGCCGGCTCGAATCGCCGCTCCTCACGCACGTCCTCCGAGACGACCGGCGCGCCGCAGAGTAGCGCGTACCCGGCCACCGAGGAAACGCCGTAGGGCACTAAGCCCGACTCGCCGCACGCAGCGTCCTCGTCGTTGGTGGCTATGCAGGACATGTAGTAGCCCTCGGGCTCCAGGTGCAAAACCTCGCAGCGGTCGGCGCCCAGGGCCCTCGCAGTCGCCCGCGCCGCCTCGTGGGTTAACCGGGAGTGGCCGGCACCGGTCACCACGAGCTGGGCCAGCGCGACGAGGGCCTCGGTCGGGCAGGTTTCGGAAGCCATTCCCTCCACCTGCCCCTCGTCCCGGTCCTTCGCGCTTACCAATCCCACGCCTCCCTCCGGCGATCCTCGCCCTTGACGACGAAGCGCTCGCACATCGCCCTTAGCCTGGAACGCACCGCCTCGTCGTAGCGCTCGGCAAGGGCCGGGACCCGATGCCCCTCCCCCTTCGTAACGGGTACGTTCGTTGCCAGGACGAGGGTCGCACGAGCGGCGTGGAGGGCGTCAAAGAGCTCGTAAACGATGGACTCCGTGTCCGTCGAGGCGTGCTCCTTGCCGAGGTCGTCAATCAGCACCACCTCGTGGGAGGCGACCGACTCGATCACCCCCCGCCTGGTCTCGCCGTGCTCGCCGTAGGTATCTTGGACGCGGGAGACGAGCCGCGCGACGTTGTAGTAGCCTGCGTCGCGATCGCGCTCCAGGAGCGCACGCCCCATCCCGACCATCAGGTGCGTCTTACCCCGTCCCGGCAGCCCCATGAGGAACATCCCGCGCCCGCGCTCGCCCGCAACGATGCGCTGCGCCTCCACGAGCGCCACGTCCAGCGTGGGTTCGGAGGCGTCGAGCGTGTCGAGGGTCATGAGCCGTTCCGGATCGACGGCGTCGAGGTAGGAGAGGAGACGCTCCTTCCGGCCGCCGCACCGGCACACCCTCGCGCCGTTACTCAGGGCCGCATCGTCGTCCCTCAGCCCCCCGCACCGGCCGCAGCGCGCCTGTGCCTCCCCGTCCTCCGACGGGTTCGGCGCCGGGTAGCCTCGCCGCGCCAACTCGTGCTCGATCCGGTCCGCAAGGTCGTGGGAGCCCCTCGCCAGAGCGCCCCTGATAGCCTCCCCGATGGCGGGCATCTCCCGTCCGCTCACCTCAGAAGTCCCCCTCGTACGCGTCCTCCGCGACCCCCGCGACGTCCGCCGACCCCGGCTGCCTATCCCTCCCGCCATTACGTTCATCCGCCGCCACGTCCGCCCACGCCTGGGAAGGCCGTATCTTCGGGTTCTCGACCCGCCGGGTGGCGTAGCGCGCGGCCCACCGCAGCATGGGCAAGGGGCCTGCGCCCTGCTCCTCGACCAGGCGCCCTGCGTAAGCGCGAAGGTTACGAACCTCCTCCCCGTCCAGCGGCACGCTCAGCAGTCGCGCTTGCTCCTCGATCATCCCGACGTAGGTCTCCGGGCGGTGCTCGGGCGAAGCCCGCACCCCTGACGGATCCCCTGACGGTTCCACCCCCTTACGGTTCCCCGGAAAACCCTTCCGCCCGCCCGGCGGCAAACTCTTCCGCCCGTGCGCCCGTTTCTCTCCGTCGGAAAACTCTTCCGCCGGTTCGGCCTCGACCGCCTCTCCCCTCCTCGGCGGCCTCAAGCGGTGCGCAGGGGCCAAAAGCCAGATGCCGTCGCTCGTGAACTCGCCCCTGCCCCTGCCCGAGCCCTTGCGGCGATGCTCGCGACGGATCTTCCCGTAGCCGTGCTCGAGGTTGTAGAGGTGCTCCCTAACCGAACGCTCCGTCATGTCGGTCATCTCCGCGAGCGTGTCCTGCCCGCAGAAGGCGTAGCCCTGCTCGTCGGCGAAGGTGGCGACCGCGGCGAGCACGCTCTTCGCCCCCGGATCGCCCTTCCACGACCTCTTCCCCTGCCCGGTCTCACGCCACCTCCCGAGGCGCTGCTCGTAGGCCCAGCTCTGCGCCCACACGCTCATCGTCCGCGTTCCCCCTGAAAGACTTCGCCTCCGCCCGAACCCGCGCTATGGTGGTTCCTCGCACAAGCCCGTCCGCCTGTCGCCGGAGTCCACGACGATCGCCCTTCCACGCCCCCCGCACACGGGACAGGCTCGAGTCATCGAAGAAGCCGACCGCAGAGGCACCGGAAGCGGCCTAGAGACTCCACCGCCGCCGCAGGCAAAGCACCGTGCCCCTCGCCCGACGCACAGCTTCCTCTTGTCGCCCGAAGAAACCCGCTCCCTCACGTTCCCACTCCCCGTCATCCCCATTATCGGCGGATTCGCTTGAGCACGGAGACAGGTTTGTGCAGTACATCTCCCTCCCTGCTGATACCGATAAGATCGGTAGCTCGCGCTATGTATGTTACCGAACATATCGGTAGTACGCCACCGTGGCTCACCCAGCTCGCAGCGCGGTCTTCTTTGTTGCCTTGAGGACGTACCGTCGGGCGGGTATTCTCGTATCAAAACTACCGATGAGTTTGGAGCCGGGTCTGGCTGACGGCGAGTACACGTACTTCGGGCGCTTCTTCGACCGATTGTTGGAGTCGAGGGGCTACAACCAGAGCACCTTCGCCGCCGAGTGCAGGCGGCGCGGGTTCAAGGTGGGCCGTCCCGGCACGCAACGCGACATCGGCCAGAGAAGCGTTTCGGACTGGATGCGCGGGTACGCGGCTTGCCCTCGGGAGGTACCGACCTACGCCGACGCCATCTTGGTTCTTTCCGAGGAGGAGTGGAGCGAGTTCGGAGTGGCCTACGCCTACGGGCAGACGGTGCCCGAGGAGGACTTCAAGGACCTCCTGGGGTTCCGGAAGTTCTACCGCGCTCGTCTATCGGAGAAGGAGTCCGACGGGAGCGAGGAGAGGGCGAAGAAGGGTTGAGTTGATACCGTCCTCTGAGTAGATGCGCAAAATCGACCGGCTCCGGGCACACCGCAAGAACATCGCTTACAGATGCCCCTGTGGGAAGGTGCCATCCACCCAAGAAATCCGCTCGAGGTCGTTCCACAATAACTGATAGGCCAGCTCCCTAATCGGGTTGCGGCCGTAGAATTCCGAGGAGGCGTATTCTGTAGGGAGTAACCATGCAGCGGCTTCAGGGCGCAACTCTTGTATTCGGTCCTGTACGGCGAGCATACGTTCCCGGCTTGCCCGTTGCTCGCCGATCTCGATCCGCACCTCGGTGTTGCTCCCACGCGGCAACGGGTTTAGGTGCCAAGCCATGTAAGGCCTGAGCTGAGGCTCCGTTAAGTGGTTCAGCACGAGCACGCCCTTTAGGCGCGCGGGCAGCATCACGGCGATCCGTAAGTGGGGAGCCAGCCGTGCGAAGTGAGCCTCTACGAACCGGCGGTATGCCTCTAGCGCGCCACCGACAACGACCCTTGACAGCTCCAAGAGAACCTCCGGGGAGTAAGGTTCCCACAACCAGTGACTGCTCATCGCGCCCTCGCCATGTGTGCGGATGCGTGGGTCACCCGGTTTGAGATTGCGGTGTGGCCACGGCGCCCTCAGTTCCTCCTCGCCGGCCTCGCGCATGCGACGAATCTCGTCCTTCAAGTAGCGTAGTTTATACCTCAGGTCGTACCGCTGGATCCGAGTGACGGTGTACACCTCGCGGTCCCACCCCGCGTGGTCCATGTAGCGCTCGAGGGCGTCGAGCGGGATGGGGTCCCAATAGCGGTATCCCTTGTCGTACCTGCTGCGCAACTCGTACGCTGCGTCCCAGGCCGCTTCCTCGGCCAGGAGACCCCCGTGAATCGGGAGGCGCCGGAACTTGAGCAGCTCCGAAAGCTTCCTACGTTGGTCTTCCAGCGCGTACCGCCACGCCCAGGCGGGCTGACGGCGGGGCCCGACAGAGCGGGTCACGCGCCACCGGATGTTCGACGGAAACTCCGACGGGTACTCCTCCATGGAGACGACGTCTCCGAGGTCCTCCGAACCTTCGTACCATGACTGTTGGGTTACTCGCCCGCCGAAAACGCTGATCCCGAGGGTGGAGACGCTCCCGTCCTCTCGCACGGGTGCTACAAGCGAGGCCAAGGGCCCGATGCCCGCCACCCAGGACTCCATCGTCTCCCGCATCTGGGCGGCGAACTGCTGAGGCGGCGTGAGAGGTGCGTCCTCCGAGAAGCCCGGCCGTGCGAGACCCTCCTCCACGACCTGCGAAGCAAATCCCGGGGTGCCCCTTACGATAGGGTCGAGCACCTCCCTAATGCGGGTGTAACCGAAAGCGCTGGTAGCCATCACCAGCGGGTAGCGCCAGCGCTCGAGCCGAGCGAGATCCCCAGCGAGGTCTCGGGCATCCACGAATCCCTCCTCGAGGGCCTGCGCCGCGAACCACTCGGTAAGTATTTGCAGGGAGAGACCAACAGCGCCGTCTCTCTCGACCACGAGGCCCGTCGCACGCAGGCGCGACACCTCCGCAGTGGATGCCACGTCGGCCGCCCTGACGAAACCCTCGCTGTCGATGCATGCCACGGCCAGGCGCACGAGCAAACCGGTCTCTACCGTTTCGCCGGTGCGCTCGAACGCCCTCTCGACCAGCCCGGAGAGCAACTCACCGGTCGAGCGCGGGTTGCGGATGTCGTAGCTCCGGAGGTCTAGCGCCATGAGTGTGGCAAACAGAGGGCGCTTTATCGCTTCTCGCACAGAATCGGGCCACGAGCGGATGAGACCGGGTGTGACCTCCCTTGCCGCGATACGCTCGATCAAAGCCTCTTGCTCCTCCACGTCCAACTCCGGGACGTAAAACGTCTCCTCCTGTCCGACGAGATCTGGTAGAGGACGGCCTGCGATTACGACCGTGGTATCCGGCCAGGTCTCGACCAGGATGCGTGCTTCTTTCAGCAGACGGACTGCGACAGCCCTCCCCGGTTCCTCGGCCCCGTCGACGAATACGGCAGCACCATGCCTCCTCGGATCGGGCAGAGCAGACGTCTTCTGCACCACGACGTCCGTGAGACGCCCCGTCACCTCCCATGCCTCCACGAAGGCCGGAGCCGGAGCGTTGGCTTCCTCGCGCAGCCGCACCACGGCCCTCTGGAAGAGACGGTCCAGTAGGAGGGACTTGCCGGAGCCGACCTCGGCCGTCACGATCATGAGACGACCTCGAAACCCAGACCGGGCCTGGGGGCCGGGGCCCCCCACCGTCAGGTCGTCTGCCAGCCCGAAAGCCTCATCACGCGACAGCCCTAGCCGCTGCCAGCGCTCCGCGCATCGGGCTTGGGTTTCCCTCCACAGCTCGTCTACGTCCGGCCCCGTGCGGCCCTGCGCTTCGATCAACTGCCGGAGCATCTCCCGTACCGCCTCGACATCCGAAACTACCACCAAGTCGGCCAGCGCCCCCCCGGACCTCGCGTCGTCGCGGACCCTCGTGGCCAGTTCGTGGGCGAAAAGGCGCATGGCCCTGTCGAAGCTTATCGGTAGCGCGCCTGGGTCGAACCCCATGGCCTCGTATCTTCGGCGTAGCTCTTGGACGGGCGGCACCCTGGAGTCAAGCGCCACGCTCAGGAGCGTCTGCGCGACCCATTCGTCTCCGAAGAACCCCCCGAATTCCTCCTCCAGGCGCGCCGGAAGGTTGCGGTCCAGCCGCGCGTGCCGCGCAATCTCGACGAGCATAGCGGCCATCGCCCCAGCGAACGCTTCCTCCAGGGCCGCTTCTTGCTCGTCGCCGAGCGTCGCCTCCACGAGCCGACCAGCGCCCGCTACCATCAAGCTAGACGCCAAATTGATCGCGATCCCAAGCACTACAGCTTCCATGGCCTACGCTACTCTTGCTCGATCGGCTGCTGCGGCTGCTCTAGACAAGCGCGTCCTCTCGCCAAGCGTCCCGTACGTCAAGCAACGACGGCTAAGACCGTGGAGACTACCATGCAGGCATACAACATGGCGGTGGCGGCTAGAACACCCCTCCAATCGGTGACACGAGGGAGGGGATCGGGATCTGCCAGAGATACGCCCAAGCTGGCCAGCACTATTACGCCGGAGGCCGCTCCGACGTACCCGATCGCGGTCGAGGCGAACTGCAGTACGGATGGAATCCAGGACGCTCCTGAGTTGGCGGCCGCGATGAGCATCAAGGTGGAGAATGATGCAACCACCAGTGAGAGGGTAGGCAGAGCAACGAAGAGGAGTACAGCTCGGTAGGGTCTGTTCGGGGTTTTGTGCTCCAGCATGGGAATGAGCACCCTCAGCGTCTCCACCAATTTTGTCCGAACCCCATGCGAGAGGACGAGGCGGGAAAGTTCTTCGCGGTAAGGTAGTTTGCAGGCGAGCGTTCGTACGGCAGTCCCTAGGCGGTTAAGGTCGAGGAGTCGTCCCGCTTTAGAAAGCGCCCAGCATGCCGTCCCGAGGAGCACCAACTCTGCGGCGACTATGATCAGCAAGAACGGCTGGGCCAGTAAAGGGAGTAACGTTACTGTCAAACCGTAGCCCACCACAGTTCCCGTGTTTGCCTCTAAGAAGTTACTCCAAGCCTCTCCGGTCCCCTGAACCAAGGCGTTCAAGTACAACGATATCCAGCCGGCTGCCCCCACCGAGAGAGGCACCAAGCCGATCACAGGTACCACCCACCCGACTAGAGAGCTAGGAGAAAACCTAGCTCCTTCGGCGTTCCTCCGTCCCGTGCCGCAGCTTCTCCTCATTTATACAAACCTCACTTTCCCTACAACCCATTGTGCTGTGTTGACCGTTCGGTTGCGGTAAGGACCAACAGCCTTGATGCACGCCGTAGCGGGTCGCTGCTATCCTCAAGCGCATGCTGCTCTCGTCCTCTGGTGGGGCGTACGCCCGCACGACCATCGTCTCGCCTCGGGCGTCCAGGTTTCGTCGCTCAAGACCGCCTGTCACCAGGGGAGTAGGAGGCTTTTGTCCGAGAGGCCTCTCACACCTGATGCCCCCCACCTTTGCCCGCAGAAGGTGTACCGCTTGCATGGGCCGTCAACGCGTTCCCGTCCTCGATACCCATCTCCCCCAAGCCTGTAAGAGGGCAGCATTGGTGCAACCCAATGCCACTTCTTTGGACAACCGCATCCACATTCTCCGACGAGCCGAGTCTGCAGCAGCAATTCGAAGAACATTCTGAAACGCTTCGGGGAGGTCACCCTCGTCCACAATCTCCCGCATGCGTCTCTCTGTCAGGTGTTCTTTTGTCATCGCGTCCAAGCGGGCCACCAGCAGGGCGAAAGTTTCGTCCGACTCTGCCTTCGACAAACGCAGCGAGTCCGTGTTGGGGGCAATTTTCAACTGCTCGTCGAACTTTCTTGCCTTTGCCAGGTCGCTTTCGTAAACGTGCAGGCTGTCGCTTAGATGGTCGTACACGCCCACCTCGAGCCCCAGCCAACCGGCTATCACCTCCTGCAGGGTGGTGAACTGCACGAGGTTGTAGGGGATGCCATGGAACAGGTCGTTGCTGCGCATGACCTGCGTCCACTGGAGCTTTCCGTTTCGAACCTTCAACATGCACAGCACGTTGCAGGGGACGTCCTGGCTTGCGGGACGCCCCTCCTCGTCGGGCATGTCGAGGTCGGCGTCCCAGATCTGCAAGACGACTTGCCTGCTGTCGGGGTTGCTACGTAGCGCCAAGTAGGCCCTCTCCAGCTGATCGAGGCCGAAACGACGCCTCAAGCGGTGCCCATAGGCGCCGTGGTATCGCTCCCCGGGCCCCGTGTAACTCGGTAGGCCCGGATACCAGTGGTTCGGCAGCGCCGAGTCGTCGCGACCGGCGAGTATCCAGGCCGTCTCCGCTATGGCGAAGGCCGGGTTGATGGCCGGCTCTCGAGCGAGCACCCAGCGTTCTAGGGGGTTACGGATCGATAGAACGGCATGAAGGATCTCGCAGGTCGAGCCCGCGCGGCTGGCCTGCCCCTGAGCCTCGCCTTCTACCAGGAAAGCAGTCGCTGCCTTGCTCCAAGCCTCGTTAGCCGTCTCCCCCTCGAACAGGCGCACCCCTACGCCTCCGTCTCCGACCTTGGAATGAGGTGGTTGATGCCCCACTTCGGCGGGTACCAGTAGCTCACGGGCTCGGGATTAAAACTGTAGGTCTGTTTGATGCGCATGCGGTGCGTGACGCCCCGCGCATAGGGGTGGGCGACCCGAGCGTACTTGTCCACCTCGCAGAAGAGGTTCTGGCAGTCGATAAGCTGCAAGGGCCGTCCCCACAGCGACTCAAACTCGAGGCCAAGTCGCTCGAACTCCTCCTCCTGACGCTCGGCGACCACCTTGATGATATCCACCTCGCTCAGGCCCCCGAGGTCCTCGAAACATTTGTGGATGCCGTTGCGGGCGCCGGGCCCGGGCATCACGAACTCCATCTCCCCGAAGTCAGTGATCTCGCTGTAGTTCAAGT
Organism: Rubrobacter marinus; assembly: GCF_011492965.1. Lineage (GTDB taxonomy): Bacteria > Actinomycetota > Rubrobacteria > Rubrobacterales > Rubrobacteraceae > Rubrobacter_F > Rubrobacter_F marinus. The sequence continues at coordinate 1,383,523 of NZ_CP045121.1, read as the reverse complement.
CCGTGGCGTACTGGTAGGCGAGGAAGTCGCCGATCATGGGATAACCGCGCAGCAGTTCGAAGGCCTCGCGCATGTTTCGCGCTTCGGTCAGGCTCTCCGGAAGGCCGTCCTCCATCATCCACCCGAGTAGCTCCAGGTAACGGCTGTGTTTCCTTGGACGTCCGATCCTCTTGCCGCCCGACGGCATGATGTACGCGGCCGAAAAGATGCGCCTGCCACTCTCGATAGCGCGCGTCAACAAGGCGTCGTACTCCTCGAAGGAATAATCGGCGTAGGAGACGCAGCCAAACTCTTCCTCTAGCATCTCCCAGGTGCCGATGCGGTTGAAGATTTTGAAGAGGATCGTGCGGAAGAAGACCTCCCGCGCGTCCTGGTCGCCGCCGTAGATAACGTTTTGGATCAGGTATTGGCTCACCCGGTCCGAGGCGCGGTAGGCGTTCGTGAACTTATAGCGCTTCAAGATGGGGTCCTCGGTCCACGGGTACGGTCGTCCCTTGAGGCGCTCGAAGAAAACCGCCTGGCGCTCCGCCGCGAAGTACCAGAAGGTGTCGTAAACCTCGGTGGGTCTCGCCGGCGCAAGACCGGAGAAGAGGGTCGGGGCTCGATCTCTTGGGCGAACGGCGGGCTCCTTTTGGAGGAGCCCGAGCTTCGGTTGGTGCATTTCGTCGCGTCCTCCCGAGGAGTCGCGATTAAAGTCCATGCTCCCTTTCGAAAATCCGCAACACAAAACCCAGCGCCTCGTCCAGCGACGACTCGTTGTAGATCGTCTCGACGGGGTGGTGGCTCGCTTGCTCGCGGCCGAGGTTCTCGTACGCAGCACGCAGCTCTCGCCAGCGCTCGTCAGGGCCCTCCCGCCGTAGCGGGCTCTGACGGGTTACGAGGAACGCGACGATCGGCTTCGCGCCGGTCGTCCAGCTCTCGAGCTCGAGCGCGATCATGGCGTCCAAGGAGTCGCGATCCACGCCGCCCACGATACCGTACACGAACGTGGACCACCAGAAGCGATCCAAAACCACCGAGCGGCCTGCCCTCAAAGCGGGCAGTATGTGCCCCTCGATGGCGTCTAGGTGCGCCGCGATGTGCAGCACCTGCAGGCTGGTGGGGTTCATACGATCGATGCCGAATTTGCCCGGGTCGTGATGGACCTCGTAGACGAGGCGGCCCAGGGTGCCCGGCTCCCTCCCCGGGAACGAGAAGTACTCGCACCGAACACCCCGCCTGATTAGCTTATCCACCAAGGCCTGCGCCAGGGTCGTCTTTCCGACCCCGTCCGGTCCCTCGAAGACGACGAGGCGGCCGCGATCGCCCTGCCGCATCACGTCACCTCCTCGCGGTCCGGCGCGCCTCCCCCAGGCTCGCCCAAAATCGTCCTCAACTCTGCGGCCAGGTTCGCGAGGCGGCCCTTGGTGGGGTCGCCCCGCTTGGCCACGCTCGCGATGCAGTTGAGTTCGGCGAGCTCGCGGTCGAGCTCGTAGGCCACGAAGCGCCCGAGATCGTGGAGGCCCAGGTAGTTGCCGTAGGCCTTCTCGAACAGGTACTGCGTGGCGTAGAACCCGGTCACGGCCAACTTGCCGTCCTCGAGGGGAACGAAGGAGACCTGATGCAGGCACGGGAAGCCGCGCTGACGTTGATGCGTGTGGTCCTTCGCCGGATCGAAGATCGAAGCCTGCAGCGCGCTACGCCTATGATTGCCGCGCTCCTTGTAAGTGGAGATGATGTGCTCCAGTTGGTTGATCTTCCCCAAGCCGGGCCGTTCGGGACCGAAGGCGATCATACGCTCGAAGTAAGTACCATTCTGGTTTCTCCGCTTGTCGGCAGCCTTGATCGTGGGGAGCATCTTCGCGTAACGCTCGAACAGCCGCTCGCGCCCAAGCTCGGGCTTCCAGCGTCTTCTCGGGAAGATGGTGTTGGCCACGGTGAGACATGGAAACTCGCCTTGAGCCGCCAGCGCCTTGTCCAAGGCCTGCCTAATGGCGGGCTCCTCCACCGGCCGTCCCTCGTCCAAGCCGCGCACCGTCACGCAGAGCGGCGAGATCTCGTCCACGCCCGTCTCCATGGCGGACAAGAAAGCTCGCGCCCAAGCACGAGAGAGATCGCCCTCCACCAGGTAATGAGGAGGCTCAATCATCTTCGGCCTCGTAGTCGGGGTCCTCCCAATGGCGGTACGGACCCAATCCCACGTAGTTTCGCCGAGAGACGCGTACGAAAGCCGCCCACCCGGACTCCGGGCGGTGGACCCGCCCTATGCCTGGCGCGGTGGCGGTCAGCAGTACGGCCCGCTCGGTCTCCTCGACCACCCGGAGGTTTTTCCCCTCGTAACGCGTGCCGGAAGGCAGCAGGATAAGGTCGCCGACCTGGACGTCCACGGCCCGGTCCGTCCACTTCTCGCCCACGACGAGGAGGTTCTCGCGAACCTCCCTGCCCAAGATACCGGCGCGGATGTCCTTCGGGGTTGCTTTCAGGAGGCGGGCGGAGTGCGGGTAGGCCAGCATGCGTAGGCTGCCGCGCATGTGGTGCACGAGCGCGGCGTAGCCCACGCCCAGCCAGCCCGCGACCGTGTAGACCTGACGAGGAGTGCACTCCTTAGGCTCCCAGCCACGCGCCCGGAAACCGTACTTGACGGCCGTCTTCGGCATCAGGAAGAAGCCGGCGAAGCGATCCGCAAGATACTCTTCGGGGCCGACGCTCTCGGGCGGTTCCTGCCCCGCATCGTCGCTCGGCACGCCCACCGCCACCCCGTGACCGTAGACGTGGTGCCCGAGCTCGTGCGCCCCCGTATAAGCCTGGCGTCCCGGAGGGCGTTCGGACGACACCAGGATGACCGGATTCGGCCGACCCCGGTACACGCCCTCCAAGCTAGGGATCGGCATGAACCTCAACTTTATGCCGAGTTTGTCGATGACGTCGAAGACGGAGGCGGGGGCTTGCGGCTTTATGCCCATCTCGCCCCGCAGCCTCAGCGCCCGTCCTAGGGCGTCCAACGCCAAATCCTTGCGCCGCTTCACCGTCGATGTCCTGCTGCCGTTCGCCACCAAACCGCCAGTCTCCTAATCCTTTCGGAGGGCCGAGAGCATTTTGAGCACTCGGTCCAGGTCTTCCTCACGAAGTTTGGAGAGCTCCCGCGCCGCGAGTTCCACGCGGGCTTGATGCTCATCCGGGGTGGCCTCTCCACCGGCCAGCCAGGAGAGATCCACCGCGTAAAGGTCGGCAAGCTCGGCGAGCTCTTCCGCAGAAACTCGCCTGCGTCCCGCCTCCATCTCCGACACCGAAGGCCTGTGAAGCCCGAGCCTCTTCGCCACCTGTCCTTGAGAAAGCCCGGCCATCTCCCTCGCCGTGCGGAGCCTCTCGGCCAACGCCATCCGCCTGGGATCCACCTCACTCACGGCTACCTCCTTCCCCGACACCGATCGTCCGGCAAATACGGTCCACTATCTCCTCGATGCTAAGGGGCGTGCGGTCCTTCTGCCAGAAGAGCGTGGGGTCCAGCTTCTCCGACAACCTCTCCGACAACTGGGTCACCGCCTCCATGGCGCTTAAGCTGTCAAAGTCCGCGAGGTCCTTCATAGGGCAGGTCTGATCATCGATCTCGGGCACCTCTTCCCCACCCAGGTCCTGGATCTCCACCAATACCTCGGTCAGTACCGCCCTCACCTCGTCGCGCGTCATAGCTGTCTTCTTACTCATAGTAAGAAAATCTTACTACGAGGTCGAACCGCTTGCAATAGAGCTGCCGTACGGGGTTGGTTTACGGCCCTCATGGTGCGGTCGTTGATGTACCTCGGCTTACGCTGGATTCCGTCCATCCCTGCATTAATCAGCGGTATGCAGTTTCCGTCCCGTACGTTCGTGAGCTGCCCAGGCAATTCTCTTACTTGACATCTCTTACAGTAGTAAGTATATTCCGGAGTGTAAAGTTGTATCGAGAGGGTGAAGGCCATGGTGGACCGCTTGACCTTTAGGATCTCCGCTCCCGCCCCTACCGCCAAGGGAGCTGCCGCCAAGGCGCGCCACAAGAAGGCTGCCTCTCGTACGGTCGAGGCCCTGCAGCACCTGTTGGAGCAATCTTCGGCGGAGGATTTGGAGGCCGTCTCCTCTCGCATAGAGCGGGCGCTCGAATCACCGGAGGTGCCCGAGAAACACAGGGAGCTCGTGACGGACCTGACCGGCGGACGCGAACACGGGCGTCAGGAGAGGTCCGCCCTCGAGATGGCTACCCTGGCTCGGTCTTTCAAGCGTCGCAGGGAGTTGCTTGAAGGGTCGCTGACCGCCTCGCAGGTTGCGGACCTGCTCGGCACCACTCGCCAAACGCCCCACGACCGCGTGAAAGTCGATACCTTACTGGCCATTTTGGATCGGGGAGCCTGGAGGTTCCCGGCCTGGCAGTTCGACCCCGGAGGCCCGGACGGCGTCGTCGAGGGGCTGCCGGAGGCACTGCAATCCCTGCACGCCTCGCCGCTGGCGAAGGCGAGTTGGTTCATGAGGCCCAACGTATACCTGGAGGGGGAAACCCCGCTCGAGGCGTTGAGGAGGGGACGGATCCAGGCGGTAAGGAGCGCGGCGGCGACGGTCGGGGCCAGCTAGCTTGGTCGTCGTCGACCTTCCGCCGCCGCGGCGCAGACCCAATCCTCTGTTCCATGATCTCCCTTCCGGAAGTCGCCTGGTCAGGTTGTTCGACCCCTCCCGCCACGGGGCGACGGAGACGGGCTTCCGCTCGTACGGTCCCCTGCTCCGTTTCGATCACCATCTGGGGGACGAGGACGGAACGCCGGGGGAAGACGCAGAGCGCGGCATCTACTACGCCGCCCGAACCCTCTCCGGCTGCCTGGTGGAGATCTTCGGCGACACGGGGGTGGTAGACCTCGACCGGCATCACATCGCATCGCCGATCCTACGACGCGACCTGCGGCTGCTAGACCTACGGCACAACGGGGCCATGAGAGCAGGGACGAAGGCCGCGATAGCTAAGGTTTCCGAGAGGCAACTTTCTCAGACCTGGTCGCGCCACTTCTACGAGACGCCCGAGGTCTACGGAGAGGTGGACGGCGTTCTCTACCTCAACGCCCACAACGACGAAGATGCTATCGCCCTCTACGAACGGGCGTCAGGCGCATTAGAATGCCCGCCGGAGCGCGTCATGACGCTCGACGACGAGGTGCTGCGGGCGGCGGTGCTGGAAGCAGCCGACGACAACGACCTCGTGGTAGCCGACGCCTAGCGTGACGTTCTTCCGCGCCAGCCCGCTACCGGCGCATGGGTCACTCGTCGAGTTCCCTCACGTTGTAGAGGATCCCGCGCTCGCTGACATAGTGCCTCGGAAGATGCGGGACGATCCTCTCAAACTGTTTCTTGGTCCTTTTCAGGTGGACGCGAGCCCCCTCCGCGTCCACCCATTCTTCGCGCTTCGCCGCTGCCAACTCGGAGCGAATTATAGTGATCACCAATGAAGAGTTAGCGGCCTTAGAACATACCGCCGATTTGGTCGCACTTTCCAAAAGGAAGCTTTGCCAGTTGGTTGCTTCAGGCACGGCCATAGTTTAAGATCAACTGGGCTAAAGGTCCTCAGTAGGTCCTGTCCGCCACGGTAGGCCTCCTACGGAGCTCCGTCCGTCGTGCCCCACCCTTTCAGATCCTCCTCCGCTGCCGGACGGTTTGGCCCCTCGCCGACCCACCTCACCCTCGGGTACGCGTCTTTGGCGACCTCCCAAAAGGTCCTGTCCCCCGTCCAAAGTTCGCAGTCCTCCCTTTCGGCCAGGGCTAGGTAGTGGGCTTCGTAGGCGGAGGGACGCTCCAGCACATATGCTAGCTCAAGAGCCTCGTTGTGCAGCGCCTTCAGGTCCAGGAGGACTGGACCAGCATCCATGATCGCTTTCAAGCGGTCCCGGGCCTTCTTGGGGGACAACTCTCCCCTCTCGACACGCTTACGTAGGACTTCGGCTACCTCGTATGGGAGCAGCCCTGGCGCGATCGTCCCGACGTCCCTCTCCTTCCACTCCCGCAGCAACTCCTTCGCGATCCTTGAGAATGGCTCCCTTGAGACCCACTTGAGGGCCAGCGCGGCGTCAACAACTACGGTTCCGATGTTCAAAGCGCTTCTGCCCGTTTGGCTCGTGCCTTATCGAGAAGGCTCGCGGAGTCGTCCTCGCGTTCGTCGTCCAGGTCATTTCCGCCTGCTTCTAGGAGCCGCTCCAGGACCTCCTTCGTCACAGGGAGCCCTCGTCGGCCTTCGAGCCACGGCTGCTCCTCCTCGCGCGCCGCGAGTTGCTTGACGAGGTCCATTCCGGGCTTCTCCTCCAGCGCGTCGGCAACGATCCTGTCCAGAACGTCCGCGAGCACCTGTTCGATCTTCTCCGCGTACGCCTCGATGTTTGGGTGGTCGCGTCGCGCCTCATGCACGTATCGTTCCTGGCGCTGCTTAGCAGTGCGAGCTTGAAGCTCTCCCGCTCCCGCTGATCCTCCACCTCGCCCGCTACCCCCTCGTAGTCCTTGGCAAGCTCGCGGAGCTCTTCGATGAATTGGCTCAGACGGTGTGCCAATGCGGAGTCGTGCTTGGAGGCGAGGAGGGCGAACATCTTGACCTTCGCGGGGTTCAGGAGTACTCGGGGGTCCTCGTTCCAGCCCTCCAGATAAAGCCGCTTATCGGCCTCCGTCCTCAGCGGAGCGATACCTTCTATGCGGCCCACGAGCTCCCGCAGCGTCATGCCAACAAACATCAACCCCCGCAGTTGGCGCCAGTTCACGACGAGCCTCGGAACCTCGACGACGAGCGGCTTTTTGCTCCCTTCTCCCCCGACGAAGAGGTGCTCGAGCCCGATCCAGTGCGTCAAGAACTTCTGCACGGGCTCCGGCTCCCAGTAACCCTCGCGTACCAATGGGCCGCCCTGAGAAACCCCGGGCGTATCTCTCCCGGCTTCCCCTCGTCGCTCCCCGAGTTCGGAACCGAAGCCAGCATCCCCGGTAAGCGGCCGCGAGCCCGCTAATGTCTCGATCACTCGTGCGCACCACCATCGGCGTTCTTGCTCCCCGCTGTCGGGGACGGTACTGCCCCCGGCTGCCGTCCGCTTTACAGACGTAGACCCCCGGTAGTACCTCGCCCTTGAAGCCGCCCACGTTCCTCCGGGGGTTGGAGTACGCGAAGGTTAGAACGTTGAGTGCATCCGCAAGCCTGCGCCGCCCGGCCCGTTCGGCGTCGACGGGCCCGTCAGCCTCCACCTTCACCCTGGCAACGGCGTATGGACCGTGCGTCTCCTTCTCCAAAAACCTCCATCGGCCCTCCCCGAAGTCGTAGACGCCCGGATCGTAGAGCGCCACGTCGCCCATGCGCAGCACAGATCCCTCCGGGTAGTGCTCCAGGTCGACCCCCCCTACCCGGAAGACGGCGCTCCATTTTTCCTTCGGTCCTGCAAGACGCCCGATTAGCTCGTCGAGCATGCGACGCAGGTCCTCCTCGCCGACCGCGTCCCACGGCAGGTACTCGAACACCCCGAACTCCCGCGCGAAAGACTCCTTCCACTGCGCCCAAAACCGGGCGACGGAACCCTCGGCAGCGGGTTCTCCCTGAACAGCAGCCAGGGTGACCCGGGCAAGTACGCTTTCGGAGAGGGGAATTAGGAGCTTGGCAAGCTCCAGCTGGACGTCCTTCTGAGCCAGGACCACCGCGCATTGCTCATCGAGGCCCTCGTGCCCCCACAAGACACCTTCGGCGGCATCCCTTGCCATCGTCCCATCTAGCAAGCGCCCGAGCTCCAGAAGAAACGCTGTGGATGCGTCGGCCGTCGCGAGATCGGCCAGTTCCGCGCAAAGGTGCCGGACCGAGGCGTTGATCGTAGCCGCGAGCGCAGTTCTAGCGACGACGTCTTCGTGGGGCTCGCCCCAACGCGATGCCTCTTCTACGAACACCCCCGCTTCGGCCAGCTTGCCGTGAAGCCGGTGTCCCAGCCCCTCGGTCGCCTCTGGGATTCTCTTCGACAACCCGCCGCCGACGTGGAGCATCCTGAGGAGAAGGGTTCGCGCGTACCCGCGCACAGTCTCTCGACCTATCTCCTTGAGCCCCTCCTCGTCGAAGGAGAGAAGAGGCTTCCTGTCGGTTACACCACCCTCCGAGACGCCGCGACCGCGCAGGACACGGGCCCAAGCCCTCCCAAGGTCCTCGAGGAAGCGGTACGCAAGCCTCTGCCAGAAGCCATCATCCCCGAACGCGTCGAGGAGCGAACCCGACCCCGAAGCCCGCGCAAGGCGTGAATCGGACGCTTCACGGAGGATCCCCTGCCAGACCGCCTCGACTTCCCGCCCGAGCACTGCGTCATCGCCCAGATGGCCAACATGAGACTTCAGTAGCGACGAGACGTACGACCGCGTGAGGATCGTCTTGGGCAAATCCTCGAGGTCCTTTCCCGACCAATTTACGGAAGCGCGGCGGGCTAGGAGCTGCGCGAACACAAAGAGGGACAGAGAATCTCCCTTACCCAACAGTTCCTCAAGGAGGTATTCCTCGACAATCTGTGGCGAAGGCGAGCCCTTAATCTCCTCCAAAAGGGGGTAAATGCGGCTCACGTCATAATAACTTCCCTCCGCACTGAGCAAAACCTCAAGCTCGTTCATGGTCTGGCCGTGCTCGGCGCGAAGGAGTGCAACCGTAGGTGTGCCCATACGGAAGCAATTCTCCATGAGGTTGAGCACCTTGCTCTCCCACCACTCCCCATCGCGCTTCACCCGCTTCTTCTCGTAGACGCGATAGCACTGCTCGAGTTCCCCGAGGGCAGCCTGCACGACGTTCACGAAGCTCCCTATGCCCAAGAGCAATTCCTCTGGTTCCTTGACGGCTCTTCGCCAGGAGGAAATCCAACAGTCGAGGTTGTCCGAGTCGAGCGTTCTCACGCAACGATTTTATCCGCCTGTTGAGCGGAGTGTACGCGTACTCGTTGTCGGTTGGTCACAGTCAGAAAACGTAAGGTGACCGTTCTCGGGCGTGAAGGCGCCAAGTTCATAAGTGAACATAAAGCAGCGTATTCCGAGGTCAAAACTTACTGACCTGGACCACGCCCTGACTCTGTATACTTCGGTTCGGGTGAATGCTCTATTCATGCACATCGTAAGGCGTTCGCTGTGACAAAGGCAGTAGCCTTTAGGGATCAACCCCAAATTCAACGTATCAGGGAACGCCTCTGGAGCGAGCGCGACTACGGCCGCGCCGCGGTCATGGTTGGAGCCGGATTCAGTAGGAACGCGACCACCGTCTCGCCCGGTGTGCCACGGTTCCCGCTGTGGGGCGACACCGCCGAGCGCATGCTAGAGGACCTGTACCCGTCCGGCAATCCCGATGAAGGGCCTCGAGGCAGACGGAAGGCGCTGTACGGAACAGCGTCCGGCGCTATGAGGCTCGCTAGCGAATACGAAATCTCCTTCGGGCGCTCTGCGTTAGACAACTTGCTCTTAGAAAGCATCCCGGACGCCAGCTACGAGCCCGGGCGCCTGCACGACATGCTCCTTTCCTTGCCGTGGGCTGACGTTTTTACTACCAACTACGACACGCTGCTGGAGAGGGCAAGATCTCGAGTGTTTGAGCGCAAGTACGGTTTGGTGCTCGACCCGTCCGATGTTCCGGCCCACGAGCAACCCCGTATCGTGAAGCTCCACGGCAGCTTCCCATCCCAGAGACCCTTCGTCATCACCGAGGAGGACTTTCGCGCATACCCGGCGAGATCCGCGCCCTTCGTCAGCTTGGTACAACAGTCTATCGCGGAGAACGCTTTCTGCCTCTTGGGATTCTCCGGGGAGGACCCGAACTTCCTAAGCTGGACGGGCTGGGTACGTGACAACCTGGGTCCTTCCGCCCCGCGGGTTTATCTGTGCGGTCTCCTCGACCTTTCGGGCCCCACGAGGAGATTGCTCGAGAGTCGGAACGTCATCCCCGTGGACCTCTCTCCACTATTCCCGCCCGCCCTCTGGCCGCGCCGGGACGAGCGGCACGAGAAGGCTACGGAGTGGCTCCTCCTGAACCTGATGAACGGCAAGCCCCCCGACCCCGACGATTGGCTCGCCCCACCGTCGAGACGCCACCGCTGGCGCCCAAGCTTTGACCGGCCCGAGGTGCCCGAGGGGCCAAGCCTGTTCACCCCATCGGAGCCCTCGAGCCACCAGGGATTTGCAGACAATCTCGAGCAGTTGACCGAGGTTTTGGAGACGTGGCGGCGTCAGAGGCTTGAGTACCCGGGGTGGGCGGTCGCCCCCTACGTAGTCAGGAGCAAGCTGTGGCCAGAAACGCAATTCTGGATCGATCCTATCCTGAGATCCCTGGGAGAGCTACCCGCACCACGTAACCTGGAAATACTGTACGAGTTCAACTGGCGCCTCGAGAAGGCCCTCATTCCCCTGTTCAACGTTTGGAGCGAGAAGATCGTCGAGGTACTGACGTCGTTCAATCCATTTCCCGACCTGGTCGGCATCGATGGGGCAACCGTAACGCCGAGGCGGGAGGAACACGCGGAGCTGGATTGGGCCTCGATCGCGGAGTGGTGGGTGGAGTTGTCCTTTGCCGTAATCAGGGAAGCCAGGGAGGACCAAGACGATAGCAAATTTCGGCTGTGGATGGATCGCCTTGACGATGTGGTTGGTCATGGAACCGAATGGCGCTCCCGGTGGTTCTACGAGGACTGCCTGTTCCACCTGTACCGCTTCGACCAAGAAGCGCTCCGCGCGGGACTACAGGAATGGGCCAGGGAAGCAACCTCGCCACCATGGGACGTTAAGCGCGCCGCGTTGCTGAGCGAGCTCGGTGAACTTGAGGAGGCGGAGAGGTTAGCCGAGACAGCGTTGAACAGGATCCGCGAGCAGCTTCACCCCTACTCACAGGATCACGCCCTGATGTCGCAGGAGGGGTGGGTCATGTTGCTTCTTGAGATCATCGACAGCAACGTGCGAGACCAACCTGAAGGGCGTAGGGAGCTCTTCCAAGAAAGATATAAGGCCCTCGAACCGCGCAGGTGCAACCCCAAGGTGGAGGTCGAGCGTCTCGGATCACGCGTAAGGGGACCGGTCCCGCAGGAGATCATGGGCATAAAGCAAGAGGCGACCAGGCCCTTCGATCCCGACATGGCAGGCGAGAGGATCACTTTCGGGTCGGGCTTCCCCGCAGCCCCGGCCTTTCCTGCCTTCGGCTTCCTCAGGATGTTGGAAGAAGGCGGAATACCACTCAAGTGTGGGGGGGTTCGTATCTATCCGGAGGACGTCGAGGGCTGCGCGAGGTGGATCAAGCCCTACGCGCCCCTCTGGTCCCTCAGCGCCCTCCTCAGGTCAGTAGAGCCCGCCCAAGAAGAAGAGCTCGACGGCTGGTTCGATCGGGTCCGGGTGGCAACCTTGCCCCGGAACTAGTTCGGCGCCTGTTTACCACGCTGGCGAACGGTTTGGCGCAGTCGGTCCGGCACCTTGCGAGAAATTTGCACGAGATGGAAGAGCCCGGGGCAAGATTCTCGGAACGTCAGGTCAAGGTCCTCGCCGAGGTGCTGTCCCGCATCTCGATACGTCTGCCCGCGGAGCACCGCGCGGAGATGTTTGGTCTGGCCATGGAAATGTATCGCCACTCCCTGTTTAGGGAGCACCATGTGATGCACGCTTGCGTGAAGGCAGTGCTCGGCCGGCTACTCTCCCAGGCTATGGATCAGGGGGAGATCTTATCTCGAGTAGAGCTATTGCTGACACTACCCATCCCAGGCCAGGGCGGCTTTACCGTCCGCACTCCAGAACGGTGGCCCGAGCCACTCGAGTACGTGTCGTGGGAAGACGAAGTAAGGGCGACCGCGAGCCTCGACCGCTCGTCTTTGGCAACTCCTGTAGCAAGCTTGCTCTCTGTCGCGCAAACCGGACCTCAGGACGCGCGCCGGCGGGCCGTGAGCCGTTTGGTCAAGCTGTACGAGATCGGAGGCCTGACGGATGATGAGAGTACCGCGCTTGGCGAGGCCATATGGGCGAGAACAGACGAGACCACAGATTTTCCGGCGGACCTGCCCTACCCTCTCCACTCGTATCTACGGCTCCCACACCCTCCTCGTATCGACGTGGGGCAGCGTTACAAGCAGAATGCGCTCTCGCAGGAGTTTAGCCCCGTGGCTAGCAACGGAATTCTCAGTTCCTCCCTCAAGTACGATCCCGTCGCGCGGCTATTTCGTGGCGGTCCCGTCGTTCTCATCGGTAGGACCCAAGAGCAGTTGCGCAGCTTCGTCAACTGGAGCCGTGATGAGGCCATTGAGATACTCGACAAGATGCGCCGGTGCTGGGACGAAGAGAAGCAGCCGCTACAAAACTGGGTCTCGCGAGGATTGAACCCGAGGTCCGAGGGCAGCGTGCAGGGCCGGTTTTTGGATTGGGTGCGCCTAATTTCCGATTTCATCTTGCCGAGGGTAGCGGACGCCCCCGACGCAGTTAAGGAACGCGTGAAGGCTCTGCTTGACGACCTCGGACATATCGGGATATGTACCTCGTACGCTGCCCCCTCCCTACTCTACGTCGACGCAACGCTCTACAATGATGTGGTCGAGCAAGTGTGGACGGGTTTGAACTCGACCGATGAGACACAGATCGACGAGACCGTCCGTGGTTTGTGCCATTGGGTAGTGCTAGGCCGTCTCGACGAACGCCTGCCGTCACCGCCTGGGCAACTCCTTGATGAGTTGGTGCTCAGGACCGTCGCCCGCCGGATACCTGGACTCGAAACCGTGCTACCTAGCTTGTCCAACGTCTTGCGTCACTCCGCGCAGGCTCTGCACGCAGAGCATCTCGAGGGTTTGTGTGTAGCGCTAAGATACCTCCTTCAGGACACGGAACTTCCCGATCGTGACAGCCGAAGCGGCGTCGACACCTCCGCTAGTCCGATAGCCGTGGAGGAGCGCCCGAATTTCCGTCGGCTATCCGTCGCACTAGCCGCGCGACTCAAGCAGGAGTTCATCCGTAGAGGAGCGCAGCCCCCCGAAATAATCGAGAGTTGGAGGACCGTCAGCCTTGAAGATCCTCTCCCCGAGGTCAGAAGAGCTTGGCACGACGAGACATTCAAAACAGGGTGAGCATGCGGGGTTTGCCGGGGCAACTCCCGTCCTCTAATTGACGTTTTCGACAAGCCGGTAAATAGGACCAACGAAAAGGTTGTAAGGCAAAGGCTGCTCCTTTCCCAACGACGTACTGACCACTTATCCGTAGGGGTCCGGACGGCCCCGAAACGCATCAACCGACGGCCCCTACCCTACAAGCCGCTCCAGGAGCGGCTTATGCCTGGCGATGAGCCACCGCTCGTAATGTTTGGTCTGCACGATGTTGATGTCCCGCACGTCTTTTCTAGAGTATTTTAGGTGATGCACGCCTCCGCCCTCGCCGAAAGCTACGAGGCAGGTCTTCTGGGTCAGCGGTAGCAGCGCGAGGGCGCGCGCCACGGCAAAACCTACGTCGCCCATGTAGCCGGCCGGCGGCCCCAAAGCCGGATCCATCAAGACGAACGGGTCGTCGGAAGTGACGAAGGACGCGCCCTCCGGAGCCCACCCGAAGACCCAATCTCTCCGCAGCAAGGCTCCGGCGGCTTTCGCGCCGATGCTGAACATGCGCTCGAGCATGTGGTTTTTGGTCAGCGTCAGCTCGTAGGCCACGGAGTGGATGTCGCGGAAAACCCGCTCGACGGTCTCCGGGTCCTCCGCCTCGGGTTGACCGTGGCGCCTCAGGTCCTCTCGCAGCGCCTCGGGGTCGGGAAACACCCGCCCCCGGATCTCCGCCTCGTTCTCCTCAGCGTACCGCAGGGCCCACGGTCGGTAGCCCGACACGCGGAACTTCATCAGGGCCGCGAAGTGCGCCAGCAGAACCTTCTCCTGTGCGCCCGGCTGCCAGCCGGGACGGAGGCTCCTGAGTATCGGTGCCACGCGGTCCTCGAGCTCCGCCAGCACCTTCTCCGGCCCGGCATCCCGGCCTCCACCGCGGGTGTCCGCGGAGTAGTAGTGGCGCCGGACGGTCAGCTTCTTGATTGTGCGCTCCTCGATGCACCCTTGTTGCCAGTCGTGAACCCAAAGCCGGCATTGATCCCTGCTGCGGCCTTTCGACCTTTGGTCCTCCGGGTCGCAGAAGCCGCTCAGGTAGAAGCGAGGAAGGAGGTGGTGGTTCTTAGGCTCGCTCATTCCCGCTCCCAAGCTGGCCGGCGAGCCCGCCTACTTGCTATGTTCTAGTTCCTGGCGTAATCTTGCCTCCTCCTCTTGCGAAAACTTGAGCTTCGGCAAGAGCCGCAGCAATTCGTCTCGAGAGAGAACTCGCCGGGCGAGGGCAAACCGGTCCGACTCGAGCATCCGCCTTACTGCGAACAACCTGTCCTTGGCCTCGTCAGCGTCCTTCGGTTCCACCAGAGTACCGCTTCTGAACACCTCGGCCTCCTCGGCGGCCTCAGAGAGTAAGTCCTGCTCGATCTTCCGCCGCAGGTGCGCCAGATACTCTTCGATCAACGAACGCAACGCCTTGGGCACCTTGTCCGCTTGCAGTAAACCGCTCAGCTCTCGGAAGCTTTGCTCAAGGATCTTTATCAGCTCCGCGCCTTCGGGATTAACCGTTCCCACGGGGCTGTAGATGCTGCTGTCCAGCAGCTCGCCGTGCAATACCTCGTTCTCGGTTCCCTCCTGCGGATAGCACTCCAAGAGCTGTAGAGCCAAAGGCCAAAAGCCCGGTTGAGCAGCGTTCAGCATGTGCGCGACCACCTCCGCCTGCCCCCTGCTCTCCACGGCAGCGTCCAGCAGCACGTCGGCATCTCGCTTCTGGTCGAGCACACCCGTAAAGGCCATGGAGACCGCGAACATCATCTGCCTGTTCTCCGCGGCGAGCGAGAGCACCGTCCGTAGAGCCCTTTGCCGGTCTGCTTCGCACAGCGCTTTCCATAGCTCCTGATGGTCTGGACCGGCCGGATCCCAATCGCCGAACCGATAGGGACGCCTGAGCAAATGCTCGAGGAGGGCGAAGCCTCGATCCGGGTTCTGGCGTGCCAGTTCGGCAGCCAAGCGATCGCACTCGATGACATCGTAGATGGACTGTGTGCGTGCTGCCTCTAAGCACTTCCAGAGAAAGTTGGTAGGTCGCTTCCCAAGTCTCCTGATCAAACCATCCTGCCAGTAGCTAGCCGCCTTGACCACTGCAAGGGCGTTCTCCAGCTTCGGTCCGGCCAACGTTGAGAGTAAACGCTTGAGTCGGTTTGAGCCCAAGGTTTCGACCCAACGCCCGAAAAGAAGCACCCGAACGTAAAACGGGTCGATAGCCTGCCCTCCTGCAAGCCTCTCCACACGTGCCACTGCCGACTCGCCGTCGCTGAGCTCCACCGTGGCCCTAAACAGGGCTTCCTCCGTAACGATCCCTGTGGCAGCTAACGCGTCGAGGCGTTCTCCTGCAAAGCTGGCGTCCTCCTCTCCCAGCCCCCCGAAGTAGCTGGCGAAGGCGATGGCCGCGTCCTTCTCCTTGCCAGCTTGCTCTAGATGCCTCTGCCACACGCGCGCGGAATCAAACTCGCCGAGCACACGGAAAAAGGCACCGCGCTTCTGTTCCTCCGAGGAGTAGATCGCCCAAGACAACACTTCGTCCGACAGTTTCCCAGGGTTTTCGGCTGCCTCCTTCGCGAGTCTGCGCAATTCGTCTACGTACCTGAAGACTTTGCCGCCGGAGCCATCGTCCACCATCTCGACGCCACCGCTCGCCCAGGGTCCGGCCCACCTTTCCAACTGGATGCGGAAGTCGCCCTGCTCGATCCTTGTCCGCAAACCTTCCAACTTCTTGGTGCGAGCGCGGAGTTCCTCTGCCCTCTTTACGGCCCGCTCGTCGTCGGTGTTGGCCTCGTGGGCTTTGACCATTCCATTTAGCCTTCTCTCGACGCGCTCTACCTGCGACAACAACTCAGGGACGGGGATAGGCGCTTCGTGGCGAAGGGCCGACCTTACGACCTCTTCCATGCGCTCCACGGCCTTCTCCGGTCGAGCCTGTAAAGCAGAGTCGGCGATCGTCCGTGGTAGGAGTTCACCGGCCACCTCGGCGAGTGGTCGCTCCTCCGAGCGCGACGCCTCCATGAGTAGTGCCACGAGGCCGTCGAAGTAGTCCCAGGCCTCACCGTAGGTCATAGCCGGGCTTCCTTCTAGAGGCTCGGCCCCGCCGCCCTGATAGAGCACCATACCGCGCATCGAAAGGCCTTCGGAGGCAGCGCCCGCCGCGGCCTTCCGGACACCGATGCTCTCGCCGCTATCGAGCATCATCCTTCTCAGGAAGCCTAGTCTTCGATCCAGGGGTAAGGCGACGAGCGGATGAATAGGCCTAAAACTCTCCGAGAAGACGCCGGTCGCGTTGTTACCGTAGTCCTCGTTTTCGGCCTCCACGAGCATCGCCAGGGCACGCAACGCAGCCTCCGCGGTTCTCTCGCGTGCGAGCAATTCCTGCAGCGCATACACTATCTGCCGGCGCACCTCGCCACCTACTTGACGGCGCGCCTCCAAATCGAGCTCGGAGAGGCTCTTCTCAATGAGACGCGCGGCCTTCTCAGGCATAGCAGCCGCTGCCGGCACGAGGAGGTGCAGGTTCTCCGACACAGAACGGAGATTTCTCAGTGGTCCTTCGCGCTCGAACAAGCCTTCCCAAAACCGAGTAGCCACTTCTCCGTGAATACTTCTCAGACGCTCGAGCAACCTGGCTCTGGAGTCCCCGACAAGCGTATCGAGAAGGGCGGCCGGAGCGTTATCGCGACCCAAGAAAGCCCTGGCGGCGAGGTGGTTAGTGAAGAAGGGCGGCGTCACCTCGGCGTAATTCCCGCGCATTCGTACCAGACTTGCGTCCTCCAGACGGTCAAGTTCCCTTAGCACTGCGTTGACGGAGGGACCGTCGCCGAGAGCCGCCACAACGGCAGCGATCTCGGCTCTTGCGTCGCCTCTGACTCCTGTCAAGGAGAGGACGCTCAACACCTCCAAGGCCCGCAGGGCGTCTTCACCGAGGTCACGGCGCACCCGACCCTCAAAGCTGCGGGCGACCTGTTGTGCGAGCGAGGCCGCGCCCCCGCTCTGGAGGTCCGGTCCCGCCTCCGCCGCCGCGAGCAGTATCCCAGGGTTCCCTCCGGTCCTCGTGATTACCCAACGCTCGACTGCGTAACTCAGACTCGCGCCCGCCTCCTTGAGCAACCTTTTCGCGTCTTCGTCGTCGAGCGGCCCGAGTTGCATGTGGCGCACCCGCGCGTCGCCGCGGTCGTATCCTGGGACCGGTTCGTCCTCAGCGGTGGGCAGGGTGACCAGCAGCTTCACCCCCTCTCCACCGAGCGCCTCCTCAAGCAGCTTGTCTGCGACAGCTACCTCCGGGTCCTCGACGAGTACCACGACCTCGTTTCCCGGGGACCGCAGCGCCGCGAGGTCATCCCGGCCCAAGTCGCTAGGCCTCAGTGCTACCACCGTATCTACGGGGCGTTCGGCACTGGTGACCTCCAACGCGATCCTCGACTTACCCATGTCTTGAGATCCCGAGATGAACATGGCCCGTGCCTCTGGATCCTCCAGGAAGGAGCGGAGGCGGTCGGACTCCGCGTCCCTGCCCACAAGCGCGATCCGTTCTGGGAGGCCTCCAACTTTTTCGTGCCTGGCGAGTTCCTCTTGCGCAGTCGAAAACCGTGACCCGCCGAAGTAGGCAGCGCGTACGTGTGGGAGGCCGTTTAGCGAAGCAGCCAGTTCGGCCGCTCCTACGATCTCCACCCTCACACCCTCAGGGTCGTCGTACCCGTCAAGGATAGCGTCCTTAAGCTTCTCCTTTTGGCCCTTCTCGCCTTCCTTCACCGTGCGGTGCGTAAGGTCGAGGTTGGTGAACAATACGTACCGATCCGGCCGACGTCCGGTGCGCTCATACAGGTCGGCGAGTGCCGCCTCCTTCTTGCTCCCGCCCGCGAGGTCCGAGACGAGACCGGAGATGAGCTTGTCGCGGCCCGTGGTGGATAGGTCGCGCATCTTGTACTGGTAGACGTTCCAACCAGGACCGAGCAAGGGATACTTATCTTCACCGTCGGCAACCTCGGTGTCCCATTCAGCATCAATGCCGAAATCCTTAGCCTTCACCCGCTCTGTGAACGAGGGCAGGCTCCTTGCCCTCTTGCGGGACTCAGCCCACGCGACCGCGTTGCACAAGGAAGCGAAGCGCTCCTCCGCGCCTTGGTCCAGGCGGAAACCGTTCTCGACCTCTCTGGCCGTACTCTCCTTGCCTCGTACGCTCACCTACGCACTTCCGCAATCCACCGTTTTATGCATCGAGTAATTTACCTGCCTCCTGTCACCAACCATAATTCTAACCATAAGTCCATTAGGATCGGGGGGTCTAACGAGGATCCGAGATAGAAGACCGGTGGGTTAGTTCCGACCGCCGGCGGACCAACCGCACCTAGACCGGCAGAACCGCGAACCCTCGCACGAAGTCCGCCGCGCTGCTAGCCACGATCATCTTGCAGAGACAGTTCTCCGTGACAGTATGCTTGCTCACGGCGACCGAGGCCGCGACCGTGGCGAAACCCAAATCGTCAAGAAGCATCGGCCCAACGCCTCAGTGGTCGTTCCCTCAACGTTCAAGTGGTCACTGCGTGGCGGGAACGAGTCCACCCGCGACATCTTCTCCTGAGCTTGGCTTGACTACTTTCCCGTCGGGGTCAGGGCGGTCCCGGACGGGTCGACCGGGCTACGTCAGGAGCGGGAACCGGCTATTCCAAGGGCTCTACAGGTAGCCTGCGAGGACCGAATGTCCCAGGGCGAGTTGACTACGGATCAGAAGGTCGCGAAGTCAGCCCTCGCCCACGAATCCCATTCGTACCCTGCAAAGCAAGTGCCTCTCATTCGTTGCCTGGGCGGCACCTGTTACGCTCGAGCCAAGCTTCTATGTCCTGCCGCCTGATGCGCCGAACGCGCCCGATTTTGTGGCTCGGGATCTCACCGCTCTGGAGGAGCTCGTAGGTCTTGGTTCGCCCCAAGCCCAGCCACCGCCACAGCTCATTGGTGCTGTACCACTCCTTGCCTTTCGCCTCCGTCTCTCCTTGCCTCACGGACGCAAGAACCGCGTCCTCTCCCGGTCGACCACGTACAACCATTCGTCCTGTCCTCTCCTTTTTCTCGCGGCCGGTCCTGGCCGCCCACCTCCCCAGCATCTCCGGACCCATCCCGGCATCCTGTGGTGGAGTATGTAACGCCCCGGTACGGTGGTCATCACCAGAATTAGTGGCCTCAACTCCCAAGAATTGTTGGTCGTTACCGTCCCCATGTTCGCGAACCCGTCGCAAGCCACGAAGCACTTGCACGACGAGGAGTCACGGGCAGCGGCAGGCGAGTGCCTGCCAGAGCCTGGCCGCGTCCCGAGACGTCCAGTCTCGGCCCGATCCTTCTCGGGTTGAGGGTAGATTCCCGGGCGAGAGTAAGTAGGCTGTGTCGTGTGTAGCAGTTCATTCGGGCGAAGGGGAACCCGTAGAGTTCGCAAACTCCGAAGAGATAAGGGCCAACCCCCTAGCGAGGAGGAGAAAGGACGTGTCCAAGAAGAAGTCGGTGGGTAACGGGGCCGGGACGGTGTACCCGCGCAGGAACAAGGAAGGGAAGATCACCGGCTATTTGGGAAGCTACTTCGACCAGGCGGGGAAAAGGCGCTACGTCAGCGCAAAGCACAAGAACGACTGCCGGACCAAGTTGCGCAAGGTCATGAGCGACGCGGACCAGGGGATCGTCTTCGACGCGAAGAACGAGACCGTGGGCGCGTTCCTGGAGCGGTGGCTGAGGGACGTGGTGGAGCCGAACACCGCGCACCGCACCTACGCCGCGCACCGCCAGCAGGTCCGCTCTCACATCGTCCCTTCGCTCGGACGGGTCAAGCTCGAAGCGCTCCGCAAGCACCACATAGACCGCTTCTACGCCGACCTCCTCCGTCCCAAGCCGGCAGGCGGCGCTGGCCTCGCGCCTTCGAGCGCGCGCCGCGTCCACGCGGTCCTGCACGCCGCGATGGAGGAGGCCGTCCGAGGTGACCTCGTCCCCCGCAACCCCGCCGCCCATGCCAACAAGCCGAAGGTGCACCAGGAAGAGCGCGAACCCCTCGACTCCGAGCAGGCGCGGACGTTCCTGGACGCCGCGCGCGGGGACCGATACGAAGCCCTCTACGCCCTGTGCCTGCTGTGCGGGCTCCGGCAGGGCGAGGCGCTGGCGCTCCGGTGGTCGGACGTAGACCTCGACGCCGGCACCCTCTACGTCGTGCGCCAGTTGCAGCGGGTGCGCCGGGACGGGGACGTGTCCGGCACGCTCGAGTTCTCCGAACCCAAGAACGCCAGTCGCCGGAAGGTGGGGCTCCCCAAGAGGGCCGTGGACGCCCTCAGGAGGCACGCGGAGAGGCAGGCCGACGAGATAGATGAGGCGGGCGAGCGATACGAGCACCAAGGGCTCGTGTTCGCCAACCTCGCGGGCGGACCGCTCGACGCCCAGAACGTCGTCAACCGCCACTATAAGCCGCTCCTGCGGCGGGCCAAACTGCCGCCCATCCGCTTTCACGACCTGCGCCACAGCTGCCTGTCCCTACTCGCCGAACGCGGCGAGCCCATCCGGGACCTCCAGGCCCTCGCCGGACATGCGTCAGCCGCGTTCACGATGCAACGCTACACCCACCACTACGGCACGTCGGCCGGACGCACCGCTAGGGCCATGGACGAGGCCCTCGACTGAACCCTACTGCTGACGCACTGCTGACAAAAGGCCCTGGCGTATAGCCGGGGCCAATTTATCGATTCACGTTTGTGCTGCAAATCGCCGTATTTCGAGAGAGCCGACGAGCGGACTCGAACCGCTGACCTGCTCATTACGAGTGAGCTGCTCTACCTGCTGAGCTACGTCGGCCTAAGCGGGGAGATTATAGCCCACGTCCCTGGGTCTTTCACATCCGTGGGTGGGCTATAGCGTGGCGGGCCGCGGGTTGCGGCCCGGCAGGTGCAGGCTCTACTGGGTTATGTCTCCGACCTTCATGGTGCCGCGCTCGATGAGCTCGACGCGGTAGCCGTCGGGGTCGACGACGAAGGCGATCTTGTAGTCGTGCCCCTCGACGGTCATGGTCTTGGGCTCGAGCGCCACCTCGACGCCCTGCCCTTTGAGGCCGTCGACGAAGCTTTGCAGATCGTCGACGGTGAAGGCGACGTGGGAGTAGCCGTTGCCCAGGTCGTAGGGCTCGGACTGGTCGTGGTTGTGGGTGAGCTCGAGCATCGGCTGCGAGGCGTCGGCCTCCATCGCGAAAAAGTAGTTTGTCGCGGTGTCGAAGTGCATCTCGCCGACGAGCTTCATGCCGAACTTTTCGACGTAAAACTCCTTGCTTCTGGCGGGATCCAGGATACGGTAGCAGGTGTGGATGTATTGTGGCGCCATTACGCTCCTCTCCAGGTCGCATTTCCCTGCAATGCGGCAGTATACAGAGGAGATGGGCGGCCGGAGGGTGCTCGTCGAGAGGAAGGGTGGTGAGAAGGGGATGGGCGTGATCCATCCGGTCCGCAAGAACGTAATCTAGAGGTCACGCGCGAAACCCACCCCGTACGGCACCCCGCGTCTCGGACCGCAAGACGCAGAGAAGGAGCAAGAGTTATGAGAGTGAAGCAGCGGATACCTTCCCGCCTTCTGGCCTCCCTGGCATTCCTCGCCATGATGGGCTTCGCCGTCTCCTGCGGCGAGGAGCAGTCCTCCGGCGGCCCGGAGGAGCAGACGAGCGGGAGGGCGGGGGGCGCCCAGGAGGAGGCCCCCGCCACCCCGCAGACCACGGAGGAGACGACCGAGAGGGCCGAGTCCACGGAGGCCGAGGAGCCGAAGGAAGAGGAGCTGCCGGCCGAGGGCGAGCCCGCCGAGGGGCTGCCGGAGGAGGAGCTAGAGGCCGAGGAAGAGACGGCCGAGGCCGACGCTTACGCCTACGAGTACCAGTACGGGGACGAGGAGGTCGCGAACGCGCCGAGCGATCCCACGATGTACCTGTCGGTCCCGTCCCTGGGCATCTCGGGGACTCCCGTAATCGACGAGAACTCCGAGGCCGCCCTCACTGCCGGCACCATGCACCTGCCCGGGACGGGCTTCCCGTGGCAGCCCGGCTCCAACACGTACATCGCCGGCCACCGCGTCGGGTACCCAGGCACGCCGTCCGACCGCATCTTCTACGACCTGCCCTCGATCTCCATGGGCGACGAGGTGACGCTCACCGACGCCAACGGCGAGACCTACACCTACTCGGTCAGCGAGATCTTCGCCGTGACCCCCTTCGATACCTGGGTGACGGCCCCGACCGGCACCGACACGGTCACCCTGCAGGTCTGCACGGAGACCCCGGACGACTGGTTCACCATCGGCCCGAGCCTGATGAGCTCCGGGCCCGAGTCGGGGCGCCTGATCGTGCGCGCCACCCGCGCCTAGGGCCTACGCTTCTCGGAGAGCCCCGAAGGGCCCGCTCCCCGCTACCAGGGGACGGGCCCTTCGGCGTTCCCGGTCCTCGTGCGAGCGACCTCGCCGCCCTGGTAGTCGTAGGCGAAGAGCCTCCCGGTCCGGCTCGTCGTCTCGACGCGGAAGCTCTCCTCGCCGCGCTCGCTCACGAAGACGAGGCCGACCTTGTCCCTCTTCCTCTCCGCGAAGTAGCCGTCCTCGGCCGTCGGGTCGCGCCACCGGACCCCGCGCTCCAGGCCCTTCATCGTGTAGGCGTCGCACCCGGCGTAGGAGCCCCGGCTCAACTGAGCGCACTCGTCCATCGCGGCCGCGGCGCGCAGGAGGCGGCCCTTCGCCGCCCCGTCCCACGCCGTGTACCTGTTGTTGATGAGCAGCGGCACCGCGACGGCCGCCACCACGAGCACGACGAGGCCCCAGACCACCCCTTGCACCGCCACGGACCTCTTGGAGAACCGGCGCCCCGGGGCCCCCTTGCCCCTGGCACGCCCCCACTTCGACACTCTCTGCATGCCCGCATTATACGGTCAGCGGACTTTTTCTTACGGCGTTACGAGGCCGTTCGAGCACGGTCCCACCATCGATCTGCTACTACCCGGAACTCGCTGCGGGCGCCGGGCCAGGGTCGGTTAGTCGGCGTCGACCACGACCGCCACGCGCTGCGCGGCGTCGGCGCCGTAGCCGCCGAGGTTCCAGGCCTCGTCGCCGTCCCTCGCCTGCGTGTTCCCGGCCGAGTCCGTGGCGCGGACGCGGAGCTCGTACTCGCCGGGTCCACGTGGGGGACGTCGAAGTGGGTCGGCAGGTAGTGCATCCCTACCGGGGTGACGGGGTAGCGGTGCCCCTCCAGGGGCATCCCGGGGTTTCTGAGGGCGAGCCCGACCTCCTCGCGGGTAAACTCCCCGCTCCTGTTCATCCCGACTTCCGCCCGCCGGAGGCAGCGGGCTGTCGTCTTCCTCTGCTCGCACGGCGACCTCGCCGGTTGCTCCCGTAGGGGCAGTACGTCCGCCCCGCCCGGAAGGTTCGGCTTTCATGCTTCCAGGTAACCGGAGCCCTAACACGGCCGCCTCGCAGGCCCGTTGCGTCGTCTAGAGCGTCGATCCGGCCCCGGCACTTCTCGTGTCACCTCAAACGCATACGAAATATCGTCCGGATCTTGCGGCGCATGGTTACGCTTCTTATACTGTCCGCCAGAAGGGACCTGGATCTGGCCAGGGTCGAGGAGGTG
Source organism: Rubrobacter marinus (assembly GCF_011492965.1). GTDB lineage: Bacteria > Actinomycetota > Rubrobacteria > Rubrobacterales > Rubrobacteraceae > Rubrobacter_F > Rubrobacter_F marinus. The sequence goes on along the minus strand of NZ_CP045121.1, from coordinate 1,359,862 downwards.
ATCGAACAGGGGTCGCACAGCTTCCCGCGAGCGAGCTACACATCGTTGCTCGTAATGGAATAGTGCCCGTTGGGTACGACGAGGAGCCCGGTCGGGGATTATCGGCCTGGGGAAAGGAATCTCTTGTACGAGAAAGACGGCGAGAAGTATTTTGTGGTGGACGAGCACATCCACTTCTGGGACGCGAGCCCGGAGAACACCACCAACAAGTACGGCGAAGGCTTTATCAAGTGCTTCTACGACTACCACGCGAACCTCTCTCCGGACGAGTACACGTGGTCGTTCGAGAAGTACCGCAAGTACTCCGAGGAGGACATAATCCACGACCTCTTCGAGGTCGGGCACGTCGACATGGGCATCTTCCAGTCCACGTACCTCAGGGACTTCTACGACAACGGGTTCAACACCCTCGAGCGCAACTCGGCGCTCGCCGAGAAGTACCCCGGCAAGTTCATCGTCAACGGCTCCTTCGAGCCCCGCATGGAGCAGCAGGCGCTGGAGATGCTCGAGCGTGAGCACGAGCAGTACGACCTCAAGGGCGTGAAGCTCTACACGGCCGAGTGGCGCGGCGATTCGAGGGGCTGGAAGCTCGACGACGAGTGGAGCGTCAAGTGCCTCGAGAAGTGCGAGGAGCTCGGGATCAAGAACGTCCACGTCCACAAGGGGCCGACGATCTGGCCGCTCAACCGCGACTCCTTCGACGTGGCCGACGTCGACCGCGTCGCCACCATGTTCCCGGACCTCAACTTCGTCGTCGAGCACGTGGGCCTGCCGAGGCTCGAGGACTTCTGCTGGATCGGGACGCAGGAGCCGAACGTCTACGGCGGCCTCGCCGTCGCGATGCCGTTCATCCACGCCAAGCCCCGCTACTTCGCCCAGATTATCGGGGAGCTTCTGTACTGGCTCGGCGAGGACCGGATCATGTTCGCCAGCGACTACGCCCTCTGGCAGCCCAAGTGGCTCGTCGAGAAGTTCGTGGACTTCCGGTACCCCGAGGACGCCGAGTTCGACGACTACGCCGAGATCACGCCGGACGTCAAGCGCAAGATCCTCGGCCTGAACGCGGCGAAGCTCTACGACATCCAGGTCCCCGAGGAGATGCAGCTCGTCACCGCGGGCCAGGACACCGGCTTCGACGTCACCGAGAAGCCCGAAGTCGCGGGATGATCGAGCAACACCAGGTCCTGGACGCCCTCTCGGGCGTCCGGGACCCCGAGCTCGACGAACCCATCACCGACCTCGAGTTCGTCTCGGGCCTGGAGATCAAAGACGGCTCCGTCTTCGTCCGCCTCAGGCTCCCGACGTACTTCTGCGCCCCGAACTTCTCGTACCTCATGGTCGCGGACGCGAAGGAGGCCGTGCTCTCGGTCCCCGGCGTCGAGAAGGCGCGCGTCGTCCTCGAGGACCACTACGCCTCGGACGAGATCAACGCCGGCGTCAACGACGAGCGGGGCTTCGACCGCGCCTTCGAGGGCGAGACGGAGGGCCCGGACCTCGAAAGCTTGAGGACCACCTTCCACCGCAAGGCGTTCGTCAGCCGCCAGGAACAGCTCTGCCGCACGCTGCTCGCGGACGGCAACAGCCCGGCCGAGCTCGCGGAGATGACCCTGAACGACGTGCCCCCCTCGCCGGAGTTCGAGACTTACCTCGAGCGCCGCGCGGAGCTAGGCCTGGACGCCTCGGCCGAGGCGCCGCTCATCGTGGACCCGGACGGGAACCGGGTGCCCAGGGACGCGGTGGTCCAGCACCTCCGCTTCGCGCGCCTGACGCGCGTGAGCATCGAGGGGAACGCCGGGCTGTGCCGCGGGCTGCTCGCCACGAGGTACGGCGAGAACTCCGGCATCACAAGACAAATAGGATAAGAAAGGAGACCGTGGCATGCAGGCAGCGAGACTGCACAGGTACGACCCCAGCATCCCGACGGAGAGCTTGCAGGTCGAGCAGGTAGAAGAGCCCAAGATCGAGAACCCCTTCGACGTGATCGTGCGGGTCGGGGCCGCTGGGCTCTGCCGGACGGACATACACGTCGTCGAGGGCCAGTGGGCGCCCATCCAGGACGCGGACGGGAGCCTCCTGCCCTACATCCTCGGGCACGAGAACTCCGGCTGGGTCGAGGAGGTGGGATCCGCGGTCACGAACGTCCAGCCGGGCGACACGGTGATCTGCCACCCGTTGATGACCTGCGGGCTCTGCCACTACTGCCGCGCCGGGCGCGACATGCAGTGCGTGAACGGCGCGTTCCCCGGCATCTCCCAGGACGGTGGCTTCGCCCAGCTCCTCAGGACGAGCGCGAGGAGCGTCGTGAAGCTCGACCCCGTCCTCCAGCCCAAGGACATAGCGGCGCTCGCGGACGCGGGCCTGACCGCCCACCACGCCGTCCGAAAGAGCGTACCGGAGCTGTACGCGGGCACGAACGCCGTCGTCATAGGGGCCGGCGGCCTCGGGCACATCGGCATCCAGTGCTTGAGGGCGATGACGCCCACGAACATCATCGTCGTGGACCCCAACGAGGAGGCCCTCGAGCTCGCCAAGGAGTGGGGTGCTGACGAGACCGTGCAGGTCCGCGAGGGCTACTCGGACCAGGTCATCGAGATGACCAACGGCGGCGCCGAGGTGGTCTTCGACTACGTCGGCGAGCGGGGCGCCGAGGACGAGGCGTGGAAGATGACCCGCCCGGCCGGCTTCCACTACGTCATCGGCTACGGCGGCACGGTCAACGTCCCGACGATAGACATCATCTCCACGGAGCGCAGCGTCATCGGCAACCTGGTCGGCACCTACAACGACCTCGAGGAGCTGATGAACCTCACCGCCCGCGGCCTGGTCAAGCTCCACACCGCGACCTACCCGCTCGACGCGGTCAACGACGCGATCCAGGACCTCAACACCGGCAAACTGCGCGGCCGGGGCATCCTGGTCCCCGAGGGCGCCGAAGCCTAGAAAGCTAGCGCACAGATCCACCGAGCACGAGCGAGGGCCCGGGTTAATCCCGGACCCCTCGTCCTTTCGGGCCCTACCCCTCGTAGCCCTGCCGGACCTCTTCCTCCATCTCCTTGTAGCGGTCGACGTAGTCGGCGAAGTAGCGGTCTTTGAGCTCCATCCAGGTCTTGCGCCCGTCGAAGCACGCCTCGCAGACGGCGAGCTTGTGCGGGCTCAAGAGGTGCCCGACCCTGAAGTACGTCCCCTCGATCTCGTCCCCACACACGGCGCACAGACGCTCCTCCTCGTCGTGCACGCCGGGGGCGTTGTTCTCGTCCACTAGATCTCCTAGCCCGTCGGTCCGGGCGGCACCGGGCGCTCGCGCCCCCTCGGGACTTCCCTATCCGTTATGCCCGAGGGGCACCGCCTAGCGGGAGCTCGGAGACGGAGGGGAGGCCGGAGAGGCCACTCGCGGCGCGCACGGCGCGGACCACGGCCTCCGAGAGCACGCGCGCCCCCCACGCCCCGACGACGTCCGTGGCGGCGTCGACCTCGCCGAGGGCGGCGGCGAAGACGAGGTCCCCGTCGACGGTGGTGTGGACGGGGCTTATGGCGCGTGCGAGGCCGTCGTGGCCCATCTCGGCGACCTTCTGGACCTGCGAGGTGTCGAGCCGGGCGTTCGTCGCCACGATCCCGAGGGTCGTGTTCTCGCCCCACCGTACCCGTGCTGCGGCCTCCGGCATGAGCTCCACCGTGTCCCCCAAGGCTCCGCCGTCGAGGCGCGGGCCGGCGAGGGTCTCCCCCGTCCCCGGGTCGCGGACGTCGCCGAAGGCGTTCACCGCGACGAGCGCCGCGACGATGAGGCCGCCCTCCCCGCCCCCGGGGCGCGCGGAGGCCGTTCCGAGCCCGCCCTTCATCGCCCGCTCCATGCCGAGGATGTTCCCCACGCTGGCCCCCGTCCCCGCGCCGACCGTCCCCTCCTCGAAGGCCCCGCTCTCGGCGGACGATGCGGCCTCGTAGCCCATGGCGGCGTCCGGGCGGGCGTCCGCGGAGCCCGTCGCGAGGTCGAAGAGGACGGCGGCGGCGACGAGCGGGATGCGGGCGACCCCGACGTCGAGGCCGATGCCGCGCTCCTCGAGGTAGCGCATCACCCCGTCCGCCGCCGAGAGGCCGAAGGCGCTGCCGCCGGTGAGCAGGATGCCCTGCCTGTGGCGCACGATCCCGGTCTGCCCGAGCCCGGCGGTGCCGCGCGTCTCGGGGGATGATCCCCGGACGTCCACCCCGACGACGGCGGGCCGGTCGAACAAGACCGCCGTGCAGCCGGTCGCCCCCTCCCTGTCGGTGGCGTGCCCGACGAGCACGCCGGGCACGTCGCACAGGTTGCCGAGCACGAGGGGGTTAGGAGCCCTCTCCAGGGCCGTCCCCGGGGGCCTCCGGCTCTTCTTCCGACGCGGCCTCCGGTGTCTCGGGGCTCGCCCACTCCTCGGGGTCGGCGGGGACGACGCTCGGGTTCTCGGGGACGAGGCGGCCCAGGGGTACGAGCTCGCGCTCGCTCCTCTTCGGCCCGAACTGGACGACGACGGAGTCCTTGACCATCGAGTAGTCGACGACCTTGCCCTCCTTGCCCTCGAGCGTCACGACGGAGTTCTTGAACGGGGCCCGCTCCTTGAACTCCTTGTAGGCGTCGTGCTCGTAGCGCATGCAGCACTTCACCTCGCCGCAGCAGCCCATGATCTTGTCGTTCGGCGTCACGCCCTGCTGCTTGGCGAGCCGGACGTTGACGGGGCCCATGCTCCTGGCCCCGCTCCAGGTCGCGCAGCACAGGGGCACCCCGCAGTCGTCGCAGCCCCCGATGTCCGAGGAGCGCTCGATAAACGTGAAGCGCTTGAACAGGACCCTCGCCTCGTAGCGCCGCTCCAGCCCCCGGCGAACCGCCCCGAGGTCCGGCCGCCCGTTCGTCTCGTACTTCACCTCGATGTACGAGCCGTCCAGGGAGACGTCGCACCCGATAAACGCGACGTCCTTGACGCGGTGGTCGCGGACGAGCTTCTGGGCCTCGATCCGGATCTCGCGCCCGAGCTCCCGGTTGGCGTCCTCCTCCCTCTCGTCCTCCTCCGTGAGGACGCGCAGGATGTCGTAGGGCTGGACGTAGGGCTCGCGGCGCCTCGGGGTGAGGGCGACCCGGCCGACGAACTCGCCGTTCTCGGTCTGCACGACGACCCTGTAGCCCACCCGAAGATCCAGGTCGCGGGCGTAGCAGAGCTTCGCGACCCCGGCGCCGGGGATGCGAACGTCCACCAGCCGGGGCAGCTCCTCGGGGGAGTTACCCGAGTATCTTCCGCCGTGTCCGAGATAGCGCCACCTCCAGGATCGCCTCTGGAGGGACATTATACTGGAGCCCCTCCCCGGCTTCCCTCAGGATCCGCGCCGCCCCGCCCCAGTCCGCCCCGCGATGCTCCTCGACGCGCGCCCGAATCTCCCCAACCCGATCCGTGTTCGCCACGAGCTCCCCGGCCCCCGCCGCCGACACCGCCGCGTCCCGGTACAGCAGCGCCAGAAGCTCCAGCGCCTCGGCCACCGCCCCGTCGCGGGCCGCCCGCCCGAGCCTCTTGGCGGCGTCCTTCGCCCTCCGGTCCGGCCCGTCCTCGTAGCCCGCGAGGACCTCACGCTCCCGGGCCGCGCCGACCTCCTCGGCCCGGGCCACGAGCGCCTCGACCGCCCGCGCCCGCTCCTCGAAGTTCGCCGAGAACAAGAACCCGGCCCCGAGGACGGCCTCCCTCAGCTCCCTGAGTTCGCCCTCCGCCGCGTAGCGCAAGGAGAGCCCGACGCTCCCCCGGCCCAGCGAGGCCGCGAGACGCGCCTCGTCCTCGCCGTACCCCCGCGCGAGGAGAAAGGAGACGACCTCCTCGCGCGGGACGGGGTTGAAGCGGATGGACTGGGCGCGCGAGACGATCGTCGGCAGCACGCTCTCCAGCGAGACCGCGAGCAGCAGAAAGACCGCCCCGCCCTCCGGCTCCTCCAGCGTCTTCAGCAGGGCGTTGGCCGCCTGGACGTTGAGGGTGTTCGCCCGCAGCACGAAGACGCGCCGCGCCCCTCGAACGGCCGGCTCGTCGCGAGCCGCACCACCTCCCGGATCTGCCCGATCGTGGTGAAGCGCCCCTCCGGCTCCACGGTCGTGAGGTCCGGGTGGAGGCCCCTGAGCGCGCGGTCCTCGGCGAGAGCGTCCCCGCCCCGACGAGCGCCGCCCCGAACCTCCGCGCCGCCGTCTCCTTGCCGACGCCGGGGGACCGTGGAACAGGTAAGCGTGCGAGATGTCGCCGGAGGAGAGGGCGCGGCTCAGGATGCCGAGCGCCGGCTCGTTCCCGACCAGGCCGTCGAAAGTACTCACCCGGCCCTGAGCCCCAGGATCTCGTCGCGGACGGTCCCGGCGAGCTCCGCGGGCGGGAGCGAGGCGTCGAGGACGCGCACCCGTCCGGGTTCGGCGCGCGAGATCTCCTCGAACCCGACCTCCACGCGCCCCATGAACTCGTCGCCGACGCGCTCGATCCGGTCGAGCGGCGCCTCGGACCCGCGGGCGCGACGCGCCCGCTCCTCCCCGTCGAGGCGCAGGTAGAAGGTCATGTCCGGCACGACGGTGCCGACCGCCCAGGAGTTGAGGTCCCGCACCTCGCGCGCGCCCAGGCCCCGGCCGTAGCCCTGGTAGGCGACGCTGGAATCCAGGAACCGCTCGCAGACCACGGTCTCGCCCCGCCCGAGGCGCGGCAGGATCTCCCGCGTCACGAGCTCGGCGCGGGCCGCCGCGTACAGGTAGGCCTCCGTCCACGCGGCCATCTCCAGCTCGGGGTCGAGGAGCAGGGCGCGTACTCGCTCGGCGGCGGCGGCGCCACCGGGCTCGCGGGTGAAGTACACGGGGGGGTCGAGCCCGGCCAGCTCGTCCTTGAGGCGGGAGACGAGGGTGGATTTGCCGGAGAAGTCCAGGCCCTCCACGGTGACGAAGGGGCCGCGGGTGGGCTCTGCGACCAACCGCTTTAAGCTGCGGCCCTCTTCAGGGCGTGGCGCTCCGCGGCGGCGACGTGGGCCTTGAAGAGGTTTCGGTGCTCGGGGCCGACGTCCCCCTCGCGCATCGCCTCCGCGTGCCACTGCACCGCGACGATCCAGCGCTCCGAGAGGTTGCGGTGCTCGATCGCCTCCACGATACCGTCCACCGAGCGGCCGACGGCCCTGAAGGGCTCCGCGAGGTCCTTCACCGCCTGGTGGTGGTAGGAGTTCACGCGCGAGGAGGGAACGGCCATGATCTCCCGCGTCGCGCTCCCCTCCTCCAGCTCGACCTCGTGCGTCCACTCCCACTTCGGGTAGAGCTGGCGGTGCGCGATCAGGGCGGGGTTGAGCTGAGACGGGAGGTCCTGGTACAGCGTCCCACCGAACGCGACGTTGAGGACCTGTAGCCCCCGGCAGATGCCGAAGACCGGCAGCCCGCGATCGAGCGCGTGCTCCAGGAGCGCCATCTCGAACACGTCCCGCTCCGGCAGCGTCACGTCGAGCTCGGGGATGGCGCTCTCCCCGTAGTAGCTCGGGTCGAGGTCGCTCCCCCCGCTCAGGAGCAGCCCGTCTATCCCCCGCACCATCTCCTCGGCGGCCTCGACGAACGGCGGCAGCACCACCGGGACGCCGCCGGCCTGGGCCACCCCCGCCACGTAGTCGAGGTCCGCGCGCACGTAGGTGCCCAAGGGGCGCGTGTCGCGCTGCTCCACGTCTTGCTTGAGGGTCGCCGTCACTCCGATAACAGGGGCCAAATCAGGTTCCTTACGGTCTCAAAGATGTATCAGCTACAGCGCGCCAGCATAGCAAACGACGGCGGCGAGGGTCCACAAGAGAGCGTGTCCCCCCGCACGCACCGCTACGGACGGGGGGCGCGCGTCGGGCTCGCCCTCGGCGAGGTCTATCCTCTCCCCTACGTGGTGGACTTCACGGGCTCCTTGGCGGCCGCGCCTTTCGGCTTCGCCGCGGCCTTCGCGGCCGGCTTCTTTCTCGTCGTCTTTGCGCGCGTCTTCTTCGATGCGCCGTCACCCCCCTCGGCGTCCCCGTCCTCGGCGGCCTTTGCGGCCGCCTCCTTCTCCTTCGCGGCCCTGGCCTCCGCGATGGCCTGGCGCCGCTCCTGCTGCTTGGGGCAGGACATGTCGATGCACGTGATCCAGGGCCGCCGGCCGAAGCTCACGACCTTTATCTCGGGCGAGCCGCACGCGTCGCACAGGGTGCCGAGCGGGATGATCTCGCCGCGCGGCGGCAGCGAGTAGGTCTGGTCGCAGTCCGGGTAGCCCTCGCACCCGGCGAACCGCTTGCCGCTCTTCTTGGCCTTGCGGATCGTGAGGTTCTTGCCGCACTTCTTGCACGGGCCCAGGATGGAGTCCTCCCGGATGCCGTCCCAGACGATGTCCGCGAACTCGGTCTCGGAGCTCTGGAGGTGCTCGTAGACCTTGCGGAGTACGTCCCTTGACTCGTCGACGACGGCGTCCTTGGAGGTCTTGCCCTCGGAGATCTCGTCCATGCTCCGCTCGAGCTCGGCGGTCATCTCGTGCGTGGCGATCTCGGAGGCGAAGTCCTTGAGCGCCCTGGCTACCGCCATCCCGGTCTCCGTCGGCACGACGGGGTCGTCGTGGACGTAGCCCCGGTCGTAGAGGTTCTGGATGATGGAGGGCCGCGTCGCCTTCGTCCCGAGCCCCAGGTCCTCCATGACACGCAGGAGGCGCCCCTGGCCGTAGCGGCTCGGCGGCTGGGTCTCCTTCGCGAGAAACTCCTTCTCCTCGACGCGGACGGGCTGGCCCTCCTCGAGCTTCGGCATCTCCTCGTCGGCGCGCCGGCCGTAGTGGTAGACGCCGAGCCAGCCCTCGTGCGTCACGACCGTGCCGCCGGAGACCAGCGGCTCGCCGCCGCTCTCGAGGCGAACCGTGGTGCGCAAGGTCTTGGCGGGCTCGGAGAGCGTCGCGAGGAAGCGGCGGACGACGAGCTGGTAGATCTTCCACTGATCGTCCCTCAGCGCGTTCTTGGAGACGTGCCCGGTCGGGTAGATCGGGGGGTGGTCCGTCGTCTCCTTCTTGCCCCGCGTCGGCGTGAGCTCGCCCTTGGCGAGGAGCCCGTCTACGTACTCTCCGACGCCCTCCACCCGCTTGAGCTGCCCGAGGACCTCGCGCATGTCGAGGCTCTTGGGGTACACGGTGTTGTCCGTACGCGGGTAGGAGATGTAGCCGTCGGTGTAGAGGTCCTCGGCGAGGCGCGCCGCGCGGCTCGGGCTGATCCCGATGTTCGCCGCCGCCGTGAGGAAGCCGGTCGTGTTGAACGGCGTCGGGGCGGGACGGGTGGCGGACTTCTCCTTGACCTCCGTCACCGTGGCGACGTCCGTCATGTTCTCGTAGGCGGTCCTCGCGACGGCCTCGTCCTTGAAGCGTCCGGCGGCGTGGCGGGCGCCGAAGGCCTCGCCGTTTCTGAGGTTCGCCTCTATCTCCCAGTACGGCTCGGGGTTGAAGGCGCGCCGCTCGCGCTCGCGCTCGGAGATGAGGACGAGGGTCGGGCTCTGGACGCGGCCGACGGAGAGGAAGGCGCTCCCGTAGCGCTTCGTCGCGCGGGAGACCCACCGGGTCAGGGTGGCGCCCCAGATCAGGTCTATGTCCTGCCGCGCCTCGCCGGCCGCCGCGAGCTCGCGGCTGACCTCGACGAGCTCCTCGAAGGCGCGGGTGACCTCGCCCTTGGTGAGGGCGCTGAAGCGGGCGCGCTCGACGTGGTCCATGAGCGCGGGGTTCGCCTCGAAGGAGAGGCTCAGGGCCTCGACCCCGATAAGCTCGCCCTCGCGGTCGAAGTCGGTGGCGATGACGACGCTGTCGGCCTTCTTGGAGAGGGCGCGGATGGCCTCGGCCACCCCCTTCTCGGAGACGGACTTCAAGATCTCGGCGTCGATGAGGCTCGACGGCTCGACCTTCTGCCAGTTGGAGTACTCCTCCGGGTACTCGGGGTTGAGCACGTGCCCCTTGAGGCCCACGGAGACGCACTCCTCCCCCTTCCAGGTGAAGGTGTGGTGCGGGACGCTCCGGTGCTTGCCGTCCCTTACGGAATCCTCGGCGAGAAACTGGGCTATCTTCTTCGCGGCGTTGGCTTTTTCGGAAATGATAAGTCGCATACTTTAAATTTTATAACACAAGGCGGAAACACCAACGGCCAGTACAAGGCCTCGGGACGTCTGCTCGCGTCCGTACTACGGCTTGCGATCCAGCTCCGCAGGCGGCACGGTCTGCGTCTCGTCCTCCCCTTCGGCGGCCCCGGCCTCGCCCGCGGAGGCCGCCTCGTCGGCCACGTCGCCGACCGGCTCCCCGACCACGCGGCGCACCACTAGGAGCCCGACGATGCCCACAAAGGTCGCGAACCATAGGGTGGCGAGACGGATCAGGAGCGTCAGCGCGCCCGCGAGCCCGCCCGAGAGCCCGGCGTAGAACCTGAACCCGCCGGCGAGCCCCGCCTCGGCGACCCCTATCCCCCCGGGATCATGCTGAGGGCCCCGCCCAGGGAGCTTACGGCGAAGATGAACACGACCACGAGGAACGGCACGCTCGCCCTATCCCCACCACGCAAAGATAGACTGCTACGATCTCAAGCCCCCACGCGAGAAACGAGACGACCGTCGCGACGAGGAGCGGGCGCAGCCCCAGAAGCTCGTTGGAGGCCCGTGAAACTCGCTCAGGTGCGGCGCGAGGCGTTTGAGGAGCGGCAGCCTGGACATCACCCTCTCCGCCAGGAGCGAGAGCTTCTTGGACCGGAAGACCGCCACCGCCCCGACCATCGCGATGGAGAACGCGATCAGGGCCTGCAGGCCGAAGTCGAAGGTCAGGGCGCCCAGCAGGCCCCAGAGGATCATGCCGGTCCCGTCCGTCACCCTCTCCGCGACGACCGCGGGGGCGGACCGGGCGACGGGCGTGCCCGCGGCCCGGCGCATGAACACGCTCTTGAGCACCTCGCCGAGCTTCCCCGGCGAGACGGTCATGCTCAGGCCCGCCGCGAAGATGGCGGCGTTCTGGCCGAGGGGCAGCGAGATCCCCAGCACCCGCAGGTAGTAGGCCCAGCGGACGAAGCGCCCGGCGTAGGAGAGCGCCACGAGGCCCAGTATCACCGGGGCGAGAAGCCAGTCGAAGCGCCGGAAGGCCTCCACGAGCTCCCCGAGGTCGCTCAGGACCGCGATCGCGAGGTACACGGCGACGCTCAGCCCCAGGGCGAGGACGAGGTTGCGTTTCAGGCTCTGCAAGGGGGCGCTAGAAGAAGTAGATGACGGACATGACCACGGCCAGGAACAGGACCAGCGTGATCTGGAGCGGCCGATCCTGGAGGAGCAGCGTGTCCGGGTTGCCGCCGCCGTTGCGGTGGACGAGGAGCATGTAGCGGAACACCCCGTAGACCACGAACGGGATGCTGGCCATCATCAGCCGATCCTCGTGGGCGAAGAAGGTGTACATCGCGTAGGCGATGATCGTCGCCGCGACCATGATGTTCATCATCTGGTCGAGCATGTCGATGGAGTAGTCCTTGAGGTTCTTCCGGTGCACCACCGCGTCCTCCCCGAGGGCGGCCAGCTCGTGGCGCCGCTTGGAGAAGCCTAGAAAGAGCGTCAAAAGCCCGGTGCAAACGATAAGCCACGGGGAGATCGCCTCCCCGACCGCCGCCACCCCGGCGAGCGCCCGCAGCACGAACCCGGCGGAGATGCTCATCACGTCCAGGATCGCCACGTGCTTCAAAATCGGCGAGTAGAGCGCCTGCAACAAGAGGTAAGCAACGCCGGCGAGCCCGACCCCCGGGGCCACGAAGAACGCGAGGCTGATACCGGCGGCGGCCAGCAGGGCCGCGAAGAAGGCTGCCGTGCGAACCGGGATCTCCCCGCTAGCCACCGGCCTCTTGCTCTTCTCCGGGTGGCCGCGGTCCTCCTCGACGTCCAACACGTCGTTCGCCGCGTACACCGACCCGAGAGCGCGCAGAAGGCCACGAACGCGAGCAGCGCCGGGACGACGCTCGAGAAGTCCAACGCCTCGCCCGCGAAGACCACCCCGGCGAGAACGAAGCCGTTCTTCGTCCACTGCTTGGGCCGGACGAGCCGTAGGAAAGCCCCGGATTCACTATGCTGCTACCTGCTTCCACGACACGGGGTTCTACCACAAAAAGAACAAAAAGTCTGCTCGCGGCACGCTACATGTAACTACGCGATCAAGCGCGCTACAAGGGAGCGCGTAAGAAGCTAGAGGTCCCGCTCCTGCGCGCGCTCGTCGTCCCGGCGCGTCTCGGGGCGGTCCTCGGGCTCGTCTTCCGCGGCGGCCTCGTCCTCTTCGGGGAGGCGGTCGGAGAGCGGGGAGCTCTCCATGGCCTCTTCGTGCGCGACCATCGGGTTGACGAAACGGGCGATTATGATGCTGAGCTCGTACATGATCGCCAGCGGAATGGCCATCAAGACCATGCTGAACGGATCCGGGCTCGGGGTGAGCGCCGCGGCGAGCACGGCGTTGACGATGAGGGCGTGCTTGCGGAACCGCCTCAGCGTGGGCGCCGTGACGAGCCCGAGCTTCGCCCCCACGTAGGTCGCCGCGGGCAGCTCGAAGACGATCCCTGCGGCCAGCAGGGTACGGGTTATGAACGGCAGGTAGGTATCGGCCGTGGGCAGCGCCTCGAACCGCTCGCTCTCGTACCCCAGCAGAAACTGCAAGCCGACCGGGAGGACCGCGTAGTACCCGAAGGCGACCCCCGCCAGGAAGAGCAGGGAGGAGAGGGTGACGATAACGTAGGTGAACGCGCGCCCCACCTCGCCGACGGCCGGGGCGACGAACATCCAGGCCTGGTAGATGACCACGGGGATCGTAACCAGGAAGGCGGCGAACAGGGAGAGCTTCACGTCCGTCATGAGGCCCTGCGCGGGGCCCATGAACGTCAGCCTGTCGAGGTTGGCGGGTTCCAGGAGCCAGTCGAAGATCTGGCGGCGGAAGATCCAGGTGCCGATGCACGCCAGGACGAAGGCGATCGCCACCCTGAAGAGCCTCGAGCGGAACTCCTCGAGGTGCTCGATCAGGGTCATCCGCGCTTCGTCGCGCGGACCTACGGGTATGCGCAGGCGGCCTGCCATGGGAAAGCTTTAGGGTAGCTCTAGCGCTGCTGCTGCTCGGTGCGCCTCGCGGCACGCTCGGCGGCGAGGTCCGCGCCGTCCTCGCGGGAGTCCTGCGGGCGTGCGTCCTCGTCGTCACCACCGCCGACGATGGCCTCGTTCTTGTCGGTGCCCCGGACCTCGTCCTTCTCGCCGGCACCGGAGGTGCCCCTCTTGAACTCCCTCACGCCGGTGCCGAGGCCCCTGGCGAGCTCGGGGATCTTTTTGGCCCCGAAGAGGAGCAGAACTATCGTCAGAATGATGATCAACTCCGTCGGACCGACCGAGCCGAGAACCGGTATCAACGCCGCGTTCACGCGTGCCTCCTAATCTTCCTCGTCCGCATCAAGAACATTATACGCCCTGTGTCGAGCCACGGATCATTGACCCTCCGCGCCCTCGGCGGCAGCGCCGGTCGTCTCCCCGCCCTGGAGCAGCGTGCCGATGCGCTCCTTGACGGCGTCGGCCTGCTCGCCCTCGGGCTCTATCTCCAGGTATTCGTTCCAGTACTGGATCGCCCTGCCCTTGTCGCCGGCCTGCTCGTAGGCCGCCCCGGCGAGGAGGAACGCTTGGGCGTCCCTGCGCTCGTTCTCCTCGATCTCGGCGGCGGCGACGTAGGCCTCCCCGGCCTTCGCGTAGGTGGCCTCGCGCTCCCCCGCGTCGGTGAGCGCCTGGGCCTGCTGATCGTAGGCCTGGCCGAGCACGAGCGGGATGGCCGGGTCGTTCGGCGCCGCCTCGCGTCCCTCTTCGAGGACCCTTACGGCCTCGCTCGTCTGGCCGTTCTGGAGGTAGAGGCCCGCGAGGCGCCTGATGACCCTCGGGTCCTCGGGGTTCTCCTCGAGCTCGGCCCTGGCGCGCTCGATCTGCTCCTCGGAGCCGGTGGTCTGCTGCGCGGCCTGCTGGTCCTCGGGGCTGCGGAAGAGGTCCAGCGGGTTGTAGCTGACGTTCGACCCTATGCCGAAGAGGACGAACGAGAGGACGAACAGGACGGCCAGCAGAATGGCGCCGATCCTGGTCCACAGGCCGAGCTTGTCCCGGTTCATCATCATGACGGTTTACTCTCCCAAGAAGCCTTACGAGCTCGCCTGATTGTATACGAACTCCCCCGAAACCACGGTCGCCGCGACCCCGCCGCCCGCCGCCGCCTCGACGACGGCCATCTCGGGGTCGTCGCCGTTCGGGGCCGCCCCGACGATCGCGAGGTCGGCGTACTTGCCGACCTCGAGGCTCCCCGTCTCGTCCCCCACGCCGAGCGCCCGCGCGCCGCCGAGGGTGGCAAGCTCGAGCGCGAGGGCGCCGCTCAAGCCGTGCAGCCGGACCGCGACCACCGTCTCCTCGAAGAGGTTCATGCTCGGGCTGCTCCACAGCCCGTCCGTCCCCATACCGACCCTGATGCCCCTCTCCAGCATCGCCGGCACCGGCGAGACCTCGCACTCGAGGTACTCGTTCGAGCGCGGGCAGTGGGCCGCCGCCGTGTTCGTGGTCCTCAGGATGTCCAGGTCGTTCTCCGAGACGGCCGTCGCCAGATGCGCGGCGATTACGTTCGCCCCGAGGACGCCCGTCTCCTCGAAAAACTGGACCGGCGAGACGCCCCGGCCGCCCCAATCGGCCCTCTCGAAGATGTCCACGAGCCCGCCCGTCCCCTCGAAGACGAACTCGACCTCCTCGGGGCTCTCGGAGAGGTGGATGGCGAGCCGTCCGCCCTCCTCGCGCGACCTGACCGCCGCGAGCCCGGCGGAGACGGGATCCACGGTGTATGGGGAGTGCACGCTGACCTGGCAATCCACCCTCGGGGGGAGGCCCTCGCGCATCTTCGTGACGCTCCCAAAGATCGCGTCGACCCTCTCCTGCGGCCCCATCCCCTCGTAGTCCCCCGGGAAGAACTCGGCGTGGACGGTGCCGGCCATCCCGCTCCCGGCGAGCTGGGGCAGGCACTCCCCGTAGGGCGAGGACTCCGCCATATACGTCGTGCCCGCCTCGACGGCCTCGCGGGCCGAGTCGCGCGCCGCCTCGGCGGTCCACGCCTCCTTCTCCGGGAGCTTGGAGATAAGCTCGCGCAGCCAGACGGAGAACGGGCCGCCGGCCGGCTTGTCCCTTCTGCGAAAGCCCAGGTGGGCGTGGGCGTTGACCGCCCCCGGCAGGATCGTGTGCCCCGCGAAGCGGCGGACCTCGGCGTCCGGGGCGCTACGCTCGACGTCCCCGAGCGGACCGACGGCGGAGATGCGCCCGTCGCGGACGAGGAGCGCTCCGTCCCTGATGGGGGAGACCGAGACTGGGAGGACGAGGTCGGCGGTCAGGATCAGCTCTCGGGTCATCTCGGGTCTCCTCCTCCGTGGAGCCGCGGGCTGCCCGCGGCGTTCTCTTCTAAAGATCCGGGTTACGCGGTCGCGGCCGGCGCCTTTGGGCGGCGGGCACGGCGCCTATTATGCGCTAACCCTCCCGAAAGGTCCGGCGGACAGGAGCCGGCTCTCGGCGAGGTACCTCTTCAAGCCCTCCCCCTCCCTGAGACCGACCCGGTAGCCGATGGCGGAGAAATACTCCCTCAGGTCCTCGGGCGTCGCCGGGGCGCCGCGGCGGCGCGCCTCCTCCACGACCTCGTCCGCGTGGAGCTCCGCCCAGCCGACGGCGAGGGCGACCCGATCCGCCCAGAATCCGTACCTCGCCGGGTCCCCGCGCGACGCCCAGACGGCGTAGACCATCGGCAGCGACGCGTACTCGCGCCACACCTCCCCGAGGTCCACGGTGTCCACGCCGCCGAGGCGTCGAGCCTCCAGCGCGGCCTCCCCGACGAAGAGCGCCGCGTCGTACTCGGCGAGCGCCCACCCCGGGCGCGGGGAGACGACCTCGTAACGGGGCGAGGCGCCGCAGACGCGCTCCAGCACCACCCGGGCGAGGCCGTGGCTCGTCGCCGCCTCGCTCGCGAGCGCGACGCTCCGGGCCTCCCGCAGCGACCGTCCCCTGCGCACGGCGAGCAGCGCGTCCATCACCGGCCCGTCGGAGGCGATGCCGTAGCCCGGCACGCGCCAGAGCCTGTCGCGGTTCCCCTCCCAGCTCGCCGAGGAGACGAGCCCGAGCTCCAGCTCGCCGGAGAGGAGCATGGCGTCCGTCTCGTCCGGCGCCCCGCCGACGAGTTCGACCCCGTCGAGACCGCCGGTCGCCTGCAGACCCATGCGCAAGGGCAGGCAGCTCAGACCGTCGACGAAACCGACGCGCAACACGAACCGCGACACTTAAAGGTTGGGGAGGAAGCTCGAGTCTGCGTCGCGCCGGGAGGAAAGACGACCGGGGACCTCCCCCTGGCGCGGCCCGAGGGGGGTCGACGCCTGCGGCGCGGCTGGCTCAGGCATCCCTGCCCACCACCTCGCTGGCTATCGCCTCGAGGATCGCGCGCTCCGCCCCGTCGGGGAGGAGCGAGAGGCCCTCTATGGCCGCCTCGACCTCGCCCAGGGCCCAGGCCTCGGTCTTGTTGATCGCGTCGGTCGCGAGGACGGCCTCGATCCCGGCCTCCAGCACCTCCGGCGCGGGGTTCGGCGTCTCCAGCACGCGCCTTATGGCCGCCGCGTCGCCCTCCTTGATGGCGAAGATGACCGGCAGCGTCACCGTCCCCTCGGCGAGGTCCGCGCCTATCCCCTTGCCCATCAGGCCCGGCTTGCCGACGAGGTCCATGACGTCGTCGGACATCTGGAAAGCGAGCCCGAGCGCCTGCCCGTAGGTCGCCAGAGCGTCGATCTGCTTGAGCGAGAGCCCGCCGAGGGAGCCGCCGGCCACACACGCCGCCCTGAACAGCCCGGCGGTCTTCATCCGGATGTGCTCGAGGTACGCCTCGACCTCGACCGGGCCGCGCGAGGAGCGGTACTGCTCGAGCTCGCCCTCGGCCAGCCCCATCGACGCCTCGGCGAAGGCCCGGACGAGCCTAGGGTCCCCGATCTCCGCGAGGCCGTGAAAGGCCTCGGCGAAGAGGTAGTCCCCCGTCGCCACGGCGATCTCGCGCCCGTACGCGGCGACCGTCGTCGGCCTGCCCCGCCTCTTAGCGGCCTTGTCGACCACGTCGTCGTGGATCAGGGTGGCCGTGTGGAGCGCCTCGATGGCGGCCGAGGCGGTGAGGAGCGCGCCGGTCTCCGGCCGCCCCATGCGGGCGCACAGGACCATCAGGATCGGCCGGAGGCGCTTGCCGCCGGCGGTGAGCGCCTCGAGCGCGGGCGCGACGAGCCCCGAGGGGGCGACGCTCGCGATCTCCACGAGCCGCTCCTCCACGGCCGACACGCTCCGCGACGCCTCGTCGGGGAGCGCGTCGCGCAGCTGCCGGGCGCTCTCAGCCAGGTTTCGTCCCGACGTGGAGGGTGACGATGCCGCCAGCGTTGGGCCGCCATGTAACGTTTTGTAATCCATTGCGCCTCATTATATGGGCTAACTCGTCCGGTGCCACGAATGCTTTCACCGATTCGGGGAGATATGAATACGCCCATGCATCCCCCGATACTTTCGCGCCGAGCCACGGCACCACCCTGTCGAACCACAGCCCGTAGAAGGTAGCAGATACCCGGCCCTCGGGCCGCGCTATCTCCAGGCACACGACCCTCCCGCCGGGCCGCACCACCCGCGCCATCTCCCCGAAGAGCGCGTCGAGGCTGGGGATGTTGCGCGCCCCGTAGGCGATGGTGGCCGCGTCGAACGATCCGCTCTCGATGCCGCGCAGATCCGTCGCGTCCCCGAGCTTGTACTCGACGTTGGGGAGCGGGCGGGTCCCCGCGGACTTCAGCATCTCCCGCGAGAAGTCCATGCCGAGCACGTAGCCCGTGGGGCCGACCTTCTTCGCGAGGTCCCGGGTGAGCGCCCCGGCCCCGCAGGCGAGGTCGATCGCCCGATCGCCCGGCCCGAGGGCCGCGGCTCGGACGGCGCCCCTGTTCCACAGGCGGTTCAGGCCGGCCGTCATCAGGGTGTTCAAGAGCTCGTAGCGGCCGGCGATGCGGTCGAACATCTCGCGCACGAGCCGGGCGCGCTCCTCGCCGGTCGAGAGGGAGCCTTCGGGGAGGTTCCCCCTCGGGGCGGGCCGTCTACCCACGCCGCCCGCGCTCCGCGACGCCGCGATGGTTCGGCGCGCCGTCCGCCGCCCGGGGGCTACTCGGCGCCACGGGAGACCTCGTCCGCCGCCGCCCTTATGCGCTCCTTCGAGCGACCCTCGTCCTCGCCGGAGATGATGCCGAGCAGCTGCGCGAGGTGCGGGGTCCAGAGCTCCAGCGTGACGGCGCCGCCGCGCGAGATCTCGCCTGCGCCGTCCCGGATCATGCGGCTCGCCACCCCGACGAAGCGGGGCTCGTCGAGCCGGGCGATCGTGTCCACGGCCCAGGCGTAGGAGGTGTCCCCCACGAGGATGGCGTCGTCCGAGGCCCTCGGGGCCGCGTAGTGCGCCCCGAAGCCCTCCTGAAGATGGCCCAGGGCCTCGGCGACGATCCGGCCGCGGTCGTCCCCTTTCTTCAGGGGCAGGGCGCCGGAGGCGCGCAGGAAGATCTGCTCGAGCGAGGCCTCGGGCGTCCGGCGAACGGCGGGCAACCCTAGCCCTTCCCCGCGGCCACGAACCACTCCCTCGCCGCCTCGAAGGTCCTGTCGAGGTCCTCGTCGGAGTGGACGCGCGAGATAAAGCCGGCCTCGTACTGGCTCGGGGCCAGGTAGATGCCGCGCCGGAGCATGTGCCAGAAGAAGTCCTTGAACGCCTTCGTGTCCGACCGGGCCGCCGAGCCGAAGTCCGTGACGGGCCCGTCGGCGAAGAAGATGCTCACCATCGAGCCGACCCCGTTGATCGTGAACGGCCTCTCCCCCGCCGACGCGGCCTCGGACATGCCGGTGCGCCAGCGCGCCCCGAGCCTCTCCAGACCCTCGTAGAAGCCCGGCTCGCCGGTGGCGCGCACGGTGGCGAGGCCCGCGGCCATCGCGAGCGGGTTCCCCGAGAGGGTCCCGGCCTGGTAGATCGGCCCGGAGGGGGCGACCATCTCCATGATCTCGCGCTTACCACCGAACGCCCCGACGGGGAGCCCCCCGCCGATGATCTTGCCGAGGCACGTCATGTCCGGCGTGACGCCGAACCTCTCCTGCGCCCCGCCCCTCGCGAGCCTGAAGCCGGTCATCACCTCGTCGAAGATGAGGACGGTGCCGTACTCCCGGGTGATCTCGCGCAGTCCCTCGAGGTAGCCCCCATCGGGCGGCACGCAGCCCATGTTCCCGCCGACGGGCTCCAGGATAACGGCGGCGAACTCCTCGCCGCGCTCCTCGAAGAGCGCCCGTACGCTCGCAAGATCGTTGTACGGCAGGACGGTCGTATCCTTCGCCGCGCCCCTCGTGACGCCGGGGCTGTCGGGGAGGCCGAGGGTGGCGACCCCGGAGCCCGCCGAGACGAGCAGGGCGTCGCCGTGGCCGTGGTAGTTGCCGTCGAACTTCAGGATCTTGTCGCGGCCCGTGAACCCGCGGGCGACCCTTATGGCGCTCATCGTGGCCTCGGTGCCGGAGTTGGTCATCCGAACGGTCTCCATCGAGGGGACGACGTCGCAGACGAGCTCGGCCATCTCGACCTCTAGCTCGGTGGGCGCCCCGAACGTGGTCCCGCCCTTGATCGTCTCCTCCAGCACCCGGACGACCTCCGGGTGGGCGTGGCCGAGGACGAGGGGGCCGTAGCTCATCACGTAGTCTATGTAGGAGTTGCCGTCGGCGTCGAAGACGCGGGAGCCCTCGCCGCGGCTCATGAACAGGGGGTCTCCGCCGACCGAGCGGAACGCCCTGACCGGGCTGTTCACGCCGCCGGGAAGCCGCTTCACGGCCCGCTCCATGAGCCGGGCCGAGCGGTCCATCTGCAGAATCTCTCTCGCGTTCGTGCCCATCTCGCTACCCTGCAAGCGGTGAAGTCCTCCTAAAAGCTCTTGTGTGATTTATAGCGCGGGCCCGTTCCGGGGGCGGTGATACCGCTTACCCGATGCGTTCAGCTCTGAAGCCAGCGCGAGGCGTCGGGGGCGTGGTAGGAGATGATGATCTCGGCTCCGGCGCGCTTGATGCCTGTGAGCGCCTCCATCACCGCCCGCTCCTCGTCGAGCCAGCCGTTCTGCGCCGCGGCCTTGAGCATCGAGTACTCGCCGCTGACGTTGTAGGCGGCGACGGGCAGGTCGGTGGCCTCGCGCACCCGGCGCACCACGTCGAGGTACGGGAGGGCGGGCTTGACCATGACGATGTCGGCGCCCTCCTGGATGTCGAGGGCGGTCTCCCTGAGGGCCTCGCGGGCGTTGGCCGGGTCCATCTGGTAGCCGCGCCGGTCGCCGAACTGCGGGGCGCTGTCCGCGGCCTCGCGGAACGGGCCGTAGAAGGCCGAGGCGTACTTCGCGGAGTAGGCCATGATCGGGGTCTCCTCGAAGCCGTCGGCGTCGAGCGCGGCGCGCAGGGCGCCGACGCGACCGTCCATCATGTCCGACGGCGCCACGATGTCCGCCCCGGCCTCGGCCTGGGCCGTCGCCGTGCGCGCGAGAAGCTCCAGGCTCACGTCGTTCATCACCTCGCGGCGCTCGTGGTCGACCATGCCGCAGTGTCCGTGACTCGTGTACTCGCAGAGGCACACGTCCGTGACGACGAGAAGCTCCGGCGCCGCGTCCTTTATGGCGCGGGTGGCGAGCTGCACGACGCCCTCGGGGTCGTACGCCCCGCTCGCCGCCTCGTCCTTCTCGTCCGGGATGCCGAAGAGCAGGACGCCGGAGATACCCAGAGCGTGGGCTCTGCGTGCCTCCTCGACGGCGTGGTTTATGGAGAGCTGGAAGATGCCGGGCATCGAGGGGATCGGGCGCCTCACGTCCTCCCCCGCCGCGACGAAGATGGGGTAGATGAAGTCGCCGGGGGCGAGCTCGGTCTCGCGCACGAGCCCGCGCAGGGCGCCCGTGCGGCGGGTCCTTCTCAGCCGCTGGATGGGGAATGCCATGTCGTCAACCGTCCTTCTTCAGGGGTACCGCTGTCCCGTCGCGCGCCCCGGCGAAGAGGCCGAGCACCGCGCCGACGAGCCCGGGGATAGTGTACTCCGTGGCCTCGGCGTCGACCCGGATGCCGTGCCCCCGCGCCGTCTCCGCCGTGATCGGCCCGATGCACGCTACCCGGGTGTTCGACAGGAGATCCTTGGCCCCCCCGCCGAACGCCCCGACGAAGCTCTCGACGGTGGAAGAGGCCGTGAACGTCACGCAATCCACGCCGCCGGAGACGAGCCGCTCCCTGAGCTCGTCCTTCCCCTCCTCCGACGGGACCGTCTCGTACGCCGGCGGCACGACGACCTCCAGCCCCGCCTCCCGGAGCTTCTCCGGCAGGACCTCGCGCGCCACCTTCGCCCGCGGTATCAGGACCTTCCCGCCGGACGGCGACCCGTCGAGCAGCGCCTCGAGCAGCGCCTCGGCCCGGTACTCCCCGGGCACGACGTCCACCCTCAGGCCCGCGGCACGGACGGCGTCGGCGGTGGCGGGGCCTATCGCGGCGAGCTTCGCCCCGCGCGGCACGGCCCGGAGGTCGAGCCCGTGGTGCCGCAGGCGTTCGACGAACGCCGCCACACCGTTCGCGCTGGTGAAGACGATCCAGCCGAAGGAATCGAGGTCCCGTATCGCGGCGTCGAGCGGGGCGAAGTCCTCGGGCGCTTTTATCTCGATCGTCGGAAACTCCAGGACCTCGGCGCCCCGAGCGTCGAGCTCGCGGCTCAGCTCCCCGGCCTGCGCCCGGGCCCTCGTCACGACAATCCTCTTGCCGAAGAGCGGGCGCCGCTCGTACCAGTCGAGGCCGTCTTCGCGTAAAGAAACGACGTCCCCTATCACGGTGATCGCGGGCGGCTTGAGCCCGACCTCCTCGATCCTGTCGGCGACGGTCTCCAGGGTGGCGGTGACGGTCTCCTGCTCGGGGCGGGTGCCCCAGCGGACGCAGGCGACGGGGGTCTCGCCCGCGCGGCCGGCGGCGATGAGGCGCTTCGAGATCTCGCGGAGGCGCCCGACGCCCATGTACAGGACGAGGGTCTCGGCGCCGTTGGCGATGCCCTCCCAGTCGACGTCCTCCGTCCCCTTGGCCGGGTCCTCGTGGCCGGTGACGAAGGCGACGGACGTGGAGACGTGGCGGTGCGTCACGGGGATGCCGGCGTAGGCGGGGGCCGCGATCCCGCTCGTCACCCCGGGCACCACCTCGAACGGGAGGCCGGCCTCTATGAGGGCGAGGGCCTCCTCGCCGCCGCGCCCGAAGACGTAAGGGTCGCCGCCCTTGAGGCGCACGACCGTCTTGCCCTCGCGGCCGAGGCGGACGAGGGTGGCGTTGATCTCCTCCTGCGGCATCGTCGGCGCCCCCGGCTTCTTGCCGACGTAGATCTTCTCGGCGCCTTGCGGGGCGTGGGAGAGGAGCGCCTCGGGGGCGAGCCTGTCGTAGACGACGGCGTCCGCCGCCCTCATGCACTCGACGCCCTTGACGGTGAACAATCCCGGATCTCCCGGGCCGCTCCCTACGAGGTAGATCACGCTAGCTCCTGACCTCCCGGATCTCGTCGAGGATCACGCCGGCCCCGCGCCCGAGCAGCTCCCGGGCGAGCCGGCGCCCCACCTCATCGGCCTCCGTGCCCTCGGCGGCGTCCCGGTACAAGAGCGCGCCGTCCGGAGACGCCACGAGCCCCTGCAACCGTATCCCTCCGTCCCTGACGATCGCCAGCGCCCCGACCGGCACCCGGCACCCCCCTTCGAGCTCGTTCAGGAGCGCCCGCTCCGTGTATGCGGCGGTCTCCGAGGGCTCGTGGTTGAGGGCCGCCCGGATCTCGCCGCGCAACGCGTGATCCGCGAGGGTCGCGACGGCGAGGGAACCCTGGCCGACGGCGGGGAGCATCGTCTCCGGCCCGAGGACGGTGTGCGGCACGTCCCCGTCGAGGCCGAGGCGCTTGAGGCCGGCGCGCGCGAGGACGAGGGCGTCGGCGGCCCCGTCCCGCATCTTGCGCACCCTCGTGTCCACGTTCCCCCGGATCTCCGCGATCTCCAGGTCCGGGCGGCGGTGGAGGAGCTGCGCCCTTCTCCGGAGGCTCGACGTGGCGACGACCGCCCCTTGGGGCAGCCCGTCCACGCCCAGTCCCCCGTCCGAGACGAGGGCGTCGGACGGGTCGTGGCGCTCGGAGATCGCGGCGAGCACGATCCCCTCCGGCAGCTCGGTCGGGACGTCCTTGAGGGAGTGGACGGCGAGGTCGATCTCCCCTGCCAGGAGCGCCTCGTCGAGCTGGCGCGTAAACACGTCGCGCCGGTCTATGACGCGAAGCGGCGTGTCGGGCTGCTGCTCGCTCGTCGTCTTGATGATCCTGACCTCGACCTCGAGGCCCACGGCCCGCAACTTCTCGGCGCAGGCGTTGGCCTGCACGAGGGCGAGCTTGGAGCCCCGCGTCCCGAGGACGGCGGGCCCGCTGCGGCTCATGGCGCCCCGGTTCCGCCCCCGGCGCGGTACAGCCCCAGGCCCAGCCCCTCGAGCTCCAGGAGGCGCCGTCGAACCTCCGCCCCCTCGACAGGGGACCCCCTCTCGGCGAGGGCCTTTATCTCCTGGATGGGGCCGTGCAGGAGCTTGTTGACGAGGGCGTGGCTCATCCTCTCGACGGCCTCGGCCTCGGCCTCGGAGAGGTCCATCCCCTTCAGGGTGCGGGCGACCTCGTGGCGCCGGATGCGCTCCGCCCCGTCCCGCAGCTCCTTTATGAGCGGGGCGACGTGCAGCGTCGAGAGCCAGCTCATGTACTCCAGAACGGCCGGCGCGATCATGGCCTCCGCCGCCTCCGCCGCCGCCCCGCGGTCGTCCGTGTTGCGGTCCACGACCGCCTGCAAGTCGTCCACGTCGTATACGTAGGCCCGGTCCAGGTTCTGCACCACGGGGTCGATGTCCCTCGGCACCGCGATGTCTATAAAGAACAGAGGCTCCTCGCGCCTCCGGAGCGCCGCGGCGACCGTCTCGCTCCCGACCACCCACTCCCCGGCCCCCGTCGAGCTCACGACGACGTCCACGCCCGGCAACTCCTCGGCGAGGTCGTCGAAGCCCACGGCGGCGCCCCCGAGCCGGGCGGCGAGCTCCTCAGCCCTCGACGCGGTGCGGTTGGCGATCTTGACCTCCCCGATGCCCCTGCTCGCCAGGTGCCTCACCACGAGCTCGCTCATCTCGCCCGCCCCGACCACCATCGCGCTGCGGCCCCGAAGCGTCCCGAAGACCTCCTCGGCGAGCTTCACGGCGACGTGCGGCACGGAGAGGGACGAGTCCCCGATCCCCGTCTCCGAGCGCACCCCCTTGCCGACCCGGAGCGACGTGTGGAAGAGACGGTTCAGGATCGGACCGGCGCACAGCTCCTCCGTCGCCGTCCGGTACGCCTCGCGGACCTGGCCCAGAATCTGGCTCTCCCCCACCACCATCGAGTCGAGGGAGGACGCCACCCGATACAGGTGCCCCACGGCCTCGCCCTCGGTGTACCAGTAGGTATGGCTCTCGAGAAGCTCCGGGTGGAGCCCCTTCTCGTCGGCCATCGCCCGCAGCAGCTTCCCGCGCGCCTCCTCGGAGGGGCCCTCCACGACCGCGTAGAGCTCCGTCCGGTTGCAGGTCGAGACGAGCACCGCCTCGGCGACGGTCCCCTCGTCCTTGAGCCGGCGCAGGAAGGGGCGCGCGGCGCACGGCGCGAACGCCACCCTCTCGCGCACCTCTATAGGAGCCGAGCGGTGGCTCATCCCCGCAACCGCGATAAGCATCCCTCGACCACCTCCTCCATCTCCGCTTCGGCCTTGCGCCCGCTCTTTCGGGCCCTGCTCAGCTCCTCCACGATACCAGCCCACTCCGGGCCGAACGCGTCCTCCAGCTCCTTTCGCACCCTGCGGGCCAGCGTCGGCGACGCCCCGCCCGTCGAGACCGCGACCTGCAGATGCCCCCGCCTGAGCGTCGAGGGCAGCGCGAAGTCGCCCTCCGGGGGGTTGTCCGCGACGTTCACCGGGATGCCCCTCTCCTGAGCCTCCCGAGCCACCGCCGCGTTCACCTCGCGCCGGTCCGTCGTGGCGAAGACCAGGAACGCCCCCTCCAAGTCGCCGGGCTCGTAGGGCCTCTCGTGGACCTCCAGGGCCATGCTCGCGAGCTCGGGCCTGACCTCCGGCGAGACGACCACGACCCTGGCCCGCGCCTGCAGGAGCTTGCGCGCCTTCCGGTTCGCGACCTCGCCCCCCCCGACGACGACGCAACGCTTGCCGTCGAGGTCGAGAAACACGGGATAAAGAACGGCACCCTCGATCTCTGTCTCCCCTTACCGACTCGGGCCGGGCCGGGAACAACTCCCGCGCACCCAGGACGCTTGCTTGACCCGCCGAGTTTCGCACGAGCGTACATACCCAACCGTGCAAAACTTCACGAAGGGAGCTCCTCTTTCGTCTTCTCCACGAGCCTGACCCCCTCGATGACCATCCCCTTATCCACGGCCTTGCACATGTCGTAGAGGGTGAGGGCGGCGACGCTCACGGCGGTCAGGGCCTCCATCTCCACCCCCGTCCGGTCGCTCACGCGGGCGGTGGCGAGGATCTCGACCCGAGCCTCTCTCACCGTGAACTCCAGGTCCACCCCGGAGAGGTTCAACCCGTGGCACAGGGGTATGAGGTCCGGCGTCCGCTTCGCGGCCATGACCCCGGCGATCCTGGCGGTGTTCAGGGCGTCGCCCTTCGGGAGCGCCTGCTCCCGGAGCGCCTCGATCGTCTCGGGGGACATCAGGACGGAGCCGGCGGCGGTGGCGGTGCGCCGGATCACGGCTTTCTGGCCCACGTCGACCATCCGCGCGGCGCCTTCCTCGTCTATGTGCGAAAAGCTTGTGATAGTAGCCTCCTGCTTCTATTGATCGGCATCCGAGGGATCGAGCCCGCGCCTCGGGCCGACCCCGCCGACGGCCGGATTAGCGGAATGCGGGGGAATCGAACCGCCACGGACGTCTTACGCCCGCAAACCGGTTTTGAAGACCGGCCGGGCCACCAGGCCCACGCATTCCTCGGGGATCGCCGAGCATTCTAGTATACGGATCAGCGGTAGCGTCGGGTGAGGACTCGCGCGTCGCCGACCCTGCGGGTAACGTCTTCGGCGTCGGCGTATTCGAGCCAGGCCTGGGCGAACTTGCGGGTCGTCCCCAGCCGATCCCGGAAGGCGGCGAGGGTGAGTTCGCCCCCCTCCCGGCACGCCTCTTTCACCTCCTCCAGAATCTCGTCCGCGGCCTCCCTGGCCCCGAACAGCCCCTCCCCGAGCCTCACCGCGCTGCCGCGCTTGAGCAAGAGACGAAGGGCGGGGGTCGCCTCCATCGCGGGCGGCTCCACGCCCGCCGCCCTCAGTGCCGTCAGGACCTCCTCGGCCTCCTTCTCCAGCTCCGCAGGCACCTCGTCGGCGTCGGGCAGGCGCACGCCGGTCTCGCTCACGCGGATCTCCTGCCCCGTGAGCTCCGAGAGCAGGGCGTCGGCTAGCCGGGCGTCGAGGCCGGTGGCGGTGCGAGCCTCGGCGACGGAGAGCTCGGGGCTCTCGGGCCTCTCGCCGGCGCGCTTTTTCAGGGCCTTCATGAGACGCTTGCGGGCGTCCTTGATCTCCCCCGCCGGGGCGTAGAGCTCCCCGAGCCTGGCGATCTCCGGGTCGTCCTCGACCGCGGCTAGGCCCCCGTTCAAGGCCCCCGAGGGCACGACGAGCGAGAGCTCCTCCGCCGTCATGCCGCTGCCGCGGGAGCGCGCGAGGGCGAGCGGCACGACGCGCGTCGCGTCGCCGCTCTCCAGGGCTTCCAGCCAGCCGGGCTCCGGTCTGCGGCCGACCGGGGCGGCGTCGAGGACCGTGCCCCCGCCGATCGTGATCTGGGGGCTCGTGGAGCGCAGCACGAAGCGGTCCCCCGGCAGCACGACTAGCTCGTCCTCCAGGACCATCCTCGCGGGCGCGTTTTCCCCGGGCTGGAGCGCCGCCCCGTCGAAGAGGCGCAGCCGGGCGTTCGTCGCGCGGGTGCCGTGGTAGAGCCGGAGGCGGGTGCCGTGCTTTAGGGGTGCTGCGCCCTCAAGAAGCCCGACGCGCGCGTCGAGGGCCCTCGTCGGCGCGACGGGGTTCGAGAGCAGGACGTCGCCGGGTTCGAGGGCGTCGGCGTCGACGCCCACGAGATCGAGGGCGGTCCGGGCGCCGGCGCGGGCAACCTCGGCGGGGCGGCCGTGGTTCTGCACCCCGCGCACCCTCGGGCGGAGGCCGGCGGAGGTGAAGAGGGTGTCGCCCGTCCGGATCTCGCCGCTCCACAGCGTCCCCGTCGCGACGAGCCCGATCCCCTTCAGGACGAACGCCCGGTCGACCGGCAGCCGCGCCAGCGCCCCCGCGCGCTTCTCCTCCCCGACCGCGAGCCCGTCGAGCGCCGCCAGAAGCTCGGGGACGCCCTCCCCCGTCACGCCGCTGACGCGCAGGATCGGGGCCTCCAGGCCGACGGACTCCAGAAGCTCGGCCGCGTCGAGCTCTGCGAGCTCCGCGGTCTCCTCGTCCACGGCGTCTATCTTGGTGAGCGCGACGACGCCGCGGCGGACGCCGAGGACGCGCAGGACGTCTAGGTGCTCCCTCGTCTGGGGCATCACCCCGTCGTCGGCGGCGACGACGAGCAGGAAGGCGTCGACGCCCGTCGAGCCCGCGACCATGTTCTTGACGAAGCGCTCGTGGCCCGGCACGTCGACGAGGCTCGCCCGCCGGCCGCTCGGCAGCGTCAGCTCGGCGTAGCCGGGGACGATGGAGATGCCGCGGCGGTGCTCCTCCTCCAGCCTGTCGGTGTCCGTGCCGGTCATGTAGCGGACGAGGGTGGTCTTGCCGTGGTCCACGTGCCCGGCGGTCCCGATGGTGAGGGAGATCGGGCGGCTATCCACCGAGCCCCCCGATCGCGTCGAGGATCGCCTCCTCGTCACCCTCCAGAAGCGTCCGTACGTCTAGCCAGAGCCGCCCGTCGGCGACCCGGCCCACCACCGGCGTCGCGGCGGACCGCAGCGCCTCGGCCACCGCGTCGGCGGCGACTCCTTCGCCCCCGATGCGCACGGCGTAGGACGGCACCTCGTAGAGCGGGAGCGTCCCGCCGCCGCTCCGGGCGACGGAGGGGGCCACGTCCACGAGGAGGTCCGGAGCCGCGCCGGTGATCTCGGCCGCGAGCCGGTTGGCCCGTTCCTGCATCTCCCCCGCCGGGGCGCCGAGCATCCTCAGGGTGGGCAGATCCTCGCGGGCCGTGCCGTCCCGGTAGGCGTACAGCGTGGCCTCGAGGGCGGCGAGGCAGAGCTTGTCGGCGCGAAGGGCCCGGCAGAGGGGGTGGCGGCGCATCGCGGAGATCCAGCGGGACTCCCCGACGACGATACCGGCCTGCGGCCCCCCGAGGAGCTTGTCGCCCGAAAAGATCGTGAGCGCCGCCCCGTCCCGCACCGCCCTCTCGACCACGGGCTCGTCGCTCAGGGGCAGCAGCGCACCGCTCCCGACGTCGGCCACGACCGGCGGCCCGAGCGTCGCGAGCTCCGCCACCCCGACGGACTCGGTGAAGCCCTCGATCTCGAAGTTGCTCGGGTGGACCCACAGGAGCGCGCGGGTGCTCTCGTTCGTGGCCCTCCCGTAGTCCGAGAGCCGGGTGCGGTTCGTCGTGCCGACCTCGCGCATCCGGGCGCCGGAGAGCTCCAGTACCTCCGGAATCCTGAAACCTCCCCCGATCTCGATAAGCTGCCCCCGCGAGACGACGACCTCAGGCTCCCCGAGCCCCTCCTCCCGCGCCTCCGCGACGACGGCAGAGAGGGCGAGCAGGGTGGCCCCGGCGCAGTTATTCACGACGAGGGCGTCTTCCGCCCCGGTCAGCTCCGTGAGGAGCGGGACGGCGTGGTCGTAGCGGGAGCCGCGGCGGCCCGCGGCGACGTCGTACTCCAGGTTCGAGTACGAGGCGGCGGCCCCGACCGCGGCGGCAACGGCCGCCTCCGAGAGGACGGAGCGGCCGAGGTTGGTGTGGAGGACGACGCCCGTCGCGTTCACGACCCTCCTCAAGCCCCTGCCCGAGAGCAGGCCCTCGGCGTCCGCGAGCACCGCCTCCTCCGAGGCCTCGGGCTCCCCTCCGGCCAGGATCTCGCGCCGCGCCCGCTCCAGCGCCTCCCGGACGGCGGACGTCGCCCCCGCCCTTCCGTGGCGCGCGACAAAGGCCTCGGCCCCCGGGGAACGCAGCACCGCGTCCACCGCGGGAAGGTTCCGCAGGCGCTCCCTTGTGCCCGTCTCCAGCATCGCCGTGAGTATAACGCGGGGCCGTCTACGGGCGGTGGGGACCGTGCTAAACTGCCCCGTCACGGACCGGGAGGCCGAGGGGGTGCCGCTACTGATGGGCGAGGGATCGACGAAGTTCGTTTTCGGGGCGGTCCTCGGGGCCACCACGGGCTTCGCCGCCGGCCTCTTCGCCGCGACCCCGACGGCCCGCTCCGTCGGCAAGGTCACCCTGGGAGGGCTCGGCGGCGGCGCCCGCTTCGTGGGCCGAACGGCCGCGCGGAGCGCCAACGGCCTCGGCCGCGCCCTCGAATCCGGCTACACCCGCATCCGCGGCCGCGAGAAGTACCTCGAACACGAGATCGAGGAGCTGAGGGAGCAGATCACGCGCCTCGAACAGCGCATTGACTGACGCGGGGCGCGCCCCCTGCGACCCGCGAAGCTTCCCTACTGGCCGCCGAAGAAGCGGCGCATCCAGCCGGGCAGCCCGCCCCCTTCCGAGGCGCGCTTGTAGTCCGTGAGGTCGTCCGGGTGGACGGGGACGCCGGACTCGCCGAGGAGCGCGCGGGCGTCCCTCATGCGCCCCTGGGGGACGTCGTCGGCGAAGGTGGCCTCGACGATGTAGTTGCCGCTCCAGCGGACGCGGTAGACGCGGAGGCCGACGATCTCCTCCCGCGCGAAGCGGCGGTCGAGCTCGGCGGCGCGGGCGCGGGCCTCGGCCTCGCGGTCGAACTCGTAGCCTAGAGAAGGAGGCCGTCTCTCCGGGCCGGGCATCTCATGCCGCCCGGATGACGCGGTCCATCCAGAGGCCGGGGTCCCGGATCTCCGCGAGGCTCGGCATGCTCTCCGGGCCGTCCCAGACGCGGTTGAGGCCGCGCATGCCGACGCGCCTGGCGACCGCGTCGGCGAACTCCTCGCCCATGCGGTACTGCTCCAGCTTCATGTCCAGGCCGGTGATGCGGAAGATCGCGGTCTCCAGCGGCGGGCGGTGCATGCGGCTCCGGGACATCTTCCTCGTCAGGTCCTCGTAGCCGGGGACGACGCGGCTCCCCACGTGGTGCATCACGTAGTCGGAGTAGCCCTCGATCACGCTCATCGTCGCCTGCATCTCGTCGAAGGCCCTGCGCTGTCCGCCCGTCATCACGAGCTCCAGCGAGCGAGCGCCGGTGCGCAGGTTCTCGGTCATGCGCCTGACGGTCTCTAGCACCCCGAGCTTCTCGGCGAGCGGGCCCGTGAAGCCCTCGACGAGGCCCCCGAGGTGGTCGCGCAGCCACGGGTGCCCCTCGAACTGGAGGGCGTGGGTGGTCTCGTGCAGCACGATGTAGCGCCTCAGCCCGTCCACCGGCACCCCGAGCCTCCCGGCCGCGGCGACGATGTTGCCGTCGAGAAAGAAGACCTCGCCGGGCTCCCCCGGCCTCTTGAGCGAGGACTTGTTACCGGCGACGAGCGGGCCCGTGTCGTACTGGCCCAGGACGCGCGCGGAGAGGAAGCCGAGCAACAGCCCCATCTGGGCCGTCAGGGTGGCCGCCCCGAAGGCCCACGTCATCTCGTTGCCGGTGGACTTGGAGGCGCGCTCCAGGATGGGCTCAAGGAGGGCGCCGAAGGCCGAGATGTTGAAGTCGATCCACTCGGCGCGGCTCGCCACGCGGATGGGACGCGCGTCGCGGCCGAGGGAGATGCCCGTGAACCCCTCCAAAGGGTCCAGGGACTCCTCGACGACCGCCGGGTAGTCGAAGGCGCCGTGCTTCGCCGGGATCGGCCCCTCCGTCCGCGAGGCGAGGGTAACGGCGATGGAGCGGGCTATGCCCCAGGAGATCACTCGCCGGCCTCCAAGGAAGCTCCGAAGAACGGGTGCGGTACAGAGTCCTTCACGAACCAAGTATATACGCTCGTGCCCCGACGGGACCGCGGCGGTCGCGTTGTAACCGGCGGTCCGGGGGGTTATATTTGCCCCATGGGTTTCGGGGTGGGTCCAGGGGAGATCGTTTTGGTGGCCGTCCTCTTCCTCCTGCTCTTCGGGCCGAGCAAGCTCCCCCAGATGGCCCGCGACCTCGGCCGCTTCGTCAACGAGGCGCGCCGCTCCATGGACGAGTTCAAGTCCGAGCTCACCGCCGGCGTCGACGATGACGACGAAGAGGGCGACAAGACGCCCCGCCGCAAGCGCTAGCTCCGCCGCGCTCCCTTCTACACTCAACCACTCGTTAAAGCCTTATCCCCTCCAAGCCGATAATATAGGGGTGCAATAGACCATCTGGAGGGGATGGATGTCTTTTAGTGGATTCACGGAAGGCTCGCAGTCTCACATGGACCGCCGACGCTTTCTCAAGCTGAGCGGAGCGGGTGTGGCGGGAGTGTTCCTGCTGACGGCCGTAGGCGCCGGCGACGTTCTGGCCCAGGCTCCCTCGGCGCTCGAGAGAGAGTTCGAGAAGGCCGCAAAGGAGCACGAGGTCCCGGTCGAGATACTTCTGGCGACGGGCTACGTCAACACGCGCTGGGAGATGCCCCCGCCCGAGGCGAGCGAGTACGAGGAGTCCGAGCCCGGTCTGGGGAGCCCCGACGGGAGGGGCGTCTACGGGATCATGGCCCTCACGGAGAACCCTCGGAGCGATTTTCTCGGGGAAGCCGCGCGGCTCACGCGCGCGTCCAGGGAGGTCCTCAAGACGGAGCGGGCGGCGAACATCGCGGGCGGCGCGGCCGTCCTCGGGCGTATCGTGGGGGAGGATAAGCCGGCGGGCCTGAACGGTTGGTACGGCGCGCTCGCAGAGTACGGCGGCGGAGCGGTGTACGCCGACCAGGTCTTCGAGACGCTCGGTACCGGCGCCTCAAGCACGACCTCGGAGGGAGAGAGGGTGACCCTGAAGCCGCAAACCGACGTCCGCACGCCCGAGAGGCGGTTCGCCCTGGCGGCGGGCGAGTACCCCGGCTCAGAGTTCGTGGCGGCGCACCCGGACAACTACGGGGTCTCCAGCAGGGAGTCGACGTACAACATGGACAAGGTCATCGTCCACGTCGCCCAGGGTTCGTACTCCGGCACGCTGTCGCACTTCGCCACCGCTGGGGTGTACGCCTCGGCGCACTACACGGTGAGGTCCGCGGACGGCAAGGTGGGCCAGTCGGTGCGGGAGAAGGACGTTGGCTACCACGCCGGCAACCTCGCCTACAACCGCGCCAGCATCGGCATCGAGCACGAGGGCTTCGTCTCCGACCCGAACAGGTGGTTCACGGACGCCATGTACCGCTCCTCGGCGAGGCTCACGGCCTACCTGTGCAAGAAGTACGACATCCCCATCGACCGCGCCCACGTCATCGGCCACAACGAGGTCCCCGACCCCGACGACCCCGGCCGCTACGGGGGCATAGACAACCACACCGACCCCGGCGGTGGCTGGAACTGGACGAAGTACATGACGTACGTTCGAGAGGCCGCCGGTACCGCGACGACCACGGCGCACCCGGTGACCCCCGCCCCCACGACGAAGCCCGTCGCCTCGCCGACCTACAGCACGGTGGTCGGCAACGGTACGGCCGGGCGCTTCTTCGCGTCGGGCGACTGGAAGCTGGGCAACTTCAATTCCCAGCGCTACGGGGCCGACTTCCGCTACGCCACGCCCAAGGCGGTCTCGGACCTGGCGACCTTCAAGATCAGCGTGCCGGCCACCGGCCAGTACGACGTCTTCGCCTGGTGGCCCGCCCACTCCTCCTACAACCCCGCGGCCCCGATCCAGATCTCGACGACCACCGGGGTCAGGACGCTTAAGCTGAACCAGCGCATCAGCGGCGGCAGGTGGGTCTATCTCGGAGCGTTCACCCTCGGGAAGGGGGACGGCGGGTACATCCGTATGTCGCGTTGGACTGCCTCTGCCGGCCCGATATTCGCAGACGCGGTGCGAATAGCGCGCCGGTAGCAGACCCCGACGCAGGTTCTACGTGGGATCAGGGGGCGTCCGCGCGGGCGTTCCCATCGTCGTCCGCGGCCTCCTCGGGGACGTGCAGGGCGCGCCTGAGGGGGTTCTCGTGGTGGCTCCAGCCGCCGGCTGAGACGTTCTTCGTCGTCTCCAGGAACATGGCGGTACGGGCGTCGAGGTTGTCTATGAGGTTCACGAGCAGCGCTTCGAGGGTCTTGGGCTGCTCGGGTGAGCCGTACTCCTTCTCGCCCTGGTGGGAGAGCATGAGGTGAGAGAGCTGGAGGGCGAGGTCCTCGGGGAAACCCGGGATCTCGGCGACCTTCGCCGCGACGATCCGGTCTCCGAGGACCACGTGCCCCTGGAGACGCCCGACGGTGGTGTAGGCGAAGCCGCCGTTCCCCCAGGAGAGCTCGCGCGTCTTGCCCACGTCGTGGAAGATCGTGCCGAAGAGGAGGAGGTCCCGGTTGACCGGGTAGAGCTCGGCTATCTCCTTCGCCACCCTCATGCACTGCACGGAGTGCTCGAGGAGGCCGCCTATCCGGGCGTGGTGCATCGTCTTCGCCGCGGGCGCTGCGCAGAACGCCTCCCAGAGCCCCTCGTCGTCGACGATGCGCGCGAAGAGCTCCCCGAGGTAGGCGTCCTCGAAGGAGAGGCCTACCTCCAACAGCTCATCGGCGAGGGTCTTGCGGTCCTTCTCGGTGGCGGGCAGGTAGTCCTCCTCTTCGACCTCGCCGGGGCCCAGGACCCTCATGCGCTCAATCTTGAGCTGGAGCATCCCGCGGTACTCGTGGGCGTTCCCCTCGACGTAGACGTACTCGGGGCCGTCGAGCCCCTCCTTGAGCTCCTGGGGCAGGCGCCACATCCGGGCGTCGACGGAGCCGGTCTTGTCCACGAGGGAGACCGAGAGGTAAGGGACGCCGCGGCTGTCCGTGCGCACGCTCGCGTCCGTCGCCAGAAACGTGGTGCGCGGGGCCACGCCGGGGGCGAGGTCCCGCGCCCAGAATTTCTCTTTCCTTATCGTGCTCAGGGCGTGCGCGCCTAGCCCTTCACGGCGCCGGCGGTCAGGCCGGAGACGATCCTGCGCTGGAACAACAGGACGAGGATGACCAGCGGTATCGTCACCGTCACGGCGGCGGCGGCCTGCGCCCCGTAGTCCACCGTGTAGACCGTGGCGAAGTTCGGGATCGCGACCGTCACCGGCTGGGTGTCCGCGTCGAAGAGGAACGTGTTCGCGAAGAGGAACTCGTTCCAGGCGAAGATGAACGTCAGGATCGCGGTCGTGAACACGCCGGGGGCCGCGAGCGGGACGATGACCTTTCTGAACGCCTGTATCGTCGTCGCCCCGTCGACCTTGGCGGCCTCCTCCAGGTCCCGGGGCAGCTCCTTGAAGAAGGCCACCAGGATCCAGATCGTCAGCGGCAGCGCGAAGACCGTGTCGGTGATGATGACCGCCCAGTAGGTGTCGATGATGCCGATCGTCCTGTACTGGAGGAACAACGGCGCGATGATGGCCACCGCCGGGAAGAAGCTGATCGCGAGTATCAGCGTCATCACCAGGCTCTTGAAGCGGAACCTCAAGCGGGCGATGGCGTAGGCGGCGATGGAGCCGAAGAACAGGCAGATCACCGTCGTCACCCCGGCGATGATGGTGCTGTTTATGAGCGCCTTTCGGAACCGCTCGTCGCCGAAGATCGTGCCGTACGAGGTCGCGGTCGGGCTGTTGGGCAGGAAGGTCGGCGGGTTGGCGAAGAGCTCGGTCTTGGTGATGATGCTCATCTTGAAGACCCACAAGAGCGGGGCCACGCTCACCAGGACGAACAGGGCGACGAATACGTAGAAAAGCACCGTTCCCAGGGTGCTCCGGCCGGAGCCGGACGCGCTAGCTGCAGCCATGTGCCTCTACTCCTCCGTGGAAGTCTGCATGCCGAGGACCTTGATAAAGAAGATCGCGATCAAGAACGCCGTTATAAAGATGAACACGGCCGCCGCGTTCCCGACGCTGAACTGGAGCTGGCTGATCCTCACCCCCGTGTACACGAACGTGCTCAGGGACTCGAGCTCCCGGCCCGCCATCCCCCAGAACAGGTCGTAGACCCGCCAGGAGTCGAGCGTGCGGAAGAGGAGCGCGACGAGGATCGCCGGCTTGAGCAGCGGGAGCGTTATGCGGAAGAAGCGCTGCATCACGCTCGCGCCATCGACGCGCGCCGCCTCGTACACGTCGCCGGGGATGGTCTGCAGGCCGGCCAGCAGGAGGAGCGCCATAAACGGGGTCGTCTTCCAAACGTCGACACCGATCGCGGCGATCAGGAGCAGCGTCCTGTCCGAGAGGATCGGCTCGCTTATGATCCCGATGGCGTTCGCGACGTAGTTTATGACGCCCACCTGGTCCTGGAACATCAGGCGCCACATCACCGCCGAGATGACCGTGGGGAACGCCCACGGCACGAGGACGGCGGCGCGTACGAGCCCCCGGCCCCTGAAGGCCCGGTTGATGGCCAGCGCGATGCCCAGGCCTATGATGAACTCGAAGAAGACGCTGACCACCGTGAAGATGACCGTGTTGTTCAGCCCGCGCAAGAACGCGTCGTTCTGGAACATCTCGACGTAGTTCTCGAGCCCCACAAACTGGCCGACGCCGTTGATGTTCGCCTGGAAGAGGCTGAGGTAGACGGAGTACGCGATCGGGAAGAACGCGACGATCAGGATGATCAGGAGCGCCGGCAGGATCATGTAGTACGCCGTGCGCCTCTCCGGGTTGCCGAACTCTTCTCTTAACAGGCCCCGCCCTTTTTTCTGCCCGCTCTGCCCTCTCGCGGTGGTCACGGCTTACCTCTCCTTCCCTGGGGGCGGCGGACCCCGCCGCCCCCCTCGGGCTTCCGGCTTGCTTACTGCGCCTGCTGGACGATCTCCGTCAGCTGCTCCTGGAGCGTCGCCACCGTCTCCTCCGGCGTCTGGTTGCCGGTGAGGTTGTTGTTGAACTGCTCGGCCATCCTCAGGGACATGTCCGAGTAGTAGGGCGAGATCGGGCGCGGCTGCGTGCGCTCCAGCGCCTCGGGGGCGAGGGCGATCACCGGCACGGCGTCGAGGATCTCCTGGTCCTCGTAGAGCTCCTTGAGGGTCGGCAGGAACGAGCCGTCGAGCGCGCGCTGCTTCTGCTGCTCGGCGGAGGTCGCGAACCTCACGAACTCGTAGGCGGCGTCCTGGTTCTCGGAGTTGGCGTTGAGGTAGAAGTTCCAGCCGCCCAGGCCGCTGACGCTCTCGCCGCCCTCGGCCGCCGGCAGCGCGGAGACGCCGACCTGCTCGGGCGTGATCTGGGACCCCTCGGGGTCGGTCGTGAGCGCGTACAGGTACGGCCAGTTGCGGCAGAAGATCGCGTCGCCCTGCAGGAAGGCCTCCTGCGACTCGGTCTCCGTGAAGTTGGCGACCGCCTGGGGGGCGATCCCCTCCTCGACCATGCTCCTCTCGATGGAGAGCCCCTCCGCGGACTCCGGGCTGTCTATGACGACCTCGTCGCTGCTGCCCTCGGCGAGCACCCTGCCGCCGGCGCTGTAGATGTACTCCAGGCCGTTGACGACCGCGCCCTCGTAGTTGGAGCCCTGGAAGACGAACCCGTAGCGCGGGGCGTCCGGCACCTGCTCCTGCACCGCCCTGACCTGCTCCTTGAGCTCGTCCCAGGTCGCCGGCGGCTCGGTGAAGCCCGCCTGCTCCAGAAGGTCCACCCGGCGGTAGAGCATCCCGGCGTCCGTGAACCACGGCACCCCGTAGACGGCGCCCTCGAAGGTGTTGGATTCTATGGGCCCTTCGAGGAAATTCGCGCGCTCCTCCTCGGGGAAGCGGTCGGAGAGGTCGGCGATGTAGCCGGGGGCCGCGAGCTGGGCTGGCCAGATCACGTCGCCCCCGATGAGGTCGATGTCGCCGCCCCCGCCCTGGAACTCGGTGCGGATCTGGTCGAAGTACTGGCCCGTGTCCGCGGGCATCTCCCGGTAGTTGGCCCTGTACTGTCCCTCGAACTGCTGGTTGAAGCGGTCCACGAGGGCCTGCAGGCTCCCGGAGGAGTCGGGGCCGAAGGAGAAGGTGAACTCCTGCACGCCCCCCTCGCCGCCGCCCCCGCCACCGCCGCATCCGGCGACGCCGAGCAGCGACGCCCCGGCCAACCCGGCCCCGGCTAGCTTCAGGAAGTCCCGCCGGTTCATCCCGCGTCCCCCGAACCCGGGCGCCCCGACGCTCGTCGTGTCCCCCCTCGTGCCCTCCGACCTCTCCGCCATCTCCCTACCTCTCCTTCTACCGTTTCCTCGACCTGTCTCCCCCGCGCTACGCGGGACGCTTCCCTACGTCGCGGGCCATCCTAGAGACGCCCCAGATCCGGCGCAACCGGGTCCGGGGCGTCGCCAGAACGGCCCCTTCTACAAAATCGCCTGCTCCGTCTCCGCGTCGAAGAGCCTTATCTTGGAGGCGTCGATGGAGAGGAGCACCCCCTGGCCCCTCCTGGCCTGGCTCTCGGCCGAGATCCTGGCGACCAGCATCTCGTCGAAGTCGTCGGCCGAGCCCGCGCCGTCGGCGTCGCCGCCCGCGTCGCCGGTCATCTCGGCGACGGAGTCGAGGTGGACGGCTTGCTCCTTGGGCAGCCCGAAGTACAGGTACTTCTCGCTGCCCATGCTCTCGATGACCTGCGGCTGCACCTCGACGGTGTTGGGGCGTTCGTCCCGCCCATGGCCGCGCCCTCGGCGAGCGTGGCGTCCTCGATGTGCTCCGGGCGTATCCCGAGGACGACGTCCTTTCCGGCGTAGGCCCCGAGGTCCGAGCCCCTCTCCCCGCCTCGCCGACCGCGGCGCGGTCGAGGGGATGCGGGTCCTGCCGAAGGACGCGACGTAGCCCCCGTTCTCCTTCTCCAGACGCGCCCTCATGAAGTTCATCGCCGGGGACCCGATAAAGCCCGCGACGAAGACGTTCCTCGGGTTCTCGTACATCACCTGCGGGGTATCGACCTGCTGAACGACGCCGTCCTTGAGGACCACGATCCGGTCGGCCATCGTCATCGCCTCGGTCTGGTCGTGGGTGACGTAGATCGTGGTCACCCCGATGCGGTTGTGGAGCTTGCCGATCTCCGTGCGCATCTGGACGCGGAGCTTGGCGTCGAGGTTGGAGAGGGGCTCGTCCATGAGGAACGCCTTGGGCTCGCGCACGATCGCCCTCCCGAGGGCGACCCGCTGGCGCTGCCCGCCGGAGAGGGCCTTGGGCTTGCGGTCGAGGAAGCGCTCGATGGAGAGGATGCGCGCCGCCTCGCTCACCCTGCGGTCGATCTCGTCCTTGTCCATCTTCTTGAGCTTGAGCGCGAAGCCCATGTTCTCGCGGACGTTCATGTGGGGGTAGAGCGCGTAGTTCTGGAAGACCATCGCGATGTCCCGGTCGCGCGGCGGCAGGTCGTTGACGACGTTGTCCCCGATGAATACCTTGCCCGAGGAGATGTCTTCGAGGCCCGCGATCATGCGTAGCGCCGTAGACTTGCCGCACCCCGAGGGCCCGACGAAGACTATGAACTCTCCGTCCTGGATGTCGAGGTTCATGTCCCTGACGGCTACGACGTCCCCAGCGTAGACCTTGTTGACGTCCTCTAGCGTGACTTCCGCCATATCGGACCTCCTCCTTCTAGGGGGCTACGAGTCCCCGTTCGCCGCGAGCCCTCACCCCTGGGCCCGCCGCATCCCTTTTCCTGCGCGCATTCTAACCTAGGTGCATCTCACCCCGCCAACGAATAGCGGCGCTTGACCTGTTCGATCCTCTGCAAGGACTCTTCAATGCGTGCGCGCGGTATCTCCCCGGACTCGACGGCGGCGACCACGGCGTCGTAGGCGTCGGCCTGCTCCTGCGGCAGCCCGGAGACCACGAGGAGGTCCGCGCCCGCCGCCACCGCCTCGACCGCCGCGCGGGCGACCGTCCCCCCGCGCTTCGCCCCCTCCATCGCG
This sequence comes from Rubrobacter marinus, assembly GCF_011492965.1. GTDB lineage: Bacteria > Actinomycetota > Rubrobacteria > Rubrobacterales > Rubrobacteraceae > Rubrobacter_F > Rubrobacter_F marinus. The sequence continues at coordinate 1,320,686 of NZ_CP045121.1, read as the reverse complement.
AGGTCGTCCGTGACGATCACGCCTCGGAAACCCAGCTCCTCCCGCAGCATCGCCGTCGCCCTCGGGGAGAGGCTCGCGGGCCGGCCGGGATCCAGCGCCGGGTACACGAGGTGCCCGACCATGACCATCGGCACCCCCGCCTCCACCGCGGCCCGGAACGGCGGGAGATCGAACGCGCGGACCTCGTCCGTGCCGTGCTCGACGCGCGGGTACCCGACGTGGGAGTCTTCGAGGGCGGGACCGTGGTTCGGGAAGTGCTTGGCGGCCGAGACCACGCCCGCCTCCTCGAAGCCCTCCACGGCGGCGGCGACCATGCGCCCGACGAGTTCCGGGTCGGAGCCGTAGGAGCGGTCGCCGATCGCCGCGCCCGAGCCGGTGTCGGCGACGGGGGCGAAGTCCGTGTTGACGCCCGCCCCGCGGAGCTCGCGGCCTATCTGCAGGGAGATCCTGCGGGCCTCCCCGGGATCGCCGCGCAGCCCGACCTCGGCGGCCGGGGGCTGCGGCCCCACCCAGGGGGCGTGCTGGACGGCCCCGCCCTCGTGGTCCACCGCGACGAAGAGGGGGACTCTGGGCTCCGTCGCCATCGAGAGCTCTTGCAGGGAGCGCGTGAGGCGGCGCGTCCCCTCCTCGCTCTCCATGTTCGCGCCGAAGAGGATGACGCCGCCGATGTTCCGCTCCCGGATCATCTTCCGTATGTAGTAGTCGGGCTCGGTCCCGCTCATGGAGACGACGAACATCTGCCCGACCGCGTCGCGCACGCTCATGAGATCCAGCCCCTCCCCGCCCGCCGTCGCCCCCGCCGGCCCCGTCTCCCCGGTATTAGCGCCCTCCGGGGTCGAGCCCCCGCAGCCGGCGATCGGCAGCGCGAGCGAGACCAGGAGGGCGAGCAGGGTCCTCTTCTTCACTTACCTCCCCCGCATCCCGCGGTCCGTCGTCGGCGCGGACAGTTTAGCGGTGAGGGCGGCCCCTTTCTCGGTTATGCTCCGCTCGTGATGGATCTCACCTACGATTCCGGCACCCTGGTCGTCACGGTCACCGGCGGTCCCCCGCCCCCCGAGCCGTTCGTCTGGGACGCGCGCACGGCGCAGTGGCGCGCCCCGGCGGGGGCGTACAGGGAGGTCGTCCTGGGTCTCGAAGCCTCGGGTATCGAGTACGTGGACCGGGCGTCCCGGACCGAGAAGCTGCGGCTGGAGTCGAGGGTCGCGATGGAGCCCCGGCCCTACCAGCGGGAGGCCCTGGGCGCGTGGCGGCGGGGGAGGCCGGAGCTGCGCGGCGTCGTCGTGCTGCCGACCGGGGCCGGGAAGACCGCGGTGGCGGTGAGCGCGATGGAGAAGCTCGGCAGGAGCACGCTCGTCGTCGTGCCGACGCTCGCGCTCTTGAAGCAGTGGTACTCCGTCCTCCAGGACTCCTTCGGCCACGACGTCACGGTAGGGCTCCTCGGCGGCGGCTACCACGAGATCACCCCGATCACCGTGACCACCTACGACTCGGCCTACATCCACGCGGAGCGCTACGGGGACCGCTTCGGGCTCGTGGTCTACGACGAGGTCCACCACCTGCCGGCGGAGAAGTACGCCGTCATCCCGAAGATGCTCCTCGCCCCCTACGCCCTGGGCCTGACCGCCACCCCCGAGCGCCCCGACGGCGGTCACGAGCGCCTCCCGGAGCTTGTCGGACCCGTCGTCTACCGGCGCTCGCCGGAGGACCTCGCGGGCACGTACCTCGCCCCCTTCGAGACCGTGCGCATCCCCATCCAGCTCACCGCGCAGGAGCGCGTCGATTACAGCGTCGCGGACGCGGTGTACAGGGACTTTTTGCAGAAGCACCGCCTCTCCGTGCGCTCTCCGGAGGACTGGCAGCGGTTCATCATGGTCGCCTCGACGAGCCACTCGGGGGGGCGGGAGGCGCTCCTGGCGGCGCGGCGCAGGCAGGAGCTCCGTGCCAACGCCGAGCGCAAGGGGGCGACGCTGGAGAGGCTCCTCAAGGAGCACTGGTCCGACCGGACGATCGTGTTCACCAAGAGCGTCGAGGAGGTCTACGCGCTCTCGGGGAGGTTCCTGATCCCCGGCATCACCTACGAGACGCCCGCCCGCGAGCGCAAGGAGATCCTGGACAGGTTCCGAGAAGGGCGCTACCGCGCCATCGTGGCCTCGGACGTCCTGAACGAGGGCGTGGACGTCCCGGAGGCGAACGTCGCCGTGATCCTGGCGGGCAGCGCGTCGCGCCGCGAGTACGTCCAGCGCCTCGGGCGCGTCCTCCGTCCCCGCGAGGGCAAGAGGGCCACCCTCTACGAGCTCGTCACGGAGGGGACCGGCGAGGAGGCGGTCGCCCGCCGCCGCACGGAGCCGTACGCCGCGAGCGCGGGGGCCCCGTAATGCTGCGCGGCGAGCACGTCATGGCGCGCCTGCAGCGCGGGAGGCTCGTCCCGCACCGGCTACGGCCCGACGACCGTCCCGTCCGGGAGGTGGCCGAGAAGCTGATCGGCCTGTACGCCGACCACGCGTCGGCGAGGGGGACGAGAGCGCGGCTCGAAGGGGAGGCGACGCTGCTCGAGGAGGAGATCGGGCCGCGCCTCGACGTGAGGCGGGGGTTCAGGATCGTGCGGGCGCTCGCGAAGCTCCTGGAGGAGCGGTCGGCGTGGGCGCCGCCGACGGAGGCCGACCCGTACACGCTGAGGACCCGCCTCTTCGAGCTCGCCGCCGCCCTCCCCGAGCTCCCCGCCGAGGGCGGGCTACTCCTCGAGGGCAGCACCCGGGGGGACTTGCTCCTGCAGGTGGCACGGGAGACGGGGCTCGAAGACCCCGCCTCCCTCATGTACGCCGACCGGCAGGGGGCGCAGGTCCTCGCGGGGTTCGAGGCGCCGACGCCCGAGGAGCTCGTGGGACGCTACAACGTCGCCCAGATACAGGGGGTCCTCTACGGGGCGAGGGGCCTCACCGTGGACCTCGAGGCGGGGTCCGACGCCCGGCTCGTCTTCCACTACGTCAAGACCCTCGGCCTGATCTACACGGTCGAGCCCACCCGGAAGGGCCACCGCCTCCGCCTCGACGGCCCCCTCTCCCTCTTCGGCGGCACCCGCAAGTACGGCCTCAGGCTCGCCAAGCTTGTCCCCGGCCTCCTCCTCACGGAGCCCTGGGAGCTGCACGCGGACGTCCAGTGGAAGGGGCGCGAGGCGAGCCTGGAGCTGAGCTCGGAGACGCCGGGGCTGCGCAGCCACTACAGGGGTCCCGCCGAGGCGTCCCCCGAGAGCGAGGGCGACGTGCGGGGGGCCTTCGAGAAGGCGTGGGACCGGGCGAAGGAGACGGGGGGATGGGAGCTCGGGGAGGGGCCCGGCATCCTCCCGCTGCCGCCGCTGAAGACCGCGCTCGTCCCGGACTTCACGCTGCGGGAGACGGGGACGGGCAGGGAGGCGCACCTGGAGATCCTGGGCTTCTGGTCCGAGAAGCACCTCGTGGAGCGCGTCGCCCTCGTGCGCGAGGCGGCGAAGCGCGGCCACAGGGTGATCGTCGCCGCCCCCGAGTCCCTGGGCTCGTCGCCGGAGGCGCTGCGCGACGCGACGGAGGGCGAGGTCGTCCCCTTCAAGAGCCGCCTGGACGTCAAGGGCGTCCTCGCGGCGCTCGGGTCCTAGCCGGTTCCCCTACGAGAGCAGGGCGCCCGCCGCCCCGAGGTCGACGTTGCCGCCGCTGACGATCACGCCGACCCGGGAGCCGGGCTCCGCCCTCACGACGCCCTCGAGGAGCGCGGCGGCGGCCAGGGCCCCGGTCGGCTCGACCACGATCTTCATCCGCTCCCAGATGAGGCGCATGCTGCGCAGGATGCCGTCTTCGGAGACCGTCACCATGTCGTCGACGTGCCGCAGGACGAGCGGGAACGTGACCTCGCCGAGGGAGGGGGTGCGGACCCCGTCGGCGATCGTGTCGGGGTTCTCGATCCTGTGCAGCCTGCCCGTGCGGAAGGACCTCGTGGCGTCGTCGGCGTTCTCGGGCTCGACGCCCACGACCCTGCACCCGGGCGAGAGGGCGTGCGCGGAGATCGCGGAGCCGGAGAGCAGGCCTCCCCCGCCGCAACAGACGAGGAGGAGGTCGAGTTCCCCGACCTCCTCGAAGAGCTCTTTCGCCGCCGTCCCCTGCCCGGCGACGACATCGGGGTGGTCGTAGGGCGGCACGAGCGCGAGGCCCCGCTCGCGGGCCATGGCGCCCCCGACGTCCTCGCGCCTCTCGACGGAGCGGTCGTAGGTCACGACCTCGGCCCCGTACCCGCGCGTCGCGTCGAGCTTCACCCTCGGAGCGTCCTCGGGCATGACGATGGTGGCGGGGACGCCGAGCAGGCGGCCGGCGAGGGCCACGGCCCCGGCGTGGTTGCCGGAGGAGTAGGTGACGACGCCGCGCTCCCGTTGCCCTTCGGGGAGGAGGGAGAGGGCGTTGTAGGCGCCGCGGAACTTGAAGGAGCCGGTGCGCTGGAAGCTCTCGCACTTGAAGAAGACGCGGGCCCCGGAGCGCTCGTCCACCGTGCGCGACGTGAGGACCGGCGTCCGGTGCGCCCGCCCCGCGAGGCGTTCGGACGCCGCCTCGACGTCGGCATAGACCACCCCCTGCGGGAGATCGGTCTCGTCACGGGCTGTGGTCCCTCTGCCTCTCACGTATCACCCCTCGCACGCGCTACGACACCGCGCCGGACGAGCGCGGATACGACGGACTATATAATGCGGGCGTGAGCGGTGATGCGAGATCCCTCCTGGCCCTGGCCCTCGGGTGCACGGTCGCGGCGGCGATCTTCGGGTTCGGCGCGAACCTGTTCTCCTTCAGGAACGTCTTCGAGGAGACCGGACGGGCGCCCCTCGTACAGACCGCCGCGACGGTCGTCTACCTCGCCCTCGCCCTCGTGCTCGTGTTCAAGGGCGGCTGGAAGGGCGTGCTCGCCGCGATCGCGATGATCGTCTGCGCGACCGCGGTCTCCTGGGCCCTCCTCCCCCTCTCCCTCGGGCTCGCGGGCGTCGGGGACCCCGCCGGCTACGCCGAGAGGTTCGGGGAGTTTCGCCGCCCCTCGTACAGCGGCTGGGCCGCCTTCGACCTGTTCTTCGTGGGCGGGAGCGCCGCCCTCGCCCAGGGCCTGAGGATCGTGGCCAACGCCGACCCTAGGGGCTCTCGGGACGGATGACCTCGACGGGCTCATCCTCGTCGAGGTCCAGCAGGTAGACCTCGCCCTTCGCGTTGAAGTCGTAGGCCGAGCGCGGCAGGTTCCCCCGCTCCGAGTCCTCGACCTCGACCCCCGTCACGAGACGGCCCCGCCCCTCGCAGCGCTTGCACACGAAGGGCCGCCAGGAGGCCCCGTCGTCCCCCCTTCCCCCGCAGTTGGGGCAGGTCCGAAAGGACGTGTAGCGGATGGTCAGGGTTCTCACGAGGGGGCTTCGTGCTCCACCGGGGCGGCGGAGCGGGCTTCGGTGGGGACGATCGATCCGCCCGCCATCAAGCCCGTCTCCGTGGCTTCGACGATCTCCGTCCGGCTCAGCATCTACTCCGGGGTGGACTGCTCCGAGCGCCAGCTCTGCTGGTAGCGGATCTGCTCCTCCGTGAGCTCCTCCGGCTTGACGCCCATCGTGTCGAGCTTGATGCGCGCGACGCCCTGATCCAGCGCCTCCGGAAGCGGCTGGATGCCGGGCTGTATCTCCTTGGCGTGGCTCGCGAGGTGGTGGATGCCCAGGGCGTGCAGGGCGAAGGTGAGGTCCATGATCTCGACCGGGTGCCCGTCGCCCGCGCCCGAGTTGAGGAGGCGGCCCCTGGCGATGACGTGGATGCGCCTGCCGTCGGCCATCTCGTACTCGGTGATGTTCTCCCGGACCTCGCGCTCGGCGACCGACATCTCCCGCAGGGCGGCCATGTCGAACTCGTGGTCGTAGTGGCCGGCGTTCGCGAGGATGGCGCCGTCCTTCATGCGCTCCAGGTGCTCGCGACGCAGGACCCGGACGTTTCCGGTGCCCGTGAGGAAGAAGTCGCCGACCTCGGCGGCCTCCAGCGAGTTCATGACCTCGTAGCCCTCGGCGTGGGCCTCCAGGAGCTTGACCGGGTCCGGCTCGCAGACGACCACGCGGGCGCCGAAGCCGGCGGCGTACTTGGCGAGGCCGCGGCTCACCCACCCGAAGCCCATCACGACGACGCGCGCGCCGGAGAGGAAGAGGTTGGTGTTCGCGAGCAGGCTCACTATGGAGGAGTGTCCGGTGCCGTAGCGGTTGTCGAAGAGGTGCTTCATGCGCGCCTCGTTGATCCCGAGCACGGGGAACGGCAGGACGCCCTCGCCGGTCATCGCCCTGACCTTGAGGATGCCGGTCGTCGTGGTCTCGGTCGCGCCCTCTACCTTGTCGAGGAGGTCGGGGTGGCTCTCTATGAGGCGCCCGACGAGCTCGGCCCCGTCGTCGAGGAGGAGGTCCGGCTCCGTCTCCAGCGCCATGTGGATGTAGCGCTCGAAGTCCTCCTCGCTCGGGTCGTGGGTGGCGAAGACGCGGATGCCCCGCTCGACGAGCGCGGCACAGATCGCGTCCTGCGTGCTGAGCGGGTTGCTGCCGGTCACCGTCACGTCGGCCCCGGCCTCGTGCAGGAGCACGGCGAGGTAGGCGGTCTTCGCCTCCAGGTGGACGGTCACCGCGACCTTGCGGCCCCTGAGGGAGCCGTCGGCCAGCTGGTCCTTGGCGATGGTGTTCAGAACAGGGCAGTGCTGGGCCGCCCAGTCGATCTTGCGCTGGCCCTCGGGCGCCAGACCGGGGTCCTTGATCACGGATTCTTTTATCACACTGTTCTCCCTGCTCGCTCGCTGTGCAGGCCAGTTTACAGGCACCTCGCCATGCATACATGCGCCGGACGTAAACATATGTACCACGCGCGCGACGGTGCTCCCCGCTACAGCCCTCGTCCTTGCCGAGCATGGAGAAGGACGCGCCGCTCCACGGAGGAACGGTTGCAGCCACGAACGGCCCCGCCTGAATCCGCGGCGAACGCGCCCGGGGTTCGTTCGCAAACCTCCCGGGGATAATCGTTACGTCACGGTATCCGGTTCGGGCGAGGAGGATACCGAGAGGCGCTGGCGTTCTTCGAAGGCCGTGGCAGAAAGAGTGACATGCACAGAACGATCGAGATCACGGCGCCCCCGGCGGCCACGGATTTCCTGATAAGCAAGCTCGAGAAGTCGGACCACCTGATCGGCTTGACCGTCCATCGGGGGGCTTCGATCAAGCCCCCCGGCGACGTGCTCGTGGTACACGCGCTCAACCGGGACGCGGACCGGGTGATGCGGCTCGCCGACGAGGCGCGCTCGGAGGGGCAGGTCTCGGTGACGACCCACGAACTGACGAGCATCGTCGACCCCGAGCACGAGCAGGAGGTCTCCAAAGACATCGACGAGGCTCTCTGGGAGGAGTCCGAGACCAGCCTGCGTCACCAGGGCAGGACGACGTCCAACTACCTGGCCCTGATGGCGCTCGGCGGCGCGGTGGCCGCCACGGGGTTCATGGTCACGGGCTCGTCCCAGACGATCTCCCTGATCGCGGCCTCCATCATCGCGCCGGGCTTCGAGCCGCTCGCGAAGGTGCCCATGGGCCTGGCGCTGAGGCGCTGGGCCGTGGTAGGGAGAGGCCTCCTGTCCGTGGGCGTCGGCTACCTGACGCTGGCGCTGGGGGCGGCGCTCGTCTTCGGCCTCTTGCGCCTGACGGGCGTGGGAACCGTCGAGGAGTTTCTCGGCAACTCCGAGACCACGGTCCTCGCCGATCCCACGCTCCGGGACGTGCTCCTCTCGTCCCTCGGCGCCCTCGCGGGGATGATCATGATCGTCGCGTACCGCCGCAGCGTCATCGCCGGGCCCCTGATCGCGCTCGCCATCGTCCCGGCCGCCGCCATGGTCGGCATAGCGCTGGCGGCGGGCAGGCCGGATCTTGCCTACCAGGGAGGCGAACGCTTCGTCCTCGACGTGATCATCATCGTCCTCCTGGGCACGCTCGTCGTCGCGCTCAAGCAGGCGTTCACGCACCGCCGCAAGCCGATGGTGTAACCGCGGGGGCCAGCACGAGCGGGTCCGGCTCGCGGCAGCACAACAGGTTACCGCGAGGTACCGACCGGCCGCCGCATCCTCGGGCGTGTTCGGTGGGGTGTAGAGGGTCCCATCGGTAGGCTCCGATCCCGGCGGTTACGCCCGTGGACCACCTGGGACGCGTGGTTGCGGGGCGGCCCCCTGCCGCAGCACCCCCTGCAACACCTCCGGCCGGTTCGTCATGATCCCGTCGGCTCCGAGGTCGAGGAGGCGCCGCATCTCCCCTGGGTCGTCGACCGTCCACACGTCTACCCTCACGCCTAGCCCGTGGGCGGCCTCGAGGAAGCGCGGGGTGACGACGGGCGTGCCGCGGTGCTCGGCCGGGACCTGCAGGGCGTCGTAGGGGGGGCGGAGGAGACCATCGAGGCGGAGCCGGCTCCCATAGTAGAAGAGCACGATCTCGCGGGCCGAGGCCCCGGTACGGACCCTGCCTCCGGATAGCCTCCGGAACCGGGCCACGGGCCCTGCCCGCCCCGAGGCGACGAGGGCCCGCTCCAGGGCGCCCTCCTCCTCGATGACGCGGAGCAGCGCCGCCTCCACGCCGGGCTGCTCCTCCTTGATCTCGATGTTGACCGCGAGGTCCGGGAACGCCCGGAGGACCTCCCCTATCTCCGGCACCCGGACGCCACGGCCCCGGTACGGGTACGTCTCGCCCCCGTCCGGGGTGAACCGGTATCCGGCGTCGAGCTCTTTCAGCTCCGCGAGCGTCATCTCGCGCACGAGCCCCGAGCCGTCGGTGGTCCGGTCCACGGTATCGTCGTGGAACGCCACGATGCGCCCGTCGAGCGTCATGTGCACGTCCGTCTCGAGCCCGCCGGCCCCGCTCGCCGCGGCGAGTCCGAACGCCTCCAGCGTGTTCTCCGGCGCCCGCGCCGACGCCCCCCTGTGCGCGAGGGCGACCGGCCAGTCGCGGTCGACGGGCCGGCGCCCCCTCCCCCTTCGTGCCGCGACGACGGCCAGGAGGCCTCCGCCGGCCGCCGCAGCGGCGAGTAGCCTGCTCTTCCTCATGCGCGGAACTTAACACAGGAGCCCGCCGGATCGTTGGTAGACTCGGGCCATGAACCTCCTCCGGGCCGCCGTGGTCGTCTTGTGCCTGATCCCCCTCGCCGTCTCCTGCGGCTCCGAGCAGCCCCTCACCTACGTCTCCCTCGGGGACTCCCTGGCGGTCGGCGTCGGCTCCTCGGACCCGCGGGAGCGCGGCTACGCCCCGGTCTACCGGCGTCTCCTCGAGGAGGAGACGGGCCGCGACGTCCGTCTCGTGCAGCTCGGCTTGAGCGGCGAGACGAGCGAGAGCTTCCTGCGCGGCGCCGACCCGCAGCTCGCCCGCGCGGAGGACGTGCTGCGAGGAAGCCCGGGCGCCGTCGTCACCCTCTCCCTCGGCGGCAACGACCTGCTCCGCGTCGCGGACGGCACCGACGCCCGGCGCGAGGCGGCCCTCGCGGGGTACGCCGGGAACCTCGACCGCATCCTCAAGAGCCTCCGGGACGCCTCCGGGCCCGAGGCGCGCTTCATCGTCCTCGCCCTGTACAACCCGGCCCCCGGCAGCTTCACCGACGAGTGGACGGGGAGGCTGAACGAGGTCGTGAGGGAGGTGGCGGGCCGCAACGGTGCTGCCGTCGCCCCCGCCGACGAGGCTTTCCGCGGGCGCGAGGCCGAGTACGCCCACTACGCCCGCTACCCCTGGGACATCCACCCGACGGACAGGGGCCACGCGGCGCTCGCCCGGGCCTTCGCGGAGGCGTCGGAGGCCTAGCCCGGGCGGCCCGCTCGCCCCGCGAGGGGCGACGCCGGGGGCCCTTCGTTCTGTTACCCTCCGACGAATAATGCCGTGGCAGTTCACCGCGTACTCCTACCTGTTGTTCCTGGTGGCGGGCGTGGCCGCCGCCCTGATCGTCTTCGCCTGGCGGCGGCGGAGCGCGCCGGGGGCCGTCGCCCTCGCGGCCCTCATGGCCGGGGTGTTCGCGTGGTCGGCGGCGTACGGCCTGGAGCTGGGCGCCGTGGGCCTGGCGGCGAAGGTCTTCTGGGCGAAGGTCTCGTACCTGGGGGTCGTGTCAGTGCCGCTCTCCTGGCTCGCCCTGGCGCTCGACTTCACCGGGCGCGAGGGGTGGGCGACGGGCCGCAACCTGGCGCCGCTCGCGGCCGTCCCGCTGGTCACGCTCGCGCTCGTGTGGACGAACGAGGCGCACGGTCTCGTGTGGAGCTCCACGAGGGTGGAGACGGCCGGGGGGGCTTCGGCCCTCGTCGTGGGGCACGGGGCGGGGTTCTGGGTGTACTGGGTCTACGCCTACGTCCTGCTCGTCACCGCCACCGCCGTCATGGTCCCGCAGCTCGCCCGTTCGCTCCGCCTGTACCGCGCGCAGGGGATCGCCCTGCTCGTCTCCACGCTGGCGCCCTGGCTCGGCAACGCCGCGTACATCCTCGGCGCGAGCCCCGTGCCCAACCTCGACCCTACGCCCTTCGCGTTCCTCGTCGCCGGCCTCGGCGTCGCGGTGGCGCTCTTCCGTTACCGGTTCCTCGACCTCGTGCCCATCGCGCGCGAGAGCGTCGTCGAGGGCATGGGGGACGGCGTCATCGTCGTGGACCCCGGCGGGCGCGTCGTGGACCTCAACCCGGCGGCGGAGCGCATGATCTCGCACCGCTCCAACGAGGCGGTCGGGGAGGAGGCGGTCCGTCTGGTGCCGGGCTGGAAGGAGCTCTTCGAGGGCCAGGGTAGGGGCGGGACCGCCCGCGGGGAGGTCTCCGACGGCGAGGGCGAGGTGCGACGATTCTACGAAGTCAGGATCTCGCCGGTCCGCGACAGGGGCGGTCTCCTGCGGGGTCATCTCGCGCTCCTGAGCGACGTCACGGGCCGCCGGCGGGCGGAGGAGGCGCTCCGCGAGAGCGAGCTTCGCCTCCGCTCGATCGTCGCCAACGTCCCCGTCATCCTCTTCGCCCTGGATCGGGCGGGCACCTTCGGGTTCTCGGAGGGCAAGGGGCTGGAGGCCCTGGGCCTGGCGCCGGGCCAGATCGTGGGCCTCTCCGTCTTCGAGGTCTACCTGGAGAACCCCGACATCCTCGACGACGTCCGGCGCGCCCTCTCGGGCGAGGCGTTCAGCGCGGTCCGCGAAACGGCCGGGCGCACCTTCGAGACCTGGTACTCGCCGCTCCCGGGGCCCGACGGGGCCCTCGCGGGCACCATAGGCGTGGCGGTGGACATCACGGACCGCAGGCGCGCCGAGGAGGAGCGCGAGCAACGCGCGGCCGAGCTCGCCCGCTCCAACGCCGAGCTCGAGCAGTTCGCCTACTCCGTCTCCCACGACCTGCGCGCCCCCCTGCGTGCGATCGCCGGCTTCTCCCAGCTCCTGCTGGAGGACTACGCCGCGGGCTTCGACGAAGAAGGCAAGGACTACCTCCACCGCGTCCGGGACGGCGCGCGGCGCATGGGCCAGCTTATCGACGACCTCCTCGACCTCTCGCACCTCACGCGCCGGGAGATGCGCCCCGTGGACGTCGATCTCGGCGCGCTCGCCCACAAGGTCGCGGCGGACCTCCGGCGCGCCGAACCTTCGCGCGAGGTGGAGCTCCAGATACACAACGTGCCGCCGGCCAGAGCGGACCCCCACCTCATGGAAGCGGTGCTGGAGCACCTCTTCGACAACGCCTTCAAGTTCACCTCGAAGGAGCCCCTGGCGTGGGTAGAGTTCGGCTTCGACGAGACGAAGGGCGCCTACTACGTGAGGGACAACGGGGCGGGGTTCGACATGGAGTACGCGGACAAGCTGTTCGGGGCGTTCCAGAGGCTGCACGGCTCGGGGGAGTTCGAGGGGACGGGGATAGGGCTCGCGACGGTGCAGAGGATCGTGCACCGCCACGGGGGAGGGCGTGGGCCCAGGGCGAGGTCGGCCGCGGCGCCTCCTTCTTCTTCACCCTGTAGACGGTTGGCGCAGCGAGACGCCCCGCGACGGGGGCACGGGCCCTAGGAGCGCACCTTGCCGGGCCAGAAGCCGGCCCGGCCGGCGAGCAGGACGAGGGCGGGGACGAGGAGCGTCCGGATCACGAACGCGTCGAGCAGTATCCCCAGGGCCACGGCGAACCCTACCTGCAGGAAGTCCTGCAGCGGTATGAGCACGAGCAGCGCGAAGGAGGCGGCGAGCGCGAGCCCGGCGGCGTTTATCGTCCGGCTCGTCCCGGCGAGCGCGGCGGCGACGGCCTCGGGGAGGGGCTTCTCCCGGGCCTCCTCCCGGATGGCGCTCATGATGAAGATGTTGTAGTCGCTCCCGAGAGCCACGAGCAGGATAAAGAGCGTGAACGGCACGTAGTAGACGACCCCGTCCTGTCCCAGCACGTCCTGGAACAGCACCTTCGCCACCCCGAGCGTGGCGGCGAAGCTCAGGACCGTGGCCCCCAGCAGGTAGACCGGGGCCACGGGGGTGCGGAGGAGCAGCGCCAGCACCACGAAGGCGGCGGCGAGGACGAGCGGCGCGAGCCCGGCGAGGTCCTCGGCGGAGACGGAGCGGGCCGCCTCGGCGAGGACGGCCTGCCCGCCGACGTCGGCCTCGGCCCCCGAGAGGCCCGTGCGTTCGAGCAGGGCGGGGAGGTCCCCCTTCAGCCGGTCGATCTGGTCCAGCGACCCCGGCGAGTACGGGTCGCCGTAGGGGACGAGCAGGAACCTGACGCCGTCGCCGTCCGGCGTGACGAACGGCACCCTGGGCAGGATCCCGCCGCTCCCGGGCCCGAGCACCGCCGCGAACCCGCCCGCCCCCCAGAGCTCGTTCTCCAGGCGCCCGAGCTCCGTCTCCCTCCCCGCGATGCCGTCCCCTCCACCACGACGTTGATCGGCGAGACGATCCCCGGCGGGAAGCCCGAAGAGAGCGCCTCGTACCCCCGCGCCGCCGGCGCGTCGTCGGGGAGGGCGGCCACCTGGTCGAAGCCCACCCGGAGGCCGAAGGCCCGAGGCCCAGGACGAGCAGCCCGGCGACCAGAGCGCCCGCCACGAGCCCGGGACGGCGCACCGCGATGCCGGGGGCCGCGCTACCACCTCGCCCTCCCCCACGCCCCCGAACGCCCCGCGGCCCAGGATCGCCAGGAGCGCCGGGACGAGGGTCAGCGTGACGAGCGTGAGCACGACGAGGGCGAGCCCGAGGCCCGGGCCGAGCGTCTTGTAGACCTCGAGCTCCGCCCTGACGAGCACGGCGAAAGAAGCGACGAGCACGGCCGCGGAGGAGAAGATCACGCCCCCCGCCCGCTCCACCCCGAGCCTCGCAGCCTCGACCCTGGAGCTGCCCATCCTGAGGGCCTGACGCGTCCTGGAGAGCAGGAACAAGGCGTAGTCCGTCCCGACCCCGAACAGGAGCACGACGATGACGGGCTCGACCTGCGAGGGCACCGGCGTCCCCCGCTCGGTCGCGAAGTAGGCGACGAGGCGCAGCGTCAGAAAGGTCGCGAGCCCTATGCTCGCCAGCGGCACCAGGGGGGCGACGAGCGACCGGTACGCGAAGGCCAGGATGCAGAAGATCGCCAGCGCCGTCGCCAGCGTCACCTTCCCGAGGTTCTCCTTCACCGCCGAGATCGTGTCTTCCTGCACGGGCCGTATCCCCGTGACCTCGACGCCGAGCGGCCCGCCGCCGAGGGTACGGCGGATCTCCTCCACCCCGTTGCGTATGCTCGTGCCGCTGGCCCCCGCCTCGAAGAACAGCAGCACCGGAAAGGCCCTCTGCCCCCCCGAGACCTCCCGCTCCGCGAGGGCCCCCGGCACGGCGAGCGGCACGGCGAGCTCCAGCCGCCGCGGCCCGTACGGGCCGTTGAGGTACCGGACGTCTTCCTCGATGATGCCCCGCTCGGCGGCGTCGATCCCCCCGGGGTCCGAGTAGACCAGCACGGCCGGCGCCTCCACCGACCCGAGCACGCTCGGAGGCTCCCGGGGCTCTTCCTGCTGCATCCCATCGGAGAACGACGGCCCGCCCGATCCCCCGTCAGAGGACGGCCCTCCCTCGGGCTCCGGGGACTGCGTCCGCGCGCCGGGGGGAGCGAGGGCGGCGGGCCGCGAGGCCGCGCTCTCGGCCTCGGGTACCAGGTCGGAGACGCCCCCCGTGAGATTCTCGTCCAGGGGCGGCAGGTAAGCGTAGGCCCACGTCCCCGCGGCCACCCACAGCAACACGATAACCCACCGCAGCCGGACGATCCCGAGCCCGAGATAGCCGAAGAAGCCCTGCGCGGAACGAGTGGAGACCGGACGACGCACCGCTCAGGAGTTTACAACGCACGGACGAAGTTGAATCCACAGGGACCGTCCCTTATACTCTGCGAGCACTCTGTCGGGGTGGCGGAATTGGTAGACGCGCTAGGTTGAGGGCCTAGTGCCCGCTAAGGGCGTGGGGGTTCGAGTCCCCCCTCCGACACTGATCTTCTCCCACCTCACACCGGCCGACATCTTCCGAGCGTTGTGAGAACTAGCACTTAGCAATATACGGCCAAGTGTATAATCTTGTCAGGGATCGCTCGTTCTCCCCATCCTCCCCGGGCGATCCCTTCTTCTTTCACCTCCTACCCGTCCAGCGTCTCTGGTGAGGCACGAGAGAGGGCGGGGTCTCGGCTAGAGACCCCGCCCTCTCTGTTTGCTTACGCTCCGCGTGATTTAACTGAGGAAGATAAGCGCCACCGTGGAGACGCCGAAGAGGGCGACCACGATCAGGGTGAGCCGGGTCAGGTTCTTCTCCATGATGGTCGTGCCGGAGAAGGTGCTCCCCATGCCGCCGCCGAGGGAGGAGGAGAGGCCGCCGCCCTTGCCGGAGTGCAGGAGGATGAGCCCTATGAGGGCGATGCTGAAGATCGTGTGCAGGAATGCCAGTACGTAAACCATGCCGGCTACTCTACCACACGTTCCTCGGCGTCATCCTCGTCCCGGGCGACGCTTCTACGGGCTGCTTCAACGAGCTCGACAAAGGACTCTGCCTCCAGCGAGGCGCCGCCCACGAGGCCCCCGTCCACGTCGTCCTGCGCCATGATGTCGGCGGCGTTGGACGGCTTGATCGAGCCGCCGTACAGGATGCGGACGGAGCCCGCGAACTCCTCGCCCCCGAGCTCCCCGAGCAGGCCCCGGATCTGGCCTATCGCCTCCTGCGCGTCCTCGGGGGAGGCCGTCTCGCCCGTCCCTATCGCCCAGATGGGCTCGTAGGCGAAGACGACGGCGTCCCCGGAGGGGCCGTCCAGCGCCTCCATCACGGCGCGGACCTGCCCGGAGACCTTGTCCCACATCCCCCCCGCGTCGCGCTCCTCCTTCGTCTCCCCGACGCAGACGATGGGCACGAGGCCCGCCTCCAGCGCCTTCGCCGCCTTGCGGGCCACCGTCTCGTCCGTCTCCCCGAAGATCTCGCGCCGCTCCGAGTGGCCGACGATCACGGCGCCCGTCCCGACGTCCTTCAGCATCGGCGCCGAGACCTCCCCGGTGTACGCCCCGGAGTCCTCGAAGTAGAGGTTCTGGGCCCCGGCGATCACGGCCGCGTCCTGCGTCATCCTCCCGACGGTCGGGAGCGAGGTGAACGGGGCGAAGACCGCGACGTCCACCTCGTCGGTGGCGTCCGAGACCCTCGGGAGGAGCTTCGCGACGTAGTCCTCCGCCTCCCGCACGGTCTTGTTCATCTTCCAGTTTGCCGCCATCATCGGCTTTCTCTCCGAGGCCATCGGCTACTCCCCCCTGTCGATCCTGTCCGGCAACACCGCGACGCCGGGCAACTCCTTGCCCTCCACGTACTCCAGCGAGGCCCCGCCCCCGGTGGAGATGAAGCTCATCTCGTCCTCCAGGCCGAGCTTGCTCACCGCCGCGACGGAGTCCCCGCCGCCGACGACGCTCGTCGCCCGGCTCTCGGCGACGGCCCTGGCGACCCCCTCGGTCCCCTTCGCGAAGGCCTCGATCTCGAAGACCCCCATCGGCCCGTTCCAGAACACGGTCGACGCGTCCGTAATGTGCGAGCGGAACGCTTCGACCGTCTCGGGGCCCACGTCCAGGCCCATCATGCCGTCCGGTATCTCACCGACGGGGACGACGCGGGCCTCGGCCCCCTCCTCCATCGCCTCGGCTACGACGACGTCGACCGGCAGGACGAGCTTGCCGCCGGCCTCGCCCAGGAGCCGCTTGGCCTCCTCCAGGTAGTCGTCCTCGACGAGGGAGTCGCCGACCCCGTAGCCCTGGGCCTTGAAGAAGGTGAAGCACATCGCCCCGCCGATGAGCAGCGTGTCGGCGACGCCGAGGAGGCTCTCTATGACGCCGAGCTTGTCCGAGACCTTCGCCCCGCCGAGGATCGCGACGAACGGCCGCTCCGGCGTGCGCAGCACGCTGTCCAGGTAGTCGAGCTCCTCCTGCATCAGCAACCCCGCCGCGGCCGGCAGCTTCTCCGCGACCCCGACGGTCGTGGCGTGCGCCCGGTGCGCCGCCCCGAAGGCGTCGTTCACGTACAGTTCGGCTAAAGCGGCGAGCCCCTCCGCGAGCTCCGGGTCGTTCTTCGTCTCGCCGGGGTAGAAGCGCGAGTTCTCCAGGAGCGTCACGCCGCCCTCCGGCGCGTCGTCCAGCGCCGCCTCGACCTCGGGGCCTGTCGCGCCGTCGAGCTTCCGGACGGGGGCGCCGAGAAGCTCCCGTAGGCGCTTCGCGACCGGGTCCATCGCGTACTTCGGGTCCGGCGCGCCCTTGGGGCGCCCGAGGTGCGAGATCAGGACGGGACGGGCGCCGCGCTCCAGGAGGTCGCGTAGCGTGGGGAGCGCGCGCCTGATGCGCGTGTCGTCCGTGACCTCGCCGTCCTTTACGGGGACGTTGAAGTCGACCCTGACGAGCACCCTCTTCCCCCCCACGTCGAGGTCCTTCACGGTCTTCTTGTTCATCTGCCTCCCTTCGGTCGACGCCGCCGTCCCGGGACGGCGGCTCTCCCTCGCCCCTCGCCGGAACCGCGAACGACCGTCAAAGAGGCGCGCAGCGGGGCTCGATCGCGAACCCCGCTGCGCGCCGGACTATCGCCGCCGGCGGCCGACCGGCAGACGGCTCCTAGAGCTTCTCGCCGATAAAGCGGACGAGGTCCACGGTGCGGTTGGAGTAGCCCCACTCGTTGTCGTACCAGCCGAGCACCTTGACGTTGCGGCCGGTGGACATGGTCAGCTTGGAGTCGAAGACGCAGGAAGACGGGTTGCCGACGATGTCGCTGGAGACCAGCGGGGCGTCGGAGTACTCCAGAACCTCCGCGAGCTCGCCCGAGGCCGCCTGCCGGAACGCGTTGTTGACCTCCTCGACCGAGACCTCGTTCTCCACGCGCGCGACGAAGTCCGTGATGGAGCCGTCCGGCACGGGGACGCGCAGCGCCATGCCGTCGATCTTGCCCTCCAGCTCGGGGTAGATCACGGCCGCCGTCCTCGCCGCCCCCGTGGAGGTCGGGATGATGTTCATCGGCGCGCTCCGGGCCCTCCGGGGGTCCTTGTGCGCCGCGTCCAGGAGGCTCTGGTCGTTCGTGAAGGCGTGGATCGTCGTCATGTAGCCCGACTCGATCCCGAAGTTGTCCTGCAAAACCTTCACGAGCGGGATGATGCAGTTCGTGGTGCACGAGGAGTTGGAGACGACGTCGTGGCTCTGCGGATCGTACGTCTCGTGGTTCACCTTGTAGACGAACGTGGCGTCCACGCCCTTCGCGGGCGCGCTGACGACGACCTTCTTCGCGCCGCCCTCGAGGTGCTTGGCCGCACCCTCGCGGCTCGTAAAGATGCCCGTCGACTCGACGACGACGTCCACGCCGACGTCGCCCCAGGGGATCTGGGCGGGGTCCCGCTCGGAGAACGTCTTGATCTCGCGGTCGCCGATGCGCATGATGTTGCCCTCGACGCTCACGTCCTCCGGCCAGATGCCGTGCACCGTGTCCCGCTTGAACAGGAGGGCCATCCCGTCCATCGGGGCCAGGTCGTTGACCGCCACGATCTCCACGTCCTGACCGCTCTGCATCGCCGCCTTCGCGGTTAGCATACCGATCCTGCCGAACCCGTTTATCCCTACGCGTACTGCCACAGGCGTCTCCTTCGTTAGCTCGTCGCCAGCTTACTACATTGTCCCCGTTCGGTAGGTGGGCTAACGCCCCCCGTTCCCCGCCTCCCGACCGGACGGGGCGGACGCCGCCCCGGCGAGCTCGACGAGCCTCCTGAGCCGGTGGTTCGCGGCGCTCTTGGAGAGCCCACCGAGGCGGGCCAGCTCCGCGAGCGAGGCGTCCGGGTGCTCCAGGCGAAGCTCCAGCATCTCGCGGAGGGCTGGCGGCAGACGCCCGGGGTCGAGGTTCTCGAGCGCCTCCCCCTGCAAGGCGGCGGCGACGGCGGTCCGGTTCGCGTTGGCCGCGTCGAAGTTTGTCACGCGGTTCGCGTTCGCCTTCGCCTCCCCGACGATGGCGCGCGCCTCGTACTCGAGGACGGCGTCGTGGAGGCCCATGCGGGCCAGGATCGTCGTGACCCCCTCGGCGCTCTTGGTGTAGGCGACGTGGCGCCCCCGGCGGCGGGCGAGCTTCATGGGGACGGTCGAGAGGCCGGCCACGCGCCGCACGAGCTCCTCGCTCTCGTGGACGAACTCGAGGTGGTGGCCGCGCCGGTAGCCCGGGCCGGTGAGGGAGCCCGCGCCCTGGAAAGCGCCGCGCAGGTAGGAGATGCCGGCCGTCCCCCCCCGCGCAGCCCGGGCGCGCTCGACGCGCAGCTCCTCGATGGCCTGGAGGGCGCGGTTCCCCTCGACCCTGACGGCGTAGCGCTGGCGGCCGAACGAGCCCGGGGACGAGGGCGTCAGCCTGGGCTCCAGCCCGAACTCCGAGCGCCACAGACGCATCATGGACCTCGCGACCGGCGCGCTGGTGGTGCGGACCGTGGCGCCCGTCTCGTCGACGGTACCGGCGGCGTCGAGCAGGCCGGCCAGCTCGGCCCTGCGCCCCGGTCCCGGCCCCGTTGCGGCGAGCTGGCGGCGGAGCTCAGAGGCGAACGAGGGCAACCTCGCGCACCTCTTCGGCGAGCCGGTCGGCGTCGTGGCGCAGGGAGAGCCGGGCGGCGGCCTCGCGCGAGATCAGGTCGGCCTCCCGCACCCGGACGCCCATCGCGCGGACCTTCTCCCCGTCGACGGCCACCGGCGACGCCCCCTCGGCCTCGTAGCGCCGCACGAGCTCGTCGCTCAGGGCCCCCGCATGCACGAGCACGTCCGTCACTACGGGGCCGGCGTGCGCGTGGATCGCGCGCAGGTGGTCCGAGACCGCGTAGCCGTCCGTCTCCCCGGCTGCGTCATCACGTTCGCGACGTACAAGATCGGGCCGCCGAACGACGCCAGCGCCTCCCGGACGCCGCCGCCGAGCAGGGAGGGGATCGTGCTCGTAAACAAGCTCCCCGAGCTCAGCACGACCACGTCCGCCCCTCGACGGCCTCAACTACACCGGCCGGGGCGGGGGCGCATTCCGGCTCGACCGTGACCCTCTGGATGAGCTTCCCGGCCTCGTGCACGGCCGACTCGCCCCGGGCGGACGTGCCGTCGGCGTAGTGGGCGACGAGCGTGAGGCTCTCGACGGCGGCCGGGAAGACGCGGCCCTTCACGCGTAGGAAGTGCCCGGCCTGCTCGACCCCCTCGCAGAACCCCCCCGCTATGTCCGAGAGCGCCGCGATGATGATGTTCCCGACCGAGTGGTCCGAGAGCTCGCCGCCGCCCACGAAGCGGTAGCCGAAGACCTCGGCGAGCCTCTTCCTTCCGGCCAGCGCGATCAGGCAGTTTCTCACATCCCCGGCGGGGCCACCCCGAGCTCCTGCCGCAGCCTCCCGCTGGACCCCCGTCGTCCGCGACGGTCACGACCGCCGTCAGGTCCCCGACCCGATCCCTCAGGCCGCCGAGCAGCACGGGCAGACCCGTCCCGCCCCCGAACGCCACCACCCGCAAGCTCTCCACGCCTATCCCCGCCACGGCGTCATTATAACCGTGCTTCATCGCCTGCCCCGAACACTCACGGGGACTCGCGGCGCACGCTGACGCCTGACGAGCGAAGGACGACGGCGACCCTGCTCTCCGGTTGTCCGGAGATGAACAGCGCGTCGTCGGAGGCCCAACGCACGCGCACAGCATCTCCATCCGACAATCCTTCGCCGCCGACAGGGTCGACTCCTGGTTCCTCGAAGCCGTCGGCGTCGCGCGCGACCGTCACCGTGTAGACGGTACCGGCATTGATGTCGCAATCGTCGCGGACCATAACCGCCTCGTAGTCTCCTCCGGGCGAGGTTAGATCTCCCGCCGCCCAGGGCTCGCACAGGTGTGAAAGGTAATGCATCAACAGAACGCCGAGTAAGCCGAAGACCGCACAGGTCAGGAACACGCCCCCGTTACGAGCGACGCTGTGATCCACGACGTACGGCTCACCGCAAGGAGGCCACCTCAGCCGTACCGGCGGTCGCGGTCGTGGGGCTCGGTGAAGTCGAGGATGGGGCCCTTCGGCACGATCCTCGTGGGGTTGATGCCCTCGTGGCTGCGGTAGTAATGCTTCTTTATGTGGTCCATGTTCACCGTCTCGGCCACGCCCGGGTACTGGTACAGCTCCTTCGTGTAGTTCCACAGGTTCGGGTAGTCCACGATGCGCCTCAGGTTGCACTTGAAATGACCGTGGTAGACCGCGTCGAAGCGGACCAGCGTCGGGAACATGCACCAGTCGGCCTCCGTGATCCGGTCGCCCGTCAGGTAGCGCTGCTCCCCGAGGACCGCCTCCCAGCGATCCAGCGCCCCGAAGAGCTCCGTCACCGCCTCCTCGTACGCGGGCTGCGAGGTGGCGAAGCCGGAGCGGTAGACGCCGTTGTTGACGGGGTCGTAGATCTCGTCGGTCACCCGGTCCACCTCTTCGCGGAGGTCTTCGGGGCAGAGGTCCACGTCCGCCCGCGCCCCCTCCACGCCGTCGAACTCGTGGTCGAGCATGCGGATGATCTCGCGCGACTCGTTGTTCACGATCGTGCCGGTCTCCTTGTCCCATAACACCGGCGTCGTAACGCGGCCGGTGTAGCCGGGATCGGCCTTCTGGTAGACCTCGCGCAGGAACCGAGAGCCGAACAGTTCGTCCGGTACCTCCCCCGGCTCGCCGTACCAGCCCCAGCCATCCTCGCCCATGTACGAGCCGACGACCGACATGGAGATGGCCCCCTCCAGCCCCTTCAGCGCGCGCAGGATGATCGTGCGGTGCGCCCAGGGACAGGCATTGGCGACGTAGAGGTGGTACCGCCCGGCCTCCGCCGCGAACCCGCTCGAACCGTCCGCCGTGACCCGGTCCCGAAACGAGGTGGTCGAACGGACGAACCGCCCCTCCGAGTCCCTCGGGATACTATCCTCGGTCTTCCATTCCCCCTCGACCAGCATGCCGGGCATACGAGAACCTCCGGTCTCCTCATCTCCAGCGGCCGTCCCAGCGAAGGGCGCCGCCGCTACCGGTCCATGATTCTACCGGGTGGCCCGACCCCTGGAGGGGCGGTCGCCCCTAGCGTCCCAGGTCCCGGTGGCGGACGAAGAGGTCGATCTCCGGGCCATCCACGCCCACCTCTCTGAGGTGGCGGGCCATCTCCTCGACGATGGCGACGGAGCGGTGGCGACCGCCGGTGCAGCCGATGCCAAGGGTGAAGTAGGTCTTGCCCTCGGCGGCGTAGCGCGGGATCAGGAACCCCAGCAGGCCGCGGAGGTGGGCGAGAAAGGTCTTGGTGTCCCCCTGGCCGAGCACGGCGTCGCGGACGGGCTCGTCGTGGCCGGTGAGGGGCCGGAGCTTGGGGTCGTAGTGCGGGTTCGGGAGGAAGCGGACGTCGAGGAGCATGTCCACGTCCATCGGCGCCCCGTGCTTGAAGCCGAAGGAGGTGATGCTCACCGAGAGCCTGCCCTCGTGCGACTCGACGAGCCGGGCGAAGCGCTTCTTCGCCTCGGAGGCGGTGAGGGACGAGGTGTCCACGACGACGTCGGCGATCTCCCTGAGGCCGGCGAGGTCGCGCCGCTCCGTCCCTATCGCCGCGAGCACGTCGCCGTTCTGGGCGGCGGGGTGCGGGCGCCTGCTCTCCTTGTAGCGGCTCACGAGCGTCCTGTCGTCGGCCTCGACGAAGACGATCTGGGGCTCCCACCCGCTCTCGCCCTTGACGAACTCCAGACCCGACTGAAGCTCCTCGCCGAAGTACCGGCGCCCGCGGATGTCGGCCACCACGACCACCCCGGCGGACCCGTTCCACTCCGGCGGTGCGAGCGCGAGGACGTTGGGGATCATCTTGGGCGGCAGGTTGTCGATGCAGTAATACCCGGCGTCCTCGAAGGCCCGCAAGAGCCCGGTCTTGCCCGCCCCCGAGAGGCCCGTCACCATGATCAGACGCCGCCCCTTCGGGCCTGGGGCCCCGTTCGCGGAAGTGTTCCCGTCGCTCACGATATTCTCGGGTTATCCTGCGGCTGCGTCATCGAGTGGCCCGAGCCTACCACCGGAGCCAAGGGACCGCAACGACTTCTCGTATATTTAAGAGGCGTTTAACCACACGGCAACACGACGGTTAGAGGGAACGTCCCGAGCTGGGGTAGCCCGGCGATCACCCACCCCGAGCAGAAGCTCCGAGAGGCCCGGCTCTCAGCGGTGCAGCCGGGCGTGGATCTCGCGGGCGACCCTGTACGGCAGCCCCGGCACGGCCTCCAGCTCCTCCACCGAGGCGTTGGTGAACGCCTCCGGGGTGCCGAAGTGCTCCAGGATCTTCTTTTTGCGCGCGGGCCCGACGCCGGGCAGCTCGTCGAGGACGGAGTGGGTCATCTCGCGGCCCCGGAGCTTGCGGTGGTAGGTGTTGGCGAAGCGGTGCGCCTCGTCCCGGACGCGCTGCAGGAGGTGCAGCTCGGGGGAGTCGCGGCGCAGGATCACGGGCTCCGGCCGTCCCGGCTCGAAGACCTCCTCGTCGCGCTTGGCCAGGGAGCGCAGGGTGATGTCCGGCAGCTCCGTGCCGACGCCCATCTCGTCGAAGATGGGGACGACCGCCGAGAGCTGGCCCTTGCCGCCGTCGAGCAGGACGAGGTCCGGGGCCGGGAACTTCTCGTCGCCCTCTGCCAGGCGCTCCAGGCGACGCCTAAGGACCTCGGCCATGCTGGAGAAGTCGTCCGCCCCCTCGACCGTCTTGATCTTGAACCGCCGGTACTGGTCCTTGGCCGGCCTCCCGCCCTGGAAGACCACCATCGAGGCGACGGAGTTCGTCCCCATCGTGTTCGAGATGTCGTAGCACTCGATGCGCATCGGCAGCCTCGGCAGCGCCAGCTCCTCGCGCAGGGCGTCCAGGGTGGAGGCGACCTGGTTGCGCTGCGACTCCTCGACCAGCTTCTCGTGCGCGAGCCCGAGCTTCGCGTTCCGCTCGGCCATCTCCAGGATGCGCCGCTTGTCCCCGCGCCGGGGACGGTGCACGTCGACCTTCGTCCCCCGCAGCTCCGAGAGGTGGCCCTCCAGCGGGGCTAAAGCCTCGTCGGTCTCGTCCGTCGCCACGAGCACCTCGCGCGGCACGGCGCTCCCCGAGTCGTAAAACTGGGGGACAAACTGGAGCGCCACGGCGTCGGCCGGCGCCTCCGCGTAGTTGTCCAGCAGAAACGAGTCGCGGTTGACGATCTGGCCCTCGCGCACCGCGAAGACCTGCACGCAGGCGGACTCCCCCTCGGCGTACGCCCCGAAGGCGTCGAAGGAGTCCTCGGAGGCGATCGTCGCCTGCTGGCGGTCGCGGACGTGGGTGAGGGCCGAGAGCTCGTCGCGGAGCTTCGCCGCCCTCTCGAAGTCCATCTCACGGGCGGCCTCCTTCATCGCCGCCTGGCGCTCGCGGATAAGGTGGTCGACCCTGCCCTCGAGAAAGGCGATCACGTCCGCGATTATGGCGTCGTAGTCGGGCTTGGAGATCGCGCCGATACACGGCGCCGCCGAGCGCCCGATGTGGTAGTTCAGGCACGGCACCCCGCTGCGCCGGCCCGGCTCGGGCCCCCGGCACTTTCTGAACTGAAAGGTCTTGTTCAGGACGTCGAGCGTCGAGTGGACGGAGCCCGCGCTCGGGAACGGCCCGAAGTAGCGGTGGCGCCCGTCCCGCGTCGCCCGCGTCGCGTAGACCCTCGGGTACTCGTCCCCGGTCGTCACCACGATGTACGGGTAGCTCTTGTCGTCCTTGAGGGAGGCGTTGAAGCGGGGGCGGTGGCGTTTTATGAGGTTCGCCTCCAGGACCAGCGCCTCGGTCTCCGTCCTCGTGACGATGAAATCTATGCGCCGCACGCGCTCGCGGAGCTCCCCGATCTTCGGCCGCCCGTCGCCGGACTTCGTGAAGTAGTTGGCGACGCGGGAGCGGATGTTCTTCGCCTTGCCGACGTAGATGACCCGGTCTTCGGCGTCCCTGAAGATGTAGACGCCGGGCGAGGTCGGGAGGTGCGAGCGATCGGGGTAACCGTTGTTCTGAGCCATCCGGAAGATTATACCGCCCGGGACGGCCCTCCCCCGGCGCTATCATGGCGCGTCTATGCTGCTCGACGTCTTCTCCAGGGTCATGGTCCCGATACTCGTGGTCGTAGGCGCGGGCTTCTGGCTCAGGCGCGTCACCGACCTGGACGTCAGGCCCCTGACCCGCGTGACCCTCTACCTGCTGAGCCCGGCCCTGATCTTCTCCTCCCTCGTCGAGGCCGAGATCGGCGGCGGCCAGACCCTGCGCATCGTCGCCTTTAGCGTGCTGCTCGTCGCCGCGATGGGCCTTCTCGCGCTGGCGGCCGGCCGCGCCCTGGGGTACTCGCGCGAGACGAACACCGCCCTGATGCTCTCCACGATGTTCACGAACACCGGCAACTACGGCCTCCCCCTCGCGCTCTTCGCCTTCGGCGGGGACGGCTTCGACCGGGCGGTGCTCTTCTTTGTGGCACAGGGCGTCCTCGTGCACACGCTGGGCATCTACCTCGCCGGGAGCGGAGGGGGCGAGGGCCGCGGCGGCTGGCGCGGTGGGGCCACGACCCTGCTGAGGATGCCCCAGCTCTACGCGGTCGCGGCGGCCCTGACCCTGCGCTGGGTCGGTCCGGAGGTCGTCACGCAGTCGCGCGGCGTCGTCGGCAGCCTCTTCGAAGGGATCTCTCTGATGGGGAGCGCCGCGATACCGCTCCTGCTCGTCGTCCTCGGCGCCGAGCTCGCCCGGGCGAGGGTAGAGGCGGCGGACGCCGTCGGCGTCTCGGTCGCCGCCGCCATAAGGCTCCTCGCGGCCGTCCCCGTCTCCTACGGGCTCGCCCGTGCCCTGGGCCTCGACCCGCTCGCCACGGACCTCGCCGTCGTCCTCGGCAGCATGCCGACGGCCGTGAACGTCACCGTCCTCGCCTTGGAGTTCGACGTCCGCCCGAAGCTGGTCGGCAGCATCGTCGTCGTCACCACGGTCCTCAGCTTCGCCACCCTCACCGTCCTGCTCGGCGCCCTCGGCGCCGGCGGTTAGCTAGCGGCGCCCCCTCGGCCGGCTGGGCCGGATGGTGGAGCCCGGCGGGATCATCTCGTTCCCCCCGGCCCGGGCGTAGCCGAACCCCGAGACCCAGCCGCCGGCGGCCCCGGCGAGGGTGGAGACGAGGGCGCCCGCGAGCCCCAGGGGGTCCGGGTCCACGACGAGCACGAGCAGGCCCGCGACGAGGGCGAGCCCTCCGGAGAGGAGGGCGGCCGCGCGCCGGCGGCCGTAGTCCGCGTTCGTGGCGTAGAGGGCGTACAGGAGGAGCGCCGTCGCCGCGAGCAGGAGCACCGGGAAGACGTAGAGGACGGGGCTCCCGTCGAGGCCGGCGAAGAGCACGGGCCGGAAAAGCTGGTCGCGGCCCTCGAGGGCGTAGGCTATCGCCGCCCACGAGAGGACGAAGAAGCACGACCACCCGATCAGGGCCCCGATGCCGGCGCCGACGCGCATCCCGAAGGCGCGCTCCACCCGGTAGGTGCGGGACCCGAGAAAGAACGCCAGCGCCATGGCCGGCAGGATCAGGACGAGCCCGTAGAAGGAGAGCCGGCTGAGTATCTGCCCGAAGCCCGCCCCGTCGCCGGTGTAGCGGACGGGGAGCGCGAGCAGCGTCGCGACGGCCAGAAAGGCGAGGATGCCCATGTACACCCAGGTGACGCACCCGAAGGCCCGGCGGTAGCGCGGGTGGAGCCCCTCCTCCCGCTCCGGCGCGGGCTCGCGGCGCCCGGGGGCGCCGCTACGAGACACGGCGCTCCGCGACCCCGGAGAGCGTCGGCGGTCCCCCCTCGAAGTGCTCCAGCAGGGCCGGGGCGACGTCCGTGATCCTGCGGGGCACCTCCATCCCCTCGGGCAACCCGGCGGCGATCACGAAGACGTTCGAATCCGAGGCGTGCAGCGAGCCGTGGTCGCTCTCGACGTGGAACTTGCCGGAGACCTCGCCGAACGTGTAGCCCGGGGAGGCCGAGAGCACCACGTCGCCGCACCTCTCGGACCTCACGCACCCCCACAAACGCTCCAGCGCATCGGGGTACTCCCCGTACAGTATCTCGCCCTCGAGAACCTCGATCTCCAGGGCCGTGGGGTCCCCCGAGATCTCCCAGCGGCGCCCCGCGGCGTCGCGCGGCGCGTCGCCGCCCTCGTCGGGACGGAACCAGAGCTCCTTCCCGGCCCTGCGCGCCACGGCCCACTCGCCGTCACTCCACGCGGCGACGTCGATGCCGCGGCGAGAAAGCACCTTCTCGACCAGGGCCTCGCGGTCCTCGTCCGGCGCCCCCTCGGGGAGGTACAGCAGGGCCGAGCGGCCGTTCGGCACGGCCACGACCTCGACCCCGGGGCCGAAGCCCGCCCGCGCCCCCACCGACGTCCCCTCACCGAGGATGCGCCCGAGGTGTATGTAGCGACGCTTGTTCGTCAGGAGCGGGGTGTGTCCGTGGTCGGCCAGCGCGATAACCGCGTACTCCTCGAGGAGCTTCTCCTCGCCGCCGGCGGCCTCGAACATCCCCGCGACGTAGGCGTCCAGGGTCGCCACGTACTCCCTCTGAGCGTCCAGGCCCTTGTGGTGGGCGATCGAATCGCCCTTGAAGAAGTAGACGAGGTTGAACGGCGCGACCTTTTCTTCGAGGAACATTGCCCCGACGAGGGCGGCGTACTCGTCGTTGATCCCGGCGGAGCGCGAGATCCCGCCGACCCCGCCCCTGCCCTGCAGCCCGGTGTCGCGGCTGTAGAACAAATCGCCCATAAAGTACTCCTTCGGCCCGTCGACGGAGGGCCGAGCAGCGCGCTGTTCGCCGCCACGTGGTTGACGCTCCTCAGGCGCACCGGGTGCTCGTGCGGCCCGCGCCGCACCGGGAAGTTCACGCACGCGCCGTCTATCCCGCGCTCGTGCAGCCCTCGAAGATCGTCGGGGCGAGCAGGTCGTCCCGGTTCATCCGCCACACGTTGTTGTGGAAGACCTTTAATGGTCCGGTCGACATCACGGTCTCCCTGGTCGCGCCGTAGACGACGAGGCGCCCCTCGCCCCGGTCGTACCAGGCGTGGCCCAGGATGCCGCTCCCGGACGGCGGCCGGCCCGTCGCGATCGCCGCCGTCGCCGCCGGCGTGATGCTCGGGAAGACCGAGACCGCGTCCCAGACCGCCTCCCCCGCCCCGGCGAGACTGGCCAAGAACGGCGCCTCGCCGTCCTCCATCGCGGCACGCAGCACGTCCGGCCGTATGCCGTCGAGCACCATCATCAGAACAGGTTTGGGCAAGGCCCGATCATCCTCCGAAATACCGCTGTTTTCTTTAGGGCGAAGTGATTCTAACCGATAAGACCCGCCGGTCCGGGGCCCGTCGCGCGCCCGGTCACAACGCAAACGTCCACGCACCCCCATCCCCGGAGCGTTGAACTCATCACGTCCGGGTAGGTACATCGCCTGCTAAAGTTTTCATACTGTCGTGCCGATAATTTGTCGGCCGCGGGGCGTGTACGGGCCCCGCAGCGGCGCGGTTAACCTATCGACTTCAAGCTGGAGAGCGGACGAGAATGAGCCAGGACGACGGGATGCGGGAGCGGGACGCGGAGCTGCGCTTTCTGCGCTCCATAGTCGAGAACGCGAACGACGCGATCCTGGTAACGGAGGGCACCCCGATCGAGAAGCCCGGGCCGCGGATCGTCTACGTCAACGAGACCTTTACGAGGATGACCGGCTACACGCTGGACGACGTGAGGGGCAAGACCCCGCGCATCCTGCAGGGGCCGGAGACCGACCCCGAGCCGCGGCGCAAGATCCGCGAGGCGCTGGAGCGGTGGCAGTCGGTGCGCGTGGAGCTTTTGAACTACCGCAAGGACGGCACCGACTTCTGGGTGGAGCTCAACATAGTGCCGGTCCTGGACGACGACGGGCTGTACACGCACTGGGTCTCCGTGCAGCGGGACGTGACCGAGCGCAAGCGCGAGGAGGAGGAGAGGCGCAAGAGCGAGGCGGCGTTCCGCGCCGCGCTCGCCGAGCAGGCCTCCGACGTCGTGCTCATCGTCGGGCCCGACGGCAGCGTGCGCTACGGCAGCCCGTCGCTCGTGAACGCCCTGGGCTACCGTCCCGAGGAGATCGTCGACACCGACGTCTCCCTCTACGTCCACCCCGACGACGCCGAAGAGGCGCTGGGCGCCTTCGGGGAGGTGCTCGCCGGCCCGGGCGTGGGCAGCAAGCCCGTCGCGCTGCGGGTCAAGCACAAGGACGGCACCTGGCGATACTTCGAGGCCGTGGGCACCAACATGATCGACGACCCCGGCGTGCGCGGCGTCGTGGTCAACGCCTGGGACGTCACGGGGCGCAAGCTGGTCGAGGACGAGCTCAAGCTCAGGGACCGGGCCATCGCCGCGAGCTCCAACGGCATCATCATCACCGACCCCAACCGGCCCGACAACCCGATCATCTACGTCAACCAGAAGTTCGAGGAGATCACGGGCTACGGGGCGGCGGAGGCCGTGGGGAAGAACTGCCGCTTCCTGGCGAACGGCGACAGGGGGCAGCCGGGCTTCGACGAGTTGAGGATCGCGATCCGCGAGGGCCGGGAGTGGTCGGGCCCCCTGCGCAACTACAAAAAGGACGGCACGCCGTTCTGGAACGAGCTGTACATAGCCCCGGTGCGCGACGAGGACGGCCGCGTCGTCAACTTTATCGGCGTGCAGAAGGACGTGACGGAGCGCAAGGAGCTCGAGGAGAAGCTGGCGCACCAGGCCTTCCACGACCCGCTGACCGACCTGCCCAACCGCAGCTTGTTCCTCGACCGCGTGGACCACGCGCTCAAGCGCGCGAAGCGGCGCGGCGACGGGGTGGCGGTCCTGTTCATGGACCTGGACAACTTCAAGGTCATAAACGACTCCTTGGGCCACGAGGTCGGCGACGAGCTCCTGGTCTCCGTCGCCGGCCGCCTCCAGTCGTGCCTGAGACCCGCGGACACCGCCGCCCGCCTCGGCGGCGACGAGTTCGTGGTGCTGCTGGAGGACGTGGAGGGACCGGAGGAGGCGACGCGCGTAGCAACCAGGATCGAGGAGGCGCTCCGGGCGCCGTTCTGGGTCGGCGGGCACAACCTCTTCGTCACCACCAGCGTCGGGGTCGCCCTCGGCGGGACCGACGGGGAGCGAGCCGGCGACCTCCTGCGCAACGCGGACCTCGCGATGTACCGGGCGAAGGACGGCGGCAAGAACAACCACGCCGTCTTCGAGCCGGGCATGAACGAGAGGGCCCTGGAGCGCCTCGGGATGGAGGCCGACCTGCGCCGCGCCCTCGACAGGGAGGAGTTCAGGGTCCACTACCAGCCCAAGGTCTCCGTGAGGACGGGACGGATCGTCGCGCACGAGGCCCTGGTCCGGTGGGAGCACCCCGAGCGGGGCCTGGTCCCGCCGGCCGAGTTTATCCCCCTCGCCGAGGAGACGGGGCTCATCGTGCCCCTCGGGCGCTGGGTCCTCGGGGAGGCCTGCCGGCAGGCGAAGGAGTGGCAGAGCTGGTACCCCACCGACCCGCCGCTCGCGATGAGCGTCAACCTCTCGGCGGCCCAGTTCAAGCGCCCGGACCTCGGGGCGAGCGTCGCGAAGGTGCTGGACGACACCGGGCTCGACCCGCGCGACCTGATCCTGGAGATCACCGAGAGCATGGTCGTGGAGGACGTGACCGCCGCCCTCGTCACGCTCCGGGAGCTGAAGGCCCTCGGCGTCAAGATCGCCGTGGACGACTTTGGCACGGGCTACTCGTCGCTCTCCTACCTCAAGCGCTTCCCCGTGGACTACCTCAAGATCGACCGCTCCTTCGTCGAGGGACTCGGGCGCGACCCGAAGGACGAGGGCATCGTCTCGGCCTCCATCGAGCTGGCGCACGCCCTGGGCCTCGAGGCGATAGCCGAGGGCGTGGAGACCGCCTCGCAGCTCGAAAGGCTGCGCGTCCTCGGCTGCGGGCTCGCCCAGGGGTTCTTCTTCCAGAAGCCCTTCCCCCGCGACACCGCCTCGGAATCCCTCGCCGCCCTCTTTGCCTGAGGGCTCCCGGGCCTCCCGAGGACCGCGACGCCCGCCTCCCCGGCGCTTCCGAAGGAGCGCGGCCCTACGCCCGGTAGACCACTGTGCGGCGAGCGGGAGAACGGCGGCGCTCTGGCGCCGGGCTAGCTTGCGGCCCTCGCCACCTCCGGGAGGAGGTCGCGGAGAAACCGGCCGGTGTGGGAGGCCTCGACGCGCGCGATCTCCTCGGGGGGACCGGTCGCTACGATCTCGCCGCCCCCGTCGCCGCCCTCCGGTCCGAGGTCGATCACGTGGTCGGAGGAGCGGATCACGTCGAGGTTGTGCTCGATGACGATCACGGTGTTCCCCGCGTCCACGAGCCTGTGCAGGATCTGCAAGAGCTTCTCGACGTCGGCGAAGTGGAGGCCCGTCGTCGGCTCGTCGAGGATGTATACGGTCTTGCCGGTCGCCCTCTTGCCGAGCTCGCTGGCGAGCTTGACCCGCTGGGCCTCGCCGCCCGAGAGCGTCGTCGCCGGCTGGCCGAGGCGCACGTAGCCCAGGCCCACGTCGCGCAGGGTCTCCATGCGGCGCGCGATCGCCGGCACGGGCGAGAAGAACCCGCAGGCCTCGTCCACCGTCATCTCCAGGACGTCGGAGATCGACTTGCCCTTGTACGTCACGCGCAGGGTCTCGGCGTTGTAGCGGCGGCCCTTGCAGACCTCGCACGGCACGTACACGTCCGGCAGGAAGTGCATCTCGATGCGGATCTGGCCGTCCCCCCGGCACGCCTCGCAGCGCCCGCCCTTCACATTGAAGCTGAACCGTCCAGGCTTGTAGCCCCGGATCTTGGCCTCCGGCGTCGCCGCGAAGAGCCCGCGGATGTGGTCGAAGACCTTCGTGTAGGTCGCGGGGTTGGATCGGGGGGTGCGCCCGATCGGGCTCTGGTCTATGTCGATGACCTTGTCGACGCCGTCCGTGCCCTTGAGCCCCGCGTGGCGCCCCGGCCGGTGCTTGCCCCGCCCCACCGCGTTGGCGAGCGCCTTGTACAGGATCTCGTTGACCAGCGTGCTCTTGCCGGAGCCCGAAACCCCCGTGACGCTCGTGAGGATGCCCAGGGGAACCTCGCGTCCACGTCCTTGAGGTTGTTCTCCATCGCCCCGAGAACCTCGATCTCGCCCGTCGGCTCGCGCCGGACCTCCGGCGGCTCGATCCGCCGCGCCCCCGAGAGGAACTGGCCCGTTACGGAGCGCGCCTCGGCCTCTATATCCTCGACCGTGCCCTGGGCGATGATCTCGCCGCCGTGTACCCCGGCCCCGGGCCCGACGTCTATAAGGTGATCGGCCGCCCGGATCGTCTCCTCGTCGTGCTCGACGACGATGAGCGTGTTACCGAGGTCGCGCAGCTTCTCTAGCGTCGCGAGCAGCCGCCGGTTGTCGCGCTGGTGCAGCCCGATGGAAGGCTCGTCGAGGACGTACAGCACGCCGACGAGCCCGCTCCCGACCTGGCTCGCCAGGCGTATCCTTTGCGCCTCGCCGCCCGAGAGGGTCCCCGCCGAGCGGCTGAGGGTCAGGTAGCCCAGGCCCACGTCCACCAGGAAGCCGAGGCGCTCCCGGATCTCCTTGACCACCCGCTCGGCGATGATCCACTCGCGGGCGGTGAACTCGACCTGCCCGAAGAACCCCTGCGCGTCCGTGACGCTCATCGTCGTGAAGTCGTGGATGTTCTTCTCGCCGACGGTGACGGCGAGCGCCTCGGGCCTGAGCCTCGCGCCGTGGCACTTCGGGCACGGGACGTGGCTCATGAACTCCTCGATCTTCTCGCGCTGGTACTCGGAATCCGTCTCCGCGTAGCGCTTCTCGAGGTTGCCCACGACCCCGTCGAACTGGGTCATGTACTGGCGCTTTCGCCCGTAGCGGTTGCGGTAGGAGACGTAGATCCTCTCCCCCTCCGTCCCGAACAGGATGATCTTGCGGTGCTCCTCGGGGAGCTCGCACCAGCGCGCGTCGAGGTCGATGCCGTACTTCTCGGCGAGCCCCTGCAACACGCTCGCGTGGTACTCCGTCTGGGAGTTCGCCCACGGCACGATCGCGCCCTCGTTCACGCTCAAGTCCTCGTTCGGAACCGCAAGATCGGGGTCAATCTCCAGCCTGCTCCCGAGCCCGTCACACCGGGGGCAGGCCCCGTGCGGGTTGTTGAACGAGAACGTCCTCGGCTGAATCTCGGCGATGGAGGCGCCGCAGTTCGTGCACGTGAAGTTCTCCGAGAACAGCATCGACTCGCCCGCCCCGTCCTTCTCCACCGTCTCGACGAGGACGAGCCCCTCGGCTAGTTGCAACGCCGTCTCGATGGAGTCGTTGAGCCTCCGCTCGATCCCCTCGCGCACCACGAGCCGGTCGACGACGACCTCGATGTCGTGCTTCTTGTTCTTGTCCAGGTTCAGGTCCACCGGCAGCTCGTGGAGCTCGCCGTCGACCCGCACCCTCGCGTAGCCCGCCTCGGCGAACTCCTTGAACATCTTCCCGTGCTCGCCCTTGCGCCCGCGCACGACCGGTGCGAGGACCATGAAGCGCGTCTTCTCCGGGAGCGCCAGCACCTTCTCGACCATCTGCTGCGGCGTCGAGGAGGCCACCGGAAAACCGCAGACGTGGCAGTGGGGGCGGCCGGCCCGGGCGTAGAGGAGGCGGAGGTAGTCGTAGATCTCCGTGACCGTGGCGACCGTCGAGCGCGGGTTGTTGCTCGTCGTCTTCTGGTCTATGGAGACCGCCGGCGAGAGCCCGTCGATGTGGTCGACGTCGGGCTTGTCCATCTGCCCGAGAAACTGCCTCGCGTAGGCCGAGAGGCTCTCGACGTAGCGCCGCTGTCCCTCGGCGTAGATCGTGTCGAAGGCGAGAGACGACTTCCCGCTCCCGGAGAGCCCCGTCACGACGACCATCACGTCGCGCGGCATGCTCACCGTTACGTCCTTCAAGTTGTGCTCGCGCGCCCCGCGGACGACGATCTGGTTCTCTGAAATTTCCGGCTACCCCTTCTTAGACGGACCGAGCCTGCTCCGCAAAAGTATACGGCCCCCTCGGGGGAGGCCAAGTACGAAAAACCTATGCCCTGATTTTACCATCCGCCCATCGCTCGTTTATAGTGGATGCGCCCCCACCCCGGGGCTTCCGTTGCCGGACCCGTCTGGAGAGAGATGACCCTCGAAGAGTTTTTCGACAACCTCGTAGGCGAGTTGAAGGGGCGACGCATCGTCCCGGGCGAACCCTCCCGCGCGGTCCGCGGGATCGCCCCGGAGGACGACGCCGCGGGGTGGCTCGGCCCCGACGAGGTCGTCGTCACCGCCCGCGAGACCCTCGACGACGGCTTCCTCGACGACGTCGTCGGGGCGGGCGCCCCCGCGGTGGTCTGGCGCACGAAGGCGGAGCCCGCGGCCGAGACGGTCCTCATGCTCGAGGAGAGGGGGATGGGGCTCGCGATCCTCCCGCCCGGCGTGCCGCTGCGAAGGGTGACCTCCCTGTCCAGGGAACGGGCGAAGTCCGCCGCGAACGGCGCCGGGGACGGGCTCCTGCGCTACTCCCACGGCGCGGCGCGCGCCCTGCTGGAGCCGTCGGGCGCCACGTCTTCGGTGGAGGCGCTCACGGAGAGGCTCGCGGGGCTCCTCGGGCGCCCCGTGGTCGTCGAGGACCCGGTGGGACGCCTGCTGGCGGAGGCCGCCCCTTCGGGCGTTCCCCCCGGCGCGGCCCCCTCCCTCCACGACTTTCTGGAGGAGAACGGGCTCAGGGCCTCCCGGGGCTCGGGGCTCGACGACTCCCGCCGCGAGCGCCGCGACCGCTACGCCCGCCTCCCGGGCGGCTTCCTCTCCGTCACCGTCGAGCGCTGGCGGGTAGGCGACAGGGAGCTCTTCTGGACGCCGGTGGGGACCGGAACGCCGGCGGGCTACCTGTGGATGGACCTCGACGGCGGCCCCCTGGAGCCCCAGGACATCGTGGTGCTGTACTGGTCGGTGCGGGCGCTGGAGGCGGAGCTCGGCAAGGAGCGCGTCCGCCTGGAGACCGAGCTCGGCGTCCGGGGTGACTTCGTGGACGACGTCATCTCCGGCCACCACGGGAACATGGACCTCCTCCTGCAGAGGGCCCGCTACCTCGGCGCCGACCTGGCGGACGGCGCGATGGCGGTCGTGGTCGACATCGACGACTTCGCGGGGTACCTGGGGCGGCGGCGGCTGAAGGAGCCGGCGATCCAGGAGCTCAAGCGGCGCCTGGCCGACGCGGTGCGCCTCCAGGCCCGCGACCTCTTCTCGAACTTCCTGCTCGGCCCCCGCTCGGACAACGTCATCCTCTTCGTCGGGCCCTCGGAGGGGGTCGCGCCGGACGAGCTGCCGGGGATGGCCCTCGACCTCGCGGCGCGCGTGCAGCGCTACGTCAAGGGGCTCCTGCCGGACCTGACGGTCTCCGTCGGGGTCGGGCGCTTCAAGGGGAACCCCTCCGCCCTCTCGGACGCCTACTCCGAGGCCGAGGTGGCCCTGGAGATCGGGCACAGGATCCAGGGTCCCTCCTCCGTCTCGACCTTCGAGCAGACCGGCACCTACAAGCTCCTCTTCCGCGTCCTGCAGGAAGAGCCCGAGGAGCTGGAGACGTTCTACGCCGAGACCCTCGAGCCCGTCGTCCGCTACGACTCCCGCTACGGCACCGAGCTCGTCCACACCCTCACAACCTACCTCGGCAACGACGCCTCCACCGCCAGGACCGCCTCCGAGCTCTTCGCCCACCGCCACACCATCCGCTACCGCCTCGACCGCGTCCGCGAGCTCACCCGCCTCGACGTGGACAAGAGCGAGGACCGCGAGCGCCTCACCCTCGGCATAAAAGCCATGCAGCTCCTCGGCCGCTCCCCGTCGAAACCCTCCAGCTTCAGCGACCGCTAGAACCCGCCCGCCCGGGCCGCGACCGGACGGCCCGCTCGCCGGTCCACCAGCGGGCCGCCCGCCTCGACGACGCCCGTTGCGGCGGATCTTGCGCCACCGGGACAAGCTGGCGGCGAGAGTCGGACCGTCGCGGGGCATTCGGCGCGGGAGGGGCCCGGCGAGCCGCGCGGCTGTACAAGCAGGCCGGAGTTTTCCGGGTCCATCTTTGTACAACGGGCCAAAGACCACCCCTGGGGCCGTGCCTAGACTACGTGCCAAGTACACACTCTGTAAGAAGGAGGGAACCCGTGCGAAGGTTCGTTTTATTGACGATGGCGGTCTTAATGCTCGTGGCGGCCGTGCCGGGGCTGGCGCTGGCGCAGGAAGAGGCGCCGCCGACGGTCGAAGAGATGGTCCTCGCGGTAGACACCCTATGGGTGATCGTGGCGGCGATGCTCGTCATCTTCATGCAGGCGGGCTTCGCGATGCTGGAGGTCGGGTTCTCGCGCATGAAGAACGTCGGTAGCGTGGTGGCCAAGATCCTGGCGATGATGGGCATAGGCATCGTCATGTTCTGGGCCATAGGCTTCGGCCTCACCTTCTCCGACGGCGGCGGCCTCAACCCGATCATCGGCACCGGGGGCTTCTTCCTCACCGGCGACGCCGAGACCTACGCGGGCCTCGCGTGGACGGCGGTCCCCGTCTCCGCCAAGTTCCTCTTCCAGGTCGCCTTCGCGCTCGTCTCGTTGGCCATCGTGTGGGGGACCATGCTCGAGCGGACCAAGTTCGCCGTCTACTGCATCTTCGCCGTGGTCTTCGCCGGGCTCATCTACCCGATCGTCGGGCACTGGATCTGGGGCGGCGGCTGGCTCGCGGGCTTCGGCATGCAGGACTTCGCGGGCTCCACGGTCGTCCAC
This sequence comes from Rubrobacter marinus, assembly GCF_011492965.1. Taxonomy (GTDB): domain Bacteria; phylum Actinomycetota; class Rubrobacteria; order Rubrobacterales; family Rubrobacteraceae; genus Rubrobacter_F; species Rubrobacter_F marinus. The sequence continues at coordinate 1,284,403 of NZ_CP045121.1, read as the reverse complement.
CTCTCGGGCGCCATGGCCGCCCTCGCCGGCACCCTTCTCCTCGGCCCCCGCATCGGCAAGTACGACGATGAGGGCCGCCCGCAGAGCATCGCCGGCCACAACATGCCGCTCGCGGTCCTCGGCGTCATCATCCTGTGGATCGGCTGGTTCGGCTTCAACCCCGGCTCCACGATGGCCGCCGTCGGCGCCTCCTTCGCCGACATCGCCCTGACGACCAACCTCGCGGCCGGCGCCGGCGTCCTCGGGGCCATGCTCATGAGCTACGCGTACCGCCGCCACGTCGACGTCGGGATGGCGGGCAACGGCGCGATCGCCGCCCTCGTCGCGATCACCGCCGCGTGCGCCTTCGTCGACCCCTGGGCCTCCATCGTCATAGGCTTCGTCGCCGGCATCATCATGTACTCCGTCCTCATCTTCGTGGACAGCATCGGCGTCGACGATCCCCTGGGCGCCATCGCCGCTCACGGCATGGGCGGCATCTGGGGCACCCTCTCCACCGGCCTCTTCGCCACCCCCGCCCTCGTCGAGTCGACCGGCGTCGGCAACCCGGGCCTCTTCTACGGCGGCGGCTTCGCCCAGCTCGGCGTGCAGGCCCTCGGCATCGTCGCCTGCGGCGGCTTCGTCTTCCTCGTCTCCTACGGCGTCTTCGCCGCCCTCAAGGCGACCATCGGCCTCCGCGTCAAGCCGGAGCAGGAGCTCGACGGCCTCGACATCTCCGAGCACGGCGTCTACGGCTACTCCGAGCAGCTTATCGCCACCGACTACCAGAACGGCAGCGGCGGCAGCAGCATCCCCGATCCGATAAACAGCAGGAGGACCGCGGGGGGCACGGCCTAGCGGTAAAAGTCCGTCCGGCGGGGCTCGTCCCCGCCGGACCGCATCCGAGGCCCCGGGGCGATCTCCGGGGCTTCCGGGCGTCTCGTCCGGTGCAGATCCCGAGCAACCTTGATAGAAAGCGGGCATGGAACAGAACAGACCCCTGGCGCAAGGCGCCGGAACCAACCTCGTCGTCAACGTCTACAACGACCGGGTGGAGTTCGTCTCCGGTTGGCAGGGCCAGACCGTCGTGGCGGTGGGGCTCAGGCAGGTGGTCGACGCCGCGGTGCGCGGCGTCATCAACGCCACCCTCACCGTCGAGACGAACGACGGGCGCCGGATCAACGTCGAACGCATGGCCCTCCCCGACGCCCGGCAGATCAAAGCCACCATCGAACGGCAGAAGAAGACCGCAGGGCTCTACGAGTAGGGCCCCGTTTGCCGGGGCGGGAAGCCGCGAGGAGGATAGCCGGCCGGGCTACACGAGGTCCCGGCGGCTCTTGAGGCCCATCTTTCTGAGGATGCTTGAGACGTGGTTCTTCGCGGTGTAGAGGCTTATGTAGAGCTCCGAGGAGATCTCCGCGTTGGTGTAGCGCCTGAGCATGAGCGCGAGGACCTCCCGCTCCTTGGGCGTCAGCCGGGCCTCGTCGGCGGCACCCGCGACGCGCTCCCTGGCCTCGTCGTCCGCGGTGGAGAGGAGCCAGACCTTCTCGCCGTCCTCGACGCGTCTCAGGGCCTCGGGGAGCTCCGAGCCGCCTATCCCTTTGTGGAGGTAGCCGTCGGCGCCGGCGAGGACGGCCGCCGCCACGTCCTCGGCCCCGGTGTGCGCGGTGAACAGCACGACGAGCGGGGGGCGGGACCTCCCCTTGATCTCGCGGCACGCCTCGACGCCGGAGTCCTCGCCCTCGAGCCTGAGGTCGAGCAGGACCAGGTCCGGCGCGAGCTCGTCGGCGAGCCGGACGGCGTCGCGGGCGGTCTGGGCCTCCCCCACCACCTCCATGCCCTCGGCCGCGTCGAGCAGGTACTTCACGCCGTAGCGCATCGCCGGGTGGTCGTCCACGAGGAGGATCCTCACCCGCCGAACCCCAGCTCGACGGTCGTCCCCGCGCCGGGGGCCGAGGAGATCCGCAGCTCCGCCCCGCCTCCTCGGCCCGGGAGCGCATGGAGTGTAAGCCGTAACCGTCCTTCGACGCCGCCGGATCGAAGCCGTGGCCGTCGTCCTGCAGGGCGAGCACGAAGCCGCCGGCTCCTCGACTCGTCCGGAGCCAGAGGTTGCGCGCCCCGAGTGCTTGGCGGCGTTCCACGCCGCCTCGACGAAGACGCGATGCGCCACGCGCAGCTCCTCGGGCGAGAGCTCCGAGAGCGGCGCGGCGAGGTCCAGGTGCGTCTCCATCCCGAAGCGGTCGCCGAACCGGCGGAGCTTCTCCCCGAAGAGAGCCGCCGGGTCCCCCGCGTGCCCCGAGAGGAGCCTGAGCTCGTCCATCGGCTTGGAGAGCTCGTGACCCGTCTCGCGGGAGGTCTCCAGCGCCTTCTCGAGCAGGTCGCGCACGGCCGCGCCGTCGCCTTTCTTCTCGGCGAGGGACGCGGCCTCGATCATCAGGGAGGTGCCATGTACGCCCTGCTTGACTGTGTCGTGCAGCTCGCGCATGATGCGCCCCCCCTCGGCCTGGCGCGCGAGCGCCTCCTGCCTCGCGGACTGGCGCCTGAGGGCGCGGTTGATGGCGAACATCCTCGCGCACGTGAGCACCGCGAGCACGACGCCCCGAGCAGCACGTACCGGGGCAGCCCTCCCTCGCGGCCCCCACAGCAGCAAGAACCCGTACTGGAGGAGGGCGAGAGCGGCCCGAACCAGAACAGCGCGATCCCGTACCCGCCGACGTGCTCGGCCGGTCGCACCCTCTCCCCGCCCCACGAGAGGGCCGCGTAGGCGAGCACCATGACGCCCGCCGACCAGAGCATCTCCGCGGCCCCCGGCTCGTACGCCCCCGCGCCCGCGTCCACAAATACGCCCCGTTCGCCGCGAGCAGCAGCAGGAGCCCCCCGGACATGACGACCACGAACGGGGGCCGTCTCACGGAGAGGAGCGCCGCGAGGCCCAGGAAGAGGAGGCCCAGGTCCAGGACCGGCCGCGCCAGCCGGGCGAGGACCGAGACCCCGTCGAGCCCGGTCCCCGAGCCGAGGACGAAGTACCAGACGATGAGGCCCGAGGTGAGCATCACGGCGATGGTGTCGAGCGCGGCGACGGAGACCATCTCCTTGCGCAGGGTGCTCATCAGCCACAGGAGCACGGCGAAAAACAGCGCGTAGGAGAGCGCGTGGACCGCGACCTGGAAGGCCTCCGCAGGCCCCAGCCCGAACGCCCTCGTCCCCACCCACGCCACGTCCGTCACGAGACGCAGGGCCACCGCGGCGGCGAACAGCAGCCAGGGCCGCCGCTCGGTCCCTCCGCCCCGCGTGAGGGCCAGGTAGAGCATCGACCCCGCGAAGACCTCCGCGGCCCACGAGGCGCCCAGCGTGGCGAGGGCGCGCGCTTCGGTCCCCTGCGGGGAGAGCACGGCCAGGGTCGCCGGAAGGCCCCAGGCCACCAGCGCGAGCAGCAACAGGCGCCCTCCGAAGAGGTTTCGCACCCCATCCGCGCTCGCCGATCCGGCAGCTAGACCGGCCCCTTTACCCATGGCCCATCCTAGCACGCCCGCGCTCGCCCCTTCACCGCCCGCGACGCCGCCCTGGCAACACAACACCGGCGTTTCGCCGCGGGCCGCAGCAGGTAAGTAACCGGGGTATCGAGCGAGCGAGGAGGACCGGATGGCAGATCCGGACGTCACCATGAAAGGCATCCTCGGGGTCAACGACACCGCCCCCCCGAGCGAGGCGACGGGCTACTACCTGGACCACGTCGCCATAGAGGTGGACATGTCCGAGGTACAGGGCCTGGACCGGAGCCTCGAAGGACTCCCGATCAACGTCGAGGGCCACTTCGAGGTGCGCGAGGACCAGAACCCCGACTCCCCCGTCCGCTGGGTCTTCAAGGCCCACCGGGCCTACCAGGAGGTCGGGGGCGGCGGCGGGGGCATGTCGTCCGCCCCGCCGCCCAGCACGTAAGGAAGCACATCGACGGCCGGGCTCTACGGCCCGGTGCGACGCAGATTGGAGAGGGATGAGCGAAGAGCGACCGCAGCACACCCAGGAGCCGGCCGAGGGCGCGGACGAGGACGTCGAGGCCAGGGGCGCCGAGAAGGCCACCGAGACCGATGGGGACACGGGAGGGGCGCCCTCCACGCGGCACACCGAAGAGCCGGCAGAGGGCAGCGACGAGAGCGTGGACGAGCCCGGCGCCGAACGTTCGGGAGGGAGCGGCTAGAAGAAGCTACGGGGGAGGGGCGCCCCTCCCCCGGGCTAAGAAGCCACCTCTTGTAGCTGCCTCTCAAGGTCCTTGATCTCGTCCCGGAGCTTCGCGGCGTACTCGAACTTGAGGTCCTCGGCCGCCTGCATCATCTCGGCCTCGAGGTCGGCGATGAGGGTGCGGAGCTCGTCCGGGTCGCGCGGCGCCTCGCGCGCGGCGCCCTTCTTCTTGTCCGTCCTGTAGAGGCCCTTCGCCTCGGCGGCGATGAGGATGTCGGAGACGCCCTTGCTGATCGTCCTCGGCTCGATGCCGTTGCGCTCGTTGTAGGCCTGCTGTATCTCCCGGCGGCGCTCCGTCTCGCCGATGGCCGCCTTCATGGAGTCCGTCATTCTGTCGGCGTACATGAGGACGCGGCCCTTCACGTTGCGGGCGGCGCGGCCTATCGTCTGGATCAGGGCGCGCTCCCCGCGCAGGAAGCCCTCCTTGTCCGCGTCGAGGATCGCGACGAGCGTGACCTCCGGCAGGTCGAGCCCCTCCCGGAGCAGGTTGATGCCGACGAGCACGTCGAACTCGCCCGTCCGTAGCCCCCGGATAATCTGGATCCGGTCCAGCGTCTCTATGTTGGCGTGCATGTAGCGCGCCTTGACGTTGTGCTCCAGGAGGTAGTCCGTCAGGTCCTCGGCCATCTTGATGGTCAGGGTGGTGACCAGCACCCGCTCGCCGTGCTCGACGCGCACCGCGACCTCGTTGAGGAGGTCGTCGATCTGGTTCTTTGTCGGCCGGACCTCGACCTCCGGGTCGACGAGGCCGGTCGGGCGAATGATCTGCTCGACGATCTGCTCGGAGTGCTCCAGCTCCCACGGCCCCGGCGTCGCCGAGACGCAGACCATCTGGTTCGTCTTGAGCAGGAACTCCTCGAACTTCAGCGGCCGGTTGTCCAGCGCCGACGGCAGCCGGAAGCCGAAGTCCACGAGCGTCGTCTTGCGGCTGCGGTCGCCCTTGTACATCCCCCCGATCTGCGAAAGCGTGATGTGCGACTCGTCCACGAACGTCACGTAGTCGTCCGGGAAGTAGTCCAGCAGCGTGAACGGCGTCGAGCCCGGGGCCCGCCCGTCCATGTGCCGCGAGTAGTTCTCGATCCCGCTCGTGTACCCGAGCTCCCGGATCATCTCCAGGTCGTAGAGGGTGCGCTGCCTCAGGCGGTACGCCTCCAGCACCTTCCCGTCCCGCTCGAGCTCCGCGTACCGCTCGTCGAGCTCCGACTCGATGTTCTGGATCGCGACCTGCAGCCGATCCTCGTTCGTGACGAAGTGGCTCGCGGGATAGACCGCGAGGACCTTCTGCTCCCTCAAGACCTCGCCGGTGAGGGGGTCGACCTCCGCGATCCCCTCGACCTCGTCCCGAAGAAGGAGACCCGGTAGACCGTGTCCTGGTACGCCGGGTGCACCTCCAGCACGTCGCCGCGCACCCGGAAGGTGCCGCGCGCGAGCTGGTAGTCGTTCCTCGTGTACTGGATCTTGACGAGCCCCGCAGGATGTCGTCGAGGTCGTAGAAGCCGCCCTCCTCCAGGAGCACCATCTTGTCCCGGTACTCCTCGGGCGATCCGAGGCCGTAGATCGCGGAGACGCTGGCCACCACGATCACGTCGCGCCGCGTGAACAGGCTGCTCGTCGTCGAGTGCCTGAGGCGGTCTATGTCCTCGTTGATCTGGGCGTCCTTCTCGATGAAGGTGTCCGTCCGGGGGACGTAGGCCTCGGGCTGGTAGTAGTCGTAGTACGAGACGAAGTACTCGACGGCGTTGTTCGGGAAGAACTCGGCGAACTCGTTAGCGAGCTGCGCCGCAAGAGTCTTGTTGTGCGCGATCACGAGCGCCGGCCGCCCGATCTGCTCGATGGTCTTCGCCATCGTGTAGGTCTTGCCGCTCCCCGTGACCCCGAGCAGCGTCTGGGCCTTCATCCCGCTCTCCAGGCCCGAGGACAGCATCTCGATGGCCCGCGGCTGGTCGCCGGTCGGCCTGTACTCGCTGTTTACCTTGAAGCTATTCTGCGTCGAGTTCTCCACGCGCAAACACCTGTGCCTTCTCCGGATACCCCGCCCGCGCGGGAGAGACCGCCCTCCCCCACCGTTCGAGTATACGACAGAGCCCGTCCCTTTCATCGGGGAAGCGCGAGGGGCGCCGCTGACGACGGAGCCCGCCGCCGGTACCCGTGGGCCGGCGGTGCGTCGACCCCTCACTTTTGAGCCACTCAAACGCAGGACAGATTGCTCAGGAAGATTTGACGCAAACGGATCGTTCCTACGCCGCCGCTTCTTTGTAGGTTGCTAGCAGACCAGAGGGGCGCCGAAAAAGGTGCGGGTGCCCTGCGAGCAGAAGGAGGAAGGCAATGAGAAAGCTCATGATGTTGGCGGCGGTGTTGGCGATGATGCTGGCGACGGCAGTCCCGGCGTTTGCCCAGGACGCCACGATCGAGGGCGACGACGAGAGCGTAACCGAGGAGATCTTCCTCTTTGCCGGCGACAACAGCCAGGTCGCGCTCAACGACTCCTCGCAGTCCCTCGACCAGACGGTCTTCCAGTACAACAACCCCGTGGTCAACATCGACGGCGACGACAACGAAGTGGCCCAGGGCGGCAACGGCGTGAGCGCCGAGCAGGAGCAGTTCAACGCGAACGTGCTCTTCGGCGGCTTCAACCTGCTGTTCTGGTAGGCATCTAGCCCGCGCGACCCGGCCGCGGTTCCCCGGACCGCGGCCGGGTCGCGACGCGGGCCCGGCTCCCCGACGGGGCTCCGGTCCACCGAAGTAGCGCCGAACGGACGGATTCTCGAAGGTCCCCGGCGCCAGATAACCCGAAGAGAAAGGGACGCGGCATGAGGAAGATGGTTCTGCTGGTGGCGTCGATGGGGGCCTTGCTGGTCCTGACGGCCGGCCTGGCCCTGGCGGTCACGAAGAGCGGCGGCAGCGGCAACGACACCCTGCGGGGCACCGACGGGCGCGACGTCCTCTCCGGCGGCTCCGGCTCCGACGTCCTCCGCGGCCTCGGCGGGGGCGACGTCCTCTCCGGTGGCTCCGGCTCCGACGACATCTTCGGCGGCTCCGGTCGCGACAACATCTCCGGCGGCTCCGGCAACGACTTCATCAGCGACGGGAACGACGGTCGGAGGGACGTCATCGACTGCGGCTCCGGCTTCGACACGGTCCGCGCCGACGGCGTAGACGACCTCGACGACTGCGAGAGGGTCACCAGAAGGTAAGACGCCTCCTACTCGAGGCGAGCGAGGGCCGAGACCTCCAATGGTCCCGGCCCTCCCTCGTCGCGTTCTCGCGCCGAGTGGCGTAGCCCGGCGGGAGAGCCGCGCCGAGCGCCTTGCCCGTCGACATCGGTAGACAAAGGTTTGCAGGGCCCGTTCGGAGCGTAACCGGCCTTCGCCCCCGCCTCGCGCGAGATGCAGGCGCATGTCGGCGGGACGAGCCGTCCCTTCGGTTGCGGGGCTACCGGGCGTCCCGGTCGAGGTTGCTGCCGTAGATCTCGGCGTAGGTGTCGCGGGCCTCCGCCGCGTTCGTCACGTAATCCCGGGTCTCCTCGAACGGTATCCCCTCGGGGAGGCTACGCCCTTCGGCGAGCCAGGAGTCCACCTGCCCCTCGCCGGAGTTGTACGCCGCGAGCGCGAGCGCCTCGTTCCCGTCGTACCGGCCAAGAAGGTAGCTCAGGTACCACGCGCCCATCCTGACGTTGGTCCCCGGGTCCCGGTAGTCGCCGGTTATGCCGCTCCTCTCGGAGATGAACGTAGCGGTCTGCGGCAGCACCTGCATGAGCCCGTAGGCCCCCTGCGAGGACCGGACGTCGGGGTCGTAGCGGCTCTCCACGTAGATCACGCCGGCGACGAACGCGGGTTCCAGGCCGTTCTCCGCCGCCGCCGCGCGTATCTGGTCCTCGTACCTCAGGGGATGCAGGGCCCTCTGCACGACGTCGGGGACGCGCAGGACGACCGGCACGGCGAGGAGCAGGATCGCGAGGAGGATCAGCCACGGCGCCAGGCGGCGGCGGCGCTCGCGCGAGCGCCCGTAGTAACGCTTACCCTTCTTCGCCCTCGCGCCGACCATTCCCACCCCGAAACCTCTCGAAGAGCCCCTCCGCCTGTCCCCTGAGTTTATCGAGGTCCCCGTCGTTTTCCACCACCACGTCGGCCCGACGGGCCTTCTCCTCCTGCGGGAGCTGGCGCGCCTCTATCGCCCGGCGCTGGTCCTCGCCCATCCCCCGCTCCGCCGCCCACGCCCTGCGCCTCTCCTCCGGCGCCGTGACCGCGACGGTGAGGTCGAACTGCCCGCTCCGCTCCCCCTCGAAGAGGAGCGGTATCTCCGCGACGAAGACCTCCGCGTCCGACGCCGAGACCCTGCGATCCGTCTCCTCCCGCACGAGGGGGTGCAGGATATCTTCGAGGTCCTTGAGGGCCTCGGGGTCCCCGAACACGACCCCGGCGAGCGCCCGGCGGTCGATGCCCCCCTCCTCGCCGCGCACCCCGTCGCCGAAGCGGCCGGCGATGCGCCGGATGGTCTTCTCGTCGCCGAGGAGAAGGTCGTGGACGAGCGCGTCGGCGGAGACCGTCTCGGCCCCGAGCTCCCCGAGAATGCGGACGAAGGTACTCTTACCACAGGCGAGGGGGCCGGTGACCGCGATGGTCACCGGCCCCCTCTTGGGCTCGCTATTCGTTGCTGCCGAGGCTACTCGCGATCCCCGAGGTCGAGGTCGGAGAGCTTGTCGAAGGCGCCGGTCCTGAGGCCGTCGCCGACCCGGTCCTGCCTGTCGCGACCGCCCCGGTCGCGGTCGCGGCCGCCCCGGTCACGGTCGCCACCACGCGGCTCGAAGTCGCGGCGGAAGCGGTCCTCGCGGCGCGGACGCTCCGGACGGTCGCCGCGCGGCTCCTCGCCGCGGTCAGCCCGCTCCGGGCGGTCGGCCCGCTCCTCGCGCTCCTCCTTCTTCGGGCGGAGGGAGAGGGAGAGGCGGCGGCGCTTCGCGTCCACGTCGATGATGCGGGCGTCGACCTCGTCGCCGGAGCGCACGATCTCGTCCGGCGTCTCCACGTGGTGCTCGGCGAGCTCGGAGATGTGGATGAGGCCCTCGACCCCCTCGGCCACCTCGACGAAGGCGCCGAAGGAGACCAGCTTGGTGACGCGGCCCTGGATCTGCTCGCCGACGTTGACGCGCTCGACGATCTCCTGCCACGGGTCCTTGCGGGTCTGCTTGAGGCCCAGGGAGATCCGCTCGCGGTCGCGATCGACCTCCAGCACCTTGACCTTGACCTTCTCGCCGACCTCGACGACCTCGGAGGGGTGGTCGACGTGGTTCCAGGAGAGCTCCGAGATGTGGATGAGGCCGTCGATCCCCTCGAGGTCGACGAACGCGCCGAAGTCCACGAGGTTCGAGACCGTCCCCTCGACGATGTCGCCCTCCTGGAGCTCCGTGAGGATGCGGTGACGCTCCTCCTTGCGCTCCTCCTCCAGGACCGCCCTGCGGCTCAAGACCACGTTGTTGCGGCTCCGGTTGAGCTCGATGACCTTGCACTCGAGCTTCTGGCCGAGGAAGGCGTCCAGGTTGCGGACGCGGCGGATGTCCACGAGGCTCGCCGGGAGGAAGCCGCGGAGGCCGATGTCCAGGATCAGACCGCCCTTGACGACCTCGATGACCGGACCCTCGACGGTGCGCTGCTCGGAGTGAGCCTCCTCGATGCGCTTCCACGCCTTCTCGAAGGCCGCCCGCTTGGCCGAGAGGATGAGGCGCCCGTCGGCGTCCTCCTTCTGCAAGACCAACGCCTCGACGTGCTGCCCGAGCTCGACGATGTCGTGCGGGTCGGCGCCCTTGCGGATGGAGAGCTCGTTGGAAGGTATGAGCCCCTCGGACTTGTACCCGATATCCACGAGGACCTCGTCCTTGTCTATGCGGACGACGTCACCCTCGACGATGTCGCCGTCCTTGAAATCGATGAGGACGGCCTCGTCGACGGGAACTATCTCCCCGTTCTCTTCTTTGAAGAAGTCCCTCATCGTCAGCGTGCGGGACACGTTCTCGGTGGTGTTAGCCATGTAGCAGTTGCTTTCCTTCTCTTTGCTTACAAAAGTTATTATACAGGTTTCGAGAGGGTGACAATCCCCCGCGGCGACCGGAACTTACACCGCGCTCACCTCACGGCCCAAGGCTCGACCCTCCCCCAGCGATCCCCCACCTTCACCTCTACCTCGAGCGGCGGGTGCAGGTCGTACGCCGCGACCATCCTCTCGGCCGCCAGGGCCGCAACCTCGTCGACGGTCTCCTCCTCCACGTCGAAGACGAGCTCGTCGTGGACCTGCATGAGCATGTCCGCGCCCAGGGAGCGGAGCCTCGGCTGCAGGTCGATCATCGCGACCTTGATGATGTCCGCCGCCGTCCCCTGAACCCGCGCGTTGAAAGCCACCCTCTCGCCGAGCTTGCGGACGTTCTTGTTGGGGTTCTTGAGCTCGGGCACGTAACGCCTCCGGCCGAAGAGCGTCGTCGAGTAACCCGTCTCCTCGGCCTCGGCGATCGTGCCCTCCATAAGCTCCGTGACCCTCGGGTAGCGCTCGAGGTAGCGCTTGATGTACCGCTCGGCCTCGGCCGGGTGGACGTTCCCGAGCCGCGAGGCGAGCCCGAAGCCCGAGATCCCGTAGAGAATCCCGAAGTTGACCATCTTAGCCCGGCGCCTCAGCTCCGGCGTCACGCTCTCGAGGCGCACGTCGAAGACCTCGGAGGCCGTGCGGGTGTGGACGTCCTCGCCCGTGGTGAACGACTGGACGAGCGCCGGCTCCCCGGTCATGTGCGCGAGGATCCTGAGCTCGATCTGCGAGTAGTCCGCGACGACGAGCCTGCGCCCGGGAGAGGACGTGAACGCGTCCCGGATGCGCGCGCCGAGCTCCGTCCGAATGGGGATGTTCTGGAGGTTCGGCGAGTCGCTGGAGATGCGCCCGGTCGCCGTCGTGGTCTGGTTCAGGCGCGTGTGGATGCGGCCGTCTTCGCGGATGAGACCGACGAGACCGTCGATGTACGTGCCCTTGAGCTTCGCCAGCTCGCGGTAGGTGACTATCTTCTCCGCGATGGTGAAGCCCTGGTTCGCAAGCTGCTGCAGGACCTTGGCGTCGGTCGAGTAGCCGGTCTTCGTCTTGCGGGTCGGGGGGATGCTCATCTCCTCGAAGAGGACCTCCCCGAGCTGCTTCGGCGAGCCGATGTTGAACGGGTGGCCGACCTCCTCGTAGATCTTGGCCTGGAGCTCCTCGATCCTGCCCTCTATCTCCTCCCCGACCTCCTCGAGGGTCGAGACGTCGACGGGCATCCCGATCTCCTCCATCTCCCCGAGGACGTCCGCGAGCGGGAGCTCCACGTCGTAGTAGAGCTGCGAGAGGCCCATCTCCCTGAGCTCCTCGTCGAGCTTCGGCGAGAGGGCGCGTATCTGCGCCGCCTTCCGGGCCGCCTCGCGCACCCCGAGATCCTCGTGCTCGACGTCCACCTCCGCGAGGCCCCGGGGTCCGGCGAGGGAGTCCAGGTCGTAGCTCCCCAGGCCGGGCTTGACGAGGTAGCCGGCGAGGTAGGTGTCGAAGGCCGCGCCCCTGACCCCGAGCCCCTTCGCGTCGTGGACGCGCAGCGTGCCGTCGGGGAGCCCGTCCACGAGGCGTACCTCATCGTCCTCCACGGCCACGCACCATCGCCCGTCCCCGACGGGCGCCGCCGCGGCCGGCTCGAAGGAGAGCTCCGCCGGCCCCTCGGTGACGCGGACCTCGAGCCTCTCGGTGGGGGGCAGCTCCTCGCCGCCGGCCACGGGTAGGCCGTTGAGGCGGGGCTCCAGGCTCCGGAACTCGTAGCGCCGGAAGACGTCGCGGACCTCGGGCTTTATACCCTCGAAGCGCAGGGCCTCGGCGTCGAACTCGGCCGGCGCGTCGAAGCGCATCCGGGCCAGGGAGAGCGAGACGAACGCGAGGTCGCGCCCATCCTCGAGCTTGGCGCGCGTCCCCTTCGCCTTCACGGAGTCGAGGTTCTCGTAGAGGTTCTCGACCGTGCCGAACTGTTGGAGGAGGTTCGCGGCCCCCTTCGGCCCGATGCCCCTCACGCCGGGGATGTTGTCCGAGGAGTCGCCGACGAGGGCCTTGTAGTCCGGGATCTGCTCCGGCCTCACCCCGTATTCCTCGACGACCTCGTCGCTGCCGTACTCCTTCGTCTCGGAGACGCCGCGGGTCGTGCGCAGGACCTTGACCTTGCCGTCGACGAGCTGCATGGCGTCCTGGTCGCCGGTCACTATGAGGAGCTTCTCGACCTCGTCGGGGACGCGCCTGGAGAGGGTGGCGAGGACGTCGTCGGCCTCGAAGCCCTCGGCCCGGACCGCCGGGATGTTCATCGCCGCGAGGATCTCGTCGAGGTGGGTAAGCTGGACCTTGAGCTCCTCGGGCATCGAGGAGCGCTGGGCCTTGTACTCCGGGTATACCTCCAGCCGGAACTGGGGCTTGCCGCTGTCCCAAACGACGCCGATGCCGGCGTTCTCGTCTTCGCCCAGGATCTTCAGGATCATGCTCGTGAAGCCGTAGAGGGCGTTCGTCGGCAACCCGGAAGAAGTGGATATGCTCTGCGGCAAGGCGTAGAACGCCCTGTAGAGCAGAGAGAAACCGTCGATAAGGTAGACGCGCATTCTTCCGTAGTATACCCGAGTCTCGCCGGGCTACCGTGCCCGAAAACACGCCCGCCGCCGGACGATCCTACCCCCTGTTCGCGTCTCCCGGCGAGCGGCGGAGGTCGTGCTCTTCGATGAGCGGGGCGGCGGCCCGGTTCACCTCGCCCTTCTGCACGTCGAGGGCGTCGAGGAGCTCTATGAGGCGCCCCTTGAGCTCGCGGGTGCGGGCGGCGTGCTCGTCCAGGAGGTCGGAGGCGACGCGGGCGAGCTCGCGGGCCGTCTCCTCCTCGTCGAGGTCGGCGGCGGCGAAGCGGCGGGCGGCCTTCTCGCGGCGGCGCCCGACCCGGTCGAGCTCGCGGGAGTTTCTCCCGTAGCTCTTCTCCATCTCCCTGAGCCTCTCGTCGTCCCCGCCGCGCGTCGCGGCGTTAAGCTGGCCCAGCAGGGAGACGCCGCGGCCCTGGAGCCTGCTCAGCTCGGCGTCGAACCCCGCGAGCTCGGCCTTCGTCTCGTCCCGACGCCGGAGCCTCTCGCGGAACTCCTCGTGCAGCTCGTTGCAGCGCGCCTTGTAGACCTCGGCCTCGCGCTGGATCTCGGCCGCCATCTGGTCGGCCAGCGTGCTGCGTTTGAAAAGCGGCATCCGTCTACACCTCCCCTCGCCGCGGAGCGTCTCCGCATCGTGCTTGCACGATGATAGCGCGGACGGGCCGCTTTGAGAACCGCGGGGGCTCGACGCCTAGATCTCCCCGAGGTAAGCCTCCCGGACCTTCGGGTCCTGGCGGAGCTTCTCCGCCGGGGCGGAGTTGACGACCGTGCCGGTCTCCAGGACGTAGCCGCGCGTCGCGATCTCCAGGGCCACGTTCGCGTTCTGCTCGACGAGCAGGATCGTCGTCCCCTGCTCGTTTATCTCCCGGATAATCTGGAAGATCCGCTCGACGAGCACGGGCGCCAGGCCCATCGAGGGCTCGTCGAGGAGGAGGAGCTTCGGGCGGCTCATGAGGGCGCGGCCGATGGCGAGCATCTGCTGCTCGCCGCCGGACATCGTTCCGGCCTCCTGCTTTATGCGCTCTTTCAGGCGCGGGAAGAGGTCGAAGACGCGCTCCATGTCCTCGCGGATGTCGTCCGTGCGGTGGTAGGCGCCCATCTCCAGGTTCTCGCGGACGGTCATGCGCGAGAAGATCTTGCGCCCCTCCGGGCTCTGGGCGATCCCGCGGGAGATCATGTCGTGAGCCGGCGTCCCCTGTATCTCCTCGCCGTCGAAGATGACCTTGCCCTCCTTGGGCGGCAGGACGCCGTGGATGCTCCTAAGCGTCGTCGTCTTGCCGGCCCCGTTGGAGCCGATGAGGGTGACGACCTCGCCCTCCTCCACCACGAGGGAGACGCCCCGGAGGGCCTGGATGTGGCCGTAGAAGCTGTGGATGTTCTCTACTTCGAGTAGCGGCATGCCTTAACCCGTTCTAGCCGTGCCGAGGTAGGCCTCGATGACCCGCTCGTCCTGGCGTACCTCGGTCGGGGTCCCTTCGGAGATCTTCTCGCCGTGGTCGAGGACCGTCACCCGGTCCGAGATGCTCATCACGACCCGCATCTCGTGCTCGATGAGCAGCACGGAGAGCCCCCGCTCCTGCCTCAGGCGCCCGATCAGCTCCGTGAGGCGCGCGGTCTCCTGCGGGTTCATCCCCGCCGTCGGCTCGTCGAGGAGGAGGAGCTTCGGGTCGGAGGCGAGCGCCCGGGCTATCTCCAGCCTGCGCTGGTCGCCGTAGGGGAGGTTCTTGGCGAAGGTCTCCCGTCCTCTCAAGCCGACGAAGTCGAGGAGGGCGTGGGCCTTCTCGCGGGCCTCCTTCTCCTCCCGCCTCACGCCGGGCATCTTGAGGACGGCGCCAAGGATGCTGCCCTTGAGCCGGACGTGCATCCCGGCGAGCACGTTGTCCACCGCGCTCATGGTGCCGAAGAGCCGGATGTTCTGGAAGGTGCGCCCGAGGCCCATCTGGGCGCGCTGGTGCGGCTTCATCTTCGTTATGTCGCGGCCCGTGAGGACGAAGCGCCCCCGGGTCGGCGTGTAGAGGCCGCTGACCATGTTGAAGAACGTCGTCTTGCCCGCCCCGTTCGGGCCGATGAGGCTCACGATCGCGCGCTCCGGGATGTCGAAGTCGACGGCGTTGACCGCCAGGAGGCCGCCGAACGCCTTCGTGATGCCGCGCGCCTCGAGGACGTTCGCCACGCTACCGCCGTTCTCTTCAGGCACGGACCGTACCTCCCAACGCGTCGCCGCCCGCGTCGCTGTCGTCGTGCAGCTCCTCCTGGCGCTGGCGGTTCGGGATGATCCCCTCGGGTCTCAACAGCATCATCAGGACGAGGATGATGCCGAAGATAAAGAAGTTGTACTTCGGGATGTCGGCGCCCGCGAGGAGCGGGCTCCCGAGGGACTCGCCGATGGCGTGGACCCAGTCGTTGATCTGGGGCAGGAGGTAGAAGTTGATGCCCTGGAGCGCGATGGCGCCCAGGATCACGCCGTAGATGTTCCCCATGCCGCCCAGGATCACCATGCAAAGGACGAGGATCGAGATGTTGAACGAGAAGCTCGTCGGGAAGATGCTCTTGATGAACGCCCCGTAGAAAGCCCCCGCCACCCCGCCGAACATCGCCCCGAGGGCGTACGCCCAGAGCTTCGTCGTGACCGGGTTGATGCCCATGGCGGCCGCGGCCGTCTCGTCCTCGCGCACGGAGACCCACGCCCGGCCGAGCCGGGAGTCCCTCAGACGGATGTTGACGTAGACCGTGATCAGGACGAGCAGGAGGATCGTGTAGTACCACGGGTTCAGGTCCAGCGTCCCGAACCGCTGCCACGTGCTCAGCGAGTCCGGCAGGATCGAGATGCCGGGCGAGTCGATGGACTTGATGCCGATGGTCCCGTTCGTGAGGTTGAAGCCGCCGAGGTTGTCCCCGTTCTGGAAGAAGCGCGGGATGATCTCGCCGAACCCCAGCGTGACGATCGCGAGGTAGTCCCCCCTCAGCCTCAGCGTCGGGGCGCCGATGATGATGCCGCACAGCGCCGTGAACGCCCCCGCGACGATCAGGAGGATCCAGAACGAGATGTGTATCCCCGCCGGGGAGCCCCCGCTGATGCTCCTGGCCGTGGAGAGGAAGGAGATGCTGACCTGGTTGAAGTGGCCCGAGGCGAACCAGCCGACGACGTAGGCCCCGAGGGCGTAGAACGCCACGAACCCGAGGTCCAGAAGACCGGCGAAGCCGATCACGATGTTCAGGCCGAGCGCGAGCATGACGTAGACCGCGATCACGATGACCGGGAACATCAGCCCCAGCCCGAGGCCGTCGTCGAGGAACGGGAACAGGAGGGCCAGCGCTATGAGGAGCGCCGGGAGCCCGAACCTCTTCAGCGGCGAAGCACCCCTACCGGTGGCGTTGGCGGCGCTCATGCGCGATCGCTCCCGCCGCCCTGCGTCGCGGAGCGATCGCCGAGGAGGCCGGTAGGCCGGAAGACCAGGACGAGGACCAGGACCGCGAAGATCACGATCGCCGTCCACCTCACCCCGATGTACTGGTCGGCCATCGAGCCGATGACCCCGATGAGGAGCCCGCCGACGACGGCCCCGCTCAGGTTGCCGATGCCGCCGAGGACCGCCGCCGTGAAGGCGTAGAGCCCCTGGGTGAAGCCGACGTTGAAGACCGTGATCCCGTTGAAGAGGCCGTACATCACGCCGGAGGCCCCGGCCAGGATGCCGCCGAGGAGGAAGGTGATGGAGATCGTGCGGTTCACGTTGATCCCGACCATCGCCGCGGCCTCCTTGTCTTGCGCGACGGCCCGCATCGCCTTGCCCTGCTTGGTGTTCTTTATAAAGTACGAGAGCCCGAGGAGGAGCGGTACCGTCACGGCGATGACGAAGACGTCCTTCCAGCGGAACACGATCGTATCCCCGGGCAGCGCGTTGGCGCTGGAGATGAGGTCCGGGAACGGGACCTGGGCGGGGCCCTTCCACACGAGCCCGAGGTTCTGCAAGATAAACGACATGCCTATCGCCGTAATGAGGACCGCCAGGCGCGGCGAGTTCCTCAAGGGCTTGTAGGCGATGCGCTCGATGCCGACGTTGATCGCGCCGCACGCCGCCATCGCGACGACGAGGGCTATAAGCACCCCGGCGATCTTGAGGGCGGCCCCCGAGTCGCCGCTTATGGGCGAGAAGAGCCCGAGGCCGAAGAGCGTGCCCGAGAGCACGGTCAGGCCGACGAACGAGCCGATCATGAAGTTGTCGCCGTGGGCGAAGTTGATGAGCTCCACGATCCCGTAGACGAGCGTGTAGCCCAGGGCTATGAGGGCGATGATCGCCCCGTTCGTGAGCCCGATGAGGAGCTGCGAGGTGAACTGCCCCGGGTCGCGCACCCCCTGCACGAGCAACAGCACAATCAGGACCGCGACCACGGCCACCGCCGCTCGCGACTGCCAGCTCGAGGATCTGATGCCCTCTAGCAGGGCCCCCGAGCGATTCTTGGTCGCTTCACCGGTAGTCATCTGAATACCCTTCCAGGAGAGGGGGACCGGCCGTCGATCTGCACCGGTCCCCCCCTCTTCGTCCTTAGGTTGCTCTGCCTACTCTACCGAGGCGACCGTGTCGGAGACGTCGAGCGTGCGGTCCAGCGTGAACTGGCCGTCCTCGACCCTCTGGATGGAGAGCTCCGTGAGGGTCGTGTCGCCGTCCTCGTCGAAGCTCCACTCGCCCAGCACGCCCTCGTAGTCCTCCGTCGCGAAGATCTCGCGCAGGACCCCCTCGCGGGTGACGTCGCCGTCGGCCTCGTAGGCCCGCTCGATGGCGTCGAGCATGACGTTGGCGGCCTCGTAGGCGTAGGCGGTGTAGGGCTGGATGTCCTCGTTGTACTGGGCCTCGAAGTTCTCGACGAACTCCTGCCCCTCGTCGGAGAGCTCTTCCTCGGGCAGGCCGCCGAAGGTGACGTAGATGCCCTCCGCGGCGTCGCCCGCCTGGTTGAGGAGCTCGTCGACGAAGATGCCGTCCGGCCCGATGAACGCGACGTCGTCGTTGGACATCCCGGCCCCGACCTTGTCCTTCAGAAGCTGGCCGGCGTTGTTCTCGATGATGCCGCCGAAGTAGATGGCGTCGGGCTGCTCCTGCGCGATTCTCTCCATCAGCGAGCGGTAGTTGGAGGCGGAGCCGTCGATGCCGTCGCGCCCGAGGACCTCGATGCCGAGCTCCTCCGCGGTCCTCTCGAACTGGTCGGCGAGGCCCTGACCGTAGGTCTCGCGGTCGTCGAGGATGTAGACGGACTCGAAGCCTTCTTCGTCCATGAGGGTCGCGCCCGCCGCGCCCTGCTTGTCGTCGGCGATGATCACGCGGGTGTAGTTGCGCTCGCCCGTCGGGTAGTACCGCTCCGGCTCCCCGGGCTCACCCCCGGGCTTCGTCAGGCCGATGGCGGTGTTCGCCGGCGAGATCATTCCGAGCCCCGCCTCGTTGAGGATCGGGATCTCCACGGCCGCGCAACCGGAGTTGAACGGGCCGATCCAACCGACCACCTCGTCGCGCTGCGCGACGCTCTGCGCGTTCTCGGCGCACTTGGCCTCGTCCCACTGGCCGGCCTGCGCCGTCGCGTCGTCGAGCGACTCGTACTCGACCGTCACTTCCCCGGCCATCCCGTCCCGCTCCTCGAGCGCGAGCCGTATGGCGTTGACCATGGTCTCCGTCTGGGCGCGGTTCGCCCCCTGAAGCGGAAAGTCGCTCACGATGGTCGCCGTCGGGCCCTCGGCTGCGCCGCCCTGACCCTCGCCGCCACCGCCGCCCCCGCAGCCCGCGACCGTCAGGGCCGAAGCAACCCCCAGCGCCGCAAGCATTCCTACCTTACGTATCCCCTTCACCCTGCCTCCTTCTAAGGGCCCGCCACCAGGGCCACCGGACGTATCGCCCCGACCGGCCGCAACGAGCCGACCCGGATCGCGAAGAGTTTCTATCGGAGCGAAATTATTGCGCCGCCGCATCTTACAGTCAAATGCACGGCCCCGGTATGGCCCATGGTACAATCATCGGCGTCTTTCCCCGCGCCGGAGTGGCGGAATGGTAGACGCGACGGACTCAAAATCCGTTGAGGGCAACCTCGTGTGGGTTCGAGTCCCACCTCCGGTACCACCTTTACCTACGAGGGATCGGGGCCTTCACTTCCTCGCCTGCTCCCCGGGCGCCGCCAAACGTTCCGCCGCGCCCTCCGGCTCCGAAACCTCGTAGAGCACCGCCTCCCCGTCCCCGCCCGCGACGCGTTCGAGGGAGGGTTCTCGCTCCGCCCGGCGTATGACCTCCCGGCCGTCCGCGCCGTCTTCGGCGTACTCCTCCGGGTGGACCATCACGTAGTCGACGCCGAGGCGGCGCATCTCGTCGAGGCTTCTGGCGTCCGGGAAGGAGTTCAGGATGCTGCGCCTCTGCCAGTACTCCTCCGGCATGTAGCTCGCGAAGCCGTTCACGAGGCGCCAGAAGCCGTGGGTGGAGCGGTACATCCGGGGCGTCTCCCGGAAGGGATCCGCGGGCGACGCGAACGGCACCTCGACCACCACGGCGTCCTCCCCGGCTCTCCCGGCGAGGTACGCGTAGGCGGGCTCGGGGGCCGGGGGGCCACGGTCCAAGTAGCGGTCGAGCGGGAGGGCAGGGGCGAACTCCAGGGCCGCGACGAAGGAGACGGCGGCGAGGACGGCGGGCGCGCGGCGGCCCCCGAGCCTTTCCAGGATCTCCCGGAGGCCCAGGGCCGCGAGGACCGCGACGCAGAGCATCACGATCGCCCACATCCTCGCCGGGACGCGGAGGCTGCCGAAGCCGGGGACGTACTCGTAGAGCAGCCGGTAGGGCAGGGAGACGACGGAGCCGCCCAGGGTCGTCAGCGGTCCCCACGAGAGGACGAAGAAGGCGACGCCGAGCGCCGCGTAGAGGGCCTCCGTCCGGGAGACGGAGCGCCGGAGCAGGGCGTACGCGGCGAGCAGGGACGCCGCGAGGCCGGGGTAGAGCATGAGCTCGTAGGCCGGCTTGCCCTCCTCGGCGGTGATGCCGAAGGCCTCCGGCGTCCAGCCCAGGAGCAGGCTCTGCGGCGGGGAGGTCAGGAGGGCCGCGGGCTCGAAGGAGTAGTAGGCCACGTTCGCGATGTCCCACGCGTGGCCCGCCTGCGCGCTGCGGGCGAGGTAGGGCCAGAGGAGGGCGGCCAGCAGGGCCGCGGCGAGGCCGAAGACGGGGACGCCATATAGGAGGTCGCGCACCTTCGGCGTCTCGCGGTTGAGCAGGGACCACAGGACGAAGAAGAGCACCGCCATCAGGGCCGCGAACGCGCCGTAATAGAGGCCCGAGAGGGCGTTCAAGGAGAGGAAGAACGCGACAAGCAGGAGATCCCGGGGACGGCGGCCGTCCTCCAGGTAGCGGTGCATGAACAGCAGGATCAGGGGCAGCCAGTTCGTGGTCATGGTGTTGAGCTGCGAGACGTGGGCGAGCTTGTAGGGGCAGAAGGCGTAGAGCGCCCCCGCGAAGAGGGCGGCCTGCGCCGCGTACGGCCTGCCCGGGAGGAGCCTGCGGACGAGCAGATAGGTCGCGTAGCCGGAGAGCACGTAGGTGAGGAGCATGACGACGTTGAAGCCCAGGAGGGCGTTGCCGGTGAGGAGGAAGAAGGGAGCGGCGAGGAGGGCGCTCGTGAGCAGGAGGTCGGTGTGGGCGAGGGCGTCGGGGTGGGATGGAGGATGTTCGCGCCGTACAGCGTCGCGGGCTCGGAGATCAGGGCGTGGGAGATCCAGGCCATGCTCCAAACCATCACCGCCGGGTCCCCGACCCGTTCACCCGGTCGAGGTTCAGGACCAGGGGGTACGTGAAGACCGCCGCCAGGACGCCGTACAAGAGGAGCACCAGCAGGTGCCCGCCCGTTCGCCCCGCGGCGCGAGCGGTTCGTGTTTTTCGCCCGGACGTCGCGTACATCGAATACAACCCCAGATTCCGGCCCTCGCGCGGGGCCGACCGCCGGCACAGAACGACCCGGCGATTGTAGCCGAACCTCGACCGGGTTCGCGGCCCCGTACGGACGACCTACGGAAGGTCTACTTGCGGGGGGGATGGACCACCAGCACGACACGCCCCTGCACGCGCACCTCGTCGGCCGGTACGAGTATGTCCTCGTGGTCTCCGTTTCTCGGCTTGAGCCTCACCGTCTCCCCCTCCCGGTAGAGCCTCTTGACGGTAACCTCGTCGCCGCCCCTCAGCAGGGCCACGACCACGTCCCCGTCGGACGGCTCCTCGTCCTCCTCCACGAGCAGCATGTCGCCGTCCTCTATCCTCGCCCCGACCATGCTGTCGCCGACGGATCTCAGGAGGTAGCGCCGCTTCCCGTTGCCGGTGACGAGCAGCTCCGAGGGGAGGGAGTAGGCCTCGTCCTCGGTCGGTACGGCTTCGAGGCCCCGACCCGCCGCTATCCGGCCGAGCAGGGGCACCTTCCCCACCGCCTCCCAACCCTTCGCCGTGATCCGCACGGGCCGGCGCTTGCGGCTCGGGGCCTCGCCCCGCTCGACGTACCCGTCCTTCTCGAGCGCCAGGAGGTGATGGTGGACGGTCTGGCTGCTCTTGAGGCCGACGGCATGACCGATCTCCCTCTCCGCCGGCACGCCCCCGCCCTCCCGCGACGCCCGGGCGAGGACCTCCAGTATCTTCAACCTCCGTGGATGTAAGACCTCGTCCACCCCAGAACCTCTCGTCGCAGACTCTACAGGTTGCTCGCCCCTGAGTCAAACAATTGCTTGACCAGAGCCATCCGGCGGATGTAGAGTGAGGCGGACACAGGAGGAAAAGGAGGAGCGCCCCCACCCCGGGCCTCCCGCGGACCGGCCGGCTGCCAACCTGGAAGCGGTCCTCGGGGGTTTTCAGGGGATGGAAACGCCCGTCCTGCCCGCGAGTATACCGGGCGGGACGCGGCTCGACCGCGCAAGAACTCCGTGCGCCGGCCCCTCCGCGACGAAGAGAGGAGGGGCCGCGTGGAGGATGCGAGTGTCCCGAAGATGCGCCGCTACCCGCCGGCGCCCGAGGGGTTCGAGGAGCCCCTGTTACCGGCCAACGCCCCGGAGAGGACGGTCGCGGAGTACCCGCGGGAGGTCCCTCGGCCCATGCGAGATCTCGACTCCGGGGGACGTACGGGCGAGGTCTCGCGTGCGTCGGGGATCGGTGTGTTCGGGCGGCGTCCTGCGGGACGGGTTCTCGTCGGGGTGAGCGTTTGATCTCCGGCTTCGACCAACGTCGCGCCCGCAGCCGCCCCTGCCTGGGGTCGGGGAGGGGCGCTGCCGAAGGGCCGGCGGGCCCTGCGGTGGAACTCGCGGTTCGCGGGCGACGGGACGGTACGCACGGGGTGCGGAGGGACGAGGCGTTGCCCGTCGCGGGGGAGGGCCGGGTAGAGGCATGAGCGGCGAGGCGGTGGCCCAGGTCGGTACGACGGCGGTGTCGCTGCTGGCGCTCGTCCTCTCGCTGCTCAACCTCTGGCTCCAGAGGCGCGACAGGCGTCCGCGGCTCGGGATCAGGGTCCGCTACGAGTACCGGGCGGGAGAGGGGGCCGGGACCGACGAGGATCGACCGGCGCGCATCCACGACGACTCCCAGGCCGGCCTCTACCTGCGGCTGGGGGACTTTTTGAGGGAGCACGGGCTTCGTTACCCTCAGGGCAAGCCCGTGGTCCGCTTCGCCCTGTCCAACGAGGGGCAGAGGACGATCTACCTCGAGGGCGTCCACCTCGTGCTGCGGTCCGGGTGGGTCCGGGCTGGAGGCCGGCGGGTGCTGAACCTCACGGAGCGAGGGATCGTCGACCGCGAGCTCGCCGGGGAGACGGCCAACGTGCTCTTCTCGGGCGGGGAGGACAGGCTCCCCGTGGAGATCGTGCCCGGCGACGGGGTGGGGTACCGCTTCGGCCTGATCCGCCTGGCCGAGGTGCTCAAGCGGGAGGGCTACGAGGGCAACGTCCGGCTCGCGTTCGAGGCGACCGACAGGCTCGGCAACTCCCACCGCCTCCCCTTCGAGGTGGACACGGCTATGTGGGCTCACCGCGACGAGGGGCGTTAGCCCGTGGCGCGGGGTGGACTCCCGTGGGCGCTCGCCCGCACCCTCGTGGCGGCGCCCGGCGCCGGCGAGAGGCCCTTCGCGCCCCAGCCCTTGCCTCCCCCGCGGGGCCTTGCGGACGGGTTCTTGAACCTGCGGAGCAGGGTCCATGCCACCGCGATCAGGGTCGTGGCGTAGAGGCCGAGCGCCCACGGGGAGCCGGAGTCGCTGCCGGCGAGGAGGCCGTGGACGAGGCCGAGCGCGAACGTGAGGTAGGCGAGGGCGTGCACGACGCGCCACCCGGGGAGGAGGCGCTTCAGGCCGCCGCTGGCCGCCGTGAGGGCCAGCGAGATCATGGCGAGCCAGCCCAGGGTGACCGCGAAGGGCTCGTATTCCGAGGTCCAGGGCAGGAAGAGGAGCTGCTCCGGGGTGAACTCGACGAAGTCGTCCGTCCAGAGCGCGACGAGGTGGACGGCCATCGCCGCGACGGAGGCTATGCCGAGGGCTCGGTGCAGGGCGTAGACGCGGGCGGGCAGGCCGCCGATGGGGAGCGCGGAGGGGCGGCGGGCGCCCAGCACGACCGCCCCGGTCGCGGCGAGAAAGGCGACGAAGCCCGAGGAGCGCGCCACCCCCCAGGCGAGCCCGTCCAGGGCGGCCCGCCCGTCCAGGATCTCCGTGAGGGCGTCGAGGCGCGCGTAGAGCATGACCGCGAAGCCGAGCAGCCCGAGCGCGAGGAGCACGGTGCCGCCGCGGGGGGACCATCCGGCGCCGGCCACGCCGCCGACGAGCACGATGCCGGCCACGGCGGCGAGGTCGAGCGGGGTTATCGAGCCGCCGAACGAGGTCGCGGTGAGCGCGAGGACGCCCGCGGTCGAGGCCGTCCACGCAAGGGAGGGGCGAGCTCTCCCCTGCATGGCGGCGAGGACGGCGCAGACCAGGGCGACGCCGGCCGTGGCGATGGAGACGAGGATCGGGACCGAGCCGCTCACGCTTGCAGCACCTCCGTCTTGCCCCCGCGGTCGGTGACGACGGCGCGGACCCTCTCGCCCCCGAAGCGCTCGAAGGCGGGTCTGCCCTCTATGACTAGGAGCTTGGCGATCAGGTCGGCTTCGAGGATCGTCGGGGCGGCGACGGTCGCGTAGGCGAGCTCCCCGAACGCGGGCGCCCCCGTGCGCGGGTCGATGAGGTGGTGCGCCTCCCGGCCCCCGGCGGTCCACGCGCGTTTGCGCGTGGTCGAGGTGGCTACGGCGAGGGAGGTGCCGGAGAACTGCCCGACCGGCTCGCGGTGCATGGCCGTGACGTTCCAGGGCTCGCCCCTCTCGTCCGTGCCGAGGGCCAGGATGTCGCCGCCCACGTCCACGAGCAGGCCCGCGTGCCCCGCAAGGTGGGCCGCGGCCCACCCCACGCCCAGGGCCTTGCCGACGCCCGCGAGGTCCAGGCGCGTCCCGGGGGGCAGCGAGATCCTGCCGGACTCCTCCGCCCAGCCCGACATATCGACGGGGGGCAGGGGCCCGGTCGGCCGGACCTCGCCCACGTCCCCGTCGGGGACGCCGCGACCGTAGCCGAACCTCTCGAGCGGGAGGATCACGCGGGGATCCAGCAGCCCTCCGGACCACCGGTACGCCCTCGCCGCCTCACGGACGGCGATCAGCAACCTCTCGCCGGAGACCGCGGTCCCGGAGCGGTTGAGGCGCGAGAGCTCGCTGTGCTCCCAGAACCTGGAGAGGGCCTTCTCGGTGGCCTGGAGGTCCTCGGCGGCGCGCACCAGCGCCCGGTGCCCGGACGCCGGATCGTCGGTCACGACCACCAGACGCGCGTCCGTGCCCATGATCCTGTCCTCCCAGGAGCGCGCCACGAGCTTCAAGAGCTTCACGAGCCCTGGCTCACCGCGGCGGCGTTGCCCCGGGGCTGGGCGGAGTAGGCGGCCTGCTGCTGCGCCAGCGCCGCCTGCTCGGCCGCCGCCTGTTGGGCCGCTTGGGCCGCCGCCTGCTCGGCGGCGTACTGCTCCGCCGCCGCTTGCTCTGCCCCTTCCTGCCCCGCGACCGCCTGCTCGGCCTCCTGGCGCGCGGTCTCCGCGCGAGCCGCCGCTTCGCGCGCGGCCTCCTGCTGCACCGTCGTCTGCTCAACGGCCACGGCGGCGGGCTCGGGGGTGTTCGCCCAGGACGGGGGGTTCGCCGCCAGGAGGCCGCCGACGCCCGAGATCGCGGCGACCATCCCGAGCGTTACCACGGCCAGCTCCTTGCGGGGCGAGACCCGACGGGCCTTCGGCTTGCCGGAGGGACCTTCCCCCTCCACCCTTCTGCGATTCGGTTGCGTCAAGATCGCCTTCCTATTCCTGGAGTCGCGTTCGTTGCGAAGCGGAGGGCGGTCCCCCACTCCTCCGCGAGTATGGATTCCATACCTATGAAGGGCCTTGCACGGGCTTATGAGTCCTCACAGAAAAAGCTGCGACCCCGCGAGCGGCCGTCGTACCCGAGGGGGATCGGCGCTCGGACAGGAGCCCCGGCCACCGAGAGCGAGAGGGCGGGGCTCCCTTCGAAGGGGAGCCCCGCGCACGGGGCGGGATCTGCTACTCGCCGGTTCCGGGGCCGCCGGTGCTCGGGAGGTCTCCGCCGGGGGGCGGGCCGCCCTCGGGGCCCATGCCGGCCGGGTCCGGGGTCGCGTTGGGGTCGACGCCGAGGGTGATGTTGGCGGCGAAGCCCTCCTCGATGGAGCTGCCGAGCTGCGTGAGCTCGACGATGGAGCCCTCTCCGGCCCCTGGAAGATGCCGTCCTCCGCCTGCGAGACGATCGGCACCTCGCCGTGGCTGCTGTACGGCTCGAGGGTGGCGACCTGGGCCGTGACGTCCTCGGGGAAGAAGAGCTGGCCGGTGTGAGAGACGTGACCGCCCTCGTACGTGTCGCCGGAGGCTCTGCCGCCGACGTGTACCTTGAGGTGGATGTGGAGGGCGCGCCCGGCGTACCAGCCGGGGTAGATCGTGTCGAACTCGGCGATGCCGTCGGCGTTCGTCAGCTGCACGCCGCGCAGAAAGGTCTCGTCGTCCGTCGGCTCGGCGGCCATGTTCCCTGCCTCCGGCCCACCGGCCTCGGGGGGCGTGCCGTACTGGCCGCCGGGAGGGGGCGGGGGCGGCCCCGCCGGGGCTCCACCCTGGCCGAGGCTCTGCTGGGTGAAGCCCGAGTAGACGCCGACGGCGTCGCAGTGCCAGATGTCCACGGCGGCGTTCTCCAGCGGCTGGCAGTCGTTGGCGGTATCGACCACGGTCGTGCGCAGCCGCATGGGCAGCCCGGGCTTGCCTTCGGTGACGTCCTTGCGGATCTGAGTCAGGTCCAGGTAGTACGGGCCCTCCGTCACTTCGGGCGTCAGGAGGCACGAGGGCACCGCGGTGGCGCCTCCCGCGGCCGTCGTGCCGGCCTGGCCGGCCGAGACCGTGCCGGACCGGACCGGACCGCATCCCGCGAGCGTCGCCGCGGCCGCGGCCGCCGTGAAGCCGAGCATCTGGCGCCGGCTCAGCTTGCGGGACGTCCGAAGCTCCCTCTCACCATCTCTTTGCATCGCGTTCGCCTCCTGATCGTTCTCGTCGTTCGCCCGGACAGCCTAAGGGACGAACCTATGAATAAGCTCGAATCTCCTTATGCATTCTCATAGCAATGGCCTTCGGTGAGGTCGAGGACGCCCCGGGCGCAGCGGCGGACGGCCCCGCTAGGGAGACGCAGGAACGGAGCCCCTCGAAGCCGGCGTCGCGAGGAGGCTCGCCCCTCCCCCGCCTCGTGGCCGCTCGTGCCGCTACCGCCGGCGGCTCACCCTCGCGGCCCGTGCCGGCGAGCAGCATCCCCCCTTCGTCCGGGCGATCCTCCCTCGCGTAGGGGCTCCGGCAGGACCTTGCGTGCCCCTTCCGGCGCGCGAGGTCGCGCTCGGCGGTCCGGGGCTTCGGCACGGGTTCTACCCGGCGAGTACCCGAGGCGCTACTCTTCCTCCCTCACCCCCAGGAGTCGGTCCAGGAGGTCTGCCCGCCAGACCGCCCGGATCAGGAAGAACCAGACGACGACCGCCCCCAGGATCGCGGCGGTGACCTCCTCGGGTTTCGTGAGGACGCCGAAGTAGTACCCGATCGGATCTACCGACCAGACGATCATGAGCACGACGAAGAGCGCCACAGCGAGGATGGCCGGGCGCTTGTCCGCGCTCACCTCCTTGCGCCATCCGAGAAAGAACCGGTGGGGCGGCTCCAGGAACAGGATGAGGAGGACGGCGGTCCATGAGACGAAGATGGAGAGGCTGCCCTGGGCCGTGACGGTGGCGACGATGTCCTCGTACCCTCGCTCCCGAAGGTGATCCCGGTGTAGTTCTCGTAGGTCTCCTGGAACTCGTTGGGGATGTCGGCGCGCACCAGGGGGCTGTTTAAAACCACCTCGTGGTCTATCGCGTAGATGCCCGCCCCCATCAGCGTGGTGAGCATGGCGGCGGGGACGACGAATTTCGCCAGCGACGGCAGGAGCCCCTCGGCCAGCTTCTGCGGCTTGGCCCAGAGCGTCAGGAAAAAGGCCGGGATGCCGACGGTGAACGTGGTCAGGGCGGCCTGGGCGGGGTCGAAGGGGAAGTCCAGCCCGATCATGGTGACCGCGACGATGATCATCGCCGTCGTCGCCACGCGCGCCAGAAACAGGTACAGGACGCTGCTCATCCCGCCGATGATGCGCCGCCCCTCGTAGAACGCCGGGCGCAGCACGGCGAAGGAGTCCTTCAGGAGGATGAGGTCCGACACGTCCCTCGCCGCGCTGCTGCCCCCGTTCATCGCGATGCCCACGGAGGCCTTCTTGAGCGCCGGCACGTCGTTGACCCCGTCGCCCATCATCGCGACCCGCGCGCCCCTCCTGAGGAGCGCGTCCACGAGCCCCTCCTTCTGCTCGGGCTTGATGCGCCCGAAGACCGTCGCCTCGCCGGCGGCCCGGTCGAACTCGTCGGGGCTCATCTCCTCGAGCTCGGGGCCGGAGACGAGCTTCGCGTCCTCCCCAAACCCGGCCCGCTTCGCGAGGGCGGCGACGGTGCGGGGGTCGTCGCCGGAGATCACCTTCAGCTCCACGCCGAGCTCCCCGAACGCGGCGATCGTCTCCCGCGCGCCGGGGCGCAGCTCGTCCACCAGAGAGACGACCGCGAGCGGCTGCAAGGTAGGCAGATGCGGCTCGCCCCGCTCGTCGTGAAGCGTCGTGACGTCCGGGTTGTGGGCGAAGAGCAGGACCCTGAGGCCCCGCGAGGAGAGGTCGCGCACCTCGCGCGCCAGGGGAGAATCGGGGGCGGCGTCCTCGGGGGGCAGGTAGGGCGCGAGCATCTCGACCGCCCCCGTTGCGTAGACCCCGCGACGCTCCGGTTCGTCGAAGGCCAGGGCGCTCCACTTGCGGGCGGAGGCGAAGGGGACCTCGTCGATGATCGGGCGCTTCTCGCCGGGGAGACCCGCGACGAGGGCGTCGGCAGTCGCGTTGCTCGCGCTCGCGCTCCGCGCGAAGTCGCCCAGAGACGCCGCGGCCTCTTCGGCGGAGGCGCCCCGTAGCGGGTGGACGCCGTCGAAGACCAGCTTGTTGGCGGTCAGGGTGCCGGTCTTGTCCATGCACAGTACGTCTATGTTGCTCAAGGACTCGACGGCGTTGACCTGCTGCACCAGGGCCCCCTGCCGGGCGATGGCCGAGGCGCCCAGGGCGTAGGCCACCGTGATCATCAGGAACAGCCCGTACGGCACCTGCCCGCTGAGCACGGCCGCGATCTGGACGAGGCGCACCTGCGGCAGCCCCTCGAAGAGCGCGGCCGCCAGGATGATGACGCTGAAGAACGCCACCACGAGCATCACGAAGCGGACGACGAGGTCGACCTTGCGCTGCAGGGGCGTTTTGGTGACCGCGAAGGTGCGGGCGGTGGCCGTGAGCTTGCTGGCGAAGCTCTCCGAGCCGACCCCGTCGGCCTCCAGGTAGCCCGTTCCCGTGACGCAGAAGCTGCCGGAGAAGAGCCGATCCCCGGCGCGTTTGCGGATCAGGTCCGGCTCCCCTGTGAGGAGCGACTCGTCCATCTCCAGCACGCCGATCCCGACCATCGCCCCGTCCACGACGACCTGGTCCCCGGCGCCGATCCTCACGACGTCGCCGACCACCAGCTCGGCGGGGTCGACGTCCCTCTCGCGGCCCTCCCGTACCACCGTGACCTTCGGGGCGGAGACCAGGGCGATCCGATCCAGCTGCCGCTTGGCCCTGACCTCCTGGGCGGTCCCGATCAGGGCGTTGACCAGCCCGATCCCCACGCTGGTCGCGGCGTCGTAGTAGCGCCCCAGGGCGACGAGGGCGACGCCGATGACGAACAGTATGTTGTTGTACGTCGTGAACAGGTTCGCGCGGGCGATGTCCCAGTACGAACGGCCGGTCCTCGCCTCGACATCGTTGCCGAGCCCCCGTGCCCTGCGAGCCCGCACCTCTCCCTCGGTCAAACCCCGGACCTCGCCCAAGAATATACGCCCCCTGCTCTTACCCGTTCGGCAACGCCGCACTTTAACGCATAGCGTCCGTCCGGCAGTAGTCTGGTCCCCCATCCCGTGAGGGACGTTTGGCGGCGCTATGAGTTTTCATAGGAAAGGGCTTCGGGAGGAGAGGGTAGGCTAGTATTCGGGGATGGCGCGCGTTCTTATAGTGGAGGACGAGGAGAAGATGGCGCGGGCGCTCGCCCGGGTCTTGCGGGAGGAGGGATACGCGGCGGAGGCCGTCGGGGACGGCCGCACCGGGCTCGCCCGCGCCCTCGACGACTCCTTCGACCTCCTGATCGTGGACTGGATGCTCCCCGGCCGCAGCGGGGTCCAGGTCGTGCGCGGCTTGAGGGCTGCGGACGTCCACACCCCCGTCCTGATGCTGACCGCGCGCACACAGGTGGAGGACCGGGTCGAGGGCCTCGACGCGGGCGCCGACGACTACCTCCCGAAGCCCTTCGCCCTCCCGGAGCTCCTCGCCCGCGTGCGCGCCCTGACCAGGAGGCCCCGGGGGGCACGGACGGCGCAGGAGACGGCGGCGCGGCCATCCGGGTCGGGGACGTGACCCTCGACCCCGTCCGCCACGAGGTGCGCCGGGGGGAGGACCGGGTGGACCTGACGGCCAAGGAGTTCGCGCTCCTCGCGGCCCTCATGCAGCGCCCCGGGCAGGTCTTTACGCGCTCCGTTCTGCTCGACGCCGTCTGGAACGTCCCCGGCGAGGTCTCGACGAGCGTGGTGGAGCTCTACGTCTCGTACCTGCGCAGGAAGCTCGACCGCCCCGGCGAGCCGTCCCGCATCCGCACCATCCGCGGCGTCGGCTACACCTTCGACGCGCGGCCCTGAGGTGACGGGGTGATCGAGGGCATCCGCAAGCGCCTGACGCTCGGCTACGTCGGCATCTTCGCCCTGATCCTAACGATCCTCGGCGCGGTCGTGCTGGCGAGCTTCGCCGGCAGGGTCGCCGCCCAGCAGGACGAGCTGTTGGAGCAGAAGGCCCTCGGAACGCGAGACTACGTGCAGAGCCGCCTCCTCGATCCGCCCGACCGCGACGAGAGGAAGCCGGAGGAACCTCCCCCGGGGGAGCGGCCCCCGAGAGGCGAGCACCACGGGGACCGCGAGCGCGGCGATGGTCCCCCGAGCCCGCCCATCGGTCCGATCCGCGCGTCCGTGGACCCGGACGTCGGCGTCGCAGCCGTCGCCCCCCGAGGGACGGTCCGGGCAGGACCTTCGAGGCGAGCCCGTCCGCCTCCTCGCTCGGCCTCCCGTTCGAGGGTGCGGCAGAGGCGGCGGCGCGCGAGGGGGAGACGAGAAGGGAGACGTTCGAGGGCCCCGGGGCGGGAGGATGCGCGTGGTGAGCGTCCCCGTAACCGACCCCAAGGACGCCGGGGTGGTCGTCGTGCAGGCCGCGCAGTCGCGCGGGAGGTCTGGGAGAGCGTCCGGGATCTCGCGTTCGTCCTGGTCCCGGCCGGCGTCGGGGGGCTCCTGCTGGCGGGCGCGGGCGGGCTCTACCTGTCGCGCCGGGCGATGCAGCCGGTCGAGGACTCCTTCGAGCGCCAGCGGACCTTTGTCGCCGACGCCTCCCACGAGCTGAAGACGCCGCTGGCGCTCGTCAAGGTCAACGCCGAGATGATGCGGCGCAACCCCGGGGCGCCCGAGAACGGGGAGGTCCTCGAAGATCAGCTCTCGGAGATCGACCGGATGAACGCGCTGCTCTCCGACCTCCTGACCCTGGCCCGGCTCGACGCGCAGCGGCTCGAGGTCGACCACAAGCCGTTCGACCTCGCGGTGGTGGCGGCGGAGGCGGCCGGCCGGTTCCTCAAGAGGGCCGCGATCGAGGGCGTGAGGCTCGAGGTGGACGTCCCGGACCTCCTCCCGGCCTGCGGCGACCCCGAGCGCACCGGCCAGATCCTCGCCGCCCTTATCGACAACGCCGTGCGCCACACCCCCGAGGGCGGCGTCATAACGATCTCCGGCCGCGAGACCGACGGCCGCGCGGAGGCGAGCGTCGAGGACACGGGGCCCGGCATCCCGCCCGAGCACATGGGCCGCATCTTCGACCGCTTCTACCGGGCGGAGGAGGCGCGCACCCGCGCGGGCGGCGGCACGGGCCTCGGCCTCTCCATCGCCCGCGACCTCGCGCGCGCCCAGGGCGGAGACCTCTCCGCGGGGAACCTACCGCGGGGCGACGGCGGGGCCGTCTTCCGCCTCCGGTTGCCCACGCGGTAGACGGGTCGCGGCCGGTTCCTTCGCCGGCCCGCGCTCCTCCCGCTCCGGCGGTCCCCGCGCGGGGGCTGGGGTAGGATGGAGCCGAGCTGGTTACCCCTGGAAAGGACGGTCGTGATGCCTGGTAGTGTCGAGGAAATCTACGTGGCGCCGGAGGGCAACGTCGACATGCGGCGGGTGCCGGAGGTCAGGGCGCTCGTGGGCGGCGGCCTCGAGGGTGACCGCTACTGCAAGGGGACGGGCTACTGGACGCAGTACGGCGACGTCTGCGAGGTGACGCTCATCGAGGGGGAGGACCTCGACGAGATCCGGGACGAGGAAGGCCTCGCGGTACAGAACGGCGAGCACCGGCGGAACCTCATCACCCGCGGGGTGCGGCTGGAGGACCTGAAGGGGACGCGTTTCAGGATCGGGGAGGCCGTCCTGGAGTACGACAGGCCGCGCCCGCCCTGCCGCCACGTCCAGGAGCTTACGGAGCCGGGGATGACGAGGGCCCTGAGGCGCCGCGGCGGCATCTGCGCCCGCGTCGTCGAGGGCGGCGCCATCCGGGCCGAGGATCCCATCGAGGTGCTTTAAGGAGGCCCCCGTGTCCGACCTCGCGAGCAGGACGTGCGTACCGTGCACCGCAGAGACGCCGACCCTCCGGGAAGAAGAGGTCTCCGCCCTCGCCGCCCGGGTGCCCGGGTGGGAGGTGGTCGAGGGCCATCACCTGAGGCGCCGGTACTCCTTCCGCAACTTCCGCGACGCCCTGCGCTTCGCGAACCGGGTGGGCGGGATCGCGGAGGAGCAGGGGCACCATCCCGACCTGAGCCTCGGCTGGGGCTACGCCGAGATCCGCGTGTGGACGCACGCCATAGACGGCCTCAGCGAGAACGATTTCGTCCTCGCCGCGAAGGTGGACGCGCTCGGCGCGGGCTCCGCCTGAGGGGGCTCCGCCCGCAGGTTTCGGTTGCGCGCCTGTGGGCAATAACAGCGGAGACGAAGAGCGACGGAAGAGGGAGGAACTCGTGTCGGAGCAGAACGTCGAGCAGAACATCCAGGTTCGGCGCGTCACGAACGTGCAGGCATCCTGGACGGAAGGGCCCGAGCGCGGCGCGCCCGGCCACTTCACGATCCAGCTGATCATGGATAACGGCGCCGAGGAGTACGTGGTCGCCCCGACCGCCGAGGACGCCAAGGTGCACATCGAGCTCCTCAAGAGGGCCGAGACCGTGTACTTCGACATGACCAACAAGGTCCTTATCCCGAGCAACATCCCGCTCGGCTAAACAGAGACCCGACCAAAGGAGCGAACACATGTCCGAGAGCAAGCCCCAGGCGGAGCGTAACACCGAGTCGGCGATCAAGGTCCGCCAGGTAACCGACGTCCACGCAAACTGGAACGAGGAGGGCCGCGGCCAGCCCGGCAAGTTCTCCTTCCAGCTTATCCTGGACAACGGCGCCGAGGAGTACGCCATCCGGCCGCCGGCCGAGGACGCGGACGTCCTCATGGAGCTGTTCAACAGCACGGACGTGCTCTACTTCGACATGGAGCGCAAGGTCCTGATCTTCTCCAACCTCTCCCTCGGCGGCTAGACGCCAGCCTCAGCAGGGAGCAGCGAACGCGGGGCCCCTCAACCGGGGCCCCGTTTTCGTTGCCCGCGCACCCTCCGGTAGAGCAGATACAGCGAGATCGCGAGCATCCCCCCGTGCTCGAGCAAGAAGAACTCCCGCCCGTAGTACCGGGGGTTGTAGTACGAGACCGGGCTGGACCACTCCCACCCCGAGAGGGGCCAGAAGAGGGGCCGCGTGTCGTCGACGTGTGTGACGAAGTCCGCGATCGTGTGCCCTATCCACCCCACGAGGAACCACAGCAGAATACGGCGCGGGTCCGTGCCCACCCGTCCCGACCTCGCCAACGCGTAGACCAGGAGCGCCGCCGCCGGCGGCACGACGGAGTGTAGCGCCGAGCCCGTGGCGCCGAACGGCCCCTTGAAGAAGACGGCGTCCAGCATGCTGTCGCCCGCGGGCACGTCCCTGCCGAGCAGGTAGACCGTCCCGTAGTAGACCGCCGCCAAGCCCGCGGGGACGTCTGGGAGCACGGCCCCGGCGGCCCCGCGACCCCGGCGGCCCGACCGGCCCCGACGCCGTGCTTGGCGACGAGCCAGGTGTAGAAGGCGTGGGCGTCGGTGTGCACCCGGGGATTGTATCCCGCCCAAGAAAAAGCCGGCGCCCCTCGAAAGGGGGCGCCGGCCGCTGCTACGAGCCTACCGTCGCGCTAGAACTCGAAGACGATGCGGGACTTCTTGCCCCGGGAACCGCCGCCGCGCCTGCGGCGCAGGAGCAGCAGCAACGCCAGCCCGCCCACGACCGCGAGGCCCGTGCCCGAGGTAATGAACGCGACCAGGCCGCTCTGGGCGGTCGCGGCGGCGGGGCGCTGCTGGATCTCCTCCGGCGTCGCCCGGCCTTCCATGATCTCCTTGAAGTTCTGGAGGTCCTGATCGACCATGACCTGCGGGTTCGCCACGAGCCTGGAGCCGACCTCGCCGAGCCTGCCGCCGGGAGGATCGGCGTAGTTCATCGAGACCTCGACCCGCGTCCTGTTCTCCCCGAGCTCCTGGAACCTGACCTCACCCGACGTCTCGATGTTGCCGTCCAGGGATTCCCAGGCGATGGTCTGGTTCTCCTGCTCCTGGGTGGTCTGGGCGTCGAACTCGAGCTTGGCGCCCAGGGGCCCCTTGACCCTCCAATGGGTCCGGCGGTTGCCCACGCTGCGCACCTCTTCGATGTTGCTCATGAAGTTCGGCAGGTTCTCAAGGGTCCTCCAGTAGTTGAAGACCTGAGAGACCGGCGCCTCTACCACCACGCTGGATTCCACCCGCTGAGGCATACATCCTCCTATCACAGCTTCCGTACGTCCCCTGACTCCTACCCGCACCCGAGAACTGCAAAACAGACGCTCACCCCGCGAAGAGCGGCAACGGCGACGTAGACCCCAGACCCACGAAACCTCGCGCAAACGCCCAGAGCGCGCCGACCCTCACCCGAGCCACCGTCTCGATACGCGCGGGGGGCGCCGTTTGGACGACGCCCCCCAACGCACTTTTCCTTTCCCCAAGCAAAAGCCCCCAAGCTCCTGCCGTACCGGGGAGAATAAAGAAGTAGTTTCGTTCTGTCAAACAAGCTGCCGGACGCAACTATATGCAACCAGGCAATAGTTCCCGGGGCGGGCAGGAGGTCAAGGGCCCAGATCTCGACCTCCTGCCCGCCTGCCGGTGTCAGCCCGCGACGCCGTTGCGGCGGATCACCGCGGAGTACCAGCGGGCGCTCGCCTTCGGGGTGCGGCGCTGGGTGGGGTAGTCGACGTGGACGAGGCCGAAGCGTTTCGAGTACCCCTCCGCCCACTCGAAGTTGTCCAGAAGGGACCAGACGAAGTAGCCCTCGAGGTCTACGCCCTCGCGGATGGCCGCGAGGGCGGCCCGGAAGTGGGCGTCGAGGTAGGAGACGCGCTCCTCGTCGTCCACCCCGCCCTCGGGGTCGGCGTAGTCGTGGAAGGCGGCGCCGCTCTCGGTGACGTAGAGCGGGAGGTCCGTGTACTCGTCCTTCAAGCGGACCAGGATCTCCGTGAGGCCGTCCGGCTCGATCGGCCAGCCCATCGCCGTCGTCTCCGCGCCGTGCGGCGTGACCGTGCGCGCCCGCGCTCCCGGGAACAGGATGCTCCCCGGTCTCGGGCCCTCCGCCTCCCGAACGGTGTGGCGCATGTAGTAGTTCACGCCGAGGAGATCGAGGGGGGCCGAGATCTTCTCCAGATCCCCGTCGCGGATGAAGGAGAGATCGGCGTCGTGGCGGAAGCGTTCCAGGACGTCCTCCGGATAGGAGCCGCGGAAGACGGGATCGAGGTACAGGCGGTTGGCGTGTCCGTCCACCCTCCGGGCGGCGCCCACGTCGGCGGGCCTCTCCGCCTTGGCCGGGCGCACGGGCGAGAGGTTGAGGGTTATGCCGATACGGCTATCGCCCCCGGCGGCGCGCATCCGCTCGACCGCGAGGCCGTGACCGAGCAGGAGGTGGTGCGTGGCGGCGAGGGCTTTGGCCGGATCGCGGTGCCCCGGGGCGTGGACGCCCGCGCCGTAACCGAGCCACGCGGAGACCCAGGGCTCGTTCAGCGTGATCCAGAACCCCACGCCGTCACCCAGCGCCTCGTGGACGATGCCTGCGTAGTCGGCGAACCTCGAAGAGGTCTCCCGGCTCGTCCAGCCGCCCCTGTCCTCCAGGGCCTGCGGCAGGTCCCAGTGGTAGAGCGTGAGCACCGGCTCGATGGAGCGCTGCCTCAAACCCTCGACGAGCCGCTTGTAGAAGTCGAGGCCCTTGCCGTTTGCCGGCCCGAGCCGTCCGGCTGTACGCGGGCCAGGCGACGGAGAATCGGTAGGCCCCGAGCCCGAGCTCGGCCATGAGATCCAGGTCTTCGTCGAGGCGGTGGTACCCGTCGCAGGCGATGTCGCCGGTGTCGCCGTGGAATACGTTGCCCGGCGCATGGCTGAACGTGTCCCAGATGGACGTGCCCCGCCCGTCCTCGCGCACGGCCCCCTCGACCTGGTACGCGGCGGTCGCCGCGCCCCACAGAAATCCCTCCGGAAAGCTCACGCCGCCCCCGTTCCTGTTTCCCCGATCGCCGTAGCATCCCCCTCATCCCGTGGCCCCGGTCCATTGGCCCATCCCGAGGCGCCGATGGGCGTAGTCTGCACCTGCGGCCTACCGGGCTCCCGGCTCTGCACGGCGTCCTTCCTCTAGGGTAGCTCTCGTTCGGCCTCGGAGATTACCAGGCGTCGCGTCCGCGCCCACCTAGAACGGGACGGAGATAAAGGGCGAGGAGTATCCGGCGGCGCCGGAGAGCACCTCCTCCGCCTCTTCGAGGGGCATCCGCTCCCTCTCGGCCTCGATCATGAGCGGCAGGAGGCGTGCGTCGCCCACGGTCGGGAGGCCGGTGATCTCCGCGTAGGAGAGCGCCCACGCGACGGCGGCTCGGACCTTCTCCCGCTCGTCGAAGGGCTCGTACCAGGTGGCGTAGCGCTGCTCGCCCAGCGGGTCCCCCTCGGGCCAGTTTCTCCTGGAAACCGTCTTGATGGTCAGCAGCCCCGCGTCCTGGCGCCTCACCTCCTCCACCAGCGCCTCGAAGTCCCGGCGGTAGGCCTCGTCCCGGCCGAGCACGTGGTTCCAGGGGGTGAGCACGGAATCGAACGGGTAGCGGCGGAGAGCTTCGAGGTGCGTGGCGGGCGCCTCGTGGCCGTGGCCGGTGATGCCGATGGCCCGGACGAGGCCCTCGTCCCTCGCCGCGACGGCGGCGTGGAGGGCGCCGTCGAGGCCCGTTGCCCGGTCGAGATCCGCGAG
This sequence comes from Rubrobacter marinus, assembly GCF_011492965.1. GTDB lineage: Bacteria > Actinomycetota > Rubrobacteria > Rubrobacterales > Rubrobacteraceae > Rubrobacter_F > Rubrobacter_F marinus. Next base: position 1,247,444 of record NZ_CP045121.1, on the reverse strand, counting down.
GTCGCCGACGGCGTGCAGCTGTATGAGGTCGACGCTGTCCACGCGGAGGCGTTCGAGGGAGGCCTCGATCTCGCGCCGCGCCGCGTCCCCTTCGCGCTCGCCGGTCTTGGTGGAGAGGAAGATCCTGCGCCCCATCTCCCCCATCCAGCGCCCGTAGTGGAGCTCCGAGTCGCCGTAGCCCGCGGCGGTGTCAAAGTGGTCGATCCCGGCGTCGAGGGCGAGGGAGATCGCGCGGTCCGCCTCTTCCTCTGTGACCTCCGAAAGAGCGGCCCCGCCGAAGACGAGCACCGAGTTCGTCCGCCCGACGCGGCCCAGCCTGCGCTTCTCCATGCCCCCGACCCCCTTCTCGCGTGTCCCACGGCATCTTACCCCTCTTGTATAAGGCCCCGCTCGGGAGCACGCCCCTATACTGTGGCGGAGCCCGGGAAGGGTCGTGAGACAGGGAAGGGGATCCCCCATGAGCGAGAAGGTCTACCGCACCGAGCTGACGCCGGTGAGCTTTCTGAGGCGCAGCGCCTACATGTTTTCGGAGAAGACCGCCGTCGTCCACGGCGAACGCCGCTACACCTACAGGGAGCTCGAGGAGCGGGTAAACCGCCTCGCCTCGCGCTTGAAGGACGCGGGCTTTCGCAAGGGGGACCGCGTCGCCTTCCTCTGCCCGAACATCCCGCCGCTTCTGGAGGCCCACTTCGCCGTCCCGGCCGCGGGGCTCGTCCTCGTCGCCGTGAACACCCGCCTCGGCAAGGACGAGGTCGCCTACATCGTCGAGCACTCCAGGGCGCGGATGGTCTTCGCCGACGCGGAGCTGGAAGGTCTCCTCGAAGGGGTGGACCAGGGCATAGAGAGGGTCCGCATAGACGACACCGGCGAGGCCGGTGATCCCTACGAGGACTACCTCGCCGGGGGCTCGACAGAGCCCGTCCAGAGCGTGCTGGAGGACGAGGAGGAGACGATCTCCGTCAACTACACCTCCGGCACGACCGGCAGGCCGAAGGGCGTGATGTACTCGCACCGCGGGGCCTACCTCTGCGCCCTGGGCAACGCCATCGAGACCGGGATGGGCTACGAGACGAAGTACCTGTGGACCCTCCCGATGTTCCACTGCAACGGCTGGACCTACCCGTGGGCCGTCACGGCGGTCGCGGGGACGCACGTCTGCCTCAGAAAGGTCGAGCCCCCGAGAATCTGGGAGAAGTTCGAGGAGGAGGGCATAACCCACTACTGCGCCGCCCCGACCGTGCAGATCGGCATCGTCAACGCCGAGGAGGCCGGGAAGCTCGACTCGAAGGTGACGGCCGCCATCGCCGGGGCCCCGCCGTCGCCCACCCTGATCTCCCAGCTCGCCGAGCTCAACATCCGCCCGCTGCACATCTACGGCCTCACCGAGACCTACGGCCCGATCACGACCAGCGCCCCCCGCAAGGAGTGGGAGGAGAAGGACCCCGAGGAGCACGCGAGCCTCCTGGCGCGCCAGGGCCAGGGCTACGTCACCTCCGACCTCGTGCGCGTCGTCGACGAGAACATGAACGACGTGAAGCGCGACGGGGAGACGATGGGCGAGATCGTCATGCACGGCAACATGGTCATGAAGGGCTACCTGGACAACGAGGAGGCGACCGAGGAAGCCTTCGAGGGCGGCTGGTACCACTCCGGCGACGTCGCCGTCTGGCACCCGGACGGGTACGTCGAGATCCGGGACCGCTCCAAGGACGTGATCATCTCCGGCGGCGAGAACATCTCGACGATCGAGATCGAGCAGGCGATAGACAAGCACCCGGCGGTGATGGAATCCGCCGTGGTCGCCATCCCCGACGAGAAGTGGGGCGAGCGCCCGAAGGCCTTCGTCACCCTCAAGAAGGGCCAGGAGACGACGGAAGAGGAGCTTATAGGTTTCGTCAAGGAGCGGATCGCACGCTTCAAGGCCCCCGCCGCCATCGAGTTCGGCGACCTCCCGAAGACCGCGACCGGCAAGGTCCAGAAGTTCGTCCTTCGCGACAAGGAGTGGTCCGGCCGCGACAGGAAGGTGAACTAACCCTCGATGCCGAACCTCCACGTCCTCAAGGTCTTTGTCGGCGAGGACGGCTCCGGCGGCAACCCGCTCGGGGTCTTCCTGGACGGCCCCACAGTCCCCCAGAGCGCCCGCCAGGCCGTCGCCACCCGCCTCGGCTTCTCGGAGACGGTCTTCGTGGACGACGCGGAGGGTGGCAAGCTCCGCATCTTCACCCCGACGGCGGAGCTCCCGTTCGCCGGTCACCCCCTCGTCGGCACCGCCTGGACCCTCCTCCGGGAGGGCTACGAGGTTCCCGCGCTCCGGCCGCCCGCAGGCGAGGTCGCGGTGCGCGTGGAGGGCGCTTCCGTCTTCGTCACCGGACGGCCCGAGTGGTCGCCGCCGTTCGAGCTCCTGAAGCTGCCCTCCCCCGCCGAGGTGGACTCCCTCGACGGGCCGCCGGAGGGGAAGGAGCTCGTGGGGGCGTGGGCGTGGGAGGACGAGGCGGAGGGGCGGGTGCGCGTGAGGGTCTTCGTCTCGGAGCTCGGGATCGTCGAGGACGAGGCGACCGGGTCGTTCGCGGCGCGGCTCTGCGCGGCGCTGGGCCGGACGATCTCCATCCGCCAGGGAAGGGGCTCCCGCATCCACGCCCGGCCGCTGGCGGACGGCGCGGTCGAGTTCGGGGGGCGCGTGGAGCCCGTCGAGGTGCGTGAGGAGGAGGTTTAGGAGGCTGCCCCGCGTGAGAGGTGTCGACATCCGGGTCCGGCTTTGCGGATCGAGCGTAGGCAAACCGATCGCCGCTCGGTAAGGTGTGGTGGTGAACACTTACGTCGCGCTCTTCAGGGGCATAAACGTCGGCGGAAACAACGTGCTGCCGATGAAGGAACTCGTGGCCCTGCTGGAGGGCCTCGGCTCACGGGACGTCGAGACCTACATCCAGAGCGGCAACGCGGTCTTTCGGAACGAAGAAGACGCGCGGACGCTCTCGAAAAGGATAAGGGCCGAGATCCGGCGCAGCCACGGTTTCGAGCCTCTAGTGATGCTGCTGAGGCCGGAGGAGTTGGAGAAGGCCATGGAGTCCAACCCGTTCCCCGAAGCGGAACCGGAGGCCAAGACGCTGCACCTGTACTTTCCGGTTTCGACGCCGACGGACCCGGACCTCGACGCCCTCGATGTGGCGAGGAGCGATCGCGAGCGGTTCGCTCTCGAGGACGGCGTCTTTTACCTGCACGCGCCCGACGGCATAGGAAGGTCCAGGCTCGCCGCAAGGGTAGAGAAGGGGCTCGGCATCCCGGTAACCGGCCGAAACTGGCGGACGGTCCGCAAGGTCGTGGAGATGGCGAGGCGATGCGGCCCACGACACCAGCCATAGGAACCCCGTACCGACGACAAGGAGGTCGGCGATGATAGAAGCCGAGCAAGGCGCCTACGAGCACATCCTGTACGAGAGGGACGGCAGCACCGCTCGCGTCACCATGAACCGTCCGAAGAGGCGCAACGCGCTCTCCCTCGACCACATGAGGGAGCTCACGAGCTGCTTCGAGGCCATCGGCGAGGACAAGAGCATCTCCGTCGTGGTCCTCGCGGGCGAGGGCCCCGGCTTCTGCGCCGGGCACGACCTGTCGGAGATGGTCGGGCAGGACCCGGACTTCTACCGCCACACCTTCGACGTCTGCTGCGAGTTGATGGACGCCATACGGTCCGTCCCGCAACCCGTGATCGCGCGCGTCCACGGCATCGCGACCGCCGCCGGATGCCAGCTCGCCGCGACCTGCGACCTGGTCGTCGCGTCGTCCGAGGCGAGCTTCGCCACCCCGGGCGTCAAGATCGGGCTGTTCTGCTCGACCCCGATGGTCGCGCTCTCCCGCGCCGTCGGACAGAAGAAGTCGATGGAGATGCTCCTCACCGGCGACTTCGTCCCCGCCGACGAGGCGCTGCGCATCGGCCTCGTCAACAGGGTGGTCCCCCCCGAGGAGCTCGACGGCGCGGTGGACGCCCTGGCCGCTAAGATCTCCGAGGCCAGCCCGCTCGTCGTCGGCGTCGGCAAGGCCGCCTTCTACAAGCAGTCGGAGATGCCCACGGATGGGGCCTACGCCTACACGAAGGAGGTCATGTCGTTTAACGCCACCTTCGCCGACGCCCAGGAGGGCATGTGCGCCTTTCTCGAGAAGCGCAAGCCGGAGTGGCAGGGCCGCTAGCCCCCGCAAGCCCCTTCAAGCGACGATGACGGACACGATCACCAGACCTCGGGAAGAGACGAAGCGGAAGACGGAAGGGATGCCGCCCTACAACGTCGTCCTGCTAGACGACGACGATCACAGCTTCGACTACGTGGTCCGGATGCTGAAGTCGATCTTCGGACACCCCCTGAGGCGCGGCTTGAAGATGGCGATGCAGGTGCACCTGACCGGCCGGGTCGTCGTGGCGACCACGAACCTGGAGCAGGCCGAGCTCAAGCGCGACCAGATCCACGCCTTCGGCCCCGACCCCCTTATCCCACGCTCCAAAGGCTCGATGTCCGCGACCGTCGAGCCCGCCTCGGACTAGACGCCAGAGCCGCCCCCGCCCGACCGGCGATGCTCCAACAACTCCGCCGGGCAAGAGAAAGGGAGCCCCGCAAGGGACTCCCTTCTCGCAAATCATCTGTGCTTCGAGGTTACGCCGCGGCGCCGGCCAGGAGATGGCCGTACTCGCCGCTCTTGAGCATACGCTCGGCCTCGCGCTGGAGCTGGCGGACCCTCTCGCGGGAGACGCCCAGCTCATCGCTGAGCTCCGCGAGGGTGGCCGGGTCGCGCTCGTCGAGGCCGTAGCGGCGCACGAGGACGTAGCGCTGGCGCTCCGGGAGCCGCTCGATGGCGGCCCCGAGGCCCTCGGTCTCCATCTCCCGCATGACCTCACCGGCCGTGTCCGAGGCCCGCTCGTCCTCGACGAACTCGCCGATCTCGGAGGCGTCGGAGTCGGAGCCCAGGGGCTGGTTGAGGCTCGTCGCGTCCGGCATCGCGTCCTTGACGTCGCGCACGTCACTCACGCTCCACTCGAGCCTGCCCGCGACCTCGGCGTCGGTCGGCGACCGATCGAGCTCCGCGGAGAGCTCGTTGTAGGCGCGAGCCATCTTCCGGATCTTCTCGGTCATGTGCACCGGCACCCGAATGGTGCGCCCCTTGTCGGCCACCGCCCGCTGCACCGCCTGCCTCACCCACCACGTGGCGTACGTGGAGAACCGGAAGCCGCGGTCGGGGTCGAACTTCTCGACGGCCTTCATCAGGCCGATGTTCCCCTCCTGGATGAGGTCCTCGAAGGGGAGCCCCATGCCGCGGTACTTCTTGGCGACGCTGACGACGAGCCTGAGGTTCTTCTCGATCAGCTTCTGGCGCGCCCTCCTGTCCCCGGCCTTGGCCCTGTTGGAGAGGTCGATCTCCTCGGCGTGCGTGAGGAGGTCGCCCTGGCCGATGTGCGCCAGGTACTTCGCCAGAAGCTCCGGCGTCTCGGCGTCACGCACCGCGTTCTTGTCATTTTTAGCTGCCATACTCTCTCCTCCTGAGAAACTGCCCCGCCCGGCCCACGACACCTCAACCGCACCGTCTCCAGATGGCTCGCTCACGAACCCATCCGAAAGCACACTACCTGGTTGGTACCGCCCTGATTTGTTTAACCGGGTTTAGGGAAACAAAAAACAGATTGTAGTGCTAACTCCACTCACGAAGTATACACCCTCCCGCCGATACGTCAACCCCCGGCTGACCCCTCGATCCTGCCCATCGGCCAAACCCCTTGCTCGCCATGAGAACCATAACAATAATAGTTCTTACCCACAATCACCGATTTCAAACCTGCTGGTTGCGCACTGTTTCGGGCACCGGGATGCGGCGTCCGGGGTCGCCGGTATTGGGAGCAGCCTACATCAAGCGCTGCCGGTTCGCTGGTGGTCTCGTGACCGCGATCACTTTCGCGTGGGGCCTGGCATCCGCCTGTAGAATCGCGTGGTAGGTCGAAGGATTTGCGCGACGGACGGAGGTGAGGGTGACGGAGGATGGCGACAGGCCGGCTTCTTCGGGGGCGGTGCGGCGCTGGCTCGACGCGGCGCGGGCGCCGCTCGGGGCCGTGTTTCTGGTCGCCTACGCGGTGGCGGCCTTCGCGCCGGGTTGGGGGGTCGCGACGGCGGTCTTTCTGGGGTCCGGCCTGATCCTCTACGCGGCGTCCGTGCCCTTCTCGAGCTCGTTCCACAAGGGGCTCGCCCTCGTCGCTCTCGCGGCGCTGGGGGTGGCGATCGTCACGGGGAAGTTCGACGCCGGGGAGTTCGTCGGGGGGCTCCCGGCGTACTTCGGGGTGGTCGCGGTGCTGCTGGTCCTGAGCGCGGCGGGGTACCCGATCCGGGCGGCGCGCTACACCGCCCAGATCCGGGCGCTCATGGGCGCGCTGACGCGGAGGGGGGTGGGCCCCGGCCCGACCGCGGGGGTGCTGGGGCACGTCCTGGGCGCGGTCCTCGACGTCGGCTCCCTGGTGCTCGTGGACGTGATCTCACGGCGCGGGGCGCCGGCCGCGCGCCTGGAGGCGCTGACGTGGGCGGGTCGCGCCTTCTCCTTCGTCCCTTTGTGGACCACGTTGAACCTGTTGACCGCGACGACCATCGAGCTGACCGGGGTCGCCTACGGGGCGCTCCTGGCCGTCTCGCTCCCCTTCGTGGTGGTGGGCATGGTCGTGCTGCTCGTCGTCGCTCAGCGCGGGAAGCGGGAGATCGAGGACATCCCGGATACGCCGCTGAACCGGGGGGCGGCGGCGGTGCTCCTCTACCCCGTGCTGCTCGTCGCGGCGGTCGCGGTGGCGAACCGGCTCCTCCCCGGGCTCTCCCTGACGGCCGCCATCGCGATCACCGTCGCGGTGGTGGTCGCGTCCATCGCGGTCCTCGCGACCGTGCTGCTCCGGAGTACGTCCCCCCTGCAGAGGCTGAACGACGAGGTGCGCGGCTCTCTCGTCTCCTCGCACGCGGAGTTCGCCATCTTCGTCTCGGCGGGCATCCTGGTGCTCTCGCTGGAGGCGCTCGGCGCGCTCGCCCCGCTCGGGGAAGCCCTGGGGGCCCTTCCGCCATCGCTCGTCGCGCCCGCGCTCGCGCTCATCCTGGGGCTCGGGTTCATGGCCGGCATACACGTCGTGCCGCTGGTGCTGCTCATCAACACCGCTTTCCCCTTGAGCGAGGGACCGTCGCCCGCGCTGTGGGCCGTGGCGATCCTGCTCGGGTCGCAGTGCGCCCTGCTCCTGACGCCCTTCTCGAACTCCGTGACGATGCTCGCCCGGCTCTCGGAGCTGCACCCATTGGAGATCGGGCCGAAGCGCAACTGGAAGTTCGCCATCGTCCTCACCGTCGCGAGCGCGGCCTACCTCACGCTCCTGACCTTCCTTCTCGGGGCTACTTGAGGCCGGGGAGGCGCGAGAGCACCCTGAGGGCCGCCGTCGCGACCCGGGCGTAGCGCTCGGCGCCGAGCCCCGGGGGCGGCGCAACCGGGAGGACCCTCTGCGCGGCGACGGTCTGGGCCTCCGTGTACTTCTGGATGCCGTGCGCCCCGTGGCGGCGCCCGACCCCCGAGTCCCCGAAGCCGCCCATCGGGGCGTCGGTCGAGCCCCAGGCCGCGGCGTAGGCCTCGTTCACGTTCACGGTGCCGGACCGGAGGCGGGTGGCGAGGCTTCGCCCGCGCGCCTCGTCGCCGGTCCAGACGCTGGCGTTCAGGCCGTAGGGGCTGTCGTTCGCCCTCTCCACCGCCTCGTCGACGGAGGAGAAGCGCTGCAGGGAGACGACCGGGCCGAACGTCTCCTCGGCGAAGAGCGTCATCCCGGCGGTGGTCTGCGCGAGGACCGTGGGCTCGTAGAAGTAGGGGCCGAGGTCGGGGCGGGGGCGGCCGCCGGCGAGGACCGCGGCACCCTTCTCCACCGCGTCGCGGACGTGACCCTCGACCGTCTCGAGCTGCTTCCCGGAGACGAGGGAGCCCATCTCGGCGGAGTAGTTCAGGGCGCCGCCGAGCTTCAGGGCTCGGGTCTTCCGGGCGAAGGCCTCGGCGAAGCGCTCGTAGACCCCGTCGTGGACGAAGAGGCGCTCGATGGAGATGCAGAGCTGGCCGGCGTTGGAGAAGCAGGCGCGCACCGCGCCCTCCGTCGCCTTCTCCAGGTCGGCGTCGCCGAGCACGATCATGGCGTTCTTGCCGCCGAGCTCCATGGAGTAGTCGATGAGCCTCTCGGCGGCCTGGGCCGCGACCGTGCGGCCCGTCCGGGTGCTGCCGGTGAACATGAGGAAGTCGACGCTCTCGATGAGGGGAGCCCCGAGCTCGGCCCCCCGTCCGGTGACGACGCCGAACAGGTCCCGCGGGAGGCCGGCCTCGAGGAGAAGCTCCGCGGCCCACAGCGCCGCGAACGGGGTCTGGGCGTCCGGCTTGACGACCGCGCCGTTGCCGGCCATAAGCGCCGGGATGGCGTCGGTGACGGCCAGGGTGAGGGGGTAGTTCCACGGCACGATAAAGCCGGCGACGCCCTTGGGGTGGTGGTACTCCCGCGTCGAGGTGAGGAGCGGGTAGGCGCCCTGCCTCCGGCGGGGGCGCAGGTGGCCCTTCGCGGTGCGGGCGTAGTAGCGGGCGACGATCGCGACGTCCAGCACCTCCTCGAAGGCGTGGCCGCGAGCTTTGCCGCTCTCGAGCTGCACGAGGTCCAAGACCTCGTCCTGGCGCTTTAGCACGAGGTCGTGGAAGCGCATGAAGATCCGGGCGCGCTCCTCGAAGCTCGTCCGGGCCCAAGACTTCTGCGCCGCGCGTGCCCGGCGGGCGGCCTCCCGGACGTCGTCCCCGGTCCCCCGGGGCACGCTCCCGAGGACCTCGCCGGTGAACGGGGCCTCGACCTCGATCTCCTCGCGGTCGCCGCCCGCTAGGGTGACCCGCTCCCCGAGGCGCTCCAGGAGCGCCGCGTCTATGCGTCCTCTCGTACCGTAAGCCGCTCGTCCGACCTGCATGTGAATGGCCCTCTCTTCGCGTTCGTCGCGTCCCGGTCATGTTGCCCGGGGCGCGGCGGCAGAAACCTCTCCCCCACCCCCTAGGCCGACGGGGCCAGGACGTAGAGGGCGATGGCGAGGTAGTGGCAGACGCTGCCCGCGATCACGAACAGGTGCCAGACGGCGTGGGAGTACGGGATGCGCTCCCAGGAGTAGAAGATCGTGCCCACCGTGTACGCCAGGCCGCCGGCGAGGAGCAGGGCGATGGCGCCCGGCGAGAGGAGGAGCAGGATGGGCCTCAGGGCGAGGATGCAGATCCAACCCATAAGGACGTAGGCGACGGTCGAGAGGTAGCCGAAGCGGCCGGTGGCGAAGACCTTGAAGAGGATCCCGGCGACCGCCAGCGCCCACACGGCGCCGAAGAGCGCCCAGCCCCAGCCCCCGCGCAGGCTCACGAGCGTTATGGGGGTGTAGGTGCCGGCGATGAGCAGGTAGATCGCGCAGTGGTCGAGCAGCCTGAGAACGTCCCTCGCCCTCGTCCCCTTGAGCGCGTGATACAAGGTCGAGGCGGCGTAGAGCCCCACCAGCGTCGCGCCGTAGACCGCGGCGCTGACCACGTGCCAGCCCTCCCCCCTCTCGGCGGCCAGAGCGACGAGCACGACGGCGCCCACGATGCTCGCGAGGAGCCCCAGCCCGTGCGTCACGCTGTTGGCGACCTCCTCCCGGACCACCACGGGAGGGGCCGTGTCCCGCGGCCCAAGCTAGCCCTCCGTTATGGGACGTACCCGGGCTGGGACGCGACGCGCCGGATCCAGGCGCGCACGAAGGGGTACGGCTCGAGGTCGAAGCCGCCCTCCGGGGCGACGTGGGTGTAGGCGTAGAGGGCCACGTCCGCGATCGTGTAGCGCCCCCCGACAAAGAAATCGTTCTCCGCGAGGTGGCCCTCCATCACCCCGAGGGCGGCGCGGCCCAGCTCCCGCTTCTGCCGCAGCGAGATCCGGCGCTCCTCCGTCATCTCTATGCCGTGCGTCGCCCAGAACCTCGGCGTCGCGACGTTCGGCTCGTGGCTGTACTGCTCGAAGAACAGCCAGGAGAGCACCCGCGCCCTCCCCATCGGGTCGTCCGGCAGATACGACGTGCCCTCCGCGAGGAAGAAGATTATGGCGTTCGACTCCGGGAGGAACTCTCCCCCTTCGGTCTCCAGGACGGGGACGCGGCCGTTGGCGTTGATCCCCCGGAGAAACTCCGGGGTGCGCGTCTCCCCGCGGTCGATGTCGTACTCGATCCGCTCGTACGCGACGCCGAGTTGCGCCAGGAGGAGCCGGACCTTGTAGCCGTTGCCCGAGGAGAGGTTGTCGTGCAGGCGGATCATGGCTGTCCCCTACGCCGGGTCCGAAACCTCCCTATCCTACGACGCCCGGAAGCGGACGAGGTCTTCGGACTCGACGCGTTCCGCCCGTCCCTGCAGGACGAGGTGGTCGAGGTGGGCGAGCGTCTCTGCGAGGGCGAAGCAGCGCTCGTAGATCGAGAGGCCGTAGCGGAAGACCTTGCGCGAGACCTCGAAGGGGGTCCTGGGCCCGTCCTCGACCTCCCGGAGCATCTCCCCGAGGCGCTCCTCGTGGTGGGCCAGAAGCTCGTCCACCCGGCCACGCAGGTCGTGGAAGATCGGGCCGTGCCCCGGCAGGACGAGCTCGACGGGCAGGTCGCGCATCGAGCGGAGGCTCTCCTCGTAGCGGAGGAGCGGGTTCGGGGCGGTCTCGGGCCAGAGGCCGACGTTCGGCGTTATTTTCAGGAGGACGTGGTCGGCGGCGAAGAGGATCCTGCGCCCCTCGTCGTGCAGCACGACCTGGTGATCCGCGTGCCCCGGCGCCCGCACCACCCGCGCCATCCCGGGCCCCAGCGGCAGCTCCTCCCCCTCCTCCAGCGCCACCATCTTCTCCGGCAGCGCGAGGCTCGTCCTCATGCTCGCCGTCGCCCGCTCGGTGGTCTCCCGGTCCATCCCGTGCCTGACGAGGTGCTCGACGAAGCGCGACGTGTCCCGGTTCTCCCACACGGCTCGGGCGTTGCGAATCTCGCTCTCCAGCATGTACACCGGCGCCCCGCTCGTCTCCTGGAGCCAGCGCGCCGCACCCAGATGGTCGGGATGGAAGTGCGTGACGATGATCCGGGAGACGTCGCTCTCCAGGCCGAACCCGAGCGAGCGGGCGCCGGCCTCCCAGGCCGCCTTCCCCTCGCCGTAGTCGAAGCCGGTGTCGATCAGGGTCCACCCGTCGTCCCCCTCGACGAGGTACGCCGAGACGTAGACGAGCGGGATGGGGATCGGCACCTTGAGCTGGTGTACCCCCTCCGCGACCTCGGCCACCTCGCCGACCGGCTGCGTCCCGAGCCGCGAGGGCGACACCGGCCCGATCTTCGCGCTTTCTCTCTCCGGGTTCATGGCGAGAGAGGCTAACACACTTCCGGGCGAGGCCGCGGACGCCGGCGCGGCTCGCTCGTGCCCCGGCCTACCCGGTCGGCGCCCGGCGCAGCGCGGCCCGCAGCTCGGCGAGCCTCACGCGAAGCTCTTCGATCCCCTCGTCGGAGAGGCCCGTGGCCTGTTCGATGGCGCGCGGGATGTGCCGCGCGCGCTCCCGGAGGGCGCGGCCCTCCGGCGTGAGCGTCACCTCCACCTCGCGCTCGTCGGCCGCCCGGCGCTCCCGCCGGACGAGCCCCGCCGCCTCCAGGCGCTTGAGGAGGGGCGAGAGGGTGCCCGAGTCGAGCTCCAGGACGCGGCCGAGCTCCTTGACCCCGCGCGGGTCGTCCTCCCACAGCAGCAGCATCACGAGGTACTGAGGGTAGGTGAGGCCGACCTCCTCCAGCAGGGGCCTGTAGACCGCCGTCATCGCGCGCGACGCGGCATGCAGCCCGAAGCAGAGCAGGGCGAGCTCGGAGCTCGCCGGCCCGTTCGTTTCGGCCCCACCCCGGTCTTGTAGCCCGTCAGACATCATCCGCTCACTCACATCACCCGTATACCACGCCCGGCGAGAGGCCGCGCCAGGCCGACCACGGCGCCCTCCGGAGTCCCGACCCTACCCCACGAGGAGGGCGAGCAGCTCACGGTCGAACCGCTCGGAACCCATCATAGAACAGACCGTCGCCGCCGTTCTCGGACCGGACGAAGCCCGGGCTCTCGATGCCGGCCCGCGCGAGGCCGGCGAGGTCGAAGGGGCACGACAACTTCGCCGCGTGGGATTCGTCACGGGGATGGCCGCGGCGGAGACGCCGCGGCCATCCGGTAGCGCCCTAGCCCAGGAAGTCGAGCAGCGCGCGGTTGAACTGCTCGGGGTGGGTGGCGTTTACGCCATGCGGTCCGCCCTCGATCACCACGAGCTGGCTGTTCTCGATGGCCTCGTGCGAGCGCCTGCCGCTGACCTCGAACGGGACGATCGCGTCGAAGTCGCCGTGTATGACCAGCGTCGGTACGTTTACCCTGGCGACGTCGTCGCGGAAGTCGGTGTACGAGAACGCCGAGATGCAGTCCAGCGTCCCCTTCGGCGAGGCGAAGGCCGCGATCTCGCGGTTGTACAGCCGGAAGGGCTCGCTGACCAGATCGTTCCGGTCGCCCGCCGCGAAGAAGCCGGTGGTGAACCCGTCGAGGAACGCGATGCGGTCGCTGCGCACCCCGTCCTGGAACTGTCTTATCGTGGCGTCGTCGAGCCCGCCCTCGGGGTTGTCGTCGCTCTTGTAGAGGTACGGCGGCACGGCGGCGGCCAGCACGGCCTTCGACACGCGGTCGGTGCCGTACTTGCCGATGTAGCGCACCACCTCGCCGCCGCCCATCGAGAAGCCGACCAGCGTCACGTCCCTGAGGTCGAGCTGGGTGAGCAGCGCGTCCAGGTCCGCGGCAAAGGTATCGTAGTCGTAGCCGCCGTAAGGCTGCGAGGACTTGCCGAACCCTCTGCGGTCGTAGGCGATGACGCGGTGGCCCGCATCGACGAGCGCCGGAACCTGCTTCTCCCACGACCGGCCGCTCAACGGCCAACCGTGGATCAAGACGACCGGGCTCCCCGACCCCTGATCCTCGTAGTACAGCTCGACCGGTGTGCCGTTCTCTTCTCCAACCCGCACGAACGCCATGTCGCGTCTCCTCGCTCTCGCGTCCACTAGACCAACGCGCACAATTATATTGCGCACTATTTATTAGGTTGTGGCCGGGTTTACCGATTCTCGCGCTCATTCTACGGCTTGCGGGGGAGGTACGGTCGTCGGCGGCCCGCGAAAAACGGAGCCCCCGCCGCGGCGCTACGGCCGCGGCGGGGGCTCCGTTTTTCGCGTGGGCCGAGCCTAGCTCTGGAGGTTCTCGAAGATGCCGGCGGCGCCCATGCCGCCGCCGATGCACATGGTGACCATGCCGTACTTCGACTCCCGCCGCTTCATCTCGTTCATGAGTTGGACGGTGAGCTTGGTGCCGGTGGCGCCCATGGGGTGGCCGAGGGCGATGGCGCCGCCGTTCACGTTCAGCTTCTCCAAGTCGAGGCCGAGGTGGCGGATCGAGGCGAGCGCCTGGGCGGCGAAGGCCTCGTTGAACTCGATGAGGTCTATGTCGTCGAGCGTGAGCCCCGTCTGCTCCAGGACCTTCGGGATGGCGACGGTCGGCCCGATGCCCATGACCTCGGGGCGTACGCCGCCGACGGCGAACCCGACGAAGCGCAAGAGGGGCGTCAGCCCGCGCCGCTCGGCCTCCTCGCGCTCCATGACCACGACGGCGGCGGAGCCGTCCGAGCGCTGGGAGGAGTTGCCGGCCGTCACCGTGCCGTTCATCTGGAAGACCGTCGGGAGCTTGGCGAGCTTCTCCAGGGAGGTGTCGCGCGGGCCCTCGTCGCGCTTGAAGGTCGTCTCCATGTGCCGGTGCTCTCCGTCGTCGTCGACCCAGTTGTAGGCGACGTCCATCGGCACGATCTCCTCGTCGAAGCGCCCCTCGTTCACGGCCTTCTGGGCGAGGGTGTGGCTTCTGAGGGCGAACTCGTCCTGGTCCTCGCGCGAGACCCCGAACTCCTTCGCGACCTGCTCGCCGGTCAGGCCCATCCCCATGTACACCGCCGGGTTCGTCTCGACGAGCCCGGGGTTCGGGGAGAAGGTCGGCATCTCGAGGGTGGAGGACATGTGCTCGACGCCGCCGGCGAGGACGGTCGTGGCGTGGCCGACCATGATGCGCTCGGCGGCCATGGCGATCGTCTGCAGCCCCGAGGAGCAGAACCGGTTTATCGTCTGGGCCGGGACGGTCTCCGGGAGGCCGGCCCTCACGGAGCCGAGGCGGGCGAGGTTGTAGCCCTGCGTCCCCTCGGGCATCGCGCAGCCGAAGATGACGTCTTCGATCTCGCCGGGGTCGAGCCCGTCCGCCCGCTCGACCGCTCCCCGTATGGAGGCGGCGGCGACGTCGACGGGGTGGGCCCCGCGGAGGGTGCCCTTCGGCGCCCGGCCCACCGCGGTGCGGGCGCCGGAGACGATCACTGCTTCCTTCATGGCGATTCCCTTCTTAGTTGCGTAGCGGTTTGCCGGTCTTCAGCATCGCGCCGATGCGCTCGTGCGTCTTCTCGTTCTTCAGCAGCTCCAGGAAGGCTTCCTTCTCGAGCTTCAGGATGTACTCCTCCGGGACCCACTGCGGCAGCGAGAGGTCGCCGCCGGTCAGGACGCGGGCGAGGTGGCCGGCGATGACGCCGTCGTACTCGGAGGCGTAGCGCCCCCACTGCAGGGTCTTCACCCCGATCTCCAGCGCCGTCCGAACCGACTCTCCGGAGGCGTAGATGCCCTTGTCGTGGATCGGGGGGGCGTAGCCGTCGGCGAGGTCGAGGACCTCGCGCTTGGCGGTGTTGATGAGGTGGTCGGGGTTCATCACGACCCGGTCGTCGTCGTCCAGGTACCCCATCTCCTTCGCCTCCAGGGCGCTGGAGGAGACCTTGGCGAGGGCGATGTTCTGGAACGCCTCCTGCACGTAGGGCAGGGCGGGGGCGCGGGTGTGCATCGCCGGGGAGACGAGGCGCCTTATGAGCTCCTTCGTGCCGCCGCCCGCCGGGATCAGGCCGACGCCGACCTCGACGAGGCCCATGTAGGTCTCGCCGGCGGCGCAGATCCTGTCGGCGTGCAGCGCGATCTCCGCCCCGCCGCCCAACGTCTGCCCGTGCGGCGCGGCGACGACGGGCTTGGAGGCGTAGCGGAAGCCCATCAGGAGGTTCTGCAACGCCTCGACGGCCCTGCCGACCCCTTCGAGGTCGCCCCCCTGCGCGGTCCCCGCGACCTCGCCGAGGTTCGCCCCGACGCAGAAGTTCCTGCCCTCGTTGCCGATCACGAGCCCGGCCCAGTCCTCCTCCTCGAGCCTGCGCAACGCCTCGTTGCCGAGCTCGACCACCTTCGCGTCGATGGAGTTGCCCTTCGAGTGGATCTCGAAGCACAGGACGCCGTCGCCGAGGTCGAGGAGGCTCGCCGAGTCGTTGCGCGAGATCTCCCCCCCCTCACCCCGCACCTCGTCGAGCGAGAGGATCATGGGGTCGACGCGCACGGGCTCGTACTGCCCGTTCACGGGGCTGAACTGGAGCTCCTTCGACCCTTCGGTCTTGTAGAAGCTCTCGTTGCCGCCCTCCAGCATCTCCTTCACCCACGGACCCACCTCGATGCCCAGGGACTCCATCTGCTCCACGGTCTTGGCGACGCCGAGGAGGTCCCAGGTGCGGAACGGGCCGGCCCTGTGGGCGAAGCCCCACTCCATCGCGTGATCGACGTCCTCCAGGGTGTCGCTGATCTCGGGGACGCGGCGCGAGGCGTACGCCATGTACGGCAGCAGCGTGTCGCGGAGGAACCTGGCGTGCCGGTCGTCTTCGGCCCTGTCCATGAGGAAGCGGAGCCTCGCGCCGAGGTCGCCCTGGCCCTGGGCCTCCTCGAGGATCGGGACCTCCGGGTTCTGGACGGGCTCGTGCTCGAAGGTCTCCAGGTTCAGGACATCGAAGACGGTCTTGCCGTCCCGCTTGCCCCTCTTGTAGAAGCCCCCGCCGGTCTTGTTGCCGAGGAGGTTCTTCTCGACCATCTCCTTCAGCTTCGGCGGCGGCTTGAGCTCCTCGCGCGACTCGTCCTCGGGGACGAGCTCGTAGAGGTTCTCGGCGACGCCGACGGCGATGTCGAGGCCGACCTGGTCGTTCAGGCGGAAGGTCGCGGTCTTCGGGTGGCCGATCAGGGGGCCGGTTATGGCGTCGATCTCCTCGATGCCGTAGCCGTTCTCGAAGGCGTACCTCGCCGACTGCATCCCGGCGAAGGAGCCGATGCGGTTGCCGATAAAGTTCGGGGTGTCCTTGGCGATCACGCCGCCCTTGCCGAGGACGCGCTCGCCGAAGGCCCTGACCGCCTCGACGACCTCCCCGTCGGTCTCGGCGGTCGGGATGATCTCGAGCAACTTCAGGTAGCGCGGCGGGTTGAAGAAGTGCGTCCCCAGGAAGCGCTTCTTGAAGCCCTCCGAGCGGCCCTCGGCGACGCTGTGCAGCGGGATGCCGGAGGTGTTGGAGGAGATGACGGCGTTCTCCTTGGCGATCTCCTCGACGCGCGCCATGAGCCCCTGCTTCGGCTCCAGCTTCTCGATGATCGCCTCGAGGATCCAGTCGGCCTCGGCGACCCTGCCGAAGTCGTCGTCGAAGTTGCCGATGCGTATCCGCTCGGCCACGGATCGGCTCATGAGGTTCGCGGGCTTGGCCTTCATCATGCGCTCGTACCCGCCCTTGACGACGGCGTTCTTGTCGTCGCCCTCCTTGGGCGCGATGTCGAGCAGGTCTACTTCGAGGCCTGCGTTGGCGCAGTGGGCGGCGATGGCAGCACCCATCGTCCCCGCCCCCAGTACCGCGACCCTCTTGATCCTATGCATGGTCGAGCTCCCTTTCCCTAGTCGCCCTTGCCGTAAAGCTCGCCGTGAATAGCCTCCACGGCCCCCTTGACCCTCAAGAGGTGGTCCTCGAAACGCTCCTTGATCTCGGCGTACTTCTCTTCGCCCGCCGAAGTGATGGTGTAGAACCTGCGGCTCTTCGTCTCGGGCTTCTCCCACTCCCCGGCGACGTAGCCCTTCTCCTCCAGGCGCCTCAACAGCGGGTAGATCGTGTTCGGCGAGACGCTCATTACCCCGCCCGTGATCTCCCGAACCCCCTTGATGATGCTGTTCCCGTACTCCGGCTTCTCCCGGACGAGGTGCAGGATCAAGAGCGGAAAAACGCTCCGCGACTTGACCTCGCTCAGGAAAACGTCCTTCGGCGTCGCCGCCCGAACCTCTCCTACTCCCTCAGCCAAACCGACGTGGCTCCCCTCTTCCCGAACCGCTTCCGAGTCTAGCAACGGTCCCGTGCCAGCGCACGATTTTTAGACGCCACGCAACGGAAACTTGTCTTTTTTGACAACATCAAGGATGATAACAGGAGTGAAGGGCGTTTGCCGGGGTGCCATGTTAGAGTTGGCGCCGGGCAAGGAGACTTGAAGGAGGCGGTTTTGCTAGCCGACGTGACGCAATCCTTGGGGACCGATTACTACCTGCTCGAGGAGCTCCTGACGGAGGAGGAGAAGGAGGTCCGGGACAGGGTCCGGGCGTTCGCGGATCGGGAGGTCATCCCGGTCATAAACGAGTACTGGGACAAGGCGCAGTTCCCGTTCGAGCTCATCCCGAAGGTCGCGGAGCTCGGGATCGCGGGGACGACCATCGAGGGCTACGGGTGCCCGGGGATGAGCCACCTCTCGGCGGCGCTCATCGCCATAGAGATGGCGCGCGGGGACGGGAGCTTGAACACCTTCTTCGGGGTCCACTCCGGGCTCGCGATGGGGACGATCCACATGCTCGGCTCGGAGGAGCAGCGCCAGCGGTGGCTGCCGGCGATGGCGAAGCTCGAGAAGATCGGGGCGTGGGGCCTCACGGAGGCCAAGCACGGCTCCGACTCGGTGATGCTGGAGACCAGCGCGAGGCGCGAGGGCGACGAGTACGTCATCAACGGGGAGAAGCGCTGGATCGGCAACTCGACCTTCGCGGACCTCGTCATAATCTGGGCGCGCGACACCGAGGACGGCCAGGTCAAGGCGTTCGTCCTGGAGAAGGACGAGAACGGCCGCATGCCCGAGGGCTACTCCACGGAGTTGATCAAGGGCAAGATGGGCAAGCGGGCCGTCTGGCAGCCGGACATAGCGCTGGAGAACGTGCGCGTGCCCGCCGAGAACAGGCTCGAGGGGGCCAACTCCTTCAAGGACACCAACAAGGTCCTCACGGCGACGCGCGGCGGCGTCGCGTACGAGGCCGTCGGGCACGCCATCGCGGCGTACGAGGCGGCGCTCACGTACGCGAAGGAGAGGGTGCAGTTCGGCAAGCCGATCGCCTCCTTCCAGATTATCCAGAACAAGCTGGCGAACATGCTCGCCGAGATCACGACCATGCAGCTTATGTGCTACCGGCTCGCCAAGCTCCAGGAAGAGGGCAAGATGACCGGCCCGATGGCGTCGCTCGCGAAGATGAACAACGCCAAAAAGGCCAAGCTGGTCTGCTCGATGGCCCGCGACTGCATGGGCGGCAACGGCATCCTGCTGGAGTACCACGTCGCCCGCCACCTCTCGGACATGGAGATCGTGTACACCTACGAGGGGACCGACACCATCCAGTCCCTTATCGTCGGCCGCGACGTCACCGGCATCTCGGCGTTCGTGTAGAGCAGCACCCACCAGCTCAACGGCCGATTCCGAGCGCCGGTCGGGGACCCTCCCCGGCCGGCGCTCTCGTCTGCCGGTAGGGAGCCGCCGAAACCATTAAGCTGACGGCTGGAAGGAAGCGGCGTTCGACCGAAGGGAGAGCATGTGAAGGCCATTCGCTTGCACGAGCTGGGCGGTCCGGAGAACCTGGTCTACGAGGACGTGCCCGAGCCGGAACCGGGCCCGGGAGAGGTCGTCGTACGGCTGAGGAACGCGGCCCTCAACCGCCGCGACGTGTTCGTGACGCGGGGGATGTACCCCGGGGCGAAACCCGACGCCCTGCCGGTGACCCTCGGCTCGGACGGCTCCGGCGAGGTTGCGGCTCGGGGAGACGGGGTGAGCGGCCCGGGCGAGGGCGAGGAGGTCCTTATACATCCGTCGCTCTACTGGGGCGACGACCTGCGGATCTCGGGCAAGGACTACCGCATCCTCGGGCTCCCGGAGGACGGGACGTACGCCCAGTTCGTCAAGGTGCCGGCCGAGAACGTCTTCCCGAAGCCCGCCCACCTCTCCCAGGCCGAGGCGGCGGCCATCCCGCTCGCGGCGCTCACCGCCTACCGGGCACTCTTCACGCGCGGGGGGCTTCAGGGCGGCGAGACCGTGCTCGTGCCGGGCATCGGCGGCGGGGTGGCGACGTTCCTCGTGCAGATGGCGAGCGCGGCGGGAGCGAAGGTCTTCGTCACGTCGGGGAGCGACGAGAAGATCGAGAAGGCCAGGGAGCTCGGCGCCGAGGGCGGCGTGAACTACGAGACCGAGAACTGGTCCAAGGAGCTGCGCGGGATGGCCGGCGGGGTCGACCTCTCCGTGGACTCCATCGGGGGCGAGGTCTTCGACGCCCTCGTGACGCTCGCGAAGCCCGGCGGCAGGGTGGTGACCTTCGGGGCGACGGCGGGCCCGGTGCCGAAGCTGATCATGCCCAAGATCTTCTTGAAGCAGCTCGACGTCCTCGGCACCGCGATGGGCAGCGCCCGGGAGTTCGGCGAGATGCTCGACTTCTACGAGAAGCACGACCTGCACCCGGTGATCAACGAGACCTTCGAGCTCGAGGAGGCCACCGCCGCCATGAACCACATGGAGGAGGGCAAGGGCGTGGGCAAGATCGTCCTGAACATCCCCGCGTAAGGGCGGGCGAAGGGGCGCGTTGCGCTCGTCGATCTACCGAACCGCCGAGGGGGCGGTGCGGATCGAGGCGCTCTACGGCGAGGCGCTCGCCGCCCTCGGCGTCGGCCACGAGAGCCGCCGGGTCGGGACGCGCTCGGGCGAGACCCACGTGCTCGTGGCCGGCCCCGAGGACGCCCCGCCCGCGGTCTTTCTGCCGGGCGGCAACTTCCTCAACCCCACCTGCCTGCGGTGGTTCTTGCCGCTGGCGCGGCACCACCGTCTCTACGCGCCGGACATCGTGGGCCAGCCGGGCAGGAGCGCGCAGGAGAGGCCGTCGCCCCTCGGCGACGGCCACGCCTTCTGGTTGGAGGACGTCATGGACGGCCTCGGCCTCGAACGCGCGCCGCTGGTCGGCCTCTCCTACGGGGCGGGCATCGCCATCCGGACGATGGGCGCCGTGCCCGAACGTATCTCGCGGGCGGCGCTGGTCTCCCCCGCCGGACTGGTCCGGGGCCCCGTCCCGCCGATGCTCGCCCGCGTGGTCGTCCCCATGCTCCTGTACCGCCTCCGGCCCACCGACGAGCGCCTGCGGCGGGCGACCGCCCCCCTGCTGACGGAGCCCGACGGCCTCGCCGTCCGCCAGCTCGGGGCGGTCTACCGTCACGTCAGGCTGGACGCCGCCCTGCCCCGGTTGGCGACGGAGGAGGAACTGGAGGGGTTCGGCGGGCCCGTGGCGGTCTTCGCCTCCGAGAACGACCTGTTCTTCCCCGCCCCGGCGGTACTCGCGCGGGCGCGGGAGGTCTTCCCGAACCTGGCCCACTCCGAATGCCTCGCGGGGTGCCGCCACGTCCCCTCGAGAGCCGCGCTCGAAAGCGTGTGCGACCGCATCCGTGTGCTTCTGGGATCTGCTCCTTAGGCTGATCCAACCGTCCGCGCGGGACGGCTATCCCTCTGAATCATCGGCGCTACGCCCGGCCTGCCGGGTCCGCGCGGGACGGCCTGCGCTACAGGCTTCGATCGGGGCGCATCTCGCGGTCCCGGAGGGCGTCCTACCTACTGGCACTCGTCCGGGTGCTGCTTGCAGTAGGGCTCGTCGCCGGGGAGCTTGCCGCGGTTATCCGCGACGAACTGGTAGGCGACGTCCTGGAGGAACGAGATGCCGGGCAGCTCGTAGAGAGAGAGCGGCAGCCTCGTCCCGAGCGCGACGGCGAGCGAGGCGTCGATCGCGCCCGCGCCCCGCCACCTGCGGCGCGGCTCGCCCGGGACGTCGCCGGGCTCATAGGCCCAGGCGGCCTTCTCGCAATCCCCGGTGGAGAGCCCGGCGGAGGCCGGGACGCCCTCCTTCTGGTACGGCACCACCGTCACGCGGCGGTCTCGGTCGAGCGCTCGAACCCAGCGCGCCGACCGCGTTCAGAAGTGTCAGGCCCCGTCGAAGATGAGCGTCAGCTTTTCCGGTAGATCCGCCATGATTCCCCTTCCTCTGCGCGTGACGCGCACGTCTCCTACCGCCGCGGGTAGAGCGTGGCCCCTTCGTCGCCCTCCCCCACCTTCTCTATGTGCCCGACGACCGAGCGGTCCAGCGTGGAGGCGTCCGGCCAGTTGACCTCCACCATGTTCCCGGCCGGGTCCCGGAGGTAGAGCTGCGCCGCCCCGTCGGGGAGCTCGTAGACCTTCGAGAAGTACCCCTCCCCCACGACGGCTCCGAGCCCGCGAGCCTTCTCGTACGCCGCCTCGAAATCGTCCACGTCCAGGCCGAAGTGGTGAGCGCGGGGTGCCTGCTCCTCGCTCAGGAAGAGATGAAGCTGGAGGTCTCCCACCCGCAGCCAGCGCACCGGGTACGGGAAGCCGGGGGCCGGGATTTCCTCCATCCCGAACAGCCCCGAGTAGAAGCGCACCGACTCGTCCAGGTCGCGCGCGTGGACGCTGGCGTGGGTAAAGCCCTTTGCTCGCAATTGCCCATCCCCTTCCTGCTCGGATGCAGAGAAGATACCAGCCCGGCTGAGTCCGGATCGGACCGTGCGGGGACGCGGCGCTCATCCAGCCCCGCTCGGCATGGGCGTCTACTTGCGGCGCTCGCCCATCAAGAGGCTCGTGATGGTTTCGGCGGGGGCGGGGCGGGCCAGGTAGAAGCCCTGCCCCATGTCGCAGCCGAGGCCCTTCAGGAAGGCGAGTTGCTCGGCGGTCTCGATGCCCTCGGCGACCACCTCGAGGCCGAGGGCGTGGGCGAGGCCGACGGTGCCGGAGACGATCGCGTCGTCCTCCGGCTGCTCCCCGAGGCCCGCGATAAACGAGCGGTCGATCTTCAGGCAGTCGACCGGCATGCGCTTGAGGTAGTGCAGGCACGAGTAGCCCATCCCGTAGTCGTCGATGGCGAACCTGACCCCGATGCCCCTGAGGCGCTCGAGCTTCCCGAGGGCGAACTCGGCGTCGTCCATCATGGCGCGTTCGGTGATCTCCAGCTTGAGCAGGGACGGGTCGAGCCCGGTCTCCGAGAGCGTCTCGGGGATAAGCTCCGGCTCCTGGCCGAACTGGCCCGTCGAGAGGTTGACCGCGACGAACGGGGGATCTTTTGGGCGCAGGGCCCGCCACTCCCCGGCCCGGCGGCAGGCCTCCTTCAGGACCCCGCGGCCGATGGGGCGTATGAGGCCGGTCTCCTCGGCGAGGAGGATAAACTCGGCCGGGGTCACGATGCCCCGCTCCGGGTGCCTCCAGCGCACGAGCGCCTCGACCCCGCGCAGGATCCCCGAGCGGACCTCGACGATCGGCTGGTAGTGGACGGTGAACTCCTCGCGTTCGACCGCGCGCCTGAGCTCGTTCTCGAGGCTCATCCGCTCCCTCGCCCTGAGGCCCATGCTGGGGCTGTAGATCTCGGTGCGCGCCTTGCCCCGGTTCTTTGCGGCGTACATCGCCAGATCCGCCCGCCGCAGGAGCGACTCCGGCTCGTCCTCGGAGGTGTTGCTCATGGAGATCCCGACGCTCGGGCTGACGAAGACCTCTCTGCCCTCCACGTCGAAGGGCGCTTGCAAACGCTCCCCGATCCGGCCGGCCACCGCCCTCGCGTCCTCCATCCCGGTCGGGGCTTCGAGCAGGATCGCGAACTCGTCCCCGAAGAGCCGGGCGACGGTGTCCCCGGGCCTCACGCACCCCCGCAGGCGCTCCCCCACCCCCACGAGGAGGGTGTTCCCGGCGTGGTGGCCGAGGGAGTCGTTCACCACCTTGAAGTCGTCGAGGTCCACGAACAGGACCGCGACGGGAAGCTCCAGCCGCTCTGAACGCACCAGGGCGTGGGAGAGCCGGTCGAGGAAGAGGGCGCGGTTGGGGAGGCCGGTGAGCCCGTCGTGCAGCGCCTGGTGGCGGAGCTGCTCCTCCATCTCCCTGCGCTCCGTGATGTCGCGGCTGATCCCGACGAGACCCGTGACCCCGCCGGAGCCGTTCCCGAGCTGCACCTTCGTCGTGGAGAGCCACCGGCGGCCGAGCTCCCGGCTCTCGACCGGCTCCTCCTTGTCCACCAGCGGCGCGCCGGTCTCGATCACCGCCCGCTCGTCCTCGTGGTAGCGCGCCGCGAGGTCCTTCGGGAAGACGTCGAAGTCGGTCTTGCCGGCGAGCTCCTCCTCCGTGGCGCCGATGGCCCGCGCGTGCGCCGCGTTGTTCATGACGAAGCGGCTGTCCGTGTCCTTGACGTAGATGTAGTCGGGCATGTTGTCCACGAGGGTGCGCAGGAGGTTGCGCTCCTCGGCGAGCCGCGCCGCGGCCCTCTTGCGCTCCGTGACGTCCCGGGCGACCACGCAGAGGACGTCCCGCCCGCCGTAGTGGACGACGGTCGCGCTCGCCTCCACGTCCACGAGCGAGCCGTCGCGGCGGCGGTACTTCTTCTCCGCGCAGCCGGTCGTACGCCGCTCCCGCAGGCGATGCTCCACCTCGCGGTCCACGCTCTCCCGCTCCGCCGCCACGAAGTCGTAGATCGTCATCCCGCTCAGGTCTTCGACCTCTTCGCGCCCGAGCAACGAGCCGAAGGAGGCGTTCGCCTCCAGGACGCGCCCGTCGACGGGGTCGAAGAGGTAGATCGCCTCCACGCTCTGCTCGACGACCGCGCGGTGGAGCTCCTCGCTCTCCCGCAGGGCCTCCTCGGCGCGACGGCGCTCGGTGACGTCGAGAAACTGGGAGATGCAGTGGCTCGGGCTCCCGTCGCCGTCGCGCACCAGGGAGACGTTCAGCAGGACCCAGACCACCTCGCCGTCGGCCCGGACGTAGCGCTTCTCCAGGCTGTACTTGTGCTCGCCGTCGCGGACGGCCCTCTGCGCGTAGGCCCTGCTCTTCTCAAGGTCGTCGGGGTGGGTGACGTCCGAGGAGGTCTTCCCGAGCAGCTCCTCCTCCCCGTAGCCCAGGATCTCGCAGAGCGCGCGGTTGACCCGGAGGTAGCGGCGGTCGAGGCGCGGCGAGGACTGGTCCGGCAGCGTGACGAGCGCCATGCCGATGGGCGCGTCCTCGAAGGCGCCCCGGAAGCGGCCCTCCGCCTCGGAGAGGGCCCGCTCGGCCGCCCTGCGCTCGGTGACGTCGAGCAGGTAGCCCTGGCGGCGGTGCAGCCTGCCTTCCTCGTCCCTGAGCACCACCGACTCGTCCCGCACCCAGACGACGCCGCCGTCGCGCCTGACCATGCGGTACTCCATCCGGAACGGCTCCCCGGTCCTGTTGGAGCGGTCGTTCGCCGCGAGGACCCGTTCGCGGTCCTCGGGGTGCAGGCACCTGGCCCAGAGCCCCGGTTCGGCCAGGCGCTCCTCCGGCGTGTAGCCCAGGAGGTCCTTCAGCCGCGAGTTGATGAAGAGGCACGTGCTCAGCTCGTCGAGCTCGCCGATGTAAGTGACGACGGGGATGTGCTCCGCGAGCGCGCGGAAGCGTTCCTCGGCCTCCACCCGCTCGGTGACGTCCCGGGAGTTCACGACGAACCCGCCCACCTCGGGGTGATCCAGCAGGTCGTTGCCGACGGCCTCCAGGTGCCGCCAGGAGCCGTTCGCGTGCCGGCAGCGAAAACGCACGGGCCCGGCGTCGCCCTTGCGCCCGGCGACGACGCCCCGAAAGGAGCGCCGCACGAGCTCGCGGTCCTCGGGGTGCACGAGCTCGAAGGCGTCTGTACCCTCGATCTCCTCGGCCCTGTAACCCAGCGCGTTCTCGTTCGAGGGGCTCTCGTACAGGATGCGCCCCCGCGCGTCGAGGACGGTGATCAGATCCGAGGAGTTCCGGACCAGGGCGTCGAAGATCTCCTTGCCCCGTCGCGACCCGTTGCCGGCCGAACCCCACCGGGAACTGCGCCGGGATGCTCCGCCCGGTACCGGCCCGTCTCTCTCCAACTGCCTGAACGCCCCCTAGACTCCGCCGCGTAACGTGCGCGCAACAGTATACATACCGAAATTCATATCTAGCTACCGCCACGGCGTCGCTCACCGCCGGACGCGAAGGAGGGGGCCGATCTCTCGGCCCCCTCCTGGGGTGTCGCTGGCTTTGGGCCCGAGGGCTACTTTATAAGCTGGCCCTTCTCGTCGGCGATCTCCGTCCTCGGGTCGTCGTCGACGTCGTTAAACTGGGCCTCCTCGGTGGAGCCGGTGAGGGCGGTGGTGGAGGCCATGCCGCCCGCGACCACCTGGGCCACGTCGTCGAAGTAGCCCGCGCCGACCTCGCGCTGGTGCTTCGTCGCGGTGTAGCCGTCCTTCTCGTTGGCGAACTCGCGCTGCTGGAGCTCGGAGTAGGCGGCCATGCCCCGGTCCTTGTAGTCGTTCGCGAGCTCGAACATGGAGTTGTTCAGGGCGTGGAAGCCCGCGAGCGTCACAAACTGGAACTTGTAGCCCATCGCCCCGATCTTCTCCTGGAAGGTGGCGATCTCCTCGTCGGAGAGGCGCTTCTTCCAGTTGAAGGAGGGCGAGCAGTTGTACGCGAGGAGCTTGCCCGGGAACTGCTCGTGGATGGCGGCGGCGAACTTCTCGGCCTGCTCGAGGTCCGGCGTCGAAGTCTCGCACCACACGACGTCCGCGTACGGCGCGTAGGCCAGGCCGCGGGCGATCGCCTGATCCAGGCCGGCCCGCACCCGGTAGAAGCCCTCCATCGTCCGCTCGCCGGTGAGGAACTGGGCGTCGGACGGGTCGACGTCGCTGGTGATGAGGTCGGCGCCGTCGGCGTCGGTCCGGGCGACGATCACGGTCGGCACGCCCATGACGTCGGCGGCGAGACGCGCGGAGATCAGGTTGCGAACGGCCTGCGCGGTCGGCAGCAACACCTTGCCGCCCATGTGGCCGCACTTCTTCTCCGACGCGAGCTGGTCCTCGAAGTGAATGCCGGCGGCCCCCGCCTCGATCATGGACTTCGTGAGCTCGAAGACGTTGAGGGCGCCGCCGAAGCCGGCCTCGGCGTCGGCCACGATCGGGGCGAACCAGTTGATCCCGTTCCTACCCTCGGAGTGGTGGATCTGGTCGGCGCGCTGCAAGGTCTGGTTGATCCTCTTGACGACGTGCGGCACGGAGTTGGCCGGGTAGAGGCTCTGGTCGGGGTACATTTGCCCGGAGAGGTTCGCGTCGGCCGCGACCTGCCAGCCGGAGAGGTAGATGGCCTCGAGCCCGGCCTTGACCTGCTGCATGGCCTGGTTCCCCGTCAGGGCACCCAGCGCCCTCACGAACGGACGCTCGTGCATAAGCTGCCAGAGCCTCTCGGCCCCCATCCGCGCCAGCGTGTGCTCGATCTGCACCGAACCCCTGAGCCGCGCGACGTCCTCCGCCCCGTAAGGACGCTCGATCCCTCGAACCGGGGACCGTTGAAGTACCCCTCTATCTCCGCCGAGTCGTTCTTGCCGTTCTGCTGCATCCAACCTCTCCTTCCATCGGAACTTCTACCTTACCCTTGCACATACGTTCAGTCTAGACGTATGTGTCTAGCGCACGCAACCCGTCAGGTAGTCGGGGGGTTGCGTGGGGCGTGGGTACGTGGCCCACGCTCCGGGGCAGGAGGGCGGGAACCGGCGGTCTCCGGTTGGAGCCGCCGGCCTGTCCGCGGGGTCGGATGTCGGTGTCGTGAAGGATGCTGCGTCCGATCTAGTCCAGGTACTCGTAGCCCGGGATGGTCAGGAAGTCGACGAAGTTCTTGTCGGTGGAGATGCGGTCGAAGAGCTCGGCGGCCTTGCCGAACTCGTCGCGCTCGAAGCGCTCGGGGCCGACGAGCTCCTTGATGTTGTCGAGCTCTTCGGCGAGCACCTTGCGGAAGAGCTCCTCCGTCACCTCGGTGCCGTCGTCGAGGACGCCGGCGTCGTTGTGGATCCACTGCCACACCTGGGCGCGCGAGATCTCGGCGGTCGCCGTGTCTTCCATGAGCCCGTAGACGGGGATGGCCCCGCGCCCAGCGAGCCAGCCGCCGAGGTACTGCACGCCGACGTTCACGTTCAGCCGGAAGCCCGCCTCGGTGATGTTCCCCTCCGGCTTCTCCAGAAGCTCGGCGGCGGTCGGGTTCACGTCGGGGCTCTTCTCGTTGATCTGGTTCGGCCCCTTCATGTGCTCGTCGAAGGCCTCCATCGCGAGCGGGACCATGCCGGGGTGGGCGATCCAGGTGCCGTCGTGGCCGTCCCTGGCCTCGCGCTCCTTGTCCTCGCGCACCTTGGCGTTCGCCTTCTCGTTCTCCTCGGGGTCCTTGGAGGGGATCTGGGCCGCCATCCCGCCGATGGCGTGGGCGCCGCGCTTGTGACAGGTCTTGATCGTCAGGAGCGAGTAGGCGCGCATGAACGGGACGGTCATCGTGACCTCGGAGCGGTCGGGGAGGAGCAGGTCCTTCTCGCGGAACTTCTTTATGTACGAGAAGATGTAGTCCCACCGGCCGCAGTTCAGGCCCGCCGAGTGCTCGCGCAGCTCGTAGAGGATCTCGTCCATCTCGAACGTAGCGAGGATCGTCTCTATGAGGACGGTCGCCTTGATGGTGCCGCGCGGCACGCCGAGCTCGTCCTGGGCGAGGTTGAAGACGTCGTTCCACAGGCGCGCCTCGAGGTGGCTCTCCATCTTCGGCAGGTAGAAGTACGGGCCGGAACCGCGGTCCAGGAGCGTCTGGACGTTGTGGAAAAAGTACAGGCCGAAGTCGAAGAGGCCGCCCGGGACCTCGTGCCCGTCCACGATCATGTGCTTCTCGTTGAGGTGCCAGCCGCGCGGGCGGGCGATGATCAGGGCTACGTCCTCGTTGAGCTCGTAGGCCTTGCCGGTCTTCGGGTCGTCGAAGGTGATGGTGCGAAGGTTCGCGTCGCGCAGGTTGAGCTGGCTCTCCAGCATGTTGCGCCACGTCGGGCAGTTGGCGTCCTCGAGGTCCGCCATCCACGTCTTCGCCCCCGAGTTCAAGGCGTTGATCGTCATCTTGCGGTCCGGAGGGCCCGTGAGCTCCACGCGCCGGTCCTGCAGGTCGTCGGGGATCGGGGCTATCTTCCAGTCGCCGTCCCTGATCTCCTTCGTCTCCGGCAGAAAGTCCGGCATCTCGCCGGCGTTGATCCTCTCCTGGCGCTCGGCGCGCTTCCGTAGAAGCTCGTCCCGCCTGCCGGTGAACTCCCGCGCGAGCTTCGCGACGAAGGCGACCGCGTCGTCGGTGAGGATCTCGGCGAACTCGTCCGGTATGGGAGCCGTGAACTCGACCCCCTCCGTCCCCTGCCTCGTACTAGCCATAAAGTTTCGGGCTCCTTCCTTCTCTACACGAGATCCCGCGACAGCCCGCCCGCGGCTCCCTCTAAACAGGAGCCACTTTAGCAAGCCGACGCGGCATCCACACCGCAGAGACCGACGCCCAAAACCCTCTTACCCGCTCCCCTAGACCGCGACCGCGACGCGCTGCTCGACCCTCACCGGACGCACGTACACGATGCAGCACGTCGGGACGCACTGCCACCGGTACAGCACCTCGTACCGCCGAACGCCCAGCCAGACCTCGGTGCCCATCGTCGGGGCCTCGTCCTCGTGACGCTGCTCCAGTATCTCCTCGGTCTCCGAATCCCTGTACTGAACCGGAATCATCTCCGCTCCTTCCGTCCGCTCCTCAACGTGGCACCAAGTTAACAACGCGTTTACTATAAGTCCAATTGTTTGCTTGTATCGTCGCAATAGATTATGTTTATACCGACAGGTCACGGACGGAAGGGGCCGGCGTGCTGTTGAGGCAGCTCGAGTGTTTTCTGGCGGTGGCGCGGCTCGGGAACGTGAGCCGTGCGGCGGAGGAGATGTACCTGACGCAGCCGACGCTGACGGCGCGGTTGAAGGCTTTGGAGGACGAGTTGGGGGATCAGCTCTTCGTGCGGACGAGCCGCGGGATGCGGCTCACGCCGGCGGGCCGTGAGTTCCGGCCGTACGCGGAGCGGTGCATGGCGAGCATCGAGGAGGGGAAGCAGCATCTGCGGGAGCTTCGGGGGGCTTCGGGCGGCAGGATCTCCATAGGGACGTCGCCCGGCGTCAGCACGTACGCGCTGCCGGCGATACTGGAGCGGTTCACGGCCGTGCATCCCAGGGTGTCGGTCTCCGTCAGGACCGGGCACTCGGAGGACGTGCTCGAGATGGTGCTCAAGGAGGAGGTGCAGCTCGGGATCGCGCGGGACGTCGGCCACCCCGAGGCGGAGAGCGTGACGCTCTACGAGGACGAGCTCGTGCTCGTGACCGACCCGGGCCACCGCTTCACTGAGAAGAGCTCGGCGGAGCTCGCCGAGGTCGGCCGCGAGCAGCTTATCCTCTTCGACCACGCCTCGGGCTACTACGAGGCCACCCAGTCCCTCTTCAAGGACGCCGGCATCCGGGAGCTCAGCACCATAGAGCTGGACAACATAGAGGCGGCCAAGAGGATGGTCGAGCACCGCCTGGGGGTGGCTTTCCTGCCCCGCACGGCCGTCGTGAGGAGCGTGGCGGCGGGGCACCTCTCGCTTATAGAGGTCGAGGACGCCCCGGAGATGCAGCGGCCCATCGTCGCCCTCAGGCGCCGCGACGTCCCCCTCACCGGCACCGTCGCCGCGTTTCTGGAGGTGGCGAGCAAGATGGGCGAGACCGGGAGCAGGGCCCAGCTCTCCCCCACCCTCGCCGCCGAGTTCGAGAACCTGCAGCTTATAGACCTCTTCTCGTAGAGATCCGGCCTCCCCGCCCGTGCCCGCCGTCGCCGCGAGTACTCCCCGTCGCCTGGCGGCGTTCGTGAAATCGGCGTGCGGCAAAAGACACAAAAGTAACGTGCTATCCTCGGGACTGCGAGTATAATGCTCCGATCGTCTCCGCCGGTCAGCGGGGACGGAAAGAGACTACGAAAGGCAACATTTTGGCGGACTTTTTCACGGCGGAGATGCTCGGCCGCTTCCTCGGGGTACTGCTCATAGACCTGATCCTCTCCGGGGACAACGCGGTGGTTATCGCGCTCGCGGTGCGCAGCCTCCCCGAGGATGTCAGGAGGAGGGCGATCCTGCTGGGGGTTGCCGGGGCCGTGGGCCTGCGCCTCTTGTTCGTGTTTATCGTCTCGTACCTTATAAGCCTGCCCTACTTGCAGCTCGTCGGCGGGCTGGCGCTGTTGTGGGTCGCGTGGAGGCTCGTGCAGCACGACGACGAGGAACAGGAAGTCAAGGAGGGGTCGGGGCTGTGGAGCGCCGTCGGGATCATCATGGTCGCCGACGTCGTGATGTCGCTGGACAACGTGATCGCGCTGGTCGGGGTCTCCGGCGGCAGCGTCACGCTGGTGGGCATCGGCATCGCGCTGACGATCCCGCTGATCATCTTCGGGGCCTCCATCTTGAGCTACATAATGAACCGCTTCCCCATCCTCGTTTACCTCGGCGCGGGCCTTCTGGTCTACGTCGCCGTCGAGCTCATGTTCGACGACCGCTCGAGCATCGGGCAGGCCATCTCGCACGCCACCGAGGGCTTCCACGTGATCATCGCCCTCGCCGCCGCCCTGATCTTCACGGCGATCGCCTACCTCTACACGCGCAGCCAGGCCACCCCGGAGGTGAGGCGCACCCCGGGCAAGTAGCCCGCGGGGACGTCCCCGCCGTCACGGATGCCGCCCCACGCCCGTCGTATACTCCGTGGAGGTTCGAGAGCTTTTCGGAGGAGTGACATAGCGTGGAGCGTAAGACGATCGTCGTCATGGAGGGTGACCAGACGGGGCAGGAACTTCTGGAGGAGTCCCTCCGGGTGCTCGACCCGTCGGTGACGGGGCTGGACCTGGAGATGAAGCGGTACGACCTGTCGCTGGAGAACCGCCGGGCGACGGAGAACGTGGTCGTGCACGAGGCGGCCGAGGCGATGAAGGCGTGCGGCTTCGGCATCAAGGCCGCGACCGTCACCCCGGAGGTGTCCGGCGACGTCGGCTCCCCGAACGCGATCCTCAGGCGCGGCATCAACGGGACCGTGAT
Source organism: Rubrobacter marinus (assembly GCF_011492965.1). Classification (GTDB taxonomy): domain Bacteria; phylum Actinomycetota; class Rubrobacteria; order Rubrobacterales; family Rubrobacteraceae; genus Rubrobacter_F; species Rubrobacter_F marinus. The sequence continues at coordinate 1,216,274 of NZ_CP045121.1, read as the reverse complement.
CGTCCGGACCGGGCGGCGCATCCCCGGCGTGAACCCCATCGTGGGGCTGCACGCTCCGATCTCGGTGGTGCGGATGGCCGTCGACGACGCCTACGGCGCGAAGGAGTGGCGCGAGGGCGAGGACCTCGACGAGGTGGCGTTCCGGACCGAGAAGATCTCGCGCCGGGTCTGCCGCGGCGTCTCGGAGTTCGCGTTCATCCAGGCGCGCAAGATGCGCGCGAAGGTCTTCGGCGGGCCGAAGTACACCGTCTCCCCCGTCTACGAGGGGATGCTCAAGGAGGAGATGGACCGGGCGGCGGGCCTCAACCGCGACGTCCGCTACGACCCGCAGCTTATAGACGCGACGTACGCGCTGCTCCTCTCGACCTACGGCGAGCCGATGGTTATCCCGACGCTCAACCGCGACGGCGACTGCATGAGCGACCTCGTGTTGCAGATGTTCGGCTCGATCGCGGGCGCCGAGTCCCTCCTTATCGCCCTCGACGAGGACGAGAACCCCGAGACGGTGATGGCCGAGGCCCCGCACGGCACGGCCCCGTCTCTAGAGGGCAAGAACGTCGCCAACCCGATGGCCATGATCCTGGCCGGCGCCGCCCTCCTCGGCTTCTTCAAGGACGAGCGGGCCGACCGGGTCTCCCGCGCCATCTACGAGGCGTGCTTCGAGAACGTCCTCGAGGGGACCCGCACCGCCGAGCTCGGCGGCTCCTCCGGCACCCGCGAGTTCACCGACGAGGTCATCCGCCACGTCAAGAACAAGCTCGAGGTCTGGAGCGCGCTGGCCTAACGGTCACGAAGGGTTTTGCACCCTTCGAACCTTGTGGTCTGCGTTCGGCTTGCAGGCACTTCGGCTTCTCGTTCGTGCCCGGGGCTGACGGCTATCGCGGAGGGGTTCCTCTCCTCCGCGAGATGCTTCAGGAGGGGCGGGAGTCCCCGGCGTTGCGGCCGTCACGAAGGTAGCCTCGCTTCCCTCCGGCGAGCAGGATCTCCCGCTCGCGGGGGAAGAGACGCACTTTGAGGGGGATCTCCTCCCCCGCTTCGCTTCCGGCCACGAGGTCTTCCCCGCCGGCCGCGATCGTCTCGCGCACGTCGGCCATGTGCCAGGTGTCGCCCTGGCGCACGCGCTCGTAGTCCTCTTCGTCGGCAAAGACGAGCGGGAGAATGCCCTGGGCGATGAGGTTCAGGCGGTGGATGCGCGCGAAGCTCTTGGCGGCGACCGCGCGGATGCCGAGGTGCAGCGGCGAGAGCGCCGCATGCTCGCGGCTGGATCCCTGCCCGTAGTTGTGTCCCCCGACGACGAAACCTCCGCCCCACTCCAGGGCGCGGTCGTGGAAGCCCGGGTCCTGGCGGCGGAACATGTGCTTCGCGCACTCGGGGATGTTGGACCAGAGGCTCATACCCAACGCCCCGTCGGGGGCCATGTCGCCGGTCGAGACGTCGTCCTCGACCACGATCACGACCCGGCCTTCGAGCGTTTCGGGGAGCGGTTCGCCCTCCGGTGGAGGAACGATGTTCGGCCCGCGCACGATCTCGATCTCCCGCGCCTCCTCCGGGGGCAGCGGAGCGAGAATCTGGCGGTCGTCCATCGCCGGGTTCGTGCGGGCCGGTTCCAGCACCGGCGGTTCGCCGAGCTCGCGGGGGTCGGAGATCTCGCCATTCAACGCGGTCGCGGCGGCCGTCGCGGGCGAGCAGAGGTAGACCTCGTCGCCCTGCGTCCCGCTGCGGCCGGGGAAGTTGCGGTTGAAGGTCCTGACGGAGGGTGCACCCCTCGAAGGGGCCTGGCCGACGCCGATGCACGGGCCGCAGACCGGCTCCAGCATGCGCGCCCCCGAGGAGACGAGGTCCCCGTAGACCCCGCTCCTGGCGATGGTGTCGAGGATCTGGCGCGAACCGGGGGTTACGGTCATCTCGATGGCGGGGTGGACTATGCTCTCCCTGAGGACGCTGCCGACGATAGCAAGGTCCTCGTAGGAGGAGTTGACCGAGGAGCCGACGCAGACCTGGACCGTCTTCGTGCCGGCGACCTCGCGGACCGGGACGACGTTGCCCGGCGAGGACGGCTTCGCGATCAGGGGCTCTAGCTCCGAGAGCTCCACGACCTCCTCCTCGTCGTAGGGGGCGTCCTCGTCCGCACGGAGCGGCTCGTAGTCGTCCTCGCGCTCCTGGGCGGCGAGCCACTCGCGGACCCGCTCGTCCGAGGGGAAGACGGCCGCGGTCGCGCCCATCTCCGTGATCATGTTGCAGATCGTGCCCCTCTCCGTCACGGAGAGGGACGTAACCCCCTCCCCCGTGAACTCGAAGACCCTGCCGAGCCCCCCGCGTACCCCGTAGCGCCTCAAGAGCTCGAGGATTATGTCCTTGGATTGCACCCAGTCGGGGAGCCGTCCCCGCAGCTCGACGCCGACCACCTTCGGGCACTCCAGCGTGAAGCCGTAGCCCGCCATCGCCACCGCCACGTCCAGCCCGCCGGCCCCGAAGGCGAACGTCCCGACCGCGCCGGACATCGTGGAGTGCGAGTCGGCCCCGACGAGGAGCTCGCCGGGCTTGGCGAAGCGCTCCAGGTGGACGTAGTGGGAGATGCCGTTCCCCGGACGGGAGTAGAAGACGCCGTGGCGGGCGGAGAAAGTCCTGAGGTAGCGGTGCTCGTCCATGTTCTTGTCGTCGATCTGGAGGACGTTGTGGTCCACGTACATGACGGCGAGCGGGACCTGGACGCGCTCCATCCCGAGCGCCTCGAACTGGAGGGCGGTCATCGAGCCGGTCGCGTCTTCTACGAGGATCTGGTCCACGGAGAGGTCTATCTCCTCTCCGGGCGTGAGGTTGCCCGAAGCCAGGTGGGTCTCCAGGATCTTGCGGGTCAGGTTCTTCGCCCCCGTCATACTCCCTCCTCTCCGGCGCGCGGGCGTGCGCCGGCCTGGTTGCTAGGATACGGTGCTACCGTGCACGGAGACCGCGACACCCCTTGAGAATGGACCCGGTACTCGAACGGGAAGCCCGCAGGCTCCACCTCTCGACGGCCCTGACGGCGCACGCCGTCCGAAGCATCGGCGGCCGTATCCCCGCCGACGCCGCCCCCGACGACCTCCTCGAGCTGGCCCGCGGTCTCGGCAATGGGATCGAGCGCGTGGCATCGCGACAGCACCTCTCCTTCGAGCCGCCCTACCCGGGGGCGACGGCCGGGACCGAGGGGGTACGGGGTGGGCTCAGGCTCGTCCTCGCCTGCGAGGCGCGCGGGCAGGGGGGCGAGGCTCTCGGGGTCGTGTTCTCGACGCTCATCCCCGGGAGGCTCCCCTCGGTCTCCGTAGCACCGGCGGGGGCTCCCGTCCCGAAAGGCCGACGCTCGGTCTTCGGGGACGGGGACGCCCGCATCCCGCGGGGACATTAGATCGCGCCCTCCTCCGAGAGGCGTTCGATCTCCTCCGGGGAGAGGCCGAGAAGTCCGCCGTAGACCTCCTCGTTGTGGGCTCCTAGCTTCCCGCCGTACCATTCGGAGCGGCCGGGGGTCTTCGAGAGCTTCGGGACCAGGCCCGGCATCTTGACCGCCCCAACGCCCTCGACCTCGCCCTCGACGATCATCTCGCGTGCCCGGTACTGCTCGTCCTCGAGTATGTCGGTGACGGAGTAGATGGGTCCGGCCGGGACCGCCGCCTCATCGAGGATGCGTTGTATCTCCTCGGCCCCGTGTCGCCCGGTCCAGCCCTCGATCAGGTCGTCAATCTCGTCGGCGTGCTCGGCCCGGTCGGCGTTCGTGGCGTAGCGGGGGTCGTCGGCGAGCTCGGGACGTCCGATGGCCTTCATGAGGCGCTTGAAGATGGCGTCGCTGTTGGCCCCGATCGCGACGTAGGAGCCATCGCCCGCGCAGTACGAGCTGCTCGGCGCGATCCCGGGGAGCGAGGCCCCCGTCCGCTCGCGCACGATGCCGGCCACGTCGTACTCCGGGACCAGGGACTCCATGAGGTTGAAGACCGCCTCGTAGAGCGCGACGTCCACGACCTGCCCCTCCCCCGTCCCCCGCACGTCGCGGGCGTGGACGGCCATGAGCGTCCCGATGACGGCGTAGAGTGAGGCGAGCGAGTCGCCCAAAGAGACACCGGTCCGCACGGGAGGACGGCCCGGCTCGCCGGTCACGTAGCGGATGCCCCCCATCGCCTCCCCGATATTCGCGAAGCCTGGCTTGTCCTTGTACGGGCCGGTCTGCCCGTACCCCGAGACGCGCACCAGGATGAGGCGCGGGTTGATCCCCCGCAGCGCCTCGGGGCCGAGCCCGAGCTTCTCCAGGGTGCCGGGACGGAAGTTCTCGAGCAGCACGTCGGACCCCGCCGCGAGCTTCTTCGCAAGCTCGAGCCCCTCGGGGTGGCCGAGGTCGAGCGTAACGAGCTTCTTGTTGCGCGACTGGAGCGCCCACCACAGCGAGGTCTTCGTCCCGGGGTCGACGTACCTCCAGTTTCGCAAGGGGTCGCCGGTCCCCGGCCTCTCGGCCTTGATCACCTCGGCCCCGAACTCGGCCATGATCCTGGTCGCGAACGGCCCGGCGATCAGCGAGCCGAACTCCAGGACCCGGAGCCCTTCGAGCGGACGATCCTGTTCGAGCTGCTCGCGCAGCCCCGTCAGGGCTTCTGCGTCTGTCATGCGTCCTCGCTTTCGCGATGGGAGGGGTACGTACGCGTTCTCCCTGAGGCTGCGGCTCGTCCGTGCCCTCAGCCCGTTTCGGGGCGGTGCCTCGTGAGGCGGCGCTCCCAGAGCATGAAGGCGCCGTTGATCACGAAGGCGAAGAGGGTGAGCAGCACGACGAGGCCGTAGAGCTGCGGCATGTCGTGGAGCTCTACGCTCTGAATGAGGACGAACCCGAGCCCGCTCTTGGCGGCAAACATCTGGGAGAGCACGACCCCGAGGAAGGTGACGCCGAAGCCGATCCTGAGCCCCGCGACCATCGACGGCAGGATGGAGGGGAAGACCACGGAGCGGAAAAGCTGGAAGCGCGAGAGACGCAGCGAGCGGCCCACCTTGAACATGACCTCCCCGACGTTCTGCGTCCCGCTCATCGTGAAGATCAGGATCGGGAACACCCCGAAGAACATGGCGAACCACGCCTGCGACGAGATCCCGAGCCCGAACGCGAAGAGGAAGAGCGGGTACAGCGCCACCTTCGGCAGGGCGTAGAGCGCGATCACGATGGGCTCGAAGACCGCGTAGGCGAAGCGCGAGAGCCCGAGCAGGAAACCGATCACCACGCCGAAGACCACGGCGAGGCCGTAGGCGTAGACGAGCGCCAGGAGGGTCACGCCGCCGTTCTCCCCGAGCCACCCGCTCCGGACGCCCTCGACGAGGGCTCCGAAGGAGGCTAGCGGCGCGGCGACGAAGAAGTCCCCGAGGGCCACCGCGAGAACCTGCCACAGCGCGAGCAGCCCGAACGGGAAGAGGACCTGGGCGATCCGGACCGGGTCCAGCCGGGCGCTCCTCGCCCCGCTCCCCGCCGGGCTCGTTGCGTGTCCGGCCGCATCAGACATTGCCGTACAACCTCCTCTCGATGCCGCCGAGCGCCCAGTTCAGGAGGATGGCGAGCGCCAGTATGAGCAGCATCGCCGCGTACATCGCGGCGGTCGTGAAGTTGACGTAGCTGTAGGAGACCAGGTAGCCGAGGCCGCGCGTGGAGAGCACGAACTCCGAGGCGATCACCCCGATAAGCGAGTACACCATCCCGAGCTTGAGCCCGGTGAAGATGTACGGGACGGCGGCCGGGAAGAAGATCCTCGAGATCGTCTGCCAGCGGCTGAGGTTCATGCTCTTTCCGACCTTCGTTAGAACCTGCGGCACCTCGCCGAAGCCTATCGCGGTGTTCATCACGACGGCGACGACCGCCCAGGCCCACGCGATGAACACGATGGGCCAGATGTTGAAGCCGAGCACCGCGAGCAACAGCGGGTAGAAGGCGAAGATCGGGATGGCGTAGTAGGTGGTCAGGTAGGGGTCCAGCGTTCGCTTGAGCGGCTTGTAGCGCCAGAGCAAGAAGCCCAAGGGCACGCCGGTGACGGCCGCGAGCAGAAAGCTCAGAGCGAATGCCCCCCCGGTCGCGAGGAGGTGCTCCGTCATCTCGCCGCTCGCGATCATCTCGAAGAGCTCCGGCAGGATCTCGCTGAGCGGGATCAGCGTAATCGAGTCCCCAAACCCTATGCGCGGCATGACCTCTAGCGCCGCGATCGCCGCGAGTACGACGGCCCAGCGCGTCAGGCGTACCTTCGCCCCGAAGCTCACGACCCGCCCCTCTCCTGGCCCTTGAGCGTCTTCATGGACTCCTCGCGCAAGACCTCCCAGATCTCGCCGGTCAGCCGTCCGAACTCGGGGGTGCTGACCACGCTGGAGTCGCGCGGCCGTTCGAGGTCGACCTCGACCACCTTCCTCGTGGTCCCCGGCCGGGCGCTCATGACGACGACCCGATCGGAGAGCAGGGTGGCCTCCTCGATGGAGTGGGTTATGAAGAGCGCCGTGGCCTCGGTGCGCGACCAGATACGCAGGAGCTCGTCGCCCAGGATGAGGCGCGTCTGCTCGTCGAGGGCGCCGAAGGGCTCGTCCATGAGGAGCACCCCGGGATCCATGACGAGCGTGCGCGCGATCGCGACGCGCTGGCGCATCCCGCCGGAGAGCTCGCCCGGGTAACGCCCCTCGAACCCCTGCAGCCCCACGAGCTCGATGAGCTCCAGCGAACGCTCGCGCCGCTCCTTCTTCCCCACCCCGTGCATCTCGAGGCCGAACTCGACGTTCTCAAGCACCGTCCTCCACGGGAAGGTCGACTCCTGCTGGAAGACGATCCCGACCTCGGGGTGCGGCCCGTTTATCGGGTCCCTCCCTATGAGGACCTCCCCGCCCGACGGCTCGGTGAGCCCCGCCACGATCTCGAGCAGCGTGCTCTTCCCGCAGCCGCTCGGCCCGACGATGGCGACGAACTCGTTCTCGGAGACGGTGAGGTCTATCCCGGAGAGGGCCTCGACCTTCTCGTCCCCCCTGCCCTCGAAGACCTTCCGCACGTCCTTTATCTGGATATGCACGTCCGCCGCCTACGCGAGCTCCGCCGGATCCACGCGCTGGTCCTCCGGCAGGAACTGCTGGTCCAGAAGCTCCCCCCAGTCGACCTCGTCCCCTTCTTCGAGCAGGTTGATCGCCTTCATCTCCTCTACGACGAGGTTCAGGGAGTCCGCGCTCAGGGTCGTCGTGTAGTAGGTGGACGGGTCGATGGCCTCGAGCGAAGCCACGGCGTCCTCCTCGGCGACCTCGGAGTTCTTCGACCAGGCCGCGGCCGCCTCCTCGGGGTTCTCGACCGTGAAGTCCACGGCCTGCCCGTACAGCTCCATAAGCGATTGCAGGAGCTCGGGCTGCTGGCCCACGGTCTGCGAGGTGGCGATCATCACGAGCTGCGGGAAGGCGTCGACGTACTCGGTGGTCTGGAAGACGGGGACGAGGCCCTCCTCCTCGACCTGGCTGATCGCCGTCGGCAGGATCACCGGCGCCACGTCTATCACGCCCTCCTTGAGCCCGGTGATCGCCTCGGAGAGCCCGCCCATCGCCTGCAACTTGACCTCGCCGAGCTCTATCCCCGCCCCCTGGAGCGCGAGCACGGCGCAACCCTCCGTGACCGACCCCGGGTTGCTGAACCCCATCGTCTTCCCTGGCAGGTCCTCCATGGATTCTATGCCGCGGTCGGGGAGCGTCACGAAGCTGACGTCCGCCGTGTTCCCGATGGCACCCCCAAGTATCTTCAGCCCGGAACCCTCGTTGAACGCGTTGATCGCCGCCGGCGTAGCCACCGCCCCGAGCGGCAGCCCTCCCGTGACGACGTTCCGAACCGTGGTCCCGCCGCCGCTGGAGCCCACGATCTCCTCGAGCTGTATCTGCCGCTCCTCGAAGTACCCCTGCTCTATCGCCACGGCCCACGGAACGGTATATAAGAGCGTCGGGTAATGGCTCACCGACAACCCGACCGGCCCGGAAGCCCCTCCCCCACCTCCGCCGCACGCCGTAAGCAACCCCCCGGCCCCGGCGACCAGCCCCAACATGCTTGCACCCTTCAAGAATTGACCGCGGGTGATCTCGCTCCCCACACGCCCGACAGCCCCGTTCATCCCTCTCCCCTTCCTGCCCGGCCGCCCTACCGCCCGGACGATGCTTCCCTTCCTGTATACAAACTAAGCCTTTGGCCACTTCTTGTCAAGAAGAAATCTGCTTCCCGAATCGTTTACCCCCGTTTTTGCAGCACATTTTTTTGATGTCATTGACACAATTAACGGCGTACATTATTTTTGTATACAAAAGTCGTCGTATCCGGGAGGTCCGCAGGGGCGTTGGGGAGGCGAGGTTTTTGGGCGCAGGCGCGGCCGATGGGCGAAGAAGAGCCGGGAACGCGGAGGTGGTGGAACGGCTGCGGAGCATGATCATGGTCGGCGAGTACGAGCCTTGGGGGCGGCTGGTGGAGGAGCAGCTGGCCCGGAGTCTCGGGGTCAGCCGCACGCCGGTCAGGCAGGCGTTGACGAGGCTGGAGGCGGAGGGCCTCGTGGAGATCGTGCCGAACAAGGGCGCGGTCGTGCGCGGGTTCGGCATGGAGGACGTCTGGGACGTCTACGACCTGCGGGCCCTGCTGGAGGGTCACGCCGCGCGGCGTGCCGCCGGACGCATAACAAAGAAGGAGTTCGAACGCCTGCGCGCGGTCGCCGCCGAGATGGAGGCGGTGGAGGGTCGCTTCTCGGACCGTCAGGAGGAGACGAGGTGGCTCGTGGCGCGCAACCAGGAGTTTCACGGCGGGATCGTGGAGGCCGGCCGCAATCGCAGGCTGCGGGGCTTGCTCGACCGGACCGTCGAGCTCCCGCTCGTGTTCAAGGCCTTCTACTGGTACACGCCGGAGGAGAGGCAGGTCTCCAACCACCACCACCGCCAGCTTCTCCGGAGCCTCGAAGCCGGCGACGGGGAGAGGGCCGAGATCGTCATGCGCGAGCACGTCTACGAGGGTAGGGATACCGTCATAAGGGCGTTGGAGGAGGGCAGGGAGTGAGCGAGAACGGGTTCCCCCTCGCGGGGGTGCGGGTCGTGGAGATGGGGAGCTTGCTGGCGGGGCCTTTCTGCGGCCAGCTTCTGGCGGACTTCGGGGCCGAGGTCATAAAGGTCGAGCCGCCGGGGAAGGGCGACCCCATGCGCGAGTGGGGCCGCCACCGCAAGGAGGGGCGCACCCTGTGGTGGCCGATCATCGCGCGCAACAAAAAGTCCGTGACGCTGAACCTCCGGGAGGAGGAGGGCCAGGAGCTCGCGAGGGCCTCGTGGCGGAGGCGGACGTCGTGATCGAGAACTTCCGGCCGGGGACGATGGAGCGCTGGGGCCTCGGGTACGAGAAGCTCTCGGGATCAACCCGGGGCTCGTCATGGTGCGGGTCTCCGGCTACGGGCAGACCGGTCCTTACAAGAACCGGGCGGGGTTCGGGGCTATCGGGGAGGCGATGGGCGGTATCCGGCACGTCACCGGGTTCCCGGACAGCCCCCCACCGCGAAGCGGGATCTCCTTGGGCGACTCGCTCGCCGCTACCTTCGGGGCCCTGGGAGCGTTGACCGCCCTGTACCACCGCGACGCCCACGACGGGCGGGGTCAGGTGGTGGACGTGGGGATCTACGAGGCGGTCCTCGCCCTCATGGAGAGCACCATCCCAGAGTACGAGCTCACCGGGCACGTGCGCGGCCGGACCGGGACCGTGTTGCCGTTCGTCGCGCCCGCCAATCTCTACCCCACGAGCGACGGGGACTACGTCCTGATCTCCGGGAACGCCGACACCGTCTTCGGGAGGCTCGCGAGGGCGATGGGCCACCCCGAGTGGGCCGAGGACGAGCGGTTCGCGACCCACCACGCCCGCGGGGAGAACATGGAGAAGCTCGACGCCATGATCTCCGGTTGGACGGAGGAGCGCACGGGGGAAGAGGTGCTGAGGACCATGGCCGAGGCCGGGGTCCCGGCGGGCAAGGTCTTCACCGCGAAGGACATGGTCGAGGACCCGCACTACGAGGCGAGGGGGAACGTGATCCGGACGGAGGACCCGGAGATAGGGACCTTCCCCATGCAGAACGTCGTCCCGCGCCTCACGGAGACCCCCGGCAAGGTCCGCTGGACCGGCCCCGCCCTCGGGGAGCACAACGACGAGGTCTACGGCGGGGTGTTGGGGCTGGACGAGGGGGAGCGCGAGGCCCTGCGAGAGAGGGGGATCATCTGATGCGCATCGAGATCGTGGACGTGGGGCCCCGGGACGGCCTCCAGAACGAGGCGGAGATCCTCGCGCCGGAGACGCGGGCCGAGCTGTGCGACAGGCTCGCCGCGGCGGGGCTCCCGAGGGTCGAGGCGGCGAGCTTCGTGAACCCCAAGCGGGTGCCCCAGATGGCCGGCGCCGAGGAGGTGATGCGGGGGCTACACCGCCGCGAGGGCACGGTCTACGCGGGGCTCGTCCTCAACGAGAAGGGCTACGAGCGGGCCGTCGAGGCGGGCGTCGACGAGGTCCGCTACGCGTTCCCCGTGACGGAGACGTTCGCGAAGAAGAACCAGAACACGACCGTCGCGGACGCGACCGCGCTCGCGGAGAGGCTCGTGGAGCGGGCGCGGCTCGACGGGGTGAGGGTCTCCATCACCCTGAGCGCCGCCTTCGGGGACCCGTTCGAGGGGGCGGTGGAGCCGGGGCACGTGCTCGGCATCGCCGGGAGGGTGGCCGAGGCGCAGCCCGACGAGATCGTGCTGGCCGACACCATCGGGGTCGGGGTGCCGCTCCAGGTGCGCGAGCTCGTCCGTGGGGCCGCGGCGCACGGCGTCACCGTGGGCTGCCACTTCCACGACACGCGCAACACCGGCATCGCGAACGCGGTGGCCGCGGTGGAGTCGGGGGCGACGGTCCTGGACGCCTCGGTCGGGGGGACGGGCGGGTGCCCGTTCGCCCCACAGGCGACGGGGAACGTCGCCACGGAGGACCTCGTCTACCTGTTGCACGGGATGGGCTACGAGACGGGGGTGGACCTGAAGGCGCTCGTGGAGGTGGCGCGCTGGCTCTCGGGGAAGCTCGGCAAGGAGCTGCCGGGACAGGTGTACAAGGCCGGCGTCTTCGAGCCGGTGGCGGGCTAGGGTAACGGAGGGAAGGGGGGAAGCGTGACGGTGGTCGTCGGAGGGACGCTCACGGACGTGCTGGTCTGCGACGACGGCTCGAGCGGGCTTAGGGGAAGGTCTCAGAAGGTCCTGTTTCCGGCACCGGCTTGGAAGACGTCTCGCCGGGCGGGAAGCTCTGCCTAACGCCTCCTCTCGGGGTAGAGCCAGAAGGCGAAGAGGCGCGTCATGCGGGGCATCACCACGTAGGTCATGAGGGAGACCATGATCAGGGTGAGGAGCAGCGTGCGCAGCAGCAGGGGCAGGGCGTTGAGGACGGGCCTGAGGACCAGGAAGATCACGGTGATCGTCGGGAAGACCGCGAGCCAGGTCACCACCGCCATCTTGTAGCGGGGCGGCGAGGGCTCGCCCGGCTTCGAGGGGAGCGTGAACCAGGGCTCGAGACCGGTCAGGACCTGGACGTTCTCCTCGCGCACCAGGGGCTCTGCCTTTCTCAGCCATCTCCGGCGTTCCTCCGACTCCTCCCACCGCCTCAGGTTGCTCACGTGGTCGAAGCGGTAGATCATCCTGTACTCGTCGTCCTCGTCGCCGCTCGGCCGGAGCACGTCGGAGCCGAGGTAGCCCGGGAACTCCTTCACCACGGCGAGGATGCCCGAGACCCACTCCTCGAACTCCCCCTCCCGGCCCGGCTCCACCCGTCGGGAGGCGATCCCCGTCACGGGCGGGTCGTCGCCGGTGGTGGGATCTTCGTGGTCGTTGGGCTCGTGTACGTGGTCCACGGCTAGCGCTCCGGGGGGTAGATGGACGACGAAGGTCAGTTTAGTCGTTCAGACGGTGGAAGCGCGCGGCTGTGCAAGAATGCCGTGCAGGCCAGGAAGGGAGCACGGCATGAGGATAGGGATCATCGGGGCGGGGAACATCGGCTCCACGGCCGCGAGGCTCTTCGCGGGGGCCGGGCACGAGGTCGTCGTCGCCAACTCCCGCGGGCCGGAGACGCTGGAGGGGCTGGTCCGGGAGATCGGGGCGAACGCGCGGGCCGGGACCGTCGAGGAGGCCGCGGACTTCGGGGAGGTGGTGATGGAGGCGATCCCGTTCGGCCGCTACGGGGATCTGCCGGCGGAGGGGCTCTCGGGCAAGGTCTTCGTGACCGCCTCCAACTACTACCCCGAGAGGGACGGCGGGATCGACCTCGGCGGCCGCGCCCAGAGCGAGTTCCTCGCCCGCCACCTCCCCGGCGCCCGCGTCGTCAAGGCGTTCAACACCATCTACTACGCGAGGCTGGCGCAGAACGGAAGGCCCGAGGCGCCGCTGGAGGAGCGGGAGACCATCTTCGTTTCGGGCGACGACGGGGAGGCGAAGGAGATCGTCTCCCGCCTCGTAGAAGAGATCGGCTTCGCGCCGGTAGACGCGGGCACGCTGGCCCAGAGCGCGAGGCAGGAGCCGGGCTCCCCGATCTACAACGTGCCGATGTCCCCGGCCGAGGCGCGCGAGGCGCTGGCCGGGATGAGTTGAGGGAGCTTACGCCCCGAAGCGCCGGAGGGTACGGTCGACGGCCTCTACGTAACTTCCGCCGAAGTAGTAAACGTGTACGAGGAGCGGGTAGAGCGCGTAGAGGTGGCGTCGCTCCTCGAAGAAGCCCGGTCTTATGGCGCTAAGCTCGGCGTAGCGCTCGAAGAAGCGTGGGCCGAAGGAGTCGAAGAGGCTTATGTAGGCGAGCTCCATCTCCGGGTCGGCGTGGTAGATCGCGGGGTCCAGGAAGGCGGAGATCCTGTCTCCCCTGGCGAGCACGTTCCCGCTCCAGACGTCCCCGTGGATGAGGGACGGCGGTGCCGGGTCCGGGATGATCTCCCCCAGCTTCCCGGCTAGATCCTGTACCCTCCGGTGGAGCTTCGCCGGGAGACGCCCGGCCTCGCGGGCGACGCCCGCGGCGTAGAGCAGGCGTTGTTCGCGGAAGAACTCGGCCCACGAGCGCGTCCACGGGTTCGGCTGGGAGAGGCTGCCGATCAGGGTGTCGCGCTCGTGCCCGTAGGCTTCGGCGGTGACGCCGTGCAGCGCCGACAACAACTCCGCCGCGTGAGGCTCTGCCGGCGACAGGGCTCCCCCGCCTTCCACGAACTCCATGAGCAGCAGCCCCTCCGAGGAGAAGTAGACCTCCGGGACGGGGAGCTCGGACCTCTCGCGGAGGTAGCGGAGCATGTACGCCTCGCGCCCGAGGTTCGCCTCGCCGCTCCGGTCGACCTTCGCCACCACGGACGAGCCGTCCGAGAGCTCCGCCCGGTACACCTCGCCGATGCACCCCCGCCTAGAGGCCGGGCGGAGACGAGCCTCTCCCGAGGGCCGCCTCTACCCTCCGGCCAGGGCCTCCTCAGCCAACGCGGGGTATGGGGTGCCGCCTTCGGATGTCCTCCAGGAGCCCCTCCGAGGCCGCCTCGGCCAGGTCCATGACCAGCTCGAAGCCGTCGGGGCCGCCGTGGAAAGGGTCGGGGACCTCGCGCTCCGGACGGTCGGGGCGAAGTCGAGGAAGGGCCGGATCACGGCGCCCCCCTCGCCGCTCCGGCAGAGGGCCGCCACCCTCTCGTAGTTCTCCTCGTCCATCGTGAGGACGTAGTCGAACCGCTCGCAGTCCTCTCTACTCAGGAGACGTGCGCGCTGGCCGCTCAGGTCGATGCCGCGTTCCATTGCGCTCCTCTGCGCCCTCGGGTCCGGCGGCTCGCCGGCGTGGTAGAAGCCGTGCGTGCCGGCGGAGTCAGCCTCGATCTCCCCCGAGAGCCCCTCGCGGCGCACGACCTCCTCGAAGACGCCCTGGGAGATGGGCGAGCGGCAGATGTTCCCAAGGCAGACGAAGAGCACGCGGACCATAACGGTATAATTTACTAGTAATGTAGTCGAGCGTGCGAGCGTGACGTAAATGCCTACAACAGACAGAGATAGCTCTCGTTTCGATTATGACGTTTGCCTCTCCTTTGCAGGGGAACAGCGTGCTTACGTACGAGAGGTTGCAGATCTGTTGGCCAAGAGGGGCATTCGCGTCTTTTACGATGAGCGCGAGAAGGTGCAGCTATGGGGTAAGGATCTCTACGCTCACTTGGACGACATTTATCAGAATCTTGCTCAGCATTGCGTACTCTTCGCCTCCACAGACTACGCGGAAAAGGTGTGGACTAATCATGAGCGGCGTAGTGCGCAAGCGCGGGCTATCAAGGAACAAGGAGATTACCTCCTTCCGGCTCGCTTCGACCATACGCCTATACCGGGTCTACCTGACACTGTTGGATATGTAGACCTACGGGGAACGTCGCCTGCGGAGCTTGTGGACCTAATCGAGCAAAAACTCGGGCCGCGGGAGAAGGAAGAGTTTTTCCCGCCGATTCCTGATCTTCTGTACCAGAGGCTTGGCATTGAGAATGATTCTGATGCACAACAAATAGCGTTAGAGCACGCGCACCACTGGTTCAATGTTCTCCGTCGTATGACGCAGGTTGAGCGTGAGGTCATTGGACTAGCTTTTGTCCATGGTTGTCCGGAGGAACTGCCAGACAACATGCACATCTATGTAGACCTGCTCCGACGCGTGACCGGTCTCCCACCTGCGAAGCTCAAGCGGGTACTAGGTGGACTGAATTCCCTCGGTTTTACATGCACCATCCGTGAGGATCATGAGGATGCCTTCGAGCGATCTGCGCAGTTAGGTCAAGCTCCTCTATTTCAGATCGAGTGGGTAGATCTCGTTGGCAATGAATTTGAATACCCCGAGATGCTAGTTGCTACGGAAACGATTTTTGGTGCGGTGGACGGTTGTTGCGAAGCATGCGGTGTTGGTGCAATTCGGCGTCTCGACTTCTCGCACTTAGCATCTGCAACGGTCTCCGAAGAGCATTCTTAACGCTTTCTTTGTAATAGTGATGGTTGGCTGCCGTACTCAAGGACAAGAGGCGTCCGCTTCTAGTTCGGCTTCACGCGTAGCCGAGAGGGTCAGAGGGTAAAGCGGTCTCATGTCGGACGAAGGTGCTGCGCAGACCAAACCGGAGAGCCGGAGGGCGGCAGTGAGGCGCAAGCTCGGGGGCCGCAGGAGGAGGGAGCCGGACGTCACCGCGCATCCGACCCCGATCCGGATCTCGCGCCGCACCCGGACGGTCCTGATCCTGGCGGTGATCGTCACCCTCGCGTACGCCGTTTATCTCGTGCCGAGCGTGCTCACGACGGCGGTCGGGGGGATAGCCCTCGCCCTGGTGCTCTCCTTCCCCGTGCGCTTCTTCTCGCGCTTCGTGCCGCATGGGATCGCGATCCTGCTCTCGTTCTTGCTGGTGGTGGGCATCATCGTCGCCGCCGCGCTCTACCTGGTGCCCATCGTCGCCCAGCAGTTCTCCTCCCTTATAGGCGCGGCGCCCGGGATAGCGACGAGCGCCGAGCAGTACCTGCGCGACGCCCTGGACTCCCTCGAGAACAGGGGCCTGCTCCCCAACGACGACCCCCAGCAACTCATCTCCAGGGTCAGGGAGAACCTCGTGGACGCCGTCAGGTCGATAGGCTCCAGCCTGGTCGGCGGGGTGCTCGGCTTCGTCTACAGCACCGTCAACTTCCTCGTGACCCTGCTCGGGGTCTTGTTTATAGGGATCTACCTGCTCGTCGACGTGCGCAAGATCAAGGCGTTCTACCTCAGGGCCGCGCCGCACGACTATCGGAGCGACGCGAGGAGCCTGTGGAACGCCTTCGGCTACTCCCTCTCGCGCTACCTCGGCGGGCTCGCGCTGATACTACTGATCCAGGGGGCCGTCTCGGCGGTGGGCCTCTTCTTTATAGGCGTGCCCTACGCGCTCGTCCTCGGGGCCATCGTCTCCGTCACGGCGATCATCCCGTACCTCGGGGCGTTTCTCGGCGCCATCCCGGCCCTGCTCGTCGCGCTCGCCTTCGGGGGGCTGACGGACGCGTTCCTGACGGCGCTCCTCTTCCTCGGGGTGCAGCAGCTCGAAGGCAACTTCCTGACGCCGAAGATCCAGGGCGACACCCTGCACGTCCACCCGATCCTGGTCTTTCTCGGCGTGATCGTCGGCGGCGGCCTCTTCGGCATCCTCGGCGTGATCGTCGCCGTCCCGGCCCTGGCGGTCTTGCGCGTCCTCTTCGACTTCCTCCGCGTCCGCCTGCGCACCGGGGACCCCGCGGGCGCGGCCCACGACGTTCCGAAGGTCCGCCGCACGCCCGGCCGGTAGACCCGCCCGTCGACCGCCGGGAAGAGCCTCCGTCGCAAACCGATGCTGCGCGCGGCTTTTGGGTAGACTGACCCCTCCAGAGATTTCGAGACAGGGAGGAAGATCATGGCCGAAGTAAACCGGGTCGGGATGCTGACGGGCGGCGGGGACGCGCCGGGGCTGAACGGCGTGATCCGAGCGGTCACGATGCGCTCGATCTCCGACTACGGCTACGAGGTCTCGGGCATCAGGCGCGGCTGGAAGGGCCTCCTCTCTCCCGAGGCCGACTCCGTCGTGAACCTCACCGTCGGCGACGTCCGCTACATCCTCGACGAGGGCGGCACGATCCTGGGCTCCTCCCGCACCAACCCCTACAAGAACGAAGGCGACGCCAAAAAGGTGGTAGACAACATGGCCGAGATAGGCGTCGACGCCCTCGTCGCCATCGGCGGCGACGACACCCTGGGGGTGGCGCGCAGGCTGCACCAGGACTTCGGCACGCAGGTCGTCGGCTGCCCGAAGACCATAGACAACGACCTCTCCGCCACCGACACCACGTTCGGCTACGACACCGCCGTCTCCATCGCCACGGAGGCCATAGACAGGCTCAGGACCACCGCCAAGAGCCACGAGAGGATCCTCGTCGTCGAGATCATGGGCCGCCACGCCGGTTGGATCACCTGGGGCGCGGGCGTCGCCGGCGCCGCGAACGTCACCCTGATCCCGGAGGTGGAGCCGGACGTCGACGAGATGGTCTCCATCTTCCGGAAGCGCGCCGAGAACGGCGAGAAGTGGGGCATCGTCGCCGTCTCCGAGGGGGTTACGTTCTCGGAGGACTTCGTCACCCAGACCGCGGAGAAGGACGAGTTCGGCCACGTCCGCCTCGGCGGCGTCGCCGAGGGCCTCGCCGGAGAGCTCAAGGAGCGCACCGGCATCGACACCCGCCACGTCGTCCTCGGGCACCTCCAGCGCGGCGGCACCCCCACCGCCTACGACCGCATCCTCTCCACGAGGTACGGCCTGCGCGCCGCCGAGGCCGTCAAGAACGGCGAGTGGGGCAAGATGGTCGCCCTGCGCGGCAGCGAGATCGTCACGGTCGACCTCTCCGAGGCGACCGAGGAGACGAAGACCGTCCCGGACGACCTCTACGGGGCGGCCCGCACCTTCTTCGGCTAGGCCAGCGCCGTGTTCGAGGGCTTCGAGCGGCACCGGGTCGCGGGGGCGGAAGGGGTGGAGATCAACGTCGTCCTGGGCGGCGAGGGCCCGCCGGTCCTGCTCCTCCACGGCTACCCGCAGACGCACGCCATGTGGCACGGCGTGGCCCCCCTCCTCGCCGACGCCGGGTTCTCCGTCGCCGCCGCCGACCTGCGCGGCTACGGCGACAGCTCGAAGCCCGGGGGCGACGAGGCCCACGTCGCCTACTCCAAGCGCGCCATGGCCGACGACATGGTGCGCGCGATGGCTTCTTTGGGCTTCGAGCGCTTCGCGGTGGCCGGCCACGACCGGGGAGGGCGCGTCGGACACCGGATGGCGCTCGACCACGCGGGGAGCGTCTCGCGGCTCGCCGTCCTCGACATCCTGCCCACCCGCCACCTCTTCTCCACCGTCGATCGGAACCTCGCCACCGCCTACTACCACTGGTTCTTCCTCTCCCAGCCCTACGACTTCCCGGAGACCCTGATCGGGGGCAGCCGCTCCTACTTTCTCCGGTCCGTGCTCGGCCGGTACGGCTCGACCTCCGAGACTTTCGCCCCCGAGGCCCTCGCCGAGTACGAGCGGTGCTTCGACGAACGCACGGTCCACGCAAGCTGCGAGGACTACCGCGCCGCCGCGTCGATAGACCTCTCTCACGACGACTCCGACCGGGAGAACGGCCGCAGGGTAGAGTGCCCCCTCCTGGCGCTCTGGGGCCGAAACGGCGCGATGCACGGGCTCTACAGCGTGCTCGAGGTCTGGCGCGCCTACGCCGGCGACGTGCGGGGCCGACCCGTGGACGCGGGCCACTACCTCGCCGAGGAGAGGCCGGAGGAGACGGCGCGCGAGCTCGCGGCCTTTCTCTCCGCCTGATCCGCCCTCCCCGGACGCCCGCGGTACGGGCGGCCTAAAGCGTTCTTGATGGGGGAACGATAATATTCTTGGGCAGCGAGGCACTCAGAGAGGGCGGCTTAGCGGTGGTGGGCAGGGTGTGTGGGGACCGGACGGACGCGGGAGATAGTTAGGGTTGTCCGGCACCGGCCCGGCACGCATGGCTTTCCTGGGGTCCTTCGCCCCGCCGGACGGCCTGCTGAGCCGGGTGCGTTGGATCTTCTTGCTCGCCAGCCTCGTGATGGCGGCGCTCGTCGTCCCCACCACCGTCGCCTCCGATCACCCGACGCCGGCCTCCCTGCGCGCGGCGGCCTTCGCCGGGCTCGCCTTCCTGGCGTGGCGCTACGCTCGGGGGTACAGGCGGAGCGGCTTCTCCCCCCTCCCCCTCACGGCCCTCGAGGGCCTCGCCCTGGGCGCGGCCTGCCTCGCCACCGGCAACCCGCCCTCCGCCCTCGGGCTGGTCTACGCCGGGCTGATGTTCCGCTCGCTCTACGGCCGCACCCGCGACGCCGTCTCCGTGCTGGCCGCCTACCTCGTCGCCTTCTACGGCGCGGTCGCCCTCACCCCGCTCGCCACGGGCGGCTACGCCGTCGCGCCGGCCTCCGTCCTGCCGAACCTCTTCGGCCTGGTGCTCATGTCCCTGACGCTGCACCTGCTCTCCCTCACGCTCTCGCGCCAGGGCCGGGCCCTGGACCGGGAGCGAACCCTGAGGGACGCGGGGGCGGCGCTCGCCGCCTCCCACGACCGGCAGATGGTCTACGACGCGGCGCTCGCCGCCGCCCTGCGTCTCGTCGGCAAGGGGGTGCCGAGCGTCCGGTCCGGCCTGGCGATGGGTTCCGAGGAGGAGATGGACGTGCTCGCCTCCGCCGGCCACCGGGCGGAGGAGATCATGGGCTACAAGCTCGCCGTCCGCAACCTCCCCGAAGGCCAGCTCGCCCGGCTCCTGGACGGGCGCTCCGTCGGCGGCGAGGACGCGAGCGCCGACGTCGTGCTCCGCAGCGCCCTCGGCCTCACCCCGAGGCCCCGGCCCTTCTTCATGATCCCGCTCCTCATCGAGGAGGAGCTCCGCGGCGTGATCATCGTCGCCAGCGACGCCACCCTGCCCGGGGACATAAAACAGGGGCTCGAGACCTTGGGCTTTCAGGTCTCGCTCGCCCTGGAGGCCCACGCCCTCACGGAGAGCGCCTACCGGCGCCGGGGCGAGGAGCGCCTGCGCACCCTCGTCTCGAACGTGCTCGACGTGATCATGGTCGTCGCCCCCGACGGCAACCTCACCTACCTGAGCCCCTCGGTGGAGCGGTTCCTCGGCCACAGGCCCGAGGACCTCCTCGGTACGAACGGCTTCGACCTCGTGCGCCCGGACGACCTGGAGACGGCGCAGCAGTTCTTCGGCGAGGTCATGCAGAGCGGGCCCGAGGAGCACGGGCTGATGGAGGTCCGCCTCACGCACCGCGACGGCTCCTGGCGCTACGCCGAGGTCACCGCCAGCAACCGCACGAGCGACGAGCGGGTGGGCGGCGTTATCGTCACGGTCCGCGACATAACGGAGCGCAAGAAGGCCGAGGAGGAGCTCTCGCGCCTCGCCTCCTTCCCCAGGCTGAACCCGAACCCCGTGATGGAGGTGGACCTCTCCGGGAACCTCACCTACTGCAACCCCGCCGGACGGGAGACGTTCCCGGATCTGGAGGAGAAGGGGAGCGAGCACCCCGTCCTCTCCGACCTCGACGCCGCGATCTCCCGCCTCGCGCTCGGGGAGGAAGCCTTCGTCGACGACGAGGTCGGCGTCGGGGAGGCGTACTACCACCGGGTCGTCTCCCTCGTGACGGGCAACGCCCTCGTCCGCGTCTACGTCATCGACATAACCCGGCGCAAGGCCCTGGAGGACCAGCTCTCGCACCGCGCCTTCCACGACGCCCTGACAGGCCTGCCCAACCGCGCCCTCTTCATGAACCGCCTGGACCACGCCCTCGAACGCGCGCGGCGGACGGACGAAGAGGAGCCGGACGGGGTCGCCGTCCTCTTCGTCGACCTCGACCGCTTCAAGGCGGTAAACGACACTCTGGGCCACGAGGCCGGCGACGACCTCCTCGTCGAAGTGTCCGGGCGCCTCGGGGGGGCGCTCCGCCCCGGAGACACCGTGGCGAGGCTCGCCGGCGACGAGTTCGCGGTGCTGCTGGAGGACGTCTCGGGGAGCGGGGAGGTGGTCCGCGCGGCGGAGCGCCTCCTCGAGGTCCTCGAGGAGCCCTTCCGCCTCGGCGCCAGGGAGACCTTCGTCACGGCCAGCATCGGGGTCGCCCTCGGCGGGCTGGACGGCCGAGCCCTCGGGGAGAAGACGGCGAAGGACCTGCTGCGCGAGGCCGACGTGGCGATGTACGCGGCCAAGAAGGGCGGCACGCGGCACGCGGTCTACAAGGAAGAGATGGGGACGCGCGCCCTGGAGCGCCTGCGGCTGGAGAACGACCTCCGCCGGGCGGTCGAAGACCCGGCCGGGAGCGGCTTCAGGCTCCACTACCAGCCCAAGCTCGGCCTCGCGACGGGCGAGATCTCCGGCGTCGAGGCCCTCGCGCGCTGGGACCACCCCGAGCGCGGGAACGTCCCGCCCGAGGTGTTCGTCCCGCTCGCGGAGGAGACCGGGCTGATCGTGCCGCTCGGCGAGTGGGTGCTGGGAGAGGCCTGCCGCCGCGCCGTCGAGTGGCAGGGCCTGCGCCCCTCCCGGCCGCCCGGGATCAGCGTCAACCTCTCCGTCAGGCAGCTCCGGCAGGAGGATCTGGTGGAGAGGGTCGCCCGCGTAATCGAGGGGAGCGGGCTCCCCCCGGAGGTCCTCTCCCTGGAGATCACCGAAGGCCTGATGCTGGAGAACGAGGAGAGCATCCTCGCCAAGCTCCAGGGCCTCAAAGCCCTCGGCCTCGGCCTCGAGATAGACGACTTCGGGACGGGCTATTCGAGCCTCTCGTACCTCAAGCGGCTGCCGGTGGAGGTCCTCAAGATCGACCGCTCCTTCGTGGAGGACCTGACGGAGAACCCCGAGGCCCGCAAGGTCGTCCGTTCCATCGTGGACCTCGCCCGCGCCCTGAACCTCTCCACGGTCGCGGAGGGGATAGAGACGAGAGCCCAGCTCGAGACGCTCAAGGCTCTGGGCTGCGAGCTCGGCCAGGGCTACCTCTTCTCCCGCCCCGTCCCCGCAGAGGAGATACCGCCGCTCCTGACGCTCGGCCCGGACCCCTCGACGCCCGAACCGGCGTCGTAGTCCCTACTCCCCGACGCCCTCCAGCGAACGCTCGGCGGGGGCGCCCCCGACCTCGCCCGCCGAGAGGTGCGCCCCGATCCTCCGGTAGCGCTCGTAGCGGGCCTTCACTATCGTCTCGGGCTCGACGTGGGAGAACCTCTCCAGGGCGGCCGAGACGGCGCGGTCAACGGCGGAGGTCGCGGCCTCGGGCTCGTTGTGGGCGCCGCCGAGGGGTTCGGGGAGGACCTCGTCGACGATCCCGTGGGCGAGGAGGTCTCCCGCCGTGATCTTCATCGCCTCGGCGGCCTCGGCGGCGCGCTTGGCGTCGCGGAAGATGATGGAGGCGCAGGCCTCGGGCGCTATGACCGAGAGGTAGGAGTTCTCGAGCATCGCCACGTGGTCGGCGAGGCACATCGCGAGCGCCCCGCCCGAGCCGCCCTCGCCTATCACCACGGCGACGACCGGCACGGGGACCCGGGCGAGCTCCATGAGGTCGGCGGAGATCGCCCAGGCCTGCCCGTGTTCCTCGGCCCGGCGCCCGGCGAAGGCTCCCGGCGTGTCCACGAGCGCGACGATGGGGACGCGCAGGCGCTCGGCGAGGGCGTAGAGGCGCCCGGCTTTGCGGTAGCCCTCGGGGTGGGCCATCCCGAAGTTGCTCGCCACGCGCGTCTTCACGTCGTCGCCCTTGTCGTGGCCGAGCAGGACCACGGGTTGGCCGCCCACACGGGCGAGCCCGCCGCGCACCGCCGGGTCGTCCGCCCCGAGCCGGTCGCCTGAGAGCTCGTAGAAGTCCGAGGCTATGGCGTCGCGGTAGTCGCGGAAGCCCGGGCGCTCGGGGTGGCGGGCGACCTGGACCCGCTGGTAGGGGGTCAGGTTCGTGTAGATGCGCCTCTTGGCCGCTTCGAGGGCGGCTTCGAGGCGCGAGATCTCCTCCTGCAGCCCCTCGTTCGAGCCCGCGAGGCGGTGCAGGCCGGAGATCCGGGCCTCCAGGTCCTTGATCGGCTTCTCGAACTCCAGGATCACGAGAGCAGCCCCAGGAAGCGCTCGAGGTCGTTCTTGAGCGCGAGACGGTGGACTATCCGGTCGACGAGCCCGTGCTCCTTCTGGAACTCCGCCGTCTGAAAGCCCTCCGGCAGCCGCTCCTTCGTCGTGCTCTCGATGACCCGCGCCCCGGCGAAGCCGATCCTGGCCTTGGGCTCGGCGATCACGACGTCGGCGGCGGTGGCGAACGAGGCGGTCACCCCGCCGAAGGTCGGGTCGGCGAGGATGGAGACGTAGGGCATGGAGCCGGTCATGTAGCGGCTGAGGGCGACGCTGGTCTTCGCCATCTGCATGAGAGAGTAGACGCCCTCGAACATTCTGGCCCCGCCCGAGGAGGAGACGACGACGAGCGGGAGCCCCTCGTCGTAGGCGAGCTCCATGGTGCGCGAGATCTTCTCCCCCACCACGCTCCCCATCGAGCCCCCGATGAACCGGAAGTCCATCGCCGCGATCGCGACCGCGTGCCCGCCTATCCTCGCCGTGCCGCTGAGGACGGCGTCGTCGAGGCCGGTCTTCTCGCGCGCCGCGGCGAGCCTCTCCCCGTAGCCCTCGAAGCCCATCGGGTCGCCGGCGAGCATCCCCGCGTCCCGACCCTCGAAGGTGCCCGCGTCGGAGAGCAGCCGGACGCGGTCGGGGGCCGAGAGGGGGTAGTGGAACTCGCAGTGCGGGCAGACGTTGAAGCGGTTCGCGAGGTCCTTCTCGTAGATCGGCTCCCCGCACGACTCGCACTTGGTAAAGACGCCGTCGGTCGAGGCGAGGCCGCTCTCGGTGTCGGGCACCTGCGGGCCCTTCCCGCCGGACCTCGAGTACTCCCGCCGCTTGCTGAGCCAGGCCCTGATCTCTACCCCTCCGTTCCGGTTCCGCCGTCCAGCGCCGCCCTGAGCTCCCGCAGCCAGGCGCCCGCCGCCTCGGGCCCGCCGTCGTGGACGATCTGCATGAGCTTGCTGCCCACGATCACGCCCTGCGCCCCTGCCCCCGCCGCCTGAAGCGCGGCCTCCGGCGTCGAGATGCCGAAGCCCAGCGCCACCGGCACGGAGACCTTCGCCCGGACCCTCCTCAGGAGGTCCACGGCCCCGGCGGCAGGCTCTCCCTCGCCCCGTGACCCCGGCCACCGAGACGCAGTACACGAAGCCCGAGGCGGCCTCCGCCACCTTGTCGAGGCGCGCCTCCGTAGTCGTGGGTGCTACGAGCGGGCAGATCGCCACGTCCCGGGCCCCCGCCATCTCCCGGAACGCCTTCGCCTCCCCGATGGGGAGGTCCGGGATCACGAGCCCCGACACCCCGGCCTCGGCCGCCTCGCGGAGGAACCCCTCGGCGCCGCGCGCGAAGATGTTGTTGTAGTAGACGAGCAGCACGACGGGGGCGCGCCCGGAGAACCGGCTCGCGAGCTCGAAGCAGTACCGGAGGTCCGCGCCGTTCTGCAGGGCCCGGTTCGCGGTGTTCTGGATCGTGGGCCCGTCGGCGAGCGGGTCCGAGAACGGCACCCCTATCTCCACGACGTCCGCGCCGGCCTCGAGGTACGTCTCCCCCACCTCGTAGGCCCCCTCCAGCGTCGGGTAGCCCGCCGTCAGGTACGGGATGAGCGCGGGCCGCCCCTCCGCGAACGCCGCGCGCAGCCCCTCCGCGGGAGAAGCGATCCGGCCCTCTCTCTGGCCGCTACTCGTCACCCGAAGCTTCTTCCGCCTCCCTGGCGTCGATGCCGAGGTGCTCGGCCACGACCCCGATGTCCTTGTCCCCGCGCCCGGACATGTTGATCACCATGTTCTTTCCGGGCCCGAGCTCCCTGGCGAGCCCTTCGGCGTAGGAGATGGCGTGCGCCGTCTCCAGCGCAGGGATGATGCCTTCCAGGCGCGAGCACTCGACGAACGCCTCCAGGGCGTCCTCGTCCGTGACGCTCACGTACTCGACGAGGCCCTCGTCCTTGAGGTAGGCGTGCTCGGGGCCGACGGAGGGGTAGTCGAGGCCGGCGGAGATGGAGTGGGCCTCCCGGATCTGGCCGTCCTCGGTCTGAAGCACGTAGCTCAAGGAGCCGTGCAACACCCCCGGCGCCCCGCCGGTCAGCGACGCCCCGTGCTCCCCCGTCTCCAGCCCGCGGCCCGCCGCCTCGACGCCTACCAGACGGACCCCTTCGCGCCCTACGAACGGGTGGAAGATGCCGATGGCGTTCGAGCCGCCGCCGACGCACGCGACGATCGCGTCCGGGTCGCCGCCGAGACGCTCGTGGGCCTGCGCCTCGGTCTCCCGCCCGATCACGGCCTGAAGATCCCGGACGATCCTCGGGTACGGCGCCGGTCCGGCCACCGTCCCGATAATGTAGTGCGTGTCCTCGACGTTCGTGACCCAGTCTCGTATCGCCTCGTTGAGCGCGGCCTTTAGCGTCCCCGAGCCGCTCGTCACGGGCACGACCTCGGCGCCGAGAAGCTTCATCCTCAAGACGTTCGGGGCCTGGCGGCGGGTGTCCTCCTCGCCCATGTACACGACGCACTCCTTGCCGTAGAGCGCGGCGACGGTCGCGGTCGCGACCCCGTGCTGGCCCGCCCCGGTCTCGGCGATGATGCGCCCCTTGCCCATGCGGTCGGCCAGCAGGATCTGGCCGAGGGCGTTGTTGATCTTGTGCGCCCCCGTGTGCGCGAGGTCCTCGCGCTTGAACCACACGTTCGCCCCGCCCCACTTGCGGGTGAGCCGCTCGGCGAACATGAACGGCGTCGCCCTTCCTACGAAGTCCTTGCTGAGACCCTCGAGCTCGGCCACGAACTCCCCGTCGCCCTTGTACCGCTCGTAGGCCTCTTCCAGCTCCTCCAGGGCGTGAATGAGGGTCTCGGGCACGTAGCGCCCGCCGAAGGAGCCGAAGTAGTGGTCGGTCTTGTCAGTTTCTTGCTGCAAAGATGAACCTCCGGACCCGCTCCCTGTCCTTGATGCCGGGCACGCTCTCCAGGGAGCTGGAAGCGTCCACCCCGTACGGCTCGAAGAGCCGGATCGCCTCGCGCACGTTCTCCGGCGCCAACCCTCCGGAGACGAGGATGTTACCACGCCCCCTCAGCGATTTCGCCAGCCCCCAGTCGAACCTCTCGCCCGTCCCCCCGCGCGCCTTCTCGCTGTAGGCGTCCAGCAAGAGAAGGTCCGCGTCGTACCTCTCCAGCGCCGCGAGCGAACCCTCGTCGCGCACCCTGAGCGCCTTGATCACTTTGACGCCCCGGTCCCTCAATTCGGTTACGGTCTCCGGCCCCTCGTCCCCGTGAAGCTGCGCGTAATCGAGCCCGAGGGCCGTCGCGACCCGGAGCACCTCCCCCGGCTCTTCGTTCACGAACACCCCGACCTTCAAGACGCCCTCGGGCACCGCCCCCGCGACCTCCCGCGCCTCCTCCACGCCGACCCGCCGCGGGCTCTCAGCGAAGACGAAGCCGAGCGCGTCGGCGCCGAACTCCACCGCCGCCCGGGCATCTCCCACGTTCGTTATGCCGCACACCTTTACCTTGACCATAGGTATGAGATTGTACTCCCTGCGCCCGGCGCGTCGAACCCGGCCCCCGATGCGCGAACGCAGAGGAAAGTTCTACCGTACGAACCTACGGTGGAGCGGGGAGTTTCACGACAAGCTTGGGGTCGCGCATGGCGGCCTCCCCGGCGAGGACCGCGTCCGCTCCGATGCCGTGCGGTCGACGCTCGACCTTTCGCGCAAAGCTAAGACTCGTCTCTCAGGAACGACTCACACTTTTCGAGCAGCCGAGGAACCTCGGCATGAACTACCGCCCAGACGATGTCGGAGTCCACGTCGGCGTAACCATGAATGATGCGGTTGCGGAACGCCACGATTTGACGAACGGGGCCGATTCGTTCCTCGAGCTCGGGGAAGTATCTCGTACCCTGGCTCACGGCCTCGCCCACTATGGATAGCTCGCGTTCCACCGCCCGCCGCAGCATACGGTCTTGGCGGTAGTCGGAGAGTTCGCGGCCCCCCACGAACTCCAGGACAGCCCGACACGAGTCCGCGATGTCCCACAGGTAAGCCTCCTTGCTACGCCGCGGCATAGACGATCTCTTGCTCGCCCTCGATGCTGCGTCGCAAGTAAGGGTTGCGCACCGCCCCGATCTCTACCAGATCCACGCGCCGCTCGAACAGCTTCTCGAGGTCCTCCAGAAGCCCGAAGTAGGCTGCGGCATGCTTTTCCGGGCTCATCGGGCGGAGCTCCACAGAGAAGTCCAGGTCGCTCTTCTCCGGGTCGAAGTCACTCCGTAGCGCGGAGCCGAACAACGCCAGACGCTCGACCCCGTGCCGCTCGCACAGCGCTTCGATCTCGCGCCGCTTGTGTTCCACGGGGACCCGATTCATGTTCTTCCTTTCCCGATGCTGCTCGAACGTATTACCCGTACCAACCCTCAGCCCTTGCCGCCTCGGTCAAGCGTTCTAAGGTACCCGCGTCCGGTATTCGGGCCTGTCCCCGCGCGGGTTGCAGGGTGCCGTCGGGCCTGCGCCAGATGAAACGGTAGCCCGGCTGAGACTCACGGTCGTCGTAGTGATAGGTGCAGCGTTGGAAGCACAGCGTCCAGGCGTCGTCGAAACGCTCGCAGGCCTCATCGTGGTACTCGATCCTGGCCGTAGTCAAGTCTCCTCCTTCGTACGACGATCTTACGGCAGGGCAGAGAGCTTCGCGACGAGCGCGGGGTCGCGCATGGCGGCCTCGCCGACGAGCACCGCGTCGGCGCCGGCGTCGCGCAGGCGGCGGCCGTCCCCCGGCGTTTTGACGCCGCTCTCGGCGACGAGGGTCGCGCCCGCGAGGCGCGGGGCGAGACTCTCGAAGGTGGCGAGGTCCACGGTGAAGTCGCGGAGGTCGCGGTTGTTGACGCCTACCACGCTGGCGCCGGACTCGAGTGCGAGGTCCGCCTCGGCCTCGTCGTGGACCTCGACGAGGGGCGTCAGGCCGACCTCGACGGCGAGGGAGACGTAGCGGGCGAGGGAGGCGGCGTCGAAGAGCGCCGCGATCAGGAGCACCGCGTCCGCCCGCGTCCCGGCTTCGAGGACCTGCGCCTCGTCGACGGTGAAGTCCTTGCGCAGCACCGGGATGGCGACGCGGTCCCGCGCGGCGTCCAGGTCCTGCAGGGAGCCCTTGAAGCGGTCGGGCTCCGTGAGGACGGAGAGGCAGGAGGCGCCCTGCCGCTCGTAGCCCGCGGCCCAGTCGGCCGGGTCCACCTCCCCGATAAAACCCACCGACGGCGAGGCGCGCTTTATCTCGGAGACGACGGAGAGGCCGGGTGCTCTCAGGGCGGCGGCGAAGTCGCGCTTCTCGTAGAGCAGGGCCTCCTGGTAGAGCTCGTCGAGGTCCCTGGCCTTCTTCAACGCCGCGGCGCGCTCCGCCGCCGCCGCGGCGAGGTCGTCGAGGACGGTGGGACGGCCGCTCACGCCGCGCCCCCGGCCAGATCTTTGGCGCGGCGGGTGGCGCGGACGAAGGCGTCGAGGGCCTCGGTCGCCGCGCCGGAGGAGATCGCGCCCTCCGCGAGGCGAACCCCCTGCTTCAGCGAAGGGGCCCGGCCTGCGACGTAGATCGCCGCCCCGGCGTTCGCGAGGACGACGTCGCGGGCGGCGCCGTTCTCCTCCCCGGAGAAGACGTCGCGCAGGATGCGGGCGTTGGTGTGGGCGTCGCCGCCGAGGAGGCCGTCCGGCTCGTGACGGCCGAGGCCCAGATTCTCCGGCGAGACCTCGTACTCGGAGACCTCGCCCCCGGAGACCTCGGCGACGAGGGTCGGGCCGGTGACGGTGATCTCGTCGAGCCCGTCCCTCCCGTGGACGACGAGCGCCTTCTCGGCGCCGAGCCCGCTCAGGGCCTCGGCCATCGGCCGGACGTACGCGGCGCCGAAGACGCCGACGAGCTGCCTCTTCGCCCCGGCCGGGTTGGTCAGGGGGCCGAGGAGGTTGAAGATCGTGCGGAACGGGAGCTCGGCGCGCACGGGGACGACGTGGCGCATCGCGGGGTGGTGGGTGCGCGCGAACATGAAGCCGACGCCCGCCTCCCGGATGCAGCGCCCGACCCCTTCGGGGCCGAGGTCTATCTCCGCCCCGAGGGCCTCCAGGACGTCGGCGGAGCCCGCGAGGCTCGTCGCGGCCCGGTTGCCGTGCTTGGCGATGGCGACGCCCGCCCCGCGCGCGACGAACGCGGCGGCGGTGGAGACGTTGATCGTGCCCTTCGCGTCGCCCCCGGTCCCGCAGGTGTCGACCACGCCCTCCGGCGCCTCGACCGACGCGGCGAAGCGGCGCATGGCGCGGGCGAAGCCCACGATCTCCCCCACCGACTCGCCGCGCACCCTCAGGGCGGTCAGGAGGGCCGCCGTCAGCTCGGGGCTCGCCGCGCCCGACATGATCTCCTCCAGCGCCCGCTCGGCCTCCCCGGCCGCCAGCGCCTCCCCGGAGGCCGCCTTCCTCAACGCGTCCCGTAACAGCGCCAACGTCCCTACGGCCCCAGGAAGTTCTTGAGCATCTGACGGCCACCCTCCGTGAGAACGCTCTCGGGGTGGAACTGGACCCCCTCGACGGGCCTCTCCCTGTGGCGGACCCCCATGATGACCCCGTCCTCGGTGCGGCTCGTGACCACGAGGCTCTGGGGGACGGTGTCCGGGTCGATGACGAGCGAGTGGTAGCGGGTGGCCTGGAAGCCCTGCGGCAGCCCCTTGTAGACCCCCTCGCCGTCGTGCAGGATCTTCGCGGTCTTGCCGTGGACGGGCTCCCCGCGCACGACCGAGGCGCCGAACGCCTGGCCGATGGACTGGTGCCCGAGACAGACGCCGAGGACCGGGACGCCCTCGGGGGCCTCCTCGATCGTCCTGAGGGAGACTCCGGCCTCGTTCGGGGTGCACGGCCCGGGGGATATCACTATCCTGTCCGGGTTGATGCCGGGGATCTCCTCGGGCGTGAGCTCGTCGTTGCGCCGCACGACCACCTCCGCGCCGAGCTCCCCGAGGTACTGGACGAGGTTGTACGTGAAGGAGTCGTAGTTGTCTATTACAAGCACCCGCATGAGTCCCAGGATTCTAACAAGGATACGGACCGGCATCGGTCACGGGGAGGCCGCGTGACCCTCTTCCTCACCGAGGGGGAGGTCACGGACCTCCTCGACATGCCCTCCGTCCTCGACGCCGTCGAGGCCGTCCTCCGCCATCACGCCGAAGGGAAGGCCACGAACCGCGCCCGCCGCCGCGTCTCCCTCCCGACGAGCGGCCTGAACGTCATGTTCGCCGGCGCCCCGGAGATCGGCGCCTTGGGCCTCAAGGCCTACACCGTCGCCCGGGGCGGGGCGCGCTTCTACACGATGCTCTTCGACCCGGAGTCCGGCGAGCTTCTCGCGCAGATGCAGTCCGACAAGCTCGGCCAGATGCGCACCGGGGCGGCGAGCGGCGTCGCGACGAAGCACCTCGCCCGCGAGGACGCGAGCACTTTAGGCGTCTACGGCGCGGGCTGGCAGGCCGAGAGCCAGGTCGAGGCCATCGCCGCCGTGAAGAAGCTCGAGCGCGTGATCGTCCACAGCCGCACCGAGGAGAGCCGCAAGGCCTTCGCGGAGAAGATGGGCGAGAAGCTCGGGATGGAGATCGAGACGACGGCCGCCGCCGAGGAGCCCGCCGCCCAGGACATCGTCGTCACCGTCACCTCCTCCAGCTCCCCCGTCCTCAAGGGCGAGTGGCTCAAGCCGGGCGCCCACGTCAACGCCGCCGGCTCGAACTTCCTGATGAAGGCCGAGATCGACCGCGCCGTCGCCGGGCGCGCGAGCCTCGTCGCCGTCGACTCCCGCGAGGAGCTCGGCCTCGAAGCCGGCAACCTCCTCTCGGCGCTGGAGACCGGCGCCGTCCTCCCCGAGGCCGTGCGCGAGCTCGGCTCCGTGATCGCCGGCCACGTCCCCGGCAGGCGGGGCCCCGACGACATAACCCTCTTCTCCAGCCAGGGCCTCGCCCTCGAAGACCTCGCCGCCGCCCGCCTCGTCTACGACAGGGCGCGGGAGAGGGGCGTCGGGCGCGAGATGGACTTCTAGTGCAGGGGACGGAGACCTTCCGCTGCTCGGTCTGCGGCAGGGAGCACCCCGGCCCCCCGCTCGTCTACGACACCGACGCCCCCGCCTACTGGTACGGCCTCCCGCCCGAGGAGCGCGAGGCGCGGGCCGAGCTCACCTCCGACCAGTGCGTCATCGACGGGCAACACTTCTTTCTGAGGGGGAACCTCGAGCTCCCCATCCTCGACTCGGAGGAGGGGCTCGTGTGGGGCGTCTGGGTCTCCGTGAGCGAGGAGAGCTTCTGGCGCGCGACCGAGCTCTGGGAAGAGGAGGGGCGCGAGAGCGAGATGCCGTACTTCGGCTGGCTCAGCACCGCCCTGCCCGGCTACCCGGAGACGATCAGCATGAAGTCCCGGCTGCGCACCCGGCCCGTGGGCCTCCGCCCGCTCGTCGACCTGCTGCCGACCGAGCACCCGCTCTCCCAGGAGCAACAGAACGGCATCTCCCGCGACCGGGTGCGCGAGATCGCCGAGACCGTCCTGCACCCCCGGGACTGAGCCGGCGGCAGACGGGACAGCACCGTCCCCTCGGGAAGCGCCGGACCCGACGAGAACCCGACCGACCACCAGGAGGAACGATGACCGAGATCTTCGAGACGCCGCCGGCCACCGGGGGCAACTACGAGCCGCTCGGCGGGGCGAAGCTCGCCGACCACGACGGCCAGAGCCTCCGGCTCAGGGCGGGCCGGACGACCGTCGAGGTCGCGGCGCTCGCCCCGAACCTCTTCCGCGTCGGCATGTTCCCCAACGGCCGCACGCCCCGCTACGACACGGAGGCCATAGCGAAGACCGACTGGGAGCCCGTGCAGGCGGAGCTGCAAGAAGACGACGGCACCCTCGCCCTCTCGACCGGCCCCGTGACGGCCCGCGTCTCCCTGAACCCTCTGCGCGTCTCGTTTCTGGATGCACAGGGGCGCGAGTTCGCCGCGGACGATGAGGAGCTCGGGATGGGCGAGGTCGTGCGGGAGGGGGCGGACGTCTTCAGCCAGCCTCTAGGGAGCCCCGTGAGGCTCTACAAGCGGCGCGAGGGCGGGGAGCGATACTTCGGGTGCGGGGAGCGGACGAGCGGCCTGGAGAAGACGGGCTCCTCCCAGGTCTTCTGGAACGTCGACCCGCCGGCGGGCCACACCGCCTCCTTCAACAACCTCTACACCTCCATCCCGTTCACCCTCTCCGTGAACGGCGTGAGAGGGGGCGCCTCGCACGGCCTCTTCTTCGACAACACCCACCGCGTCGAGTTCGACCTCGCCAAGGAGCACGAGGACCGCGCCTACTACGGCGCCGAGGGGGGAGACCTCGTCTACTACGTCTTCGCGGGCCCTTCTCCACGAGACGTCCTGATGCGCTACACCGAACTCACCGGCCGCACCCCGATGCCGCCGCTCTGGGCCCTGGGCCACCAGCAGTGCCGCTGGAGCTACGAGACCGCCCGTGAGGTCGAGGAGATCGCGCGCTCCTACCGCGAGCGCGACCTCCCGTGCGACACGCTCTACCTCGACATCGACTACATGGACGGCTTCCGCGTCTTCACCTGGGACGAAGGGCGCTTCCCCGAGCCCGGGAAGTTCATCTCGGGCCTCAAGGAGCGGGGCTTCAACGTCGTCACCATCGTCGATCCCGGCGTGAAGGTGGACGAGACCTACGGGGTGTACACGGAGGGGCGCGAGCGGGGCTTCTACTGCCAGACCGCCGAGGGCGAGGAGTTCCACAACGTGGTGTGGCCCGGGTTGTGCGCCTTCCCGGACTACACGAACCCCTCGACGCGGGAGTGGTGGGGCGAGAACCACCGGGCGCTCCTGGACAAAGGCGTCGCCGGGATCTGGTGCGACATGAACGAGCCCTCGCTCTTCGTCCCGCAGCAGTCCACGATGCCTGGCGACGTCGTCCACCCCGGCGGGGGCGACCCGAAGCGCCACGCCCAGATCCACAACACCTACGGCTCCCTCATGGCCCGCTCCGTCCGCGAGGGCCTCTTGAAGATCAGCCCCGAGAAGCGCCCGTTCGTCATCACGCGCGCCGGCTACGCGGGGCTCCAGCGCCACGCCCTGCAGTGGACGGGGGACAACTCCTCGTGGTGGGAGCACCTGTGGATGAGCATGCCCCAGCTCCAGAACCTCGGCCTCTCGGGGGTCGCGTGGGCCGGGGTGGACATCGGCGGCTTCTTCGGGGACTCGGAGGGCGAGCTGCTCGCGCGCTGGTACGAGTTCGGGATCTTCCAGCCCTTCTGCCGCAACCACTCGGCGAAGGGCACCCGCAGCCAGGAGCCGTGGGCCTTCGGCGAGGGGCACGAGGGGAGCATCCGCAAGATGCTCAAGCTCCGGCAGCGCCTCCTCCCCTACCTCTACGCCCTCTTCGAGGAGTGCCACAGGACGGGCGCCCCGATGCTGCGCCCCCTCCTCTTCGAGCACCCGGAGGACGAGACCACCTACGCCACGGACGACGAGTTCCTCTTCGGCGACGCCCTGCTCGTCGCCCCGGTCACCCGCCCCGCATAGAGCACCGCCACGTCTACCTCCCCGAGGGCACCTGGTTCCACTTCTGGACCGGCGAGAAGATCGAAGGTCCCGCCCACGTCCTCGCTCACGCCCCCTGGGCGAGCCCGCCCTCTACCACAAGGCGAACACCGCCCTCCCCCTCTGGCCGGAGATGAACCACGTCGGCGAGCGCGCCGCCGACCCCCTGACGCTCCTCGTACGCCCCGCCGCGGGCGCCGCGGGCGGCGAGACTTCCCTCTACGAGGACGCCGGCGACGGCTTCGCCCACGAGAGCGGCGAGTACGCCCGCCGGAGCATCTCCTGCGAGGCGCCCGGCGGCGAGACTACGGTCCGGCTCGCGGCGCGCGAGGGCTCCTTCGTCCCGAGCGCGAACACGTGGTCCTGGAGCTGCGGGGGATGGAGGCCCGTCCAGCCAGCGTCGCCCGAGACGGCGCGGAGGCCGACTGGAGCTTCGACGAGCCCTCCGGCACCCTGACCTTGACGCTCCCGAGACGGCGGACGAGACGACGGTGACGGTAAGCCGCTGAGCCGCCCCTTCGGGAGGGCGGCGCTCGGCCTCGCGGCCGGGCTCGCCCTGCTCGCCGCCGGCTACCTGGGGGTCGGGCTCCTCGTGGCGACGCGGCTCTCCGCCCCGGACCCGCGCCCCGTCGGCCCCCTCCGGCCGGCCTCGCGGTCGAGGAGGTCGGCTTCGAGGCCACCGACGGGGTCCCGCTCTCGGCGTGGTGGAGCCCGCCGCGCCCGGGCTCCGGTCCCCCGCGGGCGGCCGTCCTGGTCCACGGCTGGGGCGGGGACCGCTCCGACGAGCACGTCGGGAGGACCGCCCCGGTCTACAGCGAGGCGGGCTACGGCGTCCTGATGCTCGACCTCAGGGGCCACGGGGAGTCCGGCGGCGGGCGGCGCACATTGGGCTACCGGGAGGTGCGCGACGTGCGCGGGGCGCTCGCGTGGCTGGAGGCGGAAGACTTGGATCCCGGCGAGGTCGTGCTGCACGGCTGGTCGATGGGCGGGGCGACGGTCGTGCGCTCGGCGCCCGGCACCGGGGTCTCGGCCGTCGTCGAGGAGGCGGGCTACGCGGATCTTCCGCTGCTGCTGCGCGACGGGCTCCCGGAGAGCAGCGGCCTGCCGCGCGCCTTCAACGCGGGCGCGTTCCTGGCCGCCAAGCTCTTCCTAGACTTCGACCCCTGGGCCGTCCGGCCGCGCGCGGACGCGGCGCGCCTCCGGGAGGAGGGCGTACCGCTCTACGTGATCCACTCGACCGCAGACGAGACGGTCCCCTACGAGCACGCCGGGCTCTTCGCGCGGTCCAACCCCGAGGCGGAGCTGTGGACGCTGCGGGGCTACGAGCACGTCGGGGCGTACGAGCACCCCGAGTACGAGACCAGGCTCCGCGCCTTCCTGGATACTGCCTCGCGGCGGGAAGAAGACGGCTAGATCAGCGCGCTTCGACGAACGCTTCGAGCTCCGGGTCGCTGAAGTCGTGGACGACGAGGGCGACGCCGAGGCTCCCCAGCTTCCCCGGATCGTGGGTCGAGGCGACGCCGACCGTCGGGACGCCCGCGGCGACCGCGGAGGCGATGCCCGAGGGCGAGTCCTCGAAGGCGAGGGCCTCCCCCGCCCGGACGCCCAGGGCGTCGAGCGCGGCCAGGTACGGCGCGGGGTCGGGCTTGCCCACCCCCACCTCGTCGGCCAGGATCACGGGCTCGAAGACCTCGTCGAGGCCCAGAGCGCGCACGACGGCGAGCACGTTCTCCCTCGGGGCGTTGGTGACGAGGGCCGTCTCGAGGCCCCGCCCCTTCGCCCACCCGATAAAGTCCACGAGGCCGGGCAGGGGCTCCAGGGCGGCGGCCCTCTCCCGGAAGTCAGCCTCCTTCGCCTCGACCATCGCCAGCCCCTCCTGCTCGGAGAGGTCGGGGAGGAGCTCGGCGACGATGTCCGGGTTGAGGCGACCGCTGAGCCTCTCCTGGAAGAACGCCCAGTCCACGCTGTAGCCGTAGGGCTTCAGCAGGTCGGCCCAGGTCGGGTGGTGCACGGAGTCCGTCTCGGCGAGCGTGCCGTCCAGATCGAAGAGGAGTGCTTTGAGCATCGCGCCAGCATAAAGGCCGCGACCGGAAGAATCCAGCACGCCGGGCCCGCCCCGGGCCCCCGGCCTACGGGCCGTGGTAGAGAAACAGGTTGAGGGCGCGGGTGATGATGAGGAGGGAGCCTATGTAGAGCAGGATAAAGTACTGCCCCGCTCCCCGCCCCTGCGCAAGGGGCTCGTCTTGTACTCGGCCATGCCGAGCAGGATCGCTATGGCGCACAGCCCCAGACCCAGTACAGGAGCAGATACCTGGTCCCGTCCCCCGGAGCGGGGTTCACGGTGGCCCAGGCGAAGACGGCCGTGACGAAGAGCGCGAGGAGGGTCGAGGCGAGAAACAAAACCTTGTTCGGCCTGCTCCTCCGCCCCCAGGCGAGCCAGCCCGAGATCATCCCCGGCGAACCCTTCGTCCTCGTCTTGGTGGCCATGCCGCCATGTTAGCAGGCGCGTCCTCGCCCACCCGTGAAAGCTCTTCCCGGCGAAGGCGCCGACGCATCGTGCCCGGGGGATAGAATATCCGGGTGCGACGGCTACTGATCCTGACCTGCGCGATGGTCCTCGTGGACACCATCTTCTACGCGGCCCTCACCCCGCTCTTGCCGTACTACACCGGGGAGCTCGGCCTCTCGAGGTCCGCGGCCGGCATCCTGAGCGGGGCGTTCGGGGTCGGGGTCCTGCTCGGGTCGGCCCCCGGCGGCTACCTCGCGGCCCGGCTCGGGGTGAGGGCGACGGCGCTCCTCGGGCTCGGCCTGATGAGCGCGACGAGCCTCCTCTTCGGGTTCGCGGAGGCGGCGTGGTGGCTGATCTCCCTGAGGTTTCTGGCCGGGTTCGGGAGCGCCCTCTCGTGGGTCTCGGCGTTCACCTGGCTCGTGGCCCGCACCCCGGAGGAGCAGCGGGG
Source organism: Rubrobacter marinus (assembly GCF_011492965.1). Taxonomy (GTDB): domain Bacteria; phylum Actinomycetota; class Rubrobacteria; order Rubrobacterales; family Rubrobacteraceae; genus Rubrobacter_F; species Rubrobacter_F marinus. The sequence goes on along the minus strand of NZ_CP045121.1, from coordinate 1,180,131 downwards.
GCAGATGATCGGGACGCTCGTGAGCGCCGCGGTCGTCGGGGCGCTCCTGGGCCCCGTCCTCGGGGGGGCCGCGGCGACCTTCGGGATCTCCCTCACCTTCGCCCTCGTCTCGGCGTTCGGCCTCGCGGTCGCCCTCTGGGTCCTGCTCACCCCCGCACCGGCGCCGACGGGCTCGGGCTCCCTGTTCGGGTTCTTCGCCGCGTTCTCGCGCCCCGACCTCAGGGTAGGCCTGGCGTTTATAGGGTTCTCGCCCCTGCTCTTCGGCGTCCTCACCGTGCTCGCCCCCCTGCAGCTATCGGCCCTCGGCTGGGGGGCGCTCGCGGTGGGGATCGTCTTTCTCGCCGCCGCCGCGGTCGAGTCGGTGGTCCATCCCCTGCTCGGGCGCTGGTCGGACAAGAGGGGCTACCGTCCTCCGATCCTCGCGGGCCTCCTCGCCTCGCTCGCCATCCTGATCCTGCTGCCCTGGGCCGGTGCCCCCCTCCTCGTCGCCCTCCTCGTCGTGCTCGCCGGCGGGGCGTTCAACGCCCCCCTCGTCCCCGGCACCTCGATGTTCTCCCGCGCCGCCGAGAAGGCCGGCGTCGAGGGCGCCCTCGCCTTCGGCGCCACCAACTTCGCCTGGGCCGCGGGCTACGCCGTGGGCGCCTCCTCGGGCGGCATCCTCTCGGACCTCGGCGGCGACCTCCTCTCCTACTCGGTCCTCGCCGCCGTCTGCCTGCTGGCCCTACTCCCCGCGAGGCGCGCACTCTAGAGCACGCGGCAGCGTAGCCGAGCCGGCACGAGGACCTCGAGCGCACGACGACCCGCATCGAAGCACCCTCCGTCGCCACGACAGTGCGTCGTCTTGCCGGGTCGGTGTACCGTGCGATAAGTTTGTGTCAAAACTTGCAACGTCCCGAAAATCGGGATAGATTCGGGGTAAAAGGGTTCCGTTCGGGAAGGGGGGTGGAGAGGAGGCAGAAGCGATGGCCTATCAGCTTGAAGGGCGCATACTCGAGGTGTGCGACTGCAACGTGCTCTGTCCCTGCTGGATCGGCGAGGACCCCGACAACGGCACCTGCGAAGCGGTGGTGGCGTACCACGTGGATAGGGGTACGGTCGGTGGCGTCGACGTCTCGGGCCGCACCTACGCCAGCCTCACGCACATCCCGGGCAACATCTTCCAGGGCGATTGGAAGATCGTTGCGTACGTGGACGACGGGGCCACTGCAGAGCAGGCCGAGGCGCTCCTGAACGTCTTCACCGGAAAGCTCGGGGGGCCGCTGGCGGATTTCGCGCAGTTGATCGGCGAGGTGGTCGCCGTGGAGCGGGCCCCGATCGTCTTCACGGTCGAGGAGGGCAAGGGTTCCCTCAGGATCGGCGCCGGCATGAACCCCGTGGTCGAGGCCGACATGGCCTCTTACGTGGGGGCCACCGAGAAGCCTACTACTCTACAGGAGACCGTGTTCTCGACCATCCCCGGCTCGCCGGCCTACGTGAGCAAGGCCGCCAAGTACCGGAGAAACTCCTCCGGCTACGGGCTCAGGGACATGGACATCTCGAACAACAACGCGATCCAGGGCCACTTCAGGTTCGAAGCCGCCTGAGGCCAGACTTCGAGGGGTGGGGGCACGCCGACGGCCCCCGCCCTCGCGTCCGCACTCGCGGGGAGGTGTTGGGGTCTCGTGTGGACCGCACGGAGCAGCGACCGCCGCAAACCCTTCGTAGTCCTGATGGCAGCGCTGATCGCCCTCGCCTGGCTGACGCTGTGGGCGTGGGGCCACTCCCCCTACGGACGCTTCCTCGGCCACCACGGCCTGGAAGAGGTCAGGGGCAACGCCGTCCTGATGCTCGTCTTCGTCGCCGGCTGGGTGGTGATGGTGGTCGCCATGATGCTCCCCACCAGCCTCCCCCTGATCTCGCTGTTCCGAACGCTCGTGCGCCGGAGGGAGGATCGCGCACGACTGGTGGCCCTCCTCGTCGCGGGATACCTCGGCGTCTGGACGCTGTTCGGCGCCGCCGTCTACCTCGGCGACCTTTTCCTGCACGAGGCCGTCGAGGGGGGCTCGTGGCTGGAGGCAAACGCCCGCTTTGTCGCGGCGGGGACCGTAACGCTGGCCGGGCTCTACCAGTTCACGCCGCTCAAGCACCACTGCCTGCAGAAGTGCCGCTCGCCTTTGAGCTTTATCGCGGGGCACTGGCACGGTCGCGACGAAGCGGCGCAGGCGCTCCGGTTGGGGGCGCACCACGGGTTGTTCTGCGTGGGGTGCTGCTGGTCGCTGATGCTCGTCATGTTCGCCGTCGGCCTGGGAAGCCTCGGCTGGATGCTGGTGTTGGGCGCGGTGATGGCAGTCGAGAAAAACGCGAGCTGGGGGCGCAGGATCGGCACGCCGCTGGGCGTGGTCCTGCTCGGGTGGGGCCTCGCCCTAGGCGCGTCCGAGGTCCTAACGGCGCAGCCCACACACCTCCACTGAAGCGGGCCAGCCCGGCCACGATGCAAGCCGTCGCTGAACCATGAGGGTGGACGGAGCGAAGGTCTTTCGGTGCCGCTAGAACCGCGCGATGCGCGGGGGTTCGGGGCGTTACAGCGCCAACGCCGTCGCGGCGCCCGTCGGGTGTTCGCGGGCCGGCGCCGGCGCTTCGGGGGCCCTCGGCGACCAGAACTCCGTGACCTCGGCGTCGATCCACTCGGCGCCGTGGAACCGGGCGACGCTCACCCGGTGGTGGCCGTCCCGCACGAAGTAGGCATCGCCCAGCTTGTAGAGGCTGACGGGGGGTAGCTCGGCCCCGAGCCTCAGGGCCCTGTCGATCCGCTTCCACCGCTCCCGCGAGAGCCCGCGCAGCGGCATGAAGCGTTCGTCGAACCAGTCGCTCTTGCCGTCGCTGCCGACGATGCGCTCCAACTCGACCGTGCTCCTGCCCCGGGCGATGCCGCCCGAGGCCCCGAGCGAGCGCCGCATCTCCTGGAACGCGAGGAGCTTGCCGCCACCGGCCTTCCCCCACACCCTCCTCACGAGGCCGCGCAGCCACGCCCTGCGCCTGGCAACGGTGAAATCCTTGTCCACCTGCTCCTCGAGGCTCATGAAGTCGACCATCGCCACCACCCGTTTGCTGCTCCGGATACAAAAATCATATCGCGCGTCCCGGGGCTCCGGAAGGGTCGGAGCGTTGGGGTGCCTCGGGGCGTGGCGCCACGGCTCCTCGCGGGCGGCAGGTCTTGCCCCTGACGTGTTGCGGTGCAAACATACGCCCTGCTGAACAAACGAAGGGACGGAGAGCGAGCTTGGACATCAAGGCAGCGGTGGCGTTCGGGGCGGGCGAGCCCCTGAAGGTGGAGACGGTACAGCTCGAGGGGCCGAAGGCCGGCGAGGTGCTGGTGGAGATCAAATCCACCGGCGTGTGCCACACGGACGAGTACACGAGGAGCGGGTCGGACCCCGAGGGGCTCTTCCCGTCCGTCCTCGGGCACGAGGGCGCCGGGGTCGTGGTGGAGGTCGGGCCGGGGGTGACGAACCTCGCGGAAGGCGACCACGTGATCCCGCTGTACACCCCGGAGTGCCGCCAGTGCAAGAGCTGCCTGAGCCGCAAGACGAACCTGTGCACGGCGATCCGCTCCACCCAGGGCCAGGGCCTCATGCCCGACGGGACGAGCCGTCTGTCGCTCAACGGCGACCCGCTCTACCACTACATGGGCACCTCGACCTTCGCGAGCCACGCCGTGCTGCCGGAGATCGCGGTCGCCAAGATCCGCGAGGACGCCCCGTTCGAGAAGGTCTGCTACATCGGCTGCGGCGTCACGACCGGGATAGGGGCCGTGATCTACACCGCCGGCGTCGAGCCGGGCGCGAACGTCGTCGTCTTCGGGCTCGGGGGGATCGGGCTGAACGTCGTGCAGGGCGCGAGGATGGTCGGGGCCGACAAGATCATCGGCGTGGACCTCAACCCCGAGCGCAAGGCGATGGCCGAGAAGTTCGGCATGACCCACTTCGTGAACCCCAACGAGGTCGAGGGCGACCTCGTCCCCTACCTCGTCGACCTCACCGGCGGCGGCGCCGACTACACCTTCGAGTGCATCGGCAACGTAAACGTGATGCGCCAGGCGCTCGAGTGCTGCCACAGGGGCTGGGGCGTCTCCGTCATCATCGGGGTCGCGGGGGCCGGGCAGGAGATCTCCACGCGCCCGTTCCAGCTCGTCACGGGCAGGGTCTGGAAGGGCTCGGCCTTCGGCGGGGCGAGGGGCAGGACGGACGTGCCCCGTATCGTGGACTGGTACATGCAGGGCAAGATCGACATCGACCCCCTCATCACCCACACGATGGCGCTGGAGGACATAAACGACGCTTTTGAGCTGATGCACAAGGGCGAGTCCATCCGCAGCGTCGTCAACTTCTAGGGTGGCGCCGATGAGCAACCTCGAAACCCTGAGCGAGCACCGCTCCTTCGGCGGCGCCGTGACCTTCCACGAGCACCGCTCGGAGGCCTGCGACGCCACCATGCGCTTCTCGGTCTACGCCCCGCCGCAGGCCGCCGAGGGGCCGGTCCCCGTCCTCTACTACCTCGCCGGCCTAACCTCCACGGAGGCGAACTTCATGGAGAAGGCCGGGGCGCAGCGGCTCGCCTCCGAGCTCGGCCTGATGCTCGTCGCCCCCGACACGAGCCCCCGCGGCCTCGACCTCCCCGGGGAGCACGACGACTACGACCTCGGGAGCGGCGCGGGCTTCTACATCGACGCGACGGTCGAGCCCTGGTCGAGGCACTACAAGACGTACTCCTACGTCACCGGGGAGCTGCCCGGGATCGTGGAGTCGAGCTTCCCCGCCCGCGCGGACGCCAGGGGCATCTTCGGGCACTCGATGGGCGGCCACGGCGCCCTCACCATCGCCCTGAAGAACCCCGAGAGGTACCGCAGCGTCTCGGCCTTCGCCCCCATCTCGGCGCCGACGCGCGCCCCGTGGGGCAAGAAGATCTTCTCGAACTACCTTGGCCCCGACGAGGAGTCCTGGCGCGAGCACGACGCCTCGGAGCTCATAAAGAGCAGGGGGGCCTTCCCCGACGGCCGGACGATCCTCGTGGACCAGGGCACCGGGGACCAGTTTCTGGAAGAGCAGCTCTACCCGGGCGTCCTCGAAGAGGCCTGCGCAGAGTCCGGCCAGCCACTCGAGATCCGGCGCCACGAGGGCTACGACCACGGCTACTACTTTATCTCGACCTTCGTCGACGACCACCTCCGCCACCACGCGGCGGCGCTGAACGCCTAGAAGCTCCGGACGAGCGAGGAGGGGGCGGGGCTATCTGCCCCGCCCCCTCCTCGTCGCTCGCGGCCTCCTTAGTAGGCGGCGACGCCCGCCTCCGCGACCTGCTGGTCCTCCTCGATGGTGCCGGTCGAGACGCCGATGGCGCCCATGATGCTGCCGTCGCGCACGAGGGGGATGCCGCCGGGGAAGACGACGAGCCGTCCGCCGTGCGCGTCGCTGAGGCCGTAGATCGGCCCGTCCGGGCGGGTCAACTCCTGGAGCCCCGCCGTCTCCCCCTGAAACGCGATCGCCGTGTAGGCCTTGTTTATCGAGATCGAGATGCTCCCGATGTGCGCGCCGTCCATCCTGACGTGCGCCTTGAGGTTGCCCCCGGCGTCGACGACGGCTATGTCCATCGGTTGCCCGATCTCCTCGGCCTTCCTGGCGGCGGCGTCGATGACCCGGCGCGCCTCCTCCGCCGTGATCGTGTCCAGAACCTTCCCGGCCATGCCTTTCCCCTTTCCCGATGATCCACGGAGGAGTAAGTCAACCAGACCCCCGGATGCCGCGCAACGGCGCCGGGCATGCGAGGGGGCGAGGCCACACCTTCTGGCCCCGCCCCCCGGTCTTGCCGGTCTTCTCGCGCCCTAGCCGAAGGCGGCGACTCCGGCTTCCGCCACCTCGTGGTCCTGGGCCGGGGTACCGCCGCTAACGCCCACGGCGCCGACGACGTGGCCGTCGCGCATCAGCGGGACGCCGCCACCGAAGATGACGATCCGGCCGCCGTTGGTCGTGTTGATGCCGAAGAGCGGCTGGCCCGGCTGCGCCATCTCCCCGATCTCCTGGGTGGAGAACCCCAGGGTGGCCGAGGTGAAGGCCTTGTCCTGGGCGATGGAGATGCTGGCGGTCCAGGCCGTCTCCATGCGGGCGAAGGCCTTCAGGCGCCCGCCGACCTCGGCGACCGCGACGTTCATCGGTTGCCCCATTTCCCGGGCCTTCTCTATGGCTGCCTGGGCAACCGCCTGCGCCTCCTCGAGCGTTACGGACTGTATGTTCTCCACGTTCATCCTCCCCTGTGGTCCGTACGTGCCCCGTAGTCTTTACCCGGTAGGGGCGCTCAAGAACCATTCCTGCGCGACCAGTGCTCCTCCGTGACCTCGGTCTCGGCGAGCTCCAGCGTGGTCGCGTGGGCGACGAAGTTGACGTTGCGGTTCACGGCGTACAGCGCCTGCGGGAAGACGAGGAAGAGGGAGAGCGCCTCGTCGTAGACGAAGCGGTCGATCTCCGCCGAGAGCTCGCGCTGCTTGTCGGCGTCGATCTCCCGGACGAACCTGTTCAGCAGCCCGTCGAACTCCGCCACCGGCGGGCCGGTGCGGAAGGCGCCGCCCTCGCCGTAGAGGAAGCCGTGCATGAACGCCGGCGGGGCGTCGGCCGACAGGTCGAACCAAGCGTGCAGGAGGACGTCGAACGGGAGCGGCATCACCTTCTCGACGAGCGCGTGCTGCGCGGCGAGCAGGTCCTCGTCCGGGACGACGATGACGTCGACCCCTATCCCCAGAGACTCGCCCATCCCTTCAGCGAGCATCCCCGCGACGGGCTCCGTGGCGGTCGTCGTGGCGAGCTTCAGGGCGCGTCCCTCGGGCCAGCCGGCCTCCCGGAGGAGCTTCTTCGCGGCATCCGGGTCGTGCGGGTAGGGCTCGAGGCCCGCGTAGCCTCCGGCGTAGGACGGGATGATGCCGGCGCTCTCGTAGGCGTAGCCGCCGAAGCCCTCGGCGACGAGCCGGGCGCGGTCCACGGCCATGTTCAGCGCCCTCCTGACGCGAACGTCGTGCAGGGGCGCGTCCTCCGCCCCGCGGTTGATGAGGCCGAGGAGGACGCGCATCGCGTCGATGACCTCGAGGCGCGCGAACTCGGAGTTCTTCACCTTCTCGGCGTCCGCCGCGGAGACCTCGGAGACCAGGTCGATCTCGCCCTCCGTGTCGCACACGAGGTCGAGCGCCTCGGCCGGATCTATGTCGTTGCGGTACACGACCTTCTCGAGCCGTGGCCCGCGCTCCTTGTTCCAGTGGTCGGTGTTCGCCGTGAGGACGACGCGGTCGGTGCGCTTCTCGCGGGTGTCTAGCCAGACGCAGTTAAGCGGCTGCGCCCCCATAATGGCGATCTCGTTGGCGATGGCGGAGTAGCCCTCGGAGAGGACGAACGGACCGGTGCCCCACGGGCCCGGAGCGTCGATTATTCACCAGTGGCCTTCGCCCGTGCCTAATTTCTTGTAGCCGAAGCCGATCTCGTCCCAGAAGCGCGTGCTCGGGAGGTGGAAGCCGCGGAACTTGCCGAGGATGGCGCCGTCAGGCTCCGGGAAGATCATGCGCACCGTGTGGCTGTCCAGGATCTCGAGCCTCGTGTCGGGGTGGAAGTTGAGCGAGGTCCCCGGCGGGTGCGGCGCCTTCCAGCGCTGCACCTCGACGAACGCCCGCTCGAAGCTTCTCGCGTCGAAGTCCTCCCCGTCCTGGAAGCGGATACCCTTCCTGAGCTTGACCTCGAACGTCGTCTCGTCGATCCAGCGAGACTCCTCCATCGCCGCCCCGACGAGGTAGCCGTTGGCGTCCGTGCGGACCGGCTCCTCCATCGTGTTCCACGTGATGAACAACCAGTTGAGCGGGCTCGGATCCACGACGTGGATCGTGCCCACGGGCGTGTACTGCCCGCCCTCCTCCGAGCCTTGCCTGACGGTCTGCGCCATGCTTCTCCTTCCCTCTTCCCGTTCCGCCGTGCATGCTAACAGAGGGGGTCTCTCACGCAACCGGAAAAGGGTATATTTCGGTCCCCCCGGGGGAGAGGAGAGCTCTCCGCTCGCGACCCGACCGGCGCGACGAGCCCGGCCCGGGCGCGAGACGTTCTCGGGCATTCCAAAAAAGGGCGTTGGGAGGAGGACGCGACGAGGTTATTCTCAACCTCGCCCGTATTTCCGGAGGATGCCACGGAGGACTTCGAGCGCCACGCGGGCCGGACGCTCGGCGGAACGGAAAGGGTTCGATCATCGGAGGCATGGGGGCGGGAGGCCGGGGGTCGGTGTTCACGGTGGGGCACTCCAACCACCCGGCGGAGAAGCTCGTCGGCCTGTTGGAGGGGTACGGGATCGAGGTCCTGGTAGACGCCCGCTCGCGCCCGTACTCCAGGCACGCGCCCCACTTCAACGCCCGCGCACTCAGGGGGACCCTCTCGGGCGCTGGTATCGCGTACCTGTTCCTGGGCGGGGAGCTTGGCGGGCGGCCCGCAGGGGACGAGTTCTACGACGCGGACGGCAGGGTGGACTACGCGCTGCTCGCGCGTTCGGGGCCTTTTCTCGATGGTATAAGTAGGCTGGAGAAGGAGCTCCGGGCTCGCACGCTTGCCCTGCTCTGCAGCGAGGAAGACCCCGCCGGTTGCCACCGCAGGCTCCTCGTCGGGCGGGCCCTGGGCGAGCGGGGGATCGTGGTCCGGCACATCCGGGGCGACGGCAGCGTCCTGACGGAGGGCGAGGAGCACGGCGCCCAGCCGGTCCTGTTCACGGAAGCGGAGGTGAGCCCACGGAAGTCTATACGATCGGTTTCACCAAAAAGACGGCCGCCGAGTTCTTCGGGGCGTTAGAGGGGGCCGGCATCAGGCGCCTCCTCGACGTGAGGCTCAACAACGCCTCCCGGCTGGCCGGCTTCGCCAGGCGCGCCGACCTCCCGTTCTTCCTGGAGAGCCTCTGCGGCGCGGAGTACCTCCACGAGCCCCTCCTCGCCCCGACCCGCGAGATGCTCGACGCCTACAGGCACGGGATCATGGAGTGGCCGGGGTACGAGCGGAGCTTCACGCGGCTCTTGCGGGAGCGCAGGGTCGAGGAGGCGCTGGACAGGGATCTCTTCGGGGTCCCGACCGTGCTGCTGTGCAGCGAGGCCGGGCCCGAACGCTGCCACCGGCGGCTCGTCCTCGAGTACCTGAACGAAGCCTGGGGGGATCTCCGGGCCGTCCACTTGTAGGGGTGAGATGCAGATCCTCGTAAACCACCTGACGCGGATGCAGCCAGGGTACGTCTGCGCGGCGGGCGTGGACGTCGACACGCTCGACCACGTCCGTCCGGTGCTCCGCTACGGCAGGCTCACGACCCGTCTCCTCAGGCCCAACGGCGGCCCGCTGGACATCGGCGCCGTCGTGGACCTCGGCCCCACGACCGACGCCGGCCGCCCCCCCGAGGTCGAAGACCGCCGCTTCGATCCGGCGCGGGCGACGTGGCTCTTCGACGACGGCCCCGACGACTACTGGGACTCGCTGGAGGAGGTAGCCCGGCAGAGCCTCGAGGAGATCTTCGGCCCCGACCTCGAGCTCTGGGACGAGAGCGGCACGGTCGACGTCGGAGGGGGAAGCGCCTCCCTCGGCTGCTTGAAGCCGGAGAGCCCGCCCTGGCTGTACGTCGACCACCGCGGCACGGTCCGGATGGTCCTGGATCACCTTACGCCCTCGGTCGACCTCGTGGTAAACGACCTCAGGCTCTACGAGAGCGACGGGATGACGCCCCGCCGGGACCTCGTCGCAAGCGTGCAAGGGCGCCTCGAGGCCGGCACCGAGGCGATACTCGGCGTCGGCCTGACGCGGCCCTGGCGCAAGCGGGGCGACACCGCCGAGAGGCACTGGCTGCAGGTCAACAACGTCCACCTCAGGGACGATCCGCTGTGGAGGCTGTGAGGAGCAGTGAAAGATGAGCGTGGGTAGACCTGGGGCCTGCCCTCATCCTCAAGGCTTCAACTCCTCCTCAAGAAAATGACGCACGTATAATCCGCGGTACGGAGACGAGAATGGAGCGTAGCAAGATGTCGGAACTTGCAAGAATTACCCGGAACCCCGAGGTCATGGGCGGCAAGCCCTGCGTACGCGGCACGAGGGTAACGGTCGGAACCATACTCGGGCTTCTAGCCGATGGACACGAGGAAAAAGAAATTTTAGAAGCTTACCCCTACCTCGAACTGGAAGACGTCCGTGCGGCGTTGAGCTACGCAGCACGGAGGCTCGAAGAGTTTGAGGTTGAGATCGTCCCTGCTTGAAGCTCCTTCTGGATATGAACCTCTCGCCCGTCTGGGTGAAGGCGCTCGAGGAACAAGGCTACGAAGCGATCCACTGGAGCCAGGTAGGGGATCCAGGGGCGCCAGACGCGGAACTTTTGGAGTGGGCGCTCGGGGAAGGGTACATTGTGTTCACCCACGATCTAGACTTTACGCGCCTGCTGGCTCTGACCGATGCCGAGGGCCCGAGCGTCGTACAGCTTCGTTCGCAATCGGTGCTGCCTGATGATGTCGGGCCCCTGCTCTTTGCCGCGCTCCGCCAGCATGGCGAGCTTCTAGAACAGGGAGCCTTGGTCGTGATAGACGCCGCGACTTCGAGGGCGCGCATACTACCTATAAAATAACGTTGTACAAGACGTAGAGAAAGGTGGTTCAGTTTTTGTTGTACCCAAACGGCCCTCTGGAGAGCAGCGCCTCCTTCCAGTAATTCTCCCTCTCGATGATTACCCGATCGTCGGTACGAGTTGGCCGATACTCCAAGAGTGATAGCCGAAAATTCTTCCTCGCGTACTCGATCCCTTCCTCGCGAATGAGCTTGGTCAACTCATCGTTCCAACCGTGCCCCGTGCCGATATAGCATCCCCACCTCGCCCATATGCCGAAGTCCCCATAAGCCGAGCCTACGTACTTTCTCCCGTTCCGCTTGTCGGCGATTACGTAGACGCCCTTGACGTTCTCAAGCGCCGCTTTCCAGTCAGGTCTGTTGGACCGAAACACTGTCTCTAGCAGGCCGAAATCGTGGTTGATATTTTCGTAACCAGGAAATCGTTCGCCGGAGTAGGGTTCACGTAAAAGCTCGGAGACGGCCATCCTTTCATACACGTTCTCCAGCTTTACAGATCGTTCCCTATACGGATGCTTGAAGTGCACTTTGAGACGCCCTACAAACCGCGCAGATGCTCGATCCAACTGCACCCTATAACTGTGCGAGTAGCTGTCCGGCGAACGAGAGACGACTTTGTATATTCCTCCGAACAACCAGATGTCGGATTCGAGGTAGAAGTCGATCAGCGAAAAGATGTACTGGCGGTTGAAGCGGTTCCTACCCGGACGCCACCTGTTCCATAATTCCCAATCGTTGCGATCTCGCACAAAGGCATCCAAAGGGTGATCCTCACCGTTCCAGTGCGCAAGATGCACTTTGTAATTCTGCGGATCGCGGATAGGTAGAACCGACTCCAGTTCGATCGGTGCCCCCACCTTCCCTAACTCACCTCGACCATGAACAGGGGCGGGACGTGCATATAGGTCGTGCTCGGGCTCGGGCCGACGATGTCCTTGGACATCTCCAGGGCCTCCGCGATGGTGTCGGCGCGCTTGAGGCCCATCCTGGCGGTGGTCATCGGGTCGCCGCCGACGAGGATGACGCCGCCGAGGTGGTCGAGGGCGTGCGCGGCCCAGTACAGGACGGTGAACGGGTGGACGCCGTGGTAGGCGTGGGAGTTGCGGTAGAGGGTCCTGTACCAGGGGTCCTCGGCGTAGCGCTTCTCGTATTTGTGCGCGATCTCCCGTATGTCGTTGGTCTGTGGGTAGACCTCGTTCCACAGGTCGATGTACGACGGGTGGTGAACCTCGTTGAAGTCGTTCGGCATCGGGTGCGTCCCGATGAGCACCCCGCCCTGGCGCACGAGCGGCTTCCCCTTGTAGAGGTTGAAGAGGTAGCCGAGCAGGATGTTGTAGACGAGCATCGGGTTCATGATCGAGTTGACGTTGTACGGCCCGACGAACGGGACGCCCATGAGCAAGACGTCCGCCTGCCCCTCCACGGGGACGAGTTGCTGATGGTAGACGTGCTTCAACGTCTCCTCGTGCACCGGGTCCGTCGAGCCGGCCTGGATGCTCGTCATCCGGTGCGGCGCCCTTATGCTGTGGAAGACCTTGCGCGCCGCCGGTAGCGGCATCGCCTGCGTCGCCTTGTGGTTTACGAGGAAGTTCGCCTTCGTCAGCGCGCCCCACTCGTGCTCCGGCTTCGCCATAAAGTCGAAGACGGGCGGGAAGGCCGAGTTGTTGAGGGTCGTCTCGATGTGGAAGACCTTCACGTGCTCGTCGAAGATCGCGCCCATCCGGTTGAACGAGCCGTGCATCGCGGAGTTTTTCGGGTCCATCAGGGACTTCGTGTTCGAGAGGGTGTCGGGGGTGTGGTTGTGGCGGATGGACGCGTAGGGCGAGAGGCCGGTGTGCACGGACTTGTGCCCGCCGTTCATCGCGACGTGGTTTATGTTCACGTAGACGAGGAGGTCGCTCTCCGCTACCCGGCGGCTCACGGTCACTTCCTCGCCCTGATCCGTCTCGCCTATCTGGACGTTCCCGTCCGGGTCTTCGGCGTCGTAGTTGTAGAGGCGGTCGGGGTAGTAGGCGCTCATGAGCCCCTTGCCGAGGGCGTGGCGGAGCTCCGCTTCGGTCATCCGCCGGTGCAGGCCGAGGGCGGCGATGATGTGTATGTCCTCCACGCCCCTCGCGCGGGCCTTTTCGACCACCTTTTCGATGATCATCTGGCGGATGTCCGGCGGCTGCATCGGCGGGATGGGCAGCGAGATGTCGTCGAAGCCTATGGTGAGCTTCATGCCGGGGAAGAGGAGGTCGTGGAGGGGCTCCATCTCCATCGGCTCCAGGAGCGCCCGTTCTATCGCGACGCCGGGTTCGGCGATGGGCTCGACGGGTCCTGGCGGGTAGATCACGCGCGTCCCCGCCGGCAGCTTCTCGTAGTGGAAGCCGTCGCCCGCGTTGAACATCATCGGCGGGCTGTCGTTCTCCAGAATCTTGATGGTACCGGGGCGTCTCATGATAGCTCCCTTCAGCGGCTCTGGGCGGATCTGCCCGTCAGCTTGTCTTCTTGCCCGGCGGTCGCCTTGCGCAGGCGGACCTCCAGCATCCTCTTCCACTCGGCGGAGAGCGCGGGCGTGGCGAGGAGGCGCTCCATCCCCGCGACGTCCCGCCCGTCGCCGTGCATCACCCGGTTCGCCTCGGCGACGGTGAAGCCGTGCTCCGCGCTCTCGACCGGGAGGATCTCGTCCCCCGCGCGAACCTCCCCCGGCTCGACGCACCGCAGGTAGAAGCCCGTGAGCCCGGTCTCCTTGACCCACAGCGCGAGCTTCCCCTCGCCGTGGCGGGCGCCGAGCTTGAAGCAGGGGATGCGCGGCTGGCTGACCTGCGCCAACGCGGTCCCCACCCGGTACACGTCCCCGATGCGAACCCTCGTCTCCGCGAGACCCTCCGTGGAGAGGTTCTCGCCGAACGCGCCGGGCTCCAGGCTCCGGCCGAGGCGCCTCTGCCAGTACGGCAGGTGCTCCGTGGCGTAGACGCACACGGCCTTGTCCGCGCCGCCGTGGTGCTCGGTGTCGGCCTGTCCGTCGCCCTCCAGCCCCGCCTCGCCGAACCGCAGGGCCCCGCGGACCGGGGACTTGAAGATGCCGCTCCGGACCTCGCCTCTGCCGTGCGCCAGGGGCCGTGGCAGGCCGACGTTCAGGGAGACGACGCGGGCGCTCACCGCTCTACTCCTTGCATCGTGCTAGCGGTGGTCAAAGACGACCTTTACGTGGCCCCGCCGGCCGGAGGCCCGGGCGGCGGCTATCGCCTCGCGGTACTCCCGCAGACGGAAACGCGGGCCGACGAGGGAGTCGAGCTTTATCTCGGGCGCCATGCGCAGCGCGAGCTCGAAGCTCTTGATGGGCTCCTCGCCGAGGCGCTCCTCGATCCCGTAGGCGTAGGCCCCGGTGAGCCTCACCTCCCCGTGCCACAGGGGGGTGAGGTCCAGTGAGCTTCTGGCCCCCGGCATCCCGACGAGCATAACCTCCCCGCTCGGGGCGCAGAGGCGCGTCGCGTCCTCGATGGTGCCGGGGGAGCCCACGCACTCGAAGACCCTCTCGGCCCCGCCGAGCACCACCGGTTTACCGAGCTCGGGTTTGTGCACCGTCGCCCCCAGGGCCTCCGGGAGCGCGCCGTAGACCTCCCCAGGGTGGAAGACCTCGTCCGCCCCGAGCCGCAGGGCCTCTCCTCTCTGACGCTCGTGCTTGGCGACGACGAGGATCCTGCCCGCCTCCGTGAGCCTACGCAGAGCCGCGACGGTGAACAGCCCGATGTTCCCGGCCCCGAGGACGACCACCGTCTCGTGGGCCCGGGGCTCGCGGCGAGCGCCGCGTGTGCCGCGCAGGCGAGGGGCTCTATCGCGACGGCGGCCTCGTCGGTGACGCCGTCGGGGACCGGGTGGAGCTGCGAGGGATGGGCGACGAGCGTCCCGGTCGACCAGCCCCGCCGGTGGAGCCGCAGAAGCCGGTCTGAATGCCAGGCGCGATGTCTCCCTCCGTCACCTTGATGCAGAGGGCGTAGCGGCCGTAGGCGCAGTAGGCGCAGGGCGGGTCTATGCCGCGCACCGTGCAGTTCAGCGCGGGCTCGACGACGACCCGCTCGCCGGCACGGAAGCCCCCGCTCTCCCCACCACCTCCCGAAGATCTCGTGCCCCATCACGAACGGGGGCGAGGTGAGGGGCGAGAAGTACGGCGAGCTCTCCGCCGAGAGCGTGCCGAGGTCGGAGCCGCAGATGCCGGAGAGTAGCGGCCGGACGCGCACCCACTCGGGGTCGGGAGCGCGGGCTCGGGGACGTTGACTAATTGGAGCGGCGAGATCGAGCTGGTGTCCAGGCCCTTGATGCGGGAGGCAGCGGCGCGCATGAGGAGGTAGCGCGGGACGCTCTTTCTGTACCGGAGGGCTAGCATGATCGGGGAGGCTTACCCCCGGCGCCAGCGCTTTATGGTCCAGCCGCGCTCCCTGGCGGCCTTCTCGAGCCGGCCGTCGGGGTTCACGACCACGGGGTTGCCGACGGCTTCCAGCATGGGAAGGTCGGAGATCGAGTCGGCGTAGGCGTAGGAGCGCGAGAGGTCGAGGCCGCGCTTGCGGGCGAACGAGGCGAGCATCCGGGCGCGCGCCTCCCCCGCGACCGGAGCCCCAGAGAGCTCGCCGGTGAACGCGCCGTCCTCCTCCTCCAGCTTCGCCGAGAGGACGTCGTCGGCGAGGTCCTTGAAGGGTTCGAGCACGAAGTCCAGGGCCCCCGAGAGCAGGACGATGCGGTGCCCGGCCCTTCTATGCTCCCGGAGCTCCTCGACGGCGCCGGGGAAGAGGCGGTCCAGGGTGTACCCGGCGAAGCTCTCCTTGCCCAGGGCGCGGGCTCGGGCCGGCTTCCAGCCCTTGTAGCTCTTGTAGAAGGCGCGGTTGAAGTGGGTGCGGCTGATCTTGTCCAGCGCCCAGTAGTACGGCACCTTCCCGAGGATGGAGGCGGCGAAGAGGGGCCGCTTTATGGGCGGGAGGTCCCGCATCTTCATCCAGGCGTAGTAGGAGACGACGTTGGACTTGACGAGCGTGCCGTCGACGTCGAAGATCGCCGCGACCTCGCCCGGCTTCTCCTCGCGGCCCTTGCCGCGCTTCTTTCGCCCGGGCTTCCGGGTGATGGCGGGCAGGTGCGTCTCCTGAAGCCACTCCCTCCAGTCGACCTCGGCGATGTCGAACGGGAAGGCCTCGCGGTCCCCTTCGGGGAGGGACTTGTACAGCTCGTACACGCGCCTCGCGGAGAACGTGCTCTTCATGTCCCCGTAGTCGCCGTAGATGCGGCTGAAGTAGTAGCTCATCCGGGCGCGCTTGTCGGCCCTGGCGATCCTGCCGCGAAGGTCCGTCTTCGCGTGCCCCTCGGGCATCCGCGAGACGAGCGCGCCCGCGACCTTGAGGCCCGTGAGCTCCGCCTTCAGGAGCCCCTCGACGCGCTTGCGCCCGGGGAAGCTCCACTCCGGCACGGGGACAGGCCGCCCGCCCGAGTCCCTGAGCGGGTTCTTCAGAAAGAACTCCCGGACGTTCTCGTAGAAATCGCGGTAGCGGATGGGGTTTCGCTCCCCGGAGGCGACCTGGTAGACCTCGGGCTCCTCGGGGCGCCGGACGGCGGCGGCGATGACGGCGTTCACGACGTGGTCCACGGGGACGATGTCCACGATGCTCTTCGGGTCGCCGGGGAACTCGCGCAGGATGCCGCGGGCGAAGGCCATGATGATGGGGTCGGCCATGCGGGAGCCCTGGATCCAACCGGGGTAAGGCTCCCTCAAGGAGCTCTCGATGATCGCGGGCCTGAGGATCACGAGCGGCAGGTCCCCCCGCTCCTCCAGGACCCGCCGCTCGGCGAGCGACTTGGTGAACGTGTAGACGTCCTGCCACCCGAGCTCCCGCGCCCGCTCGTTGCCGCGCTCGACGAGCCGCTCGCGGACCCACGCGCGCCTGAGCGTCTCGACCCTCTCGGCCACCTCGTCGGGCTCGCCGACCATCCCGAGCTCGCGCCGCGCCTCCTCGTCGAAACGCCTCACGAGGCCCTTCTCCCCTGAGGCCTCCTCGACCTCGCGCACGATCGCGTCGAGGCGCGAGACCTCCCCCTTCGGGTCGAGCTTCTTCCCGTTCGGCGTCCCCTCGCCCGGCGGCTCCTCGAGGATGAGGCCGGGCTTCGTCCCCGCCACGTAAGAGGTCGAGACGTGCATGAAGAGCGGCCTCTTCTCCCAGGAGCGGGCGAGGGTCAGGAGGCCTAGGGTGCCGCGCACGTTCGAGTCCACCGCGGCGTCGAGCGGGGCGTCGAAGACGACGGAGGCGGCGGAGTGGATCACGACGTCCACCTCCCGCGAGAGCTCGGCGAGGTCTTCCGGCCCGAGCCCCAGGTCCTCGGAGTGCACGTCGCCCTCCAGCACGCGGACCTTCTCGGCGGCGTGGTCCGCGAACCCCTCCCCGAGCTCGTCGCGCAAAGCCTTGAAGGCGGCGGAGCCCAGGACGTCCTTCTCGAACCTCTCCCTCGCCCCTGGGTGCGGGAGGGGCGCACGATCAGGTACAGGCGGCCCAGGGACGGCAGGCTCCTCAGCATCTTCTCGACGAGCGCGGTCCCCAAGAAGCCGGTCCCCCCGTCAGGAGGACGGACTTCCCCGGTAAGCCTCAGCGAGCGCGGACATTGTTCCCCCCAGCCTTCTCCCCGATCTTGCGCTCCGTCCCGTTGAGGAGGGCGCGCGCGTTCTCCCTGTGGCGGTACAGGACGAGCGCCCCGCCGACGACCGTGTACAGGACGTACGGCCACGGCTGCCCCGTCAGCAGGAAGACGATCGGGCTCAGTACCATCACGGCGATGGCGCCCAGGGAGGTGTACCTCCCTATAAACACCACGATCCACCAGAACGCGAAGAGCGCCAGGCCCACGACCGGGGCGAGCGCGATCGAGGTTCCCGCCCCCGTCGCGACCCCCTTGCCCCCCTTGAAGCCCAGAAAGACGGGCCAGCAGTGCCCGACCACCGCCGCGAGCGCCACGGCCGCCACGATCCACTCGTTCGTCGTCAGGGCGCGTGCCAGGAGCACGGGGACGAAGCCCTTGAGCATGTCCCCGACCATCGTGATGACGGCCGCTCCCTTGCCCGCGGTCCTCAGGACGTTCGCCATCCCGATGTTGCCGCTCCCGGAGCGCCGGACGTCCACCCCGTAGGCACGCCCCGCTATGAGCCCCGTCGGCACGGAGCCCAGCAGATAGCCGCCCAGAAGGAGGAGAACGCTCAGCATGGCGGCAAGTATAGCTTACGGGTAAGGGGCGGTCTGCCGTCTGGCGGCCGGGGGCTCGGAGAGCCGAGAACGGCCCCCGCGGGACGGGGAACCGGGGCCGGGAGACCGCCGCGCCCCTCCCCGGCGGCGCGAAAGGGCGGGCCCTCGCCGGGACCGCGGGTGCGCGAACGCGGCCGATTCTTGACGGCTCGCGTGCGCCCGCTACACTGGTGCAAACGGGGTGGACCCCGCTTTCAAGCGGCAGGGGCGCTCAGGCCTCTGCTTCCGTTCGTGTTCAGTAACAGACAGGAGATGGAAGAGATGTTCGTTGTGGTGCGTTCCTCCAACGGCTCCCGGGGGGCGGTGGAGGCGGTGCGGGGCCAGGCCGAGAAGGCGGGCCTCGGGACCAGCGTCTTCGAGGGCGAGGGGCGCTCCGTCGTCGGTCTGGAGGGCGAGGTTCCGATCGAGCTTCGGGCCATCCTGGAGACCATCCCCGGCGTGGAAGACGTGGTCGGCGGCGAGGCCGAGGCGGCCGAAGCGAAGACCCGCGACCTCAGGGTCAAGAGCATCCGGCCCCTGGAGCCGCCCGCGATCCTGCTGGAGCAGCTCCCGCTCTCCCGCAGGGCGGCGGCGACCGTGCGGCGGGCCCGCGAGGAGGTCGTGCGCGTCCTCAATGGCGAGGACGACCGCCTGATCGTGGTGGTCGGGCCCTGCTCCGTCCACGACCCCCAGGCGGCCCTGGATTATGCCCGGCGCCTCCTGGAGGTCGCCGAGGAGCTCCGGGAAGACCTCCTGATCCTCATGCGCGTCTACTTCGAGAAGCCTCGGACGACCGTCGGCTGGAAGGGGCTCATCAACGACCCCCACCTCGACGGCAGCTTCGACATCAACGCCGGGCTCCGCGCGGCGCGCGGGCTCCTGCTCGAGATCGCCGAGCTCGGGCTGCCCGCGGGCTGCGAGGTCCTGGACCCGATCTCCCCGCAGTTCTTCTCCGACGTCATCGCGTGGAGCGCGATCGGGGCGCGCACGACCGAGAGCCAGGTCCACCGCGACCTGGCCTCCGGCCTCTCGATGCCGGTCGGCTTCAAGAACGGGACCGACGGGAACATCCAGATCGCCATCGACGCCCTGCGCGCCGCCGACTACCCGCACCACTTCCTCGGCGTCACCGAGCAGGGGCTCGCCGCCATCGTCAACGCCCGCGGCAACGAAGACTGCCACGTGATCCTGCGCGGCGGCAAGCAGACCGGCACGAACTTCGACGCCGAGAGCGTCCGGGACACCCTCGCCGCCCTCCGCAAGGTCGGCCTCCCCGAGCGCGTCATGATCGACACGAGCCACGGCAACAGCTTGAAGGACTACCGCCGCCAGCCCGCCGTCGCCTCCGACATAGCCTCGCAGGTCGCCGGGGGCCAGAGGGGCATCGTCGGCGTCCTCATGGAGAGCTTCCTCGAAGACGGGGCCCAGGACCTGACCGAGGGCGGCACCGACCTCGTCTACGGCCAGAGCGTCACCGATGCGTGCATGGGCTGGGGGATGACCGTCCCCGTCCTCCGGGAGCTCGCGGAGGCGGTCAGGGCGCGCCGAGACCGCTAGGAGCGGGGGCTTTCTCTCAGGCGCGGGGACATCAGAAGCCACACCCTCCGCGGTCCCTCCGGGATGCTGTACGGCCCGGCGTAGCCCTCTCCTAGAGCCACATTCCGCGGCTCCGGGCGACCTCCAGGGCGCGGACCATCGCCCCGGCCTTGTTGCGGGTCTCCTCGTACTCCAGTGACGGCACCGAGTCGGCGACGACCCCGCCGCCGGCCTGGAAATAGGCGCGGCCGTCCTTCAGGAGCGCGGTGCGCAGCGTTATGCAGGTGTCGAGGCGGCCGTCGACGCCGTAGTAGCCGGTCGCGCCCGCGTAGGGGCCGCGGCGGGTGGGTTCGAGCTCGTCGATGATCTCCATCGCCCGGACCTTCGGCGCCCCCGAGACCGTCCCCGCCGGGAACGCCGCCGCCAGGGCGTCGAGCGCGTTGAGGCCCTCCCTCAGGTCGCCCTCCACCGTCGAGACGATGTGCATGACGTGGGAGTAGCGCTCGATCCCCATGAAGTCTTCGAGGCTCACGCTCCCTATCTCCGCGACCCTCCCGAGGTCGTTGCGCCCGAGGTCCACGAGCATGACGTGCTCGGCCCGCTCCTTGACGTCCGCGAGTAGCTCCTCCGCGAGCGCCGCGTCCTCCTCGGCCGTCGCCCCGCGCGGGCGCGTCCCCGCGATCGGACGCGTCATCACGCGTCGCCCCTCGACCCGGACCAGGGGCTCGGGCGACGCCCCGACGAGCGCCATCTCCCCCATCTTCAGGTACGTCATGTACGGCGACGGGTTGACCGTCCTCAGGCCCCGGTACAGGAGGAACGGGTCGAGGTCCCCGACCTCGGCGAAGAAGCGCTGGCTCGGCACCACCTGGAAGGCGTCCCCCGCCCGGATGTACTCCTTCGCCCGCTCCACGGACTCCTCGTAACGGGCGCGGGTGAAGTTCGACTGGATCTCCATCGCCCCCCCGCTCCCCTCCGGCAGGGGACGGCGGAGCATCGGGGCCGCGAGCCTCTCCGCGACGCGGGCGATGTCGTCGGCGGCCCTGCGGTAGGCGGCGGCGAAGCCCTCGCCCTCCACGTCGCGAAGGTTGGCGGCGTCGACGAGGGAGATCACGAGCACCTTGTGCCTCAGGTGGTCGAAGACGATCAGAGTGTCCGTGACCGCGAAGTAAGCCTCGGGTACCTCCAGGTCGTCCGGCGGCGCGCCGGGGAGCTTCTCGAGGTAGCGCACGGCGTCATAGGAGAAGTACCCGACCGCCCCGCCGACAAAGGCCGGCAGGTTCGGCAGGGGCGCGACGCTCTTCTTCCCGACGATCTCGGCGAGCCCCCGGAACGGGTCCTTGGCCGGCACCTCGCGCACCCCGTCGGAGTCGACGACGGTGTAGACGCCGTCGCGGTACGAGAGCGTCCGCTTCGGGCCGAAGCCCAGAAACGAGTACCGCCCGAACCGCTCCGCCTCCTCGGCGCTCTCCAGCAGAAAGACGTGCGACTCGTCCGAGAACTTGAGCGCGGCGGAGATCGGCGTCTCCAGATCCCCTATAAACTCCGCGTACAGCGGCACGACGTCGTACCCCCGGGCGAGGCGCCGGGCCTCCGGAAGGCTCGGGGTGAGCCCTCTACCTGTGCCGTTCATCGAGGATCCTCGCGACCTCTTCCGTCGGGACGCCACGCTCCTCCAGGAGCACCAGCAGGTGGTAGAGGAGGTCGGCCGTCTCCTCGGCGACCCTGTCGTCCTGCAGCGCCGCCACCACGACCTCGACCGCCTCCTCCCCGACCTTCTGGCCGATGTACCCGCCCCACGCCCGAACAGCTTCGCCGTGTAGGAGCCCTCGGGCATCTCCCGTGGCGCTCCTTTATCGTGCCGGCGAGCCTCGTCAGCGTGCGCCCGAGGTGTGGTTCTTCCCGGACCGAGGATCCCCCATCTGAGAGCGTGGTGAAGAAGCAGGTCTGCTCTCCGGTGTGGCAGGCGGGGCCCGCGGGGTCGACCCTGTAGAGCAGGGCGTCGCCGTCGCAGTCGAGCCGGACCTCGACCACTCTTTGCGTGTTCCCGCTCGTCTCGCCCTTGCGCCAGAGCTCTCGACGAGAGCGGGAGTAGTAGTGGGCCTCGCCGGTCCCAAGGGTCTTCTCGACGGCCTCCCGGTTCGCGTAGGCGAGGGTCAGGACCTCGTTCGTGGTCGAGTCCTGCGCCACGACGGGGACGAGCCCGTTCGCGTCGTAGCGGACCTCCGTCGGGGCGTTCTCGCGGGCGCTCATCGGACGGGGATCCCGGCTTCTGCGAGCCTCGCCTTGGTGTCGGCGATGGTCCACTCGTTGAAGTGGAAGATGCTCGCGGCGAGGACGGCGGAGGCGCCTGCTCGCACGGCGGCTACCATGTGGTCCGGGTGTCCCGCCCCGCCGGAGGCGATGATCGGGAGCCCCGTCCTGCCCGCGACCTCGCTTATGAGGTCGAGGTCGTAGCCCACCTCGGTCCCGTCGGCGTCCATGCTGTTCAACACGTACTCCCCCGCCCCCCGTCTCTCGCCCTCCACGCACCACTCTACGGCGTCTATCCCCGTGTTCACGCGCCCCCGTTCAGGTAGACCTCCCAGCCGGGCCGGCCGTCTCCTTTGCGCTTCACGTCCACGCTGAGGACGACGCACTGGCTCCCGAACCGCTCCGCGCCCGCGTCGACGAGGTCCGGCGTCCTCACGGCGGCGCTGTTCACGGAGACCTTGTCGGCCCCGGCCCGCAGCATCGCGCGCATGTCGTCCGCCGTCCTCACCCCGCCGCCGATGGTGTACGGGATAAAGACCTCCTCCGCGGTCGCCCTCGCGAGCCTTGCTGCGGTCTCGCGCCCCTCGTGGGAGGCGGTGATGTCGTAGAAGACCAGCTCGTCGGCCCCCTCGCGGTCGTAGAGGGCCGCGAGCTCCACGGGGTCGCCCGCGTCGCGCAGGTCCTTGAACTTCGTCCCCTTGACGACCCTGCCGGCGTTCACGTCGAGGCAGGGGATGATGCGGACTTTCAGGCCCAAACCCTACCCTCCTTCCCTAGGCGTAGGGCACCATCGATGCGCGGCACTCCTCGGCGATGCGGTGCTGCAACCCTTCCGGCGCGGGCAGCAGGACGGAGCCCTCGTGCCCGGTGCCGACCACGATGGAGCCGTCCCGGCCCTTCCAGTGCCGGTGCACGGTGTACGCGGCGAGCGTCCCCTCCACGAGCGCGGCCAGCCGGTCCAGCTCCGCGTGCGAGAGCTCGGCGGTGATGTCGAGCTTGGAGAGGTCCACGTTCTCCGGGGCGTTCAGGTCCGCCGAGAGGTTCCCGGTCCTCAAGCGCAGCCCCGGCGTGTTCCACAGCGCGTCCACGGCCCCCTTGAGCGCGGCGGCGCGCGCCTCCTTGTTCCCCTTGCGCAGCTTCGGCTCCGGCAGCTCGCGGAGGGCCGCCGCGAGGTCCTCGTCGGCGCTCCTCTCCCCCTCCCGCGCGTCGTCGCCGCGCTCGAAGAGCAGGACCTTCAAGGTCGCCGCCGAGTCGACCTCGGTGACGACGCTCTGGCCCCGGGCGCGCTTGAACGGGTAGTCGGTGTACTCGATCCCGACCCCCTCGAGCGCCGCCAGAAGCTCCTCGGCGAACGGGGCCCCGCCGAACATCTTGCGGCTCGCCGAGTACGCCGGCAGCGCCACCTTCGAGAGGATGCGCTCGATCCTGCGCGTCCCCCGCTCGTTCGGGACGGAGAGCGGCGCATCCACCCCGACCACGACCCCCCGCCGTCCCTCGGCGTAGCCTTCGGCCGCCGCCGCGAGCTCCGCAGCACCCTGCGCGAAGGAGTTGGCGACGATGCTGCCGCGCTCGTCCAGGACCACGAGGCACGACTCGCGCGTCCCCGCCTCGCCCGGCCGCCAGGCCAAAGAGCATCCTACAAACCTCAAACCCGAACCCCCTTGGCCCCGGAGGCGCCCTCGGCGACGACCGCCGCGACCTCCTCGCAGACCTCGCGGCAGACCGCCGCGTCCTCGTGCTCCACCATAACCCGCACCACGGGCTCCGTCCCGCTCGGCCTGAGCAGGATGCGTCCCTCCGAGCCGAGCCTCCGCTCCGCGCGGACAACGGCCTCCTTCGCGGCGCCGCTCCCGGCCACCTCCGGGGCCGAACCCTCGACCCGGACGTTGATCAGGCTCTGCGGGTACCGCTCCATGACCCGCGCGAGCTCCGAGAGGGGCTTGCCGCTCCTCGCCATCACGTCCAGCAGGGCCAGCGCCGTTACCAGCCCGTCGCCGGTCGTCGCGTACTCCGAGAGGATCACGTGCCCCGACTGCTCGCCGCCGAGGGAGGCCCCGCTCCTCCTCATGGCCTCGGCCACGTGCCGGTCGCCGACGGGCGTGACCTCGTAGGGTATCCCGAGGCCGTCCATCGCCTTGAAGAAGCCCAGGTTGCTCATGACCGTGACCACGACCCCGCCCTTCAGGGCCCCGCGCTCGTGGAGGTCGCGGGCGAGGATCGCGAGTATGCGGTCCCCGTCGACCACGCCGCCCGTCTCGTCGACGGCGAGGACCCGGTCGGCGTCCCCGTCGAAGGCGAAGGCAACGTCGTTGCCGCGCGCGTCCAGCCCCTCGACGTGCGTGGAGCCCACGCCCTCGTTGATGTTCGTCCCGTCGGGCTCGTTCCCCACCACCGAGAGCTTCGCCCCGACCCCGGAGAACGCGAGCGGGGCGACCTCGTACGCCGCCCCGTGCGCGCAATCGAGCAGCACCCTCGTCCCCTCGGCGCTCGGGCGCAGCATCCCGAGGACGTGCTCCGCGTACAGCGCGACCGCCTCCTCGACGGGCTCCGCCGCGCCCACGTCGCCGCCGGTCGGCCGGGGAGCCTCCTCGCCGGTGAGCCGCTCCAGCTCCGCCTCGACGTCCGTCGGGAGCTTGCGGCCCTCCCCGGAGAAGAACTTGATGCCGTTGTCCGGGTAGGGGTTGTGCGAGGCGCTCACTACGGCGCCCGCGCTCGCCCCCAGCTTGGCCGCGAGGGCGGCGACGCCGGGGGTGGGCAGCACGCCGAGCTCCAGAACGGAGGCGCCGCCGCTCGCGGCCCCGGCGGCGAGGGCGTCGGAGAGCATCCCGCCGGAGAGGCGCGTGTCGCGCCCGACGAGGATGGGGCCGCCGAAGAGGCGCGCCCCGCGAGCCCGAGGCGCAGGGCCATCTCGGGGGTCAGGCCCTCGTTTGCGACCCCGCGCACCCCGTCGGTACCGAACTTGATCCTCTGCAAAAAACCTCCCGAACGCCGGGCGGCCCCCCGTGCCGCCGCGAGCGCGTTGCGCTCGCGACGCGGGGGGGCCCGCCGGAGACCTCGTCTCTCCTCTGCCTTCTAGCGCTTGGAGAACTGCGGGCGCTTGCGGGCCTTCTTCAGGCCGTACTTCTTGCGCTCCACGGCGCGGGAGTCGCGGGTAAGCAGCCCCGCGCTCTTCAGCTCGCCGCGCGCCTCCTGGGACTCCTCGGAGAGGGCGCGCGCGATCCCGTGGCGCACCGCGTCCGCCTGCCCCGTCGGGCCGCCGCCCTCGACCTTCACGACCACGTCGTAGTTGCCCGCGACCTCGAGGACCCTCAAGGGGGAGGTCACGATCACCTGGTAGGTGTTGCGCGGGAAGTACTCCTTGTAATCCCGGCCGTTCACCGTGATCTTGCCGTCGCCCGGCAGGAGCCTCACGCGAGCCACGCTCGTCTTGCGCCTGCCCGTGCCGCTGTACAACGTCTGAGTTGCCGCCATTCTTTACCTCACCTCGTAGGGCTGCGGGTTCTGAGCCTGGTGCGGATGCTCGGACCCTGCGTAGATCTTCAACTTCTTGAACTGCGCCCGCCCGAGCCGCGTCTTCGGCATCATGCCCCAGACGGCCTTGCGCAGGATCTCGGTCGGCTTGCGCTCCATCATGACCTCGTAGCTCGTCTCCTTGAGGCCGCCCGGGCGCCCGGAGTGCCGCCAGTAGACCTTCTGCTCGGCCTTCCTGCCCGTGACGACCACCCTCTCGGCGTTCACCACGACCACGAAGTCGCCCGTGTCTACGTGCGGCGTGTACTGCGGCTTGTTCTTGCCGCGCAGGACGCGCGCGATCTCCGAGGCGAGACGCCCCAGCGTCTTCCCCTCGGCGTCGACGAGATGCCAATTGCGCTCGACCGACTGGGGCCGCGCCATGTAACTTTTCATCTTCCTCCGCGAACTTGATACCGGTATCAACTGCTCAATAGCAAACGCGACAAATAGTAGCATACGCAGGCCTCCCCGGCAGGACGGGACCCGCGGAGGAGGCCTGGGCAACGGGCCAGGGGCGGGCGAGAAGACCCGTTGGCTGCCGGTCGGGGCTCAGTCCTCGCGCGACCTCCCGGAGGTATCCTCCACGTCGACCTCCTCCTTGCGCAGGTCGACCTCGAACACCTCTTCCTCCTCGACGACCCTCCTCCTTATCCTCAGCTCCTCCCTGATCACGGGGCGCTTCTTGACTACGAGCTCCTCCTCGATCACGGGCACGGCCATGTCGACCTCCTCGAACCGTTCCCCCACGACCCTGGCCGATTCCGAAACCGGCGATGGCCGCGCCGGCGGCACCTCCGGGGGCTCTGACACCTCCTCGGCCGCGACCTCCGGGGGCGGGGGTAGGTTCTCCCCTGGTACGCTCGGAGGGGGAGGGAGCTCCTGGGCGGGGGGAACCTCGGGGGCCGGCGTCAGATCCTCTTTCGGCACCGGAGGGGGCGGCGAGAGCTCCTGCTTCGGCACGGGCTCCGGGGCCGTTCCCAGGTCCGCGGCGGGAGGGACGGGAGGCGGGGGCAGCTTCTGGGGCGGTACCTCGGGGGCCGGAGGGATGGTCTCCTCCGGCACGCTCGGAGCCCGGGACAGGTTCTCCTCCGGTACCTGCGGAGCCGGAGGCAGGTTCTCCTCCGAAGTCTCGGGAGCCGGGGATAGGTCTTGCTTGCCCACCTGCGGGGCCGGACGCATCTCTTGCGTCCCTACCTCGGGCGGCGGAGGTAGTTCCTCCTCAGGGACCTTCGGCGGCGGTTGGAGGCGCTCTTTCGGCGCTTGCGGGGCCGGAGGCAACGCCGGTTCCGCCGCGTCTCGGGCGGCTTCGCCCTCACCCGCACGCTCGGAGGCATCGTTCGGCCTGTTCTTCTCGTTCTCGTCCATAGATTCTTCCTCCTACCTCGAGGCCGTGTGCCGGAGGGTGGCCTGGCGCGAGCCAAGGTGCTCGTAGCGACTCCTCCTACCCCACCCCCCGTAGCTAGAAACGGAACGGCCGCACCCTCGGAACCTCCGGGAACGTGGCCGCCGATCTCGCCCGCGCCGGCCGCGGCAGGACGCACGTCCCCAACCGATCGTGCTCGTCGAGCCCCGCGAGATGAAGCTACTCTGGAGGGAGACGACGACGCTATCTAAAAAACTGCGGGGAGAATCGGCGCAGGACGCATCGCTCGACTTCCCCTTACTCGCCCCAGGTCTTGCGCAGGACGCGGACCCAGTTCTCGTGGGCGAGCTTCCGGAGGGCCCCGTCGTCGTAGCCCCGGTCCCCCAGCGCCGACAGGAGCTTCGGCAGGCCCGACACGTCGCCTATCTCCTGCGAGATCAAAACCCCGTCGAAGTCGGAGCCGAAGCCGACCCCGTCGATCCCGACTCGCTCGACGAGGTGGTCGATCTGCCGGACCATCACGTCCAGAGGAGTGCTCGCATCCCGGGCCGCGTCCTCGCGGAGGAAGTTGACCGCGAAGTTGAGGCCGACCATCCCGTCGGAGGCGGCTATGGCGTCGAGCTGCGGGTCCGTGAGGTTCCGGGAGGAGGGACAGAGGGCGTAGGCGTTGGAGTGGCTCGCGACGAGCGGGGCATCCGTGAGAGCCGCCACGTCCCAGAAGCCTCGCTCGTTCAGGTGAGAAAGGTCGATCATGATGCGCAGGTCATTGCAGGCGCGAACAAGCTCCCTGCCGGCTTCGGTCAGCCCCGGCCCCGTATCCGGCGAGCGCCGAAAATGCACGGCGACGCCCTCGGCGAAGGCGTTCGGCCGCCCCCAGACGAGGCCCAGCGAGCGCAGCCCCGCCCGGTAGAGCACGTGCAGCGCGTCGAGGTCGGTGTCGATCGCGTCGGCGCCCTCGAAGTGGAGCACCGCCGGCATTACTCCCTCGTCCAGGCACCGCCGCAGCTCGGCGGCGGTGCGGACGACCCGGAACTTCCCGTCCGAGCGATCCTCGATCCCGAACAGCATGGCGGTGGCGGCCATCGAGCGGCGCAACGCGTACGCGGCATCGAGCGCGGGTGGGAGCGATCCCGGAGTACGCCCGGGCGCTGGCGTCTGCTCCCTGGGCGAGGGGATCCAGACGGCGAAGAAGCCGCCCCCGAAGCCCCCCTCTCGTGCCCGGGGCAGGTCCAGGTGCCCACGGTCGCCGCGCTCGAAGAACGCGCCGGGGCCGCCCCCATCCGGCCCACCGAGCCTTAGCAGTACGTCGTTGTGGCCGTCGAACACGACCGGAAACGCATCCCGACCCATACGAGCATCTCCCTCTCTGACGACACGCCCTCATGTAATTGAACAGCTACGAAGCCGATGGCTCAGTACTGTAATGCAAGTCGCCTCCCGGTTCGGAGGCCGCCCCGGGCCTTCTCTCCGGATCCGGAGGACGAAAGGGACGGCGCGTCGCCGGCCCCCGGGAATCTTCGGAGTTTACAGGCTCCAGATCCTCGGCCTTGCGGCGAGCACCGCCAGGGTGACGGCAATACATCCGGCCCCCATGGCCGCGCCGGCCCACAGGGCGCCCGCCCATTCGGCGACGGCGCCGATCAGGATCGCCCCCAGCGGCATCAGCCCCCTATCCATCAGCGCGATGCTCATTATCCGGCCGCGGAGTCGATCCGGGACCCGTGTCTGGAGGGTGACGCGGCTCATCGTGCGGTACGTCGAGCTGGCGAGCCCCACCAGGAAGATCGTGACCGCCGCCACGACGAAACTCTGCGAGATCATAAACAGGAGAAGGAACAGGCCGAGGCCGATGGTCGAGCACACCAGCCATCTTCCCGCCCCTTCCGTCTCGCCTCCCAGGGACAGCCACGCCGATCCCATGAGGGCGCCCGCCGCGGCGACCGAGAGCAGGATGCCGAGCCCCTCCGGTCCGAGCCTCAAAAGCTTCTCCGCGAACAGCGGCATCATGGCGGTGTAGGGGAACGCGAACACCATGGGCACCACGGCCAGGATCAGGAGTGACTGGACGGACGGGCTGTTCTTCACGTAAGCAGCCGCCTCCCGGATATCCGCTCCTACCGTAGTGGTACCGACATCCCTCTTGGATTCCGGGCGAACGACAGACAGCGAGAGCAACACGGCCGCGATGCTGCACGCGCTGATCCAGAACACGCCCGAGACCTCCATCACGGCCAGCAAGACCCCGGCGATCGCCGGTCCCGCGATGCGAGCAACGTTCCGCACGGCGCCGTCGACCGCGACCGCGCTGGCTACCTGACGCTCCGGCACCAGGTTCGGGATCAGGGAGTTGCGAACCGGCGTAACCACGGCCATCATGACCGAGCGTAGCGTCACCACGGCGGCCAACAACCAGAACGGGCTCCCCGCCGCCAGCAAGTACCCGACCCAGAACGTCGACAGCATGGTACCGGCCTGCATCAGGATCAGTAGCTTTCGCCGGTCGGTTCGATCCGCAAGTACCCCGGCCGGGACGCTGAGCAGGAAAACGGGGACCAGCCGACAGGCGTTGATCAAGCCCAGGTACACCGCGGAGCCGGTGAACTCGAGCACCGCCCAGTTTAAAGCGACCAGGGTCATCCACTCGCCCGTCTGGCTTACCAGGGTCCCGGCCGCGAAGATCGCGAAAGACCGGGAGCGCAGGGCGAAGCGCGCCTGAGATGAACGCACCGCTACTCGTGCCCTAGAATCTGAGCTCGTCCAGAGGATCGGGGACCCTCGACCAACGTAGCAGAATCGCGCCGCTCACCGTCGTACCTTTCTCGCCGCTCGTGCCGCCTGGTCCGGTGCTTCCGGAGACGCGGGCTCCGGCGTACTCCCGGCGGACGCACGGTGGTCTCCGCCGCCAGGCCCACCGTACTACCGATGGTCCATTCACCAGGAGACGATCGCGCCGGCGTCGCTCGCCACAGAGACGAGAGTCGAGCCCCGGGCATCGCAACTATACCTGTTCCTTGCATCACTTTACGCATTATCTTTAATTGTGTGTCATCATACAAAACAGGAGGAGCCGGAGGACAGGCGTTCTGGGAAGGAGAAGGTTTTGCCGGACTACGACGTGGCGGTCATTGGTAGCGGTTTCGCAGGCTCGGCGGCGACGTTGAGCTTCCTGGAGACGACGGAAAGGGCCGGCCGGGTTGGCAGCGTGGCGTTGATCGAGGCGGGAAAGAAGGGCGTATGGCCGGGGGCTTCGCGCTGGACGACGCCCTTTCTGCGGCTCAAACACGACAACACGCTCTCGCGCGACCGGGTTGGACGGGTGGGGCAGGAGGACCGTCCGGTCCCGTCGGACCTCGACTACTGGCGCAGGCTCGAGGACGAGGTGCCAGACACGGTCGGGTTCATGCAGGACCACGGCGTCAAGCTGGTCCATCGCGACGAGGAGAACGCCGCCCTGGATTTCGAGGGGCAGCACTACGCCTACCCGGTGGGTGGCGGCAAGGAGATCCTCGACAACTACTTGATCCGCATCGCGAAGTATCGGACCGCCGACGTATTCTACGGGCGCGAGGCGATCGAGCTGACCCTCGACGGCGAGGGGCGGGTCAACGGCATCGTCGTGCGCGAGCCCGACGGTCAGCAGCGCGCCATCACGGCCGATACGGTCGTCCTGGCCTGCGGCGGCTTCGAGGGGAACCCGGAGATGCTCACGCGGCATCTCGGCCAGGACGCGGCCGACCTTCCGATCATCTCCCCCGGCGTAAAGTACAACCGAGGCTCCGGCATCCGCATGGCGACGGAGATCGGGGCAGGCACGGCCGGGCAGTTCGACATGGTCCACGCCGAGCTCGTCGACGCGCGGGCGAGAAAGGTCCACGCGGTCATCTGGGGCCAGAACTACGGGATCGTGGTCAACGAGAGCTGCGACCGCTTCCACGACGAGGGCGAGGACTACCTCTTCGCCTCCACCGAGCTGATCGCCTACGACACCTGGCGTCACCAGAACCAGAAGTCGTACTTCATCACCGACAAGACCGTGATGGAGCGCTTCGAGGGTAGTTGGGTCTACGAGACCACCGACAAGCCACCGGAACGGTCCGACACGATCGCCGGTCTGGCCGAGAAGCTCGGCCTCGACCCGACGAAGCTCGAGGCTACCGTCAGCGAGTTCAACGCGGCCTGCGGCCCCGGCGACTGGGACCCGGTCGAGATGGACGGCAAAAAGACCTCGGGGATCACGCCGCCCAAATCGAACTGGGCGAACCCGATCGTCGAAGCGCCGTTCTCGGGGTTCCCGATGACGGCACACCTCAAGTTCACCTTCGGCGGGCTGAAGGTCGACGCGGACGGGCGCGTGCTGGACACGAACGAGGCCCCGATCCCCGGCCTCTACGCAGCCGGTGAGATCACGGGGCATTTCTACCACAAGCACCCCCCGGCAACGTCGGTGTTGCGTTCGAACACCTTCGGACGCATCGTCGGCGCGAAGATCGCCGAATCGCTCCCGGAGACGGCGGCGGCGCCCGGATAGGACCCGTTCTGCCCACCGCTCCTGCGCCGGGGCGACCGCCCGAACTTCCGGGGCGTGGACCGCCGCGTCGACATCGGAACTCCCCGGTGGCCCCGGACTACTAAACTGGAGCGTACTTCCGGTCTGTGCGGGCACGCATCGCTTCGGCGGCCCGCCGATCCGAGAGTCCTTCCGCGTCTTGCATGGCTCGTACCGCCGCCAACCTCCACGGCGCGAGCCTGGCGGGTCTTGCGCGTACGTCGAACGACCGCTCGAATCCCTCCTCGTCACGCGCTCTACTCAAGTCGTTCCTTCCGGGGGGCTACCACCCTAGCGAAGGGAGCGGTGTCCTCGGGGACCGGTCGTTTGCGGATGCATAGAGACGACTTCGTTCCCCCGGGGGCCGAGCCTCTGGGCAATCCTCCGCCATGTGCAGCGTCGCCGCCGACGGATGAACCGGCAAGCATTCATTCGGCTTACAAGATACAAATATGACATTGACCACAGATACGTTTGTATGGTACCTTCGGGGCCGTTGGGAAGAAACTAGTTGGGGAACTAGTTGGGGAAACCCAGGGAGGAGGGCGAGCCGATGGCGACCACCAAGCCGATGGCGACCACCAGAATACCGGTTTAACCCCCGTTATGTTTCTTTATTCCTTACTAAGGGTTGGGGAACCCAGGGAAGGAGGTCAAGCCGATGACTACCGCCAAAAGAGAAGAGCAGGTGCTCTCCGAGGTAGTAAGCGAGCTTGGGCTGGACAAGCAAAACAGGGCGACGATAGGTCGACTGCTCACCCACGGAGGCGGCCTCGCGCACGCCGAGGAGGGGTCCGACGGCCGCATGCGCGCCACGATCCGCATCCCGGAAGACGAGTTGATCTACGAGCCCTCGATCCTCGTCATGCCTCATGGGGGCGAGATCGATATCGAGCTCCTCAACGACGACACGAACACCCACTGCGCGCTCTTGCCGAGCAACGGCGACTACGTGTGGCAGTGGCTGCCGAACCATTCGCGAGGAACCGTCACCCTCGACCTCGACGGCCCGGGCTACTACTGGTACAGCTCCAACGTAGGCAACGACGAGGGGAAGGGCTTGTTCGGGGCCATCGTCGTGCTGGGGGACGTACCCGCCGAAGCGCGCCTCGACCGCCCGGCCCAGCCACGAGTCTAGAAAGGGGAAAGGGTTGACGCAGGAATACATAGACGCGCCGCCGGCAATCAAGCTGGGGACCTCGACCGCCCAGGTCGGGACCGCGCCGCCGGTAGCCAAGGACGTCACGTACGAGCGCATCCTCAATGCCCGCGAGGGGGAGCCGCAGAACTGGATCTCCTACTACGGCAACTACGACGGGCAGCGGTACAGCTTGCTGGACCAGATCAACACGGAGAACGTCAAGCGCCTCTCTCCGGCGTGGGTCTTCCAGTTCGGCTCGCAGGGCCTCCACGCAGGTCCTTCGACGTATGCGTTCGAGGCTACCCCGCTCGTCGTGGACGGGGTTATGTACGTCTCGGGCTGGGACGGCTGGGTCTGGGCCGTCGACGCCAAGACGGGGAAGCAGCTGTGGCAGTACAAGCATGCGATCCCGTTCGACGTCTCGCTCTGCTGCGGCAACGTGAACCGCGGGGTCGCCGTGGCGGAGGGCAAGGTCTTCGTCGCCACCCTGAACGCCCACGTCGTCGCGCTCGACGCCGAGACCGGCGAGGCGCTCTGGGATACGGTGCACGGTGACGTGCGGGCCGGCGAGAGCGCCACGGTCGCTCCCCTCGTCGTGAAGGACATGGTCATCGTGGGGAGCTCCGGCGGGGAGTTCGGGTCGCGCGGCCACCTCGACGCCTACAACATCAACACCGGAGAGCGCGTCTGGCGCTGCTACATGATCCCGAAGCCCGGCGAGCCGGGGTCCGAGACCTGGCCGGCCGACGGCGAGGCCTGGCAGCGGGGCGGCGGAAACTGCTGGGTCACGGGCACCTTCGACCCGGAGCTGAACATGCTGTTCTGGGGGACCGGCAACCCGGCGCCCGACTTCGACGGGGAAGTCCGCGAGGGCGACAACCTCTTCACCGACAGCGTCGTCGCCGTGGACGTCGACAACGGCACGATCCAGTGGCACTATCAGTTCACCCCGCACGACCTGTGGGACTACGATTCCAACATGGAGAGCATCCTCTTCGAGCAGGACGGGCGCAAGCTCCTGGCCCACTTCGACAAGAACGGGTACTTCTTCGTCCTGGACCGCACGAACGGCGAGCTCGTCCGCGTAACGCCCTTCGTCGACCGCATCACGTGGGGCGAGATCGACGCCAACGGCAACGTAACGCCGAAGATCTACCCCGAGAAAGAGGGGGAGAACGTCCACTTCTACCCGGGGCCGGCGGGCGCCAAGGAGTGGACGCACGCGGCCTACAGCCCGAGGACGGATCTCTTCTACGTCCCGGTGCAAGATACCGGCTCGACGGTCGCGCGGCGGCGCAGGGAGTTCAAGGAGGGCATCCCTTACTGGGGGGCGGCCGTCACCGTGGACTCCGAGGACATGCGGGGGTCCGTAACCGCCTTCAGCGCCTCCACGAGCGAGGAGGTCTGGAGGTGGGAGAACGAGATCCCGATGTGCGCGTCGGTGCTCGCCACCGCCGGGGACCTCGTCTTCGCCGGCGAGCCCTCGGGTGAGTTCAACGCGTTAGATGCGCGTACCGGGGAGCTCTTGTGGTCGTTCCAATGCGGGTCCGGCCACCACAGCAGCCCGGTGACCTACAGCATCGACGGGAGGCAGTACGTAGCCGTGCCCGTCGGCTGGGGCAGCTGGGTCGAGGGGTTCCTGCCCGGGATGATCGGGGGGCCCCACGGAGCCGGCCTCTTCGTTTTCGCTCTGCCGGAGGAATAAGCACGAGTTTTCCTACGCTGGGTGGCGCACGCCACCCAGCGTGCCACGATGGGTCGAACGTCAGAGTCCAGTGAGAGGAGGTGATAGCCATGGAGGTAATAGCCATGGAGTGGGAAACCCCCGAGTTCGAGGAGATCGGGACCAGCGCTGAGGTGACTGCGTACGTCTTCTCGGAGTAGACCGACTGGGCGCCGGGCCGAACGGTCCGGCGCCCTTACTATTTGCGTCTTGCCGTGGGGAGATAAGACGGATGGAGGATGGGTGTGTGGGTGCGCGTGCTCGGAGCGGCGGCGGGGGGAGGGTTTCCGCAGTGGAACTGCTCCTGCCCTCAGTGTCGTGCCGCGCGCGACGGCTCGCGGCCCTGCCGTCCGCGCACCCAGTCGTCGGTCGCGGTGAGCGCCGACTACCGGCGGTGGTTTCTGCTCAACGCCTCGCCCGACATCCGCGCCCAGATCGAGTCCTTCCCGGCCTTGCACCCGCGGGGAGTGAGGGATTCTCCGGTGCAGGCCATGCTGCTCACCGACGCGGAGTTGGATCACACTCTAGGGCTGCTCTTGCTGCGAGAAGCTGGCGACGTCGAGGTACACGCCACCGCGGCAGTCCACGAGACCCTCTGCGGGGGCACGTCGGTGCTCCGGATTCTCGGCGCCTACGCTCGCGTCGAGTGGCGGCCGGTCGCCACGGGGGTAGAGGTGCCGCTGGCGGATGGTCTTTCCTACCAGGCCTTCCACGTCCCCACGGACAAGCAGGCGCGTTTCGGGACCGGGGAGGGGGAAGAGAGCGTGGTGGGGTACCGGATCACGGACGGGCGCACCGGCCGGGCCCTGGTGTACGTACCGGGCGCGCAAAGGTTGACGGCATCGGTGCGCGATCAGCTGGAAGGCTGTTCATGCCTGCTCTTCGACGGGACCTGCTGGCAAGACGACGAGCTGATCCGGCTCGGCATCGCCGGCAAGACGTCGCGCGACATGGGACACCTGCCGATCAGCGGCGCCGACGGTAGCTTGAAGCAGTTGGCCCCGCTCCCCATCGAGCGCAAGATCTACATCCACATCAACAACACCAACCCCATCCTGCTCGAGGACGCGCCCGAGCGGCGCATCGTCGAGGAGCATGGGATGGAAGTGGCCGCGGACGGTCTAGAACTGGAGATCTGAAGTTGGTGGTATCCGACACCGAGAGCTTCATCGGAGCCCTGCGCGCTCAGTCGCAGCGCTATCACAGCCGGCATCCGTTCCACGAGATGATGAACGAGGGGCGCTTGAGCCGCCCGCAGATTCAGGGCTGGGTAGCCAACCGTTTCTACTACCAGGAGAACATCCCGCGCAAGGACGCCGCCATCCTCGCCAACTGCCCCGATCGCGAGGTGCGCCGGCGCTGGATCCGGCGCATCCACGACCACGACGGAACGGCGGACAGCGAGGGGGGCATCGAGGCGTGGCTGCGCCTGGGCGAGGCCGCGGGGCTGACGCGGGAGGAGATGTGGGACGAGCGGCACGTCGTGCCCGGGACGCGCTTCGCCGTCGACGCCTACGTCAACTTCGCCCGCACCCGCCCGTGGGTCGAGGCGGTGGCCTCCTCGCTGACGGAGCTGTTCGCGCCGGATCTCATGGCCGAGCGCCTGAGGGCGTTCGAGCGCTTCTACACCTGGATCGACCCCGCCGGGCTGGCCTACTTCCGCTCCCGCCTTACGCAGGCCCCGCGCGACTCGGAGCACGCCCTGGAGGTGGTGATGGAGCACTGCCGGACACCGGACGAGCAGGCGCGGGCCGTGGCGGCCCTGTCCTTCAAGAGCGACGTGCTGTGGAGCATGCTGGACGCCATCGACAGGGCCTATCCGAGCAGCACCCCGCAGGGAGACCATTGACCACATCAACCGGATCGTCGTGCCTCGAGCGTCAGGCTTGCCGCTCGGCCGCGCCACGCCTGGCGGACGCGGGGCGCACGACGGCACAGGAGGTGGCGACATGAGCATCGCGGTACGATCGACGAATCGGCCCCATCTGGCACGACAGGTCCGACTGGAGTGGGACCCCGTGCGCGAACAGCACGTGCTGCTGGCCCCGGAGGGGGTGCTGGTCCTGAACCAGACAGGGGCGATCATCCTCGGCCTGTGCGACGGGGAGCGCACGGTCGACGGGATCGTGGAGGAGCTAGGCAGACGCTACGACCGCGTGGTCGGCGACGAGGTGCGGGACTTCCTTTCCCGGCTCGCCGCCAAGCGATGGGTGGAGCTTGGCGGTGAATAGGCCGTACGGCATGCTGGCCGAGCTCACCTACGGCTGTCCGCTCCACTGCCCGTACTGCTCCAACCCGCTCAACCTCGCGGACTACCGCGAGGAGCTGACCACGGCCGAGTGGCAGAGGGTGCTGGCCGAGGCGCGGGCCCTGGGCGTCCTGCAGCTTCACCTCTCGGGCGGCGAGCCGCTCGGGCGCCGCGACCTCGAAGAGATCGTGGCGAGCGCCCGTGGCCTGGGCCTGTACACCAACCTCATCACGAGCTCTCTGGGCCTCTCGCCCCAGCGGGCCGAGGGGCTAAGGGCCGCCGGCCTCGACCACGTGCAGATAAGCATCCAGGCCGACGAGCCGGCCCTCTCCGACCGCATAGCCGGCACCACCTCCTACGAACACAAGGTCGCGGCGGCCCGCATGGTCAAGGAGATGGACTGGCCGCTCACCCTGAACGTGGTCATCCACCGCCACAACATCGACAGGGTAGGCGGCCTCCTCGATCTGGCCGAGGAGTTGGGCGCCGATCGGATCGAGCTCGCCAATACCCAGTACTACGGCTGGGCCTGGCGCAACCGCGAGGCCCTGATGCCCAGCAGGGCTCAGCTCGGTAAGGCCGAGGCGGTGGTACGCGCCGCGCGCGAGCGCCTGGAGGGGAAGATGGAGATTATCTACGTCATCCCCGATTACTACAGCCTCTATCCCAAGCCGTGCATGGACGGCTGGGGCCAGCGGCAGCTTACGGTGACGCCCAACGGGGGCGTCCTGCCCTGCCCCGCGGCGCACACCCTGGAGCTCCCCCGGGCCAGCGTGCGCGAGAGCTCGCTGGAGTGGATCTGGGACGAGTCGCCCCTCTTCAACCGCTTCCGGGGGACGGACTGGATGCCCGACCCCTGCCGGAGCTGCGACCGCCGCGAGATCGACTTCGGCGGCTGCCGCTGCCAGGCGTTTCAGCTCACCGGCGACGCGGCCCGCACCGATCCGGTCTGTCACCTCTCGCCCGACCACGATCTCGTGGCCGATGCGGTACGGGCCGCCAACGAGGGCCCGGAGCCGGGTGTAGCGGACCTTATCCCCCGTGTGCGTACGAGGAAAAGCAGCGACTCACCGACCGGTTTGGAGTATTCGAGGAGGGTGCCATGACCGTCGTATCGCTGCTCTTCCTCGGTCTCGTCCTCAGCCTGGACAACGCCCGGTTGGCGGTCGCGCTCGGGGCCTTCGGGCTCAGCTTGCGGCGCGCGCTCAAGATAGCGCTGGTGTTCGGGCTGTGGGACGGCTTCTCGCCCCTGGTGGGGCTGCTGATCGGGCGCTACTTCGGGGAGGAGATCGGCGAGTGGGCGGACCTCGTGGGGCCGATCGTGCTGCTCGTGTTCGGCCTGTACCTCGTGGTTCGGAGCCTGCAGAGCGAGGCGCCGGAGGAGCTGGACGAGCGTTGGGTGCTCCTGGGTATCCCCTCTCCCTGAGCCTGGATAACCTGCTCGCGGGCACCGGTCTCGGGATGCTCGGCTACCCCCCGGTGTTCACGGCGGCGGTCTTCGGTGCCATGACGGCCCTGACGACGTTCGCCGGCCTGCAACTCGGGGCTTCGTCGCCCGCTTCATACCCCTCCGCGCAGACCTCCTCAGCGGCCTGGGGCTCTCGATCATGGCGGTCGTGCTGGTACTGGGATACTAGGAGCTAGCCCCCAACGCCCCTGGGCAGACGTCTCCCACGGTAGGACGACCCTTCGCCCCCTCTCTGAGGGGGCGTTCCTTCGCTGCGCGTCGGAGCGCGTCTCGTCCCGCGAAGCGTCTCCCGGCCGCCCCGACGTCTACGCCGGGGCGGCCGGGCAGGTTCTGCCTCACGGGCCGCTCCTCCGAAGACCGGATTTTCGTATCCCACACGCACCAGCGTGAGGCCGCGGGCGGGGGCGGCGGGTCCGGCGTCGCCCCGCTCGCGGCCCTCCAGAAGCTCGGCGAACCCGGCGAGCTCGCGCCTCCCCTGCCCCACCTCCAGCATCGTGCCCACGAGGGCGCGGACCATCCCGTAAAGAAACGAGTTCGCGCTGATGCGGTAGACGAGCAGACCGTCCCGCTCCTCCCACCCCGACTCCTCGACGGCCCGGGTGAAGCGAACGTGGTGGCTCTTGGACGGGGTGAAGGCCCGAAAATCGTGCGTCCCCCGGACCAGCGCCGCGGCCTCCCGGAGCAGCTCGGGGTCCGGGGACCGGACGGCGTGCACCGCCCTCCGGCGCTCCAGCGGCGAACGGATGGGGTCGTCGACGACGCGGTACTCGTAGCTGCGGCTCGTGGCGTCCCTGCGGGCGTCGAAGCCGTCGTCAACGGTCGCGCAGCGCCTGAGGGCCACGTCGGGCGGGAGCACGGCCGTGGCCCTGTAGGCGACGGAGGAGGGCAAAAGGTCCGTCTCCGCCGCGAAGGAGACGACCTGACCCGAGGCGTGCACGCCCGCGTCCGTGCGCCCCGCGACGGTCAGCTTGACGGGTTGGCGCAGGATGGTCCGCAGGGCGCCGACGAGCGTCTCCTCGACGGTGCGGCGGCCAGGCTGGGCGGCCCACCCGGCGAAGTCCGTCCCGTCGTACTCCACGAGGCCCGCGTACCTCACAGCGAGACCGCAACGGCGACGACGAGGACGGCCACGACCGGGGCGAGCCCGTCGCGCGGGCCGAAATGGAGCTCGCGGTAGCGGGTCCGGCCCTCGCCGCCGCGATATCCCCGGCTCTCCATCGCCTCGGCGAGCTCGTCGGCGCGGCGGAAAGCGCCGATCGTGAGCGGGACGAGCACCGGCAGCATCGCCCGCGCGCGCCTCCAGAGCCCCCCCTCGGAGAAGTCGGCGCCGCGCGCGGCCTGGGCTTTCCTGATCCTGTCCGCCTCCTCCGCCAGCGTCGGGACGAAGCGGAGCGCTATGGACATCATCATCGCCACCTCGTGCACGGGGAGACGCAGCTTCTTGAGCGGCGAGAGCAGGTCCTCGACGCCGTCGGACAGCGCGAGCGGCGAGGTCGTCGCGGTCAGGAGGCCGGCCGCGCCGACGAGGAGGAGTATCCTCGCCACCAGAGACGCCGCGAGCCTGAGCCCCCGTCCCTCACCTCCACGAACCCCCACGCGAACAGAACCTCCCCTCCCGCGAGAACAGCGCCTGAAAGAGCGCCGTGGCGACCACGATCGGCAGGACCGGCCGCAGGAAGCCGTAGAAGACGGGGGGCGGCACCCGGCTCGCCGCGACGCACGCGGCCAGGGCCGCGCCCACGACGAGGAAGCCGGCGAGCGAGCCGACGAGGAACAGCCCGACGGCGAGGACCGCGACCGCCAGGACCTTGGCGCGCGGGTCCAGATCGTGCATCGGGGACCCGACGGGGTAGAACTGCCCGAGCTTGCGCACCTAGGGTCCTACTGCCCCAGCGTGGCCTTGAGCGCCGCGAGCGTCTCCTCGAAGGAGACGGGCTTGTTTATCTCCGGATGCCCCTCGCGCAGAGGCGCCGCCACGCGCACCGTGGCGGGGACCGGCCCCGCCGCGGCGCCGGCGTAGAAGACCTCCCCGGGCGTCCCCACCCGCTCGATCCTGCCGTCCCTCATGACGCACACCCTGTCCGCGACCTCGGCGACCTCGTCGAGGTCGTGGGAGACGAGGACGACCGTCTTGCCGTCCCCGCGCAGCGCCCGGATCACGCCGAGCAACTCCTCCCGGGTGGCCGGGTCGAGCCCCGCCGTGGGCTCGTCGAGGACGAGGACCTCGGGTCCCATCGCGAGCACGCCCGAGATCGCCGCCCGCCGCTTCTCCCCGCCCGAGAGCGAGTGCGGCACCCTCTCCCCCAGGTGCCCGATGCCGAGCCTCTCCAGGACGCCGTCCACCCTCTCGCGCACCTCCCCCTCGCCCAGGCCCATCCTGCGCGGGCGAAGGCCACGTCCTCCCGCACGGTCGGGCGAAGAGCGCGGCCTCCGGAAACTGGAACACGAGCCCGACCCGCCGCCGGAGCTCGCTCCTGCTCCACCCCGGGCGTCGACCCCGTCGACCAGGACCTCCCCGCTCGTCGGCTCCAGCAGCAGGTTCAGGTGCTGCACCATCGTGCTCTTCCCGGAGCCCGTCCCGCCGACCACCGCGAGCACCTCTCCGAGCTCGACGGAGAGCGACACGCCCCGGAGCGCCACCACCTCCAGGGCCGTCCCGGGGCGTAGACGTGCCCGACCTCCCTCAGCTCTACCCTCACCGCGCCCTCGCCCCCTCCCGCCGCTGCCGCGCCTCGATGCGCTCCTCCACAGCACGCGCGAGCTCCTCCGGGTCCGGGGCAGCTCGCCCCCGGACCCGCCATGCCCAGACCGGCGCCCAGCCGCAGGACCGTCGGCAAGACCAGCCGGTTCTCCCTTAGAAGCTCCGCGTCCGAGAGGAGGCGGCGGGGAGAGACGTCCGCGACGAGACGCCCCGCGTTCACGACGAGGACGCGGTCGGCGTCCAGGATCTCCTCGAGGTGGTGCGTCACGTGCAGGATAGTCCGGGTCCCGCGCAGGGCGTGGACGCGCTCCAGCACCTCCCGGCGACCCTCCCCGTCCAGCATGGAGGTCGGCTCGTCGAGGACCAGGATCTCCGGCTCCCCCGCGAGGACCCCCGCGAGCGCGACGCGCTGCTTCTCCCCCCCGGAGAGGGTGTGCGGCTCGCGCCGCTCGTAGCCTTTCAGCCCCACCGCCCGGATGGCCTCCGCGACCCGCGCCCGCATCTCCTCGCGCGCCACCCCGAGGTTCTCCAGCCCGAACGCCACGTCGTCCTCCACGAACGGCGCGACGAGGCCGTTCTCCGGGTTCTGAAAGAGCATGCCGAGCCTCTTGCGTACCTCGAACGGCTCGACGGCCGGGTCCAGGCCCGCCACCCGCACCCGACCCTCGTCGGCGACGAGGAGCCCGTTCAAGAGGCGAACCAGGGTAGACTTCCCGCCGCCGTTGGGGCCGACGACGCCGACGTACTCGCCCCGCCCGACCCGAAGCTCACCCCGTAAGCGCCCGCTCGCCCTCAGCGGGGTCCGCGCCGGGGTAGGAGAAAGAGACCTTTCGGCAAGAGACGGCGAAGGGCCCGCCGTGGCGGGCCCCTTCGTCGGGTGCTGCGTGTGTTTCTGCGGCTACCGGCTACTCCACCGTGTGGTTGACGAGCTCCAGGTAGACCGCTTCGGCGCCGTCGCCGAGGCGCGGGCCGAGCCTGAGGATGCGGGTGTAGCCCGAGTCGCGGTCGTCGAGATCGGGGGCGACGTCCTCAAAGAGACGGCGCACGACCGTCTTGTCCTTCAGGACCTTCACGGCCTGCCGGCGGGCGGCCAGGTCGTCCTTCTTGGCGATCGTGATCAGCTTGTCGACGACGCTCCGGACCTCCTTGGCCTTGGGGGCGGTCGTCTTGATCCTGCCGTGCGTGATGACCTGCCCGGCCATCGTGCCCAGCATCGACCGCCGGTGGGCGGCCTCGCGGTTCAGCTTGCGTCCGCGCTTAGCGTGCCTCATCGCCGATCCCCTCGCTCTCCAGCTCGTAACCGTACTCCATGAGCTTCGACCGGATCTCGTCGACGCTCTTCATCCCGAGGTTGCGGATGTTCATCAGCTCTTCCTCGGTCATCGTCGCGAGCTGCCCGATGGTGTCGACGCCCTCGCGCTTGAGGCAATTGTAGGAGCGCACCGTGAGCTCCAGGTCCTCGACCGGCCGCTCGTCCGTGATGACCGGGCGGTCCATGCGGCTCGCCGCCTGGGTCCGGCCGCCGTTGTAGCCGTCGGTGAAGAGCCCGAGGATGTCGGTGAGCTGCCTGGCCGCCTCCTGCAGGGCCTCGCGAGGGGCGATGCGCCCGTCGGTGAAGACCTCTATCTGCAACGAGTCGAGGTCGGTCCGCGCGCCCGCGCGCGTCTCGGAGACGCTGTAGTTCACCCTCTGGACGGGCGAGAACAGGGAGTCGACGGCCATGACCCCGATCGGGTCGGCGTCCGACTTGTTCGCCTCGGCCCTGCGGTAGCCCTGGCCCCTCTCGACCGTGAGCCGCATCTCGAGGTTGCCGCCCTCGGAGACGCTCGCGATGTAGTGATCCGGGTCCACGACCTCGACGTCGGCCTTGAGGTCGATGTCCGCCGCCGTGACCTCGGCGGGCCCCCGCTTCACGATCTCGAGCTCTATCGGCTCGTCGCGCTCGAGCTTGAACTTCAGGCCCTTCACGTTGAGCACGATGTCCACGACGTCTTCCTTGACGCCGTCGATCGTCGAGAACTCGTGGCTGACGCCCTCGATCCGGATCTTCGTCGCCGCCGAGCCCTCGAGCCCGGCGAGCATCACGCGCCTCAGGGCGTTGCCCAGCGTGTGCCCGAGGCCGCGCGGGAGCGGCTCCGCCACGAACAGCCCGCGCCGCTCGCTCTCTTCTTCCACCCTGAAACGGGGTGGCGCTATGTCTAGCATCGTCAAACTAACCACCTGCTGTAATTGAAAGGTTCTCCCAAGCGCCGGGCTTTAAGCTCCGCCTAGCGGCTGTAGAACTCGATGATGAGCTGCTCCTCGACGGGGGTGTCGATCTCGTCGCGCCCCGGCGTGTGCAGGAGCCTGCCCGTGAAGTTGTCGTGGTCGGCCTCGAGCCACGGCGGAACCGCGACGACCTGCTCGACCGCGTTCTGTATCGGCTCCAGCCTCCGGCTCTTCTCCTTGACCGTGATAACGTCCCCCGGCTTCAGGATCGCCGACGGGATGTTGTGCTTGTGGCCGTTGAGGAGGAAGTGCCCGTGCACCACGATCTGGCGCGCCTGCTGGCGGCTGGTCGCGAACCCCATGCGGAACACGACGTTGTCCATCCGGAGCTCCATGAGCCTCAGGAGGTTC
This sequence comes from Rubrobacter marinus, assembly GCF_011492965.1. GTDB lineage: Bacteria > Actinomycetota > Rubrobacteria > Rubrobacterales > Rubrobacteraceae > Rubrobacter_F > Rubrobacter_F marinus. The sequence continues at coordinate 1,137,151 of NZ_CP045121.1, read as the reverse complement.
TCGCCGGTGACGCCCTGCATCCGAGTCGCCCGATCGTACGCCTTGCGGAACTGCTTCTCGGAGACGCCGTAGTACCAGCGGGCCTTCTGCTTCTCGAGGAGGCGCAGCCCGTACTCCGTCTGGCGCTGCCTGCCCCGGCCGTGCTCGCCCGGGGGGTACGGCTTCTTCTCGATGGGGTTCTTGCGCATGTTGGAGAGCATCACGCCCGCCCGGCGGTCGCGCCTCCCCTTGGGCCCCGTGTACCGAGCCATCTAGCCCCTCCTCCGCTTCGGGGGCCTGCAGCCGTTGTGCGGCTGGCCGGTGACGTCCTTTATGGAGAGGACCTCGATGCCCATGCTCTGGAACGTCCTGGCCGCCATGTCGCGGCCCGAGCCGTGACCCTTGACCTCGATGTCCACGCGGCGCATGCCCTGGTCCATCGCCTTGTTCGCCACGCTCTCGGCCGTCATCTGGGCCGCGTACGGGGTGCTCTTACGGCTCCCCCTGAAGCCGAGGGCGCCCGCGGACTCCCAGGCTATGACGTTCCCCTCCTGGTCGGAGACGCTCACGATGGTGTTGTTGAACGAGCTCTTGATGTGCACGACGCCGGTCGAGATGTTCTTGCGGACCTTGCGCCGCGTCCGGCTCGCCCCGCGGGTCCTGCCCTGCGGGCGCTGCTGCCTACCCCTACCCATCTACTTCTTCTTCCTCCCGCCTATGGACGGCTTCGGACCCTTGCGCGAACGGGCGTTGGTCTTCGTCCGCTGCCCGCGCACCGGGAGCCCGCGGCGATGCCGGATGCCCCGGTAAGAGCCGATGTCTATGAGCCGCCGAATGTTCTGGTTGTTCTCGCGCCTGAGGTCGCCCTCGACCTCGACGTTCGCGTCCACGTACTGCCTGATCTGCGCGACCTCACCCTCGGCGAGATCCCGGACCTTCGTGTTCGGGTCGATCCCGGTGTCCGCGACGATCTTCTTGGCCGTGGAGCGGCCGATCCCGAAGACGTAGGTCAGCCCGACCTCGACCCGCTTCTCCCTGGGAAGGTCCACGCCAGCTATACGCGCCATGCTAACCCTGCCTCTGCTTGTGGCGAGGGTTGGCGCTGCATATAACGCGCAACACCCCGCGCCGTCTTATGACCTTGCACCGATCGCACAAGGGCTTCACGCTCGCCCGTACCTTCAAGAAACCTCTCCTTTTACCTTCTGCTACCTGAACCTGTAGGTTATGCGACCCCGGTCGAGGTCGTAAGGGCTCAGCTCCACCTTGACCTTGTCGCCCGGCAGGATCCGGATGTAGTTCATCCGCATCTTGCCCGAGATGTGCGCGAGCACGTTGTGACCGTTGTCGAGCTCCACCCGAAACTGCGTGTTGGGCAGCGCCTCGGTGATCGTGCCCTCCACCTCTATGACGTCTTCTTTAGCCAAGGACCTCCCTCGCCTCTTCTCGTTTCATTGTTACAAGATGACCGAAACCAAACGATTATACTACCACGCCGCCCGTCTTTCTCCCAGCCTCACTCCTCCGTCAAGACCCAGGGCCCGGCCTCGGTGACGGCTATCGTGTGCTCGAAGTGGGCGGCCAGCGAGTCGTCGGCGGTGTAGATGGACCAGCCGTCCCACTCGCTGATGCGGATGTCGTAGTCGCCGAGCGTGATCATCGGCTCTATCGCGAACGTCATCCCGGGCTGGAGCCTCGGGCCGGTGCCGGGCTGGCCGTAGTTCGGGATCTGCGGGTCCTCGTGCATCTTGCGCCCGACCCCGTGCGAGACGAGGTCCCGGATCACCCCGTACCCCCGCGGCTCGGCGAGGCCCTGTATCGCGTGCCCCACGTCCCCGAGCCGCTTGCCGACCCGCATCTCGTCCGTCGCCGCCGCGAGGCACTGGCGGGTAACGTCGAGGAGCTCCCTCGTCTTCTCCGGGATGGGCCCGACCGCGACCGTCGTCGCCGAGTCCGTGACGAACCCCTCGTAGCGCACCCCGACGTCCAGGGAGATTATGTCCCCCTCCTTCAAGCGGTACGGGCCGGGGATGCCGTGCACGATCATGGCGTTCGGCGAGGCGCAGATGGAGGCGGGGAAGCCCTGGTAGCCCTTGAACTCGGGCTTGCCGCCCCGCTCGTAGATGAACTCCTCGGCCATCGCGTCGAGCTCCTTGGTGGTGGCGCCGGCCCTGCTGTTCTGCCGGAGCATCTCGAGGCAGGCGGCCGTTATGCGGCCGCCTTCGCGCATCGTTTCGAGCTCCGAGCGGCTCTTCCGGACGATCATGGCCCTTAAGAGCCCTCCCCCACGGCCCGCAAGACCTCGTCCGTCACCTCGGGGATGGGCTTCGTGGCGTCGACCGTGACCAGGAGGCCCTGACCCTCGTAGTAGTCCTTGAGGGGCTCGGTCTGCTCGTGGTAGACGTCCAGCCTGTGGCGGATCGCCTCCTCCGTGTCGTCCTTGCGCTGGATGAACGGGCCCGGGTCCTCGTCGGGGTTCTCCGGCGGCGGGTCGTACTGGACGTGGTAGGTCTTCCCCGTCGCCTCGCTCTGGCGCCGCCCCGAGAGGCGCTCGATCAGGGCGTCGTCCGGGGCTTCGAGGGCGACCACCTTGTCGAGGCGCGCGTCGATCTCCTCCAGCGCCTCGCCGAGCGTCTCGGCCTGGGCCTGGTTGCGCGGGAAGCCGTCCAGGATCCAGGAGTCCGCCTGATCCAGGTGCGGCTTCATCATCTCGACGATGATCTCGTCGGGGACGAGGTCGCCGCGGTCGTTGTACTCCTGGATCTTCTCGCCGAGCTCGGAGCCCGACTTGATCTCCGCGCGCACCAGGTCGCCGGTGGCGATGTGCTTGCCGCCGGTCTTCTCGGCGAGCCGTGAGGCCTGCGTCCCCTTGCCTGCCCCCTGGGGGCCAAAAAGTATGATCCTCATCGTTTGCGCAAGAACCCTTCGTAGTTTCTCATCATCAACTGACTCTCGAGCTGGCGCACCGTGTCGAGCGAGACGCCGACCACGATCAGCATCGAGGTGCCGCCGAGGAAGATCTGGTTGCCCAGGTCGAGGAAGCTCGTGAAGATGTACGGCAAGACCGAGATCGTCGCCAGAAAGATCGCGCCGAAGAGCGTGATCCTGGTGAGCACGTTGTTCAGGTACACCGCCGTCGGCTGGCCGGGCCGTATCCCCGGGATGTAGCCGCCGCTCTTCTTGAGGTTGTCCGCGTGCTCTATCGGGTTGAACTGCACGGCCGTGTAGAAGTACGTGAACATCAGGATAAGGAGGGCGAACAGCACCAGGTAAGGCACCTCGCCAGGCGCGAAGAACCCGGCGACCCGGCCCAGGACCGAGTCGTTGCCCCCGCCGAGAAACTGCGTGATGATCGTCGGGAAGATCAGGAGCGAGGAGGCGAAGATGATCGGGATGACCCCGGCCATGTTGACCTTCAGGGGCAGGTACGTCGTCCCGCCCTGGCTCATCCGCCTCCCCACCTGGCGCTTGGCGTAGGTGATCGGGATGCGCCGCTGCCCCTCGTTGACGAACACGATCGCCGCGATGATCAGCACCGCGAGGATGCCGAGGATCACGAGGGTGATGATGCTCCCGTTCTCGAAGAGGCCCCGGACCGCGGCGGGCGCCTGCGAGAGGATCGCCGCCGAGATTATGAGCGAGATGCCGTTGCCGAGGCCCCGCTGCGTGATGAGCTCGCCGAGCCACATGATGAGCATCGTCCCGGCCGTCAGCGTGACGACCACGAGGAACAGGTCTATCGGCGACGCCCCCGAGAGCGCCCCCGGGATAAGCTGCCCGCTTCGGAAGAAGAACATCATCGCGATGGACTGGATGATCGCGAGCCCCAGGGTGAAGAACCGGGTGTACTGCGTGATCTTTTGCTGCCCGGTCTCGCCCTCCTTGGCGAGCTCCTGCAACCGCGGCACCGCGACCGTCAAGAGCTGCATGACGATGGACGCGGTGATATACGGCATGATCCCCAGCGAGAACACCGAGAGCTGGTTGAAAGCCCCGCCGCTGAACGTGTTGAACAGGCTGGTCACGGCGTTGCCGCCCGTGACGCCGCCCTCGAGCGCCTCCCGATTGACCCCGGGCAGGGGCACGTAGGACCCGAGCCTGTAAAGGACCAGGAGCGCCGCCGTAAACATCAGCTTACGGCGGAGCTCCGGGACGCGCCACGCGTTTCCTAGTGCCTTGAGCATCCCTAACGCTCCAGTATCTCGACGCTCCCGCCGGCGGCCTCTATCTTCTCCTGCGCCGTCCCGGAGAAGGCGTGCGCCCGGACCGTGATGGCCCGCCCGATCTCGCCGTCGCCGAGGATCTTGACCAGGCCGACCTTCTTCCTCAGAAGCCCGGCGGCCTTCAGCTCCTCGACGCCGAAGGTATCCCCCTCGAGCTCGGCGAGCTCGGAGAGGTTGATCGGCGCGTACACCGTCGGACGCGCCGGGGTGTGCGGCCCGCGGGCCATCCCCTTGAGGCGCGGGAGGCGGCGCTGCAGCGGCATCTGCCCGCCCTCGTACGCGGCGTAGGCCGAGGAGCCCGAACGGGCGCCGGCGCCCTTGTGGCCGCGGCCGGCCGTCTTGCCCTGCCCGGTACCCTTGCCCCTGCCGAGGCGCTTGCGCTCCCTCGTCGAGCCCGGGGCCGGAGCCAACTCGTTCAGCCTCACTACTCGTCCACCTCCTCGACGCGGACCAGGTGCTGTACCTTCTGGATCATACCGCGAATCTGCGGCGTGTCCCCGTGCACCCGGGAGTCCCGGATGCGCTTCAGGCCCAGCGCACGGATCGTCTTCTTGTGCGGCTCGATGGAGCCGATGACGCTCTTCGTCTGCGTGATCTTCAGGGGCTCATATCGTGATCTTTACCCCTCTGGACTGCTCGATGGTCGCCTTGGAGCGCAGGTTCCTGAGGCCGTCCACCGTGGCCCTCACGAGGTTGACCGAGGTGGTCGAACCAAGGGCCTTCGTGAGGACGTCCCTCACCCCGCGAGCTCCAGGACCGCGCGGACGCCGCCGCCCGCGATGACGCCGGTACCCTCGGAGGCCGGCTTGAGCATCACCGTCGAGCTCAGGAACTTGCCCAGGACCTCGTGCGGGATGGTCGTGTTGCGCATCGGCACCTCGAACATCTCGCGCTTGGCCTTGTCCTGGCCCTTCGCGATCGCCGCCGGAACGGTGTTCGCCTTGCCGAGGCCCACGCCGACCCGGCCCTTGCCGTCGCCTACCACTACCAGGGCGCTGAAGTTGAAGCGCCGGCCGCCCTTGACGACCTTGGCGACGCGCCGGATCTCCACGACGCGATCCTGAAACTCGTTGTCCCGGTCGCGACGGCCGCCGCGACCGCCGTCGCGACCGCCCTGGCCGCCCCGGCCGCCGGGGCCTCCGCCCCTGCCGCCCTGACCGCCTCTGCCACCGGGGCCTCCGCCCCTACCGCCGGGGCCTCCAGGGCCCCCGGGGCCGCCCGGTCCTCTGCCGCCGGGGCCTCCGCTTCTCGGTCGTCCCAAAACTGGTGTCCTCCTAGACTTTCAGGCCGGTCTCGCGAGCGCCCTCAGCGAGCGCCGCGACGCGGCCGTGGTACTTGTTCCCGCCGCGGTCGAAGACCGCGATCTCTATCCCCGCATCGAGCGCCCGGCGAGCGATAAGCTCCCCGACCCTGCGGGCCGCGTCCTTGCGGTCCTCGGCCCCCTCGACCTCGCGAGAGTCGGCCGCGGCCAGCGTACGCCCGTCCAGATCGTCGATAAGCTGGGCGTAGATGTGGACGTTCGACCGGTAGACGGAGAGCCGTGGGCGCTCCGCCGTGCCGGTGATCTTGCGCCGGATCCTCGCCCGGCGCCTGTTCTTCTGGGCCCTCTTGGCCTCCGTAACCGCCATATCTCTTTACGCTCCCCTTATCCGGCCTTGCCGACCTTGCGCCGGACCTGCTCGTCGCTGTAACGGATGCCCTTGCCCTTGTAGGGCTCCGGCGGACGGACCTTGCGGATCTCCGCCGCCTGCTGGCCCACCCGCTGCTTGTCTATGCCGCGCACCACGATCGTGGTCGGGTTGGGCATCTCGAAGTCTATACCCTCGCGCGGGGCCACAACGACGGGGTGCGAGTAGCCGACCTGCAGGTTTATGTCGCGCCCCTGCAGCGCACCCCTGTAGCCGACGCCCTGGATCTGCAGCGTCCTGGTGAACCCGTCCGTCACGCCCGTTACGGCGTTCTGGAGGAGGCTCCGCGTCAGCCCGTGCATCGCCCGGTGATCCGGGGAGTCGGACTGGCGGTCGACCTGCAGGCTGCCGTCCTCCTGGCGCACGGTCACGCCGCGGCCGACGGGCACCTCGATCTGGCCCTTCGGCCCCTTCACGTTGATGGCCCGGTCCGAGAGGTTTACCTCCACGCCGTTCGGCACCGTTACCGGCGCCCTGCCGATTCTAGACACTAGTCATCACCCCCTAGTAGACGAAGCAGAGGACTTCGCCACCGATGCCGGCCCTGCGGGCCTCGTGATCGGTGAGAATCCCCCGCGAGGTCGAGAGGATCGCCACCCCGAGCCCGTCGAGGACGCGGGGGATGTTCGTCTGCTTGCGGTACACACGCCTGCCCGGCCGGCTCATACGCCGGAGGCCCGTGATCGCGCGCCGCCCGTCGGGGCCGTACTTCAGCTCGACCACGAGCTTCTTCTCGGCGCCCGCGCCCTTCTCGGAGACTTCGTTGACGTAGCCCTGCTCCTTGAGGATGCGGGCCACCTCCATCTTCATCTTCGAGTGCGGCATCACGACCTGGTCGTGACGGGCCATATGCGCGTTCCGGATGCGGGTAAGGAAGTCCGCTATAGGATCGTTTACGCTCATCGCTAACCTACCAACTCGCCTTCGTGACGCCCGGGATCTTGCCCTCGTGCGCCAGCTCTCTCAAGCAGATCCTGCACAGCCCGAACTTGCGGTAGTACCCGCGCGAGCGCCCACACCGCTGGCACCGGCTGTACTCCCTCACCTCGAACTTCTGCTGCTTCTTCTGCTTGACCAACAACGCTTTCCTGGTCATCTCTTTACGCTCCTAGCTCGTCCGGAAAGGCATCCCGAGGAGCCGCAAGAGCTCCCGTGCCTCGTCGTCGGTCTCCGCCGTCGTCACGACCGCGACGTCGAGGCCGCGCGTCGCGTCGACCTCGTCGTAGTTGATCTCCGGGAAGATCAGCTGCTCCCTGAGGCCGAGCGCGTAGTTTCCGCGCCCGTCGAAGCCCGTCGGGCTGACGCCCCGGAAGTCCCTCACGCGCGGCAGCGCGATCGAGATGAGGCGGTCGAGAAACTCCCACATCCTCTCGCCGCGCAGCGTTACACGAGCGCCGACCGGCATGCCCTCGCGGATCTTGAACCCGGCGATGCTCTTCCGGGCCCTTCGCAACTGAGGCTTCTGGCCGGTGATCTTGGCGAGGTCCTCCATGGCCCCGTCCATGGCCCGGCTGTTCGCCACGGCCTCGCCGACGCCCATGTTGACGACGACCTTCTCGATCTTCGGGATCCGCATCACGTTCTCGATGTTGAAGCGGTCCTTCAGCGCCGGGGCTACCTCCTCCCGGTACTTGTCCTTCATCCTCGCCACTAGTCGATATCCTTCCCGGACTTCTTGCTGATGCGGACCTTCTTCCCGGCCTCGTCGAAGCGGTAGCCGACCCGCGTGGGGTTGCCGTCGCCGTCGACGAGCATGACGTTCGAGGCGTCTATCGGGGCCTCGAACGTGAAGAGCCCTTCCTGGTTCTGCTGGCTCGGCCTCGCGTGGCGCGTCCTGACGTTCACGCCGCCGACGACCACCCGATTCTTCTTCGGAATGACCCGCTCGACCTCGCCGCGCTTGCCCTTCTCCTTGCCGGAGATCACCATGACGGTGTCCCCGCGCCTTATCTTCAAGCCCATGGTCTACAGAACCTCCGGGGCCAGCGAGATGATCCTCGTGTAGCCCTTGTCCCTGAGCTCGCGGGCGACCGGTCCGAAGATTCGGGTCCCGCGCGGCGCGCCGTCGTTGTTGATGATGACGCCCGCGTTCTCGCCGAACCGGATGTACGACCCGTCGTCCCTCCGCGTCTCTTTCTTCGTCCTCACGACGACCGCCTTGACGACCTCGCCCTTCTTGACGCCGCCGCCCGGAGTCGCCTCCTTGACGGTCGCCACGATCACGTCTCCGATGCCGGCGTTCCTCCGCCGGCTGCCGCCCATGACCCGGATGGTGAGGATGCTCCTCGCCCCCGAGTTGTCGGCGACCCTTAGCCTGGTCTCGTTCTGGATCACTACTCGGCCCTCGAGATGATGTTGGCGAGGCGCCACCGCTTCTTGGCGGAGAGCGGACGCGTCTCGATGATCCGGACCGTGTCCCCGACGCGCGCGGTGTTCCCCTCGTCGTGCACCATGAACTTCTTGGAGCTCCTGACGCGCTTCTTGTACTTGGGGTGCCTCACGAGCGTCTCGACGGAGACGGTCACGGTCTTCTGGGCCTTGTCGCCGACCACGAGACCGACCCGCTCCTTGCGGGTGTTCCTCTCGGACTGCGGGTCCTGTATCGGGCCCTCGTCCTGGTCCAGCGCCGGGCCCTTGGCCGGGCCGGTGTCCAGACCCGCCTCTACGGTCTCCCCGGGGGGGACGTCGTTGACGACGGGCTCCGTCGCCTGCGTCCCCTCCTGCTGGTTCTCCCTTTCTTCCGTCACTATGCGTTCTCCCGCTGCTTCTTGTTCAGGACGGTCAGGAGCCGAGCGATGTTCCGCTTGACCTCCCTGAGCTGCCCCGTGTTCTCCAACTGCCCCGTCGCGTGCTGGAAGCGCAGGTTGAAGAGCTCCCGCCGCGTCTCTGCGACGCGGCGCTCGAGCTCCTCGACCCCGAGCTCCCGCACCTCGGCGACCTTCACTACTGCACACCTCCACGGACCACGAAGCGGGTCTTTATCGGGAGCTTCTGCGCCGCGAGCATCATCGCCTCGCGAGCGAGCTCCTCCCCCACCCCGCTCATCTCGAACATCATGCGCCCCGGCTTGACCACGGCGACGTAGCCCTCCGGGCTACCCTTGCCGCTCCCCATCCGGGTCTCGGCCGGCTTCTTGGTCACCGGCTTGTGCGGGAAGATGTTGATCCACACCTTACCGCCACGCTTGATCTTCCTGGTCATAGCGATACGGGCGGCCTCGATCTGGCGGTTGGTGATCCAGGACGCCTCGAGCGCCTGGAGCCCGTACTCGCCGAACTCGATCTCCGTCCCGCCCTTGGCGAGACCCCGCATCCTGCCCCGGTGGGGCTTCCTGTACTTGAGCTTCTTCGGTACCAGCATGGCTTAACGGCCCCCATCCGCGAAGTCGTCGTGAACCCCGTGGTTGATCCAGACCTTTACCCCGATCTGGCCCATCTGGGTCTTGGCCTCCTTGAACCCGTACTCGATGTCCGCGTCCAGCGTGTGCAGCGGCACCCGTCCTTCGGAGATGGTCTCCTCGCGGCTCATCTCGATGCCGCCGAGACGCCCGCCGCACCGAATGCGGCAACCCTCGGCCCCGGAGCGCATCGCGCTCGTGAGCGCCCGCTTCATGGTCCTCCGGAACGCCGCCCTGCCCTCGAGCTGCTCGGCGATGGACTCGGCGACGAGCTGCGCGTTGAGCTCCGGACGCGAGACCTCGCGCACGTTGACCTGGACCTTCTTGCGGGTCAGGTCCTGAAGCTCGTTGCGGAGCGCGTCGACCTCGCTGCCGCCCTTGCCGATCACGATGCCGGGCCGGGCCGTGTAGATGTCCACGGCGACCTCGCCCTGCTCGGCGGCCTTGCGGATCGTGATGTTCGCGATCCCCGCGCGCCTGAGCTTCTTCTCGATGTGGTCGCGGACCTTCAGGTCCTCGCCGAGCAGGTCCGCGAAGTCGCGGTCGGAGTACCAGCTGCTCTTGAAGTCGACCTTGTCGCCCTTGCGCTTGACACCGAGCCTGAAGCCCTCGGGATGTATTTTCTGACCCAAACTACTCCTCCTCGCCCTCGGGCGTGTCTACCGTGACGGTAGCGCCCACCGGGGCTTCCAGTTCCACGGTGATGTGGCTGGTCCGCTTGCGGATCATGGTCGCCCGGCCCATCGCGCGCGGACGGTAGCGCTTGATGGTCGGACCCTCGTCTATCTTGACCGTCCGAACCACGAGCTCGTCCGGGTTCGCGTCCGAGTTGTGCTCCGCGTTGGCGGCGGCGCTGTTCACGACGCCGCCGACGATCTCCGCGGCGCGCTTGTTGGTGTACATGAGGGTGGCGCGGGCCTCCGGGTAGCTCTTACCACGGATCTCGTCCGCCACGAGGCGCGCCTTCCTCGGCGCGATCCTCACGAACTTGGCTACGGCCTTCACGCTATCGCCTCCTCGCGGTCCGGTCGCTCTTTACGTGCGTCCGGAACGTCCGCGTCGGGGCGAACTCGCCGAGCCTGTGGCCGACCATGCTCTCGGTGCAGAACACGGGCACGTGCTTGCGCCCGTCGTGCACCGCGACGGTGTGGCCGACAAACTCCGGGTAGATGACGCTCGCCCGGCTCCACGTCTTGAGCATCCGCCGCTCGTTGTTCTCGTTCATGCGGAGGATGCGCTCCATCAAGCGCTCCTCCACGAACGGCGCCTTCTTCGACGATCTCGTCATCGACTAGCGCCTCCTTCCCTTACGACGCCTTCGGACGATCAGCGCGTCCGACGGCTTGTGCTTCTTACGCGTGGGCGAGCCCTGGGCGAGCTTGCCCGTCGGACTGACCGGCGCCCTGCCCGGCGTCGACTTGCCCTCGCCACCGCCGTGCGGGTGGTCGACCGGGTTCATGACCGTGCCGCGCACCGTCGGCCTGATGCCGAGGTGGCGCTTGCGGCCGGCCTTCCCCCAGCGCACGTTCTGGTGCGACTGGTTGCCGACCACCCCGACCGTCGCCCGGCACTCCGAACGGACCCTGCGCCGCTCACCGGAGGGGAGCCGCAGCGTCACGTACGCGCCCTCGCGCGCCGTAAGCTGAGCGCTCGTGCCCGCGCTGCGCGCCATCTGCGCGCCGCGGCCCGGCTCGAGCTCGACGTTGTGGATCACCGTACCGACCGGTATGCGGTTCAGCGGCAGCGCGTTGCCGACGTCGACGTCGGCGTCCGGGCCGCTCATCACGATGCTCCCGACCGTCAGGTTGCGCGGCGCCAGAATGTAGCGCTTCTCGCCGTCGTGGTAGTGGAGCAGCGCGATGTTCGCCGAACGGTTCGGATCGTACTCGACCGCGGCGACCGTGGCGGGGACCCCGTCCTTGTTGCGCTTGAAATCTATGAGCCGGTAGCGCCTCTTGTGGCCGCCCCCGATGTGACGGGTGGTGATGCGTCCCTTGTTGTTCCGCCCGCCCGTCTTGTGGAGCTTCTTTACGAGGCCCTTCTCCGGCTTCTCCCTCGTGACCGAGTCGCGCGTGAGGACCGAAGAGTTCCTCCGGCCCGCGCTCGTCGGCCTGTAGCGTCTCGCTGGCACGCTCCTAGACCCCCTCGAACAGCTCTATGCGCTCGCCCGCCTGCAGGCGGACCACGGCCTTCTTCCAGTTCGCGGTGCGACCGCGGGTAAGGCCCTGGCGCTTCGGCTTGCTCTTCATGTTCGCCGTGTTCACCTTGTGGACCTTCACGTCGAACGCCTGCTCGACGGCCTGCTTGATCTGGTTCTTGTTCGCCCGCCGGTCGACCTGGAACGTGTACTGCCCCTCGGTCTCGATGAGGTTGTAGCTCTTCTCCGAGATGACCGGACGGATGATTACCTGGTGCGGATCCATTAAGCCTGGACCTCCTCACGCTCGCGCGTCAGCCGCTCGTAGGCCGACCGCGAGTACACGACCTCGCGCGCCCTCAAAAGCTCGTAGACCCCGTACTCGTAGGGCCGCACGACCGTAACCCTAGGCAGGTTGCGGAACGAGAGCTCAGCGTGCTGGTCATCCTCCGTCACGACGACGAGGACCGGGCCCTGAAGCCCCATCCGCTCGAAGATACCCCGGGCCTCCTTGGTGGAGGGCCGCTCGAAGCCTAAAGCGTCGAGCACGTAGAGCTCGCCGTCAGCAGCCTTCGCGGAGAGGGCGCCGAGAAACGCCGCCCGGGCCTCCTTGCGGTTGATCCTCTTGTGCGCCCCGTAGCCGCTCTTGGGCTTCGGGCCGCCCCAGGTACCGCCGCCGACGCGGTTCGGCGGCTTGATGTCGCCCGCGCGCGCCCGGCCGGTCCCCTTCTGGCGGTAGAGCTTCCGCCCGGAGCCCTGCACGTCGCTGCGCCCCTTCGTCGAGGCCGTGAAGCGGCGCCGGGCGTCGAGCTCGGCGACCACCGCGCGGTGTATGACGTGCTCCTTGGGCTCCGTCTCGAAGAGCGGGCCCGTCAGGTCCAGCTCCGAAGACTGACCGCTACCGGCGTCGAACAGGTTCGCTTTCGCCACCCTACTCACCCGCCTTTCGGATCTTGACGACCGAGCCCTTGCCGCCCGGCACCCCGCCGCGCACCCAGAGCTCGTTGTTCTCGGCGTCCACGGCCACGACCCGGAGGTTCTTGACCGTCACGCCGCTGTTGCCCATCTGCCCCGGCATACGCTGGCCCGGGAAGATCCTCGACGGGTCCGCCGAAGCGCCGACCGAGCCCGGGGCCCGGACGTTGTGCGAGCCGTGCGAGACCGGCCCACGGCCGAAGCCGTGGCGCTTGACCGTCCCTGGAAGCCCTTCCCCTTGGAGACGGCGGTCACGTGGACCTTGTCGCCCTCGCCGAAGACGTCGGCGCCGATGGTGCTGCCCACCTCGCCGGAGACGCCGCGGAGCTCCTTGACGTACCTCCGGGCGGGCCTCGTGCTTCTCGAACAGCCCCGCGTGGGCTTGTTCACCTTGCGCGTCGGCACCGTCCCGAAACCGACCTGGACCGCGTCGTAGCCGTCGACATCCGCCGTTCGCACGGCGGTGACGAAGTTCGGCTCGACCTCGATGACGGTCACGCTCACGAGCGTACCGTCGTCCTGGAAGGCCTGGGTCATGTGCTTCTTGCGCCCGAATACTGCAGTCGCCATAACCTTAGGTAGCCTTAATCTCGATGTTGACGCCCGCCGGGAGGTCGAGCCGCTGGAGCGAGTCGACGGTCCTTGGGGTGGGCTGCTGGATGTCTATGAGGCGCTTGTGCGTCTGGAGCTGGAAGTGCTCCCGGGAGTCCTTGTCCTTGAAGGGACCGCGGATCACCGTGTAGACGCTCCTCTTCGTCGGCAGAGGGACGGGCCGAAAACAAAGGCCCCGGTCCGCTCCGCCGTCTCCACAATAGATTTCGCCGTCTTGTCTATGACCTCGTGGTCATAGGCTTTCAGCTTTATCCTGATCTTGGATACGGCCATAGTCTGCCTACTCTACGATCTCGGTGACGACGCCCGCTCCGACCGTGCGGCCCCCTCGCGGATCGCGAAGTTCAGCCCCTCGTCCATCGCGATCGGAGAGATCAGCTCCACGTTCATCACCGTGTTGTCCCCGGGCATCACCATCTCGACTCCTTCTTCGAGGCGGATCTCCCCGTCACGTCGGTCGTGCGGAAGTAGAACTGCGGGCGGTAGTTGGAGAAGAACGGCGTGTGGCGGCCCCCCTCCTCCTTGCTCAAGACGTACACCTCGGCCTTGAAGCGGGTGTGCGGCGTGATCGTCCCGGGCTTCGCGAGCACCTGACCCCGCTCGATGTCCTCGCGCTTCACCCCGCGAAGGAGCGCGCCGATGTTGTCCCCGGCCTGCGCCGCGTCCATCGACTTGTTGAACATCTCCACCCCGTCACCACCGTCTTGCGCGTGGGGCGTATGCCGACGACCTCGACCTCGGTGTTCAAGGCGATCTCCCCGGCCTCGACCCGGCCCGTGGCCACCGTGCCGCGCCCCTGGATCGTGAAGACGTCCTCCACCGCCAGCAGGAACGGCCTGTCGACCGCCCGCTCGGGCTCGGGCACGTAGGAGTCGACGGCCTCCATCAGCGCCATGATCGCCCCCTCGCCCTGCTCCCCCTCGTCGCCCTCCAGGGCGCGCAGGGCCGAGCCCGTCACCACCGGCACGTCGTCGCCGGGGAAGTCGTACTCCGAAAGGAGCTCGCGGACCTCCATCTCCACGAGCTCGAGGAGCTCGGGGTCGTCGACCATGTCGGCCTTGTTGAGGAACACCACGATGTAGGGGACGCCCACCTGGCGGGCCAGCAGGATGTGCTCGCGCGTCTGCGGCATCGGCCCGTCGGCGGCGCTGACGACGAGGATCGCCCCGTCCATCTGCGCCGCCCCCGTGATCATGTTCTTGACGTAGTCGGCGTGGCCGGGGCAGTCGACGTGGGCGTAGTGGCGGTTGGGCGTCGCGTACTCCTGGTGGGAGGTGGCGATGGTGATGCCGCGCTGGCGCTCCTCGGGGCGTTGTCGATCTGATCAAAAGCCACGATCTTGTTGGCCGGGTCGTCGGGGACGCGCTTTGCGAGGACCTTGGTGATCGCCGCGGTCAGCGTCGTCTTGCCGTGGTCGACGTGGCCTATGGTGCCGACGTTGAGGTGCGGCTTGTTCCTCTCGAACCTTCCCTTTGCCATGTTCTGGCTCCTCCTTACTTCTCGGCTAGCTCGGCCGCGATGCTCTTCGGCACCTCGGCGTAGTGGTCAAACTGCATGGTGAACGTGGCGCGGCCCTGGGTCTTGGAGCGCACGGTCGTCGCGTACCCGAACATCTCGGAGAGCGGGACCATCGCCCGGATGACCTGTCCGCCGCCGCGGCTGTCCATGCCCTGGATCTGCCCGCGCCTCGCGCTCAGGTCGCCCATAACGTCGCCCATGAACTCCTCGGGCATGACGACCTCGACGTCCATGATCGGCTCCAGGAGGACCGGGTTGGCCCGCTTGATGGCCTCCTTGGCCGCCATGCTCCCCGCGATAAAGAACGCCATCTCGTTGGAGTCGACGTCGTGGTAGGAACCATCGACGAGCTCGAACTTGACGTCCACGACGGGGAAGCCGGCGATCACGCCGTCGTCCAGGGCGCTCTGGATGCCCTTGTCCACGCTCGGGATGTACTCCCGCGGGATCACACCGCCGACGATCTTATTCTCGAAGCCGTAGTTGCCCTCTTCGTTGTGCTCGATGTTGATCACCGCGTGGCCGTACTGGCCGCGGCCACCGGTCTGCCGGACGAAACGTCCCTCGACGTTCTCGACGCGCTTGCGCACGGTCTCCCTGTAGGCGACCTGCGGCTTGCCGATGTTCGCGTCGACCCGGAACTCCCTGAGGAGCCGATCGACGATGATCTCGAGGTGCAACTCGCCCATGCCGCCGATGACGGTCTGGCCGGTCTCCTCGTCGCCCCGCACGCGGAACGTCGGATCCTCCTCGGCGAGACGCTGCAAGGCCACGGAGAGCTTCTCCTGGTCGGCCTTCGTCTTCGGCTCGATGGCCTGGTCGATGACCGGCTCGGGGAAGATCATCTGCTCGAGCACGATGCGCTCGTCGTTCTCGGCGACGAGCGTGTCGCCCGTCCCCGTGTCGGAGAGCCCGATGGCCGCCACGAGCTCGCCCGCGTAGACCTCGTCGCGCTGCTCGCGGCTGTTCGCGTGCAGCTGCAGGAGCCTGCCGACGCGCTCGCGCTTGCCCTTCGTCGTGTTGTAGACGTAGGAGCCGGACTTGAGCGTACCGGAGTACACCCGCATGTACGTCAGCTTGCCGACGTGCGGGTCGGACTGGACCTTGAACGAGAGCGCCGCGAGCGGGCCGTTCTCGTCGGCCTCGCGCGTAACGGTCGTCTCGCCGTCAGGGCCGATACCCTGGATCGGCGGCACGTCGAGCGGGCTCGGCAGGTAGTCCACCACGCCGTCGAGCAGGGGCTGCACGCCCTTGTTCTTGAACGCGGAGCCGACAAAGACCGGCGTCATGGCGAGGCTCAGGGTCGCCTTGCGGATCGCGGCCCGGATCTGGTCCGGATCGATCTCGTCGCCCTCCAGGTAGAGCATCATGAGCTCCTCGTCCTGGTCGGCGACGGCGTCCATGAGCTTCTCGCGATACTCGTTCGCGAGCTCCTGCATGTCGGCCGGGATCTCCGTCTCCTGCCACTCGGCCCCGAGGTCGTCGAGATAAACGACGGCCTTCATCTCCACGAGATCGACGATCCCCTGGAACTCGCCCTCGGCCCCGATCGGCAACTGCACCGGCACCGCGTTGGCGTTGAGCCGGTCGATCATCGTCGCGACGGCCTTGTAGAAGTCCGCCCCGATCCTGTCCATCTTGTTGACGAACGCGATCCTGGGCACGTTGTACTTGTCGGCCTGGCGCCACACGGTCTCGGACTGCGGCTCCACCCCGGCCACGGAGTCGAACAACGCGATCGAACCGTCGAGCACGCGAAGGCTGCGCTCCACCTCGACGGTGAAATCCACGTGCCCGGGCGTGTCTATGATGTTGATCCGGTGCTCCTCCGGGATGCGGGTGTGGAGGCCCTCCTGGCGCCCGCCGCCCTTACCGTTCTTGGAGGCGCCGGTGCCGCCCCAGAAGACCGTCGTCGCGGCGGACGTGATCGTGATGCCGCGCTCGCGCTCCTGGGCCATCCAGTCCATCACGGCGTTGCCGTCGTGGACCTCGCCCAGCTTGTGGGTGAGGCCCGTGTAGAGCAGGATACGCTCCGTCGTCGTCGTCTTGCCGGCATCGATGTGGGCCATGATGCCGATATTTCTTACCCGCCTTAGCGGCGTCTTTCTAGAAACAGCAGATACAGCCATTTTCTCCTACCTCACCACCTGTAATGTGCGAACGCGCGGTTTGCCTCTGCCATGCGGTGCGTGTCGTCGCGGCGCTTCACGCTCGACCCGACGTTGTCCTTCGCGTCGAGGATCTCGCCGGCGAGCCTGCCGCCCATCGTCTTCTCGCGCCTGGCGCGGGCGTAGGCGACCATCCAGCGGAGCGCCAGCGTGTTGGCCCTGCGCTGCGGCACCTCGACCGGCACCTGGTACGTCGCGCCGCCGACCCTGCGGCTCTTGACCTCGAGCCGCGGCCGGATGTTGTCCAGCGCGTTGTTGAGGACGGTCACCGGGCTCGTCCCGGTCCGCTCCTCGATAAAAGAGAGGGCGTCGTAGACGATCTTCTCGGCCGTGCTCTTCTTGCCGTCGAGCATGATCTTATTGATCAGCTGCTGCACCGTGATGCTCCCGTAGACGGGATCCCCGGCTATCTTCTTTTTCGGCGGTGCTGCGCGTCTAGGCATGGACTACCCTCCCCTACGCCTTCTTCGTCCCGTACTTGGAGCGGCCCTGCTTGCGATTGTTGACCCCAAGCGTGTCGAGCGCCCCGCGCACGACCTTGTACCGGACACCCGGCAGGTCCTTCACACGGCCGCCACGCACCAGGACCACGGAGTGCTCCTGGAGGTTGTGCCCCTCGCCCGGCACGTAGGCCGTGACCTCCATACCGTTGGTCAGCCGCACCCTGGCGATCTTGCGGAGCGCCGAGTTCGGCTTCTTCGGGGTGGTCGTCGAGACACGGGTGCAGACGCCCCGCCTCTGCGGCGAGCCCTGCAAAGCCGGCGTCGCCGTCTTCTCCTTTTTCAACCTGCGCTCGTCGCGCACAAGCTGGTTCGTCGTCGGCACGCCGTGCCTCCCTTTCTTGTCCCTCGGGATTGAAAGTCCTACAACAAAATCCACAAAACGGCCGGGCCCCGACCCGTGAAGGGTCATGTAACCACTCGTAACCGCAACGCCTGATTCTAGGCGCAAGAGAACCCAACGTCAAGGCGCCGTCTCCCCCGCCCCGAAACCCCGCAACGAGATGCTCGGAGAACCAGACCGTGACCGCAGCGATAGGTCCAATCGCACCCATCGAACCGGCCGGCTTGATATGTATTGTAACACACGGGCGCGCCCCGAACTCGTCGGACGGGCGTCGTCGCGGCTCCGGTTTATGCTTGCGCGCCCCGGCTGCCGGGGCGGAAACGACGCCGGTTTGCCGGCGTCCGAGGCCTAGCGCGGCGGGGAGCTACACCTCTTGCCCGACCAGCACCTCGACGGTCTGGCGGTCCAGGGGCTTCCTCTCGGGCTCGCCCACCTCGAGGTCCCACAGCAGATGGGGGCCCATGCGTCTGATCTCCTGCGCGCGGTAACGCCCGAACCAGACCATCTCGAAGTCCTCGGGGGACGGTGGTCGATAAACACGGGCCTCTCGTAGAGGTGAAAGGAGGCCGCCACCCGCGCGGCGATCGTGGACGCCGCCTCCCGAATGCTCGGCCCGGGTTATCGGGACCTCGGAGGCGATTATCACGGTCGCGTCGAGCTTGGGGTCGTCCGGCTCGTAGACTCGAACACGGCACTTCCCCTTCGCCCCCTTCGGAGCGGCGTAGGCCAGCAGGTCATCAGAGATCACGCGCATCCCGTCCGCAAGCACCCCTTCGGTAGCCCTCGTATATATAAGATACGCGGTGCGGGCCGAAAAGATTCACCCATCTGGCTCGAACACTCCAAAAACTCGCCGCGATCGCCTCCGGACCGGCGGACGAGAACACGAAGGAGGGCCGGGGCATGGTGCCCGGCCCTCCTCGAAGCCGATCGGCTGTTGGCCGCTACGAAGCGGCTATGTCGAGGTCCTCGACCTCCCGGGCACCGTAGCCCTCGACGGAGACCGTGAGCTGGCGGTACTGCGGCATGCCGGTGGCCGCCGGGATCAGCTTGCCGATGATCACGTTCTCCTTGAGGCCCGCGAGCCCGTCGACCTTGCCCTCGATGGCGGCGTCCGTGAGGACGCGGGCCGTCTCCTGGAAGGAGGCCGCGGAGAGGAAGCTGTCCGTGGCGAGCGAGGCCTTCGTGATCCCCATGAGGACCGTGTGGAAGGTGGCCGGCGTACCGTCCTCCTCCTCGACCCGCGCGTTCTCGGCCAGGACCGTGAACTTGTCGGCCACCTGCTCCGGCAGGAGGTTCGTGTCGCCCGGGTTGTCCACCACGACCTTGCGCAGCATCTGGCGAACGATCACCTCGATGTGCTTGTCGTGGATGTCCACGCCCTGCGTCCGGTAGACCTTCTGCACCTCCTCGACGATGTACCGCTCCGTCGCGGTCGTGCCGCGGTCGTAGCGCTGGTCGTTCTCGAGGATCTGGTGCGGGTAGACCGAGCCCTCCGTGATCGGGGTGTTGGCCGTAACCTCCGCCCCTTCCGTGAACTCCGGCCTGAGAAGCTGCCGCTCGACCACGTAGTCGCGGCTCTCCGTACCGTCCCCGGAGGTGAGGGTGACCTTTATCATCCGGTCGTTGTCGGCCTCGTCGAGGGTAACGTACCCGTCGATGTCGGCGAGCGTCGCCTCGGCCTTCGGGTGACGAGCCTCGAAGAGCTCGACGACCCTCGGCAGGCCGGCCGTGATGTCCTCGCCGGCGATACCGCCGGTGTGGAAGGTACGCATCGTAAGCTGCGTCCCCGGCTCACCGATGGACTGGGCCGCGATGATGCCGACGGCCTCGCCCACGTCCACGGGACGGTAGGTCGAGAGCGCCCGGCCGTAGCAGGCCTGGCACACACCCTGCGCGCTCTCGCACTTGGACGGCGTCCTCACGGAGACCATGGTGGTCTTCGGCAGGATCTCCTGCCACTCGGAGGCCACGCGCGGGGTGATGTCCGTCCCCGCCTCGGCGACGACCTCGCCCGTCTCCGGGTTCACGAGGTCGCGGGCAAGGAAGCGGGCCGCGACGGAGTCGTTCGCGTCGCCCCTGCCGCCGTCGAGGTAGAGCGGTATGTCGATGTAGCCGGTCGAGCCGCAGTCGGCCTCGTTCACGACGACGTCCTGGGAGACGTCCACGAGCCTACGGGTGAGGTAGCCCGAGTCGGCCGTACGGAGCGCCGTGTCGGCCTGGCCCTTCCGGGCGCCGTGCGTCGAGGTGAAGTACTCCAAGACCGAGAGGCCCTCCATGAAGTTGGACTTCACGGGCTCGTCGATGATCTCGCCCTTCGTGTTCGTCATGAGGCCGCGCATGCCGGCGAGCTGCGTGATCTGGGAGTAGTTACCCCTGGCGCCCGAGTTCGCCATCATGAAGATCGGGTTGAGCTTGTAGAGGTTGGCCTTCATGGCCGCCTCGACCTCGTTCTTCGCCTGCGTCCACATCGCGATGACCCGCTCGAGGCGCTCGTCGTCGGAGATGAAGCCCGAGTCCCACTGCTCCTCGACCTCTTCGACGAGGCCGTCGTACTTCTCCAGGATGCCGGCCTTCTGCTCCGGCACGACGATGTCGTTCTTGCCGATGGAGACGCCGGCCTTCGTCGCCGTGTGGAACCCGACCCTCTTGAGGGTGTCGAGAAGCTGGCTGACGAGCTCCGTCGGGTAGCGGTCCACGTACGCGGAGACGAGGGACTTGATCTCGCCCTTCTTCAACGTCTCGTTGACGAACTCGTACTCGGCCGGATCGTACGCCTCGCCGAGGTAGCCCTTGAGCGTCTCCTCGACGTTGCGGTTGAACATCGCCCGGCCCAGCGTGGTCGCGACCTTGCCGCCACTCCGACGGAGGAGGACCTTGTCGTGGATCTTGAGCGAGCCCTCCTTGTACGCCGCCTCGGCCTCGTCGTAGGACGAGATGAACGCCTTCGGGTCCTGCTCGTCGAAGTCGTCGTCGCCGTAGGTGATGTAGTAGAGCCCGAGCACCATGTCCTGCGACGGCACCGCGATCGGGAACCCGTTCGCCGGCAGCAGGATGTTCTGCGTCGAGAGCATCAGGACGCGCGCCTCGGCCTGAGCCTCCGGGCTCAGCGGCACGTGAACGGCCATCTGGTCGCCGTCGAAGTCGGCGTTGAACGCCGCGCACACGAGCGGGTGGACCTGTATAGCCTTACCCTCGACCAGCACCGGCTCGAACGCCTGGATGCCGAGCCTGTGCAGCGTCGGGGCGCGGTTGAGGAGCACCGGGTGCTCCTTGATGACGTCCTCGAGGACGTCCCACACCTCGGGCCTCAGCCTCTCGACCATCTGCTTCGCGCTCCGGATGTTCGGGGCGAGCGCCCGGTCGACGAGCACCTTCATAACGAACGGCTTGAAGAGCTCGACCGCCATGAGGCGCGGCAGGCCGCACTGGTGCATCTCCAGGTTCGGACCGACCACGATCACGGAACGCCCCGAGTAGTCCACGCGCTTGCCGAGCAGGTTCTGGCGGAACCTGCCCTGCTTGCCCTTGAGCATGTCGCTCAGGGACTTCAGGGCGCGGTTGCCGGCGCCCGTCACGGCGCGGCCGCGGCGGCCGTTGTCGAACAGAGCGTCGACGGCCTCCTGGAGCATCCGCTTCTCGTTGTTCACGATCACGTCCGGGGCGCCGAGGTCCAGCAGGCGGCGAAGCCTGTTGTTCCTGTTGATGACGCGCCGGTACAGGTCGTTCAGGTCGGAGGTCGCGAAGCGGCCGCCGTCGAGCTGGACCATCGGGCGGAGATCCGGCGGCAGCACCGGGACGGCGTCCATGATCATCCACGCCGGGTTGTTCTCGCTCACGCGGAAGGCGTCGACGACCTTGAGCCGCTTGATCGCCTTCTGGCGCTTCTGGCCCTTGGCCTCGTTGACCATCTCCCGGAGCTCCTCGGCCTCGTCCTCGAGGTCGACCTGCATGATGAGGTCGCGGACGGCCTCCGCCCCCATGCCGCCACGGAAGTACACGCCGTAGCCGTACTCGTCGCCGAAGCGGTCCCGCATCTCGCGGAAGAGCTCCTCGTCGTCCACGATCTGGCGGGGCTCCAGCGTCTGGAACTCCTCCCAGGCGCGCCTGACCAGGTCGATCTGCTCCTGCACGGAGCGCTGGATGTCCTGGACGGTCTCCTCGGCCTCCTTGTGGACGCGGGCTATCGTCGCCTCGCGCTCCTCTTCCTCTATCTCCGCAAGGTCCTCGGTGAACTCGTCCGGGGAGCTCTCGCCCTTGATGACGCTCTCGCGCTTGGTGCGCAAGGCCTGCGTCTGCATGACCTCCTCGTCGCGCTCCTCCTCGAGCCCGCGGATCTCATCCTCCACCTGCCCGCGAAGCGCGTCGATGTCGTTGGCCCGCTCCTCGCGGTCCACCCACGTCACGATGGACGAGGCGAAGTACAGCACCCGGTCGAGGTCCTTCGGGCTGATGTCCAAGAGGTAGCCCATCCGGCTCGGCACGCCCTTCACGAACCACACGTGCGCGATCGGGGCGGCCAGCTCGATGTGGCCCATCCGGTCGCGGCGCACGCGGGCGCGGGTCACCTCGACGCCGCAGCGCTCGCAGATGATGCCCTTGAAGCGGATCCTCTTGTACTTGCCGCAGTAGCACTCCCAGTCCTTGGAGGGACCGAAGATGCGCTCGCAGAACAGCCCGTCCTTCTCCGGACGCAGCGTCCTGTAGTTGATAGTCTCCGGCTTCGTCACCTCGCCGCGAGACCACTCGCGGATCTCGTCGGCCGACGTGAGGCCGATGGAGATCTTTTCAAGCTTGTTGATATCTATGTCGCGCTCTAGACCCTGCACGCTCTATAGTTCCTCTCTGTAAAACCCTGTGGCAAACGTCCCTCATGCGGGACGGCGACGACTCGGTAAGCCTGTCGCCGCCCCGCTCGACCTCGCCTTAGCTCGCGAAGGTGTCGGGCCGGTCGTCGAGGTTGCCCGTGGGCTCCTCGCGGCTGAGGTTGATCCCCAGCGCCCTCGCCGCCTCGTCCCAGTCCCGACGGTCCGAGTCCTCGGCCGCGGCCTCCGCGTTGTACACCGGCTTGACCGAGAGCCCGAGGGACTGCATCTCCTTCAGCAGAACCTTGAAGCTCGCCGGCACCCCCGGCTCGGGGATGTTCTCCCCCTTCACGATCGACTCGTAGCTCTTGACGCGCCCGACCCGATCGTCGCTCTTGATCGTCAACAGCTCCTGCAGCGTGTGCGCCGCACCGTAAGCCTCGAGCGCCCACACCTCCATCTCGCCGAAGCGCTGGCCGCCGAACTGGGCCTTACCGCCCAGAGGCTGCTGCGTCACGAGCGAGTACGGGCCCGTGGAACGCGCGTGGATCTTGTCGTCCACGAGGTGGAGGAGCTTCAGGATGTACATGTAGCCGACGGTGATCTTCCCGTCGAACGGCTCGCCGGTACGCCCGTCGTAGAGCGTGACCTTGCCGCCGCGGCCCATACCGACCTCGGAGCCGCCGTTCGTCCGCGCGTCGTCGATGGCCTGGTTGACGTCCTCGACCTGCGCGCCCGAGAAGACCGGCGTGGAGACGAACGTAGCCTCACCGGGCACATGGCCCTCGCCGATGCCCTGGCTCGCGGCCCAACCGAGGTGGGTCTCGAGGATCTGGCCGATGTTCATACGGCTCGGAACACCGAGCGGGCTCAGGATCACGTCGACCGGACGGCCGTCCTCCATGAACGGCATGTCCTCCTCCGGCACGATCCGGGAGATGACGCCCTTGTTGCCGTGGCGCCCGGCGAGCTTGTCGCCCTCCGCGATCTTGCGCTTCTTGGCGACGAAGACCCGCACCATCTCGTTGACGCCCGGGGCGAGCTCATCCCCAGCCTCGCGGGAAAACCGCTTGACGTCGATGACGGTACCGCCCTCGCCGTGCGGCGCCTTGAGGGAAGAATCCTTCACCTCGCGCGCCTTCTCGCCGAAGATCGCGCGAAGGAGCTTCTCCTCCGGCGTCGGCTCGGACTCGCCCTTGGGCGTGACCTTGCCGACGAGCACGTCACCGGACGTGACCTCGGCGCCGATGCGGATAATCCCGTCGGAGTCGAGGTTCATCAGGACGTCGTCGGAGGCGTTCGGGATGTCCCGCGTGATCTCCTCGGGCCCGAGCTTGGTGTCCCGCGCCTGGACCTCGTACTCCTCGATGTGGATCGAGGTGAGCACGTCGTCCTTGACTACTCTTTCCGAGATGATGATCGCGTCCTCGAAGTTGTAGCCCTCCCACGGCATGAACGCGACGAGCATGTTCTTGCCGAGGGCGAGCTCGCCCTCGTCGGTCGAGGAGCCGTCGGCCAGAACGGCGCCGGCCTGGACCTCCTCGCCCTCGTTGACGAGCGGCCTCTGGTTCACGCACGTGCCCTGGTTGGAGCGGGCGAACTTGCGCAGGCGGTACTCGTCGAGCTCGCCGCCCTCGCGCCGCACGGAGATCTTCTCGGCGACCACCTTCTCGACCTTACCGGGGCTACGAGCGATGACCACGTCGCCCGTGTCCGTCGCCGCGCGGAACTCCATGCCGGTCCCCACGTACGGGGCCTGGCTGCGCAAGAGCGGCACGGCCTGACGCTGCATGTTCGCGCCCATGAGCGCGCGGTTGGCGTCGTCGTGCTCGAGGAACGGTATGAGCGCCGTCCCGACGGAGACCATCTGCACCGGATCGACGTCGACGTAGTCGACCTCCTCCGGCGTGACGGACGTGACCTCGCCGCCGCGCTGGCGGGCGAGGACGCTGTCGGTCGTGATCCGACCGGTCCCCTCCTCGACGGGCGTGTTGGCCTGCGCGATCGTGAACTCCTCCTCCTCGTCGGCGGAGAGGTACTCGATCTCCTGCGTCACGACACCGTCGGTGACCTTGCGGTACGGCGTCTGCACGAAGCCGTAGTTGTCCACCGTCGCGTACGTCGAGAGCGACCCGATGAGCCCGATGTTCGGACCCTCCGGCGTCTCGATCGGGCACATGCGCCCGTAGTGCGTCGGGTGGACGTCTCGAACCTCTATCGGGGCCCTCTCGCGGGAGAGTCCACCGGCGCCCATCGCGCTCAGGCGGCGCCTGTGCGAGAGGCCGCTAAGGGTGTTCGTCTGGTCCATAAACTGCGAGAGCTGCGAGGAGCCGAAAAACTCCTTGATCGCGGACGCCACCGGCTTCGTGTTCACGACGCTCTGCGGCGTGATCGTGTCGGTGTCCTGCGTCGTCATCCTCTCGCGCACGACCCGCTCCATCCGGTACATCCCGATCCGGAACGCCTCCTGCACGAGCTCCCCGACGGTCCTGAGACGCCTGTTGCCGAAGTGCTCGTACTCGTCGAGCTTCGGGCGGATGCGCTCGTAGTTGATCCGGCCGAACTCCTCGTCCTCCGAGACCTCCTGGGAGATCGCGATGAGGCGCTTCAGGAGCCCCTCGATGTCCTCGATGGTGAGGGTCTGGGTCTCCAGGGGCACGTCGAGCTTGAGCTTCTTGTTGACCTTGTAGCGGCCGACCTCGGAGAGGTCGTAGCGCTTGGGGTCGAAGAAGAGCCCGTCGACGAGGTTCTCGGCGTTCTCGCGGTTGACCGGCTCGCCGGGGCGCTGGCGACGGAAGACCTCGAGCAGCGCGCTCTCGCGATCCGAGGTGTCGTCCTTCTCCAGGGTGTTCCGTATAAGCCACGAGTTGTCGAAGCGCTGGAGGATCTCCTCCGGCCCGCCCATGTCGAGCGCCTTGAGGAGCACGGTGACCGGCAGCTTCCTCTTGCGGTCGATGCGGACGGAGACGAAGCCCTTCGTCTCGACCTCGAACTCGAGCCAGGAGCCGCGCGAGGGCATGAGGCTCGCCGTCAGGACCTGCTTGGTCACGTCCTTCGGCTCCATCACGTACGCCCCCGGCGAACGCACGAGCTGGGTCACGACGACGCGCTCGGTCCCGTTGATGATGAACGTCCCCGAATCCGTCATGAGCGGGAAGTCGCCCATAAAGACGTCCTGCTCCCGGAGCTCCCCGGTCTCCTTGACGATGAAACGCACCCGCACGAAAAGCGGCGCGGAGTACGTCTTGTCCTTGGTTACACACTCTTCCTGGGTGTACGGCGGCTCGTCGAAGTGAGGCTCACCAAACTCCACGGCGTAAGACCCCGTGTAGTCCTCGATCGGAGAGATCTCCTCCAGCGTCTGACGGATGCCGTCCGCACGAAACTTCTCAAAAGAATTCCGCTGTATCTCGATAAGATTGGGCAGATCGAAATTAGCCTGCATCTGGGCATAGGGGTGCCGCTTACGACGCACAATAGGGGTCACCAAATCAGTTCTCCTCCGGGGATAATTGTTGAAGAACGGTATAACACGCAAGCGAATATCTTACCCTCCCAACCCGGGTAAGTCAAGACATCCGTAATCAAAATTTTATTGGCGCCGGCCTCGGGGGTCGACGCGCGGAAGTCTAGCATCGTACGGCGCAATCGACAACCCGTAAGTATGGAAGGCGCCGCGCAAGCGAAGGGCGCCCCTACCGTGTGTGGTAGGGGCGCCCCCGTGCCTCGGCGACCGGTAGCGGCCGCCGGAGATACTGCGGGAGCTACTTGAGCTCGACGCTCGCGCCGGCCTCGGTGAGCTTGTCCCTGAGGGCCTCGGCGTCCTCGCGCGAGAGGCCTTCCTTGACCGGGTTCGGGGCGTCGTCCACGAGGGCCTTCGCCTCCTTGAGGCCCAGGCCCGTGGCGGCGCGCACCTCCTTGATGACCTGGATCTTCTTGTCGCCCGCGCCGGTGAGCACGACGTCGAACTCGGTCTGCTCCTCCTCGGCCGCCGCAGCGCCGTCACCGGCCGCCGCGCCCGCCGCCGGGGCCGCCGCGAAGGCCGCCGCGGAGACACCGAACTCCTCCTCGAACATCTTCACGAGCTCGGAGACCTCGAGAACCGACTTCTCCTTGATCGCGTCCAGAATCTCCTGGTTGCTTAGTGCCACTTTCTTTCCTCCTGTTGCTCTGCTGCTGTTTGCCTACTGCCTGCTACTGCTGCTTCTGCTCGGCCACCCCGTTCAGGACGACCGCCAGGTTCCTCAGCGGCGCGTTCAGGACCGTCACCAGCCCGGCCACCGGCGCCTGGATCGCGCCGAGAAGCTGCGCGAGAAGCTGCTCCCTACCGGGGAGCTTGCTCAGGGCGACCACGTCGTCGGAGCCCATAACGCGGCCACCGTCGAGGAGCCCGCCCTTGAGCTCGAAAGCCTCGATGTCGTCGGCGAACTCGGCCATGAGCTTCGCGCTCGCCACCGGGTCGTCCGAGAACGCGAGCGCCGTCGGCCCCACGAGGAACTCGTCCAGCCCCTCGACGCCGGCCTCATTAGCCGCCCTCTGGGCCAGGGTGTTCTTCGCCACGACGAAGTCCACGCCGGCCTCGCGGCTGCGCGCCCGAAGCCGGGTGCTCTGGGCCACGTTCATGCCCTTGAAGTCCACGAGCACCACCGAGCTGCCGCGAAGCTTCTCGGTCAGCTCCTCGATCACGCGCGCCTTGTCTTCTCTCTTCACCTCGCCTCCTCTACTTTCGGAGAGACATAGAAAGCCCCGGGGCCGCAAGGGCACCCGGGCTTTGACAGCTCTAGGATCTCTTGCGACCTCGACCGGGTGTTCGTTTAAATCCTCGCGGATCCCGGTTGTCTCTGGTCTACGTTGCTCGTGCTTTTACGCGGCGAGATGTTACTCCCTCTCGACCGCGGGGTCAACCTTGATCGACGGGCCCATCGTGGTCGTGACGACGATGGACTTGAAGTAACGACCCTTCACCGGGGCGGGGCGCACCCGCTGCAGCTCGTCGCGCATGGCGAAGTAGTTCTGCACCAGGCTGTCGAGGTCGAAGGACTTCTTGCCGATGATGCCGTGGATGATCCCGTACCGGTCGACCCGGTACTCGATCTTGCCCTTCTTGATGTCCTCGACCGCGCGAGCGACGTTCGGCGTGACCGTCCCGCTCTTCGGGTTCGGCATGAGCCCGCGGGGGCCGAGAATCTGGCCGAGCCTACCGACGACCCGCATCTGGTCCGGCGTCGCGACCGCGACGTCGAAGTCCAGGAAGTTCTCGTTCTGGACGCGCGCCGCGAGGTCCTCGGAGCCCACGATATCCGCCCCGGCCTCCTCGGCCTCCCGGGCGTTCTCGCCCTCGGCGAAGACGGCCACGCGGCGAACCTTGCCCGTCCCGTTCGGGAGCATGAGCGTGCCGCGGACCATCTGGTCGGCCCTTCTGGGGTCGACGTTCAGGTTGACGTGCACCTCGACGCTCTCGTCGAACTTGGCGCCCTCGAGCTCCTTGAGAAGCTCCAGCGCCTCGCGGGGGCCGTAGAGCCTCTCCTGATCTATCCTCTGCTTCTGTTCCAAGAGCCTCTTAGCCATTGACCGTAATCCCCATGCTCCGAGCCGTCCCCTCGACGATCTTGACCGCGCCGTCGACGTCGGCGGCGTTGAGGTCCGGCATCTTCGTCTTCGCTATCTCCTCGACCTGCGCGCGGCTGACCTCGCCGACCTTCGCCCGGTTCGGCTCGCCGCTCCCCTTCTGGATGCCGGCGGCCTGCTGCAGCAAGAACGCCGCGGGCGGCGTCTTCGTCACGAACGTAAAGGTCCGGTCCTCGAAGACCGTGATCTCGACCGGCACCACCTGGCCCATCTGGTCGCGCGTGGCGTCGTTGAACTGGCGCACGAACTCCCCGATGTTCACCTGGGCCTGGCCCAGGGCCGGGCCTACGGGCGGCGCAGGGTTCGCCTGCCCGCCGGTGATCTGCAGTTTCAGCTTTCGCGCGACGCGCTTGCCGCGCCCACGTCCTCTACCCATGTCTCATTCCCTTCCGAATCTTTAAAGCTTGGCGACCTGGCTGAAGGAGAGCTCGACCGGCGTCTCGCGCCCGAAGATAGAGACGAGCACCTTCAACCTCGACTGGTCCACGTTTATCTCGGAGATCACGCCGGTAAAGTCCGCGAGGGGACCTGCGATGACCTTCACCGTCTCCCCGACCGTGTAGTCGACCGTGGTCTTGACCTTCTCGCGCGTCTCGGCGGCCTGCTCCGGCCTGAGGAGGCGCTCGACCTCCGCCCGGCTCAGGGGCAGCGGCGTATCCCCGTTGCCGACGATCTGGGTGACGCCCGGCGTCTGGCGGACCAGCCTCCAGGTGTCGTCGTTCATGTTCATGTTCACCAGGATGTACCCGGGGAACTGGCGCTGGATCGTCGGGACCTTCTTGCCGTCCTTGATCTCGATCACGCTCTCGGTCGGGATGCTGATCTCACCGAAGTGACGCTTCAGACCGAACGAGTCTATGCGCCGCTCCATGGTGGCGCGAACCTTGTTCTCGTGCCCCGAATAGGTGTTGACGACAAACCACTTCTTCAAAACAACAAACTCCTACAGGAATACGATCCGGGCCAGGTTCTGGAAGATAAAGTCCCAGAACGCCACAAACGCCGTGAGCGCGACCACGATGATGAGCACCACCGCCGTGCTCTGCTGAAGCTGATCCCGGTTCGGCCAGGTTACCCGCCGCAGCTCGGCCCGCACGTTGCGGATGAAATCTATGAGGCCGCCGAAGCGTCGCTTCTTTGGCTGCTGCTGCGCCTGGCTTTTGCCGCCTCCGGCCGGTGCCGCGCTTCGTTTGTTGCCCATCGTCTCTCTTATGCCCCTATCGGTTTGGGTAAAGCAGGGCAGGAGGGACTCGAACCCACGACCTGCGGTTTTGGAGACCGCTGCTCTTCCAACTGAGCTACTGCCCTTTGCTTGTTACCTAGTCTCCCGGTGAAGCGTGTGCTTCTTGTCCCAGGGACAGTACTTCATCAACTGGATGCGGTCCGGGGTGTTGCGCCTGTTCTTCCGGCTGTGGTAATTCCGGCGCTTGCACTCCTCGCAAGCCAGCGTGACCAATTGTCGCACAGTTTTCCTCCAAATCACAGGGGCGGGGCATGATGCCCCGCCCCCTCAGACCACTAGGGTCGACCTACTCTACGATCTCGGTGACGACGCCCGCTCCGACCGTGCGGCCCCCCTCGCGGATCGCGAAGTTCAGCCCCTCGTCCATCGCGATCGGAGAGATCAGCTCCACGTTCATCACCGTGTTGTCCCCGGGCATCACCATCTCGACTCCTTCTTCGAGGCGGATCTCCCCCGTCACGTCGGTCGTGCGGAAGTAGAACTGCGGGCGGTAGTTGGAGAAGAACGGCGTGTGGCGGCCCCCTCCTCCTTGCTCAAGACGTACACCTCGGCCTTGAAGCGGGTGTGCGGCGTGATCGTCCCGGGCTTCGCGAGCACCTGACCCCGCTCGATGTCCTCGCGCTTCACCCCGCGAAGGAGCGCGCCGATGTTGTCCCCGGCCTGCGCCGCGTCCATCGACTTGTTGAACATCTCCACCCCCGTCACCACCGTCTTGCGCGTGGGGCGTATGCCGACGACCTCGACCTCGGTGTTCAAGGCGATCTCCCCGGCCTCGACCCGGCCCGTGGCCACCGTGCCGCGCCCCTGGATCGTGAAGACGTCCTCCACCGCCAGCAGGAACGGCCTGTCGACCGCCCGCTCGGGCTCGGGCACGTAGGAGTCGACGGCCTCCATCAGCGCCATGATCGCCCCCTCGCCCTGCTCCCCCTCGTCGCCCTCCAGGGCGCGCAGGGCCGAGCCCGTCACCACCGGCACGTCGTCGCCGGGGAAGTCGTACTCCGAAAGGAGCTCGCGGACCTCCATCTCCACGAGCTCGAGGAGCTCGGGGTCGTCGACCATGTCGGCCTTGTTGAGGAACACCACGATGTAGGGGACGCCCACCTGGCGGGCCAGCAGGATGTGCTCGCGCGTCTGCGGCATCGGCCCGTCGGCGGCGCTGACGACGAGGATCGCCCCGTCCATCTGCGCCGCCCCCGTGATCATGTTCTTGACGTAGTCGGCGTGGCCGGGGCAGTCGACGTGGGCGTAGTGGCGGTTGGGCGTCGCGTACTCCTGGTGGGAGGTGGCGATGGTGATGCCGCGCTGGCGCTCCTCGGGGCGTTGTCGATCTGATCAAAAGCCACGATCTTGTTGGCCGGGTCGTCGGGGACGCGCTTTGCGAGGACCTTGGTGATCGCCGCGGTCAGCGTCGTCTTGCCGTGGTCGACGTGGCCTATGGTGCCGACGTTGAGGTGCGGCTTGTTCCTCTCGAACCTTCCCTTTGCCATTCCTTACCTCTCTTTCTCACTGGTACCTGTGCGACACGGAAAAGTAGCGGTGGCAGGACTCGAACCTGCGACACGCGGATTATGATTCCGCTGCTCTGACCGACTGAGCTACACCGCCACGCTTTATGTAGGGGACCCGGCCGCGGCCTCGCCTCCGCGACCCGATCCCAGAGCTCCCGATCGGATTTGAACCGATGACCCCTTCCTTACCATGGAAGTGCTCTGCCACTGAGCTACGGGAGCATATCCTTCTGTACCGTGGGGGCGGGAGGATTCGAACCTCCGTAGGCTAAGCCGGCAGGTTTACAGCCTGCTCCCTTTGGCCGCTCGGGCACACCCCCGCGCACACCCGAGTAAAGCTACCTCGCGGCGCTTGCGTATAGTAGCAAACGCGAACGACTTTTCAACGGGGCGCCGACGAGCGCCCGGAGAGCCTGAGAAGGGATTCGAACCCCCGACCTGCCGCTTACAAGGCGGCTGCTCTACCACTGAGCTACTCAGGCCTTGTCGCCCTCGGCCACCGGCGGTCGGCCCCGCAACTGCGCGCCGTTGCCGCCCTTTGCGAAACCGAGCAACCGTATTTTAGCAGGGGCCCTCGCGCGCCTGCCTCCCCGATCCGGCCCTTGCTCCGACCGATGCAGGCCTGCCGCCGAGAGTTGTGAAGCTACTCTCGGCCCTCGGCCTCGCGGCGGAGCCTCTCGAGGTCGTGGAGCACCTCGGGGGAGAGACGGTCGGCGACGCGGGCGCGGAAGGGGGTGTTGGGGTTACGCGTAACGACCGGAAGCTCGTCCAGGAGGGCCTCGAACTCGCGCGGGACGGAGCGGGCGGCGCCACCGGCGAGGGCGGCCCGCTGAAGCGCGAAGTCCCCGGAGCAGACCGTGGCGGAAGATCCGAGGCTCCGGACGAGCCGTTCGATCTCGTCGTCCGCGGATTCCCCGGCGGCGCTGTAGATCACGCGGACGGCGCCCCCGGCCCGCAGCTCGCTCCGCCCCGCCTCCGGGCTTCGGGCGGCGTCGAAGACCAGGATCACGCTCCGCCCCGTCCAGCCGGCCGCCTTGAGGGCATCGTTTATGAGGGTCTCCCGCGACTCGTCGAAGCCGCCGGTCGTGCGCGCCGAATACCGCTTGAGGGCACCGATGATGTTGTAGCCGTCGAGGATGAGGTAGCGCGTCATCCCCGCTGCCGCCTCGCCTCGAACGCCAGCACCGCCGCCGCCACCGAGACGTTGAGCGAGGAGACTGCACCGAGCATCGGGACGTAGACCGTCCCGTCGCACCCCTCCCGCACGAGCCGCCTCACCCCGCGCCCCTCGCTCCCCAGAACGAACGCGACCGGCCCCGAGAGGTCGAGCTCGGTGTATGCGGAGGACCGGCCCTTCTCTCCCCCCTCGGCCGCGTACGTCCACACGCCGGCCTCCTTCATCTTCTCCAGCGCCCGCCTGAGGTTCGTCTCCCGGGCTACGCGGACGTGCTCGCTCGCCCCCGCGCTCGCCTTGACCGCCACCGGCGTCACACCCACGGCGCGGTCTTTGGGGATCACGACCCCGCTCGCCCCGGCCCCGTCCGCGACGCGGAGTATGGCCCCCAGGTTGCGGGGGTCGGTGACGCCGTCGAGGACCAGCACCAGCGGTTCGGGGACGTTCAGGATCTCGTCGAGACCGGAGTAGGGGTAGGGCTCGACGCGCGCCGCCACGCCCTGGTGGGCCGCGCCGGGGGCCAGCTCCTCGATCCTCCCCTTCGGGATCCGCTTCACCGGCACTCTGCGAGCCGCCGCTTCGGAGGCCACGCCCCCCTCCCCAACCGCGTCGAGGACCTCGTGAACGCGCCGACGGCCGCCCCTCAAAGCCTCGATCACCGGCCGTACGCCGTAGACGACCTCCCCCTTCAAAAGATCCGCGCTACCGGCGACTCAGGACGGGACCCTCGGGCGTATCCTCGACGATCCACCCTTCGGCCTTGAGCTCGTCCCGGAGCTTGTCGGCGAGCGGCCAGTCCTTGGATCTGCGCGCCCCCTCCCTCTGCGCGACCCGGTCGAGGACCCCGGCCTCCGGCTCCTCCGTGTAGCGGATGCTGACGCCGTTTACCTCCGCCACGGACTCCTCCGCGAGGTCGAAGCCGAACGTGGTCAGGGTCTCCGCGAGGGCCTCCGCCAGCTTCCCGAACTCCTGCGCGGCCCCTGGGCGGGCGGAGATCTCGGCCCCCGCTCGGCCGGAGAGCTCGAAGACGGCAGCCACGGCCTCCGGGGTGTTCAGGTCGTCGAGCATCGCCCGGTCCACGCGCTCTCGTAGCTCGCGGGCGAGATTCTCGTCGAGCTCGGAAGAAGAGGCGGAGCCGGAGATCCGGGAGAGGAGGTGCTGGAGCCGCTCGTAGGAGCGGCGCTTCTCCTCCAGGATCGCCTCCGAGTAGTCGATGGGCTGGGAGTAGTGGCTCTGGAGCAGCCACATGCGCAGGGCGTTGCTCCCGTGCCGCTCGACGGCGTCCTTTACGTCGAGGATGTTGCCCAGGGACTTGGCCATCTTCCCGGTCTCGGCGAAGTTGACCATCCCGTGGTGCGCCCAGGCGCGCACGAACTCGTGGTCCGGGTGGGCGCCGGCGCTCTGCGCGAGCTCGTTCTCGTGGTGCGGGAAACGGAGGTCGGTGCCGCCGCCGTGGATGTCCGCGCCGTCGGGGAGGTGCTTCTCGACCATCGCCGAGCACTCGATGTGCCAGCCGGGACGCCCCGCTCCCCACGGGCTCTCCCAGGAGGGCTCGCCGGGCTTCGAGGCCTTCCAGAGCGCGAAGTCCAGAGGGCTCTCCTTGAAGCCCGTCTGGGCCTTCTCGGTCTCGCGCATCTCGTCCGGGCGCTGCCTGGAGAGCTGGCCGTAGGCCGGGAAGCTCTCCACCCGGTAGTAGACGTCGCCGTTGCCCGGGGCGTAGGCGTGTCCCCCCCGGATGAGGTCCTGTATGAGCGAGATCATCTCGGGGATGTGCTCCGTGGCCCGGGGCTCGACGTCGGGGAGGCTCACGCCGAGGAGCTCCAGACGCTCGTGGAAGGAGTCGGTGTAGCGGTCGACGATCTCCTGCCAGGAGACGCCCTCCTCGTTCGCCTTGTTGATGATCTTGTCTTCCACGTCCGTTATGTTCTGGACGAACGTGACCCCGTAGCCGCGGCTCCTCAGGTACCGTGTCACCACGTCCCAGAATAGGGGCGCCCGGGCGTTACCGATGTGGATGTGGTTGTACACGGTCGGCCCGCAGACGTAGAGGCCCACGCTGCCGCTCTCCCCCACCTCGACCAGCCGCCCGCTCAGGGTGTCCCGTATCCGCACGCTCATGCCCCAGTCTAGCCTCTCGCGCCCTCTTTATCCGCTCCCGCGACTCGCGGCCCCGAGCACGGCGAAGAGGTAAGGCATCTGCGGCCCTCTGGGGCACCCCGTCAGCGCGAGCCGCAGGGGATGCAAGAGGTCGCGGGTCTTCATCCCCTCCCCTTCGCCCAGGCGCGCAGCTCCCCGACGACTCCGCGGGCATCCTCCAGCCCTCGATCCGCCGCCCCTCGAGCACCTCCTCGGCGCGGGCATAGACCCCTACGCTCGCCTCCGTCAACTCGCGCGCGAACGTCCTGGGATCGACGGGGTCGGTGATCTCGCGGACGAGGCGCGGGGCGTCGGAGAGCACCCGCATCTCTTCCTTTATGGCTTCGACGGCCAAGAGCTCCCTCCCCTCCGGCGGGGGCTCGTCGAGGAACGGCTCCAGGCGCCGCAGCAGATCCCCGGCGGGCAGCGCTCGGATGCGGCGGGCGTTGCGTTGCAGGAGGCGGTCGGGGTCGAAGATCGCCGGGCTCGCGCCGAGGCGCGAGGGGTCCCACTCCTGCGCGAGCTCTTCCAAGCCGTCGAACTCCTCCCGGCCCGCGGGATGCGACCAGCCGAGGGTCGCCAGGTGCTCGATTATCGCCCCGGGGAGGTAGCCCTCCCGCCGGTGCTCGGCGACGCTCCGGGCGCCGTGGCGCTTGGAGAGCTTCGCGCCGTCGGGGGCCAGGATCAGGCCGAGGTGCAAAAACTCCGGCTCCCCCTCGCCGAGCGCCCGGTACAGGAGAACCTGGCGCGCCGTGTTGGAGAGGTGCTCCTCCCCGCGCAGGACGTGCGTGATCCCCATCTCCGCGTCGTCCGCGACGGCCGCGAAGTTGTACGCGGGCGTCCCGTCGGACTTGACGAGCACGAAGTCCTCGACCCTGGAGAAGGGGATCTCCCCGCGAAGCGCATCCCGGTAACTGCCCTCGCGCTCCCGAGGCCGGAAGTACAGCGCGCGCCTGCCCGCCTCGTCCTCCGCCCTGTAGACGAGCCCGGCCTCCGCGAGCTTCTCCACCGCCGCGTCGTAGACGTCGCCGCGCTCGCTCTGGCGGTAGGGCCCCTCGTCGAACCCGAGGCCGAGCCATTCGAGGTCCTCGAGCTGCGCCGCCTCGAACCCCCTCGTGCTCCGCTCGCGGTCCGTGTCATCGACGCGGAGAACGAGGTCTCCCCCCTGGTAGCGGGCGAAGAGGTAGTTGAAGAGCGCCGTACGCGCGCCGCCGAGGTGGAGCATCCCGGTCGGGCTCGGCGCGAAGCGGACCCGGACCTTGCCGTCCTCCACCCTCCTAACGGCTCTCCAGGAGGCAGACGGCCTGCGCCGCTATCCCCTCGCCGCGGCCGGTAAAGCCGAGCCTCTCGGAGGTCGTGCCGCGCACGCCGACCAGCGCGGGCTCGACGCCCAGGGCGCCGGCGAGGTTCTCGCGCATGGCGGCGCGATGGTCGCGTATCTTCGGACGCTCGCAGACCACGACCGCGTCGACGTTCGCCACCTCCCACCCGTCCCCGACGATGGCCCTGACCTCCCTGAGGAGACGTATGGAGTCGGCGTCCTTGAACCTCTCGTCGGTGTCCGGGAAGTAGTGACCGATGTCCTCCAGGCCCGCGGCCCCGAGCAGGGCGTCGGTGACGGCGTGGGCGAGGACGTCGGCGTCGGAGTGACCGACGAGGCCCCTATCGTACGGGATCTCGACCCCGCCGAGGATAAGCTTGCGGCCGGTCCCGGCCTCGGAGAAGGCGTGAACGTCCACGCCGAGGCCCACGCGGAAGCTCAGCTCCGGACCC
This sequence comes from Rubrobacter marinus, assembly GCF_011492965.1. Lineage (GTDB taxonomy): Bacteria > Actinomycetota > Rubrobacteria > Rubrobacterales > Rubrobacteraceae > Rubrobacter_F > Rubrobacter_F marinus. Next base: position 1,101,341 of record NZ_CP045121.1, on the reverse strand, counting down.
CCTCGCGCAACCCGCTCCGGGCGCCGAGGATCGCCTCGGCGAAGATCAGGTCGGCGGGCTCGGTGAGCTTGATGTTGGTCTTCTCGCCCGGGACGAGGGCGACGCGCCCGCCCCACGCCTCGACGAGCGAGGCGTCGTCGGTGGCGACGCGCAAAGAGTCCTCCGAGCCGCCGTACACCTCGCGCAAGACCCCGAGGGGAAGGCCTGCGGGTCTGCACGGCGTGGAGCCTGGTGCGGTCCAGGGTCTCCTTCACGGCCCCTTCCTCTGCAACCTTTATCGTGTCCGAGACCGGCACGGCCGGCACGACGCCGTCGACCCCATCCGAGAGCGCGGCCTCCACGACGCGCCCCACGAGCTCCGGGGTCAGGAGGCACCGGGAGCCGTCGTGGACGAGGACGATCGTCTCGGGCGGCTCGTGCGAGAGGAGCCCGAGGCCGTTCTTCGTGGAGAGGGAACGGGCCTCGCCCGGCAGGGCGCACCCGGCGAACTTGGAGAAGCCCGCCTCCCGGGACAAGTTCTTGACCCGGGAACCGTCCCCCACGGCGTAGATCCTCGCCACCTCCGGGCACTCCTCGAAGGCGCGCAGGGCGTACAGCAGGGCGGGGAGCCCCAGGAGGTCCAGAAACTGCTTCGGACGCCCCATCCGGGTGCCGGCCCCCCCGGCGAGCACCAGCGCCACGACCGGCACGGCCGTGGCCCTTCGTTTCGACGTTCTCCGAACTATTTGCCGTCGCCCCCGGCGCCGTCCTTGAGGGCATCGTCGAGGAGCTTCTCCGCCTCGGCGACCTCGACGTCGCGCACCAACGCCACCTCCGACGCGAGAATCTGGCGGGCCTTCATCAGCATCGTGCGCTCGCCCGTCGAGAGGCCGTTCGCCGAGTTGAACCGGGAGAGGTTGCGGACCACCTCGGCGACCTGGTGGATCTCGCCGCTCTTGATCTTGCCCTGGTTGTGCTTGAGCCTGTGGTTCCAGTTCGGGGGCATCTCCGAGACCTCGTCCCTGAGCACGGCCAGCGCCTCCTCGACGCTGCCGTCGTCGGCGCAGGCCCTGAGCCCCGTGTCCCCCTCGGCCGGGATGCTCACGGTGAGCTCCGAATCCGGCAGGTACACGACGTAGTAGCGCCTGACCTCGCCGAGGATCTTCTTCTCTTCCACCCGGAGATGCATCCCGCCCCGTGGTTCGGGTACACGACCCGATCCCCCTCGGCGAACGTCACCCGGGTTACCTCTCCGTTGCTCGTCTCGTTGGCGTCGTTGTTCGTCGACTCCGCGGCCATCTAAAGTACCTCCCCAGAGCTTTCTAAGCTTCGCTGCCGCTTGAGCCCGCGCCGAATGGCCCGCGCCCGGGCCTGACCCACGCCCTCCACGTCGTCGAGATCCTCCTCCGTCGCCTCGAGCAGCTCCTTGAGGGAGCCGAACTCGGCGATGAGCTTCTCGGCGACCCGGCCCGGCAGGCGCGGCACCCGCACGAGCTGGCGGTAGCCGCGCGGCTTGAGGAGGAAGTCCTCCGCCTGCTCGACCGGCCCGTACCCGAGGACCTGCGTGATCTCCATCGGGTCCGAGAGCGCCTCGTTGGAGAGCTCCCGCAGCCGCTCCCGTATGTCCCTGTAATCGAAGTCTTCGGCGGAGTAGTCCCGGATGAGCGCGTCGTACTGCTCGGGGACGTTGTGGAAGGCCTGCTCGAGCTGCATCTCGATGAGCCTCCCCTCCCTCCCGAGCTCCCTGACATAAGCCTCGATCTCCTCGGCTATACGCACGGAGTACTCGAAGGTGCTCACGGCGCTCACGACCTCGCGCAGGGTCACCACCCCGTCGTACTCGTGCAGCGTCAGGAGGCGCGCCTCCTCCCGCAACCTCCGCGTGAACTTCTCGAGGGTCGCGAGCGCGCTGTTCGCCTTGCTCAACACCACGCTTATGTCCTCGAGGACGTGAGGGCCGCTGTTCCCGCGGTAGAGGCTGACGACCCGCCTCCGCTCGGAGACGACCACGACGAGGTTGCCGGTCTGCCGAGCCGTGCGGTGGCCCGCGATGTGGCGCGTCCCCGTCTCGTCGGAGTGGAGCGAGGCGTCCGGGTTGAGGAGGACGTTCGCGTAGTGGATCACGGAGATGTCCGGCGAGACCACGATCGCCCCGTCCATCTTCGCGAGCTCGTAGAGCCGCATCGGCGTGAACTCGAGATCCATCCTCATGCCGCCGGAGATCAGGGCCTGCTTCTCCAGCTTCTCGGGGGTCGCGACGACGATGAGCGCCCCGTTGTGCGCCCTGATGATGTTGTCTATGGCGTCCCTGAGGGGCGTCCCCGGAGCCACGAGCGCGAGGGCTTTGCGGAGTTCCGTGGAAAGGTCCCGCTGGGGACTCAACTTAGCGCCGCCCCCACGGCCTCCTCGAGCGTCCTGACCTCTTCCACTGCGGCTTCCTTCCTCTTCGCCCGACCGTTCGGCGCGCCGTTTCGAGCGCCTGCTCTCGAACCCTCGGACGCGCCTTCCGGAGCTATTATACGCCCGAACCCGAGCTTGCGAAGCTCGGTCACGCGCCGCGGCCCGCCGGAGACGAAGCGCACGTCCCCCGTCAGCCCCACCTCCCCGAAGCACGCCGTCCCCGCCTCCACCGGCCGGTCTCTCAAGGCCGAGGCGATCGCCAGCGCCACCCCGAGGTCCGCCGCCGGCTCCTCCACCCGAACCCCGCCGGTGACGTTCACGTACACGTCCTGGTCCCCGAGGACGAGCCCCGCCCGCCGGGAGAGGACGGCGCACAGCATGTTCACCCGTCCCGTGTCGAACCCGTTCGCGACGCGCCGGGGCACGGCCAGCGGGCTCGGCGCCACGAGGCTCTCGATCTCCACGAGCATCGGCCGCGTCCCCTCGAGGAGGCACACCGTTACGACCCCGGGCGGCACCCCGCCCTCGCGCGTGCTCAGGAAGAAGGCCGAAGGGTCCTCGACCTCGACCATCCCCCCGCCCGTCATCTCGAAGACCCCGACCTCGTTCGTCGAGCCGAAGCGGTTCTTCAGGGCCCGCAGGATGCGGAACGCCTGGTAGCGGTCCCCCTCGAACTGGAGCACCGTGTCGACCATGTGCTCCAGGACGCGCGGCCCCGCGATGGAGCCCTCCTTCGTGACGTGACCGACGAGGATCACCGTGATCCCCTCCGCCTTCGCGAGCCGCATGAGCCTCGCCGCCGTCTCCCGGACCTGACCCACGCCCCCCGGCGCCCCCGTAAGCTCCGGCGAGTAGAGCGTCTGGATGGAGTCCACGACCACGACCCTCGGCCGCTCCTCCAGGATCGTCGCCTCGATCACGTCCACGTCCGTCTCCGAGAGCACCCGGAACCCGGCGTCCCCAACCCCGAGCCTGCGGGCGGAGAGCGCCACCTGCCTCGGGGACTCCTCCCCCGAGACCATCAGGCAACCCTCCCCGAGGTACCCCATCACCTGCAACAGGAGCGTGCTCTTCCCGACGCCGGGCTCCCCGCCGACGAGGACGAGCGAGCCCGGCACGATCCCGCCACCGAGGACCCGATCCAACTCCCCGACCCCGGTCGAGACCCTGCCGCCCTCGCGCTCCGCCCGGACCTCGTTCAACGCCAGCGTCGCGCCCGCCGCCTTCCTGCCCGGCGCCTTCGCGTTCGCCGCACGGGCAGCGAAACCGACGACCTTCTTGTCCTCCTTTGCCTCCTCGACGAGGGTGCTCCACTCCCCGCACTCCGGGCACCGCCCCAGCCACTTCGGCTCCTGGTGTCCGCAGTTCGAGCAGGTAAATACGCTTTTCGTAGCCATGGACTTATTGTACGGCACGGGCCCGAATATCCCCTTTGGACGGCGGCACCCCGACAACGCGTTCTGCCGTCCGGAAGCGGGACGTCGCCGCTACGGGGCATCCGGACCACGAGGGCGTCGCCGGAGACGCCCGCCGGGCGGGCGCGGAGATCGGTACGCTACACGGGTCGTTTTCTCCACCGCCGCAGCAACTCGCGCTCGAACGACGGGTCGAAGCCGCACCGAAGCTCGGCGCCCTGCGGTCGGGAGCGTACCCACGCGAGGGTGTCGCGGGCGGTCTCCTCGACGGACCGGAAGCGGAGGCCGGCCTCGATCGCCCGGGAGGAGTCTACGGCCCGGAACGGGATCTGATCCTCCGGGAACCACAGAGGGCGCTCTTCTTCGGCGATCCCGACGAGGTTTCGTCGCAGAAACTCTTCGCCGGCCCAAATGATCTCGGGCTCTCCCGCCCCAACGCCGGCCCCCTCGGCGGCCACGTCCCGGCAAGCCTTCAGCACCTCGGCGATGGAGACCTCCCGTCCCGGACCCACGGCGTCGAACGTCCCGGATCCCCCGGCCTCCAGCGTCCGCACCATCCACGACGCGATGTCGCGGGCGTCGCTGAACTGGACAGGCCGGTTCTCGTCCCCCGGCGCGAGCACCTCGTCGCCCTCCGCCAGGGTTCTCGCGAGGCGTACCGGCCACCAGGAGAAGCGATCGGTGGGGTCCCGCGGTCCCACCATGATGCCGATGCGCGAGATCAGGACGGGGCCCGAGAAACGTTCCCGCACGGCCTCCTCGCACCGGAGCTTGGCGATGCTCCGCTCCTGTAGCGCATCGTCGAGCCCCTCGTCGGCCCGGCGCAGGGGAGAGCCCTCGTCGACGACCGCGGGCCCGTCCGGGTGGTAGAGGCTGATGCCCGAGACGTAGCCGTAGGCCCCCACCGACCCGGAGAGCAACCGGGCCGTCTCCCCCACCGCCTCCGGGTCGCTGAACGTGTCGAGCACGGCATCCCACGTCCGGCCGCGCAGGGCCGAGAGGTCGTCCTGGCGGTCGCCCTGCAACGCCTCTGCGCCTTCGACGGGCGCCTCGCCTTCGCGGTTGAACGTCGAGACCTCGTGCCCCATCGCCAGCGCTTCGGCCACGACGTGATAGCCGAGGAAGCCCCCGCCGCCGAGAACCAGAAGCTTCACGACGGGTCCAACGACGCGGATGGTCCTTGTTCTGGCATAGCGGCACTCTACGCGCCGGCCCGACGGGAAGGTGAGATCCGCATTACACGCGCTAGCACTCACGCACGACCCTACCCTCGTAGTCACCGCTCTTCGTCTGCAGCGAAAGACGCTACGTTGCCGCCACGCATCTCCCCCATAGCGTCGTGATGCTCACAGCCCCGTGGGCCTTCTGGCGTCCCATAGCCCCGGTCTCCTCGAGAAGCAGGTCTTCGCCCGGTTCGAAGGTCGTTACCGTATGATGCGAACCCGTCCGCCGTGAGTACGCGAACGGGCGAGAACGCCGATCGAGGGAGGTCCGTGAGAGCCGACGACGTATTGCAGTTGATGAGGACCGCGCCGCAACGGTACGAGACCGTGCGCGCGACGCTCGTCTACCGGGGCGACGGCACGAAGATCAGAGCCGTGCGCGAACGGTACGCCCGCAGCGAGGCCGGCCGTCACACCTTCGGCGACTCTCCGGACGAGGTCTGGCACCCGGAGCCGGACTCGGAGTTCGGCTGGCGGTGCAGGATCTGGCGCGTCGACGAGAACCAGTGGCGCCAGGAGCTCGAGCTACCGGGCGGCGGGACCAGCATCGTGGTCTCGACCGGCCGCATCCGGCCCTTCGGGACGCCGGAGGGGCCGCCCGGCAGCTCCGAGATGTGGGAGCTGCGCACCGGCGAGGGGTCGCAAGAGGCCGACCCGGCCTGGCTGATCCACCCCACCGACGTCTTCTGGACCATGTACCCCTTCGACCCCGCCGGGACCGCGAGCATCGACGCGGAGCTCGGTCGGATGGAGCTGACGGTGGAGGAGGGCATCTCGTGGGCGGAGCGCGACGCCGTCCGCCTCCGGGGCGTGCCGGTCGGGGAGTGGGAGTACCCGCCCGAGCCGCTCTGGTGGGGCGCCGACGAGTACGAGGCGGTCGTGGACGCCGAACGGGGCGTCCTGCTCCGGCTCGCGTCGAGGTTCGACGGAGGGGACATCGACGCGCTGGAGGTCGAGGAGGTACGGTTCGACGAGCCGTTCGACGAGGAGATCTTCGCTTCGCGCGCTCCCCTGCCGTAGCGGCGGCGGCGACCGAACGGCAAAGAGCCGGGGCCCCTTTCGGAGCCCCGGCTCTCTGTGTACTGCTTCGGTGTCCCGCTGTTACTCGGCGGGGACGACCTCCTTGGGCTGGGTGACCCTGATGTTCACGATCGTCTCGTCCTCGGCGACGTCCTCGAAAGAGATGTCGTTCGGCTCGATGATGACCTTAGAACCGTCGGGGACCTCGCCCTTCAGGATCATCTCGCTCATCGGGTCCTCGATCATGCGCTGCAGCACGCGGCGGAGTGGCCTCGCGCCGAACGCCGGGTCGTAGCCCGCGTCGGAGAGCTTGTCCAGCGCCTCGACGGTGAACTCGATGGCGACGTCGCGCTCCTCCATCTGCTTGCGCAGACGCTGGATCTGGATCTCGATGATGTGGCGCATGTCCTCGCGCTCGAGCTTGTGGAAGACGATGATCTCGTCGATCCGGTTCAAGAGCTCGGGGCGGAAGATCTTGCGGAGCTCGCTCGTGACCCGACCCTTCATCTCCTTGTAGGAGAGACCGGACTCCTCGTTGCCGAAGCCGAGGGACTTGGTCTTGTTGATGGTCTGGGCCCCGACGTTGGAGGTCATGATGAGGACCACGTTCTTGAAGTCCACGGTCCGACCCTGCGCGTCGGTGAGCATGCCGTCCTCGAGAATCTGGAGCATGATGTTGAAGACGTCCGGGTGGGCCTTCTCGATCTCGTCGAACAGGACCACGCTGTAGGGGCGCCTCCGCACCTTCTCCGTGAGCTGCCCGCCCTCGTCGTAGCCGACGTAGCCCGGAGGCGAACCCACGAGCCTGGAGACGGTGTGCCGCTCCATGTACTCGGACATGTCGAGACGGATCATGGAGTCCTGGTCGCCGAAGAGGTACTCGGCGAGCGTCCTCGCAAGCTCGGTCTTACCGACGCCCGTGGGCCCGAGGAAGACGAACGAGCCCGAGGGCCTGTTCGGGTCCTTGATCCCCGCGAAGGTGCGCCGGATGGAGCGCGAGACGGCCTTGATGGCCTCGTTCTGCCCGACCACGCGGCCGTGCAGCTCGTCCTCCATCTTCAGGAGGCGCTCGGACTCCTCCTCGGTCATCTTCTTGACCGGGATGCCCGTCCACATGGAGACGATCTCGGCGATCTCGTCCTCACCGATGGAGGCGGTGTGCCCGCCGTCGCCGCTCCCCTCGCGCCAGTTCTGCTCGAGCTCGCGGCGCTTGAGGGCGAGCCTGCGCTCGGTGTCCCGAAGACGCGCGGCCTTCTCGAACTCCTGGCCGTCGATGGCGGCTTCCTTCTGGCCCCGGACCTCGCTCAGCTCGTCGTCGACCTCCTTGTAGTAAGGCGGCGACGCCATCGTCTTGATCCGCATCTTCGACGCGGCCTCGTCGACGAGGTCGATGGCCTTGTCCGGCAGGAAGCGGTCGCTTATGTACCGGTCGCCGAGCTCGGAGGCGGCCTTGAGGGCCTCGTCCGTGATCTCGATCTTGTGGTGCTGCTCGTAGCGGTCGCGCAGCCCCTTGAGGATCTGCTCGGTCTCCTCGACCGTCGGCTCCCCGACCTGTATGGTCTGGAACCTGCGCTCGAGCGCCTTGTCCTTCTCGACGTACTTGCGGTACTCGTCGATGGTGGTAGCGCCGATGACCTGGAGCTCGCCACGGGCCAGCGCCGGCTTCAGGATCGAAGCGGCGTCGATGGCACCCTCCGCGGCGCCCGCCCCGACGAGGTTATGGATCTCGTCGATAAACAGGATGATGTCGCCGTGGTCGGTGATCTCCTTCATGATCTTCTTGAGGCGCTCCTCGAACTCGCCCCTGTACTTGGAGCCGGCCACCAGCGCGCCGAGGTCCAGCGTGTAGACCTCCTTGTCCGCCAGGATGTCGGGGACGCGGTTCTCCGCGATCTCCTGCGCCAGCCCCTCGACGATGGCGGTCTTGCCGACCCCCGGCTCGCCGATGATGACGGGGTTGTTCTTGGTGCGCCTGACGAGGATCTGCATGATCCTCTCGATCTCCTTGGCACGCCCGATGACCGGGTCGAGCTTCTGCTCGTCGGCGAACGCCGTGAGGTTGCGGCCGTACTGGTCGAGCTGGCGGGTCTTGGGCCGCTTGGCCTCCACCCCGCGGCCACCGGCCGCCTCGCCGGCCGCGCCGCTCCGACCGCGCTGCGCCCGGCCGCCGCCGAGCATCCTGACGACCTCGCGCCGGACCTTGTCCGGGTCGACGTCGAGGTTAGAGAGCACGCGAGCGGCCACGCCCTCGGACTCGCGGACGAGCCCGAGCAGGATGTGCTCGGTGCCGATGTAGTTGTGGCCGAGCTGCAAGGCCTCGCGGAGCGCCAACTCGAGCACCTTCTTGGAGCGCGGGGTAAACGGGGCCTGCCCGCCCGTCCCCTCCTCGCCGTACCCGACGATGCTCTCGACCTGCTCGCGAACCTCGTCGAGGGTCACGTTCAGGGAGCCGAGGGCGCGAGCGGCAACCCCTTCGTCCTCCCTGAGGAGACCGAGAAGCAGGTGCTCCGTGCCGATGTAATTGTGGTTGAAGTGCCTGGCCTCTTCCTGAGCCAGGACGACGACCTTACGGGCCCGTTCGGTAAATCGTTCGAACATTACTTGGAGCCTCCTCTACCCCGAGGGTCCTCTGTGCCGTTTAGCGTCGTAATGGTTTTCCTGATCGGTATACGTGAACTGGTAACAAACGGATTATATACTGCCCCGTTATCAAATCTTAGAGCCATAAATCGTCCTCTCTGAAGCCCTCCCGCCGAGTATACAAAGGTTTTGCCCCGATCTGTGCGCGGTTAGCGCAACGGCATCGCGCTACCACCAGATGTAGGTACCCCCGACTACTCCTACCCGAGTCTACCGCTCTGCCCCCTGCGAGTGGGTGTCCCCTGACACATCAGCGAACCTCGTCCTTACAAACCCCGCGTCCAGACCGGCGACGAACGGCCCGGCCTTGGGGCCGCTCTTCTTCCCAAGCAGCGCCGTGTAGAGGGCGGCGAACGCCTTCTTCGGCTTGACGCCGAGCTCGACGGCCGTGGAGTAGAGGAGGTCCTGCGCCTCGTCCCCGCCCATCCCGTCGGAGAGCTTCTCGGCGACCGCCCGGAGGTAGCGGCGGCCCTCGTCGTCGATCTCGGCGACCTCGGCCGGCACCTCCCGGCGCACCCCCAGCCGGTACTGCTCGGGCGCCCACCTCTCCGCCCAGTTGTGGGCGTAGCGCAGGTCCTCCCGGAGCTTCTCGCGGTCCCGGACGGCCTCCTCGTAGCCGCCCCGCCGGAGCATCTCGGCGGCCCCCTCCACGTCCCCACCGACGGTCTGGGCGACGGTGACGAGGTGGGCGAACGGGACGGGGTTCCCCTCCGTCTGCGCCCGGTACTCGTCCATGAAGCGCGGGAAGCCCGCGCCGAGGTCCAGGTCGAGGGCGCGGCCGGGGTCGCGGCCCAGGATCATGCGCCGCACCGCCCCCGGAGGCATGATCTCCAGAAGCTCGTTCGGGAGCAGCACGATGCCCTTCGAGGAGCTCATGGCGCCCCTGCCCTTTATCTGGATCCACTCGTACTCGTACCGGCCCGGCACCGGGTAGTCGAAGACCTCCCTCGCCATCCGGTCGGCGGTGTCGGTCGACCCCCCGCGGCTCGTGTGGTCCTTGCCGAACGGCTCGAAGGTCGCCCTCAGGGCCTTCCACCGCGCCGCGAGCTCCACCCTCCAGCCGAGCTTCCCCTCGCCGCGAGCGTAGTTCGACGAGTCCTCCCAGCCGTCCTCGTCCTCGTAGACGACGGAGTTCTGCTCGGGCAGGTGCTCCAGCACGCGCCCCCCGAGCCGGCCCGAGGACGCCCTCGGCAGGTAGGGCGACCAGTGCTCGGGCATCTTGCGGCCGCTGATCTCCTGCAGGATGCCCCGCAGGTCGTCGGTCCGCTCCAGCGCCTCCCGCGTGACCTCGGCGTAGACGCCGCCCTCGTACAGCTCGTGCGAGCGCAGCACCTCCACGTCCATCCCCAACTTCCCGAGGGCGTCCTCGAACGGCTCGAGGAAGTGCTCGGCGTAGGAGGCGTGGCAGCCCTCGGGGTCGGGGACGCGCGAGAGGCTGTGGCCGAGGTAACGCTCGTAGTCCTTGGGGACGCCGGGCGCTATCTTGCGCAAGGGGTCGATGGTGTCGGCGTGGAAGACGAAGCGCACCTCCTCGCCCCTCGCCTTCTGCGCGTTCGCGACCGCCTCCGCGACGAGCACCTCGCGCAGGTTGCCCGCGTGGATGTTGCCGGAGGGGCTGATGCCGGTGACCACGACGTGCGGCCCCGGCCCGAGGCCGGCGGCTACCCTCTCGGCCCAGGAAGGTATGTATAGATCGGCGCTGCTCAAGTGCTACTCCACGGGGAGGGAAGGGAACCGCCAGACCGCGAGGGCGTGGCGCAAAGGGACGACGCTAGCTTGCGGCCTCGACGTTGACGATCTCGTACTCCGTCGAGCCGCGGGGCGTGGAGACGGTGACCGTCTCCCCGACGCGGCGTTTCAAGACGGCGCGCCCGACGGGCGACGAGTGGGAGAGCTTGCCGCTCCCCGGGTCGGACTCGTTGGCGCCGACAATCTGGAACGTCCGCTCGGTCCCCTTGTCGGTGGCCCGAAGGGTGACGCGGGTGCCGAGGTCGACGGAGCCCGCCTCCGCGTCGGAGGCATCCACCACCTTGGCGTTCCTCAGCCGGCGCTGGATCTCGCTGATCCTGCGCTCCAGGAGGTACTGCTCGTTTTTGGCGTCGTCGTACTCGGAGTTCTCGGAGATGTCCCCGAACTCCCTGGCCTGCCGAATGCGGTCCGCGATCTCGCGCCGACGGACTTCGGTGAGGTGTTTGAATTCTTCTTGAAGCTTCTCGTAACCTTCCTGGGTTACAAGCTCCTGGTTCTTGTCCGTCATAAGTCGAGAGAGTATACGTAGGCCCCCCTAGAGTGTCAACGAGCAATAATCAGGCAACCCTCGGACGCGGCGCCCGCATCCGCTACGCTTTTCGCAAGCTCACCAGGCTTAGATCTCACACACTTCGTACGAGTGATTCCTTTGGGGCGAGGCCGTAAGCAGGGTTCGGCTTCAGGCGTTCATCTCGTACAGGAGGCGCAGGCCCTTGAGGGTGAGGTCAGGGTCGAGGACCCCTATCTCCTCGCAGTGGCGCGCGATGACGGGGGCGGGGCCGCCGGTGGCGACGGCGCGCAGGTCGTGCGCGCCCATCTCGGCTCTCAGGCGCCGGATCAGGGCGTCTATCGCGCCGGCGTAGCCGTAGATGAAGCCGCTCCGGAGGGAGTCGGGGGTGTTGGTGGCTATGGCTCGCACGGGGTCTACGGCGAGGTCCACGCTCGGGAGCTTCGCGGTACGGGCGATGAGGGCGTCGAGGGCGACGTTGAGCCCGGTGAAGATGGCGCCGCCGAGGTAGCACCCGTCCCCGTCCACCGCCTCGACGGTCGTCGCCGTCCCTATATCCACGATCACGGCCGGGAACCCGTAGTACCTACCCGTGGCGACGGCGTTGACGATCCGGTCCGCGCCGACCGAGCCCGGGTCTTCGTAGCGGTTGTCGAGGCCCGTCTCCATGCGCGGGGTCACCTCGTAGAACTTCGCCCGGAACAGCTTCGACGCCAGGTCCTCGTACGAGCGGGTCAGCCCCGGCACCACGCTCGAAGCTATAAGCGCCTCGACGTCGCCGAGCGGGATGCCCGCGAGGTTCAAAAGCGTCGCGCAGACCGCCCCTACCTCGTCCGCGGTGCGGTTCGCCTCCGTCGTGACCCGCCACCGCTCCCGGAGCTCCTCGCCCTCGAAGACCCCGAGCACGGTCTGCGTGTTCCCTATATCCACCGCCAGCAACAAGCCTACAACTCCCCCCCATGCTCCGCGACGCCCTCGAGGGAGACGTGCGCGAGGAGCTCCCCGACCGTCCCGCGCCCGGGAATATGTAGGCCCGCGTCGAGGTCCGCGAGCCCGCGCAGGTTGAACGCCCGCTCCACGCCCGGATGCGGCACCACGAGATACGGCCCCTCCAAGACCTCCTCCCCGAAGAGCAGCAGGTCGACGTCGACCGTCCGCGGAAGCTTCTCGCCCTTGCGGTCACGCCCCAACGCCGCCTCGACCCCTGGCAGAACCGCAGGAGCTCGAGCGGGCCCCCCCGTACTCGACCTCGACCACGCAGTTCAAGTAGTCGGGCTGCGCGTCCTCGACCTCCACGGGTTTCGTCTCGTAGACCTTCGAGGCCCCCAGGACTTCCAGCAGAGCCCCGCGCCCCAGGGCCTCGACGGCGGCCCGCAGGTACCCGAGCCTCTCCCCGAGGTTGCTGCCCAGGCTCAGAAAAGCCCGGGTCAACGCCGGAAGGCTGCTGAGACCGAGACGCCGGAGAGAGACCGCGCCACGGGCACCGCGGGCTTCGTGACGGAGACGGTGACCTCGCGGACTGCCGGGAAAGCGCTCAGAACGTATCCCCCTACCATCCGCGTCCCCGTCTCGAGAAGCCCGAACTCCTCGCGCTCCAGCGTCCTCACCGCCCCTTCGAGGAGCGAGCCGTAGTCCACCACGGAGGCGACGTCGTCCTCCCCGAGAGCCTCGTACGAGTAGTCGAGGTCTACGAGGAGCGTCTGCGGCAGCGACCGCTCCTCCTCGCTCACCCCGCAGTGGACATGGACCTCGAGCGCCTCGACCCGCGCCCGGAACAAGAGGGGCCCTTCGGCTTCGGAGGCCATCGGGGTCTAGGCTCCCCTGACCGCCGCCGCTACCTCCAGCGCCTCCCGGTTCGCCCGGACGTCGTGGACGCGGAAGGCCGTGGCGCCCCGGTCGTAGGAGGTGACGCTCGTCGCGACCGTGCCGAAGACGCGGGCCTTCGGGTCGTCGGAGCCCAGGATCCTGCCGAGAAAGCCCTTGCGCGAGGTCCCCACGAGCACGGGGAACCCGAGCTCCACGATCTCGTCGAGGCGTCGAAGAAGCTGGAGGTTGTGCTCCAGCTTCTTCCCGAAGCCTATGCCGGGGTCGAGGACGACGTCTCCGGGGTCGACGCCCGCCGAGATCGCGCGCTCCGCCCTGCCGGCCAGGTAGTCGCGGACCTCCCGCACGACGTCGTCGTAGCGCGGGTTCTCCTGCATGGTCTTGGGCTCGCCGAGCATGTGCATGAGGACGACCGGGCAGCCCCTCTCGGCGACGACGCCCGCCATGCGCGGGTCCCCCCCGAGCGCGGTGACGTCGTTGACGATGGCGGCGCCGGCGTCGAGGGCGGCCTCGGCGGTCGAGGCGCGGTAGGTGTCCACGGAGACCCTGGTGCCGGGCCGCGCCTCCAGGATGCCGCGCACGACGGGGACGACCCGGCGCACCTCCTCCTCGGGGCTCACGGGGTCCGATCCCGGACGCGTCGACTCGCCGCCGACGTCGACGACGTGCGCGCCCTCGTCGAGCAGCCCCTCGGCGTGGGAGACGGCGGGGCCGGCGCCGAAGAACTCGCCGCCGTCGGAGAAGGAGTCCGGGGTGACGTTGAGGATGCCGAAGAGAACGGGACCGGGCCCCAGAGGAGAGTGCCCGGTCCCGTTGTGGACGCTATCGGTACGTATCCGCAACTAGTCCTGCTGGTAGGAGCTGTTGTAGTCGCGGTCGAACTTCTCGGTCGTCACCCGGTCGACGGCGAACTCGTCGACGAGGCGCTTGAGGTGCTTGGCGTCGACCGTCTCGTACTCGATCAGGTCACGACTGAGCTTCTCGAGGAGGCGCCGGTTGCGCACGAGCAGGTCCTCGGCCGTGTCGTAGGACTCGTCCACGATCCTGCGGATCTCCTTGTCGATCTGGAAGGCGATCTCGTCGGAGTAGTCGGGCTGCGACGACATCTCGCGCCCGAGAAAGACCTGGCCGTTGTTGTGGCCGAGCGCCATCGGGCCGAGCTTCTCGCTCATCCCGTACTTCGTCACCATCTGCCTGGCCGTCGACGTCACCCGCTCGAGGTCGTTGGAGGCGCCGGTGGTGATCTCGTCGAACGTCACCCTCTCGGCCGCCCGCCCGCCGAGCATCATCGCGAGCTGCGCCATAAGCTGGCCGCGGCTCATCATGAACCGGTCCTCCGTCGGCAGGCTCATCGTCACGCCGAGGGCCTGGCCGCGCGGGATGATCGTGATCTTGTGGACCGGGTCGGCCTCGGGCAACAGGGCCCCGACGATGGCGTGCCCGGCCTCGTGGTAGGCCGTGATCTCCTTCTCCTTCTCGGAGATGAGGCGGGTCTTCCTCTCGGGGCCGGCGATGACCCGGTCGATGGCCTCCTCCATCTCGGACATGTCGATCTGGTCCTTGTCGTGGCGCGCCGCGAGCAGGGCGGCCTCGTTCACGAGGTTCGCGAGGTCGGCGCCGGTGAAGCCGGGCGTCGAACGGGCGAGCGTCTCGACCTGGATGTCGTCGCCCAGGGGCTTGCCCCTGGTGTGGACGCGCAGGATCCTCTCGCGACCCGGGAGGTCCGGCCTGTCGACCACGATCTGGCGGTCGAAGCGGCCCGGCCTGAGGAGCGCCGGGTCGAGGATGTCCGGGCGGTTGGTGGCGGCGATCATGATGATCCCGCCCTTCGCGTCGAAGCCGTCCATCTCGACGAGAAGCTGGTTGAGCGTCTGCTCCCTCTCGTCGTGGCCGCCGCCGAGGCCCGCGCCGCGCTGCCTGCCGACCGCGTCGATCTCGTCCATGAAGATGATGCACGGGCTGTTCTGCTTGGCCTGCTCGAAGAGGTCGCGCACGCGGCTCGCGCCGACGCCGACGAACATCTCGACAAAGTCCGAACCCGAGATGCTGAAGAACGGCACCCCGGCCTCGCCGGCCACGGCCCGCGCGAGCAGCGTCTTACCGGTACCCGGAGGCCCGACGAGCAGCGCGCCCTTCGGGATGCGCGCGCCGAGCTTCTGGAACTTCTGCGGCGACTCGAGGAACTCCTTGATCTCCGTGAGCTCCTGCACCGCCTCGTCCGCCCCCGCGACGTCGGCGAAGGTGACCTTCGGCGAGTCCTTGGTCATCCTCCTCGCGCGGCTCTTGCCGAAGCTCATCACCCTGTTGCCGCCGCCCTGCATGGAGCTCATGAGGAACAGGAAGAGCAGGAGGAAGATGAGGAGGGGACCGATGGTGCCCAGCAGGCCGAGCCAGAACCCGGTGTTCTGCGGGTCGGTCGTGTACGCGATGTTCGCGCCGCCGAGGGTCTGCGCTATGTCGTAGTCCTCGGCGTAGGGGAACTCGAACTTTTCGTTCTCGCCCGGCGTGTTCAGGACGCCGGTTACGGTCTGGTCCTCGTCCTTGACGGTGAGGGGGTTCTGCTCGTCGTCGAGGACGAACGAGCGGTCGGCCACGGCCTGCTCGAACTCCTCTGAGGTCATCTCCGTGGCGTCCGGGCTGCCGGAGCTTATAAGCTGCACCAGGACTATGGCGAAGATGACAAGGATAATAAAGTAGAGCCCGCCACTTCTTAAGAATCTGCCCAACTCTTTTTTACCTCTCCTGAGATTTGAAAACCGCGGAGATTATACTACCCCTCCCGCCAAAGCAAGCCCTTGCGATCACCGCCGTGCGCCACGGGCGCACCACCTTACGAGCCGGCGAAGATCTCCTCCTTGAGCACGCAGATGTCGGGGAGGTTGCGGTACGCCCCGGCGTAGTCGAGCCCGTAGCCCACGACGAACTCGTCCGGCACCTCGAAGCCGAGGTACTTCACGTCGAGCTCGACCCTGCGGCGCGACGGCTTGGAGAGCAGGGCGCAGATCTCCAACGAGGCGGGCTTGCGGGCCCGGAGGGAGCGCAGGAGGTAAGAGAGGGTGAGGCCGGTGTCGATGATGTCCTCGACGACGAGGACGTGACGGCCGCTTATATCTTCTTCCAGATCCTTGAGGATGCGGACCACGCCGCTAGAGGAGGTGCCGGAGCCGTAGGAGCTTATGTCCATGAAGTCGATCTCGCACGGCAGGTCTATGTTGCGCATGAGGTCCCCCATCACCACGACCGCCCCGCGCAGGACGCCGACGAGCAGGAGCCTCTCGCCCGCGTAGTCGCGGGTGATGCGCTCCCCCATCTCCCTTACCTTCTCCTGGATCTCCGCCGAAGGCACGAGAATCTCCGCGACGTCCCCCATCATGCTCGTCATCTCCACGCGCTACGTAGCACCTCCAGCCGGACTGCCTGCTCTCTTCCTCCGCCTACGACGACCGCCGCCACCACCTTGTGCCCCTCGTCGAGCTCCCCTAAAGGGACCCAGGCCACCTCTCCGTGCCGATCCACGACCACCGGCATGCGCAGCCTGACGTCCCTGGGCACCTTGCGGTCCTTCATGGCCTTGTAGACCTTCTTGGTGCCCCCGAGGCCCAACGGGCGAATAGTATCCCCCTCGCGCACCGTCCGCACCCGATACGGCCCGAGCGAGGCATCGAGGTACGCGACCTCGGGACGGGCCGCCTCCCGCGCATCGAACGCCCCCTCCGACACCCCGAACGCCCAGGGCCCGAACTCCTGCTCGCCCGGGAGCAACACGTGCTCCCCGCCGGGAGAAGGCGCCCGCCGCCGGTAGAGCGCCAGCCCCTCCCCCGAGCGCGCGACGGCGGTAACGCCGCCCGGCAGGTGAAGCTCCCGCGTCCCCTCCCCGCGCCCAGGAGTTCGAGGACGCCCTCGACGGCGGCGGAGCCCAGGGGCGGGACCCCGGGAGCAGCGCCTCGTAGGCCCCCCTTACGGCGTACCGGCGGAGCGCGTGCGGCATCTCGCGCAGCTCGTCCTGCGGCACGAGGACCTCGTCGCCGCGCCGGCGCAACGCCCCGGCGGCCAGGCCCTCGAGCGCCTCCAGGTCCTCGCGCAGGAGCCCGGCCGCGCGCGCGACGTTCCCCCCGGCGCCGGGGCAGAGCTCCTCCAGCACCGGCAGGACCTCCAGCCGAACGCGGTTGCGCGCGTACTTGGGTGCGAGGTTCGTGGCGTCCGTCCGGTAAGGTTGCCCCAGGTCCTCCAGGTAACGGAGCACCTCCGCTCGCCTTCTTTCTATAAGAGGGCGCGCTAGCAGCCCCCGGACCGGCGGTATCCCGGAGAGCCCCGCGTCCCCGCCCGCGCGCGAGGTTCATCAGCACCGTCTCCGCAACGTCGTCAGCCGTATGGCCCGTCAGGATCGCGGAGCAACTCCGGTCCGACGCGAGGTCCTCCGCGAGCCGGTACCGCGCTTTGCGAGCCTCCTCCTGGAGGTTGGAGCCCCCGACCCGCGAGTTCCTCACCTCGCAGGCGAGCCCCAACTCCCCGCACAATCCCCGGACGAAATCCGCGTCCGCCCGGGACTCCTCGCCGCGCAGGCCGTAGTCCACGTGCAGCACCACGGGACGCGCCCCGAGCTCGAAGACCACACGCAGGAGCGCCACGGAGTCCGGCCCGCCGGAGACCATCGCCAGGGGGCGCGTCAGGTCCATGCCGTGCCGCCGGACGGTCCGGCCGACACGAGCAGGAAAATCGGGATCATCCACGAAAACTATTGTACGGCGTGCCCCCTCACAGAGGCACGAACCGCCGGACGCTCGGGCCCCGGAAGGACGCCTAGAGGCGACCTTCCGGGGGCAACCTGCGGCTCTCCCCCGGAGGTTCTAGCCGGAGGACCGAGCGCTGGCGCTGGAAGTACCGCCTCCGCAGGAGGCGCTTCGGCTACCGTTCCCGGTCGAGCCGGTGTCGGCGACGGCCCGGCCGGCGGAGGCGCGGGCGCTGGCACCGCAACCGTCGGGCTGAGCCTCGGATGCGACGGGGGCCGACACGACGGGCGCGGGCTCGCTCGCTACGGTAGCGGGGGCCGCCTGCGTAACCGGGGCCTCTTCGACGACCGGGGCGGGGACGGGCGCGACCGGCGCGACGGGCTGCTCGGGCACGACGGGCTGGACGGCGGGCACGACGGGCGCGGCCGTCTCGGGGATCGCCGCGACGGGGACCGGCGCGGCGACGGGCGCCGGCAGCGCCGCCACGTCCTCGGCGACGTACCGCGCCTCGGCCGCTGCGGGGACGACGGGCTCGGCGACCACGGGCTCCGGGGCTATGGGCTCGGGGGCCACGGGCTCGTACTGATCCGCGACGGGGTACTGGTCCGCCACCGCATACTGGGCCTCGACGGGGTACTGATCCACCGCGGCGTACTGCGCGTCGACGGGAGCGTACTGCTCCTCGACGGCGAGGACGGCGACCTCTGCTGCCTCGGCCGCCGCGGGCTCGGCCGGGGCGGGCTCCTCGTCTGCCGGCGGCTTGGCGGCCGTCTCCCTCTCGACGGGCTCCTCCTCGGGCGCGGGCTCGGTCTCCTCCGGGGCCGTGGCCGGGGGAGCCGGTTCTGCGGCTGGCTCCCCGGTGCCGGAGTTCCCCGCGTCGCTCGACTCGGGCGGGGGGGCGTTCGGGCCGACGAGGGCCTGGTAGGCCTGCGGCGCGATCAGGACCATAAGGACCAGCAGCGCGAGGACGGCTGCCGCGCGCCGCATGAGATACACCCCGCGCCGCCGCTGCCCACCGGACCCATGGGGTTCCCCAAGCTCCCGACCTTCGCGCATCTACGATCCCCCTACCTGTTGTTGCTACGGTCTTCGAAACCCGCTGTTCGTCGCGTGAACGAGCCCGCGAACGACATCTCACGCGGACAAACCGTAATCCTTGCTCCGAGCCTTTATACCGGAGGGCCAAACGGGCATCAACGGGCCGCAGCGAGCGCCCCGGCCCTCCCCGGGCACGACTGCCCCACATCTAGTGACCCCGGGGTCCGCGACCACTACAAGGCGAGTTTTCGGGCATTGGAAGGCGAAGGGGGAAATGTTCCGCAAGAACCGCCGGAACAAGCCGCGAGGGGGAGGCAAGCGGCAGGGCTACGAGAGAGGGACCGGCCCTTGTGGGCCGGTCCCTGAGTAGTAGCGGGGACAGGATTTGAACCTGTGACCTTCGGGTTATGAGCCCGACGAGCTACCTGACTGCTCCACCCCGCGTCGCAGGGCTATTTATAGCACGGACGGGAGGTTTGTAAAGGGCTTGTTCAACGTGGTATGGTCGGGAAATCTTGGCTACTTTTCTTACCATAATCATCGTCGCGGGCGCCCTGCTCGCGCTCGTCGCCGCGGTCTCGGCGCTGCGCGCCTGGCTGCGGCTGCGCCGCGCGAGGGCCGTTCTGGAGGCGGAGATCGGCGCCGAGGTGGTCAGGCTCGCGGGCCGGGCCTCGGAGCTTGAGGGGAGCCTCGCCGCTCTGAACGCCCGCGCCGAGATGTTGCCGGTCCGGATCTCGGCGCTGCAGCAGAACCTCGCGACCCTCTGTATCCTCACGGGTGCTCTCGGTACCTCGCTCCGCCAGGCCCAGAAGGTGCTGACCTCCGCCGGCATGAAGTCCGCCCTCGCCAAACCCATCGCCGAGATCTCGAGAAGCTATCGCAGGTCCCGCTCCCGGTAGCGTCCTCCCCATCACACGACGCCTTCTCCGCGCCACGCCCGTATACTGGTCCGATGCTGGAGAGAGACGATCGCGATGGGGTGATGCGGGAGACGCAGCCCGAAGCCTGCGAGCCGGTGCGCGAGGAGTGCGAGGTTTGCGGCTCCGAGATGTTCGGGCTGCACTGCAAGCTGATCTGCTCGAACTGCGGCTACCGGCGCGACTGCTCCGACCCGTAGGGGACGACCGGGCGGTGCCGCGTCTTATGCCGTAACGGCGTGGGGGAGCGGCCGACGGCTAATCGGCCGCGAGGGCGTCCAGGGCCATCTCGCACCAGCCGCGGACCTCGGCGTTCACCTCCATCCCGTCCCATTCCTCGGGGCCGTACCAGCCGACCTTGTCCTCGCCGAAGCTCTCTTCGATCTCGACGGCACCTTCGGGTCGGGCGAAGTAGATCAGATCTATGTGCTGGTGCCCGGGACCTATGTTCTCCAGCTGGACGCCCGCCGGGCGGTGGAGCTGGACGGGGTCGTCCACGTCGTCGCGCTTCTCCCCCACCAGACCGACCTCGAGGCCCGTCTCCTCGAGAACCTCCCGCACGGCCGCGTCGTCGGGGAGCTCGTTCTCTTCTATGTGTCCTCCCGGTGGGAGCCACATCCCGAGCTTGCGGTGCAGGTGCAACAACACCTTCCCGTCCCACACGACAAAGACCGCTACCGTGAAATGCCTGCCAGAATGCTCTTCCATCGAGCAAGGGTACACCAGCGCGTTATCAGATACGCCAGTACGGGCCGCGGGGTCCCGTCCCCCGACACCTTCTGCGTGCCGTGCTCAGCCGCTACCGAGGCGTCTGATCGTGCCGATGATCTCGCCGGGGGCGGCGAACTTGGGCAGGACCTCGTCCGCGCCGGCCTCGGTCGCCCTCTTCAGGTTCGTCGGGTCGAGGCTGTTGCTCAGGATCGGCAGCGCCGCACCGGAGGCGGCCCGGCGCAGCTCCCCGATCAGGGCCTCGCCGTCGCCGTCGGGAAACCCGAGGTCCATCACCGCCACGTCGAACCCGACCGACGCGGCGTGGCGGCGGGCTTCGTCCGGGGCTCCGGCTTGAGCCACCACCGCGAGGTCCGGCTCCCGGTCCACCAGCGTGGCGAGGGCGCGATGGAAGGCGGCGTGATCCTCGACCAGCATGACGCGGACCGGCCTCGCGAGCCCTTCCGGCATCTCCCGGGCGTCCGCTCTACTTCCTCGATGACGAGCCGGGCATCGGGGTCCGAAGCTGTACCGTCGTGCCGTTACCCGGTTCGCTGAGGACTCTCAACTCGCCGCCGAGCGAGGCGGCCCGCTCCCGCATGCTCCTCGATCCCACCCCGACCGAAGCTCCCGGCCCGAAACCCCGCCCGTCGTCGGCCACCTCGACGATCAACTCCTCTCCCTCGACCTTCAGGGTTACGAGCACGTTGCGGGCAGCGGAGTGGCGCCGGGCGTTGGTCAACGCCTCCTGGACTATGCGCGACAGCTCCGCCGCTGCGTCCCCGAGCGGCGTCGCGGGGAAACCTTCTTCCACCTCCACCCTTATCTCCTGGTCCCGGGCCATCGCGCGATTCCGATCCACAAGGGACTCCAGCAACCTGGGAAGGGGCTGGTCCAGCTCGTCGGCCAGGCGCAGGTCGTAGACGGCGGCCCGCAGGTCCTGGGAGGCGCTTCGCAGGGTGTCGACCTCTTCCTGGAGCTCGCTTTCGAGGGCCGTGCCTTGGGCGTTGAGCTTGGTGACCTCCAGCGCTATCGCGGCGTAGGAGAGGTCTTGCAAGACGCCGTCGTGGAGATCCCGGGCGATGCGCTGGCGCTCGGTCTCCCTCACCTCCCGCAGGGCGGTCTCCGTCCGCTTGCGTTCCGTGATGTCCCGGGCGATGGTCGAGGCCCCCACGACGTCGCCGGCCGAGTTTCTGATGGGGGAGACGCTCAGCGAGATGTCCAGCCTCCTGCCGTCCCTGGCGACGCGCACCGTCTCGAAGTGCTCCACCTTCTCCCCGCGCCTTATCTTCTCGAGGATGCCCGGTATCTCGTCCGGAAGCTCCGGGGGGACGAGCATGGTGATGGGCCGCCCCACCGCCTCCTCCGCGGAGTAGCCGTATATTCTCTGCGCAGACCCGTTCCAGCTTGTAATGGTGCCCTCGAGGGTCTTGCCGATTATGGCGTCGTCCGAGGACTCGACGATGGCGGCGAGGCGGGCTCGCTCCTGCTCGGCACGCCTTCGTTCCGTTATGTCGCGCATGATGCTGACCGACATGTGGACCCGGCCGTCCGCGTCGAAGACCGGCGTCGCGCTGACCGACGCCCACCGCTCCTCGCCCGTTTCTACGGCGCGGAAGCGGAGGACCTCCTCCGCCCCTTCCTCCCCTTGCAAGGCCCTGCGTCCCGGCAACCGCTCCAGGGGGAAAGGGCTACCCTCCGCGTCCAGAAGCTCGAACTTGCCCAATCTTTCGTCCGCGGGCGCTTCGACGAACGGCCTCACCGAGGGGTAGCCGGACATCCTGGCTGCGGCCTCGTTGGCGTAGAAGATGCCCCCGCTGGCGTCCTGGGCGATGATGCCGTCCGCGACGCCCTTGAGGATGACCTCCAGTTGTTCCCTCGACCCTCGCAGCTCCTCCTGAGCCCACGCGCGCTCGGCGATCTCCCTCTGCGCCTGCTCGTAGAGCCAGGCGTTGTCCACCGCGATCGCCGCGCGGCGGGCGAGCTCTCGTGCCAACCGGAGGTCCGCCTCCCCGTAGCGCCTCCCCGACTCCGCCGAAACCAGCGAGATGGCTCCCAGGGTACGGCCTCGCGCCACGAGCGGCGCCACGATGTAGGAGCGGAGCCCCAGCTTTCTGAGGATCTCGCGGTGCTCCTCGTCGCGGGCAGCCTCCTCGATGAGGCGCTGGGGTATCTCCGGCATCATGTCCGGCTCGCCCGTCCTCAGCACCAGCCGCACGCCTCGGGGGGCATCGGGTTCCGGCGGGTAGCGCTCCTGCAGCTTGTACGCCAGCTCGACCTTCTCCGGATCCGGGTGCTCCACCGCCAGCCGCTCCAGCGAGCCCTCCTCCGTGAGGACGTCCACGGTGCACCAATCCGCAAGAGAAGACACCGCAAGGCGCGCCACGCTGGAGAGGGTCTCCCGGTAGTCCAGCGAGGAGGAAAGCACGTCGCCAGCCTCGGCCAGGAAGCGCTGGGCCTCCTCGATGCGCTTGCGCTCGGTGATGTCTTCGACGGCCCCGATAAAGTACTGCGGGCCTCCCGAGGGATCGCGCACCAGCGAGACCGCGAGGTTGGCCCAGATCACGGCGCCGTCCTTGCGGAGGTAGCGCTTCTCCAACGAGTACGACTCGATCTCGCCGGCCAGCACCCGGCGGGCTTGCTGGAGGTCGGCTTCCTGGTCCTCCGGGGCCGCGAGGTCCTCCATGCCGAGCCTCAGCATCTCCTCCCAGGCGTAGCCGAAGATCTCGCAGAGCTTGTGGTTGACCCTCAGCAGCCGTCCGTCGGTGGAGACGTGCGCGACGCCGACGGCGGCCTGCTCGAAGGTCGCGCGGAAGCGCTCTTCGCTCTCGCGCAGCTTATCCTCGGTCTCCTTGCGATGGGTGATGTCGCGGGCGACCTTGGCGAACCCGCGCAGGTCCCCGGATTCGTCGCGTATGGGCCTGACGAACCCGCTGGCCCATACGCGCGACCCGTCCTTGCGCAGGTACCAGCGTTCGTCCTCGGCCCTGCCTTCTTCCGCCGCCTTCTCGAGCTGCCGTTCGGGAACACCGCTCCGAACGTCCTCGGGCGTGAAGAGAGCCGAGCCCGGCTCGCCGAGGATCTCTTCGTCCGTATAGCCGAAGAGGCGCCGGGCCCCCTCGTCCCAGGAGGCGACGCGCCCGTCGAGGTCGAGCATGAAGATCGCGTAGTCGGTGGCGGCCTCCACCAGGAGCCGGAAGCGCTCCTCGCTCTCGCGAAACGGCTCTTCGCTCCTCCTGCTGCGCCTCACGCCCACCACGGCTCCCTCGAATCGCGACTCGCACAGGGTTGCGGGCTCGTCGCTCCGGGACGGACCCGACAACGTCCCCAGTTTACGCCATGCTCCCTTCCGGGGGTGTCCTTCGTGCCGAGCCATCGGGCAGCTCCCGCTCGGGGAGCGCACGGTTTTCTACGGCAGGCAGGGAGATGGCCAGCGACGGTCCGGGACGCCGGAGAGCACGACGGCCCCCGGTCGATCTCCGGCTTTCGGCCCCGCTTGGCGGTGAGCGCGGCATCACAGAACGTGGTGCTCTTGCGGGTAAGATCTCGGAAACAGTGCCACGGCCGGAGAGGACAACGGTGTCGCATTTCCCCGCAGGAGCGTTCAGGCGCTACGACGAGACCCCGGACGAGCAGTTCTACAAGACCCCCAGGCTCGTCACCCACATAGACGATCGCGCCATCGCCGCCGTCACGCAGCTCTACCGGGAGCACTTCCCGGCGGGCGGGGCGATCCTGGACCTCATGAGCAGCTGGGTCTCGCACCTGCCGCCGGAGGTCGCCTATCGTCGCGTCGCCGGCCTGGGCATGAACGAGGTTGAGCTCCAGAACAACCCCAGGCTCGACGAGTACGTGGTGCAGAACCTCAACGAGAACCCGAAGCTTCCGTTCGGTGACGGGGAGTTCGACGGCATGGGTATCTGCGTCTCGGTGGATTACCTGACCGATCCGGTGACCGTGCTGCGCGAAGCGGGACGGGTCCTGAAGGTCGGCGCTCCGATAGTGATCACGTTCTCGAACCGTTGCTTTCCCGACAAGGCCGTGGCCATCTGGCACCAACTGGACGACCAGGGCCACATGCGGCTGGTCGAGGGCTACCTGCGAGAGGCCGGCAACTTCGCCGACGTTCGCAGCCTCGACCGGAGCCCGCGGAGGTTGTTCTCCGACCCGCTCTACGCCGTGATCGGCGAGAGCACGGGACCCGCGGCGTAGGGATCAGCCGGAGGGTACGCGCGCGACCACGCGGGTACCGCGCCCCGGCCCGCTCTGGAGATCCAGCGTGCCGCCCAGGCGCCACGCGCGCTCGCGCATCGACCTCAAACCGAGGTGCCCCGGGAAGGGGCCGTCGGGGTCGAAGCCCGAGCCGTCGTCGCTTACCTCCAGCGCGATCCAGCCGCATGCGTGCTCCAGCGTGAGGCGTACCCGGCTGGCGCGGGCGTGCTTGACGACGTTGTGGAGGGCCTCCTGGGCGATGCGGTAGAGGGCCTCCCTCGTCTCCAGGGGGGCTTCCGGCTCGCCGTCCAGCGCGGTATCGACGCGTAGCCCGTGGCGCGCCTCGACGGCGGCGGCCTGCTTCTCCAGCGCGGCTACGAGCCCCTCGTTCTCCAGCGACTCCGGCCTGAGCTCGAAGATCAGGGCCCGCATCTCGGTCATGCCCGCCTCGGCCAGGGCGACGGCGTAGTCGAGCGGCGCCGCCGCGCTCCTCGGGTCGCTCTCGAGCAGCTCCCGGGCCGTTTGCACGCCGAGGGCGATGCCGTAGAGGGCCTGGGAGACGGAGTCGTGGAGCTCGCGGGCGAGCTTCTGGCGCTCTTCCAGGGCCGCCTTGCCGCGGGCCTCGGAGAAGAGACGGGCGTTCTCGACCGCCACCGCGGCCTGGTCGGCGGCGGCCCCGAGAAAGACCTTCTCTTCCTCGCCCGGCTCGTGGCCGGGGAGGTAGCCGAAGTCGATCGCGCCGAGCGTCCGGCCCCGGGAGACGAGCGGCACGATGTAGACGATGTCCCAGGGCGACTCCCGGACCAGGCCGTGCGCGGCGGCGTAACGCTCGTCTTCGAGGACGGACCGGCGGACGCCGCGGACGATCACGGGCTCGCCCGTGCGGACGGCTCGCATGGTGGGCGACTCGACGCCGGCCCGCCACGAGGCCTCCATGCGCAGCGTGCCCGTCCCCTCGTCGAGCAGGGCCACCGCGCAGGCGACGGCGGTGCTCGCCCCGACGACGCTCTTCGCCAGCACGTCCAGGGTGTTCTCCACCGGCAGGTCCAGCGTCAGGTTCGCGGCGATGCCCGAGAGGGTGGAGACGCGCTCCTCGAGGAGCCGCTGCGCCCGCGCCCGCTCGGTTATGTCGTGGGCGACGGCGACGAGCGTCCGTTTGCCGTCGCGCAGGATCACGCTCCCGCTCACCTCCACCTCCAGCAGCGAGCCGTCCTTGCGGACGTACCTCCGCTCGCCCACGGAGGGGCTCCCCCGCTCCAGGATGCGCCGGATGTTGGCGTCCACGCTCTCGCGGTCGGCGGCGACGACGTCGTAGAGCGTCAGGCGGTGGAGCCCCTCCTCCGTGTAGCCGAGGGTCTCCCGGAAGGCGCGGTTGGAGTCCACGATGCGCCTGGTCTCGACGTCGACGAGGAAGATGTTCTCCGAGGCCTGTTCGAGCACGGCGCGGTGGAGGCGCTCGCTCTCCCGGAGCGCCTCCTCGTCCCTCTTGCGCCGGGTCACGTCGCGGGCGACCCAGATCACCGACTCCTCGAGCATCGGCGAGACGGTGCCCTCGAACCACGTCCGGCCGTGGTCCATCGTCAGGGCGTACTCGAAATCCACGCTCCGGCGCGTCTCGAGCACGCGCCGGACGTGCCCGAGAAACTCGTCGGCCTGCTCCTTCGGGAAAATCTCGTGCAGCGTCTTGCCGACGATCTCGGAGGAGGATCTGTACAGGAGCGAGGGGTTCGTCGGGGCGACCTCGAGGTGGCGGCCCTCCCCGTCGATGACGAAGATGACGTCGGTCATCGCCTCGAAGAGCGCGCGCAGCTCCGCCTCGGAGGCCCGCAGCCGCTCCTCCGCCCGCTTGCGCTCCGTCACGTCGCGGACGATGGTGCAGATCACGTCCCTGCCGTCGAGGGAGATCACGCTGACCCCGACCTCCACGTCCAGGAGGGAGCCGTCCCTGCGCCGGTACCGGCGCTCCCCTACGACGCGCCGCCTCTGCTCGAGGGTCCGCTCTATGGTCGCGTCGACGTCGTCCGGGTCGTGGGCGACCAGCGCGTAGATGTCCATCGCGCCGACCTCCTCGACCGTGTAGCCGAACATCTTCCGGAAGGAAGGGTTCGTCTCCACGAAGCGACGGGTCCCGGCGTCCAGGAGGTAGATGCCGTCGGTGGCCTGCTCGATCACGGCGCGGTAGCGCCCCTCGCTCTGCGTGAGGCGCGTCTCGATCCTTCTGCGCCTGATGGCCGCGCCCAGCGTCCCCGCCGCGGCCCCGAGCGCGCCGACCTCGGCCGCCGACCACTCGCGCTCCTCGCGGCAGGCGTCGAAGCCGATCTGGCCCCACCAGCGCCCCTCCACGAAGATGGGCACGATCAGGATGGAGAGGATGCCCTGCGCCCTGAGCTCGACCTGCTCCCCCGATGGAAACGATCCGGTGCGCCCGTGTACGGGCTCCCCGCGGCTCAGCATCTCCACCCACCGGCCGTACCCGGCGGCGCGGTACGGTATGGCCTGCATGAGCGGGCTGTCCGTCTGCGCCGGGATGCCCTCCGCCACCCACTCGTAACGCTGGGTTCCCCAGATCTCCCCGTCCTCGCTGACGTGGTTCTCGAAGATGTAGGCGCGGCTCGCCCCCGTGGCCTCCCCGAGGCGCCGGAGGACCGTCCTGACGCTCTCCTCCCATCCCACCGCCTCGCCGAGGAACTGATCGGCCGCGAAGCGCACCGCGTCGAGGATGGCGTCGCGCCGCCTGAGCTCTCGCCGGGCCTTCGTCTCTTCCAGCCCGTGCGCCACCGTCGCGCACAGCCGGGCCAGGCCGTCCTTCATGACGTAGTCGTAGGCCCCGGCCCTTATCGCCTCGACCGCCACGTCCTCCCCGATCTTGCCGGAGACGACGACGAACGGCGCCTCGGAACCGGCCTCGCGCGCCAGGCCCAACGCCTCCGGAGCCCCGAAGCGCGGCATCCGGTAGTCCGAGAGGATCACGTCCCAGCTCCGTTCGGCGAGCGCCGCCCGCATGCCTTCCGGGGTCTCCACGATCTCGTGCTCGGGCTGGTAGCCGCCGCGCCTGAGCTCCCGCAGGAGGAGCAGGGCGTCGTCTTCGGAGTCCTCGACCAGCAGGACGCGCAGCGGCGTCCGCGGAACCCGGCGTTTCGGAAGGGCTACCAGGGTTCCTCGTTCAGCTCGTTCAGGCCCACGAGGCCGCTGCGGACGGCGTGGAGGGCGGCCTGGGTGCGGCCGTTGACGCCGAGCTTCCTCAAGATGCCGGAGACGTGGGCCTTGACCGTCTTCTCCTCGACGAAGAGCTCGCGCGCGATCTGCTTGTTCGCCATGCCCCGGGCGACGAGCTTGAGCACCTCCGTCTCGCGCGCGGTGAGGGCCTCCGGCTTCTCGGGGACGCGCATCTCGCGCATCAGCTTCGCCGCGGCCTCCGGGGCTAGCTGCACCTGACCGGCCGCAGCACCCCTGATCGCGCGGCACAGCTCGCGCGCGTCCGTCTTCTTGAGGAGGTACCCGATGGCTCCGGCCCGTATCGCCCCCGTGACCGCGCCGTCGTCCAGGACGCTCGTGAGCGCCACGACCTCCACCTCCGGCATCCCGGCCTTGATGGCCTCGGTGGCGGAGATGCCGTCCATCACGGGCATGAGGAGGTCCATGAGCACCACGTCGGGCGAGAGCTCGCGGGCCGCCCGCAACGCCTCCTCGCCGTTCGCGGCCTCCCCGACCACCTCGATCTCCGGGTCCAGCCCGAGGTACATGACGAGCCCCTGGCGCACCACGCCGTGATCGTCGGCGATCAAGACCCTGATGCTCATGGATTCTTCCCGCTCATACGCTCTAAACCTTCGGCCCACCCCTGGACGCTTGACCTAGATTATGTCCCCTCCCGAGGCCCATAGCAACGATCGTTCCTTCGTCCGATGCTCGCGCCCCCAACCACGGATCTCACGATCGCGAAGGAGCAGGAACGCGAGGCGAGGAGACGAGCGAGGCGCCGGTTCGACGGGGACCGTTCGGACGTCCGCGCCAGGGCCGAACCGCGTTACCGGGGACCGCGAAGGGAGCCGGAGGTCCCGCACGAGGCGGCTGAAACGGCGATGCACGCCCCCGTCCGCCGGGACGGGTCGGCGGGACGAATACGAGGGCCACGGTCGCACGAGCGTCCCTACCTCGGCCACGTTGGACTTTGGTCCCGGACCGTACGGCCTCCGAAGGTCCATTGCGGCGACGGTCCCTCCGCCCGATGCCGGGTCCCCCTCGCGCGGCCAATACTCACATCGAACGGAGGTTGGAAGGAGCCAGGGATGAGACACCCGATCCGGTCGAACAACCTTACGCCCCCTCGGAACGCCCGAGCCGGGTCGCGCAAGCGCCGGGTTCTCCCGAACGGGAGCGGGCCGTTCACCGGTAAAGTTCCGGGTAGCTCGCGTCCGCGGAAGCCCGTGGTGCTCGTCGTGGACGGCGACCGGGAGTCCCTGCGCCACCTCCGGCGCGAGCTGCGCAAGCGCTATGGCGGCGACTACCGCGTGGCCTGCGCGGGGTCCGGGAGGGAGGCCATTGTAAGGTTGCGGCGGTTCGAGGCGAACGGAGACGACGTGGCGCTCGTGCTCGCCGAGCGCGGGATGCCGGGGATAAGCGGGACGGAGCTTCTGGCGCGCGTCGGGCGGGTCCACCCGACCGCCAAACGGGCGCTGCTCGTCGCCTGGGGCGACAGGGCGGCGGCGGGCTCCATCCTGCGCTCGATGTCCCTCGGGCACATCGACTACTACGTGAACAAGCCCTGGGGGGAGACCGACGAGCGGTTCCACAGGACCGTGGCCGAGTTTCTCTACGACTGGGCGAAGGACCGCATGCCGAAGTTCGAGGAGATCCGGATCGTCGGCGAGCAGTGGTCGCCGCGCTCGCACGAGCTGCGGGACCTGCTCGGGCGCAACGGGGTGCTGCACACCTTCCACCACGCGGATTCCCCCGAAGGGCGGGAGCTGCTCGCCGAGGTCGGCCACGGTCCGGACCGGCTCCCCGTGCTGGTGCTGTTCGACGGGCAGGTGCTCGTCGACCCCTCCAACTCCGAGATCGCCGACGCCTGCGGGGTGAACCCCACGCTCGAGAAGTCGAGGTTCGACCTCGTCGTCATCGGGGCGGGGCCGGCGGGGCTGGCCGCCGCGGCCAACGGCGCCTCCGAGGGCCTCGACACCCTGATCGTGGAGGGCGAGGCCATCGGGGGCCAGGCGGGTACGAGCTCCCTGATCCGGAACTACCCCGGCTTCCCCTCGGGGATCGGCGGGGCGGAGTTGGCCCGCCGCGCCGCGGAGCAGGCCTGGCTGTTCGGCGGGACGTTCCTGTTCATGCGCCGCGTCACGGGCCTGCGCCGCGCCGGAGACGAGGTGGTGGTGAGCCTCTCCTGCGGGCAAGAGGTCACGGCACGCGCGGTCGTCGTCGCGACCGGGGCGTCCTACCGCCGCCTGGGCATCCCGAGCCTCGAAGCCCTGCGCGGCGCGGGCGTGTTCTACGGCGCGGCGGTTTCCGAGGCGCAGGCCATGGAGGGGCGGGAGGTGTACGTCGTGGGCGCCGGCAACTCCGCCGGGCAGGCCGCGATGCACCTCTCCAAGTACGCCTCGCGCGTGACGATACTGGCCCGCGGGGCCTCGCTGGAGACGAGCATGTCCGAGTACCTCATCCGGGAGATCGGGGCGTCCGAGAACGTCGAGGTCCGCCTGGAGACCCGGGTGGCCGGTGGCGGCGGCAGGGCGCGCCTCGAACGCCTCGTCCTCGAGGACTCGCGCTCGGGGCGCAACGAGACCGTTCCGGCGGCCGGGCTGTTCGTGCTCATCGGCGCGGAGCCGCACACGGCCTGGTTGCCCGAGGGGATCGAACGCGACGAGGGCGGATACCTGATCACCGGCGCGGACTTCTCGCGCTACGGACTGCCCCGCCGGGGATGGCACGTGGAGCGCCCTCCCCTCCTCATGGAGACGAGCATGCAGGGCGTGTTCGCCGTCGGGGATGTGAGGCACGGCTCCGTGAAACGCGTCGCCTCGGCCGTCGGGGAGGGCTCCATCGCCGTCCAGATGGTCCACGAGTACCTGGGGTCCGTCCGGCGCGAGCGGTCCCGGGAGCCGAGGTCGGAACAGCCGGCCGCCGAGGGGAAGGGGGCGAGCGATGAAGGAGCGATGAGCGCGACCGCGTGAAGAGAGAGCGCAACGCCCCACCGGAGAGGAGCAAGCCGTGCACGTCATGATCGTCAACTTCCGCCTCGAGGATGTAAGCGAGGAGGAGTACCGGAACCAGTGCGAGGCCATCGCCCCGGCGTTCGCCGGGCTCCCCGGCCTCGTCTCGAAGACCTGGCTCGCCGACGCGGAGACGAACACCTACGGGGGCGTCTACGCCTGGCGCGACCGGCAGGCCATGGAGGACTACAGGGAGACGGACATCTACAAGGGCATGCTGGCGAACCCGCACTTCGGCGACCTCACCGTCAGGGACTTCGCCGTCCTGGAAGGGCCGACGCGCGTCACGCGGGGGCTGTCCGGAACCCCCACCCCGGCCGTCGGGAGGGCGTAGGCGGAGGAGAGTCGCAACGAACGGAGGAGTCGACCGATGGCGCACCACCCGAGAGACCGGGAGACGTGGCGCCGGCAGGGCGAGGAGTACCTGCGGAGGGTCAGGAGCGGACCTCCTGTCCGGTCCGCGACGGCCACGGCGCAGGCGACGCGGAAGGTACGCCGGAAGGGCGGCGAGGGGCGCCGTCCGGCGGCGTAGCCTCGGAGGCCGAACCGCCAGCGGCTCTCCCACGAAGGAATCGAGCAAAGGAGGATCATGACTACGAGGAACTTGGATGCGGCAGCCGCGGAGGCCTTCGCCGAGCGGATGGTCGGGGTGCTGAACGACGGGGCGATCGCGCTGATGACGAGCATCGGCCACAGGACCGGGCTCTTCGACGCGATGGCGGACATGCCGCCCGCCACCAGCGAGGGGATCGCCGGGGCATCCGGCCTCGACGAGCGCTACGTCCGCGAGTGGCTGGGCGCTATGGTCGTCGGCGGGGTCGTCGAGCACGATCCCGAGAGCGACACCTACCGCCTCCCCCCCGAGCACGCCGCCTCGCTGACGAGGGACGCCGCCCCGGACAACGTCGCCGCCTTCATGCAGTACATCCCGCTTCTGGGATCGGTCGAAGACCGGATCGTCGGGTGCTTCCGCGAGGGCGGCGGCGTGCCGTACGCCGACTTCCCGCGCTTTCAGGAGGTGATGGCC
Organism: Rubrobacter marinus; assembly: GCF_011492965.1. Lineage (GTDB taxonomy): Bacteria > Actinomycetota > Rubrobacteria > Rubrobacterales > Rubrobacteraceae > Rubrobacter_F > Rubrobacter_F marinus. The sequence goes on along the minus strand of NZ_CP045121.1, from coordinate 1,069,739 downwards.
GAGGATAGCGGCCAGACGGTCCTGCCGGCCCTGATCGACCACATCCTGCCGCTCGTCCCCGGCTTGACCGCGCGTCTCGAAAGGGGCATCGAGGTCCTGGACGTGGGCTGCGGCAGCGGGCGCGCGCTGAACCTCATGGCCCGCGCCTTCCCCAACAGCTTCTTCACCGGCTACGACCTCTCCGAGGAGGGGATAGCCCGGGCACGGGAAGAGGCCGAAAGGGACGGCTCTTCCAACGTCCGCTTCGAGGTCAGGGACGCCTCGAAGCTCGGCGAGACCGCGCGCTACGACCTCATCACCACCTTCGATGCGATACACGACCAGGCGAAGCCCGCCGCCGTGCTCGAGGGCATAGCGAACGCGCTCGAGCCGGAGGGCGTCTACCTCATGCAGGACATAGCGGGCTCCAGCCACGTCCACAACAACCTGGACCACCCCCTCGGCCCGTTCCTCTACACCGTCTCCACCATGCACTGCATGACGGTCTCGCTCGCGCAGGACGGCGACGGCCTGGGCACCATGTGGGGCGAGGAGAAGGCCCAGGAGATGCTTCGGGAAGCGGGGTTCGCCAACATCGAGGTCAAACACCTCCCCCACGACGTCCAGAACAGCTACTACGTCTCCACCAAAAACTAGCCTACCGGAGCGCGAGGGGCGGCCGTCGGACGGCCGCCCCTCACGCTCGCACGAGACGAAGCACAGCCCGCTCGAAGGCCCGTGCCGCCTAGCGCCGCCCCGAAGTACGAAGAGCCGGGCAGGTCCCCGGTCGTCGCACGGTACGAGCCCCGCGAAGCGCCCCCCCTACACGCTCGGCCTCGAACGCGAGGGGCGAAGCCGCTCGGACCGGGCTACCTTCCGGCCTCGTGCCCCCGTCCAGCCCTACGCCGCGAGACAGGAGTTTACGGCGGCGGGGATGTCTCCCGCCGCCGTTATGCGGGCGCAGCGCCCGCCGCCGAGGTCGGCGAGCCGGCGGCAGCGGGCGAGGGATTCTTCGCTCCGGCCGGTCGCCACGACGTGCAGGGTCGGGAAGGCCGCGGCTATGGGCTCCGCCGGCTCCCCCGCCGTTTGCAGGCCGTCGCTGAACAGGAGGCCGGTCCGCTCCTGCGTGTCGGCGCCCTCGAGCTCTTCGAGGCCGACCCTGAGGCCGAGCCCGACGTCGGTGAGGCCGCGGCCGGGGAGCGAGAGCACGCGGTCGAGGAGCGCGTCCAGGGGGACGTCCTCGTGGAGCCCCTTGAGGACGGCGGCCTCGCGCCAGAACGCGACGACGGCGAAGGGGTCCGGCGCCACGCGCGCGGCGAAGGTCGCAAGCGCGAGGGAGGCGCGGAAGATCGCCGGGCCCTTCATCGAGCCCGAGGCGTCGAGGACGAGGGCGTAGGCACGCCGGTGGTGCCTGCGGTCGAGCACGTGCAGGTCCTCGTCGGACGGGTGAGGCGTGGCGAGGACGCGCTCCAGCGAGCGGTCCAGGTCCAGCTCCGCCCCCTGACCGGCGTAGGGCACGCTCGCGAGGCGGCCCCGCCCGCCGCGGCCGGCGACGTTGCGCCGCGCCGCGCGAACGACGAGCTCGCGCGCCAGGCGCCGCGCGAGGGCGCGCAGGTCCGCCCGGTCGTAGAGGTCGGCCATCTCGCCCAGGATCTCCAGCGGGTCGCCGTCCTCGCCCGCGAGCGCCTCCTCCAGCGCGGCCGGGTCTCCTTTCCTGCGCAGCCGCTCGGCCAGCTCCGGGCGGTCCCTGGCGAAGGACGCGTACATCCTCCCCCCCACCGAGCGCCGCTTCGTCGCGCCGTAAGCCTCCTCGCCGGCGTACACCCGCGCGGCGCTCGCCCGCGTGACGCGGGCGCCGCGCCGGCCCCGCCCGTGCTTTGTCGAGGCCGGCGGCCACCGTCACCGGTTCCATCCGGGGCTTCGCTCTGACCGTCGTCCGGGTCGGGTCGCGGGTCATCTGGGCCGTCCGGCGGGGGGCTAGCTCGGCGAGGGCGGCGTCCACGACCTCCTCGACGATCTCGTCTGCGGCACGCCGCGAGGCCTCGCGCACGGAGATCTTGATGGAGAAGGCGGTCTGCGCCGCCGCCACGAGGGCGCGGCGCGCGTCCTCGTCCCCGGGCGCGAGGGAGGGCGTGACGCCGCGCAGCATCGCCAGCTGCTCCGCTATCAGCACGAAGTCGATGGCGGCGCGCACGGAGGCGCCCATGCGCAGGTCCGGGTGCTCGCGGGTGAGGCGCGCGGCGCGCACGGCCAGCCGGACGAGCCAGGCGTCGGCGCTCCCCGTGCGGCGGGAGACGATGTCCCGCTCCTCGCCCTCGGGCTGGTAGCCCATGCGCACCCGGCACAACCTGTCGGTGATCGCCCCGCCGAGGCGGGCCGTGCCGATGTTGTCGAAGGGGTTCATCGCCGCGACCACGCGGAAGCCCGGCTCCGCCCGCACGGTCCCGGCGCGCGGGATGGCGAGCTCGCGCTCGGCCATCGCGCTCAAGAGGGCGTTCAGGGTGTCCTCGGGGACGCGGTTGAGCTCCTCGATGTAGAGCAAGCCGCCGTCCCGCATCGCGAGCGGGAGCGGTCCGTGGACGAAGTTGTCGGGGTTGTAGTCCTCCTTCAGGACGCGCGAGGGGCTGTGGTGTCCGACGAGCTTCGCGGGCGTGAGGTCGGCGTTCCCCTCGACGAGGCGCAAAGTGGTGCCGTTCAGGGAGGCGACGGCGCGCAGGATGGTGGATTTGCTGGTGCCGGGCGGCCCTTCCAGGAGGAGGTCGCGGCCCGCTGCGAGGGCCGCGAGGAGGAGTTGGGCCTCCTCCTCGCGGCCGACTACCTGCGCCCGGATCCCTTCGTGGACGCGGCGCAGGTCCAAGGCGGGTTCGCTACCTCGCCCAGTCGTAGACGATGACGCCGCGGATGTTCTTGCCGTCGAGCATGTCCTTGTAGCCCTCGTTGATCTGGTCGTGCGAGTAGGTCTTGGTGGTCAGCTCGTCGACCTTCAGGATGCCGGCCCGGTAGAGCTCGAGGTACCGCGCGAGGTCGGCGTACACGGGCGAGTCCCCGTACATGCTGCCCACCACTTCCTTGGCGAAGAGCGTCAGCTCGAAGGGCGAGACGTCTATGTGCTGGTGCTTGTAGTTCGCGATGCCGGTGACGACGACGCGACCGCCCTTGCGAATGGCCTTGAACGCCTGTCCGATGTGCTCCGGCAGCACGTTGTCGATGGTGATTATGGCCTTGTCCGCGCCGACGCCGTTGGTCAGCTCGATCGCCTTCTCCGCCGCGTCTTCCTGGTTGGGGTTGACGGTGTGGGTGGCGCCCAGCTCCTCGGCCATCTCCAGCTTGAAGTCCACCGGGTCCACGGCGATGACCCTCGCCGCCCCCTTCACGGCCGCCCCCTGGATGGCGTTGATCCCGACGCCCCCGATGCCGTACACGACGACGGTCTCGCCGGGCTGCACGTCGGCCTTGTTGACCGCCGAGCCGAAGCCGGTCGGCACGCAACAACCGACGATGCACACCTTGTCCATCGGCAGGTCCTCGCCGATGGGCACGATCGAGGCCTCGGGAACCACCGTCCACTCGCTGAAGGTCGAGATGAGGCAGAACTGTCCGGCGTCGTCGCCGCCCTCCGTGTGCATGCGGAAGGTGCCGTCGAGCTGGGGGCCGAGGATGATGTTCGCCCCCCGGTCGCAGAGGAACCCCAGGCCCATGGAGCAGAAGCGGCAGTGTCCGCAAGACGGGATAAAGGTCAGGAGCGCGTGGTCTCCGGGCTTGACCTTCGTTACGCCCGGCCCTACCTTCTCCACCACGCCCGCGCCCTCGTGACCGCCGATCATCGGGAAGTGCAGCGGCCCGTACTCACCCGTCACCATGTGGTAGTCCGAGTGGCACAGCCCCGTGGCCGCCAGGTGTATGAGGACCTCGTTCTCCTTCGGGTCGTCTACCTCGATCTCCTCCAGCTTGAACTCCTGGCCCTCCCCGTAAAGCACCGCCGCCCGACTCTTCACGCTCTCCTCCTTCTCCCCAGGATCGCCCGAAACGCAACCATCGTAGCATGGGCGAAAACCGCACGCATGCGCGTTCGGACGGCGTCTGCGGTCCCTTCCGCGCGGTTTCGGGGGGAGCACGTCGCCTGTATAAGCTACGACAGCGACGCCGGTCTCCCCCCTGTACCGTCGCGAGGATAATGCTCGAAGCGACGGCTTGGAGCGGTCGTGCCGGACGAGGAGACGGGGGACGCCCTTCGACGGCATGCGCGTCCTGCGCCGTCGTCGGCGCGAGCACCGACGCTCGAGAGAGGAGATCCACCCGTGTCGAAGAACAAGAAGGACTACGAGGAGAAGTACACCGATCCGGAGCTCAGGGAGAAGCTGAAGGAGGAGATCAAGGAGTCCGACAAGGGCGGCAAGCCTGGCCAGTGGAGCGCCCGCAAGTCGCAGCTCCTGGCGCGGGAGTACGAGAAGCAGGGCGGCGGCTACAAGGGCGAGAAGGACGAGTCGCAGAAGCACCTCGAGGAGTGGACCGAGGAGGAGTGGCAGACGAAGGAGGGCGAGGCGAACGCCCGCGGGGAGGACGGGGAGACCAAGCGCTACCTCCCGAAGAAGGCCTGGGAGGAGATGAGCGAAGAGGAGAAGGAAGAGACCGAGCGCAGGAAGCGCGAAGGCTCGAAGCAGGGCAAGCAGCACGTCGGCAACACGAAGGCAGCCAAGAAGGCCCGCAAAGGGGCGCGGGGTGGCGCCCCCGTCGGCGGTTACGACGACATGAGCGTGGACGAGGCCAAGGAGAAGCTCGAAGGCCTCTCGGAGGACGAGCTCAAGGGGCCAGAGCCTACGAGAAGGAGAACAAGGACCGCAAGACCCTGGTCGGCTGGCTGGACGGCAAGATCGAGGACTAGGGGCACCGCGCCGGCGAAAGTCGGGGCGGGTGACCAAAAGCCCTCCCGGGGGGCAAGACGTAGAGGAGGGCCGGCGGGGCCGGCCGTTCCGGGGTGCTCCGAGAAGGACCCGGACGCGCGGGCCGTCGCGGAGCATTCGGGTCTTGACAGTCGGGCGAAGGGAGGGCGTGCGTGATCGGCAGGCTGAAAAAGGTACCGGTTGGTGAGATGTACGGGTCGGGTGGGTCGAACTTCACCGCCTGGCTCCAGGAGAACCTCGACGTCCTGAACGACGCGGCGGGGATCTCGCTCTCCGGGGTGCAGGACGAGGGGACGGCCTCCCCGGCGGGGATCGTGGCGCGCGACCCCTCGGGGGGCGCGGTGGTCATAGAGAACGAGCCGGGCGAGAGCGGCGACGTGGGCCTCGGCAAGCTTCTGACCTCCCTCGCCTCCGTCCGGGCCACGACGGGCGTCTGGATCGTGTCCGACGCCAGACCCGAGCACCTCGCGGCCGTCTCCTGGATGAACGAGATGTCCCGCGCCGCCCTCTACCTCCTCAAGGTCGAGGCGTTCAGGATCGACGACTCGCCCCCCGCCCCGATGATGACCCTGATCTCGGGCCCGGCACCGGAGGCCGTGCCCGTAGGCACGCCCGGCGCTCCGTCCGCCCCGACGCCGCTCGTGGGTGAGCCGGACGCCCCCGTCGCGACGCCGGCCGGCGGCCACGCGACGGACGTGGCGTTCGGCGAAGCCCCTCCGGCCGTCTCGGCCGCGGAGGCCGAGGAGGCGTCCGCGGCCGGCGGCGTCGCGACGCAAGCTCCTCCCGTGGCGCGCGACACGACGGGCCTCGTCCTCTACCAGTTTTGGACCGAGCTTCTGGAGAAGGCCACCGAGCGCACCAGGCTCCACGCGGAGGTCGAGCCGACGCGGGAGAGGTCCGTCGGGGCGGGCGCCGGGGTCGCGGGGCTCAGCTACAACTACTTCGTCGGGGAGCACGACGCGGGCGTCGAGCTCTTCATCCACCGGGGCGAGGAACGGCGGAGCGAGAACGATCTCGTCTTCAACGCCCTCCAGGCGACCGAGGACGCCATCTCCTACAACTTCGGAGCCCCCCTCGACTGGCAGCGGGCGGCGGACTCCAGCGCGCGCCGCGTCCGCTACCCCATCCACGACGCCGGCTACGCGGACGACGAGGCCTGGCCCGAGCTCCAGGATCAGATGATAGACGCCATGATCCGGCTGGAGAAGGCCATGAGGCCCCACGTCTCCCGGCTCCAGTTGTAGCGCATCCACAAGCTAACCTCCGGCGCCCGGAAGAGCGGAGGGGGCGGGACCCGCAACATGGGTCCCGCCCCCTCCGCCGCGCGAGGCCCGATCAAGGCTCATCCGGAGGATCGACCGAGACCACCTCGACGGCGCGGCACTCGAACGAGGCGCCGCAGCCGTACGACGGGTTCATGTCCACCCGATACCTGCGCCCGCCCCCCTTGGGCTCGAGCTCGGAGAGCTCCAGGGAGAACAGCACGTTCTGGCGATTGAACTCGACGAGGTCGTGGAGCTCGACGGAGGAGAACCGTAGCGTCGCCAGCACCTCGGTTCCCTTTGCGCGGGAACCCCGCTCGTCGGTCTGACCCGTCCCGAAGACTAGTATCTCGGCGGTGAGCGTCGGGCCCTCGTCGCCCCGGCGGTCGAGGAGCACGGAGACGACCTCGGCGTCGTGGAAGGATGGCCAGCGCCCGAAGGGTCCGGTCAGGGCCTGCGCGTTCTTTATCTCCATCGTCCCCCATCCGGCGGTCTCCGTACGCCTGTAGAATAGCCGGGGTGAGGATCTACGGCCTGGATTTCACGAGCACCCCGAGCCGGAGGAAGCCCCTGATCCTGGTGTCCTGCGCCCTTCAGGGGCGCGTCATGCGGGCGGAGGGCTCCGAGACGCTGACGAGCTTCGAGGAGCTCGAGGCCTTTCTGGCGAGCGACGGCCCCTGGGTGTGCGGGATGGACTTCCCCTTCGGCCAGCCGCGCGGGCTGGTCGAGGCGCTCGGCTGGCCGCCGTCCTGGGAGGGCTACGTCGGCAAGGTCTCCCGCACGTCCAAGGACGAGTTCGAAGACGCCATCAAGAGCGACATGGCGCTGAGGCCGCCGGGCTCCAAGTTCCGCTACAGGCTCGCGGACCGCCGCTCCCGCTCGACGAGCGCGATGAGGCTCTTCCGGGTGCCGGTCGGAAAGATGTTCTACCGCGGCGCGCCGCTGCTGCTTCGCTCCGGCGTGAGCGTCGAGCCGTGCCGCCCCGTTCCGGACGGGCGGGTGGCGGTCGAGGCGTACCCCGCCGTGGTCGCCCGCCGGTTTCTGGGGAGGGAGGGCTACAAGAGCGACGAGCGGAGCAAGCAGACGGACGAGCACCGGGAGGCGCGCGAGAAGCTCGTCGCCGGGCTCGGCTCCGGGGTACTCGAAGAGGCGTACGGGTTCACCGTCGGGGTCGGCGAGGCGTGGCGCTCCCGCCTCGTCGCGGACCCCATGGCCGACGAGCTCGACTCGCTGCTGTGCGCGGTGCAGGCGGCGTGGGCGTACACGAAGAGGGACGAGGGGTGGGGCGTCCCCGAGGAGTGCGACCGGGACGAGGGTTGGATCCTGGACCCCGAATTACTAGCCGGGGACTAGGGGAGGCCGGCTTGCCCTACGGGGAGAGGTTCGAGAGCGCGCTGCTCTACGCGGCGCAGCTGCACCGCTTTCAGGAGCGCAAGGGCTCCGGCGTCCCCTACGTCACGCACCTCCTTGCCGTGGCCTCCATCGTCGGGGAGAACGGCGGGACGGAGGACGAGGTAATCGCGGCGCTCCTCCACGACGCCCCCGAGGACGCCGGCGGCACGGACCGCCTGGAGGACATCCGGCAGCGCTACGGCGACGCCGTCGCCGGGATAGTCGAGGGCTGCACGGACACCTACGAGGACCCCAAGCCCCCCTGGCGCCCGCGCAAGGAGGCCTACGTCGCGCACGTCGCCGGAGCCCCCCGCCCGGTACGGCTCGTCTCGGCGGCGGACAAGCTGCACAACGCCCGCTCCATCCTCGCCGACCTGCGGGCCGTGGGCGACGGGCTCTGGGACCGCTTCACCGGCGGCAAGGAGGGGACGCTGTGGTACTACCGGGCGCTCGTGGACGCTTACACAGAAGCCGGGGACGGCCCGCTCGTCGCGGAGCTCGACCGCGTGGTCGGCGAGATCGAAGCCCTGGCGAGACGAGAGTAGGAGGACGGAGATGCGCAACGGCGTTCTGAGGTTGGGGATCCTGGGGGCCGCCAGGATCGCGCTCGGCGGCATCATCCCGGCGGCCGGACGCGCCGAGGGGGTAGAGGTGGCGGCGGTTGCCACCCGGGGCGGCGAGAAGGGGGTGGCGGTGCGCGAGCTCGTCCCCGACGCCTCGGTCTTCGACGACTACGACTCCCTCCTCGAGAGCGCCGAGGTCGACGCGGTCTACGTCCCCCTCCCGAACTCCATGCACGTCGAGTGGACGCTCAAGGCCCTTGAGGCCGGCAAGCACGTCCTCTGCGAGAAGCCGTTCTCCCTGGAGGCCGACGGGGCCCGGCGCGCGGTCGAGGCGGCGAGGGGGCGGAACCTCGCGCTCATGGAGGGCTTCATGTACCGGTTCCACCCGCAGACGGCCCGGGTCGCGGAGATTTTGAGGTCCGGGGCCATCGGCGGGATCCGCCAGGCCGTCGCGGAGTTCGGGCACCGCCTCGACGACCCCGAGGACGTGAGGGGCGTGGGCTCCCTGGGCGGCGGCTCCCTGGGGGACGTCGGCTGCTACTGCGTCAGCGGCCTGAGGCTGGCTTTCGGCTCCGAGCCCGTGCGGGCCACCGCCTTCGGCTTCTTCGACGAGGAGGGCGCGGACCGGGACCTCGGCGGGGTCCTCCAGTTCGAGGGCGGCGTGGGCATAATCTCCTGCAGCATCTCCTCCAGCAGGCGCGAGCGGCTCGAGATCACCGGCACGGACGGTAGGATCTCGCTGAGCGCCCCGTTCCGGGCGGACAAGGCGGGCGGGGAGCTCGACGCCCGCTACGGCACGGACCTCGAGGCCGAGAGCTTCGGGTCCGGAGACCCGTACGCGAAGGAGCTCGAGGAGTTCGCCCGCGCAGTCCGCGAGGGCCGCGACCCCGCGGTGGGGCCAGACGAGATCCTCGGCAACGCCCGCGCCCTGGACGCCCTGCTCCGCTCCGCGCGCTCGGGCGGAACGCCACAGAAGGTCTAGAGCTTCCGAAGAGAGGGCGAACCTTCCGCGCCACGCACGCGAAGCGCCGGGGGATCGGCTGCGCGGTCCTCGCCGGGCCGGCGCTCCCGCGAACCCTTCTAGCGGGCCGGGTAGAGCCCCAGGCCGAGGCGCGGGGAGCCCTCGTCGTCCCGGCGGGCCTCCACGCGCCAGCGACGCTCCGTGAGGTGGCAGACCGCACCCGGCCCTCCTCGCAGGTCCCACGCGCAGCAGCACGTCGAGGGTGCCCTCGTCACCGGTGAGCTCCAGGGCCGCCCGGATGGGCAACTCCTCGCCGGTGAGGAGCAGGTCCCCGTTCGGGAGTAGCCCGTCGGAGTGGACGGAGAGCTGGACCGGCGGCCCGAGCGAGGGATCCAGCTTCTGCCCTCGGGGAGGGCCAGGGTCGCGCTCAACTCCACCGCGCCCGCGAGCTCGACCGGCCCACGGGCTGGGGCGCGGGACCCTCCGCGGGGACGGGTTCGGGCGGCAGGAGCCCCGCAGCTCGAACGGCCGCACCTCGCCGTCCTCCCCCACCCGCGCGATCCGGTAGTTGTTCGTATCCGCGACGAGCAGCGTGCCGTCGCCGAGCACCGCCGCCCCCGAGGGCTCGCTCAGACCGTCGCGGGCGAGGGTCGAGAGCTCGCCGTTCTCCGCGTCGTAGAGCCTGAGGGCGGAGTTGTAGGTGTCGCAGACGACGGGGCCGCGAGGCGTCGAGACGACGCCCAACGGGTGCTGCAGGAGCGCTTCGTCGGCCGGCCCGTCCTCATATCCGAAGTCGAAGAGGCTGGAGCCTACCGCCGTGGAGACGCGCCCCGAGCGGTCGAGGCGGCGCAGGGAGGAGGTCTCGGAGTCCACGAACCACAGCCCCTCGCCGTCGGGGGCGAGCCCGCTCGGCTGGGCGAGGGCGGCCATTTGCGCGGGGCCGTCGCCGAGGGACTCGAACCCGCTCCCGGCGAGCACTCCGACGTCGTCCGCCTCGAGGTCGAGCGCCCAGAGCTGGTGCGGCCCGGCCATCGCGACCACCACGACGCCGCCCCACCACGCGAGGTCCCAGGGGGAGTTGAGCGCCGTCTTCCTCGCGCGCCCGCCATTCGCCCCGTAGCGAGCCTGCGCCCCGTTGCCGGCGATCGTCTCGACGGTCTCCTCCCGCAGGTCCAGGCGCCGTATCGCGTGGTTCCCGGTGTCCGCGACGAGGAGCGTCTCCCCGTCGAGGAACAGCATCCCCTGCGGATCGGCGAACTTCGCCTCCGCGAAGCCGCCGTCCGCGAGGCCGCGGGCACCCGTCCCCGCCACCGCCAGGGTCTCGGCGCCCTCGCCTGCGGCGTCCGTGCGCGAGACGACGATCCGGTTGTGGCCCGAGTCGGCGACGGCGACGAGGCCGTTGGGGCCGGAGGCGACCTTGCCGGGGAAGCGCAGGGCGCCGCCGCCCACGTCCGGCGGGAGCACGGAGACGGGCGTCTCGTCGAGGGTGCCCGCCTCGCGGTGCTCCTCGATCATGCGCGCTATCTCGCGTTCGAGGGCCCGGGCGTTCCCCTCGCCGGAGACGGCCGCGGTCGCGTACCCGGCCGGGTCGACGAGCACGAGGGTCGGCCAGGCGCGGATACCGTACTGGTCCCAGGTCGCCCGGTCCGGGTCGTCGAGGACGGGGTGGCGGACGCCGTAGCGGGCGACGGCGCGTTCCAGCGCCCCGTGGTCGCGCTCGTGCTCGAACTTCGGCGAGTGGACCCCGACCACGACCAGCGCGTCGCCGAAGCGCTCCTCGAGCGGCCTGAGTTCCTCGATGATGTGCAGGCAGTTGATGCAGCAGAAGGACCAGAAATCCAGAAGGACGACCTTGCCCTTCAGCCGCGCCAGCGAGAGATCGTGCGCCGCGTTGATCCAGCCGCCGCGCCCCGCGAGCTCCGGGGCGCGAACCCGGCCGCGCCTCGGCTCCGCGGAGGACGGGCGCCCCACTACTTGACGAACTCCGCCCCGTCGCCCCGCATGATCTCCACGGCGTTCGGGTCGGTGTGGAAGACGCGAACCCTCGCGGAGGAGGCGGCGAGCAGCACGCCCATGAACCCGCCGTGCATGTCCTGGGGACGGGCCGGCTCGACCCAGCCGACCTCGGCGTTCGTCAGGTCGGCGTCGGTCGTGACGAAGCGCTGCAGCAGGAGGCTCAGGGGCACGCGCAGCAGCAGCGAGAGCGCGATGCCGCCCAGGATCATCAGGTACAGCGGCCACTCCATGAGCAGCCCGAGCCCGATCGCCCCGAGAAAGAACACCGCCGCGAGCAGGTTCGCCGCGACGATGGTGGTGCCGCAGTTGCGGTGGATGGCGAGCCCCTTCTCCCCCGCCGTCATGCGGCGCAGCGCCTCGCGAGCGGCGCTGTCCACCTCGTCGGTCGAGCGCACGCCCTGCACGAAGAAGCCGTCGTCGTCCGAGAAGCCGTTGAACCGGCGCCCGGGGCTCCGCTCCATCATCACCACGATGGTCGCGTGCTCCAGCGCGTGGTTGCGGCGCAGGATCCTGTTCCCGAACATGTTCTTGAGCTGGCGCGGATACACGAACAGGCTCCCGACGGCCTGCAGCGAGTAGAGGATCGGCAGCAGAAACAGTAGGACAACGAACACCACGGCCACGAATGCCAGAAACAGAAAGGCCACTTCGACTCACCCTTTACGCGAGGTTCTATTCCCGCTCATTATACCGCCGGGCAGACCGGAAGCGGCCGGATTTCTAAAGATCGCCACCCGAAGCCCCGGAGAGGAGCGTCCCGCACGCGCCGCCGCGTGCGCCCTGTACGGCTCAGCCCCGCCAGCGGAAGGGTAGGTCGACCTCGCCCGGTGCGTCCAGCTCGCCGAGGAGACCCAGAGCCCCGAGCGCGACCTCCCTGTGGCGCCCGGCGTCCCCCGGCTCCCCCATCGGGTAGTTGTACGGGAAAGGCACGAACGCGACCCTCGGCGCCGCGACGCCCCTCTCCATTGCGAGCGTCACCGTCGCCACCCCCGCGTCCTCCAGAGCCCGGCTCACCAGCCCCACGGACCGGTGGCAGAGCGGTCAGGAGGGCGTGAGGAGCGCGACGTCCACCCCGTCTCCGACGAGCTTGCGCGCTACCTCGGGGGCCGTCTCCTCCGCGAGCGGAGCAGGGTCGTGGATGGCGCCCATAAACGAGAAGTGTCTGCCGTTGAGCTCCCCGACGATCCCCTCGGCGGCGAGACCGGCCATCGTCCTCAGCGGGAGGACGGCGTCGAGGTCGGTGCCCTCGTCCGGGCGGTAGTAGGCGTGGGTCCAGGTGAGGGCGGTGGCGCCGGTCGGGATCTCGCGGTACGAAGGGTCGCCCGACGGGTCGTCTATGTCGAAGCGCGGCTGCGAGGGCAGATGGATGCCACCGGTGGTGACGAGCGCGAGGCGGCACCCTTCGAGGGGCTTTCGCGGACGGACGAAAGGGAGGTCCGGCAAGGGATCAGACGTTGAAGCGCACGATCATGGTGTCGCCGTCCGAGACGACGTAATCGCGGCCCTCGAGGCGGGCCTTCGCGGCCTCGCGCGCTTTCGCCCACGAACCCGCGTCGACGAGTCCCTCCCAGTGGGCGACCTCCGCCGCTATAAACCCGCGCTCCATGTCCGAGTGGATGCGCCCGGCGGCGCTCCGCGCCGTCGAGCCCTCCCGCACGGTCCACGCCCGGCTCTCCTTCTCCCCGGCCGTGAAGAACGTGATGAGCCCGAGCAGCTTGTATGCCGCCCGTATAAACCCCTCGAAGCCCGTGGACTCCACCCCGAGCATCTCCAGGTACTCCCGCGACTCTTCCTCGGGGAGCTCCGCTATCTCCGCCTCGAGCCGCGCGGACAACCTGACGGCCTCCGCCCCCTCGCGCGCGGCCAGCTTCTCGACCTCGGCGCTGTAGCGGTTCCCGTCGGCGACCGACTCCTCGTCCACGTTCGCGACGTACAGGGTCGGCTTCGCGGTGATGAGCGTCCCCAGAGCTTCGGCCATGACCTCCGAGCGCGGGTACGTCCGGGCGGGGTTCCCGTCCGAGAGGTGCTCGACGAGGCCGGCAAGCTCGGCGGCCTCGGCCTTCAGCTTCGCGTCCCCGCTCTTGGCGGCGCGCCCGACGCGCTCCAGGCGGCGCTCCGTCGTGGAGAGGTCGGCGAGCAGAAGCTCGGTGTTGATGGTCTCGATATCCCCGACGGGGTCCACCTTGCCGTCGACGTGGATCACGTTCTCGTCCTCGAAGCACCGCACGACGTGCGCGATCGCCTCGCACTCGCGGATGTTGCCGAGAAACTGGTTGCCCAACCCCTCGCCCCGGCTCGCGCCCCGCACGAGCCCGGCGATGTCCACGAAATCCACCGTCGCCGGCACGACCTTGCGGCTCTCCATCACCCGCGCGAGAGCGTCTAACCTCTCGTCCGGCACCGCCGCGACCCCGAGGTTCGGGTCGATCGTGGTGAACGGGTAATTCTGCGCCTCCGCGGCACCCGCCTTCGTGAGGCTGTTGAATACGGTCGACTTGCCGACATTCGGGAGACCTACGATTCCTACTTTCATACCCGCTATTGTAGCAGCTTGTAACAATTCCGAAGGCGGTCTCTGGCGAGAACGCTCCGGAAGGCTGAGGGAAAGCGTCCCGTCCGCGACGCCGGGCAGGATCAGGGCGAGCCCGAGAGGCGCAGGGAGCTCCCCTCGCTCGGAGAGGCAGCTTGCAAGAGACCGCGTTAGCCGGCACGAGGAAGCCCCGGCGGAGGCCTGCGTGGCACCAATGAGGGAGATCAAGCCGAGGTAGATATGCCACGCGATCCCCGTCGCCCGACCCGGGCCCGTTGAGCCCGGCCCGCGAAGCCCTACGCACTCCAGCAGCCCAAGGCGAGGACGGACTTCGGCACGACGGGGAGCCCGCCGGGGACCAGTCGTGCCCCCTATCACCCCGTGGCCTTACACAGGTGCGTTAAAATCATCCGAAGCAGAGTGTGGCAAGTCTTTTATCCTGAAGGAGTGTCGATGGCGCAAGGCGCAGAACAAGAGATACAGCAGAAGGGGTACGCCCGCCCGGAGGCTCTGGTGACGACGCAGTGGGTGGCCGACAACCTCAACGACACCGAGAACGTGCGCATCGTCGAGAGCGACGAGGACGTTTTGCTCTACGACGTCGGCCACGTCCCCAACGCGGTGAAGGTCGACTGGGTCGAGGACCTCAACGACCCCCTCACCCGAGACTACGTCGACCCGGAGAGGTTCGCCGCGCTGATGAGCGAGAAGGGCATAGGCCCGGACACCACCGTCGTCTTCTACGGGGACAAGAACAACTGGTGGGCCACGTACGCGCTTTGGGTCTTCCGCCTCTTCGGCCACCGCGACGTGCGGGTGATGGACGGCGGCAGGGTGAAGTGGGAGGCCGAGGGGAGGGAGATGACGCAGGAGGTCCCGTCGTTCCCGCCGGCCGACTACCCCGTCCCCAGCCGCGACGACGAGAAGATCAGGGCGTTCCGCGAGGACGTGGTGGAGCACCTTGAGAAGGTGCGCTCGGGCGGGGGCGGCCTCGTCGACGTGAGGAGCCCCGGGGAGTACCGCGGCGAGCTGTTGCACATGCCGGACTACCCGCAGGAGGGGGCGTTGAGGGGCGGGCACATCCCGGGGGCGGCGAACGTGCCGTGGGCGCGGGCGGCGAAAGAGGACGGGACGTTCAGGGGCGCGGAGGAGCTCAGGGCGATCTACGAGGGGGAGGCGGGCCTGTCGCCCGAGGGGGACAACGTGGCGTACTGCCGCATAGGGGAGCGCTCGTCGCACACGTGGTTCGTCTTGACGTACCTCTTGGGGTACGAGAGGGTGCGCAACTACGACGGCTCGTGGACGGAGTGGGGCAACTCCGTGCGCGCCCCCATAGAGAGGTAAGGCGTTGGATAGGCAGCTACAGATACAGATCCTCCTCGACCACTACCAGAAGCCGCGCCATCGCGGCGAGCTGGAGGGCGCGGACGTCGCGATGCCCGGGGGCAACCCGGGCTGTGGCGACGTGGTGACGGTCTACCTCAAGGGGGCCGAGGACCACGAGCACATCGAAGACGTCACCTACGAGGGCGAGGGCTGCACCATCAGCATGGCGGCGTCCAGCATGCTCCTGGAGCAGGTCGTCGACAACAAGCTCACCATGGACGAGGTCCTCGAGCTCGACTACAACGAGATGATCGACCAGCTCGGGCGCCAGATCGTCGCGAGCCGTCCCAAGTGCGCCACTCTAGGCCTCGGCACCCTCAAGGCCGCGATCCGCCGCTACCAGCAGGACAAGGTCCTCGCCGACGCCGGCGTCACCCGCCCCGGCCAGAAGCCCGCCGCCGACGAGGGCCTCGTCTTCGGCGAAGGCGCCGCCGAAGCAGCCAAGAAGGAGTAGCCGGCACCGAACCGGTACGAGGGAGGCCCCGCAAAGATGCGAGACCTCCCTTTCGTTTGCGGACGAACTGGTCCCACACCGTCCGAAGAGCTTTCTCTCGCGCCCGCGACCGCCGTCGTTCGCCCTCTGGCACCGGGACGAGGCCGTCGGCGAACCGCGGAGCAGAAAGCCTTACGTGCTACCCAACCAGGCATCCTTCCCCGAGCAGGCCGCGCAACGTGCTCGTTCTATCCTCGGGGACGCACCGAACTCCACCGGGGTGCTCGACGGGCTCGCCAAGGTGGCAAGCTCGCTTTAGCAGCGTCGCAGGAATGGCGCGTACGCGAGGCGCGGGTTAGCATCAGGGACCTACCGCCAGCGCTGAATGAGGGTGTTTGCGGAGAACCTTGCCGGTGGGGACCGTCGGGTCCGGAGCCTCTAGGCCTTTCTCGCGGCCAGGGCACCCGAGGTCGCGGCAAAGGTCACGAGCAGGGCGATCTGCACGATCGCGGCGAAGACGAGGCTCAGCAGGTAGAGGCGCCAGGCCTCGTCGGGCGAGACCGAGGTGCCCACCACGTCCTCGAGCGTCAGGGCGATGGTCTCGGTCCCTATCCTGCGGGCGGCGGCCACCGACCCCGCCGCCGCCCCCACGGCGAAGACCGGCGCCGCGATGAGCCCGCCGAGGAGACCGGCCAGGGCCCCTCCCGACGCCGTCTCCTCTCCCGAGGCACGGGGGCAGCGGCGCCCGCAGGAGGCGCCGACGAAGCCCGCCGCGATAAGCCCCGCGAGGGGACCGAGCAAGGAGATCACGAACCCTATCACCCCGCCGATGCCGCCCCAGGTCATCCCGACACGGGCAACCCCGGCCGTCTTCTCGCGCCACTCCGCCATTGCCGTAGTGTAGCGGTCCGGCGACGGGGCGGCCTGCATGACCTACCGGGGGGAAACCGACGATGCTAGAGTGTGGCTTCGTTTACATGGGCGCGGGGTTCTGGGGGTTCCGAGTGATCCGGGTTGCGATAGTCGACGACCAGCCGCTGTTCACGGACGGTCTGGGGAGGATGATCGGGGCGCAGCCCGAGACCGAGGTCGTCGGCACGGCCCACGACGGCGAGAGCGGCGTGAAGATGTGCCTGGAGCTCCAGCCCGACGTCGTCCTCATGGACATAAGCATGCCCGTGATGAACGGCGTCGAGGCGACCAGGAAGCTCCGCGACCTCCTCCCCACCGCCCGGGTCCTCATCCTCACCGTCCACGCCGACGACGTGCACGTCTTCCAGGGCATAAAAGCGGGCGCCAACGGCTACCTCCTCAAAGACTGCACCCCCGACGACCTCTCCCGCGCCATAAGGACCGTCTACGCCGGCGACACCATCATGGCCCCCGAGATAGCGCGCAAGATGCTCCTCGCCTTCGAGGAGGCCGAGGCGGAGGAGCCCGCCGCCCCGCAGCTCACCGAGCGCGAGCTGCAGATCATCGGGGCGCTCGCCCGCGGCAACAAGCAGATCGCCCGCTCTCCCGGCGTCCCCGAGAAGATCGCGAGGAGCCGCGTCCACGACCGCACCCGGGCCGTACGCCCTCCGGGAGGGCCTCGTCGACGTGGACGGTACGGCAGACGGTCGAGAACCGGTCTGCCGGTACCATCCGGATCGGGGGGGCTATACTTGGCTTCGGGAGCGTCGTAGAGCAAGGAGCCTGACAAGTGAGATCAGACGCTATCGTTTCGGACCCCTCGGTGATGATGGGTAAACCCGTCGTGTCGGGCACCCGCATCACCGTCGAATCTATTCTGGAGAAGCTCGCGGCGGGCGAGAGCAAGGAGCAGATCGTCGCCGAGTACCCCAGGTTGAGCGAGGAAAGCATACTCGCAGCCCTGGGATTCGCCTCCAAGGCCCTACGCGCCGACGTGGTCTACCCCGTCTCTGCGGAAGCGGGATAGGTCTCGCGCCTGCTGGCGGACGAGGGCGTCGAGTATCCGGTAGTCGAACGCCTCAGAGAAGACGGTCACGAGGTTACGTACGTGGCGGAGATGGAGCCCGGGATACCCGACGATGAGGTGCTCGACTCCGCAAACCGCGAACAAGCCCTGCCGATAACGGCAGACAGGGATTTCGGAGAGTTGGTCTTCCGGCAGAGGCGCGTGCATTCGGGCGTGATACTGGTCCGTCTATCGGGGCTGAACGCACAGGCCAAGGCGAGCATCGTATCCGCAGCCATCGAAGAGCACGCCGAAGAATACCCCGGGGCGTTCGCGGTTATCACGCCAGGAGTCGTGCGTCTCCGAAGACGGGAAGACTAGGAAGGCGCGTCGCACCGGCGCACCATGCAAACCACGAGCGGTACGGTCCACGTCGACGATACCATTACGACCCCCAGCTCGCGCTCGCCCGCGGCAACGGCGACAAGCAGATCGCCCGCTCCTCCGGCATCTCCGAGAAGACCGTCCGCAACCACGTCTACAACCGGCCGTCCTCCACGCCATCCGGGAGGGGCTCGGCGACGTCGACGGCGTGGGCCGCCGCTGACGCGCCTACGGCAGACGCCGCTGGCGCACCCTGTCACGCTCCAGGACCGTGAATCTGCCTTCGATGGGGAGGCTGCCGGCGTCCAGCAGCTCCAGCAAGCGTTCCGCGGGCTCTCCCGGGTGATGCGGCTCAAAGCGCAGATAGATCACTCCGGCCGGGGTCGGTAGCCCCGGGCGGAAGATCAACTCGCCGTAGTCGCGGTCGAAAGTGAGCACTACTCGCGCTTCGCCGGCGGCCCGCGCCAGGACTTCCTCGTAATCGCCACCGGGGAGGTCCGCGGCGACGTCGGTGATGTCGTGCCCCGCCTCTCGCAGCTTGCCCGTACTGGCCGACGGGAAGTTCTCGTCGGCCAGAAACCGCATTAGCCTTTCTCGAGGGGAAGCGCGTACATGCTCTCCTCCCGCGCGCTCTCGGCGGCGAAGGCGAAGACCGCCCGCAGCCCCTCGGGCGTGAGCGTGGGATAGTTACTCAAGACCTGCTCCTCCGTCCATCCCGCGGCGAATAGCCCGAGCAAGAACTCCACCGAGAGCCTCGTCCCCTTCACGACGGGCTTGCCGACCAGTACCTTCGGGTCCGCGTGTATGTAGCCGCGCCAATCCACCATGCTCTCCCTCACGAGCGGGACAAGAAACGAACCGATTATACAGGCGTCCCCCAGACGCCCTCGAGGAGGCGGAGGAGCCTGTTGCCCCGCAGCTCACCGAGCGCGAGCTGCAGCGTTGTCCCCTCCGCGCTCCACCCAAAGGTCCATATCTCCGGTGGCCCTTACGTGTCCGTGGACGGCCAGAGCATATGCGCCAACAAGGAACCTAACGCCTTCCTCGGATAATGCGTACAGCATGTCTCTGTAATCGCTGTTCAGCACCGGGCTCTCCCTTGAACGCCCACACGTCGACGGCGAGCTGCCACATCATGCAGAGACGCTCGGCGGGCGTCGTTCCCTCAAGCTCCGCATCTCTCCCCTGCTCGTGCAGACCCCGAACCCGGATAGCGCGCCTGGACCTGTCCATGCCCTGATTATAGGAGACGCGCATCCGCCCATCCCAAAGCCCAGCATGGATCGATCCGAAACCGTCCTACCCTAGCGCCAGCAGCCTGCCTGCTCCCTCGCGATCTCCGAGAAGACGGTCAGGAACCACGTCTCCGACATCTACAAGAAGCTGCACGTCTACGACCGTACCCGGGCCGTCCTCCACGCCATCCGAGAGGGTCTCGTGGACGTGGACGGGATGGGCAGCGGTTGAGATCAGGCTCGTCACAGCCACCCGTGAGTTGCCGTCCTCGAAGAGCCGTCGAGCTCCCCTCGTGGCGCGGAGCCTGATGCACAACGGGATAGCCGACCATAAAGGATGCGCGCTCGGATCCACCGCGAGTACCTGTCTCCAATTCCAGATAAGCGCGCTCGGCCTGCGAGCCCCGTAACCACGGGACTCGTGGGGCTACTGGTAGACCTCCTGCCAGCTCCAGAGCCGGATCCTGTTGAACGCCAGCATGCGCTCGAAGAAGTCGGTGGGCACCGCGTTGCCGCTATCGTCCGGCCTGAGCAGGGACTCAGCCCTGGCGTTGCCGGTGAGGGTAATGTCGCCGTCGGCGAAGACGAAGCCCGCGAGTTCGCTGTTGCCCGCGGCTTTGTACGAACCCGTCTTGGAGCCGTCGCCCTCGACGATCACGACGCCCCTGAGCTCGGCCTGGCCGTCCTCGTCCCCGTCCTTCTTACCATTGCTGCCCTCGAAGTCGAAGTTGCCGTTCCTGACCACGAGGACGACCGGCGCGCTGGCGTTGTCGTAGTCCGTGTCGAACTTGACGTTGCTGCCCGTGCTCGCCGCACCCTGGAAATCCACGAAGACGACGGGCGTGGACGTTCCGGTCTGCGCCTGATCCATGACCGCCTGGTTTATGCTGAAGGAGCCTCCCGACGGGGTGTAGTAGGTCCCTATCGTCATCGCCTCCTCCATGAGGAGCTCCATGTCCGGGCGTGCTGCGGGATCGAAGGGGTAGGAGATCGTGCCGGTCTCGTTCGCGGCCTCCGGGTCCTCTTTGGCTACGAGCGAGATATCGGTCTCCGAGTCGAAGTAGCTCGTCCCGTTCGGAGGGGCCTTGCAACCCGTCGTGTTGTTGCTCGCGCAGACCCTTCCCGCTGCGCCGAAGCCGGTGGAAGCGGTGCCACGCGGGAGCGTGTTGTAGTCGGAGGAGGGGACGTAGGAGGTGCTCGGGCTGCTGGTGCTCCAGTCGCCCAGCAAGAGGTCGGGCTCAGCGCCGATCTTCGTGGAGCTGCCCCGGCCCGGTGATGTTGCCCCCGCGAAGAAGCTCACCCCGCTCACCTCGACGGTGCCGTTCAGGTCTATGTTCTCGGGCGTGTAATACGCCAGCGGCAGGGGCCGGCTCTCCCTCTGGACGATGGCCTCCACCCTGCGCTTCGCGCCTTCCTCATCGGGGTAGAGCCCGGTCGAGACGACCTTGAAGAAGCTTCTGCGACGGGGATCTGCGTCCTCCGGGGCAGCGCCGGTCTCGGCGTTCGAGCAGGGCACGGCACCCGCAGGGGTCGAAGGGTCGTTCCTCTGGACGTAGCACTCGACCGTAACCTGGAACCGGCCGCCCTCGAAGGAGCGCGTGATCCCGGCTGCGGTCTCCGCGCTGCCGCATCCCGGACTGCCCGTGTTGGGCGACCAGTCTTCCCCCTTGCGCTGGCGAGGGGCGTCGCAGTCGTTGTCAGGGTTCCTGTCGTAATGCTGGCGGACGGGGTCGGCTATAAGCTGCCTCCGCGCCTCCTGGACCCCGACGTCCGCCATTTCGAGAGCCTTCTGGCCCCGGTTCACCTCGACCACGGTCTCCAGATCCCGCTGCACGAAGGTCAGGAGCCCGGCGCCCATCACCCCGATCAGCACGATCATGATGATCGCGAGCCCCATCGTCATCCCCGACTCGTCCCTCGCGAGGCGACGCAGCATCAGACGCCCCGGTTCCTCAACGCCACGTCCGTCTCCAGCGTCTGGACCCGCCCTCGCACGTCCACCGCAACCCGTATGCGCACGATAGCCACCTGTGCCTCCGTGACAGCAGGCGTAGTTCCGTCGCTCCGAAAGTACGTGAAGCTCAGACCGTCGTTGCGAAGGGGCTCGGCGAGAGTATCCGCGGTGGCGCTACTGCCTGCCCTTCTGCGAAGGGCAGAGCCGTCTACCTCGTAGGAGATGCGCTCGCTAGTCTGTACCATACGGTCTCTGTTCGAGTCGTTGCCGAAGGCGATACCGCCCTGCGGTCCCGTGGCAAAGTTGAAGATGACGGTCCGGTCCCCCGCCGCCCTGTTCCGGGGATGTGCAGACCGGATCTCGCGCTCCATCCTCTCCATCGCGACGCGCGCACTCTCCACCGACTCGACCTTGTTGTTGCCGAAGGAGAAGACCCTGATGCTCATGTCGAAGATGTTGTAGAGCGCGAACAGGACCACGACCATAAGCACCATCGTGACCATCATCTCCGCCAGCGTGAAGCCGTCCTCCCTCGCGAGGGGGTGGACGCTCGTGTCTTCCCTACGCTTCACCTGGTCCCCGAGGCCACAAGCCCGGTAGCCGTGAAAGAGTTCCCGTTCCACGTCACGTCCACCGTGACCTTCATCCGGGTGGTACGAACCTTCCCGTCGTTCGCCGGGTTGATGTCGTCCTTGCCGGAGTCGCGGTACTCCCCGGCGCTATTCACATCCTGATAGGCCGTCGTCACCACGGAGTCGAACCCTCGACCTCCAGGAAGTGTTTTCTTGCCCGGAGGGTAGGTCTCCACCACGCTATCATTTTGAGGCGTGTCGTTCTTGAACGGCAGCGCCTTGATCTCCTCCAGCCTCTCGTTCGCCAGAGCGCGTGCCTGATCGTAACTTCCGCCCCTGGTAGCCGCCTTGAGCCCGACGTCGAACATACTCACCATAGGTATGATCGCGATGGAGAGGATGATGATGGAAACCATCACCTCGACCAGCGAGTACCCGGACTCCCCCGACCGCAACCTACCCATCAGATCATTCTCCCGGCGAAACACCCCAACGTATCCTACCCGACGCTCCCGTCCCTTGCGAAAAGCCTTCTCCGACCTCTCGGGGAGAGCCGATGCTCGAGGTTCGCAGCTGTCCGGCTCTCGCAGCAAGTTCCCTGAGATCTAACCGCACGCGCTAGCTGTACAGCTCTCGCCAGCTAACGAGCTTTACGTTGCCCGCAAAGGCCGCTATCGAGCTCAGACCCGGCACTGTGCCGGCGCTGAAGTTGCCAGAGAGCGTCATATCACCGCTAGCGTTGGCGTACCCCGTCATGCAAGCACCTCCCGCTGAAGTAAACTTACCTCGATCCGGATACGGTTGTCCGGTAGCAGGATCTACACCGCCCCAGGTTACCACCGTGCCGTTGAAGCCACCGCGGTTACCTGCTATCTCGAAGTTGCCGTTTTCGACAACGATTACCCCTTTTCTCGTACTGTTGGTGCAGGGTGCGTTGATGTTCCAGACCACCTTGTTGTTCACGTTCCAGGTCGGGAACCGGTAGAAGACAACGGTGTTCTCGCTCGAACTCGAAGGCCAGTCGGAAGGGTTGATGTTGTAGGTCGTGCCGGCAGTCGAGGGGTTGCGGTAGTTGTCATTGCCAGGGGTGGCCGTCTCCTGCTTCTGCGCCTCCGCCCGGAGGGTTTCGATAAACGCATAGCTACCGTCGGGGTTTTGGAGCAGGGTAGGGTCGAAGGGGAAAGATATTATGGAGGGATCGACGGGATTGGTAGACGGGGTAGTCTTGCTAGCGTAGTAATCGGCTACAACCCTAGGAGAGGTCAGCCTGTCGAAGCTTCTTGTGTTCTTGGCGACCAAACCATCAGTTGAGTTGTTGTTCGTAAGAGTGCCTCTGACGGCTATTCCTCCAAGCGAGCTGCTCCGAGCCGTGGCGTTGAAGGCGTTGGGGTACGACTGGCTGTCGGTGGTCTCGGCCCACCTCTTGAAACCCGCGTCGTCCGAGTTGCCCAAACTGAACTGTGTGCTACTGACACCTATGGTGGCGTTACCAAGCGCAAAGTAGCTAAGGGCATCGGAAGCAAACGCTCCGTTGACGTTGAGGCTGTTACGCGTGAAGTAGGCCGGCGGTAGTGAAGCCCCCGCCGTCCGGGTGAATACCGCCTCGATCCTGCGCCTGGCGTCGCTGTAATCGCCCGTAGACGTTACGACGAAGGAGTTGTTGGCAAGCTTATACTCGATCTTTACGTTGACGGAGTCGGTAGTAGCCGCGCTCCCGTCTAAGTTCGTCAGGCTCGTCCCCCCCTGGCTCGTCGCCCACCGAACATCCGCCGAACCCCCGTCATAATGGCCGGGGATAGAATCGGAGGTAAGCTGACGCTTCGCGGCCTGCACCCCGGCATCCGCCAACTCGAAGGCTCGCTGACCCTTATTGTCCGTAACCACCGCGTCGAGGTCGCGCTGCACGAACGTCAGCAGCCCGGCACCCATGACACCTATGAGAACCAACATGATGACGGCAAGGCCCATCGTCATCCCTGATTCGTCCCGCAACAACGCTTTTATGCTGCTCATAGCCTGTTCCTCAGATCCACATTTGTCGTAAGCACCTGGGTACGTCCGTCTACGTTGACGTTGAGCCGCACCTGCACCCTCTCGATCTCGCCTTCGTTGGCCGTGACCGCCGTGCCATCGGCCCTGAAGTAAGAGAAGCTGAGCCCGTTGAGCGCGACTGACTCCACCAAGGCATCTCCCGTAGCCGATGCGCTACTCGAATTGACTCGGCGCAGCGTGCACGGAGCGGCCGTGCACGCTGCGCCGGAGTTCGGCTGCGTAAGCTTGTAAGTAAAGAACTCACACGTACCCGTAGAAGGACAGGTGAGCTTCATATCACTGGTAAGTTCATTCCCGAATGTCATCTGCGTGCTGCCTGGCATCGCGGCGGAGCCCGGACTCGATAGGTTGAAGAAGAGGTGATCGTCCGAGGCCGAAGCGTTGCTCTTGTCGTAGGAGTACGCACCCCTCAACTCCCGCTCCATCCGCTCTACGCCCAGCCGAGCGTTCTCGACGGCTTCGACCTTATCGTTGCCGAAGGAGAAGACGCGCAGGCTCATGCTGAAGATGTTGTGCAGAGCGAAGAACACCACGATCATGACCGTGATCGCCACCATCATCTCTGCAAGGGTGAACCCTGTCTCGTCCGCAAGCAGGTGGCGCCTTATCTTCCTCACTTAGCCACCACGCCGTCTGCACTGTAGGTTTTGTTGCCGTCCCAGCGAACCGTAACGGTTATCCTGATCAGGCCGTCGTCGCTGGCCTTGTCGGCAAAACTCTGAGACGCGGCTGCTGGGTCCGTCGCCGAGCCTACGGGTGGCTGATCGAGAAACTGCTTCCGCACCTTGAACTCGAAGCCCGAGAAATCGCCCGACGCGCCGCCTGTCACCGCCCTGTACGAGGATTCGTAAGACCCCGATCCGCTGTACGTAGTGGTAGTCGAAGCGGGCTCGGGGAAAGTATCGCGCACCTCTTGGTCCCCAACGGTACTGGTGTTGTACGGTAGGCTCTTGGCCTCCTCAAGCGTCAGATTCGCGAGCGTTCGAGCCTTATCGTATTTGCCACCCTGGGACGCGCTCTTGAGGCCCACGTCGAACATGCTGACCATCGGGATGATCGCGATGGAGAGGATGACGATCGAGGCCATTACCTCCACCAGCGAGTACCCGGCCTCGTTCTTCAACGCCTTAATCAACTTTGATGCTCGAGGTCGCGATATTAAACGTCAGGCAATGCGTTGTGGGGTTGCTAGCGTTCGACGAAACTTGGATACGAGGCACACCGGAGGGCGTGCTGGAGGGGCACCTATCCGTAACACCGGTCAAACCCGCGTTCAGGGCTGCTCCCACCGTACTCGCCGTTCCATTGGCCGCAAACTCTATGGTGATAGGGCCAGAAGCCAGAAACAGATTGGGAGATGTAAGACGTATAGTGTTCGATTCGAAATTGCGCGGCCTCTGAACGGTGCCTCCGCTGGGTATGGGCTCTACGAGGCAGTAGGCTGCTGACTGACCGTTGCAGGTCACAGGCGAACCATTGCCATTAAAAATCAGCCTCGCTGCACCGAGACGGTTACTCGCGCTTGTGTGAGCCAGCCGCAGATCTGCTTTGACTTGGTTAGTAGCGGAGTCTACTCGTCTGCTTTCGACTACGTTTTGCCAAGAGGCAGCTGCTATGGCGAACAAGATCCCCGTTATTGTGATGGTGACCAGTACCTCACCCAAGGTGAAGCCTCTTGCCTCTCGATAAAAGTTCAACGCTCTACTCCACGAGATCATGCTTTAGTTGTCGGTCAAGAACAGGAAAACCTTTAGTGCGTCCACGCAGAGAGCTTTATTGCTTCAAAGTCACGGAAAGCCCTCCGGTACCCGACCAACCTGTGCCGAACTCCAAGACAGAAGTAGAGAAAGTAATGGAACAAGTTGGTCTCCAAAAATGGCATGTGCTGCATGCGATCCACTGAGAAGGCCCGACTAAGCCCACATTCTTACTTAGCTCAAAACTCATGATGCTGAAGTAACAAGAGGCACCCCCGGAGGGGCGCCTCGGTACCGCGGGCGCTTAGACTAGGATCAGGTGACCTCGACGACCCGGCCCGTGTCGGTGTTGAAGGTGTAGTCGGTGCCGGTCGGGTTGGCACCGTGCGAGCCGGTGGCGCTCCAGTTCGTCGGGCCGGTGGAGGCCGGGGTGACGGTCACGCCCGTGGTGCCGTTGAAGCCGTAGGAGGTGTCGAGGACCGTGAGGGACGTGCAGTTCTGGGTGGCGCCGGCGGTGCCGTTGTAGCTGTCGTTGTTCTGGGCGGCGCAGGCCTGGGCGGCGGCCGCGGCGTTCCTCAGGTCGCTCTGGACCGCGCTCGAGCGGGCCCGGTCCCTCTGCGCCAGGAACGTCGGGATGGCGATGGCGGCGAGGATGCCGATGATGATCACGACGACAAGGAGCTCGATGAGCGTGAAGCCGCCCTGCCCGGTCTTGTCCTTCTCCTGTGCTTCCTTCAACCTGCGGGCAAACCAATTCAGCATGTCCTTCTCCTTCTCTCTTTACTTGCTTACCGCTTGCTTGTTTGTTGCTGACACTGGTATTAGGCCCACCCCGCGAGGTTCTAGACACCTCCAGACGAAGTTTTTCGGAAACTTTTTCGAGCGCTGTTTTATGGGGGCTAGCACGCGTCGGCCTTGACCTTCACGCGCGAGGTCGCGGCGAGGACGGTCAGCCTGTTCTCGGGGCTCGTGTCTATCGTGACGCAGGTGGAGCCGCTGACGCCGCCGTAGAACCTCATGGTCCCGTCGGTGTTGAACTCGACGGTCCGGGTCTGTCCGACGGTGGTCGGCGGGACGGCCCAGCCTCCGGCGCCAGTGTCGAGGGTGCCGGCTATGTTCATCACCTTAACGTTGGCGGGGAAGGTTCGTGGCTCTGGAGGGGTTGCAGGGTCGACGACGGGTGTGGCGGTGGCGGGGTATGGAGCGGCCAGCTTTACGAGGTAATAGTCCGGGCCCTCGTCTTCAGCGGCTCTGTCGGGGACGAGCACGACGCGCCAGTCGGTGAGCTGGTTTGTGGCGCTGGTGTGGGCGAGGCGCAGGTCGGCTTTGAGCTGGTTGGTGGCGGCGTCGACCCGGCGCTGCTCCAGGAGGCCGAACCAGACGATCATCGCGATGACGAGGAGGATGCCGAGGATGGCGATGGTGACGAGGAGCTCGGGGAGGGTGAAGCCCCGCTCGTCGCGCCGCCATGCCGACCTTGCAAGCTCTGTCACGCTCCGTACGCCCGCCTCTCCTCGTGCCTCGTTCGCGCTCGGGGACTGGCCCGATCCGAGGAGACGATGTCAGGCGGAGGACGACGGGGCATCGTCCCGGGGGGATGAAGTTCGGCTTATCCCCCCAGGCGTTGCCGCGCTTGCGTTCGAGAAATAGGCAACTACGGGCAGCCTCGGGCCCGACGAGGGGCCCGACGCTGCCGTGCGTGACGCGGCTTGCGCCGCCGTTAGTTCTTGCGCTCGATGAACTCTATGCGGTAGCCGTCGGGGTCCTTGACGAAGAAGAGGCGGGTGCCGCTGCTCATGGCGTGGGGCTTGCTCTCGAAGTCCACGCCGCCGGCGTTCTCCAGCTTCTCGGCCAGGGCGTCGAGGTCCTCGACGGCGAAGGCGACGTGGCTGTAGCCCTCGCCGAGAGGGTACGGCTGCTCGCGGTCGTGGTTGAGGGTGAGCTCGAGGCGCGGCTCGGGGTCGCCGGGGACGGCGAGGAAGGCGTTGGTGGCGCTCGAACCGATGGGGCTCTTGCGCGCGAGCTCGAGGCCGAGCTTGTTGGTGTAGAAGTCGAGGCTCTTGTCGAGGTCCAGGACGCGGTAGCAGGTGTGAACGTATTGCATCGGACGCTCCTCCGTCGCTAGCTTTTGCCGTCGGCCCTCAGCGAGGGGTTATCCCCGCCGGAGCCGAGGTTATTCTAGGACAGCGCGGCTCCCCGTACGCGCGGGAGGCTCGAGGGTATGCTGCTTCGCTGCCGGGCGCGAGATGGGTCGGTGGCTGGTTGCTGATCTGCTGACGGCCACCAAGCTGTTAAGCTTGCGGCGTGGAAACGGGGAACGTCACGCGGGGGTTGCCGGAGGGGGCGGCCCGGCGGGCGGCCAGGATCGCCCAGGTCGGGGCGCGCTACGGGTTCGGCTACGTGTTCGGGCGACGGTTCCTCTTGGGACGCCGCGCGCGGGACGTGGGCCGGGTGGGCACGCGCTTGCGGCTGGCGATGGAGGAGCTGGGCCCGACGTTCGTCGAGCTCGGGCGCTTCCTCTCGACGCGGGGCGACGTCCTCCCGCCGGACGTGGTCTCGGAGCTGGAGCGGGCCTCGTCGACGTCCCGGCAGATCCCCTTCCCGAGGTGCGAGCGCTCGTGGAGAGGGAGCTCGGGAACTCCCTGGAGCGTCTCTTCGTGGAGTTCGGGGAGGCGCCGGTGAGGGTCGGGGTGCTGACGCAGGCGCACCTCGCGGTGCTGCCGGGGGACGGCCCGCGCGGGTCGTGGTGAACCGCCCGGGGATACGCCGCGACCTCCTGGCGATGCGGCCGGTGGCGGACGTGGTCCGGAGGCGGCTCGCGGGAGGGACGGAGGGGGGATGCCGCTCGACCCGGTGCAGGCGGTCGCGGAGTTCGCCCGGTACGTCGGGCAGCGCCGGGACATGTTCTTCGCCGCACAGGCCGCCCGGCGCCTGCGCGAGCTGGAGGGGTTCGGGCTCCGGGTGCCGGAGAGCTACCGGCGGTACTCGACGGGGCGCTGCGCGACGTTCGAGGCGCCGGAGGGGCCGACGCGCCGGTCGTGGTTCTACCGGAGGCCTCGCGGGCGCTCGTGCGGCTCGCGCTGACCGAGGGGCTCTACTTCGCCGATGCCGCGCGGGAGCGCTTCGCGTGGGCGGACGGAGAGCTGTGGTTCGCGGACCCGACGGAGGCCTTCGCCCTGGACGGGGAGCGGCTGCGGGGCTGGCGGAGGTGCTGGCGGCCGTGCGGCGCGGGGACGCGGACGGCGTGGCGCGCGCCCTGCCGCTGCTCGGGTGTCCGGTGCCCCAAGACGACCGGGTGCTCCGGCGCGAGCTCCGCGACGTTCTCGGCTCTCTGGGCGGGCCGCTGTGGCGGGAGCACCCCTCCGCGAGATCCGGGCGCGCGGCCTCGAGGCGGCCAGGAGGGGCGGGGTCGTGCTCCCGACGGAGGTGGCCGGGCTGTTCGACGCCCTCGTCGACGCGGAGCGGCTCGGGGGGCCGGAGGTGACGCCCCCGGGGGAGGCGGCGCCGGCGACAGTTGCGGCGGCGGAGGCGGCCGGGGAGCTCGTACGGAGGTTTCGGGACCCGCTCTACGTCGTGGAGCGGACGGCGGGGAGGCTCGTCCAGGGCGACGCCTACGCGGAGTACCCGCGCCAGATCCACTCCCTGCTCGACGAGCTGAAGGACGGCGAGATCGAGGTGGCCTTCAAGCACCGGGGCCTGGACGAGCTGATCTCGCGCGTCGACGTCCTCGCCAACCGGCTCGTCTTCGCCCTCCTCATAGGCGGCCTCGTCCTGGGCTCCTCCCTCATGGGCGTCTTCGGAGAGAGCGGCGTGCGCCTCCTCGGGATCGGGGTCTTCGGTCTCGTCGGCTTCGTCCTCGCCGCCGTGCTCGGCCTCGCCCTGCTCGTCGGCATCATCCGCTCGGGGCGCTTGTAGGGCGCGGTAGGAGACCGGCGTATGGACCGGGCCCTTCTCTTGTAGACTCCCCTCGTCCGATCGAGAGAAGGAGGGGCTGCGTGGAGGGTCAGATCCGCACCGAGGTTTTGAAGACGGTCCCCTACGGGTTCTACATTACGGGGGTGATCGGGGCGAACGGCGAGGCCAACGGCTTCACGACCTGCTGGGTGAGCCAGGTCTCCTTCGAGCCGCAGCAGGTCGTCGTCGCGGTGCGCAAGGACCAGCACACCCACGACCTCATGGAGTCCGGCGGCGTCTTCTCCCTGAACTTCCTCTCCACGGACCAGGAGGAGCTCGCCCGCAAGTTCACCGAGCCCCTCGACAACGACGCCGGCACCGTCGGCGGCTCCGCCTACACGACGGGCGAGGCCACCGGCGCCCCGCTCTTCGACGAGGCCTTCGCCCACCTCGAGTGCCGCATCGTGAACAAGATGGAGGCCGGCGACCACACGGTCTACCTCGGCGAGGTCGCCTCCGCCGCCCTCAAGCGCCCCGCGGACATCCTCACCGACCTCGACACCCCCATGGACTACGGCGGCTAGAACCGGCCCGGAGGGACGCCTCCTCGAAAATATGGCCCAAAAAGGTGATGCGGCGGGCGGTGCGGCGTGGCAGAGTGGCAAACCATGAGCGCGACGAAGATAGGGAAACAGAGAGAGCAGCGAACGGGCCGCAAGAACTCGACCGAACCTCCCTGGAACGTCCTCCTGCACAACGATTGGGACAACTCCATGCCGAGGGTGGTGCTGATCCTGAAGAAGGTCCTACCGGGGATGACCATCGGGAGGGCCACCAGGATCATGTACGAGGCCCACTCGTCGGGCCGGGCGGTGGTCAAGCGATGCCACAAGGAGCTCGCGGAGCTCTACAAGGAGCGCCTGCAGGGCGAGGGCCTGACCATAAGCCTCGAACCTGCGGAGTAGCCAGGGAGAGGTCTGCGCCCCCCGGGTCTGGAGCTCGGAGACCCTCAGCTCTTGCCGAGCATCCTCCGGACGCGCAGGCCCTCGCGATAGCCGCGGTAGTAGGCGAGACGGTCGGCGCCGTCCCAGTCGTTCAGGTGGTCGTTCTCGGCAAAGGTCTGCACGGGCTGGAACCGCCCGTCCCACCAGCCGCCCTGGTAGGCCGGCGTCTCGCTGAGGACCCCGGAAGTGGAGCGCACACCCGCCGAAGATCCGAGGTTCGTAACGACTTGTGCCTGGAGCATGGCGGCCCTCCTGCCTCGACTCGTCTTCGGGGCCGTATATTACACACATGTTTCACGTAAATCAGCTTACGTTAACGAATCCTAATGCGGGGGCGGCGGAGCCGGCCCCGGGCACCCGTTCCGCGCGCTCCAGACGGAGACTGGCCTAGGCGAGGGGTTCGGGCTCGCGCGGCTCGTCGGGGCGGAGGAGCTCCGGGGCTCGCCCGGGCATCGTCGGCTCGGGGTCGCCGAGCTCGCCCTCGTCCGGGACGTCCCCTTCGAGGAGGGCGTCTCCCGTGCGGGGGCGGAAGAGGCCGAAGGACGAGGTGTAGCCGTGCAAAAAGGTCTCGCCCCCGACCGGTCCGATCTCCCCGTTGCAGAAGAACCCGCCGACGGGCAGCTCGCCGAGGTGCTGCTTGAAGACGGCCGTGTCGAAGTTCGGCTCGCCGTAGAGGTGCTCGCCGCGCCCGAGGCAGGAGAAGAGGAGCGCCCCCGAGAGGTCGTCCTTGCGGGGCAGGGTGTTCTCGTAGCCCGTGAGCATCGCGTGGAGGTCTTCGGCGGAGGTCTTGGCGTCGCGCAGGTGGAAGCGGACCCGCATCCCCTCCTGCAGGCGCTCCCCGACGCCCAGGGCCCCGCTCTTCGGGTCTATGCCTATAAGGTTCCGGACGAGAAAGTCGCCGACCTTGCCGTCCTCGGCGAACTCGTCCATGAGGACCCCGATAAACAGCGAGGTGCCCGCGAGGCGGCGCTCCTCCTCGTCCATGCCGGAGAACAGCTCCTGGAGGACCTCCAGGGCCGGGCGGCCCTCCAGCTCGCGCAGGATGTTGCCGTCGCAGGCGGTTACCTGCATGAGCTCGCCCACCGGGCGGCAACCCTGGGCGACCACCGTATCCACGACGACGTCGCCGGTGAAGGAGGCCCCGATCACGCCCTCCGTGTGGACCTCGTCGTTCAGGAAGAGGGCGTTGAGGCCGGGGGAGGTCGCGCCGCTGGCGAGCCCCCCGATCTTGGCCGCCCCGGGGAAGGCGAAGTCGAGGCCGGCGAGGAGGGCCTCGGACCTCGTGCTGAACGGGTCGGCGAGCAGGACGAATTGCGGCTCCTCCGTAGGCCGGACGCCGACGAGCTCCTCCCAGGCGTCGGGCGGGCCGTCCATGTCGGGGAGCCCCTCCCCGAGGTGGAACGGTTTGACGACGACGTCGGGGAGGCGCGCGGCGGTCAGGGTTATGGCGGGCGCCTGCTCGACCTCCTCGCCGCCCCCGATCACGCCGCCCGCGGAGCAGCCGAGGAGGGTCTGGGGGGCGAGCGCCCCGCTCAGCGTCTCGTGCAGCCCGTCGTAGAACTCGGCGAAGTGGGGCGTGACGAAGACAAAGGCCACCGTGACGGGTCCGGGCCCGAGCTCCGCCCGGACGCTCCCCGCGCACTCCAGAACGGCCTCCTCGAAGGAGGTCTTACGCGATACCGCCGTTGCCCACTGCATGCCCTGACCTCCGCTTCTCGCCTCAGGCCTTTATACCGCGCCGCCCCGGCGCTTGCCGGAGTTGCGTAGCCGCAGCCTGCGGTGGAGCAGGTACACGAAGAGCGCCGCGCCGAGGACCGCCGGGAAGAGGAGCCCCGAGAAGACCGCGACCCCGACCCAGAAGGCGACGGCGATCACGGCGCTGTCGACCATGCCGGGCGGGGGCGCCACCCTCCCCCACCTCCTGCGCCCGAACGCGAGGACGAGGGCCGTGGCGAGGGCGCCGGAGAGAAGCCAGCCGGCGTAGTTGCTCAGGGGGATGCCGTAGTAGGGGCCGCCCTCCGGCCAGGTCCAGAAGCCCAGAGAGGCCGCGCCGGGGTCGAGGACGCCGTCTATGAGGGTCAGGAGCACGGCGGAGCGGAAGATCCAGCCGATCGTCCTCGCCGCGCCCCGCCCGTAGCTGGGCCTCGGGGCGGCCGCGGCGACGGCGCCGAGGACGAGCGGCGCCCAGGAGATCGGGAGCAGGAACGGGACGAGGCCGAAGAGCTTCGGGCCCAGGGCGTCCCCGTAGAAGAACGTGCCGTACGGGAGGCCGGTGACGACGCCCGTCGTCTCGATCGCGTAGCCGAAGGCGGCGAGGGCGAGAAAGGCGAGGGCCGCCTTTGCGGGGCCAAGGTAGGCGAGGAGGGCGGCGAGGGCGGGCAGCGCGATCAGGAACGTCGAGACGAACGAGCCTATCCCGGCGCCGGGGACGTCCGGGAAGCGGACGGTGAAGTACGAGGCGCCGAGGAAGAGGGCGCTCACCAGGATCAGGAGGCGCGGGGCGGCGGCGAAGACTCTGCGGATCACGGGGGTATGGTAGCCCAGGCGCCCGTCGAGCGGCTGGTATATTGCTCGTATGCTCCCTCGCCTCTTCCACATCTCGCGGCCGGTCTTGTGGATCAACACGATCGGTCCCGCCGTCGTCGGGGTCTGGCTCGCGGGCGACCTGTGGCGGTGGGAGGCGCTGCCGCTGCTCCTCTGGCTCACGCTGCCGTTCAACCTCCTGATCTACGGCGTCAACGACGTCTTCGACCAGGAGACGGACGCCAAGAACCCCCGCAAGGGGACGCTGGAGGGCGCGAGGATCTCGCCGCGTGAGGTCCGCCCATAGCCCTCGGCGTGCTCCTCACCAACGTGCCGTTCCTCCTCTACTTCCTCGCCTTCTACCCGTGGGGGGCGAACCTCTGGTTCTTGCTCTACGCCGTCCTCTTCGTCGGTTACTCCGCCCCGCCGCTGCGCTTCAAGGCCCGCCCCTACCTCGACTCCTTGAGCAACGCGGCCTACGCCTTCCCGCTGGTCTTCGTCCCGCTCGCGCTCGGCGAGGGCGTCCTGTGGCCCGCCGCCTTGGGCCTGATGGCCTGGAGCGCGGCGAAGCACACCTTCGACGCCGTGCAGGACATAGACGAGGACCGGAACGTGGGTATATGGACGACGGCGGTCCGGCTCGGGGCCCGCGGCGTGGTCCTGTGGAGCGGCGCGTGGTGGACGATCGCCACGGTCTGCTTCGCGCTCGTCAACCCGCTCGTCGCGCTCGTGAACGCCACCTACGCCGGCTGGCTCCTGTGGTCGCTGAACACGCGCCCGACACCCGAGACCGGGCACCGGCTGTACCCGTTCTCCATCGCCTTCCCGTACGTCGCCGGGACCGTCGCCGGGGTGCAGCTCGTCGCGGCGATCTCCCTTGGGGCCTACCCGTGAGCCCGACGAGTAGCAGGAGGATCGTCGTCGTCGGCGGGGCCTCGGGGGCTCGCCGCGGCGGCGCTCCTGGGCAGGGCCGGGCACAGGGTGACGCTCCTGGAGGCGAGCGACGATCTCGGCGGCAAGAGCCGGCGCATCGAGGTCGGGGGGCAGCGGATGGACACCGGCCCCTCCCTCGTCACCTTCCCCGGCGTCTGGGAGGAGCTCCTGCGGCGCTGGGACGGTCTGGGGGACGGGCGCGAGTCGGCGCGAGAGGTAACGGGCCTCAAGCTCCGGCGGCTCGGGGAGGTAGGACGCTACTACTACCGGGGCAAGGTCTGCTCGCTGCCGGTCGAGGAGGGGCACCCGTGGCGGGCGGCGTGGGAGCGCTTCGAGGACATCCACGGGGGGCTCGGGCCCGAGGTAACGAGCCTCCTGACCGCGGACCCCCTCGACCGGGGGACGCTGCCGGCGCTCCTCAAGCTGCTCCGCGTCTACGGCGCGAAGCTCACGACGCGGGGCTACCTCGACGCTTTGCGGTGGCTGCCGGAGGGGTTGCGGGAGGTCATCGCGATCCACACGCTCAACGCCGGCGTCGGGCCGGACCGGACGCCGGCGCTCTACGCGAGCATGCCCGCGATCATGGCGCGGGACGGGGTCTGGGTGCCGGAGGGCGGGGTCTACGAGATCCCGCGCGCCCTCGAGAACCTCGCCCGAGCCGCGGGCGTGGAGATCCACACGGGGGAGCCCGTAACGGCGATTCGGCAGGGCCGCGTGCTGACGGAGGGCGCCGAGTACCCCGCCGACGCCGTCGTGAGCGGGCTCGACGCAGGAGTGCTGGAGGAGAAGCTCGCGCCGCACAGGCACAAGGCCCGTCCGGGGAAGCTTTCGTGCTCGGGGGTGGCGATCTACGCCGCGCTCCGGGAGGAGCTGCCGGAGAGCGTCGCGACGCACGGGGTCGTGCTGCCCGGGGACCCGCGGGTCCTGTACCGGAGCCTGGAGGCCCGGGAGGAGCCGGAGGAGACGATGGCGTTCGTGAACTACTACCGGCCGGGCGAGGTCTACCCGAACGACGGGGGGACGCTCGCGCTGCTCCTGACGGCGCCGCCGAACGGGCGCGCCTACGGGCTGGAGAGCCCGTTCGTCGAGCGGGAGCTGGGGCGCCTGGGGCGCGAGATCGGCCTGTCCCGCCCCATCGAGGAGTACCTCGGGGAGCACGAGATCCTGCACCCCCGGTACTTCGAGGGCCGGGGCGCGCCGGGCGGGGCGCTCTACGGGGAGGTGCGGCCGTTCTGGAGGAGCGGGCCGTTCCACAGCCCGCGCTACAACGACCGGCGGCGCCCCTGGCTGTGGCGGGTCGGGGCCTCCGTCCACCCGGGCGGCGGCATCCCGGCCGTGCTGGGCGGCGCCATGATCTCAACCACCCGGCTCCTCCGATCCCTGGGAGGCTGAGGTGAACCCCGGCGACGAACGCGGGCTCTTCGAGATACCGGACGGCGTCGTCTACCTGAACTGCGCGTACATGTCGCCGCAGCTCCGCTCGGTGCGCGAGGTCGGCGAGCGGGCGGTCGGGAGGAAGTCGAGGCCGTGGGAGATCACGCCCGCGGATTTCTTCGAGGACTCGGAAGGGGCGCGGGCCCTCTTCGCGGAGATTATCCACGGCGACGCGGAGGGCGTCGCGATCATACCTTCGGCGAGCTACGGCCTCGCGACCGCCGCGGCGAACGTGCCGGTCGCCGGGGGCGAGGGCATCGTCGTCCTGGAGGAGCAGTTCCCCTCGAACGTCTACCCGTGGCGGGACCTGGCGAAGAGGACGGGCGCGAGGCTCGTCACCGTGCCGCGCCCCGGCGACCACGACTGGACGGCGGCCGTGCTGGACGGGATGGACGCACGGTGCGCCGTCGTCGCCGTGCCGAACTGCCACTGGACGGACGGCTCCAGGCTGGACCTCTCGCGCGTCGGGGAGAGGGCGCGGGAGGTCGGGGCTGCGCTCGTGGTCGACGCCACCCAGTCCCTCGGGGCACATCCCCTGGACGTCTCCGAGGTCAAACCGGACTTTCTCGTCACCGCGGCGTACAAGTGGATGCTCGGGCCCTACAGCCTCGGGTTCATGCACGTCGGCGAGGGGTACCGCGAAGGCGTCCCTCTGGAGCAGACCTGGCTCGGGCGCGAGGGCAGCGAGGACTTCGCCTCCCTCGTCGAGTACCGGGACGCCTACGCGCCCGGCGCCCGCCGCTACGACGTCGGCGAGCGGAGCAACTTCGTCAGGCTGCCGATGGCGATGGAGGCGATGCGCCGGATCCTCGAATGGGGCGTGGCGAACGTGGCCGAGGGGCTGACACGTCTTACAGGGCTCATCGAGGAAGAAGCCGTAAGACGCGGGATGAGGGCCATCCCGGCGGAGAGGAGGGTCGGGCACATGATCGGTCTCGGCCTCGACCCCGGCGCGCCGGGGGACCTCGCCGCGCGTCTCGCCGCCGAGGGCGTCTACGTGAGCGTGCGGGGGCGTTCGCTGCGCGTCTCGCCGCACCTGTACAACACGGAGCGGGACGTGGAGAGGCTCTTCGACGTCCTCGCCCGCCACCTCCCTTGACGCCTACGGGCGGCGGTGCTCGTCCTTGAGGATCGCGTACAGCTTCATGTCCCGGTACGCCCCCTTCAGGAACTCCCGCTGCCGCATCGTCCCCTCGTAGGTCATCCCGGCCTTCTCCATGACGCGCGCCGAGGCCGCGTTCTCGGCGAAGCAGCGGGCCTCGATGCGGTTGAGGTCCAGCTTCTCGAAGCCGTAGGAGATCATGGCGGCCAGCGCCTCCGCCACGAGCCCCCTGCCCCAGTAGTCCCGGTGCAGGATGTAGCCGACCTCGGCGCGGGCGTGCTCGCGCTCCCAGGCGACAAACCCCGCGGTGCCGATGAGCCGCCCGTCGCCCTTGTAGACCAGCCCCCAGTCCGGCGCGTCGCCGCTCCCGTAGCGGCCCATCGTCAGGTCCAGAAAGGCCTCCGCGTCGCCCAGGGAGCGGTGGGTCTCGAAGGACATGTAACGCGCCACCTCGGGGTCGGAGGCGTAGGCGAAGACGGCCGCGGCGTCGTCCGGCGTCAGCGCGCGCAGGATCAGGCGCTCCGTCTCCAGCCTCGGCGGTCCGCCCGCCGCCGCGCCGCCCCTCGCCCTCCGGCGCATCTCAGGCGGTCCCCGGACCGGCGAGGCCGCGCGCTCTTGCGGCGGCCCGGACCGCACAGCCCGTGAGCGCGAAGAGGACGAACCGCACCGCGCGCAGCGCCGTCCACGAGCCCGCGACGGGCACGAGCTCGTCCGCGACGTCGTCGGGGGGCGACGGGTGGAGAGGCATCGGCACCGATAGCGAGAGCGGCGTCACTTGCAGGACGAGGCGCGGGGGGAGGCTTGTGGACGGCACGCTCCTACCTTTCGGTCCCCGGTATTCAAGCGCCGTTCGCGCCGCCGGGCAAGGTCGGCAGGAGGCCGGGGAACTCGTGCCAGGACTCGAAGCCGTGGACGTCGTCTCGCTCGGCGACGACCTTGCGGTTCCACGGCTGGATCATGGTCGCCGTCCACAACCCGGCGTCCGCGACGCGGCGGATGGTCTCCGGCCGGTCGTCCACGATGCCGAAGGCACCGAGCTCGCGCAGGATGCCGAGCTTGTCCTCCGTGGTGACGGTCAGCCCGACGTCGGGCCCGAAGTGCTCCTTGAGCCAGGGCTCGAGGTACGGGGTCATCCCCGCGGGGTCCCAGTTGTGGGTGACGAAGTGCACCCGCACGCCCCGCTCCTCCTGCAGGGTGCGCAGGGCCTCCGGGGAGCCGGGGTAGGGGTCTCGCTCGCGGACCCGCCTCGGGGAGAGGGCGCGCGTGTAGATGCGCATCGCCGCCATCTCCCCGTAGGCGTCGAGGACGTGCGTCCAGGTCGTGAGCTCCTCGGGGTCCAGCACCTCGCCGGTCTCCTCACGGACGGCCTCGCAGACCCACTCGCTGAGGTTCCAGACCGTGCTGTCCACGTCGACGCCAAGGGTCCTACGGCTACCGTTGGTGTGGTTCACGCATCAACTCCTCTATCGGGATGGCCTCCGCGAGGCCGGTCTCGGGGTCGAACACCGCGTACTCCGCGCCGGCCTCCCGCGCGATACGCGCGTGCCGGACGAGTCCCCCCGCATCGTCTATCACGCCTAGGCCCTCGGGGAGGTCGAGGTGCGGGGCGGCGTCGCGGAAGGCGGTCGCCTTCTCGGTGCTCGTGAACAGCGCGGTCACGAGCACCTCTCCCCCGTCCGTCTCGACGGTCAGGAGGGGTGCCTCGCCCTCGCGTCGGAGATGAGGTAGACGGGAAACGTCGTCTCCGGGCGGGTTCGGCCGCGCGGCGCGCGACGTCCCGGCGTAGAAGAGGCCCGTCCCCGCTTCGGAGACCACGAGCACGTACCCCTCCCCCGCCGACGCGAAGACCTCGACCGCCGCCCAGCCCGGCAGGACGCGCGGCTCCAGGCCGGAGAGGGCTTCCAGCCCGTGCTCCGCGGCGTCTTCGGAGAGCTCTCGCGCCAGCTCTTCGCTCTCGAGGAGGACTCCGACGGTCGCGGGCTCGCCGCCGACCTCGGCCTCCGCGAAGACGTCCCGCCCCTCCTCGTCGACCAGCTTGTACAGGGGCGGGGGCGGCAGCTCTTCGAAGGGGAGCTCGCGAGTGGGGTCAGGCAACGGGGTCCTCCTCGCGGTTGACGAGGCTCTTGGCGCTGCCACCGGGGAAGAAGGCGGCGACGGCCAGGGAGGCGAGGCCCAGGGCCAGGAGCCCGTAGAAGGTCGGGGAGAGCGCGGCGGCGAGGGAGGAGGCGAGCTCGGCGTAGGCCTCCGGCGGGACGCGGTCGCGCAGCGCCGGCTGCAGGAGGGAGTTCGGGTCGGCGAGCAGGCGGGCGAGGCCGGCGTCTCCCCCCGCCGCCCTCTCGACGGCGTCCCCGTAGCGGGAGCCGAGGGAGGCGTTCAGGAGGGCACCCATCACCGCGACCGCGACGGAGCCGCCGACGGTCCGGAAAAAGACGATCGAGGAGGTGGCGGCGCCGCGCCTCTGCCAGGGGACGGCGTTCTGGACGCTGACGAGGTAGGCCGTGCTCGAGAAGCCGAGCCCGAGCCCGATCACGAACATCGCGAAGACGACGTACAGGAGGGGCGTCCCCGGTCCATCGGCACGCACAGCGCCCCGCCCGCGGCCACGAAGGCGGCGCCCAGGAGGAGCGCGCCGCGGTAGCCGCGGCGCAGGATCATGCGCCCCCGACCACCGATCCGAGCGGCCATCCCACCGAGAGCGGCGCGACGACCGCCCCCGCCGTCACCGCCGTCCCGGCCAGCGCCCCTGCACGAACAGCGGCACGTAGACCGAGACCCCGAAGAGCACGCCGCCGAGGGCGACGTTGCCGAGCACCGCGACCCTGAACACCCGGTCCCGAAGAGGATCGGGGGCACGACCGGATCCTCGGCCCTGCGCTCCACGACAACGAAGAGCCCGAGCGCCGCGAGGCCGCCGAAGAAGAGCGCGAGCGTCCCGCCGGAGAGCGAGGGCGCGCCCCCCTGGCCGAGAAGCGCGAGCAGGACGGCGATGAGGCCCCCCGTGAGCAGGGAGACGCCGAGGTAGTCCGGCCGGCTCCGGCGCCGCTCGAAGTTCTCGGTGAGGGTGAGGGCGAGGAGGACGGCCGCGGCGAGGCCGAACGGGACGTTCACGTAGAAGACCCAGCGCCACGAGGCGTAGTCCGTGATCAGGCCGCCCGCCGCCGGGCCTATCACGGCGGAGATCCCCCACACCGCCCCGAAGAGCCCTGGACGCGCGCCCTCGTCTCCAGCTCGAAGATGTCCCCGACGATCGTCACCGCCACGGGCTGGACCGCCCCCGCCCGAGGCCCTGCAACGCGCGGTAGGCGATCAAACCGGACATGCTCTCCGAGGTCCCCGCAAGCACGCTCCCCGCGAGAAACAGGGAGATCCCGCGAGGTAGATCGGCTTGCGCCCGTACGTGTCCGAGAGCTTCCCGAAGACCGGCCCGTGACGGTCGCGGCGAGAAGATACGAGGCGAAGACCCACGGGTAGAGCGGCAGCCCCCGAGATCCCCGATGACCGTGGGCATCGCCGTGCCGACCACGGTCGAGTCGAGCGCCGCGAGAAAGGTCCCGACGAGGGTGGCCAGCGTAACGAGCGCCTTGCGCCGGGGCTCATGCCCATCCCCTAGACGCCCCCGAGGCTTCGCCCTCTCGAGCGGAAGATGCCGTCAGCGCGCGGCTTCCGTCCCCGGC
Organism: Rubrobacter marinus; assembly: GCF_011492965.1. Classification (GTDB taxonomy): domain Bacteria; phylum Actinomycetota; class Rubrobacteria; order Rubrobacterales; family Rubrobacteraceae; genus Rubrobacter_F; species Rubrobacter_F marinus. Next base: position 1,029,940 of record NZ_CP045121.1, on the reverse strand, counting down.
GACCGGGACACGAGCGCCGGACGCTCACGGCCGACGGAGACGGGACACCGGCGAGGGACACCCGAGCTTAGATTAAGGACTTCTGCTTGACGAGCCGGCGAGCGAGCTCGACCAGTTCCTCCGGGGCGAACGGCTTGCGCAGGACGCGAACGGAGCCGTGGGTGCGTTCGCCCAGGGTCCTGGCCGCCGGGTCCTTTTTGTAGACCGTGAGGACTACCGGGATCTTCTGGGTCTTGGGCATCGCCTTGAGGCAGTGACAGACCTCGACGCCGCCGACCTCGGGCATCGAGACGTCCATGACGATAAGGTCGACCTTGCGGGCAAGGGCGGACTGCAGGGCCGCCTGCCCGCTCGCGGCCTCAACGACCTTGAAGCCGGCACCGCGCAGGGCGTCGGCGGCCGAGGCCAGAAGGATGGGATCGTCGTCGGCGAGCATCACCGTAGGAGCCATAGGACGAGATTTTACACCATACGGCGTATGAGAAACCACGCACGATTCGCGCCGACGCGCGGGGGGAGATGGGATAACATTGGGGTCGAACGTTAGAGATTGGATTCTTGAACATCGAGGGGTGGGTTCGTGGAGCGAGAGACGTATTACCGCAAGGGCTTCAAGATGCGGGAGAACATACAGCACCTCCTCAACCGCGACTACCGCTCGGAGATCGTGGACAAGGTCCGCGAGAACGGCAACCTCCTGGAGGCCGAGGGGCTGACGGTCCGCCTCGCCGACGAGTTCGGCTTCTGCTACGGCGTGGATCGCGCCGTGGACTACGCCTTCCAGACGCGGGAGAAGTTCCCGGACCGCCGGATCTTTATTACCGGCGACATGATCCACAACCCTTCCATGAACAACCGCCTGCGCGAGATGGGCATCGAGTTTCTCTCCGAGGGCTTCAACGGCCGCCCGGACGAGCTCTTCGACACCCTGACCCCCGAGGACGTCGTCCTCCTCCCCGCCTTCGGCGCGCCCGTGGACTGGGTGAAGAAGCTGCGCGACCGCGAGTGCATCGTCGTGGACACCACCTGCGGCTCGGTCCTCTCCGTGTGGAAGCGCGTCACGCGCTACGCCAAGAAGGGCTTCACGAGCATCATCCACGGCAAGTACTACCACGAGGAGACGAAGGCCACCGCCTCCCAGACGGAGAAGGACGGCGGCAACGGCAAGTACCTTATCGTCCGAAACCTCAAGGAGACCGGCTACGTCACGGATTTCATCCTCGGACGGATGGACGCCGCTGAGCTCCGCGAGAAGCTCTCCCACGGCATGAGCCCCGGCTTCGACCCGGGAGAGGACCTCCAGAAGGTCGGCGTCGCCAACCAGACCACGATGCTCATGACGGAGACCATGGCCGTCGGCGAGGAGCTCAGGAAGGCCATGATCGAGCGCTACGGTGAGGAGAACCTCGCCGAGCACTTCGAGCTCTTCGACACCATCTGCTCGGCGACCCAGGACCGCCAGGACGCGCTCCTCGCGCTCCTGGACCATCCGCTGGACGTCGTCGTTACCGTCGGTGGCTACAACTCCTCGAACACGAACAACCTCGCGATCATCGCGGCCGAGAGGGTCCCCCGCAGCTACCACATAGCGAGCGGCGACTGCATAGACGGCGACACCATCCGCCACAAGCCCCGGGCACCCCCTCGACCCGCGCGAAGAGGTCGAGGAGACGGGCTGGCTGCCCGACGGGCCGGTGCGCATCGGCATCACCGCCGGGCCTCCACCCCGAACTCCCAGATAGGCCTCGCCCTCGGGCGCATCCTCGAGGCCCGCAACCTCTCCGCGGATCTCGCGCGGGCCTAGGCTCCGTCAGGCCCTCGGGGGCCTAGCCGGAGATCTCTAGCACCCTCCGGGCGATGTCCGTGAATTCCCGGGCGATGCCGGGGTCGGGCTCGATCTCCGCCCCGCCCTCCAGCGTGATCCTGACCTCGCCCCCGACTTCGCTGGCAGGGTCTCTGAGGTAGTTGCGCACCGCGTACCCGGCCCCGGCCGCGGCTCCTAGAAGCAGCAGACCGCCGAAAACCTTCCTCATCCTCGTCCCCTTCCCGGCGGCGGGCTCGTCGGAGCCCAACACCCGCTCCAGCTCACCGCGGACGTTGCGCATGTCGTAGAGGACGAGGCCGACGCGGGCCTCGGGGCCGGTCGTCGCGGCGAGGGTCCCTCCCCCCGACAGACCGACGAGCAGGACGTACCCGTCCTCGACCCCGATCCTGGCCTGCGCGAACGCGCCTTCGCCGCCCTCGCGCGCCGTCCGACGGGCGAGCCCGGCGAGCGCCGCGAGCATCGCGCCGTACCGTTCCCGATCCACCCCGGCCTGCACCGTCGCGGCCCGCAGATCCCCGGTACCGGAGAGCACCGCCGCCGTCGTAACCTCGCCCGAGAGCGACCGCAAGCCCTCGAGCAGACCTTCCAACTCCCCCGCGCCGATCGCGCCTCGCTCGGCCATTCCCATCCTCCTACTACCTTTGGCTTCCCGGGCGGGCATTATACCAACCCCCTCCCCCACGGCCCCCGCCGGAGGGCTCCATCCCCGTCGAGAACCCGGATCGGGAATTGCCGCTGCTTTGCCAACGGCCAATGTTTTTATCCGGTTATGCATTTTGTTTGTTTTTACGTTTCGTCGCGGTTCAACCCCTGCTACTTTGGCAACCATGTGCGGGTAGTCCGGCGGTAGCCGGGTCGAGAGGAGAGGGATGAGAGGTAAACACGTCTTTGCGGTGGTTCTCGCCTTGTCGACGGCCCTGGTGTTGGCGCTCCCCGCGTCCGCACAGTCGGAGACCTTCCGTTACAGGGGCAAGGTCGCCGATGCCGCCTTCTCGAACGTCAAGGGATGCGTGGGCACCGACGTCCTCGTCTCGGCGCAGGATTCCAAGGGGCGGCAGGCCCCGCAGCAGGGCTTCGGGGCGCCCTCGGAGGCGGTCGTCCAGATCTACAAGTACGACGCCTGCGCGCCCGAGCCCGCGCCGGGACCGGGGGCGGAGGAGCCCCAGTTGCTCATGGCTGCCTTCGGCTTCGCGCCTCTGAGCGGCGGCGACTTCGCGGTCGGCAAGAACCTCGGCACCGCGTCGCTCGACACGACCGTTCAGATGACGGACGAGGTCTCGGGCAACACCTTCTCCGTCGACGTGGATCTCAACTGGTCGGCGACGGCCGCCCCGAGGCGCTTCAAGGAGCGCTACAGCTACGAGACGACGGGCTTCTCGTTCTCCGGGCGCGTCAAGGGCGTGACGCGCGCCGCAAGCGCTTCGGGTAGCGTCTCCGACGGGACGGCGCAGTACGTGACCGGCGCCTCCGACTTCGCCAGGCTCCTCTCGCTCAGCAGCCGCATCAAGCAGAGCGGCCAGCCCCCCGAGGAGATCGGTTTCCCCGGCGTGGGGGCGGGTGCCGGGGCAGGCGCGCTGTAACAGCAGCCGGCAGCAGAGTCCCACCAGAAGATGGAACAGCGGGGGCCGGGCTTCGTGCCCGGCCCCCGGTCTGCGCGATAAAGGGCGAACGTCCCGAAGCCTTTAAAAGCCATGGCACCCGGTGGTATATTTGCGGAACAGGGGCGATTAGCTCAGCGGGAGAGCGCTGCCTTCACACGGCAGAGGTCGCTGGTTCGAAACCAGCATCGCCCACTCGGTTCTAGTAGCACCAACGTCGCGATGATACAGAGGGCCGGGAAAACTCCCGGCTCTTCCCGCGTCGGTGGCGATGCACCGCGCTTCTACATGACGCGTTCGACGCCCGGTTTGGCGGCGTCGAGGTAGCCAAGGAACTGGTCTAGGTCGAAGTCCAGGTGCTCCAGTAGATCTACCTTGTTGACGAGCACGAGGTCCGCGGAGCGGAACGTAATGGGGTACTTGAAGGGCCTCTCTTCGCCCTCGGTGACGGAGTAGACCGTCACGCGTACGTCCTCCCCGACCTCGAACTCTGCCGGACACATCCGGTTCCCCACGTCCTCGATGATCAGGACGTCCATCTCAGAGAGCGGGAACGCGGAGATTCCCGAGCGGATCATATTCGCGCCGAGGTGGCACTCGCCGCCGAAGCCGCGTCCGTGTTCACCTGCACCAGCGGGACGTGGAAGCGCGCCCTCCACCTTCGGGACGCGTTCCAGCAGCGTGAACGGCTCGTCCAACGCCCCCTCGTAGGAGGCGAGGTCGGGGCGGAGCGCGGCCCCTCAACCTCGCCGGACCGTGTGCTAATATAGGCGCCGTATGGGCCTGTAGCTCAGCTGGGAGAGCGCTGCCTTCGCATGGCAGAGGTCACGAGTTCGAGTCTCGTCAGGTCCACTCTTGAATTGGCTGAAGGCCGCAGACCAACCGGCCTTTGATCTTCGCAGAGGAACTGTTTTTTACGACCGTGGATCGTAAGGTATCGTGCGCGGTGTATCTTCCAAGATAATCGTGGAATCGTCTTGCGTCTAAGGCTTCTTGACGTCCTCCATGTAGCGCGCGAAGGGCCCTTCGTAGTCCGGGTGCCAGCGGGAGAGGGCCGGGCGGTTCTGGATCAGGTCTTCCGCGGCCCATCTTATGCGGCGCTCGTCCATCTCGCGGCTGACGCTGTTGTCGGGGCAGAGTATGTAGAAGTCGCCCCTCGCCATGCTCTGCAGCATGAACTCGGCGACCTGATCCGGCGTCCACGCATCGTCGGGCTTCTCGGTCCTGCCGCGGGCGGTCAGCGAGGTGAAGGTGAAGCCGGGGACGAGCAGGTGCGCGCTCACCCGACACCCGTCTATCTGCCGTAGCTCGTGGGCCAGTTGCTCGGTCAGCACTTTCACCCCGGCCTTGGAGACCGAGTAGGCGGCGTTACCGGGTGGGGTGGTGATCCCCTCCTTCGACCCGACGTTGACGATGGCGCTCGGGGCGTCCTGCGGGATCATGGCCTCCGTGAAGGCCTGTACCCCGTGCACGACCCCCCAGAGGTTGACGTTCAGGATACGCTCCCACGCCTCCGGCCCGTCCCACGGCTTCATGCCGCTGCTCTCGACGCCGGCGTTGTTCACGAGCAACGCTACCTCGCCGAATGTCCCGTAGGCGACGTCCTTGAGGCGCCGCACCTCTTCCAGATCGGAGACGTCCACGACCTCCGCGCGCAAGTCTTCCGGGCTCGCGAGAAGCGGCGCGAGCGTGCTTCGGGCCTCCTGAAGCGCACCGGCGTCGGTGTCGGCCAGGCAGAGCTTCATGCCCAGGTTTGCGAGGCGCGAGGCGAGCGCGAGACCGATGCCCTTGGCACCGCCGGTTATTACGGCCGCCCGGCCTCTGAGGTCGGCGGCCGTTATAGAACTTTGTATCGCCATGCTCGTGCTCCTTTCGCGGCCTTGCAAAGACGCTATCGTACCGGAGCCCACGGGCGTACGCCTCGGCCTCCGGACGCCACGGCCGTCGCGGCGCGTGGCGAAGGGTGCGCGTGGCAGCGGCCACGAGCTAGGGTCTCAGACGAGGAGCGGCGAGCCTGCGGCGTCTCCGCAGGCTCGCCGCTCCTCGCTTGGGGGGAGTCGGCGGTCTTCTAGATGCTGTCCGCGGTCTGGTCCACGAGGGTCTGGCGCTCGGGGACGATCCAGAGCATCACCCGCTCGCTCTTTATGGCGCTCTCGTCGTACGGTTTGCCGTCGTACTTCTGCGAGAGCTCGTCGAGCTGGCTGCGAGCCTCGGGACCGGTCACGGTCTCCGTCACGCGGCCGCGGATCTCGGCGTAGCGGTAGGGGTTCTCTTCGTGCCGGATCGTCACGGTCACCCTCGGGTCGCGCTGGACGTTCTTGTACTTGGGGCGATGGGTCTCGGTGTTCACGACGAGGCGCTCGCCGTCGGAGTGGACCCAGACCGGGTGGGTCTGGAAGTGGCCGGAGGGGAAGATCGTGGTGATGTGCGCGTAATGTCTGCCCTGGGCCATCTCCACCGTGGCCGGGTGCAGCTCGGGGCCGTCCTTGCTCGTCGCCGCCATTCCTAGGTTACCTCCTGTGTTCGATCGGAAGCACGGACACGCTTTTCCGGCGACGTTTACCCGCAGATAGTCTTCCGGCAAACTCTTTCGAACACCGGGCCGTCTCCGGCGACGAGACGGAGCCCCGCCGGATCAGGCGGCTATTAGCACGAGCCGGACCGCGCACCCGACGAGGAGAACCACGCCCGCCACGCCGGGCAGCAGCCAGGCCCAGGCCGCCGAGCCGCGCCCGCGCTCCCTGACGGCCACGGCGATGCTCGTGGCGCCCACCGCGACGCACACGACCGTCGAGAACAGCAGCGCGAGGGCGATGCCGCTCACGCCGGGGGGTTGCCGGTATCCTCCGGCGCGGGGCCCACGCGGCGGCTCCTCCAGGCCTTCATCAGCTCCTCGTGCCTCTTCTCCGTCTCCCGCACCTGCCGTTGCGCCTCGCCCCAGGGGGACCTGGCAGGGCGCCACTTCGTCTTCTCGAAGCCCTGGATCAACTCCTCGACCGGGTTCTCCGGCTCCTCGTACGGTCGCTCTTCTTCTTGTCTCTCCGTCAAGATCTTCCTCCGCCGACACGATGGCTCCGGCCAAGCCCCACGCCCATCCCCAGACCGCTACCGATGCCGCCGCTCCGGCTCACAGGCCGCACGCTCCCCGCCATCGGGAGCGGCACCATCTCCACGCCGCCGCAAACCCTGCCCTTCGTCCCGCGTTCACCGCCCCGCTCGGTCACGACGCTCGCGGAGCTGTCTTCGCGGGGCCGCGTCGCCGGAGCCGCGCGGAAGCTGCGAAAGCAAGTGTATCTCAGGTGGCGAAGGTAGCCACGATCGGGAGCAAGGCCACGGGCGCGAAACCTTCGAGCGGCTTCGGGCTTCGTTACCCCTTACGCCACCAGCGCGACCAGGGCGTACGCGAAGACGCCCGTCAGCACGGTCAGGCCGAGGTTCCCGAACCTGAGGGCGACCAGCACCGTGGGCACGAGCGCCACCGCGCCGCGCGCGAGCTCCGCGCCGTAGCCCGGAGCGAAGTCGCCGGGGAGCAGGGAGGTGATCAGGAGCGCAACGACGACCGCGGGCCCGACGAGGGGGAGCAGGCCCCCGGTCGTTGCGGTCTCCTGCCCCGGCCTCTCGCGGCGCCGCAGGGCGATGAGGAGCGGCAGAAAGCGCATGAGGTAGTTGCCCGCGCCCACGACGAGGAAGAGCAGGAGGAGGAGCCCCGGGCTCACCGGCGGTCCCGTCCCCGATCCGCGAGAGCCCTCGACAACAGGAGACCGGCCGCCGGTCCGGCGACGCCGGCGGCGGGGATGCTCCAGGCCTGAAAGCCCGCCACGTGCAGGGCGGTCGCGACGGCGCCCGCGGCGAGCACCGTCGCGGCTATGGGCCTCCCCGCGCCCCTCGCCGGGGCCCTCAGCATGGGGACGAGCAGGGCGACGAAGAGCGCGGGCAGGGCGAAGGAGAGGGCGGGGGCGAGGATCGGGAGCACCTCCACGAGGGCGTCGCCCGCCGCGGCGCCGAGGAGGGAGCCGAGCGCCCAGGAGGCGTAGGCTCCGAGCTCGAGGCCGAGAAGCCAGCCGAGGCCCGCGGGTCTCTGGGGCAGGGAGGACGCGGCGACGGCGAAGACCTCGTCCGTGAGGCCGAAGGCGGCGAGGGCGGAGCGCCGGGGGGTGAGGTCGCGCAGGTAAGGGGCGAGGGAGGGACCGTAGATCACGTGCCGCAGGCCCAGCACGAGGGCGGTCGCCGCCGTGACCAGCCAGGGGACGCCGGCCGCGACGAGCCCCACGATGGCGAACTGGCTCGCGCCGGAGTAGACGACGAGGGACATCAAGAGGGCCTCCGTCGTGCCGAGCCCGGCGCCTTTCGCCGCGACCCCGAAGGCCAGCGCCGCCGGGACGTACCCGATCACCACGGGCACGGAGGCCCCGAGGCCCGCCGCGAACCCGGGAGAACCCTCCGGGCTCATGCCGTCTCTTTGATTACCGCCGCTCAACCCCCCTCCAGGACCTCGGGTACGAGGCCCAGTTCAGGTCCAGCCCCAGATCTCGCCCGCCTGAGAGCCGCTACGGCCCCGACGTCCGGCGCAGGATCGTAAGGGACGGCGGCGCGGCCCCAGCTCACGACACCGTAACGAAGAAGGCGAGCGTGGTGAGGCCACCGCCGACCAGTGTGCCGAGGAGCAGTTCCAGGGGGGTGTGGCGGGCCAGGGTCAGCCTCGCCCACGCGACCGCGGGCAGGACGAGGAAGGCAACGGCCCCCCAGGGACCGAAGATCCAGGCCAGGCAGACCCCGGCCCCGGCGACGCCGGCGGCGTGCAGCGAGATCTTGCTGAAAGGCGTGAGGAGGGCGAAGGCCGCGGTGGCGAGGGCGTAGGAGAGCAGGACGGCCCGAAGCTCCGCGGGCCCGTCGAGGAGCGCGACCAGGACCCAGGCCCCGGCGTGGAGCCCGGCGACCACGCGTAGAGGACCCGTCCTCTCGCCCTGCTCGATCCTGCCGGGGTCCGCGACCCTCCCGGAGCGGATCAGGTACAGGAGATAGAGCAGCGAGAGCCCGCTCGTGAGGAGGATGCAGAGGGCACCCCAAAGAATCCCCGCCACGCCGTCCACGGCGACGCCCACGAGCAGGAACAGGGGAACCGCGATCAGGGGCAGCCTGGTCGCGGCGGAGATGACTCGAGCTACCCGTTTGCGGTCCACGACGGGAAGATTAGTACAATTCCCCCGTGGTCCGCGTCCGGGAGATACAGGAGGCCGTCGAGGGGATAGCTCCCGCTTCCCTGGCCGAGGACTGGGACAACGTCGGGCTCCAGGTCGGACGCCCGGACGCCAGGGTCTCCCGCGTCCTCGTCGCCCTCACGCCACTGCCGGAGGTCTTCGAGGAGGCCGAGGAGACCGGCGCCGACCTCCTCCTCTTCCACCACCCGCTCGTCTTCCGGCCGCTCGAGAGCGTGGACACGGGCTCCTACCCGGGGGACCTCGTGGCCCGCGCCATCGGAGGGAACATCACGGTCCTCGCCGCGCACACGAACTACGACGCCGCACCCGGCGGGGTCTCCGTCGCGCTCGCGGAGGCTCTGGGGCTGGTCGAGCCCACGAGGGTCGTGGTCCCGAAGGGGTCGATGCGGAAGATCGTGGTCTTCGTGCCCGAGCCCGACGCCGACCGTATGGCGGACGCGCTGACGCAGGCGGGGGCGGGCAGGATCGGGGACTACACCCACTGCACCTTCCGCTCGCCGGGGACGGGGACGTTCTTCGGGGGCGAGGGGACGGACCCCTACGCGGGGGAGAAGGGCCGGCTGGAGAGGGTGCCCGAGCTCCGGCTTGAGACGGTGGTCCCGGCGCACCTCGTCCGCGGGGCGATCGCCGCGATCCGGGCCTCTCACCCCTACGAGGAGCCCGCGTTCGACGTCTACGGGGTGGACGGATACCCGGAGGGCTGCGGCTACGGGAGGGTCGGGCGTCTGCCGGAGCCCCTGTCGCCGGAGGAGTTCGCCGGGCACGTCTCGGATTCTTTAGGCTTCGGGGTCCGGCTCGTCTCGGACCCCGCGCCCGGACGGGCCGTCGAACACGTCGCGGTGCTCGGAGGCTCGGGCGGGTCGTTTATCCCGCAGGCCGCGGCCTCGGGCGCCGATGCGTACGTCACGGGGGATCTGAGCTACCACGACGCGCTGCTCGCCGAATCGCTCGGGCTCGTCGCCGTCGACGCCGGGCACGCGGCGACGGAGTTTCCCTCCCTCGCGCCGCTCGCGCGCCGGCTCGCGGAGCGGGTGGACGTCCCGGTCTCCGTCAGCCGGGTGCGTCGCTGAGGGACCTCCGGAAGGCCTCCCGGGAGAGGGCGTAGTACGTGAGGTCCTTGCCGTTGCGGAGGTCGCGCCCGTCGTGGATCATGCCGGCCTTCTCCATCACGCGCAGGGAGGCCGCGTTCTCGGTGTCCGCCCCGGCGACGATGCGGTCCAGCCCGAGGTCCTCGAAGCCGTGCCGGACCATCGCCTCCGCCACCTCCGTGGCGAGACCCTCGCCCCAGCGCGGCGTCGTTATTCCGTAGAGCAGCTCGCCGCCGCGGCCGTCCTCCCCCGAGGGCCAGAAGCCGCAGAAGCCGATCAGGGCGCCCGGGCCCTTCTCCGTCACCGCCCAGAGGCCGAAGCCGTGCTCCCCGAAGCTCTCGGCGCTGCGGACGAGCATGTTCCGGGCCTTCTCCCGCGGGATCTCCTCCCCGTCCCACAGGTACCGCCTGACGCCCGGATCAGTCCACAGGCGGTGGACGGCGTCGAGGTCCCCCGTCGCGAGCGGGCGGAGGACCAGCCGGTCGGTCTCGATCTCCGGGGACCCGCCAGGTGCTTCCGGCTCGTTCAGCGCCCGCTCCTCTCCCCCATGAACCGCTCCAGCTCGTCCACGGTCGGCAGGGAGCTCATGGCCCCGAAAGCGGTGCAGGCCAGGGCGCCCGCCGCGCAGCCCCTGAGGGCCGCCTCTCGCACCACCCCCTCTTCCCACCCCTCCCCCCGGCATCGGCCAGGCGCACGAGCGTCGCGGCGAGGAAGGCATCCCCCGCCCCCGTCGCGTCGACGGCCTCGATCGGGAAGGCGGGGACGTCCCCCTGGAAGCCGTCCGTCGCGTAGAACGCCCCGTCCGCACCCAGGCTGACGAGCACGAGGGAGGCGCCGCGCCCGAGGAGAAGCCGCGCGGCCTCCGCGGGGTCGTCGGTCTCCAGGAGCGGCCGGAGCTCTTCGTGGCCGAGCTTCACGATCCGGGATCGGTCGAGGAGCGGGTCGACGGCCTCGCGGGCCGCGGCCGTGCTCTCCCACAGGTGGTCCCGGAGGTTCACGTCGAAGGCCACGGGGACGGAGAGCTCGTTCGCGAGCTGCGCGAAGCGGTGGACCGCGCCGCGCGAGGGCTCCCTGAGGAGCGGGATGCTCCCGAAGTTCACGAACGACGCCCCCGAGACCGTCTCGCGCGCGACGTCCTCGGGGGAGAGCATCTCGTCGGCGGCCGGGCTGGATCGGTAGAAGGTGAACGCGCGGTCGCCGTCGTCGGAGATCTCCACGAAGGCTATGGAGGTCCGGGTGGGCGGCTCGCGGCGTCTCACCGCCGAGACGTCAACCCCCTCGTCCTCCAGGGCCCGCACGATAAAGTCCCGAAGAGGTCGTCCCCCACGCTCCCACGAACGCCGCCTCCGAGCCGAGCCTGGCGGCGGCCACCGCGACGTTCGCCGGCGCCCCGCCCGGCCGGGCGACGAAGGGCAGCTCGATCGGGAGGACGACTCCGCCCGATAGATGTCCGACACGACCTCGCCGAGCGCTACTATCCTGCCCAACTCTCCTCCTCGAAGACGAAGTTCACCCTACGCTAACCCGACCTCGCCGAGCGCCGCTATCGCCTCGTCCGCGTGCCCCGCCTCGCGCAGCGGCGAGACCACGTCCCGTTCGAGATCCGGGACGTAGCAGGCCACGAGGCTCGCCTCCCCGCCCCATCCGGCACCACGCGGACCTCCCGAGCGCCGCGGGCAGCACGCAAGACTCGGCTCGCCCGAGCCCCTCGGAGCCGTTCGCATACTCGAGCGTCACCGCGCCCTCCCCGACGTTCGAGAGCAGGAGGCAGCGGCGGGGTGCGAGGGCTCGGTGTACGGCTCGGCCAGGGTCCAGCGCTCGAGGGCGAAGTGCGGGCCGGCGCAGCATATGACGCGGTGGTTGGGCCCGTCCTCGACCACGAGGCCGGGGTTCGGCCGGGGGCGTAGTCCGTCTTCAGCTCGTCGAGGGCGGCGTTGATGTTCGCGTTCCAGGTCTCCTCGTCGAGGCGCTCGCCGTAGAGGTCCGTCGGGGTCACGAACTGGCCGAGGTCGCTCGTCTGCTGGATCTCCGCTATCAGGATGCCGGGGCCGAAGGAGTGGATGATGCCCCCGGGGACGTAGACCGTCTCGCCGGTCCGGACCTCGTGGCGCGGCATGACCCCGTCGAAGTCCTCGTCCTTGAAGGCCCGGAAGAGGTCTTCGCGGGAGAGACCATCCTTCACGCCCGCCAGGATCGAGGCTCCGGGCGCCGCCCACAGGACGTGCCAGGCCTCGGACTTGCCGTGCGGCTCGCCGTGCTTCTCCCTCGCGGTCTCGTCGTCGGCGTGGAGGTGGACGGGGAGCATGTGCGAGGCGTCCAGGAACTTGAGTAGGAGGGGGAAGTGCGGGCCCTGCCAGCCCTGCCCCACCATCTCGTCCGGGAACTCCTCGACGAGCTCGTGGAAGGGGCGACCGGCGTAGGGGCCGTTCGCGACCGTCTCCCGGGCCTCGCGGTAGTCGCTGACCTCCCAGGACTCGGCGACCCTGCCGTCTGGCATCCCCTCCTTGCCGAGCATCTCGGGGATCAGTCGCTCCCCGAAGTAGTAGGTGCGGACGTGGGGGGTGAGCTTTATGGGGTACGGTTCCAAGGCTGCGCTTCCTCCCTCTCGGCTGCCCCGGATGATAGCCCCGTCCGGCGCCAGCCGCGTGGGCACGGTTATACTGGCCGCCAAAGGGAGCGACGAGGACGGGGTACGTACTGTGTCGAGCGCATCTTCGGCGGGATCCGGCGGCGGCAGCAACGCGCTGGTGTACTTTTTCGGGGCCCTAGGAGGCCTGCTCTTCGGCTACGACACGGGCGTGATCTCGGGCGCCATCTTGTACATCAACGACGACCTCGGGCTCTCCGCGGCCCTGAGTGGGCTCGTGGTCTCCTCGCTGCTCATAGGGGCCGCGATCGGGCGGGCCTCGCCGGGCCGCTCTCCGACCGCCTGGGGAGACGCAACCTCATCCTGATCGCCGCGGTCACGTTCTGCATAGGGGCCATAGGGGCGGCGCTCGCGCCGAACGTGGGCGTCCTCGTCCTGTTCAGGGTCGTGCTGGGGCTCGCCGTGGGGGCGGCGGCCCTCATAGTCCCGCTCTACCTCTCCGAGGTCGCGCCGACCGAGATACGGGGCGCCGTCTCGTCCCTGAACCAGCTCATGATCACCGTGGGCATCCTGACGGCCTTTATCGTCAACGCCATCCTCGCCTCCTCTGAGGCCTGGCGCACCATGCTCGGGCTCGCCTTCGTCCCCTCGTTCGTCCTGCTCGTCGGCATGTACTTTATGCCGGAGACGCCCCGCTGGCTCGTCAGCCGAAACCGCGACGACGACGCGCGCAGGGTGCTGCTGCGTACCAGGAGCGAGGAGGACGCGGAGCGCGAGATCCGCCAGATCCGGGAGGTCGAGAGCCAGGAAGAGGGCGGGTTGAGGGAGCTCTCGGCCTCCTGGGTAAGGCCGGCCCTCATAGTGGCGATAGGCCTCGCCGTCTTCCAGCAGATTATCGGCATCAACACCATCATCTACTACGCCCCCACCACCCTTACCCAGGCCGGCTACGGCAACGCCGCCGCCATCTACGCCAACCTGGTCATCGGCGCCATCAACGTCGCGATGACGATCGTCGCGATCCGTCTCGTCGACCGGGCCGGGCGCAAGCCCCTCCTCCTGATCGGCCTCGTCGGGATGGTGGCGAGCCTCGTCGTCCTCGGCGTCTCCTCGCTGTTGCTGCCCCAGCCGTCGAGCCCGACCGACCCGGCGGCGATCATAACGCTCCTCTGCCTCGCGGGCTTCATCATCTCGTTCGCGAGCACCTGGGGACCCACGGTCTGGGTCGTGCTCCCGGAGATACTCCCGCTCAGGGTGCGGGGCGCGGCGATGGGCCTCGCGATCTTTTTGCACTGGATCGCCAACTTCATCGTCTCCCAGACGTTCCCGATCCTGCTGGAGAGCATCGGCCCGGGGCCCGTCTTCCTCGGGTACGCCGCCATCGGCGTCGCCGCCTTCTTCTTTGTCCGCTCCCTGGTGACGGAGACGAAGGGCCGGAGCCTGGAGCAGATAGAGGCAGACCTGCAGGAGAGGTCGCTGACCGCCTAGAGCGTTCCGCCCGAAGGCGCGGCCCCCGCCGCACGGTACTCGCCACCGATCCTCGGGCGCAGCAGAGACGAACATCCGAGCCTTACCGCCGGTGGCGGTTTGCGGGGGCGATCCTCCCGCAAACCGCCGCTCGCGTAGTAGTAACATCCGCGCATGGCGGCCATCCTGCGGGCGGTGCTCTCGATGTCGGCAGCGACGGTGCTCTCCAGGATCACCGGCCTCGTCCGCACCCTCGTGCAGGCGGCTACTCTAGGAACCGGCCTCGTCGCCGGCTCCTACGCCCTCTCCAACACGCTCCCGAACCAGATCTACGAGCTCTTCATGGGCGGCGTCCTCTCCTCCGTCTTCGTCCCCCTCCTCGTGGAGCGCCTCTCGCGCCACGGCGAGGAGGACGCCCGCCGCCTCACCGACGCCCTCCTCACGATCGTCGTCCCCTTCCTCGCCCTCGTCGCCGTCCTCGGCGCGGTCTTCGCGGGGCCCATCGTCGAGCTGGCGACGGACTGGAGCGGCTCGGAGAGCCTCTCTCGGGAGGAGGCGCGGGAGAAGACGGGGCTCGCCGTCCTGTTCTTCCGCCTCTTCGCGCTCCAGATCCTGCTCTACGGCCTCGGCGCGGTGGCGACCGGCGTCCTCAACGCCCACCGGCGCTTCTTCCTCCCGACCTTCGCCCCCGTCCTGAACAACCTGATCGTCATCGCCTCGTTCGCCCTCTACGCCTTCCTGGCCCCCGAGCACCCGACCGCCGCCGTCTACGCCCTCGCCCTCGGCACGACCCTCGGGGTCGCCGTCATGTCCCTCGTCCTCTTCCCGGCGGTCTACGCCCTCGGCTACCGCCCCAGGCCCCGGCTCGGACACCCGGCCCTGCGCGTAGCGGCCGGGCTCGCGGGTCCCGCGCTCGTCTTCGTCGCGGCGGCGGTCGGGGTGCAGGTCGTCGCCAACTACCTCGGCTCGCGCTACGACGGGGTCGAGGAGCTCTGGTACGCCTTCACGATCTTCTCCCTCCCCTACGGCGTCTTCGTCGTCTCCGTCGCCACCGCCCTCGCCCCCGAGCTTTCGGAGCGCTTCGCCCGCGGCGACGCCGACGGCTACCGGGACGCACTATCCTTCGGCCTGCGCGTCACGGCCTTCATCGTCGTCCCGGCCTCCGTCGGGATGGCGGCCCTCTCGGAGCCCATCGTCGGCCTCCTCCTGGAGCGCGGCAGCTTCGGCGCCCGCGACACGGAATCTGTCTCCGACCTCCTCGCCCTCTACGCCGCCGGCCTCCTCCCGTACGCCGCGTACGCCGTTCTCGTTCGGGCGTTCTACTCCCGGCAGAACACCCTCGCCCCCGCGTTCCTGAACGTGGGCCTCTTTCTGCTCTACGCGGGCCTCGCCTACGGCCTCTCCGGCGCCCTCGGCCTTCCCGGCGTGGCCCTCGCCTTCCCGCTGGCCTACGCCGCCCTCGCCCTCCTCTGCCTCCGGGCGACGCGCGGGGAGCTCGGGCGCCTCGACGGGCGGCGCCTGCTGCGCTCGCTCCTCAAGATCCTGGCCGCCGGCGCCGCGATGTACGCCGTCGCCCGCACCGGCGTCGCCCTCCTCGGCGAGGGCTCCACGAGCACGCACAGGTTGGTCGTCTTGGCGGTGGTGGGGAGCGCCTCCCTCGGCGCGTACGCCGCGACGGCGCTGGTGCTGAGGATGGAGGAGCTACGTTCCGTCGCCGGGTTGCTCGGGAGACGGCGGACGACGAAGGGGAGTTGAGGCACGGCGCGGAGAAGCGCCCGGACGAGGTTCTCCGCTCCGGACGGGATAATCCGGCGCCCCGTCCGGTACCATTGCCCCGTCGACGACCCTAAAGGAGATGGAATGTCGTACCTGGAAGGCAAGCTCAGAAGCCACGTACCCGCCGAGTCGGAGGGCGAGCACACGGGGTACGTGCTGGAGATCGAGGTGGATATGTCGGCGGTCGGGGACGCGGAAGGGCTGGTGGACGAAGGAGTCGCCATCACCGGCCACGTGGAGATCGTGGACTACCCCGAGCGGGGCAAGGTCCTGCTGTTCAGGGCTACGTCGGCGGCGGGGATGGACGAGGCGCCGGAGTAGCCCCGCAGGCTCCCCGATCCTCTTCGCCCGGAGCGCCGCCCCCTAGTACCACCGCAGCGCTTCGGCCTCTCCGTCCGCGGGGGGGTCCACGCCCTCGTTCCCGGAGGGCGTACTCTTCCCACCAGCGAGCCCTTTGGGCGGAAAGGTGCCCGGAGGGCTCGGAGAATCCATACCGTCGCAGAACGCGTCCAACAACGGGTTCCTCTCGTGCCACGCGGTCAACCCTTCCAACACGGCATACCCCTTCCAGACATCCGTTCCCGTCCGCCAACCTCCGCGAGAAGGATGCCAGCGCGGCTGCCCGGCTCAAAGGTGCAAATGGGCGATCTTCCCCTGATACAAACGCACCACGAGGGCCCGAAGCCCCGTCGAGGGACGAGCACAGGGAGCCCTGCGGAGAGCACCCCCCATTTGGGCTAGAAACGGACCACCCATAGGGCGTAGCAAAAGATGGCCCGTTTGCCCGAGGTCTCCCCTCTCCCCACAGGACACAATCGTCTCAATGAGACGCCGAGCAGCGGGAGGGCAAGAGATGAGAAAGCCAGTCTACATAGCCTCCAGGAGCGATCGCGTGCTCTGCCCCGCCTGCGGGATCGACGAGTTGCGCCGCGACGGAGGGGGTGGGGCCTGCTGCGAGAGGTGCAACCGCGCCTGGGCGAGGACGTGATGGCGGCCCTCGAGCAGATAGCCTCCCTGCCCGACGCCGCCGGGAGCCACCCCTGCGAGTGCGGCCACCCCGAGATGCGCCGCCTCCCCAAAGGCATCTTCCACTGCCCGTCCTGCGGCGCCGAGGTACTCCCGTCGCCGCCGACCCGATGGCCGACCCGGAGGCGAGGCTTACCGGAGCGGCTGGGCGTACGGGCTCTTCGGCAGGTCCGGCAGCTTCGCGGTCAACGGCGAGCTAAGCCGGTGGGAGGACCCCCTCGACAGGCTCCGTTTCTACCAGGGATGCCGGGCAGGTCGGGAGGCCCTCGGCTCCGAGATCGCGGCACTGGCGGGGTAGACCGAGATGTAACGAATCGCCCATTTGCTCGATGGGAAACCCTCTTCTCTAAAGGATAATTGTAGCAAGAACGAACGGCGGAAGGCGTAGGAATGAGAGAGCCGGTCTACTTGGCGTCCAGGACGGAGCGTACCCTCATCTCGCCTGCAAGGAGATCCTTCCGGTCACTGCCGTCGGTGGCGGAGATTCGGCCTAGGGCCTCCGGTGTCGGACGAACCTTTGTAGCTCAAGGGGGTAGCGCGATGTCGCACGGGACGAAACGCTTGGCGAGCGAGAAGGCGTTGCTGGCGATCGCGGGGCCGCTGTCTCTGCTTATGGCGATCGCCGCCATGATCGGTTGAGGAGGAGCTGCAAGCTCCGCCCGGGCAAGCTCTCCGGCGGGGCGCTTCTCTTGGGCTGCGGGGCGAGTGGGCGGGCCTGGAAGGATTCGAACCTCCGACACCTGGTACCGGAAACCAGTGCTCTATCCCCTGAGCTACAGGCCCGTAACGCGGGGAAACGCCGCATGATGGTACCGCAGGGCGGGCGCTGCTTCAACGAGTTCGGGGCCGGCTGAAAGCGTTCGGGCGGCTGCTATACTTGCCGCCACCTCTTATGTATGCGGTGATCTCGGACATCCACGGGAACCTGGAAGCCCTGGAGGCGGTCCTCGCGGACGTGCCCGAGGCGGTCGACGCGGTCTACTGCCTGGGCGACGTCGTAGGCTACGGGGCGAACCCGAACGAGTGCTGCGACCTCGTGCGCTCGCTGAACAGGCCGGTGATCTCGGGCAACCACGACCTCGCCGTGACGGACCTCTCGACGGACCTCGCGTGGTTCAACCCGGTCGCCGCCGCCGCGGTGGAGTGGACGCGTGAGCGCCTGAGCGAGGAGAACGCCTCGTTCCTGCTCACCCGCCCCAGGATGCACCAGGAGAGGAACGCGCTCTTCGTCCACGGCTCCGTCCGCGACCCCGACGAGTACATCATCAACAGCGCCTCGGCCGAGGCGAACCTCGCCCTGTTGAGGGCGGAGTACCCCGCGGTGGCGGTGTGCTTCTTCGGGCACACGCACGTCAAGACCGTCGTCCCGTCCCCGAACGGATCGGGGATCGGGGAGGGGATCCTGGACCTCTCCTCGGACGGGCCGTACCTGGTAAATCCGGGCTCCGTGGGGCAGCCGCGCGACGGGGACACCTTCGCCTCCTACGCGCTCGCGGAGAACGGGCCGGAGGGCGTCAGGGTCGCCTACCGCTTCGTCGAGTACGACATCGAGAAGGCGCAGGCCAAGATCCGGGCCGCCGGCCTCCCCGGCATGCTCGCCGACCGCCTCGCCCAGGGCCGCTGAACGAGGCCCCGAGGGCGTGGAGCCGGAGTTCCGGAAGCTCTTCTCCGTCGAAGAGGCGAACGCCCTCCTGCCGGAGTTGAAGGGTCTCCTGGACGAGGCGCGCGCCAGGCGCGACGCGATGCGCGAGAAGGCGCCCGACCTGCAGCCGATCGTCGAGGCCGCGTCGGGCAACGGCGGGGGGAGGAAGGGCTCGGAGTTCGGCGTCGACGCGTACAAGCTGCACCTCGCCGTCGGGCGCATCGCCGAGCTCGGCGTCGTCCTCAAGGACCTCGACTCCGGGCTCCTCGATTTCCCGCACTCACGGGAGGGCCGCGTCGTCTTCCTGTGCTGGCGCCCACCCGAGGAGCGGGTCGGGTTCTGGCACGAGATCGAGGCGGGCTACGCCGGCCGCCGGCCCCTCTAGGCCTTGAGGATCGTGCTCCAGCGCGTCGCCCGCGCCTCCGTCACGGTCGGCGACGAGCTCGTCTCGGAGATTGGCCCCGGGTTTTTGCTGCTCGTCGGCGTGGCGAAGGGCGACGGCGAGGCCGAGGCCGACTGGCTCGCCGAGAAGGTGGCGGGCCTGCGCGTCCTCGCGGACGAGGACGGCAAGATGAACAGGAGCGTCAGGGAGCTGGGCGGAGAGGTTCTGGCCGTCTCCCAGTTCACCCTGCTCGCCGACACGCGTAAGGGCAAGCGCCCGAGCTTCGTCGGCGCCGCCCCGCCGGAGGAGGCCTCCCCCCTCTTCGACTACTTCTGCGAGGGGCTCCGCGCCGCCGGGGTCCGCTCCGTAAGGACCGGGCGCTTCGGGGCGATGATGGACGTCGCGCTGGTGAACGACGGCCCGGTCACGATCGTGCTGGAGAGGTAGCCGGAACCGGTTCCGGCTACCTCTCCCGGCAGAACTGCGCGCTAGTGCGCCTGCGGCTGGCGGAAACCCCGGCCGGTCCGGCTGGCGGACGCCTCGGACGTCCTCTCCCTGAGCACGATCAGGCCGATCCAGACCAGCGCCGCGTCGAGGACGAGAGAGGAGGCGGGCAGCGGCGCGATGGTTAGCAGGGCGCCGACCACGAGGGCGACGGTCGCCGCGCGCGGGAGCACGCGCGCCCTGAGCATCGCGAGCCCGAAGAGCGCCCAGGAGAGCGCGAAACATATCCCGGAGATTATGAAGCCCGCGTTCAGCGGCCCCGCG
The DNA here is from genome assembly GCF_011492965.1 of Rubrobacter marinus. Classification (GTDB taxonomy): domain Bacteria; phylum Actinomycetota; class Rubrobacteria; order Rubrobacterales; family Rubrobacteraceae; genus Rubrobacter_F; species Rubrobacter_F marinus. Next base: position 1,010,562 of record NZ_CP045121.1, on the reverse strand, counting down.
GTCTCCTCCGCGTCGAGGAAGGCGGGCGCCTCGATCGCGGCGCTCGGGGCGACAAAGGTCAACGCCCACATCAGGCCCACGATCAGGCCCGTGCCGACGAGGGCGGCCAGAAAGCCGATCAGCCCCAACGACCCGGACGCCCCCTCGTGCCTGGCATACAAACCGGCCGCCGCGATCAGGAGCACCAAAGCCCCGACCAGATACAGGACGGAGACGACGGCGTAGGAGGTGGTCGAGGCCTCCTCGCTGAACCGCAGGGTGTCACCGTAACGCAGGGCCTGCACGAGAGTCCAGAGGTCGCCGATCAGCAACAACGCGCCGGCCGCCAGCGCCGCCATGCCTCCCAGCCGGACGAGGTTCGACGAAGACACATGCTTCCTCCTTGCTCGTAACACCACCATCTCGACCATATCCTCAAGCAACTGAAGTATCAAGTGCGGCGGCCGGGTTTTTCTGCGGATCTCTCCTCGGATGGAGAAGCCCGGCCAGGGGGTCACCGCGGCCGGCGGTCCGCCGGGGTGCCGGTCAGGTACAGGGTGGCGGGGCGGGTGTAGCCTTCGCGCCGGACGCGCTCGAGGAGGGCGGCGCGGCGCCTTCGGAGCCCCTCCGCCGTCGTGGCGGGGAGTCGCCGCAGGCCGTCGGGTTCGTCTCCGGCGAGAACGAGCCCGTCGAGGTGGCGGATGTGGCGGGGCGGCGAGACCGTCCATGCGACGCCTTCGAGCAGTGACTCGTGGAGCGCGACGAGGCGTTCCGGCGGGCCTATGCCGTAGAGCTCAGAGCCCGAGAGGGCGCGCGCCAGCGCCCGGTCGAGGTCTTCGTCCTCGAGCTGGACGGCCGGTAGCGTGTCGACGAAATCGCTCGTCGCGAGCCTGCCGCCCGGGCGGACGAGCCCGGCGAGGGCCGCGAGGGCTTCGCCGGCCGTCCCCTCCGAGACGTCGAGCTCGTGGAAGAGGCCGGCCGAGTAGACGAGGTCGAAGGAGCTCGGGGCGAAGGGCGGTTCGAAGACGTCGCCGGCATAGAGGTGGACCGGGGCCTCGAGGTCGGCGTCCTCGAGGAGCTCTCGCGCCCCCTCGACCTTCTCCCGGTCGTGGTCGAGGGCGGTGACGGTCCCGCGCCTGCCCACGCGAAGGCTCAGGCCCTCCAGCCAGAGCGGGGAGGCGCCACCGGCGTAGAGGACGTCGAGGCCCCGGACGTCGCCGATGAGGTCGAGCTCGCGGTCCGAAACGGCGATGAGGTCTTCCTCGTACTCGTCGCGCTCGGCCGGCGTCAAGCGCCCTCTGGATCCGTCGCGTCTAGCTATGCGAGCCCCCGATCCCGCCCGGCCGTGTGTCCTTCACGGGGACGGGTACACGGCCACCATCGGTCGAGGACCACGAGATCACGGCCTTCTCTTTCCTACGGTGGCGCGAAGGGCCCGCGACGCGGGTACCGGGCTCCACCGGCATCTTCCACTGGTTCCGGCGAGGGCGTCGCGGACCTGGGGTGCCAGGCGCCGTGTGACCTGTGCTGCTAAGGAGGGTTCGGCTCTAGCTGTCGCCCTCGTCTGCTCTGTCGCGCGAGGCGGCGTCCTCGTTGGTCCGGGCGTTCCGGGTACCCATGGGCCCCGATTCGCCCGCCTCGGGGTCGCCGCTCCCCATAGGTCCGGGGCCCGGGGATCCAGCCTCGTCCTCAGGAGGCTTCTCGTCCGGATCCTTTTTGGAACGACCTCTGGTTACCTTCTCTTCTTCGCTCATCGCCTGGGTCCTCTCACGTCGTTTTCTTGTTGCCAATGCTACTACGCCATGGGGCTCAAGACGAACCGACGGCTCGGGCGCGACCTGACCAGCAGGCGTCCCGGACGCCTCTGCCGTAGGGAGACTGCGGACAAAAGGCTGGTAGAATCTAAGGAGCGTAGAATCCGCTCTGCACCCTTCGAAGAGACCCGATAGACAGTCTTGCGGCCGTCGCTTGCCGCCGGCCGGACCTCGTGGGTCGAGGCGTCCCGGTCGGGCAAATGCCGCCGGATGTACGGGATCGTCGGCATGGGGGCGTATGGAGCTCGCTCGCTCCGGGCGTAATCGTACTCAGCTTCTCCGACTCGGGAATTTGGTTGCCATGAAGGTTTTGATAGCGAAGGAAATCGTCAAGTACCACGGGGGGGACCTGAAGATCCTCTCCGGCGCCAGCTTGTCCGTCGAGGCGGGCGAGAAGATCGGCCTCGTCGGCCGCAACGGCGCGGGCAAGACGACGCTCCTGAACGTGCTCTCCGGCGCCTCCGAGCCCAACGGCGGGAGCGTCGAGTACGTGGCGGGGTCGAAGGTCGGGGTAACGTCGCAGAGCCTCTACGTCGGCTCCGAGCGCAGCGTGGAGGAGGAGATCCTCTCGGCCTTCTCGTCCCTGATCGAACGCGAAGCGGAGCTCGAGGGGCTGGAAGCCAAAATCTCCGAGGACCCCTCCCCCGCCGTCCTGGAGCGCTACGGGCGCGTCCAGTCCGAGTTCGACCGCGACGGCGGCTACGAGTACCGCGCCCGCGTAGCCTCGACGCTCTCCTCCCTCGGCTTCGACCCCGACGATTGGAAGCGACCGGTCGGTTCTTTCTCTGGTGGGGAGCAGAGCCGGGTGGCGCTCGCGAAGCTCCTCCTCTCCGAGCCCGACCTCGTCCTCCTCGACGAGCCTACAAATCACCTCGACCTGCGCGCCATAGAGTGGCTCGAGGGGTTCGTCAAGAACGCGAAGAGCGCCGTCCTCGTCGTCTCGCACGACAGGTACTTTCTGGACGCGATCTCCGAGTCGATCGTGGAGCTCGACGACGGGAAGCTCACCCGCTACACGGGCAACTACACGAAGTACGTCTCGGAGAAGAAGGCGCGCGACGAGCAGCTCGCCCGCAAGGCCAAGGCGAACTCGGAGCGACGCGAGCAGCTCGAGCGCTTCATCGAGAAGAACCGGGCCAAGAACACCAAGGCGAAGCAGGCGAAGAGCAAGCAGAAGCTCCTCGACCGCATGGAGAAGGTCGAGGGCCCGAAGAACGGCAAGCGCGGCATGAAGCTCGACCTCTCCGGCGAGACCTCCCGGGCGGGGCGCGTCGTGCTGGAGATGGAGAACGCCACCTACGGCTACGACGGCGGCGAGCCCCTGCTGGACGAGGTGCAGCTCGTCGTCGAGCGCGGCGAGAGGGTCGCGCTGCTCGGCCCGAACGGGACCGGCAAGAGCACCCTGATGCGCCTCGCCACCGGCGAGCTCGAGCCGCGGGGCGGCATCGTCCGTCTCGGCAACAACGTCGTCGCGGAGTACCAGGACCAGCAGCTCGCGCGCCTCGAAGGCACGAAGACCGTGCTGGAGGAGACGATGGACGCGACCGGACTCGACGCCCCCGAGTCCCGCGAGCTTCTCGGCGCCTTCCTGTTCTCCGGGGACGACGTCTTCAAAAAGGTCTCCTCGCTCTCGGGCGGCGAGAAGAGCCGCCTGAGCCTCGCGGAGATCGTGGTGAGCGGCGCGAACCTGCTCCTCCTGGACGAGCCGACGAACAACCTGGACATCCCGGCCCGCGAGGCCCTCGAAGACGCCCTCAAGGGCTACCGGGGCACCCTGTTCTTCATCTCCCACGACCGCTACTTTCTCAAGAAGATCGCCACGCGCATCGTCGAGCTCGACAACAAGAAGCTGCGCAACTACCTCGGCGGCTACGACTACTACCGCGCCCACCGCCGCCTCGACGTCAAGGAGGGCGGCCGCAAGGCCCCGCGCCGCAGGGTCAGGCCCGGCCTCAACGGGCGCCAGAACATCGTCGCCACGCGCCTCGTCGCCGTGGAGGGCGAGATCGACGCGACCGAGCGCCGCGTCGCGAAGCTGGAGAAGGAGCTCGCCACCTCAGAGCTCTACGCCGACGGCAAGCGCTCCCGCGAGGTCGTCACCGAGCACCGCCAGCTCAAGGGCCTCCTCGACGGCCTCTACAACGACTGGACGGAGCTCATGCAGGAGGCCGAAGAGGTGGACCTGTAAGGGGTCCGCGCCCGTGAACGTCCGCATAAGGCTCGCCGGGGCCGGCGAGGACGATCGGGTGGCGTCCTGCGTCCGCGCCGCGTACTCGAAGTACGTCGGTAGGATCGGCAGGGAACCCGCCCCCATGCTCGCGGACTACGCGGCCCTCATCCGGGCGGGCGAGGTCTACGTGCTCGTCGACGGGAGCGTCGTCGCCGGCGTCCTGGTGCTGAGGCCGCTCGAGGACGCGGTGCTGGTGGAGAACGTGGCCGTGCGACCGTCGTACCAGGGGTCGGGGCTCGGGCGCGAGCTGATGCGCTTCGCCGAGGAGTTCGCCCACGAGAGCGGCGCCCGGGAGATCCACCTCTACACCAACGAGCGGATGACCGAGAACATCGCCTTCTACGAGAGGTTGGGCTACCGCGAGATCGAGCGTCGCCTCGACGACGGGTACCGGCGGGTCTTTATGCGCAAGGAGTTGCCGGAGGCGTAGGCCGCCGCCCGGCAGCGGGGATCGATAGGCTCGAAGCACGGGCGAGGCGGCGCGACGTCGCGGTAAGGGTAGGAGAGATCCGGGGAACCATCCCCGGGCTAGTCGGGACGAGAGGATTTGAACCTCCGACCTCCTCGTCCCGAACGAGGCGCGCTACCAGGCTGCGCTACGTCCCGACTGCGTCGCACATTATACCGAAGGGAGCCGCTTTGACCAGCCCGCCCGAGATATGGGCTACCGCCGCCTGAGGCCCTCCCAGAACGGGGAGAGCGCCTCGCGTGCCTCCCGCACCGGGGCGGGGGCCCCTTCCTCGCGGTACTCCCACCGCGGGGCGGCGCCGTCGAGCCCCCCGAGCGTCGCCTCGACGCAGCCGGAGAGGGCCGCGAGGTCGTAGCCGCCCTCGAGGACGAGCGCGGGCGGGGCGCAACGGGGTATCTCGCGGGTGAGGGCGGCCACCGAAGCCGCGGCCTCCCCGAAGAAGCCCTCGTCGAGGGCCATCCCGCCCAGCGGGTCGTCGCGGTGGGCGTCGTAGCCGGCCGAGACGATCACCACCCCGGGCTCGAACTCCCTCAGGACCGGCAGCAGCACCCCGAGAAGGCCGCGGCGTAGCGGTCGGCGCCGGAGCGGGCCGGGAGCGGCACGTTGGCGGTCATGCCCCGGCCCTCCCCCGCCCGACCTCGCCGAGCCCGCCGGTGCCCGGGTAGAAGGGGCTCCGGTGCACGGAGAGGTAGAGCACGTCCCCCCTCTCGTAGAAGATGTCCTGGGTGCCGTTGCCGTGGTGGACGTCCCAGTCCAGGATCGCGACCCGCTCGGCCCGAGGGAGCGGGCGTGGGCCGCCGCGACCGCCGCGTGGTTGAGGAGGCAGAAGCCCATCGCGTAACCGGCGCCCGCGTGGTGGCCCGGCGGGCGGACGAGCGCGAAGGACGGCGTCCCCCCATCGCGGCCTCCACCGCCGAGACGGCGGCCCGCTCGCGAGGACGGCCGCCTCCCACGAGTCGGCGTTCGTGGCCGTGTCCCCGTCCAGGTAGCCCCCGCCGCTCTCAGAGAGGGCGCGCAGGCCTTCGAGGTACCGTGCGTCGTGGACGGCCTCGAGAGCCTGCCGGGGCGCCGGTTCGGGGGCGGAGAGCTCGACGCCGGAGGCCCTGGCGCGTTCGGCCCCTTCGAGGGCGGCGGCCAGGCGTTCGGGCCTCTCGACGGAGGAGTTCGGGTTGCGGTGACGGGCGCAGAAGGGGTGGGTGTAGGCCCGGATCACGGGCTACTGCGCTATAAAGGCCGCGTCGCGGCCGGCGTAGAGCTCGAGGGCCCCGGCGACGGCCTCGGCGACGGTTGTGGGGTAGTACGGGTCCGAGGCGAGGTCCAGGTTCTCGGGGTTCGTGAGGAACAGGGGCTCCAGCATCACCGCCGGGATGTTCGTCTCGCGCAGGATGTCGTAGGAGCGGCCGAACTCGCCTATGTCGGCCGTCTCCAGGGCCCGGCTCACGCCCTTCTGGACGTAGGTCGCGGCCATCCTGCCGCGGTGCGAGCGGTAGCCGAGGCGCTCGAAGTAGAACGCGGCGGTGCCGCTGGCCTCCGGGGAGTGGTGGTGGGCGTGGTGGATCGAGACGACCATCTTCGCCCGGCTGGAGTTGGCGAGAAAGGCCCGGTCGGAGTTGGGGACGTCGTCGTCGCCGCTCCGGGTCAGGAGCACCTCGCGGGCGGGCAGTATCTGGGCGAGCTCCTGGGCGACCGCGAGGTTCAGGTCGGCCTCGGTGAGCCCGTTGGGGCACTTGAACCCGACGTCGCGCCCGCCGTGGGCGGCGTCGACGACGATCGTGCCGGCGAAGAGGTCCTCGGGGAAGTAGCCGCCGTTCTTGTCCGGGAGCTGGTGCGTGCCGAGGGACTGGGCCGCGTAGGTGTTGAGGACCTTGAAGACCCCGTCGTCGATCACGCCATCCGGGACGAGGCCGGCGTTGCGCTGAAACTCCTTTGTCGCGCGGGCGGTCCGCTCGTCGAAGAGCCCGTTGACGGCGCCGGGGTCGAAGCCGAGGTCGTGGAGCATGCGCTGCAGCTCGGTGACGTCGGCGCCCCTGAACGGGGGCTGGCGCAGGTAGAGGAGGCGCCCGCCCGGGCGGTAGCCGGCCTCGTAGACCTCACGCCAGGTGATGGGCCCGACGGAGCCGTCCGCGAGGATGCCCATCCGCTGCTGGAAGGCCCTCACCGCGAGCTCCGTCACGGGCCCGAAGACGCCGTCTATCCCCCGGTTGCCGAGGTCCAGGCCGAGGGCGAGCAGGCGGGTCTGGAGGTCCACGACCTCCCTCCCCCGGTCTCCCCTGCGCAGGGCGCGCACGGCCTAGCGCTCCCCCGTCATCGGAGGATCTTCTTGCGACGTCCTTGAGCCGTTGGAGAGGAGCACGGTGCGATCGGCCGAGGGGCCCAAAAAGCGAGGCGCCGGGCGGTCCGTGTCCTGGATCGCCCGGCGCCCGAAGGGCCTGGGGGCCGCGGTTTGGTGGAAGCCCCCGAGCCTGATGGGTCTAGTCCTCGACCACCCCGAGGATGTCGTCGGCGTCGAGGATCATGTAGTCCTCGCCCTCCAGCTTGATCTCGGTGCCGGAGTAGCGGGCGAAGACGATGACGTCGCCCTCGGAGACCTCGACCGCGACGGTGTTGCCGTCCTTGTCGGTCTTGCCGTTGCCGACCGCGACCACCTTCGCCGTCTGCGGCTTCTCCTTGGCGGTGTCCGGCAGCACGATGCCGGAGGCCGTCGTCTGCTCGCGCTCTATCATCTGGACCAGCGCGCGTGCGCCTAGCGGCTTGAACTTCATGGGATTCTGCCTCCTCTGTTCTTCCATTTCCTTACGGACCCGAAGCCCCGGTACCCACCGGGGCGCGGGGCCTCTCTACCCTGACACGGCCGGGATTGTAACGGAGCCCGTTGCGAAGGGCAATCGTCCCCGGGCGGACGCTCCTACAAGCCGAGCTGGGCGGCGAGCTGGTTCTTCGGCAGGGCGCCCACGGCCTGCTTCTGGATCTGCCCGCCTCGAAGCGGGTGATCGTGGGGATGCTCGTGATGCTGTAGCTCATGGCGGTCTGCGGGTTGTCGTCCACGTTGACCTTGACGAAACGCACGTCCTCGCGGCTCTCGCTCATCTCGTCGAGGATCGGGGAGACCCGCCGGCACGGCACGCACCACGGCGCCCAGAAGTCCACGATGACCGGCTTGTCGGCCTGCAGGACCTCGCTCTCGAAGTTCGCGTCGGTAACGTCGGTAACCGCCATGAGAATACCTCCAGGTTTCAAACGGTCTCTTACGACGACGCGATTCTAACACGACCCTCTTCCCGTTCCCGGCGGGGGGCGGCTACACGGTGTCGCGGTCGAAAACCTCGGAGAAGACCTCCACGCGGACGGTCTCGGCGAGCTCCTCGGCGCGGCGCGCCTCGAAGACCCCGGCGCCCAGGGACTCGGCGTTCGCCGCCGCGCACCCCGCCGCGAGGCGCACGGCCTCGACCGGCGTGAGCTTGCGGTGCAGGAGGCCGGCCAGCAGGCCCGCGAGGTAGGCGTCGCCGCTCCCGATCGTCGAGAGGGCCTCGACCTCGGGCGCCCGGGCCGAGACCACCCCTCCCTCCGCCGTGAGGTAGGAGTAGCCCGAGGACGAGGTGATGCACGCCCCCCTGGCCCCGAGCTCGACGAGGCGCCTCAGCCCCCGCAGGAAGTCGTCCTCCTCGATAAAGTCGAAGCCGGCGGCGCTCTCGGCCTCGTGCTGGTTCGGGCTGACGAGCGAGGGGACCTCCTTGAGCGCGGCCTTGAGGACCGTCGGCGGGGCGTCCACGACCGTGTAGAGCCCCCTGTCGCGGGCCTTCTGCACCAGCCCCGCGAGGTACCCCTCGTCCAGGTTGGCCGGCAGGCTCCCGGCGAAGACGACCGCCGTCGCGTACTCCATGAGGAACTCCAGGCGCCGGGAGAACTCGCGGGCCTCCTCGGGCGAGACCTCGGGGCCGCGTTCGTTGATCTCGGTCTGCGTGCCGTTCGTCGGGTCCACGATCGCGGTGGAGGTGCGAGACGGGCTCCTCATCTCGACGAGGTCGAACGGGATGGCCGCCTTGGAGAGGCCGTCCCGGATGGCGTCACCGTCGCGCCCGCCGACGAGGCCCGTCGCGAGGACCGGCACGTCCAGGGTGCGCAGGGCCCGGGCGACGTTTATGCCCTTGCCGCCCGCGAGCGAGATCCCCTCGGGCGAGCGGTGGCGCTCGCCGAGGGTCAGGCTCGGGACGACGAGGGTACGCGCGACGGCGGCGTTAAGGGTAACGGTCAGGATCATCTCCGCACCTCTCCTTCCCCAAAGGGTGCCTTTGGTATTCCTACTCGAAGATCCCGCCCGCTGTATACCACACCTTCCTGAAGATGGAGGCCTCCTCGTACCCGCCCTCGGCGACGAGCCTCGCCTCCCCTACCTTCTCACCGCCGACGTAGGCCTCGACCCTGCCCAGAGGGGTCCCCGGGCGCGCCTCCGGGGGCAGCTCCCCCACGACCTCGACCCGCTGCTCCACGGGCTCCCCCGCGCCGACGAGCCCGGTCACGGGCCCCTCGGCGACGAGCGCTACCTCCTCGTCGCGCCGGTACGGAACCGGGGCCTCGGCGTAGCGCTCGCCCTCGCGCACGACCTCCCGCCGGTCGTGGGCGGCGAAGCCGTACTCCAGGGCCTCGGCGGAGTCGCCGAAGCGGTCCTCGTCGTCGAGGACGACGGCGACGTAGGACTCGTCGCCGGACTCGGCCGCGGAGACGAGGCTGGGACCCGCGGCGGGCGTGGTCCCGGTCTTCACCCCGATGGCGGGCTCGTAGGAGAAGAGCAGCTCGTTCGTGTTCTGCAGCGGTATCTCGCGGTCCGCCGTGGTGATCGAGGCCGTCCCGAGGCCGACGGTCTCCGCGAACCCCCGGTAGCCGTACGCCTCGACGGTCGTCCGGGCGAGCTCCCGCGCCGTCGTGTGGTGGCCCTCGGCGTCGAAGCCTATCGGGTTCTCGAAGCGGGTGTCCCGGAGGCCCAGCTCCCCGGCCTTCTCGTTCATCATGGCGACGAAGCGCGAGACGCCCGCGTCTCCCCCGCCGGCTCCGCCGAGGTGCTCGGCCAGGGCGTAGGCGGCGTCGTCGCCCGAGGAGATCAGGGTGGCCATCAAGAGCTCCCGGACGCTCAGGACGTCCCCGCGAAGAGGCCGACGTTGCTGTAGGCGGGGACGGCGTAGCTCGCCGCCTCCGCCGAGATCACGACGGGCTCGTCGAGGTCCGCCCGTCCCTCCTCGACCATCTCGAACGCCACGAGCCCGGTCATGACCTTCGTGGTGGAGGCCATCGGCAGCCGCCTGTCCTCCCTTCTCCGGCCAGGTACTCCCCGGTCCGAAGGTCCACGAGCGCCCAGGCGCCCGCCGCGACCTCGGGCGGCGGCGGGGCGGCGACCGTCTCCGCCGGGCCTCCCCGAGAGCCCCGGTGGTGGTCTCCTGCGAACGGGCCTCGCCCGTGCCGGCGAGCAGAAGCACCGCGAGCAGGACGATGGAGGCTAGAGGGAGCCTGCTCGCGAGACCGGCCGGGGGCGTCTCCGGGCGCTTTTTCGTGGCTGGGGTGTTCAAAGCGTCCCCGAGGGTACAGAAGCCCGTGCCCATGAACAAGCCCAACCACGACGGCGGCCGGGATCGGGAAACCATCTCCGCGGACCGTTACAATGGCTCCGTTGTGCGTATCCCTTGCTCCCCCATAACCGGCCGGCAGGGCCCGTGAAGCGGCTCGGCCTGGTCTTGCTGGTGGTCTTGATCGCCGCCGGCTTCTATCGATCCAGCTTGAGCGAGGAGACCGCGACGGGCACCCTGACGCTGCCGGGGCCCGCCCCGAACGTCGGTGAGGCCGCGGAGACGTTCGAGGCACGCCGCCAGGACGGTGGCAGCTTCGAGCTCTCGGACGAGGGCGTCTACGTGCTCACGTTCTGGAGCGTGTTCAACAGGGATTCCGTCGCGGCGCGCCCGGAGCTCGCCGAGCTGGCCCGCGAGTACGGGGACGAGGGGGTCTCGTTCGCCGCCGTCTACATAGGCGGTACGCCCCGCGACACCGACGTCCCCTACACGGTGCTGCTGGACGGCAAGGGGGAACTTACCTCCCTCTACAACGTCACCAGGGTACCCAGGTCGTTCCTCATCGAGGACGGCGAGGTCAAGCTCGTCCAGGACGGCTTTCTCCTGGGCAGTGAGGAGCAACCGGGGAGCGGGGAGCAGATGGAGGACGAGCTCACCCGGGTCCTCGAAGAGAGGTCCGATAGGGCACACGGAGTCGAAGAGAAGAAGAGGAGAGCATGACGAAGGAGAACGCAGTCCGCATCTTCGGTGTACTGGTCTTGCTGGCGACGATCGCCGTTACGATCGCCGCCCTCGCCTACGAACTCTCGGGGGGCCACACCCCGGCCTAGAGCGGTCCGCGATGCCCGCGTTGGTCCCGGAGAGGATCAGAGGTGGTGCGGCTCTCGGGCCGGCCGCCGTCCCTCGTCGTCGGGCCGCTGAAGCCTAGGTCTTGACGCCCGCCCCGGCGAGGTCCTCGCGCATCCGGCGGGCCGCGTCCCTCGCCGCGCTCTTGTAGTCCGCCTCCGGGGCCCCCTGGAAGGCCCGGACGATGCCCCGGCTGCTGTTCACGAGCACGCCGGCGCCGCGCTCGTCGAGGAGGGCGCGCACGCTTGCTGCGTCGCCGCTCTGCGCCCCGTAGCCCGGCGAGAGGAAGAGCGCGCGCGGCAGCAGCTCCCGTACCCTGCGCCCGAGGGCCGGGCGCGTCGCGCCCACGACGGCGCCCGCGTCCGCGTAGCCGGAGGGCCCCGTCCGTCCGAGCCCCTCCACGAGGCGCGCCGCGGCCTCGTGGAGGGGCGGCTCGGAGGAGTTCTGGACCGCCTCGGCCGAGGGGTTGGAGGTCGCGACGAGCACGAAGGCCCCGCCGCCGCGCCCGAGCCCGCGCGCTTCTTCCAGAAACGGGGCGACGGCGTCCTCGCCCATGTAGGGGTTGACCGTTACGGCCGTCGCGCCGTAGACGGAGAGGTGGGCCTCGGCGTAGGCGGCGGCCACGGGGCCGATGTCCCCGCGCTTCACGTCCGCTATCGTCGGCAGGCCGAGGGCGTCGGCCGCGCGGAGGACCTCGGCGTAGACCGCGGCGCCGTCCGGCCCCAGCCGCTCGAAGTACGCCGACTGGAGCTTCACGGCGGCGGCGTAGGGGTGCGTGGCCTCGAGGACGCCGAGGCAGAGCTCGCGGGCCGCGAGGTGCTCGGGGAGGCCGAGGGCCCGTATCTCGGGCGGCAGGTGGCCGGGGGCCGGGTCGAGGCCCACGACGACGGCGCTCCCCTTGCGGCGGGCGGACTCGACGAGGGCCTCCACTAGCGCGGGCCCGTCCGGGCCGGGCGCGGGGCCCCGGGCAGCAAAAAGCCGCGGGTCCGGCGGGCCCGCGGCTCGAAGATAAGCTGCCCGGTTTCCGTCAGGTCGCTACCTGATGGCTTCTTTTAGGGCGTTGCCGGCGGTGAACTTCGGTACCTTCGAGGCGGCGATGTTCATCTTCTCCTTGGTCTGCGGGTTGATGCCCTCGCGCGCCTCGCGCTTCTGCACGTAGAACTTGCCGAAGCCCGTGATCTGGACCTCGCCGTCGCCCTTGAGGGCGTCGGTGACCACGCCCTGGAACGCCTCGAAGAAACGCTGGGCATCTCCCCGGGAGGAGTTGGCCTCGTCGGCTATCTTCTGGATCAACTCGGTCTTGTTCATTTCTTCGTTGCCTCCTTGGATCTTTGCCGTACCGGCCTCCCGGACATCCCGGGGAATATACCAAAGGCCTAGATGTGCCTCAATCCCCGTTTCCGAGCCCTATATCTTGCAGCCCGAGCAGGGCCTCGAACGGATAGGGGCCGAGGCGCGGGGCCCGCTCCCCCCTCCGGTCGAGGACGGCCACTATACCCCTTACCTCGATCCCCTCGCCCTCCAGGACCTCCGCGGCCCTGAGGACCTGCGTCCCGTGGTGACCACGTCCTCCACGAGGACGACCCCCTCGCCGGCCTCCAGGCGCCCCTCTACCGCCCTGCCGGCGTTGGCCCCGTGGCCCTTCGCCTCCTTGCGCACGATGACGTAGGGCAGGCCGGTCTCCAGCGCGGTCGCCGCCGCGAGCGGCACGGCGCCCAGCTCGACCCCGGCGAGCTTCGCCGTGCCCTCGGGGAGCTTGCGGGCGAGCCCGCGCGCCAGGTCGCGGAGGAGCCCCGGCTCCGTGGAGAAGAGGTACTTGTCGACGTAGAAGCGGCTGCGGCGGCCGCTGGAGAGGACGAAGTCGCCCTCCAGAAGGGCGGCGTCGCGCACGCGCGAGGCGAGGGAGCCCTCCACCCTACCGCCCCCCGCCCGGCGGCCGCTCCATCTCCTCCAGGGCCCTGTCGAAGGGCCCGAAGTCGACCTCGCGGATAAGGTCCCCGAGCTGCCTCGCCTCGTTCTCGGAGGCCCGTATGCCCTCCTCTATGCGCGCGTTGACCTCGCCGAGGAGGGCGGTCGCCTCCTCCAGGACGCCGGTGATCTCGCCGTCCGGCACGGTCTCCAGGTTCTCCGCGAGCTTCTCGAGGCGCGCGAGCTTCTCCTCGACCGCGGCCAGGTCCGCGTCTCCTTCGCCGCCTCGCGCTCTTCCGGGCTCCATAGGGGCGGGACTATACATCATCGGCCCCTTCGTTTCGGTCCCCTTCCTGCCGCCGCCTGCCGGAGGCCGCCCGCCCGAGCACGGCGCCGACGACGCCGACGACGAGGAGGGAGAGGAGGAACGGGAGCACGCCCCGACGAGGTAGCCGTACCCGGACCGGAGGAGGAAGAAGGAGGCCAGGCCGGCGCCCCCGACGACGAGCGGGACGGCGCCGAGCAGGACGAGGAGCAGGGTGAGCGGGTGAACGTTGCCCACGGCCTACTTCACCACGCGGTCTATGGCCTTGATCAGGTCCTTCACGAGCTCGTCGGAGGCGCCGTCGTCGCCGGCGCGCTCCTCCACGAAGTCCTTGAGGAGGACGGTGTTGATGCGGCGGATCGCCGCGAAGATCGCGTTCGTCTGCTGGACGACGTCGGTGTAGGCGACGTCCCCGCCCTCGACCATCTTCGCGACGCCCCGGACGTGCCCCTCGACGCTCCTCAAGCGCCGGACCACGTCGGCCTTTGTCGACTCCTGCAAATGCTCTACCCGCCCTTCCTTGTCCCGTTGCGTTCCGCCAGAAGCTCCCTCACGACGCTCGCGTCGTGGAAGGGCACGTCGCCCTCCGGGAGGTGCTGCACCCTCTCGTGCCCCTTGCCCGCCACCACGACCACGTCGCCGGGACGCGCCGCCGCGAGGGCCCGCCCTATGGCCTCCCTCCGGTCCAGCACGACCTCGTGCCCCCCCGCCCCTGCCGCGACCTCCCGCGCTATCTTCGCCGGGTCCTCGCCGTAGGCGTCGTCCGTGGTGATCACGCCGAGGTCCGCGAGGCGCGCGGCGACCCTGCCCATGAGCGGGCGCTTCGCCCGGTCCCGCTCGCCCGCGGCGCCGTAGACGCAGATCACGCGCCCCCCGGAGCGTCCCGCCACCTCCCGCGCCACCTCCAGGACGACCTCGAGGCCCGCGTCGGTGTGGGCGTAGTCCACGATCACCTCGAAGCCGAACTCCTCCGGGGGGATCACCCTCTCGAACCGGCCCGGCACCTGGGGCATCCCGCCGACCGCGCGCCGGATGGCCTCCTCCGCCACCCGAGAGCGAGCGCCAGCGACGCGGCCCCCGCGACGTTCTCGACGTTGTACCCGCCGAGCAGCGGGCTCTCGAGCGCCAGGACGCCGCCGGGGTGGCGCAGGGAGAGCGCCGTCCCCCCCGCGCCCCCCGGCCCCACGCCCTCGACCCGAAAGTCCGCGTCCCCGGCCGCGCCGAAGGTCCGCACGCCCTCTACCTCCTCGGCGAGGCGGCGGCCGTGCCGGTCGTCGGCGTTAGCGAGCTTCGGGCCCTCGGCCCACAGGAAGAGCTCGCGCTTGGCGCGGTAGTACTCCTCCATCGAGCCGTGCAGGTCGAGGTGGTCGCGAGTGAGGTTGGTGAAGAGGGCGCCCCGGAAGCGGGTGCCCGTCACGCGCTTGAGGGCGACCCCGTGCGAGGAGACCTCGACGACGGCGTGGCGCACCCCCTGGTCCAGCATCTCGCGCAGCGTCCCCTGCACCTCGACGGACTCCGGGGTCGTGCGGACGGAGGGGCGGCGGGCGCCGCCGGAGATCACCTCGGTCGTGGTCATCAGGCCGCAGCGCTCGGGGCCGTGGGCCTCGGCGAGCATCGCGTGGAGCGCGTAGGAGGTGGTGGTCTTCCCGTTCGTCCCCGTCACCCCGTGGACCAGCATCTTCCCGGACGGGTCGCCGAAGACCGCGCGCGCGAGCTCCGCCAGCGCCCCCCGGGCGTCCGGGACGACGACGACGGGGGCGCCGTTGCCGTTCGAGGGCGGCCTTTCGGCCACGACGAGCGCGGCACCCCGCGACAGGGCGTCCGGGACGAACGACGCGCCGTCGTGCTTCATCCCCGGGACGGCGACGAACGCGGAGCCGGGCCTGACCATCCGGGAGTCGTGGGTCACCCCGTCCACGCCCCGAACCCCGCTCGGCGGCTCCTCCCCAGCAGTTCCGTCAGGCGCTTGCGATCCAGAAAAACCACGCCCGTAGTGTAGCAAGGGCCGCGGCGGGCACGCGGTTTGCGCCAGAGGCGGCGGGGCAAGAAGGTCCGGGATGCCTTGTAAATGAAATTACTCTAATGTCCCGGCTCGCCTTCTCGTGGGGTGTGTTACCCTACCCGGGTTATTTTTTACGGAGTTTTCATAGATCGGCGGAGACCGTGGCAACGCTGGGGGGCGTGGCCTTCGCTCGTGGCTGTACAACGGTAAGAAAGGGGATTGATGTCCACCGAGAACACGTCGATCGTGGCGGAGCGGACCGACGAGCTTCTGAACCGGGCCAGGAGTCAGGGCTTCATAAGCACCGAGGACGTCGCGGATCTGTTGCAGGAGGGCGAGCTCTCGGCGACGGAGATCGAGGAGTTCTACGCCACCCTCGAGGAGGAGGCCATAACCCTCGTCGAGGGCGAGTCCCAGGACGGCGCCGCGCCCCAGGGCGGTGCCGCCACCAACGGAGCCGCCGTCCCCGAGACGCCGGCCATCCAGATCGCGCACGCCGTCGCCACCGGCGACTCCATCCGGATGTACCTCGCGGAGATCGGGCGGGTCAGGCTGCTGACGCACGCCGACGAGATCCGTCTGGCCAAGGGCATCGCCCGCGGCTGCAAGAGGAGCAAGGACCGCCTCGTCGAGGCGAACCTCAGGCTCGTCGTCTCCATCGCCAAAAAGTACCGCAACCGCGGGGTCTCTTTTCTGGATCTGATCCAGGAGGGCAACCTCGGCCTTATCCGCGCGGCCGAGAAGTTCGACCACACGAAGGGCTACAAGTTCTCGACGTACGCGACGTGGTGGATCCGCCAGGCCATAACCCGGGCGATAGCCGACAAGGGCCGGACCATCCGCATCCCCGTGCACATGGTGGAGAAGGTCAACAAGTTCCACCGGACGCACCGCAGGATGACGCAGTCCCTGAGCCGCGAGCCCTCCGACGAGGAGATCGCCCGCGAGCTCGAGGTGCCGGTCGAGGAGATCGTCAGGCTCCAGGAGATCAGCCAGAAGGCGATCAGCCTCGAGACGCCGGTCGGCGAGGAGGACTCCTCCCAGCTCGGCGACTTCCTCGAGGACGCGACCGCCGTCACCCCGACCGAGGCCGTCTCCGAGGCGCTCTTGAAGGCGCACCTCCGGGAGGCCCTCGACGAGCTCCCGGAGCGCGAGCGCCAGATTATCGAGCTGCGCTTCGGGATGAAGGACGACAGGCCCAGGACGCTGGAGGAGGTCGGCCGCGAGTTCGACATCACCCGCGAGCGCGTCCGCCAGATCCAGATGAAGACCCTGAACCTCCTGCGCGAGCAGCGCCGCACCCAGAACCTGCGTGAGTACCTCCGGTAGCGTCCCGCTCCCCGGCGGACCCGCGGACGAGAGCCCGGAGAAGCTCGGGCTCTTCGTCCGCGAGCTCGCGCGGGCGGCCGGGGAGCTGCACCTCACGCGCCTCGAGGACCCCGGCGAGATCCGGGAGAAGGGCCCGAAAGACCTCGTGACGGAGGTCGACCTCCTCTCGGAGGACCTCCTGATCTCGCGCATCCAGGAGCGCTACCCGAACGACTCCATCCTCTCGGAGGAGAAGGGCGGGGAGATCTCCCCCACGGGGCGCACCTGGTTTATCGACCCCGTAGACGGCACGGCGAACTTCGCCCGCGCCAACCCGCTCTTCTGCGCCTGCGTCGCGGTCGCGGAGGGGCAGAAGATCCTGCACGCCGCCGTCGCCGCCCCGCGCCTCGGCGACATCTACCACGCGTCGCTAGGAGAGGGCGCCTTCCGCGAGACGGCCTCGGGCGAGAGCTACCCCTTGCAGGTCGGCGGCGCCGAGAAGCTCGAAGACTCGTTCGTGGGCGCCGACGTCTCCTACCGCCACGGCAACGATCCCGCGAAGAACAACATCCTAGAGGTCTTCAAGAAGTGCTGGCAGGTCCGCTCCATCGGGAGCGCCGGCATCCGGGGCGCCTGGCTCGCCGCCGGCTACATCGACGTCTCCATCGGCACCCGCAACACCGCCTGGGACTACGCCCCCACCGCCCTCATGGTCTCCGAGGCAGGGGCCGCGTCACGAACCTCACCGGCGGAGAGTGGACCTACGACGCCGACGGCCTCATCGCCACGAACAACGACGCCTTGCAGGAAGAGGTCCTGAAGATCGTCGCCGGCGGATAACCGGCGGTTCCCCCGGATGCGGCGACCGGGGACGGGCGTTGCCTGTATTTGATCCCTAGTACTGCGCCGGACGTGAGGGCGTCGGCTGCGCCGCGGGCGGCTGTCCGTTTACCGGTGGGGTCTGCCGCTGAGGTATGAGTGGCTGCTGGGGCGAAGCCGGTACGGAAGGCTGGGCCGCGCCCGGGGTACCGGAGCTCGGGACGCCCGGCACCGTTGCCGGCCCCGTAGTCTCCGAGGTGGTCCCGCCGCCGGTGGTCTCGCCCGTCGTGCCGCCCCTCGTGGTGCCGCCGGTGGTGCCGCCGGTCGTCTCCTTCTTCTCGGGCTCTTTGTAGGCGTAGCCGCCGGTCTTGATCTGGAGCTTCAAGTCGGGGCTCGGGGCGTCGAGTTGTTCGACGGGGAGTCCGGCGACGGCGCCCTGCATGTAGGCGGACCAGATGTCCAGGGGGTAGTTCTCGCCGTTGATCTCCTCCAGCCCGTTGATGTTCACCATCGAGACGCGCTCCTGGGGGTAGCCGACCCAGACGCTCGTGGTGAGCTGGGGGACGAAGCCCACGAACCACGCGTCGACGAACTCCTCGCTCGTCCCCGTCTTGCCGGCGGAGGGGCGCCCGATCTCGGCGTCCAGGTCCCGGTAGCGGCTCGCCGTCCCCCGCTCGACAACGCCGCGCAGGGTCTGCGTCACGGCCGCCGCCTGGTCGCGGGTGAGCGCCTCCTCCCCCGAGAGCTCGTGCTCCTCGACGACCGTCTCCCCGCCGCCCTCCCCCTCCTTCACCACCTTCTCGACGAGGTAGGGCTCCATGTGGACGCCGCCGTTCGGCAGGGTCGAGTAGGCAGAGGCCATCTCGAACGGCGAGACCCCCTCGCCGAGGCCGCCGATCGCCGTGGACGGGTAGGTCTCCAGGCCGCTCACCACGCCCATGCTCTTCGCCATCTCCACGACGTTCTCCATGCCGAGGTCGAGGGCGAGCTGGACGTAGACCGTGTTGTCCGACTGCTCGGTGGCCGTCTTGAGGTTTATGGGGCCGCGCTCGTGGAAGTCGTAGTTCTGGACCACGTAGGGCTCCTCCAGGAGGCCCATCGGGACCTCCAGGTACTTCGAGACGTACTTCGTGTCCAGGGAGATGCCCTGGCGGATCGCCTCGGCCAGCACGAACGTCTTGAACGAGCTGCCCGGCTGGCGCTTGCCCTGCGTCGCCAGGTTGAACTTCAGCTGCTCGAAGTCCGAGCCCCCGACCATCGCCCGCACGGCGCCCGTCGAAGGCTCGACCGAGACGAGGGAGGCCGAAGGGTCGCCCGCCTCGGGCACGACGACGCCGTCCACGGCGGACGCGGCGAGCTCCTGCAGGCGCGGGTCGAGGGTCGTGTAGATCTTGAGCCCGCCTTCGTAGAGCGCCTCCTCGCCGTACTCGCGGGCCATCTCCTTGCGCACCGCGTCCAGAAAGTACTCGTTGTCGTTCTCGTACTCGACGCGGCCCCGGCTCAGGTTCAGGTCCGTGGATACCGCCTCGGCGTGCTCGGAGGCGTCTATGTAGCCGTTCTCCAGCATGCGGCCCAGCACGACGTCCCGCCTCGCCCTGGCGCTCTCGGGGTCGGAGAAGGGGTCGTAGGTGCCGGGGAGGTTGATGATGCCGGCGAGCATCGCGGACTCGGGGAGGGTCAGGTCCTTCGCCTCCTTGTCGTAGTAGGTCCTGGCGGCGGCCTCCGCCCCGTAGGCGTTCGCCCCGAAGTAGACCGTGTTCAGGTACTGCTCCAGGATCTCCTCCTTCGCGTGCTCCTCCTCGTACTGCCAGGCCAGCGAGGCCTCGGTCAGCTTGCGCTGGAGGGAGGGGATCTGGCGCTGCTCCTGCGCTATGTACGTGTTCTTTATGAGCTGCTGGGTGATGGTCGAGCCGCCCTCCCTCACGGAGAGGGTCTTCGCGTTCTCCACCGCCGCCCGGCCGATCGCCTCGAAGTCCACGCCCCGGTGCTCGTAGAAGCGCCGGTCCTCGATCGCGACGACCGCGTCTCTGAGGGTCGGGTCCACCTCGTCGAGCCCCACGACGAAGCGGTTCTGGACGCCGTGCAGCTCGTCGACGACCTCGCCCTGGGCGTTGTAGACGACGGAGGTCTGGGCGAGCTCGGCGGTGCGGTAGCTGTCCAGCTCGGGGAGGTTCTCCGAGAGGGTCCTGTAGGTGTAGGCGAAGGCGCCCACGCTCGCGACGGTCGAGAGCAAGAAGACCGCGACGAGCCCGACGAGCGCGCCCCTGACGACCCTCCACACGCGGCCGCGGCGCTTGCGCTCCTCCACGCGACGGCGACGGCGGCGGCCTATCCTGGCCAGATGGGACCGATCCATAGAAGGTCTATTATACAAACGGCAAGCCCAAATCCCCCGCGCCGGACCGGAAGGACCCCCATTGGATCTCCCCCGCAAGCTGTTCCCCGCCCTCGCCGACAACTCCTTTACCTACCTGAACTCGGGCGGCAGCGGCCCGCCGACACGCGAGACGATAGAGGCGATGCGCGAGCTCGACGACCTGTGCTCGGGCCCCGCCTACCTCGAGGGCGTCGGCCTCTACGCCCACCAGCGCGACGCCTACGCCCGCGCCCGAGGGGCCGCGGCACGGCTCCTGAACACCGCCCCCGATGACCTCGCCCTCACCACGAGCAGCACCCACGGCATGAACCTCGGCACCTTCTCCATCGACTGGCGGGAGGGAGACGGGATCCTCTCCGCCCGCCCCGAGCACCCCGGTTGCCTCGTCCCCCTCCACGAGGCGGCCCACCGCTACGGCGCCGAGGTGAGGCTCCTGGATCCCCCGATCACGCCGGAGAAGATCGCCGCGGCGATAACGCCGAAGACCCGCCTCGTCGCCCTCTCCCACGTCGACTGGACCACGGGCGAGGAGCTGGCGCTCCGGGAGATCTGCTCCCTGGCCCGCGAACGCGGCGTTCTCACCCTCGTCGACGGCGCCCAGGGCGCGGGCAACGTCCCCGTGGACATGCAGTCCCTCGACCCCGACATGTACGCCTTCACCGGCCACAAGTGGGTCTTGGGCCCCGAGGGGATGGGCGCCCTCTACGTCCGGCCGGGGCTCTTCGAGGAGGGCCTGCACAGCACGAACATCGGCTTCATGTCCCTCACCGACCCGGCGGCGTTCGACGCGGAGGGCGGCTACCGGGAGAAGCTCCACACGGGGGCGCGCCGCTTCGAGTCCTCGACGATGAGCCCAGCGCTGGCCGCGGGCTTCGCCGCCGCCGCCGAAGCGGTGGAGGAGCGCGGCGCGGAGGGCTTCCGGGAGATCCGCCGCCGCGCGGACGGGCTCATGGACCTCCTCTCCGGGCAGCCCCGCGTCACCATCCGCTCCCCCCGTCCCGCCCACTCGGGGCTCGTTGCCTTCGAGATCGAGGGGGTCCCTCGAAAGAGGCCGCGGAGAAACTCCTGAAGCAGGAGTTCGTGGCGCGCTACATCCCCGAGCCTTACCCGTACGTGCGGGCGAGCACACACCTCTTCAACACGGAGGCGGAGATCGAGGCGTTCGCGGCGGCGGTGGCCCGGCTCTGAGGCGGGTCCCCCTAGCCGGGGATTCTGCGGCCGAAGATCCTGCCGTCGAAGGCGAACTCCTCCTCGCGCAGGGCGCGGGTGTAGGCCGGGACCACGTCCCCGGGCAGGCTCCCGCCGTGCATCGGGTGGACCCAGCTCGGGTTCAGGCCCTCGATCCTATTCACGACCCTCCTGACGGGCCCCTCCGCGGCGAAGATGCCGATCTCTTGATAGAACCCGCACACCTCCCTGCCGAGGTTCTCCCGCACGACGGGCGGCTGGTCCCCCGGCTGCGCGTAGAGGTCGGCCGGGAAGAGGCTGCCCGTCGTCTCCTCGAAGACCATCATCGAGTCCCAGTGGTGGACGTGCGGCGTCTCCAGGAACCGCAGCTTGTGCTCGCCGAGGTCGACGACGTCGCCGTCACGGAACCCCTGCACGGGCCCCGAGTAGTCCCACTGCGTCAGGTTGAGCATCGCCCCCGCCTCGCCGCACGCCAGCACCGCCGCCGGCGCCTCCTCGACGAAGCGACCCATGCCGCCGCACTCGTCCGCCTCGAAGTGCGGGCACACGACGTACGCGAGGCGCGCCGGGTCCAGAACCTCCGCCACCGCCGCGCGCACCGACTCGTACATCGGGAACATGCCAGTGTGGATCAGAACGGGCCGCTCGTCGTCGATGAGGAACTGGTTGAACTGGAACTCCGACTCCGCCTCCAGGGTGGAGATCCGATAAATGCCCTTCGCCACCTCGTCGACTCGCGCCATCCCGATCCGCCTCCTCGCGCCACGCATCTATATTGATACTTTGGTTATCTGAATATATTCGGGGGGGCCCGGGCTGGCAACATACCTGCGTTCGTGTGTGAGGTGAGGGCGATTTGCTAACATCCGGGGCCGTGTAAAGGGTCGACGGAAGGAGCAGGATGCGGGCAGCGGTGATGGCGAGGGTTGCGTTGATGGCGGCGCTCACGGCGGTGGGGGCCCAGATTGCGATACCCCTGTACTTCACCCCGGTGCCGTTCACGTTGCAGGTGCCGATGGTCATCCTCTCGGGCCTGCTGCTCGGCGCGCGCTACGGCGCGCTCGCCCAGGTCGTCTACCTCCTGCTCGGCGCCGCGGGGCTCCCGGTCTTCGCGCAGTTTCACGGCGGGCTCGGCTCGATCCTCGGCCCGACGGGCGGGTACCTCGTCTCCTACCCCTTCGCCGCCGCGGCGGCCGGGCTCGCCTTCGGGGTCGTGGCGTCGGGGAGACGGGGTAGGGCCATCGGGTTCGGCACGGCGTTCGGCCTCCTGGGGCTGGTCGCGATCTACGCCCTCGGCGCTCTCTGGCTCGCGGTCCAAGCGGGGCTCTCGGCGGGCGAGGCCGTCGCGGCCGGCGTGCTCCCCTTCGTCCCCTTCGACATCGTCAAGGTCGTGCTCGCGGCGGTCCTCGCCGCCGCGGTAGCCCCCCAGATCTCCGCCCTGGGCGTGGCGCGCAGGAGAAGCGCCTAGGAGGAGAAGACCGCTAGGCCCTCTCGAGGAGCCAGTCCACCGCGCCGTTCAGGTCCCCGGAGAGGTGGTCCGGCTCGGTGACGCTGAGGGCGTCCTCCGTGAAGGCGCCCCAGCTTACGGCGACGGCCGCGACGCCTGCGGCGCGGGCGGCCATTACGTCGAAGGGGGCGTCGCCGACGTAGGCGGCGTTCTCGGGCGGGACGCCGCCGAGAAGCTCCAGGCCCTTGAGGAGCGGCTCGGGCCTGGGCTTGTGCTCCGTCGTGTCCTCCATCGTGACAAAGAAGTCGACGAGGCCGCGCAGCGCCGGGAACGAGTCGAGGGCGAGCTCGACGGAGTGGCGGCGCTTGGAGGTGACGACGGCGACGCCGAGGCCCGCGTCGCGCAGGCGCTGCAGGGCCGTCTCCACCTCCGGGAAGGAGGCGATGTACCGCTCGTGGTTCTCGTCGTTAAAGGTCCGGTAGCTCTCCAGGAGGTCGGCGGCGCGGTCGGGGTCGAGGAGCTCCATCTGCTTCGGCAGGGGCTGGCCGACGTTCCGCATGAGGGTCTCGCGGGGGAGCTCGCGGCCCAGGATCTCGCCGGTCGCGTGGCGCATGGACTGGTAGATCAGGTTCGTCGTGTCCACGATGGTGCCGTCGAAGTCGAAGAGAACGGCTCTCAGGGGCGCCACCTAGCGCCCGCCCTTCCCGTTGAGGAGGTTGCCGACGTTCCAGTCTTCGAGCTCTTCGAGGCCGGCGTGGTCGGTGAGCTGGAGGTGGACGGGGGTGACGCTGATCTCGCCGGACTCGACCGCGGCGAAGTCGGTCCCCTCCTCCTCATGCCGGCCGGGCGGGTTGTTGTAGATGTCGTAGCCCACGCGCCCGCCCTCGCCCTTCACCTCGATAAGCTCGTCGGTGTAGAGCCGGCGCCCGAGCTTCGTGACCCTCGCGCCCTTCAGCTCCCCCTCGGGGAGGTTCGGGGCGTTCACGGTGAGGATGCGCCCCTCGGGGAGGCCCTCCTTCTCGACCCTCTGGGCGAGGCGGGCTGCGAAGTCGGCGACGGGGCCGAAGTGGTACTCCACCTCGTCGTGGTCGTGCCAGGGGCGCTCGACCGCCAGGGAGAGGGCGATGCCGGGGACCCCGATCACGATCCCCTCGAACGCCGCCGCCACGGTCCCCGAGTAGGTGATGTCGTCCCCGAGGTTCTCGCCGTGGTTTATGCCGGAGACCACGAGGTCCGGCCGGAAGCCCATGAGACCCAGGGCCACGAGCCTGACGCAGTCGACGGGCGTGCCGGTGCAGGCGTAGCCCAGCCCGCCGTCGGCCATCTCGCGCTCCTCGACGTGCAGGGGCGCGCCGAAGGAGATGGCCCGGCCGACCCCCGAGCGGTTCCGATCCGGAGCGACGGTGAGGACCTCCCCCACCCCTTCCAGGGCCTGGCGCGCCGCGAGCAGGCCCTCGGCGTCTATGCCATCGTCGTTCGTTAGAACTATGCGCATCCGTCACGCTCTTCCAGGTTGCGAACCGTAACGTCCTCGGGCGGGCTCCGGATTCTACCAAACCCCCACCACGACCCGCGCAAGCGACGCACCGACCGGATGGTTAGGGTTTCATTAAAGGTTTTGTTACGATGTGTCGAATACGTCAAGTGCCCGAAGGAAGGAATCCATGACGCGACCGAGACCGCTCGGCGGCGCGACGAGCGTAGCATTCGTCGCCTACGAGATGGTCGTGGACACGCGGGCGCGCGGAGGTTCGGCGCCGCCGCGCCGTATCCGTCCGAGGCGTTACGGGCCCGTGCAGACCGCGCTCGTCGCGGTCGGTTGGGTCTTGTTTCTGTGGGCCTGGGTCTCGGTCGTGCGCCACACCGCGCCGGTGACCATGCTCTCGACCCTCGGCTTTCTCGGGGCATGCGCCCTCGTGAACGAGGCGATCGCGCTGGGTTGGATCCACCACAACCTCAGGATCTTCGCGAGGAGGGGCCCGCGGAAGGCCGTATTCGTGCCGGAACACGCGTTTTCGAAGGACTTTCTGCAGCGGGAGCTCGTGGCGGACTGGACGAGCCTGCGGGGCGAGGGCGCGATCCTCGTCGGCTTCGACGACGCCCGGAAGACCTTCATCCCCTACCGCGGCGACCCGACCGCCGAGAACCTCGTGGGCCGAGCGGGCCTGGAGATACCGGAGGAAGACGACGTCGCTTGAGCGTCCTCGACCCGCTTCTCTCCCGAATAGAGACCTCGTGGCCGTACCTGGTCCTGCTCGCCTTCTTCGCCTTCTATCCCGTGCTTTCCAGCATCATGTGGACGACGACGAGCGCCACGTACTACTGGCGCCGCGAGCGCCGCAAGCAGCAGATGCCGCAGCCGGAGGAGGGCTCGTACCCGTCCGTCTCGGTGCTCGTGCCCTGCTACTGCGAGGAGGCGCTCATAGGTGAGACGCTCCGGAGCTGCCTCGCCCTCGACTACCCGAACTTCGAGGTAGTGGTCGTCGACGACGGCTCCATCGACGGCTCCCTGAGGGAGATACTGCCCTTCGTGCAGAGGGGCGAGGTGAGGCTCGTCGCCAAGGCAGAGAACGAGGGCAAGGCGATGGCCATAAACGACGCCATCCCCTGCCTGCGGGGGGAGATCGTCTTTATCCTCGACGCCGACTCCTCGCCCGAGCCCTTGCTGCTCCGCCACGTCGTCCCGCACTTCTCCTCGCCCCGCGTCGCGGCCGTCACCGGCAACCCGCGCGTCGTCGAGAAGGCAACCTTTCTCCAGAAGCTGCAGGCCATAGAGTTCACCTCCATCGTCAGCATCCAGAGGAGGGCCCAGCGGGTGTGGGGCAGGGTCCTCACGGTCTCGGGCGTCGTCTCGGTCTTCCGAAGGTCCGCCCTCCTCGACGTCGGCCTCTTCAGCCCGGACATGGCGACGGAGGATATAGACATCACGTGGAAGCTCCAGAAGCGCTACTACGACGTCCGCTACGAGCCCGAGGCGATCGTGTGGATGAGGGTGCCGAAGGACTTCCGGAGCCTCTGGAAGCAGCGCAAGCGGTGGACCCTCGGGCTGGCGCAGGTCCTGAGGCGTCACGGCTCCGACGTACTCACCTGGAAGCGCCGCAGGATGTGGCCCGTCTTCTTCGAGTCCTCGCTCTCGATTCTCTGGGCCTACGTCTTCGTGGGGCTGACCGCCTTCTGGGCCTTCTCCTACGCCGTCGGCCATCCGCCGGTCGGGGCCTCGCCCATCCCGAACTGGTGGGGCATGCTCATCGCGACCCTGTGCCTCATGCAGCTCGGCACCGGCGTCCTCCTGGACCGCCGCTACGATCGCAGCATCCTGCGCTACCTTCCCGTGGCCGTCTACTACCCACTCGTCTACTGGATCCTTATGGCCATCGTCACCTCCGTCTCCACGCCCAAGGGCCTCTTCAGCACCTCGAACGCCGGCACTCCGACGAGGTGGAATACCAAACGCCGCTAGGCCCCCGAGAGATCCTCCCCGCGGGACGACGCCCTCCGCGCCCTTGCGGTCAGGGTCTCGGGGTCGGGCGGCGGCGAGGATCGGGGCGCGGGTGATCGGCAGGTCGAGGGAGAGGCGGTTCGCGGGGGAGCGCGTCAGCTCGCCGGCGAGGGGGTTCGGGGAGATCCTGGTCGAGCAGGGCAAGCTCGGGCGGGGGACCTTCGGGCGGTCGCGGGGTCCGGGGGGAGCGTACGCGAGGCGCTCGTGCTCAGGGGCCTCGTCTCGGAGGAGGACGTGGCGAAGGCCGTCGCGGCGGCCGGGGGCTTTGAGTACGTGAAGCTGCGGGAGGGCCTCGTGGACCCGGCGGCCCTGCGGATCCTCGGCGAGAAGGTCCTCCGCAGGTACGCCGCCCTCCCCCTGCGCGTCGAGGACGACGGGCTCGTCCTCGCCGTGAGCGACCCGACGGACGTGCTCGCCCTCGACGACCTCGAGGCGCTCGCCGACCTCCCCATCAAGCCCGTCGTGGCCGCCGCGGGCGAGATCCGCCACCTCCAGGACCGCGTCTTCGGCATAAGGGAGGAGGTCCACGAGTTCCTCGAGGGGTCGGGCGGGAGGCCGGCCGCCGGGGAGCCCGCCGCCCTGAGCGTCGTCCGGGGGGACGGGGACGCGCCGGTCGTGCGGCTCGTCAACTCCGTTATCCGCCGGGCCCTGGGAGAGGGGGCGTCCGACGTCCACTTCGAGCCGCGGGAGGAGGAGCTCGTGGTGCGCTACAGGGTCGACGGCGTCCTCCGCAGGGTGACGACGGCCCCTCTGGGGCTCCGGGACAGCGTGGTCTCGCGGCTCAAGATCCTGGCGGGCATGGACATCGCGGAGCGCCGCCTCCCGCAGGACGGCCGCTTCACCGTCCTCGCGCGCCCCGAGGGTCCGCCGGTCGACGTGCGCGTCGCCTCGCTCCCCAGCGTGCGCGGCGAGAAGGTCGTGCTGCGCCTCCTGGCCCACGACCTCGCCCGGGTCCGCCTCGGGGAGCTCGGGCTCTCGCCCGGGATGCTCGCCCGGTACCGGCGCGCCTTCTCGCGCCCCTACGGCGCCGTCGTCGTCACCGGGCCGACGGGGAGCGGCAAGTCCACGACGCTCTACACGACGCTGGAGGAGCTGAACGACGAGGAGCGGAACATCGTCACCGTGGAAGACCCGGTCGAGTACCGCATGGAAGGGGCCACGCAGCTCCAGGTCAACCCGATAGCGGGCCTCACCTTCGCCTCCGGCCTCCGGCACATCCTGCGCGGCGACCCGGACGTGGTGATGGTCGGCGAGATCCGGGACCGCGAGACGGCGGAGATCTCCGTCGAGGCGGCGCTCACCGGGCACCTCGTCCTCGCGACCCTGCACACCAACGACGCCGCCGGGGCCATTCCCCGCCTGACGAACATGGGCGTCGACCCGTACCTGACGACGAGCGCGGTGGGCTGCGTCGTCGCCCAGCGGCTCGTCCGGCGCCTCTGCGAGGCGTGCAAGGTCCCGGTCACGGCGGACGAGAGGCTCCTCGGGGAGATGGGCTTCCCGTTCGGGTCGGAGGAGGGGGAGCGCGCCTTCTTCGCCCCCAAGGGGTGCGAGGCCTGCGGCGGCGAGGGGTACCGCGGCAGGATCGGCATCTACGAGCTCATGCCCATGAACGAGGAGATCGTCGCCCTCTCGCTGGAGCGGCAGTCGGCGGACGAGATCTCGCGCGCCGCCGTCAGGGGCGGGATGGTGAGGATGCGCGCCGACGGCCTCCTCAAGGCCGCCCGCGGGATTACCCCGATCGCGGAGGTCCTGCGCACCACGGTCTCGTAGGGCCCCGGTGTCGGACCACACCTATCCCAAACGACGAATATAGACATGTGAGGTGTTTTACGCTAGCTTACCCGGCATGAGAAAGCATGAGGGGGGCTTCGCGCCCCAAGACGCCGCGGAGTGGTTCGAGAACCGATCTTACAAGCATGAAGCATTCTCGGACCTTTCGGAGCTGGGACGGCTCAAGAGGGAGTCGGGCCGCACCGTCAGCCTGGTCCTGCCCTCCCGCAACGTAGCCGACACGGTCGGCGAGATCGTGGACGAGGTGCGCGCCTTGAACGAGAGGATGCCCGAGGGCATCCCACTCGTGGACCAGACCCTCGTCGTCGACGCCGACTCGGAGGACGGCACCGCCGACGTCGCCCGCCGCAAGGGCGCCGAGGTCTTCTCGGAGAACGAGCTCCTCTCCAGCTACGGCGGCGCCCACGGCAAGGGCGACGCGATGTGGCGCAGCCTCTCCGTGGCGTCGGGCGACGTCGTCATGTTCGCCGACGCCGACACAAAGGACTTCAAGCCGCAGTTCGTCTACGGCACTTTAGGCCCCATGTTCGCCACGCCCGGCGTGCGCTTCGTCAAGGGGCTTTCAGGCGGCCGTTCAAGAGCAGCGAGTCCGTCGAGCAGGACGGCGGGGGCGCGTGACGGAGCTCACGACCAAGCCCCTCTTCAACCTCTTCTACCCCGAGCTGACCGGGTTCGTGCAGCCCCTCGCCGGCGAGTTCGCCGCGGACAAGGAGCTCTTCGCCTCCATCCCCTTCCTGACCGGCTACGCCGTGGAGACGGGGATCATGATCGACGTCCTCAAGAAGGTCGGTCTCGGGGCGATGGCGCAGGTGGACCTCGGCACCCGCCAGAACCGCCACCAGCCCCTCTTCGACCTCGGCCGCATGAGCTACTCCGTCCTCCGGGCCGTCGCCAGGCGCCTGCGCCAGGACGGGCGCCTGCAGCAGGTCCGCGACCCCGGGCTCCCCGACTCCCTCTTCCAGTTCAGCGAGTACCTCCACGCCGTCGCGACCCCCGAGGGCCTCGCGCTGCGCGAGCACGTCGAGGAGCTCGTCGAGCGCCCGCCGCTGGCCGAGGTTATAAGCGTCGGGTAGGATGGCCGCATGAGCGGCGTTCACGACATGGGGGGCCGGCGCGAGGAGTTCGGCCCCGTCGATAAGAGCCAGCACGAGCTCGAGGACTGGGAGCGCATCGCCGACGCGGTGAACTACGTCCTGAACGCGAAGGGCCACAAGACTACCGACGAGATGCGCCGGGCCATCGAGGGCCTCGAGGCCTACCGGGAGATGAGCTACTACGAGCGCTGGGCCGCCGCGGCCGAGAAGCTCGTGGTCGAGAAGGGCCTGCTCACGCAAGGGGAGATCGACGAGCGGGCAGCGGCCCTCGAGAAGCGCTGGAGCGGCGGGTGATACGCCCCGCCCCGGCGGCCCGCTTCCGGCCTGGAGACGCCGTGCGCGTCCCGGACCTACGGAAGAGGGGCCACGTCCGCACCCCGGACTACGTCAAGGGCAAGCGCGGCCGCGTAACGGGCGTCCTCGGCGAGTTTCCCGACCCCGAGTCCCTCGCCTACGGCGGCGCCGGCCTCCCCGAGAAGCCCCTCTACAGGGTGAGTTTCCGGCAGGCCGACCTCTGGGACGGCTACGAGGGCGCGCCGGGCGACACGCTCCACGTGGACATCTACGAGCACTGGCTCGAACCCGCCGAATAGGAGGACTGGCATGGGCGAGAACGGCCACGGGCACCCGCACGAGGAGCCGAAGCAAGAAAGAAGCCCCTGGGCAGCGCGCATCCGGGCCGTCGAGGAGTTGCTCGCCGAGAAGGGGCTCTTGACGCACGGGGAGGTCGAGGCGCAGGTCCGGTACATGGAGGCCCGCTCCTACGAGAACGGCGCGCGCCTCGTCGCCCGCGCCTGGACGGACCCCGGGTTCAAGGCGCTGCTCCTCGAGGACACCAAGGCCGCCTGCTCGGAGCTCGGCATAGACGCCTCGGGCAGCGTCGAGTTCGTCACCGTCGAGAACACCCCCGAGGTCCACAACCTCATCGTCTGCACCCTCTGCTCGTGCTACCCGCGAGCCATCCTCGGCCGCCCTCCCGACTGGTACAAGAGCCCCGCCTACCGCTCCCGCGCCGTCGCCGAGCCGCGCGCCGTCATGCGCGAGTTCGGGCTGGAGATCCCGGCGGACCTCCCCGTCGCCGTCCACGACTCCTCCGCCGACGTCCGCTACCTCGTCCTCCCCATGCGCCCCCGGGGCACGCAGGGCATGAGCGAGGAGGAGCTCGCGGAGCTCGTAACCAGGGACTGCCTCATCGGGACGGCCGTGCCCCGGGAGCCCGCGCGGGTTTGAGCCCAAGATCGCGCCCGGTGCCGCGGCACCGCGTACCCGGCTTTTAGGCGTCACCGCGCTACAGAAGGGCAACGACGGTCCTTGTTCGGAACGTCCTACGGGCTAAACGCTGCTCCAGTCCTCGACTTCTAGCCCGGGCACGCGAGAGAATTCCCCGATGTTGTTGGTCACCAGCGTCGAGTCCAGCGCGATGGCCTGAGCGGCGATCAGCGTATCCAGGGGACCGATAGGGGTACCCTTCGCCTCGAGCTCGGCACGGATGCGTCCGTACGCGACGGCCGCGTTCCCGTCGAAGCCTACGATTTCCAGCGCGAGTAGAAACTGCTCCAGAGCCTGACGATTCTTCTCTGGCTGCCTGCTCTTGCTAACCCCGAAGTGAAGCTCCGCCACCGTTATGGAGGAAACCCCTATCTCACCGACGGCGTACCCTTCGAACCTTCTCAGCGCCTCAGGCGGGCGCCCCCTGATCAGGTATATGCAGATGTTCGTGTCGAGCAGAAGGATCACGCGAACGGGCTCTCCCGCTCCTCCTCCCAGACCGGCTGCTCCCGTTCCTCCATGAAATCGTCCGAAAAACGTTCCAGACTCTCGTACAGCCCCTGCCAGGAACCGCGACGCGGCAGCAACACGACGGCGTTGCCCACGCGCTTGATGTATACCTCGTCCCCCTCGAAGCGGAACTCCTTCGGCAGCCGCACCGCCTGGCTACGCCCGTTGCTGAAAAGCTTCGCCGTCTTCACCATACAACCTCCTTGGTATACATCTAAAGTATATACCAGAAGGGAGACGAGCTCGGAGCGGTACGGCCCGGGATTCAGCTCCGAGTGGGTCGCGGGGGCTGCTTCTACCCTCGCAGGGAGAAGTTCGGCAGCGGCTCGTCCCGCCTGACGAGCTCGGAGAGCTCTTCGGCGGGGACCGGCTCGCTGAAGTAGAAGCCCTGTACGAGGTCGCAGCCGCGCTCCCTGAGGTAGGCGAGCTGCTCCTCCGTCTCGACGCCCTCGGCGATCACTTTGAGGCGCAGGTTGTGCGCGAGGTTGATGATTGAGGTGACGATGGCCGCGTCGTTCGGGTCGGTGGCGATGTCGCGGACGAAGGAGCGGTCGACCTTCAGGGCGTCGAGGGGGAAGTGCTTAAGGTAGCTCAGCGACGAGTAGCCCGTCCCGAAGTCGTCGATGGAGAGGTTGAGGCCGAGGAGCACCCTGAGCTCGTGCAGCGTGGAGGAGCTCACCGGGGCGTCCTCCATGAGGAGGCTCTCGGTGAGCTCCAGCTCGAGGAGGCCCGGGTCTATCCCCGTGTCGTCGAGGATGCGCGAGAGCCTCTCGGCGAGGTTCTCGCCCTTGAACTGGCGGGTGGAGAGGTTCACCGCGACGCGCAGGGGCGGGAGGCCCTCGCTCTCCCAGGCCTTCCCCTGGGCGCAGGCGGCGCGGAGCACCCAGTCCCCGACCGGCACGATCAGGCCGCTCTCCTCCAGCACGTCGATAAACTCCTCGGGCTGGACGAGACCGGAGTAGGGCTGCTGCCAGCGCAGCAGGGCCTCGGCGCCCACGATCTTGCCGGTGGCGAGGTCGATCTGGGGCTGGTAGTGGAGCACGAACTCGTCCCGTTCGAGGGCGCCGCGCAGGTTGCCCTCCAGCGAGAGGCGGGCGTGGGCCTGGACGTTCATCTCGGGCGTGTAGAACTGGTAGGTGTTGCGGCCGAGCTGCTTGGCGTGGTACATGGCCGCGTCGGCGTCCCTCACCAGGTCCTCGTCCGGGCTCGGCGGGCTGACCGCGATGCCTATGCTCGTGGTGACGAAGACCTCGTGGCCGTCGAGGTCGAAGGGCTCGGCGAGGCGCTGGACGATCTTCTGCGCCACGAGCGCGGCGTCCTGCCCGTCGGCCAGGCCCTCCAGGATGACGGCGAACTCGTCGCCGCCCATGCGGGCCAGGGTGTCCGTCTCCCGCACGCAGTCGCGCAGGCGGCGTGCCGTGCCCTTCAACAGCTCGTCGCCCGCCTCGTGGCCTAAAGTGTCGTTGACGGCCTTGAAGCGGTCGAGGTCCAGGAACATCAGCGCCACCGGGGCCTCGTTCCGGTCGGCGCGGGCCAGGGCGCGCTCGATCCGGTCCCCGAACAGGACGCGGTTGCCGAGGCCGGTCAGGTGGTCGTAGCGGGCCATGTACGCGAGCTGCTCCTCCGCCCGCTTGCGCTCGGTGATGTCGATGATCGCGTGTACCGCCCCCTGCGAACGCCCCTCGGCGTCCACGACGGGGGTCGCGGAGGCGGAGAGGTCCTTGCTGTTGCCGAGGTCCGTGCGGATGGCGACCTCGTAGGAGCCGGCGGCGCCGTCGCCCGGGGTCGCGCGGCGCAGGATCTCCCTGCGCCCCTCGCCGTCGACGAACTCGAGGAGCGAGCGTCCGACGAGATTCTGGGGCGTGGAGTCGAAGATCGCGGCGTAGGCCGCGTTGCAGTAGGTGATCTTCTCGTCCGCGTCGATGATCCCGAACCCCTCCTGCACGGTCTCGACGAGCATGCGGTACTTCTCCTCGGAGTCCTGAAGCGCCTCCTCGGCCCTCTTGCGCTCGGTGATGTCGCGCAGGATGACGATGAGCCGGGTGCGTCCGTCCTCGCGCACGGTCTTTATGCCGGTCTCGACCGTGACGCGCCGCCCGCTCTGGTGCAGGATCACGGTCTGCTGGTCCCCCTCCGTCCGGCCGTCGGCGGTCCTCCTGAGCCTCTCCCCGAACGCCTCCCTCTCCTCCCCGACGACGAGGTCGAGGACGGAGGGCAAGGACATGAGCTCCTCCGGGTCGTGGCCGCTGATCCCGCAGAACGCCTCGTTCGTGTACACGATGCGCCCGTCCTCGAGGATCAAGAGCCCCTCGCCGACCTCGCTCTGGGCGTGCAGGAGGGCCTCGTACAGGTCTTTCTGCTGGCGCAGCTTCTCCTCGGAGCGCTTGCGCTCGGTGATGTCGCGGGTGATGGTCGAGTAGCCGATGGGCGCCCCGCTCCCGTCCCGGATCTCGGAGATGGTCAGGGCGACGTCGATGAGCCTGCCGCCCCTGGCCATGTGTACGGTCTCGTAGGTCTTGACGCTCTCCCCTCGCCTGAGCTTCTCCAGGAGGCCCAGCATCTCGTTTAAACGGTCGGGCGGGGCGAGCTCGAAGCCGTAGCCCCCGACCACCTCCTCGGCCCCGTAGCCGTAGAGCCTGCTGGCCCCCGAGTTCCAGCTCGTGATCACGCCGTCGAGCGTCCTGCCGATGATCGCGTCGTCCGAGGACTCCACCACGGCCGCGAGCCTGGAGCGCGCCTCGTCCTCCCGCTCGCGCCGCTCGGACCGCGCCCGCGTCTCGCCCTCCCGCCCGCGCCGGTTCAGCACGAACCGGACGTACGCCAAGGTGGCAACGATCCCCGCCGCCAAGGCCCCGCGACCCAGCCACTCCGCGGGGCGCGACGGCAGGAGCGAGCCGAGGAGGTCCCCGCCCGAGGAGTAGGATTGCGCGATCCACAGGAGGGCGGCGAGCGCGAGCCCTATTGGCAGGAGCCCCCTCTCCACGCGGACGTCCCCGCGACGGAGCCTGCCGGCCGCCTCCCCCGTCCGCCTGCCCAGGCGGGTCGCCCCCCTCAAGGCGCGGGCCGCGACACCCGTCGCGACCAGCAGCACGGCCCCTAGCGCGACGGCCGCCGCCGCGAGGACGGCGAGGACCAGGGCGCGCGCCCGTCCGAGGGCCTGGCTCGTGCTCCCCTCCGCCCGCGCCGCCTGCTCGCCGCGCAGCTCCCGGGCCTCACGGTCCAGCGCCCCGTCCAGGTCCGCCCGCAGCCCCGAAAACTCCCGCAGGTCCGACCGGAGCTCCGCGTCGACCATCAGGAGGTCCTCGACCCCGGAGATGGCGCCGTCGAGCCGCCTCTCCAGCTCGTCCGCCCGTTCCCGCTCCCCGGCGTCGAGCCGGAGCTCCCTGAACCGGTCGAGCGCGGCCCTGAAGCTCCCGACGCCGCGCGACGCGGCCTCCATGCGCCCCTCCGCGGGCTCGGGGAGCGGTCGCCGAGCGCGCGCTCTATCCCGGCGACGGCGCCGCTCATCTTCGCCGTCTCCTCCAGCTTCTCGGGCCGTCCGGGCCGCGCGAGCCCACGTTCTCCCTCGTCTCGTCGCCCAGGATGCGTTTGATCTCGGCGAACTCCCCGTCGATCCGGCCCCTCGCCGCCTCCTGCTCGTCGTTCCCTTCCAGAAGGGACTCGCCCACGGCGCCGTACTCGTCGTACAGGGCGCCGATCTCCACCCCGGCCCCTTCCCCCGCGAGGTCCTCGTACCGGGCCCTGGCCCTCTCGAACTCTTCCCGGGACCCCGCCGCGGCCTCCCGGAACTTCGGATCGTCCGTGCGCACGTATTCCACGGTGCCGCGCCCGATCCCGGCGACCGCCCCCTGCATCTCGGAGACCGCCACGCCCGCCTCGTCCCCTATGTCGGCGCTCTTCTCCAGGGAGTCGCGCGTGCCCTCCAGGCTCCGCACGGCGTACAAGGCGCCCGCGGCGACGAGCACGAGCAGCGCTGCGAGGCAGATCCAGACGCCCCGCGAAGGCGCGGCCTTCACGCCCCGTCCGCTAGAGATACGGGGCGCAGCGCGCGGTCGTCCGCGGGTGGAAACGGAAGCTCCTTTGTGCGAGGCCGGTCCGGCCTTCTATGCTTCAACGGCTCTCTCCGCCCGGTCCAACAGCAACCGCACCCCGGCTACTACCTCACGGAGAACGCCTCTGCCCCCCTCGCCGAGCATGCATCGCCCATTCTACTTCAACCGTCGTTGCGTAGCGTAATGCGGGCCACGGGCCCGAGGAGGTCGAGGAGCGAAGGGGGGAAGGGACGGTCCCTCCCCCCTATCCGGCGTGCTAGCCCACCTTCTCCTTCTCTTCCTCCCGGACGTTGGCGGCGAGGACCTTGTCGACGAGGTTCGGCGGGACCTCCTCGTAGTGGCCGGGCTCGACGTGGAAGTTCGCCCGGCCGCCGGTGATGGAGCGGAGGTCGCGGGCGTAGGTCAGCATCTCGACCTGCGGGACCTCGGCCTGCACCACCTGCCGCTCGCCGCGCTGCTCGATGCCCATGGGGCGCCCCCTGCGGCCCGAGAGGTCGCCCATGATGTCCCCGACGAGCTCCGTGGGGGCCAGGACCTCGACCTTCACGTAGGGCTCGAGCAGGACGGGGCGCGCCTTCTCGACGGCGTTCTTGAAGGCCATCGAGCCCGCCACCTTGAACGCGGCCTCGGAGGAGTCGACCGAGTGGAAGGACCCGTCGTAGAGGCGGACCTTCACGTCCCGGACCGGGTAGCCGGCGATGGGTCCCTCGCGCATCGCCTCCTGGATGCCCTTCTCGACGGCCGGGATAAACTGACGCGGTATCGCCCCGCCGGTGATGGCGTCCTCGAACTCGAAGCCGGAGCCGCGCCCGAGCGGCGAGACCTCGATCTTCGCGTCCCCGAACTGCCCCCGCCCGCCGGTCTGCTTCTTGTAGCGCCCCTGGGCCTCGGAGGCCCCGGAGATCGTCTCCACGAACGGCACCTTCGGCGCCCTCGCCTCGACCTCCACCCCGTAGCGGCGGTTTATGCGCTCCAGCGCGAGCTCGACGTGCATCTGGGCGAGGCCGGAGAGGATCTCCTCCCCCGTCGACCCCGAGCGCGCGAGCACGAGCGAGGGGTCCTCGTCGGCTACCTTCTTTATCGCCTCGAAGACCTTCTCCTCCTCCCCGCGGGTCTTGGCCCCACGGCGAACGCCGTCGTCGACTCGGGGAGCTCGACGGGCCGGAACTCCACGACCCCTCGGGCTTGCACAGGGTGTCGAAGGTGTGCGTGTCCTTGAGCTTGGCGACGGCGATGATGTCCCCCGCCACGGCCTCGTCGCCGGGGATGCGCTCCTTGCCCATCATGTGCGAGACGCCCCCGAGGCGCTCGGTGGAGCCCGTCCTCGGGTTGGTCAGGGTCTCGTCCGAGCGGCAGCGCCCGCTCACGACGCGCAAGACGCTCAGGCGCCCCGCGTAGGGGTCGACGTAGGTCTTGAAGACGTAGGCGGCGAACGGTCCGTCCGGGTCGCAGGGGACCTCCTCGCCGCCCACGGTCGTCCAGCGGCAGCGGTCCACCGGGCTCGGGGCGCTGCCGGCGATCACGTCGAGGACGCGGTCCACCCCGATCATGCGCTCCGCGCTCGCCGCGAGCGCCGGGATGATCACGCCGTCCGCGATGCCGCGCCGCAAGCCCTCGAAGAGCTCCTCGGTGGTCAGCTCCTCCCCTTCGAGGTACTTCTCCAAGAGCGTGTCGTCGCTCTCGGCGATGGTCTCGAAGATGAGGAGCCTCGCCGCCTCGACCTCTTCCTCCATCCCCTCCGGGACCTCGTTCTTCTGCTCCCCGTCCGCGAAAGCGATGCCGGTGAGGAGGCCGTAGATCCCGCGCAACTCCCCCTCCCTGCCGATCGGCAGGTTCAGCGGCACGACCGCCAGCCCGAACCGCTCGCGCAACCGGTCCACCACGGCCACGAAGTCGGTCCGCTCCCGGTCGAGGTGGTTGACGACGACGACGTGCGGGATGTCCTCCTTCTCCCCGCGCCGCCACACGCGCTCGGTCACGACCTGTATGGGGTCCTGGGCATGCACCACGAGGACGGCGCAATCGGCCGCCCTCTGCGCCACGAAGGCGTCCGCGATGAAACCCCCGTCCCCCGGGGTGTCCAGCACATTGACGTGGCGCCCCTTCCACTCGAGGTGGGCCACGCCCATCCCGAGCGTCATCCCACGCTCGACCTCCTCCTCGGCGTTGTCGAGGACGGACGCCGGACCCTGCCTCCCTGAGCAAGCCCCAGCATCGCCTCCCCAGCGCCGTCTTCCCGCTCCCGCGGTGGCCGATCAAGCACACGTTCCGGATCACAGCCGGCTCAACAGCCATAGCCTCCTCCTCTCCGCGCTCCTCCGCCGCCTTCCCCTTGTGACGGTCGGAACATCCAGCTTAACCCAGCCCCACCCCGACGCAGCCCCGAACCGGTGCGCCTCAACACGGCCCGCTACAACTTGACAAACGGTTGATAAGAACGTACTTTCGTATACATACGGTCGATAGTTTCTGAGCGAGGGAGTGGGTCGAGGGCTTGGGCAAGGTACGGGACGCGGAGCGGACGCGGGGGCGGATCGTCGAGGCGGCGGTTCGGGAGTTCGCGGAGAAGGGCTTCGCGGGGGCGCGGGTCGAGTCGATCGGGCGCAGGGCCGGGGTGAACAAGCAGCTCCTGTACCACTACTTCGGGGGGAAGGAGGACCTCTTCCGGGAGGTCGTGGAGCGCAAGATCGAGGAGCGTTTGGGGAGGCTCGAGGGGTCGCCGGACGAGTTGGGTGGTCTCCTGGAGTACCACTTCGAGGGGCTCTACGAGGACCTCGATTGGATCCGGTTCCTCACCTGGGAGGCCGCGGAGCGCGGGGACGAGCCCCTCCTCGAGGAGGAGCGGCGCGAGTCCATCGCGCGCCAGGTCGGGGACCTCAGGGAGAAGAGGGCGAGGGGCGACCTCCCGCCCGACCTCGACCCGCGCTACCTGCAGCTCGCCGTCTACGCCCTCACCGCCTACCCCGTGGCGTTCGCCCAGATCACGCGCATGACCACCGGCGAGGACCCGGAGAGCCCCGAGTTCCGGGAGGCCTGGCGGGGGTTTCTGCGGCGTTTCGCGAAGCTCGGCGAGGGAGAAGGGCAGCCGCACGGGGGGAGCCGGTGAACCTCCGCGTCCTCATCCTCACCCTGGCGACCTTCGCGATAGGGACCGGCACGTTCGTGGTGACGGGGCTCCTGGGGAGCATCGCCGGGGAGTTCTCCGTCCCGGTGCAGTCGGCGGGGCACCTGATCACGGTCTTCGCCGTGGCGTACGCCGTCGGTTCGCCGGTCCTCGTGACCCTCACGGAGGGGGTGCCGAGGCGCTGGCTCCTCGTCGCCGCGCTCGTCCTCTTCGCCCTCGCCAACGGGCGGCGGCCGTGGCGCCCTCGTTCGGGCTGCTGCTGGGCGCGAGGGTGGCGGCGGCGTTGGGGCGGCGATTCTGACGCCCGTGGCGGGGGCCGTCGCGGCGGACCTCGCGTCCCCGGAGAAGCAGGGACGGGCGCTCTCGCTCGTCATAGGCGGGATGACCGTCGCGTGGGTCGTCGGGATACCGCTCGGGACCCTGGTCGGGGACGAGTTCGGCTGGCGGGCCAGCTTCGTGATGGTGGGCGCCCTCGCGGCGGTCGCCGCGGTCGCGGTCGCGGCGGTGCTGCCGGACGTCGAGAACCCCCCGGTCGCGGGGCTCCGGTCCATGTTCACCCTCGCGGGGAGGGCGGCGATCCTGGCGGTGCTCGGCATCACCGCGCTCGGGGTCGCGGCGGGCTTCGTCGTGCTCACGTACATCAGGCCACTTCTCGAGGATCTCACGGGGTACGGGGGCGGAGGGATCGGGGCGCTGCTGCTCGTCTTCGGGCTCGCGAGCATCGCGGGCAACTCCCTCGGCGGGTACTGGGCGGACCGGCGGGGCTACCGGGGCAGCATGGGCGGCATCCTGGTCGTCCTCGCGCTCTCCCTGCTCTCTTTCTCGCTGCTGACCGGGGCGGACGCGGGCTCGACGGCGGCGGTGCTCGGCGCCGTGGCGGCGCTCGTCGCGTGGAGTGTCGCGGGCTTCGCGATCATCCCGCTCCAGCAGTACCGCCTGATCCGGACCGCCCCCGAGTCGCGGAACACGGTGCTGTCGCTGAACGCGTCGGCGATCTACCTGGGCCAGGGGGCGGGCTCCATCCTCGGCTCCTTCGCCCTGGGCTACGGCTCGATCGCGGCCCTGGGCTGGGTCGGGGCGCTCTGCGCGGGCGTGGCCCTCATCCTGCTGCTCACCGGCATACGGCGCGCGAAGGGGGAGCCGGCGCCCGAACGGGCCGCTGCCTGAGCCCCTGGCCGCCGCTTCGGTCGGCTCCGCGACCACCAGGGGGTGCTAACATCTCGCCATGAAGGCACCGACGCTCAGGACCCTCCGGGGCTTCTTCATGAACCTTCTCTCCGGCTTCTCCGGAGCGGGGCCGGTCTTCGTCCTCTCCCCCATCCTCCTGCTGCTGGCCGGGTCCTTCCCCGAGCTGGGCGAGCACGCGAACGTCGAGCTCGGCTTCTCCCTGCTGGCCGCTTTCGGGACGTCCTGCTGCCTCGCCGGCCTGGTCTCGAACGCGTACCGGGCCTGGCTCCCCCGCTGCCCTACGTCAACGCCCTCCTCCTGCTCCCGGCCTCTCCGGAGCCGGCGCCCGCGGAGAGGCCGGAATCCCGCGAGCGGGTCCTGCCCGTCGTGGCCCCCTCGCTCGTCCTCCCCACCCTCATCTCCGGTCTCGGCGGCTGGGTGAAGATCGTCGCCCGCGCCCCGCGCGCCGGAGCGCGGCCCTCCGCCGCCTAACCGCCCCGTGAAGCGGGACGGCCAAGCGGGGCGTCAAGCCTAGCCAGCCCTTCTCCGCTACACAAAAAGGCGGTACACATGAACGCATGCCGTAATGCCTTCCCAAGGAGGTCCCCGTGGGTTCTCTGAGAGCGCTCTTCGACCCGCTCTTCGACCTCCTCGGGGCCATGCTCCAGGAGTTCCACGCCCTGGGCGCGCCGTGGTGGCTCTCCATAGCGTTGCTGACCGTCGTGGTACGGACCCTGCTCTTTCCGCTCACCGTGCGGCAGGTCAGGAGCATGCGCAAGCTCCAGCTCCTGCAGCCCGAGCTCGACGAGATCCGGGAGCGCCACAAGGACGACCCGAGAAAGCAGCAGGAGGAGACCTTCAAGTTCTACGGCGAGAGCAAGACGAACCCGTTGGGCGGCTGCCTGCCGGCCCTCGTGCAGCTCCCCATCTTCGTCGTCCTCTACTACACGATCAAGGAGTTCGAGGGGCTGGAGAGCTTCCGGACCGGTGGCCTGTTCTGGTTTCAGGACCTCACCGCCGCCGACCCGTTCTTCGTCCTTCCGGTCCTCTACGTCGCGACCATGATGGCCGCGCAGGAGGTGATCATACGGCGCACGGCCCCCCAGCAAAAGGGCTTGATGCGCGCGATGCCCCTCGTTTTCGGCCTCTTTCTGGCCCTCGGCGGCTTCCCGTCCGGGCTCTTCGTCTACTGGGTCACCTCCAACACCATAACCCTGTGCCAGAACTTGATCCTCTACCGCGACAAGCCTACCCCTGAGAAGGGTGCGGAACCGAAGGCCCCGAGCCTCGCGCCGCCCCTTACAGCTCCGAGAGACGATGCCACCGCCTCGCCCGGGCGCCGAAGGAGGAGGAAGAGCAGGAGGAGGTAGGCGGGGACCATCCCGGCACGCATACGAAAGTTCGGCTATTCTGGTCCGCGGGATAAGGAAGAGGGGAAGGAGCACAACCTTGGCAGAGACTGCCGAACGCGCCCGGAGCGCCCAGGACGGCGGGAGCCCGCTGGTGACCGGCCGCGGGAAGACGACCATCAAGAGCGCCGTGGTGTCCAGCATAGTGTCGGAGGCGGTGGCCGAGGTCTCCGGGGCGGAACCGGAGATCGCCGGCCGCGGCGCGAGCATCCCGGGCGACAACTCCCCCACCGTGGGCGAGTTCTTCAGCAGGGTGACGGGCAGCAGCAGGGGCACCCGGGGCATCTCCGTCGAGGTCGGGGAGAGGGAGGCGGCCGTCGACGCAACGGTCACCGTCCCCTACGGCAGGTCCATCCCCGAGGTCACCGGGACCATGCGCGACGTGATCGTCCAGCGCGTCGAGAACATGACCGGCCTGCGCGTGACCGAGGTGAACATCACCGTCAAGGACGTCATCGTCCCACAGCAGCAGTAAGCGTTCGTAACGCGCTAGGGGGGGCGTGCCCGGTCCGGGCCGGGTGCTCCTCCCGTTCTTCCTCGGGGGTTCGGCGGTCAGATGCTAAGAATCGGTGTCCTAAACGCTGTGCCGATCTAGATACTCTTGTGCAGCGGCGAGGAAGGTTTTCCCCTCCTCGATCACCTTGCGCGTTTCTCCAGCGTCTATGGCAAGTTCCACGGTGTAATCTGCAGCTTGACGGATAGAGAAGGCATAGTCCAGTAAGCGGTGGAAGCGGCGGTCCAACCTCTCCTCTTTGGCGAAGAGTCGCCCGTACTGCGAGATTACCTGTCCGTGCCGGGAGAAGCGTAACCCCTCTGACAGCAGCAGCGCCTCAGCGACGTAAAAGCAGCCGTAGTAAGCGCGAGATGCGGCAAAATCTGGGCTTCCTGCTTCGAGCAACAATACGGCTGCAGAGAAGGAGCGCTCGGCCTTGTGCAGAAGGGCCCGTACCTGGCTCAAGCTACCGCTACACCCTCGCGACGGACGTTTCGCACGAAAGGTTCCCCGGAGTTGCGGTAGTAGGTAAGGCTAACTGGTAGAAGCGAGACAGTGTACCCCGCTTCCAGTGAGAGAGGCCACTTTACCTCCTCAGCACGCACGAGTTCCCGTACTGTATCGACTTCGCCATCGAGCAGGAGCAACACATCTACGTCGCTGCCTTCGTCGGCCTCCCCGCGGGCGTAGGAGCCGTAGAGCACTAGCCCCCGGTAGCGCTCGCCGTAAAGGTCCTTCAGGCCACGACCGAGCTTATTTAGGAGCTCCGAGAGCTCTTCCGCCGAAAGCTTGCCTCCGTTCACCCGTAAAGCTCCAGTCGCCTGTTCCCTATCGTCCGCATTATAGTCGGAGGCAGGGGTACACCTCTAAGGACACAACCCCGGCCACACAAAAGAGGCGCCCCCGGGATGACCCGGAGACGCCTCTTGAGTAGCTAGGGATGGGCCAGCCCCTAGACCATCAACAATACCGGGTTCTCCAGGGTGCGCTTGACCTCGGACATGTAGAGGGCGCCGTCGCGGCCGTTGGCGATGCGGTGGTCGGCCGAGAGGGTGAGCTTCATCATGTTGCCGGGGACGATCTCGCCGTTCTCGTCGTAGACGGGGCGCCGCTCGATGCTGGAGACCGCCACGATCGCCGCCTGCGGCGGGTTGATGATCGCGGTGAAGCTCTCTATCCCGAACATGCCCATGTTGGAGACGGTAAAGGTCCCGCCCTGGTACTCCTCGGGCTTGAGCCCGCCCTCTCTCGCCCGGGCCGCGAGGTCCTTCGACTCGCGGCTGATGGTCGCGAGCCCCTTGGAGGCGATGTCGCGGATCACGGGGGTGATGAGGCCCTGGTCCAGGGCGACCGCCATCGCCATGTCGACCTTCTCGTGCAGCTCGATGCCGCGCGTGGTGTACAGGGCGTTGAGGTTCGGGTAGTTCCTCAGCGCCACCGCGCACGCCTTCATCACGAAGTCGTTGACGGAGAGCTTGAGGCCCTCGCCTTCGAGCTGCGCGTTGAGCTGCTTTCTCAGCGCCATCGCGGCGTCCATACGTACCTCCACGGTGGCGTAGAAGTGCGGGACGTGCTGCTTGGCCTCCGTCATCCGCTCGCCGATGACGCGCATCATCCTCGTGGGCTCGACGAGCGTCGTCCCCGGCGCCTCGGTGGGCTCGGGGATGCGCGCCGGCTGGAAGCCCTGCATCTGGGCCTGCTGCGAGGTCGGCTGCTCCGGCGCCTCGACGGAGGCCTGGGCCGCGCCGTCGGCCTGCTGCCCGTCGGCCCTCGCCTGCGCGGTGCCGCTCTCCATGGCGGCCCTGACGTCCCGCTCGACGATGCGTCCGGCGGGCCCGGAGCCTTCTATGCGCGAGAGGTCGAGGTCGTTCTCGCGGGCGAGGCGCCGCACGATCGGGGAGGCGCGGAAGTGGCCGTTGCCGCCCGCTCCTGCCCCGTCGGGGAGCCGGTCTCCGACGCGTCCCCGGCCGCCTGGGTCTCACCGCCGCCGGTCTGGGGCTGGCGCGGATCGCCCTGCTCCTCCGTGGCGGTGGCCTGCCCGCCGCCGGTGTCGTCGCCCCCTCGGCCTGGGCCTCCTCCTGCTGGCCCCCGCCGCCCTTCTCGGGGACCTCCTCGCCCTCGCCGGCGATAAACGCGATCGCCTGGCCGACGGGGACGTCATCGCCCTCGCTCACCATCAGCTGCGCCAGGGTGCCCGAGTCCTCGGCCTCGATCTCCAGCGTGACCTTATCGGTCTCGATCTCCGCGATCGGGTCGCCCTCGGAGACCTCGTCGCCCTCGCTCTTGAGCCACTTGAGGAGGGTGCCCTCCTCCATCGCGTCGCCCATCTTGGGCATGATGACTTCGGGCATTACGCGCTCACCTCCTGGTACAAGACCTGCCGCGCGGCCTGGGCGACCGCCTCCTCGCTCGGGAAGGCCGCGAGCTCCAGGTTTCGGGCGTACGGCGCCGGAACCTCCGCCCCGCTCACCCTGATCACCGGCGCGTCGAGGTAGTCGAAGGCCTGCTCCTGGATGATCGAAGCCACCTCGCTCGCCACCCCGAACCAGCGCCACTGCTCTTGTACCGCGACCGCCCGGTGCGTCTTCTTCACGCTCTCGACGATCGTCTCGGAGTCGAACGGGCGCAGGGAACGCAGGTCTATGACCTCGGCCGAGACGCCGTCCTCTTCCTCCAGCTTCTCGGCGACCCGCACGCACAGGTTCACCTGGCGGCCGTAGGAGATGAGCGTGACGTCCGTCCCCTCGCGCGCGACCCTGGCCTTACCGAACTCCACGGCGTTGTCCCCGTCGGGGACCTCGCCCTTCGTCCCGTACAGGGCGCCCGCCTCCAGGAAGATCACCGGGTTGGGGTCGCGGATGGCGGTGAGCATCATCCCCTTGGCGTCGTTCGGCGTCACCGGGCTGACGACCTTGAGGCCGGGGAAGTGGCCGTACATGTTCTCCAGGGAGTGCGTGTGCTGGGCGGAGAGCTGGACGCCGCCGCCGTTGGGGCCGCGGATGACCAGCGGCACCTCGACCTGTCCGCCGGAGAAGTAGCGGACCTTGGCGGCGTTCTGGATGATCTGGTCGGCGGCAAGAAACGAGAAGTTCCAGGTCATCATCTCGACGACGGGCTTGAGGCCGAGCATCGCCATCCCGATGGCCGCTCCGGTGAAGCCGCCCTCGGCGATCGGGGTGTCTATGACGCGCTTCTTGCCGAAGCGGTCGAGGAAGCCGTCGGTGATGAGGTGGGTGCCGCCGTAGACGCCGATGTCCTCGCCCATGAGGAGAACCTTCTCGTCGCGCTCCATCTCCTCGGCCATCCCGGCCCTGAGGGCCTCGCGGTAGGTCATCTCGGG
Source organism: Rubrobacter marinus (assembly GCF_011492965.1). Classification (GTDB taxonomy): domain Bacteria; phylum Actinomycetota; class Rubrobacteria; order Rubrobacterales; family Rubrobacteraceae; genus Rubrobacter_F; species Rubrobacter_F marinus. Next base: position 966,544 of record NZ_CP045121.1, on the reverse strand, counting down.
CATGGGCTACCCTTCCTCTCCGGTGTAGACGCCGCCGCCGGTGTAGACGTCGGTGTAGAGCTCCTCGAGGGGCGGCTCGTCCGACTCGTCGGCGAACCGGACGACCTCCTGGATGGTCTCCTTCATCTCGTTCTTGATCTCCTCGATGCCGTCCTCGTCGACGACTTCGCGCTCGATGAGCTTCTGCTCGAGCTGGCCGATGGGGTCGCGCTCGCGCCACTGCTTGATCTCGTCCTTCGTCCGGTACTTCTCGAAGAAGTCCGCCGCCCCGTGCGGCGCGGTCCGGTAGGTGAGCGCCTCGACGGCGTAGGGCTTGCCGGTCTCGCGGACCCGATCTGCGGCCCTGTGGGCGACCTCGAGGACGGCCTCGATGTCCATGCCGTCGACCTTCTCGTTCTCGACGCCGTAGGCGTCGAACTTGGCGGCGAGGTCGGTCATGGCGGTGGTCCGCTCGACGCTCGTCCCCATCCCGTACTGGTTGTTCTCGACGATAAACAGGCAGGGGTTCATCCCGTCCTTGCCCCACAGCCCCGAGAGGTTGACCGCCTCGTGAAAGGCCCCGTTGCTTATGGAGCCGTCGCCGAGGTAGAGCTGGGTGATGTGGTCGGTCTCCTCGTAGCGCTGCGCGTAGGCGAAGCCGACCCCCAACGGTATGTGCCCGCCGACGATGCCGTAGCCGCCCATGAAGCCCTTCTCGACGTCGAAGAGGTGCATGGAGCCGCCCTTGCCCTTGACGATCCCCGTCCCCTTACCGTAGAGCTCGGCCATGACCGCCTTGGGGTCGCTGCCCAACAGCAGGACGTGCGGGTGGTCCCGGTAGGCGGTGATGACCCGATCGCCCTCCTTGTAGGCGTCGAGGAAGCCCGTCGCGACGGCCTCCTGCCCGATGTATACGTGCAGGTAACCGCCGATCTTGCCCTGCCTGAAGCCGCGCTGCGTGGCCTCCTCGAAGGTCCGGATCAGGACCATCTTCTTGTAGAGCTCGACGAGCCGGTCTCCGTCGGTCGCGACCGAGCCGCCCCCACCCTGCTGCTGCTCCTGGGTCTCTACCGCACCGTCCGCCGTGTTTTCGCTCTCCGCTGGCACTGTGGCCCCCTTCCCTTTGAACGAAGCTTTGTACAGCCCACAGAATACCAAACGGCGCCTTCTCGCAAACTCAGCTTGGGAACGCGGTTTGTGGCGCATCGTCCGGCTCGTACCGGCCGCCTCGGAGTACCCCTCGCCTCGTCTCTACGCAGGGGCCGCCGGGACTCCTGCTAGCCCCGCATCAGGGCGGCGCGGGCGGCGCGGAAGGCCCGTGCCCGGTGGGAGTCATCGTTCTTGCGGGCTCCGAGCTCGGCGTAGGTCTCCCCACCGGGGGTCTCGGGGACGAAGATAGGGTCCCACCCGAAACCGCTCCCGCCCCTCGGGGAGGGGGCGACCAGGCCCGGCACCTCGCCCACGAAGACCTCCCCCCCGCCGTCCGGGAGGCTCACGGCGAGCGCGCAGACCGCGCGGGCGGAGCGGTCCTCGTAAGCGGCGAGCATCTTGAGGAGGCCCTCGTTGCCGACGGATCGGAGAAACCACTTCGTCAGGGCGCCGGGGAGGCCGTTCCACGCCTCGAAGACGAGGCCCGAGTCCTCGACGAGGATGGGGTGCGGCGGGTCCTCGAGGGCGGCGCGGGCGGCGCGGGATTTCTCCAAGGCGACCTCGGCGACGCTCACGGCCTGCGGCTCGGCGAGGTCGAGGGCGGCGCTGCGTAGATCTATACCGAGGATCTCGCGGGCCTCCCGCAGCTTGTTCTCGTTGGAGGTGACGAAGACGGCTCTCATCGCTCGAAATCTACAATACATACGCCCGCTGTGTTACAGTCGCGCCCATGCGCGAGGTGAGGGTGGAGAGCCTCCATAAGCTCGAGACGGCGGGTGACGGGGTGCGCCTCGTCGCCAACTCCGGCGAGCTCGCCCTCGTCTTCGGGCAGGGGGTGTGGGAGGCCCTCGGCAAACTCTCCCTGCCGCTGGAGCCCACGGAAGACGAGCTCGCTGAGCTCGAGAGCCTGAAAGCCGGGCTCGCGGAGCACGCCGGGCAGAACGGGTTCGCCACGGTCGTGGAGGACGTGCCCTGCGGCGCCTCCCCGGAGCGCTTCGACCTCGTGCTGCGCCCTTCGGGTCCCTTCGCCCTCACGACGGGGTACGTCTTCGCGCCGGTGGTGAGGCGGGAGCAAGTCGCGCGGCTGGAGGCCTGCCTCTCGGGCGAGACCTTTGTGGAGGGGGCGTACCTCGTTGGGGCCGTCGCCGAGGAGGGGGCGTTCTCCGGGGGCGGCGGGGACGAGGGCGTAAAGGTGCTCTCCGTGCGGGGCCGCTCCTGCTCCTCCAGCCGCTTCGAGCTCGCGCCCGAGCTCTGGCGGGTCCTCTCGGAGGACCTCGGGTGGAGAAACGTGGAGCTCGTCGCCCCGGTGGGCTCCGAAAGATGACCTCGAAAACGAACAAAAGGACGCATAAGTGCCGCTCGTAGATCTCGACCGCTTCGACTTCCTGTACGCCAACCGGGTCAAGGGCATGAAGAGCTCGGCGACCCGCGACCTGATGGCGACGCTCTCGAGGCCGGGCATCATCTCGCTCGCCGGCGGCTTCCCCGACACGAGGGTCTTCGGCGAGGAGGCGTTCCGCGAGATCAGCGCGAACGTCGCCGCCGACTCCGCCCAGGCGCTCCAGTACGGCCCGACGTCGGGGTTGGAGGGCATCAAGGACGTCATCGTTGACGTGATGGAGGCCGAGGGCACGCGGGCCTACGCCGAGGACATCTTCCTCACCACGGGGGCGCAGCAGGGCCTCGACCTCGTCGGCAAGGTCTTTCTGGACGAGGGCGACGCGGTCCTGTGCGAGGGCCCGAGCTACGTGGGCGCCCTGAACGCGTTCGCGGCGTACCGGCCGCGCATCCTGCACGTCCCGATGGACCGGGCGGGCATGATCCCCTCGGCGGCCCGCGAGGCCCTCAAGAAGGCGCGCAAGCAGGGCATCCACGTCAAGTTCATCTACACCGTCCCGAACTTCCAGAACCCCGCGGGCGTCACGCTCGCGGCGGAGCGACGGCTCGAGCTTCTGGAGATAGCGCGCGAGTACGACCTCGTGATCCTGGAGGACAACCCCTACGGGATGCTCCGCTTCGAGGGGGAGCCCGCGCCGACGATAGCGTCGCTCGAGCAGCGGAGCGGCGAGACGGACCGCGTGATCTACCTCGGCACGTTCTCCAAGATCTTCGCCCCGGGCGTGCGCCTCGGCTGGGTCCACGCCCAGCCCGGAATCCTGCACAAGATCAACATCGGCAAGCAGGGGGCGGACCTCTGCTCGTCGAACCTCTCGCAGATGCTTATCCACTCGTACTTCAAGCACGCGGACTGGCGCGCTTACGTGAAGCGCCTGACGCTCTTGTACAAGGAGCGCCGCGACGCGATGCTCGACTCCCTGGCCGAGTTCATGCCGAACGAGGTCCACTGGACGCACCCGGAGGGCGGGCTCTTCGTGTGGGCGACGCTCCCCTCGTACATCGACGCGACGGCCATGCTCCCGAGGGCCGTCGCCAAGAACGTCGCCTACGTCCCCGGCGAGGGCTTCTACGCCAACGGGACGGGCAAGAACTGCATGCGCCTCAACTTCTCGTTCGTCGAGCCCGACAAGATCCGGCGGGGCATCGAGCTCCTGGCCGAGGTGGTGCGCGAGCGGATGGAGCTGCGCGGCGACCTCGAGCGGGGCTCGCGCACGGGCGACCGTCTCGGCGAGAGGCGCTCCTCCTCCGCCGTCGGCACCGACCGCCGCTAGGACGGGGAGGGGCACGGTGGCGCGCGTAGCGGTCCTCAGGGGCGGGCACTCCATGGAGCGGGACGTCTCCCTCGTCACGGGCAGGCGCGTCGCCCACGCCCTCGAGCGCCTCGGGCACGAGACCTACCCCCTAGACGTCGAGGAGGCGACGACGGAGCGGCTCATGGAGCTCCGCCCGGACGCCGCGTTCGTCTGCCTGCACGGCAAGGGCGGCGAGGACGGGACGGTGCAGGCGCTCCTGGAGACCCTCGGGATACCGTACACCGGGAGCGGCCCCCTCTCCTCCGTCCGCTGCATGGATAAGGACTACGCCAAGCGCGTGCTCCTGGCAAAGGGCATCCCGACCCCGCCGTTCCGGACCTTCCTCCGGCGCGCGATGCACGAGATGGGCGCCGCCGCGGCCCTCGACGTCGCGGCCGAGTACCTCGGCTACCCGCTCGCCGTCAAGCCCGCCCGGGAGGGCTCGGGGCTCGGGCTCACGCGCGTCGAGGAGAGGTCCGGGCTCGTCGACGCCGTCTACGAGGCCTTCGGCTACGACGCCAAGATCATCCTGGAGCGCTGGGTGTCGGGGACGGAGGTCGCGATCCCGATCGTCGAGCCGACCGGCGAGGAGCCCCAGGTGCTGAACCTCGTCGAGATACGGCCGCGCGGCGGCGCGTACAACTTCGAGGCCAAGTACACCCCGGGGGCGACGGACTTCGCGATCCCGGCCGAGGTCGAGGCGGACGACGCCAGCGTCCTGCGGGAGACGGCGCTGGAGACCTACGCCGCGATGGGCTGCTCGGGCTTCGCCCGCGTCGACACGATCCTGGAGGGCGACACCCCTGGGTCCTCGACGTGAAGACCATCCCCGGCTTCACCGAGACCTCGACCCTCCCTCTGGCCGCCGAGGCCGCGGGGCTACGGTTCGACGCCCTGGTGGAGACGATCCTCGAGGGCGCGCTGCAGAACGAGGCCCCGGCGAAGCTGTAGCCCCCTAGCTCGGCGTCGGCGACCAGAGCGTCGGACCGGGGTACGCCTCCGCCTTGGCCCTGCGCATCGCCTCCATCGTCTCCTCGACGCTCATCAACGCCGTGGTCTTCGTCGCCCTGAGATGGCCCGGCGAGATGGCCGTGAACAGGATGGACGCGGCCGTCGCCTCGTTCGGGGCCTCGAAGATGACGACCCCGTCGTACTCGCCCATGCAGTAGTAGAAGGAGAGTACGCGCCCGCCCAGCTTCTCCGCATGCTCGGCGAAGACGGCCGCCCTGTCCTCCGGCTTCTTCACGAGCGCCTTCCACGCCTCGGCGGTGTAGGCGAACTGCGTCATGTATGCCGACACGGCTTACCTCCTCACTCGGTTGCCCGACACGCGCCCCGCAAGGGCCGGCAGCGTCGCCCCAACCTCGCACGCCGCCGCTCATGTAGCAATTATATCTATATACGGGTCGTAGGGGAAGGTTCGGCTCCGGCGGGGCCTCGGGGGAGGCGCCGTTCTACCCCTTCAGCCCCCCGGCGGTGAGGCCGTCGATGAAGCGGCGCTGGAGGAGCAGGAACAGGACTACGACGGGGAGCATGATCAGGATGCTCGCGGCGCTCGTGAGGCCCCAGTCCTGGCTGAACTGGCTCTGGAAGGCGAGGAAGCTGGTCGAAACCGGTTTGAGGGCGTCGTCCTGGATGAACGTCACCGCGAAAAAGAACTCGTTCCACGCCCCGAGGGCGCTGACGAGCGCGATCGTCAGGAACCCCGGCCAGCTCAGGGGCAGGACCACGCGCGTGAAGACCTGCCACTCGCTCGCCCCGTCGATCCGGGCGGCGTCCTCGAAGCCTCTCGGTAGGGCGACGAGGTACGAGCGGAGGAGGAGCGTGGCGAAGGGCGAGAAGATCGCCCAGTAGATCACGACGAGCCCGAAGAGCGTGTTCGTGAGCGTCAGGGTGTTCCACAGAAAGAAGAGCGGCACCAGAAAGAGCTGGAACGGGAGCGCGCTCGCGACGAAGAGGTAGAGGAGCACCCCGTCGGTGCCGGGCAGGTCGAGGCGGGCCATCGCGTAGGCGGCCATCCCGGCGATGACGCAGACGCCGACCACGGTGCCCAAAGTGAGGATCGTGCTGTTCACCAGGGTCGTGGCGAAGTTCCCCTGCGCCCAGGCCGTCGGGAAGTTCTCGAAGACGGGCGAGGTCGGCGGGCCAAGGGGGTTACGCCCGACCTCCGCGTTCGACTTCAAGGAGTTGAAGACCAGCACCAAAAGGGGCGCCAGGGCGAAGAAGGCGAGGGCGGAGAGGACGACGTAGTAGGGGATCTTGGAGGGCTCGCGCCCGGCGCGGCCCCGCCGTTCGGCGACGCTCAAATCTCCCACCCCTTCCTCCGGAGGTAGAGGAACAGCAGCACTATGAGGCCGCCCATGAAGCTCATCCCGATGCCTAGAGCCGCGGCGTAGCCGGCCTCGAAGCGGACGAAGGCCTCCTTGTACATCAGGGTGGCGACCACCTCGGTGGCGCCGGCCGGGCCGCCCTGCGTGATGATGTAGATGTAGTCGAAGACGAGCAGGGAGGAGATGATCGTCATGAGGACCACGAAGACGAGCGTGGGCCGTATGCCGGGGAGCGTGACGTTTAGAAACTGCTGCCAGCGGCCCGCGCCGTCCATCTTCGCGGCCTCGTAGAGCTCCTTGTCGACCGACTGCATCGCGGTCAGGAAGAGCAGCACCACGAAGCCCCACCAGTGCCAGTTGTCCACGAAGGCGACCGTCGGCAGCGCGAGGTTCTGGTCGCCGAAGAACGAGACCCCGTCCAGCCACGGGATGCCTATGCCCGCCAGCGCCGAGCCGACGCCCCGGTCGGGGTCGAGGATGTTCTGCCACAGCGCCGCGTTGACCACGCTCGCGACGACGTAGGGGACGAAGTACGCGACCCTGAAGAACATCTGGAAGCGGGTTATGCGCGAGAGCAGGAAGGCGCCGAGGAGGCCCATCGCGATCGGGACGGTCAGAAAGAAGACCGTCCACAGGACGTTGTGCCACAGGGCCCCGTAGAAGTCCCCGTCCGAGAGGATGTCCCGGTAGTTCTCGAAGCCCACCCACTCGGCGGCCCCGAGCCCGGACCAGTCGGTGAACGAGTAGTAGACCGTGGCGAGCGCCGGGCCGAGGATGACGAGCACGTTGACGGCGACCAGCGGCAGCATGAACGCCCAGGCGATGAGGCGCTTCTTCCGCTCCAGGCTGCTCCCCGGACGGAGCTTCCCCTTGGCCGGACGGCCGTCCTCGGCGGGGCCCCTCAGACTCGGGGGCTGCGCGGTATCCACTAGGCGTTCCTCGGCTCGAGTATCGGTGGCACTTCTCCCTCCTCCATGTCTTCCCGGAAGACCTCGTCGAGGCCGGCGCAGTACTCCGCGGGCGTCATGTCCGCGGTGAGGACCTTCTGGATCTCCTCGTAGAGGTACAGCTCTGACTTGGCGGGCCAGAACGTCCAGGCGGTGTAGCCGAAGTTCCCGCCCTCGGTCGCCTGGCTCAGCGCCGCGAGGTGGCGCGCGACGCGGTCGTCCATGCTCGGCGGGAAGTCCGACTCCTGGAGCGGTATGGGCACGTTGAACGCGCTCGGCACGTCGGCCATCCACCGCGTCGCGCGCGCCGTGTCCGAGAAGAGGTAGTCGATAAACTTCGCGGCGGCCTCCGGGTCCTCCGAGGCGCTGTTTATGGAGAGGGTCGAGCCGATGCCGAGCTCGTAGAGCTCCGGCGGCACGCCCTCCCGGAGCGGCGGCAGCGGGGCCCAGTCCCAGTCGTTGCCGTTCCCGGCGGCGTCCCCGAAAAACTGGTCTATGTTGGACATGAGCCAGGAGCCCTCCATGTTCATCGCGGCCCCGCCGTCGCCGAACTCGGCGTGAAAGGCGTCGAAGCCGTTGGAGAAGAACCGCTCCGTGCTCCCGCCGAACCAGCCGTTCCCGACGTAGCGGGCGAAGAGGTCGATCGCCTCGACGAAGATCGGGTCCGTGAACGACGCCTCGCCGGTGAGCACCGCGTAGAGGGCCTCGGGGCCGGAGTAGTGGTTCCAGAAGACGGTGGGGAACCACTCGACCGCGGGCGGCTCGTCTCCGATGCCGGCGGCGAACGGCACGATGCCCTGTCCCATCGCCTCCTCGGCCAGCCCCTCGAGCTCCTCGCGGTCCGTCGGCGGCTCCCACCCCTTCTCCTCCATAAGGGTCCTGTTGTAGAAGAGGAGCATGGTCTGGAACTGGTTAGGCACGACGTAGAGGTTCTCCCCGAAGCGCCCGAGGTCCAGGGCCCAGCCGAGCATTTTATCGCGCCACCCGTACCGCTCGGCGTACTCGTCGAGGGCGGCGAACATGTTGGCGTCGACGTAGTCGCGGGCGTACGCCGGGCCGGGGGTGGGGATGAGATCCGGCCCCTGCCCGCCCTGGAGCGCTATCCTGACGAGGCGGTCGAGGTCCTCGGGGGGCTGGTACGTGACCGCGAGGTCTATGCCGGGGTTGGCCCGCTCGAAGGGCCTCTCGACGTTCTCGGGGAAGTACGCCTGCCCGTCCTCCTCCAGGTTGCTCCACAGCGAGAGCTCCCCCGGCCGCCCCGCGCCCCCGCCGCCGCACCCGGCGAGCAGGCCCCCGGCGAGCCCCGCCCCAAAACCGCCTTCCCCCCGTTCGCCAGAAAGCGCCGGCGCGTCATACGACTAGGGCGATGCATAAACCCCGTCTTCCACACAAAGACATCGGCCCGAAGACCGGCTCGATGTCCTACCGAAACCTTGGAGAAAGCCCGTTCGGCCGAGGTCCCGCTCTTCCGCGATCCCTGAGGCACCCGTGCGAAGCACCCGCCCTCCGCTCCCCAACACACCCGACCTCCAACCGCTCGCCCGCGCTATCACCCGGTACCACGAGGCACGGGAAATGTAACAGAAGGTTCCGGAGACTACTAATACGGGCCTCCGTTGCGATCCGGCGCGCGACGGGAGGCCCGTGGTGGCCTGGTTGTTCCCGGTGCTCCGGGGGCGCTCCCGCGCGGCAGACGAAGCCGTCCGGCGGCTCTCTCTAGGCGGTCGCCCCCGCGGGCTCCCCGGCGAACTCCTCGAGCGCGTCGAGCGCCATGCGGGCCTGGCGCCGGCGGCGCTCGGGCTTGGTGAGGCGCTTGCCGGCCTCCTTCTTCGGGACGGTGGGGACGAGGCCCCAGTTGGAGTTTATGGGCTGCAGGGTGCCGTCCTTGACGGTGATGTAGTGGGCGAGCGCCCCGATCATCGTGCCCTGCGGGAGCTCTACGGGCTCCAGGCCCCGCGCCACCCTCGCGGCGTTCGTGCCGGCGATGTGGCCCATCGCGGTGCTCTCGGTGTAGCCCTCCACGCCGGTGAGCTGGCCGGCGAAGAACAGCCGGTCGTTCCCCTTGAGGCGCATGGTCGGCTCGAGCATCTTGTTCGAGGGGAGGTACGTGTTGCGGTGCATCACGCCCATGCGCGCGAAGTCGGCGTTCTCGAGGCCCGGGATCATGCGGAAGACCCGCTTCTGCTCGCCCCACTTCAGGCGCGTCTGGAAGCCGACCATGTTGAAGAGGCGGCCCTCGGCGTCGTCCTGGCGGAGCTGGACCACGGCGTAGGCCTCCTTGCCGGTCCTCGGGTCCGGGAGCCCCACCGGCTTCATCGGGCCGAAGCGAAGCGTCTCGGGGCCGCGGCTCGCGATGACCTCGACGGGGAGGCAGCCCTCGAAGTACATGTCCTCCTCGAAGTCCTTTATCGGCGAGAGCTCGGCGGTCGTGAGCGCCTCGATAAAGGCGTAGTACTCGTCCGCCGTCATCGGGCAGTTCAGGTAAGCCGCCTCACCCTTGCCGTAGCGGGACGCGAGGAAGACCTTCTCCCCATCCAGCGACTCGCGGAAGAGGATCGGGGAGGCCGCGTCGTAGAAGAAGAGCGTCTCGCCCGAGAGCGCCATGATCTCCCTCGCCAGCCCGTCCGAGGTCAGGGGGCCGGTCGCGACGACGGTGGGGCCGTCGGGGAGGCTCGTCGCCTCCCTTCGGACGACCGTTATGTTCGGGTGGGCGTGGACCCTCTCGGTGACGGCGCGAGGGAAGTCCTCGCGGGCGACGCCGAGGGCGCCGCCGGCCGGGACGCGGTGCTCCTCGGCGCAGCGCAGGATCACGGACCCCAGGCGCCTGAGCTCCTCCTTGAGGAGCCCCGAGGCCGTCTCCAGCGACGTGTTCCCCAGCGAGTTGGAGCAGACGAGCTCGGCGAAGAACTCCGTGCGGTGGGCCGGGGTCTCCTTGACCGGCCGCATCTCCCAGAGCTCGACCGAGCAGCCGGCCTCCGCCGCCTGCCACGCCGCCTCGCTCCCCGCGAGCCCGCCACCTATAACCGTTACGTCGGCCATGCGTTCACCGTCCAAGCATCTCTGTAAAGTAGGTCCCTCGACCGGCATATTCTACGCCAGGGAGGCGGCTTGTCAGGTCCGGGCCTCCGCCTCGCGTGAGCGAAGGCGTTCGTGTGGGAGACCCGCAAGCACCCGGGCACGGTTGAGGGGGGAGAGCGTTCGACCACCCCAACATGCACCGTCGCGTGCAGGGCCGGCACAGGCGGTACCGATCCGGAGACATGGCTTCGCGCCTTGCGGGTGGATGGGAAGGCAGCGGACGGACCGATCAACGCGGGCACGCCGATCCCGAAGATCCCACGACAACGACGAGCGCCGCCCCGTGACCCGGGCGGCGCTCGCGGAGCTCGGGGTGGCTAAGAGCCGTGTGCCTCGAGGGCGACGGGCTGCCACTCGTTCCACGTCGCCAGGCGCGACTCGTAGTCCTCCGTCGCGATCCCGAGCGGCGCCTTGCCGAAGAAGACCCGCAAGGGCGGCTCCTCGGCGTCGACCACCTTGAGGATCGCGGCGCGGGTCGCCTTCGGGTCGCCCGGGTCCTTGGCCGACGGGCGCCTCGACGCCGCCTCGCGGACCTCGGCGTAGGCCGGGTTCTCCTCGCTGCGCGTCGCCGACGGTCCGGACCAGTCCGTCGAGAAGCCGCCCGGCTCGATGAGGGTCACGCGGATGCCGAAGCCCGCGACCTCCTGCGCCAGCGACTGCGAGAAGCCCTCCAGCGCCCACTTCGACGCGTGGTAGGCGCCGACGGTGGGGAACGCGCTGATGCCGCCGATGCTCGACACCTGGATGATGTGCCCCGAGCCCTGGGCGCGCATGATCGGCAGCGCCGCCTGCGTGACCCACAACGCGCCGAAGAGGTTCGTCTCCATCTGAGAGCGCGCCTCGTCCTCCGTCAGCTCCTCGATCATGCCGAAGTGGCCGTAGCCGGCGTTGTTTACGACGACGTCGAGCGCGCCGAAGTGCTCGGCGGCCTTCCGTACGGCCTCGAAGCCCGCGCCGCGGTCCGTGACGTCGAGCCTAATCGGCAGGACGGCGTCGCCGTACTCCTCGACGAGGGCGTCCAGGGTCTCGGGCCTGCGGGCCGTCGCGGCGACGTTGTCCCCTCGTTCCAGGGCGGCCTCCGCCCACTCACGTCCGAAGCCCTTCGATGCGCCGGTGATAAACCAGGTCTTGGTCAAGATGACTCCCGTCTTCTCGAACAGTTACGACCATAAAGCTATACCCCATCACCGATCTGTCGAGGCCATGGGCCATGGTTTCCCGAAGCCCCCACCCCGGGAGGCACCGATTCCGGGGGAGGAGACGGCGAACGGCGGGATCCACGCGCCGGGCGTCGCGCGGCCTTACGGGGCGATCCTGCCGCGCCTCCTGCGCCGGATGAGGGCGGCGACCAGGACGCCCGCGATTATGACGGCCGAGGAGAGCAGGAAGAGGCGGACGTGCTCGGGGGCGCGGTGGCCCAAGTAGGAGTAGACGAAGGTCTGGGGGAAGACGCCGAGGGCCGTAGCACCCAGGAATCTTCGGAACCTCATCTGCGTGATCCCGGCGGCGTAGGAGATGACGTCGAAGGAGATGCCGGGGACGAGGCGGGCGACGACGACCGCGTACAGCCCCCACCGCGCGAACCAGCGGTCCGCCGACTCAAGGCCGGACCTCCCGACGATCACCTCGACCGGGACCCTCCCCAGAGCGCGCGCGATCCAGAAGCAGACCGCCGCCGCTAAAGTGTGCCCGAAGAGGCTCAGGGCCCAGCCCCAGAACGTCCCGAAAGCGAGCCCGTTGGCGAACGTGACGACGAACGAGGGCAACGGGGCCGCGAGGGATTGCAGGACCATCAAGAACGTCGACGCGACCGGCGCCCAGGCCCCGTACGAGAGGATGTACTCCCCGAGGGCCCCCACGTCCCCGCTCGCCAGGATGCCCGCGCCCTCCCTGACCTCGCCGCGAAAAGCCTCCGAGAGCCAGTAGAGCACCCCGAACACGGCCCCCGCCCCGGCCACGCTCCCGAAGCGCAGGAGCCGGATCGCCCTTGGGGAGATGCCGGCGTGCCCCTCCGTAACGCCGGCGCGCGAGGCCACGAGGCTTTGTAAACGGTCCTCGGAGGAGCGCAAGCGCGGGGCCTAGCGGTAGACGCCGTTGTGCCCCAGGCTAAAGCGCCCGGGGTTCGGGAAGTACGCGATGCCGTGGGGCTCGGCGCCCGTGTAGATCGTGCTCAGCAGCTCGCCGGTCTCGGTGTCCACGACGTAGACCGCGCCGTCGAAGCGCCCCGAGACCCAGAGCTGGCGGCCGTCCGGGGAGAGTTGGAACATGTCCGGGGTGCCGCCGGTCGTCCAGGTGTCGACGATCTCGCGCGTCGCGAGGTCGAGGACCGTGATCGTCCCGTCGAGGCGGTTGCTCACGTAGAGGGATTTCGTGTCCCGGCTGATCTGCAACCCGTGCGCCCCCTGCCCCGTCGGGATGAACTCGACCTCCTCCATCGTCTCGGGGTCGATCACGGAGAGGCCCATCGTCCCCTGGTTGGCGACGTAGAAGACCGAGCCGTCGGGGGAGAGCTTGATGTCTATGGGAAGCCCCCCGACCTCGGCGTGGTCCACGAGCTTCATCCCTTCCACGTCGACCTTGGAGACGACCCCGCTCCACTCGCTGCTCGCCAGGAGGTAGCTCCCGTCGGCCGCGAAGTCGATGTGGTCCACGCCGGGCCACGGGACGTACACGCTGCCGAGGATCTCCCAGGTGTCGGCGTCGCGGAACTCGAGCGTCTGGATGCGCTCGGCGACGACGACCGCCGTCTCGCCGTCGGGGGTGTAGTAGAAGTTGTACGGGAAGGGGGCCTCGATGGTCTCCTTGGGCCGCCCGGTCTTCGGGTCTATGACCGTGAACGTGCCGGAGGCCTCGTTGTTGACGTAGAGTTCCGTCATGTCCCAGGAGGGGGTGACGTGGTAGGGGAGCTCCCCCACCGCGTAGCTGTCCACGATCTCGAAGGTCTTGGGGTCTATGACGCTCACGGTGCCGTCCACGACGTTCGGCACGTAGACCCTCTCGGGGATGCCCCTCAGGTCCTCCCTGACCTCGGAGCCCATCGCGCCCGCGTAGACGTTCTCCACGGGAGCCCTCCGGCTGGCCTCGTGTACCTCTGCCGTGGCTTCGGGCGGCTCGGCCCCGGTCTCGCCTCCCGCCGGGGCCGGAGGTTCCTCCTCGGCCGCGGGGGCCGCTGGCTCCTCGGTGCCGGCCGTCTCGTCGCCCTCGGGGGCCGTGGTGGCGTCGGGGGAGGCGCAACCCGTCACGAGTAAGGCCGCGCAGGCTACAAGCAAGAGAGCGAGTAGGTGCTTGTGGATAAGACCCCCCATCTTGCAAAGAGTATTACACGCTCTCCCATACCGCGCAGCCCCTGCCCGCGGGCCTCTTCGCACATCTAACCTTTGGGCGGCGCCTCCGAGGAGCCCGCAAGATCCAGGGTGTTCCGGGCCATCCTGATGGAGGCGGCGTCGACCATCTTGCCGTCCACGCTTATGGAGCCGGAGCCCGCGGCCTCGGCCTCCTCGTAGGCGGCGACGACCTTCTCCGCCCACTCGACCTCCTCCTCCGTCGGCGAGAAGAGCTCGTTGACGGCCCCGATCTGCCCCGGATGGATGCACCACTTGCCGTCGAAGCCGATGGAACGGGCGAGCAGACAACTCTTGCGCAGGCCCTCCTCGTCGCGGAAGTCGGCGACGGGGCCGTCGACGGCGCGCAGCCCCGCGGCGCGGGCGGCGACGACGATCCGGTGCATCACGTAGTGGAAGCGGTGGCCGGGGTAGAGGTCGTCCCACTCGTCCGCCGTCCCGATGCTGGTCTGGGGCATGCGGACGCTCGCGGCGTAGTCCCCGGGGCCGAAGTGGAGCGCCTCCAGGCGGTCCGTCGCCCGCGCTATCGCGTCGATGTTCACGAGGCCGAGGGCCGTCTCTATCTGGGCTTCGAGCTTTATCCCGCCGGGCGCGAGCCCGCGGGCCGCCTCGACGCCGCGCAGCAGCGTGTCGAGGGTGGCGAGGTCCTCCGGGCGCTCGACCTTGGGGACGAGGATCAGGTCCAGGCTCTCCCCCGCCTCCTCCGCCACCTCGATCACGTCGCGGTAGAAGTACGGGGTGTCGAGCGCGTTCATGCGGTACATCGACGGCCTGCCCCGCCAGTCCAGCTCGGAGACCGCGCGGATCACGTTCCCGCGGGCCTCGGCCTTCTGGCCCGGGGCGACGGCGTCCTCGAGGTCGAGAAAGAGAAGGTCCGCCCCGGAGGACAGACCTTTCTCTACCATCTTCGTGCTAGATGCGGGGACCGCCAGAACGGAGCGGGAGACCCTCACCGTCCCTACCTGTTCAGCAGCAGGGTCTCGACGGACTCGCCGCGTATCGAGGCGTCGAGGACCTCCATGGGGTGGGCCATCGGCATGGAGGTGCCCATGCGCTTGAGGCTCGCCTGGATCTGGAGCATGCAGCCCGGGTTGGAGGTGACGACCATGCGCGCCCCGGTGTTCAGGACGTTCGTCGCCTTGCGGTCGCCGAGCTCTGTTGCGGGCTCGGGCTCGACCATGTTGTAGATGCCGGCGGAGCCGCAGCAGAGCTCGGCCTCCTTGATCTCCCGGACCTCCATCCCCGGGATCTGCTTGAGCGTCTGCCTCGGCTGCTTCCTGATCCCCTGCGAGTGCGCGAGGTGGCAGGCGTCGTGGTACGCCGCCGCGACCGGCATCGGCTGGCGCTCGGCGACCGGCCCGAGCTCCTGCAGAAACTCCGAGACGTCGCGGACCTTGGCGGAGAAGTTCCGGGCCTTCTCGGCGTAGGCGCGGTCGTCGCGCAGGAGGTAGCCGTACTCCTTGAGGGTGGAGCCGCAGCCCGCGGCGTTGATGATGATCCGGTCGACGCCCGAATCTTCGAACTCGTCGATAAGCTTGCGCGCGAAGGCCTGAAACTCCTCCTCGCGGCCCGCGTGGACGCTCAGGGCGCCGCAGCAGCCCTGGGCTTTGGGCGTCACGACGTCGCAGCCCTCGGCGTTCAGCACCCGCACGGTGGCGGCGTTGACCTCGGAGAAGAAGACGCGCTGGACGCAGCCCTTGATAAAGCCGACCGTCATGCGCTTCTCGCCGACCGCGGGGCTGAACTCGGGGACCTCCTGCTGCTTCGTGAGCATCGGCATGAGGGCCTCCATCGCGCGCATGCGCTTCGGGAGGACCTTCATCAGGCCGGCCTTCTTCAGCTTGTCGCCGACGCCGAAGCGCTGGTAGAGCTTCAGGGGGGCGGCGGCCACGCGCAGGCGGTTCGGGTAGGGGAAGAGCTGGAAGATCATCTCGCGGAACGCCTTGTCCTGCGCCGTCCGCTCGTAGCGGCGCTCGACCTGCCCGCGCGTCGCCTCGATAAGCTTGTCGTACTGGACCCCGGAAGGACAGGCCGTCACGCAGGCCATGCAGCCGAGGCAGAGGTCGAAGTGGCGGACCATCTGGTCGTTGAGGGGCTCCTCGTTGAGGCCCTTGTTCATGAGGTAGATGCGCCCGCGCGGGCTGTCCATCTCCTCGCCGAAGAGGACGTACGTCGGACACGTCGGCAGGCAGAAGCCGCAGTGGACGCAGTCGTCTATGAGGTCCTTCTCCGGCGGGTGGTGGTCGTCGAAGGCCGGGAAGATCACGCTGCCCGACTCGGTCTTGCGCCCGATGCCCACCGTCTGCTTGACGGCGCCGCGCGAGGCGAAGGTGTCGTCGGGGAGGTCTTCCGTGCTCCCGGCGCCTACGGCGTTCGCCGCCGCCTGGTCCTGGCTCGTCGATGAGGAGACGCCTCGCCTCTCGGTGGCGTCGGTCGCGTCGTACGGGTTCCCGTCCTGGCGCGGGTCGAGCGAGTCGTTACGGTTGTCCACTAGAGGCCTCCCACGAACCTACCCGGGTTCATGATGCCCCGGGGATCGAACTTCTCCCTTACGCGGCGGGTGAGCTCGAGCCGGGTGCCCATCGGCCCCAGGTCTCGACCCGCCTCTTGAACGACAGCGGGGCCCCGCGCACGACGACGCTCCCGCCCCTCCTGACCCAGATCTCCCTGAGCTCCTCCGTGACGGAGACACGTGCGTCCTCGTCCCCGCCGGAGAGCCCGACGTAGAGGACGCCGATCCCGGCCTGCCCCGTGATCCGGGGCGCGTCCAGGCCCCTCCGCGAGCAGGCGCCCAGGGTGGAGTCGAGCACGCCCGTGAGCTCGGCGGGCGGGAAGGCTATCTTCAGCGCGACCTCTTCGCCGCTGCCGGGCGAGCCCGGCGGGGCGTAGGGCCCGAGGTCGTCGACCTCCTCGTCCGAGAGCGTCCGCGTCTCGCCGAAGCCCTTGAGGAGAAACTCGGCCTCCTCGGCCTGGGCCTCGGCGGCGGGCGTTATCCCTTCGAGGAGGACGGTGAGGAGCCCATGCCCCTCGCCCCAGTGGAGCTCGACGGCGCTCGGGACGAGCTGCGAGTGCATGATGGCCTGGGCGGCCTGTCCCGCCGCGGCGGAATCCCCGAGCTCGACGGCGACGGTGCGCGCCGCCTCGGGGCGGGGGTGCAGCCGGAAGTTGGCGGTGGCGATCACGCCCAGGGTGCCTAAGGAGCCGGTGAAGAGCTTGCCGAGGTCGTAGCCCGCGACGTTCTTGACGACCTTGCCGCCGGCCTTGGCGACCGTCCCGTCGGGGAGGACGACGGTGACCCCGATGATGAGGTCCCTTATCGTCCCGTAGCGGTGGCGCCTGGGCCCCGAGGAGTTGGCGGCCACGATCCCGCCGACCGTCGCCCCCGCCGCGCGCTCCGGCGGGTCGACGCCGAGCATCTGGTCGGAGCCGGCGAGCCTCTCCTGGAGGTCCTGGAACCTGATGCCGGTCTGGACCCTCACCACCTGATCCCCGGGGACGTGCTCGATCACCTCGTTCATCCTCGCCGTGCTGACGATGAGATCGAGCTCGCGCGGCGGGTTGCCCAGGGACGAGCTGGTGCCGCCCCCCCTGGGCGCGACGGCGAGCCCCTCGTCGTTCGCGAACCTCATCAGCGCGCTCAGCTCCTCGACGGAGCCGGGCTCGGCGACGAAGGAGGGCCGGACGCCGTCTATCTCGTCCGAGCCGTTCGCCTCGCGGGCGTTCGCCTCGCCGACGATGCCTTGCAGGTCCCCCAGGGAGACGTTGTTCGTGCGCGTATCCATATCAGCGGCCTCCCTAGAAGTTCTCTGCGAGGCCGGCCTTCTGGACCGGGTGCATGTGGAACGGTCCGGGCTTCTCGCCGCAGAGGCGCGGGGTCGGGAAGACCTTGCCGGGGTTGCAGATGTGGTGCGGGTCGAAGGCGCACCGGAGAAGCTGCATGGTGTCCATGTCCTCCGTCGTGAACATCTTCGGCATGTACTTCATCTTGTCCCGCCCGATGCCGTGCTCGCCGGTCAGGGAGCCGCCGTGCTCCAGGCAGGTCATCACGATCTCGCCCGCCAGGTCCTCGGCCTTCTCGGCCTCGCCGGGGACGTCGTTGTCGTAGAGCACCAGCGGGTGCAGGTTCCCGTCGCCGGCGTGGAAGACGTTCGCGACGCGCATCCCGTACTCCGAGCCGAGCTCGCTGATGCGCTTGAGGGTGGCGCCGAGCTCCGTGCGCGGGACGACCGCGTCCTGGACGTAGTAGTCGTTGGCGATGCGGCCCATCGCGGCGAAGGCGGCCTTGCGCCCCTTCCAGAACAGCGCCCGCTCCTCGTCGTCCTGGGCGATCCGGATCTCCGAGGCGTTCGCCTTCTCGCAGATCTCGATGGTCTGGTCGAACTGGCTCGAGACCTCCGCCTCGGGCCCGTCGAGCTCGACGATGAGGACGGCCCCGGCCTGCGGGAAGCCAGGATGCACGGCGGTCTCGACCGCCTCGATGCACAGGGAGTCCATCATCTCGATCGCGGCCGGCACGATGCCGGACCCTATGATCCCGGAGACGGCGTCCCCGGCCTCCTCCGTGTCCTTGAACGCCGCGAGCAGCGTCTTGACGGAGGCGGGCTTGCGCACGACGCGCAGGGTTATCTTCGTGGCGATCCCGAGCGTCCCCTCCGAGCCGACGAAGGCGCCCAGAAGCTCGTAGCCGGGGGCGTCGGGGGCCTTGCCGCCGCCGATGTTGACCATCGTGCCGTCGGGGAGCACGACCTCGGCGCCCATGACGTGGTTCGTGGTGAAGCCGTACTTCAGGCAGTGGACGCCGCCGGAGTTCTCGGCGAGGTTGCCGCCGATGGAGGAGACGATCTGGCTCGCCGGGTCCGGCGCGTAGTAGTAGCCCTCGTCGGCGACGGCCTGCGAGACCCAGATGTTGATGACCCCCGGCTCGACGACGACCCGCTGGTTGGGGATGTCGACCTCGAGGATGCGCCGCATCCTGGAGAGCACGATCAGGACGCCCGACTCGACCGGCAAGGCGCCGCCGGAGAGCCCGGTGCCCGAGCCGCGCGCGACGAACGGGATGCCCTCGTCGTGGCAGTACCGGACGATCCTCTGGACGTGTTCCGCGGTCTCGGGGAGGACGACGATCTCGGGGATTACCCGGTAGTTCATCAAGCCGTCGCACTCGTAGGCGCGGAGCTGCTCGCGCTCGGAGATCACCCCCTCCGGCCCCAGAATCTCGGTCATGCGGTCCACAAGCCGACTGCTAGCCATACCCACGTCCCTTCCCTGCTGCTCCGGGCCCAAAGGCCCCCGGCTACCCTATCCTGTGCTCGGCGAGGTCCTCGATGAGGGTGAGAATCGCTGAATGATCCCGGTCCCCTCTCCCCTTCGCCCTCAATGCCTCCAACATCTGATCCACGATAGCGGTAACCGGCAGCGCCACCCCGTATTCCCTGCCCGCCGCGAGCGCTATCCCGAGATCTTTGCGGTGCAATTCTACCCGAAAGCCCGGATCGAACGCATGTTCAAGAAACTTGTCCCTTTTGACCTCCATGACCTTGTTCCCCGCGAGCCCGCCCGAGAGGACGTCGAGGATCTTGGAAGGCTCCACCCCGGCCTTGGAGCCGAGCACCAGCGCCTCCGAGACCGCCTCGATGGTCAGGCCCACCACGATCTGGTTGCACGCCTTCACGACCTGCCCGGCCCCGGCGCCGCCCACGCGCGTGACCGTCTTGCCCATGACCTCGAAGAGCGGACGGGCGCGCTCGAAGTCCTCCTCCGAGCCTCCGACCATGATCGAGAGGGTCCCGTCCCGCGCCCCCACGTCCCCGCCGGAGACCGGAGCATCGAGCATCGAGGCGCCCTTCTCGCGAGCCCGCTGCGCGAGCTCGCGCGCCACGACCGGCGAGATGGTGCTCATGTCGACGACGAGGGAGCCTTCCCCGATCCCCTCCAGCACCCCGCCCTCCCCCGCGACGACCTCCTCGACGTCCGGCGAGTCCGGGAGCATGGTGATGACGACGTCCGAGCCCTCGGCGACCTCTCTCGGGCTACCGGCCGCGGTGGCCCCTTCGCCCGCCAACTCCTCGGCCTTCTCCCTCGTGCGGTTGTGCAGGACGAGCTCGTGGCCCGCCGCCATGAGGTTCTTCGCCATCGGCGCGCCCATGATCCCGAGCCCTATAAAACCGATCTTCTCCGCCACGTTGCGCCTCCTTACAGCTTCAGGTCCGACACGGCGATCTCCCCGTCGCGGCCCGCTTCGGGGAGCCAGGCGAAGCTCTCCTCGGTGGTACCGACGGGGTTGTACTCGAGGCCGACGTAGCCGGAGTAGCCGAGCTCTTCGAGGACGCCGAGGACGTATGGGTAGTTGATCTCGCCGGTGCCGGGCTGGCCGCGGCCGGGGGGGTCGGCGATCTGGACGTGCCCGATCTCGCCTATGTGCTCGCGCAGGTTCGCGACGAGGTTCCCCTCCATCCTCTGCATGTGGTAGAGGTCGTGCTGGATCTTCAGGTTGCCCCGCCCGACGCTCCGGACGAACTCGACGGCCTGCGCGGTCGTGCGCAGCAGGTACGGCCCGTTCTCGAAGGTGTTGACGGCCTCGACGACGGTCTCGATCCCCGACGCCCTGGCCTCGTCCGCCGCGAAGCCGACGCTCTCCCGGGCGAGCGCGAGCTGCTCCTCCCTCTCGGTCCCCGGCGCCTCGTGCCCGAGGAGGATGTTCATCCTCGGGCACCCGACGGAGCGCGCGAGCTCCAGCGCGACCGGCACCCCCTCGCGGAACTCCGCGGCGCGCTCCGGGTCGCCCGCGAGCCCCCTGTCCCCCGCCGCCATGTCCCCAGCGGGGAAGTTCATGAGCGCGACGGAGACGCCCGCGGCCTTTACCGCGTCGACTACCTCGTCGAGCTCGCCCACCTCCCCGCCCGGCCACCAGAACTCGACGGCCCCGAACCCGGCCTCGGCGACCCGGGCGAAACGCTCCAGAAACGAAACCTCCTTGAACAGGATGGAGACGTTGACGCTGAACCTCATCGCTCTCCTCCCACCTTGCGACCCCCTGTCTTCCTCATCGCACCAGCATATACGCAGCGTCCGCGCGGCGAAAACCGGGGCGGCAGGATCCGCGGCGGGGTACCCTGGGTGCGCGAGCCCGGACGCGGGCCGTCCGCAAGGTATCCGAGGCGAGGGGAACGCTGTGGCTTCGATGGATGGAGATCTCAGGGAGATTATGGAGGCCGGTCTGGAGGCCGCGGACCCGCGGGAGGCCGTGAGGCGCGCCCTCTCGGTGGAGGGGGGGCGCGTGGAGGCCGGGGGCGAGACCTTCGAGCCAGAGCGCGTCTTCGTCCTCTCCGTCGGCAAGGCCGCCGTCGCGATGGCCGAGGCGGCCGAGGAGCTCCTCGGGGACGGCCTCGCGGGCGGGCTCGTGGTCGCCAAGGACGACGGCGCCGACGAGGGCGACCTGCGGACCCTCGAGGTCCTCGTCGCCTCCCACCCCGAGCCCGACGAGCGGGGGGTCGAGGCGGCGCGGCGGGTGGAGAACCTGCTCGACGGGCTGCAGGAGGGGGACCTCCTGCTCGCGCTCGTCTCGGGCGGGGCGTCGGCGCTCCTCGCCGACGTGGCGGAGGAGATCGGCATCGAGGACCTGAAGAACCTCACGCAGTCCCTGCTCAAGAGCGGGGCGGCGATCGGGGAGATCAACGCCGTCCGAAAGCACGTCTCGACCCTGAAGGGCGGCGGGCTCGTGCGCCGCGCCGCACCCGGGTCGGTCGCGGGGCTCCTCCTCTCGGACGTCGTCGGCGACGAGCCGTCCTCCATCGCCAGCGGCCTCACCGCCCCGGACCCGACGACGCGGGAGGACGCGAGGCGCGTGATCCACGACTACGGCATCGAGCCGCCCCCGAGCGTGAGCGCGCATCTCGACCGGGCGGAGGAGACCCCGAAGCCGGGCGACGCCGTCTTCGATGGGGTCCTCAACGTCGTCGTCGGGGGCGGGCGGCTCTCGGCGTCGGCGGCAGCGGAGAAGGCGCGCGACCTGGGCTACGAGCCGCTCCTGCTCTCCACCTACCTCACCGGCGACGCCCGCGACGTCGCCCTCACCTACGCCGCCATCGTCCGCGAGGCCCTGGAGAGCGGCAACCCGGTCCGTCCTCCGTGCGCGATCGTCTCGGGGGGAGAGGCCACCGTCGTGGTGCGCGGGGACGGGACGGGCGGGCCGAACCAGGAGTTCGCCCTCGCGCTCGCCACGTACCTCGACGGGCTGGAGGGCTGGGGGGCGTTCGCCGTGGACACCGACGGCAACGACGGCCCGACGGACGCCGCGGGAGGCCTCGTCGACGGGGAGACGGCGGAGGGGATCCGCGCGGGCGGCGTCGAGCCCGGGGGGGCGCTCGCCGAGAACGACGCCTACAACGCCCTCAAGGCCGCGGACGCGCTCGTCGTGACGGGGCCGACCGGGACGAACGTCAACGACCTCAGGGTCGCCCTGGTCCGGGGAGGGCGAGGGTAGGCTTGCGTTACGAGCCCGTGAAACATTAATCTTCCCGGCAGCCACGGCGGAGGACCGCGGATCAGAGGGATCAGCCAAGAAGGGGAGAAAAGAAGCACATGTTTCAACAGTTCACGCATGACTACACACCCATAGGGAACGTGCTCGTCTCGGCGCTTCTCGCGGCGATCCCGATCGCCGTCATACTGGTGATGCTCGGGGTGCTGCGCACCAAGGCTCACTGGGCGGCGCTCGGCGGCCTCGTCTCGGCCTTTCTGGTTGCCCTGCTCGTCTACGGGATGCCGCTGGGCATCGCGCTCTCGGCGGCGGCTCTGGGCGCGGTGTTCGGGTTCTGGCCCATCGTCTGGATCGTCATAAACGCGCTCTTCCTCCACAACCTGACCGTGGAGACCGGCAAGTTCGACATCGTCCGCAACTCGCTGGCGTCGCTCACCACCGACCGCCGCATACAGGCGCTCATCATCGCCTTCTCCTTCGGCGCGCTGCTGGAGGGGATCGCGGGCTTCGGCGCGCCCGTGGCGATCACGGCGGCGATCATGGCGTCGCTCGGGTTCAACCCGCTCTACGCCGCCTCCATCGCCCTGCTCGCGAACACCGCCCCGGTGGCGTTCGGCAGCCTCGGGGTGCCGGTCACCACGCTCGGCGGCCTCGTCGCCCCCATCGTCGGCAGCGACGAGGGGTCGGCGACGAACGCGCTCTCGGCCATGATCGGTCGCCAGCTCCCCATCTTCTCGATCATCATCCCCGGCTTCATGGTCTACGTGATGGCCGGCTGGCGCGGGATGATGCAGGTCCTCCCCGCGGTCCTTACCGCGGGCGTCACCTTCGCCGTAACGCAGTTCATCACCGCCAACTACCTCGGCCCGGTCCTCGTGGACGTGCTCGCGGCGCTGGTCTCCCTGGCCGCCCTGTACATTCTCTTGAAGATCTGGCAGCCGCAGACGGCGTGGCGCTTCGAGGACGAGCCCGACGCGGAGCCGATCCAGGCGGCCCCGTCCGCCCCGGGCGGACGCCCCGCCGCCGGTCCGACGAGCGGGTTCGCGGCCGGCGCGCCCTCCGTCGACCCGAGCGGCAGGGGCTCCGGGGGCACCCTCCAGGGCTTCCTCCCGTACATCATCCTCGTCGTCTTCGTCGTCCTCTCGCGCATCCAGACGCTTATACCGAGCATCGAGGGCACGGCCCTGGATGTAACGAGCTACCTGTCCAGCTTCGACGTCTCGATCCCCTGGCCCGGCCTGAACGGGCTCGTCACGCGCGTCCCCCCGATTACGACGGAGCCCTCCCCGTACGAGGCGGTTTACAGCTGGCAGATTCTCTCCGCGGCCGGCACCGTGGTGCTTTTCTCGGCGATCATCGCGGGGTTCGTGATGGGGGCGGGGCTCGGCACGCAACTGCGGGTCTACGGGCGCACCCTCAACCAGCTCAAGTTCGCCATCGTCACGATCATGATGATCCTGGCGCTCGCCTACATCATGAACTACTCGGGGATGACCTCCACCCTCGGCCTCGCGTTCGCGGCGACGGGCTTCCTCTTCCCGTTCTTCTCGGCGCTTATCGGGTGGCTCGGCGTGGTGCTCTCGGGCTCGGACACGTCCTCCAACGCCCTCTTCGGGCCGATGCAGACGATCACGGCCCAGCAGGTCGGCGTCGAGCCGGCGCTCGCCGGCGCGACGAACTCCTCCGGCGGCGTGATGGGGAAGATGATCTCCCCGCAGAACCTCTCGGTCGGGGCCTCGGCCATCGGCCAGGAGGGCCGCGAGCCGGACATCTTCCGCATGACCTTCAAGTGGTCGATAATCCTCGTCGCCGCCATGGGCATCCTCGCCATGTTCCAGGCCTACGTCGTCCCGTTCATCATCCCGTCCCTGGGAGGCGGCTGAGCACCGCTAGCCCCAGGCACGGCGACGGACGAGAAGAGGGGGCGGGCCATACGGTCCGCCCCCTCTTCTCGTCCGCCCCTTACCAGCCGGGGTTCTCCGCGAGCAGCCCGTCCATCGCCCCGCGCGAGGGGCCCGCAGCAGCATCAACCCCGGCTTTTTTCACAGTTCGAAGCCTCGAATCTCTCGAGCTACACGGTCGCCCCCATCCCCGCCCTGCCGCGACGTGGCGTCGGAGCGAGACGTCCGCTTACCGCTCCTCACCCGCGCTCCCGCACGGGGGCGCGTGGCGCGATGGCGGGGGAGAAGTTTCGGGGGCGCACCTGAGGGGGATTCAGGGGTGTTACGGCTCTCGCAGGGAACCCCGGTCCGGACGAACGTGGGGAGATTGCGGCGGAGGCGCACGTTACGAGAGGAGTATTTTTGGGCCTGGTGCAACGCTTCGCGCAGATCTTCGGCGCGGTCTACCTCCTGGTGGGGTTGACGGGGTTCGTCCCGCCGCTCCTCCTCGGGGGCCTCCCGCCCGGGGTGCTGGGCCCTCTGGACGGGTTGCAGTTCGGCGTCTTCGCCGTCAACTGGTTCCACAGCCTCACGCACGCGGCGATCGGGGCCATCGGCCTCGCCGTCTACCGGAGCCCCTCGGCCTCGCGAGCCTACGCGCTGGCGCTCGGGGTGGCCTACATGGCGCTGTTTCTCCTGGGGTTCTTCACGAGCGCCGCCGCCGCCCTCGGCGGGCTGCTGCCGCTCAACGGGGCCGACGATACCCTGCACCTCCTGACCTCCCTCGCCGCCTTCGTGACCTACCTCATGGCGCGCCTCCCCGAGAGGGAGCGCGGCGCCGCCAACCCGAGGGCATGAGAGGGGCGTCCGCGTGAGGGTGAGCGTCGTCGTCCCCGCGCTGAACGAGGAGGCGCACCTCGGCGGCCTGCTCTCGGACCTCGCGGCCCAGACCCGCCCGGGCGACGAGGTCTTCGTCGTCGACGCGGGCTCCCGGGACGGCACCGCCGAGATCGCGAGTAGGTTCCCCTTCGTGACGCTCCTGGAGGGGCGCCCGCCGGTGGCCAAGGGGAGGAACCTCGGCGGGTTCTCGGCCTCGGGGGAGGTTCTGGTGTTTCTGGACGCCGACGTCCGGCTGAAGGAGGGCTTTCTGGAGGGCCTCGTCGGGGAGTTCGAGGGGCGCGGCCTGGCCGTCGCCTGCCCCCGCTACGTCCCCAGGACGGCTCCACGCCACCGATACGCGCCCTGCACGCGTTCTTTAACGCGCTGTTCCTCGCGAGCCAGTACGCTCTCCCCTCGGGGGCGGGGCACTGCATCGTCGTGCGGGGCAGCGTCTTCGAGGAGGGCCGGGGCTTCGACCCCGAGCTCAAGTTCGACGACATAGAGCTCGTCCGCAGGCTCTCGCGGGGACGGCGTTTCGGCATCGTCGGCGAGACGGTCTACGTCTCCGACCGGCGCTACAAAAAGTACGGGGTGGCGCGGACGTTCTCGCAGCACCTCCTCATGGGCGTCTTCTTCGCCCTCGGCAGGTTCGACTGGGCGAACCGCTTCGACTACGAGTTCGGAAAACACGAAAGCTAACGAGAGGAGCAAGAGAATGGCTACACGAGTGATCCCGACGCAGGTACACGCCGTGCTCGACTACGTGACGGGGGGCGCCCTGGTCGCGGCCCCGCGCCTCCTGGGCATGCACGGCACGACCGCGGGCAAGGTCCTCGACCTCGCGGGCGGCATCGCCACCGCCCAGAGCCTCCTGACGGACTACGAGCTCGGCCTCGTGAAGGTGATCCCGATGCGCACCCACCTCACGCTCGACGCCGCGAGCGGGGCGCTGGTCGCGGCCTCGCCCTGGCTCTTCGGGTTCGCGGGCAACGGGAGGCGGTACTGGCTGCCGCACGTCCTCGTCGGGACCACCGAGATCCTGGCCGCCGCCTTGACGAAGTCGAGGTGAGACGCGTGTTGGGGAGAAAGCCAGGCAGAAACCCGAACACCCCGCTAGGCGCCCTGGGGCTCGGCGCGGTCGCGGGCATCCGCTCGATGACGCCGCCCGCCCTCCTGAGCCGGGCCGCCTCGCGCGGCGAGATCCGGAACATCCGGAAGACCCCGTTCGGCTTTCTGGCCTCCCCGAGGGCGGCGACCTGGCTGACGGTGCTGGCCGTCGGGGAGATCTCGGCGGACAAGCTCCCGTTCTCCCCGGACAGGATCTCCCTCCCCGGCCTCGCCGGACGCCTCGCCACCGGCGCCCTCGTCGGGGCCGCCCTGTACGCGGCGGACGGGCGCAGGGGGGCCGCGGGCGGCGCTCTAGGCGCGCTTTCGTCCCTCGCCGCGTCCTACCTCTCCTTCTACCTCAGAAACGGGGCGCAGGAGAGGTTCGGGCTGCCGAACCCGGCCGGCGGGGTCGTGGAGGACGCGGTAGCCCTCAGCCTCGGCCTTCTCTCCCTGAGGAGCACGAAGGGCTGATGCCCGCAACCGGAGCGCCGCGCAGGCGACGCCAGAGAAGGGATACGAAGAGATGATCGAACTAAAGCCCGTAAACGAGCAGGTCGTAGCGCTCATGGGCGCCTCCAGCGGGATCGGGCGGATCACCGCCCTGCGGTTCGCCGAAAGAGGGGCGAAGGTCGTGGTCTCGGCGAGGGGCGAGGAGGGCCTGAGGTCGCTCGTCGAGGAGATCCGGGCGGGAGGCGGCGAGGCGGTCTACGTCGTCGCGGACACCACGGACTTCGAGCAGGTCGAGGCCGTCGCGGCCCGGGCGGTCGAGGAGTACGGGAGGCTCGACACCTGGGTCCACCTCGCCGGCACCGCCGTCTTCGCGACCTTCGAGGAGACCACGCCCGAGGAGTTCCGGCGGGTCGTCGACGTCACCCTCATGGGCCAGGTCTACGGGGCGAAGGCCGCGCTCCCGCACATAAAGCGCGAGGGGCGCGGGGCGCTCATCCACATCTCCTCCGTCGAGGCCAAGCGCTCCTTCCCGTTCCACAGCGCCTACGGCGCCGCCAAGCACGGCATCGACGGCTTTCTGGAGGCGGTGCGCATCGAGCTCAAGCACGAGGGGTTGACCATCTCCGTCACCCAGATCATGCCCAGCACCATCAACACGCCGTTCTTCGACAAGGGGCGCTCCAAGCTCGGGGTCAAGGCGGTGGGGATGCCCCCCATCTACGAGCCCGAGACGGTGGCGGACGTGATCCTCTACGCCGCCGAACACCCGGAGCGGGACCTCGTCGCCGGGGGCGCTGCGGCGGCCCTGATCCTGAACCAGCGCCTCTCCCCGCGCCTCCTCGACGCCATCTTCTCGACGCGCGCGGGCTTCAGCCCCCAGATGACGCGAGAGCCGATGTCGGAGAGCGACCCGGACAACCTCTACGGTCCCATCGGAGGCCACGACACGGCGAGGAACGGCTTCAGGGCCTTTAAACGGAGCTCCTACAACTGGCTCCAGTCGCACCCGACCCTGCGCAAGGGCGTCTTCGCCGGGACGGTCCTCGGAGCCGCCACGCTCACCGCGCGCGCCGTCGGGAACGCTCTGGGCAACGGCCGGTAGAAGGAGGGAGGGCGGTTCTCTCCCGCCCTCCGGGGCTCGTCCGCCCTCGGCGAAACCCTACCGCTCGCGGACCTCGATCTCTATGGGCTTGAAGCTGCCGTTGTTGGACTTCTCGGCGGAGCAGGCGGTGACGCCGACGACGAGGTCCATCTCCGCGCGCAGGTCGACGTGGTCCCCGGCCT
This sequence comes from Rubrobacter marinus, assembly GCF_011492965.1. GTDB lineage: Bacteria > Actinomycetota > Rubrobacteria > Rubrobacterales > Rubrobacteraceae > Rubrobacter_F > Rubrobacter_F marinus. The sequence continues at coordinate 938,951 of NZ_CP045121.1, read as the reverse complement.
TCGAGAGCGGCGGCCCTATGTTCAGCTCCCCCCCGGGCGAGACCGCGACGTTCATGAAGACGTTGAAGGTGGTGGGGATGTCGTCCTCGTCGATGCCGAAGGGCCCGAGGTTTTTGGCGAGGTTCTCCAGGCAGCTCGGGTGGTAGCCCTCGTGGCCCTCGTAGAGGATCTCGAAGGTCTCGGGGCTGCACGGGGTGAGGAGGAAGTCGTGTCGGCCGACGGTGTCCTCGAGGATCGTGAACATTGGGCGGCTCCGGCTGGAGTAGAGGACGTGGCCCGCTGTCAGGTAGATCGTGTTGTTGTAGTCGATGCTCCGCCCGCTGGAGAGCTTCTCGGCCTTGTCGCCCGCGGCGAAGGCCATCACGTCCGAGACCTGCTCGCCCTCGGGGTCGATGATGCGTAGGACCTGCCCGCGCTTCAGCTTCAGGCCGTAGCCCGTCTGCGGCGCTATGCGCACGCGCTGCATCAAGCCTCCTCCCCGTCCGCGGGGGCTTCGGGATGGAAGGGGCAGCGCCAGTCCTCCTCCGCGGGGCGCCCGGAGTACTGGCGCGCCTCGGGGAACTCCCCGAAGTCGCCGAGGTTGGGGTTGAGGTCGCCTTGCAGCGTGATCTCCCGCGCCCGGATAACCTCCCTTATGCGCCCGAAGCGCCCCTCCTCGCGCAGCTTCTCGAACTGCTCGTGCGCGTTGAAGACCAGCGTGGGCCAGGCGAAGCGGCGCGCGAAGCGCGACGCCCCCGGGTGCAGCCCGACGACGAAGAACGCCCTCCCCGCGAAGCTGAACGCGAAGTTCGAGTTCTCGGGGTCCGGGCTGACGGCGGGGTCCCAGGGGTGGTGCGCCCGGTCCCCCTCGTGCAGCCTCTGCAACTGCGCCCACAGGAGCCTCTCGAACTGCCCCTCGTCCGCCGTGATCGGGCCCGCGAAGCTCGCCACGAACGTCGTGAACTCGCCCTCCAGGGAGGGCTGGTCCTCCACGAACTCGAAGAGGTCCCGGGCGAGGCCGGCGGTGGTCCCCGGAGAGCCCAGGGAGCCGTAGAGCCCGAAGCGGTAGCCGCCGCGCCGGATCGCGGACTTCGCCCCCACGCACGAGAACTTCGGGTTCAGGACGAGGGCGCGCAGCGAGTCGTGGACGAACTCCTCCAGGGGCGCCGCACGCGCCCTGGACGGCACCCGCACCAGCCTGCCGTCCGCGAAGGCCGCGTAGGAGCTGTTCGCCCTCGCCGGCGCGCCGTCGAAGGGGTTGGGGCGCCTGGCGTCCCCCTCCCTGATCCCGTTCCGCTCGGACGCCGTCGCCATCTACCCTCCCCCCGGTCTTGCCTCGTCCGCCACGGGGCCCGAGATCTCCCCGGCGTGCCGCCTCCGAAGCTCGCGCTCGCTGTTGGCCGCGAGCCTCAGCACCGACCCGCCGTAGGGGATGCCCCCCCGGAGGACCCGCGAGCCGAGCGCGAGCCACGCGCAGGCCGCCCGCTCGGCCACCCAGGCCGGGGCGAGGAGCGAGGCCGCCGCCGGGAAGACCTCGCGGCCGCCGGCCCGCCTCCTCCCCCACTCCGCGAGCACCGGGACGGCCCCCGCGCCCGCGGCGAGGGTCCTCCACCTGCCGCGCGCGGCGAGGGCGAGGGCCAGGGGCAGCACCGCGAGGAAAAGCGCCATGCGCGCGGGCCGGGCGAGCTCGTCGTAGGCCTGGCGCACGCGCTGGGAGAGGAAGTGGCGGCCGTCCGGCGGGCGGCGCGGGACGAAGAGGTCGAGCGGGGCCTCCTCCACGCCCCCGCCGCGCGCACCGTGCGCACGAGCTCGAGGTTCTCGAACATGGCGCCCCCGTCGTAGCCGCCGGTGGCGAGGAGCGCCGAGCGGCGCACCCCGAGGGTGCCCGGCCAGTCGCCCCCCAGAGGCGGTTGAGGAGCGTGCGCCCCGAATCCCAGAGCGCGTGCCACGGCAGGGGCTCGAAGTAGTTCTGCGGCCGGACGACGTGAGCCCTCCCCAGAAGCTCGACCACGCGGGCGAGGCCTTCGGGGTCGTAGAAGACGTCGTCGTCCCCGATCACGACGCGCTCGTTGCGCGCGAGCCTCACCCCGGTGAGGACCCCCCCGACCTTGCCCATCGGGGTGACGGAGCCGGGGTCCACGGGGACGTGGCGGACGGCGTCACCCCAGAGGGCGGCGTGCGCCTCGAAGACCCCGGGCGGCGAGCCGTCCGCCACGATCACCTCGTCCACGATCTCCGGGAGGCGGCGCAGGTAGTCCGAGAACTCCCCGGCCCCCTCGGGGGCAGCGCGCCGGATCGGGACGACGTAGGTCGCCTGGATCACGACGGCCGGCCCCCCGCCTCCGGCACGCGCCCCACCGCGACCACCTGCCCCTCGCAGGCGTAGGCGTCGGGGCGGTCGAGGGGGTGGTCGGGCGCGTCGGCGTCGCCGAGGGCGCGCCAGGTTTCGAGGTCCTCTCCCGGCACCCCCCTCTCCTCCGCTAGACGCGCGAGGTAGGAGAGCCAGTCGCCGAAGAACCGTCGCTCCGCCGGGCGAAACGGCGCCCAGCGCTCGATCATGAAGGTCTTCTGGCGCACCTCCCGGAGCCCCGAACGCTCGAGCCAGCGCCTCAACTCCCGACCGCGCACCGACCCCCTGGACTGGGAATCGTCCGGGTCCGCCCGGAGGATGGCCTCGGAGAGGTGCGGAAACAGGAAGGGGCTGGCAGGGTAGAGCCGCGCGAGCGTCACGTCCACGTCCTTGACGGCGACGATGCCGCCCGGACGTGTCACCCGCCGGAACTCGGCCAGGGCGCTCCCAAGCTCCGCGTCCCCGAGAAACTGGACCGTGTTGGCGCACCAGAGAGCGTCGAAAGATCCGTCCGCGTACGGCAGCTCGGTCAGGGCCCCGACCCGGGCCTCCACGAGACGGGGCAGCTCCCCCGAAACACGGCGCTCCTCCACGAGCCGGACGTTCTCCGGCGCGAGGTCGAGGGCATGCACGCTGCCACCGGGCCCGACGAGCTCGGAGAGGAGGGGCAGATAACCCCCGCTGCCGCACCCCGCGTCGAGCGCCCGGGTGCCCCGCGCCACCCCGACGAAACGCAGCATCTCCTCGTACTCGGGGCGGGCGGCCTCGAAGTGGACGTCCAGCCATTCCGCCCCCGACAGGGCCTGGCCCGTCGACGTCTCGTGCCCCTCGCGCGTCACCGCCGTGCCCCGCTCCATACCCGGGTCGCGCATGCGTTCACGGAAGTCACGCAACCATCGCCACAGGCGTGGGCGCGGCCCGTGCCGCCGGCTTTGATCTCCACTCTTCCACGCCGCTCATCCTACCCGCGAGGGGTGCCCGGGTAGGATGGCGGTGGGCGGTGCGGACGCTAAATGGCCCGAAGGGTGTAGCTGTCGGCCGGGCCGGAGAAGTTATCAAGGACGGCGGGCGCCGGTCGCAGCCCCTCTGGAACCCCCCAGGGCGCCCGCGACGAACGGCAGCAGGAGGGCGAGGACGCTGGAGAGCGTGAGGGAGGTGTTCAGGCCCTGCTGGGCGATGTTCTCGGGGATGCCGGGGAGGGTGACGCCGCGCAGGCTGCCGATAAAGCTCACCCCGAGGAGCCCGCCGAGGAGGGCGAGGACGATGGTCACGACGAGGGCGACAAGCGCCACCAGGAGGCCGTGTTTCGTCCCGTCGCGGCCCGCGAGGCGGCCGGCGGTGTAGCCCCCGATCAGGAAGGCGACGAAGAGCGTGATCAGCAACCCCACCAGGGTCGCGTTCCCGCCCTGGCCGTTCTGGGCCCCGGCCGCCACGAAAGCCCCGATGATGCCGCCGACGATCCCGCTCAAGATCAGGCTCGCGCCGAGCGCGGAGAGCCAACCGATGAGGACGCTGACCCAGCTCGTGCTACGCCTGCCGGAGGACCCGTAGTGGTAGTCGCCCCGTCCCGCCTCGTACCTCTCAGCCATCGGCCCTCCTCGAACCTCGCCGGGGGAGCCACGGCAGCCCCCACGCCGCAACGAGACCTACCCACGCCCCGGCCCCGCCACGCACGAGCCCCCGGCCCACCGGCTCTCGTGGCCCGAGTTGTGCAGAGAAGATGCACCCGAATGCTCATGTAAACCGTTCCCGCTCGGTGCAGAATACTCCTTGCCACGGTTTCCAGGCCGGCGTCCTCCTTTCCCACCTATTACCAGACGCCGGCCTCTTGCTTCCTCTCTCTAGTCGCCCCAGGCGTGACCTTCTTCGGCAGGTGAAGGGTGTGCCCGCACGGTGGCGCCGTAGCGGAACGGCGCGAACCCGCGTGGGAGGGTGCCGCCCGCTGATCTTCGTGCCCGATCCCCGAGCATGGCCCGAAGGATGCACGACTAATGCACACAAAGAAGCTTTCGGAGGCCGGAGCCGTGGGGCAGAATACTCCCTGCCACGGTTTCCAGGTCGGCGTTCTCCTTTCCCACCTACCACCCCGAACGCCGACCTACTTTTACTTCTAGCATCCCCGTCGCACGTACTCCCGGTGCCAGCGCCGCACTCGATACGGTAGCGTCGCTCGAAAGACCGCCCTCGGCCCGGACCGGGTCGCACGCTCCGAGAGCTTCACCGACGCCGGAGGTTTCGCGGCGAGCACGGACCTAACCTCGACGCTCGGGGCCTGGCCGAGGGGAGCGCGCGCCTGGCGATCGGAGGAGCGGGTAGGCGGCGTCCTGAGCTCGGAGCCCGTCCCCCCGGGCATTGATGGCGCGGGGATCTCCCACGGCCTTTCGCACGGCCAGCCGAGATGCGGAGCTTCCTCCCTACAGCTCGGGCGGGATCGGTTCGAGGAACGGAGCGCGGACGAGAACGGTTTCCCTGGCTCAATCGCCGATCATACGGTCGAACTCTCTGCGGATCACCCGGTAGCACTCGCAGGTTCTGGCCTCCAGGCCGGCCCGGTCGAGCACCCGAACGTTGCCCCGGCTGTAGGCGATGAGGCCCTCCCCCTGCAGGGCGCCCGCCGCCGCGCTCACGCTAGCCCTTCTGACGCCCAGCATCTGGGAGAGGAACTCCTGGGTCAGGGCGAACTCCCCGCCATCGACCCGGTCGTGGGTGTGCAGGAGCCACCGGGCGGCGCGCTGCTCGACGGAGTGCAGCCGATTGCACGCGCTCGACTGGGCCGCAAAGACGAACGTCGCCTCCGTGTGGCGCTGCAGAAGCTCGTGCAGCCGGCTCCCGGGGACGACCTCGGCCCTCAACGACTCGGACGCCATCCTGATGGCCTTACCGGGTATCTGGCAGAAGGAGGTCAGGGGGGCCGTCTTCGCCCCCAGGAACACCGGCAGGCCCGTCATGCCCTCGTTGCCGATGGTGCCTACCTCGACCGCCTGGCCGTCCTCCATCGTGGCGATCACGGAGCTGACGGAGTCGATGGGGAAGTAGACGTACTCGATGGGCTTATCGGCCTCGTACAGCACCTGCTTCAACTCGAGCGCGACGACCTCCAGATGAGGCCGCAGACGCTCCAACTCACCCTCATCCAAGGCGCCGAACAGCTTGTTGCCCCGTAGAGTGGAGTTACCGTTCTCTGTCTCCGACACCCCTCGACCTCCCTTCTTTTACCTGGATCCGCCTTTCTGCATCCAGCCGTCCCCCGTGTGCCGCGGGAGGCCTCGAAACCCGCCGCCCGGACGGACGACGAAAACGAGGAACGGGGCCCCGGAACTCCGACGCCGTCCCGGTCCCGCTCGCCCCCCAATCTTCGCCCCGCTCCCCTCCGGCATGGAGCATCTTTCGGTGCAATCCCTCTGCACATTTCTATGTACGTCACCGTACGGAAGGGGTACAATGGAGACCCTATGGACGGCATCGTACGCAATCCTTTCGTCTGGCCGCGCGGGGCGTGATCCCGCCGGAGCGTGGGGTAGGTGTCCGGTCCGTGGACGCGCGCTTTGGGGTGGTGGCGCTGACGGCCTCGCTGGGGGGCCTCGCCGCCCTTACCCGGGTGCTCTCGGCGCTGCCGGCAGATTTTCCCGTGCCCGTGGTCGTGGTGCGCCACCTGAGCCCGAAGTCCCCCGGCATGTCGGCGGAGTTGCTCGGGCGCCGCACGCCGCTCGAGGTCCGGACGGCGGAGCAGGGCGACGTCTTGCGACCGGGCGCCGTCCACCTCGCGCCGCCGAACGGGCACCTGATCGTCGCACCCGGCGGCGCTCTCTCCCTCTCCACGGCGCCCAGCGTGAACTACGCGCGCCCCTCGGCGGACGTCCTGTTCCGGTCCGTGGCGAGGACTTACGGGTCCCGGGCGCTCGCCGCCGTGCTCACGGGCTCGGGCGCGGACGGCGCCGAGGGGGCACGGGAGATCAAGGAAGCGGGCGGGACCGTGATCGCTCAAGATCGGGCGACCTCGGAGGCCTTCGGGATGCCTGGGGCCGCGATCTCGACCGGCTGCACGGACTTCGTGCTGCCGCTGGACGTGGTCCCCGCCGCCCTCGTCTCGCTGACGATGGTCGGTTGGGCCTCGAGGCTTCTCGTTCCCCCGCCGTCGATCCGCGCCGCTTGAGGAGTGGTTCGCGGGAGCGTGGCGCTAGGAGATCGCTTGCTCGCCTTCGGAGCGGTCGCTCATCAGCACGCGGCGTATGGTCTCGGCCTGCTCGCGGGCCTGGTGCGCTCGAGCCTCGAAGCGCTTCACCGCGTGCCCGTACTGTCCCTCCCGCGCGCGGTTGGCGAGCCCGTCGGCCATCATCGCGCTCTCTTCCAGGGTGTTCAGGGCGACGTACAGGGCGTCCTCGACCGCGTCGGTCTTCTCTTCTAGCACGCCGCCGGCGGTGAAGGCGTGGCCCACCCTGCAGCGGTAGCGGACGAGCTCGCCGTCCCGGATCTCGTAGAGCGGACCGGTGCAGTCCGGGCAGGTGAAGCGGGAGAGCTCCCCCGGCCGCTCGTCGCTGTTCACGGCGGAGGGGTCGAGCCCCGCCACCCTGGCCTCCAGGTTCATGTCGTCGGGCACGGGGGCTCTCCTTCCTCGGGGACGGGCTCGCGGGTGAGGCGCGAGAGCAGGGGCGCCACCCCGCCGAGCGGAAGGCAGTGGTCTACGTCGACGAAGCGGAGCGCGCTCTCGGGCATGCCGTCGAAGAGCGCGTCGTCCGGGTCCTGCACGACCGCGAGCCCGCCGCGGCGCTTCACGGCGAGAAGCCCCGCCGTGCCGTCGTCGCGGGCCCCGGAGAGGACCACGCCCACGACCCGCGGGCCGTGCGCCACGGCCGCCGTCCGGAACAGGGCGTCTACCGCCGGCCGGTGACGGTTCTCCTTCGGCCCGTGCGTGAGGCGCACCTTCCCGTCCTCCAGGAGCATGTGCAGGTTCGGCCGGGCCACGTAGACGTGGCCCTCGCGGATGGTCTCGCCGTCCTCGGGGTTCTTCGCCGTCAGGGGCCCGGCGCGGTCCAGGATGCGGGCCAGGGCGCTCGGCGAGTCCTCGGGGAGGTGGACGACCACGAAGAGCGCGGCGGGGAGATCCCCGGGCAGCTCGCCGAGAATCTGCCGCAGCGCCTCTATCCCCCGGAGGAGGCCCCGACTACGATGATGTCGTGCCCGTTCGGCAAACCACGCTCCCGCTTCCGTACGCCGGCTTGGCCCTCCCGGCGAGAGGCCACCGCCCAAAGTACTCGTCACCGAATTCTAGACGGTCGCCGGGGCCCGCAGATACACACAAAGATGTATACCTTCGGGCGTTGTGTGTACTTAAATAACCGCTGAAAACCGTGGGGCATAGAATTGCTTTTCGCTCGGCTTCACGACGAACGGTACAATGCAATGGGTCAGGAACGGATAAGGAGAGCTGTTGTCTGAGGCGCCTTTTACGCAACTGGTGGCGGTGGGATCTTCGGCCGGAGGCATAGAAGCCCTGTCGAGAATCGTCTCGGCGCTCCCGGAGGACTTCCCGGCTCCCGTGGTCATCGCCCAGCACCTGGATCCCGCGCACGTCAGCCACCTCGAGAGCATCCTCTCGCGCGGCAGCGCCCTGCCGGTCCGCACCGTCTCGGACAAGGAGCCGCTGGAGGCCGGCGTGGTCTTCGTGGTGCCCGCGAACCGGCACGTCAGGATCACGGACTCCGAGATAGGGTTCCACGAGGACTCGTCCGAGAGGCCGAAGCCCTCGGTCGACCTGCTCCTCGGTAGCGCCGCCGAGGTCTTCGGGGAGAACCTCGTCGCCGTCGTCCTCACGGGGACCGGCAGCGACGGAACGGACGGCGCCCGGATGGTGAGCGAGCGGGGCGGGACGGTCGTGGTCCAGGACCCCCGGACCGCCGAGTTCCCGAGCATGCCCGCCTCGCTCGCCCCGAACACCGTCGACGTCGTCGCGGACCTCGACGAGATCCCGCGCGTCGTCTCCGACCTGCTCGCCGAGGCCGGCGGGACGAAGGAGACGCCGGAGGACGAGCAGAGGGAGTTGAGGCGCATCCTCGAGTGGCTGCGCGAGACCCACGGCGTGGACTTCGGCTCCTACAAGGGGAGCACGATCGGGCGGCGTTTGAGGCGCCGCATGGCCGCCGTCGGCCGCCCGACGATCGCGGAGTACCGCAGGTATTTGGAGGAGCGCCCCGACGAGTACCGCAACCTCGTCAACTCCTTTCTCATAAAAGTCACCGAGTTCTTCCGCGACGCCGAGCACTTCGACTACCTCAAGGAGGAGGTGCTCCCGAGGCTCATCGAGGAGGCCAGGCGCCAGAACCGCGGCCTGAGGATCTGGTCGGCCGGCTGCGCCACGGGCGAGGAGGCGTACTCCCTCGCCATAACGGTCTCGGAGCTTCTGGGCTCGGAGAGGGGGCTCTTCGACGCGAGGATCTTCGCCACGGACATCGACGAGGACGCCATACGGTTCGCCCGCCGGGGCGTCTACCCGCCCTCCTCCGTCCGCGGGCTCTCCGAGGAGCGGCTGAATCGGTTCTTCGAGGAGGCGGACGGCCAGTACGCCATCAAGAAGAGCGTGCGGGGCATGATCGTCTTCGGCGAGCACGACCTCTCCCGGCGCTCCCCGTTCCCGAACATGGACCTGTGCGTCAGCCGGAACGTCCTGATCTACTTCGCCCCGGAGCTCCAGAGGCGCGCTCTGCAGCTCTTCGCCTACTCCCTCAGAGACGGCGGCGACCTCGTCCTGGGCAAGGCGGAGACGGTCTCCCCCTTGAGCGAGTACTTCGCACCGGTGAGCCGCCAGTTCAAGGTGTACCGGCGCCACGGGGAACGCTTCCTGCTCCCCTCGCTCCCCGTCCCCGCCCCGAGCCCGGCCCCCGAGCACGGGGGCACCGCCCGGAAGCCCCCCCTTTCCGCCACCCAGGGCCCGACCGGGGAGCGTGCCCAGGGCAGGGCCGAGGCGCCGCAGGGCGCGCGCGGCGAGGACGACCTGAGCCGCATTCCGGTCGGGCTCGTCATCGTGGACCACAGGTACGACATCAGGGCGATAAACGCCGCCGCCCGGCACCTCCTCTCGATCCACGGCTCCGCCGTCGGCGAGGACTTCCTGCACGCGATGCGGGAGGCGCCGTACGCCGAGGTGCGCGCGGCGGTGGACGTCGCTTTCAGGGACGGCGAGTCGGCGGCGACCGGCGAGTTCGCCCTGGAGGACGCCGCGACCGGCGAGCCCCGCTACCTCAGGCTCGACTGCTATCCCAGGCGCAGCGAATCCGGCCCGGCGGAGACCGCGATGGTGGTCGTCAACGACGTCACGGGAGGGGCGCTCGAGCGGCGGGGGCTGGAGGAGCGCATAGCTTCCCTGGACGCCGAACTGCGGGAGACGGAGCGTGAGGCCGAGGCCGACAGGGCGCGCCTGAGGGCGCAGAACGAGCGCCTGATCGAGGCGAACCGGAGGCTCGAAGAGGCGAACCGGGAGCTCGGCGGCTTGAACGAGGGGCTCCAGGCCGCCTACGAGGAGTCCCTGATGACCTCCGAGGAGGCCCAGGCCGCGACCGAGGAGGTCGAGACCCTCAACGAGGAGCTCCAGGCGACGAACGAGGAGCTCGAGACCCTCAACGAGGAGCTCCAGGCCACGATAGAAGAGTTGAACACGACGAACGAGGACCTCCAGGCCCGGAGCGCGGAGCTCCAGGAGATGGCGCGCACCCGCGAGGAGGAGCGCCGGGCGAGCGAGACCGCGCGGATGCGCCTCGAGGCCGTCCTTCAGGGCATCGTCGACGCCGTGCTGGCCGTGGACGCCGGCGGCACCGTGCTGTTCAGCAACGAGGTCTTCCGCCGGAGGTTCGGTGACGGGGAGGTCGGCGACAAGGGCTCGGGAGCCCGCCTCGGACACTTCCCGGTGCTGTCGGAGGACGGCGAGCCCTTGCCGGCGGAGGAGACGCCCCAGGCAAGGACCTCCCGCGGCGAGGAGTTCGAGACGAGGTTCGCCACGCGCGCGAAGGACGGGACGCTCTGTCGCTTCGAGGCGAGGGGCCGTCCCCTCCCCGACGGCGCGACCGGCGGCGTCGTGGTGATCCGAGGGGTACCGGAGGACTAGGTGGATCTTCGCGGGAGAGAGCCCAACGGGGCGGGGGCGGACCCCCGCGACGCGGAGATCCTGCGCCTCAGGCGCGAGGTCGCGGCGCTGCGCGGGCGCGAGGGGACGGCGCGCTCCGAGGTCTTCGACGCGAGGAGGCACTTCTCGGACCTCACGGAGGCGAGCAGGAGGTTCGCCTCCTCCATGCGCGCCGGGGTTCGGGAGCGGCAGCAGTACCGGCGCCGCATCGCCGCCCAGTACGCCGTGAGCCAGGTTCTCGCGAGCGCGAGGGACCTCGACGAGGCCGCCCCGAAGCTCTACGAGATCCTCGGGGAGCGCCTCAACTGGCACGCCGGCGTCCTGTGGAAGCTGGACGAGGGCACCGGCGTGCTGCGCCGTGCCGGCCACTGGCGTTCCTCCGGCTCCTCCGCGGGGGCCCTGGAGGCGGCGAACGAGGACGCGACCTTCCGGCGCGGGCAGGGGCTGCCGGGGAGGGTCTGGGACCGGGGCGAGCCCGTGTGGGTCGAAGACATCCTCGAAGACGGCGATACGACGCGGGCGGAGGCCGCGGCCGAGGACGGCCTGCGCGGGGCGCTCGCCTTCCCCATCGCGGATGGGGCCTTCGTCGGCGTCTTCGAGCTCTTCCGCCGCGAGAAACTGCCCCCCGACGAGGACCTGATCAGGACGGCCGGGCTGGTCGGCGGGCAGATCGCGCAGTTTCTGGAGCGGCGGCGGGCCGAGGAGGCGCTCGCGCGGAACGAGGCGCGGTGGCGCTCGTTGATCGACAAGGGCGCGGACGTTCTCACGATCAGCGAGCGCGACGGGACCATCCGCTTCGCCAGCCCGTCCGTGGAGAGGGTCTGCGGCTACGGGGTGGAGGAGTTCGTCGGCATGAGTCCGTTCGAGGCCGGTCACATCCACCCGGACGACCTCGAAAGGTGCGCGGACGCCTTCCGCGAGCTCTCCGACGACCCCGGCGGGAGCGTCACCATTCAGCACCGCTACCGCCACAAGTCGCAAGGGTGGCGCTGGCTGGAGGGCACGTTCACCAACCTCTTCGACGATGCGTCCGTGGGCGGCCTCGTCGCCAACTTCCGCGACATCACCGAGCGTAAGGAGGCGGAGGAGGCCATGCGCGGGAGCGAGGCGAGGCAGGCGTTCCTGGTGCGCCTCGGCGACGCGCTCAGGCCGCTCGACGACCCGGTCGAGGTGCAGGCGACCGCGAGCCGCGTGCTGGGGGAGCACCTCGGCGCCGACCGCGCCTACTACGTCGAGATCGACGAGGCCGCCGGGGAGTTCGTCGTCGCCCGCGACTACCGCCGGCCGGGGGCCCCGAGCCACGCCCGCCGCTACCCGCTGGAGGACTGGCCGATGCCCTGGCTCGCCGACGGGCAGACCTGGGTGGTGCGCGACGTGGACGAAGACCCCGCGATGCCGGATCAGCAGCGCGCATGGTACCGCGGCATCGGCGCCGCCGTCGTGGCCCCCCTGGTCAAGGAGGGCCGGCTGGCGGCGGCCCTGGTCGCCGACCGGACGACGCCCCGCCCCTGGACGCCGCAGGAGGTCGCGCTCGTCGAGGAGACCGCCGAGCGCACCTGGGCGGCGGTCGAGCGCGCCCGCGCCGAGAAAGCCCTGCGCGAGACGGAGGAGCGGCACCGGGCCGAGCTGGAGCGCCAGGTGAGGGAACGGACGGCGGAGTTGAAGGAGAGCCGCGACCTGATCCAGGCGACGATGGACGCCTCGATGGACATGATCCAGGTGTTCGAGGCCGTCCGCGACGAGTCCGGCGAGATCGTCGACTTCGAGTGGCTGCTGAACAACCACACCTCCGAGAAGGAGTACGGCGAAGTCGTCGGGCAGAGCCTGCTCGAGAGGAACCCCGGGGTGGTCGAGGAGGGGATCTTCGAGGCCTTCAAGGAGGTCGTCGAGACGGGCGTGCCGCAGCAGGACGAGCGTCGTTGCGTCCACGAGCAGTTCGACGGGTGGTTTCTCCAGTCCGCCGTGAAGCTGGGCGACGGCGTGGCGACGACCACAAAGGAGATCACGGAGTGGAAGAGGGCGCAAGAGGAGGTCCTCCGCCTCCAGGAAGAAGTCGCCGAAGCGAAGCTGCGGGAGAGCGAGGATAGGTACCGGCACCTGATCGATTTCATCCCGGCGGCCGTCTACGCCTGCAACGCCGACGCGACGCTCGCCTATCACAACTCGCGCGCGGTCGAGCTGTGGGGGCGCGAGCCGGAGGCCGACGACAAGGCGTGGATGCTCTGCGGCTCACGGCGCACCTACGGGCCCGACGGGACCCCGCTGACGCCCGAAGAATCGCCGACCGCGGGCGTGCTCGCGACCGGCGAGCCGGCCGTCGACCGCGAGCTGAAGATCGAGCGCCCGGACGGCACGATCATCGACATCCTCGCCAACGTTACGGCGCTTCGGGACGGCGCGGGGAACATCACGGGCGCCGTGAACATCTTCCAGGACATCACCGACCGCAAGCGGGCCGAGGCGGCGCTGCGCCAGAACGCGGAGCGGCAGGCTTTCCTCGTGAAGCTGGGCGACGCGCTGCGGTCGCTCTCCGACCCGGCGGAGCTCCAGGGCGAGGCCTGCCGGCTTCTGGCCGAGAATCTGGGCGTGGACCGGGCCTACTACGTCGAGGTCGACGAGGCGTCGGGCGTCGCGCGCGTCGTACGGGACTTCGCGCGCGGCGGCTCGCCCTCGCTCGCCGGCGAGCACCCGGTCGCCGCCCTCTCCTGGTCCATCGAGATCCTGCGCCGCGGGGAGTGCCACGTCATCGACGACGCCCAGGCGTCGCCCCTGGTCCCCCCGGCCGACCGCCCGGCCTCGGCCGCGCTCGGGATCACCGCTTGCATGGGGGCGCCGCTCGTCAAGGATGGCGTGCTGGTGGGCGCTCTCTGCGTCGCGGACGCCGAGACCCGGGAGTGGTCCGAGAGCGAGGTCGACCTCCTCCGCGAGACGGGCGAGCGCATCTGGACGCGCCTCGAACGCGCCCGCGCCGAAGAAGCCTCGCGCGAGAGCGAGGAGCGCCTCTCCGCGATCTTTTCGGGGGCCGAGGTGGGTCTCTGCGAGCTCTCTCTGGACGGACGCTTCGTCATGGTGAACGACGGGCTCTGCCGGATCCTGGGCCGCTCGCGGGAGGAGCTGCTCGAATCGAGCGTGGCCGACGTGACGTACTCCGCCGACGTCGCCGAGAGCCAGACGGCCCTGGAGGAGCTACTGACGGGGGGCGAGCCGGTCTCTCTGGACAAGCGCTACGAGCGCCCGGACGGGACGCTCGTGTGGGCGAACAGCACCACGAGTCGCCTCGACGACGAGGAGGGCCGGCCGCGCGGCATCCTCGTGGTGACGGCCGACCTCACCGATCGGAGGCTCGCGGAGGAGGCGCTGCGCGAGAGCGAGCACCGGCTGCAACAGACGATAGCGATCGAGACGGTCGGCGTCGTCTACTTCGACGACACCAGGACCATCGTCGACTCCAACGACGCCTTCCTCCGCATGAGCGGCTACGGCCGCGAGGAGGTGGAGGAGAAGGTTCTGCGCTGGGACGATCTGACGCCGCCGGAGCACATGCCGCGCACCCTCGAAGCCGAACGGGAGCTCGTGTCGTTCGGCCGCTCCACCCCCTTCGAGAAGGAGTACTTGCGCGAGGATGGGACCCGCCGGTGGGGCCTCTTCGCCGGGACCCGCCTCTACGAGGGGGAGTACGTCGCGTTCGTCACCGACATCACCGAGGCGAAGCGGGCCGAGGAGGCGCTGAGGAGCAGCGAGGAGCGCTTCCGCGCGGTCGCCGAACTCGTCCCCGACCTCCTGTGGAGCAACGACGCCACCGGAAACACCGGCTGGTACAACCGGCGCTGGTTCGAATACACCGGCCAGAACGTCGGGGAGGCGGAGGCTTACGGCTGGCTCTACACCGTACACCCCGAGGACCGCGAGGATTCGCTTCAGGGCTTCCTCAGGGCGGTCGACTCGGGCCTCCCGTTCAGGAGCGAGCATCGTATCCGGGGCCGCGACGGCTCCTACCGGTGGTTTCTCGTGCGGGCGAACCCCTTGCGCGACGACGAGGGCCGCGCCGTGCGCTGGTTCGGGGCCGCGACGGACGTCCACGAGCAGCGCACGGCGCTCGAGGCCCTGACCGAGAGCGAGGAGCGCTACCGGTCTCTGGCCGAGGCGACCTCCTCCATCGTGTGGACCGGGGACAGCAGGGGTGAGATCGTCGAGCCCATCCCCGCCTGGGAGGAGTACACCGGCCAGACCTATCGTGAGTACCGGGGCTTCGGCTGGCTCGATGCCCTGCACCCCGAGAACCGCCCCCCGGAGGGCCTGTGGGAGGAGATCTCCGCCTCGAACCCCGAGCCGATGGAGGCGGAGTACCGCCTGAGGCACCGCGACGGGGAGTACCGCCGCGTCGTCCTGCGCGGCGTACCCATCGTGGAGGGTGGCGGCGAGACGCGCGAGTGGGTCGGCACCATCTTCGACGTCGAGAACAACCGCCGGGCGGAGGAAGAGCGCGAGGAGCTCAGGCGCCTGGCCGAGGAGGAGAGGACGCGGCTGGAGACCATCCTCAAGCAGATGCCCGGCGGCGTGTTTATAGCGGAGCCCTCCGGCAGGTTCGTCCTCGCCAACGAGGGCGCGAGGCGCATCTACGGGGACGAGATCGGCTCGGTCGAGGAGTGCGGCCGAGGCGCGCTCTCGTACCCCGACGGCGGTAAGATGCCGCGGGAAGAATGGCCGCTAGTCCGCGCGCTGGGGGGGGATTCCGTCTCCGGCGTGGAGTACCTCGTGGTGCGTCCCGACGGGACGCGGCGCGTCGTCCGGACGAACGCCGCGCCCGCGCGCGACGACCGGGGACGCGTCGTGGCGGCGGTCAAGGTCTTCGAGGACGTCACCAGCCGCAAGGAGGCCGAGGCGGAGCTCGACCGCTCGCGCGAGCGCGAGCTCCGGGCGCGGGAGCAGGCCGAGGAGGCCGAGCGGCGTCTCGCCTTCTACGCGGGGGCCCGGGAGGAGCGCCATATCATCAGCCGCGAACTGCACGACCGCGTGGCCCACTCCATAGCCGCGGTGCGCCAGAACCTGGAGCTCTACGAGGTCCTGAGGGAGCGCAGCCCCGAGGCGGCGGCGGCGAAGCTGGAGCTCGCCAAGGACGAGGCCAAGGCCTCGCTGAAGTCCACCAGGGACCTCTCGATGATGCTCCGCCGCTCGGAGGTCGAGGAGGGCATGGTCAGGGCCATAGCGAACCTCGAGGAGACCACCGTCCCGATGGGCGTGCGTTACGAGTCGAGCGTGAAGGGGGACGAGTCCCTCGTCCCACCGCACATAGGCAACCAGATCTTCCTGGTCCTGCGGGAGGCGATCCGCAACGCCGTCAACCACTCCGGTTGCGAGCGCGTCGCCGTTGATCTGGAGATAACGAAAGAGAGGGTGATCGGCACGGTGGAGGACGACGGACGGGGCTTCGAGCCCGACGGGACGCGGGCCAACGGGGGCTTGAGGTCGATGAGGGAGCGGGCCTCGCTCGTCGGCGGGACGTTCGAGCTCAACTCGGTCCCCGGCGGCGGGGCGAAGGTCGAGATCTCCGTCCCCCTGGCGAGAGAGGGCTCATGAAGGCGGAGCAGATCCGGGTGCTGCTCGCCGACGACCACACCATGTTCCGCCAGGGCCTCGGCGAGATGCTCCAGACCGACGAGGGCATAGAGGTCGTGGGCCAGGCCGAGAACGGGGCCGAGGCCGTCTCGCTCGCCCGCGCGCTCGCCCCCGACGTGGTGATCCTGGACGTCGAGATGCCGGTGATGGGCGCCCAGGAGGCGATGGAGAAGCTGCTCCATCTCCAGCCGAGGCCCAGGATCGTGGTGGTCACCATGCACGACGATCCCTCCCTCGTGCGCCAGCTTCTCGCCCTCGGGGCGAGCGCCTACCTCGTCAAGAGCGCCTCCATGAACGAGCTCTTGTCGGCCGTCCACACCGCCGCCGAGAACCCCGAGGAGGGCCCGTACGACGAGAACGTCGTCATGGTCGTCCCGCGGGAGACCCTGCGCCAGGTCGAGAGGGGGGCGGATCTCCTCTCCGCGAGGGAGCTCGAGATCCTGCTCTTCGTCGCCCGGGGCCTCTCCAACCGCCAGATCTCGCGCGCCCTCCACCTCTCGGAGGCGACGATCAAGCGCCACCTCGCGAACATCTACCCAAGAATAGGGGTGAGCTCGCGCGGCGAGGCGACGAGGAAGGCTCTGAGCGAGGGCTGGCTCTCCACCCGCGACGTGACGGACACCGGCGGGCCTGAGAACCGCCCCCCCCCCCCGCGTGGGCTAACATCTACGCAGGAGAGAGACCAAGGAGGCCGACCGTGAGGATCCCGTCGGGCGGAGGCGCAGGATGCGCGTAGCCCTTTTCATCACCTGCTTCAACGACACCCTGTTCCCCGAGACCGGCCGGGCGACGGTCGAGGTCCTGGAGCGTCTCGGGCACGAGGTGGTCTTCCCCGAGGAGCAGACCTGCTGCGGCCAGATGCACTTCAACACGGGCTACCAGCGCGAGGCGATCCCGCTCGTCCGCCGCTTCGTCGAGGTCTTCGGCCCCTACGACGCCGTCGTCGCCCCGTCGGGCTCCTGCGTCGGCATGGTCCGCGAGCTCTACCCCCTCGCCGCGAACCTCGCGAACGACAACGAGCTCCTCTACGAGGTCGAGGAGCTCGGCGAGAAGGTCTTCGAGCTCTCCGAGTTTCTCGTGAAGAAGACCGGCGTCACGGACGTCGGGGCTTACTACCCCCACCGCGTCACCTACCACCCGACCTGCCACTCCCTGCGGATGCTCAAGGTCGGCGAGGCACCGCTGAAGCTTCTGAGACGGGTCCGCGGCATAGACCTCGTGGAGCTCCCCGAGGCGAAGGAGTGCTGCGGCTTCGGGGGGACTTTCGCCGTCAAGAACGCGGATACGTCGGTGGCGATGCTCGGGGACAAGCTGCGCCACGTCCTCGACACGGAGGCCGAGATCTGCACGGCCGGAGACAACTCGTGCCTGATGCACATCGGCGGCGGCCTCAAGCGCCAGCGCGCCGGCGTCAGGACCGTCCACCTCGCGGAGATCCTCGCGAGCACGGAGGAGAGGTAATGACCATCATCAGGCACCAGCCCGAAAAGAAAGCTCCGCCCGACGCGTTCTCCGAGGGCCGGACCCCGACCTTCGAGGAGAGCGCAAAGGAATCCCTCTCCAACTCTCAGCTCCGCCGTAACCTCGGCAAGGCCACCCAGACCATCCGCCGCAAGAGGGGTGTGGCCGTCGCCGAGATGCCCGACTGGGAGGAGCTGCGCGAGGCCGGGCGCGCCCTCAAGGCGCGTACGCTGCGCCACCTCGACGACTACCTCGTCGAGCTCGAAGAGTCCGTGAAGAGGGCCGGGGGCCAGGTCCACTGGGCGCGCGACGCCGAGGAGGCGAACCGGATCGTCGCGGGCATCGCCAAGAGCCACGGCGCGAGGGAGGTCGTGAAGGTCAAGTCCATCGCGACGGACGAGACCAAGCTCAACGAGTACCTCGAAGGCGAGGGGATCGCGGCGTACGAGACGGACCTCGCGGAGCTCATCATCCAGCTCGCCGGGGAGACCTCGTCGCACATCCTCGTACCGGCGATCCACAAGAACCGCTCGGAGATCCGGGAGCTCTTCATGCGCGAGCTCGGCGTCGAGGACCTCTCGGACGACCCGCCCGACCTCGCCAACGCCGCACGGCTCTACCTGCGCAAGAAGTTCCTCTCGGCGAAGGTCGGCATCAGCGGGGCGAACTTCGCGGTCGCGGAGACGGGCACGGTCTGCGTCGTCGAGTCCGAGGGGAACGGCCGGATGTGCACGACGCTCCCGCCGGTCCTGGTGACGCTCATGGGGATAGAGAAGGTCATCCCTCAGTGGCGGGACTACGAGGTCTTCATGCAGCTCCTCCCCCGCTCCTCGACCGCCGAGCGGATGAACCCGTACACCTCGTTCTGGACCGGGGCGTCGCAGGGCTCGGGCGACGGGCCGGAGGAGTTCCACCTCGTCCTCATGGACAACGGCCGGACGGACGTCCTGGCCGACGAGATCGGGCGCCAGTCCCTCAACTGCATCCGCTGCTCGGCCTGCCTGAACGTCTGCCCCGTCTACGAGCGGACCGGCGGCCACGCCTACAACTCCGTCTACCCGGGGCCGATAGGCGCGATCCTCACGCCGCAGCTCGTGGGCATCGGCGAGCCCGGCCCGGACTCGCTGCCCTACGCCTCCTCCCTGTGCGGGGCCTGCTACGAGGTCTGCCCGGTGAAGATCAACATCCCCCAGGTCCTCATCCACCTGCGCGGCAAGGTGGTCCGCCACAAGCAGGACGAGGGCGGCTTGAGAGAAAGGCTCGACCCCGAGAACGTCGCGATGCAGGCGATGGGGCGCATCTTCGCCAACAGGCGGCTCTACGAGGGCGCGCAGAAGGCGGCCCACGTCGGCCAGTGGCCGCTGGCGAGGAGCGGCACCATCCACCGCCTCCCCGGCAAGCTCGCCGGCTGGACGGAGGCCCGCGACCTCAAGCCCGTCCCCGAGCAGACCTTCCGCGACTGGTGGAAGACCCGCCGGGGCGGCCCCTCCCCCAACGGCTCCACCGGGGACGGCGCGTCGTGAGCGCGGCGAGGGAGGAGATTCTGCGCAGGATCCGGCGCTCCACCCGCGACGTCCCCGACGCCGAGCGCCCGGAGGACGTCCCCGTCGAGCGCGGCTACCGCGAGACGGACGACGCCCCGCGCGGGGAGATCGTCGAGCGCTTCGCCGAGCGCACCGCCGAGTACAAGGCGAAGGTGAGCCGCGTGAGCGAGTCGGGCCTCCCCGGGGCGATCCGCGACGCCTTGAAGGCGCGCGGCGTCGAGAAGCTCGTCGTCCCCCCCGGCCTGCCGGAGGCCTGGGTCCCCTACGGCGTGGAGGTCTTGCGCGACGGTAGCGGGGCCGGCGCCCAGCTCACCAACGACGAGCTCGACCGCAGCGACGGCGTCCTCACCGGCTGCGCCCTCGGGATCTCCCAGACCGGCACCATCGTCCTGGACGCCGGCGAGGCGCAGGGCCGGCGGGCGCTCACGCTGCTGCCCGACTACCACCTGTGCGTCGTCAGGGAGGAGCAGGTCGTGGGCCTCGTCCCCGAGGCCTTCGCCGGGCTCCGCGAGACCGTCGTCGGCGAGGGGCGCGCGATCACCTTTATCTCCGGCCCCTCCGCCACCTCGGATATCGAGCTCAACCGCGTCGAGGGCGTGCACGGTCCGCGAACGCTCGAAGTCCTAATCGTCGGCTGACGCAGGCACCAAGCCGTCGAGCCGGTAGTGCTCTCCCGGGGAGAGCCGCGCCTGCACCGCTCGCGGAGGCGGTCGAAAGACCGTAACGGATCGCAGGTAGGCACGACGTCGGCGCCAGCCGCAGCGCCACGGTGGAGGCGTCGAGCAAGCGGTACGGCTCGTCCCGGGTTTTGGGCTGAGGAGCTCGGTTACGATCTCCCTCCCACCCGTCTGACAACGACGATGTTGTCGGTGACGGTGATCCCCTGCCCGTTCGGGCGGATGGCCTCGCGCTCGCGGGCTTCGATCCTCTCGGTGCGCCATTCGTCGGGGCTCAGGTCGAGCGGGGCCAGCGTCTCCTCGGGGGCGGCCCATGACCGGGGGCTGACCGAGGCGTGGTCGACGATCAGCAGGAGGCCGCCGGGCGTCACGGCGCTTGCCGCCTGTTGCAGGACGTGGACGCGGGGGAACTCCACCGGCGAGTGCAGGTACTGGGCGGAGACCAGATCGAAGGCGCCCGAGGGGAAGGTGAGGGCGAGGTCGTGGCGCCGGAAGTCTATGCGGTCGGCGACGCCGGCCGCGTCCGCGTCCTCCGCCGCCCGCTCGAGGGCCGTGGCGGACATGTCGACGGCGCTCACGCGCCAGCCCCGCCGGGCGAGCCAGATCGCGTCTCCCCCCTCCCCGCAGCCGAGGTCCAGCACGGTGCCCGGCCGCAGGCTCCCGGCGACGTCGACCAGCACGGGGTTCGGCCTCCCGCTCCACACCCGCTCGCGCCGGCGGTAGTGGTCCTCCCAGAACCGCTCGGCCTCCGCGTCGCCGTGGCCCCCTCGATGCTCTGCGTGACGTTCGTCGTTCAACGTTGCGTCTCCTCTGCGTCGCTCTATTTTGTTGCCATCTTTCTTGCCGAGGCGAACGAGCGCCGAGCCCCCGCTCGCGCGCCTCGTCTCCGGCCGAAGGGGTTAGCGGCGGCCGGCGGTTCGGGCTTCGCGCCGGGCGCGGTAGGCGGTCACCGCGTGTTCGGTCTCCTCGGCGATGAGGTCGGCGTTGATGGCCGCCCCGGCCCGGACGCCCGCTGCGGCGGCGCTGATGACCTGCGCCGCGAGATCGGCCGCGTTCCCGGCGACCCAGACCCCGGGGACGGAGGTGAGGCCCACAGCGTCGGCCTCGACGTGCTCGCCCAGGCCGGAGGGATGGCCGGTCGTCCTCAGGCCGAGGCCCTCGAACACCTCCGTGCGGGCCACGGCGCGCGGCGCGACCGCCAGGGCGCGAAGCGCGACGACCTCGCCGCTGCCCATACGGACGCCCGCGAGGCGATCCCCGACGATCTCGAGGGAGGCGACCTCCCCTTCCACGACCGCGATGCCGCGCGCGGCCAGCCCCTCCGCCTCTTCGTCGGTGGGCCGGGGCGCATCGTGCAGGAACAGGGTGACGTCGTCGCTCCACTGCCGGAACAGCAGCGCCTGGTGCGCGGCCCACGGGTTCGACGCCAGCACGCCGATCGGCTCGTCGCGGACCTCCCACCCGTGGCAGTACGGGCAGTGCAGCACGTCGCGCCCCCACCGCTCCCGGATGCCCGGCACGTCCGGCAGCTCGTCGAAGAGCCCCGTGGCGACGAGCAGCCGCCTGGCGCCAACCCGGCGGCCGTCCTCCAACCCGACGGTGAAGCCCTCATCGACGCGGGCGGCCGAGGCGACGCGCCCTTCGAGCACCTCGGCGCCGTAGCGGCGGACGTCCTCCCGACCGGCCTCCAACAGCGCGGCCGGGTTCATGCCCTCCCGGGTGAGAAACACGTGGACCCCGGAGGCGGGCGCGTTGCGCGGCTCCCCCGCATCGATCACCAGCACCGATCGCCTCGCCCGCCCCAGCGCCAGCGCGCCGCTCAGACCGGCGGCACCGCCACCCACCACCACGACGTCGTACGTTGCGGGATCCTGCCTACCCGTCACCTGCATCTCTTGCCTCCTCCAGCGATTCCGTGCCCGCCGCTCGATGGCCTCCCCGTAAAGGATGGGGCCGCACGGCCGCGCGCCTCTGCGTTGGGATCCAGCCGCGCTGCCCCCCGATCTATTCTCCGTTGGCACGCCGAAGGTGTGCCCATCAACCCGCGCGGAGGACCGTAGAGGGGCAACGGCCCGTCATCCCCGGCGCCTGGGGCGTGATCTCCGCGCCGCTCCGTCGCGCCCACACCCATCCTTCCTCTCCCATCAGTAGGACGATGTTCAGCTACAAGCTCAGTATCTTGCCGCCGTACACCGGCGCAAAGGGCGGATGTTCGGATTTTGTGGAACGATTTTCGGTTTATCATGGGCGGAAGCGCCGGTGCGGTACCGCGCAGTCTGCCGGGCGGTGCCCGGGGTGCTGGTCGAGGACGAGAAGGATCGGTATGGGTAGTACGAGGAGGCTGGACAGGAAGGGAGGGGGCCGCCGGTCTACACCTACGAGGCGGTGCCCGGGGTGCCGCCCGTGGGCGTCTTGAGGTTCCCGGGCCGGGGGTCTGCTTCGGACGCCGGATCCGCCGAGGGCCCCCACTCCCACGACTTTCTCGGGCTCGCCTACTTCGAGCGGGGCGGCGGCTCGCTGCGCCTCGACGACCGGGAGTGGCCGGTGGAGGACGGCGACGCGTTCGTGATCGCCCCGGGCGAGGTGATCGGGGTCGGTGCCGGTATGAGCGGCTTTCGCCGGGGCGAGGGCTGGACCGTCTCTTTTCCGCCCGAGGTCCTCGGGCCGCAGGCTCCCGGCGCCTTCCTCTCCTGGCGCGCCCACCCGCTGCTCTTCCCATTCGTGAGGGGGACGGGCAACCCCGGCGCCCAGCGCCTGAGGGTGCCGCCGGGGGAGCGGGCCTCGTGGTCCGGGCGCTTCTCCGCGCTCGACGCCGAGCTCCGCCGCAGGCGGGACGGCTACCGGGAGGCCGTCCTCTCGCACCTTACGCTCCTGCTCGTGGAGCTGTCGAGGCTGGCGGCGGACGTCGTCGGGGACCTCAGGCTCAAGGACGAGCCCCTGCTCGCCGAGGTCTTCGGCTTCATCGAGGAGCGCTACGCAGAGCGGATCTCGCTCAAGGACGTGGCGCGGGCGGTGGGCCTGACGCCCGGGCACCTCACCACGGTCGTCGGGCGCAAGACGGGGCGTACGGTTCTGGAGTGGATCTCCGAGCGCCGCATGGCCGAGGCGCGCCGCCTGCTGGTCGAGACCGACCTTCCCGTTGAGGAGGTCGGCCGGAGCGTCGGCTACGATACCCCCGGGTACTTCGTGAGGTCCTTCAGGCGCGCCCACGGCACGACGCCGCTCGCCTGGCGGCGCGCCGGCCGCCCGTAAGGCCACCAGCTCGAAAGGTCACGGGGCAGGCTCTTCGCCTCTTCTACGTCCACGGGGCCCCCGCGGCCGCAAGCGGTAGCTCCGGGTCCGCCTCCAGGACGCCGCTACAGGCACACGAAACAGGGAGGATCGAACCAGAAGGCCACGACGACGAACAGGTACCAGAGGACGGGTGCGAGCACCACGGCGAAGATCGGGGCGAGGATCAGGGCGACGACCACCTTGCGCCACTCCGGCCCTCGTCCTCCGGCACCCGGCGCTTCTTGCCCTTCACGACCGCCAGGCTTCCGGCGTTGCTCGTTCTCCATCGCGCGCCTCCCGACTCGATGCTCTCCGATCAGAGGGCCATCATCGGCCCGGATCGGCGAAGGCGCATCCCTCGAAGCGGACCATATTTCGGGGGTATTCGGCGCCCAAGGAGCGGGGGGGTACGGCTCACCGGCGCTCGGGCCTTGTGCTAGCTTTAACGCATGGACAATAACAATTCGCACGTCAGGGTACGTTACGCGCCGAGCCCGACGGGCTCCCTGCACGTCGGCGGGGTCAGGACGGCGCTCTTCAACTGGCTCTTCGCCCGCAAGAACGGGGGCACGTTCGTCCTCAGGATCGAAGACACGGACCTCGAGCGTTCGACGGAGCCCTCCGTCGAGCAGCTCAAGCGCTCGTTGCGTTGGATCGGCCTGGACTGGGACGAGGGTCCGGAGGTGGACGGCCCGCACGGCCCCTACCGCCAGACCGAGCGCTTCGACCTCTACCGCGAGGCGGCGAAGAAGCTGCTGGACTCGGGAGACGCCTACCGGGACTTCGCCACCCCCGAGGAGATGGCAGAGTTCCGCGAGAGGGCGCGGGCGGAGAAGCGGCAGCCGATCTACAAGGGCGGCGAGTACCGCGACATGGACCCCGAGGCGGCGCGGCGCCGGGCGGAGTCCGGCGAGCCCTTCACGGTGCGCTTCAAGACGCCCACCGAGGGGCAGACGGTCGTCGAGGACCTCATCCGGGGGCCGGTGACGTTCGAGAACGCGAACATCGAAGACTTCGTCCTCATGAAGTCCACCGACACCCCGACCTACAACTTCGCGGCGGCCGTCGACGACGCGGAGATGAAGATCAGCCACGTCATCCGCGGCGACGACCACCTCTCGAACACGCCCCGCCAGATCCTGGTCTACGGCGCACTGGGCTACGACCTCCCCGCCTTCGCCCACGTCCCGCAGGTCCTGGGGCCGGACAAGAAGAAGCTCTCCAAGCGCCACGGGGCGGCGAGCGTCGAGGACTTCGCGGCCCAGGGCTACCTGCCGGAGGCGCTCTTCAACTATCTCGCGCTCCTTGGGGCGGGCTACGCGGCGGACGAGGAGATCTTCTCCCCCGACGAGCTCGCCGAGCGCTTCCGCATCGAGCGCGTCAGCGGCAACCCGGCGGTCTTCGACGAGAAGAAGCTGACCTCCATAAACGCCCTCTACCTCCGCCGCCAGTCGCCCGAGGAGCTCGCCCTCATCGCGGGCCCCATGCTCGTGGAGGCGGGCGCCGCGAGCCCCGAGGAGCTCCAGCGCGACATGCCGCGCCTCGTCCGGATCATGGCGCTCATAAAGGACCGCATAAACCGCACGGACGAGATACCCGCCTTCGTCGGCTACTTCTACGGCGACGAGCTCGCCTACGACGAGGCCGAATTCGAGAAGCAGTTCGGCAAGGAGTTCGCCCGCGAGACTTTTCCGGAGCTCGTCGAGGGGCTGAAAGCGCTCTCCGAGGACGAGTGGACGGAGGAGAGGATCGAGCAGGTAATAAGGGGCCTCGCCGACGAGAAGGGGAAGGCGGCCCGCCACCTCATCCACCCCCTGCGCTTCGCCGCCACCGGCCGCACCGTTAGCGCCGGCCTCTTCGAGACCCTCGCCCTCCTCGGCCGCGAACGCACCCTCCGCCGCATAGAGAGGGTCGCCGAGAAGCTGAAGAAGCCCGTCGGCTAGACCGCTCCCCCGAACCGCAAGCCCCCGCCGACGCTACCGGCGGGGCCGGCACCCTGCCCGGCGTCCCCGCCCAACGCGCCAGCTCGCCCCGCGGCTCCCCTAGACGCTCCCGTCGATGCCCTCCCTGCGCGCGGGCGCCCTGCGCGGCCAGAGCGTGTAGCTCATCGACCAGAGGAAGTCGACGGCCAGCACCAGCGTCCAGGTCTGCGCGATCCCCAGCAGGGCCGCGCTACGGTCCGCGTCTCCAACTAGTGCCACCCCACCGAGGAGCAGGGCGCAGCCGACCGCCCACGCGAGCAGGTGCCTCGCCCACTGACCGCGCTGGTACCTGGCGTGCTCGACCCCGCCGGCGGGAGGCCTCGAGGGGACCGGACCACCGGCGAACCGATGGGCGAACCTCGCATCGGCCCAACGCACCATCGAATGCCCCCACGCCACGGAGACCCCCAGATACACCGCGGCCAGGCCGTGCGCGAAGTCCGCTTCACCCCCCTGGCGGAGATCCAGCACCGAAGCCCCGAGCAGCGTGAGATCCACGAGCGGCACGCAGACCAGCAGAGCCGCGCCCAGCCGCGGCCGACGCAGCCCGTACCGCGCCGCCAGCCCGGCGAGCAACACCACCCAGAAACCCACCTCGCAAGCGACGATCACGGCGTAGATCACGGAACCCACCTTTCGTAGCACGACTGTGCGGTTTAGAGATGATAGCACGTTTGTGCTATAAAGGAAGCATGCCGAAGATGGTCGACGCCGATGCGCGGCGAACGGAGTTAGCGGAGGCGGCGTGGCGCGTGATCCTGCGGGACGGGTTGGAGCGCGCGTCGGTTCGTAACGTCGCGCGCGAGGCGGGGCTCTCCATGGGCTCCCTCCGGCACTATTTCGGGAGCCAGACGGAGCTTCTGGCCTTCGCGATGGGGCTGGTCACGGAGCGGGCGCGCCGCCGCGTGAGGGCGCTCGACCTGGCTTCTTGCGGCCCGCGGCAGGCGGCCGAGTCCATGCTCTCCGAGGTGCTGCCCCTGGATGCCGAGAGGCGGGCGGAGGCCGAGGTGTGGTTGGCGCTGACCGGCAAGGCGCTCGTGGATCCGATCCTGCGGGCGCTGCGCGACGAGGCGTACGACGGCCTGCGCGAGTTGTGCGAGCGGTCGGTCCGGGCGCTCGTGGAGTCGGACGGCGCCGTCCCCGGCCTGGACGTCGACCTCGAGACCGAGCGGCTGTATGCGGTCATCGACGGCCTCACCGTACACGCCGTGATACGGCCGGATCTGGCATCGACCGAGACGGTGAAGGCGGTCCTCGCCCGCCACCTCGCCGGCCTGTGCCGCCGCGCCTAGGCGCCTTCGGAGGGGCTGCTCGAGGCCGGAGCGGCGGCCCCGATCTCCAAATTGACGATCGAGGGGTCATCGTTTAAACTCTCTTCCGGCTCCGAGGAGCCACCGAGGCCCCATCGTCTAGTGGCCTAGGACATCGCCCTCTCACGGCGAAAACCCGGGTTCGAACCCCGGTGGGGTCACTCCAGGCCCGTCTGCCCCGCACAGGGCAGACGGGCCTTCTTTATGCTCCGGAACAACGCGGACGTCCACCGCGGTTCACGCCGGGATCGACCCAGAGGAGCCTGGCGATGCGGACAAAGATCAAGGGCGCCGCCCGGCGGTCTTCCCGCCCGGCGACGCCCTTCTCCACCCTTTCCCCAAGGGCTTTCCGCGCCATGATCTCAGCCGTCCCCCGCGAGGGCAACCGTTGGAAGGCTTTCTAAACAACAGCTAACGCGTAGTTAATCTAACTACACATTAAGGTGCAACAGCGTGTCCCGTAGTATGCAACTTACGATTTTTCGTTGACTCACAAATCTATATGCGATATACATTTAGGTGTTGCTGGTGTCCTACTCCTCCTTTCCCTTTCCCCATTTGGACGGGCACCAGTTTTCTCTTCCGTTACGCGTAGAACTCGAGACCAGAACTCCGTCGCGCGGCACAGCGAGAACCTCGCGGGTGCTTGCGACAGAGCTCGGGTCGGCGCTCCGGGCGGCCGCTTTCGCCCGGGATTAAACTCCGGGTATGGCCGAGCTGCGCAAGACCGGGGAGAGCAGTTACGACGTTCTGGTGGACGGTCGAGTCGCCGGGCAGGTATGGAACTGGCACGGATCCTGGACGGCACGCGCCGGGGACGAGACCCTCTACAACCTCAAGAGCAGAAAGCAAGCCGTGGAGCGCGTGGAGGCCGGGTGGAAGAAGCGCGCTCGTTGAGATGGCCTGACGGGAGGATGCCCGGTTCGGTCGGGTGTGCCGGTGCTCGGCGCCAGCCGCGGCGTTCCCTCCCCTAGGCAAGGAAAACCGCGGCGAACGCGGCACCCACCGCGGCCCCCGCGAGGACCTGCGCCGGGGTGTGCGCCCCCGTCGCCACCCTCGCCCAGAGCACGGCCGGAAGGACGAGCAGGAAGGGTACGGCCGGCGGGAGCCCTAGCACGAGGAGGGCGGCGACGGCCGCGTGACCGGCGACCGCCGAGTGCGCGCTGGCCTTCCACGCGAGCGTCACGGCGGCCACCGCCGCGCTGGCGAGGCCCATGGAGAGGGTTGCGAGGAAGATCCCCTCCGGCGCGTCGAGGAGGGCCAGGGTACACAGCAGCGCCGCGAAGGTAAGGAGCAGGAAGACGGCGGGGACGAGGCGCTGGCCGCGGCTGGAGATCCAGAAATCCCCCACGCGCCTCCTCCGCCTGAGCGAGACGACGAACCCGACGACGAGCCCGGCCGCGACGAGCTCGACGGCCAGGTAGAGGACGGCCGCTCCGGGGGTCGTCACCGAGAACGCGACGGAGGCGTAGAGCGCGGTGAAGACGGTGAAGGGGTTGAGGACGTCCGCGAGGCGTTTCGCGGCGCGGGGCGAGGGCTCTGTGGTGGGGTTGGCGGGGGGCACGGGGAGTAGAATCTAGCACGTGCGGTCCACCCCCACATCGGACGACGCCCTCGGGCTCTGGTACGCGCTCGGCCGGCTCTACGACGGGGCGGCGGGCTGGGGCCGCCGGGCGACGATGGCGGGGTTCGCCGCGGCCTGCCTGGTCGGGGCGTCGGTCCTTCTCTCGGCGCCCGTCTTCGGCACCTCGTGGGCGGGCCCGTACGCCGCCGCCATCCCCGTCGCCGCGGGCCTCGTGCTCGGGGGCGGCCTCTTCGGCTGGCGGCGCGTGAGGTTCCGGAGGCGGCGAGCGGCCCTCGGCCGGGCGCTCGACGCGCGGGGATTGGACGCCGATCGCCCGACGCTCGCGGGCCTCGGCGCCTACTACGACGTGCAGCTCGTCCTGCTCCGCTCGGAGTACGAGTACCTGAAGGGCCGGCGCGGGGCGAGGGCCCGCCGCTCCGCGCGCCTGCTCGAGGAGACCTTCGGCTTCGCCCCGGAGGACCCGTTCGAGACCGGCCCCCTGAACGTCGCCCCGGACACGGAGGCGATGGGCGCGCTGCGCCGGCGGTGGGAGGGGCGGCTCGAGGCGGGCCGGGGGCACGGAGGCCCGCCGAGGTTGGGCGCCCGCGAGGATCTCGCGTTCCGCGTCTTCCCGAGGGAGATGGACGTCCTCGAAGAGCTAGAGATGAGGGCGGCTTACCTCAGGATCTCCTGCGGCCTGCTCAGGGAGCGCTACGGGAAGAAGGGGGCCGTCGGCCTGCCCGAGAGCCTCCGCCAACGGGCGGAGAGGGACGTCAGGGAGTACCGGTCGGTCGGCGGCGGGCCCTAGCGGCCGAAGACGAGGCCGGTCACGTAGACCGTCAGGGTGAGGAAGAGGAGCGCCGCCGGCACGTAGCCGACGAGGGCCGTGAGGAGGGCGGTAAGGAACGAGGCGCGGTAGACGTAGCGGACGCCCACGGCCACGAGGACCAGCATGGCGTAGGTGAAGGCGAAGGCGTTGACGACGGGGAGTGGCAGCAGGATCAGGGCGCCGTAGACGTAGGAGATCAGGCGGTAGACCTGCCGGTAGTCCCCGGTGTTGCCCATAAAGGTCCGCAAAGAGAGCAGGTAGACCGCCGCGAAGAGGCCGACCAGCACCGGCGAGAAGGCCACGTAGAGGAGCGCCTGTAACGCGCTTGCGCCCATGTCCCCCGCGTCCAGGTCGCCGAAGGAGACGCCGAAGACCGCGACGAGCGCGAGCCGCACGACGGCGCTCACCGCGCTCACGAGCAGCACGAACAGGATGGGCTCGCGCAGCGGCCCCTCGGCCGAGAACTCGACAAAGAAGCGCTTCGGGGCGAAGAAGAGCCCGCGGAGCACCTCGAGGAAGCTCCCGACGGGACGGCCGGGGTCGAACTCGGTGGCGTTCTTCGAGGAGGGCGCGGACACAAAGGGATTATACAGTGCGACGGGGGGCCGGCCTCCCCGCTTCCGTGCCGGTCCGGTTGCGGAAGCGCCCGGTAAAAACTAGACTGGTCCCACAGGAGGCCGGTGCGAGCCGGCATGGCGGAGGTTTATCAGGATGGTAAAAGTCTACTTAGCGGTCCTCGTCGCGTTGGAAGTCGCGGCGGTCGGGCTCGTCTCGTACCTCACGTCCGAGGCGCTCTGGGGGCTGCTGCTCGTCCCGACGGCGTTCCTGACGGGCGCCGCGGCTTTCCTCGTGCTCCGCCGCAGGGCGGCGAACCCCGGTCTCGTGGCCCGGAGGATCTCGCCGGAGGACATCGTCGGGTACCGCACCGTCGAGGAGCTGCAGGCGGACGCCGGCGCCCTCTCGCGGTCCATCGTCGAGCGCGCCGAGGAGATCCGGCGCACCCTCCTCTCCTCCCCGTCCGAGGTGCAGGTCGAGATGTGCGCCCTCGGCTACCGGGCGTGCGTGAACGACATGATCACGCTGACCCACCTCGCGAGCGAGGAGTCCAAGAGCGCGGGACCCTTGAAGCGCCTCGGGCTCCGCCGCCACCGGCGCCTCGCCGCCAACGCCCTCACCGCCGCCCGCGAGGCCCTCCCCCCGAACGCCCTGCGCGCCACCCGCCAGGAACAACAGTAACCCCTCCAAAAGGCCGCCTCCCGAACCCTCGGTAGGGAGGGGCGCCGGAACCTTCGAGCGCTCCCCCTGGGTTGCGGGGCTCGTACGTCGGCCCGGAGGCACCCGGAACGGAGGCGGCGATGATGCCGAAGCTTTACGCCGAGCTGGGCGCGTGGTGGCCTCTGCTCTCCCCGCCCGACGAGTACGTCGAAGAGGCCGCCTTCTTTCGCGGGGTGCTGAAGGAGAAGGGCCTACCGCCCGCGCCCGCCCTGCTCGAGCTGGGCTGCGGCGGGGGCAGCAACGCGGTGCACCTCAAGACGCTCTTCGACCGGGTGACGCTCACGGACCTCTCCCCCCAGATGCTGGAGGTGAGCCGCGCCCTCAACCCGGACTGCGAACACCTCGAGGGCGACATGCGCACGCTCCGGCTCGGGCGCGCCTTCGGCGTGGTCTTCGTCCACGACGCCATCGACTACATGACCACGCTCGACGACCTCCGGCGGGCGCTGGAGACAGCGTTCGTGCACTGTGCCCCCGGCGGGCTGGCCCTCCTGGTGCCGGACCACGTCCGGGAGACGTTCCGGCCGGGCACCGAACACGGCGGCACCGACGGCGACGGGCGCGCGCTGCGCTACCTGGAGTGGACGTACGACCCGGACGAGGAGGATACGACCTACACCGTCGAGTACGCTTACCTGCTCCGGGAGGGGAACGGACCGGCGCGGGTCGAGCACGACCGGCATCTCTGCGGCCTCTTCCCGCGCGCCGAGTGGCTGAGGCTGCTCCGGGAGGCCGGCTTCGAGCCGGAGATCGTCGGGGACCCGCACGGGCGCGACGTCTTCGTAGCGCGCCGGCCGGCGCGCTCGCGACGCGTAGCGGGACCGCCGGCCTAGAGGGTCCCCTTCCCTGCTCCGGTGGCCGGGCCGGGGCGAGTCTGCCGCGGCCTAGACGGCTACGATGTCGCGGACCTCGGGGACCTCGCGGCGGATGAGGCTCTCGATGGCGTAGGCGAAGTCGAGCTGCGAGAGGGGGCAGCCGCCGCAGGCGCCCAGCATCTCGATGCTCACCTTCCCCTTCTCCTCGTCGCACTCGACGACGCGGGCGTCGCCGCCGTCGGCCTTGAGGGCCGGGCGCACCTTGTTCAGGGCGGTCTCGACCCTGCTTCTCATGTCCGTTGGGGCACCCATCCGTCCCGATTATATATGAGGCCCCGTCTCCTTTCGGCGGTTAGATGGTCCCTCGCCGGGGCGGCGCGGCGCCGGTAGTAGAATGGCTCCACGAACCTGGATCTTAGACTTCGGGAGGATTCTCATGGAGAACGGCACGGGCTCATCCGGCAGGACGCTCCTCGTCATAGGGGCCTCGCAGCACGACGCGGCGGCGTACCACCTGTCGGGGTTTCTGGCCCCCGACCCCATGATCTGCCTGAGGGCGAAGGATCGAAGCTACCTCGCCGTCTCCTCGATGGAGTACGGCCGGGCGAAGAAGCAGGCGCGCGCCGACGAGGTGCTCTCCTTCGACGAGCTCGGGGTGGTGGACCTCGCCAAGAAGCTCAAGAGCGGGGGCCGGGCGCTGGCCGCCGCAGCGGCCGGCCTCCTCTCCCAGGTCGGGGCGAAGGACTCCCCCGTAGCCGTGCCGCCCGACCTCGGCATCCTCTACGCCGACGAGCTGCGCGCGCGGGGCCTCACCGTGACGCCCGAGGCGAAGCTCTTCGCCGATCTCCGCCGCTCCAAGACCGAGGAGGAGGTCTCCTACATAGGGGAGACGCAGAGGGCGGTCGAGGCGGCGTGCGCCCACGCCGTGGAGATCCTGAAGGAGTCCGAGGCCGGCGGCGACGGCACCCTGCGGTGGCGCGGCGAGGTCCTGACGAGCGAGACCCTGCGCGCCGAGATCGACGCGGAGCTTCTGAGGCGGGGCTGCGCCGCCGACGGGACCATAACCGCCGGGGGCCCCCAGGCCGCCGACCCGCACGACGAGGGGCACGGGCCCCTGAGGGCGGGCGAGTCCATCATCGTGGACATCTTCCCCGCGAGCAAGGAGAGCCGCTACTACGCCGACATGACCCGGACCTTCGTCAAGGGCGAGCCGTCCGGGGAGCTCCAGAGGATGTACGACGCCGTCCTGGAGAGCCAGCTCGCCGCGCTCGCGATGATACGCCCCGGCATCAACGGCCGCGAGATCCACGCCAGGGTCTCGGAGATCCTGCACGAGAAGGGCTACAAGACCCTCCAGCACGACCAGAAGCCCGGCGAGCCCCTGCAGGAGGGCTTCATCCACGGCACCGGCCACGGGGTGGGGCTCGAGATCCACGAGGCTCCCCGCGTCTCCACGGCCGACGAGACCCTCGTCCCCGGCGACGTCATCACGATAGAGCCCGGCCTCTACGACCCGAAGATCGGCGGCATCAGGATCGAGGACCTAGTCGTCGTCACCGAGGACGGCAGCCGCAACCTCACGGACTTCCCGAAGGAGTTCCGGCTCTAGATCACGGCGCGCCGCGGCGGGCGTTGTAGATCTCGCCGCCCCCCTCGGCGTAGCGCCTCAGCACCCCCGCCGCCTCTTCGCGCAGGACGTCGCGGGCGACGGTGATGCCCCGCTCCTCGAAGGGCAGCTCCCAGCGGTGGGCCTTGGGGCCCTCGTCGAAGCCTACGGCCCGGGCGTCCTCGTCGCGGGCGCCCGAGGCGAGGCTCCGGACGCCGGACCACAGGATCGCCCCCGAGCACATGGCGCACGGCTCGGTGCTCGTGACGAGCTCGAGGGGCGGCTCCCCCTCCCCGCCGAGGTCGAAGCGGCCGAGCACCCCCTGGGCGGTCGAGATCGCGAGTACCTCCGCGTGGGCCACGGAGAGCCCCAGGGCGACGACGGCGTTGACGCCGGGGGCGACGAGCCTGCCGCTCCTCAGGTCGAAGACCGCGGCCCCGAACGGCCCGCCGGTCCCCCGCTCCACGTTCTCCCGCGCGAGCCCGACGACGAGCCTCATCCGGTCCTCGACGCTCGGGTAGGGCGTCTCGGCGTCCGGCAGGAACCCGTCCACCCACTCGGGGAGGCGCAGGGTCGTCATGGGGTACCTCACGCGGGTGCTACCTCCGTATTGTTCATCTTTCCCTCCTCCGTTTTGCCGGGCTCGCGGGAGGCCGCGCGCCCGGGTCTCACAATACCGCGCGAGATGCTAGAGTTGGGCCGCGCCCAACGCAAGAAGAGGAGAGCCGGATTTGGAGAGCAGGTCCTTCGCAGACGCCGTCGCCTTCTCGGAGGAGAAGATGAAGAAGAACGCCCTCTTCGACTCCCCGCACCTCTTCTACGATCTCTACTGCCTCCTGCCCGGCCAGGCCCAGAAGGTCCACGCCCACGAGGGGTCGGACAAGGTCTACTACGTCCTGGAGGGGACCGGCCGCTTCACCGTCGGGGACGAGGAGGCGGACCTCGGCCGGGGGAAAGCCGTGATCGCGCGCTCCGGCGAGCCCCACGGCGTCCGCAACGAGAGCGGGGAGAACCTCGTCCTCCTCGTCACCATGGCCCCGAGGCCCTAGGTAGAGCCCCGTTGCCCGCCAGGGAAGCGCCCCAGCCGCCCTACGTGCTCCTCTTCCGGGAGGCCGTCTCCGGCGCCGAGCCGCTCCTGATCTCGGTCGACGAGCGCGGCGCCCTCCCCCTCTTCGGCTCCGCGGACGGGGCGCAGGCCTTCCTCGACTCCACGG
Source organism: Rubrobacter marinus (assembly GCF_011492965.1). Taxonomy (GTDB): domain Bacteria; phylum Actinomycetota; class Rubrobacteria; order Rubrobacterales; family Rubrobacteraceae; genus Rubrobacter_F; species Rubrobacter_F marinus. The sequence continues at coordinate 905,343 of NZ_CP045121.1, read as the reverse complement.
ACTTCGGCCCGGGCTTCAAGCCCGTCGAGGTCTCCGGCATGGGCCTGCTCGCGGTCCTCGAAGGCTGCCGGGGGAAGGTCGAGTACGTCGCCCTGAACCCGCCCCCCGCGGGCGCGGGCGGCATGAGGGTCGAGATGGGCGGCCTCGACGAGCTCGCGGAGGCCCTGCAGACGGGCGGGGGCGAGGACGACCTCTTCGGCCTCGGCGGCATGAGCCGGAGCTGAACGGCTGGCGGACCCCGCCGGGTTCGTCCCCCTAGAACGAGAAGAAGCGGGAGAGCAGGCCCTTCTCGAAGTAGCGCTGGTGGTACTCCTCCGCCCGGTAGAACTCGGAGACGGGCGTTATCTCGGTGGCGATGGGCTTCTTGAAGCGCGCCTGGGCAGCCTCCAGGGAGGCTCTCGCCGCGGCCTCCTGCTCGGGGGAGTGGAAGAAGATCGCCGAGCGGTACTGCGTCCCGACGTCCGGGCCCTGGCGGTTGACCTGCGTCGGGTCGTGCTCGTTCCAGAAGGTTTCCAGAAGCTCCTCGTACGAGACCCGTCCGGGGTCGTACTCGACCTCGACGACCTCCGCGTGGCCCGTCGTGCCCGTGCAGACGTCGCCGTAGGAGGGGTCCTTCACGCGCCCGCCGGAGTACCCGGAGGTCGCCTCCAGGACGCCGTCGATCTTGCGGAACGCAGCCTCCACGCCCCAGAAGCACCCCGCCCCGAAGGTAGCCTTCTCCGTCATAAACCCGCTCCTTCCGCCGTCGCTCGGTACGCAGAGCCTATCATGCGCTTCAGCCGACGCCCGTATTCCGGAACACGCAGGTACGGCCGAGAAAAGCTGCGGGAGCAGCGCACTGTTAGCAGAAGCGTTCCGGGGGAATAAGAGTTCTATGACCGAGAGGATGCAGCGCAGTTTGCGAGATTTCCGGGCGAGCAAGCCGGGTCGCCGTTTCCGCGACCGCTACGAGCGGCGCCACCAGGAGACCCGGAGCCGGTTGTCGCCGAGCAGCATCCTCTACGTCGTCAGCGGGGTCTTGCTCGTGGTCGCGAGCCTCTTCCTCGGCCCCGCCCCGGGCTTCGGTTTCGGCACCGCCTTTATAGGCCTCGCGCTGCTCGCGAGCGAGGTCCACTTTATTGCCCTCTTCCTGGACAAGGCCGAGGTCAGGCTGCGGAGCCTGGGCCGCGAGTTCAGGGACATATGGAGGACCCTCCCCTTCGCGGGGAAGGCCATCCTCGTGGCCGTGGCGGCGTTCCTGACGGTCGCCTTCCTGTACGGCCTCTACTGGCTCATCTTCGGCTGACCCCTGAACCAGAGCCGATCCACAGCCGGGAGCGGCCCCAGGTTCCTTACCCATCGCTCCGAGCGTAATGCCGCCCACGCGTGTACCGTTCCGGAGGCCCTATCATCGCGCAACCGCTACTCCTGCGAACGAGTCCCGCCCGCGCCTGCCCTCACGTCGGCTCCGCACGAGGAATCCACCTCCTCAAAGCCTCCGATCCCGGACGGTCTGGAACCGCGCGGGTGTTTGGCCTTACGCGCAGCCGGCGAGGGCGCTCCTGACCTCGTAGGTGCTCGGTTCCTGTTGGGTCGTGTCCGGACTCGCACGGTGCTGCGGGGGACGGCTCTCCGCGTCAGGTCTCCCGGCTCCAGAGGCCCTGCTCGAGATCCATGAACGAGACGACGACGACGTGCGGCAGGGTGAGGACGGAGATGAGCACGAGGTACAGCGCGAGTAGCGCGGCCGCCGAGGTACCGGTCCCCGGCAACGTGGCGTAGAGGCCCAGGAGCAGGGCGAGGGCCGCGAGGGTAAGGGGGGCCGCGTCCCGGAAGAAACGCGCGAGGGGGAGCCGTCCCCCTTCGAGGGCGACGGCGGAGGCACCATCCAGCAGTACGAGCCGGGCGATGTGCCGGGGGGCGTGCCAGAGGCAGAAGTAGAGGCCGACGGCGAGCACGGGGGGCACGAGCGCGAAGTACGCCGCCAGGAGCGCCGTCTCCGCGGCATCGACGCGCCAGGCCGCGAGGGAGCCGCGTCCCTTCGCGCTCACGTAGCCGTAGGCCAGCGCCACCGCGACGAGCAGGGCGAAGGAAACGCCGGCGTAGAGGCGGAAGCCCGGCGCGAACGGCCACGAGAGGCCGCTCGCGTCGTCCAGGATGAGCCCGACGGTGCTCTCGGCGACGGCGCGGTAGGACTCGGGGTGCGCGAGGAGCGGGACGAGCATCGGCAGCCCGCCGCGCGCGACGGCGACGAGCGCGCGATGCGTCCTGTCCGCCGGGTAGGCGAGCCCCTCGGGGACGAACGCGACGAGGGCGTGCAGGTCGCCCCCGCCCCAGTGAAACCACGTAAGAGAAATGAAAAACGCGAAAGCGGCGACCGGGGAGACGAACCACAGGGCCAGGTAGAGGCCGCCGAGGACGAGGTAGAGCAGGCCCACCGCCAGCACGGGCCACGGCCAGGGCTCACGGCCCAGGAGGCGCGGGACCGCGAGGTGATCCAGGGCGCCGTGCGGCAGGCCGAAGAGGACGAAGCTCAGGGCGAACGGCGCGTACTCGGCCCACCCCGGCACCTCGAGGCCGGCGGCGAAGAGGAGCGCTGCGACCGAGATCAGGCCCCAGGAGGGCCACAGCACCCTGCGCCGCACGGTCCGCCGCGCGGCCTCCGAAACCCCCACGACACGGACGTCACCCAAACTTCGTCACGTTCTCCTGCCTCTGGCGTTTTCGAGCAGAGCCTCGACGGCGAGCGCGAGGAACGGCCTCTTCGGTAGCGCCCGGACGAGACGAGCCTCGTCGAGCGGCGTGCTCCTCTCGGTCAGGAAACGCACGAGGGCGTCGGGAGGTACGCCCGCGAACATCCTCCGGTAGACCTCCGGACACTCCTTTGGACGCTCCCGCACGAAACGCAAGAAGATCCCGTCGAGCAGGTCCAGGCGCCGGGGATGCACCCTCGCGGGCGGCTCCTCGAACCCCGCCGAGACGGCGCGGGCGAGCTCCCGGCAGTAGCGCTGGATGCGCAGAAAGGCGTACCCCGTCGAGGGGCGCGTCTCGCCGCCCAGCATGCCGATGCTGTGGACCCTCTCCCCGAGCCTGCGGGGGAACCGGTGGTCCGTCATCGGGATGTAGCCCCTCTCCTCCCCCATCACCTCGTACTCCCCGGGGCCGAGACCGTAGGAGCCTTCGAGGTACGCCCCTATCTCCGACCGGTGCCCTTGCCGGGAGGTACCCGTCTCCGAGAGGTAGACGTTCTCGACGAGGGCCTCCCTCTCCCCCGTCGGGAGCACGTACGCGAAGCGCAAGCCCCGTGACTGGTCTACGGAGAAGTCCATCAGCGTGCAGCGGCCGGGATCGAAGACGTCCCGACGCGTCCTGATGCGACGCCCGAGAAACTCCTGCGGCACCCACACGGAGCGCCGCCGAGCCTCCTCGAACGCGGCGGAGCCGGGGGGGAGGCCGCGGCCGTCGAAGACGCGACGGGCGAGAACCCTGCCCGCGGAGGTCTCGACGCCGACCCCTCCGCTCTCCTCCGCGTACCCGCCCACCCCCTCGCCGAGGCGAACCGTGACGTTCGGACTCCCGGCGAGGCGGTCGAGGACGTGCTCGTAGAAGTCCCGGCCGGCGAGGTACTTGTAGGGGTAGCGGCTCGTCGTCTGGGTCACCGAGCCCGCCTCCGAGGCGAAGGACCAGGAGCTCCACTCCCCGCGAGCGAGGTGGGTGAAGGGGGTGGGCTCGACGTCCCAGAAGCACCAGGTGCGGTCGTCCTCGAAGGAGGTCTTGCGGTCGAGTATCAGGATAGGGGCGTCCACCCCCTCCTCCAGCAGGTAGTGGCACAGGCTCAGACCGGAGCATCCCGCGCCGAGGATCACGAACTCGTAGTCGTCGCGCACGGGCCGGTCGAGGGCCGCGGGCAGGGCGACGGGGCTGCCCCTCTCTCGCGCCGGGCGCGCGGGACGCGGCGCCGCTGCTATCCCCGTCCCTCCGCTCGCGATCGGCGTCATTGCATCTCCCTCTCCGGATCGTCGGCGGCCGAACGGGCGTGCTCGCGCGGTCACGACGTGCCGCGCCGGTACCCTCTATAGGACACCGGCGCGGCCTGGAAGCGATTCCTGGTTTTGCGGCTAGACCGTAGGGCTCAGCTGACCCTGGCGGGCCTCGCCGCACCGCCGCTGGAGATCTCGCCCAGGGCCTGCCGGTTGGTCAGGAGGAGGAAGCCGAAGCCTATCTTCGCCGAGAGGTCCAGGACCAGGAAGAGGGCGACCTCGGTGGTGATGCCCACGGTGCCGAAGCCCTCTGTACCGAGCAGCCACACGATGGGGTACAGGGACCACAGGACCACCGTCAGGATCGCCAGGGTCCTGAAGACCTGCTGCACCCCGGGCGACTGGGTGCGCGCGGCGGCGAAGAGCCGGGTTACCACGAGGTAGAGGAGGGCGACCATGGCGGCCGTGCTGATAAACCAGAGGAAGTAGCGCCCGGCGCCCTCGGTCGCGCCGGCCCACAGCCCCGTAAGTATCATAAAGAGATCCAGGACGATGATGCCGACGATCAGCCCGACGTTCCGGCCGGGACGCGCCAGCGCCAGGAGCGCGAGATCGAGGAGCAGCAGCGGCGTGGTGAAGACCCAATCCACGTACCTGGCGTAGTAGAAGACCCGGTCTCCGACCAGCGTGGCCCCCCCGCCCGTCGCCATCACCAGGTAGGAGAGAAATGCGATCAGCGCTATTACAAAGGTTATCGCGTAGAAATGTCGGGTGCCCTGCGGAGCTTGCGTACCGAGGTACGCGAAAGACACCGCGCCCACAAGCATGCCCAACGCTCCGATAGACAAGAATACGGTATCCATGCCTTCTCTGTCCCTCCCTTTCCCTTAGAGGTTCTGTTGAAAGCATCCTACTCCCGCGCCCGCCTTCGATAAGTAAGACTTCTTACCTTTACCCCGGGGAGCGGCGTCTTGGTCCCTCGCGCGCATCTAGAGCACGGTCGTGGCGGGCCGACAGGCCTCGACGGTGGTCGGCGCCGGCGTCGCGCTCCCTCCGCTGTTCTTCGCCTAGCCGAGCACGTAGCCGGCGAGGACGCTCTGGACCTCGTAGATGTTCGGGTTCCTGTTGAACTGCTCCTGGACCAGCATGGGGCTCCCGGAGATCCAGATCTTCAGCTCGGCGTCGAGATCGAGGTGGCCCGCCGTCTCTACGCTGAGGTGGGTGACGTTCTTGTAGGGCAGCGAGTGGTACTCGACCTTCTTCCCCGTCAGGCCCTGCCTGTCCACCAGAATCAGGCGCTTGTTCGTGAAGACGAAGAGATCCCGGATCAACTGGTAAGCCTTCTCGACCCGCTCGCCGGGCGCCAGAACCTGCCGGAAGTCGTCCCCGACCTTCGAGACGTCTATCTCCGAAGCATGCCCGAGCAACCCATCAAACAGCCCCATCCGGCCTCCGTAGAGTAAGTCCCCACCTTGACCCCGCGGCAGGCCACGCGCACGACACGGCCCCGCGACCGCCTCACCAAGGCCGCCGCGGGGCGCTATTCTTCAGGACTAGACGCGCTACGCCCTGAGCTTGTCGAGGTGCTGCTTGCGGTACTTCGCCACCTTCGGCGCTATAACAACCTGGCAGTACGGCTGCCGGGCGTTGTTCCGGAAGTACCCCTGGTGGTACTCCTCGGCCCGGTAGAACTCGTCGAACGGCACGACCTCCGTCACGATCGGGTCGTCCCACACCCCTTCGGCCTCGATCTCCGCGATGACCTCCTCGGCGACGCGCCTCTGCTCCTCGTCGTGGTAGAAGACCGCCGAGCGATACCGCGTCCCCACGTCCGCCCCCTGGCGGTTCAGCGTCGTCGGGTCGTGCGTGGCGAAGAACACCCCAAGGACGTCGCGGTACGAGATCACCGCCGGATCGAACGTCACCTGCACGACCTCCGCGTGCCCCGTCGTCTCCGAGCACACCTGCCGGTACGTCGGATGGGCCACGGACCCGCCCGAATACCCCGACTCGACCTTCAGGACGCCCTTCGTCTCCTCGAAGACCGCCTCCACGCACCAGAAGCAACCGCCCCCGAGCGTCGCAACCTCGCTACGCCTCGCGTCGTCGGCCATACAAGCCCTCTCCTTTTATCTGAATATCGGTATGCTTATTATACTGCACAGCTTCCCGGACGAAGGAGAATAGCCCTCTGCGTAGCGGGCTCCCGCGCGCCGTGCTTCCGCTCCCCGCCCGTGGACAGCCTACGCCAGGGAGGGGTCAGGCGCGAGGGCGAGAGGCACGCCAGACCCAGGCCATGAGCAGGAGTTGGAGCGGCAGACGCGCCCACAGGAGCGCCAGCCACCACGAGGGCTTGTCGGCAGCGCGGGCGTCGAGCAGCATCTGGAGGTTCGCCGGCCAGACCGCGAGGAGCAGCAGGACGAGTCCGACTCCTGCTGCGGGGCGCGTCCGTTCGGTGAGCATCCCGAGGCCGCCCAGGATCTCCAGGGCGCCGCTGAGAAGGACCAGCTCGCGGTGCAGCGGCAGGTACGGCGGCATTATCCTCTCGTAGGCGCCGGGGGCGTAGAAGTGCAGCGCGCCGGCTCCCACGAAGAGGGCGCCCAGCAACGCGCGGGAGAGCGAGATGCCCGTATCTGTGCCGTTCCCTGCCATGCCTCTCCCCGGCTTCGGTTGCGGATCGTCCGCGTAGCGTACCGCAGGGCCGCGTGCGGGTCGCTCTCCTACCGTGTGCCGTGGATCTGGCTCAGGATCGTCGGGTCCTTTATGTCCCGGTCGGAGGCCAGCAGGAACGCCTTGCTCAGCACGACCGCCAGGGTGCGGTCGCCCTCGAACGGCAGGAAGACGTTCCCGTTGCCACCGAAGGCGGAGCCGCTCGCGGGCACGATGCACAGGTACTGGTCGTTCGGCTCCATCAGGATGTTGCCGCTGCCCAGGTGAATCCTGTACGTCCGGACGTCGCCCCGGACGACGAGGAAACGCTCCTCGAGGCGGCACCTGTCTCCTATCTTGAGCCGCGGCACGAGCTTCTCCAGCACCTGCGCGCGCGTCCTCGCCGTCGCCGAGAGCTCCCCGAAGGAGTAGCTCGTCCAGTAGTCCCTGTAGCGCCCCTCCGGCCCGCCGTCCGACCAGTTGGGGTCGTTGCCGACGCTCGCGACGCCGACGAACAGGTCGGCGTCGCGCATCGCCTCCGAGAAGACCAGGGGTGGCACCTCCTCTAGCGCCAGCGGCTCGGCAGCGGCGGCCGCGCCGTACACCACGGGTCCGTATCCGCCGCCGCCCGCGTGGGCGTAGTTCTCTCTTGCGTCTGACCCGTAGAAGCGGACCTGATCCGTCGCGACGTACAGGTAGGTGCCCGCTTCGGTCGTGTCGGTCCCGTAGTCCTCGCCGAGGCCTTCCACCCAGAGCTCCGCCCGCAGGCCGTGGGCCGGGAGGTGGCGCGTCGCGGGCGGGTACTCGTCGTCGACCATCAGCCTGAGGCTGTTCTTCCAGCCGCGCGCCGAGCACAGGGCGTTAAACTGGTGCTGCTTGAGGACGTGGGCGGCGAAGCGGTTCGAGTAGACCCGGGTGTTACGCTCCGCGTCGGTGAGCAGGTAGACCTCGCGGTGGGCCTGCTTGAAGGGCTGGCGTATCTCGAGCTCCGCCAGCCAGTCGCGCCAGGCCATCACCTCATCCGGCGTCTCCCCTATCGGGTGCCAGAGCTCGACCCGCGTGGAGTCGCCGAGCCAGGAGAGGACGCGCCCGGTCCGATCTACCATGCGGCCCCCGTACCACACACCCGCCACCGTCCTGTCGCCGTCCGTGAAGCGCCAGATCAGACGGCGCGCCAGCGTGCCGACGAGGGGGTGGTCGAGGTAGCGCTCCCGCCAGACGCCGTAGGGCCAGACCTTCGCTTCGAGGTAGAGGTTCTCGATCCTGTCGCGCTGGACGGTGAGCATCTTCTGGACGTCCTTCGACGCCCCCTTCAGCTCCCCGAGGCCCTGAGCGTGCTCCTCCTTCACCGCCTTCGGCACCGACTTCTGCGCCTTCCCGTCCGGGCGCGTCCACCGAATCTCGACCGAGCTCGTCCCGGTCACGGCCAGCTCGGCGGTGAAGCCGCCGAGAGCCTCGCGCCGCAGCCCAACCTCCGTCATCCCGTAGGAAGGAACGGACATCTCCTCGATCTCGTCCTCCGGCAGCCCGAGCCTCGCGGCCGCCGCCGCGAGGGCCTTCTCGACCCCCTTCTGCGCCGTCCCGGCCTTCACCCGCACCTTGAGCAGCGCGAGCTGCCCGATGGGACCCATCCCGGGCATGTTCCCCAGCGCCCAGACGCAGGCGTTCCCCACCCGGACGCAGCGCGCCCCGACCTGCGGCACCTTCTTGTACGCTGACAAGGCCAGCGCCGTGAGGGCGCGCGAGAGCTCCGCGTCCTCCTGCAGGCCGCACGCCCACGCGAGGCCCTTCAGGACGTCGGCGTTGGAGTCTTCGATCAGGAGGTTCGGGTCCGGGGCCCACTCCGACCACTCCTCGATGGGCCGTGTCCGCGGCCTCTCCACGAGCGGGAACCACCGCAGCACGGCCTCCTTGAACGGCCCGAAGCCGATCCCCTCCAGGTGCCGCTCCACATCCTTCCTCCACCTCGCCGACGGCTTCGCTCCGCTGGCCCCCGCGCAGAGGCCGAGCAGCTCGACCCAGGCCGTCCGTCGCCCCTCGTCATCCTCCGTCTCCACGTCGTGGATAGCGACGTCCGACCACGCCTCGCCCGCCACGAGCGGGACGGTCCCCGAGCGGAGCCCCGCGAGCTCCCTCAGCTTCTTCGCCCACCGGCGCGTATCGGCGGTGGTGTAGCCGGAGACCAGGTGCTGTGCGAGCTCCCCGATCCTCTCCCGAAGCTCCGGCGTCAACTCGTGTTCCTTCGTGTAGCCCTCGACGGCCTTGATCAACTGCGGAGCGACGTAGAAATAGTGGAGGGGCTGCCGCAGCGACCAGGCCAGGAGGGCCATCAGGTCGGCGTGGTCGAAGGGGAGCCGCCTTCGCAGCACCGCCGTCATCGTGCGGTGGACCACCGCCCAGCGCGCGAAGTCGTTGCCACCCCGGTTCTCCTCGATCCAGGCCGTCGCGGCCAGCACGAAACCCTTCTGGTCCTCGGGGCTCAGGGAGAGGACGCGCTGCCCCGCGGGCACGTTCTTCGGTTCGAAGTTGAACCAGTACGTCCCCGACTTCCGTTGCTCCTCGACGATCTCGTGCACGAGCGCTTCGTAGGGGTCCGCCGCGCGCGCCTTCTTCCTCCAGAAGAACAACCCCTCAGCCCCCAACGAGCGGGACGAGCTTCAGAAACGTCACCGTGGTCCCCGGCCCGACCTCGATGGTCTCCTCCAGGTCGTCCACCTGGAGGTCGTCGACCAGCAACAAGAACCCGTTGCGCCCGAACGCCTCTATCGCCCGCTCGACCTGCTCCTCAGCGTCGATCCTGCGCCCCTCGCGCACCCTGAAGCCGTTCAACACCCTCTCCGTGTCGGTCGGCTGCACGAGGCCGCGGAAGAGCTCGCCGCGACGGGCGTTATACTCCTCCACCTCCCCGCGGACGCGGACGCGGATCAGGTCTCGCACCGTCACCCGCTCGGCCGAAAAATCGAGCGTAAACACTCGCTCCTCCCCGCCGAAAGCAAACGTCGTCTCGTCTCGCACCGTCAGCGTCGCACTCATCGCTCACCTCTATTTGGGGTCGAGGAAATGGGGCTCCTGTGGGTAAGGCTACGAGACAGGTACTGCCCCAACAAGCGGCAAGTCAGCGTCAGAGGAGCCCCTCCTCGTCCGCCGGTACACAAGGGGTTCGCATTCGTTATGCACCTGCTAGACCAGACAAAGCGGTGCTTGTCTTACGGCTACGAACCAAAGCTTTTGCTCGTCGAAAGCATCAAGCATTCGTGCTTTCCGCCTCTGAAATTTCGACCAAGGGTTCACCACGAAGGAGCAAGTCTCGCACGGCGGGGAAGGTCTGCGCCAGGACTTCTCTGAGGCGCGCGTTCAAGGTGTTGCCGGCGTCAAGCCACAGAACTTGTGGTGGCGAGCCAAGCTGTTCGAGCAGCAGCACGAAGTCGCTATCTTTCGTTAGCACTACAGTTCCTGCCTCCCGTGCCTCCAGGAAGATCTCACGATCTTTGGCATCGCGTAGGCCAAGTTCCCGAACCGGCTTCGCTTCGACGCCGAATTCGGAGGAGAGCCACCGCGCCAAGTACGGGGAGAGCTGAGCGTCTATCCAAACGATCAAGCAGCGACGAGGGGATGATTCAAGCGTCGGCTTGCAAACCTCAAGCTCGCGCCAACATCTTCGAGTTCGAGATCGGGCACCTCTTCAACGATCTCCATGGGTGAGAGGCCGTTCGCCAAGAGATCCAACACGTCACTGACCCGAATCCGCTTCCCGCGGATGCAGGGACGCCCACCGCACTGCTCCGGGTCCGCTGTGATACGATTCATCAATTCGGCCATGTTGCTTTCCTCCTAAAGGTGCATGGCGTCAGCACCTACTTCCTCAGCCGAAGGTTTCAGGCGCATCAATGGTGACTGAAATAGCTGCTGAGATAGGAGCATTCCGCTCAGTGAACACGGCATTAATTCCCTCATCATATGGTCCACTAGCAACATAGCCTTCCTCACACTGAATCAACAAGTCAGCTACGAACGTCTCCAGCGGCCAACCCACCTCATACTGGCGCTCATCAAAGGGGGGAGGAAGAAGAAACTTTAGGTCTCCGTAGCTAGGTGTGTAAGCTCTCTCTCGTGTGCTTAAAGCATCGCGTAGGGCTTGGGCTGGAACGATCCGGCAACCAACTTTGCACTTGCCTCTAACGCTGCGTCCGCCACTGAGCGGAAGCTTGCGAACAGACGGGATTCGAAGCGGATGGTATAGCAAGTAGTAGACAGGAATTCCGTGCCGATTCTCATACTCTTGTATAGCTACGTATTGATGGTCGCTAACGACCAAAGCTTTGTAACGAGATCTTTGTTTGAAATGGAACTCACGCTCAGAGGTTACTCGCAGAAACGATTCTCTGGGCTCCCATAGTCTACCGAATCCTCGATAATAATCTATCGGTTCATCTTCTTCATAATCCTGCTCTACAGGATAAAGACGTTTGGATTGTAAGACTGCTACCTTACTCCGAATAACTTCTCCGGCGCGACGAAGCAAAAACAGAATGCCTATATCTGCTATCTCCCACGTTCCCCAATGCCGAGCGCCCCCTAGATAGTGCGTGTCTAGTCGGACCGTCCAATCTGAAGGAAGTCTCACAGGCACGGCTACTTGTGAGAGATGCTCAATCATCGAAAGGTCCAAAGACGTTTCGTGAACGGTAGGTATACGAGTCATCTTGCTAGCAACTCGTTTGTTGCAATCTGCGAAGACCTCAAAGAGCCATTCCCTGACATCTATTGGAATAAGAGAAGCAGCCAATGGACCGTAACTCCGTTTCTTAAGAACTCTTTTACGCTCCCGTCATCTGCTTGGCGTCGAGGAGGCGGTCGAGGTCGTCCTCGGAGAGGTCGGTCTCCTCGCGTGCGACCTCGCGGATGGTCTTGTTCTCCTTGTAGGCCTTCTTGGCGAGGTCGGCGGCCTTGTCGTAGCCGACCTCGGGGGCGAGGGCGGTGGCGAGCATGAGGCCGTTCTCTACCAGTTCCGGGCCGCGCTCGGTGGCTTCGAGGCCGGCGACGAGCTGGTCGGTGAAATTGTCGGCGGTCGTGGCGAGGAGGGCGATGGACTGGAGGAGGTTGTGGGCGATGACCGGCATCATGACGTTGAGCTCGAAGTTGCCGCTCCCGCCCGCGAGCGCGATCGTCGCGTCGTTGCCGATGACCTGGGCGCTCACCATCGCGGCGCTCTCGGCGATGACGGGGTTTACCTTGCCGGGCATGATGGAGCTTCCGGGCTGCACCTCGGGGAGGGCGATCTCGGCGTAGGAGGCGCGGGGGCCGCTGCCGAGGAAGCGGACGTCGTTGGCTACTTTTAGCATGCTGACCGCCACGGTCTTGAGGGCACCGCTCGCGAAGACGGTCCCGTCCAGCGCGCTCTGGGCCTGGAAGTGGTTCTCCGTCTCGCGAACCTCGACGCCGAAGCGAGCCGCCAGGCGCTGGGTGACCTTGCCGGCGAACTCGGGGTGGGTGTTGACGCCGGTGCCGACGGCCGTGCCGCCCAAAGCCACTTCCGCAAGGTCGCCCTGGGCCTTCTTGACGCGCTCGATGCCGCGTTCGATCTGCCCGGCGTAGCCGCGGAACTCCTGGCCGAGGCGGATCGGGGTCGCGTCCTGGAGATGGGTCCTGCCGGTCTTGACGACGCCGTCGAACTCGTTGGCCTTCTCGTCGAGGGCGGCGCGGAGCTTCTCGAGGGCGGGGAGGAGGTCGCGCTGTATGGAGATCTGGGCGGAGAGGTGGATCGCGGTCGGGATGACGTCGTTGGAGGACTGGCCGCGGTTGACGTGGTCGTTGGGGTGGACGGGGCTCTTGGAGCCGAGCTCGCCGCCCAGAATCTGGATGGCGCGGTTGGAGATGACCTCGTTGGCGTTCATGTTCGTCGAGGTGCCGGAGCCTGTCTGGAAGACGTCGAGGACGAACTGCCCGTCGAGCCTCCCGTCCACCACCTCCTCGGCCGCCTGCACGATCGCGTCTCTGACGCTCTCGTCCAGCCCGCCGAGCTCGTGGTTGACGTTCGCCGCTTCGAGCTTGATGGCCCCCAATGCTTCTATAAAGCGGCGGGGGAAGCGGAGGTCGCTTATGGGGAAGTTGTCGAGCGCCCTTCTCGTCTGGGCGCCGAAGAGGGCGTCGCGGGGGACCTCGACCTCGCCCATCGAGTCGCGCTCTACGCGGTGCGCCGTCTCGTGCTGCGTCATGGTAAACGTCCTCCTCTTCGAAGCGTGTGCGGTCGCGTCATATAATCTGCCCGATAAGGCGGCATTATACGAGAGGTGATCGGATGGATTCTCAAGGCTCTTTGAGGCACGCGCTGAAGGAGTGGGCGGTCGCGGTGAAGGCGCTGGAACGCGGCGAGACGGCCCTCGTCGTCCGCAAGGGCGGCATCCGCGAGAAGGCCTTCGCCGTCCCGAAGACCCGCTTCCTCTTCTTCGGGGGCTACGAGCATCAGAAGCCCGAGCAGCTCAAGCCGCTCTACCACGACCTGCTCGCCTCCATCCCCCAGCGAAAGGACGACGGGCCCGTCCTCTTCACCTCCTTCGCCGAGGTCGAGGCGGCGCACGAGATCTCCGAACCCGACGAGCTCGACGCCCTGGACCCGTACCACATCTGGACGCCCGAGTACGCCGAGAGCCGCCTGAAGTGGCGCCCGAAGAAGCCGCTGACGGTGCTCGTCCTCAGGGTGCACCTGCTGGAGGAGCCGGTCGAGCTCCCGTACAGCCCGTCTTACGGCGGGTGCAAGAGCTGGATCGAGCTGGAGGAGAGCGTCTCGACCGCCGGCTCCCGCCCCGCCCTCGACGACGAGGCTTTCCAGGGCCTCGCGCGGCCCGCCCTCGAGGTCCTCCGCGGCATCCGGCCCGCGCCGGTAGGCCCCTAGAGAGGTAGCGTCGTGGGCACCGCCGCCATCCCCGTCATCCTCACCGTCCTGCTCGTCGTCGTGGCGTGGCGGGTAGTCTTCGGGTTCAACAAGGACCTCGTGCGGGCCGGGGCGTGGGGCGAGCTCGCGAGGAGGTCGTTGCCGTTCGCGGCGATCACGCTCATGGCGGCGAGCCTCCCGCTCGTGCAGGGCCGCAGCGGCTCGATCCCGATCTTCTGGGCGATAGGCTTCGGGGTGATCCTGCTGCTCTCCCGGTTCGTCTCCGAGCCGGCCGGGGAGCGGCGGGCCTCCCGGGCCTTCCGTCAGGGGAACTACGACGAGGCCGCATCACTCTACCGCAAGCTCGCCGAGGGGCGCCCCCTCGCCCGGCACTGGGCCTTTCTCGGGGCGGCGCTCGGGGCGGGCGGGCACGAGGAGGAGGCGCTGGAGGCGTCGTCCAGAGCCGTCGAGCTCGACCCCCAGTACGGCCTCGCGTACTACAACCGCGCCCTGATCCTGCGGAACACCGGGCGGCGGAGCCGCGCGATCAAGGACCTCAAGAAGGCCCTCGAAGCCGACCTCCCCCGCCGCTTCAAGAACGCGGCGAACAACGCCCTCCGGGAGCTGCAGAAGGGATGAGCTTCTTCTACCCGACGCTCGCGGCGATGGTGATCCTCCTGGGCTTCGTCTTCTTTGTCGGCCGCCAGCACCGCGACCTCCTGCGCGTGGGGGCCTACGGCGAGTTTCTGGCCCGCCTCCTGCCCCTGATCACCGCCGGCGCCCTGGCCCTCGGCCTCCCGTTCGTCATGCGCTACACGATCGAGGGCAACGCCCTCCTCGTCCTCCTGACCTACCTCGCCGGCACCGCCCTGCTCACCCTGCTTATGGCCCGCGCCGTCGCCTCGGACGAGCGCCGGGCGAGCACCTTCTTCCGCCGCGCCGAGTACGACAAGGCCGCCAGGGCCTACGAGGAGCTCGTCTCCCGCCGCCCCCTCCCCCGCTACTACTCGGCCCTCGGCGCCTCCCTCGACGCCTCCGGCGACCCCGAGGGCGCCCTCGAAGCCACCGAAGCCGCCGTGAGGCTCGACCCCAGGCTCGGCATCGCCCACTACAACCGCGCCTCCGCCCTCGTGGCCCTCGGCGAGCGGGAGCGCGCCCGCGGCGACCTCCAGGCCGTCTTTCGATCGGACTCCAACCGCCGCCTCAAGCAGGCCGCCCAGGAGGCGCTGGAGAGCCTGGAGAAGGGCTAGGGCTCAGCCGGAGGGCTTCAGCGCCCGCATCGGCTCCGCGATCTCCGAGGCGAAGAAATCGAAGAAGCCGTCGGGGTCGGGGCCCGCGTTGATCAGGGCGAGGTGGTCGTAGCCGGCGTCCACGAAACCCTGCGCGGTGGCGAGGTGGACGGAGGGGTCGGGGCCGATCCCGAACACCCCGCGCATGTCGTCCTCCGTGATGAACGCCGTCGCGGCCTCGAAGTTGACTGGGTTGGGCAGCTCGGCCTGGACCTTCCACCCGGTGAGGCCGAACCGGAACTGCTCGCGCGCCGACCGCGCGGCTTCGGCCTCGTCGGGGGCCCAGGAGAGCGGGATCTCGGCGTACCTCGGGCCGTCCCCGCCGGCCGCGGCGTAAGCCTCCGTGATATCCGTCCTCGGCTCCGTAACGAAGAGCGCGTCGCCGAACTCGGCGGCGATCCGCGCCGAAACCGGCCCGCCGCTCGCCACCGCGATCCGGGGCGGCGTCTCGGGCAGGTCGAAGACCCTCGCGTCCTCCAGCGTGATGTACCTGCCGTCGTAGGAGTGGTAGCCGCCCGTCCACAGCAGCTTGATGATCTCCAGGGCCTCGCGGAACATCTCGTGGCGCTCCCTCACCGCCGGCCAGCCGAGGCCGACGACGTGCTCGTTGAGCCGCTCGCCGGCCCCGACGCCCAGGGTGAAGCGACCCTCCGAGAGGAGCGCGGTCGTGGCCGCGGCCTGCGCGATCACGGCCGGATGGTAGCGGACAAATGGGCAGGTGACGCCGGTGGCGAGCTCGATGCGCTCCGTCTTCGCCGCCGCCGCGGCGAGGATCGACCAGGCGAAGCCGGAGTGGCCCTGGCTGTCGAACCAGGGGTGGAAGTGGTCGCTGATCTCGACGAAGTCGAACCCGGCCTCCTCGGCCCGCACGGCCTGACGGACCAATTCCTGGGGCGAATAGGCCTCCGCGATTAGCTTGTATCCGACCTTCACTGGGCTCCTCCTCTAACGACGCCAAAGCCAAACCGGCCGCACGACCGGCGATCTGGCTCGGAGTTCGCGCGACCGGTCGCGGCGCGGGGCCGCCTCTTACACACGACTTCTGGTTGTTACCACGCGGGCGCAGGCCCTACACATCCAGGGGCGCGTGGCACCAAGCCTCGCGGCTCCCGGGAGCCGGACTACCCTGTCGGGCTACCTGACCTTCTTCTGCGCGTTGTCCTCGGAGGCGCGCAGCTCTATCTTGCCGCCGCGCACGCGCGTTTCGTAGGTGGATTGGGGGAAGACGGCCGGGCCGTCGATGGGCTCTCCGGTCTTGAGGTCGAAGCGGGAGCGGTGCCAGGGGCAGACGACGGTATCGCCCTCGCGCATCCCCTCGGCCAGGGGTCCGGCGAAGTGGCTGCAGATGTTGGAGATCGCGCAGATCTCGCCATCCGAGGCGCGCGCCAGAAGGACCTCCGTCCCGTCGACGGAGACCTTGCGCATCCCGCCGTCCTCGCTTGGTGCGGGGAGTTCGCCCTCGTCGAGGACCCCGACGAACTCGTCGGGGCCGGCCGGCTCGAAGACGTCGCGGTTGACCCTGAGCCCGTAGTGGTAGGAGAGCTCGCCGCCGAGGTGGGCGCCCATCCCGTTGAGGCTGTAGCCCGCCAGAAAGGCCGCGCGCCCCAGGTTTCTGCGGCCCGTCGCCCTCAGCAGGAGGGAGGCCGTGTTGAGCAGCAGCCCCGCGCTGTTGAGGAGGGCGTGGGCCATGCCCATCCTGCGCGAGCCGCCGGAGAGGTAGCGCCAGTCCGAGAACCCGACCGCGGCCGTAACGTAGCCCCCGGCCACCCCGACCGCGAGGGCGCTGTCCGCCCCGTTGCGCGCGGTCTTCGAGCCGGTGACGACGTCCACCGCGTCGAGCGCCATAACGGCGGTCCACGAGCCTATGGGCAGGGTTTGGAGCACCGGGTGCAGGGGGCTCCCGAACCAGACCCCGTCCAGGATGTTGCGCAGCGTGGGGTCGCCCTTGTGGACGATCTCCTGCACCTTCGGCTGCACCTTCTCGGCGACGTCGTCCAACCACGGCAGCTTGTCTATGATGCGCTCGCTTGGCGTGGATCCCATGCCGCTCCTCTCCGCGGGTGTACACCAGCCCTTCTTCCGGCTTTACTACCCGCTCCCGGCGCAACGATGCGCCAGCGTCCTGCGGGCGGGCGTGATGCGGCCGGCTCTTCTACCCCCGCGCCGTCTCGAAGGCGCCCCGGCTTTCGGGACACCGCTCGTCTCGGCGGCCCTGTGGTGCGTCAGAAAGGCGAGCCAGTGCGCGAGGAGGACGTAGAGGTAAGACGTGAGCGCGAGCGTCGAGATCACGGGGCCGACGGTCTCCCCGAGGGGGGCACCCTCCTGCCAGAGCAGGGGCCACTGCGGCGGCAGAAGCTGGAGGGCGACGAGCAGCACCGCGACGGCCGTCCGGCCGCGGGCCAGGAGGAGCAGCACGCCCGGCGCGAGCAGGAGGAGGTAGTTGTTCCAGGCGATGGGCGAGGCGAGGAGCGCGGCCGCGACGATCGCCCAGAGCCCGGCCTCCGGGTCCCGCCGCACGGCGTAGGCGGTCACGAGGACGAGGACCAGTCCGACGAAGCCGAAGAGCCCGACCGCCCACGGCAGCTCCGCGAGCGGTCGGCCGAACTCGTGCTCCGTGAAGAGCCGGGCCGCCGCCGCGGGCAGCGAGGCGTTGTCCCAGTACGGGCTCAGGGGCTCGTCCCTCAGGAGGTCTATCCACCGCAGCGTCGCCCCCGGCCCGAGGACGACCACCCCGACGAGCGTCGCCGCGGCCCCGAGACGACGGCCGCCACGCAAGCGCCCCACCGCCGCCTTACGACGGGCCACAGAAGCACCGGCGCGAGCGACGGCTTGAGCGCGACCACGAGCCCGAGCGCCGCCCCCGAGGCGAGGGGACGGCCCCGCCGGTCCAGCGCCCACGCCGCCACGAGCCCCAGGCACAGGATCGGGTACATCTGACCGAGCGCGAGCGTCGCGAGGTGCGGCGAGGAGACGAGCAGCGCCACGAGCACGAGGGAGCCCACGAGCGGGTTCGCCCTCCACGGCCTCAACTCGGCCGCCATCCACAGGAGGGACGCCGCCATGAGCACGGCCGTGAGCGCCGCGAAGAGGCGGAAGGCCGATAGGGGCTCCAGGAGAGCGAACGGCGCGACGAGCAGGACCCACAACGGCGGGTTGAGGTTCACGAGCTCGGCTCCCGTCTCGTACACGTCCCGCCCTTCGAGGAGCGCCCTGGAGGAGAGCCAGAACGTGTCGAAGTCCGCGTGGATCGGCATGAGGGGCGTGTAGATCCTCTCAAGCGTCATGCCGAGGTAGAAGTAGTCCACAACCGCCGACGCGACCAGGACGACGGCGGCCAGCGCGTAGAACAGCACAGACGAAAGCCCCCTAAGGGCCAAGGCGACCGTTCCCTATCTCACGAACCCTGCGCGGAGAAAACACAGCCGGAGCCTACACGATATAGGTGCCGAATAGAAACGAACCCGTGACAGGGAAAGGGGGACATCGCCGGGGGCGGAGAGGGGGGGTTCGAACCCCCGATGCCGGGGTTACCGACATAACGGTTTTCGAGACCGCCGCATTCAACCGCTCTGCCACCTCTCCGCGCGAGAGTATAACGCCTCCCCCCTATCTCTCCAAACCCCGGGCCGCCACGAACGCGGGACGCAGGAGGGGAAGTCTCGGGGCCGCTCGGCTAGGGGTACGAAAAAGGGGCGGACCCCGTAAGGCCCGCCCCGGAAAGCTCTACTATGCCGCGTCTAGCTGCACTTGGAGTAGCCGCAGGAGTGGCAGACGACGCAGCCCTCCTGCATGGTGAGGCCGCCGGAGCACTCCGGGCAGGCCCCGATGATCGGCAGCTCGCGCTCCTTCGCGGCGGCAGCACCATCCTCGATCAGGTAGTGCTCGGCCATCGCCTTGGCCACGCCGTCAGGGACGGAGAGGACGGCGTTCGGGCCGAAGCCGGCCGGGTGGCCGTCCTGGATGCCGCGGAGCTGGTTGACGATCTCGGCAGGCTGGGCGCCGTGGGTCATGGCCAGCGAGATCATGCGCCCGAGGGCGTCGGAGAAGGCCGCCGCGGTGCCGCCGGGCTTGCCGAGGATGACGAAGCACTCGCGCGGTCCGAACTCGTCGTCGTTCATCGAGACGTAGAGCGGGCCGTGGCCGGTCTGTATCTTCTTCGTGACGCCGGAGAGGGTCCTGGGCCTGCCGTTGCGCGCCTCGGCGAGCGAGACGTGCTTGACCTCGACCTCGGTCCCCGGCTGCACCCCGACCCGCGTCTTGCCGGTCGAGAGGACCTGGGCGTCGCGCGAGCCGTCGCGGTAGACCGCGATCCCCTTGCAGCCCGTGGCGAAGGCCTGGCGGTAGGCGTCCTCGACGTCCTGCGTGGTCGCGTCGTTGGGGAGGTTGATGGTCTTGGAGATCCCCATCGAGGTGTGCTTCTGGAACGAGGCCTGCATCTTCACGTGCCACTCGGAGCTTATGTCGTGGGACGTGACCCAGGTGCTCCGGACGTCCTCGGGGACCTCGGGGATGTCGCGCACGCTGCCGTGCTCGGCGACCTTCTTCATCAGGTCCTCGGAGTAGAAGCCGCGAGCCTTCGCGAGCCTCACGAACTCGGGGTTCACGTCGGGAAGCTCCATGTCCGCCTGGCGGCGCATGAACGCCACGGCGAACAACGGCTCGATGCCGCCCGAGCAGCCCGCGATGATGGAGATGGTCCCGGTCGGCGCGATCGTGGTGACGGTCGCGTTGCGCACCCGGTCGCCCCGGGCCTCGTGGCGGGAGCCCTCGAAGTGGGGCATCACGCCGCGCTCCTCGGCGAGCGAGCGGCTCGCCTCCCACGCCTCGTCGTCGACGAACTTCATCATCTTCTCCGCGAAGGCGAGGCCCTCCTCGGAGTCGTAGGTGATGCCGAGCTTGATGAGGACGTCGGCGAAGCCCATCACCCCGAGCCCGATGCGGCGGTTGCCGCGGCTCATCTCGTCGATCTCGGCGAGCGGGTAGCTGTTCATCTCGATCACGTTGTCCAGAAAGCGGACCGCCGTGTGGATCGTCTCCCGAAGCTCGTCCCAGTCGACCGTCCCCTCGCCGGGCCTCTCGCCCTCGACGAAGAAGCGCTCGAGGTTGATGCTCCCGAGGTTGCACGAGTCGTAGGGGGGCAGGTGCGCCTCCGAGCACGGGTTCGTCGACTCTATGGGGAACTGCGGCGTTGGGTTGTCGCCGTTGATCCTGTCTATAAACACGACCCCCGGCTCGCCGTTGAGCCACGCCCCCGCAACGATCTTCTCGAACAGGTCGCGCGCCCGGACGGTCCTCATGACCTCGCCGTCACGCGGGTTGACCAGATCGAAGTCCGTGTCGCCCTCGACGGCCTCCATGAAGGCGTCGGTGATCGCGACGGAGATGTTGAAGTTGTTGACCTTGTCGTTCTCGCGCTTGCACTCGATAAACTCTTCGATGTCCGGGTGGTCGACCCTGAGGATGCCCATGTTCGCCCCGCGGCGCGTGCCGCCCTGCTTTATGTGCTCGGTCGACGCGTCGAAGACGGCCATGAAAGAGACCGGACCCGAGGAGACGCCCATCGTGCTCTTCACGAGGTCGTTCTTCGGGCGCAGGCGGGAGAAGCCGAAGCCCGTGCCGCCGCCGGACTTGTGGATGACGGCCTGGTGCTTGAGGGTGTCGTAGATCCCGTCTATAGAGTCCTCGACCGGCAGGACGAAGCACGCCGAGAGCTGCTGCAGCTCGCGACCGGCGTTCATCAGGGTCGGCGAGTTCGGCATGAACTTCCGCGAGAGCATCATCCGGAGGAACTTCTCCTTCGACCCCTCGTAGAGCCTCTTGGCCTCCTCGCCCTCCCTGAACCGGAACTCGCCCTCGGCGATGTTCGACGCCACGCGCCGGAACATGTCGATGGGCTCCTCGATCGCCTCGCCCGCCTCG
Source organism: Rubrobacter marinus (assembly GCF_011492965.1). Taxonomy (GTDB): domain Bacteria; phylum Actinomycetota; class Rubrobacteria; order Rubrobacterales; family Rubrobacteraceae; genus Rubrobacter_F; species Rubrobacter_F marinus. The sequence continues at coordinate 884,656 of NZ_CP045121.1, read as the reverse complement.
TTCTTCTTCAGGTAGCGCTTCTTGAGGACCGCGACCGCGTTCTCCGAGAGCTCGAAGACCTCGTCCCGAGCCTGCCTATCTCGCCCTATCTCCATCCCTCTTTTTTCCTCCCTTATTTCTCTCTTAATTCTACTGGCCCCAACACGAATCCCAACGCTCTGTTGGGACCCGAGATGTGTAACAAACGCGCGCCCTCACCCCGGACGCCGCGGGGGTCTCCCCCCGGTCTGGTGCTACCTGCCGGAGCCGGCGAGCCTGACGAGCTCGCTCCGGAACTGATCCACGTCGGTGTACTGCCGGTACACGGAGGCGAACCGGAGGTACGAAACCATATCAGTCTTTCTGAGACGCGCCAGCGCCATGTCGCCGAGGCGCCTGGACGTAACCTCGTGGCGGCGCCTCTCCCGAAGGTCGGCCTCGATCTCGTCGACCATGAACTCGATCTCCTCCTCGGAGACCTGCCGCTTGGCGCAAGCCTTGGCGAGCCCGGCCTGGAGCTTCAGCCTGTCGAAACCCTCCCGCGAGCCGTCCCTCTTTATGACCATCAACCGCAAGGGCTCCCGACGCTCGTAGGTGGTGAACCGCTTCTCGCAAGAGAGGCACTCACGCCGCCTACGGATCGCGTCCTTCCCCTCGGAGAGCCGCGAGTCTATGACCCTCGTATCCTCGTTGTCACAGTACGGACACTGCACCTCAGACCCCCACAACCTCAACACTACATCTGGTACCGCGGCAAAGTAGCACACCAGATTTTCGGACCGCAACAGGGGCTACATAACCGTTAACAAGAGGTTAATGTGACCATTATCGGCCGGGAAGCCGATTCCTATGGGATGTTCGCGCCGGCGACGCCACGGCAAACTTTTTCAGAATTTTTTTCGCAAGGGCGGCGAAAAGCGGAATTTCCAGCAAATCACGCACCTTCATTGTCAGGTCGAGACCAAAGCCTCTACTACCCGTTCACCGTAAGAATGAAATTCTTGTCTGACTAAACCTGTACTTCAAGTTTACTACTGCTCGGGCTCTGCGTTCGCCTCCGGGGGCCGTCTGCGGCGGGCGCGGCGCTCTTTGAAGAAGGTGCGGAGGAGGGAGGCGGCCTCGTCTTCGAGGAGGCCGCGCTCGACGGGGTAGACGTGGTTGAGGCGGGCGTCGGAGGGGAGGTCGTAGAGGGTGCCGGCGGCTCCTGCCTTGGGGTCGGGGGCGGCGAAGACGAGCCGGCCGATGCGGGAGGCGTGGAGGGCGCCGGCGCACATCGGGCAGGGCTCGAGGGTCGCGTAGAGGGTGCAGCCCGTGAGGCGCCAGCCGTCGAGGGAGAGGGCGGCGCGGCGGAGGGCGAGGAGCTCCGCGTGGGCGGTCGGGTCATTCGTGGTCTCACGCTCGTTGTGGGCGGAGGAGACGACCTCGGTCCCACGGGCCACGACGGCGCCGACGGGGACCTCCCCCTTCCCGGCGGCGAGGCGCGCCTCTTTCAGGGCGAGGCGCATCATCGCCAGGTCGGTCTCGTGGGGGGTGGGGTCTCTCGACTCCCCCGGTTTAAGGTTTTGGGGCATGGGTCCGATAATAGCCCAACGTCGCGGCGCGGAGGGCGCGCCGCCGCGGGCGCCCGGGTTGGTGTTTTCGGGGCGTGCGTCGTCTCGTGTTCCAGGCTTATTGGAGGGATCGTGCAGGGTAGCCGGGTGGAGAGCCTCGTGGAGGTGCGGGAGATATTTAGCCGGTTGCGCGGTTCCATCCGCGGGGTCGTGGTCGGGAAGGACAGGGTCGTGGACCTCTGTCTGATCTCGCTTCTCGCCGGGGGCCACGTGCTGCTGACGGACATCCCCGGGGTGGGCAAGACGACGCTCGCTCGCGCCATATCGTCCTCCATAGCGGCGGACTTCTCGCGCATACAGTTCACCCCGGACCTGCTACCCAGCGACATCACCGGGACCAGCGTCTACGACCCCAGGGAGGCCGTCTTCAAGTGGCTCGCGGGGCCCGTCTTCGCGCCGGTGTTGCTGGCCGACGAGATCAACCGCGCCACCCCCCGCACCCAGAGCGCGCTCCTGGAGGCGATGGCCGAGGGGCAGGTGACGGTGGAGGGCGAGACGCGCGAGCTGCCCGAGCCGTTCTTCGTCGTCGCGACGCAGAACCCGCACCAGTTCCACGGGACGTATCCCCTGCCCGAGGGGCAGCTCGACCGCTTCATGGTCGCCACGACGATGGGCTACCCGGAGCGCAGGGCCGAGCTCGGCATCGTGCGGGCGCAGGTCGAGCGGAGGCCGCTGGACGAGATCCGCCCGGTCGTCAGCGTAAGGGAGGTGGCGGTGGCCCGGGAGATCGTGCGCAAGGTCCAGGTCCACGAGGAGGTCCTGGGCTACGCGGTCGCGCTCGCCGGGGCGACCCGCAACCACCCGGCGGTCTCTCTTGGGGTCTCGCCGCGCGGGACCATCGCCCTCATCCGGGCGGCCCAGGCGCGGGCGGCGACGAAGGGTCGGGACTTCGTCGGGCCCGAGGACGTCAAGGAGCTTGCCCCGGACGCGCTGCCGCACAGGATCTCCGTCCGCGGCGGCTCCTCCGGCGCGAGCGCCGAGGCCGTGGTCGCCGAGGCCCTCGAATCCGTCCCCTCGCCGGCGTAGCCCGGGGCTCCGGGAACCGTCTTATGAAGAGGCTGCGCAAGCCGATCTTCGCCGCCGTCCTCGGCGTCGTGCTCTACCTGATCGCGACGACCGCCGGGGCCGGCTGGCTCTACGTGGTCTCGGCGACGATCGCCGCCGTCGTCGCCGTCTCCGCGCTCGTCCCCCTGTGGAACGTCCGCGGCATAGAGGTCTCCCGAAGGGCCCCGGTGGTCGCCACCGCGGGCGAGCCCTTCGAGTGCTCGCTGGAGCTGAAGAACACCGGCCGACTCGCCCGGCACCTCCTGGAGGTCGTGGACGGCTTCGCCGGTGACGTGGGACGCGGCGTGGCCGTGCGCCTCGCGCGCGGGGGGACGGAGGTGGTCCGCTACCGGGTCACCCCGCGCCGGGGCATCTACACCGGGGGCGAGGCGACGGTCGAGTCCGGGGCGCCGTTCGGGATGTTCTTCGCCCGCCGCAAGTCGCGGGTCGCGTCGAGCATCGTGGTGTACCCGAGGACCTGGGCGGTCGCGGGGCTCCCGCCGTCGTCCTCCCTGGACGCCGAGCGCAAGGACCAGAGCGAGGCCCCGACGCTCCGCCGGGGCTTAGGGGGCGAGTTCTGGGGCATCCGCGAGTACCGCACCGGGGACCCGGCGCGCCTGATCGCCTGGAAGAAGAGCGCCCGCGGGCTCGCGGCGGGGAAGCTCGCGGTCCTCGAGCTCGCCGAGGAGACCCATCCCCCCTCGTCGTCGCGATGCACCTCGACCCGAGGGCCCCGAGGGAGGCGCGCGAGGCCGTCGTCTCGGCCGGGGCCTCCCTCCTCCTCTACGGGCTGCGCGAGGGCAGGGAGGTTCGCGCGGACGCCGGCCCCAGCGGCTCCCGTTCCCGGAAGACCCCGACCCCGACAAGGTCCTGACGTGGTGCGCCGGCCTCGACGCGAGCAGGCCCCGGACCCCGAGGGGGCGAGCGTCGAGGTGCGCCCGTCCGTGAAGAGGACCGCGGGGGCAGGCCGCGCCCCTCCGAGCCGCCCGACGTCTCCGAGGCGCAGACCGTAGTCCTGGTCTCGTGCCACGAGCTAGCCGGCGAGGGAGGCCCCTGGATGACGCCGGATGAGGAGGACGCGTTCGCGAGGGCGACCGAGGCGGGGGGCCGCCATGTCACGAGGCTCGGCAGGGACGTCGAGGAACCGTGGAGGATCTCGTGAAGTTGGAGCTACCGAACTTCAAGCTGCCTCGGGCCCCGAAGCGCAAGCCCGAGGACTCGGTCGAGCTCCGGGCTTGGGTGCTGGCGGCGGTCCTCGTCGGAGAGGTCGCCGTGCTGACCAGCGGGTACTTCGGCCCCGCGACCGGGGTGCTCGTCCCGCTGCTCACGATCGTCGCCTTCGCCGTCTCGTACAACCGCAGGCGCGAGAAGAACTACGTCATAAAAGCGATGCTGGCCGTCTTCGCGCTGGCGCTTCTGGCCGTCTTCTTCAGGGAGGCCCTCAGCTCGCTCTACGACACGCGGGTGCCGCTCGCGCGGCTCTTTTTGTGGATACAGGTCATCCACGCCTTCGACCTCCCGGCCAGAAAAGACGTCACGTACTCGCTCCTTAGCGGCCTGATCCTCATAGCCGTCGGCGCCGTGCTCTCGACGAGCCTGTGGTACGGGCTCTTTATAGTGGCGTTTCTCTTCTGCGCCTCGGGGGCCCTGACCCAGATGCACCTCTCCGAGGCGCGCGAGAGGGCGGGGCTACCGGCGGCCCCGAGCCGGGGGTTGCTGAGGGGGATCGTGCTGCCCGGCACGCTCGCGATCGTCGCGGTCGGTTTCCTGTGCTTCTCCCTCCTGCCGCAGAAGCAGGGGATGAACCTCACGATGATGCCCACGAGCTTCTTCCAGCAGGTCCAGGCGGACTTCTCGGGGGGCGTGCAGAACTCGAGCTACGACCAGGCAGGGGATCCGTTCGCGGGGCCGCCGCAGGCCATAGCCCCCGACTCGTACCACGGCTTCAACCCGTACATGGACCTACGCTCGCGCGGGAGGCTCTCGGACGAGGTCGTCATGAAGGTCAAGAGCCAGGAGCCGACGCCGTACCGGGGGGTGGTCTTCGACGAGTACAACGGGAAGGGGTGGGAGATCTCCACGGGCGACGACGAGGGCTCCCTGGAGACGCTCCGCTCCGAAGGCCCGCGCTACGACCTCTTCGCCGCCCAAAACACCGAGCCCAGGCAGGGCCAGTCGAGGCAGGTCGCCCAGGTCTTCTACGTGGAGAAGGACTCCTCCAACGTCATCTTCGGCGCCTTCCAGCCCGAGACGCTGTACTTCCCGGCGAGCGGAATCAAGGTGGACCCGTACAACTCCCTGCGCGCCCCCTACGAGATCCCCGAGGGCTCGACGTACTCCGTGATCTCGCAGGTCCCGAACGCCTCCCCGGACGAGCTCCGCGCGGCCGGAACGAACTACCCGGGATTCGTCACGGACCGCTACCTCGGGCTCCCGGCGAGCGGCGGGGAGCGCACCCGCGAGCTCGCCCGCGAGCTCACGCAGGACGCCTCCAACCCCTACGACGCGGTGGTCGCCATGAACGAGCACCTGAAGAACAACTACCCATACGACCTCTCGATCCCGCCTCAGCGCGAGAACATGGACGCCGTCGAGTACTTTCTCTTCGAGGAGAGGCGCGGCTACTGCGAGCAGTTCAGCTCGTCTCTCGCGGTCATGGCGCGTTCCCTGGGCATCCCCGCCCGCATAGCGACGGGCTACGTCTCGGGCGAGTACAACCCGTTCACGGGCCTCTACGAGGTGAAGGCCTCCGACGCCCACGCCTGGGTCGAGGTGTACTTCCCCGGCCACGGCTGGTCCACGTTCGACCCCACCCCCGGCTTCGACTCGACGCCGTGGGAGTACCACGAGCAGGGCAACCTCCAGGGGAGCAAGGCCCTCTCCTTCGTCGCCGCCAAGGCCGGCGAGGCGCTCGGCCCCGTCCTCAGGCCCGCGGGCTCCCTCATCCGGGGCGTGGCGGGCCTCGACCCGGCCAGCATCGTCGTCGCGGGCCTCCTGCTCGGCGGCGCCTCCGTCGCCGCCGTCTACGGGCGCCGCTTCCTCAAGAAAAAGCTCCGCAAGCCGGCCCCGAGGCGCTCGGTAAAAGTCTCGGACGCCCGGCTGTACAGCCGCTACGGGGCGATCTCCGCGGCCTTCGAGGAGGCGGGCATCGTCCGCGAGGGACACGAGACGCCCGAGGAGTACGCCAGGAGGGCGGCCGAAGCCTCCGGGGAGCCGGGGGTGGCGCGGCTGGGGGAGATCTACCTCCACGCCCGCTTCCGCAACGCCGTCCCCGCGGAGCTCGTCGAAGAGTTCGACCGCCTGGAGCCCACGGCGCTGAAGGCCGCCGAGAAGCTCAGGGAGGCGAGCAAGGTCTGAGCCCCACGCCGTCGTACGGTCCGTGGCGCCCGACCGGACGGAACGACCAAGGCTCGCCGCCAAACGAGAGCTTCTACGCGGCGACCGTCTCCGGACGGCGAGATCTCCCAAACCAGGAGCGGGGAGGAGAGCGGGAGCGCAAGAGCATCCCGCCTTCCTCGGAAGGCGCAGAGCCCCGCCACGCCTTCAGCGGCGTCGCGGGGCTCTGCGCTGCTCGTCCAGGTCGTGGCGCCGAGATCGTTGGCCTCTCTTGCGGCGCCCTCCCCCGTCCAGCGTCTAGTTGCTGATGCGATCCCCCTGGGTCAGCTGCGTCGAGGTCTTTGACCAGCCGAACTGGTAGACGCCGGGTCCGGTCCCCGCGGCGGTGCCCACGTAGTGGTGGTAGATCGCCTGCAGGCCCTGGCCGCCGTAGGGCGAGCCGTCGGTCTTGAAGCCGGGGTAGCGGTAGAAGGCCTGATGCAGGTGCGGCTCGCCCACGGGGATGCTCGGGTCCCCCGTGTCCCCGGCGTAGCCGATCACGGTGTCTGCGGTGACCGCGGCGCCCGGGCGGATACCGGCGGCGAGGCTGTCGAGGTGGGCGGACATGCTCACGTACTTGCCGTTCGAGGACCTGATGACGACGAAGATGCCGTAGTTTGCGTGCGACGTGTTGCGACCCGCGAACGTGACGGTCCCACCGGAGAAGGGCGAGAAGACGTAGTCGCCCCGGTCGAGGGGGTAGTCGATGGCGAACTTGTCGTTGGTGTAGTAGGTGGAGGCGCATCGGCCGTAGCCGAGGGAGCCATGGGTGTACTGCCCCCAGTAGTTGGGACGGCCGAGCACGGTGAAACCGGTGGCGATGCCGTTGGCGCTCCTGTTGGCCCCGTAGCCGTGCTGGGTCTGGTAGAAGAAGGTGCTCGCCGACCTCCAGCAGCCCTCCTCGATCTGGGACTCGCCGTACACCGGTACCGACGACGCGGCGAGCGCCGCGGCCCCGAACGTCGAGGCCGAGGGGGCGTCCGTCGTCCCCGCCGCGGCGGCCCGGCGCGCCTCGAGCTCCCTCTTCGAGGGCTCCGGGTTGCCCCTGCCATAATGGGACTCGGCCTTCTTCCCGTCCTTCAGGCCGAGCGAGTCGATCGACTTCGAAGGCCTCTCGAACCTCAGGCTCGAGAGCAGCTTCTCGTCCTCGGCGTTCAGGGTCTCGCCGTACAGGTTGATCTGGTAGACCGAGCCGTTCTCCTCGGCGTACACCTCCACGGACGGGGTGCTCCCCGGGATCGGACCGAGAGCGACGCCCCGAAGCCCCTCCTCCCCGACCGCGACGTCCTTGCGCTCGATCTTCAGATCCGGGTGGGCGGAGATCCTCGCCCGCACCCTCTCGTCTACCCCACCGGCCCCGACGTCGTAGACCCGGGCGACGCGAGCCGCGGGCGTGCCGCCGTGATCTTCCTCCGCCCCGGAGTCAGGACGCCAAAGGGTGTAGCCGTAGGTCCCATCATAGGAGTAGCGCTCGTGCTCGACGTGCCACCCCGCTGGGTGCGACACCGACGCCCCGACCGCGGCGTCTCGGGCGCGCTCGGTTCCGCCGGGCTCTCCGGCGGCCTCGCGGGAAGCCGCCCCTATCATCAGCAGCGCCATCAGCGCGGCGGCGAGCATCGCGCAGGCGTACCGGCCCGGGGTCCGGGCCCTACCTCTCGTGTTCATTCGCGTTACTCCTTTTTGCGCCTGCATGTTTTAGTGTCCTTCTGAGACCCCGCGCCGTACCCCTCATAAAGGACGGCGCAGCCCGCAGCAGTCGGGACCGGGTTCAGGCGGCACGAACCCGAAGATCCAGGGGTCGACGCATCCCGCAGAAGACTCTGAGTAAAGACGGGGGAGCAGGAGAAGCCCAATCCCCCGTCCGGCGGAGCAAGAGCTCCAGGTTACGCTTGGCGCCTCCGAGCGGCGGTCGCGAGGACGCCGAGGCCAATCAGGAGCGCACCGGCCGCCGGGGCAGGGGACAGCGGGGCTCCACCCGTGGCCGGTAACTGCTTCGGGGTAGCGGCCGGTAGCGGCGCCGGCGAGGCGGGAGACGCGGTTTCTGCGACGTCCGGCTCCGCCGGCTGGAAGACGGGGCTGTCGGCGCCCGGCGGCGGCGTGACGGGGGCCACCTCGACGCCGGGGTACGGCGACGCCTCGTCCCGGTACTGCTCGGGCGGCTCCTCCACGGAGAGCGGGGGCTCCTCGACGAACAGCTCGTTGCAGGCGACGCCGTCGCCGTCCGCGTCCAGGTCGCTCGCGCCGGCGTCGAGGGCGGCCTGGGCCTCGGCCCGGGAACCGAAGTCCTCGCAGTCCGGATCGTCGTCTCGCGGGGCCGGTGCGGCGGCGACGTCGGTTACGGAGCCCGTCCCGTCTTCGAAGGCGACCTCGCCGCTCGATGACGCCTCGAACTCGCAGGCGACGCCGTCGCCGTCGGGGTCCAGGCCGTTGGGGTCCGCCGGGTCGGCGTCGAGGATGGCCCGGGCCTCGGCCTGCGCCTCCTCGGGGCTGGATCCTGGAGCCCCGAGCTGCGAACAGTCCAGGTCGGTCCCCTGTTGGGCCAGGGCCGCCGGCGCGAGCGCCAGGATGGCCGCCGCGCAGAGCGCGAACAGGAGCGCTAGTCTTCTCATGGTTCTCCCTTCCGGGTTCTTGGCCGCTCCCGCCGAGAAGATCCCGGCGGGAGCGGCGCGTGTTCGGCTTGTGGGGGTAGGCTCAGCCCTCGGAAGTCCCGCGGCGGCGCCACGCGGCTACGCCAACCGCGCCGGGGCCCGCGAGACCGCCCGCGAGGACGAGGAGCAACCAGGGGTCGAGACCGCCGTCGGAGTGGGTAGAGGCGCGCGCCGCCTCGACTACCTCCTCGTTGGCGGCGAAGCTCTCCAGCTCCTCCTCGCAGGCGAGGCCGTTCCCGTCCTCGTCCAGCCCGTTCGGGTCGGCCTCGTCGCGCAGCAGGATCATCTGCGCCTCCTGCTGGTACTCGAAGTCGGCGCAGTCGAGCTTGGCCTTCGACTTCGCGGCGGCGACGGGCGTCCGGTCGCTGGCGCCGTCCTCGTAGGGGACGGGGACGATCTGGCAGGCAACACCGCTGTTGTCGAGGTCCAGCCCGTCGGGGTCGGACGGCTTGGCCTTGAGCTTGGCCTGGGCCGCTTCCTGGGACGGGAAGTCTATGCAGTCGAGGTCCCCGCCGGTCTTGGCGGCCAGTTTTGTCCCGTCTTCGGCCTTCCCGTCCGGCCCGATCTCGCAGGCCTTGCCGTCGCCGTCGTCGTCGAGCTTGGAGTCGTCCTCCGGCCCGAGCAGGGCCTGCGCCCCCGTCCGCGTCGCGAAGTCGGCGCAGTCGAACACGTCTTCTTCGGCGCCGTGTTGCTGGGCCAGGGCCGCCGGCGCGAGCGCCGCCACGGCCATCGCGCCGAGCGCGAACATCAGCAGCAATCGTTTCATCATTCCTCCTCCGGGCACGACGGTCGCCACGCCCTCTCGGTTCGGTCCGCGTGGTCCATCGGACGTCTAGTAAACGTCGACCTTGGGGTAGTAGGAGGCGTTGTAGGAGGGTGCCCCCTCGTAGTGCGCGAACCCCCTGGAGTGCGCGCGTTCGTGCGCGTACACCCTGGACCAGCCGGCGGAGGTGGCGCCGAGACGGTTCATGTCGCAGGTGTCGTAGTAGATGTAATGGACCAGGGGCCCGTACCAGGCCTGGTAGTCGTAGTAGTACCTGTCGAGGCCGACCTGGCCGTCGTAGCAGGTGCCCACGAGGCCGTTGTACTCCGGGACGTACTTGTTCGAGTCCGGCCCCCCGTGTCCCCCTCCCGTCGACGCGCCGCTGCCGAACTGGTAGTCGGCCTTCGCCTCGCTCTGAGCGCCGACCAGCAGGCCCGCGCATAACGCGAGAACCGCTAGAAACCGCACCGCCCTGCAATGAACCACGCCGCTCAAGTCCTCTCTCCCTTCTCTCGTTCGCCGTCGCTGTGGTCGCGCCTGTCCGTCTCCAAACACCCTCCCTTCTCCTCCTTCGGGTCTGGAGGCCATCTCGCCGGGAGCACCGACCTCGGAGCCCGACGGGGTTTTCTTGCGACAACAGCATTCTGTTTCTGCGCCACGAAAGTTACGTCGTGCTCAAAGGATGAATAAGTCGGGGCAGGGCGCGGAGCGCGCGTCTACGCTCCAGGGGCCGCGCGTGAGCAGCCACCGTGTCCCCCGGCCCGTCGCATCTCGGCCCTCGCGGGAGGGCCGGTCGGTGGTCTTACCGTCAGAAGGATTCGGGGGACGTGGGGCAGGAGGAGCAGAACCGAGCGTCGAGCACGGTCGCCCCCGCAACACACTAGATGCGGGCACCAGGCAGGGTGGGACACTACTTTTGGGGCTTAGCGGGTTCGCGGACCCTTTCGATCTGGGTTCATCTTTGTTAAGATCCTCAAGCAACAAGGCTGTCATGCTGTGGCGTATCGCGCCTTTGACCGCCGTTGCGTGCAGGGGGTGTTCGGCGAGCTTCGGGGCGGGATCCGGGTGAAGATCCCGCAGAACCGGGGGCTAGTCCGCCGGCGGGTCTCGCGAGACGGCAGGGGTCGTTTGAGTTTCTCGAGTTCCCGGCCGATAACAGTTGTATAGAGAGCTCAACTTTCCGGAGGGGGAAAATTGCGCACCAAGGCATTGCTCTTGTTGGCGGTTTGTATGGCGGTGGTCATTGGGGCGGAGATGCCCGGTGCAGGCGTGGAGGCGGAGCGGGATCCGAACGCTACGCGCATCAAGAAGACGTTGGGCGACGAGATCGGCGCCTCGATCTCGCACCCCGCCGAGTTGCGGCTCGAGCGCGAGCGCTACACCATCGATGATACTCAGGGTTACACGTTGTGGCAGCCCGAAGAGAAAGCTACGACGGAGCACGGCGGGACGCCGGTGGTGCGCGTGGCGCTGGCTTACGACATGAAGCCGGGCCAGATAAAGTCCGCCGTCCGGGACAGGCTCGACGAGCTCTCCGACGTCCCTGTCAAGCGCCAGTACGTAACGGTTGGCAAGAAGAAGTACAAGGGAGTAGCGGTCGGCCCGATCCCGGGCAGCACGCCATCTATCGAGGTCTACGTCCCGGTCCAGAACAGGGTGTACCAGATCAACCTGTACGAGGAGAAGCTGGACGCCGAGGGCAAGGAGTTGCTCGCGGGGCTCGAGTTCGCCCCCCCGTCACGCTCGACCCGCTCCTTGCGGGGGCTGCCGGACGGCGACAGAGCCCAGACCTTCCAGCAGCAGGGTGACAAGCCGCTCGTCGAGCGAGAGCTGAAGGCGCGCGAGGCGACGGACGAGGCCGCGAGCCGAAAGACGGCGCAGGAGGGGTCTTCCGAGCCTGTACGCAACCTGGCGGCAACGGCGCAACCTACCCCGGTCTACGAGGAGTACATGATCGGTGAGGGCTGCTGGAGGGCGAGGAGCACCTTCTCTGTCCAGACGCAGCATGGCGCTTATGCCAACGGGACCGGCTGGACCCGGTTGGGTATACCGAACTACTGGGGACAGTACACGCACGGCAACCTCGGCTACGGTCGATGTTCCTCGACGTACTACACGAACGACAAGTTCGCCATCGACTACCCCTTGAGGAAGGGGGACGTGCTCTTCTCGCCCTTCGCGAGCGGTACGGTGACCTTCGCCGGTCGAAACAACAGCCACAAAAACTACGGCATCTTCGTCGTCATCCGCTCCGACAACGGCAAGTACGTGAGCATGTCCGCGCATCTCAACGGGCTTGCCCGGGGCATCTACAGGGGCGCGAGGGTGACCAACACGAGCATCATAGGTTTCGCGGGCGACTCGGGCGACCCGAGCATCCCCGTGGGCGAGCCGCACCTGCACCAGGCCTTCTACCGCTACCCCTACTTCCTCTCGGACGGCTCCCCATATGGCGGAAAGGGGCTACAGGTCCTCTACCACCGCTTCACCGGCACCGCGGCGAAGAAGATAGGCCAACCCGTGGACCCCAACCCCTACTACAACGTCTACTACTTCGGCGCGGTCAAGCCGGACTATCAGGCGACCTGCCGCGAGGGGATAGTGTGCGGCGAGGGGTACAGGGTCAGCAACTGAGGGCGATGCCCTCGGGCGGCAACGCCCAGCAAGAGGACCGGTCCCGTTCGGGGCCGGTCCTCGTCGAGATCGGAACCGGAGGCGTCGTGCGTTCTCACCTCCGGCGAGCTCGTTCAATGCCTCGGAAGCACCCGCTCGAACGCCTCCTCGAACGCCTCCATCGTGCGGCGGTCGAAGAGGACGAAGCGGACGAGCTCCAGCCCGTGCCTTTCGTTCTCTAGAAACTCCACGATGGCTTGCAGCGCGACTTCCGCGGCATCTTGTACCGGGTAGCCGTAGGCGCCGGTGGAGAGCGAGGGGAAGGCGACGCTCTCGAGGCCGTGCTCGGCGGCGAGGCGAAGGCTGTTGCGGTAGGCGCTCGCGAGCAGGTGCTCCTCGCCGGAGGCGCCGCCCCGGTACACGGGTCCGACGGCGTGGATGACGTGGCGGGCTTTGAGTTCGCCCCCGGTGGTGATGCGAGCCTCGCCCGTAGGGCAGCCGCCGAGCCTCCGGCACTCCTCCATGATCCGCGGGCCCCCGGCGCGGTGGATCGCGCCGTCCACCCCTCCCCCGCCGGCCAGCCTCGCGTTGGCCGCGTTCACGATGGCGTCCGTCTCTTGATCCGTGATGTCCCCCTGGACCAGCTCCAGGACGGCGCCCCGAACTCGGCCCTCATGCCCGAGCCCCCGGGGCCGGAGACGGGGGAGACCGTGCCTCGCATTCACGTCGTGATCTCCTCGCACCCTACGCTCCCGTCGCGCGGCTACTTCGCGGCCGGGCTCTCCTTGACCTCGATGCCGCCGTTGACGCCGGCCCACTGGCGGGCCGGGAGGCCCCACAGGGCGATGAAGCCGGCGGCGGCGGCCTCGTCGAAGGTGCTGTTGGGGTCGTAGGTGGCGAGCTCCTTGTTGTACAGGGCGTGGGGGGCTGTGCGCCCGACGACGGTCGAGGAACCCTTGTAGAGCTTGAGCCGGACGCTGCCGGTGACGGTCCCCTGGGTCTCGGCGACGAAGGCGTCGAGGGCGGTCTTGAGGGGGGTGAACCAGAGGCCCTCGTAGGTGAGCTCGGCGTAGCGCTGCTCGACGGTCGCCTTGAAGCGGAGGACGTCCTTCGTGAGGGTCATCGTCTCGAGCTCCTTGTGGGCCTGGACGAGGGTCAGGGCGGCGGGGCACTCGTAGATCTCGCGGCTCTTTATGCCGACGAGCCTGTCCTCGATCATGTCGAGCCTCCCGACCCCGTGGGTCCCGGCGACGACGTTGAGCTCCGCGATCAGCTCGGCGAGCGGGAGGGCGTCCCCGTCGAGGCTGACCGGCAGGCCCTCCTCGAAGCCGATCGTCACGTACCGGGGCTCGTTCGGGCCTCTTCCGGAGAGGTGGTCATCTCGTAGACGTCCGGGTGGGCTCGTGGTCGGGTCTTCGAGGGGCCGGCCTCGATGGAGCGGCCGAAGAGGTTCTCGTCGACGCTGTAGGGGATTCCCTGGTGACGGGACGGGGATGCCGTGCTCCTCGGCGTAGGCCATCTCCTCCGGGCGGCTCATGTTCCAGTCGCGCACCGGGGCCACGACGGTAAGGTCCGGGGCGATGGAGGCGGTGGTTACGTCGAAGCGCACCTGATCGTTCCCCTTCCCCGTCGAGCCGTGCGCGATGTGCGTCGCCCCGACCTCGCGCGCCACCTCGACCATCTTCTTCGCGATGAGCGGACGCCCGAGCGCCGTGAAGAGGGGATACTTGCCCCCGTAGAGGGCGTTCGCCTTTATGGCGGGTCCGACGTACTCCTCGGCGAACTCCTTCTTCGCGTCCCGCACGAACGCGTCGGCCGCCCCGATCTTCAGCGCCTTGGCCTTCACGTCCACGGCCGGCTCGCCCTGCCCGAGGTCCAGGTAAAGGGCGTACGGCTCCGCCCCCTGCCGCTCGAACCACTTCAGGCACACGGAGGTGTCGAGCCCCCCGGAGTACGCGAGCACTACCTTTTTGCCTTCTAGCATGTCTCCTCCGGATTCTTCGATGGTACGGAACTCATAGAACCTCGTGCCCCCGCTCGCGCAGAACGGACGCGGCGTGATCCAGAACCTCTTCACGCACGAGCACGTAGTCGGTGTCGTAGGTCGAGAGGGCGAAGATGCTCACCCCGGCTTCGGCCAGGGGCGCCGCGACCGACGCCAGGACGCCCACCGCCGAGAAAGGGAACGGACCCTCCAGCCGGAGGACGCGCCAGCCGCCTTCGTGCTTCACGCCGGCGGGCACGTTCTCCTCCGGGCAGACGACCGAGAGCTCGTCGGGAGTACGGGTCACGGAGAAGAGGCCCGACCCCGTCGCCCAACCCGGGACGCCGGAGGCGGGATCCAGCCGGCACACCGCCACGCGCCCGTCGAGCTTCTTCAGCTCGAGAGAACGCGCCTGCTCCCGTTCTCCCGTGCGCGACAACTCGGCCCTCATCGCCCACGAGGGATGCGCGAAGCCGATCTCCGCGACCCTGACGAAGCCGTTCTTTTCGTAGAGCCGCACGGCCGCCGTGTTGTTCCGCCGCACGCTCAAGCTGACGGCGTCGAACCCCTCGGCCCTGGCCGCGTCCATGATGGCGGGGAGCAGGGCGCCGCCGACGCCCCTCCCGCGACGGTCGGGGACCACCCCCATCGCTATCTCCGGCGTCGAGGCGTCGACGAAGCCGTATCCGGGTCTCTCCGGGGTCATCAGACGGTACCAGGCGGCCCCTATCCTCCGGCCGCTCTCGGGGTCGAGGGCGACCACGGCGGCGTCTCCGGGCCGTCCCCAGCCTTCGAGGTAGAGGGAGATGGCGGGGTCCGAGATGTCGCTGTGGCCGGAGGCCTCGTAGAGCATCTCGCGCAGAAACCCCAGGTCTTCGGGGTTACCGGGCCTCACGCGGCAGGGCGCCGCTGTTCCGCTCGCTCCGACCAACTACTCGATGGTGCCCGCGGGGCGGGTACGAGCGCGGCAGACGTCGGCGATCAGGCCGGCGACCTCCTCGGCCGCCGCGTTGTCGGGCGAGACCGCGAAGACCGTGTCGAGGCCCGCGACGGTACCCACGATCTTGAGCCCCTTCACCCGATCCAGGACGTTCGCGACTGCGCCCGCGGTCCCGTCGCGGGTGTGGACGACGACGGTGTTCTGGGCGGCGGTCACGCGCAGCACGAAGCTCGGCAGCACCTCGATGCCGGCCATGTTCGACTCGTGGGGGAGCGCGAGGTAGCGGCCGCCGACCTTCAAGACCCCGAGCTCGGCGAGGTCGCGGCTCACCGTGCCCTGCGCGACCTCCACCCCGACCCCCGCGAGCGCCTCGACGACGTCCCCCTGGGTCCCTAGAGGCTGCTCGGAGATGAGCCTGAGGATGAGGTTCTGGCGGGTGCCCTTGTCTACCCCTTCTTGCGTCTTTCCCATCTCGCCCTCCACGGCTATCTCAGGTACTCCAGCCCGGCCGTCTCCGCGTACCCGAGGGCCAGGTTCATGTTCTGGACGGCCGCCCCAGACGCCCCCTTCAAGAGGTTGTCCAGCGCCGAGAAGAGCACTAGCCTCCCGGCCCTCTCGTCCACCGCCACGGAGAGCCGCGCCCGGTTCGTCCCGACGACGTGCGAGATCTGTGGCACCTCCGGGCGCCCCTCGACGAACGCCCAGCCGTCGTAGTCCTCCGCGAACCACCCGAGGACGTCCCCGGCCCCGGGCAGCTCCGCCCCCTCCGGGAGGTCCACGTAGATCGTCTCGAGCTCCCCGCGCGAGATGGGCAGCAGGTGCGGCACGAACGTGACGTTCGGCGTCCCCGGCGCGAAGCGCCTGAGCATGGTCTCTATCTCCGGGGTGTGGCGGTGGCGCGGCGCCCCGCCGCTGACCCCGTACGGCGAGACGTTCTCGTTCGCGCTCACGAAGTGCGACTTCTGCGTCGGCTTCGCCCCGGCCCCGCTCACCCCGGAGAGGGCGTTCACGGAGACGGAGGAGACCGCGATCCGCTTCACCACCGGCGCGAGGGCGAGGATCGCCGCCGTCGGGTAACATCCCGGGTTCGCCACGAGCCGCCCGCCCTCCGGCGACCCGAAGACCTCCGGCAGCCCGTAGTGGGCCTCCTCTAGGAGCTCCGGCGCGGGGTGCGGCCCGTACCACTCCTCGTACATCGCCACGTCCGGCAGCCGGAAGTCCGCCGAAAGGTCCACGACGAGCCTCGTCCCGGCCGCGAGCAACTCCTTCACCAGCCCCGCGCTCTCCATGTGCGGGTAGGCGACGAACGCCACGTCCAGCGAGGAGCCGTCGATCTCACCCGCCTCCACGAACGTCTCGCGCACCGCGAGCTCGGGGTAGACGTCCCCCACGACCTTCCCCGCGTGCTGGCGCGAAGATACCTCTATCCCACCGACCTCCGGGTGCCCCGAGAGGAGCCTCAGAAGCTCCCCGCCCGTGTACCCGCTGCCACCGTAAACCGCTACCTTCAAGCCCATGCGCGCCATTACATCACCCCTCGGATATTTATTCAAGTTTCTGCATAAAACGCTTGACCCCCTCGTGCGCGCCTGCGACAATGCTGTCCGATGATGAATAAAAATACAGAAATCGGAATAAGCGCCGTGGAGGGCGGGGCCGCCGCGGCGAAGGGGTTCGTGGCGGCGGGGGTCGCATGCGGGGCGCGGTACGAGGGGAGGCGGGATCTCGGCCTCCTGTTCTCCGAGACGGCGGGCGGCACGGCGGCTTTCGTGTGCACCACGAACGTCTTGAAGGCGGCCCCGCTGCTCGTGACGCGGGAGGCCGTCGAGGGCGGAGGTGTCGTGCGGGCGGTCGTCGCGAACAGCGGCATCGCCAACGCGGCGACGGGCCGGAGGGGTTTGGAGGACGCGCGCCGGATGCAGGCGCTCGCCGCGAGGGAGCTCGGGATCGGGGCGGACGAAGTGGCGGTAGCCTCGACCGGGGTCATCGGGGAGCACTTGCCCATGGACCGCATCGAGGCCGGGATCAAGAGCGCCGCCGCGGACCTGGGCCCGGACGGTAAGGCGTTCGCCGAGGCCATACTGACGACCGACACGCGCACCAAGGAGGCCGCGGCGACGGCCGAGGTCGGCGGGGCGACGGTTACCGTCGGGGGGACGGCCAAGGGGAGCGGCATGATCCACCCGAACATGGCGACCATGCTCGCCTTCGTCACCACCGACGCGGCGGTCGAGGAGGGGTGCCTCCGGGAGGTCCTGAGCCGGGCCACGGAGCGGACCTTCAACCGCGTCACCGTGGACGGCGACACCTCCCCCAACGACATGGTCCTCCTCCTCGCCAACGGCGCCGCCGGCAACGAGAAGATCACGCGGGACTCCCCGGGCTACGAGGCGTTCGCGGCGGCCCTCGAACGGGTGATGCGGGAGCTGGCGAAGGAGATCGCGCGCGACGGCGAGGGCGCGACGAAGCTCGTCGAGGTCGTCGTCGAGGGGGCGAGGAGCGAGGAGTCGGCGGCGAGGCTCGCCAGATCGGTCGTCGGGAGCAGCCTCGTCAAGGCGGCGGCCCACGGCGAGGACGCGAACTGGGGGCGGGTCCTCACGGCGATGGGCTACTCCGGCGAGGGCTTCGACCCGGACGGGGTCGAGCTCTTCTTCGGTCCGGTGAAGGTCTTTGGGGGCGGGGCCCCCGCCCCGCACGACGCGGCGGAGGCGAACGCCGCCCTCGCCGCCGACGAGATCACCATCACGGCGCGGATGTCGGAGGGGGAAGCCTCGGCGGAGGCCTGGGGCTGCGACCTGACGTACGAGTACGTCAAGATCAACGGAAGTTACCGCTCGTGAGCGCGGCGATGAAGCCCTCGACGAGGCCGGTCGTCGTCAAGATCGGGGGCGGAGCGCTGGCGGGGGGGGCGCTCGAGGACCTGCCGGGCCTGCTCACGGGCGGCGTCCCCGTCGCGCTCGTGCACGGCGGCGGCAAGCAGCTCACCCGGATGCTCGACGCCCTCGGCATCCCGACGGAGTTTCGCGAGGGCCTCAGGGTGACGGACGAGAGGGCGATGGCCGTCGCGGAGATGGTCTTCGCGGGCGAGGTCAACAAGGGGCTCGTCCGCGAACTCTACGCCCTCGGGGTGCCGGCGGCCGGCATCTCGGGGACCGACGGCCCGACCTTGCGCGTCGCGCCCATCCCGAACCTCGGGCGCGTCGGGAGCGTAACAAAGGTCGACGGGAGCCTCGTGGAGGCGATGTGGGCCGGGGGGTTCGTGCCGGTGGTAGCTCCGGTCGGGCTCGGGCCCGAGGGGGCCTACAACGTCAACGCCGACTCGGCCGCGGCGGCGCTCGCCGTGGGCCTCGGGGCGGGGCACCTGTTCTTTCTGACGGACGTGGACGGGCTGCTCGCCGACGGGGAGGCCGTCCCCGCGCTCGCCCCCGAGGAGTGCGAGGGGTACGTCGAGAAGGGGCTCGCGGTCGGGGGGATGGTCCCGAAGCTCCGGGCGGCGGCCGAGGCCGCGCGCGGGGGCGTCGAGGCCAGGATCGTCAACGGCAACAGACAGGGCACGCTCGCGGGCGCTGTAGCCGGGGAGCCCATAGGAACTTTGATCTCGGAAGGAGTCGTCGCATGAACGTGCTTATGGAGACCTACAAGCGGATGAACATCGCCCCGAAGAGCGGACGCGGGTCCTGGCTCTTCGACGAGAGCGGCACTCGCTACCTGGACTTTATAGCGGGCATCGCGACAAACTCCCTGGGCCACGCCCACCCGGCGCTCGTAGGGGCGATCCAGGACCAGGCGGGGGAGCTGATGCACTGCTCCAACCTCTACGAGGAGCCCTTGCAGGCCGAGGTCGCCGGGATGCTCACCCGCTCCACGGCCTTCGATCGGGTCTTCTTCTGCAACTCCGGCGCCGAGGCCGTCGAGGGCGCCATAAAGCTCGCCCGCAAGCACGCGCACGAGACGCACGGCCCCGACAAGCACGAGGTCGTGACTTTCACCAAATCGTTCCACGGCCGCACCTACGGCGGCCTGACCGCCACGGCCCAGGAGGCCTACAAGACCGGCTTCGGCCCGATGCTCCCCGGCTTCGTCCACGCCCCCTTCGGCGACCTCGACGCGGCGCGGGAGGCCGTGGGGCCGCGGACCGCCGCGGTGCTCGTAGAGCCCGTGCAGGGCGAGGGCGGCATACACGAGGCGCCCGAGGGCTTCCTCGAAGGGCTGCGCGAGCTCTGCGACGAGCACGCCGCCCTCCTCGTCTTCGACGAGGTCCAGACCGGGGCGGGGCGGACCGGTCACCTGTACGCCTACCAGGGGACGCCGGTCGTCCCGGACGTGCTCACGAGCGCGAAGGGACTAGGAGGCGGCTTCCCCGTGGGGGCCATCCTCGCGAAGGAGGAGTGCGCGGCGCTCTCCCCCGGCGACCACGGCTCGACCTTCGGCGGCAACCCGCTCGCGATGGCGGCGGTGAAGGCCGTGCTCGAGGTCGTCGACGACCCCGCCTTTCTGGAGGAGGTGCGGTTCAAGGGCAACATCCTGAAGAACGCCCTCGCCACCCTCGCGGGCGCGGTGCCGGGCGCGGAGGTTCGCGGCGCGGGGCTCTTGCTCGGGCTCGACCTCGGCGACGCCGCCCTTGCGAAGGAGGTCTTCGAGCGGTGCGTCGAGGCCGGGGTGCTCGTCAACGTGGTCGGGGGGACGACGGTCAGGCTCGCGCCGCCCCTCACCGTGACGCGCTGCGAGATCCGCCAGGCCCTCGATGCTCTGCGCGGCGCCGTCGGTGCCGCCGTCGGCGGGGGACCACGGTCGCCGGGACCTCGGCCCTCCCCTCCGCCGGGGCGTCCGCCGCCCGGCCGCAGCCGGCCGTGGCCTAGAGGGCGGGCCTTGTACCCGACGCAGCAGGACAGCCCCCTGGATCCCTCGCCCCTCGCCGGGCGCGACTGCCTGACGCTGGCGGAGTTCGGCCCGGAGGAGGTGCGGCTGATCCTGGATCAGGCGGTCCGGCTCAAGTCCCTGCGCAAGAGCCGCATCCCGTTCAGGGCGCTCTTCGGTAAGACGCTCGCGATGGTCTTCCAGAAGCCCTCCAACAGGACCCGCGTCTCGTTCGAGGTCGGCATGTACCAGCTCGGCGGCCACGCCCTGCACATAAGCCCCGAGGAGATCCAGATAGGGAAGCGCGAGACCCCGTCCGACACCGGACGCGTCCTCGCCCGCTACATCGACGCCATCATGGTCCGGACCTTCGACCACGACGACCTCGCCGAGCTCGCGCGCGCCGCCGACGTCCCCGTAATCAACGGCCTCTCCGACCTCCACCACCCCTGCCAGGCCCTCGCCGACCTCCTGACGATCCGCGAGGAGGTCGGGGAGATCGAGGGCACGAAGGTCGCCTACGTCGGCGACGGCAACAACGTCGCCCACTCCCTCGCCATCGGCTGCGCCCTCACCGGCGCCGAGCTCACCATCGCCCACCCCAAAGGCCACGCCCCCGACGAGAAGGTCATGGAACTCGCCTCCTCTCTCGGCACCCCGACGGCCCTCACGGAGGACCCCGAGGAGGCCGTCGAGGGCTCCCGGGTCGTCTACACGGACGTCTGGGCGAGCATGGGCCAGGAGGCCGAGGCCGAGGAGCGCAAGGAGGAGTTCGCCCCGTACCAGGTGAACGAGGGTCTCATGGCCCGCGCGGCGAGCGACGCCATCTTCCTCCACTGCCTCCCCGCCCACAGGGGCGAGGAGGTGACGGCCGGCGTCATAGACGGGCCGAGGAGCCGCGTCTTCGACCAGGCCGAGAACAGGATGCACGCCCAGAAGGCGCTCCTGTACCTGCTGATGGGCTAAGCGCCGAGCTCAAGCTGTTCGGTGTCTTCCCAATCTACGAGGGCCTCTTAGATTCCAGAGGCCGTGACCGTATGTCCCTTCTCGAAGCGCTTCATCCCTGCCGCGTTCTCCTCGGACCCCAAGCGACCACGAAGTACGTCTCGTCGCTCCCGGTCCGGGCAGATCATGGCCGCGATCAAGGGTAGAGGGGCTACTGTTTCGCAAGACCTTTGCTCCGGCACGGACCAGGACGAGCCGCCCCACCGCGTTACCGTGCTAGCATACAAGTATGAGGTAAGGAGAGCGAAATGCGTAAGGCGATTATGACCAGTAAGGGTCAGCTCACGGTCCCGAAGGAGGTTCGGGAGCAATTGGGGCTGGAGCCGGGCGACGGGCTGGTCTTCGAATTGGACGAGGGCGCCGTTCGACTCAGGGTGGAGAAGCGCACCCCGCTAAGGAAGTTGAAGGGCAGCTTGCCCGCCGGACGCGCCTATCCCGGCAAAGAGGCCGAGCGCAGAGCCGCCCGAGCGCACGTGGCACGGGAGGTAGCGGGAGAGGGGCCCGTTGGAGGGTGACGTTCTGTGGGTAGACGCAAACGTCTTGATAAGGTTCCTCACAGGAGAGCCGCCGGAGATGGCAGACAGGGCCGAACGGCTGCTGGGGAGAGCGCGCAGAGACGGGTTGACGCTGAGGATACACCCGGTCGTGGTAGCCGAGACGGTCTGGGTGCTCCAGTCCTTCTACGGGCGCACGAGCGCGGAAGTCGTCGGGGTGCTCGTGCCGTTGCTCACGCAACACGGGCTCAGGGTCGAAGGGGTGGGCGTCGTGGTCAGGGCGCTCGAGCTCATGTCGGAGAAGAACGTGGACTTCGCCGACGCCCTACTCGCCGAGACCGCTCTCTCACGCGGCGAAAGCGTTGCTTCGTTCGATGCGGACTTCCGGAAGCTCGGCGCCCCCTGGCACGAGCCGACCTGAACGTCCGCCGACCGAACACCCCGGATAGCACTGCGCGCCCACTCCAGGGCCCTGATCACCCGGGCGGCTCCTTCGGCTTCGTTGACGATGGCCGTGCCGCGTGGCACGAGTTCGGCTATCGTGGCGGGGTAGGAGAATCCGTCCGAAGGAGACAGGTTGAACTTCCTCTCGTCGTTCGATGCCGCGCTGCCCTCCCGACTCGTCTACGGGCCGGGTGAGGTCGAGAAGATCGGGGCGCTGGTAGCCCCGCTCGGGGAGAAGGTGCTCGTCGTCATAGGGGGCGGGAGCGTCCGGCGCTCGGGGGTACTCGACCGGGTGCTCGGGACCCTCGATGAGGCGGGCGTGGGGCACGAGGTCTTCGAGGGGGTCTCGGGGAACCCGAAGTCCTCGGAGGCGGACCGGGCTGGCCAAGCGATGCGCGACGGCGGCTGCGACGTCGTCCTGGGTCTCGGCGGCGGGTCTGTGATGGACGTCGCGAAGGCTGCGGCGCTCGTCGCCGGGCACGGGCCCTCGATCGGCCGCTTTCTGCGCAAGGAGGAGTCGCCGGGCGACCTCCGGGAGGCGCCGCCCATCGTGTGCGTGCCGACGATCGCCGGTACGGGGAGCGAGGCGAACGACACTTCGGTGCTGACGGACGAGGAGACCGGGCTGAAGGGCTCCCTGCGCGGCCCGGTGTGCGTGCCGCGCGTCTCCGTTCTAGATCCCGATCTGACGGCGACGGCCCCAAGAAGGTTCGCGCTCGCCAGCGGCGTGGACGCTCTCTGCCACGCGATCGAGGCCTACCTCACCCGCAAGAGCAACCTCCTCTCCGACGCCCTCGCCCGCTCGGCCGCGAGCCTGCTCGTCGGGGCCCTGCCGAGGCTCGGGGAGGGCGACGCGGAGGCGCGCGGCGCGACGCTCGTCGGGGCATCGCTCGCGGGTCAGGCGCTCTCGCTCTCGTCGAGCCTTGTGACGCACGCCCTGGAGCACCCCGTCTCCGCCCGCCTCGACGCGCATCACGGCGAGGGGCTCGCGGCCCTGCAACCGGCGGTCCTGGAGAAGGTGTGCGCCGGCGCCCCCGAGCGGTGCGCCGAGGTGGCCTCCTGGCTCGGGGAGGGGGCGCGGCCCGAGCTCGCCGCCGACGCCTTCCGCGGCTTCATGGAGAGGTGCGGGCTGGAGATAAAGCTGCGGGGGCTCGGCATGGACGAGGGCCACGTCGAAGGGTTCGTGGACGACGCGCTCGCCTCGGGGGCGCGCGGCCTGACCGCGAGCCCCATAGACCTCGAGCGAGAGGACCTCGTCGGGATCTACGAGGCCGCGCTCGCCGAGTAGAAAAAGCCCCTCCCTCCGGAAGCGGAGGGAGGGGCTTCTCGGCGCCGCTGTTTCCTCGGGCGGTTAGTCCCTGGAGGAGTTCATCGCGGCGACCTCGATGCCGGCGCCGGGCCTGATCTTCGTCGGCTCGGGGAGGCGGCGGCGGTGGTTCTCCCAGCCCTCGTCGACCTTGGTGAGGACCCTGGCGAGGCCGAGCTTCTCCATCGCCCGGATCACCGGCCAGGCCGGGTCGATCTCGCCCTTGAAGGCCGAGAACCTCGGGGCGGCGGGGCGGGCGTGGTGGTTGTTGTGCAGGCCCTCGCCGAAGGTTATGAGCGCGAGGAGCTTGAGGTTCGTCGCGTCGTTCTCGAAGCTCTTCTCGCCGAAGGTGTGGCCGGCGCCGTTTATGGCGGCGTTCAAGAGCAGGTACACGACCGCGAGGGTGGACCACGCCACGAGCCCCGCCCTGGTGCCCATGATCCAGGCCAGAAGGACCCCGGTGAGCGAGAAGCCGAGCGTCCCGCGCCTCAGGAGCGCGTGATCCAACTTGTCGAACGGGAGGTCGGCGGCGTACTTCTCCATCGTGTCGTCGTTGTTCGCCTCGCGCCGGTAGTAGTAGACGTTGGCGAGCATGATCTTCCAGTACCCCTCGATGTGCGGGCTGTGCGGATCGCCGTGCTCGTCGCTGAAGTTGTGGTGCTTGCGGTGTACGGCGACCCACTCGCGCGGCGAGATGCTCGTGAGCATCCACGTGCCGAAGCGCATGAACATCGTCGCCGCCGGGCTCAACTCGATGGACTTGTGCGACAGGGTCCTGTGCAGGTAAACGGTGGTGATCAGGGTCGCCGCCTGCGAGAGCCCGAACCCTACCCCTGCGGCCTTCAAGTACTTGTTCAAACGCGCCTCCTCTTGCGGGTTACGCCGGCGTCGACCGGCAAGGACTTCCCCACGGTCTCCCTAATGGAAAGGGGGCCGGGGTAAAACAACCCCGGCCCCCTTCGTTAGGCGAGTTATCGTCCCGCTACTCGGGGACGACGTTCTCCGCCTGCATGCCCTTCTTGCCGCGCGTCGCCTCGTAGGAGACCTTCGTCCCCTCCTCCAGCGAGCGGAAGCCGCTGCCGGCTATCCCCGAGTAGTGGACGAAGAGGTCCTCGCCGCCGTCGTCCGGGGAGATGAAGCCGTAGCCCTTCTCGTCGTTGAACCACTTAACCGTTCCTTGGGCCATTGACTGGAACCCACCTTCCTTGTTCATGGGCTCCATCAAACAAAAAGCCGCTCCGAAACCGCCGGGCGACGCTCCATCTACTGTAACCCACCTCCGATTGCCGAACGAGTATACCAGAGGTCCCCTCCCACGCAATGTACGGGCCGGACTTTCGGGTATAAGATTCGGCGCACAGCCCACAGGAGGTTCGCTTTGGCGCTCGACTTCACCTACCGCATACAGGTGCCGCACCGCCCGGGACAGCTCGCCAGGGTGGCCGGCAGGATCGCCGAGGGCGAGGGCCTCATCGGCGACGTCACCACCATCAACGTCGGCCGCGAAGCCTCGATCCGCGAGCTCACGGTGGAGGTCCGGGACCGCGAGCACGGCCAGAGCGTCGCGAAGGGGCTGGACGAGCTCGACGGGGTGCGCGTGCTCTGGGCGCAGGACCGGGCCCTGCTGCGCCACGAGGGCGGCAAGCTTGTCGTCGCCTCCACCCAGCCCGTCAGGACGGTGCAGGACATGCGCGACGTCTACACCCCCGGCGTCGCCCGGGCCTCGATGGCGATCTCCGAGGACCCCTCTCTCGCGAGCCATCTGACCATGATCGGCCGCAGCGTCGCCATCTGCACGAACGGCACCCGCGTCCTCGGGCTCGGGGACATCGGCCCCGTCCCCTCCATGCCGGTGATGGAGGGCAAGGCGGTCTTCTACCACCAGCTCGCCAACGTCTCGGCGATGCCGATCCTCATAGACACGAAGGACGTGGACGAGTTCGTCGAGACGGTGAAGCGCATCGCCTCGGGCTTCGGCGGCATCCACCTCGAGGACATCTCCGCCCCCGAGTGCTTCGAGATCGAGCGCCGGCTCATCGAGGCGCTCCCCCAGCCCGTGATGCACGACGACGTCCACGGCACCGCCGTCGTGACGCTCGCCGCCGCCATCGTCGCCTGCCGCCACGCGGGCTTCTCCCTGGAAGACGCGGTGGTCGGCCAGATCGGGCTGGGGGCCGCGGGCTTCGGGATCGCGTCCCTCATGGTCGACGGGAAGGCGAAGCGCGTGGTCGCCTCGGACCCGAACCCGCTCTCGCACGAGCGCGCCCGGGCGAAGGGCATAGAGGTCACGACGGACATGGAGACGGTGATGAAGGAGGCCGACGTGGTCGTCGCGACGACCGGGCGCGCGGGCCTCATAAAGCCGGAGACCGTCCGCAAGGGGCAGGTGATCCTCGCCCTGACGAACCCCTACCCGGAGATCGACCCCGAGGCGGCCGTCGCGGCGGGAGCGGCGTTCGCCGCCGACGGGACGAGCGTGAACAACGTCCTCGGCTACCCGGGCATCTTCCGCGGAGCGCTCCTCGCCGGGGCAGGGGAGATCAACCTCCCCATGAAGCTGGCCGCCGCCGACGCCATCGCCGACCTGACCGCCGACGCCGACCTCGTCCCCGACGCCCTCGACCCGAACGTCCACGAACGCGTCGCCACCGCCGTGAGGGACGCGGCGGTAGCGAGCGGCGTCGCCCACCTCGACCGCGCCCCGGCGGGGCTGTAGCCATCGGACCGCCGCTCGGGAGACGCGACCGCAGCGTGACCGCGAGAGAGCCCCATCCGTCCCGCGCCGCCTCGCGCGGCGAGCCGGGTCGCTTCGCGCGAGGCACGCAGCCGGCAACCTGGGGAGAGGGGCCGCGGTGAACGTTTCGGGGGGCGGCAAGGGCGACGGGCCAGACACCTCTTCGCCGGGGGAGGGCTTCGAGTTGTACCGCCACAGGAACGCGGAGGCGACGAGGGCGCGGGGCTGGCACGGCCTGTACTGGGCGAGGCGCACCGCCGAGGGCGGCTACGAGCTGCGGAGCGTCCCGTCCTCCCTCGGCGAGCCCTCGGCGGCCGGGGGCGTGATGCCCGGGGAGGGGTTCGAGAGGCTCTACGAGAGGGTAGACCCCGGGGAGTACCTGCCCCCCGGCGGCTAGGGCCCGAACGGTCGGGGCCCTACTCGGTGCGGGGCCGGCGGTCTTCCCTCCCGAGGGCTTCGCGCGTCGCCTCGCGGGAGCGCTCCTCGTAGCCCGCCTCCGGGCTCTCTCCGTCGGTGGAGGCGAGGATCCTGTCCCGCACCTCGGCGGGAGAGTCGGTCGTCACCACGAGCTCGAGGTCGGCCGCGGAGATCTTGCCCTCCGAGAGCATCGGGCCGGCGAGCCAGTCGAGCAGGCCCTGCCAGTACTCCGAGCCGAACAGGACGACGGGGAAGTTCCGGACCTTGCCGGTCTGGATGAGGGTGAGGGCCTCGAAGAGCTCGTCGAGGGTGCCGAAGCCCCCCGGAAAGATGATGAACGCCTGGGAGTACTTGACGAGCATCATCTTGCGGACGAAAAAGTAGCGGAAGTCGACGGAGATGTCCACGTAGGGGTTGACGTTCTGCTCGAACGGCAGCTCTATGTTCAGCCCGACGGAGGGCGCCCCCACCTCCCGCGCCCCGCGGTTGCCGGCCTCCATGATCCCCGGCCCCCCGCCCGTGACGATCGTGAACCCGGCCTCGCCGAGCAGCCGCCCCACCTCGACGGCCTTTGCGTACGCCGCATCCTTGGGACCGACGCGCGCCGAGCCGAAGATCGTGACGGCGGGCCCGAGCTCGGCGAGCTCCTCGAAGCCCTCGACGAACTCCCCCATGATCCTGAGCACGCGCCAGGGATCTGTCTGCGTGAACGCCGCCTGCAACAGCCGCTCGTCTTCCGTTCGGCGCGCCTTGCGGCGCGCACGCACCACCCTGTTCTCCTTCGGCTCCCCGGTTGTCATGTGGCTTCTCTACCCGATCTCCGTCCAGGCCTACCCCCGGAGCCCTACGGGCGGCTTCGGCCCGTCCCGATCCGTCCGTAGAGCTCCCGGTAGCGGGTGTACGCCTCCTCGTACGGGGAGTCGTCCTCGGGGACGACGGTGCCGACGGGCTCGGGCGCGAGGGCGAGCGTCTCCCTCGCCGAGCGGTAGGCGCCCACGGCGATGCCGGCCAGGAGCGCCGCGCCGCGCGCCGACGCGACGCCCGCGACGCTCGGGGGGAGGACCAGGAGCGTTCGCGCGAGCACGTCGGCGAGCAGGCGCCGCCAGGGCTCGCGCGAGGTGCCGCCGCCGGCGAGCCTCGGCTCGGGCGCCCGCACCCCCGCCCCCTCGAGCGCCGAGAGCCCCTCGCGCAGCGCGAAAGCCACCCCTCGAAGGCCGCCCGCAGGAGGTGCCCGCGCCCGTGACCGAGCCCCAGCCCGACCCACGCCCCGCGAGCCCGGGGTCGAAGTGCGGCGTCCGCTCCCCGCTGAGGTACGGCAGGAAGAGGACGCCCCCGGCCCCGGCGGGGACGGCGAAGGCCTCGCGGTATGCCTCCTCCCAGCCCACCCGAGCACGCCGAGCACCCACTCGAGCGCCAGCCCCGCGTTCTGCACCGCCGCCATCGCGTAGAAGCGCCCGGACGGGTCCTCGTGGGCGGCGCGAAAGAGGTGGGTCCGGCGGCTCCTGTCGGGGGACGGGAGCTCGCGCGGGGCCACGACCTGCCCGCCCGTCCCGACCGTGAGCTGCGCGGCCCCCTCCCCAGGAGCCCGGTCCCCAGGGCGGCGGCGGCGGTGTCCGCGGCCCCGGCGGCGACGGGGAGGCCCCGGGGAGGCCCAGGGCCTCCGCGGCCTCCCCCGTAAGACCCCCCGCGACCGACCCCGACGGGACGAGCGGGGCCAGGGTCTCCCCCCGCAGGCCCAGGGCCTCGACGACCGGCCACGCCCAGCCGTCCGCCTCCGGATCGTAGAGCAGCGTGGCGGAGGCGTCGGACGGCTCGGCGGCGGCCTCCCCGGTGAGCCGGAGCCGCAGCCAGTCCTTCGGCTGCAGCGCCCACCGCGCCGCCCGGTACGATCGGGGCTCGTTCCCCCGCAGCCAGACGAGGCTCGGGCCCGCCATCCCGGCCGCCGTCGGGTTCGCGAGGGGCGGAGAAGCTCCGGGTCCAGGGCCTCGTAGGCCCCCAGCTCCTCCACGGACCGGGCGTCGGCCCACAGGACGGCGGGCCGCAGGGGCTCCCCCCGGCGTCCGAGAGGACCACCCGTGCATCTGCCCGGAGAGCCCCAGCCCCCCAACCTCACCGCCCCTCTCCCCACCGCGGCCCGGACCGCGGCCGCGCAGGCCCTCCACCAATCCCCGGGGTCGGTCTCCGCCCAGCCGGGGCGCGGCGAGCGCACGGCGTAGGTCGCGGCCCCCTCGCCCAGAACGGCCCCGCCCTCGTCGACGAGCACGGCCTTCGCGGAGCCGGTCCCGAGGTCGAGTCCTACCAGTAGCATCGCGCCGCCGTCTTACGCCTCGGGAGGGAGCCCGACGCCCGCCGCTCGCGTCGAGCCACCCTCATCTCGTGGACGGCCCGTCGTCGGGGGCCCTACTGCGACCACTCGGTGGGCTGGCGGTCCCAGCGGTGCTCCTTCAGCCTGGCGAGGAGGTCGGACGGGAGGCCCCTCCCGTCGCTCGCGCCGACGTTCGACTCGACGTTGCGGAGCTTGCGCATGCCGGGGATCACCGTGGAGACGGCCGGGTTGGAGAGGATGAAGCGCAGCGCCATCTCGGGCATCGTCATGCCCTCGGGGACGAGCGGCTCGAGGGCTTCGGCGTGCTCGACGGACGAGTGGAGGTTCTCGGGGACGAAGTAGGTGCCCCGCCAGTCCCCCTCGGGGAACGTGGAGTCCTTCGTGAGGGTGCCGGTCAGGGTGCCCTCGTCGAACGGGACGCGCGCTACGACGGCGACGCCGAGCTCCTCGCACAGGGGGAAGAGCCTGTCCTCCGGCGCCTGGTCGAAGATGTTGTAGATCACCTGAACCGAGTCCACGAGGCCGGTCCTCAGGGTCTCCAGGCCGTTCCACGGCTCCCAGCGGTTGAGGCTGAGGCCCCAGGCGCGGACGAGGCCCTCGTCCTTGAGGCCCTGCGTCGCCTCCTGCCAGCGCTCGTCGTGGGCCCAGGCGTCCTCCCAGACGTGGAACTGCATCAGGTCGATGCTGTCGAGGCCGAGGTTCTGGAGGCTCCTCTCGACGTACTCCCTTATGTACTCCGGCGGGAAGACGTCGTCGAGCTTCGAGCCGCGCTTCGAGGGCCACTCGCGGTCCTTCGGCGGGATCTTGGTGGCCGCGTAGATCCTGCGGTCCCCGTGGCGGGCGACGAGCTCGCCGAGCAACCGCTCGGAGCGGCCGTCGCCGTAGGCCCAGGCGGTGTCGAAGAAGTTGACGCCGAGCTCGACGGATCTCTCCAGCGAGCGCAGGGACTCCTCGTCGTCGACCGCGTCCCACTGGCCGCCCATCCCCCACATCCCGTAGCCGACCTCGCCGACGGACCAGCCCGTCCGGCCGAACCTGCGATATTGCATACGAGACCTCCCAGAACGTCGCGCCGACTACGCCAGCCAGCATACTACAGCGTCCCGCGCACCCCCCGACGGGGACCCAGGACGACGAGGGGGGCGGCCCCTCAGGACCGCCCCCTCGCTTGCCGTCGTGCTTCCTTGCGGGCTAGCCCTGCTTGAGCTCGGCCTGGACGATGAGCCGCCTCGAGTAGTCCGGCAAGGTGCACGTCTGCAGCGTCAGCACGTTCTTGCCCGCCACCGGGTCCAGCACGTACAGGTCGGTGGGCGCCACGTCGAACTCCTTGAACACCTCGTAGACGTACTCCTTGCCGTTGGCGTCCTTTACCCTGATCCTGTCCCCGTTCTCCAGCGCGTCGAGGTCCCAGAACGCCAGGAACGAGTCGGTGTTGGGGTAGCCCAGGCGGTGGCCGGCCACGTAGACGTTGGCCTCCTCCTCCCACGGGTAGCCGGTCCCCTCGAGGTGTATGGCGGCGTGGTCCTTGAGGGCGGCCTCGTCGTCTCCGGCGGTGGTGGGGATGACGTCGTCCTCGATGCGGGCCATCTTGGGGATGGTGAGCCTGAGCGTCTTGTCCTCGGGCACCTCGGCTTGCGTCTCGTCGCCGGCCGGGGCGGCGGGCTCGGCGCGCTCTTCGGGCTCCTGGGGGGCGGCCGGGGCGTTGGCCGAGTCCCCCGAACCCCCGCCGCACGACGCCACGAACGCCACGAGCGCGATCGTCGCCAGCACCAGTACCATCTTCCTCACAAGCACGTCCGTCACCTCTCCGCTTCTCTGTTATTTCGGAACGGCAGCGGCCATGCAACGGTCGATGGGGCCGCCGGGCTTCACGGCGCATACTGTAGCAAAGTTTTTTCCGAATGCATCCAACGAGCATACGATTCTCGCAAACCGAAAGGAGGATGCGCCCCAGATGTCCGTCCCGGATCAGCCCTCCGGACGAGCCACCAGACCGCGGCTATCCGGGGCCGAGGGACCGCCGTCGTGGGCCGCGGACGGCGCGAGATCCCGGCCTCCATCCCCTCCCAGGGGCGCCTGGGGAGCGCCCGATCCGTACTTGGAGGGGACTCGTTGCCCGTGTTCTGCGACGCTTGTAGTATTCCGGGGGTTATCGGGGAGATGGGAAGGACGGGCATGAGCGGGGGCGTCGAGAGCGGCCCGCTGCGGGCGCGGTGCTCTAGCGGGCACGCGCATGATGGCACTCACGCCCGGGGACCGGCCCGCCCGTGCACGCGGGCTACGCGCCCGGCTCGTCGGGCCGCTCGGCCCCCGAGGAGCGAACACACGGTCTCCTCCAGGCGAACTACAAGAACGGAGAGCGACAGATGACGCATCCCTGGCACGACGTCTCCATAGGGTCCGAGGCCCCCGACGCGTTCAACGTGGTCGTCGAGATCTCCAAGGGCTCCAAGGTGAAGTACGAGATGGACAAGGAGACGGGGCTCCTGCTCGTGGACCGCATCCTCTACTCCTCCGTCGTCTACCCGGAGAACTACGGCTTCATCCCGCGCACGCTGGCCGACGACGGCGACCCTCTGGACGTCCTGGTCCTCATGCAGGAGCCCGTCCAGCCGTTGAGCATCCTCAAGGTCCGGCCCATCGGCCTCCTCCCGATGACGGACGACGGGGAAGGGGACGAGAACGTGATCTGCGTCCACGCCGACGACCCGCAGTACGGGGTCTACGAGCACTTCGGGGAGCTCGTGGAGCACCGCTTCCGCGAGATGAGCCGGTTCTTCGCCGAGTACAAGAGCCTCGAAGGCAAGGTGGTCGAGGTCGGAGAGGTCGCCGGCCCCGAGGCGGCCGTCGAGGCCGTGAAGCACGCGATGAACCTCTACGGGGAGAAGTTCTCCGGGGGCGGTTCCTGAGCGCCGGGAGGCCCGAACGACGAGCGAACCGTATATAGACCTCAGGGTGCACGAGGGGCCGTTCGGCCTCCCGAGCCCCGGGGCGACGACGCGCGTCTCCATCGCCCATCCCCGCGTCTCCACCTTCCGGTCCCCCGTCTACGAGACCCCGTTCCCGTTCGACACCCTGGTACCCTCGTGGAGCGCGACGACGCCGGCGGGGACCTGGATCCACCTCAGGTTCGCCGTCCGGTCGGACGGACGCTGGAGCCCCGCCCTCGACCTGGGCGTGTGGGCGAGCGGCACGGAGGCCGTGCGCCGCAGCAGCGCGAGGAGCGAGGAAGCCGCAGCCCCGGCCGCCTGGCGGGTGGAGGTCGACACCGTGCGGGGCACGGCGCCGGGGACCCACGCCGACGCCTACCGCTTCGACCTCGACCTCGTCTCCTCTACCCCCGGCCTCCTGCCGACCGTGAGGGAGGTCTCGGTCCTCGTCTCGGACTCCTCGCGCCACGGCGAGGACCCGGGGGACCCCGAGCCCGCACCGGAGGCGCGCGGCAGGGACCTGCCCGTCCCGGCCCGCTCTCAGATGCTCTTCCCGCACGGCGGCGAGGCCTGGTGCAGCCCGACCTCCCTCTCGATGGTCATGGCCTACTGGGCGCAGGAGACCGGCGAGCGCGCCCTCGACAGGCCGGTCCCGGAGGTGGCGGACGGGGTCTACGACCGTGCCTACCGGGGGTGGGGCAACTGGCCCTTCAACACCGCCTACGCCGCGGCATTAGGCCTCGAGGCCCGGGTGGGGCGCCTCCGCTCCCTCGCCGAGGCCGGGGGCTGGGTGGCCGCGGGGGTGCCGCTCGTCGTGAGCGTGGCCTGGGACAACGGGGTGGTCGGGCAGGAGCTCTCGGGGGCGCCGCTCGCCCGGAGCGACGGGCACCTGCTCGTGATCCGGGGCTTCGCCCCCTCGGGCGACGTGATCGTCAACGACCCGGCAGCACCTAGGGACGCGGGCGTCGCGAGGGTCTACGAGCGCGGGGAGCTCTCGCGCGCCTGGCTTCGGAACAGGGGCTCCTCCGGCGGCATCGCCTACCTCGTGCACCCGCCGGGCTGGTCCGTGCCCCGAGCATCCGGGTTCCGCGCGGCCCCGCAGGGGATGCGCCGTTTCGATACCGTTTAACGGACTTTTAGTTCCAGAACCCCTGCTGTACCATCGCTCCATGACAGGCATGTTGAGGGCAGTGCTCTCGATCTCGGCGGCGACCGTACTCTCGCGCGTGACGGGTTACGCACGCATCATGGCGCAGGCGGCCGTGCTGGGCGCCGGGTACGTCGCCGACGCCTACACCGTGGCCGCGCTCCTGCCCACCCTCATCTACGAGCTCTTCCTCGGCGGCATCCTGTACTCCATCTTCATCCCGGTGCTCGTCGAGAGGATCACCAACCACGGCGAGGACGACGCGAAGCGCCTCACGGACACCCTCTTCACCTTCGTGGTCCCGCTGATGGTCGTGGCGGCCGGGCTCGGCATCGTCTTCGCCCGGCCGCTCGTCTCGCTCGCGACCGACTGGGGGGCGCAGAACCTCACCCCCGAGGAGGCGGCGGGCGCCAGGGACCTCGCGACGTTCTTTTTCAGGATCTTCGCCCTCCAGATGCTCTTCTACGGCCTGAACACCATAGCGACGGGCGTGCTGCAGGCCCACCGGCGCTTCTTCCTGCCGACCTTCGCCCCCGTCCTGAACAACCTCCTGATCATCGCCTCCTTCGTCGCCTACTGGCTCCTCGTCGACGCGAACCGCGGCGCGGCCGAGTGGACGCTGGCGATCG
This sequence comes from Rubrobacter marinus, assembly GCF_011492965.1. Lineage (GTDB taxonomy): Bacteria > Actinomycetota > Rubrobacteria > Rubrobacterales > Rubrobacteraceae > Rubrobacter_F > Rubrobacter_F marinus. The sequence goes on along the minus strand of NZ_CP045121.1, from coordinate 851,411 downwards.
GCGTCACCGTCGGCGTCGCCGTGATGGCGCTGGCGCTCGTCCCCACGATGCTCGAGCTCGGCTACAAGCCGCGTCCGCGGCTCAGGCACCCGGCGCTGGCGCCGACCGTCCGCCTCGCGGGGCCCATGCTCGTCCTCGTCGCGGCGTCGGTGGGCTTTCAGGCGTTCGGCACCTACCTCGCCACGGGGTTCGGGGGCGCCGCCGACCTCGGCTACGCGTTCACGATCTTCTCGCTGCCCTACGGCATCTTCGTCGTCGCCATAGCGACCGCGCTGATGCCGGACCTCTCCGAGAAGCACGCCCGCGGCGACCTTGAGGGCTACCGCTCCAGCCTCTCCTTCGGGCTCAGGACGGCGGCCTTCGTCACCGTCCCGTCGGCGGTCGGCCTGATCTCGCTCTCCGTCCCGATCGTGGGCCTGCTCTACGAGCGCGGCGCCTTCGACGCGAGGGAGACGCGCCTCGTCGCCGCCCTGCTCGTCGCCTACTCGGTGGGCCTCCTCGGCTACTCGGCCTACTTCCTGCTCGTCCGGGCGTTCTACGCGCGCCAGAACACGAAGACCCCGGCGGCCCTGAACGTCGTCATCTTCGCCTTCTACGCGGCCACGGCGTACGGGCTCTCGCGGCTCTTCGAGGTGGTCGGCATCGCCCTCGCCCTCTCGGCGGTCTACACGGTCCTCGCCCTGCTGGGCTTGTGGGCCATGCGCCGCGAGACGAAGCGCCTGGAGGGCAGGCGCCTCCTCCTCTCCCTCGCCAAGGCCCTCGCCGCAGGCGCCGTCATGTACGCCGTGGCCTACGGGGGGACGGCCCTGCTCGGGACGGGCTCCGGCGCGCCCGAGCGCCTCGCCATCCTCGCCGCCGTCGGGGGCGCCTCGCTCGCCGCCTACCTCGCCGTGGCCTACTGGCTGAAGGCCGAGGAGCTGAGCCCGGCGATAGCGCTCATCAAGCGCCGCTTCGCCCGGGCGTAAGGCCCGAGCCGCTGGCCCTCGGCCACCCGTAAGAGCAGAGATGCGAGCACCGATCCGGCGGTTAGGACCGAGCGGGCCCGGGGACGACGACTGCGAAGGGACCTACGGGCCGTCGGCTACTTGTGGCTCTGGGCCTTCCAGGCGGATTCGGAGACGTCCTTGATAAGCTCCTTGCCGGCCTCCACGTCGTCGGGGCCGTGCTTGGAGAAGATCGCGACGACGTATGGGTGTTCGCCCTCCTGGACGACTCCGGCGTCGTCGTAGACCTTGTAGAGCCAGCCGGTCTTGTTGGCGGCGTAGACGTCGTCGGGGAGGCCGGCCTCCAGCCAGCGGTCGGTGACGTTCTGGTACATGAGGTCGAGCATGTCCTCGCAGCTGATCTCGCTCGCGGCGTCGCCGGTGGCGACCTCCGCGAGCATCGTCGCCATGTCGCGCGGGGTGGTCTGGTTGTCCAGGCCCGTGACGATGGCCCGCTCGCTCGTGACCTTCTGGCGGAGCACGGTGTTTTTGGCCCCCAGATCCTTTGCGACCTCGTTGACGTACTCCAGACCGCCGACCTTGCGGATGAGGGCATTGGTCGCGACGTTGTCGCTCTGCGTCATCATCATGTACAGGTAGTCCTCGACGGTGTGGGGCACCTCCCCGGGCTCCTCCCACTGGAGCCAGCCCGCGCCCGCGGCCCAGTCCCCCTCCTCCGTCTCGAACATGTCGCTCAGGGCGAGCTCGCCCTCGTCGATCCTGCGGTAGACGGCGACCATGACCGGCACCTTCATAACGGAGGCCCCGAAGAAAGGCTCGTCCGCGCGCACCCCGTAGCCGAGGCCGCCCCCGGGGTCCACGACGTAAGCGCCGGCGATGCCGGCGTGGTCCTTCTCGTACCCCTCCACCGCCCGGCGGATGGGCTCCAGCCCCTCGTCGACCCGGGCCTGCTCCCCCTCGTCCACGCCCTCGGTGACGGGCTCCGGTGCGGAGAAGGACGCCGGCTCGACCTCGGGGACCGGGCCGGGCTTGACGGGCTCGACGAGCAGGCCCTCCGCGCCCCCCTCGAGGGCCAGGTTCTCCGGGTAGACGGACTTCACGAGGTCCTCGGGGACCCCGGCCAGCAGGACGTTCTCGTTCTCCGGGTACTCGGGCTCGTCGGCGCGGATGGACCGCTCGACCGTCCACTTCCCGTCGCCGCCCTGCTTCGCGAAGACGAAGTAGGTCCCCTCCCCGCCCGGGCAATCCACGCGGACCGAGGCCCACGACGGGTCCTTCGTGCTCTTGTAGACGCCCTCCACGTCCTCCGGCTTCGCGCCGGGGATCTCCGAGGCCACGACCCGGTAGGCAGCGGCCTCCGGCGAGGCCTCCCTCTGCTCGGAGACGGGTACCCGGACGGGCGCCTCCTCCGCGGGCGCGGCGGCCTCCGCTTCCCCCGCCTCCGAGGGGCGCGCGACCGCCGCCTCGGGCGGCGCCCCGTCGGAGCGCGCGCTGGAGAGGTACTCCCCTATGCTCGGGGAGTCGCCGGGGGAGGCGAAGAGGACGAAGGCGGCGCACGCGGCAGCTGCGAGGACCGCCACGGGGACGCCGTAGCGGCGCCAGGGGCTCCGGCGCCGCTTCATGGTGAACTGCCGGGAGCGCCTCATCGACCTTCCCCTCCCCCGCCGGGGCGAGAGGGGCGCTCCCCCTCCCCCCCGGACGCTGCGATCAGTCCGCCCAGCCCGTGGTGTTGGACGGGTCGAGCCAGCCTGAGGTGCGCGGCTCGTTGGTCTCGTGCTTCATGTCCTCGGGGACGGGCGGGTTGAAGCTGTAGGTGCTCTCGGCGATGACGCCGTCGGAGAGGACCTCGCCGTTCTCGTCCGTCACCTTCTTGTAGGTCACCCACTCGATCCCCTCGGTCGGGCTCTGCTTGACCTTCTCGGCGCTCATGACGACCTTGCGGCCGGTCTCTTCCTGGCCGAGAATCTGGGCGGTGAGGTAGCCGTCCTCGTCGACGAACTCGCGCACGAGGATGTTGCCGTCGGTCGTGTTCTTGAACTTCATGTCCAGGGGCTGCCACTCGCCGAACCAGACCGTCGCGTCGAAGCCCGGGGTGATGTACGGCAGCTCGGCGTAGTGCTGGTGGCGTTCGGTGATCTCGAGCCCCGCGTAGTTTGCGGCCATAAACAGGGTCGAGGAGACCTGGCAGAGCCCGCCGCCCTCCTCGGAGGAGACGCCGCCGCCCGAGAAGACCTTGGCGGCCTCGTAGTCTAGGCTCCCGGCCTGTTCGGTGAAGGAGAACTCCTCGCCGGGCGCGAGCATGGTGTTGTCCACGGCCTCGGACGCCATCCTGAGGTTGGCCTGGCGGCCCTCGTCCGGGTCCCAGGCGTAGTCCGTCTTGTACTCGCCGAGGAGCACGGTCGGGGCGCTCGCCCGCGCCTCCTCGGTGGAGACCGAGGGCTCCGTGCGCTCCTCCGCGAGCGCCACGTCGCCGCTGAGGCCCTCAAGGGAGCGGCCCAGGTTCTCCAGCGTGGCGTCCACGTCAACGGAGCGGCCCTCGACCGCGTCCTCGACCTCCACGTCGCCGGTCTCCGTCACGACGGGAGCGGCGTCCTTGGGCTCGACGTCGAGCTCGCCCGCGAGGCCCTCGATGGCCTTGCGGGCGGCGGCCTCGTCGTAGGTGGCGACGGCCGTCACGGCGACGCCGTCGCCGAGGTAGGAGCCCGCGAAGTCCGAGAGGCGCTGGAAGACGCCGCCCCGCCGGCCGACGGCGTAGGCCTCGCCCACGGCGGAGTCGGCGTCGACCTGCACCCCGAGCTCCTCGCCGGTGAAGAGGGCGGCGCCGTCGCCGACGTCGATCTCCCCGAGCTTCCCGGAGACGTGTTGGGAGAGGGCCTCGGCGGCCTCGCCCCTCGTCATGCCGCCGAGGTCCACCTCGCCGGAGTGGACGCCGCGCCGGATCGTGTCGCCGTGGACGACCCCGTAGTCGAAGGCGAGGCCCCCGACGAGCAGGGCGCCCACCGTAACCGCGAGCGCGGCCAGGCGTCGGCGCCTCCAGACGGCGCGCCGCTCCTTGTTGGCCTTCGGGGTGTCGCGACGATGTCTGCGGGGCCCGTAAGGGCCTGTCATCTTGTCCAGTTCTTTCAAAGGTCCGCCCCTCCTGCGGTATCAGCCGGCGATGCCCGCCTCGGAAAACCGCGGGCAGCCGGGAGCAATTATGTATTCGAGGGGCCCAACCTTCAAGCCCTAGGCCCGATCGTATACCAGCAAAACCCGCATTTGGGGCCCGGGACCCGTCTTGGACTTTGCTCCATCGCTCCTTTACACTCTGAGCTTTGGATCTGATCGCAAGCAGCGGGTCGCACGGAGGGAAGAGAGTTTTGCGCGTTTCGACCGGAGAACAAGCAGGGAAGGGGCCGGTGGAACGAGCCAGCACGACGGGCCCCGGGGCCGCGAAGACGGTCGTGCTCTGACCGTGAAGGCCGTCGTCAGACCCATGGAGCCCGCCGACCTCGCCGGGGTCAACAAGCTGCGCACCCTTATATATCCGCACTACCCCGAAGCCCACTACGCGGAGTGGCACGAGTCCGTGTGGAACTGGCTCGGGACGCACCCGGCGGCGGACGAGCTGCACCGCTGGGTCGTCGCCGCGGGGGACGAGATCGTGGGTCACCTCGCCGCGACGCCGCAGTTTTACAGGATCAACGGCCGGAGGGTCCTCGCCCACACGCCGGCCGACTACCAGGTGATGCCGCAGTACGGCTTCCAGGCCCTCTCGATCATGCGCAAGTTCTTCCGCACCGTGGAGAACTGCGTGGCCTGCGACATGGTGCCGACGGTGATCGCCGTGGAGACCCGCCTCGGGGCGGTCGAGGCCGGGAAGATGCAGTACGCGGCGAAGCTCCTCGACGTCTCGCGCCTCCCCTCGCCGACCCTCGACGACGCGCGCCGGCTCCTCTCGCGCAACGGCGCCGGGAGCCGCGGCCACTACAGGGGGTTCGAGGAGCCCGGGGCCGCGACCGCTGAAGGGGAGCCCGAACCGCCGCCCGTACGCCCCCGCGCCCCCATCCCCGCCCCCGTCAAGGGCCTCCTGAACCGGGGGCTCGAGGTGGTGGACGGGGCGCTCGGGAGCGGGATGGGGAGCGGCGTCAAGGTGTCGCGGCTCGGGGGCGCCTTCGACCCCTCGTTCGACGAGCTCTTCGAGGAGATCGCCGCGGTCGTCCCCTGCATCCCCGAGAAGGACGCGGAGTTTCTGAACTGGCGCTACGGTCCGAGCTCGCCGCAGTACCCCGTCACCGTCCTGGCGGCGAGGGAGGGCGCGAGGCTCCTCGGCTACGCCGTGCTGCGGGTGACGAGGGAGGGCGAGGACGGCTATATACTCGACCTGACGGCGAGGCCGGGCCGCCACGACGCGACGCGGGCGCTCCTCAAGGAGGCCGTCCGCGAGTTCAGGCGGCAGGGGACGCACATCATCAGGTACCGCTTCTCCGACTCGCCGACCTCGCCGCGGATGGCGGACCTGTGGCGCCTGGGGTTCTTCCCGCGCAACGACCGGAGCAACACCCTGCTCGTCAAGATGGAGGACGAGGGGCTCCACGAGACCGCCCGCAACATCGAGAACTGGTCGTACAGCGTCGGCGACGGCGAGGCCACTTTCTGGGTAAGGTAGTACGGCTGGCGCGGGAAGACCCTGCGCGGCCGGTAAGATGGAACAAGGAGGCAACACCATGGCAGTAAGCACCGAGAACGCCGCCGCCGCTATCCGCGAGTGGCTCCAGGAGAACGTAACCGGGAACCGCGAGGTCTCCGACGACGAGCAGCTTATAGAGAACGGCGTCCTGACGTCGCTGCAGACCGTCGAGCTCGTGATGTTTCTGGAGGACCGCTTCGGCGTCACGGTCGAGGACGAGGAGCTGGACGAGGAGAACTTCGCCTCCGTCCGCACCATCGCCGACCTGGTGACGAGCAAGTCCGCCTAGAAGCCTAGAAGATTATGCGTCCAGAGTTCACGCTACACGACCTGCTCTTCAACTCCGTCGAGCGCGACCCCTCGAAGGTCGCGATCGTGGACGGCACGAGCGAGCACACATACGAGGACATGATGCGCGAGAGCGGCGCCCTCGCCGCGGCGCTTCAAGACGCCGGCGTCCGCAAGGGCGATCGGGTCGGCATCCTGATGGAGAAGTCGTGGGAGGCGATCGTCGCGATGATGGCCGCCTCGCGCGCCGGCGCCGCCTTCGTCAACATCAACCCCATGCTCAAGGCGCAGCAGGTCGGCTACATCGCCGGGGACAGCGACATCCGCGTCATGGTCGGGGACTCCCCCAAGCTCGGCGAGCTCGAGCCGAAGACCGTCGAGCGGGCGTTCTACAAGGGCGAGAAGCCGGAGACCCAGGGGATCTACGGCGAGATCACGGACCTAGCGGAGGTCCTCTCCGGGGGCGGCGAGCCCGAGGAGACGGGCGTCTCCGAGGTGGACCTCGCCACGATCCTGTACACCTCCGGCTCGACCGGGATGCCGAAGGGCGTCTCCACGAGCCACCGCAACTTCGTGGCGGGCTCCCAGATCGTCTCGACGTACCTGGAGAACACGAGCGAGGATCGCATCCTCTCGGCCCTCCCGCTCAACTTCGACGCCGGGCTCAACCAGTTCACGACCTCGCTGCGCGTCGGCGCGACGCTCGCGCTCCTGCGTTCGAGGCTGCCGGGCGACCTGTTGAAGGGGCTGCGCCGCCACGAGATCACGGGCGTGGCGGGGGTCCCGCCGCTGTGGGCGCTCCTCTTGCGCGGCTCGAAGTCCATCCAGGAGCAGCCGCTGGAGCACCTGCGCTACATCTCCAACACCGGCGGACGTATTCCGCAGTCCAACCTCGACGAGCTGAGGCGGCTGTTGGAGCCGAACGGGACCAAGATCGTGCTTATGTACGGCCTCACCGAGGCGTTCCGCTCGACGTACCTGCCGCCCGAGGAGATCGGGCGCGGCACCGAGTGCATCGGCAAGGCGATCCCGGACACCCAGATCATGGTCATAAACAAGGAGGGCGAGGAGTGCGCCCCCGGCGAGGTCGGGGAGCTCGTGCATCGCGGCCCGACGGTCGCGATGGGCTACTGGGGCAAGCCCGAGGCGACGGCGAAGGCGTACCGGCCGAACCCGCTCGCCCCGCCGGAGCTTCTCGACGTCGAGAGGGTCGTGTACTCCGGGGATCAGGTCCGGCGCGACGAGGAGGGCTTCCTGTACTTCGTCGGGCGCGAGGACGCGATGATAAAGTCGCAGGGCTACCGGATGAGCCCCGAGGAGATAGAGAACCTCCTCATAAGCTCGGGCCGCGTGCACGAGGCGTGCGCCTTCGGGGTGCCCAACCCCGACGTCGGGCACGACGTCGTCGCGGTGGTCTCCCTCAAGGGCGACGCGGACGGCTCCGATCCCGTGCAGGAGATCCGGCAGTACGCCGTGAACAACGCGCCGCCGTACATGGTGCCCAGGGAGATCCTGATCCAGGACGAGCTCCCGAAGACGGCCTCCGGCAAGATCGACCGCAAGGGGATAAGCAATGCGTACGCAGATAGATAAGGCCCACGACCTGGCCGAGCGCTTCGGCGGCTGGAAGGACGGCGTGCTCGCCCCCGGCGGCGTCAAGGTCTCGGACATCGCCGCCGAGCACGGCACCCCGTTCTACCTGTACCACGGCGAGATGATCGTGGACCGGGTCCGGCGCGTCCGGGAGGCCCTCGGCGGCGACGTCGAGGTGACGTACTCCGTCAAGGCGAACCCGAACCTCGCCGTGACGCAGGTGATCGCGCGGGAGCACCTCACCGGGGCGGAGGTCGCCTCCTCCGGCGAGCTCGTGGTCGCGAGGACCGCCGGGTTCGAGCCCGAGGACATCGTCTTCGCCGGCCCGGCCAAGACCGACGAGGAGCTCGAGATGGCGGTGCGCGAGGGGATCTTCGCGGTCAACGTCGAGTCGGTGAACGAGATCAACCGCCTGGCGGCGGTCGCCGAGCGCCACGACAAGAACATCGGCGTCGGCCTGCGCATAAACCCGGCCCAGCAGCTTATGGGTTCCGGGATGCGCATGGGCGGCACGGTCGGGCAGTTCGGCCTGGACGAGGCCGACCTCGAGGAGGCGGTCCGCCGCACCCTCGCCCACCCCGAGCACATGACGCTCCGCGGCATCCACGTCTACACGGCGACCCAGGTCTTCGAGGTCGACCCGCTTATAGAGCACTGCCGCAACATCTTCGAGCTCGCCCTGAAGACGGCCGACCTCGCCGGACGGCCGCTCGAGATGGTCGACTTCGGCGGCGGCTTCGGGGTCCCGTACTTCGAGAAGCTCGAGGAGTTCGACCTGGAGCGCTTCGGCGCGGGGTTCCAGGAGCTTCTCGCCCACTACCGCACGGACCCGCGCCTCGAAGGGTGCCGGTTCGTCTTCGAGCTCGGCCGCTACCTCGTCGCCGACGCGGGGCTGTACGTTACGAAGGTGATCGACGTCAAGGACATGAAGGGCAAGACCTTCGTGACCACCGACGGCGGGATGAACCACCACCTCACCGCGACCGGGAACATGGGCCAGGTCTTCAGGAAGGCGTACCCGATCCTGAACCTCTCCCGCTCCCCCGGCGAGGGCGAGCCCGTCGCGCTCGCCGGCCCCTGCTGCACGCCATTGGACATGTTCGGGACGAACATCCCGCTCGCAGACCCCGAGCCCGGCGACCTCGTCGGCGTCTTCTACAGCGGGGCCTACGGCTTCAGCGCGAGCAACCTCGGTTTCTTGAGCCACCCGAACCCGGCCGAGATCCTCATATGGCAGGGCGAGGCGCGGCTCCTACGCCCCGTCGGCAAGCCCGAGGACGTCCTCAAGGGCCAGGAGGCGCTGGTCTAGCTTTCGGCAAGGAAGGGGGAAGGTGCGTAGGCACCTCCCCCCTTCCTCCTTGAAGCCACCTATTAGTGGTTCATACTTCCTCGTTGTTGCTACATGTACCCAGCCTACGACTCCAATAAGTAATCGTGTACTTCTGTCACGAACTCAGCAAGATCGGAATCGTCAGGCAGGTCAATGTCGCCCAAAAGTTCTAGTGCTCGTACAATCCAATGATTCTTGCTCATCCTTTCCAAGCCATACGGTACCATCCACGATTCCAGCTCCCCAACTGGGACCATAAAGACACCTCGCATCTTACAAAACTCGTTCACAAGATCGAAGTAGCGAGTTCCCTCTTCCGACAACGCCTCCCTCCCTTCCTGCTTAAAGCGAGTCCACAAGCTGGAGTCTTTAACCGCAGCCTTGACGTTTCGCTTAAGGTCGTTAAGCGCCTTTGCCTCTGTCTCTTCCGTATTAACAGAGGGCTTGTTAGCAAGCTTGTCCAGTTGAGCGCGGAGTTGCTTCAACTGCTCAGTGACAGGATGGCTCTCGATCTCATTCTTGATGCACTTCTGGGCGTCGAGCACCTCAGACGTATCGTCATCAGTCGCTGCTCCCAGCAGGCTTCGTAATTCACTCTGTTCCTTTAGGATGTCAAAATCCGGCACTGCAGCGACTTCTACACCCATCCTCTTGTACGGTCCGACCACCTTGTACAAAGTTTGTTTGTTATGCGCGTGGGTGTAGTGGATTTCGTCTCCCGGCCGCTTCATCCGCGCGACGCGTTGGTAGAAAGCACTGTCGCTATCGGCCTCTACAACAACAACGCCTTTGTAGAACAAGCCGTCCAAGACGCGAGTCGAACTCAAAAGGGGATGGTTGGTAATCTCCTTAACCTCTTCCGAACCGAGCCTGTTCACTCGCATACCACCGACGCCGCGAGACAACCTGATCAAGTCCACATCCGTGGTCCTGCTCAGAATGCCTCTAAGCAGATCGACACTGTGGGTTGCAACGATCAGCTGCCTTTGATTGTTAGTCTGCTCCGCAATTATCGCTCCCAGTTGGAAGGCTTGTGGAGGATGCAAAAAGGCTTCCGGCTCGTCGAGGAGTAACACAGGTTTGGAGCCCACCAGCAACGACAAAGCGGTTGTAACGAAGCTTCGCATGCCGTCTCCCTGCTCCTCCAATTTGTCGAAGGCCCCGAGCAACGGCCGCGCATCGCGCGGATCGTCACTGACCCCCGCAAAATTCTTGCCAACCCGCAAGCACAGGGTCGACAGATTTGAGTAATCGAGCTTGATGCGCGTCTCCTTAAAAGCGCGCTCCACCATTACGCTCAACTTCTCCTCCGCGTCCTTACCTGCATCGTAGAAAGCCCGTAGCAAGTTATGCGCGCCAGCGTTAGGATCGCCGCTCGGCCCCTCCCTAGTTAGGAGTAAACGCGACTCTGTAGTAAGTCTGGTTACGAAATAGTTTCCGAAGTACTGAGCAAAGGCAGTGTGGCCATGCTGATCCCAACCGTCTAGAGTTCCCTGTACGAACTGTTCATAAGCAGCCTTCCAACCAGCAGGGGAGCCAGCGTGCAGAGCCCACTGGGCCAAGCCGGACATGTCCGCGTCCAGAGTCCGAAGGGTTACCTGTCCGGTAGACGGATCGAAGTGGGGCTCAATGTTGTATGCTTCGTGTAGTTGAGCGGGATTAGGGGGACGAGTGTACTTCGCCTCTCTAACTACGACAGTATCTGGGGTCTGACTAGTGCACAATTGTTTCACGTCGCGAAGTAGTCTGCTCTTACCAGAGTTGTTTGGCCCAACAACTACAGTAAGCTTGCCGGGTTTGAAAGTGAAACCGGTTTCAAGGGTCAGTGCTTCCAAACTGTATCGGTACATGCAGTATAAGTCCTCTTTAAAGATTCAACTAGCTGTTTCCTGAGACCAGCCTCTGACTGACAAGGGAGTCTCGCGGCGCCCTTGGTTGGGCGGCTCAGGCCGATCCTGTAACACCTCGTTTCAATGCTTTCGTCGCCTTGCTATTCGGACTTTTAGAAGGCTAGTCGGCTGTCGCTATGCTGCACTTTGCTGCAGCATTCCCTAACTAAGAAGTTCCGGCCACTTTACTGCTTAACGGGCGGGACGTAGACGTCGGGCGGTGGGATGGTCTTGCCCTTCTCGTCCACGAGGGGGTCGTAGGTGTCCTTGTGGAGGAGGCCGTCGTAGATCACCTCTCCGTCCTTGGTCACCTTCTGGTAGGTGTTCCACTTCGAGCGGTCCGCTTCCATGTACGTCGGCCTGGAGCTCATCTCGACCTGCGTGTCGCTCGGCTTGCCGTAGACCTCGGCGTAGATGAAGCCGTCGTCGGCGACGTACTCGCGGATGAGCACGTACCCGTCGGAGGTGTTCTCGAACTTCATGTCCAGCGGGACGCCGTTCTCGTCGCCGAACCACACCGTGGCGTCGAGGCCGGGCCTTATGTACGGGAGCTGCGAGATGTGCGGGTGGCGCTCGGTGACGTCGAGCCCCGCGTAGTTGACGGCCATGTACAGGGTCGAGGTGACCTGGCAGAGCCCGCCGCCGTCGGCCTTGGTCTCCTTGCCGTCGATGATTACCTTCGTGGCGTTGTAGTCGAGCCCGGAGATGTTCTCGTTCATCGAAAAGGTCTCGCCGGGCGCCACGAACCTGCCGTTCACGGCGTTGGAGGCAATCTCCAGGTTCTCCTTGCGCTGCCCGTCGTCCTCGACGATCGAGTAGTCGGTGCGGTACCGGCTCAAGAGCTCGGTCGGCTTGAGCTCCTCGGCCCGGGCGGTCGTGAGCTCGGGCTCGTCGGTGACGACGGGGACCTCGTACTCGCGCCTGCCCTCGAAGAGCCCGGCCTCGAGGTCCGCGAAGAGCGTCTCCTCGTCGACCGCCCTCCCGGTCTGGCTCTCGGTCACGACGATCTGGTCGCCGTTCAGCTCGTAGCCCGCCTCGCGCGGCTCGACGGTCAGCGCCTCTACGGGCTCCGAGGCGGCCTCGCGGAGGCTCTCCCGGTCGAGGGTCACGGAGATCTCCGCGCCCTCCGGCGCGAAGTCGAGCGCCCCGCCGATCTCGGCGGGCGTCAGGGTCCAGGCCTCTTCCCCGGCGGTGAGCGAGACGTCCCCGGACATCACCTCCCGGGCCGTCTCCGCGGCCGCCTCGGCGGCGGGCGTGCCGATCGTCGGCTCGATGGTACCGGCGACCATCTCGGCCTCCCCGCTGGCCCCCTCGACGGCGGCCCGGACGTTCTGGGCGGTGGCCGGAACGTCCAGCCCGTAGCCCTCCTGCGACTCCTCGACCACGACCTCGGTCCCCTCCACGGCGACGGTCGCCTCGCGGGGCTGCTGGTCGACCCGCTGCGCCACGGCCTCGGCCGAGGCGTCGACGCGCTCGGGGTCGTAGGTCACCTCGGGTGGGATCTCGGCGGAGCCGTAAGCGGCCTGCAGCCGGCTCGTCAGACGCTCGAAGACGTTGCCGCCGCGCCCGACCTCGTAGGCCCGATCCACGGTGGCGGGGACGTCATAGGAGACGCCGAGCTCGGGGGCGCTGAGCGCGAGGTCCCCCGGCCCGTTCAGCCGGATGCGGTCGCCGTTCTCGGCGATCCGCTCCTCGACCATCGCCTCGGCCTCGCCGGCGGTCCTGCCGCCGACGTCCACGCCCGCGACGGAGACGCCGTTGTAGATCCTGCCGGAGTTGCTCCAGTAGTCCAGGGCGACGGCCCCGGCGAGCACGGCGCAGAGGAGGGCCACGATGATGGGTATCCTACGCCGTCCCCTCGAAGATCCGCGAGGTAACCCCCCGCCGGGGACGGTCTTTCTAGAAGATTTGTAGGTTTCCAATCGTCCCCCCACACGTGGATTGCCCGCCAAGTCTATCCCATAAATCTTGTGGTTAAAGACTCCTGTTGGAGAAGAAAGGCGCCCCCTAACGCGGCTCGCGCAAGGTGCGGACGAAGTCCTCGACCGTGTAGAGGTACTCGGTGACGCCCGGGTTGGGCTTGGGGCTGACGGAGACGAGGTCGAAGTTCTCGAGCACCCGGATCAGATCCTCCGTCGAAGGCCGCACCGCACCCCATCCCTCACCCGGGATCCTGGCGCGCCAGTGCATGTAGAACTCCTCCGCCTCCGCGGCCCCGCGGAACACGCAGACCACCTCCCCCTCGTCCGCGCTATAAGAGAGGTAGCCGGGCACGTTCCCCTCCATCCTCCCGAGCAACACGTAACCCTCGTCCCCCTGCAAATACTCGAACACGAACCAGACCAGCCTTTCTCGAACCGCAGAAGCACGACGAGCATACATCATTGCTTATGAGCCCCGCGAAGCAGTAGATCAGGCGAGTCGCAAATCGAAGAGGTAGCGGCAGACGGAGTTGGAATGTGGGGTGCTCCCGATGTGCCTATCCGCGTAGGCTTCGTACAGGTCGGTGGTGAAGCGCCTGGAAGAGAAGACGACGTAGACCTTGAACGCGGCGGCGAAGACCATATCCGAGAGCGGTAGCCGGGGACGGCCCATGACCTGCTCGGGTTCGGGAACGCCCTTGCAAAGATCGGCTAAGAGGACCGAAAAGCGCGCCTTTTCCTCGCTCTGCGCTGCGTTGTAGGCGGTCCAATCCCGGCTCTCTATCATAGAGTAAGTATACGTGATCTGTCACGCATAACAACGAAGAAAAAGTATAGTTTTGCAGGAAATATTGCGGGGGACGGGCGGGAATGATGTACAATGAAACAAGAGGCCTCGGCCGGATTCGAACCGGCATAAAACTCTGTGCGAGAGAGTACCTAGCCATTCGTGTCACGGGGCCTTGGGGAGACGGGGCGGTTTCTACTTGGCAGTGGGCCGCCCCGTCGATCTCTTAGTACGATTCCAACTCCAGCTGGTCGTCTTCCGGCATCACCTCCCCATCGAGTACCTCTTCCGGTTCCTCGATCTCCACCGCTAGATCGACGGTGGCGACCATCGCCCGTACCCACAGGTCCCGCCGCCTCTTCGTCCATCTCCCGCCCTTCGGGAGTTGCTGGATCAGCACGGTAATGGGGCGGTAATCCGGCGTACCGCTTTCGGCTTCCCGGCGCGGTAGCTCCTCATCGGCGGGAGTCGGATCGGGCGGCGTGCTGGCCTTCTTGGGCTGCGGGTTCTTCTGCGCCCGCTGCTGACCCGAGGATCGGCGCGGCGGCTGCCGACGGCGGGTGCCCTGCTGCTGGGTCATCTGAAGGGCCTCGCGGTTCTCTTCGGGTATCAGGCCCGCTTCGTCGCAGAGGCTCAGGAACAGCTTCACCATCCTTTGCCGTTGGCCCGAAGGCTCATACCACCGGAAAGCGTCGTTGACGGCGGTGAGATCGTCTTGAGCAGGATCGACGATGGTGAAGATCGTGTGGTAGGCGCTGCGAACGATCTCCGCTAAGGTGGCGGGGTACTCGGCGGTGTTGGCCCGTTGCACCCGCTTGAAGGCGTCCGTCACGCCCCCCTCTTCGTCGATCAGCCCGAGAATCTTGAGCGCCTGAAGCGTGCGCGGCGCGTTGCCTTCCGAGACACCGACCTGCTGCAGAGCCTTGTTGTTCATGGGGAGCGGCAGGCCGCGCTCCCGGTAGCGCCTTACCACCGTCAAGACCCCCGACGCCGGGGCGTACGGCATACGCTGATTCGCCTCTTCCATGCCCGTCATCCTCTCTGTTCGTCCACGTGTGCAGAGCTTACATGGTCCATGTGCCGTGCGCAAGGCGTAGACGGACATTTTCTTGTGAAGGCACGGCAGAAGCTGGTCGTACGACGGCACATGAACGGCGGGACGCGGCACACACGGACGAGCGGACACCTCGACCAGCGAAAAAAGTTGTTTTTTGCAGGCAAAAATGAGAGACTATTCGCGACGAAAGGAGAGTTGCGATGGAAGCCGAGCAAGCTACGTTGGACATACGGCGCGTCAAGAACGGCTGGGCCGCCCTTGGCAGAGGCTGGGCAGTCCACGGTGACACCGCTGAAGAGGCCGAAAGAAAGTACCGAGAGGCTGTAAGGAAGCACGCCGAAATGGAGGCGCGGCCCTCGCTAAAGGCCATCGAGGGGACGTCGGGGGATTAGACGTTGTGATGCCCGACCGCTCACGATAAGATTGCTACATGAGCGAGGAGAAGAACCCGGCGGCGGTGGAACTCGGCAGGCGAGGCGGCAAGAAGGGCGGTCCCGCCCGCGCCGCGAAGATGACGCCCGAAGAGAGGTCGGAGTCGGCGCGCAGGGCGGCTAAGGCTCGGTGGGAGAAGAAACGCCAGCAGGAAGAAGAGTCCTCGTAAGATGCCAAGGACGCCCAAGAGGGAGAAGAGGCGGGCGAACCTGAACTGCAACAACTGCGGGCATCAGTTCGTGGCCCCGGCGTGGCATGCGGAGATCGTTCTGTCCGACGTTCCCGGTCCGGTTGGCTGGGTGCCCGAAGCCGACACCGGCGCGACGAGCCCCAACTGCGGCTCTAGGGCGGTCGGGGTGCGTTAGAATTACGGTTAGGCAAGGCGCGATCTGGCGAGTCGAGTTATGGTGAGTCACGGCGCGGCTGGAACGGTAGGGCGGGGGGCCTTCCCCGCCCTTTTCCGTGCCCCGAACACCTACCGGGACTTTTGGTGCAGAACCGCCGCCTGCACCAAAAGTACGTCCTTAGAGCGACTTTAGGTGCAAGGCCCCTGCCCATGTTTATAATTCATCATATATGTGTATACTGCATATAGCAGTTAGAAGTCGGCAAGGAGTTGCAATGAACGGTATTTATGACGCTAATCGTATGATCCAGGCTCTGGCGGGTGAGACCGCGGAGTCCTATCGGCAGCTCGGCGAGCAGACGATAGGCTACCAGGAGAGGAACCTGGGGTTCTTCCAGCGCTTCTTCGAGGTGGGCGTGCAGGAGGCCAGGCGTCAGACCGAGGCGAACCTTGCGCTGGCGCAGGAGCTTTTCGAGCAGGCCGAGGAGCAGCGCGAGGTGTTGCAGCGGCTTACGGAGGGCGCGATGCGCGCTTACTGGGGGCTCGTGCTCTCGCCGGTGCGGTCCGTCGGTGGTGCCGGCAACGTAGCGGCGCGTGAGGCGGTCGCGGCGCCGGTGGACGTACCTTTCCCGATTCCGGGCTACGCCCGGCTCTCGAGCGCGCAGGTTATAGAGAAGCTGGACGGGCTCTCGCTGGACGAGCTCAAGAAGGTTCGGGCCTACGAGATGGAGCACAAGAACCGCAAGGGGCTTCTGGCGCAGATCGAGCAGAGGATCCAGAGCGACCGGTAAACCAGACCGGGTCTAACGAGGGAGGGCCGGGGTTTTCGCCCCGGCCCTCCTTCTCCGTTCTCGGGTTTGGTCTGCCTCAGGTGGTGCCGACGCCGCGCTTCTCCTGGCGGGGGCCTTCGGCGGTCTCCTCGGAGGCGGTCATGGCGCGGTCGAGGATGGCGAGGCCCTCCTCGAGCTCCTCGTCGGAGATGACGAGGGGCATGAGGGTCCGGATGACGTTCCCGTACTGACCCGCGGTCATGAGCATGAGGCCCTCCTTGAGGGCGTTCTCGACCACCTTGGCGGTGCGGGCCTTGTCGGGCTTCCTACTCTCGCGGTCGGAGACGAGCTCCATCGCGTTCATGGCGCCAAGGCCGCGGACGTCGCCGACGGTCTCGTGCCTGCCCCTAATCTCCTCCATCGCGGCGGTGACGCGCTCGCCGAGCTTCTCGGCCTTTCCGAGGAGGTTCTCCTCCTCGAAGGTCTCGAGGACGCCGAGGGCGGCCGAGACGGCGAGCGGGTTGCCGCCGAAGGTCGTGCCGAGGCCGCCGGGGTGGACGGCGTCCATGATCTCGGCCTTCCCGGTCACGCCGCCCAGGGGCAGGCCGCCGGCCATGCTCTTGGCGGTCGTCACGATGTCCGGGATGACGCCGGGGGAGTGCTCGATGGCGAACATCTTGCCCGTGCGGCCGAAGCCGGACTGGACCTCGTCCACGATCAGGACGATGCCGTGCTCGTCGCAGAGCTCGCGCAGGCGCCTGAGGTAGAAGTCCGGGAACGGGATAAAGCCGCCCTCGCCGCTGATCGGCTCGACGACTATCGCGGCGAGGTTCTTCGGGTCGACGAGGCCGATAAACGCCCGGTCTACGAAGTCCAGGCAGGTGCCGCGGCAGCCGCCGGAGCAGTCCTGGTAGGCCGGGCAGCGGTAGGCGTAGGGGGCGGGGACCCGGTAGATCTCCGGGGCGAACGGCCCGAAGCCCTTCTTGTAAGGGTCGATCTTGCTCGTCATCGACGCCGTCAGGAGGGTGCGCCCGTGGAAGGCGTTCTCGAAGACGAGGACGGCGTCGCGCCCCGTGTAGTGGCGAGCGGTCTTGACGGCGTTCTCCACCGCCTCGGCCCCCGAGTTGACGAACATCGAGCGCTTCTCCCCGTCGCCGGGGACGAGGGCGTTGAGCTTCTCGGCGAGCTCGACGTAGGGCTCGTAGGCGTTCACCGCGAAGCATGTGTGCGTGAGCGCTTCGGCCTGCGCCTTGACCCTTTCTATGACGCGCGGGGACGTGTGGCCGACGTTCATCACGCCGATGCCGCCCGCGAAGTCGATAAACGTGTTCCCGTCGACGTCCGTCAGGAGGGCGCCGTGCGCCTCCTCGACGAAGATCGGGGTCCCGCTCAGGACGCCCGCCGAGACCGCGCCCCTTCGCCGCTCCATCAGGGCCCTGCTCCTGGGCCCGGGTATCTCCGTCTTTATCCTGCTCGAACCTAGCATACGCTCGTGCCTCCTAGCTCCCTAGTTTATGCCGCCCAGAGAGACGTACTTTACGTCCACGTACTCGTCTATGCCCTGCGGGCCGCCCTCGCGCCCGAAGCCCGACTCCTTCACGCCGCCGAACGGGGCCTGGGCGGTGGAGGGCATCCCGTCGTTCGCCCCGAGGATGCCGTACTCGAGGCTCTCGGCGAGGCGCATCACCCGGCCGATGTCGCGGGTGTAGTAGTAGGCGGCGAGGCCGTAGTCCGTGTCGTTCGCCCGGCCGACCACCTCCTCCTCCGTCTCGAACGGCAGGATCGCCGCTACGGGTCCGAACGTCTCCTCGTTCGCCACGAGCATCGAGTCGTCCGCGCCCGTGAGGATGGTCGGCTTGTAGAAGGTGCCGCCGCCGTTCGTGCCGGAGGCCCCGTTTGGCCTCTCGCCGCCGAGGAGGACCGTGGCGCCCTTCTCCCTCGCGTCGGCGACGTGGCGCTCGACCTTCTCGAGGGCTTTCGGCTCGATCAGGGGCCCGACCTCGACCCCCTCCTCGAACCCGTCCCCCACCTTCATCTCGCCGAGCCGGGCGGCGAGCCTCCGCGTGAACTCGTCGACGACGCCGCTCTGGACGTAGATGCGGTTCGCAGCGACGCAGGTCTGGCCCATGTTGCGCATCTTCGAGGCCACGGCGCCCTCCACCGCCGCGTCGAGGTCGGCGTCCTCGAAGACGACGAACGGGGCGTGGCCGCCGAGCTCGAGGCTGAGGCGCTTCACCGTGTCGGCGGCCTGGCGCATCAGGAGCTTGCCGACCTCCGTCGAGCCGGTGAAGGAGAGCTTGCGGACGCGGACGTCCTCCATGATCGCGGCGGTAAGGGAGGCGGGGTCCATGCCGCAGACGACGGAGAGGACGCCCGCGGGCAGCCCGGCCTCCTCGAAGATCCTCGCGAGCTCGAGCGCGGAGAGCGGGGTGAGCTCGGAGGGCTTTATGACCATCGTGCAGCCGGCCGCGAGCGCGGGGCCGAGCTTGCGCGTGATCATGGCGCTCGGGAAGTTCCACGGCGTGATCGCCGCCGTCACCCCGACCGGGCGCTTGAGGACCATGATGCGCTTGCCGGGGAAGGCGGCCGGGATCGTCTGCCCGTAGATCCGTCGCCCCTCCTCGGCGAACCACTCCAGGAACGAGGCGGCGTAGCCGATCTCGCCCCTCGACTCGGCCAGGGGCTTCCCCTGCTCCAGCGTCATCACGCGCGCGAGGTGCTCCTTGCGCTCGTGCATCATGGCGACGGCCCCGCGCAGGATGCCGGCGCGGTACTGGGCGGTGGTCTTCCCCCACTCCTCCTGGGCGGCCGCCGCGGCGTCTATGGCCTTCTGCATCTCCTCGCGTCCGCCGTCGGGCAGGGTGGCGATGGCCTCGCCGGTGGCGGGGTTCAGGACGTCGAAGGTCTCGCCGTTCGAGGCCTCCCCGACCCACTCGCCGCCCACGAAGAGCTTCTCAGCAAGGTTCGTCTCGATCATCTCTCCTCCAAACCCTCGATCCCCAAGCTTCTCTGGGGATTGTACGCCGCCCCGGCCTCCGAAGGACACGTCAGCGGGCTCACCACGACGAAGACGACGGCACTCGTCAGCGTCCCCCCGCGACCGGGGCGTTCGCCAGGAGCCCGTAGACGAACACCAGCGCCCCACCGCGACGGCGACCGCGGCGTGGTCGAGCGCGCTACCGGGCGTCCCTCTTCCTCACCGCGACGAGCGACAGCATCTCGTAGGCGACGTTGGCGGCCAGCAGCGAGGTCACCCCTCCCGGCCCGTCGTACGTGGGGTAGACCTCGACGACGTCGCCCCCGACGAGGTCCACGCCCGAGAGCTCGCGCAAGAACACCTGCGCCTCCCGGCTCGTGAAGCCGCCGACCTCGGGCGTCCCGGTGCCGGGGGCGTAGGCCGGGTCGACGAAGTCCACGTCGAACGAGACGTAGACCGGCCCGTCCCCGGCGCGCTCCCTTATGCGGGAGACCGTCTCTGGTACCCCGAGCTCTCGTACCCCGTCGGTGGTGACGAGGTCGAAGCCGAGGTCGCGGGAGGCTTCGAGGTCGCCGGGCTCGTAGAGCGAGCCGCGCATCCCGACCTGGATGGAGCGCGCGGGGTCGAGGAGGCCCTCCTCGACGGCGCGGCGGAAGACGGTGCCGTGGTTGTACTTTTTGCCGAAGTAGGCGTCCCAGGTGTCGGCGTGGGAGTCGAACTGCACGAGCGCCACGGGGCCGTGGACCGCCGCGGCGGCGCGGAGCTCCGGGAGGGCGATGGAGTGGTCGCCGCCCAGCACCACGGGCACGACGCCCGCCTCGTGGATCGGGGCGAGCCCGGCCTCGATGCTCCCGTAGCTCTCCTCGATAAAGCCCGGGACCACGGGGACGTCGCCGTAGTCGATGACGGAGAGGTGCTCGAAGATCTGGAGCCCCTGCGAGGGGTTGTAGGGCCGGAGGAGGTGCGAGAGGCTCCGGATGCCCTCGGGGCCGAAGCGGGCCCCCACCCGGAAGCTCGCGCCGGTATCGAACGGCGCGCCGACGATCGCGGCGTCGGCGTTGGCGAGGTCCCCGTTGTTCGGGAGGCGCATGAAGGTGCGCACGCCGCTGAAGCGCGGGGTCTCGAAGGAGTCGGCGGGTTCGTACCTGGTCAATCATTCTCCTCTCTCGGGGCAGCCGGAGGGCCGGCGGCGTCTGCGCCGGTCAGTGTACGGGTTTCCTCCCCTCCTACCTCGCGGGCTCGGCGCTCCGGCTCCTGACGCGGCCGTAGCGGCTGCGCAGCCCGTAGGCGCCGAGGAAGAGGACGACGCTTACGATGGTCGCGAGAAGCTGGGGCCGCCCGTCTTCGGTAAAGGCCATCGAGACGAGGACCGCCAGGATGGCGGCGATCGAGAGGTACGTCAGCCACGGGTAGAGCCACATCTTGAGCTGCAGGCGCT
This sequence comes from Rubrobacter marinus, assembly GCF_011492965.1. Classification (GTDB taxonomy): domain Bacteria; phylum Actinomycetota; class Rubrobacteria; order Rubrobacterales; family Rubrobacteraceae; genus Rubrobacter_F; species Rubrobacter_F marinus. The sequence goes on along the minus strand of NZ_CP045121.1, from coordinate 830,969 downwards.
CCGGGTCCTCGCGCTCGAGGCGGCGGCGCATCCTGAGCTCGGAGACGGCGATCAGGAGGTAGACGAAGAGCGCGACCGCCCCCGAGGAGTTCAGCAGGAACGTGAAGACCTGCGCCGGGAAAAAGTACGCGGCGAGGACGGAGACGTAGCCGATGATCGTGCCCGCGAGGATCGCCCACATCGGGACGCCGCGCGCCGTGGTGTTGGTGAAGAAGCGCGGGGCGTCGCCGTGGCGGGTGAGGGCGAAGAGCATCCGGCTGGAGGTGTAGAGGCTCGAGTTCAGGACGCTCAGGAGCGCGGTCAGGATCACGAAGTTCATCACCGTCGCGGCCCCGGGGATGCCCATCGTCTCGAGCGCGACCGCGAACGGGCTCTCGACGTTGCCGGAGGTGAAGGAGCTGTTCCAAGGCACGATCGCCGCGACGAGAAAGACCGAGAGCACGTAGAAGAGCAGGACGCGGTAGACGACCGCGTTCACCGCCCGGGCCACGCCCCGCTCCGGCTCGGCCGACTCGGCCGCCGCGATCGTCACGATCTCCGCCCCGACGAAGGCAAAGATCACGGTGGTGATGCCGGAGAAGACCGCCAGCCCCCCGGCGGGCGCGAACCCGCCGTTGGCGTAGAGGTTCGAGAGGCCGGGCGTCTCGGAGGGCCACAGCCCGAAGACGTACAGGCCGCCGAGGAAGATGAAGACGATGATGGCGACGACCTTTATGGAGGCGAACCAGAACTCGAACTCCCCGAAGGAGCCCACGGAGTAGAGGTTGGTCAGGGTGAGCAGCACGATGACGCCGAGCGCGATCGCCCACAGCGGCACCCCCGGCAGGTACTGCGCGATGATCCCGGCCCCCGCCACCGCCTCGACCCCGACCACGATCACCCAGAAGTACCAGTACAGCCACCCGATGGTGAAGCCGGCCCAGTTGCCCAAGGAGATCCGGGCGTAGTCCGAGAACGACCCGACGGAGGGCCGCGCGACGGCCATCTCCCCGAGCATCCGCATGATCAGGACCACGAGGAGCCCGGTCAGGGCGTATGTCAGGACCGCCGCCGGCCCGGCCGCGTTCAGGATCGCCCCGCTCCCGACGAAGAGCCCCGCCCCGATGACCCCGCCGAGCGAGATCATGGTCATGTGCCGCTGCTTCAGCCCCGGCTGTAACCGGGCCTCCTCGCCCCGCCGCGCCTCGTCTACCGCCATGCCCGCTCCTTCCCCCTCCGCCGGGAGGCTCCCCGTCGCTCCTTACAGGCCGTTCACGCTCTCCCTGATCGTCTGGACGATAAACTCGAGGTCCTCGTCGGTGACGACCAGCGGCGGCGCGAGGGTCACGACGTTGTTGAACCCGGCGACGGTGTCGCCGTTCTTGCCGACGATCAAGCCCCGTTCCTTGCACCCGGAGATTACCTTCGCCACCTTGTCGGCCGCGGCCGGGGCCTTCGTCTCCTTGTCCTCGACGAGCTCGATGCCGGCGAGGAGGCCCTTGCCCCGGAGCTGGCCGACGTTCGGATGGTCCCGGAGCTCGGAGAGCCCTTCCATGAGCTTCTGCCCCATCGCCGCCGCGCGCTCGGGGAGATCCTCGTCCTCCATGATCTGGAGGTTCCGGATCGCGACGGCGCAGGCGGTCGGGTTACCGCCGAAGGTGTTGACGTGGCGGAAGTGGGCGTACTCCTCGGCGTCCATGAACCTCTCGAAGAGGTCGCGCTTCACGGCGGTCGCGGAGAGCGGCAGGTAGGCGCTCGTGATGCCCTTCGCCATGGTGACGATGTCCGGCTTGATGCCGTAGTGCTGGTGGCCGAACTTCTTGCCCGTCCTGCCGAAGCCGCAGATCACCTCGTCGACGATGAGCAGCGCCCCGGTCCTCTCGCAGATCCGGGCGACCTCCTCGACGTAGCCGTCGGGCGGAATGAGGATGCCGCCGCCGGTAATCATCGGCTCCATGATCACGCCCGCGACGGTCTCGGGGAGCTCCCACTGGATCGTGCGCTCTATCTCCCTCGCGCACTCGAGGTTGCAAGCGGGACGGTCGGAGCAGTACGCGCAGCGGTAGCGGTCAGGCGGCGGGACGTGCAGGAAGCCGGGCGCCAGCGGCTCGTAGCGGAACTTGCGCTGGGCCTGTCCGGTCGCGGCCAGGGAGCCCATGGTGTTGCCGTGGTAGGCGCGGTAGCGGGAGACGAACTTGTGGCGCCCCGGCTCGCCGTTCTGGTCGTGGAACTGGCGGGCGACCTTGAAGGCCACCTCGTTCGCCTCGGAGCCGGAGTTGGAGTAGTAGATGACGTACTCGTCGTCGAGCCACTCGTTGAGCTTTTCGGCGAGCTCGACGGCGGGCCTGTGGCTCATGGTCAGGGGGTAGTACGGGAGCTTTACGAGCTGGTCGTAGGCGGCCTTCGCGAGCTCCTCGCGGCCGTAGCCGACGTTCACGCACCACAGCCCGCTCATCCCGTCGAGGTAGCGGTTTCCCTCGGCGTCGGAGATCCAGGCCCCCGATCCCTCCTCGACCATCATCGTCGGCGAGGCCTGCCCGCTCCCCGGGTTGACCCGGCTCATCGCGTGCCAGACGTACCTGCGATCCTTCTCCGCCCAACCCTCGGCGGCGCTCGTCCCCTTCTGCGTATCCACGGCTCTCCTATCTCTCGTCTAACCCAAGACCTTGCGGTAGTCCTCGTGCGGCAGCCCGTGCGCCTCGGCGACCGGCTCCGAGACCAGGCTGCCCCGGAGCGTGCTGAGGCCCTTCGCCAGCGCCTCGTCGCTCCTCGCGGCTCCTTCCACGCCCCGATCGGCGATCTTCAGGAGGTACGGCAGCGTGACGCTCGTCAGGGCCAGCGTCGAGGTGCGCGCCACCGCCCCGGGGATGTTCGCCACGCAGTAGTGCACCACCCCCTCCTCCACGTACGTAGGCTCCGAGTGCGTCGTCGGCCTGCTCGTCTCGATGCAACCCCCCTGGTCTATCGCCACGTCCACGACCACGGAGCCGTCCCTCATCGAGGCGACCATCTCGCGGCTCACCAGCTTCGGGGCCTTCGCCCCGTGGACCAGCACCGCGCCGACGACGACGTCGGACTCTGCGACGTAGGAGGCCGTCCTCGCCCTGTTGGGGATCACCAGGTCCACCCGGCCTTCGAAGATGTCCGAGAGGTAGGCCAGCCTTTTCGGGTTGATGTCCAGGACGCGCACGATCGCGCGCATCCCCACCGCTATCTTCGCCGCCTCCGTGCCAACGATGCCCCCGCCGATGATCGTGACCTTCGCCGCCGGGGTGCCGGGGACGCCCCCGAGCAGCAGCCCCGCCCCGCCGCTCGGGCTCTCCAGGCAGTGCGCCGCCGCCTGTGTAGCCATCCTGCCGGCGACCTCGCTCATGGGGGTCAGGAGCGGCAGCGAGCCGTCGGGCATCTCGACCGTCTCGTAGGCGATAGCGTCGATCCTGCGCTCGACGAGGAACTCGGTGAGCCCCTTGTCGGCGGCGAGGTGCAGGTAGGTGAAGAGCTCCTGCCCCTCGCGGAAGCGGTCGTACTCCGAAGGCACCGGCTCCTTGACCTTCACGATCAGGCCGGCCCTCTCGAAGACCTCGTCGGGTCCGTCGGTCATCCTGGCACCCGCCCCCTCGTACTCCCCGTCGGAGAAGCCGGCGTTTCGGCCCGCGCCCCGCTCGACGAGGACCTCGTGGCCGTGGTGGACGAGCTCGGCCGCGCCGTCGGGCTGCACCGAGACGCGGCCTTCGAGGTCTTTGATCTCCCTGGGCACACCGATAACCCTGGACATACGCACCCCTTCCGCGCCGCCTTTGGACCAAGCGTAGCTTACAACAGGCCCACGACGCCCGTGTCGGGGCGCCGGTCGATCCAGGACGCCCGGCGGTCGAGCGGGACGTCGCGCAGCGTCCCCCCGCCGACCGCCGTGACGATGGCGACGCGCCGGAAGGGCGCGGGTGGCCGTGAGGAGCACGGTCCGCTATGTACGCCAGGAAGGGGGCGCGGACGGTACCCGGGTCGCCCCGGAGCCCGGGGTGGTACACCTACGGTCTATCCGACGAAAAAGGAGGCCACGTGGCCAGACCAGAGCGGATCGGGCCCGGCGCATACCGGGTGGACGCGATAGGCCTGTCGAACGCCGTTTCCGTACTGCTGATCGAGGGCGACGACGGCTGGACGCTGGTGGATGCCGGCGTCGGCTCGAGCGCGGGCCGCATACGAGAGGCGCTGGCCTCCCTGGGCGGAGCCCCCGGCGACCTGAGGCGCATCTACCTCACCCACCACCATCCGGACCATATCGGCGGCCTGCGCGGGGTCAGGGGGTGGGCGCCCGGGGCGGAGGTGATCTCCTCCGGGGGGAGGCGGAGGTGATCTCCGGCCGGCGCCCGAAGGACCCGGCGAGCAACCCCTTCTTCGCTTTCCTCTTCCGCAACCAGGAGCTGCCGACCTCCCCCGTCGACAGGACGGTGGGCGAGGGGGAGACGGTGGCGGGCTTCCGCGTCGTCTCGACCCCGGGGCACACGAGCGACCACACCTCGCTGCTGCGCGACGAGGACGGGCTGCTCTTCACCGGCGACGCCTTCGGCGCCCTGACGAGCAGCCGACCGACGGTCGGGGGCATCAAGGCGCTCTGCACGGACCCCAAGGCCGCGAGGCGCTCGGCGGAGAGGCTGCTCGGCGAGGACTTCGACACGGTGGTCATGACCCACGGCAAGCCCCTCATCGCCGGGGCCCGCCGCAAGATCCGGGAGTCCGTCGCCCGCTGCGACTACTGAGGGGCGGCGGGATAAACTCTCCGACGCCGTAGCGTTTCGAAACGAGGGATGCCTTGGGGTTTTTTGTCAACGAGCACGAGCGCAGGCCGCGGGCGCCCTGGCGCCTGCTCTTCCAGGTCTTCGTGTACTTCGCCGTGCAGCTGGCCTTCGGCGTCCTGGCGCTCGCGGTCCTCGCGCTGGCCTCCGGGGGATCGTCGGAGCCGCCGGGCGGGGGGATAGGGCTCGGCTCCTCGCCCCTCGCCCTGGTCCTGGGCGGCCTCCTGAGCCTGGTGGCGGCGCTCGTGAGCGTGTGGCTGGCGGGACGCTTCCTGGACCGGCGTCCCTTCTCGGGCTTCGGGCTCGGGCTGAGCCGCGAATGGTGGATCGACCTCGGTTTCGGGCTCCTCCTCGGCGCGGTCCTGATGACGAGCATCTTCCTCGTGGAGCTGGCGGCAGGCTGGGTTCGGATCACCGGGACGTTCGCCACGGGCGGGGGGACCTCGTCGTTCCCCCTGGCGATCCTCGCGCCCCTCGTCCTGTTCCTCTGCGTCGGGTTCGGGGAGGAGCTGGTCTCCCGCGGCTACCAGCTCAAGAACATGGCCGAGGGGCTCGACTACCCCGGCATCGGACCTCGCGGGGCGATCCTGCTGGCCTGGGTACTCTCGTCCTCCGTCTTCGGCCTCGCCCACCTGGCGAACCCCGGCAGCTCGCTCGTGAGCACGATCAACATCGCCTTCGCGGGCCTCCTCCTCGGCGTCGGCTACGTCCTGACCGGCAGGCTCGCCATCCCCATCGGCCTGCACATCACCTGGAACTTCTTTCAGGGCAACGTCTTCGGCTTCCCGGTGAGCGGCATGGACGACATAGGCGCCAGCTTTATCGAGATAAGCCAGGGCGGCCCGACCTTCCTGACCGGCGGCCCCTTCGGCCCGGAGGCCGGCCTCGTGGACATCGTGGCGTCCGTGGCCGGGAGCCTCCTCATCGTGCTCTGGGTGCGCCTGCGCTCCGGCAAGGCGACCCTCCAGACCTCCATCGCCGAGCCGCCGGTCCGGAAGCACGCGGTCTCCTAGACGCGCCCCATGCGGTCCCCCGCCGGACGCGGGCGTGAATTCCTGCGTGGTTGCCGTTCTGCCCGTCGGTCGTGCTCGTGATCCCCGGGCCCTTCGGCAACTCACCCTCAGCCAGCGCCGTCATCACGCACCGGAAAACGGGCTCGGCCGAAGACTCCTCCTTCTGCGGCGACTTCCAGGGACGAACGACCAGCGTACTCGCTAAGCGCCACGACCGGGAGACGCTTTCGGTAGCGATACGCTGCCCGAAGGTCCGCTCGCGCTCGGCGCGAGGGCGTTGTTCCTCCTAGCTGTCCTACACCCCGGCCGCCTGCTCGAGGGCGTGGGCGTAGCGGTAGAGGGTCGCCTCATCGAAGGGGCGGCCCACCATCTGGAGGCCCACGGGGAGGCCGGAGGCGGTGCGCCCGCAGGGGACGGAGAGGCTCGGCAGGCCGTTGAGGTTCGTGGGCCCGGTGAAGCGGTTCAGCGACGCCCGCACGGGCTCCTCGCGCCCGGCGATGCGGACCTCCCGCTGCCCGATCTCCGTCGCCGGGAGCGGCACCGTCGGCGCGAGCAGGACGTCCACCCCCTCCAGCGCCCGGTCGAAGACCCGCAGCGACGCGAGCTTCGTGCGCTGCGCCACGGCGTACTCGTGGGCGAGCAGCGCCTCGCCGGCGGCGACCCGCTCGCGGACCTCCTCGTCGAACCTCTCCGGCTCCGACCGCAGGCGCTGCGCGTGCACGGCGTAGGCCTCGGCGGCGAGGACGAGCCGCTGGGCGTCGAGGGTCTCTCGGAGGAGCGGCACCGCGACGGGGCGCGTCCGTACCCCGAGCCCGCGCAGCGCCCCGATCGCCTCCGCCACCCTCTCCGCGACCTCGCCGTCGAGACCATCGAAGTAGAAGCCGGAGGGGACGCCGACCACGCCCCCGCGGACCCCGCGCCCGAGGTCGCGGGCGAAGTCCTCGGGGGCCCTGCGCACGGAGTACGGGTCTTCGGGGTCGTGCCCGGCCAGGGCGCTGAGAAGGAGGGCGTTGTCCCTCACGGTCCGCGTCAGGGGGCCGACGTGGTCGAGGGTCCAGGCGAGGGGGAAGACGCCGCGCTTGCTCACCCTCCCGAAGGTCGGCTTCATCCCGACCACCCCGCACAAGGCGGCGGGGATGCGGATCGAACCACCCGTGTCCGTCCCCAGAGCGCCGTAGACGAGGCCCACCGCCACCGCGGCCCCCGAGCCCGAGGAGGAGCCACCGGAGATCCTCGAGGTGTCGTGAGGGTTGCGCACGGGCCCGAAGCGGGAGCGGTCCCCGGTCGTGCCGTAGGCGAACTCGTGGGTGTTGTTCTTGCCCACCAGGACCGCCCCGGCCTCCTCGAGCTTCTCCACGACGGCGGCGTCGTAGCCCGGGACGTGCCCCTCGAAGAAGGCCGAGCCCATCGTGGTGCGCACCCCCGCCGTGGGGATGAGGTCCTTCAGCCCGAGCGGCACGCCGTGCAGGGGTCCCCTGTAGCGGCCCGCCCGGATCTCCCGCTCCGCCCTCCGCGCGACCTCCATCGCCCGCTCGGGGGTCACGGTGATAAAGGAGTTCAGCTCCCCGTCCCGCTCCTCGATGAGCCCGAGCGCGGCCTCGGTCGCCTCCACGGGCGAGACCGCCCCCTCCCTCAACTCCCCCGCGAGGCCCGCCAGGGTCCCCGGCAGCCCCCCCAGATCCCTCCCGCCCCTTCCGATCACGCCCCTCCTCCCGAAGACGCGGACAGTAAAACAGAACGACCGGCCCGGGGCGTGTCCGGTTTCCCCGGGTCGAGCCCCGGCGGCGTCTATGATTGCGGGGTGGAGAAACACGAGGGGGAGACGGCGAGGGACGGCCCCGGCCGGCGGGCGTGGCGGGAGATCCTGCCGGCGTTCGACCGGCGGGTGTGGCTCCTGCTCGCGGCGATGCTCGTCTTCCGGTTCGGGCAGGGGCTCTACTTCCCGTTCTCCACGATCTACTTCCACAACATCGTCGGCATCCCGCTCTCCCTGATCGGGGTGGGCCTCGGCACGCTCGCCGCGACGAGCGTGGCCTCGGGGCTGATCTCGGGCCCTTTGTCCGACCGCTACGGCCGCAAGCCCCTCGTCCTGCTCGCCCTCCTCGGGAACGCGACGACGTTTCTCGCCTTCGCGTTCGTCGGGGGCTTCTGGGGCTACCTCGCCATCTGCGTGCTCGCCGGGCTCGCGGGGGCGAGCATGTTCGACGCCGCCCGCAACGCCACGGTCGCCGACGTCACCCCTGAACGCGTGAGGGCGCGCGCCTACGGCCTCGTGAGGGTCGGGGGGAACGTCGGCTGGGCCCTCGGGCCGCTTGCCGCAGGCGCCATCGCCGCCTCGGCCGGGGCCTCGCCGGGGGCGTACCGGGCGATGTTCGTCGGGGCCTCGGCCCTCACGCTCGTGGTCCTCTGCGCCATGGCGCTCGCGCTCGGCGAGTCGCTGCCCGGCCGCGTCAAGGGTCGGTCCGGCGCGCCCCGAGCCCTCCGCGCCCCGGGGCTGCGGGCGGCGTTCGCGGACGGGCCGTTCCTGGTCCTGCTCGGCGTGGGGTTCCTGCTGTACTACGTCTTCACGCAGGACTGGCAGGCGCTGCCGGTCTACTCCAAGAACTTTCTCGGCCTGACCGACGCCCAGGTCGGGTACTTTCTCGCCGGGAACGGGCTCGCGGTGGTGCTGCTGCAGCTGCCGGTCTCGGCCCTGCTCGACGGGCGCTCCAAGGTCGCGGCGCTCGGGGCGGGGGCGGCGCTCTTCGCGGCCTCCTCGGCGACGCTGCTCCTCGCGGACGGCTTCTGGGGCGTCCTGCTCGCCTTCGCCGGGTTCTTCACGCTGGGGGAGATGATCCTGGAGGTCGCCGGGGCCTCCCTCGCCGCCGAGCTCGCCCCGGAGGCGCGGCGCGGCACCTACCTCGCCCTCTTCGGCTGCTGCTTCGGCGCCTCCTACGGCCTGAGCCCCGTGGTCGCCGGCGCCCTCCTCGACGCGCGGCTGCCCGCGGCCATCTGGACGGCGCAGCTCGCCGCCGCAGCACTCGCCGCCCTCGGGCTGTGGAGGCTGTCGGTCGTCAGGCGGCGGCGTCGCGCGCGAGGCGAGGGGGCGGAGCCCGGGTAGCCCCCGGGAAGTCTAGACGGCGCGCAGGACCAGGATGGCGACGTCGTCGTTGAGGTCGTAGTTCTGGAAGCCGCAGACGGCGTCGCCCAGGTGGGCGGTGAGGGCCGTGGCGTCGAGGCCGGCGGAGGATCGGAGAAGATCCGCGAAGCGCTCCTCCCCGAAGAACGTCCCGTCGGGGGCTCGGGCCTCGGTGACCCCGTCGGTGAAGAGCACGAGGGCGTCGCCGGGCTCCAGCCGGGCCTCCTGCTCGGTGAGCCTGGGGTCGGCGAAGACGCCCATGGCGCGGCCGGCGTAGCCGACGGGTCGGACCGCCCCGTCCGCCCTGAGCAGCATGGGCGCGGGGTGCCCGCCGCGGGAGACCGAGACCCTGGCCCCCCGTCCGTCGGGCTCGACCCGGGCGTAGGCGACGGTGCAGAACTTTCTGGCCTCGCGCTCGCGCCCGTGACGCAGCATGGCCTCGTTGAGGTCGGCGAGGATGGAGGCCGGGCGGGTGCGGTGCATCGCGGCGGCCCGGATCGTGTAGCGGGCGAGGGCCAGGACGGCCGCGGCATCCGGTCCCTTGCCGCTGACGTCGCCCACGGCGACGCCCCAGGAGGAGGGAGGGCGCTCCCCGTCCGGGCCGGGCCGCCCCTCCGAGCGCTCGCCCGCCTCGAAGAGGTCGTAGAAGTCCCCGCCGATGTTCGCCTCGCCGGCGGGCAGGTAGTGGAGGCCGACCTCGAAGCCGGGCACCTCCGGGAGGTAGGACGGCAGGAGGCTCCCCTGGAGCGCGCGGGCGACCCTGGTCTGGTAGGCGTAGAGGCGGGCGTTGTCGATGGCGGAGGCGCAGCGGGCCGTCAAGCTCTCGGCGAGCGAGAGGTCCTCGGGGTCGTACCGGGAGCCGGGCTTGTTGCGGGCAAAGGTGATCGTCCCGAGGGTCCGGCCCCGGGCGACGAGCGGGGCGCAGATGCACGAGCGCGGGTGGAGGCGGCGGACGAGGGCGCGGTGCTCCTCGTTGCGGAACGCGCCGGTCAGCATCTCGGCCTCGAAGAGCAGCACGGCCTCCCCCGAGCGGAGCACCGACGCGGAGACGCGGCGCGCATCCTCGAGCCCCTCGGCGTCGTGCTCGCGGTAGCGCGCTAGCTCGCCGAGCACGCCCTCCTCGGCCGGGTCGGCGTGGGCGTAGGCGAGCTGGCGCAGCGAGCCGTCCTCCCCGAGCACGTCCACCATGCAGAAATCCGCGAACTCGGGGATGGTCAGGCGCGCCACGCGGGCCAGGGTGGCCTCGTAGTCGAGGGAGGCCGAGAGCACCGTCCCCGCCCGCGCCTGCAGGGCGAGGCGCTTTCTGGTGGCCTCGGCCTCCTCCCTCGCGGTCTGCTCCCGGGCGAGCAGGCGCTCGCGCTCCGCCTCGGCCCGCTTGCGCTCGGTAATATCGAGCACCGTCCCCACGAAGCGGACCGCGCGCCCCTCCCGGAAGACCGTCCGGCCCCGGGCAAGCCCCCAGCGCTCGGTCCCGTCCGGCAGCACGGTCCTGTACTGGGTCTCGAAGGCCCCGCCGCCCTCGGGGTCGAGGGCCTCGCCGACCACCCGGTCCACCCGCTCGCGGTCTTCGGGGTGGAGCATCGCCAGAAACGCGTCGTAGTCCACGTCTTCGTCCGGGGGGAGACCGAAGATGGCCTTGCACCGCTCGTCCCACCGCAGGTCTCCGGCCACGAGGTCGTAGTCCCACGTCCCGAGCCCCGTCGCCTCGGTGGCCAGGCGCAGCCGCTCCTCGCTCTTCGCGAGTTCCTCCTCGACGCGCTTGCGCCCCGTGACGTCGTCCTGCACCCCGACGAAGTTCACGATCCGGCCCCCCTCGTCGCGCACCGGCGAGACGGAGAGCTCGTTGTAGAAGAGCGTGCCGTCCTTTTTGTAGTTGCGCAGCACGACCCGGCACTCGCGCCCCTCCCGGATCGCCGCCCGGAGCTCGCCGAGGGCCGGCTGGTCGCGGTCGTCGGCCTGCAGGAAGCGGCAGTTCCGGCCGAGCGCCTCCGCCGCCCCGTAGCCGGTCGTGAACTCGAAGGCCGGGTTGACGTAGACGATGGGGTTCCCCGGACGCCGGGCGTCGGTGATGACGATTCCGCTGGCGCTGGAGCGGACGGCCCGGTCCACGAGGCGCCTCGCCTCGCGGGCCCGGGCCTCGCCCAGGGCCTCCTCGAGCCCGGGCCTCTCGAAAAACTCGTACTGCCGCATCCGGACCATTCTACAGCCTCGACGCCGGGAGCCTACCGTTAGATTTGCGGGCTCCTGGGTATATTGCAGACTTGTAGTCTAGCGAGAGGAGAAACCACCGTGGCTTACGAACTTCCGCCGCTCCCATACGATTACAACGCGCTGGAGCCGCACATCGACGAGGCGACGATGCACTACCACCACGACAACCACCACAACACCTACATCACGAACCTGAACACCGCGCTGGAGAAGCATCCGGAGGCGGACCCCGGTGACGTGGACCAGCTTCTCGCCAACATAAACAACGTCCCCGACGACATCCGCCGCGCGGTCGTCAACAACGGCGGCGGCCACTCCAACCACGCGATGTTCTGGCGGATTCTCGCCCCGGCCGGTCAGGGCGGCGGCGGCGAGCCGACCGGCGATCTGGCCGAGGCCATAAACTCGTCCTTCGGCTCCTTCGACGCCTTCCAGGAGCAGTTCAACGCGGCCGGTGCCCCCGGCGCACTCTTCGGCTCCGGCTGGGTCTGGCTCGTCACCACCCCGGGCGGCGGCGGGCTCTCCATCGAGCAGACCGCCAACCAGGACAGCCCCCTGATGAGCGGCCAGATCCCGATCATCGGGCTAGACGTCTGGGAGCACGCCTACTACCTGAACTACCAGTACAAGCGTCCCGCCTACATCCAGGCCTGGTGGAACGTCGTGAACTGGGACGAGGCCGAGCGCCGCTTCCAGGCCGCCAAGGCCGCCTAAGGGCAAGCCGACACGAGCTTCTACGAGGGCCCCCGTCCCATCAGGGCGGGGGCCCTTTGGCGTCCCGGGATAGGCCCCGAAACCGTGAACCCCAACCCCACGCGGCCCCGCCCCCGGCGGTAGACTCCGGGCGTTGAGACGGTACGGGAGCTAACGGAGGGCGGGTAGGGATGCGTCTGGTCGTGATCGGCGGGGTGGCGGCGGGGACGAAGGCGGCCTCGCGGGCGCGGAGGCTCGACCCCGACCTCGAGGTGACGATCTACGGGGAGGAGCCGGACGTCTCCATCTCCGAGTGCGGGCTGCCGTACCTCATCTCGGGCGTGGTCGAGCGCCGCGAGGACCTCGTCGCCCGGACCCCCGAGGAGTTCTCCGAGAAGGGCATCCGGACCCTCGCCGGGCACCGCGTCGAGGAGATAGACCCGGAGGAGAAGAGGCTCGTCGTCCGAAACCTGGGGACCGGCGAGACCTTCGAGGACTCCTACGACCGCCTGATCGTCTGCACGGGCGCGAAGTCCGTCGTCCCCCCGGTCGACGGCGCCGACCTCGACGGCGTCTTCCCCCTGCGCTTCCTCACCGACACGGATGCCATCGCGCGCCACATAAGGGAGCACTCGCCGGAGAAGGCCGTCGTGGTCGGGGGCGGTTACATAGGCCTGGAGGTCGCGGAGAACCTGACGGCGCTTGGCATGCAGGTCTCCCTCGTCGAGGCCGCGGACGGCCTCGCGCGCGCGTTCGGCCCCGAGGTCGGCGAGACGATCGAGGCTCACGTGAAGGAGAAGGGCGTGCGGGTCTTCACGGGGGCGCCGGTCGAGGCGTTCGTGGGCGACGAAGACGAGGGGCGGCTCCGGGCGGTGCGCTTCGGGGGGCGGGAGGTCGAGGCCGAGATCGCGATCCTGGGCGTCGGGATCCGGCCGGAGGTCGCCCTGGCGAAGGCCGCGGGGGCCGAGATCGGGGAGACCGGCGCCATCCGGGTGAACAGCCGTCTCAAGACCTCCCTGCCGGACGTCTGGGCCGCCGGGGACTGCGTCGAGTCGACGGATCTCGTCACGGGCGGGCCGACCTGGGTCCCCCTGGGCGACACCGCGAACCAGATGGGCCGGGTCGCCGGCACGAACGCCGCGCTGGGGACCGGGGACGGCGGGGGGCTGGAGTTCCCCGGCGTCCTGGGGACCGGCATCTTCAAGGTCTTCGACCTCGCCGTGGCGGGCACGGGCCTCTCCGAGGAGGAGGCCGAGGACGCGGGCCTCTCCCCCGTCACGGCGCAGGTGACGACCGTGAGCACGGCCTCCTACTACCCGGGCGGCCAGAAGGGCCTCTTGAAGCTGATCGCGGCCGGAGAGACGGGCCGGCTCGTCGGCGCCGAGGCCGTCGGCGAGACGGCCGACAAGCTCGTGGACATCTGCGCCACCGCGATCTGGGGCAGGCTCTCCTACCCCGACCTCGTCAACCTCGACCTCGCCTACGCCCCGCCGTTCGGCCCCGCCCTGAGCCCGGTCATCCAGGCCGCGAGCGTGCTCTCCAACGAGTTCGACCGGCGCGAGGGCCTCCGAGCCACGGAGTAGCGGGGAGGTCCGGCGACGAAGCCGGCCCTCCCCGCTGGAAGCCTGCGGTAGCCGCGAGGGCTACGGGCGGCTCGCTACTCCCCGAAGTCCCCGCCACCGAAGTCCTCGCCGCCCATGTCCTCGACGGCCTCCTCGTAGCCCTCCTCGTACATCTCGTCGCCCATGCCCCCGCCGAAGAAGCCGCCGCCCATGCCGCCCATCATCATGGGGGCGCCTCCGAAGAAGCCGCCGCCGTGGTGGTGGCCTCCGCCGCCGAGCATGCGCGAGAGGCCGTAGGCCGCGATGCCGCCCATGACCCCCTTGGCGACCGGGCTGCTCAGCATGCCCCCGCCGCCGCTCGCGGGGGCGTGTCCCATGCCCCCCGAAGGCCTGCTGCCGCCGCCGCCGCCGGCCAGGCCGCCGAGCAGGCCGCCCAGGAGGCCCGGCTGCTCCTGCTGCACCCGCGTCGTCGTCTGGGCCAGGTACGCCGGGTCCTGCATGCGGTCGTCGATGCCGTCGCCGTTGGCGTCCGGGAAGCTCATCCCCTGCTGGCGCGCGGACTGCACGAGCTGCTGGCCGAGCTGCATCCGCTGCTCGGGCGTCATGTGCGCGAAGACGTCCTGCGCCGACTGCTGAAAGACCTGCGGCGGAAGCTGCGGCGCCACCTGCCCGTAACGGGCCTGCGCCTCCTGCGGCGAGAGGCCGGCCGGGCCCTGCTGCTGGAAGCGGTTGAGAAACTCCTGCTGGTCCTGCGGCAGGTTGCCCATCTGGCCACCCGGATTGTTTCCGGTATTCATAAACGAACCCCTATGGAGAAGTACTGACGCCGTTGCCATTCCCCGCCGAAGACGGCGCCAAACCGCAGCGGTCGCGCTCTGTGTTCCCCGACACGCGCGGCGGCGGGCCGGGAGGTCGACCTCCCGGCCCGCCGCCGCGGGGCTCGTACCCTTCGCCCCGGGGCCGCCGCTCAGGCCACGCCTCCGGGCCCGGGGGAGGGGACGGGGGCATCGGCGGGGATCGGCACGGGTACGCCGGTCGTCTCGTCGACGAGGAGGGGTCCCGTCACGGGCTGGCCGGCGAACGTCGAGCCCCGGGCCGGGACCCTGAAGCGCCTCAGAACCTCGCTCGAGGTCCTCCGGGGGTCGCGCTCCTTTATGGCGCTGCCGTCGTTCTCCGGGGTGACGGGGCCGGTCAGCCTGACCCGCTTCATCGTGCACACGAGGGCGTCCTTCGTCACCTCCATCAGGTTGTAGCCGTGGTCGTTGGAGTTGAAGTACTTTATGTGCGGGTTGCTCGCCGTCACGGCGGCGGTGAACTGGCCGGCGTCGGGGGCGTAGGGGATCGCGCCGAAGCCCATCGTCGCGATCTCGGTGAGGTTCGAGGACGTTACGGAGCCGCAGATAAGCTCCACCCCGACGGGCCGGTTCTCGCCCTGGCTCACGGGGTTGTCGTAGTCCTCCTTGATGTAGCCCGCGATGTAGGAGTGGATGTCGCCGGTGATGCTGACGAAGTTCTCCACGCCCGCGGGACCGGGCAGCGTCCGGTCGTCGCGCAGCCTCCGGGTAATGAAGCGGCGCTCCGCCTGGTAGCCGTCCCACTGATCCAGGGTGATGTAGATGCCCTCGGGGGCGGTGGCCGGGTCGATGCTCGGGAAGAGGCCGTCCCCGCCGAGGTAGGTGTTCGCCACCTTGTTCTGCATAAAGGTGACCTCGTTCCCCCAGACCTTCCACCGCCGGGTGGAGCGCGTGATCCTGTTCAGGAAGTAGCTCAGCTGGTTGGGGCGGGGCAGGTTGTTCTCGCCCGGCGTCCCGGTGCCGAGCATGGTCCGCCCCTCCGCCTCCTCGGCCCCCGTGCCGGGGGTGACGTAGCGGTCGGTCGTCTCGTTGCCGGCCGGGGGGCCGTCGCGGTAGAGACGCTCGTCCGTCATCACGAGCGTCAGGAGGTTGCCGAAGTCGAAGGAGCGGTAGATCACGATCTCGCTCAACGGGTCCTTCGCGGCGTCGTAGGCGACCCTCACCGGGTTGAACTCGGCCCAGGCCCGGTTCGCCGCCTCGCGCCTGCGGGGGTTGTTGGAGGGGGTCGCGTCGGTGCCGCCCTCGTCGGGGGCGTAGGTCTGGTACGCGTCGTTGGCGAACTCGTGGTCGTCCCAGACGATGATCATGGCGTACTTCTCGTGCACCTCTTGCAGGTGCCGGTCGGTCTTGTACTTTTTGTACGCGAACCGGTAATCCTGGAGGGTCAGGCACTCCCGGCCGCCGTCCGGGAAGGTGAAGTTGCGCTCGGGCGGTCCGCCGCCCTGGAAGCTCGACTGCCCGGAGCTCTCGGCCGTCGTCTCGTACATGTAGTCCCCGAGGTGAACGACGAAGTCCAGGTTCTGCTCCCGGGCGAGGTGGTAGAGGGCGTTGTAGTAGCCGTTGGTGTAGTCCTGGCAGGAGATGTAGCCGAAGGAGAGCCTCCCGACGTCCGCGTTCGGCGCGGGAAGGGTCTTGAACCGGCCGGTCCTGCTCGCGCGGCCGGCGTAGTAGAAGCGGTAGCGGTACTTTCTGTACGGCTTGAGCTCCGCCCTCTGGAGCTGCACCTTCAGGGTGTGGTCGCGCGCGGCGCTCGTCTCGGCCACCCCGCTCAGCACGGGCCTGGCGAACGCCTCGGCGTCGCTCCTGCCGTCGTCGAGGGCGACCCGGTAGCCGACCCTCACCCTGCCGCTCGCCGTAGCGGCCCTGCGGACGCGGGTCCACAGCACGATCCCGTTCGGCGCCGGGTCTCCGGAGGCCACGCTCTGCGGGAAGAGCGCGGGGTCCACCCGGTTCGTCCCGAAGAGGGCCTGCGCCTCCGCCTCGCCGATCCCGACCCCGCGCGGGGCCAGCGTACCGGCCCACACCGCCACACCCGTCGCGAGCGAGTACTTCAGAAAGTCCAGGCGACTGACGTAGAAATCCTTCAACCCCTCGGCCCGCTCGTTCAAGACGCCTCCGTTCTCCAACGACACCACGCGACCGGCAAATACTAGCGGCGCGGCCGGTCCGCGTTGTTTCCGCGTCGTAAAGCGGAGGTTAAATCTTCCCGGGCGCGGGGATGAGCTCCTCGTCGCCCCGTCCTCGGGCGCCGGCCCTTCCGGGCGCTCGAACCCGGGACCTCCGCCCCCGACGGGGCTCGTCGAGGGCGGAGGTCCGGCCGGAGGCCGCGCGTCCCCCGGCGTGTAGGCTTCCCTAGCCCGGTATCTGCGCCACGGCGCGGTCGATCTCCTCCTCGGAGTACTCGAGGTCGACGAGCCGGCCGGCCATGTAGGCCTCGTAGGCGGCGAGGTCGAAGTGCCCGTGGCCGCAGAGGTTGAAGAGGATGACCTTCTCCTCCCCCGCCTCCTTCGCCTCCAGCGCGAGGTCTATCGTCGCCTTTATGGCGTGCGTCACCTCGGGGGCTGGGAGGATGCCTTCCGTGCGGGCGAACATCACGCCGGCCTCGAACGTCGGGTTCTGGGGGTACGCCCGCGCCTCGACGAGGCCCTCGTGGACGAGCGCCGAGACTATGGGGGAGTCGCCGTGGTAGCGAAGGCCCCCGGCGTGGATGCCGCTCGGCACGAAGGAGTGGCCCAGCGTGTACATCTTCATCATCGGCGTGGTGGCCGCCGTGTCGCCGAAGTCGTAGACGTAGCGGCCCTTGGTGAGGGTGGGGCAGGAGGCGGGCTCGACGGCGACGATGCGCGTATCCTTGCCGCCCTTCAGGTTCTCCCGGATAAACGGGAAGGCCACGCCCCCGAAGTTCGAGCCGCCGCCGACGCAGCCGACCACCACGTCCGGGTACTCGCCGGCCAGCTCCATCTGCTTCAGCGCCTCCTCGCCGATGACCGTCTGGTGCATCAGGACGTGGTTGAGGACGCTCCCGAGGGCGTACTTGGCGTCGTCGTGCTTCACCGCGTCCTCGACCGCCTCGCTGATGGCGATCCCCAGGGAGCCCGAAGATTCCGGGTCCGCGGCCAGGACGTCGCGACCGGCCTGGGTGAGGTCGGACGGGCTCGCGTGGACCGTGGCGCCGTAGGTCTGCATCATGATGCGGCGGTAGGGCTTCTGATCGTAGGAGACGCGGACCATGTAGACCGTGCACTCGAGGCCCAGAGCCCCGCAGGCGAAGGAGAGGGAGGAGCCCCACTGTCCGGCGCCCGTCTCGGTGGTGAGGCGCCTCACGCCCTCCTGCTTGTTGTAGAAGGCCTGGGGGACGGCGGTGTTCGGCTTGTGCGAGCCCGAGGGGCTCGTCCCCTCGTACTTGTAGTAGATGTGGGCGGGGGTGCCGAGGGCTTTCTCGAGGCGGCGGGCCCGGAAGAGCGGGGTCGGACGCCACAGGGCGTAGGTCTCGCGCACCTCCTCGGGGATCGGGACGTAGCGGTCCGTCGTCACTTCCTGGCGGATGATCTCCTCCGGGAAGATCGGCGCGAAGTCCCCCGGGCCCGCGGGCTCCCTCGTCGCCGGGTTGAGCGGCGGCTCCAGCCCGAACGGCAGGTCCGGGACGATGTTGTACCAGCTCTCGGGAATGGCCTTCTCGTCGAGCGGGAACTTTCTGGGCTCCATGGCAAAACCTCCGGTCTCCTGGCTGTCGGCCGTCAGCTTACAGTCTCGGAGGGGCCGGATCCCGCCCCCGCTCCGGCGGGCGTCCGAAGGCCGCTCTACGCCACCCAGCGGTAGGTCGTGAAGAGGGAGACGAGGAGGATCCCGGCGGCAGAGCTCGCGACGAGGTAGACGACGAGCCCGGCCCTCGTGCGCGAGAGGAGGAAACCGGCGATAAGGAAGACGGGGAACGCGGCGAGCACGAAGCGGGGCATGCTCATGAGCGGGACGTAGGACGAGGGGGCCAGGACCGGCTGGAAGACGAGGACGAGCGCGTAGACCGAGAGGCCCGGGGGCAGGCCGAGGAGCCCCGCGCCCGCCAGGTACAGAAAGACCGCCAGAAAGATCAGGTTCACCACGTTGGAGGCCTCGAAGGCGTGCTCGGGGAGCGGGTCCAGAAAGAGCCTCCCCGGGTGCAGAAAGTGGTCCGCGCCCCAGACGGCGGTCCTCCAGGCCCAGTCCAGCGTCGCGATGGGGTTCGTCAGCCCGCGGCCCCAGTACGTCGTCTGCTCGCTGACGAAGACGAAGGGCTCCCCGAAGCGCGCCCACAAGAACGCCACGTAGGCCAGGAGGCCCGCCGGCACGAGGCTCAGGGAGAGGAGCCCGCCGAGCCCGAACTCCTTGCGGTTGCGCAGCCACTCGTAGCCCAAAGGGATGAGCAGCAGCACCCCGGGGTTTCGGGTGGCGGCGGCGAGGCCCCCAGGGCGCCCGCGAGCAGGAGGTCGCGCCGGACGAGCGCCGCCCAGACCGCGCCCGCCGAGAGGGCGAGAAACAGGGCCTCGGTGTACAGGGCGTTGAAGAAGAAGGCGGTGGGGAAGAACGCCATCGCGAGCGTCGCCCCCTGGCGGCCCGCTCGTCGTAGATCTCCTCGGCTATCCGGTAGACGAAGAAGAGGCCGGCGAGGCCGCACAAGAGCGAGAGCGCGACCCCCGCCGACTCCGTCCCCCCCGGCAGCACGTAGGCCCCCAGTCGCACGAGCAGGGGATACAGCGGAAAGAACACGGTGCTCGTCGGGGAGTGCGGCCCAGAGTAGCCCTCGTTCGCGATCTCGGCGTACCAGGCCCCGTCCCAGTTGGCCCAGTAACCCAGCCTGAACGGCGCGCTCCTGAGCTCGTCGGGCGGCTGCGCGTCGGGCAGGAGGGCGACGGCCAGGCCGCCGGCCACGAAGAAGACGAGCCGCGAGACGCCGAAGACCGCGACGACGAACGGCCACGCCCCGGCCCTCTTCCTGACGTAGGTCGCGGCCACGGAGAGGGCCACGGCGGAGATCCAGAAGAAGCGCGCGAGGGCCAGCGAAGCCTCCCGAAACGCGCGGCCCGCGCCGGTGCTGCCCGCGGGCCACGACGCACCTATCCTCGGCCTAGCCACCCGCCATCACTCACCCCTCCGGGTACGAACCCCTCCGCGAACACGCGTCGTCGAGCGGAGAAACGGCGCCTCCGCGCCCTCCGTTCACGAACCGCTCGGAGTATAGAAAGGCCTATCCGGGCTTAGGTGAAAGCATGCTTAAAGGGCGGTAAACGTTGGGTTCAACGCCGCGGTACGCGCCCGACCGCTCCCCCGGGAACACCGGAAGAGCGGCTCGACGCAGCGGCCGGCGGAGACGCAATGGCCGGCGAGGCGCCCCGGCAGGGGCGCGGACCGCACGGTGCCTCCGGACGGACGGGAGGCGGGGGTGAGTTAGCTTTCGCGGCAGGCGGCGTTCGCCCGCGAAGCGAGGCTCGCGCCGGTCTTTCCGGCCGCGGCGTCCTTGCCGAGGACCGCTTCCAAGCGGTCCGGGAAGTTCGTGAACATGCCGTCCACGCCGAGGTTTATGAGGCCCTCCATCTCCGCCGTCTCGTTGACGGTGTAGGGGTGGAGGTCCAGGCAGCGGGCGTGCGCGGCCTCGACCAGGGGCCGGTCCACGTCGTTTTTGGAGGGCCCGATGCCGACGGCGTACGTCGCGGCGAGGTCGAGGCGGGGCTGTATGGTCTGGCTCGTCTCGGCGCCGGCGTAGAGCTGTATCAGGGGGAGCGAGGGGTCGAGGGCATGTATCTTCTGCAGGCTCGCCGGGCTGAAGGACTGAATGAGGACCTGCCATTTCTCGGCGGCGGGACGCGTCAGGCCGTACTCGTCCATGAGCCTCAGGAGCTCCTCCTCCACGCCGGGGGCGGCCTCGGGGCTCTTCGTCTCGATGTAGTAGTTGACGCTCTTGCGGTAGCGCCCAAAAACCTCTTCGAGCGTCGGTATCCTCAGGCCCACGTACTCCTCGCTCGCGTACTGCGGGTACGCCTCGTTAAACCAGCTCCCCACGTCGCAGGTCTTGATCTGGGCGAGCGTCTTCTCCCGCACGGGGCCGGTGCAGTCGCCGGGGGCGGACTCGGCGGTAGGCCGCGCTGTCCGGTCGAGGGTCTCGTCGTGCAGCGAGACGAGCACGCCGTCCCTCGTCAGCTGCAGGTCCTGCTCTACGTAGTCCGCCCCCATCTTCTTCGCCAGATCGTAGGCGGCGATGGTGTGCTCCGGCGCGTACCCCGACGCGCCCCGGTGCCCTATGTTCAAGACCGGCGCGTCCTCCGCCCCTTCCCGGCGGGCGCCGCTCCGGCCGCCGAGGCCCCGTAAAGGCGCTCGCCGCGGCAGCCGCCAGCGCCAGCAACCCAACCGTCAAAACCGTCACGAGCCTCGCCTGTGCCAATTCGCTCTCCGCTCCCGAGTGGTGGTCTTCGTCCGTCGAGCAGCATAGGGCCAGGCCCGGCCGGTAGGTTACCGTACCGAAAACTCTTCGTTAAATCTCGTTCCGTTCGCGGGGCTATCTTCCGGGCTCAGCCCCGGGTGAGGAGATGCGCCGCTCCCGAAGGGGGTCGGGCGCGGCGAAGGGCTGCGGCATGGCCCCGAGGTGCGCGGCGAGGGCGTCGATGACCTTGCCGGCGACGCGGGGTTTCGTCCCTCTCCGAAGGCCGCGAAGCCGTCGCCGCCGCCCGCGAGGAAGGCGTCGGCCGCGACGGTGTAGGTCGCTCCCCGGTCCATCGGCCGACCGTCCTCCAGCATCGCCCACAGGACGCGACGCCCCTCCGGACGGCCAGGGTCGACGGCGTAGCGCAGGCCGCTCACCCGAGGATGCGCCTCCTGCCGCCCGCGTGCTGCTGCTCCAGAACGCGCAAGACCGCGTCGCCGGTCATCTCGATCCGGACCAGGTCGTCGCCGAAGGGGTGGACGGCGAAGAGCTCGCCGTAGGTCGTGGGCCCGCTCGGCAGGTCCTCCCGCAGCCCGGGGGTGTTCACGAAGGCGAGGTCGGCCCCCGCGTAGGCCCTCTGGCCGTCGGCGACGAGGTCCCCCATCGCGCTCTCCCCGGCCGGGGTGGCGCGGCGCGAGACGCCGCCCGCGGCGTTCGCCACCGTCCGGTCGGAGACGGGCGCGACGCTCTCGCCGTAACGCTCGACGAGGGCGTTCAGGGCGCGGTCGGGGCGCACGGCGTCGCTGAGGGTCGGGAGCACCTCCCCCTCGGCGCGCACGACCTCGCCCGAGCGGCGGTCTATCCTGAGGTCCACGACCGAGAACGCTTCCCCGTACTCGCCCGCCTGCACCACGACCTTACCGCCCACGCGCGCGTCGATGATGTTGTGGGTGTGGCCGGAGATCACCGCGTCCACCTCGTCGCTCATCCGGGCGGTCTCCTCGAAGATTTCGCCTCGCGGAGCCTCCCCCGCCCCTCCCGGCGTCCCGCCCGCGTGCGCGAGGACGATTATCGCCTCGACGCCCTCCGCCTCGAGCGCCGTCGCCTGGCGGTTCACGGCCCCGGCGATGCCCGTGAAGCGGAACGGCTCGGCCGCCTCCGGCATCAGGCCGAGGGGCGTGTCCTCCGTGGTAGCCCCGATAAACCCGACCCTCACCCCGTCCCGCTCCACGACCGCGTACGGCGGCAGGACGGTCTCCCCGGAGCCCCTGTACTGGACGTTCGCCGAGACGTAGGGGAAGTCGGCCCCGAGGAAGCGGCCGTCCGCGGGCCCGCCGCCTTCGCCCCCTCCGCCGTTCAGGAGGCGGAGCATCTCCTCGCCCCCCTCGTCGAACTCGTGGTTGCCCAAAGTGCCGACGTCGAAGCCCATCTCGTTCATGGCCCGGACCGTCGGCTCGTCGCGGTAGCGGCCCGAGACCAGGGGCGAGGCGCCGACCATGTCGCCGGCGTGTACCCGGATGGCGCGCCCCGGGTAGGCCCGCTCCTGCCCGTCGAGGTGGGCGTCGAGGTAGGCGACGCCCCCCACGGCCCGATCCCCCTCCCGAAGCGGCTCCAGGTTGCCGTGCAGGTCGTTCACGCCGAGGATGCGCAGATCGACCGTGTCCCGCTCGGACGCCTGCGCCCGAGCGGGGCCGGTGTCGGGTATCTCGTGGCGTCCCCCGCCGGGCTCTGCGGCCGCCGGGATCAGGGAAGGCGGCAGGACGAGGGCGAGGCCCACGACCGCGGCGACGTGCCACCTGTAGCTCTCAACCACGTGTTCCAACCTCCTCGCGGCCGGCGCTGCGGCCTCCGGGCGGACAAAGAGAGAGGGGCCCGCCGTAGCGGGCCCCTCGGGACTCGAAGTTCATGCGCTTGATCTGCCTCGTCTCCTCGGGCTCCGGCTAGGGGCCTCGTCCTCCGCGCCGGATACCCCCCTCTTCCCGCGGTTCGCGCGGATGGAGCGTGCCGCGGTGCACCGCGTGCCAAGAACGCTCAAGAGAACCTCCCTCCAAGCCGACGGCGTCTACGTGAGGGAGGCTAGCAGCGGCACCGGCGTGCGTTGTTTCCGGTGGGTAAAGAGTGAATTAAAACGGGGTGAAGGGCCGCGTCGCCCGCCGGCTCCGCCCCTGCGACGGCGCCGTCGCCAGGGGCGACCTCCCGGTATTACGGGCCCGGGGAGCCGCCGCCCCCGGCAGAGATCGGGGAAGCAGCCGACTCCGCCCCAGGTACGGCCGGGTCGGATCCCACGCAACCGCGATCCGGTAGCCCTTCGAACGCGCGCTTCCGGCGTCGCGTCCTGCCGAAGATCCGGTACGCCTTCGTCGAGCCTGGCCGCTACCGCCCGAACGGAGACCGATCGACGGTCTCCATCCTCATCTCCCGACCGTCCGGAGACGCTCGCCCTCGACGCCCAGCGCGACGACGCGCGTCACCTGTCCGGCGCTGAAGTTGTCGTCGCTCTGCAGGAGCAGGGACTGCCTGCCACCCGGAAGCCGCGGACCGAGCGCCAAGCTCTCGAAGTTGTCCAGCAGCGGGTTCGGCTGCGTGCCCGGCGTCGTCGCGCCGCTCGACGGGCAGTCGGCGAGGTCTACGAGCAGTTCCTTCTCGAGGGGCTCCAGGCCCGGCGCCGCGAGGCTCGGCTCGTCGGTGACGTCCTCCGCCCCGTCGAGCGAGACGCGGTAGACCCTCACGGTGTTGCCCGCGCCGGATTGGAAGCCTCGCTCCAGCACCAGCAGATCGTCCTCCGAGAGCGCCACGGTCTCGACGACGCCCAGCCCCGGGTCGGCGAGGTAGTAGAGCTCCCCGGCCGGCGCGAAGCCGCCCGGCCCCCTGTCCTCGTAGCGCAGGATGCGGAGGTGAGCCTCCCCCTCCGCGGTCCTCCCGTCCGGGACGAGCGGCCCCTCGACGGCCGTGAACAGGCTGCGGCCGTTCGGGCTCAAGGCGAGGCTCTCGAAGGTCTGGTTGCGCTGAGCCTGCCCCTCCGGCGCGACCCGGAACTTCTGCGGTACGGGCAGTTCTTCCAGCAGCTCGCCCCCGGACGAGAAGCGCCGGATCGAGGGCTCCGTCTCGGAGGAGGCGAGCAGGTCGCCGTCTCGCGCGAGGGCCAGCCCCTCGCCGTCGAGGTCCGAGGCCGTGAACGCCCGGCCGCTCGCGTCCCTCAGGGTGGTGACGTCCAGGATCTCCGGCGTGCCGAGCGCGCCGCCCCTCGTCGGGAGCCCGAGCGTGTAGAACCGGGCCTCTGAGGTTGGGGCCGGCCCGTTGTCCACCAGGCTGTAGTAGAGGCCGCCCCGGCGGCCGTCGTAGGCCAGCGCGGAGAGCCCCCCAACGCTCGTCCCCTCGTACGTTCGCTTGTTCAGCGCGTCCGAGAACCCGAGGAAATCCACCCCGGCGGCGCACTCCGGCGCCCCGGTCCGCGCCGGGGCGGCGCCGACGATCCCGGAGGTCGCCAGGACGAGGAGCGCGGCGGCGGCGCAAGCGGACAGGAACAGCGTGAGCGCAGGGACTGCCGCGGTGCGGGGACGGTTTCTCCTCGGTGGGATCATGCTCTGCTCCTCGTGGTCGAATCGCTCGCCTGTTTCTCCGTGCCCACGCGTGGCTTGCCTGCCGCGGCAAAGGCGGGCTCGGTGAGGGCCTCCGCTTCTCCGTCCATCCCGAAGCCTCCACAGGGGCCGGGCTTCTCCGGACGACCGGTACGGAGCTTACCGGCCGGGCGGGGCCCGGTGGTTACACCGGCGTGAACTCCGTGTAAAACCCTGGCTCGTCGGCCCGGGACGAATAGAAGGGCCCGCCGGAGCGGGCCCTTCGGATGCTGCTTTTTCGGCTCGTCCTACCTGCTCGGGCCGTTGCCGAAGTTCTTGTTGTTGCTCCCCTCGCGCTTCTCGAACGGGCCGTAGATCGCGTAGGTCACCGCGCGCGTCTGCGGGGTGCCCTGGGGCGGCTCGTTCTCGCCGAGGCGGTCGCCCTGCTGGTTGACGTAGAGCGTCTGGCCGTCCGGGTCGAAGCAGGCGCCGCAGAACTCGGAGTCGTTGGTGACCGTCTGGGCGAAGTCGTAGATCTCGCCGTCCTGCGTCACGCCGCGGATAAACTGCTCGGCCGGCCCGTCCTCGCAGAGGAAGATGTCCTGGGTCTGCGGCACGATCGTTATGTTGTCCGGGTTCTGGAGCGTCTGGCTGTCCGTCGAGATGTAGATCAGCGTCAGCGTCTCGCGGCCCGGGTCGTACTCCCAGACCTGGCCGAGCTCCTGCGGGCCGCCCTCCGTGCAGTCGAAGTAGACCTTCGCGCCCTGGCCCTGGCCGGAGACCCAGATCCCCTCCTCGCGGTCGAAGATGGCGGCGCCGTTGTCCTGCGCCTGGAAGCGGGTCGGGGTGAAGTTGGGCACCCGGTCGCGGCGGTTGTCCGTGTCGTCGTCGTGGTCGGGCTCGGGGACCGGCACCCACTCGACCTCGAGCGGCTCGCCGACGACGGTGTAGGCGTCCGCGTTGAACCTCGGCCGGCCCTTCACCGCCAGCGCCTCCAGCGGACCGGTCGTCTCGGCGAGGTTGCCGGACTGCCCGACCCTCTGGTCTGGGGTGTAGCGGTAGAAGCAGGAGCCCCCGGCGCCCCTGATCCTGCGGTCCTCCGTGAGGTAGAGGACGCCGCTTCTCCACGCGGCGGCCTCGTGCACGAAGCGGCCGGCCTGCGGGATCGGCACGGCCTCCACCGGGCCGTCGCTCATCGCGTCGATCTCGAAGATGTAGCCGTGCTTCTTGCCGGTGGCGCCGCGGTTGACGACCTCCTCGCAGGTGATCCACTTCTTGAACGGCATCTCGCCGCCGGCGCAGTTGGTGTCGGTGCCGCCGAGGATGTTGAAGCTGTCGACGACCTCGTATCTGTAGCGCTGCTGGCCGTCCGCGTTCCTGCCGTCCTTGGTGCGCCTGACGACGAGCTTGGTGCAGCCGCCGTTGTAGCTCGGGTCCTCGTCGTAGCGGAACGCGGGCGGCACGACCACGGGATCTCGCCGCGCGAGCGGCGGTTCTCGTGGTTGCGGATGAGGATCGTGGTGTCGCCCCGGGGGTTGACCCCGCCCCCGGCGTCGGGGAAGGCGCCCATCGCGTCGAAGATGCCGGGCGTGATGGTCCCGTCGCGCTGGGGCTCGCCCTGCGTGGAGACTATCTGGTAGTTGAACGCCGCCGGCAGCCTGAGGTCGCCCTTGGGCACGAGCGGCCCGTAGCCCGTGACGCTGGGCATCTCCTGGCCGAGCGCCGCGCGCGCCCCGAGCGACTGCAGCGGCCCCCCGCCGAGCATGACCGCCGCGGCGCTCATCCCCGTTATGCCCAAGAATGCCTTGCGGCTTATGCTACCCGGCCTGCCCCGCACGACTTGTCTCGACTCTTCCTGCATGCTCAAGCTGCCCTCCGGTCCTGGGTTTGTGCCCTTCCGACGGAGAAGGCTAGCAAGCAGGCCGGGCGCCGTTGTTTCAGCGGGGTTAACTTTGCGTAAATATCAGCGCAACCCGATGGGGGCGCGAGACGGGACGCTCCGGGCGCCCGCGGGGCTTCTAGGCCTCCGGCTTCTTCTCGGGCGCCCCCCGGCGGGGGACGGCGAGGGCCTCGTAGGCGACGCGCGAGATCTCCTGCATCGCGGCTCGCGCGGAGCCTTCGCCCGTCCCGCCCGAGAGGACCACGATAAAGTAGCGGCGTTCGGTCCCGTCGCGGTCCTTGTAGAAGACGATCCCGGCGTCCCCGTAGCTGTCCTCGTAGGAGCCGATCTTGTGCGCCACGCGCACGTCGGGGGGCAGGGGGGCGGGGATGCGGTCCTCGAAGGCGGTGTCCGTCATCGCGGAGATCATCTCCCCCGAGAGCTCCCCGTCGGTGAAGGCCGGGTCGCTTATCTTCTGGAGCATCAGGAAGACGTCCTCGGGGGTGGTCACGCCCATGTCGTAGTCCGTGCCCCTCGCCCCGATCTCCCTCATCTCGGCCTGTATGTTCTCCACCCCGAGGCGGCGGTCGAGCATCGCCCACGCGGTGTTGTCGCTCTTGTTGACGAGAAAGTAGGCGCACTCCCGGAGCGTCATCTCCGTCCCCGGCGCGAAGTTGTGCAGCACGCCGGTGCCGTAGCTCTGGTAGTCCCCGGGGAGCAGCGAGATCTTCTCGTCCAGGCTCAACTCCCCCCGGGCCGCCGCCCGGTACAGCGAGATCAGGGTGGGCAGCTTCCCGACGCTCGCCGCGGTGAAGGCCTCCCCGCCTCCGAGCGAGACGCCGCTCCCCGATTCCGGGTCGAAGACGACCACCCCGTAACGCCCGGCGTAACGCCCCGCCGACGCCTCCAACTCCCGCGCAGCCGCTCCAGGTCGGGGCCGGGCTCCGGCGGAGGAGGGACCTCCGGCCGCGGAGCCTCGGGGGCGCATCCTCGACGGCCGGCGCCCCGGCGGAGAGCCGCGCCTCGAGCGCGGGCGATCGGGGGTACGGCAGCTCGACGTGCTGCCGCTCGAAGGCGGGCGCGGCCTCGGGAGCCGGAGGGCCCGCGGGGACCTCACCCGCCGGTTTCGGCGCCCCGGAGGCGGAGGGCGCCGCCAGTAGCAGCAGGCACACGACCCCGGCGGCGGTGCGTGCCCCCCGGCGCCACGAGGCCCGATGCCCCAGCCATCCTCCGCCTATCTTCCGCGCCTCTACGCCCAGGGGGGCCTCCCGAATACCTCATGCTCCGACAACCGACCACGACAGCGTGAGATAACCCGCCCCCCTCAGGGCACACGCCAGGGCGCAGCTTACCGCCTCCCTTAATGAAACTTCAAGAATTGCGATGTGATCCGACACACACGGCGGGCGCGCGACCCCCTCGTGTCCCCGGAGCTAGTACGGGTCGAGCGGAGGCCGGAGGTCGCGCTCTCGACGGCGAGCGCGGCGGCCTCGGGCCGTTCGGTTGCGGGCTTACGGGGCCAGGTAGCGGTCGAGGAAGGCGGCTATCTTCGGGTAGGCGTCGAGGCGGTTCTCGAGCTTGGTGAGGCCGTGGCCCTCGTCCTCGTAGAGGAGGTACTCGACCGTTCCGCCGTTCCCCTGCACCCGCTCCACGATCTGCTCGGCCTCCCCCACCGGCACCCTCGGGTCGTTCTTGCCGTGGACGACCATGAGGGGGGCGGAGATCTTCTCGGCCTTGTGGATCGGGCTTATGGACTCCAGAAACTCGCGGTCGTTCTCCAGCGAGCCGTACTCGGGCTCGCGCAGCGCGCGGCGGTAGGAGCCGGTGTTCTCCAGAAACGTCACGAAGTTCGCGATCCCCACGATGTCCACGCCCGCGGTCCAGAGCTCAGGGTACTCCGTGAGCGCGGCGAGCACCATGAACCCGCCGTAGGAGCCCCCCATCACGGCGACCCGCTCGTGCCCGCGCCCGCGCAGCCAGTGGGCGGCGTGCGCGAGGTCGGCGACGGAGTCCATCCTCAGGCGCACGTCGTCGAGGTGCGTGTACGCCTTGCCGTAGCCCGTCGAGCCGCGCACGTTCGGCGAGAAGACCGCGTAGCCCCGGGAGAGGAGAAACTGCGTCACGGGGCGAAGAGGGCCGCGACTGGCTCTCGGGGCCGCCGTGCACGTTGACGACGACCGGGGCGCCAGCCGTCCCCTCGGGCTCGTACAGGAGCGCGGGCACCTCGCGTCCGTCGAACGAGGGGTAGCGCACGATCTCCGGCCTGCGGAAGGTCGCGACCGGGATGCCCGCCGTCGCCGAGCGCGTGAGGCGCCTGGGCTCCCCGTCGGGGACGTCCACGACCCACACGTCGGGGTTAAGGTTCGGACCGGTCAGGGTGAAGGCGAGCGCGCGAGAGTCCGGGGAGAAGGAGAAGCCGCCGAAGATGCCGGGCGGTATCTCGGGTTGGGGGCGCGTCTGCCCCGGCCGTTGAAGAGCAGAAAGTCCGAGAACCCTCGACGTTGCGGGAGACGGCGAGCCAGCGGCCGTCCGGCGAGAGCTCGACGCCCTCCACGTCCCAGTCGTCGGGGGTGAGGTGCTCGATCTCCAGACTCCCAGGTCCAGCCGGGCCAGCCTCATAAAGTCCCCGTCCCGGTCCGTCGCGAGAAACAAGCTGCCGCCGCCCGCCGCGACCTCGGCCCCGAGAAACGCGCGTCGCCCTCGTGCGGCGTCAGGAGGGTCGCCTCGCCGCTCGCGAGGTCCAACCGGTACAGATCGTTGTTCAGGTTCGAGTGGTGGCGGGAGACCACGAGAAACGAGCCGTCCGGCGACCAGGCCTGCACCGTGTGGTAGCCGGAGACCTCCCAGACCGTCTCGGGCTCGTCCCCGGGGGCGAGGCCCTGCGTGAAGACGTCGAAGTCGGTGCCGTTGCGGCGCGTCGCGGTGTAGGCGATGCGGGAGCCGTCCGGGGAGAAGCCGCCGAAGTAGTGGATGGCGCCCGGGGCGCGCGTGAGGTCCCGGTCCTCGCCGGTCGCGGGGTCGAGAAGGAAGAGCTGCGAGCGCTCGTTGCCCCCGAGTCCATCCCGTAGACGAGCCTGTTCTCCGCCGGGGAGTAGTGGGCGCCGGAGACGCGCTCGCCGTGAAAGGTAAGCTGCTCCGGCCAGCCCCGCCCGCGGAGGCCGCCACCTCCCAGACCTGAGGGACGCCGGTGATCTCCGTGAGAAAGGCGACGCGGCGGCCGTCGGGGGACCACGTAGCACCCGAGGCCCCCCTTATCTTCAGGTACCGGGCGAACTCGTACCGCACGAAACGCGCTCCTCTCGACGGCCTACGGGGTAACCCCCTATCCTTCCCCGGAGGTGCCCGAGCGCAAGCTCTCTAGGGCGGCGGGGTCCTCCAGCGTCGAGAGGTCGCCCGGGTCGCGGCTCTCGGCGAGGGCCTGGATGCTGCGCCGGAGCATCTTCCCGCTCCTCGTCTTCGGCAGGGCATCGACGAAGTGGATGGTGGCCGGGCGCGCTATCGCCCCGACCTTCGTCGCCACGATCTCCTTTATGGAGCCCTCGAGCTCGGATCTCCCGTCCTCCGTCTCCAACTTATCGCCGCTCTTCGCGACGACGTAGGCGAAGACGACCTGCCCCTTGTCCTCGTCCTTCACGCCCACGGCGGCGGACTCGGCGACCTCGGGGTGGTCGCTTATCGCCTCCTCGATCTCGCGCGTCCCCAGCCGGTGCCCGGCGACATTGATGACGTCGTCCGAGCGGCCCATGATGAAGTGGTAGCCCTCCTCGTCCTTCGTGGCCCAGTCGAAGGTCGAGTAGAGCTCCTCCGGGAAGTCCGAGAAGTACGTCTCGACGAAGCGCTCGTCGTTCCCCCAGATCGTCGACATGCAGCCCGGCGGCAGGGGCGGCTGGATCACGAGCACCCCGCGCTCGTTCGGCCCGACGGGCTCGCCGGTCTCCTCGTGGACCAGCTCGACGTCGTAGCCCGCGCACGGGAAGCCCGCAGAGCCCGCCTTCACCGGCGCGTCCTCCAGGCCCGGCATCATCGCGGCCAGGATCGGCCACCCCGTCTCCGTCTGCCAGTAGTTGTCGCGCACGGAGACGCCGAGGGATTCGGAGGCCCACCGCGAGGTCGGCTCGTCCAGCGGCTCGCCGGCGAGGAAGAGCTTGCGCAGGGAGCTCGTGTCGTGGCGCTTCATGTACTCGGGGTCCTGCTTGCGCAGGGCCCGGATCGCCGTCGGCGAGGTGAACATCGTGTGGACGCCGTAGTCCTCCACGATCTTCCACCAGATGGCCGGGTCCGGCCGGATCGGGAGCCCCTCGTAGAGGATCGAGGTCATCCCGTACAGGAGCGGCGCGTAGACGATGTACGAGTGCCCGACCACCCACCCGACGTCCGACGCCGTGAACATCGTCTCCCCCGGCGCCGAGTCGAAGACGTGCTCCATGGAGGCCGCGAGCGCGACCGCGTAGCCGCCGGTGTCGCGCTGCACCCCCTTCGGCGTCCCCGTCGTCCCCGACGTGTACAGGATGTAGCTCGGCTCGCTCGACTCCACCCACTGCACCGGCACCTCGGCCCCCGCGTGCTTCTCGCGCAGCTCTGCGTAGTCGAGGTCGCGGCCATCGACGAGCTCCAGGTCCTCGTCGATGCCGCGCCGGCAGAACAGCACGCTCTCCGGCGGGTGCTCGGCGGTCTCCAGAGCCTCGTCGACGAGCGGCCCGTAGGGGATCACGTTGCCCCCGCGCATCCCGGCGTCGGTCGTGACCATCACCCTCGGCTTCGCGTCGTCGATCCTCTTGGCGAGGCTGCCGGCGGCGAAGCCGCCGAAGACCATGGAGTGAATAGCCCCGAGGCGCGCGCAGGCCAGCATGGCGAAGACCGCCTCGACCATCATCGGCATGTAGATGATGACCCTGTCCCCCCTGCCGACCCCGAGCTCCCGGAGGGTCGCGGCGAAGGCGTTGACCTCGGCGTAGAGGTCCCCGTAAGTGTAGCGCTCCTCGGCGCCCGTCTCCGTGGAGACGTAGATTATGGCGTCCTGGTCCTGACGCTCGTCGAGGTGGCGGTCGATGGCGTTGTAGCAGAGGTTCGTCTCCCCGCCGACAAACCAGCGGGCGAAGGGCGGCCGGCCGAAGTCGCAGACCGTCTCGAAGGGCTTGTTCCAGAAGATCCTCCCGGCCTGCTCCGACCAGAAGCCGTCCCGGTCCTCGATCGAACGCCGATGAAAGGCCTTGTACTCCTCGATGCTCAAGGTCGCCTCCTCTTCCCCGCCGAAGTTTCTAGCTTGCGGCGTCCCCACGCCGTTGGGGCGCATTCT
This sequence comes from Rubrobacter marinus, assembly GCF_011492965.1. Classification (GTDB taxonomy): domain Bacteria; phylum Actinomycetota; class Rubrobacteria; order Rubrobacterales; family Rubrobacteraceae; genus Rubrobacter_F; species Rubrobacter_F marinus. Next base: position 799,620 of record NZ_CP045121.1, on the reverse strand, counting down.
AGCGTAGCCGCCCCCGTCCCTGTAACGTGGGGCGAGACGCGGAGGGAGCGTGCGGGATGCGTTGGATCCGGAAACTCTTCGGCGGCGAAGGGGAGCGCGGACGGGAGCCGGAAGGAGGCCCCCGGCGCGTCCTCTCCCCGGAGGAGACCGAGAAGATAGGGACGGAGGAAGACCTCCTCGTGGGCTACGAGGCCGCCCTCGAACGGAACACGCAAGCGGCGCGCGCCGAGGGCCGCGGCGACGTGGAGGCGGCGATCCGCCTGTACGAACTCAGCGTGGCCGAGGAGTTCGTCGGCGCCCACCCTTACGAGCGGCTCGCCGCCCTGCACGAGAGCCGCCGGCGCTACGCCGAGGCCCTCCGCGTCACCGAGGCCTACGTCCGCCTCGCCCGGAGCGGCAGGCTGCCCCGTGGCTCCCAGCGCTCCGCCGACCGCAAGCTCCCCGAGTTCGAGGCCCGCGCCGAACGGTACAGGAGGATGCTGGAGAGCTAGTCCCTAACCCTCCAGGACGCTCCGCATCTGCTCGAACTCCTGGCGGGAGAGCTCACCCCACGCGTAGCGCTCCCGCACGATGCCCATGGCCGCGGAAGGGCCTCCCGAGCCGGGCTTCATCCGCGCCATGAGGCGTCTCCCCGAGAGCAGGATCGCGAAGAATACGGCGAGAAAGACAAACACATCCAAGATAGACATGGGCATTACGTAGCTGAATAGCACCTCCGCGAAGCTGGGGACGTAAGGGGACAAGAGTTCTCCTTTCCCGAGGAGATGACAGGTCTGCATCAACTATACGCATCCCCACAGCCAGGAACGAGCCCGCCGGCACTCGTGCCGTCCGTTTCGTGGCACCCGGCGCGGGCATATAATCCCGTCGGGACCCATGACGAGAGGAACGGTGGACGCGTGAGCTTCGAGGACACCAACCGCTTCTTCGGTCGGGCGATGGACGTGATGGACGTGGGGCAGAACATCGAGGCCCTGCTCGTCACCGCGAACCGCTCCATCTCCGTCAAGATACCGCTGGAGCTCGACGACGGCACGATCCGGGTCTTCAAGGGCTACCGCGTCCAGCACAACAACGCCCGCGGCCCGTTCAAGGGCGGCTTGCGCTACGCCCCCGACGTCGACCTCGACGAAGTACGCTCCCTCGCCTCCCTCATGACCTGGAAGACCGCCCTCACCCGCCTCCCCTACGGCGGCGCCAAGGGCGGCATCGCGGTGGACGTCAAGGAGCTCAACCGGGGCGAGCTGGAGCGGCTCACCCGGCGCTTCGTCAACCGCATCCACGATTTCATCGGGCCCCAGACCGACATCCCGGCGCCGGACATGAACACCAACGCTCAGACGATGGCCTGGATCATGGACCAGTACTCCATGCTCCACGGCCACAACCCCGCCGTCGTCACCGGCAAACCCGTCGACCTCTACGGCGCCGAGGGCCGCGAGTCCGCGACCGGCCGCGGCGTCGTCTACGTCATCGAAGAGCTGATGAAGGACGAGGGCCGGGACCTCGCCGAGACCACCTTCTGCATCCAGGGCCTCGGCAACGTCGGCTCCTACGCCGCCCGCTTCCTCGACGGGCTCGGGGCCAAGATCGTCGGCGTCTCCGACGTCTCCGGCGCCGTCTACGACGAGGCGGGGCTGCCCGTGGGGGAGATCCTGGAGCACGTCCGGAAGGGCGGCGACGTCAAGGGCTACGCCGGCGGCGACGCGCTCCCGGGCGAGGAGCTCCTCACGCTCCCCTGCGACGTCCTCGTCCCGGCCGCCGTCGGGGACGTCATAAATCGGGAGAACATGCGGGAGATCCGGGCCTCCTACATCGTCGAGGCGGCGAACGGCCCCGTGACGCCGGAGGCCGACGACCACCTCAGGGAGCGCGGCGTGATCCTGGTCCCCGACATCCTCGCGAACGCGGGCGGCGTGGTCGTCAGCTACTTCGAGTGGGTCCAGAACCTTCAGAACTTCTCGTGGAAGGAGAAGCAGGCGAACGCCGAGCTTCACTCCACCATCACGGAGGCGTACCGCAGGGTCCGAAAGCTCGCGAAGCGCCGCGGCCTCGACCTCCGCACGGCGGCCTTCGTGCTGGCGATAGGGAGCGTGGGCAAGGCGACCGTCCTACGGGGCATCTACTAGGGGAGCGGGCATGAGCCAGAACGACATCAAGACGGCGCGCATCTTCGACTTCCTCACCGAGGAGGAGAGCGAGGAGTTCGTGAGGGTCTCGGAGCCCGTGGTCTTCGCCCCCGGCGAGACCATCATCGAGGAGGGCGGCGAGCCGAGCAGCCTCTTCGTCCTCACCTCCGGCGTCGTCGAGGTCACGAAGCGCGTCCCCGGCGACGGCCCCAGAAAGCTCGCCGAGATAGACGCGGGCGACGGTCGCACCGTCGTCGGCGAAAGGGGGCTCCTGGGCTCCAGCGGCGCCTCGGCGACGGTGCGGGCCGGCTCCGGCGGGCCCGTCGAGGCCATAAAGATCCCGCGGGAGGCCTTCCGGGCCATGATCCGGGCCGGCAACCCGGCCGCCTACAAGCTCGCCACCCGGATAACCCGCCTCCTCGCCCGCCGCCTCACGCGCCTCGACGAGGAGGTCGTCGGCGCCATCCGCGAGCTCGACCGCCGCGGCGAGACCGACCTCGACGTCTTCCGCGACAAGCTGGTCACCGAATGGACGATCTAGAACCCGGGAGGAGAGCGAACGTGCAGCCGACCCTGGAGACCCTGCCGCTGTTCAGATCCCTCACGCCCGAGGAGCGCTCCGAGCTGGAGTCGCTCCTGGAGCCCGCGAGCTTCGCCGAAGGCGAGGACCTCATCACGGAGGGCGGCCCGGAGGAGCACCTCTACGCCCTGACCTCCGGCGAGGTGGAGGTACACAAGGAGGTGGTCCCCGGCCGGCGCCAGCACCTCGCGACCATGCGCGCCCCGACCGTCGTCGGGGAGATGGGCCTGATGACCACCCCGAAGGCCACGGCGACCGTCACCGCGAAGAGTGACACGGCGGGCTGGCGCCTCCCGCGCGCGGCGTTCCTCGAGAAGCTCGACGCCGGCTCCGTCGCGGCCCACAAGGTCGCCTACGAGATCGGGCGCACCATCGCCGGGCGCATGGCCGACACCGACGAGGCGGTCGCGAGGATCGTCGCCCGCCTCGACGACGCCTCCTCCGACCGGGACTTCGAGGTCTTCGGCGACAAGCTCATGCGCGACTGGAGCTTCTAGGGTGGCCGAGACGAGCACGGTTACTACCGCCGAGGACCTGCTCCGCCTCCCCGACGACGGCAAGCGACGCGAGCTCGTAAGAGGGGAGTTGAGGGAGATGGTACCGGCGGGCGCGAGGCATGGCAGCGTGGTAATGGCCCTGGCTGCCCCGCTGAGCCAACACGCCAGGACCTCGCGGCTGGGCATCGTGCTGGCCGCGAAGACCGGGTTCCGGCTCTCTCGAAACCCGGACACGGTCCGCGCCCCCGACGTCTCTTTCGTGGCGCGGGAGCGTGTGCCCGTGGGAGGACCACCAGACGGGTACTGGGACCTCGCCCCCGACCTGGCCGTCGAGGTCGTCTCCCCGAACGATGCCGCCGCCGAGGTACAGGCGAAGGTCCAGATGTGGCTGGAGGCCGGGTCCCGGCTCGTGTGGGTCGTCTACCCCGCCACCCGCTCCGTAGTGGTCCACAGATCCCTCAAGGACATAAGCACCCTCACGGCCGCAGATGTCCTCGACGGAGGCGAGGTGGTGCCCGGCTTCGAGCTCTGCGTCGCCGAGGCCTTCGAGTAGTACCCGGAGGGCGTCCTGCTCGTCCCTAGAACCTCTCGACGACCGTCCGGGCGAGCATGTGCAGCGGCAGGTAGTCGGGGCCGCCGGCCTTGGAGTCGGTGCCGGAGAGGCCGAGGCCGCCGAAAGGCTGGACGCCGACTAAAGCCCCCGTGATGCCGCGGTTGAAGTAGACGTTGCCGGCCTTGAACTCGTGGCGGGCGCGCTCGAGGTGCTCGCGGTTTCTGGAGTAGACCCCGCCGGTGAGGCCGTAGGGGTTGTCGTTGGCGATCTTGAGGGCGTCGTCGAAGTCGCGGGCGCGGATCACCGAGAGGACGGGGCCGAAGATCTCCTCCTGCGCTATCTTCGCCCCCGGGTCGACGCCGGCGTAGATCGTGGGCGGGACGAAGTAGCCGTTCTTCGGGTCGCCGGGGTCCTCGCCGAGGACGCGCTCGCCCTCGTCCTTGCCGACGTCGATGTAGCCCGAGACCTTCTCGAACTGCGGCTCGCTTATGACCGGCCCCACGCTCACGTCCGCGGACTCGGGGGCCCCGATCTTCAGCCCGCGGGCACGCTCGACGACCTTGCCGAGCACCTCGTCGTAGACGTCGGCGTGCAGGATGGCGCGGCTCGCGGCGCTGCACTTCTGGCCCGAGTAGCCGTAGGCGCTCTTGACGATGTCGGCGGCGGCGGAGTCGAGGTCGGCGGAGTCGTCTACGATCATGGCGTCCTTGCCGCCCATCTCGGCGATGACCCGCTTGATCCACCGCTGCCTCTCCACCTGCCTGGCCGCGAGCTCGTTGATCCTCAACCCCGTCTTCATCGAGCCGGTGAACGAGACGAAGCGCGTCCGCGCGTCGGAGACGAGGTAGTCCCCTATCTCGGAGCCGTACCCCGGCAGGTAGCCCATCACGCCGTCGGGGACGCCGGCCTCTTCGAAGATCTCCGCGACGAGCGCGCCCGTGATCGGGGTGAACTCGCTGGGCTTCATCACGACGGTGTTCCCCGCGACGAGCGCCGCGCTCGCCATGCCGGTGAGGATGGCCGTCGGGAAGTTCCACGGCGCTATGACCACGCCCACGCCCATCGGCTGGTAGAAGTAGCGGCTCTCCTCGCCGGGGACGGCGTAGATCGGCACCCCGTCCTTGAGCCGGAGCATCTCCCGGGCGTAGTACTCGAGGAAGTCGATGGCCTCGGCGACCTGCGCGTCGGCCTCGGACCAGGGCTTGCCGCCCTCGTAGACCTCCCAGGCCAGAAGCTCGAACTTCCTGCGGCGCATGATGCCCGCGGCCCTCAGCATGATCCTGGCCCGCGCCTCGGGCGTCGTCCGGCTCCACGAACCGAACGCCTCGGTCGCGGTCTGAAGCGCCATGTCGGCCTCGCGCTCGGTGGCCCTCCCCGCATACCCGACCACCCGCGACGGGTCCGAAGGGTCCAGGGACGCTATCTCCCCGTCCGTCTCGATCCTCTTGCCGCCGACGATAAGCGGGTAGCTCCGGCCCAGGGCACCGCCGACCCCCGCGAGCGCCGCGCGCATCTTCTCCCGTGGCCCCTCGTCCGACCAGTCCTGATACTTCTCGTTCTCGTAGGGTATGAGTCCCACGGCTGCCCTCCCGATCTTCTAGCGACGCTTGATGAGCCCCAGGGCGCCGCCGACGACGTCCTGGGCGACGTACCTGGCTATCTTCGGGTTCTCCTTGAGCCTGCGCGTCGAGTACTCGTACCAGTCCTTCCCGAACGGCACGTACACCCGCACCTTCTGCCCGCCCTCGACGAGTATGCGCCTCAACTGCTCGTCCACCCCGAGGAGCATCTGGAACTCGTAGCCCCCCTTCGGAATCCCGAGCTCGTGCGAGACCCTCAGGGCGTGCCAGACGAGGTACTCGTCGTGGGTGGCGACCCCCACGTAGCAGCCCGCCTTCATGAGCTCCTCCAGGAGCAGGACGAAGTTCTGGCGGACGGTGTCGAAGCCCTTGTAGGCGACCTCGCGCGGCTCGACGTAGATGCCCTTGCAAAGGCGCACGGAGACCCCGGCCTCGGCCAGGAGCCGCACGTCCCCGAGGCTCCTCCGGAGGTAGGCCTGGACCACGGCGCCGGTGTTCCCGTGCCGCTCGTGCATGTCCAGCACGATCCGGATCGTGCGCGCCGTGTAGGAGGAGTCCTCCATGTCCACGCGGACGAACCGCCCCCTCTCCCCGGCGTAGACGATCACCTCCTCGAGGTTGCTCCTGCACAGCCCCTCGTCGAGGTCGAGGCCGAGCCCCGTGAGCTTCACCGAGACGCCGCTCGCGAGGTCGTTCTCCACGACGGCGTCGATCACCCGCTTGTACTGCTCGAGCTTGCCGGCGGCGTCGGCGCGATCCTTCGTGGACTCCCCGAGCACGTCCAGCGTGGCGACGCAACCCTGCTTGTTCAGATCCCGCACGGTGCCGATCGCCTCTTCGAGGTCTTCGCCGGCCATGTAGCGGCGGGAGATCCTGCGCACCACCGGACGCGGTATGGCCGGCACGGAGTTCGCGATCACCCTGTCCACTATGCCCAAGCTCGAAGCCTCCGCGTACCCTCGCTTCCCTTACGGGGCATTCTAACCGACGCGCTCGATCGCCATCGGCCCGGACAAGCATACTCCTAGCCTTCTCTTCCCCGACATTTTTGCTACTCTTTGCACGAGAGCCCTGTCCCGAACGGTGGCGGAGACCGGGCATGAGGACGAAAAATAGTATATTTGCATCATATACGGTGGGACACGTCCGGGTTATAGTGTGCGGGACGTGAAAGGAGCTACATATGCAGCAACAGATTGCCGAAAGAGAAGCTCTCCCCGGTATCGAGGTCGGCCGGGAGAGCGAAGAGATGTGCCTCCTGGCACGCTTCTTCAACGGCTTTGCAAACTCGACGCGACTCTCGATCTTGTTGTTACTGGCGAGGCGTGGCGAGACAAAGGTCGGTGACCTGGTACACGAGCTAGGCGCGCCGCAGCCGCGCATCTCCGACCACCTGCGCTGCCTCTCCTGGTGCGGCTACGTGCAGGTCAGGCGCGAGGGCCGCAACGCCTACTACTCCATCGCGGACGACAGGGTGCTCCAGGTCCTGAACCTGGGCGAGGCCCTGCTCCGCGACAACATGGACGAGGTGGAGGCCTGCGACGCCGAAAAGAGGAACTGGTAGCCACCACGACTCGCAGGTAAAGCTCCCCTACCCCGGGGCCGTCCCGGGACGCCCGCTCCCCTGAGCGCCGCCAGGGCCGAGGCCGTTTGCGAACGAACCCGTGCGCGGGGGCGCTCGCGCCCCTCGCCGTCCTTCCCGCGCCCGCATCCGTCTTCCCGAGGAGACGAGCGCCGCGTAAGGTCGGGCACGGCCGGTTGCAAGTCCGACGCCCCCGGGCCGAAGCCCGGTACAGCGGCCATCTGCAACAAGTTCCGGCCTCGATCTCTCGTGGCGGGGTCCTCCCAGGAGGCCGCCGGGCCGTTCCCGATGGTCTCCGGTCCCGCGCTCTGCGGTAGCATATCGGCGAGGGTTGCCCGTGCGCCTGCAGGGACGGCCCGGCCCGTGGCGCGTCGAGGCGCCGGACTTCTGTGGGAGAGGAGAGATCGTGAAGCTCACGCTATACAGCACCAGGGGATGACCCTACGCCCGGCGGACCAGGATGGTCCTGCACGAGAAGGGGACGGATTTCGAGGCGCGCGAGGTGGATCTCCAGAACAAGAGCGAGGAGTTTCTGGAGGCGAGCCCGACCGGTAAGGTCCCCGTGATCCTGGTGGACGGCGACTCGCTCTACGAGTCGAACGTCGTCAACCAGTACCTGGACGAGGTCTTCGAGGAGCCGAGGCTCCTCCCGGAGGACCCCAAGACCAGGGCCTACGCGAGAATCTGGATGGCCCAGGCCGACGACAACTTCTACCCGCAGGTCTTCATCTCGACGATGGGCCGCGAGCGCGGCTTCTCGGAGGAGCGGATCTCGGCGGCCAAGGAGGGGCTGAGGGGTACGCTCTCGCGCCTCGAGGAGAGGCTCGCGGGCCGCGAGTACCTGGCGGACGTCTTCTCCCTGGCGGACATCGCCCACGCCGGGAACTTCGTCCGGCTGCGCGAGCTCGACGAGGCGGGGGACCTCTCCCTCGCCGACTACCCGAACGTCGCCGCGTGGATGGAGAGGGTCGAAGGGCGCCGGAGCTTCAAAGCCGCGGGATAGAGCGCCGCTGCTGCGCCCTTCCACGCGTGGGGCGGGCCGGGACCAATACGGTCCCGGCCCGCCCCTCTCGGTCGCCGTCGGCGTCCTGCTTACTGGAGCGCGAGGGTGCGCTTCTCCCTGTCTATCGCGACCCGGCGGAGCGGGATCAGGACGGACCTCGCCGCGAAGAACCCGCCGATCTTGACCTTCAGGTGCCTGGGCTCGCCGTAGGCGTCGGAGAAGAGCTGCTCTACCTCGCCGATCTTCCGGCCGAGGGGGTCGAGGGCCGCGAACCCCGCGCAGGTGCGCGTCGCTTCGGCGCGCTCCTCGCGCCTACCGCGTTCCGTTGCTAGATGGAACAAGGCCTCTCCTTCCGGGCTATGGGTTCCCGGCGCAGGCGACCCCGCTGGGCGTCCGCTGGCCGAGGGCGGCCCGGCCGTCACCCAGCAGGTAGCCCACGAAGCTCTCCCAGTGCACGAAGCTCTCCGGAACGTACCCGTCGACGAGCTCCTCGTGCGCGGGGTCGATCAGCACGCCGTCGACGCCCGCGTACAGCCCGAGAAGCAGCGAGACCATCTCGCCCGCGTAGCATTCCCTGGCGTACCAGGCCTCGCCCGGGTCTTCGGAAGCGAGGAAGCGCCGCGCCGCCTCCGGGGAGGAGAACAGCGGCAGCACCTCCGCCCCGCTCGGCAGCGCGACGTGCAACAGCTCCAGACCGCGCCTCCCGCTCCGGGCTATCGCGTGGTGTCGAAGCACCGGATGCGGCGCCCCGAACAGCCCGGCACCACCTACGGCGACCTGCGTGCTTGCCTCTACCAACTCTGCCATAGCGTGATCTCCTGATCTCGTCGACGGGGCGCGTGCCGCCCCGCCCGTGTGATCGCGGGCAGGACGGCACCGGTCGGGCCCGTCCTACTCGTTGGGCGCCCGTCGTTCAAACGAACTCGAGCTCTGCGAACCCCGTCTCCCTTATCGCGGCGCCCTCGCAATCTCCGTTGTAACGCCAGGGGTGCAGGAGCTCGTCCTCCCGGCGGCGCGCGTCCAGCTCCTCGAGCAGCGCCCTCGTGTGGTCCGCGCCGCAACCCGCGCAGGTGGTCTCCGACCGGCTCAGCACCGGCCTCTCGCCGCAGTCGCAGTCGACCACGACGCGGTCCGGCACCCACCGGTAGCACCTGCCGAACTCGGTAGCTTGCACATCGTAGCGTCCCCCGGTGTGCTCTATCACGGTCACCATATAGCCTCCCTCTCCCGCAAAAGTCTCGCGGCGGCGCATACCTTGCGAGCCGATCTCCCCCGACGCCTCCGTTCGCCGGCGAGGGCTAGAACCCGGGGTAGGGAGACGCTCCGGCGTCTCCCGCGGGCTCCCTCCCGTACGCACCCCCGGGTTCTCGAAGGGCTCCGTCGCGGACGTCCCGGGGAGGCCCCACCGCCTCCCCACGATCCGCCCGGACGTCCCCGCCCTCGGTTCTATCCCACGCCTCGTACCAAGCATTCAATGCAAGCTTCATGCCAAGTCCTCCTTTCCCTTTCCGGGTACGAATCATTGCGCAGGCAGGCCAGACCGTCATGAACCGATTGGGCCATCTTTGGCTGATGCATATAGATCAAAGACACCTGGCCCGACGGCCGGCCCGTGATATGCTTGTTTTGTGACGATAGGACCTAATAGTGGGTCGATGTTCGTGAAGTCAGGAGAGGTCTCGGTAGGAGCGATTTTCGGTTTGTGCCGGCGTCTCGGTCCGTCTCGGGGCGGGGGGGTCTCCCCTTGGTAGCCGGGAACGGCGGAAATCCCGGGCTCCGGCTGGCGGAGTTGGCGGCCTCGGCGAGCCGGCATGGCATCCTCGTCACGGACCCGAACCTCCCGGACAACCCGATCGTCTACGCGAACCCCGCCTTCGAGAAGGTCACGGGCTACGCGCCCGGGAAAATCCTCGGCAGAAACTGCAGGTTCCTGCAGAACGGCGATACGGACCAGGCGGACCTGGAGGCGGTGCGCGCCGCCGTGAGGGAGGGGCGCGAGTGCCGGGTGGTGCTGCGCAACTACAAGGAGGACGGCACGCCGTTCTGGAACGACCTCTCGATCTCCCCCGTCCACGACGAGGACGGGCGCCTGATCTTCTTTGTCGGGGTGCAGGAAGACGTCACGGAGCGCAAGCAGATGGCGGACGCGCTGCGCGAGGCCGAGGAGAGGTACCACTCCATCTTCGAGAGCTCCGTCGAGGGCATCTTCCAGACGTCGGTGGACGGGCGCATCCTGGCGGCCAACCCGGCCATGGCCCGCATCTTCGGCTACGAGAGCCCGGAAGAGATGATCGAGGCGGTCACGAACGTGGGCGAGCAGCTCTACGAGGACCCCGCCGGGCGCCGGGAGCTTCTCCGCCTCCTCGAGGAGCGGGGCTCCGTCTCCGGTTTCGAGACCCGGGTGCGGCGCAGGGACGGCGGCGCGGTCTGGATCTCCACGAGCGCCCACGCCCTCTACGAGGGCGGGCGCATGGTCGGCATCCAGGGCACGGTCGAGGACATAACCGAGCGCAGGCTCGCCGAGGAGGCCCTGCGCGAGCAGACCGAGACGCTCGAGAAGCTGAACCGCGTCGGCCAGATGCTGTCGTCCGAGCTTGACGGGCAGAAGCTGGCGCAGGTGGTGACGGACGAGGCGACGAGGCTCACCGGCGCCTCCTTCGGCGCGTTCTTGAACGTGGTCGGGGGCGGGGATTCTTACACGCTCCACGCCGTCTCCGGCCTGTCGCGCGAGGCCTTCGCGAAGCTGCACGTGGCGCGCAGCGCCCGGGTCTTCGGACCGGCGCTGAGCAGCGGGGAGGTCGTGCGCTCGGACGACGTACGGGCGGAGGGCGGCTACGGCGACGCCCCGGCGTTCTGGGGCGCGGCCGAGGGCGTCCCCGTGGCGAGCTACCTCGCGGTCCCGGTCGTCTCGCGCTCGGGGGAGGTTTTGGGCGGCCTCTTCTTCGGCCACCCCGAGCCCGGGGTCTTCGGGGAACACGAGGAGGGCATCGCCACGGCGCTCGCCGCGCAGGCGGCGGTGGCGATGGACAACGCCCGCCTCTTCGAGTCCGTCCGGGAGAACGAGGAGCGCTACAGGGTGCTCTACGAGGACAACCCCTCCATGTACCTCACGCTCGACGAGGGTGGCACGGTCCTCTCGGTCAACCGCTTCGGCGCCGAGCAGCTCGGCTACGAGCCCGACGAGCTCGTGGGACGACGGATGCAGGATCTGTTCCACGAGGACGACGAGGAGATCCTGACGCGCAACCTCAGCGCGTGCCTCAAGAACCCGAACTCCCTCTGCGTCTGGGAGGCGCGCAAGATGCGCAAGGACGGGAGCGTACTGTGGGTCGAGGAGCGGGCCAACGCGGTACGGACCGCCGGGGGCGGCCGCATCGTCCTCGTCGTCTGCGAGGACATCACCGAGCGCAAGCGGGCCGAGGAGGCGCTGCGCGAGGTGCGGGAGGCCGAGCGGGCCCGGATCGCCCGCGACATACACGACGAGGCCCTGCAAGACATCGTCCACGCCCTCCAGCAGATCGAGCTGAGAAAGGCCCTCGCCAGGGAAGGGACGAACACCGCCGAGCTCGACGAGGTCTCCGCGGCGCTGAAACGCTCGGTCGAGGGCCTGCGCGGCGCCATCTACGACCTGAGGCTCGAGGGCCACCACGAACAGACCTTCCCCGAGATGCTCTCGTCCCTGGCGAAGATGAACCGCCGCCGAGCGCCGGGGCAGGAGATCGAGGCCTCGGTGGGCGCCGACCTGCCGCTGGACAAGGACGGGCAGGTAGAGCTCCTGCGCATCATCCAGGAGGCCCTGACGAACGCCCGGCGCCACTCGAAGGCCCGGACCGTCTCCGTGACGGTCGAGGCCTCCAACAACACGCTCCGCGCCGAGGTCTCGGACGACGGGGTGGGCTTCCACGCGGAAGAAGCCCTCGGCATGGGCGTCAGGAACATGCGGGAGCGGGCCCGGACGCTCGGGGGGGACCTGGAGGTGGAGAGCCGGCCCGGGGAGGGGACGACGGTGCGCTTCGAGATGCCCCTCGGGGACGACGACGCCGAGGAGAACGTGGCCCGCATCCTGCTCGTCGAGGACCACGCCTCCTTCCGCCAGGCCATCGCTTCGGTCCTGGACCGGGCGCCGGAGTTCGAGGTGGTGGGGCAGGCGGGCTCGCTTGCGGAGGCCCGCGAGAGGCTCGGGGCGGAGCCTGTCGACGTCGCCCTCGTCGACCTCGGGCTCCCCGACGGTTACGGCGGCGAGCTCATCAAGGAGCTGCGCGACGCCAACCCCGACGCGCAGGCGCTGGTCCTGAGCGCCAGCCTGGACCGGTCCGAGATCGCCCGGGCCGTCGAGTACGGGGCCGCGGGGGTGATGCACAAGACGGTCGGCATGAGCGAGGTCGTCGAAGCCGTCAGACGCCTCAGGGCGGGCGAGACGCTGCTGCCCCTCTCGGAGATCGTGGAGCTCTTGCGCTTCGCCGGCACCCGCAGAAAAGAAGAGCACGAGGCCCGCCACGCCCTCTCGCAGCTCACCCCCCGCGAGCGCGAGGTCTTGCAGGCCCTGGCCGAGGGCCTCGACGGCCGCGAGATCGCCGAGCGGCTGCGCATAAGCGTCACCACCGAGCGCAACCATATGGCCAGGATCCTCGCCAAGCTCGGCGTCCACTCCCGCCTGCAAGCCCTGGTCTTCGCCCTGCGCTACGGCGCCGTCGAAATAGGCTAGACGAGCACGGTCCCCAACACCGCCCGAACGTTCACGTCCCGGCCGAAACGGCCCGCGAAAACCAGTGCTGCACCGCGACCATACCCATCGAGCGCCGTCATGGTCTGCGGGAGGAGGCATGCCCCCGGCACGCACCGCCCGCGCCCGACCGGTCGAGCCCGAGCGGGATCGCCGCGGCTCGTCCGCCCCTCCGCCACACGGGCGCACCCGGTTCAGCCGGTCTTCAGGACGATCAGGAGGTCCCCCGGCTCGACCCTGGTCCCCGACTGGACGGCGAGCTTCTCGACGGTCCCGGCCGAGGGCGACCTGATGGAGGACTCCATCTTCATCGCCTCCATCGTGCCGAGCTGCTTGCCCGCCTCGACGGCCTCGCCCTCCTCGACGGCCATCGTCACCACGCCGCTCATCGGGGCGGCGACGTGGCCGGGGTCGTTCGGATCCGCCTTCTCGCGGACGGGCACCTCGGGCTCCAGTGAGCGGTCCTGGGCGTCGACGGGCCTGGACTGGCCGTTCAGGGAGACCATGAGCGTCCGGATGCCGCGCTCGTCGGCCCCGGTGATGGCCTCCAGCTCCAGGTAGAGCCTGACGCCCGGCTCCAGGTCGATGGCGAGCTCCTCCCCCGTCTCCAGGCCGTAGAGGAAGGCGCGGGTCGGCACGACGGAGACGTCGCCGTAGCTCTCCTCCGCCTTCTCCTTCTCGGCCGTGGGCCCCGGCAGCAGGATCCCGTCGAGCGCCCGGCGCCGCTCGGGCCCCTCGCTCGCGGAGGCCAGCGCCGCCAGCTCCTCCCCCTGGGGGCCTTCGGCGCCGCTCTCGGCCTCCTCGTCGCCGTCGCGCCCCTCGAGCGCCCGGCTCCTGAACGGCTCGGGCCACCCGCCCGGCGGCTCCCCGAGCTCGCCGCGCAGGAAGCCCAAGACGCTGTCGGGGAGGTCGTAGGAGGACGGGTCCTTCTCCAGCTCGTCCGGGTCGACGTCCGAGGAAAGGAGGTAGAGGGCGAGGTCGCCGACCACCTTGCTCGTCGGGGTCACCTTGACGAGGTGGCCGAGCAGATCGTCGCACCGGGCGTAGGCCTTCTCTATCTCCTCGAAGCGCTCGCCGAGGCCCATCGCGAGCGCCTGCTGGCGGAGGTTCGAGAGCTGGCCGCCCGGGATCTCGTGCCGGTAGACCGTCCCCGTCGGCGACCTGAGGCCCGCCTCGAACGGCGCGTAGAGCGTCCTGACCGCCTCCCAGTAGGGCTCGAGGTCCGCCAGAGAATCCAGGGAGAGCCCGGTCTCGCGCTCCGTGCGGTCGGTCGCGGCGACGATGGCCGAGAGCGAGGGCTGGCTCGTCATCCCCGAGAGCGGGGCCGCCGCCCCGTCCACGGCGTCCACCCCCGCCTGGATGGCGGCGAGGTAGGTGGCGAGCTGGCCCCCGGAGGTGTCGTGGGTGTGCAGGTGCACCGGCAGGTCGAACTCGCCCCGCAAGGCCGAGACGAGCCTGCTCGCCGCGGGCGCCCGCAGGAGCCCCGCCATGTCCTTTATGCACAGGACGTGCGAGCCCGCCTCCACCAACTCCTCGGCGAGCCGGAGGTAGTAGTCCAGGGTGTAGAGCTTCTCCCCGGGGTCCGAGAGGTCGCCGGTGTAGGAGATGGCCCCCTCGGCCAGGGCGCCGGTCTCGCGCACGGCCTCTATCGCCGGGCGCATCCGGTCGACGTCGTTGTTGGCGTCGAAGATGCGGAAGATGTCCATCCCGGTCCGGTGCGCCTCAGCCACGAACGCCCGCACGACGCCGGAGGGGTACGTCGTGTAGCCGATGGCGTTCTGGCCCCTGAGGAGCATCTGCAGGCAGACGTTCGGGAGGGCCTCGGAGAGGCGGGCGAGGCGCTCCCACGGGTCCTCGTGCAGGAAGCGCAGCGCCACGTCGAAGGTCGCCCCGCCCCAGGCCTCGGCGGAGAGGAGGCCCGGCAGCCCCCTCCCGACGTGCGGGGCCGCGGCGAGCATGTCGAAGGTCCTCATGCGCGTGGCGAGGAGGGACTGGTGGGCGTCGCGCATCGTCGTGTCGGTGACGAGCAGGGCCTCGGAGTCGCGCATCCACCGCGCGAAGCCCTCCGGGCCGAGCTCCCGCAGGCGCTGCTTCGTCCCGGCCGGGGCCTCGGGTTCCGGGAGCGGAGGAAGCTTCGTCCGGGGGTCCGGGGCGGACGGCGGCGGGCCGTGCGGGCGGTTCACCGTGACGTCGGCGAGCAGGCTGAGGAGGCGGCTCGCCCGGTCTTTTCCGGTCGAGACCGAGGTGAGGTGCGGGCGCTCGTCCACGAAGGAGGTGCTCACCCGGCCGGCCAGGAAGTCCTCGTCGGCGAGGACGGCGCGCAAGAACGCCACGTTCGTCGCCACGCCGCGCACCCGGATCTCCGCCAGCGCCCTCGTCGCCCGGCGGGCCGCGGCGGGCAGGTCCGGACCGCGCGCCGTGAGCTTCACCAGGAGCGAGTCGAAGTACGGGCTGACCTCGGCGCCCGAGTAGGTGGTGCCGCCGTCGAGACGGATGCCGGCGCCGCCCGGCGAGCGGTAGGCGGAGATGCGCCCGGTGTCCGGCCGGAACCCGTCGGCCGGGTCCTCCGTCGTGACCCGGCACTGGAGCGCCACCCCGCGCTGGCGGACGTCCTCCTGGGAGAGGCCGAGGTCGGCGAGCGTCTCGCCGCCGGCGATGCGCAGCTGCGCGTGGACGAGGTCCACGTCCGTCGTCTCCTCGGTGACCGTGTGCT
Organism: Rubrobacter marinus; assembly: GCF_011492965.1. Classification (GTDB taxonomy): domain Bacteria; phylum Actinomycetota; class Rubrobacteria; order Rubrobacterales; family Rubrobacteraceae; genus Rubrobacter_F; species Rubrobacter_F marinus. Next base: position 784,260 of record NZ_CP045121.1, on the reverse strand, counting down.
CGACCTGGATGCGGGGGTTCATCTCGATAAACGCGTACTCCTCGCCGTCCTCCCCGACGAGAAACTCGACCGTGCCGGCGTTGCGGTAGCCGACCTCCTTGGCGAACCGGACCGCGTCCGAGCAGAGGCGGGCGCGCAGCTCGGGGTCGAGGTTCGGGGCGGGGGCCATCTCGAGGACCTTCTGGTGGCGGCGCTGCACGGAGCAGTCGCGCTCGTACAGGTGGATCACCTCGCCCCCGGCGTCCGCGAGCACCTGGACCTCGATGTGCCTCGGCCTCTCGATGGCCTGCTCCAGAAAGACCGTGGCGTCCCCGAAGGCGGCCTCGGCCTCGCGCATCGCCGTCTCGACCGCGCCCGGGAGGTTCTCGGGCTCCTTCACGAGGCGCATCCCCCTGCCCCCGCCGCCGCTCGCCGCCTTCACGAAGACGGGGAACCCGATCTCCCCCGCCCTCTCGCGGGCCTCTTCGGGGTCGGAGACGGTCTCGGAGGCGCTGAGCACGGGGACGCCCGCGGCCCCGGCCGCCTTGCGCGCCTCCAGCTTGTTGCCGGTCAGGGCGAGGACGTCGGGCGGCGGCCCCACGAAGACGATGCCGGCCTCCTCGCACGCCCGCGCGAAAGCCGGGCTCTCGGAGAGGAAGCCGTAGCCCGGGTAGATCGCGTCCGCCCCGACGCGCCTCGCGGTCTCCACGAGGGTGGCGGCGTCGAGGTAGGCCCTCAAGGGATGGCCGACCTCCCCGATCTCGTACGCCTCGTCGGCCTTCTGGCGGTGCAGGGAGTCCCGGTCGTCCGGCGTGTAGACGGCGACGGTGCGGATGCCGAGCTCGTACGCGGCCCGGAACGCGCGGATCGCGATCTCGCCCCGGTTGGCAACCAGCACCTTCTTTAACATCGACGTTCCCTTCGGTCTCTGGCCCACGGGGGCGGAACGAGCTCTACGCCCGCCGCTAGGGTCGCACACTCCCGTGTTTTGGGTCAATGCGTCTACCGCGCAAGCTCGCGCCCCGACGCCTTACCCCGGCAGGTCCCGCCCGAGCTTGGCGAGGTGCGCCCGGGCCGCGAGCGCGGCGTAGGGGTGCATCTCGCGGGGCGTATCCCGGTAGGCCAGCTCCACCACCTCCCCCACCGTCGAGGCCCCCTCCCTCAGCGCCGCGACGACGAGCCCTTCGCGCTCCCGCCGGTGCGCCAGGTACTCGTCTATCTTCGCGACGGCCTCCGCGACCTCCGGGCCGTGACCCGGCAGGATGCGCTTCGGGGACAGGGCCCTGACCTTCTCCAAAGAATCCATGTAAGCCGCGAGGTCCCCCTCCGGCGGGGAGATCATGATGCTGCCGCGCCCGGCGATGAGGTCGCCGGAGAGGAGGGTGCCGCTCTCGGGCCGCCAGAAGCACAGGTGGTCCGGGGCGTGCCCGGGCGTGTGGACGCAGACCAGCCCCGGCGCCACCTCGTCCCCGTCCCCGAGGCCGTCGCCGTGGGAGAGCACGGGGGCCCCGGAGAGGTCCGAGAGCCGCGCGGCCCCCGAGGCGTGATCCGGATGGCGGTGGGTGAGGACTATGCGCTCCACCGGTCCCGCGGCCAGGATGGCTCGGAGGTGCCCCTCGTCGTCCGGGCCGGGGTCCACGACCGTGCCGCCGACGGCGTAGGTGTTCGTGCCTTCGAGCGTGAGCGGGCCGGGGTTCTCCGCCCTGATGGTCAGGAAGTCCATCGGAGGATTGTACCCGCGCGGGGCCGCCGCGCGCGATTTACGCCCCCGCCGCGCGTCGATTGTGCGGGCGTCCCGACTCGGGGAGAATGGCCGTCTCGATGTATGCGGAACCGGGAAGGGGACGGGATGAAGGCCAGGGACTGGGAGCAGATCGGGGTCTCCTCGGAGGGGGGCGTGGCGACGGTGACGCTGAACCGTCCCGAGCGCTACAACGCCCTCGGCGTGCGCATCGTCGGAGAGGTTCGGGAGGCGCTGGAGGAGATCGAGGGCTCCGGCGAGGTGCGGGCGATGATCCTGACCGGCGCGGGCGACAAAGCCTTCTGCTCGGGCGCGGACCTCAAGGAGCGCGCCGGGATGGACGACGACGAGCGGTGGGCCCACAACCGCTCGATGGTCGCCCTCGCGGAGGGGCTGGCCCGCCTTCAAGCCCCCACGATAGCCGCCCTCAACGGCCTCGCCTTCGGCGGCGGCCTAGAGATCGCCCTGGCCTGCGACTTCCGCATCGCCGCCCGTGGCGCCCGATTCGCGCTCCCCGAGGTGGGCCTCGGCATCGTCCCGGGCGCGGGCGGCACGCAACGCCTCCCCCGCCTCGTCGGGCCCACCCACGCCAAGGAGCTGATCCTGACCGGCAGGAGGATAGACGCCGAGCGCGCCCTCGAGATGGGCCTCGTGGGCGAGGTCGTCCCCGCGGAGGGGCTCATGGAGGCGGCGCGGTCTCTAGCCGGCGAGATCGCCGCGAACAGCCCCCTCGCCCTCGCCTACGCCAAGGCCGCCGTGGACCTGGCCTCCGAGACCGCCATCGAGCAGGGCCTGCGCTACGAGACCGCCGCCATCCGCGCGACCCTCGCCTCCGAGGACTACCGGATCGGCCTCGCGGCCTTTGCGGAGAAAAAGCAACCCGAGTTCCCCCCGCTCTCCGCCCGCCGCGTCACCTGACGCCGCTCCCCGCGAGCCGCCGTCGCCGGTTCGACACCGCATGTGAAGGGTAGACTCCGTCGGAGACCGAGGCGCGGAAGGAGCGGCACCATGCGCATCAAGACTTCTTTTACGACGAGCCTGACAAAGGCCGGAGCCCTGAAGGTGAACACCAGGACCAAGGTACCGATGCTTCCGGCGTTGCGTACCTCGACGACCCTGCCGATCTCGCCCCCCAAGAGGAAGCGCAGAAAGAAGAGTTAGGGAACTAGCGCCCCGGGCGGGGCTCGATGCTCTTTCTGTTACAGTTCGGGCGGTGCAGGGGTACGAGGAGCTGTGGCAGAGGTTCAGGGACGAGCGCCGTCTGGAGTTCGGGGGGCACACGGACCCCGAGTGGCAGAACGGCCACGATCTCTCCGCCTCCTTCCTGGTCCCCGCGGAGGCGGGGGGCCTCCGCGAAGGTCTGGAGCCCCTGCGGGAAGCGCTCCGGCCCTTCCCGTTCATCTCGCTGCACCCCGACCACTTCATGCACGTAACGCTCCTGCTCCCCGGCTTCGTGGTCCCCGAGCCGGAGGCAGAGGACGAGGTGTCCCGGGGACGTTTAAAGGAGTTGGCGTCCGAGGCGCGGGAGGTACTCGCCGACTTTTCGCCCTTCACGGCGGAGCTCCGAAACCTGAACGCGTTCCCCGGGCCGTCTTCGTCGAGATCCACGACGGAGGGAAGCTGGGGGAGCTGCGGGAGGCCATTCGGAAGCGGTGCGGGCTCTCGGAGCCCCTGGGCCGCCCCACCTGACCGTAGCCTACATACAAGCCCCCGACGGTACTCCCGCCCCGGAGGCGTTCGTCCGGGAGATCGAGCGCTTCCGCGACGCGCCGGTCGGCGAGCTCCGGGTGGACCGCGTCGAGCTCACCCTGCTCGGCCTCGACGAGGAGTACCCCGAGCCCGAGACGTTCGCCGCGCTCCCTCTGGGCGGACGGCCCGCGAGCCGTCCGTTGTAAGACTCAGGAGTAGTCAGGGGGCGCGCAGGAGCCGAGCAGGGCGGGCGTGAGGAGCCAGCGAAGCGCGGCCGTCTCGGAGCCCGTGGGGCCGTCGAAGCTCAGGCGCAGGGCGCCGCCTTTCTTGATCCTCACGTCGGCCTCCGCGTCGCCGGTCAGAAGGTACGACGTCAGCTCGTGCAGGCCGGGCCGGTGCCCGACGATGACCACGGAGCCCGCGCCGGCGTAGTCCTCGAGCGCGAGCGCCGCGTCCTCCGGAGGCACCTCCGGTTCGAGGGCTGGAAAGGCCTTGGGCTCGGGCCAGCCCTCCAGGCCGGCGAGAATCTCCGCCGTCTGCCACGCCCGCGCGAGCGGGCTGCTGAGCAGCGCGTCCACGGACGGCGCGAGGTGTCCGAGGCCGCGGGCGGCCCTCCGAAACTCGGCCTTCCCCTCGGGCGTGAGCGGCCTCTCGCCGTCGTCCGGCCACCTCTGCGCGTCCCGCTTGAAGGCGACGGCGTGCCGCACCACGTAGAGCTCCAAGCCGCTACCTGCCCTTCTTCTTGCCGGACCCCTTGCGGGCCTTCCCGGCCGCCCGGCGCTCCCCCGCCATCGCCTTCTCGAAGCCCCTCCAGGCCTTGCCCCCGCTCAACGAGCGGTACTCCTTGGCGGAGATCGAGGAGGCCCTGAGCTCTGCGGCCTCGGTGAGGTAGCGCTGGGCGAGGAGGCCGAGCGAGAAGACCGTCCGCTTGGGCATGCGCGGGGTTCCGACGGCGATCTCGCGCAGCAGATCGGCCGCGACGATCACGTCCTGGTGCCGTCCCAGGGAGTCCTGCACGGACTTCAGCGGCCCGACGAGCGAGCCGGTGGCCTCCTCACCGTAGACCCCGGAGAAGAACTCGAGGGCGTAGCGCAGGCGCTTGCCCTTCTTCCGCAGGTCGTGGAACTCCTCGGGGGGCGAGCCCTCGTCCAGCCCGGCCGCGGCCTTGCGCCACCTGCGGTAGCGCCGGCCGAGGATCTCCGGGGCCGCCTCCAGCACGGGGACGTCCGCGCCGGAGGAGCCGTTCCTGGTTGCCTCCGGGCTCCCGGCGCCGTGGGGGCCGCGACGGAGCATCTCGGCGAAAGAAGCCTCGAAACGCTCGAAGCGCTCGGAGTCCAGGGCCTCGAGCATGCGCCCGCGCGCCTCGACGCGCCTCTCCCCGAGGGCGGAGACGATCGCGGCGAGGGCCTCGTCCTCCTCGAGATCCCCGTTGCCGGTCAGCCCCTGCACCTCCTCGATCTGGACGTCGAGGTCGCGGACGTCGCCCAGCACGCCCGCGAAGAAGCGCAGCTCCTCGCGCAGCCAACGAGATCGCTCCGGCAGCGCGTCCTGGAAGAGCTTCATGGCGGCCCTCAGCCTGCGCGTCGCCACGCGCATGTCGTGCAACTCCTCCGGGTCCTCGCCGAGCCGGGTGCCCGGCTCGTGCGCCCTCATCACGCCGAACTGGCGGCGCAGCACCGCGAACGCCATCTCCCCGAGCGAGAGAGAGGCGTCCACCCTCGTGGGCCCGAAGTCTTCCGGCCCCTCCGGGCTCAACCCCGTAGCGAAGATCCCGGCCTCGTACTTGGAGATCCTGGCCCGGCGCAGCCCCAGGGCGCCCTCCATCTCCCGGACGAACCCCCGACCCGCGGATCGGACGCGGCCCCGGCCTCCACCTCCACCTCGACGCGCGTGAGCCCCGCCGACTCGTCGCCCTCGCCGAGGGGTATCCGCGTGGAGTCGAGGACGACCTCGCCCACCCGGTTCTCCTCCCCCCCGGACGCCTGGCGCACCTCTCCCGCCGCGTCCTCGACGACCTCGCCGTCCGCCACGCCGTCGGGCGTGGCACCGTCGGGCGTAGCGCCGTCGCTCTGGGCAAGGTTCAGGGCGAAGGTCTTCCTGCTGGTGCGGACCTCGAAGATCCGCCCGACCTCGCGCCCGCCGACGAGCAGGCGCAGGCGCTCCCCGACGGGGCCCTTGGCCGCGCGCAGCGTGGCGACCTTCGCGTCCTTCAGGGGCTCGGAGATCTCGCGCCGCCGCCGGGGCCCGCCGTCGGAGGTGGCGAGGGACTTCATGGTCGCCTCGGCCCCGCCCTCCGCCTCGCGGATGCGCAGGGCGTAGCCGGCCCGGTAGAGGCGCCAGTCCCCGGTGTCGTAGTAGCCGTCCACGAGGTCGTCCGTGGAGCCGGGGCCCAGGGCCAACCCGGAGCCGGGAGCCCTCTCCCCGAGCCAGCCCTCCACACGCCCGAGGTCGTCGGCGTCGAACTGCCACTCGACCTCCTGATGGTCCTTGCCCCGGTCCTCAGACCGCCGCCGCGAGCTCGAGGCTCCCTTGCCCGAGGCCCCCTTCTCCGCGGGGCGCGGCGCGCTCCCTTGCCCTCGTCCGCCCCGCGGTCCCGTTCGGAGGTCCGTTCTGCCACGCCTGCTCCCCTCTGCTTCGGCCGGTCTCTCAACTGTGCGGACTGTAGCACTCTCCGGTCTCTTCGGAGGGCCGCACCGCCCCCCGGGGCGCCCTAGAGCGGCTCTTCGAGGAGGAGTGCCTGGCTGTCCAGGGGCTCCTCCCCCTCGCTCGGGCAGAGGCGCTCGTAGGAGCCCTCCGGCTTGAGCTCCCAGGAGTTCGCGGTGTCGGCGAGCTGGAGGTCGAAGAGGCGCCGTATCTTCTCGCGGTGGCGCGCCTCGCGCAGGGGGAACATCGTCTCAATCCTGCGGTCGAGGTTGCGCTGCATCAGGTCGGCCGAGCCGAGGTAGATCCGCTCGTCCCGGCCCGAAGGCGAACGCCCTCGCGTGCTCGAGGAAGCGCCCGACGAGCGAGACCACGCGGATGTTCTCGCTTATCCCGGGAGCCCCGGCCTCAGGCAGCAGATGCCGCGGATGATCATCTCTATCTTCACCCCGCCTGCGAGGCGAGGTAGAGCTCCTCGATGATGCGGGGTCCGTGAGGTTGTTCATCTTGAAGGAGATCCGGGCGGGCTCGCCCCCCTTCGCCTTCTCCGCCTCCTCCCGGATAAGCTCCACGAACCTGCGGCGCATCGTCAGCGGGGCGACGAGCAGCTCGTGGAAATCCTCCTGCTCCGAGTAGCCGGTGAGGTAGTTGAAGAGGTCCGTCCCGTCCTCGGCCATGCCGGGATCGTCGGTGAAGTACGAGAAGTCCGTGTAGACGCGGGCGGTCCCGGGGTTGTAGTTGCCCGTCCCCATGTGGACGTAGCGCCTCAGCCCCGGCTTCTCGCCGCCCTCCCGGCGCACCACGAGGCACATCTTCGCGTGCGTCTTGAAGCCCACGATCCCGTAGGCCACGTGCACGCCCCTGGCCTCGAGCTGCCTCGCCCAGACGATGTTCGGCTCCTCGTCGAAGCGCGCCTTCAGCTCCACGAGGACGGCGACCTGCGTCTGCTCGTCGCGCGCCCCCTTCAGGGCCTCGATGATCGGCGAGTTGGATCCCACCCGGTAGAGGGTCTGCTTCACGGCGAGGACGTCGGGGTCGGCCGCCGCCGCCCGCACGAACTCCACCACCGGGGCGAACGAGTCGTAGGGGTGGTAGAGGAGGACGTCCCCTCCCGGATCGCCGAGGTGATGGAGCGGGCCGCCCGGATCTCCGGCGGCACCCTCGGCGTGGGCGGCGGGTAGAGCAGGTCCCGCGGTCGAGGTGCGTGAGCTCGTCGAGGTCCCGAGGCCAAGGGGTTCCGGCACCGCGAAGACGGAGCCCGCGTCCACCTCCAGGTTCTCCGTCAGCCACTCCCGAAGCTCCCTGGGCATCGAGTCGGCGACCATCAGCCTGACGCTCTGGCCGAACCAGCGGCCCTCCAGTTCGTCCTCTATCGCCTGCAGGAGGTCGCTCGCCTCGTCCTCCTCTATCACGAGGTCGGCGTTGCGCGTCACCTGGAAGACGTGGCTGGAGAGGATCTCCTTCCCCGGGAAGAGCTCGTCGAGGTTGGCCGCGATAACCTCCTCGACGCGCACGAGCTTTATCTCCTCGTGCGTCCCGGGCGCCGGTGCGGCCTCCGGCTCCTCCGTCGGCGGGACCTTCAAGAAGCGGCGGATCGTGGTCGGCACCTTTATCCGCGCCATAAGCTCCCTCCCCCCGTCGCCTATGACGACGAGCAGGTTCAGGGAGAGGTTGGAGATGTGGGGGAAGGGGTGCGCCGGGTCTATGGCGAGGGGCGTCAGGATCGGCAGGATGTCCCGGGCGAACATCGCCCGAAGCTCCCGCTTCTCCTTCTTGCCGATCTTGCCGTAGGGGACGAGCCTTATCCCCTGCTCGTCGAGCGCCGGCAGGAGCTCGTCCCTCAGGATCTCGCGCTGCTCGGCGAGGAAGCGCTCGGTGTGCTCGTAGACGCGGCCGAGCTGCTCCTCCGGGGTCATCCCGTCCGGGACCGGGTTCGGCAGCTCGTTGAGGACCTGCTGCTGGAGGCCCGAGACCCGGATCATAAAGAACTCGTCGAGGTTGGTCTCTGAGATCGAGACGAACCTCGCCCTCTCGAGGAGCGGGTGCCGCTCGTCCCTGGCCTGGGCCAGAACCCGCTCGTTGAAGCCGAGCCACGAGAGCTCCCGGTTGATGTACAGCGACGGATCGGAAAGGCTCGTGGTCTTCTCGGCGATGCTCAATCTACTTCCCCCCGTTCGGGTCTCCTATCTTTATCCGCCCGCTTCTTCGGCGAGCGCGAGGATCGCGCCCTCCCTGATACCGCCGCGCGCGACGGTCAGGGACGGCTTCTCGTAGCGCTGCAGGATCGCGGCCAGCGTCGCCGCCGCCGCGGGGAGCACCCGCGCCCGCTCGGGCGTGAGCCCCTCCTCCCGCGCCAGCACCGCCGCGGGCCTGCCGGAGAGCTCCTCCGCGAGCTTCTTCAGCTTCTCGGCCGTCAACTCGTCCCGCGTCACCTTGAGTACCGCCCGCGCAGAGCCCCCGATAGCAACGACCGCCGTCCGCTTGGACAGCTTCCAGTCGGGCAGCATCTCGCGCGCGGCCTTCCTCAGGGCCTTGAGCTCCTTGGGGTTGGGCCGGTCGCCGGCGGAGAAGCGCTCGGTGGTGCGGTTGGACCCCAGGGGCAGCGAGACCTGCTTCTGGGCCCCCTCCGTCGCGTCTCCGAGGATAAGCTGCGCGGACCCGCCGCCGAGGTCCACGACGAGCGCGGGCGCCTCCCAGACGTAGCCCTCCCCGAGCGCCGAGACGGCCCCGCGGAACCCGAGATCCGCCTCCTCCTCGCCCGAGATGAGCCGCATCTCGAGCCCCGACGTCCTGCGCACCTCCTCCACGAGCTCCCCGCCGTTCTCGGCATCCCGCACGGCGCTCGTCGCCAACACCGTCGGCTCGGGCGCCCCGTTCATCTTCGCCACCATGCCGAAGAGCTTGATCGCCTCGGCGGCGAGCGGTATGCGCCGCTCCTCGATCCTCCCTGTCTTGTCCACCCCGCCCGAGACGGGCCGAGAACTTCTCCCCGTCACCGGCAGGACCGCCCCGTTCTCCACCTCCCCGACGAGAAGGTGGATCGTGTTGGACCCCACGTCGATAACGGCCTGCGGGCTCAAAACCCGCCCTCCCATGCCACAACCCTGCAGATCAAACGTCCTCCACCCTCCGACCACGCAGCGTGTTCTACCTCACGCCCCATCTTACCGCCCGCGCCCGGATCGTGGTATAAGTCGCCTACTGGGAACGATTCTCAATTGGCGATAGAGGACATCCCCGGCCCGCGCGGGCCGGGGCCGAGTACGGAGGCGACCATCTCCAAGAAGAAGAAGTCCAAGAAGGGTCACGAAGGCGCCGTCGCGGTCGTTGATGCAAGGCCTGCGGCGAAGGTAAGAGATTACGAGTCGCACGTCCTGATCTGCACCGGCGGCGACTGCAAGAAGCGCGGCGCGAAGGACGTGAGAAAGACGCTCAAGGGCGAACTGCGAGCCTCCGGCCTCCTCGGGGAGGTCCGCACCGACGCCGTCGGCTGCCTCGGCCTCTGCAAGCACGGCCCCAACGCCGTCGTCTACGACGGGGCGGAGACCAAGGGCACCTGGTACCTGGGCCTTCGCGAGAAGGACGTCCCGGAGGTCGTCGAGGAGCACCTCGCGAACGGTACCCCGGTCCGGCGCCTCGCCGCCGAACGCCGGCCGCGGAAAGCCGCAAAGAAGTAACCGGGGACGTGGTTCCTCAGCCGGTAATTACCCGAATCGTCGCCACGGAGAGCAAGGAGAGGGGGCCGGGTTCACAGAACCCGGCCCCCTCTCCTTTTCGTCTGCGGGTCGCCCCGCGACCCCGTGCGTTTTTGGGCTAGCCCTGCTTGAGCTCGGCCTGGACGATGAGCCGCCTCGAGTAGTCCGGCAAGGTGCACGTCTGCAGCGTCAGCACGTTCTTGCCCGCCACCGGGTCCAGCACGTACAGGTCGGTGGGCGCCACGTCGAACTCCTTGAACACCTCGTAGACGTACTCCTTGCCGTTGGCGTCCTTCACCCTGATCCTGTCCCCGTTCTCCAGCGCGTCGAGGTCCCAGAACGCCAGGAACGAGTCGGTGTTGGGGTAGCCCAGGCGGTGGCCGGCCACGTAGACGTTGGCCTCCTCCTCCCACGGGTAGCCGGTCCCCTCGAGGTGTATGGCGGCGTGGTCCTTGAGGGCGGCCTCGTCGTCTCCGGCGGTGGTGGGGATGACGTCGTCCTCGATGCGGGCCATCTTGGGGATGGTGAGCCTGAGCGTCTTGTCCTCGGGCACCTCGGCTTGCGTCTCGTCGCCGGCCGGGGCGGCGGGCTCGGCGCGCTCTTCGGGCTCCTGGGGGGCGGCCGGGGCGTTGGCGCTGTCACCGGAGCCCCCGCCGCACGAGGCGAGGGTCAGGACCATAAGCGAGGCGATAACCGCCAGTATCGAGCTCTTCAAACGCATCTTCGTCTCCTTCTCTTCGTCCCGCCCTGCTCTACGGATACTGTAAGAGGTACGGATTACAGGACGATTACGCTCGCGCAACGCTTCGGCCACGGTTCCCGGAGCCGTGCGTTCTGCCGCTTGGGCGGCGTTTGCATGCCCCGATCTCAGGTGTCGTACTGGTACTGCGCCTGCACGTCTTCCCCCGAGACGCTGACGAGCTCGGCCTGGACTATGAACCTCTCGGAGTAGTCCGGGAGGGTGCAGGTCTGGAGGCTGACGACGCTCTTGCCGGGGACGGGACGGGTGACCTCGTAGTCGGAGGGTCCGACGACGAAGCTGGTAAAGACGGCGTACGTGTACCTCGTGCCGTCGGCATCGGTCAGGATCACCTCGTCGCCGTTCTCCAGCGCGTCGAGGTCGTAGAAGACGAGGTAGGACCCGGTGCCGGGGTAGCCGATGCGGTGGCCGGCCACGTAGACGTTCGATCCCTCCTCCCACGGGAAGCCCGTGCCGTCGACGTGCTGGGCGCCGGTGTCAAGCGCCGAGGAGTCCGAGACCGGCGTGCTGCGGACCTCTACGTCCTCCAGCTCCATCTTGGGGATGTCGAGCGTCATCGTGGTGCCGTCCGCGGGGGCCTGGCTCTCCTCCGGGGCTGTGTACGCCTGGAGCATCGGCGCCACCTCGGCCCAGAGCCCGTAGCCGAGGAGGCCGAGCCCGACGAAGACCACGAGCAGGGCGAGCCCCGAGCCCACGCGCCGGGGTGAGCGCCTCTTCTCGAACTTCTTCAAACCGCCACCTCCCCTCCGTTCAGAAACGTTTGGTACTGCACGCCGGAGAGCATAACCCGCAAAAATTACGTTGCAATAACAAAACGGCCAGGCTTCGGCGACGGTGCGGCTTTTGCGCGCGTGAGGCGGGCGCCTATATAATCCGGCCCTTAAATGCGGGGACCATGTAAGAGGAGAGTGCGTGAAGGTAGGGGTGCCAAAGGAGATTGCCGAGGGCGAGCGCCGGGTCGGGATCGTGCCCGAGACCGTAGCCAAGCTCGTCAAAGACGGCTTCGAGGTCCTCGTGGAGACGGGCGCGGGGCGAGACTACAACCTCGACGAGAACTACGAGGACGCCGGGGCCAGGGTCGTCGACGGCGTTGGGGAGATCTACGGGGAGGCCGACCTCGTCGTCAAGGTGGCGAGGCCGACGGAGGACGAGATCGGGAAGATGCACGAGGGCCTCGTCCTCGTCTGCTTTATCAACGGGCCGCAGAACGCGGAGGTGGTCAAGGCGCTCGCCGACGCGGGCGTGACCGTCTTCTCCAACGAGGCCATCCCGCGCACGAGCGTCGCGCAGGCGATGGACGCGCTCTCCTCGATGGGCTCGATCGCGGGCTACAAGACCGCCCTTATAGCGGCGAACAACCTGGGCAAGTACGTGCCCATGCTCTCGACCGCCGCCGGCACCACAAAGGCCGCGAAGGTCATGATCTTCGGGGTCGCGGTGGCGGGGCTGCAGGCCATCGCGATCATGAACCGCTTGGGCGGCGAGGTCTTCGCCTACGACATCCGGCCCGAGACCAAGGAGCAGGCCCAGTCCCTGGGCGCGACGTTTATCGACTCCGAGGACGAGAAGGAGGAGGACGGGCAGGAGGACGAGTACGAGGAGTACCGTCCCACCGGCTTCCGCAAGTTCATGGCGTCGTTGGGCTTCTACTCCTTCGCCGAGCCGCCGCGCGACGAGTACATCGTTGAGGGCGAGGAAGAGGACGAGGAGGACGAAGACGAGGAAGAGGATGAGGGCTGGTCCAAGGAGAAGCTGGAGGAGGACCAGAAGCTTATCCGGGAGCGCATGAAGGAGATGGACATAGTCATCACCACGGCGCTCGTGCCGGGCAGGAAGGCCCCGCAGCTCGTGGACAAGGCGATGGTCGAGAGCATGAAGCCCGGGTCGGTCGTGGTCGACCTCGCGGCGGAGAGCGGCGGCAACTGCGAGCTCACGGAGCCCGGGGAGGTCGTGGAGCACCAGGAGGTCAGGATCCTGGGGCCCGTGAACCTGCCGAGCGAGATGCCCATCCACGCGAGCCAGCTTCTCTCGCGCAACATGTACAACCTCATCGGGCACATAACGGAGGACCAGGCCGAGGAGAAGGACGAGAAGGACGTAACCCTCGCGCTGGACTTCGAGGACGAGATCATAGACAAGACGTGCATCGCGCACGACGGCGAGGTCCGGCACGAGCCGACCCGGGAGGCCCTGGAGAATGCCTCCAAAGAAAGCGAGGCACGCTAGATGGAGCAACTACTCGCGCAGCTCGCGATCCTGGTGATCGCGGCGTTTCTGGGGTTCGAGCTGATCTCGCGCGTCCCGAACCTGCTGCACACCCCGCTGATGAGCGCGACGAACGCGATCCACGGCGTCATCCTCGTGGGCGGCATGATCGCGCTCGCCGCGTCGGACGACGTCTTCACGCAGATCGTGGGCTTCGTGGCCGTTTTCTTCGGAGCCCTGAACGTCGTCGGCGGCTTCTGGGTGACGAACCGGATGCTCGGCATGTTCCGGCCCCCGGTCCCCAAGGTCAAGAAGAGGAAGAGGTAACCCTTGCAGGTCGCGACTTTTCTGGCCTACCTCCTGGCCGCCGCGCTGTTCATCGTCGGCATCCGCCGCCTGCGCAAACCGGAGACGGCTAGATCCGGCAACACGATCGCCGGCGTCGGGATGGCGATCGCCCTGATAACGACGCTCTTCGTCATCGAGTTCGAGAGCCTGCTCCTGATAGGCATCGCGACGCTGCTGGGGGCGGTGCTCGGGGCGGTCTCGGCGCAGCGCGTACCCATGACGGCGATGCCCCAAATGGTCGCCGCCTACAACGGGGTCGGCGGCGGGGCGGCGGCGCTCATCGCGCTCTCGGAGTTCTACCACTTGCAGACCGGGGGCGAGGAGAACATCGTCGCCTCCATAACGGTGCCGCTCACGATCCTTATCGGGACGGTCAGCTTCATGGGGAGCATCGTCGCCTTCCTGAAGCTCCAGGAGCTCGCCTTCTCCGGCTCCGTCGTCTTCCCGCTGCAGCAGGTGATCAACGCCGTCCTCTTCGTCGGCATCCTCGTTCTGGCGGCGAACGCGATCCTGGACGGGTCCATCCTCCCGTTCCTCTCGCCGGTGGCGTCCGTGGTCGGCATCCTCGCCGCTTCGGCGCTCTTGGGCGTCCTGCTCGTCATCCCGATCGGCGGGGCGGACATGCCCATCGTCATCTCGCTGCTGAACGCGTTCACCGGCATCGCCGCCGCGGCGTCCGGGTTCGTGCTGAACAACTACATCCTGATCATCGGCGGCATCATCGTGGGCGCTTCGGGTACGATCCTGACGCGCCAGATGTCCAGCGCCCTGGGCCGTCCCCTGCGCAAGATCATCTTCGCCGGCCTCGCCGCGACGGGGACCGGGCCCTCGGGCGGGGGCGACGAGGACCGCGAGGTCAACGACGCGAGCCCCGAGGAGGCCGGGGGCTACCTCGCCGACGACGCGCAGAAGGTCGTGATCGTGCCGGGCTACGGGCTCGCCGTGGCCCAGGCCCAGAGCCCCCTCCACGACCTGATGGAGACGCTGGAGTCGCAGGGCAAGGAGGTGCTCTTCGGCATCCACCCCGTCGCCGGGCGCATGCCGGGGCACATGAACGTCCTGCTCACCGAGGCCGGCGTCCCCTACGAGAAGCTCTACGACCTCGAGGACATAAACCCCGAGTTCGAGGACACCGACGCCGTGATCATCGTCGGCGCCAACGACGTCGTGAACCCGGCGGCGAACGACCCGGACCAGGACACCCCGATCTCGGGGATGCCGATCCTCGAGGTCGAGAAGGCCGAGAGGGTCATCTTCGTCAAGCGCTCCCTGAGCCCCGGCTTCGCCGGCGTGGACAACCCGCTGTTCTACGACACCGACAAGACCATGATGGTCTTCTCCGACGCCAAGGCAGGCCTTCAGCAGATCAACGAGGCCGTCAAGAACGGCTGAGCGAACCCTTCCGGCCGGGGTAGCCCAGGGCTACCCCGGCCGGGCCGCGGGTCCTCCGCGAGGGGCCACTTCGTCCGTGCTACTTCTTCTCCTGCTGCCGCTGCACGTAGCGCATGATGCCGGCGACGAGCATCTCGTAGTTGCCGGAGAGGCTGTAGCGGTCCGTGTCCCCCGGTGACGCGCCCTCGCGGAGGAGCTCCTCGTCGCCCATGTTCTCGAGCTCGAAGGAGATCTCATCGCGGCTCGCGCCCTCGTCCATCCGCTCCTCGACGAAGAGCAGCCAGTGCTCGAGGCGCTGTTCCAGCTCGGAGAGGTGGCGCTCCACGTCCTCGAACCGGCCGAAGTGGGTGGGGCAGATGCTGGTCGGGGCGAGCTCGCGGATCTCCCCTATGCTCCTCCTCCACGCCTCGATGTCGACCTCGGGTGGGGGCGTCGGCGGGCGCACGTACGATTGTCCGGGGAGGCGTATCCCCGCCACGTCCCCGGCGAAGAGCGCGCCGGAGTCGGGCTCGTGGAAGGCGAGGTGGTGGTAGGCGTGGCCGGGGGTGTAGTGGGCGGTGAGGAGGCCGCCGGCGACCTCGATCTCTTCCCCGCCGCTCAGGGAGACGAGCCGGTCCTCGGGGACGGGGCGGATCTCACCCCACAACTCCTCCATCCTCTCGCCGTAGATGCGCGTGGCGCTCTTGACGAGCTTGGAGGGGTCGACCACGTGCGGACGGCCGACCTCGTGGACGTAGAAGGTGGCGTTCGGCAGCACCTCCACGAGGTTCCCGGAGGCGCCGGCGTGGTCGAGGTGGACGTGGGTCAGGAGGACCTGCGCGACGTCCTCGGGGGCGACGCCGTGCCCCTCGAGGCCGCGCATGAGGTTCTCCATGCAGGTCGTCGGGCCCGTCTCGACGATCGCGGCCGAGCCCTCGCCCACGAGAAGGAACGAGGCGATGATCTCCTCCGTCCCCATGAAACCAAGGTCTATCGTTTCTATCTTCATCTGCGCACCCATCTTCTCTGTCCCAGGCTCGAAGAAGCGTAGCAGAAGACGGGGACCCTACGACGCGCCGGCGGAGAAGTGCGGGTTCTCGATGATGCCGAAAGCGTTGCCGTCGGGGTCGAGCACGGTGGCGACCCGTATACCCCCGCCGACGTCCTGGACTGCTTCGTGAACCGTGGCCCCCATCCCCAGCAGCCTCCCGAGCGCCTCGTCGGCGTCCCCCACCCCCCAGTAGGCGACGACGCCCCCGCCGCCGGGTGTGGCGCCGGGCTCCGACGGTTGGAGGCCGAGCTCGAAACCGCCCACCTCAAACCCGACGTAGAAGGGCTCGTCGAAGTAGGGGCCGAAGCCCAGCACGCCGGCGTACCACTCCTTTGCCCGCCCGAGATCTGCGGTGCGGTAGATCGCCGTCCTCAAGCCCCGAATCATTCGCGTCTCCCTCCTACCCCGTTTGCCGCGTCGAGACGAATATACGGTCTGCCCTTCTTCCGCACACCGCCGGCTCGGTCTCTCGGGCTCATCTGCTAGACTGCGCCCACCGCGGGGCACCCAGACGAGGAGGACGAGTTTGAACCTGGATCTCATGCGCGAGTTGTCGGTCTCGACGGACTCCAAGATCGTGCTGCTCATCCTCGACGGCCTCGGAGGTCTCCCCATGGAAGCGGGCGGCCGGACGGAGCTGGAGGCCGCGAGCACCCCGAACTTCGACCGTCTCGCGGCCTCCAGCGACCTGGGTCTGAGCAGGCCCGTCGCCGCCGGCGTCAGCCCCGGTAGCGGGCCCGGGCACCTCGCCCTCTTCGGCTACAACCCGCTGGAGTACCAGGTCGGGCGCGGCGTCTTGAGCGCCCTGGGCGTCGGCTTCGACCTCGGGGAGAGCGACCTCGCGGCACGGATCAACTTCGCCACCCTGGACGGGGAGGGCAAGATCTCCGATCGCCGCGCGGGCCGCATCCCCTCGGAGAAGGGCGCGGAGCTCGTCGACCTGCTGAACGAGAACGTACGGATCGACGGCGCCGAGGTCTTCGTCATCCACGAGAAGGAGTACCGGGCCGTCGTCGTCTTCCGGGCCCCGGGCCTCTCGGGCTCCCTCTCGGACACCGACCCGCAGCGGGTGGGCCTCGAACCCCTCCCCGTGAAACCGACCGAGCCCTCCGAAGGGACGGAGAAGGCCGCATCTCTTGCGAACGCCTTCGTGGAGGGGGCGAACGAGGTTCTGAAGGACCAGCACCCGGCCAACACCGTCCTCCTCAGGGGCTTCGGGATGCACCCGGCGCTGCCTTCCTTCGAGGAGACGTACGGGCTGCGCGCCGCGGCGATAGCGAGCTACCCGATGTACAAGGGCCTCGCGCGCCTCGCCGGGATGGACCTGTTGAAGGAGGGCGAGGGCATCTCTGGGGAGTTCGACACCCTGGAGGCGGCCTGGGACGACCACGACTTCTTCTTCGTCCACGTGAAGCCGACGGACGCCGCCGGCGAGGACGGGGACTTCGAGCGCAAGCGAGGGGTCATAGAGGAGGTCGACGGCCTGCTGCCGCGCCTCCTGGAGCTCGGTCCGGCGGCCCTCGCCGTAACCGGCGACCACGCAACCCCCGCCAAGATGAAGAGCCACTCCTGGCACGGGGTGCCCTTCCTGCTCCGATCGCCCTACACCCTCCCGACGGCGGAGACCTTCGGGGAGCGGGCGTGCGCGGGCGGCTCCCTGGGCGCCTTCCCGGCCGAGGAGATCATGGGCCTCCTCATGGGCCACGCCCTTAAGCTGAACCGCTACGGCGCCTGAACGAAGAGGGCCGACACGGGGCGAGCCCCGCCGGGCTCGCCGAGCTCGAAGAGGAGATAACCTCCTGCCGCCGCTGCCCGAGGCTCGTCGCGTGGCGCGAGGAGGTCGCCCGCGAGAAGAAGGCCGCCTACAAGGACGAGACCTACTGGGGCCGGCCCGTCCCCGGGTTCGGCGACCCGCGAGCGAGGGTCGTAGTCCTCGGCCTCGCGCCGGCCGCCCACGGGGCGAACCGCACCGGACGGTACTTTACCGGCGACCGATCCGGGGACTTCCTCTTCGCCTCCCTCCACCGCGCGGGCTTCTCCGATAGCGCGGTCTCGCGGCGCATAGGAGACGCGACCGTCAGCGGCCTCTGGATCTCCGCCGTCGTGCGCTGCGCCCCGCCGCAGAACAAGCCCACGCCAGATGAGCGCGACCGCTGCCTCCCCTACGCGGCCCGCGAGCTCGGCCTGTTGCCCGCCAGGGTCGTCGTCTGCCTGGGCGCCATCGCCTGGGACGGGGCCCTTCGCCTGCATGGGGTGCGCCCCAAACCAAAATTCGGCCACGGCGCAGAGCACCGCGTCCCGGGCGGCCCGACGCTCCTCGGCTGCTACCACCCCTCCCAGCAGAACACCTTCACCGGCGTCCTCAAGCCCGAGATGCTCGACGCCGTGCTCCTCAGGGCCCGGCAACTAGCGACGGGATAAGCCGCCCGGCGGAGCGAGCCGCTCCCGGAGACCTGTCCCGCCGCTCTTCGCGTGCCCCCCTCGCACGCTTGTAGAATAACCGGCCTTGGAAGAGCGACGAATCCTGGAGGAGCCGGTGGATCGGGACGAAGCCTACAAGCTGCTGCGCGAGTGGACGGAGAGCGATGGGTTGCTCAAGCACATGCTCGCCGTCGAGGCATCGATGCGGGCCTACGCCCGCAGGTTCGGCGAGGACGAGGAGAAGTGGGGCGTAACCGGCCTGCTGCACGACATGGACTACGAGAAGCATCCCACCCCGGACGAGCACCCCATGGTCGGGGTGAGGGAGCTGGAGCGAAGGGGCTACCCCGGGGACGTGCTGGAGGCGATCAAGGGCCACGCCGACTACCTGGACGTGCCGCGCGAGTCGCTCATGGCGAAGACGCTCTACGCCGTGGACGAGCTCTCGGGCTTCGTCACGGCCTGCGCCCTCGTCCGTCCCGAGAAGCTCGACGGGCTCAAGGCGAAGAGCGTCAAGAAGAAGATGAAGCAGAGGTCCTTCGCCGCCAGCGTGAGCCGCGAGGACATCGTGAGGGGGCGGAGGAGCTCGGCGTGGACCTCGACGAGCACATAGACTTCGTCGTCGCGGCCCTCAGGGAGAACGCGGGCTCCCTGGGGCTCTCGCGGGGGGCGGCCTAGGGGAAATCGCGGCCCGTCCCTCTGCTAGGATGGACGCGTTCGGAGGCTAGGGAGGAGCGG
This sequence comes from Rubrobacter marinus, assembly GCF_011492965.1. Classification (GTDB taxonomy): domain Bacteria; phylum Actinomycetota; class Rubrobacteria; order Rubrobacterales; family Rubrobacteraceae; genus Rubrobacter_F; species Rubrobacter_F marinus. The sequence goes on along the minus strand of NZ_CP045121.1, from coordinate 765,622 downwards.
CGCACTGGTGCGGGTCATGGTCGTCTTCGGCGGGCGAAGCGGGGAGCACGAGGTCTCCCTCGCCTCGGCTCGCGCCATAATGGACGCCCTGCGCGAGGGCGGCCGGCACGAGGTGGTCCCCGTCGGGATCTCCCGCGAGGGGGCCTGGGTGCACACCGGAGATCCCATGCGCGAGCTACGGGACCGGGCCGGTGAGAAGCCCGCGAGAAGCGCGGGCGTGGCGGCCTCGGACCGGCTCCCCCCGGGCATCTTCGGCGAGGTCGACGTGGTCTTCCCCGTCCTGCACGGGCCGTACGGGGAGGACGGCACCGTCCAGGGCATGCTCGAGCTTCTGGGCGTGCCGTACGTGGGCTCCGGCGTACTGGCCAGCGCCGCGTCCATGGACAAGGTGACGATGAAGAAGGTCTTCGCCTACCACGGGCTCCCGCAGGTCCGCTGGCTCGGCCTCACCCGCGGGGAATGGCAGGGGGACCGGGGACGGTGGACGCGCGAGATCGAGGCCTCCCTGGGCTACCCCTGCTTCGTCAAGCCCTCCAACCTCGGCTCGTCCGTCGGGATAAACAGGGCCGATAGCGCCGAGGAACTGGCCTCCGCCCTCGACGAGGCCGCCGCGCTCGACCGGCGCATCATCGTCGAGGAGGGCGTGGACGCCCGCGAGATCGAGGTCGCCGTCCTCGGGAACGAGGAGCCGGACGCCTCTTTGGCGGGGGAGATAGTGGTCTCCGGCGAGGGCTTCTACGACTACGAGGCGAAGTACACCGAGGGCCGCATGGAGCTTGTCGCCCCCGCCGACGTGACGGGGGACGTCGCTGAGGAGATAGGGCGCGTGGCCCGCCTCGCGTACACCTCCATCGACGCGGCCGGCATGGCCCGGGTCGACTTCTTTCTCGAACGCGGGACGGGCCGGCTTCTCCTCAACGAGATCAACACCATCCCCGGCTTCACCCCGACCAGCGTCTACCCGAAGCTCTGGTCCGCGAGCGGCCTCCCCTACGAGGGGCTCCTCGACCGCCTCATCCAACTCGCCCTCGAACGCCACGGGGCGACAGCCTAGGGTGGCGGCGCCGGTCTACGGGCTCGTCCTCCTGCTGCAGGAGACGATGGGAGAGACGACCGGCGTCGTCGAGCAGGCCGAGCAGGCCGCCGGTCAGCTCAACCAGGAGACCTCGAGAAGCCTGGATACGGTGCGCGCCTTCTTCGAGAGCATCGGCGCGTACGTCACCAGCCCGGAGTTTTTCGCCAAGATCATCGCCTCCATCGTGGTGGTGGCCCTCGGCATCCTCTTCTACCGGCTCCTGACGCACGGCGTCCCGCGCGTCCTGCGCTGGCGCAGGCGCCACAGGCGGAGGACCCTCGACGCCGAGGCGGTGGCCCGGCTCAAGCGGCAGAACACAGCCATAACCCTCGGCCGCAACGCCCTGCGGTACATGATCGCTCTCGGCATCGCCCTCTTCGTTCTGAGCATCTTTATCGGCAACCCGCTCCCCGCCACCGCGGGTGCTACCGTCTTCGTCGCCACGGTCGGTTTCGGCGCGCAGAGCCTCCTCCGGGACATCATCGCGGGCTTCTCCATCGTCTTCGAGGGCCAGTACAGCGTCGGGGACTTTATCGAGGTAGAGCCGACGAAGGCGGCCGGTCTCGTGGAGGAGCTGGGCCTGAGGACGACCAAGATCCGGGCGCTCTCGGGGGAGCTGATCTTTATCCCGAACGGGACGATCATGGGCGTCCGCAACTACGTCTCGGGCGAGCAGCGCTTCACGATCGAGGTGCAGCTCTCCGAGGCCAGCGCGGTCGAGAAGGTGCTGGGCTCCTTGAAGGAGGCCTCGAACCTCTACCTCCTCCCCCCGCGCCTCGTGGGGAGGGACGAGACGGACGGCAGGACGCGGTTGCGGATCCTGGCCGGGGTCCTGCCCTCCATGGCCTGGCTCGTGGAAGAGAACCTCGTGGAGCGGATCAAGGCCGCGGCGGGCGAGGAGGCCCTGGCGGCCGAGCCGCTGATCTACAAGGTGGACCAGGCGAACCTCGCCAAGATAAGGAGCCTCATCCCCGACGAGGACGACGAGAAGGGTTAGCCTCCCCTACTTGGGCTTCCAGTCGCCCCTGAGATGGCCGTTGGTCTCCGCCTTCTCGCGGGCCTGCTTGTCCCGCTCCAGCTTCTCGGCCGTCTCCGTGAGCAGCTCCTTGACCTTGCGCAGGCGCCCCCCCTCCGAGGGGAGCTCCAGGATGCGCTGCCGCGTCTCCAGGTCGAACTCGATCCGTCCGGCGATGGCGAAGGAGAGGTTGCGGTAGGGCGGCTCGACCTCTATGCCCACCTCGCCCTCCGTCGCGGCCTCGATCACGCGCTCCAGCAGCGCGACGCACTCCTCGGCGAGGCCGGAGATGTCCTCTTCGGACGTCTCGTCCTCCAGATACTCGACCTCTCCCACGTAGTAGGGCTTGCCGGTGAGGATGTTGTTCAGCTTGAACCGCTGCGAGCCCTCCACGAGGATGACCAGCCGGCCGTCCTCGTAGCGCTGCACGAGCTCGACGATCCGGGCCGTGCACCCGACGTTGCGGGTCCCCCCCTCGTCCGCGAGCACCATCCCGAACTCCGAGCGGTCCTCGAGGCACTCGTTGACCATCTGCTTGTAGCGCTCCTCGAAGATGTGCAGGGGCATCGGCGCCCCCGGCATCAGCACCACGTTCAAGGGGAATAGCGGTATCTCCGGCACCCCTCATCACCTCCCTCTCGCTCGGACCTCGGCGCCTCCTCGGGGGTAGACGTACCCCGAGGCCGCCCCATAAAAGCCGGGGAGGCACTCGATGAGCGCCTCCCCAAGATCGTGCGACCCGTTAACGTGGGCTTGTTACGGGGCTACTCGTCCTTGCTGATCCAGTAGGTAAACAGCCACGCACCGGCGTAGATCGTCAGCACCAGCAAGGCACCGGCGAAGAAGCGGAGGACGCCGCCCGTGGTGTACGACACCTGCTCCTGCAGCAGGGCCAGGGCGAGATCCTGCATCCTACTCGCCCCCCCCGACGCGCGCGCCGTTGATGGTGTTCGTGCTCGTGCCGTCCTCGTTCTCGACCACGGCCGGGCAGTTCTCGTTGACGACGTTCTGCTGCAGCGTGACGCAGTTGTAGATCAGGTACCCGCCCTCGGGCTGGTAGTCCACGCGCCTCGCGGACTCGCGCGTGTAGCCCATCGTCATCATCGTGATGATCACGGTTGGCGCGCAGATCAGGAGCGCGTACTGGCTCCAACGGCTCGCCCTGCCCCAGTGGAACCCTGCCGCCGTGGCCTTCAGATACAGTGCCACCACGAAGAACCCGACGATCATCAGCCCGATGAGCCCGATGTACTTCCACGGGTACATGCCGCCGAGCGGTATATCCGTGTTCTCGCCGCCCGCAAAGGACAACACGCCCGGGAAGATGTCGGCGTCGGCCGGTATCACGTTGAGTACGGTGAACAGCGCCGTGAACCCGAGCGCCCCGACCGCCATGTTACGGAGCGTCGGCATCGGCTTGACCGCGAACCTCAGCTTGTGCACGAAGTAGGCGGTGGCGGCGATGCTCATGATCGCGAGGTAGATCGCCAGCAGGTTGAAGACCCAGGCCCTCTCGCCGAGCATGATGGTGTTGAACGCCTCGGGCGAGCTCTCGCGGATACCCTTGAGGTACCCGTAGCCGATCACCGGCTGCAAGATAAGGAACCCGAAGCCCCAGAGCAGCCCGAAGTGGCCCATCCAGTCGTAGTAGTCCCTGTCGTCCTCGCGCGTGCTCCTGAGGTACTTCCACGCGCCCCAGCCCGCGATAAGGAAGCCGGCGTAGGAGAAGTTTCCGACGAAGCGGTGCATGTTCAGCGGAACCATCGTCTGGTTGAGGAAGGTACGAGCGACGTTGGTCACCGGCGCCTCGGCGGGCGTCAGCATGTAAGAGGCGACCGCGTCGATCATCGTCATCGCCATGAGCCCGAAGAAGCCGGCGATAAAACCGAAGGTGACGTGCAGGGTCTTGCGGTAGGCAAGCTTGTCCCAGACGTTGTACCAGGCGTACACGATGATGATCTGGCCGAGGAACATGAACGCCTCGACGAGGAAGACCCAGAAGAAGATGTTCTGCAAGTAAGAGAAGAACACCGGGAAGAGCGTCACGAGCGCGAGGACGAACGTGATCGCCAGCGCGGCGCCCGAGGCGAAGAGCAGCACCACGAAGCGAGCGAGGTTGCGGGCGAAACGCTCGTACCTCGGCTCCTTCGTCACCATCCCGAGGTACTCGCTCGTCGCCGCGATAAGGACCGCGCCGATGATGAACGCGGCGAAGAGGATGTGCGTCTGGACGAGCGCCGCGATAACGACGTTCTTCCCGATTATGGGGACCTGGAGATCGCCGATCGGCATACTCTAAATCCCCCTACTGTCCCGGGAAGTTGATGATCCGGCTGACGGCCATCAGCATGTTCAGCAGCACCACCACGACCACCAGGACCCCTATCACCGTGGCGAACGGCCGCCGCGTCGAAGAAGCCCTCGGGCCGCGGTCCAGCCACGGCACCGCGAACAAGAGCACCACGAACACGGTCGGCACCACCACGGCGCCGAAGGAGATCAGGGCGTAGCCGGGGAAGAACATGAGCATCTGCTCGTAGAAGAAGAAGAACCACTCCGGCCTCGGCACGTACGTCACCGTCGCCGTGTCCGCAGGCTCCGTCAGCGGCGCCGGAGACACGTAGGAGAGGGCGCAGCACGCCAGAAGGAGCAGCGTGGAGACGAACAGATCATAGAGGACCTGCTTGGGGAAGAAAGCTATGGTCTCGTCGGGCCGTTCGAAGACGTTCTCTTCGGTGATGACCTCTTGCTCTACTGGCTTTTGCTTCCCTGTAGCCGGAGCGTACATCTTTGCACCTCTCTTCTATGAATCCCTGCCCGCATACTAACAGCGGGGCTGTTTCGGGTACGGTAAACCCTTTTACTCGGGTCGAATTAGTCTCTGTCCGCCCGATCCCTGCGGCCCACGTAGGGCTCGCCGTCGTCCTCGTACTGCTCGTACTCCTCCAGACGCTGCCGCTCCTGGAGCTTGGCGAGGCGCTCGCGGTACTCCATCTCGTCGCCGAAGACGCCGTGGCGCCTGAGGAGGTACAGGTGGATGCCGATAAACGGCGCGAGCGCCGCCGGGAGGAGCCAGACGTGGATCGCGAAGAAGCGCGAGACGGTGGCCGGCCCGATCGTGTCGCCGCCCATGAGGAACTGGATCGTGTACGCCCCGACGAACGGGGAGTAGGACCCGATCTTCATCCCCACGACCGTCGCCCAGACGCCGTCCTGGTCCCAGCGGAGCGCGTAGCCCGTGAACGCGATGATGACGACGAGGAGCAGCAGGACCACGCCCACGACCCAGTTGAGCTCGCGGGGGGCCTTGTAGCCGCCGCTGAAGAAGACCTGCGCCATGTGCAGGCCGATCACGGCGAGCAGGAAGTTAGCCGACCAGTAGTGGATGCCGCGGATGAGGGTCCCGAAGTACGCCTCGTTCATGATGTAGTAGATCGAGTTCCACGCGTGGTCCGTGGAGGGGACGTAGTAGAAGAGCAGGAGGATGCCGGTGAGAAACTGGAGCGTTATCAGGAAGAGCGTCGCGCTCCCCAGCGTGTAGATCCAGGCCCCCCTCTTGGGGACCGGCTCGTACAGGAAGTGCTCCATCATCGTCACGATCCCGGCCCGATGCTCCAGCCAGTCCGCGACGAACTTGCCGGCGTCCGCTGCCTGGGACCTCGCCTTGCTTATCGCGCCCATGCCCCTACCCCTTCTCTAGATCACGTACGGCTGCTGGGGGCCCTTGTCGCCCCCGATGTCGAACTCGTGCTTGACGTAGATGTTCGCATCTTCGCGAACCTCGAACGTGAAGCTGTACATACCGCGCGGAGGCGGGCCGCCGACGTAACCGCCGTTGATGTCGTAGATGCCGCCGTGACACGGGCAGAGAAACTCCCCCCCGTCCTCCTTGACGATCCAGCGCACCGGGCACCCGAGGTGGGCGCAGGAGCTGGAGAGGACGTTGAGGTTCGCCGTCACCTCGTCGATCTGCTCCTGCGTGAGCGGAGGCTGAACCCCGCTCTCGACGAAGCTCGGGATCCGGTGTATCGCCTCCCCGTTCTCGCCTATCTCCTCCCTCCAGGAGGTCCAGACGGCGTTGTCGATGGTCGCGCCCGGCGTCTCGACGCCCTCTTCTATGACCTGCTCTTCGCTGTAGACCTGGTTGACCGGAAACTCGACCACGTAGACCTTGGGCTCCTTGGCGGGGATCTCGCCTATCGGCCCGACCCTGTACCAGTCGTCCGGGACGTCCGACTCACCGCGGACGTTCACGTCTATCACCGGTCCCAGCACGAACGCCGCCGGGGGGATCGTGAGAAGCGCGCCTACAATCGTTCCCAGGATCCCGAAGCCCAGGAAGTCTCCCCTGGTCATCGGATCTTTCTGCAGCTCTGCCAACCTGTGCCCCTTCTAGCCCCGTCGTCAGGCTATCTTCCGAATCCGCTCGGCGGCTCTTCTGCCTCCACCGTGAAGTCGGGTTGATTATAAACCGTGTACGGAACCCTCGAGTTGGATTTCATCCACCCCATGCCGAGCGCCGTCGACGCCGCGATGATCCCCAACGAGAGCAGCACGACCCGGTAGGCGGTCCCCGGGCTCCCGTACCTGAAGCGGAGCCTGCCCCGCACGTAGGTCAGGAGCGCCCCGAAGGTCGCCAGCACCATCACCAGCAGCATGATGTAGCGCATGTACAGGAACGGGAAGTCCGCGAGCGGGGAGATCGCGTAGAGCCCGGCCACGGCTGCGACGAGCCCGAAGATCTGTATCGGACGCCTGCTCCCGCGGTCCGGGTGCCTCCCGGCCCCCATGTACATCGCGATGTTCGAGAGCACGAAGAGGGCCACCACCATGATGAGCAGGACGATGAGCAGCGTGTTGGCGGTGGAGCCTGCGCCCCCGCCGATCCCCATAAGGTTCTCGTAGGGGCGGGCAGAGCCGGGGAGGGGCTCGCCTTCGCCGCGGTAGTAACCGCCCTTGAGCGAGTAGGCGATGGCGAAGCCGCCGATGGGCTGGAGCAGCAGGAAGCCCACGCCCCAGGTCAGACCCACGGACGTTGCCCAGTCGTAGAAGGCTTTGTTCTCGGGGCTCTTCGCCCTGATGTAGTTAAAGGCCGCCCAGGCCGCGAGCGCGAAGGCCGGCCAGGAGAGGTTCGCGAAGGTGCGGTGCAGGATCTCCTCGACGAACATCGGGTTGAAGATGCCCTGCAGAGCCAGGCCGAAGGAACCGATGTTGCCGGAACCCAACGCGACCCCGCTCGGACCGCCGCCGTTGGTCATGTAGGAGTCGATCCCGCTCATGAAGACCATCCACATCCAGATACCCGCCCCCATGGAGAAGCCGAGGAGCGCGTGGCGGCGCTTCTTGAGGACGCTGAAACGGTCCCACTTGTAGTAGTAGGAGTACATCCCCCACAAGGCGAGGAACATGGAGAGCATCGCCAGCACGATGATGTAGAAGAACTGCGTGAAGAGCGCCGCGGTAAGCTGCGGATAGAAGCCGACGAGCAGCACCACGAACAGGACCGCAAAGGTCGCGCCGGTCGAGAACGTCAGGACGTTGAAGCGCACCATCGAGTGCGCGAGGCGGTCCATCCTGGGGCTGCCGGTGCGCGCCCCCCAAGCCTGAAGGACCGGGGCGGCGATGGCGAAGCCGACGAAGAGCTCCGCAAAGAACATGTGTACGAGCATCGTCAGGCCGGTAAAGACCCTGATGCCACCGGGGAACCTGAATTCCTCCGCCACTTCCACCTGGGCCAGAAACAACTCCAGGCCCGACAAAGAGATCCAACCCATACGCTATACAGCTCCTTCTAGGCTTCCGTGGGGCGTGCGATCGACTGGCGCTCCCCCTGGCCCGCGCGGTGTATCGATGCCTGCGCCACGGCCCGCGGCTCCAGGCGCCTGTCCACTATAAAGTAAGCCCCGCCGGAGGCCTGGATGGCCTGGCGGAGCGGCCGGATCAGCCTGCGCTCCCGCGTGACGGCGAAGATCAGAACCTTCCCTATCTCGAACTGGTCGTTCCAGGCCCCCGAGTCCTCGCGCGGCGCCCCCATGTCCGTGAGGATGGGCTGCGCCCCGACCCTCGTGAAGGAGCCGGCGATAAGGACGGCGGCGAGGGAGATGAAGACCAGGAACGTCGGTACCCCGATGGAGGGGACCACGGCCGCGAAGAAGATCCCGAGAAGGATGAAGGCGATCGCGAAGCCTACCGGTACCTCGAGGCCGCGCCTGTCGTCGGGGACGACGATGTACCTTGTCCCCTCCGGGAAGGGCTCGGGCTCGTCGGTGTGCGGCCGCTTCACGATGACCGTGAGGTCGTCCTTGCCTACGCCGAGCTCCCGGATCTCCTTGACCACCCGGTTCAGGGGGGTGCCGTCGTCCACGATCCCTACAACGGTGTACTCGTCGCTACGCCCCTCGGCGCCCTGCTCCGATGCGTCCCGCCCTCTCTCCAAAACGCTACCCCCAACCCATCTTCATAAGGAGCACTCTCTAGTTGTCGCCTGAAACGGATGCTGCTCGATAACGTCCGCAGCATACCTTGCCGAGTCCTGGCGCACCAGCCCCACGGCGGGCACCCGGTGCCCGGTGTCACATTCTCCTCGCACCCGCGAGGGGACCGCTGTGAAAACACACCTATCCCGCCCCTCTCCGTCGGATAAACTCCGAGCAGTGGATACGCGCGACTACAAGAAGCCGTTGGGGTACGAGGAGTTCTCTCCCGATGATCGTCAGGAAGAGCCGGGCCTCGGCTCCTGGATCAAGCGCAACCCCTGGTTGCTTATGAGGCTTTTCATGGTGCTCGTCTTCTCCTTCGGGGCGTCCACCACGGCGGTCAACTTCTCCTACGGGCTGGAGATAAACCCCATACAGCTCTCGGCCGAGGAGTTGAACGAGGGCCGGCTGCCGGCCGGGACCCGGCTCGGCGACTTCGTCGAGATCACGGGCACCCCGGACTTCGGCGAGGACGCCGGCCGGATCGGGACCGAGGAGTCCAAGATCGGCTTCGTCCAGCGATACAGCGTCGCCTACTTTTACTTTGGCCTCGAGGAGACGGGCGATAACCTGCTCATACAAACCGTCCAGAAGCCGCCGGACGTCACGAAGGACGGCGAGCAGACCTGGCGCGGCCAGCTCACCAACGTCAACTCCGCGATCTTTCAGGACACCACCCAACGAGGGTTGGGGGAGAGCGGGCTGGTCACCCGGGGCGAAGTCCCGATCATAGAGACCGGCGAGACCCCCGACTACCACCGCGAGATCTTCCCGGCCTACTCGGCCATCATCGGGCTGTGGGTAGCCTCCGTCGCCTGGCTGGTGTGGAAGAGAAACAAACCCATCGCCGGAGCCTAGGCTTTGCTCGAAGCCGCCGGGTTTGGGAGCGCCACGTGGTCGATGAGCATGCGCGCGAGGGTCTCGCCCGCAGAAGGGGGGTGCGCGTGCGGGAGCCGGCAAGAGTAGGAGGGGGTGCCAACGCCGACGCGGCGTCCGATCTGCCCGTGATCTCCACCCGGGGCCTCTCCAAGTCCTACCGGCGGGTCCATGCGCTAAAGCCGCTGGACCTCACGGTCTCCAGGGGCTCCATCTTCGGTTTCCTGGGGCCGAACGGGGCGGGCAAGACCACCGCCATCAAGCTGTTGCTCGGGCTCACGCGGCCTACCTCGGGGACGGGGACCGTCTTCGGCAGAGACATCGCCACCGAGGGGGTCGAGATCCGTAGCCGTATCGGCTACCTCGCTCAGGAGCCGCGCTTCTACGACTTCATGACGGCGCGGGAGACCCTGCGCTTCACGGCCCGCTTCTTCTACGAGGGCCCCGAGAAGGTCATAGAGAGGCGGATCGGCGAGTCGCTCGAGCTCGTCGGCCTGGAGGAGAAGGCGGACAGGAAGGTCCGGGGCTTCTCCGGGGGCGAGCGCCAGAGGCTCGGGCTCGCGCAGGCGCAGATCAACGACCCGGAGCTTCTGATCCTGGACGAGCCCGCAGCCTCGCTCGACCCGATGGGCCGCCGGGACGTCCTCTCCATCATGGAGAGCTTCAAGGAGCGGGCGACCATCTTCTACTCGACCCACATCCTCTCCGACGTCCAGCGCGTCTCGGACTCGTTGGCGATCTTGAAGGACGGGAAGCTGCTCGCCCAGGCCTCCACGGAGGAGCTCCTCTCCGGCCGTAGCGGCGGCACCGCGACCTACGAGCTGCTCCTCAAGGCCACGAGCAAGGAGGCCACGGAGAAGCTTGGGGAGCTTCGCTCGCGGGTTCGCGGCCTACCCTGGGTCTCCTCGCTCGAGGAGGAGCCCGATGCGGGCGAGCTCCGGTGGATCGTGCGCGTGACGGCCGAGGCGGCGGCCGAGGAGGACCTGCTGCGGCTGGTGCTCGATCATCGGGGCGTGCGGGTCGTCAGCTTCGGGCGGCAGCGGCGCAGCCTGGAGGAGGCCTTCTTTGGGCTGGTGGAGGGGGGGGACGTGCATGGCGGCTAGGGGTTCGTCCGGGGCCGGAGGATACGCCGAGGGCTCCGGGAGGCAGGGAGCGTCCGAAGGGACGGCCCGGGAGGCCCTCGTGCTGCACCCGTCGCGGGGGACGTTCGGCGGTTTCAGGAACCTCGTGGGCAAGGAGAACAAGGACTGGGCCTCGGACTTCTCGTGGCTGGCACACGCCGCGATCTGGCTCGTCCTCGTCGCCGGGACGCCGCTCGTGGTTTCTTTCGTGCGGACCCGCATCAACCCCGACGTGAGCCCGAAGGACGTGAACGATACGGCGGCGCTCCTGTTCTTCGTGATGGCGACGATCAGCACGGTGATCGCGGTGATCGTCAGGACGCAGGGCGCCATTATCGGGGAGAAGCAGCTCGGGACCGCCGCTTGGGTCCTCTCCAAGCCCGTCTCGCGCAAGGCGTTCGTGCTGGCGAAGCTCGTGGTGAACGCGCGCTGGCTCGCGCTGCTGACGGTTCTGATACCGGCGGTGGTGGTCTACGCCTCCCTGCCGAGCGTCTCGGGCCGGCCCCTGCCGCTCTTGCCCTTCCTCGGTGGCGTGGGGATGATGCTCGTGGGCCTCGCCTTCTACCTCGCGCTCTCGCTGCTGCTCGGCACGATCTTCGAGAGCCGGGGACCGGTGGCCGGGAGCGTGTTCGGCTTCCTCGTCGGCGGCTTCCTGCTCTCGAACTACGCCGGGTGGCTCGTCGCGATCTTCCCCTGGCTCTTCTTCGAGAACGCCTACAACCTCTCCGAACAGGGCTGGATGCCGGCGACCGGCACGATCTCGGTCGCCGCAACCGCGGTCTGGTCGGTCGTATTCGTCGTCCTCTGCCTCTGGCGCTTCGAACGCGCGGAGGTCTGAGAGAGGCTACTTTCCGGACCGGAGTGGTGTTCGGGCCGGGCACGCCGAGACCATGCATCCGGGGCCTCTCCCCCGTCCTTACCGCTTCCGGGCTAGACACCCTGCCACGGGCTAGCTATATTGGCTCGGCACATAGTTCGTGCCGGGTGAGGTAGACCGTCGAGCGGGGCGCCAGAGGGGAGCAGTAGAAGATCTTGGACCGTTTTTTCAAGTTCTCCGAGCGGGGGACGAACCTAAGGACGGAGGTCGTGGCGGGGCTTACGACCTTTATGACGATGGCTTACATCATCTTCGTCAACCCGGCGATCCTCAGCACCGAGGGGACGGGGCTCTCGGCGGAGGGCGTCTTTGTCGCGACGTGTCTCGCGGCGGCGGCGGCGAGCATAGCGATGGGCGTGGTCGCCAACTTCCCGGTGGCGCTCGCCTCGGGCCTCGGGCTCAACGCGGTCGTGGCGTTCACCCTGATCCTGGGCCTCGGCATACCGTGGCAGACGGCCATGGCCGCCGTGATCGTGGAGGGTTTGATCGTGACGCTGCTCGTCCTGACGAACCTGCGCGAGGCGGTCTTGAACGCGATCCCGCTCTCGCTCAAGTTCGCGATCGCGGTGGGGATCGGCCTCTTTATAGCGTTTATCGGCCTCAAGAACGCCGGCATCGTGGTCCTGGACCCAGTGACGTACCTCACGCTTGGCGACTTCACGCAGGGGCCTGTCCTCCTCGCCCTCTTCGGGCTCGCCATTACGCTCGCGCTCGTGGCGCGGGGGTTGAGGGGCGGACTGATCGCGGGCATCCTCCTGACGGCCGTCGTCGGCATGGTCCTGGGCGTCGTGCCCTTCCCCTCCGCCGTTGCCTCCCTCAACCTCGACACCTCCACGATCGGGGGCGGGGTGCTGGCGCTGCCGGACGTGCTGCAGCTCACGCTGCTGCCCGTGATCTTCGCGCTCTTCATGACGGACTTCTTCGACACGATGGGGACCGTTATCGCGGTCGGCCAGGAGGCGAAGCTCCTCGACGAAGACGGCCGCCTGCCGAACGCGAAGCGGGTGCTGCTCGTCGACTCCCTGGCGGCGGTCGGCGGCGGGGCGATGGGCGCGAGCAGCGTGACGAGCTACATCGAGAGCGGCTCGGGGGTCGCCGAGGGCGGTCGCACCGGGATGACGAGCGTGGTGGTGGGCATCCTGTTCCTGCTCGCGCTGCCGTTCTCGCCGCTCGTTACGGTCATCGGGGGAGCGTGCCGATCCCGGGAGGGCCGGACGGGGCCGAGATCTTCGTTTCTCCCGTTACGGCGCCCGCGCTCATCGTCGTCGGCTTCCTGATGATGACCTCGGTGCGCTTCATACCGTGGGACCGGGCGGACGAGGCGATCCCCGCCTTCCTCACCATCCTGACCCTGCCGCTGACCTTCAACATCTCCTATGGCATAGGGTTCGGCTTCATATCGTACGTGCTGATCAAACTCGCCCGCGGCAAGCCCGGCGAGGTACACCCGCTGCTCTACGTGGCGGCGGCCCTCTTCGCACTCGCCTTTCTCGTCCCGGCCCTGCAGCAGTAGCGAGAAGAGAGAGCCCGTGTAAGCGCGTTTATCTCCCATACGGCGGGGGTAGAAGGGTTAGCGCGGGACGCTGTGCTGGTCTATATTGGCCGTGGCCTGCGCTTGAGAGTATTAGGTAGGGGGGAGGTGAGAAACCGTGGGCATCTTAGCTTGGATCGTGGTGGGGCTTGTTGCCGGCATACTGGCGAAGATCGCCATGCCGGGTCCGGATCCTGGTGGCATCATCTTGACCGTCGTCATAGGCATAGCGGGGGCCGTAGTCGGGGGGTTGATCGTCAACGCCATCCTGGGACGTCCGGGGGTGACGGGGTTCGACCTTCCTACCGTACTGGTAGCGACCCTTGGCGCCGTCCTCCTTCTGGCCGTGTACCGGTTTGTCACGCGCCGAGCGGTCTAGCGACCGTCTCGCGCAGGCAGTGGCGGAAGGCGAAGAGTCGTTTCTAACGAAAGGAGCAGTAACTTGAGTGACCAGAGCACCCAGCAGCAGAGGCAGAGCAGCCCGCTCCAGACCGAGCGCGGCGGCACGAGGATCGAAGACAGCGTCGTCGCGAAGATAGCGGGGATCGCGGCGCAGGAGGTAGACGGCGTCCGGATGGGCGGCAGCACCTCCCAGTCCGTCGGCGGTCTCCTCAGCAGCCTGCCCGGGGTGAGCAGCGGCGGCAGCGAGTCCCGCGGCGTCTCCGTCGAGGTCGGCGAGGTCGAGGCCGCGGTGGACATCACGGCGACCGTCGCCTACGGCCGGAGCATCCCGCAGGTCTCCGAGGCCGTGCGCCGCAACGTCATAAACCGCGTCGAGAACCTCGTGGGGCTGAGGGTCACCGAGGTCAACATCACGGTCAACGACGTCTTCTTCCCGGAGCAGGAGCGCCAGCAGCAGCAACAGCAGCAGCAGCGCCAGATCGAGCAGCAGCAACAGCAGCAGCAAGAGCAGCGGGTCAGGTAAGCAAGCAAGCGAGCTGGGAGAGGACCGTCTTGATCGACGACCTGCAACTGGCGAGGGCCGTGCGAGAGGCGGCCCTCGCCACGACCGGGGTCCACTCGATGGGCACCGGTCGTTACGCCGAGGCCGCCACCTACGGGGCGGGCGAGAAGGTTACCGGGGTGGTCGTGGATCCCGACGAGGTGCGGGTGCATATCGTCGCCCGTTATCCGCTCGCGGAACCGCTCCCCGCCCTCGCCGAGCGCGTGAGGGAGAGGGTCGCCTCGCGAGCCGAAGGACGACCCGCGATGGTCGTCGTCGAGGACCTGGAGGTGGAGCAGAATGAGAATCTTTAACCGGATAATCGTCGTTCTGCTCCTCGCGGCCCTCGTGGCTCTGGGGATCGCGACGGTCTTCTACGCCTTCGACCTCGCCGGCTACCGGCTCGCCAACCTTCCCAACGCCCTCGGGCTCACCGGCGTGGTTCAGAGCTTCAGCTCCTTTGTCGGCAACGTGGAGAGCGGGAACCTCAACCCGCTGGACTACGTCGTACTCGGCGCGATCGCGCTCCTCGGCCTGATCCTGCTGATCCTGGAGCTCAAGCCGCCCTCCCCCCGCCGGGTCAGGATGCAGGAGGGGACCTACATCACGCGGAGCGCCGTGCGCGACGAGGTCTCCACGGCGACGGAGAACAACCCGGAGGTGCTCCAGTCGGACGTCGACGTGGCGGCCCAGAGGAGGCCGGGCGCCAAGGTAGACGTCACGGCGAGCGTCCGGCGCGGCGAGGACACGAGCCGCTTGCAGTCCGAGGTTCGCAACTCCGTGCAGGAGCATCTGGGTCGCGTGGGGGTACCGGTCAGCAACCTCAACGTCCGCATCGCGGAGTCGGATCCGCGCCAGACGAAGACGAGGGTTAAGTAATGAATGGTTTCAACCGTTTCATAATGCTCCTGTTGGCCCTGCTCCTCATAGCCGTGCCCGTGCTTCTGCTCCTGATCGCCTTCGGGGTGTTCTCGGCGGACGCGATCAACTCGGTGACCGGGTATCGGAGCGGGTTGAGGGGCCTGGAGGGTCTGGTCTCGAACTTCAACTTCCCGCAGGGGACCCGGGTCATCATCGCCATAGTCGGCGCCCTTCTCGCGCTGATAGCCGGCTACCTGCTCCTCCGCGAGCTGACGTTCGGCCGTCCCGTGGCGCGCAAGGCCCTCGTGGACGACACGCCGGGCCGCGAGACCGCCATCACGGCCACCGCGGTGCGCCACCTCGCCGAGGGCGCCGCCCGCGAGGTCGGGGCCGAGTCCCCCTCCTGCTCCCTCGCGTCCACCGGCGGGCGCTACGACGTGGCGTGCGACATCCGGGTACCGAGATCCCGCAACTTCGCCGAGACCGCCACCCGAACCCGCGAGAACGTCCGCCGGGTCCTCGGGGAGCAGCGCGTGCCCCTGAACAACGTGGAAGTCACGGTGCAGGGTAGCACCGCATCCCAAGGATAAGGAGAGAAATGACCACCTGGACCTACAAGCAGTGGGGAGCCCTGATAGGGGCGCTCGTGATGTTCTCGATAGCCCTCGTGGGTATCGGCGAGACGGCGCTCGTGGTGATCTTCGGCATCATCGGCTACTTCGTGGGCAAGTTCCTGGACGGCGAGCTCGACGTTCAGGACATACAGCAGCGCGCCCAGCGGCGCATGAGCGGCGGCTAGGCCCCCAGGTTCTGATCTCCCGGCCCCGGACGGAGCATCTCCCGTCCGGGGCCGTTCTCTTGCCCCCGAGCCCATGGGCATCAGGGGCTCTCGTTCCCGGCTTCCGTGGAACGTGGGGGCGCGGACGGTTATCCTTCGGCGCGTGAGCAGCGAAGCGTGGGAGAAGCTGAAGGAGTGGAGCCGCGAGCCCGAGGGGGTCGCGATCTTCACGGACATCGACGGCACGCTCGCCCCCATCGTCCCGACCCCGGACTTATCCGAGGTGCCCGAGGAGCTGCGGCAGCTGCTGTCGCGCCTCGCCGAGAGCTACCGGATAGTCGCCGGCATCAGCGGAAGGGCGACGCCCGACGCCAAGAAGCTGCTCGGCCTCGAAGACGTCGTGTACTACGGCAACCACGGGTTCGAGATCCTGCGTGACGGCGCGGTCGAGGTCGTGCCGGAGGCGATGCCGTACGAGGAGAAGGTCAGGGAGCTGGAGGGGCTTGCGAGGGAGGTGCTGGAGCTCCGGGGCGCCTTTATCGAGGACAAGGGCATCACCGCCTCCATCCACTACCGCAACGCCCCCCCGGAGGTGGGCGAGATGTCCAAGGCCTTCGTGAAGCGGGAGGGCGAGCGGCTGGGGCTGCGCATAACGGTCGGCAGGGGCGTCGTCGAGGCGCGGCCCCCCATCCGCGCCGACAAGGGCACCGCCGTCCGTCGCCTGGTCGAGGAGTACGGTCCCGAGAGGGCGCTGTTTATCGGCGACGACACGACCGACCTCGACGCCTTCCGCGCGCTCGAGGAGCTTCGGGAAGAGGGCGTGCTCCGGGAGAGCCTGCGCGTCGGCGTGAGGAGCGACGAGGGGCCGCCGGAGATCGTCTCCGAGGCGGACCTGGTCGTGGACGGGGTCGAGGGCGTGGGCGACGTGCTGCGCGTGCTGGCCGGCGGCTAAGGTCGGCCTCCGACCCCGCTTCCGTAGAGCCCGAGGATCGCCGCCAGGGGAAGGGCGAGGACCAGCCCCTCGACGAGCCCCAGGAATCCTGCGAGCACCACGAGGATGGGAGCGGAGAAGAGCATCCCGGTCACGGTGTTGCCCGATGCCGGGTCCACGTAGAACGCAAGGTTTGCTACCCCCAACGCCAGGCCGGCCAGCGCCCCACCGAGCGCGATACCTAGCACCACGAAGAGGTAGCGGGCGAAGGAGCCTCTCTCGTGTATGGGCCGCCTCGCCCGGAGCAGCACCTCCGCCGCGAGGACACCGGCCGCGCCGGAGAGCACCACGAGAACGGTCCCGTGCGGCCAAAACCTCTCCCCTGCGTCGTCGCCGAGCAGCGCCTCCGAGGACGCGACGGCCCAGAACAGCGTGGCGTTAGCGATGCCCGTCAGCAGCGCGGCAGTTCTCAGGAAGGCCGCCACGCCCATCGGCCCCGCCTAACCCCGTGCCTTCCGGTACGCGGTAATGTCTTCCAGCTGCGCCTCCACCCACTCCTCTATGGTGTTCTCCCGGACCTGCCGCTTCAGCGCCTCGGCGCGGCGCTTCTTCTCCTCCTCGGGCATGGTGAGGGCCGCGTGGATCGCGTCTGCGCCCTCGTCGAGGTCGAACGGGTTGACGGTGACGGCGAACTCCCCGAGCTCCTCGTGGGCGCCGGCGGTCTCGGAGAGGACGAGGACGCCGTTCTTCTCGTTGACGACGGCGGCCTCCTTCGCGACGAGGTTCATGCCGTCGCGGACGGCGTTGACGAGCAGGACGTCGTAGGCCTTGTAGGCGGCGACGGAGCGGGGGAAGTTGTCCTCCATGGAGAGGACGATGGGCGTCCAGGAGGGGGTGCCGTGCTCCTCGTTGACCTCCTCGACGGCCTTGTGGATGGCCTCGGCGTACGCTGCGTACTCGGGGATGTCGCCCCGGGAGGGCTGGAGGCCGGCGAGGAAGGTCACCTCCCCCTTCATCTCGGGGTGGCGCTCGAGCATGCGCCCGTAGGCCTGAAAGCCCCGCAGGACGTTCTTGGAGAGGTCCGTGCGGTCTATGCGGAGCAGGAGCTTGCCGGGGAGGTCCCTCACGGGGCCCTCCTGCTCGCGGACGGCGTCGCTCGCGGCCAGCTCCTCGAACTCGCCCGGGTCTATGGAGATGGGGTAGGCGCGGGCCCACACCTCCCGGCCCTCGTAGCGGACGACGCCCTTCTCCTCGTCGCCCTCCACCCCGAGTACCTCGCGGGCGGTGCGGACGAAGTTGCGCGCGTAGCGGTCGGTGTGGAACGCGACGACGTCGGCCCTGAGGAGGCTCTGCAAGACGCCCTCCCGGACGTAGCGGGGCAGGACGCGCCACCCTTCGGGGTCCGGCCAGGGGATGTGGACGAAGAGCGAGACGAACGGCCCTTCCCCGAGGCGCTCGCGCAGGAAGTGCGGGACCATGTAGAGCTGGTAGTCGTGGACGAGGACGATGGGCTCTCCCCCACCCTGCGGGTTCCCCTCCAGCACGCGCTCGACGGCCGCGGCGAAGTTCTCGTTTACGGGGAGGTAGCCCTCCTCCCACGCCCGCCGGGTATCGTCACCGAGGGCGGGGGCGTAGGGGAGGTCGTAGAGGCCGTGCTGGACAAACCAGAGCAGGGGGTTGGCGAGGGTGTTGTACATGAGGTCGTAGGCGTCCGCGTCGTGCTCGACGAGCGCCACGCGCAGGTCCTCGACCTCGTACGGCTCCTCGCGGCTCTCGGCGGCGACGCGGGCGTCCTCGTCGGAGGTCGCAGAGGCGATCCAGACCGCCCCCTCCTGACGCCGTGAGACGGCGTTCAGGGCCGTCACGAGGCCGCCGGCGCCCCGGGAGTAGGTGCGGTCCCCGGAGCCGTCCAGGGAGAACGTCACGGGGCCACGGTTCGAGACGATCACGATCGGGGAGCCGTCCCTTCCTCCGCCGCCCTCGGCGCCGTGTGCGACCATCTCGTGGACCTCCCGCTAGGCTGGTTCTCGTCCGTGCTCGTTAAACGTTCAGAAGCTCGGCGAAGAGCTTGAGGTCGTCGCGCAGCAGGCGTGGGGTGAGGTAGTGCTCGCGGACGTGCTCCTTGCCGTGGCGGCCCATGCGGCGGGCGAACTCGGGGTCCTTGAGGAGCTTGGTGCAGGCCGCCGCGGCCTCCGGGACGTTGTCCACGAGGATCCCTCCGCCCTGGTCCACCTGCATCGGGATGCCGCCGACCCTGCCGGCGACGAGCGGGCGGGCCTTCCACAGACCCTCCGTCACGACGAGCCCGAAGCCCTCCCGGATGGACTTCTGGATCACGACGTCGGCGAGGCTCTGGAAGGCGTTCACCTCTATGGCGCCCACGTTCGTGAGGTTCGAGAAGAGGAAGATGTCGCTGTCCCCCGCCGCGTAGTTGACCGTCTTGTACCAGTAGTCCCAGCCCTCGGGGTCGTCGTGGGCCATCGAGCCGACGAGGACGAGCTGGACCTCCGGAATCTCCTCCTTGACCATGCGATACGCGTCGATGACGCCCAACGGGTCCTTCCAAGGGTCGAAGCGCGAGACCTGAAGGAGGAACGGCCGCTCTGGGTCGACGCCGAACTGGTTCGTTATGAAGCGGGCGTCGTCGGTTGAGAGGGCCATGTTCTTGGGGCTCAAGGGGTCTATCGCCGGGGGATGATGACGAGGCCCGGGAGCTCCACGTCGGGCGGGGTGTACTCCTTCATCGTGTAGATCTGGGCGTCGTAGTCGCGGATGTACGGAAAAAGGTAGTTCAGGACCCCTGGTTCGGGGTCGAGGTGTCGATGTGGCAGCGCCAGATCCACTTGGTCTTCGGCCCGAGCCCGCCGGTGAAGTGCTTGAGGAGGGCGGGCTGGGGTCGTGGACGAAGACGATGTCCCACTCCTTGCCCGACCGCTCGAGGGCCGCCGCCGACTCGCGGTTGTACTCCTCGTAGATCGCGCGGCTCTCTATGGTCAGGTCGTAGGGCGCCCCCTGCAGGGCGTTGTGGAAGCCCTTGGTGACGTTGAAGAAGGGCTCCGCCCCGAGCATGACGCCCCACTCCGCCTCCACCCCAGCGTCGCGCATGAGCGGTACGAGGGTATACAAGATCTCCGCGACCCCGCCGCCGAAGGCCGTGGCGTTGACGTGTAAGACCCGCGCGCCCTTGACGCGCTCGGAGAGGTCCTGGATCTCTTCGTAGAGATCCCGGCGGATGATGCTACGGTAGTCGGCTAGAGACTTATGGCCCGCGTTTACCTGCTGGAGCAAGACCCTTCCAATCCATAGTAGACGAGCGCGTCACGTACGTCACAGAGTATATTGAGACGGTACGGCCGCGCAAGCCACGAGGGGCTGTACGGAAGGGTCGCCGCGGAAGTTCGGCCCGCTGTACTAGGTGGTGGCGGTGGCGGAGGTCGAGCGGCGCACCATCTTCAGGCGCGTGCCCTCGGCGGTGGAGTCCACGACGACGTCGTCGACGAGGCCGCGGATCACGGTAAGGCCGAACCCGCCGTGCTCGCCGGGCTTGCCCGAGAGCTCACCGAGGTCGAAACCACCGCCCGCGTCCGTGACCGTCACCTCGACCGCGCCCGGCAAGACCCGGTACTCGATCTGGAAGGAGCCCACCTCCGCGTGGCGCACCACGTTCGTGGCGGCTTCGGTGACGGCCAGCTTCAGATCGTAGACGTCCTCCGGACCGAAGCCCGCGAGTTGGCCCACGCAAGAAACGACGAGCCTCCCGAGCAGGATGTACTCCGCGCCGCTCGGGATCTCGAGAACGATGGGCTCCGCGCTACCGAACTTTTTCTCCTGTTGTTCTCTCATGGTTTCACAAGTCATCTGAGTTCGCCTCCAGAAGCCTGGCAAGGCGTCGCAGTACGTGGCGACCGCGTGCCCAACTCCTTGTCTCCGCGCACATCCCTACCCAGCCCCAATGGTCTTTAACCCGTGGGGCCGTGGGGATTGTCGCGAGGCCGAACAACGGGGCCGCCTAGGCGGGCCGCTCCCCGCTGCCGTCCTCCTCCTCGGGCCTCTCGCCGACGGCCTCCTCGTAGAGCCGCTCGGCCTCGTCCTCCTCCATGCGGCGGGCGGCGGCGGCCTGCTGGCGGGCGTACCCGTCGTTCGAGCCGTTGCCCCCCTGCAGGTAGGGGCGGAAGAGGTCCATCGGGACGGGGATGATGACGGTGGAGTTGTTCTCCGTGGAGATCTCGCCGAGGGTCTGGAAGAGCCTGAGCTGGAGGGCGGTAGGGCTCTCGAGGCGGTCGGCCGCCTGGCGGAGGCGCTGGGAGGCCTGGTACTCGCCCTCGGCCGAGATGATCTTGGCGCGACGCTCGCGCTCGCTCTCGGCCTGGCGCGCCATCGCGCGCTGCATCCCCTGCGGTATCTCCACGTCCTTGACCTCGACGTGGCTGACCTTGATCCCCCACGGGTCGGTCTGCTCGTCGATGATGGACTGGAGCTCCTCGTTTATGGACTCGCGGTTGGTGAGCAGGTCGTCGAGGTCCTTCTGCCCCAGCACGCTCCTGAGGGTCGTCTGGCTGATCTGGCTGGTCGCGAGCACGTAGTTCTCGACCTCGATGACGGCCTTATTGGGGTCGAGGACCCGGAAGTAGATGACGGCGTTGACGCGGGCGGGGACGTTGTCGCGGGTGATAAGGTCCTGAGGCGGCACGTCCATCGTGACGGTCCTGAGGTCTATCTTCACCATCCTGTCGACTACGGGGATGAGGACGAAGGGCCCCGGCCCCTTGGCCCGCCCCTGCACCCTGCCCAGCCTGAAGATCACGCCGCGCTCGTACTCGCTGACGATCCGGATGGAGGAACTCAACAGGAAGAGTACGACCAGCACGACGACGCCTACCACGATCAAGGAACCGAACCCGGCCACCTGCAAAAGACCCAAAGAGACCACCCTTGCCACAAAACCCCGGCTGGAAACTAAACCATCACTTGAAAGAATTGTACCATCGCCGGCCGGCTCTTCGGCGAACGGGAAGGGGGGCGGGCCGTCCGGCCCGCCCCCCTTCGGGGTCCCTCGTCGTGGCGTCTCGCGCTAGAGGAGCCTCCTCGCGCCCGCGTAGCCCGGGATGTTGTCTATCGGGGTCTCCGTCACGTAGCCGGCGTACGTCGATGCGTGGATCGTCGTGCCGTTGCCCGTGGCGATGCCGACGTGGGTGATGCCGGCGCCGCCCTCGGCCCAGAAGACCAGGTCGCCGGCCTGCGGAGGCCCGGAGACCGGGACGCCCATGCCGAACTGCGCGACCGGATCGTCGGGGAGCGAGATCCCGAAGGCTTGGTAGACGAGCATCGTGTGGCAGGAGCAGTCCTCAGCGACGTTGGCGGAGCAGGGGCCCGGAGGGGAGAAGACGTACGGGGTGCCCATGTGGCTCGCCGACTCGGCGACGACCGCGCTGCCGGAGGCGGAAGCCGGGGCCGCAGGGGCCGCCGGAGCCGGCTGCTGCGGCGAGGCCTGGAGACCCGCGCCCGCCCCGGTGCCGCCGCCGTCGTACTGATCGCCGGCCGTGATCCCGCCGCCCACGTTGCCGGGCCTCTCGTTCTCGTACTGGTCGGCCGCGGCCTGATCGGCGGCCTGCTCGGCCTCGTACTGCTGCTGCGCCGCGGCGTCCTGCGCTGCTGCGGCCTGCTGCTCGGCGGCGAGGCGCTCGGCCTCGGCTTGCTGGGCAGCCGCTTGCTCGGCGGCGGCCTGCTCGGCGGCGGCGCGTTGCGCGGCGAGCTCCGCCCGGCGCTCGGCCCTGGCGGCCTGCCTCTCGGCGGCGGCCTGCTCGGCGGCGGCGGCCTGCTCGGCGGCGAGCCTGGCCTCCTCGGCGGCGGCGGCCTTCTCAGCCGCGTAACGCTCGGCGGCGGCCTGCTCGGCGGCACGCTGCTCGGCGGCGAGCCTTGCGGCCCTGGCGGCCTGCCTCTCGGCCGCATCCTGGGCGGCGAGGTCGACCTCGGGGGTCTCGACGGGCTCGGGGACGGTCGCGGCGACCGGCTCGGCCTCGACGGTCTTCTCGGGGACCTCGGTCACGACGCCGGCGGGGATCGCCTCGGCGGGGACGTCCTCGATCCGGACGGGCTCCGGCTGGCGGATGGGCTGAACCGCCTGCACCGCCTCGGGCTCGGCCTCGGCGATCTCGGCCCGCAACCTCTCGCCGGCGGCCCGCGCCTCCTCGACCCGGCGGGCCTGCTCGGCCTCCAGGGCCGCCTGGAGCTCGGCGTTCAGGCCGTCGAGGTAGGCCTGCGCGTCCTCCTCCAGGGTGGAGGCCCGGTCGAGCTGGGCGTCCGCCTCGCCGAGGGCCTCGACGCGCTGATCCCGCGTCGCCTCGAGGAGCGCCTTCTTCTCGGCGAGCGTGTCCCGGATCTCGCGGACCCGATCGAACTCGGCCCGCTCCCGGGCCAGGAGACGCACCCAGAGCTCGAGCCTGTTGGAGAACTCGGAGAAGTTCTCGGCCCCGACGAGCACGTCGACGAAGCCGACGTTGCCACTCTTGTACATCGTGGAGGCCCGGTCCTCGAGTCGGGCCTGCGCCTCCACGAGATCCTCCTCGGTGACGCTCAGGTCCTCCGTCGTCGCGGCTATCTCCTCGTCGAGCTCCCCGAGCTGGTAGACGGCGTTGCCGTGTGCCTCGTAAGCGGTGCCCGCATCCATTCGTAACTCCGCGAGCCTTTGCTGGGCCTCTGCGACCTCATCCTGCGCGCCATCGGCGCCCGGCGCGGCACCGGCTGTAAGCCCGAACGCGAACACCGCGCCCACCATAAGACCTAGAAGCACCACCAAGTTAACCCTTCGAAGCATGGCGTACGGGCTCCTTCCCCTTCGCAATGTTTATGAATTTGTGTTTAAAGGGGATCCATTCGTATCCCCCCTCCTAAGCTCGGCACTTTAGGGAAGCCCCCGCCTTGCGCAACGCCGACTTTGCATAGGTACAAATGACGTAGAAGGAGAACGTGGCTTAGATAAAGGGAATTCTTGTTTCCCTGCCGAAACGGTTTTTTAATAAATCTTAATACTCTTAACGGACGCGCAAGAAACCGTCTTCCGTGTCAACCCCCGAGGGGGGCGTCAGCGGGGCTTACGGTCGGTGAAGAAAGCCCTGCAAAGCGGCGAAGCATTGGCGGCCAGGAAGGAGACGGCGACGAACGGGAGGGCGGGGAGCGCGGTGCCGAGGAGCAGGCCGGTCAGCATGGCTGCAAGCACCGAGATGCAACCCAGCAAGAGGGTAGCGAGGGGTTTCAGGGCGAGGTACCCGGCGAGGGCGACGAAGAGGGCGAGGAAGACGAAGTCCGCGACGCCGAGGGCGAACCCCAGGGGGTAGCCGAAGGTCGGGTAGATCAGGAGCAGGAAGTCCAGGATCGGGGCGTCTTCGCGCACGAGGGCCTTCGTGGGGCCGGCGAAGACGCTGAACAGGTCGGAGGCGGAGGCGGCGACGGCGACGAGCAGGGCCGCCCCCAGGGAGGTGACCTGGCGGGCGAGGGCGAGGGCGAGCGAGACGGCGGCGGCTATCCTGAGGGCGTTTGCGAGGAGGAGCAGCGCGAGCGGCAGGGCCGCGGGCACGCCGAGGTCCTCCGGCCGGCCCCCGAGGTAGGCGGCGAGGGCGCCCCCGGCTCCTGCCGCGGCGCCTGCCAGCAGGAGAAGAGGCGTGCGGAGGCGCGCGTCGAGGGAGGCCAGGAGGCCGTAGACGAGGGCGCCCGAGGGGACGATGGCGAGGACGTAGGAGAGGATCTGCTCCGGGAAGGTGACGTCCTCGTCGCCGAGTAAGGGGAGCAGCCCAACGACGGCCGCGAGGCCGACGAGCCCGAGGATCGCGAGGGGGAGGCCGGGTACCGCCGCGAAGGGCGTCGCGCGCGGGCGCTCGCCGGGGGTTGCGGTAGTCACGCGCGGGCGCTTCCGTCGGGGGCGAGGTCGCGGAGGGCGAGGAAGGCCCGCCAGAAGCGGCGCTTCGCCTCATCGTCCTCGAGGGCGGGCGCGAGGTCGGGGAGCAGGAGGCCCGTCGTGCCCCTGGTCCAGGGGAAGTACGCCCCCTCGGTGGCCCGCAGGAAGGGGGTCTTGACGAGCGCGTGGCCCGCTTCGTCGATCGTGCGCGCCGCGCCGGGCCCCACCGCCACGAGGACCGCGGGCTCCAGGGAGAGCAGCTCCTCGCGCAGGGGGCCGGAGGGCGACCAGGTGAGGTACGCGGCGTCGAGGCCCACGGCGGCGAGGCTGCGGCGCAGGGCGTCGGCGAGCCGCGCGGAGCCGGCGGTGCTCGGCGCGGGGTGCGCGACCAGCGCGACGCCGGAGAGCGGGTCGCCCGAGGGGTACGGGAGGTCCGGGCGGGCGGCGCGCCGGGCCGTCGCCTCCGTCTCGTGCGAGACCTTGCCCCCGTAGTCGGGAGCGGCGCCGCGGGGCTGCTGGCGGGGCTGGGGGCGCGTCTGCTCCTTGGCACGCCGGGAGGCCCTACCTCGTCGCGCGGCGGACGTGGAGGATGCGCTGGACCGTGGTGACGAGGGCCCCGCGGCCACGAGGACCAGGCCGACGGTCAGGAAGCCGGCGATGGAGGAGAAGGAGAGGAGCACGACCCTCCCGCGCGCTCGAGGAGGCCCACCTCGCAGGGAATGCCGAGGCCCTCCGCGCGGGCGCGGGTGTAGGAGGTGCCCAGGGAGAAGGTCATGGCGACCCCGGCCAGCAGGGCCTCGTAGGGGGTGCCGACGGACGCGAAGTAGAAGATGATGCCCACGAAGACCGCCGACTCGGAGAGGCGATCCAGCGAGGAGTCGAGGAAGGCGCCGAAGCGGCTCATCCGGTTGGACTCGCGGGCGACCGCGCCGTCGAGGGCGTCGAAGAGGCCGGCGAAGAGCATGACGGCCCCGGCGACCCTCACGTACCCCGTCGCGAAGAGCGTCGCCGCCACGAGGGAGAACGCCCAGCCCGCGACCGTCAGTTGGTCCGGCCCGACCCTGAGCGCCGCGAGCAGCCTGACGAGCGGGTGCAGGAGGCCCCGCAGGGCGGCCTTGTAGGGGTAGGGCTGACCCGGTTCCCGGTGCGGCAGGTTCATCGTGGATCCTCCGTCTCCGCGGGGCTCCGCTGCCCCTCGCCCGCCGGCACGGCCTCGCGAGCCTCGTCGGGTCCCCCGGCGAGCACCTGGACGGGGGCCTTGCCCCAGCGCTCGAAGACGAGCGTCTCGCGGAGGTAGCGCCAGGCCGCGGAGATTATGGCGACGATGGGGACCGCGAAGACGGCGCCCACGATCCCGTAGAGGGCGGTGGCGGCGAGGGTCGCGAAGAGCACCCACAGTGGATGGACGCCGGTGGTGCCGCCCATGACGCGCGGCACGAGGACGTTCCCCTCCAGCTGCTGGGCGACGAGGAAGAGGGCCGCGACGATCAGGGCCTGGGTAAAGTCGCCCATGAACAGCGGGATCAGGACGGCCGGGATCGCGCCCAGAAAAGCGCCGAGGACGGGGATGATCTCCGTCAGGCCGACCCACAGACCGATGAGGAGCGCGAACCGCCCGCCGGTGAAGTAGACGATGGCCCAGCCGAGCACGCCCATGATCGCGCAGAGCAGAAGCTGCGCCCTGAGGTACTTGACGAGCGCCCCCTCCACGGCGCGGAAGAGCCCCGCCGCCTGGCTCCTCACCGTCCGGGGCACCGCGCGCAGGGTGGCGCGCGAGATCCTCTCGCGGTCGAGCAGCAGGTATATGGAGATGATGAGCATGAGCAGCAGGTTGAGCAGCGTGCCGAAGACCCCGAAAACCCCTCCTATGAAGCCGAGAGCGCCATTCAGGATCTGTCCTGCCGACGGCGCGTTGCTGCTCGCGAGCTCGACGAGCCTCTCCCGGTCTATGGAGGAGACGCGCTCCCCGACGTAGGGCAGCTCGCGCGCACGCTCCACGAGCCCCGCCACCCCGTCCGCGAACGCCGTCGGGTCGCGCACGAGGGCCTGTATCTGCCCGACCGCCGGGATTATGAGGACGAGCGCCGCGAGGAGCACCGCCGCCGTGAGCCCGAGAAACACCCCGAGCACGGCCACTACCCTGGGGACGCCCAAGGTCTCCAGGCGGCGTATGAGGGGGTTCAGGGCGTAGGCCAGAACCCCGGCCAGCAGGAAGGTGAGGAGGACGCCGCCGATCTGGCGGACGAACGTGAAGAGCAGCAGGGCGCCCACCGCGATGAAGATGTACTGTAGGTAGGTCGAGACGACCAGCTTCTTCGTCGTAGGCACCCGGCTCCTAAACCTCCGCGAGACGTCCCCTGAGTATATGCCTTCCCGTCCCGGGTGGCCCCTCTCGACTTCTATATAGATACCGGTGGGTGCCAAGCGGATAACAAGAAAGTGCCAAGTCCCTTTACACGATGGCCCAAATTACGTATAGTGCCGCACCAGTATGCGAGGGGGCAACACAAAACGTGCCCAACATGTTGGGTTTGGGTACACGGGCGCGTCGGTTCTGGAAGAGAGCCGGCGGCGCCCCGTGCGTGCCCGCCGAGCCCCCGAGGGCTCCAGGTCTCCCGTGCCGCGTCCCGCGGGGAGGCGCGTACCGCGGCGCACGCGCGACCCGAAGGTATACAGGCGCCGGAGGCTGCTCGCGGTCGGCCTCGCCGTTCTGGCCGCGCTGGCGGTCGTGGTCGCCGCGTTCGCCCAGACCTCGGGGGCCGAGAACCAGGCCCTCCCCATAGACCCGAACAGCGCCGAGACGGACACGGTCCTCGCCGAGGCGGCGGGGCTCCCGATTTCGAGCCCGGTGCGCCCGGAGGAGATCACGGGCCTCGGCTACCACCCGGAGGGCGAGAGCCTCATCGAGATGTCCCCGCGCGGGGAGAACCTCTCGGCGAACGTCTTTCTGGGGCTCGTGACGACGGGTTCGACGCCGGAGAAGCTGCGCTACCACGTCATGCCCCCGGCCTCCAGGCTGGGCTCGCGCACCGGCGCCCTTGACGTAGGGGCCGAGGCCGGCACGACCGTCTACTCCCCGGTGAACGGGACCGTGGTCGCGATACGCCCGGACCCCGTGCTCCAGGACGGGGCGAAGGTCGTCGAGATAAAGCCGGTGGACGCGCCGGATCTCCGCGTCTCCGTCTCACTTGTGGGGGATATCGACGCCGAGGTCGGTCCGAAGGCCCCGGTGACGGCCGGTATCACCGCGCTCGGGAGCGTGGCCGACTCGGCGGAGGTCCTCAAGCCCCAGCTCGCGGAGTACACCTCAGGCTCGGGCAACCACGTCACGGTCTCGGCCTCCAGGGTCGACTAGAGCGGCTTGCGGAAGCCGCTTCCGCGACCACGCCCCTCGACACTTCGGCCTCCCGGTTCTCCTGCGGGTAGAGAGCTCGCTCGCGTCCCGAGGGCCTACTCTCTGGGGCTCGCTGCGACGCTTCCGCCGTCTCGCCAAGCCGTGGGGTACGCCTCGTGTTGCTGAGCGCCTTCAACCTGAGCCCGCTCTTCGCGGTGATGTTGATCATGGGGTTCGTGCTGGGGATCACGGTGCACGAGGCGGCCCACGCGTTCACGGCCTGGCGGCTCGGCGACAGCACGGCCTACCGGCAGGGGCGGGTCACCCTGAACCCGGCCGAGCACCTCGACCCGCTGGGGAGCGTGCTGCTCGTCGTCGCGGGTTTCGGCTGGGGGAAGCCGGTCCCGGTGGACGCCTCCAGAATCCGGGGCGGCGTGTGGGGCCCGGTCGCGGTGGCGTTCGCCGGTCCGGCCTCGAACCTCGCCGTGCTCGTGGTCTGCGCGGCGCTGTACAGGCTCGCGGTCTTTCAGGAGGGGTTCTTGCTCGTCACGATAGCGGCCTTCGCGTTCACGAACGCCCTGCTGTTCGTGTTCAACCTGATCCCCATCCCGCCGCTGGACGGCTCCAAGATCCTCTACCCGTTCCTGCCGCGCGCCCTGAACGGCTTCGTGGGCTTTATGAACGAGTACGGCCCGTACGTCCTGCTGGGCCTGGTGCTGCTCGGCTACTTCCTGTCGAGGGTGCCGCCGTTCTACGTCTCCCCCCTCAGCTTCATCATCTCGTCCATGCTGCAGCCGCTCTACCTGGCCCTCGCGCTGCTGGGGGTGCCCGTCCCCCCGCCGCCGCTGTTCTAGGGTGCGGTTCGTAAGGGAGAATCAAGGGACGAAAGTGGGGCAACACCGGTCCGCGGGGAGGGGGGAGAATCCACGAACCAAGGGTTGCCCCGAAACCTATTTTACATCCAAAGGTTAGTTTGCGGTAGAGGAAATACGGGCGCGGTCTAGGAGACGTTTGAGCGCTGCGGCGCCCGTTCCTCGAGCCCTTCGGCCCCGTCGTCGAGGGGGAGCTCGACGGTGAACGTGCTGCCGACGTCGGGCTCGCTCTCGACGCAGATGTCCCCGCCGAGGTGCTGCGCGATCTCCCACGCGAGGGCGAGGCCGAGGCCGGTGCCGTCGGCGCGGGAGGAGCCCTGGGCGCGGTAGAAGCGCTCGAAGATGTGCCGGATCTCGGTCTGCGGGATGCCGCAGCCGCGGTCGCGGACGCTGACCGTAGCGTGCCCGTCCTCGCGGCGGAGGTGGACGTCCACCGGCGCCGTGCCCTCCGGCCCGCCCGAGTACTTCAGGGCGTTGTCCAGGAGGATGGCGAGCATGCGGTGGAGCTGGGTCGGGTCCGTCCTCACCGGCGGGACGTCCCCTTCGAGGTGGAGGCGGATCTCGCGCCCCGTGTAGGCGAAGTCCCGCTTGAGGCCGTGCAGGAGCTCTTCGAGGTCGACCTCCTCGAGCCGGAAGGTGACGGCGTTCGCGTCGAGGCGCGAGAGGTCGAGGAGGGTCTTGGCGAGGTTCTGCAGGCGCTCCGTGGCGCCGCGCATGGCCTTGAGGAAGTCCCGCCGCGTCTCCTCGTCCTCCTCGTCCTCCATCATCTCCAGGTAGCCCGAGAGGGCGAAGAGGGGGGTCTTGAGCTCGTGGGAGGCGTTGGCGATAAACTCGGCCTTCGCCCGTTCGACCTGGCGCTCCTCGGTGACGTCGCGCAGGATCGCGAGCGCCCCGTCCTCCAGGGGGGCGGCGCGGACCTCGATGATCCGATCCCCCGCCTCGACCTCCGGCTCCGCGACGGGGCCGCCGGAGAAGCGGCTCTTGGCGAGGACCTCCTGCAAGCGCTCGTGGAAGGCCGGCTCCGAGTTCTCCAGAAGCTCGCGGGCGCGGGGGTTCAAAAAGGTCGCGTTCAGGTCGCGGTCGACGCCCACCACAGCGTCGGTCATGCCGTCGAGGATCGCCTGGCTTCGCGTCTTCTCCTGCTGGAGCTGGCGAAAGGCGCCCTTGAGGGAGGAGGCCATCGCGTTGAACGTGGCGCCCAGGGAGCCGACCTCGTCCTCCACGCGGGTCGTGATGCGCTCGTCGAAGTTCCCCGACGCCAGGCGGCGGGCGGCGCCGTCGAGGCGGTTCAGGCGGCGCGAGATCAGGTTCGCCACCACGTAGCCGGAGAAGCCGGAGATGAGCAGGGCGAGGGTGCCGGCGAGGAGGGCGAGCCGGTTGATCCTCTGCAGGGCCGTGTCCACGTTCAGGTCGCTCTCGGTGTAGACCCTGGAGAAGACGAGGGCCGCGTTCTCTTCGCCCGTCACCTCTATGGGCGAGGCGTAGGTGGCGAGCGTCCGGTCCCCGCTCTCGTTGCCCCCGATGGCCATCAGCCCCGTCTCGGACTGCCGCGCCGCCAGCGCCTCCGTCACGACGCCGCGGTCGAAGTCGGTGAGGTTGCCCCTCACGCGCTCCCCCGTCTCACCGCGCACGATGCCCCAGCTCACGCCGCGGTTGGCCGCGAACCTCGCTATGCTCTGCTCGGTGATCGAGGGGTCGCCCGGCTGCGTCTGGTCCTCGAACTGGTTCCCCACGGCCTGCTCGAAGCTGCGCTCCGCCGAGCGCTCCAGGATCTCCCCGATGGTCCCGGTGACGATGGAGTACGCCGTCACGCAGGCGAGCGCGGTGACGAACAGAAAGAGCGCCGTAAGCCAGACCTGGATGCTTACGCGGGGGCGCTGGAGCTTCTTGCCGAGCCTCAGCGCCCCGAGCCTCCGCCGGAGCCCGGTCAGGGGATCCAAGACCCCCTTGCTCCCGTTTCTTGCGGAGAGCCCCCTCTCCGCGCGCTTATTGACGGTAAAGAGTCGGTCCTTAACGGAAGACATATCCGACACCCCGTGCGGTGTGGATGAACTCGGGGTTTCGGGGGTCGCGCTCGATCTTCTCGCGCAGGTGGCGTATGTGGACGTCGACGGTGCGCTCGTCGCGGAACTCGTCGCCCCACACGCGCGTCAGCAGCGTGCTCCGGGAGAAGACGCGCCCCGGGCTGGAGGCGAGCGTCACCAGAAGCTCGAACTCCGTGTAGGTCAGGTCCACGTCGTTCCCGGCGACGTTCACGCGGCGGCTGGGCAGGTGGATCCTCAAGCCGTCGTAGGAGAGCTCCTCCTGGCTCTTGCCGGCCGGCACGGAGACGCGGCGCATGATGGCGCGCACCCTCGCCACGAGCTCCCTGACCGCGAACGGCTTCGTCACGTAGTCGTCCGCCCCGAGCTCCAGCCCCACCACCCGGTCGATCTCGTCGTCCTTGGCGGTGAGCATGATGATCGGGACCTCGCTCTGGGACCGTATCCTGCGGCACACCTCGGTCCCGTCTATCTTCGGCAGCATGATGTCCAGGATCATGAGGTGCGGCTCGTAGGAGGAGAACGCCTCGAGCGCCGCCTCCCCGTCCCCCACCGCGTGTACCGCGAAGCCTTCTCGCTCCAGGGCGTGTACGAGCATCTTCTGGATGGACGGCTCGTCGTCCACCAGAAGTATCCTGCGCGTCGCCCCCTGTACACCCTGCGCCATGCCCTAACCGGTCCTTCGTCGTACCTTAAAAATCCCTAGCATATGGCGCTTATTCTATCATGCCCCCGCGGAATCCCCGGCCGCCGCCTCGGCCAACTCCGCCACCCGGAGCACGGTCGCGGCGAGGTCTCCGGCCGCCGAGAGGCGCACGGCCTCCACGGGCTGGCCCTGCCTCTTGAGGTAGGAGGCGACCACCCGCGCCTCGTCGGCCTTCCGGGGGCCGACGATCTCGTCGTCGTAGCCGTCGAGAGCCTCCGCGGCGAAGAGCTCGAGGCCCTCCGCGTCCGAGGGCTCGAACCCCCCGTGGGCGACGAGGCGCCCGTTCGAGAGGACGAAGACCTCGACGACGCCGGGCTCGGTCGAGGGGGCCACGACCGCCTGCACCCCCTCGGCGCTCACGATGGAGCGGGCGAGCCGGATGCGCTGTATGCCTGCTATAAGGTCGCGCAGGCGCGCCGCGCCCTCGAACTCAAGGGCGGCGGCGAGCTTGCCGCGCTCGGCGACAAGGGCCTTCAGGTGCTCCTCGCCGCCCTCGCCGCGCAGCAGCGCCACGAGTGGCTCCATCACGGCCTCGCGGTACTCATCCCGGCCCATCCCCATGCACGGGGCGCAGCGGCCCATCTGGCCGTAGAAGCAGGCCTCGCCCCCCGCGTCCCCGTCGCACCTTCTGAGGGGGAAGATCCTGCCCAAAGCCTCCACGCAGGTATCGAGCACGCCGGCGCTGCGGTACGGGCCGAGGCGTACTACGCCCTCGCGGGCCTCCTCTGTGCGGGGGACCCTCTTCGGGAGGGGGTACGGCTCGTTCCCGTCGAGCTCCAGAAACCACGACGCCTTCTGGCCGCGCCCGGCGCGGTTGTAGCGGGGGAGGAGGCGTTTGATCTCCCGGTCCTCGAAGATCAGGGCCTTCAGCTCCGTCTCGGTCTCCGTGTAGCGGACCTCCGCGACCTCCTGGACGAGGCGCCCGATCTTGCGCCGCCCGTCGCCGCCGTTGAAGTAGGTCCTCACGCGCGCCTTGAGGTCCTTCGCCTTCCCCACGTACAGGACGGTCTCGTCCTTGTCCACGAAGTAGTAGACCCCGGGCGTGCGCGGCAAGGGCTCGGCCAGGTGCCCCTTCTGCGGCTTCACCCGCGTGCGCGACGCCTTCAAGCCGACCGCCTCGCCGACGCTCCCGACCCCGGCGGACTTCAAGAGCTTGAGGAGCTTCAAAAAGACCTCGGCCGTCGCGGCGGCGTCGGCTAGCGCCCGGTGGTTGGGGACCGTCCGGATCCCGAAGTGCGAGACGAGGGAGGCGAGCCGGTAGCGCTTGAGCCCGGGCACGAGCGTGCGCGAGAGCTTGAGGGTGTCGAGGATGGGGTTCGGGAGGGGCTCCCCGCCCCGCGCGGCGGCGACGAAGGAGCAGTCGAAGTGGACGTTGTGCCCGACCACCACCGCCCCCTCGACGAACTCCTCGAAGAGCGGCATCACCTCCGACGAGGTCGGCGCGCCCGAGACCATCCTGTCTGTGATGCCGGTGAGCCGGACCACGAACGGCTCGATGGGGCGCTCGGGGTTGACGAGGGAGGAGAACCTGTCCACCACGAGCCCGCCCTGCACCTTGACGGCCCCGATCTCGGTGATGCCGCCCTTCCCCGCGGAGGAGCCGGTCGTCTCCACGTCGAAGACGACGTAGGGGGCCTCGTCCAACGGGAGCGACTCTGCGTCGACCGTGCGGAGGGCGCCCGTGGCGTCCCACCGGAACCTCGGGTCCCCCTCCACGAGCTTCTCGACGTGCGCGCGGGCGTCGCCGTTGAGTTCGGGGAGGCGGAGCAGTTCGGTGGAGATCTCCTCCGCCCCCACGGGTCCACGGTCCTTGACGAACCCGTAGAAGCTAGGAGGCACGGACCTCCGTCCCGTTGCCGTTGACCATGCCTTCGTTGATCGCGGCCTCGGCGATCGTGCGGGCCTGCGTCTCCGTGACCCCCTCGACCGCGACGAGGTTCCCGTAGGTGTACTCGTGATCCAGCAGCCCGCTGGCGAGCACCCGGGCGCGCGTCTTCTCCCCCACCCCGGGGAGCTTGACCATGTGGAAGATCTTGCCGCGGTGTATGCGCAGGGCGCGCACCCCGGCGAGCTTCTCGCCCCGGACGAGCACGCGCTTCAAAGTATCCGCGAAGAGCGCCACCTGCTCCGGGTAGTAGACGCTCCGGCCCATCAGCGACGGCGTCATCGGCACCGGGTGCAGGAGGTTCGCGTTGCGCAGCGTCGTGTGCCCCGGCGGCTCGTTGGGGCCGAGCGGGTCGGGGTCGCCCAAAGCGCGGGCACGGGCGGCGTGCTCCTCGACCTGGGCCTCGAGGTCGCCGGAGAGGTCCAGCTCCGTCTGGACCGGCGCGCCGCGAAAGCGGTCGTTGCGGTTGGCCGCGTGGAGGAAGCGGCGCGGGCTCCTCTCGTTCTTGTAGAACTCGACCACCGCCAGGGCCCGCTTCTCGCCGATGCCGGGCAGGCGGGCGAGGGCCTTGGCGTCCTCGGCCTCGATCATCTCGCGAAGCTCGTCGGGTTCGGCGGCGTCGGCCGCCTTCGCCGCGGCCCTCTTGTCCACGCCGCGCACCATCTCCA
Source organism: Rubrobacter marinus (assembly GCF_011492965.1). GTDB lineage: Bacteria > Actinomycetota > Rubrobacteria > Rubrobacterales > Rubrobacteraceae > Rubrobacter_F > Rubrobacter_F marinus. Next base: position 731,740 of record NZ_CP045121.1, on the reverse strand, counting down.
GCATGCCGTTCACGCTCTCGGGGTCCACGCCGCGCCTGAGGTGGTTGATCTTGCGGGCTCCGGTGAACGGGCTGTTCTCCTCCCAGTGCCAGATAAACTCGCGCACCCGCTCGACCGCCGCGGCGTCCTCGGGGACGAACTCTATCGTCACCCCGTTGCCGATGTAGCGGCCGTTGGCCCCCGGCAGGTGCTCGGCGGCGGCCTGGACCTGCACCTTGACGGTCGGGGAATAGAAGGAGAAGTGAACCGGGAGCCCCGGCGCGACCTCCTTCATCATCCGACGGCGGAAGATGTTGTCCTCGAAATCAGACCCGATCATTAGAACTCGATTCTACCACCGACGACCATGCTTCCCGCCCACGGGTGCCCGGCGAAGGCCCTGGCCTAGAACCCCGGGACAGCCCCGAGCAGCACGTCTTCGCGCAGGACGATGGCCTCGACGGGCTCCCCGGCGCGCACGCCCTCGGACTCCGGCCCGATGAGTGCCAGGGCGTCGGCCTTCGTCAAGGAGCTGACGAGCCCGGAGCCCTGGGCGCCGACGGACTCGGCCCGAAGCCCCTTCTCCGTCCGCGTCAGGGTCACGCGCATAGCGTGCATCCTGCCGAACTTGTTCTCGACGTCGTCGTCGAAGTAGACGCTCACGCGGGGGCGGCGCCGGTCCTCGCGGCCGGTCATCGCCATGAGGGCGGGCCGGACGAAGAGCTCGAAGCAGACCATCGCGGAGACGGGGTTGCCGGGGAGGCCGAAGAAGCGGGCCGAGCCCTCGGCGTCGTCGCGGGCGCCGAAGAACACGGGCTTGCCGGGCTTGAGCTTGACGCCCCAGAAGACCTGGCTCACCCCGAGGTCCAGCAGCGTGCTCTTGACGAGGTCCTTCTCTCCCACCGAGACCCCGCCGCTCGTGACCACGACGTCGGCGTCCTCCAGGGCCTCCTCCACGGCGGCGCGCAGGACGTCCGCGTCGTCGGAGGCGGCGGAGACGCGGCGGGCGTCGGCGCCGGCTTCGAGGGCCTGCGCAACGAGGGCGTAGGAGTTCGAGTCGAAGATCTCGCCGGGCGCGAGCTCGCGAGCGCCCGGCTCGACGAGCTCGGTGCCGGTCGCGAGGACTACTACCTTCGGGCGCCGGTAGACGGGGAGCTCGCCGTAGCCCTGCGTGGCGGCGAGCGCGATCTCGGGCACGCCTACCTCCGTCCCGGCGGCCAGGATGAGGTCGCCCTCGTGGACGTCGCCGCCGCGCTCGCGGACGTTGTTGCCGGCGGGAGCGCCCTTCTTGAGCTCGAACCTCTCGCCCCATCCCGAGGTGTTCTCGACCATGACGACCGCGTCGGCGCCGTCCGGGATGACGCCGCCGGTGAAGATCTTGATCGCCTCCCCCTCTCCGACGCTCCCCTCGGCCGGACGCCCCGCCGGTGCCTCGTCGACGACCTCGAAGACGCGACCGGCCTCGGCGTCGGCGCTCCGAACGGCGTAGCCGTCCACCGCCGAGTTGTCGAAGGGCGGCGAGTCGAAGCGGGCGTACAGGTCCTCGGCGAGCGCGAGGCCCCGCGCCTCGACGAGCGGAACCATCTCTACGGGCAGCCTCCGCGCGTTCTCCAGGATGAGCCGCACGGCGTCGTGGTGGTCTGTCAGCTTCTGGAAGAGTTGCATCGCCCTACCCCTGTCTAACGCTCGTTTCCGCCAAGCTACCACACCTCCCTGACCGGCGGCGCCAGCCCGAGACGCGCCCTCGACAGCGCCCGGCAAACGTTTAACGCCCGATATAGAGCGGTGGCGTCGCGCGCGAGGACGCGGACCGCGCAGAGCCCGGACGAGGGGGCGCTCGCGGAGGCGAGGACGCGTGGGGCGCCGGGGAGGAGGGCATGGTGCAGCTCGTCCGCGAGCGGCGCGAGGTCCAAAGGGGCGAGGACGTAGAGCCCGGCGAGGTAGGAGTAGCCGCCGAAGGGCTCGCCGCCCGCGGGGAGGTCGAAGCCGTCGACGACCTCGGGGAGGCCGTCTCGCATGATGCGCGTCCGGGAGGAGAGGCGTGCGTAGGCGAACCTCTCGCCGCGCGCGACGCGGCCGGCGTCCCAGGTGAGGAGGATCGCGCCCTTCGCGAGGCGTATCCTCGTCTCCTGGCGGTAGTTCGAGGAGGCGTAGGGGATCAGGTGGTGGGGCATGTACTCCAGCGCGGCGCCCTCCCCCACCTCGAAGGCCGCGTCCTGACGGGCCTCGGGCCCCCCGTAGGCCTTGTTCGCCGCCTGGGTGAGGACCGTGGCAGAGGAGCCGGGGGCGAGGGAGACCTCCATCCCCAGCTCGTCCCCGCCGAGGATGCCGCCGGAGGGGTTGGTGACCTGGACCTCGGCGGCGCCGGAGCCGTCCCCGTAGCCCGCGCGCACCGACCCGAACGGCGCCCCGGCGTAGCGGCCGGCCAGGACGGTCTTCCCGCCGCGCTCCTCGAAGGAGAGCCGGAGGAGCCCGCGCTGGCCCGCTCGCCTAGTGAGCGTGCGCGCCGTCGCCGTGATGGTGGTCGGCCCGGGCGGTGGAGGTGGCGGGGACCCACTCGCGGTGCTCGACGGCCGCCCGGACCCAGCCGACGACGTCCTCCATGCCGTCGCCGTGGAGGACGGAGGCGAAGAGGGTAGGGGCCTCGCCACGCAGGGCTCTCGCGTCGCGGTCCATGACCGAGAGGTCGGCGCCTACGAGGGGGGCAAGGTCAGTCTTGTTGACGATCAAGAGCTCGGAGCGGGTGACACCGGGGCCCCCCTTGCGCGGCACCTTGTCGCCGCCGGCTACGTCGATCACGTAGATGGAGGCGTGCACGAGCTCCGGGCTGAAGGAGGCGGCGAGGTTGTCGCCGCCGCTCTCGACGAAGACGAGGTCGAGGGGCGCGAAGTCGCGCTCCAAGGCCTCGACGGCCTCGAGGTTCATGGAGACGTCGTCGCGGATGGCGGTATGAGGGCACCCCCCGGTCTCGACGGCCGCCACCCGGCCCTCCGGGAGGACCGCGGCCCTCTGCAAGAACTCGGCGTCCTCGCGGGTGTAGATGTCGTTGGTGACGGCGGCGAGCTCGAGCTCGCCGCCCAGCCGGCGGCAGAGCTCGGCGACGAGCGCGGTCTTGCCGGAGCCGACCGGCCCGCCGACTCCGAGCCTCAGGGGTCCTTCTCTTCTAAGCATCCTTGTCCTCCTCGATACGTAACCGGAACGTGAGGAGCCGCGCGACTCGGGCTCTCACGAGATGTACAACCGCGTCCGCTGGCGCTCGTGCAGCATGGAGCGGACGTCCACCGCCGGGGCGAAGGCGTACATGTCGTCCGCCTCCAGCCCGGCGCTCTCCTCCGAGGCCTTCAGAAGCGCCTCCGCGAGCCCGAACAGGATCCTCTGCGCCGCGCCTCCGCCCAGGGGAATGAGCTTCTGCCCCGCCGCCACGAGCGAGGCGGCGCTCGCGTAGAGGTAGGCGAGCACGGCCTCGTCCGCCCCCATGCCGAGCGCGGGCGCGGCTGCCCCGTAGCCGACCGCCGCATTCCCCGGCGTCTCCCCGGCGCGCGCGGCCCGCGTTAGGGCGAGGAGCGTCCCGTCCTCGACGCCTAGGGCTACCACGCTCGCGAGGAAGCGGCGTCCCGTGGAGGAGCTCGCCGCGCGGAGCTCGCGGGTGAGCTTGGTCGCCGAAAGGAGAGCGTCTACCCGGAACAACTCTTCGAGATCGGCGGCGTACGCAGCCCGCAGGGCGACGCAGTCCGAGGTGGCGAGCGAGGAGAGGTGGAGCCGCGCGAGGCGGTCGAGGTCCTCTGCGCCGGCCAGCTCCCCCGCTTCGTAGAAGGCTTCGAGGCCCATCGAGTGCGAGAAGGCGCCGGTCGGGAAGGCGGTGTCGGAGACCTGGAGGGCGCGCAGTAGGGGGGCGCCGCGCATCAGAACAGGAAGTACCGTTGGGCCAGGGGGAGCTCGGCGGCGGGCTCCGAGGTCAGGACCTGCCCGTCCACCCGTACCTCGTAGGTCTCGGGGTTTACCTGTATGTCCGGCAGGAGGGCGTTGTGGACCATGTCGGTCTTCTTCAATGTTCGGGTGTTCCGCACGGGGACGAGCGTTTTCCTCAGGCCGAGTAGTTTCGCCAGGCCGTTCTCCGTGGCGGCCCCGGAGACGAAGGTGAGGCTGGTCTGCGACGGGGCGGCCCCGAGAGCGCCGAACATGGGGCGTCCGAAGACGGGCTCGGGGGTCGGGATGGAGGCGTTCGGGTCGCCCATCTGGGCGTGGGCGATAAAGCCGCCCTTGAGGACGAGGTCCGGCTTGACGCCGAAGAACGCCGGGCTCCAGAGGACGAGGTCCGCGAGCTTGCCCACCTCGACGGAGCCGACGTGCTCGGCGACCCCGTGGGTTACGGCCGGGTTGATCGTGAGCTTGGCGAGGTAGCGCTTGACGCGGTGGTTGTCGCTGCGCTCGGAGTCCTCGGGCAAGGGGCCGCGCTGCGCCTTCATCTTGCTCGCGGTCTGGAGCGTGCGGATCCAGACCTCCCCGACCCGCCCCATCGCCTGCGAGTCCGACGAGATCATGCTGAGCGCCCCTATGTCGTGCAGCACGTCCTCGGCGGCGATGGTCTCGGCCCTGATCCGGCTCTCGGCGAAGGCGACGTCCTCGGGCACGTCGCGGCTGAGGTGGTGGCAGACCATGAGCATGTCGAGGTGCTCGTCGACGGTGTTGGCGGTGTAGGGGCGGGTCGGGTTGGTCGAGCTCGGCAGGACGTTCGCCTCGCCCGAGAGCTCGATGATGTCCGGGGCGTGGCCGCCGCCGGCGCCCTCGGTGTGGTAGGTGTGGATCGTGCGCCCCTCGAAGGCCGCCTTCGTGTCCTCCACGAACCCCGACTCGTTGAGGGTGTCGGTGTGGATGGCGACCTGCACGTCCGTCTCGTCGGCGACGCCGAGGCAGGTACGGATGGCCTGCGGCGTCGTCCCCCAGTCCTCGTGCAGCTTGAGGCCGCACGCCCCGGCGAGGACCTGCTCGCGCAGGGCCTCCGGGTTCGAGGAGTTGCCCTTGCCGAGGAAGCCGAAGTTCAGGGGCAGGTTCTCCACGGCGCCGAGCATGCGCGCGAGGTTCCAGGCGCCGGGGTGCAGGTCGTGGCGTTGGTGCCGGTGGCCGGGCCGGTACCGCCCCGATCATGGTGGTCACGCCGCTCGCGATCGCGTGGTCGGCCTGCTGGGGGAGATGAAGTGGATGTGGGCGTCGATGGCGCCGGCGGTGAGGAGCCTGCCCTCGCCGGCGAGGATCTCGGTCGAAGCCCCGATCTCCACCGTCACCCCGTCCATCGTGTCCGGGTTGCCGGCCTTGCCGATGGCGGAGATCCGGCCGTCCCTCACCCCACGTCCGCCTTGTAGATGCCGGAGTGGTCCATCACGAGCGCGTTGGAGACGACGAGGTCCATCGCCCCCTCCGCGCGCGTCGCCGTCCCCTGCGCCATCCCGTCGCGCACGGACTTGCCGCCCCGAAGACGGCCTCCTCCCCCGCGAGCGTGAGGTCCCGCTCCACCTCCACGACGAGCGAGGTGTCCGCGAGGCGCACCCGATCCCCGGCCGCGGGCCCGAACATTCCCCCGTAGCGCCTCCTCGAGAGCCCGCTCAACCCGCGAACCCCCTCTCGCGCGCCCGCTCCAGCGCCGCCTCGCGCACCCCCGGATCGTCCAAAGCGCCCTCGACGAGGCCGTTGAAGCCGCGCACGATTCGGCGCCCGCCGATGGGGACGATCTCCACCTCCCTCTCGTCGCCCGGCTCGAAGCGCGTGCTCGTGCCGGCCGGGATGGCGAGGCGCGCCCCGTACGCGCGCTCGCGGTCGAAGCGCAGAGCCCTGTTCGTCTCGAAAAAGTGAAAGTGGCTGCCGACCTGGATCGGGCGGTCGCCCGTGTTGGCGACCGTGAGGGTCGTCGTCTCGCGGCCGACGTTGATCTCGACCTCGCCCTCGTTCGGGAGCATCTCGCCGGGGATCATCGGCCCTTCAGCTCCACTGGTATGGGAGGAATTTTCCCTCGTAGGTGATCTTTACGCGGTCTCCCCCCTCGTGCTCGACGCGCTCGATCTCCATGTTGAAGTTGATGGCGCTCATGATGCCGTCGCCGAACTCCTCGTGGATGAGGGCCTTGATGGTCGTGCCGTAGACCTGCGTGATCTCGTGGATGCGGTAGATCGTGGGGTCGGTCGGCACGTCGGTGTCCAGCGAGCCGCGCATCGGGACCTCCTGCAAGACCGGCGCGGCTTCCGAGGGCAGGTCCATGAGGTCCACCACGGTCTCGGCCGTCCCGGCGTCCATCGGATGCTGGCCGAGGAGGGCGGCGGTCGTCCAGACCTTGGGCTTGCCGAGCTTCCCGGCGATGGCGGCGAAGGTGAGGCCCTTCTCGCGCCTGGATTCCAGAATAAGCTCGGTCACGTCTTCGCGGATCAAGCGGTCCTCCCCTTCTCCCTCAAATTATCGGGTCGTGAACTGCGACTAGCTTCGTGCCGTCCGGGAAGGTGGCCTCGATCTGGACCTCGTGGACCATCTCCGGCACCCCATCCATAACGTCGTCGCGGCCCAGGATCGTCGCCCCGAAGCTCATCAGGTCGGCCACGCTCCGGCCGTCGCGGGCGCCCTCCAGAAGCTCGGCGCTTATGAGTGCGACCGCCTCGGGGTAGTTGAGCTTGAGACCGCGGTCGCGCCGCCGACGGGCCACCTCGGCGGCCGTGAAGATCATCAGCTTCTCCTGCTCCATGGGCGAGAGCTTCACGGCCCCTCCTCCGGCGTCGCCTGCACCCCTCCTACGGAGGCTCGGAGCATCTTAGGACCTGGCACCTCGTGCCGTCTCCGGCCCGCGGGCTAAATGGGACGGCTCTCCGGCGCCGCATCTCCTGGACATCCGTACAACGGGGCGCGGAGGCGGGGGCGGCCCCTCCGCGCCCCTTGGGGCTAGCTCGCTACCTTTTGCGGCGCGCCCCTCTCCATGGGCAGGTCACCGGCGCGCGACCACCCGTTCCGGGAGCCGAAGCAGGTCCGGACGTTGTCGTAGCCGAGCATTTTTATGGCGAGGTAGGTGTTCGAGGTACGGGCGCCTTTGAGGCAGTAGAGGATCGTGGGCTTGTCCCTGGCCACGCCCATCTACTCGAGCATCTTCTCGACCTCGGTAAGGTCCCCGTATCAGCCCTTGTCTGGACCACGGGGGCGCCGAGACGCGCGCCCCCGCTCCCCTCTAACCGTGGTGGTGGCAGTGACCGCTCCCTCCGGGTGGCGGCACGTCGAGCGCCGGGTTCTCGTCGAAGAAGCCGGCCGGTTGCAGGGCGAAGCCGGCGTACTGGGCCGGCATGACGGGCCAGTCCTCGAGCCGTGCCGTGTGGTGGGACCCGAGGGTGTACCAGAGGACGACGTCGGTATCCCGTATCGAGCGGTCGTCCTTCGTGTACTCGGGCAGCCCCGCGCCGCCCTCGTGCTGGTTGGGGTAGTCGCCGGCGGCGTGCATCTCGGAGGGCTCGTACGGGGTGGCCCATAGGTGCTTCGTGGTAAAGGCTGCCCTCGCCATGACGTAGGCCTCGGGGAGGGCGAACGGCAGGACGTTCGTGTGCGGGACGAGCTTGTAGGCCACGGGCTCGCCGACGGCGTTGAGGGAGGAGTGGTTGACGACCTTCCAGTAGCGCGCCGACATCGGGTCGACGATCTGCTGGGCCTCCTTCTCGCTCTCGAGCAGGGTGCTCCTGGCGAAGAAGGCGTTGCCGTGCGGGTTGTCCTCTCCCGTCTCGGCCTCCGTGTGCACCTCGTAGAGGGAGTTCGTGGGGCCGTCCACGTCCATGTCGAGGCGGAGGTTGAAGAGGTGCTGGTGGATGGGGGCGTAGAGGCCGTCGTCGTTGAGGGTCTGGCCGTACTTCCGCTTCTCTCCGGGCTGGAGAGCGCCGGTCGAGACGATGCCGGTGAGCTTGACCTCGAACTCGATCTTGCCGTCGAGGTAGAAGTACCAGTAGAAGCCGTACTCGTAGTTGGCGACCGTCGCGATAAACGAGGCGACGAAGCGGCGCGAGCGGCGGACCTCGGCCTTCTCCGTGCGGAAGTCGGTGTGCTTCCAGAGCATCCCGAAGTCCTCTTCGTGCAGGCAGACGGCGTTCTTCATCGTCACCGGGTTGCCGTGGCCGTCGGAGACGACGGCGTCGAGGTAGCGGATCTCGCCGAGACAATCGCACCCGAGCTCGAGCGCGTTCGCCAGGACCCCGATGTTGTACTCCCCGGCGTCGAAGGCGTTCTTGCGGTACTGCACGGGGGACGGGTCGCCGTAGGGCACGACCATCTCCGAGATCGAGGCGCGGTAGAGGATCGAACGCTCCCTGCCGCGGTCGTTGTACGTCACGTTGTGCAGCACGAGCCCCTCGCGCGGGGTGTAGCCGAGGCGGAAGCGCCACTTCTGCCAGCGGACCTCGTGGCCGTCCAGCCCGAAGCTCGGGCCCTCTGGCTGCGTGATCTCGATCGGCTTCAGGTCCTCGCGAAGGGCACCGACGTCCTCGGGCGAGTAGTTGCCCCTCTTCTGCGGCACGGGGACGACGCCGTAGTCCTCGACGCGCACGACCTTCATCTCGTTGAGGTCCATCACGACCACGACGTTGTCCACGGGGTGCGCGTACGGGTTGTCGTCCGGGTCGAGCTTAACGTAGACGAGGGCGCGGATCAGACGCCGCCCCTCGGCGTCCTCGCCGTAGTAGCCGGCCGACCAGGGATCTACGCAGACGAGCTCGAGATCCTCGATGCCGCGCTTCGCCATCGCTTCCTTGAACGACGGGTCCTCCTTGCACGCCCGCTCGCTCTCGTCGAACTCGTCGAGCAGGACCCCCGGCTGCACCCCGGGCACGTGCTCCCACGAGGTGACGCTCCCCTCGGAGAGCGAGACCACCGCCTCGTAGGTCTCCCCGTCGGGGTCCATCGCCACCACGTCCGCCTCGCGGTCGAAATCCCTACCGCCGGCCTCGAACCTCAGCACGTTCTCCTTGTGGGGCTCCCTCAGCACGATCCCCGCAAAGCGCCACCCCTCGCCGACGTAGCCCTCCCGGCGCAAGACCTCCGCTGCGGCCGAGATCTCCTCGGCGCTCAACGGCTCCAGCGGATGCATGGCCGTGGTCTTCTTCGTCTCGGACACGAAACCCTCCTCTCGTCGGGTCGGCGCGTGTCCCGCGCACCGTCCATCACCACGAGCATTCTGCGGCTGGCGGCGTCCCTACGCAACAAAAGGTACACGTCCTCCCGCTACGCCGGCGCGGTCCCCGGCTTGCGGCCGAGCGCGATGGGCTTCTTGCACTCGTCCTCGCGGTCCTTCTCCAGGGCGCAGCAGAGGGAGCAGATCTCCGTCTCGTGGTAGGTGCAGGTCGCCACGATGAGGGGCCGCGCTAGGTGGCCAGGAGCTCCTTGAGGGCTTCGTCGATGAACTTGGCGTCGACGGGGTTCTGGCCGCCGCCGGCGAAGTGGCCCCAGACGCCCGGGATCACGCGCAGCTCGGCGTTCTTCATGCGCCGGACGGCGTACTCCTCGTCCTCCGGCGGGAAGTACAGGTCCTTCTCGGCGGGCATGACGATCGCCCGGGCCTCTATGGAGGCGAGCGCCTCGTCGTAGCCGCCCCCGAACCCAGGGGTCGCGCTTATGTCCCCGTGCTGCCAGGTCCAGAGCATCGTCAGGAGGTTGTTGGCGTCGCGCCCGTCGAGGAAGAAGCCCTCCCAGAAGCCGACCAGGAAGTCCTCCAGGGAGGAGTAGCCCATCTCCCCGTAGACCCGGTCCCAGTAGAAGGCCTGGGAGAATCCCCAGCCGGCGTAGACGCGGGCCATCGCGCGCAGGCCCTTCGTGGGCTGCTCGTCGTACCAGCCGTGGTTCCACGCCGCGTCCGCCGTCAGCGCGGCCTTCACGCCCTCCAGAAACACGATGTTGTGCTCGCTGGTCTTCGCCGAGCCGCAGAAAGGCGCGATCTTCGGGACCATCTCCGGGAAGCTCATCGCCCACTGGTAGGTCTGGCCCGCGCCCATCGACCAGCCGGTAACGAGGGCCAGATGCTCGATGCCGAAGACCTCGGTGACGAGCCTGTGCTGGACGGAGACGTTGTCGTGGACGGTGACGCGGGGGAAGCGGGCCTTGTCGTAGGGCGGCGGGGTGTTGCTCGGGGAGCTGGACAGGCCGTTCCCGAGCATGTTCGGGACGATGATGAAGTACCGCTCCGGGTCGAGGGCCATGCCGGGCCCGATCAGCCACTCGTTCTCCCAGTGCCGCCCGGAGTACCACGTCGGGTAGACGATGGCGTTGCTCTTCTCGGCGTTCAGCGTGCCGTAGGTCTTGTAGGCGAGCTTCGCGTCACGGAGCGTAGCCCCCCTCTGGAGGACGACGTCGCCGAGCTCGAACACCTCGTGGTCGTTCACCGCATGGCCTCCTTCTTGGATGGGGTAGCGCCCGTCGCCGCTCGGTGCGGGCCTAGTGTCCGATCTGCCAAGGCCTGCCGCCGCCGCGCGCGGGACCGGGCCGGGCCGCCTCCCCGGTCTTCTTTACCACCTTCGGCTCCGAGCCCCTCTCGTTGATGAGCCGGGCCTTCCTCTCGGCGGCGGAGACCGAGACCACGCCGGGCATCGAGTACACGCGGGGCGCCTCGGCTCCGCAGGCCGGACACCCCCGGGACCCGCCCGCCTCGCCGAAAGAGAGGAACTTCTCGAAGGGGCCGCACGCCTCGCAGCAGAACTCGTACAGGGGCAACCAGGGTCTCCGTTCCCACGCGTTCACGCCGTACGGTCGGCAGCTTATCCCACGCCAGGGGCTCGCGTAAGAAGAGGGTGGCCGAACCCCTCCGGCCGCGCGGCCGGAAATCTGGCGCACGGGGCCAAAGACTCAGGATACATGTGGGTACTATCGTTGCTAAGATGTCGCCGAAAGGGAGAGCGTCCGGTGAGCACCCGGACGAGAAAGGGGCGTAACGGAAGATGCCGCAGAACGTCTTTCCGATAGACCAGACCAAGAGCATGTTCGAGCAGGAGACCCCGGGGCACAACCGCTGGCACCCCGAGATTCCCGAGATAGCGACCGTCCGGCCCGGCGACGACTTCCGGATGGACTGCCGCGAGTGGACGGACGGCCAGATCAAGAACTCCGACGACGCCAACGACGTGCGCGACGTGGACCTGATGCGCTGCCACGTCCTCTCGGGGCCGGTCTACGTCGAGGGGGCCGAGCCCGGCGACGTCCTCGTCGTGGACATCCTCGACCTCGGCCCGCACCTGCCCGGGACCGCCCCCGACGAGCTCGCCGGGGCCTCGTGGGGCTACACCGGCATCTTCGACAAGACGAACGGCGGCGGCTTCCTCACCGACCACTACCCGGACGCCCACAAGGCGATCTGGGACTTCAAGGGCATCTTCGCCACCTCCCGCCACGTCCCCGGCGTCCGCTTCGCCGGCCTCTCCCACCCCGGCCTCATAGGCTGCGCCCCCTCGGCCGACCTCCTCGCCGAGTGGAACCGCCGCGAGCGCGCCCTCATACAGACCGACCCGGACCGCGTCCCGGCGCTCGCCCTGCCGCCGAACCCGGAGAACGCGCTCCTCGGAACGTTGCCTCAGAGCGAGTTCGACAGGGTCGCCGCCGAGGCGTGCCGGACCGTACCGCCGCGCGAGCACGGCGGGAACGTGGACATAAAGAACCTCTCCCGCGGGACCCGGATCTACTTCCCCGTCTACGTCGAGGGGGCGAAGCTGTCGCTGGGCGACCTCCACTTCTCGCAGGGGGACGGGGAGATCACGTTCTGCGGCGCCATCGAGATGGGCGGCTTTATCGACCTCGGGGTGGACCTCATAAAGGGCGGCGTCGCCAAGTACGCGATGACGAACCCGATCTTCAAGCCCGGCCCCGTCGAGCCCCGCTACTCCGAGTTCCTGATGTTCGAGGGCATCTCGGTGGAAGAAGACGGGACGAACCGCTACATGGACGCCACCGTCGCCTACCGGCGGGCCTGCCTCAACGCCATCGAGTACCTCAAGACGCTCGGCTACACCGGCGAGCAGGCGTACCTGCTGCTCGGCGCGGCGCCGGTGGAGGGCAGGATCGGGGGCATCGTCGACATCCCCAACTGCTGCGCGACCGTCGGCATACCGACCGAGATCTTCGACTTCGACGTCTACCCGTCCGACGCCGACCTGGTGACCCGAGACCTCGGCCGCCAGGCCAGCACGACCGGCTAGCCGTTGTACAACCTCCTGCTCGTGGCGGGCGGGGGCGCCCTCGGCGCCGCCTCCCGCCACCTCCTGGGAGCCTGGGTCCTGGCCCTTCTCGGCCCGGGCTTCCCCTGGGGGACGTTCCTCGTAAACGTCTCGGGGTCGTTCCTGATCGGGGTGGTATTCGGGCTCGTGGAGATAGGCGGGCTCCCCGCGGGCGCCCGTCCCCTCCTCGCCATCGGCGTGCTCGGCGGCTACACGACCTTCTCCAGCTTCTCCTACGAGACCCTCGCCCTGATCTCGAAGGGGAGCTACGCGCCCGCCCTCTTCTACTCCCTCGCCCAGGTGGCCCTCGGCCTCGCAGCCGTCTACGCGGGCATGTCCCTGGTCACCGGCGCCAAGGGCGCCTGAGGTCTGGAGAATCCCTCGGGCGTCCACGATGCACGGGCGATCCGGGGGGCCGACCCGGACTTCTCCTTGTCTAGCGGTCCCCCGACGGGGGAGAGCGCGGCGAGGTCCGCTCCGGAGCGAACCGTTCCAGACGGGTAAGGGTAGGCGTACGGATTCGAAGGAGGGGCCGGCGGTGCATGGTAGCATCGCGGGGTCCGCGAACGGGAGGAGAGCGAAGATGAGGGTGGAGATTTTCTCGGACTACATATGACCCTACTGCTACGTCGGCGAGGGTCTCGTCGAGAAGCTTGAGAGCGAGCCGGACCTGGACCTCGAGATAACCTGGACGCCGTTCGAGCTGCACCCGGACACCCCGCCCGAGGGCATCCCCCTGCACGAGTACTTCGGGCGCGACCCGTCGCAGTTCGAGGAGTCCTACCGGGGCTTGAAGCAGAGGGTCGAGGAGCTCGGGCTGCCGATGGGCGACGTCCCGAGCGTCATGTCCAACTCGAACAAGGTCCTGCGCCTGGCCGAGTACGCCCGGGACAACGGGGTCTTCGATCGCCTGCATCTGCCCGCCTTCGAGGCGTACTTCGCCGACGATCGGAACCTCGGCGAGGACCAGGTGCTGCGCGAGCTGGCCGAGGAAGCCGGGCTCGACCCGGACGAGGCGATGCGCGTGCTCGACGGCGGGGACTACGAGGACCGGATCGAGAACGCGATGCGCCGGGCGCGGGAGTACGGCATCACCGGGACGCCGACGTTCGTGGTCGAGGGCCGCTACGGGATCGTCGGGGCGCAGCCCTACGAGGCCCTGCGCGACGGCTTGAAGAAGATCCAGGAGGAGATGGGATGAGCGAGAGGGTTGCGGCGGTGCTGGGCGTTGGACCCGGGCTCGGGGCGGCGATCTCGCGCCGCTTCGCCCACGAGGGCTTCGGGGTGGCCCTCCTGGCCCGCAGCGAGGAGAGCACCGCCCCCGTGCGCGAGGAGATCGAACGCTCCGGCGGCGAGGCGCTCGCGGTCGAGGCCGACGCGACGGACGCGTCCTCCGTGGCACGAGCCTTCGAGCGCGTCCGCGGCTCCCTCGGCGACCCGGAGGTCTTCGTCTACAACGCGGGCGCGTTCAGGATGGGCGGCATCCTCGACGTAAGCCCCGCCGACTTCGATAATTGCCTCAAGGCCAACTGCGCGGGCGCCTTCTACGCCGCCCAGCAGGTGCTGCTCGCGATGGTGGAGCGCGGGCGCGGGACGATCATCCTCACGGGCGCCACGGCCGCCCTGCGCGGCTCGGCGAACTTCGCGGCGCTCGCGACGGGCAAATTCGCCCTGAGGGCGCTCGCGCAATCCATGGCCCGGGAGTTCGGGCCGCAGGGCATCCACGTCGCCCACACGGTGATAGACGGGCAGATCGACACGCCGAGGGTGCGCGGCATGTCGCCGGACCGCGACGAGAGCACGATGCTCTCCCCCGACGCCATCGCCGAAGCCTACTGGCAGCTCCACCGCCAGGACCCGACGGCCTGGACGCTGGAGCTCGACCTCCGGCCGTCCGTGGAGAGCTTCTGAGGCTCGCGACCCGGGGCTGGGGCGAGGAGGGTCGCCCGCTCGCCGTCCTCGTGCACGGCGTCACCGCCTCGTCCGCCACCTTCTGGCGCGTCGGGCCCTGGTTCGCCGAGCGGGGCTGGCGCGCCGTCGCGGTCGACCTGCGCGGGCACGGCGAGAGCCCCCGGATGTCCGGCGGCGAGGGGCTCGCGGACCTCGCCGCCGACGTCCACGAGACGGTCGCGCCGCTCCTGGCCCCCGGCGAGCACATAGACGTGCTGCTCGGCCACTCCCTCGGCGCGCTGACGGCCCTGGGGCTCTGCGCCGAGCGCCCCGGCCTCGTGCGCAGTCTCGTGCTAGAGGAGCCGCCCGACTCCAAGGGCGGCGCCACCGGCTTCGAAGGGGTGACGCGGGAGGTAGAGGAAGGCATCGCGCGCACGAAGGAAGATCCCGGAGCCGCTCTCCGCGACGCCCGCGCCGAGAACCCCTCTTGGAGCGACGAGGACGTGGCGAACAGCGTGGCGGGCGGCCTCGCCTGCGACGCCGGGCCCGTGGCCGCGCTGGTGCGGGGCGGCCTGCGCGGGCTCGACCTGCCGGCCAAGATCGGGGCCCTCGAGATGCCCACCCTGCTCGTGCTCGGCAGCCCGGACAGGGGCTCGTACATGCTCGACCCCGAGCGCAGCGCCGTCGCCGGGGCGCTGAAGCACGGCGTCGTGGAGACGTTCGAGGCCGGGCACAGCGTCCACCGGGAGGACTTCGAGGGGTACGTCCGGCTTCTTGGCCGCTGGCTCGGGAGGGGCGAGACCTTGCGAGGCTAGCCCTTTCCGGCCCGCACCCTCCCGGCCACGGAGGCGAAGGCGGCCTTCTCCGCTGCGTCGTCGAGCGGTTCGAGCTCGAACGAGTCGTCCGTGCGACGCAGGGCGTTCAGGATCAACTGGTCGGTGAGCCAGGGGTTCTTCGGCAGCAAGGAGCCGTGGAGGTAGGTGCCGTAGGAGTTGAGCCGGCGGGCGCCCTCGGTGCCGTCCCGGCCGTTGTTGCCGTAGCCCGAGATCACGTCGGCGAGGGGCTCGGTGCCGCCCCCGAGCTCGGTGCGCCCGCCGTGGTTCTCGAAGCCGACGATCTCGCGGGGCGTCGCGTCCGCCTCGCCTTCTAGGGGGCGCACCCTGGCGAGGACGTTGCCGATCAGACGCGGCTCGTCCGGCCTGCGCGGGCGCGTGTGCATGTCGAAGATGCCGACCCCCGGCAGCTTCTCACCCTCCGGCGTCTCGTAGTAGTGCCCCATAAGCTGGTAGCCGCCGCAGACCCCGAGGATCACGCCGCCGTCCTCGGCGATGGCCTTCAGCTCCCTCCCCTTCGCCCCCGAGAGGTCGTCGACGAGCAGGGTCTGCTCGCGGTCCTGTCCTCCGCCGAAGAGGAAGACGTCGCACCCCGTCGGACGGATGGGCTCCCCGAGCCCGACGTCCACGACCTCTACCTCGATCCCGCGCCACTCGCAACGCTTCTTGATCGAGATGACGTTCCCGCGGTCCCCGTAGAGGTTCATCATGTCCGCGTAGAGGTGCTGGATCGTAAGCCTGAGTCGTTCCAATGCATGGCCCCTTCGTGCTCGCGTCTGGACCCTAAGGATAACCTCCCTTCACCTTGCGCTCACGCCGCAGACGAGCTTCGAGGTGCCGCGTCCCCGACCGGCCGCAGGTCCGAGGGCTGGTATAAAGGCCGGCAAAGGAGCGAGAGGAAAGGACGAGGCGATGGAGGAGCGCACCACCCCCTGCCCGGAGTGCCGGAGCGGCAACCCGCCCGAGAACCGCTTCTGCGGGGCCTGCGGCACGTCCCTGACCGTGGGCGAGCAGCTCGCCCGCCGGCCGGAGAACGGCCCGCCGGCGCCGCTCCGGGCCCTGCTGCCCGACGAGCTCAAGCCCGTCGGCAGGGCGCTGGCGGTGGGCGTGGCGACCCTGGCGGCCCAGGCGGGCCTGGCCTGGCTGCGGCGCAGGGCCGAGGGCTCCGGCCGCACGGCGCTGCCGGCCACGAGGACGCCGGGCTCCACGACGCCCGAGCACCCGGCGTACTGGAGCTTCGAGGAGGTGCACGCCTGGCTGCGGGAGGGGGACTTCGAGAGCCGGACGTTCGCGCAGCGGACGGTGAGATCGTTCCGCGCGACGGACCCGAACGGCGGTCAGCGGTAGCGCTACCAAAGCCCCCCGGCGACCACCCCCGCCGCGCCACACACGAGACCGGACCTCGGCCGCCGGACCCTGCGCTCCTCCCCGTCCTCGGGCGCGCTCGGCGCCCCGTAGGGGAGGATGGTCCGGGCCGATTCGGACGAGCCTTCAGGCGTCGGTTCCCGACGAGATCGACGCAGGGCGGCTACCATTACGGGGTGAGGCTCGGAAGGAGGAACGGGTGAGCAGCGAGGTCGGCCCTACCTTCGTGCCCGGAGACCCGATCATGTACATCGTCCAGTTCACCTGCAAGGCGAACGTGCGCACGGTCCTCGCCGTCTTCGTCGCCGAGGAGTCCGGGTACGAGGTGGTCCTCGAGGGCGAGGTGGAGAAGAAGGAGAAGGCGCGGGACGCCCGCCTGCAGACGGCGCTGCTCAAGCAGCCCGGAGATCCCCCCGACGACCCGAAACCCGGTACCTACCACCTGCGCCGCCTGGAGGTCCACACCCACGCGGGCCGGACGCTCGACTTCGACAACCCGCCCGAGGGCGGCTTCTACCTCGTGGAGGAGCCGACGGACCTCCCCGTGCGAACGCACGTCGGCTGGGCGCTCCCCGAGTGGCACCCGGGCAACGCCCCCGGACGCCGGTAGCGAGCCCCGCCCGGCGGCCCTCACCCTCGACCTATTTGTCCTCCCAGAACGGGTGCGTGTGGCCGAGGTCGCTCAGGGTCCGGCGGAGCTCCAGCATGGAGGTGTAGGTCGGCAGGACGTAGAGGGTCTCGCCGGGCGGGGTGGCTTCGAGGGCGCGTTTCAGGGCCTGCTTGCGGTCCGGGACGGCCCACCGGACGGGGAGCTCGGCGTACTTTAGGCGCACGGCCATGTCCTCGGCCCGGATGCCGGTGACAAAGAAGTTCGTCTCCGCGTCGGACCCGGAGAGCATCTCGAAGTCGACGTCCCAGAGCCAGGAGACGTCCCGGCCGTCGGCGTCGTTGTCGTTTATGGCTATAAGGACGTTGCGCGGACCGGACGAGCGCCCGTCGGGGCCGGCGAGAAAGGTCCGGAGGATCTCGTTGAAGCCCACGGGGTTCTTTATGAGGAGCAGGAAGACCTCTTTGTCGTCCGCCTTCACCCGCTCGACCCTCCCGAAGGCGCCGCCGAACGCCCTCAACCCGCGCGCGATCTCGGCCGGACGGACCCCCATCTCCCCCGCCACGGTCGCGGCCGCCAGGGCGTTGTAGACGTTGTAGAGCCCGGGGAGGGATATCCTCACCCCGACCCCGCCGTGCGGCGTCGTCAGGAGGAAGTCCGTCCCCCGCGGCCCATCCATCCTGACCCGCGTCGCCCTGTAGAGGGGCTCCGGTCGCTCGAAGCCGCAGTTGGGGCACCGGTAGAGGCCCACATGCCCGAAGTAGACCGCCGCGTACGAGAGGGCCGTCCCGCAGACCGGGCAGTCCTTGGAGTCGGCGATGTGCTGGAGGGTGCCGGTGTTCAGCGAGGGCTCGTCGACGCCGAAGTAGACGGGCCTCGCGGCGGAGTGCCCGAGGCTCGCGACGAGCGGGTCGTCGGCGTTCAGGACGACGGAGCCGTTCTCGGGCAGGTCCGGAAAGGACGAGGCGATGACCTTCGCGGTGTACGCGAGCTCGCCGTAGCGGTCGAGCTGGTCGCGAAAGAGGTTGAGGACGGCGAGCAGCGAGAGCGCGGCCTCGGAGGCCACCTTCGGCACGTTCGCCTCGTCGACCTCGAAGAGGCCCATCTCCGAGCGAGGCTTGCCGAAGAGCGAGGAGTCGGCGACGAGGGCCGCGGTCACGCCGGTGACGAGGTTCGCCCCGGTCGAGTTGTTCACCGCCCTGATGCCGGCGGTCTGCAGGATCTTGGCGACCATGCGGGTCGTGGTCGTCTTGCCGTTCGTGCCGGTGACGGCGGCCGAGCCGCGCGGCAGCCCCCCGGAGAGGCGCGAGAGGACCTTCGGGTAGACCCTCCGGGCGACCACGCCCGGCATCGTGGAGCCTCCCCCGCGCCTGAGCGTCCGGCTCGCCAGCCCCGCCGCCCTGGCGGCCACGACGGCCGCCGGGAGGAGGGCTCTATCCAGGAGCGGGCTCATGGGGCACGATTATAGAGCAGACGCCCGGCGGCACCGGGCGTCTCCAAGGCGCCGCTCGCTAGGCCGCGGAGAGGGGCGGCTCGCTCTCTCGCACCTCGACGGGGAGGGCGCGCCGGATCTTCTCGAAGTCCCTCACCTCGGCGTCGCCGACGAGCGTCGCCGCGATCCCGTCCTTGCCCGCCCGCGCCGTGCGGCCGATGCGGTGCACGTAGGTCTCCAGGTCCTCCGGGAGGTCGTAGTTGAAGACGTGGGAGACGTTCGGGACGTCGAGGCCGCGCGCGGCCACGTTCGTGGCCACGAGGATCTCCGTCCGCCCCTTGGAGAAGGCGGCGAGCGTCTTGTCGCGCTGCGACTGGGACTTGCCGCCGTGCAGGAGGCCCGCCCTGTAGCCCTCGCGCTCGAGCTGGCGGTGCAGCTTCGTCGCCCCGTGCTTCGTGCGGCGGAACACAATCGCCAGCGGCTTCTCCTCGGCGTCGAGGAGGGCCCTGAGGACGCGCGTCTTGTCGCGGCCGCCGACCCGGTAGTAGACCTGCTCGACCGTGTCCACGGTCGTCGTCTCGGACTCGACCTTGAGCCAGCGCGGGGAGCGCATGTGGCGCCCGACGATGCCCCGGATCTCCTTCGGCATCGTCGCCGAGAACAGGGCGGTCTGGCGGTCCTTGGGGGTGTGCGAGAGGATGCGGCCGACGTCGGGGGCGAAGCCCATGTCGAGCATCCTGTCGGCCTCGTCGAGCACGAGGTAGCTCACCGCCTTCAGGTCGAGCGTGCCCCTGTTCAAATGGTCGAGGATGCGCCCGGGCGTCCCGACGACCACCGAGTTGGAGCGGCTCTTGAGCGCCTTGATCTGGGGCCCTATCGAGACGCCGCCGCACAGGACGATCGGGCGCACCGGGGCGTACTTGGACAGGCTCTCGATCTCCCGGGCCGCCTGAGCGGCGAGCTCGCGCGTCGGCAGCAGCACGAGCGCCCGGACGCCGCGCGCCTTCGGCCCGACGGCCTCTATGAGGGGGATCGAGAACGCGGCGGTCTTGCCGCTGCCGGTCTGGGCCATGCCGACGACGTCCTCGCCGTCGAGGAGCGCGGGCAGCGCCAGCGCCTGGATGGGCGTCGGGGTCTCCCAGCCCTGATCCGATACTGCCTTACGGATACCGTCGGAGACGGGTAGGTCGGTGAAGGAGGCCCCGCGGGCCTCGTTCGGAGCGTAGGTTTCTACCATCTTGATGTTCCTCTCTCTCGCTGTTCGCAACAAGCGCCACCACAAAAACCGTACGTCTGGGGTGGCCACTCGGCGACCGAGGGAGGACACGGGCACAAAAAAGAGATGCTCAGAGAACGGCCGGCATCTCGCAGATCGTGGACGTAAATTCTTATCGTGTAGCCATGAGAGTGTACCACCAACCGGGCCTCCAGCCCCGCCGCGCCGGGCTAGACCTTCTTCCGGGTGTCTTTCTCCCCCGGATACGGTATGAACGGTACATGGAGATTTTCGAGAACCTTCAGGCAAGTTCCAGGTTGGAGAGGGACGAGCTGGACGTCTACTCGCGGACGGTGCGCGACGTGACGGACCGGCTCGGACCGGCGGTCGTCTCGATCGGGACGAACTCCGGGCGCGGGGGCGGGAGCGGCGTGATCCTCGGCTCCCACGAGGGCACCGCGACCGCCGTCACGAACAGCCACGTCGTGCGCGGCCTGCGCAGGGCCGAGGCGCAGGGACGGGGCGGCGAGGCGTCCGGCAACCTCACGGTGACGACCGTGGACGGGACGACGGTCGACGCCGAGGTGCTCGGGGACGACCCGGCGAGCGACCTCGGCGTGGTGCGCTTCAATGCGCCGGCCGAGGGCATCACCGTGGCCCCGCTGGGCGAGGCGCAGAACCTCGTCGTGGGGCAGCTCGTCGTGGCGATCGGGAGCCCTCTGGGGTTCCAGCGGACCGTTACCGCGGGCGTGGTCAGCGCTCTTGGGCGCTCCATCCGCAGCCAGGGCGAGGGGGGTCGGCGGGGGCGCCTCATAGAGAACGTCATCCAGACCGACGCGGCCATCAACCCGGGCAACTCCGGCGGCCCCCTCTCCGACGCCTCCGGCAGGGTTGTCGGCATAAACACCGCGATCATCGGCGGCGCCCAGGGCATAGGCTTCGCCGTCCCCGTCTCGGCGGCCTTCCGGCGCGTGGTCTTCGCGCTGGTGACGGAGGGGCGGGTCCGGCGGGCCTTTCTCGGGGTCGGCGTCGTCACCCGCGCCGTCCAGGACGGCTCCGGCGGCGCGGGCGCGCAGGTCGAGAGCGTCGCCCCCAACAGCCCGGCCGAGAGGGCGGGGCTGCGGCCGGGAGACCTGATCGTGGGCTTCGGCGACGCCTCCATCCGCTCCACGGACGACCTCCTCAACCGCCTCGACGGCCCCTCGATAGGCCGGGACGTCGCCCTGAAGGTGATGCGCGGCGGAAGGGAGCTCGCCCTCACCACCAGGCCCGGGGAACAGCCGGAGGAGTAGCCCTCGGCCGTCGGGGAAGGCGGGCCCGGGAACACGCCGGGTCCGCAAGCGATAAGCTGACGGCCGAGAGCCGCCGAAGGCGGCGCTGGAAGCTTCCGAGCAGAGGGAGGAAAATGCCCGACGTAACGCTGGTGGT
Source organism: Rubrobacter marinus (assembly GCF_011492965.1). GTDB lineage: Bacteria > Actinomycetota > Rubrobacteria > Rubrobacterales > Rubrobacteraceae > Rubrobacter_F > Rubrobacter_F marinus. The sequence continues at coordinate 710,787 of NZ_CP045121.1, read as the reverse complement.
GCGCGGCCTCGCCGATCCCGGGGAGGCCGAGCGCCTGCAAACCGCGATCGAGCGCATCGGCGAGGTACGGGCGGCGAACGTGGACGCCGAGAAGGGCCTCCTCGCCGTCTCCTACGAGGGCGGGGAGGCGGAGCTCACCCGGATCGAGGGCGCCGTAAAGGAGGCCGGCTTCGAGCCCGAGCCCACGCCGGGCGCCGAGAACGCCGGGGGCTAGACCGGGATGAGCGAGGAACCCTCCATCCCACCCGCCGAGGCGGCTCTCCTGCTCGGGATCCCGGAGGAGGAGGCGCGGAGCCTAGCTGGCCCGGACGGGGGCGTCCCCCCGGAGGCGCTGCTGAGGAGGACAGGGGCGGCGGTGCTGGAGCTGGCGCGCGAGCTGGCGCGCGCCCGGGAGGAGGCCGGCGGGCTCGCCGGCCAGCTCAAGGAGGTCCGCGCGACGAACCTCAGGCTCCGGGACGAGCTCAAGGCCGGAGTCGGGGAGCGGCGGCGCCTCACGGACGAGGTGCTGGAGCTCCGGGCGGCGGCCGAGGAGCGGCTGATGCTCATGGAGCGCATCGAGCGCATCGCCGGGATCGAGGCCGAGCTCGAGGAGGCCGAGGCGGAGCTTCACCGGCTGAGATCCCGCGGGATTCTCGCCCGGCTGCTGGACCGCTAGGGGGACGGCCGGGCGTTACCTCGTGACGACCTGGTAGATCGCGACCGCGACGAACACCGCGTAGAGGCTCCCCGCTCCCATCATCACCGTCGACGTCAGGCGGGTCTTGCGGAGGAGCAGGGTGAAGAGGACCGTGCCGGAGGCGAGCGCCAGGATCGCCGAGAAGGCGGTGAGGAAGTCCAGCTCCCACGGGGTGAACAGGAGGCCAAGGGAGACGGGCACCGTGCTCTGGAAGACCATCGCCCCCGTGATGTTCCCGAAGGCGAGCGTGTCCTTGTCGTCCCTGAGCCAGATCACGGAGTTGAACTTCTCCGGCAGCTCCGTGGCCAGCGGGGCGAGGACGAGGGCGATCAGGCTCGCGGGGATGCCCGCGGACTCGGAGAGGTGCTCGACGCCCCCGACGAAGAGGTGGGCACCGTAGGCCATCACCGCCAGCGACCCGAAGACCTGCCCGTAGACCGCCCAGTTCGGCGCCGGGGAACCACCGGGCCAGAGCGTCAGCTTGTCCGGGGTATCCGAGAGGCTCTCCCCACCCGCCCTGATCGTCTGCAGGACGTGCACGCCATACGCGATGAGCAGCACGATGGCGATGATCACCTTGACGAAGATCGGCAGTTGCACGATCCCGGCCGCCGCGGCGATGGCGAAGAACGGGAGGAAGAAGCCGATGTCGCGCCGGGCTACGGTGCGGTCGACGATGACCTCGTCCCCGTTCCTCCGGCGCCCGCGGAAGCCCAGGGCCGCGGCCCCGACGACGAACATCGCGAGCGTGGCGAGCAGGAACGGTGCCCCGAGGATCGCGCCGATGCCGATCTCCCCGGCGCTCCCGCCGCGGCCCTCGCCCGCGAGGGCCGCCCCTATGAGGGCGACCACCGGTATCATGGTCTCCGGCAGGGCAGTGCCCACCGCCGCCAGCACGCTCCCGACCGCCCCCTGCCCGAGGTTCAACCTCTCGCCGACGATCTCGATAGCGTTAGTGAACAGCACCGCGGCCCCAAGAATGGCGACCAGCGCGATCACGAGCTCTAGCACCGTCACCTGCGCCTTACCTCCTAAGTTGGTGTCTCCGTGCAGCGACGATGTACTATCTACCCCCTGACACCGAGTAACAACCGAGACGACGAAAGCCGGGACGCATTGAACAAGCTCGAAGAGACCCTCGACGCCGTCGCCCGCGGCGCCATCTCTCCCCGAGAGGCGGCCGGACGCCTGAGCCAGGGCGAGGTCCGCTACCTGGACGTCGCCGCCCTCGACCTCGGCCGTGCCGCCCGCAAGGGCGTCCCCGAGATCGTCTACGCCCCCGGCAAGACCCCGGAGCAGGTCGCGAGAATCTGCGCCGCCATGCTGGAAGGCACGGAGCGCGTCATCGTCAGCGGGCCCTCCGGGGAGCACGAGCGCCTCGTCCGCCAGGCCCTCCCGGACGTCCCCGTAAGAGATGCCGGCCGCGCCCTCGTCGTCGGGGCCGGGGAGCCCGCCCCCACCGGCGGGCGGCTGTATGCCATCGGCGCCGGCACCTCGGATCTGCCGGTCCTCGAGGAGGCCGTGGCGGTCGCCCGCGAGATGGGCGTCGCGGTAAAGACCACCCACGACGTGGGCGTCGCCGGCCTCCACCGCCTCCGCGGCCCCCTCGAGGAGCTCCGCGCCTTCGACCCGGACTGCGTGATCGTCGCCGCCGGCATGGAGGGCGCGCTCCCGACCCTCGTCTCGGGCCTCGTCGCGGTCCCGGTGGTGGGCCTCCCGACCTCGGTGGGCTACGGCCTCGGCGGGGACGGCACCGCCGCCATCCTCGGGATGCTCCAGAGCTGCTCCCCGGGCCTCTCGGTCGTGAACGTGGACAACGGCGTCGGCGCGGGCGCGACGGCCGCCCTCATCGCCAACCGCGCCGCCCTCTACCGCAACGACACAGAGAGCAACGGCCAGGCGCCCGGCGCGGGCGTCTCCTGAGGTCGTGCGCGTCTTCGTCGCCGTGACCCCGCCGCCGGAGGTACGGCGCGTGGCGCTTGCAGCGGCGCGCGAGGCGGCGCGGGAGCTTGGCGGCGGGATCCGGTGGACAAAGCAGGAGAACATCCACCTTACCCTGAAGTTTCTGGGCGAGGTGTTCGAGGAGTCCCTGGAGGGCATCTGCGGCGCGCTGAGGAGGGCCTGCTCCGCGCACGCCCCGTTCGACGCCCGGCTGAAGGGCCTGGGGGCCTTCCCCTCGCCGCGGCGGGCCAGGGTGATCTGGGCCGGCGTGGACAGGGGCTCCGAGGAGACGACCTCCCTCGCCGCGAGCGTCGAGGCCGCGCTGGAGCCCCTGGGCTTCCGGCGCGAGGGACGTCCCTACATGCCCCACGCGACCCTCGGGCGCGCCAGAGGACGCTCGGTCGGCGTCGACCTGTCGAAGACTGACGTGCTGGATTCGCCGCTCTTTCGGGTAGCGAGCGCCGAGCTCACGAAGAGCACCCTGACCCCGGGAGGGTCGGTCTACGAGATCGTGGAAGCCTTCGCCCTCAACGGCGAAGAGGGGGACTATTCCAGGTAGAGGCCGATAAGCGGCCCGACGTTCATGAGCACGAAGAGCAGTATCAGGATCATGAAGGTGATCATTATAAAGTTGTTCCCGCTCAAGCCGACCGTGCCTTTCGCCCGTGGTTGGAGTCCCTGCGCATTGTATCCCCGCTCCGCGCGCTACGCATGCGCTCGCTCTTACAGCTCGTTGGAGTAGAAGACGCGGCGCAGCAGGGGCGGCTGGTCCTCCCGGACGCCCTCCTGGCGCAGGGCGTGGAACTCCTCGACCTTGCCGGAGGCGAGGCGCACGTTCGGGTCGGGGTGCGACTTGAGCTCGAGGATGGGGTCGAGGTTCGCCTCGACGCTGACCCGCTCCAGCCCGCCCGCCGGCCGCGGCTCCTTATAGAAGATCCTGCAGTCGTACGCGTCGCCCTCGGGGTCGTAGGAGACCAGGATCATCTCCGGCCGCGCGCTCAGCCCCCGAGGCACGCTGCGCAACTCGTACAGCACCTTCCGGCGCCGGTAGACCTCCCGCTGGCGCTCCTCGCGCACGATCTCGGAGAATTCGTCTACCTCTACCAGAGCGTAAGACTCGTCGCGCGCGTCCTCGGCCTCGCGCACCCAGCGCTCGACCCCCTCGAGGCCGAGACGCGCCCCGCAGGCCGGGCAGAGGAACTCCGAGCCCGTCGTGGCCCGCAAACCCCCGAGATGCAAGCAATTCTCCGAACCGATCCCCATCAGGTCGCCCATTGTACTCTATCCCGCCCCAGGCGGGCCTCGCCCCCAAGCTGAAGAAGACCTCCACTTGCACCGCAACCTTACGCCGCCGACGGGCCAGTCCCCGCCGCCATGCCGGGCCCGAGACCCGTAAACGCCGCAGCACCGGAGCCGGACGGCGCGCGACCGGGGCGAATACGGCTGTACGAGTACGGTTGAAGTTCAGGTCGAGGTACCGCGCGTATGCACTGCGTGTTCCGGGGCTGTACCATCCGCGCCATGGATGGGGAACGGCGCGTGGCGCACCTCGTGTTAAACCCGACGGCAGACAGGGGCAGGGCGGAGGCCCGGCAGAAGCTCGTCGGCGCTTACCTCGCGGGGCGCGGCATCGAGGCGGAGTGGCACGTGACGGAGGGGCGGGGACACGCCGAGCAGATCGTCCACGGGCTGCGGGGCGAGGGCCCTGCGGTCGCGATCGGGGGGACGGGACGGTGCACGAGGTCGCGGCGGCGTGCGTCGAGACGGGGCGGGTCATGGGCGTCCTGCCGCTCGGGAGCGGGAACGACTACGTCAAGGCGCTCGGGATCGGCACGCGCCTCGAACGCGCCCTGGAGGTCGTGGTCGGGGCAGGGTGCGCGCCGTCGACGCGGGCGAAGTCAACGGCATCCCGTTCAACAACGGCCTCGGCATTGGCTTCGACGCGGAGGTCGCCGAGGGGGTCGCGGAGGCGCCGAAGGCCCTCGGGGGTTCGGGGGGTACCTCTGGTCGGTCGGCCGCCTGTTGTGGGCATGAAGTGCCACCGCGCGAGCATAAGGCTCGGGGGCGGTGGCGTCGTCGAGACGAAGACCATCCTCGTGGCGGCGGCCCTGGGCACCACCTACGGGGCCCGCTTCAAGCTCGCCCCGGGGCGAGCCTCTCGGACGGGGCCTTCGACGTCGTCTGGAGCGAGGAGGTGGACCGGGCGGAGGTCCTGCGCCTCGTGCCGGCCGTGCTCCGCGGCACGCACCTCTCGCACCCGAAGGTCCACTTCGCCCGCGCGCGCGAGGTCGAGGTCACCCTCGCCGAACCGGTGCCGGCCCATGTGGACGGGGAGATGCTTCCCCCCACCCGCGAGTTCCGGGCGCGGGTGCTCCCCGGCGCCCTGCGCGTGCTGGTCCCGTAGCCCGCCGGAGCGTTCGGGAGAGGCGCCCTCACGCTTCGGCCCCATCTCGCGGGAGTGAGAGCTCGGCGGGATCTGGCGTGAGGAGTACGAGGGGATGCGCCGGGACCAGGGGTACCCCGAGTAGGGAGGGGGGCCTGCCGGGTATCTACAACATCGTTACATTGTGGTAAAAGTACTCGTCTCCCCCGGTCCCTTCGGGGCGCGGGAGACGCTAGGTCGTGTAGTGCTACGGAGGGTCGGCAGGGAGCCATGAAAGCGTTCGTATTTCCGGGTCAGGGAGGGACCGTAACCGAGCCGGAGGCCCGGCAGTTGCCGGCCATCCGCGAAGTCGTGGGGGACCGCATACCGGATCAGGTAAAGGTCTTCGTCCGCGCGGCCAGGGACGCCGACGAGAGCAGGGAGCTCCACCTCAGGCCGGACGTCGTCGCCGGGCACTCCCTCGGGGAGTACGGCGCCGCCTACGCCGCGGGCTGCTTCGACCTGGAGACCGGGATCTGGCTCGTAGCCCAGCGCGACCGCTTTCTGGCCGAGGCCGCAGAGGAGGCCCCGGGCGGGATGGTCGCCATCCTCAAGGCCGACCCCGAGGAGGTCGAGAGGGCCCTCGGCGAGTCGGAGGGCTCGGTGGTCGCCAACTACAACAGCCCGCGCCAGACGGTGATCTCCGGCCTCCGGGACGCCCTGGGCGACACGGTCTCCAGGATACGCGGGCGCGCCGTCCGGCTGAACGTCTCCTTCGCGGCCCACTCCCCCTACGTCGCCGCGGCGAACGAGAAGATGCGCGGGGTCCTCGACGGGGTCGAGTTCAGGGTGCCGGAGTTCCCGATCGTGAGCGCCGTGGACGGGAGCGTCCTCGTGAGCGCCGAGGGGGTCAGGGAGGCGCTCAAGGGCCAGATGGTGGCGCCGGTGCGGTGGGTCAAGGTCGTCGAGACCCTCGCGAGGATGCGCGTCGAGGAGTGGGTGGAGCTCGGCGGCGGCGGCGTCCTCACCAGGATGCTCCGCGACTTCGAGCTCCCCTCCCTCAAGGGCGTGACCTTCGAGGACCTCCGCTCCCGCCTCTACGAAGGTGCCCAGAACCTCCTCCCCATCGCGGGCGCTCCCGCGGAGGGAGAAGGGGAGACCGACCCGGACGGACCCGCCGACAAGACCCCTTGAACGTCTTCTTCGACGTGCAGGGGACGCTCCTCGCGGGGGGCGTCCCGCGCCCGTGCGTCCGCGAGGTCTTTCTGGAGCTCGCGGCCCGGGGGCACGACGTTTACCTGTGGTCCAGCGCCGGGGCGGGCTACGCCGCGGAGGCGGCGAGGGTCCTCGGCGTGGAGGATCTCGTCCTCGGGTGCTGGTCCAAGAACCCTCCGCCGCCCGTGATCGTGGACTACGTCGTGGACGATCAGCGGGACTTCGCCGAGCACCACGGCGGCTACGTGGTGCCGCCCTTTAAGGGCGACCCGGAGGACCGCGAGCTCTGGAGGGTGGCCGAGAAGCTCGACAGGTAACCGGGTTCCGTCTCGGTCGAGGTTTCGCGCTTGCGTCAGGATCGGAGGACCAGAGGGGACGGGCCGTGTGCCTGCCCCCTCTGCGCAAATCGACTATCGAGTAACGCCAAAGCTCCACGACTTGGTCGTGGTGTTGCCCGCCGCGTCCCTGGCGACCACCTTCGCCGTGTGACGGGCGTAGGAGAGGTTGGTCGCCGGCGTGTACGAGAGCCTGTCGGTGGCCCGGTCGTAGGAGAAGGTCGTCCTCCTGATCCCATCCACGTACAGCTGCACGCCGGTCTTCGCCAGGTCCGTTTGCGTATCCCTGACGGTCGCTCGTACGGTCGGCGTGCGGTCCTGGGTGGCCGAAGACGGGGCGGGGCTAGGGGAGGCGATCGCCGGCAGGGTCGTGTCGACCGTCCAGGTGCGCGCCGACGGGGCAGGGTCTACGTTGCCGGCCCGGTCCACGGCCCGCACCCGGAAGGTGTGGACGCGGTTGGTCAGCCCGGAGTAGGCCTTCGGGGAGGCGCAGGGGAGAAGGCGGCGTAGTCGAGGCTGCACTCGAACCGCGAGACGGGCTCGGAGGGGACGAAGCCGAAGCTCGCCGAGGTGCTCCTCGTGGTGCTGCCCGGGCGGGACCGGAGGAGATGCTCGTGTTCGGCGGGACGGTGTCGACCGTGAAGGCGCGGGTCTCGGGGGTGGGGTCGGGGTTGCCCGCGTCGTCTATCGCCCTGACCTCGAAGGTGTGATCCCCATCGACGAGAGCGGGGTACTCCTTCGGGAGGCGCAGTCGGCGAACTCGGCGCCGTCGAGCCTGCACTGGAAGGCGGAGTTCGCCTCGCTGGAGGAGAAGGCAAAGGCGGCCGTGCTCTCCCTCGTGGGGCCGGAGGGCCGCTATCGACGGTCGTCTCGGGGCGGGGTCGTTGCGGTCCCTGATCCTGACGGCCTTGGAGAACTCCGAGGTGCCGTCCGGACCGGTGGCGGTGGCGGTCAGCCACTTGCCGGCCATGCGCACGCCCGGGGGCCAGACGCCGTGGAGGTCGGCGTGGCCGTTGGCGTCCGTGGTCACCGGCCAATTGCTGACCAGGTTGTCGGGCTCCCCGTGAAGCCGCCCCTCGCCGTAACCGGAGGGATCGGGCTCGTCGCCGGTGAAGAGCTGGACGGTGAACTTCGTGTTGGGGGTACCGTTGAGCCTGCCCTCCATACTGCTCAGGTTTCCCGAGCCGGTGGTGACCGACGTGATCTCCGGGTAATTCTGCAAGCCGTTGGGGCCGGTATCACCGTCACCCGAATCGTTGGGGTGACTCCAGCGTCGGCAAGACCGGCGGCCAAGTCTATCCCCAACCCGCCGTTGGAGTGGACGCTGTTCGAGAGAATGGTGGTCTTCGGGTCATGGACGGCTACTCCCCAGAAGTATTGAAGGCTATGAGGTTGCCCGCCGCGGGCACCGCTCCTCCGATGGTATTTCCCCTACTGAAACCGTTGGTGGGGTGCTCACGCCCACCCAGTCGTTGCCCAATGGTTCATCTCCGCTGGCTTTCGTGCCGATATAGTTGCCTTCCACGTTGTTGTTGGAACCGTTGATGAGGACACCGGTGCCGTTGCCGGATAAGACGTTGCGCGCAGCGGGTTCCGTGCCCCCAATGGTGTTGCTGTCTCCGGCGATGAACACGCCCGCGGTCTTGTTGCCCAGATCCCGGGTGCCGGTGGCGTCGGTACCTATATAGTTGCCCTGCACGTCACAGTAATCGGCGCGACCGCCATGCAAGAAGACGCCGTAATAAGCGAAGCGGTTGATCGCCAGCCCACGCACCGCGCTGTCGGTGCCGTCCATCCTTAGGCCGCTCGCTCTGCTCCCCGCGTTCTCGCCGTTGAGCTCGATCTTGAGCACCGCGTCGTTGCCTTGCCTGAGCGTGTTCGCCTTCGCGCCGGGTTGGCTGTAGCCGTCGACGGTCACGCAGGCGGGGATCGGCGGCAGGTCCGACGCCGGCCTTATGGTATGCACCCCCTCACCCGGGATGTTGAAACCTATGGTGATCCCGATGCACGAGGGGGAATACAAGTTGGCGACCTCGAGCGCTTGCCGCAGTGAGCCGTCTCCGGAGTCGTTCGTGTTGGTGACGGTGAAAGTGATCCACTGGTTGTTGGTGGTGCTACCACCGCCGCCAATTCCGCCGTCGCCGGCTCCACCGTCGCCGCCGTCCCCCGGGCACTCGGCGTTGCAGGTCTCCGCTCCCGCTGGTCCCGCGAACAGGAGGAGCCCCAACCCCAGGAAGACCAGCAGGGCCAGCCCCGCCGCAACGGCTAGCTTCGCTCCCGTACTCCGCGCCGCTTCAAGCGTTCTTGCGTCCATCTCGTACTCCTCGTTCGGTACCCTTCCCGTCGTCGCGTCGGCTCCCCTATACCTCCCTGACCTTGAGGCCAGGGAGACGTTAACTCTCCGCCAAGCGCAAGAAGATCCATCGAGCCAACCGTCCCGCAGGCCGCGGTGCCCGTCGGCTTCAGCAAATTACGGCTACCTGAAAGGCACGGTCTTTGTAGGCGCCGGAGGTGTCGGCCGTGAATACCTCCACGCCTTCGCCGACGATACTAGCTCCCCTTGTCGCGATGTCGCCGAATCGATCTTCCGGAGCAAAAGAGCCCCTGAGCGTCGCGAGGCGGGCACACGACCTCACCTCGTGGGGAAAACGGACGGTGTAGAGTCCCGTCATAGGGCCGCCGATTTGGGAGCCTTCCGTGCCCTTGTGCGAGGTCGTGCGGGGGTCACTCGCGCTGCTTAGGGTCCCATCGGCGTTGACCTCCGCCCACAGGACCTTGCCCTGGAAGGCACTGGAGTCCTTACCGTCTACCTTGTCGGCGTCGAGGTTCGAGACCTTCGCCGCCCCCGGGCTCACGTACATCGGCGTCTTGCCCGAAGGAACGGCCAGGTTGAGCGCCGGCCCCGCAGCGTTCTCCAGCTTCAGCAACGCCGCCGAGGTGGCGCCCTTGAGCGCGCTCTGGGCGTTGACGGAGTTGAGTTGACCGAGGTTGAAGACCGCCCCGACCCCCGTGCCCGCCAGGGCCGTGGAGGCGAGCCCCACCGTGAGGGCCAGCACCACCGCCAGGCCCACGGAGAAGATCGCCCCCCTCCCCACCCACATCAGCATCTTACAAATGCCCTTAACCATCTCTCGCTCCTCGTTCTTGTTGGGGGAAGGGGCGCCTTCTCGCGGACGTCCCTCCCCCTGGGGCCTCACCGTTGGACGTCCGTGTACTCGACGGTCTCGCAGTTGGTCACGGTGTCGGTCTCGGCTCCGTCCCCGTCGACGCGGACCGCGTCCTCGCCGGGGCCGCAGTCGACGAAGTCGGTCGTGGCCCCGTCGACCGCGTCGAGGGAGTCGCCTCCGCCGTTGCCGTAGATGCGGTCGGCGCCGGTGCCGCCGCTTGTACTGTCATCCGGGCTGTCGGAGCCGTAGATTTTGTCATCGCCAGGGCCGCCTTCCATACCGTCCCAGCAGAAATAAGAATCGGGCGAACCGGGAAAGGGAGAATCAAGACAAGGCCAATTTTCGGCGGCGCCGCCGGAATTTGCGGAGGAGTTGGTGAAGGCTTTGAGGGTGTCGTTCCCGTTCCCGCCTTGCACCCGCTCGGTCCCGTACCCGGCGGCGATGGTGTCGTTCCCGTCGCCGCCGTGCATCTCGGTGCCAGGGCTTCGGTTAATATCGTATCTGCCGATCGATCTTCGTGGGCTGGACGGGTCGGTGAGGGTATCGTTGCCGGCCTCGCCGTAGAGTTTGTCAGTCCCATTTCCTCCACCCATGTTGTCGTCGCCGTAGTAGCCGTACACGGTGTCGTCGCCGTTGGCCCCGACGAGCACGTCTTCGTCCCACGAGCCGTAGAGGCCGTCGTTGCCGTCCTGGCCGTTCATCTGGTCGTCGCCGCCCCCGCCGTTCATCCGGTCGTTCCCGGCGCCCCCGTACACGAGGTCGAGGGCGGCCTTGCCGTAGACGGTGTCGTTACCGCCGAGGCCGCTGATGGTGTCGCGCGAGTCGGTGCCTACGAGGAAGTCGGCACCGTTGGTGCCATTGAGCGTCGCCGCCAGGGCGACCCCGCCGACCGCGAAGACAGCCGCGAAGACCGCCGCGATCAGGAGAACCGTTCGTCTCATCGTTCCCGCGTCCTTTCTTTCGGAGGCGGGGCGCCCTGGTGCGCGCTCCGCGCGTGCTTCTCTACTTGACCGTGAAGCCCCAGCCGCCGGAGGTCGTCATCCCTTGCGGGTCGGTCGCGTAGATCCTGACCTTGTGGAAGCCGGGCGCCAGGCTCGGGGTGTAGCCCACGCGCCCGGTGGTGCTGCTGAGGGAGGTGTAGGAGAAGGTCGTGATCTTGCGCCCATCGACGAACATCTGTACGCCGCTCCGCGCCAGCCTCCCCTGGGCGTCCCCCACGTTCGCCCCGATGGTAGGGGTGCGGTCGTAGGTCACGGCGCTTTGGGCGGGCGCCGGGTACTTGACCCAGGGGCGGGTGTCCTCCGTGACGGCGGCGTGGGCGTTTATGAGCCCCCAGCCGTAGGCGCTGTCCTTGCCCGCCGCCCCGAGGTCGGTGGCGGTCGCCTCTATCCTGCGCCGTATCTCCGACGCGAGGAGGTCCTGGCCGGCGAGGTTGGCCGCCAGGCCCGCGACGAACGGCGCCGCCATGCTCGTGCCCGGCCAACCCACGTACTCGCGTTCGGGGTTGGGGTGGTCGCACATGATGCAATGAGGCAGGACGCTGGAGAGTATCTGTTCGGCTTCGGAGGGCAAATTCCTTTGGCCGCCGGGCGCCGCCACGTCCACGTAGGGGTGGACCTCGGAGAAGTCGGACTTGACGTTGGATCGATTGGTGGCGCCCACGGCCATGGCGTTGGGGTAGGCCGCGGGGTACATGACCGGGTTGCCCGACATAAAGAAATTACCGGCGGAGGCCACGACCACCACGCCCTTGCTCCAGGCGTAGTCGATGGCCTGCTGCTGCGCGGGGTCGTGGCCGGGTCCGCCGAGAGAGAGGTTGATCACGTCCGCGCCGAAGTTGGCGGCGTCTATTATGGCGGCGTTGGTGGCCGGGTTGGGGCAAGAGGCCTCGCCCCCGACGATGCCGCAGACCTTGTAATCGAAGAGCACGGCGTCCGGGGAGGTACCAGAAATCCCGGTCCCGTTGTTCGTGAGCGCGGCCGCTATCCCGGCCACGTGCGTGCCGTGCCCGAGGTCTTCTTGGGCCACGGGGTCGTTGCCGAGGTAATCCCACTCGTCCGCTATGGAGCTGCTGGTGATATCGGGGTGGTCGTTGTGGATGCCGCTGTCTATTACGGCGATCACGCTGGGTCCCCGCGTCGGGCTCGTGCCCGTCGCCGTGTCCCAGGCCCCGTTGGCCCGGATCCTCGGCAGGCCCCACTGCTGGCCGAACATCGGGTCGTTGAACGACCGCTGCGGCTCGGCCTGCATCGGCTCCTGCACGTAACTGTAGCTAACGCTTTCCACGCTCGGGTCCCCCTCGAGGGTTCGCTTCTTGCGCTCCAGCGCCTCCTCCCGGGCCTCGCGATCCCGCTCGTTCTTTATCTCCGGAAAGGAGACCACTTCGGCGTCGATCTCCGGGAGCTCTTCCTCGGTGCGCGCTTCGACCCTCCGGAGCACCGCGTCCTCGGCGGCGGCAGAGGCCCGCTCTTCGTAATCGATGGTCAACTCACCACGGATGATGCGGTTGCCCTCGGGGTCCTCGTCCACCCTGAGGTCCAGCGGTCCATCACCCTCCCTCTCCCTGGCGCGCTCCGCCGCCTTCTCCTCCAACTCTCTGGCTCTGTCCTCGGGCAACGCGGGCTTCTTTCCGGAGGAGCCCTCGTCCGACGGGGCGTCCCGGTCCTGGGCCTGCACGGTCGGGCCGAGCAGGAGGAGCACCGCCCCGATCAGGGCGATGAGCACCATCCACATCTGTCTTCTGCTGTTCGTCACTTCTTCGCCTTTCTCTCAGCCCTGCCTCGGCGTCACAAGTAGAAGATGTTCTCGCAGTTCACTACGGTGTCGGATCTCATGAGCGTCGAGCCGTCCGGGTTTATCTCGACGTACTTGTCGACCGTCGCGCTATCGTTGACGCCGGAGCCGCAATCGACGAAGTCGGACGCGGAGCCGTCGTTCGCGCTGATAATGTCGTCCCGGCCGTTGCCATAAAGACGATCGTTGCCGTTATGGTCGGCTATGTACTCCGCGCCATCCGAGCCGTAAATCTTGTCGTCGCCCGCATCGCCGCTCATGTAGACGCTGTTGATGTAGTCCTGGCTACCATTGTCGCCACCCCCGGAGGTGTCAGAGGAGCCGGGAGAGCCTTTAGCGTGTCGTTACCGTTCCCGCCGTGGATCCTCTGGCTGTTGAGGTTGGCCTTGTTGGTGATCCCGCCGACGACGGTGTCGTCCCCGTCGCCGCCGTCGAGCTCCTGGCGGCCCGACGTGCTCGGGGCCGTGCCGCCGTCTAACGTGTCGTTGCCGATCTCGCCGTAGAGCTTGTCCATCCCGGCACCGCCGTACAGCTTGTCGTCGCCGTAGTAGCCGTAGAGCGTGTCGTCCTGGTCCTCGCCCTTCATGGTGTCGTTGTTGCCGCCTCCGCCCATCGTGTCGGCCCCGGTCCCGCCGTACATCTTGTCGTCGCCGTAGAGGCCGCGCATGTTGTCGTCGTTGCCGGCGCCGTACATGTGGTCGGCCTCGCCGCCGGCTCCGCCGCTCATCGAGTCGTTGCCGTAGCCGCCGTTGATGGTGTCCGAGCCGTGGCCGCCGTCGATCTTGTCGATGGCGGCGAGGCCGTAGATGGTGTCGTTGGCGCCGTAGCCGTTGATGGTGTCGGGGGCGTTGGTGCCGGTGAGCTTGTCGGGGCCGTTGGTGCCGTTAAACGTTGCGGCCAGCGCCGCCCCACTCGCCGTGAGAACCGCAGCGAGAACCGCCGTCAGCAAGAGAACCGTTCGTCCCCTCTTCCCACCCTTCTTCGACATGCCCTTCACCGTCTACCTCCGCTTCTTCTTGATGGGGAAGGGCGCCCTCGTGCGGACACCCCTCCGTCGGGTTTCACCGCGGGAAGTCCTCGTACTCGACGGTCTCGCAGTTGGTCACGGTGTCGGTCTCGGCTCCGTCCCCGTCGACGCGGACCGCGTTCTCGCCGGGGCCGCAGTCGTGCGGACGAGGGAGAAGCCGAGGCTGATCCAGATTCTGCGGTAGTCCTTCCTGATGCAACGCTTCTCGAGGAAGTAGCTCCCGATCTCCCCCTTGAGCACCCGGTCTATGTTGCGCAGGTCTTTGCCGAGGTCGCGGGGGTGGGTTATGTCCTGGAAGGTGAGCCCGAGGAGCTCGTCCCGCCCGTAGCCGACGATCTCGCAGAGCTTGTCGTTGACCCTGAGCCACCGCCCGTCGGGCGCAACGTGGGCCATGCCCACGGGGGCCTTCTCGAAGGTAACTCGGAAGCGCTCCTCGCTCTCGCCGAGCTCCCGCTCTTTCTCCCCGAGCTCGTGCAGCGCGGCGGCGAGGCGCGCCTCGAGCGCTCTGACGCGCGCATCTGGCTCGCGGTCCTCGAGCTCGCACCACCGCCCGCTAGGAGGATCCTCCTTCATCCCTCACGCCTCCCCCTGCCCAGAGGAGCGCCAGCGCTCCGAGCGTCGCGACCGGCCGGTACCGCACGCCATCGCCGGCGAGGCGTCGAAACTACCCGCCTCGAGACCAATAGCCCATCCCTCGGGGTCCGCGTGCTCCATGAGAGGCCCGCTCCTTTCTCCGACTACCTCTTGTTCGACCCTACGAGGAGTGGCGTCCCGAAGGCATGGGAGCAGGGTCCCAATTCGGTCCCAAAAGGTCCGTTAGCTCGAGGGTAGAGGCTCTAGTTCCGGTTACTCGTTCAGGCCCAGGCCGGCCTCGCGGGCGCGTACTATGGCCTGGGCGCGATCGGCGACCTGCAGCTTGGCGAAGATGCTGGAGATGTGGTTGCGCACCGTCTTCGGGCTGAGGAAGAGCTTGCGGGCGATCTCGGCGTTGGCGCGGCCCCGAGCGATGAGGTCGAGGACCTCGCGCTCGCGGGCGGTGAGCTCCGGGAGGGCCTCCCCGGGAGAGGACGGTGTCGGTGACGAGAAGAAGCTCATCAGGCGCCGGGCGATCTCAGGCCCGAAGTGGGCCGATCCGCCCGTCACCGAGCGCACGACCTCGAGTATCTCTTCGGGATCTGCCCCCTTGAGCACGTACCCCCTGGCGCCCGCGCGCATGGCGGCGAAGACGGAGTCGTCGTCCTCGAACATGGTCACGACGACCACGCCGGCCCGGGGGTTGCGTCCGACGATCCTTCGCGTCGCCTCGATGCCGTTGACCCCCGGCATCTGTATGTCCATGAGGACCACATCCGGCGAGAGCTCCCCGGCCAGCCTCACGGCCTCCTCTCCGGATGCCGCCTCGCCGACGATCTCTGCGTCGGGGATCGAGCTCATCAGGATCCGCAGCCCCTCGCGGAATACTGCATGGTCGTCGGCCACGAGGATGCGTACCCCGGGCCTCTCAGGCATCGGCTCCTCCGCCCCCCGGGGGCGCCTGCGCCCCGGCGCCGGAGGTTTCGAGGGGCAGGCGGGCGCGTACGAGCGTACCGCTTCCCGAGGGCTCCGCTGGCGTCACCGTGCAGGTCCCGCCGAGCTCGGCGGCGCGCTCGCGCATGGAGGAGAGGCCGATGCCGGCGCGGCGGCCGTTGGGAATCCCGTCCCCGTCGTCGAGGACCTCCAGCTCCAACTCCCCTCCCCGCAAGGTGAGGCGGACGGCGCAACTCTTCGCGCGGGCGTGGCGCACCACGTTGATCATGGCTTCCTGGGCGATCCTGTAGAGCGCCACCTCCGAGGCGGCCGAGAGCGGCGGCATCGCGTCGGGCGCCTCGACGGAGAAGACGGCCGCGGAGGATGCCTCGTGCTTGGCCGCCCCTTCGCGGATGGCGGGGACCAGCCCCATCTCGTCGAGGGTGGGGGGCCTCAGCTCGTAGGCCAGGCGCCGGATGTCGGCCACGGCGTCCCGCGTCTGCCCCTTGAGCTCCGCCATCAACGCCGCGGCGGCCGCCGTATCCCCGCAGAAGACCAGGAGCCTGCGGGCGGCGTCCTGCTTGAGGGTCAGCGAGGCGAGCCGCGGCCCCAAATCGTCGTGCAGGTCGCGCCTCAGGCGACGCCTCTCCTCCTCACGCGCCGTCACGAGCTTCTCGCGCGAGCGTTGCAGGTCCGCGGTGAGGCGCACGGCTTGCACGGTCGCCCCGGCCTGGCGCGCCAGGTCTTCCAAAAGCCCCTGGTCCGAGGGGGAGAAAACCTCCCCCGGCGCCCGGGGCGAGAGTAGCAGCCGCCCCACCTCCTCGCCCCCGTGCATCAGCGACAGCACGACGGGCTCGCCCGCACGAGGGGCCGTCCCGTACTCGGCCACCGTTGCAAACTCGTCGCCTTGCTTCAGGGAGATCGCGGCGTGGGGCAGCTTGAGCGCCTGGGCGACGGTCTCGACGATGGTCGAGAGCGCCGCGTCGGGGGCGAGCGCGGCCTCGAGGCGCCGCCCGAGGCGGGAGAGCACGCGGTAGGGCTCGTCGCGCTCGCCGTACATCAGGCGGTCGACGCCGCGCTGCAGGCGGTAGCGCAGGGGGGCGAAAGAGACCGCGACGAGGCCCGTGGCGAACAGCGAGAGGCCGGGGCCGCCCCGGGCGTGGAAGAGCGCGCCGAACCCACCGACCACGAGGGCGTGGAGCCCCACGACGCAGGCGGTGAGCGCCGCGTAGACGAGGGTGCGGTTGATGACGAGGTCGATGTCGAAGAGGCGGTGCTTGAGGATCGCGACGCCCATGGCGACCGGGATACCTACGAGGCCGGCCATCATCAGGACGTAGCTCGACCACCAGACCCAACCGGCCTCGACGACCGGGTACACGGCGCGGTTGCTCATGGCCCCGACGGCGGCGACCGCGCCCGCGGACGTGACCCACTCAAGCTGCCGGCGCTCGACCCCGCTCGCGCGACGCAGCCGCACGAAGAGGGAGGCCGCCGACACGAGCGCGAGGCTGTACATCGCGGCCTGGACCGAGCCGCCCACGGCGAAGGAATCGATGCTCTCGACGCCGATAGGGTTGCGCCGCGTACTCCCAATCGAGAGGAACGGTTGGGGTAGTATCGCAAGGGCGACGATCGACGCGGAGGTCACGGCCCCGGCGGACCACGCAAAAAGCCGCCAGCGCCTACCGGGGAGCCGGCCGTCGGGGAACAGCAACCCGAGGAAGACCAGCAGGGCCACGTAAGGCACCCAGTCCCAAGCGGTCACCAGGGCGAGCGTCTCGGCGCCCGGCAAGGCCCCGGGCGCCGTCACAAAGGCGTAAATAACGTACTGTATGCGGAGCCCGCGCAACCCGCTAAGGATGCCCACGGCACACATGATCCAACCGATAGAGATCCCCGGGCGACGCGAGGCGATCACGGCGCCGACGGTCGAGAAAGCGACCGACATTACCGCTACGTCTACCCAGTAATTGAAGACGTGCCCGACCGAGAAGGACGAGTCCAGAAACATAAAGACCGTCCCGAGCGCCGTCAGCGTAAGGGAGACCCCGCACAGAAGCCACGCCAGCCGGGAGGCGCGAAGACGCATACCCCGCCGTACCCCGGCCTCGGGGCCCGTTAAGAACCCCTCCCTCACGGCCGCGACGGTTCTACCACGCCGATCGCCCGCCTCAGCCGCCACCGTCGATCCTTCACCCCCGTACCCCACCGCGATGCCATAGCACCGAGGTAGGCGGAGATGCTTCCCGTCGAAGCCGGAGTGCCCTCCCCCTCGCCCCAAGCCGCTGGTCCCCTCTGGTGCGTGATCGACCCGACGGCTCGTCCGCCTCCGCGAAGCCCGCATCCGTGTGTTCGTGCC
The DNA here is from genome assembly GCF_011492965.1 of Rubrobacter marinus. GTDB lineage: Bacteria > Actinomycetota > Rubrobacteria > Rubrobacterales > Rubrobacteraceae > Rubrobacter_F > Rubrobacter_F marinus. The sequence continues at coordinate 693,403 of NZ_CP045121.1, read as the reverse complement.
CCACGCGGGCTCCTCTTCTCTCCGCGCTCGTACTTTTATTTACGTTCTATACGATTATCAACAGATGAACTACCAAGCGTCAAGGACAAAGAAGCCAGCAAATAGCGGAGGTCACATATGCCGGAGAAGGACTTCGCCGTCGGATCGATCACGCGCCGGCACTCGACCGGGTCCCCGGTCTTCGCTCGGAACAACCGCGGCGAAAGCGGTCCGACGGCTCCTCCCCAATGTGCAAGCCAACGGTTCGCCGCGCAGGCGATCCGCGATACCGATAGTGTCGGGGCCCGTAGCTTGCGTGCTCCCTCGACGGGATCAGGGCCGAAGCGGCGAGAACGAGGGACGGGGGGCCGGGCGAAAACGCCCGGCCCCCCGTCGAAGATCCATGGCAGTCCGAAGGTTACCTCGCGGCTTCGGCCTCGGTCTCGGCCTTCGCGGCCTGCTTGAAGTCCTCGCCGCCCCCGATCACGACGATGTCGTCCTCCAGCGAGGAGACGGTGCCGTCCATGCTCGACCAGACGCCAATGCTGAAGCCGTTGTCCACCGGCTCCCCGATCTTCTGCCCGAAGGAGACCTCGTCGCCCTCGGAGATGAGGGGCGTGGCCGGCTTGAGGAAGCGGCCGCCGAGCGGGAGGTTCACGCCGGAGACCTTGCCGGCGAGGGAGATGATCTCCTCGGGCTGCTTGGTCTTGATGTCGGCGTACTCCTTGCTCGCGACCCCCTTGGGGATGACGAGGAAGCCGTTGGTGGTCCGGCGCACGTAGGCGTCGCCCTCGCCGAGGGACTCTATCCCCATCTCGTTGAGGTACGGGCCGCCGTCGATGACGGAGTACTTGCCCGCGTTCGCCTCGACGTCGAGGCCGGCCAGCTTTATAAGCTCGGTGGCCGAGGCGCCGAGAGGCGCGTCGAACATCTTGAGCTCCAGGTCGGGGCCGAAGACGTTGAGGAACTTCGTGGTCACGGGCTTGCCGTGGAAGAGGGCGTTGTAGATGTTGAGGAGGGTCTCTGAGTTGTTGACGATGTGCCCGGCGTCCAGGGGCAGGCCCGGGCGCTTGGAGCCGTCGGGCATCTCCACCCGGCGCGGCACCCACTTCTCCTTGTCCTCGTTGAAGATGTTCTTGATGAGCGTCTTCTCCTCGCCCATCGAGTACTTGTCCGGCACGAGGCTCACGTCGTAGAGACCGTTCGCGTGCTCCTTGTAGCGGGAGAACCACTCCTCGTCCTTGAAGTGGACGCCCATGATGACGCGCTCGACCCCGAAGATCGACTTCATCGCGTCGAAGAGCTCCAGAAACTCGTCGAAGTACTCCTTGTGCACCACCTTGTCGCCCCAGTAACCGGGCTCCGACTCGGTGCAGTTCACGATCAGGTTCGGCTGAGGGTTCTTCCACTTGAAGTACGTCGGGAAGCCGCCGCCCCCCGCGCCTACGATGCCCGCCTGTCGCATGATCTCGACGGCTTCGTCCCTGCTTAGCGCCTTGACCTCGTCTAGCGTACGCTGCTTAAGCTCCGCCACAGCTTCTAACCCTCCGTCTATCGCCCTGAAAAGGTGCTTGCTGTTGCAAACCCCTCCGTTTCCTTGCACAAAGTATACCTATGGCGTCTTAATGTTGCTAGTGTCCGCACATACGTCTGCTATACTCGCGGGAACCATGAAGCTGACCAGGCGAACGGCTACCGTGCTCCTCGTTATAGGCGTCTACATGCTCTTCACGTGGACGACGCGCCTGTACACGTGGTACGCGAACGACCTGCAAGCGAACCCCTACGCAGCGCTCATACACTTCCCCATAGTCCTGATCTCGCTCGGCATAGGCGCCTACCTCACCTACCTCGGCGTCAAGGGCCGCAGGGCCTCCCGCCAGAGCATCTAAGCTACGTAACCTCACCGAAACCGAAGTCAGGTGCCCCCCGGCCCGTCTACCTGTGCGCCTGCGTATGGCATTGCGGGTTGTCGTGATCAGGGGTAGGGCGAGGGCGTTCCGTGCCCGCCGTGGGCCTGGGGAGGCAGAGGGGCTACGAGCCCTTGGCGAGGCTCTCCAGGGTGGCCGGGTAGCTCGGCACGGTGCTCCGGAGGAGCGTCAGGGCCTTGGCGTCGTGGCCCTCGCGGGCGAGGTACGTCATCTCCTCGACCGTCTCAAGCAGGTCGGAGGGGGCGGGGGCGCCGGGGACGAGGCGGGCGACCATGGGGTGGTCCGTCGGGACGCGCCGCTCGTCCTCCTCGGAGAGGATCTCGTGGAGCTTCTCGCCGGGGCGGAGGCCGATGTAGCGGATCTCGACGCCGTCGGCGTCCATGATCTCGAGCATCTTCCGCGCGAGGTCCACGATCTTGACGGGGTTGCCCATCTCCAGGACGTAGGTGCCGTAGGTGTCCGCGAGGGCGCCGGCCTGCAGCACGAGGGAGACGGCCTCGGGGATCATCATGAAGTAGCGCGTCATCTCGGGGTGCGTGACGGTGACGGGCCCACCCGCCTCGATCTGGCGCCGGAACGTCGGCACGACGCTCCCGCGGCTCCCCAGCACGTTGCCGAAACGCACCGAGGCGTAGACCGTCTCGGGGTACTCGCCAGCGCACGAGCGGACGATGTTCTCCGAGAGCCGCTTCGTCGCCCCCATCACGTTCGCGGGACTCACCGCCTTGTCCGTGGAGATGTTGACGAACTTCTCGGCCCCGTGCTCGCCGGCGCACCGGGCGACGTTCAGCGTCCCCCCGACGTTGTTCGCGACGGCCTCCGAGGCGTGGACCTCCATGAGCGGGACGTGCTTGTAGGCGGCGGCGTGGAAGACCAGCTCGGGTTTGACCCTCTCGAAGAGGGCCCGGATCTTATCGGCGTTCGTCACGTCGCCGACGACGGGCTCGGCGACGGGGAGGCCCTTGCGGGCGAGCTCCTCGAGGAGGTAGAAGAGGGCGCTCTCGTCGCGGTCGAGGCAGACGAGGTGGGCGGGACCGAGGCGCGAGATCTGGCGGGAGAGCTCGCTCCCGATGCTCCCCCCCGCCCCCGTGACGAGGACGCGCTTGCCGTTCACGAACTCCGTGAGGGCGTCGAGGTCGATCTCGACGGGCTGGCGGCCGAGGAGGTCCTGGATCTGGAGCTCCCGAAGCTCGATCGTCCCCCGCTCCAGAAACTCCGCGAGCTTCGGGACGACCTTGACCCCGACCCCGGTCTTGACGCACTCGCGCCAGACCCGGTCCATCTCCTCCGAGGACGCCTCGGGCAGAGCGATGAGGATCTGCTCCACCCCCCGCTCCTCCACGATCTTCTCTATGTCCTCCACGCCCCCGAGTACCGGAATGCTCTCTATCTGCTCCCCGCGCAGCCTCTCGTCCTCGTCCACGAAGCCGACGGGCTTGAGGTCCGCGTCCGGCGTCCGCCAGAGCTGCCTGGCGAGCGTGACCCCGGCCTCGCCCGCGCCCACGATGAGCGCCCGGTCCCGCTGCCCGACCTCCCGCAGGGAGAGCTCGTAGAAGATGCGCGGATAGAGCCTGACCGCGACGAGCTGCACGTACGCCAACACCGCTCCCACGAGCAGGACCGAGAGCGGCATGGGTCGCCTGTACAGGAGCTCGACGACGAAGTCGGCTAGGAACAGCACGCCCGTGGCGATGGCGGTCGCGCTCGCCACCCTTACACCCTGGTACACGCCCGTGTAGCGCAGGACGCTCCTGTAGACGCCGCTCTCGTAGAGGAGCACCAGGAAGACGACGATCGCGAAGGCGGTGAAGGGCCAGAAGTTGACCCAGTACCTGTCCGGCACCGACCCGTCGAACCGGAAGAGCAGGGCCAGCACGAAAGCTTCCACGACTATGAGCGCATCCACGAGCATCGCCGCCGCGCGCCGGACCGTGGGAGACATCTCCCCGACGAAGCCCCGTCGCAACCTGACAAGCGCCCTCGCCGGCGCCCCCCCGCGTCCTATGCGTCTCATTCGGCCCATTCTAATGCTTGGGCAGGCACAAGACTATCCGTAGCCCGTCTTTCTGGAGATGAGGGCAGAAATGCCATGAAGAGGCAGCACGCGAAGACGAGCGCGCCGCCGGCGACGAACCCGGCCACCGTCCCCGTGGCGCCGAACGAGGCCGCGAGGCCCGAGAGCGCGGCGAGGCCCAGGTAGACGTTCGTGACCTGGCGGTGTTTGGCGGGTCGGGCGTGATCCTCTGGTAGACGTGCTCCCGGTGGGCGCTGAAGACGTTCTTGCGCGCCCTCGCCCGGCGGACGAGCGTAAACGCCGTGTCGAACAGGAAGGGCGTGAACACCACCGCCGCGACGACGAAAGAGAGGATCGGGCTCCCCCCACCGGGTCCGTGTACAGCGCCGCCGCCCCCAGGAAGAACCCCACGAAGTGGCTCCCGAGTCGCCCAGGAAGATCCGGGCGGGGCTCAGGTTCCAGGCGAGAAACCCCGCGGTCGCCGCCGCCATCGCCGTAAGCCCCGTCGCGAGCCCGGAGAAGCCGGCGAGCAGGGCACGAGAAACAGGGCGTTGAGGACGGCCGTGCCCCCGGCGATGCCGTCGATGCCGTCCATGAAGTTGTACGCGTTCACCACCGCCGTGACCCACAGTACGCAGAACAGGAGCGCCAGGGGCCAGAAGGGCCCCGCGGCCTCGAAGAGCGCGGGCGGGGAGAGGAAGAGCAGGCAGAAGGCGACGACCGCCTGCCCCAGCGCCTTCGCCCAGAACGGCAGGTCCACGAGGTCGTCGAGGAGGCCGACCGCCCCGGCCGCCGTCGCGGCGACAAGGAAGATCAAGCCCCCGCCCAGGGCCGGCGAGACGGCCCAGGCGCCCAGGATCACGGCGAGCCCGCCGAGCCTCGGGGTCGGGATCTCGTGCGAGCTGCGGGCGTTGGGGACGTCGAGGAGGTTCCTCCCGATGGCGAAGCGCACCAGCGCGGGGACGAGGGCGAGCGCGGCCACGAACGGTACGGCGATGGAGATCAAGCGAACGTCGTCCACCGGTACCGGCTAACCCTCCGTACGGGAGACGTACCAGTCCACCGTCTCCCGCAGCCCGTCGTCCAGGGAGAACCGCGGCGTCCAGCCGAGGAGGCGCCGTATCTTGGCGGTCGAGACGGTGAGCGAGCCGACGAGCCGGTCGACCTGCCCCGAGCGCCCCGTCGCGCGCCCCCCGAGCCTGAGCAGGGGCACGGGCACGGGCACGAGCCGTGCGGGACGCTTCATCAGACGCCCCATCCTCGTCACGAGCTCCCGCGTGGACGGCGACTCCCCGTCGGCGACGAAGAAGTCATGGCCGGCCGCTGCCGGGTGTTGGAGGCAGTGGGAGATCGTGGCGGTCAGGTTGCGGACGTAGACCATGCTGCGCTCGTTCCTCACCAGCCCGAGAGGAAGGGGCATCCCCTTCCTCACGAGCCCCATGAGCATGCGGAAGTTGGCCTTGACGCCCGGCCCGTAGACGAGCGGGGGCCGCAGGGTCACGGCCTCGAGCCCGGTGCGCGCCGAGACCTCCGCCAGCGCGTCCTCCGCCTCCATCTTGCTCACCCCGTAGGCGTCCTCGGGCCGGCGCGGCGTCTCCTCGTCGTAGGCGACCGGCGCCCCCTCGCCGACGGCCTTCACCGAGCTGACGAAGACCAGCCGCCTCACCCCGGCCGCGGCGCAAGCCTCCGCGAGCCTCCTCGTCCCCCCGACGTTGATCTCGCGGTACGCGTCCAGAGGGTTCGCGGACTCCTCCTGCGTCACGTGCGCCCGGCCCGCGAGGTGCGCCACGACGTCGACCCCCTCGAGGCCGCCCTCCCAGTCCGTCTCCGGCCCGATGTCCGGGACGTAGAAGGGCTCGACGCCCCGCGGCAGCCCCGCAGCCGCCTCGCGGCTCCTCACTACGGCCCGAACGGTCCAGCCCTCGTCCAGAAGCTCGGGGCACAGATGGCCCCCGACGAACCCGGTAGCTCCGGTCACGAGCACGCGCCGCGTCAAGACGCAGCCCGCCTCTCCCGACGGGTAGCACAGGACCTCGCGGACGCCACCTCGATGCGAGCGGCGGGCGGTCGAGGGGGCAATCTACGAGCGGGGTACGGGGAGGGACTCCCCATCTCGAGGCTTCTTGCGGGCAAGCTCGAACAGGCCTTCTCGTCCATCGCGCTAAAACTAGCAGACGCAGGCTAGCGCTGCCCGCTATAAAGCGCCTTTTGCGGCTGGAGAGCGCTCTTTAAGGAGAACCGTGCGGCCGGCCGAGATCTCAAGGGACGGATACAGGGCTTTCTGCGCGGAGCCGAATGTTAAGCAATTTTGTGCGGGGTTAAGGAGTTGGTTGACTAGGCACCCCTTCGCTGGAATAATCCGGGCGCGTTTGTAGCCATCGAGGCGTAGGGGCCCGGAGAGGAGAGAAGTGGCGGAGGCGCTGGAGGCGGGGCGGGGCACCACCCAGGATCCTGGGGAGCTGGCCCGTATCTCGACGCGGCTCGAGGGCGCTTCGCCGCAGGAGATCCTGGGCTGGGCGGTCGGCAGGTACGGGAATGGCCTCACGCTCTCGGTCTCCTTCGGGAACGCCGAGGGGATGGTCCTCCTCGACATGCTCTCGCGGCTCGACGGCGGCGACGAGGCGCGCGTCTTCACCCTGGACACGGGCTTTATGTTCGAGGAGACCGTGCGCCTGCGCGAGGAGGCCACCGAGCGCTACGGGCTCCCCATCGAGGTCGTGCGCCCGAAGCTGACGGTCGCCGAGCAGGCCGGGCGCTACGGCGAGGGGCTGTACGAGCGCCAGCCGGACCTCTGCTGCCGGATGCGCAAGGTGGAGCCGCAGGAGCGGGCGCTCAGGGGCTACGGCGGTTGGATCACGGGCATCCGCAGGGATCAGACGCCGCAGAGGGCCCGGACGCCGGTGGTCGGCTGGGAGGGCCGCTTCGGGGTCGCCAAGGTGGCGCCGCTCGTCTCCTGGAGCGTGGAGCAGGTGCGCGGCTACGCTAAGAAGCACGACGTCCCCCTCAATCCGCTACTCGAGCAGGGGTACAAGAGCATCGGCTGCGAGCCGTGCACGCGCCCGGTCGCCGAGGGCGAGGACCCCGCTCCGGCCGCTGGTCCGGGACCGAGAAGACCGAGTGCGGGCTGCACTTCGTCGGCGGCCTCCCGAAGCGGCTGAAGGGGCCAAAGGGCTCGCCTTTCGGGGCTGAGCGCTCTTATCGGCGACGCGCCGTTCGTCGATCAGCCCGGCGCGCGGCTGCTAACGGGCCCCGCCGGTGAGTGACCACTTCCGCGAGCGACCATGTAGAACCCGCAGTACGGGGCGGCGGTTCGGACGAGAATAGGGATCACCCTTACAGAAACGAAGTTCGAAGCGACGAGAATGTGGGAAGAATTGAGACGACCGTGCGAGATTTCGAGAGCACGAGTGCATACGGGGGGTAGAAGACGATGAGCAATACGAGGAACGGGTTACACACGTGGGCTGCGCTCACGCTAGCGATGCTCCTCGGAGTTTTCGTCTCCCTAGCGTTCGCCTCGGAGGGACGGGGGCAGACGCCGGAGAGCATGGTAGACGAGTCTCCGGGGCGCCCGCCCCACGTCGCGGGAGAGTTGATAGTCTCCTTCGCCCCCGACGCATCCAGTAGGGACAAAGACGCGGCCATCGAGAGGGTCCGGGCACGCACGACGAAGAGGATAGGCGAGCTCGAAACGAGGCTCGTCTCCTTCCCGGAGATAAAGAATGAGAGGGTGCGGGAAAACCGGGAGCAGGCCCTGGAGAGGCAGAGGCAGGCGCTGGAGCGGCTGCCCATCGTCGAGTCCGTGGACTACAACTACCTGCGCCGTAAGAGTTTGACGCCAAACGATCCCTACTTCCGCAGCGCGCCGCAGTACGGGCTCACGAAGCCCGGCTTCCCGAGGGCGTGGGATCGCGTCCGGGGTAAGAGCATAAGGGTAGCCGTGCTCGACAGCGGCATACAGGCCGGGCACCCCGAGTTCCGTGGCAGGATCGCGGTCCAGAGAGACTTCGTCGCCGACGACGCCACCGCCGAAGACCCCGACGGCCACGGTACCCACGTGGCGGGGACCATAGGCGCGAGCACGGGCAACGGGACCGGCGTGGCTAGCGGCGCCTTCGCCAGCAGTCTCGTGATCGGCAAGTTCATAGGAGCCGACGGCAGCGGCACTGTCGCAAACGAGATAGACGCCATCGTGTGGGCCGTGAACAACGGCTCTCACGTCATAAACATGTCCTTCGGCGCGCCAGGCTACGTGCAAGCCGAGCAGGACGCCGTCACGTACGCGGCCAATAAGGGCGTGGTGACCGTCGCTGCCGCGGGGAACGCCAACTCGAACGTGCCGGAGTACCCGGCGGCTTACCCTAACGTCGTGTCCGTGGCGGCCACCGACAGCTCCGACCGGCGCGCCTCGTTCTCCAACTACGGGAGCTCCGTCGACGTCGCCGCCCCCGGGGTAAACATCATGTCCACCGTGCCCGGCGGCTACGCCCGCTACAGCGGGACCAGCATGGCCACGCCGCACGTCTCCTCGCTCGCCGCCCTCCTGAGAAATCAGGGGAAGACGCGGGCGACCATAATCTCCCGCATGCAGAGCACGGCGGTAGACCTCGGCGCCGCCGGCAAGGACCCCTACTATGGCGCCGGACGAATAGACGCGGCGCGGGCAGTCCTGAACTAAGGCTCTTCGGGAGAAGGCGCAGACCCTCCTCGGAGTTAGCCCTCGGCTCGCGGTGGCGCTGGCCTCAGCCGGGGAAGGCTAGTAGCGCCGACAAGTAGGTATCCATCGCGACGAGGTAGCGCGGGGTCGGTTTGGCTATACTAGGGCTATGAGTATAGATCGTATCCTCATCTCGCTCGGCGTCGTGCTCCTGGTCGTTTCGGCCGTGCTCGCCGCCATCACCTGGCTCTAGACGAGCGCCGCTCAGGGCAGAAACAGGCCTCCGCGTGCTCCGCCGGCCCGACTACGGGAGGGCAGCGCTCCCCTGCGTCCCTCGACGGTAGGGATCAGGCCCGGAGCTGTGGCCAGTCTAGGAGCGGGCGGCGCCCGATGTTGCCGAGGATGTAGCGGATCACCTTGTCCGAGACGTGGGGGTCGGTGTAGCCCTCGGGCATCTCCCAGTCGAAGCCGGTCGAGGTGACGAGGTTCGCGGCCTCGACGATGCGGTCGGCTCTACAGCCGGCGAGGACGTTGCTGCCGCACTCGACCGTCTCGGGGCGCTCGGTGGTGTCCCTTATGGTGACGGAAGGGACGCGGAAGATGCAGGCCTCCTCCTGCACCGTGCCGGAGTCCGTGATCACGCAGAAGGCGTTCTCCTCAAGCTTCACGAAGTCGAAGAGGTCGAAGGGCTTCAGGAGGAGGACGCGCTCGTCCACCTCGAGGCCCGAGGCCTCTATCTTCTGGCGCGTCCTCGGGTGGACGCTCCACACCACCGGCGCGTCGTGCTCGCGGGTGAGGCGGTTCAGGGCGGAGACGATGCCGGCGAGGCGCACGGGGACGTCCACGTTCTCGGCGCGGTGGGCGGTGACGAGGAAGAAGCGGCCCGCTTCGACGCCCAGGCGGTCGAGGATGTCGCTGGCCTCTATGTCCTCCTCGTAGTGCTTTATGACCTCGAAGATCGGGTTGCCGGAGACGAAGATCCGCTCCTTGTCGAAGCCCTCGTTCAAGAGGTTCTGGCGGGAGTTCGGGACGTACGGGAGGAGCCAGGAGCTCGTGTGGTCGATGATCTTGCGGTTCCGCTCCTCGGGGACGCGCGGGTCGAAGCAGCGGTTGCCGGCCTCCATGTGGAAGACGGGGACGTTCGCCTTCTCGGCGACCATCGCCGAGAGGCCGCTGTAGGTGTCGCCCAGGATCAGGCACGCGTCCGGCTCGACCTCGGCGACCCACTTCTCGGCGCCCTCCAGGATCTTGCCGACCTGGCGGAAGGTGGTCTCCGAACGCGAGTCGAGGTAGACGTCGGGGTCGCGGATCTTCATGTTCTCGAAGAAAACCCGGTCGAGCTCGGGGGCGTAGTTCTGGCCCGTGTGGAGCAGGGTATGGTCGGTTAGTTTATCCAGCTTGCCGATGATCAGGCTGAGGCGGATGATCTCCGGCCGCGTGCCGAGGATGGTGAGGACCTTCATGCTGGCCTCTAGGCCACCTTCCCGACCTTCTCGATAAAGCCGGACTCCTTCAGGAGCTCGACGACGCCCTCGAAGTCCATGACCTCATGGTGCGAGGAGTACTCGCCGGCGATGGCGGCTTCCTCGACGGCGCCGTCGTGGATCTCAGGGAGGATCGGGGCGATCGCGTAGTAGCTCTCGCGGAACGTCCCCCTGCGCTCGACGGTGCGGGCAGACTCCTCGAAGGAGACCATGAGCTCGTGGACCTTCTCGCCGGGGCGGATGCCGATCTCCTTTACCTCTATGTTCCGGTCCCCGATCATGGCGTGCGCCACGTCCTCCATGCGGACGGCCGGCAGATGCGGGACCAGGATTTCGCCGCGCTTGGAGTGGAGCAGGGAATCGAAGACCACGTCCACCGCCTGCTCGAGGGTGATGAGGAAGCGCGTCATCTCCCTCGTCGTGAGCGTGACGGGGCCGCCGTGCTTGATCTGGTCGCGGAAGAACGGCAGCGCCGAGCCTCTGCTAGAAACGACGTTTCCATAGCGAACACAAGTAAAATCCACGTCCTTCTGCCCGATGTTCCCCTCCAGCAGCACCCGCTCCTGGATGGCCTTGCTCATCCCCATGACGTTCACCGGCTTGCAGGCCTTATCGGTGGAGATGCCGACGACCTTCTCGACTGGGGTGTCGTTCGAGCGGATCGCGCGAACGAGGTTGTTCGCCCCCTCGACGTTCGTCCGGACGGCCTCGTAGGGGAAGTACTCGCAGGAGGGGACCTGCTTGAGGGCGGCGGCGTGGAAGATGATCTCGGCGTTCCTCACCGCTGGGACGAGCGCCTGGTAGTCGCGCACGTCTCCGAGGCGGAACTCGAGGAGCTCCTCGAAGTTGTGGTAGAAGATGTCGTTGGTCGCGGAGGCCTCGTTGCGCCAGTCCGCCTTCATCTGGTGGTGCTTGCCCTCGTCACGCGAGAAGACCGTCACGCTCGCCGGGTTGCCGAGGTCACCGCTCAAGATGCGCCGCACGAGCGGCTTGCCCAGGGAGCCCGTCCCCCCCGTCACCATCACCCTCTTGCCTTCGAGAACCTTCTCCATCAAACGTTCTTACCCTGCCTCTCGCGCACCTCGGCGCCCAGCTCCTGCAACATTTCGTTCCAACCCGGCGCATGATAGCCCGTCGCCCCCGAGAAGGCGACCCCGAGAGGCTCCGGTCTATCTTCACCGCGTCGTCCGGCGAGATTTCCACGTCGTCGCGACCCAGGATCTCCGCGAACCGAACAAGAAGGTCGTACTTGTTTATGGGCTCGGAAGCGACCTGCCAGACGCCGTAGAGGTCCGGGTGCTCGGTGAGGACGCGTTCTATCACACGGCTCAACTCGGCCGTGGTCAGGCCGGTGTAGGTTGCACGCCGGAAGCCCCGGATCCCGCCCCTCTGAGCAAGAAACCATTCTATGAGCCCGGTCTTGCGCGAGAGTTCAAGCCCGATTATCGAGGTTCGCAGCGTCACCGCGCCCGGCTCCGCGACCTCGCCGAGCAGCTTCGTCCTCCCGTAGAGATCCTCGGCGTCGGGGATGTCCTCCTCCGTGTAGCCGCCCCTCCTCCCCGAGAAGACGCAATCGGTCGAGACGTGGACGAGGCGGGCGCCGGCAGCGCGGCAGAGGAGGGCGAGGCGGTGCGGCAGGAGCGAGTTGACCTCCAGGCTCGGAATCGCCTCTTTAGCGGCTCCCCGCTGCTTGACGATACCTACGGCGTTTACGACCGCCTCGGGCTTGAAGTCCGCGAACACCTCCGTAAGCTTGTCGTGGTCGAGGACCTCGACGCCGTAGTAGGAGTTACCCTCGTCGAAGAGCCCGTACCGCTCGTAATCGGTGGGGCCGCGTCGGAGCGTGACGCGGACGTCGTGGTTCCCTCGCAGGTGTTCGAGGAGGCGGTGGCCGAGCATGCCGTCCCCGCCGAGGATCAAGATACGCAAGGCTAGCGTTTACCTCCGATCAGCTCGTCCATCCATTCCTCCAGCCTGTCGAACAGCTTCTCCCGCTCGAAGTGCTCCTCGAAGTAAGCTCGTGCCCTGCGCCCCATCTCCTCGCGCTCCTCGGGCTCGGCCTCGTACATGTCGAGTACCGCGTTCGCCAGGGCATCCGCGTCCTCCGCGGCGGCGGTGTTCCCGCAGCCTGCCTCCTCGACCACGCGGGCGCCCTCTCCGTCGATGGCGGCGATCACGGGCCGGCCACAGGCGAGGTAGGACTGAACCTTGCCGGGGATCGTGAGAGAGAAGATCAGATCGCGCTTCAGCGACACCAGCAGGGCGTCGGCGAGGGCGAAGTAGCGCGGCATATCCTCCACGGGCCGCCTGCCGAGCAGGTGCACCCGACCTTCCAAACCGAGCTTCCCGATCTGCTCCTGGACCCACTTGCGCTGTCGTCCCTCGCCGAGGATGACCCAGTGTATCTCGGGCCGATCCTGGAGCTTTCGGGCGGCGGCGAGGATCGTCTCGAAGCTCTGGGCGGCGCCGATGTTGCCGGCGAACACCACGCGGAAGCCGTCCGGCAACTCGCGACGCTCCGGAGCGTCCTCTTCTGGTCTCGCGGGCTTGTAGAGGGCCTCGGCCCAATTCGGGTAGTACAGCACGTCGTCGGGCCGAGCCCCCCACTTCTCGACGCTGTTGATGAATCCCCTGGACTGAACGAGCACCTTATCGGACCGGCGGTAGATGTAGCGCACCACGCGTCCCACCCAAGCCAGCACCTTCTCGGAGTCCATGGTGCTGGCCGCGGCGATGCTCTCGGGCCAGAGGTCCTGCACCCAGAACATGAGCGGGGCGCGCTTTACTCTCTTCATAACGATGCCCGGGAGCCCGACGGTTACGGGCGAGGGCTCGAAGACGAAGACCACATCGACCTTACCCCGAAGCAACACTGGACCGAGCAAGCTCGCGAAGGCCGCGAAGGAGAGGTAGTTCAGCGCGAGGCGCCTGCCACGACCGTTCCCCCGCGTCACCAGAGGCACCCGGATCACCTTCGCCCCCTTGTACTCCTGGCGCACCGGCCGGAAGAGGCCGTAGCCGGGGAAGAGCGCGCCACCCGGATAGTTGGGCTTTCCGGTAAGCACCGTGACGCTGTGCCCACGCTCCATGAGGCCCTCCGCGAGGTCGTTTATGCGGAAGGTTTCAGGCCAGAAGTACTGCGAGACTATGAGTACGTTCAAATCGAGGGGCTCAGGAGGTCCCCACGGAGAGCACGTTCTCGATGGAGATGGGATCCCGAACCATCCAGGCGTAGTAGCGCTCCAGGTTGCCGGCGACGTCCGTGCTCGGGGAGATCTTCAGGACGTTGTGCAGCCGCGTCGAGTCGGCCGTGCAGTGCCGCACGTCTCCGGGACGGGGCGGCCCGTACACCGCCTCGAAGTCCTCCCCCGTCACCCCGCGCAGGATCTCCACCAGCCGATTTATCGTTATCTCCGTGCCGGTACCGATGTTGAACGTGCCCCCCGCGTCGGGGTTCTCGGCCGCCGCGACGTTCGCCGCGGCCACGTCCGCGACGTCGATGAAGTCGCGGGTCTGCTCGCCGTCGCCGAAGATGTTGATGTTCTCGCCGCGCGCGATCCTGGCGGCGAAGATCGGGATGACGTTGCCGTAGGCGTCGAAGCGCTGGTTCTCGCCATACACGTTGAAGTACCTCAGGCACGCCGCCTTGATCCCGTAGAGCTTCATGTACGAGAGCACGAGCTTCTCGCCGCAGAGCTTCGTCGCCCCGTACGGGGAGTCCGGCTCGACCGGGTGCTTCTCGTCTACCGGCTGGTACTGCGGCTCGCCGAAAATGCCGGCCGAGGAGGAGTAGACGATGTTGCCCACGTCGTGCGCACGCATCGCTTCCAGCACGTTGATCGTGCCGAGCACGTTGTGGCTCGCGTCGTAGACCGGCTCGTCTATGGACTTCTTGTTGCCGACGCTGGCGGCGAGATGGAAGACGGCCTCGTTGCCCGCGACCGCCCCGCTCACCGCCTCGGCGTCCCGGATGTCCCCCCGTACGAGCCTGGCCTCCGAGTACGGTTCCAGGTTAGCCTCGTAGCCGGTCGAGAAGTTGTCCAGGACCGTAACATCGTGGCCACGTTCGAGGAGGTGCCGCACCACGGTACTCCCTATAAAACCGGCTCCGCCCGTAATCAGACACTTCATTTGCGCACTCCTAAAATCTCAGCCGAAAACTCGGGGCGTTACCTTACTCCATATCGGGGCCGAATTCGAAGCCCTCGCGCTACTTTGCGTCTCCGCCTGCCGCGCGGGCGTACAGGGCCTCGAGCTCGGCGACCACCGGCTCCCAGGAGAACTCTTCTTCGAGCACGCGCCGTCCGCCCTCGGCGAGCTTTTCGCGCAACGCGGGATCTTCCACGAGGCTGCCGATCGCCTCCGTCAGAGCGTCCTCGTCGTAGGGGACGACCAGGCCCGCGCGGTCCTTTATCTGGGGTGCGATGCCGCAGCGGTCGGTGATGATGACGGGCGTGTGGCAGCCCATCGCTTCCAGCACCGTGCGGGGGAAGTTCTCGAAGACCGAGGGAAGTACGTAGGCGTCGGCGTCGGTGTAGGCCTCCCACTTGCCGGCGCCGTAGAGCCCTCCCGTGAACACCACCGAGTCCCCCACCCCCCTCTCCCGCGCCAGCTTCTCGAACTCGCCTTTTCGCCCCTCGTCCGGCCCCACGACAGCGAGCTTGATGCTCCTCGCGCCCTTCGTGCGGGCGAACGCCTTGATCAGGAGATCCAGACCTTTTATGGGGTCGATCCTGCCGAGGAACAGGAGCAGAGTCTCGTCTGCGCCTATCCCGTACGCCTTGCGGAAGCTGCCGGGGATTACACGGCGGGCCTCCTCGGGGATCTCCATGCCGTTCGGGATCAGGGAGATCTTCTCCGGCGAGATCCCCGCCCCCTCGTACTGCCTCCGCTCGACCTCGCTCTTGGCGATAAGCGAAGCTGCGTTCTTGAGGACGGACGAGCCGAATAGGGTGTCGTAGACGAGCTTCTTGACCAGGCTGCGCTTCTGTCGGGTGGTGGTACCGAGGGCCTGGAGGACGTAGGGTTTGCCCGTGGCACGCGCCCGCCTCGCCACCGCGAGGTTGATGAACTCCCGGAAGCCGTAGAGGTGCACTACATCGAAGCCGGGCAGCTCGCGGCGGAGAAAGCCGTAGACGCCGGGGGTGATCCCGACCCAGTGGTAGCGGGCGACGCTGTTGAGGTAGACCACTCTTATGCCCTCGACCTCGCGCTCCTCTGTCTTCTTGCCGAGCTTGGACCTCCCCGTTAGGAGGTTCGTCGTCAGGATCGTCACCTCGTGGCCACGGGCGGTGAAGCGCTTGGCGAGGTCCTGGGCCACCGGTATCGGCCCACCGAAATCGAAGGCGGGGTAGTAGGCCGGGAGCACGAACAGTATCCTCACCCCGCCGTCCCCTCCCCGCCCCGCGAAGCGGCGAGCGCGCGCAGGATCACGCTGCCCCCTCCAACGAGTTGGGAAACCACCCCGAGCATCGTCCCCACGGCCGCCCCGACGAGGCCAAGGCTCGGCACGAGGAACAGGCAAGAAACGGCCGTGACCCCGATCACCCCGACGAACAGCGGGACCTGCGCCCGGAGCTTACGGGCGGCTATCATCCCGAAACCCACGAAGGAAGCCATGTAGGTGATCCCCGCAGCCCCCATCAGCCAGACGAAGACGTTCGCATGATCGGCGTACTCCGGCGTATAAACAAGGCTCAGGATCTCCCGCCCGGCCACCGCCGCCACGAGCAGCCCCACCCCCCCCAGGGCCGCGCCCACCCCCAACAGCTTTATCAGGAGCGCGCGGAAGGCCCGAAGGTCGCCGCTAGCGTAGTGCTTTGCGAGACGGGGGCTCGCGGACTGTCCGAGAGCCCCCACCACGGTCGCCCCCGCCGCGACCGGGTAGGCCATAGCCGCGAAGATGCCCAGTTCCCGCGTGCCGAGGTAACCCTCGACCACGTACCGGGGTACGTTGGCGTTCAGCGAGGTCATCACCACGGCGAGACCGAGGGGCAAGGTCGTGAGCGCCAGGGTCCCGAGCCTCCCCGCTCCCCATCGCGGACGCGGGAAAGAGCCTCCGAGCATCGCGACGCCGCTACGCAGGTCGTAGAAGCACAGGACCAGGGCCCAGGCCGCCGCGAGGGCCACCACGCCCCAGACCAGGCTCCCGGTGAGGTAGACCGCTACGGCGAGACCCGCGAGCGAGAGTAGGCCCTTGAAGATCATCGACTTCGCGACCCGGTCCATCCGTTCGCGCTGCTGGAGAAGCCCGTAGAAGATGTCGCTCACGGCCTCGAAGCCCTTCGCCACACCTACCAGGGCCACCGCCAGCGCGGTCTCCGGTCCGTAACCCGTGAGGAGTACGACGCAGAGGACCGCGAGGAGCGCCGCCGTCGTGGAGAGTAGGCGCAGGGCGAGGTACTCGCCGAAGTCGTAGCGGCGCTCGGCGTCCGTCGCCTGGTAGGGGCGCAGACCCAGGTTGGCGAAGAGGATGATCGGGGCTGTGATCGCAAGCCCCAGCGCGAACCTGCCGACCATCTCCGGGCTCCCGAGCTTGGCGAGCACGACAAGCATCCCCCACTGGCAGCCGACGTAGACCGCGTAACCCATAAAGGTCCAGAGCAGATTCTTGCGGAGGGAGAGCGAGGCGGAGAGGCTTCCGGGTGCGGAGCGCCCTCGTGTACGAGACTCCTCGAACTTCCCGGACTTAAACACCCGCGTATGATAGCAAAGCCGCTACGCAAGACCCGGCAAGGTTGTGAGGGAGCTCGATCGCCGGCATAATCATGCCTGTTCCAGGTCGACGAGCCCGGGAGGGGTAGATGGGCTCCAAGAGCCGCAGGCACCGCTCAAGCATCCTCTCCGGGTGCGTCCTGCTCGTAGGCCTTCTCGTAGGGGTCGGCCTGGTCGCATCCTGGGGAACGCGGGAGTGGGAAACTCTGCCTCCCGCGGCCGGCGTCTACCAGAAGAACGGGCAGATCATCCTCTCCGTGCCGCCGGCGAGCGGCAGCCCCGGCTACGAGGTCAAGGTCGCCCGCGAGCCCTTCCGGGTGACGACGACGCGCGGCGGGACGAACGTGCTCGCGTCGTCCCCCGGACCTGCCCGCTTCCAGATGCGCGGCTCGTGGTACGGGTCCACGAAGGTCAGGGGCTTCGGCTGGGACGGCAAGGTGCTGCGCCTGGACCTCGCGACCACGTCGCCGGGTTACGGAATTTCTTACGCGATCACACCGGAGCCCGGCCGTTACCGCACGACATGGTCCATACGCGGCACGGGCACGGCGGACCAGATAGGGATGGTTTACGACCTGCGTCCCTCGGGCCACTGGTACGGCTACGGTGAGGTGGAGCCCCTGGAGCAGCCCTGGCCGCTCAGCGCGGGTGAGGTGCGCCGCGGTAAGAGCTTCGACCCCTCCATCTACCAGGTACGCGCCCCCTTCTGGTTCACCTCGACGTCCGCCGGCCTATGGGTCAACACCAACCGGCCCATGGATCACTCGACCAACGAGAGCCGCGACGGCCTCGGACGCTTCTACATCAAGGGCAGCAACGTCTACAACGACGTGACGTTCGTCGAGAGCACCCCGAGGGCCGTCTACGATCACTACATCCGCGTCACGGGACGTCCCGCTAAGATCGACCCCTCCTACGAGCAGTTCGAGAAACCGCTGTGGAACACCTGGGCGCAGTTCTACAGGACCCCAACTCAGCAGGGGGTCGTCGGGTACGCCGAGGGCCTGGCGTCGAATGGCCTCGCCGGCCACGCGGTGCAGGTAGACGGCGGCTGGGAGCGCCGCCGGGGGGACCTCTCCTTCGACCCGGCGAGGTTCCCGGACCCGCAGGCGATGTCCGGCCGCATACACGAGCTCGGCTACGACCTGGGTTTGTGGGTCGGCTTCTACGTCGAGCCGGACTCGGCGAGCTACGCGGAGGCCCGCCAACGCGGGTACCTGCTACCCGACGGGGCGGACCGGAGCAAGCCCTGCATGGTGCCCACGCCGTACGAGAGGGACTCGGCCCTCGTGGACCTGGCCAACCCGGAGGCCCGTGCCTGGTACGAGGGGAAGCTGCGCGGCCTGATGCAGCGCTACCGGGTCGAGGGCTTCAAGTTCGACACCGTCTTCTTCGACAAGAAGTGCGCCCCCCGCTCCGGGCTTACGCAAGCTGACTACACCCGTATCGGGGCGCAGTTCGTGGACGGGTTCGACCTTCAGGGCGCCGGGGTTCGCGTCCCGTGGTGGGGGTCGCAGCGCTACGGGTTCGCCATGCGGCAGATGGACAAATCCACGGACTGGCGATCGCTGCAGGTGGCCGTGCCGCAGGCCCTCGCCCTCTCGACGATCGGCCACCCGTTCGTCACCACCGACATGATCGGGGGCTCACTCTACGGCCCGCCGCCCGAGAAGGCCGTGCTCGTGAGGTGGGCCCAGGCGTCCTCGCTGATGCCCATGATGTACTCCTCGACCTCCCCGCTGGGCGTCACCAACCCCAGTACCGGCCAGACCAACGCCTACGACGAGGAGACCATGGCACTCTACCGGGCGGCGATCGAGGAGCATCGGCGCCTCGCCCCGTACATCTGGGAGCGCGCGCAGGAGGCAGTCGCGGCGGGAGAGCCGATCATGAAACCGCTCTTCTTCGACTTCCCGAGGGAGCCCGCCACCTATACCGTCAAGGACCAGTGGATGCTCGGCGACGCCATCATGGCCGCCCCCATCCTTACTCCCGCCGCCTCCCGCGACATCTATGTGCCGTCCGGCACCTGGTACGACGTGCGCCGCAAGACGATGGTGAGAGGGCCGGCCGTGCTCGGGAGCTACCCGGCTCCGCTGGGCGAGTCGCCGGTCTTCGTGCGCCAGGGCAACCTCCAGACGTGCGCCGCGATGGCCGCGTTCGGCGCGGGGGCTGCGGCCTCCTGCCCCGTCGCGCCGGGCCCGTAGCCCTAAGGCTCCGTCAACCCCAGGATGCGGCGGTAGAGCTTCAGGTACCTCTCGACGGCGGTGCCCCAGGTGTACCGCTCGGCGACGAACGCGCGGAGCTTCTCCCCCATCTGCCCGAGCCCCTCCGTGTCCTTCAGCATCCCGTCCAGGCCCGCCCGCAGGCCCTCGACCGTCGCCGGGACCACCTGCCCGCCGCCCACCTCGGCCACCTCACCGAACCCGCAGCGGTCCGTGAGGAGCACCGGGGTACCGGAGATCCCGGCTTCCAGCGCCACGATCGACATCGCCTCCTGCCTGGAGGGGACGGCGAGCAGCGCGGCGGCGTGGAGGGCGCGGGACTTCTCCTCACCCCAAGGTGCCCTACAAAGTGGGTTCGGTCCTCGAGGCCCGCCCGCCGCACCGTCTCGCGCAGGCCCCTCATCATCCCCTCGTCGGGCCGGCGAAGACCAGGTGGTGCTCCGGGAACTCGCCGCTCGCGGCGGCGAAGGCTTCCAGCAAGAGGTCGGGACCCTTGATCTCGTTGAGACGCCCGACGAACAGCACGTAGGGGGCGTCGCCGACGCCGTGCTCGTCGCGCAGGGCGGGCTGCCCGTGAGACCGGTAGTCCGCCGGCTCGATGCCGTTAGGGATCACGCAAACGCCCTTCGCCGGCACGCCGTAGTCCTCCAGCTGGGGGATCTCACCCCTCACTATAGCCACGTGGCCGTCGGCGTCGCGGACGATTCTCCTGCCGATAACGGCGTTGTAGAGACGCTTCAAGCGCCTGGACCTACCGTAGATTGGGAGCGCCCCGGCCGGGCACACGACGTACGGCTTCTTCATGTAGCGGGCGAAGAGGTAGACCAGCGCGTTTACCAGCGTCCAGTGCCCCATCAGATGCACGACGTCCGCGTCCTTTACTACCCGGCGGATCTTGGTCGGCGAGACCGCCGGCACGTAGAAGCGCCTGTTCAGGGAGGGCAAGGCGAAGACGCGCACCCCATCGAGGGCCTTGAGCTGAGCCACCGTCAGGCCGAGGTCGAGGACGAGGAGGTCGCAGTCCACCCCGGCTCTCGCCAGGTTGCGGCTGATTTGGAAGGTCCGCTCCGCCGTCCCCCCGCCGTGTACGAGATCCAGCGTCATGTTCACGTTGAGGACGCGCATCAACGCAGCAGTTTAGCACCGACGTTCCGGCCTCAGTTAACGGCGACAAGCGCCCCGCGAGAGAGGGAGCCGGTGCACCCGGCTCCCTCTTCCACTCGCGTCGTATGAGGCTTGCGGCTATCTGACGAAGACCCTCTCACAGTCGTCGTGCCTGTGGCCGCTGTTCGTCTCCTTGGCAAGCTTGTCCTCGACCACGTCCTCGGGGCCGGCCACTACCCTGTCGAAGCCGTCGCCGCAGAAGACGTTGTCCCTGGTCCCGTCGCCGTTGGCCTGGATATAGTCGTCACCGGAAGACCCGTCATAGAGCTCGTCGCTGCCGGCTCCGCCGAAGATGGAGTCGTTGCCGAGGCCGCCGTTCATCGTGTCGTTCCCCTGGCCTCCGGCCATCGAGTCGTTGCCGCCTCGGCCGTCCATGGAGTCGTTGCCCGCCAGCCCGTACATCTCGTCGTCCCCGTTCGTGCCGAGCAGCCTGTCGATGCCGGCCGTACCGACCACCGTCGCGGCCAGTGCGGTACCGGCGCCCAGAGCGAGGATCATCGCCATCGCCACAGCCAGCTTGATCGTGCGTCCCATCCTCCACCTCTCTCTGCCTCGCGGCATCACTACTTCCTCCACCCGAAGAGTGACAGGCGGCGAGGGGAGAGAGATCGTGCAATTGGGCCATCTTTGTCCAGCTAGTTTGAGCTAGGAATCGGTACCGACCAAGCGCCAGCGCGAGGCGCACGACTTTGCGCGCTCATCTCGACGCCCTGTACCGAGTACACGGGATATTTTGAAGGCAGGTAATCCAGAAGATCCGCTCCACCACGGATTGTATTCAGCTACGTGCTCGAGTCGAGGGCATGTATCGAAGCTCGGTTCAGGAACAAGGGCGTCTGTTTCTTCAAGCACGCATATCAGTGCTTCGACCATCTTGCTACAAGCGGTATAGCCGTTGTCTCTAGAGAGCGTGATCCTGAATGTGCCTCTTGACCTATTGCATGTAATGAGTTCCTTCCAAAACGGCGTCGGAAAGCTTCGCTCACGCTAGCTAGGTCGGTCCAAATACCCGTACCTTCTGCGCAGGGGCCAAGTCAGAGCTCCGACGAGTTTCTTGTCGCTAACCTTCATACTTGCACGCCATTCCTCGTCCGGCCGCAGCTCCACCGTTCCGGTCTTGAACCGACTCAAATTGCCGCTCGTAGTGTGGGTAACTTTAAGCTCTACTGTGCGCCCTTCTACATCAGGTAACTTAGCATCTTCCCCTACCAAACCCGGTATCCGCCTCAGGGTCTTCAGAGGGTCAGCAACGAGATCCTCGTAGCGTATTCGAAGGTATCGCGAGGATCTACGGCTCCAGAACGCTTCTGTTACGACATTCCATGCGCTCCAAATCACGCTGCTGCGAAAAGGACCGTACCGTACCATCAGCCCGTCCATCTTGGGATCTACCTTCTTCCTGCGCTGCCAAGAATATGCCACTGCTCTAGGATCGCGCACGAGATGCACCACGTATAAATCCACGCCGGGGACCATATTCAATGCATAGCTGTAGGCGGGGGATTTGGAGGAATCGACTATGACCCTGCTCCCTGTCACGCTCTTCACCCCACGGTAGAGCCTGTCAAGGTTGCTCACGTACTCTGACAAGCGATTCTTGAGCAGCGGCTCCGCGAGAGACGTTAGCATCAGTGGCACGTGACGGGTACGGGCACCGCTGTCGCGCAGCCGGATCATCTTCCGCGCATCTATATTTTGGACGCCGCCGAACGCCGACTTCATCACCTCAGACCAAACCGGACATGCTCGAAATGATCTGCCGCAACCACAGAGCCAATCTCCCAGAAGATTCCGTTCCCACAGGCAATTAATCTCTCCAACGGAGAAAAACCCTTCAAGCTGCCCGAGCAGGTTGTCCAGGATCGTGCTCCCGCTCCTTCCCCAGCCAGCTATGTAAAGTACCTTGATCCTCTCTCTGGTCAAGGTAGAGGCGGTGTTTCCCGGATCGACATCTATGCCAAGTCCAAGATTTCGCCCTTCGGCGCCCCGTGTCACGCTCTCAAACACCCACTTTGCATGCTCTGAAGTTTGGACGAAGCTCAAGGGTCGAGTGCTCACTTCTTCGCGCCCAACCCAGGCTAGCGCCGTACGAAGCGCACGCCACAACATATCTGCACTGGGAAGAATAAACGATCGAGTTGGCGCGTAAAGCCCTCATCCTTCCGCAGTCTAGCATTGGGAAGATCATCGTTAGAAGTGAGACCGTCCTCGAAAGTTTCGCCACCGCCAGTTACCGGTTCACAGAACTATTGGCTTGCATTGAGGCTACTATTGCGGTTCTTTCCTTGAGTTCTTTCCGACCATACCTCTCAAAGGTCTAGCCGCCTTCAAGAAGGCTTCGCGGTCGGCGGGCTGAAGGAAAAAGAACCACTCCCACGCAACAAACACTAGCGATAACATTCCCACTACAACGAACTTTAGGATAACCACTTCCGACAGCGACGACCCTACACCAAGAAATATCAGAAGTGCTCCAGAGATGACGATGATGTTCGTCCAAGAGAAGTGCGCTTCGGGCTTCTCCGCGGGTACGGGCAACAATCGACGTGTTGCAACAAACATCATTACTGCATCTACTACAGCTCGCAAAGTCCAGGCTATAGCGACGCCAACTATGCCCATCTGGGTTACGAGGAACCAAACTCCCGCCGCATACAGCGGCAACTGCAGAAGCTGCAGTTTAGCGGTGACGTCCGCCCTTCCGATGCCCTGCAGTACGGTCATGGGTACGTTTGCCAAGACGCGTACCAAGACACCGATCGCCAGCCACTGCGTCACAGGAGCGCTGTAGCGCGCGAAATCTGGAGCTACCCACAGCGCCAGGAGATCATAAGCGAGAGCCAGGAGGACGCCAACTATGGGGGCCACAAGAACAAGTAGGTACTTGAACGCCCGCCCGTAGAGGCGGTACAGGTCTTTCTCACGCCCTACGGATAGGGCGCTGAAAGCCGGGAACAGAACAGAGAGCAAGCTAGCAGAGAATACGGTCAGCTTCGTCACGACCTCGAAGGGGGTCGCGTAAAGGGTAACCGCGCTCAGAGAAACGACTGCTCCAATCATGAATCTGTCTATCGAGGAAATCGAGGGGACAATGAAGTTGGAGACCGTGAGCCAACCGCCAAAGCCGAGCAACGGCTTGATGCGGGCAAACTCGAAGCCGAAACTGTGCGAGAGTGAGGGCATAACGCGCAAGCAGAGGAAGAAGTGAACTAGCAACACGAGGGCGCGGCTGAAGACTAGAAAGCCGACCACCGAGACCAAGCTATCAGTAAACAGCAAGATAGGTAGAGGGCCAAGGTAGTTGATCATGCTGGCCGGTATCTTCACCAAGTTTATAAGGTCAAATCTTTGGACCGCTTCGAGCACGCCGCGCAGTGCCGCTGTAGTGACCACTAGCGGCACCGAGACCGCGAGCAGATAGAACGACGTTTGTGCCTCTCCCAGCAACTCCGCCGGTATGTTTAGAACGGAGCCCGTAAGCCATGGCGTGAGCAGCAGCAGGATGCCTCCACCTAGGAGGCCAAGCGCAGCGTGGGAGAGTGTCGAGCTCCACACTAAACCGGGAATCACATCGGGCTCACCGCGGGCCTGATGTTCTGCCACAAACTTCGTCGTTGCGCGGCTAAGGCCGAAGTCGAACAGCCCAAAGTACCCCATAACGCTCCACGCCAGGGCCAGCACACCAAAACGGTCCTGCCCCATGTCTTTGATGAGCAGAGGTATGGCAAGTATGGCGACTAGTATGGGTAGAACTTGTCCGACGAGGTTGATGTAGGCGTTGCGCGCGAGCAGACTACCGCTAGTCAGGCTTGGCGTGCCTTCCTCATGCGACCTACTCAAAAAATCCTCCGGAGGAGGGCCTCATGAGGTGGACGAGATTCATACGGTGTACCGTTCGAAGCTAGCTACCGTACGCTTTACCTCATCGTACAAGGTGGTTGCGTCCCCGAAACCTGCACCGTGGATCTTCTCAGAGGAGAAAACCCGCTTCAAACCAAGGGTCGGACGGTTAGTGAGGCTTCCTAGCAACGGCAATACTCGATGCGGCAGAGCAATGCCTGGCCAGGGGCGTTGCCCTGCACTTATCCTAACCGCATCCTGCATAGCCGCGTAGCTCTTGTTCTCGGGGTAATGATCATCCGCAACGACGTAAATCTCTCGCATCGTCGCTCTCTCGCGGTGCATAGAAAAGAGAACCGCAGCTATGACGTTGGTTACGGCCACGTAGTGGACTGAGCGGTGGTAGAGCACACTACGCTTTACGGGACCCAGGATAGGCCGGCGCAAGGCATCTTGGATCATGGATAGAAGACCCACACTGTTTGGCCCGATAACCGTGCTGGGGCGCAGTACGGTAAGCGCGCAGTTGTCGCGAAGCTCCTCTCGCCAAGCCAACTCGCACGCGAGTTTGGTTTCGGCATATTCTCCAACAGGGGTACAGGGGCTTGCTTCGTCGACCACGGCAGACGTGGTGGAACCGTAGACCGAGGTAGAGCTCATGAGCACCACATGTCGGACGTCTGGACAGCGGTTGACGGCATCGATCAGGTGCCGATTGTAGTTGAGGTTGCTGCGACCACTCGACATCGAGTAAGCCAGATGGCAGAGCACCTCGCTGCCCTCCAACGTCTCCCGAGGGACAGCATGCGCCAAGTTTGTATTCGCCCAGCGCTCGTTGCGGTACAAGTTCGGTTTGCTGCGTCCCAGCAACACAACCGGCTGGTCACGAAGCGCCAGACGCAGATGTCCCCCAATGAATCCCGTACCCCCGGTGAGAAGGACACTGGTCATGCAACGAGGAAGGTCTGCCCAAAGTTCACAGGACGGCATCTTATAAGGTGAAATCCTTGTTGTAAAAACCCATCTACAACTGCGGAGGCCTCCAACATACCGTCCGCTATGCCACCACGTCTTTTGAGCCCCTTCGTTGGACCTGCTAGGCTACTTTCCTTGCCATGTAGTGGGTCTTCGGTCGCAATAGTGTTCGGGCTCCCATGCGAAGAGCGAAGCTCGCGAAAAGGAGATCCGTAGGTGAACAACAGTGGGATACGTACGGAGCGCGTGACGCACTGCCCCGTATGCGGCACCAAAAAACGGAACGTCTCATATGAGGGTTTGAGCGATCGCGTCTTCGGAGCACCCGGCGAGTGGTCGCTCAAGAGGTGTCAGGATTGCGGTCTATTATTCTCGGACCCGCGCCCCACGGAGGAAGACATCGGGAAGATCTACGCTACCTACTACACGCACTCCGTCAAGGCGCCGCCAAGCAGCCCGTCGCGCTTGTTACGCGAGTATGTACGCCGTGGATACCTAGCTTTCAGATTCGGCTATGCGCAGGCGAAAGTAAAACCCTTGCAGCGGCTTTTGAGCCGGCTCGCGTACCTGCACCCCGAAGAGCGCCAAATGATAGAGAGCAGCGTCATGTACCTCCCGGGTCGAGACAGAGGGCGAGTGCTAGATGTTGGCTCCGGAGCAGGCGAGACGATGAAGGAGCTACGCCGACTGGGATGGGAGGTAGAGGGTGTAGACTTCGACGCCGACGCCGTAGAAGTAGCCCGCCGCAGCTATGGTCTCGATGTCCGTTTAGGGACGCTTGAGAGTCAGAACTACCCTTCGAACCGCTTCGATGCTGTGGTTATGAGCCACGTCATAGAGCACGTGCATCACCCGGTAGAGTTTCTCAGCGAGTGTCGGCGGGTTCTCAAACCCGGTGGGCGTTTGATCGTGATTACGCCGAACACAGCGTCGCTGGGTCACCGGCTTTTCGGAGTGGCTTGGCTACCATTGGACCCGCCGAGGCACCTTGTACTGTTCTCCCGAAAGACTCTGGCCCTGGCGGCTCAGGCTGCCGGCTTGAGCCGAGCGACGGTCGAAACCACCGTACGTGGGGCTTACGGTATCTTCATCGAGAGTCGGCGAATTCGAAGGTCATCGCCCGCGGTCGGGCAGCCGCCGAGCTCCATGGTCGATAAGTTTAGCGGGCACGCCTATCAGTACTTACTCTCGCTGGTCTTGTTGTTCGACTCGAGCGCCGGCGAGGAGTTGCTTATGGTAGCGACAAAGGAAGACGACGGGGCTATCCCACCGCTCACTTAGTCCCCCGTACCGCCGTTCGAACGATGGCGACGATGACCGCTAGCACGAGGCTGGAGAGGACGGCGAGGATCATCAGCGGCACGAGGGAGCGGGATTGGGGTGTTCCGGACTCCTCCAGGACCTCCACGGAGGTCGCATCTCTCGCCCTCTGGGGTAGGTCTCGCAGCGCCTCCTCAAGGTAAGCCAGCCTGTTCTCGTCTGCTGCGATAGCGGCGTTCTGGTCGGCGCGCTCGGTCTCTAGGGCTTGGAGCCGTACTATGGCCGCGACGTCCTCCGTCCCTCCGGTCTGTACGGGACCTGATTGCTCGATCTGGTTGTCCAGGTCCTCAAGAATCTCCCGTTGGTTCTCCAATCCACGCCTCAGCTGAGTGACTTCGGTCTCCACCGCGGCGCGGAAGGCCGCTTCGTAGTTCGTGCTGAAGCCGTTCTCCACGGCCTCGACCAGAACGGGAGCTACACCGTTCAGGGCGTCTCTGTCGCGCGACTGCAGCGCCACCTCGACCCACTGGGTCACGTTGTTGTAGGTGGGGCTGGCATCTACGCCGCCAAGGTCTGCATTCTGTATGTATGCGACGGCCAAGTCCCCGGCCTGCTTCGGGGTCATCACGGGAGGCTGGTTGAGCGAGGTCTGAAGGTCGGAGGGCACGGGCCTGACCGCGAGGGTTACCCGCTTGTTGTACTGGTCGGGCAGCAACAAGGCCAGACCGATGGCAAGCGCCGAGAAGAGCAGGGTCAGCAGTCCTATGAGCTTCCAGTTGGCTCTGAAGAATCCTAGAATGTCCGAGAGGACGATCTCGTCTCCAGATTCTCCGCTCTTCTTACGCCAGGTTCCCTGCACTGAAGAATTTCCTCCCTCGACCTCCCGTACGGCGCCGGGGGTCCTTGCACGGTAAGCCCGTATCCTAACAGGATAGTATGGTCACATTGACGATTTCTTCGTTCGGAGCGCGACCCTCGGCAACCGTACTGCCAGCGGCAGGAACGCGGCCACGAAGCCCGCCACGAAAGCGAAAGACGAGAGCAGGTCGCCCCGCATCAAGAAGAAAGCGAAGCCGATCAGGAACGGGTACAACAGGCGGAGCAGGGTGCCTTCCCCGGAGCGTTCCGCGTGCCGGAAGCTTGAATCCAGCAGGCCGAAGATCCAGCACAGGGCAACGGCGAACAGGACGACGCCGGCCCAGCCGAAGTTTATGAGGCCCTCGGCGATGGGGGAGCTGGAGACATTGTTGAAGAGCAGGCCCTGGTCCACGGCCACGGTGTACCCGCTGCCGAAGGGTTTGTCGGGCCAGATGCTGCGGGGGACGAAGAAGAGGAGCACGCCCAGGAGCTGGTGACCGAAGGTCGAGCCCGGTCCATCGTGCAGGTAGCCTATCGTGTAGCCGACCATGGAGTATGCGTCGAAGTCGCCCGTGGTCATGCCCGCCCCGAGAAACGAGCCATCCCTGAGGTACGGCACGGTCTCATGTGGACCGGTCGAGAGGTACAGCGCGCTCATGATCGGGAACGCCACCAGCATGCCGCCCACCATCAGGAAGACGAACGGCCAGCCCGTGCGCAGGTAACGGTTCAGGAAGATCAGCACCAGCCCGAGGTAGATCGAGCCGACGAGGTGTCTTGGGGAGCCCGAGGGGAAGTCCGCGACCAGGAGGAGACCGAGCGTGGCGATCAGGAGCCCCGCACGCACGAGGAAATGGGCGTTTCCCCTGCTTGCGAACCACACGGCGCCGGCAACGGCGGCGGCCGGAAAGGCCCGGAGCAGCTTATCCACGACGAGAGCGGAGCTCGAGGCGCTGAAGGCGTTTCCGGCGGAGATGTCGGTGGCGCCCCGAGAGATCAGGGCCATCGGTCCGAGCGTGAGCAGCAGGTACGCGGCCGAGAACAGCGCCAGACCGGCGCAGATCCAGACCCCCAAGGCCGAAACGCGGGGCCCGAGCGGAACAGGACGGTGTCGGAGAAGCGCGAACTGAGAGACCCGCGCGGCGATCCAGGCAACGCTCCACAAGAGCACGGCGAGGTTCGTGAGCACCAGCCGATCCGTCTCGAAGGAGAAAAGCTCCTCCCAGGGGAACGTCCCCATCTTGTATTGCGCCAGCGGAGCGGCAAAGAAGAAGACGTAGACGAAAACCCAATGCACGAGGTGCAGCGAGAACGGCGCCAGCGAAGCTTCTGCGGCGATCATGACGATAGCCAGGAAGCCCAACAGGACCAGGGAAGCCAGGTAGAAGGGGTCCGCGTCGAACCGGGCGGGGTCGGGGACGTTTAGCCACGCCGGGGTTACCCCGAGGGTTCCGGGGTCCGGCACGCTGAGCCAGAGTACCGCGGGCAGCACCAGCAGGACGAGGGGCGCGAGTACCCCGGCGAGCAGCGCGCGAGGTACGCGCGCCAGGAGGCGTACGACGCCGGAACCGCGAACCGCTTTCACCGGGACGTGCACGGAGCCCGGCCAGCAACGTCGGAGGGCGAAGCCTTCCTAATCTCGTCCATCACCGCCCGATCTTCTCAGAAGGTCGGGGAGCATGGCAAGGCCAACGTGGGTCCATACGCCGGTGGTGAGCCGGGCGGCCAGCCACATGGAGACGCTCAGCAGTATCAGACCCAGGGCGGCGGATACCGCCACGCCAACGGCCCCGAACGGCCCGACGGCCAGGCTCCCCGCCACCACCGCGAAGCCGCCGGAGGTCACGCTGATGACCATGTACAGCGACTGGTGGTTGGTCATGCCGAGCGTGAGGCCGCAAGACCCGACCCAAACGTTTACCAGCTGTCCGAGGCTCAACAGCGCCAGCACCGTCGCCCCTTCACGGTAGTAATCGCCGTAGACCATCCCGAGGACAGATCCCCCCGCCAACACGAAGGTCGAAAGCGCCAGTACGGCGGGGATCGCCGCCAGCGCCGCTGTGGCGCGAAGGGTGTGCTCGAGTTCGCGGATCCTGCCCGAGCATGCATCTCGGCGATCATGGGGGGCAGCACGGCGTTGACGACGAAGATCGGAACGGCCACCAGCACGACGAGACGCGCGGCTGCGCCGTACACCGCGACCTCCTCCTGCGAACGGAAGGCGCCGAGGATCCAGAGGTCCGCCTGGGTGAGGGTGAAGAGCGTGAGGTTGGTCACGAGCAGCGGACCGGCGACACGGAGCATTTGACCGAGCCCTACCCCGCCTTCGGCCCGTTCGCGCGGGAGCGCGGCCACCTTGCGGCGAAGCACCCACCCCGCGATCAGGGCGCTCGTGGCCCCGGAACCGATAGCGAGGATCAACACGACGGCGAGCGTCGTCCGGCCTTCGATCCACCACAGAAGCCCGAGGCTGCCGGTGAAGGCGATCGCCGTCAGGAGCCCGCCGAAGAGGGTGGCGAGCCGGATGTCGTGGAACCCGCGAAAGACCTCGGCCAGGAGGCTTTGCAGCGCCATGATCGCCATCCACCCTGCCACCAGCCCGGTGACCGCCGCCAGGGCTGGGGCACGGAAGAAGTTCGCGCTGAGATAATAGCCCAGCGGCAGGTAGAGAAGCCCCACCCCCAGCGCCCCCGTCCCGCCGACAGCTACCGCGGTGGTCACCGCCCGTCGGGCCCTCCCGGGCTGGTCGAGCCCCATGCTCTCGGCCACGAAGCGCACGGCCGCCTGGTTGAGGCCCAGGGAGCCGGCGATCGCGCCGAGTGTGACGACGCTGAAGGCGAGAAAGTAGGCGCCCAGATCCTGCGGCGCGAGCAGGCGGGCGAGCAGGGCGTTTATCGCTAGCTGCCCCAGGGAGGTGAGCAGGCGGCCCGTGAAGGCCCAAATACCCCCGGAGAGCAGGCGCTGCTTGAGCAGGGAGAAGCCTGCGGGCTTCATCGCGGCCCGGACGGCCCACACGAGGAGCGGGCTCCCCAGAGTACGGCCTCACTTGGCGCGAAGCCTGACCCTCGGCAAGCGCAGCGCCAGCGGCAGGAATGCGATGACGAAGCCCACCACGAAGGCGGCCGAGGAGAGCAAATCCCCCCTCATCAAAAAGAACGTGAACCCGACCATGAACGGGTACAGCAGGCCGATGAGCGCGTCGCGCCCCCGCGAGACGACGCGCTCGAAGGTGAGATCCAGTATGCCGAACGTCCAGCAGAACACAACGGCAAAGAGGATGATGCCCGCCCACCCGAAGTTGATGAACCCCTCCGCGATGGGAGAGCTGGAGATGTTGTTGAAGGACAACCCTCCTTCGACGGCGACGGTGTAGCCGCTGCCGACCGGCTTGTCGGGCCAGAGGCCCCGGGGCACGAAAAAGAAGAGTACCCCAGAAGCTGGCGGCCCCAGGTCATGCCTGGCCCCTCCCTCACGTACTCCACGGTGTAGCCGATCGAGGAGTACGCATCGAAATCCCCGTGGCCAGGCTCGGCCCGAGCAGCGTGAACCCCCCGACATAGGAGATGATCTCCGACGGGCTCGTAACGTAGCGCAGGGTGCTCAGGAGCGGGAACATGACGAGCAGACCGCCCACCATCAGGAAGACGAACGGCCAGCCGTTGCGTAACCGCCCGCCCACGACGGTCAGGAGCAGGCCGAGGTAAACAGAGCCGACGACGTACCTGGCGGTGCCGAGGGGGAAGTCCGCCACCAGCAGAAGCCCGAGGGCCACGGCTACGAGACCCAGGCGCACGAGCAGAGGAGCTTCTCCGCGACGCAGATACCAGAGCGCCCCGGCGGAGGCGGCGACCGGTATCCCGCGCAGCACCTTCTCCAGAAGCAGGAAGACGGTCGAGGTGTTTAGGGAGGCGCCGTAGTCATCTGCCCGCGTGAGCAAGGCCCCTACGCCCAGCCACACGACCAGGAGAACGGTGGCAACCAACGCCAAACCGACGGAGAGCCAGACCCCGGAAGCGGTGACGCCCGGTCCCAGCGGGAGCGGGAGGCCCGGCAGAACCCTTGTCTGCAAGGCTCGCATGCATATCCATACGGCGCACCAGACCAGGATCGCCAGGTCCGTCAGGAGGAGCGTTTCGACGTCGAAGGCGGTCAGGCGCCCCCAGGGGAACGCCCCTATCTTGTACTGCACGAGGGGCGCAGCAAAGAAGAAGACGTAGACGAAGACCCAGTGCGCCAGGTGCAAGGAAAACGGGGCGCGCGCGGCCTCCAAGGTGAGCATGCCGATCGCAACCGCGCCGATCAGCGCCAGCGAGGCCAGGTGCAGCGCGCTGAACTCGAACACCACCGGGTCCGGCACGGCCAACCAGACGGGGGTCGCCCCCGACGCTCCCGCCGGCGCGATGCTCAGCCACAGGACCGCGGGGATCAGTATCAACATGAGCGGCGCGAGCAGGTAGACGAGCACCTGCCGCGGAATCCGCGCCGAAAGGCGCCCCAGACCGCCCCCCACGTTTAGCTCACCCAACACTCGCACGCAGGCAGGTTAACCCTTTGGAGCACGTACATCCAGGCTCACGGGCGTAGGGACCCGGCGCCGCTAAAGTATTCATGGGCGTGTGCCGATAATAGCTTATAGTTGCGGGATGGATCGGGACTTTGAGCGGCGTGTCCGCGCGAGAGCATGAGGGAGCAGGTATGTGTAGACGTTTGGCGGTTGCGGTGGTCCTTGCACTGGTGGCGGGGATCGTCCCCATATTACTCGTAGACGCGCAGCCCGCGTCCGGACAGGCGGCTACGCAGACGCAGTTCACGCAGCCGGGCTTCACGGATACGCTCGTTACGAACGTCGATGCTCCAACGGCGCTCGCGTTCACGCCCGACGGGCGGCTGCTGATCACGAACCAACAGGGCCAGTTGAGGGTGTACGACGACGACCGTCTGCTCCCGACCCCGGCGCTGAACATCTCCGGCAGGGTCTGCGCCAACTCCGAGCGCGGCCTCCTCGGCGTGGCCGTGGACCGGGAGTTCGCGGCCAACCGCTACGTCTACCTCTACTACACCGCCAATACGGGCAGCCGCTGCGTCAACCGGGTTTCGCGCTTCGTCCTCGGCAACGACAACGTCGCGAGGGACGAGCGCATCCTCCTGAACAACATGTACTCCGGCACCAACCATAATGCCGGCGACGTCAAGGTCGGCAAGGACGGCCTGATCTACGCCTCCATCGGCGACGGCGGCAGGCCTCGCGACGCCCGCAACAAGAGCGTACTGCTCGGCAAGGTTCTGCGCGTCGCCCGGGACGGCTCCATCCCGGCCTCTAACCCCTACAGGGGCTCGGGCACCGCGCGCTGCGGCGCCAACGGACAGGCCAGCCCCGGCGTGAAGTGCCAGGAGATCTTCGCCTCCGGCTTCCGCAACCCCTTCCGCATGGGCTTCGACCCCAACTACGCGAGCACCCGCTTCTTCGTCAACGACGTCGGCCAGACCAAGTGGGAGGAGGTCAACCTCGCCCGCGCCGGAGCGGATTACGGCTGGGACCTGCGCGAGGGCCCCTGTGCCAAGGACTCCTACACCGTCGGCTGCGGGGCCGCGCCCGCCGGGCTCACCAACCCGATCTACTCCTACAAGCACTCCACGAACTGCTCCTCGATCACGGGCGGCGTGGTCCTGCCCAACGGCTCCTGGCCCGGCGCCGTCAATAGCTCCTACCTCTTTGGGGACTTCGTGTGCGGCAGGATCTTCAAGCTGACCCAGACCTCCACGGGCTTCAAGCCTTCCACCTTTGCTTACAACATGGAAGGCGGCGGTCCCGTGGCGCTGACGTTCGGCCCGGACAACGCCCTCTACTACACGACCTACGCGGGCGGCGGCATCCACCGCATAAGTCACAATCCGTAAGAGTTTGGCATTCCGGCGGAGCGACGCGACAGGCTCGCTCCGCCGTCTCTGTTCCATCGGCAGAGGAGCTAGAGGCCCAGAGCGGTAATGTGAGGTTGTGCCGCTCCCTTTCCCTAGGGTTGATTCGTTACTCGGGGAGGGGCACGCTTACGAGACAGGCCCGACAGGAAGGACGAATACGTGCGCCGTTGGATCTTGCTATCTACCGTGATGATGGCGCTCGCTCTCATAACCGGCGGGGTAGCGCTGGCTGCGACGATCAACGGCACCAACGGCCCCGACGGTCTCACCGGCACGAACGCCGCCGACTTCATGAACGGCATCGGCGCCAACGACACCATGTACGGTCTCGCTGCCGTGGACACGATGTACGGCGGCCCCGGCAACGACACGATGAACGGTGGTGGGGGTAACGACAGGATGTATGGCCAAGAGGGAGACGACCAGTTGTACGGCATCTACAACGACGATCTGATCACCGGCAACACCGGCGTAGATCGCGCCTACGGCTCGTACGGGAACGACACTATCTACGGTGGGGACCAGGTAGATTACCTCTACGGAGGCCCCGGAGACGACAACGTACGTGGGGGCAGCGGCGACGACTATGTGGACACCGGCGACGAGAACGGCCGCGACAGGTCCTACGGCGACGTCGGCAACGACGGGCTGCTGGCGCAAGGGGAGGTCCACGGCGGCGACGGGGACGACTACGTAGAGGTCTCCGGTAGCGCCACGGTATACGGCGAGGGAGGCAACGACACGATAGACGCAAGCATCGCCAGGCTCGTGAGCGTGTCTTGCGGCAGCGGTACCGATACGGTCTATTACTTCGACATGAATTCCGACAACAGGGTCCAGACCTACGTTGCGGACGATTGCGAGAACGTGATCCAGGGTCCTCCCGGGGCTTCGACCCGGTAGCACGGAGAAGGCACTTCGGGTACAGACCACCCCCCTGCTACCGGATGCGTTTCTTGGGCAACGCCTCGTACCGGGCCGCTGACTTCGACGCCGTTCTGGTCAAGGCATGGTAGCCGGGAGTAAGAGGATTCGCTGCCCATAGCTGTGCCTCGGGTAGCATGTCGGAGGTCCTCCACGGAGGACCTCCGGTTGCCGGATTGTAGACGGACCTCCGTGAGGTCGAACTCGAGCATGGAGGTGCGCTTCGTGTTGAAGAGGTTGCTGGTCGTGTTGTCCCTGGCTTTGGTGGCGGGGGTCCTGCCGGTGTTGCTCCTCGAGGAGGACGCGCTGGGTGCCGCGACGCTCCCCGCTGGATTCAAGCAGACGCAGATCGTCTCCGGGCTCGACCGCCCTACGGCGATGGCGTTCGCACCGGACGGGCGGCTGTTCGTGGCCGAGCAGGGGGGCAGGCTGCGTGTCGTCAAGGGCGGCAAGCTGCTCGCTACCCCGTTCGTGGACATGAGAGGCGTCACCGACTCGACGGGTGAGCGTGGCCTGCTTGGGATAGCCTTCGACCCGAACTTCGCCACCAACAAGCACGTCTACGTCTACCACACGCTCAGGGCGACGAGCACGTCTCCGGCGCGCAACCGGATCTTCCGCTTCACCGCGAACGGCGACGTCTACACCCCGGGGAGCGGCCGGACCATCCTAGATCTCGACGGCCTGAGCGCCAGGACCAACCATAACGGCGGGGCAATCCACTTCGGCAGAGACGGCAAGCTCTACGCCGCCGTCGGCGAGAACGCCACCAAGGAGAACGCCCAAACACTCACCAACCTTCACGGGAAGATGCTGCGTATCAACGCGGACGGCACCATCCCCGCCGACAACCCGTTCTACAACAGGGCCAGCGGCAAGAACCGTGCCATCTGGGCCTTGGGCCTTCGCAACCCCTACAGCTTCGCCGTCCAACCTGGCACGGGTAGGATGTTGATAAACGATGTCGGTCAGGACCGCTACGAGGAGATCAACGACGGCGCGAGCGGCGCCAATTACGGGTGGCCGCTCCACGAGGGCCCCGAGTCGGATCCCGCTTACCAGGGGCCACTGTACTGGTACGGCCACGGCAACACCTCGAGCACGGGCTGTGCGGTCACCGGCGGTGCGTTTTACAACCCGAGGGTCGTGCGGTTCCCGGGCTCGTACGTAGGCGACTACTTCTTCGCGGACGTCTGCAGCGGCTGGATCAAGCGCCTCGACTATGACCCGGCGACGGGAGGGTTCGTGAGGGTGCTCCACTTCGCATCGGGGCTGACCGCCCCCGTGGACCTACAGGTAAACGACGGCAACCTTTACTACCTCTCCCGCGGCAACGGCTCCGTCAACGCGATCAGGTACGCCCCCTAGAAGCGACGCACCCGTCCTGCGTCTATACCGGGCGTGGCGAGGCCCCCCTGCGGTGCGAGCGCTGCCCTACGGGGCCGGCTTGCGAGTACCGCGTGTCTCCCGGCGGCGAAGCCGAGGAACCAGGCCGGGCTCGGCGGTCGTCCGTAGTACGACGGCGACCGCCGCCACGACGGACAGGAGGGCCGCGGCGACTACCGGGGAGGACGACGGTCCTATTCGCCTCGTCTCCGACTGGGACGAGGCGGTGACCTCGACCGCCTCGTCGGCGTACGGCCCCATGTCGCCAAGGGCGTCTTCGAGATAAACCAAGTCGTCTTCTTTCTGCTCGATGCGGACGACCAACCCCTGGCGCTGCTTCTCCAGGCTCCGAAGGGCGGAAGAGGCGTTCGCGGCGGTCGCAGGGTCGGCCGTACGCGCCCGCCGACGGGTTTCCTCGATCTGCCGGTCGAGCTGGGCTAGAGTATTACGGTTGCTCGGGAGGATTTGCTCCCTGCCATAAACCAGCGAGGTCTCGACCGTGTCGGTCAAGTACGTTTCGTACTCCCGTTGAAACGCCTCCTCCAGGTACGCTGACGTATCGTCGGCGGCGCTCTGCAGGGAGGCCCTGGCCCGAGATTGCAGCGTTACGTCGACCGTCTCCCTGGAAGCGTTGTAAGTTGCCACAGCGTCTTCCGCCTCGAACCTTGCCTGGCCGATCAATCCCAGAGCCGTGTTGGCTACCTGCCTTCTCTCCAGGGGCTCTCTCTGGCCGAGCCTCTGCTGCAGCTCCCCGACTCGAGGCGTGACGGCCAAGGAGACGGTTTTGTCGTACTCCGGCGGGAGCAGAAGGACCAGGGCGGTCACCGCGGCGAAAACGGCGAGGGCCAGCGCCGACAGGAGCTTCCACCGGGAAGCGAGCGAGGCCGCCACGTCCCGGATCGCCGCCTCGATCCCGCCGAGAGAGCGTTTCACGGCGGTCATCACTCTCCTCCAGCTTTGGTCCTGGTGCGCACCGCAAGGCCTCCCCTGCGGCCGAGCCCCCCGGAGAGCAGCCCTGCCGTTATGTAGATGGCGAGCCCGGCGGCGAACGCCCACAAGCACGCGGCGACCACACCTCCGAAGGTGCCGCGGCCGAAGGCGAACATGTAGGCGCACAGCAGGGGAACGACGAACGCGACGCCCCTGCGGACGGCGAACGCCGAGAGCCACCTCAGGATCCAGGCGAACAGCAAAAAGAACACCGGGACACCGACGGGCCCGAAGTTCACGAGCGCCTCCGTTACGGGAAAATAGCCGTAGCCGGGGACGCGCCCGGCAAAGACGCCTAATCCCTCCACGATCTGAACGAACTGACGCCCGAGCGAGGGCGCTTTATCGAAGGGTAGCAGGAAGCTCGGGATGGAGTTGGTGGCTCCTTGCAGGAGGCTCGCCCCGTAGAGCGGCTCGTACCCGTTCTCCACGTGGTAGACCAGCGTGACAAACGGGCGAGCGAACTCCGAGAGCGCAAGCAGGGCCCTCTGGAGGTTCAGGCCCTGGAGCGCCGAGAGACCCTCGCCGCGCACGTCGCCCACCACGATCCCCACGACGAGGACGGCGGCGAGCGCGGCGGCTATAGCGCCCTTGCTGAACCTGGACCCCCTGAGCAGCTTCGCCACGAAGACTACTATCAGGGCGGCCAGCACGATCCTGCGGTTCCCGACCGGCAGGTGCAGGAGCGCCAGGCCCGCGAGCGCGAGCCAGGACACCGGCCAGCGCTCGTTCAGGGCGAGGACGGCTACCGCCGCATAGAAGATGTCCAGGTAGGGGATCCTGACCCCCCCGCTCGCATCGAAATTGTCTATAAACTCCACCCTGTCGAAGTTTCCGGAGAAGAGCCCGAAGGTGGCGAAGTAGTAGATGTTGATCGCCAGGGCCACGAGGCAGCCGGCGAGGGCCAGGGAGGCCAGGAGTCGACTACCCTGTGGGGGAAGACCGATCTCGATCTGCCCCGCATCATAGAGCTTGCCGCCGGCATACACCGCGAGGACGGCGCAGGCCGAGAACAAGTAGCTCGTGTGCGCGGACAAGGCGCTCGCGGGCAAGAGGAAGGACGGCGCTCCCGCCGGCAGGATCAGATGCGTCAGGTAGCCGCCGGTCGCGTACAGGTACAGCGCGACCAGCAGATAGAACTCCGGCCGCGAAAGAACGCCTCGCCGCCGCAGCGCGTCGATAACGGGCGCGGTCGTCAGGGACACCAGGAGGAGCGCCAGCAGCATATCCATGCCGCTCACGAGAGCCGCATCTCCCGGGGTAGTCCAGAAGGCAGCACGCCCCGGGGCCTTGAGACGCAGACCCGGGACACGCGTGTTTCGCAGCGCGTTTGGTTCGCTAGGGTCAACTCAACTTCTCCTGCTTGTCTCGCGGCCGTCCGGAGAAGGTACCACGCTCGTGGTGAGGCAGTTGCAAGGCTTACCGGGTAGCATCGGCTCTTCGGCGAGCCGCACCCGCGTACGCCTCGAGGTGCCTCCCGGCGCATGCTTCGAGCGAGAAGCGTTCCCCGGCCAGCCGGCGGCCGTTCCTCCCCATCCGAGCCGCCTCTTCGGGTCGGCCGAGCAGGTCGAGCACGGCCGTGGCGGTGGCTTCTGGGTCTCGGATGGGTACCACCACGCCCGCCGGATTCTTCGGATCGGCGTGGAGAAGCTCACGCACGCCGCCCGCGTCGGAGGCGACGGACGGCGCGCCCACGGCCATGGCCTCGAGGACCGGCATGGAGGAGGCCTCGGCCGTGGAGGTCATGACGAGGACGTCGAGCCCGGCGAGTACGGGGGCAACGGAGGGGACGAAGCCGTACTCGTGGACGGCGGGGCGCAAGCCGAGTTCGTCGATAAGAGCGTCTACCTCACGCGCGTATTCGGCGTGCGTACCGAGCCTCGCCCCCGCGAAGACGACTTCTATGTCCTCTAGCCGTTCGCGCACGAGGGCCGCGGCTCGGACGAAGTACTCCACGCCCTTCAAAGGGTTCCAGTTGGCGACGAGCCCTATGCGTCGTGGGCCATCCTTACGCGGGGTCCAGACGACCTCGAAGCAGCGTGGGTCGACAGGTGGGGGCATCACGTCGTGGGGGGAGTCGGCGACGCCGTAGTGGCGGGCGACATCCTCCGAGGTCGCGAGCACGCGATCCGCCATGAGGCGGACGAGAGTACCGAAGAAGGGGGCTACCCTCTTCGGGATCACGGTGTCGTTCAGATGCCAGACGAGTGGCACCCGGGCCAACTTCGCGGCTATCGCCGGGGGAAGGAAGAACGCGCCGTTGACGTGGACCGCGTCCGACCTCTCGCGCCGGTACAGGGCTAAGAAGCGCCGCACGTCCCCCGGCAGCCGGAAGATCCAGCGGAGCACCCTGCGAACGTCACTCGGGCGCGGGATGCGCTCGAAGCCGATCCTGGTCACGGGGACACCCATCTCCCGGGCCACCTCCGCGGTGTTGCCGTCGCCTTCGGGGAGGCATAGGAGGGTGTGCACGTCCTCATGGGTCGAGAGGTAGCGGGCAACCTGGGTTACTCGTTTGGACGAGCCGCCGAAGCGATCGTCGAAGAGTACGTTCAGGACGTACACGCGAGCGTCCATCCGTAACCGGGAAGATCAATCACCGAGCTCCCCCTTCGCCCACGCGTGGTCCTGCTCGTAACCAAGCAGAACCAACTCCTCTCCTGCATACCGGTCGAAGACCTCGCGGGCCTCGTGGGTGAACTGGTTACGCCAGTCGCCGACCACGCCTTTGCGAACAAAGCTGCCCTTGTTCTCCTCCCCTACCCTCCGCCCGGACTGGCGGGCGAAGGAGAACTCGTCGGCGATCTCCGCTGCCCGGCCGGGGTCGAGGTCGCGGCCCGCGAGCTCGCGTGAGATCCTGACGAGCTCGCCCGCAGGGTCCCGGCGGAGGGCCTCGTAGCTCGTGTGGACGACACCCCTGCGGTCGTGCCACTGGTGGACGAAGTCCGGCCAGGTGAAGTGCGGGCGGCGCTGGCGGGTGAAGGCATACTCGAGAAAGGCCGGCAGGTTCCCCTGCACGTCCCCGTAGTCTTCGAAGCGGAGATCTCGCCGCGTCTCGGCGACGAGGGGTGCGTTCTGGCGCTCGTTGGCGAAGAGGCAGTGGTGGTACCAGGAGACCATGATGTCCCGTCCGTCGCGCCATACGACGAGGACGTTCTTCATGCCCCGCGGCGAGAGGTAGTGGCCCTGCATGATGGAGGAGCGGAAGACGGGCAGGCGGTTCCTGGGGAAGGGAACCCCGAGGGCCTTCTCGAGCATCTGCGCCGTCCAGCTTCCGCCGCTCTTCGGGTACTCGTTGACCACGTATAGCGGCAGCGCCCCGGAGAGGAGCCGGACCATGCCGGTGCGGAGCAGGCCGTTGGTCTTCCGGTACAGGAGGGACCTCTGATCGAGAAGGCCCAACGACGCCCGTATTGCGGACTTGCGGGCCTGCTGCTCCGGCTTCACCGCTTGTACCCGTGCCGCTTCATGAGCGGGGCTGCGAAGGTCCAGGCGGCGCGCTGTTCGCCCTCGGAGAGCCTCGTCCGCCAGCCGTCGGTGTCGCCGCTGAACCTGACGGTCCCCGCCATACGAACCCTGTTGCCGCCGCCGACGTGGCCGACCCGCATCTCGCGGCCGGCGAGCAAGCCTTCCGCGAGCCCGGAGAGGTCGAGCCCGACGGAGGTCCCGATCCGGCCGAGCTCCCTTCGCGGGTCGGCCGCGAGATCCTCGTAGCGCACGCGGAGACCGGCGGGGTCCACCCGGCGCCGCACCCACTCGGAGAGCAGGTTCGCCTCCGTCCAGCGCATAGAGGAGCGCCAGGCAGGGGTCGAGGCCACGCCCGTGTCGGACTTCTTGCGAGAGGCCGCGACCCCGCGGGCGTCCCGGATCAGATGCACGAGGTGCAGCTCCACCCCCGGCACCGAGGAGAGCGCGAGGGCGCGCGCCGGCACCTTGGAGGAGTCGACCACCACGCTCTTGCCGCTGACGGCCCGGATCGCCCCGAAGAGCGCCCCGTTGAGCCGGGCGTACCTCCGGAACCGCTCCGAAGGTCGCGCCCGCTCGGCAAGCAAGCGTAGAATGCCGCCGCGCGACTCGTAAATCCCCTGAAGCTTCCGAAAGCCCTTCAGATCGTCGGACCCGACCCTTCTCACCCACTCCTCATGCACCTCGGACCAGAACGGGCACTCGCCCATGGGCCTGCCGCAGCTGCACGGGTTCCCCGCCTCCCAGCCACGGGTGGGGACTTTCCGCACCTCGCCGACGCTCTCGACGCCCGGATGGTTGCCGAGCACGATGTCGAGCACGGTAGACCCGCTCCGCCCGTCCCCGAGCACGTACAGAACCTTCACGGGCGGCTCGTTGGGTTCCACCGTAACAACGTCTCCTTCTAGGCCGCGGAGGCAGACCCTCGCGGCCCCCGAGGCCCGTATCTTAACCACAAAGCCCGCCGTTCGAAGCCGGCGTGCGGGCTATCTTCGTCCCTTGCGCGGGACGTACAGCTTCTCCAGAGCCTCCCCCATCGCCCGACGCTGGGCGTCCACCGAGAACCTCTGCTCGACGAGTTCCCGTCCCGCGCGTCCGTGGCGCTCGCGTAGTGCGGCATTGCCGGCATAGGCTCGGAGCGCGGCGGCGAGTTCGTCGAGATCCTCCACGACGACGCCGTTGACCCCGTCGAAGACCTGCTCGCGGGTACCGTGGCTGTCCGCGTTCGTTATCACGGGCTTCTGCCGCATCATCGCCTCCATGGGCACGTTCGGGAAGGCGTCGAGGCGGGTGAGGTAGACGAGCACGTCGCCCCACTCGTAGGCGCTCCCGATGTCCTCCACGCGCCCCGGGGCGACGAGCCGGCCCTCGATCCCCAGACGCCTGGCCGCCTCCCGGACGCGCTCTTCGTGACGGCCCGCCCCGCACACGACCCACCGCAGGTCCAGCTCGTCCCACAAGCCCATGCGCGCCAGGTGCCCGGCCGCCTCCAGCGTCGGGTCTACTTTGGAGGCAAGGTTCATGCTCGTGACCGTGAGCAAGCGGAGACCACCCTCGGGGAACCGTGAGCCCGTCGAGGGCCCATCGAGGTTCGTCCCCGGCTCCGTGTACGGATTATGGACGACCGCCCGCCGCCGCTCTGGTACGACGCTGGCCAGCTCTCTCGCCACGGTCGAGGAGTTGAAGAGCACCAGCCGCGCGGAGAAGAGGCAGAAGAGCTGCATCGCCGAGACGGCCAGGAACCTCGCCCACGGGCGCAGACCGCTACGCCCGGCGAGACGCTCCCGATTCTCCCGGAAGGGATGCCCTCGCAACCGGACGACGAGCGGGACGCGCAGGTAGAGAGAGGCGAGTACTCCGACGAGACCCAGCCAGCCGTACGTGTCGATCATGACCACCGTTCGTCCGCCCGACCGGCGAGGGAGCGCGAAGACGTCGCGGGGCGTCTTCAGGCGCACGACCTGCGGCCCCTCGAGCAAGAGCAGCGTCTTGTGGGCACGACGGGGACTGAACGCGCACACCACCCTCAGCCCTTGAGCTAGATCGCCGGGAGATGAGGGGCTGGTGGTCCGGTGCAGATCAGGGGTGAGCGATACGAAGCCCAGCAGGGCAGGGAGCAACGACCTTACGCGAACCACTACCTCTCGCCTTCCGAACACCCGGAGCATTATAGGGGCTCCTTGGAGCGGCGTTACGCGACCCTAACAAGCCAGTTCGTAGTTTCCGATGAGGGGCGGACAGGGTTTCGACGTTGCGC
Source organism: Rubrobacter marinus (assembly GCF_011492965.1). Classification (GTDB taxonomy): domain Bacteria; phylum Actinomycetota; class Rubrobacteria; order Rubrobacterales; family Rubrobacteraceae; genus Rubrobacter_F; species Rubrobacter_F marinus. The sequence goes on along the minus strand of NZ_CP045121.1, from coordinate 651,361 downwards.
GTATTAGCGCGTGGGCTCGTCGTCGAGTTTGTCGGGCTTCTCGCCCTCCACACGAAACCGCACCTCGCGGTGTCGGGAGCCCATGTACGAGAGGAGCGCGTAGGCGAAGACGACGATGCCCAGCATCTCCAGGGACTCCTCGGCGACCGGTATCATGATCCTGACCATCCCCTTCTGTTCGCCGAAGATGGAGGCGACGAGGGCGTTCACCATCTCGAGACCCATCGCACCCCCGACGTAGAGGAGGCCGGCGACGAGGAACAACACCTGTTGTTTTCTGGGCAACCTGAAAAAGAACCCGAGGAAGGCGACGACGAAGACGAGCAACAAGACGGCGGCGGGGATCACCCACGCGTTGTTCAGAAGCCCGCCAAGCTGGATACCGAAAGACCTCAGGAACGGCCTCGTGATCGGGCCCAGCTTCTCGTGAATGGTGACCCCCTCGTCGATCGAGAGGTACAAGAATACCAACGACAGGATACGCCAATGGTTGACGTAAGGCTCGCCCGCACGCCTCTTGAGAGACGAAACTACCGCCGCAAGCGCCGAGCACGAGAGCAACAGGAAGGCCGTGTACCAGGTTCCGAAGCTCTGCTCTTTTTTGAGGTCGAACAGGTTCAGGGAGCCCAGGTTCGGGTTATCCGAGAACAGTCTCGACTCGGCCGCTCCCGGGGTGGCCTTATACAGGACCACGGCGACGCACAGGGCCGCGAGGAGCAACGCCACCGAGAGCAACACCCAGAAGACTTTTCTAGCGGAGAGCGAGATCGTCGGTTCCACGGCCGTTACCTCCTGTGGTCGTACGGTCGGGGCACGACACCGGCGCTCACGAGTGTGCGGCCTCCGGCACCTCGAAAAGGTAAGCATCGGCGCCCACCAAGTTTGCTTCTCGAACCAACTCGAGCTCGTTGCGCAGATACCGCGTGACCGCTGCCTCCGGCTCCCTCGACGCAACGAAGCCCACGTAGCGGCTGTTCCCTCTCCCGATCGCCCTCTCCAACTCGCTCGCGGAGGTGCACGCCCTTACCCCGAACCGCTCGTCGGCCCCCTCCTGGACGAGATAGTAGTTGAAAAACGCCACCCTTACCCCAGCGCAGTACGCAAGTAGCGTCGAGGGACGCTCGTTCTCCGCGACGAACTCTACTCCCTCCCGGATCTGCTCCTTGCTCGGCTCTGTGTAGTAGTCCATCAGGAAGACGAGTTGTGCCAGGAGCAAGACGGAACCCAGCGCCACGGCGGTCGCCTGCACCATCGGGCGCACCGGCAGTTGCGTGACGGCGCGGGCAACCAGGAGGTAGGCAGCCGGGAGGGAGACGATGAGGTAGCGTGGCTCAAGTATCGGGGTCCAGATCAAGGAGACCACGTAAGCTCCGGCGAAGGGAACGGTCAGCCACAACACGAGCATCAGACCCGGGGTGCGCAACGCTCTTCGCGTACCCGAAAGCCCTTCGTCTTTGTATAGCGGGTAGAGCTTTTTGTAGGGCAAGAACAGGTATAGCGCCAACGCGACCACCGCGAATACCGGGGATCTACTGAAGACGAACACGGCGTAATCCACAAAAGTGTCGAGCCCCGGCCTGGCGATATGCTCTATCGTGCCCGAACCCTGTCCCGTCCTGTTGAACAGCGCCGGCAGCCAAGGCGAGTAGGCCAGTACGATCAAGCCGTAGACTACGAGCGTGTAAGCCAGCGTTCCGGGTCTACGAGCGTAAACCATCATCGTCCACAGCCCCTGCAGCGCGACGAGGTAGAAACCGAAGTAGTGCAGATATGCGGCGACGGCAGCTGCGACGACGTAGCCGGACACAGCAAGGAGCCTCGGCCTCTCCTCGCGATCCAGGCTCCGCGCCACCGAGACCCAGAAGTAGGTCGCCAACGTGGCGAAGAGGAGGAGCAGGGAGTACATCCTGGCCTCCTGCGAGTAGTAGACCGGAGTCCACAAGACGGCCACGAGGAGTGCTGCAATCAGTCCCTCTCGCCAGGAGTACAGCCTACGGCCCAGGAGATAGGTCGCGAGGACAGACAGGAAGCCCGCAAGCGCGGAGGGGAGCCTCAACGCCCACTCGGACTCCCCCAGGAGCTGCACGGTAAAGTGGATCAACAGGTAGTAAGCCGGGGGGTGCACCCCGATCCCCTCCCTGTTGAAATGGTACAGCACCCCGGAGACCCCCTCACCAAAGGTGGACAGGCCCCAAGTGTTCAACTCGTCGTTCCAGAGCGACTGGAAACCCAGGCCATAGAACCTCAGAGCAGCGGCGAGCAGCAAGATGCCCAGCAGCGCCAGAAGCGGAAATTTCTTGTGAAGTCCTTTACTCACCCGCTCAAGCTAACAAGCAAGCGTTGGACCACTATAAGAGCCCGGTTAGAAAAAGCTTATGCGCGATCTTCGGACGGAACGCCCCGCGGTCACGCCCTCTGCTCTAACCGTTAGCGGCCGACCGGGCCCCGGCCGCTCGCGTCCGACCCGCCGCGACCGTCTCTTGCAAGGGACGCAGGGGTGCTCTGGCCCCCACCTCTCTAGGTCAGGCGGTCCTTGAGGCGGAGAGCGGTCGTCCTGATCACGTACAGGAGCCGGACCGGGTTGCGCGCGAGGCGGCGCCAGCTTCCGACCCGCCGGGCGAGGGAGGAGACGTAGGAGGCCAGGAAGTCCCGATCGCGGAGGAGCGCGGGGAGCCCGGGCGCCTCCGCCCCGTAGCCGTGGCGCCGGAGGGATCGGCGGGCTCTGTACTCGAAGACGAGCCGGTCCCCGCGGCCGAGCTCGTCCCTCCAGGCGTCGACGCGGCCCCGCACGGCGCCCCCCGAGACCAGGCGGTGTATGGACCTCTCCTTCTCGGGCATGGCCTCGTAGTAGCCTTCGCCCTCGCCGGTGCTTCGCGGGGCCTCTTCGGGCAGGCCGAGGGAGCGCCTGAGGCGCCGGAGCTCGCCCTCCTCGTCGGCCATCAGGTCCTCGTAGCGGCATTCGAGGCAGCGCTCGGGGCGGGCGGCGCGGAAGGCGTCGACCCCGTCGACGAACCCGGACCACACGCGGGCGACGGCGAGGGGGTCGCGGGCCATGCGCTCGCCCTCGCCGTAGGGGCGCACGGCGTTCAGGCCCGAGTTGAGGACGGCGCGTCCGTCCCGGATCACGTGCAGGAACCGGGCCTCCGGGAGCTCGCGCGAGATCGCGTTGACCAGAAACCCGCTGCCGCCCTCCTTGACGACCCAGACCCGAGCCCCCGGCTTCTTCTCCGCGAAGTACGCCCCCAGGATCGCGCGCGCGACCTCCCCGACGCCGTAGGCGCCGCCGGGCTTCAGGTGCTCCGAGAGCGCCGCGCGCGAGAGCCCGAGGTTCGCGAACCGGGCCTCGTTCTCCAGCATCCCGTAGACCTCGCCGGGGCCGGCGGCCCTGCGGAGCTCCCCCTTCTTCAGGAGCAGCGTCCGCATGAACGCGCTCTCGACCGTGACGCCGACGTCCCCGTAGCGGTCCAGCCTGGAGGAGAGGAACGTGGAGCCGGAGCGGGAGAAGTAGGCGAGAAACAGGATCTGGGGCGTGTCGGGCACCATGCGGCCGGATTATGAGTAGGCGCGCCCCGAAAGTCCATACTGCCAGAGGTTGAGGGCCGCGACGCTCGTCGCCGTGACGACGGCCGCGCCCACGGCGCCGTAGATCGGCACCACGACGAGGCAGCCGACCACCGTCGCGACGGCGGCCACCGCGAGCGTCGCGGCGAAGGCCCTCTCGCGGCCGGTCATGAGGAGCGCGAAGCCCACCGGGCCCGTCGCGGCGTTGACGAGCTGGCCGAGCGCCAGGATCCTCAACACCGGCGCGGCCTCGACGAAGCCGGGCCCGAAGAAGCCGAGCAGAAACTCGGGGAACAGGAGCACGACCACGGCGGGCGGCAGGGCGCCCAGGCCCCCGAGCAGCATGGCGCGGTGCTGCAGGCTCCTCGCTTGACGCCTCCTGCCGCCGTGGTACGCGGCGGAGATCATGGGCACCACGACCGCGTTGACGGCGCTCAGGGAGAAGGTTATGAGGATGGCGATGCGCGCCGCCGCGTTGTACAGGCCCACGGTCTCGTCGCTCGCCAGGGTGCCGAGCACGAGCACGTCCGCCCGGTTCATCAGCATCTGGTTGAGCCCGCCGAAGGCCATGGGCAGGGCCACGGCCATCCACGCCCGGTACCGGTACTCGGGCTTCGCCTCCCGCGCCTCGTCGGGGAGGCTCCTGAGCAGCCACCAGGAGCTCAGGGCGAAGACCAGCAGGGCCGAGGCGAAGTAGGCGAGCACGATCCCCGACACCCCGATGCCCCCGAGCGCGAGCACCAGGAGCAGCACCCCGGCCACGGCCCCCACCGGCAGGACGACCTCCTCCAGCACGATGCTCGCCTTGAGCTTGCCCAGGGCGCGCAGCGCCTTGCGCCTCAGGCCGACGAAGGCGACCAGCGGCAGGAGGAGCGCCGCGTAGCGCAGGCCCGTCGCGGCGTCGCCGGGGACGAGGTAAGAGAGGCCCAGGAGGACCAGCGAGATCGCCAGGGAGACGACGAGCGTGGTCTGGTAGGCTCGCCTCAGGGCGCCCTGCAGGAGACCCCAGCGCCCGAGCTCCAGGTACTCGGAGACGAACCTCAGGAGGGCCGTGGGCCACCCCAGGGGCGCCACGATCCCGAGCACCGCCGTGATCGCCAGCGCGTACGAGAAGCTCCCGTAGCCCCCCTCCCCCACGGCTCGCGCGAAGACGGCGTGCATCAGGAACAGGAGCCCGACCCCGGCGCCGTGCAGCACGAACGCCTCCACGGCCCCGCGCTTCAGGCGGGAGAAGACGCTCCGCTCGGGGCTCGCGGAGCCCGGCCCGTCGGCGCCCCTATCCATCCCCATCCGCGCCCGGCACCGGGCGCGCCGAACGGGCGAAATAACGCACCGTGCGCCTCAGGCCCTCGTCCAGCCCCACCTCGGCCCGCCAGCCCAGCACGCGCCTCGCCTTCGAGGTGTCCGAGTAGTTGCGCATGACCTCCTTGAAGGGCGGAGCGGTGTTGCGGACCTCCACCCCCTCGACCCCCTCGGCGGCGAGCGCCGGCACCAGCTTCTCGACGAGCTCCCCGACGGTGGTCTCGGCGTTCGTGGCTACCTGAAAGGTCTCCCCGGCGGCCCCGTCGACGGTGGCGGCGAGCCTCACGGCCCGGATGAGATCGTCCACGTAGATGAAGTCCCGCGTCTGAGTGCCGTCCCCGTAGACCTGCAGGATCTCCCCCGACATCGCCCGCTTCACGAACTTGGCGACCACGCTCCCCTTGTGCCCGGAGCCCGGACCGTAGACGTTGCCGAAGCGCAGGGCGACCGTCCCGACCCCGTACGTCTTGAAGTACGCCGAGCAGTAGCCCTCGCCCGCGAGCTTGCTCGCCCCGTACGGGGAGACCGGATGCGGCGGTATCTCCTCGTGTATCGGCGGCTCGACCTCCCCGACCGGCGCCCCGCTGGAGGCGAAGACGAAGCGCTCGACGTCGTTGTGTCTGGCGGCCTCCAGGTAGTTGAGCGTCCCGAGGACGTTCGTCACGCAATCCCCGCGCGGGTCCTCGACCGAGGGACCGACCCCCGTGTTCGCCGCGAAGTGGACGACCACGTCCGCGCCGCGCGCCGCCCGGAGCGCCAGCCCCTCGTCCAGGATGTCCCCGACGACGAGCTCGACGCCCGCCCCGGAGAAGGGGCCGTCCGCCGTCCCCTCGGAGAAGCCGCCCGAGGCCTCCTCGAGGTCTCCCCTGGCCCCGACCGCGAGGTTGTCCACCACTCGCACCGAGTGTCCGCCCTCGCGGACGAGGTCGCGCACCAGCGAGGTGCCCAGAAACCCGCAGCCACCGGTGACGAGCCAGTTCAAGGTTCGGCTACGACCAGCGGACGCGCGGCAGGATCTTGCGCCCGTCGATCCTGTCCTTGTACTCCAGGACCTTCTCCAGCATCTCCGCGACCACGTCGTCCGTCATGTAGTGCGGCTCCAGGCCGAGGTCCAGAAGCCCCGAGTGCTGCGGGTTGTAGTAATGCTCCTCGAGCTCCTTGCGCGGGTTCTCGATGGATTTGATCTCCACGTCGAGCCCCATCCCGTTCCCGACCCGCCGCACCTTCTCGGCCAGCTCGTTCACGCTGAACGTCTCGGTGAACTGGTTGAGGATGCGTAAGGAACCCTTCTCGACCGGGTTGTTCATCGCGAGCTCGACGCACTGCAGGGTGTCCTTGAGGTTCAGGTAGCCCCGGACCTGCCCGCCCTTCCCGTAGACCGTCAGCGGGATGCCCGCGACGGCCTGCACCAGGAAGCGGTTGACGACGGTCCCGAAGATGTCGTCGTAGTGGAAGTTCGGGAGCAGGCGGTCGTCCTGGTCCGACTCTTCGGTGGAGAGGCCGTAGACGGGGCCCTGCATGAGGTCGGTGACGCGCAGGCCGTGGGTGCGGACGTAGAACCACAGGAGGTCGGTGTCGAGGACCTTTGTGGTGTGGTAGAGGCTCCCGGCCTGGCGGGGGTAGAGGAAGTTCTGCTTGCGGCCCTTGTGCTCGACCTCCAGCCACCCCTCCTCGATGTCTATGTTCGGGGTGCCGTACTCGCCCATCGTGCCGAGCTTGATGATGTGGCACTCCGGGGCGTGCTCCATGACCGCCCAGATCACGTTCAGCGTCGTCTCCAGGTTGTTGGAGAGGGTGAGGCGGGCCGAGTCGAAGTCGATCATCGAGTAGGGCGCCGAGGGCTGCTCGGCGTAGTGGATCACGACCTCCGGCCCGAAGCTCTTGAAGACGTCCGAGATCGTGCGGTAGTCGGTGCAGTCCCCGATCACGGTCCAGATCGTCTCGCCGGCGACGGACTTCCAGATCTCCGCCCGGTCGTTGAGGTTGGGGTTGGGCATGAGCGCCTCGGACGAGGTCGCCACGGCGAGGTGGCGCCTGAGGTAGTTGTCCACCACGCAGACCTCGTGCCCCTTGTTGGCGTAGGCCATCGCCGTCGGCCAGCCCAGGTATCCGTCCCCACCGAGGATGAGTACGCGCATGCTCTCTATTCTCCTTCCAGCAGACGGTGTCGCCTGAGGTACTCCCGCAGCGCCTCGCGCCGCATGGGCTTCTCGTTCGCCGAGTTGTACGGCCGGTCCACGTCCTTCGCCTCGACGCCGGGGTAGGAGTACTCGACGTCCGTGTACAGGGACTTGAACGCCGGCACCACGACAAAGTAACGCTGGAGCTCCAGCGTTCGCCGGGTCTCCTCGTCGTTCATCAGCTCCTCGTAGAGCTTCTCTCCGGCTTTAGAGCCGATGACCTTGACTGGCACCGGCCCGTCCGGGGAGAGCTCCTCGCTCATCACCTCGGCCAGATCCGCGATGCGCAAGACCTGCATCTTCGTCACGAAGACCTCGCCGCCCATAGCCAGAAAGACCGACTCCATCACGAGGCGGACCGCCTCCTCCAACGTCATGATAAAGCGCGTCATCTCCGGGTCGGTCAGGGTAACGGGGCCGCCCTTCTTGATCTGTCGCTTGAAGATCGGGATCACCGACCCCCGGCTCCCGAGCACGTTCCCGAAGCGCGTGGAGGCGAAGATCGGCCGCTCGCCGCGCCTGACGGCGTTGGCCGCCGTCATCAGCCGCTCGCCCATGAGCTTCGAGGTTCCCATGACGTTCGTCGGGTTGACGGCCTTGTCGGAGGAGGTGAACAGGACCCGCTCGACGTCGTTCTGGAGCGCGGCGTCGATCACGTTCTGCGTGCCGATGATGTTGGTCTGGACGGCGTCGCGCGGCGACTCCTCGCAGAGCAGGACGTGCTTGAGCGCGGCGGCGTGCAGGATGACGTCGACCCCTTGCGTCTTGCGTATGAGGCTGTCGCGGTCCCTGAGGTCCCCGAGGGAGAAGCGCACCCGCGAGTCCTCGCGGTACTCCTCGTTCAGGAAGAAGAGCTCGCTCTCGTTGTTGTCGAGGCCCGTGACCTCGCCCGGCCCCTGCGCGACCACCTGGCTCAGAAGCTCCCGGCCAACCGTCCCGCAGACGCCGGTAATAAGGACCCTCTTCTCTCTCCACCCATCCACGAAAATACCCGTAACCTCTTCTTCTGATCCCACACGAGCGGCCCGAATCCGGCGCCTCCGTAGCCTACAGCATGGCCCCGCGGAAGCAAACGGGAGACGACCATGCAAGAGCGCTATCCTTCGAAGTACGTAGGGTCCAGGTCCCCTTCCTTGATGCGGCGAGCCCCGCCGTGGTAGTTTTGCGGCGCGCGGTGCTTATCCGAACAGTCCCCGAACGCTCCGAAGCGGGCCCGGGGGCGATCTCCACGAAAGGCAGGATCTTGACCGTCCAGACGCCGACCGGCCGGCAGGGGGTAATAAAGAGGTACCGCGACAAGCTGCCCGAGATCCCGGGCTGGGCGATCTCCACTCTGGGCGAGGGCGACACCCCCCTTATAGAGGCCCCGCGAATCTCCGCCAGGATAGGCGCCCGCCTCTACCTCAAGTTCGAGGGGATGAACCCCACGGCCTCCTTCAAGGACCGCGGCATGACGGTCGCCCTGAGCCGCGCGGTCGCCGACGGGAACACGGCCGTGATCTGCGCCTCGACCGGCAACACCGCCGCCGCGGCCTCCGCCTACGCGGCACGAGCCGGCCTCACCTGCTTCGTCGTCGTCCCGGCCGGCAAGATAGCCCTCGGCAAGGCCGTGCAGGTCCTCGCCCACGGCGCGAAAATCGTCCAGATCGACGGCAACTTCGACGCCGCCCTCAAGCTCTGCCAGCGCGCGGAGCGCGACCTCGGAACCGTCGCCCTCGTGAACTCCGTGAACCCCGACCGCATCGAGGGCCAGAAGACGGCGGCCTTCGAGGTCGCCGAGACGCTCGGCCGCCCGCCGGACGCCCTCGCCCTCCCCGTCGGCAACGCCGGCAACATCACCGCTTACTGGAAGGGCTTCAAGGAGTGGCGCGAGGCCGGCCACGCCGACTCCGCGCCGCGCATGCTCGGCTTCCAGGCCGAGGGCGCCTCCCCGCTCGTCGCCGGCCACGACTTCGAGAACCCCGAGACGGTGGCGAGCGCCATCCGCATCGGGGCTCCGGCGAGCAAGAAGGGGGCCCTCGGCGCGGTGAGCGAGTCGGGCGGCCTTATAGAGAGCGTCACGGACGAGGAGATCCTGGAGGCCCAGGGCCTGCTCGCAAGCTCGGAGGGGGTCTTCTGCGAGCCGGCGAGCGCCGCCGGGGTCGCGGGGCTCCTGAAGCTCGCGAAGGAGGGGCGCGCGCCCGAAGGCGTCGTGGTCGCCGTCCTCACGGGGCACGGGCTGAAGGATCCGGACGTGATCCTGAACAGGACGCGCCTGCCGGAGCCTATCCCGGCGACCTTCGACGCGCTCGTGGAGACGATGCAACGGGTGGAGCCCGAAGCCCGGTGATCTCCGTCCGCGTCCCGGCCACCTCGGCGAACCTCGGCCCGGGCTACGACGCGGTCGGCCTCGCGCTCTCGCTCTCCATGCGCATAAGCCTGGAGCGGGCGCCCCAGCCCCTCGTCGAGGTCCACGGCGTCGGCGCCGACCTCGTCCCCAGGGGCACCGACCACCCCGCCTACAGGGCCGCCCGGTTCGTCGCCCGGGAGCTCGGCGAGTCCGACGCGCACTTCCACCTCGTCCAGGAGAACGACATCCCCCCCGCCCGCGGCCTCGGGGGCTCGGCCGCCGCCCTCGTCGGGGGCGCCGTCGCCGCGAACGACCTGCTCGGCCGCGCGATGGCCCCTCCGGACCTCCTCAACCTCGTCTGCGACCTCGACGGCCACCCGGACAACGCCGCCCCCGCCCTCCTCGGCGGCCTCGTCATCGGCACCCTCACCCCCGAGGGGATCAGGAGCGTGCGCCTGGAGCCGAAGGGCCTCAAGGCCGTCGTCGCCGTCCCGGACTTCGAGGTCTCGACCGCCGCCGCCCGCTACGCCCTGCCGGACTCGGTCCCCCACCGCGACGCCGCCTTCAACGTCGGCCGCGCGGGGCTCCTCCTGGGCGCGCTCGCGACCGGCGAGTACGGCCTCCTGCGCGTGGCGATGCAGGACAAGCTCCACCAGCCCTACCGCTCGCACCTCATCCCCGGCCTCGAGGACGTCATAGAGGCCGCCTGCCGGAACGGCGCCTACGGCTCCTGCCTCTCCGGCTCGGGCCCCACCGTCCTCGCCTTCGCCCCCGAGGAGCACGCCGACCGCATAGCCCGGGCCATGCACGCGACCTTCGAGGAGCGCGGCATCGAGGCCCAGGCGTGGGCCCTCGACGTCGACCTCGCCGGCGCCAGGGTCGAGCCGCCGGGCGAGGTCGCCGCCCCGAGCCCCGTGGCGGTCACCTGATCTTCTCGCAGGGTTAGAGAGGCCGCCCGGGCCGCCCGCATCGTTTGCGACGATGTCTCGCGGGTACAGGTGCGTCTTGCCAGCGAGCGAAAGGTGGGCGCCATGTCCGAGCGGGACCGGGTGCAACGGCAAGAAGACTCCATCAAGGTCCGGCGCGTGACCGATTTTCACGCGGACTTCGACGAGGCGGAGCCGGGCCAGCCCGGCGCCTTCTACTTCCAGTTTATCCTCGACGACGGCGCCGACGAGCACGTGATGCGCCCGAACGTGGACGACGGGAGGCTGCTCTACAACCTCATCACCTCGGCCGAGACCATGTACTTCGACACCGAGCGCAACCGCCTCATGCTGCGCAAGGTCGAGTAGGAGGGGTTGGCCCCCACCGCGCGCCCCGGTCCGGGACGCGCGCAGCAGCGGCACGAGCCGGACGGTGCGGAGCTATGTGCAGCTTGACAGGGACGCCGGACCGGATAATCTCCTTGCCACTTGAGAGCGAGTTAGCTGGGAAGTTTTTTGACCGCAGTTTCTGAGAACGGGCAGATGGAGGTCTCGGGGTTCGAGCCCAACGCTGCCTGCCTGCTCGCTCCCCCATTCACCCACGAGTAACCAAGGGTGTCCCCCGCATCGCCCTACGACTAATTACGTGGGCGAGCCGGGGCGACACCGTCCGGCTCGCCTAGGCCGAAAGCGGGGTTTCCCGCCTCTTCGGTAAGGGTTTTCGAACTGGCTCTAGACTCGTAAGGGATGGGAAATTCGTGGAGAACACCGCTTTCAATATCGAATACAAGCCGCGCACGGGCAGCGAGGCGATGTGCGAGGCCCTGCTGGACGAGGGGGTCGAGTACCTCTTCGGTTACCCGGGTGGCGCGATCATGCCTTTCTACGACGCCCTCCCGGACTACCCGCTAAAGCACATCCTGGTGCGCCACGAACAGGCCGCCGCCCACGCCGCCGACGGCTACGCGAGGGCGACGGGCAAGGTCGGGGTGTGCATCGCGACGAGCGGCCCCGGAGCGACGAACATCGTCACCGGGCTCGCCACCGCGCAGATGGACTCGGTCCCGCTCGTGGCGATCACGGGCCAGGTCGGCAGGCCGGCCCTCGGCAAGGACTCCTTCCAGGAGACGAACGTCATGGGGATGACCCTGCCGTTCACCAAGCACTCCTTCCTCGTCGAGGACCCGGACGAACTCTACCCGACGATGCGGCGGGCGTTCGATATCGCGCGTAGCGGCAGGCCCGGGCCCGTCCTCGTGGACGTGCCCAAGGACGTGCAGTTCGCCGCCTGCGAGAACCACGGCTACCGGCGCCTCAGGGAGGTCCCGGAGTCCGTCGCGAGCCCGGCGCTCGAGGCGGCGGCGGCGCTCCTGAGGAAGGCGCGGCGCCCCCTCATCCTCGCGGGGCACGGCATCACGCTCTCGGGGGCCGAGATGGAGCTGAGGCTCCTGGCCGAGAGGACCGGGGTGCCGGTGGTGACGACGCTGCTGGGCCTCAGCGCCTTCCCCGAGGACCACCCGCTGTACATCGGGTGGCCGGGGATGCACGGGGCGGCGAGCGTCAACCGGGCGATCGACCGCTCCGACCTGCTCTTCGCCGTCGGGATGAGATTCGATGACCGGATCACGGGCGCCGTCGACAAGTTCGCCCCGAACGCCAAGATCGTGCACATCGACGTCGACCCCTCGGAGCTCGGCAAGGTCGTCAGGCCAACGGTCGGGATCGCGGCGGACGCGAAGGCCGCCCTCAGGGGCGTGCTCTCTCACTTCGAGGACGCGGAGGAGCGGGAGGACGACGCCAGGGTCCCGTGGCGCGAGGAGATCGCGAAGAGCCAGGAGGGCGAGAAGCGGCGCGAGGAGGGGGCGAGCGGGGAGTACGGCCCGATCCGCATCCTGCGCGCCATAAAGGAGATCGCGGGCGAGGAGACGAGGCTCGTCACCGACGTCGGCCAGCACCAGATGTGGGCGGCGAAGTTCTTCCCGTTCACCAAGAAGAACAGCCACATCACGAGCGGGGGCCTCGGCACGATGGGCTTCGCGCTGCCGGCGGCGATGGGTGTGGCGTTCGCCTACCCGGACGAGCCGGTCTGGGTCGTCGCCGGGGACGGCGGCTTCCAGATGAACGTGCAGGAGCTCGCCACCATCCGCGACAACGGGCTGAACATAAAGGTCGCCGTCCTCAACAACGGCTACCTCGGCATGGTGCGCCAGTGGCAGCAGTTCTTCCACAACCGCCGCTACTCCGAGACGCCGATGACCGGCCCGGACTACGAGAAGTTCGCGGCGGCCTACGGTCTCCACGGCAAGACCGTCAAGCCCGGGGACGACATCGAGGCGGCGATCCGGTGGGCCGAGGGTCAGGACGGCTGCACCATCATCGACTTCCACATCGACCCCGAGGCGAACGTGTACCCCATGATCCCGAGCGGGATGAGCGTCCACGAGATGATCGAGGAGAGCGAAAGCAGCGCCGCGTATGGCGGCGCCTAGGTCTCAGGGGGAGGCGCAGACCCTCAACGCGGTGGAGGTCCGCCTCTCCGGCGGGATGCTCGCCCTCGTGCGCTTCCTCATGACGCTCCAGAACAAGCGGATGCCCGTCGCCCGGTTCACTGTAGGCCGCGAGGAGGGCTCGCAGGGTGAGATCTTCCGGGTGACGATCCTCCTCGACTGCCCGCCCGAGTCCTCCCGCCGCTACGCGACGCTCCTCTCCGCCCTCGAAGACGTGGAGGAGATCGAGGAGGACGGCGAGACCCTGGAGGTCGCGCTGCTCAAGGTAAGTGGCGCGATACTCGGCGAGGTACCGGCGGGGATCGGGCTGCACGAGGAGGGCGGGACGGTCGTGGCGACAGGGCCCACCGGGAAACTGGACGCCTGGCTCGCTAGTATGGGGAACGACGTAAAGGACGCGGTTAGGCTCGGGCCGGTGGCCCGGCCGGGGACTGGAGGCGCATAAGATGGCTCGGGTATACCGGGAAGGTGACATAGGCAACGAGATCATGCAGCGCAAGGTCGCGATCCTGGGCTACGGGAGCCAGGGCCACGCCCACGCGCTGAACCTCAAGGACTCCGGCTGCGAGGTCGCGGTCGGGCTCTACGAGGGGAGCAAGAGCAAGGCGAAGGCCGAGTCCGACGGGCTGCAGGTCATGACGACGGCCGACGCGACGCGCTGGGCCGACGTGGTAATGCTGCTGCTACCGGACGAGAAGCAGCCGGCCGTGTACAGGAGCGAGGTCGAGCCGAACCTCTCCGAGGGGATGCTCGTCCTCTTCGCCCACGGCTTCAACATCCACTTCAACCAGATCCAGGTCCCGCCGCACGTGGACCTCGGGCTCGTCGCGCCGAAGGGGCCGGGGCACGTCCTCAGGCGGCTGTACGTCGAGGGCAAGGGGATGCCTTCCCTCTTCGCGGTCGCCAACGACGCCTCCGGCGAGGCGCGAGACGTGATCCTCTCCTACGCCCGCGGCATCGGGAGCGGGCGGGCCGGGATCATCGAGACCACCTTCGAGGAGGAGACGGAGACGGACCTCTTCGGGGAGCAGGCGGTCCTCTGCGGCGGCCTGAGCGCTCTGTTGAAGGCCGGCTTCGACACGCTCGTCGAGGCGGGCTACCAGCCGGAGCTCGCGTACTACGAGTGCGTCAACGAGCTGAAGCTGATCGTGGACCTCATCTACGAGGGCGGCCTCGCGGGGATGCGCTACTCCATCTCCAACACGGCCGAGTACGGCGACTACACCGCCGGTCCCAAGGTCATCGACGAGGGGACGAAGGATCGGATGCGCGAGATCCTCGCGAACATCCAGAGCGGGAAGTTCGCCCGCGACTGGGTGCTGGAGAACCAGGCCGGCGGGGCCTCGTTCCTCGCCCAGCGCCGCCGCGAGGCCGCGCTGCCGGTCGAGAAGGTCGGGGCGGAGCTGAGGGCGCTCGCCGCGGAGGGGGCGGAGGCGGCGGCCGGTAGCCCGGCGGGGGGCCAGAGCTGATGGCCGGCACCGCTTTCACCGCGAACGACGCGGAGTGGGCCTACCACGGCGGCGAGTTCGTCAAGATGGGCGACATAAGGCTCTCGCCCGCCACGCACGCCCTGAACTACGGCACGGGGGTCTTCGAGGGCATCCGGGCGTACTGGAACGAGAGCAAGGGGACCTTGCAGGTCCTGAAGCTCAGGGAGCACTATGAGCGGTTCGAGAAGTCCTGCCGCATCCTGCACCTCGACCTCGTGCCGTCGGTCGACGAGCTCTGCGAGATAACCCTGGAGATTCTGAAGAGGAACGCCCCGCGCGAGGACACGTACATCCGTCCGCTCGCGTACAAGGCCGCCCCGGCCGTCGGGGTGAACCTCAGGGGGCCGACGGAGCTCTCGATCTTCACGGTGCCGATGGGTAACTACGTCGAGCTCACGGGCCTCAGGTGCGCCGTCTCGGGCTGGCGGCGGTCGTCCGACAACGCGATACCGGCGCGGGCCAAGACCACGGGCTCGTACATCAACACGGCGCTCGCGGTGGATGCGGCGCACCGGGCGGGCTACGACGACGCCATCTTCCTCACGCAGGCGGGCTTCGTCTCCGAGGCGAGCGCGGCCAACATCTTTATCGTGAGGAAGGGCGGGCTCGTCACGCCGCCGGTCACGGCGGACATCCTGGAGGGGATCACGCGCGACGCGGTCATGGAGATCGCGGAGAAGGACCTCGGGATGGCTACCACGGAGCGCGACGTCGGCCGGACGGAGCTGTACGCCGCCGACGAGGTCTTTCTGACGGGGACGGGCTTCCAGATCGCGCCGGTCACGGAGATCGACGATCGGAAGGTCGGGACGGGCGAGATGGGCCCGGTCGCGAGCCGCTTGCAGGAGCTCTATTTCGGGGCCGCGCGCGGCGAGAACCCCGATTACGCCGGCTGGACCGTCGCGGTGGAGGTTGCGGAGGGGGCGAGGCAGTGAGATACTGCCTCCCTCACGTGAAGGAGTCCGTTTAACATCTTGCGCTTCACCCCCGTCATCCTACGACTAACCAGGGTGGTCGCCGGGCGAATTATCCGTCCCGGCTTCTAGCGCCGGGTTTTCACGCCCGCGGCCACCAAGCATCAGCCGCAAGTCTATTTCCAGTCTAGAACTTCAGCGTAGGAGGACGACAAGAATATGCGTCGCGTAGAGATCTTCGACACCACCCTGCGAGACGGCGAGCAGTCGCCCGGGATCTCGCTCAGCGTAGAAGAGAAGGTAGAGATCGCGCACCAGCTCGCGCGGCTCAAGGTAGACGTGATCGAGGCCGGTTTCCCGATCACCTCGGAGGGAGACTTCGAGTCGGTCAGCCGGATCGCCTCGGAGGTGAAGGGCCCCCGCATCGCGGGCCTCGCGCGCATCCACGAGGCGGACATCGAGAGGGCCTGGGAGGCGGTGCAGTGGTCGAGCAGGCCGCGCATCCACACCTTCGTCGGCACCTCCGACCTCCACATCGAGCACCAGATGCGCTCGAACAAAGGGGAGATCCTGGCGGGGGCGGACCGGGCGGTGCGGCACGCGAAGAGCCTCTGCGAGAACGTCGAGTTCTCCCCGATGGACGCGACGAGGACGGAGATCGGGTTCCTCTCAGAAGTCGTCGCCGCGGCGGTCGAGGCCGGGGCGGACGTGATCAACATCGCGGACACGGTCGGCTACACGACCCCGGTCGAGTTCTCGCGGTTTCTGACGGAGCTTCAGGAGCGGGTGCCGGAGCTCAAGAACCGCATCCTCTCCGTCCACTGCCACGACGACCTGGGCCTCGCGGTGGCGAACAGCCTCGCGGGGGTTGGGGTAGGGGCGCGCCAGATCGAGGTCGCGGTGAACGGGATCGGGGAGCGGGCCGGGAACGCCTCGCTGGAGGAGGTCGTGATGGCGCTCGCGACGCGCTCCGACCACTACGGCACCGAGGTCGGGGTGGACACCCGCCAGCTCGCGAACACGTCGCGCATGGTCTCCAACGTCACCGGCTACGAGGTGCCGCCGAACAAGGCGGTCGTCGGCCGGAACGCGTTCCTGCACGAGTCCGGCATCCACCAGGACGGCGTCCTGAAGGACCGCAGGACGTTCGAGATCATGACGCCCAAGGACATCGGCCTCGAGGGGACGAACATCTTCCTCGGCAAGCACTCGGGGCGCCACGCCCTGAAGGACGCCCTGGAGGAGCTCGGCTACACGCTCGAAGGCGAGGTTCTCAAGCGCGCCTTCGTCCGGTTCAAGGAGATCGCCGACCACAAAAAGACCGTGACGGCGGCGGACCTCGAGGCGATAGCGGCCGACGAGGTCGGCTCCTTCGAGGGCAAGTTCGTCCTCGACTCGTTCCGGGTGGTCGCGGCGACGGGCCGTCAGAGCCGGGCGGCGGTGACGATCTCGCACCAGGACCACGGCGTCTTCGAGGCCGAGGCCGAGGGCGAGGGCCCGGTGGACGCGGTCTTCCGCGCCATCGACGCGGCGACGAACATCAAGGGCCGCCTGACGGACTTCCGCATCGACGCGGTGACCGGCGGCAAGGACGCGCTGGGTGAGGTCCGGATCACGGTCGACTTCGAGGGCGCCGAGTACGCCGGGCGCGGGCTCTCTCAGGACGTGGTCGAGGGGGCGGCGCGCGCCTACGTGCGGGCGGTCAACGTGTACACGGCCGGCAGGGTCGGCGCCACGCGCACCCCGCAGGTCACCCCCTAGCGTCCCCTTGCAGGCCCCCGTCGCCCTCCCCGGATACGAGCGCCTGGCCGGTAAGATCCCGGTCGTGTTCGCGCCGCGCCTCCGGACCCGGGCACGGGAGCTTTTCGTGCTCCTGAAGGACGGCGCCGACGCCCTCTCGGGTATCCTCGAAACCGGGCCGCCAGACCTGGAGGCGCTGCTCGTCGCGGAAGGGGACTGGGCGGAAGCGCCGAGGGAGGGGAGGCGCGCCTACCCGCGCGGCCTCCCCTACTTCACCCGCTCCGTCCGGCCCCCGGCGCTCGTGCTGCCAGAAGAGCTTGCCCCCGCGATACGGCCGCGCACGTCCGCGACGTGGCCGCTCGTCGTGTGGCACGAGCTGGCGCACGCGTTCCTGCTGCGGGGGGAGGTGGTCCGGACCCCGCCGTGGCTCGGCGAGCTGATACCGCAGGCCGCGGCAGCGACGGTCGGGCTGAAGACGGGCCTT
This sequence comes from Rubrobacter marinus, assembly GCF_011492965.1. Lineage (GTDB taxonomy): Bacteria > Actinomycetota > Rubrobacteria > Rubrobacterales > Rubrobacteraceae > Rubrobacter_F > Rubrobacter_F marinus. The sequence continues at coordinate 633,928 of NZ_CP045121.1, read as the reverse complement.
CCGCTGGAGGAACATCTCTCGGAGGTGGACCGGAGCCCCGGCTTCACGGTCCGGTCGTTCGGGGGAGGGCCGACGCGGGACGCAGATGGCGTTTCAGAACCTGTTGCTCGGGCTGGGCGCCGCGGCGGTGGAGAAGTTCGGGGAGGGGTTCCTGGCCCGGCTCTTCCGCGTGCTGTGGGAGGAGCAGGAGGTCGTGGACGAGGGGCGCGCGGAGGAGATCCTGACTGGCGCGCTGGGCCGGGGGACCGGAGTGGCTGCGCTCGCGGCCGGAGTTCTAGGAGAAGGTGGGAGAGATGCGCGACTCGTTCGATATTCTGTTGCTGCCGGGGACGGTATAGGGCCGGAGGTGGTCGGGCCGCGCGGACGGTGATGGACGTGGCCGCCGAGCACTTCGGGGTGAGCCTGAGCTACGAGGAACGCAGGATCGGGGGAGCGCCATCCGCGAGGAGGGCGTGCCCGTCTCCGACGAGACGCTGGAGAGGGCGAAGGCCTCCGACGCGGTCCTCCTGGGCGCGGTCGGCGACCCCGAGTTCGACCGGAACCCGGGGCACCTGCGCCCGGAGAAGGGGCTGCTGGCGCTGCGCCACTCCCTCGGGGCGTTCGCGAACCTCAGGCCGGTGGCGGCGCTGCCGGCGCTGCTCTCGGCCTCCACGCTCAAGGAGGAGGTCCTCAAGGGGGTGGACATCCTCATCATCCGGGAGCTCACCGGCGGGGCCTACTTCGGGGAGAAGGAGGAGGGCGAGGAGCGGGCGAGCGACCTGAGCGTGTACACGCGGGAGGAGGTCGAGCGGGTCGCGAGGGTCGCGTTCGAGGCGGCCGAGGGGAGAAGGGGTCGCGTGACGAGCGTGGACAAGGCGAACGTCATGGCGACGAGCCGGCTGTGGCGGAGCGTCGTCGACGACGTCGCGGGGGAGTACCCGGGGGTGGCGCTGGACCACGTGCTCGTGGACGCCGCGGCGATGTTCCTGATCCGGGACCCGAGAAGGTTCGACGTCCTCCTCACGGAGAATCTCTTCGGCGACATCCTCTCGGACGAGGCGGCGATGCTCCCCGGCTCGATGGGGATGCTGCCCTCGGCTTCTCTAGGCCTGCCCGGCACCCCCGGCATCTTCGAGCCGGTCCACGGCTCGGCCCCGGACATCGCGGGCAGGGGGGTCGCGAACCCCTACGCCACGATCCTCTCCTGCGCCATGATGTTCCGCCACTCCCTGGGGAGGCCTGACGTCGCCGGGGCGATAGAGCGGGGCGTCTCCGTCTCGCTGGAGGCCGGGTTCAGGACCGCCGACCTCGGCGGCAGCCATACGACGGAAGACGTTACGCGGGCCGTGAGCCGCTGGGCCGCCGCGGGAGAAGGGGTGGCCTAGGATGAGGGTGAAGCTTTTCGACACGACGCTCAGGGACGGGACGCAGCGCGAGGGCGTGAGCCTGACCACGGAGGACAAGATCCGGATAGCCCGCGAGCTGGACGCCCTCGGCGTGGACTACATCGAGGCGGGCTTCCCGGCCTCGAACCCCAAAGACATGGAGTTCTTCGAGGGCTTCGACGCCTCGGAGCTGGATCACGCGCGCCTCGTCGCCTTCACCCGCGCCCGCCGCCCCGGCGGACGCGCCGACGAGGACCCCGCCGTGACCCTCCTCCCCCGCCTCTCGGCCCCCGTGGCGTGCATCGTCGCCAAAAGCTGGAAGATGCACGTCGAGAAGGTGCTGCGCACGACGCCGGAGGAGAACCTGGAGTCCATCCGGGACACGGTCCGGTACCTCGCGAACGCCGGCAAGGAGGTCATCTTCGACGCCGAGCACTACTTCGACGGCTTCCGGGACGACCCCGAGCACGCCCTCGCCGTCCTGAGGGCGGCGGCCGACGCCGGGGCGACGACCCTCGTCCTCTGCGACACGAACGGCGGGACGCTGCCCACCGAGCTCAAGGCCGCGGTCGAGCGCACGGTCGAGGAGTTCTCCGGGTACCCGGACGTCGAGGTAGGCATCCACACCCACAACGACGCCGGGTGCGGGGTCGCGAACGCGATCGTCGCGATCGAGGCCGGGGCGACGCACGTTCAGGGGACGATCAACGGGGTCGGGGAGCGCTGCGGCAACTGCGACCTCGTCACCACCATCGCCAACCTCCAGCTCAAGATGGGCCTCGAGGTCCTGGACGACGAGAGGCTCGCGAAGCTCACCGGGACGTCCAACTACGTCTCCGAGCTCATGAACCTCACCCCGGACACGCACCGCCCCTACGTCGGCAGGAGCGCCTTCGCCCACAAGGGCGGGCTGCACGTGGACGGCATAACGCAAGACCCCTCGACCTACGAGCACGTCGCCCCCGAGGTCGTCGGGAACGTCCGGCGCACGCCCGTCGGGGAGCTCTCGGGGAAGAACTCCATCCGCCAGAAAGCCGAGGAGCTCGGCATCGAGGCCGGGGACGTCACGGGCATCCTCTCGGCGATAAAGCAGCGCGAGTACGAGGGCTACCACTACGAGGCCGCCGACGCCTCGCTCGCGCTGCTTATAGGAAGGACGGCCGGGGAGGACAGGCCGCTCTTCGAGCTCGAGACGTTCAGGATCATCTCGGAGAAGCGCGCCGGCGGCGAGACGACGACCGAGGCGACCATCAAGCTTCTCGTCAAGGGCCAGAGGGTTATCTCGACCGCCGAGGGGAACGGGCCGGTCAACGCGCTGGACAAGGCGCTCAGGGAGGCCATCGGTCCCCACTACCCGGAGCTCCGGGAGATCCACCTCTCCAACTACAAGGTGCGCATCCTCGACGAGCACCGGGCGACGGCCGCGACGACGCGCGTCCTCATCGACTCCACGGACGGCAAGCGCGTCTGGGGCGCCGTCGGCGTCGGGGAGAACATCATCGAGGCCTCCTGGCAGGCCCTCGTCGACGGCCTGGAGTACGGGGTGAGCGCGGCGGTGACCTCGCACAAGGGCTAGCCCGCGGACGATCCGGTAGTCGCCCGGCCCTCCGATCCCGGCCTTCGCCCGCCTGGCCCCGGGGCGGATAGGAGTAACGGTGCCCCTGCGGGCCCCTAGCGCGGCTGGGTGGGCGCGACGAGGAGGTCGGAGAAGGCGGCGCGCTGCTCGGGGGTGCCGAGGACCGCGAGGAGGTCGCCGGGGGCGAGCGCGAAGCCGGGGCCCGGGTTGGCGGAGACGTCCTCGTCGCGGACCACGGCGACCACGGAGGCCCCGGTCCTCGCCCGGATATCCAGCTCCCCTATCCTCCGGTCGGCCAGCGGGCATCCCTCGGGGACCTCGATCCAGTCCGTCTCGATCATCTCGGAGGCCCGGCGCAGCCCGTAGAGGATCTTGTTCCCGTCGCCGTCGCTGGTGAGCGGGGCGTAGAGCTCGCGGCGGACCCGATCGGAGAAGCGCTGCACGTCGCCCGCCCCGATCCCGAGCCTCAGGAGCGCCTGCCGCCCGAGCTCCAGCCCCGCCTCGAGCTCGGGCTGCACCGCCTCGTAGACCCCGAGGCGCGAGAGGTCTTCGAGGTGCTCGGGGCTCGTCGAGCGGGCGACGATGCGGACCTCGGGGTTCATCTCCCGCACGCGCTCCACGACGAGCCTCGCCACGATCGGCTCCGGGATGGTCAGGACGATCAGCTGCGCCTCGGCCACCCCGGCCGCCTCCAGCACGGGCTCGGCGGTCGCGTCGCCGAAGACGATCGGGACCTTCTCGTTCTTCGCCTCGTCCACCCTGCCCGGGTAGGCGTCTATCGCCACGAACGGGCGGTCGAGCCCCCGATCATGCGCGCCACGAACTGCCCGACGCGGCCGTACCCGACGACGACCACGTGGTCGACCATCCCCGTGTCGGGGAGCTCGATGTTCTCCATGGGCGCGGCCGGGAAGCGCCGGCGCCACAGCCCGTAGAGACGGGGGCGAGGCGCGCGGCGAAGGGGGTGAGGGCCATCGTCACCACCGCCGTTGTCAGGGCGATGGAGTAGGTGCCGTCGGAGATGGCGCCCTCCTCCACCCCCACCCGCGCGAGCAGGAAGGAGAACTCGCCGACCTGGAAGAGCCCGAGCCCGAGGGCGAACGGGACGATGTTCCCGTAGCCGAAGGCCCGGGCCGTCCCCGCGAAGATGACGCCCTTGCCCACGAAGACGAGCACGACGACGGCGAGCACGACGGGGGCTTGCTGCCACAGGAAGATGGGGTCCAGGAGCATCCCGACCGAGACGAAGAAGAGCATGGAGAAGACGTCGCGCAAGGGCGCGATGTCCGAGAGGGCCTGGTAGCTGTAGTCCGAGCGCGAGAGGACGAGGCCGGCGACGAACGCCCCGAAGGCGAAGGAGAGGCCGGTCAGGTAGGTCGCGTAGCCCACGCCGAGGCCCGTGGCGACCACGGCGATCAGGAAGAGCTCGCGCGAGTTCCAGCGCGCCACGCGGGCCATGAGGTACGGGAAGACCCTCGTCCCGAAAACGGCCATCACCGCGACGAAGAGGCCCGCCTCGAGCATCGCGACCCCGAGCCTCGAGACCCCCTCGCCGAGGTCGCCGAGCTCGGGCAGCAGGATCAGGAGCGGCACGATCGCCACGTCCTGCGCCACGAGCACCCCGATCGTCACCCTCCCCGAGAGCGTGCCGAGCACCCCCCTCTCCGAGAGGGTCTTCAGGACCACCGCCGTGCTCGAGAGCGAGAAGAGCGCACCTAGCCAGATCGACTCGACGGCGCCGAGGCCGAGGATGAGCACCCCCACGCCGTAGCCGAAGCCGATGGTGAGGAGCATCTGGATCGGGGTGCCGATGAGGGCTATCTTCCGCACCGGTTTGAGCTCTCCCAGCGGGAAGTGCAGGCCGATGGCGAAGAGCAACAGCGCGATCCCGATCTCGGCCAGAAGCTCGATGTCGTGCGCGTCGCTCACCGTGGGACCGCCGGTGTTCGGGCCGATGAGGACACCCGCGAGGATGTAGCCGAGGATCAGGGGCAGCCCGAGACGCTGCGCGACGATCCCGCCGAGGAACGCCGCGACCAGAATGAGCGCTATGTCGCCAGCGATACCCAAGAGGCCGTCCCGCTCCTTATACCACGGCCGCTAGAACGACCCCGCCTCCAGCAGCACCGCTCCCCCGAGCGTGCGCACCTCGGCGCGCACCCCGCCCTCCCCGCCCACAGCAGCGCGAACGTGTGTTCCGGCTGCCGCCTCCGATCCGTCGGGCTCCCCGGGTTCAAGAGCATCAGCCCGTCCTCGTCCTCGAGAAGCGGTATGTGCGAGTGCCCGAAGACGACGACGCGGGCCCCCGGGAAGCGCCGCCCCATGCGCCCCCGACGCCCCTTCTTCGCGCCGGAGTCGTGGATCATAGCGACCGGGACGCCGCCCACCTCGAACCGTAGGACCTCCGGAAGGTCCACCCCCGGGCCGTCCACGTTGCCCTTCACGGCTCGGACGGGCGCGTAGCCCGAGAGCTCCTCGATCACCGACGCCTCCAGGAGGTCGCCGGCGTGCAGGATCAGGCCGGCCTCCCTGAGGTGCGGCGCCAGCCCCTCCGGCAACCCCTTCGCCCTCCGCGGGATGTGGGTATCCGCCAGAACGACGGTCGGAGCGGGCACGGGCCTCAGCCCCCGCCCGGACGATCCCTCGTCCCCCGTGCCGGCCCACGGCCGGAGCGCACTTGGCGACGATACGCGGCTCGGAGGCATAAGGACGATTCTAGCCGTATGGGTGCCGGGCTTCCACGCCCGGACGACCAGCCGTCCGCTCCCGGTCAGGGTGCGCCACGAGGGCCCGGGCGAGGCTTCCCCGGATCCCGGAGAACGATAACCGTTCGAGTCGATAATATAGTGTCGGTAGAGGCAAGTGGGAAAGGTAGCGCGGCCTGTGTTTGAAACGAGCTCCTCCGGAGACGTGAGGACGAGAGCCCCCGGCGTCGCCTGGCGAGCTTTCCTGGCCCTGGGGCTCGTGGCCCTGGTGGTCTGCGCGCTCCTGCCCGCAGGCTCCGCCAGGCTCGTCGTCTCCCTCGTCCTCGCCGTAGCGGCTGCCGGGGCGATCGGCCTCGGCAGCCGCTCCAACGCGCCCGCCTACGCCCGCCCCTGGTACGCGATCCTCGCCGCGCAGGCGCTGTTCGTCGCCGGAGACGCGGTGCGGGGAGGCCGCGAGGTCTTGGACGTTGCGGTAGGCGCGTCCCCTTACCTCGCCGACGTACCGGCCCTCGCGGGCCGGGTCGCGCTGGTGGTCGCGCTCGCGCTCCTCGTCCGTGAACGCGCGAGGGGGAGGGGCTCCCTCGTCCTCGCGGACGCGGCCATCGCGGCGGTCTGGCTCGGCGTCCTTGCGTGGCTCTTCCTCGTGGAGCCGTACGCGCCCGGCGGGCCGGCCTCACCCATCGAGCGGCTCGTCCCGATTCTCTACCCCCTTGTGGGCGCGCTCGGCCTCGCCTTCGCGGGCAGCCTCGTGCTCGGCCGCGGTCCGCGGTCCCTGCCGCTCTACCTCGTCGGCGCGGCCTCGGCCGTCTTCGCGGTCTGCGACACGCTCTACGCGGCCTCGGCGCTCGCGGGGACGTTCTACGCGGGCCACCCCGCCACCTACGGCTGGCTCGCGGCCTACGCGCTCCTCGGGGCCGCGGCCCTGCACCCATCGATGGCGGAGCGGGGAGGGACGCGAGGGGGCGCTCCCATCCGGTTCACCCGGCGCCGCGTCGCTCCGGTCGCCGCGGCCACGCTCTTCGCCCCCGCGATCCTCGTCGTCCAGTACCTGCGCGGCGAGCCGGCCCACCTGCCCGTCGTCGTCGTGGGCTCCATCGCCCTGTTCGCGCTCGTCCTCGTCCGCCTCGACGGGCTCGTGCGCGCCGCCTCGTTCGTCAGGGAGAAGCTGGATCGGACGCTCGGCCGCGAGGAGGTGCTCGCCAGGTCGGCGGCGACGCTGGTGGCCGCGACCGACCGCCGGGGCATCTACGACGCGGCCCTGGAGGCCGCGCGGGCGCTCACGGAGGGGGCGTCGGAGCTCGGCGGCGTGAGGATAGCCCTCGGCAACGTCGACGAGATGGTCGTGGTCGCCGCGACGGGGCCCGAGGCGGAAGGATCGGAGGGCAACAAGATCCTCTCCAGGGACCTGCCGCTCGCCGCGCGCGGCGCGCTGCTGCAGCGGCGCAGCATCTCCGTCGAGCGGTCCGCGAGCCCCTGGCTCTCGGGACGGTCCAGGGCGGACGCCCCGGCCGGGGAGTACTACTTCGTCCCGCTCGCCACCCACGAGAGGATGCGCGGCGTGATCCTCTCCAGCACGGGCTCGGCGCTCGAGGAGGGGGTCCGCCGCGGGCTCGACTCGCTCGCGACGCAGGTCGCTTACGCCCTGGAGAGGACGGACCTCACCGAGGACCTGCACCGGCGCCGCAGCGAGGAGAGGTTCGAGTCGCTCGTGCAGAACGCCTCCGACGCCATAGCCATCCTCGAGGCCGACGGCGGGATCCGCTACGTCAGCCCTTCCTACGAGCAGGTCCTGGGCTTGAAGCCGGAGAGCGTGGCGGGCAAGCGGGTCTTCGACCTCGTCCACCCCGACGACGCCGAGCGCGCGAGGGCCTTCTTCGAGAGGGTCGTGGCCTCGCCGGGGGTAAGCCCGTCCCTGGAGCTGCGCATGCGCCGCGCCGACGGCGCCTACAGGCACGTGGAGCTGATCGCCAACAACCTCCTCTCGGACCCCAACGTGCAAGGCGTCGTCGCGAACTCCCGCGACATCACCAAGCGCAAGGAGGCGGAGGAGAAACTGGCCTACCGGGCGTTCCACGACGGGCTCACCGACCTCCCGAACCGCGCCCTCCTGATGGACCGGCTTGATCACGCCCTCACCGGAAGGACGGCACGGCGCGACTCCGTGGCGGTGCTCTTCTTCGACCTCGACAGGTTCAAGGTCTTGAACGACAGCCTCGGGCACGAAGCGGGCGACGCCCTGCTCGTCGAGGTCGGCAAGCGGCTCAAGGCGAGCCTCAGGCCCGAGGACACCGTGGCGCGCCTCGGCGGCGACGAGTTCGTCGTGCTGCTCGAGGACGTGGAGGGGATGGGGCAGGTGGTCTACGTGGCCGAGCGGGTCATCAAGCTCTTCGAGGCCCCGTTCGTGCTCGAGGGCCGGGAGGTCTACATCAGCGCCAGCATCGGCATCTCCATCGGCGGACCGGGCGGGGACAGCCCCACCGATCTGCTGCGCAACGCCGACATCGCCATGTATAGGGCCAAGTCCAACGGTGCCGCGTCCTACGAGATCTTCGACGCCGCGATGGGCGCCCAGGCCCTTCTCCAGCTCGAGAAGCAGACCGACGTGCGCCGGGCGGTCGAGCGGCGGGAGTTCGTCGTCTTCTACCAGCCGAAGGTGGAGCTCTCCTCCGGCGCGCTGCACGGCTTCGAGGCCCTGGTGCGCTGGGCGCACCCCGAACGCGGGATAGTCTCGCCCGGCGAGTTCATCCCGCTCGCCGAGGAGAGCGACCTGATCGTCCGCATAGGCCGCTTCGTGCTGGAGGAGTCCTGCCGGCAGGCGAAGGTGTGGCGGGACCGCTACGGCGCCCACGCCCCGGCCGTGGGCGTCAACCTCTCCGCCAGGCAGTTCCGCGACCCGAACCTCGCCAGGATCGTCGGCGCTGCTCTTGAGGAGACCGGCCTGGACCCGAACGCGCTCCTGCTCGAGGTCACCGAGAGCGCGATGATGGACGACGCGGAGTCGAGCGGCGCCAGGCTGAGGGAGCTGAAGGCCCTTGGCGTCCGCATCGCCATCGACGACTTCGGCACCGGCTACTCGAGCCTCGCCTACCTCCAGCACTTCCCCCTGGACATGCTCAAGATAGACCGCTCCTTCGTCACGGAGCTCGGGCGCGACCCGAAGGGCACCGCCATCATAGAGGCGGTGAGCTCCCTCGGGCACTTGCTGGAGATGCAGGTCCTCGCGGAAGGGGTGGAGACCACGGACCAGCTGGCGCGCCTGCGCGACCTCGGCTGCGAGCTGGGCCAGGGATACTACTGGTCCAGGCCGCTGCCGCAAGAGGAGGCGGAGGAGCTTATCGCGAAGAGCTTCGGCACCGCCAACGGCGGCTGACGTCGCGCTGGATCACCGAAGCCCCGTGCGGGGCGCTCGCGCGCGGAGCCGTTCAGCTGGAGCCGGAGAGGTCCCGGAACGTGATCAGGCCGCTGGTGAGGGCCTTCTTCGCGGCGTCGGCCCTGGAGACGACCCCCATCTTCGAGTAGATGTTCGTAAGGTGGCGCTTGACCGTGCCCTCGGAGATGTGGAGGTACTGGGCGATCTGCCCGTTGCTCATCGCCCGCACAGCGAGCAGCAGGACCTCCAGCTCCCGGTCGGAGAGCGTGTCCTTTTTGGAGCCCTCCAGCCTGTCCGCCGTGTTTCTGGACACGGAGAGCAAGACCCGGTCCTCGACCCGGCGCACGGTGCGGACCGCGGCGACGAGCTCCTCCCGCGTCGCGTTCTTGACGATGTAGGCGTGCGCCCCGAGAGCCAGGAGCTTGCGCACCAGGCGGTGCTCGTCGTACATGGTCAGCACGATCACCCTGGAGGAGGGCGAGACGCGCAGGATCCCCTCGATCGCCCCCTCCGCCCCCATCAGCGGCATCTCCACATCGAGGAGCACGACGTCCGGCTTCTCCCTCGCCGCCAGCTCGACGGCCTCCACGCCGTTCTCGGCCTCCCCGACCACCGAGATGTCGTTCTCCGCCCCGAAGATCTCGGCTATGCCCTCCCGGAAGAGGGCGTGGTCGTCCGCGAGGAGCAGCTTGATGGTCTTGTCCCCGCCGCTCAATGCCGGTTCCTAGGCAACGGGACGGAGACCTCGATCCTCGCGCCCTCGCCGGAGCTGGAGGCCAGCCCGAGCGTGCCCCCGAGCAGGGTCACCCGCTCCCTCATGGAGGAGATCCCGGTGCCCTCGGACGCCGCGCCGGAGGGGTCGAACCCGCGCCCGTCGTCCTCGACGGTGGCCGTCACGTGGTCCTCGGTGATGCTGAGTTTTACGCTCATCATGCTGCCCCCCGAGTGTGCGACGGCGTTGCGTACCCCTTCGCGCAGCGTCAGGAAAAGCTCGTCGCGAACCTGCGGAGGGACCAGCGCCTCGTCGCCCTCGACGGAGACCCAGGACCGCATCCCGTCGGGCGCGACGGAGCTCAGCAGGTCCGAGAGGGCGACCTCCAGCCCCTCGTCCGCCGAGGTGCTGCGCAGCTCCCTGGAGAGGCCCCTGGTCAGCTCGAGCGCCTCCCACGTGGTCTTCTTGGCGAGCTCCAGCCTCGCCTGAGCCTTGGAGGGGTCCTTCGTCTCGTACATCTCGTAAAGCTCCAGGCTCCGAAACGTGGTCATTATGGCGTGGGCCACCCTATCATGAAGCTCCCTGCTGATGCGACGCCGCTCGTCGGCGTGCGACTCGTGGACCCTCGCGAGCAGGTAGTTGCCGTAGGCGAGCGCCGCCGTGGTCACCCGCTCCATGAAGATCCTCTGGATGGCCAGGGCGACCGCCGCGACCTCCTCGGTCGAGGTCGCCGAACGGGGCAGGTTCCGGACGACCACCGCCAGGGCGGCCTCGGAGAAGGCCACCACCGCCCGCAGGGAGTGGATGGCGTGCACGTTCGCGCTCGCCCTCGACACCCCTATGGTCTCGGAGAGCCCGTCCTCGCCCCCCGGCGCGCCGGGTGGCGCCCCCTGGCCGCGCAGGCTCGCCACCACCTCCCGCAGCACGAAACGCGCCTGCACCTTCAGCTGCTCGCTCGCCTCGGGCTCCGCGACCAGCGGGCTCCCCATGGCCGTGAGCCGTCCCTCGTAAGCCTCGATGACCTCGTCCGACCGTCCCTCGAGTATGTCCGCGGACAAGCTCGGGCGGCGGTCGAAACCTTCTCGTACGGACACTACCGCCTCCCCTCGGGCCCCGATCTCTACCACGCCACCACGGCGAGGTTGGCCCCGTACTGCGTGAGCATAAACGCCTTGTACGGCCTCCTGCGCCGGGATCTGTCGCCCCGGCCCCAGGGGCCGAGCGAGATGGCCGCCACGAACGTGGCCCCGGACGCCAGCACCAGCGCCGACGCCAGCAGGGCGGGGGCGAGGGAGACGGCCGAGAGCAGGAGCATGCCGCCGAGGCAGAGCGCCACCCCCGAGAAGACGAGCCGGGCCGTATTCTCGCCCCAGACCACCGGACCGCTCCTCCGCCCGGCCTGCCTGTCCCCCTCGATGTCCGAGAGATCCTTCGTCTGGCTCACGATGCCCAGCCAGAGCGCCATCGCCGCGGAGAAGACCGCGAAAGAGATCGTATCCCCCCTCCCCGTTGGACGCGTACCCGCGTTGTACGTGATGAGGGCCGTAACCACCCCCAGAGCCGCCCAGCCCGCGGGCCGCCGCTTGAGGTAGAAGGGCGGCCCGGAGTACAGCCAACCCAGCACCAGCGCGGCCACGACGCTGAGCACCATCAGCCACCCAGCAAGAAGCTGCACGCGACGCTCAAGACCGCCAGACCAACGGCTACGCCGGTCGCCTGCCCGACCGTCAGCTTCCCGCTGGCCACCGGCCTCGAAGAGCCGTTGACGCGATCCTCCTCGATGTCCATGACCCCGTTGATTATATAGACGGACAACGTCGCGCAGACGCACAGCGCCGCCCCTCCCCACAACTCGACGCCCGCCCCGCCCGAGAAGATGGGGTTGGCGAAGGAGGCCCCGGCGAGGAAGCGCAGCAGGAAGATGCCCTGCACGGGCGGCCTCGCCTCCAGAAGGCACCGGTACAGGACCATGGCTACACGAGGACCAGCGGACACACTGGGAAAGCGCAACACCACCGGATATACCTTCCTCCCCCATAAGGAGCAGCACGTTTTTCGGCGTAATGTTCGTACGACCACCGGGCCGTCGGCATCGCCCGTAGGTCGTAAACCTTCTACGACCCTTCACACATTCTTTCGAAACGTTCGGTTCATTTTCGGCCTCCCGTGGCTTCTGGCCCCTGGAGCGACGGCGAGGGGCTGCTATCGTGCGGGTTGGGTGTTGGTTGGGACGAGGTATCACCGGTCCGTAACAAGGTTCGGGAGACGGGCGTGCCGCTTACGGGTTTGCTCCACGCACGGGTTCGGTCCCCGGTAGGGGACCGCCCGGCTCGTGTGCGGCCGACGGCGCGCACACGGGAGTGTGTCCGAAGCGCGGAGCATACCGCCGTGGCGGCCGGTCCGTCGCGACGGATCATGGAGGCTCGAAGCCCACGCGGAAGATGCTTGCGCTTGGGTGCGAACGACGCTGGCGACGGCGATTTCCGTGCTCCAGGCACACTACTTCGAGCCGCTCGCGAGGCGACGAGGTTGCGGCGTCCGTTCCGGGTTACTCCCGCGTGCGGTGGGAGCGCTCGGCGTAAGGCCCAGGGTCGGAGAGTCGAAGCGTCGTGCGGAAGATGGTGCGGCGCCGAAGGGTGGGTGTGATCGGGCATGGTCGAGCAGGGGCAACGGAGTCCGGGCGAGCGCTACCGCCCCCTGGACGCGGACTTCGTCCGCAGGATCCTGGACGCGGCGCAGCAGGGGGAGAACAGGCTCTCGTTCTGTTCGGTGGCGTGGGAGCTGGGGCAGGATCTCGTAGCTCGCGGGGAGTACGGGCTCGCGGACGTGTGCTTTGACAGGTTGTCGAGCTTCGCCGGGGGAGTAGAGGACCACTTCCTGGTGGAGGCCGCTCGGGCGGCCAAGCTGTTGTCTTCCGCGCTCGGCGGCGGGCAGACGCCCGGGGAGGACCTGCGAGAGGTCGTGGAAACCCTGCGACAGGACCTGACCCGTCTGACCCCGGAGGACGTGAGATGGGCAACCGCGACCCTGGCCTCCCCGGCGGGGAGCGGAGCCCCTCCTAACGCAGCCCGACTTCCTCGTGTCCCTGCGGCGCACCCCGGTGCGAGGAGCGCGTTCCGGCCGGCACCGGGACCGGGGAGTCGTCCGGCCGCAGATTACAGGGCGGGCGACCGCCGCAAGATCCCTGCGCGGCTCGACACCCCCGGCCGGGTAGAGTTCGAGGTGCGCTTCCTCGGCCGCTTCGAGCTCCTCCGCCAGGGGCGAGCCCTGGACCTGGGGCGTAGCGGCAAGGCCAGGACGATCCTCAAGTACCTGCTCGCCCGGTCTCCCCGGCCCGTATCCAGGGATTGCTTGATCGAATGGTTGTGGCCGGAGTCGGGCGCGAGGCGGGCCCGCTGGTCGCTCAACGCCGCGATGTCCTCCGTGCGCAAGATTTTGAGCGAGGGCGGGCGCGCCAGAGAGCTCGAGGGCCTGGTGGTGTGCGAGGCGGGGTACTACCGCCTCTCCCCGAACGCGCGAATCTCGTCGGACGTCCACGAGTTCGAGGCGCGCTGCCGCAACGGCCGCCTCCTGGAGGAGTCGGGCCGGGCATCCGAAGCCGTCGAGGAGTACGAGAGGGCCGTCGAGCTGTACCGGGACGATTACATGATCGAGGACCTGTACGAGGACTGGACCCTGATCGAACGCGAGCGGCTGGCCGACACACACATGGACGTGCTGGACCGCCTCGCGCGCCACTACGCGGAGACCGGACAAGCTCGGGAGGCGATACGAGCCTGCTACCGGGCGCTGGAGAGGGACCCCTGCCGCGAGAGCACCTACAGGATCCTGATGCAATGCTACGCGCGCCTCGGCCTCCGGCACAGGGCGCTGCAACAGTACCGGATGACCGAGGAGCTCCTCGGCAGCCGGTACGGCACCTCGCCCTCTCCTCAGACCCGAGCCCTCTACCGCAGCTTGCTGAGGGGCCTGAACATCTGAGGAGGCCCGCGCGACCCTCCCCCTCCAACGGCTTCGGCGCGAGCCATCGGAGCCGCTGCGGCATCGGGGGTAGACCGGAACCCTCGGCCGTGGCGGGTTCATCGCCGATTCATCGCGGGTTGTTAGCATGGGTCCTCATAGCCGCGCTTCGTCGCCGGTTGAGAGGACTTCTGGGCTGTGACCGACGGACCACCCTACCGTGACCTGGGCAAGCTGATGGCCGCCATGGCCCTGAAACGGTTGGCAAGCGATCCCTCCACCATCGCCGCACGCATACGGGAGGCCGCCGATCACGCGGTCGACCCCGAGGACGTGCTGGATTACCTCCGGGGCGCACGCTGCCCGGCCCCTAAATTCATCTCCGCCTTCGCCGATGCGTTCTCGCTGACGGTGGAGGAACGCAGACGGCTGGCCTGGATGTACACCTTCTCCGAACTTCCGTACTGAGCGACGCCACGCCACACGGCGCTGCGATCCGTAGCCTCCTCGTCCATGCACGGTCCGGTAAGGGAGCAACACGGATCGGCGCGCGCGTAGAGGACGCGCCAGGGGCCAAAAAACATCTCCAAAAGATCGCGACTCCCCTTGACACAATTAGTAATTGTTTAACACAATACATTTGCAGGTAAGGGCAAAGGAAAGGGGAAAGCCTATGCTGGCCGAGAAGAGGGTCCTGAGCATCGAGGAGCTCGAGGCGCAGACCGCGATCGAGCTTCCGGAAAGGGAGATGTTGGCCCTGGTGAACGTCCGCATCGACGACGTCGTCATCCAGGTGCCCATCGGCATCGCGGCGAACCTCTGCAACATCAACGCGGCAGTACTGGCCGCGCAGTTGGTCGCTGGTCAGGAAGCCGAGTGCGAGGCGGAAGTTGATCAGGACCTCTAGGTAGCGGGTCTTGGCGGGTCGGGCCCTGGCCCGGCCCGCCGTTTTCGTGTCTTGGGGAGCTCTGAGGGATGCCAGGAACGGGGAAGACCGAGAGCAGCGAGGGAGTCGGGCGGCGGGTAGCCCCTTCTGCCGGACGGGGAGTCTCCAGCGCCGAGGCCGAGGTGCCGGAGCGCCCGGAGCGTGCGCCGGACGTCGAGATCGTCGGCGAGATGAAGGAGACCGGCTTCGAGGATCGGCAATGGCTCGTGCAGCGGGGGGACCGGTTCATACAACTCACCGAGCTCCTCTACCGCGTCGTCGAGCAATCCGACGGTGAGCGGACGCTGAGGGAGGTGGCTGCGGGGGTGACGGCGTCGACCGATTGGGCCGTCGAGGCCGACGACGTGCGGCGCATGATCGGGACCAAGCTTATCCCCCTGGGGTTGATCTCTCCGGCGGAGGACGCCGACGATCACGGATACCCGGCGGACGTCCGGGAGGGTCCCCGTTCGCCGCTGGCGCTGAACATGCGCACGAAGGCGATCGGACCCCGCGTTATAGACCCCGTTTCCGGGGTGCTCCGGCTTCTCTTCGCGCCGCCGATTCTCGTCCCCATTCTCCTGGCCGTCGTCGCCGCTCACTGGTGGTTGTACGCCGTGCACGGGGTGATGGGTAGCGTCGTCGCTTTCTTGCGTACTCCGGGGCTGGTGCTGGTCGTGTTGGCGGCCACGCTCCTCGCCGGCGTCTTCCACGAGTTCGGCCACGCCTCGGCGCTACGGTACGGCGGCGGCAGGGCCCGGGCGATGGGCGCCGGCCTGTATATCGTCTACCCCGCCTTCTACACCGATACCACGGACGCCTACCGGCTCGGTCGTTGGGGGAGGGTACGTACCGACCTCGGCGGGTTCTACTTCTCCCTGATCTTCGCCCTCGGCCTCATGGCGCTGTACGCGGTCACGGGGCAGGAGATCCTGCTCTTCGTAGTACTCCTGATCAACCTGGACATCGTCTACCAGTGCCTCCCCTTCGTCCGCTTCGACGGCTACTGGGCGCTCGCCGACCTCTCGGGCATCCCGGACTTCTTCTCGCAGATGGGGGCGTTTCTGAGGAGCGTGTTGCCCCTCCGCCGCTGGAAGGGCGCCAGGCTGCCGAACTTGAAGCCAAGGGTGAAGACCGTTTTCGCAGCATACGTTCTCGTCACGGTCCCCGTGCTCTCCCTGCTCCTGTTCAGCCTGGTCTCCAACCTCCCGAGCATCGCCTCGACCGCCTGGGAATCGTTGCGCGCCCAAGCAACGCAGGCTGCCCGCGCCCTGGACGATGGCCTCCTCCTCGACGTAGCCGCGGCGACCGTAGAGGCCCTCCTCCTCACGCTGCAGATGCTGGCGATCCTGTACCTGCTCTACAACATCGGCCGGAGGTTCGTCCGGGCGGTGCTGACCTGGAGCAGGCCAACCCCGTTGCGGCGGGCGATCGGGGCCTCGTTGGTCGTCGGCGTGATCTCCCTCGTGGCCTTTCTCTGGGCCGCCTAGGCACACCGCGAGCAGAATGACAGGGCCTCGAGCCCCCGGCTACCGCGCGACGGGGTAACCGTCGCTGGACGGGGAGTCCGGCTCGTCCGAGGCCCCCTCCGGGAAGGGGCCGTAGGTGTAAGCCCAGGCCAGAACGTCTCGCTCGTCCCTGGTCAGGTCGAATGCCCGGGCGAAGGAAGAGACGAAGGCCGGTCTCGGCCAGGATTCGCCGTAGAAGTAGCGGGAGACCGCCTGCCCGGTAACCCTGTTGCCCGTGGCGCGCGTCACCCACTGGGCGATGTTGTAGGGCCCGCGAACGTTGCGCTTGCGCGCCATGCCGTCCAGGAGCTCGCCCAGGTGACAATAGGGCTTGTGGGTCCGGGAGTTCACCTTCGTACTTCCATTAGCATCTTAATTATATTGTTTTTGTCAAATTTTTCCCGCGGCCCCGAAGGGACCCCGCTCCACCGGAGCACGAGAAGACCGCCCGGCGGCCCTTCTGCCCCTCCCCAGGCTCCCCGATGTCCACTTCCTCGGTCACGCCAGGTCGCTACGCCTCGCCCCTCGGGCCCGATCTGCTCGCCGGCGCGTTCGAGCCGGGGATCTGGGCGTCGCGGGCGGCGCCAAGGCCCGCGATCAGGAGGCAGACCGTGAGCGCGAGGAGGAGCGTTAGGGGGACCGTCCAGGCGCCCGTGGCGTCGCGGAGGGCGCCGAAGAGGAACGGGCCCGACGCGGCGAGCAGGTACCCGACGGACTGGGCCATGCCCGAGAGCGCGGCGGCGTGCTCGGGGTCGGGCGCGCGCAGCGCGAAGAAGGTGAGCGCCAGGCTGAAGCACGCCCCCTGCCCCAGGCCCAGGAGCACGACCCAGAGAGCGGCGGCGGTGTCGCCGGCGACCAGCAGGCCCAGGGTGCCGGCGCCGTTCAGGGCCACGGCCGCGGTGACGACCGTTCGCTGGGAGGGTTTCCTGCCGGCGAGCATGGGGGCGAGGAACATCGTCGCGATGCCCGACGCCTGCGAGAGCGCGAGCAACCACCCAGCCCTGGAGACGCCCATGCCCTCGTCCTGCAGGATCTCCGGCAGCCACGTCAGCGTCACGTAGTAGACCAGCGACTGCAGCCCCATGAAGAGCGTCACCTGCCAGGCGAGCGGCGACCTCCACGGGCCGCTCACGCCGCGGGAGGTCGGGGCGGACTCGTCGGAGGGGCGGGCGCCCCAGACGAGGGGGATCCAGGCTACTATCGCCACCAGGATCGGCAGTGCCCACAACGCCAGGGAGGCTCGCCAGCCGACGCCGATCGCCACGGGCGCGCTCGCGCCCGCCGCCAGCGCGGCGGCGATGCCCATAGTGGTGGTGTACGCGCTCGTCATCAGGCCGGTGCGCTCTGGGAACCCCTGCTTGACGAGGCCGGGCAGGAGCACGTTTCCCGCCGCGATCGCCGCCCCGAGGACTACCGTGCCCAGGAACAGCGCCGCCGCCGATCCCGCCGAGCGAAGCAAGATGCCCGCCGCGAGCACGAACAAGCTCGCCAGCAGCGCGCGTTCGATGCCTATCCGTCGAGCAAGAGCGGGGGCGACCGGCGAGAGCACCCCGAAGGCCAGCAGCGGCAGCGCCGTGAGCAGGCCAGCCACCCCGTTGGAGACGCCGGTGTCCGCGCGGATCTGCCCGATCAAGGGCGCCACACCCGTGAGCGACGTGCGCAGGTTGGCGGCCAGAAGCAGGATGCCCACCACAAGCAACGCGACCCGGAGGCTCGAAGGACCCCGGCGAGCGGCGCGGCCGGACTCGGACGCGACGTGTTCCCCCCTAGCCAAGCGGCTCCCCTGCGTCGCGAGCCCTCGTGCCCCGAGCGTCGCGGCCCCCGCGAAGCTCGAGGACACGGCTCGCGGACGGTCGCGAAATCGTGATCCCGGCCTCCTCCTTCTCGGATCTTGCGGTGTACTCCCGGCAACCCGGTGCCCGTGAAAGCCACGCAGAACCGGCGCGCGCACGACGGCCGGGGTGCAGCGCCGATGGTAACAGAGAGCCGACGGTCCCATACGGGTGTACCGCCGAGGCCCGAGCAGAGCATACGGCTCGACCGCCGCTCCGAACCCACGAGGCGATCCGGGCGCCCCCGCTCCCAAACGACGATCGGGACGCTGGCGCTTCTCGGCGGGCGTATTCGGGGACGGGAGAGAGCGCGGGCGCGTCGGGCTCCACCGCCGCGTGAGGCGCGAACATTGTGCCCGCAGTATCTTTCGGCGTGCTACGATGGCACGGGAATAGGCGGCATGGGGACCGTCTGGGAGCGGGAGGACCAGGCCGGGTCGTGGACTATCCCGAATTCTTCGCACGCGCCACCCTGGACGGGCTGTCCGCGCACGTGGCGATAGTCGACGGCTCGGGGACCATCGTCGCCGTCAACAGGGCCTGGAGGGAGTTCGCCGAGGCCAACGGGGCCGCGGTCAACGTCTCGGAGGGCGCCAACTACCTGCGCGTCTGCGACTCGGCGAGCGACCACGACGAGGAGGCCGGCGTCTTCGCGGAGGGGCTGCGCGCGATCCTCTCGGGCGAGCGGGAGAGGTTCGCGCGCGAGTACCCGTGTCACGCGCCGAACGAGCGGCGCTGGTTTGTGGGCCGGGTGACGCGCTTCCCGAACCACGGCCCCCCGCGGGCGGTGGTGGCCCACGAGGACGTCACGGAGCGCAGGCTGGCCCTGGACGCGCTCGCCGAAGCGCTCCGTTCGAAGGAAGAGTTTCTAGCCGACGCCGCGCACGAGCTGAAGACGCCCCTGACCGTGATCCGCGGCAACGCCGAGGTCGGCCTGAGCATGCGCCACGGCTGCGCCCACGAGGAGATCCTGCGGGAGATCGTGGAGGAGTCCGGGCGGATGTCGCAGACGGTCGAGGGCCTCCTGTTGCTCGCCCGTTCGGACTCGGCCTCCGTACCGCTCGAGGCGAGGGTGGTCGACGTCGCGCCCTTCCTCGAAGGGCTGGCCAGGCGCGCGGGAGCGTTGGCCCGGGAGCGGGGCATCTCGCTGCGCGCCGACCTGCGCGCCGAAGAAACTCTGCGGTGCGAGCCGACACGGATCGAGCAGGCCGTCCTGATCCTGGTCGACAACGCCGCCAAGTACGGCTTCTCGCCCGAGCCGATCTCCCTGTCCTCGGAGACCGGCTCGGGCGAGCTGCGCGTCGAGGTTGCGGACCGTGGACCCGGCATCCCGGAGGGGGAGCTGCCGCGCATCTTCGAGCGTTTCTACCGTATCGACGCCCCGCGGGCGAGCGAGAGGGGCGGGGTCGGGCTGGGGCTCCCCATCGCCAGGGCCATCGCCGAGGCGCACGGGGGACGCATCGAGGCCGAGAGCCGCGTCGGCGAGGGGACCACGATGAGGATCTGCCTCCCACTCTCCGGCGATCCGCAGCCGAAGCTCGACCGACGCGCCGTGTAGCCCTTCGAGAAGACGGAGGGCCGCTCGACGCAACGCTTCGATAGCCCCGGCGCGGGGTGCCCTTCTCGCGGGGCGCTAGAAGCAAGCGCCCCGCGAGAGCCAGGGGAGCGTGTTCTAACGCGTCCGGAGGGCTTCGCAGCCGGAGGTGTGCGGCAGGTCCTCCGTCCCCACGACGCAGAGGTCGGAGCCGGCCCCGCCCGAGACGAGGTCCGCGGAGGCGTCGTCCGCCGCGTACAGGTAGTCGTCCCCGCCGTCGCCGTAGACGGCGTCGGAGCCGGGACCGCCGTAGAGGGCGTCGTCGCCGTCGCCGAAACCGCCACGGACGAGGTCGTCCCCCGGTCCCCCGTGGGCGAGATCTTCGAGGCTGAGGCCGTAGAGGGCGTCGTCCCCGGGGCCGCCGTAGAGGGCATCGTCGTCGGGGCCGCCGAAGACCAGGAAGCCTCCGTAGACGAGATCGTCGCCGGTGCCGCCGTAGGCGAGGTCGTCCCCGTAGGCGCCGGAGAGCTCGTCGTGGCCGTCGAGCCCCTCGATGAGGTCCGGGCCGTTCTCCCCGCGGAGCCGGTCGTCGCCCGGGGTGCCGACGATGCGCCTCCCCGCTCCCCCGGAGAACGAGACGACGGCCGAGAGCGTCGTGTCCGCGTCGATCGTCCGCACGCCGAGGTCCCGGAGGATCGAGACGGGCTCGCCGGGCCGCTCCCCCGAGACCTGGCTGAAGCGCGTCCCCGTGCCCTGCACGAACCAGAACGGTTGGGCGTCGCCCCTCGGGAAGTTCCGGAAGCCGCCGGTGTAGACCCCGTCGCCGTCGGGGTCGGTGAGCCTGATCCCGAAAGGCTCGAAGGTCAGAAAGCCCCAGAACGTCGCGTTCGGCGGGGGCTGGCCCACGACCGTGAGCTCGAACGTCACCGTTACGGTCTCGACGGGGGGCGGCTCCTGGTCTTCCTGAGCCGAAGCCGTGCCCGCCGCTGAAATTAGCGTAACCGCCACTAGAGCCGAGATCGCAAGGGCCAGGGAGATCAGCCCCGGCGAGTTACCCTTGCTCCGCACGTGAAACCCTCCTTCCGAGCCGGCTCGCGCCGTTGCTTCGATGCGTCGCGCTTCGCTCGATGGCGTCGCGCCTCCGCGCCTGCGGTTCGTATTGTCGCCATCAGCGTCCTCCTACTGCGGGATGCGAAGGGTCTGGCCCGCGAAGATCGGGTCGGGGTCCTCGATCCGGTCGCGGTTCGCCTGGAAGATCGCGCGCCACCTGCCCCCGTCGCCGAGGAACCTCTCGGCGAGCCCCGACAAGCTGTCGCCCGGCTCGACGGCGTACTGCAGAAAGCCTCTGTACCCGTCGATCAGGGCAGCCCCGAAGGCCACCACGGGGACGACCGCCTTGCTCGCCTCTCCCCCGCTCCCGTCCTGCGCGTACTCGAAGACCTCGACGCTGCCGCGCGCCGTCTTCGGGCGGCCCGGAAGGTCGAGACCGATCCGGAAGTTGCCCCGGATCCCCGTCCCCCCGGCCCTCACGGAGACCTCCCGCAGCTCCTTGCCGTCCTGGTCCCGCACACGAGCGGCGAAGATCCCCTCGAAGCCGGTGGCGACGCCGCAGACCCCGACGGGGTGGTCCACGATGTCGTGCGGCCGGCGCACGCTGATGGGTGGGAAGACGGCCATGACGGCACCTCCTACGTCGCGCTGCGTTACCCCAAAGGTAAGCAGACGGCGATGAACCGCCGATGAACGGCGCTGGGGTGAGGTGGACCGTGTTCTACGGGAAGAGGCCGGAGATCTCCCGCAACACGCCGCCGCGTTCGGTGGCGCCGAGGCGGCGGGCCGCGAGCCCCGCGAACCCCTCGTCGAGCTCGGCCCCCACGAAGAAGCGCCCGAGCTCCTTGGCCGCCACCGCCGTCGTCCCCGAGCCCGAGAAGGGGTCGAAGACGAGGTCCCCCTCCGACGTCGAGGCGAGCAGGGCGCGGCGCACGAGGCGCAAGGGTTTCTGGGTCGGGTGGTAGCCGTGCGCCTTCTCGCGCCTCGGGACGGCCGGGATGCGCCAGACCGACGAGACCTGCGTCCCGGGGCTCGGGCTGTTGACGAGGTCGTAGTTGAAGGTGTGCCGCGCCCCCCTGCCCCTGCTCGCCCAGATGATGGTCTCGTGGGCGTGGGTGAACGTCGTGTGCGTGGCGTTCGGGGGCGGGTCGGTCTTGGCCCAGATGACGTCGTTGATGATCCGGTAGCCCAGGGTTTGCAGGGCGAAGCCGAGGCTGAAGATGACGTGGTGCGTCCCCGTCACCCACAGCGTGCCGTCGGGCTTGAGGACGCGCCGCGCCTCCCGCAGCCACCCCAGGTTGAACTCGTGGTCCTTCTCCAGCCCCAGAGACCTGTCCCAGCCGCCCTTGTCGACGGGGGCCAGCTTCCCGTTCCTGACGGTGACGCCCCCGTTGGAGAGCCGGTAGGGCGGGTCGGCGAAGACGGCGTCGACGCAGGAGGCGGGCATGAGCCGCATAAGCTCCACGCAGTCCGCGAGGTAGACCAGCGCCCCCGGCTCCCCGTAGCTCTTTAGCTCCCCCAACCCGCCCATGGGCCCATTCTGTAGAATGCTTGGCCGTAGGGCAACAGGGTGAGGGGAGCGTCTCGTGAGCGGGGTCTTCGTCGTCGGCTCCATAAACCAGGACTTCGTCCTCCGCCTGGAGCGCCGGCCCGAGCCCGGCGAGACCGTCACCGGCGCCGAGCTCTCGCTCTTCCCCGGCGGCAAGGGCGCCAACTCGGCCGTCGCCGCCGCCCGGCTGGGGGCGAGGGTCGCGATGCTCGGGAGGGTGGGCGAGGACGCCTTCGGCGCGGACCTCGTGCGCAACCTCCGCGAGGCCGGCGTCGACACGACCCACGTAGGGTCCGTCCCCGGCGTCCCGACCGGCTCCGCGTTTATCACCGTCACGCCGGACGGCGAGAACGCCATCGTCGTCTCCCCCGGCGCCAACCGCTCCTTCGGTCCCCGGGAGGTGGACGCCGCGGCGGAAGACCTCCGCGCCGCCGGCGTGCTCGTGGCGCAGCTCGAGGTAGACGCGGGGGCCGTCGGGCGCGCCGCGCGGGCGGTGATGGGGGCCGGGGGCCGCTTCCTCCTCAACTTCGCCCCGCCGCGCGAGGTGCCCGAGGGGATTCTCGCCCTCGCAGATCCCCTGGTGGTCAACGAGCACGAGGCCCGGTTTCTGCTCGGCGAGGCGGGGGGAGAGCCCGAGGCGGCCGTCGAGGGGCTGCTGGGGCGCGGCCCGCGCTCCGTCGTCGTCACCCTGGGCGCAGAGGGAGCTCTCCTAGCGGCCGGGGGCTCGACCCGCCGCTTCGGCGCCCCGGAGGTCGAGGCCGTGGACACCACCGGGGCCGGCGACGCGTTCGTGGGCGCCCTGGCGGCGCGGCTCGCGGGCGGGGACGGTCTCGAGGAGGCGGTCCCCTACGCCGTGCTCGCGGGGGCCGCGGCGGTCACGCGCGAGGGGGCGCAGGGCTCGCTGCCCACGCCGGAGGAGGTAGAGGGGCTCGACTAGGACCCCCAGGCCTCGGGCCGTCCGGCGAGCCTGGCCTGGCTCTCGGAGAGGCGCTTGAGGGTCAGTAGCTGCTTGCGCATCATCACGAGGTCTCCCCAGGGCAGGATCCAGCGCACGAAAGACCACGGGGGCTTCGTGGGGTAGCGGACGTTTATCTTCGCGACGAGGCGGCAGGAGCCCTCGGAGGTCGCAGAGACCACGTAACTCATGGCGACACGGCCGAAGACCGAGACGGCTCGCGGGAGGTCGAGGGCCACCGTCAGGTGCCTCTCCTCCTCGAAGGCGACGAGCCCGAAGATGGTCATGACCCTCTGGCCCGGGGCGAGGTTCTCGGCGCCGGGGACGAGGCGCCTCGGGCTGCGGCGGCCGAAGTTGTCGATCCAGTCGTAGCTGTAGGGCGCGAGCTTGAGCTGGCACAGCCACCGGAACACCGTGGGCGCGGGCGCCGAGACGTCCACGGCCCGAAAGTAGGCGGCGTCGGCGTCGGGGAGGAGCGGGTCGCAGGGGTAGGCCCCGCGTCGCTCCGCCGGCGTGGACCCCCAGGTGAGCGCGACCGAGCGCCGCACCCCCGTCTCAGCCCTTCCGGGCCAGGCGCCTGACGTACTCCCGCTCCTCCTCGCCGAAGAAGGGCGGCTCGCCCGCGCGGGCGTTCTCCCGAGCGCGCCGGGGAGAGCTAGTGGCGGGGATGGCCGAGGTGACTCGAGGGTCCGAGAGGACGAACTTGAGGAGGGCCTGCGCCCAGGTCTCGACGCCGAACTCCTGCAGGGGGCGGAGGTCCTCCTCCGAAGGCGCGTTCCGGACGAGGCGGCCGGAGCCCAGGGGGACCATGACGATCACGCCGAGGCCCAACTCCTCGGCGAGCGGCAGGACCCCGTCGGCGACGGCGACGTCGTCGGCGTTGTAGGGGACCTGCACGAAGTCCACGCGCCCGGTGCGCATCACGTCCATAAGCTCAGGGAAGGCGGAGCGGGAGTAGTGGGTGGCGCCTATCGAGCGGACCCTGCCCTCCCCCTTCAGGCGCTCGAGCAGCTCCAGCCGTTTCTTCGTGGCGACGAGGTTGTGGACCTGGTAGAGCTCGACGCGGCCCCCGAAGAAGCCGAGGGCGCGTTCGATCTGGCGCTCCGCCTCCCCGTCGTCCGGCGTCCAGACCTTCGTGGCGACCGTCGCCCGGTCCCGGCCGTGCTCCCGCAGGGCGTCGCCGAGGACCCGCTCGGCCTCCCCGTACATCGGGGAGGAGTCGAAGAGCGTCACGCCGGCCCCCAGCGCCTCCCCGACCACCTCGTGGCGGTCCGCCTCCGCCGGCCCCCGGACGTCGAGGACCCGCCAGGTCCCGAGCCCGACCGCGGAGACCTCGATCCCGCCCTCCCCGAGCCTCCTGCGTTCCACGGCTCCCTAGCGTCCTTCCGGGGCGAAGGACTCTTCCGGGCGGTTCTCCAGGGCGGCGACGGTCGGGAGGAACCAGTCGGGGCGGGGGCGGACCTCGCCGGAGTCGATGTCGTAGAAGACCTGGGCGCTCGTCCCCTCGGCGACGACGCGGCCCTCCTCGAAGCTCTCGCCGCCTCGCAGCTCGTAGTCCATAACGAACGAGCGGTTCCCGACCGTGCGGACGCTCGCGGCGCCAGAGAGCCCCTCGCCGATAAAGATCGGGGCCCTGTACCTCACGGTCGCCTCGGCGATCACGTAGCGCACCCCCGGTAGGTCCCCGGCCTCCAGAGGTCCGACCCCGAGCTTCTCGGCGAGCGCCGCGAGGTACGCCATGCGCACCGTCTCGAAGAAGCTCATGTGCACGGCGTTGTTCACGTGCCCGTAGGGGTCGAGGTCCTGGTAGCGGATCTGGATCGTCTCGACCACGGGGGGGTTCTTCAAAACGTCGCCTCTCTTCCGGTCCGGTCCTCCGGCCGCCGATTATACGGGAGAACGGCGCGCGGGCCGGGACCCGGGCGAGGGGGAGTTATCACCAAAACCGGGCGGTTCATCTGGTTTAATTGCTCCCGTGGAGGAGTTCGAGGAGCTTTTGGAACAGGGCGAGACCCTCGCCGGCGAGGGGCTTTTGCAAGACGCGCTGGCGCGCTTTCAGGCGGCCCTGGCGCTGGAGCCCGAGAACCCGGAGGCGATGGAGGCCATAGGCCGGGCCCTCCTCGGCCTCGACCGCACCGAGGAGGCCGAGGCGAACTTTCTGAGCGCCCTGGAGCAGGACCCGGACTGGGTGGCCCCCAGGATGGGGCTCGCGGCCCTCGGGATGCGCGACGACGAGCCGTTCAAGGTGGTCCACCACCTCGAGAGGGCCACCTCGCTCGACCCCGAGTACCCGGACGCCTTCGTCGAGCTCGGGCGCTACTACGGCCTCATGGGCGAGACGGACCTCGCGCGCGCGACCTTTGAGAGGTGGACGAGGTCGCACCCCGACGACGCGGACATGCTCATCAACGCCGGGCTCACCGCCTTCGACGCCTCGGACTACGCCCAGGCGCTGGACTTCTTCGAGAAGGCCATCGAGATCGCGGACGGGGCGTCGGGCGACGGGCAGCAGAAGAGCGGGGCGCGCACCTTCCGGGCCAACTCCCTGGACATGCTCGGCCGCTACCCGGAGGCCGTCGAGGCGTACGAGGAGGTCATCGAGGAGACCCCCGACTGGTGGGAGGCCCACGCGAACCTCGGCATCTGCCACGCCCGCAACAACCGCATGGAGGAGGCCGAGGCCGCCTTCCGGCGCGGCCTGGAGTACTGCCCCGGCTCCCCCGAGATCCGGGACGAGCTCGCCGCCCACCTCCTCGCCGAGGAAAAGAACCTCGACGAGGCCCTCGCCCTGGCCGAGGAGGCCGTGGCCCTGGGCCGCGACGAGATCCGCCACCTCTACACTTTGGGCGAGGTACGGCTGGCCCTCGGGGACGAGGAGGGCTCCGCCGAGGCCTACCGGAGCGTCCTCGCCCTCGACCCCGACGACCCGAACGCCCACCTGGAGCTCGGCCTCTACCGCGAGCGCCGCGGCGAGGTCGGATCGGCGGAGGAGCACCTCATGGAGGCCCTCAAGGGCGACCCGAACAACCCGCGCGCCCTCTACTCCTACGCGAGCCTCTACTACGCCACCGACGACCTCGAAACCGCCGAGGAGCTCCTCGTGCGGGCGGTCACCGCAGACCCCGAGTACTCCCCGGCGCTCTCGGCGCTGGCGAGCATCCGGGCCCGGCGCGGCGACTTCTCGGCCTCGCTCGACCTTATCGAGAAGGCCGTCGCCGCCGGAGAGCAGGACGCCGAGCACTTCGAGAAGGCCATGGAGTTCGCCCCTCTACGCAACAACCCGCGCTTCCGCAACCTCCTCGCCCGGATGGGCGGCCGGAAGGGCTAGGGCCGCGTGTCGACCGGCCTCGCCGCGGGCCTCTTCCTCGTGGTTGTCGGCCTCGTCGCGCTGACGTTCGGGCTCTACGCCCTCCTCCGGGGCGGCCGGGGACGGCGGGGCGGCATCGGCCCCTTGTCGGAGCGCGGCGTCCACGTCGTCGTCGGCGTCAGGATGACGGTTATCGGTCTCGGGAGCATCGGCTTCGGGGCCTACCTGCTCTGGACGGCCTCGTAGCTCGGGCTTCGTCCCGCGTGAGGGAATCCTTCGGTCTCGGGGCGTGACCGGTTCGCGAGGTGTACCGTCGGCGCAGCTTTGGTAGAGATATGGGCCAGGACGACGAGATGGGGGTGCCGGAATCGTACGCATCCTGTTCGCTGAGGTCCATCGCGCGTTCCGCCAGACCGCTTCCTTCCTGATGGGCCGGGAGCCGGATCTGGAGGTCGTGGCGCAGACCGACTCCGTGGCCGAGGGCCGGAGGAGGATGGCCGAAGGCGGCATCGACGCCGCCGTGGTAGACGTGCCGCTGTTCGACGAGTACGGGGTAGCTCTGGTCCAGGAGCTGCACGACGCCGACCCGTCGATACCGGTGCTCGTGCTCTCCCACGCCCTGGACCGCGAAGACCGGGAGAAGCTGCTGGAGGCGGGCGCCGACGAGGTGCTCTCCAAGGAGGTCGGCTTCGAGGAGATCCTCGCCGCGGTGAGGGGGCTCGGGCGCGAGGCGCGGGGGGAGGGGAGCGGCGTCCGCGTCCTGATCTCCTACGAGGAGAGCCACCTCGCCTACAGGGACGCCCTGGTCGCCGCCGTCCGCGCGCTCCGCCCGCAGGTGGCGGTGACGGCCGTGGGCCTCCCGACGCTCGGCTCCGAGGTAGGGCGCTCGAACCCCCACCTCGTGGTGTCGAGCCGGCCCAACACCGTGGACCCGGGGGGTAGGCCCGCGTGGTACACCCTCGCGGCCGAGCCCGACGACCCCTCGGAGCTCTGCGTCGACGGGAGGCGGGAGGCGTCGGAGAACCCCGGTCTCGAGGACCTGCTGGCCGCCATCGACGAGGTGGAGGAGGCGGTCCGCGCCGGGCGCGAGCTCGGGGGCTGCTAGCCGGACCTCAGGCGCCGCACCGTCTCGGCGATCTCCCCGGGCGAGACGGTCTTGTCGAGGACGCCGTCGGCGCCCGCCTCGCGGGCCCGCGAGAGGTTCTCCTCCCCGAGGCTCGCGCTCAGGACCAGCACCCTTACCGAGGGGTTGGTCTCGCGCAGCTCGGCGATCAGGTCGGCCCCGTTGCCGTCCGGCAGCATCAGGTCCACCAGCGCCACGTCGATCCCCCGTCCGATGGCGGCGCGCGCCCCGTCGAGCGTCCCGGCCTGCGCGACCACCTCGAAGCACGGCTGGCGGCTCAGGACGAACGCGAGGGCCTGGCGGAAGGCGGCGTGGTCCTCCACGAGCAGGAGGCGGACGGGCTCGTCGGCGCTCTTCTCCCCGGTCACGCTCGTCCTCCGTTCTGTCGGGGTCCGGCCGGCGCCGGCCGGACCGCTCCGTCCTCCGCCGTCTCCCGCGAGGGGCCGGACCTCGGGACCGTGAGCCGCACCGTGGTGCCACTCCCCGCCGCGCTCTCCACCTCCAGCCTGCCGCCCAGGGCCGCGGCCCTCTCGCGCATGCTCGAGAGCCCCACCCCGGGCGCGGCCCCGGCCCCGAAGCCGCGCCCGTCGTCGGAGACCTCGACCACCAGCTCCTCGGTCCCGGCGTCGAGGTTCACCCGGACGTTGCGGGCCCCGGAGTGGCGCCGGGCGTTGGTCATGGCCTCCTGGATCACGGACAGGATCTCCTCCCCCCGTCTCCCGAGGGGGACCTCCGGGAACCCTTCCCCGACGGCGAGCCGCACGTCCTGGTCGGGGGCCATGGCCCGGACCCTCTCCACGAGGGCCGAGGCCATCTCCGGCAACGGCCGCTCGCGCTCCTCGCGCCTGAGGTCGTTGACGGCCGCTCGCACCTCCCTCGAAGACCTGCGCATCGCGTCCAGGGCGCCGTCGAGGAGGCCCGCCGGCGCCTCCTCGGGGGCACGAGGCGCAGGATCTCCATCGCCTGCGCGGCGTAGGAGAGGTCCTGGAGGGGGCCGTCGTGCAGGTCGCGCGCCATCCGGGCGCGCTCGGCCGTCTGACCTCCCGCAGGGCGTCCTCGGCGCGCCTGCGCTCGGTCATGTCGCGCACCACGGCGCAGATGACCCGCCTGCCGCCGTAGGAGACCACGCTCGCGCCCACCTCCACCTCCACCAGCGTCCCGTCCTTGCGCCGGTACCGGCGCTCGCCGACCACGCGGCGCCCCGCCCGAGGGTGAGCCGCACGGCCTCGTCCACCTCCTCCCTGGGGAGCGCTATAAGCTCGTGGACGTCCCTCCCCACGAGCTCCTCGGGCGCGTCGTAGCCCAGCAGCCCCCGGAAGGCGGGGTTGGCCTCCAGGATGATCAAGGTATCGGCGTCGACGAGGTAGATGCCCTCGGCGGACTGCTCGATGACCGCCCGGTAGCGCTCCTCGCTCTGCCTGAGCGCCTCCTCGGCCTCGCGCTGCTCGGTCACGTCGGTGTTGGTCCCGAACCAGCGCACGATCCCGCCGTCCTCGTCGCGGATGGGCCTGGCGCGGGAGAGAAACCAGCGGTAGGCGCCGTCCTTGCCGCGCAGGGGAAAGGTGTCCTCCCAGGGCTCGCCGGAATCCCACGACCGCTGGACGCGCTCGGTCACGCGCTCGACGTGGTCGGGGTGGTGGACCTCCCTCCAGCCCCAGCCCTGCATCTCCTCGAGGGTCGTGCCGGTGTACTCGAACCACCGCTTGTTGTACCAGAAGATCCAACCCTTCTCGTCGGCCATCCACGCGAGCTGCGAGATGTTGTCCGCCAGCGTACGGAACCGCTCCTCGCTCCCGCGCAGGTCCCTGACCGCCCGCGCCCGCTCTATGGACTCCCAGCACCGCTCGGCCACGGTCCTCACGAGCTCGACCTCCTCGTCCGACCAGCGCCGCGGCGTCGCCTGGTGGACGGCCATCCCCGCCACGAACCGCCCGGCCTTGTGCAGCGGCACGCTCACGACGGCCCGGATGCTCGTCTGCCGGTACGCCTCCAGATCCCCGGCGGAGACGCGCTCGTCCGCCTCGGCGTCGCGGACGACGTACGGCTCGTTCTCCCGCATCAGGCGCAGCGCCTCGGTGCCGAAGGCGGACATGGCGAACCGCCCGGCGATGCCGGGCATGCCCCGGGCGTAGTCTCCGGTGATGCGAAAGTGGTCCTCGTCCGCCTCCACCTCGGCGTAGGCGCAGCGGTCGGCGTCGAGGTGCTCGCCGAGCATCCGGGCGGCGGTGGCCGTCAGCTCGTCCGGGTCCGTGAGCGGCTGCAGCGCGTGGTTGAGGTCTGCAAGGAACCTGGCCCGCTCGTTCGCCTCCTTGTGCTCGGTCATGTCGCGGGCGACCTTGGAGAAGCCGCGCAGCCTCCCCTCCCCGTCGTACATCGGCCTGACGAACCCGCTGGCCCAGAAGCGCGAGCCGTCCTTGCGCAGGTGCCAGCGCTCGTCCTCGGCGCGACCCTCGACCTCCGCCCGCATCAGCTCCGCCTCGGGCGCGCCCCTCCGGACGTCCTCGGGCACGAAGAGGAGCGAGCCGGGCTCCCCCAGGATCTCGTCCTCCCGGTAGCCGAAGAGGCGCTCGGCCCCAGCGTTCCAGTTGGCGACGCGCCCTTCGGGGTCGAGCATGAGGATCGCGTAGTCCTCGGCGCTCTCCACCAGCGAGCGGTAGCGCTCTTCGCTCTCGTGCAGGCGCCGCCCCGCGGAGTGCATGGCCTCGACCAGCAGGCTGATGACCGCCCCCTCCAGCACGAACACCAGGAGGCGCAAGCCCTGACCGAACCCGATAAGCTGGAGAGAGTACTGCGGGGAGAGGAGAAAGTAACTGCTGAGCAGGGCGGAGAGGGCGGTGGCCACGAGCCCCGGACCCAGGCCGCCCAGGTAAGCCGCGACCATCACGGCGGCGAAGAACATCATGAAGGGGCTCGCGTTCGGCCCGGACCCGAACAGGGGGACCAGCAGCAACTGCAGCAGCAGCGCGAGGACGACGGCCAAGATCGCGCTGCCGTAACGCGCAAGCCACGCTCCGCCACCGTGGGGCGGGTGCTTCGAATGCCGGTCCAACGCCAAGCTCCTGCTCCCTACCCGGTCCGGGGACACGGTCGTACTTCTCCGCGAATAGCCGCCCTTATCTGTTCAACATACCCTGCTGCAACGTGTGCAGCAACCCTGCCGGGCCCGCCCGCAAAGCCCGAGGAGCGACGGCAGCGCAGGGACCGGGGGAACGGACCTCGGAGAACACGGACGAGGGGAGACGAGAAGCCGCCGTCGCGTTGGTCCGACGCCTCCCCGCCGGCTCCGCCCACCCCAGAAGCACCTCCCGGCTCCGCGCGGCGTATCGTTTTGCGCCTTCGGTTTGTCTTATAGAGAACAAGACGGTGCCTGGCGACCGATGACGAGCGGGAGGCGAAGAGGCAGCGACTGCGGAACCAGCCGGTGCGCTCGCGGCGGCCGGGTTCGCCCGGAGGTCGGGACCGCTTGCGGCAGGGGGCGGATGGGCGCCGCGTGAAGGCCCCCGCTCGGCGAGCCCGGTACGCTCCCGGGCACCCCTACTCGCCTCCTAGCCCAAATCGGCTGCACAAAGATACGCACATCTGGTGAGGCCGCGGCGGGTACGGCGGGGGTATCGTTGTCGGACCAGGAGACGTACGGACGCGAAGGGGACCGCTAGAGGCGGTCGGAGACGGGAGAACGACGTGATAGCCAGCATAATCGGAGGTGCTATCGACGGCGGGACGGACGAGTTCCCCGTGGTGCTGATCTCCCTACGACCGCGTTCCTACTCCCACACCATCGGTCAGGTGATCGGCGAGCTCAGGCCCGACCT
Source organism: Rubrobacter marinus (assembly GCF_011492965.1). GTDB lineage: Bacteria > Actinomycetota > Rubrobacteria > Rubrobacterales > Rubrobacteraceae > Rubrobacter_F > Rubrobacter_F marinus. The sequence goes on along the minus strand of NZ_CP045121.1, from coordinate 602,646 downwards.
GAGGGTTCACGTGGTGGAGGCGGTCGAGCTCACCGAACAGGTAGACCGGCTCAGGCCCGACGTGGTCCTGTGCAGCCAGCCCGACATCGTCGACGGGAACGGCGGCCGTCCCTTCGAGACCTCCTGGGTGGAGTACTATCCATACGCCGAGCCTCCGGAGGACGAGATCCGCGTCGACGGCCGGAGCTACGGCAAGAGGTCCGTCCACCTCGAAGACCTGCTCACGCTCATAGACCGCGTGCTGACGCACGCCTAGGCTTCTCCGCAGCAAGGGCCGAACCTCCAACGGCGACTCTTCGGGCTCGGAGCCCCTTGGCGAGTGCGGGAGACTGAAGCCCTCGATGCTCGAGGACTACGCCAGGAGGACGCCGCCATGGCCCGACCAGCCGCTACGAGTACCGTTCGCGTGTCACGAGTGCCGGGGATGCCTTCTAGGTGCCTGTTCGTTCTGACAGGCTACGCGGTAGCCCCGGTGATGGGACATGGTGCGGCCACGAGCGTCGTGCCGTAGCTAGCTCATTGGACAGACGAAGACGGGGTGGCTGCAGGCGGCTTACCGGGTTCCCTCGGTGGTGGCGGGCCTATGGGGCCGCAGGAGCGGCCCCGTCTACGCCCTCGCCCGGGTCCTCGTCTCCCCGCAGGGGAGGATCGGCTATGTTCGGGTCGCGACGACCTCGAGGTATTCGGAGTCCATGCGGGTGGTGCCGTCGGTGGCGAGGTTGTGCTCGGTCCACAGGCCCTCGAGGTCGCGGCGGAGAGCGGTCTGCCCTGCGTCGTCGAGCGCGGTAAAGGCCCGATTCATGGGGCCGTAGTAGGTGCGGAAGTGCTCCACCACCTCGGATGGGGGGAAGGGATAGTAGAACGGGTACTGCCGTCTGGTCAGGCGTAGCTCCGCTACCCCGTCGCGCAGCCGCTCGCGGACGGTCGCTTCGTCGCCCCACAGCATCGGCGAGGGCATCAGGGGCGGGGGCGGCACGTGCTTGCCGATGACCTTGAACATCTGTCCGACGAAGCCCTCGGGGGTCCAGTTGCCCATGACGATCCGCCCGCCAGGCCGGCAGACGCGGACCAGCTCGGCGGCCACCCGCTCGGGTCGGGGCGCGAACATCGCCCCGAAGAGGCTCACCACCAGGTCGAAGGAGGCGTCCTCGTAGGTCAGCATCTCGGCGTCGCCTTCGTCGAATCGGGCGTCCAGGCCCTCGTCTCGGGCCCGGGCGCGCGCCTGCTCGATCGAGTTCGTGGCGATGTCGACGCCCGTCACCACGGCTCCGGCGCGCGCGGCGGGGATGGAGATCTGGCCCGCCCCGCAGGCCACGTCGAGCACTCGCGTCCCGGCCTGGAGGGGGATCCGCGCCAGAAACTCCAGCGCGCTCGGCTCCAGGTACCTGGCGAAGTGCCCGTAGTCTCCGGCCATCCAGGTGGCTTTGAGGCGAGCCTTCAACGATTCCATCGCGGGTGTCGTCTCAAGCGTCATTACGCTCCTTCCGTCCCCCCATCGTGCGCCACCGAGCAACGTCCTCCCCATGAACCGGCGCCACGCCTACTTCTCCTGCCCTCATCTCTTCCGGCAATCTCTGGTCGTTGCTCCTTACGTTACATTTACCCGGCTTTCCGGATCTCCGCAAGGCGCGCGACGGTACCGGCCCTCCTACCCCCGTTCGACCGGACCAGGGATAACCCCCCCGAGGATTGCTCGCCGAGGAACGCGCCGTGGCGAGTAGTGGCCCGTATTCCTGAGCCTCCAAGGAGACGAAAAGCCCGTCGGCGAGATGCTCGGCGGCCCGGTGTTTCGGTGATCGGCGGGCGCCGCGGACTCGTTCGACGGCGGCCGTAGAGCTTCTCGAAGCCGAGCGGCGGTCCCCTACCGTCGGGGCTCCTTCGGCCCGTCCCCGAAGGTTCACGTCGGCTGTGGGGGCAAGGACGGGAAGCCAACCGCGGAGCGCTGACGGGCGGTGGGGCCGGTTGCGGGGGTAGATGATCGAGGTCCGCCGCTACGAGTCGGGTGGGGCGGCGACGCTTGTCTTCGAGCCGCCATGGCTCGATGCGTCTTCTCGTGCCCGGCGGCTACAAGAGCTTGAGGTTGCCGGTGTCCCTCTCCAGGTTGCCGAAGAAATCGTCCATCTCGACGACGCGCTCGCGGGCGATCTCGCGGGATGCGTCGAGCCGGAGGAGGTCGGGGACGCTGCGCCGGAGGCTCCGCGCGTGGCGGAAGGCCGCGGGCAGGTCGGGGACGTCGTCTTCGAGGCCCACCATCGCGAAGACGCGGGCGAGGCCCGTGGCGCCCAGGTAGTCGAGGGCGACGGCGTCCTTGAGGAGGTGGGATTCGGGGTGGTGGCCGGGCGCGGCGCCGGGCGGATGGTGCTCGATGGCGTCCAGGACGACGCGGGAGGCGTCGGGGGGGTAGTCCCCGTCCCGGAGCATCCCCGCCGCGACGGCCAGGGAGCGCCGGACGTGGTCCGTCCCCTCCCTCATGGAGTAGGCCCTGTACAGCCCGATGTCGTGCAGCAGGGAGGCGAGGCGGAGGGCCTCGGCGTCGTACCGGAGTCCCTCCTCGCGGGCGAGGTCCTCGGCGAGGACGCAGACCCTGACGCAGTGGGCGTAGCCCCAGACCGGGTGCGTGCCCATCCGCGAGACCAGCCGGTCTATCTCCTTCAGGATCGGCTTCACAGGTTCTAGAGTCTAGCGGACCCGCCGGACGGGCGCGACCGGACGGGCCCCGTTCGGGCCACCGGGGCTAGCGCCCGAGCCGCGAGACGAGGCCGTCCACGGCCGCGTACCACTCCCCGGCCTCGCCCGACTCTTCCCACAGCTCCCTGAGCTCCGAGCCCGGCGCGTCCCTGACCGCCCTCGCGGCCCGTACCGCGAGGGCCGAGGCGCCGCTCTCGACCGTCGCGCCGTGCTCGCGGACCCAGGCCGCCGCCTCTTCCGGCAGCCCGGGACCGGGGCTTCCCGCCGAGGCGGCGACGACCTCGGCCGCCGCGAGCGCCATCGCGCAGTCCGAGGCGTCGAGGTAGCCGCCGTCATCGTGGACCACGGCTTCGAGCGCCTCCGAGACGGGCCCCGGTCCCCGAGCCTGGCCCAGCCCGTAGACCCAGTCGAGCGCGTCGTCGTTCTCGAAGATCCCCGGTCCCCAGGCCCCCAAGGTCCTCGCCTGCTCCCTAGGGAGTCGGGCTCGCCGCTTCGGGGAGCGAAGGGTCGAGCCTGCGGGCGGCCGTCGCCGGGGGCGGACCCGCGAACGCCTCCGGGTGGAGGAGGCGCGCCAGGATCTCCACCCCCTCCACGAGGCGCGGCGCCGGGCGGCTGAAGAACGAGTTGCCGTCGACGGCCCACACGCGCCCCGAGCGTACCGCGGGCACGCCGCTCCAGCCCTCGAGGCGGGGCAGGGGACGGGCCTCTAGGAGGGCGCGCTCCTTGTCGAAGCCGCAGGGCATCAGGACGAGCACCTCGGGTTCGGCGGCGAAGACGTCCCCCCACCGGAGGCGCGCGGAGGGTTCGCCCTCGCGGGCGAAGAGATCCTCGCCTCCGGCCAGACGGACCATCTCGGGGACCCAGTGGCCGGCGGAGAACGGCGGGTCGAGCCACTCGATCGCGCCGACGCGCGGCCGTGGAAGCCCCTCGACGGCCTCCCGCACGCGGACGAGCCTCTCCCCGAGGGCGGCGACGCTCTCGCGGGCGGCGCTGCCCCTGCCCACGGCGTCGCCGACCTCGACCGCGCACGCGAGGACCTCTCCCAGCGTCGTCGGGTTCATGGAGAGGACGCGGGGGTTCGTGGAGAGCCCGGTTGCGGCCTCGCGCACGACGTCCAGGGAGACGGCGCAGACGTCGCAGAGGCCCTGGGTGAGGATGAGGTCGGGTTTCAGCTCCTCCAGAAGCTCCGCGTCCAGGGCATAGAGGCTCCCGGTCTCGGAGAGGTGCCTGCCGATGGCGGCGTCGATCTCGGCGCTCGTCATGGCGTGGTGGTCGATGGGTGGGCGGGTCAGCTTCGGGAGCGCCTCTACGCCGGCGGGGTAGTCGCACTCGTGCGACACGCCGACGAGTTCCTCGGAGGCGCCGACGAAGGAAAGAAGCTCCGTCGCGCTCGGGAGGAGTGAGACCACGCGCACCCTGGGCCCCTCTCCTAGTACTGGGGCTTGCGCAGGTCGCGCAGGAGGTTGGCCTGGCCGATGTCGTCGACGGTGAGCATGCCGACGAGCTCGCCGTTCTCGACGACGGGTATGGCGCGGAAGCCGCTCTCCTGGAGGAGGCGGGTGCCCTCCTCGAAGAGGTCGGCATCCGGGGCTATCGTGGGGAAGTCCGTGCGCATCACGTCGCGCACGTCGCGGAACTTGTCGGGGGAGTGGACGGCCGGGAAGATCTCGCCGCGCGTCAGCATCCCGACGACCCTGCCGTCGTCCTCGACCACCGGGAAGTCCACCTGGTAGCCGTGGATGACCGCGTCGAGGACCTGGCCGAAGTTGTTGTACGGGGAGACGGTCTCCGTGCGCCGCTTCGTGCCCATCACGTCCGAGACGTCGAGGCCGCGCGTCGTCTCACGCTGGCGGACCATCTGCTGCTCGCCCGAGGCGCCGAAGAAGACGAAGATGGCGATGAGGATCAACCCGAGGTTCCCCGTCGCGAAGCCGAAGAACCCGAGCGCTATGGCGAGAAACTGGCCGATGGCGGCCGAGATGTCCGTGGCGCGCACCGGCCCGAAGCGGATCGCGAGGAGCCCCCTCAAGACCCTGCCGCCGTCGAGCGGGAAGGCCGGGATGAGGTTAAAGACCACGAGCCCTATGTTGACGAGCCCCAGGTAGAACAGGGCGCCGCCCACGGACTGCTGCGCCGCCGCGAGCCCCGGGGGCGAGGTGAGGTCCACGCCGAAGGCGAAGGCGAGGCCGAGGAAGATCGGGGCGAGCACCACGTTCACGAGGGGACCGGCCACCGCGATCTTGATCTCGTCGACCGGCTTGTCGGGGAGGGTCTTGAGCCGGGCGACGCCGCCTATGGGCAGCAGCGTTATGTCGGTGACGTCGATGCCGAGCCGCTGCGCCACGAGCGAGTGCCCGAACTCGTGCAGCACGACGCACAGGAACAGCGCCAGGATGACGGCGATGGTGACGGCGATCCCCAGGGTGACGTTGACGCCCGCCCTGGTGGCGGTCCCGTAGCCGATGTACCCGAAGAAGGCCAGCAGCAAGAAGAAGGTCCAGTGGACCTTGACGTCGATGCCGGCGAACCGGCCGATCTTGAAAGAGTTGCCCATGGCGCCTTTTGCATCCTTTTCGCTTGAAAAGACCCTGCCTACGAAGCGGTTATATCCTACCCGAGCCCGAAGTCTGTAATCCCGCCGATAGGGGCGCCGGGTCCGGGACCCCGCCGCGCTCCCTGCTAGAATCCGCGCATGGAAAAGAGCCTCTCCGAGCACAAGCTCGTCACCGACGCCGCGGACCTCGCCCCCATCGCCGAAGCCGTCAGGGGGGCCGAGGCAGTGGGCGTGGACCTCGAAACGACGGCGCTCTCGCCCAGGGACGGCCGCATCCGCCTCCTCCAGGTTGCCACGCCGGACGAGACCCACGTCATCGACGTCTTCGAGGTCGGCGACCTCTCGCCGCTGAAGGAGGCTCTCGAGGACGGGCCGGTCAAGGTCGGACACAACCTCAAGTTCGACTACTCTTTCCTCAAGGACGAGCACGGCATCGCCCTCTCCCCCATCTTCGACACCATGCTCGCCGCCCAGCTTCTCGCCGGCGGGAACCAGAGCCCGGCCTTCTCCCTGGAGGCCGTAGCGGAGCGCGAGCTCGACCGGAAGCTGGACAAGTCGGCGCGGCGGGAGGACTGGTCGGGGAAGCTCTCCGAGGCGCAGATCGAGTACGCCGCCCGCGACGCCGCCGTCCTGCTGCCGCTGCGCGAGAAGCTCGCGGAGCGGCTGAGGGAGGAGGAGCTGCTCCGCATCGCGAAGATAGAGTTCGCCGCCGTCGCGACCATCGCGGAGATGGAGCTCGCCGGGGTGAAGCTCGACGTGACGCGCTGGAAGGAGCTCGAGAAGGTCGTCCGCAAGCGCCGGGACGAGAAGGCCCTGGAGCTCGACGCGCAGTTCCCCGAGCCCGAGGGGATGCTGCCGCTGGAGGGCCTGGGCCCGCGGCTCAACCTGAACAGCCCGCAGCAGATCACGGACGCCTTCCGTACTCTAGGGATAGAGCTTGCGGACACGAAGGTCTGGACGCTCCTGAAGGTAGACCACCCGGCCGCGAAGCTACTCCTCGAGTACCGCGAGCTCCAGAAGAAGCTCGGGACGTACCTGGAGACCTACCCGAAGTTCGTCGACGGGAAGACCGGGCGCATCCACGCGAACTTCCTGCAGTGCCGGGTGCCGACGGGCCGTCTCGCCTGCACGAACCCGAACATCCAGCAGATCCCGCACGAGGACGAGTTCCGCCGCTGCTTCGTGGCCGAGGAGGGCTACACCCTCGTCATCGCGGACTACTCGCAGGTCGAGCTCCGCATCCTCGCGGAGGTCTCGGGGGACCCGGCCTTTGTCGAGGCGTTCCGAAACGGCGACGACCTGCACCGCGTCACGGCGGCGACGATGTACGGGGTGACGATGGACGAGGTCTCCAAGGACCAGCGCTCGGCGGCCAAGAGGATCAACTTCGGCCTGATGTACGGGCGCGGGGCGAAGAGCCTCTCGGCGCAGCTCGGCGCGAGCGAGGAGCGGGGCCGCCAGCTTATAGACGAGTACTTCGCCAACTACCCCAAGGTCAGGAGCTTCCTCCAGAAGACCGCCAGCCGGGCCGTTCGCGACCGAACCCTGCGCACCATCGCGGGCAGGGTCCGGAAGTTCGGCGATTCCGGCCCCCTCGACGACAAGGGCGCGATGCGGCGCGAGGCGATGAACTACCCGATCCAGGGCTGCTCCGCCGACATCGCCAAGCTCGCCCTCGTCTACGTGCGCGAGGACCTGAAGAGCCTCGACGCCCGGCTCGTCAACTGCATCCACGACGAGTTCGTCGTCGAGTGCCGCGAGGAGATCGCCGCCGAGGTCGCCGAGAGGACGAGCGCCGCGATGACCCGGGCCGGAGAGGCCATCCTCAAAAAGGTCCCGACCGAGGTCGAGGTCGCGACCTCGCGCGAGTGGCGCAAGTAAGCACCCCGACCGCGTAGGACGAACGACCTCCGCCGCCCCTCGAAGCGCGCCACCCTTCTGCAACGGGCGTCTCGACGCGTTCGGGCGCCGGGGCGGACGGCGGTCCGGTCAGCGTGCCGTGGTGCGCCTGTAGAGGGAGATGGAGAGCGGGACGAAGACCACGAGCAGGCCCACGCACCAGGCGAGGGCGATCCAGCCGTCCGAGCCGACGGGCTGGTCGAGGAGGAAGCCCCTGACGGCGTCCACGATCTTCGTGAACGGCTGGTTGTTCGCGAAGACGCGTAAGGGGGCGACCATGCCGTCGGTCGGCACGAACGCGCTCGAGGCGAAGGTCAGCGGGAAGAGCCAGATGAAGCCGGCGGACTGCGCCGCCTCCACGCTGCGCGAGAGCAGGCCCACCGCCGCCCCGACCCAGGAGAACGCGAAGCTCAGGAGCAGCAGGAGCCCGATCGCGGCCGCCCACCCCGCGACCCCGGCCTCGGGGCGGAAGCCGACGAGGAGGCCCACGGCGAGCATCACGGCGACGGTGAACGCGTTGCGCACCAGGTCGGCGACCGTCCTGCCGGTGAGGACGGCCGAGGGCGCCATGGGCAGCGAGCGGAACCGGTCGACGAGCCCCCTCTGGAGGTCCTCGGCGAGGCCTATGCCCGTCGAGACGGACCCGAAGGCCACGGTCTGCACGAAGATGCCGGCCATGAGGAAGTTGACGTAGGAGGTGCCGCCGCCGACGTCGATGGCCCCGCCGAAGACGTAGCGGAACAGGAGCACGAACATGACCGGCTGGATCGTGGCGAAGACGAGCAGCTCGGGGATGCGCGGGATCTGCACGAGGTTGCGCTTGGCTAGTACGAGCCCATCGGCCAGGGCCCAGTAGAGCCTCCCGTGCCGCCGCGGCGCCCCGGAGCCCGCGCGGCGCGCGCCTTCTTCGGCAGCCCTCATGGCCTCTCCCCCTCTCCGTCGCCGGTTCTCCCATCACCCGGCGGGCTCTGCGCCGCGCCGTCTCCTTCGGCCCCGCGCCCGGTGAGGGCGAGGAAGACGTCGTCGAGGGTGGGGCGGTGCAGGCCCAGATCCTCTATCTCCACCCCGGCGGCGTCGAGGTCGCGGACGACCGAGGCGAGGAGCCGCGCCCCGCCCTCGACGGTCACGCTCAACCTGCGCCCGCCGTCTTCGGAGCGCACGTTGCTCTCGCCCCCGCGGGCGTAGCGCTCCAGCACCCGGACCGCAGCCTCGCGCCCGCCGCCCTCGGCGACGACCTCGAGGCGCTCGCCGCCCACCCGCGCCTTGAGCTCGTCGGCCGTGCCCTCGGCGATGACCCGGCCGCCGTCGACGACGGCGATACGGTCGGCCAGGCGGTCGGCCTCGTCGAGGTACTGCGTGGTCAAGAGGAGCGTGGTACCGCCGGAGACGAGCTCCTCGATGACGTCCCACATCTCGAGGCGGCTCCGCGGATCCAACCCCGTCGTCGGCTCGTCGAGGAACAGGACCGGCGGGGAGACGATGAGGGATGCCGCGAGGTCGAGGCGGCGGCGCATCCCGCCCGAGTACGTCTTCGCCAGCCGGGAGGCGGCGTCCACCAGCCCGAAGCGCTCCAGCAGCTCGTCGGCCCTCTTGCGGGCCTGCCTCTTCGGCAGGTGGTAGAGCCGCCCGAACATCTCCAGGTTCTCCCGGCCGGTGAGGTTCTCGTCGAGGGCGGCGTACTGGCCGGTGAGCCCGATGCGCGTGCGCAGCTCGTCGGCCCGGTTCAGCACGTCGAGGCCCGCGACCTCCGCGTACCCGGCGTCGGGCCTCAGCAGCGTGGTGAGGACGCGCACGGCGGTGGTCTTGCCGGCGCCGTTCGGCCCCAGCAGCCCGAGGACCGTCCCCTCCTCCACGGCCAGGTCGAGGCCGTCCAGCGCCCGGGTCTTGCCGTAGCTCTTCACGAGCCCCTGCGCCAGAATGGTAGGTCTGCCGTTCGTCATGCGGAGTCCCCGGATGGAGCGTGCGCTACCCCGTAAACATAACCGATGCCCCCGGAGACAACACGGCTTTCTACGAGGCCCCTCGTCTCCCCCTTCGACCAACATGCCCGGCCCGACAGGGACAACGCTGCGGGCATCCTTGCCACGGGGAACTCGGGCCCGGCATCCCATCTTCGGGGAGCTCTCGATACGGCATGGCTCCTCCGGGTTACGGAACTCGGGGGGACGTCGGCCTGGCCGGGGGCGGAGCGGACGCGAACGAAGGGCGCCCGCCGCGAACCAGCTCCTACTCCGGCGGTTCACGGCGGGCGCCCTTCGTTCGGACCCGGGTAGCAGTGTCCGGGGAAGATTCGCCCCTAGGCGGTGTTCGCCCTGTCGCGGTGGAGCAGGCGCCTCACGCGGGCGACCTCGTCGTCGGAGCGGTCGGAGAGGGTGAGCTCCCTGCCGCACTCGCACTCGACGGGCCCCTCCCCCCCGACCCAGTCGTCCTCCATGCCGAGCAGGACGACCTTCTCCCCGCAGTCGCACTCCAGCACGATGCGCTCCGAAAACTCGACGTACCGATCCTCGAAGCGGTCAAGATCCGAACCAGGCTGCATTGTTCCCCCCTTGGTGTCTTCAGCAGCGGCCGAGGGAGAAGTTCGCACATCCAAGGATGCAGCACAACGTCAACCTCGCTCTACCCATGACTTCCGCCAAGGTTCACCTGAACCTGCGGTAGAGGTTGATGCGAAAAAGCGCCGTTTTGGTGCATATCCGCGACCTCGACCCGTGGGGTGCGGGCGGGCGTGGTGGCCTACGTGTTGTGGTTCGGGGGGTCGCGTGGGTCTACCTGCCGCTGAGTCTGTACGCGCGGTCGAGGGTTAGTCGAGGAGCTCGACGATCAAGCCTTCGTCGGGCCTCAGGCGTAGCTCGCCGTCCGTCTCCTCCCCCTCGCGGTCCGGATGGGTGGAGAGGATGACGCGTCCGCGCGTCGTCGGGCCGGTTTCGGGGACGAGTTGGTGGTGGGGGGCGTGTCCCAGGTTGAGGGCGACGAGGAAGCGGCGGCCGTCGGCTTCGCGGAGGTAGGCGAGAGCGTCGCCGGTTGCGGGGACGGGCGTGTACGAGCCCGAGGCGAGGGCGGGTGTCGCGCGGCGGAGGGCGAGGAGGCGTCGGTGGAGGGTCAGGATGGAGGCGGGGTCGTCGCGCTCGGCGGCGACGTTGGTCCGGTCGTGGTCTTCGGCGACGGGGAGCCAGGGCTCCGCGTCCGGGGGGCAGAACCCGGCTTTCGCGCCGGCGGTCCACTGCATCGGGGTGCGTTCGGGGTCGCGGCCGAGGCCCCTGCCGGGGACGTTCCTCTCCCAGGGGTCCTGCGTCTTCTCCGGGGAGATCGGGACGTCGTGCATCCCGATCTCGTCCCCGTAGTAGATCGTGGGGGTGCCGCGCAGCGTGAGGAGGAGCATCGCCGCGACGGGGGCCTGCGCCGCCCCGACGCGGCTGGCGATGCGCGAGCGGTCGTGGTTGCCCAGGACCCAGTTCGGCCAGGCGCCCTCGGGGAGGGCGGCCTCGTAGCGCTCGACGAGGGAGGCTACCTCCCGGGCGTTCCACGGCGTTGGGATGAGGTGCATGTTCGTCGGCAGGTGGACGCCCGTGCCGTCCTCGCCATAGTAGGCGACGAGCCGCTCGATCGGCAGGTAGAGCTCGCCGACGAGCAGCTTCCCGCCGTACCCGTCGAGCACCGCGCGCATCCCGCGCACGGCCTCGTGAACCTCGGGACGGTCGGTCGAGAAGACCGGCAGGAGGGCGTCGTAGGGGGAGCCTTCCGGGTCGTGGTCCGGGTTCGGCGGGTTGTCCCGGAAGAGCTCGTCCTTGAAGAGCTGGCGGAGGGCGTCGACCCGGAAGCCGTCCGCGCCGCGCTCCAGCCAGAAGCGCAAGACGCCGAGCATCGCCGCGCGGACCTCCCCGTTGCGCCAGTTCAGGTCGGGCTGCTCGGGGAGGTAGGCGTGGTAGTAGTACTGGCCCGTCGCGTCGTCGTAGGTCCACCCCGGGCCGCCGAAGCTCGCGAGCCAGTTGTTCGGGGGGCCGCCGGTCCCCGGGTCGGGATCCCGCCAGAGGTACCAGTCGCGCTTCGGGCTGTCCCGGGAAGAGCGCGACTCCTCGAACCAGGGGTGGCGGTCCGAGGTGTGGTTCGGGACGTAGTCGAGGACGACCTTCAGGCCGAGGCGGTGGGCTTCGGCGACGAGAGCGTCGAAGTCTTCGAGCGTGCCGAAGGCGGGATCGACGTGCCCGTGGTCGGAGACGTCGTAGCCGAAGTCCTTCATGGGGGAGGGGTAGAACGGCGAGATCCATACGGCATCCACCCCGAGCCAGGAGAGGTAGGGGAGCCCCTGCGCGATGCCCCGCAGGTCGCCGACGCCGTCGCCGGAGGAGTCCATAAACGAGCGCGGGTAGACGTGGTAGATCACCGCGCGCTCCCACCAACGTTCCTGCGACGGAGCCGGCCTTCCCTCCGGCCCTGCAGAGACCGTCACGGCTTCGCTCCGGGGGGCACGGCGCTCTAGGCGCCCTTCCGCGCGGCCCGTCCGACCGCGCCGGCCAGCACGGCGACCGCCGCGCACAGGGCGACGACGAGGAAGAGCGCGGAGCCCAGGCTCGTCCCCTCGGCGACGAAGCCGATGGTCGGCGGCCCCACGAGGAAGCCGAAGTACCCGGCGGTCGAGACGGCGGCTATGGCGGGGCCGGCGCCGCCCTGTGCGCGTCCCGCAGCGCCCAGGGCGGTCGGGAAGATCACGGAGAGCCCAAGCCCCACCCCGGCGAACCCGACGAGCGCCGCGGCGGGGGTCGCGACGACGAGGCCGAAGGCGAGGCCCGCGGCGGCGACGGTCCCGCCGAGACGCACGAGCGCCGTGGGCCCGACGGCGTCGGCGAGGCGGTCCCCGAAGAGGCGCCCCGTTGCCATCGTCAGGGAGAACGCCGCGTACCCCGCGGCGGCGAGCCCGGGCCCGGTCGAGAGGACCGAGCTCAGGTAGACCGCGCTCCAGTCGGCCATCGCCCCCTCCCCGAGCAGCACGCAGAACGAGATGACGCCGAGCCCGACGAGGGCCCTCGTCGGGCGGGCGAAGGCGGGGTCGCCGGGCTCTCCCCTGTCCGCTCCCGCCGGCAGGAGCGAGGCGTAGACGAAGACGGCCGCGAACACCGAGAGCGCCGCGACCCCGAGGATGTGGGGCACGACCCCTATCCCCAGGGAGGCGACGAGCCCGCCGCTCGCCGCGCCCGCCAGCCCCCCGAAGCTGAAGGCGGCGTGGAAGGTGGACATGATCCTGCGTCCGTACCCCTTCTCGACCGTCGAGGCGTGGGCGTTCATCGAGACGTCCAGCAGGCCGCCCGTCGCCCCGACGAGGACGAAGGCCGCGACGAGGGCCGCGAGCACGGGCGCGAGCGCCGCCAGCACCAGCGCCAGGGGGAAGAGGAGCGCGAAGATCCCGACGAGGGGTCTGCTCCCGAAGCGCGAGACGAGCCAGCCCGTGATCGGCATGGAAGACAGCGAACCCAGGGAGACCCCGAGGAGCGCCAGCCCGAGCAGGCCCTCGCCCAGGGCGAGCTTCTCCTGCACCGCCGGTATCCTGACGACGAAGCTCGCGAAGGCGAAGCCGTTCAGAAAAAAGATCGCGAGCACCGCCAGACGCGCCGCGCGCAGGGGGGGCGCGTGGCTCCCCGGAATCGAGCCCTGCCTCAAGCCTCTCCCTTTCTCTCGTTTACCACGAAGACTGCGACGAGCGCGCCGAGTACGGCCAGCCCGGACGAGGCGTAGAACGCCCACCTGTACCCCTCGACGATCGCCGCGGCCGTCGCCGGACCATCGCCGGCCAGCGCGCCGGCCCGGGCGACGGCGAGCGTGACGAGCGCCGCCACGCCGAGCGCCGTGCCGACCTGAGCGGCGGTGTTCAGGAGCCCGGAGGCGAGGCCCTGCTCCCCCCTGCCCAGGACCGCGGTCCCCGCCGCCGTCGCCGCGACCGCGGAGCACCCGAGCCCGAGGCCGCCGAGGACGGAGCCCCCCAGCACGTACCCTACACCACCGCCGGCCGAGATCCCGGCGGAGACGAGCGACGAGACGGCCATGACCAGGAGGCCCGAAGCCGCCGAGAACCTCGCCCCCAGCCGGTCGACGAGCCGGGACCCGGCAAAGGAACCGAGGATGACGGCGACGCTGAACGGCAGGAACACCAGCCCGGTGAAGGTCGAAGACCTGCCCAGCACCCCTTGCAGGTACAGGGCGAGCAAGACGCCGGTGGGGCTGCTCGTGGCCGTGTTGACGAAGGCGACGAGGTTCGCGCCGACGAGGTTGCGCACGCGGAAGGTCTCCAACGGGACCAGCGGGTCCGCGACCCGGCGCTCCACGAGCACGAAGGCCGGGACCAGCGCGGCGGCGAGGGCCAGCACCCCGAGCGTGAGCGGCGAGCCCACGCCCTCCTCCTCGACCCGCGTGAGCCCATAGACCAGCAGCACGAGCCCGCCCGTCGCCACGACCGCGCCGGGTGCGCCGAGGCGGCGCGTGGTAGCGGCGCCCCGATCGCCGGGGAGGAGCAGGGGAGCGAGCGCGACGGCGGAGATCCCAACGGGGACGTTGACGAAGAAGGCCCACTCCCACCCGAGGCCGTCGGTGAGGAGGCCGCCCAGGACGAGGCCCGCGGCGCCCCCGCCGGCGGCGACCGCCGTCCACACGGCCAGCGCGCGGTTTCGCAGCGGGCCCTCGTCGTAGAGCCCGGTGATTATGGAGAGCGCCGCCGGAGCCGTGATCGCGGCGCCCAACCCCTGCGCCGCCCGGGCGACGACGAGCACCAGGGGAGAGCCCGCGAACCCACACACCAGCGAGGCCGAGGCGAACAACGACATCCCGACGACGAACATCCGCCGCCTCCCGAAGAGGTCCGCCATCCTCCCGGCGAGCAAGAGAAAGCCCGCGAAGAAGAGCACGTAGGCCGTCACGACCCACTGCAGGTCCCCCTGAGAGAAGCCGAGGTCGCGCCCGATCGAGGGGAGCGCCACGATCACGACGTTCACGTCGAGCACGTCGACAAACTGCGCCGCGCACAGCAGGGCGAGAGCCCAACCCCGATAATCCCTCTTCTCCCCCCCGACGCTCAAACGAGCCCCGCCAGCGCCCGGCCCGCCGCGACCCCCGAGAACCGTCGGCGAGGGGATACGGGACAGGCTCCGCCGCGCGGTACGTCTCCCCTGCTCCGGCCCAAGCTCGCCTCCTCCCGGCGGTGATACGGCCCCGGCGGCGCCGCTTCCATCTCTTAAACGGTTTAGCTAAACCGTTTAAGTATGTTACCTTGCGGGGCGTGGATGTCAAAGGCGGGCCATCGGGGGCGCAGGGGCGTCGGGCGACGCTGAGGGAGGTCGCGGCGGAGCTCGGGGTCTCCCCGGCGACGGTGTCGAACGCGTACAACCGGCCGGACCAGCTCTCGGCGGGGCTGCGGGAGCGGGTGTTCGAGGCGGCCGAGAGGCTCGGCTACGCGGGTCCGGACCCGCTGGCGCGCGGCTTGAGGCGGAGGAGGGCGGGGGCGATCGGGGTGCTCTACGAGGACCGGTTGTCGCACGCTTTTGCGGACCCGGCCGAGGTGCTGTTTCTGAGGGGGTTCTCGGTCGCCACCGAGGAGGCGGGGCTCGGCCTCCTGCTCCTCTCCGGGGCGCCGGGGGCGGAGAGGGACCCCGAGATGATCCGGGGCGCCGTCGTGGACGGGTTCGTGGTGTACTCGATGGCCGAGGACGACCCGCTGGTCGGCGCGGCGCTCGGCCGGAGGGTGCCGGCGGTGACCGTGGACCAGCCGGAGATCGAGGGCCTCCCCTTCGTGGGCATCGACGACAGGTCCGCGGCTCGGGAGGCCGCGGAGCACCTCGTCGGCCTCGGCCACCGCCGCTTCGGGGTCGTCTCCTTCGCGCTCGCGCCTGACGTCCGGAGCGGGCTCGCGGACCGGAGCCGTCAGGGGGCCGCGACCTACGGGGTGACGAGCTCCAGGCTTCGGGGCTACGCCGAGGCGCTCGCGGAGGGCGGCATATCCTGGGACGACGTCCCCGTCTACGAGTGCCCGATGAGCCTGCCGGAGGTGGGAGAGGACGCGACGGAGGCCCTGCTCGCCCGCGAGCCGCGCCCGACCGCGATCCTGGCCCTCAGCGACCAGCTCGCCTTCGGGGTGGTGGAGGCGGCGGAGGGGATGGGCCTCTCCGTCCCCGGCGACCTCTCCGTCGTCGGCTTCGACGACGTCCCCGAGGCCGCCCGCGCCACGCCGCCCCTCACGACGGTGCGCCAGCCCCACGAGGAGAAGGGCTTGAGGGCGGGGAGGGCCCTCGTGGCGCGCCTGCGCGAAGAAGAAGTTTCGTCCCCGAGCCTGCTGCCGACGCGCCTCGTCGTGCGCGGCTCGACGGCGGCGCCGCGTTCGCGGGCGTAGCGCCGCCCTCTACCCTCTCCGGCTACCCGTCGCCGTTCTCCAGAAGCTCGCGGGCCGAGGCGCGCACGGCGTCGGTGGCGGCCCCGGACGCGGAGCCGTTCGTCCGGGTCAGGTTGGGGAGGAGGCGGGCCAGGATCAGGGTGGAGAGCGCCGACTGCTCGCCGCTCGCCTCGCCGCGCACGAGCACCGGGCGCGGGGCGTGCTGGGCGAGCTCCTCGCCGACGCGGACCCTGCGGCGCGCCAGCTCGTACTGGACCACGGCGCGGTTGTCGCGGTGGGTCTCGCCGAGGTGGCGGAGCGCCGTCGCCTCGTTCTCGGCCTCCAGGAGCGCGGCGCGGCCTCGGGTCTCTATCTCCAGGCGCACCCGCTGGGCCTCCGTCTCCTTCTCTTCCAGCATCCGGGCGACGTCCTGGCGGGCGCGGTTGCGGGCCTCCTTGACCTCGATAAGCCGGGCGTCGCGCTCCTTCTTCGCGCGCTCTATCTCCATCAGGAGCGTGTCGATGCGTTGCTTGCGCGTCAGCTCCCACTCGCGCTCGTAGGCGGCGAGCTCCTTGGCTACCCGCTCGCGCGTGGCGAGGTGCTCCTGGTACTGGTCCGGGAGCTGCACGTCCGGGATGTTCGCCCCGAGGATGCGCACCCCGTAGCCCGTAAGCTGGCGGTTCAGCCCCTCCTGCATGTCCCCGACGTCGCTCCCGCGCAGGTCGTAGGCCCGCTCGGTGCGGACCTGGCGGCTGCGCTGGCGGATGGCGTCCTGCACCGCGCTGGAGAGCACGAGGTCGAAGTTGGAGGCCCCGATCGTGCGGACAAAGGCGACGGGGTCCACGATGCGGAACTTCAGGAAAAACTCGATAGCCTTGAGGGGGACGTTCTCCTGCGTCGGGCAGACGGCGACGGGGGCGAGGTACGGGATCTCCGTCGCCGTGTCCACGACGAACTCGACCTTCTCCCACGGCCACCACAGGTAGTGGCGGCCCGGCGCGAGCGTCCCCTCGATCCTCCCGTAGCGCGAGAGCACCCCGGTCGTCCCCTGCTCGATCTCCACGATCGCGCCGCGCCACAGCCACAGCAGCGCGAGCGCGAGGAACACGAACGCGACGAGGATCGCGAGCGCCATGATCGCGGCGTTCCCGGCGAAGAGGCCGAGGCCCACGAGGTAGACCGCGATGCCGAGCATGAACAGCCACCCGTAGCGGCGGCGGTCCTTGGGGATGACGACCGGCACGATCTGGCCGGCGTCCCCGCCCCTCAAGTACTGGCGAACGCCCGACCAGGAGGTCACCACCTCCTTGATCTTGGAGAACTCGTGAGCCCTCGGAGCAGCCTCCACTATTCCTCCTCCCCGCCGTTACGGTGCCCGGTATCGAACGACCCGGGGCCCTCGTCCCTCTGCACCGTCCGCTCCACCCGCTCCCTCACGGCCTCGTCCGTCACGGACAATCGGATCTCCTCGACCCTCTCGGCCGTCGCCTCCTCGGCCGCCAGGCGCTCCTGCGGCTCCCCGTCGTCCTCCGCGGCTGCGCCGGGACCGGCGGAGAGGAGTTCGAGCTCCCGAGAACGCTCCCGGATGCGCGCCCGAATCTCCGTCATGCGGTCCCGGATGGCTTGCAAGTCTCCCGGCGTGAACAGGGGCTCGTCGCCCGTGCCGATCATGCGCCGCGCGATCTGCAAGAAGTCGATCTCCTCGCCGTTGTTCCTCCCTATCTGCACGACCTGCGGCAGCTTCTCGGCGACGTTCGCGAGCCGCTCCAGGACGTCCTGCTGGAAGCGGTACTCCAGGATCTCCGGTGCGGCGGCGCTGCTCACCGCCCGGATGTCCAGGGCCTGCGCCTCCAGGAGCGCGGCGTTCGCGTTCGCCGAGCTCTCCGCCTCGACCATCCGCTCGCGCGCCCGGGCGTTGGCGCGGTTCGTCTCCCGCTCGCGGGCGGTGTCAATCTGGGCCTGGTAGGTCGCGATCTCCGCGCTTATGGCCGAGAGCGTCTCCCTGAGGGCCGCCATCTCCTTGTTCAGGTCGCCCTCGTCCTGCTCCTTGCGCAGCCTGAGCTCGTACTGGTAGGTGTAGGCCTCCTTCGCGACCCGCACCATCTCGGGGGCGGCGAGGTCCATCCGGTACTCCTGGCTCGAAGGCTCGGCGTGCGTGATGTTCGCGTTCGTGAAGCGGACCGCCGGCAGGAACTGCTCGTTCAGCCCGTCCAGGAACTTCTGCGTGCTCTCCCCCACGAGGTCGTAGATGTCGTCGGCGCGCTGCTCGTAGATCAGGGCGCGCGTCACCTCGCTTATGGCGTTCTCCAGCTTGTCCGAGAAGCCCCTGACCCCACCGACGGTGAAGATAAACTCCGCCGGCTCATCGATCCTGAACTGCAGGAACAGGTCGACCGAGGCGTTCACCCGCCCGCTCGTCGGAGCCTCCCTTATGGGCGCGTTGTACGGGTACTCCTTGGCGGTGTTGACGATGTAGCTGACCTGCTTCCACGGGTTGAACAGGAGCGTCCTCCCGGCGCCGACCACCTCCTCCAGCTTCCCGAAGCGGGTGATGACCGCCCGGCAGCCGTCCGGCACCATCACGATGCTGCGCCTGAGGTACGAGAAGACCGCGAAGACGACGAGTAGGAGCCAGAGGTGCGGGCCGAAGAGCGCGAACGCGAGGCCGCCCTCGGGACCCGACAAGGTCCCGAGGGCGGCGGTCGCGACCACGCCGAGCAGGACGAAGACCAGGAGCAGGCTCAGGGGCAGGAGCCGCCAGAAGAGCGACTGGCGGTTCGGGATCACCACCGGCGAGATCGCGTTGACGTACTGCCCCGACGACGACTGCCCCGGGAAGCTCTGGTTGACGATCTCCGCCGCGTCCGAGAGCGCCGCGCTCGACTGCTCGATCCTCGTGCCCGTCGTCCCGCCGCGCTCGCGCGCCGAGAGGAAGTCGCGCGCGTTGATCTCGAACCTGTCGAAACGCTCGTCCCCGGCGAGCTCCCCCACCGCCTGACGCGCTCGCCGGCCGGTCTCTCCTATCAATGCACCCTCCCACCCCGTCCACCATGTCAAGGTGGCACGAGCCACCTAACCCGATAATGCATGATACGGGCCCAGAGCGGTAGGGTTTCGGACATGCATGGGGGCCGGAACCCTACACGACGCCTCCACGGACCGCACCCCAGCAGGAGCCGATGACGTACCTCGACAACTCGGCAAGCATGAACCGGCGGACTCCTTCGGCGGGGTTCTCTTCGAGGATCCGGCCCGCACCGAGAGACGCCCGCAGAGCCAGCGCTCGAACGTACCGCCTTGCAGGAGACCTGGTTCGTCTTGCACGAAGCCCGTGTCATGCCCGCATCGAGCTTGCGACCCGGGGCCGCGCTCCCCACTAAGCTCGGGGTGTCTTTGCGGAGGTTTCGGTCTCCAGTGTCAGCTAGCGCGTCAAGGGGTCCGATCCGGCCTGCTCGCGGTCTTCGTTCCCGGTCGGCTCGGGCTGTTGCGCGGGCAGCGTTACGACGAAGGTAGTGCCCCGCCCGGGGGCGCTCCGGGCGGATATCGCGCCTCCGTGGCGCTCGACCACCCTGCGGCAGATCGCCAGCCCCATCCCCGTCCCCTCGTACGAGCCC
The DNA here is from genome assembly GCF_011492965.1 of Rubrobacter marinus. Taxonomy (GTDB): domain Bacteria; phylum Actinomycetota; class Rubrobacteria; order Rubrobacterales; family Rubrobacteraceae; genus Rubrobacter_F; species Rubrobacter_F marinus. Next base: position 583,541 of record NZ_CP045121.1, on the reverse strand, counting down.
CGCCCGTGCAGCCTCTCGAACGGCGCGAAGATGCGCTCGGCGTGCTCCTCCTCCAGGCCTATGCCGTTGTCTTCCACGAGGATCCGGTAGACCTCCCCGCCGGGCTCGCCCGCCTCCCGTTCTTCGGGCGACGACGCGCGGACGCGGACGAGGGGCGGCTCGCCGGGGCGGTGGAACTTCAGCGCGTTGCCGATCAGGTTCTGGAAGAGCTGGCGCATCTGCGCCCGGTCGGCCTCGACGACGGGCAGCTCGCCGACCTCCACCCGCCCGCCGCTGCGCTCCACGCGCGTTTCCAGGTCCGAGAGGACCTCGCGCGCCACCTCCCCGAGGTCGACCGGCGCGAAGGGGCGGGCCATGGTGGTGATGCGCGAGAGGGCGAGCAGGTCCTCGATGAGGGCCTGCATGCGCGTCGCGGAGCCCTGCATGCGCCCCAGGTAGTCGCGGCCCTGATCGTCGAGGACGGCGGCGTACTTCGTCCTGAGTCGGTCGCCGAAGGTGCGCACCTTGCGCAGCGGCTCCTGCAGGTCGTGGGAGGCGACGTAGGCGAAGTCCTGCAGCTCGCGGTTGCTCTGCTTCAGGCGCGCCTCGCTGCCGCGGAGCGCCTCCGCGGCGCGCCCGCTCTCCCTCACGGCCGCCTCGAGCTGGGCGGTGCGTTCGGCGACCCTCTCCTCGAGGTCTTCGTTGAGGCGGCGAATCTCCTCCTCGATCCTCTTGCGCTCGGTGACGTCGCGGACGACGCAGACGAAGCCGCTCCCCGCCACGGTCGTGACGGAGATCTCCTGCGGGAACGAGCTGCCATCGCGCCTCTTACCGACGGCCTCCCCGCGCCAGTGGCCCTCCCCGCGAAGCGTGGGCCCGAGATGGGCCTGGAACCAGTGGATCTGCTCCTCGCTGTACAACGCCTCCCAGGTCTTGCCGACGAGCCGTTCGGGGTCGCCGTACCCGTAGATCTCGGCGAAGGCATCGTTGACGTACGTGAAGGTCGCGTTCTCGTCGAGGACGGCTATGCCGTCGATGGAGGCGCCGATGGCGGCCGAGCGCTGCTGCAACAGCTCCTCGGCGCGCTTGCGCTCGGTGATGTCGCGCGCGACGCCGAAGATGCCGGCGATCTTCCCCCGGTGGTCCCGGCGAACGCCCTTCGTCGTGAGAAAGGTCCGCCTCCGGCCCGCGAACGTCAGGGTCTCCTCGTAGGTCTGGGTCTCGCCGGCGGCCAGAATCCTGCGGTTGTCCTCGGCGATGCGGCGCGCCGCGTCGGGGGCGAAGAGCTCGCCGTCGCGCCTGCCCACCACCTCCTCCACGGGCATGCCGAACAGCTCCGCGCAGGCGGAGTTGACCATGATGTAGCGGCCCTCCCCGTCCTTCACGAAGATGGCGTCGGTGCTGCCCTCCGCCACCCCCCGCAGGATGGCGTGGTTCTCCTGCAACGCCTCCTCCGCCCGCTTGCGCTCCGTCACGTCGTGGATGACCGAGCAGACGACCTGGTTGCCGCTGTAGGAGATCACGCTCCCGCTCACCAGCACGTCGATCCTCGTGCCGTCCTTGCGCCGGTACTCCCGCTCGCCGACGAGCAGGTGCCCGCTCTCCACGGCGCGCGCGACGTTGCGGTCGACGCCCTCGGGGTCCTCCGGGATCAGGTCGTAGACCTTCATCCGCGCGAGCTCTTCTGCGGCGTAGCCGAACATGCGCTGAAAGGCGAGGTTGGCCTCGAGGATGCGCTTGGTCGAGGGGTCGAAGAGGAAGATGCCCTCCCCGGCCTGCTCGATCACGGCCCGGTAGCGCTCCTCGCTCTCCCTCAGCTCCTCCTCGGCCCGCCTGCGCTCGGTGACGTCCTGCGAGGTGCCGACGAGCCGGAGCGCCCGCCCGTCCTCGCCGAGGACGGCCTCGTACTGGCTGTGCAGAGAGCGGACCTCGCCGTCCGGGCGGCGCAGCCGGTAGTCGAGGCTGTGCCGCCGTCCGTCGCCGTACAGGGCCTCGCGGATGGACCCCTGGACGAGCCTCCTGTCGTCGGGATGGACCATCCGGACGAACCTCTTGTACGTCACGACGAACTCCTGGGGCGCGTAGCCGAAGATCCGGAACATCTCGTCGGACCAGCGGATCTCGTCCTCCTCCACCTCGATGGTCCAGTTGCCGACCCGGGCCATGCGCTGCGCCGCCGCGAGGCTGGACTCGCTCTCGCGCAGCGCCCGCTCGCTCTTCTTGCGCTCGGTGATGTCGCGAGCAACGGCGAAGACCTTATCCTCGAGCATCGGGGAGAAGGTAGCTTCGAACCAGCGCTGCCGGTCGCCTATGAGCAGGTCGTACTCGAGGGTGTTCGGCTCCCGTTCCTCGAGCGCGCGCCGGACGCTCTGCTGGAAGGCGTCGGCCTGTTCCTTCGGGAAGAGCTCGTGGAACGTCTTGCCGAGCATCTCCTCGGGCGGCCTGTACAACAGCGAACGGGCCGTCGGCGCGATCTTGAGGCAGCGTCCCTCCCCGTCGAAGACCACCATCAGGTCGTTCATCGCCTCGAAGAGGGCGCGCAGCTCGGCCTCCGAGGCCCGCATGGCCTCCTCCGCCCGGTTACGCTCGGTTACGTCCTGCATCGTGCCGGTCATCTTGATCAGCGCGCCCGTTTCGTCAAACTCCGCGTGGCGATGGCCTTGCACGAGGCGAACTTCGCCGTCCGGCCGCACCACGCGAAACCGGATGCCGTCCCGTAGCTCCTCGCCACGGGAGATCCTCGCCATGTTCTCCCGGATGAGCGCCCGATCGTCGGGGTGGATCCGGTCGAAAAAGTCCTGAAACGTGGGGACGAACTCCTGCGGCGCGAAACCGAAGATGCGGTACGCCTCGTCGGACCAGGAGACCCTGTTTTCGCCCGGCTCGTACTCCCAGCTCCCCAGGCGGGCTATGCGCTGCGCTTCGGCGAGGTTGGCCTCGCTCTCCGTGAGCTTCTTCTCCGCGTTCCTGCGCTCGGTGACGTCGCGGCTGTTTATAACGATGCCGCGCAGGTCGGGGTCGTGCAGCAGGTTGTTGCCCACCGACTCGAACGTGCGCCAGGTGCCGTCGCTGTGCCGCACGCGCACCTCGAACGTCGGGGTGGGACCGGGCTCGCCCGTGACGTCCGAGAGGGCGCGCCTCACGAGCCCGAGGTCGTCCGGATGGACGTGCTCGAAGCCGTCGGCGCCGGTCACGTGGGCGGGCTTGTAGCCGAGGACCCGCTCGACGGACGGGGACTCGTAGAGCACGCTGCCCTCGGCGTCGACCACCGTCAGGAGGTCCGAGGTGTTCTGCAGGAGCGTGTGCAGGCGCCCCTCGCTCCTCCTCCGGTACAGCTCTTCGGTGAGGGAGATGCTCTCCAGAGCCAGCGCGATCTGCGAACCGAGGGTGTTCACGGAATCCTTGAGCTCCCGGGGCAGGACCGCGTCGCTGGAGACCACGAGCAGCCCCCCGAACTCGTCCCGCACGATCAGGGGCACGTGGTAGGCGGAGCCGGTCTTCGGCTCGAAGCTCAGGGCTTCCCTCACCCCCGGCAAGATCCCGGGGCCGGCGTGCGCGACGTCGGAGGGTCTCCTCCCGAGGAGCGAGGCTCGGATGGGTTCGGGGAGATCGTGGAGGTTTACCTCGGCGCCCTCCGTCTCCTCGGCGCCTTCGCCGACGGCGGCCGAGACGGTCATCTTCTCCGGCGGGCCGACCGCGAGGCACACGCGGGTTCCCGGCACGTCCCGCACGAGCGCGCGTGCCCCGTCGAGGGCGGCCCCGTAGACGCCTTCGCGGTCCAGCGCCGCCACGAGGGCCGCGGCGCTCTCCCTGAGCGTCCTCTCCCGCGACATCGCCCTCTCCCGGCCGGCGACGGTCGTCGCCAGAACGTGGAACATCACCGCCACCAGCGGCAGCCCCAGCACCTCGGGCAGGGCGGTCGTCGGGGGCAGGTCCAGGTAGTCGAAGCCGAAAGCGGCCGCCACCGCCCCGAAAAAGGCCGCCAGGTAAAGGAGCATCAAGAAGACGACGCTGCGCAAGGACCCGTAGAGCGAGCGGAACATGAGGCTGCTGTAGATCAAACCCAGCGCCGTCGGGGGCACCCCGGTGGCGAGGGCGACCGCGAAGACCACCGACCCCTCCAGGGGGGAGAAGGCGACGGGGAAGCGCTCGCGCCTGTAACCCAGGATCCACCACGAGATCAACAGGAGAAGCCCGGCGATGGCCGACGCCTGGAGGAGCCGCGGCGTGGCGTTCGCTTGCAGGATCAGCGGCACGGCGAGCACGGCCATGAGGACGGCGAACAACAAGAAGACCCGGCGCAACCGCGAAAGCAGGTTCTTCGTCGGGTCGGGAGACGCCCCGAAGCGGAACCCGACGCCGGGCTCCGCTTCGTTCTCGTCCGTCGGCATCGCTCTCTGGCTCGTGATCTCCGGCATCGGTTCTTCTCTGACTCTCTTCGGCTGCCCGCGTGCTCCACCCGACGGACCGGAGCCGCACTATATATAGTCGGCAGGAGGAGACAAAATCTTTAGCGCGAGAAGCAACGCGCTTACGGCTCCTCCCTCGCCGCACGGTACGCGCAACCGGGTGAGTTGCCGCGCGGCGTACGGGGTATCCATGATCATCGACCCTCACGAGCAGAGCTGAGGATCGGCCTCGTCTATGGGTTGCTCCGAAGAGCGCAACGGGGCGCGGCGACGGTGCATCGCACGAGGCGGCGCAGGCGACGAGAGAGGAGACGAAGATGGCCGAGAGAGACGTGGTGGTCTACACGCAGCCCGGGTGAGGGTCCTGCCACCGGGAGACAGAGTTTCTGTCCCAGAGCGGCGTCGCGTTCACGGAGAAGAACATCGCCGAGGACCAGAGTTTTCTGGACGAGCTGGTCGGGCTCGGCGCGCAGGCGACGCCGACCACCGTGATCGACGGTGAGGTCATCATCGGCTTCGACCGGCGGGCGCTGAAGGAGAAGCTCGGGCTCTAGGAGAGCGCGGGGCGCATGACGGGCTACCGGGACCGACCGGTGGCCCGTCTCCCTGTCGCGAAAGGGCGCGGCCCAACGCCGCCGTCGGGAGCAGCCCCGGCAGAAGTCGGTAGGATGTGTCGCGTCGAGGGCGACGGGGCCGCAGGACGGCGTCTCGCCAGGCGTATCGAGCACGGAGGGGTGAGGTGAGCACGGAGGAGACGTTTATGCGCCCCCCCGCGAGGGCGGAGGGCACGAGGGCTCGCGCCGCCTCCGGCGAGGGGGGAGGGCCGCTCGTCGGCGTGATCATGGGGAGCACGTCGGACTGGGAGACGATGGGGCACGCGGTGGAGGTGCTGGAGCGGTTCGGCGTGCCGCACGAGAAACGCGTGGTCTCGGCGCACCGGACGCCGGAGGAGATGGCCCGCTACGCGGCCGAGGCGGAGGGGCGCGGCCTCGTCGTGATCATCGCGGGCGCGGGGGGTGCTGCGCACCTGCCGGGGATGGTCGCCGCGCAGACGCTCGTGCCGGTCTTGGGGGTGCCGGTGGAGAGCCGCGCGCTGAAGGGCATGGACTCGCTCCTCTCGATCGCGCAGATGCCCGGAGGCGTCCCGGTCGGCACGCTCGCCATCGGCAAGGCCGGGGCCACGAACGCGGCGCTCCTCGCGGTCGCCATCCTCGCCACGACCCGTCCGGACCTGCGCGAGGGGCTGCGCCGGTTCCGGGAAGAGCAGGCACGGCGGGTGCGCGAGGCGACACTGGGATGAAGGGCCCCATCCTCCCCGGCGCCACGGTCGGCGTGCTCGGCAGCGGCCAGCTCGGGCGCATGCTCGCCCTCGCGGCCCGGCGCATGGGCTACCGGATGCAGACCTTCTCCCCGGACTCGGGCTCCCCGACGGGGCAGGTCTCGGACCGCGAGTGGACCGCCGCCTACGACGACCTGGACGCCGTGGAACGGTTCGCGCGCGGCGTCGACGTCGTCACGCTGGAGTTCGAGAACATCCCGTCGTCCGTGGTGGAGACCCTGGAGGGCTTCGTGCCCGTGAGGCCGGGCAGGACGGCGCTGGGGACCACCCAGCACCGGCTGCGGGAGAAGACTTTTCTGCGGGGGGCGGGTTTTCCGACCGCTACCTTCCGCGCCGTCCGATCTCGCGGGGAGCTCGACGGTGCGCTGCGGGAGATCGGGGCGCCCGCCGTGCTCAAGACCGCCGGTTTCGGCTACGACGGCAAGGGCCAGACGAGGATCGGCGCTCCGGAGGAGGCCGGGCGGGCGTGGGAGGCCCTCGGCGGGGGCGAGGCGGTGCTGGAGGAGTGGGTGGACTTCGAGCGCGAGGTCTCCGTCGTCGCCGCACGCGGCGTCGGCGGCGAGTTCGCCCATTACGGGGTGGTCCAGAACACGCACCGCAACCACATCCTCGATCTCACGGTCGTGCCGGCGCAGGGCCTGCCGCCAGAGACGGTGCGGGAGGCCGTGGAGATCTCGCGCGGCGTCTTCGAGGAGCTCGGCCTGGTGGGGACGGCGTGCGTGGAGTTCTTTGTGAGGGCGGACGGGAGGCTGCTCGTCAACGAGGTGGCGCCGCGGCCCCACAACTCCGGGCACTGGACGATCGACGCCGCCGCCACCTCGCAGTTCGAGCAGCAGTTGCGCGCCGTGTGCGGCCTCCCTCTGGGGGACACGCAGCCCCTCCGGCCCGCGGCGATGGCGAACCTGCTCGGGGACCTCTGGGTGGGAGGGGAGCCGGACTGGGCGGCGGTCCTCGCCCACCCCGGCGTGAGCCTCCACCTCTACGGCAAGGCCGAGGCGCGGCCCGGGCGCAAGATGGGCCACCTCACGGCCACGGCCCCGACCGCGGAGGAGGCCGTCCGGCTCGCCGAGGGCGCGCGGCGCTCGAGCCAGCACGAGTAAGAGACCGTCCCCGCAAGGGGGTTACGCGAGGCTCCCTCCTCTCGCGGCCTCGTCTCCTGCAAGATCGACGCAACGGCGGTTCTCCGGGCTGGTTCTCTCCGGAAGGCGTGTTCTACCCCGGCTTGTTCTTCCAGACTCCGTCGTTGCTTTACGGGACTATGGCCGTATGCTCCGGGCAGACGATGCCGGACCACAGAACGGAGGGCAGGTGCACCGTGGAATGGAAGCTGGAGCTCGTCCCGATCCCCGTCTCCGACGTGGACCGCGCGAAGGCCTTCTACACAGAGGGCGTCGGGTTCGAGTTGGACGTCGACCACCGGGCGAGCGATGAGTTCCGCGTCGTGCAGCTAACACTCCCCGGCTCGGCCTGCTCGATAGCCGTGGGAACGGGGATCGTGCAGACGCCGCCGGGCTCCGTCCAGGGCCTGCAACTGGTCGTCGCCGACGTCGAGGCGGCCCGGGCGGAGCTGCTCGGGCGGGGGGTCGAGATCAGCGCCGTCCAGCACTTCGACGGGCGGGACTGGCGACCCGGGGGCGGCGGGGAGTGGAACTCGTTCGCTTTCTTCAGCGACCCCGACGGCAACGGCTGGACCTTGCAGCAGGGACCTGCTCGCGACTAGAACGCAGGGAGGAGAAAGAACATGGGGAAGGTCGCTGTGGGGCTCACGATGTCGCTGGACGGCTTTATCGCCGGACCGAACGATGGTCCCGGGTCGCCGCTTGGTGAGGGCGGCGAGCGGCTCTTCGCGTGGTACTCGGGCGGCGACACCGAGTATGCGTTGCCGGGGACCGAGATGGTGTTCGTGGTCTCGCCGCAGACCGCCGAGCTCCTCCGGGAGGCCCACGGCAGGATGGGGGCGTTCGTGACGGGGCGAAGGACTTTCGACCTCGCCAACGGGTGGGGCGGCAACCCACCCCTGGACGTGCCGACCTTCGTCGTCACCCACACCGTCCCCGAGGAATGGGTCTACGAGGGTTCTCCGTTCACGTTCGTCACGGACGGCGTCGAGAGCGCCGTCGAGAAGGCGAGAGCGGTCGCGGGGGATGGGGACGTCGCGGTGGGTGCGGCGAGCATCGCGCAGCAGTGCCTGAGGGCCGGGCTCCTCGACGAGATACACGTCGACCTGGTACCCGTGCTGCTCGGAGGGGGCGTGCGGTTGTTCGAGAACCTGGGGACCACGCCCATAGAGCTGGAACGCACGAGGGCGATAGAAGCCCCCGGGGTGACCCACCTCACGTACCGCGTCGTGAGGTAGCCGGTCGAGAGCCCGATCGGCTGTTCGAGAAGACCGTCGCGGGCAAGCATCCGAAGGAGGGAACGTAATGGCGGACGATGGCGGTACCGGCGCCCGAGCTCACGGGCGGACGCCCGAGCCCCATCCCGACCTCAAGGGCCTGGACAGGCTGGTCGGCACGTGGGAGGTCTCCGGGGAGGCACGGGGGAGGGTGACGTTCGAGTGGATGGAGGGCGGCTTCTTTCTCACTCAGCGCGTCCACCTCGAGCACGAAGGGCAGGAGATCAAGGGCGTCGAGATCATCGGGCACGAGAAGCCGTTCGGTGCCGAGCCGAGCGAGGAGATAAGGTCGCGCTTCTACGCCAGCACGGGCGACACCCTCGACTACGTCTACGAGATGGAGGGGGACGCCCTCACGATCTGGGCCGGAGGCAAAGGCTCCCCGGCGTACTACAGGGGCACGTTCGGCGCCGACGGCGACACCCTGACCGGCGCCTGGCACTACCCCGGCGGGGGCGGCTACGAGACGACCTCGACGAGGGTCGGGTAGCCGGCGCGATCTTTGGAGATACCGGGCGCCCCGTGCCCCCGCATGGGACACGAGCCCCTGTCGGGACCACGCGGCGCCCCCCGAACGCGCTCCGCCGGGCGCGACCCCACGAGCGCGTCGCGCCCTGGCCGGTGAGGTCTCTACCGGGAGGCTAGCAGGGCCACCGGGAAGCCGCGGAGAAGCTCGTCGGCGCGGACGGTCGAAGCGCCCTCCCGTTCCTCCACGGCCACGAGCTCCCCGGTCAGGACGTCCGTCAGGCCCGTCCCGGCGAGGCCCGCCGGGAGCTCGACGCTAATGCTGGCGAGGGACTCCGGCCGGAGGCGCAGGGCGCCGGAGTCGTCCGCGAGGGACGCGACGAGCCGGGGGGCGACGACGACGGCCGCCTCGTCCCCCAGGACGCGGGCGAAGGCGACGAGGTGGTCGGCCCCCTCCCCCGAGACCCCGAGCGGGACGTACTCCCCCTCCGAGAAGAGGGCCGGCCTCTCCCGCCTGAGCCCGAGGGCGCGCCAGGTGAGGTAGAGCTTCGGCCGGCCGTCCTGCCACTCGCCTTCTTCGAGCATGGAGGTCACGCCGTCCGCGAGGCCGGCGGGGTCCATCCCCTCCAGACCGTCGAGCAGCTTCTTCCTCATGCCGTAGTCGACGGGGCGGCGGTTGTCCGGGTCGACGAGGCTGAAGTCCCAGAGCTCGTTCCCCTGGTAGACGTCCGGGACGCCGGGGACGGTGAGCTTGAGGAGGGTCTGGGAGAGGCTGTTGAGGGCGCCGAGACGGGCTACCCCGCGGGCGAACGGCAGGAACTCCTGAAGGAAGAGGTCGTTCTCGGAGGGGGTGAGGAGAGCGTCGACGAAGTGGGAGATCGCCCCCTCGTACTCCTCGTTCGCGTTCGTCCACGAGGTGTGGGTTCCGGCCTCCTTTATCGCCTTCTCCATGTAGGCCCGGATGCGCCCGCGGAAGTCTTCGAGGCCCTCCTCATCGAGCCCGTCCAACCCTTCGAGGGGCCAGGCGCCGAGGAGGGTCGCGTAGAGGAGGTACTCGTCGTTGCGGCTCGGGGCGGGGTGGTCCTCGACCACGCGACGGCGCGTGCGGTTCGCCCTGCCCCACCGCAGGAGGTTCTCGCGCCAGAGAGAAGGCATCTCGGAGAGGACGTTGATCCTGGCCCGCACGTCCTCGCCGCGCTTGGTGTCGTGGGTGGAGGTCGAGAGCATCGCGCCCGGCCAGCGCCGCGCCCGCTCGGCGTTCTCTATGTGGAAGGCCGCGACCGAGACCCCGAAGCGCTCGGGCTCGCCGCCTACCTCGTTGAGGGAGGGGAGGCGGTTGTGGATGTACAGCGAGGTGTCCTCCATCCCCTTCGCCATCACCGGCCCCGTGTACTGCTGGAACTTCCCGACGAACGCCTCCACGGCCCGCCGGTACTCCGCGGGTCCCTCCTCCTCGAGCAGCAGGACCTCGTGCAGGAAGTCGTAGGAGCTCGTGTCCGGGGCGGTGGTCCTCTTCTTCGCGCTGCCCACGGCCCAGTCTATGTACCTCCGGTCGGCCTCGGAGACGTGCCCGGGCCTGACGTAGGTGCGGTAGATCGGGAACCGGGCGACGACCTCGGTGATGGTGTCGCGGACGACGTGGAGGGTGAAGTCGTACTGGCGGCGCCCGGCGAAGCCCTCGGCGATGCGCAGGAGCCGTCGGGAGAGGACGTTCAGCTCGCTCGCCAGCTCGTCGCGCATGGCGATCTTCTTGGAGGCGTAGAGCAGGTCCTCGAAGGTGGTGGCACGACCGGTGAAGCGCCGGTAGGCCCGGTCGATGCCCTCCTCGCCCGACGCGTCGACGAACAGGCCGTTCAGGAGGTTCATGAACTCGTAGCCGACCGTGCCGGAGACCGGCCAGTCCTCGGGGAGGCGCTCGTGGGCGGCCAGGATCTTCTCGACCACCACGTACGCCGGCGGCTCCCCCTCGCCCTTCCTCAGGGCCTCGGAGGCCGCGTCTTGCAGGTCCTCGAAGTAGCCCGCCGGGTCGTAGAGGCCGTCGGGGTGGTCTATGCGGAGGCCGTTTATCTTGCCGTCCCTCAGCAGGCCGAGGACGAGCTCGTGCGTGGCCTCGAAGACGGGCTGGTCCTCCTGCCGGATGCCGGCGAGGTCGTTTATGGCGAAGAACCTGCGGTAGTTGATCTCGTCGCTCGCCACCCGCCAGTACGCGAGCCGGTACGCCTGCTCCTCCAGGAGCCGGTGCAGCCCCTCGAAGCTCTCCGGCTCTCCGACGTTCCCGTTGAGCCCCTCGACGCGCCGCTCCACGGCGCCCAGGACCTCCGACGAGGACCCGCACAGGCGGGCGAGCCGGGCCTCGTTGACCGCCGAATCGCGCATCCTCTCCCCGACGCGCTCCTCGCCCGTCTCGTCCCGGCCGGGCAGGTTGCCGAAGGCGGTCGCGAGGCTCTCCAGCTCCATCGTCTCCGCCTCGCCCTCGGGGAGCGGCAGGCTCTCCAGGATCTCGGGGTACGTCTTCGGGTCGACGGGGAAGCGGTGATCGTAGAAGAAGACGGAGAAGGAGCCCTCGTCGCGGTCGAAGCGGAGCACGAGCTCGCCGTTCTCCAAAGTGGCGCGGTAGTGGTCGCCGAGGACGGGGAGCAAGACCTTGCCGCGGAGCTCGGGGCGGTTGATCGGGTACCAGTCTATGTCGAAGAAGGAGGCGTTCTCCGAGGCGGGGCCGTGCTCCAGCACGTCCGTCCAGCGCTCGTTCTCGCTCCCCACCCCGACGTGGTTCGGGACGATGTCCAGGACCTGACCCATCCCCCCTTCGTGCAGGGCGCGCACCATCTCCTCGTACTCCCCGGGCGTCCCGATCTCCGGGTTCAGCTCGTTGTGGTCCACGACGTCGTAGCCGTGGGTGCTGCCGGGGCGCGCCTTCGTGTACGGCGAGGAGTACAGGTCGCTCACCCCGAGCCTCGCGAGGTAAGGCGCGAGCCCCTTCACGTCCTCGAAGCGGAAACCGCCGCTGACCTGTACCCGGTAAGTCGCGCGCGGGACCCTCATCGCGCCCCCTCCGCCAGGTACCACGCGACGGACCACGGCGGCAGGGCGTCCCCCTGCAACGCGTCGTCCGTGGCGTACAGGAGCCCTCCGGCGGGCTTCTCGAAGCCCGTGCCGCGCTCGGGGCCGAGGTTCGCGAGAAGCGTGAGGGCCGAGCCGTCGCCGAGGGTCCAGCTCGCCTCCAGGCCGCGCTCGCCGACGAGTCGGAAGGTGCCCCCGCCCCGCGTCCCCGGGAGGCGCGGGACGATCTCGCGGGCGCGGAGCGCGAGGAGCTCCCGGTACGACTGAAGGGTCTCGGCGTGCCCGGCGCCCTCGCGCTCGTCCCACTTCAGGGAGGAGGCGCGGAAGGTACCTTCGGCGCCGGGGTCGGGGATGCGGTCGCGCGTCTCGGGGTCGGAGAACTCGGGGAACTTGGCGAACTCCGCGCGCCTGCCCTCCGTGACGAGGGGGGCGAGGTCGCCCTCGAAGTCGCAGAAGAACAGGAACGGGGTGGAGGCGGCCCACTCCTCGCCCATGAACAGCATCGGGACGTGAGGGGAGACGAGGTAGATCGCCGCCGCGGCCCTCACGGCCTCGCGCGGGGCGAGGGCGGAGATCCTGTCCCCAAAAGCCCTGTTGCCGACCTGATCGTGGTTCTGCAGAAACGAGACGAAGGCGGTCGGCGGGAGGTCCCCGCTCGGCTCGCCCCGAACCTCGCCCTTGTTGGGGGAGGTCTCCGCCTGGTACGCGAACCCCTCGGCGAGGCAGCGCGCGAGGCGCCCTACCGGGGCGTCGGCGTAGTCCGCGTAGTAGCTCGCGTCCTCTCCGGTAAGAACGACGTGCAGGGAGTTGTGGTAGTCGTCGTCCCACTGAGCGTCGTAGAGCGGGGCGCCGGCGCCCCGGGGCCTGAGGTACGAGGCGGTGTTGCCCTCGTTCTCCAAGACGAGGTGGACGTGGCGGCTCGCCCCGGGGCCGCTCCTAATGCGGCGGGAGAGCTCCTCGAGGAAGTGAGGCTCCGAATCGTCCTGGATCGCGTGTACCGCGTCGAACCTCAACCCGTCGAAGCGGTACTCCTCCAGCCAGTACAGGGCGTTGTGGGCGAAGAAGTCGCGGACGAAGGGGCTGCCCTCTCCGTCGTAGTTGATCGCGGCCCCCCACGGCGTCTCGTGGCGCTCCGTAAAGAAGCGTTTCGCGTAGGCGTAGAGGTAGTTTCCCTCCGGCCCGAAGTGGTTGTAGACGACGTCGAGAAAGACCTGCAAGCCCCTTCTGTGCGCCGCCTGGACGAGGCTCTTGAGCTCCTCGGGCGTGCCGTAGGAGGAGTCGGGGGCGTAGGACAGGACCCCGTCGTAGCCCCAGTTTCTGGCGCCGGGGAAGTCGGAGAGCGGCATGATCTGGACCGCCGTCACCCCGAGCCCGCGAGGTAGTCGAGCCGCGCCTCGGCCCCGGTGAAGGTGCCCTCGGGGCTGAACGTCCCGACGTGCAGCTCGTACAGGACGGTCTCCTCCCAGGGCCGCCCGCGCCAACCCTCGTCGTCCCACTCGAACCGTTCGGGTCCACGACCATGCTCGGCCCGTGCACGTCCTCGGGCTGGTACCTCGACGCGGGGTCGGGAACCTCCTGGTCCCGTCGATGCGGTAGCGGTACAGGTCGCCGTGCTCGGCCCCGGCCTCGACCTCGAAGAGGCCGTCCTCGCCCCCTTCATGGGGACGGTCTCGCCCCTCAGGACGAGCTCGACGCTCCCGCGTCCGGGGCCCACAGGGCGAAGCGGGCCCGGCCGTCGCCGAGGAGGTTCGCCCCGAAGGGCGTCTCGTGGCGGAACCTCACCCCTGCTCCCCATCCTTGCGGCGAGGGTGGCGCAGGAGGGCAAGGGAGCGGGCGGCGAGGGGGTACTCGTCGCCCGGCTTGTAGACGCCGTCGGGCTCCAGGCCCTCCTCGTGGCTCGTGTCGAGGGCGACGTTCCAGCGGAGGTCCTCGTGCTCCTCGGGCAGGGCGAACGGGATCGTCTCGTGGTGGGCGTTGAACAGGATCAGGAGGTCGTCGTCTTCGACCCCGACGAGGGAGCCGCCGAAGATCCTGAGCCCCAGGCAGCGGGCGAAGCCGGTGCTCCATTCCTCCGCGGTCATCTCCAGGCCCTTCGGGTCGAGCCACGTCACCTCCGGCTCGCCACCCTCCCCGCGCCCCTTGAAGAAGTGCCCGAGGCGGAGGGCGGGGTGCTCCTTGCGGAGGCCCATGATCCGGCGGGCGAAGAGGAGGAAGGCCTCGTCCTCCGGGGAGAGGTCCCACCGCGTCCAGGAGATCTCGTTGTCCTGGCAGTACGCGTTGTTGTTGCCGCCCTGCGTCCGTCCGACCTCGTCGCCGGCCAGGATCATGGGCACGCCCTGCGAGATGAGGAGCGTGGCGAGGATGTTGCGCCGCTGGCGGTCTCTCAAGGAGAGCACCTCGGGGTCTTCCGTCGGCCCCTCGACCCCGCAGTTCCAGGAGTCGTTGTTCGACTCGCCGTCGCGGTTCTCCTCGCCGTTGGCCATGTTGTGCTTCTCGTTGTACGAGACGAGGTCCTTGAGGGTGAAGCCGTCGTGGGCGGTGACGAAGTTGACGCTCGCCCACGGGGCCTGGCGTCCCCGGCCTCCCCGTACAGGTCGCTAGAGCCCGTGATCCTGGAGGCGAGCTCCCCCACCAACCCGCCCTCGCCCTTCCAGTAGGCGCGCACGTCGTCGCGGTACTTGCCGTTCCACTCCGAGAACGGCGCGGGGAAGCCGCCGACCTGATAGCCCCCTCCCCGACGTCCCAGGGCTCGGCGATGAGCTTGACCCCCTGCAGGACCGGGTCCTGGCGGACCGCCCGGGCGAAGCCGCCCGCGGGGTCGTAGTGGTGCTCCTCGCGCAGGAGCGTGGTCGCGAGGTCGAAGCGGAAGCCGTCGACGTGCATCTCCTCGACCCAGTAGCGCAGGGAGTCCATCACGAGCTGCATGACGCGCGGGTTGTGCAGGTCCAGGGAGTTGCCGGTCCCGGTGTAGTCCATGTAGTGGCGGGGGTCGCCCCCGACGAGCTTGTAGTAGCTCGCGTTGTCTATCCCGCGGAACGAGAGCGTGGGGCCGAGGTGGTTCCCCTCCGCGGTGTGGTTGTAGACGACGTCCAGGATCACCTCTATCCCCGCCTCGTGCATGCGCTTCACCATCGCCTTGAACTCGCCGACGGCATCCCCCGTCGCCGCGTACCGCCCCTCGGGGGCGAAGAAGCCTAGAGTGTTGTAGCCCCAGTAGTTCCTCATGCCTTCGTCCACGAGGTGCTTGTCGTCGACGAAGGCGTGTATCGGCAGCAGCTCTATCGCCGTCACGCCGAGGGAGGTGAGGTGCTCGATCATCGCGTCCGAGGCGAGGCCCGCGTAGGTGCCGCGAAGGGGCTCGGGCACCCCTGGATGGAGCGCCGTGATGCCCTTGACGTGGGCCTCGTAGATCACGGACCCCTCCATCGGCGTGCGCGGCGCGCGGTCGTCCCCCCAGGAGAACGACCCTTCGACGACCCTCGCCTTGGGGACGCTCGCGGCGTTATCCTCCTCGTCCGGGACGAGGTCGTCCTCCCGAGCTTGTAGCCGAAGTGGGCCCCTCCCAGTCGACGGTGCCGGAGATCTCCCTGGCGTAAGGGTCTAGGAGCAGCTTGTTGGGGTTGAAGCGGTGCCCGGCCTCGGGGTCGTAGGCCCCGAGACGCGGTAGCCGTACTCCTGGCCCGGCCCGACGCCCGGCAGGTAGAGGTGCCACACCCCCTCGGTCTTCTCCCCAACGGAGACGCGCTCCTCCCGGGCGTCGCGTGCCCCGAGGCGTCGCCGAGGGAGCCCTCCGGGGCCCCGAAGAGGCAGAGCTCGACCCCCATGGCGTTCTGCGAGAACAGGGCGAAGTTCGTCCCCGACCCATCCCAGGTCGCGCCGAGCGGGTACGGTGAGCCGGGCAGGACCGGTCTGTTCGAGATGGAGCCGTTGGGGGACATTGTTTCCTTTCTGTGGAGCCGGTCCGTTGGCACGCCTCCGGCATACGGTTCTCGTGTTTGGACGTGCAACGGTCTATTCGTCACCATGGGCGCTACGCCGCGTAGCGGCCGCCGCGCGTGGTGGGTGGAGCCCGCCCCGCTCGCCTCCGGAGCCGGCGGGACGGCGGGCCGGCTAGCTCGCCGGCCTCAAGATTATCGTCGATAAAGGCGGCAGCGTCAGCGAGAGGGAGAAGTCCCGCCCCTGCGCCGGAACGGCCTCGGCCGAGAGGTTGCCGCCGTTGCCGACGCCGCTCCCGCCGTAGGCCTCCCGGTCCGTGTTGAGGACCTCGCCGTAGGAGCCCCCGCCGGGGACGCCGACCCTGTAGTCCTCGCGGACGACGGGGGTCATGTTGCAGACGACGATCGCGTGGTCCTCGCCGTCGCGGCTCCGCCTGAGGAACGCGAAGACGCTCCTCTCGCTGTCCCCGCCCTCGACCCACTCGAAGCCGGCCGGCTCGAAGTCGACCTCGTGGAGCGCAGGCGTCGTCTTGTAGAGCCCGTTCAGGTCGCGGACGAGGTCGCGGACGCCCGCGTGGTAGCGGCCGTCGAGGAGGTGCCAGTCGAGGCCGGTGTCGTGGTTCCACTCCCGCTCCTGGGCGAACTCGCCGCCCATGAACAGGAGCTCCTTCCCCGGGTGGCCGTACATGAAGCCGTAGTAGGCGCGCAGGTTGGCGAACTTCTGCCACTCGTCGCCGGGCATCTTGCGGATGAGGGAGCCCTTGCCGTGCACCACCTCGTCGTGCGAGAGCGGGAGGACGAAGTTCTCGTTGAACGCGTAGACGAGCCCGAAGGTGAGCTTGTCGTGGTGGTGACGGCGGTTGATCGGGTCCTCGCTCATGTAGTCGAGGGTGTCGTGCATCCAACCCATGTTCCACTTGTAGCCGAACCCGAGGCCCCCCGCGTAGACCGGGCCCGAGACCTGCGGCCACGCGGTCGACTCCTCGGCGTACGTCTGGGTCTCGGCGTGCTCGGCGTAGACCGTCTCGTTGAGGCGCTTGAGGAAGGCGACGGCCTCGAGGTCCTCGTTGCCGCCGAACTCGTTCGGGACCCACTGGCCCTCCTCGCGCGAGTAGTCGAGGTAGAGCATGGAGGCGACGGCGTCGACCCTGAGACCGTCGATGTGGTACTCCGACAGCCAGAACAGGGCGTTCGCGAGGAGGTAGTTCTGGACCTCGCGGCGGCCGAAGTTGAAGACCAGGGTCCCCCAGTCGGCGTGGCGGCCGCGCCGCGGGTCGGCGTGCTCGTAGAGGTGGGTGCCGTCGAAGAAGGCCAGGCCGTGCGGGTCTTCCGGGAAGTGGGCCGGGACCCAGTCCATGATCACGCCTATGCCGGCCCTGTGGAAGGAGTCGACGAGGTTCTTGAAGTCGTCCGGCGAGCCGTAGCGGCTCGTCGGGGCGTAGAGCCCGAGGGGCTGGTAGCCCCACGAGCCGTCGAAGGGGTACTCCGTCGGCGGCAGAAACTCGACGTGCGTGTAGCCCATCTCCGAGACGTAGGAGACGAGCTCGTCGGCGAGTTGATCGTAGGTGAAATACGTCCCGTCCTCGTTGCGCCGCCACGAGCCGAGGTGGACCTCGTAGATCGCGATAGGCGCGTCGTGGGCGTTCCTTCTGAGCCGGTTCTCCATCCACTCGGCGTCGCCCCACGAGTAGCTCGACGCGTCGTGGACGACGGAGGCGGTCCCCGGGAGCCCCTCCGCCCTCGTGCCGAACGGGTCGGCCTTGAGGGGCATGAAGTTGCCGGTCGGGCCCTTGATCTCGTACTTGTAGCTCTCGCCCCCGCCGATGCCGGGGACGAAGATCTCCCAGACCCCGACCGAGTGGTGCTTGCGCATGACGTGCCGGCGCCCGTCCCACCCGTTGAAGTGACCGACGACGGAGACGCGGCTCGCGTTCGGCGCCCAGACGGTGAACAGGACGCCGCGCACGCCCTCGATCTCCCGGACGTGCGCCCCCATCCACTCGTAGAGGCCGAGGTGGTTCCCCTCGCCGAAGAGGTACAGGTCGTAGTCGCTCACGGCCGAGGGGAAGCGGTACGCATCCTCGAACTCCCACTCGCCCCCGTCGTTCCTGGCGCGCAGCTTGTACGCCACCCGCCCCTCTGTCGCGACGGGGCCCGCGAAGAGCCCCTCAGCGCCCGCGGGTTCAAGCTCGCCTAAAGGGCGCCCGTCCTCGGCGACCACCGAGACGGAGCGGGCGCCGGGGACGAAGGCCCGCACCACCAGGTTGCCCTCGCCCTCCTCGTGCATCCCGAGAAACGAGAACGGGTCCGGGTGTTCGCCCCTCGTCACGGCGCGCGCCGCCGCCTCCTGCGCGTGCTCCATCAGACCTCCTCGATCTTCTGCTTCTCGGTCCCGCTCCCGGGGTCGTCGGGGTGGTGCCCCCGCAACAGGTCCAGGATGCCCCTCACCGGGATGGGGAGCCAGTCCGGCCGGTTGTCCAGCTCGTAGCGGACCTCGTAGAGGGCCTTCTCCAGCGTGAAGAGCTCGATGAGCGCCTCCGCCTGCTCGGGGTCCTCGGGGTAGGACGAGGAGCCGGCGGCCCCGCCCTGGTAGCCCTCCAGGAAGGCGTCCCGGGTGCCCTTCTCCCAGTCCTTGATCCACCGCTCCATGCTCTCGGTGTGGTCCAGGCGCTCGATGCTCACGTCGTTGAACGCGGCGTAGGCGGCGTAGTTGAACGAGCGGAGCATCCCGGCGACGTCGCGCATCGGCGAGTGCTTGGCCCTGCGCTCCCCCATCGGACGGCCCGGCTCCCCCTCGAAATCTATAATCTGGAAGTCGTTGTTCGAGACGAGGACCTGCCCGAGGTGGTAGTCGCCGTGGTGGCGCGTCTTCACGGTCTCGACGTCGAGGCCGGAGATCTCCGAGAGGCGGCCCATAAGCTCCTCGCGCCGCCCGAGCAGCTCGTCGACCTCCCCCGTGAGCTCACCGGGGAGCGCGTCCCTGCGGCTCCGGAGGACCTCCAGGGTCTCGTCCGCCTCGCGGCGGACCCCCTCCGTCCAGCTCCGAAACTCCTCCGCCGAGACGGGCTCCGGCGAGAACGCCGGGTCGTCGTTCGGGGTGGCGAAGGCCTTGTGAAGCTCACCGGTACGGTAACCAAGGGTGCGCATCAGGCCGAGAAAGAAGGCGTCCGTCTCCTCCCCCTCCTCGCCCGCGTCCTCGTCCGGGGTCCACGGCGAGATCAGGCGGTCCTCCAGGTACAGCGCGAGCCGGTCGAGGACGTAGGACCAGCCGTCGCCCTGGTTCGGGACGAAGCCCTGGAGGATCGCCAGCGTCGTCTCGCCGCTCGGACCGTGGTACTCGACGGCGCCCGCGAGCGGCGGGGTATGCTCGAAGCGCGCGACCTCGGTCAGGAAGCGTCCGACCTCGAGCTCCGGGTTGATGCCGCGCCGGAGCCTCCGGTACAGCTTGGCGACGAGCCTCTCGCCGAAGACGATCGAGGTGTTGCTCTGCTCCACCCCCGAGCGCCTCACGGAGAGCGCCTCCACCCCGTCCTCCCCGACAATCTCGTCGAGGACGGCGGTCTTGGTGAACCGGATCTCCCCGCGCTCCGTCGTGACCCGCTCCTCGTCGCTCATCGCCCGCAAGAGGTAGCGGCAGAAGTCGTCGTCGGCGACGGCGTCGTGCAGCACGCCGACCCTGGCCCTGCGCCTGAGCTTCGCGACGGCGTAGGGGGCGAGCGGCGCGTAGACGTCCTCCCTGCCCTCCTCCCACGTCGCCGCGAGCGGCAGGGCGTAGAGCTGCCCCTCCCGGCCGTCCTCGCCGGCGAGGCCGACCTCCAGGAGGGCCAGGATCCGGTTGTCCATCTCCACGATCTCGGAGACCTCGATCTTCTCGACCTTCTCGCCCTTGGCGGCGAACCATCGCCGCGCCCCGAGGAACGCCGGCAGCGCGTCCTTCTCGAGCTGGGCGAGCTGGCGCTTGCCGAGGCGGAGGAGCGCGCCGTTGGGCGCGACCTCGCGCCCGGCCGGGAGCACCACGACGGGCGGCTCGGGCAGCGCCGGGGGGGCCTCCTGGTGCCACCTCGGCGCCTGGGCCTCCGTCGCCAGCCGGAACCAGTAGAACGAGTGCCCGGGCAAGGTCAGGAGGTACGGGAAGCCGGCCTCGCCGATGGGCGGGAAGCTCGCCCCGCCCATGAGCTCGACCGGGACCCTCCCGCGGAAGCGCGAGAGGTCAAGCTCGACGGGCTGGGCCGAGCGCGACAGGTTCGCGACGCACAGGATCGTGTCGTCCTCGTGCTCCCTGATGTACGCGAGCACCTTGCGGTTGCCGGGGTGAAGGAACTCCAGCGTCCCCCGGCCGAAGGCCTTGTGGGCCTTTCTGACCGCGATGATGCGCCTCATCCAGTTCAAGAGCGAACCCGTGTTGCGCGCCTGGGCCTCCACGTTCACCGACTGGAAACCGTAGACGGGGTCCATGATCGGGGGGAGGTAGAGCCGGGCGGGCTCGGCGCGCGAGAACCCGGCGTTGCGGTCCCCGGTCCACTGCATCGGGGTGCGCACCGTGTCCCGGTCGCCGAGGAAGACGTTGTCCCCCATCCCGAGCTCGTCCCCGTAGTACAGGACCGGGGTGCCCGGCATGCTCAAGAGCAGGCTGTTCAACAGCTCTATGCGGGGCCGGTCGTTCTCCATGAGCGGGGCGAGGCGGCGGCGGATGCCGATGTTGATGCGCATCTGCGGGTCGGCGGCGTACGTCTGGTACATGTAGTCCCGCTCGCGGTCCGTGACCATCTCCAGCGTAAGCTCGTCGTGGTTGCGGAGGAAGATCGCCCACTGCGCCGCGTCCGGGATGTCCGGGGTCTGGTGCATGATCTCGACGATGGGGTGGCGGTCCTCCTGCGCGACGGCCATGTATATCCGGGGCATCAGCGGGAAGTGGAACGCCATGTGGCACTCGTCCCCGTCCCCGAAGTACGGCAGGACGTCCTCGGGCCACTGGTTCGCCTCGGCGATAAAGATCCTGTCGCGGTAGCGCTCGTCCATCTCGGCGCGCATCCTCTTCAAGACCTCGTGCGTCTCGGGGAGGTTCTCGTTGTCCGTCCCCTCGCGCTCTATAAGGTAGGGGATCGCGTCGAGCCGTAGCCCGTCCACGCCCGCGTCGAGCCAGAAGCGCATGACGTTCATGACCGCCTTGAAGACCTGCGGGTTGTCGTGGTTGAGGTCGGGCTGGTGGCTGAAGAAGCGGTGCCAGTAGTACTGGCCGGCCTCCTCGTCCCAGGTCCAGTTGGAGGCCTCGGTGTCGGTGAAGATGATGCGGGTGCCCTCGTACTTTTTGTACGTGTCGCTCCACACGTAGAAGTTGCGCCGCGCCGAGCCCTTGGGGGCCTGGCGCGCCCGGCGGAACCACGGGTGGGCGTCCGAGGTGTGGTTTATGACGAGCTCGGTTATGACCTTGAGGCCGAGGGCGTGGGCCTTCTTCACGAACTGGCGGAAGTCCCGCTTCGTGCCGTAGTCGGGGTGGACGTTCTTGTACTCGGAGATGTCGTAGCCGTCGTCGCGCATCGGGGACGGGTAGAACGGCATCACCCAGACCGCCGTCGCCCCGAGGTCCTTTATGTACTCCAGGCGCTCGGTGAGGCCCTTGAAGTCGCCGATGCCGTCGTTGTCCGAGTCGAAGAACGCCTTGACGTGGAGATGGTAGATGATGGCGTCCTTGTACCAGAGCGCCTCCTCGCGGGGCTCCTCCGGCGCCCCTTCCGCCGGGGCGCCTCCGTTCCTCTCCAGTTGGGTCATGCTATGCCTCTGTTCTAGGGGTCTTGAGGCGGAAGATCTCCGCCGGGTTCAGCCCGGGATCCAGCCGGACCCGCCTCGACGGGCCCCGCTCCTCCCACTCGTTCTGCAAGATAAGCTCCTCCACGGTATAAGCCTCGCCGTCCCCGACGAGGCCCGGCGGGTAGAGGAGCGTCGCCTCGTGCGCCTCGTGCGGGTCGAGGTTCACCACGACGAAGACCGTGTTCTCCCCCAGGGTCTTCGAGTAGAACAGGACGTTCTCGTCGCTGGCCTCGTGGAAGGAGAGGTTCGTCAGCTCGTGGAGGGCGGGGTTCTCGCGCCGGATCTCGTTGATCCGGGTGACGTACTCCTTGATGTTACCAGGCCGGTCCCAATCCCATACTTTGTACTCGTAGACCTCCGAATCCGCGTAGTACACGGTGGTCCCGCGCTCGCCGCGCGGCGTGTTCTCGCAGAGCTCGTAGCCCGAGTAGATCCCGTAGACGCTGGAGAGCGTCGCCGCGAGCACGAGGCGCATCTGGAAGGCGGGGCGCCCGCCGAACTGCAAGATGTGCGGCAGGATGTCGTGCGTGTTGGCGAAGAAGTTCGGGCGCATGTACTCCTTCGGCTCCTCCTGCGTGAGCTCCGTCAGGTACTCGATGATCTCGGCCTTCTCGTTGCGCCACGTAAAGTACGTGTAGCTCTGGGTGAAGCCGAGCTTCGCGAGGCCCTGCATCACGCGCGGTCGCGTAAAGGCCTCGGAGAGGAAGACGACGCCGGGGTGGTCCCTCTGGACCTCCCGGATCACCCACTCCCAGAACCGCAGGGGCTTGGTGTGCGGGTTGTCCACCCGGAACGTCTCGACCCCCTGCTCGACCCAGAACAGGATCACGTCGCGCAGCTCGTTCCAGAGGCCCTCGCGGTCCTCCGAGTAGAAGTCCACGTTGACGATGTCCTGGTACTTTTTCGGCGGGTTCTCGGCGTACTTTATCGTCCCGTCGGGCCGGAACTTGAACCACTCCGGGTGCTCCCTGATCCAGGGGTGGTCCGGAGAGGCCTGGATCGCGAGGTCGAGCGCCACCTCCATCCCGCGCTCCTTCGCCGCCCCGACAAAGTGGCGGAAGTCTTCGAGCGTCCCGAGCTCCGGGTGGACGGCCGTGTGCCCGCCGTCCTCCGAGCCGATGCCGTAGGGGCTGCCGGGGTCCTCGGGCCGGCGACGAGGGCGTTGTTGCGGCCCTTGCGGTTGGTGGCTCCTATGGGGTGGATGGGGGTGAGGTAGACGACGTCGAAGCCCATGGCGGAGATCTCCGGCAGCCTCGCCTCGGCCTCCCGGAAGGTCGCGCTCCTCCCCGGCTCCGTCCCCTGCGAGCGGGGGAACATCTCGTACCAGGCCGCGTAGCGCGCCCGAACCCGGTCCACCACCATCTCCAGGGTCCCGTAGACCGTCGAGCTCGAACGGTCGGGGTAATCGGCCATAAGCTCGCGCAGATCCTTGGAGAAGAGCAGCCCGAGCCTCTCCTCGTAGGAGGCCCCGTCGAACCCCTCCAGCGCCTCGAAGAGCCCGGCGTCGCCGGAGCGGTTCGAGGCCTTCGCGACGATCTCGCGCCCCTCGATAAGCTCCAGCTCGACGATCTGGCCGTCGTCCACCTTCTTCTCGGTCTCCGAGCGCCAGGTCTCCCACTCGTCGAACCAGGCCTCTACCGCGTACTCGTAGCGGGCGTTCTCCGTGACCTCGAAGGAGCCGCCCCAGCGGTCGAGGCCGGGGTTGAGGAGCTCCATCGGGCTCTCGGCCCACCTCCGCTTGCCCTTCACGCGGTGCTTGACGACGGCTTGAAGCTTGTCGTGGCCCTCCTTGAAGATGTCGGCGCGGACCTCGACGGTGTCGCCCACCTCCCTCTTCACGGGGTAGCGCCCGCAGTCGAGCTCCGGGTAGACGCCCTCGATCACAACCGGCTTGTAAGCTTCTCGCACCGCGCTCCTTTGTTTCTTGCGAAGGATCTCTTCGGAACGTATCCGCCTCGTAGGATAACGATAACCTCCGCGAGTGCAAAGCCCCCGCCCGGTCCGGCCGCCCGCGGCGCTACGCCGGCCCCGCCCTTGGGCATAATGACCCCGGAAGAGCAACGGAGAAGAGGAGATAGAGATGTCCGAAGAACCGCGTGGCGCGGGCGGGGAGAAGCCGAACCCCGAAGCTCAAGGCGAGGCCGACGCCATAAACTGGGCCTGCACGAACTGCGGCTATCGGGTCGAGGGCAAGCTCCCCGAGAAGTGCCCCGACTGCGGGGCGAGCCGGGAAGACTTCGACATCGTCCCCGTACCGGGCATGTGAGAGACGGAAGGAGCTTCGGGACATGGGAAACTCCAAGCCCAACGACCGCGCAGCGGCCTCGCTGACCACCTGCGTCGCCCACGTGCTGGGCGTGGATCCATCCGGGGTCCCCGACGACGGTGGGGTCGGCCTGCGCCAGTGGCTCGCCGGGCGAGAGCTCGGGCTGGTCCCCGTCCGGTCGCCGGAGAGCTTCGAGTGGCCGGGGCGCTTCCTCGGCCTGCCCCGCGGCTCGTCGGGCTGGGCCGTCTTCTTCGGGGTGCCGCCCGGCGTCGTGTTCGCCCCGTCCGGCGCGCCGGACGCGACGGCGAACCCGGTGCTGGAGGCCGCCTACGTGCTGGCGGAGCACGACCCGGCGCGCGGGATCGAGCCGGGAGGAGGGGGCGCAGGTACGGTGGAGCTGATCTCGCTCGCCGCCGAGGCCGAGGGCCCCATGACGGTGACGCGGTCGGCGGAGGCGGTCGCGGGCCGGGGCCTGCGCGGCGACCGCTACGAGCGCGGGGCCGGAACCTTCTCCAACCCGGACGGGCGCGGCTACGACCTCACCCTCGTCGAGGCCGAGGCGCTGGAGGATCTGGCCGCGAGCGGGGTCGAGCTCGCGCCTGCGGAGGCGCGGCGGAACCTCGTCGTCAGGGGCATCGAGCTGGACGCGCTGATAGGACGGCGCTTCCGGGTGGGCGAGGTCGAATGCTTCGGCCAGCGGCGCTGCGAGCCCTGCGCCCACCTCGAAGGGCTCACCCGCCCGGGGGTACTGCGCGGCCTCGTGCACCGCGGGGGGCTGCGCGCCGACGTGCTCTCCGGAGGGGAGATACGCCTCGGGGACCCGGTAGAGGCGCTCTGACACAGGGAAGGGGGAGCGCATCAGGCGCTCCCCCTTCGTTGCCGCGCGGGTACTCGGCCCGGTGCTACAGGGCGCTACCCTCCTCGGGCGAGGGGCTCGCCGCCGGGAGGTCGGACTTCGAGGCCTTGCCCTCGGCGATGTACTCCTTGAGGAAGCCCTCGAACTGGCGCCTGTGGCCCTGCTCGTCGTGGAGGATGGCGATGACCATGTCGTTGGTGACCGGGTCGGAGTCCTCCGTCGCCTCGACGACGCGCGTGTAGTGCTCTATCGCCTTGCCCTCGGCGTCGATGACGCCCTTGATCACGTGCACCACGTCCGTCTGGTCCTCCGGCGGCTGCAAGAAAGCCTGGCTCGCGTGGAAGTCCAGCGAGCCGGGGACGACGCCGTAGAGCTCCTTGATGCGCGCGGCGAACTGCCTCGCGTGGTCCAGCTCCTCGGTGATGTCCGCCTCCAGGTCTTCCTTGATCTGCTGCGCCCTGACGCCGTCGGGGTTGGTGGAGTTGGAGACGTAGTTCATCACCGTCTCGAGCTCCATGAAGTACGCCGTCTTCAGAAGCTCGACGATCTCCTCGCGCTTCTCGGTCATCTCCTGCGAGAGGATGCCCTCGGGCCCGTTTCCTATCTCCATACGTTTCCTCCTCGTAATCTTCCGTAGGTCAGAACTTATCAGTACCCGCGATCTCGCGCGCGAAACGGCTACCCGACGGGCTCAGGCTCCCCCACGCCGCCGACGCAGCGGTTGCCGGAGAGCGGGGCGATCTCGCTGTTCCTGTAGCCGTCGACAAACTGCCTGAGGCGCGGGTCGTCGGGGCCGTCCAGCTTGATCTGGTTGCGCCACGCGGTCGCGATGACCGGGGCGTCCTGGCCCGGGTACGGGCTGACGATGACGTACTCCTCGCCGGCGTAGGGGCGCAGGGTCTCGATCCCGTCCTGCGGGAGGTCGGGGGAGTAGGTGATCCAGACGACCCCGTGGTCCATGCTGTGGACGGCGTTGACGTCGTTGATGGGCTCGGGGTAGAAGCCGCAGTTCTGCCACAGCGGCGCGTGGTCCCCGTTGGCCGGCGGCCTCTGCGCGTACTGGATCTCGCCCTCCACGGTCCTGTTCGTGGTCGCGGGGTACGTGACCACCCCCTCGGGCGGGTTCTCGGGCAGGGGCCGGGCCGGGTCGGGCTCCTGGCCGTCGGCGGGGAGCATGTTCGTCTGCTCCTCAGGCCCGACGGTCGGCGCCGCCGCCTGCTCGACGGTCGTCTCCTCCGCCGCGGTGGTCTCCTCCGGGACGCTCATGGCCTGCGTGGTCTCGCCGGGCTCCGCCTCGCCCTGCCCCCCCTGGGGCTCTCCGCCGCCGCACGCCACCAGCGTCGCGCAGAAGACGATGGCGAGCGGGGCCGCGAGGAGCGCCCCCAGACGATTGCTCTTGCGCTCCAAGGTCTCCTCCTCGCCCGAAGGGGGCTTCGTGGTCATCCGCGCGGACGTTCTCGCCGCACAAGGACGATTATAAGGTCCGTCCCGCGGGGGCAGTGAGAGGCGTTACGCGCCGGCCGTCATCCAGGTTCGCGCCGGGATCGTATACGATGTCGAAGGGCGGCCTCCGCGCAAGCCCCCGAAACCTTCGACGCCCCCGGCGACATCCGGCAGGAGGACATTAGCTTGAACGGGAACGGTTCGGCACCAGAGGCATACGGGCGCAAGAGCAGGCCCACGCCCCGACTGCGCCTCGCGGCCCTCGCGGTCTTTGTACTGGCACTCGCCGCCTCTTGCGGCGGCGCCTCCGAAGGCGGAGGGCAGGCCGCGGAGGAGAGCGCCGGAGGGGGCGCGCCCGCGCGGGAGGATCAGGGGGCCCTCGGGCGCGAGCCCCTGGGGGAGGCGGACGCCCCCGTGGTCCTCACCGAGTACGCCGACTATCAGTGAGGGTACTGCGGACAGTTCGCCCGTGAGGTGAAACCGGAGCTGGTGGAGAGGTACGTCGAGGACGGGACGCTGAGGATAGAGTGGCGCGACTTCCCGTACCTCGGGGAGGAGTCGATGAACGCGGCGCGCGCGGCGCGCGCGGCCGGGGAGCAGGGCAGGTTCTGGGAGTACCACGACCTGCTCTACGAGAACCAGGGCGACGCCGGGGCGCTCTCCGAGGAGGGCCTGAGCGGCTTCGCGCGGGAGCTGGGGCTGGACGTCGAGCGGTTCGAGTCGGATCTCGGGAGCCAGCCCGTCTCCGCGGCGGTGCAGGCGGACTTCGAGGCCGGCCAGAGCGCCGGCGTCAGCGGCACCCCGACCTTCGACGTGAACGGCCGGAGGATCGTGGGGTTCCAGCCCCTGGAGACCTTCGAAGGGCTTATAGAGGAGGAGGCCCGAAAGGCGGGGGATGCTTCCTGAGGCCTCGTACCTCGCGGCGTTCCTCGGGGGGCTCTTCTCGCTCCTGAGCCCGTGCAGCGCGCTCCTCCTGCCGGCGTTCTTCGCGTACGCCTTCGAGTCCAGGCGCGAGCTCGTCGGGAGGACCGTCGTCTTCTACCTCGGCCTCTGCGTCACCCTGGTGCCGCTCGGGATGGGGATCTCGGCGGTCAGCCGGCTCTTCTACGGGCAGAGGGGCACGCTCATCCTGGCGGCGGGGGTTTTACTGATCCTGCTCGGCGTCTGGCAGCTTCTGGGGCGCGGCTTCTCCCTGGGCCCCTTCGAGGGGCTGCGCGGCCGGGTGCGGGGCGACTCTGCGGGCTCGACCTTCGCCCTCGGCGCCGTGTACGGGTTCGCCGGGTTCTGCTCCGGCCCGATCCTGGGCGCCGTCCTCACCGTCGCCGCCGCCTCGGGCGAGACGCTCCGGGGCGCGGGCCTGCTCGCGACCTACGCCCTCGGGATGGCCGCCCCGCTCTTCGGCCTCGCCCTCCTCTGGGACCGCCTCGACCTCGGACGCCGCCGCTGGCTCAGGGGCCGGGAACTGAGCCTCGGGGGGCTCCGGGTCCACACGACCAACCTCGTCTCCGGCGCGATGTTCGTCCTCCTCGGGGTCATGTTCATCGCCTACGAGGGGACGACGGCCCTCACGGGCTTCTACGCCTCCCGCGGGGCCGAGGATCTCGCCCTCGCCGCCCAGGGCTGGGCGGGCTCCGCCGCCCGCGCCGTCCCGGACGCCCTCGTGCTCGCGCTCCTCGCGGCACTCGCCGTCTCCCTCCTCGCCTACCGGCGCCTCGCGGGCAAGAAGAAGGGGCCCGAAGACGACCCGGGCCCCGATGCCCCCAGACGGGGCTGAGACGCCCTAGTCGCTCGTCGAGGAGGCGCTCGACTGGACCGAGGACGACGAGACCGAGGACGACGACTGGGTCACGACGTTGGAGGAACCGGAGACCGAGGTCGTCGAGGAGGAGCTGCCGTTGCCGGAGTAGGCAAACTTCATGGTGCTGTCGCCGCTCACCTTCTGCACGATGCGGTCGTTCTCGGAGACGAGGACCATCTTCAGCGTCCCTTCGCCCTCCTTGCGGACCTCGCACTCGAGCTCGTCGCCGTCCAGCGCGAAGGTGAACTCGTCGGGGACCTGCCCCTCCATCTCCCTCTCCTCGCCGCCGACGGAGCAGGTCCCGGAGAACTCGACCCCCTCGTCGCCCCTCATCCTCAGCACGACCTCGCCGTCGCCGGGCGTCGCGCCCTCGCTCTCTTCGGCCTCGTCTTCTTCCGCGCTCTCCCCCTCGCCGACGGTCGCCTCGTCCCCCTCGACCGAGGGCCCGTCCTCGATGCGGGCGTCGGCCCCGTCGACCACGGCGCTGCCCGCGCGCACCACGTTGTCGCCGTCTTCCCCGCCGGACTCCGCGGAGCCGGGCCTCACCAGCCCGGCCACGAGGGCTACGGAGGCCAGCACCCCCAACACTGCGATCATGGCTTTCGTACTCACGGTCGCCTCCCCAAGCCTAGAGATGCTTATAGGTCTGTCTCTAGCATATCCCACGCCCGGCAAAACAGGGTTAACTGCTCATTAAGACTCTCCGCAGCTTCGCCAACAGGTGGTAACAGAGCGTAGCTTTCGTTTCCCGGAGGCGTCCCGCCCTTACTCCAGCCTGCTCAGCACGAAGGCGATGAGGAACCCGCCCGTGGTTACGAGGCCGACGACGGCGCCGCCCTCCTCGTAGGCTTCGGGCATCATCGTGCTCGCGAGCATGGTCAGGATGGCCCCGGCGGCGAAGGCCTGTATGGTCGCGACCACGCCGCTCGGGGCGCCGGCCAGGAACAGGTACCCGAAGAGGGCGGCCAGCGCCGAGGCGACGGCGACCGCGCCCCACAGCCCGAGGACGTACGAGGCGGGGTGGCCCGCCTTCCTCATCCCCGCGGCGGCGGAGAGGCCCTCGGGGACGTTGCTCAGGAAGACCGCCGCGACCATCGCCGCGCTCACCGACCCGCCCCCGATAAGGCTGGCCCCTATCGCCACCGACTCGGGGATACCGTCCATGAGCGCGCCTATGGTGATCGCCGTCGCCGAGCCGTCCTCCTGCTGGCCCTCGGATCTCTTGCGATCGCGGGCCCTCCGGCTCACAAGCCCGTCGGCGGCGAAGTAGGCGAGGGCGCCCAGGATCAGGCCGGCGGAGGCGGCCCCGAAGCCCCCCGCGTCGTAGGCCTCCTCCATAAGCTCGAACGCCACCGAGGCGACGAGCACCCCGGCCCCGACGGCCATCACCACGGCGATGATCCTCCGGGAGACGTTCGCGTACAGACCGACGACGGCGCCGATAAGCAGCGCCGCTCCCCCCACGAACCCCCAAAACCCCGCCGCTAGCGCCTCCACGGACCCCGCCCTTCGTCGCGCGCCCGCGCCGCACCGGTGTCCGCGAGGGGCCTAACGGCGCCAGGACGGGCCGCCACCGTCGCAAGGAACCTCGACGACAGCCCTCCGGGCCTGCGAAATCGGGGAGGCCGGCGACGGAAAGCCCTCCCGCAGAAGACAGTCCACGGGAGGGCTTTCATAGGGCCTCTCTCACGCGGCGTCCGGCGCGGGGCGCACGCATGCGAAGGAGATGCCTCTCTATCTAGCGTCCGCGGGACGCGGCGATCCGGCCGCCCACGTAGCCCCCGGCGAGGTTCACGAGGAAGGCGATCAGGACGCCCACGAAGCCGCCGCCGGTGGCGCTAAGGGCGCCGACGGGCCCCGGGGGGAAGTCGCTGCCGCCGATGAGCAGGATCAGCAGGGTCGCGATGATCGCCAGCACGAGGCCGACGACGAGGTTGAAGACCGCCGTCATCGCGCCGTTGAGGGGCTTGGCGGTGTTCGCCCGGCTGCCGGCGACGTACCCGCCCGCGAGGTAGGCCAGAAAACCGAAGATCAGCGACCCTATCGCGAGGCCCGCCCCGGTCTGGCCGGTCACCGCCGGGCCCGTGCCGCTGGCTGCGATGCCGAAGATGCCGCCCAGGATCAACGCCAGCAGGATGCCGACGAGTACCGCGACCACCCACCCGAGCGCCACGGCGCCCGGCTCGATCCCCCTCTGCCGCAAACTGTTCATAACCCGATCACACTCCGCCTCCAGTATTCGCTTCTATTGACGCGAGCTTTCGGTCTTCGTTCCTACCCCCGCTCGTCGGTGCCCAATCAGAGCCGGACGGCCGCGACCGGACCCTCGCGCCCCCACACGGACGGCGGAGGCAGACCTCCGCGGGACGGGAGACGCGCCGGCTGTTGCGGAGTCGATCCCCCTTACCGGGTGTTGCCGGCCCGTTCGAGCTCCTGAAGGATCGCGCGCGTCTCGGCGTTGGCGTACGAGAGCTCCGGCAGGCTCTCCTCGACGGCGTCGGCGACCTCGTCGGCGCTCGCGTCGTTCACGAAGGCCTGGTTTATGTTGTTGTACGCGGAGATCGCCGTCTCGCGGGAGTCGACGAGCCCGTCCTGGACGTCGCCCAGGCCCCTCGGGGTGTCGAGCTGCTGCAGGTCCTCGAAGGCCGCCTCGTTCGCCTCCAGGGCCTCCTCCACGGCCTCCGCGTCCAGCCCGAGGTTTACCGTCTGGCCCTCGAGCCCGGCCTCGGGGTCCACGAGGGACGGGAGGTCGCGGGTGCCGTCCTCGAGCGTCGCCCGCACGGACTCGGCGTACTCCGCCACCTCGCCCGGGTCCGCCTCGCCCTCGGGGATGGAGATCTCCTCGTCCTCCGGCCCCTGGACGGAGTAACCGCCGATCTCCGTCTCCATCGATCCCCTCGGACCGTCGTACTCCCTCCGACCGTCCTCTTCGAAGCGGCTCTCGCCTCGGTCCGACGACGCCGCGTCCGCGTCCACGCCTATCCCGCCCTCGTCGTCCAGCCCGGTGCCGTCCGAGCAGCCCGCGAGGGCGAGGGCGAGCACGAGGACGCCCAGAACCGCCCGAAACTTCTTTACGATCTCCATGTTTCTCCTCTCGTTCCCGGTCTCCGCCCCATCCCCCACCGAGCCTCCCGCCCCAAACCCCTCTCCCCTTATTCCATGGTCCCGAAACTACTCTCGCGAGCGAGAGCCCTCCCCGTTCTGACGAGGGAGGAGGTCCAAAAGGCCGGTTGGCCCTCGTACTCGACCCGGTCGCGGGGGCCGATGAACGCGCCCAACGACCCGGAGAAGCCGTCCCGGCGGCGAGAGCGTGCTCGCGCCGCGCAGCCTCGCAGGGGCGTCAGGATACTGACACTTCTACTCCCTCTCTACGCCTACCCTCCCGTTGGGTAGAGCCGGGGTCTCTCTGTTCGTCGTCTGATCCACGGTGTCGCGGGTGCTCCGTAAGCATGGGGCGTCCGGCGAAGCGGCGGGAGGGCCGCAAGGGTGGAGCCGTACTCCCCGCGGGCCCTTCTCAGCGCGCCCTGCGCTCGATCTCCCTCTCGGTCTCGGCCTCGAGCCGGGCGTAGCGCGCGAGGCGCATCAGGGTGTCGTTGTTCCAGGAAATGGCTACCCTCTCCCACATCTCGACGACGAGCTCGACCTCCGTCCAGTGCGCCTGCCGCTTCCTGGCCTCCTCGACCTTGCGGGCCCATTCCAGCTCGATCACGCGCGGGTCCCCGCGACCGTCCTCCGCACCAGCCTCGAGCGCGGGCTTGCTAGCTACCGAAAGTTCCGATGCGTCCACCCTCGCCGCGCCATGCTCGCACAAAAGAACTCCTCTCGACGGTCTTGTAACTTCCCTATGGGTAACGGTACGCGCTTCCCCCACGCACGTATTTTGCGCGACCGGGTCGAGGGTGCACAGGCTCCTTGGATGCAAACTATGCTACACACTTCTATGCACGCGAGGAGTGGCGTGCCGCCGTCCGTCGGAGGCGAGAAGCTTCTACCGCGCGGAGCCGCGAGCCGCTTCTCCGGGTTGCCCCGTCTCGATCCTGTCGTAGAAGAAGACGACGATCTCGGCCAGCAGTAGCGCCAGCACGACGTACTGGCCGTAGCTCAGGATCACCTCCTGGAGCCCCGTCGCCCAGCCGTCCGGGGCCGACGGGCTCCCGGCGAGCTGCAGGGTAAAACCGTAGAGCATGCCGTAGGTGAAGTTTCGGGACCACTGCGTGGGGTTGTAGACGGACAGCCCTTCCCCCCAGCCGTAGGCCCTCACCCGGACGAGGGCGCGGACGGCCTCCAGGGCCTCCACCACGACGAACGTCGCCACCACCCACACCCACGTCAGGACGGCCAAGATCGGCGGGAGCGCCCCGCTCGCGACGATCGCGAGCCCGGTGATTGACATCGCGCCGTGGATGATGCAGTTCGTGTTGTCCCAGTCGTCGGCGAGCGTCCAATCCGAACGGAGACCGTAGCGGCGCGCGATCAGGACGAGACCGGCGGCGTAGAAGAGGTAACCGAGGACGATGAGCGCCGCCATCAGGGGGCGAGGCAGACCGCCGGGCACGAGCGCGCTCCCGGCCACCACCAGAGACTGCGTGGCGACCGTGGAGAGCAGGATCGCCCCGTTCGCCCGGTACCCCTCCGAGGGACCGGCCGCGGCCCGAAACGCCGCCGGAAGGAGCCTCAGGTACCACAGCCAGACCACCACCGCGACGACCCACAACGCGAGCCCGACGAGGCGCCACTCCGGCAGCACCTGGAGGATCGCGCGGCCCAGCACCGCGCTCCCGGCCACCCACGTCCCGATCCCTAGGGCACTCATCGGCTGCCGGACGCTCTCGCTCAGCCCGCCCTTCGACGCGAGCCTCGCGTACGACAGGGCGAGAAAGCCCCAGACGACGAGCAGCTCCAGCACCACGAGGCGGCCCACGACCTCTGGCAGGCCCAGCCGCCCGAGCGCGCCGATAACGAAGATGCCCCCGGCCATGACGATGGCCCCGGAGGGGACGGGCGAGTCGCCCTCTCCCATCAGGAACCGCCGCACCAGCGCCGATGCCAGGAGCAACAAGAGCAGCAGGACGACCGGGTTCGCCAGGATCTCGCTCACCGGTCGGCCGCGTGCATCTCCGTCCCTCCGGGGCTCAGGAGGCCGCCAGGAGGGCCTGCGGGGCGGCCTGCTTCATGCGCGTCTTGAGCCACTTGATCTGGATGGCCGTCTGCCGTTCGCAGGCGGTCACGGTATCGAGGAGCTCCACGTCGCGGGCTCCCTGGGCGGCCTGCCCGATCATGGTCCAGGCGATGTCGCAGGCGTTGGCCATGAGGTACAGGTCGTGCAGGTCGCGCAGCAGCCCGAGGCCGCCCTGGCGCGTCTCGTCGAAGAGCTGGTGGAAGAGCCGGTCCGGCTCCGTGGGCGCCTCCTCGCCGTAGCGATCCAGGAAGGGCGCCAGGGCCTCGGCGTGGGCTTCGCACTGCTTCGCGAGGGTGTCGGCGGTGTGGTAGATGTCGGTGTCCGCCGCGTGGGCCTCGCCGACCTTGCGCAAGCCCTCCGCGAGGTTGGTCTCCGCCTTGTGCAGGTACCCGAGGTAGTTCGCCAGGTGCATGCTACCCTCCTATCTTCTCGGTCGCCTCGGCGGCCCTCCCGCCGGAGGTCGGGCGCGGCGCGGGGCCGCCGGAGCCGTCGGCCGCCCCCATCGGGGCCGGTCCGCCGATCGTCGGGGCGCCCGACGGCTCGCCCCTCCGTCCGCGACCTTCTCGACCCGGACCGCCGCGAGCTTCAGGAGCGGCTGCTTGGAGACGGGGTCCCAGTCCGTGATCGTCAGCTCGTTCGCCGCCCTGGGCCTCGTCCCGTTACCGGGGCGCCCCTGCCCTCGGTGTCGAAGTAGCCGTAGTGGAACGGCGCGAAGACCACGCCCTCCCTTATGCCGCTCACGCGGGCCCTGGCCTCCATCGCGCCGCGGGGCGACTCGACGCGGACCACGTCGCCCTCCCGACGCCCAGAGACTCGGCGTCAGAGGGGCAGAGCTCGACCCAGGCCTCGGGGCGGCATCGTTGAGCTGCGGGGCGCGGGCCGTCTTCGTGCGGGTGTGGAACTGGTAGATCGTGCGTCCCGTGGTGAACCGGAACGGGTACTCCTCGCGGGTCTGCTCGTGAGGCGGCGTGTACTCGCAGGCCTTTATGAAGGCGCGCCCGTTCGGGACATCGCCCGGTGGTCGTCCTCGGCGTTTACGGCGCCCGTGAGGAGGTCGTGGCCGTAGGTCTCGCAGACGTCGGTGTGCGTGTTGAAGTCCGCGTCCTCGTAGAGGCGCTCCGTGCCCTCCGGGTGCTCGTCGTTGCACGGCCACTGGATGCCCGAGCCCCGCGCAGCCCCTCGTAGGTGAGGCCCGAGTAGTCGCAGGGGCGGCCCCTGCTGCACTCCTTCCACGCCTCGAAGGCCGACTCGGGTCGTCCCAGGGATGAGGGGGTCCCCGTCGTTGTTCCGGAAGTCCATGCGCCTCGCGTACTCCAGAAAGATCTCCATGTCGTGCTTCGCCTCGCCCGGCGGCTCGACGGCGGCTTCGGAGAGGTGGACCGTCCGGTCCGTGTTCGTGTAGGTGCCGGTCTTCTCCCCCCAGGTGGCGGCCGGCAGGACGACGTCGGCGAACTCCGTCGTCTCCGTCGGGAAGATGTCCTGCACGATCACGAACAGGTCCTCCTTCGCGAGGATCTCGCGGATGCGGGGGATATCCGGCAGGGAGACGGCCGGGTTCGTGCAGATGATCCAGAGGAACTTGATGGAGCCCTGCTCGGCGTAGCGCATAATCTGCATGATGTGCGTCGGCGGGGCCCAGTGCGGGATCTTCATGAGGTCCACGTTCCACAGGTCGGCGAGCTCCTGGACGTGTTCCTTGTTGTCCCAGTTTCTGAAGGCCGGCAGGTCGCCGTCGGCGCCGCACTCGCGGTTGTTCTGCGCGGTGGGCTGCCCGTTGAACTGCAAGATGCCGCAGCCGGGGCGCCCGATCATGTTGCGCAGGAGGTGGATGTTGTTGACCTGGCACGCCGCCGCCGTCGCCTGGTGCGACTGGTACACCCCCTGCAAAACCGTCGAGAGGAGCCTCTCGGACTCCCAACGAGCCGCGCCGCCTCCCGGATGTCCCCGGCCGCAACGCCGCAGATCTCCGCCGCCCACTCCGGGGTGCATTCGGCCACGGTCGCCCGGAGCTCCTCGAACCCTAAAGTGTGGGCCTCCACGTACCCCGGTCGTACCAGTCGTTCTCGAGGATCTCGTGCAAAAAGGCGTTGAGGAGTGCGACGTTGGTGCCGCCGTTGATCGGGAGGTGCACGGTCGCCTCCCTCGCCACGGGGGTGAGCCGCGGGTCCACGACGACAAGCTGGGGAGGGTTCGGGCCCGCGAGCCGGTCGAGGACGCGCATCCAGGTCACGGCCTGCGTCTCGGCCATGTTGTGGCCGAAGAGCAGGATGGTGTCGGCGTGGTTTATGTCGGCGTAGGAGCCCGGCTGCCCGTCGCTCCCGAAGCTCTCCTTGAGGGCCTGCCCGGCGGTCGCGGTGCACAGGCGGGTGTTGCCGTCCATGTGCGGCGTCCCGAGGCCGGCCTTGCCCATGACGCCGAGGGTGTAGTAATCCTCCAGGAAAAGCTGGCCCGTGCTGTAGAAGCCGAACGCCAGGGGCCCCTTCTCGCGCAGAAGCTCCTGCGACTTGCCGACGATGAGGCCGAACGCTTCGTCCCAGCTCGCCTCGACGAGCTCGCCGCCCTTGCGGACGAGCGGCCTCTTCAGGCGGTCCCTTGAGCGGTTCGCCTGCCAGCCGAAGAGGTCCTTCGGGTCCATGCGGCCCTTGTTGACCCGGTCCATCGAGCGGCCCCGGACGCCGACCATGCGGCCGTCCTTGACCGCGACGTCGTAGGCGTCGCCGTTGGAGTGGAGGATGGAGGCGGTCTGGATCCAGGCGTCCACCTCGTCCTCGGAGACGCCGTCCTGGAGAAACTGATCCACCCTTACGGGCCACTCCTCGTCACGCCCGAAAGGCGTGCGCCCGCCCCAGGGGTTGGCTATCCGATCCGTACCGCGCGACTCGCTTCTGCCGGTGTTCAAGTCTTCCCTCTCTACTCGAGCTTTCCCTGGCGATCTTCCATGCCCGGTAGGCCTGCTCCCGCCCGATCCGTCGGGCCGATTCCCCCTCCCACACACAAGCCCAGAACTCGTACCTACCCCCGCCGATCGGGGGCTACGCAGGCCGCCGTCAAGCATGGGTCAAGAACGGTTGAGCCGCTCCACAGAACAGGCCCGACCCTGGCTCCGGTACCCGATTCGCTCAAAGCACGGCTCTCGGGAGGAGCCGACCGTCACGAGGCGTAAGGGAGTCCCCGGCTCGACGCCGAAGCTCCTTTGTCTCCGCACGGCCTTCACGCAAGAGGAGGCGTAGTCGCGCGAGTTAACGCACGTTCCGGCGGCGACGCCGGTATTACCGCGCGATCCGGCCCTCGGTCGAGGAGGCGGCTCGGGTCCGCTTCCGGGGCGGGTGGCTACTGGAGGACGAGGGTCTTCTTCCCGTCGTTCAGGGCGACGCCGGTGACGGGGATCAGGACGACCTTGCGGCCGAGGAGGCCCATCTTCACCTCTATGTACTCCGGCTCGTCGTGGTCGTTGAGAAAGAGCTTCTTGACGCGCCCGATCTCCCGCCCCTGGGGATCGCAGAGCCCGTAGCCGACGTACTCCTCGGGCGACTCGAAACGGTCGGAGAGCCTTTCGCGGTGCTGCGCCTTCTGGGACATCTGCTTACCTTCCTGTCGGAGCCGCCCGGCAGCCGGACGCCCCTCTGAACAACTCCGGGCGGGACTGGGGTCCGCGCCGCTACTGGGAGGGGTAGTGCCCGAATCCGCGCCGGGTTAGCGCCCCCGTTGTGTCCCCGGGCACCTTCCCCGTACCTAGAGCTGCTTGCGGACGCCGGCCTCCTTCTCGACCGGGCCGATCTGCTCGCTCACGCCCCCTCGATCGCCTCGCGCGCCTCCCGCGGCGGCCGAACGGGAGGACCGTCCGGTGCTGCACGTCCTCGAGGCCGAGGGCGAGCCCCCCGTAGAGGGCGGCGGCGAAGATGGCGCAGCCGACGACGCCGGAGGCCGTCTGGGCGGTCGCGCTCGCCGTGAGCTCGTAGATGCCGTTCAGGCCGTAGCGGAAGAAGGCGAGGAGGATGACCGCCGAGAGCACGGGCTTGCCGAGCACGCCCAGGCTGCCGAGGAGCAGCAGGATCGCGGCGAGGGCGAGGCTCAGCACGCCGAGGGCCGCGCTCGTGGGGTCCGGGGCGCTCGTGTACGTGACGAGCGAGGTCGCGAGCCAGGAGAAGGAGATAAGGCCGAGCGCGGTGGCCCCGAGGGTCTCGCGCGAGAGGAACGCGAAGACGGCGGCCAGAAACATGGACGGGAAGACGACCCCGCCGAAGATGAGGGCGAGGTTCTGGCTCTCGTCCTGCGGGATCAGGCCGAGCTGCAACGCGTTCTGGAGGACCGAACCCACCCCGAAGGTGAAGAAGGCGAGCGGCAGGGGGCTCGCCAGCGGCCTCAGGACTATCCTCGTGATCTCCTCGACCTTGCGCTGGTCTTCTTTCCCTTCCAATCCTTCTCCTCTTCGGTTGGGTCCCGGCAGCGGGGACCGGCCTACCCCAGCTCCGCCAGAAGCCCGTTCACGGCCGCGGCGGCCCTGTCGGGGTGGTCCTCGGGACGAAGTGCTTGCCGCCCTCGACCCGCTCCATCGGGGCGCGGAGCTCGTAGGCGAGCCGGTAGCCGTAGCCTATGGGCTGGAACCCGTCCGCCGCCCCCACACGATGCGAGCGGGCACGTCGAGGTAGGGGATCTGGGCGGACACCCCCAACGTGTCCCGGACGTCGAGGGAGCGGGTCTGCCGCACCAGCGCCCCGGCTCCCCCCGCCCCCTCGTACAGGGGCAGGTGCTCGGAGACGGACTCCCTCCAGCGCCCGCGGTCGTCGTGGCCGCCCCGCAGGAACGCGGCGTAGAAGCGCCGGAAGGCCGAGTTCGGCATCCGCCCGAAGAGCCCCCCGGCCGCCCTTACGGCCCTCACGGGCGCGATGGGCCAGGAGTCGTAGCTTACGCAGTTCATCAGCACGAGCCCGCGGACGAGCTCGGGGTGGCGGACCGCCAGAATCTGCGCGACGCCCCCGCCGAGGTCGTGCCCGACGACGACGGCGCCGTCCCCGAGGCCCACCTCGCGCATCCAGAGGGCGAGGTAGCGCGCCTGCATCGCGACGGAGATGTCGCGGTCGCGGCCCTCCGGAGCCGAGGCCCCGTAGCCGACCATCTCCCAGGCCATCGACCTCGCGCCCCTCACCCCCGGGACGACGTGCCGCCAGAGGCGCGGGGAGGTGGGGATGCCGTGCACGAAGACGACGGGCGTCCCCTCGCCGGCCTCCTCCCACCGCATGGCGACGCCCCCGGCCTCGACGGCGCGGGGCTCCATCGGCTACCCTCCCCATTCGGCGGCGATGATCCCGTCGGCTACCTCCCGCAGGTCCGCGCCGACGACGTCCGGCGGCGGGGCGATCGGGAACAGCGCCTTGCCGGGACGGGCCACGAAGGCGGCGGCGCACCCGGCCCTCATGGCGCCCACGACGTCCCAGCCGTGGGCCGCGACGAGACGGATCCCGCCGACGGGCACGCCCAGCGCCTCGGCCGCCATGCGGTACGGCTCGGGGGCGGGCTTCAGGCGTCCCGCGGTATCGGCGGAGAGGCTCATCTCGAACAGCTCGCCGAGGCCCGAGTTCTCGATCTGGGCGTCGGCGACCTTCTGGGTGGAGTTCGTCAGGGTGGCGAGCCGGAAGCCGGCGCCGCGCAGGGCGCGCAGGCCCTCCTCGACCTCCGGGTGCGGCGGCAGAGAAGCGATGCCGCCGATAACGCTCTGCTCGTCGTCGTCGGAGAGCTCCACGCCCCTCTCCCCGGCCAGCATCCGGAGGGCGAGCCCGGCGATCTGCCCGAAGGGTTGGTACGAGCCGGTCACGGTCTCGGTAAGCCAGAGCTGGAGGAACCGATCGAACCAGACAGGCCTCGCCGAAGCCTCCCCGAAGATCCGCTCGAAGTGCGGGTCGAGGGCCCCCATGTCCAGCAACGTCTCGTTTACGTCGAACACGCACACTCGCGCCACGCCATCTCCTATCTTCTCTTCCATAACGCCACGGTCTCGCTCACGGGCGGGTGCCGTGTATACCCGCACCCCCGCCGGGGCTCCGCCCTCCCGAGGGGCCCGAGGCGGAGATCAAGGGGAGAGCGACGAGAAGATCGCCGCGACGCCCAGGGCCAGGGCCACGGCCCCGCCGACAAGCATCCTGATCCCCGCGACCGCGTGTATCGCGCGCTCGGGGATGGGGCCGAGCCCCCCTTCGCCACGCGAATCGCGGCCACCCCGCAGGAGCGCGTAGAGACCGTAGGCCAGCCCGACCAGCCCCAGGAGTACGAGCAGGATCCCCATCGCAAAAACCATCGCCGCCTACCTCCTCGCCTACGGCGCATAAACCCCGCCATCGGGCTCGCCAGCCATGCTTCGTGCCTCTCTCGCTGCCGCGCACGCCCGGCGCGAGACGCCGGCTCGTAGGGGCTGCCGTGGGGTTCGGGCCCCTCGTTACGAAGGGCGCGGTTCCCGTCGCGTGGTTGCCCGCGCCTGCGGGATCAGGGCTTCAGCACTACCTTTATCGCGCCTTCGCGCTTCTTCTGGAAGATCTCGTAGCCGTGGGGCGCCTGATCCAGGGGCAGCTTGTGCGTCGCGAGGTCTTCGACGCCGAGCGGGTCCGAGGGGTCGACGAGGAGCGGCATGATGTCGTCCACCCACGCCTTCACGTTGGCCTGGCCCATCCTTATCTGGATCTGCTTGTCGAAGAGCTTGAGCATGTTTATGGGGTCGGCCGTGCCGCCGTAGAGCCCGATGAGGGAGAGCGTGCCGCCCCTGCGCACGGTGTCGATGCTCTGCTCGAGCGCCGCGAGCCTGTCGACGCCCGTGTTCTTGAGGGCCTTCTGCGCAAGCTTGTCCGGCAGGAGGCCCGTGGCCTGCTGGGCGAGGTTGGCGGCGGGCGAGCCGTGCGCCTCCATGCCGACCGCGTCGATCACGGAGTCGGGGCCGCGGCCGTCGGTCATCTCGCGGATGGCCGACGGGACGTCGTCCGTGCCCGAGGCGTCGACCACCTCCACGCCGTGACGGCGGGCCATCTCAAGACGTTCGGGGACGAAGTCGACGGCGATGACGCGGTAGCCCTTGTAGCGGGCGATACGCGAGCTCATCTGGCCGATCGGGCCGAGCCCGTAGATCGCCACGCTCCCGCCCTCGGGCACGCCCGCGTACTCGACGGCCTGCCACGAGGTCGGCAGGACGTCGGAGAGGTAGACGAAGCGCTCGTCGGGCATCCCCTCGCCCTCCTCGGGGACCTTTATGGGGGTGAACTGGGCCTGGGGGACGCGCAGGAACTCGGCCTGCCCGCCGGGGACGTTCCCGTAGAGCTGGGTGAAGCCGAACAGAGAGGCCCCCATCCCCTGCTCGTGAACCTGGGTGGTCTCGCACTGCGAGTAGAGGTCCTGGTTGCACATGAAGCAGTGGCCGCAGGAGATGTTGAACGGTATGACGACCCGGTCGCCCGGGCCGACGTGGGTGACGTCGGGGCCGACCTCCTCGACGATCCCCATCGGCTCGTGCCCGAGGACGTAGCCCTCGTCTATAAACGGTCCGAGCACCTCGTAGAGGTGGAGGTCCGAGCCGCAGATCGCGGTGGAGGTGATCCTCACCACCGCGTCCGTCGACTCCTGAACCGTCGGGTCGGGGACGTTGTCCACCCGCACGTCTCGCTTGCCGTGCCACGCCAGAGCTCTCACTTATTCTCTACCTTCCTACCGGATGAACAGGTTTCGCTGCGCAGATCGAGGGGCGTCCCTCGGAGGTCGCTCTAGGCGCTTCGGGACTGTTCGGCGTGCTTGCCCTCGGCGAACTCCTCCACGATCTTGGAGCAGAACGCGGGCAGATCGTCGGGGTTGCGGCTCGTGACGAGCCCCTTGTCCGTGACGACCTCCTGATCCACCCACTCGCCGCCGGCGTTGCGGATGTCGGTCTGGAGGGTCGGGTAGGACGTCAGCGTGCGGCCCCGCACCACATCGGCCTCCACGAGGGTCCAGGGGCCGTGGCAGATCACGCCGACCGGCTTGGACTGCTCGAAGAAGGCGCGCACGAACTCGACCGCCTCCGGGTTGCCCCTGAGGTTGTCCGCCCCCACAGTGCCGCCCGGCACGATCAGGGCGTCGTAATCGTCGGCGGAGACCTCGGAGAAGGCCTTCTCCACCCCGAACGTCTCGCCCGGGTTGACGTCGCTGTTCATGGTCTGGGCCTCGCCGACCTGGAACCCGACGACGTCGACCGACGCGCCGGCCTCCTCGACGGCCCCTTTCGGCTGCACGAACTCGACCTGCTCGGTCCCCACGGGGGCGAGAAGGATGGCTACCTTGCGACCCTGCAACTCGTCTGCCACGAGCGTCTCCTCTCTGCTGTCTTATGCCTCCGTCTCTATTTGCCCGAACGTCCGCGCGGTAACACGCGGGCGCGCAGGGCCCCCGCCCCGGGTGCTCCCGCCTAGAACGCCACGAGGAGGAGCGCGGCATAAGCCGCGGCGCCCGCGGCGAAGGCCCAGAAGCGGCTCTGGCGCTCCTCGGGTAACTCCTCCTTGAGGATGTTCATGATCACGCCCCCGGCCAGAAACGCGGTGAGGGTGGCGACCGCGGCTTCGGGGACCTCGATCGCGAGCCCGATGGCCCACCCGATAAGGATGGCCGCGGAGATCACCCACCGGCCGATGCGCGTGTAGAGCCCCTTGTGCTGCTCGCGCAGGCCGTAGTCGTTGACCACGAAGTGCAGCGCCATGGCGAGCGCGAAGAGAACGAGGGCCTCGAGCCCCGTCGCCAGGCGGTTCAGCAGCAGGTAGCCCGTGAGCACGTTGTAGACGGCGAAGGAGCCTATGTGGATCCAGAACACCCCAGCCTCCGTGGAGTCCTCCCCACCGGCCTTTCGCCTCCGCCGACGCGACTCGGTGGCGAGCCGGTCCAGACCGTAAAACGTAGCGAGGCCGACGAGCGCCACGAGGTAGACGTGCTGCTCCAGAAACGAAAATCCCTCCCCCGCCGCCTCGGCGATCGCCTCCTGGCCCTCGGCGAGCTCGGGGAGGAGGTGCACGAAGACGTAAGCGACCGAGACCCCACCCGCCAGGGAGAGCCAGATGCTCCGCGGGGTACCGTCGAGAAAGCGGAGCTTGTACGAGAACAGATGCACCGCGACGAGCACGGCGACGGCGAGGAGAGAGACCACGAAGATCACGACGTTTTATCCTCCACGAAGAGATTCCGCCTCGCCACGGGACGGACGCGGCACCGAGGACGTCGAAGGTCGCGAGCCCTCCCCAGAACCACCCCGCCGGGGCAAAGGGCGGGGCCGGAGCGGCATACCAGCGCTCCGGCCCCTCGACTGTGCCATGTGCCCTTACGAGATTACGACGAAGCGGGCTGCGTCGGCTGCTTGGGGTGCTGTAGACCCTCGGGTCCACCGCGGGCAGCTCGTTCATGACGGGGCCGTGAGCCTGCGGGCGCTGCACGTACTCGAAGTTCCCCCCGCCGTCTGGGGCCGGACCGTTCGCCCAGCGGCCCTGCGCGCTCTCCTCGCCCTCGGAGAAGTTCATGAACTGGTAGGCGAACTGCTGGTGCTCGTTCGCCAGCGGGAACGTCACCGGAACCGGCGTCTCGTCGATCCCGTCCGCCTTCAACTCCTCGATGGCCGCGAGCCACTGGTTCTGGTGCATG
Organism: Rubrobacter marinus; assembly: GCF_011492965.1. Taxonomy (GTDB): domain Bacteria; phylum Actinomycetota; class Rubrobacteria; order Rubrobacterales; family Rubrobacteraceae; genus Rubrobacter_F; species Rubrobacter_F marinus. The sequence goes on along the minus strand of NZ_CP045121.1, from coordinate 540,976 downwards.
TGGTCGCGCGCGATCAGGAACGCGAGCATGTCGCGAACACCCGCGTCCCTCGTCAGGTTGTAGAGGCGAGACGCCTGCAGCCTGCCCTGCGACTCCGCGGTCACGTTGTAACGGAAGTCCGCCAGGAGGTTGCCGCTGGAGATGATGTAGGCGGCGCTCCACGGGTTGCCCTGGCTGTCGTGAGGCGACGCACCGAGCCCGGTGACGATGTAGTGCTGCGGGTCCATAGAACTCAGGACCAGATCCTGCCGGTCACCGTTGCCGCCCATGATGGACCCGAGGACCCCCGTCCCGTCGCCGTCCACCGCCTCCTCGGCCTCTACCGGGCTCTGCTCGAGCAGACGAGCGATCATGGTGGCGATCATCTCGACGTGGCCGATCTCCTCGGTGGCGATGTCCATGATCATGTCGCGATACTTGGCCGGTCCGCGACAGTTCCATCCCTGGAAGAGGTAGCCGTTCATTACGCTCATCTCGCCCCACTGCCCCGCCAAGAGCTCCTGCATCTGCTTGGCGAAGATCGGGTCCGGAGCGTCCGGCTGGGCGTTGTACTGGAACTGCTTGGTGTGTGAGAACACCCTGTTCCTCCCTCGTCTACTGCACGGCCCGCGAGAGAAGCCAGGGGCTCGCCACCAGCATCTCTGCGTCACGGAGATACTGCCTCGTCCACACAAAGTTGTCTATGGGTAGAATTATGCAAAGTTTTGTTGCCTGTAAGGCGCAAATGTTGCCTTTGTTCTTTGGTGCCCGGGAGCATGCGGGATCAAACGGCGCGCGTGTAAACTGCGATCGTGGCTGACGAGCGAACGGACCGGTTGCAGTACGACCTCTCCAGGATCGGGGCGCGCCTGCGCGCCCTGCGCAAGGAGCGCGGTTGGACGCTTGAGGATCTGGCGGAGCGCACGGGGCTCTCCAGGGCGTACCTGTCCCGGCTGGAGGCCGGTGAGCGCCAGCCGTCGCTCTCGGCGCTCTCCGAGGTGGCGCACGCCTACGGCATCAGCTTCTCCTCGCTCTTCGTGCCGGAGCCGGAGGCCCAGAACGGGGTGATCTTCCGGGGACGGGACGCCAGGATGCAGCGCGGGCAGGGCCTGTTGTACGGGCGGCTCTCGACGAGCGACTGGGCGTTCAACTTGCAGCCGATGCGGGTGGTGGTGCCGGCGGAGCGCGGCGAGGCGAGGGAGCCTTACCGCCACGAGGGGGAGCAGTGGCTGTACGTCCTCTCCGGGAAGCTCTGCCTCGAGCTGTCCGGTGAGGAGTTCGTGCTCGAGCCGGGCGACGCGGCCCACTTCGACGCGGACCAGCCCCACCGGCTCTCGGCGCTCGACGGGCGGGACGCGGAGGTCATCCTCGTGGCCTGCGCCGTGCCCTACCTCCTGCTGAGGAGTTATCTCTAGGCGACGCGGCAGGCTGCCGTTGCTCTCGGCTCTCTTCGCGCCCGCGTCGGGGCGCGGAGCCCGGATGACGCGACCCCGTTGTTCGCGTGCAACCGGCCAGGAGACGCATGAAGGCCGTAGTCCGGCACGGCGTGGGAGACACGGGGCTCCACAACGTGGACGGGCCGAAAGTGTAGGAGACCCCGGCGCGGCCGTGCGGCCGGCGCGATCTGCGGGACGGACCTGCGCACGATCCGGGGCTCTCTCTCGGGATGGAGCCAGGCAAGATCCCCGGCCACGAGGGCGTCGGCGTCGTCGAGGAGGCCGGCCCGGACGAGAAAGACCTGCGTCCCGACGACCGCGTCGTCGTCCCCTCGGCCCCGGGCCGCGGCTTCTGCGCGTACGATCAAGGTCGAGCCAGAGCCCGCCGCGGGCTGTCACGAGAGGCCGGGCGCTTCGCCTGACCCCCCGGCCACCGACCCGGGAGGCCCTAGTCGTGCGAGGGGGCGCGAAAGGAGCCCAGAAACCCTTCCCGGCTCGGCCACGCGACGTCCAGCGGTCCGCTGCTGTTGACCCCCGCCGGGACCGGGTCCAGCGCCACCCTCCCTACCCCCGCGTAGGGGCCGCGCAGGAGCCTCGCGAGCTCCCCGACCTCGGCCTCCCTGACCTTCCATTCCCCCCTCTTGCCCAGGAGTTGGAGGTACATCCTGGCCTCCTCCTCGAAGCCAAAGACCGGCAGGGCCTCGCCGCCGTCCCCGTCGGAGAGGGTCATGAGGTCGGCTTCGCCGTCCCCCGCCAAGACCCACAGGGACCGTCTTCCCCTACCTCCCACGGGCACCCGCTCTCTCCGCCGGGCGTGGGAAGTTGTTCGAGCGTCCGGAGATAGGGTTTAGCCCCGTCCCGTCCGCACGGCATGAGGCCACAGGTCTTACGCCGTCTGCACGCGCCTTCACCGAACAGCCTCCTAACGATGCCGGTCGCAGCCCCTTCCCAAGACAACTGCGGCCCTTTTTTACCGTTTGCAAAGGCGTAACGCCCCGCGCCACGGATAGAAGAGTATATCAAAGTACACTAAAGTACTACCAAATGTTTGGCGCGGCGGCTGCGGGTAAAAGAAGGTGGTCGTGCAAGGGTGGGCGTACGTGGGCCCGCCGACGTGGCCGAGAGCAGCGGGGGACGTGGTACGGGTGTGTCCTGAGGGGAACAAGGACCTTATGAGCGTCGAGGAGGTCGCCGGGTACCTGGGGGTGGGCCGGGTCACGGTCTACCGCTGGTGCCGGGAGGGTCGCCTGCCCTGCTTGAAGGTCGGGAGGTCTTGGCGCATCCGGCAGGGGACGCTGGAGGACTTCCTGAGGCGGGGGGAGAGACCGTCGACCCTCGTCGGGCAACTCGGAGGCTTTCTGGAGGTGCCGGACAACGTGCTCGGGGTGGCCCAGAACCGGGAGCTCCTGCACCGTCTCGACGCGGCGTTCCTCCGTGTGGGTGAGGCGCGCGGCGGACTGTTGGTGAAGTTCACCGGCGGGGAGACGGGGACCTCCGACGAGGAGCTGCGCGAGGACCTTGAGGATCACGGGCTGGAGGTGGAGCGCCTCGAGAGCGAGGGGCGCCTGCGCATCGTCCCCGAGCAGATCCCCGCGACGGACCGCAACGAGGGTCTGCGCAGGCTCATGGAGGAGGAGGCGTCCTCGGGGCGCGCGATCTGGGCGTCCTTCAACTGGACGCAGGAGGTCGACCTGGAGACCGCGCTCGCGCAGCAAGAAGGGATGGCGGATCTCGTCGGCGAGTCGCAGCTCGTGGTCAAGACGGCGGTGTTGGAGGAAGTTTCCGATGCGTGGTCCTCCAGGGAGCAGCGGCGGGCGTGGGGGGCGCACTCCGGTACGATCTGGCTCTCGGATCGCGGCCTCGCCCTCAGCCGCTTCGTCCCCCTGTCCCCCAACTGATCCCCACCCCGGGGGGCATCACCGCCCTCTTCCGGGGGTACACTGGGGCCATGAACCCTGACCGCATGCAATACCACGAGAACATCCTCGGAGCCTTCGGGCACACGCCGCTCGTGCGCCTCGGACGCGTGGAGCGGGGCGAGGGCATACGCGGCTCCATGCTGCTCACGAAGGTCGAGTACCTCAACCCCGGCGGCTCCGTCAAGGACCGGCCGGCGCTCAAGATGATCGAGGCCGCCGAGAAGGAGGGCCTCCTGAAGCCCGGCGGCACCATCGTCGAGCCGACGAGCGGGAACACCGGGGCGGGGCTCGCCATCGTGGCGGCGGTCAGGGGCTACGGGTGCGTCTGCGTCATGCCGGACAAGGCGAGCCAGGAGAAGCGCGACCTCCTCAAGGCCCTGGGGGCCGAGGTCGTCGTCACGCCGAACGTCCCGCCCGAGGACCCCGAGAGCTACTACGCCGTCGCCGAGAGGATGGCGCGAGAGATCCCGGGCGGCTTCAAGCCCGGCCAGTACGAGAACCCGAACAACCCGCTCGCCCACTACGAGACGACGGGGCCCGAGATCTGGGAACAGACGGCGGGGCGCGTCACACACTTCGTCGCCGGGATGGGCACCTGCGGCACCATCACCGGGACGGGACGCTACCTCAAGGAGCAAAACCCCGAGATCAGGGTGGTCGGCGCGGACCCCGCGGGCTCGATCTTCTCGGACCCGGACGACATCCACCCCTACGCCGTCGAGGGCGTCGGCGAGGACTTCTACCCGGGCAACCACGACGGGGCCGTGGTCGACGAGGTCATCCAGGTCACGGACCGCGAGTCGTTCCTGATGACGCGCCGGCTCATGGACGAGGAGGGGCTCTTCGTCGGGGCTCGTGCGGCATGGTGGCGGTCGCGGCGGTCCGGGCGGCCAGGGCCGCCCCGAGGGCTCCGTCGTCGTCACGCTCTTCCCCGACACGGGCCGCAACTACGTCTCCAAGGTCTTCGACGACGACTGGGTGGTGGCGAACTCGGAAGCCACCGCCGAGGACCTCAAGAAGCCGTTCCGAGTCTTCGAGGGGGAGTAGCATGAGCGCAGACGAGCACGCCGCCGGGCGCGGGTTCGCGACGAGGGCCATACACGCCGGCCAGGAGCCCGACGAGGCCACCGGCGCGACCATCGTCCCGATCTACCAGACTTCTACGTACACGCAGGAGGCGCCGGGAGTAAACAAGGGCTACGAGTACAGCCGCAGCGGCAACCCCACCCGCGCCGCCCTCGAGGAGTGCATAGCCTCCCTCGAAGGCGCGAGCTACGGCCTCGCGTTCGCCTCCGGCCTCGCGGCGACGACCGCCGTGATGAGCAGCCTCCTCTCCCCCGGCGACCACGTCATCGCGGGCGACGACCTCTACGGCGGCAGCTACCGGCTCTTCGACAAGGTCCTCAAGCAGGGGGCGGCCTCGACTTCACCTACGCCGACACCACGGACCCCCGGTCCGTCGAGGAGGCCCTGCGGCCCGAGACGAAGCTCCTCTGGGTCGAGACGCCCACCAACCCGCTGCTGACGGTCTCGGACGTGAGGGCGCTCTCGGAGATGGCGCACGAGCGCGGGGCGTCGTCGCCGTGGACAACACCTTCGCCTCGCCGTACTTTCAGAACCCGCTGGCCCTCGGCGCGGACATCGTCGTGCACTCGACGACAAAGTACATGGGCGGCCACTCCGACGTCGTCGGCGGCGCGGTAGCCACCTCGAACGAGGAGTTCTACGAGGGATCAAGTTCTACCAGAACGCCGCGGGCGCCGTCCCCGGCGCCTTCGACTCCTGGCTCGTCCTCCGGGCCTCAAGACCCTCGCCGTCCGCATGCGCCAGCACGAGGAGAACGCCCTCGCCGTCGCCCGGTTCCTCGAGGACCACCCCGAAGTCGACAGGGTCTACTACCCGGGCCTCCCGACCCACCCCAGCACGAGCTCGCCAAGAGCCAGATGCGCGGCTTCTCGGGATGGTCTCCTTCACCCTCAAGGGGGCACGGAGGCCGCCTACGCCGCGATGAAGTCCGTGAAGCTCTTCCACCTCGCCGAGTCCCTCGGCGGCGTCGAGTCGCTGCTGACGCATCCTGCGACGATGACCCACGCGGCGATCCCCCGGGAACAACGCGAGGCCCGCGGCGTCACCGACGGCCTCATGCGCCTCAGCGTCGGCATCGAGGACGCGGACGACCTCATCGCCGACCTCGAGGACGCCATCTCCCCCGGCTAGCCCCCTCGCCCCCTACCGGCCTCCCCCGCGGGGCCCCTCGCCCCTCGACGAGCGCACGGCCTCCGACACCACCTCCGAGGCCGCCGCCAGAAGCGCGAGGACCATCAGGCCCAGGGCCTCCTCGTGGCCGAGCAGCATCGCGCCCGCTCCGGCGGCGAAGGCGGCGAGGGAGACGACGAGCACCGTCGTCCTGCCCCGACGGCTCGTCGCACGCGGGCGTTCTCCCGTTCCCGAAGGCATCGCATCACCTCCCTCTCCTGCGCCTTCGGTTAGTTTACCTTGGACACCATTGTTGCAACGTCCGGGAGCGCGAGCGGTAACTTTGGCGGTCGGGCGAAGTTCCCCTGTGGACGTGGAGTATGCTCACGGAGAATCCGTGTAGCGAGCAGAGAGGAGACGGAGTGGGAAGAGGTTCGTCGGGAGGTCGGCGCCGGTGGTTCGCCCTGTTGCTGGTGTGCGCGGCGCAGCTCATGCTGGTCCTCGACGGCACCATCGTCAACGTGGCGCTCCCGGCGATCGGGGATTCCCTGGGTTTCTCGGAGGTGGGTCTCTCGTGGGTGGTCAACGCTTACCTGCTCACCTTCGGCGGCTTCCTCCTCCTCGGCGGCCGGGCCGGCGACCTCTTCGGACGGCGGCGGGTGTTTATGGCGGGGCTCGTCCTCTTCACCATCGCCTCGCTCCTCTGCGGGCTCGCGTTCTCCCAGGGTCTCCTCATCGCCGCGCGGGCCCTGCAGGGGATCGGCGGGGCGCTTATGGCCCCGGCGGCGCTCTCAATCGTCATCACCACGTTCCGGGACCCCGGGGAGAGGGCGCGGGCGATGGGCATCTGGGGCTTCGTCGCCTCCGGCGGCGGCTCCATCGGGGTCTTCCTCGGTGGCGTGCTGACCCAGTCGTTCGGGTGGCCCTGGATCTTCCTGGTCAACCTCCCCATCGGTATCGCGGCCCTCGCCCTCTGCCCGCCCCTCCTCGACCCGGACCCCGCGCCCGCCAAGCGCGGCGGCTTCGACCTGCCCGGCGCCCTCCTCATCACCCTCTCCCTGGTGACGGCCGTCTACGCCATCATCGGGGTCGGGGACAACCCGCTTCTCCTGACGCTGGCCCTGCTCGCCCTCTCGGCCCTGCTCCTCGTCGGCTTCTCCGCCGTCGAGCGCAGGACGGCGGCGCCGCTCATCCCCCCGGGCATCTTCTCCCGCTCGCGCAACCTCGTGGTCAGCAACATCGTCATGGTCCTCACCGTCGCGGGCGTCGTCGGGTGGTTCTTCTTCAGCGCCCTCTACCTGCAGAGGGTCCTCCTCTACGACTCCTTCGCCACCGGCCTCGCTTACCTGCCGGGCACGATCGCCATCGGCGCGCTCTCCTACAGCGCCGCCGCCAGGGCCGTCGGCCGCTTCGGCATAAAGCCGATGATCGTCGTCGGCATGGGGCTGATGGCGCTCGGGCTCCTCCTCTTCGGGCGGGCGCCGGTCGGGGGTAGCTTCCTCGTCGACGTCCTCCCGGGGATGGTCGTCCTCGGCGTCGGGGCGGCGTTCGCGTTCATGGCCGTGATCCTGGCCTCCACCGTCGGCGTCCCCGAGAGCGAGGCGGGCCTCGCCTCGGGGCTCGTGAACACCTCCCAGCAGGTGGGCGGAGCCCTGGGCCTCGCCGTACTGGCGAGCCTCGCCGCCGCCTACACCGGCCTCGTGACGGGCACCCGGGACCCCGTCGCCGCCCTCAACTCCGGCTACCACGCCGCCTTCCTCGTGAGCGCCGCGTGCCTCCTCCTGGGCGCCCTCCTCGCCGCGACCCTTCTGCGCCTCCCTAAAGAGACACCCTCGCCGGGAGCGCGAGACTAGCCGTTTGTCCGGTTGACCCACCCCCGGTCCCCTGGATAATGCCGGGGGACCGGCGCGACGGCGGAGGACTACGGTCGTGCAGAGACACCGGGTGGTCCCGACGGCGGCCACCGAGCGCGCGGAAAGTCAGCTCGCCGCGGTTTTCGGCGTCGGGCAGGTCCCCGAGGGCCGGCGTCACGCAGCCCGCGCGGACCGTGCGTCCGGGGTTCGAGCCGGGGCGACGAGAGAGGAGGACCAGTGGCACCCGTAGACCCGCAGGCCCAGGCGCTGTTGGACCAGATGTCCGCCCCCGGCGGCCCCGATCCGGGCGAGCTCTCCATAGCGGAGGCGCGAGAAGCTTACAAGGGGCTCGCCGGGCTCTCGGGCGAACCCCTGCCCGTGGAGAAGGTCGAGGACCGGAGCGTTTCGGGGCCCGGCGGGGAGATCCCCGTGCGCGTGTACACCCCTCCGGCGCGCCCGGAGAGCAGGGCCTCCCCGTGGTGGTCTTCTTCCACGGCGGGTCCTTCAGCATGGGCGATCTGGACCTCTACGACGCCCCCTGCCGGGCGCTGGCGAGCGGCGCGGGTTCTCTGGTCGTCGCCGTCGCCTACCGGCTCTCCCCCGAGAACCCGTTCCCGGCCGGCGTCGAGGATGCCTACCGGGCGACCGAGTGGGTCGTCGAACACGCCGGGGAGCTCGGGGGCGACCCCTCGCGCGTGGCGGTGGCGGGGGACAGCGCGGGCGGCAACATAGCGGCGGTGGTCGCCCTCCTCGCCCGCGAGCGCGGCGGGCCGCCGCTGGTCTTCCAGGCGCTCGTCTACCCGAACACCGACGCCACTTTAGGGAGCGCGTCCTGGGAGGCCTTCGACGGGTACGTGCTGACCAAGGAAGGCATGCGCGAGGCCTTCGGAGCCTACCTGAGCGGAGGGGCGGACCCGAAGGACCGGCGCGTCTCGCCGCTCTTCGCGCCCGATCTGGAAGGTCTGCCCCCGGCGCTCGTGGTCACGGGCGAGTACGACCCGTTGAGGGACGAGGGCGAAGCCTACGCGGCGAGGTTGCGGGAGGCCGGGGTCGGCGTGCGGCACACCCGCTACCCCGGCATGATCCACGGCTTCTTCCAGATGGCGGGGGCGCTCGACGCCGGCGGGCGGGTCGTCCGGGAGGTCTCTGCCGCCCTGCGGTCGGCGTTCGGCGAGCCGGCGGGCCCGGGGACGCGCGAGTAGAGCCGAGGGGCCTCCGCGCGATGACCGTATCGATCGCCTGCGCCTCATCGACCCGCCGCACCGGGCGCGCGGCCGGGACGGTGGCCGCCGGCGCCCGGAGCCTCCGGGACACCACGGTCCGCCTCGGCCGCGTCGAGGAGATCGGCGACGACCTGCGGTAGAGCGGGTTCCCGGCGGCTCTCCCCCGACGCCGTCCTCGCTACCGGCATGACCATGCCTCGAGCGTAGTACCCTTTCGTGCTGTGAGCGCCGCGAAAAGCACGAGGATGGCCGTGAACGGAGCGGGTAGGTCCCTCGCGAGGACCGGCGCGGCGGCCCTCGGTGCCCTGACCGTGCTCCTCGTCTTCGTCCTCTACCTCGGCACCCTCGCCCCGACGGTCCTCTACTACGACTACCCGGAGCTCTTCGACCCGGCGATGCTCCAGGCCGAGGCCGCCGTGCTCGGCATCGGGCACCCGAGCGGCTACCCGACCTACATGATGCTGACCCACCTCTTCACCTACCTGCCCATCGGGGACGCCGCCTACGGCGTCAACCTCGCCTCGGCCGTCTACGGGGCGCTCGCGGTGGCCGTGATCTACGGGGCAGGGCTCCGGTTGAGCGGCCAGGCCGTCGCCGCCGCGGTCGGCGCCCTGGCGCTGGGGGTGAGCCCCTTGTTCTGGAGCCAGGCCGTCATCGCCGAGGTCTACACCCTCAACGCGCTCTTCGTAGCGGTCGTCGTCGCCGTCCTCCTGCTCTGGAGGGACCGCCGCGAGGACCGCTACCTGATGCTCGCCGCGCTCCTCGTGGGCCTCTCGCTCACCCACCACCTCACCAGCGGGCTCTTGATCCCCGCCGGTCTCGCCTTCGTGTTCGTCGTCGACCGGAAGAAGCTGCGCCGGGGCGGGCTCCTGCTCCGGAGCCTCGGGCTCTTTCTCGTGGGCCTCCTCCCCTACCTCTACCTGCCGATCAGGGCGGCCATGGAGGCCCCGCTCAACGAGGCCGACCCGTCGAGCCCGGGCCGGTTCCTGCTCCTCGTCACCGGGGCAGCTACCTCCTGAAGCTCCTCACGGACCTCGAGACGGGCGCCCCGCCGGGCTCCGACGAGGTCCCCTCCCGCTCGCAGCCCATCCTCCAGGACGTCGCCGACAGGCTGACGATCTACGGCGACTACCTCTACGCCCAGTTCCCCCTGCCGCTGATGCTCGCCGGCCTCTTCGGGGCCCTGTACCTGGCGTTCCGGGACCGCGCGGCGGCCGTCCTGCTGAGCCTCGCGTTTCTGGGCTGGCTCGCCCACGCCCTCACCTACGGGGTGGAGGACTACTACGTCTTCCTCATCCCGGCGTACGTGATCCTGAGCCTCTTCGTCGCCGTGGGCGTGGGCGCCGCCCTTCGGAGGGCGGGCTCGTCGGCGGCACGCCTCGTCGGTAGTCCGACCCCGCGAGCGGCCCTGATGCTCGCCGTGTGCGGGCTGGCGCTCGCGATCCCGCTCCTGGGGGCGCGCGAGACGTACGCCGCCGAGGACCGCAGCGGCGAGGACTTCGGGCGGCGGACGATCGAGGCCGTGGCGGAGGGCGTGGCCCCGAACGCCACGGTCCTCCACCACCGGAGCTCGCTCTGGTACATGGTCCTCGTCGAGGATCGCCGCCGCGACCTCACGCTCATGGACCCCTTCAAGACGAGCTGGCTCCGCTACGAGGACGTGGTCTGGCCCGACGGGCCGAACGCCGCCGAGGCCGCCGAGCGCTACGGCACCGGCGACATAAGCGGGGTCGAGGCCGCGCGTAGGGCCGCGCAGAAAGGTCCCGTCTACCTCCTCGACCACGACCTGCTCGGCCAGGTCGTCGGCACGGATACCTTCGTCGAGGCGGGCTTCAGGATGGTCCCCGTGGACGAGGGCGTGGGCCTCTACGAGCTCGTCCCGGAGGGCGGCGAGCCTTCCGGCGCCGCGTCCGATGAGAGGTAAACCGGCGAAGAGGCCTAAAACGCTTCCGACAAAAGCTATAGTAAGGTACCCGGAGAGCGACGAACTCGGGCGGGCCGACATTCGGAGGGACCAGCGCGACCATGTTCCAGTATGAGCCTATAACGCCGAAGGGTGGGCGGTCTGCCCTGCGCATCCGCAGGGCGTTCGCGCTCCTTCTGCTGCTGGCCCTCGCCGCGGCCGTGTACTACGGGAACAGCTTCGAGGGCGCCCTCTCCCGGGACAACGCCATCTACCTCTACAGCGGCCAGAGGATGGCCGAGGGCATCCCGCCCTACGTGAGCATCTTCGACCACAAGGGCCCCCTGGCCCCGATGCTCGTCGGGGTGGGCGTCGTGATCTCCAAGTACCTCGGCGCGACGGACATCACCGCCGTGCGCGCGGTCTTCTTCTCCATAGGCTGCCTCGCCGTGGGCGCGACCTACCTCCTCGGCAGCAGCCTCTTCAGGTCGCAACGCGCGGGGCTCTTCACGGCCCTGACCTTTCTCGGGTTCTTCGGCTTCGCCCGCTACGCCGTCTCCTCGCCCGAGGCGAAGACCCCGATGGTCCTCTTCGAGGTCCTGTGCCTGCTGTTCGCCTCCCAGAAGCGTTGGCTTCTCGCGGGGCTGTGCGGCTCCCTGGCCGCCCTCGTCTGGCAGCCGATGGCCGTCTTCTCCCTCGTCGCGTTCGTCCTCGCCGTCACGCAGAGGGACGAGCCGCGCGTCCCCGCGGGCCTGCGCGCCGCCCTGGGGGCCGGCCTGCCCGTCGCCGTGACGGGGGCGTACTTCTACTTTCAGGGGGCCCTCGACGAGCTGGTGAACGGGAGCATTCTGTTCAACGCCCGCTACCTCGACCGGGAGCAGCTCCTCTCGACCGCCGAGTTCTTCGCGCCGGTCAAGGCGATCTTCCAGGGCTACGACACCATCCTCATCCCCATCGTCGTCGGCGCGATGCTGGCGGCGGTGGTCATAGGGCTCGTCACGCTCGGCTCGCTGCACCTCCTCAGGAGGGCGTACAGCGGCCCCTCCGGGAGCCCGATGAGGAAGGGCGCCTTCGCCCCGATCTTCCTCTCCCTCCCCTTCCCCGTCCTCTGGTCGCTCGTGGACTTCCAGGGCTACCCGGACTTCTACGTCTTCATCCCCTACGTCGCCGTCGGCTTCGGCGGCTTCCTGGGCTTCGTCGTGGGGAGGATGGGGGAGAACAACGCGCTCTTCCCGGGGGGCACGCGGCTCCTGACCGTGGGGCTCTGCGCCGCCCTCACCGCGGTCGCCGTCCTCGGCTCGCTCGTGGTGGTGGACCCGGCGCGGGGCGTCAGCTCCCTCGACACTGAGGAGCGGCCCCCGGGACCGAACGATCTCGACTACCAGCGGCGGGCGGCCTCCGAGGTCCAGAGGAGGTTCGGGGAGGACGCCAAGGTAGTCTCCATCGGCGCCCCGCAGCTTCTCGTGCTCCTCCACAAGACCAACCCGAACCCCTACGCCTTCATCATCCGCGGCATAGACGACCAGATCGCCGTCGAGACCCCCGGCGGGTTCGAGGGCTGGATCGAGGACCTCGAAGCCTACGACCCCGACGTCATAGCCTTCGGCCGCACCAGCGGCACCCACAGCCCCATGCTCCTCGAGTGGCTGGAATCCCGCTACGAACGGGAGAAGATCGGCCCCTGGACCCTCTACGTGAAGGAGGACGGGACCGGCGGCGAGAGGGCGTTACGCCCGACGGGATAGCGTCGACAGCCCCCCGAACCGTGCTCTAGCCGCCACCCTCCGGGCCGCCGCCGGGGACGCGTGCTCCGACGGGGGAGCGGAGGTTATCGGGGCGGTCGAAGAACCACGCGTAGGCCGCCATCCCCGCCAGCATCGAGGCCACGAAGGCCAGGACCGGCGTCAGCCCGGTGGAGAGGGCCGCCACCGCGGGGCCCGGGCAGAACCCGGAGAGCCCCCATCCGAGGCCGAAGAGGGCGGCTCCTCCGATCAGGCGGGCTTCGGGCGCGCTCTTCGTGGGCAGGTCGAACCCGTCCGCCAGCACCGGGCGCGGGCGCTTCAGGATCAGGCGGAAAGCGGGCATCGTGACCAGGAGCGCCCCGCCCATCACGAAGAGGAGGGTCGGGTCCCAGTCCCCGGCGAAGTCGAGAAATCCGATGACCTTCTGCGGGTCGGCCATCCCCGAGACGACGAGCCCCACCCCGAAGAGCGCGCCCGCGAACAGCGCGACGATGATCCTTGACATGCGGGGGCTCCTCTCAGATCACGTGGTGGGAGACGAAGACCGTCAGGGCGGCGACGCCCATGAACACGGCCGTCGCGACGATGGAGCGCTTGCTGAGGCGCGCTATCCCGCAGACGCCGTGCCCGCTGGTGCAGCCGGAGCCCAGGCGGGTCCCGAAACCGACCAGGAGCCCCGCGATCACGAGCACCGGCACCGATGCCTCGACCCCGCCCGGCAGCCCACCCGCCGCCGCGGCGTAGGAGAAAGCCCCGAGCACCAGGCCCGCGACGAAGGCCACGCGCCAGCCCGCGCCCCTCCGGGTGCCGGGCGAGACGAGCCCGCCGACTATGCCGCTGATCCCACTGATACGGCCGTTCAAGAGCAGCAGCAACGTGGCGGCAAGCCCTATCATCATGCCCCCCAGGAGCCCGCTTACGGGGGTGAATCCGTCCATCCTTCGCTCCTTCTTCTACTCACATGCGACGCCGGCCCGTCACGGGCGGCGCAAAGGTCCGAGGGGCCGGAGAGTCAGGCTCCGGCCCCTCCATGCGTCACCGTTACGGTACCGCTAGATAGAGGGCGAGCCCGGGTCCTTTTGGACCCGGGCTCGCCCCGTGCGCTGCTTGCCTCGTCTTAAGCTAGCAGGTGAACGAGCTGCCGCAGCCGCAGCCGCCCTGAACGTTCGGGTTGTTGACGGCGAAGCCGGCGCCCATGAGGCCGTCGACGTAGTCGAACTCGGAGCCCATGATGTAGGGGACGCTCATGGCGTCGACGGCGATCTTGACGCCCTTCTGGGTGAGGACCTCGTCGTCGTCGTTGATCTCGTCGTCAAAGTAGATCGAGTACTGGAAGCCCGAGCAACCACCGGGACGAACGCCGATGCGCAGCGCGAGGTCCTCTTCGCCCTCCTGCTCCATGAGGGCCTTGACCTTCTCGGCCGCGTTGTCGGTGATCGCGAGGATCGTCGTCTTCTGGTCCATCAGCACCCCCAAGAAATGCTGTAGCGTGTGATCTGTTCAGGAGGATTATTACACCGGCGCATTGTCAATTCAACGCGGGGCTCTTTGGAGCATCTGCGGGAGACGAGCCGGCGGCGAGACCTCGAAGAGGCAAACGGCGGGGATCTGGTACACAACCACCACGGATCGTTCCTGTCAGGAGCACCGCTAGCCAGAGCGCCTTCTGTACAGATCTACAAACGATGGCGGTCCTTCCCGGATCGTCAGCGCCTCTTGCCGGCCCTCGAGGGCTACCCGTCCTTACGCGTCCCCCCGGGCTTCGAGCGCCGCCCCGCCCTCTTGCCGAGCCACTTCTTCCCCGCGACTATCTCCTGCCGCGCCCGCAGGAGGAGCGAGGACGGGTTGAGGGCGGCGAGGAAGCGCCTCCAGAGGGGGAGGCTGCGGTACTCGCGGAGGGCCTTGCGGTAGGCGCGGGCGGCGTCGGAGCGCGGGTCCTGGGCGTAGAGGCTCTCGGAGTAGGCCCTGGCGAACTCCCGGAAGGGGCCCACGGCGACCCCGACGACCCCGGTGAGGAGCAGCAGGCGCTCGGTCGGCGTGAGGGCGGGCGAGTCGGCGAGGGAGGCGCGCCCCGGCGGCAGCGCGTCGCGGAGGCGCCCCGCGAGGTCCCGGTAGAGCCCCTCCGGGGTGCTACGGGCGGCGAGCAGGCGCTTCGCGAGCGGCACGGCGGCGACCAGGAGGACGAGGGCCAGGGCGTAGACCGCGTACGCCCAGGCCGGGGACTCCCCGGCGGAGGAGCCGTTGTCGGAGGGGGCCGACTCGGTCGGGCTCCTCTGCTCCTGCAGCTGTTGGCGGCGCTCGTCGGGGCTCTGCGGGACGGCTTCGTCGCGGGCGGTGGGGAGCTCGGGGCGGGGGGCGTTGGCCTGCATGGCGGACGGTATCTCGGAGCCCGGGGTCGGCTCGAAGGGGTACCAGCCGACGCCGGGGAAGTAGACCTCTACCCAGGTGTGCATGTTGTAGCCGGTCACGACGTACTCGTTCTCGTCGTCCTCCCTGCCCGTCGTGGCGCCGTAGACCACGCGGGAGGGGACGTCGAGCTCGCGGGCGAGGAGGGCCATGGAGGTCGCAAACTGGGTGCAGAAGCCCTCCCTCCCCTCGCCGAGAAACTCCTCTATGGCCTGGTCGGCCCGGTTGTAGTCCACGTCCAGGTTGTAGGTGAAGCCGCCGTCGTAGATCAGGTACCGCTCTATCGCCCGGGCCTTCTCGTAGGGCGTGGCGTCCGCGAGGCCGTAGTCGCGCTCTATCGTGGCGGCGGTCTCCGTGAGGACCGCCGGCCGGCCCTCCGGGAGCTGGAGGAACTTCTCCCGGACCTCTGCCGGGTAGGAGGTTCCGGCGCCTTCGAGCTGGGCGGCCGTGGGCTGCGGGATCTGGGAGAGCACCCGGTACGAGAACCCCTGGGTGAGGGGCCGGCGCGTGGACCAGGAGGCGTCGGTGCTCTGCTGGGCGCCCGGGACCGAGACGTCCGTCATGCGGTACCCGCCGAAGAGGAGGTCCGTCTCGGCCTGCAAGACCTCGACGCTCTGCACCACCGTGCGCGTCGCGATCCCATCGGCCACCTCCTCGCCGTAGTCCACCCCGGGCTCCGTGGTCGAGGACCAGCGGACCCCGTCGAAGAAGTCCAGGGTACCCCCGCGCCAGAGGAGGGGCTCCGGGCTGTCCACGCGCAGAAGCTCCGCGTCGCGCCCGTCCGTCAGGTAGTCGCCGACGTCCGCCTCTACCGCGAGGCGCGAGGTCCCGCCCGTCCCGATCCTGGTCCAGTCCATCGTCGCCGGCCGGATCGCCGCCTCCGCGAACGGCATCGCCGGGAGCGAGAGCACGACCCCCGTCACGAGCAGGCCCGCCACGACCGCGCCGGGCGACGGCAGCGCCGTCCCCTCGCCGGCGGTGACGAGCAGGAGGGCGATGGCGGCGGGCAGGAAGACCGCGAAGAACGGCCCCGCGCCCGCCTCGAACGAGACCGTGCTCAGGACGCCGATGGTCAGGCCGAAGACGGCCATCGAGATCACGGGGCTCCCCTCGTACAGGGTGGCCGAGGTCGCGAACGAGACGAGCAGCACCACGATCGGCAGCACGATGACGAAGAGCCCCGGGTGGGGGTCGTAGGGGATGGGGTTCGCGTACATGATCCCCATCGCGTTCCAGACGTCCAGCCCGATCTGGCCGACGAGCCGCTCCCAGCCCCGAAGCTCAGGGCGGCGCCCCGTACACGGCGAGCAGCGTGTAGAGCGCCGCCGCCGGCGGCAGCAACAAGAACCTCCACGCCCCCGCCGACCCGACGAGCAGCGCGACGATCGCCGCCCGAGAACGTAGGCCGTAGCCCCGCTCGCGAACAGCACGGAGAAGGCGGTGCCCGCCGCCAGCCCCGCGACGTACAGCGGCGCCCTCACGGCCCACCCGTCCATCCCTACCCCGCCCCGCTCTTGCCGGCCCACCCGGCCCCGCCGAGGCGCCCGCGAGGTTCCGTACGCCGCCCTCGCGGCGCACGACCCGGACCGTGGCCCCGCGACCTCCAGGCGCCGGAGCTCCGCCGCGAAGGCGGCCTCCCTCCCTTCGGGGCCGCCCCTCGACCGGGCGCCGGAGCCGCGGTAGGTGTGGGCGGCGACGGCGATCACGAGCACGGAGAGCCCCGCCGCCCGGAGCCTCGCGACGCTCTGTATGAGGCCGTCCCGATGGACCTGGAGATCAGGATCACGCCCTCCCGAGCTCGCCGCGCGGGATCTCGTCGAGGGCCTCGTCCGGGCCCTGGTTGCCGTCGGCCCCGGCCGTCGCGAGGAGCCTCATCGCCTCCCAGTACGGCCCCTCGCCGGAGCCGAAGTCCGTCGCGCCCCTACCCTGTCCGAGAGGAGGAGCTTCGAGGGCAGACCCTCCACCGAGAGGTGCGAGAGCACGGATGCCGCGGCGGAGACGGCGTCCTCGACCTCGGCCTCCGAGACGCGGAGCCCGGCCCGCTGCAGGTCCAGGACGACGGCGTAGCGCCGGGGGCGTCCGCGGCGAACTCCTTGACGACGAGCTCGCCCGTGCGCGCCACGCTCTTCCAGTGGATGTGGCGCCGCTCGTCCCCGCGCCGGTACTCCCTCAAGCCGGAGAACTCGTCCCCCCTCTGGGAGAAGGAGCCGCGGGCTCCGGCGTCCGCGCCGCTCCCCCGCAGCGGGAAGCCGGGCAGGTCGTGAACCTCCGGGTACACCACGACCTCGGTGGTCTCGGGGAACCGGCGCGCGAAGCGCAGGAGGCCGAACGGGTCCACCGTCTTCAGCTCCGCGGGCCCGAGGTCGTAGAGGCCCCGCTTCGCGAAGGTCATCGGCACGCGGATCTTTCTGGAGCCCCTCCCCTCCACCGGGGGCAGCTCGAAGAACCTCGGCTTGGGGAGGCGGTCGACGGCCCAGACCCTCGGGCTCGCCGACGGGGAGGCGTTGGAGACCACGAGCTCGATGTTCGTCTCCCGCCCGGCCGCCGGCCGCTCTCCCGTCGAGATCCTCCGCGCGTAGGAGAGGCCCCGCGAGAACCAGAAGCCCAGGGCGAAGGACGCCACGGGCAGGGCGAGCAGCGCGTAGCCGAGCTGGTAGATCTGGGTGGTCCCGATAAGGTAAGCCGCGACGATCGAGAGGACGCCGAAGAAGAGCGCCTGCAAGCCGCGGCCGGTGGGGCGCACCGCGAGCCTGCGCTCGCGGAAGGCCCTCAGGACGCGCCTCAAGGCGTCAGACCGCCTCGTTGACCGGGACGGAGCGGAGCACGTCGCGCACCACGCCGTCCGCGTCGCCCGAGCCGTTCGAGGAGGCGATGATCCTGTGCGAGAGGACGTGCGGCGCGAGCGCCTTCACGTCGTCCGGGATGCAGTAGGAGCGCCCGTGGGCGGCGGCGCTGGCCCTCGCGGCGGCGAGCAGCATCCGGCTCGCCCGCGGGGAGGCCCCGAGGTGGACCGCCTCGTGCTTGCGCGTCGCCTGCGTCACGGAGACGACGTAGCGCAGCACGGCCTCGCTCGCGTGGACCCCCTCGGCCAGAGCGCGCATCTCGGCGAACTCGCGGAGGCTCACCGCGGGCCCGAGCCCGGCGACCGGGTCGGAGGCGAGCCTCAGGAGGTCGACCTCGGCCTCCCCGTCGGGGTAGCCCAGGGACATCTTGATCATGAAGCGGTCCAGCTCCGCGTGCGGCAGGGGGTAGGTCCCCTCGTGCTCGACCGGGTTCTGCGTCCCGATCACGCCGAACGGCTCCGGGAGGCGCCGGGTGACGCCGTCGACCGTGACGGAGGCCTCCTCCATCGCCTCCAGGAGGGCGCTCTGGGTCTTGGGGCTGGCGCGGTTGATCTCGTCGGCAAGCACGACGTTGGCGAAGACCGGCCCCGCCCAGAACTCGAACTGCCCGTCGCCCTGGTTGTAGACGTTCGTGCCGGTGACGTCGGCGGGCAGGAGGTCGGGGGTGAACTGCACGCGCCGGAACTCGCCCGAGATGGAGCGGGAGAGGGACTTCGCGAGCAGGGTCTTCCCCACCCCCGGTACGTCCTCTATAAGGACGTGCCCGCCCGCGAGCAGCGCCACGACCGCCAGAAAGACGGCATCACGCTTGCCGGAGACGGCACGCTCGACGTTCGAGACGATGCGCTCCGTAGCCTTCGAAAAATCGCCGTAGTCCAAAGGACCCCCGCCAGAGTTCGACAACGAAGAATGAGTATATCAAGGCCTCCGAAATGGTCGGTCCGGGCTATAGACGAACGCGGTAGAAGCTCAGTAAACTTCTCGCGGATCCCGAACAAGGGGCGGAGGGGTCCGAAGAGGGGGTGCCCGACTGGTCCCGCCCCGTTCAGGAGGAGGGTGAGCGGTGAGAAGGACGATCCTGCTGGTGGCGACGGTTCTGGCGATGGTCGCCATGACCGCCGTGGTGGCCGTGGCGGCCACCCTGACGGGGACCGACGCGGCCGAGACGATCAACGGCACGAACAGCAACGACCGGATCTTCGGCAAGGGCGGCGGCGACGCCCTGAGGGGGCTGGACGGCTTCGACGCGCTCTCGGGCGGCCCCGGCAACGACCTGCTGAGCGGCGGCGCCAACGACGACACCCTGATCGGCGGCTCCGGCTCCGACCGCATCCTGGGCGGCTCCGGGAACGACAAGATCTACCCCGCCGGCGACAACCGCGTCGACTACGTGGACTGCGGCACCGGCTTCGACACCGTCGAGCGCGGCGACGCCAGAGACACCATCGTCAACTGCGAGAGGATCGTCCGCTAGGGCCCGATCGGGCAACCTGCGCAACAACAGAGGGCGGGGGCGCCGTAAAGGAGCGCCCCCGCCCTTCGCGTCTCGTCCCGGGTGCTCTAGAAGGCGGGCTCGCCCAGGGGCCCGTAGAACTGCTCCACGTAGCGGCGCTGGACGGCGTTGAGGCCCCGCGAGTACCACACCATGACGACGTAGCGCGGCTCCTTCGGGGTGGTCTTGGGGTACATCCCGCACTCCATCGGCAGGCGGTTGCTCTTGCGCGCGTTGCACTTGGTGCAGGCGGCGACGACGTTGTCCCAGGTGTTGGCGCCGCCGCGGCTCAGGGGCTTGACGTGGTCGCGGGTCAGGCACTCCTTGCGGTTCAGGTCGTCGCGGTGCTTGCCGCAGTACTGGCAGCGGTAGTTGTCCCGGGCGAAGAGGATGGCGTTCGTGACGTGCTTCCTCAAGCGGCGCGGGATCTCGACGAACTTCACCAGCCGGATCACGAGCGGATAGGGATACTCGGCCTTCTCCGAACGGAAGCGGCGGTCGAGGTTGGCCTCCACGATCTCGGCCTTCTCGGAGACAACGAGTACGATGGCCCGCTTTATCGGCACTAGCGCCACGGGCTCGTAACTAGCGTTCAAGGTCAAACACCTCGCCACGCTCGAATACTAACATACCCGGATGCTTCAGCAAACATATAATTTTTAACGGGCCTGTAACGCAGCGCCCGCGGAGGGGCTAGCGGGCCGCGGGGCGCGTCTTGGGCGCCTTGAGGAGCGCGTCGAGTATCGGCGTGGCGTCGCCGCGCACCGGGTCCGCGGTGGGGAGGCCGGTCTCCGTGGCGATGCGCTCCACGAGGGCCTCCGCCTCGGCGTCGCCCAGGGCGCTCGTGTTCACGCTGACGGCAACCACGGGGGCCGGTTTCACGAGGGCGGCGAGCTCCTCGTAGCGCGGGGAGATCTCCTTCGGCTCCGGGAAGGGGACGCCGGGGAAGAGCTCGTCTTCGGGGCCGTGGGCGTCGGCGCAGAGGATCAGGCAGTCCGGGCAGGAGCCGTGGAGGAGGGCGGTGGTGACGCCGGAGTAGGCGGGGTGGGCGATGGAGCCCTGTCCCTCGACCAGGATCAGATCGGGCGACCTTGTGGCCGCTTCCAGCACGAGCCTCTCGGAGGCCCCGGCGGCGAAGTCGGAGACGACGGCGTCGATGCAGATGCCCCAGCCGGCGATGACGGCGCCCGTCTGCCCCGTCGGGACGAACTCCGCCCTCGTGCCCCTCTCGATTGCCGCCCGCTGGATCTCCAGGACGGCCGTCATCTTGCCGATGGCGCTGCTCGTCCCGACCGCCGTCGCGACCACCGGCTCGATCCCGAAGCCCTCCCCCGAGAAGATCGGGAGGCCCTCCGGCGGCTCCCTTACGTCCCAGACCTTCGCTCCGGGGAGCTCGGGGGCGAGGCGCTGGTGGAGGCCGCTGACGATCTCCAGCCCGGCCGCCGCCGCCTCGCGCAGGGTGCGCATCCACTCCTCCGGGAGACGCCCGCCCGCCGGCGCGAGCCCGACGAGGATCGAGGTGGGCCGGAGCTCCAGGGCCTCCCGGAGGCCCGCGACGATCGGCGTCTCCCCGCGCGCGGGCTCGTGGAGGTTGGACATCACGTCCGAGACGCGCCGGCCCGCGAGGGTCGAGTCGATGACGCAGGCAACCTCGTCCCCGCCGTAGCGGATCAGGCCGTGCGCGGTCTTGGCGTGGCGGTTGGCGAACCAGCCGTCGGCCAGGATGGCGTAGCGGCGGCGCGGCGCCGTCACAGGGGCTCCACGCCGAGGCCAGGGGCGTCCGGCAGGAGGATGCGGCCGTTCTCGTAGGAGGGCCCGGCGAAGGGGTCGTCGGCGAGGAGCATCGCCCCGTCGAGGTCCACGAAGTCGACGAGGCCGGAGATCTGGGCGGCGGCGGCAATCCCGAGGGAAGTCTCCACCATGCAGCCGAGCATAACCATCATCCCGCAGGCTCGGGCGGCGTGGATCTGCTCCAGCGCCCGCCGGATCCCGCCGCACTTCGCGAGCTTCACGTTGACCCCCGTGACGCGCCCGGCGAGGGCCGGCACGTCTCCTGCGTTCACCGCACCCTCGTCGGAGATCACCGGCAGGGGCCGGACGGCCTCCGTCACCGCCCCGATCGCACCCGGCCCCAGGGAGGCCGGTACGGGCTGCTCCACCATCGCCACGCCCATCTCCTTCAACTCCAGGGCCACCCCCGGCGCCTCGTCCGGTGAGAAGGCCTCGTTCGCGTCCACCCAGAGTGTGGCCTCCGAGAAGCCCGCGACCGCCCGGACCGTCTCGACGTCGCCCCTCCCCCCCACCTTCATCTTCAGGATCGGAAGAGCGGAGAGTCGCCTCGCCTCCGCAACGGTCGTCTCGGGGTCCGCTATCCCGAGCGTGAAGGCGCTCTGCGGCTCGGGACGGGCCAGCCCGAGCAACCTGTACACGGGAACGCCGAGCCTCTTCGCGGCGAGGTCGTGCAGCGCCGCGTCCAGCGCGGCGAGGGCGGAGGGGTTCAGGCCCTCGTTCGCCCGGAGCGTCCCCTCGATATCCCAGGGGTCGCGGATCTCCACGGCGCTCGAGGCTTCCGCGACGGTCTCCGCGTCCCCCCCGTAGTAGCCCGTGGGGGCCGCCTCGCCGCGACCCGTGTGCCCGCCTTCCTCCAGCGTCAGGACCACGCGCTCGAAGGAGTCGGAGGAGCCACGCGCTATGGCGAACGCACGCTTCGTGCGCACCGTCATCTTCTCCACGCGTACTTTCACGCGGCGCATTGTAGACGCCCGATGGGCCCCCCGCCCGCACCGGCCGGTCCCGGACCAATCCGCCGCTCCCCGCGCCGCTCTCGCCGGCGTGCGCTGCTAGCCCTACCGGCGCCGATGCACGAGGCTCGCAGGGAGATGCGGACTACGAGCCGGTTGTAGCAATGGGCTATACTCTCGCGCGGAGTCCGGCGAGACGGAGGTTGAGAAGCTTTGGGCGCGAGCGCGGTTGCCACGGCGGAGATCCTGATCGTCGAGGACGACGCAGCGATCCTGGACACCCTGGCCTACAACCTGAGCCGCCAGCGGTTCGGGGTAAGCAAGGCCACGAGCGGGGCGGAGGCGTTGAAGCTCGCACGAAGGCTGCGTCCGGACCTGATCCTCCTGGACATCATGCTCCCCGGCGAGTCGGGCATCCGGGTCTGCGAGAAGATCCGGGAAGAGGACCGCGAGGTGGTCATCGTGATGGTCACCGCCAAGGACGCCGAGGAGGACAAGGTCCGGGGCTTCGAGGCCGGGGCCGACGACTACGTGACCAAGCCCTTCGGGATGAAGGAGCTCGTGGCGAGGATCAACGCGAACCTCAAGCGCAGCGTCTCCTCGCCGGGGGCTCGCGGCAAGATCCTCGAGGCCGGCGACCTCTGGCTGGACACCAAGAACTTTACCGCCCGCGTCGCGGACGAGCCCCTCAACCTGCGCCTGAAGGAGTTCGAGCTTCTCGCGGCGCTGGCCGCTCGGCCGGGGGAGTTGAAGAGCCGCGAGGACCTCGCCAAGGAGGTCTGGGGGCACGCGGGGGTCGGCTCCTCGCGCACCATCGACGTGCACATCCGGCGTATCCGCGCGGCGCTCGCCGAGAGGAGCGCCTACGAGTACGTCCACACTGTACGGGGCCTGGGCTACCGGTTCGAGGCGGTGCCGGCGGGGCGGAGCGATGGACCGGACGAGCGACCGGAATAAGACCTCGCCCGGGGAGAGGCCCCCGGAGCTCGCGCCCGACGACGCCGGTTTCGTGGAGGCGGGCATGGGGGAGACCGATGCCGTGAGCCTCGGCGAGCTCAAGCGGGTCAACAGGATGCGGCGGGACTTCGTGGCGAACGTCTCGCACGAGCTGAAGACCCCGGCGACGAGCCTCAAGCTGCTCGCCGAGAGCCTCGTGGAGATTCTGGAGGAGGACCCGGATCAGGCCCGGTTCTTCGCCCAGCGATTGAAGAGCGAGACGGAGCGCCTCGCCCAGCTCACCTCAGACCTCCTCGACCTCGCCCGCCTGGAGAGCGAGGAGGGGCTGCAGAACCCCGCGGAGGTCGACGTCCGGAGCGTCTTGATGGTGGTGCTCGCCCGCCTCAGGCCGGCCGCGAAGCGCAAGAACATCACCCTCTCGTGGAGGCGCTCGGGGAACGCGAGCCTCTACGCCATCCTGGGCGACGAGACGCAGCTGACCTCCATGTTCGCCAACCTCGTGGAGAACGCCGTAAAATACACCCCTCCCGGCGGGAGGGTGGACGTCGAGGGGGAGTCGAGCGAGGACGAGGTCTCGGTGCGCGTCTCGGACACGGGGATAGGCATCCCGGAGGGGAGTCTGCCCCGGATCTTCGAGCGCTTCTACCGGGTGGACAAGGCCCGCTCCAAGGAGACCGGCGGCACGGGCCTCGGCCTGAGCATCGTCCGGCACGTCGCCGAGAAGCACGGCGGGACAGTCTCGGTCGACAGCGTGGTGGGAGAGGGCACGACCTTTACGGTGCGCCTCCCGAGAGGTTAGCCCCGAGGCCCGTCTCCGCTCCCCAGGACGACCGGAGCAGCTCGTCCATCGCGCCCTCGGGGAGGGGCCTGGAGAAGTAGAAGCCCTGGGCGAGGTCGGAGCCCATCTCCCGGAGGCGCGCGAGCTGCTCGGCCGTCTCGACGCCCTCGGCGACCACTCGCAGGCCCAGGTCCCGGGCGAGGGAGACGATCCCACCGACGATCACGACGTCCTCGGAGGACTCGCCGGTCCGCCCGATGTTGCCGACAAAGGAGCGGTCGACCTTCAGGTAGTCGACGGGGAAGCGCCTGAGGTAGGCGAGCGAAGAATAGCCCGTCCCGAAGTCGTCGATGGAGAGCCGGACGCCGAGGTCCTTGAGCTCGCGGAAGATGTTGGCGGTCGCGGGGGCGTCGTCCATCACCACGCTCTCCGTGATCTCGAGGTCCAGGGCTTCCGGGGCCAGGCCGGTCTCCCGCAGGACGCGCGCGACGTCGCCGACGAGGCCCTTGTCGGCGAACTGCCTGGCGGAGAGGTTGACCCCCATCACGAAGGGATCTCCGGCCTCCCCGACGCCCTGCCACCCCGCCGCGCGGCGGCACGCCTCCTCGAGCACCCAGCGGCCTATGGGCACGATGAGTCCGGTCTCCTCGGCGACGGGGACGAACTCCGCCGGCGAGACCAGGCCCCGCTCGGGGTGCTCCCAGCGGATGAGCGCCTCGACGCCCTGGATGCCGCCCCCTTCCGCCCCGGAGGGGCCGCCCGAGATCCGGACCTTCGGCTGGTAGAAGAGCTTGAACTCGTCGCGCTCGACGGCCCGCCGGAGGTCGTTCTCCAGGGCGAGACGGGCGTGCGCGGCGGCGTTCATCGAGGGGTCGAAGACCTGGTGGCCGGCCTTGCCCTTCTTTTTCGCCCCGTACATGGCGAGGTCCGCGCGCCGTATCAGATCCTCGGGCCCGGGCGCGTCCTCCGAGGCTCCGCCCCCGAGCGCGACGCCCACGCTCGCGCTGACGTAGACCTGGCTCCCCCCGAGCGTGAACGGCTCGGAGAGGGCCCCGGCGATCCGGTCCGCGACCACTACCGCGTCGTCCGCCCCGGCGACGTCCTCCAGCAGCACCGCGAACTCGTCGCCGCCGAGGCGGGCGGCGGTGTCCCCCTGCCTCAAGCAGGCCGTG
The DNA here is from genome assembly GCF_011492965.1 of Rubrobacter marinus. GTDB lineage: Bacteria > Actinomycetota > Rubrobacteria > Rubrobacterales > Rubrobacteraceae > Rubrobacter_F > Rubrobacter_F marinus. The sequence goes on along the minus strand of NZ_CP045121.1, from coordinate 516,336 downwards.
AGCCGGCCGGCGACGGAGACCAGGAGCTCGTCGCCGACCTCGTGGCCCAGAGAGTCGTTGACGACCTTGAAGTTGTCCAGGTCCATGAACAGCGCGGCCACGCGGCTCCCCTCGCGGCCGGAGCGGGCGAGGGAGTGGCCGAGGCGGTTCTGGAACAGGGCGCGGTTCGGGAGGCCGGTCAGCGAGTCGTGGAAGGCCTGGTGGGCGAGCTCCCTCTCGAGGGCCTTGCTCTCGGTGACGTCGAGCATCACGCCGCGCCAGTGGAGCGGCTCCCCGTCCTCGTCGCGCACGATCACCGCCTCGTCTCGCACCCAGACCTCGCGGCCGTCGCGCGAGATCAGGCGGTACTCCATCCGGAACGGCTCGCCGGAGAGGTCCGTGCGTTCGTCCTCGGCCAGGACCCTCTCCCTGTCTTCCGGGTGCAGGATAGCCAGCCACAGCTCTCCGTTCCGCACGTACTCCTCGGGGGCGAAGCCGAGCAGGGTCTTGATCTGCGGGCTGACGTAGCTCGTGCCGTTGCCGTGCTCTATCTCCTGGGTGTAGGTGACGACCGGGATCTGCTCGACCAGCGACCGGTACTCCTTCTCGGCCCCCGCGAGCTTCTTCTCGGCCTCCAGCCTCTCGGTGATGTCGCGGACGGAGACGAGGATGCCCGCGACCTCGCCGTTCCCGTCCCTGAAGAGCGTGGCGTTCATCAGCACCGGGCGCGGCACGCGGGCGTCCCGTCGCTCGAGCTCGAGGGGGTGGTCCCTGAGGTAGCCCTGCTCGCGCACGAGCCCGAGGGCCGTCCTCGCGGCCTCCGGGTCGACGGCGAGCGAGGGCAGGTCGGTCCCGAGGAGCCCGGAGCGCGAGAGGTTCGCGAGGTCCGCCATCGCGGGGTTCGCGTCCTCGAAGCCGCCGTCGAGGTTCAGGGCGGCGAGGCCGTCCAGGTTTACCTCGAAGAGGTTGCGGTTGTAGCGGGAGAGCTCGAGCACCTCGCGCTCGGCCCTCCGGCGCTCGGCGAGCTCCCCCTCGGCCGCCTCGTAGAGCCGGGCGTTGTGCAGGGCGACGGCGGCGAAGTCGGCGAAGTTCTGCAGCAGGGCGACCTCCTCGTCGCCGAAAGCTCCGCCGTCCTCGTGGGCGAGGGCCATGACGCCGGCGACCTCCCCGGCAGACTTTATGGGCACCGCGACGGCGGCGGTCGGGCGTTCCTCGTCCCCCCGGGCCAGGTCCCGCGTCCCGTCCAGCCCTGGTAGTCGTTGACGATGAGGGGCTCGCCGCTCTCCCATACCCTCCCGCCGAGCCCCTGGCCGCGCCTCATCCTGTGCCCCCGGCGCGCGAGGCGTAGACGCCCACCCCCGCCCGCGCGCGGATCTCCTCGGAGCCCGGCTCGACGAGGAAGGCGTAGCCGCTGCGGACCCCCACGAGACGGGCGGCCCGGGAGATTATGGAGGAGAGCACCTGCTCCGTCCCCGAGCGGCTCATAAACTCCATGGCCGTCTCGTGCAGGGCGGCCAGGTAGTCGTTGCGCCCCAGAAGGGCCGCCTCGGCCCTCTTGCGGGCGGTCACGTCCTTCACGATGCTGTAGACGCCCACGATCTCGCCCGCCGCCACGGTCGGCAGGCTGGTCACGCTGACCTCGACCCTCTCGCCTGTGGCGTTCGTGATCGCGGTCTCGTAGGTCTGGGCCGCGCCCGTGGCGACGAGCCGGAAACGCCGCGCCGCCGCCTCCCTCCCCTCGGGCACGACGAGGTCCCCGCTGTTCTTCCCGACGAGCTCGTCGGCTGGGTGGCCCGTCAGGGACTCGGCGGCGGGGTTGGCGGCGGTCACCCTGCCGCGCAGGTCGGCCGAGTAGACGGCGTCGGGGTTGTGCAGGAAGAGCGAGCTGTAGCGCTGCTCCGACTCCTCCAGCGCCCGCGACTTCAGCGCGAAGCGCCCGGAGACGAAGGTGCCCGCGAGCGCGAGCCCGAGGACCAGGATCGTGGCCGCCCCGATGCCGAGGCCCAGGGAGAAGGGCTCGGCGAGGGCGGCCGAGCCCTCGCCGCTCTCGCCGGTCGCGTCGTAGCGGGCGGCGGCCATGCCGGTGTAGTGCATGCCGGATATCGCGACGCCCATGACGAGGGCGCCCCCCAGCTTCAACCAGGGCGCCAACCCCCTGCGGACGGCGGCGCGGTCCTTGCGCAGGGAGAACGCCAGCCACAGCGCCGTGATCGAGGCGCCTACCGCTATCGCCACGGAGAGGGAGAGGAGGAGCGGGTCGTAGCTCGTCTCCGCGGGCATCCGCATTGCGGCCATCCCCGTGTAGTGCATCCCGACGATGCCGAGGCCCATCACCGGCCCCGCCGCGAGGAGGGTCCTCGCCGACATCCGCGTGCGGCTCGCGACGGAGAGGGCGAGGGCGGAGGCGGCCACGGCCACGAGCGCCGAGGCCACGACGAGGGGCACGTCGTAGGAGACCGCGACGCCCATGTCGAGGGCGAGCATCCCGGTGAAGTGCATCGACCAGATGCCGAGGCCCATCGCGACGGCCCCGAAGAAGAGCCAGGCGGCCCGGCCCGCGCCCCTCCGGGCCGACGAGACCACGCCGGCCAGGTCCAGCGCCGAGTAGGAGGCGAAGACGGCCACGAGGTAAGAGAGCGCGATCAGGCGCACGTCCCAGGAGACGTGCACCATCCCCGCGTGTGCCGCGCTTGCGTGATCCAACCCCTCGAAGCTCCTTCGCTGTGCCGGGCGAGCGTCCGCCCCGTTCGACATATAATTCTTCTTCGGAACGCCGGCGCAAAACCTTTAGGGCGGGGGAGGGTCCGGGCGTATTAAACCCGGCGGGACGAAAGTACGATAATGAATGCGTGAAGGATACGGGCGCGAAACGCACCCTCGGGCAGAGACAAAGGAAGCAAGATGACGATAGCACGCAAGTTGTGGTTGGGGTTCGGGATCTTGATCCTGATCTTCCTCCTGACCGCGCTCGCCGTGGGCACCAGCGTCCGGTCCGTCGCGGGGGCGCTCGACGAGATAGTGACGGTCGAGGAGCCCACCGCGGCCACGGCCTACGAGATGGAGATCAACACGGTCGAGATCGGCCGCAGCATCCTCAGCTACCTGGAGACCGGTGATCCCGAGCTGCGCGAAGCGGCGCAGTCCGACCGCGCCGATTTTGAGGAGTTCAAGGGAGGTACGACGTCCTGATCGACACCCCGACGGGGGCCGAGCAGGGGGAGAGGATACAAGCCAACTACGACGAGTACGTGGCCCTCGGCGAGACTTTGATGGACAAGAAGGACGCCGTGGACGAGCTCTTCTCCACGGTCGGCGAGGAGTTCGACGCGACGGACGGGCTCGTCGAGGAAGGGCTGGCGGCGGCGGGCGACACGGAGGCCGACGCCGGCAAGTTGAGGGCGCTTGCGGAGATCGAATCCAACATCTCCAACGCGAACAACTCGCTCATCGCCTACCTGCAGGACCCCGAGGAGGAGTACAGGGAGGACTTCCTGACCGAGGTCGACGAGGTTCGCGGCGCGATCACCCGCTACAGGGGGCTGGACCTGACGGCGGAGGAGGAATCCAGGACCCGGGAGCTGGAGGAGCGTTTCGAGGAGACGGCCTCCGTCGCCGAGGAGGGTTTGATCCTCCGCGCCTCCATCCTCAGGGACACGGAGGAGTTCAGAAGGTTGCAGGACAACCTCGACGACGTCCTGGACGAGGAGGTCCAGCCCTGGACGCGGCAGCAGCTCGAAGAGGCCGAGGGGGTCGCCGCCTCGGAGATCTCCGACGTCTACCTCTCGCTGCTCGGCCTGATCGCCGTCGGGCTCCTCATCGGCGTGGGCGCCTCGACCCTGATAGGGCGCGGGATCATGCGCTCCGTCCGCCGCCTCAAGGAGGGGGCCGCGAGGATCGGGGGCGGAGACCTCGACCACAGGATCGAGCCCGGCTCTCGCGACGAGCTCGCCGAGGTGGCCGTCGCCTTCAACTCCATGGCCGCGCGACGCCAGGAGGAGGAGCGGGAGCTCGGGCGCCTGAGCCGCCAGAACAAGCTCATCCTCGACTCCGCGGGCGAGGGCATCTACGGCCTCGACGCCGACGGCAGGACCGCGTTCGTCAACCCGGCCGCGTCGTCCATGCTCGGCTTCGAGCCGGAGGAGCTTATCGGCGAGCGCATGCACGTCCTGACACACCACACGAGGCCCGACGGGGAGCACTACCCGCGCGTGGAGTGCCCGATCTACGAGGCGCTCAAGGACGGAGCGGTGCATCGCGTCGCCGACGAGGTGTTCTGGCGCAAGGACGGGACGAGCTTCCCCGTCGAGTACGTCAGCACCCCGATCTTCGAGAACGGCGAGGCCGTGGGCGCGGTCGTGACTTTCGCGGACATCACCGCGCGCAGGGAGAACGAGGAGGCGCTGAGGGAGAGCGAGGAGCAGTACCGCAGGCTGGTGGAGACGGTGCAGGAGGGGATCGCCTTTATCGACGCCGACGACTTCATCACCTACTGCAACCCGGCCTACGCGGAGATCTTCGGCGTGACGGCCGGGGACCTCGAGGGCAGGAAGCTGACCGACTTCTTCGACGAGGAGGGGATGCGGATCTCGCGCGAGCAGCGGGCCCGGCGCCGCGCGAACGAGAGCAGCGAGTACGAGCTCCCCATCATCGCCGCCGACGGGGAGCGCCGCATCCTCTCCTCCTCGGGGTCGCCCATCTGGGGCGCCGACGGCAGCTTCCAGGGCTCGGTGCACGCGATCGTGGACGTCACGGAGCGTAGGGAGGCCGAGCGAGCCCTGAGGGAGAGCGAGCTCCGCCTCAGGACGGTCGTCACCAACGCCCCGGTCGTGCTCTTCGCCACCGACGACGAGGGCGTCTTCACCCTGGCGGAGGGCAAGGGCCTCGAGCTTCTGGGCGCGAGCCCCGACGACCTCGTCGGCCGCTCCATCCTGGAGATCTACCCGGACTCGCCACAGGTCCGCGAGAACGCCGCCCGGGCCCTCGGGGGCGAGGCCTTCAACTCCACGTTCGAGGTGTCCGGCATCGTCTACGAGACCCACTACTCCCCCGTCCGGGAGGCTTCGGGCCTCGTCTCGGGCATCATCGGGGTCTCCATCGACGTCACGGAGCGCGTGCGGGCGGAGGAGGAGATCCGCAAGCTCAACGAGGGGCTGGAGCGGCGCGTCGAGGAGCGCACCGCCCAGCTCGCCGAGAGCGAGGAGCGCTACAAGTCCCTCTTCAGGGACAACCCCGACGGCGTCTACTCCCTGGACCTCGACGGCCGCTTCGCCACCGCCAACCCCGCGGCGGAGGTCGTGACCGGGTACCGCATCGAGGAGCTCATCGGGAAGAACAGCGCGGAGCTTATCGTGCCGGAGGGCCGCATGAGCGCAGCCCGGCGCTTCGCGGTGGCGCGCAGGGGCAGGCCCCAGACCTACGACATGACCATCGTCCACAAGGACGGCCACAGGGTCGAGATCGCGATGACGCAGCTGCCGATCATCGTTGGCGGCGAGATCGTCGGCGTCTACGGCATCGCCAAGGACATAACGGAGCGCAAGAGAGCGGAGGAGGAGATCCAGCAGCTCGTCCGCTACAACCGCCAGCTTTTCGACGTGAACCTCGACGCCCTGACCACCGTGGCCACCGACGGGAAGATCCTCGACGCCAACCCGGCGATGGCCGACCTGACCGGGCTCTCGCGCAGGAAGCTGATCGGGACGAACATCTTCGGATACATCGCGGACGAGGACGGCGCCCGCGAGGGGCTGGCGCAGGTCCTCCAGCAGGGCTACATGCGCGACTACCCCTGGAGATCCGGCGCACCGACGGCCACCTCACCCCGTCGTCTACAACGCCACCGTCTACCGCGACGCTTCCGGCCAAGTCGCGGGCGTCCTCGCCTCGGCCCACGACGAGACCGAGCGCCGCCGGGCGGAGGCGGCGATCCGGGAGCTCAACGAGGGCTGGAGCGCCGCGTCGAGGAGCGAACCAGGGAGCTTCTGAGGACAAAGGAGGAGCTCGAAGAGGCGAAGGAGGCGGCGGAGGCGGCGAACAGGGCGAAGTCGGACTTTTTGGCCAACATGTCCCACGAGATCCGCACCCCCATGAACGGCGTCATCGGCATGACCGAGCTGCTCATGGACACCCCTCTGGACCCCGAGCAGCGCGAGTTCGCAGAGACCGTGCGCTCCTCGGGGAGAACCTGCTGCACATCATCAACGACATCCTCGACTTCTCCAAGATAGAGGCCGGGGCGATGAGGCTGGAGGAGATCAACTTCGACCTGCGCTACGAGGTCGAGGAGGTGGCCTACCTGCTCGCCGAGCGCGCCCACGCCAAGGGCCTGGAGCTGAACGCTTTCGTCGAGCCAGGCGTCGCGACGGCGGTGAGGGGCGACCCGTTCCGCCTGAGGCAGGTGCTGACGAACCTGCTGGGCAACGCCATCAAGTTCACCCAGGAGGGCGAGGTGAACCTGCGCGCCTCCGCCATCGAGGAGGGCGAGGACGGCCTGGTGCTGCGCTTCGACGTCTCCGACACCGGCATCGGCCTGACGGAGGAGCAGGCGGCGAGCCTCTTCCGCTCCTTCTCCCAGGCGGACGCCTCGACGACGCGCAAGTACGGCGGGACGGGCCTGGGCCTCGCGATCTGCAAGCAGCTCGTCGGGCTGATGGGCGGCGAGATCTGGGTCGAGAGCGCCCCCGGCGAGGGGAGCACCTTCTCCTTCACCGCCCGGTTCAACAAGCAGCAGGAGGTCTCGGAGCCCATCTCCCCGCGCGCCGACCTCAGGGGCCTGCGCGTCCTCGTGGTCGACGATAACGAGACCAACCGCACCATCCTCCACAAGCAGGTCTCCGCCTGGGGCATGCGCGACGACGAGGCGGAGAACGGCCTGGAGGCCCTGGAGAAGATGAACGCCGCCCGCAAAGGTCCGGATGGCCCCTACGACCTCGCGATCATCGACATGCAGATGCCGGGGATGGACGGCCTGGAGCTCGCCCGCCTGGCCAAGGGTGACCCCGAGCTCTCCGCCACCCCTTTGGTGATGCTCACCTCCATGGGCCAACGAGGGGACGGGGACAAGGCGAGGGCCGTGGGCATCTCCGCCTACCTCACCAAGCCCGTCCGCCAGTCCGAGCTCTACACGTGCCTGCTCACGGTGATGGGCTCGCACGGCAAGGTAGAGGACGGGACGCCCGCCGAGACCCCGCTGATCACGCGCCACAACCTCCGGCAGGTGGTGCCGCGCGCCGGCGGCGCCCGCCTGCTCGTGGTGGAGGACAACCCGGTGAACCAGAGGGTGGCGGCGGCGATGCTGGAGAGGCTCGGCTACCGCGTCGACCTCGCTGGCAACGGCCGCGAGGCCCTCGACGCCATCTCGGGCGGGGCCCCGTACGCCGCGGTCCTCATGGACGTGCAGATGCCGGAGATGGACGGGTACGCCGCCACCCGCGAGCTCCGCAGGCGCGAGGGGGCGGCCGGGGCGAGGAGGATGCCCGTCATCGCGATGACCGCCAACGCCCTGGAGGGCGACAGGTCGTCCGCGCTGGAGGCGGGGATGGACGACTACGTCGCCAAGCCCGTGAAGCCCACCGAGCTCAACGAGGTCCTGGAGCGCTGGGTGTCGGCGCCGGCCGAGCCCGGCGAGGAGGCCGCGGCGGACGTCGCCTCGGGCATGGCGGACCCGGTCGCCAACGGCCGCCTCGAGGACCCGCTCGACCCCGACGTGCTCGCCGGGCTGCGCGAGCTCGGGGGCACGGGGGACGGCGAGCCGGACATCCTCGCCGAGCTCGTCGAGCTCTTCGTCGAAGACGCCGAGCCCCGCCTCGCGGCCCTGCGCGAGGCCGTCGCCGCTGGCGACGCCGAGGGGATCGAGCGGGCGGCGCACACCCTCAAGGGCTCCGCCGGCAACATGGGCGCCCGCAGGATGAGCGAGATCGCGTCGCGCCTCCAGGACGTCGGCACCTCCGGAGATCTCTCGAAGGCCGGGGCGCTGCTCGAGGATCTAGAATTCGAGTACGCCAGGGTCAAGCCGGCGCTCCAGGAGCTCAAGGAGGGGAAGTAGTTTGCGGGTCCTGATAGCAGAAGACGACGCCGTCTCCCGCGCGATCCTCAAGCGCGCCGTCGAGAAGCTGGGGCACGAGTGCACCGCGGCCAACGACGGGCTGGCGGCCTGGGAGGCCTACCTCGCCAACCCGGAGGTAGACGTGATCATCAGCGACTGGATGATGCCGGGGCTCGACGGCCCCGCCCTCTGCGAGAAGGTCCGCGGCTACGACGGCAAGCGGGACGGCTACCCCTTCTTCATCTTCCTCACCGCCCTGGGCGACAAGGCTCACCTCCTCGAGGGGATGCAGGCCGGCGCCGACGACTACCTCTCGAAGCCCCTCGACCGCGAGGAGCTAGGGGCGCGCCTCCTGGCCGCCACCCGCGTCACGAGCCTCCACCGCCAGCTCAACAGCCAGAAGCGGGAGCTGGAGAGGCTCAACTTCGAGCTCTTCAAGCAGGCCCGGCGCGACCCCCTGACCAAGCTCGGCAACAGGCTGAGGCTTCGGGAGGACCTGGAGACCCTGCGCGCCCGGGTGGAGCGCTACGGCCACAGCTACTCGGCCCTCCTGTGCGACGTGGACTACTTCAAGCTCTACAACGACACGTACGGCCACCTCAAGGGCGACGACGTGCTCCGGAGGGTCGCCGAGGTCGTGCTGGAGACCTTCCGGACCGGGGACTCCTCCTACCGCTACGGCGGGGAGGAGTTTCTGGCCATCCTCCCCGAGCAGACGTTGGGCTCGGCCGCGGTCGCCGCCGAGCGCCTGCGGAGCGCGGTGGAGGGGCTGGCGATCCCGCACGAAGGCTCCCCTCTCGGCGTCGTCACCGTGAGCTGCGGCCTCGCCGAGCTCGCCTCCGGCGCGCAGAAGACGATAGACGACCTCCTGAAAGAGGCCGACACCGCCCTCTACGAGGCGAAGGACAAGGGCAAGAACAACGTCGCGGTCTACGGCGCGCAGGAGGAGGCACCCGCTGCGGCCCGGCTGCGGGAGCAGGGCCCGGAGGAGGGCTGAGGGTCGCCCTACTCGGAGTCGCGGCGCTTGCCCGAGCGCCAGAGCACCGTCTGGACGCGCGCGGCGAGCTCGTCGGGGGAGAACGGCTTGATCACGTAGTCGTCCAGCCCGGTCTCGAGCCCCTGGATGATGTCGCGCTCGCTCTGGCGGGCCGTGAGCATGATGATCGGCAGCAAGGACAGGGCCGCGTCCTCGCTCTCGCGCAGGCGCCTGACGAGCTGCAGGCCGTTCACCCGGGGCATGTTGCTGTCCGTGATCAGGAGGTCCGGGATCTCCCCCTCCTCCAGAATCTCCAGCACCTCCTGGCCGTCCTCGGCCTCCTCGACCTCGTAGCCCAGGCCGTAGAGCTTGGCGACGACGATCCTCCTGACCACCCGGTCGTCGTCGGCGACCAGTATGCTCGCGCCCTCGAAGTCCAGAAGAGTACCCCCCGATCTTGCTTGCAGTGTCCGCGTTTTACGAGACGGTATCCTAGTAGACTAAAGGCCATATGGCCAGAAGACGATAACTGCTGTGTAGACGCAACAGATGGCCTGGTGGGTGGATGAGATGAGATTCGTAGAACTGGCGATCGTGGCGATGCTGGTCCTGATCTCGCTGATGGTGGCGATCACGGTCAGCGTGAAGGCCATGCGTGCCCTTCGGGAAGCCTGGTACAACTCGTACTACCGCCTCATAGAGCCCGCGCTGGAGCGCTACCTCCTCACGAACGAGCCGCAACCCGAGCTCGAGAAGCTCAGGCCCTGGCAGCGAGACCGATTCCTCTCGACCCTCATCGTCGAGCGCATGGCGCTCCTCCGGGGGGCCGGGCGGGAGTACCTGATGAAGCTCGCCGACGACCTCGGGCTCGTCGGCCTCTACCTCGGCGCGCTCCGCTCGCGCAGGCGCTGGAAGCGGGCGCGGGCGGCCGAGAACCTCGGCTACTTCGGGGGCGCCAGGGTCGCGGGCCCCATCTCGGCGCTGCTCGTCGACGACGACGAGACGGTGCGGGCGGTGGCCGCCCGCGCCCTGGCGCGCATCGGGAGCGAGGAGGCCGTGCGCTCGCTGGCGCGCACGCTCGACGCGCCGTCCGAGATCACGCGCCTCAGGGTCGCGGAGAACCTGGAGCGGGTCGGCCACCCCTCGGTGGGGCCGCTCAAGGAGTCGCTCGCCGACATCGCCTCGCTCGGCACCCGCGAGCTGAACGGGCCCGTGATGGCCGCGCAGGTCCTGGGCAACCTCAGGGCCGCCGAGGCGCGCGGGGTCCTCAAGCAGGCGGCCAGGAACGGCGCCGAGACGGACGTCCGGGCGCAGGCGACGCTGGCCCTCGGCAAGATCGGGGACCCCGAGGACGTGCCGACGCTCCTCGCCTGCACCCGCGACGCGGCGTGGCCCGTCCGGGCGCAGGCGGCCAACGCCCTGGGCATGATCGGGGAGGTCACCTCGGTGCCGAGGCTGAAGGAGATGGGCTCGGACGACGCGTGGTGGGTGCGCCGCAACGCCTGCTTCGCCCTCGCCAACATGGGACCCGAGGGCGAGGCGGCGCTCCTGGATCTCCTCCACAACGACGACCGCTACGCCCGCGACCGCGCCGCCGCCACGATGGAGGTCCGCGGCTTCACGCGCCGCGCCGTCCGCAACCTCTCGAAGCCCGGGAAGCGCGGCGAGAGGGCGAGGGATACCGTCTCCACCCTCGTAAGGGTGGGCTCCACCCGCTACCTCAGAGACCTGGCCCGGGCCCTCCCCGAGGGCGAGAACCGCGCCCTGCTGCGCGAGATGCTCGCCCAACACGGCGTCCCGTCGGGGACGAGGAGCCCTCCGATCTCCCGCCCCCGAAGGGACGACGGACGGAACCGCCGCGGACGGCGTCCCCGCGGACGGCGTCGCGGCCGTGGACGCGGCCGAGGGGGGCGAGCGGTGAGCTTCGAGTGGTTCGTGCTGGCGGTCAACTACGCCATCCTCGGCTACTTCGTGCTCCTCAACGCGTTCTACCTCGTGCTGTACGCGATCTCCTTCTTCGAGATCTCGAGCTACAGCCGCAAGGAGGTGTTCTCGGGATTTGCGGAGCTTTTCACCTCCAACTACGCCCCGCCCGTCTCGGTGATCGTGCCGGCCTACAACGAGGAGGCGACGATCTCCGCGAGCGTGCGATCGTTTCTCTCGCTGCAGTACCCGCTCTTCGAGATCGTGGTCGTCAACGACGGCTCCAAGGACCGGACCATCGACGTCCTGCGCGAGGAGTTCGACCTCTCCGAGTCGGACCAGCCGGTCAGGATCCAGCTGGAGACGCAGCCCATAAAGTCCGTCTACTCCTCGGCCTCGGAGCGCATGATCGTCATAGACAAGGTGAACGGCGGCAAGGCGGATGCCCTGAACGTCGGCATCTGCGCGGCGAGCTACCCCCTGGTCTGCTGCATCGACGCGGACATCATCCTGGACGAGGACGCCCTCCTCAGGCTCGCGCGGCCCATGATCGAGTCGAGCAAGGTCGTCGCGGTGGGCGGCATCGTGCGCGTCGCGAACGGCTGCGAGGTCGAGGCGGGGAGGGTCGTCAAGATAGCGACGCCGAACCAGTCCATCCCGAACTTCCAGATCGTCGAGTACCTCAGGGCGTTTATGGCCGGGCGCACGGGCTGGGCGGTGATGAACGCCCTCCTCATCATCTCCGGCGCCTTCGGCATGTTCCGCCGCCAGGACTTTATCGACGCGGGCGGCTACGCCCACGACACGGTGGGCGAGGACATGGAGGTCGTCACCAGGATCCACCGCACCCTGCGCGAGCGCGGCGAGGACTACCGGGTGGCCTTCGTCCCCGACCCGGTCTCGTGGACGGAGGTCCCCGCGAACCTGAAGGTCCTGAGGCGCCAGCGCGACCGCTGGCACCGGGGCCTGATGGACACGCTCATCAGGCACCGCAGGATGCTCTTCAACCCGAGGTACGGGGCCGTGGGCATGCTCGCCATGCCGTACTTCTTTCTCTTCGAGTTCGCCGGCCCCGTCATAGAGCTCCTCGGCTACCTGGCCCTCGTGCTCGGCCTGGCCTTCGGCTACCTCTACGTCGAGTTCGCCATCGCCTTCTTTATCGCGGCGGTCGGCCTCGGGGTCCTGCTCTCGGTGGCGGCCGTCCTCCTCGAGGAGCTGCGCCTGAACCGCTACCCGAGCTGGTCGGACATCGTCAAGCTCACGGTCTACGGCGTCCTCGAGAACTTCGGCTACCGCCAGCTGAACACGATCTGGCGCGCCTACGCCATCGTCTCTTTCCTGCGCAAAAACCAGTCCTGGGGCGACATGGCGCGTCAGGGCTTCGATCCGGCGAAGGGCAAGGGGCCGAAGAAGCGCGGTCAGGGAGCGGCGTGATGTGCGCGGCGTACGCCACGAGGAGCAGAGAGGTGGCCCAGGAGGAGCGATGGTAGATGCGATGCAAGGGTCCCGACCGGTGAGGGGGTGGAGGAGATGGCTGCTCCGGCTCGCGTTCCTCCTTTTCTTCGGGTTCGCGGGTGGGGTGTTGTACCTGCTGTTCTTTCTGGTGCCTTTCGAACAGTGGCTCGCAGACCGGGGGACCTCTCAGGGCGCGGTAGACGTAGCCCTGGCCGCCCTCGTGTTCGGCTGGGCCCTGATCAGCGTCTGCGCGACCGCATTCTTCAGCTGGTTCTTCCTCTCGCGGGGGCGCGCCGTTCCCGCCGGTCTGGGCGTACTCGGCATCACGGCGCTCGCTTCGCTCGCCACCTTCTACTTCCTGCTCGACACCGACTTCATGGTCGCCCTCGGCGAGATGACCGAAGAGAACATCGAGGGCGAGCGTTTCACATACGGCTCTTACCCGGACGCCCGGAGGATCGAGGAGTTAAAGGACGAAGGCTACGACGGCGTGATCACGCTGCTCAACCCGGATATCCCCTTCGAGAACGTCCTTCTGAAAAAGGAGCTGGGCAACGGCGAGGAGGCCGGCATCCCGATCCACTCTTACCCCATGCTGCCCTGGATCAGCGACAACGAGAGCGCCCTGCGCGAAATCGAGGAGTTGACCGCCGGCGACGAGAAGCGCTACTACGTTCACTGCTACCTCGGCAAGCACCGGGTGGACTACGTCCGACAGATGCTCGACGGCGCCGGGGAGACGCCCGCGCCGGAGAAGCTCGAGCCCCTACCCGAGGCTTTCGAGCGCGGCAGGCTGGTCCCCTTCGACGGCGAGCAGGTCGTCCTCGGCCCCTACCCGACGGAGGAAGAGTGGTTCAACTTCGTGGTACGCCGGGACGTCGAGGAGGTAATCTCGACCCTCGACCCCGAGAACCCGGACGATGCTCCCTGGATAGAGGAGGAGCGCAGGATAGCCGAGGAGAACGGCCTCACGTTCACGCTTAGGACGCTCGACGCGGAGTCGCCGGACCCGAAGGACGCGCAGGAGATCGCGGCTTACGCGAAGAGCCGCGGCGGCAAGGTCTACGTACACGACTTCCTGGAATCCGAGAGGTTTCGTGCCCTGGAAGCCGCCCTGCGGTACGCGCCGTCCGGGACGGAACGGGACGCCGCGAGCCGGCCGGCGGGTTCCCGAGAGAGGAGCCCCAACTCTTGAGCCTCGGCACACGAACCGCTGCCCTCTTCTCCCCCGCCCCGGTACGAGGAGGAGACCAGAGCCCGGTGCGACCCCTTGGGTTCCTCGCGCTGCTCCTCGCGGTCGCGCTCGCCACGGGCTGCGAGATGCCCGGCCGCGGGCCTGACGGCCCGCTGTTTCCGGCCGAGATCGTCGCCTTCGAGCCCGCCGCGGGCGAGGTGAGGCCGGGCGATCCGGCGGTCGCCTCCGTGCGGATAAAGAATACCGGCTCCGAGGCCCACACGTTCTCCGTCGGCTACAGCGTCCGGGACGCGGAGGGCGGGTGGATCGACGCCCTCGTCGTCCCGGTCGAGGCCGGCCCCGGCGAGGAGTCGCCCGAGACGGAGCTTCGCACGCCGCCGCTGGAGGCGCCCGGCTACTACGCGGCGCGCGTCTCCGTCTGGAGCGAGGACCCGGAGGCGGGGGCCGAGCGCCTCGACAACCGCGAGGAGGAGTCGGCGTTCCGGGTCTCCGAGGCGCCGCCGGAGGAGTTCGCGGAGGGGGGCGCTCTGCCCGCCGGGTGGAAGGCGACGGACCGGAAGCTCGGGCGCGGCAAGATCCGCTCGGAGAACGTCTCGATGGAGGATGGGAAGGTCCGGCTCGCGCTGCCGGCGGGCACCGTGAGCGGCGGGGAGATCGAGTCGGAGAAGCTCCACCGCCCGGGCTCGATGTACACGGCGCGCATGAAGGTCCCCGACGCCCCCTCCTCCATCACGGGCTTCTTCCTCTACGAGCCGCCGGACCTCGAGAGCGAGATCGACATCGAGATCTTCAACGAGCCGTCCGGCAAGATCCTCTTCACGACCTACGCCGACGGCGAGCAGACGCACACCGAGGAGAAGAAGCTCCCCTTCGACCCCACGGAGGACTTCCACGACTACGCCTTCTTCTACGGCGAGGACTCCGTCGTCTTCTACGTCGACGGCGAGGAGATGCAGCGCTACGAGGGCGGCATCCCGGACGAGCCCATGCAGCTCTACGTCAACTCCTGGTTCCCGACGTGGCTCGAGACGCAAATACCGGCCACCGACAAGTACGCCTACGTGGAGTGGATCGAACACTAAACCGCCCTGCCGTAGGGCGACGTCCCCTCGGACACCTCGGTAGGTCAAAGGAGGAGAGCCCCCGGAGATCGTCTCCGGGGCTCTCCTCCTCGGCTTCTAAGGGCAGGTGCGCTCCCTAGAGCGGCGAGGCGAAGGCGCGTTCCGGGTTCGCGGGCCCGGGTTGTCCAGGGCGTCGAAGACGAGCCTCTGGGCGAACGGGTCGTTGTAGATGTTCTGGTGGGTGACGGGCAGGCCCGCGTTGTAGTCTTGGAGGGTCACGTTCTCGGTGCGCCTCTCGCCCCTGAGGAAGCAGCGGGTGTAGGGGACGATGATCTCGTCGTCGTCCGTCGCGATCTGGGTGAACGAGCCGGTCCCCGGCGTGTCGTCGCCCGCGTTGAGCCTCCTCAGAAACTGCGAGCCGGCGCGCTGCTGCTCGCAGGCGACGCACGGGTTCGGGATGCCGAGGGCGGCCCGGAAGTCGGGCTGGCCGAGCTCGGTGCCGTAGTTGGAGGGCGCGATGCCGACGAGGTCGTCGACGAAGACCTTACCTCCGAGGTACTTGATCCAGTACCTCGGCATCATCCCGCCCTGGCTGTGGCCGACGAGCGAGACCTTTCTGGCCCCCGTCAGGCCGAGCACGCCGTCCACGAACCTGTCCAGCTCGCGCGCCGAGTCCTGGATGGGCCCGAGCCCGCGGTTGCCGTAGTTGAGGGCGTAGACGCAGTAGCCCGCCGCCCGCAACCTCGGGGAGAGGACCGCCCAGTTCTGGTCCATCGTCTCGAAGGTGCCGTGGACGAGCACCACCGGGTACGGATGCTCGGCGCTCGGGCGGCAGGACGGGTCGTTCGCCCCCGGGGGCGGCGTCCCCTCGCGGAGGAGAAACGCGCCGTCGTTCGTCTGCGCGCCGGACGGACCGGCGGCGGCGAGCAGGCCCAGCGCGAAGGCGAAGAAGGCGGAGAGCGCCAGCCACAAGAGCCTGGAGCCGCGCGCCCCGGACGATGATGTACCCCAGTAGCATGCCCGTCTCATACGCGCCCCTCCCAAGTGCCGGTTCGACCAGATCCCGGCGCATTATGCTCGCCCATAACGGCGGTGTAAACGGGCGTGGGGTCCCCCGTCGGGTTAGAGTGGCCCCCGGGAGAACGAGCTCTGGAGGTTGCATGACCGAGGTTGCGGGGACGACCGGGCGCGAGGGTTTTACGGGCGAGCTGTGGCGCTCCATCGAGAGCATCTACCGGGAGGTGCTCGACCACCCGTTCCTCCGCGGCCTCACGGACGGCACGCTCCCGGAGGAGTGCTTCCGCCACTACGTCCTTCAGGACGCCCTCTACCTGAGGGAGTACGCCCGCGCCCTCAGCCTCGCCGGGGTCCGCTCCCGGGACGAGAGCGCCCTCGTCATGTTCGACGAGCACGCGGTCGGCGCCATCGCCGTGGAGAGGAGCCTGCACGAAGGCTTCCTGAAGGATCTCGGCGTCGCCAGGGAGGAGGCGGAAGGGACCGCGGCGGCCCCCACCACGCTCGCCTACACCAGCTTCCTGCTCAGGACGGCCACCCTGGGCGACTACCCGGAGGTTCTGGGCGCGGTGCTGCCGTGCTACTGGATCTACGAGCGCGTCGGCAAGACCCTGCGCGAACGCGGCTCCCCGACCCCCCGCTACCAGAGGTGGATCGACACCTACGGCGGCGAGGAGTTCGGCACCCTCGTCGAGGCCGTCCTCGACCTCACCGACGGCGCCTGCGACGGCTTGAACCCCGCCCAGAGAGCCCGCGTCATGGAGGCCTTCGTCACCACGAGCCGCTACGAGTGGATGTTCTGGGACGCGGCCTGGAAACTCGAAGGGTGGCCCGTGGGGTAGGGTAGGACGGAGCGGCGGGGGTCACGAACAGCGCAAGATCGGGTAGATCTCCGTCCCGGTCCTCATCCGCGCTCTTCGGATCCGCCCCGCGACAACGCCCCCAGACACGTAAAGACGAGCCCGCCGATGTTCAAGAGGTTGCGGGCGGCGTGCAGCCGGTCCCAGCGTTCCCTGAGCTCCCGGAACTCCTCGACGGATGCCTCCTCGGGGGCAGTTCCTCGATGCGCTTGTTGATCGGCAGGTTCCTGGTCAGGGTGATGACGAGCATCGCGACGAAGCACGCCATCCCGGCTAGAGTGAAGCGGAAAGCGGAAGAGCCCGGCCTGCGCAGGAGGAGCAGTACGGGTAGGAAAGATGCAATGGTAGAGCTCATGTAGAAAGGCATGATCCTGCCGTAGCGGCGGTAGATCTCCTGCTCCGCCTGCAGGCGGGCCAGCGGCGACAGCCGGCCAAGCGCCGGGTAGATCGCCATGAGCCCGCTGAACTCGTTGCCGGTCAGCATCCCCGCCAGGAGAAGGTTCACCAGCCGCGCCGCTTTCAAGGCCACCTCTTCTCGCTCCTTCCCGAGGGGTTGCCGCACGCCACTCGTCCCGCGCGACGACGGACGGCTTCAAGGATAACCCCACTACCGGTCCTCGCTCCACCCCGCTTCGCGCCGGTGGTGTCCCGGCCTACCCCCTCACCGTGAGGCGACGCTCGAGACGTCCGCCAAAAGTGCGAGGGACGCCACCATCCGTGGCGTCCCTCGTGGCCTTACGATGCCGGTGAGCCGCTCACGGCTTCGCAGGGTGTGCGGTGGGCTTCGGTTCCGTCGCGGGCGGCTCAGAGCGCCCGGTACTCCCGGATCAGGGCCACCTTCCCGCCCCGCACGAAGCACTCGTGCACGAACGGTTCGTCCGCCTTGCGCCCGGCCCACAGAAAACGTCCCACGACGAGTACGCCGTCTCCGAACTCCAGAAAGGTCTCCGGCGAGACCCGCGGGCCCTTCCCCGACGGGTCGCGGCGGAAGGCGCTGCGCAGGACGGACGGCCAGCCGCGCCGCAGGCCGTCGAAGGGCAGGACGGCGCTCAGGGGATCCACCCAGCCGATCCCGGGGTCCGCCCAGCCGGCCAAGTTACCGTCGTCTCCTTGATCGAGCGCCCCGTACATCGCGCGTACCACGCAGACGTCCCCGGCGAGTTCCCGGGCGGCGGGGCCTTCACCGCCGCCCGGGAGGTCCTGCGGACCCCTCAGCTCCGTCACGGCAACCTCCTCGGTCGTCCTGCGCGCCCGTCCTCGTGGGGTACCCGGCCTTAGGCCAAGACGTGCTCCGGTGCGGGTACGCCCGCGGCCTCGACCCTGGGGAGGCTCCGGGGCACCGGGTTCGACAGCGCGCCCGACAAGATCCGGCCGAGCTTCGGGGAACCGGAGCCGTTGGCGACGAGCGCCACGATGGCCGTTCCGAGGGCGAGCACCACGGCGGTGTTGGCCTCCTCGTTGCGCAGCAGTCCGTAGATCATGTCCTTCGTCTCCTTTCTCGAGCCTCGTTTGTGGTCCCGGTCCGGGGCCCCACCCGTGGGGTGCCCGAAGGCCCCGGCCGGCTCTTGCGCCTCCAGGTCCGCCCTAACCCCGGCGTCCGGCGCCGGGGGCCGCTTCGCCGTCCCTCGCCGGCGACGGGGCGATGTTGCGGTTGAAGCGGAACAGGTTCTCCCCGTCGTAGCGGTCCTTGAGCGCGACGAGGCGCTCCCAGTCCTCGGGCGGGTAGGCCGCCCGCACGCGCTCCTCGCTCGCGTCGTCGCCCTCCATGAAGTTGACGTACGTCTCGCCCGTCTGGTGCGGGCGCGTCTCCTCCGCCAGGCGGGCGAGGTACGCCCTCACGCCCCGCACCATCTCGGGCGAGAAGGCGGCCCCGACCCCGTTCATGCTGTAGCGGGCCTCGCCGCGGCCCAACGGGCTCAGGTGCCCCGGAACGCGGGAGAGCGCCCCGCCGAGCTGCCGGATCTCCAGCATGATCAGGGGCGAGCCCGCGCCGGCCACCTCGACCAGCGCGTCCACGGCCTCCGGCGTGAGGTCGCGCAGCATCTCGGCGCTCTGGCAGGCCCCTATGGGGTCGACCGGGTCCATGCTGATGGAGTCCATCGCCGCGTAGGGCATGACCCCGAACGCGTCCACGACGGGCTCGCCCAGGCCCTCGCGCACGGGCCGGAGCAGATCCTCGCCCTCCTCGGGGCTGTCCCCGCAGTAGCAGCCGCGCACGGCGACGAAAGACCCGCCGCGTAAAGGTTCGGGGAGCTCCGGGATCGGCGGGAAGTTCAGGAACGCAACCGCCGTCGACATCTCGTCCGGGAGGGTCTCCGCCCACTCGCGGTAGAGGTTCAGCACCTCCCTCGCCCTCTCCAACCCGTAGAAGAGGTTGCCGCCGTAGACGGTCTCCAGGGGGTAGAGGTCGAGCTCGAGCGAGGTGACGATCCCGAAGTTGCCCCCGCCGCCCTTCAGGCCCCAGAACAGGTCCGCGTTCTCGTGGGCGCTCGCCCTGATCAGCTCGCCGGTCGCCGTTACGACCTCGGCCTCCCTCATGGTCCCGGAGTTGAGGCCGTACCGGCGCCCGAGCCAGCCGAAGCCGCCACCCATGGTGTAGCCCACGACGCCCACGTCGGTGGTGGACCCCACCAGGCCCGCGAGCCCGAACTTCTGGATCTCCGGCACGACGTCGGACCACTTCGCGCCGGCCTCCACCCTCGCCGTCCGCGACCCGGGGTCGACGCTCACGCCCCGCATGCGCGAGGTGTTGATCAGGACGCCCCCGTCGCAGGCGGCGCCGACGCCGTGCCCGGTCGCCATCACGCCGACGCCGAGGCCCCGCGCGCGAGCGAAGCGGACCGCGGCGAGCACGTCAGCCGCATCCTCCGCCATCACCACGAGCGCGGGCTCCTGGTGGACGGCGAGGTTCCAGGCGCTGCGCGCCCCGTCGTAGCCCTCCTCGCCGGGCGCGTAGGCCTCGCCCCTCAGTCCGGCCCTGAAAGCTCCGAGCGCCGTGCCCTCGAACTTCGTCTTCGCGTCGCTTATCATCCTGCCTCCTCGCGGCTCGGTGGTCTGGCTCGAACCTAACAAGCAGCGAGGAACGCCGGTATCCACAAAGGGGCCAACTCTCCGCTGGGCGTATGTCCCGCCGGACCGGGACCGGCCCGCATGCGCCCCCGTGCGCGCGACGCACGAGAGCAAGCCCCCCGAGCTCGTGGCGAAACCGCGTTCTCGCGCGGCCTCGCGGCCGGGTGCGCTCCGGAGGCTAGAGCTTCGGCACCGCCGGCGCGGAGCCGGAACGCCCGGCGCAGCCCTACGGCGCCTGGGTCCCTGCGGAGGAGGTGAGGACGAAGGTCTCCCCATCGGCCGGGTTACCCGGTGGGCGCGGCAGGGTACACGGGGGGTCATGGATCTCAGAAGATTCGTTACCGCGGGCGTGATCCTCGGCCTGGGCCTCGGGGGATTTTTCGACGGCATCGTGCTGCACCAGGTCCTCCAGTGGCATCACATGCTGACCGCGACCAGCCCCCCGACGAGCGTCGGAAGCCTCGAGTTGAACACGCTCTGGGACGGCCTGTTCCACGTCGCGACCTACGCCTTCACGATAGCGGGGGTCCTGCTGCTGTGGCGAGCCGCCCGCGCCTCGGACGCCCTGCCGCCGACGAGGACGCTCGTCGGGGCGCTGCTGATGGGCTGGGGCATCTTCAACCTCGTCGAGGGGATCGTCAACTACCACCTGCTCGGCATCCACCACGTCCTGGACAGCCTGCCGCCCGGCCTCGCCCGCCTCGCCCTCGACCTCGCCTTCCTCGCGCTGGGTGCGGCCTTCGTCCTGTTCGGCCGGAGGCTCATCCGCGAAAGCGAGGGCTCGGTCTCCGCTCGTCCCAGCCGGGTGCGCTAACGCGGCACGCGCTGGCTCGTTGACCGGCCGTTAGGAGTGGGGCGGAGCCGGTCCCCCGCAGGTCTCTACTTCTCCACCCACTTGCCGTCGTCGCCCTTTTCGTACTTGTTCTCGACGGCGCTCCAGGCCACGCGGTGGGCCCGGCTCTCCTCGCCGTACTGCTCCTCGGCCGAGTTGTACGCGGCGCGGTAGATCTCCTGCGCGTGGTGGGGCAGGTTGCTCCTCACGCTCTCCGGAAGGTCGCTCAGGTTCTCGTATGGCAAGAGTTGGTCCTCCCCTCGACGTCTGTTCGGACCATACCCGGGGCGAACGGCGACGAACCCGCTATCCCTTGCGGAAGTGGTCCCAGCCGGAGAGGTCGCCGACCGGCTCGCCGTCCCGGAGGAAGACCACCCCGTCTCCGGGCACCACCTCCCCGACGACGGTCACCGGCACGTCGGACTCCTCCGCGAGCGCCTCCATGACCCCTTCCGGGGCGGAGATCAGGAGCTCGTAGTCCTCGCCGCCGGTCGCGGCGAGCATCTCGGGGTCGCGGCCCAGGGACGAGACGTACTCGCGGGCGTCGTCGGCTACGGGGAGGAGGCCGAGGTCGACGCAGCAGCGAACGCCGCTCCTCTCGGAGACGTGCCGGACGTCCGAGGCGAGGCCGTCGGAGAGGTCGATCATGGCCCGCGCCCCGAGCCTCGCCGCCGCCCTCCCCGCGAGGACCCGCGGCTCCGGACGGAGGTGCTTGCGGACGAGACGTTCCCGATCGTCGCCGCCCATGAGGGCGAGGAGACCGGCCGCCGAGGCGCCGAGCTCGCCGGTGACGGCGAGCAGGTCCCCGGCCCGGGCGCCGGAGCGGAGGACGGGCGGCCCCCGGAGCTCGCCGAGGATCGCCACGTCCACCACAAGCTGCGGGGAGCCGGTCGTGTCGCCCCCGAGCGGGTACGCCCCAAACTCCTCGCAGGCCTCGAAGAGCCCCTCCATGCAGCCGAGCGTCGTCTCGGGGTCGGCGCCGCCGCCGGAGGCGAGGACGAAGCGGGGCGTCCCCCCCATCGCGGCGACGTCCGAGGCGTTGACGGCGACGGCCTTGAACCCGACGTCCCGGGGCGTGGCCCAGGAGGCCTCGAAGTGGCGCCCCTCGACGAGCATGTCGGCGGCGGCCACCCAGAGCCCGTCTCCGAGGCGCAGGACGGCGCAGTCGTCCCCGATCGGCACGACGACCTCCGCGGGGGGCGCGGGGAGGCGCCCCGAGAGGCGGCGTATGACGTCGAACTCGTTCAGCCTCTCGGGGTCCGGCGGAACCAGGTGCGGGGGTCGAGGTAGCGGCGGTAGCGCCGGACGGCCTCCCGTCCCAGCACGAGCGCCGAGACGAAGAACGTCCCCTCCGCGACGACGACGAGAGCGGCCGATAAAGCCACCTTTCTGCCGGGCGGTATCGCCAGCGCCGCGACCGCCGGGATCGCGGCGTAGAGCAGGATCGGGATCACGAACACCCCGAGGACGAGCACCCACGTCCTCCAGCCCCCCCGGGAGCGGGAGGAGTCGCCCGACCCCGGAGGCCCCGCGACTCCCCCGGCGGGCCCCTCTTCGGGTCTCTTCCGCGCCTCTTGCCCTACCATGCCAGCCTCCTCACCGCGTCCCACAGGGCGTCGGACTCGTCGCTCGTGTACCAGGTACGCAGCGATCGCCACTCGGTTTCGGTGGCCCAGAGGTGGCGGTCGTGGGCGGAGTCTTCGAGCCGGACCTCCCCCCCTGGATGGCGCGCGAGAAAGCCGACGCCGGCGTAGAGCTCGGGGTCGTCGGGGGCGTTCCAGCCCTCGACCCGGGCCCACCACGGGGCCGCGGGCTCGACGTCGAGACCGGTCTCCTCGACGGTCTCGCGCCGGGCGCACCGCACGAAGTCCTCGCCGGGCTCGAGCATCCCGCCCGGGTTCTCCCACAACCCCACGGGCGGCTTGCGGCGCCGCAGGAGGAGCGCCCTCGGCTCGCCTCCGCTACCGTCCACGACGACGGTCCCCGCGCCCAGGTTGGCGTTCACCACCCCGGGACGAGGCGGCGCCGGGGGGGGCGGCTCGGGGGCGGCCTCCTCGGGGAGCGCGGCCAGGGGCCCCGCGACCCCGAGGATGTTCTCGCGGCTCCACCAGCTCGGGAGCTCCAGCCACTCGTCCAGCGTCACCCATTTGTACCCGAGGTGCTCGTGGGAGATCCGGACTTCGCCCCGCGTGGCCCGCCCTATGTAAGTGGCGCTCGCGAGGAGGCCGCCGCCGGGGCGCTCCCCGACCCAGGTCGCGAGGAGGCGTTGCGGTCCCACGAGCATGCCCGTCTCCTCGTAGACCTCGCGGACGGCCCCGATGGCGAAGCTCTCCCCGGGGGCGAGACGCCCCGCCGGGGGCTCCCAGGTCTTCGTGCCGGGCCGCTGGAGCAGGAGCATCCGCCCGTCGGGGCGGACGGGGAGGATGCCGGAGACGAGGTCGGCCTTGACCGTCAAGGCCTGGAGCTCGCGTCCAGGATGGAACGCAGCTCTCGGGCGGCGGAGGCGGGGTCGTCGGCGTCGAGCACGGCCCGGACGACCGCGAAGCCGTAGGCCCCCGCCGCCGCGGCCTCCCGTGCGGTCTCGAGCGTTATGCCGCCGATGGCGAACCACGGGACCACCAGCCCGAGGTCGGCGACCTCCCCGAGCAGCGCGGGGCCGTCCGCCTCCTCCTCCGGCTTCGTCGGGGTGGCGTAGATCGTGCCGACCCCCAGGTAGTCCGCCCCCTCCCGGACGGCCTCGACCGCCTCCTCCGCGCTCCCGACCGAACGGCCGACGACGGCGTCGGGACCGAGGGCCTCCCGCGCCCCCGCCAGCGGTCCGTCCTCCTGGCCGAGGTGTACCCCGTGGGCGCGGGAGAGGCGGGCGAGCTCCACGTCGTCGTTGACGGTGAACAGGGCGCCGGCCCCCTCGCAGACCTCGCGCAGCTCCTCGGCCAGCCTCAGTAGGTCCTCGCGTGAGGCATGCTTATCCCGGAGCTGCACCGCGTCCACGCCGCCCCGAACGGCCGCGCGCACCCTGTCGGCGAGGTCGGGGCGCGGGTCGGTGACGAGGAGCAGGCGCGCCTCCCCCAACCGTTCGAGGGGCTTCACGGGTCCAGCCGCCGGGGGGCCCAGGCGACGACGTCGAGGCGGCGGGCGAGGTGGACGACGGGCTCGGTCTGGGGGAGGACCACCCCGATCTGCCCTGTCATCTCCATGTACTCCACCTCGACCTCGGCCGCCTGGAGCGGCCACATCTCGTGGTGGATGTCCCCGCGCCGGACGCGCCCCCTGCCGTCCGCGCTGTACAGGCAGTAGCGCTCGGTCAGGAAGTTCTCCAGCGTCCCGGGGCCCCCGTCGGACCGGCCGTCCGTCGGCCGGTAGCGCCCTATGAAGGCGGCGGGCGGCGCGCCCCTGTGGGTGCGCACGCTCTTGTAATCTATCCCGTCGCCGGAGGGGCGGGAGGACATCCTCGCGTCGAAGTAGGGGAGCGAGAAGGTGGCGCGGGCGAGGCGGACGGCGACGGGGTTGTGGGCGTCGAGGCTGAAGAACCAGACGCCGGGCTTTCCGTCACGGGTGACGTAGGTGCGCAGGTTGATCTCCGGGAAGTTCGAGAGCGGGGGAACGGCGGGCAGAAGCCGCGGCCTGACCCCGGACATCCTGAACGGCACCACCCCGAGCCAGGCCGACCCGTCGAAGGAATCGAGCTCCAGCGACGGGGGGATGAGGGGGCGCAGCCACTCCTCCGGAACGGGCCAGTGCATGAAGAGCACGTCGTGCCACTTCATGCTCAGCGCCCACGAGCCCTCCGGCACGGGGTACGGGCGGTGGTCCGTCTCGCCCAGGATGCGCTCGATCGGTGAATCCGTCCTCATACCGCTAGTTATACAAGATGGCCCGTCCGGTTCCGTGAACCGATGCCTAGCGGATCGCGCCCGCCCGGCGCAGCGCCTTGAGCAGGAGGTAGCCCAGGATCGCGCCGGGGATGCTCGACAGCGCGAACGAGACCATGAGCACCCCGACGCCCCCGGCAGCACCCAGATCCAGGAACGGGGAGATGAGCAGCGCGCCGAGCGGCGCCCCGATGAGCACGGTCCCGAGGGGCTCCGAGAGCGCGGCCTCGTCCCGCTTCAGGTAGACGTAGACGAGCCCCACCACGAGCGCCCCGAACGGGCTCCCCGGGAAGGCGAAGAGGCTCCCCGTCCCGAGCGAGAACCGCAGGGTGGCGGCGACGAGCGCGGCCCCCGCCGCCCACCACGGCCCGAGGACCACCCCGGCGACCGCGTTGATGGCGTGCTGGAACGGCAGCACGCGCGCGCCGCCGACCGGGATCGCGAAGAGCGAGAGCAGCACCCCTAAAGCCGCGAAGAGCCCCGCGAGGGCGAGCTTCCGGGTGCTCGTGTACCCTCCGTCGCGCGCGGCCGACCTAGCCAACGGACATCTCCTCCACCCGCACGTTCCCCCTCAGCTCCCCCGGCTCCCCGGCGAGCGCCGCGAGGGCGTCGAGGAAGCGGGGCTCGAAGGTGCCCCCGCCCCCCACCCCGGAGCTCCCGGCCGCGACCTCCCCCGCCCGGCCGTAGTACGCGAGCGCGTGGGCGACGGTCTCCGCGTCCGCCCCGCCGACCGCGGCGAAGCAGCCGATGGTGGAGGTCGAGGCGCAGCCGCTCCCGACGACGCGGCCCATCAGCGCGTGCCCGTTGGAGACGGCGAGGGTGCGCGCGCCGTCGCTCACGTAGTCCACGGGCCCCGTGGCGGCGACGGTCACGCCCAAAGAGCGGGCGGCTTGCAGGGCGGCGCTCTGCGCGTCGCCGGCGAGACTCTCCACCCCGCGCACCTCGGCGTCGAGGCCGGCGAGCGTGGCGACCTCGCCGGCGTTGCCGCAGACGGCCCCTATTTCGAGCTCGGAGAGGAGGCGTTCGGCGGTGCGGGTGCGCAAGGAAGTGGCCCCCGCACCCACCGGGTCGAGGATTACGGGGATGCCGCGCTCGTTCGCTCTTCTACCCGCGAGGAGCATCGAGCCGATCTGGCCCGGGTCGAGCGTCCCGATGTTCAGGACGAGCGCCGAGGCGAGGCTCGCCATCTCCTCGACCTCCTCGGCCGCGTGCGCCATCACCGGGAGCGCCCCCGTCGAGAGCGTCACGTTGGCGACGAGGTTGACCGTCACGTAGTTTGTCAGGTGGTGGACGAGCGGCTTCTCGTCCGAGATCTTGCGTAGAGCTTCCTGAGCGTTCATTGGGCTACCCCTTTCAGCACGCCGCCGAGGGCGTGTACCGGCCCCGCGCCCTCCCCGATCTCCCCGAGCCCGTGCTCGACCGCCTCCGAGGCGACGGCGTGCGCCCTGCTCGCGGCCTCCTCGATCCCGTACCCCAGAGCCAGAAAGCTCGCGAGCGACGAGGAGTAGGTGCACCCGGCCCCGTGCGTGTTCTCGGAGGGATGGACGGGACCCTCGATCCTCTTGAACCCCTCCCCGTCGTAGAGCAGGTCGGCCCCGGTCGAGGTGTGCCCGCCGGTGATGATGACGGCCTTCGGCCCCATGGCGTGCAGCGTCACCGCGCAGTCCTCCATCCGGTCCTCGTCCACGGGCTCCCCGACGAGCGCGAAGGCCTCGTTCAGGTTCGGGGTGATAACGGTCGCGAGCGGGAAGAGCTCGCTCTTGTACGTCTCGACGGCGTCGGGCTCCAAGAGGACCGCACCGCTTTCGGCGACCATCACCGGGTCCACGACGACGTTCGGCAGCCCGAGTCGGTCGATCGCCCCGGCGACGGCGGAGACCATGCCGGCGTTGAACAGCATCCCGGTCTTCACCGCGTCGACGCCTATGTCCGAGGCGACGGCCTCGATCTGCTTCTCCGCGACCTCCGGGGGGAAGGCGAAGATGTCCGTGACGCCGACGGTGTTCTGGGCGGTGGTGGCGACGATCGCCGTCGTCCCGTAGACCCCGCAGCGCAGGAACGCCTTCAGGTCGGCCTGTATGCCGGCCCCCGCCCCCGAATCGCTCGTCGCTATGCTCAAGACACGCTTCAAAGGCGCCCCCTCCCTAGCCCTCCGGCAAGAACTCGTTCGTCATCGCGTCCCCCACGTCCACCTTCTCCTCCAGGACGCCGTTCTCCACGGCCCACGCTATGTAGGCCTCCCACTCCTCCGGGTCCTGGTAGCCGACCGGGCCCCCTCCGCTCCCGAAGATGGGCACGGTAAGCTCCAGCGTACGGGCGGCGACCTCGGGGTCGAGCTCCTCGTTCGCCGCGAGCAGGGCGTCGCGCGCGGCCTCCGAGTCCTCGAGCGCGGCCTCGTGGCCCCTCACGAGCGCGGAGACGAAGCGCCGGACGACCTCGGGGTTTTCCCGCGCGTAGTCGTCGGAGGTCGCGACCAGGAGCTCGTTGTAGTTCGGGACGCCGACCTCGGGGAGCCTTATGACGTTCGTCTCGAAGCCCTCCCTCTCGAGCTCGACCGCCTCGATATTCCAGTACGCGTCCACGATGGCGTCGACGCGCCCGGAGGTCAGGGCCGGGCGCAGGTCGTAGCCGACGTTGATCTTCTCGACGGAGGCCGGGTCCGCCCCCGCCTCCTCGACCACCGTGTCGATTACCGCCGTCCCGAAGCTCTGCCCGGCGTAGCCGATCCTCTTGCCCGCCAGGTCCTCGGGCCCGTCTATGCCGGACCCCTCCAGGGCGATGATGGAGTTCAAGGGCTCCTGCATGATCGCCATTACGGACTGCACCGGGATCTCCCGGACGGCGGCGTTTGTCACCTCGTTCTCGTAGGAGATGCCGAACTCGCTCCTCCCGGCGGCGACGAGCTGAAGGACGGCGGCAGGGTCGGAGGGCTGCTGGATCTCGACCTCGAGGTTCTCGTCCTCGAAGAAGCCCCTCTCCTGCGCCACATACACCCCGGCGTGGTCGGCGTTCGGGTACCAGTCGAGCGTCAGAGTAACCGCATCCGGGCCGCCCCCTCCCGATCCGGCGGAGCTCGCCGCGGGCCCTCCCCCGCAGGAGGCGAGGGTCGCGCAGAGGCCTGATAGCGCAAGGAGGAGCAGGCACCTGACTGCCGGCGAGCGGAGCGGCGCGGGCGGCGCCTCGATGGTACGGTCGATGGCCTGTTCGTACGGGGGTTCCATGAGGACCACTCCCTTCCGGTGGGATTACCCACGTCAGGTTCCAAGCGTCTCGGCTCTCGCCGACTCTCAGCCGCCCCGCGCCCCTGCGGGGAAGCTCCGCCGTGTTTGACGGTCACACTAACACAAAGGCATCAGCCGTTCCTCCGGAGGGTCCAGGGGGCGACGAGGCGCTGGAGCCCGGCGACGAGCAGGAACAGGCCGACGCCCATAAAGGAGAGGATGCCGATCTCCGCGAAGAGGCGCGCGATCT
Source organism: Rubrobacter marinus (assembly GCF_011492965.1). Lineage (GTDB taxonomy): Bacteria > Actinomycetota > Rubrobacteria > Rubrobacterales > Rubrobacteraceae > Rubrobacter_F > Rubrobacter_F marinus. The sequence goes on along the minus strand of NZ_CP045121.1, from coordinate 488,585 downwards.
CGAACTGCGACTTGTCCGCGTTTATGAGGAAACCGAGGCCCTCGCTGGAGCCCACCCACTCCCCCGTCACCGCCCCGATGACGCAGTACGTCACGGCGAGCCTGAACCCCCCGAACAGGAACGGCAGCGCCCCCGGCACCTCGACCATCGAGAAGACGCGCCACCCCGTGGCGCCAAAAGAACGCATGAGACGGATCAACTCCGGGTCTATGGACCTCAGCCCGTCCGCCGTGGCGACGGTGATGGGAAAGAAGCAGAACAGCGTCACCACGATCACCTTCGGCACCGGCCCGTAGCCGAACCACGTCACGAGCACGGGCGCGAGCGCGATGATCGGCACCGCCTGCGAGGCGACGAGCCACGGGTACAACGCCCGCTCCATGAGCGCAGAGCGGTTGATCAGGAAGCCCGACACCACCCCGGTCACCGCCGCGCAGAGAAAGCCCACGATCGCCTCGAACGCCGTTGGTATGGAGTGCTCCAGCAGCAGCGCCCGGGCCTCCCAGAACGCCCCGGCTATCTCCACCGGTCCGGGCAGCAGAAAGGACGGGATGCCGAAGAGCCGCACCGCCCCCTCCCACCCCGCGAGGACCAGGAGGCCGAGCAGCACCGCCGGGAGCGCGCGCCGGAGCCTGCCCCCGCCGGCCTTCTTGCGCGCCCCTGTCTTGCGATGCTTCATCGGAGCACCCCGAGCGCCCCGAGGAGCCGCGCCTTCAGGGCCGCGAAGCCCTCGGTCGTCTCCTGTTCCATGGTGCGGGGCCTCTCGAGGTCCACCTCGAGGTCGAGCGCGACGCGGGCGGGACGCTCCGAGAGCACGACGACCCGGTCCGCCAGCAGGATCGCCTCGTCGACGTCGTGGGTAACGAGGACGATGGTGGCGGCGAGCTCGTCGCGCACCCCGAGGATCCAGCCCTGCAAGTCCCGGCGCGTCAGGGCGTCCAGGGCGCCGAAAGGCTCGTCGAGGAGGAGCACGTCCCGATCCAGGAGCGCCGTCCTGAGGAGCGCCACGCGCGAGCGCATTCCTCCAGAGAGCGTCCACGGGGGCGCTCCGCCGAACCCGTCGAGCCCGAAGCGCTCCAGCGACTCCGACGCCCGCTCCCGCGCCTCCCTCTTCGAGACCCCCGTGGCCTCCAGCCCCAGGGCCACGTTGGCGACGACGCTCCGCCAGGGGAGGAGGAGATCGCTCTGGGGCATGTAGGAGACGAGCCCGGGGCTCGATAGAGGGACCCCGTCCTTCTCGACGACGCCCTCGGAGGGCGCCTCCAGACCGGCCAGCAGGCCGAGGAGCGTGGACTTGCCCGCGCCGGACGGCCCGATCAGGGCCACGAACTCCCCCGGCGCGACCTCGAGGTCCACGCCGTCCAGTATCCTCACGCCGCCCTTCTCGACCCCGATCCCCCGGGCGGCGAGCTTCGGCTCCGCCCTCACGGGCCCACGGCCGACCCGAACACCGGCCAAGATCAATCCGCCCCGGCGTTCGCCTCGAAGAAGGCGAGCTCCAGCTCCATGGCGCGGCGGTACGCGTCGTGTACGGCGGGCTCATCCGAGGCGTAGCGGTCTATCAGGCGCTCGAGCTTCTTCGCGAGCCCCGCGAACTCGCGCATCCCCTCGCCGTCGGGGCTGTGGGCGAGCGCGAGGGCGTAGGCCCGGGCGAAGCTCTCCAGAAAGAACGCGTCCTGCGCGACGTACGCCCGGAAGCTCCCGAGCGGCAGGCTGCCGTCCCCGAGGCCCCGCACGAAGCGGTGCTCCAGGGAGGCCCGGGCGAACCCCGCATTCTCCTCCCACAGAGCCTTCGACAGGCTCACCCCTCGCCCCCGGCGCGCCTGGGAGCGGCGTGGGACAGGGCCATCTCCCAGAAATCCCTCTCGACAGAGGCGATCTCGAGGAACGCCTCTTCGACGCGCCTCTCCGGCGACCCATCGGCCCCGAGCACGGCGTCGGCGGCCTCCTCGAGCCCGTCCACGTACCCGGCGAACTCCGGCGTCGTCCAGTGCTCGACGAAGGTTGCGTAGTCCGGGTGTCCCGGTTCGGCGCTCCTCCAGGCCTCGAGGTACGCCCGCTCCAGCGCCCACAGCGCCGTTATAGCGACGGGGTACGGGGCTTCCTCCAGCCCGTCGAGGAGGCTCCGGTAGGCCTCCGTGGTGGGGTGTCGCGCGTCTCCGAGCGTCATCCCGCGCTCCTTCGCCATCTCTTCGAACCAGCCGAGCTCGTCCTCGAGCGCCACGAGCCCCGCGGCGAGCACCCCCTGAGCCGGGCGCGGGGCTCGGGCGAGCAGGCGAGATTGGAAGGCCAGAAGGTCGCCGACGAACAGGTAGTCCTGCCCGAGCCACGCCTCGAAGGCGCCTGCGGGCAGGGTACCGTCACGCACGGAGTCCAGAAACGGGTGCTCCGTCGCGCCACGCCACGCCTCCGGGTGGCGAGAGACCAGGCCGGCCGCCCTCATGCGACGGGCTCCCCGACGGGCCACGACCCGCCGGGCTCGGACCCACGGGCCCCGAAAGCGTGAAGATGCATTGCCCCTCTACCTCCTCGGTCGAACCCTGGGCTCGCCAGGAGGGGGAAGTGAGCAGAGTCGAGGTCCGGGGTCCCCGGACGCTCCGTGCTTCGACATGGCGTGCTTCCCTCCGCCGGCATTACCCGGATCAGGTCAAACGGGTCGGCGCCGTGGTTCCTGACGAACCCGACCGCCCTCTCAGCCTCTCGGCTCCCCGATCGCTCTCTCGCGACCAATGTAACTTAGCGCGTTTCCCCGCACAACCTCAGCTCCCCCCGGCCAGCATCAGCCCGAGGACGGTGGTCGCGGCCGTGATCTCACCGCGCGAAGCCTTCTCCCTGGCCTCCGAGATCGGCATCTCCACCGCCGAGACGAACTCCGTCGGCTCGGGCTCGGGTCCCCGGTCCAGCTTCTCGGCCCGGCACCGGAAGAGGTGACAGACCTCCGTCGAGCGCCCGGGGCTCGTGTGCACCGAGTACATGTGGACGAGGTCGCGGGCCTCGTAGCCGGCCTCCTCCCGAAGCTCCCTCTGCACGGCCTCCCGCGGGTCCTCCCCCGCCTCCACGCCCCCACCCGGCAGCTCCAGCGTGAACCCGCCGACGGGCTGGCGCCACTGCTTCACGAGCACCACGCGGCCGTCGGAGGTCACCGGGACCACCGCCGCGAACCCGCCGCTCTCCAACACCCCGTACCCGATCCTGACCCCGTCCGGCAACTCGACCTCGTCCACCCGGAACGAACACCACGGGTTGCAGAAGAGGTACTCCGCCCCCACCGTCCGCCACCTCATGCCGTCCGAACGCTCCACGCCGCGATTATAGGGCGAGAAGTGGCGGAGGCCGCGCCGTCGTGTTGTATTATCTCGCAACATGAGCGTTGCAACCTCGAACAAACAGGGGGAGGTACTCGGGGCGAGCCTCTTCGCGCCGGTACGGCCGGGCGCGCTCTACGAGGCGCTCCTCGACGTCCGGGGTTTCCCTGGCTGGGCGCCCGGGGTGAAGCGGGTCGAGATCCTGGAGGGGGCCGGGTCCCGGGGGATGGTCTCGGAGTGGGAGGTCTCGCTCTTGGGGGCGCGGCGCAAGGTGTTGAGCGTCCTGGAGGAGGCGGAGCCGCACGGGCTGCTCCGGTGGACGTACGAGGGCCCGATCTCGGGCTACGGAGAGTGCGTGATCCGCGACCGGGGAGACGGCGTGCTCGCCGAGTTCAGGACGCAGCTGCGCCCGGAGGACGTGCTTCTCCGAAGCATCATGCGTTCCTCCCCGGCCAGAGGCGCGGCCCGGGTCGAGCTCAAGCGCTGCCTCGCGCGCCTCGGGCAGAAGGTCTGCGGGGGCGGCGAGGTCCGCGTCGGACCGCTCGCGGGCTTCTAGTCCAGCAGCAGTTAGCGCGCGGCGCGAAAAAGGGAGGAGCCCGAAGGCCCCTCCCCCGTCCGTACAGCCCCTGCGGTCCTACTCGAAGTGGCTGGCGGCCTTGGAGATGTAGCTCTCCTGATCGTCCGGGACCTCGTCCTCGGGGTAGATCGCCTCGACCGGGCACTCCGGCTCGCAGGCGCCGCAGTCGATGCACTCCTCGGGGTTGATCATGAAGTGATCGCCCGCGTCGTAGATGCAATCGACCGGGCAAACCTCGACGCAGGACTGGTCCTTCGTGCCGATGCACGGCTCGGTGATAACGTAGGTCACTGTGTTCCTCCTCTCGGAACCTGCTCTCTGTACAGGCTTTATAACAAGGCCGGGAGGGGCCGGATACCCCCCGATGACGCCCATCATCGGGGCCCATGATCGGCATCATGGACGCGCGTGATCCAGATCAAATTACCCGCAAAACGGGTTCTTATTGCGAAGCGTTCTCAGGTTCGGGCGCGGAGCTCGACGGGCTTGAGGATGGTGATCGTCTTGCCGTCTAGGCTCAAGATGCCCTCCTGGGCGAGGCGGCTCAGGGCGCGCGAGAGGGCCTCGCGCGAGATGCCGGTCGCCTCGGCCATCTCCTGGCGGGAGAGCGAGGGCTCGAAGACGACGCCGCGCTTGGTGACGCGCCCCTCCTCGGTCGCGAGGTTCAGGAGCATGCGCGCCACGCGCTGGGGGGCGCTGTGGAAGACCAGGTCGCCGACGAGGTCCTCGAGCTCGCGGTTGCGGGCGGCGAGGGCCTGGGCGAGCCTGAGGGCGGCCTCGGGGTGGGCGAGGACGAGGTTGACGAGGTCGTCGCGGAAGACGGCGTAGAGGACGCAGTCGGTCAGGGCGGAGGCGCCGTGGCTCTGGGGCTTGCCCTCGAGGGCGGAGGCGAGGCCGAGGACGGAGCCGTCGCCGACGACGCCCAGGATCTGGTCGCGCGACTTCGGGCCGCCGCTCGTGCGGTGGAGCTTCACCCGGCCCTCGCGCATAAAGTAGACCGCGCCGGAGGGTTGGCCCTCGCGGTAGATCGCCGTTCCGGCGCCGATCTCGAGGACCTCGGCGGAGATCGCGATCGACTGGAAGAAGCCTTCCTCGAGGCCCGCTAGGAGCTCGAACTCCTGCAAGCCCTCCAGCTTGGTCAGGTGCTCCACGGCCCGGCACCGCGCACCCGGCAGCCGCGCCCAGGACGGCGGCGCGTTCTCACCGTACAAGGTACGTCCTCGTCCCCATCGCCGATTCTGCCACGGATGCGATCACGAACCCTTTATACGCCAAGCGGCACGGGTTTGCAGTAAGTTAGAGGCCGACCGGTCCGGGATCCTCCCGGCGAGGAGCAAGACGGCGCACGGGGATCCAGGCGGCAGTCGCTGTAGACTGTCGGGGTTCGCGCCCCGAACGAGCGTAGGAGCAGGGGCGTCGAGAGCTAGCAAGCGGAAAGGACGGACCATGCTCGAAGGCAAAGTCGCACTCATCACCGGGGCAAGCCGGGGGCTCGGCAGGGCGCTCGCGCTCGCCTACGCGAAGGAGGGCGCGAAGCTGGCGATGGCCGCCCGCAGCGAGGGCTCCCTCGGCCCCGTCGCCGAGGAGGCCGAAGCGACGGGGGCCGAGGTCCTCGCCGTGACCGCGGACGTGGCGTCCGAGGCCGACGTGGCGAGGCTCGTAGAAGCCGCGGTGGAGCGCTTCGGCAAGATCGACGTGCTCGTGAACAACGCGGGCCTCCTCGGCCCCCGCGTGAAGATAGAAGAATACCCCGAGGACGAGTGGCGCCGGGTCATAGACGCCAACCTCACGGCACCCTTCCTCCTCTCAAAGGCTGCGATACCACACATGCCGGAGGGCGCCTCGATCGTCAACGTGGTGAGCGGCGTCAGCGTGGAGGGCCGGGCCGAGTGGGGCGCCTACTCCGTCAGCAAGTTCGGCGTCGAGGGCCTCACCCAGATTCTGGCCGCGGAGCTGCGGGACCGCGGCATCCGCGCCAACGCCGTCGACCCCGGCAGCATGCGCACCGAGATGCGCGCCGCCGCCTACCCCGAAGAAGACCCGCAGACGAGGATCACACCGGAAGAGAACACCGCCGTCTTCCTCTACCTCGCCTCCGACGAGTCGAGGGACGTGACCGGCCAGCGCTTCAAGGCGCAGGAGTTTCAGCGCTAGAAGACTCTGGGTGGGAGGCGCCGTCAGGCCTCAACACGCGCCGCTTCGCCCCGCCTAGCCCGGCGTAGAGCCTCGATCGCCCCGGGAACGAGTGGGGCAAGGTCCTCCAGCGTGTTGCTGCGAGCCTCGAGGACCAGCACGGTGACATCGTAACGCGCGAGGTTCTGCTGGTCGGGGAGGTTACGGTCGGCGGCAAGTAGAGCGTCGAACTCTCCGCTTGCCGCGGCGAGAAGCTCTCCGTTCTTCTTCGAACCCCAGCCACGCTCGCGGACCGTGACGACCTCGACTCTGGGGCCGAAGAGTCGTGCTAGTTTACGGGGAAGGTTCTCATCGAGGAGCACGCACAGGGCGAAGCTCCTCCACGGCTTCCATCGCTAGCTCCAGGCAGCCCTCGGCCTGCTCGCGGCTCACGCCCGGGAAGTCGTCGAGGAAGTCGTTCAAGTCGTGACCGGCCTTCAGGTAATCCACCAGGTTCCTCGCGGGTACTCGTGTTCCCGCGAAGACCAGGGCGCCACTCACCACGTCGGGGTCTCGCGAGACGATCTTCGTATTCAGAGCCTTGCTCATACCTCTACTATACCGCTGGATCTCAGCGCCTCGCCCGCGACGGTCACTACCTTTCGGCCGGCAGGTCCTCCCGCACGCCCCACTCGTTCCACGAGCCGTCGTAGTTGGCGAGGTTTTTGTAGCCGAGGCGGTGCATGGCGAAGAGCGGAACGGTCGCCGCCACCCCGCCGTTGCAGTAGGCGACGACGGGCGTCTCCCTGTCTTCGGGCACCCCGCCCTCGCGGAGCTTCTGTTCGAGATCCTCCCTCGACCGGAAGGTGCCGCCCTCCTCGAAGAGGCTGTCCGCGTGCAGGTGAGCGGCGCCGGGGACGTGCCCCGGGCGCCCCGCGCCGCGCGTTATGGAGCCGGTGTACTGGCCCCTGTCGCGGGCGTCGAGGATGAGGGCGTCGCCGGTCCTGCCGGCGTCCAGGACCTCTTCGGCGCTGGCGCGCCACTCCGGGCGCGGGCGAGGGGTGAAGCCGGCGGGCGTGGGGGCCGGGATCTCCGGGGTAGTCGGTCGGCCTTCGGCGGTCCACTTTCTCCAGCCGCCGTCGAGGACGGAGACGCGGTCGTGGCCGTAGAAGGTGAGGGCCCACCACAGGCGGGTCGCGAACTGGCCGCCCGCGTGGTCGTAGACGACGACGTGCGCGCCGTCCCCTATGCCGAGGGAGCCCATGAGGGCGGCGAAGCGCTCCGGAGGGGCGAGCTGGGCGGGGACGGGGTCGTCGGGGTCGGTGATGTCGGAGGTCCAGTCGACGTAGACGGCGCCGGGGATGTGGGCCTCTTCGTACTCCTCGCGGGCGCCCGAGTACTCGGCCTCCTGGCGGCCTTCCCCGAGGTCTCTCTTCTTGACGTAGCCCCGGATGTCGACGACGCGGAGGGCCCCGTCGTCGAGGTGTTCGGCCAGCCAGGTCGTGGTCGTCAGAGGATCGAAGGTCACGCTCTATCCCTCCTCGAAGATGCCGTGCTCCCGGGCGTAGGCCGTGGCGAGCTCGGCCGCCTTTTCCGTATCGTCCTTGCCGAGGCGGCCCTCGACGACCTCGTTCTCCAGATAGTCTTTTATCGGTTTGATCCAGCGCCCCGGGCCCCGCCCGAAGAGCTTCATGAGCTGGTTGCCGTCCAGGGGGCTCTCGAGCTTCTCGATGGCGTCCTCGGCGCGCACCTCGTCGACGCGGGCCTTGAGGCTCTCCCACGACGCCACCGCCACCTGCCTCCTCCTTGGGGCGCTGCCGGTGATGTCGGCGCGGGCGAGCTTCAGGAGCATGTCCACGTCTGCGAGGACGCGCCCGCCGCGCTCGAGGTACGTGTCGCGGACGAAGCGACGGACGGCGGAGTCGCTCCACGGGTCGCGGCCCACGGCGTAGCCCATCGGGCGCATATGGTTGGAGACGAGGTGGGCGACGGCATCGGCGTCGTCCCTGGGGTAGGCGAGGCGCTTCATCGCCTTCTTCGCGATGTGGGCGCCGACGTTCTCGTGGCCGTAGAAGTGGATCTTCTTGGGCAGCGTCCGCCCGCCGCAGCGCTCGCACTCGCCCATCCCGGGCGTCTTCTGCGTGCTCTTGTGGCCGCAGTAGGTGCAGCGGTGCTCGTAGACGAGGGTGCGGGGCTTGCCGATGTCGTGGAAGAAGGCGGCCTTGCGCAGGATCGGGTCGGCCTCCACGTTCTGCGTCACTATGAGGGTGTGCTCGAAGACGTCCTTGTGGTGGAACTCGGTGTCCTGCTCGACGGCGAGCGTCTCCATAAACTCGGGGACGATGTAGGGCATCAGGCCGAGCCGGACGAGGGCGCGCAGGCCCATGGCGACGTTGTCGGAGACGAGGATCTTCTCGAACTCCTCCCTTATGCGCTCGGCGCTTATGCTCTCGAGCCAGTGGGCGTTCTCCCGGATCGCCGCCTCGAGCTCGGAGGTGATGGCGAACGGCCTCTCCTGCGTCGTCAGCGTGGTCTCGAAGCGCACCGCCCTGAGCATCCGCAGAGGGTCGTCGCGCATCCGGTCGAGGGGCTCGCCGACGGCCCGGATGACCCCGAGGGACAGGTCCTTTCTGCCGCCGAACGGGTCGTGGATCTCGCCGGTTCCGGCGCCGGCCGAGATCGCGTTGATGGTGAAGTCCCGCCGCGCGAGGTCGTCCATCAGGCTCTCGCCGAAGGTCACCTCCGGGTGGCGGCTCCCCTCGGTGTACAGATCGCTCCGGTAGGTGGTCACCTCTACGTCGTAGGTGCCGACCTTCGCCCCGATCGTCCCGAACCGCTCCCCCATCGTCCACAGGTGCTCGGCGAGCGGCCTCAGGACCCCCTTGATCTCCTGCGGCCTTGCCCCCGTCGTCGCGTCGACGTCCTTTTTGCTCTCGCCCGCGAGCAGGAGGTCCCGGACGTACCCGCCGACGAGGTACAGCTCGTGCCCCCTGCGCGCGAACGCCTCCCCGAGCCTCGCCAGGGGTTCGGGCACAACGATCCTTTTCGCCTCCGTCATCATCGTCCCCCGATTCTATTACGCAAGCTCGGAGAGGTCAGAGGGGGGCGAGCCGCGCGGACCGCCGGGTCGAGCGCCCCGTCCGGCGCGCTACCGTGCGATGGCGTCTTCGCGGGAGGGGTAGATCTCGAAGTAGTCGCCGAAGCCGGTGACGTCGAAGATGCGCTGGACGGCCCCCGACGGGGCGGTGAGCCTGAGGGACGTTCCGCCCTTCTCGAGCGTTTCCTTGGCCCTCATGAGCGTCGAGAGGGCGGTCGAGTCCATAAAGGCGACGCCCGCCATGTCGACGACGACCACCCTCACCCCCTCCGCGCCCCGCTCTATGGCGTACTGGACCTTGGGGGCGGTGTGCAGATCCACCTCGCCGTTCACGACCACTATGGAGTACGCGTCGGCGTGCTCGTCTATGCTGACATTGAAGTCCATGTTCCGCCCTCGTCCTGCTGCTTCCGAACGACCTCGAACCGGGACCGGGCGGCCCCGTTCAGCGCACGAGCATACCATAGCACCCCCCTCCGGAGCGGCCCGGTCAAGCGCTTTTTCTGTTACCATTCGGCGCCGTGGGAGCCGTTCAGAGGTCCAGAAACGAGGGGGGTAGGGTCGCGGTCTTCGTGGACGGCGCGAACCTCTACCATTCCATCAAGAGCTATTACAGGGGCGTCCTGGATTACGGCATCCTCCTCGAAGCCGCCGTCGCCGGCCGGGAGCTCCTGCGCGCGACGTTCTACATCGTGGAGAAGCACGAGACGGAAGAAGCTCAGGGCGGCTCGGGCGCCCGCTCCTTCGTCTACAACCTCAACCGCTTCGGCTACAAGGTCCGCTCCAAGCCGCTCACCGTCCACGAGACCGTGACCCCCGATGGCGAGAAGACCGTCACCCACAAGGGCGACTGGGACATGGGCATCGTCGTGGACATGATGCGCCTGGCCGACCACGCCGACGCCTACGTCCTCGTCTCGGGCGACGGCGACTACGTCGAGGCCGTCGAGTACCTTCAGAGCGAGAAGGGGCTGCGCGTCGAGGCGATCAGCGCCGCCCAGTGCACCTCCCAGGCCCTCCTCGACGTCTGCGACCTCCACACCGACCTCGGCGACATCCCCGAGCTGTTCCGGCGCTCGCCGAAGGCCGTCGGCGACGGCCAGTCGGCCGCGGGCTAGCCCCCCGCCGGCGGGAACCCGTCAGAACGACGCGCTGTCCTCCGGGGCCGTCGAACCGGCGGGCTCGCGGCTAGAGGGGCTCTCCGAGCACCCTGACCTCCGGCTCCAGCTCGACGCCGAGCTTCTCGCGGACGGTCTCCTTTGCGAGCTCCATGAGCGCCAGGGCGTCCCCGCCGTGCCGCCGCCGTGGTTGACGAAGTAGTTGGCGTGGTCCGGCGAGATCTCCAGCTGCCCGATCCTGGTGCCCTTGAGGCCCGCCGCCTCTATGACGCGGCCGGGGAAGTCGTCCTTGGGGCGCTTGAAGGTGGAGCCGCAGCTCGGCTTGTTCGGGAGCCGGTCATGCGCTGCTTGCGGAAACCCTTTATGCGGGCCTTGAGCTCCTCCGCGTCGCCGGGGACGAGCCCGTAACCGGCGCGCAGCACGACCCAGCCGGGGTGCTCGTGGAGGACGCTCCCGCGGTAGCGAAACTCGAGGTCTGCGTTCGCCATGCGGACGACCTCGCCGTCCTCCGGGCGGTAGACGTCGGCCCAGTCGAGGACCTCCCGCGTCTCCCCGCCGTAGGCCCCAGCGTTCATGTAGACGGCGCCGCCGACCGTCCCCGGGATGCCGGTCCCGAACTCCAGGCCCTCCAGGCCTCTGGAGGCCGTCGCGTTCGCGAGGACCGGGTAGAGGACGCCCGCGTCGGCGACGACGCCGTTCCCCTCGATCTCGACGCTCGTGAGGGAGCGGGCGAGGCGGATCGTGAGCCCCCGGATGCCGCCGTCGAGGACGAGGACGTTCGTCCCGCCACCCAGGACCGTGACGGGGACGTCGTTCTCCCGGGCCTTGCGGACGGCCCGGATCAGCCCTTCGGCGCTCCCGGGCTCGAGGAGGGCGTCGGCGGGGCCGCCTATCTTCCAGGCCGTGTAGCGCCTCAGGGGCTCGTCGATCTTGGCCGACGGGAAGAGTTCGTGTAGAGTCCGCGCATGCACCGGGGAGAATATATGGCACGCAAGGGCTCTTTGCAGAGTCTCCTGGAGGCCTTGCCGACGGTCCGCCTTTGAAGGCGATGGTGCTCGCGGCGGGGAAGGGGACCCGACTCTTCCCCCTCACCGGCGAGGTGCCGAAACCGATGGCCCCGGTGGCGGACACCCCGATCATCCAACACATCTTCGAGCTCTTGGCCGGCCACGGCTTCTCCGAGGCGCACGTGAACGTCCACTACCTCGCCGACGCCCTGCTCGCGGCCTACGGCGAGGAGTCCAGCATCGACGGCATGACCGTGCGCCTCTCGCGGGAGGACGAGCTGCTCGGGACGGCCGGCGGCGTCAAGCGCCTCGCGGGCCGCTTCGACGAGACCTTCGTCGTCGTCTCCGGCGACGCCCTCACCGACGTCGACCTCACCGGGCTCGTCCGCTTCCACAAGGAGAAGGGCGCCCTGGCGACCCTGGCGCTCCGGCGCGTCTACGACACCTCGGAGTTCGGGGTGGTCGAGACCGACGGGGAGGACAACATCCTGGGCTTCCAGGAGAAGCCGGACCCGGAGGAGGCCATAAGCACCCTGGCGAACACGGGCATCTACGTCCTGGAGCCCGGGGCGCTCTCGTACGTCCCCGACGGCGCCTTCTTCGACTTCGCCAAGGACGTCTTCCCGCGGCTGCTGGGGGCCGGGGAGAGGTTCGTCGGCTACCAGGGGAGCTTCTACTGGTCGGACATCGGGACGCTGGAGGCGTACCGCCAGGCGCAGTTCGACGTGCTCTCGGGGAGGGTGCGGGTCAGGGTCCCGGGGGAGAAGCGGGGAGAGTCCGTCTGGGTCGGGGAGAACGCCCAGATCCACCCGGACGCGAACCTCTCGGGCTACGTGGTCGTGGGCAGGGACGCCGTGGTCGGGCGCGACGTCACCCTCGCCGGCGACGTGACGGTCGGGACGGACTGCTGGGTGCGTCCCAACGCCACCATCAAGAGCAGCATCCTGCTCCCCGGGGCCTCGGTCGGGGACGGGGCGTACCTCGAAGACTGCATCGTCGGGCACGGCTACGACGTGAGACCAGGCGAGACCATCCGGGGAGGAGCCCTGATCCGGCGGTCCACCAACCCTAGCGGCGGCGCCAGGAGATCAGGAGCCGGGCGGCCTCACGAGCCGGTAACCAAACCCGCGCACGGTCTCTATAAGCTTGGGCTTGTCGGTGTTGTCCCCGAGCTTCGTCCTCAGGCGCTGGACGTAGACGTTCACGGTGCGCTCGTCGATGTACTCGTCCTCGCCCCAGACCTGGCGCAGCAGGCTCCCCCTCGGGAAGACGCGCCCCGGGCTCTTGGCGAGGGTGTGGAGGAGCTTGAACTCCCGCGGGGAGAGCTTCACGGGCTCGCCGCCCTTCTTCACCTCGACGAGGTCCGGGTCTATCTCGAGGTCGCCGACGTAGAGGCGGCTCGGGGCGTCGTCGCCCCCTTGAGCGTCCCTGCGGCGGAGGATCTGCTTCACCCTCGCTACGAGCTCGCGCGGGTTCACCGGCGAGCGCATGTAGTAGTCCGCCCCGAGCTCGATCCCCACGATGCGGTCCATCGTGTCCTCGTCGCGAAGCAGCGCCACCGTGTACACGCCGGGCTTCTGGACCTTGCTGATCAGCTGAAAACCCCGCTCGTCGGGGAGCCGGTTGTCCACCACCGCGACCTCGAAGCCCTGCCGGTCCGCCATCTGGCGGGCCTGGGCCCCGGTGCCCGCCGGGATCACACGCCACCCCTCCCCGAGAGCGCCCTCCTCAAGCGCATCCGCTCCTCGTCGTCACCTATAACAAGCAAAATGGCCGCACTCACCGCGCCCCATCACCCCGCTCCCGTACTCTGGCTTACGGCAAGTATACCCCAAGACCCCCAGCGCCTTGAGTAAACCCGCCTCCGGCGGTATCATCCTTACCACACGGCCAGACCGTGCCCACATACACGCGCTCGTAGCTCAGCCGGATAGAGCGTCTGACTACGAATCAGAAGGTCGCAGGTTCGAGTCCTGCCGAGCGCGCCACAGAAATATCGCGTTTTGCAGAGAAAACGCGGCAAAGAGAGAAGGCCCGGATTTGCTCCGGGCCTTTTTACTGCAACCGTACTGCAACCGAGTTGTGGCACCTATTTTTGAGAGGGCGAGGGGTGACATCGGCTCCTAACGGCGAAAGGGCCGGGGTTTATAAATCCCGGCCCCTTCACTGCCCCTGCTACTTCGCCTTAGCCCGTAAGCAGCTCCACAAACTCATCCTTACGGGACCAGTAGGCCACCTCTGATAAATCTTCCAAGAGCCCAAAGTCCTCCGGCGTCCACACATCCAACTCGTCGTCGAACAGAGAGACGAACCTCAGCGCCTCCGGCCCGACCTGCAAGTTATTAAGGTCGTACCACGTCGCCAGGGTGTGCTCGACCAGCCTCCGTGAGGTGGCCCGGCTGCCCGTACTCAGGACGTAAATCAAGGCACTTCTTTGCGGAGTCCTAGTGTGGAAATCTACCGTCCACACACGCCCCGAACGGCCCACAACCTTCTCGTTACGCTCGAACCCGATTTGCCGACCGGTAAGGAACTCCTCGACATCGTCGTTGATAGATGCCGCGGTCCGCCCCCTGAAAGTAAACCATAAATCGGCGACACTGAGGATAGCTTGCGACAGCCGTGTGGCGGCATCAGCGAATCCTTCGGGTTTCCGTACGCGCACGACCAGCATACCCCTGAAGAACTCCACACCGTGGGTCAGACAGATGTCTTCTATCAGGCGCTGCTGCCGAGCAGTCTTACGGGTAGCGACGGTTTGTGCCTGCAGCCAAGTCAGAGTCTCCCCAAGGTCGGTCAAGGCCGGAGGGTCGCTGTGGTCCGTCAGGTACAAGTCGATCACGTCACCGTCAGGGTATAGGTATGGCGTTCTGATTCGTGTGTACCCTTCCATAGGAGAGCATTCGAACAGCTCCCCCATGCCCTTACCGATCTGTTCGCACGGCGTCAGCGTCATAGCAGCATTCCCATCTGGAGAGACGGAGGAGGGTTCATTACTCCGTTGTGAACCAACCTAGCCTCGGTACAAAACTGCTTCCATACCTCGATAGGTTGAGCGAAAGTTGCGGTGATGTCTTCCGGGACATACACCTCTTTTACGCCTGTTCGTTCACTCCATCTGTGTTTATGCTTATCAGCTCCCACAAGTTGGCGATCCGGATTTCGGTGCGCTTGGCCGAGGTCCAGGCCGTAAATTCGTCCTTCGGGGCGATGGACCAAGACATAGCTCAGTTTCTGCGAAGCCCTGTTCAAGAACCCTTTTACGAACAGCGGGTATCCCGCCTGCGACTCTACCTGCACGCGGAACTGCACGGCGGGAGAGTGGTTCTCGTCCTCCGTCCACGACACATCTTGCTCTATTCTCTTATCCGCGTCCGCCATGAGCGCCTCGAACTCGTCCTGGGTCATGAACTCTAGCTAAACCTCAGCTTTACTATTTTACGACCGTTTTCGGTATCGACACCCTTGACTATTGCAGGAAGTGCGTTCCCCATCCATCGGGAGCTTACGGTGGCCGGAGTCCCCGCGCAAGCATCTCTGTAGAACGTCACAAGAGCCACCAGACATCGCTGCTACTACTGACAAATTCCGTAGACGCCTTCAACTCATCACTAATCTCTGCAGAGACTGGCTTGAGTACGGTCATGGGAAATTCTAGGAGAGGGCATCCTCCATGGCCGCAGCGGCCTGGTCGCCCATGCCGGGTAGAACGTGTGAATAGGTGTCCAAAGTTATCGAGATGGTGGCGTGGCCCAAGAGTTCCTGGGCCAGCTTGGGGTGGACACCGCTGCTGAGTAGCAGGGTCGCACAGGTGTGTCGGAGGTCGTGGAAGCGGATGTTGGGGAGGCCGGCCTTCTTGAGCAGGGGCTTGAAGGAGCGTGCGACGAGGTTGCTGGGGTCTATGGGGGCGCCGTTGGTGGTGGCGAAGACGAGGCCGTAGTCCTGCCACTCGTCGGCAAGGATGGTCGACTCCTCGAACTGCTTCTCGTGGTGACGCCGGAGGGCCTCGACGGCCGGGCGGTTGAGCTTGACGGTGCGGCGGCTCTTGGCGGTCTTGGGCGTGGAGAACTTTGGCCCGCTCTTGGCCGTGGTGAGGGTGCGGCGCACCTGGAGGGTTGCGGCCTCGAGGTCCACGTCCTCCCAGCGCAGGCCGAGGAGCTCGCCCTGGCGGAGGCCGCAGTGGACGGCTAGAACGTAGAGGGCTTCGAGGCGATCCTCGCGCGCGGCTTCGAGAAGGCGGCGGGCCTCGTCGCGGGAAAGGGGCGTTATCTCCTTTTTCTGGGGCTTGGGCGGGTCGACTGCCTCGCAGGCGTTGCGCGGGACGAGGCCCCAGCGGAGGGCCTGCTTGAGGGCGCGGTGCACTACGACGTGGACGTACTGCACGGTGCGGGGGCTGAGGCCGGCCTCGAGCTTAGAGCGGTAGAGGCGTTGCAGGTGGGCGGGGTTGAGCGAGGCGAGCTTGACGCGTCCGATCTCGGGGACGATATGCTTGCGGACGAGCCAGCCGTAGGACTCGTGCGTGCGGGGCTTGACGCTGCCCTTGACGGAATCCTCCAGCCAGCGCTCCAGGTACTCGCCGACGGTCTGGCTGCCGGCGTCGAAGATCAGGCCGTTCTCGCGGTCGGAGAGGGCCTTGTTAAGCTTGTTCGCCACCTCCTTGCGGGTCTTGCCGTAGACCGTCTTGCGCTTGCGTCCCTCTGCCGTGTGGACGGCGTACTGGGCCATCCAGCCGCCGTTCTTGCGGCGGGTGATCGACCCCTCGCCGTTGCCGCGCTTCTTCCCCACGTTACTCCTCCCTAAGCGGCTCCTCGGGCTCGACCCCGAGGGCCTTCGCCAGCTTGCGCACCGTCCTCGGGTGCGCCCCCTGCCGGCCGCTCTCCATGCGCCAGATCGTGTTGTGGGAGACCCCAGAGAGTGCCTCGAGCTCTCGCATCGAGAGCACCCTGCGCCTCCTCAACTCCTTTAGCTTCTGCGTGTTCACCTCCATAACTCGTAGCCTACCCGAACGTGCGTTGATCCTACGGCTAAACGTAGACGATCTAAAGACAAAGTTGGAACAGCGCATCGGCAAGGTGCGGGCTCTGGGGCACTTGCGCTTCCGGAGCCCTTAGCTGTACTGCCGCTAATACTCCTCTGGCAGGAGCAGGCAGGTCGAGGAGCGATCCGCTTCTGTGATGACCCAGATGCGGTGTCCGCCCATGGGGTAGGACGAGAGGATGCGGAAGCCCTGACGGACGGAGAGCTCGTTCTCGCGGGCGTCCTCAGGCGACACCTCGCCCCAGTTGCCAGAGGCGTGGCGGGCGAGGAACGGCAAAGCATCGGCACTGGCGTCCGCGAGCAGCGCGAGCGCCCCGGGGGTAGCCACCACGCGGCCCAGGGGGAAGAGCGGGGCGGCCATCAGGCCGCCTCCGCCTTCGCTACAAGCTCCTCACGATAAACCGCGAGCGCCTCGACGCCGACTTTCCCCCAGCGCCTCCGCGCCAGCAGCGCGAACCAGGGATGGCCGTAGCGCCGCAAGGTCTCGATGCCCCCGAGCCTTCCCCAGCGGGCGAAGTCGCCGGCGGCGCCGTGCAGCGCCCGGTGCTCGTCGCCGGCGAGCTCGACCGTGGAGCCCTCGATGACCTTTGCCAGTTCCTCGCGCGAAAGGTCCGGGTCCACCCCGTAGCGGAACGCCTCCTCCTCCCACTCGAACCACGCCTGCAGGTCCTTGGGCTCGAGGCCGGGTTCCTGAGCCCGGTCGAAGGCCTTCAGCAGGCACCGAGGGACGCGGTGGTGGACCTCGCGGCGCCCGGAGGCGGGAGCGGCGGCCATCATGCCGCCACCCTCTCGGACTCGGCGATCCGCAGGGCGACGCGCCGCTTCGCCGCCCACACGAGCGCCGCGTACACGTGCTTGCAGGGCTCCTTGCGCCGCCGCCAGTCGGCGCAGCCGCAGCGCCCCTCTCCCGCCAAAGACACCCGGTAGCTGCGGCCGGGCCGGCTGCACGAAGGGACGGACAGGCCGCCCGCGGGCGTGGTTCGGATCTCGGCGCCCAGGCGCCGCCAGAGCGCGAGGCCCCGACACGCGCGGCGCGCTACACTTCCCTTGCTCAAGGACTCATCCTCCTTGTGCCGGGCCCCGGGGTGCTACCAACACCGCCGGGGCGTTTCTTTTTGCGCCCCGCTCCCTGGCGGAGCGCGACTTGGGGGCGAGAGAGCGCCGGCACCAAGGGAGCGCAAGGGGGCCATGACCGTGTATCGGCCGCGTGTCCTAGCCGGACTATGAGATTGTTATGGCCCCCTTGCGAGGACGACTGCCGGTGCTACGCTGGTGCCCCTTCGCGCGCTCCGGTACGCCCGGGCTTAGGGTTTGGCGTTCCTGGCAAGAACTCAGGAAAACGAGCCGGCGGGCGGTAGCCGGCCGGCCTACCGGGTTGCGCCGATTGCGGGCTGGGCTTAGGGCCGGGGTCGGCGTAGCCTGCGGAGCCGACGGCGGCCCGTCTGAACGATTTTTGCTGCAGCAGCAAAGCGGGGCATTGGTTACTCGCTGGGGATCTCGTTATCTGAAGATTGGCGGAGATGCTGAAGGAATTTCTGATTCCTGTTCTGGCTTCTTTCCGCCTTCTGCCTGCTCGTTAGGGAATGCGGGAGCGGTAACTTCCGCATTCCACCTTTTTGCGGAGCAAGTCGATCAGGTTTCTGTTCTCGCTACCAGGAGCCCAGTCGAGCTTGACGGACTGCTTGGCCCTGCTGCAGGTTGCGTACTCGCCGGAGGCGAATAGGACGGCCCCTATCTCCTCGCTGGGATCCCCAAAAGGGTAAGGGTCTCCGGTCCCGGCGTAGACCGTCATGTGGATCCCTCCGGAGGGATCCACGGCCCTCGTGTTCACTGTATGATCTCGGTAGCCAAGCTTGGGGTCGATTGTCCCTGTCTCAATCGGTGGCAGCAATCCTGAGCCCCATTCGATGCGGTAAGGCTCGCCCTCGGGTGCGCTCACCCGTACCACCGCTCGTGAAGGGGCGCCTTGTGCCTCGGGGTTGTCAAACGCGACGAGGGCGCTGAAGTAGGGCTGCAACAGCAGGAAGCCAGTGACGAGCGCCGCGGCGACCGCAATGCCCACCACGAGTCTCCTGAAAAGCGAAGGGCCAGGCCCTTCTTTGGCTGATATCACCCGTCGTCTCCTGTGATGCTGCCGAACAAGCCAGCTACGAAATGTAGGGTAGGATGTATGTAACTCCGTCGATGACGACTTCGAGCTTGTCTATCGCCACAACGGTGTAGTCGCTCACTGGTGTCTGCTCCCAGATAAGTCTAACGAGCAACCCGGCGACGACCTTCTCGCCTAGCCGGACGACGAAGGGGCGTCTCTGACGGGTCACCTCGCGCTCCAAAGCTTCGATTCTCCGGAAAAGGACCTCGGGATCCGTCGGTGGAGCGATGCTATCTCCCGAAGCCTGGACCTCTTCCTCCTGCTGAGGCCCGGGCTCGGCCTCCGACACATCCTCGGGATTGTACGGCGACCAAGGCGCCAGGTCGATTTCAGGAAACTCGAATGTTGGTAACTCGACAGATGGCCTCGATGCCGCCCGAGCGGCGTCGAGGTCGGCCACAAAAGAGGCGCTCGCCAGCTGCGGGCGGACCGCTTCCGATACGAGGCGAGCTAAGGAGGGAAGCTGAGCGGAGACAACCTCCGAGAGAGGAAGTTCGGTCCACCTCATGAGGGGCGCCTTCCATTGCCCGTACGGCTTCGCAATTGCAGCGGCTCCCGCGTCGAGGACGGAGAGCGGCATGGAAGGTACCGTAGCTCCTAGCCCCGCGATCTCGCTCCGCTGGCTCTCCGCGAGATTGGCCGCTACTTTGGACACGCCGTAGAGTCCCATGCCGGACGCCACCTCGGCGGCACGCTGCCCCACACCGAAGATGTCAGCCGCGCGAGCCTCCCATATTGAGGCCAGCCCGGCCATTGCGGCCGCGTCGACCGGCCTTAGT
Source organism: Rubrobacter marinus (assembly GCF_011492965.1). GTDB lineage: Bacteria > Actinomycetota > Rubrobacteria > Rubrobacterales > Rubrobacteraceae > Rubrobacter_F > Rubrobacter_F marinus. The sequence goes on along the minus strand of NZ_CP045121.1, from coordinate 469,401 downwards.
GCCGACCGGCGTACCTCCTCTAGCTGGGCTAACTCTCGCTGCACGTCGACTATGCCGCGCATAAGCTCCGGTCGATAGAGTTCCACGATTAACCTACCCCCTGGGTCGTGCAGTTCAGGCTCATGCTTGGACTAAACCATCTCTGTGTACGTACACGGAACGTCTCCAGAAAGTTTCCAGTCATAACACGGAGACGGAGGCCCTAACGCTACCGCCGTAACCTCCAAGGTCCACCGTTACGTGCCACCGCCCACGGTGAGGCGGTCGTAAGTTGAACGGCGAGACCTCCGCCAGACCGCCGTAATACTCGTGGCTCTGCCCATTCCGGTAGCGCTGAAAGTTGTGGCTATCCATGAGTCTCACGTTGGCCTGCTTGTCGAGGGTGACCCGCACTACGTCGCCGGGCCCCGCGTTGACCTCGTAGTGCAGGAAGTTCAAGACGCCCTCCTTTCGAGGTCCGGCCGGACGAGAACAACCTCGTCCGGGTCCACGCCCTCGCGCGAGAACAGCTCTGGGGTCTTCGCGCCAGGGAGCCCCTCAAGCCCTATCCGGTTCAGCGCCTGGTCGAAGGCGCGCTGCACCGACGCTCCGAACCCTATGGCCGAGTAGAATTGCTCAGCGAACATTATGGCCGTCTCGTCACCTATGGGTGCGTTCATGCCTATTGCGACGTCGACGTGCTCGGCCGCCGCTTCGGCCTGGTCGCGGCTGAAGCAGGCGTTAAAGATCACGACTCGCACGTGGTCCGAGCCCAGCGCGATGAATCGTGTAATGTCCTCCTTGGATATGGGCTTGGGGTTGCCGGCCTCGTCTTCGAAGAGGAGTTCGTCCTCCGAGCCGTGCCCGCTGAAGTGGACGACGCGCGGCTTGGCCTCGTTGAGCGCCTGCAGGAGGTCGCCCGGCCTCACCGCCCAGCGGGGCTCCAGCCCCACCGAGTCCCTGTACTCCGCCATGCGGAGCCTCTCTGCGACGTTGCGGACCTCCCGGTCCAGGCGCAGACGGTCTTCTTCGAACGGATCGGCAGCGAAGAACAGCACCTTGATCTTCTCGGGTAAGTCCCGCAACTGCTCCGCGCTGAGCCGTTCAGAATACAATCTGTTTTGTTCGCGGATTTCGCGGCTCACGGACCGCTCGTGGCGCATCCTTTCCGCCTGACGCCTCTTCTCCTGCGACTCCTCCTTTTTCATCCGCTGCGCCACCGCCCGGTCGAGCTGCCTCTGGGCACCAGCCTGGTCGGAGAAGTTCTTGGCGAGATCGGACTCGATCTTAGCGAGCTTCTCCTGCGCCTTGACCGCGCTTTTCCTTTTCGACTCCACCTGACGGGCCTTCGAGCGACGCGTCATCTCGCTCTTGGTCCGGAGCATCTCCTTCTGAGCCTTGCTTATTTCTGACTCTAGCTTTTCAAACTCCTTGGCCTCCCGCCCCTTCCCCTTCTCCAACTCCGCCCTCTTCTTCTGCAGGCGGACCAGCTTGTTACGGTACATGTCCTCGGACAAGGCAGTCCTCCTCAGTTCGAACGAGTTGATTTCAAAGTATTCATCAAATTTAATGAAAACCTACCAACTCGCCCTGTTGCTGTCAAGCAGGGAAGGGGCGTCTGCGGGATGCGGCCGGTTTGGGCTAACATCCATCCCGTGGTGGTGGTTATGCTATGAGGGCGGGTTCGAGCTGGGATCTCACTATGGGAAGCCTCCGCGCCAAGCTATCGTCTGGCGCCTTACTCGCCAATGGCGAGCTAGACTTGTCGGGGGTGCGGTTCGTCAGACCCGGCGGGATGGTCGGCCTGTCCAGCCTCATAGAGACGTGGACGATGGAGGACCGCCCTCTGGGCGTGCGGCTGCCACCCGACCACGTCGCGGGCTACATGAAGCGCATGGACGTCTTCGACGTTTTGGGTGACAAGGCAGTTTACGATCGGGACATTACGCGTCTGGAGGTCGGCGCCCGACACGCCGATGCGTCCCTGTCAGAGCTGCGCACCGTTCAAACCGAGGAACAGGTCCAGGCCGTGACCCTAGAGTTCCATCGTCTCCTCTCCAAAGAAAACTTGGCGAAGGCGGAGGTGCAGCGCTGCTGCAAGGTTTTGTCCGAGTTCCTCGAGAACGCGGTGGTCCACGCCCAGTCTTTGTGCGGCGCCTACACTGCCGTCCAGACCTACCGGTCGGGGGGCAAGAGGATCTGCGTGGCCGTCTCGGACGCGGGTGTTGGCATACCGGCCACGCTCAAACACCACCCCGCAGCTGTGGGCCGCGGCATCCTGACCGACGGCGACCTCATTCGGCTGGCGGCCGTGGACGAGGTGTCGAGCGTGAGCGACGACCGCGGGGGCGGCTTCGGCAGCGCCCTCAGGCAAGTCGGAAAGGGCAACGGCGTGCTCACTGCCTGGTCCGGGGAGGGTTGGGTGGGATTCACCGGGTACTCCGGCGCGCGCGTGGAGGAAGCCGACCGTTTCTGCGGGACGTGCGTTGAGGCCGAGTTCCGGCTTGGGTGAGATTTGACACTGGGCCCGGACGGCGCCTAAAGTAAACTAAGCGTTCACTGATTGTGATGAAAGGAGCGCCATGACCACTCTGAGCACACACGCCGCGGATCTGGCCGCGCTTGACGACGTCGTGGCGGTGCCCGAAGAGGGGGTCTCTGGCGTTTTGGCCGGTCGCAAGACCGGTTCGATAGAGCGGGACCGCCTCAAGCGACGGCTCGGGTCTCTAGGTTCCGGCTCCGTGCTGGGCGTGGACGCGCGGGCGTCGGAGTTCATGAACTTTTCCTTCGCGGATGAGTGCTTCCGCGTACTGGCGCAGGAGCTATCGGCTGGTGAGGCCGAGGATCGCTACGTGGTGCTCATCCTTTCGTCCGGCGAGCAGGAGGACCTCATGGAGGAAATCCAGGTAGCCCTCGAACGCAAGAAGCTTGCCATGTTGATCGCGGACGTCCCCGAAGAAGGACCGGCCGTGCTGGACGTCGTCGGCGAGCTGCCCGATTATCTAGCGCACACCCTTGCTTCAGTTCGTCCCGGAGACACAAACGATTCGCTAGCCGAGAGGCTCAGCCTTAAGCTAACTACCTGTAGCAACCGCACCGACCGTCTGGCCAAGTTACGCCTTCTCCGCAAGCAGCGCCGCCAGGGAGGACTCGGGTATAAGCAGTTCGAGTTCTTCCCAGTTCTTCGGACCGCCGGCACTGGTCACTCGGAATCAGAATAAACCACAGAATTCCGGGAGGCGGCGTTTGGTCCATTACGCGCACTCGCGAGACATCGACGTCGAGGACGCCATCAACGCGGAGCAGGTCGATGACCAAATCGCCCGGGTGGTGAATCCACTGGCGCTCGCCTTCGAGCGGTCGGCGGATCTGGGCGCCACGTTTCGGGCGCTGATGGCGGACATGCTCAGGCAGTTCCTAGGCACACACAAGAGCATCAGGTTGCTCATGAAGAACCGCGAGGAGAACCCTTCGGCCGTGGCCGACGCGATGTCGCTAACCCGGGAGCAGATCGAGAAGGTTTACGTGGTGGCGTTGCTGCTTGAGAACCCCGAGCAATGGACCGAGCGCTACCTCAAAGACGAATGGCGCAAAGCCTACGAGCGCCACCTGCTGGACGTCGACGAACGTTCGGGTTTGACGAGGTACGACGATTTTTTGAAGGAGCATGCGGACGGGTTGGAGAACGAGCGCAAGGGGCTGGGGATCTCTGACGAGGAGAAGGAGTTCGTGGAGTGGCGCTACCGGAACCCGCCGGGGACGCCCAGGCCGCCCCACCTGAAGGCGGCCTCTAAGACCATCGCCAACTTCCCGATGCCCGCGGAGGTAATAGACGAGGTCTCCGATCCCCAGCTTAAGGACGCGCTCCGGCGCTGGCAGAGGGAGTACGGTTACTTCTCTGGATACAGCCACTCCGGGTTTCGTAAGCTAATGCCTGGCTTCATGGAGGGCAACATGAGGCTCACGACGTCCGAGAAGGAGAAGGTCGTCGAGACCGAGTACGCGCAGAGCATCATGATCAGCTACCTCGCGACCGGAATAGCCTGCACGGAGGCCGCCACGAGGGCACTGCCGCGCGGACCCTCAGGAGGCGCGCCGGCCAGTAAGGTGGCCGACGCCGACCTGCTGGTCAAGGTCTCGGACCTTTGGGATCTCCTCGATCGGACCTCCCTCGTCGGGAGGGCGTTGTACGAGATGCGCATGCGTCACGTGCTCCCGCCCAAGTTCGGGGCACCGTAGGATGCCGCAAACAGAGGCGGAGAAACCTTTGGGTTCATGCCCCGACCCCGCATCAAGCGACCGCCCATCAGATCCTTATTCTTCACGTCGCCGGGAAGAGAGTACGTTCTGTCCCAACGCGTTGTCCGCCTCGTTCGTGGCTCGGCTGCGATGTCGCACCGTGGTCCACCTAAAAATTCCCCAGTGCCTTGACCAGTGCCTCGCGGGCGTCGGAGTAGTAGAGGATCGTCAGCTTGGTAGCCATCTCGTCGGAGAGATCGTTGAGCTGGCGCCGGGCGGAGACGGGGATGAGGAGAGAAGCCGCGCCCTTCTCCACCGCGAGCTCCGCGATGCTCACGGCGTTGTGTACGGGATCCAGGCCGCCGCCGAGGTTGAGGCCGCCGACGGCTATAAGGCCGCCGCGGAGGCTTTTCTTCAGCAGTGCGCTGCACAGCGCCAGGAGGGCGGGCAACCCGAGGAACGCACCGCTTCTTGAGGCGTCGAAGGCGCGGAGTTGTACCGAGAACTCGTGCCCCCGCGGGTCGCGGTCGCCGACGAGGGCCTGAGCTCGAGCGTAGAGGTTCTGCTCGGCGTAGCGGGCGCTCTCACGGAAGGCCGGCGGGACCGGCTGGTTGAGGATGCGGACGCCGGAGCCGGGGCCGACGGTGACATCCGCGCGGTAGAGGCCAGCGTAGTCGTCTGGGCCGCCGGGACCGATGGCCCAAACCTGGCCCGGCGGAAGCGGGTCGGCACCTATCTGGTCATCGCTCCCCACTTCCGGGGTAAGGACGAACTGCTCTATTCCGTCCTCACCGATGCGGTAGGAGAAGTGCGTGTTGCGGAACTCGGCCGACCCTATGCGCTTCTGCTGCTCCTTGACGCGCCGGCGGCACTCGAGCGCGAGCCGCACGGCCCACTCGAGGTCCTCGTCGGTTACGGGCTTGAGGGCGTTTGGGTAGAGGAGCTTGAGGAGACCGCTGACGGTCTTCTGCACGGCCATCGTGTCGCGGCCCGAGAGGGCGCCGCCGAACTGGACACGACCGTGGAGGGTGGAAACCCTGCTTTCGGAGCGGAGGCGGTCCCAGCACTCGGAGAGGAAATCGCTCACCAGGCCGAAGTGTTCCGTGAAGAGGTCGGAGCGCATCTTGGGGACGTCCCAGCCGGGGAGGTAGGCGTGGATGCGGTCCATGAAGGCGGTGTCGTCGCGCATCTCGGGGGGCATAGGACTGAGGAGATGGCCTATGCGCTGCTGGTGCTCGACGTCCACGTCGAAGTTGCCGACCATCACGATGCCGCCGTCGGCCCGGATGCTCTCGCGGCCGCGCGAAAATTCGCCGGACTCCATGTAGCCCTTCATGATGTTGACGCCGTCCTTCTGGTCGAAGGAGACGCCGGAGATCTCGTCGAAGCAGACGACGTCGTACTGGGCGACGAGCCCGCGTTGGCCCGTGGCGTTGTTGACGAACATCCTCGCGACGGTGGCCTTGCCGCCCGAGACGAGGTGGGAGTAGGGCGAGACCTGCTGGTAGAGGTGGCTCTTGCCGGTCCCTCTGGGTCCTAGCTCGACCATGTTGTAGTTCCGCTCGACGAACGGGACCATACGGAGGAGCAAAATGTCCTGCTCACGCTCGGAGAGGGCGTCGGGCTCCAGACCCACGCTCCGGATCAGAAAGCGCTTCCACTCCTCCGTGGTGAACGACTCGCGTCCGCGGGACAGGTCCTCCAGGACCGCGCGGGTGCTGAGTTGGATGGCTCGCAGGGATGCAACGCCGAAGGGGTGACCGCTTTGCTCCTGAGCGACGATGGCGTCGTACTCGAGCTCGACCTCGGCGTAGAAGCCGCCGGTGAGCATACGTTCGTTGCCAGCAACGAGTTGAGGATTTATGCGGACGTCGTTGAGGCGCAGGCTCGGGAGCGTGGCGAGGTACGAGTCGCTCTTCGAGTCGAGGCGGGCGGTGACGAGGTCTATGATCCTGACCCGCCCCTCCTCGCGGGCGCGGGCCTTATAGAGCTCCTCCTCGCCGGCGCGCACGGTTCTTTCTTTGAGCTGTCGCTCGACGATGGCGAGGCCCTCGGCGATCTCCTCCTCGTCCGTGCTGGCGCAGTAGCGGCCCAGCAGGAACTCCCCCACGTAGGTCGGGACCGGGTACTGTCCCTTGAAGCGGAGCGCGAGGTCCTTGCGCACGACGTAGCCCTCGAAGACTTCGGCGGCGATCCTGTCGAGGGTGTCGAGCTCCATCGCGGGCATTCTAGCCTCCCACCGTGGTGAGCCTTTGGGCAAGCACCCGTCCGTCGGGATCCAGCACGACGAGGATGGCGGCTTCGAACTCTCGGGAATCGTCGGCGACGGGCAGGGAGGCCGCTCCGCCCTTTAGGGTTTTGGCCGGCGCTATGGAGGTCGAGGGGTCGGCGGCACGGGAGCGGAGGTCTACCCTCGCGCCTTCCGGCGCGTCTTCTACGCGAACCCGGCACCGGAGGCCTGTCCACCTGATCTCGGCGATGGTCGCGGTTGCGGCCGTGGCGGGGGCGCCCGCCGTTACGGTCAGGACGGGCACAACGCACTCCTGGGGACTCAGGCCGCCGTGCTCGTACTCCTTGCCGGCCTCGTAGGCTCTGATGCCGGGGGCCACGACGACCCGCACTTCCGGGTCGAGGGTCCAGGGGACGGCCTGTGCATCGACGCTCGAGTCCCCTTTGAGCCGGGCGCAGCGTCCCTTGCGGACCACCGTCAGGTGCTGGGGGAGCTCCACCTTGGGGAGCCCGTACGGAAGGAGCAACCAACCGTGGTCGGTGACGACGCGGACCTCCGGCCAGCCGGCTTCGAGGAGTTCGAGGATGCGCTCCGCAAGGTCCCGTACCGAACGCTCGACGTCGAGGGCCATCTTCCATCCCCTCCTGTGACCGGTGGCGTCGAGGTCGCCGAACTCGGTCCAGGCCGACCCATCCGGGGAGCCGACCTCCTCCCCCTTGAGGACCTGGTATCCGGCGTCCGTGAGGAGGCGGCGGAGGCCATCCGCCGTGACCCTAGAACCGTTTGCGACGGCGTCGAAGTCTTTACCGGGACTTAGCAAAGGTCCCGCGGGCGAGAGGGCGGGTTTGGCGGTGGCCGTGACGCCGGGGAGGGCTGAGAAGCGCCAGTCCCGCTCGACGTGGGCGGTGCCTTCCTCCAGGGTCTCCGCGAGCCGCTGGGCCACGTCATAGCGGAGGCCGTCGGTGAACAGGAGGCAGAGCCCGCCCTCCGGGCCGTAGGCGATGGGCTCCAGAGAGGGGAGGGACGTCGCGGCGACGGCTTCCTGAAAGCGACGGGCGCACTCCTCCAGCCAGGGGCGGTAGACGGCCTCGACGGCCGCCTGGACGGCGCGCGAATCCTCTGTGGAGACGGCGGAGGCGAGGGCTTCGAGGGCGGCCCGATCCGCTTTCCAGCCGCCGGAGGCGTGGTGCTCGGCTAGCTCCGCAGGGTCTCCCGTGCCGTGTGGCTCCCCGACGGCCCTCGCGAGGGCGGCGAGGGGCAGCAGGGCGTGCGCGAGCGGGGCACGCCCGAGCTCGGCCCATACCCAGCCGCGCCGTTCGCCGTGCTCGGCCTCCAGGGCGAGAAGCGCCTCCCTGGGGAAGGTCTCGTTCGGCAAGCCTAGCAGCGAGGCGCGGAGCCGGTTTTCTTCCTCCCGGTTGTCCCCGGGCCAGTAGGCGGCGGAGGACTCGAAGAGGGTGGTCTTGTGTGGCCGGGCGCGGTCCAGCACGCCGGGCAGGTTGGGGTATCTGGTGGGCGCCTCGGCGAAGCGCCGCCACACGGCCTCCCACGGCCCCTCGCGTTTGCCGAGGAGGCCGGCGGCGGTGACGTCGCCGTCGGTGTCGGGGTCGAAGCCGTAACGGCTCCTGCAGATCGCGCGAAACGCGGCCCAACCTCCGGGGTCCACGGTTGCGGCGCGCGTGCGTTGGCCCTCGGGGTCGTCGAGCCAGAGCAGTATGCCGCGCTCGGGGTCGGGCCTCAGGAGCTCGTCGAGGTAGGCCGCGTTCAGGGGGGAGCGGCCTTCGAGGCTCGCTAAGGGCTCGTCGAGTAGCTTTGGGAGGGAGCGGGCGAGCGCTTCACGGGTGGCGGCGTCTTCGGAGACCCCGACGCCCAGCTTGTTTTGCAGGAGGGCCGCCGGGGTCCAGTCGCGGGCGTTCTTCTGGGTGAAAAGCACGCCCCGATACTGCAACTCGGCGAGCGGCTGAAGCTCCCTCGGACAATCCTCGACGGCCCGTAGGTCGGCACGTCCCACGCCCGGCAGGTAGAGGATCGGGGCGTCCCCCGCCGGCAGTTCTACCTCGGGGAGAGTTCCGGCGATGACGCATCGCAGCCAGATTGCGGGCCCGGTGAGGGCGTCGGGGGCGTAGGGGCCGAGCGTCAGGACGGGCAGATCGCCGCGCAGGCGAGTAACGATGCCCTCCCAGCGGCGCTCCTTGTCCGTCCAGAGTACCGCCGCGGGGGGCGCCACGTCGGCGCGGTTGTAGCCCGAGGCGGCGCGGAGGGCTTCGCGCAGGGCGTCCCAAGGGGTCGCCGGCGCCGCGCTTGGGCTGCTCTTCACCGCCCGTCCTCCGGCGCGAAGGGGTTCATGACGCGCACGCCGTCGTAGCTCTGCCCGGCGCCCAGGTCCTCGGAGTAGAGGACGCGGCACCCCAGGGAGCGGGCGCTGGTCAGGATCATGGCGTCCCAGAAGGAGACGCTCATCCGCTGGTGCAGCTCTACGGCGGAGAGTACGTCGCGCGGGCCCGGCGAGTGGATCGTCCAAGCGGAGAGGTCCTCCACCAGGGCGGCTACGTCCCGCGCCGGCAGCGGTTTCGGGACCTTACGCGTCAGGTTGACGAACAGCTCCTGTAGGACCTGCACGCTCAGGCAGCCAGAGCGCTCCCCCCACAGCCCGGCGATGAGGTCCCGGGCGGCCTCCCTCTTCGGCCCGGCCGAAGCGTCGTGGGCGTACACGAAGAGGTTCGTGTCCACGAAGCGCCGCTCCCGGCTCCCCGCCTCAACGTTCATGCAGCTCGTCCCTGCCCCAACGTATCTCTCCTCCGGTGCCGAGGTCCCGACCCCCGCCGAGCGCCGCCAGGCTCCTCTCCCTGGCCGCGGCGTACCCGCTCTCGCGCTCCACCAGCTCCGAGAGTGCCCCGGCGAGCAGCGCGGAGACGGACGTGCCCCGTCGCGCCGCTAAGACCTTGGCCTCCCGCAGCACCTCCTCGGGCAGGGACAGCGTTATGTTCCTGGTCTCCATGCGCGCCTCCGTTCCGTTCACGCAAAGTAGCGTAGCACGTATTTACGTGCTAATGCCCCAGTTCTACGTTTCTCCTTGATGCGCGCGACGCCGCCGATGGCTTTGAGGTGATATTGGCCGCTTCTCATTGAAGAGGTGCCAGGTGCTCTGCCTTTCGTCCCGCGGCCGTCCCATGTCGAGGCATTTCTTCGGGGTGGCGTCGTATGGTTGCCGCCCTCTATGCAGGCTATCTCCACTTCTTCTCACTCAGCAATGGAGCTATCTCCGCTACTTCGGGCAGCTCCTTCGCGTTCTTCAGGCCCAACTCGTTTACGAGATCGAAGTAGCGCTGGCTCTGCAAGCCACCTGGGGACACCTTCTCGAACGAGGTCTCGTGGAACTCCTCTACGAGAAAGAACTTGTGTCCGGTGGAAATATCATAGCCTTCTATGTTTTTGGCTTTCATGATGGCTTTCTCGATCCTGGTTCGCTCTCCCGAACCGAGGCCGTCCAGCTTGCCGGATAGCTCTCCCTCGACAAGGTCGGCTTCGACGATGTGTTGGACCTTTCCGATGAACCGGACTTGCTTGTCCTTGTAGATGCCGAGGTATTTGTGTTCTCTCGACGACCGCGTGACCGGCTGGTAGTAGAGCTTCAGCTCCTTGTTGTCTTCGAACGTCTTGCCGCAGGGGACTGCTCGCAACCACGAATCCCTTTGAGGGAGCAACGTTTCCTCGTAGCAGTACTCTTCGTAGTCCTCTAGGAGCTCCCGCATCTCGTGGTCGTGGTCGGCCAGGATGGCGCCGAAGCTGTTTATTATCTTCTCGAACGTCGTGCAGAGATCTACGACCTCTTTTCCTTTCTCGGCGCTCTGGACGTTGAACTCCTTCACCGCCTTTCTCAACCCCTCTTTGAAGGCGTCTGTCTGCTCGGTAGGCGTAAGCAGCACAAGTACCTTCGTCTCCTCGTCTTTGAAGGCGTTCAGGTGCTCCTTCAACTGCGCCAGGGTGGCCTCCGTCCCCCGCTTGGCCTCGACGACGAGCTTGAAGCTTCTCTGCTCTATGAGGGCGTCGGGGACGCTCGCGCCTTCGTGGCTCCGCTGCTGGGTGAATGTCGGGCCGACCTTGATGGGCTCCGTCGGCTCGAGGAGGTCGTTCAAGAGTGCGGCAAGGTACGAGGGGTCGTGGGCGTACAGGCGCGAGAGCAGCAGGAGCGTGTTGTTCGTCGCGACGTTCTCCCGTTGGCTGTAACGCTGGAAGTAGTGAACTTTGCTCACGGCGTGTTCGCCTGCTTTCTGCGAGCCTCATCCTTCTCCGCCCGCGTGAGGTGCAGGTCGTTGTGGCGCTCGGAGCCGTCGGGGTTCTTGCCGCGGTCCTTGTTCCACTTGATGTTGGGCCTCGCACGGAGCACGCCGGCCTGCATGAAGGGCCGGATGTTGAGGCGCACGCCGTCGTTGAGGTCAGGCTCCCAGCCGATGGGCTGCTCGTGGAGAGGCTTCCAGCGGACGTAGATGTCGTGGGGCGGCTCGCCGTGCAGGATGGCTTCCAGCCTCCTCTTGAGGTCCTGGGCGGCGGCGAGGCGAAGGTCCGCCCCGGTTACGCCGGCCCTCGCCGCGCTCGTCTGGGCCTCGATCCAGTCGCCGAGGTAGGTGTAGATCAGTCGCCCGAGGTTCGACTTATCTAGCCGGTGGTAGTTGACAAGGGCGGAGAAGCCGTCCTTCCTGCCGTCCCAGACGTGCCAGATGAACGGGCGGTTGTGGAAGAGCTTGCAGTGCTGGGCGAAAAACTTGTCTCTGAGCCACGTACCCAGGTCCTTGCCGGCGTGGTCCGCGCCCGCGAGCAACCGGTCGAGCAGGGCGGGCGACCACTCCTCGCCGTAGGCCCGCGCCAGGAGGGAGCGCAGCCGCTCGGCGGCGGGCAGTTCGTCCTCGACCGCCGGCAGACAGACTATGCTGTCCGCGTCGGGTGCGAGGCCGTCCTCGGCCTGATCCGGCCAGGAGTAGCCCAGCAGCCGCGCCACCGCGACCTGCAACGGCTCGGTCGTGTCCGTCACTATTCCCTTGAACAACCACTGCGTCGGGTCGTCAGAGTACGGTTCCGGCAGGCCGTCCGGGTACTGCTCGTCTGCGACCTTCTGCCAGCGTTCGAGGTCGAAGGGAACCTTCACAAGAGCTGTGTTAGTCGGCTTTAAGGCTTGATCGATTTTGCGCACTTCAACACTAAACTCTTGAGAAGAGCAGAACGACCAGATAGCAGGAAGATAAGCTTTATCGTTTGGAATTATTGGAGACATGTTGCTATCAAAAACATCGCCGAAGAATAGCGCCGCAGGCAAATTCCCCATTTGGCTTACAGCAACACCCTGCTTCCTCCACGCACCCATGCCCTGTAAGCGAGCCATTCCCGCCCCGTGATCGCGCCAGTCAACGACATGTTCAAGACCCCCGTGAGTTTGCGTCGAAGCTACCGTACTGTGGAAGGGTCGTACACCCTTGAAGGAGGGAACTTCCCAAAAAGTCCTTCGATAACGCAGATCGTCTCCCGTTTTTATTCCCTGAAAGCTCCGTGCGTATTTCTGCAGTAGAGGCAGAGTAGATGATTCTTCCAATACCACGCGAGCATCCGGATTCTCCAGTTGCTCGGCCTGCGGAAGTGTCAAAACTTCCGCATCGTGGAGAGCGTGGTCCTTCTCGGCGGGCGTTTTGCGATCGCTGACGTCGAGGCCGGCCATTGGGTAACCCGAAGCGGGCGGGGTGTTGCTAAGAGTTATCAGCATCACGTTGAAATCCCACATGGGCGTCTGAAAACCCTTCGGACCCAACCGAACGACGAAGTCCCAACTTTGTGTCTTAAGCAGACGTTCGCGCAGCTTCTTGTATGTGCCAAGAAAGAGCCAGTTCTGTGGTGTCACCAGAGCGTAAGAGCCACCAGGGGCGCAATAGTCGCTACACCGCTGGACGAAAGCAGTTGCGAGATCGGCTTTACCAGCTGGGTAATACTTTTCGAGGTGATCTTTGAGGATTTCGTCTTGTTTGCCGCGAGCTAGATACGGGACGTTCGTAGCGACAAGGTGGTAACGCCCCTTTAGCAATGCTGCGGCCCTCGCCAAACCACGCGCTGTCTCACCAAATACAGCAGCCGTCAAATCAACGTCGTTTTTTTCACGGGTGAGTGCTTTCCCTAATAATTCCTCGGCCTCCTCGAAGTCGGCGACTTCAAACGTGAAAGCTTGCGAAACGCGCGACGGGTCTATGAGGCTTCCGAGGTCGGGGGCGTTCTTGAAGAGGGCGTGCAACCGGCGCAGGGTCTCCTCCAGGCGAGCATCGCCGTTCGCGAGCCGGGTCCACTCCTCCATGCGCCCGCCGGCCGCGAGACCACTGCATGCGACGTTCGGTATCGGCAGCTCGCGGTAACCGCCACGTTTCCAGGCTTGCAGGGCGAGAGCAAAGGCGGCGAGCTGGGTGCAGCGGGCGTCGAGCTCCAGCCCGAAGAGGTTGTCGCGCAGCACGGCCTCGAACGCCTCTGCCTCGTCCAGCCCCTCCTCCTCGGCGCGCATCCGGGCGAGAAGGTCGGCGGAGGCGGTGAGGACGTGGCCGCTGCCGCAGCAGGGGTCGAGGACGCGCAACTCGGCCACGGTCTCGGGCCAGCCGGGGAAGTTTCCGGCCGCGGGGGCGCCGTCGTCGAGGCGGCGGAGGTATTCGAGGGTCTCGTTGATCGGGCTGTCGGGGTGGCGGGCGGCCCACCACGCCCCCAAGGTGTTGTGCAGGAGGAACTTCACCATGTAGTCCTCGGTGAAAAGCTGGGTGACGGCAGGGAGGTCGGCGCCCCCGATCTTGCGCCCGCTCGCGTTGACCTCTCTTTTAGCCTCCGTCTGCCAAAACTGGTAGACCCAGCCGAGCCCGTCGTCGGAGGTGAAGGCGGGCGGGGGGATCTCCTCCAGGATGCGCTCCAGGGCGCTGCGCCCCTCGGGGAAGAGGCGCACCTTGAGGACGGGGTCTTCGTTGCGGAAGATGCCGGGGAGCATGCGAGCGGCGTAGCGCGATGCGGTCGCCCAAGCGTCCGCATCGCCCTCCTCGCCGGCGAGCTCCGCACAGTCGGCCAGCGTCACCGGGACGCCTTCGGGGTGCATTAGGAGGTCGTTCTCGGCGAGGAAGCGGGCGAAGAGCATCCGGTGCCACTGCTCGTAGGCGCACTCGGCCACGAGCCGGTCGTAGCCTGCCTCCAGGCTCCCCTCCCCAAGTTGTCGCGCCCTGGCCCGCAACTGGTTGCGGAGCTTGCGGTCCTCTGGGCCGAGGTTTGCGTAGGGCTCCCTCTCGCGGACGGCGAGGGCGTCGAGCGCGGAGCGGGCTGCCGCTTCCGCGGCCTTGCGGGCGGCGATGATCCTGACTTCAAGGACTCTGCGGAGGGCTGGATCTAGGGGTGCCATAGTCTCCTTTGGATGTGGACCTCTTGGGGCTTGGGGGTGGGACGCAGGAATTTGGTCCGCGCGCGTATCGTGGTCTACCGCGTTGGCATTTCCCTGGTCATGGGGAGAGCGGGAACTCGTAGGTGTCGCCGTTGACGGTCTCTACTGTTAGCTCAACCGGCGTGTTCCATCTTTGCAGTATGGTGTTCACCGTACCCCTGATGAATTCAGATGAGCCGTGCAGATCTACGAACATCCCACTGTGTTCATGGCGATCTTGCCCTTCCACGGAAGAATTTTGAGTCTCTATCCACGCCGAAGCGATCATGCCGCTCTTGTCGTCATGAGCCCATCTCAAGGGCAATTGTTCGGGAGGCATGCCCTCCGAGAGCGCCCGGGTAATGACGTGCTGGAGTAGGGCTCGCCAACTTGCCACATACACCGGTTCTTCCCTGTCGGACCACGTCAACTCACTGGGTTTTATGATGGGTTTCCGGGCCGTGGAAGCGGTTGTTGGCGTTTCGGGCGCCTGCACAGCGGCGAACGTTTCGCTCATAAACTCGTCGAGTTCCGGCGGCGGGATAAGCCGTTCCCGCTCGAGTACAGGTTCGCCCGCGATGACATACGGCCTCAGTCGAAAGGCCGAGATGTCGATACCGTGCTCGCGCAGCCAGGCGCAGGCGGCCGTAGCGTCCCCTTCATAGCTCGCGGCCACCAAGTAAATCTTCTGCTTCTTACGCGGATCGATGATAGAGGCGAGGTCTTCCTCGGTCATCTCCTCGTCCTCTTCTACAAGGTGAGAGCCGAGACGCTTTACGGCGAGCGCCCTCCAATAGGAGTCTCCCAGCTCCCCGGTCTCCTCACTCGCCTCCTTTTTCCTTAGATGGTTCTTGAAGAGGCCAATCACCTCGGACGCGGTCATTTTTCTGCTCGCTGCGGCGTAGCGCAGGGCTTGGAACTCCAGGCTCTCAGTGCGATGGCTCGCGTCTTCGGCGTCGCGCTTTATCTCGATCACCACGAGGCTGCCGTCTCTATGCACTCCCAGGAGATCTGCCCTTTTTCTGTTAGAGGCGATGGGCTGCTGGGAGACTATAAGGACCTCGTCGTTCGAGCTCATGCCAAGGTCAAAGGTCTCGAAGTTGAGGAGGCCAGGGTGACGCACGAGCAGCTCCTCGATGTGCTCTTCCCGGCCCGTGCGACCGCCCACGGTCCAGTCCTTGAAACGGCTGGGGGCGACCTCGCCCTCCACGCTCAGGTGATCGTCGGTACGCACCCTAAAGAGTTGCATCTCTGTCCCCCCGTATCTTTGACGTTCTCCTTGCTTCCCTCCGGCGCGACCGATCCTCTGGGCTTTCCGGGCCGCTCGGGGCAGGCGTCCACCGCGTTAGCACGGGCGGCTCACAGGATCACCGGCCGCTTCTTTTCGATGTGGGTCATGATCTCGGCCCTCAGTTCGTCGAGGTAGGCGTCGACCTCAGCAGCCGTCTTGAGCGTAGCGCTGGGGCGCCGGAGGCGGAAGGCTTGCGGTTCGAGCTTCTTCGCGGCGGCCTCAGAGGCGCGCGCGAAGCGCTCGGGGAGGGCGACAATTAGGCTGTCCCATTCGGAGAGCGAGGTGCGGTCGAGGGAGTCGAGGACGGCCTCGGCGGTACCGAGACCCGGCTCCGGTCGGGCCGATAAGCCGTTGGCGGCTCGGATGCTTCCTGCCTCCCCCGCGGGCAGGGAGCGCCAAGCCTCCGAGCCCTCCAGGTTCCGCAGCCCGGCCTCGAACGTCGAGGCGTACTGTGCGTGGGCGCTCCCTACCGCCGCCCGCAAGAGGTCCGCGGTCTCCCGGAGGAGCGGCTGTACAGGGTCTGGCTCGTCGAGCAGCGTCCGCTCCCGGCGGATGGCCTCCGCCTGCCCCCGGAGCCCGTCGGACTCGTGGAGCGGTCGGGCGTGGTCGAGGAGGCGCGTCAGGCGTCTCCAGCGCGGCAGGCGGATCCGGATTTCTGCTTCGGCCTTCTTCCACAGGGCCATCTCCTCGCGCAGCCTATCGGCCGCGTTGTGGAGGGCCAGCAGGAGCTCGTTGCCACTCAGGGACTTCATAGCCTTCAGGTGTTGGGTGTCGGGCGGCGCGGGGAGCGGAGCGTCTCCGCCGGCGGCCTCGGCCTGTCGGATCGCCGCGTCGAGGAACGCGAGGGCGGCCTGAAGCTCGTCTCCGCTCCTCACCTGCATGCCCGCGTCGGCGAACAGCTTGCGGACCTTGATGAGCTGCAGCCGGGTGAAGTGTACGGTCTCGGACCGGAACTCGGTGGCCCCTACCTTAGCGCCGTCGACCTCTTTCGCGGTGACGGGCCTGCCGTTCTGGGAGGCCCTCAGCAGACCCTCCGAGAGGAGCGTAAGGAGCGAGCCGTCCACCGCGTCCTGCGGCCAGCCGTAGGGGGGCATCCTGAACTCGGCGCGCACGTCTCGGCCTCTCTTCCCAGCCGCGCCGACGGAGGCGAGGATCCGGGAGCAGGCCGGGTGGCTCTCGGCGTTGCCCTCGTAGCCCAGCGGCTCCAACGGGCTGCCGCTTCCCTCGCGGGCGCGCTTCATAACGGCATCCCAGCGGGCGTGATCGCCGGTGCGGAACTGCGGGTAGAGCCTCTCGAGGGAGGCACGAGCGGCCCTCTCGACCGCGGCCCGCAAGGAGCCCTCCACGACCTCCGTGCCCCCGCCTTGGAGGACGCGGGCGTTCTCCAGCACCACCCCGATGGCGGCGTCCAGGCCGGCGCGGGCCCTGCGCTGGCGGGACTCCATCGCCGCGCGCGCCTCCTCGCCCTCGCGCGTGCTCGGCGTCGCCCGGCTGCTCAGGACCTCCGTGGCCGCCTCGTAGCTCGCGAGGGCCTTCTTGAGCTCGTCGGCGCCGCGGCGCGGCAAGAACACGTACACCGTCGGGTCTTCCACGCCGGCCGCGCGCGCCTCGTCGCTCACGGCCTTCGCGCCCACGGACCACTCGTCGCGGACCCAGACGGGGACGGCCCCCGTGCCGGTCTGCGGAGCGTCGGCGCCGAAGTGCGGCTCTACCTTGCGGGGCGTCTTGCTCTCGCCTTGGGGGAAGCCCAGCCCTTTGAGGGCGCCGGCAACGGCCTGCTTCAGCTCCCTCGCGCGGTCGTTGGCGATCCGGCCGTCATCGCCGATGATGCGGGCGTAGGCGCTGCCGTAGGCGGCCGTCCACTCGGCGCCCTCGACCGTCTGCAGCCGGTACTCGCCGTCCACCTGCATCAGCTTGCCGCTCTCCACCATCCCTTCGAGGAGTTGGGGGATGCTAGCGCGAAGGGAGGCGCCGCCGGCGCGCAGGTCTTCGACCAGAAGATCCGTCAGGGTCTCCACCGTCGCCCGGACCCCCGTGTCGCTGCCGGGCTCGGTCGGGAGCTGGCTTATCAGGAAGATCAGGGCGCAGAGCCGCGAGCGGATCTCGCCTCCTGGGGTCCCGTCCCGCTGCTCGCGGATGGTGTTGTCCACCCCGCGAAGAAGGACGCCGGTCGAGATCATATCGAGGTACAGGTGCTCGTAGAGGGCGTCGGCCGGCACCACGGTACCGACGGGGTCGTCCGCGACCTCGCGGGTGGTCTGGTGGACGATGCGCAACTGGGCGCGGAGCTGAGAGTTGGACCCGGCCCTGTCGGTCGCGCGCAGTACACGCTCCCAAAAGCGCCGCCGGGCGGGCAGGAGGGGGTAGTCGGCGATCAGCACGTCGCTGTCGGCCCTTCTGGGCCCGATCTCGGTCCCGCTGAGCTGGCGGTCGATCTCGCCGCTGTTGTCGTCGAGAACGCGGCGGAGGTCGGGCCGCTTGTCCTCGGCTTTACGGAGCACGACCTCCCTGACGACCTGCTCGACGTCGGCGTCGGCGAGCGGGACCCGGACCGTGAACCGCCCCTGCAACCGGCTGAGTTGCGGCGTGGCCTGCAGCGCCGACTGTCCGGTAGCAACGAACAGGACGCGGCTTCCGAAGCGCGAGGAGCACGCTTCGACCACGTTCTGCACCCGCAGGGCACGGTCCGCGTTGTCCCCAACGTACTGCTGGAGCTCGTCGAGCACGAGCAGCGTGCAGGGCGGGTTCTCCCGGTCGCCGGACTGCAACGCGAGCACTTCCGTCATCGCGTCGAGCAACTCCTCGTCGCTTATGTCTTGCCGCTCCGGGTACTGAGCTTTCAAGGTCTGCCGGGCTTCGGCCTCGCTCGATGCGAAGCCCGGCGAGAGCTCCAGCAGGATGCGGGGGATGTGCCGGGAGACGAAGAGGTTCGAGAGCTCGGCGCGCCAACCCCGTCCGTCCGCCTCGACCCTCTCCTTAAGGGTATCGAAGAGGTCGTTCTGCTTCAGCCAGAGGACGAAGCGGCCCTGAGCGTACTGCCCAGGCAGCCCGGCGTTCTGGAGCACTATGCTCAGGATCGACAGCCGCACGCTGTCGCCGGCTCCGGCACCCAGGGTGCCGGCGACCGACCAGAGGCCCCCTCCGCGCCTCCCGATCGTGGTCAGCTCGCGTAGGTGCTCTCGGATCCCGTCGGGCAGGTCCACTAGGCCGTGGGCGGTCGCTCCGTCCGGAAAGGCCACGTCACGCCAGAGGAACTCGAGTACGCGGACGAGGTGGGATTTGCCGGAGCCGTAGAAACCGCTGACCCAGGCGGCGGGCTGCGTGGCCTTGCCGAGGTTTGCGAGGTAGCTGGAAAGCATCTTGTCGAGGCCCCGCTCGTACTCGCCTTTGCAGACGAAGGTAGAGAGCTCGTAGCGCAGCACCTCCCACTCCTGCTCCGTGCTCGGCTCGCCGAGCTTCGCCACCCCGTCATTGGGGATGGTGGTCTTCAGGGGGTCCTTGACGAAGACTTCTCGGTTTCTCACAGAGGGATACCTTCCTGAGCAGTTACGGGGACGGCGAGGTAGTTCCAGCCGTCGCGGGCGTCGAGCAGCCTGTAGTTGCCGTTGTCGTGCTCGCCGGGGAAGAAGACCAGGAGGCGACCACGGGCGTGCGGAGCGACCATCTCCATCAACCGGGAGACCCGCACGAAGCCGAAGAGGGAGGCGATCCCGTAGAGCGCGACCACGCTCTCCGGGCCGGCGCTCGGGGAGGCGAGGGCTTGCTTGACGGTTTCAGCGACGTGATCGGCGAACTCATCTAGGACCATCCCGCCGAGATCCTCCGGGGACTCGAAGTAGCTCTCGCGGTAGTCGTGCGCGGACATCCAGCGGGCGAACTCGTCGGTGAGGTCGCACGCGATCCACGCGTGGTCGGAGCGGACCGTCGCCGCCTCGAAAGCTCCGATCCGGACTCGAAGGCGCCGCTCGTCGCGCGGGTCGTAGAGGGCGAACCAGACCCGTTGCTGAGGGGCGACGCTCTTGCCCCAGGGCAGGCTCACGAAGCGCTCGTAAGCCTTGACTAGACCCTCGACGCTAGCCACGGTATTCGTCCCTCCGGGGCAAAAGCTTCGAGAAGCCGAACTCGGCCACCTCGCCCATCCTGCGGTACTCCATCCATCCCCGTTGCGAGGCGGCGAAGGCGAGCGCGTCGATCTCGTTGCCGGACGCATCGAGAGACCGCGACCACACCGTATCGTACAGGGGGAGGCCCCGTACCCCGTGGAGGTGCCCCAGGATGAGCGCGAAGACGACGGCGCCGGCCGAGACACCCGCGCGGACGCGCACCTTCTTCGCCCTTCCCTTCAGGTGCCCGGACTGGGTCCAGGACGAGGCCGTGTTGCGCCCGACCTTGGCGCGCACGTCACTCGTCAGCCTGGTCGAGAAAGCCGCGCCTACGGCCTCGGACAGCCTGCCGGCGTCGACAGCGTCACCAAAGGGCGCCTCCACGATTACAGGAACCGTAGTACGTAGAAGGCCGTCGCGGGTGATCGCCATCAAGAGCGCCAGCAAGGGGCGCGACGGCGGGTCGTACTCCCAGAGCTTGCGCAGGATGCCGAACGTAACGTCCCGTTCGTCCAGGGCGTACAGCTCGCGCAGGTGCCGAAGAGTCTTCTTCCGGGTAGAAGACGCCGCCTTCAGCAGGACGTTGTCGTCCGTGACCGCTCGGGCGTAGTCGTTCGACGAGCTGCCCGCAGGCACCGCCTCCAGGAGCAGCGAAAGCTCGGCAAGCATCATCGTCCTGCTGGCATGCGTAGCGAGGCCCCCGAGGACCATAGAGGCTGATGCCACCGCTGGGCTGCTTCCTTCTGTTATTTGTTTCAAGGTACCGCCGATCTAGCCACGTTTGCTTCGCATATGCTAGGACCAAGTCGCGCGACTGGCAAGTACTGGCGCGGCAGTACCCTGGGACGCACCGTCACGGCTGAAGCTCCCATAGCCGGGAGTGCTCGGCCGCCATGCGCAGGGTCTCCCCGCGCTTTCCCTTGGGTAGTCCGTCGAGACTCATCTCCCCCATGTCAGGCCAGGCTAGAAGCCCAGGCGCTCGAAGCTCTCTCCTTAACTTCATCTTAGCGTCGTGGTACCTCATGGTCATCAGCCACGGGGTGCCGTACTGCCATGGCGCGCGTTCGGGGTCTACGCAAGAGCGCCCTCCTACCTCCGATGCTTGAATACGCCCGGCACTTCTCTGCTCGTTCCGTCTTCGAGGAATCCGAGGGTCATGGGGCGCCCGTTGCCGCAGAAGGAGTCCGCGAAGATCTTCAGCAGACGGGAGCCGCGTAAAGTGTCGAGGTCTCCCGAAAGGTGGTCCACGATCTCACGGGAGACCAGCACGATCAGCTTCGCTCGCGGGCGGGAGGCCATGACGTTGAAGCGGTTGAGGCTCATGAGGAACTCGTCCTCGTCCGCTATCGCGTCGGGGTCGCCCAGGGCGTAGGAGGCGACGATCACGTCCCGCTCCTGGCCCTGGAAGCGTTCGACGGTGTCTACGGCGCTACGGATGAGACCCGGGTCGACGTTTGTCTCCGCGAAGACCTGCTGCAGGCGGCTCACGATGAGACCTTGCTGCGCGCGGTGAGGGGTCACAATGCCGACCGCTTCCTTCCAAAACTCCTCGGGCGAGTAGGCCGTGCTCCTGGTCGGAACGATGAGCTCGTGGGTCGCAGGGTTGCACTCGCCGAGCAGCTTGTCCACTGCGCGACCATAAAGCAGCGTAACTAAGGAGGACACGGCGTCGGCCTCGAACTGGTTCCACTGGCTGCTACGTCCCTCGGGGTAGACGAAGCAGGAGGCGGGTTGGTCGGGGTCGAGCAACGCCGACCACTCGGGCGTCCAGTAGAGCGGGGCCGGCCAATCCTCGGGCTTGTCGTTTGGCAGGGGTTTGAGGAGGTTTAGCCTGAGATCGGGGGAATAGCTGCTCAGGGTTCGCCTGTATCCCGCTTCCAACGAGAACTCCACCAGCGTGGAATTGGACCGGTAGTTGATGTCCAGCATCACGGGCTCGACCCCGTGGAAGTTTTCGCAGAAGGCGTAGACGGAGCCGACCATGTCCTCGAGGCTTAAAGGCGGCTCGGCTTGCTGGATGGGGGGCAATTGCTTGGGGTCGCCGGCGAGGACGATGCTGCCTCCTCGCTCCAACGAAGCCACGGCGAGTATCGAGAGGCCTACGTCCATCTGCGAGGCTTCATCGATGAGGATGAGGTCGAAGAACTCCCCCTGGGCGCCTGCGCCCTGCGCCAGGAGCAGGTTGTGGACCTGGGAAGGTGTTGTGCCGACCACGGTGATGCCCTCCCGGCCTTCGAGCCTGCTACACAAGTCCATCGCCCGGTTGGAAAGTTGGAATCGGTTGAGCTCCGTATCTATTTCGTCGGGGATGTTGGGATCTTTGGGCCTCGTGTAGCTCCGTACGCGGCGGACCTGGAAGGCGTCTTCGGGGAGCAGGGTCTTGAGCTTCTCGTAGGCGTCGAGCAGCACGACGTCCATGGCGTTGTAGTTCTGCGCGCATACGAGGATCCTGCTCCCTTTGCCCTGCCCATGCGCTTCGAGAACCGCGCCCAGGATCACGGCTCGCGCCGTGCGGCTCTTGCCGGTCCCTGGCGGCCCCCAGATAAGGGAGAGGCGTCGGGTGAGGGCCTCCTCCCATGCCCTCCACTGGGTGGGGTTGAGGCCGAGGCCGTGGCCTTTCAGGAGGTCGCGCACGGGCTCCAGGTCTCGACCGACCCGGGTCTCGTGCATGGTCTTGGCGCCCCACAAGAAGTCCGCGGGGGGAGTGTGGGTGGTGACGCGGGACCCTCGGGCGGTGATCTGCCCGATGGCCCGGCGTACCAGGGGGTTGTCACGCGCCGCCGGCGGGTTGCCGATCGCCTGCAGGGTCGCGAGCAGCTTCTTGGTGAAGTAGTCGCGGAAAACCCTGTCCAGGACTACGTCCGTATCGAAGTCCGCTATGCCTTCGTCCTCGAGGTCCTCGAGGCTCGGGGCATCGGGTCGGGTTTGGGGGTCCAGAGCGATCAAGCCCCGGTCCCGGTCGATGCCCGCGACCGTGACCCTGGTGACGTCTCCCATGCGGCGCTGGTACTCCGAAGCATAGGTCTGTTCGAGAGAAGTTCCCTCCGTCATGCTCTTCAAGCTGCGGTCCAAGAAGTCCGGCCAGTCTTCGGGCGCGAGCGCGAGCTCGAAGTCGCCTTCCTTGAACTTCACCTCCCGGCTGTTCGGCGCGAGGCGGTAGACCCTGCGGCCGGAGCGGGGTTTCAGGCCGAGGCTTCTAAGCGCATTCGCTTGCGCGTCCCCGAGGAGGCGTTCGGGAAGCCGGGCGCTCTCGAACTTGGCCTCCCGGCCGTGCGGCGGCAGGGCCCTCAGCTCCTGCACTTCCAGCCCCTGCAGGCCCGCGTTAAGTCTGGCGAAGGCGTACCAGAGTTGGCCGTCGAAACTGAGTCGGGACTCGCGCTGCGGCGGCCTTATGGCTTGTATGCGCGGGGCAGCCTGATTGGGGAGGAGCGGGCGCAGGTCGGTTTCCAGGCGACGGACGACGGCGTCGAGGGCCACGAGCCTTCGTGCGACCGTGCGCCTGAGGATTTCCATCTGGGCGGACCAGTGCCTGCTTCCGGTGATCCTCGACCACACCTCGTGGGCCCGCTCGGAGGGGATCTGGTCGCTCAACACGTCCTCGAAGAGCGGGTGGACGTCGAACGCCCTCATGTTCTCGGGGAGGTTGTCGGGGTAGTAGCAGCGGGCCGTTTCGAGCAGGCTGTAGTAGTGGGGCACGGGGGCGGCGAGGACGGCCCTCACGACGTCCCGAACCGTGGTAACCGGGGACTGGCGGGTGGAGAGCCTCGGGTTCTGCAGCAGGTCCTCCGGCGGGAAGAGCCAGGCCAGCTCCCATATGTCCCTTCTGTCGAGGACCGCCTCCAGGTGCCGCCCCACCACCCGGGAGAGGTGCTCGAACTGCAAGGAGTCCCAGAGGTAGAACTGGACCGTGGTCTGGCTATCGAGCCCGTAGGCCTCGTCGAGGATAGCGCCGATCCTGCCGAGGAAAGCCAGGAGCTCCCGGCGCTCCGACTCGAGGTCCTTAAGGTCCACGACGAACGACTCCGCCTGCCAACTCCGCTTCTGCCGGGGGGCGGGGTTCGTCGAGCCGTAAGGGCGCGGCTCCAGCCAGAACGCTTTGATGCCGAAGGAGAAGGTGATGGCGCTGCCGATGTCGAAGTCGGCGGAGAGGAAGATCCTGAGGTCGGTCCACTTCGGCATTACCGCGGACGTGCCGCTGTCCTTCGGGATGGTCGCCAAGCCTGTCCCGAGCGCTTCGGCTCTGCCGGAGACGACCGTACGCGTCGCCTTGAGGACGTGGTGGGAGCCGAAGGCCGGGTCCTCCGGCGGGCGTTTGGCGAGAACCTCCACGTCCCCCACCCCCCGTTCCCGCAGCGCGGCACTCGCTCCCCTGGAAATGAAGGCGACCCTGCTGAGGTGCCTCTCCCTCTCGGCCTCGGGCATGCAGTGGTCGGGGTGGTCCGTCCGCTCGCCTTTGCTCACCCAGGGGTATCCGAGGTTGTCGCAGCCCTTGCAACGGTTGTCCACGTGCCAAGGCAATTCGCCCCACGGTACGGAGAGCACCTCGGGCAGCTCTTCGCCGAAGAAGCGCCTCAGCCGGTAGGCGAAGACCTCGAAGGGGACCTGTTCCAGGTCCCGTGCAAGCGCCTCGCGCAACGCCTCGTCGGTCGGCTCCTCGCCTACGGCGTTCGTCAACCGTCTGTGGGTTATGGTGAGCTCGGCGGCCTCGTGCGAGCCGGGCCACACGGCGCCGTCGGGCACGACGACGAAGCGGTGGTCGAGGCCCTTATCCACGAGCCATCCGGCGAGCACCATGGTGTAGTAGGTCACCTCGGCGAAGTAGCCGGGCGAGGGCTCCGCCGTGAGCTTGATGTCTATGACGCGGAGCTGCAGGCGGCGGTCGTCAGCGCCGAGGGGGCGCGTCTCGCCGGAGGGGTCCACGCTCCTCGGGAAGCGGCCGGGCGGGAGGACCTCGATGATGTCGGGGCGCACCCCGGCGTATTCGAGGCCGTGCTCTTCGCGCAGGCCCACGATGCCTAAAGCGCCCTCGAAGGCGGGGCCGACCTCGTACTCGGCCTCGACCAGGAACCGGCCAGGGCTCACCGCGGCGAGGGCGTTTTGCAGCGGCATGTTCCGATACCGCAATTGTCCCGTACCGTCCGTGTACGCCTCGCCGACCACGAGCTCCTCGCCGAACGTCTCGGAGAGGTCCTGAAGCTTGGCCGCCTGCCACTCGTCGCCGAGTTGGGCGATCTGCTCGAGCCCGGGTCGGGGTTTCTGGGGAGGCGGCATGCCCTGCTCCTCCCTCTCGGGACGGAACCGCGCCGTGTCCGGCGACAGATTCAACCGGAGCTGTCGCTTGCACTCCGTTCGGAAGTACTGGGAGAGGACCTTTTTAGACAATTGAGGCATCGGGCGCTTCTTTCTGTTCGGTGGGGCCCGGGGGTGTCTGTTTCAAGGCGGCGGCGAGCGGCGTTCTCCCTTCCACCTCCGAGCACGAGAACATGCCGAGCGCACCCGCCACCAAGCAGGCCCGGAAGAAGTTGCGACGGTCCGCCTCGCGGAACCTCCCCTCGGTCATCTTCGAGAGCCTCTTCGCCCAGCGGCCGTAGTGAGCTCGGACGTGTTCCGATTGGGCTTCGGACAACTTCAGGGGTCCCGTAGTAGTAGCGCTACCGTCCTCAACGGCTACGAAGACGGCATCCCATTTGCTGGTGCCTTCGTGGTTGTGAGAGCCCGCGTTGCCGTCCCCGAGCAGGGGGAACACCTGTATGGGGCGCAGGCCGGCCTCGTTCATGGCCGAGGCGAGCGCGTGCCACGCTCCTGCTACCCCGTGTTGATAGGTGAACACGAGCCGCCCGTCCGCCTTCAGGACCCGGGCGACCTCACGAAAGCTCCGCGCGAGGGATGAGGCGTACTCTTCGATAGCGGCCTCGTCCCGGCCTCTAGCCGCCAGATTCTCCTCGAAGCCCGCGACCTCTTCGCCGTCGGCGGCGGCGAGCCCGAGAAGCTGTAGCCAGGGGAGGAAGAAGTCCGAGAGCTCGGAGTAGGCCACGTTGTCGAGGTAGGGCGGGTCGGTGAGGACGAGATCCACACTCTCGTCCTTCAGGCGGCCCCGTAGGTCGCGGGAGTTCGAGTGGAGGATCTCGGCGGACGCGCCGGCGGCGCTGTCGGAGACCGGGCGGAATCCGCCTTTCACCAAGGGCTCTTTGGGCTGGCGGGCGAACTCGATGGCGCGCTGCACCCCGTGCACGGCGTTGGGGAACGTGCCGCGGCCAGTGCCGTCGAGCCACGGGTTGATCTCGACCGGGCGCGTGACGTGCCGGTACGCGCGCACGGAGAAGAGCGGGGCGAGGCGGCGCCACCCGAAGGCGTAGTGGGACATCATGCAGTTGGTGGTGAGGTGATCGCTAAACGCTAGCGTCACGGCTTCGCGCTCGGGTTCCCCAAGCCCCGCTACGGCCTCGGCCAGGAGCGAGAGGTGCAGAAGCTGGCGCGCGTTGAAGAGTTCCGAGTACTTGTCGTAGCCGTAGTTCAGGAGGCGGTCGTCCGCCCGGCCTTCGCGGGGGATGCGCCGTTCGGGGATCCAGGGCAAGGAGCCGTCGGGTTCTGCCCGCTCCCGCAGCGCGCGCTCCGCCGACTCGAACACGCGCAGGTCTGCATCCGTGGCGGGTCGGAAACGTCGTTGGGAGAGGGGGACGCTCCTCTTGCCGGTGGGAGCTGTCTCCAGCGTCTCCAATGCGAAGAGACGCCATTCGGGGGGTCGACCGGTGCGGGCGGCCACGTCGATAAGGCGCTCTCGGCTCCCGCAACACGGGCAGGTCAACCTCCCGTACCGTACCGGGCCGGTCTGTATGGGCACCGTGACTACGCAGCCGTCGCAGCGCAGCTCCGTCTCCCCGCGGGGTAGCTCCTGGACGCCGTGGCATTGCGGGCAGAAGGCCCACTGCCTTGTACCTTCAGCTTCGTAGGCGAGTTGGTGGTGAGGATGGGCCTCCACGGTTTCTGCGCAGTTTCCGCAGGTGACGGTTTGGACCCAGAAGTAGTGGAGCACTATCCGATCTTCGCCTTCGGCGGTTTCGGTTCGGTAGTAGGGGGCGAGCCCTTCGCCGACCGCTTCCGTTAGTTGGGTTAGTGCCGGACTCAGGTCGGGGGCTTCGGCCGCGTGCGTCTCGAAGCGCGTGATCGCGCAGGCTACCGCGTCCACGTCGACCCCGACTACGTCCGCGCCCAGGCGCGAGGCCTCCACCACCGAGGTACCGCCGCCGACGAACGGATCTAGGACGGTTTTGCCGTGCCAGTGGTCCGTGCCCTCGTAGTAGGACTTCCAAAAGTCCCCTCCATCGGGCAGCGCAGCAGCCGTCAGTAGAGCGCGAAAAGCGGAGCCGAAACGTCGGGCGAACCAGCGGTGTGCTCCGTAGATCGGTCGAGGACGGCGGCCCTCACGGGACGCGAGCACGGCCAGGTCCTCCACGGGTAGAAGGCCCGCATCCAGCAGCCGGCGTTCCGAACCTCTTAGGTGTAGACGGGAGTCCTCGGTCAACGTGCCTGCTTCGAGATCGTCGTGTGCTTCGATTTTAGGCATTGGAGACCGCCTTCTCCGTGCGCTTCCTCTGCCTCAATTCTTTTGTCGTCGCCTGAGCTCGACCTCGGCATGGGCATGCTCCCCCAAGTTGAAAGTCGGCAGGCAAAGTCGCCCCATACGTACACGCGCCCCCCTGCTGTGCGCCCCCCTGCTGTGCGCCCCCACCTCTATGGTCTATTGTGCGCGACTCCCGCAAGCTGGTCAACGACTCACAGCCGGTGAGCTGCAAGAAGCTCGTCTATCAGACGGGGGGCCGTGGCGTAGACGTCTGTAGCCCGCCTCTAAGGGCTCGGTGCCGCCACGAGTAAGCCGCAGAGGGGACATCCACCCCGACCGCTTAGGTACCGGCCCCTACGTTTCTTTTTCGGCCCGCCCTATAGGACGTGTGGAGCGGGCACGGCAACCCGTACGGTTGCGGCAGTACCCACCTCGGGAAGGAGACCCCGAAAGGAGACCCCGCGTTGATTCACGTCCCCCGGATGCTCATGGCGCTCGTGACGGTCGCCGTCATGCTGCTCGCCCTGGCCCTGACCGCGACCGTCACCGCCACGACGTCGACCACCGTCCAGCCCACCTCCACCGCCAGCGGCTCAGCCGACGCTGACGGTTCCCCGCCGCCGAGGGCGGAGGACGCGAGCCCCGAGCCGGTGCAGGCGCGCGGCTGCTGGATCGTGTGTTGGAGGCGGTAGGGGTGTGCGCCCCAGAGGAGCGCGCCGCGTTCGATCGCCGAGTCGCCCGGCCCGTCCTCAACGCCACCGCGGTTGCCCTGGCCCTCCTGACCGTGCTCTTGGCCCTGCTCTTCGTCGCCGTCGTCCTCGTCGCCGCGGTGGAGGGCTCTGTAATCGAGGTGACCCGTGCTGCCAACGTCGCCTCCGCCATCGGGCAAGCCCTTTCCGGAGGCGTGTTCTCGGAGGAGGCCGTTTCCGATCCCTCGGCGCGGATCTGCTGTTTCTCCGGGGCCTGCCGCTAACCGTTAGCTTCTACGCCGGGGTGCCGTGTGATTCGCGGCACCCCGAACCTTTGCGCAACGACGAGGTTTGCGGCAGCGATCGAACTTCCCGACACGTCTGCGATAGCACACCATCACGTAAACCTTCTTTACAGCGGCTCCGTCCCTTCGTTGAGGATGGCGAGGTAACGCGCGTAGGCGAACACCCGCTCGCGCTTGCGGCCGGTGATTTCGCGCACGATGCCGAGGTTCTCCAGCGCGTCGACCGCGCGGGAGACGGTGGGGTAGCTGGCCCCGGTGCGTTCGGTGAGGTCGTTCAGGGTGGCGAGGGGCCGGTCGCGAAGCGCGTCGAAGACCCGCAAGGCGTTGGCCGCGGCGCGGCCGAGCGTCTGCACGCGGGCGGCGTCGTCGCGAAAGAGCGCGAGCAACCGATGCGCGGTGTCCACGGCCGCCCCTGCGGTGCTCGCTACTCCTTCCAGGAAGAAGTCGAGCCACGACTCCCAGTCGCCCTCGGCGCGCACGGTGTCGAGCAGTCGGTAATACTCGGCGCGATGCTGCTTGAAGTAGTAGCTGAGGTACAGGAGCGGCTGGCCGAGCACCCCGGCGTCGAAGAGCATGAGCGAGATCAGGAGCCTTCCGACGCGGCCGTTGCCGTCCAGGAAGGGGTGGATGGTCTCGAACTGCGCGTGGGCGAGCGCGGCTTTGACGAGCGCCGGCAGGCCGTCGTCTGCGGCGTGGATGGCGCGCTCGAGCGACGCCATGCAATCTTCGACGAGCTGCGGCGGGGGCGGCACGAACTGGGCGTTGCCGGGACGGGTGCCGCCGATCCAGTTCTGGCTGCGGCGGAACTCGCCGGGCTGCTTGTCAGCGCCGCGTCCGCGCACGAGCAGCTTCTCGTGCACCTCGCGCAGCAGGCGGTTGGAGAGGGGGAAGTCCTCGCGCAGACGGGCCATGCCGTGTTCGAGCGCGGCGACGTAGTTCGAGACCTCCACCACGTCGTCGAGGGGTACGCCCGGCGCCTCGTCGAGTTCGAAGAGCAGCAGGTCGGACAGGGAGGATTGCGTCCCCTCGATCTGGCTGGAGAGTACCGCCTCGCGCCGGACGTAGGCGTAGAGGAACAGGTCGGGGTCGGGCAGCAGGGCGGTGACGCCGTCCAGCCGCCCGCAGGCGAGCAAGGCCCGCTCGAGCAAGCGCTGGCGCTCGCCAAGGAGTTCGAGCGGCGGGTCGGGCGGCAGCGGCGCGGGCACGAAGGCACGCACGGCCTCGCCACCCATGGCGGTGATCTCGTACTCCCCGGTAGCTCCACGCTTCATCGCTATCCTCACCGGTGTGAATAAGCCTTGCGGCTATTAACTAAACAGTGCATATTCGTTAATAGTATAAGCCCGGCGCCTTTGGGTTGTCTTCGACGACGGCATCCAGGCGCCGGCTCTCGGCCTGCGACTCCTGCGCTCAATAATTCTCTACCGTAGGACACGCGCCCCACAGGCCCGCGCCCTCTCCCTTCGCCTCTTCCATCGCCCGCTCGAACTCGCGGCGGTACTCGTGGGAGAAGGTCGTCGTGCGGGCGAGCCCCAGTTCCAGGAGGTCCTCGTTGAAGAGGTGCTCGTACTCCCCGCCCTCCCCGTCCGCGTCGAGCCACACGTACGCGAGGGTCCTCCCGTAGGCGTCCTCGGAGTCCCCTATGCGGGGGATCTCCAGCCTCACCAGCCGGCCCGGCCGCAGGACGTCGCCCTCGGCGTCGGTCTGGGGCTCGCGGAGGACGCGCTTGGTGTGCTCGGAGGCCTCGGGGCCGAAGCAGCCGATGGGCCCCTCGGGGTCGACCGTCTCGGGGGTGTCCACGCCTATCAGCCTAACCTGCGTGGTGAGGTTCTGCGCCCTGACCTCTACCGTGTCGCCGTCGGTTACGGAGACGACCTCGCCGTAGAGGGCGTCCGATCCCGCCATGCGGTGCAGCAGGCCGTCGAAGCCCGCGCGGCTGACCGGGTAGAAGAGGAGCGCGAGGACGAGCGCGACGGCGACGAAGACCCTCTCGGAGTTGCCGCCCGACACCACCCGGTACTCGTCGCGACCGGGGAAGACGGCGATGACTCTGCTCGGCCAGAAGAGCTGCACGCCCCCCAAGGTCATCATGTCGGCGAAGAGGTGGGAGCCGTAGCCGACGAGGACGGCGACCATCGGTGCGGGGTGGCCCACGAGGAACCAGAGCAGGGGCCCCAGCAGGGCGGTGACCAACAGGAGGGCGACGAAGGAGTGGAGGAAGCTCCTGTGGCCGAAGCGCTCGTGCAGCCACTGGGAGGGGGCGCCGAGCTGGTGGCCGAGCCAACTCTTCGGGTAGTCGGCGTCTGGGAGGATGGAGCAGACGGCCGCGGCAAGAACCGAGGGGGTCTCGTAGTGGACGTCGAAGACGGCGGAGGCCGCGAACCAGCAGCACTCGGCGAAGACGACGTGGGTGGCTACCTTCAGCTTCTGCTCCCCTTCCCCTAGTCCTTGGGGCGCTGCATCTTGAAGAAGAACGGGCGCAGGCCGTACATGAGGGCGAAGCCCAGGCCCGCGAGGATGTAGAGGCTCTGGTCGTCGAGTCCGAGGCTCACGTAGCGCACGGCCATCGCGACGGCGGCGAGGACGAAGATGGCGGGGGTCATGTCCACGTAGCGCTTCTCGTCCTCCTGGCGCAGTTCCTCAACCTCGGCGCCGAGTCGCTCTAAGGCGGTGCGGGCCGTGCCGGCGAGGCGTCCTTCCACCACGACGCGCTTGCCCTTGAGGGCGGGGCCGACGACGTGCTCGATCTCGCCGATGGAGGAGCGGTAGAGGGCGCGCTGCAGCCCGGCCTCGTCCACGGTCCTTCCCCGCACCTCGCCGAGGTCCTTAGGGTCGAGCAGGCCCTCGCGCCAGGCGACTATTGCCAGGTGGACCATCGCCGCCTTCTTCGCGCCGGCCGGGATCCTGAAGGCCTCGCCGGCGCTTCCCCCGCCTCGTACCCCGCTCCTTGGAACGTCGCGGCCGGTCCTACCCAACGAGGGGTCTTGTCTGCGCCGCCTCCGGTTGTTCGATGCGGTGTCGAAGTCCAGCTCGTTTCGCCTCCCTCTCGCCGGTGTGTGTCAGCTTCTCTCTTATAAGGGGTTTCTCACACACCACTCCGCCCCCTTTTGCTTCATGCACGTTGCCCCTCCCTGCGCACGGCGTCGAGATCGGGGTCGCGCCGATCGAGGAGGAGCAGGACCAGGCCCTCCTTGTGCCGACGGATGCGCCGCCTCGCGCTCCGGGCGCTCGTCTCCGGGAGCGAGCGCAGGCCGTCGACGATCAGGCCGTAGTCCAGCACTACCCCGTCGGGGTCGTCCTCGACCCACACCTTGAGGCCAAGGGCGCGGAGCTCCAGGTACAAGGATCGGGCAGCGCCTACGTACTCGCTCACCGCTCGTCCCTCCCCCGCCGCCGGTAGGCCTTGGCCGACTCCACGACGCTCGGAAGGCACTCGGAGGCCTTGACCTCGTGCCACTCGCCGGTGGTGGGGTCGTGCAGGGCGATCCAGCCGGGCTCCTTGCTCCACCGGATCACGAGCCCCCGCCTGTCGGCCTCCTCCAGCCTCTTACTCTCCCAATGCAGGAGCTTGAGAAGCTGGGCTTTGTTCTCGGCGAGGCTCTGCCTGAACGCTCCGGTCAGGGCACCTTTCGGCGCATCCACGCGCAGGGAGAGGCCGTCCGCCTCGAGGCGCACGCCGCGCTCCCTCAAGTCCTCGAGGAGGGCGCGGGCAGCCGTCACAGCGTGAACCTCTCGCGTTCATCGTCGGGCGCGTGCTCCTCGGGGCCGCTATCACGGGCGTGCAGGCGTGCGCCGTTTTCGGAGGGGATGGCTACCCCTCCCCCCTCCACCGCTGCGTGAGTTTCCGAAGAGGGGGGAGGGGGGTTGTGTATCCCCCCGTTTTCGCCTGCACGCTTGCACGCTTCGAGCGCGTCGGCGAGCGCTTGCGGGCGCGGCAGGATCTCCAGGTCCTCGGGCAAAGGATCGGCGGGGACGAGGCGGGAAGGCTTGCGGGGGTTGTCTTCGAGGTCTCGGAGGTGGCCGCGCTCTTTGGCCGCCCTGACCCTGCGGGAAGCGGCGGAGCGGTCCAGACCGAGCTTTTGCGCCACCTGCGTAACGGCAACAGGCTCGGCCTTCTCGGCGTGCAGGCGTGCGACCGCGTGCACCGCGTCTCGCACGCCCTGGGGCACGGTCGTCTCGACGCCCTCGGAGACGAGATCGGCGACCAGGGCGCGCACCCCTGCGTAGTCGTCCAGCGTAGCTACGACACGGCCCCGGTCGTCCTTCTCGCGGCTCGCCTGGTGCAGGACGGCATGGGTACGGATGAGGTTAAGGACCGCCCCGAAGTCCCGCCGGAGCCTGACGGCTATGGGAGGGACCATGCGGGCGAGGGCCTGAGCGTAGGGGACAGTGACACGGCGGGAGGCGGCGGAACTCGAGAGCCACTCCTGGAGGGCGTGCCAGGGGGTGAGGTCCACCTCCTCCCTCTCTTCCTTGGCGAGGGCCGCGAGGACGTCGCGGGTCTGCTCCTGGGTGTCGGCGACGGTGAGGGAGATCAGGCGGGTCTCGTTCTCGGGGTGGAGCTTCACGGCGGTGGTCGTGACGATCAGGCCGGTCGGGCCCTCGCGCTCTATGAGGCGCACGCGCAAGCCCTCCGACGTCTTCTCCACGAACTCGTAGCGCAGGCGGCCCTCGGAGAGGAGAGAGCGGATGAGGTAGGTCGCGAAGTCGCTCGCCATCCCCTCGGCCTCAAAGAAGACCAGGAAGCGGTGCTTGATGGGCTCCTCGGAGTAGGCGAGCGCCTTCTCGCTCATGGCGGTGAGGGCGTGGTAGGCGGCGTCGGGGAAGAACGAGAGGACCTGCTCTGTGAGGTAGGTCTTGCCGCCGGAGGAGGGGCCCTTGACCGCCACGCTCACGGGCTTCTCCAGCAGCCTGCTCGTGAGGGCGAGGTAAAGAAGTTTGGCAGTGCGCGACTCGCCGGCGACGCGGCGCCCGAGCTCGTCGGCGAAGACCGTCAGGACGTCGGGGGCGAGCGCCAGGGGCTCGCAGGAAGCCCACGCCTCGCGCGCCGCCTCCTGGGCCTCGCTCTCGGCCAGGTCGAGCCAGGCCACGGTCACCGAACGCGCCGCTTCGAGGCGCTGCGCGAACCGCTCGGGGGATTGCAGGTGGAGATCGGAGACGTCCTTCGCCCCGTCGAGCTGGACGCGGTGGAGCTTCTCGCGGATTGGGGAAGCGGCCAGCCTCTCCCAGAAGGCCTCGCCGCCCGTGTCGGGCTCGACCATGACGTAGACCTTCCCAACGGCTTCGAGGTGCTCCGCCCACTCGTTGCGCCAGCTGCTCGCGCCCGGCATCCCGAGCGCCGGGAGGCCGTGGTGCCAGAGGGTGTGGCAGTCGCTCTCGCCCTCGACGAGAAAGGCATAGCCTTCCTCCTGGGCATACCCGAGCCGCCACAAACCGTATAGCGCGGGCTTAGACCCCTTGCGCCAGCGGAAGCGATCGTCCCCCTTGGGGCCCTTCTCGAGGGCTAACCGGAAGCGCACGGCTACCTCAGAGCCGTCCTCGTCGAGATAAGGGATCCTCACGGCTCGTTTGCCCAAGTAGTGTGTGTCGGAGAGCCCGAACTCTTGGAGGAGCTCGACGGGCAAGTCCTTAGCCAGGGCGTAGGTCATGAGCGTGCAGGCGTGCACGCGATCCCGGGGGGTAGCATCATCCCCTCCCCCGTCGTTGCCGGCGAAGAGGTCCGTCTTGCCGACGCCCTTCTCCGCGAGGGAGAAGAGGACCTCGTCCTGCTTACAGCCTGCGAAACAACGGACAAGCACGCGACCGTCCTCCGCCTCGCGCACGCGCAGGTTCGGTGTGTTGCGGTCGTCGTGGGCGGGGCAGAGGGCGAGGTACTCGCCATTCCCGACGGGGCCTCTGGCGACATCGAGTGCTTCCAACACGCGCTCGATAGGCTTCACGCCGCCCTCCGGTTGTGCATCCGGGCCGCTCCGCCGGCGCGAACGATGAGCGCCGCATGGTCGGGGCCGAGCGGCTCTACGGTCGCGTCCTCTCGCCAGGCCGCGCGCTCGGAGACAAGACGCTCGGTGGCGCCGGGGACTCGGACGTCGAAGACGACGAGTTCGTACGGCCTCCCTTCCGCCGAGGAGGTGTTGGGGATCGTGGTCATGCCCTCCTCCCCACGCGCGAGTTGCGGCCGGGCTCCGCCTCCCGCTTCGCAAGGGCGTGGTGGTGGGCCTCCTTGAGCGCGGCCCGCTCCTGGGCGATGCCCCTGGCGGTGGACCAGTCGCGCCTGCGGACCGCGTCCCGCTCTTCTAGCTCCAGTCTCTCGATGCGCACGGCGAGGGGACCGGCTCCGGACGGCTTACCGTCCATCGCCGTTCCTCGCGGTGCGCCGGTTGCGCAGGTGCTCGATGTCCTTCCGGGTGTAGTAGCGGTGGCCGTTCGTGGGGTCGCGACGGGCGGGAGGAAAGAAGCCTCGCTCCTCGCCCTTCCTGAGCCACTCGACGGAAATGCCGAGCTCGCGAGCGACCTCCGAGGTTCTGTAGGTGGTGCGCTGTTTTGCGTCCTTTTCGTCCATGCGACGAAGGTACGGGAGGGGGTGCGGCCGGAGTACCGGAATCCGAAGGGTCGCCGAATTCCGGGGTAAAGCGCGGGTTCAGGCTATGCCGGGCTCGCCTTTCTCGTCACGGGGACGCTCCTCCTCGGGACGCTCGGCATCGGTGTCGGAGAGACGGCGCGCCGCCCTGACCTTCATGATCTGGGCCTGCGCCTCCCAGCCTTCCGCGCCCAGAGCCCCCTTGAGGACCGACCTCGCACGCCGGACCATCTTGCGAACGGTGGGGTGGTCGCCCTTGTGGGCGATGTCGTCGGGAGGAGGAACGCCGAGCTCGCGGCCGATCTCGCGGTAGGTCAGGCCCTCGACGTCCTTGAGGACGGCGGCCTTTATGTCGCGGTTTATGAGCCTGGTGGCTGCGGGCGGTATGCGCCGACCCGGCGTGCCGTACTCGACGAAGGACATGAGCTTGCGCAACCCTTCGAGGTAGGCGTTAACGTAGGAGCAGGTTTCGACGACGAGGGCCGTCCTCTCTTGGAGGGGCAGATCGTCGAAGCCGGGGCGGTGGTAACGGAGGACGGCGAGGACGTAGTCGAGGGCTGCGTGGTAGCGGAGGGACTCCAGGTCTTCTGCGAGGCCCGTGGGGGCGCCCCTGGCGCCGAGGACCGCCATCCAGCGGTCCCAGAAGGACTCGCCGTAGGAGGGCATGATTCCGGGCAAGACCCGGCGCAACTTCTCCGTGTCGAAGGTTCGCCCTTCGAGGGAGGTCATCGCGGCGAAGATGGCCCTGTCGGAGCGCAGGGGCTCGTCGGAGACGGCTATCTCCCCGTAGCCGCGCTCGGAGCGGCCCGCGTCGAGCTGCAGCCAGTAGACCTTCCCTGCCTCGCCGATGCGCACGGGGTAGGCCTCCTCGTAGAGCGGCAGGGGCTTCGGGACCGCGGAGAGGTCGCCCGCCTGCTGCTTGAGGGGCAGGCTCATCGACTCCTCCATGCCGTGGTAGCCGACCCTCACCAGCTCCTCCATCCACTCCTGGGCGAAGGGACGCAGGTCGGGTATGCCGAAGGTCATGCCGGCGTAGAGGTCCTCGCGGTAGGCCTCAAGGTTGCCGTTCCAGGGCGCGTGATCCCAGGGGTTCCTCGGCGGCGCGGGCAGCAAGACCCCGACCCATCCGTCCTCGAAGAACTCGTCGCGGGCCTCGTCGTTCATTTCGGACAAAAGTTCCCGCAGGGCCGGGAAGCGGCCCTCCGCCCTGCCCTCTTCGAAACGCTCGCGTACCTCGGCGAGCAGGGCCTCGTCCTCGGAGAGGCGCTCGGCGAACGAGCGGCCGTACGCCTCCACCCCCGGGCCGAAGGCGGGTCCGAAGAGCTCCTTTAACTCCTCCGACAACCTCCGACGCTGCTTCTCGAGCTCTTCCCTCATGCGTGCGTCTTGGGGCGCCATCGTGCCGACCACGCCGACCTCCTTTCCGCGGAAGCCTCCGACTCCTCCCACGCTTTCTCTCCGGTTGTCCTCTTCCATCGCATGCCTCCCCTCACCAGGTGAGCCCTGTCCTCCCTTATGGATGAATCTTCTCGAACCGACACCGGAAGTTGTCCCTACTTTGGGGGGGTTTTGGGCGACGAAAGTAGGGGGTGTAATTGGCTCATCGTCTTGGGTCTTTGCGCTTCGGAGGCAGCCTCTGCTCTCTGGCGATGGCCCTGCGCGAAACTACGGGCGGCTCGAGATTCCGGGAGGTGTGTCGTCTGTGGCGCCGACGGAAGACCGGAAGCGGAGGGTAGTGCAACGGTCGCCTGCGAACGCGCAAGTTGTTATCGAGGGCGGCTTTGGCGCGAGGCAGGTCTTGCGGCATTACGGTTTTGCGTACCGGCAGGGAGGTGGTCGCAGCCGAGGGAGGGGGACGAAGGCCGATGGCGCTGCTCGTCGAGAGGAGCCCCGCCGGTGGCGCCGCGGGGCGTCGCCGAAGACGCCCTTTATCCTCCGGTTTCAGATGCGAAAGGGTTCACGACCCGCACCCCATCGTAGCTATGTCCTGCGCCCAGGTCCTCGGAGTAGAAGACGCAGCACCCAAAGGAGCGGGCGCTGGTTAGGATCATGGCGTCCCAGAAGGAGACGCTCATCTGCTCGTGCAGCTCCACGGCGGAGAGGATGTCGCGGGGGCCCGGCGAGTGGACCCCTCCAGGCGGAGAGTCCTCCACCAAGGCGGCGGCGTCGCGCGAGGGCAGCGGCCTGGGGACCTTGCGTGTCAGGTTGACGAACAGCTCCTGGAGGACCTGCACGCTCAGGCAGCCGGAGCGTTCCCGCCACAGGCCGGCGATCAGGTCCCTGGCCACCTCCCTCTTCGGCCCGGCCGAAGCGTCGTGGGCGTACACGAAGAGGTTGGTGTCCAACCGCGTGCCTTCGTCGCCGGTGGCTGATGCCCCGCTCCCCGCGGTAGGGCCGCCCAGGCCGGTCTACCGGGTGAGGCGTAGCCTGGAGGTCCTCGCGCCGCCGGACCTTCTGGCGCGCCGTATTTCCATTTGCGGCCCGTTTGCTTCCAGCCCGATCGCCGAAATATCCTGTATGTTCTCGGCCGTTGCTGTCGAGAACCGTAGCCTGGCATTCCCCTACCTCAGCACGTTTTCTCTGTGCCACTCCAGGGAACGGAGATCGGGCCGATGCGCCTCCGCCGAGGGGTGGAAGATGGCGCGCCCTTCCAGGCTCGTCAGGTAGCCGGGGAGGTTGTCGGGGACGCCGAGTTGCCGGGAGGCCAGGACCTCGTAGCTTTGCGAAACCCCGAGCAGGCCCTCGTCGAAGGTCCAGTGGCACGTCCTGCACAGCGCCAGGCCGTTGGCCGGGCGGTCGTCCTGCGTCTCGCTCCACGGTACGATGTGCGCCGCTGCGACCGCGGTGCGCCCGTCGAGCGTGCGAACTCGGATGCCGCACAGGGCGCAGCGGTGGGAGTACGCGTTGACGATGGCCCGCCGGAACCCGCCGTCGCGGACGGCGGGACGGTACGCTTCTTCGATGGACAGCGTCTCCTGCACTTTAGGGTCCCTGGGGCGCTTCAGCAGCTCCTCGCTGTAGACGAAGGCGCCGCGGTTGATGGCGCTCTGCTCGACGAGGGGTCGCCTCGCTTCCGGCGAGAAGTACGTCTCGATCAGGACGCTCCGAAGCCGGTCGCGGTTCTCCTTCGAGCGGATCGCATCGTAGAGCTCCCCGTCCAAGCGGGCCCCGATGACCTCTTCCCGGAGCCGGGCCAGGGACGTTATCTGCGGGCCGATTCCGGCGGCCTCGTTCCTCGGGAGCAGGTGCCAGAATTCTTCGCTCCTCAGGTGGAAGAAGGGCAACGCGAGGTTGCCCGTGCGGCCGAAGGGCAGGATGCGCTCCCAGTACCGGCCGAACAACTCCGCGATATCTTCCGAAATTTCGACGAGGTTCGAGGAGAAACCGCCGGAGTCGAAGAGGTCGAGGACGCACAGAAGCAGGATGGGCTTGTGCGGGGCCTGATGAGCCGTGAGCTCGGACCACACCTTGCGGTTCCTGTTGGTCCGTAGCCGGGCGAAGAGGTGCGCGTAATCATCTGTGCCAAGATTCATCGGTATAGACGGCATGTTAGCTCTTGTGTTCCTTCTTACGCTAGTCCAAAAAAGGCCAAGCAGGCACTGCTCCACCACGATGAACCCCTATGCGATGATGCTTGAGAGGTGCAGTTCTCGCGGACGTAGGATCGTTAGATACACTTAGAACAGGAGGGTCGGAGATGGATCGCCGCAAGAAGATCCTCGTCAACTCTAACGAAGCAGCCACGGAGAAGGAACTCTGGAAAGCGGCCACCGAGCATGGTGCTAGGGTCTTTCCGAAGGTGCGGGTTGCCGATGCCCTCAATGTGCAATCTAGTGGCCTATCCGATGAAGAATACGGCTACGCGCTACGGGCCCACTTCGATTTTGTGGTCGCGGACAAACGTTCGCTGCCCCTCTTCGCCGTCGAGTTCGACGGGTCACATCACGAGAACGATTCGAAGACGATCTCCCGCGACGAGCTCAAGCGCTCGCTGTGCGACAAGCTGGGCTTGCCCCTGCTCAGGGTCGACGCCGATTACCTGAGGCGCGGAGTCGGTAGGTTTAGTCTGCTGGGGTGGTTCGCCGAGGTGTGGTTCATGCAGGAGGCGTTTTATGCTGCTCAGGAGGACGGATCGGTTCCCTTGGACGAGCCTTTCTTCTACTCGAACATCCTCGGCTTCGGATACATGGACGGGGGCCGTTTAGTCGCGATCGACAACCTGGAGCCCGAGGAGCAGGTTAGGTTGCTGATGGAGCACCAGGGCCAGATGATAGTGCATAGACCGTACGACCCTTTCCTACCGTATCGTGCCTTCATCGTGCGCTCGTACAAGAAGGGCGCCTGCCAGCGTCCCGTCCCCGACGAGGTCGCGGTCACCGAGCCGCGAGGCTACGAGGTAGCGCTAGCCGTCCTGCCCGTTGCACCCGACCGCGTGATCGTTGGCCGATCGCGCGTGCGCTCCTTCATGTTCCCGCCCGTGTCGTCGAGGGAGTTGGCGGTAGAGCTCTCCGTGGTAGATGCCGCGAGGAAGCTCAAGCTGTATGGAGAGGGCAAACACCGAGCATATTCCAGTAGGCACGCGGATCTGCTACGAGCGCGGGTCGCGCGTTCGAAAAAGCGATGACCGGCTACTCGGTTTTGCCACCTCGTCGCCGGCGCATCCCCTAGCCGCCGTAACCTGGGGCGGGCCCTGGTCGGACGCGGTTGTCGAGCTTCACGAGCTGACGCCGCTGAGTGACCGTGAACGTATGCTCCGGCATCGGCTCGAGGTGCGCAGGAGTACTGACCTCGCGCAGCACGAGCGGCGTGTTGAGTGGCACGTCGTCAGACACGGCGTGTCCGGCGGAGTCTGTCATGAAGACCCCGCCTATTGGCTGGTTGGTGTCGGCCTGGAAGACCTGGAACCCGATGCCGCCGACCTCTGCCAGAACTCGGTTGCCGGAGGCGTCGATTACGCGCTTGCGTATAACAATGCGTCCCGGCCCCCTGGACCTACCTGCTGTCGGGGGCGGATCGAAAATGCTGGCGCCGATGAAGCGGTTGTCGCGCGGGGGCACGAAGAAGAAGCCGGCCTTCTCGATGGTCGCGTAGCCCTCGATGAACAGCCTGTCCATCCCGCTCCCAGCCGCGGGGAAGTTGGGGTTGAACTCCCACTTGTTCAGCATCACCTCGAAGGCGTCGAGCGAGGACTGGAAGCTCACGAACTGCAGACCGCCGTCGAGGCCGCCGTCTTCCCTGATGTTCAGGTACGGAACTCCGCGGCGGAAGATCAAGGTCCGGTCGTGCAACGCCCCGCGAGGCCCCGTCTTGCGAACGTGCGAGTTCGGGCTCGGCGTGGGCGCCACGAACTCGCCTTCCGTACGAGGATCTGTTCCCGCCTGCAGATCCAGGCGCGAGCCGTCGGTCTTCCTGCGACCGATGATCTGCTCCTGATCCGCCACCGGGAGCGCGTTGAAGCGGTCGAGGTCCTGCCTCACCTTGAGATACGCCATGTAAGTGCCGTCCTCGGCCCAATGGGGCTCGTCGGGCGCCAAGTCGCGGTTCACGAAAGCCACTCGGCGCCGAGGTTGCCCGGGACGTTTCGAACACCGTCCTTGAAACCCGAGAGCTCCCTGCCGTCCTCGCGCTGGAAACCGCGCTCCACGCTCGTCTTTACCAGGCCGAGGCTACGCGTGCCCGACAGCCCTTCGATGAACCGAGCCGCCGCGGCCTCCGAGGTGGTCATAATGTAGAAGAGGACGTCCTGCGCAGCCGCGGCAGGGTCGACAACGCCCTGAACGAGTGGCGGCGAGGTTAGACCGACAGGCA
Organism: Rubrobacter marinus; assembly: GCF_011492965.1. GTDB lineage: Bacteria > Actinomycetota > Rubrobacteria > Rubrobacterales > Rubrobacteraceae > Rubrobacter_F > Rubrobacter_F marinus. Next base: position 429,202 of record NZ_CP045121.1, on the reverse strand, counting down.
TTTTCTGCTCCAGACCGAAGCGCGGCGAGGTACCGGTCACGAAGAAGGTGGGCCCGAGCCCGACGGCGACGCTAGCCACGCGCTCGCCCCTTACCGGGGCGGTGAGTTGCGCGACCAGCTCGCTCGCCTTACGGAGCCAAGTCTCGACACCGGCACGGTCGAGATCCGCCCTCAATGAGGCGAACACGAGTAGGGCTTCCGCCCGGTGGTCCCTGATTACTTCGTCGGGCAGTACGCCCTCGGCATGCGCCATCCGTCTTCTCCTTCTCTCTCGGTAGAGCCGACACGTTCCCAGCCGTTCTGTACTTGCGGAGGGAAGGGCATAGCTCCGAGAGCCTCATAGTGATGCTCGCCAGAGCTATGCCCTTCCCGTTACTTCTTACGAGGCTTGCCGGCGTCGGAGCGCTTTTTGCGCCACGAGCCGTCCTTGTTGCGGTCCCTGGGCTGCTTCCCAACGTGGGGGATGCCTTTGCCCGCCCTTCTATCTGCCGCCATCTCAGCCATCACCTCCTTTCCGGGGGAGTGTAACAACTACTTCTTTATGCAGTGTAACTGAGCTGCGCTATACTGTCAATGCGGGTGTAACTGAACCTCGTTCAGAGGCTAGAAGCACGGTCTTATGGGCAACAAGTACATTGGGGAGTCGTGTAACTACTTCGCCCTTGACGGTAAGATACAAGTCGGGAAGAAGGCGGAGGAGGTCGGACGGTGGGGCTAGGTAGTCGACTAAGGGAGCGAAGAGACAGGGCTAGGTTGACCCAGGCAGCTGCGGCTCGCGCCATAGGCGCGAAGCGGGAGCTGGTCAGCATGTGGGAGACCGAAGCCCGCGTTCCGAGTTTGAGGCAGCTTGAGGAGTTGGCCCGACTGTACCGGGCTAACGTAGGCTACCTGCTCGGCGAGGAGGAGCTCGACGAGAGGAGAGAGCGAGAAGCCCTCTACGGCGAGCTGGATTGGGACGCGGAGGCGAAGTTGGAAGTCGAGCGTTGGCTCGACTTCCTCGACGACTGGGCAGAGTTTCTGGAGGACGTGGGCCAGGAGCTTCCAGGGCCTTCGAGGCCCCCGCGCGACCTGGACGAGGGCCAGATGGTCGTCGACGCACGCAGGGCCCCCAAGCTGGCGGCAGCGGTGCGGGAGTACTACTGGTTGGACCTGACCACCGCGCCGGTGGACCTCTACGCCTTCTTCGAGGAGGCGGAAGTGGCGCTGGTGTACCGTGCCCCGCTGGGCGATATAGGCCGGGGCAGCGAGGGGGTATCCGGGGCCTTCTACAACCACCCGAAGCTAGGCTACAGCATCCTCGTCAACGCGGATACCGCTCCTGGTCGTCAGGCCTTCACCATGGCGCACGAGTTCGCGCACGCGCTCTTCCACTACCAGACCGTGGGGGTGATCTCGCGCAAGGGGGATCGGGACCCCAAGGAGAGGTTCGCGGACATCTTCGCCGCCCACTTTCTGGTTCCCAGCAGTGCGCTCCGCGAGCTCGCCGAGCCGAGCTGGAAGGAGAACGGAGTCGAGCCCTACCGTGCGGTGAGCTTGGCGGCACACTTCCAGGTGAGCTACGCCACTTTGCTGTACCGGCTCCGGCAAGAGGGGCTCATTCCGGAGTGGAATTACGAGAACCTGAAGGGCTACAGCCCGAGCGCTATGGCCAGGCAGTTGGGCCTGGAAACCGGGCTCTTCCGCATACCGGAGCGTCGTCCCCTGTACCTCGAGCGCTACCCCATCTCCGTCCTCGAATGGGTGAAGTCGGCCGTCGAAGAGGAGGAGTTGAGTCATGCGCAGGCCGCAGATCTCCTGAAGGTGGACGTGGTCACCTTCAGACATCAGATCGGATTGTTGGAGAATCCTCCCGAAGCCACCAGGGAGGAAGAGCAGGAGTTCGACCAGCTGCCTCCCCGGGTGGCGTAGGAGCGTGGATGTCGAAGAGCCCTGGGTAGAGCAGGCCCTGAGCGGAGGCTGCATCGCCGACACCAGCCTGCTCTCCAACTTCGTCAACACGGGCTACGCCCATCTTCTCGACCGGCTCCTCGGTGGGCCGGTCTTTCTTTCGCCCTCCGTGCTGGACGATCAGGAAGCTATCCCCCCGCTTGACCCGCTCGATGCAGAGCCCTCATCCGAGTTCCTGCGGCCTCTGTACCTTTCGCAGTTTCCGGGCAACGAGCCCTACAAGCCTTGGGCGTCATATATCAGGGCATTTGCACTGGGTAAGGGCACCACGTGGCAGACCGCAGCTCCTACCACAAGTGAGTTGGCCCTGGCCTCGACCTTCAGGAGCAAGAAGATTCGCAACGAGGTCCGCCGACGGTGCCCGGACGTCCGAGGCAGGATAGAGCTCGACGCCGGCGAGGCCGAGGCCGCCGCAGTCGCCGCGAGCCGCGGTTTTGCCTTCCTCGTGGACGACAGAGCTGCGGTACAGCTGGTGCGTTGCCTGTACCCGGGCGTTCCTGTGCTGAGGACCTGTGGTCTGCTGGCGCACGCGGTCCGAAAAGGTCACCTGCCGTGCGACGAAGCCGCGGACCTTTTCAACCGGCGCCTCGCGCGGGAGATGGGCTTCTACGCCTCCCGCAGAGACGCCGGGGTCAAGCAGCGTCTCCGGCTCCGCTGCGGTCCTCCCCGATGCATCTGGGAGTAACCCTCGGAACTACCCCCAAAAAGGGTCCTAGCCCTGGACAACGTTTGTGTAGCTCTGGCCTTCAAGCCAGCGGTCGAGGTCCTTGCGGCTCACCCGCACGCTGCGACCGATCTTGACGGCCGGGATCTCGCCCTCGGCGACCAGCTCGTAGGCGCGGCTGCGGGCTATGCGCAGCACCTTCGCCACCTCCGGGACCTTCAGGTACTCGTGCTCGGCGTCCATCTCGCCCTCCCGCGTCCGCTTGCCGTTGCGTCGATGCTACGGCGCGTCCTGGGGCTCGCGTACCGGAAAACGAAGAGGGTTCGGATTCCGGGTGCGCCGGGGCTCGAAAGGAGGAGAGGCGCGCGTTGGGCGCTTCGGGTTCAACCGACGCCTCCTGCCGGCCTCGAGGGGCTTGAGGCGGGGAGCCGGGCACAGATAGATACTCAGGTCCAGCCCCAGGGCATCGGCGGCCTCCGCCAAGCGCCATAGGCTGATCTTCTGCCACCCGTCCCACTGGTTCTTTCACCGCTGCAGTTTAAGCAGGTAACTGGTTATGCAGCGGTTACATCCCCCGAAGCAATAAGTAAGGCAGCCATATCGAATTTTCCATTCCGTTTGAGGTCTTCGAAGGGCTCCCAACCAGGGTCCTCACTAATGAAGGAACGCTCGTCATTTTCCAGTAGCCCTACTAGAACCTCGGCAACGATCCGCCCACCGACCGGACCAAGCCGCTGGCCGCTAGCGAGCGCTCCAGCCTCAGCTAGAATCCAGTACCATAATGGAGTTTCCCCCTGTCCCCGCGCATCCCGGTACGGTTGGCCGCCAAGCTGTTCGTCAGTGAGAATCTGTAGGCCATGAGTCGGCCTACCAGTTTGGTTAAGCACAGCAAGCATATGGTTCGCCACGGCCTCACCAGAGGGCAGGCCCATGGCGACGCCGCGGCGCAGGTTGCGAAATGCTAGTAACCGCTCGTCAGGTTGAACATCGGAGGAACCTCCGGGAGGTCCAGGGAACATGCGAAACAAGGCCGAGGAGAGCTTGGTATCGATAAGCCGAGTAGGTTGTGGGTTGCTGCCGTTGAAGTCGAAGAACAGGCGCCACTCGATTCTGTTGCTCGCGGTGATCCTTGTAGACCCACGCAGGTCGTTGCCCGTAGCATCACCGTCTAGTGCGAACAGCGGCAAAGGTCCGGAACTATTATTAACGACGTAGTCGGGGCGTACTTGGCTGTGGCCGAATCGGTAAGCAGCGACGCTGAACTCTACCGGAATAGCATTTCGCTTCCCCTCGGTAAAGAAGATTGGTCCAGCTAACAGCACGTCGTCAACGAGGTCCTCGCCAACAATGCGAGGCAAGAAATCGTGCAGCACCACCCACTGATAGTGCCAGCGCGTGAAACGCCGTGCCGTCTCAAAATCGCCTCCGAAACGCTCCATAAACCTGTTGTGCAGGTTGGCGAAGACCAGATGCACCTGTGCTACGAGCTTATTTTCGTCGTTACGCGGATCGCCGATGATGGCTACGGCCTCGCCTGGTCCCTGACCGGTACCCGCACGCCGCTGTAGATCTCCGCGCCCGTCTTCCCGGCCTTCTACTAGGAGGCGGTCGCTCTTGTCGTACAGGTACGGATGGACCTCGGGACCAAGACCGTACACGCTGTCCAAATCGAAGGTGGGAGTACGGGCATTGGGCAGCTCACCGATTAAGTTGCGCCGAGAAGGATCTGAGGTGAAGTCCAGCGTCAAATCGTGGTCTATGAACTGACCAAGGTAGGTGTAGCCGGCAGGAATTAGCGAGTTATCGTTTGGCTGCGGTTGGGATTGTCCGCCCCACCCCCCAGGCTGGCTCTGGTCAGGTTCGACCATTGGCCCGGAAGAACCGCCTATACGATGCAGCACGGAGCGCGGTACTACCAGCGGCCGTAGCTCTGGGAAAAGGCGTAGGTAATCTGCCTGTTCGGGATCACGCGGACGCAATTGCCTGTAACTCACTTCGGGACCATCGCCGCCATGCGAGGTGACACGTGGATCCGGCACTGTACCTCCCCCCTTATCGATATCTTAGTTACATTAGTATAGCCGATAGAAAGTACTGCAACCCGTACTGCAACCGGGCCAGATCAGGCCGGTACAGGGCGGAACAAGCAAAGAAGTCATGCTTGCAAAACACCTGCAAAATATGACAATTTAGGACGCAGCGGAACGGGCCGGAATCGGGGGTAGGGGACTACGAATCAGAAGGCCGCAGGTTGGAATCCTGCCAAGCGCGCTGCGAAATGTCTGCAAACACCATCTTTTTACGTCGGCAAAGCAAGGGGCCGTTCGGCGTGTGCCGCCGATTTGACCACTTATCCTTTTCGGAACGGCCAAAAGACGCAGATGATTTGGTCCCGAGTCCCGTAGTCTCGAGGTCCCTGTCGGCGGCGCTAGGCACCTTAAACGTAGCTCTGTTAGGCGCGAACGTGCTCTACCTCGCGTACCTGAGGGGGTCGCTGCTCTACAGTTGGCGACTCCTCCCGCGGTAGTCTAGCGCGGCATCCCTGGTAGGTCGGCGGATTCGTAGAAGGTTGCGTCGCCGATGGCGTCGAACACCTCCCAGAACTCCGGCGTGACGTTTATCTGACCGACCAGTTCCGGGTCGAGCGACAGGCTCTGGCGGAGGTAGTTCCACTTTTCCGGGGAGAGCCGGGCGGCCTCCTGTAGGTGGCGCTTGGCGGCCTCGAGGTGCCCCTCGCGGTAGAGGTGGCGGCCGAGGCGAGCGTGGGCCGCGGCGAGGACGTCGTCCTCTCCGGGTGGTTGAAGCCTCCGGCGGACCTCGTCGGCCGGGAGGGCGTACTCGCTGTACTCGCCTTTGTGCGCCCAGTCCCTGAGGGCGTCGACGTAGACGTGGCGGTACGTCTGCTGCCGGGCGGCCTTGTCGTCCGGCAGTTCGAAGGTCTCCCGGTGCATGTAGCGCCAGTCGTCGCCGAAACCGGGGACTTCGACGGGGCGCACGATCCGCCCCTCCTCGTTTATCCACACGGCGCTGGGGACGTTGATCATCCCGTAGAGGCCGGCGACTACGTGCTCTTCGTCTATCAGGCAGGGGTACTGCGGCGGAGCCTTGCGGCCCCACTCCGACTCGTCCCAGCCCGTTATCCTCCTCGCCGCCTCCGGGCGCTCGTCGAGGTCGGTGGGGCGGATGTGGTGCTCGACGGCTGCCCTCCCGCCCGTGTCGAGCGCGACGGCGATTATCTCGAAGTTACGGTCCCTCAGCTCGTCGTAGATCACCTGCCACACGGGCAGGTCGAAGCTGCACCCTCACCAAGAGGCCAAGGCGTAGAGGAATACCTTCTTCCCCCGGTAGTCCGAGAGGGAGTGCATGTTCCCGTCGAGGTCCGGGAGCGCGAAGTCGGGTGCCTGGAGGGAGAGGAGGTCGTCCTTGCGGGCGCTCGCGCTCTCACCGAAGGCCCAGACGGAGTGCTCCTCATCGCGAACGACCGGCCGGTCGAAGCGCCGGGCGAAGGCGGTGAGATCCACCCTTCCTTCAGCGTCGCGCCACGAGCCGTCGGCGGGCAGCGGCGAGCAGAACTCGCCCTTGCAAAGCCCCTCGGGCTTCAGCACCTAACCGGTCGCCGAGGCAAGGTCTTCGGCAGAGACCCAGAGCCGCTCCCCTTCTTCCCTGGCGTCTTCGGCGATTACGGACTCGCGATCCTACAAGATGGTCGTGCTCATCGTCACACCTCACCCCGTGGAGACGTCAACGCAAGGAGTTTCATATTCCTTGCTACACGCAATACAAGTAATACATCTTCTCCCCAACACGGGGGCAACTGCGGGTGCAAAGAACGCAACCTACATCCGCAAGACCGACCACTGAAGTCTCCGTGCATTCGACTACAAAATCAAATGTCGTAGCCTCGCGCATACGGAGTTTCGGCGGGTAGACAAGCGGCGGGGTGCTGGCCCGACGACTCATGCGTCGGAACTCCCTCAAACGGAACGATGGTGACTTGCGCCTAACGAGTTGCCTCATTAGCATTCTCGCGGGGAGGACGAGGGGAAGGGGAGTAGGTTCGTGCACAAGTACGTCATCTCGATCGACGTGGGCGGTACGTTCACGGATTGTGTGGTCATCGAGGATTCCGGCCGGGTGACCACGGCCAAGGCCCGCAGCTCGCCGTCGGACAACTTCAAGACGGGGTTCTTTTCGAGCATCGAGGCCGCCGCGGCGCAGCTTGGGATGGATGCCTCGCGGCTCATGGAGAACGCTATCCGTATCGCCCACGGGTCGACCGTGGCGACGAACATCATGGTGCAGCGAGGCGGTGCCCGGGTCGGGATGATCACGACGAAGGGCCACGAGGGCACTCTGCGCCTCGCCAAGGGGATGGGGCGCATTCACGGGGAGCCCGCCGAGAACCTGCTGCACATCGCCAAGGCCCGGAGGCCCGTGCCGCTGGTGCCGGCCGAGTTGATCGTGGGCGTCACGGAGCGCGTCGACGTCGACGGCGACGTGATCATCCCGCTCGACGAAGACGAGGTCCGGGACGCCATAGCGCGGTTTCGGGACGCCGGCGTGGAGGCGGTCGCCTGCGGTTTCTTGTGGAGCTTCGCGAACCCGGCCCACGAGCTACGGGTGAGGGAGCTTATCGACGAGTCGGACCTGAACGTCTACACGTCGTTGTCGCACGAGGTGTCCCCCTCCCTCGGGGAGTACGAGCGGTTCACCGGTACCGCCATCAACTCGATGGTGGGTCCGAGCACGTCGGCTTACCTCTCCGACGTAGAGGGGGAGCTCCGCCAGCGCCGCTACGCCGGCCCGTTCCAGATCATGCAGGCCAACGGCGGCACGACCACGCCGGAGAAGGTGCGGAACTACCCGGTCATGATGATCGGCTCCGGGCCGGTCGGCGGGCTCGCGGCGTGCGCACGGGCCGCGGAGCAGGTCGGCAGCGACAACATCATCGGCACCGACATGGGCGGCACGAGCTTCGAGGTCGGCCTGATCGTGGACGGGGCACCGCTCGTGCAGGAAGAGACCGTCGTCGACAAGTACGTCTACCGCATCCCCAAGCTCGACGTCACGTCGATCGCCGCTGGCGGCGGGAGCATCGCCTGGGTGGACGAGATCAACGAGACGTTGCAGGTAGGCCCGAGGAGCGCCGGGGCGGACCCCGGCCCGGCCTGCTACGGGTTCGGCGGCACCGAGCCCACGGTCACCGACGCCAACCTGCTGATCGGCTACATCGACCCGGAGACGAGGTTCGGCAGCGGCGAGAAGAGCGGGTTCCGGCTGAGTCGCGAGGCGGCCTACGCAGCGGTCAGCGGGCTGGCCGAGCGGGTGGGTCTCCCGCCGCTGGAGGTGGCCCGGGGGATCGTGGACGTTATCGAGAACAAGATGGCGGCCCTCATCAGCAACGAGGTCATCGGGCGGGGGTTCGACCCCCGAGACTTCGTGGCTATCGCCTACGGCGGGGCGGGGCCGCTCCACGGCTACTCCTACGCCGCCGAGCTCGGGATCCGCTCGGTGTACGTCCCCGGTCGCCTGGCGCCGCTGTGGTCGGCCTACGGCATCTCGGCCTCGGACGTCCGCCACAGCTTCGAGCAGAACCTCAAGATGCTCCCGCCGTTCGACGCAAAGGTTCTGGCCGAGGTCTTCGGCGAGCTGATGGACAGGGCGCGCGGGGCCCTCGCCGAGGAGGGGTTCGACGAGGGCAAGCGCCGGTTCGAGCTCAGCTTGAGGATGCGCTACGAGGGACAGGGCCACGACCTCCGAGTGGAGTTCCCGCAGGAGAACCTCGACGGCAGGGGCGTGGAGTCCGTGGTCGAGCAGTTCACGGAGCTTTACGAGCAGCGCTACGGCATGGCTACGCAGCTTCCGGAGGCCCGCGTCGAGCTCGTCTCGGCCGCTTGCCACGGGTTCGGGGAGGTCTCGAAGTACCCGCGCGTAGGGGAGAACGGAGCGGGGCCGGAGGGCGGCGCCGAGAGACCCCCGCGCGAGGTCTACTGGGACCGGAGCGGTCAGCCCATCTCGACGCCGGTCTACGACGGGATGAGGATGGCCCGGATACGACCGTTGCGGGACCGGTGCTCATAGACCTGCCGGACACGACCGTGGTGGCTCGGGAGGGTCAGCGGGTGCACAAGAACTCTTACGGCGACTACGAGCTCTTCTTCGATAAGGAGGCGCAGGGCAATGGCTAAGTACGGTGTGCCCAGATGGTGCCGGAGGGCTTCGACACGTCGGGGTGGGACAGCAAGTTCCTCCCGTACATCACGGGTGAGACGCTCGACATAGACGACGGCCTGGATCTCCACACCGGGGGGAACGATCCGGTCGACGCGATCACGCACGAGGTCGTCCGCTACAGCCTGTGGAACGCGACGATCGAACACGGCAAGACCATCGAGAAGCTCGCCGTGTCACCCATCACGCTGGAGACGCGGGACTTTCAGGTTACGATCCTCACGGAGCTCGGGGAGCCGATCTTCTACGGACCGTTCCTCCAATACTTCTCGGGGTGGACAGACCTGAACGTCCGTTACGTACTCGAGAACCGGAGCGCCGACCCCGGGATCCACGACGGCGACACGTTCCTCAGCAACGACCCTTGGATCGGCACGGGCCACCAGCCCGATGTCAACTTCCTCACGCCCATCTTCTGGGAGGGAGAGCTATTCTGCTGGGTGGTTACCTCGGCGCACCAGAACGATCTGGGTGGCGTCGTGCCCGGCAGCTTCTGCCAGACGGCGACCGACATCTTCCACGACCCGACGCCGCTGCCGCCCTTCAAGATAGTGAAGGCCGGCAAGGTGGACCCGCAGATGGAGGAGCTGTACCGGCGTCATTCGCGCATGCCCGTCCACCTCTCCCTGGATCTCCGCTCGGCTATTGCGGGGAACAACCACACGAAGAAGATCATCCTCGGGCTCATCGAGAAGTACGGGGCGAGCACCGTCAAGTCGTCGATGCGCAAGATCATCGACACGGGGGAGCAGGCGTTCGTCGACAAGCTGGAGAAGATCCCCGACGGGACGTGGCGCGAGCGCGTGTTCATGGAGCGCGCGTTCACCGGCGACTCCGGCACGTACAGGGTCGAACTCGAGCTCGAGAAGAAGGGGACGAACCTCATCTTCAGGAACCGGGGGACCGAGGAGCAGAGCGGCTGCATCAACGTGCCGTTCGCGGCGTGGCGCGGGTGCGCGGTGACCCCGATCGCCGTCCTGCTGCTCCCCGAGCTGATGGGTGCGGTGGGCGGGGTCCTGCGCAGGTGCCAATTCGAGCCGACGCCCGGCACCATTACCTGTCCAACGTATGGCGCGGCCGTGAGCCCGGCCGGCACCTACGGCAACGAGATGGCGATCAGCATGGCCCAGTCGGTGATGGACAAGATGATCCTCTCCTCCGAAGACCGGGAGCTCTGGGAGAGCGTGGTCACCCCGACCCACGCCCACTGGATGTTCAACGTCATCGCCGGGACCACCCAGCGGGACGAGTTCTTTATCGGCCCGATGCTCGACGGGGTTATCGGCTCCACGGGTGCTACGCCGTTTCGGGACGGCCAGGGCGGCGACGGCTGGGTCGGGTGCCCCACCGCTCAGGGCCCCAACGTGGAGTTCTACGAGCAGAGCTGGCCGATCCTGTACCTCTACCGCAAGGAGCAGACCGACTCGGCGGGCCCGGGCAAGTTCCGGGGCGGCAGCGGCGGCGTCATCGCCTACACGCCGCACAAGGGCGACGTCTCGCTCGCCACGTGCACGGTCTACGGGATCCCCAAGACGCACGGGATCCTCGGCGGGTACCCCGGCACCCGGACAGAGACGAAGATAGTGCGCGAGACCAACGTCCGCAAGCAGTTCGCCGACGGGAAGGCGCCAGAGGGCATCGACGAGCTGGGCGGGAAGATAGAGCCCCAGATAGACAAAGACCCGCCGGCGCCCGTGGGCGCGGACGACGTGGTCGAGTGGTGGTGGTGCTCCACCGGCGGCTTCGGCGACCCGCTGGACCGGGACCCGAGCCTGGTCGCTGACGACGTCCGGTCGGGAGCGGTGAGCGAAGGCATGGCCGAGAAGATGTACGGGGTGGTTCTGGACGGGGCGACGTCCGTGGACGGGGACGCGACCGAGGCGAAGCGCCGACGGATACGGGAAGAGCGCCTGGCAAGCGCGAAGGTCCCGGAGAAGAACGGGACCCGTGCCACGGACGGGCGAGAAGACGGAGCCCAGATCGGCGGCTACGTGAGCGTCAGGAACGGCGAGGCGAGTTGCGCGGGGTGCAGCCAGGGTTTCGGCCCGATGGACGAAAACTTCAAACATTACCTTGCCGTCGAGGAGACCTCCGTCACCGAGGCGGGCCCGTTCTTCGTGGATCCCAAACTGTACGTCGACGACGAGCGCGTGCGCCTGTACCGCTCCTACTGCCCGAACTGTGCGACCCTGCTCTCCGTCACGGTGTCGCGCACGGACGACGAGGTGCTCGCCGAGTTCGAGCTCGCAGGCGGCCAGCCGTCGGACGGGGCGCCGTAGGCGTCTGGAGCCGGGGGCGTGAGGTGAGGTCTGGCTGCCCACCGGGCGCGGGAGACCTGCACGCGGGACCCCTCGCGAGCGTGTGGATGATGCTCGGGTACTCGTGGGGGAGGCGTTGATGGCGAGCGTGGTGCGGCAGGTGGATCTGGAGCCAAGCTGGGACACGCCCGGCGCGAAAGAGCCCGGCTACATCAGGTGGTTGACCACCAGCGTCGGAGGGGCCGAGGGCACCATCAACACGAACCCCGACGACGCGGCGCCCAGCGACCACGTGGTCCTGGGTATGATGGGCCTCCCGGCGGCTCAGGCGCAGCGCCTGCACTGCCACACCATCGCCGAGATCTACGTCGTCCTCAAGGGACGGGTAATAAGCGTCGACGGGAACGGCAACCGGGAGGTGGCCGGACCGCTCGACTGCCTTTACATGCCCCCCGGCTGCTACCACGCAACGCGCGCCCGCGGTGACGAGGACGTGGAGTTCCTCTGGCTCCATGACAGGCAGGAACCCCTCGGGTCGGCCAAGTACCCCGAGGGACCCATCCCGTGTCCCGAGATGAAGATGGTCCGCTTCGAGGACCTCGTCCCATACTGGGATGGTGATCGGGCGAAAGAGGTGGGCCACCTGCGCTGGCTTGCGAGCTGGGTCGGCGCGACGAACGGCCTGGACCTCAACCCCGAGGTCTCCGTCTCCAGCGACAACGTCGCTCTGGGCTTCATGGGCATCCTGCCCGCGAACAAGCAGCCCATGCGGGCGCAGGCGTGCGCGGCGACCTACTTTGTGGTCCGCGGCAACGTCACCGTCGCCGTCGAGGGAGACGCGGCGCGAGAAGCCGTAGCCCTGGGACCCAGGGACTGCCTGCGCGTCGGCGCGGGAGAGGCGCACTCGATCAGGAACGTGGGAGAAGATACCGCGCACCTTATCTGGCTCCACGAGGAAGTGATCGACGGAGCCACCAGCCCCCCGTGATCGCGCCCTCAAAGCCGCCGATGCGGCGGCGGTAGCCAGGCAGCATCCGGTGCCGGGAGAAGAAGTTTGCGCGTGCGTCGAGCCGGACGTCGAGTTGTCTGCCGACGACCTGATCGAGCATTGCAGGACGCACCTGGCGAACTACAAGGTGCCCCGTACCGTTAGGCTGGTCGATAGCCTGCCACGCAACTCGATGGGCCGGGTCCTCAAAGCAGCCCTGCGAGAGAGGGAGTCGGCGGTCGGTCAATCCGACGTGTAACGCAGGTTATGCTTTCGGGGCGCGCAACGCGCTCATACTACGATCCACCGTCACTAAATTTGCCTGCATCTGCCTGTAGGAGGTCCGCGCTGATGGTCTCCGCCGTGCCCCTGACCAGGTCGATAAGGCTTTCCAGAGAATCGTTCAGGCGCGAGGTCGGCCCCGAGACGCTGATTCCGGCTACGACGGTACCCACGCCTTCCCTGATGGGAGCCGCGATCGCCGTTATGCCCTCTATATTCTCGCCGCGGCTTATGGATACGCCCTCACGGCGAATACGTTCCAGCTCCTCGCGGAGGGCCTCCGGGTCGGTCAGGGTGTTTGCGGTGACTGCGCGCCATCCTCCCTCCTCCACGGCGGACCGCACCGACTCTTCGACCATATCGGCCAGGAAGAGCTTGCCGACGGCGCTTGAGTGCAGGTAACGTTTGGTGCCGAGCGCGATGTCCAGGCGCACCGACTGACGGCCCTCGACCTTGTCTATGTAGACGATGTAGCCGTCCTCCTTCACCCCGAGGTACGCGTCTTCGGTGCTTACCTCGGCAAGGCGTTCCAGGTAGGGCCTGCAAATGCTCCGGATGCCGGGGCTGGCCAGTATGCGTTGCGCGAGTACCGTCGCGGTCGGACCCAGCATGTATATCTTCAAACGCTGGTTGTACGTAACGAAACGCTCTCCTTGCAGGGTGCGCAACAGTTTCAGGGTCGTGCTCTTGGGCGAGTCGATGTCGTGTGACAGCTCGGTCAAGGTGAGCCCCCGCCCCGCACGAGAGAGACGCTCCAGTAGCTGCAAGCTCCGAATGACGCTGCCCGGCGATCGACGCTCCCCGCCGGAGCGGCCCTGCCCGCGTTTCGCGGTATGATCTGCGCCGTTGGTCTCCTGCAAGCCGCTCCTTCTCGTAACTCTGTCACGCCCTCGCTCTGTAGACGGCAGGATCGAGCTTGCCGAACCCGTTTGCCCAGGGCGCAGGTTCTACGGATTTTATACCCGCTCCCGAATCTGCCCACCAACACATCGTGCACGGCTAAAGAAGGATCCTACTGGTAACTGGAAGAGAGGCTCTTCCCTCCGCAGATGTGTATCGTCTGTCCCGTTACGTAGGATGACGCGTCGGACGCGAAGAACAGCACCCCGTTTGCGATGTCCTCCGGCTTCCCGACCCGTCCGGTCGGCTGCATCGCGATCAACTTCTCGCGAACGTCGCGGCGGAAGTTGCGGAACATATCGGTCTCGACCAGCCCGGGAGCTATGGCGTTGACCGTCACGTTGTGGCGGGCAAGCTCCAGAGCAAGGGCGCGCGTGAGGCTTACTACCCCGCCCTTCGAGGCGGAGTAGTTCGCCTGCCCGAACCCTCCCAGCCAGGCCCTGGAGGAGATGTTCACGATCCTGCCGTACCCTTGCTCGACCATCATCGATGCCGCCTGCCGGCAGCACAGAAACTGCGACTTGAGGTTGACGTCCAGAACCGCGTCCCAGTCCTCCTCGGTCATCTTCGTCACGAGCGCGTCCCGTATGATGCCTGCGTTGTTCACCAGTACGTCCAGCCGTTCGTAGGTATCCTCGACCCAGTCGAACATGCTCTCTACCTGCCCGCCGTTGCTGCAGTCGGCGACGAAGTATGAAGCCGTACCGCCGGCGGCGGTGATGCGCTCGGAGGCTCCACGCGCCCTGCCCTCTTCCAGATCGTTGACCACGACCGTCGCCCCCCTCAGGGCGAGCGCGCGAGCGATGGCCTCGCCGATGCCCGCACCGGCTCCGGTGACGAGCGCCACACGGCCTGCTACCTCGTTCACTACGCCTCCTCGATCCTTGGGCCTTTACGGCCGTCTACGGCGAGCCCTGGCATTCGACCGGCTCCGGGTGCGTCCCTCTCACGTCGACAGGACGGTGACCGCTATCGCCGCCCGATCGTCCTCCACCCGTCCCCCGGTGTTCAGGCACAACCCCGTCCGGATCGGACGGCCGCCGCGGGCCTGCCTCTCGCCGGCGCTCCCCCTGAGCTGCAGAACCACCTCGCCCACCTGAGCGACCCCGGTGGCGCCCGTCGGGTGTCCCCTCGAGAGCAGGCCGCCGCTGGTGTTCACGGGCAGCTCCCCGTGCAGGTCGTAACGGCCGGCCACGAGCTCTCTGTAGCCTCGGTCGACCGGGGCGACGCCCAGCGAAGCGAGGTGGTCCACCTCGGACGAGGCGGCCGCGTCGTGGACCTCGAGGAGGTCCAGGTCCTCGGGTCCGATGCCGGCCGCGTCGTAGGCCCTGTGCGCCGCCGCCCTGACCGAGTTGGCTTCGGCGAGACCCTCCCGCCTCCCGTACTCCCCGGATCTCAGGCCGCAGCCCGCGACGTAGACGGGTTTCGGGATACCCATCTCGCGGGCCTTGCGCTCGCTCACGAGCAACGCGGCGGCGGCCCCGTCCGCGATCGAGCTGCACATCAGGAGCGTTAGGGGCTCGGAGATGGGGCGCGAGGACAGCACCGACTCGATCGTGCGCGGCTTACGGAACTGCGCGATAGGGTTGAGGCTGCCGTTCCTGCTGTTCTTGACGGCGACGCGCGCGACCGACTCGATGGGTATGCCGTAATCCTCCATGACCTGACGGGCCTTCATCGCGTACAGGGCGGTGAACTGCCCCCCTCTGTCGCCCATGGTCTCCACGTCCGTCGACGTGCCGAGCGCCCGTAGAGACCTCTTCGTGTCGCCCACGAAGAGCTTCTCGACGCCGAGGGCAAGCGCCGTCTCCGCCGCACCCGAGCCTACGGCCATGGCCGCCTGATGAAGGGCCGTCGCCCCGCTCGCGCACGCGTTCTCCACGTTGACGACGGGTATGCCGCTCAACCCTACGTGCCGCAGGATCACCTGCCCCCGCACGGACTCCTGCCCGGTCGTCAGCCCGCGTAGGAGTTGCCGACGTAGGCGACCTCGACGTCGGCGAGCGTCAGGCCCGCGTCACGCACCGCCCGAGCACCGCGACGGCCCCCAGGTCCTTCAGGGACTTGTCGAGGAACTTTCCGAAAGGATGAAACCCCACCCGGCGACCACGCATCGATCCATCCAGCTCGCCCCTAACCGGCGGGTCTGTACCCCCACCTCTGCGCCTCCGTCCCATCGAAGAGGACCTCGAACTCCAGCCCTGGCCGGCGGATAGTCGCGCCGCCTCGTCCGCCGTGCAGAACAGGAGACAGAACACCTCGGGGCCCTCGTCGAGCCGCGCCCAGGCCTGCACCAGCGGCGCCTCGAACCCGTCCGGGGCGACGTGGCTCACCGTGTGCATCAGGAGCGTGGCCCGGGCCCGATCGCCACCTCGTTGACCCCCGTTCCGAGGCAGTTCGGGCATACCGGACGGTTCGGGAAGCTTACGTGTCCGCATGCCCACAGGAGATGCCGCCCAGCAGGATCCTCTCCCCTCCCGCACGAGCAGCGGGTCGCCCTTCACGGCATCCGCTCTCACCCGTGCCTCCCGGAGGCGCACGACGGTCTCGGCCCGGGTTCTCCGGGCCCCTTCACCCCCCGCTCCTCCGTCCGTCGCGCAGCGGCCCTAGAACCTCGGTGTCGTGCTCGCCCAGCCGTGGCGCCCTCTTCAGCCCGGGCGGCTCGAAGCCCTTGTAGCGGTAGGGGATCTCTACGCTCGTGTAGCCCTGGCTCTCGGCGTCGGTCTCCCTGCCGAGGAGGCCGCGGCTACGTACGTGCGGATCCTCGGTAACCTCTGCCCAGTTTTGTACCGGCGAGCAGGGTACGTTCAGGGCGAGCAGGTCTTCGACGATCTCGCCCCGCTCCTTCTTCGCCACGGCCGCCCTGAGACGGGGAAGTATCCTCTCCGCGTGCCGGTTCCGGTCCTCGTAGGTGGCGAGCTCGGGGTCCTCGAGAAAGTCGTCCCAGCCGAAGTAGCGGCACAACCGCTGCCAGAAGTGGTCCTCGATCACCCCCAGCGCCACGTAGCCGCCGTCCTTCGTCCCGAACACGCCGTAGTGCGCCTCGACCGTCGGCTTCTTCGGCTCGGTCCCCCCGAAGAAGTGACCGGACTTCAGGGCCGCCCAGGTCAGCACGAGGTCCGTCATGGAGACGTCGATGTAGACGCTCTCCCGCTCCTCCGCCGCGAGGGCCGCGAGGATCGCGTTCGCGGCGAAAAGACCGGCCGCGAAGTCGCTGACGGGTATCTTCTGCACGTGCCCTTCCGGGGGGTCCTCCTCCACCCTCCCCGTCATCGCCAGGGCGCCGGAGAGTGCCATGTAGTCTATGTCGTGGCCCGGGCGATCCTTGTAGGGAGAGTCCTGGCCGAAACCGGAGATCGAGCAGTAGACGAGCGTCGGGTTTATGGCCCTGAGGCTTTCGTAATCGGCGCCGAGCCGCTCGACCACCCCGGACGGAAGCCCTCCACCACGACGTCGGCGTCCCTGGCGAGGAGGCGCAGGGTCTCCTGCCCCCTTCGGCCTTCATGTCGAGGGCGACGCTCTTCTTCCCGCGGTTCAGGTTCTCGTAGATCCAGGGGTCCATGTCGCGCATGGAATCCCCCGCCCCCGGGCGCTCGACCTTGATCACCTCGGCGCCGAAGTGGGCGAGGAGCAGCGTGCAGTAGGGACCGGGGAGCGTGCCGGTCAGGTCGAGCACCCTGACGTTCGAGAGCATCGGATCAACCCCTCTCGGAGGCCGGGGTGCCGGTCGGGCGGGCGCGGACTTCGTCCAGCTTCATCACGCGCGTCGCGTTCTCGCCGAGGATCAACCCTACCTCCTCCCGGGTAAACGAACATCCGTGCTCGGGCGCGAGCTCCGGGAGCTCCCTGAAGAAGTCGACCCACTTGTGCAGCCAGGACTTGTCGCCCTCCGTCGCGGGCCCCGCGCAGTTGTCGCTGGCGAACAGGATTTTGTGCGCCCCGACCGCGTCCCTCATGTGGGCGAGCTTCGTCACGCACTCGCCCGGGTCCCTGAAAGCGACCTCGGACCACATCGACATCTCAAGATACGTGTGAGGATGGGCGGCGGCCACCGCGGTCGCCTCCTGCCACCACGGCCCCTTGCCGGCGTGGGCCAGGATGATCTTGAGGTCGGGGAACATGGCCTGGACGTCGCTTAGCTGCATGGGATGGGTGTAGCGCTGTATGAACGGCGACTCCACGGTGGAGGTGTGGAACGTCACGGGGATGTCCCACTCCACGCACCTCCGGTAGAGCGGGAGGCAAGCCTCGTCGTAAGGGTAGAACCCGGCCGCCGGATACAGCTTGAGCCCCCTGAGCCCAAAGTCCTTGATCGCGCACTCGAACATCTCGACGGCGTTCGGACGCCGGGGATCGACGGTCGCGAAGGCGTAGAAGCGCCCTTCGTAGCGCTCCTGCAGCTCTCCGTAATGCTCCATGACGTCGACGAGCGGCACCTCCGCCTCCTCGTCGCAGAGGACGCCGTAGTCGACCAGCATAGAGACCGAGGCATCGACCCCGGCGCGGTCCATCTCCGCCATCGTGTACGTACCCTCCGGGTCGGCGACGCCGCGGGTGACCTTCGGGAAGATCTCGTCCGGGTCCCGGAAGGGGTAGCGGCGATGGGCGGCTAGCCGCGCCCAGTTGTAGCGCATCGACGCCGGGATGTACTCCGGCGCCCATATGTGGATGTGGGCGTCTACTATCACGCGCGGGCCCCGCGGTCGTGCTCGGCCAGCATGTCGCGCAGCATCCGCTTGGCAACCTTACCGGTCGCGGTCGTCGGCAGCTCCTCGACCTTCATGAACAGGATGTTTCGCGGCACGCTGTAGCTGGGCAGGTCGCTCTTGCAATAGGAGATCAGCTCCTCCTCTGTGCAATCGGCGCCGTTCTTCGGCTCGACGATAGCCACGACACGCTCCCCAGGTCCTCGTCCGGTACCCCCACGACGTGGACCTCGTTGACCTTCGGGTGCCCGTAGAGGTGCTCCTCCACCGCGAGCGGCGAGACGTTGATGCCGCTGGTCTTGATCATGTCCTTCAGGCGGCTGACGTAGTGGAAGTACCCCCCTTCGTCCAGGTAACCGAGGTCGCCGGTGAGGTAGAAGCCGTCGACAAAGGTCTCCGCGTTCTTTTCGGGGTCCCGGAAGTACCCCGGGGTGATGTAGCCCTTCACCAGGGCCTCGCCGACCTCCCCGACTCCGAGCTCCTGGCGCGTCTGTGGGTCCACGATCTTGATCGTCACCCCGGGGAGGGGCTTACCCTGGCAGGTGAGGCGGCGCTCCACGCTGTCCTGTCCGTCGATGACGCAGCAGTTGCCGTAGGTCTCCGTCGAGCCGTAGATGTTGGAGACGTGGGGCACCAGCTCGATCGCCTGCCGGATCGACTCCCTGGGCCCGATGGTCGCGCCCTTTTGCAGCGAGGAGATGTCGTACCTGTCCCGCTCCGGGTGCTCGTAGAGCGCCTTGGTCACGGGCGGCATGCCGTAGTAGACGGTCGAGCGCGTCTCCTGGATCAGGGCCAGCGCTTCTTCCGGCTCGAAGCGCTCCTGGATCGCCACGCTCCCCCCGTGCGTGAGGATGGCAGGGACCGCGTTGGCCGAGGCCAGGCTGAAGAAGAGGGGCACGCTCAGCCACAAACGGTCCGTCTCGTCGAGGTGCTCGCGCTCGCCTATGTTGTAGCTGTTCTCGATCAGCCCGCGATGCACGAGGGTCACGCCTTTCGGCCGCGCCGTGGTCCCCGACGTATACAGCAGGAGCGCGACGTCGTCGGGCTCCACGCCCACGTCCCGCAGGCCCGAGTCGGAGGCCTCGGCCCCGAGCTCCTCCAGCCGTGAGAAGGCGTACGCCCCCTTCGGGACGTCCTCTCCCAGGACGACGACGCTTTCGAGGTCGGGCAGGGCTTCTGATCTGAGCTCGTCGGCGGACGCCGTCCCGAGCTCCGGGCAGATCTCCGACACGATCTCCACGAAATCGTTGCTCAGGAAGCGGTCCGCCATGACGAGGGTTTTCGCGCCGGCCTGCTCCAGAACGTAGCCCAGGTCGTTCGCCTTGTACCAGGTGTTCACGCCCATCGCTATCGCCCCGAGGCGAAAGGCCGCGAAGGCCGAGAGGATCCACTCCGGCCGGTTGCCCATGAGGATGGCGACCCTGTCCCCTCGCCCGACGCCGAGCTCGCGCAGGCCCTTCGCAAGATCGTCGACGCGCCTTCTGAACTGCCCGAAGGTCAGCCGTTCTCCCCGGAACAGCAGCGCGTCCTTTCCTTCGTAGCGTTCCGCGAGTTCGTCGAGCAGGCCGCCGAGCGTACGGCTCTTCGGTTCCATCATTCCCTCCGGATTCAGGCCTTTTCGAACCAGAAATCGGTCATCCTGCCCTCGCGCTCCTCCGCGAAGGCCACCTTGACCCGGGTCCCGACGCCGATGTTCTGGGGGACGTTCCCCGGGGTCCAGTCGATGCCCCTCACGTAGTTCAGGACGGCGGTGTCCGCCCCGTCGAGCAGGACGTACGCGATGCAGTACGGGGCTTCCGGGAGCCCGCGGAAGGACTGGAACACGACGGTGAACGCCTCCACGCGGCCCTCGGTCCCGACCTCGACCCAGTCCGTCGTGTCCACGAAGTCGCGGTCGCAGAACGGGCGCGGCGGAAGGAGGACCCTCTCGCACGCCGGGCACCTGCGGCCCAGGATCTTGCCCTCGTCGCGAAGCGCGTTGTAGAAGTGGCTCCCGGTCTCGCCGAGCGCGTGGTTGTAGGTGATGTCCCAGTGCTCCTGGAGCGTCGTCAGTGACTCCTGCTTCATGTAGCTCCTCCTGTTCCGTTCTCTCCCCTTGCGGGCTAGCGGCCGTCTCCCACGACCACGGCACCGAAGTGCTGGTGGTCGCCGCCGATGCCCGTTGCGAGGGCCGTTTTGACCCCGTCGATCTGGTGCTCCCCCGCCCGGCCCTGCACCTGCAACGCCGCCTCCGCGACGCGCACCATCGCGGTGACGGAGATCGGGTTCGCGCACAGGACCCCGCCGGACGGGTTGACGGGTCGATCCCCGTCGATGTCGAAGGCGCCATCCTCGAGCAGTTTCAGCGTCTCGTCCGGCTCGCACAACCCGACGTCCTGGATGGCGTGAAGCTCGATGTTGCTGAAGGGCGCGTACAGCTCCCACGCCTGGATCTCCCGCCGGTGGTCCTGAATGCCAGCCATCTTGTAGGCGGCGTAGGCCGCCTGCGTCAGCGCCGGCGAGTCCGCGTGGTCGACCTCCTTTTTCGGGCCCATCCTGTCGCCCATCCAGTAGGTCTCGGAGGCGTGTCCGAGGCCCCGGATGTAGGCGGGCTTGTGAGGGAACCTGCCGACGTTCTCCCCGGCCGTGAGGATCATCGCGGCACCCCCGCTGGAGGAGGGGCACGAATCGTACAGCTTTATGGGCCAGGAGATCATGCGGGAGCCCAAGACGTCCTCGACGGTGAACTCTTTCTGGACGTGGGCGTAGGGGTTCTTGCAGCCGTTCTTGTGGTCCTTGACCGAGACCGCGGCCATGTGCTCCTCGGTCATCCCGTACTTCTCCATGAAGCGCACGGCCTGGAAGGCGAGCATCGTTATGGTGTTTAGCGGCATCGCCCGCTCGTAGAAGGGGTCCCAGATCCGGTTCAGAATGGTCTGGGCGTCGCCGCTCTCGCCGACGCGGTCTGCGCCGACGACCATGACGGTGTCGTACATCCCGGACGCCACGTGGTAGGCGGCCACCTGGACGGCCGAGATCCCCGTCGCCCCTCCCGTGTGGACCCGCATCATCGGCTTGCCCGCGGCCCCGCAGGCGTCCACGATCCAGCGTTCCCCGTGCGAGACGCCGATGATCGCGTCCGGGGCCATGGAGACGACGACCGCGTCGACGGAGTCGATCGTCGTCTCTGCGTCTTCGAGCACGGTCTTGGTGGCCGCGCGGACCAGCTCGGGGTAGCTCTGGTCCGTGAGCCCCGAGTACTTTGTTTGTCCGATGCCGGCTATTGCTACTTCTCTCACTACCCTAGCTCCCTCCGGTTTCGTGGAACGGCATCTCTCCTCACTCGCCTTCCAGGCAGACGACGCTCGCACCCTGGGTGGCGAACCCCTGCTGGGCGGTCGCCAGAGCCCTCCTCGCCCCTTCCACCTGGCGCTCGCCGGCCCTTCCCGTGACCTGCAACGCGGCCTCGGCGACCTGCACGAGCCCCGAAGCGAAGGCCGGGTTGGAGCTGAGCGCCCCGCCCGAGCGGTTGACCGGCAGCTTCCCCTCCGGCAGGGTCACCCCCTCGCTGATGAGCTCCTCCCCCGCGCCGTACTCCGCGAACCCCAAGGCCTCGTACTGCATGATCTCGTTGTAGGAGGATGCTTCGTGGAGCTCCGCCGCATCGAACTGCTCGAGCGGGTCCTCGATGCCGGCCATCGCGTAAGCCTTTTTCGCCGCGGCCTCGAGGCTGGGCAGCTTCGTGAGGTCCCTCTCGCCCATCCAGTAGCCGCCGGTGGCCCATCCCATCCCCCTGACCCACGCTACCGGCCCGTCGAAGACCCTGGCCCGCTCCTCCGACGCCAGGAGGAGCACGCACACGCCGTCCGAGTAGGGGGGCAGGTCGTACTCGGTCAGCGGCCAACTGAGGGGCGCAGACTCGTTGACCTGCTCCAGCGTGGGCGCCTCGCGCAGGTGGGCGAGGGGGTTGTCCAGGGCGTTCCGGCGGTTCTTGACCACCACCCGCGAGATGAGGTTCCGGTCGGGACCGTAGGCCTGCTCGTACGCGGAGGCCTGCAGGGCGTAGCTCGTCATCGCGTTGATCCCGATCGGGCGCGTGAAGTATGGCTCGGAGGCAACCCTCTGCACGACGTCCACGGGGCTCTCCGAGACCTTACTCCAGGAGATCGCCAGCGTCAGGTCCCGCAGCCCGGACATGATCTGCATGGCCGCGAGCAGAAAGGAATGCTCGCTCGCGCTGGAGAGGTTGATCGAGTCCTTGAAGTACGAGGCCGTCGACCCGGCCATCACCATGTTGGAGATCGCGCGCCCGTCCGTTACGTCGGAGGACGCGGTCACGATGTTGCTCAACTCCTCGCGCTCGACCCCCGCCTCCTCCAGCAACCGCCGCGTCGCCCGGAAGACCATCTCCTCCAGGGTGGACTCCGAATAGTTCTCTCCGTAGGGCTCCTGATGTACCCCGACGATCCCTACCGCCCCTGACACTCGCGCACCTCCTCGATCACGTCCTTCGCCAACTTCTCTCCGCCCGTGCACCGGCTTATCGCCGCGGGCATATGGTCCTTAGCACCGATGAGCTCCCTCCTCCGTCCGGCATCAGGTTCTCGATCCTTCCCTCACCCTCGCTCCTTCGAGCTCCTCTTCTATGCTGCTGATGCCGGTGTTGTAGCGGACGTGGATCTCGTTGTAAGAGACCTGCCTTCCCCGTTCGCGCTCCTCGCGCGCCCTGGAGCCGCTGAGCACGGTCCCCAGGTAGCAGCCGAGGAAGCCCAGCGGCACGGAGACCAGGGCCGGGTTCGGGAGGGGGAAGATCGCGTTCTCGCCCATGACGGTGGGACCGAGCAGCACCAGGCCCAGGGAGGCGACGAGGCCGGTGAGCATGCCGACGACTGCTCCGGTCGTAGTAAATCCCTTCCAGTAGAGCAGCAGCAATATGACCGGGGTATTGGCGCTCGCGGCGATGACCAGGGGCACGGCAACGAGGATCGCTATGTTGACGTTTTGCAGCCCGAGGGAGAGGAGGAGCGACAATATGACGATGAGCGCCGCCGCTATACGTCCGGCCCTCAACTGCTCTCGCTCGCTCGCCTCGCCGTTGCGTATAACCTGGTTGTACAGGTCGTGGGCGAAGGCGCCGGAGGCCGCGATCACCAGCCCGGCCATCACGGCCAGGATCGTCGCGAAGGTGATCGCCGAGACGTAGGCGAAGAGGACGGGCCCACCGAGAATCTCCGAGAGCAGCGGGACCGCGAGGTTCCCCCCCTCGCCCGCCTCGGCGATAGCGTCCTGACCGACCAGGAGCGCGGCCCCGTAGCCGATGATCGGTATCGTCGCTATCGCGAGGACCGAGATCCAGATCATGACGGCGAGCGAGCTGCGGGCCGCTTGCGCGTCGGGGACGGTGAAGAAGCGGATCAGAACGTGCGGCAACCCCGGCACGCCAAGGAACAGGGCCAGGGCGAAGGACATCCATCCCAACCCCTCCAGGGTCCCGTGCGGCGGCGTGAGCGCCCCGCCTCCCAGCGTGGCCGAAGCCTCGTTGAAGACGGCGAACGGGTTGAAGCCGAACCTGGAGAGCACGAGCAGCGTTATGACGAGGAACGCGCTTATGAGCAGCACCGCCTTGACTATCTGGATCCAGGTGGCGGCCACCATGCCGCCCGCGGTGATGTAGATAGCTATGAGGACGCCTATGACGATGACGGCCACGGCGTAGTCGACGCCCATGAGAAGCTCGAAGAGCGAGCCCGCGCCGACAAGCTGGGTGATCAAATACGGGATGCTTATGGCTACCGTGGTGAGAGCCGCCGCCGCGCGGACCCCTTTGGCGTTGAAGCGGCTCGTGAGCGCGTCCCCTATGGTGTACCGGCCGAGGTTTCTAAGCGGCTCCGCGATGAGCAGGAGCATTATAAGGAGCCCGACCGTGGCACCGATCATCAGGTAGAAGGCCGAGAAGCCGGCCACCGCGATGAGGCCCGTGTAGCCGAGGAACGTGGCAGCGGACAGGTAGTCGCCCGTGAGGGCGAGGCCGTTCTGCCAGCCCTTGATCTCGCCTCCGGCCACGTAATGCTGGCTCGCGTCCTTGTTCCGCCTCGACGCCCAGACGGTGATGCCCAGGGTGATCGCGACTATCAGCAGGAATACGACGATCGTCGTGGCGTCGGTGCTCATGCGCCCGTCCCCCCCTCGGCGGCCTCTTCTCGCGCCCTCCTGGCAAGCCCGTCCCATCTGGCGGCCTGCCTCGTGTACAGGTGGAGGAGTACCAGCGTGGTCGCCAACTGGGCAAAGCCGTAGACGTACGCCCAGGTCATAGCCCCTATGGCCTGACCGTCGAGCAACGTGGTGAACCCGCCCAACGCCGGCCACCCCAGAAAGAACACCGTAAAGAGGATCACCACGGGAACGATGAACGCCCTCTTCTTACGCGCCAACTCCTCGAAGGCCGAGGTCCGCTCCACCCGCTCCCAGTCGCTACTCCTACTCCCCACACCTTCCCTGACGGGCGCGGAGCGCTCCGTCAAAGACCGCTCGTCCGCGATCGACCTATCGTCTCTCTCCATCGACTCTCCTTCCCCCCGTAGACAGCGCTTGCAAAGCAACTCCGGCACGAACCTTCGGGTCCTACTTACCGGCCCTTCGCGTCCTCCCGATCACCCGCCCCCCGGAGACTGCGCCAGCGGGCAACAGCGCCGACGGCTTCGAGAACCGCCACGTGCGACAAGCCGGCATCTTCCGGCACTCACGTCCGGTACCACGTCCACACCCCTTACCACCGGCGTCTTGCGACCCTGCTCCCGCATAGCCCTTTCCCTCGGTGCCTATATATGAATTATAGGTTCACAACATAAACAAAATCAGGATCGGTGTCAAGCAGGAATCTTCAAGCTGGCAGCCCCTAGTTGTTGCAATATAGAAATTATCGTACTAATATGGGCACAGATAGGGGAATCAGCATGGCAGGTTTTGTAAGGGGAAGGAGTCAGGCGGCGTGTGCGTTTTCGAGGTTCGCTTCGTGACTTGCTGGCCCTTTCCGAGCGATTTTGAGGAGTGAGAACATGCCCTCGACGAGCAGGCGAGTGCCTTCCTCCGGCAGTTACTGGAGGCGAACGGTCCGGCCCTGAGCGAGATGAGCCCGACAGAGGCACGGGATGCCCTGGCGAAGCTCACCGAGTTGAGGGGGAGCCGGAGCCGGTCGGCGGCATCTCCGATCGCGCGATCGCGGGCCCTCTCGGCGACATCCCGATCCGGGTCTACACCCCGAAGGCGCGGGTCCGTTCCCCGCGCTGGTGTACTTTCATGGGGGCGGTTGGGTGGTCGGCGACCTGGAGATGGTCGACGCGATGTGCACGATGTTGACCAACCGCGCAGGGGCGGTGGTGGTCTCCGTCGATTACCGGCTCGCGCCGGAGCACAAGTTCCCGGCGGCCGTGACCGACTGCTACGCCGCCACGCGGTGGGTCTCCGAAAACGCCGCCGAGCTCGGCGTGGATCCCCGGCGGATCGCGGTGGGCGGGGACAGTTCCGGCGCCAACCTGGCGACCGTGGTCACGACCATGGCCCGGGACGAAGGTGCGCCGAATTTAAGCTTTCAGGTGCTCTTCTACCCCGTGACGAACATGGACTTCGAGACGGCTTCGTACCGGTCGAACGGGACCGATTACTACCTCACTACCGAGTCGATGAAGTGGTTCTGGGGGCACTACCTGGAGAGCGAAGACCTCGGGCGCGACGTGCGCGCCTCCCCGCTGCTCATGGAGGACGCGAGCGGTCTGCCGTCCGCGTTCGTGGTCACCGCGGAGTTCGACCCTCTGCGAGACGAGGGGGAGGCTTACGCGAAGCTCTTGCTGGAGGCCGGCAACGACGTCGCGGTCAAACGCTACGAGGGCCAGATCCACGGCTTCGTCACTTTGTGCGGGGTGATGGACAAAGGCAAGCAGGCCATCGAGGATGCGGCGGCACGGATGCGTCAGGCGTTCGCCGCAAAGGCGTCCCTGTAGCTCGGGCCCGCCGAGGAGCATACGAGATTTTGTCTCCCATCAGGAGTAGCCAGGGCTCTTCCTTTATGCAGGGCCTCGTGGGGCCGTTCGGTGCGACGCGCCGACCGTTCGCGGCAACCGTAGAGAGCCGCCCGACAAGGGCCGCGGGACTCGCCGCACCCGAGGATGTTCCGGCGCTTGAGCGCTCGGTTCCGGCGAGACGTCGGCACGGAGGGAGCATGATCTGGACCGCAAACACGAGGAGGAAGGCATGACCGGCTTGCAGCAGAACCTCCCAAAAACAGGTGCCGGCTCGATGGGCGAGTTCGACGTGATCATCATCGGAGCCGGGTTCGCGGGGATGTACATGCTCCACCGCCTGCGCGACGGGCTCGGGCTCTCGGCGCGAGTCCTCGAGGCGGCGAGCGGCGTCGGCGGGACGTGGCACTGGAACCGCTACCCGGGGGCGCGTTGCGACTCCGAGAGCTACTACTACTCGTACTCGTTCTCCGAGGAGCTGCAGCAGGAATGGGAGTGGACCGAGAAGTACGCGGCCCAGCCCGAGATCTTGCGCTACCTCAACTACGCGGCGGACAAGTTCGACCTGCGCCGGGACATCCAGCTCGGGACGCGCGTGACGTCGGCGATCTTCGACGAGGACGGGAACCGGTGGGAGATCCGAACGGACGGCGGCGAACGCTTCTTCGCGCAGTTCCTCATAACCGCGGTGGGTGGTCTCTCCGCCGCGAACGTACCGGACATCAAGGGCCTCGATACCTTCGAAGGCGAATGGTGCCACACCGGGGAATGGCCGCAAGAGGGCGTCGACTTCGCCGGCAAGAGGGTCGGAGTGGTGGGCACGGGCTCGACCGGGATCCAGATTATCCCGAAGATCGCGGAGGAAGCAGGCCACCTCACCGTCTTTCAGCGGACCCCGAACTACAGCGTTCCCGCGCGGAACGCTCCGATGGACCCGGCGTTTCAGGAGCAGGTCAAGGCGAACTACGACGAGATCCGTCAGAAGCAGCGCAAGACGCCCGCCGGCCACCCCTGGGACGTTGGCAAGAAGTCGGCCCTCGAGGTTTCACAGGACGAGCGTCAGGCCATGTACGAAGCCGCCTGGGAACGGGGCAGCTTGCGGTTCAGGAGCACGTTTAGCGACCTGATCATCAACAAGGAAGCAAACGATACGGCGTCCGAGTTTATCCGCTCCAAGATCCGCGAGATCGTCGAGGACCCGACCGTCGCCGAAACCCTGACCCCGTACGACCATCCCTACGCGACGAAGCGGCCGCCGATCGACACCGACTACTTCGAGACGTACAACCGGGACAACGTCTCCCTGGTGGACGTCAAGAGCTCGCCGATCCAAGAGATCACCCCCAAGGGTATCCGCACGACGGACGCGGAGTACGAGCTGGACGTCCTCGTGTTCGCCACCGGCTACGACGCCCTGACGGGTGCTTACCTCAGGATGGACATTCGCGGCAAGGGCGGCAGATCTCTCAAAGAGAAGTGGGAGGCCGGCCCGCGCACGTACCTGGGGCTCCAGATCGCCGGTTTCCCGAACATGTTTACCATCGTCGGCCCCGGCAGTCCTTCCATCCTCACCAACGTGCCCACGTCCATCGAGCATCACGTCGAGTGGGTCTCGGATTGCATCGAGTACATGAGAGAGGGCGGTTTCGAGCGCATCGAGGCGAACGTCGATGCGGAGGATGCGTGGGTCGAGCGCGTCAACGAGGCGGCCGGGCGCACGCTTCTTCCCATGGCCCAGAGCTCCTGGTTTCTCGGGGGGAACATCCCCGGCAAGCCCCGGGTCTTCATGCCATATGCCGGTGGTTTGCCGACCTACATACAGATATGCGACGAGGTGGCGGCCAAGGGCTACGAAGGATTCGCCCTGACTGCCCAAAGATCTACCGCAAGGGACGGTGCGCTGAAGAAGTGATCCCCCATGCCGTTCTGCCGCCCGCCCCGGTTCGCCCGGAGCGGACGCCAAGCTCAGAGAAAGGGCGAAGACAATGCGTTTGGAGAATAGGGTAGCCCTGGTCACCGGGGCGGGTAGAGGGATCGGCCGCGCCATCGCGCTCAGGCTGGCCGAGGAGGGCGCCGACGTCCTGGCCACGGACATCGACCCGGAGCTCGC
The DNA here is from genome assembly GCF_011492965.1 of Rubrobacter marinus. Lineage (GTDB taxonomy): Bacteria > Actinomycetota > Rubrobacteria > Rubrobacterales > Rubrobacteraceae > Rubrobacter_F > Rubrobacter_F marinus. The sequence continues at coordinate 401,122 of NZ_CP045121.1, read as the reverse complement.
CGAAGAAACGGCGTCGGCCGTCCGTAAGATCGGCCGGGAGGCCCGCGCGACACAGGTCGACGTTGCAGACCCGGCCCAGATCAAAGAAGTCACCGCGATGGCCGAGCAGGAGTTCGACGCCCCGCTCGAGATCATGGTCAACAACGCCGGTATTCAGCTTCTAAAGGAAGTCTTCGACGTTACGCCGGAGGAATGGGATCGGATCGTAGACATCAACGCGCGCGGCGTGTTCTTCGGCATGCAGGCTGCGGCGAACGCCATGAGGGAACGGGGACGCGGCACGATCATCAACATGGCATCGATCGCGGGGAGGGAGGCCAGCCCGCTCTACGCGCCCTATTGCGCGACGAAAGCAGCGGTGATCAGCCTGACCAAGTCCTTCGCCCTGGCCCTCGCACCATACGGAATCCGGGTCAACTCCGTCGGTCCGGGGATCGTCGATACGGATCTCTGGGACAAGCAGGATGCCGTGCTGGCCCAGATGAAAGGGCTACGGAAGGGGGAACCCAAAGCGCAGCGCATCAAGCAAGTCCCGCTAGGGAGGGCCGGGGTCCCCGAGGACGTGGCCGGTACGGTCGCCTTCCTCGCCTCCGACGATGCGGATTACATAACCGGCGAGTGCATCCTCATAAGCGGCGGCCTGGTGATGTTGTAGGCGTCCCACGAGATCCTCCGAAGAAGATCGGTGGCAGCTTCATGGACCGGCCCGGGGCGGGGGGCGACGCACCGTGGAGGCGCCCGCCAAGCGCCGTCCACGAGAAGGAGCGCGAGAGGCATGCTCAGGCAGGAGACGTCGGGAGAGACTCAAGGGGTGAGCGATGTGACTGATGTCGAGCGGATGGCCGTGATCGGGGCGGGGGCAGCGGGCCTGTGTGCGGCCAAGCACCTCCTGGAGCGCGGCTTCGCCGTGACGGTGTTCGAGATGGGCTCGCAGGTGGGCGGGCTGTGGGTGTACGAGAACGACAACGCCCGGAGCCCGGCTTATCTATCGCTCCGCATCAACTCGGAGCCCCGCGCCACCCAGTTTCACGACTTCCCCTTCCCGGAGGATTACCCTTTCAACCCCACGCATTTTCAGGTCCATGCCTACCTGGAAGCCTACGCCGACCACTTCGACATCAGGCGCCACATCCGGTTCAACGCGAAGGTCGCGTCCGTCGAGCAGCCTACGACCGCTCCCGGGAACGAGTGGCGGATACGGCTGGCGGACGGGACCGAGGAGAGCTTCGACGGCGTCGTCATCGCCACCGGGCACCAGGGGGTCCCCAGCCACCCGCCCTTCGCGAAGAAGTTCGGGGGCGAGTACCTCCATTCCCACGACTACCGGACGCCCGAGCCGTTCCGCGACAAGCGGGTGCTCGTGGTCGGCACGGGGAACAGCGCCCTGGACATCGCGGCCGACATCTGCACAGTCACCGCCTCCACCACCATGACCGCGCGGTCGCCGGTTCTGATCATGCCGCGTATGCTGTTCGGCGTCCCCATCCAGAGGACGATAGCGAAGATCAGCAAGCCCGGCGTGCCGTGGGCGGTCGAACGCCGGTTCCGCGAACTCCTCACCTACGTCGCGCACGGACGGGTGGAGGATTGGGGCTTCGTCAGGCCCAAGAAGCGTACCCACCCCGCAAGCCACCCGACCATTATGGGGCACATCGCGTGGCGGCGGATCGCCGTCAAGACGGCGGGCGCGGACGACGCGGACGGGAACGAGGTCCACTTCTCGGACGGGACGGTCGAGAGGTTCGACACGGTCATCGCGGCGACGGGTTACGAGATAGATCTGCCGTTCCTGTCCGAGGAGATGGTGCCGGTCACCGGACGCAGATTGGACCTCTACAAGCGCGTCGCCGCGCCAGGATGGCCGGGCCTCTACTTTGTCGGGTTCCACAACGTCAGCGGCGGCGCCAACATCCGCATAATGGACGTGCAGGCGGATCTGGTAGCGGCGCTCGCGAAGGGCGACGTGGGGCTGCCCGACCGGTCGGAGATGATAGCGGACATCGAGCGGGAGAGGCGCCGGATCGAGCGGCGGTATCCCGACAGCCCCCGCTACGGCCTGGAGCTAGACCCCCCCGTCTACACCCGGGACGTCGAGGAAGAGCTCCACCCGCACCGCAGTCGTCTCCGCCTGCGCCGCACGGCGCGCTATTTCCTCCGCGACGCCGCCAACGCGGTTTACCACGGTCGTCGGGGTTCGACGGTAGACCGGCGTCTCATGGCGAAGCTTGCCGCCACAGGCCTCGCGGCCGTCGGTGTCGCGACCATCGTGGCCTTGCCGAGAGCCAGGAGGCGTTCGTGAGCGCGGATGAGTGGCCTCGACCGTCTTCGGGTCCTCGGCACTCCGACCGTACCCTCGGGCTTTGCGTGGCCGAAGCCGGCAGGGTGTTGTCGGGTTTGCAGCTTAAGTGCATTTCATGGCACCACGAACGGTGCCGCTTGCGACCCCACTGAACGTTCCAGCAAAGGAGAACTTGTGGAGAGAGAAGACAAGTTGGGTGTGAACGAGCCGTCGGCGGAGCAATCCGGCCCTCGGCCAAGAAGCGGCGGGTGGGAGCAAGTGGAGCGGACCTCGGCCTTCGCGGAGTTGGTGAAGGCAAAGAAGGCGTTTATCGTCCCCGCGATGCTGTTCTTCTTCGTGTTCTTTACGGCATGGACCGCTCTGGGCGGGCTCACCACGGTGCTGGATGGGCGGGCCTTCGGGGCGGTGACCTGGGCTACCGTCTTCGGCTTCGCGCAGTTCGTGGTGGTTTTGGTGCTCCTGCACCTGTACACGGCGCGGGCGAAGAAGTGGGACAGGCTCGTGGAGGAAGCGCGCCGGGAGGCGCCTGAGAGGAGGAGGATCTCGTGAGCGCCGATACCATAACCATCGCCACGTTCGTGGTGATCATCGCAATAACTTTAGGCATTACCGCCTGGGCGTCGAGGAGGAGCAAGGACACCGACCACCACTACGTGGCCGGAGGGGAGATCAAGGGCTGGCAGAACGGCCTCGCCCTCGCCGGCGACTTCATGTCCGCCGCCACGATATTGGGTATCGGCGGCCTCACGGCTCTAGGTTCCTTTACCGGTTTCTACATAGCGGCCGGCGGCCTGGCCGCCTTCCTCGTCATGCTCCTGCTCGTCGCCGAGCCGTTGAGGAACCTCGGCAAGTACACCCTGGCAGATGCGCTCACGAGCCGCTTCAACGCCAAAGGGGTGCGCTCCGCGGCGGCGATCAGCACGATAGCAATATGCATCCCTTACATGATCGCCCAGCTCGTCGGCGCGGGCGCCGTTATCGAGCTCTTGACCGGCGTCGACTACGCCGTGGCCGTCATCATCATCGGGATCCTGATGGCGGTCTACATCACGGCGGGCGGTATGCTGGCGACCACGTACATCCAGGTCGTCAAGGCGGTGCTGCTTATAGTAGCGATCTTCGTACTGTTGGTGCTCGTGCTGGCCCGGTTCAGCTTCAACCCGCTCGCCGTCCTCGACGAGGCAGGCGCGCAGTTGGGGGGCGGCGCGTTCACGCCGCCGCACGGGCTTGAGGGCCTGAGCTGGGTCTCCGTCGCTCTGGCCTACATGTTCGGTGCGTCGGGTCTTCCGCACATCCTGATCCGCTTCTTCACCGTCCCCGATGCGAAGGCGGCCCGGGCCTCCATCGCTGTCTCCATCTGGGTCATCGCGCTGGTCCTCGCTGCGATGCCGATCATCGGCTACGGGGCAGCGCTCCTGGTCGGCCAGCAGACCCTCGCCGCCGAGGCGAGCGAGGGGGGGAACCTCGCGGTTCCGCTGCTCGCCGAGGTCTTGGGCGGCCCCTTCTTGCTGGCGTTCGTCGCGGCCGTCACGTTCGCAACCATCCTCGCCGTGGTCGCCGGTCTCGTCATAGCGGCCTCCGGCGCCTTCGCCCACGACTTCTACAACAACGTGATCCGCAACGGCGAGGCGAGCGACGGGGAGCAGTTGAACGCCGCTCGCATCATGGCGGTGGTCGTCTCCGTCCTCTCCATCGTCCTCTCCCTGGCCGTGCAGAACGTCAACATAGCCATCCTCGTCGCCGTGCCCCTGGTCATCGCCGCGAGCGCGAACGTCCCGGTCATCCTGCTGACGCTGTACTGGAAGCGGTTCAACACCACCGGCGCCATCGTCGGGATGCTCACCGGCCTCGTCGCCTCCGTGGGCCTGACGCTGGTCGGCCCCACTGCGATGGGCGAAAACGCGCTCTTCCCCCTCGCGGGTCCGGGGCTCGTCTCCATGCCTCTCGGCTTCTTAGGGTGCTACCTGGGCACCGTCCTCAGCGGGACCCGCGCTCGCGAGGAACGCGAGCGCGGGACGCAGGTTCCATACGAGGAGATCCACGTCCGGTCCAACACAGGCTACCGGAGCATAGGCGAGGAGCTGGAGAGGGAACCGACGAGCCGGTCGCGAGCTTGATCCCGGGTCACAAGACGCGCGTTGCGGACCAGAACTGCGGGGCCACGTGCAGGGTTAGAGGAGCTCTGCGCGTGGCCCGTCTGCGCACGTATTACTCACACATGGACGCGTCCTCCTGATGCACCTAACCCGTAGTTAGGGCGATACGCCCGAAGACGGCGCCGCCTTCCAGCTCGGCGTGGATCTCCGCCGCCCGCGACATCGGGGCCTCGGTGACTATCGGGCGAACCTTGCCCGAGGCGATGAGATCCAGGGTATCGACGAGTTGGGCCCGGCTCGTGCTCACGGCGCTGTGAAGGGAGAGGCCTCGCAGGAAGAGCTGGGCGAGGTTGAGCTGCACGACGTCGCTGGACAACTCCCCGACCATTACCCAGCGCCCGCCCGGGGCGAGGCTGCGGCGCGTCTGATGAAATACCTTGCCGCCGACGTTGTCGATCACGAGGTCGACCCCTCGGCCACCGGTGTACTCCATCACCCCTTCGGCGAACTCCCCGTCCGGGTCGACGACTACCGTGTCAGCCCCGAGCTCCTTTATACGGTCGGCCTTCTCCGGCGAGGTGGAGGTAGCTATCACCCTCACGCCCGCCCGCGAGGCAAGCTGGACGACGTGGACGCCGAGCCCGCCGCCCGATCCCGTGACGAGCACCGTCTCGCCGATCTGGGCCTTCCCGGTGTCGCGCAGGGCGTTGAGGGCGGTACCTATAGCGCAGGCGGCGACCGCGGCCTCGGCGTCGCGGACTCCTTCGGGAACTCGCGCCGAGGTGCCGGCGGAGACCACCACCCGTTCCGCGTAGCCACCGTCGCACTCGTGCCCGAGAAACTGTCGAGATGGGCACAGGGTCTCGCGCCCGCTGCGGCAGAGCTCGCAGATGCCGCAGACGTACCGTCGCTGCGTCGTCGCCACCCGGTCGCCCACGGAGAAGCCTTCCACCGACGGCCCGACCTCCGCCACGACCCCGGCTATCTCGTGCCCGGGTATGCGCGGCAGCGCCACCCCCCCGCGCATCGCGCCCTGGCGGCTCAGCACGTCGTGGTAGCAGACTCCGCAGGCGCTCACATCCAACAAGAGCTCCCCGGGTCCAGGCTCCGGGTCTCCGACCTCGCGCTCCTCGAGCACCTCCGGGCCGCCGAACCGATCGATGCTGATGGCCTTCACTTCGTGCCCCCGTTCTCACCATACGCTACGTAACCGGGACGCGTCCCATGCCGGCTTTGCGTCGCCAGGCAAAGGTTTGCGGTGTCAAGACTTTCGGACGCCCGCTGACGGTAGCGCACCCGCCGACGGCCCTGCGCCGCCTCCGCTCGTGGAGTCGGCGCAGAGCCTAAGATAGGTTGATAACTACTTCGCCCAGTCGTAGACGATCACGCCGCGGATGTTCTTCCCGTCGAGCATGTCCTGGAAAGCCTGGTTGATCTCGTCGTGAGAGTAGGTCCTGGTGATGAGCTCGTCCACCTTGAGCTTGCCGGCCCTGTACTCCTCAAGGTAGCGTGGCAGGTCGGCGTGCACGGGAGAGTCGCCGTAGAGCGCGCCCACGACCTGCTTGCGCAACATGGTCAGCTCGAAGGGCGAGACGTCTATGTGCTGGTGCTTGACGTTGGCGACCCCCGTGACCACGGCGCGTCCGCCCTTGCGGATGGCCTTGAAGGCCTGCCCCACGTGTGCGGGCAGGACGTTGTCTATGGTGACGATGGCCTTGTCCGCCCCGACGCCGTTGGTCAGCTCGATCACGGCTTCGACCGGGTCCCGCTCGTTGGGGTTGACGGTGTGGGTGGCGCCCAGCTCCTCCGCGGTCTCCAGCTTGAAGTCCACCGGGTCCACGGCGACGACCTTGGCCGCCCCCTTGACGGCCGCGCCCTGCACCGCGTTGATCCCGACGCCGCCGATCCCGAAGACGACCACCGTCTCCCCGGGCTGCACGTCCGCACTGTTTATCGCCGAACCGAACCCGGTCGGTACTCCGCAGCCGACGATGCAGACCTTCGTCAGGTCTATGTCCCCGGCGAGGGGGATGATGGAGGCCTCGGGGACGACGGTGTACTCGCTGAACGTCGAGATGCAGCAGAACTGGCCGGCGTCCTCGCCGCCCTCGGTGTGCATGCGGAACGTCCCGTCGAGCTGGGGACCGAGCAAGATGTTCGCTCCGCGGTCGCAGAGGAACCCCAGGCCCATCGAACACCAGCGGCAGTAGCCGCAGGACGGGATGAAGGTCAGGAGGACGTGGTCCCCGGGCTTGAACCTCGTGACTCCCGGCCCGACCTTCTCGACGACGCCCGCTCCCTCGTGCCCGCCGACCATCGGGAAGTATAGGGGCCCCAACTCCCCGGTAACCAGATGGTAGTCCGAGTGGCAAAGCCCCGTGGCCGCGAGGTGGACCAGGACCTCGCCCTCCTTGGGGGCGTCCACCTCTACCTCTTCCAGCTTGAACTCCTGACCTTCCCCGTAAAGCACCGCCGCCCGACTCTTCATCCTCTCCTCCTTTTCCCCTCGATCGCTACGAGCACAAGCATCGAAGCGTCAACGACAGGTCCCATTCGCGTGGTTGATACTGCATCTGGCCATCCGCAGGTATGGGGAATGGCCGTAGATGCATTGCATCGAGCACGATCGAAGCCCCTCCACCCTCCTTCGCTCGCACCGGAGGCCTCAGACGAGATCCGGTTCCTCTTCCGCGACGCCACCGGCTTCCGGGACCAGGATAGACTTGGTCTCCAGGTACGGCACCAGACCCTCGGGCCCGCGCTCGCGCCCCAGGCCGGACTCCTTGTAGCCGCCGAAGGGGGCCGCGCAGTCGAGGTTGTAGCAGTTGACGCCGAGTCCTCCCGTGCGGATCCGTCCCGCCACCCCGAGCCCCGCGTCGACGTCCTCGGTCCAGACGCTGCCGGCCAGGCCATACCTCGAATCGTTGGCGATGCGCACGGCGTCGTCCGCGCCGTCGTACGGGATGACGACGTAGACCGGACCGAAGATCTCCTCCTGCGCGATGCGCATCGAGTTGTCGACGTCGCTGAAGACCGTCTTTTCGACGTACCAGCCCTTGGGGAAATCGGACGGACGGCCGCCGCCTAGCGCCACCCGCGCGCCTTCCTTCTTCCCACCTCGAGGTAGGACTCGACCCGATCGCGCTGGCGCTCGGCCGCCAGCGGCCCGACAAAGGTCTCGGGGTCGCGCGGGTCCCCGAAGGGCACCGTCCCCACGGTCTCGACCACGGCCTCCACCACCTCGTCGTAGCGGCCGCGGGGGCGAGGATCCTGGTCTGCGCGTTGCACGCCTGCCCGGAGATGAACATCATCGGGGCAACGAGCGCCGGCATCGCCTTTTCGAGATCCACGTCCTCGAGCAGAACCGCCGCCGACTTACCGCCGAGCTCGAGCGTGCAGGGCCGGACCCGCTCGGCGCACAAGCCGCCGATGCGGCGTCCGGCGTCGGTGCTGCCGGTGAAGCTGACCTTGTCCACCCGTCGTGGGTGACCAGATACTCCCCGACCTCCCTCCCGCCGGAACGATATTTAGCGCGCCCTCGGGCAGCCCCGCCTCCTCGAAGGCCTCGGCGAAGCGCACAAAGTTGAGACAAGCCTCGGGGGGCGGTTTCAAGACCGCCGTGCAGCCCGCGAGCAGCGCCGGCGCCAGCTTCATCGCCGCGACGATCTGCGGACCGTTCCAGGGGATGATCGCGGCAACCACCCCCACCGGCTCGCGCCGCACGAGAATCTCCAGCCCCTCGTTCATGGCGTCGTACGTCGGGCGGCGGTCCTCCCAATCGAAGCCGTCCGCGAGCCCCGCGTAGTACTCGAACAGGTCGATGGCGACCGGGATCTGCCCACCGAGCGACTGGGAGATGGGCGAGCCCATCTCCGAGGTCAGGGTGTAGGCCATCTCCTCGTCGTGCTTGCGTAGGTTCTTGGCGGCGCCCCGAAGCACATCTGCCCGTTCCCCAGGAGACATACGGGGCCAGGGCCCGCCGTCGAACGCCGCACGAGCGGCGGCGACGGCGCGATCCATATCGGCGCGCGAACCGCTCGGCGCGCGCCCCGACTCCTCCTCGGTTGCGGGATCGATCGCCACGATCTCGTCGGTACCGGCTGGCTTGACCCATTCGCCACCTATAAATAGCCGCGTCTGCCTGTACATGTAGGTCTCCTTGACGATCGTGGGCGTTTTACTCGCATGCCCACGTTGCAGTTTCGGACCGCAGTCGGGTACGAAGCGCAGTCACGTAATTGCGTGCCTCGAACTAGCCATTCGAAACCACGTACCCAGTAGCACGCCGCTGTCGGTCTGGCGCAGACACTATTTCTTGTTCCAGAAGTCGTTGTCGATACACTGCCATCCCCACCACGACGTTCTCATATATCTACAACTGTGCATCATAATATATACATAGTTTGTATCTGTCAAACGCGAGAGGTGGAGTGTCAAACTTCTTCCGAACCGATTCCGTGCTGTTTGCGCCCCAGCGTGTGGAGCCTCGCCTCCTCGGGCAGGCCGGCCTTCTCGGCGAGCGGCTTGAAGTAGCGGCGGTGGAGGTTGTTGCGGTGTCCCTCGGCGCACCGCTACTCCGGTGCGCCGAGGGACACCGCGAGAGCCATCACGAGGCGAAGAGAAGAGGGTTACCTTGATCTTACACACGAGGGAGCGTTTTCCGCTCAGGTAGGCGGGTTCGGGCCGATGTTGGACGGAAAGGCCGAGCCCGTGTGTAAGATCATTCGACGCTCGAAGGCCTTGGAGGTTTCTGGCCACGCCCGGATGGGCGGGGTGATACGTCGAGCGTGGGGGTGCTATCCCGCCGCCTGGAGGTCCGGGACACGGGCGACGCTAGCCGTTCACCGGACCTCCAGACGTCTTCGAAGCTCTCGCGCGTCAGGGCCGGCGGGCAACCTCGACTAGGTTGTCCGAGAAGGTAGGGGCCCGGCCCATGTCGGCGTACTCGCCGGAGTTGACCGCGTTGACGGTCGCTTCGGTGCGGGTGAACGTCCGCCAGTAGCCCATCGGGGCGACGACGACCCCGGGCGCGACGTCGTCGGTCACGCGCGCCCGCGCGTCGAACTCGCCGCGGTCGTTGTGCACGCGCACGTCCTCGCCGTCGCCGATGTCGCGCGCGGCGGCGTCTTCGGGGTTGATCATCACGAACTGGTCGCCGGAGAGCCTCTGCTGGCGGGGCCGGTTGCCGTAGATCGAGTTGAGGTACGCGTGGCTCTTCGGAGACAGGATGCTGAGGGGGAACCGTGCCGCTCTTTGCGGGTCGGTTTCGGCGGTCTCCCTGCGCGGGACGTAGTGGGGCAGCGGGTCGATCGGCTCGCCGGCCTGGAACTCGTTCGATCCCTGCCGGAAGAGCGGCAGCACGAAGTTACCGCCCTCGGCCATCGAGGCCTTCAGCTCGACCTTGCCCGAGGGTGTGGGGAAGTTGCCCTCGGCGTGGGGGGCGTAGGTCTCCGGCGTGCCGACGTTGAGCCGCGCGTAGCCCTGGCGCTCGAGGGTCTCCATGTCGATGCCCTCCATCACCGGGCTCTCCCAGTCGATGGCGTCGATGGCGCATCGGCGCGCGCTGCGTTGCCACTGGGGATCGTCGCCGAAGCCCATGGCCTCGGCGAGGCGGCGGAAAAGCTCCCTGTTGGGCACCGCTTCGCCCAGAGGGTCTATCGCCGGTTGGTTGAGGGACAGGTAGAAGTGTCCCCAGGAGAACATCATGTCGTACTGCTCGAGCTGGGTCGCCGCGGGCAGGACGAGGTCCGCGTGGAGGGCGGTGTCGGTCATGAACTGCTCGCTGACGACGGTGAAGAGGTCCTCGCGGGCGAGGCCGGCGAGGACCTTGCGCTGCTCGGGGGCGACGACGGCGGGGTTGGAGTTGTAGACCATCAGCGACTTTATGGGCGGGTCCAGGTCCATCTCGCCGGTCAGCGCCCGGCCCAGGTGCCACTGGTTCAGGACGCGCGTGTTCGGACGGATCCAATCCGGGCGCATCAACCCGTCCCACTTGATCGGGAACGCCCAGAGGGGCAGCTGCAGGATCCCGCCGCCCACGCGCCGCCACGCCCCGACGAGCGCCGGCAGGGAAGCGAGCGCCCGCACCGCCTGGCCGCCGCCGGGATGGCGCTCGATCGCCACGCCGAGGCGTATTACGGAGGGCTGCTGCGTGGCGTACTCCCTGGCGAGCTTCCGTATGTCGTCCGCCGGAACGCCGGTTATCCCGGCGACGAGGTCCGGCGGGTACTCGGCCGCCCTCTCGGCCAGCTCCTCGTAGCCGACCGTGTAGTTCTCGACGTAGTCGCGGTCGATCAGTCCTTCCGAGATGATCACGTTCATCATCCCCAGAGCCAGCGCGGCGTCTGTCCCGGGCCTTATCGGGACGTGCCAGTCGGCCTGTTTGGCCGTGCGCGTCTTGACAGGGTCCACGACCACGACCTTCGCGCCGTTCTTCTGCGCCTCGGCGATGAACGGCCAGTGGTGGATGCTGGTGCTGAGCGGGTTGCTGGCCCACAGGACGATGTACCTGGAGTACTTGAAGCTCTCGGGGTCTATCCCCGCCGCCGGCCCTAAGGTCATGATGTACGCCGTGCACGAACCGGAGTCGCAGAAGGTCCGCTCGGTGATGGTCGCGCCGAGCTTGTTGAAGAACGCGTCGCCGACGTTGAGGCCGTTGAGTATCCCCTCGGTGCCGAGGTAGCTGTAGGGCAAGATGGCGGTCGGGCCGTGCTCGGCCACGATGCCGTCCCACCGATCCTTGATCTCCCCGAGCGCGTCCTCCCAGCCCACCCGCTCGAACTCGCCGCTCCCCTTGCGCCCCGCCCTCCTGAGCGGGTAGAGCACGCGCTCGGGGCTGTGCACCTTCTCGTGGAAGTCGTTGGTCTTGGCGCACAGCGCGCCGCGCGTGAACGGGTGGTCGGGGTTGCCCCGGACCCCGTCGCCCGCCCGTCCTCGACCGTGATGATCATCGAACACGTGTCGGGACAGTCGTGCGGACAGGCCCCGATCACGGTCCTCGTCCCGTTGCGCGATGTGGTAGCAGCCATGCGTCCCCTCCTATCAGCCATTCCCCTGACCCGGCCGGAAGGACCCGCCGTCCCCCCCTGCTCGTAACGTTCACTATATATTCGTGAGAAGATGTCCGTCAACGACGTCGCCCTGCCCGTTAGGAGATCGTGGTCTCCAAATAGGCCTCGGCCTGCTCGCGGGAGACGGTTGGGAAGCCTTCCGGGGCGTGGCCGGCCTTGAGGTAGTCCACAAGGGTCTCGACCTCGATACAGGTACCGGTGAAGACGAGTTTGTCGCCCATGACCTCCCGGTCCCCGGAGACGATCCTTCGTTCTTCCATCGGGTTTCTCCTCCGTGCGGGCCACTTCCGGGCGAGTGTAAAGAAGCCGCCCCCGCGGCGACGGCCAGCACGACCGCCGGCTCATCCACGGCGCTACGGACCACCGCTAGCCGCACCGAAAAGGGAACGTCCCCGATCTTGGCGCAATGCTCCGCGACTCCCAAGGTTTTGGTCACACCGAACGCCGTTCTGACGGCGGAGAAGTTCGGCGACGTGAACTCGCCAGGCGTAGCGCCCGAAACGTAGCCAAGAGTCGAGGCCTGGGACCGGGATCGGGGCTCTCGTCGATTCGACACAGGCCTCGCGGCCCTCGCGACCGCCAGGGTCCGTAACGCCGCTTACGACGCCCGGCGCAGCGTGAAGCAGAAGCGCGAGCCTGCGCCCGTCTGGCTCTCGGCGCGTATCGAGCCTCCGTGCGCTTCTATGAGGCCGCGGGCTATCGCGAGGCCGAGGCCGGCGCCCGGGGAGGCGCCGTCCCTCGGGCGGGCGCGCGACTCCTCGCCCCGGAACGAGCGCTCGAAGACGCGCGGCAGAACCTCGGGGGTGATGCCCTCGCCGGTGTCCTCCACCTCCACGCGCACCGCTTCCTCCCCTTCGGGCTTGACGCGCAGGAAGATCGTGCCGTCGGAGGGGGTGTGGCGCAGGGCGTTGGAGATGAGGTTGTGCAGTACGCGTTGGAGCTTGGGCGGGTTGATCAGGACGGGGTCTATGCCGTCTGAGAACTCCCCGAGGAGGCGGACGCCGCGCTTGTCGGCCTCGGGCTGGAAGCTGGCGAGCGTGTCGGAGATGAGGTCGTGCAGCGAGGCCCGTTCGAGGGTGAGCCTGAGCGCGCCCGCGTCGATCTGGGCGAGCTCGAAGAGGTCGTCCACGAGCCGGCCGAGGTGCGTGACCTCGTTCTGAGCCGAGGAGAGGTAGCGCTCTCTGACCTCGGGGTCGGCGGCGACGCCGTCGTTGACGGCTTCGAGGAGGGCGCGCACCGCGGTTAGGGGCGTGCGCAGGTCGTGGGAGACGGCGGCTATAAGCTCGCGCCGCTCCCCCTCCATCGCGCGCTCGCGCTCGTCCGCCTCCCTGATCCTCCGGGCCATGCGGTTGAAGTCCACCGCGAGGCCCGCGACCTCGTCGTGGCCTTTGACCGGCACCTCCGTGTCGAGCTTCCCGCTCGCGAGCCGCGCGGTCCCTTCCCGCACCTCCTCGATGCGCCGGGCCATCGGGGCCGCCCAGTACAGGCCTATGCCGACCGCCAGGAGCGCCGCGAAGAGCAGCATCGTCAGCAAGATAGAAAGGTCGTGCCCGGAGAAGAACATCGCCCGGGACCCCAGCAGCGTCGTGCCGAGGAGCAGGAGGCTGCCGATCAGGCCGGCCCCCAGAAGCTGGGCCCTGACGCCGCCTATACGCCCGAGCACGGCTGGCCGCATCAAGAACAGCGCCGCGAGGCCCACCCCGCAACCCACCTCGAGCAGGACGAGCGCCACCGCCGCAAGATCCTCCTTCGGGACGCCGAACAAGGTCGCGGCGAAGGCTATCGTCACCCCCAGGGCGGCCGCAAAGGAGAGGGCCGCGACGACCACGAAGCGGACTGCTTTCACCGCTCGTCCACGAACTGGTATCCGACGCCCCACACGGTCTGCAGGTAACGCGGGTGGGCGGGGTCGGTCTCTATCTTCTCGCGCAGGCGACGGACGTGGACCGTGACGGTGCTGTTCTCGGCGCTGAAGGCGAAGTCCCACACCGCTTCCATAAGCTGGTCACGCGTGTACACCCTCCCCGGGCTCTTCGCAAGGTGGTGGAGCAGGTCGAACTCCCGGGCCGTGAGTACGACGGGCTCGCCCCGTACCGTGACGCCCCGCGTGTTGGGGTCGACGCGCAACCCGTCGAACTCGAGGACCGCCTGCGTCGTCTCCGCCTCCGGAGCCGCGTTCACCCTTCTCAGGACCGCCTCCACGCGGGCGGCCAGCTCGCGCGGGGAGAAGGGCTTGACCACGTAGTCGTCGGCGCCCAGGGAGAGGCCCACGATCCTGTCCTCCTCCTCACCTCTGGCCGTCAGCATGATAAGCGGCACCCGTCCTTCCACGCCGAGGCGCCGGCACACCTCCAGCCCTCCGACCTTGGGAGCATCAGGTCGAGCACGACGAGGTCGGGCCGGGTTCTGCGGTACAGCTCCAAGGCCTCCTCGCCGTCGGCGGCCTGGACGACGGTGTGGCCGTCGCGCCTGAGGTAGCGCACCACGACCTCGCGTATGTTGGGCTCGTCGTCTACCACCAGAATCTTCGGCACCGCAACTCCCGTCCTCCCGCGTCCCCCGGATTATTGTAGCGTGCGTGACGTTCGAGCATTATCCCTTTCCTACGCCCCCCTCGACGCGGTAGACGTAACCGTGGTCGAACGTGAGATCCTTCCTCTCCAGCATCTCCACGGTCCGGAGGACGATCCGGGGGAGGGTCTCGGCCGACAGCGCGAGGAGGCGGTCGAGCTCCTCCCTCGGCTCCTGCCGCACCCCGGCGACCCCGGTCGCGTAGTTCACCGGGAGGCCGACGAGGGCGTAGGGAATCTCGAGCTCCCCGGCGAGCACCGCCTCGGGACCCGAGGTCTGGCTCACGGCCGTCACCCCTGCGGCTCGGAGCATGCGTATCTCCGGCGCGGTCTCGAACCTTGGGCCGTTGGTGTGGCCGTAGACGCCGCCGACGGTCGGCTCCAGGCCTAGAGACCTCGCGGCGAGCTCGACCGCGGCTCTGAGGCGCAGGGCGAAGGGCTCGCGCGTTACGAGGTGGCCCCGCTCCCCGTCGCCCGGGTCGGTGAACACCGTGCAGGGCTCGCCGCCCGGGAGACGGTTCTCGGGGAAGAACAGGTCGTCGAAGACGACGGGGCTCCCGAGGCGAAGCCCCGGGTCCACCGCCCCGACGGCGGTGGTCGCGACCACCGCCCTCGCACCGAGCTCTTTCAAGGCCAGAAGGTGCGCCCGGTGAGGGACTGTGTGCGGCAGGTGACGGTGCCCCTCGCCGTGACGCGAGACGGCGCCGACCTTCCACGGCCCGACCACCCTCAGGAAGAGCTCCACCTCCCCGAAGCGGGTCCATACCCGGCGAAGCTCCGCGGCTCCGGGCAGGTCGTAGATCCCGGACCCCATAATCATGCCGACGTCTACCATCGAGCCCCTCCCTGGACCGGCGCTGGTGGTCCGTTGCTCCTCGACATGGAATATCGTACGGCGGCCGTTCTGGGGCCGGCCTTCTTGCGGCGCCGGACCACGGCGGCGACGGCGAGAGCGACGAGGATCGCGCCCACCACCGACGAGACGGCGATGCCTAGCTGCAGCGTGGCCGATTCGTAACGGAGCTCTACGGAATGCTCACCCGCGGGCACCGGCACGGCGCGCAGCAGGTGGTCCGCCCTGTAGAGCCGCGCGGGACGGCCGTCGACGTAAGCCTTCCACGCCGGGTAGTACGTCTCGCTCAGCACGAGTAAGCCCGGCGCGCCGGTCGTCGTTTCCAGTTCGATCCGGTCCGCCCCGTGCTCCGTCACCCGGGCCCGGTCGGACGAGGCGTCCACGGGCCGGGCCAACCCCGGGGGCGTCTCCTCCAGGAGCGCGGTCTCTCCGGGGTCGACCGCGCCGGAGGCCAACAAGCCCAACGCTTCGTCCGGTTCGGCCCGTCTGGCCGAGTGGACGATCCAGGCCCGCGGCAGCGCCCCGCGGTTCTCCAGCACCTCAAGCCCGTCGCCCTCGTAGACCGTGGGATGCGCGTCTTTGAGGTTCTGCACGCCTTCGCCTCCGTCGGGGGGCGTTCCGGCGGGTACGATCACGTACCGCACGTTGAGGAGGTCGAGCAGCGGCGAGTCGAGGCCGCCCTCGAACACGTCCGCGTAGTGGTAATCCTGCCCTTTCGCGTTGAGCGCCCTCATGTACTCGTCGTACCGGGCGAGGCGGACCGCGTTGTAGCCCCCCGTGCTCTGCAGCCCCGACGTCATCGCCCGGTTGTTTACCCCCAGTGCCTGTGTTTCGGGGTCCGCGAACCGCACGGGGGAAGACAGGGAACGCCTCGGACGGGTTCGGGGGCCGTACCCGAGATAGCGCGACGGCTCTGCGGCCCTGGATCCGAGAAACCGGGCAGCGTCCGTGGGCCGGTAGTACTGCGCCAGGTCGATCTGCCGAACCCTATCCTCCAGCCTAGATCCACCCTGGGCCTCCCCGTGCTCGACGAGCGTGGCCTTTCCGGCCGCGAACAGATCCGAAAAGACCACGAACGCCAGAGCCCCGGCCGCGAGCCCACGCCAGAGTGCGCGCCGGCCGGGAAGCAGCGCATAAGCCGCCGCGAGCACGTTGGCGACCGTAAGAGCGAGGAGAAGCGCGGCGGAAGGAGGAACCCGGGTCGCCAGCAACAAGAGCGTAGCCAGGGCCGGTAAGGAGAGTAGAGGACCGACTTTTTTGCCCGGTTCCCCGAGGCGGGAGAGCGTGGCCCCGGCCAGCAGGGCAGCCCCGAGGAAGAAGACGACCATCGCGCGCTCCGGGAAGTGCGGGTGTAGCTGCCCGAAGCGGGGCAACAAGCTCAGCGCCGAGTGCAGCGGCGTGGGCTCCGCCCCGGAGAGGACTAGCGCGGCCAGGCAGAGGCCGGCGAAGTAGGGCGTCGCGGAGCGTCCGCGGGCGATGAACGGGGCGACGAGGGCGAGGGCCAGGACGGTTACGCCGGCGTAGAACAGACCGGGCTCCAGCAGGAGGCGCCAGTCCTCCACGGTCCAGCCGCCGGCCCCCTTGGCGTCGGGGTATCCACCGGCCAGGTTCGAGAGCGCGTTGTACTCCAGCCTGGGGAGCAGGCCCAGGGCGGCGAGCCCGAACCCGAACACGAGGATGCCCCCCGCGTGCAGAACGGTCCCCGAGAGACGAGCGTAAACACCGCGACCGGGCGGTGAGACGACGGTGCGGTAGGCCACGTAGCCCATCAGGGCCAGCAGCGCGTAGTAGGAGCCCTGTCCGAGCCAGGCGGCGAGGATCTGGCTCAAGGCCAGCCCCGATACCCCCCACCACAAAGCTCTGTTCAGCCGGCTACCGCTCGAAACCGCCCCTTCCGCCCCGAGGAAGGCGAACGGGAGCCAGGCCATGACGCTGGCGTAAGCGAAGCAGCACGTGTTCTCGACGTACAGGAAACCCGAGAACTCGTACGAGACGGCCGAGAGAAGCGCGCCCGCCGTGCCCATCTCCAAGACCCGCGCGAGGGCATAGGTGGCGCAACCGGCGAGGAGCAGGTGGAAGAGTGCGTAGGCCTTGGCGGCGGCGAGGGGAGGCAGGGCGGTGAAGAGCAGCATGGCGGGCAGGTAGGACCAGCCGGAGAGGGGGTCGGCCGCGAAGGGCGTCCCCGAGAACTGGTGCGGGTTCCAGCCCGGCACGTCGCCGGAGCGCAGGCTCTCGCCGAGAAAGGCGTACCAGGGGTAGAACTGCGTGGCGGCGTCCGCGCCAACGAAAGTCTCGCCCGGCTGAAGGGTGTCCCACGCGGCGACGGCCGTGAGGACGAGCAGGGAGAAGACCGCGGCTGCGTCCGCAAGGGGGGGAGCGGGGAGCAGCCGGAAGCGGACGAACTTCGTCATCGGCGCCACGTGTCCCGCTTCAGCCCCCGCCCTTCTCGCAGACGGCGTACCGGTAGCGACCGCTCTGCCAGCGGCGTACGTCTTTCCAGGGCTGGGACGCTATCAGTGCGTCGAACTCGCCGCCGGTCATCACGGAGACCCTGGCCGGCTCCTGGTAGGCGCGGGGCTTGTCGCCGAGGAAGGTCAGGGCTCCCGCGAGCATCCACATCGCGTGGAGCGGCACCGAGGCCCGCAAGGCGGAGCACGGTTCGGCCACGAAGCAGCGCCCACCGGGCTCCAGCACGCGGTGCATCTCCTCAAGCGCGGTCTCCCGGTCGGCAAGTATCGTGAAGAGCCGCGAGGCGACCAGGGCGCCGGCCGAGGCATCCGGGCGGTCCAGATCGTATACGTCTCCCCTCTCGAAGGAGCAATTACCCAGCCCGTCTGCCGTCGCGAGCGCCCGGGCGCGCTCGAGCTGCTTCCCCGAGAGGTCGATGCCGGTGACCCTGAGCTGCGGTAGGTCGCCGGCGAGGCGCCGGGCGTAGAACCCCGGCCCGCAGCCCAGTTCCAGCAGAACGCTGCCTTCACCCGGGGCTCCCGAGGGCCACAGGGCCCGCGTTATCCGGGGGGTGTCGTCCTGGAAGAGGTGGTCCCGGCAGAAGGCGTAGAGCCAGGGGAAGCGTTCGAAGAGGCTCTCCTTCTCCCCGACGGGATGGGTTCCGGGCGGCAAGCCCCCTATGCCCGGGAGGCGAGCGTCCATCATCGGACGGCCCTCGGGGCCGCTGCGGCCCGATGGACGATGCGCTTCTCCCGCAGGACCTCTTCGGCGGCGGCGAAGTAGTCGCGCACGTCTCCCTGGGTCGCGATCCAGTCCAGGTACCGCTCTATCCCCGTTTCGAGGTCCACCCGCGGCGTATGGCCTGCGGCCCGGATGCGCGAGACGTCCGACGTGAGGTGACGCATCTCCCCGGGGCGGTACTCGCCCCTCGCCACGGGCTCGATGGCAACCCCCAGGGCGGCCGCGACGGTCTGTGCCACGCGGCGAATGGTCGTCGCCCTGCCGCTCCCGACGTTCACGGCCGAGCCGTCCAGGGCGTCGGTGGCCGCGGCGAGGAGGTTGGCGCGGGCGACGTCTTCGACGTAGCAGAAGTCGCGGGTCTGTTCCCCGTCCTCGTACAGCACGGGCGGGCGGCCGTTCAGCAGGCGGGTGGCAAAGATCGCGATGACGCCCGTGTACGGGTTGAAGATCGACTGTCGCGGCCCGTAGGTGCAGGAGTAGCGCAGGGCCACGGTCGGGATGCCGGTGGCGCGTCCCCAGGTGAGGGCCAGCTTCTCCCCTTCCGCCTTGGTTATGGCGTAGACCGTCTCGCCGCCCGTGGGCGCCTCCTCGGGGGTCGTGGTCGGCTGCGCGGGCTCGCCGCAGCGGAGCTTCGGGCAGCGGACGGCGTAATCCCCGCGCGCGAGATCCTCGACGGGTCGACTCTCGGGGAAGACGAGACCGTGCTGGGCGCAGAGGCCAGCGCCCTCGCGGTAGACGGCCTGGGAGGAAGCGACGACGAGCTTCCTGATCGGCAGGTTCTCGTCGCGGATGGTCTCGAGGAGCCGGGCGGTGCCCAAGGAGTTGACCTCGACGTATTTCGAGATCCCGGGCATGTAGCCGCCGTAGGCCGCCTCGTGGAAGACGAGGTCTACGTCTTCGAGAGCCGGGCGCAGGGCCCTTGGGTCCCGGACGTCGGCGTGAAGGAACTCGGCCTCCTTCGGCACCCAGGCGGGCTTACCGTTGCGGTGGGTTTGGGGTTCGAGGTTGTCGAGGATGCGGACCCTGTAACCCTCCTTCAGAAGCCCGTCCGCGAGGTGGGAGCCGATCAGCCCGGCCCCGCCGGTCACGAGGGCTCGTTCGCCGTTTCTCCGGCCGGTGGTCACCCTAGGCCTCCACGCGCGCGGTGACCTTGTGCAGGCCGGTCGCGCCCATCCCCGAGCCGACCCGGCGAACCTCCGAGGTCTGTAGCTCGCCCTCGCCGTCGGTCGCGCGCACCACGAGGCGGTACTCACCGGGTCCCTCCGGCCGCCAGTCGTGGCTCCAGACGGACCAGGCCAGCTTCGAGCCCTGGTGGTCGATCCTGGCCTCCCGCCAGCTCCGCCCGTCGTCGGTCGAGACCTCGACCTTGGAGACGCCGCGGTCGCCGCCGTAGGCGATGCCGAGGAGCCCGACGGTCTGGCCCGCCCGCAGCGGCCGGGCGAAGTCGGGGGCGTCGAAGCGCGAGCGGGTCGGCTGTACGAAGTTCGGGCCCCACCCTTGCGTCTCGTAGAAGCCCTTCGCGTCGTGGTCCACGAGCTCGATGCGCGTGACCCACTTGACGTTCTTCTCGCCGAAGAGGCCCGGCACAAGGATGCGCGCCGGGTAGCCGTGGCGGTCGGGGAGCGGCTCGCCGTTCATCTCGTAGGCGACGAGCGTCGTGGGATCAAGGGCCTTCTCGAACGAGAACGTATCCGTGTAGCCGTCGACGGCGTGGAGGACGACCTCCACGACGCCCTCCCGGGGCGACGACGCCTCGATCAGGTCCCGCAGCGGCACGCCCTTCCACATCGCGTTGCTCATCAGCTCGCCGCCCACCGGGTTGCTGATGCAAGAGAGAGTCGTCTCCTGCTCCACGCTCGGCATCGACGCTATCTGCTCGAAGGTGTACGTTTTGGGGTCGTCTACGAGCCCGGTAACGCCCAAGCGCCAGGCGGACCTCTCGACGAGCGGGTCGACGACGTTCTTGGTGACGACGTAGAACTGGTCGTTCGGCGTGATCGCCTGCAGGCCGGGCCCTCCGTACGTCAGGCCGTCGTAGGAGAAGGTCGCCCGGTCGAAGAGGCGCCGGAACAACTCACCGGAGACCAGCGCGAAGCCCAGCCCGGCGACCCCCGCAAGGAACGCCCGTCGCCCGATGAGCCTCCCGCCGGCCGGCGCTGAGGCCCCCTCGTCGCTCGACTCGCTTCTCGTGATGGCGCGGTAGACGAGCACGAGCGTCAGCCCGAAGACGACGAACGAGAAGAGCAGCGCGAGGACGGTCATGACCGAGGCGGGCCCCGGCGGGGAGCCGCGGAAGTTGGTGTCGAGTACCGGCCGGAGCAGCGCCAGGGTGCCGAGCCAGGCCAGCCCGACGACGAGCGCTACGAAAAGGATGCCGCGGCGGGTGATGCCGGGGGCCCTCCTGCGTGCGGGGTCTCGCTCGACGACGAGGGCGTACAGCGCGCCGCCTGTGCAGCCTACGATTATCTGCCCGGCGATGACGGAGCCGACGCCGAGCCCCTTCATCTGGTCGTAGCCGCCGAGGATGCCCTGGAGCCTGAGGAACAGGTCGACCGGGAGGAGGGGGGCGAAGCGGTCCCCGAACATCTCGAAGGTCGACGCGAAGCCCAAAGAGTAGCGCAAGAGCGCCATCACCAGGGTCATCAGAAGCGCGGCGACGAGGCCGGTCAACAGCCCCGCGAAGATCGTTCTGAACAGACGCTCGCGGATCATCTCATACCTCCTGTAGGGCGTGGTTCTCTTCGGGGATGGCTCGAGCCGGAGGCCCCGACGCCTCGGAGAAGGCGGCGCGGGTCGCGGGCAGGTCGTCGCACGCGAGGGCAAGCGGCCGAAGCCGTTCGAGGTCCTCGGCCTCGTCGACGTCGAAGGTGGGCGCGACGCGGCCGACGGAGAGGCCCAAGCTCTCCGCCCTAGCCACAACGTCCCCGAGGACGGTCGCGGTGCTCATGGGGACGCCGAGGACGTCGTGACGCGCAGCAGAGGGGCACATCCCGACCAGGTAGTAGCCCCCGTCGTGGACCGGCCCCAGGACGAGGTCGTGCCTCCTCAACTCGCGGAAGGCCCCTTCCACGACCGCGACGGGGAGGTGGGGCGAGTCGGAGGCCATGAGAACCACGCGCTCCTCCCCGCGGGCCTCCGCGCCGCGAAAGAGCCGCCCCTGCCGCTCGGCCCAGTCGCCCTCTCCCTGGTCCAGGACGCGGTCGGGTTGCTCCGCCTCCGCGCCGACGAGCGGCGCGACGTCCGCCCAAGCGTCGGACGGCGTCACGTACCAGACGAGGGGGAACGGGGCATCGGCGAAACGCGCGGCGAGGTCGGACAGGAACGCCGCGTAGAACGCCACGGCCCGCTCGTGGCCTATCTCCCGGCCGAGGCGCGTCTTGGCGAACCCGGCCCGGGGCGCCTTGGCGGCGATGTACAGAGCGTCCCTCATCGGATCTCGCCCCGCTCACCGGGTACTCTTGGCAGCCAGCGGGAGTAGCGTAGCGTCGCGGAGATGATGCACCAGCCGGCGCGGAGGCTGCCCGAGAGGGTGCCGCCGACCTTGGAGACGCCGACGCGGCGATGGTACGTCACGGGGACCTCGCGGTAGCGGTAGCCCGCCCGGATGGCTTTCGCCATCATCTCCACCGACCAGCCGTAGGTCATCTCCCCCATCCCCAGCGCGAGCAGGTCCTCCCGCCGGATCGCGCGCAGGGGCCCGAGGTCCGTGACCTCCGTCCCGTAGAGGAGGCGTATCAGAAAGGTCGCGAGGCGGTTCCCGAGGACCTGCTGGGGGGTCATCGAGCCGGGCTCTCGCAAGCCGGGCAGCGCCACGCGGGAGCCGACGACCAGGTCCGCCCGGTCCCCCAGCAGAGGCTCGAGGAGGCGGGGCAGGTCGCTCGTCTCGTCGGCGGCGTCGCCGTCGAGCAGGACGATCACGTCGGCGTCCCCGGCGGCGAGCACCCCGGCCCGGCAGGCGTAACCGTAGCCGCGCCTCTCCTCGCGCACGACCGTCGCTCCGGCCCGGCGAGCCCGCTCCCCCGTCCCGTCGGTCGAGCCGTTATCCACCACGACGATGCGGCAGAAGGCGACGGCCCGCCCGTCGCGCAGCTTCCCGACGACCCCGGCTATGGAAGGGGCCTCGTTCAACGCCGGGATAACGGCGGCGACGCGGACGAGGGAGCGGGCTCGCGACGCGTCGTTTTCGCCGGTACGGTCGATGCGTCTCGCCGCCGCGAACGTTCCCGTCGTGCGCACGTCTTCCGCATGTGTTCTCGTGTTCTCCATGTGTCACCAATCTACGGGGCGGTTCTTACGCAGCCCTTGCATACTTCTTACGGAATGCTTAAGAGTACGGCTGGTCGAAGATTCGAAGGCTACGGAGTCGGGCTGGCGTACGCTGGGGCAGCCGAGCCGACGCGGCGCCGACCCTTCGACCGCTGGCCCATGCGGTCCTTCGATAAACGGTGGGGCCTCGGCTCGGGCGGCGGGGGCAGCCTCTCCTCTTCGGGGGCACCCTGCCCGGCCGTCCCCTCGCGAGCACCCCGTTCGGGCGCGCTCTGCCCGGCGCCGCAGCCCAGGAGCGCGAGAGCCAGGGCTATGACGGGGGGCGCGTGGCCGGAGGAAGAGCGACCTCTTGCTTGCGTACTTCTCCCGGGTCCTCTCGCACAGTCGTTGGCATCGAGGTCTTTAGGGCTCGCTTCGTCCGGGCTGCGGGCGGGAGCGGTCCGTTGGCACGCCTCCTACTCGGTCGGGACCCTCCACGTGACGACCGGGGTCTCGGTCGTCAACGGGTCCTCGAAGGTCACGCGCTCCGGCCTCTCGCCTTCCGGCGTTTGGAAGACGACGAAGCCACGTTGGCATTCGCCGAGGCCGGGCTCCGCGCTCATCAGTGCCGGTTCTTTGACCGTCATGTCCTCCATGCGGGCATCGGGCCGCAGGCGGGTGCCGTCCGGCATGTCGAGGGCGAAGCCCGACGGGCCTACGACCATCCTGTAGTTCTCGGTGGCCCGGCTGGCGCAGCCCTCGGCCTCGACGGCCGAGAATTCGTAACCGGGTTCGGGCCGGGAGGAGCCCGCCGGAGTCACCGGCGACTCGTAGGAGTGTACGGTCAGCATGTTCCCGGCCTTTGTGGTCGTCGCCGTCTCGCCGACGGCCAGCGCTATGGTGCCCTTCCTGGTGCCCGCCGGACCCTCGCTCCCCGGGACCTTCTCCGTCGCCTTCTCCGCCGTGGTCTCGGCGGAGCCGCCGATCCCGGGGCCGCACGCCCCCAGCATCGGCACCAGTACCAGCGCTAATAGAACGAGCCCTCGCTTCATGCACAGCCCCCTATCGTCGTTTCTCGGAGAAGGGCCGGCCCGCGGGTACGCGACCGGCTTTGCGCCAGGCCCCTCATCGGGGTCCGATCATGCGCACCACCGTCATCAACGCCAACTTTCTCAGCCTTTCGCCGCTCTTTCGTTTGGTAGCCGATCGGGGAATGCGTTCGACCCGTTCCGGGTTCCGCGCCCACCCTCCGGCAACCGTTCCTCGCTCTCTCAGTACGGCCTCCGAGTCCTGCATCGCTGACGCTCCTTCGTGTTCGGTCCATCCGTTCGAATCCGCGCGGGAGCTCTCAGGCGTCCCTTGCCTATTCCTTACGAGAAGCTGAACAGGTCGGGCGACCCACAAGCTCCGCCGCCGACCGCGCGAGCTTCTCCGCCATCGCTTACTCCTCTTCCCTGCGGTACGTCGCTTGCGTTGTGGCCCAACCGGGGCAGGTTTCCCGTGCCCCGATCAGCCCGCCCCCAGCGGGGGTCCGACAGCCGTGCTGCCTGCCTCCGCCGGGTCTTCGAACGCGCATCCGGTACGGCGCGTCTACGTCGTTCGGGACGTCGCTCTTACTTGGCGGCGATGCCGAGGGCGCCGCCGGAAGGCAACCCGGACGGCACCTCCTGGATGCGGGTCAGGCCCCCGTCGTTCTCGACCCGGAACGCCGTGATCGTGTTGCGGTTGGAGTTGCGGACGTAGAGGTACTTGCTGTCCCCGCTGAGGGTAGAATCCGCCGTGCCGGCTCCGGTGGTCTCCTCCTGGCTGTCGAGGAGGACGAGGCTACCGTCGGGCTCGACCCGGTAGCTGGAGATCGCGCCGTCGTCCCCGAAGCTAGCCGCGTAGGCGTAGCGGTTGTCGTCGGTGATCACGACCCAGCAGGTGTCGGACTGCCCGTTGCGCACCGTCGGGCTCAAGGGCGTGAGCGTGCCGTCGCGCTCGACGTCGTAGGACGCCGCACCCCCCTGACCGGGCGCCGCCCCGAAGTTCTCGGTGGTGACGAGTTGGTCGCGCTGGGTGAACGCGAAACCGAACGGCCCGTTGCCGATGGACTGCTGAGGTGTCGGCCCGCTCAGGGTGCCGTCTTTGTTGACGGTGAACGTGTCGATGACGTCGGCCTGCTGCTGGGTCACGACGACGACGTCGCCGGACTTGTTGAAAGATACCTGGTTGCAGCCGTACGTCGGTGCGCCGCTCAACGGGCGCGTCGAGCCGGGGATCGGCGTGAGCTCGCCCCCTTCGTCGAGCCTGAAGCCCGTGATGCTCGGCGTCCCTTCCGTGCCCGAGCACATGAACCCTCCGGAGTTCATGACGTAGACGACGCCCCTGCTAACCGTCAAGCTGGTCGGGCGTTGGCCGTTCGACGGCTCCACGTCGACAAGCTCCAGCCCGTCGGGCTCGACGCGGAACACGGAGATCGAGTCGCTCCCCGCGTTGGTGGCGAACAGGAACCGGGGCGCCCCTTGCAGGTTGTTCGGCGACGACTCCCCTCCTCGGTTGGCGAGGATGAGGCCGTTGGCGGAGTCCTCGATCGTGCCGCTGCCGGTGCCGCCGGTCTCGAACGTGCTCGCGGGCTCGAGGCGACCGTCGGCGCCGCGGTTGAAGGCCACCACCTCGTTGCCGTCCGCGTCGTTGGACATCCCGAACACGGCGCCCGGCGTGAAGCCGGCCGCCTGTTGCGCCGCGGTCCCTTCTTGCGCCGCGGCGGGCCTGACGCCCCCCACAACGAAAGCAGACAGCACCAGCGCCAGCAACAGGGTCCCGGCCAGAGCCAGGCTCCTCTCGTGGACGGAGCGCACTTCCATACGGTACATCTACACCTCTTAACTAGAACGAAATTACCCGTGCCGACCGGCTCTTCCGAGCGGTCCGCGGGGTTTGCGGCCGGCCTTTCGGCTCTTACCGTCTATCCTCGGGCTCCACCTCCCCTCGAGCTTCGACGAAAAGCCCATGCCCGATCAAGGTAAGAGAAGAAGCTTAAGAAAGAATTACGCGCCGCTTAAAGGTCTATTGCGTCTTCCAACGCCTCATGGCGACCGAGACCGGCCGGTCTAGTAAATTGGGTGGCAAGCTCCTGCGTCTGGCCGGGCGGTCGGAGGTGTGGGCTTCCGTCGTGGTCCGGCGGACGTGTACGCACCGAACGCGCGGTTCGTTATACTGGTTGCTTGTGTCGGGAGGGTTTGTACGGCTCTTGGTGGCGGAGCCGGTCGTGAACGGGGAGGCCCGAATCGGTGGCCCCGGTCCGTGGCATTGGGAGGAGGAGCAAATGGAGGCAGCAACCGTTACTGAGTGGGGGAGCCGCTCCCGAAGAGATGCTTGCGCGACCGGCCAGCCCTCGAAGCATGGAGGACGCGTGCAACAGACTGACGCGCGGCCGAGTCACCGGATCATGGACGTGCGCCTCGAACGCGCCGAGGTGGTGGATAAGAGACCCGGACCGGGGAACGCGCCTGGTGTAGAGGTGCCGCGGTGAGGCCGGACGTGGCGGTAGGGGCCGCGGACGGTGCCCCGTCCGTTGCCACTCTGGTCGCGCGGTTCCTTCGCGAACGCGGCGTGCGCCGGTTCTTCGGTCTGCAAGGCGGCCACATCCAGCCCATCTGGGACGGGGCGGCGCGGTTGGGCGTGGAGATCGTCGATGTCCGCGACGAACGATCCGCGGTACACATGGCTCACGCGCACGCCGAGCTCACCGACGGGTTCGGCGTGGCGATGGTGACGGCGGGCCCCGGTGTCACCAACACCGTCACGGCCGTGGCGAACGCGCACGTCTCGCGGATACCGCTCTTGATCATCGGCGGCTGCCCCCCTCGCCCGCAGGTGAACATGGGCCCGTTGCAGGACCTGCCGCACGTCGAGATTCTGGCCCCGATCACCCGCAGGGCGCGCACCTTGCGGGTGGGCGAGCAGGTGTTGAGGGAGCTCGACGAGGCGCTCGCCCTCGCCTCTGGCGACGGCGGCGAGCCCGGCCCCGTCTACGTGGAGATCCCCACCGACG
Organism: Rubrobacter marinus; assembly: GCF_011492965.1. Lineage (GTDB taxonomy): Bacteria > Actinomycetota > Rubrobacteria > Rubrobacterales > Rubrobacteraceae > Rubrobacter_F > Rubrobacter_F marinus. The sequence continues at coordinate 374,764 of NZ_CP045121.1, read as the reverse complement.
TGCTGCGCGAGCGCGTGAGCCCCGCCTTGGTGCTCGACGAGTACCTCAGGCCGAAGCCCCGCAGAAAAATCCTGCCGGACCCGTCGATGGTGGAAGAGGCCGCGGAGATCCTCGGCTCCGCCCGGCGCCCCGCCGTCATCGCCGGACGCGGCGCGCGCCGGGCCGCCCACTCGCTCGTGCGTTTCCTGGACGCCTCCGGGGCGCTGTACCTCGATACGCAGGAGAGCCGGGGGCTGGTGCCCGCCGAGCACCCCTCGATCGCGGGCGCGGTGCGGGGCGCCGTGATGGCGCAGGCCGACGTGGTCCTCGTGGTGGGGCGTAAGCTGGATTATCAGGTCGGCTACGGCTCCCCCGCCGTGTTCCCCGAGGCGCGCCTGATCCGCATGGCGGATGCCGCGGGGGAGCTCTACGACAACCGACGGGGCGAGGTCGAGATCCTCGCGGATACCTCGCTGACGCTGGACGCGCTCTCCGACGAGCTCGAGGGCCGAAAGGGCAACCTGGACGCCGAGTGGACGGAGGGACTTCGGGCGAAGCACGTCGAGCGGCGGGAAGCCGCCGGCGCGGCGCTGGCGGAGGCGCCCGACGGGGAGGACGGCCGCATGCACCCGAACCGGATCTTCCACGCCATCCGCGAGCTCGGCCTGGACGAAGGTTGGATCGGCATCGCCGACGGCGGAGACCTGCTGAGCTTCGCGCGCACCGGCCTCGACGCGAGGACCTACTTGGACTCCGGGGCCCTCGGCTGCCTCGGGGTCGGGACACCCTTCGCGGTCGCGGCGGCGCTCGCTTATCCGGACAGGACCGTGATCTCGGTTAACGGCGACGGTGCGTTCGGCCTCAACGCGATGGAGGTAGACACGGCGGTGCGCCACGGGGCAGGCGCCGTGTTCATCGTCGCCAACAACGGCGCGTGGAACATCGAGCGCTACGACCAGGCCACGAACTACGGGCTGGTGGTCGGGACCGAGTTGGGGGAGGCCAACTACGCCCGGATGGCAGAGGCTTTTGGAGCTTACGGAGAAAGGGTAACCGACCCCGAGGACCTGCCCAACGCGCTCCGGCGCGCCCTGGACAACGCGCCCGCCCTGCTCGACGTCCTCGTCAGCAGGGAGGCCGTCTCGTCCGACGCCAAGAAGGGGCTTGGCTTCGTCGCCGACTACCAGGCGCTCAACACGTGGAACGACGCGGAGCTCGAACGCCGCAAGGGGACAAAAGCCCCGGAGCAGGTCTCGCAGAAAGAGCCGACCAGGGGTTGACGAGGGCGAGACCCGGAGCCGGTCGCGCGACCTGCTCCGGGTCGTGCGCCGCGGCGAGCACGGCCCGGCTACCTTGCGGAGAAGAAGTCCATGATCTCGCGGTTGGCCGCCTCGGGCTGCTCGTAGTGGACGAAGTGCCCGGCGCCCGGGGCGGCTTTCAAGGAATAGTCCGAGAAGTAGTCGCCGAGGCGGTCCGCCCATTCGAGCTTGATCAGGGGGTCCTCCTCGCCCCAGTAGAAGCGGGTAGGTACGTCTATCTTCGGCAGCTTCGGTGGCCCGTGCCGCCAGATCTCGGTCCTCGCCTCGTCGATGCCTCTGTACCAGTCGAAGCCGCCCTGGAGGTTGCCCGGCTTCATGAAGTTGTCCACCCAGGCCTCCAGGTCCTCGTCGAAGCGGCCGGGCTCGTGCGCCCAGTGGTCGAGGAAGTGCTTGATGTAAGTCCTGCACGTCTCGCGGTCCCGGCCGACGAGGGACGCGGCCCACGGCTGCTGGTTGAACGACTGGTACCAGATCTCCTTGACGCTCCGCGGCTCGATCCAGCGCTTCCCGATGCCGGGGTAGGCGCAGTGGAAGAAGAACAGGCCCAGGAGCCTCCCCGGGTACTTCCTGGCAAAGGCCTGGGCGACGAAGGAGCCCAAGTCGTGGCTGACCAGACCGAAGCGCTCTATCCCCAGAGAATCCGCGAGCCCCCTCAAGTCCTCCACCAGCGCGTCGAGGAGCCGGCTCGGGGGATCGGGCAGGCCGGGCTTCTCGGTCTCGCCGAACCCCCTGAGGTCGGGCACTACAACGTCGAAGCGTTCGGCCAGAACGGGGATGTTCTTCCGGTAGACGTACCAGAACTCGGGCCACCCGTGCAGCAGCACGAGCGGCATGCCAGCCCCATGGCGAACGTAGTGGACCCCGATCCCGTTCGCCCGGGCGTACCCGTGATTCCAGTCCATACCTCGCGCCCCCTCATCACATCATCCAAGAGGCCTTACGGACGCCCCTTCGAGACCTTCGCCAGCCGTAGCCCGCGCGCCTCGCCCGGGTTCGCAGACACGACTTCTCGCGTCGCGTAGGCCGCTACAGGAGTAGTCGGGCGGCGGACGGACTCCTACTTGCGCACCCGAACGTCCGCCGCCTCACTGTCCCACGTATCAGGGGTGATGCCCTGTTCCCTGAGCACGCTCTTCCTGACCTTCTGGTTGGGCGTTTTGGGTATCTCCGCGACGAACTCTATGTAGCGGGGGACCGCGAAGTACGGCATCCTGTCGGCGCAGTACTCGTGGAGCTCCGCCGGGTCCGGCTTCTCCCCCCATCCAGCACGACGCAGACCTTGACCTCGTCCTCCGCCCCGGGCCGAGGTCCGACGGCACGGCGAACGCGGCGGCCTCCTTCACGGACGGATGGTTGTTCAGGATGCTCTCGATGGTGAACGACGAGATGTTCTCCCCCCGGCGGCGAATGACGTCCTTCGCCCGGTCGGCGAAGTACAGGTAGCCCTCCTCGTCCAGCTTCGCCATGTCGTCGGTGCGGAACCACAGGTCGCGCCAGGCCTCCAGGGTCTTCTCGGGGAGGTTGTTGTACCCCTTCATGAGGATGCCCGAGGACTTGGGGCGCACCACGATCGCGCCGAGCTCGTCGGGGCCTCGCGGCTCGCCGGTCTCGGGATCCTCTATCTTGACGTCGAACCACTTCTCCAGCGGTTTTCCGGCGGCACCGGGGCGCAGGGGGTCGTCCATGTTCCGGTACGTGACGACGCCTATCTCGGTCATGCCGTAGCCTTCCAGGCACTTCAACCCGAACCGCTCCTCGAAATCCTCGACGATGTCGCTCGGCGCCGGCTGGACGAGCACCCGCCGAAGCGGGTTGTCCCAGTCGTCGTCGCGCGCGGGCTGACCGTAGATAAACTGGAGGATCACCCCGATCGTGTTGGTTATGGTCGCGCCGCACTCCCGTATCTGCCGGAGCCAGCCGGAGACGGTGAACTTCGGCCAAATGCTGACGCGCCCCCCGGCAAGCAGCACCGGGAGGACCTGCATGAACTGCGCGTTCCCGTGAAAGAGCGGGTTGCAGACGTAGCCGACGTCGTCGCTCGTCAGGTGCGCATTGTCTATGACGGCCTGGGCGAAGATGCCGCTGACCCCGTACGGGAGCACGACCCCCTTCGAGGGTCCCGTCGTGCCGGACGTGTACAGGATGCCCATCGTGTCGTAGAAGCGGGTCTCGGCGGGCTCGGGGAGGGCCTCCGCGCCCTCCAGCTCGCCCCAGGAGCGCATCTCCAGGGAACTATTCGCGCGCCCATCGGCCCCGCCATCGCCTACCACGACGATCTTCTCCAGGCCCTCCAGGTCGCCTGTGACCTTCTCGAACCTCGGGAGGTACTCCTGGTGCACGATCGCCACGCGCGCCCCGCAGTCGTTCACCTCGTGGGTGAGCCAACCCTCCTTGTAGTGGATGTTGATGGGGACCTCGGCGGCCCCAGGAGGTTCGTGCCGAACCACGACAGCACGATCTCGATGCTGTTGGGCAGCATGATCAGGACCTTGTCGCCGGCCTCGACGCCCAGTCCCCTCAGCCCCCGGCGACGCGCAGGCAACGCTCGTAGAGCTCCCGGTAGGAGAGCGGCTCCTCGGTCTGCCACCCCAGAGCCGGGAGTCCGGTCTCTCCCTGGCCTGGCGGGACAGCATGTTGCCGATCGTCCAGCCGTCCTTTACCTCTGTCGTCAAGGTCGTGAGCGATCCCATGCGATGGCCTTCCTTTCCCCGCGGTTGCCTTCTCCTACGTCTGGCTCTGTTCCCCGTTGCCGGCGTACCGGCCCTTCTCGGCCCGGTCCCAGACCTCCAGGGCCTGGCGGTCGGGCACCCAGGCCAGCCCGTTCTTGAAGTCGGGCGACTCGGCCTCCTTCGTGACCGCCACGTTCAGCAGGGCCGGGGCGTTCGCGAAGGCGCGCTCCAGGGCGCCGGGCAGGTCTTCCGCCTTCTCGACCCGTTCGGCGTACAATCCGAGCCCCTCGGCCACCCGGTCGTAGCGGCAGCCGGGAAGGTCCACGCCGACCAGGTTGCCGCCGTACCCGACGATCTGGTCGTTGCGCTCGATCGCCCACGACTCGTTGTTCGCCACCACGAACACGGCGCGTGCCCCGTGGCGGACCGCCGTGTCGATCTCCATCGCGGTCAGGCCGAACGAGCCGTCCCCGACCACCGCGATCACGCGCCGATCGGGGAAGTTCAGGGCCGCCGAGTTCGCGAACGGCACCCCGACGCCGAGGCATCCCAGAGGACCGGGATCCAGGTAGGTCTCCGCCCTCAAGCCCCCCCGGGCGAACGAGAGGATGTCCCCGCCGTCCGCCACCACGATCGTGTCCTCGTCGATGAATTCGTTGACCGCCGCCAGAAGGGACGCAGGATGCATGTAGCCGTCCGAGCCCGGGGGCTGCTCCCCCATCCGGGCGACGAACTTTTCGCCCTTCTCGCGGTCGTAGGCTTTGAGGGCTTCGATCCACTCCGCATCCGGCCGCTCGGGGGCGGCGCCCGCTCCGGTCAGCGCCCTCAAGGACGCGGCGACGTCGCCCAGGATCTCCGCGTCGCCGCGGCGGTTGTCGAAGAGTTCGTCGCCGCTCGCCCCCAGCCTGACGAACTTCGCGTCGTCCGAGAACACGGCCCTGGAGCCGTAGGCGAGCTGGAAGTCCAGCTTACGCGCGACCGTGACGACGACGTCCGCCTCCGACATGGCCTTCGCGCGCGAGGCGGGGACGGAGGCGGGGTGATCCAGGGGTATCACCCCGCGGCTCTCGGCCGTATCGAGGTACAGCGCGCCGCTGGCCTCGAGAAAGTCCGAGAGCTCCTTGCCGGCCGCCCTCGCGCCCTTGCCCGAGATGACGAGCGGGCGCCTCCCCTCCCGTATGACGGAGGCCGCCCTCGCGACCGCCTCCTCGGGAGGCACGACCCCTTCCCCGGGACGCGGCTCGAAGAACAGCTCGTCGACGTCCGCGTCGGGGATGTCCGCCCGGAGGAGGTCCGTGGGGAAGTCTATGTACGCCGGGCCGGCCGGGGTCCCGACGCCCTCGGCCGCGCGCATCGCGGCCTCCAGCCTTGGGAGGATGTGGTGGCTCTCGTAGACGGACTCGACCCTGCGGCAGATCGGCCGGATCAACTCCCCCTGCGGGATGTCCTGAAGCGCCCCCATCCCGGCCTGCGGACGCGGCGGCCGCCCCGAGACGACGAGGACGGGGAGCGGGAGACGCTCGCGTTGGCGATGCCCGTGATGGCGTTCGTCAGCCCGGGACCGGCGGTCACCATCGCCACACCCAAAGACCCCGTGAGGTCCGCCTCGGCGTGCGCCATGTACACGGCGGCGCACTCGTGGCGCACGTCCACGACCCTGATGCCGGCCCGCGCGGCCTCGTCCCAGATCGGCTGGACGTGCCCCCCGCAGAGGCCGTAGATCCTCCCTACCCCCCGGCGCGCCAGAAACTCCGCGACCAGGCGGGCGCCCGTACGCGAGCCGGTCCTGGCAGGGGCCGTCGTCGCCTCCATCACTTCCTCCCGTCGATCTCTCGGCATCAAGCCCGTCCCTCCCGGATGAGGCCCGCGGCCTCGGCTTGCTTGAACGTGTCCGTGTACTGGACGAACCGGACGATGCGGCCGTCCCCGAGCTCCACGAGGTGCGCGAACTCCGCCCGCATGGGCCTGCCGGTGCCCCGGTGAGTCCCCTCGTAGAAGCCCAGAGCGACCACGGACTCGCCCGCGTCGAGGTACCGCTCGACGATGGCCCTCCAGCCCTCCCAGTCCTCCCTGAGCCCGGCGAAGGCGCCGCCGAAGATGGCGTCCGCCCCGACGTAGCGGCCCCCGCCGGGGAAGCCCTCCATCTGCACCCACTCTACTCCTGGGTCGAACAGCCGGCGGAGACCGCCGTCGTCACGCTCGGCGAACAGGCGATACATCTCCCGGACGGTCTCCACGCCCTTCGAGGTCTGCGCCCCGGCTCCTTCCCCGGCGAGGGAGGGTTCTCGAGCCGTGCCTCGCCCCCCCTCGCTCACGCTTCCACGCGGAGCTTGACGGGCATGTTCCCCCGCGTGGCCCTGGAGTAGGGGCAGACCTGGTGGGCCTTCTCCATCATCTGCTCGGCCTCCTCCCTGGAGAGGGACGGCATCCTTCCGACAAGCTCGGTCTCGAGCGCGAAGCCGCCGTCGGGGGGGTGGCCGATGTCCACGTTCGCGGTCACGCTGACCCCGTTTACGTCTACTCCCTCCTGACGGGCGACGAGCCGTATGGCGCTCTCGAAGCACGCCGCGTAGCCGGCGGCGAAGAGCTGCTCGGGGTTCGTCCCCTGCCCGCCGAGCCCCTTCGGCATCGCGAGGTCCATGTCGAGCACGCCGTCCGAGGACGCCACGTGGCCCTGGCGGCCGCCCTCCACGGTTGCGCTCGCGCTGTACAGCTTCTGCACCTTCTTCCTCCTATCCTGCCGCCACGGCAGACGAACCCCCGGGGTCCTCCTGCGGCACGGACGGTCCCCGCGAGCCCAATGAGTCCGGGCATCGCGCTCGCCGTCCCCGAGAGCGCCCGGCGGCGCTTCTCCGGCTCTCGCGCGGGGACCAGGAGGCCGGAATCGGGGCTACCCGCGCCGACGGCGAGCCGAAGCGCCGGGCGGTCGTCGTGCGTTCGGGGAGGCCCTGACGAGCCTCCCCCGGACGAAGAGGACGTCCCCGCGCGGCCTTACATGCCGGGGGCGTCCGTGTTGCTGGGCGTCGTCTTCTGGGAGACGATCTCGTCGTAGTTGCGCTTGATGTACTCGCCGCACCGCACCGCCAGCGCGCCGATGGTGGACGTCGGGTTGACCGCGCCGCCGGTGGTCAGGGAGCTCCCGTCGACGATGAACAGGTTCGGGACGTCCCAGGTCTGGTTGTACTTGTTGGTCACCGAGTCCTCGGGGTTGTTGCCCATCCGGCAGGTGCCCATGAGGTGCCAGGCGGGCGGCGGGTTCAGGACGCCGGTGTCGTTCGTCTCGGTCGCCCCGACGGCCTCCGTGGCCTCGAAGATGCGCTCGATCCCGAAGTTCGAGAGCGCGATGTCGTTCTCGTGGGGCACCCAGTTGACGTTCGCGGCCGGGAGCCCGTCCGAGTCGGTGACGTCGTGGTCCAGGGTGACCCTGTTCGTCTCGACCGGCAGGTCCTCCCCGAACATGAAGACCATGAGGTGGTGCGCGAAGTGGTCGTTGAAGAACTTGCGATGGCCCTCGCCCCACGGCGCCGTGTAACCGGTGTGGGTGCCCACGGAGGTGTACGCCGAGCCGAAGGAGCGGGCGACCTGCATCCCGAGGCCGTTGACGAAGCCGCGGTCCGTGTCCGTGTGGTAGAACTCGTGGCAGTACAGGGGGGCCCCGAAGGCGCCCTTGAAGCCCTCGATCGGGTCCTCGAACCACGAGTCGCAGAACGCGAAGATGTGGTGCATGAGGTACTTGCCCACAAGCCCGTTGCTGTTAGCGAGCCCGTCGGGATGCCCGTTCTGGGCGCTCATCAGGAGCAGGCGCGGGGAGCCGATCCCGTTCGCGGCCAGCACCACGATCTTGGCCCGCACCTCGCGCCGGCTGCCCGTGTTGCGGTCGATGTAGGTCGCGCCCGTCACCTTGCCGTTGCTGGAGTTGATCTGCTCGACGCGCGCCATCGGCCTGAGGTCAGCGCCGTCCCTGATCGCCTGTGGCCAGTGCGTGTAGTCCGGCGTGCCCAAAGACCCCCGCGGGCAGCCGGAGAGGCAGTTACCGCAGGCGTTGCAGGGGAGGCGGCCGTCGCGGCCCTTGGTGATGATGGCGTTGTCCGACGGCCACCAGTGCCAGCCCAGCTGTTTGGCGCCGCGGGCGAACCTGAGGCCCAGCTTCCCGGGGTGGACGGCGGGGTCGCGCTGCAGGCCGTTCCGGGGAGGGTAGGAAGGGTCGCCGGTCATGCCGGAGATCCCGTACTCCGCGTCGTTCTCGTCGTAGAACGGGGCGAGGTCCTCGTAGGTGATCGGCCAGTCTATCGTCCCCTCGAGCCCGTGCTCGGTTCCCTTCTTGAAGTCCACGGGCTTGTAGCGCGGCCAGTGTCCGGCGTAGTGGAGGGTGCTGCCGCCGACGTTGTTCATCATGTACGGCGTCGTGAACCCGCTGACCGGGTAGTCCTCGGGGAGCTGGCGGACGTTGGGGTCGTAGGCCCAGCCCCGGTTCTTCTCGATCTCCCACTCGTTGTGGAAGTGGGCGTGCTGCGCGGGCTTCACCCAGGGGCCCTGCTCCAGGCACATGACCTTCATCCCGGCCGCGGCCAGCTTCTTGCTGACCCCCGCCCCTCCCGGTCCCGAGCCGATGACCAGGACATCGGTCTCGTCGTAGCTTCTTCTACCCACGTTCTCCCTCGCTTCCTTCGGGAATGGCGCCGTTTATTGCTGGCCGTTCGGGCTGTTCTGGATCCAGCCGATCTTGCTCAGGTCGATCCGCTTGACGTCCTCGGTCGCGATGTAATTACCGCCCCCGCGCGCGTTGAAGGTCTCCTCGTCCGCGCTCCACCGCTCGATGGTGCGGATGTAGCCGTAGGGCTGCGGCGGACCGTGGTAGTCCCTGGCCGCCGGCAGGTTCTCCTGGATCGCCAGCGTCACGGCGGGCCTGGAGTAGTACCCGTAGAAGACCATGTTGCGGAGCTGGGTGAAGAAGGTCTCGTCCTCCTTCTCGACCCGCTTGAGGATCTCGACCCGCCCGGCCCCATCGGCCTGCAAAAACTCGTCGCCGAGGTTGTCGATGGCGGCCTTGAACTCGTCCTCCTCGGCGAAGGGGTAGTGGAGCGCCTTCTCGCCGCTCGGCGCGGTGTAGCGCCCGATAAAGTCCACCACGTCCACCTCGCTCGGCGCGGGGAAGCCCTCGCCCGGCGGGATGATCTCGTCCGCAGCCGCGTTCAGGATCTCGACCTGCCGATCCGAGAACTCGACCGGCTCCTCGTGGCCACCGAGCCGGGGCCTCCCGACGTCGAAGCCGGATAGCTCGGGATCCGGGGCGACTTCCGGCGCCCCCCACACCATCGGCTGTTCCTGGTCCAGCTTCTCACTCATCGCGTACTCCCTTCCCCGATTACGTTACGCGCTCTGCTTGCTCGACCTTCCGGGTCTACCGTGTCCCCTGCGAGCTCCCCTCCCCCTTGCCCTCCTGCGAGGACGCGGAGGGCGCGGACCTGCGCCCCCCTCCCACGCCCCGCTCCATCAGGAACTTGTAACCGTAGGGGATCTCGACGGAGAACCCCGAATCCCTGCCGCCCTCGCGGGCGTAGATGTGGTAGCTGTCCGACGAGTAGACGTCGGCGAACGGGCGCTCCACGTACACCCCCACGCCGGCCGCCTCGCCGACGTGTATGTCCCCGCCGCCCAGAAACGAGGCGTCGATCAGGAGCAGCGTCGTCCCGCCGCAGCAGCCGTTGTCGATCTTGAAGGCGACCTCGCCGCGGCGTTCCTTGAGCTCCGCCAGCTTCTTCCCGGCGTCCGGCGTTATCGTTATCTGCGCCATCGTCGCCGGCTACAGCGGAGCGTCGGCCCAGTTTGCGGGGAGCCCCGGGGCACCGGTCAGGCGCCCATCGAGGTTGACCGTGACGTGCTTGACCTGGGTGTAGCTCTGGATCGTCTCCAGGCCCTCCTCGCGGTTGACCCCGCTCTGCTTGTTGCCGCCGTGCGGCGCCTGGGGCACCTCGCCGTACCAGTCGTTGATGATCACGCCGCCCGCCTCGAGGCGTCGGGCCGTCCTGAGCGCCTTGTCGATGTCCTGCGTCCAGATGCCCGCGAACAGCCCGAACGGCGAGTCGTTGGCCTGCCGGATCATCTCCTCCTCGTCGTCCCAGGCGATCACCGAGAGCACCGGACCGAAGATCTCCTCCTGCGCTATGCGCATCTTGTTGTCGACGTTGGTGAAGACGGTGGGCTCGACGTAGTACCCGTCCCCGAGACCGTTCTCCTCGATGCGGTCGCCGCCGATGAGCAGCTCGGCGCCCTCCTGCTTGCCGACGTCGATGTAGTTGAGCACGCGCTCGAGCTGCTCCTGCGAGACCAGGGGCCCCATCTGCGTCCCGTCGTCGAAGGTGTCGCCGACGCGCACGCTCTTGATCCTCTCGACGAGGGCGTCGAGGAAACGGTCGTAGATGTCGCGGTGCAGGAACAGCCGCGTGCCGGCCACGCAGACCTGCCCGGCGTGCGAGAAGACGCCCTGCATCGTGCCCTCGACCGCGTCCTCGAAACGGGCGTCGGGGAAGATGATCTGGGGGCTCTTGCCGCCGAGCTCCAGGTTGATCTGGGCGATGTGGTCGGCGGCCATCTTCGCGACGAGCTTGCCCGTGGAGACCGAGCCGGTGAACGTGATCCCCTCGACGAGCTCGTGCGACGCGAGCGCGGCCCCGGCCTCGGCCCCGTAGCCGGTCACTACGTTTACGACCCCCGGCGGGAAGCCGGCCTGCTCGCAGAGCTCCGCGAACTTCAGCGCGCTCAGGGGCGTCTCCTCGGCGGGCTTGATGACCACGGTGTTCCCCATCGCGAGCGCGGGCGCCACCGAGCGGACGGTGATCAGGAACGGGTAGTTCCAAGGGATGATGTGCGCCGTCACGCCCAGCGGCTCCAGCAGCGTGAAGTCCAGCTGGCCCCCGGGTACGTTGATCGTCCGGCCGCCGACCTTGTCCGCGAGCCCCGCGTGGTAGTCGAACCAGAGCGGGGTCGCCTCCATGAGCTGCAGCGCCTTGGCGTAGTAGTGTCCGCTATCCAGAGCCTCGATGCGGGCGAACTCCTCTTTCTGCTCCGCCAGGAGCACCGAGAGCTGGCGCAGCATCATGCCCCGGGCGAAGGCGGGGGTGTCGCGCCAGGCCGGGAGCGCCTCCTTGGCCGCCCGTACCGCACGATCTACGTCCTCGGCCGTGCCTCGCGGTACGGTGCCGATCACCCGGCCCGTGGCCGGATCCACGGTCTCGAAGGTCTCGCCGGAGGACGCCGGCCCCCACTCACCGTTGATGTATATGGACATCTCCCCGACGTGCCGGTCCCTCGGAGCTTCCTCGGTTTGCAGGGCGCCGGCCGGTACGGTCCCGTCCGTGGTGCGTTGCGTAGAATCGTCTGTAGCCATCTTTCCTCCTTCGTCCCCTGATCCGGCTACGTGTCGAGTGCAGCATTTAGCATGGGGTTACGCCGAGCAGGCAAAAACAAGCATTGCCCGGTCACCTGCAAGCGACGACAACCTTCGTCCGTGGTCGAACCCTACTTCTTCATGCGTCTCTGGCTGCCCCCTTTTGACCGCCTCCTCTTTCCCAATGCGACGCAGCTTACTAATGACCGGTCATTATGTCAACCGAGCGCCCGTTCGTTAAATATGATTTGTGCCTTTTGACAATTCTGGCGCAGAGAGGGGCAGCCATATGGAATTAGCCACGTACCCGGCTAAAGCATCGTTTACGCGGCGGGGTCGAATGCTCGAACAGTACGACCATCAACATCGGATAGCGTCGTGTGGAAGAAGGGTTACGTCCGGGCTACGCCGCCGAGGTAGATCTTCTCGAACAGCTTGGCCAGGTCCTCGGGGGAGAGCTCGCCGTCGGTCCTGTACCAGAAAATGGTCCAGTTCAGAAGGTTCAGGAGCGCCAGCTCGAGCTCTTTGGCCGACGCCTCCTTCCACAGCACCCCGGCCTCCTGCGCCTCCGAAACGATGGCTCGCACCAGGCTCTCGTACTCGTCCCTGAGACGCACGATCTCCGCTCGTCGAGGGGCCGATAGGGCCCTGAGCTCCGTCAGCATCGTCGCGTGTTTCTCCCTGTCTTCGAGCATGGAGACGACGTGCGCCCGTATCATCGCCCTGACCCGATCCAGCGGGTCGCTCTTGTCCGCAACTGCCGTAGCGACCGCGGAGCGGATGTTGCGCAGCGACTCCACGCAGAGATCGTAGAGCAACTCTTCCTTGCTCTCGATGTGGTAATAGATCGAGGCCCTCTGTACCCCGAGCGATTCGGCGATCTCGCGCGTCGTGGTCGCCGCGTAACCCTTCTCCCAGAAGAGCCGCGCGGCTTCCTCCCTGAGCTTCTCTGCGGTTACCGCGCCACCCTGGCGGTTGGTCGGCTTTGCTCGGTTCTTCACTTGCTCCTTTCGCGCTTCCCTGAAGCCCCTAGCTCGCGTGTGCCTGCGAGGCCAGGGATGGTGCCCTTTGCGATACCTCTAACTTCTGGCCAGCCCTCGCTTCGATGAGCGCCTGCCCAAAAGGCCGTTTTCGCTGCCTCGTACGGAACCTAGAACCTTCCGAAACGTGGTTCGAGTCAAGTACCAGCATGGCACAATCAACCCATTAAGTCTCTATATTGCCGCAATGGCTACGATCGAAACTATGGGCCAGGTCGTTACGGACCTGATGCGGTCGGAACGCGGAACGGAGATCGAGGCGTTCTTGATGGTGGGGGACGGCCATGATGTCCCCGACGGGGGGCGCTGTGGTACGACGCGGCGGAGATGGTCGTCGGCGACGACGACACCGCGACGATGGGCAGCGGCGAAGTGTCGGCGCTTGCGACGCCGCGCTTGCTCGCGCTCGCCGCGGCCGCAACGGTCGCCGCCCTCGCCGGTCATCTACCCGAACACGAAACTTCGGTCGGCACACGAGTGGAACTCGAACATCTCCGGGCGACCGGGGTCGGTAAGCGGGTCGCCGCGCACGCGGAGCTCGTTGGCATCGCTGGGTGGCTGCTGCGTTTCACGGTGCGCGCCGAGGACGGGGAGGGCTTGCTCGTGGGCCGCGGCGAAGTGACGCGCGCCGTCGTCGACCGAAAGCGCTTCGCATCTCGCCTCGACTGAAGGGGCATCGTCCGCGACCGAGAAGGATCGTCGTTCGGTCGCCCTCGAGTGGATCGCGGCCGTATGCGTACCCTTCACGCTCACCTGGCTGATCGCGGCGAGACCGCGATCATCCTCAGCAGCGTCGGGGAGCCCGTCTCCGTGAACGCCGGGGGCTCGTCGCAGCGGCCCGGGCGGGCGGAGACGCTGCTGTCGCCGGCGGCGCTCGGGCGGGTCGAGATCGAGGGCCCGGCCGACGTCTCAACGGGCTACCTCCCCGACCTCTAGCGCGACGTCCTGGGGCCGCTCACGCCCCAGGATTCGCACCCGAGGTCATCGCGGCGCTCGGCGCGGTGCCGGCAGCCTGACAAGGAGTGCGAGGCGTCGCCTGGTACGAGGACGGCCGATCGGCCGAACCAGCCCGCGAGCACACGCACCGGCACGCCTTCTCGCGCCCTCTCCTCGGGCGCGTCGGCGAAGCGCCGGCCGGCGGCGGCGTCCCCGAAGATGTAGTCGTCTAGGTGCGCCAGAGCTCCGCGCCCGCGGCGATCGGAGCCGGGCCGACGGTCCCGGAGAGGGCGGACCGTTCAGCCGGCGAACTCGCGAGCCGGCAATCCGGCCACCCCCACCGCGGCCCGGAACAGCGAGCCTGCCAGCGGCTCCTCGCCGGGATCGAGGTTCTCTCGCGACGTGGTGATAAAAAGCTCGTCCAGGTTCGGGCCGCCGAAGGCACAGGCGGTCACCTTGCTCGCCGGCACCTCGACCACCTCGTCGAGTACGCCGTCCGGCGTGTAGCGGCGTACCGCGCCGTCCCCGTAGAGCGCCACCCAGACGCCGCCCTCCCCGTCGACTGTCAGGCCGTCCGGGTTTCCGTCCGGGATCTGCACGAACGGGCGCCGCCCGGTCAGACCGGTGTCGGCGTCGTAGTCGAAGACGTCGGTGCGGCCGGTGGGGGTGTCGTTGTAGTAGGCGCGCGAGCCGTCCGGGCTCCACTCCAGCCCGTTCGAGACGCTCACGTCCTCCAGCACCACGCGCGCGGAGCCGTCGGGGTCGAGCCGGTACAGCGCGCCGGCGCCGGCGCGCTGATCGTAGGCCATCGACCCGCAGTAGAAGCGGCCGTCGGGGTCGCAGCCCCCCTCGTTCATCCGCACCGTTTCGTCGGTCCACAGCTCGTCGAGGTGCGTGAGCGTCCCGTCGGGGTCCTCCATCGCGAAGCCCCGCTCCACGCCGATGACCGCCCCGCCCCGGCGGCGGGGGCGGAGGGCGGCGGCGATGCTGCCGACGCGGCGCCGGCCGACCGCGCCGTCGGCCCCCAGAGACAGGACGTCGCCGGCCATCATGTCCACCCAGCGCAGCCCGCCCCATCGCTCCGACCAGACCGGTCCCTCGCCGTGGTAAGCCACGGGGTCGGTGACTTGTTCAGCCCGCATGATCACGCCTCCTCGTTGGCGGCCAAGCCCGATCCGCCGTCCGATCGTATGAGCCCATCCCCCGATCCTATCGCGTGCTCGGGCCTTGCGCGGGAAACCCGCCGATCCACCCCCGAACGGCACGCTCGGTCTACTGATGCACGGGTAGCGATCGACGGGAAACCGCCCGGCGATTCTGGCTCACTCCTCCGACCCGCGACGACATGAAGCCTTTCGGTTCGGAAGCCTTACAGCGAGCGAAACGGTACCGACCTTTGGTCGCGTTTGACCTTCTATTTTCAACGGCGAATAAGGCATGGACATCCGACGTCGGGATCGTCCCGCCACGCCTCGACTCGCGCCCCTCGACACGGATCATCTCTCTGCCGGAGTAGCTTCGGTCTTGCTCGGGTCTTTCGTGCCGAGGTCCGATCCCTCGGGTATCGCAAACAAGCGCGGCCCACCGGCGCGGTGGCTCATTCGGACCGCCCCCGCGCCGGCGCTTGCGGGCCCCCCGGCGACCCCTTGCTTCTACGCCGCCCGACGAGCTCCCAGAAGCCCTCCTCCCCGGGGACGCCCGGCAGGAGGGAGTAGAGCGCCCGAAGGACCAGCCAGATCGCGAGCCCCGTCGCCAAGCCCTCCGGCAGCCCGATCGCGAGGCGCGTTATCGCGTTGACCTTCGCCACCTGGGCGTTGAACCCGTCCGTGCCGAACGACGCGGTGACGATCGAGAGGTTCAGGAGGAAGTTGGCGACCCCCGCGGCGGCGTGCACCACGGCGAGCATGGCGGTGCCCCGCACCAGCGCCCTGCGCACCGGGCGCTCGGCGAAGAGCCCGTGCAGGGCCGACTCCTGCTCGGGGGTGCGCGGGTCGAGGCCCTGCTCCGCGAAGGCCCGCAGGGCGGGGCGGCCGAGGAGGAGCGAGCCGGCGAGGATCAGGACGGTCACGGCGCTGCCCGCGGAGTCCTTGAGCGCGAAGAGCGCCCCGTCGACGAACCAGAACGCCAGGAGCCCCCGCACGAGGGCGTTGAGGCCCAGAAAGGCCGTGATGAAGTTGAGGCGCTTGGTGACGAAGAAGAGGTCCACCACGACCCAGCCCACCGGGACGAGTGCCGACAGGAGGTACGCGGGGACGGCACCCAGGGGTTCGGAGAGGTAGGAGAGCACCAGGATCGGCACGACCGCGCCCAGGAGGACGTCGAGCGCGAGCTTCGCCGAGCGGCTCACGGGGTTCGGCCCCCACTCCCGAGCGGCCTCAACCGCGCTTCGGGGGCAAGCGGGACCGGCGAGGCGCTCCGCGTCGGGGCCGGGCCGTGGCCGCGACGGTCGCTCCGCCCCTCGGCCTCCTGCGCGGCGTTGAGGTGCTTGCAGCGCACGGCGAGAGAGCGCGCAACGCCCCTTCTTGCAGAGCTTCGCGCCGGGTCGGCTCCAGATGACGGCCCGAGCCGCAACACCGGCGCCGGAGCTCTACTGCGAGGCCACCGCCTCCCTCCACGCTCAGCCGTCGCGGCTTCGAATTCGGACGTGCTGGGGCTCCGGCAAGTTGGCCCCGCCCTCTATCTTGATCTCCAGCAAGCCGTCCTCGAACCTAGCGTCCATCTTGCTCCCGTCCACGCCATCGGGCAGATTGATGACGCGACGAAACTGACCGTAGGAGCGCTCCCGCGTGTAGAAAGCCGGCTCCTCGTCGTCCAGCTCGCTCCTGCGCTCACCGGACACGCTCAACACGCCGTTGGCGAGCGTGATGTCTACGTCGTCCTGGCGCACGCCGGCGAGCTCGCACCGGATCACCAGGTCGTCGCCCTTGGCGAATATGTCCGTGGTCGGAACCCAGGCGGTGGCGTAGGTCCTGCGACGATCCTCCCGCGCCTGCCCCCCACCCTCGGCTACCACCTCCCGCATCCGGGCCATCTCGCTCATGTGGTCTATGAGGCCGCGGAACGGATTGCGCGCTCTCTCCATGCTCCCTCCTTCTGGCTTCTTCTCCGGGTCACGTTTTTCTCCGGCCAGTTTACGCCCCCCGGGCTTCCTCATCCCCGGGTACCGGGGGCCGTGTCCGTCCCACCGAGGCCCGGGGGACGAAGACCGTCTCGCCTCTCACTTCGCCCGTGTTGCAGGCGCAGGCGAGGCCCGACTCGTTTGCCCCCGAAGACATCACCGGCTCCCAGCTCTCGGTGCCCGTCCTGCGGAGGGTCCGGCCTCGTTCCACACGGGAGGCCCGGGGTATCCGGTCCCCTTCAGGGCGAGAACCTCCATCCCCGCCCGCCGACGTGTCGGGCGGGCGGCTTCGGCCGCCCGCTCCAACAGCTACTCGGACCGGCGCCGAAGCCCCGTTAGATGCGGCGTCGGTCCCGCTCTTGAGGGCTCTCGGCGGACATCTGCTGCGGGGCGGGAGCCCCGCCGGTACCGGAGATCGCCCTGTCCGGCTCCGGCGCGGCGAGCGTGTCCGGCCCCCGGTCGGCGCGCAGCGCCTTGAGTAGGGAGAAGCACAGCCCGATCAGGATGAGCACGAACGGCGCCGCGGACGCGATCGCCACCGACTGCAGGGCCGTTATCGCCGCGTCCACCGAGCCCTGGATAGCCCCGGCCAGCAGGCAGATCGCCGCGGCCGCCCCGGTGAAGACGCCCCACACGACGACGGCCCACGCCCTGGGATTTATGTTGCCCTTGGAGGAGAGCATGCCCATCACCACCGAGGCCGCGTCGGCCCCGCTGATAAAGAACAGCGCGACCAGGATGATCGCGATCAGCGACGTCAGGCCCGAGAGCGGGAACGCGCTCAGGGTGGAGAACAGCGCCGCCGGCTGGCTCTCGGCCACGGCGCCGGCTATGTCCGCTCCTCCCGTGAGCTGCAGGTTGATGGCCGTGCCGCCGAGGACGGCGAACCACACCCAGCTGACCAGGCTCGGGACCAGGATGACCCCGACGACGAACTCCCGGATCGTCCGGCCCCGGGAGATGCGGGCTATAAAGGTGCCCACGAACGGCGCCCAGCTTATCCACCACGCCCAGTAGAAGATGGTCCAGCCGGAGACGAACTCGGAGTCGCCGTAGGAGGCCGTCCTGAAGCTCATCGGAACGAGGTTGGCCAGGTACCCGCCGAGCGACTGCACGAAGGTGTCGAGGATAAAGACCGTCGGCCCCACCACGAACAGGAAGAAGAGGAGGAGCACGGCCAGCACCATGTTGGTGTTGGAGAGCCACTGGATGCCGCGGTGTACCCCGCTGACCGCCGAGAGGATAAAGCACAGCGTCAGGACGACGATGACCACGATCGCAAGCCCGACAGCGTCGCGTCCGCCGACGCCGAACAGAACGTCCAGCCCCTCGTTGATCTGCAGGGCTCCCAGGCCCAGCGAGGTGGCCGAACCGAACAGGGTGGCGAAGATCGCCAGGATGTCTATGGTCTTGCCCGCGGGCCCGTAGACCCTGTCGCCGAGGAGCGGGTGGAAGGCCGTGCTTATAAGGTTCGGCATCCCCCTGCGGAAGCAGAAGTACGCGAGGGCCAGCCCCATGATCGCGTAGATGGCCCACGGGTGGAACGCCCAGTGGAAGTACGAGTACTCCATGGCTACCTGGGCGGCCCCCCTGGTGTTCGGCTCCGCCGCCCCGGCCGGGGGAGTGCCCATGTGGGTCATGGGCTCCGCGACCCCGAAGAACATCAGCCCGATGCCCATCCCCGCGCTGAACATCATCGCGACCCACGAGACCGTTCGGAACTCCGGTTGCTCGTCGTCAGCGCCCAGCCTGATCCTGCCGTAGCGACTGAAGGCCAGGTAGACCGAGAAGGCCAGAAAGCCGAAAGACGACAGGATGAACACCCAGCCGAAGCTAGGCACCAGGAAGTCGAACAGGACCGCGTCGAAGACGGCGGCGAGGCTGTCCGCGAAGAACACGCCCCATGCCACGAACAACGCCGACAGGACCGCCGCGACCCAAAACACTGTCGAGTCTATTCTTGGACTTGCCGGTCTTTGCATTGTCTTCCTTCCTTTACCCACCTTCTCACCACTTTCCCGACCCTCATGCAAAGGATTTTGCATTGTAGAGCATAGCGCATTTGCATTGTAAAGCATAGCGCACCTTGAATTGGCCGCGCGACTGAAGCGTGAATGTTCCGTGGAGGCGCCCGTCTCCCGGACCGGCCTCGACGAGGAGAAAGGGTACGGAATCCTGATGAGCCCCGCAGCATGGGTACAACCTCCCTCCGTTGCCCTTCAGCCCAGGAAGAGACCCCGCAGGGATACCAGGGGTGACGGCAAGCCTGGGCTGCGCTTTCCGGGGAGATAAGCTCCGTGTTCGGGGGCGGGTAGTGCCTCCGCCCTCCGCCAAGACGCTGGACGTGCGGGGCCGGGCGGGCTACCTCCCGCGCCGCAGCACCGCGAACGCCACCACGCCGGAGCCCAGGAGCAGGGCGACGGCGGGCGCCAGAAGCGACGGGCCCCCGCTCGTGGGCAGCGGCTCGCCCGCGCCACCGGCGGGCGCCGTCGTGCCGGCCCCCGCGTCGCTCGTCGTCGCCGTCGTGCCCTGCATCGCGGCGCCGTCGGCCGCGCCGTCCGTCGTGCCCCCGGTCCCAGCGGCGCTGCTCGCGCCGTCCGTCGCTCCGCCGCCGGTCGCCTCTCCGCCGGTTTGGCCGCCTGCGGGGGCTCCCTCGGGGTACACGGTGGTCTCCTCTATTATCGTCGTCTCTTCCTGCGCCAACGCCGCGGCCGGCACTAGCAGCGCCGCGGCCAGAAGAGCGGCCACCACGACGTATGCGAGCTTCTTCACTGGGTCCTCCCTCATCCGCTAAGGCGGGTCCTCGGACGCGGCCTTCGGCGCCCCTACGCCCAAGGGCTACCCGCGCCGCGCCCTCCCGAAACGGCGGCCCGGGGATCCCGCTGCCGCCGCCGTCCCTACCCCGAAGGGGCGAGGCGCTCGGCGAAGCGGTCGCGGTCCATGCCGACCAGCGGGTCGAGCGCCGCCCCGCCGAGGCCCCCTGGGAGCGGGTCGAGGGCCACGCGCCGCACGCCCGGCCACGAAGGGCCGCGGAGCAGCGAGGCGAGAGCTTCGGCCCCGACCTCCCTGGCCCGCCATCCGTCTCTCGGTGCCCAGAACCCGAGGAACATCTCGGCCTCCTCCTCGTGGCCGAAGACCGCCAAGGCTTCCCCGCCGTCCACGAGCAGGGGCTCCGGCGGAAGCCCCCGGCGTCCTCCCGTCTCCCTCGAGATCAGCCACAGCGGCAGGCCCGCGATCCTCCCCGCGCCCTCGATCCGTTCGGTTAGCAAAGCTCCTCCCCTTTCTCGCCCCGGCGCCCTCGGCGCCGGCGTTCTTAGCGCGTGTTGCTCGTGGGTGTCTTCCTCGGGCCCCTCAAGACGCCGGCATAGGCCCCCCGCGGGCGAGCCACAGGCCCTTCTCCAGCGCCAGGATCGTCCCCGAGTGCGATGTCTGCGCCCTCACGAGCGCCGACGAGGACCACTCCTCGATCGCCTCCTTGAGCGCCGCCGTCTTCACGACGAGCTGCTCGGCGTCGACGAGCTCGGCGAGATTCTCCTGCTGCTCCAGGGCCGTGTTCAGCTCCACGTCCAGGACCCAGTCGAAAGACGCCCACACCGTGCGCCCGTTGCCGGACTCCTCCTCGACGAGCCGGCCGAGCCGGTCGCCCCGCTCCCCCGTAGAAACCTCCTCCTCCCTCATCAGGAGCCGCCCCTCGTCCCGCAGGCGCCCGGCCTCCAGGCCGTTCTGCTCGAACCGGGAGACCAACTCGTCCTCGGTCCTGTCCTCCCCGCCGTAGAACTTCACCAACAGCCCGTCGTGCGCCTCCCCGACGCTGAAGAAGGCGGCGTCGAGGCGGTGCAGGACATCGCGGTTCTGGGCGATGGCGAGCACGTTGTCGGGCACCCTGAGGAAGGCGCTCAGCTGCCCGGCGAGCGTCACCGGCCGCTCGCTCCTCCTCAGGAAGTCCTCCAGGGCTCCCCGCCTCACCCGCCAGTGCTTGCCGACCTTTAACGCCGGCAGCGTCCCCTCCCGGCACCATCGCCACACCGTCGACTCCTTCACCCCTACAAGCCCTGCGACCTCCCCCGGCCCCAGCAACCCGTTCTCCGATAGCTCCTTCACGCCTCTGCCTTCCCACGCCGGCTACATTCGCCTGCGCTTGCGCTGCACCTTAATGTGCATTTTGCTTGTTAGTACTTTACTTTTGTTGACTTTAGACATTCGCAGCTTACCATGTCGTCTGGCAGATGACCCGGCGCGGCGCAACGACGCGGCGCGGAAAACGGACGAAAGGAAAGACCATGTTGCTAGAAAGCGCGCGGACCATCACTCAGAAGAAGCTTGCGGCGGCGGCATTGGCCGGGCTCCTGAGCGCGGGCGCCCTGACGGCGGCCGGGCAAGCCGCCGAGGCGCAGTCCCAGGGTGAGGGCGAGGTAGTCAACCGCGATGTCGTCGTCAACGAGGACCGCGACTACACGGGGCTCTGGGGCCTGTTGGGGCTCCTGGGTCTGGCGGGGCTGGCCGGCTTGAGGCGCAGGAAGGACGACAACGTGGACGTCAAGCGCGCCCCGAGCGCCGAGAGGAACTCCGGGACGAGGAACGTTACCTCGGCGGACGACGGCGACGGCGTCCGGAGGGGCACTGTGCGCGACTCCGAGGTCGTGAGCAGCACCGACGGTAGCGTCGACGGCGACAAGGTCGACGTCCACCGCAAGAGGTAGTAGCTATCGAACGGGGGCCGGGGCGCGCGGAAGCGGCCCCGGCCCCCGTCGGTGTGCGTAGCAGGGCAACGACGAGAACGAGGAGGCACGAGATGGAGCAGAACGACAGGAACAGGGCATCGGGGAAGGCGACGACGTCGAGTCCGGCCGCGTGGGCCCCGGGATGTACGAGGGCGACACCGAGTCCGGGCACTTCGAGGGTCACGCCTCCGATCAGGAGGGCGTGGGCCGCGACGACGACGAGCTCAGGATTCAGCGCTCCGAGGAGGAGCTGCGCGCCGGGGTCAGGGAGCGCGAGGCCGGTCAGGTCGGCGTGCGCAAGACCGTGAGGACCGAGCGCGAGAGGATCGCGGTCCCGAAGAAGCGCGAGGAGGTCTCGGTGGACCGCGTGCCGGTCAACGACGGCACCCCCGGCGAGATCGGCGAGGACGCGGTCAGCGTGCCGGTCGTCGAGGAGGAGGTCGTCGTCGACAAGCGAGCCAAGGTCAAGGAAGAGATCCGGGTCCGCAAGGACGTCGTCCGGGACGAGGAGATCGTCGAGGAGGACGTGCGCAAGGAGGAGGTCGACATCGACGACGCCTCCGGCACCGTCGGGCGGGGCTAGCAGAAGCGCTACGAACGCCGTACGGGAAGGGGCCTTGGGGACCCCTTCCCGTGCTCGGAAGAGAACCGATCAAGAGGGAGTACGGATGAGTTTTCTGCTCAGGCGGGTTCTGATCGCGGCAGCACCGATCATCTGGCGCAAGATCCAGCAGCACCGCCGCGGGCGGTAGCCGAAGAGGTCTCGCCAAGGCGGGTCAGGGCGACTTACGCGAGGGTAGAAGCACGGGTAGGAAGCGGGGCAGGGACGTGGAGCCCGGGGCGCACGGGAACGACCCGGACGCGCTCCAGACCAACCACGAGGTCCGCCGCGACGCGGGAAGGCTCGGGCCGAACATAGACTGTTCAGGGCCGCGGCATGGACGAGGCGCGGGGGAACGGCGAATGAGGCGTTCGCAGCGGAGACGCTACCCCGTCTCGTAGACGAAGAGGCGGGTCGTGTGCGAGGTGTTCCCGGCGGGGAAGGGCTGGAACGCTTCGCTCATCGCCACCCTACGCCAGCCACCTTCCTTCTCCAGCGACGCCTGCTTCTCTTCGAAACCCTCGTTCCGGTACACGTCGTCGCGGACACTGAAGATCACGTGCCCGCCCGGCTCGACGACCCGCACCAGCTCGTCGAGCGCCTCGGGCGGGGCGTGGTTCGTCGTGAAGACCCCCACCGAGACGGCGGCCGAGAAGGTGCCATCAGCGAAGCCTAAAGGCTCGCCCAGCACCATGCGATGCAACGCGCGGTACGCGTCCTTTTCGCCGGCCTTCTCGAGCATGCGCTCGGAGATGTCTATCCCCACGAGGTCCTCGTAGCCGAGCACGCCGAGGATGCTGCCGAACATGCCGGTGCCCGCGCCCGCGTCGAGCACGCGCCCTTCGGGCGGGACATGGCGTCCCACGAACCCGGCCGCCACGGCGGGTATCGCGTACCCGAAGCGCAGCATGTCTTCTTCGTAGTCCCGCGCCCACTCGTCGTAGCCCGTCGCCAGCTCCCGGTTGTCCCGGGCCGAGTACACCCTCCGCAGCCTCTCGGACCTCTCCGAACCGTCCAAAACTCCTCCTCCTGCCTGCGGCGGACCTTCTCGCCGCGGAGAGATCGGACCCAACGGCTACCTCGCCGGCGCGCCCACGACGACGCGCCTGCGTGGTCAGCGCGTCCTTTGTACGGCCGCAGAGTCTCCGGCTCGACGCCGGGCTCGTCGTTGGCCGGTCTGTTCGCCCCGCGGCTGACCGTGTGGGCCTCCGTCTCGCCGGGCCGGAGTCCGGCCACGCCCCGTAGTTCTCGGGAAGATGGCGGGCATGCGGTGGTGGATCTCGCCCATCAGGTCGTCGGGTCTTTGGTGATGGAGCAGGAGCGGATCACCCGACCGCGGCCGTCCCGGGTCTCGGGACCGTTACGTCCTCATGTAGACGCCGCCGTTTATGTCGAGGGTGGCGCCGGTCATGTAGGCGTTCTCGATGCAGAAGCGCACGGCCTGGGCTATGTCCTCGGGCTTGCCGAAGCGGCCCATGGGGATCGTCTTGGTGATCTTCTCCTGCACCTCCTCGGGGATGGCGTCGGTCATGTCGGTCTCGATAAAGCCCGGGCAGACGGCGTTGACGGTGATGTTGTTCCTGGCGAGCTCAAGAGCCAGGGTCTTGGTGAAGCCGAGCAAGCCGGCCTTGGCGGCCGCGTAGTTGGCCTGGCCCATGTTGCCCGCCTCGCCGACGAAGGAGCTCATGTTGACGATCGCGCCGGCGTTCCGCTCCTTCATGTGCGGGAGCGCTGCGTGCACGGTGTAGAAGCAGCCGTTCAGGTCGAGCTCGATGACCTTCTGCCAGTCCTCCACCTCCAGCTTGTCCACCGTCTTGTCGACGTTGACGCCGGCGTTGTTGACGAGGACGTCTATGCCGCCGAACTGCTCGACGGCCCCTTCCATGAGCTTCCGGGCGTCCTCCGGGTCCGAGACGTCGGCCTGGATCGCCACCGCCTTGCCGCCGCCCCCGGTCTGGTTGATCTTCTCCGCCAGTTCCTCGGCCGGCTCCCGGCTTCCGGCGTAGTTGACCACGACCTTCGCCCCGGCTCGACCCAGGTCCTCGGCTATCGCGTTGCCTATGCCGCGGCTGGCGCCCGTCACGACCGCGACCGCACCCTTGAGATTCAACTCGGTTCCCTCCTCTTGGCTCGCTAACCCGGGCGCAGTGTATTGGCGCCGCCGTCCAGGAGCAAACCGCCCGCGCATGGCCTCTCCTCCTCGCCCCCTGCTCGGCGTGGTTCGGGAGCGCGACGAGGAGACGGGCGCCTCCGAGCGCACGCTCCAGCTCGGGGCGGCGTGCTTTAGGCATAACTCCAGTAGCTGCCCGTCGCCCGCGAACGTCGCCGTGGAGAACGGGTGCGGCGCCCGATCAGACGTACCCGAACACCGGCGGAAAGACGATCACGACGATCGCCGCCCACGCGGCGTAGACCGGCAGGTAAGCCGTCTGCCACCGTTCGAGGCCCGTGAAAGATCCGCGCCCTCTCAGAAAGCGGACGTAGAGCACGGCGGACCACGCCAGGTTGACCAGGAGGATCACGTTCTCGCCCAGGGCGGCCACGCGGTTCGGGCTGAAGCCGAACTCGGTGATGCGCGCGGCGATGGCCCACAGCGCCACCGCGTCGGCCAGCAGCGCGCTGACCACGAGCACGACCTGCACCACATCGAAGGCCCCGGGGGGCGACTGGGGGTCCCGGGCGGAGACGGAATACAGCAGGAGGCCGAGGACCAGCACCAGGAGCAGGTCGAAGGCGATGAGCACGTTCCGCTCGATGCCGACCCCGCGCCCGGTCCACAGCAGGGTCCCCAGAAAGGTGACCAGCACGGCGGCGAAAAGGGGCGTGAAGAGGCGCGTCAACACGGGCGCCATGTTCTCGATCACGCTCTGCTTGGCCTCCACCAGCCAGGAGGCGACCACGACGGCCCCGGCCGCCCCGCACGGCAGCAGCCACGACTCGAAGAAGGGCTCGACGTCGATCCCGATGGACCGGAAGATCATCGCCATAAACGCCGTGAGCACGCCGCCGCCGAGGGCGATCAGGACGTAGTAGATGAACAGCTCGCCCGAGAATCGGATGAAGTCCATGCGGCCCGCGACCTGCCTCCAGCGGCCGCCGGCGTACGCGATGCCCACCACCAGCCAGAGCGCGATCGGCAGGTGAAGCGCCGTGAGCGCCTCGGTGTAGCCGTCGAGGTCCCCTCCGAAGGGATAGACGTTGGCGAAGACGCCCGCCGCGACGAACGCCACGGCCAGCCAGAGGATCGTGCCGGTGCCAAGCCGCCGGTTCCAGACGAAATAGCCGGTCAGGAGGGGCAGCACGAAGAGGCTCAGGTTGCGGGCGTAGAAGCCGGCGTCCCCGTCCAATTGGATCCCGAAGAGCGCCGGCACCTTGATGACCACGGCCGCCGCCACCGCGAGACAGAAGGCGACGACGGCCTCCGTTCGGGCCCGCGCTCGTGGATCGCCGGAATTCGAAGGGACGACGACGAGCTGCTTCCAGAGGCGCTCCGAGTGCTCGCTCGCGAACTCCCGCGAGAGGGCGTCGAGGTCGCCCATGCGCTTCACCGCCACCAGGAACGCTTCGTCGGTGGCGAGCCCCGCGTCGACCAGGACCGCTACCTGCTCGCGCAGATGGTCTTCCAGCTCCGCTACGTCGACGGAGTGGATCGCCTGCCGGCGGCGGAGGTAGCTCCGCCACCGGTCGATCTGCTCCTCGAGCGATACCCCGTGACCCGGGTCCGGCATCCTCAGGCCCCCTCTGGCCGTGGCGCGGCCAGCGCCGGGTGGCCCACCGGAACGGAGACGGAGAGCGCCTGCCAGATCCCCCGCAGCGTGGCGTCCACCGCCTGCCACTGCCTGCGCTCCTCCGCGAGCTGAGACCGGCCCTGGGACGTGATCCGGTAGTACTTGCGACGACGGCCGCTCTCCGCAACCACCCACCGCGCCTCGACGTGACCGAGCCGCTCGAGCCGGTGCAGAACGGGGTAGAGCATCCCGTCCGTCCACTCCATGCGCCCTCCGGACAACTCCCGAACCCGCTGGAGGATCGCGTAGCCGTAGCTGTCCTCCTCGGCCAGGATCGCCAGAACGATCGGGGTCGAGGAAGCGGCTATCAGGTCCTTGCCGATCTCCATCATCTCACCCGTCGCACAGCGCTGATGAACTCATCCGAACGTACATAGCAGCATTATACATGGCGGTGCTATGTAATGTAAGAGCCGCGGGTTCGAGGAGTATGGTCGCGTAACGAGTTGCCCGACTCGAGGACGAAGGCAGCGAGGAATCTTCCCCCCGAGTAGTCGGCTTTGTTCAGGCGCGTGGGATCTCCCGGTAGGTGAGCTGGGCGGAGGCCACGGCCAGGAACTGCTCCCTGTCTTCCGCCCGAAGACCGCCACCACGGCAACTTGCGGGCTCCGTGCCGTGCGCGCGAGACCGGACCCGCCCACGGCTACGACCTGCACCGGGAGCCGTTCTCCCAGGGGGCCGAGGAATCGGAGGAGCGGGGTGGCTGGAGGACTACGCGCCCCGGCGGCCAGCGCGACGCGGGTGTTTTAGGAAGCGCTGCTCCCCTACCCGGAGGTCCCCGACTAGAGCCTGTCCGCAAGCTCAGTCTGGTGCGATGCTACCGTCGCCGTCGGTGCGTTGGCTTCCCGCGACTCGCCAGCGCAGACCCTCGATGAGCCACCGATAAGCCTTCGATACGGTGGGGTCGTACTCCCACCTCTTGAGGGTGGAGATCAGCTCCCAGTAGCGCTCCATGCGGGGATCGTAGGTCCCCTCGTGGTGGGAGAGCATCCATCCGGCGAAGCGCGGGTCGTCCCGTTTGCCCATGGCGCGTGCGGAGGCCTCGACCCAGCCCGCGACCACGCGCTGCTCGCGCTCCCCGGTCGGCGGGCGTCCCTCCCGCACGGCCCTCGCGGCCTCGTCGATCGCGCCTCTGACGGCACCGCTCCAACCGGCCGAGTCGAGGCTCCCCTCGGCCGCCTCCCAGACCGGCTTCGTCTGCTTCCGGATCGCTTCGACGAAGGTGTCGTCGGAGGCGAGCCGCGCCAGCTCCGCCCACGCCTCTAATCGCTCCTCGTCCAGCTCGTCGGGCATGCCGGAGACGATTCTCCGCCAGAACCACGCTTCGGCGTCCGGGTCCATGGGCACCCCGTCGAGGCCTCTCCTCAGGTGCTCGGCCAGGAAAGCCTCCCGCTCCCTCGCCTCCAGCAGCCCCAGCGCCCGCGCCCGATCGGGGTAGGAGGTGTCCGGGCCGCCGTCTGCGCCCAGGGTGGCCTGCAGGAGCGCGCGTCGGCGCGTCAAGGTCTTGAGCTGCAGGTCCACGGCCTCCGCCTGGAGCCTGAGCGCCTCCAAGGGCTCTACGTCCCCTTCGAGGAGGCGTCTTATTGTAGCAAGGTCGAAGCCCGCGGCCCTCAGCGTGCGCACCAGCTCCAGGCGCGAGCGATCTGCCTCCGAGTACATC
This sequence comes from Rubrobacter marinus, assembly GCF_011492965.1. Lineage (GTDB taxonomy): Bacteria > Actinomycetota > Rubrobacteria > Rubrobacterales > Rubrobacteraceae > Rubrobacter_F > Rubrobacter_F marinus. The sequence continues at coordinate 347,546 of NZ_CP045121.1, read as the reverse complement.
CGGTAGCCCGCCCCGGTGACCCCCGAAGGAGGAAGCACGCCCTCGTCCGAGTAGTGGCGAATGGTCTTGACCGAGACGCCGCTCAGGCGCGAGACCTCCCCGATCCTGTACAGCCCGCCTTTCTTCCCCTCCACCGCGCCCTCCCGCTCGACTCTCCGGTCACGGGAGACTTTACGCTCTCCTTCGGCGTCCGTCCACGCCGGTTGGGCCCCGAAAGGATCGGAGAGAAGATGGGAAGGCGCAGGGGCAAGAGGGTCGATGCGGGCGGGCCTGGTCGACTTCGGGATCGCGGATCGGCCCTCCTGCGGGTGCCAGCGCAGCACCGCCAGCGACGCGGCGCCGTTGGCGGACGATCCTCCTCGAACCATGCGATGGCCGAGGTTCTCGAAGTTCTTCTAGGCGCGGCGAGCCAGGTAGACGCCCAGCAGGATGGCGGCCGCCCCCGCGATCTTGCTCGCCCCCAGGTCCTCCCCGAGCAGCACGACGCTGGCCATGAGCCCGACGAGCGTCACCAGGTACAGGTAGACGAGGACCCTGTTGGCCCCCAGCCGGGAGACGTTGACCTGCCACGCGGCTATGGCGAAGCTGCTGCACAGCACCGTCGAGTAGACGACTGCCGCCCAGGACGCCGCGCTCACCGAACCCCAACGGACGGAAGAGAGCGGCTCCGAGAGACCGGGGAAACCGGTGAAGGCCAGGGGAAGGGCCGCGACGCCGCCGAGCAGCATCGTCCAGCCAGCCACGGCCAGGGGATCGAGGCGCCGCAATACGGGCAGCGAAAGCACCGTATAGGCACCCCAGGAGAGGGCGCTCAGGCACACGAGCAGGTCGCCTCCCACGGACGCCTCCGGGGACCCCAGGCCCCCGCCCACGACGAGGGCCACGCCCGCGATGGCGAGCCCGAGGCCGAGGGCGCCCCTCCATGAGCTGCGCTCCAGCCTCAGAACGACGCCGAGCAGGAGGCCCCAGACCGGGGCCGTGGCGAAGACCAGCGAGGCGTTCGAGCCGCTGGTGAGGCTCAGGCCCACCGTGTACCCGACGTGGTTCAGGGCGACGCCCACCAGCCCGAGGCCCGCCAGAACGAGGAGGCCCCGGCGGCCAGGCTCGCCCCCGCCCTTCCGGCCGAGAAACCGGAGGGAGGCGAGCAGCAGAAGCCCGGCCAGCACGTACCTGATCGGCATGAAGACCAGCGGCGGGAACCCCTCCAGCGCGTACTTGACCGAGACGACGTCCGTGCCGACGAAAAAGGCGGCCAGGAGCAGGGAGACCTCGGCGAGCGCCGCGCCCTTCGTGCCGGTCCGCGTCCGGCCCGTACCCCCGTCCGTCAAGCTAGCGGCCGGCGCGTAGACGGTACCCCTGGCGGCGTGCTTCGCATGCGCGCAATCTTAGCGCCGGGGCGGCCCGTACGCCTCCATGGTCGGCGAGGCCGTTCACCCGCCGAGCTGGGCCGGCTCACGCGCCCAGGGCACCTCGGCGAGGTTCTCCGGATAACGGCCGGCCAGGTGCCCCCCAGATCTCCGTAGCGTCCATCGAGGCGCCGACACCCGTTCCCGGCTCCCCTGGCCGGGGCTCGGGGCGAAACTCGCGCCGGATAGCTTGTTCCCGTACGGGTCTCCCGGCCGGGGCTCGACGCCCCCGGTCGGCCCCGGCGCCTCGCCGCGGTGCGCCCCGAAGGCACCACGCCGGCGACACCGCTTGCGCGAGGGTGGGGTTATCCCTACCGCCAAGTCTCCCGGCCGCCCCATTGGCCGCAGTCGCCGCCGAACCTATGCTCGTACCAGACGACGAACCAGAGGATCAGGAGGTCTCCCAGTGTCGCCCTTCAGAAAGAACACCGCCGATCCACGCACGCTCCGCACGGGCGCGACCCGCGTACGCCTCGCGCTCCTCGCCTTTATCGCCGTCGTGGTCGCGACCGTCACGATCTCGCCCGCGCTGGCGCAGGCACCACCGGACTCCCCGAACCCCGCGCCCTCGGCGGGCCGCGGCCCGACCGACGAACGGGAGGTCGAGGCCTTTCTGGACGGGTACTTCGCGCAGCAACTCGAAGGCCATAAGATCCCGGGCGCTACGGTCTCCGTGGTGAAGGACGGGGAGGTCCTCTTCGCCAAGGGCTACAGCGAGGCCGACGTGGCGAGAGGCAAGCCCGTCGTCGCCGACGAGACGCTCTTCAGGATAGCCTCCACCAGCAAGCTCTTCACCTCCACGGCGGCGATGCAACTCGTGGAGGAGGGCAGGCTCGACCTCGACGAGGACGTGAACGTCTACCTCGACGACGTCGAGATCCCGGATGCGTATCCCGGGCGGCCCGTCACCCTGCGCCACCTCCTCACCCACACCGCGGGCTTCGAGCAGGTGATCACCGGATCGGGGGCGCGCGACGCCGCCGGCGTGGAGCCGCTCGGGGAGTACCTGTCGGACAACGTGCCCGAGCGCGTCAGGCCGCCGGGCGAGGCGACCTCTTACTCCAACTACGGCATGTCCCTGGCCGGCCTCGTCGTGGAAGACGTCTCGGGGTCCCCTTCGCGCGCTACGTCGAGGAGAACGTCACGGGTCCCCTGGGCATGGAGAGCACGACCTTCGACCAGCCGCCCGTGGGCGAGCTGAGGGAGAGGGTGGCCACCGGCTACGGGGTCGCGGGCGGCGAGCCCGTCGCGGGGCCCTTCGAGTACATCGACGAGGCGCCGGCGGGCAGCCTCAGCACCACCGCCACGGACATGGCGCGCTTCATGATCGCCCACCTCCAGGACGGCCGCTACGGCGACGCGCGCATCCTCGAGGAGGCCACCGCGAGGGAGATGCACGCGAAGCAGTTCGCGGGCGACGAACGCCTGGACGGGATGGCCCTCGGTTTCTACGAGCAGACGGTGAACGGCGAGCGCGTGATCGAGCACGGGGGCAACCTCTTCCGGTTCCACGCGCTGGCCGCCATGGTCCCCGAGAGGAACGTCGGGATCTTCGTCGCGTACAACTCCTACGGGGAGGGCGGGGACTTCGCCGAATACGAGCTGCTCGAAGCGTTCTTCGACCGCTACTACCCCGCGACCCCGCCGCCGGCCCCCGAACCCTCCGCCGAAGGGACCTCCGGGGACGCCGAGCGCGTCGCCGGCAGCTACCGTTCCACGCGCTCGAACGAGACCGGTTTCGAGAAGGTGTTCTCGCTCCCGAGCCCCACGAGCGTGACGGCCAACGAGGACGGCAGCATAACCACGAGCCGCGTGCCCACCCGCGAGGACCTCACGGGCCCCGAGCAGCGGTGGGTCCAGGACGGGCCGATGGCGTTCCGCGCGGAGGGGGGCGACGAGCGCCTGGCCTTCCGCCGGGACGGCGAGGGCCGCGTCACGTACATGTCCGCCGACGCGGACCCGACATCCGCCTTCGAGAAGATGCCCTTCTACGAGTCCGCAGGACTTCACCTTCCCCTGCTGGCCGGTGCCCTGGCGGTCTTCGGGCTCACGGCCCTCGCGTGGCCCGCCGGGGCGTTGATCTCCCGGCGGTACGAGAGACGGTACCGGAAGCCCCGCGGGGAGCCGGGCGGCGAGCCCGCAAAGGCCGCGAGGGGCGCGCGCGTGGCGCGGCTGCTGGCCTGGGCCCTCTGCGCCCTCGCCCTGCTCTTCTTGGGCGGGATGGCGCTGCTGGTCTCGAACGAGGCCCAGGCCCTGTTCTTCGACTCGCCGCTCCTCGCCGCCGTCCTGGCGCTGCCCTACCCCGTCGCCGCCCTCGCGGTCGGCGTGGTCGTCTGCGCGGCGCTCTCGTGGAAGCGCCGGTACTGGGGCCTCTTCGGGCGGGCGCACTACTCGCTGGTCGCCCTCGCGGCGCTGACCTTCGTCGCGCTGCTCGGCTACTACAACCTGCTGAGTCTCCAACTCGGGGCCTGAGAGACGGGAGCGCGGCGTGTCGAGTAGACTGCGACGAGAGGGAGTTCTCATGGACCACACCGAAGTGACCCGGGCAGCGGCCGAGGGCTCTGGCCGGGAGGAGACGCCCCGCGGGCGTCTCCTCCCCAGGGCCTTGCTCTCGACGCTCTTCTTGCTTTCGAGCCTCCCCCTCGGCCTGTTCTGGTTCGCCGCCCTGGCCGTGCTGGTGCTGTCCGGCCTCGCGCTGACGATCGTTTGGGTCGGGCTGCCCGTCCTCGCGCTCGCCGTGCTGGTGTGCGTCCTGGGCACCGGCGTCGAGCGGTGGCGCCTAAGGGCGCTGCTGGGCACCCGCCTGCCTTCCCCCTACCGTCCCCTGCCCCGCGGGTCGGTCGTCGCCCGCGTGCGGGCCCGGGCGGCGGACCCCGCGCTGTGGCGCGGCCTGCTGTACCTGCTCCTGCTGCTCCCGATAGGCCTGGTCGAGATCGTAGTCGTCCTCCTCCTGGCCTTGTCGGCGGTCCTGGTAAGCTACCCGATCTGGTTCTGGGCGCTCCCCGACGGCGTGGCCATACTGGCGACGGACGCCTTCGTCGCGGACACCGTGCCCGAAACGTTGCTGGTCGCGCTCGTCGGCCTCGTGCTCGCGTCGGCCGCGGCGGTCTTCGGCGCGCAAGCTTGTCAGGCGCACGCCTCGCTGGGCCGGCGCCTGCTCGGCCCCCGCAGGCGCGAGGCGCTCGACGAACGGGTCGAGGCCCTGACCGAGCGCCGCTCGAAGGCCGTGGAGGCCGCCATCGTCGAGCGGCGCAGGATAGAGCGCGACCTCCACGACGGCGCCCAGCAGCGCCTCGTCTCCCTGGCGATGACGCTCGGCATGGCCCGGCAGAAGCTGGAGAACGGCCCCGGCGTGGGCGCCGCAGGGCAGCGCGAGGCGGCAAAGGCGACGGAGCTCGTGGCCGAGGCCCACGAGGAGGCCAAGCGCGCCCTGGCCGAGATCCGGGACCTCATCCGCGGCATCCACCCGGCCGTCCTCACCGACAGGGGCCTGGACGCGGCGATCTCCGCGCTGGCGCACCGCTCCCCGGTGCCCACCTCCGTCGAGGTCGAGCTCGACGAACGTCCCCCCGAGGCGACCGAGATCACCGCCTACTTCGTGATCGCCGAGGCCCTGGCCAACGTCGCCAAGCACTCGGGCGCCTCCGAAGCCCGCGTCTCGGTGCGCCGGGAGAGGGGCCTCCCCGGAGGGGACGGGGAGCTTCCGAAAGACCTCCTCGTGGCGGAGGTCGAAGACGACGGCCACGGAGGGGCCGACCCCTCGGGCACGGGCCTCGGGGGCTGGCCGACCGCGCGGTCGTCCTCGACGGCCGCCTGACGGTCGAGAGCCCAGCCGGCGGCCCGACCAGGGTGCGCGCGGAGCTACCGTGGGGAGGACGAGACGATGAGTGAGGACACCCCAGAAGAGCCCCCTGAAGGTCGCGATCGCAGAGGACTCCGGCCTGCTGCGGGCTGGCATCGCGCGCCTCATAACCGACGCAGGCCACCGGGTCGTCGCCGAGGCGAGCGACGGACCGGGCTTCCTGAGCGCCGTCGAGGAGCACCCCCCCGACGTGGCCGTCGTGGACGTGCGCATGCCGCCGGGCTTCAAGGACGAGGGCCTCAAGGCCGCCCTGGAGGCGAGGAGGCGGAGGCCCGGCCTCGCGGTGCTGGTGCTCTCGCAGTACGTCGAGGAGCGCTACGGCAGGGAGCTCCTGGAGTCCGGGATGGAGGGCACGGGCTACCTGCTGAAGGACCGCGTCGCCGACGTCGCCGAGTTCGTATCGGCGCTCGAGTCCGTCGGCTCCGGCGGGACGGTGCTCGACCCCGAGGTAGTGGGCCAACTCCTGGCCCGCAGGAGGCGCAACGAAGGCCTCGCGTCCCTCACCCCGCGCGAGGGCGAGGTCCTCGCCCTCGTCGCCGAGGGCCGCACCAACCAGGCCATAGCAAAGGCGCTCTTCGTCACCGGCGGGGCGGTGGAGAAGCACGTAAAAAGCATCTTCGGCAAGCTCGGGCTGCCCCAGGGCGAGGCCGACCACCGCCGCGTGCTGGCGGTGCTGGCCTACCTGCGCGGCTAGCACTCACCCGCGATGCTGCCCTCCCCCGAAACATCGCGAACGAGGCAGGATCGGTGTGGCCTTCACCGATCGTCAGGGCTTGTGAACGTTGGATCTCGCTCGCTCGCCACCTTTTTTCCTATCGATGCCACAAGAGGCTTGACGGCGTTATTTAACTGTGTTAGATTTTAGACCAACGATAGGAAACGGAGGTATCTCGGGCATCAAGGAGCGCAGGCAGAGGCAGCACCCTCTCTTTTACCCGCAATCTAACTTAGTTCATAAAACGAGAGCCGTTAAGGAGGGAGGTGATTCACGTGACGAAGGTTTTGGGCGGGGCCCGCAACGGGGCGGCGAGGGCAGTCAGGGGCTTGTAGGGAGTCCGGGGAGAACCGCGATCCATCGGGGGTCGCACGAAACGAGGAGGAAGAGTTTATGAACCGCATCGCGTTTAGTCCGGAGGGCGAGATCCGCCCGGCCGCCGTGGTGCTGGTGGGCCTGGTCCTGTCGGCGGTGGCCTTCGCTATCAACACGCTGATCGCCAGCGCGGGCCCGCCGGCCCTCGGGGCGCCGGACGAGGTCTCCCAGTTCGGCACCGTGAAGGTGGTGCTGGCGACGATCCCGGCGGTCCTGGGGAACGCCCTGGGCTTCTATATGTCCTACCGCTCCTACGACCCGCGGGCGCTCGTCAAGTTCCTCGTGCCGGCCGCCGGTTTCTTCGTGGCGTTCATGTCCATCCCCGTCTGGGGGCTGCTCGCCGGCGGCACCGTCACCGCCTTCGTCGTCGCCGCCACCCTCAACGTGGTCGCCGTCGCCGTCGCGGTGCCCGCGCTGCTCGCCCTGCGCCCGGGCATCGCCCCGGACAACGTCCTGGGACTCCCGGCGGAGACGGCGGTCAAGTAAACCACCCGGCAACGCGACCGAAAGGAGCAACGACCATGACGACGAAGACCACGGAGGCCGCAGTGGCCACGACGACCGAGATAGTGATGCCGCGCGAGGGTGGGCCGGGGGTGCTCGAGGCGCACCGGCGGGACCTGCCCGGCCCGGGGCCAGGAGAGGCCGTGGTCCGCGTGGAGGCGACAGGCGTCTCCTTCGCCGAGGTGCAGATGCTCAAGGGGCGCTACTTCATGCAGCCCAAGTTCCCCTTCGTCCCCGGCTACGATTTGGTAGGTGAGGTGGAGAGCGTCGGCGAGGGCGTCGACGGGGGGTTGGTGGGTCGGCGCGTCGCCGCGCTCACGCAGACGGGCTCGTGGGCCGAGCGGGTGGCGCTTCCCGCGAAGGATCTCGCGCCGGTGCCGGACGGCCTCGACCCCGCCGAGGCGGTAGCGGCCGTCACCAACGGGGTCACCGCCTGGCAGATGATCCACCGCGCGGCACGGGTTCGCCCCGGCCAGACCGTGCTCGTTCACGGGGCCTCCGGCGGCGTGGGGACGCTCCTGGTGCAGCTCGCGCGGCTCGCCGGCGCGGAGGTGATAGGGACCGCCTCGGCCTCCAAGCACGAGCACGTGCGCGCTCTGGGCGCCGTCCCGGTCGACTACAGGAACGACGACGTGCCCGCCCGGGTGCGCGAGATCTCCCCCGAAGGGGTGGACGCGGTCTTCGACCACGTGGGCGGTCCCGGGCTCGTGGACTCCTACCGAATGCTCCGCAAGGGCGGCACGCTGGTCTCCTACGGCTCGGCGTCCACGCTGGGGGACGCCGGTCATCGCCTGAAGCCCTACCTGCCGATCGTGGGCCGGGTGCTGCTCTGGGGCGCCGTCCCCAACGGCAAGCGGGCGACGTTCTACTACGTCCAGCGATGGCCCAAGTTCTTCCAGGAGGACCTCTCGACGGTCCTGTCGCTCCTGGCAAAGGGGGAGATCGAGGCGCACGCGACCACCCGGATGCCGCTGGAAAGGGCTTCCGAGGCGCTCGAGCTCCTGGCCTCCGGCGGGGCGAGCGGCAAGGTCGTGCTCGTGCCGGAACCCGGCACGCGGCCCGACGCCCGGTAACCCGGATCAGGAGGCCGAAGCTATGAGCAACCCGAACAAGAAGGCGCGGGCCCTCCTGCGGTGGACGCACCTTCTGGTTGGCTTCCTGATCGGGGTCCTCGTCTACACCCCGGCGCGCGACAGCGAAGCCTTCGTCCTGCTCATGCAGGCCATAATCGTCCCCGTCGTTACCCAGACCGGGCTGTGGATGTGGCAGCAGGGCCGCATCCGTCGCCTCTACCGCCGCCTCTCAGGCCGGGTAAACCCGCGCGGAGGGACGCCCGGATCGCGACCACCGGAACACACGAGCGGCGACGCAGACGTCCTTCGACGTTTACTTAACTTAGTTAGCAAGAGGTTCGTCCGTCGAGGAAGACAGGAAGGGGTGTCGAGATGAAGACTACCGTCAAGGATGGCGCTTTCGGGGCGTTCGGAGGCCGGCGGACCGTCGGCGCCCTCGCCGTCGCGGGTACGTCTTTGTTGGCTTTCGCGGTCTCGCCCGGGTTGCGCGCGGACCTCGTCGGTTTCGCCGCCCTGGCGGGAGACGCGTACGCGGCCGGCGTCGAGGGCTTCGTTCTCTCGTTCGGGGCCTTCGCGCCGGTCGTCTACTTCTTCGCGATGGTCGCTCAGGTGTTTGTCGCGCCGATCCCGTCCGGGCCCTTCTCCCTGGTAGGCGCGCTCGTCTTCGGCGTCTGGGAGGGCCTGGCCCTGGGCCTGGCCGGTTCGGTCGTCGGCTCGGTCCTGGTGTTCCTGGCGGTGCGCAGGTGGGGCGAGGTGCTGGTCGCGCGGCTCGTGGGCCGGGAGGTGGTCCGAAGGTACGTCGGGGTCCTCGACCGTCGGGGCTGGTGGATGCTCGCGGTTCTGCTCGTCCCCTTCATGCCCGACGACGCCGCGGTCGCCCTCGCGGGGCTCTCGGCGCTCGGCTTCCGCCGCTTCCTGGTGATGCTGGTCCTGGGCAGGACGCCCAGTAGCGCCATGACGGCCCTTCTGGCCTCGGACTGGGTGACGGGCTCGACGGCGACCTGGGTCACGGCGGGCATCGTCGTCGCCGCGGTCATGGCGCTCGGGTTGGCGTTCAGGGGGCGGCTGGAGGCCTGGATGCTCCGCCGCGCGGCATTGCGCGGGGAGGGCACGCCGTGAGCGCGGCACCAGGAGATCCGAGGCCACCGCCCGGCCGCGACGGGGGCACGGCGGAGGCTCCGCCGAGGCGAGGCAGAGAAGCGACGAGACGACGGGAGGAACCATGCAGTCGACGAAGACCAGGGAAGGAACGGAGGGTGGAGCGGGACGGGCTTCCCGGGCCGTGATCGAGGCCAGGGATCTGACGAAGGTTTACGGCCGCGGGGAGAACACGGTCGAGGCGCTGGCCGGGGTGAGCCTCGCGGTCGAGGCCGGGGAGTGGGTCTCCCTGATAGGGCCCTCGGGGAGCGGCAAGAGCACCCTGATGAACCTGCTCGGCCTGCTCGACCGGCCGACGGGCGGCTCCTACAACCTGGGCGGCCGCGAGGTCTCCGGGCTGAGGGGCGGGGAGCTCAGTAGGGCCAGACGAGACCTCGTGGGGTTCGTCTTCCAGAGCTACAACCTCCTCCCCGGCGAGACGGCGCTCGCCAACGTGGAGCTGCCCATGGTCTACGCCGACGTCGGCCGCAAGGAGAGGCGCAGGCGGGCGACGGAGGCTTTGGAGCGGGTCGGGCTCTCCGGCAGGTTAAAGCACAAGCCGACCGAGCTCTCCGGCGGGCAGATGCAGCGGGTGGCGATAGCCCGCGCCCTCGTCAACGGGCCGTCGCTGCTCCTGGCCGACGAGCCGACCGGGAACCTCGACTCCAAGACGAGCGAGGAGATCATGTCGCTCTTCGGGGAGCTGCACGACTCGGGCGTGACCATCATGGTCGTTACCCACGAGGCGGAGGTCGCCGAGCGGGGCGACAGGACGATAGAGATCCGCGACGGCAGGATCTTCGGCGACGAAGGCCGGAGCCCCGGACGCGACGTAGAGAACGGAGGACGGCGATGAAGATACTCAGGATAATCGCGATGGGCTTGCGCGGCCTTCTCGGCAAGCCCTTGAGGACGGCGCTGTCGGCTCTGGGCATAGTCATCGGGGTCGCGTCGGTCGTCGCCCTGACCTCGCTCGGCAACGGCATCCGCGACAGCGTCTCCGGACAGATCACGGACCTCGGCCCGAACATCGTCACCGTGAGCCCCGGCTCGGAGTCCGCCGATGGCGGCGGCGCCATAGACGCCGAGATGGTCAGCACGCTCACCCCCCAGGACACGAGGAACGTCGCGGCCCTGCCCTCGGTGAAGGCGGCCTCGTCCAACGCCGCGACCGGCGCCTTCGTCGACGGCAAGGGCGTGCAGCTCTCGGGCGTGGACCCCTCGTACGACGAGGTCCGCAAGGTCGAGCTCGCCTCCGGGCGCTTCGTGGAGGGAGGCGGGGAGATCGTGCTCTCCCACGCCGACGCGGAGAAGCTGTTCGGCGGGAAGCCCGAAGGGGCCGTGGGGAAGACCCTACCCGTCGGTGGCTCCGCCCGGAACGTTCCCGAGGGCCTCCCGCCCGAGCAGGCGCAGGACTCCCGGCAGGAGCGGCCTGTCAGGGAGTACGAGGTCGTGGGCGTCGTCGCCTCGCAGCCGGAGGGCGGCCTGGTCCAGGCTGCCTCGGCCGTCTCCTACGTGACCACCGCCGACGCCCTGGAGCTCTCCGGCTCGGAGACCGTCGGCCAGATCCTGGTCGCCGCCACGGGCGCCGGCGCGGTGGGCGAGGCGAAGGCCGGGATCGCCTCCGAGATACGGGCCGCCCACGGCGGGCAGGAGGACTTCACGGTCGAGACGCAGGAGGAGCTGCTCTCCACCTTCTCCCAGATAACGGACCAGCTCAACGTCTTCCTCGCGGGCATCGCCGGCATCTCCCTGCTCGTCGGGGGCATCGGCATCATGAACATCATGCTCGTCTCCGTCGCCGAGAGGACGCGCGAGATCGGGGTGAGGAAGGCCCTGGGCGCCACCGACGGGGACGTGCTGCTGCAGTTCCTCTTCGAGGCGGTCCTCTTGGCGACCCTCGGCGGGCTCGCCGGGGTCGCGCTCGGGGTCGGGTCCTCGGTCCTGCTGCCCGTCCTGATCTCGGACCTTCCGGCCGCCGCGTTCGCGACGACGCAGATAGCCCTGGCCTTCGGGGTCTCGGCCCTGATCGGGGTGCTGTTCGGCGTCGTCCCGGCGTACCGCTCGGCCCGGCTCGCGCCTGTGGAGGCCCTCAGGAGGGAGTAGGAGGTGTCGCCCGAGCGCGACCAGAAGCCGCGGCGGCCCGCGCCCGAGTTACCATTACCCGAAGTCCGGCGGGAGGGAGCGTGATGGAAGAGACCCACTTCGACGCGATCGTAGTAGGCAGCGGGTTCGGCGGCTCGGTGACGGCCTACCGCCTCGCGGAGGCGGGCCTGAGCGTGTGCCTCCTGGAGCGGGGCAAGGCCTACCCGCCGGGCTCGTTCCCCCGCAGCCCCTACACGATGCGCGAGAACTTCTGGGACCCGAGCGAGGGGCTGCACGGCCTCTACGACTTCTGGTCCTTCCACAGGGTCCACGCCCTCGTCGCCAGCGGGCTCGGCGGCGGCTCGCTCATCTACGCGAACGTCCTCCTGCGCAAGGACGAGAAGTGGTTCGCCAGGGAGGACCTCCGGCGCGGCGGCCTGGAATACTGGCCCGTAACGCGCGACGACCTCGACCCGCACTACGATCAAGTCGAAGGGATGCTGCGCCCCGAGAAGTATCCCTTCGACACGGAGCCCTACAGCGGCACGTCGAAGACCGTAGCCTTCAGGGAGGCGGCGAGGAAAGCCGGGATGGAGCCGTTCTTCCCCAACCTCGCCGTCACCTTCGCCCCCGCCGAGGGCGAGGAGCCGGTGCCGGGAGAGCCGATCCGGGAGGAGCACGGCAACCTCCACGGCCGCACCCGCCAGACCTGCAGGCTCGTCGGCGAGTGCGACTTCGGGTGCAACTACGGGTCCAAGAACACCCTCGACTACAACTACCTCTCCGCGGCCAAGCGCCTCGGCGCGCAGCTCCGGACCGGCTGCGAGGTCGAGGCCTTCGAGCCGCGGAGCGAAGCCGGCGGAGGGTATTCCGTCCGTTACAGGGAACACCCGATCTCGCCCGGCTCCGACGGCTCACCGGGGCCGCGGACCCTCACGGCCGACCGCCTGATCCTCTCGGCCGGCGCTCTGGGATCCACCTATCTGCTCTTGAAGAACCGGAGCGCCTTCCCGCGCGTGAGCAAGACCTTGGGCACGCGCTTCTGCGGCAACGGGGACTACCTCACCCTCGCCGTCGGGGCCACCCGCGAGACCGAGGAGGGACGGGTCCCGCGCGTCATAGATCCCGGCTTCGGGCCCGTCATCACGAGCGCCGTCCGGGGCGCCGACGCGGCCGACGGCGGGGAGGGCCGCGGATTTTATCTGGAGGACGCCGGGTTTCCTCAGCACCTGGCCTGGATGCTGCAGACGATAAACCTCCCGGGGTCGATCTGGCGGCTCGTCAAGCGCCGTTTCATATGGGACTGGTTCGGGGTGAGCGCGGACCCGAACCTCAGCGTCGAGCTCTCCGACGTGCTCGCCAACACCGCGCTCTCGGCCGGGGTGCTGCCGCTCCTCGGCATGGGCCGGGACCTCCCCAACGGGCGCATGACGCTGCGCTCGGGCAGGCTCGACATAAACTGGAAGCACCGCAAGTCCGGCGCGCACTTCGAGCGCGTCAGGGACGCGTCGAGGAGGATCTCCGACGCCCTGGGCGCCCGCTTCGTGCACGACCCCCTGAGGTCTCTGGGCCGCATCGTCACCGACCTGAACCGCCTGATCACCGTCCACCCCCTCGGCGGCTGCCCGATGGGCCGCAATGCGGATGAAGGCGTGGTGGACTCCTCCGGCGAGGTCTTCGGCTACCCGGGCCTCTACGTGGCCGACGGCGCGGTCATGCCCGGGCCGGTCGGCGCCAACCCGAGCCTTACCATCGCCGCCCTCGCGGACCGCTTCGCGGACGGGATGATCGAACGAAAGAACGGTTCGGCCGGATGAGGGCCTATCCATGAGGATCGGACCGCCGGGACGGAGGGGGAACACCATGAGGACGCAAACAGGGCGATGAGGACGTCGATGCGATGGACGCACCTGCCGATGGCGTGGCTTCTCGGCGCCTTCGTCTACACCCCGGCGCGAGAGCGAGGCGTTCGTCCCCTTCGCGCAGGTCGGCCCGATCCCCGCCCTCGTCCTGACCGGTGTGACGATGTGGCAGCAGGCGCGCCCGAGGCGTCAGATCTCCCGCGCCCGCCGGCGGCGCCGGCACGGAACCGCGAACGCTACCGGCTAGTAAAGGACGGTCCGACCACATGACCGGCAACGCGAGAGCCCGCACGGGCGTCCGCTTCACCGAGGAGATGAAGGGTTACGTCTCGTTCGGGGAGGAGGACTACGAACGCGGCGCTCGGGAGGGGCGCGAGGCGGGCACCCGCCTGATGTTCCATCTCACCATCGAGGTCGAGGACCTCGACCGTTTCGCCGCCGACGCCCGCCGCGCGGCGGGCGTGCAGGGGTTCGTCGAATGCGAGGCGCTCGGCGGCCGGCTGCCCGTGGAAGGCGGCGCCTTCAACCTCCTCGTCGACGAGGCCGGCCCGGGCCGGAAGCGGATGCTCTACCGCCTCTTCTTCCGCGACGGCGTCGGCCATCCGCTCACCCTGACCGGCACCAAGTTCGTCGGTGCGGGCTCCGGCATCCGCGTCTGGCGCGACACCACTACCCTGTACACCCGTGTGTCGCGCGGCCACGTGGAGGAGGGCGACGAGCCGGCCGAGACGGTCGCATCGGGCATCCTCCGCTTGAGGGTGCCGGGCTTTCTCAGGCAGCTCGCTACCTTCCGGGCCGGCGGGGACTCGCCGGCGGCACGCGCCGCGGCCATCGGACGGTTCGACGCCCTGTTTCTGGGAGGGCTCTGGCAGGTCTACGGGGACCGCGCGCTGCGCCGGCTCCGAAGGCGCGGGGCATGAGGCCGCGCCCCACCAAGCCGGTGATCCTCGCCGTCTGCGACCGGCCGGAGGACCTGCGCACGATCTCGCGCGAGCTGCACGCCCGCTACGCCGAGGACTACCGCGTCGCGTGCGAGGAGTCGCCGGAGCGGGCGTTGGGGTCCTTGCAGGACCTGAAGGCCGCCGGCGCGCGCGTCGCCCTCGTCCTGGCGGACCAGCTTCTAGACGGGACGGACGGCGTCGGTTTCCTGGCGCGCGTGAAGGGGTAGATCCCACCGCCCGTCGGCTGCTCCTGACCGCGCCGACGGAGAGGAGCACCGGGACCGTACTGCCCCAGGCCATGGCGCTCGGGCGGATCGACCACTTCGAGCCCAGGCCGGGGCCGCCCCCAAACGACGGGTTCCACCGGGCCGTCACGGACCTCCTGGAAGAGTGGAGCTGGCCCCACCGCTCCGAGACGAACCCCGCGGTCCGCATCGTCGGCGAGCGGCGGTCCCCGCGCACCCACGAGCTGAGGGACATCTTCGAACGCTACCTGGTCGCGTCCGCCTTCTACCCCGCCGACTCGAAGGAGGGCGCCGAGATCCTCGGGGGGACGGACCGGACGGCGGTGCGGTGGCCGGTGCTCGCGATGCCCGACGGGCGGGTGCTGCAAGACCCCTCGAACGAGGAGGTCGCCGACGCCTACGCGGGCGCGGACGCCCTCCCCAAAGGGCAAAGCTTCGACCTGGTCGTCGTCGGCGGTGGGCCCGCGGGGCTGGCCGCCGCGGTCTACGGGGCGTCGGAGGGGCTGTCCACCCTCGTCGTGGAGGGCGAGGCCGTGGGCGGCCAGGCCGGGAAGAGCTCCCTGATCCGGAACTACCTCGGCTTCGCGCGGGGGGTCAGCGGCCAGCGGCTGGCCAGGGATGCTTTCCATCAGGCGGCCTCCTTCGGCGCCGGCTTCAAGCTGATGCGCGACGCCGTCGGACTGCGGCGGAAGGGCGAAGAGCTCGCGGTCGCCCTCTCGGACGGGACCGAGGTCTCCGGGCGGGCGGTAGTCGTGGCGACGGGGGCCTCCTACCGGCGCCTGGACGTCCCGGAGCTAGAGGCGCTGAGCGGCGTCGGGGTGTTCTACGGCGCCGCGACGACCGAGGCCGCGGCCATGACGGGCCAGGAGGTGTACGTGGTCGGCGGCGCGAACTCCGCCGGGCAGGCGGCGATACACCTCTCGAAGTACGCCTCGCGCGTCACCCTCCTCGCGCGCGGCGACTCCCTGTCCGCTCGAATGTCCGACTACCTCGTCACGCAGATCGAGGCCTCGGAGAACGTCCGGGTGCGCCTGGGCACCCGCGTCGTGGGCGGCGGGGGCGCGGGACGCCTCGAGCGCCTCGTCCTCCGGGACGCCTCCACCGGACGGACGGAGACCGTCCCGGCCGCGGCCCTCTTCGTCCTTATCGGGGCCCGGCCGCGAACGGGCTGGATGCCGGGGGAGATCGAGCGCGGCGAGGGGGGCTTCGTAGCCACCGGGCAGGACCTGACGCGGGAAGGGACCGCGGAAGGACGGTCGACGCGGCGCCCCTCGCTGCTCATGGAGACCAGCATGCCCGGCGTTTTCGCCGTGGGGGACGTGAGGTATGGTTCGGTGAAGCGGGTGGCCTCGGCCGTCGGAGAGGGGTCCGTCGCCATCCAGCAAGTACACGAGTACCTGAGCCATATCTAGCGCCAGGAGGAGAGGCGAGAGCAGTGGAAGGGAAGCGCGAACCGGGAACCAACGTCGGCGGTTCTCCGGCCCGCGCGACCTTCGGAACGTCGCCATGACCCGGCCTAGCGAGGCCGGGGAAGGAGCAGGCCCTCCCGCCGGCACGAGGACGCTCCGGGACGACACGCTCGTGGTCTTCGTCTCGGACGCCCACATCGGCGGCGACCCGGGCCAGGACTACTTCGAGTCGCCCGAGGAGCTCGCCGCCCTCTTCGGGGAGGTCTCGGGCCACGACGGGCCCGTGGAGCTGGTGCTGGCCGGGGACTTCTTCGACTTCCTGAAGATCGGCGAGGTGCCCGCCGGGGAGAACCGGGCCTCGATGACGATCTCGCGCCCGGAGTACCGGCGGCTCTTCTCCGCGTTGCGGTCCCTCGCGGGCGGCCCGGACCGCCGGGTCCTCTACCTGCCGGGCAACCACGACGCGGAGGTCTGGTGGAACGAGGAGATCCGGTACACGCTGCGCGACGAGGGGCTGGTGGACGAGTTCGCGCTCTCGTACGCCGCCCGGTTCGGGTCGGCCCCGGAAGGGCTGATCTACTGCGAGCACGGCAACCAGTTCGACCCGGCCAACACGATAACGGACTACGAAGATCCCCTCGACACGCCCTTCGGGGACCACATCGTCACCGACGTGGTGCGGCGCATCGCGCCGGCGGGGCGCATAGGCAGGGACCTGGATCTGCGGGACATGGGCATGGTCTACCCGGTGGTGGGCATCCCCGAGTGGGTGGCCGGCCGCGTCTTCTACGACCTCCTGAGCCGGGTGGCGACCTACCTGCTGCTGCCGCTGCTCGTCGGGTACGCGGCTTACAGGATCGTCGCGTACGGGATCGCCGTCTCGTCGAGCGGCTCGCGGGCCGTCTCTTTCTGGGACAGCTACGCCACGCTGCCGGTCGTGCAGGCCGTCTTCGGGGAGGTCGCCTGGGACGGGCTGCTGCTCGTCACCGTGCTCGTCCTCTTCTTCCTCGCGGTCCGGCGGGCGGCGACCCGCACGATCTCCTCCGTGACCTCGCGGTTGCCCGGAGAGGCGAGCAACGCCCCCCGAACGGGCTCGTCCGCCGACGGGATAGAAGCCCTCCTCGGGTCCGACGGCCACCCGCCGCAACGGCGGGACCTCCCGGGCCGGGAGATCGACGTCTTCGTCTCGGGGCACACCCACGCGCCCGCGCTCTCCCGCATCCCGAGGGAGGCCGGGGAGGCCGTGGTCATCAACTCCGGCTGCTGGCTCAGGCAGCTCCGGCCGGTCCCTGCGCGCTTCGGCGGCCCCCCGGTGTACGTGTCGGAGTTCGTGCAGACCCACGCGCGCGTCTACCTGGAAGGCACGGAGATCCGGACGGAGCTCTGGAGACACCCGAAGCCCGCGCCCCGAAGCCTGCGGGCCAC
The DNA here is from genome assembly GCF_011492965.1 of Rubrobacter marinus. Lineage (GTDB taxonomy): Bacteria > Actinomycetota > Rubrobacteria > Rubrobacterales > Rubrobacteraceae > Rubrobacter_F > Rubrobacter_F marinus. The sequence continues at coordinate 330,507 of NZ_CP045121.1, read as the reverse complement.
CGAGCGGCTGGCGGTCCTGGGACGCCTGCCGGCCCAGCCCGACCCGGGCGCGGAGCCCCGGATCTCGGCGCGCGGGACGCCGTCCAGAGACCGATGAGCTTCTTTGGAGGGTAAGGACGGCCTCGACGGGGAGGCTCATCGCGTGCCCTCCCCCCGCGAAGCCGCGGCGAAGCGGACGCGACGGAGCGTCGAGGCCACGGCGGCCGGATGCCCGCCGCGTCGGGTCTCTCCAGGGTATCCTTCTGGCGCTTCGTCTTCCTGGTCGCCCTCAAGAGACGATCCGCTGGCTTTATTCTCTCGTTTTGTCGACGATGCGACGCAGGGTCTCGACCTCGTCCGCGGTGATCCGGACGCTCTTCCCCCGAGGCGGCGCTTCCTCTTGCCGCGCCTCCCCGGCGTCGAGGCCGACGAGGATGGAGGCGACGGAGGCGATGAGGTAGGAGAAGACGCCGACGGCGTACAGCATCAGGAGAAAGCCCAGGACGCGGCCGGCGGCCGTCACGGGGTAGAGCTCGCTGCCGACGGTGGTGAGGAGAGCGGCCGACCACCACAACGCGTCGCCGAGATCCGTTATCACCGCACCGGGCGCTCCGGCCTCCAGGGCGAACCCGGCCGCGGCCCCGATGAGGACCACGATCACGGAGACGAGGGCGAGCTGTCCGAGCCTGCGGCGTCGGAGGAGGACGAGGGCCGCGCCCGACCCCCGGCCGCCGAAGACCAGGAGCCGGAACACGGGGAAGGCCCGGGTGGCGCGCAGGACGCGGAGCACCCGGAGGAAGCGCAGGAAGGGCACCAGCAGGACCAGCAGGTCCAGAGGATGGTGTTTGAGGTACGCACGCTTGTTGGGCGCCAGCACGAACTTCGCGACGAACTCGGCGAAGAAGAGCCCCCACAAGACCCATCCCAGGACCATCAGGCGGCCGCTCCAGGGCCCGGACGGCTCACCGCCCAGCTCGATCACGGCTATCAAGATCAGCAGCACGGAGGCCAGGGCTAGCGGCAGGTCCAGGTACCGGTCCAGACGCCGTCGAAGGTCTTCCCGGAGGTCCGGATCGTCCCGCAGCCTTCGCTTCTCGTCGCTCGGTGGCTTCACCAGAACCGCCAGTTACGCTCGACATACACGGACGCCCCGGACCTTACCAGAACGCACCGGGAGGGAGCGCGCCGTAGGGGACCTCCCCAAGGGCGAGACCTGCGAGAGGTAGGAGCGTCGAGAGAACCATGCATCGCCGGTTCGTCGGCGGTACGCCCGTCTTGGCGTCGGGGTTTGCCTACGCCACGGCCGTCCTTACGTCCGTTATCTCCAAGGTCTGCCCGTTCCTCGCCGTCTCCGCTTCCGCGAAGACGCGACCGGCCAGGTCTCTGCCCCTGACGTCCCGACCAGGTGGTTGAGCCCGCGCCCCTGCCTCTTTCCTCTCATCCCACCGTACCTACCGAACGGCTTTGCCCGCTCAGCGCTCCCTGGCCGCACGCACGGCCTCGGCGAACCGCCGCGCCGTCTCGACTACCTCGCCGCGGTCTCGCCCCCCCAGCGACGACGGGACCAGGGCTCCTCCGGCGCCGACCGCGAGGGCACCGGCCGCGAACCAGTCGGCGATGTTGTCCAAGGAGACGCCGCCCGTGGGTATGAAGGGCACGTCGGGGAAGGGGCCGCGCAGGGCCTTGAGGTGGGACGGACCGCCCAGGGAGCCCGGGAAGAGCTTCAACGCCTGCGCGCCCAGCCTGCGGGCGATCATTACCTCAGAGGGTGTGAGGGCGCCCGGCAGCACCAGGAGACCGGTGTCCAGCATGGCGGGCAGAAGCTCCGGGTCCGAGCCCGGGCTGACGAGGAAGGTCGCCCCGGCCCTCGCCGACTCCTCCGCCTGTCCGCGGGTGATCACGGTCCCGGCGCCGAGGAGGATGTCGTCTCCGTACTTCTCGTTCAGGTCCCGTATGACCAGCGGGGCATCGGGGGTGGTGAAGGTGATCTCGATGCCCAGGACGCCGCCCTCGACGAGGGCGTCGACCACCTCCAGCGCGGCCTCCCGCGACTCCCCCCGAACCACGGCCACGAGCCCCAGGTCCCCGGTCCTCTTCAGGATCGAATCTCGCTCCATGCTCCCGTCTCCCTCCCTAGCGCTCGACGCCCGGACGACCGCGCATGAGCGCCAGGGCTTCTTCGGTCGTGGGGAGCCCCTTGAGGTCCCCCGGCACGGTGACCGCGCACGCGCCGCAGGCGTTGGCCATGTCCAGGCACTCCTCCGCGTTCCAACCCCTCAGCCGCCCGGAGAGAAACCCCGCGACGAACGCGTCGCCCGCCCCCACGGTATCCACCACCTCCACCGGGTAGGACGCCTTCTCGAAGACGCCTCCCTCCTCCACGGCGAAGGCGCCCGCCGCCCCGTGGACGACCACGGTCCCGGCCCTTGTGCCCGGCATGGCCTCCTGGATGGAGGCCGGATCGCTCCCCCCGAACAGGAGCTCGGCCTCTTCGTCCGAGAGGAAGACGAGGTCGGCGCGGGCGGCGAGGGGACCCAGGACCATGCGCGGGTCGCGCCCCTCGAACAGCTTCCACCGCACGTTGACGTCGAAGGAGACGGCGACGCCCCGCTCGTTGGCCGCGGAGAGGAGGCGCTCGACCAGGTCGTGGCAGCCCTCCGAGAGGGCGGGCGTGATGCCGGTGAGGTGCAGGATCTCGCCGGAGAGCAGGTGCTCCAGGTCCAGGTCCTCGAAACGCATCCGGCTCGCCGCCGAGCCCGCCCGGTAGTAATAGACGCGCAGCTGGCCGAGGGCCCTCCACTCCTTGAAGTAGAGGCCGGTCGGGGCCTCGGTGTCCATGGCCGCCCCGGAGACGTCCACCCCTTCTCCCCGCGCGAAGGTCAGGATCTCCTTCCCGAACTCGTCGTCGCCGAGCCGCCCCGCCCACCCGACCCGGTGCCCGAGCCTCGAGAGGCCCACCGCCACGTTGAGCTCGGCCCCGCCCAGGTTCTTCTCGAACCCGCCGACGTGCCTGAGGTGCCCCCTGGAGACGGGGTCCATCACCACCAGAGCCTCGCCCAGGGTCGTCAGTTGCAAAGTGCTCATCTTCCCCAACCTCCCCGCGACGGGAGCGTCGCTGCTCCGGTGGCCATCGACCCGCCGCGCGGGTTGCGGCCATCCGTCGGCATCCCTCGTATTACGTCTCCTCGAGCTTGCGCAGGATCGCCCGGGCGGGGGCGCCGTCGCCGTTTGCGACCTTGAGCGGCAGGCAGACCAGCTCGTACCCGCCCGGCTCTACCCCGGAGAGTTCGAGGCCCTCGATGACCCAGATCCCGGCGCCGAGGAGCGCTTCGTGCGTCTCTACGCCGTCTTCGTGGAACCCCCCGACCGAGAGGTAGTCTACGCCGACGGTCCTGACCTCGCGCTCCGCGAGGTACAGGGCCGCCCCTTCCGAGACGTACACGAAGTCCTCCATGAAGTCCTCGGTCCACCAGCGCCGGGCCGAGTTTCGCGTCCTGAACAGGACGCGCTCGCCGCGGCCGATACCGTGCGGTTCGATCTCCTCGCGCTTGACGGAGACGGGGTCCTCGATACCGATCACCCGCGCCGTCCCAACCGTGGCGTCGAGGGGCATCAGGTCCAGCCCATCGCCGCCGCGCACGAAGTGGAGCGGCGCGTCCATGTGCGTGCCCGTGTGCGACCCGAACGAGAGCCGGGAGACGTTGGCGACGTCCCCGCGTTCCATGTCGAGCGTCCGTTCGATCTCGACCGGCGGGTTATCCGGCCAGCGGACCATCCCGCTGCGCAGCGGGACGGAGACGTCGATCCAGCCTTCTCCAACCGGCTTTCGGGAGCCGCTATCGTCCACGAGGGACCTCCTCTTCCAAGACCGGCCGGCACCGGACGCGACGCGGTCTGCTCACGCCCTTCGGCAGACGTCCGTCGCGCGCAGGGGCGGCTCCGGCAACCTTCGCCACACCATGTTCAAGCGTTGGGGCCCTCTTCGTGCGGAGCGCGAGCCGCGCGTCTCTGGGACGGCGTCAGCGGGCCCACGGGGTCGGCTCCTCGCGGCCCGCGCCGCTCCTGGACGGCTCCGGCTCGGCCGGCGCCTCGGCGGGGCCGTTCGAGCCGGCGGGGTATTCGAGGAGCGGCACCAGCCCCTTCTCCCACGCGTCCAGGATCGGCTCGCTCACGCGCCACGCCTCTTCCGCCTCGTCGGCCCGCACGAAGAGGGTGGTGTTGCCTTCGAGCAGGTCGAGGAAGAGGGCCTCGTAGGCGGCGAAAAACTCCTGAGGGTCGAGGGCGGCGCCGAGCTCTATCTGTTCCAGGTCGAAGGGGTCGTAGGGTCCGTTGACGTTCAGGTTCAAAGTCACCCTGTTCGGCTCCAGCCCGACGCGGAGCACGTTGGGCCGGGGGTCGTCGGCGCGCTGGAACGCAAGGTGGGGCACCGGCTTGAAGTGGACGGCGATCTCGCCGCGAAAACCGCTCAGGGCCTTGCCCGCGCGCAGCACGAACGGCACCCCCGCCCAGCGCAGGTTCTCTATGGAGAGCGTGACCTCGGCGAAGGTCTCGGTCCCGCGGTCCGGGTCCACCCCCTCCTCGTCGGCGTACGCCGGGATGCTCCTCTCCCCGATCTTGCCGGCGGAATAGCGGGCGCGCACGGTTTGAAGGCGCGCCTCCTCGGGGGAGAGGCGCCGGATGGCCCGCAGGAGGTCCACCTTGCGGTCGCGCAGGTTGCGCCGGTGGAGGGCGGTCGGGGCCTCCATAGCGGTCAGGCACAGAAGCTGGAGGAGGTGGTTCTGGATCAGGTCCTTGAACGCCCCGGCGTGGTCGAAGTAGCCGGCCCTCCCCTCCAGCGCCAGGGTCTCCTCCCAGACGATCTCGACGCGATCTATAAAGTTGCGGTCCCAGAGCGGCTCGAAGATCCCGTTCGCGAAGCGCAGCCCCATGATCGTGGGGAACGGCTGCCAGGCGAGGAAGTGGTCCACGCGGAAAATGGCCGACTCGGGGAGAAACTCGTGCAGCAGCCGGTTGAGATTCTGGGCCGACTCCAGGTCCACCCCGAAGGGCTTCTCGACGGCGACGCGGCTCCCCTCCGGAAGGTCGGCCGCCTTCAACGCCTCGATCGTCGGGGCGAAGACCGCCGGCGGCAGGGCCAGGTAGGCCAGGATCGGCCCCGTCAGCGGCCCGAGGGCGGAGATGACGCTCTCGGCGTCGGTCACGTCGGCCCGGCGGTACTCCACGACCTCAAGGGCCATCTTCTCGCGGACGCTCGCCGACACGCCGCCCGCGTGGCGCTCCAGGTTGTCCAGCACCAGGCGGCGGAAGCCCGCCTCGTCGTCCTCCCACCCCCTGCGGTCCACCCCGGTGATCCTGATCCCGCCCGGCAGCTTGCCGGCCTCGTAGAGTTTGGCCAGGGCGGGCATCAGGTACCGCCCCGTCAGGTCCCCGGTGGCCCCGAAGATCACTATGCGCTCTACCACGGATACTCCTCCTTCGCGCCGAAGATAATCCATACGGTCCGCCCCCCACGCATCTCAGAGGACGAAGGTGTGGCTCTCGCCGGCCTCTATCTCCTCGACGGTCCCGTTGACGCCGACCTTGACGGGTTGGTTGAGGCCGTCGGCCTGCGCGGCGACCCTCAGCTCGCCCCCTTCGAGCGTCACCTCCAGCGGCGTCCCGCGGAAGCGCATGGGGAACGACAGCCCGTCCAGGTTCCCCACGGGCTTCGGGTCGAAGTAGAGCGTCCCGTCGCGGATCTCGGTGCCCAGGTAGCCGCGCTGGATGAGGTCCAGCGTCCCCGCCATCACCCCCATGTGGATGCCCTCCTGGGTGGTGCCGCCCTGCACGTCGCCGACGTCGCTCTCCAAAGCCACCATGTACCGGGTCCACGAGCTCTCGGGGTGGATGCCGGCGAGGATGCCGGCGTGGGCGATAAAGCTCAGGGTGGAGCCGTGGGAGGTCCGGCCGTCGTAGTAGTCGACGTTCTTGCGCACCATCTCGGGCTCGTAGTCGTAGCCGAGCCGTTCGAAGAGCCGCCGCAGGACGTCGGACGGGAACAGGAAGAAGAGCAGCACGGCGTCGGCCTGCTTGGTCAGCTTGTACTTGTCCGGGTCGTCCCCCTCGGCCTTCAGGATGCGGTCGAGCCGCTGGATGTTGCCGTACTTCTCCCGATAGGATTCCCAGTCCAGTTCTTCGAGGTCCTCGTAGCCCTCGAACTGGCTGACGATCCCGTCGCCGTGGAACGGGACGAACATCTTGCGGCTCATCTCCTCCAGGGTTCCCACCTCGTCGTCGGTCAGGCCGATCCTGGCGCTCAGCGCCTTCCGGTGGCGCTCGGTGAGGAGATCCAGCACCTCCAGGGAGATCTCGGAGAGCCAAGCGACCATCACGTTGGTGTAGGCGTTGTTCCTGAGCCCCTCCTCGTCCGAGCCCGGGTACTTCTCGTGGAACTCGTCCGGGCCCATGACGCCGTGGATCTCGTAGCGGTCTCGCTCGGGGTTGTAGTGGGCGATGCTCGCCCAGAAGCGGGCGATGTCGAGCATCATCTCGGCGCCGTAGTCGAGCAGGAACTCGAAATCGCCCGTCGCCTCGTAGTAGCGCCAGATGTTGTAGAAGATGTCCGCGCTGACGTGGCGCTGGTTGTGGGAGAGGTCCGGCTCCCACCTCCCCGACTTGGGGTTCAGGTGTACGGTCTGGGTCTCCTCCTGCCCGTCGGAGCCGCTCTGCCAGGGGTACATCGCCCCCTCGTAACCGGCCTCCTTCGCCGCCGCCCGGGCCTCGTTTAGCCTGCGGTAGCGGTACATCAGGAGGCCGCGCGTGATCTCGGGCAGCCGGAAGTTCAGGAACGGGTAGATGAAGAGCTCGTCCCAGAAGATGTGGCCGCGGTAGGCCTCGCCGTTGAGCCCCCGGGCCGGGACGCCGGCGTCGAGGTCGGCCGTGTGGGGCGAGCAGACCTGGAGGACGTGGGAGATGTGCAGGCGCAGCAGGAGCTGCACCCGGTCGTCCCGGGGGACGAGCACGTCGCACACGTCCCACAACTCGTCCCACGCCCGGGCGTGGCGCTCGAAGGCCTCCTCGTACGTCCCGTAGCGGCCGACGGCCTTGCCGGCGTTGGTCAGCGGCTCGTTTATGGCGCTGTCTCGCGACGTGTAGAAAGAGACCATCTTCTCGATCCGCGCGGGCCTCCCCTCCTCGACCTCGAAGGAGAGCACCTGGTGGATGTAGTCCTGCATCTGGTAGAGGCCGCGGCGTACGTCGAGCACCCCGCCGTCCTCGCCGTAGACGCGGGTGCGGGCCGCCTCGGCGACGTAGATCCGCGACTGGCGGGTCCGTGCCTCGAGGGCGATGATCTCGGGACCGAACGTCCTGGGGGAGACGGGGTCGAGGTGGCGACCCTCGAGCCTGCTGTAGCGGGCGACGCCCCCGTTCGTGACCCGCCCGTCCAGCGAGGAGATCACCTCGACCCTGCCCGACCAGTTCTCCGGCGTGACGGTCCACTGCATCGCCGCCTGGTGCATGTCGGCCATGCTGACGAAGCGGCGCGTCTCCAGCGTCGTCTCGCGGCCCGCCCGGTCGCGGAACCTCGAGACGCGCCGGAGCGCCGCGTTTCGGACGTCGTACTCGTGGCGGTAGGAGAGGAGCTCGACGTTGCTCATGTCGACGGCCTCCTCCCCCTCTATTCTGAGCTCGAGCAAGAGCCAGTTCGGGAGGTTTACCAGGTCCTCGTTGAGGACCGGCACCCCGTTCATGATGGTGGTCTCCCGGTTGAACCCGCCGTGGGTGTAGGTGCCCGGGTAGCTCACCCCGTCGGCCTCGGCCCACGCCAGGGTACCCCGCGTGCAGAAGTAGCCGTTGCCGGTGGAGGTCAGGGCCTCGCGCAGCCCCTCCTGCTCGGGCTCGAAGGAGTCGTAGGCGAGGGTCCAGTTCGGCCCCGTGGTTCCTGCTCTCTCTTCCAGCATCGTTTGCTCCTTAGGCGTCTCGTGGTGACCGGTCGAACTCAGCGCGCGAGCGTGTCCAGGAACCGCTCCACTTCCCCCATCGTGTTGAGGACGTAGTCGGCGGAGGTGGTCCTCCCGGCCACCTCCGGGTCGTCGGCGCGGCCGACGAATACGCCGATGCCCTTCGGCGACGCCCCCGCGAGCGCCTCGAAGGCGTGCTCGTCGGTGATGTCGTCGCCGAGGTAGATCGGCACGACGTCATCGCTGTCGAGCTCCAAAGCGTGCAGCAGGTAGAGGACGGCCTTCCCCTTGTCCCAATCTATCTTCGGCTGGATCTCGTAGACCATCTTGCCGGGCGTCACCTTCAACTCGTCCGGGTGCTCGGAGAGGACCGCCTCGACGACCGCCGCGACCTTCGGCCTCTCCTCCTCGGAGACGAGCCGGTAGTGGGCGGCGACCGAGGTCTGTTTCGGCTCGATGAGCGCGCCTTCGATCGACCCGATCTCCCGGCGCAGCCTCTCCTTCACCCCGTCGAGCAGGTCTCTGGACCCCGCGCCCTCCTCGCGCTGGATCTCGCCGCCCGAGGGGCTCCAGATGTCGAAGCCGTGGCTGCCCGCGACGATGAGGTCGTCCACGCCCATAAGCTCCTGCACGACCTGCCTGTCTCGCCCGCTCACCACGCACACCGGGCACCGGCCGGCCAGACCACGCACGGCGTCTCGCATGCTCTCCGAGATGATCGCGTCCTCCGGCCTGTCCACGATCGGGGTCAGCGTCCCGTCGTAGTCGAGGAACACGGCCGGCCGCTTCCCCGCGAGGCGCCGGGCCAACTCCTCGCCGTCGTGGAGCGCGTGCGGCAGGTCGCCGATGTTTCTGGCCACGAACTCCCCCTCTCTCATGTCACGCGCTTGGAGGGACCGAGCACGTACTCCCCGTCCTCGCCCCGGGCGAGCGCGGCGGCGCCGAGCACGCCGGATTCCGGGCCGAGGCTCGCCTCCTGTATCTGGACCAGATCCCGCGACGGGGAGCGGGCCCTGAGTTGCACCTCCTTGCGCGCGGGACCAAGAACGAACTCCCCCGCCCGGGAGGCGCCGCCGCCGACGGCGATCACCTCCGGGTTGAAGACGTTCACGAACCCCGCCAGGCCGATCCCCAGCCACATGCCGGTCTCCTGCAGCACTTGCAAGGCGGCCTCGTCGCCCTCCTGGGCGAGCCTCGTCACGTCCTCCCCGAGCACGCGCCTCTGGATGGCGAGCCGCCCCAGCGCGGAGTTCGGCAGCTCGCTGGCGACCTCGCGGGCGCGGCGCTCGATGGCCGTGCCCGAGGCGAGGGCCTCGAGACAGCCGTGGTTGCCGCAGCCGCAACGCGGCCCCGCGGGGTCTATGGTCACGTGCCCCAACTCCCCGCCGGACCCCTGGGAGCCCCTCAGCAGGACCCCGTGGGTGATGACCCCGCCGCCGACCCCGGTGCCGAGGGTGATAAAGACGAGATGATCGACGTCCTTGCCGGCGCCGAACCGGAACTCCCCCCAGGCGGCCGCGTTCGCGTCGTTCTCCACGGTCACCGACAGGCCCGTTCTCCGCCCCATCTCCTCGTCGAGACGGATGTCTTCTATCTCGTGGAGGTTGGGCGAGAAGACGACCTTGTTCTCTGCGGCCAGGATAAGACCCGGAACGGCCAGGCACACCCCGCCCACCGCGTAGCCGTCCTTGACCTCCGTGACCGCCCTGGCTATCGTCTCCACCAACCGGTTCGGCGGGACCGCCTGCGTCGGATACCTGACCTCGTTCAGGATCTCGCCCTCCGAGGAAACCACCGCGGCGGCTATCTTGGTCCCGCCGACGTCCACCCCAATGGCGTTCATCCTCTACCTCCTCGTCCTTCTATACGGACGGGCGCCAGCGAGGCTCCGTCACCGCACGCTCGCCCGCTCCAGGCGCCCCTCGGCGAGCGCGCCGACGGAGACGTCGTCGAGGCTCGTCACCACCAGGTCCGCGCCCGCCTCGGCCAGCGCCTCCTCGTCGTCGGCGCGCGCGACGCCGAGGGCGGTCATCTCGCCGGCCTTCGCCGCCTGCACCCCGTTGACGGCGTCCTCGACCACGAAGCACTCCCCGGGCGCGAGGCTCAGCTCCCCGGCGGCGGTCAGAAAGATCTCCGGGTGCGGCTTGCCTTGAGCGAAGTCGCGCCCGCTCACGTCGCCGTCGAGGATGTCGAGCAGCGTGTAACCGGGGCGCAGAAAATCGTAGCCGAGGCCCTCCTTCTCGGCGAAAGCATCCAGGCGGACGAGCCTGAGGAAGGCGCCGGCGTTCTTGGACGAGGAGGCGGCGGCGATCAGGATGCCCGCCGCCTTGACCTCGAGCACGAAGCGCAGGGCGTCGGGATACTCCTCGAAGTCGGCGGCCTCGATAAGCTCGACAATCATCTCCTGCTTGCGGTTGCCGTACTCCAGGGCCCGCCGCTCGGCGTCGGGGACGCCGAAGTACTCCAGCGCCGCCTGCGCCCCCTTGAAGCGCGGCTTGCCGCTCATCTCCCTCTGGTAGACCTGCGGGGTGAACGCCTCCGGCGACCAGGAGGTCTGCTCCCTTATGTCGCTCCAGTCGCCCTCCATGAGCTGCCTCAGGCCCTCGCGCCACGCCTTCTCGTGCGGCGAGTCGACCAACACCCCGTCGACGTCGAAGATAGCTCCGGTAAATGCCACGCTGGATCCCCCCTTCTAGCGCACGCGGCTCGAGGCCACCTGCGTACCGCGGAAGCTCGCCTCTATCTCCTCGAGGGTGCGGTTCTTCGTCTCGGGCACGCGGAAGTAGATAAAGACCCACGCCACGATGCCGAGCACGGCGAACACCCAGAACAAGGTCGCGCCGCCCAGAGCCGCCAGCAAGACCGGGAACGACAGGGCGACGATAAAGTTCGAGCCCCAGTTGGCGATGGAGGCCGCGCTCATGGCGGTGCCCCGGATCCTCAAGGGGTAGATCTCGGAGATCATCAGCCAGAAAACCGGCCCGAGGCTGATCGCGAACGACGCGATGTAGAGCGCCAGGCAGACCGTCGCCAGGATGCCCAGGCCGGTGCTCACCGACTCGCCGCCCACGGTGAAGACTATGGCGAGCAGGGCGAGGCTGATGGTCATGCCGACGAGGCCGATGAGGAGCAGCGGCCTGCGTCCGACGCGGTCAATGATGCGGACGGCGAGGATGGTGAACCCGACGTTGACCAGCCCCACGCCCAGAGCGTTCGCGACGAGCGCGCCCTGCACGGAGAAGCCCACGCTCTCCAGGATCGTGGGGGCGTAGTAGATGACGGTGTTGATGCCGGTGACCTGCTGGAAGATCGCGAGCCCGATGCCTATGACGAGCGCGGGCCGCACGTAGGGGGCCAGGAGCTCCCCGTACCCCGCCTGCGACTGCTGGAGCTCCTGCTCCTTTATCTGCTGCATGTCCTGGATCTCCCGCTCTATCTCCGCTTCGCTACGGGAGCGGCTGAGCACGGAGCGGGCCTGATCCGTCCGCCCCTGCTCGAAGAGCCAGCGCGGGCTCTCGGGCAACCTGAGCATGCCGAAGAACAGGACGAGAGCCGGGATCAGGGCGACGCCGAACATCCAGCGCCAGCCCTCGACCGGAGCGAAGATCACGCCGACGATGTAGGAGACGAGGATGCCGACGGTGATCAGAAGCTGGTTGAGCGAGACGAGCCCGCCCCGCCTGTCGGCCGGAGCTATCTCCGCTATGTAGAGCGGCACGATCATCGACGCGAGACCGACCCCTAAACCGAGCACGAAGCGGCCCAAGATAATGACGGCGACGCTCGGCGCAAGAGCAACGACCAACGCCCCCACCCCGAAGATGACGGCGGCGATGAGCGCGGTCGACCTGCGCCCGATCCTGTCGGAGAGCGGCCCCCCCGAGAGCGCGCCGACCATCGCGCCTACGAGCAGGAAGCTAACGACGACGCCCTGCGTGAAGGCGGAGATACCGAAGTCGTCCCTGATGAACGGCAAGGCGCCCGATATCACGCCCGTGTCGTAGCCGAACAGCAACCCGCCCGTCGCCGTAATCGCCGCCGCGACGTTGACGAACCTGCGCCTCTCGGCGCTCCCAGAACTGGTACTTCCCGCAGCCACCTTTCCTCCTTCCCCTCGCGTCTCGACCGACGCGAATGCTTCAACCCCTCGTAATGTTACCTTGATTGCATTGGCCGGCAAAGGTACTCAGCGACAGAACCCTCCACGCGTGCCCGGAAGAAGGCTCCCTCCCCCTCACTCCGGAGCACTACCCCGGCCGTACAACGAAGGCAACGTCTCAGCCGGCGGCCTATCTCCTCACCTCCGACTCTAGCTCCACCTCCGACGCCCCTTCCAACGCGGCCTCGAACGCTACCTCTTCAAACAGCACGTCCTCCTCCCCCGTGCGCAAGCCAAGCTCGGTCTATTACCACCTTCCACCTGGTCCTTCGCCTTACAACCTCTCCCCGTGTTTGGTCTGATGTACTGGTTATCAGTTCACTGGACCATCTGCGAAGCACTCTAACAGCGTTTGTTGCTATCGTGCAAGACTCGAAAGGCCTCTGTTCGACGAGGGTCGGGACGGTCGTTGCCTTGCTGACGTGCTAGATCGTCGACGCAGCCAACGCGACCATCTCGAAGGGGTCAGCGGCAGATACCGCTGCGCGGGGGCGACTGCGCCGATCGTTTCGCCTCGTGTCGTGCCTGACGCCGACCCGGAGGCGACCCGTTCTTCGACGGTACGCCTCGAATCGAGCGCGTTCCTCCCGGATAACGAGGAACGAGGAGCTCTACGGCGGCGGGGAGCCGTTGCCGTTCTCGCCCGTGGGGTCGAGCAGCTTCAGCACGTCCCTCTCGGCCTGGCGCAGGTGGGCGAGCATGTGTCGGCGGGCGGCGTCGGCGTTGCGTTCGCGAAGGGCCGCGTACAGTTGGCGGTGAAACTCCAGCGAGGTGGTGTTCATGTCGGGGTCCTCGAGCACGATCTCGAAGTACCTGGTGTAGATGTCGCGGATCAGGTTGATCAATTGAGCCAGCACGGGGTTGGCCGCGGCTTCGGCGACCAGCACGTGGAACTCGAGGTCCAATTCCAGGTAGTTTCTGGGCCTCTCCAGAGAAGCGGCCATGCCATCGAGAAGCTCCCCCAGACGCTCGAGTTGCTCCTCGGTCGCATGCTGCGCCGCCAGGTGGGCCGACTCGGATTCCAGGACACGCCTCACGTGCATGATGTTGCGGACGTCTCTGTCGGGGAGCTCGATGATCGTCTGAACGGGGAGCAGGTGCTCGAAGACCTCCCCCAGCGAGAGGGAGCGCACCACAGTCCCCGTCCCCTGGCGGATCTCCAGTATGCCCAGCTTCTCCAGGAACCGTAGTCCCTCGCGCACCGAGGTCCTGCCGACCCCAATTGCTCCGCGAGCTCCCTCTCGGTCGGGAGACGATCCCGGCACGGTACCGGCCTTCCCGTATCTGGGAGATGACCCTGTCCGTAACGGCGTCGGCCAGGGAGGTTCTCTCGATCTTATCCAACCTGACCCACTCCTCGCCCGACGAACCCGCCATCAGATGCAACAAGCTGTTAAGCAGATTACTCGTAGTATACGGGTTCCGTTCTCGGCCGGGGTCCCCCACGCGGAGATCCGCCACCGGTGAGGATTTCGGAGATGGAGACGTAAGGTTGCAGCGGTTGCCTAACACGGCGCGGGCACGGTAAGCCGCCAAGCTACAGTTCTGCGGCGTCGTACGCTTCCCGGTAGCGCTGGAGAACGACGCTCGCGGAGATGTCGAGATCGACCCGGAGCCAAGGGGCCGTCTTCGGACGAGCAGTGCATCCTGAAGATGGCATCGTTCGTACCGCTCCCCTTAAGGAATTTCTGGTCAGGCTCCTCTAATGCTCCCTTCGGAGACCTTCGCGAACGTGTCGAGGAAAGCACGGAGCACCGGGGACCCGTCGTCCCGCCGCCGGGCCAGAGACAGGTCGATCGCCGGTGTCCGTTTCCGTACCCTCCTGTATGCCACGGGGATGCAAACGATACCCCCGCCGGGATTCACCATCGCCGGGTCAGGTAGTAGACGAACGCCACCAGCCCCAGGACCATGAAGACCGCAAAGAACGCCAGCAGCACGAAGGGCACTATCGGTCACCTCACTGTCGTATTCCTCTCCCTACCGCAATCCTAAAGGATTTACCGGGTAGCCGGGACCGGGGAGGTATTCCCGGCGCCCCGCGCGGGCGCTACCACGAAGATCCGCTAAGGCCGCTTCTGCTCGCTCGACCTGCGCACGTCGTCGACCGTGATCTTGCCGTCCCTACCGGTCCCTTCGACCTCGAAGAGATCTACGCCGAGCTCCTTGGCCCTGCGCCGGGCCGCCGAGGTAGCCGTCACACGCCTCCTGCCCCGAGGCTCTCCCGCCCGCGGGACCTCGGCGGGAGGCTCTGCCGTCGGCTCCGTCTCCGGCGGTGCCGGCGCCACGTCGCCGACGATCTGCTCCTCCGGGACCGGCGGCGGTGGCAGCTCGTCGAGGATGTTGGGCACGGGGGTGGCGGTGACAGATCCACCTCCCCCTCTTCGAGGGCCGGAGACGGCTCATCGGCCACCCCCGACGCCTCTTCGGCGAGGGGCTCCGTCTCTTGGGCCGCGGGCGGTTCCTCGGCGGTGGCGGCCGGCTCCCCGGAAGGAGGCGTGCCCGCGGACCGTCCCGGGGAGCTTCCTCAGCAGACGCCCGATCGAGGTCTTCGTCGAGCCGGCCGGACGGCTCCTCCGGGCGCGAGGGCTCGACCGGGGAGGCGGGCGTGGGCGGGACGGCGTCCTGCGGTTCCGGCTGGCGCAGGACCGGTCCCCGGGTTCGTCCGTGAGCTCCTGGGTACGCTCGGGGGAGGACCGGGGTCCCCGGCGGGTTCCGGGATCGTCGGCTCGACCGCGTCGGCGCCCTCCTCCCCGGCACCGGTGGACGGGAAGGGCGACGCCCCGCCCACGTGCCCCGGCGACCCAGCAGGAGCCCCGCCGCCACGACGCCGAGCAATAGCAGCCCGTCGCGCAGATACGTGCTGCCGGCGGGCTCTACCGGATCCAGGACCGACCAGTCCGACGTCGTCTGAAACTCGCTGCGGTCCCCGAAGGGCGTCGCTTTTCCGCCGATGCCCCTGCTGCACCCTTGGCCAGCCACCGGGCCCGGACCAGTACTTCGACCATGGTCGGCCTCCGTCCTACTCGGTTCATGTTATCTATGCGTCTTTTGCCCCCGGCCGGGCCGCGGGAAACGGTCGCCCTCGAGAGAATAGCGGTAGTGGGCAGGTACGATACGACCTTCTGGGTCGACGCAGGCCGGGAGATAGTAACCCGTGGAGATCCAACCGGAACGGCCCGTTACAGCCCCAGACGGTCCTTGAACCTATCGGCGAGGAGGACGAGGGTGGCGATCACGGAGGCCACCGCGAGCAGCACGAACCCGTCCAGCAGGACACCGTCCAGGTATCCGGGAAGCCCGCCATCGCCGGGGGACGGACGGTCCGGTGTCCTGCCGGCCTCGTTCACGCCCTCGTCCTCCTCGTTGTCCCCCTCGGCGGGCACAGTGCCGCTCGTATCGCCACCCGCGTCGCCCTCCGTGTCGCCGCCCGCGCCGCCGCCGTCCTCAGGTGGCGCGTCGTACTGGTCCTCCGGGACCGTGGCGGGCGCCAGGGGATCGTACGGCTCCTCGGCGGGAGCGCCGTACTGTTCGGCGGGGGGCGCGACGTCGTATTGGGCGAGCGCGGGAGCACCGAAAGACCCCGCGTAGGACAGCAGCAGCGCGACGAGCACGAGGGCCGTGCCCGTCCTGCCCGCGCCCTTCATCCCGCCGCCCTCTGCTCGATCCTCCGTGGAGTGGTCACGGCGCACACCCTAGCAAAAGGCTCGACCATATTTCCGCGAACGCGAGTAGGGAGGCGCCGTGAGGCCCCTACACGCTCGGAACCCGTACGCTTCGATGACGAAGCTTTCGCCCGCGTAGACCCTCGCGTTCCTCGGCCCACGAGCGCGGCGCTCCCGCTACCCTTCGGCGGCTCGTCGCCCCGACTCGATAATCTTGCGCATCTCCGTCGCCGGGTCGCCCTTGTACACGGCGGAGCCGGCGACCAACGCCCTGGCCCCGGCCTCCACCACCAGGGGCGCCGTCTGGGCGTTGATGCCGCCGTCGACCGCGATGGGAAGATCGGTCATCTCCCTCAGGCGCCGGATCTTCTCCGTCGTCTCCGGGATAAAGGTCTGTCCCCCGAAGCCGGGGTTGACGCTCAGCAGGAGGACGTAATCGAGGTAGGGCAGCGCCCACTCCAGCGTCTCGGGCGGGGTGGTCGGGTTGAGCGCCACGCCGGCCTCGGCGCCTCCGGCCCGGATCATCCCGAGGACGCGGTGCAGGTGCGTCACCGCCTCCGGGTGGACCGAGATGCTCGCCACCCCGGCGTCCAGGAACATGGGAATAAGGTTGTCGGGGTTATCGACCATGAGGTGGACGTCCACGGGAAGGTCCGTCCGCGGGACGAGCGAGGCGGCTACGAGCGGCCCGATGGACAGGTTCGGCACGTAGTGGTTGTCCATCGCATCGAAATGCACGAACCCCGCCCCGCCGTCCCTCGCCCTGCGCACGTCCTCGGCCAGGTTGGCGAAGTCGGCCGCGAGGATCGAGGGACCACCGACCACCCTGTCGCCCAGACCGGAGAACAACTTCACCGTTCCACCCCCACAGGGTCCTTCAGAGCCCGGGGCCGTCCGCGTCGAAGGCGGCGCCCCGGCAGCCCGTGTGTTTCTCGGCGACGGAGCGGCGCAAGGGCTCCGTCGCTGGGGCGTCGTCCTGGTCGAAGATCGCGGTGGAGGTCATGGTCTTCGTCCCAAAGACGCCGTTCTCTAGGCCCGTGCGGATTCGCGCTCGCGGTATTGCTTCGGGGTGTAGCGCTCGATCCACTCGCGGTACTGGCGCACCTCGCGCTCGGCGCGCTCCTGCGACCACCCGAGGTGCTTGACCGCTACCTCGGCCGCGGCGTCGGCGACGTCGAGGGCGACGTCGGGGCCGTACCCGGCCATCGTGCGCCTCAACAGGACGTCCGAGAGCGTCTCGGCCATCTCCTCGCGGAAGGCCCAGATCACCTCCGCCCCGATAAGCGCCGTCTCGACGCTCACGCTCGAGGAGAGCGGGGTGTTGAGCTCCGGGTCGTCGCCGGCGAGCCGCAAGACCTCGGCGGCCCGCACGCCGTAGAGCTTGAGGAGCCTCTCGGCCAGCACCTCGGGGATGGCGGTCGCGGCCTTGAAGCCCGCGGCGTACGAGGCGAAGTCGGAGGTCGCGCCCCCGGGGAGCGGGACCTTGCGCGACGTGCTCTTCGGCGCCTTGCGGCCGAGCTTCTTGAAGACGGCGTCGGTCGTCTGGCGCGAGAGGTTCAGGTAGGTGGTCAGCTTGCCGCCGATGATCGAGAGGAGGCCTCCGACCTGCGGCATCTCGGCGCTGGCGCTCGTCACCTTGCCGCCGGCCGCCGACTCTCCCCTGGCGTGGTCGAAGACGACGTGGCTGCGGGTTACGCCGCCGGCCTCGCCCTCCGGGTTGTAGGGGAGGGGGCGCACGCCGGAGTAGGTGAACAGCACGTCCTCGCGGGTCAGGTTCGCCGACGGGATCACGTAGTTCGTCTCGTCGAGGAGGTACTGGATCTCGTCCTCCGTCGCGGAGACGTAGTCGAGGTCGCCGTCGTAGCGCAGGTCGGTGGTACCGATGAGGTAGCGCCCGTTCCACGGCACGATAAAGTACGGCCGTCCGTCCTTCCTGGCCTCGACGTACAGCGCCTCGCCCTTCGGGGCGCCCGGGAACGGGTCCACGATAAGGTGGCTCCCCTTCGTCCCCCCCATGAAGCGCCCGGAGTGCTCGCCGGTGCCGGGGAGCTGCAGCTCCGCGAGTATCTCGTCCACCCAGGGGCCGGTGACGTTCACCGTGACGGGGGCTCGGACCGTGTAGCGCTTGCCCTCGCCCAGCACGTCCGAGAACTCCACGCCCCTGACGTCGCCGTTCTCCACGAGCAGGCGCTCGACGTTCGCGTAGGTTATGACCGTGGCGCCGTGATCTCGCGCGGAGACCGCGTTCTCGACGGCGATCCTCTCGGCGTACTCCACCTGGGCGTCGTAGTAGAAGGCCGCCGCCTTCAGGCCCTCGGGGTTGAGGCCCGGCTCGCGCTCGCGGGCCTGGTTGCGGTTGAACATCTTGTGGTTGGCCATGCTCTTGTCGTAGGAGAGGACGTCGTAGAGGGTCATGCCGAGCCGGACGAGGAGCGGGCCGCGCTTGCTCCGGTCGTAGATCGGGACCATGAAGCCCAGGGGATGGACGAGGTGCGGCGCCACGTGGAGGATCGCCTCCCTATCCCTCAGGGATTCCCTCACGAGCGCGAACTCGTAGTGCTCCAGGTAGCGCAGGCCGCCGTGGATCAGGCGCGTCGCCCACTGCGTCGTCCCGTTGGAGATGTCGCCCTTGTCGAGCAGCAACACCCGCAGGCCGCGCATCGCGGCGTCGCGCGCGACGCCGGCGCCGTTTATGCCGGCGCCGATCACTACCACGTCGAACGTTCTGGTCCCTAGGTCGTGCGGTATGCGTGAGGTCATCTCCGTACCTTCCCTGCTTTCTGTGTCGGTTCGCCCCCGAAGAACTTCTCCCAGGGCATGTTCAGGGGCTCGTCCTCCGCGACGACGGCGTGGAGGTGGCGCATGAGCGGGAAGTCCTCCGGCCCGACGATCCCGCGCTCGGTCAGCTTCGGCAGCGCGCCGCCGATCACCCGGATCGCCGCCACCCCTCCAGCGTCACGCCCTTCATCTTCTCGTTCTGCACCTCGGAGAAGGGATTCCCGACGCGACGAGGCGCCCGGCCTTGACGTTACGTCCCCCCATGGTGGTGACGAACATGTCCCCGACGCCAGGCAGGCCACGCGGCGTCTCGGGCTCCCCGCCCAGAAGCTCGACCCACTGCCCGAGCTCGAGCGTCGCCTGCCCGAAGAGCGCCGCCCCGTAGTTGTAGCGGCGGTACCTGCCGTCGGACTTGCCCTCCTTGTCCAGCAGGCCATCCATGAACCCCCCGCCGAAGGCGTAGCAGTTCTTGACCGCCGCGCACACCTCGCACCCTACGAGGTCGGTGCTGGTCCACACGTGGTAGTAGGGGGGCGGAAGGTCGCGGCGAGCTTCTCCAGGACCTCCCCGTCCCGACCCGTGAAGACGACGCAGGTCTCGTGGCGCACCGCAACCTCGCCGGCGATGGCGGGGCCGACTATGGCCGACCAGGAGACGCTCTCCCGTAGCTCCTGGGGCACCCCTCGGCCAGCACGTCCGGCAGGATCTTGAGGTCGCCGTTCTCGTCGGCCTCCATCCCCTTGGTCACGGCGATCACCATCATCCCCGGCTTCAACAGCGACGCGAGCCTCTCGCCCGCCCAGTGCACCCCGAAGGAGTTGACCCCGCTCATGGCGATCTCCGCCCCGTCGAACGCCTCCTCGGCCTCCTCCAACTGATAGGCGCGCACGCCCTCGGGCAGCTCGAGGTCCAGGCCGGGATGCACGCCGGTCTCCTTGATGCCGTCGATGATCTCGCGGTCCAGATGGGTGCCGACCAGGCGCACCTCGTGGCCGTTGTCCGTCAGCGGGAAGGCAAGCGCCGTCGCCATGATCCCCGACCCCAAAACGCTTACCGTCGCCATCGTCTCCTCTCCTCGAGCACTGCCACCGGTCGAGAGTCCCTTCTACCCCGATTCACGGCCCCGTCATCATCGGCGCGTCCTCTTCGGGATCGGCCGGGGCGGCGAGGTTCGCGGCCCCGACCATGTTCTACCGCTCGCGCTAGGCCTCCGCAGTGGCCTTGCCCACGTTCGCCTCGTGGCGCGACATCTTGTGCATCGACTCGCGCATCTTCTCGTACGTCTCGGTGTAGCGGTCCATGTAGAACATGTACTCCTCGTGGCGCGCCGCGTCCGGCTCGATGGTGCTCTCGGTGTGCACCATGTTCTCGGCGGCCTCCTGGATGCTCGGGTAGATCCCGGCCCCGACCGCGGCCAGCATCGCCGCCCCGAGCACGGGGCCCTCGCTCACCTTCGTGAACGCTATCGGCACGTTGGAGACGTCGGCGTGCATCTGCATCCAAAGCCGGCTCTTCGCAGGTCCCCCGGAGACGACGTTGACCCTGGGCTCGAAGTTCTGGGCCCGCATGGTGCGGAAGATGTTCTCGGTGCCGAAGCAGATGCCCTCGAGGATCGCGCGGAAGATGTGGCCCGGCGTGTGCCCGAGCGAGAGGCCCCAGATCGCGCCGCGCACCAGGGGGTCCGTGTGGGGCGAGCGGTTCCCCTGGAAGTAGTCGAGCGCGATGAGCCCTTCGGAGCCTATCGGCACCCTCTCCGCCATCTCGGTCAGGACGTCGTAGGGGTCTACCCCGCGCTTCCTGCCCTCGGCCACGGCGTCGGCGGCGAACTGATTCTTGAACCATGCCACGACGGACCCGGTCGAGGCCTGCCCCGCCTCCACCGTGTACTGGCCCGGGATCATGGCGTCCGTGTAGGCGCCCCAGAAGCCCTGGTTGTGGACGGGCCTGGCGGACTGCCCGATCATGACGTGCGAGGAGCCGGTGATGAGGGCCATCTTGCCGGGCTCCACCACCCCGAGCCCCAAGGCCCCGGCGTAGGCGTCGATCGCCCCCTGCGCCACGGGCGTGCCGGCCCTGAGCCCCAGCTCCTCGGCGACCTCTCTGCGAAGCTCCCCGACCACGACGCCGAGGTCCATTATGTTGCCGGGGTACTTCTCGATCAGGTCCGAGGCGCCCACCGCCTCGTAGAGGCTCTCCGGCCAGCCGCCCTCGTCGCGGTCGTAGTAGTACTTCGAGCTCGCCATGTTGACGGAGCCGGCCCACTCGCCGGTCAGGCGGTTGATGAGCCAGTCGCCGCAGTCGCAGATGTGCCTGGCCTTCGCATAGGTCTCCGGCTCTTCTTCCTTTATCCACATCGCCTTCGGGAGGCCCCACTCGGCGGAGACAGGCCCGTAGCCGTTGTACTTCAGGGCCTCGTCGCTGGTACCGGCGATCCTGTCGGCCTGGTCGGAGGCGCGCACGTCCATCCACATGATGGCCGGCCTGAGGTGCCGGTCGTTCTCGTCGACCGCGAGGACGGTGCTGGCCGTGGCGTCCACGGAGATACCCGCGATCTCCTCGGGCGAGAGCCCGCTCTTCTGCATCGCCCCGCGCGAGGCCTCCACGAGGCACGACCACCACTCGGCGGGGTCCTGCTCGGCCCAGCCGCTCCGCGGGTACCGCGTCTCCCACTCGCCGGCGTGGAACGCCACCGGCGTCCCCTCGCGGTCGAAGATGCCGACCCTCGCCCCGCCGGTCCCGAAGTCGATCCCCAAAAGATACGGTCCTTCAGCCATCGTTCCCTTCCCTTTCCCCTGCCCCAGGTTCGCTGTTCTCGTCACGGCCCGCGCGATCCGGCACGACCAGCCCTACGCGCGGACGGCCCCTCCTTCCCGGTAGCCCCTCACCTCCCCCCGAAACGCCGCTACCCCATGCTCCATCAGGTCGCCTTCTCCGCCGTGTCGCGCGCCCAGAACCCGCCCGGCGCGAACAGCTCCTCCACGCACTCGTCGAGGATGCCGGCCTCGGCCGCGACGTCGAGCACGGTGTAGCGCTTGCGGAGCATCTGCGCCCTGCGGTAGGTCGCCCTGAAGTCCTCGATGCTCAGCCCGATCTCCTCGGGGCTCGTCGGACACCCGGCCGCCCGCAACTGCTCGCGCAGACCGTCGGCCGGCATAAGCTGCGCCTCGACCTTCTCGCGCAGCTCCGGCCACGCCCGACGCAACCCCTCCAGCCGCTCCCTGAGCGCGTCGGCCTCCAGGTACTTGGCCATCGTCTCGTTCACGGCGGCCTCCTCCAGCTTCGAGCCCGAGTACGCCTCGCGCACCCCTCGCTCCACCTCGTCCCAGGGTGGCCACTTGGCGACGGCCTCGTCCACGTCCAGGGAGCCAAGGTCGCGCCGTAGGATGACCTCGTAGAGGGCGGCGATGGAGATCGAGCCGATCCCTACCTTGAAGCCGTGAGAGAGCGGCGGGTCGAGGTCGCGGCCGAGGCCCTCCCCCTCCCACAGGTGGCTGAACTGATGCTCGGCGCCGGAGGCCGGGCGGGAGGACTGGTGGGCCTGCATCGCGAGGCCGGACATGATCAGACCCTCCGTGAGGGCGTCCATAGCCTCCCCGTCGCCGGCGGCCAGCTCGGCCGGCTTACCGGTCCACTCGCGTAAGGAGTCCTGCACCATCGACCAGACCTTCGGGGGGATGGGCTCGACCCCCAGGGCGTCGGCGATCAACCAGTCCGCCCCGGCCGGCACCTTGCCCAGGAGGTCGGCGTATCCCGAGGCCGTCATCGCCCCGGGCGCGTTCACCAGGATGTTCACGTCGCCCAGCACGACGCGCGGCGCGGGGCAGGTCAGCGTCTGTTTTTTGTGGTCCTTCTCTATGGAGGCCCCGAACGCCGTGTAGCCGTCCATGGAGGCTGCGGTGGCGACGTTCATGTACGGCCTCTCGCACTCGTAGGCCGCCCGCTTGACGACGTCGTTGAGGGTCCCCGAGCCGACGGCTACGGGGATCGCGTCGTGCCCGCGGAGCGACTCCACGAGGATCTCGACCTGCGAGTATGCGGCGTAGAGCGTCGGCTTGCCGGGGAAGACGTAGGGCTGGACGGTCTCGCGCCCGGCCTCCTCGAGGCGCCGCTGCACCTCCTCGCCCGCCACCGCGAACACGTTCTCGTCCGAGACCACTACGGCCCTGCTGTCGCCGAAGCCCTTCTCGAAAACCTCCGCGACCGAGGCGAGCGCCCCAGGGGCGATCAGGACTTCCTTCGTGTCGGTCGCGTCGCGTAGCGCGGCGGCTATCCGTTCGTCGTTCATACGCTGCCTCCCGTTCTCGTTCGGAGGGACGGCCCTGCCCCCGCGGCCGTCACCCTTCGTCCTCGGTCCAGCCAAACTCCTCCCACAGCCCCTCGGGGATCAAGCGGTCGATCCTGTCGAGCACGTAATCGGGCTTGTTCTCCTCGGCCTCCGCGGCGAGCATCTCGGGGGTGGTCTCCCCGGTGAGCACCACCGCAGACGGCATCCCGGCGTCGAGGGCCATCCGGATCTCGGTGTACAACCTGTCGCCGGCCATTACGCACTCGGCTGCGTCGAGCCCGACCATGCCCATGATGGTCTCCAGCATGATCGGGTCGGGCTTGCCGACGTTTACCTGGCACTTGGTGCCCGTGCACGCCTCTATCGCCCCGACGATCGCCGCCGCGTCCGGCTCGCCCCGGCCGCCGGGGAACGGGCAGTAGCGGTCCGGGTTGGTGGTCACGAGGAAGGCGCGCCCGTGGAACCAGATGGCGTCGAAGGCGATCTGGAGCTTTCTGTACTCGAAGGTGCGGTCGTAGGAGGCGATGACGATGTCTATCTCCTCCGGGTCCTCGGAGATCTTGATGCCGGCCCCCCGCAGGGCCTTCTTCAACGGCTCCTCGCTGATCGGGAAGACCGTGGCGTCCGGGTGGTTCTGCACGAGCCACTGCGTCATCGTGACGACGGTGTTGACGGTCTCCTCCTGCGGCGTGGGGAGCCCGAGCTTCGTGAGCTTCTCGGAGTACTGCTCGGGGTCCTTGGTCGGGTTGTTGGAGAGGAAGACCACCTTCTTGCCCAGCTCGCGCAGCTTCAGGATCAGGCGCTTCGCCCCCGGCAAAAGCTCGTCGCCGAGGTAGATCGTCCCGTCCAGATCGAAGACGTAGCCTTCGTAGAGCCTGTCGGGGACCCGGATCGGGTCGCTCCCCGATGCCTGTGTGCCTTTCTGCGTCATCTTCCCCTTCCTTCGAGCGCGAGCTCGCGCTCCTCTACTTCTTCGGTAGCGCGTCGCCCGCCGCGCGCAGCACGTAGAGCATGGAGACGGCCCCGGGATCTTTGTGACCGCGGCTCCTCTCCCCGAGCTTCGAGGCCCGGCCTCGCGTGCTGATCATGTCCGCGGTCGAGTCCGCGCCCTTTTCGGCGGCGGGAAGCGCTTGCCGCCAGGCGTCGTCGAGCAACGCGCCGCCTCCGACGGCCTCGCCGAAGGAGCGGACGAACGGGTCGAGCGCGTCGATCATGGTTTTGTCCCCGGGCTTGGCCTTGCCGATATCTCGGAGGGAGGCCAGCGAGGAATCCAGGGCCCGGTGTACCGCCGAAGCGTCGGGTTTTTCGCCGTCGCCGAGGGACTGCCCTATCGCGGAGATCCAGGCGCCGTAAAGCGCGCCCGATGCGCCGCCGGCCGCGCCGGAGAAGGCCATGCCCGCCCTCGCGAGCACCTGCCCGGCCGACCCTCCGCCGCCCCGCGCGGCCTCGACGGCGGCCCCCATGCCGCGGACCATGCCCGCGCCGTGGTCGCCGTCGCCCGCCGCCGCGTCCAGCCTCCCTAGCTCGTGCTCGGCGTCTTGGAGGGCCCCGAGGGCACGTTCGAGGGCGTCGAGCGCGACGGCGCCGCTCTCGGAGAGGTCGCCGCCCGCGTCGGTCGCCGCCGCGCTGGAGGTCGGGGCGGCCGAGATCGTTTCGCCAGTCTCCTGCGGTAGTTCGAGGCTGCCGCGCGAGAAGGCCGGGGTTGCGGCGGGCGCGTCGTGCAGCTCTTGCAGGTCGCCGTCGAGCCACATCAGGGTGAGGGAGCAGCCCGCCATGTCCAGGGAGGTGACCAGCTCGCCGACGAGCGGCTCGTGCACCTCGACGCCCCTCTCCCGGAGGAGGCGGTTGACGTCGCTGAAGAGGACGAACAGCTCTTCGTACTTGGTGCTCCCAAGCCCGTTGAGCATGACGGCGGCCCGGCTTCCCGCGCCCTCGGGGGCGTCTTCGAGCAGCGTGTCCACCAGGAGTTCCGCGATGCCGCGCGCCGGCAGCAGGTCCGCCGTCCGTATCCCCGGCTCGCCGTGGACCCCCATCCCGACCTCCATCTTGCCGGGCTCGACGGTGAACAGGGGCTCGGTCTGGCCCGGCAGGGTGCAGCCGGCGAAGGCTATGCCGATGCTGCGGGTGACGGCGTTGGCCCTCTGGGCCGCCTCCTCGACGCCGTCGATGTCGTCGCCGCGCGCGGCGGCGGCGCCCGCCACCTTAAAGACGTAGAGGTCGCCGGCCACGCCGCGCCGCTCCTCCTCGCGGCCCCTGGGCGCGGAGGCCACGTCGTCGGTGACGATCACGGTGCGGACGTCCATGCCTTCGTCGCGGCAGCGCGCCTGGGCCATGTCGAAGTTCATCACGTCGCCCGAGTAGTTGCCGTAGGAGAGGAGCACGCCCGCGCCGCCGTCCAGCGCCTTCGTGCAGCGGTAGACCTGCTCCGCGGAGGGGCTGGTGAAGATGTCCCCGATCACCGCGCCGTCGGCGAGGCCCTGGCCGACCGTCCCGGCGAACGCCGGGTAGTGCCCGGAGCCGCCCCCGATCAGGACGGAGACCTTCCCGCGCCTGGGCGCGCCGACGGCCATAACCCCCGAGGCGTCCGGCACGCGCCGCACGTAGCGCCCGTACGCGGCCAAGAACCCCTCAACCATCTCGTCCTTGAACGACCTCGGGTCGTTCGTCAGTACCCTTTTCATGTAGCTCCCTTCTTTTCCTCCTCGCCAGCATCTATGTGGTTCCCCTTCACGGCACCACCGCCACCTTGATGCCCTCCCGCCTGGCCGACGCCTCGATGGCCTCGGCGGCCTCCCCGAGCGGGAACCGGTGGGTGACCATCGATTCCACCTCGATCCTGCCCGACTCTATGAGCCTGAGCGCCGTCTCGTAGTCGGCGCGGCGGGTGTCCGAGGCGCCGGAGACCACGAGCTCGTTGTAATGGATCAGGTTGGCCTCCACCTCGGCCACGCCCTCGCCCGCGAACCCGGCGAAGAGGTTCACGCGCCCCCCCTTGCGCGCCAGCCCAAGCGCGTCGTTCACGAGCGACGCGACGCCGATGCAGACCACCGCGACGTCCACCCCGAGCCCGTGCGTGTGCTCGGCCACCACCTCCGAGAGGTCCTCGCTCGTCGGGTCCACGGTGACGCTCGCCCCCAGCTCCCTGGCGAACGCGCGGCGCTCCTCGGAGCGGTTGCTCACGATCACGGTCCTCGCCCCGGCCAGGAGCGCGAGCTGGAGGTGGAAGAGGCCGATCGGGCCGGCGCCCATGACGAGGACAACGTCGTCGAGCTCGACCCGGTAGTTCTCCAGGCCACGGACGCAACACGCCAAGGGCTCTGCCAGGGCAAGGTACTCGGAGGGCAGGTCTCTCTCGGCCACGAAGAGGTTGCCCGCCTGGACGGCCTCGGCCGGGACGCGGACGTACTCGGCGAGCCCCCCGTCGACGACGTTGCCCACGATCCTCTTGTTGACGCAGACGTTCTCCATGCCCCGGCGGCAGTAGAAGCACCTGAGGCAGGAGATCGCCGGGGCGAGCGCCACCGGCGCGCCGACCTCGTAGCCGCGGACGTTCCTGCCCGCCTCGGCGACGTGGCCGGCGAGCTCGTGGCCGAGGACCACGTCGCGGCCTATCCCCCTCGTCTTCTCCCCGCGCAGGATCCGCACGTCCGTGCCGCAGACCGTGTTCGCCCCGACCTTGACCAGGACCTCGTCCGGCCCGATCTCGGGCGTCTCCATCTCCCCGACCTCGAGGCGGCCGGGGCCGCGGAACACGGCCCCGAGCAAGACCTAAGCCCCCGCCGCGGCCGCGGCTCCGCTGCTCGCCTCGTGGCGCGCCAGCTCGTGCATCAGGGGGCGCATCTGCGGGTACGTCTCGACGTAGCGGTCCACGTAGAACTTGTACTGCTCGTGGGCCTCGGGGTTCGGCTCGATGGTGCGCTCGGTGTGCACCATGTTGTCCGCCGCCTCCTGGACGTTCGGGTAGACCCCGGCCCCGACCGCGGCCAGCATCGCCGAGCCCAGGACCGGGCCCTCGCTCTCGCGCGGCACCGAGACGGGGATGTTCGAGACGTCGGCGTGCATCTGCATCCACAGCTCGCTCTTCGTCGGACCGCCGGCGACGACGGCCTCCCCGGGCTGGAAGCCGTGCTCGCGCATGGTGCGGAAGATGTGCTCGGTGCCGTAGCAGATGCCCTCGAGGATCGCCCGGAAGACGTGGCCCGGGGTGTGCCCGAGGGAGAGGCCCCAGATCATGCCTCGCGCCAGAGGATCGGTGTACGGCGTCCTGTTGCCCTGGAAGTAGTCGAGCACGATGAGGCCGTCGGAGCCTATCGGCACGTTCCCGGCCAGCTCGTTGAGGACGTCGTAGGTGTCGACCCCGCGCTTCTGGGCCTCGGCCGCGGCGTCGGCGGCGAACTGGTTTTTGAACCAGGCCACGATGGAGCCGGTCGAGACCTGCCCGCCCTCGACGCTGTACTGGCCCGGCACTATGCCGTCGGTGTACGACCCGAAGAAGCCCTGGCCGTAGTGGGGCTCGGCGGCCTGCCCGACGATCACGTGCGAGGAGCCGGTGATGAGCGCCAGCTTGCCGGGCTCCGTCACCCCGAGCCCGAGGGCGCCCACGAAGGCGTCCCCGCCGCCCTGGGCCACGGGGAGCCCCTCCGGCAGGCCGAGCTCCTCCGCCGCCTCCCTCGTGAGGCCGCCGACGGCGGTGCCCATATCGAGCACCCTCGGGGGGAACTTCTCCAGCACGTCGCCGATCCCCAGGGCCCCGTAGAGGCTCTCCGGCCAGCCGCCCGCGTCGCGGTCGTAGTACGCCCGGAAGCTCGCGGTGTTTATGGAGGCGGTCCACTCGCCGGTCAGGCGGAAGGTCATCCAGTCCGCGTAGTCGCAGATGCGCGCCGCCCCGTTGTAGGTCTCCGGCTCGTTCTCCTTGAGCCATAGGGTCTTGGACGGCATCCACTCCGCGGAGGAGGGGCCGAAGCCGTTGTACTTGAGCGCCGGGTCGCCGGTCTCCTGCACGCGCCGCGCCTGGTCCGAGGCGCGCACGTCCATCCACAGGAGCGCCGGCCTCATCACCCTGTTCTGCCGGTCCATGGCGACGACGGTGCACGTCGTGGCGTCCGTGGAGAGGCCCGCGATCTCCTCGGGCGAGACGCCGCTCTTCTCGACGGCCCCCCTGACCGCCTCCACGAGGCACCGCCACCAGTCGGCCGGGTCCTGCTCGGCCCAGCCCGGGCGCGGGAAGCGCGTGCCATGCTCGACGCCGTGGAAGACCAGCGCCGTGCCCTCGCGGTCGAAGATGCCGGCCCTCACCCCGCCCGTCCCGCCGTCTATCCCCATCAGGTACGGTCCCTCGGCCATCTCTCTCCTCCTTCTTCGTGCCGGCTACCGGGATGCCTTCCCCGACTACCACCGGTGCCCGGGTCCCCTCGACGGACTCCCCGCGCCCGTCGACCCCACCACTCTAACTCTTCTAGTTTATCTCCCGCTTCTCCCGACACGGGATCTTCTGCCCTCGCCGGTCGCGGGGCGCACCGGCAACACCCCCTTCTCTACGCCGGGGCCGAGGGTCGTGAGCACGCAGTGGACCGGCGGGACGGGCCATCCCGGACGCGCGAGGGCGGCCGCGCAGCGCGAGTGGGTGTGGACCACGGCCTCCACGGCTGGCCGCATCTTGTATCCCGTTGTGCACCGGTGGCTCCGGGAGCTCGCCGTCGAGGTCGGCCAGCACGATGCTCTCCGGGCCGACGACCTCGCGGGGGAGGCCGGTCGGGGTGATCGGGACGTCGCCCTCGGGCGTCCGCGCGCCGGCGTCTCCGGGGGTACCGGTGACGAGCCCCGAGGAGACGAGCCGCCGCGCGACCGCCGCCATCTCCCGCAGGTCCTGGTGCTCCGCGTGGTTCATCCCTTCCCCTCTCCGAACGGGACGCGGCGGGCCTTCCGCGAGCGTCTGCGACAAGGAGGGCACGAGCATATCCCGGGCGGGCGCGACTCTCAAGCTCGCCCTCGCCGGCGATGTGCTGTTTGTTATAGTGGCCGGGCGCAAGCTGATCGCTCTTGGGGAAGGGGGCATGCATGGCCGAAGCGGACTACGTTATCGGGATCGACTGCTCGACGACGGCGACGAAAGCCGTTGTCTGGGACAGGGAGGGGCGCGCGGTGGCCGAGGGGCGGGAGACCTTCTCGCTGTCGAGCCCGCGGCCGGACTGGGGGGAGCAGAACGCCGAGGATTGGTGGCGTTCTACGAAGACCGCCCTGCGGCGCGCGGCGAGCTCGGTGGACACGCGCCGGATCGGGGCCATCGGCATCACGCACCAGCGGGAGAGCTTCGTGTGCCTCAACGAGGACGACCACCCGATACGACCCGCCATCCTGTGGCTCGACTCGCGCCCTCGCGAGGAGGTGGCCCGGTTCGGCTCCGAGGAGGTGCACCGCATCACCGGCAAGCCGCCGAACCCGACCCCCGGCTTCTACAAGATGATGTGGCTGCGCGAGCACGAGCCCGGCGTGCTCGAGCGCGCCGCCAAGGTCGTGGACGTGCACGCCTACCTCGTGCACGGCATGACCGGCTTCTGGCGCACCTCCTGGGCGACCGCCGACCCCCTGGGCCTCGTGGACATGGCGTCCTTCGACTGGTCCGACGAGCTTCTCCAGACGGCGGGCCTGAGCCGCGAGCAGATGTGCGAGCTCTACCCGCCCGGGGAGATCATCGGGGAGCTGAAGGAGGACGTGGCCCGCGAGGTCGGGCTCCCGCCGGGCCTCCCCATCGTCAGCGGCGTCGGGGACGGGCAGTCGGCAGGGCTGGGCGCGAACATCACGGAGCCCGGCCGGGCCTACCTCAACCTCGGCACGGCGGTCGTCTCCGGGACGTACAGCGAGAACTACTCCTGGGGCAACGAGTACCGGGTGCTCTCCGGCCCGATCCCGAAGACCTACACCTTGGAGACCCTGCTCGCCGCCGGGACGTACACCGTGAGCTGGTTTGTGGAGAAGTTCGCGGGCGTCAACGCGAAGGAACTCGGCCTCGACCTCTCGACAGAGCAGATCCTGGAGGCCGCCGCCTCCCAGCTCTCGCCCGGCTCCGACGGTCTGCTGGCGGTCCCGTACTGGAACAACGCCCTCACCCCCTACTGGGACCTGAGCGCGCGCGGGGTCATGCTCGGCTGGACCGGGACCCACGGGAAGGCGCACGCCTACCGCGCGATCCTCGAGGGCATAGCCTTCGAGCAGCGCCTGATGACCGGCGGCGCCGAGACCGGGCTGGAGAAGCCCGTCGAGCACGTCCTCGCCCTCGGCGGGGGCTCGCAGAGCACGCTCTGGTGCCAGATTATCGCGGACGTCATGCAGCGCCCGGTCTCGGTGACGCAGGAGACGGAGTCGACCTGCCTCGGCGCCGGGATGCTCGCCGCCGCGGCCATCGGTATGCACGGGAGCATCAAGGAGGCCGCCGAGGCCATGAGCGGGACGGGCGCCCATTACGAGCCGGACGAAGCAAGGGCCGCGGTCTACGACCGGCTCTACGGCGTGTACAAGGAGATCTACCCGAGCCTGCGCCCCCTCTTCCCGAAGCTCACCGAGGCGCTCAAGCCCCAGACCTCCGGGGCGGAGGCGTAGTATAAAAACGCACGAAAGAGACCGAAGGAGGTAAGGGCGATGACGGCCATAGGCATAGGCGCGGACGATGCGGCCCTGGAGCTCAAGGGCGTGCTCATCGAGCATCTCAAGGAGAAGGGCTACGAGGTCCAGGACTACGGGATCAAGGAGGGCGCCGACTACCCGGACGTCGCCGTCGAGGTCGCCGAGGCGGTGGCGCGCGGCGAGCACGAGCGGGCCATACTCTGCTGCGGGACGGGCCTGGGGATGAGCATCACGGCCAACAAGGTCCCCGGCGTGCGCGCGGCCCAGTGCCACGACGTCTACTCGGCCGAGCGGGCCAGAAAGTCCAACAACGCCCAGGTCCTCACCATGGGCCAGCGCGTGATCGGGCCGGAGGCGGCGAAGACGGTCCTGGACGCGTGGCTGGAGTCCGAGTTCGCGGGCGGCTCCTCGGCGAAGAAGGTCGAGAAGATGGAGGCTATAGACCGCCGCTACCACGGCGCGGCCTCGAGCTCCTAGGGCACGCCGGTGAAGATAACCGTGCTGGGCGCCGGGCAGATGGGCTCGGCGTTCGGCGCCCCGGCGCTCGAACGCGGCCACGATCTCCGCTACTGGGGCCCCGACTGGATCGACGGGCCCGCGCTGGAGGCCCTGGCCGCCGGCGCCCCCCACCCGGACTTGAAGACCGCCCTCCCCTCCCCCGTCGAGGCGACCACGGAGATCTCCGAGGCCGTCCGCGACGCGGAGATTGTCGCCCTGGCCGTGACATCTGAGGGGGCCGAATGGGTCTCCGAAGAGGCCGCGGCGGCGGTCCCCGAGGGCGTCCCCGTCCTCGTGTTCACCAAGGGCCTCGTCGAGCGCGGGGGGGAGATCGTACCGGCCGTCGTCAGGGTGCGCGAGATCTTTGGACGCTCCCATCCCGTGGTCGTGGTCGGCGGTCCGGTCAAGGCGATCGACCTCATCCAACGTACCCCCACCCAGACCGCCTACGGCAGCGGGGAGCGGGAGCACGCCCGCGAGCTCGCCCGCGCCGTCGAGACGGACTACTACCTCCCCGGCACGACGGACGACCTCCTCGGCCTGGGGCTCTGCGCCGCGCTGAAGAACTGCTACGCGATCGTCTTCGGCTACCTCACCGGACGCGAGGCGCCCCCGAACCTGCTCGCCCTCGCCTACGGCACCTCGCTCGGTGAGCTCTCGGCGCTCGTCGCCGCGGCCGGCGGACGGACGGAGACGGCGGCCGGACCGGCCGGCGCGGGAGACCTCTACGTCACCTGCCTGAGCGGGCGCAACGGCGATTTCGGCCGCCTGCTCGGCGAGGGCAACACGCCCGACGCGGCGCGGGAGAAGATGAACAACGCGACCGTCGAGGGCCTCGGCACGCTCCCGCCCGCGCTCGCGCTCGCGCGCTCGGTCGGGATGGGGAGGGAAGAGCTGCCGCTCCTCTACCACCTCGACGACGTGCTGGGCGGGCGCGTCGAGCCGGGCGGCTCCTCGCTCGCGACACTTCTCGCCGAGTAGAGAGCGGGAGGGTAAGCGCCTCGCTTACCCTCCTCGCCGCGCAGGCTGGGGTACGAGGGTACACGAGCTGCGGAGCAACGGTACGCCTCGGTCCGCCGCCATGCTTGCGCGGCCGATCCGTCCCCTACCGGGGCGGCCCTACGGCTCTATGTCGGCGACCGAGTCGAGGATCCGCGTGGGGCTGTAGGAGTACCCGTCGACGTGCACGCGCCGGGTGACGCCCGAGAGGACGAGGATGGTCTCCAGGCCGCTCTCGATGCCCATGATGACGTCGGTGTCCATGTTGTCGCCGATCATCACGGAGTCCTCGGAGTGCGCGTCTATGGCGTTGAGCGCCGTGCGCATCATCAGCGGGTTGGGCTTCCCCACGAAGTACGGCTTCACGCCGGAGGCGCTGGAGATAAGCGCCGCCATCGCCCCGGTGGCCGGGATCAGGCCGGTCTCGCTCGGTCCTTTTACGTCCGGGTTCGTCGCGATAAAGCTCGCGCCGGCGGCCACGAGCCGTATCGCCCTGGCGATGCGCTCGAAGGAGTACGACGCCGTCTCCCCGATCACGACGTACCTCGGGTCCGTGTCCGTGAGCGTGTAACCGACCTCGTGCAGCGCCGTCGTCAGCCCCGACTCCCCGATAACGTACGCCGTCCCCTCGGGGTGCTGCGAGTGCAGAAAACGGGCGGTCGCCATCGCCGAGGTGTAGATCGACTCCGGCGGCACCTCGAGGCCGCTGCGCTCCAACCGCAGCCTGAGATCTCGCGGGGTGAACAGGGAGTTGTTCGTGAGCAGAAGGAACTTCGCCCCGCGCTCCACGAGCCTGCCGATAAAGTCCGCCGCACCGGGTATGGGCGCCGCGCCCCGCATGAGGACGCCGTCCATATCGATAAAGTAGTTTTTGGGCTGCGAACGTTCCACTTTTCCTCCTGCTCGTCTACGACTGCCCGCGAGGATGCCGCCCCGAGTAGCGACGGAGGGCTCACCGCGAGGTGCCGGCCCGGACCGGGAGCGAGCGGCGTACCCCGGCCTCGTTCCCGCACGCGGCTTCTTCAAAGAAACGCGGCGAAGATCCAGGAGGGCATCCCCCGTGTCTTCGGAACCGGCCCGCATCCTGGCACGGCCGCCCACGGTATCCCCCCGCAGCCCTCTGGTCAACTCCGGAACGGGGCACGCCTCCCCCTGCGGTACCGGAGGCTCAGGGTCGATCGCCCTCTTCTCACGCGGAGGAGGAGCGGGGCGGCGTCGCGCAAGTCGTCGAGGGCGTGGAGGGCCCGAAAACAGCGGGGCCGCGGATCTCACGACCCCGGAAGAGACGCATCCTTGCCGCTCCGCTACCGTCTATCGTCTCCCCAGGAGCGCGAGCCGGCCTCTCCCTGCAGCTCCCTGCTGGCCTCCGGTCGCGGTGCACGAGAGAGGCGTCACTCGGACACCCGTACTTCGAGGGGCCGCGCTAGCCCCCGTTGGCGCCTCCGCCCGCCCGGGACCTGCGCTCTGTGATCTCGACGACGGCATCGAGGAACCTCCCCACGAGCGCCCTCTCCTCCGGCGCGAGCTTCGCGGCCGCCTCGTCGAGCTCTTCGGTGAGTGGAGCGACGTGCCGGGCGGCCTCCCGGCGCCCGGAGGGCGTCAGCATCAACACCAGGCTCCGGCGGTCCTCGCGATTGGGGCGTCGCTCGAGGTGTCCGGCGCGCTCCAGCCTGTCCGCCAGGGCGGTCACCGCGCCCGAGGTCACCGAGAGCCGCTCGCCGAGCCCGCGAGCGCTGAGGCCCTCCGCCCCCGCCAGGGCGAGGTGCTGCAGCGCGACGGCCTCCGTGAAGCCGAAGCCGAGCCTGCGGGCAAGGGCGGCCCCGTACCTCGTGTTGGCCGCGCTCAGCCGCCGCAGCTTCTCTGTGACGGAGCGGGGGGAGCTGTCGCTCGCGTTCGTGTAAACCACCGACCCTTCAGCAGATACCGGGCGAGCGGCAATCCTACACGAACGCTGGCAAGTAAACGCGACGACGGTTTCGCCGGCTCGGTGAGTATATGAACAGTTAAGAAATACAAACAACGGGAACATAGATGTAGTACCGACGAGTACGAGGAGGGCGGATCAGTTGCGCGGAGCGTACCCGAGGGCGGAGGAGAATCTCGTGCGGATGCTCGATGCCATCCACGCACGGATGCTCGATGACGGCGACGGGGGCGGACGGTCCGGCCCCTTGAAACTCGGGCCGGGGGACCTGGCCCGGATGGGGACCGGGGTGGGCCTGGACGAGGCGGAGACGGCGGAGCTGTTCCGCGACCTCGTGCGGGGAAACTACGTCCGCCTGCGCGGCCGCTACCGCGAGGGGGTCACCGGCCGGTCCGCGCCGGCGCACGTGGCGGGCCTCACCGATCGGGGCCTGCGCGAGTTGAGGCGCGACGCGGGTTCGCAGCGAGACGGCCCCGTGCCGTGACCCGGCGGAGACCTCGCGGTTGCACCTGCGTCTTCGGGCGCCCGCGCAAGCTTCAAGAGAACCCGAATCGGTACCACTAGAGGCGGCTACCAGGCGCCGAAGCATCCAAGGGAGAAGAGCATGAGCGAGTACGAGCAGACGCAGGTCGTGGGAGCCCCGCCCGACGAGGTATTCGGCTGGCTCTCCGACGTCGACAACCTCCCGAAGTACCTGCCCCCCGTCACGGACGCCTCCATCGAGGGACCCTCCGCCGAGGGGGTTCCGGGCCGGAGGGTGCGCACGACGCTGCAGTACCCCGGGGGCGACGGCTCCTTCGACGCCGAGGGCTACCTGGCCTTGGACGAGGGCCAGAGGCGCATGGAGTGGGGCGCCGAGGCGGGGCGCGACTACTCGGGCTGGCTCACCGTCGCGGGGTCCGGCGGTGGCGGGAGCGAGGTAACGGTCCACCTCTCCTTCGGGGAGCGCTCGGTAGAAGGCGAGCTCGGGGATCGGGCGCCCGAGGGCGAGGACCCGCTGGCGCGCGGGATCTCGGAGACGCTCGAGTCGATCCGCCGTCAGATAGAGGAGGGCTCGGGCAAGGTCGAGCCGTCGCCTCCCCCGCCGGGCGCGGACCCCCCGACCGACGACAACCCGGCGGTGGTCCGCGACGACCCGCCCGGCGAGTAGCACGCACCGAACCCCGCGGGCGTCCCGCGGCGCGAGCACTGCCGCATCTTCGAACGAATCGATGCCGGCCCGAGACGGTGGTGCTGACCTGCGAGGCGCGGCTCACCTTCGGGCCGCGCTTCGCAGGCCGACCCGGGGCCGGACGCTATCCGGTGGAAGGTGGCGAAGGCTCGGGTTCCACGAGGCTCGGCGCCGGGCGCTCGCCCCGCGCAAGAATCCATCCCGCCCGTTGCCCGCGGAAGCTCACGCGTGGTTCCAGTACGTGATCTCTCCGTCCTTGCGCGTGACGAACCTCACGCCGCCGTCCTGGCTCACCACGACCGCCACCGACCCCGGCAGCGCCCCGCACAGCCTGTAGGCCGAGCGGTGGCGGGTACCGACGCCGTCGGTCGACTCCCGCCGGACCCTCTCCCCCTCCGGATCCAGCGCGCGGGCCACCGTCCTCGCGGGGGGGAGCGCCCCGGAGATCTCCGCGCCGAAGCCCAGGATCTCGAAACGCTTGGTCATCACGACCGCCCCGTCCACCGCCGAGAGCCCGGCGATAAGGTGCGCCACCTCGAAGACGGCCTCGTCGAGCGCGGCGAGCCCCTCGTCCCGGCTCCCCTCGTACTCCCCCAGCCGACCGCCCTCGGGTAGCTGCCCTCCTCGCCCTTGCCGTGTACCTGCGCCAGGCGGTTCATGACGCCGACGATGAGCGTCCTGAAGCGGCGGCGGGGCTCGTCCTCGGCGAAGGGGTGGCGGAAGGCGAAGTACGAGTTCTCGCCCGAGAGCTCGTCCGTAAGCTCCGGCGGGACGAAGACGAGCGTCCCGCCGTGGTGGACGGCGCGCATCACGGCGATCACGCGCCTGATGGTGTGCTGGCCGACGAGGCGGATCAGGTCGGGGTCCAGGGGCGCCCAGGGCTCCCCCGCGGCGGCGGCCCGCCGCCGCGCCTCGTCGTGCAGCTCGACGAGCTCCGCCCTGACCGGCGCGAAGCTCGCCGGCAGCCACCTGGAGGCGAAGACGTCCGCCCTGGGACCGGAGAGCTTGCCCCCCCTCAGCTCGGCGACCGCCCGGTCGCCCCTGGACACCACGACGCGCCCCGGGCCCGTCACGTGCACGACGGGCGCCGGCGGGAGAGGCGCCGGGCGCCCCGCCCGCCCTGGGTGGCCCTCACCCACCCCGGGCCGGAGTGGACCAGGCCCAGACCTCAAGCCCGCCGTCCGCGGTCTCCCGAGCCCCGATGAGGGAGCGGTGGTAGTCGGCGGCCGGGGAGAGGCGCCTCAATACGTCCTCGTCGAGGGGCTGTGCCCGCGGGAAGGCGAGCCTGTGAAACCCGAGGGAGGTCCCCCACCGAGGGGAAAGGCCTCGGGGTCGGCCAGAACGAGCCGGAAGGAGACGGTCCTCTCCTCCTCGCGCATGAGGCCCGCCTGGTAGCAGGCGTCGAGCAACTCCTCGAGCGCGCCGAGGCTCGGCGCCGCCCCCCCGCTCCCCGCCCACGCCGATCCCCGCTCCCCGACGGGCGCTACCTCGTCCCAGCGCGACGCCACGAGGGCGGCGAGATCCCCGGGATAAGCACGTGCCATTCCTGCCTCCCTTCCGGGGACATGGTAGCCCAAAGCACCCCGTCCGGAGCTCCCGAAGCGCACCTTCGCCCCGAATTACCTCCCGGCCTTCGGCGCGTGACGCAGGCGCGGGTCAGAGGCGGCACCCGCCAGCGATCCCGACGCGGCGCGAGGCCCGAGCGGCTCGCCAGCATCGTTGCGATCGCTCTCACCAAGAAGCCCCTCTCGTTGCTTGACGGGGTGCTCGATCGCGGCTAGGCTGTGGTTATTGAACGTTTAATCAAGGGGGCTGGGTGGCCGAGGTGTTGGATCGGCGGGCACAGGTTCTGGAGGCGGCGTTCGAGGAGTTCGCGCCCGGGGGTTACGGGGGAGCGACGCTCGAGAGCATCGCGGAGGCCGGGGGGAGGCGGTCTCCGGCTTCGCGTTCGTTCGAGCACCCGCGCCATCGCGGGCGTGCTCATGCCGCGGGTCTGGAGGGCAGGTCGTTCCCGGCGCTTTCGGAGGGCGGTCTCGCCGACGAGGTGCATCCGAAGGTGACAAGCATTCCCCCGCGAGGGTTCCGGTTGGAGTGCCGGGAGTATACGTAGCGTTTCCGCGGTCGTGATCTAAGGTCCTGCGTCGGCCCGAGAGGGGTCAGGAAGGGGTCGGAAGTGAACGGTTTCCCGGAGAAGATACTGCTGGCGACCGACGGGTTGGAGAACACGACCCTCGCGGCGCGTGCGGCGGTGGATCTCGCGAACAAGGGCGGCGCGGAGCTGCACGTCGTCCACGTCTGGTTCAACGTCCCCCCCCCCACGCCAAGGGCTTCATAAGGAAGGGCCTGGAGGAGATCGGGCGGGACAAGCTCGACCGGCAGGTGCGCTCCATAGGAGAAGAGGGCGGGACGGTCGCGGGGGCGTACCTGAGGGAGGGGCACCTCGTCGGGGAGATCGTCGAGCAGGCCGAGGAGATCGGCGCGGGCCTCGTGATCGCCGGCAGCAGGGGGCTCGGGCGGCTCGGGCGCCTGGCCCTGGGCAGCGTCTCGATGGGGCTGGCCCACCGCTCGCGCTGCCCGGTGCTGATCGTGCGCGAGGGGGAGGCGGCGTGGCCGCCGGAGCGCGTGCTCGTCGGTTACGGCTCCTTCGAGGACACGAAGCGGGCGGGTCTCCTGGGCGCGAGCCTCGGCCGGGCTCTGGGCGCCGAGGTCGAGCTTGTCGGGGTGGGGGGCGACGCTCAGGGGGAGCTGCGCGACGTCGAGCAGACCCTCGAGGCCCGCGCGGACGAGATAGAGGGGGCGGTTGGCCTGCGCCCGAGGGTGCGAACCTCCGTGGGGGACGTGCCGGAGACGATCCTCTGCCTGCAAGCGGCGGAGGAGAAGCCCACCCTCCTCTGCTTCGGCTCCAAGGTCCTCGGAAGGGCCGGCCGCGTGATGGTGGGGGAGGCGCTGGACCAGGTGCTCGGAGAGTCGAAGGGCCCGATCCTCGTCACCCCGGAGCCGTACCAGACCTCGCAGGCCCGGACCCTCACCCACGGAGAGGCCGCGGGGCTCGAGGGGCCGGCGGTGCTCGTCGCCACGGACGGCTCGGAGGTCTCGCTGCGCGCCGCGGAGTACGCCGCGCAGGTAGCCGGCGGTCTCGGGGCCAGGCTCTTCGCCCTCTACGTCGTCGACGAGGATCTGACGTTCCACTCCGGCATCCACTACGGGGACTTCGTCGGGCGTCTCTCGGAGGACGGCCGGGAGGCGGCCGGGAAGGTGCGCGCCCTGGCCGAGAAGGCCGGCGTGGAGTTCGAGGAGCTGATCGTCCTCGGCAGGCCCGCCCGGGCGATCGTCGCCGTCGCCGAGGAGCTCGGGGCGGAGCCCGTCGTCCTGGGCTCCGAGGGGAAGTCGACGCTGGAGCACGCCCTGCTCGGCAGCGTCTCCGAGGAGGTGCTGCGCCACGCGAACCGGACCGTGCTCGTCGTCGGCGGACACCCCGGATCTTCCCCAGGGCTAGAGCGATAAACGAGCCGCCGGACGGAGCGCCTCATCGGCGCTCCGGGAGGTGGCCTCCGTCCGGCGGAGGGGAGACCGGTCTCGTGCGTGGGGTAGGGCTCGCGAGCGGGTCGGGGACCCCCGCGGCCGCGGGTCGGGCAGACATACGGCCCGGATGACGGACAACGGAGGTTCCACCCGTTAGGGCCAGGAGAGCCTCGCCCCCCGCAGGCGCTCGACCGCGTGGAGGTTGCGAAGCTTCCGGGGTCCGGCGCGAGGAGCGGGGCCGCAAGCCCGAAGACCCGAAGGCTCTTCGGCGCCGAGCTCAACACGGAGATGCGGCGCCCCCGAGGGAGGACGCGACGAGAAGCGGCGGCGCGCCGTTCCGTCGGACGTGAGCGGCGCCGGAGCGGCGGTCGAAGGGCGTCGAGAGATGCGGCGAACCCGTCGAGGGCGAAGCGGGAGGGCGGGGTCCCGGACGAGCTCGCGACGAGACGGCTCGGGAGATAATGCGTCTTGAGGAGAGGCGTACCGGGGTGGATCATTGAAGCATGAGGAGTAACGCAGCTTCGCCCGAGCGTGGGCACGAGAACTTCGCCGTGACGGGGTCGCTCGACCGGCTCGCGGGCAGCGCACGGAAGGTCTACCGCTCCCGATGAGCGGACCGGACGTCGTGCTCGACCGGCGCGCGCTCAATCGCGCCACGCTGGCGCGGCAGATGCTGCTCGGCCGCGGGGAGCTACCCGCCGACGAGGCGATCGAGCATCTCGTCGGCCTGCAGGCCCAGGCCCCGATGCCGCCCTACGTCGGCCTGTGGACGCGCCTGAAGGACTTTCGCCCCGACGAGCTGGCGCGCCTGATCCTGGACCGCAGGGCGGTGCGCGTCGCGCTGATGCGCAACACCGTTCACCTGGTCAGCGCCCGCGACTGCCTACGGCTCCGTCCCCTCGTGCAGCCGGTCATAGACCGCGGCTTGTACTCCAACCGCGCCGAGCGCGCGAACCTCGAGGGGGTAGGCCTCGGGGCGCTCGCCGACGCCGGCCGCGAGCTGCTCGAGGAGAGGCCGCTCACCGCCAAGGAGCTCGGCGGGCTGCTCGGGGAGCGTTGGCCGGGACGTGACCCCGCCTCCCTCGCCCGCGCCGTCCGCCATCTCTTGCCGCTCGTGCAGGTGCCGCCCCGCGGCGTCTGGGGGAGGAGCGGGCAGGCCACCCACACGACGGTGGAGGCCTGGCTCGGCCGTCCGCTCGACCCGGAACCCTCGCTGGACGAGACCGTCGTGCGCTACCTCGGGGCATTCGGACCGGCCGCCATCAAGGACGTGCAGACCTGGTCGGGGCTGACCCGGCTCGGCGAGGCCGTCGAGCGGCTCCGGCCGCGGCTTCGGACCTTCCGCGACGAGGGGGGCAGGGAGCTGTTCGACCTGCCCGAAGCCCCGCGGCCCGGCGCGGACGTACCGGCCCCGCCGCGCTTCCTGCCCGAGTTCGACAACCTGATCCTCTCCCACGCCGACCGCACCCGCGTCATCGCCGACGAGCACCGCAGGGCCATTGCCTCCAAGAACGGCATGGTCCCGGCCGCCGTGCTCGTCGACGGCTTCTTCCGCGGGACGTGGAGGACGGAGCGTGCCCGGTCGAAGGCGACGCTCGCGATCGAGCCGTACGAGACCCTGACCGCGCAGGACCGCGACGCCCTAGCCGAGGAAGGGGAGCGGCTCCTCCGCTTCGTCGCGGAGAACGCCGGCTCGCACGAGGTCCGATTCGACGGGGGGGCCTAGCCCTCCTCGCCCCCGCTTCGTCGAGTCCGCGCTTTACACCCGCGACCCTCGCCGCAACGCCCGCCAGGCCCGGACCAGGTCCCCGCCGGGGCGCAGGGCCTCGCTGAGGAGCACGAACGCGTTGGTCACGACACCAGAGGCGACGAGCAAACCCCGCGCTCCGGGGACGCCGCGCCGCAACCCGTAGGCGGGGATCACGAGGCCGACGACCACGGTCGCCAGCGTCCCCGCCGAGTACATCGCGGCTCGCGCCGTCGGCGAGGCCGCCCGGAGGGACGCGGGCTCGACGCGCGCTCAACAACGGGAGGCGTGAGAACACCCAGCGCGCACCCGGCGGGTAGAGATGAGGGTGGCTCGTGCCGTGGAGCCCGTACCCGGTGAAGCGGATGCCGAACGCGCGCCCGACGAGATAGTGGGAGAAGGCATGCTCCGAGAAGTACGCGAGGGTACGGCTGGAGATCAGCCAGGGCATGCCACTCGAACCCTTCCGGCCCGCGTACCAGGCGAGCGCGGCCGCGCCGAGGAGCCCGCCGGCCTGAACGGCGTTGCCCCGCGCAACGGAGAGGGTGAGCCAGGGCTCGATGCGCCTCGAAGCGGTCATATACGCGTCCTCCTTCGTACCGGTCCAACGATACGACCACCTTACCCGCCTCCGCCCTATTCCTCCCGAAGGTCGCCGTCCGACGGAGCGGTACTCCTCGACGCGTCCGCCGCCAGCGAAGCTCCTCCGCACGCCTCCCCGCCGGGCCCTACCGCGCCGTCCCCGCATTACGACGACCGGGCAAGGGAGCCCCGATCCGATGGTCTCGGGGCGCCCGAGCGCGAGGGGAGGCGACGCGCGAGGGGGTGGAGCCGGCCTCGCGCGGCGCACCGCCGCCCCGCGTCCCCAGGGAAGGTCGGAGGCGTGCGACTCCTTCGGTCACGTTCTCCTCCTTCCGGGCGTCTCGTGGAGCGGATCTCGTCAGGGCAGGATCAGGTGCAGGTCGCCGAACTCGTGCCAGAGGTACTCCTCGCGCAGGGCCTCCTCGTAGGCGAGCCGGAGGCGTCCGCGCTCGACGAGCGCCTCGAGCATCGCCAGGTGGCTCGAACGCGGCTCGTGCAGGCCCGTGAGCATCGCGTCCACGGAGCGGACGCCCCGCTCGGGGGTCACGATCAGGCCCGTCCAGCCCTCCCCGGGGTGCGTCGTCCCGTCCGCGTCCGTGACGGTCTCGAGCGCCCGCACGGCCGTGGTCCCGACCGCGACGACCCTCTTGCCGTGCCCGCGGGCGGCGTTGACCTGGCGCGCCGTCTCGACCGGGACGCGGTAGAACTCCTCGTAGGGCGGCTCGTGGTCCTCGAGGCTCGCGACACCGGTGTGCAGGATCAGGGGCGCCACCATGATGCCGCCCGCTACGAGGCGCGTTACGAGCTCCGGCGTGAAGGCCCGCCCGGCGGAGGGCATCTCGGCGCTGCCCCTCTCGGTGGCGTAGACGGTCTGGTAGTAGCCCGCGGGCCACCGCTCCCGGACGTACCCGTAGCGGATCGGGAAGCCGTGCCGGTCGAGGTACCCGATCAGCGGCTCCGGGAGGCTCGGGGTAGAGAGCCAGAGCCGGGGGCTGTCCTCGCGGTAGGGCCTGTGCAGCGTGACCGTCGCCCCGCCGGGCAGGTAGAGGGTCTCGCCGGGCGTCGCACCGCGGAACGGTTCGGTGGCGTCCCCGGCCGGGAGGCGGAGCTCGACGGTCCACAGGCCCGCCGGCAGACGGGTCGAGAGGCGCAGCTCCAGCACCGTGCCGTCCTCGCGCTCGGCCTCCACGGCCGCGTTCATCGTCCCGCTAGTGTTGACGACCAGCACGTCGCCGGCCGACAGCAGGTCCGGAAGGTCACGGAACCGGGCGTGGGACACCCGGTCGTCGTCCCTGTGGGAGACCATCAGGCGCACCTCGTCCCGGGAGAGGCCGCGGGCCTCCGGCGGCTCGCCGGCCTCCAGGACCGCGGGCAGCTCGAACTCGAGCGGCGCGAGGTCACGAAGCTTGCCGTTGGGGCTCTCGGCGGGTAGGAATCGTAGCGTCATAGAACCATCAACCTCCGTCCACGGGGATAAGGAAGCGCGCCTCGTAGCGCCCGCTCGGCAGGCTGCCGGTCAGGATCTCGACGAGACCGGGCACGCTCTCCTCCGGCGGGGGACGGTCGCTTATGTCCTCGCCCGGGAACGCCTCCTGGTGCATGCGCGTGCGCATGTTGCCGGGGTCGACCCGGTAGACGCGCAGCCCCGGGTTCTCCGCGGCGAGGATGTTGGAGAGCTGTTCGAGGGCGGCCTTGCTCGACCCGTACCCGCCCCAACCCGGATAGGGCTCCGTCGCGGCGTCGCTGGTCACGTTGATGACGCGGGCGCCGGGCTTCAGGTCCTGCTCGACGGCCTGTATGAGGGCGAGCGGCGCGAACACGTTGTTCTCGTAGACCTCCGCGAGCGCCCCCAGCGGGTAGTCGAGCAGGGCGGGCTGCGGGCTCGGGCCGAGGATGCCCGCGTTGTTCACGAGGGCGTCCAGGCCACCGGCCTCCCTCGCCGCCTCCGCGAGCGCCCGGCGGTGTCTCTCGTCCGTCACGTCGCCGGGGACGGCGACGACGTCGGTCCAGCGCGCTAGCTCCGCGCGGGCGGCTTCGAGGTCCCCCTCGCCGCGGGCGTCCACGATAAGGGTCCAACCGTCTTCGGCGAGAGCGCGGGCCAGGGCCAGTCCGAGGCCGCGGGAGGCGCCGGTGATCAGGGCCGTTCGCTTCTCGTTCGAGGTCATTGTGGGGCTCCTTCTCTGGCTTATGCCTAGAGGATGCCTCGCGAGGGGCCCCGCGCCATCGCGCGGAAGTACGGTCCGTCCCTGTACGGGAGTACAGGTTTTCTAGGCGGGGAGCCGTATCAGGCCGCGCCTGACGGCGATGCTTACCGCCTCGGTGCGGTTCTCGGCGCCCAGCTTGCTCAGGAGCGAGCTGACGTGGAACTTTACCGTGCGCTCGGTGACGAACAGCTTCTCGGCCATCGCCCTGTTCGAGAGTCCCTCCGCGACCAGCCGGAGCACCTCGAGTTCCCGGGGCGTCAGGGCGTCGTGGCCCCCCTCGTCCCCCTCCACGTGCCGCAGCAGCGCGGCCGTCGCGTCGGGGCCGAGCAGGGAGCCCCCGGCGTGGACGACGCGTACGGCCTCGAAGATGTCCCGGCGCGAGGCGCCCTTGAGCAGGTAGCCCTTCGCGCCGGCGCGCACGGCGGCCAGGATGCGCCGGTCGGTGTCGTAGGCGGT
This sequence comes from Rubrobacter marinus, assembly GCF_011492965.1. Classification (GTDB taxonomy): domain Bacteria; phylum Actinomycetota; class Rubrobacteria; order Rubrobacterales; family Rubrobacteraceae; genus Rubrobacter_F; species Rubrobacter_F marinus. Next base: position 286,978 of record NZ_CP045121.1, on the reverse strand, counting down.
GAAGACTAGCGTCCTGGCCTCGGCCCCGCTCTCCCTGAGGCGTTGCAGGGCGGCTACGCCGTCCGTGCCGGGCATCTCGAGGTCCAAGAGGATCACGTCCGGCCGCAGACGTTCCGCCAGCCGCACGGCCTCCGCGCCGTCGGCCGCCTCGCCCACCACCTCGAAGTCCGGCTGCGTGCCGAGGACGGCGACGAGACCCTCGCGCAGCATAGGGTGGTCGTCGGCGACGAGGATGCGGATCTTCTCGCCCTCCACCCTAGAGCCCCTCCAGCGGGACCGTCGCCTCCAAGACGCTCCCCCCGCCGGGCGCGCTTCTCAGAACCAGCGCGCCGCCGAGCCTCTCGGCCCGCTCTCTCATGCCCACGATCCCGTGGCGCCCCGCGGGTATCCCCGAGACGTCGAAGCCCCGGCCGTCGTCCTCGACGGCGAGCCGGGCCCTCCCCGGCGTGACGACGAGCCGGACGGTGACGTGTTCGGCCCCCGCGTGGCGGGCCACGTTCGCCAGCGCCTCCCCGCAAACGCGGTACAGCGCCGCCTCGACGCGGGGCGGCAGGGGACGCGCGCCGTTCACCGCCTCGAAGCTCGCCCCGACGCCCGTCTCCGCCTCCCACGCCTTCACGAGGACCTCGAGCGCCCCGGCGAGCGGCCGGTCTTCGAGCGGGGCGGCCCGGAGGTCCAGGACGGAGCGCCGGGCCTCCTCCAGGTTCGCCTGGGTGAGCGAGAGGGCGCGGCGAAGGGGCGTTCGCGCGGGCTCGGGCGCCCCGCCGTCGAGCAGGGCGTCCGCGGATTCGAGCTGCAGCGTGGTGGCGGCGAGGCCCTGGGCGAGGGTGTCGTGGATCTCGCGCGCCAGCCGGTTGCGCTCCTCCAGGGCGCCGAGGCGGGCGCTCCGGGAGAAGAGCCGGGCCCTCTCCACGGCGATGCTGAGGAGGTCGCCGATGGTGTAGAGCAGCTGAAGGTCCCTCTCGGAGAGGCTCTGCCAGTCGGGGCTCGCGACGTTCATGACGCCGAGCTTCTCCTCCCCCGAGTGGAGCGGGATGGAGGCGTGGTAGCGCAGGCCGTCCGTGCCGTCCACGAGGCCGCCGAGCCGCGTGCACTTGAGCACGTTGACGTTCGCGGCCCCCGCGAGGTCGCCCCTCCTGTAGGAGTCGAGGCAGTAGCAGTAGCCCGAGCCGTCCATGCGCGCCGGGTCCTCCGCCAGGGCGGGCGGGAGGTTCCGGGAGGCGGCCAGGTAGGTCTGCGGCGAGTCCTCGGCGACGAGCCAGATCCACCCGGTCCGCAAGCCCAGCAACTCGGAGACCTCGGCCAGCGTGAACTCCAGCGCATCGCTCAGGTCCACCGAGCGGTTGAGCTCGCGCGCGATCGCGTTAAGCACGGAGAGCTCGTGGTTGCGGCGCTCCAGATCCCTCTGTCCGTCTTCGGGCTCACCCATCGAACCCGAGTCTACCAGCGCAAGAAAGGGAGAACGAAGGGCCCGGATAAGGACACCCAGAGCAATTACGGAACGGGCGTCTGAAGCGCTCAGGGTCTGTGGAGGGTCAGGAGTTCTAGCCCGAGAGCGAGTCCGGGAGTTCCGGACGCCCCCGACGCGCGAAGCCGTGCGGGACGCCGGATCCCCAACATCAAACGGCGGGGGAGTCCCCTGCTGGCAGCACCGGACGTTTTGCAGCAAGGTCGATGGAGCCTCACGGCCCCGGGGCTCTACGCACGGTGCTTGCGCAGGGCTTCGTTTATCGCCTCCCCGAGCCGGTTAGCGGTCTCAGGGGACAGGTTCCTCAGGACCAGGTCAGGCCCGCGCCGCCGGGGCACCGTTATCTCGGATAAGCTGGTGGCGGGGTTCCAGAAGGTGTAGGACGCCGGTTGCGCCCCCATGTCGTCGAAAGACACGAACTCCTCGCCGTAGCGGAGACCGTTCCTACCCAACCTTATGCGGTTGCCATACACGTCTCGCGCTTCCGTGGTCCACCTCCTCTCAGCCACCCGACCACGCCAGGCTCCCGAAGTCATGTTCCTCGGCGTCTTCGCGGTCCGTCCTTTCTACCCCCTTCGGCGAAGCTCGCGGCGGGCGTCGCGCTGCTCTCCGTCCACCGGCGCTGGAGCCGCCGGGATCTCCCTCCGCGTCCTCCAGAACGCGAACCTGCTAAAGGCTTGCCCGGCTTCGCCCTCCCACCTGGCACGAGCTGATGGTAGCCGAAAGGCGCCGTTGGCGACGCGCGGGGCGTCCTGTGCAAGCACCGGTTGCGGGCGAGGCCCGCTCCTGCTGCACGCACGGCTACCCCGCGTCAGCCGGTTCGGAATCGGGGCACGGGGTGCTAACCTCAAGGAGCGGGGACGGCGGCCCCTCGCAACTGCTGGGCGCCCTCGACGGGCACGCGGCGGATATTCGTTCGATACGGAGGTACTAGCGACGATGGCATTCTCACTCTCTGTTCTGGATCTCTCACCGGTCCCTTCCGGCTCGGACGCGGCCAGGGCGCTTCGGAACACGCTGGAGCTCGCGCGGCTCGCCGACGGTCTCGGCTACGAGCGGTACTGGCTCGCCGAGCACCACAACCTGCCCAGCGTCGCGAGCCCCGTGCCGGAGGTGATGATCGGGCACGTGGCGGACGCGACCTCCCGCATCAGGGTGGGGGCCGGGGGCATCATGCTCCCGAACCACGCGCCGCTGAAGGTCGCCGAGACCTTCCGGGTCCTGGAGGCCCTGCACCCGGGCCGCATCGACCTCGGCATCGGCCGCGCCCCGGGCACCGACCCCGTCACGGCGGCGGCGCTGCGCGGCCCGAGGGGGAGCGCGGGGGCCGAGGACTTCCCGGAGCAGTTCGGCGAGCTTCTGGCCTTCTCTGGCGACGGCTTCCCCGAGGATCACCCGTTCCGTTCGATCTCCGCCGCCCCCGAAGGCGTGGATCTGCCGCCGATCTGGCTGCTCGGGTCGAGCGGCTACTCGGCGAAGGCGGCCGGCGAGATGGGCCTGGGCTACGCCTTCGCCTCCCACTTCAGCCCCGTGGACCCCACGCCCCTCCTCGGCGCCTACCGCGACAACTTCCGCCCCTCGGAGAGGTTCCCGGCGCCCCACGCCATCCTCGCGGCGTCGGTGATCTGCGCCGACACGGACGAGCGGGCCGAGGAACTGGCCTCGTCGATGGGCCTCGCATGGGTGCGCATGCGGACCGGCAAGCCCGGCCCCTTGCCGAGCCCCGAGGAGGCGCTCGCCTATCCATACACGCCGGGCGAACGCAGGCTGCTGGAGAGCTACCGCTCCATGCAGATCGTCGGGAGCTTGCCTTCCGTGCAGACACGCCTCGAAGAGATCGCCGAGCAGACTCTGGCGGACGAGATCATGGTCACCACGATGGTCCACGACCACGCGGAGAGGCTCCGCTCGTACGAGAAGCTTGCCGGGGCTTTCGGGCTGGATCGCGCCCCGGCGGGCCAGAAGGTCGGGGGCTAGACCCGAACCTACATCACGCTGACGGGATCTCCCTCCCGGATCTCCCCCTCCTCGACGACCCGGGCGCAGATGCCGCCGCGCCCTTTGAGGGCCTCGGTCATGCCCGGCTCGGTTAGCCGCTCCACGTAGCGGCAGATCGAGCACGGCTTCTGGTACTCGAAGACCGCCTCCCCGATGCGAAACTTCTTGCGGCGCACCCCGTCGAGGCCGAGGCCCCGCAACACCACGTTGCGCCGGTGCTCGCCCCCCATCACGCGCACCCCCGCCTCCCTCTCCATCGCCTCGAGGTCCTCGGCCTCGACGAGGGTGACCTCGCACGACCTGCCGAACCGGCTCCAGTGCCCGGCGCCCTCGGCGTAGCGATCCCCCTCCAGGCCCCTGCCCACCAGGGCACGCGCCTCCCCGACACGCTCGGCCCTCGCCCCGGCCCGCGAGGCCACGTATATCCCTTCGACGAAGCCCGACACAGCGTTCTCCTCAAAAACTCGCCACGGGTGACCGAAGAAACACCGGCGCCCAAAGCCCAACCCTGTCGCAAAAAGAGTCGCGAGCCCGATGGCATCTCCCGACCTATTCTACAAACCCAACGCCTGCATTAGCAACCGACCGTTCGGTTTCAAAGAAGCCAGGACAAGCTGCCGCTACTCGAAGTCAAGACGGGGCCAGGGCTCGGCTCTGGACCTCGCTCTTCCCCGTCTCCGTGGGTCCGGCCGGGCCGCGCCCCTTCTTCCATTCGTCCCACAGCCACGACTCCCACAACGGGTACGGCAACGTCTCTTCGTCCGGGGGGTTGCTCGTCAGCTTCTCGGCGCAGTGGAGCCAGAAGCTTGCGTAGCCGCCGAAGCGCGCGCTCAGGAGTTGCAGGTCTTCGCGGTAGGCGAGGGCCAGGTGGACGGCCAGAGGAGTGGGCATGGTCTCGCGGTGCGCGGCGTTGACCTTGCGCCTCTCGACCGGCAGGGCGCGGGCGGGATCTACCCGAGAAACGAGTAGAGGCGTTGCAGCAGACGGTCGGGTGGAGGTGGACGTCTTCGAGGAACCCGACGAAGATCTGCTCGTCCCGTAGAAGCGCCGCCACCTCTCGAGGCTCCGGAGGTACTTCGTCTCGGCGACCACTTCGGGCTCCCGGAAGAAGCGCTCGAAGAACCGGTCGTCGGCCTCCGTCTCCCTCCCCATCTCTGCCAGGTGCCTGAGGCGCATCAGCGCTGAGGAGTAGAGCCTCTCTATGGGGTTGCGCATGAAGAAGACGATCCTGGCGTCCGGCATGAGCTCGTGGACGCGGGCGACCTCCGCTTCTTCGAGGATCGCGTACTCCGGGGTCGCCTCTCCGGTCTTCCTGCCGCCGCCCTCCTCGAAAAGGGAGGCGTACCATCTATCGGAGGGCGGGAGGGAGAGGAACTTGAGCGCCCACGACAGGGTTCCCGGCTCGGGCTTCCTCCCGGATCGGCGAAGGATGCTCCGCAAGAGGCGCTTCGACTGGTTCCGCCAGTACCAGGGGTACCAGTCCTCGTCGGTGTACCCCGTGCGGCAGAGCCTCATCAGCGAGACGACGAACGGCGGTTCCTTGGCTCTCTGGTCGAAGTAGTGGATCTCCTTCAGCGGCGGCGTCCACACGTCGGGGTGGCGGGACAGGTTCGAGGCCAGCCAGCTCGTGCCCGCCTTCTGCGCCCCTATGATGAGGAAATCGGGGAACGGCATCCCTCAGGCGCGAAGCCGGGCTCGAGCGGCCGGCCTCGCCTCCACCGCCCTACCCTCCGATACCGCGGCGGCGCACCTCGTACGCGAGCACCGCCCCCGGTACCAGCAAGAGCGGCGACACGAGGCACCCGCAGGGCACCACTACGCAGCCGAACCTGGTGTTGCCCCGCCTCGTCCAGAACATGCGCATCCCTTCGTCGTTCGATCGCACCGAAGCGCCCGTCGCCGCTCCGTACCCGCAGAGGACGAAATCTACCCCTACCTCGCAAGGGCACGAAGCGCTCCGGGAGAGCCCACTCGCGCGCCTCTTCGGGCCGCTCCATGACGCATCGGCGCTATGGGCTACCCGGAAGACGTGCCCTGCGGCCTGTGGAAGGCTCCGCGCGAGCCGGGGCTCGGGCTTCTAGTCGTCCGAGTCGTGGGCCATCTCGTCGATCGCGACGGCCACCGCGAGGACGAGGCCGTCGTCCTCGCCCGGGAGGACGTCGACGCTGTAGGTGTCGCTCATGGTGAGCCGGTGCTTGGATATGCGGGCGACGGGGTCGCCCTGGCGGCTGATGGCGTACTCGTGGTGCAGGATGTCTCCCTGGGCGGTCAGGTCGACGCCGCCCGCCACGTCTATGGAGAACTTGTGGCGGAAGGGCGCGAAACGCGCCTTGCGGATGGTGGCGATCGTCGAGCCCCCGCGCAGGATGTTCATGCTCTCGCGCAGGGCGAGCTTCTTCTCGCGGATCGTGGCCACCTCGCGGCCCCGCATGTCCTCGATCACGAACGTCTCGCGCAGCCTCATGACCTTGCCGTCGACCTTGTAGACCGGTCTTCCGGCCTCGTCGGTGATGTCGAAATCCTCGCCTATGGAGACGAGCCGCTGTCGCATCGTGTAGCGCGCCATGCATCCTCCCGGAGTGTTCGGTTACCACGGCCCATACCCGCGAGCGCCCTGCCCGACACCGGAGACGCGCGCGTCGGGAGGCGGCTCACCTGCGGCGGAGCTCCCGGAGGTTGTCCCACAGGACGTAGGCGCCGACGGCGAGCACGGCGAGGACCACGAGAGGCCAGAAGAACTCGTAGACGACGATGAGCGCGGCGACCACCGCGAGGCCGATGTTCGCGCTGCTCAAGAGGTTGGTGAGCCGGCGCCTGAAGCCGGCCTCGACGAACGCGAACACCGCCACGCCCGCGACGAGCCCCGCGGTGAGGTGCTGGCGCGCCTGGATCACTATCAAGACGAGGGCGACGAGCATGAGCCCCACGCTCGCGGCGGCCCACACCTCGGCCACCCGACCGGCGCGCAGGTCGGCGTCGGAGGCGGGCGCGTGCGGGCGGGAGAGGTGGGCGCGTGCGGGACCGCGCTCGCCCGCCCTCAACCGTCCGGCGTACTCCCCGAGCGACTCCCGGACGTCCATATCGGCGGCCAGCCGCGCCCGGAGCCGTTTGATCTCGCCGGAGAGCTCCCCCGTCTGCCTCATGCGGTCCTCGTACGATGCGTCGAGGTGGGACCTGTCCCTCATCGCCGCGACCTCCACCCCGAGCCCCTTGAGCTTCCGGCTCTTCTCTTCGATCTCCGCGCGGAGGGCGGCGCACCGCGACTCGATCTCCGCTCGCCTCTCCAGGGCGGTCCTCAGCTCCCCGGCCGAGGTGGGCACCTTGTCGAGACCGGCCCACCCGACCGGGTCGTACCAGGCGCGGCGCGGGCTCTCGTCGCGGTTGTACATCGGGCCCGAGGGGGCGTCCTCGCCCTCGAAGGGGTCCCGCGTGTAGAGCCCCCACAGCCCCCGGTACCCGGAGACCCAGCCCGGCAGCGGCTCGGTGAGTACCCGCGGGGGATCCCAGGCCTCGTCCCCGCCCTCCCCGATCGTCAGGCCGTCGCCACGCGCGTAATCCACGAAGGGGATGCGCAGGTACCCGCCTCCCTCGTTCGGCCTAGATCGTCCCCCGAACCCCGCGTACTGGCGCATCTTCTCCCTCCAGAAAGACCGCACGGCGATCGCGGCCCTGGCGGGCAACGCCGGTAGGGGGAGACGCACCTCGGTCAGGTACTCGCCCGCGACGTAGAAGCTGGCGTGGGAACCGGCTCCGACGTAGACCACCGGATGCTCCCCGACCTTCTCCAGCTCCGGATCGTCCCACCGGCGCCGGAGGTCGTCGCCGGAGTATTCGTGGGAGGCATAAGCTACCCATTCCGGGCGTGCCTCCCCTTCCGGTTCGGAGAGGTAGACGGAGACCGACTCCCAGTCGGCCTCGTGGTCGTTCGCCCCGAAGAACCCGGAGCGCCAGTCGTTGAACGGGTAGAAGAACCAGTATTGCAGGACCACCCAGTCGTCCTGGCGGAACACCCGGCCGTGGTAACGGTAGTGCTCGCCCTCCTCCTCCATGATGCGCTCGTAGCGCGACGCCGCGAGCGACGCGGCCTCTCCCGGCACCCGTCCCCGGGCGAGCAGCACGATGGAGTACAGGGCGTCCATGATGCGGGAGAAGTACCCGACGCGCGCCAGCCGGCTCCGCCCGGCGCGAAAGGCCTTGCGCGTCTTCCTCAGCCCGGCGCCCCTGCGGAGGGGCGTGAGGGGCGAGATCGGCCCCTCCTCGCTGCGAGGATCGGCGAAACGAAGAAAGTGGACGGCCCCGAACCCGTCGACGGTCTGCTGCGGGAGCCGCTCCAGGGTCAGCTCCCCGGCCGGGGTCACGCAGACCGCCTCTTCGCCGGGCCGCTTGACCCAGAGGCTGCAAGCCCGCACGTAAGGCTCGACGTCCATCGGGTAGAACTTGTCTCCGCTCGTGGAACGGACGACGGGCTCGAAGCGCCTCAGCAGGGCGAGATCCCCGCCGGCCTCAGTCATCGCTCGACGCCCCGGAAGCCGGTCCCACGTCCTCCCGCCCGGGATGATGAAAGACCACCCGCACGTCGTGGGAGTTCAGGTACAGAACCATCAAGATGCAGTAGACCATCACCCCGTAGACGTAGAGCGGCGCCGTTTCGGTGTAGAGCCAGAGGCAGATCGCGAGGCTCGTCCCCTGCGAGAGCGCGGCCAGGATCCAGCCGCGACGCGACAGAAACAGGAAGCCCAGAGCCGCCAGAAGCGCCAGTACGGCGGGCGGCGCGAACAACAGGGAGGTCGCCGCCCCGATCGCCCGCGCGGACGGCGACTCGGGGTCCAGACGGCGCCAATCGACCCGCGACAGCTCGTAGAGGACGACGCCCGCAAGCCCCGCCGCCTGCAGCAAGAGGAGCAGGCCGATCACCCGTATCGGCCTGCGGCCCGTCTCGTCCACGCGCGCCGGGTCCGACGGGATGCCCGAATCGTCCCGGCGGACCGGGTGCTCCACCATCTTTCCTCCCTCTCCCTGATGCCTCTCGGAGAACCGCGGGGAGACCGATTGTAGACCATACGCGCCCCGCGAGGGGTGCTCGGCCGCGGGAGGCTACTTCTTGCGCATGCCGGGCTCAAGGACCTTCTTGCGCAGGCGGATGGAGGCGGGGGTTATCTCCACGAGCTCGTCGCCGCCGATGTACTCCAGGGCGTCCTCCAGGCTCATCTTGCGCGGCGGCGTCAGGTTCAACGCGTCGTCGGCCCCGGCCGAGCGGACGTTCGTCAGCTTCTTGTTCTTGCACACGTTCACGTTCAGGTCCTGCTCGCGGGCGTGCTCGCCGACGACCATCCCGACGTAGACCTCGGTCGCCGGCGTGATAAAGAAGCTGCCGCGGTCCTGGAGCTTCCAGATGGAGTACGCGAAGGCGCTGCCGGCCTCCGACGCCACGAGAGAGCCGTTCTGGCGCGTCTTGAACTCGCCCGCCCACGGCGCGTAGCCGTCGAAGACGTGGTTCATGATCCCCGTCCCCTGCGTCATCGAGAGAAACTGCGTGCGGAACCCGAAGAGGGCGCGCGACGGGATCCTGAACTCGACCCGCGTCCGGCTCCCCTGCATCTCCATATTCAAGAGGTTCCCCCGGCGGCTGCTCAAGACCCCGATCACGCTAGATGCGAACTCCTCGGGCACGTCGATCACGAGGTGCTCCACCGGCTCGTGCTTCTTGCCGTCGATCTCGCGCGTGATGACCTCGGGCGCCGAGACCTGAACCTCGTACCCCTCCCGGCGCATCGTCTCCAGCAGGATGGAGAGGTGAAGCTCGCCCCTCCCCGAGACCTGGAACTCGTCGGGCTTGAGCTCCTCGACGCGCAGGGAGACGTTGGTCTGGACCTCGCGCCTCAGGCGGTCGGCGAGGTGGCGGCTCGTGACGTACTTGCCCTCCTTGCCGGCGAACGGCGAGGTGTTCGGCTGGAAGACCATGCTCACCGTCGGCTCGTCGACCGTGATGATCGGGAGCGCCTTCGGGTCCTCGAGGTCCGCCACCGTCTCCCCGATCTGGGCGTCCTCGATCCCCGAGAGCGCCACGATGTCGCCCGCGCCGACCTCCTCGGCCTCGATCCGCTTCAGCCCGAGGTGCGTGAACGGCTGCGCCACGCGCGTCCTCGTCATCGTGCCGTCCTTGTGGATCAGGTTGACCGACTCCCCGCGCCTGACCCTGCCGCGCCTGACGCGCCCGACCACGATTCGCCCCAGGTAGTCCGAGTAGTCCAGGTTCGCGACGACCATCTGGAACGGCTCCTCCAGCGCCACCTCGGGCGCCGGGATCTGCCACAGGATCGTCTCGAAGAGCTCCTGCATGTCGTCCTGCGGGTCGTCCAGGTCCCCGTAAGCCTTCCCCTCGCGCGCGACGGCGTACAGGATCGGGAAATCCAGCTGCTCGTCGGAGGCCCCGAGCTCGGCCATGAGGTCGAACGTCAGGTCCACGACCTCCTCGGGCCGGGCATCCTGCCGGTCGATCTTGTTGACCACGACGATCGGCTTGAGCCCGAGTTGAAGGGCCTTGCGCAAGACGAAGCGCGTCTGCGGCATCGGGCCCTCGGCCGCGTCCACGAGGAGGAGGCAGCCGTCGACCATCCCGAGGACGCGCTCGACCTCGCCGCCGAAGTCCGCGTGGCCCGGGGTGTCGACGATGTTGATCTTGACGCCCCCATACTCGACGGCGGTGTTCTTGGAGAGGATCGTGATGCCCCGCTCCCTCTCCAGGACGTTCGAGTCCATGGCGCGCTCGGCGATCTCCTGCCCGTGCCCGAGCTCCATGGTCTGCGTGAGCATCCCGTCCACGAGGGTCGTCTTCCCGTGGTCGACGTGCGCGATGATGGCAATGTTGCGGTATTCCATGAGAATCTCCTGACCCGATCCTTGCTGGTCCCTGGCGCCTTGCAAGACCGCGTGCGTCGGAATCAAGGCAATAGAAAAGGCCGCCCTATGCGACCGTACAAGGGATTATTCTACCGCACGATGTGCCGAGCATCGGCCTTCCGGGCATGTTTCTGCCGCTCCGAGAGGTCGCGGCCCCGGATCTTCTGCGCAACGAGCCACGAACGACCCCCGATCGGGCTCTCCGGGCCCGTATTTCGCCCCCAAAGCATTATCATTGCTCACGCCCATCCCATAACCCCGGAGGAAACGGTGAAACTCGTCGGCCCCATACTGGCGCTCGGAGCCCTCTACTTTCTTTTCGTCGCCAACGACGGCGCCCTGTTCTTGCAGCTCGTAGAACGCGTGACCACGGTGGTCACGGATCGCCTGGTGGAGTCCATCCAGCAATAGCCCGACCGGGATCGCTCGTACCGAACTCCTCCCCGCGCGTCCCTGCTTACGGACGATGCTCCGCTTCGGCCGCTCACGTGCCGAACTGCGAGCCGTAGCCCCCGGGGCTCCCGGGCCTCGAGCGCCGCTTCAGCGTCGCCGCCGCGCCGCCTCGGGCTCTCCGCGAGCGCCGTCGCGTTCGCCACCGCCTTCGCGGTGCCCGCCGCGAAGAGCTAGGGGGGCCTGCCCGGGCCACCTCAACATCTTGAGTACGTGAGAAATCGGGCTGTCCGGGGGGGCGGAAGTGTTCTACGCTATCCCGTCATGCAACCCAACGAGAACAACGTCGCGTTCGACCTGCAGGCCCGCAGGCACGGCAAGCACGGGTCCGACCGCGAAGCCCCGGAGACGAGAGACCGCACCATCGCCGAGCTCAAGAGCCAGGTGACCCACCTGCGCCGCGAGCTCTCCCGCAGGGACGACGTCCTGATGTTCCTCGCCGGGATGGTGGGGCCGAGCTCGGAGGCCGCGGCCCCGTCGCCCGAAGAGCCCCCGCAAGAGGAGAGGCCCGTCCCCCCGGCGCCCGCGGGCACGCGCGGGGGCGTCAGGACCCCGAGGAGAGGCCGGGGCGAGACGGAGAGGCCGGAGTGGCCGCCCCTGCCGGAGGGCTACCGGGTGGTCGCCACCGCCTCCGACGCCTGGGTGCTCGTGGCCAGGGGCTTCAGGGTCGCCGGCTACCGGGGCGTCCTGGACCCCGAAGAGGCGGCCCGCGACGCGTGGGAGCACCAGAAGGGCGTCCGCTAGGACGGGACCTCGGGAAGCCCACGGGGGATCTTCCATCGCGGGCGCGGCGTCTCTCCGAGCACTAGAATCCGCGGTATCTCGTCAAGCTACAAGGAGGGTCCCTTTCATGCGCGACAAGCCGCCGTTCCGTGCAGACCACGTCGGAAGCCTGCTGCGCCCGCCGGAGCTCTTGCGCGCCCGCGAAGACTTCGCCGCCGGGCGGATACCGGCCGAGGAGCTCAGGGGCATCGAGGACGACGCCATCCGCGACGTGGTGCGCAAGCAGGAGGAGGTGGGGCTCCGCTCCGCCACCGACGGCGAGTTCCGCCGCGCCTCCTGGCACATGGACTTCATGTACCAGCTGGACGGGATCGAGAAGGCCCCCAGCGACATGAAGGTCCGGTTCCACAACGCCGAGGGCGACATCGAGTTCACCCCCGCCGCCCTCGAGGTGAAGGGGAGGATCGGCCTCGAACGGGCCATCTTCGGCGAGGACTTCGAGTACCTCGAGTCCCTGACCGCGAACTCCACCACCCCGAAGCTCACCATCCCCTCCCCCAGCATGGTCCACTACCGCGGCGGACGCGCCGCCATAGACGAGAAGGTCTACCCCGACCTCGAAGCGTTCTGGGAGGACCTCACCGCCGCCTACGCCGAAGAGGTCCGCGCTCTGGGCTCTTTAGGCTGTGCCTACCTCCAGTTCGACGACACGAGCCTCGCCTACCTCAACGACCCGCGCCAGCGCGAGCACATCGTCTCCCTGGGCGGCGACGCCGAGCACCAGCACGAGACCTACATCCGCAACATAAACCGCGCGCTGGCCGGAAGGCCCGAGGGCATGTCCGTCACCACCCACATGTGCCGCGGCAACTTCCGCTCCTCCTGGGTCGCCGAGGGCGGCTACGACTTCGTCGCCGAGGCCCTCTTCAGCGAGCTCGACGTCGACGGCTTCTTCCTCGAGTACGACGACCCGCGTTCGGGGGGCTTCGAACCCCTACGCTTCGTCCCCGAGGGCAAGACCGTCGTCCTCGGCCTCGTCACCACCAAACACGGCGAGCTCGAATCCAAGGACACCCTCAAGCGCCGCATCGAAGAAGCAAGCCAGTTTGTCGACATAGGCCAGCTCTGCCTCTCCCCCCAGTGCGGCTTCTCCTCCACCGTCGAGGGCAACGCCCTCAGCCAGGAGCAGCAATGGGCCAAGCTCCGCCTGATCGTCGAGGTCGCCGAGGAGGTCTGGGGCTAAGGAGCCCACAGGGCTCTAGTAGCGTCGGCCCGTCTGGCGGCGGATGTCGAAGCGGGCACTGGAGGAGACGGCCATGACGGCCATCACGCCGCACTGCACGGGATCGCTGACGACGAGGTCGGCGGCGTCGGGGACGCTCCCGGCCATGTTCAGGGAGAGGACGATGATGCCCTTCTCGCGGACCTCGCGGACGGCCTGGGCGACGTCGCCGCCCATGAGGGCCCCGGCGAGGACGAGGGCCACGGCGCGCGGGAGGCGGGCGACGGCGCGGGCGGCGGCGGCGAGGTCCTCCTCGCCGACGAGCGGGATGGTGTCCACGGAGATCTTCTCCCCCCGGATGTTGTGGCGGTCGGCCTCGGCGACGGCGCCGACCACCACCTGCCCCACCTGGGCCCCGCCGCCGACGACGATGATCCTCTTGCCGTAGACCTTGGCGAAGGACGGCGCCCGTTCTACCTCGCGCACGACGGGCAGGGCCTTGAGGTCCCGGAGCAGCACCTCCGCGGCCTCCGAACCCGCCGAGACGTCCTCCAGCTCGAAGTAGACGGTCGAGTGCCTCTCGCGCCGCTCGGCGATGTCGACGTAGGTTATGTTCGCCCCGTGCTCGAAGATCACGCGGGTCAACTCGTGCAGGATGCCGGGCTCGTCGACGGTCCCGATCATGAGCGCCAGCGGCGCCGAACCTCCCTCCCCCCCGTCGAACCCGCTCACGGGCATTGCCCCATGACTATGTGGGAAGACGGAACAGATACTTTTATCGCACGGAACATCTCGCGGCTACCTCTCGCTCGGCCTGACGAAGGCGGATTCTACCCCCAAGAGCGGGACGGCGGAGCCAGGCTTCTATGCCCACCCCCGGCGCCCTCTGGACGGACGACGCAGGCGACACGTCCCTGCGCGGCGATGTCCTGGGCCCACGCGGTAGAGCAGCCTGGCTACCGATCCCTCGTCGCTCCCCCATCAGCGATGGGCTCGCGAGGGACGACTTGTCGTCCCCGCCCGGGCTCTCGGGACCCGCTCCCTCGCCTTCGGGCGCCTCCCCCCCTGCACCGGGGAACTCCCGGGCTCGTTTCTCCGCCGGATGAAAACAAGGGTTGCGGGGAGCCGCCCGTACCCGCATCGATCCGCGTCGTGCGGCCCTAACCTTCCTTGCGCACGAAGCGTACCCCGGGGAGGCCCTCGAAGTCCGCATCCTGGGTCCATAGTGTCGCCCCCCAGGCCCTGGCGGTCGTCAGGATCACGGCGTCGGCCATCGGCAGCTTCAACTCGTGCGCCGTCCTCGCCGCGTCGAGCGCCAGCTCCGCCCCCAGGTCCACGAGCTCGCCGCGCTGCATCGCGGCCACGACCCTCAGGGCGTCATCCTCGCCGCCGGACTCCCGCAGGAGGCGCTTGAAAACCTCGTAGATGCTTATCGTCGGTACCACGAGCGAGGAGGCGTCCTCGACCGCAGCCTCGAAGAAGTCCGCGTTGGGCCCGTCTGCGAAGTACTCGAGCCACCCCGACGAGTCCACGACGTTCCTGCCGGAGGCCTCGCTCACAGCTCCCGATCCGCTTCTCGCCCGACCTCGGGGTCGAGGCCGCGCAAGAAGCCGCGCATCTCCCTCACCGGCTTCATGGGTACCAACTCGATCCGCCCGCGATAGCGTATAACCGCCACTTCCTGACCCGGAACGAGCTTCAGCCCCTCGCGCACCGAACGCGGTATAACGATCTGGTACTTCGGGGATAATTTTACGGTTTCCATTTTTTCTTCCTGTCGATACCTTGGTTGTAGTACAGGTTAGTAGTCTATGGCATGGCTGTATGCCCCGCTACAGAGGACTTTTGCGAGGACTCGTCTTGCGGATTGCTCTGTCGACGACTTCGATCGGCCGATGCGGGTCGTATGCGTCCGATCTCCGATCGAGTGCCTGCAGAGCCCTACGAAGAAGGGCTGTCGTCGCCCCGTGTCCCCTAGCGATCGCGAGGACGAGGTAGGACGGCGGCAGAGCCTCCCCCGTGGACCTAGCGCCTCCCCCTGGGCGGGTGGACCACGTAGACGACGCGCCCCTGCACGGCCACGTCCTCGGCGGGCACCACGAGGTCCTCGTGCTCTCCGTTCTCGGGCCTGAGCCTCAGGGTCTCGCCGGCCTCGTCCCTCTCGCGGTAGAGCCGCTTGACGGTCACCTCCTCGCCGCCCCTGATGAGCGCCGCCACCACCGTCCCGTCCGGCGGGTCCTCGTCCTCCTCGACGACCAGGAGGTCCCCGTCGGCGATGTGCGCCCCGATCATGGACTGGCCTACCACCCTGAGGAGGTAGCGCGGCCT
The DNA here is from genome assembly GCF_011492965.1 of Rubrobacter marinus. Taxonomy (GTDB): domain Bacteria; phylum Actinomycetota; class Rubrobacteria; order Rubrobacterales; family Rubrobacteraceae; genus Rubrobacter_F; species Rubrobacter_F marinus. The sequence continues at coordinate 271,889 of NZ_CP045121.1, read as the reverse complement.
CCCGGAGCGCGAGCCGAGAAGCTCCGCGGCCAGCGAGTAGGCCTCGTCCCCCACCTCCACGGCCTCCAAGCCCCGCCCGGCGGCGATCCTGCCGAGGAGCGGCATCTCGCCCGCCGCCTCCCAGCCCTTCCGGGTGAGGCGGATGCCGCGCGCACGCCTCGACGCGCCCTCCCGCTCGACGTAGCCGGCCTCCTCCAGCTTCTTGAGGTGCTTGTGCGCCGTCTGCGAGCTCCTCAAGCCCACGGCCTCCCCCACCTCGCGCACGCTCGGCGCCCCCTCGCCCCTCGCCGCCACCCGAGCCAGGTGCCGGAGCATCTCCATCCGCGTCTTCCAGTTCTCGGGCACCACCGCACACCCCCGTCGCCAAGGACCTCGCGACGGCACTCTAGCCCATAACACCCTGGACCGCAAACTACGGTTTGTGGTAGCGTGGATGCGGAGAACATAGAAGACGTAGAAGAGGAGCGCCCCCACCCCGGGCCTCGCGAACCGGCCGGCGGCCAACCAGGAACGGTCTGCGAGGGTATTGGGAAGATGAGGACGCCCGTCCCTCGGATTGTACCCGGAGGGGACGGGCTTCCCACCCCTTCCTACCCCAGAGGCGGCTGGCTCCTCCCTTGTGGAAGGGGAGAGATGGAGGGAGTCGGCGTCTCGGAGATACACCGTTACCCCGCGCGGCCGGAGGGGTTCGAGGAGCCCCTGTTCCCGACCCGCGCGTCCAGGAGGGCGGTCGCGGAGCACCTGCTGCGCGCGCCGTGGCTCTGCAGGGCGTCGGAGGTGGAGAGGCCCGGCTGGGGCGGCGAGACGGTTCGTGCCCTCGACGAGAGCGTCGAGGTGGAGCACCGCCGGGGGCGCGAGCTCGTCGTCGTGCGTCGTCCCCGGGGCCGCGGGAGGTGGCGGGGGGAGGCGAGGGTGGTGGAGACCCTGGCCCGCTGGCGGGAGGTCGGCGGGTGGTGGGCGAGGGGGCGAGGGACAGGATGGTCGTGCGCGTGCTCCTCTCGGACGGGGCGGTCGTGGATCTCGCGCGGCAAGACGGCGCGTGGTCCCTCGTGGGGACCGCGGACTGAGCGGCCGGTCCCCCGGGGCAGACCCCGGGGGCTTCGCGCACCTGCACGTGAGGAGCGGCTTCTCGTACGGCTACGGGGTGGCGACGCCGGAGGAGCTCGTGGGGGCGGCGGCGGAGATGGGGATGCGCTCCCTGGCGCTCACGGACCAGAACGGGCTCTACGGCGTGCCGAGGTTCTTGAGGGCCGCGACGGTGGGCGGCGTTCGGGCGGTGGTGGGCGCCGAAGTAAGCGTGGGCTTCCGGGGGCTGCTGGGGCACGTGGTCCTGCTGGCGGAGGGGATGGAGGGCTACCGGAGCCTCTGCCGCCTCGTCACGCGTTACAGGTGCTCCTCGGCCGAGAGGCGACGTCCCGTCTGCTCGCTCGATGACCTGCTCGGGCACGCCGGGGGCTGGTGTGCCTGACGGGGGCGATCCCCTTCGGACTCGTCCCGCGCTCGTCCTGTCGGGGAGGGCCGGGGAGGCCCAAGGGGTGGTCCGCGCGCTCCGCGAGGCGTTCGACGACGGCCGCCTCTACGTGGAGCTGTCGGACGACGGCACCGCCGGGGGCCGGAGGAGGGTCGGGAGGGTCGCGGCGTTCGCGGGCGAGGAGGGGCTGGCGACCCTGGCGACGAACGAGGTCGCGTACCTGAGGCCCGCGGACCACCGGCTGCACGAGACCCTCGTCGCCGCCTCGGCCCTCTCGCGGCTGCCCGGCCCGGAGTACAGGCCGACGGACCGTCTGTACCTCAGATCCCCGGGGGTGATGGCGAGGGTCTTCGAGGACCGCCCGGAGGCCCTGAAGGCGGCGGCCGCGGTGGCGGAGAGGTGCGCGGGCGCCGTGAAGCTCTCGGGGGAGGTCCACGTGCCCGGCGTCCGGCCCGCGCCCGGGGTCTCGCCGGAGGGAGAGCTGCGCCGGCTCGCGGAGGTAGGCGTCCTGAGGAGGTACGGCAGGAGGCCGGGGGGGGAGGTGCGGGCGAGGCTGAAGAAGGAGCTCGAGTGCATAGAGAAGCTCGGGTTCGCGTCGTACTTTCTGCTGGCCCACGAGGCGGCGGGGATCGCCCGGGACAGGGAGGTCCCGGTGACGGGGCGGGGGAGCGTCGCGAACTCGCTCGTGTCGTACTGCCTCGGGCTCACGAGCCCGGAGCCCTTCTCCCACAGGCTCCTCTTCGAGAGGTTCATGCACGAGGGGCGGAGGGACCCGCCGGACATAGACCTGGACCTCGACTCGGAGGGGCGGGACGGGGTCAGGGACGAGCTGATGCGGAGGTACGAGGGCAGCGGCGCCGCGGTGGCCGCCACGGCGAACACCCTCTCGTTGCGCGGGGCCGTCAGGGTGGCGGCGAGGGCGCTCGGGTTCTCCCCGGCGGAGACGAACGAGCTGTCGCGCCACGTGCCCGCGAGGGTGCGGGACCGCGACGCGCTCGTCCGTCCGATCCGGGGCTGGGAGAGGGCGCTCCGGGAGCCGGCGATGCGCGACCATCCCCTGCAGGACCGGGAGAGGTACGGGCTCCTCATGGAGCTCGCCGCGAGGCTCTACGGCAGGCTGTGGCAGGCGGGGACCCACAACGGCGGCGCGGTCTTCGGCAGCGGCGGGCGCCACCTCTCGGAGCTCCTGCCGCTGGAGCCCTCCGGGAGGGAGGGGCTCTTGAGGGCGCAGTACGATAAGGACGACCTGGAGTACGTGGGGATTCCGAAGCTGGATCTCCTGGGCCTGAAGATGCATACGGCCCTGCGCAAGGCCGGGGAGCTCGTCTCGGAGAAGCTCGGCAGGAAGATAAACCCGCTCGCCCCGCCGCCGGACGACGGGGCGACGTACGCGCTGATCCGGACCGGCAGAAACGCCGGGATGTTCCAGCTCGAATCCCCGGGCCAGATGAACCTCTCGACGCGCCTCAAGCCGCGGCGCCTGCGCGACCTCGTCGCCCAGATCAGCCTCTTCCGCCCCGGCCCGATGAGGGGCGACCTCGTCACCCCCTACGTGAGGCGCAAGAACGGCCTGGAGCCGTACTCGGTCCCGCTGCCGGAGCTCGCGGAGGTCCTGAAGCCGACGTACGGCGTCATGGTCTTCCAGGAGCAGGTGCTGGAGATCTCTCACAAGGTTGCGGGCTTCTCCCTGGCCGAGGGCGACCTCGTCCGCCGCGCCATGACCCGCGAGAGGGGCCCGGGGGCGATGCTGGCCCTGAGGGAGGAGTTCGTGGGGCGGGCCGTGGCCCGGGGCGTCCCTGAAGCGAAAGCGGAGGAGGTCTTCTCGTGGATGGAGGGCTTCAGCGTCTACGGCTTCTCGGCGGCGCACGGGGCCTCGTTCGCCGAGCTCTCCTACGCGAGCGCGTACATGAGGGTTCACCACCCGGCCGAGTTCTTCTGCGGCCTCCTGAACAGCCAGCCCATGGGCTTCTACAGCCCGCGCACCCTGCTCAACGAGGCCCGCAGGATCGGCCTGGGGGTGCTGCCGCCGGACGTCCACCTCTCGGGGGAGGGCTTCACGGTCGAGGGGGACGGGGCGGCGCTGAGGGTCGGCCTCTCCTACTCCAGGGGCCTCTCCCGGGCGGCCGTGTCTTCCATCCTCTCGGAGCGCTCCGGGCGTCCCTTCGCCTCCGTCGCGGACCTGTACCGGAGGACCGCGGTGGAGAAGGACTCGCTGGAGACGCTTGCGAGGGCGGGTTTTCTGGACGCCCTGACGGGCCCGAACGGGCGGGCGGGGGCGCTGGAGGCGGCGAAAGAGTTGCCGGAGAAGCGCGGCAGGCGCGAGAGCCAGCCGGAGCTGCCGATGCCGCACCCGGCGAGCTGGTGGGCGGCGAGGGAGGGTCGGGGCGTCAGGCGCCTACCGGTCTCCGGGACGGCCCGGGAGGGGATGGAGTGGGAGGCGCTCTCCCTGAACGTCTCGCGCCATCCCCTCTCGCCCTACCGCGAGGCTCTAAAAGACCTCGGCGTCCTGTCCGGCAGAGAAGTGCTACGGCTGCCCCACGGGACGCGGGCGCGCGCAGCAGGCCTGATCGAGTGCCTCCAGAGCCCGCCGACGAAGAGCGGCCACCCCGTGTACTTTCTGGTGATCGAGGACGAGGCGGGCCTCCTCCAGACCACGATCTTCCGCTCCGTCTACGAGAGGTTCGGCCACCTCCTCCACCGCGAGGGGGCGTTTCTCCTGGATGGCAGGGTAGAGAGGACCGACGCTCGGGGCTTCGCCTTCCTGGTGCAGAGGATAGGGAGCCTGCGGGAGGCCCTGAAGGGGAGCATACCGTCGCCGAGGGTCTCCCCCTCCCCCGGCGCGTTCCTGAGGGCGGGGAGACGCGGCAGGAGGACCGGTTAGCCTCCGCCACGACACGAAAGTGGTAAACATGCTTCGTCCGGTGGCGACGAGACGGAACAGGGGAGGCAACGGTGAGCGAAGGGGCGCAGAAGGCCGAGGCACGCGAGTACCGGTTCGACGACGACGGCCGCATCCCGAACAACCCGAAGCTGCCGCTGCTCTACTATCCGGGGCGCTCGGGGGCCGGAGCGCTCCCCGTCCCGGTGCAGGGAGATCCTCGCCGAGAACGGCTGGGGGGGCGCATGGGTGAACGGGGTCTTCCCCTACCACCACTACCACTCGACCTCCCACGAGGTCCTGTGCGTGCTCGGCGGGAGCGCGAGCATCGCCTTCGGCGGCCCGAGGGCGAGGTAGTCGAGGTCCGGGCCGGCGACGTGGTGGTGATCCCGGCCGGGGTGGGGCACAAGAACGAGGGCTCCAGCGGCGACTTCTCCGTGCTCGGGGCCTACCCGCGCGGCCAGGAGTCCTACGACCTCAGAACCGGCGAGGAGGGCGAACGCCCCGAGGTCCTGGAGAATATCCGCAGCGTCCCCCTGCCGGACGCCGACCCCCTGCACGGCTCGCAGGGACCGCTCGTCGAGCGTTGGAGCCGCCAGACTACCTAGGAGGTGGGAGGACTCCTCCCCGGGGGAGCGGAACACGCCCCTGGCGCCCGAGGGTCTACAGGCGCTCCGATTCGACGCTCTTCCCTATTTACTTACTGATAGGTAAGTGGTACGATGCCGGTATCGTGGAGAAGGGACATGGACAGAGGGGCGGGGCTCGGGGCACCCGGGAGCGGGCCATGGACGTCGCCGAGGCGAGGCTGGCGGGGGTGGGGTACCTGGGGGTCTCGCTGGAGGAGGTCGCCCGGGAGGTCGGGGTGAGCAAGCCCGCGCTGTACTACCACTTCCCTGGGGGCAAGGAGCAGCTCTTCGTGGAGATCGCGCACCGCGCCCTCAAGCAGCACCGGGAGGGGTTGGAGCGCGCCATCTCCTCGGCAGGAACCACCGGGGAGGAGAAGCTCAGGGCGGCGGCGCGCTGGCTTATGGCGGAGCGCGACCCCAGGCAGCCCATGGACGAGCTCCGCGACGTCGCGAAGTTCGTGCACGAGCAGCACCGGGCGGGGCTGGGCGAGGGCTTCTCGCGGGCCCTGTACGGCCCGATACGGCGTGTGATCTCCTCCGCCATCGAATCGGGAGAGCTCCGCGACAACGACCCGGACTTCCTGACCTGGTCGTTCCTGAGCCTCTCCTCCGGTCTGATGGAGATCGAGCACACGCCCCCAAACTCCCCCATCCTCCCCGAGGACGGCGCGGACCTCCCGGACCGGATGGTCGACCTCTTCCTGGGGGGCGCCCGCGCATGAGACGGGGGCTTGTTTTTTGGACCAGCAACTTACTTATCGGTAGGTTTGTAAACGCCGGTAGAGGAGGTGTCGGTCATGGGACGTTGATCCTGCGGGGCGAGAAGTTCGGGGACCGTCGGGCGGCTTCGGGGCCGGGGGACGGTCGAATCGACGAGGGCGAGAGGAGAGATCGATGACTACTTCGGGCAGACGGGTTCTGGCGGTCGCCGCCGGGGCGTTGGCGGCGGCCGGCGCGGTCGGGGCGTTCCGCAGGATCTCGGCGGTAGGTGAGGTCGGGGCGCTCCGCCGGGAGGGTTCGGCGGAGCCCAGCGGCGTCTACGAGGCGCACGGCTTCGTGCGGCGCAGCGTCCGGACGCCGGTGGGAGAGATGGTCTACCACGAGGCCGGCGAGGGCGCGCCGCTCGTGTTCGTGCACGGGGTAGGGGGCGGCGCCTCTTCCTGGATCTGGAGCAAGGTCGCGCCCGCCTTCGTGGGTCGGTACCGGGTGGTAGTGCCCGACCTGGTCGGCTGGGGCGAATCGGAGCACCCGCGGCGCCTCCTGATGTTCGACGACTACGTGGCCGGGCTCGGGGCGCTGCTCGGGGAGGCCGTGGGGGAGCCGGCCGTGGTCGTGGCCCAGTCCCTCGCCGCCGGCTTCTCCGCAAGACTGGCGAGGACGGACCCGGGCTCCGTCGCGGGCCTCGTGATGATGTCCCCCTCGGGCGGCAAGGACTTCGGCCGGGACTCCTTCGGGCCGCTGGCGCGCTACACCCTCACGCCGGTCGCCCGCAGCCGTCCGGTGAACCTGTTGCTCTACCGGCTCGTCTTCCACAGCCGCTCCTTTATACGCTCGTGGCTCGTCTCGCAGGGGTTCTACGATCCCGGCGCCGTCAGCCGCGAGGTCGTGGACGGCTTTCTGTGGTCGGCGAGGAAGCCGGGGGCCGCGTACTCGGCGCTCCCCTTCCTCACCGGGGACCTCAGGTACGACTTCGCCCCGTACGTGCGCGACCTTTCGGTGCCGGCGGCCATGATCTGGGGCTCCGAGGAGCGCCAGGTAGGGGTGGAGAACGGCCGGAGGCTCGCCGCGCTCAACCCGGACGTTCCGCTGACGTTCATCAACCGGGCGCGCGCCACGCCCGAGCTCGAGCTACCCGCCCAGACGGTAGCGGCGATCGAGGCCTCCCTGCGGGGCCTCTCCGCGAGGCAGAGGGAGGAGGTAGGGAGGACGTGAGGAGAGACGCAAGGGGCGGCCTGACGAGCGTCGTCCCGGAGGCGAGCCGGGGGGAGACGCGGTCGCTGCTCGAGGAGCTGCGCCGGGCGCTGGCCGAATCCCGGGACGGCGGGGAGGCGGCCCTGAAGCTGGGGCCCGACGACCTGCGGAGCTTGTGCTCGCGGGCGGGGGTCGAGGGCGACGCGGTCGCAGCGTTCAGATCCCTCGTGCGCTCCAACCTCGTCCGGCTGCGCGGGCGCTGGCGGGAGGGGCCTCCGGCGAGACGTCCCCGTGTACGTCGTCCGCGTCGTGGGCGGGGGCGGGTAGTGGCCCGGGTTCGGAGACGGGGCCCGCAACGCAGGGGATCGGGGCGGCGCAACGCCCCGGTCGTTCCCCAGAGGGAGGCGGCGGAGGATGAGCAACGGGACGAGGGCGGACGTGGCGCGGCAGGCGGCCAACGTCGCGGGGCGCTGTTTCAGGTCGGGGTGACGGCCGCCGCGGCGTCCGCGATCCAGGAGCAGACCGGCCGCAGCACCCCCCTGATAGAGCCGGCCCTCTACGCGTTCGGGATATGGGGTTTGATCTTCGCCCTCTCCCTGGCCTACGCCGTCTACGCGGCGCTGCCCTCGAAGCGCACGGATCCGGTGCTGCGGCGCGTCGGGTGGCCCACGGCGGCGGCGTTCTTCGGCATCGGCATGTGGTCGGTCTTCGTCCCCGCCGGACAGCTCCTCCTCGCCCTGGCGATGCTCTCGCTCGCCTTCGCGCTCTTGCTCGTGGCCTACCTCCGCCTCGCCCGCTCCGACCGCAGCGCTCTGAGCGCGGCCGAACGCTGGATCGTCGCCCCGACGGTCGGCATCTACCTCGGCTGGTTGACGGCGGCCAACGTCGTCAGCGTGGACTCCGAGGCCGTCCGCTTCGGCCTCGTGGAAGGAGGAGGCACCGGCGAGGCCCTGCTGGGCTCCGTTCTTCTGCTGGCCGGTAGCGCGTTGGCGGCCGCGATCGCCGCCGCCGGCAAGTCGGGGCCGGCGCAGGGCTACGGGGCCTACGCCGCCACCGTGCTCTGGGCGCTCGTCGGGGTCGTCGTCGGCCAGTACGACGCCTCGTTCCTGACAACCGTCGCCGCGACGGTCTCCATCGTGGTCGTCGCGCTTGTCGTCCTCGGCGCGCCGGGCGGGGGCCGCCCGTCCCCCGTCGGGACCGCGCGCTCCGGGGCCGTCTAGTGGGCGACAACTGATGGATCTCGGGAGAGGAGAAGAACGGATGGAGCAGAAGATGCGGGCTCTCGGCTTCCGCCGCTACGGACCGCCGGAGGTGCTGGAGCCGACGGAGGTACCGAAGCCCCGTCCCGCCGACGACGGCGTCCTGATAAGGGTCGCGGCGGCGGGCGTCAACCCCGCCGACTGGCGTCTGCGCAGCGGGCAACTCCGCCTCGCGGTGAGGCTGAAGATGCCGTTCGTGCCGGGCTCGGACGTCGCGGGGGTAGTCGAGGCCGTCGGGCCCGCCGTCACGCGTCTCCGGCCCGGCGACGCCGTCTACGCCATGCTGCCCAACACGGCCGGGGGCGGGTACGCCGAGTACGCGGCCGTCGCCGAGCGGGACGTGGCGAGGGTCCCACCCGGCCTCTCGCTCGCGCAGGCGGCCGGCGTGCCGCTGGCCGCGCTCACCGCCCTGCAGGCGCTCAGGGACAGGGCGAACCTCCGGTCCGGCGACCGCGTGCTCGTCAACGGCGCGTCCGGGGGCGTGGGGACCTTCGCCGTCCAGATCGCCGCCGCGATGGGGGGCCGCGTCACAGGGGCGGCGAGCGGCCGGAACGCCGAGCTCGTGCGCAGCCTCGGGGCGAAGGAGGTGCTCGACTATGCCCGCGAGGACGTCCTCGCCGGGGGCGAGCGCTACGACGCCGTCTTCGACGCCGCCAACGTCCTCTCTTTCCGGGCGGTCCGCAAGGCGTTGCGGCCGGACGGGGTCTTCGTCACCGTCAACCCGGTGATCGGGAAGCTCTCTCCGCGCTGGCTGGCCCGTCTCAGGGGCGGCCGGCGCATGGAGTCCATCCTCGTCAGGCCGGGCGGGGAAGATCTGGAGACGGTGGGACGCTGGATCTCCGGGGGTCTCGTGAAGCCCGTGATCGACCGCTCCTACGGGCTGGCCGAGGCGGCCGAGGCGCAACGTTACAGCGCGGAGGGGAGGGCCCGCGGCAAGATCTTGCTCGTCGTGGACGAGGGGCTCGCGGAGGAGTCGGTCTCCGGCGAGAGCCGCCGAAGCGTGCGTTGGGAGGGCCAGGGGCCGCGCGTAGAATCCTTGTGGGAGGAAGCATGATCCAGACCAGAGCACACCCGGAGGTGGCGAGCGTATGAGCGCACGGTTCGACGCGAAGAACGGGGCCGGACCGGCGATCCTGGCCGAGGGTCTCGTCCGCAGGTTCGGGGAGAACGTCGCGGTGAGCGGCGTCGACCTGGCGGTGGAGCCCGGCGAGATCTACGGCTTCCTCGGTCCGAACGGCGCCGGCAAGACCACGACCGTCCGCATGCTCGTCACGCTGCTGGCCCCGACTGCCGGGCGCGCCTCGGTCGCGGGCCGGGACGTCGTCGCCGACCCCGGCGCGGTGAGGCTCCGCATCGGGGTCGCGTTGCAGGAGGCGGCGCTCGACGCCAAGCAGACCGGCCGGGAGATCCTGCGCCTCCAGGGCCGCCTCTACGGCCTCAAGAGGCGCGAGATCGACCGCAGGTTGGAGGACCTCGGGGACCTGATCGACCTCGGCGACGCCCTCGACCGGCGCGTGGGCGGCTACTCCGGCGGGATGCGCCGCCGCCTCGACCTCGCCGCGGCCCTCGTCCACAACCCGCAGGTGCTCTTCCTCGACGAGCCGACGACCGGCCTCGACCCGGTCAGCCGCGCGAAGGTGTGGGAGGAGGTCCGCCGCCTCAACGACGAGCTCGGCGTCACCATCTTCCTGACGACCCAGTACCTCGAGGAGGCCGACCGCCTCGCCGACCGGGTCGGCATCATCTCGGGCGGGAGCATCGTCGCGGAGGGCACGCCGGAGGACCTCAAGCGCTCGGTCGGCCAGGACCTCGTGGTCGTCAGCACGCGCGCCAACGGCTCCGGGGGCCTCCGGAACGGGACGGTAGACCGGCTGCGCGGGCTCGCGGGGGTGGACCGGGTAGAAGCGCGCGACGGCGAGCTGACCGTCGCGACGAACGACGGTTCGCGGATCGTCGGCCCGGTCGCGGCGGCGCTCGAGGATTCGGGGATATCCGTGGAGCGGCTCACCCTGCGCACCCCGACCCTCGACGACGTGTTCCTGGAGGTAACCGGCAACCACATGAGCCCCGACGAGGAGGGAGAGCGATGAGCGTCAAGAGCGCTGCTACGGTCAGCGGAGGAAGCTCGAAGAATCGCATAGGCGCGCGCCCGGCCGGTTTCTGGCGGGACCTCTGGAGCGTCGCCGGGAGGGCGCTGCGCGCCATCCCGCGCGAGCCCGAGGCGCTGGTGCCGGCCCTGATCATCCCTCTGTTCTTTTTTATAGTCAACGTCGGCTCCCTCTCGGACATCTCCCAGTTCACCGGGGTGGGGGACTTCAAGGCGTTCCAGATCCCCGTCGCCATCGTCTTCGCCGTGACCGGCGTCTCGCGCGCCTCGGCGCTCGTCACGGACATCCAGTCCGGCTACTTCGACCGGTTGCTGGTCTCTCCGATCAGCCGCTCCAGCCTGCTCCTCGGGCTGATGGTCGCCGACCTCGTCCTCGTCGTCGCCCTCTGCCTGCCCGTGCTGGCCCTGGGCTTCGCCCTCGGCGTCGGCTTCGAGACCGGACCCCTGGGCGTGCTCGCGTTCCTCCTCCTCGCGGGCCTCTGGGGGCTCGCGTTCACCGGGTTCCCGTACGCGATAGCCCTGCGCACCGGCAACCCGGCGGCCGTCAACTCGTCGTTTCTGCTCTTCTTCCCGTTCGCGTTCCTGACGACGACCTTCCTGCCGCAGGAGGCGCTCACGGGCTGGCTCGCCACCGTCGCGGACTACAACCCCGTCACCTACCTGCTCGCGGGCCTGCGGTCCCTGATCTCCGCCGGCTGGGTCCCCTCGGACCTCGCCCCGGCCTTCGCCGCGGTCGCGGCGGTGGGCGCCGTCTCCTTCGCCCTCGCCTTCTCCGCCCTGCGCGCCAGGGTCCAGAGCAACTGACCGTGGGCCCCGACGCCACCGGCAAGGGACCCGACCGCCGGCGGGACCGGGAGGATACGAGAGCGTCGTGACCAACGCGGAGATCGCACGAGCCTTCCAGGAGAAGGGGTGGGAGATACGCTACAGGGGCGGCAACGCGATCTGCTCGACCCCGAGCGACATGGAGATGATAGTCGCGGATGCACCCGTCTCCGTCTCCTCCGAAGCCCCACAGAGGCTCTCTATCGCCGCCTGGCCGGCCCCGGACGGTCCCGACGGCGAGCCCCGTCCGCCGGTCTTCGACCTCTACGACGTCGACAGAGACCTCGAGGTGAGGGTCCGCCGCATACCCACCCCCGAGCAGGCGGCGCGACTCCTCGAAGGGCGCGGCGCGGGGGAACCTGCTACGGAACCCCGGGAAGGGGTGTAACGATCTCGCTACCGGCCGCGTCTATCCTTTCAGACCGGGCTGGCAAAAATTACCCCCCTCCTAAAAGCCCAGCCCGGATCTTCGTTTGCGGCCATCAGAGCTCCGGGTACACCCCCCGCGAACCCCACCGAACAGGAGCAGCCCGATGCCCACGACGAGGATAAGCCTGGACCTTGCGCCAGGATGGCACGGAAAGATAAACCCGCCGCGGGTCATACCCACGAGCGTCCACGGGGTGCTCGACTACGCGGCCAGCGGCTTCAACCTCGCCGTCCCGAGCATAATGGGGCTGAAAGACTCGCCGGCCGCTTCGCGCATGCCCCGCATCGTCGGCGGCGCGGGCACCGTGTACAGCCTCCTGACGGACTACGAGCTCGGGCTCGTCAGGAGGATCCCCATGCCCGTACACCTGGCCCTCGACGCCGCCAAGGGCGCCCTGCTCGCCTCCTCGCCGTGGCTCTTCGGCTTCGCCGGCAAGGGCACCCGCTACTGGCTGCCGCACGTCGCCCTCGGGACCGCGGACGTGCTGGCGGCGCTGACGAGCAGGAAGTACCCCTCCTAAGACACACCAGAGTCCAGGCCGAGCAGCACCGGCGTCTGCCCCTCCCGACGCGCCGGTATCCGGAAAGAGCCACGCGGTCGGGGGCCGCCCCGCCGGAACGCATCGCGCCCCCCGGACTTTGTGGTCCGGGGGGCGCGACGTGTTGGTCTGCGTTGGTTAGGTGTCTACGGCAGAAGCTTGGAGGTGATGGTCCACCCACCGGACTCCTGGGCCTTCATCGCGAGCGCCGTGGTGATACCGATGAGGCTGCCGGTGATCGCCAGGTTCACGTTGCCGAGAACGTTGACGGTCCTTATAAGCTTCTGGGCCTGCTCGGGCGTCTCGGCGGCGGGCGTGCTCCCGTCCTCGATCGGCACCGCGCCGTCCGGGGCCTGGTTGGCGAGCCTGTAACCGCTTATCACGCTGGCGAGGCCGCTCACGGCCCCCGAGATGTACAGGAAGTCCTTGATGCGGGAGAGGTTCTCGGCGTCCTTGCCGATCGAACGGCCCGAGAGGGCGGCGCGGCCGGCGAACCAGCTCGCCGTTGCGAACCCGAAGGACAGGACGTTGACGGCGTTGTAGCGGTTCCAGGTCTTGTTCAGGACCCTACCGCGATCCGCCTTGGAAGACTCGATGTACTTCAAGCTGGGGTTCATGGCCGTCCTGCCGAAGAGCAAGCCCCCAAAGCTGGCCGAGAGACCCAGATCGTGCGCGACCCAGGCTGCCGTGGATAGTTTCGCCATCGTTTTCCTCCTCTAACTACTCGCTATCAGATGTCTTTCGACTCGATTCCGAGCTTCTTCCCCCACAACTGGTCCTCGCAAACGGAAAACGCGGAACGAGCCCCCGCGCGGACGAAAAAATCCAACATTTTGTGCCTCATGGGGGTCATAAACCGCCATCTTGGGTGTATGATCTTTTTGTTACGGGTACCGGCGCCCATTACCCCCTCCTAGCGCCGGCACTCGACCATTCGCGGGAGCCAGTCGGCTCCCCCTGCGCGTCGAAAGGGCTCATGGACGTCGCCGACGTCTCCCGGACCGGGGGTGCGCGGGAAACGCCCGCTCTCGGGGCGCCAGGAAGAGGCCGGTAGGGGCACCCCCTGCCCGGCGGCTCGGCCCGCGACGAGCGTCGTACCTCGTGGCACGGACCGCGCGTCACAGGGACGAGGCGACCCAGGCCACCGCCGCGTACCGCAGGCCCTTCCCGAGCGTCACCCAGAACAGGAAGGACCTCGGGCCATCCCCGTCGCTCCGGCGAGGGCGACCAGCGCATCGCCCACCACCGGCAGGGACGAGATCAGCAACGCTGATCCCCCGTAGCGGCGGAGCACCAGCGCCGCCCGTTCCTCCCCTCTTGCGAGCCCGCGCCGACGGACGAACGCCTCGGCCGTCCTGCGGCCGATCCAGTACGTGGTGCAGGAGCCGAGCACGTTCCCCACCGTAGCCACCAGCACGGGCGCGAGGATCTCGCCGCGGGCAGCGACCACGGCGACCAGCGTCGCCTCCGAACCCAGGGGCAGCACGGTCGCGGCCAGAAAGCTCAGAACGAAAAGCCCCGCGTAGGGGAGCACGCCCGGCCAAACCTCCTCGTCTAGATCTTCGACGAACTCGCCCGACTCTTCGAGCCGAGAGCGTAACCGATGCGGCCGCCAAGATCCGGACGCCACCTGCCGAGATCCCCGCCGCGCCTTCGCTTCTCCTCCCCCTGCTTGCGCTGCCCGTACGGGGTCGTGCCAGCGGCTTGTACACCGCCAGCACCGCCGCCGCGAGCAACGTTACGAGGGCGAGCGCGGCTGCAAGATCCCGCTCAGCAGCGAGGCGAGGGCCAGGGGGAAGAGGACGGACTGGGCGGCCGGCTCGATCTCGCAGGAGTCGACTCGATCCCGCCGTTCGCGCCGCGGGCCGTACGCGGCTCCGCGGCGCGGACGGCTTGCCAGGAGCTCGTAGTATGCGCCGGGGTCTCGCCTAGCCCTCGGGGTACCACTCCTCGCGCCACCGGCGCATCTCGGAGATCTCGCGCTCCTGGGCGGAGACTATGTCCTGCGCTACCCGGCGTATCTCCGGGTCCTCGCTCTCCTCGAGGGCGACGTTGGCCATCGCGATCGCCGACTCGTGGTGCGGCGTCATGGCGTCCATGAAGGCCTTGTCGAAGGGGCGTTCTTCGGCGAGGGCCTGCGGGTCCTCCGACATGCCCATCATCCCCTCCATCTCCTCCTGAGACATGCTCGTGGTGGTCGCGCCGCCGAGCTCCTCGCGCATCTGGCCGAGAAGCTGTATCTCCGCCCGCTGGGAGTCGACGATGTTCTGCGCGAGCGTTCGTATCTCCTCGTGCTCGGCGTTGTCGAGGGCGACCTCGGCCATCTCCACGGCCCCCTCGTGGTGCGGGATCATCGAGTCTACGAACGCGGCGTCCGAGTACTCCCCGTTCGGAGCCACGATCCGGCGGGCCATCTCCTCCGGGCTCGACGAGCCGTCGTCCATACCCTGCATGCCACCGGTGGTGCCGCCCATGTCCATGCCGGACATCCCGCCGCCGGTCGTCTCCGGAGCGGCCTGCTCGGAGGCCTGGGTGCTCGCGCCGGATCCTCCGCCGGAGCCCCCGCAGGAGGCGAGCGCCAGCGCGGCCGCGAACAGCAGCCCGGGCAGCCCGAGCCTTCTCGAAACCTTCACGTACATCTCCTCTATTTCGGTGCGATCTGCTGCGTCCATCCGCGCCCCCGTTCGGGGGCCGTAGCAGACGTCCTACAGCCGGAACACCTGCAGGAGCGGGGGCGTGGGGCCGCGCGGCGGGCGGAGGAATAGAGGCAGAAAGACGCGCCAGAAGAGGCGGGGAGCGACGGCGAGGCCCCGCGCCGGAAACCGGCCCAGAAACAGCGCGAGCGCCGTCCCGAGCAAGACGACGAACAGGGCGGCGGCGTAGTCCGCGTGGGCCAGCGAGGCCTCGTGGTGTTTCGCGTGGTGGTCCTCGGCGGACGACCCCGCCGCCGAGACGTGATGTCCGCCCGCGCCCTGCCCGGCCGGCTGCGAGGGGGACTGGTGCAGGGCGCCCAGGGCCCCGTGGCACAGGAGCAGCGCGACGGTCAGGAGGGCGGCGACGAGCCTGTCCCTCCCGGCCACGGGGCCTCCGTACCCCGCTGTGCGCTTGCCATTCACGGGAGACGTTCTACCATCCGTTCGCACCCCTCCGCCGACCGTCGCTCAGTGGTTGTGGTGTTCCTCTCGATCCCCGTGCCCGCCGTGCCGCCCGTGGTACTGGTGGACGACGGCGTGTCCCCGGCCGCGCGCGATAAGGTAGCGGTTCACCGGGAAGGCCACGACAAAGGCCACGGCCAGGGCGAAGGCGAGGCTCCCCCAGAACAGGGGGCTCGTGAGCCCGGCCTCCATCGCGCCCGGGATCATGAGCATGACCGCGTTGTCCACGATCTCCATCACCGTTATCGAGAGCGTGTCCGAGGCGAACGCCAGGGGCAGCACCGCGCTCAGGGCGAGCCCCGACCTCACGAGCGGCAGCATCGTCAGCGCGTACCCGAAGAAGAAGGCGAGCACGACGGCCAGCGCGATGGTGGCGGCGTTGCTCCACCCGAGCGCCGATCCTATTACCATCCCCAGGACCTCGCCTATGGCGCATCCCGTGAGGCAGTGTCCCGTCGCACTGAACGCGAGCCTGTTGAGCGAAGCCCCGTGTTCCATGATCTTCCTCCCCTGGCCTAAGCCTTTACCTCGTAGCCGGCCTCCTCGATGGCGCCCTCGAGCTCGTCGGTGCCGACCCTGCCCTCGTCGTAGGAGACCTCGACGGTCCCCCTCTCGAAGTCCGCGTTCGAGCGCCGGACCCCGGGGAGCTTCCCCAGCTCCCCCTCGACGGCGGCCTTGCAGTGCCCGCAGCTCATGCCCTCCACGTTGAACGTCTTCTCGGTCATCTTTTCTCCTCTCTTCGGGGTCGCCAACGTCTATCTCTCGCGGAGCCCGGTTTGTATGCCGTCCCTGGGGCGCAGCGTGATCGAGGGCTGCGGCACCGGTGGCCGCCCGGAGACGAGCTCCAGCCGGAACCTCCGCGCCACCGTCGCGAGGAGGAGCAGGGCCTCCATCTTCGCGAAGCCGTTGCCGATGCACAGCCTAGGGCCGCCGCCGAAGGGGAAGTAGGCGTAAGGGGGCAGGCCCTCCGTGGAGCCGTTCGTCCAGCGGTCCGGATCGAAGGCCTCGGGGTCGCGGAAGAACCGCTCGTCGCGCTGGATCACGTACTGGCTGATGAACATCTGCGTCCCTTTGGGGACCCGGTAGCCCCCGATCTCGCAGTCCCCGATCGCCTCGCGGCCGACGGCCCACGCCGGCGGGTAGAGGCGCATGGACTCCTTCATAACCGCGTCGGCGTAGCGCAGGCGGGGCAGGTCCTCCACGGCCGGGGCGCGCCCGCCGAGCACCTCCTCGAGCTCCGCCGAGAGCCTGGCCTCAGCCTCCGGGTGCGCCCCCAGGAGGTACCACGTCCAAGACAGGGCTATGGCGGTGGTCTCGTGCCCGGCGAGGATGATGGTCATCGCCTCGTCCCTGAGCTGCCGGTCGCTCATCCCCTCGCCGTCCTCGTCCTCCGCGCGGAGCAGCATCGACAACAGGTCCCCGGCATCCGCGCCGCTCCTCCGCCGCTCCTGCACGAGGGCGTGGATGAGCCCGTCGAGCCGGCGGGTCGCCCTGCGGTAGGCGAGGTTGCCGGGGGTGGGGAGGCTCTCGGGGAGCATCCTCAGAAACACGCTGCTGCCCTGGCCCGAGGAGCGCGCCATGATCGCGTTCATCGACCTGCCAACCCCCTCGGCCTCCCGGGAGATGTCCGTGTCGAAGAGGGTCTTGGCGACGATCTCGAGGGTCAGGCGCATCATCTCCGCGTGTACGTCGCGCGTCTCGCCGTCGCGCCAGCCGTCCAGCATCCGCTCCGTGAAAGCGACCATCGTCTCGCCGAACGCCTCCACGCGGCGGCGGTGGAAGGCGGGCTGGGCGAGCCGCCTCTGGCGCCGCCAGGAGTCGCCCTCGTTGACCAGCAGGCCGTCGCCGAGGATGCGGAGCTCCGCGCGGGTGTAGCGGTCCCGGACGAAGTTGCGGTTGTTCTTCACCAGCACGCTCTCGACGCCGTTGGGGTGCGAGATCAGGTACGCCGGCGGCCCCGGGAACCCGAGCCGGACGACGTCGCCGTACTCGCGGGCGCAGCGCGTCAGAAACCCCAGAGGGTCGCGCGAGTAGGCCAGGAGGTTCCCGACCACGGGCCGTCCCTTTGGTCCGGGGGGCAGGCTTCGCGTCGAAGTCGTGGCGGTCGCCATCTCCCCTACACCCTCAGGAAGCGTTCGATGGCGCCCATGAGCTCTTCCATCTTCTCGTCGGCGCCCTCGCCGTCCTCTATCGCCCCGCGCACGCAGTGCTCCGTGTGGTCCTTCAAGAGCAGGAGCGCCACCTTCTCGCTCGCCGAGACGATGCTCCCGAGCTGCGTGAGGACGTCGACGCAGTACGCCTCCTCCTCGACCATCCTCTGCACGCCCCGCACCTGCCCCTCGATGCGCCTGAGCCTGTTCTGGATCTTCTCCTTGTCCCTCGCCTTGATGTAGCCGTGACGGGCATGCCCCCCGGCCTGCTTCGCCCCTGCTCCACGCTTCCTCCCTCCTGGATCTCCACCTAGACCTCCACCCTTCTGAGCCTGAGCGCGTTGGTCACGACCGTCACCGACGAGAGCGCCATCGCCGCCGCCGCGAGCACGGGGTTCAGGAAGCCCTCCTCACCGAGGAACGGGTAGAGGACCCCGGCCGCGACGGGGATGAGCAGCACGTTGTACGCGAACGCCCAGAACAGGTTCTGCCGGATGTTCCGTATGGTGGCCCGCGAGAGCTTTATCGCCCGCGCCACCCCGCGCACGTCGCCGGAGACGAGCGTGAGGTCGGCGGCCTCCATCGCCACGTCCGTCCCCGTCCCGATCGCGACCCCGACGTCCGCCCGCGCGAGCGCCGGGGCGTCGTTGATGCCGTCCCCGACCATCGCGACGACCTCGCCCCTGGCCTGGAGGCCGCGGATCTCGCCCTCCTTCTCCCCCGGCAACACCCCGGCGTGTACCCTCTCTATCCCGAGCTCCCGCGCTACCGCCCGCGCCGTCCGCTCGTTATCCCCGGTCAGCATGACCACCCCGAGGCCCATGCCCTTCAAGGCGTCCACGGCCTTCCGGGCCTCCTCTCGTACCGTATCCGCGACCGCGACGAGGCCCACCGGTCTCCCGTCCACCGCCACGAGGACCGGCGTCTTGCCCTCCACCGACAACTCCTCGAACCGCGGGGCGAGCCCGTCCTCGGAGACGCCGTGCTCCTCCATGAGCGTCCGGTTCCCGACCAGAACGCTCCTGCCCCCCACCTCCGCCCGGACGCCGCGCCCGGTCGGGGCGTCGAAGCCCTCCGGCTCCTCGAGCGCCAGGCCCCTCTCCCCGGCGGCCCGTACGATCGCCTCGCCCAGGGGGTGCTCGCTCGCCTTCTCCGCGGAGGCCGCGAGCCGGAGAAGCTCCTCCTCCGCGAGCCCGTCCGCCGCGACGACGTCGGTGACGCGGGGCCTGCCGAGCGTGAGGGTCCCGGTCTTGTCGAGGACGACGGTGGTGAGGCGGTGCGCCCCCTCCAGCGCCTCCCCGCCCCTCACGAGGATGCCCCTCTCGGCGCCCTTGCCGGTCCCCACCATGATCGAGGTCGGCGTCGCGAGCCCCATCGCGCACGGGCAGGCGATTATGAGGACGGCGACGAAGTTCAACAGGGCGTGCGTGAACGCGGGCTCCGGGCCGAAGAAGAGCCACACGAGAAACGTGGCCGCCGCGAGCGCCATCACGACGGGGACGAAGACCCCGCTGATCCTGTCGGCGAGCCTCTGGATGGGCGCCTTGGAGCCCTGAGCCTCCTCCACGAGGCGCATAATCTGGGCGAGCGCGGTCTCCTCCCCCACCCCCGTCGCCCGCGCCTTGAAGGAGCCGGTCCCGTTGACCGTCGCCCCGATAACCTCGTCCCCGGCGTGCTTGACGACGGGCATCGACTCCCCCGAGATCGCGGCCTCGTTCACCGCCGACTCGCCGCCTAGCACGACCCCGTCTACCGGTACCTTCTCCCCCGGCCGCACGACGAAGACGTCCCCGACGACGACCTCCCCCACGGGCACGTCTACCTCGCCGCCGCCCCTGAGCACCCGCGCGGTCTTCGCCCGGAGACCGGCCAGCCTCTTTATGGCCTCGTTCGTCCGCCCCCTGGCCCGCGCCTCGAGGAGCCTCCCCAGCAGGATCAGGGCGATGATCAACGCCGAGGTGTCGAAGTACACGTCGGCCCGATCACCCGCCGCCCCCGCGAAGAGCCCCGGCAGGAGCACGACCGCCGCGCTGTACAGGTAAGCGGCGCTCGTCCCGACCGCGACGAGCGTGTTCATGTCGGCCGTCCCGTGCCTCAGGGCCCCCCAGGCCCCCCGGTAGAACCGCCACCCCGCCCAGAACTGGACCGGCGTCGCCAGCGCCAGCAGCCCGAGGTCGAGCAGACGCTCCGGCACGGGTGACATGAACCCGAGCATCATCGGCAGGCTCCCGAGCAGGATAAGCCCCGTCAGCACCGCCGCGACGAGAAAGCGAGCCCTCAGCTCCGCGTACCCCCGCTCGCGGGCGTCCGGACGCTCCTCTCCCCCGCTCTCCTCCGGCTCCTC
Source organism: Rubrobacter marinus (assembly GCF_011492965.1). Lineage (GTDB taxonomy): Bacteria > Actinomycetota > Rubrobacteria > Rubrobacterales > Rubrobacteraceae > Rubrobacter_F > Rubrobacter_F marinus. The sequence continues at coordinate 252,192 of NZ_CP045121.1, read as the reverse complement.
GACCCCGTAGCCCGCGCCCTCGACGGCGCGCCGGAGCTCCCCGAAGGGCGCCTCCCCCGGTAGGTGCTCGACCGTCGCCCTCTCGGTCGCGAGGTTCACCTCCGCCCGCAGCACGCCGGGCACCTTCCCGAGGGTCTTCTCGACCCTGCGCACGCAAGCCGCGCACGTCATCCCCGTCACGCCCAGGGTCGTCTTCTCCAAGCCCGCCCCGTAGCCGGCCCCCTCCACGGCGGAGACCAGATCCCCGGTCCCCACCCCCGGCCCGTGCTCGACGGTGGCCTTCCCGGTCGCCAGGTTCACGCTCGCCCCCGAGACGCCCTCGACCCTCGACAACGCCTTCTCGACCCTGCGCACGCACGCAGCACACGTCATGCCGGTGACCGGAACGGCTACCCTCCTCAGTCCTCCCTCGCCCACCCGCGAACCTCCTGCAAGCCTTCTGATATCCCTAAACTACTATACCCCCCTACCCTATGTCAACACGCTCCGGTTGCGGGAACACGCCGTCCGGTCGTCGTCGCGCGGCTATACTCGTTCGCGTGCGACTAGACGTGCGAGCGGTGACCACTGGAGAGGAACTCGAGCGTTTCTCCCGCGTCCTGCTGGAGGTCGCCGGGTGGCTGGAGGCGGGGGGTCGTCCCATGTGGACGGCCGACGAGCTCGCCCCAGGGGCCCTGCTCGAGCGCTACGACCTGCGGGAGATGCGCCTCGGCGTGCTCGATGGGGAACCGGCGGCGGCGATGGTGGTTCAGGAGAGCGACGGGGTCTTCTGGCCGGGCGCGCCGGAGGGCGAGTCCCTGTTCGTCCACAAGCTGGCCGTGGCGAGGCGCCTGAAGGGGCGCGGGGCCGCCGCGGCGATGCTCGATTGGGCGAGGGCGAGGGCCCTGGAGCAGGGGAAGGCGTACCTGCGCCTGGACTGCGCCGCCGATCGTCCGAAGCTGCGCCGCTTCTACGAGGAGTACGGCTTCCGCGGCGTCGGACGGCGGATGGTGGGGCCGTGCGACACGGCCTTCTACGAGCTGCCGCTGCGCTGACCCGCGGTCTCGATCTCCTCCACGCCCCTCCCAGCCGCGTCCGCCTTGCCCGCCCGCTCCGCTCGCAAGCCCCGGTCTCGCTGCGGGTTGCAGATGCCGCGGCGAGGTTTCGAAAGAACGTGTGGGGACGTCCGGTGAAGCACACGCACGTGGCGGCGGTACTCACCGGTCGAGACCCCGAGAGGGCGCATCCGCTTTAGAGCTTGGGGGCTCTAGATCACCCCTCGCGAACGGATCGGCGTCCGAGCCGGGTTAGGAGGGGCGTGGGGGTTTCAGTCCCTCCTGGGGGCTCCGGTGCCTTGCCGGAGCGCCGCGTCCGCCCTGTCCACGGCGGATAGGAGGCCGAAGAACTCCAGGTTCGGGAGGGTGACGCGCTCGCCCTCGACGCTCACGACGGCCGTCTGCTCGCCCTCGGGGTAGAGCTGGATCCAGGCCCGCGCCCCCCGCTCCACGGCCGGGTAGACCTCGCTGCAGATCACCACGTCGGGGGCGAGGCTCTCCATCTTCCCCTCGATCTCCCCGGGCTCCGCCACGAAGACGTCCAGGTTCGGCCGCAGGTCGTGAACCGCGCTCGCTATGACCTCACGGTAGGAGCGCGGGGCGTTCGCCAGCAGGACTCGCGTCTTCCTCATGGGATAATTTTCGACGCGGCCGAGAGACCGCGCATCAACCATACGGCCCAACTTGCGTTACACCGGACGGCCCGGATCGTAGCCGATGGTCGTAGCCGTCAGTAGTTCCCATCTACCCGGCCGCCTCGCGCGGCGAAGACGAGGGTTCCGGGCCGCGAGCAACCGCTTCTCTGCCGGGTACCTTGCGGCATCCGGGGCCTCGACGCTCGGGGCCCGCGTGGCACCCGCACGGTTGCGCGCCCTCTAGTCGGGGCGGGCGGTCTCTTCGAGCAGGGCGGCGAAGCCCTCCCGGAAGGTCGGGTAGCGGAACTCGTAACCGGAGCGGAGGAGGCGTTCGTTGCTGCAGCGCTTGTTCGTCCGTCCGGGCCGGTCGCGCGCCCCGTTCCGGGGTGAGGCGAGGTTCTCGGGCGGGTCCCGGCGCAGATGGGCGGCGAGCCATTCGGCGACGGTCCGGCGGTCGGCGGGCTCGTGGTCCACGCCGAGGTAGACGGGCCCCGGGTCGGGGAGCAGGAGGAGGTGCCGGAGGGCGCCGGCGCAGTCGTCGCGGTGGATGCGGTTGGTGTACTGGGGCGGGCCGTCGTCCGGAGGAGGGTTGCGCAGAGCGCGTTCGATCATGCCGTTCCTGCCCGGCCCGTAGATGCCGCCGAGCCTCAGCACCACCCCCGGGGTGGTCCCGCCGAGCACCTGGCCCTCCCCTTCGAGCAGGCGCCGCCCGGAGACGCCCCCCGGCTCCGTCGGCGAGCCCTCGTCAACCCACTCTCCCTCCCTCTGGCCGTAGACGCCCGTGCTGGAGACGAGCACGAGGCGCCCTACGTCCCGTCCCCCGAGGGCCGAGAGGACGCGTCGGGGACCTTCCACGTAGGCGGTCCGGTAAGCCTCGTCGGATGACCCGCCCGGCGAGGCGGCGAAGACGACGGCGTCGAGGTCCCGGGGGAGGACGTCCGGCGGCAAGGTCTCCGAGAGGTCGGCGCGCACGGGGGTAATGCCGGCGGGAAGGGCGGCGGTGTTGCGGCGCAGGCCGAAGACCGTGTGGCCCTCCGCGGCGAGCAGGAGGCCGAGGGCGGAGCCCACGTAGCCGCAGCCGGAGATCAAAACGCGCACGGAGACGAGTCTACTACGGCCCGATGCCCCTTCGCCGCGCGTCGAACGTCCGGTCCCAAAACGCTTGGGGCCACAGCACGGGAGCAGAAGTCCCCGTTCTGGACTGCGTTCGCGCCGTTTCTAGAGCCGTCGCCCGCCGTGCCGTGCCGCGCGACGGCGGTATCGCTCGGCTTGGGGGACGGGAGCATCCGTGCGGTGGCCCGTCCCCGGCGCGGCACCCTATCCCGCAGGTTTTGGGGGTACGGCGCGGCGGTATTAATCCTTTGTGTTACCCGTGGTGCGGGACCGACGTTTCGCCGCGTCGCGGGGATGTTCTAGATCAAGATCGGAGAGGTGACATATGGCTGCGCAGGCCGAGGAGATCAAGAAGCTGAAAGAGCGGCTCGACGCGCACGAGGGTCCGGTGCTCTCGGTGTACCTGAGCGTGAACCCCCGATACAACACGAACCAGGGGCAGGCCTACAAGATCCGCCTCAAGGACGCCTTCAAGGGCATAGAAGACCTGCCGGAGGAGGTGGCGAGCCCCGTGCGCGAGGACGTCGAGGGCGGGACGCCGCCGCCCGGCGCGCGGACGCTCGTGTTCTTTGTCGCCGCGGACGGGCTCTTCGAGCGCTACGCCCTGCAGGTCGACCTCCCCGAGGTCGTCCGCTTCGGGGACCCTCACGTCGCCCCCCTCGTCCTCGCGGTCGACGAGCACGAGCCCTACGGCGTCGCGATCGTCGAGGCCGAGGAGTTCCGCTTCTTCGTCTCCACGCCGCCGGTCATCCCCGAGGAGGATCGGGGAGAGACGGTCGGGAGCGGGTTCTTCCGCGAGGTGGATCTCAAGCCCACGGGGATGTACCCCGTCAGCGGCGGCTCGAGCGACATGGACCCGGCCGGGCGCAAGCAGGACGCCAACCTGCACCGCTTCTACAAGCAGGCCGGCGAGGTCACGCAGAAGGTCGTGTTCGGGGACAACGTCCGGCGCCTCATAATCGCCGGGACCAAGGAGAGGACCTCGCCCTTCAGGGAAGCCCTCCCGCAGCAGGTGCAGGACAGGGTGGTGGCGGAGGAACACCTCGCTACCGGGGCCGCTTTGGGCGAGATCTTCGAGAGGATCGAGGGCGTCGTCGAGCACGTCGAGCGCGAGGAGGAGGCGGAGCTCCTGAACGCGGCCCGCGAGAACGGCGTGCGGGGCATCAAGGACACGGTGGAGGCCCTCCAGGAGGGTCGCGTCTATCAGATTCTCGCCCTGTGGGGCCTGGACGCCGAGATCCGCTGGTGCGACCACGACGAGCTGGCCATCACGGAGGTGGCGCGGGAGGAGTGCCCGTACTGCGGCCGCGAGACCCGCGTGCGCCCCCTGAACGACGTCCTGGTGGACCTCGCCGCCGCGCGCGACGCCCGCGTGGAGTACTTTGTCGCCCACAACGAGGTCGCCGCGACCCCCAACGAGGACATCGAGAAGGAGCGCGTCCCCGACGAGCCCGCCGACGTCCTCCGTCAGGAGTTCGAGGGTCTCGCCGGCCTGCTCAGGTACTAAACAGGCACCCGAAGGCTCCCGGAACCGCACCCCCCTGCCCCCCCGTCGGAGAACGTAGACGCCGATCCCCGACGGGGGATGGCCTTCAGGGTTTATGGAACGCTGCACACGATCCCCTCGCCGCTGCGCGTCCCCAACCGTCGGCCCGAGCGCGGGTGGTACCATCCGCTCATGGACGCGGAATACGCCGGCGGGAGGCGCGAGTGCGCCGATTACCTGGGGATGCTCGACGAGGAGACGATGGACCTCGCCTGGGGGCCCGACAGGAGCCCCGAAGACCGCAGACGCATAGTCGACGCGGCGTTGGTCTTCGGCCGCATGTTCGACGAGCGGATGCTCGAAGCGCCGCCGGCGAGCCTCGAAGAGAAGGACTTCCAGCGTTTCCTCATGGCCCTGATGAACGCCGTCATCGCGGAGTTCGCGCAGCGGGAGGGCATGAGCGAGGCCGACTCCGGCGCGTTTCTCGGCGAGATACGCAACCGGGATCACGTCCTGGAGTTCAACGAGGTCCTGGAGGCCTTCGCCCAGGACCCGGATACCCCCCTGAACGATCATCTCAGAGCCGCCGTCGAGGGCCGCCAGGACAAGGCGATCTGGTCCCGCCACTTCCGCAGCGGCTGAGGGTAGAAGAAAGGCCGCCCCGCATCGGGACGGCCCGTGAGGCTCTTAGACGCCGCCCTTCCCTGGAACCGGAGGCTCCTTGCGCGCCTCGACGCGCCGGTCCTCCCAGCGCTCGAGCGTCCGGCCGGGGAGGTAGACGATCCACATCCAAAGCACGAATGCGACAGCGAAGAAACCTAGTAAGGACGCAAACTGCCACAGCTCCGAGTACAAACCTGCCCCTTCCGACTGGAAACGATTCGTGACTTCTTAGGGGTATTTTACCCGAGGCTTGGGACACGCATGCAACGCTTTGTGACTTCTTTCCCCGCGTACCCTCCGGAGTTCGGAGCGCCGCTGCTGCCGGGCTCAGCCCTCGGAGCGGCGGAAGTGGCGCAAGAGCAGGTAGGCGGCGAGCCCGACGGCCGCCAGTATGAGGACCGCGTTCGAGTAGGAGCCGATCCAGTTCTGAACTACCGACCAGTTGGCGCCGAGCATCACGCCGGCCCCGATGAGCAAGGCGTTCCAGACCGCGGAGCCCACGCCGGTGAGGACGACGAACCGGACGAGGGGCATCTTCGCCGTTCCGGCGGGGATCGAGACGATGCTCCGGGCGATCGGGACGACGCGGGCGAAGAGCACGAGGGCGTCGCCGTAGCGCCGGAACCAGCCCTCGGCCCGGTCGAGGCTCTCCTCGTCGACCCGCAGCCACGAGCCGTAGCGCAGGACGAGCCGGCGTCCCCCCCACCTTCCCAGGGAGTACAGGGCGACGGCCCCGAGCACGCTCCCCGCCGTGGCCGCGACGAGCGCCCCCCAGAGGTTCAGGTCCCCCCGCCCGACGAGGAACCCCGCGAGCGGCAGGACGACCTCGGACGGTATGGGCGGGAACAGGTTCTCGGCGATGAGCAGCAGCGCGAGCCCCAGGTACCCCAGCGCAGAGACGACGTCCAGAACCCACTGGGCCATGTTTTCTAGCAAGATCTTCTCCCGTGTCGGGTCCCCGCACGGGGGAGCCCGAAGCTTGCTCTCCGACTCTCTCGTATACCCAGGAAGCGGCCGAAAGTTTCGTGCCCCGCTCCGGACGGCGTCAGGCCTCGCCCCTCTCGCGCATCTCCCGCCGGCGCATGGGCATGGCGTCCACCAGAGCATAAAGCTCCTCGAGACCGACCGGCTCGTCGGAGCGGTGCTTTACCGTACCATCCTTGCCGACGAGCAGGGCGGTGAAGGCGCCGGGCTCGACCCCGAACCGCTCGCGCACCGCCGCCACCTCTGCGGGCGGGACCGGTGCCCCGTCGAAGTTCCCCGTCCCGTCCCCGAAGAGGTCGCCGCGCCGGAGGTCGCGCTCCGCGAAGCCGTCGCCGCTCCCCTCCAGCAGGAGATCCTGGCGAGCAAGGTCCCCGTCCCGGCGTGAGGCGGCGAAGGTCAGGAAGAGCCGGTGCTCGCCCCTGTGGGCGTCGAGGTCCACGCGCTCTCCTCCTCTCGCGGGTCGCGGGGCTTCGTGCGCGGCGCGAACGCCGCCCGCCACAGCGCCGGGAGGAGTATCCCCGGCCTCAGGAGGGCGGAGGGCGGCGCGAGGAGGTTCTTCGTCTCCAGCAGCGCCCTGGCGACGTCCTCCCTCTCGACCGCGAGGCCCATGACCTCCTCCGAGACGCGGTGGAGGACCCTGCGGGCGGGGCCGAGTTCCTCCGGGGTCGCCGAGGCCCACTGCCTGTCGCTGTTCGCGGTGAGGGTCCAGCACGGCGCGACGGCCCGTAGCTGGCGCTTGTGGAAGCGACGCCCGAAGCCGTGCGAGACGGGGCCGCGACGCCGCGACTCCCGCAGGCACGCGTCGAGGGCTTCGGCGGAGAGGGCGGCGGCGGTCATCCCGCTCCCGTAGGAGGGGTTCAAGACACAGGCGGCGTCGCCGAGCACGAGGAAGTTCTCGGGGAGACGCGCGCGGTCGTAGCGGCGGCGGCGGTTGGCGGTGCGGCGGTAGCCGTAGACGGGCGAGACGGGCTCGGCGTCCTTTATGGCCTCGTAGATGGCGGGGCTGTGCAGGGAGCGCGCGAACTCGACGAACTCGTCCTCGTCCGTCGGGGGGTAGTCGCCGCCGATCCCGACGAGCACGACCGTCCACAAGCCGCCCTCCACCCGGCGCATCGTGCCGCCCTCGGGCTGTGGGGCCAGCCGGGCAGGATCGAGGCGCCCTTCCAGCCCCCGAGAACCCTTCCGGCACCCTGTACCACCGGGTCGCGTAGCCGAGCCTGGCGTCGACGACCTCCTCCTCGGGCGCCCCGTACCCCAGCTCCTCCAGCCAGCGCGGCGCCCGCGAGCCCTGCCCGCTCGCGTCGAGGACGAGATCCGCCCCCAGAACCTCCGTCGCGCCGCCGACCGAGCCGTTCCGGGCCCGCGTCCTCACCCCTGTGACGGCCCCGTCGCCGCCCGTCGCCAGCCCGACGACCTCCCGGCCCGAGAGGAAGCGGACCGAAGGCTCGGCCTCGACGCGGCGGCGGACGCGCGCCTCCAGCTCGTACCGGCTCGCGGCGCGCATCGTTATGCCGGAGCGGAAGCGGGGCAGGCGCCCGGCCGGCAGGTCGGTGACGGCGTCCGCCGCCTGATCCAGCTTCGGGCACCCGGCCGCGGCGAGCTCGGCGTCGAGGCCGGGGAAGTAGCGCTCCAGGATCTCCCCGCCCCGGGTGGCGAGGCTGTGGAGGTGCCTCCCCTGCGGCACCCCCTTGCGGCGAGCCCCGTCCGAACCGCGAGGGGCGAGGGCGTCGCGGTCGAGGACCGTCACGCGCCCGAAGTGCCGGGCCAGGACGCGGGCCGCGAGCAGCCCCCCCATCCCGCGCCCACGACGACGGCGTGGCGTCCCCCCGGACCGTCCGCGCTCGTTATGTCCGGCCCTCTTGCACCAGGAGATTGTAGGCCGGACGACCGCCGGCCGTAGCGAAGAGGCGCACAAGGTGGTGGAAAGGCTCACGAAACAAGGCCGGACACTCCCCTATACTGCCCCGACGTAGCTTGTCGGATTTCGTATCTGCCCGGGAGGGGCGTCCCCCGAAGACCGGGGAGATTGGGGGTTGGTGTTGAAGAAGCCGGGATCCCGCCTCGGCCAGGACTTGTACCGCCGGGCGCTCTTTCTGGGGTCCATGATCCTGCACCCGAGAAGGGTCGGCGCGGTCTGGCCGACGGGGCGGCGGGCGGTCGCGGACCTCCTGGACATGGAGGACCTCTCGCGGGCGGACGTCGTCGTCGAGTTCGGCACGGGCATCGGGGTGTACACGGAGGAGATCCTGAGGCGCCTCGGCCCGGACGGCGTCTTTCTCGCCTTCGAGGTCGATGAGCGCCTGGCCCACGCCGTCGCCGCGCGCCTCCCCGACCCTCGCCTCACCGTGATCAACGACTCCGCCGAGAACGTCGAGCGCTACCTCTCCGGGCGCAAGGCCGACGCGGTGGTGAGCAGCCTGCCCTTCACGACGCTGCCCGCGAGCTTGAAGGAGGAGATCCTCGTCGCCGCCCGCGACGCGCTGAGGCCCGGGGGCTCGATGCTCGTCCTCCAGTACTCCAAGAACATCCTGCCCGATCTGGAGCGCCTCTTCGGCGGGATCCGGCGCCGCTTCTCGCCCCTCAACGTCCCCCCGCCTTCCTCTTCGCCTGCGAGAAGACCGAAAGCTCCTCAGGAGGAGGGGCATGACGCGCAGAAGCTGGGCCGTCGCCCGGTCCTACTTCCTCCCCCCCTCGCGCTCGGCGCCCTGCTCCTCGTCCTCGGGCGCAGGAGGCTCGGCTGGGCGGGGCTCGTGGCCTCCCTGGGCGTCCTCGCCTTCTTCAGGGACCCGGAGCGCAGGCTCGTCCCCGAGCCCGGGGTCGCCTACGCCGCGGCGGACGGGTTCGTCAAGAGCGTGGAGCCCGTCGAGGAGGAGGCGCTGCCCGAGGGACGCGGCCTGAGCATAAGCACCTTCCTCTCGCTGCACAACGTCCACGTCAACCGCAGCCCCATCGCGGGCACGGTCTCCCGCTTCGAGGAGATCGAGGGCGGGTACGCCCCGGCGCTCTTCGAGAGCTCGGAGGGCAACCGGCGCAACCGGCTCGTCGTCGAGGGCGGGGACGGGACGTCGGCGGTCGTGATCCCCAAAGCCGGTTCGATAGCCCGCAGGATCTCCTCCTGGGTCGGGGTCGGGGACGAGGTCGAGGCGGGCGGGAGGATAGGATTGATCCACTTCGGCTCCCGCACGGACGTGATCCTGCCCGAGGGCTGGGAGCCTCTGGTCTCCCCGGGGGAGAGGGTCCTGGCCGGGCTCACCCCGATCGCGCGCCGCGCGACCCCGCCCGCCGGGGGGACCGGGCGTTGAGCAACCTCCTGCCTTCGATCCTGACGCTCGGCAACCTGACGGCCGGCTTCGTCGCGCTCTCGCTAGCCACAGGGGGGCTCTTCGTGGAGGCCGCCGTCCTCGTCGCGCTCGCGGCCGGCCTGGACCTCGCGGACGGCGCGCTCGCCCGCTTCTGCTCGGTCGAGGGGGAGTTCGGCGCCAACCTCGACTCGCTGGCGGACGTGGTCTCCTTCGGCGCCGCCCCCGCCCTCGCCCTGTACCTGAGCACGCTGCAGGAGGGCATGCCCTACGTCGGCCTCGCGGTCTCGGCGGGCTTTCTGGCCTGCGGAGCGGCCCGGCTGGCCAGGTTCCCGCTCGTCAAGAGGGAGGACTGCTACCTCGGCCTCCCCATCCCGCCCGCCGGGCTCGCCCTCGCCCTGCTCGCCGCCGCCGGGCCCCCGCCGGTCCTGGCGCTGGCGGCCTCGCTCGCCCTCGGGGCCCTGATGGTCAGCAGGGTCCCGTTCCCCTCCCTCGCGGCGCTCAAGGCTTTCAGAAGAGCCGTGGGCAGAGACCGCGTCCCGAAGGCGAAAGAGCCGCTTCGGGACGCGGGTGGGTCCCGCTAGCCCCCGTTCCGGGAGTCTCGCCAGGCTATAAGCTCCTGCAGCGGGGAGAGGTCGTAGTCGGGGCCGCCGACGCCGTAGATCAGGTGGGTGATGCCGTTCTCCACGTACTCGTCCGCGTGCTTGATCTTGTCCGGCTGTATCAGCACGGAGCGCTCGATCTCGGCCCTGTCGCGCCCGACCTTGTCGCACCAGTCGTCGAGGATGCGGCTCTTGCGGCCGGCCGCCTCGGGGTCGCCGAAGCCGTTCCAGATGTGGGCGTGCTCGGCGACGATCCGCAGGGTCACCTTCTCGCCCCCGCCGCCGATCAGCACGGGGATGTCGCGCGTCGGGGGCGGGTTGAGGCGCTTCATGCGCTCCTCTATCACCGGCATCGAACGGTCGAGCTCCTTGAGGCGTCCCGGCGCCGTCCCGAACTCGTAGCCGTACTCGTCGTAGTCCTTCTGGAACCAGCCGCTCCCCATCCCGAGGATGAGCCTCCCGCCCGAGATGTGGTCCACCGTCCTCGCCATGTCCGCGAGGAGGTTGGGGTTCCGGTAGGAGTTGCAAGTCACCAGCGCCCCGAACTCCACCCGCTCGGTGGCCTCGGCCATCGACGCAAGCATGGTCCAACACTCGAAATGCTTGCCCTCGGGCTCCCCATAGAGCGGATAGAAGTGGTCCCAGGTGAAGAGCGTGTCCGCCCCCATCTCCTCGACCCTGAGCCACGTGTCTCGCATCGGGCCGTACTCCGTGTGCTGCGGCTGAATCTGCGCGCCTACCCTAACGGACAAAGGTCCTCCTCTCCCGGAAGCTGCCAACCCAGGGGATTATGGGCCCGCGACACCTATCGGTCTACCCGAATCACCACTTGTTGTACGGCTTTAAACGCGCCTGCAACACTACACCTTGAGAACCTCGCGGCATCGTCGCGCGCCCTACACCTTTCGGCCCATTCTCGCGGGGCAGCGTCCGCGCCGGCTTTCGACGGTGGTCTCCGGGCGTTAAGATGCCGTCTACGGAGACGACCGGCGAGGTGGGTGCCAAAGGGTCGTGGACGCGGGCATGGGGTCCGCGCTCCGGAAAGGGGCAGAGAGATGTCGGAGAGCGTAACGGACGAGAAGATCAGGCGTCCAAGGTACTGGACGTTGGTCAGAGAAGGCTTCTGTCACGCGGAGGCATGCACCGTCGACGCCGACGGCCTCGGGGAGGCGCTGGTGGTCTTCGGTTTCGAGGAGGAGGCGGAGCTGTTCCTCGGCCTCGAGGAGTTGGGCCCGGACTGGCAGGTCCGCGAGACCACGGCCGGAGAGCTCGTCTCGTTGCTCTACGGGCCGTACGCCAACATCAGCCGGGTCGTGATCGACCCCCTCCCCCGCCGGATCGCCGAGGGCACGGGGATGCCGCCCCTGGGCGTGAGCAGCGACGACTTCGCCAGCACCATGGTCGACGCGGGGAAGGTCGCGGCGGGCGCGATGCCGGCCCTGGCTACCCTCCGCCCGTAGGACCCCTTCCGGCACCAGCCCCGGACCACGCGAGCCCCTGGCGCCGGTATAATCCTGCCCTCGTGACGGGCGGGGACACGGGGAGGGGTGAGCGGTTGAGCGACGGGGGCTCCTTGAAGGCGCTGGCCTTCGACGTCTTCGGCACGGTAGTGGATTGGCGGGGTCCGTGATCCGCGAGGGCGAAGCCCTCGGCCGCGAGAAGGGCCTACGCGGCGTGGACTGGCCCGCCTTCGCCGACGCGTGGCGGGGAGGTACGCCCCTCCATGGACCGCGTCCGGCGCGGCGAGACGCCCTGGCAGAGCCTCGACCGGCTCCACCGGGCCTCCCTCGAAGAGCTTCTGGGGAGTTCGGCATCGAGGGCCTGACGGAGGAGGACAGGGACCACCTCAACAGAGCGTGGCACCGCCTCGCCCCTGGCCGGACTCCGTCGAGGGCTTGACGCGCCTCAAGAAGGTCTACACGGTCACCACCCTCTCGAACGGCAACGTGGCCCTCCTCAAAGACATGGCAAAGAACGCGGGGCTCCCCTGGGACCTCGTCCTCTCCGCCGAGCTCGTCCGCCACTACAAGCCCGACCCCGAGGCCTACCTCATGGTGCCGGACCTCCTCGGCCTGAGCCCGAAGAGGTGATGCTCGTCGCCGCCCACCCCTCCGACCTCCGCGCCGCACGCACCCACGGCCTGCGCACCGCCTACGTGCTGCGCCAGATGGAGTGGGGCCCCGACCGGGAACCGGAACCCCCCGACCCCTCCTTCGACGTCAACGCCGAAGACTTTCTGGACCTCGCGGAGAAGCTCGGCGCTTAAACAGCGGGGGAAAGCCAGGCTGCTCGTCTACCTCGCGGCTCCGCGTTCGACCCGATGCCGCGCGTACCGTCGGAGTTCGTCGCCGAGAGCGAAGAGGCGCCTTCTTCTGCGGAGCTTCGATCCCGACGGGCTCAGCGGCTGACGAGGTGCGCCAGGATCAGGCGAAAGATCTTGCCGTACCTCGGCTTCCTCTGCGCGACGGCGAGCGCCGCCAGCGCCGCTCCCGCCCCCAGCAGGAGCAGCCCGGGCACGAGGAAGGGTGCCTCGAAGCCGAAGCGGGCCGCCAGGAGCCCGCCACCTAAGGGTCCGATGCCGAGCGCGGCCGAGGTGACGGAGGCGGAGAGCCCGAAGGCGGCCCCCTGGCGCGCGGACGGGACGGAGGAGCGCACCGCGAGGTTCACGACCGGGATCACGATGCCGAGAAAGAAGCTCGACAGGATCCTCAACACCCATAGCTCCGCGACGCTCCCGACCCCGGCCTGCGGCAGAAAAGCCAGCCCGGCGAGCACCAGCGCGACGATCACCACCCGCCGCGCCCCGAAGCGGGCCGCCAGCCTCCCCCCGACGAGGGAGCCCAGGGCCGCCGCGAGCGCCGCGACCCCGATAATCTGGCCGGCCAGCCCCGCCACCCGCGCCGTCTCCCCGACGAGCGAGGCCAGAAAGCCGGGGACCGCGGGCACGACGCCCGTGATCGCCAGGTGTGTCACGAAGAGCGCCGCGAGCACCGGCGCGAGCCGCCTCTTGAGGTGGAGGGGCTCATCCCCGTCCTCCTCGTCCGAGGCCTCCCGGACGGGCTTCGCCTCGCCTACCCCGAAGAGGACCATCAGCCCGGAGCCCGCGAGCAGCGCCGCCGTCACCCCGAACGACGCCCGAATGCCGACGAGGTCCGCGAACAACCCGCCCGCGAACGGCCCCAGCGCGGCGGCCAGAAAGATGACCATCTGCAACGTCCCGAGCCGCTGGCCCTCCCTCCCTCGGGCGCCGTCGCCGAGACGAGCACAGTCGCGGCGGCGACCGTCCCGTGAGCGTGCCCTGCAGGAGCCTGAGGAGGAGCAGCTGCCAGGGCGCCGTCACGAGCCCCATGAGCCCACCACGACGGCCCCGGCCAGCGTCGCCCTGAGGAGCATGGGCTTGTGCCCGAACTTGTCCGCCAGCCGCCCCAGAGCGGGGCCGCCGTCGCCATCGTCACGGCCGTCGCCGTGTTCAGGAGGCCCGCCCACGCCGCGGCGCGACCCGCATCCTCCACCCCGAGCCCTTGCACGTACAGCGGCATGAAGGGCATGACGAACATGAAACCGGCCGTCGCCGCAAGCTGCGAGACGAGCAGCACGAAAAAAGACAACCGTCCGGTCGTCTTCCGTCCCGCGCCCACCGTTTTCTTCGGACCAAACACTTTGTTACTTTATTGTAGCAAACTCTCCGTCGGGTGCCACGACCGGTGGTTGCCGCTCCCCGTCTACAGGAGCGCCCACCCGGCGGTGGCGGCGCCCAGAGTTCCGGTGAGGATCACGACGCCCAGGGTCACGACGCGGAAGGTCTTGTCGGAGACCTCGTTGAGGAGCGCGGTGCCCAGGACCTTGCCAAGAAAGGCGGCGGGGACGAGCGCGAGGGCGAGCGGTAGCCGGGCCCAGTCGAGCAGGCCGCGGTTCGCGAGGGCGGCGAGGCCCACGACGCTCATCGCCAGAAAGTAGAGGGCGCTGGAGCCCCGAAAGGCGTGCTTGGGGAGGTGGCGCGCGGCGAAGAGGAGGACTATCGGCGGGCCGGCGAGGCCCGTGGAGGTCGACAGCATACCGCTCGTCGAGCCCGCGATCACCGTGCCCAACCATCCCTCCGCCCTCGGTATCCTCACCTCGCGCAGGAGCAGCAACGCCGAGAAGACCACGATCATCCCGACGCCGAGCCGGATGTAGAGCGGGTCCGCGTAGTACAGCACCTCCGCCCCGACAAAGACCCCGACGGCCGCCGGTGGGAGCAGCGCGAGCACCAGTTTACGGTCGGCATCGTGCCAAGAGTCCCATACCACCGCGACGTTGATAAACACCGAGAGCACGAAGACGAGCACCACCACCGTCGCGGGCTCGTAGACGAACAAGAGGAGTGGAACCGCGATCAGGGCGAGCCCGAACCCCGTCAGCCCGGAGACGCTCCCGGCCAGGAGCGCCACGAGCAAGGCCACGATCAGGGCACCACTCAGCACGCAGATCTCCCAAGACGAGAGACGCCCCCCGCGCCGGCTCCGAAGACCGGGGAGGGGGCGTCCATGTGGAGGTCTGCCGTCTGCGGGGCGCTAGCGGAGGACGCCGGCGTAGAGCCTCTCCCAGGCCTCCATCTCCGGCGTGAAGTAGCGCACGCGCGTCTTCTTGTACTCGCGGGTGGAGTAGAGCGAGAGCCGCTCGGTGAGGCCCGTCTCCTCGCCCATGGCGTCCAGGACCGCCTCGCACTCCTCCTCGCTGCGCCCGTGGACCATGCTGAACAGGGCGTAGGGCCAGTCCTCGTAGACCGGGCGCTGGTAGCAGTGGGAGACCGCCTGGTACTGGGCGAAGGCCTGCCCGACCTCCTCGACCCGGTCCTCCGGCACCTTCCACACGCCCATCGCGTTCGCCCGGAAGCCGGCCTTGCGGTGGTAGAGGACCGCCGAGAAGCGGCGCATGATCTTGCGCCGCTGCAAGTCGTAGGCCCGCTCGAGAAGATCCTCGTACCCCAGGCCCACCTGCCGGCCCCAGAGGTCGAACGGCCGGGGCGTGAGCGGGATGTCCTCCTGCAACGCCTGGATCGCCGCCTTGTCCTCGTCGGAGACGTTGCGGTCGGCGCCCGCGCGGTCGGACTCGCCGTACTGCGGGGCCTCCTTTTTGGCGGTCGCGCCCGCGTTCATGTCCAGCGTCACCCCGATCTTGAACAGCTTCAAGGTCGGCAGGATGCGCGTCTTCTCGGCGCCGCTGATCTTGTGCAGCACGTCCACCGTCCCCTCGAGGCCCAGGCGGGAGTCGGGCGGGACGGCGACGGTGTACCAGAGGTTGAACGGGTTGTTGCGCTCGTAGTTGTGGGAGACGCCGGGGTGCGAGTTTATCGCCTTGGCGGCGGAGTTGAGCTTCTCGGCGGGGATGCTGGCGGCGACGAGGGTCGACTGGTAACCCAGCACGCGCGTATCGAAGATAGCGCTGATCTGACGGATCACGCGCCCCCTCTTGAGGGCCTCTATGCGCCGTATCACCTCGTCCCCGGCCAGACCCAAGGGGCGCCCCAGCGCCGCGAACGGCTCCCGCTCCAGAGGAAACTCGCGCTGGATAAGGTTGAGCAGATCCTTGTCTACGGAGTCCATCATGCGTGTGCTGGGAGTTGTGCTGACCAAAATAAACGGCCCTTCTCGACGCTTTGACACTGCTTGTTAGCGCATCATAACAGCCAGGATCAGAAACGGTTAGTAATACGCTTACCTCCCGCGCCCGCCGGGCGGCCCCTACCTGGCGAACGAGAGGTAGGGCTCCTCCACCTTCGTGGGAGGGCCCGTCCCGCCCGACGCGTTGCGGAACTCGACGAGGTACGCGACGGGCTGGCCCAGGATCACCCACGTCACGGTCCCTTCGGCCCCGGCCTCGAAGCCGGCCGAGGGCGGGGCCGCGTTGAGCCGCACGGCGTCGCCCCTTACGAACTTGGTGATCCGACCGTCCGAGGGCGGCGCATCGTCCACGACGCCCGAAGGCTCGTCCGGCTCCTGGACCGGCGGTTCGACCTGCCGAGCAGGCGTTTCGGCCTGCGGGGAGGGCGGTCCGGCCTGCGCAGACTGCTCCTGCGCGGCCTGCTCCTGCGCGGACTGCTGCTGCATGGCCTGTCCCTGCGTCCGGAGCTCCGCGATAAGCTGGTCGAGCTGGTCGTCCGCGAGGCCGGTCTCTTCGGGCGCGTCGCCGCTGCCCCCATCGCTCGGCGCTCCGGCGTCGCTCTCGGGGGCCTCGTCCGGCGAGGCGAGGTCGTCGTCGAAGAGCGCGGACCGGGCGATCACGGCCCCGCTGGCGTTCACGAACTCGACGATGTACCTGACGGGCGGCCCCGGCGACACCTCGGAGACGATGCCGACGGTCCCGGTCGCGAGCCCCTCGGAGGGCACGTCCCTCCTGAGCCTCACGACGTCGTTGTCGTCGAACCTCCTGCCGTCCGCCGGCATCAGATCGGTCTCGTCCACCACGGAGCGCCCGACCACCCCGCTCGCGTTCAGAAACTGCACGTCGTAGGACGGCAGCTTCGTCCGGCGCACCTCGGAGATCGTGCCGACCATGCCCCGCTCCAGACCGTTGGCGGGGAGGGCGGTCTTGAGCCTGACCGCGTCGCCCCTCTCGAACCTCGTGGGCCTGCTGCCAAAGATGCGTCTCATGTCCTGCGATCAACCCTTCCGGCTCGCGTAACCTCGTCGATTCTACCGGCGTAACGCCTCTAACGCTCGGGATTTTCTCAGCCCTCGCGGTGGACGTCCATGCCCGCAAGAGGCGCGAGGCCCGGGCCTGGTGGGCCCGGGCCTCGCGTTGGCCGGATGCGCTGTCCGAGGCCGCGCCCCGGCGCGCCGGCCGGGGAGGTCCCTAGCCCTCCTGAGAGGCCACCTGCTGGGCCCGCTGCTGGGCGGCGAGGCGGGCGTTGAGGGCCCTGGCCTGGGCGGCGTAGCGGCGGTCCAGGGTCGAGGCCACGAGGGCGAAGCCGAGCACGAGGAGCGTGGCGAAGCCGACGCCGTAGCCGAGCGACCCGTGGCTGGCGTGGCTGCCCTCCATCACGCGGGCGAGGTCGAGCGCGGCGTAGGAGGCGGCGGCCATGCCGGTGTAGTGCATGCCGACGATCGCGACGCCCATGACGAGCGCCGCGACGCCCATCAGGACGAACTTCAGGTTGCCCTCGGTCCGGCCGAAGCGGAAGGCCAGGAAGAGCGCCACGACGGAGGCCGCGATCGCGATAAGCACGGAGAGCCCCACGACGGCGTAGTTCCAGTTGATCTCGACCGCCATGCGCATCGCCGCCATGCCGGTGTAGTGCATGCCCGCGATGGCGATGCCCATGATCGGGCCGGCGATCGCGAGCTGCTTGATGCCCATGCTCTCGCGGCTGACGGTGTACAGCGCGACCGCCGAAGCGCCCATCGCGATAAGCACGGAGAGGACCGTCACGGGCAGGTTGTAGCCCATCCCGACCTGCTCGCCGTTCACGTTCAAGCTCAGCGCCATCATGCCGACGAAGTGCATCGACCAGATTCCGAGGCCCATCGCCGCGGCCCCGCCGAAGAGCCAGACCTTGCGCGCCACGCCGATCGAGTTCACGACCCGCCCGGCGAGGTCCAGCGCCGTGTAGGCGGCGAGGGAGGCGATCAGGTACGAGAGCACCACCAGGACCGGGCTCCACGCGGTGTTCACGACGCCACCGCTCATTACTGCCATCTCTGCTTCGTTCATCTTTTCTTTTCCCTCCTGTTCTCCGCGCCGCATCCGCGCTTCTTCGACCGATCGGCGCCAGACGAATTGGCGCACGCAGATTTATCGGACGGCTCCCGGAAAAGCTTTAGCGCGGGCCGCGAGGGGCGTAGAAGGGAGAGGGGGACGCGCCGGCACGCCCCGCGGGAGAGCTACCGGCCGGGGTCTTGGTCCCGCGCCTCCAGCGCCTTCTGGTACTCGGCGTAGACCGCCTGGACGTCCTTCCACACGGCGCGCTTGGCGCGCACGAGGTCGTCGTCGCGCTGGCGGAGGACGTAGGCCGGGTGGAAGGTCGCCATCGCCAGTCCGCCGCCCACCTCGTACCACTTGCCGCGGTCTTTGGTGATCCTGAAGTCTTTGTCGATGATCGCTTTAGCCGCGGGGCCGCCGAGGCACAGGATGATCTCGGGCCTTATCGCCTCCCTCTGGCCCTCGAGGTAGATGTTGCACGCGTTGACCTCGCCGGCCCTCGGCGGGCGGTTCTTCATCCGGCCGCCCTCGGGCTGGGCCGCCCGGCACTTGACGACGTTCGTGAGGTAGACGTCGTCGCGGGTGAGGTCGACGGCCTTGAGGATGTCGTCGAGGAGCTTGCCGGCCCTCCCCACGAACGGGAGGCCCGTCGCGTCCTCGTTCTCGCCCGGCCCCTCCCCACGAGCATCAGCGGCGAGTACGGGTCGCCCGTGCCGAAGACCGTGTTCGTCCTGTTGAGCGCCAGGTCACACCGGGTGCACACGGAGACCTGACGCGCGAGCTCTCCTAGCCTCTCCTCCCGGTTCTCGCCGCCTCGGCGACGTCGAACAGGCTGTCCAAAGGACCTCCTCCAATGTATTATTCGACGGGCTGTTCCTACTGTTACGTAACTTAACACGGTGGCGGGGCGCATAGATGAGCATCATCGAGTTCAGGGGTGTGAACAAGTACTTCGGGGACTTCCAGGTCCTCAAGGACATCGACTTCTCCGTCGAGGAGGGCGAGGTCGTCGTCGTGATCGGGCCCTCCGGCTCGGGCAAGAGCACGCTCCTCAGGTGCATCAACGCCCTGGAAGAGATCTCCTCGGGGGAGCTGATCGTGGACGGGATGCGCGTCCACGACAGGGGCACGAACCTGAACACCTTGCGCAGCGAGATAGGCATGGTCTTCCAGAGCTTCAACCTCTACCCGCACAAGACCGTCGCCGAGAACATCAAGCTCGCCCCCACGAAGGTCAAAGGCGTCTCCAAGGGCGAGGCCGACGAGCGGTGCGAGAAGCTGTTGACGCGGGTCGGCATCCCCGAGCAGGCCAACAAGTACCCCGAGAGCCTCTCCGGCGGCCAGCAGCAGCGCGTCGCGATCGCCCGCGGGCTGGCGATGGAGCCCAGGATCATGCTCTTCGACGAGCCGACCTCGGCGCTGGACCCCGAGATGATCAACGAGGTCCTCGAGGCGATGGCCGACCTCGCCCGCGGCGGCATGACGATGGTCGTCGTCACCCACGAGATGGGCTTCGCCCGGCGCGTCGCCGACCGGGTCGTGTTTATGGACGAGGGCCGCATCGTCGAGACCGGGACGCCCGAGCACTTCTTCCGGGAGCCCGAGAACGAGCGCGCGAAGCGCTTTCTCGGCCAGATCCTGCACTCCTAGAGACCGCGCTACGCCCCCACACCCGTCCGAATCCTCCCCGGCGGTTGGCGGGGCGCGGGCGGCCTGGGTTAGGATGTCCCCGGCATTCTTCGGGAGGTGAATGGGTGGACGGCGTTCGGCGGTACATGGCGGGGGATGTCGTCAGGATGGGCCTGGTCCTGGAGCACGCGTCGAATCTCTCTCGCGTCTTCGTGGCCTTCTCGCACGAGCGGGACCCCCTGACGGAGCTCTACTTCGAGGCCACGTACTTCCCGGCGGAGAACAGCGAGTGGACGGCGGACGGCTCGAAGAGGACCCGGGTGATGCTCGAGGCGCCGCTCCCGCCGGAGACCGTGCCGGGCGTCTACGGGCTCAACCGCGTCAACGCGTTCTCGGTGGGCGGCAAGCTCTCGCGGCTGCGGGAGGAGGACCTGAGGGGCCTCCCCGGTACGAGCTTCGAGGTCGTCGAGGAGCCCGCGGAGCCGCCGACCGTCGCCGGCCTCGAGTTTCTTGCCTGATCCGCGCGGCCCCTTCGGCGCGGTAGACCGTCGGGATAAGAGGGAGGAGTAGGGATGTCGGACTCGGTAGGGGTACCGGAGAGCAGGGTCGAAGAGCCGGGGGGCTTGCGCAGGGCGATAGGGCCGCGCCTCCTCCTGCTCTTCATCATCGGGGACATGCTCGGGACCGGCATCTACGTGCGCGTCGGGAGCGTGGCCGGGGAGGTCGGGGGGCGGTCTGGGTCTCGTTTCTCGTCGCGTTCGTGCTCGCCGCCCTCACCGCCTTCGCCTACGCGGAGCTCGTGACGAAGTACCCGGGGCGGCGGGGCCGCCCTCTACGCCAACCGGGCCTTCAGAAACCCGTTCTTCTCGTTCATGGTCGCCTTCGCGGTCGTGTGTTCGGGGCTCGCGAGCGCGGGGGCGGCGGCCCGGGCGTTCGGCGGGGATTACCTGTCGGCGTTCGTCAACCTGCCGACGCTGCTAGTCGCGGTGTTGTTCGTGGCGGTGCTCTCGACCATCAACTTTATCGGCATCTCGGAGTCCCTGAAGACGAACCTCGTCCTCACCGTCATCGAGCTCTCCGGGCTGTTGCTGGTCATCGTCATAGGGGTGCTCGCCCTCTCGGACGGGAGCGCCGACGTCGGGCGTCCCTTCACCTTCTCGGCCGACACGGGCCTGGCGCTCGCGGTGCTGGCCGGGGCCTCGACCGCTTTCTACGCGCTCGTCGGCTTCGAGGACTCGGTGAACGTCGCCGAGGAGACCCAAGACCCGGCGCGCAGCTTCCCGAGGGCGCTCTTCGGCGGGATCCTCATCACCGGCATCGTCTACCTGCTCGTCGCGTTCACCGCCACGATGGTCATAGACCCCGCGAGGCTCGCCGCGGAAGAGACCGCCCCCCTGAGCCTCGTGATCACGGAGGGTCCGCTCGCGTTCCCGTCCCAGATCTTCAGCCTCATCGCGCTGGTCGCCATCACGAACACGGCCCTCGCCAACCTCATAATGGGCTCCCGCGTCGTCTACGGGATGGCCCGCGAGGGCGTCATGCCGTCGATCCTCGGCCGGACCCACCGGGGGCGGGGGACCCCCTGGGTGGCGATAGTCTTCGTCGCCGTGATCCTGCTCGCCCTCGTCACCTCGGGCGACGTCGGCGACCTCGCGGACACGACGGTCGTGCTCCTCCTCCTGGTCTTCACCGTCGTGAACGTCGCGGTCCTGGCGCTCAAGCGCGACCGGGTGGACCACAACCACTTCAGCGCCCCGTCGTTCATCCCGATCGTGGCCATCATCGTGATCGTGGTGCTGCTGGTCCAGCAGGAGGGCGCCATCTTCCTGAGGGCGGGCATCCTGCTCGTCGCCGGCGTCGTCCTGTACTTCATCAACTACTTCACGAAGCGCAGCCTGGACCGCAGGACCCCGGGGGCGCGCTAGGGGCCGAGCTTGGAGGCGTCCCTCCCGGAGAAGCTGGCGCGCGCCGTCGACGCCCGCCGCGGCGAGACCGTCCGGCTCCTCCAGGAGTTCGTCCGCGTCCCCTCCATAACCGGCGGCGAGGGGCCGTTCGCCCGCACGGTCGAGTGGGCGTTCCGAGAGACCGGGCTCTCGGTCGAGACGTTCGAGGCGACGCCCGAGGAGGTCGCGCCGTACCTGGAGCACGTCGGCGAGCAGGCCCGGTACGAGGGGCGGCCGAACGTGATCGGGCGCCGTAGCGGGCGCGGCGGGGGGCGATCGATCCTCCTGAACGCCCACATCGACACGGTCGAGGCCGGCGACCCCGCGACGTGGACGCACGACCCGTTCGCCGGAGCCGTGGAGGGGGGACGGGTCTACGGGCGCGGCTCCTGCGACATGAAGGGCGGCCTGGTGACCCACATCGCCGCGCTCCGGGCGCTAGCGGACGCACGAGTGGAGCTCGCGGGCGACGTGACCGTCGCGGCGACCGTCGGCGAGGAGGACGGGGGCCTCGGGGCGCTCGCCACCGTGCTGAGGGGCTACCGGGCGGACGCGGCCCTCATCACGGAGCCGACGCGCCTCGCCCTCGTCCCCGCGCAGGGCGGCTCCCTGGTCTTCCGGCTGACCGTCAGGGGGCGCGCCGTGCACGCGGCGGTGCGCGGCAGGGGCGTCTCCGCGCTCGAGAAGTTCGTCCCGGTCTTCGAGGGGCTGCGGGCGCTGGAGCGCGAGCGCGAGGCCTCGCTCTCGCACCCCCTGTACGAGGGCATCGAGGACAAGGCGCCCCTGAGCGTCGGGCTCGTGCGCTCGGGGAACTGGGCCTCGACCGTGCCGGAGAGCCTCGTCGCGGAGGGTAGGATCGGCCTGATCCCCGGGGAGCACCTCCGGGACGTCAAGGCCCTCGTCGCCGCGCGGGTCGCGGAGATCGCCGGAGGGGACTCGTGGCTCCGGGAGCACCCGCCGGAGCTCGAGTGGATCGGGGGCCAGTTCGCCCCGTCCGAGGTCCCGCGGATTCTCCCCTCGCCAGATCGGTCGCGGGGCCCACGAGAGGGTCACGGGCCGTGCGCCCGCGGTCGAGGCCGTCCCGTACGGGGCCGACATGCGCCTCTTCGTCCTGTTCGGGGGATGCCCTGCGTCATGTACGGGGCCGGGGACGTGGGGTGGCGCACGGCCCCGACGAGCACCTGAGCGTAGAAGACCTCCTGACCGCCGCCAAGACCGTCGCGCTCCTGCTCGCGGACTGGTGCGGCGCGGCGGGGTGAGGAGCGGGTTTGCGCCGGTGGTCTCCCAACCGCTAATATCCGCCCAACCCCCGGTTCACGGCGGGTGAACGATGCTCGAGGTTACAAGGGATACGGGAAGGACGTGGGTAGGGTGAAGAACTTCAGGGGCGCGGCGTTGCTCGTGCTGGCGATGCTGCTCTCGCTGTCGCTCGCCGCTTGCGGCGGCGGCGGTGGCGGTGGCGGGGAGCAGGCCGAGGAGATCGTCGTCGCCTCGGACATAGCCTACCCGCCGTTCGAGTACGACGAGGGCGGCGAGCCCGCCGGCTTCGACATAGACCTCATGCGCGAGGTCGGCGAGAGGGCCGGCTTCACGCCCCAGTTCCAGAACGTCACCTTCGACGGCATCATCGGCGGCCTCCAGTCCGGCAACTACGACGCGGCCATCTCCGCGATGACCATCACCGAGGAGCGCCAGCAGGACGTGGACTTCTCCGACCCGTACTTCAACGCCGACCAGTCGCTCATGGTCCGCTCCGACTCGGACATCCGGTCGACCGACGACCTGGCCGAGTCCAACGTTGGCGTCCAGATAGGGACCACCGGCGCCGACCAGGCGACCGCCCTGAGGGACGAGGGCGGGGTCGCCGAGGTGACGACCTTCGACACCGTCGAGGACGCCTTCGCGGCCCTGGAGAACGAGTCGGTCGACGCGGTCATAAACGACTTCCCGGTCTCGGCGGACAGGGAGCAGTCCAGCGGCGGTTCGCTGGAGATCGTGCAGACCATCCCGACCGGCGAGCAGTACGGCATCGCCTTCCCCAAGGACAGCGAGCTCGTGGGCAGGGTCAACGAGGCGCTGCAGGAGATAAAAGACGACGGCACCTACGCCGAGATCTACGAGAGGCACATCGGCGTGCAGCCCGAGGAGATCCCGTAGGGGCTAGGGGGACCGGGGCCTCACGATGAACGCGGCGGCGTACCTGCACCTCCTGCAGATAGACATAAACCCGAGCAACTTCAACCTGGGGCGGCTCAGGGAGCGCTTCCTGGACTTCGGTCTCGTCTTCGACAACTTCGGCCCGATCCTGGAGGCGGTGCTGGTGACGATCTCGCTGGCCTTCTTCGCGGAGGTCCTCGGGATCGTCCTCGGGCTCGTGCTGGCGCTGATGAAGATCTCCAGGAGCCGCCTCCTGCGCTTCCCGGCGCAGCTCTACATCGACGTCTTCCGGGGACGCCGCTGCTCGTCCAGATCATCATCCTGTTCTTCGCGTTCCCGCTCGTGGGCATCCGCTTCACGAGCCTGTTCTTCGCGGGGCTGGCCGCGCTCGCCCTGAACGGCGCAGCCTACGTGGCCGAGATCTTCCGCTCCGGCATAGAAAGCATCGACAAGGGCCAGATGGAGGCCGGCCGGGCCTCGGGCCTCACCTACACCCAGACGATGCGCTACATCATCGTCCCGCAGGCCTTCCGGCGCGTCATACCGCCGCTGACGAACGAGTTCGTCATGCTCGTCAAGGACACCTCGCTCGTCAGCGTGATCGGGCTCTCCGAGCTTCTGAGGGCCGCGCGCGTCCTCCAGTCCGAGACCTTTAACGGCACGCCGCTAATCGCCGCCGCGCTCATCTACCTCGCGATCTGCCTGCCCCTGATCTACCTGGCGAACGGCCTCGAACGCCGCCTGAACCGCAGAACGGCGTAGGGGCCGCGCCGGCCCCCACGCCTGACCTCCTAGCTCCCGGAGGGCTTGTTGCCGAAGAGCCTGTTCCGGGACTCCTCGTCGAGCTCGTTGATGTTCTGCCTCAACTCCTCGCCGACCTTGACGCCCTTCTGGACCGCCGGGCGGGCGCTCACGGCGTCGAACCACCGCTTGAGGTTCGGGAAGTCGTCGAGGTCCTGGCCCTGGTTCTCGTGGGGGACGACCCACCCGTAGACCGCGATGTCCACGATCGTGTACTCGTCGCCCGCAAAGTACTCGTTCCCGGCGAGGTGGCGGTCCATCACGCCGTAGAGGCGGGCGGCCTCGTTGGTGTAGCGGTCGACGGCGTAGGGAATGGTCTCGGGGGCGTACTGGCGGAAGTGGTGGGCCTGGCCTAGCATCGGGCCGACCCCGCCCATCTGGAACATCAGCCACTGCATCGCCTCGTACTTCTTGCGGGGCTCATTCGGGAAGAGCTTGCCGGTCTTCTCGGCGAGGTAGAGCAGGATGGCGCCGGACTCGAAGACGCTTATGGGCTCCCCGTCCGGCCCCTCCGGGTCGACGATGGCGGGCATCTTGTTGTTCGGGCTTATCCTCAGAAACTCCGGCTCGAACTGGTCGCCCGCGCCGATGTTCACCGGCACGACGTTGTAGGGAAGCCCCAGCTCCTCCAGGGCGATGCTGACCTTCCAGCCGTTGGGGGTGGGCCAGTAGTAGAGGTCTATCGTCTCGGCCATGCGTCCTCCAGGACTCGTACGTATACGTCGCGGCACATTGTATCGAGCCGGGGCGCGGCGGCTGTAGCTTCGGCCGACCCGCGCGCCCCCGGGGGCCCGGATCTTTGGCCCCCCGTCCGAGGCGACGCCCGTCCTCGACCGCCTACCATGATGCTCCTACGAGGAGACGGGGATGGAGATCCCGGAGGAGGCAGAGCGGGCGATGTGGGATTGGCAGGCGTGGCGGTGTTTCGACGAGGTGCGGGAGACGTTCGAGGAGAAGGGCTGGGAGCCGTGGCTCCCGGAGCGCCTCGACAACGAGGTCGTGCCGCTTCTGGCGGAGTCCGACGGGTACCGGATAGCGTTCTTCGCGCGCGACGGGAGGACGGGCGAGTGCGTCTTCGAGCTGCGCGACAAGCGGCGGCCCGTGGCGGTGTTCGTCAGGGGCACCGAGAACATACCGACCCCCGAGGGGGCCACGGACCTACTGGAAAATCGCGGTGCCGCCATGAGCCGCTCCTCTTCCCCCGCCGACCGCGCGCTGTACGAGCTTCCCGCCACCGTCGGCGGCTGAGGGACGGGCGCGAGGGCCGGGCGCATGCTACCGTGAGGGCGTATGCATAAGAACTTCACCTACTCGGACCCCGAGGGGAGCTTCACCTGGATCAACCCCGTCACCGTGCAGCGGGAGTACCTGGTCCCGCCCTCCGACCACGAGGAGGCGATCGGGCTGTTCAGGGAGCACCCCGACTTCGAGAAGCTCCGCGCGGCCTACAAGGAGGCGTCCGAGCCGGAGGGCGGGGCGACGAACGTACAGGACGCCGTCAGGTCGGGGCTGAAACGGGTCGAGGACCTGGCGGAGGCCATGCGCCGCGAGCGCGAGGCGAAGGGCGAAGACGAGAGAGGCCGGGGCCCCGTCGCCCCGGCCTGAACTTCGAAACTCTCGAAAAACTAAGAGGTCCGTCTCAGAGCAGAGAGCCCGCGCGTCCGCGGGAGGTTCCGCCGGACGGGGACGACGTCTCCTCCGCCTCGCCGAAATCGCGCATGACGTAGTCGGGGACGTAGTACTCGTCGCTGGTGCCCACCGGGGCATTCCTCCTGGATAGACCGGCGGGCTCGGGTACGGCCTCTTTCTTCTCCGACACGGGTCCTGCTCCTTCCTCTCGGAACTGTGCGGGGGAGCATATACCCACCACGAACCCTTGTGTACCGGCCGATCGGCCCAACTCGCGGCAGAGGCGACGCGAACGCTTACGCCGCCGGGCGAAACGAACGCGGGGGCTCGGCCGTACCGGCGCGGGGTCTCCGCAGAGACGACGACGGCAGAGCTACGAGAGCGTGGGGACGTCCTCGCTCCACCGCCAGATCCGCCCCTCGACGGACCTCCGGACCCGGAGCAGGCGTGTGTACGCCACGATCAGGGACGCGCGTTTTGCGAGGCTCCGGGGGTCTCAGGCGGGAGAAGAGCCGTCCGGCCTCGCGTACGACTCGTTCTGGTGGACCCTTCCGCCGACGAGCGTGAGGGGGTGGCGTTCGAGGATGGCGAGGGAATCCTCGGGATCGAGGTCGGCGAGGCGGTACTGGCAGATGGCGAGGAGCGGCACGCCGGGGACGTTGACGAGGTCGTCCGCCTTGGACTCGAACTCCATCGCCCGCTCGCCGCCGGGGACGTCGCGGGTGAGCCACGGGACGTCGGCGGAGAGCCTCAGGCCGTTGTACCCGGCCTCGACGGTCGCCGTGAAGAGGCCCTTGATGGCGTCGAGGAGGTGATCCGGGTCGAACTCGGTCCCCCCGTTGGCGAGCAGGGGGTCTCGGTCCGTCAGGAAGAGCAGGGCCTCGCCCTCGACGGTCTCGACGTCCACGCCCTCCTCCCGGAGGCGGCGGCGAACCTCCGAGGCCGAGGACTCCGGGGCGACGAGGACGCATCGCTCGCCGCGCTCGAGGCCGGCGGCGAAGGTGCTGGCGAGCACGCCGAGCACGGCGCCGGGCGCCTCGTGCATCGCGCAGACGTGGGCGCCGACGCTTATGCTCTGGGCTTGCGTGAAGGGGATGGCCTCGGTCATGCGGAGCTCACTTTCTTCCGTGGTGCAGGACTGTTTTGAGGGCCTCGACCACGGCGGGGTCGAACTGGGTGCCCGAGCCGCGTTCGATCTCGGCGAGGGCCTCCTCGTGGGTCATGGCCCTGCGGTAGGGGCGGTCGTTGGTCATGGCGTCGTAGGCGTCGATCACGGAGATCAGGCGCGCCGCGACCGGCACCTCGTCGCCGGCGAGCCCCGCCGGGTACCCTCGCCCGTCGTGGCGCTCGTGGTGGGCGAGGACCGCCTCGACGACGTTCTCGAAGCCGGCGATCCTGCCGATGATGTCGGCGCCGGTCGCGGGGTGGCGGCGCATCGCCCGCCACTCCTCCTGGGTGAGCCCGCCGGGCTTGTTGAGGATGGAGTCGGGGATGCCTATCTTGCCTATGTCGTGCAGCATGGCGGCGTACTTGACGACGCGGATCCCCTCGGGCCTCAGCCCGATCTCCTCGGCTACCTCCCCGGCGAGGGCCTGCGTCCTCCTTATGTGCTCGCCCGTGGTGTCGTCGCGCGACTCGAGCGCGGCGGCGAGCGCGGAGATGGCCTCCGTGGAGGTCCGCTCCAGGGAGGCGTAGAGGCGGCTGCGCTCGCGGGCGCGGGCGAGCTGGCGGGCTACGAGCTTCAGGGAGACGCCCTCGGCCTCGGTGTACGGCCGCGTCGGGCGCGTGAGGAAGACCGCCCCCTCGTCGCCGCCGAGCCCCACGCCGAGGAGGTGGTGGCCGCCGATGCGCCCCATCCAGGGGCTTCGGCCTAGGAAACGCACCTCGCGCAACGCTTCGAGGGTCTCTTCGGAGCCCTCGAAGCCCAGGGAGACGACGCCGCCGTCGCCGAGCAGGATCGCCCCGCCCGAGGCGTCCAGGAGCTCCAGGGTGAGGACGAGCACGGTCCGGTAGAGGTCCCCTTCCTCCTTGATGACGCCGAGGGCCTCCGAGGCGATCTGGACGACGCTCCCCTGCGCCGTCTTCTGGGCGGCGACCTCCCTGGCGTACGCGGCGTCGAGGGCCAGCGCCGCGACGCCCGCCGCGGCCCGCAGGACCTCCCTCCGCCCGTCGTCGAGCGAGCCGGGGTAGGCGCGGAGCGTGCCGACGTGTTTCTTGCCGCGGAGGATGGGGAGCTCCGCCGCCGTCCCGCCCGCCACGCCGCTCCTCGCCTCGAGGCCGCGCCCCTCGGTCACGGAGGCCGAGAGCGTGAGCGCCCTCAGCCCCAGGCCCTCCCGGAGCCCCACGACCATCCTCCGGAGCGCACCCTCGAGGTTCTCGGGCTCCACGACGACCTCCTCCGCGACGCCCGCGAGCACGCCGAACGTGCCGGGGGCGATCCCCCCGTCGAACCCGGATCGCGTATCGTCGGTCCTGCGCACGATCTAGTTATCGTCCACAAACGAGCGGCGCTTTAACCGCCGCCGCGGCCCGGTTCGCTCTCTTGTCGGCCTGGAGCCGCACCCCGGTTTCGCGTTCCCCGGAGGCTACCCTGCGGGCGTCGCCGCGGGGCCGGGGGGTTCCTCCCCGGCTGCCTCGCCGAGCTCGATGGCCGCGGTGCCCAGGGGGGTGCCCTGGCTTTGTATGAAGCGGCGCTCGGAGGTGTAGGCCTGGACCATCATCGCGAGCTCGACCTTGTCGCGCTCGGCGGGGAGGGTGCCGGCCTCCTCCTGGTCGGCGACCTCGGTGCCCTTCACGCCCAGTTGGGCCTCGAGCTCCCCGATCCTGCGGCGCATCTTCAGGCGTCCTCCGGGGGTCAGGCGCATGTAGACCCCTTCCTGCCCGGAGCCCTCGGGGCTGCGCATCGGATAGACCCAGGCGCTCCTCAGCCAGGATTGCAGGATCTCCGTCTTGAGCTCGTCCTTGTTTTTGAGCTCCATGGCCCCCCTCGCTCTCTCGTTGCCCCGACGCCCTAATGTACTACCCCCGGCGGCGAAACTTCAACGAGCGACCGCGCGTATAAGCGTGTATGGATGGAGCCTCACGAACCTCCTCTCCCGCAGCCGTCTGGGACGCGCTCGCCCGGGACCTCGGCGGCTCCTTCCGCGCCCGCGCCCGCGGGCTCCTCGGCTCGCGGTTCTCCCTGCTGGACCGTGGGGGCAAGGAGTGGGGCGAGCTACGGATGATGGGCTCGTACGCCGCCGAGGTCCACGCGGGGGGGAGCGTCTCGGAGATCGAGCGCACCGGCGAGTTCGGGGCGCGCTACCGGATGAGGACCGGCGGCGCCCAGACCCTCATCGCGGGCCCCGAGAGGCCGGGGGAGCCCCTCAGGATCTTCTGCGGCGGCAAGGCGTACGGGGCCGAGACTAACGTTCTGCGCAACGTATCGGTCGCGCGTCTCCTTGCGGGCGGGGACGAGGTCAGGCTCTCGGGCGGCCTCGCGGGCCGGAGCTACGGGGGGACGTTCCCCGAGAGCGACGGCGGCGCCCTGGCGGTCGCGGTCTTCTTGCTCTACCGCAACGTGGCGATCCGGCGAACGGCTTTCTGAGGGGCCGGGGGGAGGGCTTGCCGAGGACCGGAAGCGCGGGTAGTGTCGTGGACAACGAGCAAAGGAGTGGCCCATGCAGCAGGACCCGAACTACGGAAACGAGGGGGAGTCCCGGCTCCGCCGCATAAGGGTGGGGGGCGAGGGCAACACCGGAGACGAGACCAGGGGCGGCTCCGAGTACGGCTCCTTCGGGACGAGCGACCAGGGGCCCGCGACGGATGGCTCCAGCCTGAGCGCCAGGGACGAGCGGACGTGGTCCATGCTCTCGCACCTGAGCGTCCTGCTCAGCCTCATCACCGGCATCGGCGGCCCGATCGCGGCCCTCGTCATCTGGCTCGTCTACAAGGACCGCTCGGACAGGGTCGCGTTCCACGCGATGCAATCGCTCTGGTACCAGGTGGCGTGGATCGTGATCCTCGGCGTGGGCTGGACGATAACGGCCCTCCTCAGCCTGGTCGTCATCGGATTGCTCCTCGTCCCGGTGATGCTGCTCGCGACCTTCGTCCCCATCGTGCACCAGTGCTACGCGGCGTACAAGGTGAACCAGGGGACGGATTACCGCTACCCGTTCGTCGCCGACATGGTCGATCGGAACCACAGGTTCGGCTAGGGCGCCGGGAGGGGACGGTTCGTCGCCGGCCCCTCCGCCCAGGAGAACCTCAGGAAGACGGGTCGGGGAGGACGACCTCCGGGACCTGCTCCTCGTCCCTGGGCGTGGCGTAGACGGTGACGACCGTGCCCTCCGGCACGGCGGTGCCGACGGCGGGGTCGGTCCCCCAGACCACCCCGGCCGGGGCGTAGCCCTCGCGGTACTCGCGGACGACCCTGGACCTCAGCCCCTCGCTCCGCAGCAGGTCCCTGGCGTAGTAGTCGAACATCGTGTTCACGTTGGGCACCGGCACGCTCACCTGGGCCTGCTGCGTGGCCGTCGTCTCGGGGATCGAGGCGGTGCCGGAGGCTGACTCGTCGCCCGCGCCGGGCTCCGCCGGGGGCTCGGGGGCCTGCAGGGCCGGGGGCTGCTGGACGGGCGCGGCCGCTTCCTCGCCGCCGCCGGGCGTGAGGGAGCTCAGGTTGACGTAGCCCGCCGAGGAGGCCGTCCCGATCCCGAGAACGAGCAGGAGGGTCAGGACGCCGGAGGCGACGAGCGCCCTCGCGCGGCCCCGGCGGAGCCCGCCGAGGCGCACCCGGCGCGGGCCCCGGTCCGCCCGCGAGCCGCTCTCACGCAGGTTGCGCTGGAGGTCCTCCAGCATCGCGGAGGCGGAGGGGTAGCGGTCCCCCGGGTCCTTGGAGAGGGCCTTGAGGATCACCGCTTCGAGGTGCGAGGGGATGGCGATCTTGAGGTCGCGGGGCGGCGTGGGGTCGTCGTGCATCTGCTGTCGCGCCACGCTCCTCGCGTCCCCGGAGAAGGGGGGGCGGCCGGTGAGGCAGTGGTAGAGGAGGATGCCGACGGAGTAGATGTCGCTGCGGGGGGTGGTCTCGTCGCCGCGGAGCTGCTCGGGGGACATGTAGCGGGCGCTGCCGATGATCTCGCCGGGGTCCCCGGCGGACTCCTCTTCCTCCACGATGCGGGCGATGCCGAAGTCCGCGACCTTGACCTTGCCTTCTTCCGTGAGGAGGATGTTGGAGGGCTTTATGTCGCGGTGGATGACCCCGCGCCGGTGCGCGTAGGCCAGGGCCCGAAGGAGCTGGCCCACGATCTCGCGCACTGAGCGCACGTCCAGACGGCCACCGGGGGCGCGCCTGAGCATCCCCCCGACGTCCCCGCCGCCGACGTACTCCGCCACGATAAACGGCACCTCGCCCTCCCCGGAGATGTCGTAGACCCTGACGACGTTCTCGTGGTCGAGGGAGGCCATCGCCCGCGCCTCTTGCTTGAAGCGCGACCGGAAGGAGTCCTCCTCGGCGTACCGCTCGTGCAGCGTCTTCAAGGCCACGCGCCGACCGAGGATTGCATCCTCCGCCTTGTACACCACGGCCATGCCACCCGTGCCCAGGGTGCTGAGGATCCTGTAGCGTCCCCCTAGAACGGTTCCGACCTGGGCGTCCAGCGCCTCATCACCTCCGACGATTCTGTCCCCGAATAGCAATTATATAACCCCTGTCTGCGGCCAAACACGCCCGCGAGGCGGCGACCGTCCTGGTCCTCAACATGGTGCAGGTTAGCAAAAAAGGCCGCAACATTTGGTATCCGGGACGGCTCCGGGGGACGCGGCTTCGCGCATAATGGTCCGGGGCAGGCCGGAGGGACGGAGGAGGGGTAGGGCTTGAGGTTCGATCGGTACCTGGGCTACGAGGAACTGGCGGGGGAGCTGAGGGGGTACGCGGAAGAGTACCCCGGGCTGTGCAAGGTCGTTTCTATCGGGGAGAGCAGGGAGGGGCGCGGGATCCTGCTGGCCGAGATCACGAACGGCGAGACCGGCCCGGCCTCCGAGAAGCCGGCCTTCTGGGTCGACGGCAACACCCACGCCGGCGAGGTGACCGGCTCGATGGCGGCGCTGTACCTGATCCGGACCCTTTTGAAACGCCACGGCGAGGACGACCTGGTGACCCGCCTCCTGGACGAGGGCACGTTCTACGTCCTCCCCCGCCTCTCCCCCGACGGCGCCGAGCGCTACCTCACCACCCCCCACACCCTCAGGGCGAGCACCCGCCCCTGGCCCGAGCCGGAGGAGGAGCCGGGCCTCCACCCCGAGGACCTCGACGGCGACGGCCACATCGTGCAGATGCGCGTCGAGGACGAAGCGGGCGAGTGGCGCGTTTCCGACGGGGACCCGAGGCTGATGGTCCGGAGGCGTCCCGACGAGTCCGGGGGGAGGTACTACCGCGTGTACCGCGAGGGCCTCTTCAAGGACTACGACGGCTTCGAGCGCAAGATCGCGCGCCCCCTGTACGGCCTGGATATGAACCGCCAATACCCCTACGGCTGGCGGGAGGACCACGAGCAGCAGGGCGCCGGCCCCTACCCGCTCTCCGAGCCGGAGTCCAGGGCGCAGGTGGAGGCCCTGCTCGCGCGCAGGAACGTGTTCTCGCTCCACACCTACCACACGTTCTGCGGCGCCATCCTGCGCCCGTTCTCGGACAAAGAGGACGGGAAGATGCCCGAGCACGACCTCGCGGTCTTCGAGGCGCTGGGGGAGCGGGGCACGGAGCTGACCGGCTACCCGAACATCTCCGTCTACCACGACTTCCGCTACGCCCCGAACGAGGTCATCACCGGCGCCTTCGACGACTGGGCGTACTCCGCGTACGGCGTCTTCGCGTACACGGTGGAGTTCTGGTCGCTGGCGCGGGCGGCGGGCGTCGAGGTCGAGGACTTTATAGCGTTCTTTCGGGACCCGCCCGAGGAGGCGTCGCTCGCGATGCTCCGCTGGAACGACGAGGCCCTCGGGGGCGAGGGCTTCGTCCGTTGGAAGCCCTTCGAGCACCCGCAGCTCGGGAAGGTGGAGATCGGGGGTTGGAAGACGAAGTTCACCTTCCAGAACCCGCCTCCCGGTCTGCTCGAGGCCGAGTGCGAGAAGCTGACCCGCTTCGCCCTCGCCCACGCCTCCTGCGCCCCGCGTCTGGAGGCGGAGCTGGAGGTCGAGGAACTCGCGGACGGCCTCCGCAGGGTCGAGGTCCGGGTCAGGAACACGGGGTACCTGCCGACGAGCGTGACGAAGATCGCTCAGGAGAAGGGCGTCACGAAGCCCGTGAGGGCCGAGATCACGCCCCCCGAAGGGGCGAGCCTCGTCTCTGGCGAGGCCGAGGTGGACCTCGGCCACCTCTCGGGACGCTCGGCGCTCGCCGGGAACTCCTGGAAGAGCCCGGCGTTCTTCGCGGGCCTGCCCTCGGACTACGCCGCCCGAGCCCTGTGGGTGCTGCGCGGGGACGGTCCGGTGAGGGTCGAGGTGCGGAGCGAGAAGGCGGGTACGGTCCGGCTCGAGGGGTAGGGGGCTTTTCTAGGCGGGCCCGGTCGCGGCGCGGTCGAGCCTGACGACCACGAGGGCGGCGAGGAGCAGCGCGGCGCAGAGGTAGAAGGCGATCGAGAAGCCGCTCGCCCCCACGACGAAGCCGAAGAGGAAGGCGCCGAGGCCGGTCCCGGCGTCGAAGGCGGCGTTCCAGAGGGTGCTGCCGAGCCCGTACTCCTCCTTGGAGACGCGGGCCATGATCATGACGAGCGTCGCGCTCTGGAGCGCCCCGAACCCGAGCCCGAAGAGCGCGGCCCCGACAAGGAGCGCGGGCCCACCCTGCGCGAGGGTCGCCACGCCGAGCGCGGCGAGGACGAGGCCGGGGGCGAGCAGGCCCCGCGGACCGTTGCGGTCGGCGAACCGTCCGGCCCAGAGGCGCCCGAGCGTTACGGAGATCCCGAGCGCGAGGATGGCGGTCGCGGCCGAGAAGACGCCGACCCCGGGGGCGGCGAGCGGTAGAAAGGTCACGAGCACCCCGCCGACCATCGTTGAGACGGCGAAGATCACCACCAGCCGCAAGAGCGGGGGGCGCGCGAGGCCTTCGAGGAACCCGGCCCCGTCCGAGCGCCCGCCGCCCCGCACGGACCCCAGACCGAGAAAGGAGACGAAGCCGAGCAGGGGCGCCGCGCCGCCGAGAAGGAAGACGGGCTCGTAGCCCGAGCGCTCCACGAGCCAGAGGCTCAAGGGGTTGCAGAAGATGGCCGGGAGCGCGATGGCGATGCCGAAGAGCCCCAGGGCCTCCCCCCTGCGCTCCGCCGGCGCTATCTCCACGACGACCGCGCCGAAGACCACGGTGACGATGCCGAAGCCCACGCCGCGCGCCAGCGTGACCGCGAGGACGGCCGGGAGGCCGTCGGCCGTGGCGTACGCGAACGCCGGGAGGCCAAGGGAGAGCAGGCCGGCGGCGAGGACCGGCCGGTAGCCGAAGCGGGAGAGGGCGCGCGGCATCTGGGTCTGGGCGAGGACCGTCGAGAGCATGAAAGCGGCCGTCGCGAACCCCGCCCCCGTGCTCCCGCCGCCCACCTCGTTCGCGTAGAGCGGCACGACGGAGAGCAGCAGGTTGAACCCGACGAGGCTGGCCAGGGTAGAAGAGACCAGGGCCAGCATCGCCCCCGTCAGCAGCGTTCTCCCCTCGTCCCTCAAGGCACCCCTCCGTACCGGCGGGCCCCGGGCCGGGACCCGGGGCCGCGATGTCGTCCCGTACCCCTAAGCGTACCGCCTCTTCTTGCGGCGGCTCCGGGCGCTCTCCAGGAGGGAGTAGCCCACGGGGACGACCAGGAGGGTGAGGAAGGTCGAGGTGGCCAGGCCGCCTATAACGGTGATGGCGAGGCTCGCGGAGATCAGGCCGGAGCCGCCGCCCGCGAGGCCCAGGGCCAGGGGCAGGAGGGCGAAGATGGTGGCCAGCGCCGTCATGAGGATGGGCCTGAGGCGCGCCCGGCCGGCCTCGACCACCGCCTCGTCGCCGTCTTCGTGGCGCCCGCGGGCTTTTATGGCGAAGTCCACGAGCAGGATGGCGTTCGAGACGACGATACCTATGAGCAGGAGGATGCCGAGGAGGCTCGGGAGGCTCAGGGCGGTGTTCGTCAGGAGCAGGGCCCCGAAGGCGCCCGCGGTCGTGAGGGGGACGGCCAGCAGGATCACGAGCGGTATCAGGACGGAGCCGAAGAAGACGACGAGCAGGAGGAACACGAGCGCGAGCGCCACGATGATGGAGTAGAACAGGTTCCTGAAGCTCTCCTCGATGTCCTCGTTCTCGCCGCCGACGCTGACCTCGACGTCGCCCGGCAGGTCAAGCTCCGCCAGCGCCGTCTGGGCCTCGGCGGAGACGGTCTGGGTGTCCTGGGAGACGATGCGGGCGTTCACCGTTACGGCGGGCTCCCCGTCCACCCGGCTCTTCGCCGCCGGCGCCTCGACCTGGGTCACCTCGGCGACGTCGCCGACGGTGAGGCCGGGGGCGAGGGAGAGGGCGCGGACCTCGTCCACGGTGTCGGTCGCCTCGGGGGCAGGCTGACGGAGACCGGATCCCCGCCGACGCTCGGCGCCCCGCCGGGGCACCGGGGGCGCCGCCGGGAGCTCCGCCACCGGGGCGCCGGAGCCGCTGCCGAGGAGGGTTGCGAGGGCGCCCGAGACCGTCTGGGGGAGAGGCCGGCCTCCGCGGAGCGCGCGGGGTCGACCTCCGCCACGATCTCGGGGTGCCGCCGGAGACGTCGCTTCGGACGTTGATGACGGAGTTTATGCTCGATATCTCGTCGGTGACGATGCCGGCGGCGTCCTCGCGCTCGGCCTCCGTCCCGCCGGTGATGATCGCCTGCAGCTCGCCCTGGGGCGGGCCGTTCTGGAGGATCTCGGCCTGGAACTGCTCCTCCCCGAAGATCTCGCGCCCCTCGGCGCTGATGCGCTGGATGGTCTCCTGCGGTTCGGCCTCCTCTTCGATGTTGATGAACGCCTGGGCCTGGTTGGCCGAGCGTATGGGCGAGTTGGGGTCGAAGTTGTCCTCGCCGGCGATGGAGATCTGGTAGTTGCGCACGTCGGGGTCGTTCTGGAGAAACTCCTCGAACGGGCGCACGGCCTCGTCGGTCTGCTGGAGCCCGGCGCCGGGCGGGAGCTCCACCCTGGCCTGCGCGATCCTCTCCTCGCCGGCCGGGAAGAAGCTGACCGGGAGGAACGGGATGGCCGCGAGCCCGCCGACGAAGACGACCAGCGCGAGCACCAGCACGGCCGCCCGGTGCCTGAGCGCCCAACGGAGCATCGGGGTGTACAAGCGCACGAGGAACCCGTCCTCCCCGTCCCCGGAGGGACGCTCGGAGGACCGGCGGGAGGCCCGCGCGGCGAGCAGCACGATGCCAACGACGAGCAGCGTCGCGAGGACCGCGGCCGTGGCGATCACGGCCAGCGAGCCGAGGTCCAGCCCCGTCGCGGCGTCGAGGAGGCCCGCCGGGACTCCGGGGACGCCGTCCAGAAGCCCCGCCCGGGCGGCCACCACGAAGGCGACCGCCGACGCGACCAGGAGTACGATCCCGCCGACGAGCACGCGGAGAAGGCCGCCTCCGCCCCCCCTCTCGGCCCGGCGTGCGCGGCGGCTGCCGGGCCGGGCGTCGGGGGCGTCCTCGTTGGAGGAGTCCTGCGCGGACCCATCGTGCTCGCGGGACGCCCGGCCCGCCCCTTCGCGCCTGATGAACACGCTGACGAGGACGGGGATGATGGTGATGGAGACGATCAGGGAGGCGAGCAGGGCGAGGGCGACGGTGAGGGAGAGCGGGACGAAGAACTTCGAGACGATCCCGCCGACCACCGCGAGCGGCAGGAAGACAGCCGTGGTCGTGAGCGTGGACGAGGTGATGGCGCTCGCCACCTCCGTGGTCCCCCTGAGCGCCGCCTCCTCGGGGTCGTAGCCCTGCTGCACGTAACGGTAGGAGTTCTCCAGGACCACGATCGCGTCGTCCACCACGCGCCCGACGGCGATGGTTAGACCGGCGAGCGTGAGGATGTTCAGCGTCAGGTCGTAGCCCCAGGAGAAGAGGAGCGCCGCGAGGACCGAGGTCGGCAGGGAGACGGCCGTCACGAGGGTCGCCCTCAAGGACCGCAGGAAGAAAAAGATCACGAAGATCGCGAGCAGGGCGCCGATGGCGGCCTCCTCGATGAGGCTGTTGATGGACTCCTTGACGTCCTCGGCGGAGTTGAAGACGACCTGGACCTGATCCTCCCCGAGCTCCTCGCGAGCGCCCGCCAGCGCCTCCTCGACGCCGGCGGCGACGTCCACGGTGTTGGCGTCGGGGGCCTTGGTTATGTTCAGCCCGAGGCTCGGCTCGCCGTTGGTGCGCGCGATACCGGAGAGGTTCGCGTCCGCGACCCGCACGTCCGCTATCTCGCCGAGCGTCACCGGCGCTGGCGGAGCGGCGGCGTACTGGGAGGCCCCGGCGGGCGCCCCGGCCGCGGCGCCGGGAGGCGCTCCCCCGCTCGGAGCCCCGCCGGATGCGCCTCCCGGCGCGGCTCCGGCGGCGGCGCTTATGGGCAGGTTCCTGAGCGCCTCGACGTCCCCGACCTCGCTGGCGACGCGCACGGGGGTCGAGAGGCCCTCCACCTCCACGGAGCCGACGGGCGAGTTCGCGTTTGCGCCCTGTATGGCCCCGACCACGGCGGCGGCGGGGAGGCCGTTCTCTTCCAGGGCCGCCGGGTCGAGCTCGACCTCTATGCGCTCCTCGGAGCCGCCGACCACGTCGACCCGGCCGATGCCGTCGACCTCTTCGATGCGCGGGACGACCTCGTCCTCGGTGTACGTCGTGAGGGCGGCGAGGTCCCCGTCGCCCGCGGCGAGGGAGACGTTCATGATCGGGAACTCGGAGGCGGACTGGCGCCGGACCTCGGGCTCGAGCGCCTGCTCGGGGAGCCCGACCCCCTCGATGGCGCTCTGGAGCTCCGCCTCGGCCTCCTCGGTGTCGGCGTCGAGGCTGAACTCGGCGATGACGACGCTGAAGCCCTGCGCGGAGTTGGCCTGGACGCCCTCCAGGTTCTCCACGCCGGTGATGGCGCTCTCCAGGGGCTGGGTGACCGTCTCGTCGACGGTCTCGGGACCGGCGCCGGGGACGGGGGTGGAGATGGTGATGATGGGGAACTCGATGTCCGGCAGGAGCTCCTGGTTGAGGCGCGTGGTCGCGAAGACGCCGCTTCCTATGAGCAACAGCGTCGCCAGAAAGACGACGGACTTGTTCCTCAAACACCAGCTAACGATGCGACTCATGCTTCTCCTCTCCGTGCGCCCCTTCGAAGCTCTCCACCAACAGCCTCAAGCCTTTCAAGAATGCCCGCACCTCGTCCTCCGTCATACGGCCGAGCACCTCGCCGAGTTTCCGGCCGCGCCCCTCCATCATCCTGCGCGCGATATCCTGCATCCCCGGAACGTAGTCCACGAGCACCACCCGGCGGTCGGCGGGATCCGGGCGCCGCTCGACCATCCCGTGCTCGGAGAGCCGATCCACGAGCTGCGAAGCGGCCGGGGGCGTCACCCCCACCGCCTCCGCGAGACGGCCGATCGAGTGCGGGCCCCTACCCAGCGCTATGAGAACCTGCACGTGCCCCGGCGAGAGCGTCGCGTCCACGGGGATGCCCCGCCGCGCCAACTCTCCCACCTCCGAGGGATCCGGCCTCCCAAGCCCCCGCGCCAGAACCGGCAACAGCATCAGAACCTCGTCGACCAACCGTTCCCGATCCAAGCAACTTCTCCTACATATTTAAGCAACTTATTTAAACCGCTTAAATATTATTCGCAAAAGGGTGGTTGTCAACGGCTAAGATAGGGAGTTGTCGGTTTCTAGCACGCGGGCTGGGGCCGGGGGGTGCGCTGGGGCACCGTCCCGCCTCTCCGGCGAGGGGGTGCGGGCGGGGCGATGAGGTTGCGGAGGGTGTTGGGCGTCGCGGGGCTTCTGGCCGGCGGGCTCGCGGTGGCGAACCGGAGGCTGGAGAAGGTCGGGGAGCCGGCGCGGCTCGGGGGCGAGGAGGGGCGCTACCGTTGGCGAGGGGGGAGCTCGCGTACGCGGTCGCCGGTGAGGCCGGGGCTCCGCCGGTGCTGCTGGTGCACGGGGTGTACGCGGGGGCCTCGTCGTTCGAGTTCAGGAGGAACTTCGAGGCGCTCTCGCGGGACTTCCGGGTTTACGCGATCGATCTCCTGGGCTGCGGGGCCTCGGAGAGGCCGGAGCGCGGGTATGGGCCGGACGACGTGGCGGAGCAGGTCGAGGGCTTCGCGAGGGACGTGATCGGGGCGAGGACGCACCTCGTCGCCTCTTCGCTCTCGGCCGCGCTCATCGTGCCCGTGGCGGTACGCTCTCCGAGGCTCTTCGGGAGGCTCGTCCTGATCTGCCCGACCGGCTTCGGGAGCCTCGATCGGCCGAGCGGTCGGCTCGGGGACGCGATACACGCGTCGTTCCGGGCGCCCGTAATAGGCGACGGGCTATACAACGCCATCGTCTCCAAGGCCGGCATCCGGTACTACCTCGGGAGGATCGCGTACCACGACGGGGGGCTCGTCGACGAGGATCTCGTGTGGGACTACTACCGGACGGGTCACCAGCCCGGCGCCAAGCACCTCGCCGCGGCGTTCGTCTCCGGCAAGCTCAACTTCGGGCTGAAGGGGCTCTGGTCGCGGGTGCCCCAGAAGACCCTTCTCGCCTGGGGCCAGGAGGCGAGGACGACGCCCCTGAGGCAGGCCGAGGTCTTCACGAGGGGCAACCCGCGAGCCGAGCTACGGGTCTTCCGGGACGCGGCCCTCCTGCCCCACGACGAGCGGGCGGAGGCCTTCAACGAGGAGGTACGGAGGTTTCTGCTGGGCGGCAAGGCGGCGAAGGCAGGCCAAGTCGGCGCGTAGCCGCGGCAGGACCGGCTCGGCGCCATCGCGTCGCGTGCTTCGGGAGGTGTCACGCGACCCGGCGCAGGTCCGCGGGAGGAGAGGGATGAGCAGGAGGAACCCGGGGTCGGGACGGTGGAGGTACGCAGGGTCGGCCGTGCTTCTCGCGTTGCTGGCCTGGCTGCTCCTCGCCGGGCGGCGCGGGGGGGACACGCGGCCCGAGCCGCCGCTGCCGCCCGCCGCGCGGGGGAGGTGGGCGTTCCAGGCGCGCTATATGGCGTCCGTGCTGTCGATGCTCTTCGTACCGTCCATGCGGCGGCAGGCGGCGCGCCAGATCTCGGGCAACAGCAGCGCCGCCGCTCGCGCCGTCGCGGAACCGGCCGCGTATCGGCAGGAGGCGCGCTATTCGCTCCCCTTCCGGGGGGAGTGGTACGTCTACAACGGCGGCCCCGACGAGGCGACGTCTCACTCCTGGGACGTGGTGGCCCAGCGCTACGCCTACGACTTCGTCATGGTCGACGGATCGCTGCGGCGCTGGTCTCGGGCGGGGGAGCATCTGGAAGACTACCGATGCTACGGCGCTCCCATCCTCGCTCCGGCCGACGGCCTGGTCGTGGAGCTGCGCGACGGCGTGCGCGACGCACCGGGTGCGGGCACGGGATGGGTGGACCTCCTCACCGACGACTTCCGGGGGAACTTCGTCACGATCCGGCACGCCGAGGGGGAGTACGGCTTCCTTGCGCACCTGATCCCGGGCAGCGTTCGGGTAGCCGTCGGCGAGCGGGTGAAGGCGGGGCAGGAGATCGGCCGCTGCGGCAACTCCGGCCACTCCACGGAGCCTCACCTGCACTTCCACGTGCAAGACCGCGCCGATTTCTTCCAAGCCGCCGGCCTGCCCGTCGCGTTCGACGGGGTCTCGCTCGACGGCGAGGCGCCCGCGTCGCGGCTCTACCCGAGGCGAGGCACACGCGTTCGAAGCACCTGACGCCGCGGTCGAGGTCCTCGTCCTGCGGGGGGAACGGGGCGCCTCCTCTACGCGGGATGCGGCCTCGACGCTCCGGGCCCTCGGATCGCCGTCTCCGCCCACCGGCGCCGCGACCGGCCTCGTCCGGCGCTCCCCCGGGTCCTGGGCGAGGACCGTACCGAGAGGCTACGGCCGATCGCGGAGCACGCTCCGGTCGGGAGGGGGCGCCGGAGGGCAGGCGCGGCTCGGCCGAAGGCACGGACGTCTCCCGTGGCATGGGCCTTGCGCCTCGGGTAGAGTGGCCCGGGGTGATCGGGCACGCGCGGTTCCGGCGCATGCCCTTCGTGTCGGGGCTCTGGAGCCCGGGGCTTCGGGGGTTGCGTAGAGTGGGGAGGAGTACGCATGGCGCAAGACGTTCTGCTCGAAGGGGTCTCTTCGAGGACGGCCGACACCGGCCGGTTGAGGACCCGACTCCTGGAGAGCGGTCCGGAAGACGGCGTCCCGGTGGTTTTCGTTCACGGCAACGCCTCGTCCTCGCGGTTCTTCGAGGGGACGCTCGCGGCGCTGAGTTCGCTCGGCCGCTACCGTGGGCTGGCGCCGGACCTGCGCGGGTTCGGCGGCTCCGAGACGAAGCCGCTCGACGCTACGCGGGGCCTGGCGGACTTCTCCGAAGACCTGCGCGCGCTCGTGGACGCTCTGGAGCTTGGAGAGGTCCACCTCGTCGGCTGGTCCGCCGGGGGCAGCGTCGTGATGCAGTACGCCATCGAGCACCCCGACGCGGTCGCCTCGCTCGCCCTGATCAACCCGATGAGCCCCTACGGCTTCGGCGGAACAAAGGACGAGTCGGGTGCCCCGTGCTGGCCGGACTTCGCGGGGAGCGGGGGCGGGACGGCCAACCCCGAGTTCGTCGGGCGCCTCGGCGCGAACGACCGGACCGAGGACGACCCCAACTCGCCCAGAAACGTCATGAACAGCTTCTACTTCGCCCGATCCTTCAGGGCGCAACCCGAGCGCGAGGAGGTGTTTCTCTCCTCCGTGCTGAGCACGCAGACCGGGGAGGAGAACTACCCCGGCGACATGACGACCTCGGACAACTGGCCCGGCGTCGCGCCCGGGACGAGGGGCATGAACAACGCGATCTCGCCGAAATACTGCGACCTCTCGGGCTTCGCGCGCATCGAGCCGAAGCCGCCGGTGCTCTGGATCCGGGGCGCCGAGGACGCCATCGTCTCCGACGGCTCGTACCTGGACTTCGGCACCCTGGGCAAGATGGATGCCGTACCCGGGTGGCCCGGGGAAGATAAGTTCCCGCCCCAACCCATGGTCTCCCAGACCAGGGCCGTCCTCGAGGCCTACGCCGCCGCCGGCGGCTCCTACCGCGAGGAGGTCCTGGAGGAGTGCGGGCACACCCCGCACGTCGAGAAGCCCGAGGAGTTCCGGCGTCTCCTCGTCGGCTTCCTCGACGCCGCGACCTCGAAGTAGCGCCCTGCCCCGGTCCTTCGCAAGGAGAAAACGTGCAAAAGGCAGATGCAAGCAACGGGGCGAGGCTGATCTCGCTCCTGGCCTCGCTCCTCCTCGCCGTTGTGGCGCTTCTCGCGGTCCTCCCGGCGCAGAGGGGGGCGGAGGCTACCTCCTCGCGCACCCTCGAAGCCACTTACACCTCCGTCGCGAACGGCTGGGAGCGGGTGGAGCGATGGAAAGACGACGGCTCCGGCTTTCTCGCCGAGGACTACCCGCCCGACGGGCGGGGCAACCAGGACGGCCAGAGGCTTACCTTCTTCGGCAACGCCAAGCAGCCGCACTCCAGCCGTTTCCTGCTGTACCACGCCCCGGGATGGAGGACGGGGACGGTCCCCACGCCGGTGCTGCTCGTGCACGGCGCCAACGACAACCCGGACAGGGCATGGGCGAACCCGAACGAGCTAGGCTCCTACGGCTGCGGCGCGATCTCCTGCCCGTCCACGGGGATGATGCAGCACCTCTCGAGCAGGGGCTACGAGGTCTTCGCCATCGGCTTCCCCCACAAGCAGGGCGACAACTACTACTGGTCCGAGCAGATCGGGGACGCCGTCAAGATCATCAAACAAAAGACGGGGGCCTCGAAGGTAGACGTCGTGGGCTGGTCGAAGGGCGCCTTCGCCGCCAGGATGTACGCCTCCTCCGTGAAGAAGAGCTGGGGGACGGCCTACGGCGGCGACGTCCGCAAGCTCGTCTTGATCGGCAACCCCAACCGCGGCTTCGACTACATCTTCCGGCACGGCTGGTCGCACGACTTCCAGATCTTCCCGGAGTGCGGCGGCTCGGTGAACGCCCCGGCCCCGCACACGGAGATGGTCTGCTACGGCCTGAACCGCAACCACCCCGAGCTCTCCATCTTCAGGACCCCGCAAGGAGACCCTTACCCCGGCCAGCGACAGATGCTCGCCCGCTGGGACGGCGTCTACGGGCTCCCCACTTACGAGCAGGACTGGTACACGACGTACTACGGCGGGCAGGGGGTCTACACCTACGGCTACGGCATAGACCGCGCCATAGCCGAAGGGTCTCTCGTCGCGCCGATCTTGAACGCCGGCATCCCCGCCTCCGTCCCGACCTACCTGCTCTCCGGCAACCAGGCCGATATACCGACGATCCACAACGAGCACACGGGCCCTTCGGACGGCGTCGTGTTCGCGAACAGCTCGTCGAGCACCCAGGGGGTGGGGACCGTCGCCGGAAGGACCACCGTCTACCTGAACCACCTGGAACTGGGATGGGGGACGGCCTCCAAGGATCAGGTCGTAGCCTGGCTCGGGAGGTGAAACGGCGGGCGCTCCCCAACCGCGCCCAGGGCGGCTAGCTCCCGGAGGGCGTCCTCGCCTGGGCACCACCCTCCGCGAGAGCTGTCCGTCTCGCGCGCCCCGGGCCGTCCTCACGCCTTGCTCCGGACGAGGGAGACGCCGGCGCTCGCGGCGACGACGAGGGCGATGGCCGTGGCGCTCCTCGCGTTCAGCGTCTCGCCGAGGACGACGAAGCCCGCCGCCGCCCCCACGGCCGGCTCCAGGCTCATGAGGACCCCGAAGACGCGGGCGGGGAGGCGGCGGAGCGCCTCGATCTCCAGCGAGTAGGGGATCGCCGAGGAGAGCATCGCGACCCCGAAGCCGGCGGCGAGCAGGACGGGGTTCAGCAGGGCCGCCCCCGCGTCCCATACGCCCACCGGCAGGAGCAGGACGGTCGAGAGGCCCATGGCGAGCGCGAGCCCGGCCCCGCCGGGGTAGGCGCGCCCGGTCCTTCCTGCGAGCAGGATGTACGCCGCCCAGAACGCCCCGGCGAGGAGCGCGAGCCCCGCGCCTAAAGGGTCCACGCCGCCCGATGACGCCCCGAAGAGCCTGCCCAGCGGCGCGAGCAGCAGGATGCCGGCGGCGGCCAGCGTCACCCACAACACGTCCAGGGCGCGGCGCGAGCCCGCGACGGCGACGGCGAGGGGGCCCGTGAACTCGAGCGTCACCGCTATGCCGAGGGGGATGCGGCTCAGGGCCGCGTAGAAGCAGAGGTTCATAGCGGCCAGGGCGAGACCGAACGCGAGGAGGGTCGGGATGGAGCCGCGCTCGGCGGGGTCCTTCGAGAGCCTGGCCGTGCGCAGGGCGCGCCAGGGGCGCCAGATCGCGATCAGGACCAGCGCCGCGAAGCCCGTCCTCAGAAAGACCGTCCCCGCGGGCCCGAGGTCCTCGAAGAGCCCCTTCGCTATGGCCGCCCCGATCTGGACCGAGCAGACGGAGCCCAGCACGAGCCCTATCGGGGCCAGGGGCGGCCTCGACGGCTCCGCCGCCCCGCGCGAAGGCGCGCTCACGCGGGCAGACGCACCAGGTGGTCCAGGCGTCCGGCGAGGGCGAGGTCCATGAGCCGCCCGTCCACGGGCA
Source organism: Rubrobacter marinus (assembly GCF_011492965.1). Taxonomy (GTDB): domain Bacteria; phylum Actinomycetota; class Rubrobacteria; order Rubrobacterales; family Rubrobacteraceae; genus Rubrobacter_F; species Rubrobacter_F marinus. The sequence continues at coordinate 207,804 of NZ_CP045121.1, read as the reverse complement.
CGGGGGTCGCCCCGTACCGCGCCCCGGCCTCCTCCGCGAAGGCCCGCACGACCTCCTCGACGCTCGCGCCGCACCCGGCCGCGCTCAGGCTCCCGACGCTCCCGGCGCGAAAAGGAAGGGAGAGAGCACCGTAGACGCGGCCGAGGACGCGCGCCAGGTCGCCCTCGCCGTGCACCAGCACGATCCCCCCGACGCTCGCGGCCCGGCTCGTCAGGCGCTGGGCGATGCCGACGAGCTTCATGCCGCCCTCGAAAGATCCCACCCTGATGCTGTGGTCGCCGGGGCAGAACTCGTCCCGGACCTCGCCGACCTCCGCCCCGCGGAAGCCGAGGCGCGCGAAGGCGGCGAGCACGAACGAAGCGGCCTCGTCGTAGCGCTCCCCGACCCCGCGCCGGGCGTCCTCCGGCCGCGACGGGCGGATGATGGAGAAGCCCAGAGTTCCCGGACCGGCCGCGGTCGCGCCGCCGCCCGCGCCCCGGACGAGGACCGGGTAGCCCTCCTCGTTCGCGGCCCGCACCGCCCCCTCGAAGCCGCGGCGGCGGGTGTCGCGCCTGGTAACGCCGACGTGGAGGGCGGTGGGGGTGATGGAGACCGTCGGGGGCCTCTCGCCCGACGCGACGGCCTCGAAGACGGCCCGTTGGTAGGCGTAGGCCACCCCGGGGTCTTCGAACCTTTTCGGCGTCAGGAGGTCTATGGCGTGCGCCTTCGCTTTCTCTTCGAGGATCCCGTTACGTCGGTGGTTAGTCTACAGCCGGGATCAAGCGGCGCCACGCGCCCCGGCGCCCGCCGGCGGGAGGGACGCACGGCTCACGCGGCTCGCCATGAGGGCGGCCAGGATCGCGAGTACCCCCGCGGCGAGGAAGGCCGCGGTGTAGTCGCCGAGGGAGTCGCGGGCGACGCCGCCGAGGTAGGCGGCGAGGGCGGCTCCGATCTGGTGGGCGAAGAAGACCCAGCCGAAGACCGTCCCCACGTGCGCCCGGCCGAAGCGGTCCGCGACGAGCGCCACGGTCGGGGGGACGGTGGCGATGTAGTCGAGGCCGAAGAAGATGGCGAAGATGGCGAGCCCCGCGAACGCGTCGACGAACGGCAGGAGGAGGAGCGAGAGGCCGCGCAGGGAGTAGTAGACCGCGAGGAGCGTCCTCGGGTCGTAGCGGTCCGTGAGCCAGCCGGAGGCGATCGTCCCGACGAAGTTCATCGCCCCCATAAGCGCCAGCACGCTCGCGGCCGTCACCTCGGGGATGCCGTGGTCGATGGAGTGGGGGACGAAGTGGACCCCGATGATCCCGTTGGACGATGCCCCGCAGATAAAGAAGCTCCCCGAGAGCAGCCAGAACTCTGGGGCCCTCGTGGCCCGCCGGAGCACCCCTCCCCCCTCTTCGCGCTCGGCGTTCGCGACGGCGGTTCCGGGCTCGGGGGCCGGGCTCTCCTCGGCCGCGTTCGCCCCCTTCTCCCCCTCCCCGTAGGGCCGGAGCCCCATCCGGGACGGGTCGTCGCGCATGAAGAGGAGGACGGGGACGAGGATGAGGAGCGTCACGATCGCGAGGTAGACCGTCCCCTCGCGCCAGCCGACGGCGACGACGAGCCACATCAGCGCCGGGACGGAGACGAGCTGTCCGGCGGAGGCTGCGGCCCCGAGGATGCCGAGCACGAGGCCGCGCCGTTCGACGAACCAGCGGTTGGCGACGGTGGCCCCGAGGACGGGGGCGACGACGCCCGTGCCGATGCCGCTCAGGGCGCCCCAGAACAGGTTGAGCTGCCAGAGCTGGGTCATGGCGGCGCCCATCAGGGTGCTCCCCCCGATCACGACGAGGCCGAAGAGCACGACCCTCGTGGGGCCGAAGCGGTCCATAAGCCAGCCGGCGGCCGGACCGGAGAGGCCGTAGAGGAGGAGACCGATGGAGACGGCGAAGGAGATCGCGGCCCGGCTCCAGCCGAGCTCCATCTCGAGCGGGTTGATCAAGACCGCCGGCGCGGCCCGCACCCCCGCCGAGACGAGGAGCGCCAGAAAGACGACGGCCACCACGGCCCAGCCGTAGTAGAACCGCCCGCCGATCGCCTTCTGCAAGCCGTCTCCTTTCCTTGAAGGGCCATCTTACCGCGACGTCCTCCGCGGGCGTGTGGGAAGGCGCGCCCTGGTACACAATGACCCGTACGTCGGGAGAACGGTGGCGGCGCGTCTCCGCGGAGGGAGCGCCGCGAGGAGGTCTTGAGATCATGTTGACGCATCTGCAATACGGCGGGGCGAGCTCGGGGTAGAGATACCCTCGGACGACGTCACCGTGCTGGCGCCCAAGCCCGAGCCGGGGCTGCCGGACGAGAGGGCGGCGTTTCTGGAGGCGGTGAGGCAGCCCATCGACGCCCGCCCCCTGAAGGAGATCGTCGGCGCCGGCGAGAAGCTCGCCGTGGTCATCCCGGACGGCACCCGCGCCCTCCCTCGCGAGCGCCTGCTGCCGTGGCTCTTCGAGGAGCTCGCGCACGTGCCGCCCGAGAACGTCGTGATCGTGAACGGCACCGGCTCCCACCGCGCGAACACGGAGGAGGAGCTCGAGGCGATGGTCGGGCCGGAGGTGTACGCGAGGTACCGGGTCGTCAACCACAACGCCCACGACCCCTCCACCATGGAGCTCGCGGGCACCTCCCCGGTGAGCGGGCGCGACGTCTACATGAACCGCGAGTACGTCGAGGCCGACCGCAGGATCGTGATGGGCTTTATCGAGCCGCACTTCATGGCCGGGTTCTCCGGGGGGTACAAGGGCATCTTCCCGGCGGTGGCGGACATCAACTCCGTGATGGACTACCACAGCGCCCCCATAATCGGCCACGCCAGGAGCAACTGGGGCGTCCTCGAAGACAACCCGACCCAGGAGCGTATCCGGGCCAACGGCTCGCTGCTGCCCGTCGATTTTTGCATCAACGTGACGCAGAACCGAGACCGCGAGATCACGGGCTTCTTCTGCGGCGAGACGCTGGCGGCCCACGCGAGGGGATGTGAGGCCTCGCTCGCCTCCGTGATGGTCGCCTGCGAGCGGGAGTACCCCATAGTCGTCACCTCTAACGGCGGCTATCCCCTGGACCAGAACCTCTACCAGGCGGTGAAGGGGATGTCCGCCGCCGCCCAGATCGTCTCCGAGGGCGGCCTCATCCTCGTCGCCTCCCGCTGCAACGACGGCTTCCCGGACCACGGCAACTTCCGGAAGATGCTGCTGGAGCACGACTCGCCCGAGGCGATGCTGGAGACCATCTACTCCCCCGGCTTCTCGACGTACGACCAGTGGCAGGTGCAGCTCTTCGCCCTGATCCTGCAGAAGGCCAGGGTCGGGCTGTACAGCGAGATCGAGCCCGACGCCGTCCGCCGCGTCCACATCGAGCCGGTCGCCGACATTACGGCGCGCATCCGGGAGGAGCTGGACCGCATCGGCCCGGACGCCCCCATAGCCGTCCTCCCCGAGGGCCCGATGACCGTCCCGTACCCCGAACGCGCCCGGGCCCAGGCCTGAGGAGCGCCCCGGCCTCACCGGGGGAGCCAGGCCAGGATCCTGCGGGTCACGAGGTCGGCGGCGTCCTGCTGCACGAAGTGGCCAGCCCCGGGGACGGTGACGAGCGTCAGCACGCCGTCCACCCACTCCCAGGTCCCGTTCAGCGCGCCGGGGAGCAGGTACGGGTCCTCGAGGCCGTGGATCTGGAGCACCGGACATCCCACCCGCGCCTCCGGCGGTCCCGCCGCCCGGTAGGGCTCGCGCGGGTAGTGGCGCTTGTAATAGAAGAGCATCGCCTCGAAGTCCGACCGCTCGAAGGCCTCAACGTACCGGGGCCTCGCCTCCGAGTCCGAGACCCAGCGCGCCAGCGTCACGGCGTCGAGCTCCTCGTGCGCGCCCTCCTCCTGAAAGCGGCGCGTGTAGGCGCTCGCCTCGTACTGCTCGGGGTTTTCGGCGAGCTCGCGGGTGAGGCCCGAGAGGTGCGGGAGGTTGAGGACGGCGAGAGCCCCGATCATCTCCGGCACCCTCGTGGCGAACTGCCAGGCGATGGCGCCGCCCCAGTCGTGGCCGACGACCGTAGCGCCCTGTCGGCCCTCGGCCCGGATCACGGCGCTCACGTCTCCGAGGAGCGCCCGCATGCCGTAGCTCCCCGCCCCCTGCGGCGCGTCGGAGAGGTTGTAGCCGCGCAGGTCGGCCGCGGCGACGCGATAGCCGGCGCCGGCGAGCCCCGCCATCTGGTGCCGCCACGTGTACCAGAAGTCCGGGAAGCCGTGCAGCATGACGACGAGCGGCCCCTCGCCGAGAGCCGCGTAGTGCAGACGAACCCCGTCGTTCTCCGCGTAGCGGTGCTCGACGCTCTCCTCGAAGCCGGAGAGGTCGGTGGTGACCGGGGCGGGGGGCGGCGAGGGCTTCGGGAAACCGCCGAGAGGGTCGTTCACCCTCGCTCCCCGGGGTGGAGCATGACCTTGCCCCGGTTCAGACGGCCTTCGAGGTGGCGGTGGGCCCCGGCGGCCTCACGTAGGGGGAAAGTCCGGTCAACGTGGACCTTCAGGTCGCCCGCTACCACGGCGCTCGCCAGCTCCGCGAGGTCCTCCCTCGGGTCGTAGCCGAGGCGTTGCATGAGGTTGGTGACCTGGAAGCCGTAGATCGCCACGTTCTTCGGGTAGAAGTCGCGCGTGTCGATCACGCTCTCCTCCAAAGCGACGTTCGCGAGGGCCACGACCCGGCCGCCGTGGCCGGCCGCCTTCAGGCTCTCCCCGAAACGGGCGCCCCCGACCGTATCGAGCACGACCTCGGCGCCCGCCCCGCCGGTCAGCTCCAGAACCCGGTCCACGACGCTCTCGCCGGAGTGGTTTACCCCGTGGTCCGCGCCGTTCCCCAGCGCCCAGTCGAGCTTCTCGTCCGAGCCGGCCGTGGCTATGACGGTAGCCCCCGCCGCCTTCGCGAGCTGCACGGCCACGTCCCCGACCCCGCTGGCCGCGGCCCACACGAGCACCGTCTCCCCCGGCTCGACGCGGGCCAGTCGCCTCAGGCAGTAGAAGGCCGTGAGCGGGGCGACGGGGAGGGCCGCCGCCGCATCCCAGCCCAGGCCGTCCGGCATGCGTACGACGCGCCCCTCGTGGACGGCGGCGTACTCGGCGTAGAAGCCCGGCCTGCCGCCGAAGGCGAACACGCGGTCCCCGACGCCCACGTCCGTCACCGACGCGCCGGTCTGACGGACCACGCCGCTGCCCTCGAAGCCCGGAACTATCGGGGGCTGTCCGGCGGCGTGGTAGCGGCCGCTCCTGGTCAGGGCGTCGGCCCGGTTGACGCCCGCGGCCTCCAGCTCGATCAGGACCTCGCCCTCCCCGGGCGCGGGGAGCGGAACCTCTTCCTCGCGCAGCACCTCCGGTCCCCCGAACTCCCGCACGAGCGCGGCCCTCATCGTCTCGCTCAACTAGCTCCCTCCCCCTCGCCGACCGGGCCGGCGTCTTTGCGGTCGTTTCCGCCGTTCTCGCCGCGGAAGATCATACAGGTCGTGGTCGCGTGGCCGTAGAGTCTTCCCCCCTCGTCCAGGAGCCGCGCCTCGGCGGTGGCGATGCGCCCGCCGACGTGGATCGTCTTCCCCTCACACAGGACGCGCCCGGTCCGAATGCCGATGGGCCGCAGGAAGTTCACCTTGAGCTCGACGGTCGTGTAGCCGACCCCGGCGGGGAGTTCGGAATGGACGGCGCAGCCCATCGCGGAGTCGAAGAGGGCGCAGGCGAGGCCGCCGTGGACGGTCCCGATGGGGTTGTAGTGGTACTCGGCGGGGACGCACTCGAAGACCACCCGGCCCTCCTCGACCTCGGCGACCCCGAAGCCCATGAGCTCCGCGATGGGCGGGCCGGGAAGCTCCCCGCGGCCCATCGAGCGCAGAAACTCCAGCCCGCTCATCTCCTTCGCCGCCTCAGCACCCGCGAGCGGGTCCTGCCAGCTCACGGTGCGGCTGCGGTTCGCGGTTACGCCCACCTAGCTTCCCCTCCCCGCCTGCGCGCTCCCCGCATCGGGGCGCGACAGCGAGCGGAGGTACTCCTCCAGGTGCTCCACGGCCCGCTCCATGTGCGCCGGGTCGTCGTTGAGCTTGCTGAGCATCAGCGCGCCCTCCAGCGTAGCCACGACCACGCTGGCTACCTTTCGAGGGTCGGTCCCCCCTTCCAGCTCCCCGCTCGCCACGCCCTCCTTCACGATGCTCCCGACGAGCCGGAGCCAGTCCGTCGCCGCCCCCCGCGCCCTCTCCTTGAGCGCCCGGTGCGCGTCGTCCGCCTCGATGGCGGTGTTGAGCACGGGGCAGCCGCCCCTGACCGGCGGGTCCTCGGCCATGCCCCCGAGCACGCCGACGACGGCGAGGAGTTTCTCCAGGGTCCCCATCCGTCCCTCCAGCGCCTCGTCGAACCGCTCGCTCATCACGCCTACGGAGTAGTCGAAGGCGGCGAGGGCCAGCTCCTCCTTGCTGCCGAAGTGGTTGTAGATGCCGCCCTTCTCTAGACCCGTCTCCCGCACGAGGTCGCCCATGGAGGCGCCAAAGTACCCCCTCGTATTGAAGACGGGCGCCGCGCGCTCGACGATCCGGCGCCGCGTCCTCTCGCCCTTCGTCACCACGGCGTCCTCACCCCTCCGGTACGTCTACTACGGCCAGGGTGCAGCGCGAGACGCAGACGGGCTTGTCGCCCTCGTCCCGGATCTCGACCTGCCACACCTGGCTGTTCCTCCCCCTGCGCAACGGCGTCCCGACCGCGACCAGGGTCCCGGAGCGCTTGGGCCTGAGGTGGCTCGCGTTGATCTCCGACCCGAACGCGACCTTGCCGTCGGGACAATTGAGCCACGCCCCCGTGGTCGCGACGGTTTCGGCCAGGACCACGCTCGCCCCGCCGTGCAGGAATCCGAGGGGCTGCACGTGACGCGCATCCACCGGCATACTCATCTCCACCCTCTCGGGGCTCAGCTCCACGTACTCGATCCCCAGGTCCCTGACCAGCCCCTCCCTCTCCTTGAGGTCCTCGATCTGATCCGTCTTCATCGCCCGTCTCTCCCTCCGCCAGCTTCCACTATTTACAAACCAACTGGTCGGTATTATTGTTCCCCTCGTCCGTGGAGTCAAGAGCGAGAGGAGAGGGTAGCCGTGAAGCTGGGGCGCGAAGCTCGACGTGGACGGCGACTCGACCGCAATTCGGGGGAGGGTCATGCGCGACGGGGATAGGATGAAGAAGCTCGTCCTGCTGGCGAGTTGCCTGGGGTTCTTCGTGGCGATTCTGAGGGCCACGAGCGTGAACACGGCGCTGCCCGCGATACGGGCGGACCTCGGCGGCGGGCTCTCGGGGCTGCAGTGGGTCTTGAACGGGTACACGCTCGTCTTCGCGAGCCTGCTCCTCACCGCGGGGGCGCTCTCGGATCGGCTCGGGGCGCGGCGGGTGCTGTTGTGGGGGCTCGGCCTCTTCGCGCTGGCCTCTGGGCTCTCTGCCCTGGCGCCGACGCTCGCGGTCCTGATCCCGCTCCAGGCGCTCCTCGGTGTCGGGGGGGCGCTCGTCGTCCCGGCGACGCTCGCCCTGATCTCGGCCGCCTTCCGGGAGCCCGCCGAGAGGGCTCGGGCGGTGGGGCTCTGGTCCGCGACGGCCGGTCTCGGCGTGGCGATGGGCCCGCTGCTTGGCGGGCTGCTGGCCGGCTCCCTGGGCTGGCGGAGCGTGTTCGGGCTCAACGTGGCGCTCGTGGTGGTCGTCGCCGCGCTGGCCGTGCGCTTCGTCCCCCGCTCGGCGCTCGTTCCGGGCCGGGGGGTGGACCTCGCCGGGCAGGCGCTCGGCATCCTCGCGCTCGGTTCGTTGACCTACGCCCTGATCGAGGCCGGAGGCCGAGGGTGGGGCGGGACGTCCGTGCTCCTGGCGTTCGCGGTCTTCGCCGTCTGCGCCCCGGCCTTCGTCCTCGTCGAGCGCCGCCTCGAGCGGCGCGGCGCGAGCCCGATGCTGCCGCTCGGGCTCTTCGGGAACGCGACCTTCTCGGCGGGCACCTTCGCGGGGGCCTCGCTCACCTTCAGCGTCTACGGGCAGCTCTTCCTGCTCTCGCTCTTCTTCGGGGAGGTACTGGGGTACGGGGCGGTCGCCACCGGGCTCGCCTTCCTGCCGCTCGCCTTCGTCACGTTCGGGGCCTCGGTCGTCTCCGGAAGGCTGGTGGCGCGCTTGGGGCTGCGGACGCCTCTGGTCGCCGGTCTCGGGCTGGCCGGGGTGGGCTCGCTCCTCCTCGTCCTCGCGGGAGAAGACGTGTCGTACGCGGCCCTCCTGCCCAACCTGCTGCTCGTCGGGGCCGGAGGCGGGCTCATCCTGCCGCCGGCCACCGCCGCGGTCGTCTCCTCGGCGCCCGTCGAGCGCGCCGGGATAGCCTCGGCCATCGTCAACGCGAGCCGGCAGGCGAGCGGCGTACTCGGCGTCGCCCTGCTGGGCTCCCTCGTCGCCGGCGAGGGAGGGGCGGCGTTCGCCGAGGGGCTGCGCCTCGCGGGAATCATCTGCGCCCTCGTGCTGCTGGCGGGGGCGGCGGTCTCGCTCCTGTACGTCCGCGCTCCGCGCAAGGAAGCGGCGTCGGAGGAGGCGCCGGCGAGGGCCGCCCCCTAGCCCCTGTCCCCGGGCTGCCGCCGCGACAGCAGTCCGGACCCGGCGGCTACCAGCGCCAAAAGGGCGCAGAGGGCGAGCAGGAGGAAGGCGTCCGAGAATGGCGCCGCGTTCGGGGTCCCGGCGTAGAAGGGGTTGAGGGCGCGGGCGTCCGGGGACCGGGCGGCGAAGTAGGAGCCGACGATCGCCGGTCCCGCGCCACCGCCCAGAAAGAAGAGCATCTGGTAGATGCCCAGGCCCACCCCGATCTCCTCGCGCGGGAGCGTGTTGGCGGTGGCGTTGGTGTTCGGGGAGGTGAACCCGGCGAAGCCCACCCCGACGCCGAGCATCCCCAGGGTCACGACGAGGTAGGAGCCGCCGGCCCCGAAGGTCGAGAGGACGAGCAGGGAGAGGAAGAGGGCGAGGATCCCGGCCACGATCGGGGGCCCGGGGCCCGTGCGGTCCGAGACCCTCCCGGCGAGCGGGGAGAGGAGGGCCACGGCCACGGCGCCGGGCGCGAGCGCGAGCCCCGCCGCGCCCGCGCCGAGGCCGTTGACGTCGAGCAGGAGGAGCGGCACGAAGACGATGCTCGTCAGGTTCGCCAGCATCCCGAAGAAGCCCACCGCCGAGCACGCCAGGTACGCCCGGTTCGTGAGCAGGCGCGGGGAGACGAAGGGCGCGGGAACCCTGGTGATCCGGCGGGCGAACGCCGCCCCCGAGAGCAGGGCGCCCGCGCAAGACCCCCACAGGACGGGCGAGGAGAGGCCGAGGGGCTGCCCCTCCGTGACGGCGAAGAGCGCGAGCCCCGCGGTGAGCGCGAGGAGGAGGCCGCCGGGGAGGTCGAAGGAGGCGCCCCCCTCGGGGGAGGTCTCCGGCAGGACGCGGAGCGCGGCGGGGATGAGCAGGAGGCCCAGGAGGAGCGTCCCGTAGAAGAGGGCGTGCCATCCCGCGAACTGCACGACTATGCCGCCCACGACCGGGCCGACGGCGCCCCCCACCCCGACGCTGGAGACGATCAGGCCGAGGGCGCCGCCCCTCCTCCCGGGCGGCAGGAGGCGGGCGACGGAGGTGCTCGAGAGCGCCGGGATCGCCGCGCCCCCGGCGGCCTGCAGCATGCGTCCGGCGACCAGCACCGGGAGGCTCGGCGCGAACGCGCAGACCAGCGAGCCCAGGGCAAAGCCCGCGAGGCCGACGCAGAAGATCCTGCGCACGCTGTAGACATCCGAGAGCCGCCCGTAGAGCGGGACGCCGACGGCGAAGACGAGGAGGTAGCCCGTGATCACCCACCCCGCCTCGGCCTCCGTCGCCCCGAACTCGTCCCCGATCGTCGGGAGCGCGACGTTCGTCATCGAGCCGTTCATGACGATCACGAACACCGCGAAGGCGACGACCGCCAGCAGCGCCCGGAACGGGAAGTCCGGGACCTCGACCCCGGGCTCTCTCTGCGCGGCACGGTCCATAGGGGACCATTCTCGCACCCGCCGGGGAGGGGAGACGCGCACGAAGCTCGCGCCGGGCTTTAAGGTTCGGGCGCCCTCCGCCTGGGGTCGAAGCCGCCGACGGCCCGCGCCACGCGCAGGACGTCCGCCGCGCCGAAGGGCCTCGGCAGGAAGGCGTGGATGCCGAGGGCGGGGGACTTCACGCCGCGAGGCATACCCTGGCCCCCGCAGAGGTCCACCAGGGCGCCGGCGACGTCGCGCGCCTCGAGGACGTGGAGCCCGTCCCCGTCCCCCGCCAGCAGGATCACCGTCCCCTCCGAGCCGCCGGGGAGGCCTCCGTCCACCACCCGGTACCCCTCGCCGCGCAGAGCCTGCTCGATGGCGGCCCTGAGCCGGGGACACGGCTCCGCGACGACGGCCCGCCGGGCGAGGGCCGCGGGCGCGACCGCCCGCCCCGTCGCGTCGCGCCGCCCGGGGTCGCCCGGCGCCGGGGAGCGGGGCTCTGCGGCGTACGGGGGTCGGGCGAGCCGGCTCAACCGGGGTAGACCCTCTCGCAGTCGTCGGCGACGAGGTCTACGAAGTCGACGCTCGCGACGTCCACCCCGCGGCCGCAGCTCACGAGGTCGCGCTCCCCGTCGCTCGCCTCCAGAAAGTCGTCCCCGGCGCCCGAGGAGAGCTTGTCCGCGCCCGGACCGCCGTACAGCTCGTCCTCCCCCCCGAGGCCCGTGACCCTCTCGTCCCAGTCCGAGCCGCGCAGCACCTCGCCGTCCTCGGAGCCGTACACGCCGGAGACCAGCGCCTGCGCCGCCGTGGGGGCCATCAGCAGGAGACCGGCGGCGACGAGCAGCACCGCCGCCCAGGAGGCACGGCTGTCGCGGGCCGCGAGCTCTCCGGCTCGCGGCGCTCCGGCGGGGTCCCGAGGGACGGCGTGCCTCTCCTGCGTCAAGCTCACGGCGTGCTCCTTGGGCTGAGGGGGTGGGAGGCCAGGAGGGGCGATGCGGCGAGGTGTGGCGCGCTGCTCCATACCTGCAACGATTGTAGGGGGGCGCGTCGCGGCCGTGGTTAAAGCGGCGAAACATCGCATTTAAAGGTTGGTTAAACCGGTCGGGGGCCCCGATCCCCGCCCTTACGCCCCGCTTGCACCGCTATTTAACGATACGTTCACGCGCGTGAAACCAGGGCCGGGGCGGGCTTCCCTACTATGAGCGCCAGTCACCGTGGTCTAGCGTGGGAGGTACCGGGCGTGAAGAAGGGTCCGGACGTGCAGAGGATCAAGCAGGAGAAGCGCGACAGGCGCCCGGAGCCCGCCCCCGCGGGCATGACGCGGCGGCGCTTCTTGACCTTTCTCGGTGCGGGATCGGCGGCCCTAACCGCCGGGAGCGCGGGCGTCCTCACGAGCTGCGGCGCCGAGGGCGGGCAGGAGGGAGGGGCCCGGAACGACTCCGGCGCCCAGGCGCAGGGCCAGGCCGCGAGCGGCGACGCGTCGTTCTTCACGCCCATAGAAGCCAGCGACGCCGACGAGCTGATCCTGCCCGAAGGCTTCCGCTACGACGTCGTGCGCAAGTGGGGCGACGACGTCGCCCCGGGCGCGCCGTACGGCTACAACAACGACTTCGTCGCCTACCTCCCGATAGACGCCCTCGAGGGCGGGGACAACAGCGAGGAGGGTATCCTCTACGTCGGCCACGAGTACCCCGACGCCAAGTGGGTCTCGGATTATCAGGACCCGGAGAGCCAGACCACCAAGACCCCCGCGCAGATCGCCAGGGAGAAGGCCGTGGTCGGCGGCTCGGTCTTCCTGGTGCGCAAGGAGGGGAACTCCTGGGCCTTCGTCGAGGACGAGCGCTATAACCGGCGCATAGACGCGACGACGCCGATGGACGTCACGGGGCCCGCCGCGGGGGCCGAGGAGGTCGGCGGGGCCACCGAGTTTATAGGCACCCTCGCCAACTGCGGCGGCGGGGTGACGCCGTGGAACACCATCCTCACCTGCGAGGAGAACTTCCAAGACTACTACGGCGAGCGCTCCGAGGGCAGCCAGGACGAGGCCGGGGAGAGCGAGGACGACCAGCCCGAAGGGCTCGAGATCGCGGAGACCTACCGCTGGCTCGACGACCCGGCCTCGGCGCAGCCCCCGGAGCACTACGGCTGGGTGGTGGAGGTGGACCCGTTCGACAAGGAGTCCAAGCCCAGAAAGCACACCTGGCTCGGGCGCCTGCGCCACGAGAACGCCGCCATCCGCGTCTCCGAGGGCGGCAGGGTCGTCGTCTACACCGGCCACGACGAAGAAGACCAGTGCATCTACAAGTTCATCTCCTCCGGCACCTACTCGCCGGACGACCGGGAGGCCAACATGGACCTCCTCTCGGACGGGATGCTCTACGTCGCCGACTTCGCCAACGGCCGGTGGGTGGCCCTCGACTTCGAGAACAACCCCCTTTTCCGCGACAACGGCTTCGCGGGCCAGGCCGACGTCCTGGTGCGCGCCCCCGAGGCCGCGGCCCTCGCCGAGGAGGAGGACGGCGACCCCATAGGGACCCCGATGGACCGCTGCGAGGACATAGAGGTAGCGCCCGACGGCACCGTCTACGCCTCCCTCACCAACAACACCGACCACGGCAACTTCTACGGCCAGATCCTGAGGATCGCCGAATCCGGCGGCGACGCGGAGGCGGAGGAGTTCACCTTCGAGGTCTTCGCGACCGGCGGACCCCAGTCCGGCTTCGCGAGCCCCGACAACCTCGCCTTCGACCTCCGGGACAACCTCTGGGTCGTGACCGACATCTCCTCGAGCTCCCTGAACGACGGCATCTACAGGACCTTCAAGAACAACGGGGCCTTCGTGATGCCGGGCGGCGCCGGGGGGGCCAACCGCGACGTCCTCCAGTTCGCGAGCGGGCCCGTGCAGGCCGAGCTGACCGGCCCGTACTTCACCCCCGACGGCAGGACCCTCTTCCTCGCCGTCCAGCACCCCGGCGAGGAGACCGAGAACGTGGACGAGCCGACGAGCGTCTGGCCCGACGGCGACATCCCCGCCCCGCGGTCGTCGCCATCACCGGCTTCGAGTAAGCGGGGGCGTCCCTCCCCCACCCCGCAAGCGCGCCCCCGCTCCCCCCGAGCGGGGGCGCTTAAGCGTTCGGGCGTTCCGTCCGATAATGATGTTAATGCTTACCAAACAGAAACTTGCGGCGATAAACTCGCGCAGCTCCTCGCGCCCCAGGGGGCGAAGCGTGGCGCTGTACGCGGCGCTCGGGGCGGCGGTCGCGGCCGTGGCCGCCGGCCTGCTCGTCTCCTACGCGCTCGGCGCGGCGGTCCTCCTGCTGGGGCTCGCGGTGGCCTTCCTGCTCGGCAGGAGGGGCTCCGGGGCCCCCAGGGTCGAGCTCTTCTACAACCTCGACGCTGAAGCCAAGGCGCGCTTCTCGGAAGTTCAGAAGGCCTGCGAGGCGCTCGCCGGGTCGGAGAAGGTCTGGCGCGTCGACGGCGAGGGGGTCGAGGTCGAGGGGGCCGCGGCCCCGGTGGGCGACAGGCAGCCCGTCTCGATAGGCCAGGCGGAGACGCCCGACTTCTCGGCGAACGTGGAGATCTGGGGGATCGAGGGCGGCGAGACGCGGCTGTTCTTCCTGCCGGAGTGCGTGCTCTCCTACGGCGGGGAGCGGTACGAGCCCGTCTCCTACGACTCCTTCGGCGTGGTCTACAGCCAGTCTCGCCGGGCGGAGGACGGCGAGGTGCCGTCCGACGCGGAGGTGCTCGGGGAGGCGGGCAGCCTCCTAGGGACGAACGGCACCCGGCGGGGCAGACGGGGCTCGGAGCATTCCGTCGTAGCGTACGGGATGCTGGCGATCACCGGGATCTCCGAGGGGGAGACGACGCGCCTCCTGGTCTCGAACAAGGCGAGGGCGGTCCGGTTCGCGCGGCCGTTCGGGTCGGGCAAGGAGGAGGCCCCGAGGGGGGACGCCCGCACCGCCCGGGAGGCCAGGGCGCGGCGCAACGCCGAGGCGGAGGCCGAGAAGAACGAGACCCTGTACAAGGTCCTCGGGGTCGAGCCCGGAGCGTCGCAGGCGGAGGTCCACGCCGCCTACAAAAAGAAGGCGCGGATGTACCACCCCGATCGGGTCGCCTCCCTGGCGCCCGAGGTCCGGGAGATGGCGGAGCTCAGGATGAAGGAGATAAACGCCGCCTACGGCGAGATCAAGCGCAAGAAGAGCACCGGCGCGAGGTAGTGCGGGGCCCCTCCGGGGTGCAGAATGGCCCCGGGAGGGGCCTTTGAGGATCGCGGAGCATCGGAGGAGCGTATTGGCGGAGGAAGGTTTTCGGCTACCCGGCTCGGGCTACGCGGAGCTCGTCAACATCATCGTGGCCTACGGCACGCGCGACGGGGCCTCCAACCCGGGCGACGTCGGCAAGCTCGATCCGGCCCACCAGGCGAGCGCCACCCGCAACAACGCGTTTCTGACCGGCATAGGGGTCTTGAGGGGCGGGGACAAGAAGCTCGTCACGGGCGACGGGCGCGCCCTGGCCCGCGCGCTGTGGCGGGGCACCCCCGAGGAGGCGCGCAGGCAGTGGCGCGAGATCGTCGCGAAGGACGAGTTCCTGCAGAACATCGTCTCCGCCGTAAAGCTGCGCAACGGCATGACGCGCCACGCCCTGCTCGCCTACATCGCCAACGCCGCGCGCGTGCCCCGCAACAAGCCCACGATGTCCGGCGCCGCGGCCGTCGTCGAGATCCTGAAAGCCTCGGGCCTCCTGAGGGAGAACGAAGACCGCCTCGTCGCGAACTTCGGCGAGCCCCCGGTCCCCGACGACGACCTCTCCGAGGAGCCCCGGGGCGAGCCCGACGGGGAGGTGGGCGTCACCATCCCCTCCCCCGGCGGCGAAGCCCCGGCGGAGGTCTCGGGGAGCGTCTCCGTGGACGCCTCGCGCGGGGTCGAGGCGCGGGTGGTTATACAGGTGCAGGTCCGCTGCACCGCCGACGAGGTCGAGGAGCTTGGCCCGAGGCTCAGGAAGCTCCTCGACGACCTCTCCGCTCCGCGGGGGTAGGCCCGTTCTCGATCCGCCCGCCGGGGGCGGCTTGCACGCGGACGCTCAGGTCATAGAATGCGCTGTCCGCCGTACGAGTTCGAGAGTTACAGATTGAGAGGACTTGCCATGCGAGAGAGCGTACCCCAGAGGCTGAGCAGGCTGCCGGAGCTGGCGCGGAACATCCTCTGGACCTGGCGCCCCGGGACGCAAGCGCTCTTCTCGCGCCTCGACCCGGAGCTCTGGGAGAGCACGGAGCACAACCCGGTCCGCCTCCTGCGGGAGACGGAGAACCTCGGGCGCGCGGCCGAGGACCCGGCGACCGTCGCCCTCTACAATCTCGCCGTGCAGGACCTCGACCGCTACCTCGACGGGCAGGGCACCTGGGCGGGGCACGTCTATCCCCGGACGGATGCGCGCGTCGCCTACTTCTCCGCCGAGTTCGGGCTGCACGAGTCGCTGCCGATCTACTCGGGGGGCTTGGGCGTCCTCGCCGGCGACCACGTAAAGAGCGCCTCGGACCTCGGCCTCCCGCTCGTCGGGGTCGGCATCCTCTACGCGCAAGGCTACTTCCGCCAGCGCATAAGCGCCGAGGGGCGCCAGGAGGAGGTCTACGAGCCCTTCGAGCCCGAGAGCCGCCCCATAAGCCCGGCGCTCTCCCCCGACGGGGCCCCGGTGATCGTCGGGATCGCGCTGCCCGGCCGCGAGCTCTCCCTCAAGGTCTGGAAGGTCGAGGTCGGGCGGACCGCCATCTACCTGCTCGACGCCGACCTGCAGGAGAACTCCGAGGAGGACAGGCTCCTCACCGCGCGCCTCTACGGGGGCGGCCAGCGGACCAGGATCTCGCAGGAGATGATCCTGGGGATAGGCGGCGTCAGGGCCCTGCGCGCCCTCGGCCTCCGCCCGAACGTCTACCACATGAACGAGGGCCACGCCGCGTTCCTGGGCCTCGAGAGGGTAAGGGAGCTCGTCGCCGCCGGCGAGACCTTCGAGGCCGCCACCGAGAAGGTCGCCGGGAGCACGGTCTTCACCACGCACACCCCCGTCCCCGCCGGCCACGACGCCTTCGCCCCCGATCTCTTCGACGAGTTCGCCCGCGACTGGCCCGGGGAGCTGGGCACGGACCGCGAGGGGCTCTGGGCCCTGGGCCGGAAGCGGGAGGACTGGGGCGAGGCCTTCAACATGACCGTCCTCGCCTTCAACCTCTCCCGCGGCCGCAACGCCGTCTCCAAGCTCCACCGCGACGTCTCCCTCGACATGTGGAAGTACCTCTTCCCCGAGCGCCCCGACGGCGAGGACCCCATCCTGGCCGTCACCAACGGCGTCCACACCTGGAGCTGGCTCGCCCCCGAGCTGGCCGAGCTCTTCGACCGCCACTGCGGGGGCCGCGCCTGGCGCCGCGAGGTGGAGAACCCCGCCGCCTGGTCGTTTGTCGCGGGCATCCCCTCCGGCGAGCTCTGGCGCGCCCACGAGGGGACGAAGCGGGGGATGGCCCGTTTCGTCAACGCCCGCCTGGAGCTCCAGAAGGAGCGCACCGGCAGGGACGTGCCGCAGGAGATAAACCCCGAGGCCCTCACCATCGGCTTCTCCCGCCGCTTCGCGACCTACAAGCGGGCCACCCTCCTCCTCTCCGACCCGGAACGTCTCCGCGCGATCATCGGGGGCGCCGACCGCCCCGTGCAGTTCGTCTTCGCCGGCAAGGCCCACCCCGCCGACGAGCCCGCCAAGGCGTTCATCGAGGCCCTCTACTGGGCCTCCGAGGAGGACGACCTCGCCGGGAGCCTCGTCATCCTCGAGGACTACGACATGAACGTCACCCGCCACCTCGTGCAGGGGGTGGACGTCTGGCTGAACAACCCACGCCGCCCCCTGGAGGCGAGCGGCACCTCCGGCCAGAAGGCCTCCCTCAACGGCGCCCCCAACTTCAGCGTGCTGGACGGCTGGTGGCCCGAGGCATACAACGGCAGGAACGGCTGGGCCGTAGGCGAGCCCGTGGAGTACGCCTCCGAGGAGGAGGGCGACCGCGTCGACGCCGAGTCTCTCTACTCCACCCTCGAGAACTCCCTAGTCCCGCTGTTCTATGACAGGGACGCCGAGGGAGTCCCCCTCGGCTGGGTCCGGGTGATGAAGGAGGCCATCCAGACGGTCGCCCCGACCTTCTCCACCCAGCGCATGGTCCAGGACTACGTCCACAAGCTCTACGTCCCGCGCGCCAACAGGGCCGGATAACCCCCTCTCCCCAACCTCCGTCCTCGGCGAGCATACCCTGCGTGCTCGCCGGCTCTTGTTATTCAGAAGATCCAGGGGGCTCCGTGATCGGAGCCTCTTTTTCTTTGATCCATCCTCGATCGATTCGCCGGCACGATCCCGGGCGCCCAGCTTGCGCTGCGGGAAGGGGATCTAACCTCTGCCGCCCCCGAGGATCTCGCCCGTCTCCTCTTCCAGCGCCGCCCTCAGGTGCAACGCGACCCAGGTCCTGTACGGGCGCCAGCTCTCGGAGACCCTGCGCAACGCTCCGGGCGCCGGCGGCCCATCCAACCCGTAGGCGAGGGCGACGGCCCTCCCCAACCTCGGCTCGTTCGTCGGCAGGTGGTCCGGCTCGCCCGCCCCGCGCAGCAGGATCAGCTCGGCCGAGAACGGCCCTATGCCGGGCAGCTTCTTCAACTCTTCCAGCGCCTCCTCGACGGGCAGGGAACGCAGCCGCGGGGCGTCGAGCCTGCCCTCGACGGCCGCCTCTCCCAGGCTCCGCAGATACTCCGCCTTCCGGCCGGAGAGCCCGGGGAAGCCGTCCAGCGCCGCGAGCCGCAACGGACCCGGGAAGGCGTACTCACGCTCCCCGCGCACCTCCACGACGGGCCCGAGCTCTCGCGCCATGCCCGCCTTGATCCTGGCGGCCTGCACGATCCGGACCCGGTTCCCGATGATCGCCCACGCCGCCGCCTCGTAGGGCGAGTAGAAGCAGACCGGCCTGAGCCCCGGGTAACGCACCTGCAGCCGCCCGACGACCGGATCCCGCGCCCCGGCCTCCGGGAAACGGCTGCCGTCCACGTCCAACGAGAGGATGCGGGCGACCTGCCTGCGGACTACCCCCGCGTCCGCCCCGCCGTAGACCTCACCGACGACCCTCCCTTCCTCCTCGCGGACGTGCACGCCAGCAGCCTCTTCTCCCCCGTCGGCGACGAAGGCCAGCCGCAGATCGTCGGCACCACCTCCGTCGTAAGCGGCCGGGGCGAACCCTTCGAGGAACCTCGCGCTCGCCGCGAGCGAGTACGGCCCCCGCGGCACGAGCTCGAACGAACCCGTCACGCCCTCCCCCACCCCGGAAGGGTCCACAAGAGCTCCCGCCTCACCCCGAGCTACGTACGCCATGGATCTCCTCTCCTGCTAGAATTATCAGAGTCCTTATATTATATCAGTATCCTTACATCACGAGGGGGATTTTTTGGAGCCGGGGGACACGCTGGGAGGCAGGATCGGGTATCAGATGAAGCGGGCGCAGCACGCGTTGCGGCTCGAGATGGACGACGCGTTGCGGGGGCTGGGGCTTACGACGCCGCAGTACGCGGCGTTGAGCGTGCTGGCGGAGGGGACGGGTCTGTCGGGGGCGGAGGTCGCGCGGCGGTGTTTCGTCACGCCGCAGACGATGAACGGCGTGCTGGTGAAGCTCGAGGGCGCGGGGCTTCTCTCGCGCCGGGCGCATCCCGAGCACGGGCGGGTGTTGCAGGCCTACCCCACGCGGGAGGGGCGGGATCTCCTTCTCCGGGCGCATCAGGCGGTCGTGGGGATCGAGGAGAGGATGCTCTCCGGGATGGAGCGGGGCGAGCGCCTGCGCCTGCTCGAGGCGCTGAAGAGCTGCGCGGACTCGCTGGGCGCCGGGGAGCGGGGCCGGACGGGTGGGGAGGCGTCGTAAGTACTCCCCGGCCCCGGTCAGGTCTTGGCGTCGTCCGTCGAGAGGGAGGTTCGGGGGCCCTCGCGCAGGCCGCGCAGCCACAGGGCGAGGTTCTTCCGGCCGGGCTCCCAGATCAGGAGCAGGGCGAGAACGCCGTAGATCGGGAGGTGCCCCAGAAGCTCGGTGTAGTTGAAGACGGTCAGCGTGAGGTTGACGGGGACGAGGGCGAAGATGACGGTCTCGCGCGGGAAGATGCCGAGCGTGAGGAAGAGCCCCACCATCAGCTCGACGGACCCGGCGCACAGGATAAACACCTCGTCGGGGAGGGGTAGCCCCAGGGCGCCCGTGAAGTTGAGCGGGTAGCGGTCGAGGAAGGTCTGCGCGAGCGGGAGGTTGGCGAACTTCTCGGTGAACGCGACGAAGACGAAGCTCAGGCCCAGGCCGACGCGCAGGGCGGGGACGGCGTACCTCGCGAACCTCTCGGGCGGCTCCAGGCGCGGGAAGAGCAGGCGATCCACCGAGACCGGCCCGCGCCCGGCCAGAAAGAAGAACGCGGCGAAACCCAGAAAGAGGGCGTTGTCCAGCATGGGCTGGAGGCCGAGCAGGGGCACCCCGGCGAGCCACAGGGCGGCCAGCCCGCCCGCGGCTATCCGGGCGAAGCCGCCGTAGAACAGCGACAGCGCGACGCCCGTCTCGAAGAGGCCGAGAAAGTTCGACCAGGGGCTCGGCATGACGTTGTCCGGCGAGAAGAGGTTCCCCTGCACGCCGTTGAACAGCAGCGGGACGGCGACGTGGACCCCGAGGATCGCGGGCAGCAGCCCGTACAGCGTGCTCCGCCCCCCCTCCCCCGCGCCGAACGCCTCGGGGCCGGGCACGAAGCCGCGCCCCCGCCTCCGCCACAGCAGACCGGCCGCGAGCGTGACCAGCACGACGGCGGAGACGAACGCCAGGGGGAGCGGCCGGAAGAAGAGGTCCCAGCGCAAGGGTACTCCGCCGCCTCCTCGAACCACTTCACGTGGGCGTAGGCCACATCCCCCGTCGCCGCCAGCAGCACGGCGGCGAGGATACCGACACCAAACAGGGAGCTTATGCGGCGCATCACGGTACCTCCTTCGGGCTCGCGGCGGGGGACGAGCCCGCCGCTGCTTATGCTCCTATTATCGTTTCGGAGGCCGGAATCGGCGGTGATCGGGGGCACCGCCGGCCCCCTCGGGGCAAGAAAAAGGGCCCCCGTGCGGGGGCCCTGGAGGGTCGAGTGGTTGCGTCTACCTTACTGGGTGGCGGCGACCTTCGTGCGGAAGGTCAGGCCCTCCTCGCCCTCGGCGCGGTCCACGATGATCGTGTCGCCCGGGTCGAACTCGCCGCCGATGATGCGGCTCGAGAGCGGGTTCTCGATGTAGCGCCGGATCGCCCGCGCCAGCGGCCTCGCCCCGAACTTCGGGTCGTAGCCCGTCTCGGCGAGGAAGCCCTTGGCCGCCTCGGTGACCTCGACGGCGACCTTCTGGCTCTCGAGGTGCTTGTTGAGCCGGTTCAGCATCGTGTCGACGATCCTGAGGACGTCCTCGCGGGTCAGCGGCTCGAAGACGATGATCTCGTCTATCCGGTTGAGGAACTCCGGCCGGAAGGACCGCTCGAGGGCATCCATAGCCCGCCGCTGCGTCTCCCCGAAGTCCACGCCGTCATGCGAGGTGAACCCGAACTGCTTTGTCGAGACGAGGTGCTGGCTCCCGACGTTGGAGGTCATGATGATGACCGTGTTCTGGAAGTTCACCGTCCGACCCTGCGAGTCCGTCAGGCGCCCGTCGTCGAGAAGCTGGAGCATCGTGTTGAAGACGTCCGGGTGGGCCTTCTCGATCTCGTCGAACAGGACCACGCTGTACGGCCGCCTACGCACGGCCTCCGTAAGCTGCCCGGCCTCCTCGTACCCGACGTAGCCCGGAGGCGCCCCGACGAGCCTGGAGACGGTGTGCCGCTCCTGGAACTCGCTCATGTCGATCCGG
The DNA here is from genome assembly GCF_011492965.1 of Rubrobacter marinus. Lineage (GTDB taxonomy): Bacteria > Actinomycetota > Rubrobacteria > Rubrobacterales > Rubrobacteraceae > Rubrobacter_F > Rubrobacter_F marinus. The sequence goes on along the minus strand of NZ_CP045121.1, from coordinate 186,891 downwards.
ATCATCGCGTCCTCCTCGCCGAAGAGGTACTCGGCGAGCGTTCGGGCGAGCTCGGTCTTACCGACGCCCGTGGGCCCGAGGAAGATGAAGGAGCCGACCGGTCGGTTGGGGTCCTTGATCCCGGCGCGTGCCCTGCGGATCGCCTCGGCGACGGCGCTTACGGCCTTGTCCTGCCCGATGACGCGCTCGTGGAGCACGGCCTCGAGGTTCAGGAGCCGCTCGGCCTCCTCCTGCACGATGTTCGTCGCGGGGACGCCCGTCCACTCCTCTAGGATGCGCGCGATGTCCTCGCGGTCTACCTCGGGGGCGTTCGTCTCGCGGGAGCCGGCCCAGCCCTGCTGCTGCTGGTCGAGCTCCTGCCGGAGCTGCTCTATGCGCTGCTTGAAGCCGGCGGCCTTCTCGTAGTCCTCGCTGCGTACGGCGTCGTCCTTCTCGCGCTCGAGCTGCGAGATCTCCTCCTCGATGCGCCTCACGTCCACCGGCGGCACCGTCGCGCGGAGCCTCACCTCGGCCGCGGCCTCGTCGAGGAGGTCGATGGCCTTGTCCGGCAGGTAGCGGTCGGTGATGTAGCGGTCGGAGAGCTGTGCGGCCGCGATGATCGCGTCGTCCGAGATGTGCACGCGGTGGTGCGCCTCGTAGCGGTCCCTGAGGCCGAAGAGGATCCCGATCGACTCGTCCACGGTCGGCTCGCTCACGAGCACGGGCTGGAACCTGCGCTCGAGCGCGGGGTCCTTCTCGACGTGCTTGCGGTACTCGTCGAGCGTGGTCGCGCCGACGACCTGCAGCTCGCCGCGCGCGAGCGCCGGCTTGAGCATGTTCGAGGCGTTGACCGCGCCGTCCGCACCGCCGGCCCCGACGATCGTGTGCAGCTCGTCGATGAACAGGACGATGTTCTTCTCCTCGTTCTGGAGCTCCCGGATCATCTGGGTCATCCGCTCCTCGAAGTCCCCGCGGAAGCGGGTGCCCGCGACGAGCGAGCCGGTATCGAGCGCGAGGACGCGCTTGCCCTTGAGGCTCTCCGGCACGTCCTCCGAGAGGATGCGCTGCGCGAGGCCCTCGGCGATGGCGGTCTTGCCGACCCCCGGCTCGCCGATCAGGACCGGGTTGTTCTTTGTCCTGCGGCTCAGGATGCGGATGACGCGCCCTATCTCCTCGGCGCGGCCCATCACCGGGTCGAGCTCGCCGTTGCTCGCCGCCTCGGTGAGGTCGCGGGTGACCTGATCCAGGGTCGGCGTCGAGCTCTGCTGGCCGGGCTGTCCTGCGCCCTGGCCGCCGAAGCCGCCGCCGCCACCGCCGAAGTTGCCCCCGCCGAAGCCGCCGCCCTGGCCGCCGAAGCCGCCACCGGCCGGGCCGCCGGCGCCGGGGACCGCGCCGCCGCGCTGCTGGAGGAGCCGCGCGATCTCACGCCTCAGCGCCTCCGCGTCGTTGGCGCCGTTGCGGGCGAGAATCTGGTACGCGTTGCCGTCGCCCTCGCCGAGCAGGCCGAGGAGCAGATGCTCGCTGCCGATCTGGCCGCTCCCCATCTGCCTCGCGGCCTGGAAGGCGAGCTGCAGGGCGTGCTTCGCGCTGGGCGTGAACGTGTAGACGGCGTCGCCCGGGTCCCCGCGCTGCTCGCCGAAGGTGGTCCGCATCCCCTCCACGTTCGCGCCGGCCCGCCCGAGGGCCTCCGTCGCGACGTTGTCGCCGGTCACGATCCCGGCGAGGAGGTGGTCCGTCCCGATGGCGTTCGTCCGAGTCGTCCCGGCCGAGGCCTCGCGCGCCCGCATCACGGCCTCCCGCGCCTCGCCGCTCAGGGCCTCGAAGAAGTTCCCCGGTCCCTGGCCGCTCTGCTGCTGTATGAGGTTCTGGAGCATCTCGAACGGGTTGCCCCCGCCGAGACCGCCGCCCCCGACCATGCCGAGCTCCCGCGCGCACTGCATGCACAAATAAAGGCTGGCCCGCTGGCCACCCTGCTGCTGCGTCACCTGCACGCCCGCCGGTCTGATATTGCAGTTCTCGCAAATCAATGGGTTCAAAGCCTCCCAAACGTATAAAAATCTCCCACGTTTTGTTCCCGTAACCCCGAATGCCCTAACCACGAACATCTAAGTCTGGAACGCTCATATTTTATACCCTCTGTCCGTTAGATCAAGGCGACCGACGTGGACCTCGGGGTGTTGCGGTAACCTGTGGCGTGAGCACGTTCTGGACGATTACGAGCGCGGTTGGAGGTTGCGGAGTGGAAGAGCAGCAGGGGCTTGTAGGGCTCGAGGCGAGATCTTCGGACGGGACCGAGGTCTTGGGCAGGATCTCCGAGGTCATCACCGACGAGGAGACGGGAGAGGTGACGCACGTCCTCGTCGAGCGCGACGGGGAGGAGGGGACGGAGGTCCCGATCTCGGAGATTACGCTCGATCCGGACGCGGACTTCGCTGCCTTCGACGCCGACGCCTCCGACGACGAGCCCGGAGACCACGCCGGCGACGACGTCGAGCCGCAGGGCTACGCGCCGAGCCAGTCCGACGTCGACGACGCCGAGCACGAGGGCCAGTTCGTGACCTCCCCGACCGACGCTCACGAGGCCGCCGACCCCACGCAGGAGGCCTCCACGGAGGCGTCGGAGGCGTCGGGCTACGAGGACGAGGGCTCCACCACCCCGGAGTCCGGCTACCCGCGCAACGACGTGTACATAAACCCGGAGACCGGCGAGGAGGAGACCGACCCCGCCCTCGAAGACAACGAGACCCTGAAGGACGACGTCGAGGACCTCGTCAACGGCACGGAGCTCGACGTTCGCGCCGCGAAAGACGGCGTCGTCGAGCTCACGGGGAGGGCGGCGACGCAGGACGACCTCGACGAATCGGTAGCGGAGATCATGGGCCTCGACGGCGTCCTCGACGTGGATTCGACGGACGTGACCGTCGGGTAGGTAGCGTCGAGCCTGTCAGGCCCCTGGCGGAAAGGCGTCGTGGAGGCGGGTTTCGCTACCCCTCGTCGCCGGCCACCGCGACGTAAGCGCCCAGCCCTATGAGGGCGCAGCCGGTGAAGCGGCGTTGCCGGCGCCTCGAGCGGGCGCTCTCCCTCAATCTCCTGCCCAGCGGACCCGCGAAGTACGCGACGACGAGGTCCGCCGCCGTGTTCAGCGAGACGCTTAGGCAGCCGAGCAGCAGGATCTGGGCGGCGACGTTGCCTTGCGGGTCCACGAATTGCGGCAGGAAGGCGAGGAGGAACAGGGCAGTCTTCGGGTTCAACGCCTCCACCACGACCCCCTGGCGGAAGGCGTCTCCGTGCCGCCGGGCCGGGGCGGCCGGTTCGGGCGCATCCCCGTGGTCGGCGCGGTCCAGCAGCGTGCGGACGCCCAGGTAGACGAGGTAGATGCCGCCCGCTATCTTCACGGCGGTGAACGCCGTGGCCGAGGCCATCAAGACGGCCGACAGGCCGAGGGAGGCCGCGGCGACGTGGACGAGCCCGCCGGCCGAGTTGCCGAGGCTGGAGGCGATCCCCTCGCCGCGTCCGCCCTTCAAGCTGCGCGTAAGCACGTAGAAGATGCCCGGGCCCGGCGTGACGGCGACGACGGACGCGGCGACGAAGAACAGGACGAGGGTAGTGGCGTCGGGCATCAGATCTCCCATCTCGGCGTGCTCGGCTGCTTGCCCATCACATTGTAGGTACGGGGGGCGGGTCGTGCGCGGCCCGGTGAGCCCTCCTCCGCCGGGTGCTAGCCGTGCCGGACCACGGCACGGATCTTCAGCCCGCCGCGGACCTGCTGCGTCAGGTCGACGGTCATCTCCTCGGGGTCGCAGGCGGCGACGAGATCTTCGAGGAGCGTGGCCGCGAGGTCCTCGGCGAAGGCGCCCCTGTCCCGGAAGCCCCAGAGGTAGAGCTTCATCGCCTTGGATTCCAGGAGCTTCAGGCGCGGGCGGTAGCTCAGCTTCAGGTCGTAGAAGTCGGGCTGCCCCGTGACCGGGCAGATCGCCGTGAGCTCGTCCGTCGTGAACTCCACGGTCGCGTCCGCGCCGGGTGGCTCCACGGCACCGTCTCCAGGCTCTCCGCCCTATCGGCCCCCGGGTCTCGCGCCCGAGCAATCCCTTCTCGTCCTGCCGCATCACGGCTCCTTCCGACCTCCGGTGCAACGACCCGACAGATGTTAACCGACGGGTGGGGCGTGCTCGGGAGGCTTACGCGGGGCCCGACCCGGGTAGAGACAGAATCGGGTGACGTACTTTGCCCCCGGGCGGTTGCGGGGGCGCGAGGCGTTATCATGCAGAGGTTTAAGAGAGGGAGACGAGATGAAGCTGGTAATAATCGGCCCGGTCGGCTCGGGCAAGGGGACGCAGGCCCAGGCCATTTCGTGGCGTCTGCACTACAGCCGCCATTCGACGGGGGACCTGATCCGGGACCACGTCGAGGCGGGCTCGCCGCTGGGCAAGCAGATGAAGGACCTGCTAGACCGGGGCGAGCCCGTCCCGGACAACATCATCATGCGCTTGGTGGTGCCCCTGCTCTTCCCGGGTGGCGGCTTCATCCTGGACGGTTGCCCGCTCAACATGACGCAGGCCCGCGCCCTCGACGCGGCCTTCGAGGAGCGCCACGGCGGCCCGAGCCGCGTGCTCATGCTCGACGGCCCCACCGACGACGAGCTCGTCGAGCGCGTCCTCGGCGGACGCCTCGTCAGCAAGACCACCAACTACACCTATCACGAGAAGTACGCCCCGCCGCCGGGCCCCGAGCAGCAGACGGACCCCGGCCCGTTCGTCCGTCTCCCGGACGACAAGGAGGACGTACTGAGGCGGCGCATCGCGGCCTACCGCAAGGAGGCCGACGAACTCAAGGAGCACTACAGCAAGAGGGGTGTCCTCGCCCTGATCGACGCCCGCCAGCCCATCGAGAAGGTGACGGAAGACATCTTCGACGCCATCAACAACCCGCCGCAGCAGACGACGGAGTAGCCCCCGCTCCTACCCCGCCCGCTCGTCGAGCGAGATAAAGAAGATGGAGCTCCAGGGGTAGAAGTACCGCTGGTCCCTCTTCAGCAGGACCACGCCCCTCTCGCCCGCCTCCTCGAGCGTCCCGGCCGAGGAGCCGACGGCGAAGGAGCTGTTCAGGTTGACCGGGTGCCGGAGCTTGACCCCGCGGCCCACCCAGGCCTCCGGCGCCCCGGCTCCCGCCGCTCCTGGGCCGCAGCCTCAACCGATCCGTTCTGCGCGACCTCCTCCTTCTTGCCCCCTCGCGGCCCTTCTTCTTGCCCTTGTCCTTCTTCTCCTTCGCCACGCCTACCCCCGTTCGCTGGTTCGCGCGCATTCTACCCCGGCGCTCGACCACGGAGGGAAGTCGCACGGTGGCCCCGAACGCCTGGCGTTCGGACACGGCCAGTCCGTTCTCTCCCCGGTCGCCGACCCCCACCCCTCAACGCAACGAACGAGGGCCGGGGCCCCGAAGGACCCCGGCCCCGCCGCGATGCTCGCGGAGCGTGAGACGCTACCGGCGGGTAACCCTCTCGCAGTCCTCGAGCTCGTCCACGCCGTCGGCCCTGACCGTGTCGATCCCGGGGCCGCACGCGATGGCGTCCGCGACACCGTCGTTGCCGTCGTCGATGAAGTCGTTGCCCCTGCCGCCGGCCAGCGCGTCGCGGCCGCTGCCCCCGAAGAGGTCGTCCGCGCCGGAGCCTCCGGCGAGCGCGTCGCGGCCCCCGAGGCCCCTCAGGACGTCGTCACCGGGCCCTCCGGCTAGCGCGTCGCGCCCCGAGGTTCCCCTCAGGGTATCGTCGCCGTTCCCGCCCTCCTTCGCCACGGCGAACGCCACGCTCGCCGTGAGGGCAAGCATCGCTCCCACGATCATCAGCAGCAAAACGGTCTTCCTCACGCCCACTCCTTCCTTTCGACCCGGAACGCTTCCCCTCGAACATATCCGAAGAAGCAAGGCTTGCATACAGCTCGCGCGCACCATTCGCGAAACAATTGCCGAAGGCGCTCCGGGGCGCCGGAAGGTCCCTCTACTGCGCCAGGGCGCAGCCGTCCTTGCGCGGGTCGCTGCCGCAGGCGCGCACGCCGTTCTCGAGGACGCGGATAAGCTGGGCGCCGCCGGTCGCGACGGCGTAGTCCGGCCCGACCGCCACGTCGTGGCCGAGCCCCCGCAGGGCCTCGACCTCCTCCCGCGGGAAGCGTCCCTCCAGGAGGAGCACGCCGTCGTTGTGGAAGTGGCGCGGGTGGTCCACGGCCTCCTGGGGGTCCATGCCGTGGTCGACGAGGTTGCCGACGATCCGGGCGTGGCCCTGCGGCTGCATCGGGCCGCCCATGTTGCCGAAGACGGCACAGAGGTCCCCGTCGCGCGTCATCAGGCCCGGGATGATCGTGTGCAGGGGACGCTTACCGGGGGCGAGGGCGTTCGGGTGGCCCTCGTCCAGCCGGAACGAGGTGCCCCTGTTCTGGAGCGCGACGCCGGTCCCCCCGGCGACGACGCCGCTCCCGAAGCCCATGTACAAGCTGTTGATAAACGAGCAGGCGTTGCCCTCCTCGTCCACGGCGCAGAGGTACGCCGTGTCGTCCCCGAGGGCGGGCGAGACGGAGGGGCCGGCGCGGGAGGGGTCGATGCGGGCCCGCAGGCCGGCCGCGTACCCCTCGGAGAGGAGCTCGCCGGTCGGCACCTCGGCGAGAGCGGGGTCGCCGATCTTCTCGTGGAGGTCCCGGAAGGCGAGCTTCTTCGCCTCGACCTCGAGGTGGGCGCGCTCCGCCCCCAACGGGTCGAGGGAGCGCATGTCGAAGCCCTCAAGGACGTTGAGGATCTGGAGCGCCGCTATCCCCTGGCCGGGCGGCGGGATCTCGTACACCCTCGTGCCCCGGTAGTCCGTGGAGATGGGCTCGACCCAGAGAGTCTCGTGGACCGCGAGGTCCGCCTCGGAGAGCAGGCCGCCCGCCTCCCCGACGGAGCGCGCGATGCTGCGGGCGACCTCGCCGCCGTAGAAGGCGTCGGCCCCGCCCTCGATGACCGCGGCGATCGTCCGGGCGAGGTCCGGCTGCCGGAAGATCTCCCCGGTCCTCGGGGCCCGGCCCTCCGGCAGGAAGGCGGACGCCGCGGCCTCGCTCCCGCTCATCAGCCCCTCGCCGGCCTCCCAGTAGCGGGCGACGACCTCGGAGACCGGGAATCCGGACTCGGAGAGCTCGCGCGCCGGCTCGAGCAGCGCCGCGAGCGGCATCCTGCCCAGGCGGTTCGCGGCGTCCTCCCAGAGCCGGACGGCCCCGGGGACGGTGACGGTCGGGCCGCCGCGCACGGGCATCTCGCTCAGCCCGAGGTCGCGGAGCCCCTCGATCGTCGCCGCGCGCGGGGCACCCCCCGCGCCGGACGCGCCGAGGACCCGGCCCGGGCCATCCTTCCGGGCTTCGTAGAAGAGCAGGAAGGCGTCGCCGCCCATCCCGGTGGTCATGGGGGCGAGGACGGCGAGGCACGCGGCCATCGCGACGCACGCGTCGGCGGCGTTCCCCCCAGCGTCGAGGGCCCTTATGCCGGCGAGGGCGGCCCGGGGGTGCTCGCAGGCGACCGCGCCCCGGATGCCGAAGACCGTCGAGCGTCCGCCGCCGTCGGGGCGACGGGTGGTCGGGACGGAGGCGCCTTCTCCTGGGAACACGTTTGTCACCCCTCTTACGGTTTGCAGGCTTGGCGGGTGCCTAGTATAGGGATCGACGGTGGAAGAAACCGAAGGAGGAAAAAGCATGGGTACGGGCAAGGCAATCTACATCGGGGCCACGCTCGCCTCGATCCTGGTCTCGATCTCGTTCTACCGGAGCGGGCGCCAGAACCTGGCGATCTTTGTCGGCCTCTGGGCCCCGACGATCCTGAACCTGGGCCAGACCCTCGTCGACGAGGACTAGACCCGGCCGAACTCGCGGAGAAGCTCCGCGAGCGTGACGCGCTTGACGATCGGGCGGCCGTGGGGGCAGATCTCCCTGAACTCGCAGGCCGCCCACTCTTCGAGGAGCGCCTCCATCTCCGCCCGCGAGAGGTTCTCCCCGAACTTCGTGGAGCCGCGGCAGGCGAGGGCCTTGGCGAGGTCCTCCCCGCCCGCGAGCGCCTCGACCGCGCCGAGCAGGGCCCCCTCCGCATCGCCCATCCCCTCCGGCAGCGCCAGCACGCGCACCGCGCCGGACCCGAACGGCTCGACGGCGAACCCCAGGGCCTCGAGCTCGGCCTCGAAGTTCCACACCTCGGGGGCGAGCTCCGGCGAGAGCCGGACGACGACCGGAGAAGGAAGCTCCTTCGGGGTGCCGCGCAGGGTCCCCTGCAGCTTCTCGTAGAGGATGCGCTCGTGGGCCCCGTGCTGGTCCAGGACGATAAGCTCGTCGCCCTCCTCGGCGACGATGCACCGGCCCGCGAACTGTCCGATCGGGGCGAGGCCCCCGGCCCTCTCCTCCGGCGGGGCGTCCCCTCCCCCCTCGCGCTCCGGGGAGACGGCGGCGCGGATGGCGCCGACGACCAGCGGGTAGGCCGAGCGCCCGCCCCTCAGGCGCACCGCGCTCTTCGCCGGATGCACGTTCACGTCCACCTCGCCGGGGCCGAGATCGAGGCGCAGGAACGCGGCGGGGTGGCGCCCCTTGGGCAGCAGGTCCGCGTAGGCCTTGGAGACCGCCGGAGCGAAGGAGTCCGTGTCCACCACCCGGCCGTTCACCGCGACGTGCAGGTAGCGGCGCGTCGGGAAGCTCACGGAGAGCGGGCTGACCAGCCCCCACACGAGCTCGCCCGGCCCACCGAGCGCGACGAGGCCCCGCGCGAGCGCTAGCCCGTGCACCTGCGCCACCCTCTCCCGCAGATCCGCGGCGGCGGGCAGCGCCAGGAGCCCCCGCCCCTCCGACCGGAGAAAGAAGCCCACCTCAGGACGGCTCACGGCCAGGGCCTCGACGACGGAGGCGACCGCGTTCGCCTCGGCCCTCTCCGTCCCGAGGAAGCCCCGGCGCACCGGCAGGTTCAAGAACAGGTCGCGCGCCTCCACCGTCGTGCCGGCGGGGTGGGAGGCCGAGGAGGAGCTAGCCGGTCCGCCCGCGACCACGCGTACCCGGGTGCCGTGGGGGGCGCCCGGCCGGCCCGTCGTGAGGGTAAGGGAGGAGACGGCGGAGATGGCGTGCAGGGCCTCGCCCCGGAAGCCCAGGGAGGCGACCACGGCGAGGTCCTCGGCCGTTTCGATCTTGCTCGTCGCGTGCCGGGCGACGGCGCGCTCGGCGTCCTCAGGTGTCATCCCCGAGCCGTCGTCGCGGACGCGCAAAAGCCGCGTCCCTCCCCCCTCGATCTCGACCTCCACCCGCGTCGCCCCCGCGTCCAGGGCGTTCTCCACGAGCTCCTTCACCGCCGAGGCCGGACGCTCTATGACCTCGCCCGCGGCGATCCTGTGCGCCACCTCCGGCGGCAGGACGCGGACCTTGCTCGTGGGAGCACCGTAAGGAGCTTCGGCCTCGGAGACGACGCGCGGGAAGAGCTTCAAACGGTCTCCTCGGGCAGCACGTCGAAGCCCTCCTCCAAGGCCGCGCGGCGTAACTGCTTGTCCAAACACACGAACTCTGCGCCGATCGTGTTCCCTTCGCACCAGCGTAGAGCCGCGGCAAGTTGAAGGGCATCAGCGGCTTTCAAAGGGTAGTCGCGCGAGAGCAGGGAGGCGAGCAAGCGTAGGTCTCTGGCAGGTTCGACCTCGATCCAGGTGCCGGCGAGAAGGTCCAGTACCGCTCGCGCCCCCTCTTCACCCTCCGGACTCAACGTACCCTCGCGCCTCAAGCGGCTGATGGCTACGGCGCACTCCGTCCACGTACCCCGCCACGCGACAACGCCGCCGTCGGCTCGCAGCAGGGCCGTTACGGTAGATGAGGGCGTCTCCTGCGAGAGTAGCGGCACCGTCGCCGAGCCATCCCAGAACTTCAAGGAGCGCTAGCGGCCTTCTCTTCGATCCTCCAGAAGGGCCTTTAGCAACAACCCCTCCGGGTCCTTCGGACGGGGCATCGTCCAGAACTCGTCCGGGATCTTGCCGGTGCCCGGCCTGATGTCCTCCGGTTTCCCCGAGCTGGCGAGCTTCTTGATCAACTTTCGGCGCTCTCCGCGCGTCTTCGGCATCTCCATGCATCAATCCTAACACCCGTGGGTAGTCTCCTAACCGGCGAAGTTCTGTACCCCTTCGGCCTCCAGGCGGGTCAGTATCTCTGTGGCGCGGTCGGTGACGCCCTTGGGGAGACCGGCGAGGCGGGCGACGTGGACGCCGTAGGAGGAGGACTCCGCGCCAGGCTCTATGCGGTGGAGGAAGACGATCTCGTCCCCGACCTCCTCGACCGCCGCCTTGTAGTTTTTGCAGCCGGGGAGGAGCTCGGCGAGGCGCGTGAGCTCGTGGTAGTGGGTCGCGAAGAGGGTGAGAGATTGGACGTCGTCGTGGAGAAACTCGGCGATCGCCCAGGCGAGGCTCATCCCGTCGTAGGTCGAGGTGCCGCGCCCTACCTCGTCCAGGATCACGAGGCTCCGCTCCGTCGCCGAGTTGAGGATGCTCGCGGCCTCCGTCATCTCGACCATGAACGTCGACTCCCCGCTCGCGAGCCGGTCCTCGGCCCCTACTCTCGTAAAGATCCTGTCGACCACCCCCAGCGTCGCCTCGTCGGCGGGGACGTAGGAGCCGACCTGGGCCAGGAGGGCGATGATCGCGACCTGCCTGAGGTAGACGGACTTTCCGGCCATGTTGGGGCCGGTGATGATCTGGAGCCGCGAGTCCCCGTCTATCTCGGAGTCGTTGGGGACGAACGGCGTCTCGAGGCCGTGCTCTACGACGGGATGGCGCCCGTCGACGACGCGCAGGCCCCGCTCGCGGGTGAGGGTCGGGCGGCAGTACCGGAGCTCGGAGGCGCTCGACGCGAAGGAGGCGACGACGTCGACGACGGCGACGGCCCTGGCCACGCGCTGGAGCCCGGGGGCGGCCTCCTTGACGGCCGACCGGACCTCCGCGAGGATCGCCTTCTCCAACCGCTCGACCTCGTCGCGCGCCCCGAGCATCCTGGATTCGTGCTCCTTGAGCTCGGTGGTGACGTAGCGGGCGTTGTTCTTGAGAGCCTTGCGGTGCTGGTAGTGCTCCGGGACCGACCCGGCCTCCCTCCCCGCGATCTCTATAAAGTAGCCCTCGCCGTCGCGGTAGCCGACCTTCAAGCTCTTCAGGCCGGTCTTGAGGCGCTCGTCGGCCTCAAAGCGTGTCAGCCAGTCGTGGGCGCCGTCGCGGAACTCGCGGGCCTCGTCGAGCCCTTGGGAGTAGCCGGCGCGGATGATCTCGCCCTCCTCCTCGGAGATCGCGGCCGTAATGAGCTCCCTCACCCCCGGCGGCTCCTCCATCGCCCCGAGCACCCGCGCCAGCAGCCCGCCCTCCCCCGCGGCGGGCCCGAGCGTCTCCTTCAGGGGGCCGATGGCGTCGAGGGCGCCCCTCAGGGAGAGCAGATCGTTCGGGGAGGCGGAGAGGCGCACTATCCTGGTCGCGATCCGCTCGACGTCGGGGATGCGCGAGAGGCTCTCGCGGGCCTCTTCGCGGAGCATATAGTCGGCCGCCAGGGCGTCGACGGCCTCCAGGCGCTGCTCGATGCGCTCGACCTCCAACAGGGGTCGCTCGATCCAGCGCCTCAACGCCCGCTGCCCCATCGGTGTCCTGGTCCGGTCTATCGCCCCTATAAGCTCCTCCAGCCCGAGGTTGCGCCTCGTCGCGGCGTCGAGGACCATCGACGATCCGGGCGAGTAGGGCCTGAAGGTCACGATCTGCTCGGGCGGGCTCCCGCCGCGTAAAGACGCGAGGTACTGCAACAGCGCCCCCGCCGCCCCGACGAGCGCGGGCCTGCCGTCGAGGCCGTACCCCTTCAGGCTCGAGACTCCGAAGTGGCGCTTCACGGCCTGCTCGCCGGCGGAGGGCTCGAAGGTCCACCGCGGGGCCGGGCTGAAGGTCGCCCGGATCTTGGGCAGGTCCTCGGCGGCGGTCCGCTCGGGGACGACCATCTCGCGCGGGGACCACCGCTCGAGCTCGGCGGCGAGCTCCTCCTCGGGGACCTCCGTCCCCGTGAACTCGCCCGTCGAGGCCTCCACGACGGCGAGGCCCGCGGTCCCGTCGCGCACCAGGACCGCCGCGAGGTAGTTGGACTCCCCGGCGGGGAGGACGTTGTCCTCGATCACCGTGCCGGGGGTCAGGATGCGGGTGACCTCGCGCGTGAACTGCTTGGGCTTCGTCGGGTGCTGGCGCTGCTCGGCGACCGCGACGGAGTGACCCTTGCGGATGAGGGTCGCGAGGTGCTCCTGGAGGGCGTGGGCGGGGACGCCCGCGAGCGGGACGCGGCCCCCGGCGTAGCCCGACGCCTCGCGGCTCGTGAGGCGGATGGAGAGGGCCTGAGAGATCTTCTTGGCGTCCTCCTCGAACGTCTCGAAGAACGTGCCGACCTGGTAGAAGAGGATCGTTCCGGGCGGCAACTGGGCCTTGAGTTCCGCGTGGCGTCCGAGCATACGGGTATTCTACGGCCCGATCCCCGACCCGTCAGCCCCGAAACATCCGGCGTCGCCGTGCGTAGACGCGGGTGCAACGTCGGGTCCGGCACACAGAGTGGCTTGCGGCCGGGAGGTGGCTGGTGTTCAAGATCGGGGACTTCTCGCAGCTCGGCCAGGTGTCGGTGCGGACGCTGCACCACTACGACGAGCGTGGGCTCTTGAAGCCCGCCAGGATCGACGACTGGACCGGCTACCGCTTCTACTCCGTCGAGCAGCTGCCGCGCCTCAACCGCATCCTGGCCCTGAAGGACCTGGGCTTCTCGCTCGACCAGATCTCGCAGGTTCTCGCCGACGAAGTGCCCGCCGAGAAGCTGCGCGGGATGCTCATGCTCAAGCAGGCCGAGATCGAGCGCCAGCTCACGGAGGGACGGACGCGCCTGATGCGGGTCGAGGCGCGCCTGAAGCAGATCGAGCGGGAAGGCCGTCCGTCACCCTACGAGGTCGTGCTGAAGAAGACCGCGCCCCGGACGGTGGCTTCTACCCGCGCGACGGTGCCGACGCTCGACGACATGCCGGCCTGCCGCTGCGACCTCTACGACGAGCTCTACGACGGGCTGGAGCGGCTCCGCATCCAGCCGAAGGACCCGGAGTACGCCCTCTACCATGCCGTCGAGTACCTCGACCGGGACATAGACATGGAGGCGGCCGTGGCCGTGGACACATCCCCCGAAACGCCCCCCGGCGCGGACGGGCTGACCTTCCGCGAGTTGCCCGCCGTCCCGGAGATGGCGAGCGTCGTGCACCGGGGCAGCGCGTGGGAGATCCCGCAGGCGGTCACCGCGCTCTTCTCCTGGGTCGGGGCCAACGGCTACGCGCCGGCCGGGCCGTACCGCGAGCTGCACCTCTACGGGCGCGAGAACGAACTCTTCCGCGCCGACCCCTCCAACGTCGGCTCGGTCCTCGTCGAGATCCAGCTGCCGGTCCAGGGGATCTAGGGAGCGAGACCCCGGCCCCAGACACCGAACGCGGCGCCCTAGAAAGCGTTTCCAAAAAATTTCCCTCACCCCTTGACCCTCACGCTGCGTGAGGGTCGATGCTTTGTGGTGCGAGGAGAATGGATCGTCGGAGGCGGGAGAAGGGAGCTTGGCGGTGGCGGTTACGGCGAGGGCGGGCAAGGTGAGCGAGGGGGTCGGTTCACGAGGTTCGGCAGGTGGGTGGTCCGGGCGCTGGCGGTGGCGGGGTTCGTGCTGCTGGCGGCGCTGGCGGCTGGGCTCGTCGCCGACGGGCTCTCCTTCGACCGGACGAGCGGCGGAGACGAGCCGCCCTACACCGACTACACCGGCGAACCCATCGACTGGGGGGCGGCCCACGTAACCGAAGAGGGCTTCTTCAAGGACGGCTACGTGGTCGACCTGTACGTGAACTGCACGACCGGGATGGTCGGCTTCGAGGTGTTTCAGCAGCGGTGGGACTGGCGGGAGCTCTCGGGACGGGCACTCGTGGTCCACGAGCCCGCCCAGGCGTGCGAACGGGCGGGCTTCCGACCCGAGTTCTGAGGGACCGGCGCGTGGACGGCGAAGATCGGCGGGAGAGGAGCATCGGGATGACGGTGATGACGGAGGCGAGCCGGGCGGGTGAGGAGACCGGGGGGAGGGGGAACGGCCTGCTGCGGTGGACGGTGGCACTGCTCGTCCTCGAGCCCCTGTTGATGTACGCGGCGTTCTTCGTGCTGAGCTCCTCCATAAACTGGCCGTCGTCGCTGGACGAGCCGGCGAGCGTGAACCTGCCCCTCGTGGCCGAGCAGAGGGGCGCGATGGTACTGGGCTACGGCGCCTACCTGGAGTACTCGCTGCTCATCCTCCCGCTCTCGGTGCTGCTGTACTTCGCGCTCGGGCGGCGCGGGGCCTCCTCGCCGCTGCTGGCGGTGGCGGCGGCGGTGGGCGCGATCAGCGCCCTCGCGAGGGCGCTCGGCATCGTGCGTTGGCTCTTCCTGATGCCGGTGCTCGCGGAGGTCTATCTCGACCCCGCCACGAGCGGCGCTACCCGCGAGGCCGTGGAGGTGGCCTACACGTCGTTCAACGAGTACGCCGGCGGGGTCGGCGAGCTTCTGGGGGTGGCGCTGACGGGTGCGGCGTGGGTGGGCCTGACCTCGGTGGCGATGCTGCGCTCGGGGCGCTTCCCGCGGTGGCTGGGGTGGCTTGGTCTACTGGCCGCCGCCCTGCTGCTCCCGGGTCTCGTCTCGGTGGCCGGGCTGGAGGTAGGGTCGCTGTTCGCGGTCGTCGGCGGGAACGTGCTCCTGATCTGGATGCTCGCCCTCGCCGTCGTACTCGGGCTCCGCCTCCGTCGCATCCGCCGGGGGGCGTGACCGTGGCCCACGCCGGCAAGGAGATCGAGAGCCCCGACACGAAGCTCGTCTTCTTGCAGACGGCGGCCGACACGAACGGCGAGCTCTTGCGCTTCGAGCAGTTCGTCCGGCCGGACCACGCACCGGTCCCGGCCCACGTCCACGGCCGCCAGGAGGAGCGGTTCGTGGTCCTCTCCGGGAGGATGGGCGTCCGGTCGGGCGAAGAGGAGGGAGTCCTGGAGGCGGGCGAGGAGGTCGTGGTGCCGCCCGGCACGCCCCACACGTTCTGGAACGCAACCCGGACGGGCGAGGTGCTGCACCACGTGGTCGAGCTCCGGCCGGCCCTGAACTCGGAGGGGTTCTTCGAGACGGTCTTCGGCCTGCAGCGGGACGGCCTCCTCGTCCGGGACCGCGTCCCCAGCCCCCTCATGATGGCCCCCATAGCGGTCGAGTACGAGAACTGGCTCGCCGGTCCCCCGATCCCCTTGCAGAAGCTGCTCCTGCCGCCGCTGGCGCTCCTCGGCCGCCTGCTCGGCTACCGGGCCAGTTACCCCGATTACGGCGACGGACCAACGAACGACGGAAGGGGGCCGGCATGACCGACCACGAAGGGCTGCACGTCGTCCTCGGCGCGAGCGGCGGCACGGGCTCGGCCATCGTCTCGGAGCTTGTGGGGCGCGGTCGTCGGGTGCGAGCCGTCAGCCGCGGAGGCGGTGCCCCCGATGGCGCCGAAGGCTTCCGGGCCGACGTCTCGACCCCGGAGGGCGCCCGGGCCGCTTCGGCGGGGGCCGCAGTCGTCTACCACGCCGCCCAGCCCGCCTACACGCGGTGGCGCGAGGAGTTTCCCCCCATGACCGACGCCGTGATCGAGGGCGCCGCGCGGGCGGGGGCCAAGCTCGTCTTCGCCGACAACCTCTACATGTACGGCGCCGGCAGCCCCCAACCCATGACGGAGAAGACCCCGCAGCGGGCGAGCGGCAAGAAGGGCAGGGTCCGCGCCATAATGGCCGAAGGGCTGCTCGACGCCCACCGCTCCGGCAGGGTGCGCGCCGCCATCGGCCGCTCTTCGGACTACTACGGCCCCGGGGGGACGGGTACCATCGCCGGCGAGACCGTCTTCGCGGCGGCTCTGAACGGGAAGACGGTGCGGTGGCCCGCCTCCCTCGACGTGCCCCACCAGTTCAACTACCTGCCCGACATGGCCCGGGCGCTCGTCACCCTGGGGGAGAGCGAGGAGGCCGACGGCGAGGTCTGGCATTTGCCGGCCGAAGCCCCGATCACGGGCCGTCGCTTTCTGGAGCTCGTCTTCGCCGAGGCAGGCAGACCGGCGAAGACGAGCGTGACCTCGACGACGGTCCTGCGCTTTCTCGGCGTCTTCTCGCCCTTCCTCCGCGAGCTCGTCGAGACCGCGTACCAGTTCGAGGAGCCCTTCGCCGCCGACGCCTCCAAGTACCGGCGCGTCTTCGGCCCCTTCGAGGCGACCCCGCACGAGGAGGCCGTCGCCCGCACCGTCGCCTGGTTCAGGGGGCGCTAGGCGGCGCGTCGGGGGCGGAATCCGGGGTAGTATTGCGGGGGCTCCGGGCTGTGCCGGGGGACGACGACCGAAGAGGAGAGGCGCGTTGGACAGGGAGACGTTCAAGGAGAGCTCCAGGGGCGATGCTCAAGGGCTGCGGAGCGGGAGCCCGGAGCTGGGGGAGGCCTTCGGGCGCGGCGGCTTCGTCTCGGTGACCGTCAGGAGCGGCTACGACGTCTCGGGCTACGTCTGCGACCGGGACGCGGCCGGGATCCTGCTGGACGTTCGCGACCCGAGCGGGGATCCGGGGGGGTACGAGTTCCTCCCCTGGTCGAGCGTCGAGCGCGTGAAGATCCAGATCTCACCGAACCGTTAGAGGTAGGGGCGGCTTGGGCGTGGAGGTCCGGGAGGAGGTCGCGGGCGCGCTCGCGCGGGGCGGGGCGGTGGTGGCGCTGGAGTCCACCCTGATCTCGCACGGCCTCCCCCGCCCGGACAACCTCGCGCTCGCCCTCGAGGCCGAGGGGATCGTCCGCGAGGAGGGCGCGGTCCCCGCGACGGTCGGCGTGATCGGGGGCGTCCCGAGGGTCGGTCTCGGCGAGGGGGACCTGGAGACCTTGGCCTACGAGGACGACATCCCGAAGCTCTCGACGCGGGACCTGCCGTTCGCCTCCGCGAAGGGGAGCCACGGCGCGACGACGGTCGCCGCGACGGCGTTCCTGGCCGCGAGGGCCGGCGTGAGGATCTTCGCCACCGGGGGCCTCGGCGGGGTGCACCGCGGGGCGCGCGACTCGTGGGACGTCTCGGCCGACCTCGCCGAACTGGCCCGGACGCCGGTCGCCGTCGTCTGCGCGGGGGTCAAGTCCATCCTCGACGTGCCGGCGACGCTGGAGGCGCTGGAGACGCTCGGCGTGCCGGTAGCGGGCTTTCGCACCACGCGCTTCCCCGGCTTCTACCTGACGAACTCCGGCTGCCCTCTCGACTGGTCCCTGGAGAGCGAGGAGGAGGCCGCCCGGGCCGTTCGGGCCCTCGGAGACCTGGGGACGGGCGGGATGCTCGTCGCGAACCCCCTCCCGGAGGCGGAGCAGCTCGACCCGGTCCTGCACGAGAAGGCCCTGCGCTCCGGGCTCGAAGGCCTCCGCGAAGGAGGCGTGCGCGGCAAGGAGGTCACGCCGTTCCTTCTCAGCAGGTTCCGCGAGGAGACCGGCGGGGAGAGCCTGGAGGTCAACAAGAGGATCATCCTGAACAACGCCCGTCTCGCCGCCCGCATAGCCGCTGCCCTGGCGGCGCTCGAAGGCGGGTAGGGTCCTGAGAGCGCCCCAGGTGGTGGTCGTGGGCGACCTGATCTACGACGTGCTCGCGCGCTTCGACGGCCCCCTCGCCTTCGGCACGGACTTCTTCGCCCCGGTCCACGCCCAGCCCGGCGGCTCGGGGGCGAACACCGCGGCCTGGCTCGCCCGCCTCGGCGCGGAGACCGCCTTCGTCGCCCGCGTCGGGGACGACCCGCTGGGGCGGCTGCTCGCCGAGGAGCTCGCGCGGGACGGCGTCGTCGCCCGCCTGGCGCGGGATAAGGGGGTAGAAACGGGGAAGGTGGTCGCGCTCGTCGACGGGGACGGGGAGCGGACCCTGATCACGTACAGGGGCGCGGGCGAGAACCTGTCCCCCGAGGACCTGCCGGAAGACCTGTTCGGCCCCGGCGGACACCTCCACCTCTCGGGCTACCTCTTCTCCGGCGGCGCCCGCAGGGAGGCGGCCCTCGCCGCCCTCGAACGGGCGCGCGCGAACGGCATGACAACCTCCGTGGACCCCTCCTCCACGACGCTCCTCGAAGCCCTGGGCCCGGAGGAGTTTCTCGGGTGGACCACGGGCGTGGATCTCGCGTTCCCGAACCGGGCCGAGGGCGCCGTGCTCGCGGGGACGACGGAGGAGGACCAAATCTTGAATACGCTGCTCCGCCACTACGCGAACGTGGTCCTCAAGCTCGGAGCGGGGGGCGCGGCATACGCCGGGGCCGGCGGCGAGCGGGTTCGCGTCCCCGCATCTCCGGCGCGCGTGGTGGACACCACCGGGGCGGGCGACGCGGCCTGCGCGGGCTTCCTCGCGGCCTGGCTGCGGGGGAAGGGCCCGGAGGAGGCCCTGCGAGGGGGCGTCGAGCTCGCGGCGGAGGTGGTCGGGAAGGTAGGCGGGCGACCGGCCGGTCGATAAGCTCCGTGCCGCGCGTCCCGCACGGCGGAGGCGACGCCACCGAGCGGCGGGGCGGCTAGGGGACCGCAAGCTCCTCGAGGGCGTCGAGGAAGGCGTCCACCTCCTCGGCGGTGTTGTACGGGGCGAGGCCGGCGCGGACGAAGCCGCCGCTACCGTCGAGGCCGAGCTTGCCGGCGAGGGTGGTCGCGTAGAAGTCGCCGCCGGCTACAAAGATGCCCCGCTCGGACATGTGCTCGCAGACCTCCAGGGGGCTCCGGCCCTCCAGCCGGAGGGCGATCGTCGGCGTTTTTCGGACGCCGTCCGGGGAGGCGTAGAGGGTAACGCCGGGCATCTCCCGAAGCCTGGCGCGCGCCGATGCCGCAAGCTCGGCCTCGTAAGCTTCTACGGCCTCCATCCCGCTCACGATCCCCTCGCGCAGCGTCGTACCGCCGCCCAGGCTCGAGACGAAGGAGATGGCGGCCTCCACCCCGGCGAGGCCCTCGTGGTTCTGGGTGCCCGTCTCGAGCTTGTCCGGGGCGTGGCTCGGGCCGGGGGCGAGCTTGTAGGGGGCGAGCGTCTCGAAGAGGTCGCGCCGGATGGCCGTTACGCCGACGTGCGGGCCGAAGAATTTGTAGGCCGAGCAGGTCAGGACGTCGGCGCCCAAGGCGTCGCGGTCGATGGGGATGTGCGCGGCGGCGTGGACGGCGTCCACCGCCACGACGGCCCCGACCTCGCGGGCGCGTTCGGAGATTCTGGCCACGTCGTTGACGGTGCCGACGGCGTTCGAGGCGAGGTTGACGGCGACGAGCTTCGTGCGCTCGTTTACGAGCTCGTCGAGGTTCGTGAGATCGAGGGTCAGCGTCTCGGCGTCCACGGGGATCCAGCGGACGCTCGTGCCCCTGTCGGCGGCGGCGAGGGTCCAGGGGTCGACGTTGGCGCGGTGGTCGATCTCCGTGACCACGACCTCGGTGTTCCCGTCCCATCCCTTCGAGAGGGCGCGGGAGATCGCGAGGGTCAGCGTGGTCATATTGTGGCCGAAGGCGACCTCGTCGGGCTCGGCCCCGAGGAACGCGGCCGAGGCGGCGCGGGCGCCGGCGATGATCTCCTCCGTCTCCCTGCTCGTGACGAAGGCGCCGTGCAGGTTCGCCCCGCCGCGCGTCATGTACCCGGCGACGGCCTCGATCGCCCCGCGCACGACCTGCGAGCCCCCGGGCCCGTCGAGGTACGCCACGCGGCGGCCGTTGTACCTGCGCCCGAGCGCCGGAAACTCCTCCCGTACCGCCTCGACGTCGAACGTCCTCCTGCCCAGAACCAAAGAACACCCCCTGTCCCATGACCCCCTCGTCTTCCCGAGACGGGTCTGCGGGAGCAGTCTACATCCCGGACCGGTGATGGGCTTTTCGCCACCGGCACCCCTACGCGGAGGATCGCCGCTTGTTCCGGTCCCTCAGGCGAGCGCCCTGGCCAAAGCGGTGGCGGCCGCCGCGAGGAATACGGCGAGCAGAACGGGGGCGCGAAGCGCGAGCGCGACGGCGGCGACGGCCACGCCGATAGCCCTCGCGTCCAGGACCAGGTGCCGGTCGTCGCCGAAGGTCTCGGTGACGACCAGGGCCGCGAGCAGGGCGGGCGCCAGCAGCTTGATGACCGCCAGAAAGCCCGGGGAGGGCTCCCGTCCGCCGACAAGCACCGGCCCGGCGGCCTTTATGGCGGCGCTGGCCAGGGCGACGGAGATTATCGAGATCCAGAGCGTCGTCAACGCGCCGTCCTCAGACCGAGCAGGGCCGTCGCGCACGCTGCGATCACCGGCACGCCCGGCGGCACGAACGGCAGCAGGACGAGGGCAAGGACCGCCGCGACGAGGGCCACGCCGACCGCCATCCGTCCGCCGCGTAGCTCGCTCGCGAGCAGGGCCAGAAAGAAGGCGGGGAAGACGACGTCGAGCCCCAGCTTCTCGGGGTCCCCGATGAGGTCCCCGCCCAGCACCCCGGCGGCCGTGCCGACGACCCAGGCCGCGAGCTGGGGCAGTGCGGCGCCGATCATGAACTCGCGGTCGAAGCGGCCCCCTCCCCTGCTGGCGAGCGCCCACGACGCGTCGACCACCGCCTGCCCCTCGAGCGCGCGCCGGAGCGGCCCGCCCTTCAGGTACGGGGCCACGGCCACCCCCATCGGTCCGAAACGCGCGTTGAGCAACACGGCGGCCAGGGTCGCCGCGACCGCCCCGCCCCCCGCGCCCAGGACCGCGGCGACCGCGAACTGGGCGGACCCCGAGAACGCGATCACCGAGAAGACTATCGGGGCCACCACGCCCCAACCCAAAGAGCGGGCGAGCACCCCGAAGGAGATCCCGAGCACGAAGGTCGCCAGCGCGAACGGGAGCGCGGCCCGCGCCCCGGCCCTGTACGGTCGGTGATCCCCCGCCGGTCCGGCCCCCGCACCCTCGCCTCGACCGGCACCCTCGGCCATGCCTCCCCCTCCCGTCGGATAACCCTCCCCGATATGATGCCATCCGTCGAAGAGCGACGCGCCTCGTGAGCGGCCGCGCCCTCCGCGCCCCTTCGGGCGGGCTTGGAGGGCGCCGGCGTGCAGTTCAGGCAGGACGACGATGCGTCAGGTCCCTCGAACGGCATCGGCTTCGCGGGCACCAGAGCCGCCGAGGTGCGCCGCGCGACCGATCTTCGCGTCGACCCATCGGGAGGTGTTCGCCCCCGATCGTCGCTGCTTTCGGGCCTACCGTCCCCTCAAGAAGCTCGCGAAATCCCAGGCGGTCTCCACGTCACCCTGGGTGGGCCGTACGGCCTTGCGCCGCTCCCCCGAAGATGCCCCGCCGGGGGGGTTGAAGGACCTCGGTCCGAACCTGCGGGGGAGCGGGTTGACGACCACGTATCCCATGTCGGCCCAGTCCGTGAGCCTCTCGACCAGGCCGGCCACGTCCTCGGGCGCCTGCTCGATCGTCCGCCACCCTTCGCCCGGGATCCCGGCGTGCAGCAGGAACGCCTCGGCGGCCGCCATAGACTCGAAGACGCACAAGGCCTTGCTGTGCTTTACGTCGACCGTCAGGAAGCTCTCGAACTCGGGACGCCCCTCGTCCGCCCGCCTGACAACAACCCACTTCATCGCCCCGTCGCTCAACCGCTCAACCCCCGAGCCGATCCCCAACCCTTCAGCACCCTCCGCCCTCCACCCGGCCGTCGTGAAAGACCGGAGCGTCTGCTCCCCCCCGAAGGCCTTCGGGCAGAAGCCCCTGGCGCTCGCGGCCACGCCGGTCTGGATCCCCGTCTCCTCCACTACCGTCTCCGCCCACGAGCGGCATTATAGTGGTTCGCCAAGCCCGTCTCCTCGCCCCCGGACCGGCTTCCCCCGTTTCGGCCGGAGAGCAGGAGGTCGTGCGCTCGTTCGAGCCCTCCTGGAGGGTAGCGGTCGCTGGGGACACGACGGAACGGCCTCACCACTCCGGCTCTTCCCCTTGCTCTGCTCACCGAAAGGTCGAGAGCGCGAGCCGCGCCGAGCGCCCCCGTCGGCGGTGTTTCGCCACGCGCTGCTAGACTCCCTGGGTATCCGGAAGGAGGCGGGCGTGGAGGGAGCGGACCGGGCGCGGGAGGTACGCGAGAGGCAGCGCGCCGACTGGGGAGCCGTGGCCGGGGGCTGGCAGCGCCACCGGGAGAAAATGAGCGCTCCTATGAGCGCCATCACGGAGAGGATGGTCGAGGCCCTGGGCGTGGGCCCGGGCGACCGCGTCCTCGACCTCGCCTGCGGCGTCGGGGACCCGGCGTTCACGCTCTCGCGCCTCGTCGGCCCCGAAGGTTTCGTCCTCGGCCTCGACCTCTCGCCGGAGATGGCCCGGGCCGCGCGGTCGTGGGCGGAGGAACACGGGATCGGCAACGTCGGGTTCCGCGAGATCCCGACCGAGCTCGACCTCGGCGTCGAGCCCGAGAGCTTCGACGCCGCCACCTGCCGCCTCGGCCTCATGTTCGTCCCCGACCCCGTGGCGGCCCTTCGGGAGCTCCTCGTCGCCCTCGTCCCCGGCGGGCGCATCTCGGTCTCGGCCTGGGGACGCCCCGAAAGGAACCCGAACTTCTCCCTGCCGATGGAGGTCATCGCCCGGCACGCGGAACTCCCGCAGGACGGCCCCGGCCTCTTCGCCCTCCCGACACCGTCGGTGCTCGGAGCGGTGCTCGAGGCCGCCGGGTTCACGGGCGTCGAAGCGTCCGCCTTCGAGACGCCCGTCGTGAAGGCGAAGGACGCGGAGTCTTACTGGTACGGCCTCACCGCGATGGCGGGGCCGCTCGTCTCGATCCTCGCCCCCCTCGACGAGGAGCGGCGCCGGGCGGTACGCAGCGAGGTGGTCGAGGAGATCTCCGCGCTCTTCCCCGGCGGCCCCGTCGAGATGAGCGGCGAGGTGGTCGTCGCCTCGGGGGAGAAGGGATCTTGAGGGCGTTGCACCCGGCCGGGGCGCCGTCCCCGGCGAGGCGGGTTTCCGCGTGCGCCCCCCGGGAAGAACCCGTACCGACCACGGTTGCAGCCCGGAGGCTGCTCGGAAGGGAGCGAACTTGAGGCTGGGAACCAACGCCACGTCCGCCGCCGCAGACCTGGCTCGCGGCGCGCTGAACGCCTCGCTCTCCGCGGACGGACGCCTCTCGGGCCTCGCCCGCGGCGCCGGGGCAGGCCCGAGGGCGCCCTCTCCAGGGCGGCGCGGCGCTCCGGCGAGGAGAGGAGGGCCGTCCGCGACGCGTCGGGCGGGGCTTCGGACGCAGACTTTCTCTTGCGGATCGGGGACCTGGCGCGCTCGGAGGCGTTTTTGTGGACGGAGGCCGGGCTCATGGCCGGGGAGCGGCTCGGGCGGGGCTTCGCCCTGTCGTCCCCGGGCTCTCCGGCTACGCGGGGCTCTCGCGCACGCTCGTTATCGGGGCGGTCGCCGCGGACCTCTACCTGGGGTACTCCGCGCTCCGGCGGCGGGACGGCTCGGGGGTGGCGGAGGATCGGGAGCTCCAGCACCGGCGCGGGGCGGCGCGCGTCCTGGACGCGGCGTCCGAGCTCGGCGGCACGCTCATAAAGGCCGCCCAGTTCGCCTCCTCCCGCCCGGACCTACTCCCCGCCCCGTACATCGAGAAGCTCTCGACGCTCCAGGACCGGGTGCCTCCGCGGCCGTGGCCCGTGATCCGTCGGGCGCTGGAACACGAGCTCGGCAGGGACCCGAAGGAGGTCTTCTCGTCGATCGAGCCGAGGCCGATCGCGGCGGCCTCCATCGCCCAGGTCCACCGCGCCTTCCTGCGCGGTGGCCGTCCCGTCGCCCTGAAGGTCCAGTACCCCGGGATCTCCGAGCTCGTGGAGGCCGACCTCGGGGCGCTGGAGACGGTCTTCTCCGGGCTGAACGCCCTGGAGCCCGACGTCCAGCTGCAGCCCATAGTCGACTACCTCCGCTGGACGCTGCCGATGGAGCTCGACTTCGACCGCGAGGCCAGCGCCATACGGGACCTGAAGAAGGCGCTGGAGGACCGCGACGACGTCGTCATCCCCGGCGTCGTGGACGAGGTGAGCACGGGCCGCCTGCTCGTCATGGACCTCGTGGAGGGGGCCAAGATCACGGACCGCGAGGCGATGACCTCGGCCGGCATCGACCCCGGGGCGGTGGCGGAGCTCCTCAACGACGTCTACGCGGACCAGCTGTACAAGCGATTCTTCCTGCACGCCGACCCCCACCCCGGCAACCTGCTCGTGCAGCCCGGCCCGGAGGGCCCGCGCCTGGTCCTGCTCGACCACGGCCTCACCCTCCCCCTGGAGCCCGAGCTCGTGGCCCCGCTGGCGAGGATGGTCCGCGCGATCTCCGAGGGCGACCTGGGCGCCATGACCGCCGCCCTCAAGGAGGCCGGACTCCCCGTGGACGAGGGGACGGACCTCGACGCCCTCATGGGTCTCGTCGGCGTCCTGCTCGGCGGCGAGGAGCACCTCGGAGACGGGGAAGCGACGGAAGGCGTGGACCTCGGTCGGCTCGGGCGGAGCTTCGGCTCCGGGATAAGCGACATTCCGCCCAAGCTGCTGCTCGTCGGGCGCGCCATCGGGCTCCTCGACGGCATCACCCGCCAGCTCGACGCGGGCCTCGACGCCATGGAGATCGTCGCCCGCTACACCCGCGAGTAGGAGCAGGAGCCAGCCGCTAAGACCCGAAGCTCCTAGAGCGCGCGGCTCGGGGCGATGCGGCGGTAGCGGGCGACGGCGATCATGAGCAGCCCGTAGGCGACGAGCCCGACGGCGACGACCCCCAGCAACAGGTACCCGTACGGGGGCTGCTCGAGGAGCGCCGCCAGGGCGCCGCCCAGGCCCCTGACCTCCTGCGCGTCGGACCGGAGCGCCGCGAGGACGAGGAAGACCCCGACGATGCAGAAGACCACGCCGCGGGCGGCGACGCCGAACCGCCCGCCGTGCTCGATCCAGCCGTCCATCCCCCCGCCCATCTCGCCGAGCTTGAGGTACTTTCTGAACTCGGCGTGGTAGGCCTCGTAGATCTGGTACAGCCCCCCGAGGACCACCCCCGCCCCTACCGCCGCGACGAGCGCCCACCCGAACGGCTGGGCCAGGACCCGCGCCGTCCAGCTCTCGGACGCCGACCCGCCCCCGCCGCTCGCCCCCAGGACCAGCCGCGCCGCGCTGAACGCGAGGCCGGCGTGAAGCAGGGCGCTCCCCGCGTAGCCCAGCCGCTTCGCCACGGCGCGGAGGTCCGTCCCCTCCCCGTCGGGGTCCGCCAACGCCTGCAAGGCGCGCCACAGGACGTAGCCGGCTAGCCCGACGGCGACCACGCCGAGCAGCACGCGCCCCGTGGGGACGGCGGCGATCGCCCGGAAGACGCCGGCCTGGTCCGTCGTGCTCCCCCCGAGCCCCGCCGCCGCAAGCACCGCCAGGACCCCCATGACGACGTACACGACCCCCTTCGCCGCGTACCCGAAGCGCGCGAGGCGCCTCACCCACGGGCTCGCCCGCCGCGCGGCCTCCTCGGCGTGGTCCCCGGCGTCCCTCGCCGCGTTCCCTATGGAAGGATCCCGTCCGGTCATCTGCGATCCTTCCTCCAACGAGTAGGGCCCCTGCAACAGAAGCCCCATTCTCCCACGGAGTTTGATCCGCGTCCGGCCCGGAGGCATCATGGCCACCATGGCCGAGCGAACCTTCGGGCAGATCCCCGGGTATCCGGAGGGCACCACCTTCGACTCGCGGGCCGAGCTCTCCGAAGCCGGGGTGCACCGTCCCCTCATGGCGGGCATCTCGGGGAACGCGCGGGACGGCGCCGACTCGATCGTCCTCTCGGGCGGTTACGAGGACGACAAGGACCTCGGAGACGAGATCGTCTACACGGGCCACGGCGGGCGGGACCCGCGGACGGGCGTCCAGGTCTCCGACCAGGCCCTGCGCGGCGGCAACCTGGCGCTCGCGAAGAGCAGCCTCGAAGGCCTCCCGGTCCGCGTTATCCGGGGGTCTCGCCACGCATCACCATACTCCCCGGAGAGCGGATACCGCTACGACGGCCTGTACACCGTCGACGACTACTGGCACGACGTCGGGAGATCCGGCTTCCTCATCTGGCGCTTCCGGCTGCTCAAGGTCCCGACGGTGCCGAGCGCCGCGGAACGGGTCGGGGAGGGCCGGGCGGACTACTCGGCCGCCCCGCGCAGGGAGACGACCGTGCTTCGCGTCGTGAGGGACACGCGGCAGGCGCGGGAGATCAAAGCGCTGTACGACTACCGCTGCCAGGTCTGCGGGACCCGCCTGGAAGGCCCCGCCGGACCCTACGCCGAGGCCGCGCACATAAGACCTTTAGGCGCCCCGCACGACGGTCCCGACACGCCGGACAACACCCTCTGCCTCTGCCCCAACCACCACGCCCTCTTCGACCACGGCGGCCTCGTGATAGAAGAAGACCTGACCATGACCGGCGCGGAGGGCCGCCTCACAGTCCACCCTCGCCATCGCATCAGCAACGAACACCTCCGCTACCGCCGCGAGCACTACCGGGCGCCGGAAGAAGAGCCCCGTCCGGCCGCTCGGACGACGACGTAGAATCACGGCACGTACCACTTCCCGAGAGGAGCCAGATGGCGACCACGCCCGAGAGAGGCCAGCACCTCCCCGACGTCGAGTTCATCACGGAAGATGGCGAGAAGCTGCCTTCGGGGGAGTTGACGGGCGCCAAGACCGTCCTCTACTTCTACCCCAAGGACGACACCCCCGGCTGCACCAGGGAGGCCTGCGCGTTCCGAGACCGCATGGGCGACTACGAGGGCGCCGGCATCAAGGTCTACGGCGTCTCCCTCGACGACCCCGAGTCCCACCGGAAGTTCCGCGAGAAGCACAACCTCAACTTCCCGCTCCTGACGGACGAGGGAGGCCGCGCGGCTGAGGCCCTGGGCATACTCGGGAGCCGGGGCTACGCCAACCGCGTCACCTTCCTGCTCGCCCCCGACGGCGAGATCGCCAAGGTCTACCCCGAGGTCTCCCCAGAAACCCACGCCGACGAGATCCTCGAAGACGCGGCCACGCTTTAATAGGCGATTGGTGGACGTCGCGAGAGCGCGTCCGCTAACCGACCAGCAGGCGCGTGAGCCTCAGGAGCACGCCCTCGTCCTCGTCCACGACGTAGAAGAAACGACCGTCCTCGGTTCCCGCGATGCCCTCGACGCGCGGGAGGCCGGGGAACTCGCGGACCGGGGTGGGCTTGAGCTCTCCGGAGCTCTTGCCCTCGGGGAGGGTGACGCGCCAGTGGGTCGAGATCGTGCCGCTGCCGCCGGGGTAGTCCTCGAGGAGGAGGCTCCCGGCCTTCGCGCTGTCCACGTCGCCGGTTATGGCGTGCAGCTCGTCGCCGACGAAGGTGAGGTCGCGGACGCCGGCGATCTCCCCCCCGCGGCCCACGGCGTCGAGGGTCCAGAAGCCCTTCACCTCGGGCTCCGCGCCGCCCTCGAAGAGGCGTTCGATCCCCTCGACCTCGACCATCATCGGGCGTCCGTCGGCGGACATCGGGAAGCGCAGGCCGATGAGGAGGGAGCCGTTCGGGCGGAAGGCGAGCCCTTCGATGTTCAGGGGGTAGTCGTCCTCCCGCACTCTGCCGGACCACCTCTTGCGCTTCTTCTCCCCCACCTCGATCGTCTCGTCCACGAACGCCCTGCGGCAGTTGGGGCCTAGCGGGATCAGGCGCACGCCGTGCTCCCCGAAGGCGTCGTTGATGACGCGGTGCAGGACGAAGCTCGGGCGGGCCACCTCGATCTCGGCCGGCGGGTCGTTCGCGGCGCGGAGCACCCCCGCCTCCCCGAACCGGGCGACAAACCCGCGCTTGGGGTGCAACGGCCCGCGCTTGCTCCCGAAGTGCGACCCGATAACGTACACGTAGCCGTCCTTGCGCGCGAGCCCCTCGGCGTCCTCGGTGGCCTTCGTCTCCCCGACGGCGGCGGCGCGGAGGCGCGCTATCTCCCATCCCAGGGCGAGATCGTCGTCGACCGAGTCGGCCCTGTGCCCGACGAGCGCGATGCAATCGGTGACGGGCCCCTCGTCGAGGCACACCCAGAACGCCCGATCCCAGCCGTGCTCCCGGAGCAAGTCATCGTTCTCGATCGCCAGCAGCCCCGAGGCCTCGTTCGGGGACAGGTCAAGCATAAACTGGTAGAGATCGTCCAGGTTGGAGATAGCGTGGGACATCCGCCGCTCCCTTCCGCCTTCGCTCGCCGTCAATGGACCCTACCCCGTCCGGCCGCGCCGGACAAGCCCGCCGGACAAGCCCTTGCAAAACCGGGTGTACCATAGTGACAAGACCGCTACCTCAAGGAGGGCACGATGGCGCTGACGCTCGGGAAGGGCCCCTTCGGCAAGGAGAGCACCGGCCGGTTCAACTTCGAGGTGACGGCCCCCGACGGGCACGTCCTGTACCTGGAGGAGACCGAGAAGCGCGTCCGGGCCGTCTTCAACGGCGAGCCCGTCGCGGACAGCCGATCCGTCAAGATCCTGCACGAGACGGGCCACCTCCCCGTCTACTACTTCCCCGAGGAGGACCTCCGCGGTGACCTCCTCGAAGGGACGGACCACACGACCCACTGCCCCTTCAAGGGCGACGCCTCCTACCGCTCCGTCCGCGTCGGCGACCGGGTCGCCGAGAACGCCGTGTGGACCTACGAGAACCCCCTCCCCTCCGCCCCGCCCATCGCCGGTCACGCCGCCTTCTACGGGGACAAGATGGACCGGTGGCTGGAGGAGGACGAGGAGACGTTCGGACACCCCCACGACCCCTACCACCGCGTGGACGTCCTCCGGAGCTCCCGGAGCGTAAAGGTCACCGCGAACGGCGCGGTGATCGCCGAGACGCAGAGGCCGATGCTCCTCTTCGAGACCGGGCTGCCCGTCCGCTTCTACATCCCGCCGGAGGACGTCGCCATGGAGCACCTCACCCCGAGCGAGACGCGGACGGTCTGCCCGTACAAGGGCATCGCCTCGTACCGCTCGCTGAACGCCGGCGGCGAGACGATCGAGGACGCCGCCTGGTACTACCCGGAGCCCCTCCCCGAAGCCCAGAAGGTCCGGGACCACCTGTGCTTCTACGACGGCAAGGTGGAGATCGAGGTGCGCGACTAGGGGGACCCTCTCGGGGGCCGGCCCGCTCCGGCCCCCCTCCGCGCGGCTTCGCCCGAAAACCCCTGCACGAACCGTGTCTATGCATGCTCGAAGACTGAAAGCTAACGTCCCGCGCCACACCATCTGCGGCGCGGTCCGCTACAGGCCTCCACATGTGCGGTATCCTCCCTCGTCGTGGATCGAAACGACTTCTACGGTCGGTTCTCGACCAGCAGCAAGGCCGGGAGTGAAGACTTCCTCCCGAAGGCGAAGAGCCTCTACGGAAGGCACAAGTCGTCCTGGGATCTCCTCTTGATGCTGGTCGTGGCCTTTAATCTCGTCTTCGGGGTGGTTCGGCCCTTCGTGGCCGAGCCGATGCGCGTCCCCTCGAAGAGCATGGCCCCGACCCTCCAGCCCAAGGACCGCATGCTGACCAACAAGCTCGCCTACGACCTCACGAACCCGGACAGGGGCGACCTCGTCGTCTTCAAGGGCGTCGAGAAGAAGGGCAAGGGGGAGCGGCTCGTCAAGCGCGTCGTCGGCCTCCCCGGGGACGTGGTCCACGTCGACCGCGGCGTCCTCAAGGTGAACGGCGAGCCCCAGAACGAGCCCTACCTCTCGAAGGACGACCGGGGAGGCGGCGAGGGACGCGACGGTGCCCGCCGTAAGGCCCCGCCCGGCGTGAACTCCTTCGGCCCCATGTTCGTCCCCGAGGACCACGTCTTCGTCCTGGGCGACAACAGGGCCAACTCCCACGACTCCCGATACTTCGGCCCCGTGCCCACGGAGAACCTGATCGGGGAACCCTCCCTGCGCTTCTGGCCCCTGAACCGCCTCGGCACCCCCTGACGAAAGGGACCGCCCCCTCGGCCACGCAGGCGGCTACACCCCCGGCACATTGCGAAACCAGCCCTTTTTATGTTAAGAAATATTAAGATTCCGGTTTTCGTATGGGCCTGTTTTTCCTTGCATTTGCAGGGCTAAGGTAGCAGCGGCGCTGCACCGAAGGGTGTATCGGACGTTGTCGAAACGTTGCGAAGCTGTTACTTTCTCGCCGTCCTACTAGGAGGGGGGCTCCGAGTAGCCTCTTTAGGATTGCAAGCGAATAAGGAGAAGAATGCGTACCTCCCGTAGGGGACGCTGTTCTCCGGCGTGTGCCGGAGCATATGAGATGTTTGCTGTTTGAATGCAAAGAGGGGGACCATTTTGGCTATACCCGGTTTGAAGAAGGTGTTGATCGTCGCGGCTCTCGGGGCGGCGCTGTTCCTGGCGTCGTTCACGGTCGCGGGCAAGATGAAGGCGGACAGCTACTGGTACTACTGGAGCTACGGCTCCTCGCAGTACGGCGGCGAGTCGCAGTACGGCGCTTCGCAGTACGGCGCGGGCGACGTCATGGTGGCGTCCTACTACGGCTACGAGCTCGCCGGTTCGCCGACGGCCTCGGGCGAGCCGTTCGACCCGGAGGGCTACACCGCCGCCCACAAGACGATGCCGCTCGGCACGCAGCTCGAGGTTAGCTACGGCGGCAGCTCCGTCAACGTCACCGTCAACGACCGCGGGCCGTACGTCGCGGGCCGCGACCTGGACCTCTCGCAGGGTGCCGCGGAGGCCATCGGCCTCACCGCCGCCGGCAGCGCCCCGGTCGAGGTCAACGTACTGAACTAGCCTAAGGCTAGTCCCTTCCGGCGGGGGCCTCTCGGGCGCCGTCGGGAGCAAGCAGAGGCCCGGCCCGGATCATCCGGGCCGGGCCTCTCGTGGTGTCGGGGAAAACCTGTCGGGGTCCGATGTACACTCAAGATTTCTTCCTATTCCTAGTTTAGGATGGGTCCCGTAGTGACGGCGAGGAAGAAAGGCAAGACGCTGAGCGAGAGAGCCAACGGCAGGCCGGAGGAAACGACGGTGGAGGATCAGAACGTCTTGACCAACCGCCAGGGCCATCCGGTCTACGACAACCAGAATCAGCGCACCGTCGGGGCGCGCGGTCCGGCGACGCTCGAGAACTACCAGTTTCTCGAGAAGATCAGCCACTTCGACCGCGAGCGCATCCCGGAGCGCGTGGTGCACGCCCGCGGGGCCGTGGCGCACGGCTACTTCGAGGCCTACGGCAAGATAGGCGACGAGCCCGCCTCGAAGTACACGCGGGCCAAGCTCTTCCAGAAGGAGGGCGAGAAGACCCCGGTCACGATCCGCTTCTCGACCGTTATCGGCGGGCGCGACTCGGCGGAGACGGCGCGCGACCCGAGGGGGTTTGCGGTCAAGTTCCGGACCGAGGACGGCAACTGGGACCTCGTCGGGAACAACATCGCGGTCTTCTTTATCCGGGATGCGATCAAGTTCCCCGACGTCATCCACTCCCTCAAGCCCGACCCCGTGACCTTCCGGCAGGAGCCGAACCGCATCTTCGACTTCATGAGCCAGACCCCGGAGTCGATGCACATGCTCACCCACCTGTTCAGCCCGCGCGGCATCCCGTCGGACTACCGCCACATGCAGGGCTTCGGGGTGAACACGTACAAGATGGTCAACGAAAATGGCGAGACCGTGCTCGTGAAGTACCACTTCCAGCCTAAGGCCGGCGTCAAGGCGCTCACGCAGGAGCAGGCGAACGCCATACAGGCGACCGACCTCGGCCACGCGACCAAGGACCTCATGGACGCCATCGACCGCGGCGACTATCCCGAGTGGGAGCTTCAGGTCCAGGTCATGTCCGACGACGAGCACCCCGAGCTGGACTTCGACCCGCTCGACGACACGAAGGTCTGGCCCGAGGACCGCTTCCCGCTCCTCCCGGTCGGCCGCATGGTGCTCGACCGCAACATCCGGGACCACTTCAACGAGAACGAGCAGATCGCCTTCGGCACCGGCGTCCTCGTCGACGGCCTCGACTTCTCCGACGACAAGATGCTCGTCGGCAGGACCTTCAGCTACTCGGATACCCAGCGCTACCGCGTCGGCCCGAACTACCTGCAGCTCCCCATCAACCAGCCCCGCGTCCGCCCGGCCACAAACCAGCGCGGCGGCCAGATG
Source organism: Rubrobacter marinus (assembly GCF_011492965.1). Taxonomy (GTDB): domain Bacteria; phylum Actinomycetota; class Rubrobacteria; order Rubrobacterales; family Rubrobacteraceae; genus Rubrobacter_F; species Rubrobacter_F marinus. The sequence goes on along the minus strand of NZ_CP045121.1, from coordinate 154,804 downwards.
GAGTACTACGTCGACCTCGGGGAGGGGCAGAGCCCGCACACGAACTACGAGCCGAGCACCCTGGGCGGCCTCCGCGAGGCCGACTACCCGACGCACGACGAGCAGGGCCCGGTCATCGAGGGGCGCCTGACGCGCAAGCGCATCCCGCGCACCAACGACTACGCGCAGGCCGCCGACCGGTACAAGCTCATGATGGACTGGGAGCGCGACGATCTGGTCTTCAACATGATCGACCTGCTCGGCCAGTGCGACCGCCACATCCAGGAGCGGATGGTCTGGCACTTCTTCCTCGTCGACGACGACTACGGCAACCGCGTCGGCGAGGGCCTCGGCGTAAAGGCTGCGGACGTCGCGCACCTCGAGCCGCTCCCCAAGCAGAGGCTCACGGACGAGGACCAGAGGCGCCTCTCCAACCTCGGCAACAACCCGCCCCGCGAGCTTAGCGGCGAGCAGATGACCGGCTCCGTCCACGTCATGCGGGCGGACGAGGAGAGCACGAACGGCTCCGCCGGCAACGGCGCGGCCTACAGCGCGAGCAGCATGCAGCCCTCCAGGTCCAACGGGTAGCACGAACCTAGCGTCGGACGAAGGGCCCCGCCGGAATCGGCGGGGCCCTTCTACGTGCCGGTCCGCCGCCGAAGCGGGGCGTAGGGCGCGGCGAGGGAGGGCGCCGGCGCTACAGTTGCGGCAGGACAGAGTGGGACATGGCCTCCAAGCAGTCCACGTTGTCCACCTCCAGCCACTGCAGCATGACCCGCTCCACCCCAGCCTCCTAGAGGCGGCCAGCCGCCCGCCGGCCAAACTGTCCACCTAGAGGCCTGCCAGGCCGTGACGACCGGGTGCCGGAAAGTGACCGGCGAGACGAGCGGGCCGAACCCTATGCGCTCCGTGTTCGCCGCCAGCCAGGTCAGGGAGAACCACAGCTCCAGGGCGTCGAGGTAAGGGCCGGTGGGGTTGGTGGAGTGGTCCGAGCGGTACAGGGCCGCGAGACCGAGGTCCTCGGCGGCGCGCCCCAGGCGCTGCCAGCTCGGCCAGTCGATGCCGTTCTGGCCCTCGATCATCAAAGCGACTTCAAGCACCGTGCTCCCTCCCTTTGGACAATCGCCGTTTGCGAGCGGCGGGCTGCAGCGCCCCGTAAACTGGGGTGCGTGACTATCCCGGACTACCAAACCATTATGCTTCCGTTGCTGCAATTCGTCTCAGACGGGAAGGAGCATGACCTCCGAGAGATCGTCGAAGTGTTGGCGGCTCGCTTCGACTTGAGTAAGGCGGAACGCCCGGAGCTTCTACCGAGTGGCAGGTACCCAACCTTCGACAGCCGCGTAGGCTGGGCGAGTACCTACATGAAGAAGGCTGGGCTCATTGAGAAGCCGCGACGGGGTTACTCGAAGATCACGGCCCGCGGGCTCTCCGTGCTGAAGGAAAACCCCGAAAAGATTGACACAAAGCTCCTGCAACGCTACCCGGAGTTCGTTGCGTTTCTTGCGGGGAGCAGCGAGACCGTGTCCAAGCCAACTACGATCCCAGAAGAAGCAGGAAAACAAACCCCGGTGGAAGCGATCGAGGACGCCTACCAAACCATCCGGGACAGCTTGGCGACGGAGTTACTGCAGCAGATCAAGGGCTGCTCGCCAAGCTTCTTTGAAAGTCTGGTTGTAGAGGTATTAGTGAAGATGGGTTACGGCGGTACGAGGAAAGATGCGGGCGAGGTTCTCGGCAAGAGCGGTGACGAGGGAATAGACGGAGTGATCAACGAGGACCGCCTCGGTCTAGACGTAATCTACATCCAGGCCAAACGGTGGGAGGGGACCGTAGGCCGCCCGGAGATACAGAAGTTCGTCGGAGCTTTGCAGGGACAGAAAGCCAGGAAAGGCATCTTCATAACCACCTCCGACTTCTCCAAGCAGGCCAGGGACTACGCCTCCGCGATCGAGAGCAGCGTCGTTCTAATCGACGGCGAGACACTTGCAGGACTGATGATTGACCACGACGTCGGCACCGCGGTCGAATCGTCGTACGAGATCAAGCGCGTCGACTCAGACTACTTCACGGAGGCGTAGTCCCCAAACATTAGAACACCTTCGGCAGGTAGCTCGGGCGGCCCTTCTCGAAGGCTTCGAGGTCGTCCTCGTGGGTCAGCGTCAGGCTGATGTCGTCGAGGCCCTCCATGAGGCGCTGGCGGGTGAAGTCGTCCATCTCGAACGTCTCGTAGACGTTGGGGCCGGTGACGACGCGCTCGGTGAGCTCGACGGTGATCTCGGTGGCCGGGTCCTCGCGCACGGCTTCGAGGAGCTTCTCGACGGCCTCCTCCGGCAGCTCGACGGCGAGCAGCCCTATCTTCGAGCAGTTGTTCTTGAAGATGTCGGCGAAGGACGGCGCTATGACGGCGCCGAAGCCGTAGTCCTGGATCGCCCAGGGCGCGTGCTCGCGGCTGGAACCCGAGCCGAAGTTCTCGCCGGCGATGAGGATGACCGCGTCCTCGTGCTCGGCCTTGTTCATGACGAACTCGGGATCTTCGCGCCACTGCGAGAACAGAAACTGGCCGAAGCCGGTCCGCTCTATGCGCTTGAGGGCGTCGCTCGGCACGATCTGGTCGGTATCCACGTCGCTCCAGCCGAGCGGGAGCGCCTTCCCTACTACCCTTTCGACAGCCTGCATTAGTTCACCTCCACGGGGACGCCGAGTTCGCTGGGGGAGGCGAACCTTCCCATGACCGCCGTCGCCGCGGCGACGACCGGGCTGACGAGGTGCGTCCTGCCTCCCTTGCCCTGACGGCCCTCGAAGTTGCGGTTCGAGGTCGAGGCGCAACGCTCCTGGGGCTGAAGGATGTCCGGGTTCATCCCGAGGCACATCGAGCAGCCGGCGTTCCGCCAGTCGAAGCCGGCCTCTTTGAAGACTTCGTCGAGGCCCTCCTCCTCGGCCTGCTGCTTCACGCGCATCGAGCCGGGGACGACCATCGCCCGGATGCCCTCCTTCACCTTGTGGCCGCGCAGCACCTCGGCCGCCGCCCTCAGGTCCTCGATGCGGGCGTTGGTGCAGGAGCCGAGGAAGACGGTGTCGACCTCTATCTCCTTTATGGGGGTGCCGGGCGTGAGGTCCATGTACTTCAGGGCCCTGCGGTGCCCGTCGTTCTTCGGCTCGGGGACGACGTCGTCGAGGCCGACGGTCTGCGCCGGGGTCGTCCCCCAGGAGACGTACGGGACGAGGTCCTCGGCCTGTATCACGACCTCCTTGTCGAACCGTGCGCCCTCGTCGGTCCCGAGGGTCTTCCAGTCCTCCACGGCCCGGTCCCAGTCCTCGCCCTTCGGGGCGTGCTCGCGGCCCTCGAGGTACGAGTAGGTGGTCTCGTCGGGGGCGATCAGGCCCGCGCGGGCGCCGCCCTCGATGGACATGTTGCAGATCGTCATGCGGCCCTCCATGGAGAGGCTACGGATCGCCTCGCCCCGGTACTCGATGACGTGCCCGACCCCGCCGCCGGTCCCGATCCGGTTCAAGATACCGAGCATGAGGTCCTTGGCGGAGACGCCCGCGGGAAGCTCGCCCTCTATCGTCACGGCCATCGTCTTCGGCTTGCGCTGCGGCAGGGTCTGGGTCGCCAGCACGTGCTCGACCTCGCTCGTCCCGATCCCGAACGCGAGCGCGCCGAAGGCGCCGTGCGTCGCGGTGTGCGAGTCGCCGCAGACGACGGTGAGGCCGGGCTGCGTCAGGCCCATCTCCGGGCCGATGACGTGTACGATGCCCTGCCCGATGGCCCCCCACTCGTTGAGGGTTATGCCGAACTCGGCGCAGTTTTTCTTCAGGGCCTCCATCTGCTTGGCGGAGACCTCGTCCTTTATCGGCAAGCCTACGGCGCTCGTCGGGACGTTGTGGTCCATCGTCGCGTAGGTGAGGTCGGGCCTGCGCACCTCGCGCCCCGCGAGCCTCAGGCCCTCGAAGGCCTGCGGGCTCGTCACCTCGTGGACGAGGTGGAGGTCTACGTAGAGGAGATCCGGCTCCCCCGCAACGCTCCGGACCACGTGCCGGTCCCAGAGCTTCTCGAAGAGCGTCTTCGGGCTGTTAGCCATGCGTTTCTTCCTTTCTTCTCTTACCCTTGAGGCCGCCGTACACCGCGAAGCGGCCGTCCTCGTAAAAACTCTCCACCGGCGCGAAGCCGGCCTCCTCGAGCCAGGTCGTCTGCGCCTCCAGGGTGGCGTTCTTGTCGGCCTTCATGCGCGCGAGCGCGGCGGCCAGGTCGCCGTCGCTCGCGCCTGCTAGCCGCACCCGGCGCAGCCAGTCCTCCCCGTACTCCCTCTCCGCCTCGGGGGTCGGGCCGAGGACCTGGTCCGCGTTGACGAACCAGCCGCCGCCCGCCAGAGCGCCGTGGACCTTCTCGAAGAGCTCCCTCTTGTCGCCATGCGTGAGGTGGTGGATCGAGAGCGCAGAGACCACGACGTCGTACGCGCGCGGCCTCCCGGGCAGGGGCTTGCGCGCGTGGTCCAGGACGCGGAACTCGAAGCGTCCGGGCTCCCCGGCGAAGCGACGCCGCGCCACCCGCAGCATCTCCACCGAGAGGTCCACGAGCGTCACGCGCGAGCGGGGGAACCGCCCGGCTACCATCGCGCTCAGGAGCCCCGTCCCCGCCCCGAGGTCCAGCACCCGCAGGGGCTCGTCCGCGCCGAAGGGGATGCTCTCCACCGCCGCCCCGTAGAAGCCGTCGAACCCGGGGACGAGCATCCGGCGCGCCCGGTCGTAACCCGGCGCGGCCGAGTCGAAGACCTCCCCGATCCCGAGCACTACGCCACCCTCCGGGCGAGGATGTTCAGCCGCGCGTAATCCACCACGAGCGCCCCCTCCTCGCCGAGGCGCGACGCAACCCGGCCCACGAAAGCATCGTCCTCCCCCTCCGGCAGCGCCTCCAGGTGCCGGCCGAGCACGACGGTCTTCAAGTAGCGCGCGAGCTCCCCGAAGGAGCCGAACCCGGTGGGCTCGTCGTGGGTCCAGACCTCGACCTCCCCGAACCCCGCATCTTCGAGCCGCGCCCTCGTCTCGCCCTCGCCGGCGAAGTTCCACGGGTCCTCCCAGCCCTCGAAGTAAGGGCGGAACCGCTCCTCCTCCATAACCTCCCTCGCTACGGCCCGCACCCGGGAGATGTTCCCGTAGCCGCCGCACTGCGCGACGAGCCGCCCCCCCGGCTTCAGGGCGGCCGCGAGCCTCCCGAAGAGCCGCTCGTGGTCGTGGATCCAATGAAAAGTCGCGGTCGAGAGGACGAGGTCCACGGGCTCCGCCACCTCGAGCTCCAGAAGGTCGACGCGCTCCACCCGAACCCTCCGATCCCCGGCGAAGCGCCCCCGCGCCGCCTCGACCATCGCCGCCGAAGCATCTACCGCGAGCACGGACCCCTCCGGCAACCTCTCCAGAAGCATCTCCGTCACCCGGCCCGTGCCGCACCCGGCGTCCAACGCGGCCTCGTCCCCCCGAAGCCCGACGCGCCCCAGGAGCCTCGCCCCCCACCCCGTCATCGGGGCGGCGAGCACCTCGTACTCCGCCGCGTTCCACTCCATCGTCAACCGGAGCCCCTCTTACTTTGTCTCAGTATGTGAGATATACTATCCAAGATATGAGCAGTATAGAACGCATCGGGCGCGCGGACAAGGGAGAGGCGACGAGCGGGGTCGGGGTGCTGGACAAGGCCGTGGGGATCCTGTCGTATCTCGCGACGGACGGTCCGGCTTCGCTCGCGGGGGTGGTCGAGGGGACGGGGCTCGCGCGGCCGACGGCGCACCGTCTCTTGTCGGCGCTGGAGGCGCACCACCTCGTGGCGCGCAGCGAGGGGCGTTACGCCCTCGGGATGCGCCTGCTCGGCTGGGGGAACGAGGTTGCGGCGGGGGCTGGCCTCGTGGGGGCGGCGCGTCCGGCGCTGACGGCTCTGCGGGACGCGACGGGCGAGAGCACGCAGTTCTACGTCAGGGAGGGGGACGCCCGGGTCTGCGTGGCGACCGCCGAGCGGGCGACGGGGCTCAAGACCACCGTGCCGGTCGGCGCGGTGTTGCCGCTCGTGCGGGGATCGGCGGGGAAGGTCCTGCTCGCGTGGGCGGAGGACCGGGAGGGGTTCTCGGGAGGGCCGGAGCCCTCCATATTGGAGGGCGTCAGGCGGCGGGGCTGGGCGGAGAGCGTCGCCGAGCGCGAGGAGGGGGTGGCGAGCGTGAGCGCGCCCGTCTTCGACGAGGCCGGCAGGGTGAGGGCGGCGGTGAGCGCGAGCGGCCCCATCGCCCGCCTCGGGGAGAGCCCCGGCGAGCGTCTCGCCGCCGAAGTGGTGGAGGCCGCGCGTAAGATAGAGGAAGCTCTGGGCAACGCACGAACGGGGGGAACGAATGACGGAAGGGAACGGCACGCGTCTCGCCGTGATCACGGGGGCGTCGTCGGGCATCGGGGCGGCGACGGCTCGGGCGCTGGCGGGGGCGGGCTTCGCGGTCGCCCTCGGGCGAGGCGCGAGGAGAGGATCGAGGCGCTGGCCAGGGAGCTCGGGGGCACGCGAAGCACCTCGACGTGACGGACCGGGGCTCCGTGGCGGAGTTTGCGGGGTGGACGGAGGAGTTGGGCGGGGCGTCGGTGCTCGTCAACAACGCCGGGGGGCCAAGGGGCTCGCGCCGGTCGCGGAGATGGACGAGGACGACTGGCGCTGGATGTGGGAGGCGAACGTCCTCTCCATCGGGCTGATGACGCGGGCGATGCTGCCGCAGATGCGGGCCCTGGGGGGCGGGCACGTCGTGATCATGGGCTCCGCCGCGGGGGTCGAGTCCTACCCCGGCGGGGCGGCTACAACGCCGCCAAGTTCGGGGCCCACGCCCTCACGCACAACCTGAGGTTGGAGCTTCTCGGCGAGGACGTGCGGGTAACGGAGGTCATGCCGGGGGCCGTCCGCACCGAGTTCGGGCTCGTGCGCTTCGGGGGGGACGAGGAGAAGGCCGAGCGGCCGTACAAGGGGATAACGCCGCTCACCGCCGAGGACGTCGCCGAGTGCGTCCGGTGGGCCGTCACGCTGCCCCCGCACGTCAACATCGACCGGATAGACGTAAAGCCGATCCGCCAGGGCGGCGTCGCGCTGTTCGAGAGGGACGCGTAGCACGCAAAGAGCGAACCCTCCGAAGAGGGTCCGCACATCCGGTCGATCTGCATGCTCGCCTGACGGACGCAGCAACGCGGGCAGCAGGAGTTTTGCGCAACACAAGGGGGGCCCGGTTCGACCGGGCCCCCTTGCTCGCTTCTCTCTAACGGTTGCGCCTACGGTTCATCAGGCCGCCGGCGACGAGGACGAGGCCGACGAGGCAAGCGATCGGGAGTAGGCCACCCGTCGAGGGGAGGACCTTCGGCAACGAGGGAACGATGCCCCCGGTGTCGCCGCTGACCACGGGGCCGCCCGTCGTACCGCCGCCGTCCGGGCCGCCGCCGTCGCAGAAGGAGACGCTCGCCGAGAGGGTCCTGTCCTCGGCCGTAACCGCGCCGAAGTCCTCGATCACGCGGTACTCGGGGCCCAGGGGGCCGGTCGCCGTCGGGGGACCCTGAACGATGCGGACCGGCGAGATCTCGATCGGCTCCCCGGGGCCGCCGGGCGCGAACCTCGGCACGGTCTGGCTGCCGGTGTAGACGCCGTCGCCGTCGGGATCGGTAAGAGGCGTGGTGACGAGGCTCTCGGTGGCGGTGAGGCCGAGGAACTCGGCGCCCTCGGGGGGCTCGCAATCGACGGCGAGCTCGTAGGCGAACGTGGCGCTGCTACCCGGAGCGGGGCCGTCGAAGGAGTAGTCCGCCGAGAAGTGGTCCCCGTCCTCAAGCACGACCTCGCCGAAGTACTCTATGGTCTGCTGGTTCGGGACCTCGGGCGTGCCCGCCAGCATCGCCACCGGCACCGGGAAGGGGCCGAGGTCGTAGAAGCCTTCGGGGAGGGTCAGGGCGCCCTCGTAGGTACCGTCGCCGTCGGGATCTTCGAGCGCCGCCACCTGCTGGGAGGCGCCGGCGAAGAACGCCGTGCCCGTGGGGGGCTCGCCCTCCACGGCGAGCTCGAACGTCGCCGTGATCTCCCCGTCGTCCGCGGGATCTCCCGCCGGCTCGATCCGCGTGACGTCTATGGAGGGCAGGGTGCCGCCTGCCCCGAAGTCCCCCTCGCCCGAGCCATCCTCGCCCGGCGTCAGCGCGCCGTAGACCGTCACCCTCTGTCCAGCGTAGGAGTCGAGGTCCGCGCCCGCACTGCGCAGCGCGTAGAGCGTGCCCGTCGCCTCGTCGGAGATCGAGTGGGTGCCGAAGCCCCCGACGTCCTGCGGGAGCCCGTCCACGAGCACACCCGTCGCCGCGGCCTGCCCCTCCTGCGCAAGCGCCGGAACCGCCGCCACGAGCATCAACGCCAGCGCCGCCACCAGTGCCGCCAACCTCTTCGCCATCCCCATCGCCTCCTTCTTCCCCCCGCTCTTCGCGCCTCCAGCGGCGCCCTTGGAAACCACTATGCTGGGGTCGCATAACAGGAGGGTTACAAAAGAGGCCGTTCTTTGGTAACAATAGCAACAATGTAGCTGGCGATCGCGCACCGATTACGCAGTAAGCAGTCTGACCGGGGGTGGGCCCCGCGTCGTTCCCGGCCCTATGCCTCCGGCATTCGCCCGACAGATACCGAGGTCCGCCGGATGTATGGACTACCGGCTCGTTCGGCGTGTCGTCGCTTACCGGGGGAGTCCGGTTCCGGCCCCCGGACGACGAGCGTCGTGGTCCACGCTCCGCGTCTTGTACAGGGAGGCGACGATGGAGGCGGTCACGACGATGGCGATAAAGGGGAGGGAGATCCAGATCGGCACCTTGCCAAAGAGGCCCCCGTAGATGAACTTCGCGCCGACGAAGACTAGGACGACCGCGAGGCCGGTCTGGAGGTAGACGAAGCGGTCCATCATCCCGGCGAGCATGAAGTAGAGCGGCCTCAGGCCCAGGACCGCGAAGGCGTTCGCGCTCCACACGATAAACGGGCTCGACGTTATGGCGAAGATCGCCGGTATGGAGTCCACGGCGAAGATCACGTCGGTCGTCCCGATCACCACGATGACCGCGAACAGCGGGGTGGCAAGAAGCTTCCCCGCGCGGCGGACAAAGAACTTCTCGCCCTCGAAGTCCCGAGTCACGGGGACGACGCGCCGCACGAGGCGGAGGACCGGGTTCCTCTCGGGGTGGACCTCGGCGCCGCTGTGGAACGCCATCCTGATGCCCGTGTAGATCAAGAAGACCCCGAAGACGTAGACCATCCAATCGTAGCGGTCCAGAAGCTCCGCCCCGACGAGGACGAAGATGCCGCGCAGGATCAGGGCGCCGACGATCCCCCACAGCAAGACGCGGTACTGGTAGCGGGCGGGGACCGCGAAGAAGGAGAAGATCAGGGCGAAGACGAAGACGTTGTCGACGGAGAGGCTCTTCTCGATCACGTACCCCGCGAGGTACTCGCCGCCGCGCTCGGGCCCGGCGACGGCGAAGACCGCGACGCCGAAGAGCAGCGCGAGCCCTATCCACACGCCGCTCAACACCGTCGCCCGGCGGAAGGAGATCTCGCGGCTCCCCCGCCCGAACACGAGCAGGTCGAGGACCAGCAGAGCCGCGATCAGACCGGTGAAGCCTACCCACGCCCAGACGGGAAACTCGGTCACGAGAGCACCCCCCTCGCGCGGGAAGGGCTCTGCGGAACGCAAACGAAACGCGCCGCTACGGTCGTAGGTTCGAGAACTGGTACAGGCACGCTGGACTCCTTCGGCTCGTCGCTCTACAAGCCGGAAGTCTCTCCCGCCCGTGTCGGGCGTGCTCCACCGGGCTTTCGCCGTACTGACGATGGAGGCACGAAGGATACTCCCCTCCGGGGGTTTTTCCAACTGTACCATGGTCGAGGTCCGGCCGCTAGACCTGCCCCCCGCGACCGGAGATCGCCCTTGAACCGTCGGCTAGAATAGGCCCATGACTAGCAAGAAACAGCGGGTATTCAGCGGGATACAGCCAAGCGGGAACCTCCACCTCGGCAACTACCTGGGGGCCCTGAAAAACTGGGTCGCCCTCCAGGACGAGTACGAGAACTACTTCTGCATCGTGGACCTGCACGCGATCACGGTGCCGCAGGACCCGAAGGTGCTGCGGCAGAAGATCCGGGAGGTCGCCGCGATCTACCTCGCCTCGGGGATAGACCCGGAGAAGTCGGTGGTCTTCCGCCAGAGCAGGGTCTCCGGGCACGCGGAGCTCGCGTGGCTCCTGAACTGCGTGGCGAGGTTCGGCGAGCTCTCCAGGATGACGCAGTTCAAGGACAAGGCGCAGAAGGGCGGGGCGGAGTCGGCGAGCGTCGGGCTCTACGACTACCCGGTCCTCATGGCCGCCGACATCCTCCTCTACAACGCGCACCTCGTCCCCGTCGGCGAGGACCAGCGCCAGCACCTCGAGCTCACGCGCACGCTCGCCAGGCGCTTCAACAACCAGCACGGCGAGACCTTCGTCGTGCCGGAGCCCATGATCCTGGAGACCGGCGCGCGCGTCATGGCGCTCGACGACCCGACGAGCAAGATGAGCAAGAGCTCCCCCGTGCAGGGCTCCTACGTCGCGATCCTCGACGAGCCGGACGTTATACGCCGCAAGATCCGGCGCGCCAAGACCGACTCGGGCTCCGAGGTGACCGCGAGCCCCGACAAGCCCGCCATCACCAACCTCCTCGACATCTACGCCGCGACCACCTCCAGGACCGTCGCAGAGCTGGAGGGGGAGTACGAGGGCAGGGGCTACGGCGACCTCAAAAAGGACCTCGCCGAGGCCGTCGTCGAGGCGCTCGCGCCCGTCAGGGAGCGGGCGCTCGCGCTGCTCGACGCGCCGAAGGAGCTCGACGACCTGCTCGAAGCCGGGGCCGAGAAGGCGCGCGGGGCGGCGCATCGGGCGCTCGGCGACGCCCGGACGAAGATGGGCCTGGACTAGTGGGGAGGGAGCGGATCGAGGGCAAGATCCTCAAGGTCCTCACCTCCATCCCCCAAGGCGTGCGCTACTCCACGACCGACTGGGGCCGCGTCCTGAACGAGGACAAGCGCGAGGTCCGGAACACTCTAGGCGCCCTGGAGGCCGAGGGCACGGTAGAGGTCGAGCGCGAAGAAGGCCGTCCGGACAAGCCCCTCTACAAGCTCCGAACGGACGCGTGAAGCCGGGGTGGCGCCTGCGCTCGTCCTGATCCCCGGCCTCCTCTGCGACGAACGGTTGTGGCACCACCAGTCCGAGGGCCTCGCGGCCCTCGCGGACCCCATACTCGTCCCCGGCGTGACCGGCCACGACTCCGTGCGGGGGATGGCGGGCGCGGTGCTCGAGGAGGTGCCCGAGCGGTTCGCGCTCGCGGGCCTCTCGATGGGCGGGTACGTCGCCCTCGAGGTCGTGCGGCAGGCCCCGGAGCGCGTGGTCGGCCTCGCGCTGCTCGATACCTCGGCGCGGCCGGATACCCCGAGCAGACGAAGACCCGCCTCGCGCTCATCGAGGTGGCGCGGGACGGGCGCTTCGACGAGGTGTGGCGCACCCTTCTGCCGAGGATCGTCCACCCCGAGCGCGTCGGCGACCCGGAGGTCGTCTCGGCCGTCGAGGGGATGGCCCTCTCCGTGGGCCCGGAGGCGTTCGAGAGGCAGGAGCGCGCGATCATCGGACGCCCGGACAGCCGCGGCGTCCTCCCGGGCATCTCCTGCCCCACCCTCGTCTTGTGCGGGCGGGACGACGCCCTCACGCCCCCTCCCCTGCACGAGGAGCTCGCCGAGGGGATACCGGGGCACGTCTTCACTTCATCGACCGCTGCGGGCATCTCTCGACGCTGGAGCGTCCTGAAGAAACTACGGACGCGATGCGCGGGTGGCTCGAAGAGATCTCGGCTCGGGGTTACTGAGAGCCCCCGAGCGCGCCCGGAGGGGCGACTATACTCCGGGCGCTCACGCAAGCCGTCCGACCATAGGGGAGAGATGCAGCGCCTCAGATCCATCCTCCAACGCATAGACCGCAAGGGCTACGGCGCATACAAGGACCTCCAGGGCTCCTACGACCTCGGCCCCTTCACCCTGTTCGTCGATCGCGTGCAGCGCGACCCGTTCGCCCCGCCCTCACTCGTCCGCGTCCGAACGAAGGAGAACGGCTTCGAAGGGGCGCTCTTCGGCAACGGGACACGACGAGTGGCCTTCGAGGACTTTCTGACGCGCGCGGTGGAGAGGGCCTTGCGGCGGGCGGTGAGGGGCAACCGGGGCTCCGGCGGGAGCGGGCGCATGGAGATACAGCGCCCCTCGCAGGTCGTGCTGCCGCGCTCCTCGATGGTGGTCGAGGACGGCTACGTGGAGGCGCGGATGGCGGTCGGGCTCCCGGCGCGCGGCAGGTCCGTGGACGCGAGGGGCGCCGAGGCGATGCTCCTGGAGGAGCTGCCGAGGGTGGTGCGGGAGGCGCTGCTGCCGGAGGGCGTGGACTCGAGGGCGGCGCGGGGGCACGTCGAGACCGTCGAGGACGCGGACGACCTGAGGAGGCAGCTGCCGGGGCTCGGGCTCGTCGCGTACGTTGCGAACGGGGCGGTGCTGCCGCGGGAGAGCGGGGCGAGCGACCGGCCCCTGGGAGAGGGCGCGGTGCCGTTCCGCAGCCCGGAGGAGTACCGGGTGAGCGTGACCTTGCCGAACGGGGGCGAGGTCTCGGGGATGGGCATCCCCGAGGGGGTGACGCTCGTCGTGGGGGGCGGCTTTCACGGCAAGAGCACGCTGCTCTCGGCGCTCTCGTGGGGGGTGTACGACCACGTTCCGGGGGACGGGCGCGAGCTCGTCGTGGCGCGGCGTGATGCGGTGAAGATAAGGGCCGAGGACGGGCGGAGCGTGGCGGGGGTGGACATCTCGGGCATGATCGGGGCGCTCCCCGGCGGCCGGGCGACGACGAGCTTCTCGACCCCGAACGCCTCGGGCTCGACCTCCCAGGCGGCGAACATAGCGGAGGCCCTGGAGATAGGAACCTCCCTCCTCCTCGTCGACGAGGACACGAGCGCCACGAACTTCATGATCCGGGACGAGAGGATGAGGGAGCTCGTGCAGAAGGAGCCCATAAGCCCCTTTATAGACCTGGTGCGTCCCCTCTACGACTCTTTAGGCGTCTCCACAGTCGTGGTCGTCGGCGGGGTCGGCGACTACCTGGACGTGGCGGACCGCGTGATTCTCATGGAGGACTACCTCGCGCGCGACGCGACGGCTCGCGCCCGGGAGGTGCGCGATGCGTTCCCGGCCCGGGTGCCGCCGGGAGGTTCCGCAGGCGACGTACATGCCCCCAGGGGGCGGAGGGTGCGCGCCTCCTCCATAGACCTCCGGCGCGGCAAGAGGGAGACGGCGAGGGGCAAGGGGATGCACACGATCGAGCTCGGCCGCGAGCGGGTGGAGCTCTCGTACCTGGAGCAGCTCGCCGAAGCGGGCCAGACGGAGGCCGTGGCGCGCGCCATCGGCGAGTTCGCCGCCGGCAACAGGAGCAGGGGCGTGGCGGAGATCGTGCGGGGCGCGCTCGACGCGGTCGCCGAGAACGGCCTGGATTCGCTGGGGAGCTTCCGGGGTCACCCCGGGGAATTGAGCCTCCCGCGACCGCAGGAGGTGGCGGCGGCTATAAACCGCATCCGCTCGTTGGAGGCGGCCACGGAAAAGGGGGCATAACCGACTCGTAGGCGAGCGAACGTGGGAGGCGGCCTCCTGAAGAGCACGGCGACGGATGCATCGGGCAGGGAACTCCACGACCACGAGAGTCGTATTGGTGCCGCGGGCTACGGGTGGACGGCGGTCCTCGTGGGGCTGGCCTTCGCCGCGGCCGGCGGTACCCTCCTGCCGTTCGCGCTCGCCCCTCTGTACGAGCCTGGTGGTCCCCCGGACGTCACGACGACGCTGGTGGGGGTCGTCTTCGGCGTATTATTCGTAACGGCGGGGCTGTGGCTGGCGGCTTTCGGTCTTCTCGGGGCGAGCCGCAGACGCGGGGTTCGGCGGGGCCGAGAGATGTACCCGGGGGAGCCCTGGCGCTGGGACCACGGCTGGGACGAGAGCGGGATCCGTGACGACGCGCGGCGTCGCCCCGTGGTCTGGGCGCTGCGCCTCGTGGCCCTGGCTCTATTTCTCGTCCCGTTCAACGCGGTGGCGTTCTCGGGCGAGCTCCCATGGTGGGGGAGGCTGGGCTTCGGCCTCGTGGCGGTAACCTTCGACCTTGTGGCCCTTTATAGCCTCTACCGCTTCGCGCGCTCCCTCACACAACTCTTGCGCTACGGGTCGGGCGGCCTCGCATACGGACGCTTCCCCTTCTTTCTCGGGGAGGACCTGGACGTCGTCCTGAGGCCCGCGCGAGAGCTGCCGGGCGTGCCCCTGAAGGCGACGCTGCGGTGCGTGTTGGAGCGCTACGAGGACCGCGGCACCCGCTCCGAGCCCTCTCCGACCGCGGTCGCCTACGAACTCTACTCCGACGAGAAGACCGCGGCCGCACCGAGCGGGGTCGCGGGGCGGGGCCTGGGCGTGGGCCTCTCCTTCCGCCTCCCCGAGGGCCTCCCTTCGACCGACCTCGCCGGGCCGCCGCTCACGTACTGGGAGCTCGAGGTGCGGGGGGAAGGCCCCGGCGCCGACTACGAGGTCACCTTCCTCGTCCCCATCTACGTCCGCCGTTTGGCCTGACGGGGCGTGGACCGCCTCACATACCGCGCGGCCGGGTAAGATAGCATTGTCTTCTAGCAACGAGAGGGAGCATCGCATGGCAGAAAGCAAGAGCTACTCCAGCCCGCCGGAGATGACCATAGCGTCCGGCAGGGACTACTTCGCCACCTTCCACACCGAGCGGGGTCCCATCAGGATCAAGCTGTACGCCGACAAGGCCCCGAACACGGTCAACAACTTCGTCTTTCTGGCCCGCGACGGCTACTTCGACGGGACGACGTTCCACCGCGTCATAAGGGACTTCATGGTGCAGGGCGGAGACCCGACCGGGACCGGCATGGGCGGCCCCGGCTACCAGATCCGGGACGAGTTCCACCCGGAGCTCCGCCACGACAGGCCCGGCATCCTCTCGATGGCCAACGCGGGGCCGAACACGGGCGGCTCGCAGTTCTTTATCACCCACGGCGCGACCCCCTGGCTCGACGGGCGCCACGCGATCTTCGGCGAGGTCGTCGAGGGCATGGACGTCGTGAACGCGATCCGCGAGCGCGACCCGCAGAGCGACTCCCAGCCCGGCGACCGCATCGAGCGGGTCGAGATCGAGGAAGCACCGCACAGGTAACGAACGGAGGGGCGCGGGGTCCCGGGCGAGACCCCGCGCCCGCAACGCTGCTATGATGAGCCTGCGGGCGGTAGGGAGGAGAGGGAGCCGTATGGACGACTCGGGCCAGGAGAGCACTACGGATAGCTCCCTCTGGCTGAGGCTGCGCGCCTCCGCGGTCCACCTCTACACGGCGAGCGGGGCGGTCATAGCGCTCCTGATCATGGTCGCCGCCTACGAGGGCGATGTCGTCAAGGCCCTCTGGCTCGGCCTCGCCGCGCTCATCATAGACTCGACCGACGGACTCCTCGCCCGCCGCTTCAGGGTCAGCGAGCTTCTGCCGTCCTTCGACGGCGCCCGCCTCGACGACATCGTCGACTACATGACCTACGTCCTCGCCCCCGTCCTGCTCCTGTGGAGCAGCGGCTACCTGCCCGAGGGGACGACCGGCGTCGCCATCGCCGCCCTCCCCCTCCTCGCCTCCAGCTACCAGTTCTGCCAGGTGGACGCCAAGACCGACGACCACTTCTTCCGGGGCTTCCCGAGCTACTGGAACATCGTGGCCTTCTACGCCATCGTCTTCAACCTCGACCCGACGGCCGTCGGCGCGATCCTCTTCGTCTGTTCCCTCCTCGTCTTCGTCCCCCTCCGCTACGTCTACCCGTCGCGCACGGTGGCGTTCCAGAAGATCACCGTCGCCCTCACCGGCCTCTGGCTCCTCGGGTACGCCGCGATCCTCTTCCAGATGCCCGACCCCGACGCCTTCCTCCTGAACTTCACCCTCCTCTACCTCGTCTACTACCTGACCCTCAGCCTTTACCTCTCCGCCAAGATGCTCCAGGCGCGCCGCGCCGAAGAAGAGGCCCGCACCGCCGTCTAGCCGCCCCCCGGCGTCCTTTTGACGTCTCCCCGCGCCGCTGCTAGGCTCGCGGCGAGCCACGGAGAGAAGGGGACGGGATGTCGTTGAACGAGGAGCTACTGCGGCGTTTGGTCGAGACCCCCGGCGTGCCGGGGCGCGAAGAGCTTCTGCGAGAGATCGCGCGCGAGGAGCTCTCGAGCCTCACCGACGAGGTCCGCACGGACGCCCTCGGCAGCGTCATCGGCACGAAGGGGGGCCGCGAGGACGTGCGCGTGATGGTCGCGGCGCACACGGACGAGATCGGCTTCTTCGTCAAGCACGTCGACGACAAGGGCTTCCTCCGCCTCCAGACCCTGGGCGGACACGACCCGGCGAACATGGTCTCCCAGCGCGTCGTCGTGACGACCTCGGACGGTACCGCGCTCAGGGGCGCCCTCCAACCGGCCCGCAAGCCCCCACACCTCTCCAAGGGGCAGGAGCAGAAGCCCCCGACGGCCGCCGAGTTCTACGTGGACCTCGGCATGAGCGCCGACGAGGTCAAGGAGAGGGTCCGCGTCGGCGACTACGTCACGATGGACCGGACGCTGGAGAAGGTCGGGGACCGCTACATGGGCAAGGCGATGGACGACCGGATCGGGGTCTTCGTCATGCTCGAGGCGCTGAGGGCTCTGGGGGATCACGAGGCTACGGTGTACGCTGTGGCGACCTCGCAGGAGGAGGTCGGGCTGAGGGGGCCGAGGCAAGTGGCCGGGCGCTCGCGCCGACGGTCGTGGTCGCGCTGGACATCACGCTCGCGATGGACGTGCCGGGCGGGGGCGGGGAGAACGAGATCACGGCCCTCGGCAAGGGTGCCGCGATCAAGATCATGGACGGCTACTCCATCTCCCACCCGAAGCTCGTAGATCACCTGCGCGCCGTCGCCGAGCGCGAGGGCATCCCGTACCAGATGGAGATCCTGCCGGCCGGCGGCACCGACGCGGGCGGCGTCCAGAAGCTGCACGGCGGCGTCCCGGCCATCACGATCTCGATCCCCTGCCGCTACGTCCACACCCCGAACGAGATGGTGGACGAGGGCGACGTCCAGGCGTGCATAGACCTCCTCGCCCGCTACCTGGAAGAGGCCCACACAGGAGACTACTCCTTGTAATCCCGGCGCGCCGGTCCCATACGGCGCGGGGTTCGAGCCCGGGTCGCCCGGGTAAATACGTGGGCCGAACCGCAGGAGATGTCAACGGTATTCGAGGGGTGAGTGTTTTGTCTCAAGAGGTTACGGAGCAGTTTCGGGACGCGTTGTGGCAGCTCGAGGAGGACCGAGACGTGGAGGGGCTCGTGGCGATCCACAGCGAGGACTGCGACATCGGCAACGTCGCCGTGCCCCAGACCTTTCACGGTCACGACGGGCTGCGCGAGTTCTGGAACAACTACCGCAAGACCTTCGGGGAGATGAAGAGCGAGTTCCGGAACGTCTTCGGCGACGACGGGGGCCACGGCGTCCTGGAGTGGACGACCACCGGCGAGGCCAACGGCAAGGAGGTCTCCTACGACGGCGTCAGCGTCCTGGAGATCGAGGACGGCAAGGTGAAGCGCTTCCGGGCCTACTTCGACCCCGCAAGCTGACGCACCAGATCACGGACTGAGGGTGCCCCGGCAAGGTAGGATCAGGCCCGCCCGACCCCGCTAGCCCCGCCCATGGATACCTCTCGCTCCGCCGGCATCCTGCTCCACCCGACCTCGCTGCCCGGTCCCCACGGCATCGGCGAGCTCGGGCCGGAGGCCCTCCGGTTCGTCGAGTTTCTGAAAGAGGCCGGCCAGGGCTTGTGGCAGGTCCTCCCCTGGGCCCGACGGGTCCGGAGGGCTCCCCCTACTCGGCATACTCGGCGTTCGCCGGCAACCCCCTGCTCATAAGCACCGACCGCCTCCTCGACGACGGGGCTCTGGAGCCCGGTCAGGCCCCCGAACGCGTGCCGCCCGGTCCCGTCGACTACCCATCCGTCGACTCCCGGAAGGGGGAGATGCTGCGCCGGGCCTACGCCAACGCGAAGGCCGGCGGCGGGCTCGGCGGGGGCTTCGAGCGGTTCCGAGAGGAGGAGCGGGGCTGGCTGGAGGACTACGCGCTGTACGCGGCCCTCAAGGAGAGGTTCGGCGGGAGGCCGTGGGTGAGATGGGAGAGGGCGCTCGCCCGGCGGGAGCCCGCGGCGCTGAAGGAGGCCCGCCGGGAGCTCTCCGACGGGATCTTGCGGCACGAGTTCGTCCAGTATCTCTTCTACGAGCACTACGGGACCGTGAAGGAGGCCGCGAACGACGCGGGGGTCGAGATCGTGGGCGACCTCCCGATCTTCGTCTCCCACGACTCGGCCGACGTGTGGGCGAACCAGCGCCTATTCTACCTCGACGACCGGGGGAGCCCCACGGTCGTCGCGGGGGTGCCGCCGGACTACTTCAGCGAGACCGGCCAGCTCTGGGGCAACCCGCTCTACCGATGGGACGTCCTCGAGGAGGAGGGGTACGCGTGGTGGGTCTCGCGCCTGCGCCAAGCCCTCACCCTGTACGACGCGACGCGCATAGACCACTTCCGGGGCTTCGAGTCCTACTGGGAGGTCCCCGCCGATGCCGAGACGGCCAAGGAGGGCCGCTGGGTAGAGGGCCCCGGCCTGAAGCTCTTCCGCGCCCTCCGCGACGCTCTTGGCGCGGGGGACGAGAGCCTACCGCTCATCGCCGAGGACCTCGGCCTGATCACCCCTGCCGTGGAGGAGCTCCGGGACGCGGCCGGCCTCCCCGGCATGAAGGTCCTGCAGTTCGCCTTCTCGGGCCCGGACAACCCCTACCTCCCCCACAACTTCCGGGACGCCAACCTCGTCGCCTACACCGGCACCCACGACAACGACACGACGGCGGGCTGGTGGTCCTCCGCCTCGGACGAGGAGAAGCGCTTCGCCCGGCGCTACCTCGGCAATGAGGACCCCTCGGTCTGGGATTTCGTGCGGCTGGCCCACGCCTCCGTTGCCGCCCGCTCCATCGTCCCGATGCAGGACGCGCTCGCTCTGGGCTCCGGGTCCCGGATGAACACCCCCGGCGAGGCGAGCGGCAACTGGGCCTGGAGGATGGAGGGCGGCGAGACGACGAAGCCCCTCGCAAAGAAGCTCAGGGAGATCGCCGAGCTCTACGGCCGTTAGACGCCCGGCGACGGCGACAGTCGGCCGGGGCGGCATCAGGCCCCTGCGTCGAGGCCGCCGGTCGGGGAGGCGTCAGGGGCAGGCGCGGAGCCTACGAGGCTTCGCGCTGCTTGACGGCCTCCCCGACGCTCTCGGAGATTTTCTCCAGGGCCCTGGCCTGGTCCTCGGCCGCCTGCACCTGGTCCTCGAAGTTCTTGTAGTCGAAGTAGCCGCTCCCTTCGAGGAGGAGCGGGTTGATCGTCCACTCGGTCTTGTAAGACTCGCCCTGAAGGTCCTCGTAGTACGACGTGATCGTGATGCCCGTCTCGAGGTCCCTGTCCTTGAGGGTCTGCAGGACGTTCTCGAAAGAATCCCAGACGGCGACGATGTCCGTGTGCGGGGCCATGAAGTTGATGCCGTTCTGGAAGTAGGGGAGCTGGGTGATGTCCCACCCCTTCGAGGTCTCCATCGGCGCCGAGAAGTCGAAGGTGATGTTCTTGGCGGCCCCGCCCCCGATGTTGCGGGTCACGACGTTGACGGTCGTGCGCCCGCTGTAGTCCACGTCCACGATGATCAGGGGCCGCGTCGGGTCGTTGCGCGCCCGGCGCTGCTCCCTGAGCTGGAGGTATATGAGGACCGCGACGCAGAACGTCGCGGAGGAGGACATGATCGGGGCCAGCGTCGCGATATCCAAGCTCTCTCCCTGTTTTGGGGCTCGATTCTTGCTTCGGGCTCGCGCGACGAGCCTGGGCATAGGTTACCCGATGAGCGTCTACAGAATCTCGGCGCGGCTTATGGGCCAGAAGCGCAGGAAGGCCTCGCCCTTCAGGTTCTCCATCGGCACGGGGCCGTAGAAGCGCGAGTCCTGGGAGTTGCCGCGGTTGTCGCCGAGGGCGAAGAACGTGCCCTCCGGCACCTCCCTGGGTCCGTAGGGCGGGTTGATGTCCGGGACGACGTCCGTGTTGAGGTAGGGCTCGTTCTGGGGCTCGCCGTTCACGAGGAGCGTCCCGCCCTGGACCTGCACCGTGTCGCCCGGCAGCCCGACCACGCGCTTGACGAGGATGTCGAACTCGCCCTCCGCGTTGGGCTCGACGCTCTCGAAGACGACGATGTCGCCGCGCTCGGGCTCGGTGAAGCGGTAGACGAACTTGTTCGCGAGGAAGCGGTCCTGCACCTCCAGCGTGGGCACCATGCTCTCCGAGGGGACCCTGAACGCCTCGACGACGAACGGCTTTATGACGCCGAAGACGAGCGCGAACGCGACGACGAGGATCACGGCGTACTCGAGGAAGCCCCTCTTCCGCTTCTCCCGCTCCCGCTCCTGCCTGAGCTCGCGGCGGCTCTTCCTCCGCCGAGGCTCCTCCGTCCAGACCCGCTCGTCGCTCCTCATGGGCTAGAGGAAGCCCAGCCTCGACGGCGGCCAGAACACGACGAACGCCTCGCCCTCGATGTTCTCGACGGGCACCGGGCCGAAGAAGCGTGAGTCGCGGGAGTTCGAGCGGTTGTCGCCCATCGCGAAGACGTTCCCCTCGGGGATCACCGTCGGGCCGAAGAACCCCGCGTCCGGGAACTCGCCGTTCACGTAGGGCTCGTTCTGGGGCTCGCCGTTCACGAGGAGCGTGCCCTCGCGCACGGCGACCTCGTCGCCCCCGACGGCCACCACCCGTTTGATCAGGTCGTCGCGGCTGCCGTCCGCGTTGGGCTCGACGCTCTCGAAGACGACCACGTCCCCCCTCTCGGGGTTCTCGAAGCGGTAGATGAACTTGTTGACGAGCACCCGGTCGCCGACCTCGAGCGTCGGGATCATGCTCCCGGAGGGGATGTAGAACGCTTCGACGACGAACGGCCGCACGAACCCGAAGACGAGCACGAAGGCGACGATGAGGATGAGCAGGAACTCCAGCAGCCCCCCGCCCTTCTTCCCGCCGCGCGGCGAGCGGCCGGTCTTCTGGGTGGTCGTCTCGAAATTCCAGTCCTCGTAGCGCTTCTCGACCATAAGGGCTAAGAATACCGCACGCCGGTCGCGTTATGGCCCGCCCCGAGGTAGCCCCTGATGAGCCGGACGTGCTCGCGGTCCTTCGGCCGTTCGAGGAGGGGTTTGAACGCCAGGACATCCTCCAGCCGCGCGAAGGGCAGGCCCCACACGGGCTGCGCCCCGTCGATGATCCCGTCAGCGTCCATCCCGAGCCAGCCGCCGCAGATCTCGCCGGGCCCGAGCCCGAGCACCATCACCACCCCGCCGCCGACCCTGACCAGCCCCGAGAGCACGCCGCCCACGGCGCCGAGGACCCCGAGCGTCGAGAGCTGCGCGGCGTCCATCCCCTCCAGGGCGCCCGAGAGCGCCCGCAAGAGGCCCTGAAGGAGATCCATCCAGCCATTCTGGGAGAGCGCGCGGGACCCCGCGCGCGAAAGGGGCGCCTACTTGACCCTCTTGGGCCCCCGGGAGCGCGAGGAGCGCCAGCGGTAGAAGAGGTAGACGGCCCCGACGATAAACGCCACGGCGACCGCGTAGTCGAGGTAGTGCAGGTAGTCGCCTATGGTGTCCCAGTTCTCCCCGAGCAGGTAGCCGAGGTACGTGAGGGCGAAGACCCACGGGATGCAGCCGAGGAGCGTGTAGACGCTGAACTTGGCGAAGTTCATCCGGGCGGTCCCTGCCGGGAAGGAGATGAACGTCCTTACGACGGGGAGGCACCGGGAGACGAAGACCGTGAACTCGCCGTACTTGTCGAACCACTTCTCGGCGACCGTGAGGTGGTGCGCGCGGACCCCGACGAAGCGCCCGTAGCGCTCCCAGAGCTCCCTTCCCCCGAACAGCCCGATAAAGTACGCGACCCAGGAGCCCACCACGTTCCCGAGGACGCCCGCCGTCACGGCCCCGAAGAGGCCCATCCTGCCCTCCGAGACCAGGAAGCCGGCGAACGGCGAGATCGCCTCCGACGGGATGAGTATCCCCATGCTCTCCAGCAGCATCAGCCCGAAGACCGCGAAGAGGCCGTGGTCCCCGATGGTCACCGTGACCCAGTCTATGAGCGGTTGGAGGATGGTTTCGAGCACGGAGGGGAAGCTATCACCCCGGGCCGCGGATTTCTACTCCCGGCCTACTCCTCGTCGTCCCAGCGGATCTTTGTCGCGCCGCGCACCGCCCGCCACAGAAAGTAGGAGAGGCCGATCGCGCTGATCCACAAGGGTGCCGCGAGGAAACCGGCGAGGATGTCCGTCGGGTAGTGGACACCGAGGTAGAGCCTGCTGAAGCCGATGAGGAGGACGAGGAACGTCCCCGCGGCGGCGACCGCCCAGCGCGTGGGGCCCCTGAGGCGCCAGGCGACGAGGAGGGTGAGCGTCCCGTAGAAGCCGACGGCGATGGTGGCGTGGCCGCTCGGGAAGGAGTAGAAGGACGCGGTGTATCCCGACTCGAAGAGGTCCGGGCGGGCGCGCTCGAAGACGTCCTTCAAGACCGTGGTCAGCACCATCCCGCTCAGGGTGGCGATGGGGAGGAGGACGGCGGAGATCCTGCGCCGCTTCCAGTAGAAGACCGCCGTGGCGACGACGAGCAGGGGGACGACGAACCAGTAGTACCCCAGGGTCGTGACCACGAGCATCGGCCCGTAGAGCCACTCCGGGGAGTTGTTGTCGATCCAGAGCAGGACCGCCGTGTCGAAGGCCCGGCTCTCCCCCTCCACGACGTCCTCGGCGATCTTGGCGAAGAGCAGGATGACGCCCAGGGAGAGCAGCAGACCGAGGGCCAGCCCGACGGTGAGCGTCTGACCGAGCCACTGGGTGAGGTGGTGGCCCAGCTCGCGTCCCAGGATCTTCTTTCGGAGCATAAGCGGAGATTGTAACCGGGCCCCGGGGGAGGACCAAGGGCTGCGCGTATACTCAGGGCTGCCGCAGCCACGAGGAGGTACCCTTTGCAGAACGGCGAGATAGCTCGCGAGCTCGAGAGAATCGCGACGCTCATGGAGATCAAGGACGAGGCCTACTACCGCATCCTGGGCTACCGGCGCGCCGCGGAGTCGGTGGTGGCCCAGGGCCGCCCCGTCCGCGAGATGGAGGACCTCACGAAGCTGGCCCACGTCGGCGCCGCCACCGCCGGGGTGATAAGGGACCTCGCCGAGGACCGCACCCCCCAGCTTCTCTCGGACCTCCTGGAAGAGGTGCCCGCCGGGCTCGTCGAGGTGACCCGCCTCCCCGGGGTCGGGCCGCGCACGGCCGGACGCCTGTGGCGGGAGCTCGGGATCACGAGCGTCGAGGAGCTCGGCGCTCTGGAGGAGGGCAAGCTCGCCGCCCTCAAGGGCTTCGGCAAGAAGAGCGAGGAGCGGGTCCTCAAGGCCGCCCGCACGTACAACGCCACCGAGAAGCGGATGCTGCTCAACGAGGCGACGAACCTCGCCGGTGAGATCCTCGAGTTCGTCCGCTCCCACCCCGCCTGCGAGAGGGCCGAGGTCGCGGGCTCCCTGAGGCGACAGAAGGAGACGATCGGGGACCTCGACATCGTCGCGTCGTCGGGGGAGATGAAGGCTTTGGCCGACGCCTTCGCGGAGGCCCCGTTCGTCCAAGAGGTGCTCGCCCACGGACCCACCAAGGTCTTCATCAAGACACGCGGGGTCGAGGTGGACCTCAGGATCGTGGAGCCCGAGGCGTACGGCGCGCTCCTGCACCACTTTACCGGGAGCCAGGCCCACAACATCGTGCTGCGGGAGCGGGCGGTGAAGCGGGGGCTGAACATCTCCGAGTACGGCCTCGCCAGGGCCGGGACGGGCGAGTACGAGCCGGTCGCCTCGGAGGCGGAGCTCTACGAGCGCCTCGGCCTCCCGTACATCCCGCCCGAGCTTCGGGAGGACGCGGGCGAGCTCTTGGCAGCAGAGAAGGGGGAGCTTCCCGACCTGATCGAGGTCGGAGACATCCGCGGCGACCTGCACGTCCACACGAACTTCTCCGACGGCCGCGGCACGATCGAGAGCATGGCCGAGGCCGCGATATCCCTGGGCTACGAGTACCTCGTCTTCTGCGACCACTCCCAGAGCCTCAAGGTGGCCAACGGCCTCTCCCCCGAGCGGCTGAAGAGGAAGATAGAGGCCGTGCGCGAGGCGGACGAGAAGTACGGCGAGATCCGCCTGCTCAACGGCTCCGAGGTCGACATCCTCAAGGACGGCACGCTCGACTACGAGGACGCCCTGCTCGCCGAGCTCGACTTCGTGGTGGCGAGCATCCACACGTCGTTCAACATCGGCGAGGAGGCGATGACGGAGCGCATGATCCGCGCCATAAACAACCCCTACGTGCGGACGATCGCGCACCCCACCGGCCGCGTCTTGAACCGCCGCGAGCCCTACGAGGTCGACGTCTCCCGCCTCATAAGGGAGGCCGCCCGGACGAACACGGCCCTGGAGCTCAACTCCTACGTGGATCGCCTCGACCTCTCCGTCCCCTACGTCCGCGAGGCGATCGGCGCGGGCGTAAAGATCACGATAGACACCGACGCCCACGACGAGGGCGCTCTGGGCTTCGCGAGGTTCGGCGTCTCCCAGGCCCGGCGCGCCTGGGTCGAGAAGGGGAGCGTCGTGAACACCCTCCCGCTCGCGGAGTTCGAGGCCTACCTGAGAGAGGGGAAGTAAAGTGGCCTGGGTCTACCTCGTCATCGCCGGCTTCTTCGAGATCGGCCTCGCCCTCGGCCTGAAGTATTCGGAGGGCTTCTCCCGGCTCTGGCCGACGGTGGGGATGGCCGTCTCCGGCGGCATAAGCTTCTACCTGCTCTCGATCGCGATGAAGAGCCTCCCCGTCGGGACGGCCTACGCCGTCTGGACCGGCATCGGCGCGGCCGGAACGGTGGTCCTCGGCATCCTGTTCCTCAAGGAGTCGAGCGACCTCGTACGCCTGATCTCCATCACCCTCATAGTCGTCGGCGTGGTGGGGCTCCGCTTCTCGTCCCCGGCGTAGGAGCGCCCCGGAAGTTCGGCGAGCGCGGTCGGCGGAGTACCGCCTACCGGCCGTCAGGGCGGCCCTTCGTGATCGATCCGGGGCCCCCCGGCGCCGGGACGGCTTCCGTCTAGTCCACGTGGTAGGTCTCCGTGACGACGGGCGACCGGGGCCTATCGCCCGCCGGGCCGGCCTCGCCGAGCGCGACGAACTTCAGGGTCGTCGAGGAGGCGACGTCGAACGGCCCCTCGTACGGCGTGCTCCTCGCCGTCGGCTCCGTGCCGTCGGTCGTGTAGAAGATCTCCGCGTCGGGGTCGGACGCGGCGAGGGTCACCGATCGCACCCCCCCGTGCAACCCGCCCTTCGGGTCGGCGAAAGCGGCGAGCCCCGCGAGCTTGCCCTCGACGCGAAACAGGTCCGTCCGCACGACGTCCACCCCCGGTCCCCCCACGTCCGGCCCCTCGATCTCGAAGTAGTTCTGCCGGGCCCCGTCGGCGTCGCTGAAGGGGCTGCCGGTCACCTCGTGGGGTATTGCCGGGTCTCCCACGTACCCCGCAGGCGGCCCTCCCGCCGGGGCGCCGAGCGTGTCCCACGCCAGCCAGGGGTCCACGCGACCGTTCAGGCCCGCCGCGAACTCGCTGCACGGCGCCTGGATGCACCCGACGTCCTCGGTGAAGTCGATGCTCCGGCGCCCGCCGTCCACGTCGAGGAACGTCTCCACCCCGTAGGGATGGGTTACCTTGTACGCCGCGCCCGGCACCAGGTTGTCGACCTGGATGCGGATCCTGCTGACGACCTGCCGGGCGTCGTCCTTCGGTCCCGCGGCGGGAAGAAACCCGCCCTGCTTGGTCAGTTGCAGCAGCGCTCGGCCGCCGCCGCGCGTCGTCATCTCCGCGCTGGCGGACCAGTAGACCACGCGGTCCCCGATGTTGCCGGGCGCCGAGGGCGGGCGCGAGGGATCCGGCACGATCGCCGAGCAGTTCGCCCCCACAAAGCACGGCTCCAGCCGCAGACCCTCCGAGTCCCCCAACCAGGCCGGGAACCCCGTCCCCGGATCTACCGGCCCGCTCCTCGACGGCTCCGCCCTCGCGGGCAGGGCACAAACGACCGAGAAGAGAAGCACGGCAACCAGGGCCGCCGGCAAGAGCGCCAGGGTACCCCACCGGCTCGGGGCCAGCGTCATCACCCGTGCATCTCTTCGTGCGGGAGATCCTCCGGGCCGGGGGCGCAAACTCTCGCTCATGGCCCGCTCCGACGCGTCGGTTCTCCGACGATCTCCGGACGCCGCGCGCGAGCGGGCGCTCGTTCGAAGCTGGCGCCGCTGGACGCGCACCTGGCGGGCGTTGTGGAGGTCTCCGCCTTGAAGTCGATCACCTTCCCGCGTCGCACGGACCGTCTACGGGGTATGTTCGCTCTTCGGAGGGGGACCTCCCACCCCCGAAGGGGCGGTTTTTCTCTACGTTGTTTAAGCTAGTGCGGCGGCCCGTAGCCCGCGGTACTCCCGCCGGGCCCCGTCTCCTCCGCCCCGCGCCCGTCCCGCGCCCGCACCGGCATCGGGGCCGGGACGTGTTCCGCGCCCGGACCCCGCGCGGCGTCCCCCTCCGGCACCTCGCGCGCCACCGCCGGCAAGCTCAGGCAGAACTCGGCCCCGCTCGCCTCCGTGTTGCGCGCCGTCAGGTCGCCGCCCTGAGCGCGAGCGAGGTCGCGGGCGATGGCGAGCCCGAGACCCGTTCCTCCCTCTCCCCCCGTGCGGGCGGCTTCGGCCCGGTAGAAACGGTCGAAGACGCGAGAGAGGTTGCCGGGGGCGATCCCGGGGCCCGAATCGGCGACCGTGGCCTCGGTCCGGCCGTCGTTCAGACGCGCGGTGACCGCGACCGTGCGGCCCGCGGGCGTGTACCTCAGGGCGTTGTCGAGGAGCGCCGCCAGAATCTGGTGCGTCCGTCCTCCGTCGCCGCGGGCGTAGAGCCCCTCGGGGAGCTCGGCCTCGAGACGAACGCCCTCGGCGGCGGCCCGGCCCTCGAACCGGCCGACCGCTTCGGCGAGCACCCCGGTCAGGTCGAAGCGCTCGCGAGCCACGTCCAGTTGGCCGCTGTCCAGCCGCGCCAGCACCAGAAGGTCCGAGAGGACGGCGTCCATCCTCTCGGTCTCCCCGACGAGGTGGTCCAGAAACTGCCGGTCGTCGTCGGTCTTGGGGCTGCGGGCCAGCATCTCCGCGTCTACCCGGATCAGGGTGATCGGGGTCTTCAGCTCGTGCGAGGCGTCCGCCACGAAGGCGCGCTGTTTGTCGAAGGCGGTCCTGATAGGCCGGATCGCCCTCCCGGAGACGATGAGCCCGCCGATGGCGGCGAGGACGAGCGCCAGGATCGCCATCGGCGCCAGGACGAAGACCAGCTCCCCCACGGTCTCCTGGATCAACTCGCGCGACTGCGCCACCTGGATCACGGCGACCACCTCCCCCGACTGCTTGACGGGCAGGCTCACGACCCGCAGGTCTCCCCCCGGTCCCTCGAAGGTATCGAGGACGGTCCCTTCCCGGACCGCCCGCCGGGCCAGGTCGGGGCGGGGCAGACCGAGGTCCGAGCCCGTGGTGATCCGGGAGAAGGGACGCCCGTCGGGACCGGTCACCGACCAGCCGAACTCGTCGGAGCCGCCCGCGTAGGTGCTACCGGCGCCCCCGTCGCCCCCACCGAGGACGATGCTCCTCCTGCTCT
Organism: Rubrobacter marinus; assembly: GCF_011492965.1. GTDB lineage: Bacteria > Actinomycetota > Rubrobacteria > Rubrobacterales > Rubrobacteraceae > Rubrobacter_F > Rubrobacter_F marinus. The sequence goes on along the minus strand of NZ_CP045121.1, from coordinate 126,926 downwards.
CCGCCTCCCGGACGAGCAGCGCGTCTTGCTGCTCGGCGGCTCGTCCCAGAACAGCACGACGACCGTGACGCTGAAGAAGATCAGGATAAGGGCCAGGATGCCCACGTACCCGAGCGTGATGCGTGTGCGGCTCCTGTTGAACATCACCTACCGTTCCGGGGCTGCAGGGAGTAGCCCACCCGCGCACGGTGCGTATGTGGGAGGGCTCGTCGGGGCGGTCGAGCTTCTTGCGGAGGTGGGAGACGCAGAGGTCCACCACGTTGGTGTAGACCTCGCTCGTCCCCCCCCAGATCGTGGCGAGCAGCAGCGAGCGCGTAAAGACCTGGCCGGGGTGCCTGGCGAGGGTAGCCAGCAGGGCGAACTCCTTGGCCGTCAGCTCCACGCGCTCGCCGCCGCGCCGAACCGCGTGGTGGACCGGGTCCAGCGCTATGTCGCCGGCCCTGATGACCGCCTCCACGGGCTCCCCGCTCGGGCGGCGCGTGAGCGCCCGCACGCGGGCGAGGAGCTCCGGGAGGGCGAAGGGCTTGGTGAGGTAGTCGTCGGCGCCCGCGTCGAGGCCCTCGACCCGGTCCTCGATCTGGCCGCGCGCGGTGAGCATCAGCACCGGCACGCTCACCTCCGCCGCGCGGAGCCTGCGGACGATCTGGACCCCGTCCAGGTCGGGGAGCGTCCAGTCCACGATCAGCAGGTCGAACGGCTCCGCCAGGGCGCGCGTCAGACCGGAGCGTCCGTTCCCGACGGTGTCCGCCGCGTACCCCTCCTCGCCGAGCACCCGGGCGATCATCCGGGCGAGGTACGCTTCGTCCTCCACGAGCAGGATCCTTCTCATCTCCAAACTTATGTTATCCCACCCCCCGATCCCCGGGCTCCTTTTCTGTCGAAAACGTCATCTTCCCCACATGCCAAAGACAGGTTCGGCGTTCAAACTCGGAGGTGTAGATGGTCCAGAAGCCAGGGGAGGGTTCCATGACCGGCACGGCGTACGACGAGGCGAGGGCCACGGGCCGGGACCACGGACGGGTGGTACCCCTCGCACCGCCTCGTGCGGCTCCCCGCGACGGCTTCGGCGAAGGGTGCTTCCTCCGGCGGCGGGAGTACCCGGAACGGTTCTCGGGAGGATGGGATGAGTAGAGTCGTGGAACCCCACCCGGTTCGGCCGCGCTCCTCGAAGCGCAAGGCCCCGGCGGCTTCGAGCCCGGAAACCCGCGGCATCGGGTCCTCACGCTCGTCCCCGCACGGTCAAGCCTGGTTCAGAAGATGGGATACGAAGATGCAGGTCTTGGTGGTTTTCGACGACGACTACCGCTCTTACCGGGAGGCGATAGCGGTCGCCATCCAGGCGCTGCGCCCGGAGGCCAGGGTAACGGTTGCCGAGCCGAGCAGGTTCGAGAAGGAGGCAGTGCTGATGGCGCCGGATCTGGTGATCTGCGACGGCCTGGACGCCGGAGACCTCGCCTCCACCGCAGCCTGGATACAGCTCTCCAACGATTCCGAACGGCCCGCACGACTGTTCCTGGACGGACGCCTCACCGAGACCTCCAACCCCACGATAGAGGACCTGCTCTCCCTCTTCGACACGGTCGAAAGACTGAACCGTTCGCGGACCGCTCGGGGCTAGGGTTCAATCTGGCGGGCCGCGTGGCTCGCGAATCGAGCCGGCAACGGGCCCGTCGCCGCTCGGACCGGGCGGGTACCGCAATGCGTGCCGGGTTTGGCTTCGTGGCCCCGGGACCGGCTACGGCGTCAGGGCGTCTCGTTCCAGTTCAGCCAGTACCAGCCGAGGTGGCTCATCGCCTGGGAGAAGTCGTCGAAGTTGGTCGGCTTCGTGACGTAGGAGTTGGCGCCGAGCTTGTAGCCCTCGATCACGTCGCCGCGACGGTTCGAGGCGGAGAAGAGGATGACGGGCAGGAGCTCCGTCCGCTCGTCGGCCCGGAGCTCCTCCAAGACCCCGAGGCCCGTGGTGCTCGGCAGGTCCACGTCGAGCAGCACGAACTCCGGCGTCACGCTCGTGTCGCGCCCCTGGTACTCGCCGCGGCCGAAAAGGTAGTCGAGCGCCTCCTCGCCGTCGCTCGCGACCACCACCTTGTCGACCTCGTCGACGATCCCGTGCTTGCGCATGGCGCGCATCGCGAGCATCACCTGGTCCTCGTCGTCCTCGACGAGCAGGATCTCCCTTGGCTCCTCCAACTCTCCTCCCGTTCGCGCACGTCTTGCGCGACACTATAGCAGCACCGCCAACGCCGACGCCCCCGCCGTTACGACGGGGGCGTCGGCGTTGGAGACCGGTCTACCGGGCCGGGGAGGTTAGCCCGCCCAGACCCCGGCCTTCTCGTCCTTCTCGGCGGTCCAGGAGCCCGGGTCGATGGCGTTCTCGGCCTCGCCCTGCTCCTCCAGCCACCTCTCCGCGTCGATCGCCGAGCGGCAGCCGTCGCCCGCCGCCGTCACGGCCTGGCGGTAGCGCGTGTCCGAGACGTCGCCCGCGGCGAAGACGCCCGGCACGCTCGTCATCGTATGCTCCTTCTGCAAGATGTACCCCGCGCCGTCCATCTCGACCTGGCCCTTGAAGATCGCCGTGGCGGGCTCGTGGCCGATCGCCGTGAAGAAGCCCTCGACCGCGATCTCCGTCTCCTCGCCGGTCTTGACGTTCTTCACCCTCACGCCCTCGACGGAGTTCTCGCCGAGGATGTCCTCGACCTCGGAGTCCAGGACGAACGTCATCTTCGGGTTGTTGCGGGCGCGCTCGACCATGATCTTGGACGCCCGGAACTCGTCGCGGCGGTGGATCAGGAAAACCTCCGAGGCGAACTTCGTCAGGAACAGCGCCTCCTCCATCGCCGTGTCGCCGCCGCCGACGACCGCGACCTTCTTCTCCCTGAAGAAGAACCCGTCGCACGTGGCGCAGCCGCTCACGCCCTTGCCCATGAGGTGCTGCTCCTTCTCCAGCCCGAGCCACTTGGCCTTCGCACCCGTCGCGATCACGACCGCCTTCGCCAGGGTAGGCTCGTCCTCGCCCTCGGCCCACAGCTTGAACGGCCGCTCGGAGAAGTCGACCCTCTCGACGTTGTCCGGGAGCATCTCCGCTCCGAAGCGCGCGGCCTGGGCCTCAAGCTCGTCCATCATCTCCGGCCCCTCGACGCCGTCCTTGTAGCCGGGGAAGTTCTCGACGTCGGAGGTCAGCATGAGCTGCCCGCCGGACTCGAAGCCCTGGAAGACCGCCGTCTCCAGGTTCGCCCTCGAGGCGTACAGCGCCGAGGTGTAACCCGCCGGCCCCGAACCGATGATCACGACGTCGTATGTCTTTTGAGCCAAAGCGCGACCCTCCTTGGAGTATGAAATTTGCTACCCCCTTATTTTATTACATTCGGTTCTCCGGGTAGACGGACGGTTCACACGGCCCGCCGGGCCCCGTGCTAGTCTTCCCCGGAAGGAGGAGACCATGCTCGCAACCAGGGCAACCCCCATAGCATCCGTGCTCCTGGCCGTCGCCCTCCTGGCGGGGTGCTCTGGCGAGGAGGCGCAGCGCGCCCCCGAAGCCCCGGCCGAAGCCTCCGCCGCGAGCCCCGCCGGTTCCACGGACGGAGCGTCGGCGTCCACGGGCGAGACGGTGCCCATGCCGCCCACCACGGAGGAGCGGTCGTGTCCCCCGGAGAGGGAGGAGTGGCGCATAGGCGACTTCGCGCCGCCGGAGGAGCCGGTGCCGCCCTACGAGGTGCTCGAGGAGGAGAACGTCAGGCAGGATTGCGCCGAGGCCATCAGGCTCCTCGTCGACACCCGGGCCTCGGACGAGGCCGGCTACGCCCTCATCGCGCGCGACCTCAAGGCCCTGCACAGGGACCTCGACGCCGTCTCCGTCGAGTTTACGGACACGGAGGGGACGTTCTCGTACTCGGGCGCCGCCCTCATCTTCAACACCTCGGCCGGCGCCGAATTCATCGGCTACACCTACGGGGCCCCGAACGACGAGGGCTACTACGTCTCCGTCGCCGACGAGTAGCGCCCCGTAGGCTGCAGAATGGGCAGGATCGGTATGGATTGGCGTGAGTACATCACCGTGGATCCCGAAATCTGCCACGGTCAGGCGTGCATCAAGGGCACGCGGATCATGGCATCCGTGGTGCTGGACAACCTCGCGGCGAACGTCTCGCAGGAGGAGATCCTGCACAGCCACCCTTCCCTTACCCCGGAGGCTATACGAGCCGCCATCGCTTACGCGGCGGAGCTCTCCGGGGAGCGCGTTGTCACCCTGACGGCGTAGAGCCGGCACATGAGGTTCAAGATCGACGAGAACCTGCCGGACGAAGTGGCCGAATCGTTGAGAAGAGAAGGTCACAACGCCTCGACCATTCGCCAGCAGAGCATGAGCGGTGAGCCCGATCCGAACGTCGGGCTGGTATGCCAGCGCGAGCAACCGGCCCTCGTAACACTCGACCTGGGCTTTGCCGACATACGGGCCTACGGGTGAGCGCCTGCGCTTATCGTAGGCGAAGCGGCGCTATGCTCCTCCCTTCCAAGGATGACTTCGGTAGCGCGATAGAAGTCTCCTCCTACAGCGCGGCGTCGACCCTCGCGCCGAGCGCCGGCATGATCTCCCGCCCGTAGGCCTCCAGCGTCTCCTCCATCGCGTCGTGCATGAGGTAGACGTTGAACTGATCTACGCCCAGCTCCTTCAGCTCGGTCAGCTTCTTTGCGTGATCCTCGGCGGTGCCGAGGACGCAGAAACGGTCCACAATCCCGTCGGGGACGAAGTCCGTGGTGGGGTTGCCGGCCTTGCCGTGGTGGGAGTAGTCGTAGGACTGGCGGGCCTTTATGTAGTCCGTGAGCGCGACGGGGACCTCTCCCCCTCGCCGTAGCGCCCGACGAGGTCGGCGACGTGGTTGCCGACCATGCCGCCGAACCAGCGGCACTGGTCGCGCGCGTGGGCGAGGTCGTCGCCGACGTAGGCCGGGGCCGCGACGCAGATCTTGACGTCCCCGGGGTCGCGGCCCGCTTGAACGGCGGCGTCGTGGACGTGGCGCATCGTCCACTCCAGGATCACGGGGTCGGCGAGCTGGAGGATGAAGCCGTCGGCCTTGCGCCCGGTGAGGGCGAGCGCCTTCGGGCCGTAGCCGGCCATCCACACGTCGAGCTTGCCGTCCCTTACCCAAGGGATGCGGACCTTCCTGCCCAAGACGTCGATCTCGCGGCCCTCGGCGAGCTCCTTTATGACGCTCATCGCGGCCTCGACCTCGGCGAGCGTCGTCGGCTTCTTGCCGAGGACGCGCTGGGCGGAGTCGCCGCGGCCGATGCCGCAGATCGTGCGGTTCCCGAACATGTCGTTGAGGGTGGCGAAGAGGGAGGCGGTCACGGACGGGTCGCGGCTCGCGGGGTTGGTGACGAAGGGTCCTACGATTATCTTCTCCGTCGCGGAGAGCATTTGGGAGTAGATGACGTACGGCTCCTGCCACAGGATGTGGGAGTCGAAGGTCCAGGCGTGGGTGAAGCCCAGAGACTCCGCCTTCTTCGTCAGCTCCACGACGCGCCAGGCCGGCGGGTCGGTCTGGAAGGTTACCCCGAAGTCCATGCGTCCTCCTCCATCAATCCTTGCCCGAGGCCGCCGCGACCGCGCCCAGGGTTATGTACACCCCGCCCGAAACGTAACGCTGCCCACGCCTGAACCGCGCGCTCTCGTTGCGGCGCCGGATCCAGCCCGCGGCGGAGCCGGTGAGCAGAGCGTAGAGCCCGTCGGTGAAGAGGGCGAGGGCAACGAAGGTTACTCCGAGCAGCATGGTCTGAGCCGAGACCGCGCCGCGCGACGGGTCCACGAACTGGGGCAGGAAGGCCAGAAAGAAGAGCGCCGTCTTCGGGTTGAGGACGTTGACGACCACGCCCTGGGAGAACACGCGCGAGAGCGGCTCCCTCCCAACGGTCACCGCGGCGGTCCCCTCGTCGCCGGCGAGCACGCGCTGCAACCCGAGGTAGACGAGGTACGCCGCGCCGAGCCACTTGACGACCGAGAAGGCAGTCGCCGAAGAGGCCAGGATGGCCGAGAGACCGGCGGCGGCGAAGAGGGCGTGGACGAGACCGCCCACGCCGATGCCGAGGACGGAGACCAGCCCCGCCGGACGTCCGCCCTCCACGCTGCGGGCCACGATGTACAGGACCGCCGGTCCGGGCACCAGCGTGAGCGCCAGCGAGGCCGCGACGAAGACGCCGTATGTGGAAGCGTCCGGCATCGAGGCCCCTACGTGGCCTCGGGCTCGCGGGCGGGGGCGCGGCCGGGGATGAGGTTCAGGATCAGGTACGCAAGGCCCGCCACGAAGAACGTGAAGAAGAGGCCGTAGGTGTAGAGGGTGTCGAAGAAGCTCGGGTTCTCGAAGACGCCGGTGAAGCCGGGGGTCGTGGCGGCGTTCAGGAAGCCGGGGACGACGGGGACCACGCCGACGAAGACCGCGATGATGGCCCGCCAGTTCCAGCCGTTCGAGTAGGCGTAGCGGCCGTCGTGCTTGTAGAGGTCGGCGAGGTCGAGCTGGCGGCGGCGCACGATCCAGTAGTCCGCGATCATGACGGCGCCGATCGCCCCGAGCAGGCTCCCGTAGCCGACGAGCCAGGTGAAGATGTACGCCCCGACGCTGTTGTAGAGGTACCAGGGGAACGAGACAATTCCGATGACGGCGGTGATGATCCCGCCGGTCCTGAACGAGATGCGCTTCGGCGCGAGGTTGGAGAAGTCGAACGACGGCGAGACGACGTTCGCCGCCATGTTCGTCGAGATCTGGGCGAGCACGATGATGATCATGGCGATGATGAGCACCACGGGCAGGCCGGCGGTGAGGCGCGTGATGAGCGTGACCGGGTCCCAGATCGCCTCGCCGAAGACGACCACCGTCGCCGCCGTGACGGCGATGCCGACGAAGCTGAACGCCGTCATCGTCAGCGGGAGCCCGAGGGACTGGCCGACCACCTGCGAGCGCTGGCTCTTCGCGTAGCGGGTGAAGTCCGGGATGTTGAGGGAGAGCGTGATCCAGTACCCCACGTTCGCAGCGAGGCTCGGCCAGAACAGCGACCAGAACGGGGTGTTCCCCTGCTGGAGCTGGGCCGAGTTGGAGAAGACGCTGCCAACGCCGCCGCCGGCGTAGAAGCCCCAGACCAGGAGGGCGACGCTACCGGCGATCAGGAGCGGCGCCGTGTACGACTCGAACCACTTGACCCCCTCGACCCCGGTTAGGATGATCGCGAGCTGTATCGCCCAGAACGCGATAAACGTTATGGCCGTGTGCCCCGGGACCGCGGCCCACCCGCCCCAAACCGCGCCGAGGAGCGCGTCGAGGGCGAGGCCCCCGATCCAGGTTTGTATGCCGAACCAGCCGCACGCGACGAGCGCCCTGGCGATCGCCGCGAAGTTCGCCCCCCTCACCCCGAACGAGGCCCGGACGAAGACCGGAAAAGGCACCCCGTACCTCGTCCCCGCGTGCGCGTTGAGGAGCATGGGGATGAGGACGATGACGTTGCCGAGGGAGATCGTCAGCAGCGCCTGCCACCAGTTCATCCCCGCTGCCATCAGCCCCGAGGCGATGGTGTAGGTGGTGATGACGATCGCCATCCCGATCCAGAGCGCCGCGATGTTGTACGTCGTCCACGTCCGCTCCTCGGGGCCGGTCGGCGCGAGGTCCTCGTTGTAGAGGCTGCTCGACATGACCTCGGTCTTTATGCGCGCGAGCTCCGCCGGATCGGCCGCGAACTCCCTGTACTCTTGCCTCTCCACGGCTCCCCTTTCCTCTGTTCCCGTGTCCCCTACCCGCGCCGCGCGGCCCAGTCGATCGTGCGGAGCGCGAGCCCGTGCAGCGCCCGCACGGAGAGCTCCAGATCCTCCTCCGGCGTATCCTCCTCTTTGTTGTGGCTCAGGCCGCGCAAGGACTTCACGAAGACCATCACCGTCGGCATCAGCCGCGCCATCTCCGCCGCGTCGTGCAGCGGGCCGCTCGGCAGCCGGTGCGACCGGCCGGCGACCTCGGCTATCGCCTCCTCGGCGAGCCCTATAAGCTCCTCGTCGAAGGGTATCGGCTCTATCTCCCAGAGCTTCGCCCACTCGACCGAGACGCCCTCCTCCCCGGCGATCCCCTCGCTGGTCTCCCTGGCCGTCCTCAGCATGTCGGCGAGCACGCCGGCGTCGAGGGCGCGCTGGTCCAGCGACATCTCGCACCATCCGTTGAAGGCCGTGACGATGCCGGGGCTGACGTTCACGAAGCCGGTCGTCCCCCGCACGTCGTCGCGCCGCGCGGCGTCGTCGCGGAACGCGACCGCGGACCTCGCCGCCGCTATAAACGCGTCGCGCCGGACGTCCATCGGCGTCGAGCCGGAGTGGGCCTGCTGGCCGGTGAAGCGGACGGCGTGGCGCTCCACCCCGAAGGTGCCGAGCACGGCGCCGAGCGGCAGGTCCATCCGTTCGAGCACGGGGCCCTGCTCGATGTGGAGCTCCAGGTAAGCGACGGCATTTTCTAGCTGCCGGCCGGCCTCGTTTACCCGATCCAGCTCGACGCCGTGCTCGCGCAGGGCGTCGGGGAGGGCGACGCCCTGCGCGTCCTTGAGGTTCCGCACGTCGTCGGGCTTCAAGGCGCCGGCGGCGGCGCCCGAGCCGAAGAGGCTCCGGCCGAAGCGGGCGCCCTCCTCGTCGGCCCAGTCCACGAGCCGCAGGGTGACGGGCCGCCTCTGGGGGGCGAGGACGCGCAGGACTTCGAGGGCCGCGACCGTGTTGAGCGCCCCGTCGAGCCAGCCGCCGTTCGGGACGGAGTCGAGGTGGCCGCCGAGGAGGACCGCCGCCTCCCCTTCGCCGGGGGCGGTGGCCCAGAGGTTGCCGGCCTCGTCCGTCTCGACCTCGACGCCGTCGATCTCCGAGAGCTTCTCCCGCAGCCACGCGCGCGCCTTCGCCCACTCGTCCGTCCAGCAGACGCGGCGGGCCCCATCGGGGCCACCGGTGAGGGCCGCAAGCTCCTTCAGCTCCTCGACGGCGCGGCGGGCGTCGACGCTCTCCATCGCCTCCATCAGCGCACCCCTTCCCTCGCCCCGATCTCGGCGAGCGCCTCGTCCATGATCCCGGCCGCTTCCTCCGCGGCCTCCCGCGTGATCGTGAGGGGCGGCGAGATGCGGATCGTGTTCGCCTTCAGGCCGCCCTTGCCGACGAGCAGGCCACGCCTGCGGCACGCCTCCAGGAAACGGTTCGCCGCCGCCGGGTCGGGCTCCCTCCCCGGACCGACGAGCTCCAGCGCGAGCATTAGCCCCTTGCCCCGGACGTCCCCGATCACCGGGTGTCCCTCGGCCATCTTCAGGAGGCGGTCCTTGAGGTACGTACCGACCGTATAGGCGTTGCCCTGGAGGTCGTTGTCGAGGATGTAGTTCAGGTTCGCCAGGGCCCCGGTGGAGGAGATCGGGTTGCCCCCGAAGGTCGAGAGGTGGAGGTTCGGAGAGACGGACTCCACGACCTCGGCCCGGCCCATCACGGCGCCGATGGCCAGGCCGTTGCCGAGGCCCTTGGCCATCACGACGAGGTCCGGCTCGACGTCGAAGGCCTCTATGCCCCAGAAGTGGCTCCCCGTGCGTCCGAAGCCGGTCTGCACCTCGTCGCATATAAACAGGATGCCGGTCTCGTCCAGGATCTCCTTGACCCTCTCGAAGTAACCGGGCGGCGCCTCGATGAAGCCGCCGACCCCCTGTATCGGCTCGGCGATGTACGCCGCTACGTGCCCGGTCGTCTCCTCACCGACGATCGCGCGGAGGTCGTCGGCGCACTGGAGGTTGCACCTTGGTTCGTCCTTACAGAACGGGCAGCGGAGGCGGTACGGGTTCGGGGCGTAGGAGACGTCGAGGCCGGAGCGGCTCGTCGGGCTCCACTGGCTCTGGCCGGTGATCCCCATCGTCGCGAAGGAGCGGCCGTGGTAGGAGGAGCGCAGCGCTATGACCTCGCTGGAGTTGCGGTAGCGGGTGGCGAAGAGGAGCGCCGCCTCGTTAGCTTCGGTGCCGCTGCCGACAAAGAAGATCTTCTTGTCGCCGGAGATCGGGGCGCGTTCGATGAGCTTCTCGGCGAGCTTGATCTGGTTCTCTATGAGGTACAGCGTCGAGGTGTGCAAGACCTTGTCGACCTGACCCTTTACGGCCTCGGTGATCTCGGGTACGGCGTGGCCGCTTATGGCGGTGACGATGCCGCCGAAGAAGTCGAGGTACTCGTTCCCCTCGTAGTCCCAGACCCGGAACCCCTCGCCGCGCTCGATCCCGATGGGCTTCTCGTAGTAGAGCGGCATCCAGCCGGGCATCACGGCGCCGTGGCGCGCCCTCAAGTCTTCGTGCTTCACGCGCGCACCGCGCCGGCGGCGGTGACGGCCCTCCCGTCGGTGAAGAGTAACTCGCTCATCCGACTCCTCTCTTGCTCCCTGTCCCCGGCGCCGGGGTCCCCCGGCGTAATGGTTCTAGTGTGGGTGGCGCGTATCCTCGCGTCAAGCCTCGCCTCGGGCCACGAACAGGGAGGGCCGCCCCGAATAAACGGAGCGGCCCTCCCTGCCCGCGAGGCGGCGTCTAGCCCAGCTCGTCGGCGATCTCCATCGCGGGCTCGGCCTCGGCCGCCGGGCGGCTCTCGGAGCGCATCAGGGCGGCGTAGGCGACGAAGGCGACGGCGAGGCCGAGAAACCACGTGTAGGCGAGGAGGCCGCTCAGGGGCGGGACGACGAGGCCCACGAAGGCGACGGCGAGGCCGAGGGCCGTGGCGATCAGGGCCTTCGTGTTCCAGCCGCTCCGGTAGGCGTACTGGCCGCTCCTGTCGTAGAAGCTGGCGAGGTCGTAGTTGCGGCGGCGGACGAGGTAGAAGTCGGCGATCATGATCCCCGCGACCGGGCCGAGGGCGCCGCCGATGTAGCCGAGCACCGCGAAGATCGTCTCGGGGTTGTCCATCCAGAGCCACGGCACGAAGAGGAAGCCGATGAGGATGGAGATTAGGCCCGCCCGGACGAAGTCGAGCCGGCGCGGGAACAGGTTCACGAGGTCGTAGGCCGGGGAGACGATGTTCGCGGCGACGTTCACCGAGAGCGTAGCGATCAGGATGGTGGCGGCCCCGATCAGGAGTATCGCCGGGTTGTCGAAGGCGAGGAGGAGCTGGTCGGGGGCGCTGATGGGCCTGCCGAACGCTATCGTCGAGCCCGCGGTGATGGCGATGCTCATGAAGGAGAAGATGATCGTCGTGAGCGGGAGCCCTATGGCCTGGCCGACCATCTGGTCGCCCTGGGAGCGGGAGAAGCGGGTGAAGTCCGGGATGTTCAGGACGAGCGTGCTCCACACGCTGACGAGCGCCGTCACCGAGAGGGCGAAGAGGGGCCAGAACTCGCCCGGCGCGAGCCTGGACGGCTGGTCGAAGAGCGGGGCGACGCCGCCGGCGACGCTCACGGCCCACCCGACGAGCACGAGCCCGGCGACGATAACCAGGGGGCCTGCCCAGAGCTCGAAGAACTTGATGCGCTCCATCCCGTGAAAGATCACGTACGCGTGCAAGCCCCAGAAGATGAGGAAGGAGATCCAGCCGTTCAGCCCCATCCCGAGGATGGAGACGTCGAGCGAGCTCCAACCCGGGATGAACGTCCCGAGGATGAGGCCCACGGCGAGGCTCCCGAGGTAAGTCTGGACGGCGAACCAGAAGATCGCGACGAACCCCCGGATGATAACCGGGACCTGCGCCCCCCGGTACCCGAACGCCGCGCGCAGCAGCACCGGGAACGGCAGCCCGTACTTGGCCCCCGCGATGCTGTTCACCCACATCGCGAGGATAAGGATCACGTTCGCCGCCGCGACCGTCCCGAGGGCCTGCCACGGGCTCATCCCCGCCGCCACGAGGCCCGCGGCCGTCGTGTACGCGACGACGTTGTGAACCATCCCCATCCAGACCGTCGAGTAGTTGACCCAGCTCCAGTTGCGCCTCTCCCTGGGGATGGGCGCGAGATCTTCGTTGTACAGCGTCGGGTCGAACGCCTCGCCCTTCCTCACCGCTGAATCCAAACAAACCCTCCTTCTGGCCCGGGGCCTCCCGAAGAGACCGCGGTGTGCGTGGATGTAGGGGGAATGCTAGGGGGACGCAGCCTGGCTGGCTGTAGCCTGCGGGCTAAACTTGTGGGGGCTCGGGGGCCCGACCCGTTGTCCAGCGGGACATCGGCGCCGAGGGCTAGTGCGGGGCGCCACCGGTCCCGCGGTAGAGGAGCCCCGTCTACGCCCCGGTCCTCCGCTCGACCGCCGGCGGCTCTTCGATCCCTCCGCGGGCGCCGCTGTGCCGGTCCACGAAGCCGAGCTTGTAGAGGGTGAAGTAGAGGGTACCCGCGGTGAGCATCCCGGCGAGCCACGAGAGGTCGAGGCCGTTCATGGAGCGGGCGATCGGGCCCTGGAGCGGGGCGACGAGGCCGTAGAGGAACATCCAGGTCATGACGAGGCCGACGAGGAGGGAGGCCATCGCGGCCCAGTTCACGTCGCCCACGCGCGACTCCCTCGGGCTCTGGTAGAGCGCCTCGATGTCTATGTTCTCGCGACGGATCACGTAGAAGTGGACGAGCATGATCGCCGCCCACGGGCTGACCCAGGCGACGACGCTGGCGAGCCAGAAGTCGAGCTGCTCGGCGATCTCGCCCGCGAACACGAGGTACAGCGTGAAGGCGGTGGCGAGGACCCCGACGACGATGGAGAGCACGTGCCGGGGCACCCTGATGTCGACGGCGAGCGCCGAGACGGAGGTGGAGTAGACGTTCAGGATGTTCGTCGCGATCGGGCCGTGGACCACAAGGAGCAGCACCGGCACCGCGAGCGCGCCGAAGGTCTGGACGATGATGACGGCGGGATCCGCGCCCGTGCCCGTGGTGGCGATGGACGCCCCGAGGACGCCGAGCCACAGGACGGGGACGAACTGGCCCATCGCACCCGCGAAGAACAGCTTCGGGCGAGGCACCGTCCGGGGGACGAAGCGCGAGTAGTCCGAGGCGTAGGCGAGCCAGGTGATCCCCCATCCTATGCCGATCGCGGTCATGACCTGGCTCATCGCCGTGAAGCGGGCGGCCCCCTGCGCCTCGCCGGCGTAGGCCCACCGGACGTCGCCGCTCGTCCACGCGACCACCGACATGGCGACGAGGATCGCGAGCGTCACCGGCACCGTCCACTTCTCGAACGTGCGGATGGCGTAGAAGCCGAGCGTCGCCAGGCCGACCTGCGCGGCCATGATGAGGAGCACGAGGATCACCTTGGCGGCGGCCGTGCCGGGGAGGCCCAGAATCTCCAGCAGCGCGACGCCGAGGTCCAGGATGATCCAGGTGTTCACCGCGATCCAGCCGGTCGCGATCACGATCTGGAAGAGCGCCGGCAAGTACGCCCCCCTCCGCCCGAACGCGCTGCGCGCCAGGACCATCTGCGTCACCCCGGTCCTCTGGCCCATGAGGACGAACAGACCGAAGATCGTCACCCGAGGGCGTTGCCGACGGCGAGGACGAGGACGGTATCCCAGAGCCCGAGCCCGAGCACGATCCCTAGAGCGCCCAGGACCCAGTTTATGGGGCGATGTTGGCGCCGGCCCAGATCCAGAACTGGTCCAGCGCCGTCGCGTCCTTGTACCCGTCCGGGACCGGCTCGATGCTGTTGTGGCGCTCGAGGTGCACGGCCTCCGCCAGCTCGCCCCGCCCTGCCCGGCGCTCGTACTTCTGCTCATGCTTCCTCCGTTCTCCCGCTAATGGCCCTCGCCCGGGAGGGGCTCCGGGCCGACGCCCGCCCCTTCCTCCGAAACTCTACGACCTCGCCCATGAGCCGGTGCTCGGCCGGCCGCGCCTCCGCCACTACCTCACCGTCCCTCACCACCAGCGTCGTGGTCGCCAGGCGTCGTATGGCGTCCCACTTATCCGGCGCGTCGACGAGGACGAAGCTGGCCCTGTTGCCCTCGGCGAGCCCGTAGCCCTCCACCCCCAGCGTGCGGGCGGCGTTCTGCGTCACCATGTCGAAGCAGGCCGTGACCTCCTCGCGGCTCGTCATGTGGCACGCGTGGACGGCCATGTGGGCCGGCTGCAACATCCCGCCGGTCCCGAGGGGGTACCAGGGGTCCATGATGTCGTCGTAGCCCAGGGAGACGTTCAGCCCGTGCTGCAGGAGCTCCTTGACGCGGGTGAGGCCGCGGCGCTTCGGGTAGGAGTCGTAGCGGCCCTGAAGGGTGATGTTCACGAGCGGGTTCGCCACGAAGTTTATGTCCGCCCTCGCCAGAAAGCCCATGAGCTTGAAGGCGTAGGCGTTGTCGTAGGAGCCGAAGGCGGTCGTGTGGCTCGCCGTCACGCGCGGCCCCATCCCCGTCCGGATGGCCTCCGCCGCCATCACCTCCAGAAAGCGAGATTCCGGATCGTCCGTCTCGTCGCAGTGAATGTCCACGGGCTTGTCGTACTTCTCGGCGAGCCGGAAGCTCTCCCGGACGGACGCAGCACCCATCTCGCGGGTGTGCTCGTAGTGGGGGATGCCTCCGACGGCATCCGCCCCGAGCCTCAGCGCCTCCTCCATGAGCTCCGAGCCGCGCGCGTAGGAGAGGATGCCCTCCTGGGGGAAGGCGACGATCCGCACGTCCGTCCAGCCGCGGACCCTCTCGCGGACCTCCAGCATCGCCTTCAGGCCCGTAAGGCTCGGGTCGGTCACGTCGACGTGGGTGCGGACGTGGAGGACGCCCTGGGCGGCCTGCCACCGCAGAAGCTCCGTGGCGCGCGAGATCACGTCCTCCCGCGTCACGCTCCGCTTGCGCTCGGACCAGATCCGGATGCCCTCGAAGAGCGTCCCGGACTCGTTCCAGCGCGGGTCCCCGGCGGTCAGCGTCGTGTCGAGGTGGACGTGCGACTCGATGAAGGGCGGCGAGACGAGGCGTCCTCCGGCCTCGATCTCCCGCACGCCCGATTCTCCTATGCGGGGCGCTATTCGCCCTATCCTGCCCCCCGCGACGGCGACGTCCACCACCGCGCCGTCGAGGCGCGCGCCGCGTATGATCAGGTCGTACACCCTCGGGCTCCTTTCGACTCCCCGCCCCGCAAGTAAAGCGGTCCCGGCCCGCGTTCTCTTCGGCCGAGCGTACAGAAGCGACGCTCCGCTCCCGCGGTGGATACGCGCCGCGGGCCAGACCGATGCCGCTCGATGGGGATGACCGGGCTCCGCACCCCCTACTCGGCGGTTCCGGTGGTGGTGCTCCCTCCGGCGGCCCGGCGGTCCTCGACCCTCAGCACGTCCTCCTGCGCCGCATCCGGCTCGTCGCCCGCCTCGGTGAAGGCGCGGCCCATCGTCTCCACCAGGTCGGGGCGGCGGCGGGAGACGACGAAGAGGAAGACCAGGCCGATGACGGCCCAGAGCGCGATGAGGTACGGCCACAGGTTGAACGGCGGGTCCGGGACCGGGTAGATCAGGCCGTAGATCGGCAGGCAGACCGCCGCCGTCGCGACGAGCGGTATCAGCGCGTGCCTCAGCGGCGAGAAGCTCCCGCGCTCCTTCCTCGAAAAGTACAGAAAGACCGAGACGTTGATAAAGATGTAGACGAGCAGCACCGCGAGCGTCCCGAGGCCGCCGAAGTACCCGTAGGTCGTCGCCGGGTCGCCGAAGACGAAGGCGCTGAAGATGATGCCGAGGAGGACGGAGAAGCCCGCCTGGAAGGAGGCTGCGACGTACGGCGAGCGCCTCGTCGGGTGGACCCTGGCGAGCGCGCGCGGCAGCACCCCGTCGCGGCCGAGGGCGTAGAGGAGCCTGACGGTCGCGTTGTGGATGCCGATGCAGGAGGCAATGGCCCCGGTCAGGGCGGCGATGCCGACGAACGGCGCCCACCCCGCCCGAGGTACTCGCGGGTCAGCGTGTCGAACCAGGCGGCGTCGCCCGCGAAGCGCTCCATGTTGCCCGGGCCGAACCCGATCGTGGCGGCGTAGGTCACGAAGACGTAGTACGTGCCGATGATCGCCACCGCCCCGAGCAGGGCGCGGGGATCGACGTGTGCGGGTCGCGGGTCTCCTCGCCCAGGGAGGCCGCGGCCTTCCAGCCGACGAAGGACATTATCCCGAAGATCATGCCGAGAAAGACCCCGCCGACGCCCGAGCCGGTCGCCGGGTTGAAGACGGCGAGGGTGTTCCCCTCGGCGCCGCCCTGAAAGACCACGACGAGCAGCAGGATCGTGACGACCCGAGTTCGTAGGCCAGAAAGATCAGGCCGCCCGCACGGACTGCGTGACGCCCAGCACGGAGAGCGTGTAGACCAGCCCGGCCACGAGCAGGAACGGGATGATCCAGGGCACCGCGATGCCGAAGGTGCGCTCCAGAAGCTCGCTGGAGAAGGAGGCGAAGATGGAGTACGTCGCCGCCTCGAAGATGCCGTACCCGATGATAAAGAACCACATCCCCATGAACCCGGTCCTGGGGTTGATGGCGTTCGAGACGATCGCGTAAACGCTCCCCGCCGAAGCCGTCCTGCGCGCGAGCTGCGAGAAGCCCAGGGCCACGAGAAAGACCGCGGCGAACGAGAGCAGCATGGTGAGCGGCATCGCCCCACCGGCGAAGCCCGCTATAAACGGCGTGTTGAAGAACATCGCCACCGAGGGCGCCATAAAGCCCATCGAGACGACCATCGCCTCGACCGTCGAGAGCGCCCCGCCCCTGAGCCCCCGCCCGCGTTCCGTTGCTCCAAACCCTGCCCCTCCCTGCCCGACCGTATGAGATCCGCCTACAAACCACGAATTGCCGCGCATACTAGACGACCGGACAATATTCTGTCACTTCGAACGACTTCCCGACCGGAGGGGAACCCCTGACCACGATTGAGAAGCCAAGGCCCACGGCGAGGCTCCCGAGGTAGGTCTGGACGGCGAACCAGAAGATCGCGACGAAACCCCGGATGACGACCAGGATTTGGAGCACGCAAACAGCTTACAGATAGGCGGAGGTTCTGCGCCCTGCTGACCGATGGCTCCCGGGAGGTTCGCCTCGAGCGGGCGATGATCGGTTGGGGTTGCACGTTTCGAGCGACGGCAAGGCAGGGGCCGGTGGGTTCGGGCTTCCCATACGGTCGCTGGTTCCCGGCCTACGTCACCGATCCGGGCTCCGGATCATGAAGCATCGAAGCAACGTTGACCCGTGGCCGTCCGATCTGGGCGCGCCTCTCCGTCCTTGGCACATCGCGGGGGTCGGGGATGGTATATGGCAGGAGAAGTAGCCTCGTGCGTGTAGCAACCCTCCGCAAGAGACCACGCGCCTTGTATGGGGTTTGGGGCCAACCTACAATGCCCTCGGGATAGGAAAGAGGAGGAAGCTCGGTGGATTGGCTCTAGCGCTCTCTTCGGACCCTCGCGGATACTTCGCGAAATCGCTACCCTTCCGGCAAAGCCACGAAAAGACCACGTTAGCAAGGCGAGGCATGCCGATGGACGCCGAGCATTTTTACTCCGTCGCGAGGGCCTAAACGGTACCATCCGATCCCCGATATGAAAGGTAAGTAGGCCGCAGAAAGGAGCGTTTGTGACGACAGAAGCTAGGACCGTCGAGATCAAGCCCGAGGACTACAGCTACGTCTTCAACCCCTACCGGGAGGCGATAGCGCGAGTCAGCCCCGGAGATCGGGTGACCATCCACACCAACGACGCGTTCGAGAGCCGCATCCAGAGCAAGGACGACGTGGCGAGCAAGGCGCTGGCAACCGCCAAGTTCCTCAACCCCCAGACGGGACCGCTGTACGTCGAGGGGGCGGAGCCGGGCGACACGTTGGCGGTGCGCATCGAGAGCATAGAGCCGACCCGCGACTTCGCCGTGAGCACGCTCGTGCCCTACTTCGGCGGCCTTACCTCCACGGCCATGACCCGCACGCTGCAAGACCCGTTGCCGGAGAAGACGTGGGTGTGGAAGCTGGACGGCGATAAGCTGACCAACGACGACCTCGGCGTGGAGCTCGACTGGCAGCCCTTCATGGGCACCCTCGCGGTGGCGCCGGACCTGGAGGCCATCAGCGCGCTGGCGCCGGGGCCCTTCGGGGGGAACATGGACGTGCCGGACGTCTGCCCGGGGAACACGGTGTATCTGCCGGTGTGGAACGAGGGGCGCTCTTTTACACCGGGACTGCCACGCGAGGCAGGGGCAGGGCGAGCTTTGCGGGGTGGCGCTGGAGATCACAGCCAAGGTCACGGTGGTCTTCGACGTGATAAAGGACAAGACTATAGAGTGGCCGCGCATCGAGTCGGAAGACAAAATAATGGTCGTGGGGAGCGCGCGGCCGATGGAGGATGCAGCCAGGATCGCGAACACCGAGCTGATCCTGTGGCTCGAAGAGGAGTACGGCTTCGATCGCCTCGACGCCTACCAGCTCCTCACCCAGGCCGGCGAGCTCTACGTCGGGAATATGGTCGACACCACCTACTCCCTCGTCGCCCGCTGCCCGAAGCGCTATTTGAGCGGGTCGTAGAACTAAGCAGAAGAGGACGGGAGCGCTGGAGTTCAGCGCTCCCGTGCCTGCTGGCAGCTCGTTGTTGGACCAGCAGAGCTTTAGGGTAGCGTGTCCGCTACCCTGTGCCTTAGAAAGCTGCACTTTATGAAGTAAGCCAATTTACCTTCGCACAAGGTGTCTCAGAGAACCAATGCATTACGTCGCTGATTTGCTTGCAAGTGCCCTCTTTGTCTTTGTGGAAGAGAAACTTGCCTCGCTTCTCGATGCCGACGTCGAACGACATTATGGTTTTTGACTTTTTCAGAATCTTGACGTCGTTCTTTTGCTCTGACTTCAACGAATCCGGTGTTAGACCCTCGTAATGTTCCCTAACTCTGCGAACGTAAGCTCGTTTCTCGGTTTGGCTGCCCAGAGGTGCCAAGGCTGCTTTCAAGTTGAGCATGCCATTCTGGTTCATCTCCATATAGCAGTGTGCAGTTTCGTTTCCTCGTGGCCTTCTGAGACCCAAATTTAAGATGGTGTCAGAACTGTGCCGGTAGACTGTGAGGTCCGCTCCCTGAACATCTGATACTAAGCTTTCTAGGTCATATCTGAGGAAGCCAAGGAAGTAAGCGTTCCACTTCTTAGCGTCTACTATACCGCTCTCACGACCCTCTCTACACGCCTTCCTAAACGCCTGCTCGGCATCAAGCGTTTCTTCCCAAGCCTTGAGGATGGGATTATTATGGGCAGCCCCTTCGACTGCTGCGTGGAATGCGTGCAAGCCAACATGATGCACGTCGTCTCCGTGTGGTTCTCGACGATAATATTCGCCAAGCCCCAACGTTATATACAGGAACCGGCAGTCGTGCACTCGTTTCGGATACTCCTCTGTCTGGTAAGACTTAGCGCTATCAGAGCCTTCTGAAGTCACGAGGCTCTCATGGTTATGAACCTTCATCTCAATAGCGACGAAAACTTCGTCATCTTGTCCGCACAGAACTAGGTCTATATTCTTGTACTCCTTCTTGGCCTTGATCTCTTTATGCCCCCGCAGATCTCTTACGCCAAGAGCTCCGAGGAACGACAAAAGGGGGGTCTCATCCCCTATTTGCCACAAACCCACAAGGTAGACGATCAGACCGGTGTGAACTCTTTCGAGGTCGAAACCTATGGAGTCAACAATGTTGACCATGTTCCAGGTCAGCCCTTGTTCGGCCAGCGGAGCTTGGGGATGACGCGCTCGCCGTAGGCCCTGATGAACTCCTCCTGGTTGCGCCCGACGTTGTGGACGTAGACCTCGTCGAAGCCCAGGTCCACGTACTTCTGGACGTGCTCGAGGTGCTCGTCGAGGTCGGCGCTCATCAGGACGCGGTTCTTGAAGTTCTCGACCGTCACCTGCTTGGCGATGGCGGCGAAGTCCTCGGGGTTCTTTATGTCGCCCTTGGGGAAGGGCATCCCTCCGTTCGGCCACTCCTTGACGGCCTGGGCCTCGGCCTCGGGCTGGCTCTCGGCCCAGGAGACGTGCAGCTGGATCATGCGCGGCATCTCGGACGGGTCCTTGTCGGCCCTCCTCGCGCCTTCCTCGAACTTCTCCATGAGCATCTTTATCTTCTCGTCGGCCGCGCCCACGGTGATGATCCCGTCGCAGAACTCGCCGGTCCTCCGGCTCTGAAGAGGCCCCGCGGTCGCCACGTAGATCGGGGGCGGCGTATCGGGCATCGTGTAGAGCCTCGCGCTCTCGAGCTTTATGTGGTCGCCCGCGTACTTCACGACCTTGCCCGTGAAGAGCTTGCGGATCACCTCTATGGACTCCATGAGGATGCGCAGACGCGTCGGGGCTTCGGGCCAGTACTCGCCGACGATGTGCTCGTTGAGGGCCTCGCCCGCCCGAGCCCGAGCCAGAACCGCCCCGGGTACATCGCCTCGAGCGTGGCGGCTGCCTGCGCGATGATCGCGGGGTGGTAACGGAACCCCGGCGGCGTCACCCCGGTCCCGAAGCGCAAAGACGTCGTCGCCCGAGGGCGCCCATCCAGCTCCACACGAAGGCGCTCTCGCCCTGCTCGGGGGTCCACGGGTGGAAGTGGTCCGAGGCCATCACGGAGGTAAACCCGTTCTCCTCGGCGGTCTTGCACCACCCGAGGAGGTCCGTCGGGTGGAACTGCTCGAACATCGCCGCGTACCCGACGGTGCCAGTGGTCTTCATGCGCGAACCTCCGTTTGGTAGATAGGCCTCGGCTTCCGGCGTTCAGCCTCCGGTAGGGCTGGGCGCCTGCGCTCGGGGTCCAGTATATAAGGGCGGCGGTAGCCGGTAGCTTCCTCCACGCTCACATCTGCTTCACCAGAGGTTTCTGCCGACGGCCGAACGCTTAAAAGTGGTCGGGCTCCGAGACGTACGGGTCGTTCGTGGGGAACCAGGCGTCGAGAACCTCCAGGGCTTCCGGCGAACCCGGCTCGATCAGACCGTACCGAGCAAGCTGCCCGGCGGGCAGGTACCCGGCGTAGAGCTGGGCGAGCCGCCGGACGTCCAGCGCGACCCTCGCCTCGGCCTGTGCGCCCCGCGTCACCCCGCCGTCCGCCAGCGTGTACGAGCCGGAGTTTTCGGGGACCGCGTCGTCGGAGACTTCGAGCACTATCGGCTCGTTCCCGGTACGCCTCAGCAGTCCAAGGGCGCCCTCCACGTCCACGAGCCGCAGCATGAACTCTGGCTCCAGGCGCGCCTTGACGTAGGAGTCGGGGAGGTAGGGGTGGAGGGGCTCCCCGCGCGGGGTGGAAAGCGTAACCGTGTACATCCGGGGGTCGTAGGCGCCCATAAACGAGACGAGCGCCTCCCTCGCGGCGGGCGTGGCAGCGACGAGCTCGGAGACGTCGAGGGTGTTCGGCGGGTCACCGCTCCCCTCGGACTGCTTGTACAGGAGGTAGCCCTCGATGGTGCCGCCTTCGCCCTCGTAGACGGCGGCCTCCTGGTTCTTGCGGGCGAGGTGCTGTAGCCAGCGTCCTTCCGGCCGCCCGACGGAGCACGAACGCGACGCCGCCCATCCGTCGAAGAGCCCCGCCATGCGCGAGAGGTCACCCCCGGTGGGATCGTAGGCCCGCACGCGCCTCTGCTCGGCGCTCGTCGGGATCTCCGTCGGCGACAGCTCGTACTTGATGGCCTCGGTGGCGAGCTCCCAGCCGTAGGCCCGGTAGAAGGCGTGGGCGAACGGGTGGAGCATGGAGAGGGTCATCCCCCGCTCCCGCATCCCGTCTATCGCGGCCCGCATGAGCCTCCCCGCGTAGCCCCGGCGCCGATAGGCCGGGTGGGCGTTGACCGCCGCGATGCCGCCCATCGCGGCGGGCTCGCCGTCGACGAAGGCCTCCATCGGCAGCACCGTCGCCGTCGCGCGGGGCTCGCCGTCCTCCTCGATCACGTACACGAGGCTCGGGTCGAGCCTGGGGTTCTTCTCCGGGTCGTAGTACTCCTCCCAGTACGCCCCATCCCGAACGCCAGAGTCCCCAGCCCGGCGAGCGCCCCCAGATCCTCCTTGCGATACCCGCGCAGCTCCATAACCCTCCGCCCCTCGCCTCCGCCGGAACCCCGATTCAACGTAGAAACTACTACGCCCCGCCCCTCCCCGAGATGGGGACCTCCCCGCCCACGGCCTCCGCCAGCCAGCGGCACCACTCGGCGTAGCCGCGCTCGTGGATTATGCCGCGCCGCAGCGTCGCGTAGGAGGCGAATTGCGGCGAACCGGGGTCGGAGATGCCCTCCCGCCACTCGTCCTCCATCCGAGCGCGGATCTCCTCGTAGCGGGCGAGCTGCTCCTCGTGCTTGAGCCCCTCCTCCCGAAAGACCCGCGCGGCCTCCCCCCCGTCCGCGAGCCAGACGGAGTACGCCTTCAAGGTGAGCTCGTCGCGCGTGGGCTTCTCGGGCGGCGGCTGCGTTATCCAACCCTTGAGGGCTTGCAGGCCCGAGGCCGTGATCTCGTAGACCTTCTTGTCCGGCCGGTCCCGCTGCTCGACCACGCTGTGCGTCACGAAGCCGTCGCCCTCCAGCCGCGCGAGCTCGGGGTAGATCTGGCTGTGCCTCGCGCTCCAGAAGAACCCCACCCGCCCCTTCATCCTCTGCGTCAGGTCGTACCCGCTGAGCGACTCTCGTGCCAACAATCCCAGGATCGCGTAACCAAGCGTCGTCATCTTCCTCCGATTTCTTTTATGTCACTCTTGACATATAGATTAACAGGTTCTAGAGTACCATATGTCAGGACTTACATATATGGTTCGTGGTAGGTCGGGGTAGTTGCGAGAGAGGAGCGGTCGATGAGGAGACGCGGGTCGGGACGGGTTGGGGGTAGGCACTTCGGGGGACAGGTCGCTTCCGTTGGCGGGGCGACGGCGCTCGGGGCGGCGAGCCTGGGAGCGGCGGCGGTTGGGGCGGCGGCGTTCGGGGCCGTCGCGATAGGGGCGCTGGCGATCCGGAGGTTGGCGATCAAGAGGGGGAAGATCGGGCATCTGTCCATAGAGGACCTGGAGGTGGGGCGGTTGCGCGTTCGGGAGCTGGTGATTGAGGAGCGACGGGGCGCGGGGGAGGTGGCGTAATGGCCGCTCGTGCGGTGGGCGCGGTGGAGGCACGCGAACGGAAGGGGTATCGGCGCGCCCTGCTGGGGCTCGCGACGGCGGCGACGGTTTTCAGCCTGCTCCACCACGCGGACCACGTGATCAGGGGGAGCCATTCGGGCTGGCCGTTCGAGGCGGGGGTCACGCCGTTCACGTTCAGCCTCGTGATCTACGCCCTCGTACTGCCCGGCATCTACCTGACGGCTCGGGGGCGTTCGATCGCCGGCTACCACCTGCTCGTCGCGGCGGGCGGGCTCGCGACCCTCGGCTTCGTCCACTTCGTCCCCGTCGCGGGACACGAGGCCCCGATCGCGGACATCTACGCGGCCTACACGAGCCCGGCGGCCGGGACCATCGCGCTCGCGGTCCTGACCGGTCTGCTGACCAGCGTGGCGCTCCTGGCCCTCGTCGCCCTGATGGCGCGCCGCCAGACCGAGAGGGAAGGAGCCGGCGATGTGCGGTAGGAAGATCTCGAGGAGCCACGGCCCGGACCCGTGGGCGTCGGTGAGCCCGAGGGGCCGCATCTTCGCCTCGCTGGCCGTCCTGGTGCCCGTGGCGCTCTCCGGGCTCGCCCTCGTCGCGCTCGCCCCGGCCTTCTGGTGGATCTTCACGACGTACTTCTGGATCTCGTTCCCGGCCCTCGGGTTGTTGGCCAGCGGGATCTCGGGGCTCTCCGGCGACGCCGTCGGAGGGTCCTCTGCCGGCGGCAAGGAGCGGGAGCTCCTCGAGGCGCTGCGCGAGCGGGGCGAGCTGACGCCCGCGGGGGCGGCGATGGAGACGTCGCTGACGGTGGCCGAGGCCGGGGCGATGCTCGGAGGCCTGGCCGAGGGGGGACACCTCGAGGTCAGGGCGCGCGGCGGGGCCCTCTCCTACGCGCTGTGGGAGGTACCGGAGAGGACCGTACCGCGGTCGGCGCTCGGCGAGCCTCGCCACGAGCCGCCGGGACTCGAGCTGTTAGAGTCCGGCAGGGACGCAACGGGACGAGACCTGGAAAGGAGCGGGACATGAGCGACGTTCGCAACGGCAGGTTCACGGCGAGAAGGGACGAGCCCTTCGCGGTCTTCGTAATAGGGCTGCGCATCAACCGCTTCTTCGACTTCAAGAGCTGGGTGCCGACGGCCCGGGCGATGGGCCCGATGCTCAAGGAGCTCTACGCCCACCCGGAGAAGGGATTTCTGGGGGCGGAGTACTTTCTCTACTCGCGCGGCCCCGCCATATTGCAGTACTGGCGCTCGTTCGAAGACCTGGAGAACTTCGCCAAGAGCCCCGACGACCCCCACCTCCCCGCCTGGCAGCGCTTCAACCGCGAGGCGAGGAGGAGCGGGAGCGTGGGCATCTGGCACGAGACCTACCTCGTGGGGCCCGGGGCCTACGAGGCGATCTACGCGAACATGCCCCCCTTCGGCCTCGCGAAGGCCACCGAGATGGTCCCCGCCGTGGGCGCGAGGGAGAGCGCCCGCCGCCGCCTCATGAGGGAGGAGCGGAGCTAGACGCCCCGAGAAGCAGAGAGCGACCTCGGACTCCTGGCTCCGAGGTCGCTCCTCACGGGCGGAAGCTTAGGTTAGAACGGCCCTCGCTAGTTCGTGATCGGGTCGGTCGGACCCGTCCAGGGCAGCATCCCCTGGCCGACCGCGATCGCCAGGACGAGCGCGACCGCCGAGAGGATGACCGCCGCCACGGCGAGCCTGCGGGCGCGCAGAAAGTAGCCCACGACGCCCAGGAGTATCCCCAGCGAGGCGGACGGCACCGCGTTCGCCATGGCGGTCGGCCACAGGGCGGAGATCGCCCCCGCAAGGCCGGCGAGGACGCCTAAAGCGGCGAGCGCCTGCCCGATGATCGCCGACGCAGCCCCCCTACCCTCCCGGCCCCTCTCGTCCGTGGTCCCCTCGCGACTCTCCATGGTCTCACCCCCACACACGACACCTTTGTTGCATCTTAACAACCGCGCCTACCCCGGGCGAGGGGGGCAGGCCGCGGCCACCGGACGCATACGCCCGGCGTATGTTCCCGGCGCACTTAACGCTCGCGCGCGGGTGTGCTGAAATACCCGCACTCGTTCGTGGGGAACGGGAAGGGAGGGTAAGCATGAGAGCTATGCTATGCGGGTGCGGCCAGCGCCTGGAGGCCGCCAACGACGACGGTCTCGTCCACGAGACCCTGAACCACTACAGGTGGGTGCACGGGATGGCCGTCGTGGACGGGGAAGACGTCAGGCGGATCGTCGAGAAGGGCGCCTTCGGGCCGGAGGAGCACCCGATCACGCACGGCGGAGACCCGGACGGGGAGGTGTGGTCCCGGGATCTGCTCGGCAGGTCCGGCGCCCTGTCCCACACCTACGAGGGCTACGGCGGGGACGCGATGTGGCCCACGGACTTCGGCCCGCGTTAACGGGCCGATCTCACGCTAGAGCGGGCCGGGCCTCGAAAGGCCCGGCCCGCTCTAGCGTTGGTGCGCCGCTCCTTCTGGAGCGGGGAGTAAAGACCCGCTCTTACTGGCCCCCGCCGATCGCCTGCACGACCTCCTGGGGGCCGTTGAAGCGTTCGGTGGCCGCGTTCCTGATCTGGTCGACGATCCCCTGCGGGGCCCCGTTGCCTTCGGCCCCGGAGGCGACCTCTTCCTTCTGCGCGGGGAAGTTGATGCCTTGCAGGTACTGCTGGATGTTCCCCATCGAGCCGAAGTTGTCCATCGTTGCTCTCCTTCGCTTGCCTCTCACGTCTGTGTTTGCGTACCCCTCAGGGGCCGGCGGAAACATGCACCCGCCTCGTGCGGACCGCCGGTGTCCGCGGCCGGGGTGGGTACTCCCCGGATCCAGCCGGGGGGCTTCGGCAGGCTTGCGGGGGCGGAGAGGGGGTAAACAACCCTGCGTGGCGGGCGAAGGAGATCACTACACCGTAGACGAAGCGGCGAGCATCCTGGGCTCTCGCCGGTGCGCATACGCCAGTTGTGCCGTTCGGGCGAGCTTCTGGCGGAGCGGCGCGAGGAGCACATCGAAGGGGTGCTGGGTCCGTGGAGGATCCAGAGGGACGCGGTGCACGCTTTCTCGGAAGAGGAGCCCGACGCCGAGCCCGCTGGACCCAGGGACGCGAAGCCCGACGACGCGACCACGGTGGCTTCGGGGCGGCCAGATGGTGGCGATGCCGAGCCGGTCAGCGACGCGGTCGTGGAGAGGTTGGACACGGACACGCCTTCCGAGGCCTCCGAGCTGCTCTCGGAGAGCTTGCGAAACCTCCGGGAGCGGGCGGAGTCCCTGGTGGCGGAGCTGGAGCGTCTCGAAGGGCGGCTGGAGTTCGCCGAGATCCAGGACCAGGCCCTGCGCGAGGCCCTGCGGCGCGAGACGGAGAGGTCCGACGAGCTGAGATCCGAACTCGAGGCGGAGCGGGCCCGCCATCGTGGAGGTTTCTAGGGGGTCCCCGCCGTGCCGCACGCCCGATCCCGAGAAGTAGCGGCGCACACGGGCGGCGAACCTGCCCCCGATCCCTACGGCGGCCGTCCGGAGGGGCACACGGAGGGGCCCTTGAGAGGCCTGCTGGTCCTGCTCAGGCACGGGCAGAGCCGGAGCAACCTGGAGGACAGGTTCACGGGCTGGCAGGACGTCGGCCTCACCGGGGAGGGCCGCGAGGGGGCGCGTCACGCCGCCCGGTTGCTCGCGGAGGCCGGCCTCGCCTTCGACGCGGCCTTTGCTTCCTGCCTGCAGAGGGCGGTCGCGACGCTGCGGCTCGTGCTGGAGGAGATGGACCTGGACGGGGTGCCGGTGCGCTCCTCCTGGAGGCTGAACGAGCGCCACTACGGCGCCTTGCAGGGCCTCGAGAAGGCCGAGGCGGAGGAACGGTACGGCGAGGAGCGCGTCCGCGCCTGGAGGAGGGCTACCGCTCCCGCCCGCCGGCGCCCGAAACCCCGGAGGCCCAGCTCCCGGGGTTCCACGGGCATCACGAAGATCCCCGAGGACGCCGTCGCCCCTCGCGGAGAGCCTGGAGGACGTCTACGAGAGGGTGCTGCCGTACTGGTCAGCGGAGATCTCCCCCGCGGTGACGGGGGGCGGACGGGTGCTCGTCGTCGCCCACGGCAACTCCCTGCGGGCGCTCGTCAAGCACCTGGACGGCCTCTCCGACGGCGAGGTGGAGGAGCTGGAGATACCGCCCGCCCGTCCGCTCGTCTACGAGTTCGACGGCGGCACGGAGCCCGCCCGCCGCTACCGCCTGGGGAGAGGTTAGCCCGCCAGGGGACGACAGTCCGCACCCCCAAAATCGTCCCCCCGAAGAACGAACCGCGGTCCGTTTCCGGCCCTTCGCGGCCGGGTACGACGGGCGGAAAGTGGTCCGGAGGCTGAAACCGACGTTCGGGGCCGACCGGCCCCGCCGCGAGGAGAGACATGGGCGAGAACCGCTGGAGCGACATAGAGGAGCGCAAGAGGAACGAGAGGGAGGCCAAGGCCGGCGACGAGCTCCCCGAGGAGGGTCGGGGCGACGCCTCCTCCCGCCAGGAGGCCTCCAAGGCCCCGTCCGAGGACGAGGAGAAGCGCCGCGTCGTCGAGAAGCTCAGGGAAGGGGACGGGGGCTCCTGAGCCGTCCTGTGATCGT
Organism: Rubrobacter marinus; assembly: GCF_011492965.1. GTDB lineage: Bacteria > Actinomycetota > Rubrobacteria > Rubrobacterales > Rubrobacteraceae > Rubrobacter_F > Rubrobacter_F marinus. The sequence goes on along the minus strand of NZ_CP045121.1, from coordinate 99,360 downwards.
GCCGCCAAGGGAGCGTATGATGAGCTCCCGCACGCACGGTTTGCGGAGACGAACTGGATAGAGTCATAGAAAGGCTGGGCCGGTCGGATGCCCCAGGGAACGGTCAAGTGGTTCGATGGAGGCAAGGGCTACGGCTTCATCTCACCGGAGGAGGGCGGCGGCGACCTCTTCGTCCACTTCAGCGGCATCCTCGGCGACGATTTCAAGTCGCTGGAAGAGGGCGAGAGTGTCTCCTACGAGGTGAGCCAGGGCAAGAGGGGCCCGCAGGCTGAGAACGTCCGCCGCCTCTCGCCCCCCCGCCCGCAGCAGAAGCCGCCCGCCCCTCGGCCCCCTTCGCGCGGCCCCGCGCCCTCCGCGTCCCCCGACGTCCCCGAGCTGCTGCGCATGCTCGCCGCCCTGCGGGACGCAAACGTCCTGACGCCGGAGGAGTTCCGGGCCAAGCGCGACGAGCTCGTGGAGAGGCTGTAACCCGAGGTCCACTTCCGTAAGGTCTGTCCCTGACCCGCGATCACTCTCGTGCGGGGCTACGGACCTCAAGCCGGGGCGCCGGTGGGGGCCGTCTAGCGGTGTTTGCTAGCTCCCACGCGCTTCATCGCGGTGCGGAAGTCGTAGGTGGTGACCGAGAGGGAGCCCAGCTTGTGCGTCGAGACCTTCTGCTCGAAGTCGCGCAGGTTTATGGAGCGGCGCATGCAGGCGAGGGCGGCCTCGCGGCACAGGGCCTCGAGGTCCGCGCCCGAGTAGTCGCGGGTGAGCCCGACGATGGTGTCGAGGTCGAGGTCGGGGGCGACGGGCATGTCGCGGGTGTGGATCTTGAGGATGTGCAGCCGCGCCTCGGGGTCGGGGAGGCCGACCTCGACCTCGTGGTCGAAGCGGCCCGGGCGCCGGAGGGCCGGGTCGAGGGCCGAGGGACGGTTCGTGGTGGCGACGACGCAGACGCGCCCGGCGTCGTTCATCCCGTCCATGAGGGAGAGAAGCTGCGAGACGAGGGTCGCCTCGAAGGACTCGCTCATCGAGTCGCGGGCGGAGGCGAAGGAGTCGATCTCGTCGAACAAGATGATCGCGGGCGCCTTGTTGCGCGCCTCGCTGAAGATGTTCCTCAGGCGCTGCTCGCTCTGGCCCCAGTACTTGTTCAGGATCTCCGGGCCCGCTATCGCTATAAAGTGGGCGCCGGTCTCGTTGGCGACGGCGCGGGCGAGCAGGGTCTTGCCCGTCCCCGGGGGGCCGTAGAGCAGGATGCCCTTGTGCGGCCGGATGCCGAGCTTCTGGAAGATCTCGGGGTGCGCGATGGGCAGCTCGATCGCCTCGCGAAGGAGCGCTATCGTCTCGCGCATACCGCCGACGTCGGCGTAGGTGGTGGTCGGCACGTTGCGCTGCCCCGGCGTCGTGCCCGAGGCCGCCTTGACCCCCGCGCCGCCGCTCCTCACGCTCTTGGCGAGCCGCTCCAGGAGGTTCTCCCGGGGCTCTGCGGGCACGTCCTCCCCGGCCTTCGCGTCGCGCTTCTTCGTCACGGTCCAGCTCGTGACGGGGCCGGAGCCGCGGTAGCGCCAGGCCTCGTCGCGGTTCGGGTCGATCTTCTCGGGGAGGCGCGCCAGAAGCTCGGCGGTCCCGTCGAGGTCGAGGATCGGGCATCGGGCGCAGGAGCCGAGGTCCGAGAGGACGCGCTCGGTCATCGCCTCCTTGTCCACCTCGAAGACGCCGTCCTCCCCGGTCTTCCCGAACGAGTACCAGGAGTTCGGGGTGGCGTGGTCGTTGTCGTAGACCCGGATCTGTCGGCAGGGGAAGAGCTGCTTGCCCGCGAGCTTCTTCGGCGTACACCAGTCGCGGGCCGGCGTCCCGGAGCGCTGTTTGCGCAGAAAACAGCTCAGGCCGCCGAAGATCTCCTCGGCGCCGACGGCGACCCCGTCCGCGGCGTACTCGGCCTCCTTCTCGCCCCTGAGGTAGCCCCGGAGCTCGTCGACCGGGCGCCACTCGTCGGGGAGCGTGAGCTCCACGCCCACGCGGGCGGAGCCGTTCTCGCCCTCGATCCGGTAAGATGGATGGCGAGCGGCGACGGAGGCGGCCCTCGCCAGGGCGCCGTCCGACCGCAGGGGAAATCTCATCGAGAGCCTCACGAGGGGCGATTCTATCATCGCGCGGGGCGGGAACGGCCCCGGGCAGGCCGCGCAAGGGGGACAAAACATGGCAGACAAGGAAAACCCGCCCATCTCCACCCGCCGCGGCGACGACGGGACGACCACCCTCCTGGGCGCGGGACGCCTCTCCAAGGCCGACGCCCCCATAGTCGTGCTCGGCGACATCGACGAGGCCAGCTCCTTCCTCGGCCTCGCCCGGGCCGAGGCCGCGGGGGCCGGCGCGGAGGAGTTTGTGGCCCTGATCCTGGACCTCCAGCGCCTCCTCTACCGCGTGATGGGCGACGTGGCGATGCCGAAGGAGCAGAACTTCGTCGACGAGGGGGACGTCGGCTACCTCGACGACGCCCTCGAGGGGTGGCGCGGCCGTACCGAGCTCCCCAACGAGTTCGTGGTCCCCGGGGGGAGCCGCCTCGGCTCCCTCCTGGACGTCGCCCGCTCCGTCGTCCGGCGCGCCGAGCGGAGCCTGGTCGTCGCCGGGTACGCCGAGGGACACCCGTGCGCCCTGAGAGCCATCAACAGGCTCTCGGACCTTCTCTTCGTCCTCGCCCGCAACGCCGACGGCCGGCACGACCTCTCCAGGGGCTAGCGTAGCCCCCGCGCTACGGCTCCTTTTCTTCGCCGCCCTCCTGATCCTCGCGGGCTGCTCGGGGGAGAGCGACGGCGCCGGGGGGACCGGGAGCCCCGCCCGGGACGCGGGCGAGCCCGCCGCCGAAGCCCGCGGGGGCGCGCCCGCGACGACGGCCCCGTCCTGGACGCGAGACCCCCTGCGCACCACCCCGTCCCCCGGCCTCCGCGAGCCCGCGCCGTCTTACGGCTACACGTACGGCGAGGCCTCGGGCAACAGGGTGGCGCCGGGCTTCGGCGACCTGCCCCGGACGCGCCCGGTCGACGTGGAGCTCGGGGGCGAGCCGGTTTGGGTGGTCGGCGTACCCCTGGGGGAGGGGACGGGATGGGTGGTCGCGCTGAACACCGGCCGTCTGGAGGCGTTCAGGCTCCGGGGCCCGGGGGAGGAGGTCGAGCCCTCGCTCGTCGCGCCGGACGAGCTGCCGCCCGAGGCCCCGCCGCTCGTCCTCTCCAGCGGCGAGAAGCTGCGGCTCGTCCCGCCCTCCGAAGGGTCCTCCCCCTCACCCACCCGGTCCCCGCGGGCAACGGCCTGCTGGAGGTGGACGAGGAGGGGGGCTTATCCTCGGGCTCGGGGAGGGTACCGGGGTGACGGCGCTCCCGGACGCCCGCGCCGTGCGCAGCGAAGGGGCACCCTCGCCGTCGCCTCGGGCCCGACCACGCGTTACGCGCACGGCGCCCTCGGGGACGAGGCCGAGGCGGAGAGCATCACCCTGCTCGACGGGGACGCGGGAGAACCGGAGGTCTCCGGCGAGGTGCGCCCCGCGCCCGGGGCGTCTTCGAGACCCTGGCGCCCCTGTGGTTCGAGGCATCTCCTGGCCAAGAGCTCCTCGCCGTCGCCGAGAGCGACGAGGACCTGGGCACCAGGGTCTCGGCCTACCGGACCGACGGGGCGCTCGCCCTCGCGGGCCCCCCTATGGGGGAGCCGATGCAGTGGCGCCACCTCCTCGCCGCCGGTCCCTTCGGCCCGGGCGGGGAGGTCGAGCTCGCCGTCATGAGGACGCCGCACGTGGGCGGCGTCCTGGAGTTCTACCGGCCGAACTTCGAGCAGGGCGCCCTGGAGATCTCCGCCACCCTCCCGGGCTACACCACCCACACCCTCTACAGCCGCAACCTCGACACCGCCCGCGCCGGCGACCTCGACGGCGACGGTTCGTGGGAGGTGCTCGTCCCGGACAGGTTCCGCACGGGGCTCGCGGCCGTGCGGCGCACGCCGGACGGGGCCGAGGAGGCCTGGAAGCTCCCCGTCGGCGGCACGCTCACGACGAACCTCGCCTCCGCCACGGACGCGAACGGCAGGCTCTCCATCGCCGCCGGGAGGACGGACGGGGTGCTCAGGATCTGGCCTTAAGTAAATTTCGCAACGGGGGAAGCGGGCCCCCGGCGCGGGTATGATGCCGGGCGAGGAGATTCTCAAGAGGAGGAGGGTGGCATGGCCGTGGAGTTCGGCGTCTTCGTCCCGCAGGGGTGGCGGATGGACCTCGTCGAGATAGAGGACCCGGTCGAGCAGTACGAGGCGATGACCCGGGTGGCGAGGGTCGCCGAGGGCACCGGGGCCTACGACTCCGTCTGGCTCTACGACCACTTCCACACCGTCCCCGAGCCGACGCAGAACACCGTCTTCGAGTGCTGGACCGCGACCGCCGGCCTCAGCCGCGACACCGAGAAGGTCAAGATCGGGCAGATGGTCACCTGCAACGGCTACCGGAACCCCGCCCTCCTCGCGAAGATGGCCTCGACGGTCGACGTCATGAGCCGGGGGCGCCTCCTCTTCGGCCTCGGCGCCGGCTGGTACGAGCACGAGTGGCGGGCCTACGGCTACGGCTTCCCAGAGACGCGTGAGAGGATGCGCGCCTTCCGGGAGGCGTGCCAGATCATCCACCGCATGTGGACGGAGGACGGGGTCCGGTTCGACGGCGAGTACTACAAGCTCGACAGGCCCATAAACGAGCCCAAGGGCGTCAGCGTGCCGCACCCGTCTTTCTGGATCGGGGGCGGCGGCGAGAAGGTGACCCTGAGGCTCGTCGCCCGCTACGGCGACGCCTGCAACGTCGGCGGCGACGTAGAGCGCCTCAAGCACAAGTTCGCGGTCCTGAAGGGCCACTGCGACGACGTCGGGCGAGACTACGAGGAGATCACGCGCTCCACCTCGGTCAACGTCTACCTGTTGGAGGAGGGCGACGACCCGGTGAGCGCGACGGAGCTCGCCCGGGGCGGCATGGCCTACGACGAGTACTCGAAGCAGTTCATGGTCGGGACCGCGGAGGAGATCATCGCCCGCCTCCGGCCCATGGTCGAGGCGGGCGTCAACTACTTTATCGTCTACATGCCCGCGTCGCCTACGAGCCGACGATGGTGGAGCGCTTCGCGAGGGAGGTCGTCCCGAGCTTCTCCTGAGGGGCGGCCTCCTAGGAGACGGGCTTCTCCACCCACTCGGGGGCGGGGTGATGGTGGGCTGGGGCGCGTTGCCGGGGCCGTCGAGGCCCATCGAGGAGACGGTCATGGGGACGCGCACCTTCATGTCGTGGTCCGCGAGAATCTGGCACGAGAGCCTGACCTGCCCGACGAGGTTCTTCTCCCCGAGGATCTTGACCTCGGCCTCCGTCATCATCTCGGGCTCGCCCTCGAGAAACTCGACGCGGCAGGTGGTGCACTTGGCGTAGGCGCCGCAGCGGTGGAGGATGTCCAGTCCCACGTCCTCCTCTATCGCCAGGACGAGCCTCTTCCCCTCCGGCACGTCGGAAGCGCCTACTCCCTCTACCTCGATCTTGGGCACGAGCTCCTCCTCTTCAGCGGTTGGCGTGGAGGTCATTCTAGTGCCCGGCGACCTCGCGGCGCGAGGCCGGCCCTCCTCGGGCGGCTGCTTCGCGGGTTTTTCGTGTTTCAAACGACGCGCGATGCGGTAAACTGCCCGGCCATGAACGAGGAGACGTATCGAGTGGACGACAGGCCGCCTTCGGTAAAGGTAGACAAGCCCTGGGGGAGGTTCGAGCAGTACACCCACAACCTCCCCTGCACGGTCAAGATCATTACCGTCGAGCCGGGCGGGATGCTCTCGCGCCAGTACCACCACGGACGCGACGAGCTCTGGGTGGTGCTCGACCCGGGCATCCGGGTCGAGATCGGCGAGGAGGTCCTCGACCCCGATCCGGAGGAGAAGATCTTTATCCCGCGCGGGACGGTGCACCGTCTCTCCTGCGCCGGGGACGAGCCGGCGAGGATCCTGGAGATCTCCTTCGGCCTCTTCGACGAGGACGACATCGTCCGCCTCGATGACGTCTACGGCCGCATCGAGCCGTAGAGCAGCCCCGGTGAGGCCCGCGCCCACCACCGACTCCCAGAGCACGCCCCGAGCCGCCCCTGTCGCCCGCGCCCGGAGAACCGGGCATGAGCCCGACCGGGCGCGAGGACGAGCGGCGCGACGCGCCCCGCGGGGAACGGTCGGAACCTCCCGGCGAAGGGCGGCGCGCCGAGGACGAGGTTCAGCCGCAGAGGGCAGGAGACGGGGCGCCCTCTCCCAGCCGCGAGGCCTCGTGTTGCCCGTGGTCGGGCTCCTCCTCGTCGCGCTCGCGGTCGGCGGGGTGCTGCTGTGGCGCTGGTACGGGGACCAGACCGGGGGACCAGCCCCTTCGAGGACTCCGTCGCCTCGGGCCCGAGCCCTCGTGCGCCTGACGAACGGGCCGGGGCAGGTCCGCATCGAGGGGGCGGAGGCGGAGACCGTGGAGATCTCGGCCGAGAGGTACGCCCGCGGCTCCGACCCGTCCGCCGCGAGGGAGAACGCCTCCGGGGTCGCCGTGGACGTCGCGCGGGAGGGCTCCACCCTGGAGATCTCCTCGGACGGGGGCCGCGGCACGGGGGTCGACTACTCCCTCCGGGTGCCCGTGGGCAGCAGGGTCGAGGTCGAGTCGGCCGAGGGGGACGTGGAGATAGCGGGCGTCGCCGACAGCGTCGGGGTGACGGCGGAGATGGGGGACGTGGCGGTGAGGGACGTGCGGGGCTCCGTGACGGTCGATGCTCCCCAGGGAGACGTCGCGGTCGAGGGGATAAGCACGGAGACGGGGAACGTCGAGCTCTCCGTCGGCTCGGGCGACCTGATCCTGCGCGACCTCGTCGTCGGCATCCTGGAGGCGCGGGTGGAGGCCGGGAGCGCCGAGCTTCTCGGCCGCTTCGCCGGTGGGGGCCGGCTGCTCGTCGAGACGGGCTCCATCGCCGTGAGGGTCCCCCGGAGGACGTGAGGGAGCTCGCCCTGGAGGCCCGGGTGGGCGGGGTCGCGCGCGAGGGCGACCCCGAGGGGGCGAGTAGCCGGTGCTCGGGGAGGGAGGGGTTCGGGCTTCCACTCTCCGGAGGGCTTCCGGGACGTCGCGCGGGAGGTCTGGCTCGCCCCGGGACGCTTCTTCCGCAGGCTCGACCCGGACGGCGGCTGGCTCAGGCCGGCGCTCTTCTCCTCGGCCGTCCTCTACCTCAACCTCCTCCTCGGGGAGCTTCTGCAGGAGATATGGCTCTTCGAGTTCAACTACGGCCTCCTCTACGCCGCGCTCGCGGGGCTCGCGGTCTCGCTCGTCCTCGGGCCCCTGCTCGTCGCGGGGCTCGCGGCCCTCGTCCTCACGATCCTCGACGGCGCCCCCTCCCGCCGCAAGTTCGGCCCCGTCTTCCGGGCTTTGGGCTACGCCTCGGCGATAGGGCTGGTGCTCTGGCTCCCCCTCGCCCCCATCGTCGCCGTCCCCTACGGCCTCTACGTCGCCGCCGTGGCCGTGAAGGAGGTGCTGTTTATAGGCTGGAAGCGCGCCGCGGCCGCGGCCCTCATCCCGCTGGGGGCGGTGCTCCTGATCCTGCTGCTCCTCACCGGCCCGGACGAGGCCCGCGAGCTTCTCGTCAACCCGCCCGGAAGCTGAGGGAGCGATGCGGTATGGGCGCCACCCCGTCGAGCGTCTCTTCGAGCTCCTGGGGACGGTCGAGCCGTACCCCGAAGGGGTGGTCCCCGTGCCGGAGAAGCTCCCCGGCACCGCGTTCTTCCCCGGCGGCACGGGCCTGTGGCAGCCCGACGGGGCCCCGCCGCCCATGCCCATCGGCGGCGTGATGGTGCTCGGCCACGACTTCTACTCGGAGGCGGGCTACCGGCGCTTCGTGGCGGAACGCGGCGAGAGCACCAGGGGGCCGACGTGGCGCAACCTCCTCGCCCTGCTCGCCCGCGTGGGGGTCGGGCCGGAGCGGTGCTTCTTCACGAACGCGTACGTGGGCCTGCGCGCCGGCTCGCGGAACACCGGGCGGTTCCCGGGATCGCGCGACCCCGGCTTCGTCGAGCGGTGCAGGGAGTTCCTGGGGGAGCAACTGCGGGCCCAGAAGCCACGCCTGGTCCTCACTCTAGGCAGCTACGTCCCCGCCGTCCTCGCCCCGCTCTCCGGGGACCTCGCCCCGTGGCTGAGGGCCGCCTCGCTCAAGGCCCTCGATGAGGCCGGTCGCCCCCTCATCCCGAACGCGCGCTTCCCCTCCGTCCCCGGAGGGGAGGTCGCGGTCGCGGCCCTCGTCCACCCCTCCATCCGCTGGGCCAGCGTCCTCGGGCGCCGCTACGCAGGGCTCGAAGGCGACGCCGCCGAGGTCGCCATGCTGGAGGAGGCCCTGCGGGTCAGCGGCCTGCGGGAAGGTTAGGGGCCGGGCGGGCCTAGCCGGAGAGGGCTTCGAGCGCGATCGCCGTCAGGAGTGCGGCGCCCCGCGGCAGGATCTCCTCGTCGAAGGCGAACTGCGGGGTGTGGAGGCCAGAGACGTCGCCGACGCCGAGCCAGACGTAGGCGCCGGGCAGCTTCTCCAGAAAGAACGCGAAGTCCTCGCCGCCCATCGAGGGATAGGCGGGCTCGGCGGCCCGGTCCTCCCCGAAGAGCGAGGCCGCGACCCTCAGGGCCAGGGCCGCGGCCTCCGGGTCGTTGCGGGTGACGGGGTAGGAGAAGGTGTAGTCGAGCTCGGCGTCGGCGCGCATCCCGCCGGCCAGGCCCTTCACGAGGCTCTCCATGCGCTCCGGGATCCTGTGCCGGAGGTCGTCGTCGATCGTGCGCACCGTGCCGCCCATGCGCGCCGTCTCGGGGATGATGTTGAAGGCGGTCCCCGCCCCGATCTCCCCTATGGTCACGACCGCCGGCTGCACGGGGTCGGCCTCGCGGGAGACGATCGTCTGGAGCGCCGTGGCGACGTGCGCCGCGACGACGATGGCGTCGGCCGCGAGGTGGGGCATCGCGCCGTGCCCGCCCGTGCCCTTGATCTCCAGCTCGAACTTGTCCGCGGCGGCCATGATCGGGCCGGCCTTCGTCGCCGCCGTCCCGAACGGCAGCCCGGGCCACAGGTGGAGCGCGAAGATCTGGTCCACCCCTTCGGCGACCCCCTCCTCGACCATGACCTTTCCTCCTCCGCCGCCCTCCTCGGCGGGCTGGAAGACGAACTTGACGGTCCCGTTGAGCCCCTCGCGCATCCCCGAGAGGGCCTTCGCCGCACCCACGAGCATGCTCGTGTGTCCGTCGTGGCCGCAGGCGTGCATCTTGCCGTCCGTGCCGGAGGCGAAGGGCAGGCCCGTCTCCTCGTGGATCGGGAGGGCGTCCATGTCGGCGCGCAGGGCGATCGTGGGCCCGTCCCCCGCCCCCTCCAGCGTCGCCACGATGCCGTTCTGCGCGACGCCGGTCTGGATCTCCAGCGGCAGGCCTTCGAGCGCCGCGAGGACCTTCCCGGCGGTCTTTTCGGTGTCGAAGCCGAGCTCGGGCTCGCGGTGGATGTCGCGCCTGAGCGCGACGATTTCCTCGCCGAAGCTCCCCCGAACCTCGTCTACCAGTCCTTTGAACCCCTGGGCCACGTCCATGTAGCCTCCTCTCTGCTTCTTACGTGCTTGTCCTACCGGGTGACGCCCTTGACCCCGATGCCCCACTCCATGAGCAAGTTCCCCCCGAGAAAACCCGTCAGGCCGAGCACGGCGAGCCCCGCGAGCGCCACGACGAGGTAGGCGCGCGTCCCGCCGGCGTCGCCGCCCCGGCGCATCGAACGCCAGCGCCACGCCGTCAGCCCGACGAAGAGGGCCGTCGTCGCGAAGCCCAGGTACTGGTGGCGGTCTATCACGGAGAGGAGGACCGAGTCGTCCTCGTACGCCAGGTGCGCCACGAGGCCCGTCACCGTCGCCGCTATCGTGCCGAGCGTCCCGAGGACGAGCAGCAGCCAGGCCCCGGAGCGCAGCCCCGGCCTCTTGCCCGCGAAATAGTCCATGCCCACGCTGACGAAGAGCAGCGCTATGGGGAAGTGCGTCGTCGCGCTGTGCACGTGGTTGAACAGGTTCTCGAAGAAATCGCTCACATCCACAACCCTTCCGCCGCACGCACCTGCGCCGACCTCGCGAAACCGTCCACCATTCTACGACGCCACGCGCCCCCGACGGGGCGAAACGCGAAGACGCCCGCGGGGGATACCCCCCACGGGCGCCTCCGAAAGGGGATCTCCCCCTTCAGCGAACCAGGTTTCTAGGCGAGGGTCGGGTTCAGCCGGATCTCCACGTTGCCCCTGAGGGCGTTCGAGACCGGGCAGATCTGCTCTGCCTGGCGGGCGGCGTTCTCGAAGTCGTCCTGGCTCATGCCGGGCACGTTGCCCTGCACGTTCAGGTCGACCGTCGTGATCTTGAGCTGCGAGTCGTCGAGGACGCAGACGGCGTCGACCGTGAGGCTCTCGGGCGCGTTGCCCCCCTCGGCCAGCGTGTGAGAGAGCGCCATCGCGTAACAGGTCGCGTGCGCGGAGGCGATGAGCTCCTCGGGGCTCGTCTTCCCCTCGGGCTGCTGGGTGCGCGCCGCAAAGGTTACCGGCGAATTGCTCAGCACGCCGCTGCCCTCCGACACCGTGCCGTTGCCCGACATCAGGTCGCCGCTCCACTCCACGTGCGCGTTGCGCTCTACATTAGCCACAATCTCCTCCTCGGTATTCGCCTTCTATTCATCTGCCACAACGCATAAATCATACCCGGAATGCTCCGTGTATACACAAGCGTTCTCCCCGCCAAGCCGTCCTGGCCGGGGGACGGCGGTAGGAGAGGTTGGAGCCCCGGAGCAGTGCGCCGAGGAGGGCGGTGAAGATCGCGAAAGGCACCGGCCCTTCGGCCCCCACCGACGCGGCCCGTCCGCCGGCGTCGTCTCCGGCGGGGAGCGGCAGGATCGGGACCAGAGACCCCGCCGTGAGGCCGAACGCGCCGTGGGCGAGCACCGCGGGGACGATCGGGAGCTTAAGCGACCAGGAGATCCCGTAAGCCAGCGCGAAGAAGATCGCCGTTCGGGCTCTCCTCGCCGTCGCATCCCTCCCAACGCCGCCGTGAGGCGGTTTCGAGCCTACCGGGACGGCGGAGCAGGAGCTACTTCCGTATAGAAGGGACCCCGAGAGGCCGTATGGGCTCCGTCGATCTCGTCGGGGGCCGGGCGGAAAGCCGGTCTCGGGGCGGCGGACCCGACGGGGGCGTTCGGGTGTTGGATCAGAGGGTCCAGACCCTCCCCGGATCTTCTTTGGGCAGGGAGGTGGAGACGACCTTGCGGACGCCGCCCCGCCAGAGCTCGCGGGCGACCGTCGAGGCGGCGGCCAGGTCGCTCCCAGGCATGACGCCGGCGAGGAGGGCGGCGAGGCGGGCGTCCTGCGGGGCGTTGCGCAGGCCCGCGAGGAGGGCCCGGGCGAAGGCCAGGGGGGTGATGGTGTGTCCGGGGCCCGCGCCCGTGATCTCCGCGAAGACCTCCGGACGGTGGACGTGCTCCTCGTCCACGGTCTGGCCCAGGGCGTCTATTCCCCCTACGGCGACGACGAGCGTCGCACCTTCCGGCAGGGGGGGCTCGTGGTCCGCCGTCCCCTTGATGGGGCGCCTGCGGGAGCCGTCGGCCTCCACGAGCGTCACGCCGCCCTTCGGCGCGAGGGACGGCACCGCCGCCGCCTCGACCCCGCCGACGCGGTCCCTGGAGAGCATGCCGGACCCGGCCACGGCCACGCCCCCGTCCTCCAGCGCCCTCCCAACCTCCAGGCGCAGGTCCCCGGCATCCTCACCGGTCACGATGGGGCCGATCCGCCTGGCCTCGGAGACGAACATCTTCGTCGTGGGCACCGCGAGGACCTTCACGCCCGCCCTCTTCAGCTCGTCCGCGGCCTGGAGGATCGCGCTGGACTTACCGCCCGCCCCCACGAAGGCGACCACGTCCCCGGGCACGACGCCCAGAGCCCTGTAAAGCTCCAACAAACCTCCTCGGGGTGACGAATACGTCGCACCGCCGGACCGCTGACCGGGGGACGTGCGTGTCTTATACTACACCAGCAGAGAACATCATAAGTGACGATTGTTATGTGTGGCCGCGATTACCCCGGCGGGGACGGGGGTAATAGGGTGCGAACCGTCAAGATCGTCCGAACAGGGGGTGCTGGGTGACGCAGCAGCAAGATAGGGTGGAGAACTTTACCAGGGAGCTACGGCAAGACCGGCCGGCCTCCGATCGGAGCATAGGCGAGATCTTCAACGCCCTCAGGCCCCGCCTCCAGGAGCTCTTGAACAAGCAGATCGAGCTGGCCAGGGCCGAGCTCACACCCGTCGGCCGCAAGGCCGGGATCGCGATCGGCCTGCTCGTCGTCGGGCCGTGTTCATGTTGCTCTTCCTGGGCTTCTTCTTCGCGACGTTCGCGGCGGCACTGATCGCGGTCGGCTTCCCGGTCTGGGTCGCGATAGGGATCGTCACTGTTATACTGCTGCTGATCGGGGGCGTACTTGCAGGCTTGGGGGCGGGCAGGCTGAGGACTCTGGATCCCAAGCCCCACCGTACCATCGCGGCCCTCCAGCAGAACATTGAATGGATAAAGGGGCAGCTTAGGCCGTGACTCAGAAGCCACCGGAGCGTATAGAGCGGGAGATGTTCGAGATCCGGAGCCAGATGGAGCCGGATGCCCAGGACCTGGCGAAGCACGTGCAGCCTCAGGTCATCGCCGAGCAGGTGAAAGGGACGATCAGGCAGCGCATCCAGGACGCCGTCGAGCGCGTCAAGGCGAACCTCAGGGCGCGCGGCCAGGAGCTCGTCGACTCGGGGAAGCGCCAGGCGAACCTCGCCCGCAAGGTCGGCGAGACGAGGGAGACCGCCCCCCTCACCGATGCCGTCAGGAGCGACCCCCGCCCGATGGTCCTCCTTGCCGTCGTCCTCACCCTGCTTTTGCTTATGGCGCGCAAGGTCACCGGGGTAGCCGCGACCGGGACTGAGAGGCCCCTCCCCCAACACGCCCATTTCCAGCCCGTCGGCGGCGCCGCCGGCGACATGACCCTGGCCGCCCTGCTCCACGCGGGCGCCCCATCAAAGGGATCTCGAGGGAGCTCCGCAAGCTCGGTCTCCCCTTCGAGCTACGGCCGGAGCCCGCCGAGGTGAACGGCATACGGTCGCTCCGCCTCTCGGTCGAACACCCCGAAGGTCACGCCCACCGCACCTTCGCGGATATCCGGTATCTTCTGGAGGGCGCGGGGCTGTCGGGGAGGGTTGCGAGCCGCTCGGTCGCCGCCTTCCGCGTCCTCGCCGAGGCGGAGGGCATGGTACACGGGCTCCCTCCCGATGAGGTGACGTTCCACGAGGTCGGGGCGATCGACTCGATCCTGGATACCGTCGGGAGCTGCGTGGCCCTGGAGCTTCTCGGCGTCGAGACGGTGAGCTGCGGTCCTCTGCCGATGGGGACCGGTGTCGTGCGCGCGGCCCACGGCCCCCTCCCCGTCCCCGGCCCGGCGACGCTGGAGGTCCTCAAGGGCTCGCGGGTGCGCTTCACGGAGGAGCCGAGGGAGACGACCACCCCGACCGGCGCCGCCCTCATGGCGAGCCTCACCGGGGGGCGTTTCACCGACGCCGCCCCCCCCATGACGCCCCGCGCGGTGGGCTACGGCGCCGGCAACGCGACCCTGCGCGACGCCCCCAACGTACTGCGGGTCGTGATCGGGGAGATCGAAGGCGCGAGCGGCGCCGAGGACCTCACGCTCCTCGAGGCGAACGTGGACGACGCCCCGGGGGAGCTCCTCGGGGCGGCGGTCGAAGGGCTGCTCGGGGCCGGTGCCCTCGACGCCTGGCTAGAGCCCATCGTGATGAAGCGGGGACGCGGCGCTTACAAGGTCTGCGCCCTCGCACGCGGCGCCGACCGCGAAGGGCTCGCCCGCCACCTCATGCGCGCGACGGGCACGCTGGGCGTCCGCCACTCTCCCGTCGGGCGCGCCACCGCCGACCGCCGCGTCGTCGAGGTCGAACTCCCCTACGGACGGTGCCGGGTCAAGGTGGGCAGCCTCGACGGGGAGGACTTCGTCGTCTCCCCCGAGTACCTGGACGCCTCCCGGCTGGCGGAGGAGACGGGTCTCCCCCTCCCCCGCGTCTACTCCGAAGCCCGCGCCGCATACGAAGGTAGGCCTTCGTCTCCCGGCTGGCCGGCGGACGGGAGCTAGCCGCCGCCAGGGCGACAGCGCCCCAAACCTCGCGAGGGCGACCCCGAGAACACCAAAAGGGCCGGGAATTAACCCCGGCCCTCGTTCCGCTTATGCTGTTGTTTGAGTTCTTGTTACGCGGGGGTTACGTTCTCCGCCTGCATGCCCTTCTTGCCGCGCGTCGCCTCGTAGGAGACCTTCGTCCCCTCCTCCAGCGAGCGGAAGCCGTTGCCGGCTATCCCCGAGTAGTGGACGAAGAGGTCCTCGCCGCCGTCGTCCGGGGAGATGAAGCCGTAGCCCTTCTCGTCGTTGAACCACTTAACCGTTCCCTGGGGCATGTACTTAGCCCGCCTTTCTCTTCTCTGGGTCTCGCCGCAAAAGGGCCTCTCTCGAGGGGAAGCCTCTGCTTGCCGGAGCCCAACATTCACTTGCACTCTTAATTATACAAAACCGGCGCGGCAGGTTCATCCGTTTGAAGGCCGACACGCAGAAAAAGCTACTCCTCCTCGGGGAAGCCGCTCTCCAGGAGCGCGGCGCAGTTGTCGTAGACGGCGACCGCCCCGGCGACCTTCAGGGCCTCCTCGTCGTACGCTCCGCCGCTGAGCACGCCGATCGTCCGGATGTTGGCCGCCTTCGCCGCCTGCACGTCCCAAATCGAATCCCCCACGGCGACGGCCTCGTCGGCCGCGACCCCGGCCCTGTCGAGGGCCTCCTGGAAGAGGTCCGGGGCGGGCTTGGAGTTCTCGACGTCGCCCGAGCTGACGACGCCCTGGATCCTGCCCTCGGCCTCGAGAAGCTGCATGTGGTGCTCGAGCTCCTGGGGCTCGGCGCTGGTGGCGAACCACACGCCGTAACCGCGCTCGACGAGCGCGGCCACGAGCTCCTTCGCCCCCGGGAGGGGTAGTCCGTACTCCTGCATGGCCATGTACTGCTCGCCGTGCAGGTCGCTGACCTTCCCCTGCGCCTCTTCGCCCTCGACGAACTCGGGGACCAGAAGGTCCGATCCTTTCCCGACCTCCTTGTGTATCGCCGCCCGCGGCGCCCGCTGTCCGACCTCCTCGAAGGCCCGCCACCACGCCTCCGTGTGCAAGTAGTTCGTGTCCATGAGCGTTCCGTCTACATCCAGGATTACGGCCTTTACAGCCATGTAAGCGCCCTCCTCGTCGGCCTCGTATACGTGCCTTACAATATCCGCATGGACGACGGGAGAAACACGCGGACGGCGGAGACAGGGCTCGAACAAGACGCGGGCTACGAGGCCCTCTACGCTGGCGCGGCGCTCGTGGACCGGGCCGGCCGCGCCGTGCTCGGGCTGGCGGGCAAGGACCCGGCGGGCATGCTGAACGCCGTTCTGACGAACGAGGTTCCCGGGGATGGGCGCCTCGGCGTTTACGCCGCGCTCTTGAACCCGAAGGGCCGCGTGCTGACGGACCTGCGCGCCCTCAAGTCCCCCTCCGACGGTCGCATCCTCGTGGATACGGAGCCGGAGGGCGCGGACGCGGCCCGTGAGGTCCTGGGCCGCTACGCCCCCTTCTCCCGCGTGAAGATCGAAGACCTCTCGGGCGCCGCCGACCCCTGGGCCGTCCTCGGCCTCTACGGCCCGCGCGCCGCCGGGCTCCTCGGAGGCCTCGCCCTCGCCGAGCACGAATCGTCGGAGATAACGCTGGCGGGCGCGACCCTGCTCGCCGTCGGCGTCGCGGTCCCCGTCCCCGGCTTCGACCTCCTCGGGCCGGAGAGCGCGCTGGCCGCGGCGAGAGAACACCTGCTCGGCTCGGGGGCGGTAGCCGCCGGGCGCGACGCCTACGAGACGGCCCGCATAGGGGCCGGCGTCCCCCGCTTCGGCACGGACATCACCCCCGAAAACTTTCCGGGAGAGTGCGGCATCCTCGAGCGGGCCGTCAGCTTCAAGAAGGGCTGCTACCCCGGCCAGGAGACCGTCGCGAGGATGCACTACCGCGGCCACCCGAACAAGGAGCTGCACCGCTTCGTCGTCGAGGGCGAGTCGCCGAAGGTTGGCGCCGAGATCCTCCAGGACGGCAAGCGCGTCGGCAGCGTCACGGGCGTCGCCCCCCTGCCCGCAGACGGCCGAACCCTCGCGCTCGGCTACCTCTCCCGCAAGACGCAACCCGACGTGCCCCTCCGGGCCGGCGAGGCCACCGTCCGTCCCCTGGCGCTTGTTGGGAACAGTTCCCGATAACCCCTCCCTGCGGGCCTCGATTACGTTACAAGCAGGTACCTTCGTCCGCTCCCTGACAACGGCTCTCATGTGGGTGTGAACGCGTTACCCTCGGCGGCGTAGATCCTTTTATTTGCGCCGAATTCGGGCGGTTTCAAGAAGAGTTTTCGGTTTCGATCTCCGCGCGTTCGCCGGGGGCAGTGTGCTATGATCTGGGGTGTTGCAGTATCAAGGTATTTGCAAAGGCGATGGCAGGGGTTCGATGTTAAAGATAGAGAATTTGCACGCTGAGATCGACGGCCAGGAGATTCTGAGGGGTTTGGACCTCGAGATCGGCCAGGGCGAGATCCACGCGATCATGGGTCCGAACGGTTCCGGTAAGAGCACGCTCTCGAACGTGTTGATGGGGCATCCGAGGTACGAGGTTACGGACGGCGCCGTCACGTTCTTCGGGCAGGACATCTTCGAGCTCGAGGCCGACGAGCGCGCCAAGCTCGGCATGTTCCTCGCCTTCCAGTACCCGAGCGAGGTGCCGGGCGTCTCCGTGGCGAACTTCCTCCGCACCGCCGTCAACAGCGTGCGGGAGAAGGAGCTCTCCCCGATGGAGATGTACAAGCTCATCCAGGAGAAGATGCGCTTTCTCCAGATGGACCCCAAGTTCGCCGAGCGGTACCTGAACGAGGGCTTCTCCGGTGGTGAGAAGAAGCGCAACGAGATCCTGCAGATGCTCATGCTCGATCCCAAGCTCGCCATCATGGACGAGACCGATTCGGGGCTCGACATCGACGCGCTCCAGGTCGTCTCCAAGGGCGTCAACGCGCTCAGGGGGCCGGAGTTCAGCGCGCTCATCATCACGCACTACAACAGGATCCTGCGCTACATCGAGCCGGATCACGTGCACGTGATGCTCGACGGGCGGATCGTTACTTCCGGGCAGAAGGAGCTCGCGCTCCAGCTCGAGGAGAAGGGCTACGACTGGGTGCGGCAGGAGTTCGGCTCCGCCGCGCAGAGCTAGAGGAGGAGAAGGCATGCCGGAAGACAAGACTATTCAGCAGCTCGGCCTAGACGAGTACAAGTACGGCTTCCGCGACCCGGAGGAGTACTTCTTCAAGACGCCGAGGAAGGGCATCGACCCGGAGATCGTCGCCATGATCTCCAAGCACAAGAACGAGCCCGAGTGGATGCTCGAGTACCGCCTGAAGGCGCTCGAGGCGTTCTACGCCAAGCCGACCCCGCAGTGGGGCGGCGACCTGAGCGAGCTCGACTTCGACGAGATCTACTACTACATCCGCCCGATGGAGAACCAGGGCCGCTCCTGGGACGACGTGCCGGACGACATCAAGAACACGTTCGAGAAGCTGGGCATCCCGCAGGCCGAGCGCGAGACGCTCGCCGGCGTCGGCGCCCAGTACGAGTCCGAGGTCGTCTACCACAGCCTCAAGGAGGAGTGGGAGAAGGCGGGCGTCGTGTTCATGGACATGGACTCCGGGCTCCGCGAGCACGAGGACCTCGTCCGCGAGCACTTCGGGACCATCATCCCGGCGGACGACAACAAGTTCTCCGCGCTTAACTCGGCCGTCTGGTCGGGCGGCTCGTTCGTGTACGTCCCGCCAGGGGTCAGCATCGACATCCCGCTTCAGGCGTACTTCAGGATCAACGCCGAGAACATGGGCCAGTTCGAGCGGACGCTCATCATCGCCGACGAGAACTCGTACGTTCACTACATCGAGGGCTGCACGGCGCCTACGTACACGACGAACTCGCTGCACTCGGCGGTCGTGGAGCTTATCGCCAAGCCGGGCGCGCGCATCCGCTACTCGACCATCCAGAACTGGTCGCACAACACCTACAACCTGGTGACGAAGCGCGCGGTCGCGCACGAGAACGCCACCGTGGAGTGGGTCGACGGCAACCTCGGCTCCAAGCTCACGATGAAGTACCCGGCGGTCTACCTCGTGGGCGAGGGTGCTCGCGGCGAGATCCTCTCGGTCGCGTACGCCGGCGACGGCCAGCACCAGGACGCGGGCGGCAAGATCGTGCACGCCGCTCCCAACACCTCCAGCCTCATCACCTCGAAGTCCATCTCCAAGGGGACGGGCCGCTCGACGTACCGCGGGCTCCTGAAGGTGCATGAGGGTGCCGTGAACGCCAAGAGCCGCGTCGAGTGCGACGCCTTGCTGCTCGACGAGAACGCGCGGACGGACACGTACCCGTACATCGAGATCGAGGAGAAGAAGGTCAACACCGAGCACGAGGCCACCGTCTCGAAGGTCGGCGAGGACCAGCTCTTCTACCTCATGAGCCGGGGCTTGAGTGAGGAAGAGGCGATGGCGATGGTGGTCAACGGCTTTATCGAGCCGATCGCCAAGGAGCTCCCGCTCGAGTACGCGATCGAGCTGAACCGCCTGATCCAGCTCGAGATGGAAGGCTCGGTCGGCTAGGAGCCGCCGGTTGTAGCTTGCAAGACTTTTCGGCGGGGCGGGCTCTCTACACGAGGGTCCGCCCCTATTTTTTAGCGTGAGAGAGGCGGTCCCTTTGCAGCAGAGAGAAGTACCAGAAGTTTTGAAGACCCGCGGCATAAGCGAGGAGACGGTGAAGGCGCTGTCTTCCCTCAAGGGCGAGCCGGGCTGGCTCGCGGAGAAGCGCCTGCATGCGTGGCGCGCCTTCGAGGGGCTCCCGATGCCTACCCTCCGCGACGAGGCGTGGCGCTACACGGACATCTCGGACGTCAGGATAGAGGACTTCCTCCCCTACGCCCCGAGCCCGGACGCCCAGAGCGAGGATGAGCTGCCGGAGGCGGTTCGTAAGCTCCTCGCCGAGGGGGAGGAGAACTCCGCGCTGCTCGTGCAGCACAACTCGGAGACCGCCTACTCGCGCATCGACGACGAGCTGAAGGCGAAGGGCGTCGTTTTCACCGACCTCCACACGGCGCTTCAGGAGCACGAGGAGATCGTGAAGGAGAAGCTCTTCGGGCTCGTGCCCGAGGACTACGACAAGTTCGCGGCGCTGAGCGCGGCGGCGTTCGCGGGCGGGTCGTTCCTGTACGTGCCGCGCGGGGTCGAGATCGAGGTGCCGATCCAGAGCTACCGCTGGCTGGACGTGGTCGGCTCGATCATGCCTCGCACCCTCGTCGTCGTCGAGGACAACGCCAGCGTTACCTACATCGACGAGTACGCCTCCGCCGACGCCGAGGACCCGGCGTTCTCCAACGGGGCGGTCGAGCTCTACGTCGGGCAGGGCGCGCAGCTCCGCTACGTCTCCTTGCAGAACTGGGAGCGCAACGTCCTCCACTTTAACACCATCCGTTCGGCCACCGAGAAGGACGCGACGATTAACAGCCTCGTCGTCTCCTTCGGCGCCCAGCTTAGTCGGACGAACGTCGAGGCGGGCCTGACGGCCGACGGCGGCGACTCGGAGATGCTCGGCCTGTACTTCGCCGACCAGAACCAGGTCCTCGACCACCACACGCTCCAGGACCACCTCGCGCCGAACGCCCACTCGGACCTCGTGTACAAGGGGGCTTTGCGCGACGAGTCGGTCACGGTGTTCTCGGGGCTCATCCGGGTAGAGCCGGGGGCGCAGAAGACCGACGCCTACCAGACGAACAGGAACATCATCCTCGGGACGGATGACGCCTTCGCGGTCTCGTTGCCGAACCTGGAGATCATGGCCGACGACGTGAAGTGCTCGCACGGCTCGACGACGGGCCAGGTCGACGAGACGGAGCTCTTCTACCTCATGAGCCGGGGCATCCCGCGCCACGAGGCCGAGAGGCTCGTCGTCTTCGGCTTCTTCGGCGAGGTCACGAGCCGCGTCCCGCTGCTCGGCCTCAAGGAGAAGCTCGACCGCGTGATAGAAGCCAAGATCGGGCTGGGCTTCGAGAACCGGGCCGCATAGAGCCGTGGCAGAGTTCCACAAGCTAGCCCCCGCCAACGAGGTTCCCCCCGGCGAGGTCAGAAACTACGAGGTGGAGGGCCGCCCCGTGGCCCTCTGCAACGTCGACGGGGAGCTCTACGCCCTGGAGAACATCTGCACCCACGCCTTCGCCTACCTGAGCGAGGGCGGCCTCGTCGGCGAACGCATCAAGTGCCCCCTGCACGGCGCGACCTTTGACGTAAAAACCGGCGAGGCCAAGAGCCTCCCCGCCGTCAAGGCCGTCCCGACGCACGAGGTAAAGGTCGAGGACGGCGTCGTCTACGTCGCCCTCAACCCCAAGCAGGTCAAGGTCGGCGGGCGCAGGAGACGCTAGCCTTGGGACGTAGTCGCCGGGCGCGAGGAACCGGGAGCCCCGGACGGTGAGCCGCCGCGGCCGGCGCAGGCGGAGGAGCCGTCGCGGGGCCTCGGGACTCGCTTCCCTGCTCCTGATCCTCGCCCTCGTGGCGCTCTGGGCCTACTTCTCCGGGCCCACGACGCAGAGCGGCGGGGGAGGCGGCAGCGCCGTCGGCGGCGACCCCGGGCAAGCGCGGGCAGCCCTCGACGACCTCGCCGTCTCCGAGCCCGGCTCCATGTCGGGCTACTCCCGGGAGAAGTTCGACCACTGGAGCGACGCCCGCGAGTTCGGCTGGGAGGCGCCGGAAGAGTCCTGCGACGTGCGCGACGCCGCCCTGATCCGGGACGGCGAAGACGTCGTCGTGGGCGACGGGTGCAGGGTCGAGTCCGGGACCTGGCTCGACCCGTACACGACGGAGACGTACACCGACCCCCAGGACATAGACATAGACCACGTCGTGCCCCTCGCCAACGCCTGGCGGAGCGGCGCCTCGTCGTGGAGCGCCGAAGAGCGCGAGGCCTACGCCAACGCCCCGGACGTCCTGCTCTCCGTCGAGGACGACGCGAACCAGGAGAAGGGGGACAAGGGCCCGGAGGCGTGGAGGCCGCCGAACGAGGAGATCTGGTGCGACTACGCGTCGCGCTGGATCTCCATAAAGTCCGGCTACGGCCTGAGCGTGAACCCCGAGGAGAAGGAGGCCCTCTCCGAGATGCTCGACGATTGCGGGGGCTCGTAGCCGTGGAAGCCCGCTCGAACATCGTCTCGACCGCGGGCGGCGTGATGACGGACGAGGCGGGCGCGATCACCGGCGAGCTCGAGGTTCGCACGCTCCCCGAGGCGGGGCTCCTCGAAGTCCGCGTGCGCTACGCCGGGGCGGAGGAGTGGTACACCGTGACCGGGAGCCCCGTCCCGCTCTCCGGCGAGGAGAGGGACCCCCGGGAGATGCACGGGCGCGTCGTGGAGCGCCTGACGGAGCCCGGGCCCGTCGAGAACGGGAACGAGGCCGCCACCTCGCTGCGGGGGATGGATCGCTTGTAGCCGTGCGCTCCGCGCGCCTACCCGGACCCGACGAGGAGGATGCGATGTTGCTCGAGGGATCTTGCCACTGCGGCTCCGTCCGTTTCCGGGTCGAGTCCTCGACGCCGTACCCGTATCAGGCCTGCTACTGCTCCATCTGCCGCAAGACCGCCGGCGGCGGGGGGTTCGCGATCAACCTCGGCGCCGACGCGAACACCCTGGAGGTCGAGGGCCGGGAGCACGTCTCCGTCTACAACGCGAAGCTCTACGACCGCGGCGAGGGGGACGAGGTCCCCGCGAGCGAGGCGGAGCGCCATTTCTGCCGCTACTGCGGGAGCTTCCTCTGGCTCTTCTCCCCGGGCTACCCGGAGCTTGTCCACCCCTTCGCCTCCGCGGTCGACACACCGCTCCCGAAGCCGCCCGAGTACGTCCGCCTCATGCTGAACCACGCGGCACCCTGGTGCGGGGTCCCCGAGGGCCCCGGCGAGGCCCACTATCCCGAGTACCCCGAGGAATCGCTTGAGGACTGGCACCGCCGGCACGGCCTGGGCGGGTAGCCGTGAACCGGGGAAGCGACGAGCGTCCGGAGCCGCTGAACGTCCGGGACTACGAGCGCCTGGCACGGGAGGCCATGCACCCTGCGGCCTGGGCCTACTACTCGGCCGGGGCCGGCGACGAAGTCACCCTCCGCAGGGAGCGCGACGCCTTCGAGAAGCTCCTCCTCGTCCCGCGCGTGCTGCGCGGCGTGGACCACGCGGATACCTCCGCTTCGGTGCTCGGTGCCCCCATACGAGCGCCGATCATGGTCGCGCCCACGGGCGTGCAGGGCCTGGCCCATCCCGAAGGTGAGTGCGCGACCGCCCGGGGAGCCGGAGAGGCCGGGACCCTGATGGCGGTAAGCACGGTCTCCTCGCGGCGCCTCGAAGACGTCGCCGCGGCCGCGACGGGACCGCTCTGGTTCCAGCTCTACGTCTACGAGGGCGCCCGGCCCTTCGCCGAGACGCTCGTGCGGCGGGCGGAACGCGCCGGGTACGGCGCGATCGTGCTGACCGTCGACGCCCCCCGCTGGGGCCGGAAGGAGCGCTTCCTGCGCGTCGAGGACGAGCTGCCCCCCGGTGCCAGTGCAGTCAGCATCGAGGAGGAGCTGGGCGAGGAAGCCCGCGAGCCCGCCGCGCTCACCCCGGAGGACGTGGCGTGGTTACGGTCATCGACGGGGCTGCCGATCGTCCTGAAAGGCATCCTCCACCCCGAGGACGCGGCGCTCGCGGTAGAGCACGGCGTCGAGGGGGTCGTGGTCTCGACCCACGGCGGGCGCCAGCTCGACGGCGTCCCCGCGAGCGTGGAGGCGCTGCCCGCCGTCGTGGAGGCGGTCGCGGGCCGCGCCGAGGTCTACATGGACGGCGGCATCCGGCGCGGGACCGACGTACTCAAGGCGCTCGCCCTGGGGGCGCGGGCCGTCTTCGTGGGCCGTCCCGTGCTCTGGGGGCTCGCCGCGGACGGCGCCGCCGGCGTGGGGCGAGTCCTGGAGATGCTGCGGGAGGAGTTGGAGCTCGCGATGATCCTCGCCGGCCTGCCGGACCTCGAGAGCGTCGGTCCGGATCTCGCCCGGAAGGGGTAGGGGCACCAGTCTAGCCCTTGCTGGTACAATCTCCGGCATGCTCCAGGAGCTCTACAAGGAGATAGTCCTCGACCATTACCGTCGCCCCCGACACCGGGGCGAGCTCGAGAACGCGGACCTTCGCGAGCACCTCCTCAACCCCCTGTGCGGTGACGAGGTGACGGTCTACGCCAGGTTCGAGGAGGACAAGCTGGCCGAGGTAAGCTTCACCGGACGCGGATGCTCCATCTCGCAGGCCTCGGCCTCCATGCTCACCGAGCGCCTCTCGGGCAAGAGCCGCGAGGAGGCCGAAGGGGAGATAGAGGCGTTCCTGGAGATGATGCGCACCGAGGAGAACGAGGAGCTCGGCGACCTCGCGGCGCTCAAGGGCATCATCCAGACCCCGAACCGCATCCGCTGCGCCACCCTCGCCTGGACCGCCTTCAAGAGCGGCCTCCGCGGCGGGGGAGAGTAGCCCCCCGCAGCACGGGAGACCCGGGGCGAACGCGGCACCACCCCGTGGTGCAAAGCCCGGCTTATCCAGGACACGCGCCCAGAACACAGGCTCCGGCCTCGTTTCTACGGCCGGCGCTGCGCGTCCGTGCGGGAGAGTAGGAAGCGCTGGTGCTCGGAGGCGCCCACCGATAGCCGTCATCCGATTGTGTAGACCACCAGGCGAAACCTTCGTCCCTGGAGGCAGCCGCCCCGCTCGGTGGCCTTCTTAGCCGAAGGCGCCGACGAGGGCGCAGGGGGAGCCGAGGAGGAATGAGAGGGAGAAGGTGATGGAGAAGAAGACGTTCTCCTCGGAAGTGTAGGTGTAGAGGCGGCCGTAGTGGAGCATCAGGAGGGCCGAGGGTACCGCTATGCCGCCCATGAGGACGGCGGTGACCCTGAGGGTGTTGAGGGTGCCCATCTGCTGGAAGACGCCCGGGGCGTTGAGGAGCAGTAGCCCGAACCAGTCCATCGCGAGCATGAGCGAGATGCCGAAGACGATGAGGAGCGCCCAGAAGACGCGGCGCGAGAAGAGCGGGCCCTTCGGCCGGGCGTGCGGGTCCTCCTTGACCTCCTCGAAGAGCGTCCCTGGGGGACGCTCGAGAAACTTTCTGAAGCTTCCAACGGGTCTCATCGTCCGCGTATGGTACCCCACGAAGGGCGGAAGCGAGCTCGATCTCTACGAGCGGAGGAAGCCGCCCTCGGAGTGGATGACCTGCCCGGTGATCCAGGCGGCCTCGTCGCCCGCGAGAAAGGCCACGAGCCTCGCGGCGTCCTCGGGCGCGCCCACCCGGCCGGAGGGGAACTTCGCGGCGAGCTCCCGCTCCAGGCCGTCGTCCATCCAGCCGGTCTGCGTCGGGCCGGGGTTGACGGCGTTCACGGTTATGCCCCTGTGCCCGACCTCGGCGGCGAGGGTGCGGGTGAAGGCCTCGATCCCCCCCTTCGTCGCGGCGTACGCGAGCTCCCCCACCATCGGCCCGAGGGCCTGGCCGCTGGTCAGGTTGATCACCCTGCCCCCGCTCCCCGCCTCGAACCCGCGGGCGAACCCGACGGAGAGGAGCGCCGTGGCCCTCAGGTTGACGGCGTAGTGGGCGTCCAGGGTGGCGGCGTCGAGCCCCTCGTACCCGTCGCGGGTCGAGTGCGCCGCGTTGTTGACCAGGATCGAGGGCGGCCCGAGCTTCTCCGCAGCGGCGTCGAGGAGCTCCTCCGGGGTCTCGGGCCGCGAGAGGTCGATCTCGACCCCCTCGGCGCGCACCCCAGCGCGGCGCAACTCCTCCGTGATCGCCGGTACCTCGCCCTCCTCGCCGGGGTTCATCCCGGCGTCGTAGGCGCCCCAGTAGGTGAACAGGACGTCCGCGCCCCCCTCGGCCAGCGCCCGGCAGATCGCCGCCCCTATCCCCCGGCGCCGACCCGCCCCGGTCACCACGGCCACGCGCCCGTTCAAGCCTCGCTCCATCCCTCCATCGTAACCCGACCCCGGAGGATGGGGTCCCGGCCGGCTCCGTCGCTCGTGTGATCCAGGTCAAACGTATGGTGTAGAATGGCCCTTATGACGGTTTTTCGCTACGAGCGGAAACAGTACCAGGAGGGTGAGTTCGTCCGCCATCGGGACGCGGCCCCCGGCGACGGGCTCGACCCGGTGGTGCGCATCGTCGAGGACCTCGGCACGATCGAGGTGCCCTGCGGCAAGGTAGACTGCCGGGCGAACTGCGTCGAGTACATCGTCCAGGCGGCGCGGCGCAACTCCCGCGAGAGCTACGCCCTGGCGGAGTGCAAGATCTCCCCGCTCGTAAACATCATCTAGGACCCGCCGCCACGCAAAGCTCGGCCTCCGCCCCGCAACGAGGCATACGCGCCCCGGAACCTACCTCCAGTCTCGGCTCGAACGTTTTCTCTACAAGCCCGCGCCGGGAAGTCGCGCGTTGATCGGCCGGCATCTCAAATCCGCTCCCTCCGGGGTGAGGAACCGAGGTGGCGGTGGCGCTGGTAGGCGGCGATGCTCTGCGGTCGAGCGCTCTAGAACTCGTCCTCGATGACCCTGGCGCGGTTCGGCGTGGCGCTCGCGGGGCGTCCGGCGGCGTAGACGCGGTAGAGGAAGCTGCCGCCGAGGGGCGAGAGGAAGAGGCCGGCGAGCATCGCGGGGAGCATGTCCCGGGCGAAGGTCCAGGCGACGAGGAGCGGGGTGCCGGGGCTGAACTGCGAGCTCCTTATGAGCGTCAAGGGGTCGAGGACGCCGCCGGCGGGCAGGAGGCCGAAGCCGTAGGCGCCTATCGTGAGCAGGGTCGAGATGAAGCCTATAAAGATGGCGAACCCGAAGCTCAGGGCGAGCGACTTGCCGAGGTCGGTCCCGCCCCGGGGATCTGGCCGGTCCCCACGTTCGCCCGGGAGCCCCTGCGCCGGAGCAGGAAGGCTCCGAAGAGCGGCCCCCGATGATTCCCGCGAGGAGGCCCGAGAGCATGTAGATGGTGGCGAGGGTGGTGAGGTTCCCCTCGGAGCTATCGCCGCCGGCGAAGAGCAGGATCACGGGGTCGGGAACAGGGACTTTATGAGGGTGAAGCCGAAGCCGTAGACGGCCCCGAAGCCCAGAAGCTTAGCGTACAAGTTCTTTCTCCTTACTGGCGGCGCGCTCCACGAACGGGCCGAAGATGGGCCCGGGCAGGAGCCCGCCGACGAGGGTATGAGCGAAGGCCAAGAGGGCCACGAAGAAGCTGCCCGGGAAGGTCCCGGGGCTTTTCAAGACCGGGAGCTCGACGGCGTCTTGATGCGCGAAGCCGGAGATGGTCGGCGCCGTTGCCGCCCAGAGCAAGGGCGCCGCGAACGCCCCGCCCAAGAGGCCCTGGACGGCCCGAAGCGGCAGGAGACGGTTTGGGGCGACGGCCGTCATCCGGTCCCCCCCGCGGACAACCGGGAGGCGCCGCGATCCCCCTCGCGCACCATCCGGAGGATCACCGCGCCCACGAGGGGCGAGAGCAGGAGCCCGGCGAGGGCCGCGTAAGCGAAGACCACGCCGGCCGCGAGCGCGCTCTGCAGAAAGATATCCGGGCTCGTAAACAGGGCGGAGATCCTGGCCGGAGCGGCGGGCGAGAACCCGGTCATGGTCGCCGTCAGGGCGAGCCAGATCGAGGGCGCGGCGAGCGCCGCTGCGACGAGCCCGTGCAACGACCCCGTGCCGGAGGCGGCGGCCCAGCCACGCCCCGGCTCCCGCCGGCGGCCCGCCCCGCGGCCGGCGACGAGGGCCCCGGCCGCCCCGCTCAGCGCAGAGCATATAAGGGCGGCGGCGAGGAACGGGCTCAGGGCTAACCCGTCGAAGGCTAGTGCCGACGGCAGGAGCGCCAGCCCGAGCCCATAGAGGGCTCCGAAGAGGATCAAACGGTTGCGCGAGCTCACGGACATCGCAACATAAGGTATCTCTCGGAGCCGTCCGGGACAGCGAGGCCGTTCACGGGGCGGGGCGCGAACGGCGTATCTTCCCCCCTTACTCCACCCCTTCGCCCGCGGAGCCTTCGGGCTCGGTCACCCAGACCGTCTTGATGTTCACGAACTCCTTGATGCCGAAGTGGGAGAGCTCGCGCCCGTAGCCCGAGTTCTTCACGCCGCCGAAGGGGATCTCCGGGGTCGACTCCGTCATGCGGTTCACGTAGACCATGCCGGCCTCGATCCCGTCGATGAAGCGCTCGCGCTCGGCGGGATCGTTGGACCAGACGGAGGAGCTGAGGCCGAAGGGCGTGTCGTTGGCGATGCGCAGGGCCTCCTCGGCGTCGCGGGCGCGGAAGAGCGAGGCGACGGGGCCGAAGAACTCCTCGGTGCGGGGCGGGGAGCCCTCGGGGATGTCGGTGAGGACGGTCGGCGGGTAGTAGTTGCCGGGCCCGTCCTGGGGCTTGCCGCCGGTCAGGACGCGGGCACCCGCCTCGACGCTCCTCCTCACTTGGTCGTCGAGGTCCTCGACGAGCTGCGGCATGGCGAGCGGGCCCATGTCGGTCCCCTCGTCCATCGGGTCGCCGACCTTGAGGGCCTGCATCTCCTCGACGTA
Organism: Rubrobacter marinus; assembly: GCF_011492965.1. Lineage (GTDB taxonomy): Bacteria > Actinomycetota > Rubrobacteria > Rubrobacterales > Rubrobacteraceae > Rubrobacter_F > Rubrobacter_F marinus. The sequence continues at coordinate 71,607 of NZ_CP045121.1, read as the reverse complement.
GCGGCGCTGGAACTCGTCCGCTATCTCCTCGTGGACGATGATCCTCTTGGCGTTGATGCAAGACTGGCCGTTGTTCAAGGTTCTCGAAGTCACGGCCGTCGAGATCGCCTGGTCGAGGTCGGCCGACGGCATCACGATAAACGGGTCGCTCCCGCCGAGCTCCAGGACGGAGGGTTTGATCTGCTCCCCGGCTTCGTGCCCGACCTGCCGCCCGGCCCCCTCGCTCCCGGTGAGCGTCGTCGCCCTGACGCGCGGGTCGTCGATAATCGCCTGCACCGCCGAGGAGCCGACGAGGAGCGTCTGGAAGGCCCCCTCGGGGAAGCCCGCCCGGCGGACTATGTCCTCGATCTTGAGGGCGCACTGGGGCACGTTCGAGGCGTGCTTCAGCAGGCCCACGTTACCCGCCATGAGCGCGGGCGCGAGGAAGCGGAAGGCCTGCCAGTACGGGAAGTTCCAGGGCATGATGGCGAGGACGGGACCCAGGGGCTGGTAGCGGACGAAGGCCCCCTCGAGCTCCGCGGGCTCGTCGGCGAGGAACTTCTCGGCGTTCTCGGCGTAGTAGCGGCAGCCGCGGGCGCACTTGACCGCCTCCGCCTTGGCCGAGACGAAGGTCTTGCCCATCTCCAGCGTGGCGATGCGGCCGAGCTCCTCCTGCTCCTCCTCCAGAATCTCCGCCGCCCGCATCATCCAGCGCGACCGATCGGCGAAGCTCGTGTTGCGGTACTCGCGGAAGGTCTCCGCCGCGAGCCGTAACTTGCGGTCTATCTCCTCGTCGGTGAGGGGATCGAAAGCCTGAATCTCTTCCCCGGTCGCCGGGTTGACGGTTGCTATGGCCATGGACCACTCCTCTTCCTAGCGTACTCGCCCCAGAATATACCCCCTGCGCCCGGCACCGGAACCGCGCCTGCCCCGCCCATGCCCGACGCGGCGAGAACCGCGCGGCGCCGTCGCCGCGAGACGCGGCGGCTTCCCATCGAAGGTGGTTTCTACCGTTGCGCCGCGAGACGGTGCGCCTCAGCAAGATGCTGACCAGCGCGGCGACAGGGGCTTGCCCGGGTCGGCGGCCGTGCCGTGTAAGAGGTCGGTGGCTGAGACCGTAGCGGGTGGTCTACCCCACCGCGCCCGTCACCCCTCCTGTCGCGCGTCTTCCTTCTCGCGGGCCTGGGCCGCGCCGACGAGGATGTCCAGGGCCTTGCGGACGGTCTCCAGGTCCTCGGTCGAGAGGCGTTCGAGGAGCGGCTCCGAGAGGCTACGCCAGGAGGTGACGAGCTGCTCGATCAGGAGCCGCCCGTCTTCGGTGGCCCGGACGAGGACGACGCGGCGGTCCTGCGGCTCCATCATGCGCTCCACGAGGCCGCGCTCCACGAGGCGGTCCACCAGCACGGTCGCGTTGGAGAAGGAGCCGCCCAGCTTGCGGGCCAGCTCGCGCATCCGGATGGCGTCCTCCTCCGAGATCAGGAGCAGGGCCTTGAGCTGCGGCGTGGACATGTTCAGATCCAACCACGGGCCCGCGTCCAGCACCGCCCGGTAGTGGATGAGCTCGTCCTGCAGCCTCAGAACCTTTTTTACGGTATCGCTTTTAGCCATGGGCAAAATACTACTACCGTCACTAATTTTTGTCATCAATCGTATGGTTACAAAGAAGCGTCGTTCGGCCCAATTTTTGCGCCGCTGCGGGTAGAATCATTCTCCGTGAAGGGGAGAGGCGACGGGGCGACGGACGAGGCGAGGACGACGCGGAGGGAGGCCCGGCGCGTTCTCGAGGAGAGGGCGCGCGCGGCGGGCTTCGACCTCGTCGGCGTGACGGGCGCTGAGCCCTTGAAGAGGGGCGGGGAGCGCCTGACGGAGTGGCAGGAGGCCGGGATGGCGGCGGACATGGGCTTCATGCACCGCCCGGCCGGGCTTCTCGCGGACCCGAAGAGGTTGCAGAAGAGCGCCCGGAGCGTGGTCTCCCTGGGCGTCTCCTACTATCCGGGGGACCACCCGGCGGACGAGGGCGGCGGGCGGGTCGCGAGGTACGCGTGGGGGCAGGACTATCACGTCGTCATCAAGGAGCGGCTGAAGGCGCTCCGGGCGGAGCTCGAGGAGGCGCTGGGGTGCAGGATCAAGGCGCGTGCGTTCACGGACGCGGTGCCGCTCCTCGAGCGCTCGGCGGCCCAGCACGCGGGGCTCGGGTTCTTCGGGCGGAACTCGTGCCTCATCAACGGCCGCATAGGCTCGTACTTCTTTATCGCCGACCTGATCGTGGACCTCGACCTGGAGCCGGACACAGAGGGCGAGGGCACCTGCGGCAAGTGCGCCCGTTGCATGCAGGGGTGTCCGACCGGCGCCATCAAGGCTCCCGGCGTGGTGGACGCGCGCCTGTGCATCTCGTACCTCACGATCGAGAACAGGGGGCCCATCCCGCGCGAGCTGCGCGCAAAGGTCGGGGACTGGGCGTTCGGCTGCGACGTCTGCCAGGAGGTCTGCCCCTACAACAAGCGCAAGGCGACGGTGAGCTCCTGGCCGGAGTTCTCCGCAGGGGCGGGGGCGGGGCCGTACCTGGAGATCCCGGAGGTCCTGGGCATTCGGGACGACGAGGAGTTCGAGGCTCGCTTCGCCGGGACGCCCCTCACGCGGCCCGGCCGGGCCGGGCTGCTCCGCAACTGCTGCGTGGCGGCCGGCAACCTCGGGCTCGGGGAGGCGGTCCCGGCCCTCGTCCGTTGCCTCGCCGAGGACGAGTCGGCGCTCGTCCGGGGACACGCGGCGTGGGCTTTAGGCGAGATCGGCGGCGGGGCCGCCGCGGAGGCGCTCGAGGCGGCGCTCGGGGACGAGGCCGAGGCCTCCTGCCTCGAAGAGATAAGGCTCGCGCTCGAAAACATCGCCTCGCCCGTCGGTAAGAGTGGGTTAGAATAAGGAAACCATGGCGGAGCAGATCAACTACTACCGTATCCTCGGCGTCCCGCGCTCGGCGAGCCAGTCCGAGATAAAGGCGGCCTACAGGAGGCTTGCCAAGGAGCGCCACCCCGACCACTCGGGCGGGAGCGAGACGGAGTTCAGCCAGTTGCAGGAGGCGAACGCCGTCCTCTCCGACCCGAACCGGCGCCGGCGCCACGACGAGGCGCTGGACCTCGCCCACGCCGCCGACCAGCTCGCCGGCCTCAACCTCGACTTCGGCTCCCTCGACGACGAGGTCTCCAGGAAGCGCCGCGAGCGCGAGGAGCGCGGCACGTCCGAGGGTGGACCGAGCCTCGGCGAGCGCCTGCGCAACAGGTTCCGCAAGGAAGAGCCGGAGGAGCCGTCCGCGCGCCGGAGCGAGCCGTCGTCCGGGCGGGGCCGCTACCGGGGCGCGCCGGCGCGAGAGGCGAGCTGGTACCAGCCGCAGGACTTCGACCCCGAGCCGATCACCTGGCGGTCCGGGGCCCTGAGCTTCTTCGGCGCCCTCATCGCCTTTCTGGTGGTCGGGCAGATCGGTCTGTGGGCGACCGGGCTCAACAACCCGCCCGCCGTCCTCGACCCGGGGGTCACGGCGCTGGGACCGCTGATGTTCGTCCCCTACACCCTCGTCGGGCTCCTCGCCGCCTACCTCGCCTACAGGGCCGCGGGCTGGGCGGCACTCGCGCTCGTCTTCGTCGCGGCGCTCGTCGTCGGCGGCTCGGGCGGGCCGGACGGCCTGCTCCAGTTTGTCACCCTCGGCATAGTGCTGCTGCTCATCGTGGTCTACCTCGGCAACCGCCGCGACGAACGCAGCCGCCGGCGCTAGCCTCCCCGGTTAGCGCCCTACCGCCCATCCGAAACGCCCGGTGGCCCGTGCGAGCGACAAGGCGCCTTCTACGATCGGGCCCCCGGGGAGCCCTCGGGTGGGGAACGTCGTCGCATCGTGGGTAAGATAGCGTCTTTGGACGCGTTCTAGAGAGGGCGGCTTCTACCATGGATAGCGCGGAGATACAGAGCTTTATCGCATCTTTCGAGGAGCGGATGGCGCCGGTGGAGAAGGCGTCGGGCGAGGCCTACTGGGTTCTGGCGACCACGGGCACGGAGGAGGCGAGGGGGGAGGTCGTGCGCGTCGGCAAGGAGTACAACGCCCTCTTCGCCGACGGGGACGAGTTCGAGAAGCTGAAGGGCTGGTACGAAGGGCGGGATGCCGTGGAGAGCCAGATTCTGCGCCGACGGCTGGAGATCCTGTACAAGACCTTCGCCGGACGACAGGGCGACGAGGCGACCCTGACGCGCGTGGAGGAGCTCGAAGCCGAGGCCAACGCGATCTACAACAACCATCGGGGAAGGGTCGGGGGCAAGGAGAGGAGCGAGAACGAGCTGCGCACCATCCTGCGCTCCTCGGACGACGCCGCCCTCAGGCAGGAGGCCTGGGAGGCTTCGAAGTCCGTCGGCAGGCCCGTCGAGGGGACCGTCAGGGAGCTCGCCCGCCTCAGAAACAAGCTCGCCCGGGACGCCGGCTATCCGAACCACCGCGTGCGCGCCCTCGACCTCCAGGAGATCGAGGTCGAGGCCCTCGACCGGCTCATGGACGACCTGGAGGCCACGACCCGCGGCGCCTTCGAAGGGTTGAGGGGCGAGATCGACGATCACCTCAAGAGGAGGTTCGGGGTCGAGCGGGTCATGCCGTGGCACCTGTCCGACCCCTTCTTCCAGAGCTGCGCGCACGAGATCGCCGCCCTCGGACGCTCGGAAGGGGGGCCCGGAGCCGACGCGGACCGCTACTTCGAGGGGAAGGACCTCGAGGCCCTGACCCGCGAAACCTACGACAACATGGGGCTGGAGGTGCGGGACGTCCTGGCCCGGAGCGACCTCTACGAGCGCCCCGGCAAGAGCCAGCACGCCTTCTGCATCCCCATAGGGAGGGACTACCCCTACGACGTCAGGGTGCTGGCGAACGCCGAGCCGGACGCGTACTGGGCGGACACCATGCTCCACGAGTTCGGCCACGCCGTCTACGACAAGCACATAAACCCCAGCCTGCCGTACCTCTTGCGCTCCGTCGCCCACACCAGCACCACCGAGGCCATCGCGCTCATGATGGGCTCCCTGGCGAGCGACCCGGCCTGGCTCTCCTCCGTCGCCGGCGTCCCGGAGGACGAGCTCGACGCCGACCGCGAGTACCTCTTCAGGAGCGCCCGGGCCGACAAGCTGGTCTTCGTCCGCTGGGCGCTCGTGATGTACCGCTTCGAGGCCGCCCTCTACGAGGACCCCGACCGCGACGACCTGAACCCCTTGTGGTGGGACCTCGTCGGGGACCTTCAGCTCCAGGAGCGCCCGCCCGGGCGCGACGAGCCAGACTGGGCGGCCAAGATCCACGTCGCCGTCGCCCCGATCTACTACCACAACTACGTTCTCGGCCACCTCACCGCCGCCCAGCTGCGCCACCACCTCGAGGAGCGCGTAGCCGGCAGGCCGTTCTTCCGCAGCGAGACCGCGGGCCGCTACCTCCAGGAGGCGATCTTCGGCCCCGGCGCCCGCAGCGACTGGCAGGAGACCGTCCTCCACGCCACGGGGGAGAAGCTCGACCCGGGCTACTTCGCGAAGTCCCTGCGGTAGCCCTCGTCCGAGCGGCCCCGCCATCTCGCGGAACCCCGGGCCAAGGAAGGGTTCCGCGGGCCTCGGTCCGCCGCAGCAACCGCCCCGTCCACGAGCAATGCGCCCGGTCCAGGGTAGCGGGGCCGCCGGACGCAGGTCGCGAGGGTCGCGCCGCTCGAAGTCCGTACCTCGGGAGCCCGCGTACTTGTACGCGCCCCGCCCTTTCCATAACCTTTCACGAGGCGGGTTACTGGAGCGGCCGTTCGCGGGCCGCCGCGTGACAATCTTCGGGAAGGGGCGTGCGCGATGAGACAGGTGGAGGGTTCCGTGATGCTGGTGACGGGCTCGACGGACGGCATCGGCAAGGAGACGGCGAGGCGTCTGGCGGAGATGGGCGCCACCGTCCTCGTCCACGGCAGGAGCCGGGAGCGGGGCGAGGAGGCCCTCGAAGAGCTCCGCGAAGGGACCGGCAACGAGAACCTCCGCCTCGTGGTCGGCGACCTCTCCTCCATGGCGCAGGTGCGTGACCTGGCCGAGCAGGTCCGGTCGGAACACGACGGGCTGGACGTCCTGATCAACAACGCAGGGGTGGTGGCGGAGGAGAGGACGGAGACGGAGGACGGCTACGAGCTGACGTTCGCGGTAAACCACCTCGCGCCGTTCCTGCTCACGAACCTGCTCCTCGACGAGCTGAGGAGGGCGGCGCCCTCCCGCATCATCACGGTCAGTTCCATCGCGCACGGGGGCGCGCGGATCGACTTCGACGACCCGAACCTGCGAAGCGGCTACTCCATGAACAGGGCCTACGCGCGCTCCAAGCTGGCGAACCTCCTGTTCACCTACGAGCTCGCCAGGAGGCTCGAGGGGACGGGGGTGACGGCGAACGCCCTGCACCCCGGCGTGATCGGCACGAAACTATTAGCCACAGGCTTCGGGGGCGGCGGATCCTCCGTCGAGTCGGGGGCGGAGACGTCGGTCTACCTGGCGACGAGCCCGGAGGTGGAGGGGGTGACGGGCAAGTACTTCCGCGGGCGACGGGAGGCAGAATCTTCCCCCGCCTCCCACGACGAGGAGGCCCAGCGAAAGCTCTGGGAGCTCAGCGAGCGCATGGTCGGCCTGGCCTGATCCCCGCCGGGTAGCCCACGTGGAACCACGGGGCACCTCCGCCCGGAACACGCCGGCGCTCTACAGCCTCGGCTCCCGGTTCTGGCCGACGAGGTCCGTGCCGAAGCTGTGGTCCTCCTCGCCCACGGGCTCGAAGCCCTTCTGTTCGTAGGGGCGACGAGCGGCTTCGAACATGCCGCTAGTGCATAGCCAGGGCTACCGGAAGTCCTGGCTACCGGCGAGGCGTCTGCACTCCTCGACGAGGCGCGTCGGGGCAGGAGGAGATAGGGTAGGGAGCATGCTGGATCACGGTATCTTCGACGCCCATCTGCACGTGATCGACCCGCGTTTCCCGCTGGTGCCGAACCGGGGCTACGTTCCCGACCCTTTCACGGTGGAGGACTACCTGGAGCGGGTGGAGCCGCTCGGCGTGGTCGGTGGGGCCGTCGTCTCGGGCTCCTTCCAGGCGTTCGACACCTCTTACCTGCTCGATGCCTTGAAGGGGCTGGGTCCGTCGTTCGTGGGCGTCGCCCAGTTGCCGGTCTCCGTGCCGGACGAGGAGGTGCTGAGGCTGCACGAAGCGGGCGTGAGGGCGGTGCGCTTCAACCTCGAGCGGGGCGGCTCGGAGACGCCGGGGAACCTGGAGCGGCTCGCGAAGCGCGTCTACGAGGTCTCCGGCTGGCACGCGGAGCTCTACGCGGACTCCGTCCATCTGACGAAGCTGGAGGAGATGCTCGCACGCCTACCGAGATTGAGCATCGACCACCTGGGACTCTCGGTCTCCGGGTTCCGAACGCTGCTGAGGCTCGTGGAGCGAGGTGCGCGGGTCAAGGCGACGGGCTTCGGCCGGCTCGACTTCGACCCGGGCGCGGCGATGCGCGAGATCTCCGCCGCCAACCCCGACGCGCTCATGTTCGGGACGGACCTCCCCTCGACCCGCGCGCGCAGGCCCTTCCGCGACGAGGACGTCCGGACGGTGATCGAGGCCCTCGACGAAGACCTGGCGAGAAAAGCCCTCCTCGACAACGCGGCGGAGTTTTACAGGCCGGGCACAGCCCGTGCCGGCCGAGGGAGCTAGCACCCGGCCCGGTCTCGATGCAGTGTGCCGCTGGTAGCACAGGCCGCGTACCGACGGCCGGGGATGAAGGGGCAGCGGCTGCGTTCGTCCAGGTCTCTGCGTCGATCTTCCGGTGTAGGAGCTGCAGCAGGGTACGCTATGCTCAGGCGTTGTAGGACTTTCTCGGGTTTGGAGTACGATCCTGTCGGGACGGGTCGGGGTTCTCGACGAGGGTGGTCGAACCCGCGTGGTGCCGGAGAGAAGCGAGCGAAAGGCTGTGTGGTGGTCGAGGACGCTGGTGGGTTGGAGCGTGTGGCGGAGGGCGGATGCCAGTGCGGGGCCGTCAGGTTGCGGGCCGCCGGCAGACCGTCGACCGTGGTCTACTGCTACTGCGTGGATTGCAGGCGTGCGACCGGAGCCCCCGTCTCGCTCTTCGCCGGGTACCGGACCGGTCAGGTCGAGGTCGAGCGAGAGAAGCTCAAAGCTTATGCCTCCTCCCCGGAGGTCGTCAGGTCCTTCTGCGCGGAGTGCGGGACGCCGGTCTCGTACGAGGACGAGCGCCTGCAGGGTGAGATCTACGTCCACGTGGGCGTCTTCGAAGACCTCAAGCCCTTCGAGCCGGAGGCTCACAACTGGTTCTCCCAGAAGCCCGGATGGCTCGCCGTTCAAGACGATCTGCCCAGGTTCGAGGAGAGCAGCGTTCCGAGGTAAGGCCGCGCGGGGGACGGAGCCCAACGTCGCGCCGCTGCGCCGGGACGGTTAGCTGCCCCCCTCGTCGCGCTTGCTGAAGAACCAGCCCTCGGGGTGATCCCTCTCCGCCACCCTCGACGCGAGCATGCGGACGAGCGACGAGACGTGCTGGCCCGAGATCGTGAGGTCGCCCTCGGTGATCCCGGGTAGCTCGTAGAACAACCTCCCCACCTCGTCGAGGTGGTAGAGGATGCGGGCCTCTTCCTCCGTCGCCCCCGTATCCTTCATCCGCGCTGCCATCTCCTGCCTGCCTTCTTCCATACCTGCTCCTCCCGAATCGCTGTACTCCGCGGCACCGACGTGGGATCCACCGCTCGAACGCTCACCGGCACGGCCCTGCCGGGCGGGGCGTCCACGGTCTCTGCGTCTGCTCCGTCGTCCCGGCTCCTTCCGCCGGCCCGAAGGGCGTTGCGAACACCCACCGGTAACCGCGGTTTCTCTACCCTCCGTCCTTCGTTCCCAACTCGGATCCGGGGCGTCGCGCCCGGCAGGGCCGCGATGGTGTGCGCCGGGGCAGAAGCTACGAGTCGCCGGCGGGGCGGTAACATTGGGGCATGTTGATCCCGGACAGGACCGGCATCGTGATCGGCTACAGGACGTGGCGGGTGATCCCGAGCAGGTGGATCTCCCCCTCCGAGAGCCTCCACGCCCAGACGGGCCACAAGGGATGGTCGACGACGGGACCGACGGTAGCCGCCTGCCCGCCGCGGGTGCAGGCCGACCCCGGCAAGCCGCTGCTCGTGCGGAGCGCCTGCGGCACCTCCCCCGAGTTCGGCTGCTCGTGCGGGCTGTACGCGGGCTACGAGCCCTCCGCCGAGGCGCAGCCCCTACCCTACGTCGCGGGCAGCGTGCTGGCGTGGGGCCGGGTGGTGCACCACGAGAGGAGGTCCTTTTTCAGGGCCGAGAAAGCCCTCCCCGTGGCGTTCGTGAGGCCACGCATCGGCGGGGGGATGTTCCCCGAGGAGGCGGAGGCCAAGATCCTGCGCGTGGCCGAGGAGCTGGGCGCCGCGATGGTCGAGGGCCCGGAGGAGCTGCGCGAGTACACGGAGAGGGAGGCGATGGGATGGTAGGGGTAAGAGCGGGCGGCGAGGAGAAGCCGGAGCGCGAGGAGATCGTGGAGCCGCTGGTCGAGCCGACGCCCGAACGCCGCAGGGAGCGCCGCGAAGATCCGGCCCCGGAGAAAGTCCCGGCCAGGGAGCCCGAGAAGGCGCCGGCGTAGGACCGGCACGGACGACGGACACGACGGGATCGCCCACACGAAGCGCTCCCTGACGAGGACGTCGAACGCGATGACGGGGCAAGGTTCGACGGACCGTGCTTTTGGAAGTTATCAGACGGGTTACTCGTTGCCGCGACGATGCCGCCCATAGCCCGGCTATCGTGCCGACGGACCCTCAGGTCGCCAGGTACGGCGTGGTGGCGTAGGCCGTCAGGCCCTGCGCCGGGGCCGTCTCGCCCAGCTCCATCCGGAGCCGGTCCCGGCGTCCGACGAAGCCGAACTCGCGGAGCAGTGCGTGCGCCGGGCTCCCTTTCGGGGCCGGGAGCGAGACCTCGACGGACCGGCCGCCGTCGGTCTCCAGGGCGCGGGTGAGCAGGGCCCTGGCTACGTCCGGCGAGGAGGCCATGAAGGGCCCGACCCTGACGGTGGCGCCGGAGGCGCTCCGCACGAGGTAGCCCCGGACCCTCCCCGATGCGTCCCGGGCGACGAGCCCCCAGCCCGGGTACTGCCTGAGGGTAGCGAGGATGATCGCCGAGCGATCCGCGCCGTAGGACCACAGGTCCACCCCGTAGAGCTCGGGCAGGTCCCCGAAGGACAGCGGCGCCACCCGCAGCCCCTTCTCGCCCCCGGTCCCCGGCCCGCCGAGGTGCCGGTCTCCCCGGAGACGGGCGGCGAGGACTCCCCCCTCCAGCCGGTACTCGGTGCGGGCGAAGACGGGCGCGAAGCCCATGGAGCGGTAGAGCCCCTCGGCGGCGCGCGTCGAGTCGAGCCTGACGGAGCGTACCCCCCGGGAGAGCAGGTAGGAGACGGCCCATCGGGTGAGCCGGGAGCCCAGGCCGTACCCGCGGTGCCCGTGGTGGACGGCGAGGTGGCAGAGTATCCCCACCTCTCCCAGCGGCACCGCCCCGACCATCCCGACCACGCCGCCCTTGCCCCCGTCCTCGGCGACGGCCCAGCGCGCCTCGTCCATCCCCCGCAGGAGCTCGAAAGCCCGCGGGTCCCCGGACCACCGCACGGTCTCCCGCAACTCCAGTATGCGCCGCAGGTCGACGTCGTCCATGCGCCGCACGAGGACGCCGGATGCCTCCTCGACGGTGTTCCGGCCGTCGCGATGCCGCTCACGGCCCCGTTGCCAATATTCCTTTGAGTAAGCCGACAAGGTTCCCCGAAACAAAGATCTCGCTAGACAGGTACCCGGCGCGAACGCTCCAGAAGAACGTTCGGTAGCCCCGATCGACCCTCCCTACAGGGCCGGCCGGGCGAGGACGGTCGGGGATCCGCCCCGGAAGAAACGCTCGTAGGGCACTGTAAGATCCTCGCTCACCCCGCTACTCTACAACACGGCCGCCGGCGGCAACAAACGCCAAGGCTGTAATGCGACTTGCTAGAGGAGTTCCTGCCCTAAAGAGCACCCTTAGTGCAAGTTGAAGCGTTTTTGTTACAATGATTCGTTGTAACTATTTAGCGTATAAAACAAGAAGTCGGAGGCAAGGTGCGCGCCACGCTACAACCGGGTTTGACGAACAGGCTGACCAAGTACTTGAGGGTCACGCAGCAGCTTATAGAGGAGGGCCGCGACGCGGTCTCGAGCAAGGAGCTCGGCGACTTCACGGGGATCAACCCGGTCCAGGTCAGGCGGGACCTGAACGCGATCGGCTTCTCCGGCACCCGGGGCGTGGGCTACCAGGCCTACGACCTCGTCGAGGCGGTCCGGGCGATCCTCGGCCTCAAGCAGACCTACAACATCGCGCTCGTCGGCGCGGGCAACCTCGGCAGCGCCATCGCGAGCAGCACCATCCTGCCCAAGCGCGGGTTCGTGATCCACGACGTCTTCGACAACGACGGGGACAAGATCGGCCGCACCGTCGGCAACATCGTCGTCAAGCACATCGACGAGCTGAAGAAGAGCGTCGGCGAGGCGGACGAGATCATCGGCATCATCGCGACCCCCTCGGCCTCCGCCCAGGAGGTCGCCAACTTGATGACCGACGCCGGCATCCGCGTCATCCTCAACTACACCGACGTCCTCCTCCACGTCCCCTACAACGTCGAGGTCCACCGCATAGACCCGACCGCCCAACTCATGCACACCCTCTACTACCTCACCCAGGTCGGCGGAGAAGCGGCTTCGTAAGCAACACCCGCAACCAACCGTAATCGCGCGGTCCCCCGGAGTTTGCCCGGGGGACCGCGCTTTTCTTTCGCAACAGGGAACGCGCCAGGGCGCAACTCGCCACACCGAAGGACACCTTGTTGACCACCTGAGTTAAACGCCTGAGGGTTAGAAAAAAGGAAGAGCCCGGGACGCTCTTAGGGGTGATAGGTGGGGAAAGGGAAAGGAGGAGAAACGCCCCGGGGCTCTTTAATTGTGTGTCGATCTGGTATCGCACCAACCGACCGGGAGAATATACCCCCCTCGCCACACTTTGTAAACCAATTGGAACTCGAAAAAGTGAGGATATTCGCTTCGACAGCCCTCAGGAGGCTCACAGAGCGGCGACGCCGCACAGCATAGTGGGTAGCGCTCTCTAATTGAGTAGCATATGTTGCGACGTAGCGAAATACTCGATCTATGAGGAGATCTCGTGCCGCAGATCCAGCGGCACAGCGTGAAGAGACGATGTAGAGGGAGCAATCCGAGCGGTCATCTCTTGCGGGTACGCCCTACGCCAGAGCGCTTCGGGTTAACGGCGTGGTAGGCCTCTCGCTTCTCGGTGGTCTCGCTGGCGCTCGTGCTCCTTGTCGTAAGAGCGGTCGTGTGCTCGTCGAGCGCTCATGTAGCCCTTGGCCCTCCCCGAGTTCAGCGCTCGGGGAGGGCTTTAGATCCACTACGCCCTGTACATACTTTACGTTTAGTTAATAGTTGTTTTAGAAAGGAATGTCGTCGAAATCCTCTTCGTTGAGGTCCACGTCGTCGCGCCCGCCGCCACCGCTGCGGGCGCCGGCGCCGCTGCGGCTGCGCTGGCCGCCGCCACCGCCGCCGTTGGAACCGTCCCCGTCGCCGCGGCCGCCGAGAAACTGGACGTTGTCGGCCACCACGTCGACCTTGCTGCGCTTCTGGCCGCTCTCGCGGTCCTCCCAGGAGCGGAACTGCAGGCGGCCCTCGACCAGGATCGGGTCGCCCTTCTTCTTGTAGTTGGCGATGGTCTCGCCGAGCTCGCGCCAGGCGGAGATGTCGAAGAAGTCGACCTCCTCGGACTTGGAGCGGCGCCGGTTCACGGCCAGCCCGAAGGAGCAGACCGGGATGCCGTCGTTCGTGAACCTGAGCTCGGGGTCCCTGGTGAGGTTACCCGCCAGGATCACGCGGTTGAAGCTGACCATGTTCTTCGTCCTTTCTCTTCTCTCCACGTCAGTCTACAGGGATGCCCCTGCTTCTCAAGGGGCTACTCCTTGCCGTTAACTTAAGGGAGGGGCGACCCGGGGGCGTCGTTCCCGAGGGATGATGTTCAGGGCTCGGTGACGGCCACGTCGGCCTTGTTGTCCTTTATGGTGACGATCACGTCCCCGTGCTCGTCGTTGCGGAAGACCTTGGCGCCCACGGTTTGCAGGCGCCTGAGCGTCTGCGGCGTGGGGTGGCCGTAGGAGTTGTCCTCGCCCACCTGGATGACGGCGATCCTGGGCTTGAAGCGGCTCAGGAAGAGCGGGGTCGAGGAGGTGTTGGAGCCATGATGGGTGACTTTGAGGACGGTGAGGGGGCCCGTGTGGGGGCCGACGCTCATGTACTCCTCGCCCTTCTTCTCGGCGTCGCCGGCGAGCAGGACGCGGGCGGTGCCGAAGGTCAGCAGGATGCCGACCGAGTTGTCGTTCGTCTCGGAGAAGAGGGCGCCGGGCGGCGGCGAGATGACGTCGGCCTCCGTCCCGCCCCAGTCGTAGACGTCGCCGCTGCGGGACTCCTCCACGGTCGAGCCCTCGTCCCGGACGCCGCGGAGAAACGAGTTATAGGTCGCCGTCCCCTTCGGGTCCCCGGAGAGGTAGACGGTCGAGACCTCGAAGGCGTCGAGTACGTCCACGAAGCCCCCGATGTGGTCTGCGTCCGGGTTGCTGACAACGATGCCGTCGAGCTTCTCGACCCCGCGGCTCCGGAGGAAGTCCACGACGTTCGGGCCCTCCTGGGGCTTGCCGGCGTCCACGAGGTAGCTCTTGCCGCCGGACTGGACGAGGACCGAGTCCCCCTGCCCCACGTCGATAAAGCTGACGACCAGAGCGCCCGCCGGGGGCGGCTGGCTCCCGGCTCCCGGCGAGAGCGCCGAGAGGGGCTCGCAGCCGGTGAGGGCGGCGACGACGAGGAGCAGGAGTACCACGGGCGGGAGGCGGCGGGGCGGGTTCAACAGAGTTGCCGGTCGGCGCTACTCGCGGCCCTCGGCGGGGGTGAGGCGGTCGATCCACTCGTCGGCCTCGGCGCGGGTGAGCTCGGAGAGGGATTTCCCGATGCGGCCCTCGAGGCGGGCGACCCCGTTCTCGCCCCTGAGCTCCTCGGCGAGGGTGCGGAGCAGGTCTACCTGGGACTTCCGGGCCTTCTGCGACGCCTTAGAGCCGCCCCCGCGGGGGGCTTTCTGGGACTCCTCGTCTCCCTCTTCCTGCTCCTGGGCGGCCCTGCCGTTGGGGCCGGGCGCGCCGGCCTCTCCCGGCCTCCGCGGCCGGCCGCTCGCGGGCGCCGGATCTGGGGACGCTCTGGAGGCCGCGCGGCTGCGGGGGGGCCTGAGGCGCCGGGGCGTCGTCGCCGTCGGAGAGCTCTTCCAGGGCCGTGGCCCCGACGTTCACGGCGTCGCGCAGGGCGCGGGCCTTCGCCCGCGTCTCGGCCATGCGGATGATGTGCGGGATTATGCCGCGCCCCACGTTGTCGGGGCTGGCGTCGCCGATGCCGGAGAAGGTCCGGCCGTCCTCCATCTCGACCGTCGCCTTCACCACGGCGACGTTGCCGTTCTCGCCCGTCGGGACCTGTACGAGGTCCGTGTCGATGCCCTTGAGGCCGCGGGCATGGGCCTCGTCGAGGAGGCCAGCAAACAGGACATATTGCTTCCCCTGACGCGTGATCATGAACTCGTCGCGCATGGCTCTAGCGGCCCTCCCGTGCCGCGGTCTCCCGGTAGTCCTCGCCCTCGAGGGCGACCCACTCGCACATCGCGATTATGCGGCTTGCCGTCCGGTCGCCGAGCTGCTCGGCGAGGTCCTTCGGGCCGATGTTGGAGGTGAAGATCGTGGGCAGCGCCTCCCTGTAGCGGTGGTTGACGACGACGAAGAGCCGCTCGCGCACCCACGCGTTCGGCTTCTCGGCGCCGAGGTCGTCGAGGACGAGGAGGTCGGCGTTCTTGACGGCGTCCATCCACTCGTCGATGTCGCGCCCCGGGTCGTTGTACGCCCCGCGCAGGTTGTCCAGAAACTCGGGGACGGTGACGAAGAGCGACGGCACCCGGCGGCGCCGGATCAGC
This sequence comes from Rubrobacter marinus, assembly GCF_011492965.1. Classification (GTDB taxonomy): domain Bacteria; phylum Actinomycetota; class Rubrobacteria; order Rubrobacterales; family Rubrobacteraceae; genus Rubrobacter_F; species Rubrobacter_F marinus. Next base: position 56,534 of record NZ_CP045121.1, on the reverse strand, counting down.
TCGGTCATGATCGCGACCGCGAGGTGGGTCTTCCCCGTTCCCACATCCCCGCAGAGGTAGAGCCCGCGGCCCTCCTCCCGGTTGTCCTCCCAGCCCCTCAGAAACTCCTCGGCCCTCTCGACGGCCCTGGCGGCGCTCGCCCCGACGTAGGGCTTGAAGTTGTCGAGGGTGTAGCGCTTGAGGCGCTTGGTGAGGCCGCTCTTCTCCTTGAGGGAGGCCACGCGGGCGTCGCGGCGCATAAGCTCCCACTCCCGGCGCTCGTTCTTCGCCTCGCACTCGGGGGTGCAGGGGTGGTAGTACCACTCGCCCGTCTTCCCGTACTTGCGCTGCAGGGCGGGCGGGAACTCGAAAAACTCGGCGGCGAGCTCGTTGCCGCAGTGGGGGCAGACCTGATCGTCGAGCCTGAGCGCCGAGCCCTCGTGACCGGAGCCCCTCTTCCTACTCGCCGAAGAGCCACTCATAGCCCTCCCGGCGTCGGGCAGCAGATCCCCTATCGGTTCCATCGCTCACCCCCCCTCGCAGCTTGAGGGCCCCGCCCCTGACGGCGCCGCTCTCGGCGACCAGGCGGAGCTTGCGGTCCTGCTCGAAGCGCTCCACGTCCGCGACGGTCTTGACGCCGCGCTCGACCCAGCGCTCCAGGATGCTCCTGACGTAGCCCACCCGGCGGGCGTCGCGCTCGCTGGCTATCTTCAGGGCCTCGATCACCGCCTCCGTCTCCACGCCGTCGCGCTCCGTGTACCCATTCAGAAACTCCAGTATGTGAGGCGCCGGCAGCGTCCCCATGTACCGGAAGTAGTCGTCCGGCGAGACCCCCTCGGGCTCCGCGCGCATCACCTCGATCTCCCGAACGACGGGGCCGTCGTGTACGGCACCCGCGGCCTCCGCGACTCCGGCCGCACCATCGCGCGAGCCGCGCGCGACGGGCGGGTGTTCGAGGACCTCGAACCAGCCCTCCCTCTCGACCGCGAACCCGTGCTCCACCAGCACCCTCAGGGAGGTCTCGACGCTCTCCGGGCTCGAGCGCAGAAGCTCGGCCAGTTCTGTGAGATCCACGGCGTCGTTCCCCACGTCGGGGAGGAGACGCAGGAGCTCGTAGAGGGCGACGGCCTCGGCGCCGAGGTGCGGCATCCAGCGGACGTAGAGGCGCGCTTTTGCGCCCCGCTCCCGTTTCTCCCCCGGAGGTGTAAGCCGAACCCGCTCCATGCCGCCGCAGTATAGCGGCCGGAGCACCGGCCCTCCACGGCAGATTTCGGAGGCGGCCCGAGGAGGGCACCGTTCGTCCTAGGTGGAGAGCCCCCCGATGGGGACGAGGGTCTGCTCCGAGACCGAGAGCAGGAACGCGGTCAAGAGGATCCCGAGCACCAGCCCGAGGACCCCCGCGACGATGGCGGCGACGCCGGCCCTGCGGGAGCCCTTCACGTAGCCCACGACCACGAGCGCGACCCCGAGAGGCCCGAAGAGTATGGGTACGATCACCAGCGCTACGACGCCCGAGACGATGCCCGCGATCGCCCAACCCCGGCCCGCACGGCCGCGCGGGGTCTCGTCTGGAGGGCGTGGCTCGGTCACGGCGCCGGGGGGGCCTTACCCTTCGCTGGAGCCCGGTTCCCTGGCGGGGAGCTCGCGGTCGTCGCCGCCCACGCCGGGGATGACCTGGTTGACGAGGAGCCCGGCGAACATGGCGAGTATGGAGACGACGATGGTGGCGACGCCGAGCCTGCCGGCGCCGAGAAAGTAGCCGAGGATGCCCAGGCCCACGCCTATCGCGCCGCCGGAGATCACGTCCACGCCCACGCCCACGAAGATGGTGGCTACCGCGGAGCCCAGGGCGATGACCAGGCCCAGGGCGCAGACGAGCGTAGCGACGCCCGACTTGGCGTTCTCGGCGCGGGCCTCGAGATCCTCGCCGCCCCCGGTCCTCCCGCTCCCCGTGTCCCTCTCGCTCAAGTTCGGTGCCCCCCCGTGCCGGTTCTGTGGTCGACGAAGATACTTCTACGGAGCGCCTAGTATAATCCCCGTCCTGTGAAGCCCATCGTATTCGAGAGCACACTCCCCGGCACCAACGAGGTCTTCGGCCCCGACGGTTCGCCGCGCCCCATCTACGGGCCCGTCTTCGACGAGCTGGAGAGGACCGGACCGGCGCGCTGGAAGGAGAACCTCGGGCGCGCGCACGGGCTGCTCCTGGAGGAGCAGCACGCCTTCGGCATCCGGGAGGGGGACAAGACCCACCCGACGGACTGGTTCCCCCGCGTCGTCCCGGCGGCGGACTGGGAGCGGCTGGAGCGCGGCCTCGTGCAGAGGATGCGCGCGATCAACGAGTTCCTGCGCAGGCTCCAGGCCGGCAAGGACGAGGTCGTACCGAGGGAGATCCTGGAATCCAGCATCCTCTACGACACCTCCACCCCGAACCGTTTCGGGCCCGTTCCGGTGCGCCAGATCGCCTTCGACGTCGTCGCCGTCGAGAGCACGCGGGCGGGCCAGACCGGGGGCTGGGAGTACGTGGTCCTCGAGGAGAACGCGAAGATGCCCGTCGGCCTCGCCGCCATGACCAGGCGGCGGCGCATGGGCCACGAGGTCTTCTTCCCCGAGGCGCTGAAGAACCTGCCGGTGCGCTCCCTGAGTGGCTGGCTCGCCCGGCTCGGGGACTCCCTGAGGGCGGCGTCGCCGAAGGGGCCCGAGGCGACCCTCGCGGTAGTCTCCAGCGGGCCGGCAGATCAGTTCTACCTCGATCACCACATCTACGCTCAGGAGATGGGCGCCGTCCTCGCCGAGACGAAGCACCTGGCCTTCGACGGCGACGGGTACCTCGTCCACGAGCCGTCCGGGCGCCGCATAGACGTCATCTACGAGCGCGTCGACGAGGACAAGCTCTACGCCGACCTGCCGGAGCTTCTGAACTGCCACGTCGAGGGCAGGGTCCACGTCCTGTTCGCGCCGAACTCCGAGGTCGTCGACGATAAGGGGGTCGGGGCGTTCGTGCCCGAGATGATCCGGACCTACCTCGGCGAGGAGCCCCTCATAGAGACCGCCGAGACGTGGTCCCTCGCCGTCCCCGAGGAGCGGGAGTACGTGATGGAGCACTTCGGGGAGCTCGTGGTGAAGAGCCGCGGGGGCTACGGCGGCAAGGAGGTCATGATCGGGCCGGAGGAGTCGAAGGAGTCCATCGAGAAGTTCCGGCGCGTCGTCGAGGGGAACCCGGTCGAGTACATCGCCCAGCGCATGATCGACTTCTCGACCCACGTCATCTGCGAGCCGGATGCCGAGAACGACGCCTTCGACCTCACCGACTCCTTCGCAGACTACCGGATGCTCGCCCTCGCCCCTGACCCGGAGGACCCGTCCGTCGTGGAGGTGGTGCCGGGCTCGCTGACGCGCGTCGCGGCCCCGGGCAAGCACATCGTGAACATCTCCAGCGGCGGCAAGATGAAGGACACCTGGGTCCTGGAGAGGTAGGCCCGCGTGGACTACGGGGAGATCGTCAAGAGCGCTTTCTGGATCTCCTTGCGCAACCGCTACCTGTGGTTCTTCGGCTTCTTCGCGGGCGGCGCCTCCTTCAACTTCCCCGGCGTCCCCACCGGCGGGGGCGGCAACTTCGACTCCGATCCCGGCAACTCGGACTTCTCCTCGGCGCTGGCCCTGCAAAGCGGTCAGAACGTCTTCGACAACACGGCCCTGATTCTGGGGATGGTCACCCTGGCGGTGCTGCTCGTGCTCGTCTTCCTGTTCTTCGCCCTCGTCTCGCAGGGGGCGCTCGCCGAGAGCGTGGCGGCGGTGGACCGGGGGAGGCCCGGCGGTTCGGGTCCGCGTTCCGGGCGGGGCTGTCGAACTTCTGGCGCGTGCTCGGGTACTACGCGCTGTTCGTCCTGATCTCGCTGGTGCTCCTTCTCGTCGTCGCGCTGCCCTGGTCTTGCTCTTCCTGGGCGTCTTCGCCGCGACGGAGTCGGTGGGTGCTCGCGTGGGTTTCGGGGTGCTGGCGGGGCTCGCGGGCGTCCTGGTCCTGATCGCCCTGTTCGTCCCCTGTCCATCGTCGGGCAGTTCGCGCTGCGGCGGATCGTGGTGGACCGGGAGGGCGTCGTGGGCTCGGTCGGGGGCGGCTACCGGCTCTTCCGCCAGAACCTCGGGAGGAGCCTGATCGTGTGGCTTATCGGGATCGGGCTCGCCATCGGGGTCGGGCTCGCGCTCCTCATCGCGGCCCTGATCGTCGGCCTGATCCTCTTCCTCCCGACGATAGCCCTCGGGGTGGCCGGGTACCCCACCGCCGCGATCGCGGCCGGTATCGTCGCCGCCCTGATCCTGGTCCCGCTCCTCCTCGTGGCGACGGGCGCCTTCGGTACGTTCAGGCACGCCCTCTGGACGCTCGCCTACCTCCGCCTCACCTCCCGAGGCGCGCCGAACCCGCGACCCGCGATCTAGGGCCCGGCCGGGGGCAACCCTTCGGGGAAGGAGCCCGGCGGTGTTAGAGTCTGTCGGTCGATAAACCACCATCGGGAGGCAGATCGTGGCAAAGCTGGACGGCAAGGTCGCGGTGATAACCGGCGCATCTAGCGGGATAGGCGAGGCGACGGCCGAGGCGCTGGCCGCCGAAGGGGCGTCGGTCGTGGTCGCGGCGCGCAGGGAGGACAGGCTCTCCGGCCTCGTCGAGAGGATCAACGGCAACGGGGGCAAGGCGCTCTCCGTCGCGGCCGACGTCACCGACGAGGGGCAGGCGCACGAGCTCGTGCGGAGGGCGAAGAGCGAGTTCGGCCGGGTGGACATCCTCGTGAACAACGCCGGCGTGATGCAGCTCTCGGCCGTGGAGAAGGGCCTCTCCGACGAGTGGCGCCGGATGTTCGACGTGAACGTCCTCGGCCTCCTCTACGCCACCGACGCCGCGGTGCAGGTCATGAAGGAGCAGGGCTCCGGACACCTGGTGAACATCTCGTCGGTCGCCGGACGGCGGAGCCGGGCGACCACCGGCGTCTACTCGGGGACGAAGTTCGCCGTCAACGCCATCTCCGAGGCGCTGAGGCAGGAGCTTCTGGAGGACAACATCCGCGTGACGATCGTCGAGCCCGGCGCCGTCGCGACGGAGCTCGCCACCCACATCACCGACGAGGACGCGAAGGAGAACCTCAGCGGCCTCCTCTCGCTCGACATCCTCCAGGCCGAGGACATCGCGAACGCCATCGCCTACTGCGTCACGCAGCCCGAGCGCGTGAGCGTCAACGAGATCCTCATCCGCCCCACCCAGCAGCCGAACTAGCCTCGACCAAAGCCCCGGCGGGAGCACGCCGGTAGAGGCGCTCCCGCCGGGGCCACGATGGCTCGGCGCTGCTCGTCTAATCTGGACCGGGGCCGGGACGAGTCCCCGGTGCGGAAGAGGTCTAGCTCGGGACGAAGGCGAACGTGTCCGGGTTCGGGCCGGTGCGGCCGTCCTCGCCCCGGTCGAGCGCGGTGATCTCGTTCATGTCGTCGGGATCGAGCTCGAAGTCGAACAGCTCGAAGTTCTCCTTCATGCGCGACGGCGTCACCGACTTCGGGAACACGATGTCGCCGCGCTGGATGTGCCACCTCAGGACGACCTGCGCAGTCGACTTCCCGACCTTTTCGGCGATCCGGGTGATGGTCGCGTCGTCGAGCACCCCGCCCTGCGCGATCGGCGACCACGCCTCCGTGACGATCCCGTGCTCCTGGCCGTAGCCGCGCACGGTGTCGTTGGTGAAGTAGGGGTGAACCTCGATCTGGTTTACCGCCGGCACCGTGTCCGTCTCGGCGGCCAGCTTCTCCAGGTGCTCGATCTGGAAGTTCGACACGCCGATGGAGCGGGCGCGGCCGTCGCTCTTGAACTCCTCCATCGTCTTCCAGGTGGAGACGTAGTCGCCGTTGTAGAGCGTGGGCAGCGGCCAGTGGATGAGGAACAGGTCGACGTAGTCGAAGCCGAGCTCGGAGAGCGTCGTCTCGAACGCCTGGCGGGCGTCCCCGGGCTCGTGGAAGCTGTTGTTGAGCTTGCTGGTGACGAAGACGTCACCGCGATCCAACCCGGAGGCGCGGACAGCCTCGCCGACCTCCTTCTCGTTGCCGTACATCTCCGCGGTGTCGATGTGCCGGTAGCCGATCTGGAGGGCGTTGCTCACCGCCTCGACGGTATCCTCGGGCTTTATCTGAAAGACCCCGAAACCGAGCTGCGGGATGACGTTGCCGTCGTTGAGCGTAATGCCGGGAACCGTAGTCACAAAAATCCAACTCCTTCTATACAACCGTGTCTCAAACCTCAAGTCTCGATGCTACCCGGATCAAACTGTTACTAAACCGTTTTACAAAGGCGGAGGTCACTCCTTGCTCCCCTGACCGCACCGGCGCACGGCCGTGCGCCGTGTCGGTCGCGGGCCGGCTTGAGTTGCGTGGATCGGGGGCGTCGAGGTCTCTCGGAGGGGCAGGGTTCCGCCCGCGGCGGTGCGGCGCGGAGCGAGGGGACCGGGGCCCTGGAACGCTAGTAACGCGCCGGGATCAGGACCGGCTCTTTGGCGGAGGCGCGTTCGCCGTTCTCGGCCTTTATAAGCTCGGAGAGGGATTCTACGGCGACCTCGAGCTCCTTGCGGCCGGGCTCCGAGGTGGTGAGGTACCTCTGGAGGAAGTTGCCGATGGCGATGGAGGGGCGCGTCTTGCCGAAGACGAACCAGGCCTCGCTTATGAGGATAAACTGGAGGACCGCGTAGGGGGCCCAGTTTATGAACGGGTCGGCGAGGGCGGCGAGGGTTATGTAGAAGAGTATGTTCGTGCCGCAGCGGGGGTGGAGGCGGCTCACGCCCTTCGCGTTCTCGAGGGTCACCTCGCCGTAGCGCTCGTAGGCCGCGACGGCCTTGTGCTCGGCGCCGTGGTAGCGGCCGATGGAGGTGAACTTCATCGCGGCGAAGAAGAGCAGCAGGATCGGCAGGATCGGGAACGCGGCGAAGAAGGCGAGAACCTGGCCCACGGGGCCGCCGACGGCCTCCGTGCCCCGTTCCATCAGGCTCACGAGCAGCCAGAGGACGCCCATGATGGCGACAAAGAAGACGAGGGTCCAGATCGAGCCCACAAGCTGGAGCACGATGCGGAACCAGAAGAAGACCGAGCGAATGATGGGCAGCTTGAGGACGCGCCCCAGAGTGCCCTCCGGCTGCCAGACGCTAAACGGGTCGATCCAGACGTAGATCTTGCCGTCCTTGCGCTGCGCGGAGCTCGCGTAGCTGGGCCCGAAGAAGTCCACCCCTCCCCAGCGGGCCATCCCGCCGAAGAGCAGCCTCTCCTTCTCCTGTGCCCCTTCTTGCGCCAAACGACCCCTCCTCGGAACCTCGCCCCGGAGACCGCGCGCCGGGGAGTAAAAGATTACCACCTGCCCGCCCACCCGTGGCCCTCCCGGTCGAGCGGGCCGTCGGGGTAGCCCTGAGTTAAACTCGAGCCCTTGGCCGAAAAGACCCCACAGCCCGACGCCCGGACCCAGCGCGAGCGGATGCTCGCCGGCGACCTCTACGTCGCCGACGATCCGGAGCTGGCGCGGGACAACCTGCGGGCCATGGCCCTCATGGAGAGGTTCAACGAGAGCCCCGCGGGCGACCCCGATCTGCGGCGGCGCCTCCTCGAAGACCTACTCGGAGCGTTCGGCGAAGGATCGGAGATACGGCCGCCGCTGTACTGCGACTACGGCTTCGGAATAAGCGTGGGGGCCCGGGCCTTCGTGAACTTCGGCCTGATGGCCCTCGACGTCGCCGAGATCAGGATCGGCGACGACGCACAGATCGGACCGAACGTACAGCTCTTGACGCCGACGCACCCGGCCGACGCCGAGCTGCGGCGGGCGAAGTGGGAGGCGGCCCTGCCCATCACGATCGGGGACAACGCGTGGGTCGGGGGCGGCGCGATCGTTCTTCCCGGCGTGGTCGTCGGCGAGAACGCCATCGTCGGCGCGGGTGCCGTCGTAACGGAGGACGTGCCCCCGAACACGGTCGCGGTGGGCAACCCGGCGCGGGTGATCCGCTCGCTGTAGCCGCTCGGCGCGGGTCGCGGGTACCAAAACGGGGCGGCGCGACCTTTGCGTGGGCCCGGCTCCTCGCCCTCCCGGAGGACGAGGAAGGGGCGGGGTCCGTCTCAGGCGGGGGATCTGCCGACGGAGGCGAGCCTCGGTAGCCCCGCTCCGTCGCCCGTGAGCTCCCTGTCGGCGAGAAAGTCCGTGTGAACCCCTCCGCGCCGGAAGTCCTCGTCCTCCAGGATGGCGAGGTGGAGGGGGAGCGTCGTGTCGAGGCCCACGAGCGCGAACTCGTCGAGGGCTCGCGCCCCGCGTCGGACGGCGGCCTCCCGTGTCCCCGCGTGGACGATAAGCTTGGCGAGCAGGGAGTCGTAGTAGGGCGAGACCTTGTAGCCAGCGTAGAGGTGAGAGTCGACCCTGACGCCGGGGCCGCCGGGCGGGTTGTAGAACTCGACCGGGCCCGTCTGGGGAAGGAAGCCGCGCCTCGGGTCCTCGGCGTTGATCCTGAACTCGATCGCGTGCCCGCGCGCGGGCACCTCCCCCGAGACCGAGAGCCCCTCGCCGCTCGCCACCCTCAGCTGCTCGGCGACGAGGTCGACGCCCGCGACCTCCTCCGTCACGGGGTGCTCGACCTGGAGCCGCGTGTTCATCTCGATAAAGTAGAACTCGCCCCCGAGTACACGAACTCGACGGTCCCCGCCCCGGTGTAGCCCAGGCGCTCCACGAGCGAGGCGGCGGCCTTCTTCATCCCCTCGCGCGCCCCCTCCGGCAGCCCCGGCGCGGGCGACTCCTCCAGGAGCTTCTGGTAGCGGCGCTGCACGGAGCAGTCGCGCTCCGGGAAGGCCGCCGTGACCCCGCGCTCGTCCGCCAGGACCTGCACCTCGACGTGGCGGAGCTTCTCCAGGTAGCGCTCGGCGTAGACCGAGCCGTCCCCGAACGCCGCCCCGGCCTCGCGGCTCGCCGAGGCGTACGCGGCGTCGACCTCGCCCTCCGAGCGGACGACGCGCATCCCCTTGCCGCCGCCGCCGGCGCTCGCCTTTATCAGGAGGGGATACCCGACCTCGGCGCCGACGCGCTTCACCTCCGAGGAGGTGCGGCACGGGCCGTCGCTCCCCGGCGTCACGGGCACCCCGGCCTCGGCGGCGGCGCGCCGGGCGGAGACCTTGTCGCCCATGAGGGCGATCGTCTCCGAGCGGGGGCCGACGAACCTGATGTTGCACGCCTCGCAGATCTCGGCGAAGCGCGCGTTCTCGGCGAGAAAGCCGTAGCCGGGGTGGATGGCGTCGGCGCCCCGGAGCTCGGCGGCGGAGATGATCGCGGGTATGTTCAGGTAGCTGCCCGAGGGGTGGGCGGGCCCGATGCAGACCGCCTCGTCGGCGAGGAGCCGGTGGAGGGAGTCCGCGTCGGCCGTGGAGTAGACGGCGACGGATCTGATGCCGAGCTCGCGGCACGCGCGGATGACGCGCAGCGCGATCTCGCCGCGGTTCGCCACGAGTACCTTGTTCAGCAAGAAGACCCTACCCTGAATCTCTAGGCTTCGGGCCGGATGTGGAAGAGCGGCTGGTCGTACTCGACCCCGCCCGAGTTCTCGGCGAGGATCTCGACGACCTCGCCGGAGACGTCCGAGGGGATCTCGTTCATCAGCTTCATGGCCTCGACGATGCACAGCGTCTGCCCCGCCCTGACCTTGTCCCCCACCTCGACGTACGGGCCCTCCCCCGGCGCCGGCGCCCGGTAGAACGTCCCCACGACCGGGGAGCGGACCGCGTGCAGCCCGTTCGTGCTCGGGACCTCGGCCTGCGTCTCCAGAACCTGGGCGTCGGGGACGGCGGCCTCCGCCGCGTGGACCCGCGGCTCGGCCGAGACCGCCACGGGCGCGGCCTCGGGCTTCGCCTTCACCGTGATCTCGAGCTCACCCTGGCGGACCCGGATCTCGCCGACCCCGCTCTCGGCCAGAAGCTCGACGAGCTTGCCCACGTCGTCGAGGGGCAGGGGCATCCCCGCCTGGCCCTTCGGCTCTCCGCCGTTGTTCAACGCTCCCTCCTCTTCGGCATAGCCCCGGATTGTACACGTTTGCCGCCGAAGGTTGGGGAGGCCCCCGGCCTCGCGCAGGACGGTGGGAAAGCCGGTCGCCGCGTGTAGAATCCGCTTGTGGGAGAGAAGGGCGACGAGCGCGCGAGCATCCGGGTCCTGGACCCCAGGGTGGCCCAGCAGGTCGCGGCCGGGGAGGTCGTCGACCGGCCCGCCTCCGTGGTCAAGGAGCTCGTCGAGAACTCCCTGGACGCCGGCGCCTCGCGCGTCGAGGTGGAGCTCGGCGACGGGGGCACCTCGCACATCCTCGTCCGGGACGACGGCTCGGGGATGGCGCGCGATGACGCCGCCCTCTCCGTCCTGCGCCACGCGACGAGCAAGCTCCGCTCCGTCGGCGACCTCGAGAGCGTCGCCACTTTGGGCTTCCGCGGCGAGGCCCTCCCCTCCGTCGCGAGCGTCTCGTCGTTCTGCCTGACGACCTCGACCGGCGAGGGCGCCGGCACGAAGGTCCTGGTCGACGGGGGCGGCGAGGCGAAGGTCCTCCCGGCCTCGCACCCCAGGGGAACGACGATCCTCGTCGACCGCCTCTTCTACAACGTCCCCGCCCGGCGCGCCTTCCTCAAGGGCCCCCGCGCCGAGCGCGCCGCCATCATAGAGACCCTGACGCACCTCGCCGTCGCCCACCCGAAGGTCGCCTTCCGTCTCTCCGAGGGCGGGCGGGACTACCTCTCGCTCCCCGTGAGCGGGGACGGCGACCTCCTGGAGCGCCTCGCGCAGGTCCACGGGGTGGCGAAGGCGCGCTCGATGCGCAAGGTCGAGTACGAGTCCGGGGCCTTCCGGGTCTCCGGATACGCCGCCCTCCCGAGCCTGACGGAGTCGAACCGGGCGCGCCAGACGATCTCGGTGAACGGCCGCTGGGTGCGGGCGGAGAACCTGACGCGCGGCATCGACGACGCCTACCGCTCCACCCTGCCCTCCGGCCGCTACCCCCCGGTCGCGCTCCGCATCGAGGTAGACCCGCGCCGGGTCGACGTGAACGTCCACCCCACAAAGCAGGTGGTCCGCTTCTCCGAGGAGCGGGCGGCCCGCGCCGCCGTCGCCGCCGCGGTGCGCGAGGCGATAGAGTGGCGCCCCTCGCCGCCCGCCTCCGTCCCGCGCCCGACCGAGCCCTCCTACTCCCAGGACCGCCTCCCGTCGCCCCGGCCGTACGAACCGCCCGGCCGCTACGAGCGCGTCGCCGAGCGCCGCCCCGACTACCCCTCGCCGGCATCCCCGCTCGGGCCCCCCGCCCCGCGGCGCGACCTGAACGAGGTTCGGGAGAGGCTCGCCCGGGCCTCCCGGCCGCTCTCGGAGTACGGCGCGCCCCGGCGGGAGGAGGCCCCGGAGCCCTACGAGCCGCCGGAGCGGGGCGCGCTGCCCCGGGCGGCCGTCGATGAGCTAAGGGTGATCGGGCAGCTCGCCGCCGGCTACATCCTCGTCGAGGAGCCGGGGGCGATGTGGGTCGTCGACCAGCACGTCGCCCACGAACGGGCCATCCTGGACGGGCTCACGGACGCGGAGGAGGGCTCCGTGCCGACCACCCAGGCCCTGCTCGTCCCGGAGGTCGTGGAGCTGCCGCCCGCGGAGGCCGAGTCGGCCGAGGGCTACCTCGAAGAGCTCGCCGTCTACGGCTTCGAGGCCGAGCCCTTCGGCCCGAGCTCCTTCAGGGTGACCGCCGTCATCTCCACCCTCGCCGGCCGCGACGTCGCCGGCGCGTTCAAGGAGGCCCTCTCCGCCGCCCGCGGCACCGGCCCCGGACGCCGTCGCGAGGACCACATCCTCGCCACCATCGCCTGCCACTCCGCCGTGAAGCTCGGCGACAAGCTCTCCCAACCCGAGATGGAGGCCCTCGTAAAGAGCTGGCTGAACAGCCGCCTCCCCGCCACCTGCCCCCACGGCCGCTCCATCTGCTTCCGCATGGGCGTCAACGAGATCGCCCGCAAGCTCGACCGGCACTAGAACCCCGGGCCCCGAACCGCGCCTTGCGAAGACGAGCTCTCCCTCGACATCTCGCCGTGTCGTCTGGTGGGCACCCTTGACGGCCCTTCTGCGCCGAGCATTCACACGTCTTTTCTCCCCGTCTCGGCTAACATCGTGCGGATGATGAGTCGACCACGACAGAAACCTTCGGCGGGGGGACGGCTCCTGGGCGTCCTCGCCGTCGCGGCTGCGGCCTCGATCTGGGGCACCTTAGGCTACTTCGCGAAGCTTCTCTACGCGGAGGGCGTCTCGTTCGAGGCGCTGGTCGCGTTTCGCGCCGTGGTCGGGTGGGTGGCGGTGCTGGTCTTCCTGGCCCTGACGAGGGGGCTATGGCAGCTACGGGTGGCACGGAGGGACCTGGTGTTCCTGGCGCCGCTGGGGCTCGTGGGGATCGGGGCGTTCTACCTGCTGTACTTCTTCACCGTGCGGGAGAGCGAGGTCGGGACGGCGTCGATCCTTCTGTACAGCTCACCGGCGTTCGTGACCCTGCTGGCGTGGGCGTTTCTGAGGGAGCCGTTGGGGGTCTTGCGGGTCGTGGCGCTGGGGCTGACCTTCGCCGGGATCGGGCTCGTGGTGGGCGCGTACGACCTCGGGACGCTCGAGGTCACGCCCTTCGTGCTCCTGACCGGGCTCCTGGCGGGGCTGACGTACGGGATGTACTCGATCTTCGGCAAGCCCGTCGCGGGCCACCTCGGGCCGGCCGCCATCCTGAGCTACGCCCTCGGCTTCGGCGCCGTCCTGCTCGTCGCCTTCGCCCTCCCGACCCTCGGCACGCTCGTGGGGCTCCCCCTGTGGTGCTACGCGCTGCTGCTGATGCTCGCGGTCGTCCACACCGCGCTCGCGTTCGCCCTCTACACGTTCGGGCTGAGGAGGTTGGAGGCGGGGAGGGCGGCCATCGTCGCGACGGTGGAGCCGGTGGTGGCCGGGGCCCTGGGGGTCTTGTTGCTGGGGGAGGATCTCACGGCGCTCAAGGTCCTCGGAGCGCTCCTCGTGCTCTCCGGCGCGGCGCTCGCCCAGGTCGGGCCGGGGGCGCCCGCGGCGCCGAAGAAGGCGCCCGATGCTGGCCCGTGAACGCGCCCTTCGCGCCCTGCGCGGCGTCCGGGCAAAAGGGCTACCATACGGGCTCGTAAGAACGCGGGTCGGCTCATCGCGAAGATGAGGGAGGAGTCATGGCGCTAGAGTTCAACGGCAGCCGGGGGTACACCCTGGGGGTGGAGGAGGAGCTCCACATCGTCGACGCCAGCACCGGCGAGCTCGTCTCCAAGATCGAGGAGGTCATGTCGCGCCTGCCCGAGGACCTGGAGGAGGCGGTCTCCTACGAGCTCTTCCAGTCCGTCCTCGAGATAAAGACCCCGCCGTGCGCCACCGTCTCGGAGGCCGCGGGGCGGCTGAGGGAGCTCAGGAGCCGGGTCAGGTCGTGGACCGCCGCCTGCGGCGCGGCCCTGGCGAGCGCCGGCACGCACCCCTTCTCGCTCTACCGCGACCAGAAGATCACGGACCAGGAGCGCTACCGCAAGGTGATAAAGACCCTGCGCTGGGTCGCCGAGCGCGAGGTCATCTTCGGCCAGCACGTCCACGTCGCCGTGCCGGGCGAGGAGGAGGTGATAGAGGCCCACAACCGCCTCTCCGAGTGGGCCCCGCTCCTCCTCGCGCTCTCGTCGAACTCGCCGTTCTGGCAGGGCATGGACACCGGCTTCGAATCGACGCGCGTCAAGATCTTCGAGACCTTTCCGAGGGCCGGCCTCCCCCCCGCCTTCCCGGACTACGGCTCCTTCGAGTCCTACGTGGACCTGATGGTCGACTCGGGGGCGATGGACGACTACACGTTCTGCTGGTGGGACGTCAGGCCGCACGCGAAGATCGGGACGATAGAGCTGCGCATCCTCGACTCCCAGACGAGCCTGGACCACGCCGTCGCCCTGACCGCCCTGACGCAATGCCTCGTCGCGAGCTCCCTCTCGGGTCCCCCGAAGGGCCCCTACAACCGCGAGCTCGCCCTGGAGAACAAGTGGAGGTCCTCCCGCCACGGCCTCGACGCCGCCTTCTACGACCTGGGGAAGCGGACCAACGTCCCCGCCCGCGACGTGGCACGCGCCGCCGTGGAGGAGCTACGCCCCGTGAGCCAGGACCTGAGGTGCGAGGCTGAGCTCCTGAACGTCCTCGAGATCGTGGAGCGCGGCACCGGCAGCCAGTACCAGCGCCGCATCTACGAGGAGAGCGGCGACTTTCTCGACGTGGTCGCCTACCTCATCGAAGGCACCCGCCCCGCCATGGCCGAGGCCCCGGCCGAAGAGCAGGGCTAGCAGAAAAACCGGCGGGAGTTGGCCGATAAGACACCCCCCGAGGGCTGGCTCTTCAACGAACGGGACGACGAGAAGAACGTCCAGCGATAGCCCCTGGTACGCCGGGATGATGCGTACCGTGCTCGTTCTTGACCGCAGAGAGCAAGCGACTCGCCTCTCGCTCTAGCCTACCTTTCGAACCCCCACGAAAGACGCGCGTCTGGAAGGTCGAGACCCCATCTCCCCTACGACGCCTGACTACGTGGCATCGGCTCGAGTTCGATCCCGAGCAGTGCGGCGTGATGAGTGGCCACCGGCAACCGTTGGAGCAGATACGTTTTGGGCCCGTTCGGACCCGGGGCGGGCGCGAGCGTGCATACCCAAAAACCGATAAGCAGTGGGGGCCCGGAATTCAGTAGCCCACATGGACTAGCAATAAATCGCTCATGCAAGTGATGGCAGGCTCGCCGCGCTGGTCCATCCTTCCCGATAGAGACACGAGGTAGCGAAGAAGCGAGGTTCATGTGTTCGATGGCCGTATCTAGCCGGAACGTAGGACGAGACGAGCAGATGCAAGTGCTCTGGAGATAAGCGGCAGAAGAGTCAGCAGTTTGCAGTGGTTGGCAAAAGCAAAGGAGTAAGAGAGATGATCACGGGACACGCAAGCTATTTGAGAGGGGGGGGCGGCACCATGATGAAGATATTCCTGACGTTGTTCGCCGCTCTCCTCGCGGCCGCGACGCTGGCGCCTCAAGTCCGGGCACAGACCGCGCCCGAAGTGAGCGGTGAGCCGCTCCCGTTGGACAAGAACATCACCATCTTCCCGAAGCGCGACATGGTCACCGTGGACGAGGCCGCGTTCTTCGCGAACAAGGACCTGACCGTCAACGTAATCCGGGACGGCGTCGTCATCGGTACGACCAGCGGCACGGCCGACGCCACCGGCTTCTTCGAGATCAACCACCCCGGCGGGGTGTGCTGGACCGGCACGACGCCGAACATCATCGCCGGCGACGAGATCGAGGTCCTGGACGCTAACTCCGAGGAGCCCGACGGGGCCAGGATCCCGGTTCGAAACGTAGAAGTCACGCAGCCTGCCACAGAGAACCCGGACAACCCCAGGCAGCTCACCATGAAGGGCAAGGCGCAGGAAGCGGACGGAAGCGCGGTGCCGGTAGACGAGATCGAAGCGCGGATCATCCAGCCGGACCTCGTCGAGCTTATCGGTAAGCGCGATGTCCGCGCCCCGGGCACCAACGGCGAAGGCACCACCTACAACGGCACCTTCACCTACGCCGACGGCGACGACGATCCCACCACCTTCACGGCCACGTACACCTTCACGGGCCCCAACGACGTGGCCGCGGTCGATTCGGCCGTCGCCGGTCAGAGCCGCGTCCTGGGCTGGAAGACCGATCCCGTCACCACCGAGCGCACCGGCATCACGATCTACGAGCACGGCGAGATCGACGGCCCCGGCTTCAGTGGTTGCCCGCAGAGCGCCAACTACGCCGTTACCGACGCCGGCCGCAAGGCCGTCAACACGCTGAACATAAACCAGGACCTCGTCCTCGGCGGCGTCTCCCACAACGCCTCCGCGGTCTCGGTCTCGCTCGACGATCAGGATCCCGCGACGAGCCCCGTGGTCGTCAACAACATAGTGCCGAGCCCGGCCTCCGGCGCGCAGACCTGGAAGGCGGCCCCCATCCCGGCGGCTCAGGTCCAGGCTTTCTCGGACGGCACGCTCACCGCGGAAGCAACGTTCACGATCCCCAACCCCAACCGTGGGCCCGAGACGATCCCCGACCCCAACGACCCGACCGGTCCGCAGATCCCCAACCCCGATCGCGGGCCCGAGACGGTCCAGATCGGCGGCCAGGTCCTCGGCATCCAGAAGGACCTCACGATCCCCGACGCCCCCACGGCGACGCCGGGCGCCGGCCGCTACCTCACGGCGCAGGCGGTCACCCTTGAGGCCGCCGAGGACGACGCCACCATCCGCTACACGGTCGGGGGCGCGGAGCCTACCGGCACCAGCAGGGAGTTCACGACCCAGATCAACGTGACCGCCTCGCAGACGATCAAGGCCAAGGTCTTCGATACGGCGGGCAACCCGAGCGACTCGAATCGGACGAACACCACGCCGGCCGAGAGCACGTCCTTCGCGTACACCATCGGCGCCGTGGCCCCCGGCACGCCCACCATCGGCTCCGCCACGGCAGGCGCCTCCAACGCGACGGTGAGGTGGAACCCGCCGGCCGACAACGGCGGCGCGGCCATCACCGGCTACCAGGTAAACGTGGTCAACGCGACGACCAACGCGCCGGTCCAGGTCAGGTCGTTCGGCAACGTGACCAGCGGGGTCATCACCGGCCTGACCAACGGCACGCCCTACAAGTTCCAGGTCCGCGCGATCAACGCCGGCGGTTCGAGCGCCTACTCCGCGTTCTCCAACGTGGTGACGCCGGTCACGATCCCGGGCGCCCCGACGATCGGTACGGCTGCCAGCGGCCTCACCACCGACGGAACGGTCCGGTCGGCGCTGGCCCGGTGGACGGCCCCGACCAACACCGGCGGTCGCGCGATCACCGGCTACCGAGTGGAGATCATCAGGGTCGTCAGCGCGACGAACCCGGCGCGTCACGCCACGCAGCCGGCTGTCCCCTTCCGGACGGTACCGGCCACCGCCAGGCAGCTGAACGTGACGTCTGGTCTCGTAAACGGCGCCTTCTACAAGTTCCGGGTTCAGGCCACCAACACGCCCGCCACCACGGCCACCAAGGTCTGGGGGGCGGCCTCGGCCCAGTCCAATACGGTAGTTTACCGCTAGCAGCGTTCCCAACCGCAACGAACGAAGGGGACGGCCACCCGGCCGTCCCCTTCGTTTTTCGGACCGCCTGCTTGCCGTGCGTCGCGGCGAACGCCGTCTCGCCGCCCACACCCGCTACTCGCGGTCGGCGGCGTACCAGACCACCCCGTAGCCCCTCCAGGAAGTCTCGCCCCGAAAGGTCAGGCCCGCCTTCTCCATGACCCGTCTGGAGGCGGCGTTCTCCGGGACGGTTATGCTGATGATGCGCTCCAGTTCCAGCGCCTCGAATCCGTGGCGCTGGCTCGCCCGCGCCCCCTCCGTGGCGAGCCCCTGTCCCCAGAAGGAGCGATCCAGGCGCCACCCTACCTCGGTCTCGTGCTCGCCCTCGGGCCGGTCCTCCTGACGGAGCAGGCCGGCGAACCCTACGAATGCTCCCGTGGCCCCGTGCTCCACGGCCCACAACCCGAACCCCCGCTCCTCCCAGTGGCGGACGAAGCGCGAGACCTAATCCTCGCTCCCCTCGCGGTCGAGCACGGCGGGCAGGCAACGCATGACCTCCGGGTCGGAGCACATGCGGGCGTAGGGGTCGAGGTCGCTCTCCCTCCACCCGCGCAGGGGCAGCCGCTCGGTCCGTATCTCCGGCACCGCTACTCCCAGAACCGCCGGTCCAGGTTCTGATCGTCCTGGTGGAAGTGGACCTCGACGACCCTGCCGGCCCGCACCCGGTAGACGGCGACCTCCTTGCCTTCGAGGGCTTCCCCGTGACGTTCGGCCGACCAGTCGACGAGGGCCACGGCGTGCTCCCCGTTGGCGACGATCTCCTGCGGCCGGAGGCTGAAGGTACCCCCGGTACGGCCGCGGGCGTCCCGGATCATGGCGAGCACGGCGTCGGGGCCGTGGAGGTCGCCGGTGTGCCCGGCACCCACGTCGGGCTCGTGCCAGATCACGTCCCCGGAGAGCACGGAGCGGATGGCGCCTTCGTCGTTCCGGTCGCGGGCATCGTACAGACAGCGTATCAGCGCGGCGTTGGGGTGCTCGGACGGAGGTTTCTTGCCGGAGGTCTCGAACGCGAGGCGTTGCTTGAGCGAGGCTTTTACCCTCGGCCATTCTTCATCGATGATGCTGTAGTAGGCGGAGTCCCGGCGATCCCCGCCGCGTACCAGCATGTGCTTGCGAAAGACGCCCTCGAAGCGTGCAGGAAGCGCCTCTAGGGCAGCGCGGGAGCGTTCGTTGCGGGAGTCGGTCTTGAACTCGACACGTAAATATCCGAGCCGCTCGAAGGCATGCTCAAGGAGCAGTAGCTTGGCCTCCGTGTTCGTCCCATTGCCCCACACGGAGCGTGACAACCAGGTCCAGCCTATCTCCAGGGCGCGGTGCTCGGGCCGGAGCGCGAGGTAGCGGGTGCTCCCTACAGGCACGCCGTTGCTCGCGTCTAGAACGGCGAAAGCGGCCTCGTTTCCCGCTCTGGACGAACCAAGGGCGCTTCGGAACCACGCGCTGAAACTCTCGCGACTCTCGGACGGGTCGTAGGGCATCCAGCGCCATATTCGTGCGTCCGCAGCAGCCTCGAAGAGGGCATCTTCGTGGCGACTCTCTAATGGCTCTAGGACAACGACCTCTCCCTTCAGCACTGCCGCGGTATTGTCCCGCATGCTCCCTCCAACCTTACGAACGGTGTCTGCCGTAAGCTGCATGAGCCCCGTGCTTTGTCCAGAGATCGTCCACGCTCCCGGCCGCGAACGTGCCTATCGCGACAATATGAGGAGCCCGGAGCCGGGCCGCACTAAGCCGGACGTGCCAACTCGGTCCGGAAGTGCTCTGGATCTTCTATGCGATCGGGAAGTTCTAACGCGCCACCGCTCCTGCAAACGAGCTCTGCGTACTCCTCGAAAGAAAGGAACTCGATCCCCAAGACGTTGCCTTCACGGTCTATGTCCACGTGCGCCCCGAAACCGGGTTCGGCGAGATCTAGGGTCTCCTCGATCTCCCCCTCACGAACCCTTATGTAAAGCGCGCCGCTCTGAGAATCGTGCTCGAACCTCATCGGGCCTTCACCTCCTGGACGGTCGGCCGCGCTCGACAGTAACGACCACCCTCTCGCCCTCTAGACCTGGATTGTAGATTACTTTGGTTGCGAGGCTCCTACCCGGCGGCATCCGCTCCGCAACGACGCGTCCAGCGCTACCCCGATACTCTACATCTGGCCTCTCGAGCGTTGCTCGAACCTCGTCCTCTCGGATGCCGCGTTCTTCCATTCGGCGCCGGGCGTGCGGAAGTATGGAGATCCTCAACGCCGCGTGTGTTTGCTACTCCAGACCCTGCGCCCAGATACGGTCGAGGTCGTAGTCGGAGTAGGTGCGGAAGGCAACCATGGTCTCGGTGCGGGCGACGCCGGGGACCTGGGCGAGCCTCTCGGGGACGATCTCGGCCAACCGCTCGAAGTCGGGGATGCGCACCATGACCACGAGGTCGTAGGGGCCGGTTACGGAGTAGACCTCGGTGACGCCCTCGACCTTCAGCATGGCCTGCGCGGCCTCCGCGACCCTCTCGCTCTCCGTCGTCACCAGGACCACCGCCGTTACCAAAGCTCTACCCCCTCCTATAACCCGAAAGTCACGGTGCCCGTCAGGGCGTTGTTGTCCTCGTTCTGCTCGTACTCGACGGGCCCGACGGAGACCGTCGCCTCGGCGGTCTCGTTGAGCTGGCCGGGCTTGAAGCCGCCGACCTCCACCGTCGCGGAGCCCCCGGGCTCTATGCGCTCGACCCTGGCCGACAGCGCCTGGCGCTCGGCGATGGTGTTGAGCACCACCTCGACGGGCACCCCGGTCTCCGGGACCTCGCCGCTGTTGGTGACGGTCACGAGGAAGATCGGCTCGGCCGAGCCCGTGAGCACGGCGTTCCCGCCCGCGTACAGGGGCTGGCCGCCGACCTCGACGCCGAAGATCTCCACACCGTGCAGCGCGTTCGGGTCGGAGGAGGTCGCCGATGCCGCCCCCGCCGCCTCCGTCTCCAGGCCTAGGGCCTCGTAGTCCATGAACGGCTCGGGCTCGTAGAGGTAGCTCCGGTCCCCCCTCCTCCCGGACGCCTCGAGCGCGTCCTCCGAGGACGGCACGTAGTGGTCCCGGATGATGGCGTCGCTGAGCTTGAAGTCCTCCACGGAGGCCGCGAGCGCCTCGCCGGCCTCCGCCGGTTCCGCGCCGACGGCCCCGGAGAGGTTCTCCAGCGCCTCCGACCGGATGCCTAAAGAGCTGACCACGTAGTGGTGCGCGTCCTCGAAACCGGGCGGCACCTCCTGGTTGTGCAGGGCGTCCAGGTAGTACGTCCGCGCCTTGTCCGAGGCGGCGCTCAGGGCGCCGGCGTCCATGCTCGCCGGGTCCTCGGCCGCGCCCACGAGCGCCCCCTGCAGCTCCTCCCGGCCCAGGTTCGCCGAGTCGCTCAGGGTGCTGTCCGCGCTCGTGACGTACTTGCGCACCTGCGTCGACTCCTGGGCGGCGACGCAGCCCTTGGCGACAAAGAAGATAAAGAAGCAGCAGATCGTGAGAAAGAGGATGGAGCCGAGGAGCGTCACCCAGGGCGGCAGGGTCCTCTCGCGCCGCGGACGGGCGGACGCTCTCGGACGGTTTCCGCCGCGGGAAGACGCCGGTCTCGCGCGGCGAACCTTCGGCCCTGACCTGTGGGATCTACGCTCCAAACAACCCCCGTGTAGGGGCCGGGGGATTGCCGCAGGCAAAGCTCCGCCGGCTGGGACGACCTAGTGGGCGAGGAGGGACTCGAACCCTCACGTCCTTTCGGACACTAGACCCTGAACCTAGCGCGTCTACCGATTCCGCCACTCGCCCGAAGTTCGGTTCAGGAAACCTCGGGGATTGTACCAACCCCGCGGACGCTTGGCTAACAACGGAAAGCCGTATGGTTTTCGCGCGCCGGACCTCGATCAGGGCTTGTACGGGTCGTGGCGGGCGTAGTCCTGCAAGGCCTCGGCGAGCCACTCCTTCTCCTCGTCGATGTAGCGGCCTATGGCGCGGCGGAAGCCCTTGTGCCGGATCTCGTGCGCGCTGTAGGTGATCGAGGGCAGAAAGCCGCGGGCGTGCTTGTGCTCGCCCTGCGCCCCCGCCTCGAAGAGGTCGAAGCCGCGCTCGATGGCGAACTCGATCGCCTGGTAGTAGCAGAGCTCGAAGTGGAGGTTGCGCCGATCCTCGAAGGCGCCCCAGTAGCGGCCGTAGAGGGTCCGCCCCTTGTAGAAGTTGAGGGCGCCCGCGACCGGGCGGCGGGTCGCCCCGTCGCGCGCGAGGACGAGGAGGGTGCGGTCCTTCATCGTCCGGAAGACCTCGTCGAAGAAGGGGGCGGTCAGGTACGGGGAGCCCCACTTCCGATCCAGCGTGCTCAGGTAGAGGCGGTACATGACCTCCGCGTGGCCGCGGGTGAGATCTTCCCCGGTGAGGCGCTCGATGATCAGGCCCTCCTCCGAGAGCTGGCGGCGCTCGCGCGAGATCTGACGCCGCCGCTTGCTCGTGAGCGCCCCGAGGTAGTCGTCGAAGGTGCCGTAGCCGCGGTTGTGCCAGTGGAACTGCAGGGAGTGGCGCACCGCGAACCCCCGGTCCTCGAACTCCCCGAGCTCCTCCTCCGGGAGGAAGAGCGCGTGCGAGGAGCTGACGCCGAGCTCGTCTCCGAGGCCGCGAGCCGCGTCGAGCAGGGCGCGCGCCACCGCCCTGCGCCCCTCCCCGCCCCCCTCGTCCAGATCGCGGCGCAGAAGGAGCTTCGGCCCCGTGGCGGGCGTGAACGGCACGGCGGCGACGAGCTTGGGGTAGTAGCGGAGCCCGTGCTCGCGGTACGCCCGCGCCCACTCCCAGTCGAAGATGTACTCGCCGTAGCTGTCCGTCTTGAGGTAGACCGGGAGCGCGCCGAGCATCCCTCCCCGTCGCCCTCGCACAGGAGGTAGGCCGGCATCCACCCGCTGGACCTGCCGATGCTCCCGGAGCGTTCCAGCGCCTCCAGAAACTCGAGGTCGAAGAACGGGAAGTCCCGGGGCTCGAGGGCCCGCCACGCCCCGCGTCCACCCCGCCGATCCCGGAGATCCGCCCGACCCGCATCACGAAGCTCCCCGCGGGACACCGCCGGCACAAGCTGCGCGGCGCGGAGCAGGTAGCGCGCGAGGATCGCTCACCCCGAAGGCTCGTGTTCTCCGGTTATGCTTGCGCGGGTCCGCGCCTGTTCTTTTGTAAGAGCCGTGAGCAACTCCTGTGCGTTGTGGGGGACGACGGTGGCTATTCTAACCGCAGTCCTCCCGTCTCCCAGTAAACGCTTCGCGACCTCGCGAGGGGCTGCGCGAAGAGGGCTTCGTGCCGCGGACCCGCTGCCTACCAGGGCTCGGGTTCGCTGCTGCCCTTCGCGTTCTTTGTCACCGAGCCGTTCGAGTACTCGTAGGAGAAGACGTACCCGCTCCCGCTCGTCGTCTCCAGCCGGTAGGAGCGCGCCCCGCCCCGCCCGGGGCGACGGAGACGTAGACCCGGCCGATCCTGCCGTCCCCCAGCCCTTGCCGTACGGCGCCACCCCTCGCGCCACTCGATCCCGGGCGCGAGCTCCCTCATGCGCCGGGCGTCGCAGCCACTGTACGAGCCGCCCGCCGACGCCGCGCACGAGTCCATCTCCTCCGCCGCCCCCAGCAGGAGCCCCTTGGCCTCGTCGTCGCTGCCCGTCGAGGACCGCTCCAGGAGCAGCGGCGCGGCCATCGCCGAGAGCAGGGAGAGGGCGAGCAGCCCGGCGAGGAGGGCGGGCAGCAGGCGTCGCCGGGAGCCCTCTGTCTCGCTCCCGGATCCCTCGTCGTGCTCCCGATGTACGAAGCCTTCGCTCACCCTGAGCGGAGTTTATACGCTACGGCCCCCGCCGACCGCCGGTGTCCCCCGGGGAAGCCCCGGGTAGGCTGTCGGAAAGGACGCCCGACGATAGGAGCGAGCTTTGAACCACGCCGCCTGCCGCAACCCCGTCTTCTGCTTGACGCCGCCCTACTTGCTGCGCCGGATCGCCCGTAACGGCTCCCCCGCGCAGAGGGAGACGGCGACGCGCACCCTCGCGAGCGACGGCACCTTCCGCTCGCTCCGGCAGGCCACGCCCCCGTCCCGGGCCCCGGACGCGGGGGTCCGCGGGGTCCTGGAGCCCGAGGGCCGCAAGAGGCGCACGATCTTCGACGTCGGCAACACCCAGAACCTGCCGGGTAGGGTGGCGCGGACCGAGGGGGAGGGCCCGTCCGGGGACGCCGCGGTGGACGAGGCCTACGACGGCCTGGGCGCCACCTACGACTTCTTCTGGGAGGTCTACGAGCGCGACTCCATCGACGACGACGGGCTGCCGCTGAACGGCCACGTCCACTTCGGCGTGGACTACGCCAACGCCTTCTGGGACGGCGAGCGCATGGTCTTCGGCGACGGGGACGGCGAGCTCTTCAACCGGTTCACGATCTCCCTCGACGTCATGGGCCACGAGCTCTCCCACGGCGTCACCCAGTACGAGTCCGGGCTGAACTACATGGGGCAGCCCGGCGCCCTGAACGAGCATCTCTCCGACGTCTACGGCTCCCTGGTGAAGCAGTACCTCCTCGGCCAGACCGCCGAGGAGGCGGATTGGCTCATCGGCGCGGGCCTCCTCACGGAGAACGTCGACGGGGTGGCGCTCCGCTCGATGAGGGAGCCCGGCACCGCCTTCGACGACGAGGTCCTCGGCGAGGACCCGCAGCCCGCCCACATGGACGACTTCGTCAGGACCTTCGAGGACAACGGCGGCGTCCACATAAACTCCGGCATCCCCAACCGGGCCTTCTACCTCGCCGCCGCGGCCCTCGGGGGGAACGCCTGGGAGGTCGCCGGCAGGATCTGGAACGCCACCGCGATCGACCCCAGGCTCAAGCCCGACACCGGCTTCAGACGCTTCGCCCGCCTCACCGCGAGGAACGCCGCCTCCCTCTACGGCTCCGGCGGCCGCGAGGAGGATGCCGTACGAGGGGCCTGGGAGGGCGTCGGGATCACCCCCTAGCCCCGGACGGAGGTAGAACGGAGGTAGGAACGGAGGTAGAAGAATGCGCCTCAAGCTCAAGACGGAAGGGGGGTTCGCGTCCTTCCCGGGGCTCCAGGGCCCGGTCGAGATCGACACGGAGGGGCTCGGGGAGGAGGAGGCCGCCGAGCTCGTGCGCCGCGTCAGGGAGACGCGCTTCTTCGAGCGGCCCGAGGGGCCCGGGGAGCCGCCGCCCGGCGCCGCGGACCTCCGGCTGCACGTCGTCACCGTCGAGGAGGGCGCGCGCAGCCGCACGGTGCGCGCGTACGAGCCCGTCGAAGACCCGGCCCTCCGGGCGCTGATAGAGGCCCTCGACGCGCAGGCGAGGGAGATCCGACGGGCCAGGCGCGGGCGGGGCCCCGGAGGAGGCCCCGTAGGGAGGCCGGGCGGCAACGTACCCCCGTAACAAGCGCCGCTCGGGGGCTATACAATACCGCTTGATGGGAGGGACGCGGTACATCGGCGGCGAGGCCCCCGGGCAGGGCCGCTACGCGCTCGCGGAGATGGTCGGCCGCGGCGGCTTCGCAACCGTCTGGCGGGCCCGCTCCGTCGACGGCAAGAAGGGCTACTTCCGCGGGGGGCGAGAGGTGGCCGTCAAGGTCATCCCCGTCTACAGCTACGGGGAGCGGTCGCGCGCCCTGAGGGAGGGCCAGATCGCCGAGGGCCTCAAGCACCCGAACATCGTGGAGACCCTGGAGGTCATCCCCGGGGACCTCGAGGTCTACCTCGTCACCGAGTTCGTGCGCGGGGACCCCTTGGACGTCGCGGCGCGCCACTACCGGATGGACGACGTCATCGACTCGCTCGTCCAGATCCTCTCGGCCCTGGAGTACGCCCACTCGCGCGGCATCATCCACCGCGACATAAAGCCCCAGAACGCCCTCGTGGACGGCCGCGGAAGGGTGAAGCTCACGGACTTCGGGGTCGCCTACCGGGCCGGGGACACGCGCCTCACCCAGGTCGGCTACGCTGTCGGGACCCCGGGCTATATAGCGCCCGAGATCCTGGACGGCGAGAACCCGACCGAGCTCACCGACATCTACGCCGTCGGCGCGACCGCCCGCGCCCTCCTAGCCCGCCAGCCGGAGGAGCCGCCGCCCAGGCTTCTGGAGTTCGTCAACCGCGCGACCTCGCCCAACCCGGACCACCGCCCCAAGGGCGCGGGCGCCGCCCTCAAACTGCTCACCGGGCGCCGCGACAGCACCGGAGCCCAGAAGACGAGGGTCGTAGACAAGGCCCCGAACAAGGGCGGTGGCGGCGGGTACCTCGGGCACGTCCTGAGGGCGGTCAACGGGATCGTGGCCGGGTGGCTCGGCTACCTCGTGGCCGGCCTGCTCCTCAACGACGCGGCCTCGCTGGGGGTGGCGGCGGGGTTCGGGGTCCTCGGCTACCTCCTGCCGCGCCTCGGCGCTCTGGGGGTGATCGTGGCGCTCGCGGTGGCGCTGGCGAGGAACGGCCAGATCTCCTTCGGGCTCGCGGCGCTGCTGCCGGCCGTGGGGGGCCTCTGGGTCGCCGCGGGCTCCGTCAGCGGGGGGACGAGCCGCCTGCCCCTGGGACCGCTGCTCTCCATCCCGCTCGCGGGCGTTGGCCTCGGGGCGGGGCTGCCGCTGCTCTTCGGCGCGCTCATGCGGCCTCTGGGGGCAGTCCCGTCGGCGGCGATGGGCGCGGCCTCCCTCGTGGTCTACGACCTGGCCTGGGAGGACGGTGCCCTCCCCTACCTCGGCCTCTCCCTGGGGAACCTTCCGCTCGGCGCGGGCCCGGCGGAGTTTCTGCGGCAGGGCGAGGCGCTCGTCGGGGCCTACCCCTCCCTCGGGCTCCTCGCGGTGCTCTGGGCGGTGATGGCCGGGGTCGTCTCGGCGGCCGAGTGGGTGGGACAGTGGGCCCTGGGGCTCGTCGTCGCGGTGGGCGGCGGGGTGCTCGGGTACGCGCTCGCGGTCTCGGAGACGCCCGCGGCGCTCTCAGAGGCTATGACTTCCCTAGGTCTCGCGGCTATAATGTACGGGGCGATCAGGTTCCTAAGCTCCAGAGCGGGCGGGTAAGGATCTCTTTGGGCTTCCTGCGGCAGATAGAGAAGCGGATGGAGTCCCTCGTTGAGGGCATGTTCGGCCGTGCCTTCAGGCGACAGGTCCACCCGGTCGAGATCGCCAAGGGCCTCGCCAAGCAGATGGACGAGGGCAGCATGGTCAGCGTCTCGCGCACCTACGCCCCGAACGACTTCACCGTCCACCTCTCCCAGGCGGACGCCGAGTCCATCCAGGCCTACCAGAGCTCCCTCCGCGACGAGCTCATCCAGTACGCCACCACCCACGCCCAGTCGAAAAACTACCACCTCATGACCCCGCCGAGGGTGCGGTTCACGACGGAGGACACCCTACGCTTCGGCGAGTTCGGCGTCACCGCCAAGCTCACCGGCGGGGACGGCCCCCGCGAGAGGGGGGCGCCCCAGGATACCTCCGGCCAGACGAGGATCTTCCGCACCGACGAGGGCGCGGACGAGGGCGAGGATCAGGGGACGGCCATGATCTCCTCGGATGAGGCGAGAAAACACGGCCTGGCGCGCGAGATCGTCGAGCTCGTCATGGAGGGCGGCGAGGCTCATCCCCTGGAGGGACGCGGTCCCTGGAGCGTCGGCCGCTCCGAGGAGAACGACATCACCATCTCCGACCCGAACGTCTCCAGGCGCCACGCGAGGCTTATTCGCTCCGAGAACGGCTTCGTGGTCGAGGATCTGGGCTCGACGAACGGCACCCTCCTGGACGGGGCGCCCATAGACCGCGAGCGCATCGAGAGCGGCGACGAGCTTACCTTCGGCGGGGTCAACGCCCGCTTCGTGCGGCGCAGGGGCGAGGAAGGAGAGGGGTCCCCCGACCCCGACTCCTTCGGGAACGTCACCGCGCGCCGCACGCCCAGGGGGCGCTAACCGTGCTCGACCTCCAGGTGCCGCTCCTGGCGGCGAAGGCCCTGCTACTGTTGCTGCTCTTCGCCTTCATCTACGTCGTGGTCCGGCGTGGTATCGGCGACCTGCGGGCCGTCCCCGACGACGAGGTCTTCGTCCCCGGGGTCGAGAACAAGACCCCGAGGCGGCGGGCGCAGGAGAAGCCGGCGTACGGGTCCAACGGCCGGGGGAAGAGCTCCGTCCTCGTGGTGGAGGACTCGGAGGTGCTCGCCCCGGAGACCCGCTTCCCCGTGTCGGGCGGCGTCATGGTCCTCGGGCGCTCTTCCGGGAGCGATATCGTGCTGAAAAACGACGACTACGCCTCCGGCGAGCACGCGAGGCTCACCAGGCACGGGGGGCTCATGTACGTCGAAGACGCGGAATCCACGAACGGCACTTACGTCAACGGCCGCAAGGCGGTCGGCGCGACGCCCTTGAGGAGCGGGGATCGGGTCAAGGTGGGCTCCACGACCTTCAGGTACTCGGAGTAGGGAGGGCGATGGGGCTCTACCTCGACGCGTTCGGCTCTACGGACGCCGGCAAGGTCCGCAAGAACAACGAGGACTCGCTCCTCACCGGGGACGGCAAGGACGAGGCGCTCTTCGCGGTCGCCGACGGGATCGGCGGCTTCGAGGCCGGGGAGGTCGCCAGCCGAATCGCCATCGGCGTCCTCGAGGAGCTCGAGCCCGGCGCCTCCCTCGAGGAGGCCGTGAGGGAGGCGAACCGCCGCATCCTCGCGGCGGCGCGCGGGGACGAGAAGCTCTCGGGGATGGGCACGACGATCGTGGCGGCGCGTTTCTCCGTGGGCGGCACAGGAGGCTCCGGGGCGAGCGCGGAGATCTCGCACGTCGGCGACTCCAGGGCGTACCTCCTGCGCGGCGGCGAGCTCGCGCCCATAACCGAGGACCACTCGCTCGTCGCGGAGCTCGTGAGGAGCGGCGACCTCACGCGGGCCCAGGCCTCCGAGCACCCGCAGAAGAACCTGATCACGCGCGCCCTGGGCGCAGAGGACGACGTCCAGGTGGACACGGCGGTCCTGCCCGTGGAGCCGGACGACCGCGTCTTGCTCTGCTCCGACGGCCTCACGGACATGGTCGCGGAAGCGAAGGTTGGCGAGCTTCTGGCCGACCCGGCCCCCGAGGGCGCCGCCCGCGCCCTCGTCAGGGCCGCCCTCGACGCCGGCGGCGCGGACAACGTCACCGTCGTGGTCGTGGACGTCAAGGAGGCCGAGGAGCCCGCCCCGGAGAGGCCGAGGAGCGACACCCAGGAGATGAGGGCCCTCCCTCAGGAGGCCGACGCCGTCGAGGCCCCGCCTCCCCGGCGAGGTAGCCGGAGGCCCACGGGGCGGCGCGCGCCGTCCGCCAAGGCCCGTCAGAGAAACAAGCGGAGCGCCCCGGTCCGGTTGCTCACCTGGATCGTGCGGGCCCTGGCGGCGCTGATGGTGCTTGCCGCGCTCGCCTCGCCCTTCTACCTCTGGGGGAGCAGCCGGTACTACCTGGGCTTCGATTTCGGCGAAGTGGTGATATACCGGGGCCTGCCGGAGGAGTACACCCTCGGGTACACGCTGAACGAGGAGTTCCGGCGCACCGACCTCAGGGAGTCCGAGGTCGGGGAGGCGTACCGCGAGCCCATAGACACGCACAGGCTCTACTCCTCCAGCGAGGACGTCGAGCGGGTCGTGAGGGACCTGGAAGACCAGCAGGAGACCGAACGAGAGGGACGATAGCGGCTTGACCCAGCGAGCGACCATTCCCATGGCCATAGCGCTCCTCGTCACCACCCTGGGGTTTGCGACCCTGATCTTCGTCCAAGAGGCGAAGAGCCCGCCGCTCATCTACGGCGCGTACTACGCCGGGACGATGGTCGCCCTGTACCTCGGCGTCCGGCTCTGGCTGCCGCACTCCGACGCCCTGCTCCTCGCGGTTGTCACCCTGCTGACCGGCGTGGGGCTCGTCATGATCTACCGCTTGACGTACGACGTTCCGGGGGTGGAGAACCTGGCGACGACTCAGGCCGGTTGGATCCTGGTCGGCAGCGCCGCCCTCGTCCTGACGGTGCTGCTCTTCAAGGACTACCACCGCCTCTTCAACTACAAGTACCTTCTCGCCGCCGTCGCCGTCGGCCTCATAGCCTCGACGATCTTCTTCGGCTACGAGGTCAACGGGGCGCAGCTCTGGCTCAGGGTCGGGCCCGTCAACTTCCAGCCCTCCGAGTTCGCCAGGATCGCGCTCATAATCTTCTTCGCCGGCTACCTCGCCGACACCCGCGACCTCCTCGCGGCGACGAGCCGGACCATCCTGGGCGTGCAGGTCCCGGCGCTGAAGTACTTCGGGCCGGTCGCCCTCGTGTGGGCGGCCTCTCTAGGGCTCCTCGTCTTCGAGAAGGACCTCGGGAGCAGCCTGCTCTTCTTCGCCGTGCCGCTCCTGATGCTCTACGTCGCGACGGGCCGCATCGCGTACGTGATCCTCGGCACCGTCCTCTTCTCCGTGGGCTCCCTCGCCACCTACTTCCTCTTCGACCACGTGCAGGTCCGCGTCTCGGCCTGGCTCGACCCCTGGTCGCAGCCGGACACGGGCGGCTTCCAGATACTTCAGAGCCTCTTCTCCATCGCCGACGGCGGCATCACCGGGACGGGCCTGGGCGAGGGGTTCTCGCAGGCCATCCCCGAGGTCGAGACGGACTTTATCTTCTCGGCGATCGCGAGCGAGCTCGGGCTGCTGGGCTCGACGGCGCTCCTCCTGGCCTTTCTCGTCTTCGTGTACCGGGGGATCAAGATCTCGCTGCTCGCCGCCGACGACGCCTCGAAGCTCCTCGCCTTCGGCCTCACCTCGATGTTCGCCTTGCAGACCCTGATCATCGTCGGCGGGGTGACAAAGGCGATCCCCCTGACCGGCATTACCCTCCCCTTCGTCTCCTACGGCGGCTCCTCGGTGGTGGGCAACTTCGTCCTCACGGCCCTGCTCCTCCTCGTCTCGGAGTCGGCCGGAAGGCGCGCCGCCGAGGAGGAGGACCCGGAGGTCGTGGAGGGCGAGGCGGCTTGAACACCCAGCTCAGGCGGACCTTCTACCTGTTCTCGTTCGGGTTCGTCGTGCTCGTCGGGGTGATGGCCTACTGGCAGGTCTACGCGAGGGAGGACCTCACGAACCACCCCTCGAACGGGCTGCAATCCAGGCGGTCGCAGGAGACGCCGCGCGGCATCATCTTCGCCGGGGACGGCGAGACGGTGCTCGCGCGCAGCCAGCGCGCCGAGGGGAACGAGTACGAGCGCATCTACCCCGAGGGCGAGGTCTTCGCCAACGTCGTCGGCTACTGGAGCAGCCGCTTCGGGGGTAGCGGGATCGAGATCGGGCAGAACAACAACCTCTCCGGGACCGGGGAGCCCGAGACCCTCGACGAGCTCCTGAACCAGTTCTCCGGCGGCCCCGAGACCGGCAACAACGTCACGCTCACCATCGACCCGGAGCTCCAGCGCGCCGCCTACGACGAGCTCGCCGGGAGCAACACCGGCCGCGGCGCCGTCGCCGCCTTCGACCCCCGAACCGGCGAGACCCTTGCGCTGGCGACCTACCCCTCCTACGACCCCAACGTCGTCGTGGAGGAGGGCTTCGAGCAGATCTCGGAGCAGCCGGACCAGCCCCTCCTCGACCGGGCCACCCAGGGGCTCTACCCGCCGGGCTCCACGTTCAAGGTCATAACGGCGGCGGCGGCCCTCGAGGCCGGGGTCAGGCCGACGGACCAGTTCGACGACGACGGGACCTACGAGACGCCCGGCTACACCGTCTACAACTACCGGGGCAAGGACTACGGCGAGGTCACCTTCGCCGAGGCCCTCGTCTTCTCCATAAATACCGTCTTCTCCGAGATCGCGGTCGACAGGATCGGGCCGGAGCGGCTCGCGGCGATGGCCCGGGAGTTCGGCTTCGGCGAGGACTACGAGGACTACCCGCTCTACGTAGAGCCGAGCGACCTCGGTCTCCCCCCGGAGGAGTGGGCCGTCGGGAACACCGCCCCGATCTCCTTCGGCCAGGACCGGGTGCTCTCGAACGTCTTCGAGATGGGGCTCGTGGCCTCGGCGGTGGCGAACGACGGCGACATGATGCAGCCCCGGCTCGTGCGCGAGGTCCGCTCCTCCGACGGGGTCATCCTGGATCGGCCCACGCCCCGCCCCCTGAACGAGGTGCTCCCCGGGGCGACGGCGGCCACGCTCACCGACATGATGCAGGGGGTCGTCGAGGACGGGGAGCTGCTCGCGGCGCAGATCGAGGGCACGCCCGTCGCCGGCAAGACCGGCACCGCCGAGAACCCGCAGGGCGAGCCGCACTCGTGGTTTATCTCCTTCGCCCCCGCCGACGACCCCGAGATAGCCATAGCCGTCATGGTCGAGAACGGCGGCATCATCGGCGAGGACGGCGCCGCCGAGACCCCGGCCCTCACGATCGCGGGCAACCTCATGAGGACCTACCTCGACCGCCCGGCCCCCGCTCCCCCCGCCCGCCAGGACGCCAACCCGCCGGGCATCCCCGGCGGAGACGTCGGGGGCCAGTCGGTCCAGCCCGGCGGACAGCAGCAGCAGCAGCAGCAGCAGCAGCAGCAGCAGCAGCAGCAGCAGACGCCGCCCGACGCGTTCGCTCCGTTCCGCAACCAGTCGCCGCAGCAGACGCCGCAGCAACAGCAACAGCAGCAGTTCCAGCCGCCGGCCTCCCAGCAGCAGCAACCGTTCGGGGTGCCGCAGCAGCAGCAAGGCGTGCCGCAGCAGCAGCTCGAAGAGGGGCCGGGCGGATGAAGACCGAGCTACCGCTATAATGCCCTGACTTGGAACAGCTCGTAGACAACCGGTACCGGATCTCCAAGCCGCTCGGCAGCGGCGGGATGGCGGAGGTCTACCTCGCGCACGACGACGTCCTCGATCGGGACGTGGCGCTCAAGGTGATGAGCGGGCGCTACGCCGACGACGAGGAGTTCGTGGAGCGCTTCAAGCGCGAGGCGCAGAGTGCTGCGGCCCTCTCCCACCCGAACATCGTCTCGATCTACGACCGGGGCGAGGACGAGCGGGGGACGTACTACATCGCGATGGAGTACCTTCCCGGCGGCACGCTGAAGGACAGGATCCTCGAACGGGGCGCCCTCCCGCCGAGGACGGCCGCGGCGGTGGCGCTCCAGATCGCCGAGGCCCTTCAGGCCGCCCACGCCAAGGGCGTCGTCCACCGCGACATAAAGCCGCACAACGTCCTCGTGACCGGCTCCGGCGACGTCAAGGTCGGGGACTTCGGGATCGCGCGCGCCGCGTCCTCGAGCACGATGACGAAGACCGGTTCCATCCTCGGCACCGCCCACTACATCTCGCCCGAGCAGGCGATGGGCGAGCCGGTCGGCCCGCAGAGCGACTTGTACTCCCTCGGGATCGTCCTGTACGAGATGCTCACCGGGACGCTCCCCTACGACGCCGAGACGCCGATCGGGATCGCAATGAAGCACGTCAACGGCTACCTCGCCCCGCCGAAGGCCCTCAACCCCGCCGTCCCCGACGGCATAAACTCCGTCACCTGCCGCCTGCTCGCCAAGTCCCCCGACGACCGCTACGCGGACGCGGGCGAGCTGATCGAGGACCTCGAACGGGTGCTGGAGGGCCTCTCGCCCTCCAACGACACGACGCGCATGATGACGGCGCGCCGTCGCGACGGCACCGCCCAGCGCACCGCCGTGATGGTGCCCCCCGCCCGGGAGGACTACGGCCGCCCCAGGCGCAGGCGCTGGGTCGTCCCCGTCCTGCTGCTCCTGCTGCTCCTCGCCGCGATCGGCGGCATCGCCTACAGCCAGGTCGGCGGCGGTGACCCCCAGAGCCTCCCCGTCCCGAACCTCGAAGACGCGCGCTCCATCGACGAGGCCGTGACGGTCGCCGGCGGGGACTTCGAGGTTGCACCCGGCAGGCGCGTGGAGAGCACCGAGCCCGTGGGCGCCGTAGTCTCTCAGGACCCCGCCCCGCAGGAGCAGGCCGTCCCGGGCTCCACCATCACCGTCGACACGAGCGGCACGCAGGTGGCCGACCTGCCGGACGTCGAGGGCCGCACGGAAGAGGAGGCCCGCGGGATCCTCGACGAGGCGGGCTTCGGGGTCGAGGTCGAGGAGCGGGAGAGCTCGACGGAGGACGACGGGCGCGTCCTCTCCCAGGACCCGGCCGGCGGCGAGGGCGAGACGGCCGAGGTGGGCTCCGCGGTCACGATCGCCGTCGGGTCCGGTCCCGCGGACGCGGAGGTGCCCGAGCTCGGGGGCCAGACCCCCGAGCAGGCGGAGGAGATCCTCGAAGACGCCGGCCTCGAGCTCGGGGACGAGGCCGAGGCGCCGAACGAGAGCGTCCCGGCCGGCCAGATCGTCGACCAGCAGCCCTCCCCCGGTACCGACCTGAGGCGCGGGAGCAGCGTCGACGTCACCGTCAGCACCGGCCCGGAGCCCCCGGACCTCGTCCCCATCCCCGATGTGAGCGGCCAGACCGCCGACGCGGCCGCGGCCACGCTCTACAACGCGCTGTTCTTCTCCAACGTCGTCGAGGTAGAAAGCAACCTGCCGGCCGGTACGGTGGTCTCGACGAGCCCGGCGGCCGGCACCCCGGCCGACCCCTACGCGATCACCGTGACCGTCAACGTCAGCTCGGGACCCCCGCCGGCCCCCGTCGAGGCCCCGACCCCCTCCCCGCAACCAGAGCCGGAACCCGAGCCCGACCCGCAGCCCTCGACGCCGACGCAGCAGAACGGCGGGGGCGGCAACGGCGGGAACGCGCAGACCGGGGACGGAGGAGGCAACGGCGGGAACAACGGCAACGGCGCCAACAACCGCAACAATAACAACGGCGGTAACAACAACAACAATAACAACAACAGCAACAACGACGATTAGGGGCCAGGGTCCGGTCGTAGCGGACCCCTAGAGGTCTTCCAGAAGCTCCTCGCGGACGTAATCCCTGAGCGCCGGGGCGGGCACCTCGTGGGGCGGGGAGACCTCCACGAAGCTGTGGCGGCCCACGGCGTTCTCCCTCATCCACTCCTCGGTCACGGGCTTGGACCGCTCGGGGTCGTAGCCGGTCTCGTAGTAGAGCGTGCGG
Source organism: Rubrobacter marinus (assembly GCF_011492965.1). Classification (GTDB taxonomy): domain Bacteria; phylum Actinomycetota; class Rubrobacteria; order Rubrobacterales; family Rubrobacteraceae; genus Rubrobacter_F; species Rubrobacter_F marinus. The sequence continues at coordinate 22,337 of NZ_CP045121.1, read as the reverse complement.
AGGTCTCCCGGGGCCAGCTCCACGACGAGTATCGGGTACCGTCCGGGGGAGTAGGCGAAGATCCTCGCGTTCTGTGTGCCCTTCTCCGCTTCCATGCCCGCAGTCTATACGAAGGGGAAGCCCCGCCCGGGGCCCGTACGCGCGCGGCGGAGGGGCCGGAAAATAGCCCGTGGTAGAATAATTTTCATGAAACGTGCAGCAAATTCGCATACTCGGAGGGAGATCCGATGTCAGATCCCATACCCAGAGACGAAGCGTCCGGGGGGAAGGGCGTCGAACCCGGCGACGCCGGCAAGCCTGCGTCGCCCCCGCTTCCGCCGGAGGGTTTCCCTGAAGAGCTTCTGCAGCGCAGGCTCTCCCGGCTGGACACCCGCAAGACCCTGGCGGAGCTTTGCAAGAGCATCCCGGGCCTGGACGAGGCCCTCCTACCCCGCGGCATCCAGGCCGACGCCCTAACCCGCAAGTCCGGGGGCGCCGCCGGCATCTTGAAGGGCGTCGCGAGGCGCGTGATGAACGACGTCGCCGCCTGGGGCGCCTTCCGCACCGCCGTCGGGGACCAGATCCCGCCCGAGACGGACGACGCCCTCGAAGGGCTCACCACCGAGAACCTGGGGGAGCTCGCCGAGGCCCACACGACGGAGAGCCTGCTGCTGGCCGCGGTGAGCGGCGAGACGGAGCCCGCGGACGGGGTGGTCCCCGCGCTTATCGCTCGCTGGCGGGAGGAGAACCAGCAGGCCGAGAAGCAGGCCTCCGAGAGCGCGCGCATAGCCGAGCTGGAGGCCGAGCTGGAGCGGCTCAAGCGCGAGAACGAGCAGCTCTCCTTCTCCAGCAGGGCGGCGCGGGAGCAGGCGGTCTCCCTCGGGCGCGAGGTCGAGGTCCTGCTCGACGAGCGCGAGGACGCCGTCGCGGGGGCCCGCAGGGCCGAGGAGCGCGCGGCCACGGCGATGGACCTCAGGGCCAGGATGGGCGAGAAGGTGGCCGACCTGGAGAAGAGGGCCCGGCACCTGGAGCGCATCCTCGACGGCGAGAGATCCGCCTACTCCTCCGCCGCCGAGCGCCTGGAGACGATGCACGACGAGCTCGGGCAGGTCGTGGCGGAGCGCGACCGCATCCAGGACGCCCTCCAGAACGCGCGCTTCACCGACGACGGCTTCGGCGAGCTGCTCATAAGGGCCGTCAAGAACGAGGTCGGCTCCCTGCCCAACTCCCTCGACGCCACGGCCAGGACCGCCCAGCTTATGGAGTTCATGGGCAGCGTGCTCCGCGCCCACGCCGACCTGCGCGAGCCGCGGGCCGGCCAGCACGGGCGCGGCGGGTCCGCGGGCTCCTCGGCCACGAGCGAGGAGCCCGAAGACCCCGACCCGTCCCCTGCCCCGCCGGTAGCCGGGGACGGGTCCCACCGCGGGGAGGCACAGGAGGCGCTCCCGTCCCGCCCGGCGGGCAAGGCGGGCGCTCACCCGAACGGGAGGTCGCGCCCCACGCTCTCCTTTCGGGCCCTGGGCGGGGCCGGGGAGGTCGGCGGCAGCAGCCACCTTCTGGACTTCGGGGGCACGCGCGTCCTCGTCGACGCCGGCATAAAGCCCGACGGCCGGGGCTCCCTGGCCCCCAACTTCCGCGAGGTGGAGGGCCTCGACGCGGCGATCATTACCCACGCGCACCTCGACCACTGCGGCGCGCTGCCGCTGCTCGTGCGCGACCAGCCGGACGTCCCCATCTACTGCACGCCGCCTTCGGCGAAGCTTATAGCCGCGGCGCTCAACGACCACGCGGCGATGGGCGGCGGGCTCGCGGGCGGGGCGCCGCTCTCGGAGGTCAAGAAGCGCCTCGTCCCCGTGCAGTTCAACAAGCCCCTCAAGGTAGGGAACACCAGGATCACACTGACCGAGAGCGGCCACATCCTGGGGGCGGCGAGCGTATTGTTCGAGACGGGCTCGGCGACCGTGTTCCACACCGGGGACATCTGCCTCGAGGATCACTTCTCCATCCCCTCGGCGCGGCTGCCGGAGGTCAGCGACATAGACCTGCTCATCATGGAGGCGACGCTCGCGGACCAGAGGCCTCAGCCGTTCTCGGAGTCCATACGGACCATGGTCGAGGTCATCAACGAGACGACCGTCGGCAAGGAGGGGACGGTCCTCATCCCGACGTACGCGCTGGGGCAGGCGCAGGAGATCATCCTCGGCCTCAAGCACTTCGGCAAGGAGTACGGCCTCGACAAGGACGTCTTCATCTACGTGGACGGCTCGGTCGTGACGACCTCGGAGCGCCTCTACGCCGAGCAGCTCGGGTACATGAAGCCGTACCTGCAGCACACGGACCCCAAGGAGCTCTTCTTCGGGGAGAACATCCGGGCGGTCGCCAACGACGACAAGGCCCGCGAGCGCATCCTCTCCAACCCGTGCGCCATCATCGCCTCGCCGGTGACGATGCAGGGCGGAGCGAGCGCGTTCTACCGCAGGCGCCTGCAGGACGACCCGACGAACGCCGTGATCCTGCCGTCCAACGCCCAGGCCTCCTACGGCACGGGCGAGGTCCCCGCCGAGGGCGAGGGCTGGCGGGTCGAGAAGGTCAACTTCGCCGCCCACTGCACCCAGGAGGAGCTCCTCGGCATCACCGAGAAGCTGACACCGCGCCAGATTATCCTGATCCACGGCTCCAAGCGGCGCATCAGCGACCTGGCCTACCGCCTCGCCCCGAGCTACAAGATACACACCCCCGCCGTCGGCGAGACGGTCCGCACCGTCCTGAAGTAGGGGGGATGGAGCGCGCAAGCAGCACCGCCCTCCCCGAGGTCACGATCCTCTCCGACGACCGCGGCCCCCGCCCCGAGAACGCCGTGGGCGTCGGCGGGTTCTGGTACGAGCCCGAGGTCTGGGCCCTGCCCGTGGACCCGGCGGCGAAGGTCCTCTACGCCGGCCTCTGCTCATACCTCGGGCACGGCCAGATCAACCGCAAGGACCTCCGCGCGACCCTCGGGGAGAGCACCGACGAGGAGATAGCGGGCGCCCTCGAGACCCTGGCCCGCCACAACCTGCTGGTGCCCGGGGAGCGGGCCACGAGGAGCGGCGCCCTGCCGGGCTACGGGGTCCGTTCCGTCCGGGAGTTCGGGGCCTGACGTCTACCTCGACCAGCGAAGCTCCGTCGGGTGCTCCCGGCCGGAGAGGAGGTCCGGGAGCGTGTAGGCGTCCCGGGCCCAGCGCCGCCCCGCGCCGCCGGTGAGCGCGGCCGTGTCGAAGAGGCGTCCCAGGATGCGCAGGCAGAAGCCGTTCAGGACGTCGTCCGGGTCGTCCACCCTGCCCCGGGACCTCGCGACGAAGACGCCCTTCGTCTTCCACACGCCGTCGCCGTACACGGCGAAGATCTGGCAGGGCTCCTCCCCCACCTCCTCCGACCAGCCCAGGACGCGCCCCGAGAACCCCGAGGGATCGAGGTCGTAGCGGCTCAGGTCCTCGTGCATGAGGTCCTCGTCGGTCTCCGCGGCGGTCCCCCGAAGGGTCCCGAAGGTAGCTCTCGTCTCCGAGGTCCCGCCGGGCTCCGCCTCTACCCGCAGGACCAGGAGGCCTCCGTCGCGCTGCGTCTCCGCCCCGAGCCCGGCCCGGCGCGCGAGCGAAGCGGCGTACTCCAGGCCCCCGAAGAGCCGCTCGGAGAAGCGGCGGGCGGTCTGCTCGATCCCGCGCCGCGTCTCCAGCGAGCGGTCCGCCTCCTCGCGGTAGCGCCCGAGCCTCGCGAGCGCGCTCTCCTCGAAGCCCAAGGCCCCGTCAGTCCTTCGCCCAGAAGCGGCGCAGCACGAGGTCCGTGAGGCCGGGGGCGAGGGTCGTCGCGGCCACGAAGAGCCGGTCGGTCGGGGTGACGTAGACGTCGCGTCCCCCTCTTTCGGCGGCCCCCGAGATCTTCTCGGCCACCTTCTCCGGGGACACGCCCTTCGGACGCCAGCCGCGCTTCTCGCTCTTGGTGCGCCGCGAGTTGTCCCTGAAGGAGGTCCGCGTCGTCCCCGGGTAGACGCTCGTCACCGTGACGCCCCGGGCGGCCACCTCGACCCTCAGGGCGTCCGAGAGGGCGTTGAGGGCGAACTTGGACGCGCAGTAGCCGCCGACCTTCGGGATCGCGCGCTTCCCGACCACGGAGGAGACGTTGACGATGCGCCCGCCGCGGGGCATGTGCGGCAGGGCCTCCTGTATGCAGTGGAGCGGGCCGAGGAGGTTGACGTCGAAGACGTAGCGCAGGTCGTCCGGCCGCAGCTCGGCGACGCGGCCGGAGAGTCCGAGGCCGGCGTTGTTCACCAGCACGTCCACGGACCCGAACTCCGCCACGGCGCGCCCGACCATCCCCCTCACCGACTCCCTGTCCGCGACGTCGGTCCCGACGACGAGCGCCCTCCCGCCCGCGGCCCGGATCTCCCGCTCCAAAAACGCCAGCTTCTCCTCGTCCCGCGCCGCGAGCACCACCGGGGCACCCCGGGCGGCCAGCGCCCGCGCCGTGGCCTCCCCTATGCCGCTCGACGCGCCCGTGACCACCGCGATCTTGCCGCTCAACCTCTTCTCAGTCATGGCCTCGCATCTTACCCGTTCGAGGCGCCGGCGTACGGCGCGGCGCTACGGGCGTCGTCCGGAGAGGGGAAAGGTAGCGTCGAGCAGCCTGCGCCGAGTTTATCCGCCGCCCGGTCGCGCCCGAAGCTCGTCCATGAGCTCCTCCTGGCTGGAGAACTCGGGACGGGGCAGGGTGCCGATCAGGCCGACGAGGTCCTCGGGGGCGCCGTTCCCTTCGGCGGCGGACGAGATCTCCTCCTTGCTGGCCGGGTACTCGATGCCTTCGAGGTACTGCTGCGCGTCGTCCGGATTGAAGTCCACCGTCTCCTCCTCTTTGGCTCGCTCGTGCGGGTACGACGGCCCGCGTGGCCGATGCTTTACCCCTGTGCGGGCGCGATCAACCGGGCGTAGAATCGCGGGTACGCAAGCGCATCCCGCCGGAGGTAGAAGTGACGGAACTCGGTAGCAGCAGTGCGGCCAGCAGGGTGCTCGTCGGCGTGACCGGCGGCATCGCGGCGTACAAGGCGCCCGGCGTGATCCGGCGCCTCAGGGAGGCCGGGCACGAGGTGAGGGCCGTCGCCACGGACGCCGCCTTCCGCTTCATCCCCGAGGAGACCCTCGCGATAGCCGCCGGCGGCGGGGTCCACACCGACGAGACGTGGTGGGAACGCTCCGGCCGGGTCGAACACGTCACCCTCGCCCGCTGGGCCGACCTCGTCCTCGTCGCCCCGGCCACCGCCGACGCGATGGCCCGCGCGGCCGTCGGCCTCGGCGACGACCTCCTCTCCGCCACGATCCTGGCCGGCGCGAGGGCCGTCCTCTGGGCCCCCGCCATGAACCCCGAGATGTGGTCCAACCCGGCCACGGAGCGCAACGTGGAGACGTTGAAGGGATGGAACCACCGCTTCGTCGGCCCGTCCGAGGGGCTCATGGCCTCCGCGGAGGAGCTACCGGGCGTCGGCAGGCTCGCGGACGAGGCCGAGATCCTGGCCGCCGTCGAGGAGGCCCTGGCCGGGGCTAGGGGCTAGGGGAGACGCTGCGCACGTAATCCTCGAGCGCCTGCTCCGTGCTCGGAAACGCCATCTCGCTCCAGGGCAGGCCGTCGCGCGGAAAGACCTTCACGGCGAGCGTCTCGTCCAACGGCTCCAGAGTCCCGCCCGTGACCCGTCCCTTGTACACCGCGATCACCGGCACCTGCCCCTCGTAGGAGTAGAGCCCGAGGATGGGCCCCACCTCGACCTCGACCCCGCCTCCTCCCGCGCCTCGCGCGAGGCTGCGGCCTCCGCCGTCTCCCCCGGTCCATGAACCCGCCCGGGAACGTCCACTTCCCGTACCCCGGCTCGATGGCCCGCTGGGTCATCACGATCCCCCCGTTCATCTCGCAGATCACCGCGGCCACCAGCTTCGGCCCGAGGTAGAAGATAAACGAGCACTCCTCGCACACCAGCCGCTCCGGCTCCCCGTCCTTGACCCGGCGCGACCGGAGGCGACCGCCGCAACGGGGACAGAAGTCGTATTCGAGCTCCCCCATCGCTAGGCCGGAAACTCGAGAACGGCGGCCAAGAGAGCGAGCAACCCCGGCAGCATGGACGCCAGGCGGTGGTCTCCGGCCAGCTTCCGCTTCTCCGCCGCCAGCAGCCCCGCAAGGCCCCGCAACGCCAACATCGGCCCGGCCAGCAGCCCGAACGAGGAGTAGAAGGGTTTCGCGCCCTGCGAGGGAGCGAAGGAGGAGGGGGCTAGGAGCAGGGCCCCGCACGCTACCTGCGCGTCGCCCAGCCTCATCCCCGCGGCGCGGCTCAGACCCATCCGCGGCTTCCGGAAGATGCTCCCCTTCAGTTTCCGCACCATCCTACGCAGACCCCCGACCGTCGCAAGCTCCACACCCCGATGCTAAAATAGCACCGTTGCGGACGTAGCTCAGTTGGTAGAGCGCCAGCTTCCCAAGCTGGAGGTCGCGGGTTCGAAGCCCGTCGTCCGCTCTTTCTCTGCCTCTCATCAGGGTTTCGACCCTCAGCAGAAACGGGGGAGCCGCGGGTCGGAAGTGACCCGCGGCTCCCCCGTTATGGCTGGCCGCTGACGGCTGACGGTCGAAAGTCCCCTTACCCGTTCGTCCGGATCTCGGCGCGCTTGTGGCTCGCGCGCGTGCCCCCGTTGCCGTTGGCGGAGCCGTTCCTCCTGTTGCCCCGGATCTTGCGCATAAGCCACTTCGCCGGGTCGTAGTACTCGTCGGCGACGCGCTCCTTGAGGGGGATGATGGAGTTGTCCGTGATGTGGATGTCGACCGGGCAGACCTCGGAGCAGCACTTGGTGATGTTGCAGTACTGCACCCCGCCGCGGCCCTCCTTGAGGAACTGCAGGCGGTTGTTCTCGTCCATCGGGTGCATCTCCAGCCACTGCGTCCGCACGAAGAAGCGCGGGCCCGCGAACTCGGGGTGCTTGTGGTGGGTGCGCAGCACGTGGCAGACGTCCTGGCACATAAAGCACTCGATGCACTTCTTCGGCTCGTAGAGGCGCTCGACGTCCTCCTCGTACATCGTGAACGGCGCCTGCTCCTTGCCGGGATTGAACGGCTGGATCTGGGCCGAGACCCCATAGTTCCACGAGACGTCGGAGACCAGGTCCTTCACGACCGGGAACGCCTGGAGCGGCATGACCTTGATCTCCTGCCCGTCGTACTCCTCGACGCGGGACTTGCAGAGGAGCTTCGGCTTGCCGTTGATCTCGGCGCTGCACGAGCCGCAGTGGGCGGCCTTGCAGTTCCAGCGCACGGCCAGGTCGCCGGCCTGCTCGGCCTGGATCTTGAGGACCGCGTCGAGGACGACCATCCCCTCGATCAGCTCGATCTCGTAGGGGACGAGGCTCCCGCCCTCGCCGTCGCCCCGGAAGATCTGGAGCGTGCGGGTCTCGCCGGTGTTGGCCGCGTCGTCGTTGTACGCCGGCGCGTGCGCCATCTCGGCGATGTCGGTGATGTTCGTTCTATCGCTCAATCTATGCTCCTGTCTTGGGAGAGCCAGCCTAGAACTGGCTCTCCTTCCCGGTCTTCTCGCCGCCGCTCATGTCCTGGTTCTCGTCGAAGAGCCTACGGAGGTGCTCGGGCATCGGCGGGATATCGCGCTTCTCTATGCCCACCTCGCCCTGCGCGTCCTCCTTGACGATAAAGTTGACCCTGCCGAGATCGTCGTCCGGCCCGTCGAAGTCGAGGCGCCACTGGGCGCCGCGGCGCTCCGTGCGCTCTAGAGCGGTCCTCAGGATCACCTCGGAGATGGTGACCAGGTTATTGACGTCCTGCACCGCGTGCCAGCCGGGGTTGAACAGGGTCGAGCCGCTGGCCTTCATGTTCGGCAGCCGGTCCTTGAGGGCCAGCACCTTCCCGAGCCCCTCCTTGAGGGAGTCCCCGGTGCGCATGAGGTTCGCGTGCTCCATCATCACTTCCTGGAGCTCCTGCTGGAGGTGGTACGGGTTCTCGCCCTCGCCCTGCTTCTGCAGGGGATCCAGCATCCGCTTCTTCTCCTCCTCGACCGCGCTCTCGGGGATGTCCGTCGAGTAGCCGTTGCTCTTGACGTACTCGGCGGCACCCTCGCCGGCCCTGCGCCCGAAGACGAGCAGGTCGGAGAGCGAGTTGCCCCCGAGGCGGTTCGCGCCGTGCAGGCCTCCGGCGACCTCGCCGGCCGCGAAGAGCCCGGGGACGTTCGAGGCCGCGGTCTCGGGGTCGATCTTGATGCCGCCCATCGTGTAGTGGACGGTCGGGAAGACCTCCATCGGCTCCTTGGAGATGTCGATGTCGGCGAGCTTGAGGAACTGCTCGTGCATCGTCGGGAGCTTCTGGATGATCTTGTCGTAGCCGAGGTGCGTGATGTCGAGGTAGACCCCGCCGTGCGGCGATCCCCTCCCCTCCTTGACCTCGGTGTAGTTGGCCCTCGCCACCACGTCGCGCGAGGAGAGCTCCATGCGCTCCTCGTCGTAGTTGCCCATGTAGCGGTCGCCCTCGGAGTTCTTGAGGAGCCCCCCCTCGCCGCGCACGCCCTCGGTGACGAGCAGGCCGCGCACGCCCGGGGGCCAGACCATCCCCGTCGGGTGGAACTGCATCATCTCCATGTCCACGAGCTCGGCGCCGGCGTGGTACGCGAGCATGACCCCGTCTCCGGTCCCCTCCCAGGAGTTGGAGGTGACCTTGAAGATGCGGCCCCACCCGCCGGTCGCCATCACGACGGCCTTGGCCTTGAAGTGGATGAACTTGCCGGTCTCGCGGGTGTACGCGAGAGCCCCCACGACCCGCCCCTCGTCGTTCTGGAAGAGCCTCGTCACCGTGGTCTCCATGTAGACCTTGGTGTCGGTCGCGAGAACCTTCTCCTGCATCGTCCGGATCAGCTCGAGACCGGTCCGGTCGCCGACGTGGCAGAGGCGGCGGTAGGTGTGCGCCCCGAACGGGCGCTGGGAGATCTTGCCCTCCGGCGTCCGGTTGAAGAGGGCGCCCCACTGCTCGAGCTCGTAGACCCGGTCGGGGGCTTCCTTGGCGAAGATCTCGGCCATCCGCCAGTTGTTGATGAACTTGCCGCTCTTCATCGTGTCCTTGAAGTGCGTCTGCCAGCCGTCCTCGGGGTCGACGTTGCCGAGGGAGGCCGCGATGCCGCCCTCGGCCATGACCGTGTGGGCCTTGCCGAGGAGGCTCTTCGTGACGACGCCGACCGAGAGGCCGCGCTCGGTGGCCGCGACCGCCGCCCGGAGGCCCGCGCCGCCCGCCCCGATCACGAGGACGTCGTGCTCCCTTACCTCGTGAGGATGAGAGCTGCTACCGTTCGTATTTCCGTTACGCTCCAAATTGCACCAACCTTAGAGTATCCGCAGGTCCGTGATGGCGCCCGCAAGCAGGAGCCTCACGTAGATGTCCGTTATCAGAAGGGAGAACAAGCTGAGCCACGCCCAGAGCGCGTGCTGGCGGTTCAGGACGCTAAGCCAGTTGTACGCCTTGCGCCGCGCGTTGCCGCCCGTCACACAGGAGTAGCAGTCGACCTGGCCGCCGATGAGGTGCCTCAGGGAGTGACAAGACAACGTGTATGCCGAGATCAGGCTTACGTTGATGAGGAAGATGATGGAACCGAGGCTTATGCCGAAGGAGCCCTGGGGGAGGAACGCGAGGGCCGTGTCGTACCACAGGAACACGAGGACTATGAGCGAGCCGTAGAGGAAGTACCGGTGGATGTTGTTGAGCACGAAGAGGGCGGTCTCGCCCCTGTAGTTCTCCGGGCTGCGCGGCTCGCGCTGCTGGGCCTTGCTGGAACAGGCCGGCGGGTCCCAGAAGAACGACCGGTAGTAGGCCTTGCGGTAGTAGTAACAGGTGGCCCGGAACCCTAACGGTATCCACAGCACGAAGACCGCCGGCGTGAGCCAGGTCGGCAACCACTCGGGGAACCCGACCGGCGGCGAGTAGAACGGCGACAGGTAGTTCTCGTACTCGCTCCGGTCGAACAAGAATAACGAAGCCGTCACGTAGATCCCGAAGCCTATCAGGACCGTCGTAACCGTGATCGGGCCCGTCCACCAAGGAAGCCTGTTCAAGACCTGGGTGGTGGATCTAGCCGCGTCGCTCTGTGCCAATGCGTTCCCTCTCTAGTAACCACAGGTATATTCTTGACGTGCCGGAAGTATAGAGGATCGTGCACATAGCTTTTGTGAAACCGTTCTAATCTAATGTGACGCAACATACAAAGTCCGGGCCGCCCCGTAAGCCGGATCCTGCTCTATCCCGCCATCCATCTCCGGGAGCGCCTTGCGGCCCGTCCCGGGCTCCTCTGGGAGGAGCCGCGCCTACCAGCCCCGGAGCCCCTCGCGGAGCCCCTATGGGGACAATTTGGCTTGCTCGCACCGGTGGTTTACCTGGCCGGTCCCTCGCGGGATACCGCCGGTGGGCTCTTACCCCACCCTTTCACCCATCACCTGTGCCGGTGGACCCCGAAGGGTTTCACGGCCATCGGCTGGTCTGCTCTCTGTTGCACTTGACGTGACGGGGGCTTGCGCCACCCGCCCCTCGGGTTGTTGGCCCGAGCGGCCTCTCCGGATCGGGAAGGGTCGCCCCTACCCCGTCCTCGCGAGTCCGGACTTTTCTCTACCCGGCGGAGATCCGCCGGACAGCGACGGGTCGGACGGCCCGAACCGAAGTTATTATACCCCCAAGTGGCCGTTGGCCCGGCCGCGCGAGAGCAGGACGATCTTCGTCGGGCTCAGGCGGATCTCGACCTTCCCGACGCCGCTCCAGCGCCCCTGCCAGCGGGGGCCCTCCCCCACCTCCGGGTCGAACCAGATCCCGGTGCCGCTGTGGCCGGCCTCGATCACCCCTTCGTAGACCTCGTACTCCTCGGGGTTGCCCAACGCTGCCGAGACGTCCCTGCGGTAGATCCCATTGCGCGACCGGAAGGACTGCACGCTGGAGGCGCTCGTCCCGAGGGCGCTGGCGATCCACTCGTCCGACCTGCCCTCGTCCACCCAGCGCTTCACGTCGTCTACAAACTTACGAAGCGAAATCCTCTGGTTGATCCCCATCCGCCCTACCGCCTCTCGGTCTCCACTTTAGGTACAGCAGGATACATATCGAATAACCGAGTTTCCAGCATTGTGCAAGGTTTGCGCTAAACTAAGTATATGACCACCGTTATAAGCGCGGCCATAGAGGTTTTGCGCCTCGTTCCCCTGATACTTGCGTTCTTTATACCCGCCCTGCTGGGCATGGCCCTCCTCAAGGAGCGCGGCGAGGGCTACAGGAAGAAGGCCCTGCTGGTCTTCCTCCTCGGTTTCGGGAGCATCATCGGCGTGCAGCTCCTGATCCGCAGCGTCTCCACGCTCCAGGTGCTCGCGACGATCGGCGCCTCGCTGGCACAGGCCCTCGTAGCCCTCCTCATCGCGGCCTTCACCGTTTACAAACTCGCCGATTAAGAACGGGCAAGAGTAGAGGGCCCGCGAGTCTCGCTCGCGGGCCCTCTACTCTTGCTATCGCCTCTGGCGTCAGGCGCCGTTCAGGGCGGCCTTAACCTCGTCGCGCTCGCGGTCGAGGGCGAAGAAGGTTATGTCGGCCTTGGCCTCCTTGTAGGGCTTCGTGCGCCTCTTGACCACGTAGCCCGCCTCGAGCATCGCCTCTATCACCTCGCGGATCTCGTCCTTCGAGAGCTCGAGCTCGCCCCGCTCGTCGAGCTCGCGGATGCTCCCGAAGATCTCTATGAACGAAGCCGGCTGCTCGAGGTCCGCGACGCTCTTGCAGATCGTCCTCAGCTCGTAGGGCGTAAGGTCCTCCAGAAGATCGAAGCCCGGCTTCTCCGGGGAGGGGGCCTCCTCGGCGGCCTCACGCTGCTGGGGCGGCTCGTCGGAACCGTCGCTCGCGGCGGGCTCCGGCGGAGCCTCGGTCCGGCCGTTCGTCGCGGCGGGCGCGGCGGTCTCCTTCGTCTCCTGCGGCTCCTCGGTGGCCAGGTCGGACTCCGGGGTCTCGGGGATCTCCTCGCCCGGCAGGTAGACCTGCAGCTCGAAGTCCCGGTCGACCGTGTTCACGAGCCCCCGGCGCTCGGCCTCGACCACGAAGTCCTTGAACTTCTTGAAGCCCTCGTTGCGCTCGTCGAACGAGCCGAGCTGCACGATCATCTGCTGCTTGACCTGCCCCAGGACGCGCGTCTTGCTCCCGTTGCTCAGGGCCTCGACGGCGCGCACGAGCTCCTTGTACGGGTCGGCGGTCTTCTTCTTGGGCTCCCTCTCGCGGGCCCGCGCCGCCCGCTCTTCCTCCATGAGCGAGGCGTAGGAGATAAAGTCGTCGGCCGACTCGATGAGGTGGAAGGAGGTCGCCTCGGACACCCCGATGACCACGACCTTCTTCCCCCGGCTCCGGAGGAGCATCACGAGCGGGATAAAGTCCCCGTCCCCGGTCACCAGGACGTAGGTGTCGACCTGCGGGTGACCGTGCAGGAAGTCGGAACACTCCACGGCGAGCATCACGTCGATGGAGTTCGTCCGCCGCTTGGAGGACCGGCCCCCGGGGAAGTAGCGCGCCGAGATGTAGCGCGGGATGATGCCGTTCGAGTACAGGGTCGGGGGGGCGTTCCGGAAGTCGCCGTCCGTCCAGTCGGCGTAGGCCGTGGCGGAGACGACGCGCCCGTACTCGCGGGCCTTTTCTAGGATTGCGGAGACGTTCGGCTTGGCGCCGTACTCCGTGACCGTGGAGATGTAGATGTTCTCCCAGTCGATGAATATTGCAGTATCTTCGGTCATTTGGGTTGGTTTCCTTGGTTCATAAAAGGAGAGGCCGGGGACGATCCCCCGGGCCTCCGCCGATCCGTTTACACGTTGTACCGTTCGCGCAGTGGTATCGCGGTCTGGGCGAGCGTCTCGTCGTCCAGCTCCGCCTCCACCCACAGTATTCCTTCCTCGCCCCCGAGCTCGCCCGGCAGGTCGAACTCGGCGACGATGGTCGCCGGGCCCTCCTCCCCGCTGAGCCAGACGGAGAACTCGGGCGACTCCTCGAGGATCTCGCCGTCCTCGTCGGTGATCAGGATGCGCGCCCGCCGCTCGCCGCCGGCCGCGTGCTCGCACCCCTCGAACTTGGCGTAGACGACGAAGGAGGTGCCGCTCTCGCCGGTGGGCCTGATCTCGTCGAGTATCCCGAAGAGGGTGAGCCTCCCTTCGAGCTCGGCGTAGCCCTCGGCGAGGACGAGCGCCGTGCACTCGACGACGCCGTCGCAGGAGGCGTGCTTGTCGTTATCCACGCTCCACCCTTCCGTCTCCGTTCGCCTCCGGGAGCCCGGCCTCGGCGGGGCTCAACACCTCCTCGTCCACGATCTCGTCCAGCGAGAGCTCGTCCGTCGCGCCGTCGGCGTCCTCGGAGCGGGAGGAGACGACCTTGGCGATCGCGCTCACCGAGTCGCCAGAGCGCAGGTTCATCACCCGCACGCCCTGGGCGCCACGCCCCTGCCGGGAGACGGACTCCGCGTCGATGCGGATCGTGGTCCCGAAGTTCGAGACGATCACCAGCTCGTGCAGGTCGGGCCGGACCACCCGCACGCCCGCGAGCTTGCCGCGCTCGCCGTCGGTCTTCATGGCGATGACGCCCTGCCCCCCGCGGCCCTGCGCCCTGAAGTCCGAGAGGGGCGTGCGCTTGCCGAAGCCCTTCTCCGTGATCATGAACAGGTCCGCCGGCGCCCCGTCGGAGACGACGTCCATGCTGAGGACGTCGTCGCCGTTCTTGAGCGTGATCCCCTTGACCCCGCCGGTCGCCCGGCCCATCGGCCGCGCCTCGGTCTGCTTGAAGCGGATGCCCTGGCCGTTGCTCGTGACGAGCACCACGTCGGAGCCGTCGGAGGCGGTCCGGACCGCGATCAGCTCGTCGCCGTCCGCGAGGTTGATCGCGATGATCCCGTCGCTCTTCAGGTGCGTGTTGTAGTCGAGGAACGGGGTCTTCTTGACGACGCCCTTGCGAGTCGCGAAGAGCAGGTACTCGGCGTCCAGAAAGTCCTTCGTCGCGATGACGGTCTGGATCCTCTCGTCCTGCGAGAACGGGAGGAGGTTGGCGATATGACGCCCCTTCGCCGTCCGGCTCATCCTCGGCAGCTGGTGCACCTTCAGCCGGTAGACCTTGCCCTTGTTGGTGAAGAAGAGCATGTAGTGGTGCGTCGTCGTGATGAAGAGGTGCTCGATGAAGTCGCCCTCTTTGAGCTCCATCCCCGCGACGCCGACGCCGCCCCTACCCTGCTTGCGGAAGGTGTTGACCGGCACGCTCTTGAGGTAGCCGCCGTTGGAGATGGAGATGACCATCTCCTCCTCGGCGATGAGGTCCTCGATCTCGAAGTCCACGCTCTCGTCGACCGTGACGGTGGTCCGCCGCTCGTCGGCATACGCCGCGCGGACCTCGAGGAGCTCGTCCTTGATGATCCCGTAGACCTTGCCGTCGTCGGCGAGCACGCTCTCGAGGTACTCGATCTTCTCCGTCAGATCCCGATGCTCCTGCTCGACCTTCTGGCGCTCCAGCGCGGTGAGGCGCTGCAGCCTGAGGTCCAAAATCGCCTGCGCCTGGCGCTCGGAGAGCTTGAAGGTCCTCATCAGGTTGTTGCGCGCCGTCTCCACGCTCCTGGACTTCCGGATCGTCGCGACGACCTCGTCGAGGTTCGAGAGCGCTATGAGGAGGCCTTCGAGGATGTGGGCCCTGGCCTGGGCGCGGGCGAGCTCGTAGCGCGTCCTGCGCGTAACTACCTCGAACTGGTGGTCGACGTAGTGCTTGAGGACGGAGCGGTAAGAGAGCGTCTTCGGCACGCCGTCCACGAGCGCCACCAGGTTCACCCCGAAGCTCTGCTGCATCTGGGTGTGCTTGTAGAGCTGGTTCAGGACGACCTTCGGCACCGCGTCGCGCTTCAGCTCGATCACTATGCGCATGCCGTTCCGGTCAGACTCGTCCCGGAGGTCCGAGATGTCCGTGATCTTGCGCTCCTTGACGAGCTCGGCGATCTTTTGGAGCAGGTAGCTCTTGTTGACCTGGTACGGGATCTCCGTGACCACGATCTGGGTCCGGTTCCCCTTCATCTGCTCCGTGTGCGCCTTGGCCTGCACCCGCACGGAGCCGCGCCCGGCCCGGATAGCATCCCGGATGCCCGCGAGCCCGACGATGATCCCGCCGGTCGGGAAGTCCGGCCCCTTGATGTGCTCGGCGATCCCGTCGTCGTCCATCTCCGGGTCGTCGATGAGCGCGACGGTCGCGTCCACGACCTCGCCGAGGTTGTGCGGCGGTATCTTCGTCGCCATCCCGACCGCGATCCCGTCGGAGCCGTTGACGAGCAGGTTCGGGAAGCGCGCCGGCAGCACCGTCGGCTCCCGCTGGCTCTCGTCGAAGTTCGGCGCGAAGTCGACGGTATCGGAGCTTATGTCCCGGAGCATCTCGGTCGCCATCCGCGTGAGGCGCGCCTCGGTGTACCTCATCGCCGCCGGCGGGTCGCCGTCGACGCTCCCGAAGTTCCCCTGGCCGTCGACGAGCGGCGCCCTGAGGGAGAACTCCTGCGCCATGCGCGTGAGCGTGTCGTAGACCGCCGAGTCGCCGTGCGGGTGGTACTTACCGATGACCTCGCCGACGACGGTCGCGCTCTTGCGGTACGGACGGTTCGGCTGCAGGCCGAGGTCGTGCATCGCGTAGAGGACGCGCCGGTGGACCGGCTTCAAGCCGTCTCGCACGTCCGGTAGGGCGCGCGAGACGATGACGCTCATCGCATAGGAGAGAAAGGAGTCCTTTATCTCCTCTTCAATCGAGTGGGGCTGTATGTTCCCCGAAAAAGTATCAAGCATCCAGGTTCTTAACCTCTCTGGCGTTCTGCTCTATAAACAGCTTCCTCGGCTCGACCTTGTCGCCCATGAGCGCCGTGAAGAGCTCGTCGGCGACCGCGGCGGAGTCGACCCCGACCTGCAAGAGCGTCCTGTTCTGCGGGTTCATCGTCGTCTCCCAGAGCTGGATCGGGTTCATCTCCCCGAGGCCCTTGAAGCGCCCGATGCTCGCGTTCCCGTTCGCGTTCAAACGGTTCAGCGTCTCCCTGAGCTCGCGCTCGTTGTACACGTAGTGGTCCTTGCGCTGGTGCGTGACCTTGAAGAGCGGCGGCTGCGCGATGTACACGTAGCCCGCCTCGATCAGCTCCGGCATGTTCCGGTACAGGAACGTCAACACCAGCGTCCGGATGTGGCTCCCGTCGACGTCGGCGTCCGTCATCAGGACGACCTTGTTGTAGCGGGCCTGAGAGACGTCGAAGGTCTCCCCCACGCCGGCCCCGATCGCGCTGATCATCGCCTGGATCTCCACGTTCGAGAGGACCTTGTTCATGTTGGCCTTCTCGACGTTCAGGATCTTGCCGCGCAACGGCAGGATGGCCTGGAAGTTCCGGTCCCTCCCCTGCTTGGCCGAACCGCCCGCCGAGTCGCCCTCGACGATGTACAGCTCGCTACGAGCAGGGTCCTTCGACGAGCAGTCCGCGAGCTTTCCCGGGAGCGTCGAGCTCTCCAGGTAGCCCTTGCGGATCGTGTCGCGGACCTTGCGCGCGGCCTGACGGGCACGCGCCGCCTGCAAGGACTTGTTGATGATCGCCTTGGCCTCGCCCGGCCGCTCCTCGAGAAACTCCGCGAGGAACTTGTTCGTCGAGCTCTCGACGAGGCCCTTGATCTCGGTGTTCCCGAGCTTGGTCTTCGTCTGCCCCTCGAACTGCGGCTCGGCGAGCTTCACGGAGATGACGGCGGCGAGCCCCTCCCGGATGTCGTCTCCGGTAAGGTTCTCCTCCTTCTCCTTGATCAGGCCCTTCTGCCGCGCGTAGGCGTTGATCGTCCGCGAGATCGCCCCCCGGAAGCCCGAGAGGTGCGTCCCGCCCTCGTGGGTGTTGATGTTGTTGGCGAAGGTGAACACGGAGTCCTGGAAGCCCGAGTTCCACTGCAGCGCCACCTCGACGTCGCCGACCTCGTCCTCGCGCTCGAGGTAGAAGATCGTCTTGTGGATCGGGTCCTTCGCCTCGTTGATGTGCTCGACGAAGTCGCGGATGCCGCCCTCGTACTGGTACGTCACCGAGAGGTCCTCGTCGCGCTCGTCCTCGAGCGAGATCTTGAGCCCCTTGTTGAGGAACGCCGACTCCCTGAACCGCCGGCTCAGCGTGTCGAACGAGTACTCCAGCGTCTCGGTAAAGATCTCCGGGTCGGGCTTGAAGCGGATGGTCGTCCCGGAGGGCTCGCCCTTCTTGAGCTTGCGGACCTTGTCGAGGTCGCCCATCGGGAAGCCGCGCTCGTAGCGCTGCCCCCACACGTAGCCCTCGCGCCTGATCTCGATCTCGAGCCACTCCGAGAGCGCGTTGACGACCGACGCCCCGACGCCGTGGAGCCCGCCCGAGACCTTGTAGCCCGAGCCGTCGAACTTGCCGCCGGCGTGCAGCGTGGTCATGATGACCTCGGCCGCGGACTTGCCGTACTTGTCCATCTTCCCGACCGGCATGCCGCGCCCGTCGTCCGTGACGGAGACGGAGTTGTCCGGGTGCACGACCACCGAGATCTCGGTGCAGTAACCGGCCAGCGCCTCGTCTATGGAATTGTCGACGATCTCCCAGACGAGATGATGCAGCCCTCGCGGCCCCGTCGACCCGATGTACATCCCCGGCCGTCGCTTGACGGCCTCCAGACCCTCTAGAACCTGGATGGAACTTGCATCGTACTCGCTCTTGCCATTCTTGGTAACAGGGTTAGCCGCCAAGGAACCGGACCCTCCTCATCTTACGATCGGCGCCTCCGCCGACATCAGGATCTATCGCATAACTTTGCACCCGAAGATTCTATCACACTCCGCATGCTTTCCCAACGGCGTATATGTACCGTTTGGCCCTTATTTAAGCGGTTTTCCGGCCCTCCCAAGGCCCGATTCTACCCCTTTGCACCATCCCTTGTGGGCCTGGACAGCGCCCCCCCAGATATGCGTACGACGCGCGCCCTCTCCAGGACCTCCTCGTCGAAGTACTCGAGGTTCGTCGTCGTTATAACGGCCTGCGTGCTCTCCAGAAAGTACCCCGAGAGGTACCCGCGCCGCTCCTCGTCGAGCTCGCTCATCACGTCGTCGAAGAGCAGCACGGGATCCTCCCCCGTCTCCCCCCTCAGGTACTCCCTCGCCGCGAACTTGAGCGCCAGCGTCGAGAGGCGCTGCTGACCCTGCGATCCGTACGTCGTCATGCTCACCCCGCCGAAAAGGACGGCGAAGTCGTCGCGGTGGGGCCCCACCGAGGTGGTGCCTCGCTCTATATCGGCCTCACGTGCCTCCGTAAGCGCCTCCGCGTACCCGTCGAGGGGTGCGCTATGGGAATACCTCAGCGCGGCCTTCTCGGGGCCGTACAGCGTGCGCACCGAAGTTCCGAAGAGCGCGTTCAGGGGCTCCGCCGCCGCCTCTCGCCCCCTGAGCACCTCGGAGCCGAGCTCCATGACCTTCCGGTCCCAGGTCGAGAGCGTCTTCTCGGACGAGAAACCGTCCCTGATGCGCCTGAGAAGCTGGTTGCGCTGCTGGACGGCCTTGGCGTACTCGGCGACGGCCCGGGCGTACGAGGGCCGCAGCGAGGAGAGCAGCGTGTCCAGAAACTCGCGCCGGTCGGATGGGGCGCCCTTGACGATCCTGATGTCGTCCGGAAAGAACGTGACAGCCCGCACCCCCGTCCCGCCGGCGGCGTAGGAGGCGAGCGAGCTCGCCGGCGCCCCGTCCACCGTGAGGCGCTTCTTCTGGCCGGGGGCATACCCGACTGCTACCTTGCGCTCCTCGCTCCCGTCGCTCTCGTCGAGGCTCACGCGCATCTCGGTCCGGGCGAAGTCCGCCCCCCATCTCACGACCTCGGAGTCGTTCGGGGTGCGGGGCGAGGAGCCGGTCGTGGCGAAGGAGATCGCCTCCAGGAGGTTCGTCTTCCCCTGAGCGTTGTCCCCGACCACGATGTTCAGCCCAGGCGAGAAGAGGGCGGTGGCGTCCGCGTAGTTGCGGAAGTTGATGAGCCGGACGGCCCTGACGTAAGAGCTCACGGGCCCACCTCGAACCTCTCGTCCCCCACCTCGACCACGTCGCCGGGCTCCAGCTTGCGGCCGCGGCGCGTCTCCACCTCGCCGTTCACGAGGACGTCTCCGTACTGGATCAGGACCTTCGCCTCCCCGCCGGTACCGACGACGTTCGCGGCCTTGAGGGCCTGTCCGAGGGTGATGCCGGGGGGGAGCTCCAAGGTGTCCTAGCTCCGGGAGGGGTCGCGCATCGGCATGATCAGGTACAGAAAGTCCGGCTCTCCCTCGTCCTCCGTGTCGGGGACGATGAGCCCGGGCTTCAAGGACTCGTTGAGCTTGAAGCGGACCTTCTCGGAGTCGACCGCGGTGACGCCGTCGATGAGGTAGGTCGGGTTGAACGAGATCCGGAACTCCTCCTCGCCCTCGGCGTTGGAGGGCAGCTTCTCGCGCGCCTCGCCGACCTCGCCGTTGCGCACCGAGACCTCCACCGCCCCTTCCGTGAACGCCAGGCTCACCGGCACCGGCGGGGTCTGGCGCTGGGCGAAGAGGTTCACGCGGCGCAGGGTGCCGATCAGCTCCTCCCGGTCCACCGAGATCTCGCGCTCGAACACGCTCGGCAACAGCCGCCGGTACTCGGGGAAGTTCCCCTCGATGAGCCTGGTGCCGAAGAGGACGTCCCCGATCTTGAAGAGCGCCTGGTTCTCCGAGAGCACAACCTCCACCCCCTCTTCCCCCGAGGCCGAGGAGATGCGGCTGACCTCCTGCATGGCGCGGGCCGGGATGATCGCCTGCCGCTCCCCGTCGAAGCCGTTGGTGGCGAGCTCGGTCTCCTTGATGCTCAACCGGTAGGAGTCCGTCGTCACCATCCTCACCCGCGACTCCTCGAAGCTCACCAGGATCCCGGTCAGGACCGGACGCGTCTCGTCCCGCGAGTACGACTTCGAAACCTTCTCCACGGTCTCGACGATAACGTCGGCGCTCATCTTGAACGCGGAGCCCTCGTCGAAGCTCGGCAGGTTCGGGAAGTCTTCGGCGGCGTAGGCCCGTATCCCGTACTCGTTCTCCCGCGAGGAGAGCCGCACCACCCCCTCGGACCGATCGTGGACGAGCGAGATCTCCCCGCCCGGCAACGAACGCACCACGTCGTTGAAGATCCGGGCCGGCACCACGACCCGCCCCTCTTCCCCGACCTCGGCCGGCGACGTGGTCTGGATGGAGATCTCCATGTCCGTCGCCGAGAGCCGCAACTCGCCGGCGTCTGCGGACGCCTCCAGCAGGATCCCGCCGAGAAGCTGTATCGTCGAACGAGCCGATACCCCCCGCGATACCAGCGCGAGCTTCCTACCGAACATCTCCGTGTTGCAAACGGCCCTCATCGCCCCTCCTCGTCTCCTTAGTATTAGTATTAAAACCCTATATTCCTTATATTAGTAGTAATAATAAGGCCTGTGGATAGTGTGGATAACTTCGCGGATCCGCTTATCTAAGCCGAAAAACGCCTACCTTGCCTGTGGACGAAATTGTGGATAAACGCCCCTACCCTGTGGAAGGAATGTGGATAACTACCCCACTTATCCACAGCCCCTAGTTATCCACATTTTTATCCACAGGTTTATCCACAGCTTCGTCCCCCTTTGTCCACATTTTTATCCACAGGTTCTATGCCAATTCGCGTATATGGCATCACTGTTTAGACATGAACCGTGATAGTTATCCACAGGAGCGCGTTTTTATCCACACATTTTGTGGATAACCCCCTGCCGAGCGCTGCAGGCCATGCCAGAGTTATCCACAGCCTCCGGCAAGCCTGTGGACGGCTTGTGGATAAAAAGGGCGCGAAAAGCTCGAAATCTGTTACAAATACCTCCCCTGTAGGGGAGGGGTAGAAAGATAAGGGGGAGGGGGGTCCGGGTACTCGAAAAAGCATGAGAGGCTTGGGGCTGGCGGGGTTTAGCGCTTGCTTTTGATCTGGTATGTGATCTCGTGAATCTGGTTGAAGACGTCGCGATCGCTGTTGATGAGGTTGGCGATCTTCGAGGTGGCGTGCATCACCGTCGAGTGGTCGCGGCCTCCGAAAGCGCGTCCTATCTTCGGGAGCGACTCGTCGGTGAGCTCGCGGCAGAGGTACATGGCGACCTGGCGCGGGTAGGCGAACGGCTTGGACCGGCTCTGGCCCACGAGGTCCGCCTTCGCCACCCCGAAGTAGCGGCAGACTTCGTGCTGTATAAGCTCGACCGGGATCTCGCGGTAAGCCGCGTCCAGCAGGATGTCCTTCAGCACCTCCTCGGCGAGCGGCACGCTCACCTGCCGGCCGTAGAGCGACGAGTAGGCGAGGATCCTAACCAGCGCCCCCTCCAGCTCCCGGATGTTCGTCGAGACCTTGGAGGCGATAAACGTGAGCACCTCGTCGTCGACCTCGAGCTTGTCCATCATCGCCTTCTTGCGCAGGATGGCGATCCTGGTTTCGAGGTCC
Source organism: Rubrobacter marinus (assembly GCF_011492965.1). Classification (GTDB taxonomy): domain Bacteria; phylum Actinomycetota; class Rubrobacteria; order Rubrobacterales; family Rubrobacteraceae; genus Rubrobacter_F; species Rubrobacter_F marinus. The sequence continues at coordinate 839 of NZ_CP045121.1, read as the reverse complement.
GGCGGCTGGATGTCGGTGACGAGCCCCCACTCGAAACGCGAGACGAGCCGGTCCTCCAGCGTCGGGATGTACTTCGGGTGCCGGTCGGAGGTTATGACGATCTGCTTGTTCTCCTCGTAGAGGGCGTTGAAGGTGTGGAAGAACGCCTCCTGCGTCTCGATCTTGCCCTCGAGAAACTGTATGTCGTCTATGAGCAGGACGTCGTTCTCGCGGTAGCGCCTCTGGAAGTCCAGCGGCGCGTTGTCCCTCACCGAGTTGATGAAGTCGTTGGTGAAGTTCTCGCAGGTGACGTAGCGGATCCCGCTGGTCGGGTCCTGCTCCTCGACGTACTGCCCGACGGCGTGCAGGAGGTGCGTCTTACCGAGCCCCACCCCACCGTAGATGAAAAGCGGGTTGTAGACCACGCCCGGCGTCTCCGCCACGGCCATCGCCGCGGCGTGCGCGAAGCGGTTGCCCGCCCCGATCACGAAGGTATCGAAGGTGTACTTCGCCTTGAACGGGCGCGGCGTGCGGGCGTTTCTGACGACCTCCGCCCCGTCCATGCCGCCGTTTCCGTCGTTGTTCCTGCCGTTCTCCCGCCTCACCCCGCGTGCCTCGGGTCCCTCGATGGAGACGATGAGGCTGGAATCCTCCGCGCCGAGCGCCGAGTCGAGGGCCTCCTCCAGCAGACCCTTGAAGCGTCCCTCTATGTACTCCTTGGCGAAGGAGTTGGGGACGGAGATCTCCAGCCGGTCCTCCCGGAGGTCCACCGGCCTCGTGCCCTCGAACCAGACGCGCCAGGAGGGCGCATCTATATGCTCGGAGACGCGGTCCAGGACCTCCATCCAGACCTCTTCCAC